>CBDFNI010000010.1:0-2149505 GCA_965250175.1 Planctomycetota bacterium | reverse complement strand
ACGTGCAGATCGAGTTCAGCTGGAGTTTGCTCGTCGATCATTCTCAGGAACTTGATCCACTCCTGATGTCGATGTCGCTTCATGCAGGTTGCGATCACTTCGCCGTGACCCAACTCGATCGCGGCGAACAAGGTGGTTGTTCCGTTCCTCTTGTAGTCATGAGTCATCGTGCCGCATCGGCCCTTGACCAGTGGAAGGCTCTTCTGGGTCCGATCGAGAGCCTGAATTGACGTCTTTTCGTCCGCGCTAAAGACGAGTGCATTCTCGGGTGGATTCAGGTAGAGACCTACCACATCGCGCAGCTTCTCTTCGAACCGAGAATCGTTGCTGACCTTGAACGTCTTCACCAAGTGAGGTTTCAGACCGTTGGCCTTCCATGTGCGGTGGACCATCGACTGCGTGATTCCCATCTCCTCTGCAAGGAGTCGCGTGCTCCAGTGTGTCGCGTTCGCGGGGATCTCTTGCGTAGTCATGCGGATGATCTCACTCTCAACTTCCTCGTTCGCACGGGGACGACCTCCCCGAGGAAGGTCCTTCTCTATACCAGTGAGGCGATGCTCGCTGAAGCGGTTTCGCCAACGCCCCACAGTGTGTCGCTTGACCCTCATCTCCTCAGCTATATCCGCATTCGAGTAGCCATCAGCGGCAAGAAGGATCATTCGGGCTCGCTGAGCTTGCCTCACCGAAATTCTCCGACTGCGTGACCAATTCGTCAGGGTGCTTCGCTCGCTCTTGGTAAGTTGAATCTCTACTGCAACGCGCATCGTCTTGCCTCCAACGATACCTACGCACCGCAAGCGTAGGGAGGCTTAATATAAAGGCCTACTAATTCTGCGTCATACCACTAGTAGCTTTCGTCGCTGCTGGGAAATGAGCCCTGGCGGACATCCTGCACGTAGGAACGCAGGGTCTCGTCTGCCGTCTGCGCCAATTCGGCATAGCGGCGGACAAAGCGAGGATGAAAGCGGGTAAACAGGCCTAGCATGTCGTGGGTGACCAGGATCTGGCCGTCACAGTTGGCGCCGGCGCCGATGCCGATGGTGGGGATGGAGACCTTGGCAGTGACTTGCGCGGCAAGTTCTGCCGGAACCTTCTCCAATACCAGAGCAAAAGCACCGGCCTCCTCCAAAGCTCTGGCGTCTGCCAGGATGTTTTTCGCTTCTGCAGGTTCCTTGCCCCGAACCTGGTAGGTGCCAAACTTGTGAATGCTCTGGGGGGTCAGGCCCAGGTGGCCCATCACCGGAATGCCAGCCTCAGTCAGATGGCGCACGGTGTTCACCACACTCTTGCCGCCTTCCACCTTGACGGCTTCCGCATTGCCTACCTTCAGCAGTTGGCCAGCATTGTGCAGAGCTTTCTGCAAGCTCACCTGGTAGGACATGAATGGCATGTCGGCGATGACCAAGGCCCGCTTGGTGCCGCGGGATACCATCTGCGTGTGGTAGAGCATGTGCTCCATGGTCACTGGCACCGTGGTGTCGTGGCCCTGGACAACAGTGCCCACTGAATCCCCAACCAGCAAGACGTCTATGCCTGCCTGGTCCAGCAAGGAGGCCCACAGGCAATCATAGGCGGTCAGGGCGGCGATGTTCTCGCCATCGGCCTTCATGGATCGCAATGTCTGAGTGGTGACCTTGGGCGATTTCATGGCAAATGGCTACCAGTCGCCGAATACATCATCTTCTGCAGCCGGTGGCGGCGGCGGAGACGCAGGTTGATCCTGTTCACTACCAGGAGGCGGTGGAGGTTTGAAGCCGTCGTCGTCGGCTCGTGGGCCAGGTTTGCTTTGGCGTTTCTTATGTTGACCGCCCTCGACGATGGAGCTGAAGGTGGGCACTCGCTTGGGATCCAGTTCAACATCGAATGCGGACAGGTCCATGGCCTCCGGCTCAATGGTTTGCACCTGGGATTCACGCCGTTTGCGTACTGCCGCATCCTTGCCTGTATTCTTGCGTGATTGGCTGGTCTTCTTCTTCGCCGTCTTTTTGTTGGCTGGACCCCCTTCTTGGCGAGCGTTGCTTTGTCGGGAGTTGCTTTGGCGGGAACCGCGGGTGTTCTTGGCTCTGCTTTCGCCGGTATCTCTGGCCTGGTCGACTTCTTTTTCTTTGGCTGAGTCCTTGGCGATGGCTTCAGCGCGAAGTCCCTTCCAGGTATCCAACTCCTCTTGGTATTCGCCGCTGGCCTGGACCTGCAATTGAAACAGATGCATGGCTTCCGTGAAGTAGGGGTCTTGCAGGAAGGATGCCATGCGGAAGCGACGGCGCCCTTTGCTGATGAAGCGAGCCTGCACTCCACAAATGCGCTTCAGGCCTCCCGCATCCCGCCGGGGCAGGCGGAGTTGCAAGGAGATGGGGCCAAGGATTTCTTCCGCCAGGGTGGTGAGGCTGCGATCCGGCTGCTTGGCGGCCAGGGCCAATACCGGCCGCACAAACAGGCAGGCCAGTAGCAGGGCGCTGGAGGGCGGACCCTTGCGGCGCACGGCATTGTCCAGGCAGTCCAGCAGGCGCCAGAACACAGCTCGCTCAGCACTGTCCGCATCTTGCAAGTAGTCCTGTATGATCGGCAAGATGGCTTGCAGGGCACCCACATCTCGCAACATCAGGTAAGAAGGCAGTGAATAGCCACCACGCAACAGGCGGAGGATTTCTTCCAGCACCCGAGGAGGAGCCGAGCGCACCAGATCAGGTGCCGCCGCCACCATGGCCTCACGGCTGGGAGGATCCAGTTGCAGGCCGAGTCGGCCGGCAAACTTGGCAGCACGCAGGATGCGCACTGGATCCTCTCTGAAGCGGACCTGCGGATCACCAATGGTTTTGATGAGGCGGCGACGGATGTCTTCCATGCCGCCGGCGTAATCAATGATCTCGTCCTTCAGGGGGTCAAAGAACAATTGGTTGACGGTGAAGTCCCGGCGCAGGGCGTCTTCCTCCATGGTGCCGAACTCGTTGTCGTGCACGATGAGCAGATCCTCCTCCTCGGCGGGAGCTGCTTGGTCAGTGTCGCTGTCCTCGGAGTCGCGGTCTTCGGAGTCGCGGTCCTCGGAGTTGCTGTCTTCGGCAGTTTCTTCGGCAGCTTCTGCTGCTGCGAAACCGTCTTCCTTGGCAGGGCTGTCGTCGCCTTCTGCTGTGGCTTCTGAGTTGGCGGCTTCCGAGGAAGCTTCGCCGAGGCCCTCCTCGTTGTTGCCGTCTGCCCCTTCCTCAGCAGGCAATACCTCAGAAGTCAACGCCTCAGCAGTCAACTCGTCGGCTTGCATGCCGACGACAACTTCATTGCTTTCCTCGTCTTCCTCTCCCCGCCGCTCAGCGGTTGTTTCATCATTGGGGCTGCTGCGGAAGGTGGCCACTTCCAGGATCTTCTGGTTGCCGTTGAAGTGCAGGTGTGCCAGCTTGAAACGGCGGCCGATGATGCGGCAATTGCGGGAGAAGAGCCGCTTGATTTGCTGTGGCCTTGCCTCGGTGGCAATGTCAAAATCCTTGGGGTTCAGCCCCAGGAGCAAGTCTCGTACACAGCCTCCAACCAGATAGGCTTGGAAGCCTCGTGAGGTGAGCCTTTGTAGGGAACGGACGGCGTCTTGATCCAGAAGCTGGTGGTCCAGTCCGGAAGGCGAAATGATGAGCGGATCGATAGTGTTGGCCCTGTCAGGGTCTTGGTCGAGATGGATTGGTCGATGGGGCGGGGCGTTGTGCCGGCGGCCGCATCGTAGGTCAGATGGCACACAAGTGCCTAGGCCGGCAAAATATACAAGATCCCCACCCCTTACCCAATGGCAAGCCGGAATTCGTTGCTGACTGGCTCAAGGTGCAACGCCCTTGTCCGAGAATGAGACTAGGTGGAATCGGCTGGGAGCTGGTCCGCCAGGGGTAATATCTCGCATGGCCAGTGGTGAAATCAGACCGGTGGGTGCTTCAGTTTTTGGGGGCACCGGCAACGCAGGCGGGTTTGTGGGCCAGCGGCCGCGGATCAAGAAGGCCGAACTGCCCCAGCGTCGCGCTGGCCAGGACCAGGTGGAGCTCACCAACCCCCGGCGGACCGCCTTGAACCTGCTCCGCCAGCGGGTTCTGGAACACACACGTCGGGCCTTGGAATTGCCCAAAGCGGTGGCCGATACCTACCACTTTTGCCGTGTTCCCGACCAATCAGCCGCGGTCTTCATGGGGCGCCTGCTGTCGGATCAGAACCTGCTGGCAAGCCATCGCCGCGGGTCCTGGGACCCGGCCAGGGTGGATGAGGCCATGGAGCGGAGCTTGTCCGATGGCATGGCAGAAACTCTGGAGGTTCTGCATGAAGTGGACGCCCTGCACATGGAGGACTGGGACCTGATCAATCAGGTGATGCAGGAATTCTTCCGGAAGCTCACCGGCCAGTCGCCGGAAGAAGTGCGGCAAAAGTTCTGGGCCGACCTGGAAGAGGTCTAGAGAATATTCTCTAGCCGCCACTCAGGCTGCTGTCCGTATCGGTCAGGCTGCTGGGGTGGGGATGGTCCGCCTGGCGATCCTGCAGGAAGCCATGCGGCAGTCTTACGGTTTGCTGGTGTGAGTCCTTGCCACGTTTCACCCGCAGGCCGGCTTCGGGGAAGGGCAGGTCTCGAGGCAGCTCAGCAAACACCTGCTGCAACTCTGCCAGACTGCTGACCCTCTGCAGCTGCGGGCGAACCTTGGACATACCGGCAAAGCTCTTGGTGTACCAGGACATATGCTTGCGCATCTGCTGCATGGCGATGCCTTCGCCAAAGAAGTCCGCCAGCAGCTGGGCGTGCTTGCAGGCGATGTCCATCACCTCACCCAGGTTGGGAGGGGTTGCGGGTTCCTGGCCGGCAAAGACCCGCACCAGATCGGCAAACAGCCAGGGCCGCCCCAGGCAGCCACGGCCGACGACCACGCCATCGCAACCTGTTTGCCGCATCATGCGCAGGGCGTCGAAGGCTTCGAAAATGTCGCCATTGCCCAGCACCGGAATCTGCAGGCTCTGCTTGAGCTGGCCCACGGCCTGCCAATCAGCTTCGCCTGAATACAGCTGGGCGGCGGTGCGGGCGTGCAGGGCCACCGCAGCACAGCCCTGCTCCTGGGCTACCCGTCCCGCATCCATGAAGGTCAGCAGCTGGTCGTCGATGCCCTTACGAAACTTCACCGTCACCGGCACGGTGCCAGCATTTTCCACCACGGCTCCCACCAGCCGCGCCATCAAACGGGGGCGCAGGGGGATGGCGCTGCCGCCGCCGTTGCCGGTGATTTTTCGCACCGGACAGCCCAGGTTGATGTCGATGTGGCCAACCCCCATCTCCTGGGTGAGGATGCGGGCAGCCAGGCCCAAGGCCTTGGCGTCGGTGCTATACAGCTGGGTGCTGCGCAGTTTCTCGTCGGCGCCAAAGCTGGCCAGTTGGCGGGTCTTCTGATGGCCGGCGACAAAGCTGTGGGCGGTGATCATCTCGCTCACGTAGAGGCAGCGGTCACCGGAAAACTGGCGGCAGAGACTGCGGAAGGGGGCGTTGGTGACGCCTGCCATGGGCGCCAGGACCACCGGTGGCCAGATTTGCAGGGGGCCCAGCTGCAGCGGCGGGAACTCGTCCTCGTCGGCTAGGGGGACCTGAGAATTGAGGGGACTACGCATCCGAAAAGAAGGGCAACTTCAAAGGGTGAAAAGGTGAAGTTGGTGCCCAGGAGAGGACTTGAACCTCCACGGGATTTTACTCCCACTAGGACCTGAACCTAGCGCGTCTGCCAATTTCGCCACCTGGGCTCGGATGGGCGGGGCAAATTAGCCAACCGGCGCTGCTTTGCAAGGGCACAGTCGCAAATGCGCCGTTATTGCCTAAGAGCCCCTTAGCACCTAGATTTCCCCCAGCATGACAGCCGCGAAGAAGAAACAAGACGACGACCGGCTGACGGTGGCGCTGAACAAGAAGGCCCGGCACGAGTTCCAAATCCTGGAATCCCTGGAGGCGGGAATTGTCCTGCAGGGGACGGAAGTCAAATCCCTGCGGCAAAAGCTGGTGAGCCTGGACGAGGCCTTTGGCCGCATCTACGGCAACGAGATCTTCCTGGTGGGGGCCCGCATCGAGCCCTATGCCCACGCCCGCACCGGTAACCATGAGCCGGTGCGCAAGCGCAAGTTGCTGCTGCGGCGGTTGGAGATCCGGCGGCTGAAAGCCAAGGTGACGCAGAAGGGTCTGACCCTGGTGCCGCTGGAACTCTTCTTCTCCAGTCGCGGCCACGCCAAGGTGCTGCTGGCTCTGTGCAAAGGCAAGCAGACCCACGACAAGCGCCAGGATCTGCGTAAGAAGGATGACCGGCGGGAGATGCGCCGGGTTCGTTAGCAGGCCCTTGCGTTCCTGTCGCTGGTGGTCGATAAATAGACTTCCAACAGTGGGGGCGATCGGTATTGACCGGATGCTGTCACGACGGGAGTGGCGTGCCGAGGGCCGGGTGGCCTCGTTAAAAACCCGGAAAAACTTTACGTGCCAACACGCGCGTAGCAATGGCTGCCTAAAGTGTAGCCACGTCGATGTCCCTTTGCTTGCGGGGGGCTGAGACGCAACTTAGCAGGCTGGCCTCACCTGGCTGCTCGGCCTGGGTGATGCGAGACAACAGTCGAGCTGGGTAGACAGGCATCCTGATCGTTGGAGGCCTGGCGCCGAGAATAAATAACGATCTACGCACGTAGAAGCTTTCGCCGGGGTATCACGGGACGCGAGTTCGATTCTCGCCGCCTCCACCATTTTCTCTCTCCATGGGTTCCAAGGAAGTCCAAAGACGTTCGCTGGCACCGATAGTTTAGGGATTGTTTAGGATTTACGTTCCGATTGGGTGCAAGAAATTCCAGTGGCATCCGGGGGCAACTGGGGGCAACTGGGGGCAAGTTATGGGGCAACTGAACATCCTTGAAATGAGTTGCCCCCAGCATGGTTGCCAAACCCCTAACCGACACCAAGATCAAGAACGCCAAGCCAGGCCCTAAACCCGTAAGGCTATTCGACTCCGGTGGGCTCTACCTGGAAGTCTCTCCTGCTGGCGGGAAGTGGTGGCGGTTCAAGTATAGATTTGGCGGTAAAGAAAAGCGTCTCAGCTTGGGGGTTTATGCGGATGTTGGGCTGAAGAAGGCGCGGGAGCGCCGGGACCATGCACGGAGGCTCTTGGCGGATGACATCGATCCAAGTGCTCACCGTAAAGCAAAAAAAGCGACGAAGGCCGAGCTGGCATCGAACAGCTTTGAAGTGGTGAGTCGAGAGTGGTTTGCCAAGCAAGCTCAGGCGTGGGTGCCTAGTCATGCTGATAGGGTCATTCGTCGGCTGGAGCGTGATGCCTTTCCGTGGATCGGAAATCGATCAATGCGCGAAATTGGTGCTCAAGAGATGTTGGCTGTTGTGCGCCGAGTAGAAAGTAGAGGTGCACTGGAGACAGCTCACCGCCTGCTGACTAACCTTGGGCAGGTGTTCCGCTATGCCATTGCGACTGGGCGAGTTGATCGTAATCCTGTTGCCGATTTGCGCGGAGCATTGCCGCCAGTGAGGACCAAGCACCATGCAGCGATAATCGATCCTAAAGGGGTTGGGGAGTTGCTACTGGCCATCGACGGTTATCAGGGCAGCCCCATAGTTCACGGAGCCTTGAAGCTGGCTCCTCTTGTATTGGTTCGCCCAGGCGAGCTGAGGCACGCCAGATGGGAAGACATCAACTTAGATTCCAGAGAGTGGCGCTTCATTGTCTCCAAAACAAAAAAACCACACATCGTTCCTCTGTCAGCTCAGGCCAAGGAAATCCTTGGCGAGCTGTATCCACTGACTGGATGCGGGGAGTTTGTTTTTCCTGGGCTGAGGAGGAATGGAAAGCCCATGAGTGAAAACGCAGTGCTAGTTGCTTTGCGGAGTATGGGTATTCCCAAGGAAAAGATGACAGGGCACGGCTTCAGGGCGATGGCGAGAACGTTGTTGGATGAGATCTTGCACGTGCCTGTGCATCTGATCGAACATCAGCTTGCTCACGCTGTGAAAGATCCTCTGGGCCGTGCTTACAACCGTGCAACGTTCCTGGAGGAGCGGGTAAAAATGATGCAGCAGTGGGGGGACTATCTGGACATGCTGAGAACTGAGAAGACACCATGAGTGATAAAGGCAAGCAGTTATCATATGAGCCCGATTGGAATAAGTGGAGCCTGATGGGGGAAGTGCCTCTACCATTGGCTGTGGCGTTGTCGTGCAACGTGAATCCTGAAAATGTTCACTTGCAGCAATCTTCATTCGATGGGTTTATTGCGGTGGGTCGAACCCCATCAGATCGCATCAAGGAATTCCGGCGACGGATGGAGATTGCAGAGTCTCACAAACACAATGCCTTACATGTCAAGAATGATGGGTCTGTGGATCTGATCGAATTTGGTGTGTGGTGTGAAGATATTGGGTTGGATATTCCGAGTGAGTTTCCACGTCGCAAAGAGCAAGCGGAAATTTCCTACAAGTGGCCGTGGGGGAATTACGATACCAAATTGCTTAAATCGATGGCTGCTGCCGTTGTGAAGTTTTGGAAGCCATGGGACTCGGACAATCCGGAGGATGCACCTAGGAATCAGGATGTAATTGATTGGCTAAAAAAACAGGGTGTCTCTGATCGAGTTGCAAGGATCATGGCTTCCATCATCCGCGCTGACCACTTACCAACTGGTCCGCGTGCGACAAAACCAAAGCGAGACCAAAAATAATTACAGGGAAGTTGTGTGCGCCCATTATTCCCCGCAAGAATGCGGTTTTCAGGACTGTTTTGGAGTTGGTGGCGCCCTGGTTAGCGCCACCCTCGCGCCCTTATCTAGGCCTCTTTCAAGCTTTTCTTCCGTTTGGTTTGGGCTAGGAGTCTGCCCCACGGGATGAGGAGGAATCCGGCCTCCGATCGCCCTCGAAATCGGGAAAAAGGTTAAGCCCCTGGCCCATCCCTGTACGTATTGAAGGCATGGCGCGCTTCAAAAAGGGTCAAGATCTCAACCAGCAGTACCTCCTACCCCCGTCAATCCGTGACTGGCTGCCTCAAGACCATCTTGCGTGGTACATCCACGACGCCGTCGAGTCGTTGGACACAGATGGACTCCTCGACCGCTACCGCATCTGCGGGAGTGGTGAATTGCCTTACGATCCACGGATGATGTTGAGGGTCTTGATCTACTCGTATTGCACAGGGGTCTTCTCCTCCCGCAAGATCTCCAAGCACCTAGAAGAAAGCGTGCCTTTCCGGGTGTTGGCAGCTAATCAAATGCCGGACCACCGCACAATCTGTCGTTTTCGGGCGGAGCATGTCGATTTGTTCGAGAGCTTCTTTGTCCAGATCGTACAGCTCGCTTCTGAGGCTGGCTTGGTCAAGCTCGGCACCGTGGCAGTGGATGGCAGCAAAGTGAAGGCGAACGCCAGCAAGCGAAAGGCAATGAGCTACTCGCGAATGAAGTCCGAAGAGAAACGACTGCGCGGCGAGATCCGCAGAATCACCGAGATAGCCAAGGGAATCGACAAGGAAGAGGACGATCTTTTCGGTCCTGACTTTCGTGGTGACGAGTTGCCTGAAGAGCTATCAAACCGGGAGGGCCGCCTGAAGGCAATCCAGGAGGCAAAGAAGCGCTTGGAGAGACGTAAGGCCGAAGAGGACAAGCAAAAGGACGAGAAGAAGGCTCGCAAGGCCAAGGAAGAGGGGCGCGAGCTGCAGATGGCTCGCTTTCGGATACATCCCAAGGGCAAGCCACGGCCAAAGGATCAGGAAAACTTTACGGATCCAGATAGCCGGATCATGAAGGACTCCAATGGATTCGAGCAGTGCTACAACGCTCAGATTGCTGTCGACAAAACGGAACAACTGATCATCGCCAATGGAGTCACAAACAACGCTGCGGATAATGATCAACTTCTTCCAATGGCTGAGCAAGCGATGGAGAACTCAGGTAAGCCGATAGAGCGCCTGCTTACGGACGCGGGCTATCGCAGCGAAGAAAACTTCGAGCACCTAGAAAACGCCAAGATTGACGGTTTGGTTTCAGTGGGCAAGGAAGGAAAGGAGCGGCCGGAGACCAAACCAGATCTCCAAGCCACTGCGCGAATGAAACGGAAACTTGGAACCAAGTACGGACGAGGCTGGTACCGACAACGCAAGCACATCGTTGAGCCGGTCTTTGGCTGGATCAAAAACGTAAGCGGCTTTCGGTCCTTCAGTATGCGAGGCATGGCAAAGGTGAGTGGTGAGTGGGACCTAATCTGTCTTGCAACCAACTTGAGAAGGCTGCACGGGAAGCTGGCGCTATGAAAGCCAAGGAAATTGGGCCATTACAGGCCAAGAAGCACTGATCTGACCCTGAAAATCGTCAACGTGGCCCCAGACCCAAAATCCATGTAGAATCCGTCAATCTGGATTTTCACAGCCCCACTAATCACTTATCCAGCTGCCACCGGGGTAGCGCTAAGTTGACTTTCCGTGGGGCAGACTCCTAGTTCTCATAGGACCCAATAGGTGCCACCGGGTGCCAAGGACGACCTATGGAAACTATGAACATCCTGCGGCTGCCAACTGTCTTAGCTGCGGCCGGTCACTCCCGCTCCACATTCTATAACCACATCGCCCAAGGGTTGTGGCCCAGACCGGTGAGCATTGGTCAGAGGGCGGTGGGTTGGCCTTCCACGGAAGTGAATGAAATGAATAAGGCCCGCATCGCTGGAAAAAGCGATGACGAAATCCGCACGCTTGTGAAGCGATTGGAGAGTGATCGCAAAAGGATGTAGCGGAATGGGCCGTTCCGGATGTTTGAGCAATCTGGAAAAAATTAGGCCCCGCCTCCGCCGAGCAAAGAGGAGACGAGGCCAATCAAAGAGGTTTACCGGTGAACAGAGTATCAAAAGAACCCAACCATTTCCAGGGCTGCCCCTGCGCCGAACTTGCTGACCCAATTACCGGTGATACTTTCCGCCTGATCCAGGCTGGAGTCCTCTTGATTCGCCCGGATGGCACAGAGGTTCTCCTGAGCAACTTTCATTCGCGCATCGTAAGCGATCTGAAGGAGGACATAACGCCGTCTGACGCGTTGTTTTTCAACGTCCAATTTAATGGCAGGAAGCTGCTTGTCGAGATGACACTTAGAGCCTTTGCTGACATGAAGTGGCTAGGAGTCTGCCCCACGGAAAGTCAACTTAGCGTCACTTCGGTGGCCGCTGGATAAAATCATTAGTGGGGCTGTGAAAATCCAGATCGACGGATTCTGCATGGATTTTGGGCCTGGGGCCACGTTGACGATTTTTGGGAGCAGATCAGTGCTTCTTGGCCTGTAATGGCCCAATTCCCTCGGCCTTCATAGCGCCAGCTTTCCGTGCAGCCTTCTCAAGTTGGTTGCAAGACAGATTAGGTCCCACTCACCACTCACCTTTGCTATGCCTCGCATGCTGAAGGACCGAAAGCCGCTCACGTTTTTGATCCAGCCAAAGACCGGCTCAACGATGTGTTTGCGTTTTCGGTACCAGCCCCGCCCACGGTTGGTTCCCAGCTTCCGTTTCATTCGCGCAGTAGCTTGGAGATCTGGACTGGTCTTCGGTCGTTTCTTTCCTTCCTTGCCAACTGAAACCAAACCGTCAATCTGGGCGTTTTCGAGATGCTTGAAGTTTTCCTCGCTGCGATAGCCTGCGTCCGCAAGCAGGCGCTCTATCGGCTTGCCTGAGTTCTCCATCGCTTTCTCGGCCATTGGAAGAAGCTGGTCATTATCAGCAGCGTTGTTTGTTACTCCATTGGCGATGATCAGCTGCTCAGTATTGTCGACAGCAATCTGAGCGTTGTAGCATTGCTCGAATCCATTCGAGGCTTTCATGATCCGACTATCGGGGTCCGTGAAGTTCTCCTGATCCTTTGGCCGTGGCTTGCCCTTGGGATGTTTCCGGTGGGGAGTCATCCGAAGCTCGCGACCTTCTTCCTTGGCCTTGCTGGCCTTCTTCTCGTCCTTTTGCTTGTCCTCCTCGGCCTTGCGTCTCTCCAATCGCTTCTTTGCCTCCTGGATAGCCTTCAGGCGGCTTTCCCGGTTTGAAAGTTCATCAGGGAGCTCGTCACCCCGAAAGTCAGGACCGAAGAGATCGTCCTCTTCCTTGTCGATTCCCTTAGCCATCTCGGTGATCCTGCGGATCTCGGCACGCAGTCGTTTCTCTTCGGACTTCATTCGCGAGTAGCTCATTGCCTTTCGCCCCCGGTGTCAGGATAGATGTCGCCTCTGAGGATCGAGGGGACCCGACCAAAGCTTGCTTTGGTTGGGCTCGATCCAACAAGTTCACCCGCAGGGTGAACGCCCCCCATGGGGGGCGAGTTTTCCACAAGTTATCCAGTGGGGCGGTGGAGTGATGATTCTTGGTTTACAGCAATGGTTTCAAAGTGCGCATGGTCCAGCGAATGACCGACACTGGTCCTTCTCGGATAACTGCGCCGGATTTGGCAGCAGAGGTTGGAGTTGCCCAATCGACCCTCTGGCGTTGGGTAAGGGAAGCACGTACCGTTTCCTTGATGAGCGGTACAGGAGGCAAGCCCGAGAAGGGATCGAAAAGTCCACGTCAGTGGACCCCAGAAGAGAAGGTGCAGGTCGTTATGGAGGCCATGAAAGTGGCCGAGGAGGATCTGGGAGAGTTTTTGAGGTCAAAGGGACTGCACTCTGTCGAGCTCGAAAACTGGCGCAAACTAGTCATGGAGGCGGCACAATCCGCTTTCAGCAACCCCAAGAAGGCCAAGCGACATGGTGCTTCGCCGGATGCGAAGAAGATCAAAGCACTGGAAAAGAAGATCCGCCGCAAGGACAAGGCCTTGGCCGAGGCTGCAGCTTTGCTGGTGCTCCAAAAAAAAGTCCAAGAGATCTGGGGGGACGAGGACAGCGACACACCCACGAGCAGCGAGACCTGATTTTAGGATTGGTCACAGAAGCCATCAACAACGGTGCCCGGCTGCACAAGGCGTGTGGGACCCTTGGCGTAGATTCAAGGACACTACAACGCTGGAAGCGGCAGGGCATCGGTGAAGATCGGCGAGCTGGCCCAAAGAGCGTGGTCGGCAACAAGATCAGCTCTGCTGAGCGAAGTATGATCCTGCAAATCCTCAACTCTCCAGAGTATCGCGACCTTTCTCCCAGTCAGATCGTGCCGAGGCTGGCCGATCAAGGAATCTATCTGGCATCTGAATCCACGATGTATCGAATCTTGCGCGAGGAAAAGCAGCTCAAGCATCGCGCTGCTGCCAAGCCAGCAACACATCACCATCCCCGCGAACTGGTGGCAACAGCACCCAACCAAGTATGGAGCTGGGACATCAGTTACTTGCCTGGCCCGATCCGCGGGAAGTTTTACTACCTGTACACGATCATCGATGTCTTCAGCCGAGACATCATGGGCGAAGCCATCTATGAGGAAGAATGCCAGGTATTGGCGGCAGCCTTGATCCAATCGGCTTGTGATGCGCAGGGAGTGGATCCTGACAGCTTGGCTCTTCACTCCGATAACGGTGGTCCAATGAAGGGCAGCACTATGCTGGCAAAGCTTGAAGAACTCGGCGTCATGGCTTCATTTAGCCGGCCTGGTGTCTGTGACGACAATCCCTACTCAGAGTCCCTCTTCAAAACAGCCAAATACCGTCCAGAGTATCCTGCCCGACCATTTGAATCGTTGGAGCATGCGAGGACCTGGCTGGTGGCGTTTGTCCAGTGGTATCGGCACGAGCATCGGCATAGCGGCATCAAGTTTGTAACCCCTGCTCAACGCCATGCGGGGGAAGACATTGTCATCCTGGCAAAACGCCGGGAAGTGTATGAAAAAGCCCGTGCACGAAATCCAGAGCGCTGGTCAGGAAACGTGCGGGATTGGTCGCGCATCGAAACTGTCAGGCTCAACCCGAACACCCATCATGCAGCTGCGGAGGCAGCATGATGAATACATTTCAGGCGACAACTACCTTGACACCTACCGATGGTTTCGACGGAGGCTGGAGACATTGGACGTCTCATTTGGATGACTCTCCGCACCTCCTTGTGCCATCAGATGATGGAGGAAGAGAGCTATGAGTGAGGTTCTCAAGCTTTTTTGGAAGCATGGAGAGGTCCGGGAGGTTCGGGTGCTTGGCGCTCGGACACCTAGCTACCCCGGCCCTCATGTAGAGTCTGGCTACTTCAAGACACCTGAAGATCTTCTTGCTGCAGCCAGTAAGTACAATGACTCAAGCTGGGGGTGCAAGGGGGTCTACTTGACGCTCAACCCGGTTCACGAGGCCTGCTATTCCCGCTCTCCGGGAAGGATGAGTTCAAATTCAGGTGGCTGTACCCACCTGGAAAAGATGGCGCGTTGAATAGCATTAATCAGCATCGTTAGTCACGCCTCCGGATCAATAAAAGGTCGTTCTCACACAGTGCCTCGCGGATCGCAATACGATCCAGCGAAGCCTGTTCAGCATGGGGCAGTTGCACATCCAGTGCAATCCCCTGTTCCATGCGCAGACGCACATGCCATCGGGCATAGCATGTCTGCAATTCCTGCCGCCTTACGGGACATATCTTCTCCCGTGCGTTCCATTTCTCCTGGCGCGTCCATTCATACTCACGCTCTCTGAGCACGACTGCGTTGGCCTGCAATCTTGCCGCCTCCAGATCGTCCAGAGTCATCTTCCCTGGCCGCCCATGCATCAAGGCCATCTCCTGTGCCCGATGCTTTATGGAGCCTACTCCGGCCTCACAAGCACCGTTGTACGACGGCAAGCCCGGCGGCGAAAATAGCATGAGCACCCCATGTTTCTTGGTCAAATCCTTGGTGTCCTGGGCAAGGAATCCCGAGCCATTGTCTGCCTTGATTGCCAGTGGCGCGCCATAGCAGACAAACAAACTTTCCAAGATGCCCACCACTGTGGCTGCATCCTGGGTGTCCACCGCCACCGAAGCAAGGCACGAGCCACTGGCAAGGTCACGCACGCAAAGGAAATACCCGCATTGCCCTTCGATCTGTCCTTTGACCTGGCTGAAGTCCATGGCCCAAACCGTTCCAGCATTTTGCCAATGCAAATGATGTAGCGATCGTCGTTTGCGCTTGCGTATGATCCGCTTGAAACGTCGGGCAATCTTTTCCAACTCCGAGCGAGCCACCTGCGGGAAAGCTTTCTTCAGCTGTTTCACCGTTGCTCGACCAGCACAGCCATGCATGGCATGGATCACATCGTTACGGATCCAAGGATCGATTGGCAATCTAGGACGGCCCCACAAACGCATGACCTGACCTGCACACCATTGCCGGATCTGCCGGCACCAGCGACGTAACGTAGACTCAGCAAAGCCGAGCATCCTGGCTGCACCACCCACCGGGACAGACATGTCCGCCATGAGCTTCACCACAGCCTGGCGGGCTACTGCAAAATCTTCAGCTCTTTTGACAGGCAATGATTCGGCTACCGCATTCATTGGTTTCTTCTCTTCACTCTGCCGCCCCCTTTTTCCGCAGCCTGACGATGCCACGGCACAATGTGCGCAAGCTCGGCTTTCACTTTTGCAGCGGCAAGCTCCATTTGCAATCGCTCGTTTTGCTCCTTGAGCTTTGCCACTTCCTCATCCCGCTCCACATCGTGCTTGCGAGGACGACCAGGGATACCAGGCTCCAAGACATCCACGCTGCCTTGCAAGGCCATGGCCCGCAGTTGTGCAAAGCGCGGCCTTTGCAGGCCAAGCTTTGCACAGGCCACATCCACCGACAAATCGCCAGCAATGGTCTCTAAAATCACCCGCAAACGCTTCTTGCTCATGACTGATCCCTCGCAGCCATCCACATGACCCACACCCTTGTTTGGTCGTCCCATCACCATGATTATCCACCTCCTGCTGAAGAGGTATTCAGTGTATCCATGGACCCAGTCGACGATCCATCTTCTTTCTGGCGCAGGCCCTGCAAGAGACGCTCCCCACGGCTCTTCTTACGTACTCGCCGAGTCTTTTTGCCTGCCTTCCTGGCTGCTGGTTTGTCTGCCGTGATTCCCACCGCCCGCTGCGTCATGCGGTAGAGCGCCTGCAGGCGCAAGACCTCGTTTTGCAGCTTGCGCTTCTCATCTAGTGGTGTGATGCGCTCTGTTGGGGCATTTTCAGTGCAGCGCGTGCGCGACCGACTTTTTCGAGGATCTCGTCGGCGGCCTTGGTCCAAACAATCGGCTTCGGATCGTCGTTGTGGTTATCGATGTAGTCCATGATTGCTTTCTTGAGTTGAGGGACGCTGCGAAACGCGTCGCGCTTCAGGCGTTTTTGATCAAGATTGCGGAAAAACCCCTCCACGATATTGAGCCACGAGCTGCTTGTCGGGATGAAGTGCATGTGGAATCGCGGATGGCGCTTCAGCCACCGCTTAACCTTCTCATGCTTGTGTGTGGCGTAGTTGTCGGCGATGACGTGCAGATCGAGTTCAGCTGGAGTTTGCTCGTCGATCATTCTCAGGAACTTGATCCACTCCTGATGTCGATGTCGCTTCATGCAGGTTGCGATCACTTCGCCGTGACCCAACTCGATCGCGGCGAACAAGGTGGTTGTTCCGTTCCTCTTGTAGTCATGAGTCATCGTGCCGCATCGGCCCTTGACCAGTGGAAGGCTCTTCTGGGTCCGATCGAGAGCCTGAATTGACGTCTTTTCGTCCGCGCTAAAGACGAGTGCATTCTCGGGTGGATTCAGGTAGAGACCTACCACATCGCGCAGCTTCTCTTCGAACCGAGAATCGTTGCTGACCTTGAACGTCTTCACCAAGTGAGGTTTCAGACCGTTGGCCTTCCATGTGCGGTGGACCATCGACTGCGTGATTCCCATCTCCTCTGCAAGGAGTCGCGTGCTCCAGTGTGTCGCGTTCGCGGGGATCTCTTGCGTAGTCATGCGGATGATCTCACTCTCAACTTCCTCGTTCGCACGGGGACGACCTCCCCGAGGAAGGTCCTTCTCTATACCAGTGAGGCGATGCTCGCTGAAGCGGTTTCGCCAACGTCCCACAGTGTGTCGCTTGACCCTCATCTCCTCAGCTATATCCGCATTCGAGTAGCCATCAGCGGCAAGAAGGATCATTCGGGCTCGCTGAGCTTGCCTCACCGAAATTCTCCGACTGCGTGACCAATTCGTCAGGGTGCTTCGCTCGCTCTTGGTAAGTTGAATCTCTACTGCAACGCGCATCGTCTTGCCTCCAACGATACCTACGCACCGCAAGCGTAGGGAGGCTTAATATAAAGGCCTACTAATTCTGCGTCATACCACTAGCAGCTGTGCTGCCCGCATTTCCTGACTGCGCTTACGACCACGGGCCTGCGGCTCTAGAGCATCGATCATGGCCTGCATCATCCGTGTCTCCAAGACGTAGTAGCGCACAAGGGCAATGCCCATGGCATCACTGGCAGACTGTGTGGTGCGCAAACCGCAAAGCGCTTCCAGGATCACAGCAGCCTTACGTTTAGCCTCGGCACTGCCGGACAGGGCCTTGCGCCCTGCCGGCTGCCTTTTGGTTTTAGGCGTACCCGTCACGCATCCTCTCCTTCGGCAAAGCCCTCCGACAAGTCCCGCAATGCCTGATCCAGGGGTGATGTGCCGGGCGCATCACCTTGATTATCGGTAGTACCAGGGTGATCAGGTGGCTTCCCTTCAGCGCTCACAGGGTCTGGCAAGACCTGATCCGCCCGGTCATCCCGACGGCCAGACGCACCAAGATCCACTTCTTCACGCTGCCCATCTGCCTTGGTCAAGACCACCCGCTCGCCTTCGGCGTGCAGTGAGATGTTTTCATTGCCCACCCGACCCGTCAGGTAGAAATTCTTACGGGGCATGCCTTGTTGCGCCAATTCCTTGGCGTTGGCAGCCACCCGCTGGCGAAGTGTTTCCAATACCTGTGGTGCAGCAGCAAAGAAACGATCCGCTGGCACAAGCCCATCAATGCCTGAGTGCGTGCGCTGGAAATTGTAGTGATCAATGAAAAGACCAATCCTTTGCCGCGCATCATTCAAATCCCTAAAGACAGCCTGCTGGATGCACTCCCGCCATAAGGTCCCCCAGAAACGCTCGATCTTGCCAAGGGTCTGCGGGTGCCGTGGACGTGCCACGATCTGTTTGATACCCCGACGCTCAAGTAGCTTGCTAAAAGCACTTTTGCCTCGCCAGGTGTAGTACTGGGCACCGTTATCGGTGAGGATCTCCTCAGGAGCTCCATGGTTGGCGATGGCAGACTCCAAGACCTCACGTACCAATGCGCCTGAGCTGCTGGCATGCAGGCCATAACCCACAAGGAAGCGGCTGTGGTCATCCATGAAGCCCACCAGATGCACCCGGCGATTTTGGCGTTTGAGTACAAAGGTAAACAGGTCCGTCTGCCACAGCTGGTTGGGCTTGCTGCGCTCAAACCGACGTGGTTTGTCGGGATGCGGTTTGGTGGGGATACTTTCCACCTCGTAACCCTGCTCTTCAAGGTAGCGGGCGATGGCACCAGGACTGGCACCAAGACCCTTGGTGCGATTCAGCATGGCGCAGAGGCGGTCTTGGCCCCATTCGGGGTGGGACTGCTTCATCAGCAGGATCGCTCGCTGGGTTTCATCGGAAAGCCGACTGCCTTGCTTCGGACCCTTGGCCCGGTCTTCCAAACCTGCAGGGCCTTCGTCTGCGAAGCGCTGCCGCCACTTATAAAGGGAGTGCTGGGATAGGCCTACAAGGCCAGCAAAGTCCTTGGCCGGCAACTTGGAGCGGATCCAGGTGTCCAGGATCAACAAACGCTCCCGTGCCGTGAAGCACTTGTGGGTGCGGATTTGGGCCCTTGGAATGCGGCGCTGGATGCGATTGCGACGCGGGCCGACAAACTCGGGATCTCTGGGCCTGGGAGCCTGTGCCCGCTGCAGGTCCTCTCCGGGACCTTGGCCCTCGGCTACGCCTCGGACCTCGGTCCCTGCGAGGTCCTGCAGCAGCTGCGAAGGAAGCGGCTTCGAGTAGAGGGAGCCGGTACTGTACTCAGGCTCATTGGGGTAGGTAGGATCGGTCATCATTCTGCCTTTCCGGCTGTCCTGCCGGAGTTAGGGAGAGCAATGACTTTCGATGATGGTTTAACGCTTTAGCTGCGCCACCTTTTCGGGGAGGAGCACAATGCCTGGAAGCTAACAAAGTCGGCCAGGATTGTTTGTATTGCCGTTCCGTTTGCGTTGTTGATGTTGTTAGACGTCATCCTTATGACGGCGTATTCCAACCATGTCTCGTGGCCAGACACTTTGGGCATTCCTAGGGCAAACGCGATCATTAGGGATTTGATTCCGAAGGAATATGTTAATATTACACCGAGCAGGCTTCGCGAATGGCAGCGGTACGGCGACGATGGTTCTATCGAGAAAGACGAGCAGCGGGGCGGTACGTATTTCGCCCCATCTAATAGCTCGCAATTGGCGATAGTCGAGCCAGGTTTGAAGATCAAACTGCAGGTGGGCGTGGATGTGAGGGGAATCATGGGGTCTGCTCGGACAGCAGGTAATGGCATTATGGAAGTTACTAAAATTTGTCCGCTTACCAGTAAGGGCAAGGGTCAATTACACGCAGAACTACACGACACACGGAAGCAATTGATGGTTCTGGCGGGAGATTACCCGCTGCAAGGGGCGCTAGTGGTATGACGCAGAATTAGTAGGCCTTTATATTAAGCCTCCCTACGCTTGCGGTGCGTAGGTATCGTTGGAGGCAAGACGATGCGCGTTGCAGTAGAGATTCAACTTACCAAGAGCGAGCGAAGCACCCTGACGAATTGGTCACGCAGTCGGAGAATTTCGGTGAGGCAAGCTCAGCGAGCCCGAATGATCCTTCTTGCCGCTGATGGCTACTCGAATGCGGATATAGCTGAGGAGATGAGGGTCAAGCGACACACTGTGGGGCGTTGGCGAAACCGCTTCAGCGAGCATCGCCTCACTGGTATAGAGAAGGACCTTCCTCGGGGAGGTCGTCCCCGTGCGAACGAGGAAGTTGAGAGTGAGATCATCCGCATGACTACGCAAGAGATCCCCGCGAACGCGACACACTGGAGCACGCGACTCCTTGCAGAGGAGATGGGAATCACGCAGTCGATGGTCCACCGCACATGGAAGGCCAACGGTCTGAAACCTCACTTGGTGAAGACGTTCAAGGTCAGCAACGATTCTCGGTTCGAAGAGAAGCTGCGCGATGTGGTAGGTCTCTACCTGAATCCACCCGAGAATGCACTCGTCTTTAGCGCGGACGAAAAGACGTCAATTCAGGCTCTCGATCGGACCCAGAAGAGCCTTCCACTGGTCAAGGGTCGATGCGGCACGATGACTCATGACTACAAGAGGAACGGAACAACCACCTTGTTCGCCGCGATCGAGTTGGGTCACGGCGAAGTGATCGCAACCTGCATGAAGCGACATCGACATCAGGAGTGGATCAAGTTCCTGAGAATGATCGACGAGCAAACTCCAGCTGAACTCGATCTGCACGTCATCGCCGACAACTACGCCACACACAAGCATGAGAAGGTTAAGCGGTGGCTGAAGCGCCATCCGCGATTCCACATGCACTTCATCCCGACAAGCAGCTCGTGGCTCAATATCGTGGAGGGGTTTTTCCGCAATCTTGATCAAAAACGCCTGAAGCGCGACGCGTTTCGCAGCGTCCCTCAACTCAAGAAAGCAATCATGGACTACATCGATAACCACAACGACGATCCGAAGCCGATTGTTTGGACCAAGGCCGCCGACGAGATCCTCGAAAAAGTCGGTCGCGCACGCGCTGCACTGAAAATGCCCCAACAGAGCGCATCACACCAATAGCTAGGGCATCAGTCTTTCGGCTGGGTATTTGCGGCTTGACGCCGGGCCAGGCGACGACCCAGGTCCGAGACCTCGGTTTGAAGGAGCAGACGAGCGGCACTCTGCATGGGTTGTTGCCAGGCGGGAACTGTCTGCTGGGTCATTTCTTGCAGGCGTTGTTGCAGCAGGTGGATACGTTCCAGGTCGCTCATGATGTCCTCCTTGTGATGGTTCACCCTTTACAGCGTGAGGAGTGGCCAAAGCGGAGGCAGAATCTGCCATTGATTGCAAAAGAGGGGGGGAATACGGTCCTGCGCACCGCCCGTCCTGGGGTCCGGACCGGTTACATAGGTAACAAATCAGTCCGGGCACATGGGTAACACTTTGGCGTGGCCTTGGGGTGGCGCTGGGGTCTCTTGTGCCGGATGACCTGGTGCGAGACAGACCCTGTGAATGAGCGTTTGAAGTTTGTGGCGGCCCACCAAGATGGCCGCCTGTCGATGACAGAACTGTGCGAGCGGTTTGGGGTTAGCCGGAAAACTGGCTACAAGATCCTGGCTCGATATCGTGATGAAGGACCTGAAGGTCTACGGGACAGATCCAGAGCGCCAAAGCGGCATCCCAATCAAGCCCCACCAAGAGTGGAGGCGGCGATTTTGCGGGTACGAAAACACTACCCAACTTGGGGATCCAAAAAGATCCGAGCTGTACTGGCACGAGAGCACCCGGAAGAAGTTTTGCCGGCAAGGAGCACAGTGCATGCTGTGTTGAAACGGGCGGGTGTCGTCATGTCTCGTCCCCGACGTTTGCGGCGGCAGCCCAGTACATTGTCGTTGATTCAACCACAAGCACCCAATGACGTTTGGTCCATAGACTACAAGGGCTGGTTTTGTGTCGGAGATGGCACTCGCTGTGATCCACTGACGGTGAATGATGCCTTTAGCCGCCTGTCGCTGGAGTGCCGTGCATTGGTCTCGCCGAAGCTGTTGGACGTGCGCCGCTGCTTGGCAGGTGCATTTAGGCAGTATGGCCTACCTCTCTACATGCTTAGCGATAACGGGTCTCCGTTTGGGTCGAGGGGCATTGGCGGGATTTCTCGCTTAGGAGTTTGGATGATACGGCTTGGAATTCGACCAATGTTTATTGAGCCAGGTAGACCAGATCAGAATGGTCGTCACGAGCGATTTCATGAAACCTTGAAGGCAGAGACTGCCAACCCTCCTTACAAAACAATTCGAACCCAGCAGGCTGCATTTTCACGATTTCAATCCATCTACAATGAAGAGCGCCCGCATGAAGCTCTAGACATGCAAGTGCCAGCCGAAGTCTACGCGCCTTCGCGGAGGACTATGCCTTCAAGGCTGCCGCAGCATGAATACTCAGATGACTTTGCTGTCCGACAAGTGCGAAAGGATGGCACCATGAAATGGGCTGGAGGCTATGTCTTTATAGGGGATGCACTGGTAGGCGAGAGCATCGGCCTGGAACATGTGGATGACGACGTATGGATTGTCCATCTCGGCTGCATGCAGCTGGGAGTGCTGCATGAGCGGTCCAGGGTCGTGATCCCCCTGCCAAAAATCAGCGAGTAGGGGGGAGGGCCCATATACTGAGTAGCGAATATGGGGGGTCGCTTGCCGAAATCCTCATTTCCCTGGCTCAAGAGGCTCCCCCCATGCTCTAGCCCCTGAATCCCTGAAAATGAGCATTGTGGGTCGCAATCCTGCCTCCCCCAGAAAGTGTTACCCATGTGCCCGTACAAAAGTGTCACCCATGTGCCGGGTTGCACCCTGGCGTCGCCGATCCTCCCATGCGCAACCTCCGCGACTACAGCATCATCACCGGCACCTACTGGGTCTTCACCCTCACTGACGGTGCCCTGCGTATGCTGGTGCTGCTGTTCTTGCACCAGCAGGGCTATGGCCCCCTGCAGCTGGCGTCGCTGTTCTTGTTCTATGAGTTCTTTGGCATCGTCACCAACTTCATCGGTGGCTGGCTGGGGGCTCGCTTCGGTCTCAAGTCCACTCTGTTTGGCGGCCTGGCCCTGCAGATCCTGGCGTGTGGCATGCTGACGGCGGATAGTGCCTGGCTCACCGTGCCCTATGTGATGTTGGCCCAGGCGCTGAGTGGCATCGCCAAGGATCTCACCAAGATGAGTTCCAAGAGTTACCTGAAGATGGTGGTGCCCAGCGATGATCAACAGGGACTGCTGCATTGGGTGGCGCTGCTCACTGGTTCCAAGAATACCTTGAAGGGCCTGGGCTTTTTCCTCGGCGGATTCCTGTTGGGCCAGGTGGGTTTTCGGGGTGCCTGCCTGGGCATGGTGGGGGCCTTGGTCTTGGCTTTGCTTATTGCCACTGTCTTGTTGCCGGCGGCGGTGGGCAAGGCCAGCGGCAGGGTGCGGCTGATGGATTTGGTATCCCGCAACCGACAGGTGAACTTCCTGTCGGCGGCGCGCTTGTTTTTGTTCGCCGCCCGTGACGTCTGGTTTGTAGTGGCCCTGCCGATCTTTTTGACCGCAAGCTTGGGTTGGTCTTTCACTCAGGTGGGCAGCTTCATGGTCTGCTGGATTGTGGGCTATGGTCTGGTGCAGGCCCTGGCGCCCCGTTGGCTGGGGCACAGTTCCAAGGGCGGGCGTCGAGTGGCCACCTGGACCCTGACCCTGCTGCTGCCCTTGGCCGGCATTGTGCTGGCCTTGCAATTTGGCGCGCCGCCGGCCCTGTCCCTCATCCTTGGCCTTGGCGTCTTCGCCTTCTTGTTCGCCAGCAACTCCGCCATTCACTCGTACCTGATCCTGGCCTATGCGGACCGGGACCGGGTGGCGCTCTCCGTGGGTTTCTACTACATGGCCAATGCGGCGGGGCGCCTGCTGGGCACGGTGCTTTCCGGCCTGTTGTTTCAGGTGGCGGGCCAAGGTCAATCCGGCTTGCAGGCTTGTCTGCTGGTATCCAGTGGCCTGGTGCTGCTGTCCTTTGTGCTGAGCCGGCCCTTGCGGGTGGCAGAGTCATTGAAGAGCGACTTACGTAAGCGGTAGCCTGCTCCGCTTCGGCAAATAATATCCGAACTGCTGCGAAGGGCTTGCTCTCTCCCTTGGAATGGGCAGCGTATCTATTGGGAATTCCTTCTTCAGGAGAAACAATCATGAATTGGACCGGCAAAGACACAGGAATCATGTTCGTCTCCCTGGCAGCGGGTGCGGTTATCGGCGCCCTTGGCTGGCAGGTATTACAAGAGGATGGAGTGCAAGCTCCCCGTGCGCCGGCATCCGAGTCGGCACAAGCAGGCAACTTTGCTGACCTGCAGGCGGAGAACAGCCAGCTCAAACAACAACTGGATGATTTGCAGGCCAAATCCCTGCGGCGAGAGTTGGAAGCAGAACCGGCCAAGACCGATGGGGCGGCGGAAGCTGTGGCAACGGAAGGGGAGATAGCTGCAAAGGCCGAAGCGGCCTACCGGGTCATGTTCTCCGATCCCAAGTTCAAGGATGTGCTGGCCAAGATCGACTGGCAGGTCATGGGCAACAACATGAAGGACATGGTGCCGCTCATTGCTGAATTGGCGGAGTCCATGGCAGCGGGTGAACCGCCGTCTTTGGAGTTGGTTGGTGAGATCCAGAAGTTGAACGGCGACCTGTTGGCCATCGCCGGCACCATTGCCGAAGGCGATATCCCTGGGGAAGGAATCAATGGTGCTTTCACTCATCCCCTGGTTGTGGCCAACCAATTGTCGGCAACCCTGCAGGCTGCTGGTCTGAGCCTGACTGAAGCACAGAAGCAAGGTCTGGATGTCATCACCAAGCACTATGCCGCTATTGATGAAGGGCTGCGTTTGTCACCGGACAGTGACGCATTGGGTCTTGAGAACTTGCTGAAGGAAGCTGAATACAAGGACGGTCTGTATAGGGAGGCGCGGGCTTTGCTGACGCCTGAACAACAAAAAGCACTCTATAGCGAACACAGCGAAGGGCGGCTGAGTTTGGACATGTTTGACTCATCGTTGATGTTGGGTGCTTATGCCCAGCCACTGCCGGTGACGGATAGCAAGCACCTGGCTTCTATCCTGAGCCGGGAATTTGTCCAGGACATGTCGCTGAGTGAAGCGGAAGGCGCCAAGCTGGATGGCATCATTCAGAAATGGGCGAACAACCTGCCCGCATCCTACTGGTCCAACAAGGCAGATGCCCTGGATATGAAGGGCATGATGAAGAGTGACCGGGTGCGGGAGGCCATGGGCTACCAGGTCGCCTTGATGCGGGAAATCCTCAGCAAGGTGGACTTGAATGACGCGGAACGGGCCGAGTTGATGAGGTCGAAGACCATCGTGGTGCCGCTGCCGCGCTAGGTATTCAGTCTGCTGTATATAAGCGTCACCAGCACTTGGTTCTGGGCAAGGTGGGGCCCCGCTCCGTAAAATCCTCCCGGTTCAACTGGAGAGTTTTTACCGCCGCCCGTCGCCATGAAGAAAGCTCTGCTGCCTCGTTTCGTCCCCGCCCTCTTTGTCTTCATCGCCCTGTTAGGAGCGGTGCTGTCTGCCCAGGAGCAGAAGGAAGAGCTCGTCCTACCCGATGATCCCCTGGCCGCCATCGCCGAAATGCCGGTGCAGGAGCCGGTGAAGGAAGGCACCAAGGTCTTGCTGCTGGATGAGGAGGAAAAACCCATCCGCGATGCATCCGTCGTCGTCATGCCGACCATGGATCGCATCGTCATGAGCAAGATGATGGCTCTGGAGAGGCAGGTGAAGGAGAAGTACAAGGGCGACCAGATGAAGATGCGCTATGCCGCATTAGTCATTGTTGGCCAGCGCTATGTCACTGATGCCAATGGCCAGGCATTCATTCCCAAGATGGGTCCTAGCAGGCCGTTGAAAAACTCCAAGTAGTTAAGCCGTGCTCCAATCCACGTACGTAGGGATAATATCCCAATCACGGAGGTGGATATTTCATGGCACTTGGCAAACGACGCGACAAGCAGCAAGCACTTTTGGTCTCGACGACCAATCTTCCCCGATCTCCAGGGCACCCGTTTTACGCGAAGCTGAATGAGCTTCTCAGCGAAGCGAAGTTCGATCACTATGTCGAATCGCTTTGCGAGCCCTACTACAAGGAAGGCGGCCGCCCTTCAATTCCGCCAGGCGTCTACTTCCGGATGCTGCTGGTCGGCTATTTCGAAGGTGTGGATTCACAGCGTGGGATTGCATGGCGCTGCAGTGACAGCCGCTCGCTCCAGCAATTCCTTGGGCTTTTGCTGACAGAGATGACCCCTGATCACTCCAGCTTGACCGTGATCCGCAAACGGCTGCCAGTAGAAGTGCACGAAGAGGTGTTTGCATTCGTGGTCAAGATCGCCAAATCCAAGGGCATGGTGAAGGGCAAGGCACTGGCCGTGGACACAACGACGTTGGAAGCCAATGCTGCAATGAAGTCCATTGTGCGCAAGGATACTGGCAAGGGCTGGAATGACTACGTGCGCGAGCTTGCGAAAGAAGAAGGGGCCGAAGTCCCAACGGAGGAGGACTTACGGCGATTCGATCGCAAACGCCGTGGGAAGAAGACCTCGAACAAGGACTGGGAGTCGCCCTCAGACCCCGACAGCAGGATCGCGAAGATGAAGGATGGGCGTACCCACCTTGCCTACAAGGCACAGCACGCGCTGGACACTGACTCCGAGATCATCGTCTCCGCGACGATCCACCATGCAGATACTGCTGACAGCGAGGCACTGAAAGACGGAATCATTGAGGCTCAGGCGGTGCTGATCAGTGCTGAGCAAGATGACCAATACAAGGCAGTTGTCGCCGACAAGGGCTACCACAAAGTTGAAACCCTGGCATGGCTAAGCGAGAGAGAGATACTTTCTTACATACCACAGCCGCGGTCACAGAACCGCCGCAAGTGGACGGACAAACCAGAATCGTGGCAGGATGCTTATCGAGCAAACCGTCGGCGTGTTGCAGGATCGCGATCCAAAAAGCTCCAGCGCTTACGAAGTGAACGAGTGGAGAGAAGCTTTGCGCACACCTGTGGGTCAGGCGGTGCACGCCGGACTTGGTTGCGCGGCATCGAGAATGTCAAAAAGCGGTACGTGGTCCATGTCGCTGCACGCAATCTTGGCACGATCATGCGTAGCCTGTTTGGAGTTGGGACGCCAAGGGGATTGCAGAGGGGCTTTGAGGGCTTCCTCAGCCGCGTATATGAGCTTTGTGGATCTGTTTGGCCCCAACCAGCTTGCTGGATCGCAATGACTGCCATTATTTTCCGCCATAAGAATCCCGGGGCAGAAAACGGATGTCTCGGGATCGACAATCTCCAAATCACCCCTTCTTCAACGGCCTGCTAGAGGACAGTTGATTGCTGTGCATGACGGGGAAGTAGTGGCCGGCCAGGGGCAACAGGTGAAGGATGGGGTGCTCAAGCTGGTGCTGAAGCCTGATCTTCCCATTCATGTGTTGGTAGTTGGGCCCAAGGGTAGGCCGGCGCGAGGAGTCCCTGTGGTCCTGACTCACATGTTGGAATACTTCACAGGCAGGGATGAACCGGTGAAGACGGATGGCGAAGGTCGAGCGCAAATCAGGCTTGGCATCTATCGACATCATGGTTCAGACGAGATGTACGTCCGTGCCAAGATCGCATCGAAAGAACCGGTAGGGCAGGAGTTTGACCCCAGCGGTTTCAAGAACGATGCGCAGAGTCCCATCAAGCTGACCCTGCCGGAGTATGGCATGGTACGGGTCTATGCCCTGGGTGAAGATGGCAAGCCACTGCCGGGGATTGATGGTGCTACTCTAAGGGTTCTGGGCAGCAGAAATCGTCAGCCAGAGCCCATTGAGGCAGACCTGGTGCGCGGGGATTCGGCAACCTTTTCAGTGGTTGAGGTGGGTTTGAAGATTGAAGTGGGCTGCACCTACCAAGGTGATCAGCGGCCGCAGAAGATGACAAGCGATGGCCCCCGTCATCATCTGGACATGCGCATCATCAACATTGAAGGTGTAACTGCTCCGGGGCGATTGACACTTCGTTTGCTTGGCATGGATGGCAAGCCTGTTGCCAGTGAAGAAGTGGGGGTCCTGTTTACTGGTGAGGATGCATGGGGCACAACAGTGCAGACAGATGCTGAGGGGAGTTTGGAAGTTGTAGTGCCTAATAAATATGCCAAGGCCGCCGACGGAAAATTGCGCGTGCTGCGACGGTCCAGGGATTCCAAGCCAGGGCAAGCAAACCTGGGTGCCGTCGAAATCTCTCTGCCCAGTGCGGGAGAGCCAAAGGATCTTGGCGATGTCCAACTGGAACAGGAAGACTTGCTGGCCGCCGGCCAGGTGGTGGACAGGAGCGGTGACCCGATTCCAGCTGCCATGGTGTATGTGCAGGAAGTGGGGAGTCGGTTTTCACACAACTCCACCGGAGGTCTGCCCGAGTTTTTTCAATGTCTTGCGGTCACGGATGAGGATGGCCAGTTTGAACTGCGTGCAATGGGCGTGGACCTGCCCGAGATTCAGTTGAGGATCTTGGTTCAGGGTTACAATGTCCTCTCGGGGGACAAGATTGCTGTAGGCACAAAGGATGCCAAGGTTGTGATGGATGGCACCACCAGCCTGCACGGGCGCTTCAAGGGCATGAAGGGCTTTTCCCGTTTTGAAGGTGAGATCCATCTGGTTGGCAAGGCTGCAAAAAGCCGGGAATCGTTTATTTCAATCGATGAGCAGGGATCTTTTGCCTTGGATTGTGTGCCAGACGAGTACTCCGTTAAGTTCAAGTTGCAGGGGAGTGAAGAGCCGTTCTTGACCATCCCAGGAGTCAAGGTTGAAAAGGGTAAGCCTTGCAAAGACCCGCGCATGATGAATATTGATCTCGCTGCACATGTCAGTGTGGTCAAGGTCACTGTACTCGGCCCAGATAAGAAGCCGGTGAAAGCCCAAGTGTGGACCCACGTTGTTCGTGAGAATGGTTCAACTGCAAGAGGCGGGCACACAGGTGAAAATGGTGAAATCCTTCTCATGCTGCCCAAGGATGGAGGCAATGTATCGGTGCAGGGCAAGAGTGGGAAGTTTCGCTCACAGCGCTTCCCCTTGCTCACGGAAGATGTTGTGGTGCAACTGGAGCCTGCAGTGCCGGTGAAGATCCAATGCAGTGGCATGCCGGAGCTGCCCACCAATATGCTGTTCTCGGTCCACGTCAGTAGCAAGATTCCTCTGCAACGCGGCCCAGGCGGTCATTGGGGGCATAGTAGCTTGGGGCGGTCGAACTTGGACCTGGAAGGGAAAGCCGAATTATTCGTGGACTTGCCTGGGGCGTATGAGCTGACCTTGCATCCCATTCGGACCAGTCAGGACGGCAGGCAGCAGCATTACTTCAATGAGAATTTCGAATTCGACATCATTATCGATAAGCCCAAAATGGGCGGCGAAGCGCAACTTGTGGAGATCAAATTGGAGGAAGACATGGTGGAGGTGATCAAGGAGCTGATTGAAGAAGCCAAAGAGGTGCTGGAAGAAGAGCGGGATGAGTAGCCACACTGTGTCTGAAGATTGGCATCAAGATGGTGAGCAATGCGCTGTCTTTGACCATCGTGCCGTAGGAACGCCATGAGAAAGATATTTCGTCTAGGCGCCTTCGCAATCCTATGCCTGTTGCTGCCTGGCTGCTCCAACCTCAAACAAGTGGATGCTTCAGGGTTTCTGGAACTCACCAAAGAGATTGGTCAGATTGAAAAGATCAGGGGCACCATGTTTATCGGTGTTTCAAAAAGCAGGGTCTACTTGGAACGGTGGGAGCATTCGTTCTTCTCTGGCTATGAGCTCACCGTCTATTGGACTCCCCTTTCAGGCTTGCCCAAGGAATTGGTTACAGATCTGCGGGCTGGCAAAAACCCTTGGCTATTGGGCTTGAAGAAAGAACCGCCTGGCGGGGGGTGACCCACCCGGCAAATAAGCTCGCCGCCCCAGCCCCAGCAGATTCTCCTCATCCCTCCCTTGAACCCCGTAGGTTTTGAGCTTCACTATCGCTTCACATATTCCACCAGGAGCCCCGATTGAAGAAGACCTCGTCACTGTTCTGTATCCCCGTCCTGCTCGGCCTACTGGCTGCGCCATCCTGTAGCAAAGAGGCGGGAGCCTCTGCCGACTCAGGCTACCTCTTCCCACCGCGCCTGACCCAGAGCGTTCCGGCGGATATGGGCAAGCTCATTCCCGCCGATGCCCTGGGCTATTTCCACATCCAAAGCCTGACGAGTCTTACCAACAAGTTCAAGGAAATCGCGGAGAGCGTGGAAGCTGGCAGTGGTGATGAAGTCGATCTGCTTTCGCCCATGACCATGATTGGCTTGGATCCTGAGCAGGTGGATATGGATCAGCCTCTGGGCATCGCCTTGAGCTTGGATTCCATGGGGCAGCCCTCGCCAGTGCTCATTCTGCCCATCAAGGATCCCAGTCAGTTTACCCAACCCATGGGGGAGCCGGTCTTCTCCGGCAAGTACCTGGGCATGTCGCCGATGGGAGGAGATGTGGTGTTGGGGACAAGTACTCCGGAGCAGATGCAGGAACTCCCCGCCGGTGATTTTTCAGCCCGCATCAACCTGGCTTCCCTCATCGAGATGTATGGTCCGATGGCGGAGATGTTCCTGTCACCGCAGATGCTGATGAGCCTGGACCCCAACTTTCCCCAGGATGGCCCGATAGTGGGCATGATGGAAAGCATGATGGAAGGCGTCCGGGTGGGCATGGAGAATGCTCAGGAGCTGGAGCTGAGTGTGAGTCTGGATGGTGGTGCCTTGAACATGACCTGCGGTTTCAAAGTCAAGCCAGGGGGAGTCTTGGATATGGGTCCGGCCAAGTCGGATGTGGACCTCATGCAGCTGGCACGGCACTTGAACTTGGAGGATGCCAATACCTATTACATGCTGGATGCGAATTGGGCTTTGCTGTCTGGATTCATGGATGACCTTTATGCCTCTATGGCGGAGAGCTTTGAACCGGAGGAAGGAAAAGCCTTCTTGGCTGCTGCTACCAGGTACCAAAAGGTGCTGGAAGGAGCCGGGCCCATGGTCTTTACCATGAGCATGCGTGATGGCGTGCAAATGCTGGGTGCGATGCAGCACAAGGACCCCGCTGCCTGCGTCAAGGAGATGGAGCAGATGGTGGCCGCAATGACGGCAGGCGATTTGAAAAGCCTGGGTGTGGAATGCGAAGCGGTGGATCCCATCACGGTCGATGGTGTCACCCTGCAAGGCTACCGCATGAATATGGATCAGGCTGCCATGCTGAAAAAGCAGGGACTGGAACTTGATGAAGAGATGGCTGAACGGCAGAAGGAGATGATGGAGTCCATGTTTGGCAAGGATGGCATGCAGCTCTTCTATGCGGCAGTGGAAGGGGAGTTGTTGTTCGTCATGGGGGATGCGATGAAGTTGGCGCCCCCTGCCATTGCAGCCATCCGCAGCGGCAATGGTGAGCTCTCGGCAGGTTTGCAGCAGATCATTCCCACGTTGCACGAGAAGCCTTGGTTTTTCAGCTACACAGATTTGCGTAGCTACACGTCTGACATGCTTTCTCTTATGCCCAAGGAAGTTGCTGGAGAGGTCCGTCAGGTTCCCGATGGACCTGCTATTCCCATGTGGTTCAGTCTGGCCTCCGATGGTGCCGTGCACCACATGGACATGCAGATGGACATCAAGGGCATTGTGGACATGGCAAGCGCCATGCAGCTGAAATAAGACCCTTCGGCCCAGACCTGTAGGCCGGGCACCTGTATGCCCGGCAATAGTTCGGCGGTCTCGGCCGCCAAACCCAGGAGCCGGTTTATGCCGCCGGTTCTGCTGCAGATTGACCAACTGACACCAGGGACCGTTGCTGGGCAGGAACTTACAAACGGCGCCCTTTGTTTTCCGCAATTTATCGTGGAATGGAAGGGCGCTGCCCTGTTCCCTGTGCCGCCGCGCTGGACGCCTGATTGCCGCGCGAACCCTCACATTCACAAGAAACTATGAAGCAAATCTACACTTCCAGCATCTTGCTGGCCCTCCTCAGTCTTTCTCTTCCTGCTCAGGACAAAGCGCCCAAGCATCTGCTGCGCTACTCCTTCAAAGAAGGAACGCAGACCCAATATCTGACGACCATGCATGCCAAGACCTCTACCAAGGTCCAAGGACAGGACATGGGCATGGACATTGTCAGTAAGGCATGGTCGACCTTCAAAGTCGCCGCTGTCAAGGATGGCAAGGCGCAGTTGCTGACGGAGATCAAGCGAATCAAGATGTCCATGAACAACCCCATGATGGGAGAAATGGAATTTGATTCCGAAGATGGTGGCGATGCTCCGGCCATGCTAGGTGCTCTCAATGAAGTGGTTGGGGTGCAGACCAAGTTGGATGTGGATCCTCAAGGTCGCGTCAGCAATATGGAACTGCCCAAGCAATTGACTGACGGAGCTGGGCAGCAATTTTCCGGGGCGAGCCACTTTGATTTTATTCACCTGCCAGATGAGCCCATTGCCGTTGGCTCCACATGGAAAACCGATCTGGATTTGGGCGGTGCGGGCGCTGGTGGTGGCTTCAAAGGCAAGGCTACCAACACCTTGGTGAAGTTTGAAAATGGTGTGGCCACCATCTCAATGGCCTTGGCAATGGAGCCAGATCTACCTGAAGGGGCTCCAGAAATGGACATCGAGATGAAGAAGGCCAGTGGCGCCATGGTCCTGGACCTGGCTGGCATGCAGATCATCTCTTCCAAGATGCATGTGGAGGCAAACATGACCATGTCTCAGCAAGGTCAAGAAATTGTCACCCATATGAACATGACCTACTCATGGGAGAAGGTGGATCCCAAGGCCATGATGAAGGTTGAAAAGAAGGCCGAGGAAGCCACCGGCGACAAGAAGGAAAAGGTCGAGCCAAAAGAGCAAGGCTAGGAATCAATGCGATTCTGCAAGCGGCACAGGCCCAGGTCTGTGCCGCTTTCTCGTACCCACCTGTCAGAGATCTATCCGCGGCACCACTCTTTCCGCTTCGTTCTGTAACTCAAAGAACGAAGGAGCCCGGAAGCCGTGCACACTGGCGATGAAAGTAGTGGGGAACATCTGGCAGCGGTTGCGCATCTCCCGCACATTGGCGTTGAAGAAGCGACGGGCGGCGGCGATGCGATCCTCGGTGAGGGCCAGTTCTTTTTGCAGGGCCAGGAAGTGATTGTCCGCTTTCAGTTGTGGATAGCCCTCGACTACCGCAAACAGCTGTTTCAGCCCCAGCATCAGAGCTGATTCGTCCACTGCCTGGCTGTCTTGGGGCCCGTGGTTTTGCTGTGCCTTGTTGCGCAGTTCCACCACCCGCTCCAGCACCTGACGCTCATGATTGGCATAGCCCTTCACCGTCTCCACCAGATTGGGGATCAGGTCGTAGCGTCGCTTGAGTTGCACATCGATGTCGGCCCAGGACTCCTTGATGTGGTTGCGGATGCGCACCATGCCGTTGAATTGGGCGATGTACCAGATCAGGGGGACGAGAGCGACAAGGGCTACGACGATGAAGATGGGCATGGGGCTATTGGCCATGGAGTTGTTCCAGTTTGGTCGTCAGGTGATCCGGCCATAACTCAAAGAACTGTTTGATGAAGCGGATTTTGGCCCGGTAAGTCCCAGGGCTCCAGCGCTTCCCATCATCGCAGGTCAGGCTGGAATTTCCTGCCACATGAATCATTGGGGGGTTGTTGCTGAGCAAGAACTCAATCATGCGGGGATGGATGACATCGTAGGCGAAACGCTTGTCTTCACTCTGAACGTAGAAGCGCTTGCTAAATTCTTCCGACTCAAAGTCGATGTCATCAAAGCCAAAGGCACTCTTCAACTTGTCGATGATGGCTTCCCGGCGAATCAGCAAGCCCGGAGTGGAAAACGGTAGGTTCAAGACGAGGTAGCTGAAGCGATGGGTTCTTGTCGTGGTGGATTTACCGGTGCTTGTAGTGATCTTGTAGAGGTAGTCTCCAGCCCTGACACGGAGGTTGTGGTTGCCGACCTGCATGGACCCACTCAGACTGTTGTAGGCGCTACGGGAGTGACCCTTTTGGAACACCTGGAACTGCGGGAAGCGATTATCGAAGTGGCTGTTGTGTCCCGGATCAAAGGACCAGCCCATTTCTCTGGCCAGATCGGCCAAGGCCTGCTGGCGCTGGCGCGCTTGCTTTGCACTCAGGATAGCCCCAGCAATGATGAGGGCAATCACGACCAGGATGGCCGGGATGATGAGGAACGGAGCAAGTTCAAAGGCAATCAAGATGGGCATAAGCTATCCGGGACTGCTCTTGGGGCGAGAGGAAATCATCCCTGACTTGGCTATGGGCATGTTGTGGTGGTGGTCGTAAACTGTGCGCAGTTCAGGTGAGAATACGATCCACAGGCTTGGCTCTTACCCACAGAGCAAAGAGGCGAGTGCTGGAGAGTGCTTCTCTTTCTCCTCAACTCTCTCCTTAACCCTGCCAAGTCATTTGGAGTTCCTCAAGATTTAGACCGTCATCGCCAAATCATGCGCCACCTCCTCCTCATTCTGAGTTTTCTCCCCGCCGTCTTGCCGGCGCAAGACCCGACCTTCGCCCCGCCGGAACGGATCGACCTGGCTTCCGCCCAGAAAGGGGCGATCTTGCACTATGACATGGACGGCGACGGGCAGCGGGACCTGCTGACCGGATTTGGCTTCATCTGGGTGCATCGCAACGAGGGCAGCGCGGAGAAGCCGCGTTTTGCTGAACCCTACAAACTGCATGTGGGCGAAAAAGAGTTTGTGGCGCCGGGCGGTTGAAACTGTGGTCTGGTTCCACAGTTTGTGGATCTGAACCGGGACAAGAAGCTGGATCTGGTGACTAGCATTTCGCCCCGCGGCGTGCTGCGCTGCCTGGGTATAGCAAAGGGCAGATTCACCCGGGCAACTCCCCTGTTGACTGCGGCAGGCGAACCTCTGCGCACGATTGCGGATCCCGCTGGTGTGCACCTCTGCGATTGGAACGGAGATGGTCATTTGGACATGTTGGTGCAGTTGATGGCGCGCAGGGAGGCGTCTGGAGTGCGCACGATGTTGCATATGGGTTCGTCTCTAGGTCTGTCCCCGGGCAGTGTTCAGCTATTTGCGGCGGACAAGGTGCTCAGTCTTCCCGGCTTGAGTGCGCCATGGGCTGTGGATTGGGACGGCGACAAAGATTTGGATCTGCTTGCCTGCAGCTATGACGGCATGGTGCAACTGTTCCGCAACGGCGGTAGCCGACAGGTGCCGGAATTGCAAGAGGCAGAAGTTTTACAGGCTGCTTTGCCCGGTGTAGGGAGGGCTCGCTTCTGCTTGACGGATTGGAATCAAGATGGACTGCAGGACCTGCTGTTGAATTGCAGCCAAGGCTTATCCAAGCCAGGCGAGGAGCTCAGCAAAACCGAACTTGCGCATCTAGCTGATGCGGAAAAGAAGATCGATGCCCTTTTGGTTGAGTTGAAACAGCTGAATAACAGCCGTCCATCGGGTGCGGAAGATGACTTCCGTGCCCGTGCCGAGAAGCGGAAGGAATGGGAGAAGGCCATGGCCGGGCCGCGGGATGTGCGCAAGGAGCTGAAGGGCAAGCGCGACGGCAAGGAGTGGAGTGAAATTCGCATCTACCTGCTGCGGCGCCTGCGCTAATTCTGGATCAACGGCTTGTTATGCCATGCCATTGCAGGCCTCCGGGTAGGGCCTGGGCGGAGTATTCCAGGTGCACAATGCGGCGATGACAGGGTTGATGATAGGGTTGACCGGGATGACCAGTGGAGGCTGAGCGATGCAGCAGCAAAGGGCGCATGCACAGCAGATCGCCGGCCTTGGCGCTGCAGGTGATGCTGTCAGATGCGGCCAACAGCTCTACCTGTTGTTCCCTCGACAGCAGGCCATGGGCATGGCTGCTGGGCAAAACTTGTAAGACGCCATTGTCCGCATCACAGTCATCCAAATGCAGGCGCAGGGTCAGCACTTCAGCCAACACCGCAGCGGGAGGTCGTGCGTGATGCACGCCGGCCTTGCAGGTCCAGCCAGCAAAGCCTGCAACTTGCAATGGCTCTTGCACAGCCACCGTGGTGTCCTGATGCCAGGCAACCTTCCAATCAGCGCCGGCGGGCTTGTCAAAGTAGAGGGCCTTGATGGCTTTCGCCCCGGGACCCAGGCATGCATGCACCAGATCCATGATGGGTCGCGCCTGGGCCAGCGAAGCAATGGCAGGAACCTGCTGCGCAGCCTGGCGAATGGCATAGAGGGAGCAGCCCCGTCGCCGTAGGGTTGGGCGCACTGTTTCCAACGCAACGGAGTTTCGTAACTCTTGTAGCACTTCATCCGAAATGGCGTTGCGAACGAAGTGGTATCCCTTGCTCTGAAGATCTTGGTGGAGCTGTTCCATGCTATGTGTCACGGCCGACACTTGTTTGGTACATCTACCGGCGCTGCTTTGCAAGGATGTAGGTTGGCGCTTACTTGATCCCTGCAATCACCCATCACCCTGCATGTAATACAAACGTCATCCACATGACGCCCGGTGTTCATTGCGCAGCTTATGGTTTTGAGTCTTTGGTCATCATGCCAGACAACATTCCTCCAGAAGATCAGTCCAACAGCAATCAACCCGAACATGAATGGCAAAAGGCAGGAGGCGCAACCGCAACTGCCACCAGGGCTGCCCGTGCAAATCCGGAAGCCGTGCCACGTTCCCGCGAGGACATCCTGACTGGCATCATCCATCCGCTGCGGGCCGTGGATGTGGTGCTTGCTACGCCGGATCGTTCTCGAGCCAACCTGGCCAAGGCCGAAGCCCTGCCCCCATTCATCTTGTTGCTCCTCCTTTGTTCCGCCATCTACACCATTCCCTTTGGTTTGGTGCTGGGCATGGATTCCTGGTGGAAGATTGGTGTCTTTACCTTGGGCTCCACAGCAATCTGCATTCCTTCCCTCTACGTGTTTGGCTCCTTCATCGGCATCCGCTCAACCTCCGGTCAGATGACCGTCATCGCCATGATGCTGCCGGCAGCCGCCGCCCTGTTCTCCGCCGGCTTTGCTCCCATCCTGGCCTTCCTGGATGCCACTTTCGATAAAAGCTCGGACCAGGTTTCCGGCCAGGATCTGGGCAAGATCCTGCTCACTGTCTCGGTGCTCGCCGGTGTCTTGCAACTTGCCCGAATCCTGCCGCGCAGTCGTCGAAATCAGGATACCCCTGTGTTGATTCTACTCATCCCGGCCTGGTTGGTGTTGCTGGGCTACGTGATGCTGCGCATGGTGCGGACCTTGCACTTGTTTGAGTGATCAGGATGTTTGCATGATCCGGATCATTCTCAGCACCTGGCTTTGCGCCGCATTCTTTGGTTATGCCCTGGGCTATGCCCACAGTGACCTTTATGCCCAGCGCAATCTGCTGAAGATGCCCTTGCTGCTCTTTGCCACCGCCACCATCACCGCACCCAGTGCCTGGCTGGTGGCCCGGGCAGCGGGGGCGCCGCTGTCATTCTTCGGTGTGCAGCGGGTGACCTGGACCATGTATCGCGACGCCGCGCTGTTGTTGGCCAGTCTGGCTCCAGTGGTTCTCTTCATTGCCTATGACCTGCGCAAGAATGAGACTGGGCCCTTGGGTGGCTATGATGAATTTTTGGGCTTGAACATGCTGCTGGTTGCCTTGTGTGGATCCTTGGCCCTGCTGCGCCAGGTGAAGAGTCTGTTTGAATCCCTGCAGCTCTCTCGCTCCCGTGCCCGCTTCATTATCGTTTCGTGGCTGGCTCTGGCCTTGCTGGTGGGTGGCCAGGCCGCCTTCTACCTGCGCCCCTTCTTCGGCTTCCCCGCCACCCGCGGCGGCAAACCACCCTTCATGCTTGGTGCCACACCGGACCTGCGTGGCGCCACCAACTTCTTTGAATCAGTGTTGCAGAGCATCCAACGGCCGGAGATTCCTGGTTATGGCGGGGAGGAGGATGGTCGCTGAGGGGCTTGGCATGGGAGCTTGCAGCAAGGGCTTCCCGGGGCTTGAGACAAGGCGCCGGAGATGGTGCAATCAGCCACCCCAAAAGTGTTGGCCCTCGCCGACATGACCTATGCATTGGAATGGAATTTCAAACCCAAAAAGACGACGGTCTGGCCCCTGCCCTCATCGAGCGTGAGATTCGCCGGCTAGCGCCCTGGTATTACCGTTACGACTTGCAGGGTATCTCCACCGACATCACCGAACCCTGTGATCCGGACGGGCATCGTGAAGTGCGCTGCCCACCGATTTTTGAAGGGTTCTGGCAAGGCAAATCGGTGTTGGACATTGCCTGCAACGAAGGCGCCTGGAGTTTCAGTGCCCTGGATCAAGGGGCAGGCAAGGTGCAGGCCTTCGACTGTCGCCCCATCAATGTGGAAAAGGCGCGCTTTGTCGGCAAGGTCCTGGGTTATATCAATGCCGAGTTCAGCGTGGAGACCTGCGAATCCTGGGTTGCCAAGCACGGTGCGCAGGGCTTCGACATCGTCATGATGTGCGGGATCCTCTACCATCTGACCCACCCGCAGCAAACCATCCGGGATTACTGCAGCATCGCCGGAGAATGGATCTTCGTCACTTCCCAACTGAATGGGGGAGAGGAAGATGGTTTCGTCACCTATAAGGAGGAGGAGACCATCGCCGCCAGCCATGAGGCTGAGCCTTCTCTGGCACCGAACACTGCCAACACCTTGATCCGTGAGTATGCAAAGCATGGTTTCCATCCCATCCACGTGGAAGAAACAGCCGCCGGTTCTCTGGGAGGTGGCTGCTGCTTGATTCTCAGAAGCGATGCGGCCTGGCCGAATTGTCAGCATGAAAATGCCGCCAGCGTGGAGTCAAAGGATGTGGCCATCTATCTGGTGCCGGAAACGGTGGCTGATGCGGCTGCTCGAGCAAAGCCCTTTGATCTGCATGTCACCGTGTCCAACCGCCAGCCCGTGCAGCGCAGCATTCAATTGCGGCTGCGCTTGTTGGATGCAGATGGCAAGGTGTTGAGCGAAGGCAGCGATGCAGTCCCCTTGCAAGCCAAGGCGGTGCAGCAAGGCGATCTTCCCAGCCTCTCCTTCCATCACTCCTTGCAATTGGACCTGGCGGCGGCTGGAACCCAGGCCCGTATTGAGGTCGATGCCTTGGAGCCAAGCACGGGCAAGGTGCTGGGTTCGGGACGCATGAAGGTAGACCTGAGTTAGGCGAAGTGGTCCAGTCCCCGGAAGGAGAAGCCGCCTTCAATGGCGGTCACGAGATATTGATCCGTTGGCAGTCCGGAGTGCTCTTGATTGTTCAATTGTTGGACAGGGAAGGTCGATGATAAGGGGATGAAACCCTATATCCTCCCTCTGCTGTCGGTGGCCTTGATCATCACTGCCCTGTGCATGATGGCCATGCCGGCCTTTGATCCAGCAGGGTCTCAAACTTTCGAGCGCCAAGCAGATGCGCAAGTGGATTTGCTTGATCCCGCGCAGTCTGGTGGGGGAGAGGATTCAAAGACCCATCAACCATCGGATCTAGATGCAGGGACGGGAATGCAGCGTGATTCCATTGCTGCCCGGACCCTGAATCTGGACTTTCGCTTTGAACATGGTCTGCCGTACATTGCTAAAGAGGATGGTCCCTGGCAGATGCGTATGATCCTGGTGCATGACGAGGGAGGGTCACAGATCGGGGAGCATCGTCCCGATGAGTGGGGTCTGCGCAAAGGTGACGTGGAGTCCTATTGCCTGCGCTTGCCCATGGGATGTGAATCGCTGCGGCTGACCTGTGTAGGACATGAGTCGGTTGTGCTGCAGGTTCCGCAGGCTGCAGCCAGCACGAAACCGCTGGTAGTGAAGTTTGTGCCCGATGCTCGAGTGACATTCAGGATGGGCCCCTTGCCGGAGCAGCATGAGGAGTGGCTTGAAGCAAAGATCGAGTTGCCACACCCGGCTGAGTTGATTTCGCCCAGCGCAGAGTTGTTGGCTGGGATCGGAGAGGGGAAGGGCCGGGAACAGATGATGGAAGAATTCATGCGGCGGCAGATGGCGTTTACTGTCATGCCCCAGAAGTATCACGGTAAGGCTGCCAACTCACCCTTGGCCAAGGTCGAATGCAGTTTTCGGGTTCCCTCAGGGACGCCACTGCAACTCACTTGTGCAGCCAAAGATGATATTCGTCTCCCGGGCTGGGCTTTGGCTCCACAAAGCAGCGCGGTGCTGAATCTGGAGCCAGGGGAGCACTCGATTGTGGAGTTGGATCTGGCCTCCATGCCATCTCTTCGGGCGCATGTAGTAGAGCAGTCACCGTTCAGTCATCCGGGAACCCATGTGCGGGGGACTGTGGTTGCCGGTGTGAGAGAAGATGGCACTCCGCCCATTGGTTTTGCAAGTTGGAATCATGGCTTTGCCGCCGAAACTGATGGCCAGGGCATGGTAGCGATAATGGGTCTCAGTTCAGGATCCATACGTTTTTGGGCTAAGGCGGAATTGGATGTCATGCTCAAGGAGGTGGGCTCGGACAAGACTGCTTGGTTGATACCAAAAACGCGGTTGCTAAATCTACAGCCGCACAAGCCACCTTTGTGGTTTCAACTCGTTCAAGATGGCAAGGAAGTTGATTTGCCCTACGCCTTGGGGTTTAGGGGGACTGCTTCTTCCAGGCTTACTACTGGTCTGAAGGTTGTGGATCGGCAGCTAATTGAGGACAACAGCTGTTGGCCCCTTAACTTCAATGTAGAAGGCATAGGGAGGTTTCGCCTACAGCGCGAGGAACTGTCTCTACCTCTCTCTGGTGCGGTGCGAATTGATCTTCCTCCCATGGGAGGAGAGCTCTTCGTTTCTTCGCCGGATTGTGACCAAGCAGAGTGGGGCGCCACTCTTTGTATCAGTCGGGGAGAAGAAACTCGCAAACGATATTTTCCGGGCAGGGGCGAGCATGGGCGGGTCGCAGACGGAGGCTGGCTATTTTCTGGCTTGGAGCCTGGCAATTACCATCTGTACTTGCATGGCAAGGACAAGCGCAATCCTTGGTGGCGCTATCCAAGTACGGTGATCGCCGTTGCCGGAGAAAAAATCACAGTGCAGGTGGCTGAGCCCAAATTCACTTCGGCGGAAGTGGTAGTGGAAAACTGGAGTGACATTCCGCAAGACAATCGCCCAAGCTACCTGCACTTTGCTTCAGGTTATCCGATGTCGTTTTCCAAGGAGGGGAGGGCAAAGGGAAATCTGGCCCTGCCATTGGAGCAACATTCCCAGGCCTTTTTCTGTGGAGCTCAGGGTTTTGTCGGTGAACTTGGAACTCTGGTTGCCTGGAATGCGATCGAGGATCCGATGGCTGCCGTACGCTTTCCAATGCAAAAATTGTCCACCCAAGTTGAAGTCCAGGGTCGTTGGGGAGGTGAGATTGAGCTTGCTTGTGAATTGATGGTGGATCATTTCGGTTGGCCACTCATGCGTCATTACAAATCTGTCAAGTCCGCACCCAATGGTGTCTACTTGTTCTCAGATGAACGGGATCGCCCTCTATGGCTCAGGCTGCGGGAGAAGGACCCGAAGACCGGTAAGAATTGGATTCGCGGTTGGGTAAGCCTGGAGCCCGGTGCGAGGGAACTTGACTGGGACCCGGACGGTCGCTGGGTGCAGGTGTTTCTGCAAGGTAAGAGCCGGCCCTGGAATTGTGTGGTGCTTGGTCTGAATCACAGTGCAGAGAGCTTTTGGCCTTTCCAGTCGGTGGACTTCCAGGCTTCGGAAAAAGCAAAGATCTGGGTTCCCTCTTCAGCCAAGAAGATCCTCTTCCGTGGCTTTGGCGATGATGCTCACCTTGTCAAGGAAGTGGACCCCAGCCAGTTGGGCGATACCTATGAGCTTCGTTTGTCTGATTCCGATTAGCATCCCCTAAGGCAAGTCTGAAATAGGATTCAGCCGGTCAATGAATCGGTGTTGTTCCAGGTCGATGCAAAGGGATTCCACCATGGGGGATTTTCGCAGTGTGCGCCAGTTCTCCCAATAATCGTGCAGCAGCTCCGCCGGATCAAAGCCGTAGATTTCGCTGAGCAGGTTGCTGGCATACTCCGGGGTGAGTGCTGGTTCGGTTTGCGGTGACCATTTTTCCACGGGCTCCACTACGGCTCGAAGCTTGTTGGAATAGACGATCTGGTAGTCATTCAAGATTCCTACCAGGGCCATGGCATTCTCCAGGTTCATGTACTCGAAGGTCTCCCACACGATCTTCTCATGCACCTGTGACCAGTCGAAGCACTCCATGCTTTGTTCTCTTCTCCCTAACTCAACTGCGTGCGGATCTTCTTCTCATTCATCAGCGTGCGGTGCACTGGACAGCGGTCGGCGATTTCCGTAAGCCGTTGTTTCTGTTCTGCATCCAAGGGGCCTTCCACCTTGATCTCCCGTTGGATCTGATCTATCAACCCGGTTTCTGATTCGCAGTCCGCGCAGTCCTTGGCATGCACCCGGTTGTGCCGTAGGCGAATGGAAACATTTTGCAGTGGCCATTTCTTGCGCTGGGCATACATGTGCAGGGTCATGGAGGTGCAAGTGCCCAGGGCCGTGAGCAAGAAGTCATAGGGGTTGGGGCCGCGATCGCCACCGCCCACAGAGCGCGGTTCGTCCGCCAAGAGATTGTGATTGCCGGCGGTGACGTAAGATAAGAAGGCGCCGCGATCCTGTTGCACCAGCACCTCGCCGTCTGTGCTTGGTTCAGTGTCCTGCTCCGCTTCCGGCAAGTAGCGGTCGGCCCAGGCCGCCAGCACCGCAGCGGCGTATTCCGCATCGGCAGCCCGGGTCAGCAGATGGTCCGCGTCATCCAGGGTGATGAAGCTCTTGGGATGCTTGAGGGCCTGATAGATCTTCGCCGCGTTGTCGATGCTGACAATGTTGTCCACCGGTGAATGGAAGATCGCCGTGGCCACCTTCAACTTGCCCAGGCCGGCGAGCAACTTGTGCTCCTCCAGGTCATCCAGGAACTGCTTCTGGATCTGGAACTCTCGACCGGCCAAGTCCACCCGGGCACTGCCGCAGCTTTCGATCTCTTCGATGTTGGAACGGAACAGGTGGCGCACATGGGATGGTTCAGCCGGCGCGCCAATGGTGGCGATGGCCCGCACTTCCGGGATCCTGGGTGCAGCGCGCAGGACCGCAGCACCGCCCAGGCTGTGGCCGATGAGCAGGCTGGGGGCCTGTGCGTGCTGTCGCAGATGGTCGGCGGCGCTCACCAGGTCCTCCGTGTTGGAAGAGAAGTTGGTGTTGGCGAATTCGCCTTCACTGTGACCTAGGAGTCTGCCCCACGGGATGAGGAGGAATCCGGCCTCCGATCGCCCTCGAAATCGGAAAAAAGGTTAAGCCCCTGGCCCATCCTTGTACGTATTGAAGGCATGGCGCGATTCAAAAAGGGTCAAGATCTAAACCAGCAGTACCTCCTACCTCCGTCCATCCGTGACTGGCTGCCACAAGATCATCTTGCGTGGTACATTCACGACGCGGTCGGTTCGTTGGACACGGATGGCCTCCTCGACCGCTACCGCATCTGCGGGAGTGGTGAATTGCCTTACGATCCACGGATGATGTTGAGGGTCTTGATCTACTCGTATTGCACAGGGGTCTTCTCCTCCCGCAAGATCTCCAAGCACCTCGAAGAAAGCGTGCCTTTCCGGGTGTTGGCAGCTAATCAAATGCCGGACCACCGCACAATCTGTCGTTTTCGGGCGGAGCATGTCGATTTGTTCGAGAGCTTCTTTGTCCAGATCGTACAGCTCGCTTCTGAGGCTGGCTTGGTCAAGCTCGGCACCGTGGCAGTGGATGGCAGCAAAGTGAAGGCGAACGCCAGCAAGCGAAAGGCAATGAGCTACTCGCGAATGAAGTCCGAAGAGAAACGACTGCGTGCCGAGATCCGCAGGATCACCGAGATGGCTAAGGGAATCGACAAGGAAGAGGACGATCTCTTCGGTCCTGACTTTCGGGGTGACGAGCTCCCTGATGAACTTTCAAACCGGGAAAGCCGCCTGAAGGCTATCCAGGAGGCAAAGAAGCGATTGGAGAGACGCAAGGCCGAGGAGGACAAGCAAAAGGACGAGAAGAAGGCCAGCAAGGCCAAGGAAGAAGGTCGCGAGCTTCGGATGACTCCCCACCGGAAACATCCCAAGGGCAAGCCACGGCCAAAGGATCAGGAGAACTTCACGGACCCCGATAGTCGGATCATGAAAGCCTCGAATGGATTCGAGCAATGCTACAACGCTCAGATTGCTGTCGACAATACTGAGCAGCTGATCATCGCCAATGGAGTAACAAACAACGCTGCTGATAATGACCAGCTTCTTCCAATGGCCGAGAAAGCGATGGAGAACTCAGGCAAGCCGATAGAGCGCCTGCTTGCGGACGCAGGCTATCGCAGCGAGGAAAACTTCAAGCATCTCGAAAACGCCCAGATTGACGGTTTGGTTTCAGTTGGCAAGGAAGGAAAGAAACGACCGAAGACCAGTCCAGATCTCCAAGCTACTGCGCGAATGAAACGGAAGCTGGGAACCAACCGTGGGCGGGGCTGGTACCGAAAACGCAAACACATCGTTGAGCCGGTCTTTGGCTGGATCAAAAACGTGAGCGGCTTTCGGTCCTTCAGCATGCGAGGCATAGCAAAGGTGAGTGGTGAGCGGGACCTAATCTGTCTTGCAACCAACTTGAGAAGGCTGCACGGAAAGCTGGCGCTATGAAGGCCGAGGGAATTGGGCCATTACAGGCCAAGAAGCACTGATCTGCTCCCAAAAATCGTCAACGTGGCCCCAGGCCCAAAATCCATGCAGAATCCGTCGATCTGGATTTTCACAGCCCCACTAATGATTTTATCCAGCGGCCACCGAGGTGACGCTAAGTTGACTTTCCGTGGGGCAGACTCCTAGCCCGGTGAAGTCGAAGCGCAGAACAGCGATGCCCCGTTCGCTCAGTTCCCGACTGATGCGGGTGGCCGCTGCAATGTCCTTCGAGCAGGTGAAGCAGTGGGCAAACAGGGCGGTGGCGCGCGGCGTGCCGGAAGGTTGTTCCATGCGGCCGGCGAGCATCAGGCCCTGGGCGTTTTCAAACTCGATCTTTTGGCTGGTTCCCATGCTCTTAGTTTTGCCTGAAGCGATGATGAAGCCGAGGTTTTTCCCCACCGACATTTCTATTCCGTGTCCCCAAGCATGCTGTTGGCTACCATCACCGCCCTGGGCGGATCGTCTTTGCAACCATCTTGGAGGGGTAGCCATGCCGTATGACTGTTTCTTTTGGCTCGTAGGGGCTGCGGCGGTGGTGGCCTTCATCATGGCGGTGCGCGCCTCCAACATGCTGGATACGGTCACGGGCAAGCTGACGGTGCTGACCAAACGGCTGGATGCCCAGCATCGGAGGCTGGAACAGTTGGAGCCTGGCGAGTCGCAACAAGCTGAGCCCAGCTTTGGGCCGGCTATCAGGGAGGCGGCGGAATTTGACCTGGGGCCACTCCCACCGGAGGCAGGGCTGCCGCCAGTACCCGAAGCCAAGAAGGTCACCCGACCGATTCTGCCTGGGCAAGCCAAGCCAAAGGTCCGACGACCAGCTGCAGCCTTAGCCAAGGCTTCGCCGTCGCTGCCAATCAAACCAAGCAAGACCAAGAGCTCCCGCTCCCTGGAAGAGCAACTGGGTTCCCGCATCTTCATCTGGATCGCTGCCCTTTCCCTGGCACTGGCGGGAGCATTCCTGGTGAAGCACTCCTTCGAGAAGGGATGGATCACGCCGCTGTTGCGGGTGGTGTTGGGCACCATCTTTGGTATTGGCTTGATCCTTGGGGCTCAGCCCCTGCGTCGTTCCTACGCCCTCATTGCTACTGGGTTGGCGGCGGCAGGGGTGGCGGATCTGTTCGCCGTCACCTGGTCGGCGGTGAACCTCTACAAGTTGCTGGAGCCGGGCTTTGGATTTGCGTGCATGGCGGTGGTGACTGCCCTGGCGGTGGTGCTCTCCCTGCGGCATGGACCCTTTGTGGCCCTCCTGGGTTTGGTGGGTGGCTTTGCCACGCCCTTGCTCATGCAAGAAGCCCAGGTTTCCACCGCCACCTTGTTCACCTACCTGTTCGTGTTGCAACTGGGTCTGGTCACCTTGGCCATGAAGCGTGCCTGGTGGTTCATCTCCGCGCTCTCCCTGTTCTTCTCCATGGTCTGGGTTAGCTCGCGTTTGTTCACCGGACAGGTGCATCAAAATCCGGTCATACTGAGCTTCTTCCTGCTGTCCAGCATTGCTGTCTATGTGGCCTCTGCTCTTACCGGGGATCGGGATGCAGCTTCTGAGGATACGGCGGGGCCAAAGACCAAGGCCAAGACCATGGCCCAGATCAGGCATTGGATTGCCTGGGCCGGCATGTTGATTGGTCTGGTCTTGTTGGGAGTGCAGGCCCAGGCGCGGCAATACACGATCGAGCAGTGGGGCTTCATCTGGTTGCTGGCGGTGGGCTGCATGGTGTTGGGTCGCCTGCGCAAGCAGTACCTGCCCATGGCCTGGCTGGCCTTTGTCTTCTGCCTTGCACTGGTAGGTATGTGGGCCATCGAAGAAGGAATTGGCTGGCATGAAGATCGCTTCGCCCTGGTGGCCGCCTGCTTTGCCAGCACCTTCATGCTGGGTTCCTACATCTGCCATTGGCGCACGGCAAAGCCCGAGTACTGGACCAGCTTGACGGTGGTTTCAGCACTGAGCTATTTCCTCTTGGCGCATCATTTCTTGACCACCGAGCCATTCGCACACTTCTGGTCCATCCTTGCTGGCGGCCTGGCGCTGCTGTTGGCTTTTGCTGCCTATCCTCTCTACCAACAAGTGCAGAAACTACCGGCCATGGCGCCGGCGGTTTTGCGCTCCAAGCAAGCGCCCCTGGGTATTCTAGCGGTGGGGGTGGCGGCCTTCATGGCCATTGCTCTGGCCATCGAGCTGGATCGCTTTGGCTTGACCGTGGCCTGGGCCCTGCTGTTGCCAGCGGTGGTGTGGGTGGAATTGCGCTTGCGCCTGTCCATGCTTTGCTGGGTGGCTCGGGCATTGATGGTGATGGTGGCTGTGCGTCTGTTGCTGAACATGGGAGTGCTACGCTACCAGCTGGGCGACCTGCCGGTGTTGAACTGGTTGTTGTATGGCTATGGCGTACCCATTCTCGCCTTCGGATGTGCTGCCTGGTTGTATCGCCGGCAGCTATCTAGAAAGGGTTCGGCCAGCAAGGGACAGGCGGCTGTTGTTGTGCCTGCATGGTGCACGGTGCTGGAATCCCTGGCTATTGCCTTCGCTGTGTATCTGGTGGCATGGCAGGTCTACCACGGCTTCCATTTCAGCAGCCTGGCCGACCCTCGCTATGTCGAGGCGCCTTGGCAAAGGCCAAGACTTGTGGAGTGGGCTACCTATGGCAACGTGTTCTTGGCGGCGGCGCTGCTGCTCCTGGGACTGGGACGTCGCTGGACCCTGCCGGCCTTCCGCTATGGTTCGCCCATTGTTGGCATCCTGGCCCTGTCCGTTCTGCTGCTGACCTGTTTGCTTTGGCGGAATCCCATGTGGGCGCATGAAGCGGTGGGGAATTACCGGCTGTTCAACTGGCTGCTCTACATCTACGGACTGCCGGCGGTGCTTGTGGCCTTGCTGGGTCGGCGCCTGACTTGGGGGCCGCTTGCTCTGCGCATGACCTTTGGTCTGGCGGCACTGACACTCAGCTTTGTCCTGGTCAGCTTGGAAGTACGGCAGGCCTTCCACGGCACCTGGTTGGATCAGCGCGGTGCTGGCAATGCGGAGATCTATAGCTATTCGGCGGCGTGGATCGTCTTTGCCTCGGTGCTTCTGGTGTGGGGGATTGTGTCCAAGGGCGCGGTGCAGCGCTGGGCTTCCCTGGCCATCATGTTGATCGCGGTGGCCAAGGTGTTCTTGTACGACACCAGGGAGTTGCAGGACCTCTACCGGGTGTTCTCCTTCCTGGGCCTGGGCGCCACTTTGATGGTGCTGGGCTTCTTGTATCAACGCTTCGTGTTTCGCAAGGAGCCAGCGGCAGGGGAAGCAGATGTTGGTGGGGGTGAGGCAGGTGAATCATCGTGACAGTGATGCGCCTTGGTCTACATGCCCTGCTACTTCTGCCTTTTCTGGTGCTGCCTGCTTGTCCCTTTTACCGACCATTCATCTTGGTGAATCCGGAATTGAATACCGGTGAAATCCGTACCATGATTGTGGAAGGTACGTTCACCCATGCAGGAACACAAATTACTTTTCCAACGACACTGGCTGGTTTTCATAGGACCGAACTCCTGGCCTATGGGCCAACAGAACACAATGTTTCGGTGACCTATGAATCGGGCAACCCCTTCGCGCATATATTCATCACGGTCTATGTCTATCCCCGGCAGTCCCAGTTCTATCCCTCTGATCTGCATGAGCAGTTGGCGCAGGCTCTGGAGCAGGTCAAGCGACGTTACCCTGATACAGCCGACATCGAGACAGGGGATGTGATCCTGGACAAAGACGCCAAGGCCATTGTTGGTCGGTTTGCCATGTTCCAGTACAAGAGGTTCATGAATGGCGGCAATCGGGATGTCAAGTCTGCTGTCTTTCTGTTCGGCACCAAGGATTGGTTCATCAAGTACCGGGTCAGTCGGCCCTTGAGTCAGGAGGGCTTTACTGCACGCAAGCTGGATCGATTCATGGATGGTTTTCGCTGGTTCGACGAGATGTCGGGTATCTAGGGGCTGAATTGTGATGGCTGCAACTTTCTCTGTCTCCTTGTTCTTGTTTTGCCTGCTGTTGCCTTCGGGCTTTGCCGCTGCAGGCATTGCGATGCAGCAAGTAGAACAGGTCGATGTCACCAAGCAGATTTCGGAACAGCTGAAAGTTTTGCGCAATGGCAAAGCCACGCCAGCAGAACGTCAGCAAGCCGTAGAGCAATTGCTGCTGCTGGACTGGCGTGGGCCACAAAAGCTGGCTCAGGAAATGGAGCGGCAGATTCGCTCGCTCAGGAAAATCCAGAGTGCCAAGACCAGGAAGTTGAGCAAGGCTTTCGGCATGAAGGCGAAGGCGCTGGTGGCGAAGCGACTGAAGGGTAAAACCCAAAAGGAAATCCAGGAGCTTCGTCAGGTCGTGCTAGCCAATGCCCAAGACCTTGGCCTGAGCAAGAAGCAAATCCAAGAGCAGTCGGATCCTGCAATGCAGCGATTGCAGGAAATCCTTACCGTGGACCTGGCACAGGTATGGCAGGTCGATGTCAAGTTGCAGGCGGACCATCAGGAACTGTTGCAGCTCTTGCAACGAGATGGGGAGCTGTATGCAAACTGGTCGTTGGCCACGGCGCGGTTGCAGGAACACGCAAAGACTCCCGCCGCAGCAAAGCGCTTCAAAAAGTTGGCGGCGCCCTTGCAGCCGAAAAGTCTGCAAGATGAACTGCAGGCCTTGGCGGATCAGGCCACGCCCATGTCCAAGAGGGATCGGAATGGTCTCGCCAGCAATGAGAGTCTCTTGGATGAGTTGGATCCGGAAGAGTACCTGGGAGTCTTGGAGCTGAATCGAATACGCATTCTCCTGGGCTTACAATTACAGCTCATTGATCTCAAGCTGGTCGCCGCTTGCCGTGGTCACTCCAAGGACATGAAGGAGCATAACTTTTTCGCCCACAACTCTCCGGTTCTTGGCAGGGAAACGCCATGGAAGCGGGCTGCCCTGGAGGGGACTGACGCCTCGGCGGAGAACATCCTGAAAGGGATCAACACCGGCAAAGCAGCGATTTGGGATTGGTGGTATAGCCCTGGGCATCACCGCAACATGCTCATCGAACTGCCCCGCACGGGCCTGGGAAGGTTCGAGGAGTATTGGACGCAGCTGTTTGGCTAGGGGTGTATTTTCCCGCTTTCGCAATACGAGCCGCAATAAGAGCGTCCAACTTGGACCGACTCCACCCAGGTTTATCAGTGACCCGCGGCCTTGGCTGGGGTACTGCTATGCAATGCTGACCTTTCGCCTGCTTGTGCTCTCTTTGCTTTTGTTGGGGGGAGGCTGCCTGAATCGGCCGAGCCAGGGGGGTGCTCCTGCATTGATTCGGCCATCGGGGAGCTATGAACAGTGGCATTTCCATGTGACCTCGCAGGAGGAAAGGAAGGCTATTGCAGGGGCAGTGATTTCCTTGTGCGGCGCAAAAGTGACTGAACATTGCAGCACGGATGCTGCCGGCAAGGCTTCATTGCCCTGCTCCTCTGCCAAGAAGATTCACCTACAAGTTGTCGCCAAGGGCTGGGCCACCCGGGACTATCACATCCCTGCGCCTCCAGCTGGATCGACTCAGGCCATGAGTCTGTTCCCTGGCGTTTCAGCCAAGGTCGTGGTGCGGGATGCCGCCAACAAGAAGCCCATTGACGGCGCCCTATTGTTTGTGCGTCCTCTGCCAATCCTGCAGAAGTATGGCAGGAAGGAGGATTGGAAATACCTCGGCGAGGAAACGAACTACGAGCTAGAAGATGATTCGGGGTTGCTGGGAGAAATGATGGCTTGCTATGAAAGCAAGGTGCCCACATTTGATTCCACCGCATCGCATGCGCAATGCAACAGCGATGGTCAGGTTGTGCTGCAAGGCTTACCGGTAGGCATCCATCGGCTGTATGTGGTGGCGCCTGGCTATGTCATCAAGAGAATAGATCTTTTTGAACTGCCCTTGGACCAGTCACAATTCCAGGTGGAAATGAATGCTGGAGAGCATTTGCGTACCAAGGTGGTGGATGCGTTTGGAAATGCCTTGGCGAATTGGGGCATTCAGTTTTCTAGCACGAGATATCACTGGCTCACCAAGACCGATGCGCAGGGTAATGCTTCAAGCATGGCTCTTCCTGCTGGTGCCAACGTCAAAGTTGCCGTGCCCCACGTGATCAGGGAGAATGAGCCTGAGTTGCGCACTTCGGATTGGCTCTCCAGGGGCTTTGCCGGCAACAAGGTGCGCTTACCCCATGCGGGTGTGTTGGAACTCCAAGTTCCCACTGATTGTCCCATGAACTTGCCGGTGCATGTGTCCTGGCAGGGGGCCGATCCGGATGATCAGTTGCAGATGGAGTTGATCATTGTTAATGACAATGATCCGGGCTTTGGCTTTCCTGTTCATACAATTTTCCATTCTCAAGTGCATGACACTTGTTCTGCCCAGGGGAGTTCGGGGAGCTGTATCCTTGGTGCCAGAATTTATCATCCGCATCAGGTGGTGGCCTTGGGAACCAAGTCAGGTATTTGGCGATCCTCAGACATCGACGTTGGCGGCGAGGAGGCGAGGCAGGTGGTTCTCAGGGAGGAGGTTTCTCGGGTTTCGTCTCTGGCCGGTCAAGTGCATTCCGAGTCTGCTGAAGCCTTGGCTGGGGCCAAGGTGAGCCTCTTTATGCAAAGGTCTCCACAGAAGCGCTATTGGGAAGGATGCACAGATAGCATTACGGAAAACGTGGTGTTCAGCACCCACGCAGACGCTTCCGGCAAGTACAGCATGTCTTCCTTGTTGCCTGGTCTCTACACCATTGCTGCCAGCCATGGGGGTTCTTTGACCATGGTAGACACTGTGCAAATAAAAACCGGAGACAATGCTGCCGATCTGGTTCTTAAACCAGGTGGACACATTGCTGGACGGGTGCAGAACCATCGACCAAATCAGGTGATGGTTGTCAGGGCGCAGTCCTTAGAGGATTCCCTGGAGAAGAACGTGCTTGTCGCGGGCAATGGCGAGTTCATCATTCCTGAATTGCCGGAAGGTAGCTACTTCCTGAAGTTGCAGCCTGCGTATCCGCCGGGAGAGTTGACCGAAGATGACATGGAACAAGAGTTTGAACGTCTGACAACGCGCAATTCCAGTGCTAAAGTGGAAGTCGTCAGTGGCAAGGAATTCACTTGCACCCTGAAGCTCAAACAATCTCGCCGGAACATAAGCGTCTCTTATAGTGGTTCGGAGTTGGGGCAGCCTTTGGAGGTGTTGCTGGACCGCTTGTACACCTATGACAGGATGGGGTATTCCTGTGTTCTGTATTCCAAGCCCTTGGGGCGAACCGGGCGAACTGAATTGAAAGACCATGCAAGTTCCTTGTGCTACGGGCTCATTGTGCGCAACAGAGAAAGTGGCAAGACCATTGCCTGGGGCTCCATTCCCCGTGGTTCTGACTCCGTTGTTGTGAATTTGGGTTCTGAACCCCACGCCACTGTCACTTGTGTCTTACGTGTGGCGGCGGAGCATGCGGCCTTGGTCCCTTTGCATGACGAGGGAACGCCATTGCGCAACACCTTCTTCAGGCCCGTGTCCCAAGCTGGAAACCAAGCGGTCTTTCGTTCCATTCCCTATGGGCGATACCTTGCAGTCCCCAAACTCAAGGGTGACTACTTGGGGCCCATTGACCGCAGCGAGGAAACCGGGGTCAAAGAGATCCTTGTCAAAGCGCCGGAGCACCTACTGCGGTTCTAGGTACAGAGCTTTGAGCGAAATGGCAGGTAGCCAGCCAAGCCATCCGCACTTCTTACCGGGATAGGGAAGTGGTTTACGCTGAGGGGGAAAAGCCCCGAACGGGTCCGGACCGGTTACATAGGTAACAAATCAGTCCGGGCACATGGGTAACACTTTGGCGTGGCCTTGGGGTGGCGCTGGGGTCTCTTGTGCCGGATGACCTGGTGCGAGACAGACCCTGTGAATGAGCGTTTGAAGTTTGTGGCGGCCCACCAAGATGGCCGCCTGTCGATGACAGAACTGTGCGAGCGGTTTGGGGTTAGCCGGAAAACTGGCTACAAGATCCTGGCTCGATATCGTGATGAAGGACCTGAAGGTCTACGGGACAGATCCAGAGCGCCAAAGCGGCATCCCAATCAAGCCCCACCAAGAGTGGAGGCGGCGATTTTGCGGGTACGAAAACACTACCCAACTTGGGGATCCAAAAAGATCCGAGCTGTACTGGCACGAGAGCACCCGGAAGAAGTTTTGCCGGCAAGGAGCACAGTGCATGCTGTGTTGAAACGGGCGGGTGTCGTCATGTCTCGTCCCCGACGTTTGCGGCGGCAGCCCAGTACATTGTCGTTGATTCAACCACAAGCACCCAATGACGTTTGGTCCATAGACTACAAGGGCTGGTTTTGTGTCGGAGATGGCACTCGCTGTGATCCACTGACGGTGAATGATGCCTTTAGCCGCCTGTCGCTGGAGTGCCGTGCATTGGTCTCGCCGAAGCTGTTGGACGTGCGCCGCTGCTTGGCAGGTGCATTTAGGCAGTATGGCCTACCTCTCTACATGCTTAGCCCGGACTATTCACGAGTGTGCTGTTGATCGCGATTTTTTGGTCCTTGCTGGCCGGCATGGTGAAGAATCAAGGGGATTTGCTTTCGACACTCTGAAGTGAGCGTTGGCAAAGGTCCATGGGCCTGAAATATCGCCGGAATGGCCACCTCCGTACAGTCCCGTGGCGCAGTAGATGCGATGCAGTTGGATTCCATTCGGCGCTACGCCGTCTTTGGTCTACCGCGAGCACTGACAGCACATGCTGCACGCTCCCACAATTCTACCCATGGATAACATTTCGGCAGATGGACCACTACCCGACGCACTGATTCTTGTACGCGAGCTGCGACCTTGATCAACATTTCCCGAAATCGCCCTACCTGGGTGCGGCCTGCATCAGTCCGACGAAGGCGCCAGCGCAGCTCCTGGTAGAGCAGATACGCCGTAGCCGTCATCAATACTCGGAATTGATTGGCGATGTAGCTTGAGCAGCTTGTGCGATCAATGTCGAGATCATGCAGTAGTTCTTTGATGCGGTTCTCGGAATCACCTCGACCACGATAGATCTTGTACACGTTTTCCGGTGTGTGCCGAAGATTGGTGATCACAAATCGAGGATTCGACTTTGCACTTCTTCCTTCATACTGCAGCACCTCAGCTTTGAGGATGACCCTCCGCTCGCGATTCCATGACTTTGCACGGTAAGCAGCCTCTCCAAAGAGTTGGATGGATTCGTTTTGGCGAGCAGAGAGCGTCTGGGCCATGGTCATCCAATCCTTGGCTTTCGCTTTGAGGACGCTGTTGCTGGCCATTGCGACCACATACTCGACTTTTAGATCTTCAAGCGCAGCGATGATCCTTGGGTTTGCAAAGCCGCCATCTAACCGTACACGAATCTTTGCTTTCGGGAATCGGTACCTGAGCTCGGCGACCGTCCGCTGCAACAATGGAATGCATCCTCGGTTTGCCGTTGAGTTCCCTGGTCGAAGCCGAGCGGAGAAGAGAAATTGATCTGGATGACCATCCACTGACAAAAAGCCAAGGAGAGGATGGAAACACCAGGTGTCGTAGTAGCCATTGAAAAAGCTGAATGCTTGCTGACCATGGGTGGGATCGTCAGTGGAATCAAAGTCGATGGTGATGCGCTTTGGTCGCCGATGACGCTTCTTGAGCAGACCAATAGCTTTCTTCTCCAGCCAACGTGTGGCTTGTACAGCCTCTTTTGCCGTGGGCATGTTTTCAAACCGGGATAACGTCGGTTGCGATGCCAGCTGATCTTCGCCAAGTGCATCCATGCCGCTGATCATTTTCAGGATCGGGTCATTTGCCATTTTGGCTGCGTCGTTGCCATCGCTGTAGCCCATGGCGATGGAAAACACACGTTGCCGGAGAATCGTCAAAAAGTCGTGTGTTGTGCGGCCCGGATTGCGTCGATCGCAAAATTGAGCTGCAAGTCCGCTGGTCAGGCCGAGTTGCTGATCGAGCTGGCCAAGCAGGATTGCACCGCCATCGGAGCTTTGTCCTTCTGCGTCAAAGATGGGGACGACGGACTTCTTGGCGATGTCTGGAAGAATAACAGACTGTTGAGTAGGCTTGGCCATGCGGATTGTGGTGTCGTTTGTTCCAAGTAGCGTGTAGTTACCACTTAGTACGAATGATCCACAGTCCGCGGTTTACCTATTCATGAATAGTCCAGGTTAGCGATAACGGGTCTCCGTTTGGGTCGAGGGGCATTGGCGGGATTTCTCGCTTAGGAGTTTGGATGATACGGCTTGGAATTCGACCAATGTTTATTGAGCCAGGTAGACCAGATCAGAATGGTCGTCACGAGCGATTTCATGAAACCTTGAAGGCAGAGACTGCCAACCCTCCTTACAAAACAATTCGAACCCAGCAGGCTGCATTTTCACGATTTCAATCCATCTACAATGAAGAGCGCCCGCATGAAGCTCTAGACATGCAAGTGCCAGCCGAAGTCTACGCGCCTTCGCGGAGGACTATGCCTTCAAGGCTGCCGCAGCATGAATACTCAGATGACTTTGCTGTCCGACAAGTGCGAAAGGATGGCACCATGAAATGGGCTGGAGGCTATGTCTTTATAGGGGATGCACTGGTAGGCGAGAGCATCGGCCTGGAACATGTGGATGACGACGTATGGATTGTCCATCTCGGCTGCATGCAGCTGGGAGTGCTGCATGAGCGGTCCAGGGTCGTGATCCCCCTGCCAAAAAACAGCGAGTAGGGGGGAGGGCCCATATACTGAGTAGCGAATATGGGGGGTCGCTTGCCGAAATCCTCATTTCCCTGGCTCAAGAGGCTCCCCCCATGCTCTAGCCCCTGAATCCCTGAAAATGAGCATTGTGGGTCGCAATCCTGCCTCCCCCAGAAAGTGTTACCCATGTGCCCGTACAAAAGTGTCACCCATGTGCCGGGTTGCACCCGCCGGCAGGTGCGGATTCGTGGCGTTTGTAGGAGAATTCCTGGATTGTGGGTCACAAGCAGACCTCACCAAGTCTTTACGGGGTGCCATGACCAAATCTCTCGAGCGCAGCGACCAGGCTTTCATCCGTTACCAAGAGACGGGTGTACCTGAGCATCTTGGTCAGGTCTTTGATGAGACCTCGGCGCAACTGTTGAAGCTGGCGCATCACTTGACGTCGGACTTCAGTGACGCAGATGACCTGCTGCAGGCAGTCTTTCTCACCGCCATCGAACGTTGCCAGGATTACAAGCCCACGGGGCATGTGGTGTCCTGGCTCAGCGGCATCATGGTGAACGAGGCCCGGGTTCGACGGCGGGCTTCCGGTCGCAATGTGGAGTTGACTTCGGCGGAGTTGATTGTGGATTCCCGTGAGTCGAGCCAACAGGAAGCCATCCTGCGCAAGGAACTCTCGCGGGCGATGACCGATGCCATTGAGGAACTGCCGGTCATCTACCGACCGGTGCTCAACCTGCACCTGCGCTATGGGCTGTCCAGCTCTGAAATTGCGGTGAATCTGGAACGGGCTCCGGTCAATGTACGCAAACAGCTTTCTCGCGGCATGGCCATGCTCCGCAAGGCGCTGCCCTCCAGTCTCATTGCTGGCACGGTCATTCTGACCACACCGGTCACGGGCCTATCCGCGATGCGCGAGGTGCTCATGTCGAAAGCCACGGCGGCCCTGGCAGCCAAGACTGCCGGTGGCATCTGGTCATCCTTTGGCATTGGCAAGCTGGGCCTGATGGCTGGTGCCGGAACCCTGACGGCAGCCGCTTTGGCGGTGTCCTTGATGGCCCCCGATGAAGGGCAAGTGACCCTTGATGAACTTTCCCCCAAGGCTACGGCGTCAGTCGTGGCTCAGAAGGGATCTGTGGATTTTCCTGCGACCGCTTCGGCGGCACTGCAAGCGGATCCTTTCGCCCCGTCATCACGTTTGTTGATGGCGTGTTCTTTCCCTGTCCCGAATGCGCACGGAGGCGCAAGTACCATGAATTTCAATATGATTTCCCCCCCTTCCTTCTCCCCGAACCTTGGCGTCCCAGCCCTGCTGCTGGGGGCCATGACCCTGCTGCCGGCCCTGGGCCAGAGCCAAAGCGTGATCTATTACTACGATGGCGAGAACGCGAGTGATAATATGGGCAATGCCGTGAGCGGTGCCGGCGATGTGAACCTGGATGGCTACCCCGACATCGTGGCCAGTGCGTCTGGCTATGATCTGGATCCCGACGGCACTCCGGGCAGCGGCGACGAGCTCAGCGGTGCTGGTCGTGCGCATGTGTATTCCGGCAAGGACGGCACGACGCTTTATACCTTCGATGGCGAGAACGCGGGGGACACCCTGGGCCAATCCGTGAGCGGTGCCGGCGATGTGGACGGTGATGCCTTCCCCGACATCCTGGCCGGTGCGAATGGCTATGATCCGGATCCAGACGGCACACCGCTCAGCGGCGACGAGCTCAGCGGTGCTGGCCGTGTGTATGTGTATTCCGGCAAGGACGGTTCGACGCTTTATACCTTCGATGGCGAGAACGCGGGGGACACCCTGGGCCAATCCGTGAGCGATACCGGCGATGTGAACCAGGATGGGAACGCCGACATCACGGCTGGTGCGACTGGCTGGAATGCCGATGTTGTTGGCCCTGACGGAACCCTGAACACCGGCGATGAAATCCGAGGCAATGGCCGTGTGTACGTGTATTCTGGCAAGGATGGCACCACGCTGTGGGCCTTCGATGGCGAGAACGGCGGCGTGGCTGGCCCTTTCGGCGGCAATTACTTCGCATCTGGTGACGTCCTGGGCAAATCTGTGAGCGGCGCCGGCGATGTGAACTTGGATACCTATCCCGACATCATAGGCGGCGCGTGGGCCTATGATGCGGACCCCGACGGCACGCCGGCCACCGGCGACGAGCTAGATAGAGCAGGCCGTCTGTATGTGTATTCGGGCAAGGACGGCACGACGCTCTATGCCTTCGATGGCGAGGACGCGAATGTTTTTATGGGCTGGTCCGTGAGCGATGCCGGCGATGTGGACGGTGATGCCTTCCCCGACATCGTGGTCGGTGAGCATGGCTATGCTCTGGATCCCGACGGCACACCGCTCAGCGGCGACGAAATCGGTGGCGCTGGTCGTGTGCTTGTGTATTCCGGCTTTGACGGCAGCACGCTGTATACCTTCGACGGCGAGGGCAGTTTTGACCAGCTGGGCCAATCCGTGAGCGGTGCCGGAGATGTGAACTCTGACGGCTTCTCCGACATCGTGGCCGGTGCGCAGGGCTGGGATGAAGATTTCTTGGGCCCCGACGGCACCGGTGGAACCTCCAGCACCAACACCGGTGACGAGAAGCAGGACAATGGCCGAGTGTATGTGTATTCCGGCTTTGACGGCACGACGCTGTGGACCATCGAAGGCGAGCAGAGTTTCACGCTCTTCAGACCTGCGAATGGAAGGTACTACGGCCGTGGTGAGACGCTGGGCTCCTCCGTGAGCGGTGCCGGCGATGTGAACGGTGATGGCACCCCCGACATCGTGGCCGGGGCGCGGAGCTGGGATGATCTCAGTGACTCGGGTCGCGCCGGCGCTGACGGTACCTTGGGCACCTATGATGACCTACAGAACCACGGTCGGGACTACGTGATCTCCGGCGCTCCGCTGTCCCTGACGGCGGACGCACATCTGTTGTCCTTGAGCGGGGCCAATTCCCAGACCATGACCATCGATGCTGGTGTGATCAATGCTGGCAAGAACTACTGGCTGTTCACCGGCTTTGCTGCCTCTGGCGATACCCCCGGTGTCACCATGGCCCCTGGTGTGGTGATCCCCCTGAACCAGCCTGATCCATTGACCAGCTTTGTCATTGGTCTCACCCAGCTGGGCGGTGGTGCTCCCACCTTTGCCGCCTGGAAGAGCACCTTGGATATCGCTGGCAAGGGTACGCCTTCCCTGAATACCTTTGGCCCGACGCCTGCACCTCTGGGCGTCACCCTGCACCATGCCGCCCTGGTCTACACCTCGGGTGGCTGTGGTATTGGTTGTGACACCTTCCAGTTGGCCACCAACTGGGTGCCGATGACGACCACTCCATAGGACGTATTGGTAGATTACAACAAGCCGGGGCACTGCCTCGGCTAAGGCAAGGACCGAAGCACCGATCGGTGCTACGGTCCTTGTTGTGCGCTCATCATGATTCATAACCGTGAAGTGAAAGTCTTCTCTAGACCCTTGCAGGGGGAACTTGAACCCGAAGGCAACTGCGTCACCGCGAGGTGGGGTGGGAAGGAAGCCCTAGGGGAAGCTATGTCCCGAGGAACACGAATCGCATTAGGCCAAGGCGTCTGGGTGAGTCTGCAACACAAGACGAAACCCAATACCTGCTCGGAAGGCGTAGTGGTAGATGCGGCGGGAGTGGAGCGAAGGTTATGGATCTTACCTGAGGAGATCTGTCGTTTTGTCCCGAAGGGACTACCGGGCCGGCAACGGTCCGGGATGGAGCGGCAGAAGTCAGCAGAGGCCATAGTAGATCGTGCGCATCGATCGAAGGGCCGAACAGATCGTCAAGGCGACGGCCCGGAGACTCGGAGTTAGTGGTGCAGCAGAAGCTTTTACCTTTTGGAGAAGGCCGGGATGGAGTCAGCGGGCGGTACCCGTTATGGCCATCCTCGGTGCAGCAAGCTATTCCGGCGTTGAAGGAATCCGAAGCCGCAAGATCGCCATTGTTGGAAGAAGTGATGCGCAAGGAGACCTTGGAGGCGGCCTGGAAACGGGTCAAGGCCAACAAGGGAGCGCCGGGAGTGGATGGGTTAACCATCAAAGGCTTTCCGGCATGGTTCCGTGAGCATGGTGGCCAAGTGGCCATTGCGCTCATGGAGGGGACGTATGAACCGGCACCGGTGCGGCGGGTAGATATCCCAAAGCCAAGTGGCGGTACGCGGACCCTTGGAGTCCCAACGGTGCTGGATCGGGTGATCCAGCAAGCAATCGCTATTGTGCTAACTCCGATATTTGACCCGACGTTCTCGGAATCGAGCCATGGCTTTCGACCCGGCCGCAGCGCGCATAACGCGGTGAAGCAGGCAAGAAGCTACGTAGCCGAAGGCTACCGGTGGGTCGTGGATATGGATCTGTCGAAGTTTTTCGACCGAGTCAACCACGACATCCTCATGGAGCGACTCTCACGCCGGATTGAAGACAAGGCGTTGTTGCGACTGATCCGTCGATACCTATCGGCGGGGATGATGAGCAATGGCGTTATCGCGCAGAGGCACGAAGGCACACCGCAAGGTGGGCCACTCTCACCCTTGCTCTCCAACGTCTTGCTCGATGAGTGGGACAAGGAACTTGAGCGCCGGGGTCACCGCTTTGTCCGATACGCCGACGACTGCAACATCTATGTGCGGTCAAGGGTAGCAGGGGAACGCGTCATGGCCTCGTGCAGGAAATTCCTGGAGAGACGCCTTCGTTTGAAGGTAAACGAGGAAAAGAGTGCGGTTGCCAGACCCTGGACACGGAAGTTTCTGGGCTACAGCGTAACGAACGGCTTGAAACCGAAGCTGCGACTCGCCCCCCAATCCACCAAACGGATGAGGGATCGAGTGCGTGAGCTGACGCGACGACATCGTGGCATCTCATTGCAGCAGATGGTGACTGAGCTGAACCGCTACCTGCGGGGATGGCTTGGTTATTTCCAGCTTATCGAAACGCCAACCGTCCTGATACCGCTCGAGAGTTGGATCCATCGCCGTCTCCGAAGCTTCCTCCTGAAGCAATGGAGCACCGGCAGTGGTCGCCGCCGAGCCCTCCGGCGTCTAGGCGTGGACGACGCGCGGAAGATCTCCGGGTCCCGTAAGGGAACTTGGAGGTTATCCCGATCGCAACAGATCCACGCTGGACTCCCGAACCAGTACTTTGCAGATCAAGGCCTCCTGAATCTTTCACAACAATGGCAACACTTTGTCAAGTCGAACTGAACCGCCCGGTGCGGACCCGCATGCCGGGTGGTGTGGGAGGGGGGAGCCCGCGAGGGCCCTCCCTATCCCGATGCCTTTCTGACATGACCCAAGTCCTTTAGCCGCTTTCAGTCCAAACCCCTTACCCAAACAACTCAAGTCTCATCATGCAAGCACATCAGCTTCTACCTGGCCTTCTGATCCTTATGCTACCCCTCTCGGCAACTCTGTCAGCGCAAGACGAAAGCCAGCGGAGTCCTGAGCTGCAAACCCCCTTTCAAGTTCTGTGCGGCGACAAGCCCTTGGATGTAGGGGATGACAGGGGCTTTGCCGCCCCCTTCCTGGCGGACATGGATGGCGATGGTTTGCCAGATCTACTGGTGGGAGTTTTTGGCAAGGGGATCAAGAAGAAGGGGGACCTTGCCGCAACCCTGCGCATCTACAAGAACGTGGGCAAGAAGGGCAAGCCCAAGTTTACGGACTTCCATTACTTTCAGGCCGGCGGCACGATGGCCGCGGTGCCTGGCGGTTGATGCATTGGTTTTGGTCCCCAGTTGGTGGACCTGAATGGTGATGGCCACAAGGACATGATCTCCGGCTCCTTCAAGCCCGGCGACTTGTACCTCTTTACTGGCAGTAGCGTGGGCAGTTTCAATGCTGGCCAGATCCTCAAGGACAAGGATGGTGAGATTCTTAACGTAGGTCTGGCTTCCAGCGTTTTTGCCGCCGACTGGGATCAAGACGGTGACATGGACCTTTTGGTGGGCAACTACGATGGCGAAGTGTACTGGATAGCCAATCAGGGCGAGATCCAGGCACCTGTCTTTGCTACGCCTGTGCCGGTAGAAGTGGAGGGCAAGCCTATGGTTGTAGACATGGATGCCAGGCCCTGCATAGCGGACTGGGATGGCGATGGCCACCTGGATCTGTTGGTGGGCGATGGTAAGGGAAAGGTCACCTTGTTTCGTAACACCGCCATCTCAGGCCTGCCGCAGTTGGCCGCTGGCGCAATCCTGGTGCCCAAGGGCACGCATGATGAACCAAAGGACGGCCGCGGCGCCTATGGCAAACCCTGCATTACGGATTGGAACGAGGATGGTCGTCTGGACCTGTTATTAGGGGACCACAGCTACACTCGGGGCAGGGATCCGGAGGTGACCGAGGCCCAGCGCGCCAAACAGGATGCAACGAGGGCGGCCTACAAGGAAACCAAGAAGAAGGTCAACGCCTTGAGCCGGAAATTCGGCCAGGAGTTACGCCAGGAGTTCATGGAGGAGCATAGCATCCCAAAAGACCAGAAGCTGAGCAAGCAGCAGACCCAGGACCTGGCGCAAAGACTAGGCACACTGCTGAAGAACAACGAGGATTCCCAAGCTCTCCTAAAGGAGATCCAGGTCCTGGGGGACATCGTCACGAGTTACCAGACGCCCATCTACACCCACGGCTATGTCTGGGTCTACTTGCGACAACCTGTAGGTGCGGCGATCTTGGAAGCCGACGCCCAGCGCTCAGCGGAGTAGGTGCGGCCCTATACCTTGTCCCCAGCCCCGATCACGGCCAGGTACAGGTCTTCGTCATTGGCGGTGAGCTTTGTCCCCGCAGGTCCGGGGCAAAGCAGGCCTTCGTTGTTCTCGCCGTTCTCGCCAAGCTGCCCCCGGTAGTAGATGGCACGTTCCTGCGGGTAATCACCGGCGTTGATCTTGGGTAGCACAAAACTCTCTCCCTTGGGCACGACCACTTCCAGCAGGCTGAGGGACAGGGCCTTGTATTCCCGGGGGAAGACATGGCGCAGTGTGTTGCCTTCTTGCTCTTCCTGCAATACACGCCTTGGCAAGATGGCTTCAGGTGCGGAAGGGAAATCCTCCTGCCGCTTCCAGGTGCCGGTGCTGGGGTCGAAGGCCTTGCCACTGCCCGCCAGGGCCAACAGGGGTTTCTTCACCGTTGCCGCTGGTTCGGTTTCCGCGTCCTCCGGCTGTGGTTGCTTGCTGCCCACCAACAGCAGTTCGCCTTGACTATCGGCAAAGCGATACCTGGTCTTGGGCGGCAGGAACAGACCCACTGGCTTGCCATCTCGCGGATCCTTTCGAAGCCCCCGCGCCAACCAGGAGCCGGAACCGGCGAACATGTCATGGGTACCACTCAGAATCACACAGAGGTTTTCTGCGTCCTGGGCCGTGCGGTCTTGCCACTCGCCATCCTGCACCTGCACCACCGACACATGGGTCAGCCACTGCCAGTCTGCATAGCTGGCGCTGCGCAGCGAGTCGCTCTGTTGTTGCAAGGTGATGTTCATGGCAGCAGGATTTGGATCTTGGCCTCTTCTACCATCTGGCGGCCGAACTTGTTACTGAGTTCCATGCTCAGCCGGTGTTGCAGTTCTGCCACACTGGGTTCCGGCTCGATGCCGGTGACCCGCGCCAGATAATAACCCACCTTGGTCTTCACTGGCCCTGTGGTCTGCATGACTTCACAGCTAAAGGCAGCTTCCAGCACTTCCGGCGGCACCCGTTGCTTCCGGCTGCCCTCCGGATACTGCCGTGGCTGCCAGTCGATGTTACCCGCCTTGGTCTTCGAGGGGTCGTCGCTGTATTTCTGTGCCAGGTCCGCGAAGGTGCGGCCACTGGCCAGCTTTTCCCGCAGAGCTCGGGCTTCCGCTTCGGCCTTGGAGAAATCCCGGGGCACCATGACGTTGGGAGTTTCGCTGGCGCGCAGGAAGATGATGTCCAGCTTGCGCCGCGCACCGTGGCGAGCACGGATGCTGTCTCCTTCTTTGGCCAGCATGTGGTTGATGCTCTCCTTCGGATACTGACGCTGCACCAGTTTGCGCAGCAGGATCTGCGCCCGCAGGTTTTGCGACTTGCGAATGTCATCCACTGTCAGGCCCATGGCTGAGAGTTGTTGTTCGAAGGTGACGCCCTGGTTGTCCGGCTTGGCTTCCACCTGCCGCTTGCGTTCCTGCACCTCCGCTTCGATTTCTTCCGGGCTCAGGCTCAAGCCTGCCTCTTTGGCTTTTTGCAGGATCAAAAGGCGGTGGATGAGTTCATGGATGCGGCTGCGCAGATCCTCCGTTTCCAGCTTGGTGAAGATGGCCTGGCCCAGGTCCATCATGCTGATTTCACTCCCATCCACTGTGGCTGCCAGGCCCGCATCCAGCTTGCTGGGATCCGTTTCGATCTTGGCCTTTTGCCGCGCCTCCTTGCTCCAGAGTTGCATCATCTCCTGCAGTTCATCGGCTTTGACTTTGCTGGGGTCTGTTTTGCCCATTTCTGCCATGACCAGTTTCTCTTTGGCCATGCCCAGGGCCAAGTTGTCGATGAACGTTTGCCGCAGGATTCGGTGGCTGCGCAACGTCTTCTCGAAGTCTGGCTGTTGCGCTTTGATCTCCTGGATCTTGGCGCGGATTTCATCCGCAGTGGGCAGCAGTTTGGCGTCGGTGGCGGCATTGCGCACCAAAGCGGCTTCCAGCAGATGTTCCAGAGCGTCCTTGCCGGTGGGGCGGTGCCGCAGGGTGGAGGCCAGTTCCAAGGCCATTTCTTCCCGGGAGATCAGTTGGGTCGCAGAAGCCAGCTGAAAACTGGCCACCACACTGGGATCCTGTGCGGGGGTTCCTGGGGCGGGAGCTGCTGGTGCTGCGGGGGATTGGGCTATGAGCGGAAAGCCCAGCAGGCCTATGCATAGGGGCCAAAATGAAGTGAAAATCGCATTCATGGGGAAGCCTTATAGCTGATAACCACGCCTGCTGCATGCAGGAATGCGCTCTCTCTGTCAGGCCCAACTCCCTACACGGGCCTGGCTGACACCGGGCCTGACTGACTCCCACGAGCCAAATAGCCTGCAAAAAAATCAAGACGCCCTGGATTACCACTCTTCCCCGCCAGCCGGAAAGATTGAAGTTCGGCCTACCAAGCCCTTCCTGACCCAAGGAGATTTGTCCCTGGCCTATACCCCGGGGGTGGCTGAGCCCTGCCGGGAGATTGCAGATGATCCCCTTAAGGTCTTTGACTACACGGCCAAGGGCAATCTGGTGGCGGTGGTCACCAATGGCACGGCAGTGCTGGGTTTGGGCAACATCGGCCCCTTGGCCGGCAAGCCGGTGATGGAAGGCAAGGCCGGCCTGTTCAAGCGCTTTGCCGGAGTGGACGTGTTTGACATTGAGTTGGACAGCCCCGATGTGGATGGCTTCTGTCAAACCGTGAAAGCCATGGCGCCCACCTTTGGCGGCATCAATATTGAGGATGTGAAGGCGCCGGATTGTTTCTTGATCGAAGAGCGCCTGCGCAAGGAACTGGACATTCCGGTTTTTCATGATGACCAGCACGGCACTGCCATCATCATCGCCGCCGGTCTGGTGAATGCCATGCAGTTGGCGGGCAAGACCTTTGCACAAGCCAAGGTGGTGTTCTCCGGTGCGGGTGCCGCGGCCTTGGCTACCGCTTCCCTGGTGCAGCGCCTGGGAGTCAAGCTGGAGAACATCCTGCTCTGTGACAGCAAGGGAGTAGTGCACAAGGACCGGCCACAGACTCGACCGAATCCCTACAAGGCTGCTTATGCCAGGGACACGGAGCGGCGTACTTTGGAAGATGCGCTGCAGGGTGCCGATGTGTTCATTGGCGTTTCCGTGGGCGGTTTGCTGAAGCCGGAGATGCTCATGGGCATGGCGGATAAGCCCATCATCTTTGCCCTGGCCAACCCGGACCCGGAAATCCCCTATCCCGAGGCGCGCAAGGCACGGCCGGATGCCATTGTGGCCACCGGTCGTTCTGACTATCCCAACCAGGTGAACAACGTCCTGGGTTTCCCCTTCATCTTCCGCGGGGCGCTGGATGCAAGAGCCAGCACCGTCAATACGGAGATGATGCTGGCTGCGGTGCATGCTCTGGCTGAGTTGGCGCACGAAGATTATGAGGATTCGGTGGCTCAGGCCTACGGCGGTGAGCGCTTGGAGTTTGGCCCCGAGTACATCATCCCCAAGCCCTTTGACAGTCGAGCCCTGCTGCGGGTGGCGCCGGCAGTGGCCTTGGCTGCCGGTTCTTCCGGGGTAGCGCGTCGGCCCATCAAGGATGCGGAAGCCTATCGGGCCAAACTGGAAAAAATCCTGGGCAAGGACCGGGAGCTGATGCGCTTCGTCATCGACCGGGCTCGCCGTCAGCCGCGGCGGGTGGTACTGGCGGATGGGGAGCATGAGCGGGCGTTGCGGGCTGCGGCGCAGGCGGTGGAGGAGAAGATCTTGCTACCCATCTTGATTGGTCGGCAAGAGGTGGTGGCTCGCCGCGCCAAGGAGCTGTCCTTGGACCTGACGGGCTGTGAGGTGATTGATCCGGACAACTCTGAACTGGCAGAGCCCTTTGCTCAGACCCTATTCGAGCTTCGCGGCCGCAAGGGCATGACCTTGACAGAGGCGAGGCGGCGCATGCGCACCCGTGACTGGTTTTCCGCCATGCTGCTGCGGCAAGGGCATGCTCACGGCATGGTGAGTGGCTTGGGTGGGGCCTTTCCGGAAAGTTTTCGGCCGGTGTTGAAAACAGTTGGGCTGGCGCCGCATGCGGGTCGCGTAGCCGGCGTGCATCTGATGGTAATGCAGAACGAGATTTTCTTTTTTGCCGACACCTCCTTGAACGTGGACCCCACGGCGGAGGAGATGGCGCACACTGCCTGCCTTACCGCGGACTTTGCCAAGGGCTTTGATCAGCATCCGCGCATCGCCATGCTCTCCTTCAGCAATTTTGGCTCGGTTCCCCATGAGCGTTCGGCGAAGGTGCGGCGGGCCACCGAGTTGGTGCGCTCCTGGCGCCCGGATCTGGAGGTGGAAGGTGAGATGCATGCGGACACCGCACTGATGCCCGATGTTGCCGCCGCACACTTCCCATTCAGTCAGTTGCGGGGCAGGGCCAATGTGCTGATCTTCCCTTCTTTGGAGAGTGGCAACATTGCCCAGAAGATCGCCCAGTACGCAGGGGCTGAGGGCAACATTGGTCCCATCCTCATGGGGTTGAACCATCCAGCTTACATCGTTCCCCAGTACTGCAGTGTGCGCGAACTGCTGTTGGCAGCTTCCATCACCGCCATGATGACTCCCTACGACAACGGCGAAGGAGTCTCGGCATAGGCATGTTCTGTTTCATGCTCTGGCGCTTGGATCTCCTTGCCGGCTTTGCTGCGTAAGGGCAGCCGTAGCACGAAGATCGCGTTGCCTGCCTGGGTTTCCAGCTGCAAGCTGCCGCCGTGGATCTTGATGAGGCGATCTGCAATGGGCAGGCCAACGGTCAGGGGGCCCCATTGGTTTCCTTGCAGCCGGCTACGCAATTCCTTGGTGTCGCCCTCGAAGGCCAGCAGGACTTGCGCATCCTGCTCCTTGGCTTCGACGCTGACATTTAGGGTGGAATTCTGCGGCGCCACGTTGAATGAGTTCTCCAATAGGATTTGCAGGACTCGGGAGATGCGCTCACGGTCACATTGGCAGTACACGGCCTGCTCGGCTTTGTTCACCGACATGGCTACCCCCTGGTTGCGATGGTGGGCGAAGGACTGTGCCGCCACATCATCCACCAACCCGCCAAGGTCCAGGACTTCCAGCTGCAGGCGCAGAGCCTGGGACTCCAGTTTGGCCAGATCCATGAGTTGCCCCAAGAGACCTAGGAGCCGCTGGGATTCCTTGCGAATGATGGCCAGGAACTCGGCGCGGGACTCAGGGTCATTGTCGGCGTACTCGCAGAGGATCTCTTCCGCTGCCATGATGGATGTCAGAGGAGTGCGCATCTCATGGCTCAGGTTGGAGAGGAAGCTGTCCTTAGCCTGTTCCAGGCTGCGCAGTTCCTGGAAGGCCTGCTCCAGTTTGTGCGTGCGTTCCTCAACCTGCAGTTCCAGCCCCTTGGTATGACTCTCTTCCTCAGCCTGGCCCAGCTTCATCTTCTGGTTCATCGCCTGCAATCGCTGCTTGAGTCGATCCAGTTGATGGTGACCGCTGTAGTGGAATAACCACAGGCTAGCCAGCGCCAAGATCACCAGGGCAAAGGCGGCGATGCTGAGCCATGCGCTGTGCACCATGTCGGCAGTTTCTTGCATGGACTGTTGCAGTCGAACGGCTACTTCGGCTGGGCTGTTTGGGCTGGCGAAGGTGGTGACTGCGTAGAGAGGATGGCCATCCTGATCTTGCAAGTGGGCGCGTTGGGTGAACGAGTCTTGGCGCTGTAGTTGTTTGGCCAAGGGATGCTTGGCGGGGGTGCTGAGCAGACGGCGATATTCTCCGGAGTCCGCATCTGCTACGTAGATGGCGATGTCAAGGTTTGGCACCACTGCTTGCTGCAGGCTCTGGGTGTAGTCCTTCTGTTCTTGTTCCTGCAGATGTTGGACCAGGCGAATGGCCTGCAGATCCACCTGCTTCTCAGCCGTTGCGTAGAGGTGGTTGGAAACCGTGACGGCAGAAAATACCGACAGACAGGACACTACCAGGGCAAGGATGCACAGGGTAGGAACCAGGATCTTGGATCGCAGGGAAAAGCGAAAGCGTCGCCAAAGTTGGGAGATCATCTACCCCAGAGCTATCGGAATTCCGACGGTCCTGACTGTGGGGGGTGGAGGCGAAACCGGCAGGCTTTGTTAGACGCTGCGGACCGCTGTCCGAGCTGTGGCTCGGCCTGTGCTGACAATGTCAACGATGGCTTGGCCTCGCTTGACCCGCACCGTCAGGTGGGAATTGCTGCCCAGGCCATGGCTCAGGATCAGATCGGTGATGGGATCCTCAATCCGACGCTTGATCAGGCGGCGCAGTTCACGAGCGCCGTATTCCTCCGAGAATCCTTCCCGTGCTATGGTGGTCTTGACGCTGGGTGAATAATCCACCTGGATACCCTGCTGTTCCAGAAGGCCGGAAACCTCCTTCAGCATGCGGTGGACGATGCGGGCGCAGACTTTGAGATCCAGTGGGTTGAACACCACGACCTCATCGATGCGGTTGATGAATTCCGGCCGGAAACATTCCCGCATGCCGTCCAGAGTGGCCTCTTCGATGTTGTCCTCGTTCACCTCAGCCTCTCCCTGGTCCACAAAACCCATGCGGGAGCGCAATGCGTTGATCTTCTCCACGCCCAGGTTGCTGGTCATGATGACCACGGTCTGGCTGAAGGAGATGGTTTGGCCCTTGCTGTCCGTGAGAACGCCTTCGTCCAGCAGCTGCAGCAACAGGTTGTGCACCTTGCTGTGTGCCTTTTCGATTTCATCGAACAGCACAACACAGCATTTCTTTTCCTTCACCGTCTCGGTAAGGAAGCCACCCTCATTGTGACCAATGTAGCCGGGAGGTGAGCCGATGAGCTTGGCGTACTCGTGCGGCAGGGCGTATTCAGAGCAGTCAATGCGCACCAGTCGTCCTGGTCCGTCATAGAGGGTTCGTGCCAGGGCCTTGGCCAACTCGGTCTTGCCGGTGCCGGTGCGACCCACAAACAAGAAGGTGCCGATGGGCACGTTGGGACGCTTGAGTCCCACCGCTGCTTTCTTGATGGCGCGAACCAGAACCTGGATGGAGCCATCTTGTCCCACGACCTGATGGCGCAGTGACCTTTCCAATCCCAGCACCTTGCGAAACAGGTTTTGCTTGCCCGGGCCGCCACTGGGTCGTGGGATCAGGGCCTGGTCGTCGGCCTCCAGATCCTGCTTGCCGCTGGGCAGGCTCACCTGATGGATTTCCAGGCCTGGATTGACGTCTATACTGATCTGGTAGAGCAGCTCCTCGACGATGTCCAGGTCGTAGTCGTGGTCCATCTTGGCGATGGCCGGCAAAATGTTGCGCTCCATGTCAGGAATGCAAACTTCTACCACTCGGCGGCGGTAGGATGCCTTGTTGGTTACTGTCTCTTCCAGAAGCTTCTGTAAAACTTCTTCCGAGCAATTTCGAACCTTGATGAACTCATCTACCAAGTCAAAATACTTGACCACGAAGTTGTTGTCTGCGCTATTCACCGACCATCCTTCTGTGCGTATTGTTCATCGTGAGCTTGTTGTTGCTGACAACCTTCTTTCGGTAAGCGACCGGTGATTCTTGATGGCAGACTTTGAAGAGAAACGCATTGCTGATGAGTTCTATGAACCCAGATAAAGATGCAAAGTTCTTTGCTTTGCTAGTTCATCAAAATTTGCTAAAGCCTGAGCTGGCTCGGCAGGCCTTGGCCGAATCCGATCCCCTGGGATTTTTGCTCAATAGCGGTGCAGTCACTCCTGAGCAGTGGCAGGAATGGGTTGATACGGAAGCAGGCATGCGACCGAAGCTTTCTCGCTATGAGCTTGGATCCTTGCTGGGAGAAGGGGGGACAGCCCGGGTATTTCAGGTCAAGGATCTCAAATCGGGAGAGCAGATGGCTCTCAAGGTGTTGAAACCTGCATTGTGCAAGGACGCAACAGCTGTGGAGAAGTTCATTCGTGAAGGGCAGCTGTTGATGCAGCTGGATAACGAATACATCGTCAAGGGGCTGCGGGTGGCGCGGGAAGGGCAAGTTTTCTTCTGTGCCCTGCAGGTGATTTCGGGTCGTTGTTTGCAGGACGACTTGGACGAAAAAAATCCGCTAGCAGAGCTGCAAGCATTGCAGGTAGTGGCGCAAGTGGCCAAGGCCCTGGCCTATCTGCACGGTCGCAGCCTGGTGCACCGGGACATCAAGCCAGGCAACATCATGCTGCAGGAGGACGGTCGGGCGGTGCTCATTGACCTGGGGTTTGCGGTGAAGGGGAAATCAGATGGGGCGGCCCAAGCGGTGACTTCCGGTACTGCCCACTACATCTCCCCCGAACAGGCCAAGGGCTCCAGTGATTTGGATGTGCGGGCGGACATCTATTCCCTGGGCGTCACCCTCTACCATCTGGTCACTGGCTCCCTGCCCTTCAGCGGTACCAGCAGTGAAGAGGTGATGGCCAAGCAGGTGCTGGAATCCCTCTCCGGCCAACGCATCCGCGACCTGGGCCTGTCGCCGCAGACCCACTACTTCATTGAGAAGATGATGGCCAAGGAGAAGGAGATCCGCTACCAGGACCCGGCAGAGCTGATCGGGGAGATCGAAGCCCACCTGGCGGCGGTAGAACGGGAAGAGGCAGCCAGGCCCATGGACGCCAAGGCCAAGCTGCGGGAGCGCCAGCGTCGGCGCCGCGAGAAGTAGGCCTGGGTAGTAGGCCTGGAGTAGTAGGCCTGAGAGAACTCTAGGACCCTACTTCTTGTCCCGTTCGCCGGAGGACTCGTTCAGGAAGCGGAACAAGTCGCTGTTGGTGGAAAACACCAGGGTGCTGTCACCGCCCAGGACCTTCTTGTAGGTCTCCATGGTCATCAGGAACTCATAGAGGTTGCGGGATTCAGCACTCTTGTTGTAGGCGCTGGCGTAGATCTCGGTGGCCTTTGCATCGGCGGCACCGCGCAGCTCATGCACGGTCTGGTAGGCCTCGGACTGGATCACGCTCAGATCCCGCTGCCGATCGCCCAGGATCTTGGCGGCTTCGCCCTCGCCCTCGGAACGGAAGCGGGAGGCAATCTGCTGGCGCTCGGAAATCATCCGCTCGTAGATCTTCTCCACCACAGATTTGTTGTAGTTGATGCGCTTGAAGCGCACGTCCAACAGTTCAATGCCGAATTCGGCCAGCTTCTGCTTGGCAGCTGCCTGGATCTCTTCTTCGATCTTCTTGCGGCCCTTATAGATCCGGTGAAGGACGCCAATGCTGCTGGCTCCCTCGGCGATTTCTCCCAGGCTCTCATCCTTGGCTGGCTGGCGACCCTTTTCAGTGCGGATGACCTCAATCAGGTCATGCTTGGCGATGGCGTTGCGGGTCTCGCTGCCCAGGATGTCCTCCAGACGAGACCGTGCGCTTCGCTCGTCTCGCAGGCGACGGAAGTACTCCAGAGGCTCGGTGATGCGCCAGCGACCGTAGGTGTCCACCGAAATGTAGAGCTTGTCCTTGGTGGGCATTTCCGTCCGCTGGCCATCCCATTCCAGGATGCGCTTGTCGATGCGGTTGACCTCTTGGATGAAGGGGACCTTGAAATTCAGGCCGGCCTCGGTGATGGGCTCACCAACCGGCTTGCCAAACTCGGTGATGATGACTTGCTGGGTCATATGCACTGTGTAGCAGGTTCCAGAAAGCACAATGAGCAGGGCAATCGCGCCGAGCATGATTCCTACTAAAATAATCTTGCCGCGCATCAGCGTGCCTCCTCTTTTTCCAAGCCTAAAGAACCGCCCAGATTAAGCAGCGGTAACAGCCCCTGGGTGTCCGCATCGATGATGACCTTGCGTTGCACTCGAGGCAGCACTTCTGCCATGGTCTCCAGATAGAGGCGTTGCCGGGTGACTTCCGGGGCCTTGAGATATTCAGTGAGGACGGCATTGAATGCTGCCACGTCGCCTTCCGCCTCGTTGATGCGCTTTTGCGCGTAGCCCTTGGCAGTGCTGATTTCCTGTTGGGCTTCACCGCGGGCACGGGGGATCAGCTTGTTGTATTCGCCGTTGGCTCTGTTGATTTCGCTCTCCTTTTCCTGCTGCGCCTGGTTCACCTCGTTGAAGGATGCCTGCACCCGTTGTGGGGGATTCACGTTCTTCAGTTGCACCTGATCGATGTGGATGCCCATTTCGTAGCTGCTGACCAGCACCTGCAATCTCGTCAGGGCTTCAGACTCGATCTCCTGGCGGCCAATGGTGATGACCTCGTCCACGGTGCGATCGCCCACCACTTCCCGCATGATGCTTTCCGAGGCATCGCGCAGGGTGTCGTCGGCGTTCCTTACTTTGAACAGGTAGTGGTCGGGCTTATCAATCCGATACTGGATGACCCATTCCACCTGGGCAGCATTCAGGTCACCGGTGACCATGGCCTTCTCAAGCTCCTGTTCCTGGCGGCTTGAGGATTGCATGGGGTTGGTTGCACCGCGGGAACCGAAGCCAAATTCCTGCTTCAGCTGCCGCCTTACCGGTACGATTTCCACGGCATCAATGCCGAATGGAATTTTGAAGTGCAATCCGGAGCGGGCAGTACTGCTGTATCGCCCGAAGCGCAGGACCACTCCCTCCGACTCCGCCGGCACAGTAAAATACGATGTCCATGCCCCAATGATCAGGAGAATGATGAGGAAGACTCCGCCGATATACCCGGGTTTCGCTAACTGCGATAAGGGTTGTTGGGGGATTTTGATGTTTTGGTAGTCCATGGTCTGCTGCCACAAAGGGCGATTGCCGGCATCCTATCGAGGGTGTTGCCCGCAAAGCAATAAAGATCGGCGGTGGGAGAAATCAGTTGGGTTATGGCTGCCTGGGCCGAAGCCACAGCTTGCCATTGCGAATTTCGATTCTGTCCAGCTGCCACAGGTGTTGGGCCGTGTGTTGGTAGAAGAGTGCCAAGGACGAGAGGTTTTCCCCGCCAAGTTTCTTGAGAGTCCCATCACTGAATGCTTCGCCCCTGAGTTCCCCGGCAACCAGAAATACCTCCAGCTTCTCCTTTACCAGGCGAAAGCTGATGGTCCCAGAGCCATTCAGGTAGCGTCCGGCAAACCTATCCTTATCCACCTTGGCCAGTGAGTAGCTGAATTGGATTTCCAGTTGATCTTTCTCATTGACCTTGATGAAGACTTCGCCTTTCAGGTCCTGCCAATCGGGATGGTTTTGGATCAAGGCATTGACCTCAAGGTCACTCAGTTCCATTGCCTTGTTTGTAGCTTGATTGTCTGAGTTGACGAAGGCGTTCCAGCGAGCGTTCAGGGAATCCAGCTCGGCAGCTTCGATGGCTATTGCTGGCAGTTCTCTGGGTTCTTCTTCCGAGAATTTCTCCAACTGGACAAGGAAGGATTCTGCAAAGCCGTCGGCAATTTTAATGAGCTCTGTCATCACGCTTGCAGGCACAGAGTTGAGGTAGGGCAATGCAGTGGCGATCAATACAGCAAGCAGAACAATTGCTGCCAGGAGGCCTCCGCCAAAGAATCCAATGCCAGCTTTCTTGGCGGACGGCGATGTTTGTCTGTCTCCGATCGATGCTTGTTCCATGACTTCTTTCATTTAGGCAATGGGACTCCTTAGTGGTGTGATGCGCTCTGTTGGGGCATTTTCAGTGCAGCGCGTGCGCGACCGACTTTTTCGAGGATCTCGTCGGCGGCCTTGGTCCAAACAATCGGCTTCGGATCGTCGTTGTGGTTATCGATGTAGTCCATGATTGCTTTCTTGAGTTGAGGGACGCTGCGAAACGCGTCGCGCTTCAGGCGTTTTTGATCAAGATTGCGGAAAAACCCCTCCACGATATTGAGCCACGAGCTGCTTGTCGGGATGAAGTGCATGTGGAATCGCGGATGGCGCTTCAGCCACCGCTTAACCTTCTCATGCTTGTGTGTGGCGTAGTTGTCGGCGATGACGTGCAGATCGAGTTCAGCTGGAGTTTGCTCGTCGATCATTCTCAGGAACTTGATCCACTCCTGATGTCGATGTCGCTTCATGCAGGTTGCGATCACTTCGCCGTGACCCAACTCGATCGCGGCGAACAAGGTGGTTGTTCCGTTCCTCTTGTAGTCATGAGTCATCGTGCCGCATCGACCCTTGACCAGTGGAAGGCTCTTCTGGGTCCGATCGAGAGCCTGAATTGACGTCTTTTCGTCCGCGCTAAAGACGAGTGCATTCTCGGGTGGATTCAGGTAGAGACCTACCACATCGCGCAGCTTCTCTTCGAACCGAGAATCGTTGCTGACCTTGAACGTCTTCACCAAGTGAGGTTTCAGACCGTTGGCCTTCCATGTGCGGTGGACCATCGACTGCGTGATTCCCATCTCCTCTGCAAGGAGTCGCGTGCTCCAGTGTGTCGCGTTCGCGGGGATCTCTTGCGTAGTCATGCGGATGATCTCACTCTCAACTTCCTCGTTCGCACGGGGACGACCTCCCCGAGGAAGGTCCTTCTCTATACCAGTGAGGCGATGCTCGCTGAAGCGGTTTCGCCAACGCCCCACAGTGTGTCGCTTGACCCTCATCTCCTCAGCTATATCCGCATTCGAGTAGCCATCAGCGGCAAGAAGGATCATTCGGGCTCGCTGAGCTTGCCTCACCGAAATTCTCCGACTGCGTGACCAATTCGTCAGGGTGCTTCGCTCGCTCTTGGTAAGTTGAATCTCTACTGCAACGCGCATCGTCTTGCCTCCAACGATACCTACGCACCGCAAGCGTAGGGAGGCTTAATATAAAGGCCTACTAATTCTGCGTCATACCATTAGTTCTCCACCTTGCGCCATTGCACCCGCTTCAGGTCCAGGCGCCGTTCGCTCAAATCCTTGCCATTCCTCGGGACCATTGATCCCCATGAGCCGCAGCGGACTGAGCGCGCTGCCGATGTCCATGCGGATTAAGTATCAAGAAGGTCGGTAAATTCAAGCTTGGTATGGGGCTCTGAGTTGACGAAGCCAGCAGACGCCCGATCCCTGAGAAGAGTTGGAATCACGCTGGTCAAAGAACCATCACCTCTGATTTCTTCTTTGCCTTCTCGTCTTCGAAAAATAGCTTCTCGCCGTTTGCCAGCCGCGCCTGGGTTTGTGAGATTAGGCGTTCGAAGCCATTTGAGCAGTGCCAGGTTGCATATATTTGGGCAGCAATAAATAGCTAACTTTGTTGTCAATTGCTGACGAAGTGTATGAATTAGCATATTATGTCTGCACAAAGAGTCGATTTCTGATGACCTATGCATTCCCTAGATGATGAAAGATGAAAACCGGAGCCTGGCTGGGCTAAGTAAACAGGAGCGTGTGCTCATGGGGGCATTCGTCGCCAGCGAAAAGGTCGTTGTCAGAGTCGCAGACTTGATGATGGTTCATCCCATGTCCCGGAAGGCCGCAAACCTTGTCCTCAGTCGTCTTCACCGGAAGGGCTGGCTGCAAAGGGTCAAGCGCGGGCTCTACATTCCCGTGTCCTTGGCAGCTGCCAGCCCAAATCCAGCGGTTGAACACGCGTGGCCGTTGGCAATGGAGCTCTTTGCGCCCTGCTACATCTCGGGGTGGACTGCGGCGGAGCATTGGGATTTGACGGAGCAGATCTTCAACAGCATTGCGGTGGTCACGGCGCATCCTCAGCGACAAGCCCTGCAGTCGTTTTCCGAAGTAAAGTTTAGAACGAAATCAATCGCGGCACATCGAATCTTCGGCAGCGAGGAAGTCTGGATTGGCAGCCGCAAAATATCCGTTGCTGATCCTCATCGTCTGATTATCGATATCCTTGACTCTCCCGAGTTGGGCGGTGGCGGCCGCCATACTCTGGATGTTGTGCGTGCCTACTGGCGAAGCTCCTATGTCGACGCCAGCAAGCTTATGGAGTATGCCAAGCAATACGATAAAGGCACGGTGTTCAAACGACTGGGCTTCACTACAGAGTGCCTTGGTGTAGCCACAAATGATTGGCTGAAGGAGTGCGAGGTTCACATGAGCGCTGGTATCAGCCGCCTCGATCCGTCTGGACCAAGTGCTGGGCGAATCGTAAGTCGATGGCGGCTGCGGATAAATATCCCCGTTAATGAGGGTTGATATTCCCCTGACTGAGCCATGATTCCAAAGGCTCAGATTCTTGAAAGCGCAAGACGACAGGAGGTCTTACCAACGACGGTTGAAAAGGACTATGTGCTCGGATGGCTTTTAGCGGCCATCTCACAGCACAAGGCTTTGACCAGGTGGGTATTCAAAGGCGGCACATGCCTAAAAAAATGCTTCTTCGAGACCTACCGGTTTTCTGAAGACCTTGACTTCACTATTCCCCTTGAAGAGCCGCTTTCACAGGATTTCATCGCTCATGGGCTAGAAGAAATTGCAGACTGGGCTGAGGCAGGAAAATTGGTTTCTCTGCATTGATCAGTTGCTAGGATTGCGCCGGGCTTGCTTTTTCCGAGATGCGGAAGCAAGCATTGCAAATAGAGCTTCAGTTGCACAGGAGGAGAATGCAATGGGTTGGCTGCGCACGCTACTGCTAGGGGACATCGGCAATCGTCTGGATATTGCCGACACGGAGTATGACATTGCCAGATTGCGTCAGAATGTTCGGCGTAAGAATCGGGCGAAGAATCGAACGGATGAGGCCCAGGATCAGCGCCTCGCGGACTTGGAAGGCGAAAACGAGCAGTTGAAGGTGTATCTGGCCTCCCTGGTGCGATTGTTGGTTAGTAAGGGGACCTTGTCGCCGGAGGAGCTGGCTTCTTTCGTGGATGTCATTGACCCTGAAGAAGAGGGTGGCGCGGAAGGGTCGTAAAAAAATCCTGCCGATTCTATTTCAAGCCCGCCCGTAGTTGATGTTCCGCGGATCCAAACCTGCCCAAAGTTCCAAGAGCTTTGCCTTGGCTTCAGGCGATGAATCGGGAGCAGATACATGGAGAAAGGAATCTTCTGTCAGTTCCCTGACCCGATTGACGGTTTCTGAATTGAATACAGCATCAAATGAAAATTCAAAGCTCATCTGTTTGCCGTTCCAAGCACAGGCATAAAAGAACAGGACGCCGTCTTCCCATGCGTTAAGCGCGACATATTCCTTTCCCCAACGATTGAATTTAAAGGTCAAGCGTTCCTGCGGAGGGTCGCTTTTGCCGTCCATCTCTCCCTCGCAAGTCCAGTTGCTTACATGGTGCCCAATGGCCTTGCTGCGTTTGCGAAAAGCGTCCCTGAGTTTCGTGATTAATAGGGAGCGAGTTGGTGGCCAATTCGGCATGGCTAAACCTAGTGGTATGACGCAGAATTAGTAGGCCTTTATATTAAGCCTCCCTACGCTTGCGGTGCGTAGGTATCGTTGGAGGCAAGACGATGCGCGTTGCAGTAGAGATTCAACTTACCAAGAGCGAGCGAAGCACCCTGACGAATTGGTCACGCAGTCGGAGAATTTCGGTGAGGCAAGCTCAGCGAGCCCGAATGATCCTTCTTGCCGCTGATGGCTACTCGAATGCGGATATAGCTGAGGAGATGAGGGTCAAGCGACACACTGTGGGGCGTTGGCGAAACCGCTTCAGCGAGCATCGCCTCACTGGTATAGAGAAGGACCTTCCTCGGGGAGGTCGTCCCCGTGCGAACGAGGAAGTTGAGAGTGAGATCATCCGCATGACTACGCAAGAGATCCCCGCGAACGCGACACACTGGAGCACGCGACTCCTTGCAGAGGAGATGGGAATCACGCAGTCGATGGTCCACCGCACATGGAAGGCCAACGGTCTGAAACCTCACTTGGTGAAGACGTTCAAGGTCAGCAACGATTCTCGGTTCGAAGAGAAGCTGCGCGATGTGGTAGGTCTCTACCTGAATCCACCCGAGAATGCACTCGTCTTTAGCGCGGACGAAAAGACGTCAATTCAGGCTCTCGATCGGACCCAGAAGAGCCTTCCACTGGTCAAGGGCCGATGCGGCACGATGACTCATGACTACAAGAGGAACGGAACAACCACCTTGTTCGCCGCGATCGAGTTGGGTCACGGCGAAGTGATCGCAACCTGCATGAAGCGACATCGACATCAGGAGTGGATCAAGTTCCTGAGAATGATCGACGAGCAAACTCCAGCTGAACTCGATCTGCACGTCATCGCCGACAACTACGCCACACACAAGCATGAGAAGGTTAAGCGGTGGCTGAAGCGCCATCCGCGATTCCACATGCACTTCATCCCGACAAGCAGCTCGTGGCTCAATATCGTGGAGGGGTTTTTCCGCAATCTTGATCAAAAACGCCTGAAGCGCGACGCGTTTCGCAGCGTCCCTCAACTCAAGAAAGCAATCATGGACTACATCGATAACCACAACGACGATCCGAAGCCGATTGTTTGGACCAAGGCCGCCGACGAGATCCTCGAAAAAGTCGGTCGCGCACGCGCTGCACTGAAAATGCCCCAACAGAGCGCATCACACCACTAGTTCTGCACCTTGCGCCATTGCACTCGCTTCAGGTCCAGGCGCCTTTCACTCAGATCCTTGGCCAGTTCTACATCCACCGCAAAGCCCTTGCCTGCCTTGTGCACACGCTTCACCGCACACAGGCCGTGGCCGCGCACTTCGATCCAGTCACCCCGTTGCAATTCCGCATCCCCATCGCTCACCACCGATGCCTTCACCTGCGGAATGACCTTGCGCTGTTCTTGCGGCAGGGTCTTTTGCAGCCAGGTCTCCGCTGCCACACAGGCATCGCAGGCGCCGCAGGTATCCGGAGTGTCGGCAAAGCCAAAGTAGTCGTGGATGTTCTGCTTGCGGCAGTCGTTGGTGCCAGCGTACTGCACCATCTTCAACAGACCCATCAGGTCGCGCTTGCGCTTGTCGTCCGGTAGCCACTCTTGGACCTCTTCCTGCGTCGGATTGCGTAGCCAGGAGAAGTTCCGGCCCAACTCGCCTTCCACACAGCCCGCCGTGGTCAGCAGCCGCAGGCAGGTTTCCACCCGGCCATCATGCCGTTGCTTGATCAGGAAAGTGTCCCGCAGTTCATCCAGGTCGATGCTGTGCAGTCGATCCCCCTGGCTGGAAAGGTAGCCCACAATCTGCTGCATGAACTTCTGATCCGGGTTGGCCCATTCGGTGAAGTTGCGCTGGATGGACACGTCTTCTTCCAGGTAGACCAGCTCGCAGTAGCTGCCCAGGCCATCCCGCCCGGCGCGACCGATCTCCTGGTAATAGGCCTCCAGGGTGCGGGGGATCTGATAGTGCAGGATGAAGCGGATGTTGGCCTTGTCCACGCCCATGCCGAAGGCATTGGTGGCCAGGATGATCTGGTCCGGGGTTTCGATGAAACGCTTTTGCTGCTGCAGCCGCTCATAGGCACTCAGCTTGCCGTGGTAGACCAGGGGCTTGTAGTTGCGCCGCAGAAGTTCTTCTTCCAGGAAATGCAGGTCGCGGATCAGGGCCGTGTAGACAATGCCCGGCCCGCCCACGCTTTGCATGGTTTGCAGGATGCGCCCCAGCTTTTCTTCCTTGGTGTGCACCTCATGCACCGCCAGAAACAGATTCTCCCGTTCGATGCCGGTGTGGAACAGTTGGGAGTCCTCTAGCCGCAGCACCTTGAGGATGTCTTTTTGCACATCCGGCGTGGCGGTGGCGGTGAGGGCAATGGTGGGTGGTGAACCCAGGGCTTCCCGCACTTCACCCAGCCGCGAGTAGTCCGGACGGAAGTCATGCCCCCAGTGGCTGACGCAGTGCGCCTCGTCAATGGCCAGCATGGGGATCTGGATCTTCTGCATCTTCTGCAAGAAGCTGCCCACGCGAAAGCGCTCGGGAGTCACGTAGAGCAGGCTGTATTTTCCTTCCAGGGCTTCCTGCAGTCGCTGCTGCCGGGTGGCCTTATCCAGCATGCTGTGGATGCAGGTGGCGGCGATACCCTTCTTCTGCAGGGCCTGCACCTGATCTTCCATCAGCGCAATGAGCGGACTCACCACCAGGGTGACTCCCTCCTGCATCAGCCCCGGCAGTTGGTAGCACAGCGACTTGCCATCGCCGGTGGCCATGATCACCAGGGCGCTGTTCCCATCCAGCATATGCTGGATGATCTCAGCCTGGGGGCCGCGAAACTCGCTGAAGCCGAAGTGCTGCTGGAGAGCTTGATGGAGGGGGTTCATGGCAGGGGGAATGTATCTTGGAAAGTTGCCATGGCAACGCAGCTATGGTTCTGGCGTCTGTCCTCCACTTTCTCCCCGGGCTGCCATTGCCGATAAGCAGGGCATGCGCTACCTGGCTATGACCGTATTTCTCTGTTTCGCCACCTGCCTGTCCGGGCAAAGTCCGCAGTTGCATGAGCAGATCTCGCAGCTGCAAAAAGCCCTGAACAAGGAACCGCGCAATGAGCAGCTGAAGCAGTCCATGGCCATGGCTCTCAGCCAGCGGGGGGCGGCCCGGCACAAGGTGGGCAAGACCCGCCAGGCCTACGGTGACTTTCAGGCTGCCAACCGGCTGTTCCCCAACCAGGAGGGGATCCTGCAGAGCCTGGGGGTTCTGGCGCAGGCGCAAAACCGCGCCACGGATGCTCGGCGTTGGATGCAGCGGGTGCTGCGCTTGAATGCCAACAACACGGCGGCCCTCACGGTGTTGGGGCAGTTGGCGGCGGCCCGGGATGATGTGGGCAAGGCCAGCAAATACCTGCAGCAGGCGCAGCAGCAGTCCGGTGGTGGATCACAAGCCTTGCAGAAGATGGCCAGCAAGTACGGCAAGCAGGCGCAGGTGGAGCAGAGCTTCGTCACCGACAGCCGTGGCAACTTCCGCATTCAATACCAGCGGGGGAAGGTGGCCGGGGTGGAGAAGGCCATCCAAAAGGTGCGAAGCATTCTGGAGGAAGCTTACAGCGACCTGAACCGGCAGCTTGAGGCGCGACCGGGCCGAGCCATCACGGCGGTGATCTACAACGGGGAGCAGTATAAGAGCGTGCGCTCCACCCATGCCTGGGCCCGGGCCTACTACGACGGCAAGCTGCGCATCTCGCTGCAGGACTGGCCGGCGGGGCAGACGCAGTTGCGCCGTGACCTGCGGCACGAGTTGACCCATGCCTTCCTGCGGGAGATCTACCCGCAGACGCCGTTGTGGTTGCATGAAGGCTATGCGCAGGTTCTGGAGGGGCGTTCGGTGCTGGCGGCGCGGGGTGGCTTCCGCTCGGGCCAGGAGCAACTGCTTAAGGGTGCGCAGTTTGAAGAGAACTTCAACCAGTCAGGCGATGACAGCGTGGTTCGCCGTGGCTATGCCCAGTCCCTGATGGCGGTGGGCTACCTGCTGCGTCAGGGCAGCAAGCGCCAGTTCCGCCAACTGCTGGCGGAGGTGGGGCGCGGTGCCAAGTCCGAACGAGCCCTGCAGGTGGTCTATGGCTTTGGGTTAGAGAAGATGCTGCGCTAAGCCATGCGTTAACAGATTGCCGCCTCAGCACTACGGGTAACCACTGCTGCTTTGCAGACACAGCCATGGGCAGACCATGACTCAGATCCAAGTTGGCAACCCGCTCTATGGCCCCCGTGAACGTATCCTGCATCTAGGCGAGCAGCGCCTCTCCGAGGCGGAGTGTGTGGCCCTGGTGTTGCGCCTGGGGCGGCAAGGGGAGTCGGCGGAGCAATTGGCGCAGCGCATCCTACGAGAGTTTGCCGGACTGGATGGTCTGGCGGCGGCGGAGGTGCGGGAGGTGGCAGCCATCAAGGGCATGGGGCCAGTACGGGCGGCATCTTTGGGAGCGGCCTTTGGTCTGGCCCGGCGGCTGATGGAGAATCGCTTTCGTCCCGGCACTGCCGTCAAGGGTGGGGCGGATGTAGCGCGGGTGGTGCTGGAGTCAGCCCGGCATGCAAGGCGGGAGAGTTTCTTTTGTCTGTTGCTGGATTCCCGCCACCGCATCCTCAGCTTTCGCATCATCTCCGTGGGCAGCCTGGAGTCGGCACCGGTGCACCCGCGGGAAGTCTTTGTTGCTGCCATTCGCGAAGGGGCGGCGGCCATCGTCGTGGCGCACAACCATCCAAGTGGCGATGCCACGCCCAGCCGGGAAGACCATCAAGTCACCGAGCGCTTGCAGCGAGTGGGGGATCTGGTGGGCATTCGCTTGTTGAACCACGTGGTGGTGGGGCGAGAACGCTTCTACAGCTTTGCCGATGGCCAACACCATCCCATCCCATGACGCCTGCCTTTAGTTCAGCCCTGCAAAAGCAACACCGCCCCGGCCATGACTGCGGTTTCCGTGCGCAGGGTGGTGGCGCCCAGGCTGCGGGGGACAAAGCCATGTTCTTGGGCCAGGGCAATTTCTTCCGGGCTAAAGCCGCCCTCCGGTCCCACCAGAAGGATGGTCTTTTCGGACTGGGCCGCGCTGAGAGCCGGGCCTTCATCATGGGCCAGATAGCGTTCGGCCGGCAGCTTCGGATCCGCCAGCAAGTCCCCCAGGCTCCGGCTGGGGTGCAGCTCTGGTACAAACGCCCGGTCACACTGTCCGGCGGCGGCAATGAGGATGCGCTGCCAGCGTTCCCGATCGTCGCCTTTCTTGCGTTGCGAGCGCTGGCTATGGATGGGGCGGAAAGCGCCGATGCCCAGCTCGGTGCCATGCTCAAACAGCCACTGCACCCGGCTGCCCTTGGGCAGGGCCACCGCAACTTGCAATTGGACCCTGGCTTGCTTGCCGCTGGCAAGGTGTTGGGTGATCTCCGCTTGTACCATTTGGCCTTGAATGGTCAGCAGCTGGGCCTGGCATTCGTGGCCTTGGCCGTCGAAGAGGAGAATGCTTTCACCAACCTGGGCCCGCATGACCCGCGCCAGGTGGTGCGAGACTTCTTTGGATAGTTGCACAATTCCCTGTTGCGGCAGGGGGCAGAGGTAATATCTACGGGCCACAATAGCCCTCAACCTGGTATGGCGATGATTGACAAGAACCCATGCGAGCGTAGTTTACGTGTATTCCATAGCGCTGCGAGTGGCGCTTTTTGACCCCTACCGCAATGCACCGGTTTATCGCACGAGCCGGTGTTCTTGAAGTCTGTTCATGACCCAATTTGTTCTCCAGATTCTGGACGGGGATCGCGCCGGTGAAATTGTTGAACTAGACGCCTTGCCCCTGAGCATAGGGCGGCGTGCGGACAATGACCTGGTGCTCTTGGATGAGAAGGTTTCGGGCAAGCATGCCCAGATCCTGCAGGAAGGCGAGAATCTGGTTCTGCGGGACCTGGGATCCACCAATGGCACCCTCATGGAGGGGCGGGCCATCGAAGAGGTGCTGCTCACCGACCAGGATGTGATCCAGTTGGGACGCCTGCATATGCTGTTCACCACCAGGGATGCGGTGCCTGGCAGAGTAGCTGGCGGAGTGGCTGGCGCAGTAGCTAGTGGGGTTGCCGATGCCCAATACGCAGAAGAAGCCTTGCCGGAGGGGTCTGCGGCGCAAGATGAAGACTGGCAGGTTCGTCGGGTGGATCAGGCTTCTCTGGTGGCCAGCAAGGCCAAGACCGGGCTTCGATCCGTGATCGGCTTGCTCTTGTTGCTCCTGCTGTTGCTTGGAGCTGGGAGTTTGTATTTCTTCAAGGGCGATGCCAGCGACGGTGGTCGTCGCAGCACCGCCCGGCCACCTTTGCCGCAGCCCGGCAATCTGCTGGCTGCACAAGTGGGCGACTGTGAAGCAGCGGTGGGTTGGCAGCTGAAGGTTTCCGGTTCTGGTTTTGAACTGCAGCGGCCAGCCCATACTGGCAAGCGGGCTTTGGCGGCGGTGGTTGATCCGAGCAAGCACCATGCCTTGGCTCGCAGCGAAGTGGCCTTGCCCGTATCCATGGGGCAGAAGTTGCTGGCGGTGGGGCATCTGCGCAGCAGTGGTGGTGGTCGCGTTGCTCTGCGGCTGCGTTTTTCCTCTTCCCAGGATGCTGACCTGGTATTGACCAGTGGCTCGGTGCCCTTGGCCTATGCCAATTACACCAGGGTTGAGTTGCCCTTGTCCGTTCCCTCGTACTGCGATCAGCTGCACTTGGAAGTCCTGGCCTTGCTGCCCAACGAAGAAGCTGAGGTGTGGGCCGATGACCTGGGCATCTTCAGCCATCCCGAAGCACCAGCGCCACACCAGCACAAGACTGAGAGTGGGCAACACTTCCTGGGTAGTGGGGAAAGCCTGGCCTTGCAGGTTGGTGAAGACCTGTCCTTGTTGGGGATTCGTCCCTTGGTGACCGAGCCTGCCCTGAAGGAATTGGCAACGGCGGGCCTGCTTTGTCTTTCTGACGCCGGCCAGCAATTGTCCCTGCAGCCTGAGGCCCAGGGGATTACCCTGCAAGTCAGTGGAGCTGGGGGCTCTGGAGCTGAAAGCGCTGGCCTGTGTCTGGAGCTGCCCTTGGACATGGTGAGCGATGGTTTGCGCCTGCGCAAAGAGGGCCTCGGCTTTGCCGACAGCGCCGCAAAGTTTGCTGCCCATGACGGGCTGGAATTGCTTTGTGGTCAGGGCAACCTTCGCCTGCTGCTGTCCTTGCCCAAGGCTGCTGCGCTAGAGGGCAAGATAGCCAAGAACATCTATCGTTTGGAAATGCCCGCTGCAACCCAATGCAAATTGCGCACAAGTTTTGTGCAGGAACGGAATGAGGCGGAGATCGCGCTACGGCAGGCTCGTGAACAGCGAGAGCAGGGGCAGTATGGTGCCGCTCTGGACCAGATTGCCCTGGTGCTGAACAAGTTGCCGCACCACGATGATGTGGTTCGGCGGGCCAGCAAGATGCGTTTGGAAATGCAGACCCAGCAGGGCAAGCGCGTGGAGCAATTGCAAGCAGACCTGGAAAGTGCAGCTTTCTTCGCCACCCGCGGTGCCTACCTACGCCTGAGTCAGAATCTGCAAGCCCTGCGCGCGGTCTACGGTGAGGCTCACCTCAACCAGCCAAAGCTACTGCAGACCATGCAGGCCAATGTGACCCAGGCTTTGGCGACCATGGACATGCAAGAGATCAAACAACAACGCCAAAGGTTGCAAGAATTGAACGACTCCTTGCAGGAGTCCGGGGAAGCCGCCTTGCAGGAATTGGTGCAGCAGTACCTGCAGGAGTACCTGAAGGAGGCAGCCAATGGCGGGTAAAGCCGTAGCCGTTGACATGGGTTCGCACACCACCAAGGTGTTGGAACTGAGAGATGGCAAGACCGGCCTGAAGGTGATGCGCTTTGCTGCATTCCCAACGGAGGAAGCGGACGAAGAGTTGTTGCAGTCAGGCATTCCCCTCAAGGCAGCCGTGGTGGGATTGGCCGGTCGGGACATGACCCTGCGCTATACCCAGGTGCCGCCCTCACCGGATTGGCAATTGCGGAACCTGATGGACCTGGAGATCGATGAGCTCTCCAGTCAGTCCGGCGATCAGTTGTCGGCGGACTACAACCTGTTGCCGGTGCTTGGTGAAGAGCAGGACAGTGAAACCGTGCTGATGGCCTTGGCGCGCAATGAGGCTCTGGAGTCGGTGTCAGAAACCCTGCAGGAATCCGGTGGTTCGGTGGCGGCACATGTGCCCAACTGTGTTGCCATCTACAATGCCTTCCTGCGGGCGGGGCCGGTGGATGAAGATGCGGTGGTCTGCCTGGCCAACCTGGGTCACCAGACCATGGACATTGCCCTGGTCCGCGGCATGGACCTGTTGTTTGCCCGCAACTTGAGTGGCGGTGGCAAGGTGTTGGATGATGCCATTGCCGGAGCATTCAACGTCAGCAGTCGCAAGGCTGAAGTGCTCAAGCGCGACCTTCTGGACTTGGATCCGCAAAGCCGCGGTCGCTTTGCCTCTGGTCAGGCGGAAAAGGTGACCATGGCGGCGGGCGGTTCCGCCAATGTGCTGGTCTCTGCCATTCAATCCTCCCTGGCCTTCTGCAAGACGCAGACTGGCATCGAGGATTTGCAGCTGGACAAGGTGTTGATCAGTGGCGGCTCGGCGAAGATTCGTGGTCTGAAGGGATTGTTGCAGGAAGCTTTGAATTGCCCGGTGCAGGCCTTCAATCCCCTGGCCATGTTGGACCTGACGTCCTTGCCTGCCGATGAAGCGGAACTGTTGCGGGTCATGGCGCCGGAGTCGGTGGTGGCTCTGGGTCTGGCAGCTACGGCGGTGGATGACAGCCTGTATTCCCTGGAAATCCTGCCGGACGCCGTGCGCCGCAAGCAGCGTTTTTGGCGGCAGAGCATCTTCAACATCCTGGCGGCGGCAGTGTTGCTGGGTTTGTTGGTCATGCATGGCATGCATGCCAAGGAAGAGCGGGACAACAAGCGAATACGCAGTGCAACGTTGCAACGCCAGGCAAGCCGTATCAATAAGCTGCATGAAGATGTGGAGCAGCGAGTGGCTGCCAACTCTCAGAACCGCCAACTGCTGCAGTTGCTGGCCACTCGCGCCGTGCCTCTGGATGGCAGCCTGCAAGTCATGCGGGCGCTGGAAAGTTCTCTGCCTGACGAATTTTGGATTGATTCCATTCAGGTGGTCAACCGTAGTCGCAGCGGTTCCTCTGCTCATCCCATGATTCAGATTGAGGGTCGGGGCAAGGAGTTCAGTGGCCGTGGCCTGAGCCAGGTCTATGAAGGCTTTGTCAAGCGCTTGAAGGCGGAGCCGGGCGTTGGTCTGGTGACCAGCGAGCCCAGCCTGGAAAGGGATGCCATCAGCTTCAAGATCAACTTTGACCTCATGCCAGGGAAGGACAGCTAATGGATCTCAACGAATTCTGGCAAGAGAACAAACGCTGGGTCCAAGCCTGTCTTGGCGGACTGCTGGTGTTTTGGATGGCTTGGATGATCATCTCCAATGTCTATGATTCAGGTACGTCCCGCACTGCCAAGGCCATCCGAGTGATCAGAGATGATGACCTCTATCGCCGGGCGGCAAAAGATGCAGTGGAACAAGAGAGCGAGGTCTTGCAGGCCAGCTTGCAAGAGCTGCGGCAGGCCATGGACTTTGTCGTTGCGCCGGAGTTCTCCTTGCAAGGTAAGGGTGATCCAGAGTTGCATTGGATTCGCATGGAGAGCCAGACCCGGGATGCCCTTTTGGCCCAAGCTGGAATCCTGGGCGTGGCTCTGAGTGAAGAGTCCTTCCAATGGCAGGCGCCGGTGGGCCGCGAAGCCATTGCTCGGCAATGCATCGGCCTAAATCTGGTGCAGGAAGCCCTGCAGCGTTTGTATGCGGCGCATGAAACGGTGCGCAGCCAAGAGCCGCAAGCCCTGGGCCTGCGCGCCATTCAGCAGTGTCGGATGGCGAATGCTAAGGGCGAGCGACGGCGCCGTACTGGTTCGCGTGGCAGGCAGCAGAGCCAGAGCTTGACGGAAGAAGTTGTGGTCAACCTGAACATGCAGTTGGACTACGCCACCTTGCGTCAGTTTTTGGAAAGTTGCCGCTCGCAGGAACCGCCCATCAGCCTGCGTTCCTTGAAGGTGCAGCAGGGTGACCGTTCCGGTGATCCGCTGCTGGTGCAGTGCCAGTTGTTGGCTTTGTTGGTGCAAGCCCCAACGGGAGCGGCAACTGAGTGATGCTGTTCAAGCTGCGCAAAGAAGTTTGGTTGTTCTTGCTGGTAGTTGGGCTGGCTTTTTGGCTGGGACAGGGGCTGTCCAAGTCCACGCCTGAGTCCAGGGTCAGGGCAGCCAATGGTCCGGAGTATCAGGCCCAGTCGGTGCAAACCCCGCCTTTGGCAGGGGTCATGCCTGAAGTGGTGGTGCGTCGGCAGATCACCCGGGAGCCGGCGGAGAGTTCGCCCTTGCCACCTCGGGAATTGCCCTTCCCCGAGCTGGCCGAATTGCCGGTGGTGGTGCCACCCCTGCCCATGGGGCCACAGGCGGGAGCCTTCGCCATGCTGCGCCGCATTTTGCCCAAGCCAGGTGACCAAGAGGCATCTGCTCCAGCAGTGGTGGATGACGTGCAAGACGGTGAGCCACAAGACGGGAATGGGCAAGTTGCAGAGCAAAGCGAGGATTACTCCCTGCGCTATGATCGCCTGATTCGTGGCATCGGCGACAAGCCCTGGGGTTACTTTGTTGGCGACCCGGAGCGCAAATATGACCTGGGCAGTCGGGATGGACCCTATGAGGGTGTGATCAAGTTCCGTTGGATCAATCCCAAGTCCGGCAACCTGGTGAGTGAAGTTGAAGTTGCCGGCGAAGATGTTCAGGGCCTGCAACTTGCCAAGACCCTGGAGAACGAGATTGAACTTGCGGATCGCAGGATCGCCTGGGGCGACGTGAGCAGCCTGCGGCAGCAGGAGTCCTTTGTTTTGTGGCTGCTGCAAAAAGCCAGGCGACAACCCTGGGTCTATAGCAAGGCTGAAGCCAGAGCCAAGAGTTACCGGCAAGCGGACAAGGATAGCGAAGAGGCCTTTGATCTGCAGTTGCGCGTGTTGCTGGCCCAGGGAGATCTGGGTGCAGCCCAGGGCTTGTTGACGAATTTGCCCGCAGCCTTGCAGGGCTCTTCCTTCCAGCATCGGGAAACCGGTCGGCTGTTGGCGCAGTTGCACTTGGATCGCGCCGCCGAAGAAGACCTGCGCCAGGCGGTGGCCATCAACCAACCTCGGGACCCCCGCAATCATCAGGCTCTTGCCCAGTTCTTGTTGCAAAGGCAGCGCCCGCAAGAAGCCTTGCTCCCTGCCAGAGCGGCGGTTGCCATCAAGTCCCGCCTGGAAGATCCTGCCCTGCAGCATGCCATGCATGAATGTCTGGTACAGGCCTGTCTGGCGGTTGGAGATGTGCAAGGCGCGCAGGCCGCCATGCCGGCTCCTTCCATGGGCAGCAATGGCGGTGGCTCGGCGGAACTGCATGCGGAATTGAGCCAGCGGAGCCGTTATCTCCAGGCCTGCATTGCCTATGCCAGTGGCGATGCCGCCACAGCGGAGGCGGAATTTCGGCAGTGCTATCTTTCCGGCAAGGTGGATGAGGCCCTGTTCGGTCTGGCGGCCAGCCAGTGTGTGCAGGGTAAGTATGCCGAGGCTCAGCATAATCTGCAGGCCGTTGCCAACCAGTCACCTTTGCTGCGTCATCTGGCCTTGGCCAGCATGGCACTCATCTCCAAGCCTGATAAAAGCATGGAGCTGTTGACCAAGGCAGAGGAGGTGAACCCTCGGGATCCCTATGTGCTCTACTTGTTGGGGCGGCAACAACGATTGATCGGTGACTTGGAAGGTGGGGTTGCATCCCTCAAGCGGGCCTTGGAACTAAGGGATGATTTCCAGGAGGCCATGGCCGAATTGGCATTGGCTCTGGCCGCCAACCATCACGCCACCAAGGAAGCAGAGCCGCTGCACCATGCCATTCGCTATGTGGATCGTCTGGTGAGTCTGGACCAGCAGGACCGCAAGGCAACCTTGTTCCTGGAACTGCAAGGCCTGCTGCACTTCCGTGCCTTGGATATGTTGGCCGCGCGCCAGGCATTCAGCAAAGCCGCTACCCAGGGTACCTTCGGTCAGTTGGGAGTTGCCATTGTGGATTACAGCCAGGGTCAATGGCTGAAGGCGCGCATGGCTTTGGAAGAGATGATCCGCAACCTGCCCCTGGATGATGCGCAGCGTGTCTTTGCCGAGAACTTGATTGTGCTCATGGAAGCCCACGAGAACCTGGAGCAGATTGAAGATGCCTTCGATCGACAAGCCCTCGGCAAGCGCTGGACGGTGCAGCAAAACGGTTCGCTGTTGCCACGACTGCAAGACCAGCAAATGCAGATTCGTGGTCGTCTTGAGCAAGGCGGTGGCAATGTATTGGCGCGGCGCGAGATGGAGCAAGCTGGCCGCTTGCAGGAGCTGAGCGTGAAGATGCAGCTGGGCGCAGAAAACAACTGTTTTTTCGCCGGGTTGGCCATGTCCACCCAGGTCAGAGGTGCCGGTGCCAATCGCGGCTTCAGCATGGAATACGGTGTGGACGAGCGGCGGCGCTTCTACGTGCGCATCCTGGATGGGCGTTCGCCAGCGGCAGAGCGGGAGAAGCAACTGCTGGGCTTGCAAGCCGAGCTGGATCGCTCATACCGGCTGCAGGTCAGGTTGCAATCCAGTGCCGGCGACAGCACCGGCCGCAGTCTCACTGCCCAGTTGTTCCTGGACGGCGAGCTGGTGCATGAAAGAGAGCTGATGACCTTGAACCGACAGAGTCGGCAGAGTTTGAATACGGATCTGAGCGTCTCCGGTCAGCAGGGACGGAAAGCAGATGTGAGTTTTGACGATTACCGCCGGGTGCAGGAGCGAGGGCAGTAATGCTTGCATACCGACCCAAGACTGCTGCTGGTTTCACCTTGATCGAACTACTTATAGTTCTGGCTATTATTAGTCTGTTGTCGGTGGCCCTCCTGCCGCAAATCTGGGGGGCTTCCCAGTCCGGGGCCCGAGCCGAAACCCAGGGCCGCATGTTGCATCTGCGCAACTGCATCGAGACCTATGAGAATCGCTATGGCGACTATCCCAGTGATGACTTCACTCGCTTTGCAGTGCCAGCGCTGAAAGGCGTCAAGGCGGATCGGGTGAACGCGGGCATTGAGTCGGTGTTGGTGCATATCCACGGCCAAAACCTGGGCAGCAGTGCCACCTTTGAAAATCACCTGGATTGGCTGGGCAACACGGATGGTGATGATGCCGGTGTCATCATTCCCATGCTGGACAGCAGCAAGAAGAAGGAGCTGCTGGACGGTTGGCAGATGCCCTTGGTCTATTTCCACAATGCTACCTACGGCAAGTCGCAGTCGGTGCGGGCTGCCGGAGAAGGTAGCCTGGTGGAAAAAGCCAAGGCCTGGAAGAACGTAGAGACCGGCCAGTACCTGGGACCCCGTGGCTATCAGATCATTTCTGCTGGGCCCGATCAGTTGTTCAACACCGACGACGACCTGACCTATCCCGAGCGTCCTCTCAACCCATGATGCCATCGCAAAGTTGCATTACTTCAAGGGGCTTCAGTATCTTGGAGCTGCTGGTGGTGCTCGGCCTGATTGCTGTTCTCACTGGCTTGGGCATGGGGTTTTTGGGTCGGGGAAACACGGACATGGTGGTGGCCTGGACTGTGTTGCGGGATCAGGTTCGTTTGGCGGCGGACAGTGCTTATGGCAGTGGTCGACCTACGGACCTGCGTATCAACCAGCCCGAGGATTTGCCCGTATCGGTGCAGTGCCGCATTCTGCAGCCGGTGGGCTTCTGGCATCTTGAGCCAGGCGAGCAGCCCTTCGGTGCTTTGCTACCGCGCCTGCATGGAGAATCTTCGCCTGCTGGTCGTTTTGGTGCCTGCATGCTGCCGGATCCGGAAGCAAGGAAGACGCTGTTCACCTTGCCCACCAATGGCCAGAGTCGCTTCGATCTGCGGGATGGGTTTTCGTTTCGTCTGGAGCTGCGCTTGCAGGAGCGCCAACAAATGGTGGTGGCGCGGTTGGGCCGTGCCTTCCGCATTGAGTTGTCAGCCGAATTGCAACCCAAGGCAGTGGTGACCCTGGCGGATCCCGGCCCAACACCTGGGCGCAATATTTTGCTGCAGGGTTTGGATCAGAGTTTGCCGCTAGACCGTTGGTTCAGTTTGGAGCTATTGCACGACGGCAAGGAACTGTCCCTGTTGGTGGATGGGGTGGCTTGGGCCAGGCAGGAAGCCAAGGGTCATGCCTACCAGCAGGCGGAAGATGAGCTGGAGATTTCGCCAGCAGATACGCCGGTGCTGGGAGCCGTGGATGAAATCCAACTGTATGCCTACGAGATGGGGCCGCCGCGGCACTTGCCATCGGGGGTGCAAGTGCTGGGCTTGGAGCAGGGCCTGCACTTTGATGGTCTGGGGCATTGGCAGGCGCAAGAACCCAACCAGGCTTGGCCGCTGATCAAGCTCATCTTGCATGAACAAGAAGAGAGCAAGAGTCTGGCGCCGGGAGGGCTGTTGCAGTGAAGCAGAGTTGTCTACGCCATAACGCCTCGGGCTTTGCTCTTATTGCTGTGCTGGTGGCCTTGGCCATTCTCCTGGCTTTGGTGGTGCCTTTCTTGGACAGCATGATCCACGAAAGTCGGGAGGTGGAGCGGGACATGGCGCAACTGCGGGCCGCCCAGGCTTCCCAGAGTACTCGGGAGTTCCTTCTACATCAGGCAGCGGAGAGCCATCTCGCCGTGGATCAGGATCGCTGGGCCGATGGCAGGTCGGAATATCCGGATTCCTTGGACATGCCTGCGAGCCTGCGCAGCAAGGGAAAGGTATTGACTGGTGGTTCAGTGCAGGATCTGCAGCGGCAGATCAACTTGAACAGTGCCAGCCCTTTGCTGTTGAGCAACCTTCTGGGTCTGGTGGCGCATCTGCGGGGCGACCACCCTGCGGATTCCCTGAGTCTTACCCTGAGTGCCGCTGCCAACTTCCCACAAGACGGTGGCAGCCTGTTGGTGGATGGGGAAGTCATCCACTACAGCCGGCGGGAAGGCGTCGAGTTCCAAAGTCTGCAGTGGGAAGTTGAAGCCCATCAAGAAGAACACCAGGGTTTCGCAGATGGCAGTCTGGTCTTGGACTATCGAGTGGTGCAGGCGGTGACCTTCCCCTTCCAGGAGCCAACGAAGCGCAAACCCTTCAGCTCAGTTGCGGAACTGCAGCGTCTGCAGGTTTTCAGTCCAGCCGAAATGGATGTGCTGTTGGCGCACTGCACCGTGCATAGCACTCGCCAATGGGCCCAGGATTGGGGCCGGGGGGAACGGCTGTTCAATCAACTCATTGCCGGGGAAACCAAGGTGCTGCGCACCAGCACCGCTGCCGGCATGGGGGGTGGCATGGTGGTGCGAATCCGTTCGCAAGATGGAAGGCAAGAGGAGTATGCCTTTGTGCATGCGGCCCGCGCTCCGACTAGCCGGTTGGGCACGGTGAATCTGGCCTCCCGCTGGGAGCTGCGTTTGTTGCAACCGGTGCAGCAGGATTTTGCTGAGTTGACCACGGTGGTGGAGCCCTTGCTGCCCCATCCCATCAACCTGAATACTGCTGGCCCGGAAGTGTTGCAGGCCATGCTGTTGAACCTGCGCCAAGCGGCACGACGACCTCGCCTGGCGGACGAGGAAGGTCGGGTGCGTTTCAAGTTCGGCCAGCATGTAGACAGCAGCATGAGCCGGAGCCTTACGCAGGAAATTCTGCGCCTGCGCGACGAGCAGTCCTTCTTCAGCTGGGAAGATCTCTGCCAGCGCCTCTTGCAACCGCAGGCTGAGATCGCCCAGGGGCAAGAAGACAAGCAGCAGTTCTTGTTGATCCTGCTGAACATGCTCTATGGCCGGGACATCAACATGGAGATGGGTACGGCACCGGTGGTGTTCACCTCTTCTTCCATGGTGTCCTACCGGGCCGCTGCCCTGGCCCATGCCCTGTCGGGGCGGGAGCGGGCTCGGCAAGAACGCACGGGTATTGCTTCGGCGCAACCGGGACAGACCCTGGACATGATTCTCTCAGCGCAAAAGCAATGGGAGGAGTCCTATCGCCTGGGCCATCGCGCACCGCACTACCTGAGTTTTCCCAACCACCTGGGCGCAGCACAGACGGATCGTTTGGCGGCGTACCTGATGCCGTCTATTGCTCCGGAAGCCGGCTTTGGTCAGGCACGCTATCCCCATCTTGAACGAGAGGGTTCGGGCATTCGCGCCGCCACGGCTATTGAGGATCGCGGGGCAGTGGCTACGCAGATTCGGGTGCATGAGAGCTTCCCCTATGCCTTGGACCCGGATGGCCGGGACCTGGACAAGGAAGGCGCCTACGAGTTGTTGAACAGTGTTGGCGCGGAGCCAGTGACTGGGGGGCGTCCCAATGATCCGCTGCGCTTTCCGCTCACCAGTGGCAACCTGCCCCGCCGCCACGCCAGCAGCTTCTGGCTGGAGCCTGAGGACCTGGGTGACCAGTGCTTTTTTGACCAGGCCGGTGAGCTGACAGAGCGCAACCGTATCAACCTGCGCTTTTCAGAGGGAGACCTGCTGTTGGAAGTCCTGGACGAAGCGGGCCTGGATCCGGACCCGGCTTCGGTGACCACCAGCCCGGAGCGCACAGCGGCCCAGTGGCCAGTGAACTTGAGCGAGATGGGCATGCAGGCGAACGTGCCCCTGCATGTGAACTTCGCGGTGACCGGAAACCGGCCGGAGCAACTGTCCCTGTTGGTGGATGGAGTGCCGCGGCATGAGCCGCGCTTCCGTACTTACCTGGCCCGGGACCTGCCCCAGTACCAGCGACCCAACCTAAGCGGCAGCATCCTGGATGATCGCAATGCCTACCCGGACATCCTGGTGGAAAGTACTGAGCACTTCCCCGAGCAAGGAGTGCTGCGCATTGGTCGGGAACTGTTTGAATACACCAGCAAGGGTGATGGCAGTTTCCACTGCAAGTACCTGATGGGATCGGCAGGTTCCTTTGGCGGCCGCAAGGCACGCATGGACTGGGCGGAGTTCCGCGAGGACATCCCCTTGGATGATCAGGGGCGACCGACGGTGAATGCGCAAAACGTGACGGGCGCAAGCAACCTGGATTTGCTGCCGGCGCATCCGGCGGGACTGGCGGTGGAGCTCTATGGTTACTCAGCGCCGCTCTATCGCAACACTCCCCTGACTGTGGGCTCGGCTTCCTTGACCGAAGCCATGGGCGCCTTTGCCCTGGCGCGAGCCATCCCCAGCCAACCGGTGGGCATTATCTTGGCAGGCCAGAGCATCTCCTTCAATTTGGGGCGCGGCTTGGACGAGGCCTACAACGGTGAGATTGAGTTGGCGGACCCCCTGCCAGATGTCTCGGGTAAAGGCTTTCCTCCCGCCGCTGCGCAGGAAGAACTCCTGCGTGGTTTCCCCGCCGGTGGGGGCTTTGCCCTCCTGGTGCAAAAACATCTCAGTCGGGTCGAGGCGGTGGACCCAAATGAAAGCGCCGAGCCACTGTTGGATGTGGGGGGCTTGGAATTGATCCGCTATCAGTCCCGCAAGGGTGCTGTCCTGTCTGGCATCCAGCGCGGTGTGCGTCTCAATGGCATGCAGGACCTGCCGGGCCGCGGGCTCATGAGTCCGGACGGTGCCGCTCGCAAATTTGTAGCGGACTGGAACGGTGATGTGATGGTGCAGGTGGATGGCACCGCGACGGCGGCACGGGAACTGCCCAGCTATGTGTTGTACATCGTGCCAGTTTCCCTGCCGGTGACTGGCGCTGGTATCACGGATCCCACTATCCTGCCGCAGACCGACAGCGAGTGGTTGCAGATCTATCCCGGTCCCGGCCGGGAGCAGGATACGGAATGGGTGCGCTACAACTTCATTGACGGCAACCATGTGCTGCGTGCTACCAGTGGTGCCTGGAGCAGTTTGCACCGGGCCCTTACCGCGCAGGCAGCTGATATCCAGGCCAGCCTACGCAATGGCTCGGGCAGTTCGGATGAACTGTTGGCTGCGGCCCTGGTCTACGACCCGCCCTTCGATGATGGCCTGGACCGCATCGGTTATATCGAAGATCTGGAAACCCAGTTTCCCATGATCTACCAGGCTCGGCGGGCCTTGAAGTTCCGTGGTGATCCCTTCACCAACACAGCTTCCCATGCGCAGGTGGCCGGCGCCCTGGTGCTGCCCTGCCATCGTATGGAACTGGATTGGGGCAACCTGGGTGCCTTGGGTGCGCGCAGTGGCCGGCTAGACCGGGTGGCCCTGGTGGGCGGCGTGGTGGATGAACAAAACAGCCAGCGGCCAAGCCTGGAATGGCAGCAGATCAACTGGGTAGTGCAGCGGCAGGGCTTCGACACTGCGGGTGCGGAACGTCTGGGCCCGGCACCCTTCCAACTGTTGGCCTTCAAGAACCAGGTGACCAACATCTTTGTCGGGCCAGCGGAACGCAACGACTTTGTAGATACCCGGCAGGTGGACCGACTGGTGAAGTTTCCCAGTGGGGAACTGCCCGCTGCCAGCGTTACCGCCGCATGGTTTGGCAGTGCCAACCCTAGCCTGACAGACTACACCGATGCCCGCGGCCTGGTAGATGAAGTGGATGTGGCCAGCATCCCGCAAGAACCTCTGGTGTTGGCGGTGGAGATGTCCGCTGCCGCCGAGGAGTTCACTGTCGCCCCCAACCTGCGCCTCTTCCCCTATGGGCCTCTGCAAACCAACAATGACATGACCCAGCTGCTGCCCACCGCCGGTGGGTTGGTGGATATTGACGGGGAGATCATTGCCTACCAGAGTCACGAAGATGGTCGCTTCCAAGTGGCGGACCAGGGTCGGGGCATGTTGGGCACTGAAGTCCGCGCCCATGGTCGCGGTGCTCGGCTGCAGTTCCTTAGCCATGTGCCCGCTGCCATCCTGAGTGCCGGCGCCAGTGAACTGGATGCCAGGCTGGTGGTGCAGGAACTGGGAGCCTTGCCGCCCTTTGGTGGCACCGTCCTTTTGGGCAACGAGATGCTGCACTACACCTGGACTGTCAGCGGCGGCGACCAGGGAGCCATGTTGGAGATGCCCCAATGGCATGATCCGGAACGCCCCGATCTTTCGGGGCGCGGCTTGTTCCGGGGTCGCTACGGTACCAGGGCCCAGGCAGGCGGCAGTGGCCAGGCCCTGGTCTGGTTCCCCTTCCGCTTCTGGGATCGCTTCCACGAACGCAGTGACGATCCGGAACTGGCCTACTGCCAGGCGACCCTGCACGAGCCGCGGGTCTACTTCCGTAGCTTGCAGTGGCTGGAAGAAAACCCGGCACCCAGCTTTTTGGATCTGCACTGTTATGTGCGGGTGGATGGGCAGGCCAGCTTTGCCGACGATCCGGAACAGGCCTATGGCTTGTTCCGTCTGCAACAGGGAAATAAGGAAGGCCAGCCCAACTGGCTGGGTTGGCAGGGCAGCACTTTGGAGGCGCGCTTTGTCACTCTCTACAAGGAAGGCGCCTTTGATCCTCTGACTTTTTCCGCCCATGCTTGGAAGCAGTCGCCCATGGTTCGCGACGCTGTGCTTCGCTACGAAGGCGAGACCCACATCCTGCAGGAGCGCATTACCGCCCGATGAAGAAGCAGAGTAGACAAGCCGGCTTCACCCTCATCGAACTCCTGGTGGTCATGGGCCTGATGTCCATGTTCCTCACCTTCCTGGTGCAGATCCTGTTTTCCTCCACCGAAATCTTCCAGAGTGGGCAAAGGAGTCAGGATCTCAGTCGGCGTTCCAAGGCCGCTGGCCGCCCCTTGTTTGCTGCTTTGCAAGCCATGCAGGGCATCCATCGCGAAACTGACGGCAAACCGGATGCTCGTTTGCTGGTGCAGTGGTTGGACTTGCCGCAGAGCGAAAACCAGGTGCAGGTGCTCCGCGCTACTGTCGGCGTGTCGGCTCGCGAAGAGACGCAGATCCTGCAGCAACATCTGGGAGCCCTGGCGCAGGCTCAAGCCAAGGACTTGGGCATTGCCGAAGAAGATCTGCTGACTGAGTTACGCGAACAAGTCGGCGCCAGCGGGCGCGCCGAGATGCTGCTTCTGCCCTGGCCCTCTGGCGACGAAGAGCAGGCCCTGATGCAGATTCGCCGCCTGCGCTTCCTCCCCGACACAGCCCTACCCATGGAAGATGCCAAGGGTAGGTCTCTGCTGCAACTGCAAGAGTTGGACGCCCTGCTGCAAGCTGAACCGCAAATGGAAGTGTTGGCTTCCGGTGTTTTGCATATGGAGTACCGCTTCTGGTCCCAGTACTCGCATCAGAATTCCGCCACTGCCCAGGATGGCCCAGAGTGGGTATGGGATTCAGCCCGCGCTGGTTGGCTGTCCGGGAACAAGGATGCGCGGCACAACTTCAGCATGGACCTGGGGCCACAGTCCATGCACAAGCCCCATGGTCATGTGTTCCCGCGCTGGCTGCAGGTGACCTTGGTGGTGGGGCATGGCGCGGCTGCATTGCCGGATGCCCGCCTGGCCCAGGAGATCAATGGGGAGGATCGGGAATGCCAATTGCTCGGCACCCAGAACCTGTACCTGGACCCCAACAACCCGTACCTGAAACTGGGCAGCGAATGGGTTCGTTATGCCAGCCTGCAGGGCAACAAGCTGCTGGGTTTGCAGCGAGGCCAGCGGGGCACCAAGGCGAAAAGACATAAGGCGGGCACTGGCCTGCGGGTGGGCCGCAGCATCGTCCGCTGGTTGCCCCTGCTGCATGGGAGGGATAACTGGAATGGTTAGTATGGTTAGCAAGAATACACACCAAGCCGGCTTCACCCTCACCGAGATGCTCCTGGCCCTGGCCATCCTGACCTTTGGCCTGACCGCCCTGGCCGGCTCCCTGACCATGGGGGTGGGGACCCGACGCAACACGGAGATGCGCCTGCGGGTGGTGGATGTGTTGCCGCAGGTACTCTTTGACCTGCAGGAGAACTACTTCATGGAGCACGCGGATGCAGAGGTATTGCCTGCGGTTGAGCGTCGGCCCCTGCCCAATGATCCCAGCATCCAATATTCTGTGAAGTTCTCCGCCGAGCCGGAGCAAGCAGATCTCTTGCTGGCGAGAATTCAAGTAAGCTGGAGCGACCAGGGACAGGATGTAGCAGAGAGCTTTGACCGTATCCTGGTGCGGTCCTTGCCCTTTTCCCAGCGCGTGTCCAGGGCCAAGGAACAGCAGTCCTCGGAGAAGAAACAATGACCTCTAAAATCATCTTGCTGCTGGCCATGAGTCTGTGCAGCTTCTCTTCCTTGTTGGCGCAGACCATCCAGTTACGCAATGGCACGGTGCTGGCTGGCAAGATACTTGCGGCAACCGGTGACGGTCTGCAGTTCAAGCGCCTGGACAACGAAGGTGTACTGGACTTGCAGTGGAGCCATCTGACCAGTCGCAGTGCCCTGCAGATCAAGACCATGAAGGGCTTGCTGGTGGGGGACGCATCTGAAATCCAAGTGGAAGCGGATGTGTTGGTCTACATGCCGGCCCAGGGTCAGTTGCATGAGGCTGTGGGGCGCATCATTGGTGAGACGGAGGATGTGATCCAGCTGCGGCGCAAGGGCATAGTTCTGCCCATCAAGCGTTCCACCATCCGCGTGCGCAGTCGACGGCAGGTGGCTCCCGCCGAGATCTTTGCCAAGAACGAGTTCTATCAGGAAGAGTTGACCCGCTTTGCTCCTGGGGAAGATGCGGACAAGCACATCGGGCTGGGAGACCACCTCATGCGGGCCAGGGATTATGAAAATGCCAGCCTGCATCTACAGAAGGCCGAGACCCTGGGTGGTGGGCGACAGCCGGCGCAGTTGCAGGCGAAGCTCAAGCGCCTGGCCAACCTGCAGGAGTCGGCAGCGGAAAGTCTGTTGTTGGATGAAGCGCGGGTCTTGCAAGCGCGTCAGGAATTCAAGCGGGCCGAAGCCAAGCTGTTGGAGTTCGAGGAAAAGTACGCGGACTCAAAAATCTATGCGGACTTTGTGCGGCAGAAGGCCCGGTTCGAAGCAGATCGCGACAAGCACCTGATGGGCAAGGTTGTGATCCGTTGGTATCAACTGGTGCATGAGGTGGCGGAACGACGGGCTTCTGACATGAAGCTCGGCCTGGCCGACGCTCGACAGTATGCGGAGACCCAGATGGGTTTGGACATCCGGGAGCAGATTGCCGGGCGACTGGAGATTGAGGTCAGCCAGGTCGACGAGTACTGGGGCCAGCGCCATCAGCATTCGGGAGTGACCAAGAGCCAGCGCTACTACTATTCCCTGGGCTCGTGGGTCCTGGGCGCGGATGCCATTCTCAAGGGCACCCGGCAAGGAGAGGCGGAGAACAAGCAGAAAGCCGGCCAAAGCAAGAGTGCTGAGCAGAAGAAACTGGACCAAGGGGTGAAGCGCATTCAAGAAGCCCTGCGCCGGGCGCAACAAGCCAGAGGTGGCAAGGCTGGCGCCGCCAAGATGGTCAGCGACGAGGAATGGTGGTTGGCAGCACCCCGGGCCTCCCGCACATCCTGGCTCAAGGCCTACTACGCTGAGCACAGTGGCGACCTGAAGATGGTGAATGCCTATGTGGAGGCTTGCAGCAACTGTGCCGGCAAGGGCAGCGTGGAAGAGCAGGGTAGCACCGGTAGCATTCGTCGCTCCACTTGTTCGCTTTGCCAAGGCACCCGCATGAAGCGCAACTTCCGGGCAGAATAGAATGATGCATAGACTGTTCCTCTTGACCTTGTTGCTGGCTGCTTGTGGGGCCCCCAGAGTGGCGCCCTGGCAGGAGGCCAGTCAGCCCCAGCCAGCTAAACCGGTGGCTGCCTCTGCAAGTTCAGCTGCCTCTCCGACCTCTCCGACCTCTCCAACCGCAAAGCTCATGGACCTGGGTGTCTTGACCGGGCAAGAGCAGCGCAGCGATTTTGGTCCGGAGGTCCTGCTGCCCAGCTTTGATCCACAGGACGATGTGAAATTGAAGGTGGCCGGAAGGATCATCCACAAGAGCCAGCTCTATGACCGCATGCTGGAAGAGGATCCCCTGCGGGTGAAGCAGTCGGCGGATCGGCTGGTCTTCCACATTCTGTTGGCGCAAAAGGCCTTGGAGCACGAGATCCGCCTGGATCCGGCCAAGGTGCAGCGGCTGGTGCAGGCAGATGAGAAGGAGTTGTTGCGGAGCCTGCAGGAGCAGTGGCAGGGCGCCTTGGATGCGGATGCCTACCTGCAGCAACTGTTTGGCATGGACCTGCAGCAGTACCGCCGCTGGCGACCCACCACCCTGGCCCGGAAGCTCTACATGGACCTGACCATCCGTTACCTGCAGATGCTGGAGGACCGGGTGCAGGTGCGGCTGTTGGTGCACAGCGACCAGCAGTTGCTGGAAGAGACCCGGGAGCGGGTGCGGCAGGGGGCTGAGTTTGCTTCGCTGGCCCTGCGCTTGTCCGAGGACAAGGAGACCCGCCACGATGGTGGCCGCCTGTCGCCCATCAGCCGGGATTCGAAATCTACCTTCACCCAAGTGGCTTTTGCACTGCAGCCCGGCGAAGTTTCCACGGTGCAGCCCCTGTCCGTTGCCGGCCGCAAGACCTACTACCTGCTCTACTGCATCCGGCATATTCAGGGCCGTCAGGAGCCCTTTGCCCAGGTGCAGCAGGAGTTGGAAGAGGATCTGCAGAAGAATCCAGTGACTGCTGGTGAGTCCCACGCCACCCTATTGCGCTTACGGATCCGCAGCGAAGAGCTTAACTCTTCGGGGCAGAACAGGTAGAACATGGCGCCCATGGACGACATATCGCGGCAACCGGTGACGGAGACCCAAGACCTTGGGGTGGAAAGAAGACGATCACGTGGGCTGAAGCCAGCCCTGGATTCCCGTCTGGGAGATGCCATGGCAGAAGAATGGCCGGAAGATGCAGTTTCGGAAGATGCAGCTGAGGAGGCGGCCGGAGAGGACAGCCCCTCCAGGGAGCTCCCTATCCCCAGCCCTGAGCAGGCAGAGGCCCCAGCTGAGGCTGCGGCCGAGACTGAGACTGAGACTACGGCTGAGACTACGGCCGAGGCTGACAGCGAGCAGCCCAGCCCAGCCGATCTGCCCCGGGTGCTTTGCGCCCTGCTCCTGGCCAGCAAGGAGTCCCAGAGCTACCTGCGCTTGGCGCAGAGCTGCCAGTGCACCCAGCAAGAGGTGAAACAAGCCCTGCTCGCCCTGGAAGAGACTCTGGCCAGCAGTGGCCTGCCCCTGGAAGTCTGCCGGGCTGGCGAATCCGTGCGGCTGCTGACCCAGCCCGATGTCTATCCCTACCTGCAGAACCTGAAGGCCCGCAAGAAGGCGGATAGGTTGTCGCCGGCAGCTTTGGAAACCCTGGCCGTGGTGGCCTACCGCCAACCGGTGATGCGGGCGGAAATCGAGGCCATTCGCGGCGTCCAAGTGGGGCCCATCCTGCGCACTTTGCTGGACCACAACATGGTTCGGATTACCGGGCGCGCCGATGTTCCAGGCCGTCCCCTGCAATATGGCACCACCCAGCAGTTCCTCGAGCGCTTCTCCCTCGCCAGTGTGCAGGAGTTGCCCAGTGTGAAGGAATTCAAGAGCCTTTAGGCTCCCTGTTGACCACGCGGATTCTGTTTCTAGAATCCCCACCCTCTTGTCGGTCCGAATTGGCCGACAAAGCAGGTCCCGTTCGTCTAGCCAGGTCTAGGACTCCAGATTTTCATTCTGGCAACAGGGGTTCAAATCCCCTACGGGATACCATCATAGCCGGGTGATCCTTGCGGTCACCTGGCTGTTTTTATGTCTGCACTGCGCCTACACTTCGGGCAGTGAAGGTTTTGCATCTCAGCCATTCTTCCCTCCCCGCAACCATCGGTGGAGTGGAATTCTACCTGCGGGATCTACTGGCGGCTCAGCGGGACCTTGGCCTGCAGGTCAGTCTGCTGAGTGGGTCACAGGAGATGCGGCCGCAAGTGCAGGTGGAGGAGGACCAGGTCGATGGGGTGCAGGTGCTGCGCCTGCATCGAGACGACCTGCACTTCGATCACTATGCCAAGCTCTATCACCCCGAGGTGAGCCAAAAGGTGGAGGAGTTGTTGCGGCGCCTGCGGCCCGATCTGATTCACGTCCACCAGTGGATCCGGCTGACCTGCAACCTGGTGGAGATTGCCCATGGGCTGGGGATTCCTGCGGTGGTGACCCTGCACGATGTCTACACCTCCTGCCCACGTTGCTTCCGCATGCACCGGGGTGGCCAGACCTGCTTCCTCCCCCTGTCGGTGGCGAACTGTCTGGGCTGTGTGCCGCGCTTCGGCCATGAGAGCGAGATGGAAGTGCAGGAAGGCATTCAGTTGTTCCAGGATCAGTATCAGGCCGAGCTGGCTCTGGCCCAGCGGGTGTTGGTGGCCAATGTCGCCACCGCCGAGCTCTTGGCCCAGTGCAATGATATGGCGCCGGAAAGCTTGCAGGTCCTGCCCCTGCCCTATGCGCCGAAGTTCAGGCAGAAGCTGCATCCCTATCAGTTGCCGCCAGGGGATCAGCCCTTTCGCTTTGCCTACTGGGGCAGCGTCACCCGACACAAGGGGGTGCATGTTCTGTTGCAGGCCTTCAAGGATTTGTTGCAGCCCAAGCTGCCCCGCCCGGTGGAATTGCATGTGTTTGGCAAGCCGGACACTCCGGCTTTGGCCAAGGAACTGGGCAACCTGGCCAAGGGCTTGCCGGTCACCTTGCATGGCTCCTACGAGCCGGCGGATCTGCAAGCTGCCGGTTTGCATATGGCCGTGTTTCCCATGCTTTGCTTTGAGACCTATGGCTTTGTCTTGGACGAATGCTTTGAGCTGGGCCTGCCCTGCATGGTGAGTGAAATGGGGGCCTTGCCGCTCAGGGCTGGTGGGGCTGCCCTCAAGTTTGCGCCGGACAACCCAGGCGCCATTACCCAGACCATGGCTGAAGTTCTGGCCAAGCCGGAACTCTGTGTGGATCTGGTGGCGCAGATTCAGCCTCTGTCACCTTCGCCCAAAAGCCATGCGCAACAACTGCAGGATGTCTATGCCGCTGCTTGTGCCGCCGATCTTGTCAAAGGCGTAAGCAAGGTGGATCCGGCGCGGCACCAACGCCTGATCATGCTGCAGCGGGAGTCCTTGCATTGGCGCATGGGGCCGGACTTGCAACCGGAGTAGCATGCATCGTCAGACCTTGTTGTCACTGCTGCAGCAATATGCTGCCCAGCATCCCGATGAGCAGGAATGTGTGCAGCGCATCACAAAGTTTGTGCAGCAACACCCGGATTGTTTTTTGCGTTCATGTGTGCCCGGGCACATCACTGCTTCCGCCTGGATCTTGTCCCACGACCGGCAGCAGTTCTTGCTGACTCAGCACCGAAAGCTGCAGCGTTGGTTGCAGTTGGGTGGGCATGTGGATGGTGAAGCAAGGGTTGAGCGAGCGGCCTTGCGCGAAGCGCAGGAGGAATCCGGAATGGCGGGTATCAGCCTGGCGCAGACGCTGCCCTTGGATTTGGATGTGCATGAGATCCCAGCCCACGGCCCTGAGCCGGCGCACCTGCACTACGATGTGCGGTTCTTGTTGCTTGCTCCAGCCGGGGCAAGCCTGCAGATCAGTGCGGAATCCTTGGACTTGAGTTGGTTTTCCATGGCAGAGCTGGAGACTCTGCCGCAGGTCAAGGCAGAGTGGAGTTTACTGCGCATGGGCCGTAAGGCCGCCTTGCTGAACTCCCTTGCCAAGGGGATTGAAGATCCAGGTGCTGCGGGGGGTGAATTCCCTAGGCAGCGCATGTAGGAAAGGCATGGCGAAGGAGCTGTGGAGGAGCTCAGGCGATTCTTTTAGATTTTTCAGGAATGGATTGGCCGCTGGATCGTCGGCGGCTCTACTTTCCCACCCTTCTCGCAAGCTGGCTTGCCCCAAACCATTGCACAAGCCAGCCCTGCCTCTCCCCTAAAGATATTGCCCGTGATTACTGTTGACTCGGTAAGCAAGAGTTTTGGTTCCTTTACAGCAGTTGACAAGGTCAGCTTTTCGCTGGAGAAGGACCAGATTGTTGGTTTTGTTGGACCCAATGGCGCCGGTAAGAGCACCCTCATGCGGATGCTGGCCACCTACCTGCACCCCACCGGCGGCAGCATGCAAGTCTGTGGTCTGGACGTAGCCAAGGATGCTCTGGCTGTTCGCCAGAGGGTCGGTTACCTGCCCGGCGACACACCGCTGTATAAGGAAATGCAGGTGGACCGGCTGCTGCACTTCGTGGGTCAGGCCCACGGCTTGAGCGGCAAGCATCTCAAGGACCGGATGCAGTGGGTGGTGGAGGCATGCAGTCTAACCACGGTGTTGAAGAAGCGGGTCAAAGAGTGCTCCACCGGTTTTCGCAAGCGCATCGGTCTGGCCACGGCCCTGATCCATGACCCTGCGGTGATTCTCCTGGATGAGCCGACCCATGGCTTGGATCCTTTGCAGGTGGTGGCATTGCGGGAGCTGTTGATGAGCTTGCGCAAGGGCCGCACCATCCTGCTGTCCAGTCACATCATTTCGGAAGTTGACGCCATCAGCGATCGCTTGCTCATCATCCATCAGGGCAAATTGCTGGCGGATGGTGTTATTGAAGATCTCTGCAAGGCTGAGGGTTTGGCAAACCATGATATGGAGGGGCTCTTCCTGTGTCTGGTCAGCAAGTATGAGAGAGGCGAATGGTCGCCGGAAAAGCCGAATTCTAACAATGGACAAGAGGCTTTGGCCCAGGCTGTTGAAGTCCCAGATGATATGGCCAAAGAAGAAAAGGGAGGTCAACGTGACTAGTTCCACCGTTGCAAGTTCTGTCGAAGCAAACCCCATTGCTGTGAGTCCGCCATCCGAGGTGGATACCCGCATGGGTTTTGGCACTGGTACCCTGGTGGTGCTGCGCCGCGAGCTGAGTGCCTACTTTGATTCGTCCATCGCCTACATCTGTGCCACCGTGTTTTTGCTGCTGGCCAGCAGCATCTTCATGAACAGCTTCTTCTTGAACGCTGTGGTGGACATGAGCGAGTTCTTCCGCACCCTGCCCTTCCTGTTGGTCTTGTTCATCCCCGCCATCACCATGCGGAGTTGGTCGGAAGAGCACGCTCAGGGTACCTTCGAATTGGTGATGACCTTGCCCCTGCGATCCGCCCAGGTGGTTCTTGGCAAGTACCTGGCTTCGCTCTTTTTCTACCTGATGATCCTCATGGGCAGCCTGCCCCTGGTGATCATGCTGGTGGTGCTGGGCAGTCCGGATCTGGGCCTGGTGTTCTCGTCCTACTTGGGGGCGGTGCTGCTGGGTGCCTTTTTCCTGGCTCTGGGCTTGTTTCTCTCCGGTCTCACCCGCGAACAGATTGTGGCCTTCGTGTTGAGCAACTTCGGCTGTGCCCTCTTTGTGCTGAGTGGGCAGGAGAAGGTGGTGGAGGTACTGGACGGCCTGACTCCGCAATGGCAGTTGGGCACCTGGCTCTACGAGTCCGTATCGGTGCTGCCGCACTACGAGTCTTTCTGTCTGGGCGTGGTGTCTCTGGGAGACCTGTGCTACTTCGGTCTGCTGACCGTGTTCTTCCTGGTGATGAATCAAATTACCCTGCACCTGAGTCGCCCTTAGAGCACTGCCATGACCCGTCGACTTTTCATCCTGCAAAGTGTTCTGGCAGTCCTGCTGTTGCTGTTGGTGGCGGTTTTTGCCCATGGTGTCCTGGGCAATCACCTGCGTCTGAAGTTCAACCTGGGTGGTCGGGACATCACCGACCTGCGGCCGGAGACCCTGACCTTCCTGCAAGCAGGCGACAGTGGCATCTCCCTGGACTACTTTGTTTCTGACCGCAGCCAGATGCCCTCCGCCATGCGCGGGGTGGAAGAGGCGGTGCGTTCCCTGTTGCAGGCCTTCAAGGAGGCTGCGCCGGAGCGAGTGGACTATCGGGTCATCGACCCTGACGTGGATCCCAACTATGCCGTCGGCCTGGCCTCTGGCCGGGGAGCTTCGCCGGTTAAGGTGCGGCGGGTGAAGCAAGATGCGGACGCCGAGGAAAGCGTCTGGTCTTCCCTCTCCATCGCGCACGGTCAGCATCGACCCTCCCTGGTGCAGGGCATCTCCACCGGGGATCTGCCCTACCTGGAAGGTTTGCTGTTGGCCCATCTACAGGCCGGTGCTGCGCCGGAGCCACCGGTGGTGGGCATCGCCACGCCAAAGGCGGGCTATCGCGTTCTACCCCAGATCATTCAGCAGGCCACTGGTGCCAAGATCAAGGTCTTGGATCTGGCTGCGGACCCTCACATTCCCGAGGATGTGGATGTGCTTTTCTGGGTGCGACCAGAGACGGTGGGCGATGCCCATCGCAACGAGTTGAAGCGCTTTGTGGATTCGGGGCGCACCGTGGTCCTGGCGGGCAGCACCTATGCCGTAAAGAAGGCCATCCATCCCAGCGGAAAATCGGCAGAGAAGCCCTTCGAGATTAGCCCTTCGTTCCGCGGCTGGAGTGCGATGCTGCGTCCCTTTGGTCTGGATCTGCTGCCGCGCATGCTGATGGAGCCCAGTCCTGAACCCATCTCCTGGCGTATGCCTGGTGGAGTCGTTGCTGAGCTGGGTGCCCGTTTTTATCTGCGGGTGCCGCCGGCCCAATTCAACACCACCGGCTTTTTCGGACCCAACTCGGGGGTGCTGCAGATTGGCGATGCCAGTCCCATCTTGCTGGATCCGGCCATCCTGGCTGCCGCCGATCTGCAGGCACAGGTGATCGCCACCACCTCCGCTGAAAACAGTCTTTGGGACCTGCCCTATGGTCGCTTTGCTGATCCCGACGCCAATGTCGAAGCCGAACAAGGAGAGTCGGTGGGTAAGCAACCCTGGATGGTCCGAGTCTCTTCCCAGGATCCTTGGAAGGGTGAGTTGTTGCTCATCGCCAGCAATCTGTTCCTGTATGATGACTTTTTGTTCCCGGCGGGTGAGGTGGCCAATGCCAACCAATTGTTCCTACGCACCCTGCTGCGAACCTACACCGACCCCAACCGCCTGGTGCGCAGCAAGGTCCACCGCTCTGGCCTGGAACCCCTGCCTAGCATGACACCTGCAGCTCGTCTGTTCTGGCGGGGCTTCACCATCTTCCTTGGGCCGGTACTGTTCTTGTTGCTGGCCATCCGCTTGATGTTGCAGGGTCCCAGTCGGAAGGCATCCGGCAGTCGTTTCATCCGTCTGGGTTTGCCGGTGGCGGTGATGTTTTCCCTGCTGACTCTGTTGTGGATGGGCCAGCCTGCCATGTCCTCCGGGTTCGTGGACCTGACTGCCACCAAGATCAACCAGCCATCGCCGTTGACCGGGCAGTTGTTGGACGAGCATCGCCAAGACCTGCAGGTGGAGTTCTTCTGCAGCGAGAAGTCCCGCTTGCCTTCTGCGCAAAAGCGGGTGGAGGCTCAGGTGCGTCAGGGACTGCGGAGCTTGGATCTGCAGCATAAGATCCTGCGCCCGGAAGACATGAAACAGGCAGAGCGCATTGCTCTGCAGAAACAAGGCATCTGGCCCTTTGAACTGGATCGGGTGCAGGATGACGCGCCGGTGCCGGTGAAGATCTGGAGCAGCATGCGCCTGCGCTTGGGCGATAGGATGACGGTGATTCCACGGCTGGATGACCGCAGCATTGGCCATTTGGAATTCCTGCTGGTTTCCGCAGTGCATCGGCTGGCCAGTGGCAAGATCCCGCGGGTTGGTGTCTTGGCGGATCTGCCGCGGTTGACCCCGGGCGAGAAATACACCATCGAACAAAAGCACCAAACTGCGCCGGTGGGGCACGATGTCTACAGCTTCACCAAGAAGATGCTGGGCCAGTACGGCTACGATGTTGTCTACATCAATCCGGACAAGCCGGAGTTCCCCGCCGAGATGGATCTGCTGCTTTGGCTGCAGCCCCGCTATGCGGATCGGGCCTACCCACAGTTTGGTGACTTCATGGCCAAGGGTGGCAAGGCCATTGTTGCGGTGCAGAACTACAATGTGCAACAGCGCCAGTACCGGGGTACTGGTTTTCCCACGGTGTATTGGCCGCAACCACAGATGGCGGACTTCAATGTCTACCTGGAACATGTGGGTCTGAACATCATGGGAGAGATGGGCGGTGCGGAGGGAGCAGAGATCCTCTTCGACATCAACCAGGGCAGTCGGGTCATGACCACCCAGGTGAAGCGCTCGGCCTACAAGGAGTTGAGCAAGCAGCAGGTGGCTCGTCCCTTCCTGATTCGCGCCGTGGGGGAAGGCCTTTCTGCCGACTCACCCCTGACGGCACATCTGGGTGAGTTGCTCTTCATCTGGGGCAACCGCTTCGTGCTGGATCAGGAGAAGTTGCAAGGCCTGGGTATGCAGGTGCAGCCCCTGGTCAGCACCAGTGACCAGGCATGGACCTACCATTGGACCGGTGGCTGGATCCCAGAGGAGTACCTGGAAGGACCAGTGGAGTCCTCTCTAGGTGTGCGTTCGCCCATGGCCCTGCAGGTGGCTGGTCAGTTCCCCTTCATGCAGATGTTGAGCAATGAAAGGGGGCGTGCCTATCTGGAGCTCCTGGCTGAGCAACCCAAGGGCAGGCCCGGCTCACTCTTGCTCATTGGCTGTTCCGAGATGTTCAAGAATGATCATCTCTATGATGCGAAGTACCCGCATCACCAGTTCTTGTTGAATGCGGTGGCGTCCCTGGCCCATGGGCCTGACATGGCCAAGGTGCAGGCCCGGCAGCGCAAAGCCAAGAGCTTCCCCTACCAGTCTCCAGAGAGGAAGACCTCCCTGCGTTTCCTGGCCATTGGCCTGGGGCCGATTTGTTTCCTGCTCGTCGCCTTCTTGCGTCTGTTCTGGCGCCGTCGTCCCGTGCTCTAAGGTTGTCCATGAACCGTTCCTTACTGATTCTCAACCTCTGTCTTCTTGTCAGCCTGCTGGTTCTCTTCAGTCTGGATCAGTTCTTTGCTGCCAACAGCAAGGCCCAGCGGGAGTTTGACAGTGACTTTCTGGAACTGGTGGACTTGGATAGGGATGCCATCATGGCGGAAGTCACCGACAGGTTAGGCAAGCGCCTGACGCAGAAGGACGTGACCATGGCCACCACCGCCGAGGTGGACAAACTTGAATTGCAGTTGCCGGGAAGTTCGAAAAAGTGGTTCTACAAACGCCATCCTCAGGGCTGGCAGATCAGCAACTACCGCCATGCCTTTGCCAAGACCGACCGGGTGGATGCAGTGCTGAAGTCTCTGATTTCGGCACCTGGCACCCGAGTGGGGCCGGTGGACAAACTGGAGAAGCGCTACGGTCTGCAGTCCGATGCCACCCTGCGACTTGCTCTCTTTGATTCGCAGGACAAGGAATTGCTGCGTTGCCGCGTTGGTGGGGAAGTGCCGGGTATATCCCGCTCCGCCTGCTACGTGGCGGTGGATGGCGAGGATCAGGTGCGGCACAGCCATAGCAACCCGCATCGATCCCTGGAGCCGCTGCCAACGGGAATGCCGGGTCAGGTTCAGGCGCCAGAAGTGATTCCGGAAGGCCAGCCGCCCATGCTGGATCGCACCATCATCCCGGCCATGTTCAAGCGCAACAATCCGGAACGGATCACCTTCTCTGAGACCCGCCCAGACGGCTTGCGAGAACTTATCCGCATGCAACAACAGGTTCCCTCCAAGAACCCCATGCGCCCTGGTGCCGGCGGCCAACCGGAGATGGAGATCATCGTGGAGTGGTATGCCTTGTTCGAAGGTGAGGAGACAGTGCAGCGGGTGAGTGATCGGCACGCCGGCGGTTATGCGGGCCTGGTTCACATTGGCTATATGGAGATCCTGGGCCTGTATGAGGAACTGAAAGGGGAACTGGCTGATGAATTCGCCCAGCCGCAGATCAAAGTCACCTTCCTATACCCTGGCAACCGTCCGCAGACCTTTGTGTTGGGCCGGGAGGCGGAGGACAACAAGCATTACTTGTTGAATGAGACCTCGGATCAGGTCTTCTTCATCTCAGCAGAGGCTGCCCAGCGCTTCATGCCACCAACGATGGAGTTGTTGAAGGACTTGTCGAAGCCGCCCCAGAAGGGCAGGTAGCTCCTGGCCTTAGCCGGCGGTTGGCATCACTGCAGGCTCTGGTGGCGCAGTCAGGCTCAGGCTGGGTGACTTGCCCTGCCAGTCCAGAACCTTGCCCCGCAACCGCTGCAGGCCTTGAGTGTCGCCCAGCTGTTTGTCGGTTTGCAGCCGAATGCGTTGGCCGGTCTCTGGCATGACCAACCAGAAGCTATTGCCCTCATGTTCCACCTTGGCGCTGACTTCCAGTTCCACGCCGGACAGTTCATAGCTGGCACTTTCCATCACCTCGATCAGGTGAGAAAAGTCCAGGGCAGTTGGTTTGAGCAGGGCAAAATGCGCCCAACCACTTTCCGTATTCAAATCCACGTGCGAAGCACCAAACTGGCGCTCCAAGGCCTGCTGCAAGCCGAATGCCTTATCGTTTCAAGTTCAACTCTGGAAGTTCAGGGTGAAGATGGCGAAGGCATTGGCCGGCGGAGCTTGGATGCTTTGGCAAGCAGCCAGCAGCAGGCCAGCAAGAATGAGGGGTGCGGTGAATATGGTTTTCATGATTTGCTTTAGAAGCGTATGCCCAGGGCCAAGGTGAATTCAAGGTCGCGGCCCAGTTGGGTGCCATTGTAGTGTTGCGTAAGGGGTAGCCGAACTCCCAGGTTCAGATCCATCTGTGGGATGGGGTGGATGGAGAGAGCGGGAGTCAGTAGCAGTTCGTCGGCGCCGGAACTACCCACATTGCTGCCGGCCAGCTCAGCCCGGCCCTCATGCCGCCACTGCAGACCCAGGCGGGCACCGAAGGTGGGTCCGGGGTACTTGTAGTGCAGGAAGCGGTAGGCTGCGGACAGGCTAAGGGAGAAGAAATTGCCATCCTTGAACTGCTGCGAGCCTTCCGTGTTCCACTTGTAGAAGACGGTGCTGTCGAAGCGCGCCCGACCCAAGCCAGTTGTGATGGATGTGGCCAGGAAGGGGCTAAGGGCGCCCTTTCCCGGTTGCAGGCTGGGTGCCAGGCGCAGGCCCATGCTCATTTCGTTGGTATCGCCGGTAGGTAGTTCCAAACCGCCAATCACCGCCACATTGAAGGAGCGCGCCTTGCCTTCCCGATTGAACACCCGGTACTTGCCCAGCAGGGCCAGGTCGCCCAGGCCGGTGGCGCTGGTATCCACGCCACTGGAGCGCAGCTCCCGCCTGACCACTGGCAGCAGCGCGCTGAGGGTGATGTCCTTGCGCAGGCCGTAGTCCAGACCAAAAACCGTGCGATACTCTCGCCGCCGCAGGTTCATCGGATCACTGGTCTTGTGTGAACCCCGGAACAGACCGTTCTTCTCCTTGAAGAGCTGGGTGGTGGACAGCCGGAAGCCGGATTTGAACAGGGTTTCCCCGGCAAAGACTTCGATGCCGCCTTCTTGGGCCGATGCGGTGAAACTGCACAGTAGCAGTGACAAGAAGGTGTAGGAACGGAGGGTCTTCATGAATGGTACTATCGGCATGGGGGCGAATAAATACAGGTTGATGCTTGGCTTCTTGCGGAATGGTGGCCGATACTCCCGCCATCGTGGGCAAGAAACTCGCCATCCTCCTGACCCTGCTCTCCTGGTGCCTTATGGTTCTCCCTTGGGAGTTCTGTGGTTGTGTGCAGAGTGGCTGTGCGCAGGAGCCTGCCAAGCTGGTGGTGGCCCTGGCAGAATGTCACGGGCATGAGCACGGCCATGAGCACGGCCATGAGCACCAGCATGCGGATGCGGATGCCGGACATCCGGGCTGTGAACACAACCAGCAGGCCGATAACCAGCAGGACTACCAACCCTGTGATTGTGGTCACGAGGGCGTAGATTGCAGTCATAAGCTGTGGATTGCCCAGGCAGGCTTGCCGCAAGGCGCTGTCGGGTCTCAAGGCAGCGTAACGGATGCCCAGGATGTGCCAGACTTTGGACAATGCCCATTGGCGCTGCCGCCAGAGCCTCTTGCCCTTGCCCATGGATCCTTGCGGCGACCGCCTGACTGGCCGCCGCCAGCAGGTAGATCCAGCCTGCAGAATCTCTGCACCGTAGTAATGCTTCTCTAACAGCAAGACGTTTCGTTCGTCTTAGCTCGAAGAGAAGTATTGCATGAAGTACAGATTGATACCCATAGCCCTGTTGCTGCCAATGTTGGTGGCTTGCGCGACCTACGATTCTCAGCCCTTGGCGGCTGCAGAGATGCTCGCCGAATTGCTGGCGGCGGATGAGGAGAGCGCAGTACCGCCGAAGGTGAGCCTGGCGCAAGCGGCACTAGCCATGCGCCAGCATCATCCGGCGGTGGTGGCGGCCTGGTCCGAGCATCGCCTGCATTCCGCATTGGCCGAGATCTCTACCCCGCTGGTCAACCCAGGCCTGAACGGTGGCCCGCTGTTTTTCGATTCTGCTGCTGTCACTGGCAATGCCCGCTATGGCATTGAGGCGGCCCTTTCCTTGGTCCTTCCCCTGACCCCGGAGCGGAGAGTCATGGATGAGCTGGCTGCCTTGCAGGCAACAGCCACTTTGGTCACGGCAGAGTCGGTGGAGCAGCAGGCCTACCTGGAATTGCGGGATGGATACGTGCAATTGGCCCTGCAATACAAGGATCGTCAATTTCAAGACAAGGTTCTGCAGGCAGCCACAGTGCTGCAGGAAGTGCAGCGCAAGTTGGTGGAGCAGGCTGATGGCACAGTTCTGGACCTGCTTCTTGCTGTCATTCAGCGCCACAGCCAGCAGGCTGCCACCATGCAGACGGAAGAAGGGAGATTGGCATTGGCGGGCAAGCTGGCCCAGCACTCCGGTTTGCCCTTGCAATGGTTTGCTGGTATGGGGCCAGTGCCGCTGCCTGATTTGCCAGAGACTGCCCCGGACTTAGAGGCCTGCGAAAAGCTGTTGTTGCAGACGCCAAGCATGCGTCAGCTGCAGCAGGATTATTTGTTGGCGGAAAAGCAATTGCATCTGCAGGTGCTGCGCCAATACCCGCACTGGGGCTTGGGTGCTTCTTATGAGCGGGAAAATGGCGCCAACCGATTTGGCCTGCCTTTGGACTTGGAGATCCCTCTGTTTGATCGCAACCAGAAGGGGGTCGCCGAGGCGGAAGGTCGCCGTGCGCAGGCCCGGGAAATCTATGCCACAACTTTGCGGCAAAGTGTACGAGTCCTGCAAACCAGCCATTCTTTGCTGCTGGTGCGCCTTGCCCGCTTGCAGTATTTGCAAGAGAACATGCAGCCCCTGCTGCAAAAGCTAAGCGAGCTGTTGCCAGCCGCTCGTGAGGGAGGGCTGGATTCGCTCAGTGAACTGTTGGTCCTGCAACAGATGCAGACAGCCTTGGCTGGCGAGTTTGCTGCCCAGCGCAGTGTCTATGAGTCCTGGTTGGAACTGGAGCGCGCCTGCGGGGTGCCCTTGTTGGAATTTTCTACTCAGTCGGAAGAGGCAGAAGAGTCAGAAGAATCAAAGGAGTCGGAGGGAGCAGAATGAAGAAGTTGCTCGGTTTAGGACTGTCGGTCCTGTTGTTGTTGGCCTTGGGGCTGGCTGGTGGCTACTACGCCGCCGTACAAAACCAGGAGTTGGCCGCTGATGCGCATGCAGAAGATGCAGCGGTTACAGCCCTGTCGCCACAGACCCTGGCCAATCTTGGCGTCAAGGTGGAAGCGGCCTCCTTGCGTCGACATGTGCACCACGTTGAGGTGCAGGCCACCGTGGAAGAGGCGCCGGGCAACCAGTGGCTTCTGGTGGCGCCCCTGGCTGGCGAGGTCAGACAGCTGAACAAGCTGCCTGGAGAATGGGGCAAGCCCGGAGATGCGGTGGTGACCCTGCTGCGCGATGCCATTGCCCAACCAGAATTGAAGCTCACCGGCGATTTCATCAAGCCAGTGAACGAAGATCTGCACCGTTCATTTTCAGAGCTGCGCAGTGCAGCAGCTTCTGCCGACATTTTTGCCAAGGAGCTGAAACGACTGCAGGGCTTGAACAAAACTGCCGACGGCAGTGGATTGCGGGTGGTGTCCAAGCAGCGGATTGTGGACACCCGATATGACTTGCAGAAAGCTCAGCAGAACCTGCAGGCGGTGCGCATTGAGCTGGAACATCATGGACTGCAGGGCAAGGAGATCGACGACTTGCAGAAGGGTGGCCATCCGCCAGTCAACATGGTGCTTTGGCAGCGGCAGTTGGAGGTGCATGGCTTGTGGGGTGCGGCAGTCAAGAAGATCCATAAAAGCCTGTCTGCGCAACAGCGGGAACAAAACTGGAACATCGCCTTGCTGGGTGAGTTGTCGGCGCAGGGATTGGTGACAGAGGCTTTGCAGCAAGCCATGGCTGAAAGCCTTGAGCTAAGGCGGGACTTTCCTGTGGCGGTGGCTCTCCTGTTGGCGGGGCATAGTCTGGATCAAGTCAGTCACTGGGCAGAGCAAGGCTACCTGTTGCCCACGGTGGTGCTGCGCATTCCTCAGGTAGGCCAGGTAGAAGATTGGGATGTGGGGCGGCTGGATGTAGTGAAGGGACAACGGGTGGAGGCCGGTGCGGTGTTGGCACAATTGCATAACCCTCGCCGCATGTGGCTCCGGGCCAGGCCAGTGGGGCAGGAATTGGCCTACATGACCGGTGCCTTGAAGGACAAGTTGGTAGTCAGAGCTCGTCCTCTGCTTTCTGGGTCTGGCCCCCTGCTACAGGATCTCAGTGTGCAGCAGGTGACCGGAGAGGGCGCCTGGCTTGCTTGCGAAAATACTCCCTTGGCCCAGGGCGAAGAGTCATTGCAGCGTTCCTGGCAATTGCGTTCGGGTCTGCAGTATGTGTTGCAAGTGCCCCTGCAGACCATTGAGCAGGGCTATGTGCTGCCCCGGGAAGCGGTGGTTGAGTTGGGCCCGGATCAAGTGGTGTTCATGGAGGATGGTGATAGCTTCCGTGCCATTCCCGTAGAAGTGATCTTCACCGACCATTCCATGGTGGTGCTGCGCAATGTGGGCATCTACCCCGGCGACCGCTTGGTGACCCATGGGGCCTTTGCTCTCAGCCTGGCCTTGCAATCCAATCAGAAGGAGGATCCCCATGCTGGTCATAGTCACTAAGCCCAGGGGAGCCAGGTCATGCTGAACCTGCTACTAGGATTCTCTCTCAAGCGTCGATCTCTGATTCTCTGGGCTTCTCTGCTCATTGCGGTCTATGGCGGCATGGTTGCAAGCAACCTGCCCATCGATGTGTTGCCGGACCTGAACCGTCCCCGGGTGACCATCATGACCGAGGTGCATGGCCTGGTGCCCGAAGATGTGGAGTGCCTGGTGACTCGGCACATCGAAAACGCGGTGGCCGGTGCTGCTGGGGTAGAGCGAGTGCGTTCCACTTCCAGCCTGGAATTATCCACCGTGGTGGTGGAGTTTGCCTGGGACACGGATGTCTATCGCAACCGGCAGGTGGTGCAGGAGAAGATGCAGCTGGCAAAAGCGCTGCTGCCGGCGGATGCACAACCGCAGATGGCTCCCATCAGCAGCCTGATGGGTCAGGTGCAACTCATTGGCTTGCGCAGCCGCAGTGGCCAGACTCCGGCCAACGAGATCCGCGCCTTGGCGGTGCAAAGTCTGCGTCTGCGTTTGTTGGCCTTGTCCGGGGTCTCGCAGGTGGTTGTGAATGGCGGTGCGGCGCGGCAACTGCAGGTGACGGTGGATCTGGATCGCCTGCTGGCCCATGGCCTGTTGCTCACCGATATTGAGCAGGCCATTCAGGATGCCAACCAAAATGCATCCGGAGGAGTTCTGGAACTTGCAAGCCAGGGACCTCTGATCAACGTCAAGGGCCTTTTGCTGAATGCAGAGGATCTGGCCAATGCGGTGATTCGGGAAGGAGGGCCCAGGCCGCTGCATCTTGCCGACGTGGCGAAAGTGGAGTTCGGGCCAGCGGCGGTGCGCACCGGTGATGCTGGGGTGAATGGTCAGCAGGGCATCATCATGGTGGTGCTCAAGCAGCCTGGTCAGGACACCATGGCCTTGACCCGGCGCATTGACCAGGAGTTGGAACTGCTGCGGCCTGGCCTGCCGGAAGACATCGAACTCTTGCCTGGCATCTATCGCCAGGCAGACTTCATCCAGCGTGCGGTGGACAACGTGAGCGAGGCCGTGCGGGATGGTGCCATCTTGGTTTTGTTGGTGCTGTTCTTGTTCTTGTTGAATCTGCGCAGCACCCTCATCACCTTGACTGCCATACCCATGTCGGTGGCGGTGACAGCTATCGTCTTCCAGTTGCTGGGCATTTCCATCAACACCATGACCTTGGGTGGCCTGGCAGTGGCAGTGGGAGCCCTGGTGGACGATGCCATTGTGGATGTGGAGAATGTGTTTCGTCGCCTGCGACAAAACAAGGCCAAGGACTCGCCCCTGTCGGTGTTGACGGTGGTGTTTCGGGCATCCAGCGAAGTCCGCCGCCCCATCCTCATTGGTACCTTGGTGGTGACCGTGGTCTATGTGCCCTTGTTTGCCCTGTCGGGCATGGAAGGCCGCCTCTTTGCTCCCATCGGCCTGACCTATATTGTCAGCATCATGGCCTCGTTGCTGGTGTCTTTGACCCTGACACCAGTGCTCTGTTTCTATCTGTTGCCGAAAAGCGCGGCGCTGGCATCTGCCAAAGATTCCTGGTTGGTTCGCAAGGTCAAGGCTGTCGGCGGAGTATGTATCAACTTCTCCATGGCTCATGCCTACAAGATCCTGGTGACGGTAATGTCCCTGGTGCTGGTGTCTTTGGTGATCCTAGGTTTACGGGCCACTGAATTCTTGCCGCCCTTCAACGAAGGCTCTGCCCAGGTGAACTTGATCCTGCCGGCGGGTACCAGCCTGCAGACCTCGGATGCCTACGGCCAGAAGCTGGAAACTACGGTGTTGGCGGTGGAGGGAGTGACATCCGTGGGCCGCCGCACCGGTCGGGCGGAAGGGGATGAACACGCCATGGACGTGAACATCTCTGAGATGATCGTCAACTTTGATTCGGAGCACCCCAGAAGCCGGCAGGAAATGTTGGCTGATATTCGAGCCAGGGTTAATCAGCAGTTCCCCGGCGTCGCTTCGTCCACTGAGCAGCCCTTTGCCCACATGCTCTCGCATCTGCTTTCCGGGGTGTATGCGCAAGTTGCCATCAAGATCAAAGGTGAAGATCTGGCGGTGTTGCGCAACATTGCCAAGCAGGCGGAGCAAGCGGTGGCTTCCATTCCCGGTGTTACGGATCTCATGGTGGAGCAGCAGAATCTGGTGACCCAGGTGATGGTGCAGCCGCGGCGACGAGCTCTGGCTGAGCATGGTTTCACAGTCTCCGAACTGGGGCACACGGTGGAGCTGGCCATGGAAGGCGCGCAGATCGATCGCCTGAACCTGGGTGCCTTCAGCTATCCCATCATCCTGCGCCTCAGGGAAGAGGATCGGCAAGACATCCAACGGCTGCGGCACTTGCCAGTGGTGAATGCAGCAGGCAAGCGCATGCTGTTGGCGGATCTGGCGGAGGTGACCCCGTCTCGTACGCCCAATGCCATCAAGCACGAGAATTCCAGCCGCCAACTGGTGGTGCAACACAATGTGCAGGGTCGTGCCCTGGGTGAGGTGGCGACCGATGTTGAGCGAGCTTTGGCAGGCATCCGCAAGAACTTGCCCACGGGCTACAGCATTGCCTTGAGCGGGCAATTCGAAGCACAGGCAAAGGCAGCCCAATTGATCTATGTGTTGTCACTCATCTCTCTGGTGCTGATGGGAATGATTTTGTTCAGCCATTTCCGCTGCTTGAATCTGGTGTTGCAGACCCTGGTGAACGTACCGGCGGCCTTTCTGGGGGCGGCGATTTTCCTTATCCTCACCGACCAGACCATGTCCGTTGCCACCTTGGTGGGCTTCATCTCCTTGGGCGGCATCGCTGCCCGTAACAAGATCCTGTTGTTGGACCACTACCTGCACCTGGTGTTCGTGGAGGGAGAAAAATTCTCTGCGGCGATGATCCTACGTGCAGGCCAGGAACGCATTGTACCGGTCTTGATGACAGCCCTCACCAGTGGCATCGCCCTGGTGCCCCTGGTCTGGGCGCCGGAGCAACCGGGCCGGGAGTTACTCTACCCGGTGGCCAGCGTCATTGTCGGTGGGCTGATGGCCACCACCCTGTGGGACCTGTTGCTGAGTCCAGGCTTATTCTGGCTGTTTGGTGAGAATGCTGTGCAAGTTGTGCGGGCCAAAGCCGGAGACAGTGAGCGACAAGAGCACCTGATGTTTGATAATCTAGAACCCGAAACATTCTGATTGAGGAAACGAAGATGAAGATAGGAATCTTGACCCTGACCCCCCTGTTGTTGGCTCTGACGGTTGCGTGTAACAAGGCTCATGATGCCTCTGATGGCCACGATGGTCATGATCATGGCGACGGTGGCCATGACCATGCGGCACATGCCCATGAAGCTACCCATGGAGGGGATTTGTTGGAGCTGGGCGACCACGTGGCGCACATGGAAGTGAAGTACTTTGAGTCCCAAGGCAAGGTGGTGGTCTACCTTTCTGACCCAGAACAAGAACCCCTGTCCATCAAGGATGCGCCGGTGTTGAACCTTGAAGAGGAGGCGATTCAGGTGACCAGCAAGACCGGTGGTGTTGTGGGAGAAGCCTGTGACAAGTGGGTCTTTGAGCATGAAAAACTAAAAGGCCACTCCCATGGCGGGCGCTTTCGGGTGCAGTTGAATGGCAAGACCTACAACCCGGAGTGGCACCCGGAACATGACCACGGTGATCATGACGCGGACGATGCTCATGATCACAGTAGCGAAGAGGCTGATGGCCATGACCACGATGGCCATGATCACGATGCCGGTCACAAATAGGGGAGGTTAATCCCCAGCACCCTCTTCGCTGTTGGCCAGCCCATGCGGGTGGGCCTGGTCATAGGCCTGGCGCAGCCGAGCCATGGAGACATGGGTGTAGATCTCAGTGGTTACCAAGCGGCTGTGGCCTAACAGTTCCTGCACCGAACGCAGGTCAGCCCCCCGATCCAGCAGGTGGGTGGCGAAGGAGTGGCGTAAGCCATGGGGAGTGAGTCGCTGGCTGAGCCCGGCGCGCCGTGCCTGTTGCAACACCACCTGGAAGATCCAGCGGGGGGACAAGGGGCCGCCTAGTTGGTTCAGCAGCAGTTGGCCGGTGTCCGGACGCTTGCGCTTCTTCAGTTGCTTGCTGCGCTCGGGCAGATAGGCCAACAGGGCTTCGCAGGCCTTACTGCCCAGCATGGCCAGGCGTTCCTTGCGACCCTTGCCCAGCACCCGCACACTGCCTTCCAGCAAGTCCATTTGTCGCACCTGCATGTTGGCTGCTTCGGAAACCCGGCAGCCCGTGGAGTAGAGCAATTCCAGGATGCAGCGATTGCGGCTGCCAATGAAGTCTGCAGTGAAGTCCAGGCCAAGCAATTGCTCCACTTCCTTCACACTCAAAAATCGCGGGATGCGTTGCGGTAGTTTGGGGCCGCGCACCAGGCGCGCAGGATTTTGCTCGATGTAGCCGCAGTCCTGCAGGTAGCGAAACATGGCCCGTAGGCTGGCCAGCTTGCGTTGGATGGAGCTGGGCTTTAGGCCTTCGCTTTGCAGGTGCACCAAGAAGCGCCGAATCTCCAGGCGGCCAAGGTTATGGCAGTCATCTGGCAACCACTGCAGGAAGCCGCGCAGGTCGGCGCCATAGCTGCGTAGGGTGTGGGGCGACACCTGTCGTTCTTCCTGCAGGTGCCGCAGGAAGGTGTCAGCGTGTTGTTGCCATTGTTTCTGAGTCATTGTTGCTGCCAAGTCCCTAGCAGAGTAGCCAAAGCGCTGGTCTAGCCATAGGTCTCAGTCGGTAGGGGTGGCTATAGATTTCCCCATGTGCATGGCCTAGCGTCTGGGCTTGAACAGCTTGGGATTAGTCGCCGGTTTGGGCTGTGCAGTTTTGTTTGCTGTGAGTTCCTTCGCCTTTGCCGCCGCCGGTCAGCGGGTGGGTGCTCTGCGCGTGAACCAGATCCGCATTGTCCTGGCGGTGCTGTTCCTGATGTTGCTGCATGCCCTCTTGCATGGTCAGTTCTGGCCCAACGCCATCAGCCAGCAACAACTGTTTTACCTTGGCATATCTGGTTTCGTTGGTCTGTCCCTGGGGGACCTGTTCTTTTTCCATGCCTTGACTCATCTCGGGCCGCGGCTGGGCACCCTGCTCATGTCCACTGCACCTATTTTCGCGGTGCTGCTGGAAGGGCCGGTGTATGAGGTTTGGCCCGATGCCTGGCAGTGCCTGGGCATTGGCCTGACTCTATTTGGGGTGGCCATGGTGGTTACCGAACGGCGCGCCGGCGAATTTGGTCGTACTGTCCAGCAACATGGTTGGCCCTGGTGCTGGGCCCTGCTCTGCGGAGTGTTGGGTGCTGCAGGCCAAGGGCTGGGAATGGTCCTGGCTCGCTTGGGAATGGATGCTGCGCCCATGACTACCGAAGCCAAAGTGCCGGAACTTTCCGCCGCCCTGTTCCGCATGGTGTTTGGCATGTTGGGTGTTTTGGTGTTGGCGCAGCTTTACCGTTGGTTGTTGCGGCGCCCGGCCAGGTCCAAAGGTTCGATCTTGCAGGATAGGCGAACCCTGCAGTTCATTGTGTTGGGCGCCCTGCTGGGGCCGACCCTCGGCATCTGGCTCTCGCTGGTGGCGTTGGAAAACAGCAGTGCGGGCATCGCTACGACCTTGCTGGCCTTGACTCCGGTCATGGTCATCCCCATGGCCATGCTCTTTGGTGCCCGCCCCGGATTGCGCGGATGGTCGGGTACCCTGTTGGCGGTGTTGGGGGTTGTGCTGCTAATCGGGGATTAGCACGGCGGCGCCTTTAACCTGCCCATCCCGCAATCGTTGCAGAGCCTGGTTGGCTTGCGACAGGGGCAGGCATTCCACTTCGGTCTGCAAAGGGATTTTGGCGGCCAAGGCCATGAACTCCTCGCCGTCGCGACGGGTGAGGTTGGCTACCGAACGTAGACAGCGTTCACCCCAGAGCAGCTGGTAGGGAAAGCTGGGGATGTCGCTCATGTGGATGCCGGCGCAGACCACGACCCCGCCGGGTCGCACTGCTTGCAAAGCCCTGGGTACCAAACTGCCCACAGGGGCAAAGAGGATGGCTGCATCCAAGGGTTCGGGTGCCTGCTGCAAGGAATCGCCGGCCCACACCGCGCCCAAGCTGCGGGCGAATTTTTGCCCCTGATGGTCACTAGGTTTGGTGAAGGCGTGCACCTTGCGGCCCTGGAAAACCGCCACCTGGGTGACGATGTGGGCAGCGGCACCAAAGCCATAGAGGCCCAGTGTGTTGGCCGAGCCGGTCATGCGCAGGGCCCGGTAGCCAATGAGTCCGGCACAGAGCAGGGGGGCGGCGTGCACGTCATCGAACCGTTCCGGCAGGGCAAAGCAAAAGTCTTCATGGGCGACGGTGTATTGGGCATAACCGCCATCCAAGTGGTAGCCGGTGAAGCGAGCCTGCGGACAGAGGTTCTCTTCGCCGTTCTGGCAGAACATGCAGGTGCCGCAAGTCTGGCCCAACCATGGCACGCCAACCCGGTCTCCAGGTTGGAATCGATGCGCCTGCTCGCCGCATTCCAGTACCTGACCAACAATTTCGTGGCCGGGAATCAGGTTCGCCTTGCTGTCGGCGAGTTCCCCGTCCAGCACGTGCAAGTCCGTGCGGCAGACAGCACAGGCCTTGACCTGCAACAAGATTTGTTTGGCGCTGGGCTTGGGGCGGGCCAGCTCCTGGCTTTGCAGGGGCTGACCGGCAACCGCAAGCACCATGGCCCGCATGCCTAGACCAAGGCCGCCAGCAGGCTTTGCAGGCGTGAAACTGTGTGGTCACCCATGTGACCAATGCGGAAGGTTTCGCCCTTCAGTTTGCCGTAGCCCTTGTCCATGGCAAAGCCTGCCTCCTGCGCTTGCTTGGCCAGCTGCATGACATCCCGCCCGGAAGCCCGCAGAGCCGAAACAGTGGGGGAGCGATAGGCATGGGGGACAAAGAACTCAAATGCATGTTCCCGCGCCCAGGAATCGGTGCACTCGCGCATCTGCCGGTGGCGTTTCCAGCGTTGCTCCAGGCCTTCTTCGGCGATGCGATCCAGTTGCCGGGACAGGGCAAAGACCAGGGGAACACAGGGTGTGGCCAGGGTCTTGCCAGCGTCTAGCCCTTTGTGGGCGGCGATGAAGTCGAACAAGTGCCCCCGTGCAGGCACGGTTGCCGCCTTCTGCATGGCTCTCTGCGAGACCGCATAGACACAGAGTCCTGGCGGCAGAGCCAGGCACTTTTGCGTGCCAGCGAACACCAGATCCAATCCCCACTGATCCATGTGCATCTCAGCGCCACCGAGGCTGGTGACCGCATCCACCATGATCAAACTGTCCGGTGCTTCTTCCTGGATCACCGCCGTCAATTCCTGCAGGGGATTGATCAGGCCGGTGGAAGTTTCGTTATGGGTGATGGCCACTGCCTCAAAGGGCTCTGAGTCCCGCAGTTTCTTGCGTAGGAGCTCTGGGGTGCAGGCTTCGCCCCAAGGGACTTGGATGGAGTTGGCCTCGCGGCCCAGGGCCTGACTGATCTTGGCCCAGCGCTCGCTGAAGGCACCGCAGGTCAGATGCAAAATCCGCTTGTTTACCAGGTTTCGCACTCCAGCTTCCATCAGGGCGGTGGCAGGGGCGTTTTCAAAGAAGGTGGGAGCTTGAGTCAGGAACAAGCCCTTTAGCTTGTGACAGACAGCTTTCACCTCATCCACAAAGCCGGGGCTGCGATGTCCAACCAGTGGCATGGCCATGATCTGGCGAAGTTCTTCGTCCACTTCCACGGGGCCGGGAATGAAAAGTACCTGATGATCCTTCATGGGGGCATTGTGCCAATCCTTGCTGATTTTGCTACTGACCTTTGGCGGATTGCAGTTGAGGCATCACAATGTCCCCATCATGGTAGATCCCTCCCTTACCCGTCGTCGTTTCCTGGCTGCCGGCGCAGCCGGTGTTCTCCCCTTGGCCTGTGCTGCACAGGCCAAGCAAAGCAATGGCCCCAAGACCGCTCAATCTACTGAGCTGACCGAGCAAGATTTGCTGTCAGCTGAAAAGCTGCAGGGTCTGGAGTTCACCCCAGAGGAGCGCCAGTTGATGTTGGCGCGGTTGCAGAGCCGGGTGGCCAGACTGAAGAAGGAGCGCGAGCTGAACCGGATGGGCAATGGGACTCTTCCCATGGAGCTCTTTGATCCTCGCGTCCCTGGTTATGAGCAGGTGGAACGGGATGCCGGCTTTGTGCGGAAGCCCTATGATGGGGAACCGCTGCCCGATAATGAGAGGGACCTTGTTTTTGCTCCCTTGGCCCAACAGGCCCACTGGATCGAGCAAAAGCAGTTGTCTTGTAGTCAGCTCCTTTCCTGCTACATAAGTCGCATCAGCGCTTTTGGCGATGCGCTCAAATGTGTGGTCAGTATGCCCTTCAAGCAGGCCCAGGATCAGGCCGGTCGTTTGGACGAAGAAATCAATGCCGGTAAGTACCGGGGTCCTTTGCATGGCATCCCCTACGGCATCAAAGACTTGTTTGATACCGCTGGTGTCAAGACCACCTGGGGAGCCGCGCCCTTTAAGGATCGGGTACCTGATCATGACGCCGATGTGGTGAAGAAATTGGCAGCGGCTGGGGCCGTGTTGATCGCCAAGACCAGCATGGGGGCTCTGGCCATGGGAGATCAGTGGTATCGGGGGATGACCAGAAACCCCTTTGCCCCCAAGCAAGGCTCTTCCGGGTCTAGCGCAGGTTCTGCAGCCTCCGTTGTCGCTGGCTTGGTGAGCTTTGCCATTGGCACTGAAACCTATGGTTCCATTGTCTCTCCCAGCATGGTTTGCGGCGCGACTGGCTTGCGTCCCACCTTTGGTAGGGTCAGTCGCAATGGAGCCATGTCTCTGTCCTGGTCTTTGGACAAGGTGGGACCCATGACCCGCAGGGTTGAAGATGCAATCCTGGTATTGAATGCCATCCAGGGAGTCAGTCAACATGATCCTGCAACCCTGGATGTGCCCTTGAACTACGATGCTACTGAGGATTTTCAGGGGATGCGAATTGGCTTCGTCCCAGAATGGTTTTCTGGCAAGGGAGTCAGCAAAGCGGAACGGGATGCCTATCGGGCTGCTGAGAATCTGGGCATGGAGATGGTGCCCATTGATATCCCCAAGAAGCCCTATGTGTCACAGCTCAAGACGATACTGGAAGCTGAAGCCGCAGCCAATTTTGAGCGCTTCACCTTGGACAATGTAGACGACCAGCTCACCCAGCAGTTGGCAGAGTCCTGGCCCAATATCTTCCGCAGTGCCTGGCACATATCGGCGGTGGATCTGTTGCAGGCCATGCGCTTCCGGCGTTATGTCTGCGAAATGATGCAGGAGAAGATGCAAGGTCTGGATGCTATCTTGGGGCCAAGTTTCGCCGGCGACATGTTGGCCATCACCAACCTGAGCGGCCATCCTTCGCTGACGATCCGCTCGGGCTTCGTTGAGAAGATGCCCACTGGCGTGACTCTTTGGGGCAACCTGTTCGACGAGGGACGCTTGGCCCGCATCGGCACTGCCCTGGAAGAAGAGCTGGCGGTTTGGAAGGAACGACCTGCCCGTCTTTAGGAGAAAACGACCTGGCCGTTGCTAGGCCAATAGGTGTTGGAAGCGCGCTTGCTGCCGCAGGCGCTGTTGTTCTTCGTCACTCAGCCCTAGCTGCAGGATGCCGGCCAGGCCAGGCCCTTTGAGGAATGCAGGGGCTGCCTGTGCCACCGCTGGGCGGTGCACGATGCCGCCAAAGCCGACGAACAGGTCCACACAGTCCTTGGTTTCCAGGTCGGTGATGCCATCGCCCAGAAACAGCACTGGTCGTTGCTCTGCCGGCAGGGCTTGGAGGACTTCGATCTTACCCATGTTGCGCCACAATGGACTTTGGTGGTCAAAGTCCCGGTAGGAACCGTCGTCGTGGAATAGAACTTCCACCGCATGCACGTATTTGTCCGCAATGCCCAGGTGTTTGGCCAGGATGGCGACCGGTTGCCGCAAGCCACCACTGACGATGCCCACGGTTTTGTCCAGAAATTGCAGAGCAGCAATGGTGTCCGCAGCGTCGGTCACCACATTTTCAATGTAGAAACTGCCCACTTGTTGCAGCTTGTCGCGATCCGGCGCCAGCACTTGCAGCCGTTCCTCGTAGACCTGGGCCAGGGGCATGCTGCCCTCCATGGCCTTGTGCGTCAGTTGCAGAATCTCAGTCCGTAGTTCCGGGCTTAGGTCGCGGGTGAGTTCATCTACGCCTTCGATGCTGCTCAGGGTTGAGTCACAGTCGAAGTAAAAGGATTGGAAGGGCGGTGCAGTTTCTTCTTGCTTGGCAGGGGTCTGGCTCATTGCACGGAACAGGCTCGTTGGATGGCTGGATGCTGGCGGATTGTATCCAGGTCAGCTTCAGACAGGGCAGAGCTCAAGTTCCAGATGCCCAGGGCCGCTTCGCCGTTGTGTTGCTCCGTGCCAAGTTGCATGCGGGAAATGTTGACGCCTGCTTCGCCAAGCAGGGTGCCGATGTGACCCAGCACACCGGGTCGATCCTCATGGAAGGTGACCAATGCCGGGCCCTCAGGAATGGCATCCATGAAAAAGTCATCCAGCTCCACCATGCGACCGTGACGGTGGCCCAGAACAGTGCCGCTGACCCAATGCCGTTCTTCGTCCAACACCGCTTCGACCCGAATCAGGTTCATGAAGTCGCGTTTGACGGAGGAGATCTCCGTGTGCACCCGGATGCCTTCTTCCTTTGCCAGGCGTTCCGCATTCACTGGGGTCACAGCAACGGACAGGCGTGGGTGCAAGGCGCCGCTCATCATGGCCACCGTCAGGTTGCGTTGGGCGCTTTCCGGCAAGCCGCCCTGCAAGGTCAGGCGCAGGGATTGGATCTTGCCAGGGAAGACCTGCACCAAAAAGCTGCCCAGGTTGTGGGCCAGGCGCAGGTAGGGTCCCAGCAAGGCGGCTTCCGAGGGAGCAACCCGAGGGACATTGATGCCATTCAGCACCACACCCTTGGTCAAGCAGGTCACCACCTGGCGGGCCATGTCCAGGGACACGTTACGCTTGGCTTCTTTGGTGCTGGCTCCCAGATGTGGTGTGAGCACCAGGTTTGGCGTGTGCAGCAGGCGATGGTCGGGACCCAGGGGTTCCTTCTCGAATACGTCCAGGGCGGCGCCGGCCAGATGACCACTGTCCAGGGCGTCACAAAGCGCCTCTTCTTCGACGATGCCGCCGCGGGCAGCATGCACCAACATGGCACCCGGCTTCATTTTGGCGAAGGTCTCTCCATTGAACAGGTGTTTGGTGGCGGCCAGCAGGGGGATGTGGATGCTGACGAAATCGGCCTTCTCCAGCAGCTCGTCCAGCTCAACAACCCGCACTCCCTGCGGCGCGCTTTTTTGCTGCACGGCTGGGTCGAAGGCCACAACCTTCATTTGCATGCCGACACCACGCTCAGCCACGGTGCTGCCGATGCGTCCCAGGCCTAGCACGCCCAGGGTCTTGCTCCGCAGTTCCGAGCCGGTGAATTTGCTTTTCTCCCACTTGCCAGCTCGAATCGAGGCGTCGGCGGCGGGAATCTTGCGGGCCATGCTCATGAGCAGGGACACCGCATGTTCGGCAGTGGTCACGGCGCCGGCTTCCGGTGTATTCATCACCGCCACACCGCGCAGGGTGGCAGCGGCCACGTCGATGTTGTCAATGCCGATGCCGGCTCGACCAATGACCGCCAGGTTTTCAGCACCCTCCAGGGCGCGAGCCGTCACCTTGGTGGCGGAGCGCACCACTAGGGCATGGAATGGCGGCAGCATCTCTCGGAGTTCCTCCTCCGGTATGCCATTGCGGATGGTCAATTCGCCACATTTCTGCAGCAGTTCCAGGCCTTCGGCTGAAAGTTCGTCTGCTACCAGGATTTGCCAGGGAGAAGTCATCGTGCTCCTTTGCCGAAGAGGATCACGCCACCAGTGCGAAGCATGATGTTGAGGTCAAAGAGAATGTTCATGTTCTTGATGTAGTAAAGGTCAAAGCGCAGCTTTTCCATGGTGTCTTCGATGGAAGCGGCGTAGGGCAGGTTGACCTGGGCCCAGCCGGTGATGCCCGGTTTCACTGATAGGCGCAAGGGGTAGAAGGGAATCTTCTCCGACAGGTCTTCCACGAAGTATGGCCGCTCCGGTCTCGGCCCGACAAAGGACATGTGTCCGGTCAGCACATTGAACATCTGCGGGATCTCGTCAATGCGGGAGAGGCGCAGGTAGCGGCCTATCCAGGTGATGCGAGGATCGTCCGGGCTGGCCCACACTGGCCCAGTCTTGGTTTCCGCATCCATGCGCATGGTGCGGAACTTGCGAATCATGAAGGTCTCGCCGTTTTGGCCCATGCGTTCCTGGCGGAAGAAAATCGGACCACGGCTTCCCAGCTTGATCAGGAGGGCGGCCAGAATCAGCAGTGGCAGGGACAGGCACAGGCCGACGATGGCGGCGCACACGTCCAGGATGCGTTTGCTGGCCAGGGTCATGGGAGGTTTGGAGAAGCCGCCGCCAAAAATGAGATAGGAGGGGCGCAGGCTGGCGATGGCCATTTTACCCGCTACTCGCTCAAACATGGCTTCCCGTTCTTCCACCATGACGCCATTCATGCGGGCATCCAACAGGATCTTGGTGGGGTAGGTGCCGCGCCTTTCCTCCAGCGCGACCACCACTCGGGATGAACGTTTTTGCCGGCATATCTCCACCATCTGGTCCACGTTGCCCAGGACCTCGTGTTGGCTGGCAGTTTCCGGGCTGTCCATGCCGGTGCTCAGCAAGCCAGCCACTTCAAAGCCGGACATGGGGTGGTCCTGGATCAAATCGGCGATCTCCAGGGCATGGGAGCCGGTGCCCAGGATCAAGACCCGCTCACCAAAGTTCCATTTGTAGAAGAACCAGTGGAAGGTTGCGCGCCAGCCATAGATGGTCAGGTAGGAAAGACCCAGCAACAGGATCAGTTTGAAGGTTTCCCGGTTGACGTCGGCCAGGCCGGGAAAATGGAACAGGCTGGGAAACAAGAACACCAGGATGGCCAGCATCACCAGGGAATAACCCCCGGAATGCAGCAGGCGGTTGGGCAGTTCGTGCCGGTTCTGCGAGACCTTCCAATCGTACAGGTCGTTGTAGGACAGGCAGGTCTGGGACAGCACGGCGATGGTCAAGCAAGACAGCAGGCCGCGGAGGAAATCCTTTTCCAACCAGTGGATTTCAAAGGGCTGGCTGGCCAGGGGTGGGTACGAAGTCCCCACAAACAGGATGACTGTAAAGATGGCTGTCTCTGAAAGAACCAGAAGCAGCTTGCGCCGGGGGATGATCTGCTCGCGCAGCCTAGGCATGAAAGATGGCGTCTTGCGACGAAGGTGAGGCCCGCACCATAGCTAAATGGGGCTTGGGCGCCAGAGTGGGGAGTCCGCTGTAAACTGCTGTAGGTCCTAAATAGCAACGGGTCAAATGCCCGGTCTATTTCCTTCTATCGGCCAGCGGTGGGACAAAGATAGAGCCGGGAAAATGGCGGATTACCGGGCTTTCCCCCGGTGCCAGGCGCACGGCCACCACATCCACCCGGAGTTCCCTGGCCAGGGGTCGCAGGCAGCTGCTGAGTGCTACCAGGGCGCGGCGGATGCGCTGCCTTTGCGTTGGCAACGGCAGCGTTCCGGAGCCGGGTGCTGGCTGCGGGTCTTCACCTCCACCGCCACCAGGAGGGCTCCCCGGCGCAGGCACAGGTCCAGCTCGCCATAGCGGGTGCGTAGGTTTTGCCCCAAAAGGCTATAGCCCTGGGCCATCAGGTAGGCGGCGGCCAGCTGCTCGCCGCGCTGGCCTCTATTTGCTGCTGCCTTCGATTTTTGCGGTCTCACCAGAGGCCACCCGGCCGATGGCGCTGCGGTCGAAGGTGATCTTCTGCTTGCCTTCCTGGTCCATCTTCAGGGTGACCAGATTCTCTTCCACCTTGGTGACAGTGCCGTGGATGCCGCCATTGGTCACCACCCGATCGCCCTTCTGCAGGGCGGCCATCATGGCCTTCTTGACCTTTTCCTGCTTTTGCTGGGGCCGGATCAGCAGCAGGTAGAAGATCACCACCATGCCCACCATGAGCAAGATCTGCTCGGTGCCACAGCCCAAGCCACCTTGGCCTTGTGCCTCGCCACCGAGGGTACCGTCGGCCTGGCTGCCGACTGGCTGCTGCTCTTGCGTCGCGGAGGAGGGGGATACGCCGGTGCCTTCGCCCTGTTGGGGGAAGAACTCGCTGCGCCAGATCAGGCCTTCGGGAATGCTCATGGATCGATGGGGTAAGGGGGCTGGAAATTGAGGCGGCGCAATATATGCCCAGATCCCAGCATTCATAGAAGACTTCCACAGCAATCCCTGTGGAATCGCAAACTGCATAGTGGGACGGATTTTTCCTAGGCCGGGCGGGCCACCAGCATGGCGAAGTCATCCTGCAGGACGCCTTCCTTCATCAGCCGGTCCTCTTCCTGGAACAGCCGGGACAAAACTAGGTTGTGGCTCCAGTTCTGCGGGTCAAAGGTGTGCACCTGATACATGAGCACGGGCTGCAACAGCGCCCCGCCAGCACTGGCATAGGCCTGGATCTCAAAGCCCGAATTTTTACAGGTGGAGGCGATCTCCTGTGAGCGCACCGCCTCCGACGGGTCCATGGCGATCATGTCCGGCACCGGGGTGCGCAGGATCTCCTGGTGGTGCACCTGATGCTCCTTGGGCACCAGGCTGTCCAAGGCATGGTTGCCGGCAGCCACCTGGGCATCGGTCCACTGGAAGCGGTTGGGGCCCACATATTCCTGGGCCATCACCACGCCGCCGGGTTGCAGGGCCTTGCGGCACTGGGTCCACAGGTCTTCCAGGGCCTCCACATGGTGAATGGCTCCCAGGCCCAGGATCAGGGCAAAAGAGTCAGGGGCCAGATCCAGGGCGTTGAAGTCACCCTGCTGGAGCTGCAGGTTTTCAATGCCCTGTGTCGCCAGGTCCTGGCGGCTGTGGGCGATGATGTCATCGGCGATGTCCAGGCCGACAAATTGCCGGTCCGGCACCGCCTGCGCCAGCACCCTTTCCTTCATCGCCGTCCCGCAACCCAGGGAGAGGATGCGGTCACCGGGCTTGCTGTGCGAGCGCACCGCGTGGGCCGCCGCTTCCAGGTGTCCCATGAGTGAGCCGAAGGCTCGCAGGGAGATGTAGGCCTGGATCAGTGGATGGTTCAGATAGTTGTCGTGGGCCTCACCCGCCGCGTCCTGATGACGCTCATTCCAGAACCTTGCGGTCTGGGCGGCGGTTTCCGCATCCGGCTGCTTGTTGGGTTTTTCCACGGGACAAGTCTACCCCATGGCATGGGGAGCTACGAGATTTTGCTTATATCCCAAATTCCAGGTGTCGATGAATTGGGCACTTGTCTGAACGGGGGAGTTGGGAAATGCAACAGAGTCAAACCAAGCAACAAGCTCACAACAAGCAGCGGGGCTTCACCCTGATTGAAGTCCTGATCTCCATGTCGGTCATAGCCATCCTGGCCAGCATCACCGTGCCGACCCTGGTGAGTCGGCGAGTGTCTGCCAACGAAAGTGCTGTGATCGCTACCATGCGGGCGATCTCACAGGCGCAGTTCCAGTTCCAAACCATGGGCCTGGTGGACACGAACAGCGACAGTGGTGCGGAGTTTGGCAGCCTGCCGGAGATGACAACCCATTCGGTGGTCCGTGGCACAAGCCAGGTCATCCAGCCCAACCTGCTCTCCATTTCCCTGGGCGAACTGGATACCGCCGGGCAGATGCAGCGGCATGGCTATATCTTCTGCCTCTATCTGCCGGATGCCAGCGGCAAGGGCTTGCCCGGGATGCCCGCCAACTTTGCCAGCGTGGATGCCGGGCAGGCCCATAGCTATTGGAGTTGCCTGGCCTGGCCGGTGGTAGTCAAAAGCACTGGCGTGCGCACCTTCTTCGTCAACCAACGGGGGCAGATCATGAAGACCAACGGTGGGCCCTATTCCGGCACCAGCAACATGCCTCTGCCCGGCGCCGCCCTGTTGGGGATCCCCGCCGATCGCATCGATTCCCAGCAGCTGGCCATCGGCCAGCCCGGTGCCGATGGCTTCGATTGGATCGTGGTGAACTAGGAGTCTGCCCCACGGAAAGTCAACTTAGCGTCACCTCGGTGGCCGCTGGATAAAATCATTAGTGGGGCTGTGAAAATCCAGATCGACGGATTCTGCATGGATTTTGGGCCTGGGGCCACGTTGACGATTTTTGGGAGCAGATCAGTGCTTCTTGGCCTGTAATGGCCCAATTCCCTCGGCCTTCATAGCGCCAGCTTTCCGTGCAGCCTTCTCAAGTTGGTTGCAAGACAGATTAGGTCCCACTCACCACTCACCTTTGCTATGCCTCGCATGCTGAAGGACCGAAAGCCGCTCACGTTTTTGATCCAGCCAAAGACCGGCTCAACGATGTGTTTGCGTTTTCGGTACCAGCCCCGCCCACGGTTGGTTCCCAGCTTCCGTTTCATTCGCGCAGTAGCTTGGAGATCTGGACTGGTCTTCGGTCGTTTCTTTCCTTCCTTGCCAACTGAAACCAAACCGTCAATCTGGGCGTTTTCGAGATGCTTGAAGTTTTCCTCGCTGCGATAGCCTGCGTCCGCAAGCAGGCGCTCTATCGGCTTGCCTGAGTTCTCCATCGCTTTCTCGGCCATTGGAAGAAGCTGGTCATTATCAGCAGCGTTGTTTGTTACTCCATTGGCGATGATCAGCTGCTCAGTATTGTCGACAGCAATCTGAGCGTTGTAGCATTGCTCGAATCCATTCGAGGCTTTCATGATCCGACTATCGGGGTCCGTGAAGTTCTCCTGATCCTTTGGCCGTGGCTTGCCCTTGGGATGTTTCCGGTGGGGAGTCATCCGAAGCTCGCGACCTTCTTCCTTGGCCTTGCTGGCCTTCTTCTCGTCCTTTTGCTTGTCCTCCTCGGCCTTGCGTCTCTCCAATCGCTTCTTTGCCTCCTGGATAGCCTTCAGGCGGCTTTCCCGGTTTGAAAGTTCATCAGGGAGCTCGTCACCCCGAAAGTCAGGACCGAAGAGATCGTCCTCTTCCTTGTCGATTCCCTTAGCAGGCCGTTGAAAAACTCCAAGTAGTTAAGCCGTGCTCCAATCCACGTACGTAGGGATAATATCCCAATCACGGAGGTGGATATTTCATGGCACTTGGCAAACGACGCGACAAGCAGCAAGCACTTTTGGTCTCGACGACCAATCTTCCCCGATCTCCAGGGCACCCGTTTTACGCGAAGCTGAATGAGCTTCTCAGCGAAGCGAAGTTCGATCACTATGTCGAATCGCTTTGCGAGCCCTACTACAAGGAAGGCGGCCGCCCTTCAATTCCGCCAGGCGTCTACTTCCGGATGCTGCTGGTCGGCTATTTCGAAGGTGTGGATTCACAGCGTGGGATTGCATGGCGCTGCAGTGACAGCCGCTCGCTCCAGCAATTCCTTGGGCTTTTGCTGACAGAGATGACCCCTGATCACTCCAGCTTGACCGTGATCCGCAAACGGCTGCCAGTAGAAGTGCACGAAGAGGTGTTTGCATTCGTGGTCAAGATCGCCAAATCCAAGGGCATGGTGAAGGGCAAGGCACTGGCCGTGGACACAACGACGTTGGAAGCCAATGCTGCAATGAAGTCCATTGTGCGCAAGGATACTGGCAAGGGCTGGAATGACTACGTGCGCGAGCTTGCGAAAGAAGAAGGGGCCGAAGTCCCAACGGAGGAGGACTTACGGCGATTCGATCGCAAACGCCGTGGGAAGAAGACCTCGAACAAGGACTGGGAGTCGCCCTCAGACCCCGACAGCAGGATCGCGAAGATGAAGGATGGGCGTACCCACCTTGCCTACAAGGCACAGCACGCGCTGGACACTGACTCCGAGATCATCGTCTCCGCGACGATCCACCATGCAGATACTGCTGACAGCGAGGCACTGAAAGACGGAATCATTGAGGCTCAGGCGGTGCTGATCAGTGCTGAGCAAGATGACCAATACAAGGCAGTTGTCGCCGACAAGGGCTACCACAAAGTTGAAACCCTGGCATGGCTAAGCGAGAGAGAGATACTTTCTTACATACCACAGCCGCGGTCACAGAACCGCCGCAAGTGGACGGACAAACCAGAATCGTGGCAGGATGCTTATCGAGCAAACCGTCGGCGTGTTGCAGGATCGCGATCCAAAAAGCTCCAGCGCTTACGAAGTGAACGAGTGGAGAGAAGCTTTGCGCACACCTGTGGGTCAGGCGGTGCACGCCGGACTTGGTTGCGCGGCATCGAGAATGTCAAAAAGCGGTACGTGGTCCATGTCGCTGCACGCAATCTTGGCACGATCATGCGTAGCCTGTTTGGAGTTGGGACGCCAAGGGGATTGCAGAGGGGCTTTGAGGGCTTCCTCAGCCGCGTATATGAGCTTTGTGGATCTGTTTGGCCCCAACCAGCTTGCTGGATCGCAATGACTGCCATTATTTTCCGCCATAAGAATCCCGGGGCAGAAAACGGATGTCTCGGGATCGACAATCTCCAAATCACCCCTTCTTCAACGGCCTGCTAGGCCTCTGCGCCTGTGATGGTGGCACGCCTGGTCAGATCGGAGGACTGGGTAGCACCGATTCCCGCAAGGTGGAGTTGCTGCAGGTGCATTGGGGACAGCTGGCGGATGTGTATGGCCTGCGGACGGTGGGCAACTTGCAGGTGCCGGAGTTAGTGCAAACCGATGTGCTATTGGGTTGGAACATCCAAGACCAGCGCCAAGCCAACGATGGCAAAGCCGATTCCCAGATCCTGTACGATTTCTTTGGCAGCAACCCGGACACCTTGCAGCCGCGCTTGCTCATCCCCCGGGACCTGGCATCCACCGAGTTCGCCAACGCCTTTGCCGCCTTGGACGATCAAGTGCGTTTTGTTGCCGCCGATGATGGCGGCTCTGGGTTTTATCCCGTGGTGCCTCGCAATGCGGCCCTGCGTCTTAGCTTCTCGGCGGACCTGCAAGTGGACGATAGCTTCTTTGTACAGCGAGATGCCCAGGGCCAAGTCGTGGGGGTGAAGAACACCCAGGCAGTACAGCTTTTGGAATTCGCCAACAGTGTAAACAGCAACTCTGCCACCGGTAGCTTTCGCCCCATTGCCAGCAGGGTGGTGGTGCGGGGCAAGGAGATGCTGCTGGACCCAGTGCTCATAGGCAGCGAAGGTCTGCAGTACAGCTCCAAGAATTCGGCGGCCGGCCTGCCCGAATCCATCAACCAGTCTGCTGCAAACATTCGTTTGGCCTTGGCTTTGGAAGGACCTTTGCATCTCCCAGGTTTGCATAAGGAATCCCGGGACGATCTGAGTGGCATCAACAATGACGGTTTTTTGTCGGTGGTAAGAGACTTCCGCTCCGGCAACCAGCGAGACCATTCCAACCTCGTCGCCAGTGGTTTTTTGCGGGATGGCTTGCCGCCGCGCTTGCTGGGACGCATGCAGATGTACGTGGATGGTGTTTCCGATGCTGCAGCCGGATTCAAGCAGTTGACGATATTCAAGAACGGCATCGCCCATGAATTGGATCAGGGCGACGTGTTGGTCTTGTATGCCAATCCACCAGATAAACCCCTGGCCAGCTTGGAAGTCTTGCAGGATCCGGTGGACGATTTGGGTCAGCCGGAGGTGCCTCGAGTGCGGGTGTTGGTGCGCGAGGTACTGGCTTTGGATGGGGCTGACCTACTGGAGTCTTTGGATCCCAGCAACATGGCCGACTATCCCCTTGCTGGTCCGGAGCGGGATGCCTTCCTTGTTGCGCATGCACCATTGGCGGTGTTGCAGGCGGAATTTGCTGGCGACCGGGTACATCCTGTCAGTGGTGACTTGTATGGGGATGATCCTGCAAACTTCCTGACCTTCAGCCCTGAGGCCTTACTCGGTGTAGGAGAAACCAGGCAGCCCAATGCCAAGGTCTCACCCTTTGCTGGAGTGGAGTTGCGCTTTAGCAAGCCCATCAACCTGGGTGCACTCAGGCCTTTGGAAAACTTGTTCTTCGCCACCCGGAACCTATTGGATCGTACGGCCATCAGCCAATTCCTGGAGGAGAGGGACATGGATCCCAGCCTGGTGGATAGTCGGAGCTTCCATGCCAAGTTCGCCACTCCCCACCTCATCTATAGCCAGGTGTTGGATCAGGATGGGGCGCAGAGCCGTCTGCTCTTGCAACCGACTCAAGGATTCTATTTGGATGAGGCCATGCGTCAGGCCGCAGCAGCGGGAGACCCCTCAAAGTACTACCTGCACCTGATGGCTGGGCCGTTGGGGATCACTGACTTGGCGGGCAATGCCTTGGACCTGCAGTCGAAGTCGGGGATGCAGAGTCTGGTTATGGATTTTACCTTGGACACGGACAGGATCCCAGGAACCGATACGCCACGCTTTGCCGACAACCTGGCAGTCTATGTGGTGCGGCGTTTTCAGGATAAGGACGAAGACGAGCGGCCCAGTCTCTACCTGGAATCCGAAGTGACGTCCGGCGATTTCGATTTCAATCCTTTCTTGGAGCCACCGCCAGTAATCCCCGCAGCTGCTCAGCCAGTGGATGACCTGTTTGGCGTGGTAGATATCCAGCGTGGCCTGGGTCTGCGAGGTCGGGAAACCAGTCGCATCAGCAAGGTGGTGGACAATCGCAACCAGATGGCAGCGCCGCTACAGACAAGCCCTCAGCGTTGGTGCTTCACGTCCTCCACCCTCTACTTAGGAGTTTCGGCCGTCAGCGTTCGTGTCTCCGCTGCCAATGCTTTTGGTTTCCCCATCCAAAACCCACTCAATCCCTTCGGCTGCCGCCTACAGACGCTCTGGCGGGAAATTGACTTGAGCCTGTCCCGGACCGATCCCCAGGATTTCAACCTGGATGTGGAGCAGATGTACTGGGCCCCCTTCCGCGACAATCCCCTCAGCTTTGACGAGTTTGATAACGTCTCCCTGTTTCTGGGGCATTCGGAATACCGGCCGGAACTTTGCGTGGACTCATATAATGTCCCCTACATGCAGGACTCTGGCCTGAAGCATGATTTTCAAGGCAACTATGTCCAGAATTTAGATTTGCTCGGCAGTGTTGAGTCGCAAGCGGCACCCCATCCCGCCTTCCAAAATGCAAGCCTGAAGATCAGTCCCAATGATGTGATCCAGGGCGTCAACCGGTTCTTGCCCCTGCCGCCTTTTGAGGATGCAACCAGTCGAGGCTTTCGGGATCCCCTCTTCGTCTGGCGGGATGAGAGGAACATGCTGCAGGGCGGGAAGAATGGTTTGACGATCAACCAATACTCACCGAAGACTTATCTGCGCTCACCCTTTGCCGGGGGCATGGGCACGACCATCGCTGGAGGCCCAGGCAACCTTGTGAGTAATCCGGGTGCTTGGTACCCTCAAGTCAATTGGACTCTGGTTGGCGGCGCCCCTGAACTCATCACCGATGGCATGGTGGGCAGCATTGTCCTGCCCCTATTGGCGGACTTTTGGGTGCTGCCGGATTCTCCTGAGTTGCCCCTGGGCGACCCCTTCCAGGCCTCGGGGCAGAATGGCTGGCAGATCAGCGTTGGCGGCAGCAGCCCGGCTCTCAACTTCCGTGTCTATTCTGCTGGCGGATCGGTGAACGATAATGCGCTGAGGGTGGGGCCAGGTGATCCAAGCTGGGCTTCCGCAATTGGCGGGCGGACTCCCGCTGGAAGCAGGACCCTGGGCGGCGACAATTCGGTGTATTGGATCATGGCGGATTTCTTGAAACGCCAGACTGTGGCCACCAATGGCTTTGTGGATCTCTTCAACCCACACCGTGTGCTAGACACAGGGACTGGCGATCCAAGACTGGGGCCTTTCCCCATGGATGCAGGTTTGACGCCGGATTTCGCTGCGGACTTCCAACCGCCTTCACTGCAACAACCGGCTGGGACTTCGGTGGTGGTGGAGTACCGTGGTGCTGGGCCGGTGGACCAAACACCCTGGACTATCTTGGGCAAGACCAACCCACCCAACGCCGACAACTTCCCCTTGGACCCACGCAAGGCTGGGGATGCCCACATCCGCCACCAGGACAATCGTCCCACACTGGACTCTGGTGCAGAGCGGAGGGCCTGGACCTATCTCTACAATCGGAACGTGACGGACTACACCTCAAACATCCAACAGTTGACGGATCTTGAATTCACCAACCGCTTTGGTGGTCCCAACGAAAGCTTCCTGCCGTCGGATCTGCGCTACATCAACTGGCGCTTCATCATGGGCAACAATGTGAACGGCGTGGCGCCGGTTTCACCGACCTTGAAGTCATTTGCCGTCAGCTACCGCCTGCTGCGGCGCTAAATCCAGGCGAAAGTGGGGCCCGGCCGCTGGTCGCTAAATATCCCTGTGCTAGGATATGGGGGCACCCTGGAGGATTTCAGAGATTCTTGTCTAAGATAGCCTTTATCAAGATATTTAACTAGATGTCCCATGCTCCCTTGAATGCTGAATGCCAACCCGGCATCCCCCGGACTTATTCCCTGATCAGGGTAGTCCTGGGCTATGCGCTCCTAGGCCTCTGCGCCTGCGATGGTGGTACCCCAGGCAAGACCGGCGGACTGGGCAGCCCCGATCCTCGTAAGGTCGAGTTGCTGCAGGTGCATTGGGGACGGCTGGCGGATGTCTATGGCTTGCGGACGGTGGGCAATTTGCAGGTGCCCGAACTGGTGCAAGCTGACGCTCTTCTGGGCATGGATATCCAGGACCAACGCCAGGCCAACGATGGCAAAGCTGATGCAGAAATCCTATACGATTTCTTTGGCAGCAACCCGGACACTTTGCAGCCGCGCTTGCTGATTACTCGTGACCTTTCATCCGCTGAGTTCGCCGCCGCCTTTGCCGCCTTGGACGATCAGTTGTGTCTGGTTGATGGCGGCGATGAAACTTGTCCCCTGGTGCCGCGCAATGCTGCCCTGCGCCTCAGCTTTTCCGCGGACCTGCAAGTGGGCGAGGACTTTTTTGTGCAGCGGGATGCACAGGGCCAAGTTGTGGGGGTGAAGAATACGCAGGCGGTGCAGCTTTTGGAATTTGCCAACAGTGCTAACAGCAACTCTGCCACCGGCAGCTTTCGCCCCATCGCCAGCAGGGTGGTGGTGCGCGGCAAGGAGATGCTGCTGGACCCAGTGCTCATGGGCAGCGAAGGCCTGCAGTACAGCTCCAAGAATTCAGCAGCCGGCTTGCCTGAATCCATCAACCAGTTTGCTGCAAACATTCGCCTGGCCTTGGCTCTAGAAGGACCTTTGCATATCCCAGGTTTGCACAAGGATTCCCGCGATGTTTTGAATGGTATCAACAATGATGGCTTCTTGTCGGTGGTGCGGGACTTCCGCGCCGGCAACCAGCGAGACCATTCCAACCTCGTCGCCGGTGGTTTTATTCGGGATGCCTTACCGTCCCGTTTGCTGGGGCACATGCAGATGTATGTGGAAGGGGTTTCGAGTGCTGCAGCCGGATTCAAGCAGTTGACGGTATTCAAGAATGGCATCGCCCATGAACTGGATCAGGGCGACGTGCTGGTCTTGTATGCAAATCCACCGGACAAACCCCTGGCCAGCTTGGAAGTCCTGCAGGACCCGGTGGACGATCTGGGTCAACCTGCGGTGCCTCGGGTGCGGGTGTTGGTGCGTGAGGTGCAGGCTTTGGATGGGGCAGACCTGCTGCAGTCTTTGGACCCCAGTCTGTTGGCTGGATTTCCAGGTCCCGGTCCGGAGCGAGATGCCTTCCTTGTTGCTCGTGCACCACTGGCGGTGTTGCAGGCGGAATTCACCGGCGACCGGCCCAATCCAGTCACCGGTGAATTGTACTGGGATGATCCGCACAATTTCCTGAGCTTCAGCCCGCGACCTCTATTCGGTGCAGGAGAAACCAGGCAAACCAATGCCAACATCTCGCCCTTTGCAGGGGTGCAATTGCGCTTCAGCAAGCCCATCAATCTGGGCGCTTTGAAGCCTTTGGAGAGTCTGTTCTTCGCCACCCGCAACCTTTTTGATCGCACTGCCATCAGCCAATTCCTGGCGGAGAGGGACATGGATCCCAGCCTGGTGGATAGCCGCAGCTTCCATGCCAAGTTCGCCACTCCCCATCTCATCGCAAGCCAGGTGTTGGATCAGGATGGTTCCCAGAGCACCCTGCTCTTGCAGCCGACCCTAGGTTTCTATCTGGATGAAGCCATGCGCCAGGCGGCGGCGGCGGGAGATCCCTTAAGGTATTACCTGCACCTGATGGGTGGGCCGCTGGGGATCACTGACCTGGCAGGCAACCCTCTGGATTTGCAATCAGCCTCTGGGATAAAGAGCCTGGCCCTGGGTTTCACCTTGGATACGGACACGCTCCCAGGAACCGACACGCCGCGCTTTGCCGATAACCTGGCAGTCTATGTTGTGCGGCGTTTCCAGGATAGCGACGAAGACGAGCGGCCCAGCCTCTACCTGGCTGCGGAAGTCGACGCCAAGGACGCAGCAGAATCAGCGGCTGCAAAGGCTGTGGATGACCTGTATGGCCCGGTAGATATCCAGCCTGGGCTTGGGTTGCGAGGTCGGCAAACCAGCCGCATCACCAGGATAGTGGACAATCTCAACCGCTTGCCTTGGCCGGAAGAGCCCGGCACTCTTGGGTTTTGCCCGACGAACTTCAACTTCTTCTGGGGGCCGGTAAGCGTTCGCACTGCAGCGTCGAATCCCTTCGGTGCTCCCATCCAAAACCCACTCAATCCCTTCGGTTGCCGTTTACAGACAATCTGGCGGGAGATCGACCTGAGCTTGTCCCGAACCCTGCCTCAGGATTTCAACCTGGATGTGGAGCAGATGTACTGGTCCCCCTTCCGCGGCGGTGGGGTCTCCTTTGACGAGTTTGATCATGTGTCGTTGTTCCTGGGGCATTCGGAATTCCGGCCGTCACTTTGCGTGGACAGCTATGGCGTTCCGTACATGGAGGCCTCAGGACTGCAACCTAATTTCCGGGGTAACTTTGCCAAGAACCTGGCAATCGGCGGTGGGATTGAATCGCAAGCGGCACCGCACCCCGCCTTCCAAAACCAAAGCCTGAAGATCAGCCCCAATGGTGTTCAGTTTGGGCCGAAGGGCAACCGGTTCTTGCCCCTGCCGAATTTTGAGGATGCCACCAGTCGAGGTTTCCGGGATCCTCTTTTTGTCTGGCGGGATGAAAGGAACATGATGCAGGGCGGCAGGAATGGATTGAAGGTGGAAACGTACTCACCCAAGACCTATCTGACCTCCCCCTTTGCTGGTGGCATGGGTAACCGGACTTCTGGAGATCCGGGCAACTTGCAGAGCCAGGTCGGTGCCTGGTACCCGCATCTCAACAGGCAACTGACCGGCCCGGGTGTCGATTTACTCACCGATGGCATGGTGGGCAGCATTGCCCTACCGCTGCTGGCGGACTTTTGGGTGGAACCGGACTCGGTGGAGTTGCCTCTGGGCGACCCCTACCTGGCCACTGGTCAGAACGGCTGGCAGATCAGCATTGGTGGAGGTAACCCGCGGCCTAATTTTCGTGTCTATTCTGCCGGCGGGTTGGTGAACGAAGATGCACTGACGGTGGGGCCATCGGATCCTTCCTGGGCAACTGCCTCTGGCGGGTGGAATCCCGGCGGATTTAGGACCCCGTACGGCGACAACTCGGTGTATTGGATCATGGCGGACTTCTTGAAGCGCCAGACCGTGGCCACCAACGGTTTTGTGGATCTCTTCAACCCGCATCGTATGCCTGCAACCGGAGCCGGCGACCCGAGGCTGGGGCCGTACCCCTTGGATGCAGGCTTGACGCCGGATTTTGCTGCGGATTTCCAACCGCCTTCACAGTTGCAGCCGGCAGGTACCTCAATGGTGGTGGAATATCGCGGCGCTGGTCCGGTGGAACCCGAGCCTTGGACTCTCCTGAGTCAGGACAATCCCCCCAATGCGGACAACTTCCCCTTGGACCCGCGCAAGGCTGGAGATGCCCACATCCGTCACTATGACAATCGCCCCGGGCTGGACTCGGGTGTTGCACGGAAGACCTGGACCTATCTCTACAACCGCAATGTGACGGACTACACCTCAGACATCCAGCAGCTGACGGATTTGCATTTCACCAACGAGTTCGGTGGCCCCAACGAGAGCTTCCTGCCTGCGGACCTGCGCTACTTCAACTGGCGCTTCATCATGGGCAACAATGTGAGCGGTGTTGCGCCAGTGTCGCCTACCCTGAAGTCCTTCGCCGTCAGCTACCGCTTGCTGCGGCGCTAATTCCAGGCGAAAGTGGGGCCGGGGGGGGGGGGCGGCCGAGTGGCCGCTAAATTCCCCTCTGCTAGGATCTGGGGGCACCCTGGAGGATTTCAGAGATTCTTGTCTCAGATAGCCCTTTGCAGGTTGATTAACCAGATGTCCCATGCTCCCTTGAATACTGAATGCCAACCCGGCATCCCCCGGACTTATTCCCTGATCAGGGTAGTCCTGGGCTATGCGCTCCTAGGCCTCTGCGCCTGCGATGGTGGCACCCCAGGCAAGACTGGCGGACTGGGTAGCGCGGACCCTCGTAAGGTCGAATTGCTGCAGGTGCATTGGGGACGTCTGGCAGATGTCTACGGTCTGCGGACGGTGGGCAACTTGCAGGTGCCAGAGCTGGTGCAAACCGATGTGCTATTGGGTTGGAACATCCAAGACCAGCGGCAGGCCAACGATGGCAAAGCCGATTTCCGGACCCTATACGATTTCTTTGGCAGCAACCCGGACACCTTGCAGCCGCGCTTGCTTATTCCCCGGGACCTTTCATCCGCTGAGTTCGCCACAGCCTTTGCCGCCTTGGACGATCAAGTGCGTTTTGTTTCCGCCGATGATGGCGGCTCTGGGTTTTATCCCGTGGTGCCGCGCAATGCTGCCCTGCGTCTCAGCTTCTCGGCGGACCTGGAAGTGGACGATAGTTTCTTTGTGCAGCGGGATGCACTGGGTCAGGTTGTGGGGGTGAAGAACACCCAGGCAGTGCAGCTCCTGGAATCAACCGGTGGTGCCAACAACAGCAACTTTCGCCCCATCGCCGTAAGGGTAATGGTGCGTGGTAATGAAATGATCCTGGACCCGGTACTCCTGGGCAGCGAAGGCCTGCAGTACAGCTCCCAGAATTCGGCGGCCGGTTTGCCTGCATCCCTAAACCAGCATGCCCCCAACATTCGTTTGGCCCTGGCTCTGGAAGGGCCTTTGGCTCTCCCCGGTTTGCACAAGGATCCCCGCGACAATCTGAGTGGCTTGAACAATGATGGCTTCTTGTCGGTGGTCCGGGATTTCCGTGCCGGCAACCAGGAAGATGATTCCAGTTTCTTGACCAATGGATTCATCCGGGATGCCATCCCGCCCCGCTTGCTGGGCCGCATGCAGATGTACCTGGAAGGGGTGGATGATGTGGCAGCTGGAGTCAAGCAGTTGACCATCTACAAGAATGGCATTGCCCATGAATTGGACCAGGGGGATGCGCTGGTGCTCTATGCAAACCCACCGGATCGGCCCATAGCCAGTTTGGAGGTGCTGCAGGACCCAGGAGATGACCTGGGCCAGCCAGGGGTGCAAAAGGTGCGGGTGCTGGTGCGTAGCCTGACCGCCGATGGGGCTGACCTGCTGGAGTCCTTGGACCCCAGCAACATGGCTGACTATCCCCCCGCTGGTCCGGAGCGGGATGCCTTCCTGGTCTCCAAGGCTCCCTTGGCGGTGTTGCAGGCGGAGTTCACTAGCGACCGGACCCACCCATTCACCGGTAACTTGTACGGGGATGATCCCCGCAACTTCGTGACCTTCAGTCCTGAGCCTCTTGCTGATAGCGCAACGGGTGCGCAAGCCAATGCCAATGTGTCGCCCTTTGCTGGAGCCGTGCTGCGCTTCAGCAAGCCCATGGACCTGGGTGCATTGCGGCCTTTGCATCACATGTTCTTTGCCACCCGCAACCTCTTTGATCGCACTGCCATCAGCCAGTTCCTGGAGGAGCGTGGCATGGATCCAATCTTGCTGGACAGCAGCAGCTTCCAAGCCAAGTTCGCCACCCCGCATCTCATCTTCAGCCAAGTGTTGGACCAGGGTGGTTCCCAGAGCACCCTGCTCATGCAACCCACTCAAGGTTTCTACCTGGACGAGGCCATGCGTGAAGCTGCTGCAGCTGGCGATCCCTTCAAGTATCACCTGCATCTGCAGGCAGGATCTCAGGGGATTACCGACCTTGCGGGCAATCCCCTGGACTTGCAGTCCAAGTCAGGCCGGCAGAGCTTGGTCATGGACTTCACCTTGGACACGCGTACTCTCTCAGGTAGCAGTCAGCCGCGCTTCGCCGATAACCTGGCAGTCTATGTGGTGCGGCGTTTTCAGGATGAAGACGAAGACGAAAGGCCCAGTCTCTACCTGGCAGCGGAAGTGGACGCCAAGGAGGCTGCCGGCTCCGCTGCTGCCCAGACGGTGGATGACCTGTTTGGTCCCGTGCGGGTCCTACCTGGGCAGGACTTGCGGGCCCGGGAGACCAGTCGGTTCAGCAAGGTGGTGGACGATCGCAACCAGGCGCCACCGCCACCGCAAACCAGTCCTGGGTGGTGGTGCCCCAAGACCTTCAACTCTTCCTTTGCTAGCTTTGGGTATACCCTTCCCAATGGCATCCGCCTCTCCGCCGACAATGGTTTTATTTACCCCATCCAAAACCCCCTCAATCCCTATGGTTGCCGTCTGCAGACCCTCTGGCGGGAGATTGACTTGAGTTTGTCCCGTGACAATCCCAATGATTTCAACCTGGACATGGAGCAAATGTACTGGTGTCCCTTCCGGGCCAATGCCATCAGCTTTGACGAGTTTGATCACGTGTCCCTGTACCTGGGGCATTCGGAATTCCGGCCGGAACTTTGCGTGGATTTTTGGGGCATTACGTACATGCCGAAATCTGGCATATACCTTAGCAGGCCGTTGAAAAACTCCAAGTAGTTAAGCCGTGCTCCAATCCACGTACGTAGGGATAATATCCCAATCACGGAGGTGGATATTTCATGGCACTTGGCAAACGACGCGACAAGCAGCAAGCACTTTTGGTCTCGACGACCAATCTTCCCCGATCTCCAGGGCACCCGTTTTACGCGAAGCTGAATGAGCTTCTCAGCGAAGCGAAGTTCGATCACTATGTCGAATCGCTTTGCGAGCCCTACTACAAGGAAGGCGGCCGCCCTTCAATTCCGCCAGGCGTCTACTTCCGGATGCTGCTGGTCGGCTATTTCGAAGGTGTGGATTCACAGCGTGGGATTGCATGGCGCTGCAGTGACAGCCGCTCGCTCCAGCAATTCCTTGGGCTTTTGCTGACAGAGATGACCCCTGATCACTCCAGCTTGACCGTGATCCGCAAACGGCTGCCAGTAGAAGTGCACGAAGAGGTGTTTGCATTCGTGGTCAAGATCGCCAAATCCAAGGGCATGGTGAAGGGCAAGGCACTGGCCGTGGACACAACGACGTTGGAAGCCAATGCTGCAATGAAGTCCATTGTGCGCAAGGATACTGGCAAGGGCTGGAATGACTACGTGCGCGAGCTTGCGAAAGAAGAAGGGGCCGAAGTCCCAACGGAGGAGGACTTACGGCGATTCGATCGCAAACGCCGTGGGAAGAAGACCTCGAACAAGGACTGGGAGTCGCCCTCAGACCCCGACAGCAGGATCGCGAAGATGAAGGATGGGCGTACCCACCTTGCCTACAAGGCACAGCACGCGCTGGACACTGACTCCGAGATCATCGTCTCCGCGACGATCCACCATGCAGATACTGCTGACAGCGAGGCACTGAAAGACGGAATCATTGAGGCTCAGGCGGTGCTGATCAGTGCTGAGCAAGATGACCAATACAAGGCAGTTGTCGCCGACAAGGGCTACCACAAAGTTGAAACCCTGGCATGGCTAAGCGAGAGAGAGATACTTTCTTACATACCACAGCCGCGGTCACAGAACCGCCGCAAGTGGACGGACAAACCAGAATCGTGGCAGGATGCTTATCGAGCAAACCGTCGGCGTGTTGCAGGATCGCGATCCAAAAAGCTCCAGCGCTTACGAAGTGAACGAGTGGAGAGAAGCTTTGCGCACACCTGTGGGTCAGGCGGTGCACGCCGGACTTGGTTGCGCGGCATCGAGAATGTCAAAAAGCGGTACGTGGTCCATGTCGCTGCACGCAATCTTGGCACGATCATGCGTAGCCTGTTTGGAGTTGGGACGCCAAGGGGATTGCAGAGGGGCTTTGAGGGCTTCCTCAGCCGCGTATATGAGCTTTGTGGATCTGTTTGGCCCCAACCAGCTTGCTGGATCGCAATGACTGCCATTATTTTCCGCCATAAGAATCCCGGGGCAGAAAACGGATGTCTCGGGATCGACAATCTCCAAATCACCCCTTCTTCAACGGCCTGTTAGGTTCCAGGACAACTATGCCAGGAACTTGAATCTGCTGGGCGAAGTGGAATCACAAGCCACGCCCCATCCCGCCTTCCAAGATGCAAGCCTGAAGATCAGTCCCAATGATGCCGTCTTCGAGCCGCAGGGTGTGAATAGGTTCTTGCCCTTGCCGCCTTTCGAGGATGCCACCCGTCGAGGTTTCAGGGATCCCCTTTTCGTCTGGCGGGATGAGAGGAACATGCTGCAGGGCGGGAAGAATGGCCTGGCGATCAACCTATACTCACCGGCGACTTATCTGCTCTCACCCTTTGCTGGGGGCATGGGCATGCCCATCACCGGGTCTCCAGGCAACCTTGTGACCAACCACGGTGCTTGGTACCCGCAAGTCAATAGGAGTCTGGTCACCACCGCCCCCGAATCCATCACCGATGGCATGGTGGGCAGCATTGCCCTGCCGCTATTGGCGGACTTTATGGTGTTGCCGGACTCTCCCGAATTGCCACTGGGTGACCCCTACCTCGCCTCGGGGTTGAATGGCTGGCAGATCAGCATTGGTGGGTGGAACTCTTTCCCTTATTTCCGTGCCTATTCTGCCGGTGGTTTGGTGAGTGGCAATCCGGTGACCGTGGGACCAGAAGACGATGCTTGGGCTGTGGCCTCAGGGGGAAAGACCCCCGCTGGTGGAGCCACACTTTCCCTCGACAACTCGGTGTACTGGGTCATGGTGGACTTCCTGAAGCGCCAGACGGTGGCCACCAATGGCTTTGTGGATCTCTATAACCCACACCGTGTGCCTAAGAGTGAAGTCGGGGATCCAAGACTGGGTCCGTACCCGTCGGGTACCGGCCTGGTGCCGGATTTTGCGGTGGACATTCAACCACCCTCACACCAACAGCCAGCCGGGACTGCGGTGGTGGTGGAGTACCGCGGTGCTGGCCCAGTGGATCCTGAGCCTTGGACCATCCTTGGCAAGGAAAACCCACCCAACGCCGACAACTTCCCCTTGGATCCACGCAAGGCAGGCGATGCCCACATCCGTCACTACGACAACCGTCCCATTCTAGACACGGGTGTGGAGCGAAAATCCTGGACCTATCTCTACAACCGCAATGTGACGGACTACACCTCAGACATCCAGCAGCTGACGGATTTGCATTTCACCAACGAGTTCGGTGGCCCCAACGAGAGCTTCCTGCCGCAGGACCTGCGCTACATCAACTGGCGCTTCATCATGGGCAACAATGTGAACGGAGTGGCACCGGTGTCACCGACGCTGAAATCCTTCGCCCTCAGCTACCGCCTGCTGCGGCGCTAAGCCTGATCCAGCAGCGATAGCAGCTTGCTCAGATTGGCCTGGTTGTGTTCTGCAGCTCGTTGTTGGCGTTTGTCCTCATCCAGCTCCGCGTCGAAGAACTGCCTGGGCATGGCTTCAGCGCTTTCCTTTTGCCAGTGCTCGACCCAGGCTGGATCCAGGTCCACTGGTATGTCTCTGCCGCTCATCACCAGCCAGACCATGGACCAGACCCGGGGGATCACCGTCAGCGGTTGGTAGCCACCGCCGCCGGTACCCACCCAGCGACCGCCACAGAGTTCCTTGGCCAGATCCTTGCTGAGCTGCGCCGCCTGCATCATCGGCTTGGTGGTCAGTTGTAACTGCGCCAAAGGATCGCTGAAGTGTGGGTCACAACCGTGCTGGCTCAAGATGAAGTCCGGCCGGAATGCCCGCGCCACTTTGGGCAACACAGTGGAGACCGTCTCCCACCAGGATGCATCACCGGTGTAGGGAGCCAGGGGCATGTTCACCACGCTGCCCTTGCCCGCAGCATGGCCCCGATCATGCAGTCTTCCCGTACCAGGGAACAGAGTGTCCGGATCCTGATGGAAGGACAGGGTGCAGACGCTTGGATCTTCTTGGAAGGCAAACTCCACCCCATCGCCGTGGTGCACATCGAAGTCCACATAGAGCACCTTCTGCGCACCCTCTTGTTGCGCAGTACGGATGCCCACCACCAGATCGTTGTAGATGCAAAAGCCACTGGCTGCTCCCCGAGTTGCATGGTGCAAGCCGCCGGCTGGATTGAAGGCGTGCTCTGCTTTGCCGCGCATCACCTGCAACACGCACTCCCGGGTTGCTGCCGCCATGGCGCCGGCGGATGCATGCTGGTTCTTGCCGATGGGATTGTCCGCTGTACCCAGGCCGAAGGCCATGGCTTGGGCAAGGGTCTGGGCTGAGGGGGAATCCACTGAGATCGCTTGCACCTGGGCGATGTATTCCGGGCTATGGGCCAGTTCCAGTCCCGCTTCACCCAGCTGTTCGGCCCGGAGTAATTCCTCAGGCTCCGCCATGTCCATGCGGGTGATGAGATCGAAGAGGGCCTGCTGACGGTGCCTTGCGAAGGGGTGGTCCTGGCCCAGGTCATAGACCGGCAGGCTGGGGCCATGGATGAGGACTGCGCTTCGCGGCTTCGTCGGAGGCATAAGAGCTTCGCTTCTAGTTGCTTATGTTAGAGTCCCTTAGGGCCCCGGCGGTGGATTAATTTCAGATGCCGCCGTCGCTGACCCTTTCTCAAGACAATCAGAGCAGACAGTTTCCAAGCATGAAACCCCATTCCCTAAAAGCCGGACATGACCAGGGCACAGGTCCCCAGGATCTGATGCTGGTGCAGGCTGCCATTCGCGGTGACCGGCAGGCTGAGGATGCGGTGGTGGCCCGGCTGAATTGCATCATGCGCTTTGTCTACCGCTTGAATCAGACCCTGCCCTACCACATGCCCATTGAGGGCTTGGAGGATGTTGTGCAGCAGGTCTACGTCACCCTGTGGCCCAAGCTGTCCAACTATGCCGGCACCTCGGCCTTGGAGACCTGGGTCTACGGTTTTTGCCGTAACTGCCTGCGGGCGGAGGCGCGGCGGCGCAACCCACGCCTGCGTATCTTGCAGGCCAATGATGAGTTGGAAAGCCAGGTGGGGGAAGAGCCCGGCCCCGAAGCTCAGGCCAGCGGCATGGAAGGGCTGGAATGCTTGCAGGAAGAGCTGCAGCGGTTGGATCCAGCGGAACGCGAAGTCGTCGAACTACGGCACTTGCAGGATTGGAGCTTTGAGCAGATCGCTCGCAGCAAGAATCTGCCTGCCAGTACCATCAAGGATCGCTGCTACCGGGCGATGGAAAAAATCAGGATTCGTTTAAAGAGGCGTGATGTCAGTGCATAACAACAACGAACTGGAGCAACTGATGGTTGCTCATATGAATCGGGACCTGACGCAGGAAGAACGGGATCGCTTGCAAGATTTGGCAAGCAAGGATCCAGCCCGTCGTGGGGTCGTCGCCGAAATGGATGCCATGCATGAGCTCTTGGATGCGGAGGCGCAGTTACGGGCCCAGGTCATGGCTCCCGCCGAGCTGGGAGAAGAGGCTGGCGAAGGCTATGCCCGTCTGGCCAAGGCTGCCAGTCGAGCAGAAGACCAGCTACGCAACCAGCTGCGAGACCAGCAGACCCTACAGCTGCAGCCCGGCCTATTGCCGGAGCGACGACGGCAGCGCTGGTTGGCGGTAGCTCTGGCTGTGGCTGCGGCCATCATCCTATCTTTGATCTTCATCAACCATGACGGTGGCCCTGGTCTCAATGGCAACACGCCTGAGAACGACTTTATTGGGCGCCAAACCGTCATCATCCTGGATCCAGTGATCCGTCGACAAGATCGCAGCCTTTCCTGGGGTGACGTGTCGGGCGCGCGCTTCTACGATGTGAGCATTGTTGATGCGAACAATGATGCAGTGCTGCAACGAGATGCGAATGCCAGGGGGAGCCACTCTTGGCAGTTGACCATGGCCCAATTCGACCTGCTGAGTCGGCACCAGGGAGCGCTCTACCTGCGGGTGGTAGCCACCGACGGTGCTGGCATTCCGGTTGGCTCCACCGGCGATCTGCTGCTGCAGGTCAAACCTTAGCCCGATCTTCCCACCAACCGACGAAGGAGGTCGCTGGCTCCGATATATTGATGTCCGCACAGCGGACATCAGGAATACAGGGCCGGCAACTTTCTACTGCGGCGACGCAACTCCCTGCGCCTACTGCGTCGAACTCGGTCGCCCTTCTCAACAGGTCATCTAAACCTGCCTCCGAGGGGCTCGGTCGCTCTCCTTGTAGGCACAAGGATTTGCGCCGCCTCGCTTACGAAAGTGGTAGGAAGAGCGGGCTAGCCCTGCTCCTCATCTGGCTGCTGGTTGTCCTGACCAGCAGCCTGCCAGCACAGACAGCGGCCCAGGAGGATGAGTTTGCCCGCCTGTTCAAGCTGGGCGTGCAGCAGAGCGAGCTGCAGCCCGCCTTGCAGCACTTCGACGCAGCGGCGGCCAGCATCCCGAGCTTGCCAGCGGAACGTCAGGGCCTGGCCCGGTTCTGGTTGGAGGTCAGTCGGGCGGAAGCCTATTTCCGGCAGGGTAGCTCCGAGTCCCTGCAGGCTTGTCGGCAATTGGCGGAGAAGGCGCGGGCACAAGCCCGCAAGGACGGTTGTTATCGCAGCTACTATCGTACCACCCTGCTGATCCTGCTCTGGCAGTGCATGGACACCTTGGACTTCGACACCCTGTTGGCGGAGCAGGGTGGGGATGATCGGCAGTACCTGTTGCATGCTGACACCAATGCGGAGTTGGCCAAACGCGGAGCCACCGAGTTGCAGTGGCCTCTGCGCATCCTGCGCTGTGATCTCCGCATGGCGGCAGAAGAAGCCCAGGTCATCGAAGAGCTGCGGTCCATTGGGCAAAGTCTGCAGCGTTTGCAAGACCCGGAGCTCATGCCCTGGCGGGATCTGGCCTACCATCGCCTGGCCTGGCACTTCTTGGTGCGGCGAGAATATGAGCGCGCCCTGCTGTTGTTGGATGAGCTGCCGGCAAAGCTGACCCGCTACCCCCGGGCTCTCATCGCCTTGCAGCGCCAGGATTACACCGGGGCGGAGCAGCAGGCTCGGGCCTTGTTGCAGGGGGAACAACACGCTGCTGCCTTGGTGTTGTTGGGAGATGCATTGGAAGGGCAGGGGCGCTATGCGGAAGCGTTGCAGAGTTACCGACAACTGCTGCAACTGGAAACCCTGCCCATCAATCGCGCTGTCACCTTCAACGCCATGGGAGACTGCTATCTGGCTTTGCAGCGCTTGGATCAGGCAGGTCAAGCCTATGCCAAATCCATGCAGCAGCTGGAGAAGCTGCGTGATCTGGCTTTGCGCCAACTGCATTCCGAGTTTGCGGAGAACCATAAGGATCTGGGGCGCCTGGCGGAGGCGCGCAAGGATGCTGCCGCGGCCTTTGTTCACTACCAGCAGTCCTTGGTGGAATTGGATCTGGGTCGTCGTTCCATTCCCTTGGATGTGTTGGGCATTGCCTGGTTGGAGCCAGCGCAGTTGGCAGCAGTGGAGGGCTTGTTGCGGTCCTGCAAGGCGGCAGGTGAGGACCCTCTCACCGCGTTGGTTTGGTTGGACAGCATGAAGGCTCGGGGTCTGTTGGATTGGTTGCAGCATCCACCGACCCAGGCTGCCTTGACTGACTACCGCAAGGCCCTGCATCAGTTGGCCTTGGCCGAAGGGGTGGAGTCCACCCGAGCCGGGCGCAAGGTGCTGGAAAGCTGGCGTTCTGCGCAGAGTCAGCAGCGGCAGGGCCAGGTGTTGCAGGCTGAAGAACTGCAAACCCTGCTGCAGTCCTGGTCCAAGACCCTGGTGCTTTCCTATTGGGTTGGTGAACAGGAGATCTATCTGCTGGCAGTGGGGCAACAAAGCCAATTGCTCTTGTCCCTGGGCAAGCGAGACGATGGCTTGCAATGCCTACGCCAGGCCTACCAGGCAGTAACTCAGGCGGGCGACGTGACTCAGCCAAACGCCGATGCCTGGCCTGACTTGGATGCGGCAGCTGCGTTTTTCTTGCCGACGCAAAAGCACCCGGCCCTGGCGCAGCTCTATGCCGAAGCAGAGCGGGTAGTGTTTTGTCCCGATGACATCCTGCGGCGTTTGCCCATGGCCTGCCTGCGACCCGCCGGCGCAGGGGAAACTCTGCAACCCCTGGGTTTAAGCAAGATGTTGTTGTATGCCCCTTCCCTGTCGGTGTTGGCCGCCTTGTCGCAGCGCCAGGCCCGGGGTTCGCAAGTGGTGATCATGGATTCAGCACAGCCGGACCCAGCGCAGGAGGCCTTGTTTGCTGTGTCGCCATTGCGGCATTCCGAACACGAAGGCGATCTGGTAGCTCGTGCCTACGGCGGGGCGCTGCGCCTGCGCCGGCAGCATGCCAGCTACAGTGAGCTGGCAGCATTGTTGCACAAGAGCAGCAAGAGCTCGAATCCGGTGGGCTTGTTGCACATCAACTGTCACGCAGTGCAACACCTGCAGGTGCCCACTCGTTCCCTGCTCCTGTTGAGCGATGGTCCTGCAGATGTGGTGTCCCTGGCCAACCTGCCCATGCAGGGAGCCTTTGTGGTGTTGACCGCCTGCGCCTCGGCGACGGGAAACCAGGGCGGTGGCGAAGGAGTGAATGGTTTGTTGTGGGGTGGCTTCGCCGCCGGTGCTCGCGGCATGGTGGCTTCCCACTGGCCGGTGAACCAACAGGCCTCCGCGGATTTGATGGGCCAGTTCCATCACCATCGTGCTCAGGGTCACAGCGCAGAATTCGCCATGCGTGCAGCCCGTCGGGTGCTGGCCCAGGCCGACCAGTATGCCCACCCGCATTACTGGGCTGGCTTTGACGTGTTCGCAGCCCCTGGCGTAGAGCCGGCGCCTTCCTGGTGGGGGATGGGCTGGTGGACCGCCTTGCTCCTCTTGCTGTTGCTAGCAGCACTGATTCGGCGGCGACTCAGGGCCTAGTCCCAGGGCAGCAGATCCCGGTCGGCGTCGGCCTTGGGTGGGTTGGCCCGCATGGTCCACTTGGCGCCCAAGCTGCTCTTGTCCTTCTCGTCTTCGTCTTCGCTTTCCGAATCCTTTCCTTCCTTGCGTTCCTTGCCTTTGACTCCATGCACGGAGAAGAAGGTCATGGGGCCACCGCGGATGTTGTCATCGTCTTCGTCCAAGGGGTAGACGATGTAGTCGGTGTTGGAGCCGATGCTTACCAGGTTCTTGAAGCTGAGACGTTCTTGGCGCCAGAGACTTTCGTTCTGCCGGTAGTAGATGGAGACGGTGGTGGTGTTGCTGCCGGTGTCGATGCTGGGAGTGAGTCGCCCCCAATACATGTACTTCAGATTCCCCGCGCCTTCCGTGTCCGGATCAGCAACAAAGAATGCAAACTCCACTTCCTGCACGCCATCTTGGACCAGATCGTCGGGCAGTTGCACGGTGATGCGCTGGTGGCGGGAGCTTTCGCCTACCGGTGCTGGCCCCAGATCCACTTCGGTCATGGCTATGGGCGCCATGGAAACCTTGGGATTGCGCAAGGTGTACCACTGATCTCCGGCGGGGGACTGCAGTACCACGTCCGGGTCCGAGTCATTGTCCACATCGGCGATGAGTACGTGGCTGGCTGGAGTGCCATAGGGCAGGCCAGCTCCCTGCATGCCAGCGGGCGCCTGTTCGATCCAAGGACCCACCAGGCCCAGGGCCGCCTGGTTGTAGGGATGCAGCACGTAGTTCTGCCCATCACGGGGGAAGCCCATGACGTGCATGCTGCCTTTGCCATTCAGGTCGACGATCTTGGATGTGGCCAGGATGCCTACGCCGGTGGGGTTTTCGTAGCCCAGGTAGGTGAAGCCATCGCCCTGACCAGTTGGAACAGAGGGTGCCTGACTGAATGCCACCACTGCGCCTTTGTCGAAGCAGGCCAGCACATCATCTCGACCGTTCAGGTCCAGGTCGCCCACGGCCAGGTCATTCAAGATTCCGCTTTGCGGCCAGAAACGAGCCAGGACAAACTTGCCTTGGCCGTCGTCGCGGCAGGCAACGATGCCAATGCCTGGTGCATAGGCTACAAAGTCAGAGCGCAGGTCGTTGTCCAGGTCCAGGAGACGCAGGTTGCAGAGGAAGGCTGGGATTTGCAGGCTGACTTCTTCCTTCAGTTCCAGAAAACCAAAGGGATGGGGCTGCAGCACCATCTTCTTCACCTGGGTGATGCCGTTGGGCATGGCTTGCAGCACGGCGAAGTTATCATGGCCGTTGAAGCTGTCATCGCGGCTGACGATTTCGTAGGCACCCTTGCCGGTGACCCAGCCACTGCTGGTCCAGCCCATGTAGCCAATCCGCGGGTCGCTGGTGGATGTGTGGCGGTTCCAGTGCAGTCGCAGGGGGGCGTCCAAGTCCGGGTGAACGGCAAGGATGCGGTCCACCGAACTGGTGGTGGTGCGAAAGGTGGTGGCATGCCACCAGGGTCCGTTCTGCACCACATCGGCGTTGCGGAAGCGTCCCAGGCTTGCAGTGTTGGCGAACTGAATGCTGAGATCGCCGGCGATTTCCGGCGAAGGTTGGTTGGACCAGGTGCCTTGTCCTGCAAGGAACCAGAGATCCACATTGCCATCGCCGTCCAGGTCGCCGCTGCCGGATGCTGCTACCTGCGTGCGCAGGGCAGTGGTGCTGCCGGATCCGACAAAGGCGGCAATGCTTTGCACCTGCAGGTCCTCGGGATAGCGCGGCGCCAGGGTCTGGAAGGTGGTGGGCCGGGTTCGCAGTTCACCTCTCCCCTGCCCTTGCGGTAGCGCAAAGGTGATCCCTGCTAGGCTGCAGACCAGGGTGGTGATCATGGGAGGATGGACGAAGGGGGGAAAGGCAGGACTCGACCAAAGATAGCCGAAAGCCCATCTGATTAGGAGTGCCCGCCCGTGGTTCCATCGCCGGATCCAGTTTAAATAAAACCAGAGATCGGGCCCCCTGCCTGACGGTCCGACCTCTGGCGCACCGAACAGACCTTCCATCCGGCGTCTACGCCCTCTTGGTGTCGGGGCTTGGGCAATCGCCGGGACCAATCCTGTATTTTCGGTGCAGGGGAAAGGCCCCCCTTAGCGCTTTTGGAACTGTGGTGGCGAAAGTCATGGCTCTCCGGGCCTGAATTGGCGACCCGGCTACAAAAAATTCCAAACTAGGTGTCCTGTACTAACAGGCCGTTGAAAAACTCCAAGTAGTTAAGCCGTGCTCCAATCCACGTACGTAGGGATAATATCCCAATCACGGAGGTGGATATTTCATGGCACTTGGCAAACGACGCGACAAGCAGCAAGCACTTTTGGTCTCGACGACCAATCTTCCCCGATCTCCAGGGCACCCGTTTTACGCGAAGCTGAATGAGCTTCTCAGCGAAGCGAAGTTCGATCACTATGTCGAATCGCTTTGCGAGCCCTACTACAAGGAAGGCGGCCGCCCTTCAATTCCGCCAGGCGTCTACTTCCGGATGCTGCTGGTCGGCTATTTCGAAGGTGTGGATTCACAGCGTGGGATTGCATGGCGCTGCAGTGACAGCCGCTCGCTCCAGCAATTCCTTGGGCTTTTGCTGACAGAGATGACCCCTGATCACTCCAGCTTGACCGTGATCCGCAAACGGCTGCCAGTAGAAGTGCACGAAGAGGTGTTTGCATTCGTGGTCAAGATCGCCAAATCCAAGGGCATGGTGAAGGGCAAGGCACTGGCCGTGGACACAACGACGTTGGAAGCCAATGCTGCAATGAAGTCCATTGTGCGCAAGGATACTGGCAAGGGCTGGAATGACTACGTGCGCGAGCTTGCGAAAGAAGAAGGGGCCGAAGTCCCAACGGAGGAGGACTTACGGCGATTCGATCGCAAACGCCGTGGGAAGAAGACCTCGAACAAGGACTGGGAGTCGCCCTCAGACCCCGACAGCAGGATCGCGAAGATGAAGGATGGGCGTACCCACCTTGCCTACAAGGCACAGCACGCGCTGGACACTGACTCCGAGATCATCGTCTCCGCGACGATCCACCATGCAGATACTGCTGACAGCGAGGCACTGAAAGACGGAATCATTGAGGCTCAGGCGGTGCTGATCAGTGCTGAGCAAGATGACCAATACAAGGCAGTTGTCGCCGACAAGGGCTACCACAAAGTTGAAACCCTGGCATGGCTAAGCGAGAGAGAGATACTTTCTTACATACCACAGCCGCGGTCACAGAACCGCCGCAAGTGGACGGACAAACCAGAATCGTGGCAGGATGCTTATCGAGCAAACCGTCGGCGTGTTGCAGGATCGCGATCCAAAAAGCTCCAGCGCTTACGAAGTGAACGAGTGGAGAGAAGCTTTGCGCACACCTGTGGGTCAGGCGGTGCACGCCGGACTTGGTTGCGCGGCATCGAGAATGTCAAAAAGCGGTACGTGGTCCATGTCGCTGCACGCAATCTTGGCACGATCATGCGTAGCCTGTTTGGAGTTGGGACGCCAAGGGGATTGCAGAGGGGCTTTGAGGGCTTCCTCAGCCGCGTATATGAGCTTTGTGGATCTGTTTGGCCCCAACCAGCTTGCTGGATCGCAATGACTGCCATTATTTTCCGCCATAAGAATCCCGGGGCAGAAAACGGATGTCTCGGGATCGACAATCTCCAAATCACCCCTTCTTCAACGGCCTGCTAAGGGGCTCACATCACTAATTGGCCTCTGTTGAAGTCCCAGGACACCATCGATCGAGCCTTCCCTTGGTATCAGAAGACTGGCATCCCTGAGAATTCGGCAGAGCTGTTTGATGGCACATCTGCCCAGCTCCTGCAAGGGGGCCAATTTCCCTAACTCCAATGACACCAACTCGGAGAGTTTATCTATGAATCCCAATATGTCTTTTGTTTCTTCCCCCACGATGCGGGGTTTGGGCTTGTCAAGCCTGCTGCTGGGAGCTGTGGCCTTGCTGCCAAATTTAGCCCATAGTCAAAGCCAGATCTATGCAGTCAATGGCGCGGAACAGAGCAATTTTATGGGGCGATCTGTGAGCGATGCCGGCGATGTCAACCTGGACGGCTATTCGGACTTTTTGGTTGGCGAGCCTAACTGGGACGAGGATTTCGATGGTCCCGACAATACTGCTGGCAACGCCGATGACCTTCCTGACGGAGGTCGGGCAATTGTTTTCTCTGGCAAGGATGGCATGGCCCTCTACACCGTTTCCGGTAAGGGCGGTGTGTTTGTCATTGGTGCATTCGTCATCCCTGATGGCGATGTCCTTGGGCAAAGCGTAAGAGGTGTCGGGGATGTCAACGCCGATGGCTCCCCTGATTTTGCAGTCGGTATACCGGGCCATGATCATGACCCTGACGGCACTCCGGGCAACGGCGATGAGGTGGCTGATACTGGCCGAGCTAACGTGTATTCGGGTAAGGACGGCTCGGTGCTATATGCCATTGATGGCGGGTTTCAAGCCGTAGGAGCCTACTATGTGGGAGATCCTGGAGATGTAGACTTCGATGGCTATCCAGACATCATCGTCGGTGCGCCGAATTACGACGCCGGACCCGATGGCATCCTCGGCAATGGTGATGATGTCTCAAACGGAGGTCGTGCCTTTGTGTACTCCGGCGCAACCGGCGCCAAGGTCCGTTCCTACTTTGGTGGTGTGGCGCAATCCCGCATGGGGCGTTCTCAGACCGGCTTAGATGTGAACTTTGATGGCTACTCCGACCCATTGCTGGGAGTGGAGGAGCGTCAAGCCGATCCCGATGGTACTCCAGGGAACGGGGACGAAATCCCGCAGGCCGGTGCGGCCTTTGTGTATTCGGGCAAGGACAGCACGGTGATACATTCTCACGATGGTGAGGCCTCGGCTAATCTCTATGGTGCTGTAGTTTCCGCCTTGGGCGACACGGATTCTGATGGTGTCCCTGACTACATTGTCGGTGCTCGTTGGTATGGCGTTGGTACTATTACATCTAAGCGCGGTCGAGCATATGTGTATTCCGGCAAGGACGGCTCGACTCTTCATACGTTCACTGGTGCAAACACCAATGACGAAATGGGTGAGGGCGTAGGCAGTGCTGGTGATGTGAACTCTGATGGCTATGCCGACATCGTTGTGGGTGAAGGGGGTTTGACCGTTCCAGGGCTCGATGGCACTTTGGGCACCGCTGACGATGTCGTAGATGGTGGTCGAGCGTCGGTGTTTTCCGGCAAGGACGGCTCGACCCTGTTTGTCTACGATGGCACGCAAACAGGTGAGTAATTAGGTCGAAGCATCAGCAGTGGTGGGGACATCAACGCGGATGGCACCCCGGACTTTTTGGCTGCCGCGCGTCATTGGGATGTCGATCCTGATGGCACTCACGGCAACGCTGATGATGTGGTGACCGTTGGTCGGGTCTACGCCGTCTCCGGCACTTCGCTGTCCCTGACGGCGGACAGCCATACCTTGTCGGTGACTACGGCCAACTCCCAGACCATGACCATCGATGCTGGTGTGCCAAATGCAGGCAAGAACTACTGGCTGTTCACCGGCTTTGCCGCCATTGGCGATACCCCCGGTGTCATCATGGCCCCTGGTGTGGTGATCCCCCTGAACCAGCCGGATCCCCTGACCAGCTTTGTCATCGGTCTCACCCAGCTTGGCGGTGGCGCTCCCACCTTTATGAGCTGGAAGAGCACCCTGGATGTGTTTGGCGTAGCTTCGCCTTCTCTGAACACCTTTGGCCCAGTGCCTGTGGCTGTAGGGGTTACCTTGCACCACGCAGCCCTGGTCTACACCAGCAATGGCTGTGGCGCTGGGTGTGATACCTTCCAGTTGGCCACCAACTGGGTGCCCATGACTACGACCCCATAGGGCAGTGAAGGCAGATACCAGTCGGGGCCATGCCTCGGCTGGTCCTTTTGTGCTGACTTATAACCTGGTGCGCTATTGGCAGAAGCTGAGGCCCACTGAGCCTTGGACTGCAAGCTCTGCCACTGCTTTGTGAGAAGGAGCCATCCCAGGGCGCGTATTTCGGTTCAGAGGAAACCGCCCTTGGGAAGGGGGAAAGCGAGGGCATTGAAGGTGAGTTTGAGCAAAAAGCGGCTCTCTGGCCCTGAATTGGCGCCCCGGCTACAAGAACTTCCAAACTAGTGGTATGACGCAGAATTAGTAGGCCTTTATATTAAGCCTCCCTACGCTTGCGGTGCGTAGGTATCGTTGGAGGCAAGACGATGCGCGTTGCAGTAGAGATTCAACTTACCAAGAGCGAGCGAAGCACCCTGACGAATTGGTCACGCAGTCGGAGAATTTCGGTGAGGCAAGCTCAGCGAGCCCGAATGATCCTTCTTGCCGCTGATGGCTACTCGAATGCGGATATAGCTGAGGAGATGAGGGTCAAGCGACACACTGTGGGGCGTTGGCGAAACCGCTTCAGCGAGCATCGCCTCACTGGTATAGAGAAGGACCTTCCTCGGGGAGGTCGTCCCCGTGCGAACGAGGAAGTTGAGAGTGAGATCATCCGCATGACTACGCAAGAGATCCCCGCGAACGCGACACACTGGAGCACGCGACTCCTTGCAGAGGAGATGGGAATCACGCAGTCGATGGTCCACCGCACATGGAAGGCCAACGGTCTGAAACCTCACTTGGTGAAGACGTTCAAGGTCAGCAACGATTCTCGGTTCGAAGAGAAGCTGCGCGATGTGGTAGGTCTCTACCTGAATCCACCCGAGAATGCACTCGTCTTTAGCGCGGACGAAAAGACGTCAATTCAGGCTCTCGATCGGACCCAGAAGAGCCTTCCACTGGTCAAGGGTCGATGCGGCACGATGACTCATGACTACAAGAGGAACGGAACAACCACCTTGTTCGCCGCGATCGAGTTGGGTCACGGCGAAGTGATCGCAACCTGCATGAAGCGACATCGACATCAGGAGTGGATCAAGTTCCTGAGAATGATCGACGAGCAAACTCCAGCTGAACTCGATCTGCACGTCATCGCCGACAACTACGCCACACACAAGCATGAGAAGGTTAAGCGGTGGCTGAAGCGCCATCCGCGATTCCACATGCACTTCATCCCGACAAGCAGCTCGTGGCTCAATATCGTGGAGGGGTTTTTCCGCAATCTTGATCAAAAACGCCTGAAGCGCGACGCGTTTCGCAGCGTCCCTCAACTCAAGAAAGCAATCATGGACTACATCGATAACCACAACGACGATCCGAAGCCGATTGTTTGGACCAAGGCCGCCGACGAGATCCTCGAAAAAGTCGGTCGCGCACGCGCTGCACTGAAAATGCCCCAACAGAGCGCATCACACCACTAGGTGTCCTATATTAAGGGGTTCACATCACTAATTGGCCTATGTCGAAGTCCCAGGAAACCATCGATCGAGCCTTTCTTCGGTATCAGGAGACTGGCATCCCTGAGAATTTGGCCGAGGTGTTTGATGGCACATCCGCCCAACTCCTGCAATTGGCGCACCATCTGACGCCCGACCTGAATACGGCGGAGGATTTGCTGCAAGCCACATTCCTTGTGGCCATCGAGGATCGCCATAAATTCTCAGGCAAGGCACATGTCTCCTCTTGGCTGAGTGGGATCTTGGTGAATCTTGCTCGAGTCAGGCTTCGGGTTTCCAAGCCAATGCCTGGCCTGGAGAGTGCGGGGTCCATCGCAGATTCAAAACAGGAGAATCCCTACCAGGCTTTGGCGGCGAAGGAAGTCTCCAAAGCGGTGATGGAGGCCATAGAGAATCTCAGCGAACAGTACCACCCGGTCCTTATCATGCATTTGCGGCATGGCTTCTCCCCCAACGAGATCGCCATCAGTTTGCATCGACCAGTTGGCACGATCCGCAAGCAGCTATTCCGTGGTATGGGTATGCTCCGTAAGTCCTTGCCCGCCAGTATCATTGCTGGCAGTGCAATCTTGACAACACCTGCTATTGGCCTGGGCGCTATGCGTACGGCTGTGCTGTCCAAGGCTACTGCTGTTGCCGCCCAAACCGCGGCAAAATCGTCGCTTCTCGGCTTGGGCAAGCTGGGTCTGTGGGGCAGTGCCGGAGTCCTGGCAGCGGCGGCATTGACCTTGGCCATCTTGCCCTCAGATGTTGGGCATACAACCTTGCCTGAATATTCCCCCAAGGCTTTGGTGCCAGTCGCCGCCGCAGGAGATGGCGTTGGATTTTCTACTACCGCTTCTGTGCAACTGCAGACGGTCAAATCTTCGATGCCGCTACCCGTGGTGACGGCAATCTCTGATCCTGATCCTGTTTTCACCAACAAGGAAATTGTTTTGAATCACAATGAGTCTTTTGTTTCTTCCCCCACGGTGCGGGGCTTGGGTTTGCCAGGTCTGCTGCTCGGGGCCATGGCCTTGCTACCGTCCTTGGGCCAAGGGCAGAGTGTGATCTACCAGCACGTTGGCGCGGCCCTTACCGATCTTCAGGGCTCACATGTCGGTGATGTCGGCGACCTGGATTTTGATGGCGCCGGCGACTACTTGGTTTCTTCCATACTCCATGATGTGGACCCTGACGGTACTCCGGCTACTGGGGATGAAAAAAGCAACGCTGGCCGGGTCACTTTGTTTTCCGGTGCGAGCGGAACCGTTATTTTTCACGTTGATGGTGAGAAAGCCAATGACAATTTTGGTAATGCTGTGGGCAGTGTCGGTGATCTGAACCTGGATGGCGTTGGCGACTTCGTGACTTGCGCCACAGGATTTGACGCTGACCCCGACGGCTCTCCGGGTTCTGGCGACGAGATCGTCAATGCTGGCAGTGTGTATGCGATTTCCGGCTCAGATGGCTCGAAGATCTGGGTCTATGAAGGCGACCAAAAGAACGTCAGGCTTGGTGATGCTGTCTGTGGCGTCGGCGATGTGAATGGCGACGGTTTAGATGATGTCGCGGCGGGCCGATGGACCTACGACTCCGATCCTCTTGGGCCCGATGGCACATTGAAAACCGGCGATGAAACAGGAGTGGATGACGGTCGTGTGTGGATGCTCTCCGGCAAGGACGGTTCCGTCTTGTGGACCCGTGATGGAAAAGGCACCTACATGCTACCAGCTTTTGGAACCTTCTTTGCCAACAGCAACAAACTGGGTAGGGATGTCGGCTGTGCTGGTGATACGAATCTGGATGGCTACCCCGATGTCGTGGCTGGAGCGGATGGTTGGGATGCCGACCCAGTGGGGCCTGATGGTACGGTGTTCTCCGCTGATGACAGCCGCAGCAATGGCCGGATGTACTTGTTATCCGGGGACACCGGCGCAACCTTGGCCACTTTTGCTGGTGATGTGGGCGGGATGCTGCTCGGTCCTCCTTTTGGTGCCTCTGAATTAGGGGACAGGTTTGGTACGTCCGTGAGCGGCGCTGGCGATGTGGATCTGGATGGCTACCCCGACTTCATGGGCGGTTCCTCTAGTGCCACATATGATCCCGACGGCACCCTTGGCAATGCTGACGATGTCGGTGGTGTTGGTGAGGTGAAGGTGTTCTCCGGCGCTAGCCACGCGTTGATTCATCTTTTTGATGGCTCCTTGGGTGACAATGCCCAGCCAGGAGCCGCAATGGGTCTGGTTGGGGCCTTGGCCAACGCTGGTGATGTGAACGGGGATGGCACTCCCGACATTGTTATTGGCTCCAACCTGTGGGATCTCGACCCCGACGGTACTTTTGGCAACGGCGACGATGTTCCCAACGTGGGGCGAGCATGGGTGTACTCCGGCAAGAGTGGCTCGCTGCTGCTTTCCCAAGTGGGGGGATTACCAGGCAACACCTTTTATGCTAGTGCAGTCAGTGGTGCTGGCGATGTGAACGGCGATGGCTATGGCGAGATTATGATCGGTGAAACCGGATATTTGTCCCAAACAGGCCGAGCCATCGTGATCTCCGGCACTCCGCTGTCCCTGACTGCAGACACCAATACCTTGTCGGTGACTGTGGCCAACTCCCAGACCATGACCATCGATGCTGGTGTCGCCAATGCAGGCAAGAACTACTGGCTGTTCACCGGCTTTGCCGCCTTTGGCGACAGCCCTGGTGTCACCATGGCACCTGGCGTGGTGATTCCGCTGAACCAGCCGGATCCATTGACTAGCTTTGTCATTGATCTCACCCAGCTGGGCGGTGGGGCTCCCACTTTTGTGGGCTGGAAGAGCACCCTGGATGGTGCGGGCAAGGCTACGCCATCCCTGAACACCTTTGGGCCAGTACCCGTGGCTGTAGGGGTCACCCTGCACCATGCAGCCCTGGTCTATACGGCAGATGGTTGTGGTGTTGGTTGTGACACCTTCCAATTGGCCACCAACTGGGTGCCCATGACCACGACCCCATAGGCCAACCCCATAGGGGAGTGGAGGCAGATACCAGCCGAGGCCATGCCTCGGCTAGCTTGGCAAGGATCGACGCTACCCATGCTTGGGTTGGCTGGTCCTTGCTTCGTTCTCCGGCAAGCTCAGCTTTCAATTTTGAGAACTCTTCAATCTCTTCCAGCGCAATCAAGTCAATCATGTCAGCACTCAAGCCCCTTTGTCTTCTTCCAATTCTTCTGGCTCCCCTCACATCACTGTGGGCACAAGGTGAAACCCAGCGGAGTCCTGAACTGCAAGCGCCCTTTATGGTGCGAAGTGGTGATCATCCCATCGATGTGGATTTCGGTCATGCTGCGCCTTTCCTGGCGGATATGAATGGCGATGGATTGCGGGATCTATTGGTGGGGCAGTTCGGAAAGGTAGGCAGCGAAGGCAAGGGTGCATTGCGTATCTATCTGAACGTTGGGCAGAAGGGACAGCCGAAGTTTGAAGACTTCAATTACTTCCAGGCCGGTGGCACCACCGGCAAGGTCCCTAATGGTTGATGCGTTGGCTTTGGTCCTCAGTTGGTGGACCTGAACGGTGACGGCATCCAGGACGTGATCTCTGGCTCTTACAGCCCTGGTGACTTTGTACCTATTCCTTGGAACCAAAGACGGTAGCTTCAAGGTTGGAGAGGCCTTGCAGGGCAAGGACGGCAAGAACCTGCATGCTGGAAGCGCCTCGGCGGTTTTCGCTGCTGACTGGGATCAGGACGGAGACTTGGATTTGATCGTTGGCAACATCAAGGGTGAAGTAAGTTGGATCCCCAATAGGAGTGGAAATAAGACCATGGCCTTTGGTAGTCCGCTGCGAATAGAAGCTGATGGTCAGCCCATTCTGGTCGCCAAAGACGCCGGGCCCTGTGTTGCCGACTGGGATGTCGATGGCCATTTGGACTTGCTAGTGGGGGATGACGAAGGCAAGGTCAGCTTTTTCCGCAATACCGCAACCACTGGCCTGCCGCAGCTGGCAGCTGGCCTGGTCCTGGTGCCCAAGTCCGCTCAGGGCCTTTGGGTTCTCGTGGAAGAAGATCGAGGCATCCGCAGCAAAGTCTCTGTAGCGGACTGGGATGAGGATGGTCGGCTGGATTTGTTGCTGGGGGATGTCATTGCCGTCAAGGGCAAGGAGCCAAAGCTGACTGCGGCTCAAAAGGCTGAGCAGGATGCAGCGAGGGCTACTGTCGAGGAGATCCAAAAGAAGATGGCTGTGTATCGTGATGAAGCTCTACAAAAGTTCTTGCAGGAGCATGGTGTCCAGAAGATGGAGGAGCTGAGTCCCCAGCAACTGAAGAACTTTATGAAGAGTTTTAGGCAGCTGGAGGAGAAGGATGAGGCCCAGCTGCGACTGCGAAAGGAACTGAAAGTCCCGATGGAGATCTCCACGAAGCATCGGCAGAAAGTCAGCACCCATGGTCATGTCTGGGTTTTCTTGCGCAAGGCAGCTGGCGCCGCGGTCATGGAGGCCGGCGCGCAGCAGTCGGCGCAGTAAGGCTGGTCTTCCGCAGTAAGGTTGTGACAAGGAGCCAGCACGGGGGCTGTTTTTCGTTTCTGAGAATACCACCCTTGGGATTGAAGGGAACTTCCCTTGGGAAGGGGAGAAAGGCGAGGATGCTGAAAATGAATTCGGATGCAAAACGGCTCCCTGCACCTGCATTTGAGACCCGGCTAAAAAAACTTCTAAACTGGCTGTCCTATATTGGGGGGCTCATATCACTAATTGGCCTATGTCGAAGTCCCAGGACACTATCGATCGAGCCGATCTCTGTAACCAGAAGCTCTGTGACCGGAAGGCTGGCGTAGCCTATGGCTTGGCAGGGGTGTTTGATGGCGCATCAGCCCAACTCCCGCAATCACAATTGGCGCGCCATCTTAGGCTCGACCCGAATACGGCGGAGGACTTACTGCCCGCCGCAAGTTCAAACCTGGGGTCCGGACCGGTTACATAGGTAACAAATCAGTCCGGGCACATGGGTAACACTTTGGCGTGGCCTTGGGGTGGCGCTGGGGTCTCTTGTGCCGGATGACCTGGTGCGAGACAGACCCTGTGAATGAGCGTTTGAAGTTTGTGGCGGCCCACCAAGATGGCCGCCTGTCGATGACAGAACTGTGCGAGCGGTTTGGGGTTAGCCGGAAAACTGGCTACAAGATCCTGGCTCGATATCGTGATGAAGGACCTGAAGGTCTACGGGACAGATCCAGAGCGCCAAAGCGGCATCCCAATCAAGCCCCACCAAGAGTGGAGGCGGCGATTTTGCGGGTACGAAAACACTACCCAACTTGGGGATCCAAAAAGATCCGAGCTGTACTGGCACGAGAGCACCCGGAAGAAGTTTTGCCGGCAAGGAGCACAGTGCATGCTGTGTTGAAACGGGCGGGTGTCGTCATGTCTCGTCCCCGACGTTTGCGGCGGCAGCCCAGTACATTGTCGTTGATTCAACCACAAGCACCCAATGACGTTTGGTCCATAGACTACAAGGGCTGGTTTTGTGTCGGAGATGGCACTCGCTGTGATCCACTGACGGTGAATGATGCCTTTAGCCGCCTGTCGCTGGAGTGCCGTGCATTGGTCTCGCCGAAGCTGTTGGACGTGCGCCGCTGCTTGGCAGGTGCATTTAGGCAGTATGGCCTACCTCTCTACATGCTTAGCGATAACGGGTCTCCGTTTGGGTCGAGGGGCATTGGCGGGATTTCTCGCTTAGGAGTTTGGATGATACGGCTTGGAATTCGACCAATGTTTATTGAGCCAGGTAGACCAGATCAGAATGGTCGTCACGAGCGATTTCATGAAACCTTGAAGGCAGAGACTGCCAACCCTCCTTACAAAACAATTCGAACCCAGCAGGCTGCATTTTCACGATTTCAATCCATCTACAATGAAGAGCGCCCGCATGAAGCTCTAGACATGCAAGTGCCAGCCGAAGTCTACGCGCCTTCGCGGAGGACTATGCCTTCAAGGCTGCCGCAGCATGAATACTCAGATGACTTTGCTGTCCGACAAGTGCGAAAGGATGGCACCATGAAATGGGCTGGAGGCTATGTCTTTATAGGGGATGCACTGGTAGGCGAGAGCATCGGCCTGGAACATGTGGATGACGACGTATGGATTGTCCATCTCGGCTGCATGCAGCTGGGAGTGCTGCATGAGCGGTCCAGGGTCGTGATCCCCCTGCCAAAAATCAGCGAGTAGGGGGGAGGGCCCATATACTGAGTAGCGAATATGGGGGGTCGCTTGCCGAAATCCTCATTTCCCTGGCTCAAGAGGCTCCCCCCATGCTCTAGCCCCTGAATCCCTGAAAATGAGCATTGTGGGTCGCAATCCTGCCTCCCCCAGAAAGTGTTACCCATGTGCCCGTACAAAAGTGTCACCCATGTGCCGGGTTGCACCGCCAGTAAGGGCCGCCATAAATTCTCGGGCATGGGACATGTCTCCATGGCTTTGGCGTCAGTCGCCGCCACAGAGGCTGCCGTGGTCTTTTCTGCGAACGCCTCGGCGTCGCTGCAGTCGGACCCGTTGACTTTGTCTTTGTCGTCATCCGTTGTGAGGCGATGCCATCACTCGTTGTGATGCAAACTCTGATTGATCCTTTCTCTAATTTCACCAACAAGGAAACTGCAATGAATCGCAATCTATCTTTTAATACTTCCTCCAATATGCAGGGCTTGGGTTTGCCAGGCTTGCTGCTCGGGGCCATGGCCTTGTTGCCATCTGTGGGCCAAGGGCAGAGCGTTGTCTACCAGCACGCTGGTGTGAACGGTGCCGATTCGCTGGGCATCGGAGTCAGTGCTTTAGGCGATGTGGATGGCGATGGCGCCGCTGATTACATCGTTTGTTCCCACCGATTTGATCCGTCCCCCGACGGCACTCTGCGTAGTAACGCCGGCCAAGCTACTGTGCATTCCGGCTGCACCGGTACGGCCATTTATTCCGTTTATGGCGAGAAGAGCGGCGACAACCTCGGTTTTACTGTGGGCAGTGGCGGTGATATCAATGGGGATGGCACTCAAGACTTCGTGGTTTGCGCCACAGGTCATGACGTTGACCCCGATGGCACTCCTTCTTCTGGCGACGAGCTTACCAATGCGGGCCGTTTGTACGCGGTTTCCGGCTCTGATGGCGCATTTCTATGGAGCTATGACGGTGAGAAAAACAGGCTCGGGCTTGGCACAGGCCCCTGCATTGTTGGCGATGTGAATGCTGACACGTACGCCGATGTTGCCGTCGGCAAATGGACCTACGACCTGGATGACCTTGGGCCCGATGGCACTGCAAGAACCGGCGATGAAACAGGAGTAGATGGCGGGCGTGTGTGGATGCTCTCCGGCAAGGATGGTTCCGTCCTGTGGACCCGTGATGGTGGCGGCTTATACCTACTGCCAGCTTTTGGATCCTTCTTTGCCCAGGCTGACAAACTGGGTAGGGATGTCGACTGTGCTGGTGATACGAACCTGGATGGCTACCCCGATGTCGTGGCTGGAGCGGATGGTTGGGATGCCGACCCAGTGGGGCCTGATGGCACGGTGTTCTCTGCTGATGACATCCGCAGCAATGGCCGGATGTATCTGTTTTCCGGCGACACCGGCGCAACCTTGGCTGCCTTTGCTGGTGATAATGGCGGGATGCTGGTCGGCCCTCCCTTTGGTATCTCTGAATCCGGGGACAGGTTTGGTGAGTCCGTGAGTGGCGCTGGCGATGTGGATCTGGATGGCTACGCCGACTTCATGGGTTGCGCCTCTACTGTCACTTATGATCCCGACGGTACCCCTAGCAGCGGTGACGAGGTCGGTGGTGTTGGTGTGGTGAAGGTGTATTCCGGTGCTACCCATTCGATAGTCTATACCTTTGATGGTTCTGAAGGTGACAATGCCCAGCAAGGGGCCCAAATAGGTAGGGAAGGAAACATTGGCATCGCCGGTGATGTGGACGGGGATGGCACTCTGGACCTTCTCTTTGGCTCCAGCGTTTTGGATATCGACCCCGACGGCACCCATGGCAACGGCGACGATATCAACAACTCAGGAAGGATATGGGTGTATTCCGGCAAGACTGGCGCGCGGCTGTTTACCCACGAGGGAGATATTGCCGGCGGTGGCACCGCCATTGCTGGCAGAACCAGTAGTGCTGGCGACGTGAACGGCGATGGCTACTCCGAGGTCCTTGCTACTGAACTCTCGTTTAATGGCGTCAGAGGCCGAGTGTCCGTGGTGTCCAGTGTTTCGCATTCCCTGACGGCGGATGCCCATCTGTTGTCCATGGGTGGTCCTAGCACTCAAAACCTGAGTTTGGATGCAGGTGTGGGCAATGCCTTGAAGGAATACTGGTTGTTCACCAATGCCAAGTCCAGTGGTAGCACCCCTGGTGTGACCTTGGCACCTGGTGTCACCATCCCGCTGAATCCGGATGCGATCACTGACATCATTGTCAACATCACCATTCTTGGTGGTGGCGCTCCAACTTTGAATGGTTGGAAAGGCACGCTGGATGCCAGTGGCAAGGCTTCTGCATCGGTGAAAACCTATCTGCCTACGGCATTGCCTATCGGCGTTAGCCTGAACCATGCAGCACTGGTCTATACCACTGGTGGTTGTGGAGTTGGGTGTGACCTCTTCCATCTGGCCACCAACTCGGTGCCGATGACGACTTCCCCATAGGAAGTAAAGGAAGGTGCCAGCCGAGGCCCTGCCCCGGCTGGCTTGGTTTAGTAAGGACCAGCGCTGCCTATGCTTGGGTAGGCTGGTCTTTGCTTTCGTTTTGGACTTCAGCCTCTACTAAGTCTTCTTCTTTCAAGCTCTACAGCGCAATCAAACCAATCATGTCAGCACCCAGATTCCTCTGTGTCCTTCCAATTCTTCTGGCCCCCCTGACATCGCTGATGGCGCAAGGTGAGACCCAGCGGAGTCCTGAACTGCAAGCGCCTTTCATGGTGCGAAGTGGTGATCATCCCATCGATGTGGATACCGGTCATGCAGCACCTTTTCTGGCGGATATGAATGGCGATGGATTGCGGGATCTCCTGGTGGGACAGTTTGGTAGAGACGAAACCATGGGGGCGCTGCGCGTCTACCTGAATTTGGGCCAGAAGGGGCAGCCGAAGTTTGAAGACTTCAATTACTTCCAGGCCGGTGGCGCTACCGGCAAGGTCCCCATTGGTTGATGTGTTGGTTTTGGTCCGCAGTTGGTGGACCTGAATGGTGACGGCATCCAGGACATGATCTCTGGTTCCTATACCCCTGGTGACTTGTACCTATTTCCGGGAACCAAAGACGGCAGCTTCAAGGTTGGAGAGACCTTGCAGGGCAAGGACGGCAAGAACCTGCATGCTGGAAGCGCCTCGGCGGTTTTCGCTGCTGATTGGGATCAGGACGGAGACTTGGATTTGATCGTTGGCAACATCAAGGGTGAAGTAAGTTGGATCCCCAATGAGAGTGGAAATAAGACCATGGCATTTGGGATTCCGCTGCCAATAGAAGCTGATGGTCAGCCCATCCTGGTCGCCAAAGACGCCGGGCCCTGTGTTGCGGACTGGGATGGCGATGGCCATTTGGACTTGCTGGTGGGGGATGATGAAGGCAAGGTCAGCTTTTTTCGTAACACCGCAATATCAGGTCTGCCGCAACTGACAGCCGGCCTGATTCTGGTGCCCAAGGGCGCCTACCCTGCTCAGGGTCAATGGGGTCCCAAAGATGATGGGAGTATTACAAAAGAGAGTCGAGGTATCCGCAGCAAAGTCTCTGTGGCTGACTGGGATGAGGATGGTCGGCTGGATTTGCTGCTGGGGGACTTCATTTCTATCAAGAGTGAAGGCTCAAAGTTGCCTGAGGCCCAACGGGTCGAGCGGGATGCGGTGATGGCTGCTCTTGAGAAGATCAATAAGGAGAGGGCGGTGTTTCGTGAGGATGCCCTGAAAAAATTCAGGCAGCAGCATGGTATCCAGGAGATGGAGGAACTGAGTCGCGAGCAGCTGCTAAACTTCGCGCAGACTTATGAGAAGCTGGTGGAAAAGGATGAGACCCAGCGGCGACTGAAGACGGAGCGACAAGTCCAAATAGAAATCTTCTCCAAGTACTGGGAGACGGTAAATGTCAAAGGCGATGCCCATGGCCATGTCTGGGTCTTTCTGCGCAAGGCAACTGGTGCGGCGGTCATGGAATCCAGCGGACAGCGGTCCGAGGAGTAGGGCGGGCAGAAGGGTTGCTTATCAGCCGGCGGTAGCCCTTTGGATGCGCTGCAGGGTCTGCAGCAGCGGCTGCAGGCTGTCCATGAACAACATGTTGGGGCCGTCGGAGGGAGCATTGTCCGGGTCCTTATGCACTTCGGTGAACAAGCCATCTACGCCACAGGCCACTGCCGCCCTTGCCAGGCCCGGTACCTTGCTGCGATCACCGCCACTGGTCTTGCCTTCGCCGCCGGGTCGCTGCACCGCATGGGTGGCATCGAAGATCAGCGGGTAGCCAGTTGCCCGCATGGTGCCAAAGCCACTGAAGTCCACCACCAAAGTGCGATAGCCGAAGCTGGTGCCCCGGTCTGTCAGCATGATCTTCTCCGTGCCAGCGAATTGCAGTTTGTCGGCGATGTTGCCCATGTCTTCCGGTGCCAGGAACTGACCCTTCTTCACATTCACTGTCTTACCGGTACTGGCGGCGGCCAATAGCAGGTCCGTCTGCCGACATAAGAAAGCGGGGATCTGCAAGCAGTCCACCACTTCGCCGGCGGCGGTGGCCTGGGCTTCCGTGTGCACGTCGGTGAGTACCGGCAGGTTCAATTCTCGTTGTACTTCCGCCAGGATGTTCAGGCCTGCTTCCAGGCCGACACCGCGAAAGCTGCCAATGGAACTGCGGTTGGCCTTGTCGAAAGAACTTTTGAACACCAGAGGCATGCCTATGGCGCTGCAGATCTTCTGCAGTCCTTCCGCGTGCTCCATGGTCTGGTCCTTGCTTTCAATGACACAGGGTCCGGCGATGAGGGCCAGGGGTGCGCCACCACCAAAAGTGACGGCGCCGACTTGAACAGACTTGGTGACGGGTTGGGGCATGGCGGTGACTATACCAGGGGAGCGACGATCCGCGCCTTCTCCTTGGCCAGACTGATGCGCAGCGGGCTAAGGCCGCCCAGGTCACCGTCCACTTGATAGGGGGCGGGGCCGCCGCTGATTTCTAGCTCCTGGGTTGTGAGGCAGAGGCAATCCTTGCCCGGCCGCAGCCGCCCCAGCATGGCCCGCAGGCTGGCCCGCAGGTACTGCCAGCGGCTGCGTTGGCGGAAGGCCAGCACATGCAGCTGGCCGTCTTTAATGTCCATGCCGCCGGGCATGGTCATGATGCCGCCGTAGTTGCGTACCCGAGTGACCAGGATGGTGGAAAGGCCTCGTTCAATCTGGCCTTCCACTGTGGTCAGCGCCAGCTCTTGGATGGGCCAGTGCCAGATGCAGTGCCACACCGGCCGGATCCAGCCGCGCTTGCCCAGAGTGCCCCGGCGGGTTTCATGCAGGCGTTGCACCATGGCCGCATCCATGCCACAGCTAGCGAAGAGCAGGAAGCGCCGTTCTTGCACCAGGCCGATGGCTGCTTCAATTGTCTGCCCTGATAAACAGAGCGCGGCCAGGGCCTTTGTTTCTCGCGGCAAACCCAATTCCACCGCCAGTACGTTGGCGGTGCCCATGGGCAGCATGGCCAGGGGCAGGCTGGGGTCCGGCAGGCCGTTGAGTACTTCGTTCAGGGTGCCGTCACCGCCGACGGAAATGACACAGTCCCATTCCTCGTCACCTACCTGGCTGGCCCGCCCATGGGCGTCGCCGGCTTTTTCGGTGAAGAACAGCTCCGCTCTGGCGCCGCCCTCTTGCAGGGCTTCTTGCAAGTCCTTGCCGCGTTGGCTGCCGCGGCCACCTCCGGCAATGGGGTTGGCAATGATCAAGAAGCGCTGGGTCATGGGGGAAGGAAGTGTAGACTGATTTATAGACCAATGAAGGATCGAGTTTTGTTGACCGGAGCCAGCGGATATCTGGGCCAGCAGCTGCTGCAAGAAATGCAGCAGCGTGGTCTGGATGTGGTTTGCGCTGGGCGCCAGCCAGGGCAGTTGCTCCTGGACCTGGCGCAACCTGATGCCTTGCCGGCAGCCGTGGCAGCGACTGGCGCGCGTTATCTCTGCAATGCGGCAGCCATGTCCGCCATGGCCGCTTGCCAGGCCGAGCCCTTGTTGGCCACCAAGGTGAACGCGAAGGCGCCCAAGGCCATGGCGACCTGTGCTGATGTGCGCATGTTGCAGGTGTCCACCGACCTGGTGTTCGCTGGCGACCAGGCACCCTATGCGTCCACTGCCCTGCCACGACCCTTGAGTGTGTACGGCATGAGCAAGGCCAAGGGCGAGGATCTGCCGCGGGATCGCTGCCTGGTGGTGCGCATTCCTCTGCTCTTTGGTCCCAGCTTTGATGGTGGCCGTGGTGCTACCGACATGCTGCGCAAGGCGGTGCAAGAAAAACGCAGGCTCAACTTGTACCGCAACGAATATCGTTCGCCCCTGCATGTGGCGGATGCGGCGCGGCTCTTGGTGGACTTGCTATTGACCGATGATCTGTGCGGCGTGCAACATTTGGCGGGGGTGGAGAGTCTGTCCCGTTGGCAGCTGGCCCTGCGCTTTGCCAAGGCTTCTGGCCTGAGCATGGACTACTTTGATGAAGGCAAGTGCGAGGATCCGCGCCGGCCAAAAGATGTCAGCCTGGTGAGCGATGTGTCGGTGGGGAGGAGCTTGGATGCGGCTCTGGCCGACTCTTAGCGGAGTAGGCTAGAAGACCATCCGCCAACCAAAGTTGACCAGGAAGTCCGTCTCCAACTGTGGTCCGTCCAGGTCCTGGTAGATGGGCATGCCAACTTCGACGCCCAGGTAGTGACCTTGCTCATGGGCGCCTTCACCGAGGAATTCGCAGCCCAACAACAGGTCCACCCGATGCCCGCTGCGCAGATCCGGCCGGGCGGTGGGCACCATCCCCGGGGTGAGTTGGGGGTCGGCGCCGTCGATGTCATCCCATACCTGATAGTCCAGGCGCAGGCTGGTGTTCAGCCAGGGTGACGGCTTGAAGCCGGCCCATGTCGTAAAGCCGACGCGGTCGCCCAGGCTGTAGTCGTTGCTGTTGCGTCCCAGGCGAACGGTGGCGCTGGCCTGCGCACCCCAGGAGTACTGGTCGTCGTGGGCGGCATAGGTAACCCCTGGCAGCAAGTCCGCAGTGCCGGAACCCAGTTGCATGGGATAGGGCAGCTTGGCTTGGCTCATGGCGGGCGTGTCGTCCCGCATGTCGATGTCGCCGGTGGGGGCGCTGATCCCCAGGTTCAGATGCACCGAGTGCAGGTCATGTTGGAAGACGCGCAGCAGGGCTGTGGTCTTCACATCGCCCAGGCCATCGGCGCGAGTAGTGAAGCGGGCACCCATGCCGGTGACGTGGTCCATCTCCTTGAACACATAGGGTGCCATGACCATGACGGTGAGATCATTACTGGGCGCATACATCAAGCCCAGCATGTGCATCTCCATGGTCATCTTGGTGGGAGCCACCATGAAACTGCTGAGCACTTCGCTGGTGCTGGCGGAGTCGGTGCCATCCCGGTTGCCCCGCATCTCCATGCGCATGTAGCGGTAGGAGAACATCCACTCTTCGCCCAGGTGTATGTGGTCGCCCATGACTCCCACCGGTGCCAATGTGTGCAGGCCGTGCTGGTGGGCATGATGCTGATGCTGGCCCTGACGCTGAGTGTGGTCGGGGATTTTTGTATCCTGCGCCTGCAGGGATGCAACAAGGCAGAGACCGGCGATGGGGAGGAGCAGGGGGATGAAGGATCTCATGGCATTGGAAATGCAGGGCGGGCGAGGGAATTTCCCAGCCGGAATATTTACCTTGGCTTTTCTAGCCCTTGATGACTTCCCAGATCTCTTCGCCCAGGTAATCCCAGGGCAGGCGGCCCTCGTCGCATTCATCTGGCTCGGCGGAGAACTGCACATCCACGAAGTAGATGATGCGTCCCACTTCCTTGGCCAGATTGCTGCAGCCGTGGGCCACGCCGGGGGGGATGCGCACCAGGCGGTTGTTGCCGTCGCCCAGGATGAAGCGCATGGTCTGACCCTCGGTGGGGGAGCCTTCGCGGGCGTCGTGCAGCACCAGTAACAGCTTGTCATGGGGAGGCACATACCAGACATCGGTTTGCCGATGGTGCATGTGGTAGGCCTTGACGGCGCCGGGCTCCACTTCGCTGTAGTTGATCTGTTTGGTTTCGAAGCCTTCCAGCTGCGGGTTCAAGCCTGCACTCAGGCGACCCAGCTCGGTGATGGCACCGCCATCGTCGTTGAAGCGACGCAGCTCGATGAGCTCCACGCCGTCAATGCGGGAAGAAGGGGAGTAGTCCTGGTAGGAAAAGGCCTCTTTGGCCTGCTTGTTGATTTGCACAGTGGGTTCTTGCGGGGGCTAAGAGTTCAAGCTGGCTATGGGGTCAATCTTGTCTGGTAGCTTACCAGGGCTTGGCCAGTTTGAAACTGAACTTGAATGGGGAAACCTTGTGCGCGTTGCCTTTCTTCTTCTTCTTCTCGAATTCCTTCTGGTGGATGGGCACCACGAAGCTGGTGGAGATGATGCCGTCGCCATTGCTCACGTTGAGGAGTCGGGTCATGCGATCCTTTTTGGATGGGTCCTTTTTCTCCAACTTATTGAGCGTGACCATGCTAGCCCTATAGGCGCCATCACTGCTGCGGAAGATGAACTGGTTCTTGGTGGTGTCCACCGCCATCTGCTTTTCCTGCCTGCCGTCCTGGTAGCTGAGGTAGACGGTTTCCAGGCAGGTCAGTGGTTTCTTGCCTGCTGCCAAGATGCTTTCCTCGCTGATGCCAAACTTCTTGGCGATCTTCATAGCCTTGGCCAGCTTCTCCTGGTCCTTGCTCTGCTTGTCGTCTTCCTTGTCCTTCTTCTCCTCCTTCTTCTTCCTCTTGGCGTTCTTCGCTGCCTTCTCTTCGGCGGCCTTTTGCTTTAGCAGGACCTTGCTGGCCGCCTTGACTGCATCTTCCAGATCCTTGGGCACGCCGGCCTTGCGATAGTAGACCGTGTAGGTGCCCTTGCTGAGTTTGGGCTCAGCGATCTCCTCGGTGGTGATGAACACACCCAGGGCCACGGGCTTACGCATGCTTGCCGCTTCCAGGCTACCCTTTGATCCGGTGAGCTTGAAATCCTCCGCCTTGGACAGGAAGCCCAGGGGGATGAAGGAGAGGGCCTGGTAGTTCTGGATCAGGCTGCCATCCGCATTGAGGGAGTAGCGCTCGATGCCGTTCTGCGCAGTCAGGTCCGGCTCGTGACCTTCGGGCAAGAAGCTGTGATCATAGTCCACCTTCAACAGGGCCAGGGAGGTGTCGTAGGCCGGCCGCAGGCTCTTGGCCACCCGGAAGCCCACGCCCTCCAGGGTCTGACCCTCACTCAAGGGGATGCGGGAGGCGATGCGGGTTTCGTCCCAGGCCTCGTAGATGAGGGTGAATTGGCAGCCTCCCTTGGCCATGCGGTGGCCGTCCTTGAAGTGCACCAGTTCCGGCAGTTTGCCGCCGTACTTCTTGTGCTTGCGCAGCTTCTTGTACTCCTTGGCGTGGTCATCAAAATCCCCCACGTAGGAAAAGTAATCGTCCACCCATTCGGCAACCTGGAAGACCATTTCCCGGTGGCCATAGGGTCCATCCACAAAAGGCTTCAGGCTGCCCACGGATTTCAGCACCTTGTCCCGGCTACTGTTGATGCCCGTATTTTTGAGGACGTCATCGTGCCATTCATTACCAAAGACGAAGTTCTTCCGCTCCGTCCCTGAGGCGGCCAGGGTCCACTCGGCTTCAGTGGGCAGGCGCATGCCGGCCCAGGCGGCATACATGAAGGCGTCGCGAAAATCGACGAAGTTGACCGGGCAGTCCTCTTGGCCTTTGGGGATGGCGTAGGGCAGGGTCTTGTAGTTCACGTCCCAGTACAAGAGGGGGGCGACTGTATTGTCCTTGGGGAACTTGATTCTGATGTCCTTCAGACTCTCGATGTAGTGTTCCTTCTTGCCCACCTTCCACCAGTGGAAGGGGAAGCGGTGGCCAGTGGCCTTGACGAACTGCAGGTACTGGCGGTTGGTCACCGGGAACTTGGCCAGGTAGTAGCTGGCCACGTCCACCTTCGCCATGCCCAGCTCCGTGCTCATTTTCTTTAGAGCCTTGAGGCGTGCGTGTTCGTTGTGGGGATGCCACTGCTCCACGAAGTTGATGATCTCTTCGGAGTTTGAACCCAAGTGCACTTCATGCACCTTGCCCGGTTCACCCACCGGCAACATGTCGCTGGGCAGGTTGCTGGCGGCAGCCGGCGCCGGGTTGATCTTCCCGGGTTTGGGCTTCGCCCCCTGCCGTCGGACGCTGGCAGATTGAGCCTGGCTCATCTGCTCGGCACACATGGCCACGCAGCCGGCATGGGCTTGGCCCAGGGGCATAAAGGGAGCGCAAACTGACAGTAAGGTCAGAGCCTTTAAAGTTGGACGCATTCTCAGGCTTGAAGTGATGCTTTAGCTTGTTGGGCAAGAAATCACAGGCACCCGTCGGTACCTGTCTGGGACATTCTTGCCCGCGAGGGGCAGTGGGCAAGATAGCCCTGCCATGGGGTCCTGCCAAGTGCCTGATCCCGCGGATCTGGCCAAGGAATCAGGCTGCGGATTTAGAACAGCTGGCCGGGCCTGGTGGTGAAGAACTTCTTGTCCATGCGCACAAGGCCGTCAGCCACCGTATGGGCTAGATCCGGGTCGAAGTGCTTGCCGGCCTCAGCCCGGAACAGGTCCACAATGCGCTGGGTTTCCCAGGCGGGTTTGTAACTCCGTTCTTCAGCCAGGGCGTCGTAAACCTCTGCCAGAATTAGGATTCTGCCTGGCAGGGCCACATCATCCTGGTGCAGGCCATTGGGATAGCCCTTGCCGTCCCAGCGCTCATGGTGCTGGTAGACCCAGGTCCGGATCTGCTCGCTGTCCTCCAGGGGTGCAAGGATTTCCCGGCCCATTTCCGGGTGTAGCTTGATGACTTCCCGCTCCTCGGTGGTCAGCGGCCCATTTTTGGTGAGGATGGCTTCCGGGGTGCCGATCTTGCCCACGTCGTGCAGCAGGCTGGCCATGCGCAGGTCGGCGCGATCCTCCTCGCTGACGCCACAGTGCTCCGCCAGCACGTCGGTGTAGAGCACCACCCTCTCGGCGTGGCCGCCGGTGGTGGGGTCCTTGGCCTCAATGGCCCGGGGCAGGATCTGCGCCAGTACCTTGTTTTGTGCCTCAAGCTGCCGGTTGCGTCGGTCCATCTCCGCATTGCGGATGGCCCGCTGGCAGGCATTCAGCAGCAGGGAGGCATCCACCGGTTTGACGACGATTTCGCAGATCTGGGAGCGAATGGCCTCCTGGGCGCCGTCGAAGCTGGGGCGCCCGGTGAACAGGATCACCGGCACCGCTGGTTTGCCGAGGCGGGCGGCCTCGGCCACCGCAAAGCCCAATTCACTCTTGCCCAGGTAGAGGTCGGTGATGACCAGGTCAAAGGAGCCTTCCTGCAATGCCGATTTGGCTTCCACCACAGTGGCAAGGCTGCGGACCGAATAACCTGCCGGGCCCAGGATGTTTTGCACTGAGGTGAGAATGTCCGGCTCGTCGTCCACCACCAGAACTCGGGGATTGGACTTCGTTTGGGTGGTTGGCAGCATGGCTGCATAGGATCGAAGGTCCTTGCCTGCCTTTCCACCCTGATCATCTGTTCCGCAGGGTTTCTTTTTCGTAAGCGAGGTTTTGCGGTGGGGCGGTATGTTCCTGCGGCCGTGAACCCGAATCCTAAATCCCTGCGCAGACGCGTGGCTTCGGAGCAATCCGGACTGCGTCTGGATGTCTACTTGTCGCGACAAGATGAGGTGGATGGTCGTGCCTTGGCCAAATCCATGTGTCAACAGGGATTGGTGCAGGTGGATGGCAAGCCGAGCAAGGCCGGCATGGTCTTGACGCTGGGGCAGACGGTGATCTTTGTGCTACCGGAAGTTATTCCAGTGGCGGATTTGCATCTGCCAGGGGTTGCGGAGATCCAGATACCCATCCTGTTCGAGGATGACTACTTGCTGGTGATCCATAAGCCCGCGGGCATGGCCAGCCATCCTGCCGGTGCCCTGCGGGGATCTACGCAAAGAATGCCCACGGTTTCCGAATGGGCCCAGCACAACTACCCGAACCTGCCGGTGATTGGTGGCGAGGACCGGCCAGGCATCGTGCATCGTCTGGACAAGGACACTTCGGGAGTCATGGCCCTGGTGAAGAATGAGGAAGCCTTCCACTTTGTGAAGGCGCAGTTCCAGGCACGTGCCGTGCAGAAGGAATACCTGGCCATTGCCTTTGGCGAATCCCGTTTCGACTCGGATTACATTGACCGCAACATCGCCACCCACCCCAAGCACGGTGACCGGCGGGTGGTGGTGGAGGAAGGCGGGCGCACGGCGCAGACCTTCTATGAAGTGGTGCAGCGATTTTCTGGCTTCACCTACTTTCGCTGTCTGCCCAAAACCGGCCGGACCCACCAGATTCGGGTGCACATGATGAGCATCGGGCATTCCCTGGTGGGTGACCGGCTGTATCGCTCCCGCAAGCGCAGCCATAGCCTGTTGCCTGCAGATGCCCCGGATCCGGGCCGCCAATGCCTGCATGCCACGGTTCTGAGCCTGCGCCATCCACACAGCCATGCAGACTTGTCCTTTGCGGCTGATCTGCCTGCGGATATGACAGCCCTGCTAAGCTGGCTGCAAAAGCAGTCCTAGCCCCTCTCCCCTTTCCCGCGATCTGAATTGAAAAGTCTTTGGAGTGACAGCGAAGCCGATGAGTTTCGTTTGATGTATGCAGCCGACCATGGCGAAGATTTGGCGCTGCGTGTCTATACCTCTCGCCTCATCGGCCGCGACCAGTCCCTGGTGCTGCACGGTGGTGGCAACACCTCGGTCAAGACCAGCACCCGCAATCTGTTGGGCGAGGAGCTCAGCGTCATTGGCGTGAAGGGCAGCGGTTGGGACCTGGTGGACATCGAGCCCGCTGGTCTGCCCCTGCTGGAGTTGCCGCCACTGCAAAAGCTGAATGACCTGCAAAGCTTGAGTGACGAGGAGATGGTGAACCAGGTGCGCATTCGCTTGTTGGATGCCTCAGCGCCGACGCCTTCGGTGGAGACTCTGTTGCATGCAGCGCTGCCACACAAGTTTGTGGATCACACCCATGCGGATTCCATTCTGGTGCTCACCAACCAGCCTGACGGTGGGGCGGTGGTGCGCAAGGCCCTGGGCGACAAGGTGCAGGTCCTGGACTGGATCATGCCCGGTTTCCCCCTGGCCAAGGCGGTGGCGCAATGCTACGCCGAGCATCCAGACTGTGAGGGCATTGTCCTGCTCAAGCATGGCATCTTCACCTTTGCCGAGGATGCCAAGACCAGTTACCAAGCCATGATTCGTCTGGTGGACCGGGCGGAGCGTTACATCCAGGAGAACATGCAGTCTCCAACGATGTTGGAGGTTGCAGTGTCGGCAGATGTTGTGGCAGCGGCGGCGGAGACTGCCGCTGAAGTCCTGCCCCGCATTCGCGGAGCCCTGCAACCCATGCAATTGGTGGCGGAGTGGCGAGGTGACAGTGATCTGCTGGCCTTTGTCCAGCACTCGGACTGTCGGGCCCTGTTGAGCCAGGGACCCATCACCCCGGATCACGTGATCCGCACCAAGGGGCCTTATCTGGTGCTTAGCCAGGCGCAGGCTCAGGACGCAAAGCAGATTGCCGCTGCCGTGGATGCCTATGCCAGCGACTATCAGGGGTACTTTGCTGCCAACAAGGAGCGGGTGGCTTTGCCGCCGCAGATGTTGGATCCCCTGCCGCGGGTGGTGGTGGTAGAGGGTGTGGGCCTTCTGGCCTTTGGTGCCAACAAGAAGGCTGCCTGCATCGCCGCCGACATTGCCGAGCATACGTTGCGGGCCAAGGCACAGGCTGCTGCCATTGGTTGCTATGAGGTGATCTCACCGGCGGAGTTGTTCGAGATGGAGTACTGGTCCTTGGAGCAGGCCAAGCTGGGCAAGAAGAAGCCGGCCAAACTGCAGGGTCAGGTGGCATTGATCACTGGTGCCGGCGGCGCCATTGGTCACGGCATCGCCGATTCTTTGTTGGCTGCCGGTGCTCATGTGTTCCTCACGGATCGGGATGAGGAACTGTTGGCCAAGGCGATGACTGAGCTGCAAACGCGGCATGATCAAAGCCTTCTGGCCAGCTGCGTCATGGATGTCACCGATGCTGCCCAAGTGGACGCTGCCTTTGCAGCCTGCTGTTTGGCCTTCGGTGGCCTGGACATCCTGGTGCCCAATGCGGGCATCGCCCATGTGAGTCGCTTGGCGGACATGGATCCCACAATCTTCCGCAAAGTTGTGGATGTGAACCTCACCGGCACCATGTTGGTGTTGCAGGCCGCCGCCAAACTCTACGCCCAACAGCAAAGCGGCGGCTGCGTGGTGATTCAGGCCAGCAAGAATGTGTTTGCGCCGGGCGAAGCCTTTGGTGCCTACTCCGCCAGCAAGGCCGGGGCGCATCAGTTGGGCAAGATCGCTGCCTTGGAGTTGGCGCCCTTGGGCGTGCGGGTGAACATGATCAATGCGGACGCGGTGTTTGGTGATCAGGTACCCAGTGGCCTCTGGCAAGAGGTGGGACCGGAACGCATGCAGTCCCGGGGTCTGGATGAAAAGGGTTTGCGGGATTTCTACAAGAACCGCAGCCTGCTGAAGATTGCCATCACCCCGGCTGAGGTGGGTGAGGCGGTGGTGTATCTGGCCACGGCAAAGGCCACCACTGGTGCAACGCTGCCGGTGGACGGAGGCGTTGCCGGAGCCTTCCCACGGTGATGCCGGTGGAGAAAGCTGCCCCGGCCATCCAGCTGCAAGGTCTGCGCAAGGTTTTTGCCAAGGGCAAGAATCAGGTAGTGGCAGTGGATGATTTGTCCCTCACCGTGCAGCGGGGTGAGGTCTTTGGCTTACTGGGTCCCAACGGTGCTGGCAAGACCACTACCGTTGAAATCTGCGAAGGCTTGCAGCGACCCAGTGCGGGTTCGGTGCAGATTCTGGGGCATCAATGGCGAGGCAGCCAGCGCCAACAAATCCGCCAACGCATCGGCGTGTCTTTGCAGGAAACCCGCTTTTTCGACAAGCAGACGGTGACCGAGATCCTTCACTTGTTCCGTAGCTTCTATGATGCGGGTCGCAGTGTGGAGGAGGCCATGGACCTGCTTTCCTTGCGGGAGAAGGCCCATGCCCGGGCCATGCATCTCTCCGGCGGTCAACGCCAGCGCCTGGCGGTTGCCTGTGCCCTGGTGAGCCAGCCGGAGCTGTTGTTTCTGGATGAGCCCACCACCGGCCTGGATCCCCAATCTCGGCGTCAGCTATGGGAAGTGGTGCAGGCCTTCCAACAGAAGGGCGGCACGGTGTTGCTTACCACCCACTACATGGAAGAGGCGGAGCAGCTTTGTGATCGGGTGGGGGTGGTGGATCACGGTCGCCTCATTGCCCTGGATACGCCGCGCCAGCTCATGGCCAACCTTGGCGGCGGTCATGTTGTGGAAGTGCAGGGGACAGGCATGGCCAGCAAGCTGCAAGAAGAACAGTGCAAGCAACTGCCGGGAGTATCTAGCTGTGACCTGCAGCAGGACAGCCTGCGTCTGACCGTTGATTCTCCCCAGGCAGTGATTCCGCCCCTGGTGCGTTGTCTGGATGGAGCGGGTGTGCCCATGGATGAGTTGACCACCAGGCACACCAGCCTGGAAGATGTGTTTGTGGCTCTCACTGGGCGTCACCTGAGGGATGAGGCATAGATGCGACTTCGAGTGATCAAGCAAATCGCCCTGACCACCTTTCGGGAGTTTGTGCGTACTCCCGAAGCCTTGTTCTGGACCTATGGCTTTCCTCTGCTGATGGTGGTGGTGCTGGGTCTGGCCTTCAAGAATGCGTCGCCCCTGCCCTTACCCATTGCTGTGGTGCAAGGCGAGTCAGCAGCGCTGGTTTCAGTGCTGCAGCAAAATCCCCGACTGCAGGTGGACGTATTGCCCTTGGCGCAAGCCGAAGCGGGCTTTGTTCGTGGCAAGTATCTTTGTCTGGTCTCAGGTCAGGTTGACCAGGCTGACATCCAATTGGATGAAAGTCGCCCGGACACCGAGCTTGCTCGCTTGTTGGTGCAGCAAAGTCTGACTGACAAAGCGCCCGTGCAGATCAACCAAATTTCACAGCCTGGCTCTCGCTACATCGATTGGTTGCTGCCGGGCCTGATCGCTTTGAATTTGTTGGGAGCAGGTCTCTGGGGCATCGGCTTCAACCTGGTGCAGATGCGAGTGCGGCAAACCTTGCGGCGGTTGATGGTGACTCCCATGCGACGTTCCGAGTTCTTGCTGGCCTTCATTCTGAGTCGTCTGGTCCTGGTGATTCCTGAGTCCGCCGCCATCATGACCTTTGGCGTGCTGACCTTTGGCGTGCCGGTGCAGGGGTCCCTGGTCCTCATCTTCCTGATCATCCTGCTGTCTGCCCTGTCCTTCTCCGGCCTGGGCCTGCTGGTGGCCAGCCGGGCGCAAACCACGGAAGGTATATCTGGCCTGATGAATCTGGTGATGCTGCCCATGTGGCTGTTGGGTGGGATTTTCTTCAGCAGTGAGCGCTTTCCCGACTATCTGCAACCCCTGGTGCGGGTTCTGCCCATCAGTCATGCGAATGAGGCTTTGCGTCAGGTGATGCTTTCCGGTGAAGGGCTAAGTGCTGTGGCGGGCAACCTGTGGTATCTGGCAAGTTTCGCCTTAGTCTGCTTTGTTCTGGCGCTGCGATTCTTCCGCTGGTCTTAATGACATCATCATGATCCAAGAACTTCATCACATAGGCATTGCGGTGCACTCCATCAAAGAGGTCTTGCCCCGCTATACCGATGCCCTTGGCCTAAAGTTGCACAGCGTGGATGAGGTGCCATCCGAGCAAGTGAAAGTGGCCATGGTGATGGCCGGCAGCACCCGTATCGAATTGTTGGAGCCCACCAGTGAGCATTCGCCAATCGCCAGGTTCTTGGCGAAGCGCGGGCCTGGCGTGCATCATCTGGCCTTCAAGGTGGATGATGCGGGCAACATGGTGAAGGTGCTGATCGAAGCCGGCGCACCCCTGTTGGACAGAACTCCTCGCACCGGAGCCCATGATACCCGCTGCGCATTCATTCATCCCAAGTATCTCGGCGGCGTCCTGGCCGAATTGGTGGAGGATCCAAAATGACCCAGAACCCCATGGATCGTTATCACGAGTTGCGTGCCAAATCCCAAGAGGGTGGCGGCAAAGCGCGCATCGAAGCTCAGCACAAGAAGGGTAAACTAACTGCGCGAGAGCGCATTGAACTGCTGGTGGACCCGGGCTCCTTTGTGGAGATCGACCGTTTTGTGACCCATCGCTGCCGCGATTTTGGCATGGATGATCCCAAAACCAAGATCCTGGGTGATGGGGTGGTGACCGGTTCAGCCAAGATTGATGGCCGGCCTCTCTACTTGTTCAGTCAGGACTTCACCGTTTTTGGTGGTTCCCTTTCTGAAACCAACGCCGCCAAGATTTGCAAGATCATGGATCTGGCCATGAAGATGGGGATGCCTGTCATTGGCTTGAATGATTCGGGGGGCGCGCGCATCCAAGAAGGAGTGGCTTCGCTCGGTGGTTACGCTGACCTGTTCCTGCGCAACACTCTGGCTTCTGGTGTGGTGCCGCAGATCTCGGTGATCATGGGGCCCTGTGCTGGCGGCGCGGTCTACTCCCCATCCATTACGGACTTCATCTACATGGTGGAGGGCAGCAGTTTCATGCACATCACCGGCCCGGATGTGGTGAAGACCGTGACCCACGAAGACGTGACTTCGGAGGAGTTGGGCGGCGCCCGGGTGCATTCAGACATCAGTGGCGTGGCCCACTTCACTGCCAGCGACGACGCCTCCTGCCTGATGATGGTGCGGGAGCTGTTTGGCTTCCTGCCGCAGAACAATGCGGAAGATCCGCCCTCCCGTCCTAGCAACGACGAGGTGAATCGGCTGGAGCCCAAGTTGAACACGGTGGTGCCTGCCGACAGCAGTCAGCCCTACGACATGCGGGAGGTGGTGAAGCTCTGCGTCGACGACGGTAACTTCCTGGAAGTGCACCAACGCTATGCCCGCAACATCATCGTTGGTTTTGCTCGCCTGGGCGGTCGAGTGGTGGGCATAGTTGGCAACCAACCCATGCACCTGGCGGGAGTCTTGGATATCGAGGCCAGTCTGAAGGGCGCCCGCTTCATTCGTTTCTGCGACGCCTTCAACATTCCCCTGGTCACCTTCGAAGACGTGCCTGGTTTCTTGCCGGGCAAGGATCAGGAGCATCGCGGCATCATCACCCACGGTGCCAAGCTTCTCTATGCCTACTGTGAGGCTACGGTGCCCAAGATCACGGTCATCACCCGCAAGGCTTACGGCGGTGCTTATGATGTGATGAGCAGCAAGCACATCCGGGGCGATGTGAACCTGGCCTGGCCGGCGGCGGAGATTGCTGTCATGGGCGCGGAAGGTGCAGCGAAGATCGTCTTCCGCCGCGACATCAAGGAAGCCAAGGATCCGGCAGCCGCTGAAAAGGAACTGGTTACCAACTACAAGGAGACCTTCTACAATCCCTATCAGGCGGCTTCCAAGGGCTACATCGATGATGTCATCGAGCCGGCCGAAACTCGCATGCATCTGATTCGCGCTCTCGACCTCACCGCCAACAAGCGCGATCGCAATCCGGCCAAGAAGCACGGCAACATTCCTCTGTAGGTTCCCTATGGCTCAAGCAAGCAAACCGGCCAAAGCAAGCAAACCCCTGTTCCAGCGGCTGCTCATTGCCAACCGAGGCGAGATTGCCCTGCGGGTGATCCGTACAGCCAGAGAGATGGGCATCCAAACCGTGGCGATCTACTCCGATGCGGACCGCAATGCCCTGCATGTGCGGCGCGCGGATCATGCGGTGCATGTGGGTGGCTCTGCTCCTTCACAAAGCTACCTCTGTGCTGAGCGCATCCTGCAGGCGGCGCAAGATACTGGCTGTGATGCCCTGCATCCCGGCTACGGTTTCCTGGCAGAAAACGCCGCCTTCGCAAAGGCCTGCAACGATGCGGGGCTGGTCTTCGTTGGTCCTTCACCCCAAGCCATCACCTTGATGGGCGACAAGGTGGAGTCGCGCATAGCGGCGGATGCCGCAGGCCTGCCACTGGTACCGGGTCTGAAGGAAGACGTGCGCGATGCCAAGATCCTTGAGGCCAAGGCCAAGGAGATTGGTTACCCGGTGATGCTCAAGGCCGCTGCCGGTGGTGGTGGAAAAGGCATCCGCATCGTCAACAAGCCGGAGGAGCTGCATGCCGCCGCTGACATGGCCCGGGCCGAAGCCCTGTCTGCCTTTGCCGATGACCGTGTCTATCTGGAGAAGTTTGTGGACTCGCCACGGCATGTTGAGATTCAAGTGGTGGCGGACCAGCAGGGTAAGGTGGTGCACTACGGGGAGCGAGAGTGTTCCGTGCAACGTCGACACCAAAAGCTGGTGGAAGAAACACCCTGTGTAGTGCTGACCCCAGAACTGCGGCAGCGCATGGGCGAGGCAGCATGCCACCTGAGCAAGTCGGTGAATTACCTTGGCGTAGGCACGGTGGAGTTCTTGTACTCCAAGGGCGAGTTCTACTTCTTGGAAATGAACACCCGCTTGCAGGTGGAGCATGCCATCACCGAGATGTGCTACGACGTGGATCTGGTGCGGGAGCAGTTTCGGGTGGCAGCAGGTCTGCCAGCTGCCGACCCGGGTGAGCCGCGGGGGCATGCCATTGAAGTGCGGGTGAATGCGGAAGACCCGGAGACCTTCTTCCCCTCTCTGGGGACCATCACTCGCATGAATCTACCCGGCGGTCCGGGGGTTCGTATGGATTCCTCCTTGTTCCGCGGCTACCAGGTCACCCCGCACTATGACAGCATGCTGGCCAAGCTGGTGGTGCATGCGGCTGATCGGGATGCTGCCATTGCCCGAGCTCGTCGGGCCCTCTCTGAGTTTCGGGTGGTAGGTGTCTACACCACCATCCCGGTGGCTTTGCGAGTCCTTGGTACCGATGAATTTTGCCAGGGCAACTATGACACCGGCATCCTGGAGCGAATGCAGGACAACACGCCGGATGAGGTTGTTGAGCTGGCTGTCCTGGCGGCGGCTTTGGCCAAGTATCAGGGTACCGAGCGCTTGGAAGAAGGGGCGGCGGATGCAGAAGCGAAGAGTGCTACCTCGACATGGGTGATGGTGGAGCGCATGGAACGTTTAGGTAGGCGACCACGATGAAATATTACGCACGCATTGGCGAGAGAGAGTGGGAGTTCAGTTTCAAACGCCAGGATGGCGAGCTATTGGCCACGGTTGACGATCGCGTCTATCGCATTGATCTGTCCACGGTGGGCGATGGCGCAGCTTTCTCCTTGCTGGTGGATGGTCGTAGCTTTGATGTGCTGGTGGACAGTTCTGGTGGCCTGGCACAGGTGCAAGTGGGCGGCGAAATGGTGCGGGTGCAGGTGGAAGACGAGCGCGAGCGGACGGCGCTCGCGGTGGCCGGCGCTCGCCAAGGTGGCAAGCAGAACATCACCGCGGTGATGCCAGGCGTGGTGATGGAGCTCATGATCAAGGTGGGCGATAAGGTGGAGCAGGGCCAGACCCTGCTGATCCTGGAAGCCATGAAGATGCAGAATCCGATCCTGGCGGAAGCCGACGGCAAGGTGACCAAGGTGCATGTGCCTCAAGGAGCGGCGGTGACCAACGGCGAGATGTTGGTGGAGTTGGAGCCGCTGTCGGAGTCGGAGTAGGGAGTTGCGCTACTCGAGACGAAAGCCGGTGCTGGCTGGTCGAATTTCCAACGGGCTCGTTGGCAAGCTCTTCGGCAGAGGGCTCTGGTTGTAGATGCCAGGGGCTGCATCGTTGGGGCTGCATCGTTGGGGCTGTCCGTATGGAACATGGCTGCCAGGTACTGGATCTGATCCCGGCCCGGACCCAATTCAAATTGGCCCCCCGAATACATCTGCAGGCCGCGATTCTCACAGTATGCGTAGACCCGCATGAGTTCGCTTAGGCAGCCAAAGCGAGATGGCTTGATGTTGATGGCGCGTTGTGGATTGGGGCGCTGTTCGATGTCTGCCAGAGAATGCAGGACCGCGTCCCAAGTGACCCGATCCTGATACGGTAGCAGCGCCTTGGCTGACTCCGGACTCCAGTCCGGATCTTCGATCCATACCTGGGGCAGCTTCTCGGCAATGCGAGCGTAGAGTTCAGGGATGGCGGGAGGGCCTTGGAAGTCACCGCGGTACTGGCCCTTCAGGTCGATGGTAAGGATGCCTGGGATGTCCACCAAGGCGTCAACGGTCGCTGCAGTCCAGTCGCCGGCAAAGTCCAACTTGAAACCCATCTCTGGGATCTTGGCGAGTCGCTGGCGAATGGGCGCAAGGTCGCCGTTCTCTGCCAAGCCCAGAGAAGCCACAAAGCTTAAGGGGCGGAGCGGGCGATCCAGAACCTGGCTCAGGCTCAGCTTGTTTTGGCGCAGGGCCAGGTCCAGTGCCGCCGATTCAAAGCCCCAGCGGCGAAGCAGGCGGGCGGCGGGATCCACAGGTGCTTGGCCGAAGAATAGATCCAAGTGGTCAAGTTTCTGGGAGAATTCATCCAGGCTGCATTGGCCTTGCAGCGGCAGATTCTTGCCCAGCGCCTGCAGGCGTTCCTGGTCCTGAGGTTGGTAGGTTACGTCTTCACCGAGACCCTCTTCGACCTGGCCCTCTTTGCCCTTTCCAAACAGTCGGACCACCGTGGTCTTGCGAGTCCAACCTTCGGCGGTTTGCAACTCCAAGCCCTGCAATTCATAGCCATCAACTTGCAGGTCAAGATTGGCGACACGCTGGTAGAGGTTCATTTGCGGATGAAGCCGGCGTCTTTGTAATCGTAGTAGACCTGTACGAAGGTCTCCATTTCATTACGGTACTTGGTGCCAAAGGAAAGCACCATTATGTGGTTGATGATTTCCTTGACGGTGGCAGCAGCGGCCAGATCGTCAACCACATTGGCCGCTTCCATGGCCTTTTTTCGATCCTTCTTGCTGCCCTTCAGAGGTGGGGGAGCTTCCACCTTGTAGGTGATTTCCTTGTACACTCCGCCGCCGGCCTGGGCGATTTCGGTGAATTGCTCTCGCATGTTCTTGCTGGCCTTCTGCCACCTCTCCCAGATTTTCTGATAGGTCGGGTTCTTCAACAGCGTCTCCAAATACTCTGGTTCGATCTTCATGCTCACACCAATGGTGGCTGTGATGAATGGGGTGGCCTCAGGAATGGGGCCGGTGTGGCCCTTGCTGTGGATTTTGCCGGGATTCCCATAGGCTTCTCTGACCAGTTTCAGCACCTCAACATAGTCTTTGCTTGCTGGATAAGTGTTGCCGGGATGGCAGTAGGTTTTTTCTGAATGGCATGGTGCGTCAGAAACCAGGAGCACCAGTTTGTTGCTGTCCTTGCGCCATTTCAGTTTGGCATTCAAGGTCAGGTTCATGCCGTCCCAAACGGTTTCCGCAGGATCCATGTTGCCCCCCGAGGCAGGTAGTTTGAGGAGCTTCTCGTGCACAGCCCTGATGTTCTTGTGCAGGGGGATGATTACATCTGCACTCACCTTTCCCATGCTGTCCTTATCCTTGTAGTGCACCAGGGCCAGCCGCAACTTTGGGGAGATGCCCTGCAGGATGTCAGTCATCTGACCGATTGATTTGGCGATGGCGTTGATGGTGGGCTGCATTTTGGAGGTGGAGTCGATGCAGATGGCCAGATCCAAACCCTTGATGTGCAGATTGGATGCACGATCGGCCATGCCCAGCACGGTTCTGCCAGTGCTTGGCTTGCCAGTGCTGGACTTGGCTTGCCAGGCTTGGGGTTGCCATTCTTTGCTGACTCCCTGCCACCAGTTGTTCCATTCCGCTTTGGACCTTGCCTTGGCTGTTGGAGCTATGCGATCCAGTGCTTGCTGTAAGCGTTGTTTGAAGTGCGGGTTCTTCTCGTTGAGTTGTTTTTTGATCAACTCTTCCAAGAGTCGCGGGGAGACCACCTTGGGGAGCAAGCCATGCTCACAGCGCAGCAAGGTTTCCAGTCCCAGTGCTCGCAGGCGCGTGTCCTTTTGCTGCAGGGCATCCAGAACCATCTCGCTGCCCTTAGGTGCCCAGTAGTGGTTCAGGGACAGCAGGAGTACCGCCTGTTGCAGCCAGTGCTCCGAGTTTTTGTAACACGACACCAGGGTTGCTGTGGCAGCTTCGTCCAGTTCCGTTGCCTCTGGTTCGTGTTCAGAACCCTCGGCCAAAGGCTTGGGAAGCCTGTCTTGTGCCTGGGCCATCTGGGGTGCTAGGCAGATAAGACAAGCAAGGCCAAGGAATCGGCAGAGCCCGAGGCCTATGCAGTGGCGGGCATGAAACATGGGGGCCACTGTAGCCATTAGGCTTGGTATGTGTCGGGAAGGCGGTCCGCTTTATTGTCCATGTTTGCCATCAGGATTGGCATCGGAATGCAAAGACAAGTTCATTTCTTGATGAAGCCGGCGTCCTTGTAATCGTAGTAGACCTGTACGAAGGCCTCCATTTCGCTGCGGTATTGGGAGCCAAAGGAAAGCACCATGATGTGCTTGATGATTTCCTTGGTTGATTCGGCAGCGGCAAGCTCATCTTCGGCCTTTATATCTGCCTCTCCTAAAGGAGGTGTAGGTCATGCCGGGTGCTGATTTCGTCTGGGGACCTTGTATTCGCAAAGGAGAACGCGGATAGCTGCATCTGAAACTCGGTGGGTTCCCGGTACAGGTTGTAGGCCCTCTTTGAGGATGTGGCAGAGTGCCAAGCCGCCCTGGCGGTTTGGCATCTAAGGAAAGGGCCGTGAGCCGTAGGGGCAGTCAAGGCTGGCCGTAGGCCACGAGCGGAGCGAGCTTGGCCTTTATGGCACCGAGGCTTGCGGCACAGAGCTGGGGAAAGCTGTTTGCGTTGAGCCAAGCGTACATAGAAATTGCGCACTGACTGCGTCGAGCATGTTTGATCGCTCTCGACGCAATGGACTTAGTTTTACGCAAGGTCGCATCAGTGCGCGTCACCACCCTACTCAACAAGCTCCTCAATCTCCAGGGGCTCCGGGTCACCGGAGCCCAATTTCAAGACGGCGAGATGATTCTCAGTGTCCACCGACGATTCCAGCTTCTGACCTGCCCACACTGTGGCAAGCGCAAGCGTGGCCGAGAATCCAAACGAAAGCGGCGATGGCGACACTTGGGCATCTGGGGCCATGAGGTTTACTTGGAGGGTGAAATACGGCGTTTACGGTGCAAGAAATGCAATGTGGTTGTGACCGAGGCGGTCCCCTGGGCCAGGCATGGCAGTGACTTTACCAAGCCCTTTGAGGATGTGGTCGCCCTGCTGGCGCAGCAAACAAACGTAACAGCCGTCGCCAGGCTGACTGGGATTTCGTGGGTGACCGTAGGAGCAATCGCTGAGCGTGTCGTCAGCGAGAACCTTGACCCAAACCGCTTTGATGGTCTGCGCCGCATTGCTGTGGACGAAATCAGCTTCCGCAAGCGACACCGCTACCTGACGGTGGTCACCGACCACGACAAGAGAAGGGTAATCTGGGTCGCCGAAGGCAAGAGTGCTGATGTGTTCAAGAGATTTTTCACCGAAATCGGTGCTGATGCTTGCGAGCACATCGAAATTGCCACCATGGACATGTCGGCTGCCTACCGAAAGGCGGCAGCGGAAAATCTTCCAAATGCACAGATCGTCTTTGATCACTTCCACATTGCCAAGTTGGCCAACGAAGCTCTCAACGAGGTCCGGCGTGAACTCATGCGCAATGCCGACAATCCCGATGCCAAGAAGGCAATCAAGGGAACGATGTGGGCACTCCTTCACCGCCAAGATAACACCACCGAAAAGCACATGGGCATCATCGGTCATCTTCGCCCGGAGCAACCACTTGGGCGCGCCTACTTGCTCAAGGAGACTCTGCTCGACATCCTGCGAGGCAGCATCAAAGAGTCAGAGCTTGCTCTTGATGGTTGGATGGCCTGGGCTTCACGCTCCCGACTCAAGCCATTCGTCAAACTCGGCAAAACGATCCGCAAACACCTTGGCGGGATCCTGGCTCTCTTCAAAGAACGATTCACCAATGGCCTGGCGGAAGGCATGAACAACAAAATTCGCCTCCTCAGCCATCGCGCCTATGGCTTCCACAGCGCAGCCCCTTTGATTGCTACCATCTTCCTCTGCTGTGGTGGGGTCAGGCTTCCTGACCTACAACTGCTTTAGGAGAACCTTATATCTTCCATGAACTTCTTCATCTCCTTCTTACTCAGTTCCTCGCGTGGGCGCATTCGGACTTTGAAGGTGATTTCTGAATACACCCCGCCGCCAATGTTTGCGATATGAGCAAATTGCTTCCGCATGGCCTGCCATTCCTCCCACGCCTCATTGAACCGGGGATTCTTCCGCATTCTTTTCAGATAGCCGGGATGATACTCCATGACCACTCCCATGGCGGAGGTGATGAAGGGAGTGGCGTCTGGGAGGGGGCCGGTGGTGCCGCGGCTGAAAAGCTTGCCCGGCTTTTCGTAGGCCTCTTTGACCAACTCGTTGATCTTGTCTTGGTTGTCAAAGTGGGAAGGGGCATCGCCAATCAGGATCACCAGCTTGTTGCTGTCTTTCTTCCACTTCAGTTTGGGATCCAGGGTCAACTGCAGGCCGTCTAGCACGGACTCGTCAATGCTGGCGTTGCCGCCTGAGGCGATGAGCTTGATCAGCTTCTTGCGCACGCTTTTGATGTTCTTGTTCAGGGGCGAAATGACTGCGCCGCTGATCTTTCCCATGTTGCCGGCATCCTTGTAGTGCACCAGGGCCAGACGAAATTTCGGCGAGAGGCCCTGCAGGATGTCCACCATCTGACCGATGGCTCCGGCCACTAGATCGATGGTGGATTGCATGCTGCCGGTGGAGTCAATGCAGATGGCCAGGTCCAGGCCCTTGTCGTAGAGATTGAATGCCCGGTCCGCCATGCTTGCCACACTCCGGCGCTCACCAGGTTCATCATCACTGGGTTTGGGTTGCCAGGGTTGCGGCTGCCAGCTTTCCTTGGCGCCCTGCCACCACTTGATCCACTCCGACTTGGAACTGGCCTCGGCTTGCGGGACGACGCGTTCCAGTGCCAGCTGCAGGCGTTTTTTAAAGTGCGGGTTCTTCTCGTTGAGTTGCCTCTTGATCAGTTCTTCCAACAGTTCGGCAGAGACCACTTTGGGCAGCAGATCCTCTTCAGATCGCAGCAAAGCTTCCAAGCCCAGGGCTCGAAGGCGGGCGTCTTTTTGCTGCAGGGCATCCAGCACCATGTCGCTGCCAACCGGAGCCCAGTACTGGTTCAGGGACAGCAGGATGACTGCCTTTTGCACCCAGTGTTCTGCTTTCATGTAGCGTTTCAGCAGGGAGGTGGTGGCGGCCTTGCCCAGGGCCGGTGGATCCTTCATCGCCAGGTATTCGGCAACGGCATCGGTTTCTGGTTTTTCCGGCTCCTGCTGTACTTCTTTACCTTGCTGTTCTGGTTCTTTGTCTTGGGCGACTCCCGGTTGCAGACAAAGAACAAAGATGAGGCCTAGGAGTCTGCCCCACGGGATGAGGAGGAATCCGGCCTCCGATCGCCCTCGAAATCGGAAAAAAGGTTAAGCCCCTGGCCCATCCTTGTACGTATTGAAGGCATGGCGCGATTCAAAAAGGGTCAAGATCTAAACCAGCAGTACCTCCTACCTCCGTCCATCCGTGACTGGCTGCCACAAGATCATCTTGCGTGGTACATTCACGACGCGGTCGGTTCGTTGGACACGGATGGCCTCCTCGACCGCTACCGCATCTGCGGGAGTGGTGAATTGCCTTACGATCCACGGATGATGTTGAGGGTCTTGATCTACTCGTATTGCACAGGGGTCTTCTCCTCCCGCAAGATCTCCAAGCACCTCGAAGAAAGCGTGCCTTTCCGGGTGTTGGCAGCTAATCAAATGCCGGACCACCGCACAATCTGTCGTTTTCGGGCGGAGCATGTCGATTTGTTCGAGAGCTTCTTTGTCCAGATCGTACAGCTCGCTTCTGAGGCTGGCTTGGTCAAGCTCGGCACCGTGGCAGTGGATGGCAGCAAAGTGAAGGCGAACGCCAGCAAGCGAAAGGCAATGAGCTACTCGCGAATGAAGTCCGAAGAGAAACGACTGCGTGCCGAGATCCGCAGGATCACCGAGATGGCTAAGGGAATCGACAAGGAAGAGGACGATCTCTTCGGTCCTGACTTTCGGGGTGACGAGCTCCCTGATGAACTTTCAAACCGGGAAAGCCGCCTGAAGGCTATCCAGGAGGCAAAGAAGCGATTGGAGAGACGCAAGGCCGAGGAGGACAAGCAAAAGGACGAGAAGAAGGCCAGCAAGGCCAAGGAAGAAGGTCGCGAGCTTCGGATGACTCCCCACCGGAAACATCCCAAGGGCAAGCCACGGCCAAAGGATCAGGAGAACTTCACGGACCCCGATAGTCGGATCATGAAAGCCTCGAATGGATTCGAGCAATGCTACAACGCTCAGATTGCTGTCGACAATACTGAGCAGCTGATCATCGCCAATGGAGTAACAAACAACGCTGCTGATAATGACCAGCTTCTTCCAATGGCCGAGAAAGCGATGGAGAACTCAGGCAAGCCGATAGAGCGCCTGCTTGCGGACGCAGGCTATCGCAGCGAGGAAAACTTCAAGCATCTCGAAAACGCCCAGATTGACGGTTTGGTTTCAGTTGGCAAGGAAGGAAAGAAACGACCGAAGACCAGTCCAGATCTCCAAGCTACTGCGCGAATGAAACGGAAGCTGGGAACCAACCGTGGGCGGGGCTGGTACCGAAAACGCAAACACATCGTTGAGCCGGTCTTTGGCTGGATCAAAAACGTGAGCGGCTTTCGGTCCTTCAGCATGCGAGGCATAGCAAAGGTGAGTGGTGAGTGGGACCTAATCTGTCTTGCAACCAACTTGAGAAGGCTGCACGGAAAGCTGGCGCTATGAAGGCCGAGGGAATTGGGCCATTACAGGCCAAGAAGCACTGATCTGCTCCCAAAAATCGTCAACGTGGCCCCAGGCCCAAAATCCATGCAGAATCCGTCGATCTGGATTTTCACAGCCCCACTAATGATTTTATCCAGCGGCCACCGAGGTGACGCTAAGTTGACTTTCCGTGGGGCAGACTCCTAGTGGTGTGATGCGCTCTGTTGGGGCATTTTCAGTGCAGCGCGTGCGCGACCGACTTTTTCGAGGATCTCGTCGGCGGCCTTGGTCCAAACAATCGGCTTCGGATCGTCGTTGTGGTTATCGATGTAGTCCATGATTGCTTTCTTGAGTTGAGGGACGCTGCGAAACGCGTCGCGCTTCAGGCGTTTTTGATCAAGATTGCGGAAAAACCCCTCCACGATATTGAGCCACGAGCTGCTTGTCGGGATGAAGTGCATGTGGAATCGCGGATGGCGCTTCAGCCACCGCTTAACCTTCTCATGCTTGTGTGTGGCGTAGTTGTCGGCGATGACGTGCAGATCGAGTTCAGCTGGAGTTTGCTCGTCGATCATTCTCAGGAACTTGATCCACTCCTGATGTCGATGTCGCTTCATGCAGGTTGCGATCACTTCGCCGTGACCCAACTCGATCGCGGCGAACAAGGTGGTTGTTCCGTTCCTCTTGTAGTCATGAGTCATCGTGCCGCATCGGCCCTTGACCAGTGGAAGGCTCTTCTGGGTCCGATCGAGAGCCTGAATTGACGTCTTTTCGTCCGCGCTAAAGACGAGTGCATTCTCGGGTGGATTCAGGTAGAGACCTACCACATCGCGCAGCTTCTCTTCGAACCGAGAATCGTTGCTGACCTTGAACGTCTTCACCAAGTGAGGTTTCAGACCGTTGGCCTTCCATGTGCGGTGGACCATCGACTGCGTGATTCCCATCTCCTCTGCAAGGAGTCGCGTGCTCCAGTGTGTCGCGTTCGCGGGGATCTCTTGCGTAGTCATGCGGATGATCTCACTCTCAACTTCCTCGTTCGCACGGGGACGACCTCCCCGAGGAAGGTCCTTCTCTATACCAGTGAGGCGATGCTCGCTGAAGCGGTTTCGCCAACGCCCCACAGTGTGTCGCTTGACCCTCATCTCCTCAGCTATATCCGCATTCGAGTAGCCATCAGCGGCAAGAAGGATCATTCGGGCTCGCTGAGCTTGCCTCACCGAAATTCTCCGACTGCGTGACCAATTCGTCAGGGTGCTTCGCTCGCTCTTGGTAAGTTGAATCTCTACTGCAACGCGCATCGTCTTGCCTCCAACGATACCTACGCACCGCAAGCGTAGGGAGGCTTAATATAAAGGCCTACTAATTCTGCGTCATACCACTAGCTAGATTGCCCTGATCTCTTCATTGGGATTGCCCGTGTATCGCGAGTCCGCTTCAACAGATGCCAAGGCTTATCGCTAACGGCTGCGAGAAAGAGGCTGGCTCGACCTCCTCAAGCGAGAAGTGGTGACCTTGGGTGCAGGTGAATGGTTCCTTGCCTAGGCGGGTTTGGCAAAGCAGCACCCTTATTTCAAGGTTATTGCTCACTGTTAGTTTTGTATGGTTGCTATCGGGAGCGCAAAAAAGTCAAAATAGGCAGAAGAAAGGAACTCGACCATGAAATATCTTCCCCTCCTCTTCTGCCCGTTATTGTTCGGCGTCACAGTCTCGGCCCAAAACCACCTGTACACTTTCAACGGCGATTTAACACAGTTCGGGTTCGGTGTCTCCGTAAGCGGAGTCGGAGATGTGAACCAGGATGGCCATAATGATTTCATCGTTGGAGCTTGGAAGGAATACACCAGCAATGGTTTTAGTCTTGGGAGTGCGCGGGTGTATTCCGGCAAAGATGGGAGAGTTATCTACACCTTCTTTGGTAATCATTCTGGGAGCGTTTTTGGTATTTCCGTAAGTGGAGCCGGAGATGTAAACCAAGACGGATACGTGGACTGCATCGTCGGAGCCTCAAATGATGCTGCTAATGGAGCCCTCTCTGGGAATGCACGTGTATTTTCCGGCAAGGATGGGGCAGTCCTCTACACCTTCAACGGTGATTCAGTCCATGATATCTGCCTCTCCTAAAGCAAGTGTAGGTCCTCCCGGGTGCTGATTTCGCCTAGCGGCCATGAATACGCAATGGAGAGCGCGGGTAGCTGCATCTGAGACCCGGTGGATTCCCGGTACAGGCTGTAGCCCATCCTTGGAGGCAGTGGCAGAGTGCCAAGCCGCCCTGGCGGTTTGGCATCTCAGGAAAGGGCCGTGAGCCGTAGGGGCTGTCAAGGCTGGCCGTAGGCCACGAGCGGAGCGAGCTTGGCCTTTATGGCACCGAGGCTTGCGGCACAGAGTTGAAAAGTTGGTTGCGCAGAGCCAAGCGTACATAGAAATTGCGCACTGACTGCGTCGAGCATGCTTAGAGGCTCTCGACGCGACGGACTCTGTTCACGAGGTCGCATCAGTGCGCATCACCACCCTACTCAACAAGCTCCTCAATCTCCAGGGGCTCCGGGTTACCGGGGCCCAATTTCAAGACGGTGAGATGATTCTCAGTGTCCACCGAACATTCCAGCTGCTGACCTGCCCACACTGTGGCAAGCGCAAGCGTGGCCGAGAATCCAAACGAAAGCGGCGATGGAGGCACATGGGAATCTGGGGCCATGAGGTCTACCTGGAGGGCGAAATCCGGCGTTTGCGGTGCAAGAAATGCAATGTAGTCGTGACCGAGGCGGTCCCCTGGGCCAGGCATGGCAGTGACTTCACTAAGCCCTTCGAGGATGTGGTCGTCCTGCTGGCGCAACAGACAAACGTAACGGCCGTCGCCAGGCTGACTGGGATTTCGTGGGTGACCGTAGGAGCAATCGCAGAGCGTGTCGTCAGCGAGCACCTTGACCCAAACCGCTTCGATGGTCTGCGTCGCATTGCTGTGGACGAAATCAGCTTCCGCAAGCGCCACCGCTACCTGACGGTGGTCACCGACCACGACCAGAGAAGGGTTATCTGGGTCGCCGAGGGCAAGAGTGCCGATGTACTCAAGAGTTTTTTTACCGAGATCGGAGCTGATGTTTGTGAGCGCATTGAAATCGCCACCATGGATATGTCGGCTTCTTACCGCAAAGCGGCAGAGGAAAGCCTCCCAAATGCACAGATCGTTTTTGATCACTTCCACATTGCCAAGTTGGCCAACGAAGCTCTCAATGAGGTCCGGCGCGAACTCATGCGAAACGCCGCTCATCCCGATGCCAAGAAGGCAATCAAGGGAACAATGTGGGCACTCCTGCACCGCCAAGAAAACGCAACCGATAAGCACATGAGCACCATTGGTCATCTTCGCCCCGAGCAACCTCTTGGGCGCGCCTACCTGCTCAAGGAGACTCTGCTCGACATCCTGCGTGGCAGCATCAAAGATTCAAATCTGGCTCTTGATGGTTGGATGGCCTGGGCAGCACGATCTCGACTCAAGCCATTTGTCAAACTCGGCAAGACGGTCCGCAAACACCTCGGCGGGATCCAGGCCCTCTTCAAGGAACGATTCACAAATGGCCTGGCGGAAGGCATGAACAACAAGATTCGCCTCCTCAGCCATCGCGCTTACGGCTTCCATAGCGCAGCCCCACTAATCGCTACCATCTTCCTCTGCTGTGGTGGAGTCAGGCTTCCAGACCTACAACTCCTTTAGGAGAACCTGATATCTTCGGCAGTTCAGTAAGCGGAGCCGGAGATGTGGATCAGGATGGCTATGCAGATGTCATCGTTGGAGCCCCTTTTGACGACAACAATGCCAGCAACTCTGGGAGTGCGCGGGTATTGTCCGGCAAGGATGGGAGCGCCCTTTACACCTTCAACGGCGATGCAGCGGGGTACCTCTTCGGCAGTTCAGTAAGTGGAGCCGGTGATGTGAACCAGGATGGCCATGATGACGTCATCGTTGGAGCTAATTTCGACGACACCAATGGCGACAACTCTGGGATTGCGCGGGTGTTTTCCGGCAAGGATGGGGCAGTCCTCTACACCTTCAACGGCGATGCAGCCAATGATCTCTTCGGCAATTCAGTGAGCGAAGCCGGCGATGTGAACCAGGATGGCTATGCAGATGTCATCATTGGAGCCAATCGGGCAGATCCCAATGGAGAGAGTTCTGGGATTGCGCGAGTGTATTCGGGCAAGAATGGGACAGTTCTCCATACCTTCAATGGCGATTCAGAAAATGACCTCTTGGGTGCTTCAGTAAGCGTAGCCGGAGATTTGAACCAGGACGGTTACGTGGATCTGGCTGCTGGAGCTCCAGGTGACGACAACAATGGCAACAACTCAGGGAGTGTGCGTGTGTATTCCGGCAAGGATGGGGCAGTCCTCTACACCTTCAACGGCGATCCGGGAGGAGACGCCTTCGGTTTTTCAATAAGCGGAGCAGGTGATGTGAACCAGGACGGCTATGCAGATGTCATCGTTGGAGCCTATCTCGATGACAACAATGGCACTAGCTCTGGGAGTGCGCGGGTCCTATCTGGCAAGTTGCTTTCCTTGACAACGGATACCCACCAAATGTCTGTGGGTGCCGCAAGTGTTCAGAACCTGAGCTTGGATGCGGGCATAGGAAATGCTCTGGGAAATTATTGGGTGTTTACCAACTTTGCTGCCAGTGGAAATTCACCCGGTGTGACTATGTCGCCTGATGTCACCATCCCCCTGAACCCGGACGTTCTCACCAACTTTGTCATCAACATCACCCAACTGGGTGGTGGTGGCCCGACCTTTGTGGGTTGGAAAGGCAACCTGGATATCAACGGGAAGGCTTCGGCCTCATTGAATACTTCGGGGCCTGTCCCGGTTGTCGTAGGAATTACCCTCAACCATGCTGCTCTGGTCTACACGACCAATGGTTGTGGTGCAGCTTGTGACACTTTCCAATTGGCTACCAACTGGGTGCCCATGACAACCGTGCCATAGTGGGCTCAAGAAAATGTGGAGTGGAATGCAGCGAATCTAGCTACCCCGCCTGCTCCTGATCCTGATACTGCAGTTGATACAGCTGCCAGTACAAACCCTTCTTTTCCAACAGCTCCTGGTGCTTGCCCTCTTCCACCAGTTCACCGTGGTGCATGACGAGAATGCGGTCCACGTCGCGGATGGTGGAGAGGCGGTGAGCGATGATCAGGGAAGTGCGCCCGGCCATGAGTCGCTGCATGGCTTCTTGCAGCAAATGTTCCGTGTGTGAGTCCACATTGGAGGTGGCTTCGTCCAAGGCCAGGATTTCCGGCTTAGCCACCAACATGCGGGCAAAGGCAATGAGTTGTTTTTCGCCCGCCGACAGGTTCTTGCCTCGCTCGGCGATGGGTTCGGCATAACCCTGGGGAAAGCGCCGAACGACTTCATCCAGATGCAGCGAGTTTGCTGCCGCCAATACTTCCGCATCACTCACCCCCGGCAGGCCCAGGCGGATGTTTTCCAGCACGCTGCCGCGGAACAGGAATACGTCCTGTGCCACTACGCCAATGCGCTGCCGCAGGTCTTGCCGGCGAATCTGCCGCAAGTTCCACCCCGTCAAGCAGAATGCTGCCCTGTTGGATGTCATAGAGGCGAGTAAGCAGGCTGAGGATGCTGGTCTTGCCGGCACCGGTGGCGCCGACGATGGCAATGCGTTCGCCGGGGCGAATCTTGAAGGAGAGGTTCTTCAGCACCGGTTGCTCTGGATCATAGCCAAAGGTGACGTCACGAAATTCGATCTCCCCCGCACCGGCCTTGACCTCGGTTAGATCATCTTCGCTGCTCTGGGCTTCTTCCCCCAAAAGATCAAACACCCGTTCGCTGGCCACCATGGCATTTTGCAGCACCGTGTACTTCAGGCTCAGATCGTTTAGCGGCACGAAGAACTTCTGCATCAGATCTACGAAGGCGAAGAGCGTGCCCAGGCTGAGCAGGTCCTGTTGCGGATTGCCCATGATCAACTGCCCACCGGACCAGAGAATCAGGGCGGTGGTCAGGGAGCTGAGCATTTCGGTGATGGCTGACAGGATGGATTCCCAGCGCACCGAACGGAGTTGCGCATCCCGCACACCGCCATTGATTTGCGCCATCTGTGTTAGCCGTTGACCCTCCAGGCCAAACAGTTGCACCGTGGGCATGCCGGAAACCTGTTCGTGCAAGAAACCATTCATTTGGGAGAGGCGCTCCCGCATGGCGTTGTAGGCCTTGCGCACTCGCAGGCGGATGAACAGGGTGACCAGCACCAAGACTGGTACCACCAGGAAGGTGGCCAGGGTGAGTTTTACGCTGAGCGCCAGCAGCAGGCCAACGATGGCCAGCATGAAGATGATATCTCCCAGGATGGTGACCACGCCTGAGGAGAACAGTTCCTGTAGGGCTTCGATATCGGTGGTGACCCGACCCACCAATCGACCCAGGGGAGTGCGATCAAAGAACGCCGCCGGTAAACGCTGCAGATGCGCAAATACCTTGAGGCGCAAAGTCAGCAGGGCGTTCTGGCCGGCGGTTTCCAGACCGATGAGTTGCCAGCGCCGGCAGGCGGCTTCCATTGCAGCTGCCAACAGATAGAACCCCAACAGCAGAGCCAGGCTGCCGCTGCCTTGCACCAGCAGGTGATCGTCGATGGCGGAGCGTACCAGCATGGGTTGGGCAATGCGAGCGGCTGCGGTCAGCAGCAAGAAGATCAGACCGGCGAAGATCAAGCGTTTTTGTGGTCGGATGATCTGCCAGAGATGCCGCAGGTGTTGGCTCATGCCGGCTCCTCCTCTTCTTGCAAGGGATCCAGGCCCAGTTGTTCCGCCAAGGTCTCTTGCCGCATCTGGCTTTGGTAGACTTTGGCGTAAGCCCCCTTGGCCAGCATGAGTGTTGCATGGTTGCCGCGTTCCACCACGCGGCCCTGATCCAGCACCAGGATTTCCTGGGCATGCTGAATGGTAGCCAGGCGGTGGGCGGTGATGATGAGGGTGCTCGTTGCCAGCATGGGTTGCAGGCCTTGCAGGATGTCTTGCGCCGTATGGGTGTCAACGGCAGAGAGGGGGTCATCCAGACAGAGCACTTTGGGTGCCAGCAGGCAAACCCGTGCCAGGGCCGTGCGTTGTTGTTGCCCGCCACTCATGTTGACGCCCCGCTCACCTAGCATGGTGGAAAGCCCCTGGGGCAACTGATCCAGATCTTTGTGCAGTTGCGCCATCTGTGCCGCTGCCATGACTTCTTCAGGTTCAGCTTCTGGTTTGCCAAGGGCTATATTCTGGGCCAGGGTGGCGCTGAACAGGAAGCTGTCCTGGGCTTGCAGGCCCAGGTCCCGCCGCAGTTCCGCCAGGGGGATCTGGTTGATGTCATGACCGTCGATGAAAATGAATCCCGAAGGCACGACGATCTGCCGGGCGATGGCCCGTAGCAAGCTGCTCTTGCCCGAACCCACCGCACCGACGATGGCCAGGGTCTGGCCAGGTTGCACGGAGAAGGAAATGTCCTGCAGAACCTGACGGGTCTCACCCTGAGTGGGTGGCAGGCTGCCGCTGAGATGGGGTTCTTGTGCGGCGTCGGCGAAGCTCAGGGAGAGCTTGCGCACTTCCACCTGTCCCAGGCTGATGGCGCCTTGTACTGGTTGTTCTGCATCCTTGATCTCGATAGGCATGTCCCAGAATTCGGAAACCCGAGCCAGGGCCGCCGCGCCCCGTTGCAGGGATGAGATGACGAAACCCATGGTGGCGGTGGGGGCGGCCAGCAAGCCCAGGAAGAACACCATGCTCACCATCTGGCCGATGCTGAGTTGTGCCTGCAGCAATTGTGGTGCGCCAAAGATCAGGGCGAAGAAGATGCTCAGGGAGGCCAGGAACATCATGGTGGGTTGCAGGGTGGCGCGGATGCGAGCCACCGTCAGCATGCTGTTGCGGTAGTCCTGGCTGCGCGCTTGAAACTGTTTGTAGTCGTAGTCTTCCAGGGCCAGGCTCTTGATCACCTTTTGCCCGCTGAGACTCTCATCCACCTTGGCGCTCAGGTTGGAGAGTCTTTCCTGCGCCTGGCGGGAACCTACCTGCACCTTGCCGGCGAGGCGGCGGGCGACAATGAAGAACACCGGGAAGGGCGCCAGGCTGGCCAGGGTCAGCCAGGGGTCGATGCCCAGCATGAAGGGGATGCAGATGGCATACAGTGCCAGGGTCTCAACCAGATACATGAACACCGGACCCAGCAGTCCCTGCACATTCTGCAGGTCGTTCACCGCCCGGGACATGATGTGTCCGGTCTGATGTCGGGTGTAGAAGGAGGGAGAGAGTTGCGACAGGCGGGCAAAGAGATCCTGTCGGATGTCGTGGATGGCACGACGGCTGTTGCCCAGGATGCAGAGCCGGCTGCCGGTGCGCAAAAGGGCACCCAGGCAAGCTGCCAGCACCATGCCTAAAGAGCAGAACAGCAGGCGTTCCTGACTCAGTCCCTCTTCGCTCTTGCGCAGTTCATCAAAGGCATCGCCCAGCAGGTAGGGAATGCTTAGCTTGAAAGAGACCGAGCCAATGACCAGTAGGGCGCCCAGGGCATAGCGGCCGCCGTACCGGCCCATGTAGGGGAACAGCCTTTTGTACGGTGCTAGCATTCAGGATTCCTAGCGCAGGGGGATGGCATGATCGATGTTGCCAGCCAGGACTCGGGTTTCCCGCAGCAGTTCTTGTAAATGGAACTTGGGTTGCTGCACGGTCTGGATGAATCTTGGCAGTAGGGGGGCGTTACCGCTGAAGATCAGCAGATGGCCGGGCTTGCTGGCGGCGGGGGTGGGATTGGGCAGTTCCCCCTGGTGTTCGCAGTCCAACACCAGCATGACCTTGCCTGCATTGGAGCTTTGCAACAGAGACCGCAGTTCCAATAGATCGATGCCGTCATCCGTTGCTAGCAGAGAAAAGCGACCATCCTGGCTGTGGCTTTTTCCTTGGATGTAGATCAGCACCTGGTCTTTGGCATCGCTGCTTTCCAGCACATCCCGCAACTGTCTTAGCAATTGCGCCTTGCTGCGCATGGAGGGGGGGAGCTGCATGACCTGCCATTGCAACGGTGACTGGGCTAGGGGCGAAGCCAGTTCGTCGGCATCCACCAACAGGGCCAGACGGCGGCTGTTTGGGTCATGACTTTCCGAGTTGGGGACCAGGTCGAGAGTCCAGAAAACGCCCCAGGCCAGCAGGAATACAACCAGGATGGGGATGAGGGTGGGCAGCATGCGCCGCCGGCGCAGCTGGCGGTCATCTGCATCGGCACCGCTGCTCAGGGCCTGGGCCAGTTCGCTGGCATCTTGGATGCGCTTTTGCGGTTGCGGATGCAGGCAGTGCAGGACGATGTCCAGCAGGTTGCGGGGGATGCTCTGCACTTGCTGGCTTTGCAGTGAGATGCTTTTGTTGGTTTGGCCATCGGCGAAGGCTGGCGTACCGGTGAGGGAGTGCAGCATGACACAGCCCAGATCAAAGATGTCACTGCGGGCATCGGCGGGCTTGCCGCGCAGGATTTCCGGTGCGGGGTGGGGGGATGTCTGGCTGCCGGCTGCCATCAGCTGCGCTTGCTCGCCCTGTTCCCCTTGTTGCAGCAAGATGTTGTCTAACTGCACGCCGCCGTGGGCTTGCTTCTGGCTGTGAAGGTCTTGCAGGGCCCGGCTCAGGTCCAGGCCAAGTTGCGCCACCTGTTGTGGTGGGAGGCTGCCTTGTTGTTGCAGGACCTGGCTCAGCTTCAAGACTCTGCGGGCTCCGTGCTTGCCTTGCCTGTGCTGTCCCCCTCTTCCATCTCTACCGTCTCTTCCGTGCCGGCTCGTCGGCGCAGCTTCTTGTTCTGCTTGCGCAGGCGGTCACAGCTCTGCCGCAGGCTCTGCAGCTCCTGGAACACAGCCTTGGCCTGGGCCTGGCTGAGTTGCAGGCGGTCGTCGGGCTGACTGTTCTTTTTCAGCCAGTTCTTGAAGTCAAATGCGGGTGGGGTTTCGGGCATGCTTGGGCGGGTCTCCATGCGCAGACCCTAGGCACAAGAGGCATGCCAGGCAATGCTGGCCTGTCACAGTGGGGGCAGATCCTCTTTGAGCCTTGTGAGGGACAGGGCTCGTATGTTCTTTGCCAGTGGGAATGTCCTGGATCCCGCGTGCACCACATCCAAGGTTTCAAGTTCGAGGCCTTCCATGGCTGCGTGCATGGATTTTGACGTGCTTGGGCTGTCAGTGAATTTGATTTCGAACCCCCGCCTCTTGCCGCCACGCACGATAAGCAGGTCCAATTCCGCTCCGCTGTGTGCCCCCCAGAAGAAGCACTCCTTTTCCTCAGCTCGCAAATGCTGAATCAGTTCAGAGATGGCGAAGCCCTCGAAAGAGGCTCCTACCTTGGGATGACGGAACAGCTCGCGTCGGGAATGAATGCCCAGGAGATGATGCAGAATTCCCGGATCGCTCAGGTACACCTTCGGCGACTTGACCAGGCGCTTGCCTATGTTTGTAAACCATGGCTCCAAACGTCTGGCCATGAAGGTCTGGCAGAGAATGTCCAGGTAGTGACGCACCGAATTGGCACTGACACCTAGCGCTCTGGATAACTCGGCTCCGTTCCAGGTCTGGGCATGGTAATGGGCCAGCATGCTCCAGAACTTCTCCATGGTGGGGGCCGGTACCCGAAACCCCAGGTTGGGGAGGTCTCTCTGCAGGTAAGTGCGCATGAACTCCAACCTCCACCTGTCGCTGGCAGCTTCGTCAGCGGCAAGGTAGGAACGGGGGAAGCCTCCCCGGAGCCACAGTTCCTCATGATTCCCCTGGTCAATCTCGGAGAGGTCCAAGCCATCCAAGCGGTACTGGGCAATGCGACCGGCCAGAGATTCGGAACTCTGTCGCAGGAGTTGGGGCGATGCGCTGCCCAAGACCAGGAAGCGACACTTGGCCTCCGGGCGATCCACCAGCACCCGGAGCACGGGAAACAACTCGGGCCGGTGCTGCACTTCATCCAGGACGACAAGACCAGTTAGCTTCTCCAGGGCCAGCATGGGCTGGGCAAGTTCGGCCAGGCTCCTGGGATCCTCCAGGTCGAAGAAGGTCACGGGGCCTTCCCCTTCTGCAGCAGCAAGCTGTCTTGCCAGGGTTGTCTTGCCGACCTGTCGGGCTCCAATCAGGGCCACAACGGGGAAGGCCTGAAGGAGCTGGCGCAGGCGGCTGAGGTGTGCGGAACGCTGGATCATGGGTGATTATCCTTGAATATCGTCCTACAGACGGGTGAATTTCAAGGATAATCTCGGGAGCCTGGGAAGAATGCCTGGAAACCTTAACCCTACTGCTTTGAGCGCTGGGCGTCGGCCTCCATGACCGCTGCACCAGCGGGTTGCCGCAGGAAAACCCAGACACGGCCGTGAAAATGGAGGGGCGCCTTGTACTTCTGCAGGATCTGCTCCTGGGCTGCTAACTCCTTTTGCAGCGCCTGGTGATCCTCATCGTTCTCCAAACCGGTGAAGGAGTCGATTTTCTCAATGATCTCCTTTTTGGCAATCTGCGCCGCATCTTGCTCGGCGCGCTGGGCCTCGGTCATCTCTGGTTCTATACCGTGGGTAAGGCCGAAATCCCCCAGCAACAGGTCCAAGCGTTCATCCCCATTCCAATCCGCCACACAGATCTTGCTGCGGCCACCCCGGCCGTCCTCCAGGCATTCTATTTTGCTCTTGGCGACCAGGACAACAGCTGTGGCCAACTGGCAACCCGCAGACCCGGAGTTGCGGTAGAAGGTGACCGCACCCTCATCATCGCCCACCAGCAGATCCGGCTTGCCATCGCCATCCCAGTCCACAACGCAAGGCCCGGCATCCCTGCCCACTACAATGGGCTTGCCATCCACCTCTATGGGCACCGGGCTGCCGAAAACCGGTGTCTTGGTCTTGCTCACATTGGCGATCCAATGCACCTCGCCCTTGATGTTGCCCACAATCAAGTCCAAGTCACCATCCTCATCCCAGTCGGCAGCAAACACCACTGATGCCAGCCCCGCATTCAGGTTCTTGCCGTCCTGGCCCTGGAGGATCTGGGCAGCTTTGAAGTTGCCGTCAGCGCTACCGGCAAAGAGGTAGAAGTCGCCGGGATTGTAGGAGCCGGAAAGCACGTCCTTGTGACCATCACTGTTCAGGTCCACCAACTGGGGACCAAAGCCAATGCATCAACCGCCGGGGACCGCGGCTGTGCCGCCGCCGGCCTGGAAGTATTTGAACTTGGTAAACCTGGGCTGACCTTTCTTGCCAACATTTTTGTAGATGCGCAGGGTTGCCGCAATGTCGCCCTTCTTCTTGACTCCCTTGCCGAAGACGCCTACCAGCAAGTCAGGCAAGCCATCACCGTCGATGTCCGTAAAGCACGGCGCGGCGTGACCTATGTCATCTCCCACATCGATGGGTTGATCCCCGCACAGGACCTTGAAGGGGGCTTGCAGTTCAGGGCTTGCTTGGCTCTCGCCCTGCGCCAACAGGGTTTCAGGGAGGGGTGCCAGTAGGGTCAGAAGGATCCAAAGGGTCGGACATGCATGCATGACTTGGCTCTCAATTATTTTGAGGGGGGTGCGTATTTAGAAATCGAACAAGATTCAGGGCTTTCAAAGGTTGGAAGCCCTGAATCTTGTTGCAGCCGAAGCTAAAGCCTCGGCTAGTTTCGTCTTTCCGGAGCTAACTACGGCGTGGTCGTCATGGGAACCCAGTTGCTAGCCAGCTGGAAAGTGTCACAACCAAGGCCACAGCCGTTGCTGGTGTAGACCAGGGCGGCATGGTGCAGGGTGACACCTAGAGGTGCTGGCGTGGGGCCAAAGGTGTTCAGCGACGGCGAGGCCTTGCCAGCGCCATCCAGGGTGCTCTTCCAAGCCGTAAAGGTGGGAGCGCCACCGCCCAGCTGGGTGAGACCAATGACAAAGCTGGTCAGGGGATCCGGCTGGTTCAGGGGGATCACCACACCGGGGGCCATGGTGACACCGGGGGTGTCGCCACTAGCAGCAAAGCCGGTGAACAGCCAGTAGTTCTTGCCTGCATTGGCAATGCCAGCATCGATGGTCATGGTCTGAGAATTGGCCACACTCAAGGACAGCAGGTGTTGGTCCGCCGTCAGGGACAGCGGGGTGCCGGAGATCACGTGGGCACGACCATGGCCACCAGTTTCGTCACCGGTGCCCGCAGTTCCGTCGGGACCAAGTTCAGCTGGGTTACTCCAGCCACGGGCACTAGCCACAATGTCGGGGGAACCATCACCATTCACATCGCCGGCATCGTCCACGGAGAAACCCATGAAGTCACTCGCGCCCCCGCCATCGATGCTCCACAGTTTTGTGCCGCTCTTACCGGAATACACATACGCACGACCAGCCCAAGTGAGCTCGTCGCCGTTGGCGGAAGTGCCGTCGGGATCCACCTCAAATGTAGGTGCACCGATGGTGATGTCGGGATAGCCATCGCTGTCCACATCGCCGGCGCTGCCTACGGACCAACCCAGGTTGTCACCACCTGCCAACCAAAGGACAAAGCCGCCGCAGCAAGTGAAGAACTGCACGCCACCGTTCTCGCCATCGATGGTATGAATCGCCGTACCATCCTTGCCGGATAACACATACACACGACCATTGCCTTGAATGTCATCATTGTCGTCGTCAGGGGTGTTCAGGGTGCCGTCAGGGCCGGGGCCAGTGACGCCAGGAGTGCCGTCCGGTCCATCAATATCGGCACTCCATTTATAAGCTCCAGCCGCGACGTCGTCGAAGCCATCAGCGTTCAAGTCGCCAACGCCGGTCAGGGCTTCGCCGGAGCCGCCGCCCAGGTTATCATCTGCCGCCTCGCCATCTTTGGTCCACAGCAGCGAGCCGTCCTTGCCCGACCACGCATACACACGGCCAGAGCCAATCAGCTCGTCGGCGGTAGCCGGAGTACCGTCGGGGTCAGCATCATAGCCATTGGCACTGGCTGCGATGTCGCCAAAGCCATCAGCGTTCGCATCGCCGGCGCCGCTCGCGGCGGAGCCCAGGAAGTCATTTGCGTTCTCGCCATCGAAGGTATGGAGTGTCGTACCATCTTTGCCGGAAAACACATACACACGACCAGCCCAAGCGAGATCGTCACTAGTGCCCAGAGTACCGTCGGGGTTGGCATATTCGGCCCAGGTACTGGCCACAATGTCGGGGAAGCCGTCTAGGTTCACATCCTGGACATCGCTGACGGAGTAACCCAGGAGGTTACTCGCAACCAATCCTTCTCTGGTCCACAGCGTCGTGCCGTCCTTGCCGGAATACACAAAGACACGGCCAGCGTCACTCAGCTCGTCGCCGGTGGCCGGAGTGCCATCGGGATCCAAATCATAGTTTAGCGCGCCGACGACGATGTCGGGGCTGCCATCACCGTTGACATCGCCCAGGTTACTCACGCTAGACCCCAGGCTGTCACCCGCCGAATCGCCATCTTTAGTCCATAGCGTTGTGCCGTCCTTGCCGGAATACACATACACACGACCAGCACCACTCAGCTCGTCGCCGGTGGTCGGAGTGCCGTCGGGATCCAAATCATAGTTAGATGCACCAACCACGAGGTCGGAGTTACCATCACCGTTGACATCGCCGGCCGTGTTCGCAGAGCGACCCAAATCGCCACCCGGGGTATCGCCATTGTGGAAATAAATCACACTCTGTCCCTGGCTCACGGCCGACAGCAGGGTCATGGCTCCCATCAACAGGCTTGGGATGCCTAGTTTCTGGGAGAGGGAGGAAGGAGAAAGTTGGCTTGCATTCATTGAATTGGCGCCTCCTGGGGCGTTGGGAACAGGGTTAGAAAACGTCATCAACACTCGTGATGATGGGGGAAAAGGATCCGCTTGCAGCGCCACGGTGGCGGGCGCAATAGAATCCACGGATCCTTTTGGGGCCATGACTTGTGCCTTGGCCTTGGGGGAAACATCGGGATTGGTCACTTGCCCCACATCGGGGGCGAACAACGACACTGCCAAGCCTGCTGCCGCCAGGGTTCCAGCACCAGCCATTAGGCCCAGCTTGCCGAGAGTCAAGGCCGAGGAAGCACCAGCGGCCTTTGCGGCAAAGGCTGAAGCCTTGGCCATCACCACTTCGCGCATGGCAGAAAGTCCTACGGTGGGCGTGGTCAACACCGCCGCGCCGGCAATGAGGCTGGCAGGCAGGGCCTTGCGCAAAAGTTCCAAGCCGCGGGAGAGTTGCTTGCGCACTGTTGCGGGATGTCGATGCAAGTTGATGGCGATCTCTCCAGCGGAAAGGCCATAGCGCAGGTGAAAGCTCAGCACCGGACGGTAGGGGTCAGCCATCTTGGCAATGGCCTGCATTACGACTTCGGAGATCTCCTTGCCCTCCAGTGCTTCATCTGGGCCTTGCAAGGGACTTGCATCGGAGCGTCGCTCCAGCGGTTCCATATTATGTCCCATGGCGCGGCGTCGTACCCTGGCTTCATTGACCATGATGCCAAAGAGCCAGGAGAAGACATGGCCTTTATGCTCGTACTTATGCTGGTTCTCAATGGCGGTGAGGAAGGTGGCTTGCACCAAATCCTCCGCCGCACTCATGTCCGCAGCAAGGTTCTGCGCCAGTTCCAAGAGCCTGCCTGCTGTTCCCTCAAAAACCTCTCCTAAGTGGTCAGGGTTATTGGTCCGCTGGTAGCGGAGGAAGGCATGGTCGAGTACGTTGTTGGACGATTCCGTTGGCATGACAACCCAAGAGATCTGGCAGGCACAATCTGTGACGTTGAATCCGGAATTATCTCAGAAACACCGCATCTCTGCCTTTAGGTTGCCTGGCCAAAACGGTGCAACCCGGCACATGGGTGACACTTTTGTACGGGCACATGGGTAACACTTTCTGGGGGAGGCAGGATTGCGACCCACAATGCTCATTTTCAGGGATTCAGGGGCTAGAGCATGGGGGGAGCCTCTTGAGCCAGGGAAATGAGGATTTCGGCAAGCGACCCCCCATATTCGCTACTCAGTATATGGGCCCTCCCCCCTACTCGCTGATTTTTGGCAGGGGGATCACGACCCTGGACCGCTCATGCAGCACTCCCAGCTGCATGCAGCCGAGATGGACAATCCATACGTCGTCATCCACATGTTCCAGGCCGATGCTCTCGCCTACCAGTGCATCCCCTATAAAGACATAGCCTCCAGCCCATTTCATGGTGCCATCCTTTCGCACTTGTCGGACAGCAAAGTCATCTGAGTATTCATGCTGCGGCAGCCTTGAAGGCATAGTCCTCCGCGAAGGCGCGTAGACTTCGGCTGGCACTTGCATGTCTAGAGCTTCATGCGGGCGCTCTTCATTGTAGATGGATTGAAATCGTGAAAATGCAGCCTGCTGGGTTCGAATTGTTTTGTAAGGAGGGTTGGCAGTCTCTGCCTTCAAGGTTTCATGAAATCGCTCGTGACGACCATTCTGATCTGGTCTACCTGGCTCAATAAACATTGGTCGAATTCCAAGCCGTATCATCCAAACTCCTAAGCGAGAAATCCCGCCAATGCCCCTCGACCCAAACGGAGACCCGTTATCGCTAAGCATGTAGAGAGGTAGGCCATACTGCCTAAATGCACCTGCCAAGCAGCGGCGCACGTCCAACAGCTTCGGCGAGACCAATGCACGGCACTCCAGCGACAGGCGGCTAAAGGCATCATTCACCGTCAGTGGATCACAGCGAGTGCCATCTCCGACACAAAACCAGCCCTTGTAGTCTATGGACCAAACGTCATTGGGTGCTTGTGGTTGAATCAACGACAATGTACTGGGCTGCCGCCGCAAACGTCGGGGACGAGACATGACGACACCCGCCCGTTTCAACACAGCATGCACTGTGCTCCTTGCCGGCAAAACTTCTTCCGGGTGCTCTCGTGCCAGTACAGCTCGGATCTTTTTGGATCCCCAAGTTGGGTAGTGTTTTCGTACCCGCAAAATCGCCGCCTCCACTCTTGGTGGGGCTTGATTGGGATGCCGCTTTGGCGCTCTGGATCTGTCCCGTAGACCTTCAGGTCCTTCATCACGATATCGAGCCAGGATCTTGTAGCCAGTTTTCCGGCTAACCCCAAACCGCTCGCACAGTTCTGTCATCGACAGGCGGCCATCTTGGTGGGCCGCCACAAACTTCAAACGCTCATTCACAGGGTCTGTCTCGCACCAGGTCATCCGGCACAAGAGACCCCAGCGCCACCCCAAGGCCACGCCAAAGTGTTACCCATGTGCCCGGACTGATTTGTTACCTATGTAACCGGTCCGGACCGCATGATGTGATTTACGGTGGCGAGCAATGGCCAATAGGGCCATCGCCAAGGCAAAATTATTTTGCTCCGTAGCGCACTGATGCAGAGTTGCGGTGGTGGAGGGTTCGGGATTTAATGCGCTTATGCAGATTTCCAGCCGCCGTTTTGTTCCTTGCCAAGTCCTACATTGCCTGGCTGCACTGGTCTTGATTACTTCCCTGGCCAATGCCCAGACCACAATGGTGGAAGACCTGGCCTTCGACCATCGTCCGGAAGCTCTGCGTTCAGGAGTGTTCTACAACGATCGCTTTGCCTCAAATCGGTGGACACCGGGCATGCCCATTCCCAGTGTCCCCTCCAGCCACTACGCCTACTTCTCCGAGCAGTACATCCAGGGACTGCACGAGGCGACCAAGGCTTTCGGGCTTTGGCAGTATGCGACCTTGGCCACCAACGGTGTGGCTCAGGGCAACTACGCCGCTGGCAAGGCGGCGTTCATGAACTACCTGCGTCACTCTCTGGCCAGTCCTGGCCGCTGGCTCGCTGAGGACTGTGCTCGCAAGAGCAAGCGCACCGTCATCCAGGTTTCCCTGATGCCCTGGTATCTGTCCGAGTCTGCCAACACCACCCTGGTGGAAAGCCCGATCATGCATGCACATCGGCGCATGTACACCTCCCAGGCCGACTACCGGGATCTGGTGAAATCCTATGCCTATGAGTTGATCACCACCGTCAATTGGACGGGCCGGGTGCGTTACTGGGAGGGACCGATCAATGAGCCGCAGCGCTATTGGCGAGGTAACCTGAATCAGCTTTCCCAGCTCTATCGAGATTTTGCCCAGTCAGTGAAGGAAGCGGAAGACGCTGCCGTGGCTGCCGGCCTTTCTACCGGAAGCTACAAGATTGGCGGTACTTCACCGGCGGCGTGGTGGATGGCGATCACCCACACGGACAGTCCTCCTGGTCCCTTGGACGGTCCCAACCCAGGAGGCCCCAGCCCGCTGGCTGAGATCAACAGGAAGTTGGTTCTGGATCATCTGATGGATCCCGCCACGCCCCTGGATTTCCTCTCCTGGCATCAAGTGCGCACTGCCAGCTTTGCCTTTCCGGACAAGCCATACCCGGGCCTGCCTGAGTCCAACTTCAATGGAGCAGAGCCTGGCTGGTGTTCCACGGCAATGAACACTGCGCGAGGCTGGGTCAGTTCAGTTGGTGGGGATCCGGATGCAGTCGAGTACATCCTGACCGAATGGTACAACGGTCTCGAAGGCTCAGGCACACCCTCTGGCATTTACGCCGCGGTCACCGGATTGAGTGCGCGGGCCAACATTGCACGGAACGACTTGGGGGGTGAGGGTTTTGCCCTGGCCAACCGCACCGTCTGGGAAGATTGGGCCAATGTCGCCAATGGCAGCAACACCGGCCCCGGTATCTACCACAAGGTTGGTCGCTACCCCAAGCCCTTGATGACGCTGCATCGGGAGCTGCACAGGCTTGGCAACATGGATCAGGTACACGTGGAGCATACGAACTATGTTTCCTCGGCCTCAGCCTTTGGCGCGGCGATTCATGGGCGCACCGGTGGTAACTACATGGTGGTGCAAGGATCCAGCTATCCCTGGACCCTGCAACTGCAGTCTTCCCGCAAGCTCACGGTCACTCGAGTGACTCGGATGAACGGAGCCACTCCCTATCCCGGCAGCAATGAAACTCCGCCGGCGCCGGCCATGAGCATTTCGATCCCGGCGGCTGCCTGGGATGTACTCATCGTCGAATATCAGCGGGAAGGCCCCAATGCCTGGTGTGGCTTTCGCAACGGCAGTGGCATCAATGCGCCAGATTACAAATGCCTGGCACAACCAGTGGTGGGCGGCACCTGGACTGCAACCTTTGGCAGCAATCCGAGTACCATCATCAATCTGCTGGCAGGTAGCCTGGCAGCCCCGGTAACCAGCCCCACTCCTTGGGGAGGAGAATTTCTCATTGCCCTGCAGCCGGCGCCGATCCTGTTTCAAAGCAATGGCGACTTTACTGTCGCGGTGCCCAACTTGCCGACTCTGATTGGTTCTCGGATACGCAGCCAGGGTTTCCGCATCGAAGGGAATCCATCCACGGTGGTGCCGCTGAACGCATTGGACCTGCTACTGGGATACTGACCAAGCGATATTGACCAAGCGATACTGACCAAGCGAAACGGTGCAAGCAAGGCGAATGCTTTGCTCAGCTCAGTGCGCAGTGTTCAGAAGATTCAATTGCTGCCTTTGCAGCAGGCGCCTTCTGCACTTCCGCAACACTCAGCACCGGTAGGGTAACGCGAAACAAGGAGCCCTTGCCCAGTTCGCTCTCCACATCAATCCTGCCGTGATGGCGTTGCACAATCTCGTTGGCAATGGGCAGGCTCAGTCCGGTGCCGGTGGGCTTGTCTTTGGTCAGGCATGAGCTCACCTGACGGAAGCGCTCAAAGATCGCGTCCTGCTCTTCTTTGGCAATGCCGCAGCCGGAGTCTTCTATCTCCAGGATGATGCAGTCGTCCTGCTGGCTGGCGCGAAGTGCAACCTTGCCGCCTTCGCCGGTAAATTTGAGGGCGTTGGCAATCAGGTTGGTGCAGACCTGGGTCAAGCGATCTCGATTGGCGGCGGTTGCCATGAGTTCGTATGGGATGTTGTTCTCCAAGGTGATTTTGGAGTTCTCGGCGATGGCATTCAAGGCCTGCGCTGCGTCCCGGAATACCTCCGTCACATCGATGATCTTGAACTTCCAGTTGGATCCGTCAGCCTGAACCTTGCTGAAATCCAGGATGTCATCAATGAGGCGGGTCAGGCGCTCCGATTCGGTGATGATGATACCCAGGAATTCCTCTCGCGTACCCGGATCTTCCTCGTCGTAGTCTCGCAGGATCTCTGCAAAGGAACGGATGGATGCCATGGGTGTGCGCAGCTCATGGCTTACGTTTCGCACAAAATCAGTCTCGGTTCGCGCCGCTTCCCGGGCATCGTCACAGGCTTTGATCAGTTCCAACTCTACTTGCTTGCGCGCGTTGATGTTGGCCAAGAGCTTTGCCGCCATGTCATTGAAGGCATTGCCTAGATCCTGGAACTCGTCGTCGCTGTTGATTTGCAGATGTACATCAAAATCCTCTGCAGCCAGCTGCTCGGTTGCTGACCGCAGTTGGGTGATGGGGTCCAGATTGCGGCGGATCAGGATCATGCTCATGAGCAAGACCACAGAGAAAGCGAAGCCGATCAGCAACAGGAAGAAGCGCCGGAACTCGTAGTAGGAAACCAGTGCCACCTCTTTCTTCTGACTTTGAGCGACTACAAAGCTGGTGTTGAACTGGTAGCGAGCAAAGAGGGTCCAGTATCCGCCAATGTAGGCTTCGTCTGCATGTTCCCATTCCAGTTTACCGGAGCGCTGGGCGATGGTTAGGGCTCGTTGCAGTTCAGAGAAGGGCTGGGCTTCGGATGAAGAGTAGAGCGGCCGGCGGGCCTCATCCAGGATCAACAGCTCGGTTGATGGCGGCAAGAATCCCTCGCCGCTCCATAAGTACTCAGGTTTGAGGCAGCCGATCAGCATGCATGGATTAGACGCTGGGCCGGTCAAGCGGGCCATCAGAACTGCGGGGCCCGCTGCATCACTCTGGACCTTCACCAGGGTTCTGCCCATCTGCAGGTGTTTGTGGTCTTCCTGCCCCAGGTAAGTGTCCACATCCAATTGTCCCAGAGCACTGGCTAGAATTTGCTGATTGGTCAGGCTGACCAACGCCATCCCACTGAATCGCTCATTGAGGCGACCGCGGATTCGCTGGGTAATGGCCGGAAGGATACTGGGATCATAATCTGGGTTATTTTCCAACTCTGTGGTCAAGGCTGCCAGGTCAGCTTCCAAGAACAACAGGCGTTCCATGACGGTCATCCCCGCCGACTTGGCGGAGCTGTGTAGGCGATGGTGGGCTTCCTCAAGAATCTTGTCGGTGACCTGGGAGAGCGAGAATATCGCCAGCGACACCAGGGGCAGCACTGCACAGCCCAGGAACAAGACAAAGATCCGGCGTCCGAGCCTGCTCTTCAGGACGCTGTGCTTGGTCTTGTTTTGTTCTGACATCAGCTGTGTTGTTGCTCTCAGTAATCTTGGGCGATGCCGACAAAGCCGCCGTCGTCGGCACGGATGATGTCATCCCGGCTGTGCGCTGCGGTCAACGGTCCGACGCTGGCGCCATCCGGCCCCTTGCTGTAGAGGTCAAAGTCGGAGTTGATGGGTACCAGGTTCTTGTCCTTGCGTTTTAGTCCGATACTCACCGAACCCTTGCCCTTCCCCTTGTTCTTTCCAGACTCCTCAAGACCAGTGCTAAAGGGCAGGTACTGGTAGGGATTGCCCCATGGGTCGAGAAGGCCCCCCAAACCGATCTCGTCCAGATTCTTGGGCAGTTTCTTGCCCTTTTTGCGCTGGAATTCCTCGATCGCCTCCATGATCTCCTTGATGTCCTGGATTGCCGTGACCTCTTTGGCGGTTTCCACGCTACGGGTGTAGTAGGGGATGCCAATGCCTGCCAGGATGGCGATCATGGCTGCCACGATCATGATTTCAGTGAGGGTGAAGCCCTTCTGCCTTCCATTCGCTGCATGATTCTTGTTCCTCATACAGGCGTCCTCTGGTCCAAGATGAAGTTGTCAATCTTCTGCACCAGCACATCAACTTCTTTGCTTAGCTCAGAGAGGTGCGGCGCCATGGCTTCGTCGCCACGGGCTGCCAGGTCATGACAAAATCGGGTGGTTGTCTGTAGCGAGGTCCCAGAGGACTTGAGTTCCGCTGCCCGGTTGCGCAGGCTTTGGGTCAACTTGTTCAACAGCATCACCTCTTCGCTCATGAAGTCGTGCTTCCGGGACACCAGGCCTCTTGGTGCCATGCCGTTGGCCAGGCTGCGCAAGCCTTGCTTGACCCGGACCAGTGGTCCGGCGACGCGATGGGACAGGCTGATGGTGGAGAGGCTCACCAGTACGGTGCAGAGGAGCACTGCCCACCAGAAGCGGCCATGCCTGGGTCGGTTTTGGCGCCGGCCTGGTTCAGCTGGATGATGAGAGGAGCAAAGAGCACGCAGCCAATGACCAGGACAGAGAAGGCAAACCAACCCATGGAGCCGAGCAACAGTTTGACTTGGAAATCCTTGTCGACAATGAAGCGTCGCCGCAGGAAGAAGCGTTTCACCGGGTGCTCAAAATCTTTCGCCGTCGGTGCCCGGCGACCTCTAGGGCTTTTCGCTTCTTTCTGGGCCAGGGTGTCCTTGGGCTCAGCTACAGCCTGCTGCTGGGTCATCATTGACTGTCCCCTTCTACGACAATGTTCAGGGCTGTTTGCACTGCCTTCATGCCCTGGATTTCGACCAAATCATGTCGGTGGACAAAGGCCAATTCTCTGCCTGACCAGGCCGGTAATGGCGACCATAGAGCTGCCCGGTGCTGCAGGATTACACAGCGAGAGGGACTGCTGCCCAAGGCTCCGTTCCGATGGGAACTTCCTTTGTCATGCCAAGCCAGGCCAGGCTGATCTGCAGGCCCCAGCCAGCCATACATGGAGCCTGTGTTCGGCTATTTATTGATGACCAACCGCTGATTTATCGGCAAGTTTTGCAGCGTGGTTTCTTGCCCGTCAGGCCAGACCACTCGCAGCTCATCCACCAAAGTCGCCTGATCTAGGCCAAAGTGGGCCACCGCCGGGTTCTGCGAGATGAAGTTGCTGCCACAGGACAGGGCGCGCATCTGGGTCTGGTTGCCGACGGTCACATAGATCCGACCGCCAATTGCTGAGCGATTTGTTGCTGTGCCCTGCAACCTGACCTGCAGGAAGTTGCGGCTGTTGCCGCCGTCGTTGCGCAGCAGGCGCAGGTTTTGCATGTTCTGGGTGATCAGCAAATCCTCGTCGCCGTCATGGTCGTAGTCAAAGCAGACCACGCCACGGCCCTGACCCCGATCATCCACGCCGAACTCCAGAGACCGCTCGCTGAAGGTGCCGTCCCCATTGCTTACAAACATGGGGGAAGGATCCTGCCAGAATTCGCCTGCGGGATCCGGTGGTCCACTCAGGCCAAAGCCATTCACATGGAAGATGTCTAGGTGGCCATCATTGTTGAAGTCAGCGAAGACGGAACCCCAGCCCCAGTAGCCGATGCGCACGCCGGCGACGGTGGTTACATCGGCAAAGCTGCCATCGCCCTGATTCTGGTAGAGTCGGTTGCCGCTCACTCCCCACCAACCTTCGGGAAAGCCGTTGGGGTCATAGATGCTGGAGACGAACCAGTCCAGGTCACCGTCATTGTCGTAGTCCGCCACCGCAGCACCCATGCCATTCTCGTCGGTCAAGACAGTGCGAGTGTCCAGGCTGAAGGTACCGTCCTGCTTGTTCAGGAAGATACGGCTGTGGCCGTAATCGCTGACGATCAACAGGTCCAGCCAACCATCATTGTCGATGTCCGCCCAGTTGGGGGTGAAACTGTTGTCCCGCATATTGGCCGTGTCGGAGACCATGCTGAGACCGAGCTGGCTGCTGATGGTTACATCGCTAAACACTCCGCTACCGTTGTTTTGCCAGAGATGGCGAGTGCTTACCTTGGGATCAGGAGAGTGTTCGTAACCCCACTGGGTGATAAACAAATCCAGGTCACCATCCCGATCATAGTCACCAAAGGCGGCGGAGAAGCTATCGCTCATGACCTGGATTCCACTGCTCTGGGTGGTCTCGAGGAAGCTGCCATTGCCTTGATTGGTGAACAGGCGGGGTTTGCTGCCATGGGTGCCGCAGAGAAACAGGTCGGGCCAGCCATCACCATTCAGGTCGGCAAAGGTGGGGCCTGAGGGGCTGTGTTGCAGCAAATCAACGCCAGCCTGTTTACCCACCTCCTGGAAGCTGCCATCGCCCATATTGCGGAACAGCAGGTTGGGTCCCAGGTCACCGCGAGCGATGTAGATGTCATCCCAGCCATCCTGGTCATAGTCACCACAGGCGGCGCCGCCGGTCATGGTCTGGGTCATGTCCAGGAAGTTGGGGTCTGCGTAGCCATGCGCATAGTCCAGTCCGGCTGCCTGGGTGACATCCAAGAACAGCGGATTCACCGGCGGTAGCACCGGCGGTGTGGGGGCCCCCGGGCTCTTGCTACTGCAGGCAAACAGAGGCAGCAGGAGCAGCAGAGAGAGCGGGAGGATGGCGCGGGTTGGCCTGATCATGGGGTGACGGTTTGGGGGAGGTGAGGTGAAGGAGGTCGGTGCAGATTTAGATAGCAATCTCCATGCCGGGGACAGTCCCCCGTATTCTGGCCCCATTGACCGACCTGACCTTCCCATATGGGGAAATCTGCCGTCGAACTGAGCGAAATGGGAAGCGGGAAGAAGCTGCGGCATCTTTGCCACCCAGGTTAGGATGATTTCCCATGCTAAGCCGTCGCGATTTCATGGCGGGCTGTTCCTTGTCTGCCCTTGCCTTGAGCACGGGTTGTCGAAGCAGCCAAACCGCCGCCGGACTCTCTGCTGGGAAGTTGCTGTCTTCTGGGAAGTTGCTGTCTACCAAGCAGCGTCCCCTCATTGTTTCCACCTGGCCCTTCGGCAAGCCGGCCAATGATCAAGCCCTGCTAACGGCTCAGTCCGGGGCTGGCGGTTTGGATGCAATTGTTGCTGGCATCGGCGTGACGGAGTCGGACCTGCGAAACAATTCGGTGGGTGCCGGTGGCCTGCCCAATGCGGCGGGCGTGGTGCAACTGGATGCCTGCATCATGTCCGGGCCAGGTCATCAAGCTGGCGGTGTGGCGGCTTTGGAGGGAATCGAGCATCCCATTGCGGTGGCGCGGCGGGTGATGGAGCAAACGCCGCATGTGCTGGTGGTGGGAGAGGGTGCCAAACAGTTTGCCTTGCAGCAGGGTTTTCCCCAGACCAACTTGTTGTCTGAAAGTTCCAAGCGGCGCTGGCAGCTGTGGCAAAAACAGAAGGCCGGCGAAAGGGGTCACGACACCATCGCCATGCTCATGCTGATGCCCGACGGCAATATCTATGGTGGTTGTTCTACCAGCGGTCTTGCTTGGAGGTTGCCGGGCAGGGTGGGGGACTCGCCCCTCATTGGCAGTGGTCTTTATGTGGACAACGAAGTGGGCGCGGCGGGCGCCACCGGGGTGGGGGAGAATGTGATGCGCTACTGCGCCACCTACCAGATCGTGGAATACATGCGGCAGGGCTTAGGCCCGGCAGAGGCATGTGCGAAAACCATTCGCCGCATTGCCCGCAAGGATCCAAAAGGCATGGACCTGTCCATCAACTTCATTGCCTTGGACAAGCAAGGTCGGTACGGGGCGGCGGGTGTGGGTAAGGGCTTTGACTATGCGGTGACCTACCCGGGCTTCAGTGAAGTGCTGCACAGCGACGCGCTGGGTTCCGGCGCGGTGCAGGAGATCGGCGGGCACGTGGTGGATTAGTGCCAATCTGTGACCCTAGCTGCCATTCACCATGCGCAGATCCAACCTGGCCACAATGGGTCGATGGTCCGAGGCTCGTTTCGCCAGCTTGCTTCGGGGGCAGAGGCAGTCCTGTACCCGCAGATCCCCGCGGACGAAAATGCCATCCAGCGGCCGCACCGGTGCCATGGCTGGGAAGGTATTGGCCAGCGAACCGGCGCGTTCAAAACCCATGGGGATGAAGTGCTTGGGGCCCAGGCTGCCCCACAAGTCATTCAGGTCGCCGGCCACCACAACCGGCGTCCGGTGGTGCAGGCGTTGGAAGGGATGGGAAGCCAGGAAGTGTCGCAGTTGTTTGTCCCGTTCCGAGCCCGCCAGACCCAGATGCATGTTGTGGAAGATCAGCGTGCGGGACTTCTGGCCAAAGCGCACCCGGCAGCGGGCCTGCAGTACGCCACGCTTCTTGCGGCGACCGATGGTCAGGTCCGTGTGTTGGATGTTGCTCAAGGGCCAGTGCGAAAGGATGGCGTTGCCGTAGCCGCCGACGGAGAAGCGATGTTCTATCTTGAAGGCTGCGTGGGGCATGGCCAAAGCTTCCTTCAGCAGATCCAATTGGTTGTGGAAGCGGGAACGGGGCATGCCATCTGCCACCTCTTGTAGCAGCAGCACATCCGGCGCGTAGCTGCCCAGCAGGTCGATGACCCGCTGCAGGTCATAGCGACGGTCCACCCCGCCAATGCCCTTGTGAATGTTCCAGGAAATGATGTTCAGCTTCATTAGACCAGTTGCTTAAGATTGCCGCTCTGCTGGTAATTTCGCCATAGCCGGGATGGGAATGAAGCCTGCCTACGCTCCGACTCACCGCTCGGGCTCTCTCGGGTTCATACTCGGGTTCTTGGCGCGGTCGGCACAATGCCTTGCCATGGGGTATGCTTGTCCTGCATATGCTTTTCTTCCGCCAGTACCAGATCCTGCTGCTGGGCCTGCTATGGCTCCTGCCCACTGCCTGCAGCAATTTCCACATTGTGGAGAGGGGCAAGCTCTATCGCTCCGCCCAACCCAGCCCCGGGCAACTGCAGGACTGGATTGCAGAACATGACCTGAAAACCGTGTTGCGCCTGCGCACCGGCGGTTCGGGGCAAAGCTCGGAGAAGGTGGGGCGACAAGTGGCTGAAGCGGCGGGCGTGCAGTTCACCTACCTGCCCATGAGTGCCACCAGAGATCCCGGCCGTCAGCAACTGCTGGCCTTGTGGGAGCTGTTCGAAACTGCCGAGTATCCCATGCTCATCCACTGCAAGGCGGGGGCGGATCGTACCGGTTGTGCCAGTGCTCTTTATGTGTTGCAGAGGACCGGCAGTGTGGATCTGGCCCTGCGGCAATTGCGCTTCTTTCCCTATTTGCACCTGGGCATGTTTGGTACGGAGCACATGAGTGCTGTGTTCTACAGCTACCGACCCTATCAACACTCCATGAGCTTTCCGGATTGGGTGCGGCAGAATTATCAGGTGCCGGCAGGAGTGGTGGATGCGGTAAGCCCGGGGCCGTTGGCGCGCGGGCGCGGGCTTGAGGCAATGGTCTTGCCAGGCTTCACTACCTGCACGGTGCGCTAATCTTCTTTCTTTCGCCCCTGCCGCAGCAGTTGGCTTTGCGAGATGACGGCGGCAGCGCAAATGGCCAGCTCCTGGGTGTTGGCGCGAATACTGCAGGCCATGCGCCCGCGTTTGGTCTGCACCTTGAACTCTCGCCCCACGCCGCCTTGGTCCAGGCGGTTCAGCACGATCAGATTGACCCGATCCATGCTGTTGCAGAGCCAGTGCCAGACCTTCTGCGCCTGACGCGGGTCAGTGCTGTAGGGCGGGCGGTCGGCGCATGGGGTGCAGCTGTTGTCCGAAGATGATCTGGGCAACAAGCCGGTCCAATGCTGGTTCCGGTTGTCTTGCAATCCAAGCCACCTTGTCAGTGTAGCTGAATTGTCAGGAACGAGCTAGCTGTGCTGAGTTCCGGGCAGTATTCCGGCTGCTTCGCGCGTCGCCAGGAATCCATTGTCGACAGGAATCCCTCGTCGCCAAGGATCCCTTGCCATCAGGGCATCCTTGTTTTCAAGGAACCATGGTCAGTGGCAGCAGGTTGCTGCTGAGGAAATAGGAATCGCCCCCCGGCTGACTGTCATAAACCACAAAGGCATGTTGCAGGGCCAGGCCAAGGAGTGCCGACGGCAGCGGGCCCAGAGAATTCAGCGAAGCGTTGGCCTTGCCTCCTGCGGCCAGGATACCGCGGGTTGCCAACAAGCTGGGACAGTTGGCTTGAGCGATGGTGGCCTCAGTCCAGATGTCAGGGTTGAGGGGAAGGTGTACCTTGCCCAAAGACACGCCGGGGCTTTGGCCACTGATCTGTTCGTTGCCAAAGATCCAATACAGCTTGCCAGTGTGCATGGGACCCGCATCCAGACTCAGCTTCTGGCTGTTGGCAGCGGCAAGGGAAAGGGTCAGGGTGTCGGCGTCCAGGGTGCGGGCCTGGCGGCTGAAGATCTTCGTTCGGCCCCGATTTAGTCCCGCACTACCATCCATGAAGGCGCCGGCCACTGCATCGGCAAAACCATCCCGGTCTACATCGCCGACAGCGGCCACGGACTTGCCCAGGGCCGCCGAGGTCTGATTACCGATCTGGCTCAGCCACAGGCTGCCATTCTGCCCCGAATACACCCTGGCCATGCCGGTTACTGCGGAAACAGCATTGATGGCAGCGTTGGGGGCGCCCACCAAAATGTCCCCATAGCCGTCCAGGTTCATGTCGCCGACACCTGCCACAGAAGTGCCTGAAAGTTCGAAGGCCCGATTGCCGTGCAAGCTGTGCAGTACGTCTTTGGTGAGTCCGGTGGCAAGCCAGAGCCCGGAAACCACATAGGAAGAGCCAGCAGCAAAAAGACCATTGGGGGAGGCGTTGGGCGCGCCGACCAGGACATCAGGAAAGCCGTCGCTATCCACATCGCCACCGGCATCTACGCAGTGGCCCAGGTTGTCGCCGGCCTGACCTTTGCTGAAGGTGGCGAGCACCGCGCCGTCCTTGCCGGAGAACACTCTGGCGTAGCCAGCCTGACCAATCTGTTTGGCACCCACAACCAGGTCCGGGTAGGAGTCTTGATTGACATCGCCGGCGCCGCCAACGCTGTTGCCAAAAAAATCATTGGCGGCATCGCCGAAGAATGCGTGCAGCTCGATCCCATTCTTGCCGGAGAGAACCTGGGCATAGCCAATGTTGCCGGGAACTACGGCAATGCCGCCGACAATGACATCGTCGTAGCCATCCAGGTTGACATCGCCAGCCTGACCTACGGCGGCCAGGCCTACGTTGCTCAATGTGCCAGCAACGGTTTGCAGGCTGTTGGCGTCTTTGCCGGAAAACAGGTAGACGCGGCCGTTGCCGCTAAAGCCATTGCTGCTGAAACCAGAGTCGCCCACCAACACGTCCGCATGACCGTCCTGATTTGTGTCCCCCGCACCGCTGACTCGGATGCCAAAGGTGCCGCCGCCGGGCTGCTGGGTGAACAGGTGCAGTTTGCTGCCATCCTTACCGGAAATGACAAGGGCGTAGCCACCGGGGCTGGCACCCACAATGATGTCGGGATAGCCGTCGGCATTCACATCTCCGGCACCGTCAACACTGATGCCGAACAGGTCGCCATCGGCTCTGCCGTCAAAGTCAAACAGCAGACGCTGGGCGGGACTGTAGGTGGCCAGGCTGCCTAGCAGCAGCAATGGCACGAGCCAGCCATGATACCGCGTCATCATGGGCAAAGCGTAGGCCGCTGTGCGTGCTAGGGGAAGGGGCCCTGGCTAGAAGGCATATAGGTTAGTGCCGGTCCTTCTGCTTGCCGTCCATGCTGATGTCACCAGGGCCGTGGGCCAGCACGGTGAACAGGCCCCCCATGATGGCCAGGTTCTTCATGAACATGATCATCTGCTTCTGGCCACCTTCGCCCTCGAAGTTCATGTGGAAGTAGTAGGTGGCCAACACCACAAAGATGAGCAGCAGGCTGACGCCGAACCTGGTCTTGTAGCCCAGGAGCAGCATCATGCCGCCGAGAAGTTCAAAGACGATGGCGCCCCACAACATGAAGTCCACATAAGGCATGTCCGCCGAGTTCATATAGACCTTGGTGCCATCCATGTTCTGGAACTTGTTCGCTACCGAACCCAAGAAAATGGCCGCCAACAAAATCCGTCCGATCAAAGCTGCAAAGGATTGCATATTCTACCTCCCTGTAGATGTCTGATTTCAGCTGCGAAGATTACTCGAGCCGCAAGATCTAGCCCAGTTCTGATTCGGGCCAGAACATTTCTTTGTAGCCATGACCGCGGGCCAGCTCTTCTGCATCCAGCATGCCCTGGTAGTCATCCAAGGCAACATGCACCACTTCCTTCAGCAACAGAGCCCGGCGAATGTCGGCATGGCTTGCTGAATTCAAGAACTCAGCCAAGGCCTGGCGCAGCTCCTTGAGCTGTGCCTCTGGCGTGTGGATGGAGGTGATGAACGGGGGGGCTGGAGCAGCCGGCGTGCCCTTGATGATCCGTACGTGCTCCAGTAGGGCTGGGCGATAACGGCGCACCAGTTCGAAGGTGATGCAGTCGATGGCTGCCACATCCGCTTCTCCCCGGGCCAGCATCTCCAGGCTGCGCAGGTGGCTGCCGCTCAGGGTGACCGAGGCGAAGAACTGACCGTCCTGACTCAGGGGCGCAACCAGGGCCCGCAGGCAGTTCATCCCCGAGTGGGAGTAGGGCTCGTTGGCCACGCAGCGCTGCTTGCGCAGGTCGGCCAATTTCTCAGCGCGCAAACTGCGGTGCACCACAATGAAGCTGCTGTAGCGGTGCTCTTCACAGCCCGGCGCGTCGTAGCAGGGTGTGGCCACCAGTTGCAACAGGGGGCGAGCCGGTCCCGCCACCAGATAGCCGCAGGTCTGACTCAGCAGCAGGTTGGGATGTTTCAGCACCCGGTTGTGGTTGACCTGGCGAGCCAGGCGTTTGGGTAGATCCTTGAAGCCCTGCTGCGCCAGGAATGCGGTCAGTCCATGCCACAGCTCATTGGTCCATTGCCGGGTTTCGGGAAAGTCATACCAGGGTAAGCAGGCCAGAGTCATATGGGATGAGGGTAAGGGCAGTGACTGGATCTGCGACCATCAGTTCTTCTGCTTTGGCGGGATGGGGCCGTGCCATTCGCCTTGGCGTATGATTTCAATGATGCCCTGCATGAAACTGCTGTGTAGTAAAACGAAGTCCAGGGCCAGGGCAGGTGGTGAAAGCAGAAGCCGGCCCATGGTGGGTAGCAGTTGCTGGCTGCTGACTTCCTGGGCGTAGATGTACTGGAACTGTTGCTGGGCCAGCTGCATGTCCAGCTTGGCAAGACCAGCCAACAGTTCCGGGTTTCGTTTCACTGCAGCGGTCCAGATTTGTTCGCGGCTCCATTGCACCATGCCTTCTTGTTCGCTGGGCTGCAGTTGCAAATCCTTGCCTTGCACCAGCACGGCCATGGGGATGCGAAGGTAATAGGCGTTGCCCCAGGCATCCTGCATGAAACCCAGGAGTTTGATGTCAGCCAGTTGTGGTCCAGTGTCAGAGGCGCTGTCGGCGGCGCTGCCGGCGGAATTCAGGGACTGTGGCGACTCCAGCAGGTGGGTCACCCTGGCTTCGCTCACTGCCTGTCCCTGCTTGTCTATAAAACCCAGCACCTGTCGGCTGTAGTCCTTGGCGTGCCCCTCCAAGGCAAAGACCTCGGACCAGCTTTGGCTGAAGAAAGATTCCTTGCAGCGTTCCAGCATGGAAGGGCCGAAGACCTGTGCTGGTTTTCCGCGCACCGCCGCCGCATTCTTGATGCTGGGCTTTCGTTGCACTGTGCCCACTTGATCCGTGGGGATCTGGCCTTGAAACAGCAGGCGCGCACTGTGCCAGCCTTGTCGAAAAAAATCGCTGCGGTAGGTGCGCAGTTGCAGCTGTTGCGGCGTGAACTGATCCGCCCCGGGTAGCTTGAGCCAATCAGCGTGTAAGGCAGCTTTGGGACTGACTTGCAGATAGCCAGGTGTGGCTGGGGTGCAACCCTGCAAGTCAGGCGGTGTGTAGCGATCTTGATGGGCGTAGAACTCCAGCACCAGGACGTTGCCGGTCTCGCTGTCCTGGGATCCCAGTTGCCCATGCATGGCTTGCACCTGGCAAGTGTGGTTGCTGGTGATGCGATGGGTCTTTTCTGCATCATGTCCCTTCCACAGGGCTTGGAATAGACAGCTCTGCAGCAAGAGAGGGGACAGCAGGATAAAGGCGTATCGATGCAAAGTGATGGCATCATAAAGGATGCGGCCTACAATCCGCGTCAGTTTTAACCCTTCAAGCTTTCTCATGAGTTCACCTGAAATTCCCCAGAAGTCCCCTTTCGTGTTGGAAGTCGAGGCCGGTACCTATGCCTGGTGTGCTTGTGGTCGCAGCCAGAAACAACCCTACTGCGATGGTTCCCATGGCGGCACCGACTTTCGCCCCATCATCGAGAAGGTAGCGGAGAAGAAGAAGGTTGCCTGGTGTGGATGCAAGCAATCTGCCAAGGCCCCTTTTTGTGACGGCAGCCATTCCAAGCTTTAGACGCCCACTGCTAGCCGTTCTGCAAGCGCTGTCGTGCTTGCTGCTGGGTTCATGTTCCCTGTTCACCACCATGTGGGGGCCGCCCAAGGGCTTCGTACCCTTGGCCGAACGGCCCCGTTCCCACAGCGGTCACCTGGACTTCAAGGGCATCATCCACTGCCACTCCTACCTGTCCCATGATTCCACCGGCACGGTAGAAGAGATTGCTGAAGCCTGTGCGGATCTGGGCCTGGATTTTCTGGTGATGACCGACCACCAGACTCCCTATTCCGTGTCTCGCGGCCAACGGGGCATGGTGGGGGAAACCCTGTTCATCACCGGTGCCGAGATTCGCGTGCCGGGAGGTTCGCTGTTGGCCTTCCCCCTGCAGCACTTTGTGCGGCCCCGGCCTAGCCTTGAAGAGGTGCTGGCGGACATCCATGCCCAGGGCGGTCTGGCCATTATCGATCATGCAGAGCGTTTTACCGCCTGGGATACCCAGGGCTTGGACGGGATCGAGATCCTCAACCTGCATGCGGCGGCCAAGGCTGCCAGTCGGGTGGAGATGATCAGCAAGTTCCTGTTCACGCCCATGCATGTGTTTCTCTCCAGCCTGGGTTTTCAACCCAGTGAGAATCTGCGGGCCTTGGATGACATGCTGCAAAAGCAGCATCCCTTTTTGGCTGTGGGGGGCAATGATGCCCACGCCAACATTCGGGTCTTTGGCCCACTGGGCGGCACCATTGGCACCTATGCCGAAATTTTTCGCACTCTTTCCACCCATGTGCAAGCTTCCGAGTTGAGTGAAGAAGCTCTGGTGCAAGCCCTGCGGCAGGGCCGCTGCTTTGTGGTCTTTGATCTGTGGCGGGATGGCAGCGGCTTTGATTTCTGGGCCCAGACCCCCTTGGCCATGCATGGCATGGGGGCGTCCTTGCCGGCGCAAAAGGACCTGCAATTGCGAGTGCATACGCCAGCACTGGGCCAGATTCGCCTGCTGCGTAATGGTGAGGTTGTCGCCCGGCAGGAGGGGCAGGAATTGCATTTCCCGGATCCGCCACCGGGGATCTATCGGGTGGAAGTGGATCTTGCACCGCAAAAGCCCTGGATCTTTGCCAACAGCATTCGGGTGCAGCCTGTTGCAATCCCCTCGCCAATTCCTGAGGCTAGGGAGACCGAAGATAAAGGTAGCCCACATTGACAAACAAAGTCCCTCTGCTCGATTTGACCCGCATGCCTGAAACCGAGGTTGCGGAGTTTCAGGAAATCTTCAACCGCATCCTCAAGAGCGGTTACTACATCATGGGGCCGGACCTGCAGGCCTTCGAGAAGGAGTGCGCTGCATACCTTGGAGTCAAGCATGCGGTCACCGTGTCGTCTGGCACCGACGCTTTGTTGTTGGCCATGATGGCTTTGAACATCGGTCCCGAAGACGAGGTGATCTGTCCTACCTACACCTTCTTCGCCAGCGCCGGCACCATCTGGCGTCTGGGTGCCAAGCCGGTGTTCGTGGACTTGGATCCCATGAGCTACAACTGTGATGTCTCCCAGGTCAAGGACAAGGTGCACGGTGAGACGGCTGCCATCATGCCGGTGCATCTCTATGGCCAGAGTGCGGACATGGCTGGTCTTTGCACCGTGGCGCAACCCTTTGACATTCCCATCGTCGAGGATGCCTGCCAGGCCATTGGTGCAAAGAGTCAGGCGGGCATGACTGGCAGCATGGGAACCATGGGCTGCTTCTCATTCTTCCCAACCAAGAACCTGGGTTGCTTTGGTGACGGTGGCCTGGTGACCACCGACGATGATCACCTGGGTGAGACCCTGAATGTCATGCGAGTGCATGGTGGCAAGCCCAAGTACCACCATGCGGTGGTGGGGGGCAACTTCCGCATGGACACCTTGCAGGCTGCACTGCTGCGGCCCAAGCTCAAGGGCTTGGATGCCTCCGTTAGCCTGCGTCAACAAAACGCCGCCTTCTACAGCAAGGCATTGCAGGACGCTGGCCTGGCGGTGATGCCGAAAAATGCTGATGACATTGGCGCTGCCAACAAGGAAGGGCTGATTTCATTACCGCCGCAAGTGGCGCCCAACCATACCTACAACCAATACTGCATCCGTGTGCCGCAAAAGATCGGGCGGGACAAGATGCGGCAGGCCTTAGGCGAAGCCCAGGTGGGCTCCGAGATCTACTACCCCATCCCCCTGCATTTGCAGGAGTGCTTCAAGAGCCTGGGGCATAAGAAGGGTGACTTCCCGCAGAGTGAACTGGCGGCAGAACAAACCCTGGCACTGCCTATCTTCCCAGGGCTGAGTGAAGCAGAGTTGAGCTACGTGGTGCAGCAGGTTGCCAAGGCCATGGGCAAGTAGCAGCGCTCTGTCCTTAGTGGCCCCACCTTAGTGACCTCTCTTAGTGGTCCCCCTTAGTGACCCAAGGGGCGCGCAGGCTTCTTGCAACCAGAGTTTAACGGCGGCGTAGGCCGGTGCCGGCGAGGTGTCGCTGCCGGTCTTCAGCAGGCCCAGGTGATCCTGTTCCACCACCTTGGCTTCGACGCCCTGCAACTTCCCGCGCTTCAAGCTCACCGCGCCATCGCCCTTACCCATGACCAGCTCATCCAGGTCGCCAAGGAAGCGCGCCAACCGCTGCCGATAGATTTGGGCGCCGGGTGTCTTGTCGACAAAGGCCAAGATGTTTTGGCCCAGCGTTTCTACCTGTGCTGCGGCCAGGGGAGCCCTGTTGCCCAGGACCAGATGGTACTTCACCTTGTTGTTGCGCGGCTGCTGGTTGAGTCGTAGGAGCAGGGGTGAATTGGGTCGCAGGTCGTAACCCGCTTCGCCAAAGCCATCCACCAAGGTACTCAACAGGGCTTCATGGATGTCTTTTTGGCCCATGATGAGTTTGTCCGCCACCTGCACCAGTTCCAAGGCTGAGCGCAGGTCCGAAACTTGCGATCCATGATTGGGTGTGCCCAGCATGATCAGTGTCTTCACGTTGCCTGGATCCAGTTTCTTGTTTTCCAACATGCAGCGGGCCACCAGGCCACCCATGCTGTGGACCACCAGATGAAATTCAAGCTTTGGGTAAGCGGCTAGTTTTTTTGCCAGGGCTTCAGCACTGGGCTGGATGGCGTCATCGTTGGGATAGTTGAAGGTGGCCATGGCGACATGCTCGAGTTCCTTGCCGCATGTCATCCCAGACTTCCGCAGACGCATCCAGGCCGTGGATGAATAGCACCACCGGTGTGGCTGCCGCCAGGTCGGCGGGCATTTGCAGCTGGTATTCACGCCGCAGGAGGTCCTTGCCGATGAGGTGACCCAGCCATTTGCCCATGCTCACTTTGATTTCTCGGCGGGTCGCGGTGGCTCTTTCGTGGTCGATGGTGATGCGCAGTGTCTTGCCGCCATCCACCTTGCGCAGTTGCGCAGAGTTCATGCTGAGTTGGCCAATGGTGAACAGCAGCAATTGGCCCTCGAAACCGGTGACATTGATTTGCTGGTCCGGAAAGTCCAGGCCATTGCCATTCAAGTCGTAGGCATCCAGCAAGGCGCGACTCAGGGCCAGCAGGCTGAGTCGACCGTCCTGCAGTGGGATGCGCACTTCGCTTGTGCTGGACCGGCTTTCCTGCGCCATCAATCTGTTGGGCAGGCCAGCGAGCAAGGCTGAAGCGAGTATGGCCGAGATAGAGAGAGAGCTAAGAAGGAGGCGCCGCATGCGCACACTCTATCCTTGGGTGTTCGCCTGCGCTCGCAGCAACTGCAGTTGGCCAGCCATGCTGGCCAGTGCTGTTTCCACCCGCAGTGGGTGGGGACCACAGTGCACCGCAGTGAAGCCTTGTTGTTGCAGGGCTTCAATCTCATAGGGGATGAAGCCGCCCTCCGGTCCCAGGGCCAGGGTGAAGGGAGTGTCGGCAGCAAGCCTGCACTGATGCAAGGGCAGGTCGGCCCGCGGGTGAGCCAGGTAGCGCTGACCCTGGGGCAGCAGTGCATCCAGCTGATCTTCCACCATGGGTTTGAACAGGGGAAAAACTTCCACCTTCGGCAGGTAGGTGCGACCGGATTGTTCCAGTCCCGCGACAAGATGCTGCCGCATGTGATCCGGCTCCAGGACCCGGGTGGCCAGATGGCTCTTGTCCGTGCGCCAGGTGCGACAAAGTACAAGGTGGGCGAAGCCCAATGCGGTGGCCTGGGCCAGGCAGCGGGCCAGCACCTTGGGCCGGGGCATGGCCAACAGCAGGACGTCCTTGGCTGGGGCGGGGGGCTGGCTTTGCCAAGTACAGCTGAGCAGCAGCTCGGTGGCGGAGATTTTTTCCACCCGGCCTTCGCCCAATGGGCCGTTGAGCAGGCCCAGGCGCAGGGAGTCACCGGTCTTGGCCCGTAACACCTGGCAGATGTGCTGGGCCCGGTGGTCGGTGATGCTCAGAGTGAGGCTAAGGCTGTGGCCTGCCGTCTCCCTGGGGACCTCGCTGGGCTGGATCAGGATGATGTTCAGCCCTGGCCCGCCTCCGCCGGTTGGCTGTCGCCTTGTTCTGGGGAAAACAGCCAGACCTGATTCTTGCCCCGGCGCTTCGCTTGCTGCAAAGCCTTGTTGGCCTGGCTGCGCTGCTCTTCCAGGCTCATGTGGCTGCGGCCGTCGAAGGTGCCGATGCCGATGGAGACCGTCACCTGCTTCTGGTAACCCTGGTCTTCCACCGAGCGGGAAGCGATGTTACGGCGCACCCGCATGGCAGTTTGCACTGCTTCTGCCGGGGTGGTGTGGGGCAGCAGCAGGGCGAATTCATCGCCGCCGAATCGGGCTGCATAGTCGGTGCCACGGATGGTTTGCTGCAGGCTCTTGGCCACATCCTGCAAGACCCGGTCGCCAAAGGCGTATTCGGTGCTGTCGTTGATGGACTTGAAGTCGTCCACGTCCACCAGCATGAAGGCCAGGGGGTCGTGGTGGCGCTGGGCCCGCTGGAATTCTCGACTGAGGATGGAGCGGAAGTGTCGTTCGCTGATGAGGCCGGTCTTGAAGTCAATGCTGACCTGTCCCTCCAACTCCTGAGCGCGCTGGTAAATCGCATGGAAGCTGTTGCTGTTCAACAGGTTAAGTTCAACTCGTCGGAGCAGCTCCGCGTCCTCATAGGGGGCCAGCATGAAGTCCAGCAGGGGTAGATCGCTGTTTTTGGCCGCATCCATGGCTTCCGGACCCTCACCCAAGAGGATCACCGGCACCGGCGGCCGGTTGTGCTGCAGGCCTTCCAGCAGTTCCAGTTCCACCCCTTGCTGTCGCAGGGCCAGGGGCAGCAGGATAACCAGATCCGGGCTCTGCCGGGCCAGGATTCGGTGCGATTCCACCAGGCTGCGGGCGTGCAGAATCTGGTGTCCTCGGGCCTGGAGGGCCTCCATAGCCTGCTCCACCGGCTCACGCCGGTGGTTCATCACCAGGATTTGAGCCGGCAGACGGGGGGGCTGTCCCGGTTGCTGAAGTCTCGGTTGCGAGGGAGTCATGATGCGTCGACTGGCCCAATGGATGCTGTACCAGCCCAGTCCTGGGCCCCCGGCGGGCCGGAGGAGGCAGGCGGCGCAGGATACCTCAATTCTAGCATATGTCAGGCATCTGGCACGGATCTGCAAACCCGACCTTGATCCGGGCCAGACCGTTCATAGAATCCTCGCCCTCCATACCCATTTCATTACCGCTTTTTCCTTTAAGCCCATTAAGAAAATACAGTGCCACTAGTCACCGTTCAGCAGCTCATTGACGCAGGGGTGCATTTCGGACACAAGTCCAGCCGTTGGAACCCCAAGATGAAGCCGTACATCTACGGCAAGCGGCACAAGGTGCACATCATCAACCTGCAAGAGACCATCCGTGGTCTTTACCAGGCGTCCCACTTCTTGCGCCAATTGTCCTCCATGGGATCACAGATCCTGTTCCTGGGCACCAAGCGTCAACTCCGCGCCGTGGTGGAATCGGAAGCAACCCGTTGTGGTATGCCCGCCATTACTGAGCGTTGGATTGGTGGCAGTCTGACCAACTTCAATACCGTGCGCGAACGGTTGAAGCGTTTGGAAGAGCTGGAGACCATGGAGTCCGATGGATCCATGGAAGGCTACAAGAAGAAGGACCAGGCAACGCTGCGTCGCGAGATGCGCAAGATTCGCCGTAACCTGGAAGGTCTGCGTAACCTCAGCGGTATGCCCGGCGCCATCATTGTGGTGGACCCACGCCGTGAAGAGATCACCATCCGCGAAGCTGCCCGCATGAATGTGCCGGTGGTTTGCATTCTGGATACGGACTGCGATCCAGATAAGGCGGACATTGCCATCCCCGGCAACGACGATGCCATGAGTTCGGTGCAATTGCTGTTGAGCAAGCTCACCGATGCCATTGTGGAAGGCCGTGCCAACATGACCGAAGAAGCCCTGGCCGAAAGCCAGCGCGCTACCAGCGACGATGCCCGTACCCGCGAAGTGGTGGGTCGTCGTGCTGGCGGGGATCGTGGTCCCCGTCGAGGCGGTGGCGGCGGTGGTGGTCGCGGTGCTGGCAGTGGTGGTCGTTTGGGCCGCAAGGCCACGGGACGCTTTGCTGAAAAGCATGGTGGCCATTCCGAGTCCGTATCCTTTGGTGCAGACAAGGAAGGCGCAGCGAAAGCTGCAACTCCCGGTGCAGCAACTCCCGATGCAGCGGCCGGCGAAACAACCGCTCCTGCTGCAACTCCCGAAGCAGCAGCCGGCGAAACAACCGCTCCTGCTGCGACCCCTGAAGCTGTAAGCCCTGAGACTACTGCGGCACCTGAGGCTGTAAGCCCTGAGACGGCTGTGACTCCAGAGGCTGCCGCGCCTGCTCCAGAAGCTCCTGCCACTGATGCAGGAACCGGCGAAGAAGCTGCTAAAGAAGATAAGTAGGAAGGCCACCGGCTAGACCGTTGGCTTGCCAAGAACCAGGTCCCTGGTTTTACCAGTGGGCCAAGTACCCATACACGAATGGGGATCCAGGAGATCCCTCTGTAAACGATGCAAATGGCTGAGATTGACGCAAAGATGGTGATGGCACTGCGCAAGCGCAGTGGTGCCCCGATGATGGATTGCAAGAAGGCCCTCATTGAGGCCGGCGGCAATATGGACAAGGCGGAAGAGCTCCTGCGCAAGAAGGGGCTGCAGTCCGCCGACAACAAGGCAAGCCGTGCTGCTGCCGAAGGCATGATCTTCAGCTACATCCACCATGACGCCAAGCTGGGCGTTTTGGCGGAAGTGGCTTGTGAGACCGACTTCGTTGCCCGCAACGAGCAGTTCCAAGAGTTCGGTCGGGACCTCTGCCTGCACATTGCTGCGGTGCACCCCCGCTTCCTGAACCGTGACGATGTCAAGGAAGAGGACATTGCCAAGGAACGCACCTTCCTCATCGAGCAGGCCAAGGAAACCATGGTCGGCAAGCCACAGGAAGTGATTGAGAAGGCTGTGGAAGGTCGTCTCACCAAGTTCTTCGCCGAGCACTGCCTGATGGATCAGTCCTGGGTTAAGGACGACAAGCTGACCGTGGAGACCAAGCGCAAGGAGCTGGTCGCTTCCATCGGTGAAAACATCCAGATCCGGCGCTTCTCCCGACTCCAATTGGGAGCATAGCCAGTGGCCAGCCGACCCCCACGCATCCATCGGGTGTTGTTGAAGATCAGCGGTGAAAGCCTCTGTGAACGAGGGGGTAGCGGTTTGGACCCGGAGATCATCAATGGGATGGCGGCGCAGGTGCAAAAGGTGGCGGAGCAGGGCGTAGAAATTGCCATTGTGGTGGGTGGCGGCAACCTGATCCGCGGCGCCTCCTTTGCCCGACAAGGCACCAACCGGGCCACCGCCGATCAGATGGGCATGCTGGCCACCTCCATCAATGCCTTGGCCCTGCAAGATGCCCTGGAGCGGGCTGGTGTGGAAACCCGCGCTGCCTCAGCTTTGGAGATGAAGACCATCATGGAGCCCTACATTCGCCGGCGGGTGGATCGTCACCTGACCAAGGGTCGGGTGGTGGTGCTCGCCTGTGGTACCGGCAATCCCTACTTCACCACCGATACGGCGGCGGCCTTGCGGGCCACCGAGCTGTCGGCGGACCTGTTGTTGAAGGCCACCAAGGTGGACGGTGTCTACACCGCCGATCCGGAAAAGGATCCCAAGGCCACCAAGATTGACAACATCACTTTCAAGCAGGCATTGGATCAGGATCTGCAGATCATGGATCGGACAGCCTTTACCTTGTGCATGGAAAACAACATGTCCATCATGGTGTTTGATATGTTCAAGCCCGGAAACCTGATGCGAGCCATCAAGGGTGAGGACATCGGGACCTGGGTGGTTGCCGAGTCTTAATCCGCACTACCTTCTGGAGTTAGCAATGGATGAGAGCACAAATAAGACCCTGGCTGAGTTCGAAGAGAAGATGGCGAAGTCCATCCATCACCTGGTGGAACAGTTGCGTACCATTCGCACGGGTCGCGCTTCACCTGCCCTGGTGGATACCATCAAGGTCGAATACTACGGCACCCCGACACCCCTGAATCAGTTGGCGCACATCTCGGTGCCGGAACCCCGGCAGCTGATGGTGAAGCCCTTTGACGCCACCGTGCTCAAGGATGTGGAGCGCGCCATCTTGATGTCCGATCTGGGATTGACGCCTTCTTCCGATGGCAAGGTTCTGCGATTGACCCTGCCGGCTCTCTCTGAGGAGCAGCGCCGCAAGATCTCAGGCAAGGTGAAAGAACTCACCGAGGCCACGCGGGTGGCCTTGCGCAATGAGCGGCGAGAAGCCAACAAGCACGCCGATCAGGCGCAAAAGGCTGGTGCGCTTTCCGAGGACAATGCCAAGTACCTGCATGACATGATTCAAGAACACTTGAAGAAGCGGGAAACCGAAGTGGACGCGGTGCTGAAGAAGAAGACCGTGGAGATCATGGAGGAGTAGGCTGTCCGAAGCCTTTTGAGGGGGCGTAGCTCAGTTGGTAGAGCATCGGCCTTTTAAGCCGCTGGTCGAAGGTTCGAGTCCTTCCGCCCTCACCATTTCCGGATCCAGCTTGGGAATCGAATCTGGCTGACCAGGAGAAAAAGGCGCAAATTGGCGGTGGAAACTCCAATTTTGCGGTAAAAATGGAGTTATGTACTCCAGATTGCTCAGGGTTCCCCAGTCCGGCAGCTTCTTCCTCTTTGGTCCCCGGGGCACGGGTAAGACCTCCTGGGTAGCGGCTGAGCCGGCGCTGGAAGGTTCGATCTACCTGGATCTGTTGGAGTCCGAGCTCTTTGCCGAGCTTTTGGCTTCGCCTCAGCGGTTGGCGGCCATGATTCCCAAGCAGCACAGTGGCTTTGTGGTTATCGACGAAGTGCAAAAGGTGCCAGCACTTCTGGATGAAGTGCATCGACTCATCGAAACGCGCAAGTTGCGCTTCGCCCTCACTGGTTCCAGTGCGCGAAAGCTGAAACGGGAAGGCGCCAATCTTTTGGCTGGTCGAGCCCGTACCATGGAGATGTTTCCGCTGACTGTAAGCGAGTTGGGGGACTCACTGGATCTGCAGCATGCCCTGCTCTTTGGTGGGCTGCCCACTGTTTGGGTGGAAAGTGATCCGGTGGTTTATTTGAAGAGTTATGTGACGACTTATCTGCGGGAGGAAATTCAGCAAGAAGGCCTGACCCGGAACCTCCCCGCCTTCACTCGTTTTCTGGAAGCGGCATCTTTCTCTCAGGCAGGTGTGCTGAACGTCTCGGCCGTGGCTCGTGAATGCCAGGTCAACCGCAAGTTGGCGGAGTCCTACTTTGCTGTGTTGGACGATCTCTTGCTGGCTTGTCGGTTGCCCATCTTTGCCAAGCGCGCGCATCGAAAGATGGTGGCCCGCCCCAAGTTCATGTTCTTTGATGTGGGGGTCTATCGAGCAGTTCGGCCGAAGGGCCCCTTGGACCGGCCTGAGGAAATTGAGGGGGTGGCCTGGGAGACGCTTCTGTTCCAAGAATTGCGAGCCCTCAATTCCTATTCCGATATGGGTTACGAAATTTTCTACTGGCGGACACATGGCGGCCTGGAAGTGGATTTCATCCTCTACGGTGAGCGCGGCATCAAAGCCTTTGAAGTCAAACGAAGTGATCGCCTGCGGGGGCGGGATTTGCGAGGGCCCAAGGCTTTTCTGTCTGACTACCCCACGGCGGAAGTCTACGTCCTCTATGGAGGGGCGCGGGAACTCGATGAGGATGGGGTGCGAGTGCTGCCGATGGAGATGGGCCTGCGCATGTTGCCTGGACTGTTGTCCTGAGAAAACGCAGGTGCCAAGCAGGGAGGATTACTTTTTCAATGTGTGATCACCCATGGCCTGTATCTGATGCAGGCTGCCCAACCACTCCCATTTCTCCGCTGTGCCCAGTGCCAGAGAATGGCTCAGGGATTGCAGGGCCTCGGTCTTTTGACCTGCCAGCTGTTGCTTGCAGGCGGTGAAGAACCACAACTCACAGCTGCGACCGTTTGCCTTGGCGCTGGCCACCCGCCCCAGGGCATGCAGGAAAGGCCCCAGGTCTTCTTGGCTGGATCTACCCAAGAGGTAGGAGCCCAGGGCCGCTGGCCAGGGGTCAGGCTCCTGGTTGGTCACTGATTGCTCCATTGCGGCCAGCAATTCCTCATCGGCCAGTGCTCCTTTTCCCATGCTATGCCGCAGCCACCACTGCCAGAGATGGGCATGTCCCAATGGGCTCTGCTCTGGCGCCATGCTCTTGGCCAGATGCTGCAGCGCATCCTTGGTCTTGCCCTGGGCGGCTAGCAGATAGCCCAACTGGCCATGGGCGTCGGGCTGATCTCCCATTGCCAGAGAGGCACGAAAGTCCGCAGCAGCCGCATCCAGGGCGCCCAGAGCAGAGGCCGCCTTGCCACGGGACAGCCGCACCCAGGCCAGGTCCTTATCCAGTTTCAGGGCTTGGCTGAAGTCGTGGTGGGCGCCCAGGAAATCCTTCATCAGGTGCCTGTTGAAGCCTCGCCAGTGCAGTGCCTTGTAGTGGACTGGATCAAGCTGCAGGGCTCTGCTGTAGTCCTGGATGGCCTGGGCCGGGCGTTGCAAGTGATGCTTGGCCATGCCGCGGGCGTAGAAGGTCCAGGCGTGGCTCTGATCCAAGGCAATGGCGGCGTCCAGATCCTCTAGGGCATCTGCATACTTGCCCAGGGCAGTGCGGCAGTGGCCGCGCCAGCGGTGGGCTTCCAGCAGGCGGCATTCGGCGTCGATGGCCTGGGTCAGGGGCTCCAGGGCGGCGGCAAATTCCTTTTGCTCCGCCAATGCCTTGCCCTTGGCAAAGGCTGCTTCAGCGGTCTGCTCCGCCTTTGGCTCCTGGCCACACAGCTTGCAGCTGGCGGTCCCCAGAAAGGCCAGGCTCAGGAGCAGGGGAGCCAGGCTGAGCCTGGGAGGTGGTGGGATTGCTGGAGCCGGGGTTGCTGGAGCCGGGATTGCTGGAGCCAAGGATAGAGCCTCATCGAAGTCTGTAAGTGCCCACTGTAGTCGGGATTTTGGCAACCGTCACCAGCGCTGCGGCCTCTCCCGCCAGATGGCAAAGCTCTTTTTTTCCACTGGCAATCTGGAGGCTTCTCTGCGGTGGCTCCGTTGAGTATTCTGCGCCGCCCGTGGCCTCGGGTAGTATCCTGTGCCGCCCGGTTTTACAGCAATCCACGCCTCCTCCACGCTCCATCTTCACCCCATCCATGGATCCAGAGTTCCTGAGCATCCTGGTCTGCCCGCAGACCAGGCAAGCCCTGCGCCAGGCCACCGCTGCGGAATTGCAGCAGGTGAACCAGCAGGTCGCCGATGGCACCTTGCAGAACCAGGGTGGTGAGGTGGTGACTGAGTCCTTGCAAGAGGGTCTGATTCCCAGCAGTGGGGCCGTGGTCTATCCCATCAAAGATGGTATTCCCGTACTCCTGGTGGACCAGGCCATCGCCTTGCATGGTCCGGCACATCAGCATTGAGAAATTGGTATGACGAAAGCGAAACAGAAAGAATCCGAGGCCCTTTCTAGCGGCGAACCCGCAGTCCTCTCGGAGAAGTCAGAACAAGTCCACTCCAGTCACCATGGTGGCTCCGGCGCCTTTGGTTGGTTCCGTCGTTGGCAAAAGCCCATCATCTGGACCGCCGGCATCTTCACCCTGTTGGTGTTCTCCATCACTGGAGCGCTGACCGATTCGGTGCGGGACTGGTTTGCGCCACCCTACCCGGTGCCGACCATCACCCTGCCTGGTGGCGAGCAGGTGAATGTCACCGAGGAGGACAACACCAAGGCCCGCGGCATTCGCATGATCATGCGAGGGGGCATTATTGACGGTCAGTTTTTAGCCCCATTGTCTGTCATGCCCAACTTGGGCGCTGGTGATTCAAACCGGGATCTGACCACTCGCATTGCGGCCCTGCGGCGCATGGCCATTGAGCTGGGAATCGACGCTTCGGCGGATGATGCAGAGAAGGCCATTGAGGTAGCGGTGCAGACTCTTTCCATCTTGGGTGAGGATGGTCTGCGTAAGGTTGCCGGCATCCATGGTTTTCACGATCTCGGCAACTTCCGGGATTCGGTGCGGGAAGCCCTGCGCGTGGGCACCTTCCTGCGCATGGTGATGATGCCTGTGGGGGAGGATTTCCAGGCCGTCCTTGACCAGGTGCTGGAGAGTCGGAAGCAGATCAGCCTGGCTGTGGCCGTGCTGGACAAGGAGTCCCTGGAGAAGGGCTTTGCCAAGGCCGCCAACAGCAAGAAGGAACTGCAGGCCTTCCTGGAAGAGATGGAGAAAGGGGCCGACGCCAAGTTCCGCGATGCCAACAACCATGTGCAGGCTGACTTCCTGGCCTTGGAATACAAGAAGTTCAACGCCGAGCAGTTTACCGAAGAGCTGGCCGACTTTGTGCCTGAGGAAGAAGCGCTGCAGGCGCACTACGACAACAATAAAGGCCGCCTCTACCGCAAGCCAGTAGAGCCAGTCAAGGAAGGCGACAAGCCGGTAGTGCCAGCAAAGGTGGGCGAAGAGCCAGGTGAGCCAGTCAAGAAGGGCGAAGAGGAGAGCGAAGAGCCGGGCGAGAACGGCCAGGAGCAAGAGCCCCCACAAGATCCCTTCATCCCCTTTGCCGAGGTGAAGCCGGAGATTGTCAAGATCATGCAGGCCAACAAGGTGTTGCAGGTCTGGTTGGGCAAGTTGGATGCAGAGATGGCTCTGCATATGCAGGAAGTTGTGGATGTGCGCACGAAGCAGGAAGCGGCATTGGCCCAAGCCTTGAACGCCCAGTCCAAGGCGGCGGCAGAGTTGGCTGCCGGTGGCGATATGGAAACCTTGCAGGCTGCCCTGACCGCTGCTGAGTCGGCGGTGGAAGAGCAGCAGCAACTGAAGGATACTGCTGCTGAGGCAGTAACCGAAACGCGCAGCAGCTTCCGCCTGACCCAGGTCATGCAGGATTGGGGCAAGGGCAAGGATGGCTTTAGCGTGGCTTCCAGCGAAAAATTGCAACCAGCATCAGATCTGCAGGATCTGCCAGGTGAGCTGGGCGAGTGGTTGAATCACCATGTTCTGCGCAGCAGCCTCGCCGGCGAGTACCTGCCCAAGGAGCAAGCCAACAACGACTACGCGTTCCTGGTGCAAGTGACGGACATGAAGGAGCGCCCTTACAAGGATTGGGCTGCCGACGAAGCCTTGCACGAAGAACTGAAGCAGGCCTACTTGATCGCCAAGGCGGACACCAAGGCTGAGGAGATGCAGGAGGCCTTCCTGGAAGTTCTGGATCGGCGTGCTGGTGAGCAGCGCAAGACCGAGGTCACCGCTCTTGAAGAAGAGCGGGCGGCAAAGGTGGCTGACGACCTGAAGCTATGGCAGGACGGACTGAATAAGGACATTGTCAATTTTGAAGGCAAGCTGAGCGGGCTGGATCAAAACTCTCGTGTCTACAAGAAGATCACAGCCCAATTGCAGAAGAACCGGGAGCTGTTGGCGGATGAAACCAGCAAGCTGGAGGCGCTGCAAAAGCGATACGAGACCGAGTATGAGGATCTCATCAAGGCCGAGTTGAAGGAAGGCTACAAGGATGTGTTGGAGGCTGCTGCCGGTGAGGCTGGATTCCAGTTCGAGAAACTGGGACCCTTTGCGCAGGACCTGGCACAGTCGCCCCGCTTCGGTGTGATCTACAAGGAGCAGAAGTCTGTGCTCTACCTTTATGCCAATGTAGATGTAATGGCATTGGAGGACGAAGCCACTACTGAGGTTCTGGAAGATTTCACCAATCGCCGCCTGTATATGACGGTTTGCACCGGCCATGAGGACGGCAAGATGGAGGACCTTACCCGGCGCCAATGGATGAAGGTGGCCAATGGCGAGCAGCGCGGAGCTCCCTTCACCGGTACGCAAAGGCTCAAGGCTGTGCAGGATTCCTTCACCATGGAGGCCATGAAGGCTGCCTATGGCTGGACTGAACCGGCTTCTGACGAACCCGTGATCGGTCCGGAAGGCAAAAAGGAAGCAGAAGACGAGCCGAAAGGCGGTAAGTAGGCTTGGCTAAGGCGCTCTGCTCCTAAGGCTCTGCTTCCGCGTCTCTGCTACTGCGTCTCTGCTACTAGGACTCCGCTGCTAAGACCCTGCTACCAGGCCCTTGCTACTAACTTGTGCCGTTGGTCAGGCTGGTGGGGCGGGCGACCACCACCATTTCGTCGCGCAGGTTCAGGTAGAGGTGTGCCCGCTTGAACAGGTTCAGCGGCTTGCACAGCAGACCTGCCAGGGTTGAGATGCGGGCGGCTCGTTCGGCGACAAAGCCCATGGACACGTACTTGCCCCCATAGGCCGGGGTATTCCGGATCACCTGAAAACCACTTTGTTGCAGCAAGGTGCGGATGGTGTCCGGATTGAAGTGGTAGAGGTGCTCTTCATGCTTGAAGTGTTGCCAGCGCCGTCCCAGCAGGCGGGCAAAACTACTATGGACGTTTTGCGTTTCCAGGATCAGGACACCGTCAGGCTTCAGGAAGCTGTGGGCTTGCCGTAACAGCTCTTGGGGGTCCGGCACATGCTCCACCACATCCCACAAGGTGACCAGGTCAAAGCTATGCGGGGCGTATTCTGGCTTGCTCTGCGCCAAATCTGCGGTGGTGCCTACATGGATGCAGTCACTGCCGAGACTGGAAATGGCATAGTGGGCAATCTCTGGCGACAGCTCCACGCCATGCACCTCATGGCCGTTTTCTCGCATCACCCGCAAGAAAAAGCCTGCCGCACAGCCGATGTCCAACACTCGTAGGGGAGTTGGTGGCACATGCTGGGCGACCAGACCCAGGCGGCGCTGAAAGGTCTTCAGGTAGAGGTGCTCATCCAGAGCGTAGCTGGCGTAGCCTCGGGTCTTGGGTTCGTCGCTATTCCAGTAGTCCAGACCATAGACCTTGTGGAGCTGATCGTCGGCGTGTCTGGGAGTGACATAGACCAGGCTGCACTTTGGGCAACGCATGACCCGGAACGGTGGGTCACGGAACATCTCTGTGCCGTTTGCATCACCGCAGATCTGGCAGGCTGGAACCTCAACCAGATGGTCTTGACTCACCCGAAATACCCCTTGCCGGTAGCAATGGACTCGTGGCCGGTGGTTTCACCGCTGTGAATTTCGCGGGCTACTTCGAGACCCATCTCCACAGATTGGTCCATGTTGTTGTAACGGAAATTGCCCTGGCGCCCCGTGGTGCGAATCCCTCGCAGGCCGGTTACGTATTCCTTGATGGGGTTGTAGTAGTCCTGGTACTCCAGGTTGTACAGGGGGTAGGCAAAGGGCACGCGTTTGACGAAGCTACCCAGCACCTCGCCTTTCTTGATCAGGCCCACGCTGATCAGATCTTCTTCGGCCTTGTCTTGCAGCCATTGCTGGTCGGCGCGCCAGATCTCATCACCTCGGTAACATGTGATTTCAGCGCAGACCATGGTCTTGCCTGGCGGTGCGCTTTCCTTGCTGAAGTTCTTGAATTCACTGATGCGGTGCACTGTGAGGTGCTTCTCCGGCAAATAGACCCAGGAGTCGGGGCTGACCTGTTCCTTGTCTAGTTTCAGATAGACGAAGACGATGGAGATGTACTTGAGAGAGTGCACGGCCTTGAGGATCTCCGGTGGTGCCTTGGGCGACAGAGCCTTGACCATGGAGGTGACTGGAATGGTGGTGATGTATTCATCGCCTTCAATGGTATGGCGCTGGTGCTTGCCATACTCAATGCCAGTGACTTCCATGTCCGTGTGATGGATCTTCACCGCCGGTGAATTCAGCAGGATCTGGCCACCATGCTCCTCGATCTTGCGGGCGTAGCCACGGGCCAGCTCACCGATGCCACCGTACTTGGGGTAGATGAATTCCCGCACCAAGGTGCGCGGCACATCGCCTTTTGGGAACAGGGTTTTCTTCACCGTGTCCCAAAGGCTGAGCAAACTGATGCGTTGGCTGGCCCAGTCGGCAGAGATCTGGTTGGGCGGCAAGCCCCAGGCCTTTTCGGTGTATTGGCCGAAGAAGATCTTGTAGAGGGTTCTGCCGAAGCGGCGAGTCACCCAGGTTTCAAAATTCTCGTCGTCAAAGCGCTTCAAGCGCAGGCTGTCCTGGATGCGCACCCAGAAGTAATCCAGGAAGGCTTTCACCAGCAGGTGTGGTGGCATGTTCTTCAGCACGTTCATGCCCGACAAGGGGTAGTCGAAGAAGCGGTTGAATAGAACGATGCGGGACAGTCGGGTGGCGGTGGTGATGTTGCCATCCAGGATCTCCCGCACATGCTGGATGAGGTTTTCATCCTGGCTGTGAAACCGGTGTGGACCAAAATCATGGGTCCAATACTCGTCCCCATCTTCGACGAAGGACGAGGCCATGCCACCGACATGGGGTTCACGCTCGAGTATCACCACCTTGTGGTTATGACGGGCTAGTTCATAGCCGCAGGAGAGGCCGGCCAGGCCGCCTCCTAGGATGACCACTTTTTTGCTCATGGACGCAAGCTGATTGAGTTGTGCGAGTTGGGAACGAGGTGGGACCGAAGTGAGATCGGGGTGGGTCAGGAAGTCTATCGTCCCTGGCTGGTGCTGGCCTCGATGGGGCGCTGAATTTCCCTTCTACGGCGGGAAAATCGCATGCGAAAGATGGTCTTGAACATGGCCCAGGCAGTGCTCGCCTGCCGTCCCAAGGTGTCCGAGTGTTTGGATTCGCCGCCAGCACGGCGAGAATAGGTCACTGGCACCTCGATGGTGCGGCATTTTGCCAGCAGGGCGGCGCACATCATTTCCGGTGAAAAGGAAGGCCCGGATTCGCTCAGGTGAGGGCGAATCTTCTCGAAAGTTTCCCGCCAGAGGGCCCGGAAGGTGCAGCCAACATCGGTGAAGCGGGGCTCCATGGGCCGCAGCCACATGAGCTGCAGGAACTTGGCCATGAAGACATTGCCCCAGCGCAGGGGGAAGCGCATGTTGGCGCCCTGTTCCACCAATTGCTTGGTGGTGCGGGTGCCCATCACCATTTGCGCGTCGGCCAGATACACCAGCAGCTTGATCAGGTCCTTGGCGTGGAAGGAACCATCGGCTTCGGTGAGCACCAGGATGTCGCCCTTGGCCGCGGACATGCCGGCCAGCAGGGCTGAGCCATAGCCTGGCTTGCTCTCTTCGATCACCCTGGCACCGTTGGCCTGAGCCCGAGCCACCGTGTCGTCGCTGCAGTTGTTGGCCACCACCAGGATTTCATCCAGATAGGGGCAGCGGCGAAATTCATCCACCACGGCGGCGATGGTCTGCTCCTCGTTGTGGGCGGGGATCACCAGTGAGACAGTATTTTCCAGATACATTCTGTTGCCAAGGATAGCCGGATTGGGGCCCGGGTTTATGCTGCTTTGATGTGGAAAATTGAAGGATGGTGTCTGGGGCTTCTGAGCCTGGGCTTCTTGGCTTGTGGGGCCATGGGGCAGGCGACGGGGGAAGTGGACATTCCCAGGGCCGACACCGCCAGCAAGACCCCGGCGTCCAAGCCGGTCAATGTGTGCATCATCGGTGCCAGTGTTTCCTTCGGCTTTGTGGCGCCCTTTGCGCCAAAGCCAGGCAAGGGTCCCAACCGCACCCTGCGCCTGCAGAAGGTGTTGAAAAAGGTCTGGCAGCCTGAGCAGGTCAAGTTGCGCAACTTCGCCAACTTCATGATGTTTCAAAAGCCGGAAGAGCTGGGTGCGGGCCAGCTCAAGAGGATGCAACGGCGACAGCCGGACGTTGTGCTGGCCTTGGATTACATGTTCTGGTTTGGCTACGGCGCAGTCTTGTTCATGTCCGGCGAGGAGAAGGAGGCCCATCGGCTGGCTTTGCAGAAGAAGGCCTTTGCCCAGCTGGAGACCCTGGACTGCCCCATCCTGCTGGGCGACTACCCGGACATGCGGGGTGCGGATCCTCGCATGCTGCCTCCCTCTGCGGTGCCCAGTCCGGAAGTCCTGGCGCCAGCCTGCGGACCTGGGCGGCCAAGCATAAGAATGTGCAGGTCTTCCCCCTGGCCCAGTTTGTCAAGGAGGCCAAGGAACAGCCCCGCAGCCTGCAGGTGGGGGAGGAGAAAATCACCCTGCGAGCCGATGATCTGCTGCAGTCCGACGGTCTGCATCCCAGCCATCTGGGTATGGTCATGCTCTGTGCTGAGCTGGGTAAGGAACTGAAAGACCTGCTGGGAGCCGAACATGCCTTGCTGCAGGGCCAGTTCCAGGCGCCAGCCTTGTTCAAGGCTCTGGACCTGTGGGATGACCTCCCCGAAGCGGCAGGCGATGCGGTAGAGGTGGGGCCAGCCAAGGGCGCCATACCGGAATAGGGAAGTGGCCAGAGTGGATGGGAGCATATGGGTAAGCCCCTGTAGAGACTTGTCCCAAGCCTTGCCCTGAGCCGGCAGTTACGGATCTTTCTGCGCAGGCACGGATCTTGTTATGCATGCCTTGTTCCAGTGCAAGACCACTGCTTCTGCAAGACCCCAGCTTCACCATTCATCGGGAGATGACCATGATCCACATGCCCAAAGCATTCGCAGCCATTCTGGCCCTGTTCTGCGGCGCCAACCTAAGTGCCCAGGTGGAAGCCTCGGCTACGCCTGAAAAGGCCCAAGCCAGTTTGACCCTGGAGCCGCGCAAGTATGACCACGAGGGCAACCGGCGAGCTGGGCTGATGTACATGCCCCAGTCCGCCAAGCTTTCGCAGCAGCGGCCGGCTGGCCTGCAGGCCGAGCCTGCATATGTGGGCAAGCCCCGCTACACCTCCGTGTCCCTGGGCAATGGCGACCCCCGCCTGCATGTCATTGCGGTGGACGAGCAGGAGAATGGTGATTCCAAGATCTATCTGGACCTGAACGGCAACGACGACCTCACTGACGACAACGACGGCGTCTGGGCCGAGAGGAAGGAGAGCGAGGGCTCAGCGCCCAACTATTCCGGCACCTGGGTGTTCCAAGTGAACTGGGTCAATGCCGACGGTGCCAAGACCAGTGGCGGCTATGGTCTCAACTTCTACTACACCCCGGACCGTGACAGCATGGGTTACTACCGGGCCGGGGCTCGAGTGGGGGAGATCACCCTGGCGGGGGAAAAGTACCAGGTCACCCTGTTGGAAGAAGACGCCGATGCCATGTTTGACAAGCGCTTTGCGCCCGGCGTTACAGTGGTGGACAAGATGCCCCACAAGCCGGTGTGGATGATTTTGGATGGCGATCGCTATGACATCCGCGGCACCTTTGGCGTGGGCGGCATCAACTATCAAGCCGTGGTTTCCGCTGATGGTTCCAAGTTGAGTCTGCAGCCAACCTACAAGGTGATTGGAATCCCCAGGGTGCGTCCCAAGGAAGGGCCCAAAAGTCTGGCCCTGGGCAGCATGGCTCCCAATTTCATGGCCAAGCTCTGGCAGGATGGCAAGGAGCAGGACTTCGAACTGGCCGACTTTAGAGGCAAGAAGATCGTTGTCCTGGATATGTGGGCTACCTGGTGTGGTCCCTGCAAGCGAGGCCTGCCGCATCTGAGCAAAGTCGCCGCCAAAGTCGAAGGCGCCGATGTGGAAGTCATTGCCCTGAATGTTTTCGACGATGCCAAGGCCTATGAGCGCTACCGCCAGGAGCACGAGCTCAAGTATGAATTCGCCTGGGCGCGGGATCCTGCCGGCCGCAATGGCTCATCCTTTGCCAAGACCGAGTACCATGTGCGCGGCATCCCAGCCACCTTCGTCATTGGCAAGGATGGCAAGGTTGCTGCGGTCCTTTCCGGCTATCGGGAAGGGGATACGGGCCTGGAGGACGCCTTGCACAAACTGGGTGTGGAGATCGAAGGTCACAAAGCCGAAAGCAAGAAGTCCGACGGCGACAAGGACGACTCTCCCCGGGTGAGGAAGATGCAGAAGATGTGATAGCGACTGCGCGCTGTGCTTGGCTTAACGAGAACGGGCCGGTGGCAGCAGCCACCGGCCCGTTCTCGTTAGAACCTACTGCATTTCTTAATGCAGCTTCTTGGCTTCCTTGGCCGGCGCATCCTCTGTCTTGCCTTCCCGCAGTTCCTTGAGCTGCTTGTCGTAGTGGTCATACATCCTCTGGTTCTTGGGGTCGTCGCCCATGGCTTTTTTGAGCTGGGCAATGGCATCGGCGAACATGTCCGCGTCCTTCTCCTTTCTCGCGTGGCTCATGATCGTGTTCCAGAAGGAATAGGCCAGCATCTTGTCCTGAGGAGTCCGACCAGCCTTTTGCATCGCCAGGAAATGCTGGGCGACTTCAGCCAGATGTTTGCCCTTCTCGGCTCTGGCCCTTTTCGTCATCGCACGGATTTCCAGGCTTAGTAGGCAAGCATCAATGTTGGCTTGCTCTTCGTCGCTGCATCCCTTGAGTTCGGCGGCCTTCGCTTTGGCTTCCTCGAATTTGAACTTGCCAAGTTGTAGGCGAGCCATGAACAGGTGCTTGGCCACAATGGGGTCGTTGACTTTGCCTTCGCTTTCCAGTTTTGCCAGTGTCTTTAGGGCGGCATGGGATGTGCTGAAGCCCTGCACCGAGCGGTCCCGCTGTCCGCTTAGGATCTCGCCCTTAGCATCCAGGAACCACAGGGTGGGGAATCCTCGGCCACCCTTTTCCTTCAACAGGCCGGGGTACTTCTCCCCTTCAATCTTGGAAGTGATGTGGCAGAACAAGACCACGTCCTTGGCGAAATCAGCAAAGCCATCGTCGGAGAGCGCACCGCCCTCCAATGTTGTGCATGGGCCTCAAGGAGCGTAGGAGCGGGTGAAGTAGGCAAAGATGAGCTTGCCTTCGGCCGCTGCCACCTTGCGGGCTTCGTCGTAGTCGGTGAGCCATTTGGCCTTCTTGAAGAAGGGCTCGGCCAACAGGTGGGCCTTGCGCTCCTGCAGCTCCTCCTGCGTGGGTTCGGGCCTTTGGCCTTTTTGGGCGGAGAGATTTTGGCTTAGGGGGAGGCAGCCGAGCAATGCGGCGCCAAGGATCATCTGCTTGGTATTCATAGTGATTGGTAAGAGATTTTTCAGGTTTACGATGCCCTGATTACGGCTCTGACTCAGGCCGAAACAGGGGAAACTGGGAATTCCGGCCTTATCCCAGCCCCCAGTGGCTCTAACAGTGCCTCTTACTCCTGCGGCCCTTACTTCTGCCAGTACGTAGCAACACCCAACCAGGCTTGACCACCACTGCTTTAAGTAGGCCTGACTCTCGCGAGAGCCGGCAAGGTTGGACCAGGTCCAGGAGTGGGTCGCGGCTAGTTGGGTGTGCCTGCCTGCGCGGGGCTAGGGGGAGCGGCGCCAAACTTGCGCCGTCAGGACCCTCGTCCTGCGCAGTGTTCCAATCTGTTTCGCCCTCTTAACGGTGGGCGGGATGTGGGAATTTCCTGGTTGCGGCGAAAGCACCTAGTTTTTTGCTGCTTCTGGCACCAGTTCCAACACCCGTTTCAACACCGTGTCTTCGATGCCAAGCCAGTCTTGCAGGCGTGGCTCCATAGGGATGTCCGGCAGCACGCCGACGCCGTCAAACTTGCGGCCCGTGCGTTGGAAGGAAGCCATGGTGGAGAGCCGCACCTTGACGCGACTGTTGGCGAGGGAAAACACCTTGCTGCGACCACTCATCCCCACAGATGGTGTGCCACACAGGGTTATGCCCTTGCGCCCCTTGAATGCGGAAGCGAACACATCTCCGGCACTGCCCACGCCCCAGTCAATGAGCAGGTATACCGGTCGATCGTAAAAGTAGCCTTGCGGGTTTGCATGCATGAGCATGAAGTACCAGTCGCTGAAGCGCTCTAGAGATGGTTCGAACTCCGGTGTGAAGTCCTGCAGAAAACTGGCAATGGCTGTCTTCTCTACCTTCGTCAGGCTGGGTGAATCGATGTAGGTCATGCGTCGACCGGTCATGCGTCGACCGGTCATGCGCCCTAACGGATCCAAGTCGCGTTCCTCCTTCGGCAGGCGGATGCGAGCACAGTTGGCAATGAAGGGGCCTTCTTTCGGCGAGATGAAATACGGTAGCAAGGTAGCCAAGTTGTCCCGGCTGCCACCGCCGCATTGGCGGGCGTCAATGATCAAGGCCTTGGTGTCGCGAAACTTTTCCATTGCGTCGTGGATGGATGGGGGCAGTTTCTGGTCAAGATGATTGGTAATGCGCAGGTAGCCAATGTTGTTGGGTAGCAGGCAATGCTCAGATCCCAACAGAGGAAAGATGGGGAAGCGTTTGGCAGGTTTTTCAGCCGATACCGCCACCTGGGCCTGATGCTTCTTGCCCTTGCCGTCATCCAGCTCCAGGCGCAGCGTTTCCTTGTCCTGCTGGCCCAGCTCGCTGCGCAGATAGGTGACATGGCGCAGATAGCGAAAACCGGTGGCCTGCTTGAGGGCCATGGAGGCACGGTGGCCCACGGTGACATCAATGGCTTTGTCCAGCCATTTCTCTACCGGGATGCCGTCCAGTGCGGACACATAGGGGTAGCCCTCCTTGAGCAGGGAGTTCTTCTCTGCATGCAGTGCCAGGATGCGTCCATCCAGCAGGCCAAAACGGCATTGGGCACGGCGCTTCGGTAGGTAGCGAGACAAGCCACGCACTCGGCCGTGGGAGTCCCCCAGCAGTTGGATGAACTTGTTAACCTGGAAATGGAACACTGGTACCGGTAGGCGTTCGGGCAGGTGTTCCTGCATGAACTGGATAGCTTGTCGATGCTTGAAGGGTGCCGACCAGAGGTAAGAAGACCTCTCGGTCACCAATTGTGCCAACTCTCCTAGGTCGGCCTTGGCATCCTCTCTGCTCAGGTAGATTGTCTCCTCTGGACCTGTGTGATAGGCGGGCTGCGTCACCAGGTGGTCGTAGGGTCCTTGGGCCGTCGCCGCAAGGGCTAGGCATAAGATGATGGCGATGGTTCTCATGTCTTCTCTCCTATCACTGCAGCCACATCCAATACGTATAGCTGTCGTTCGGTTTCGTGTACCGAGTCGATGCAAACGCTCAGCCCGTTTCGGCTCCAGCGGGGGTGCAGGTCGCAGCGGTTGTCCTTTTTGATTTTTGGGTCCGCATAAAAGCGACCTATGTTAAAGCGGGTGTCGCTGGCTACGTGGTACAGGATCAGCGTCCGCTCGAAGCTTTGGTCATCCGGGTAGGTGTCGGTGAGGATCCATTGCCGGTCCGGGCTGTAGGTCATGTGTCCGTTTTCACTGAAGCAGTCGGCGCCGACGACTTGCACACTGCTGCAGCGGTCCTGGTAGAGGTGGTAGTGAATGCCGCCGGCATGGGGGCCCCAGACCATGACATGGGTATCATCCCGCCAGGTGGGATGGGAGATCTGGTATTCGGACTTCTCGTAGTCGTAGGTGCCCACTGCGTTGGGGTCGAAGCCCGCCTGCAGCTGCGGTAGCTCATGCTCGGAACTCTCCAACAGGCAGAGATCCGTGCCGTCCGGGTTTACGGTGAACAGCCGGTGCAGCCAGCAGGTTTCATCAGCAATGCGCTGGGTCCAGCGGTGCAGGAACAAGAAGCGCGAAGACGAGGGGTTGATCTCCAGGTGCGTTACCCAGTGGATGGCGTCCTGCATGGATTTTTCCGGCTGGAACCTGCCCAGTTGCGCCAGATTGACAATCAACTGGGCTTCGCCCGACTCTAGATCCATGCGGTAAATGCCGTCATCAGCCGGGGCCAGCGCATGCTGCGGAGCTGGCCCTGGATCTACGTAGCCGATGGTGGAGTGGGTCAAGCGCAGGCGGGAGTAGTTCACACACAGGGCGTACTCGCTGCTGGGAGCCACCACGTACACCGGCAGAGGCAGGTTTCTTTCTTCGCCACTCTCCACGTCACAGATTCTGGCGGCGTAGCCAGGGTAGACGGCGTCCATCTTATGGTTGCGTTTGTTGTAGATGATTTGTGGCCGATCGCTGCCCTCCAGCCATTGTAGTTGGCAGCCCATCTGCCAATTCCACGCTGCAGTTTGACCCAGGGGCTTAAACTCCCCATTGCGTTCCAGGTCAAACTGTCCCACCACAGCCAGGTGTTTGGTTGTTAGATTTCCTTGCATCGGTTCCACCCTATTGGCTAGTGGTGTGATGCGCTCTGTTGGGGCATTTTCAGTGCAGCGCGTGCGCGACCGACTTTTTCGAGGATCTCGTCGGCGGCCTTGGTCCAAACAATCGGCTTCGGATCGTCGTTGTGGTTATCGATGTAGTCCATGATTGCTTTCTTGAGTTGAGGGACGCTGCGAAACGCGTCGCGCTTCAGGCGTTTTTGATCAAGATTGCGGAAAAACCCCTCCACGATATTGAGCCACGAGCTGCTTGTCGGGATGAAGTGCATGTGGAATCGCGGATGGCGCTTCAGCCACCGCTTAACCTTCTCATGCTTGTGTGTGGCGTAGTTGTCGGCGATGACGTGCAGATCGAGTTCAGCTGGAGTTTGCTCGTCGATCATTCTCAGGAACTTGATCCACTCCTGATGTCGATGTCGCTTCATGCAGGTTGCGATCACTTCGCCGTGACCCAACTCGATCGCGGCGAACAAGGTGGTTGTTCCGTTCCTCTTGTAGTCATGAGTCATCGTGCCGCATCGGCCCTTGACCAGTGGAAGGCTCTTCTGGGTCCGATCGAGAGCCTGAATTGACGTCTTTTCGTCCGCGCTAAAGACGAGTGCATTCTCGGGTGGATTCAGGTAGAGACCTACCACATCGCGCAGCTTCTCTTCGAACCGAGAATCGTTGCTGACCTTGAACGTCTTCACCAAGTGAGGTTTCAGACCGTTGGCCTTCCATGTGCGGTGGACCATCGACTGCGTGATTCCCATCTCCTCTGCAAGGAGTCGCGTGCTCCAGTGTGTCGCGTTCGCGGGGATCTCTTGCGTAGTCATGCGGATGATCTCACTCTCAACTTCCTCGTTCGCACGGGGACGACCTCCCCGAGGAAGGTCCTTCTCTATACCAGTGAGGCGATGCTCGCTGAAGCGGTTTCGCCAACGCCCCACAGTGTGTCGCTTGACCCTCATCTCCTCAGCTATATCCGCATTCGAGTAGCCATCAGCGGCAAGAAGGATCATTCGGGCTCGCTGAGCTTGCCTCACCGAAATTCTCCGACTGCGTGACCAATTCGTCAGGGTGCTTCGCTCGCTCTTGGTAAGTTGAATCTCTACTGCAACGCGCATCGTCTTGCCTCCAACGATACCTACGCACCGCAAGCGTAGGGAGGCTTAATATAAAGGCCTACTAATTCTGCGTCATACCACTAGCCGTGACGTCCGTGGACGAAGCCGGCACCCACAACAGCAGTGGCACCATTGACCCCACTGAAAAGGTGTCCATCACCTTCACCATCAAGGACGATGGGGGTGTGGACATTCCAGCTTCCAGCTTGGAAAGCTTCTCGGTAGTGGCCACTGGTCCTACCTCGAATCCCAACATGCTGCTCTACAACTCGGTGGCCCCCGCCGCCCTGGGAGCAGGTCCGACCTACACCATGAACCTGCCGAAACTCTATCACTACGAGTTCATTCAGGATGCCACTGCGGCACTGGAGACCTTTACCACCAGCAGAACCCCGCATTGGAATGTGGCTGGTGCAGAGACGACGGTGTATGCCCGGACCGCCACTGGCGCCGGCTCAACCCTGGCAACGGCTGCCACCATCACCAACAACTACATCGATGTGGCCAGTGCGGCTGCCTTCAGTCGGGACGATGTGATCGTCATCGAGGACGGTGTAGGTGGCAAGGAAGAGTACATGCGCATCCAATATGTGGATGGCAACCGCCTCTGGTTCTCCTCCCAATACACTGCGGCCTACAAGGCAGGGATAGAGAATGCCCATGCCTCCGGTGCAGCGGTAAATGTGGTTACCTTGACCGAAAAGACTGTGACCACGGACTACACCCTAAATGCCACCACTGGTGTCATCACTGAGGTGACGGAATTTGGCGACACCAACGCGGTGGTGGTGAGCTACACCTCCGACTTCGTAGTGCCGACCCTGTATCCGGGGACCCTCAACGAATCACCGGATCTGGACTCCAGCTACGCCAAGTGGACCGGCCTGGCGGTGGTGGATGGCACCTACACCCTTGGCCTGCATGCTCGGACAACCATCGTCCACAACCCCTTCGGTGAGGCGACCACCTACCGGCAAGGCAGCAAGGATGGCACGGTGAACTTCTTGTTCGGCAGCGCCACAGCCCTTGTGGCCAATACCCGCATCGATTCCTCCGCAGGCTGCAGCAAGTGTCACGACGACCTGCAGTTCCACGGAGGCAATCGCCGCGGCTATGAGACCTGCCTCTTGTGCCATGGTGTTGCAGGAGCTGAAGATCGTCCCCAGTACGTGGCCGCCAACGCACCGGCAACGAGCAAGGAGACCATCGACTTCCGCACCATGTTGCACAAGATCCATCATGGTAAGGAGCTGGCCAATGCTGCCACCTTCAATGTGGTGGGCTTTGGTTTTGGTTATCCCAACAACTTCTCCAACCACATGTATGACAAGGTGGGCTTCCCATCTCTGGCTGGTGGCACCAAGGAATGCACCAGCTGCCATGGAACTGCCAGCACTGCCTGGCAGGATCCGGCTGTTCGCACCCATCCTCTTGGTCAGCCGCTGATGTCACGGGTGTGGCGGGAAACTTGCGGCTCCTGCCATGATTCGGATGCGGCCACCGCCCATATCGATGCCAACACCAGCCCATTTGGCGCAGAGTCCTGCTCCATCTGTCACGGTGAAGGTGAAGAATGGCATGTGGAACGCATGCACCATGTGAGGTGATGTTGTTGGCCTGACCTATGGATTGCCGACCTTGATCGAATTGCCTGATGCCAATCAGTGCAAGGCGATCAAGGCGGCGCCTGCGAAGGCCAGGCAGACGGCCAGTATCTTCGGGCGGGTCAGTGGTTCTTTTAGAAACACTGCCGCCAAGATGAAGATGAAGACCGTGGAAAGCTGGTTGTAGACCGCAACATTGGCGGCCGGCGCATACTTGAAGCCTGCTATCCAGAGGATGCTGGCCAGGTATGCACCCAAAAAAGATCCGCCACCTACAGTCAGCAGATTTTTCTTGGAGCGGATGATGCTGCTTATGGCCTGCTGATGTTTTTTCTGCAGGAACCAGGGCAGCATCAGGATGGTTGCTACGGAAAATCGAAAAGCCATGACCCAGACCAGGTCATGCTTCTGGTATATGTCCCGGATGATCAGGACGCCGAGGACCATGAAGACCTGAGCCAAGATGCTAAGGCCGATTCCCCAGGCAAGATTTCTCCGGTCTAGTCCAGGCAGTCCTCCCTTTGCTGTGCCCAAGAACACTGCCAGCACAACAAGCCCCCCGCCGGTCAGGACAATGGCGGGAATGGAATCGCCAAACATCAGGAAGGAGAGGAGCATGACCAGGGGGGTGTAGGCGCAACTCACAATGGCTTCCATCTGGGCGCCAATGCGCTTGATGCCCATCAAAAAGAACAGGTCCCCCAGGGTGATGCCCAGAATGGCGCTAAGGACGAGGGTGCACCATTGGTAGGGGCTGAGGTCAGGGGGGGAGAATCCGCCCAAGAAGGGCAGGGTCAACAAAAAGCAGAGGGTGGCGAATGCGGTTTTGAACAGGTTCAGTGACCAGGAGGCCGCCCGCAGGCTCATCTTCCGATACAGGATGACGGCGACTGACCAGATCAGTGCGGTTGAGACCGCGAAGATCTCACCAAGGCTTGCGGCTTCAATGGTCAGGATGTTCACAGGTTACGCCGCATATGGGAGCTTGGTTGGCATTGGCCATGCATCCTATTCCATGCAGCAATTGTGGGGCATGGCTTGCTTGCGGTATTTCCAAAGTACATGGGGCCGAGTATGGTCTGTCCTGGTGAAGTTCATTGTGCCCATTCCCCTGCTCTGCTTCCTTCTTTGTCTTGACTCTTGTGTAGGCGGTTCTTGTGTAGGCGCCAGGCAGAGTGAGTCCTTGCTGACTGATCCGAATAACCCGATGACGGACAAAACGGACAAGCTTGCCTATCCTGGTTTTTCCTGGGTGCTGGCCGACGAGTTGGCGGCAATGCCGCTGCCCCGGGACATTGATGATCAAGCCAGTTTCCTGGCGCAACAGGGCATCCGGCTGTTGGTCTCTCTGACTGAAGAGGCAGCTGATGCGAATGTGTTGGCTGCGCATGGGATCCAGCAGTTGCATATTCCGGTGGTGGATTTCACTGCGCCGACGCAGGAACAGTGCCGTGCATTTGTAGCTGCGGTGCAGGAGGCACGGCGCCAAGGCCAGCCGGTGGGTGTTCATTGCACCGCCGGCATGGGACGAACCGGAACCATGCTAGCCACGATTTTTGTGGCTGAAGGCATGCAAGCGGAGGCAGCCATGGCGGAGGTGCGAAGGCTACGGCCGGGGAGCATCGAGACCGCTGCGCAGGAACAGGCAATTCGGACCTTCGCAGGGGATTTGCACGGGGAGTAGGTGGTATTGGGGCTCCAGATGCCTGTAAATAGGGGGATCCGGCCTATAAATGGGGTAGTGAAGCTTCGAAATTACCCCATTTCTGATATCGAAAGCGATTGTCCAGGCGTGAGTCGGGACGCGATTCGCATGGTGCTGCGACAATTTCGCGATGACGGCGTCATTGCGGTAAAAGGAAGCGGGCGGGGCGCGAAATGGCTTCGCATACAGGGCTAACCCAAGATGAACTAGAGAAGTTGAATATGGCCTGGATCAAGACGACTGCTGACGAGCAAGATTCTCAACTCCGTTCTTTGCTTGCAGAGAGCGCCGATGCGGTAACTGGCAAGGTAGATCACATCCTGGGGGTTCACGCCTTGCACAAGGAGGGATTGGACGCCCATCTAAGGCTCTACAAGGCAGTGATGGCCGGGACCAAATCCTTGCGCAAGCGCGAACGGGAGATGATTGCTCTGGTGGTGAGCAAGATCAATGAATGCCACTATTGAATCACCCATCACCGGCGCGGTCTGCGCCAGCTCTTGCGGGATGATGCATTACTCGGCGCTATCGAAGAGGACTTCGAAACCGCAGCCTTGGACGACAAACGCAAAGCCATGCTGCGCTATGTGGCCAAGCTGACCCGCGCGCCGCAAACGATGGTGGAGGGAGATGTAAACGAGCTCCGTCGACTGGGCTACTCAGACCGTGACGTGTTGGAGATCTGTGAGGTCGCCGCCTACTACGCCTATGTCAATCGCATCGCCGATGGGCTGGGTGTTACCCTGGAAGCGGAGTTGCAGGACTAAACCCCCTGCATGCTCAGCACCAACTGCCGGCTATGCGGCCTGTTCCGGTGTTCCCACAAGAACAGACCTTGCCATGTACCCATGCAGAGTTGACCACGGCTGAAGGGGATGACCTCCGAAGTGTTGGTCAGGGCCATCTTGATGTGGGAGGGCATGTCGTCAGGACCTTCCATGGTGTGCACGAAGTACGGCGAGTCTTCGGGCACCAGCCGATCCATGAAGGCGTGCAAGTCTTGCCGCGCTGAAGGGTCCGCATTCTCCATCATCACCAAGGAGCAGGAGGTGTGCTGGCAAAAAACCGTCACCGTGCCGCTTTGCATGCCGGATGCATCCAGGGCCTGCTGGATGGCGGCGGTGATCTCCACCGTCCCCCTGCCGTCAGTGCGGATGGAGAGGCTTTGCTGATGCACCCTAAAGGGTGGGCTTTGGTCGGGCATTCCCTAAACCATAGCCCTAACAGGCCGTTGAAAAACTCCAAGTAGTTAAGCCGTGCTCCAATCCACGTACGTAGGGATAATATCCCAATCACGGAGGTGGATATTTCATGGCACTTGGCAAACGACGCGACAAGCAGCAAGCACTTTTGGTCTCGACGACCAATCTTCCCCGATCTCCAGGGCACCCGTTTTACGCGAAGCTGAATGAGCTTCTCAGCGAAGCGAAGTTCGATCACTATGTCGAATCGCTTTGCGAGCCCTACTACAAGGAAGGCGGCCGCCCTTCAATTCCGCCAGGCGTCTACTTCCGGATGCTGCTGGTCGGCTATTTCGAAGGTGTGGATTCACAGCGTGGGATTGCATGGCGCTGCAGTGACAGCCGCTCGCTCCAGCAATTCCTTGGGCTTTTGCTGACAGAGATGACCCCTGATCACTCCAGCTTGACCGTGATCCGCAAACGGCTGCCAGTAGAAGTGCACGAAGAGGTGTTTGCATTCGTGGTCAAGATCGCCAAATCCAAGGGCATGGTGAAGGGCAAGGCACTGGCCGTGGACACAACGACGTTGGAAGCCAATGCTGCAATGAAGTCCATTGTGCGCAAGGATACTGGCAAGGGCTGGAATGACTACGTGCGCGAGCTTGCGAAAGAAGAAGGGGCCGAAGTCCCAACGGAGGAGGACTTACGGCGATTCGATCGCAAACGCCGTGGGAAGAAGACCTCGAACAAGGACTGGGAGTCGCCCTCAGACCCCGACAGCAGGATCGCGAAGATGAAGGATGGGCGTACCCACCTTGCCTACAAGGCACAGCACGCGCTGGACACTGACTCCGAGATCATCGTCTCCGCGACGATCCACCATGCAGATACTGCTGACAGCGAGGCACTGAAAGACGGAATCATTGAGGCTCAGGCGGTGCTGATCAGTGCTGAGCAAGATGACCAATACAAGGCAGTTGTCGCCGACAAGGGCTACCACAAAGTTGAAACCCTGGCATGGCTAAGCGAGAGAGAGATACTTTCTTACATACCACAGCCGCGGTCACAGAACCGCCGCAAGTGGACGGACAAACCAGAATCGTGGCAGGATGCTTATCGAGCAAACCGTCGGCGTGTTGCAGGATCGCGATCCAAAAAGCTCCAGCGCTTACGAAGTGAACGAGTGGAGAGAAGCTTTGCGCACACCTGTGGGTCAGGCGGTGCACGCCGGACTTGGTTGCGCGGCATCGAGAATGTCAAAAAGCGGTACGTGGTCCATGTCGCTGCACGCAATCTTGGCACGATCATGCGTAGCCTGTTTGGAGTTGGGACGCCAAGGGGATTGCAGAGGGGCTTTGAGGGCTTCCTCAGCCGCGTATATGAGCTTTGTGGATCTGTTTGGCCCCAACCAGCTTGCTGGATCGCAATGACTGCCATTATTTTCCGCCATAAGAATCCCGGGGCAGAAAACGGATGTCTCGGGATCGACAATCTCCAAATCACCCCTTCTTCAACGGCCTGCTAAACCACATCCCTAAACCATAGCCGGGATCTCCCGCTTCTTGAAGAACAGGTAGAAGTCCAAGGACCAGCGGCCGGAACCATGCAGGGCCACCAGGACCAACATGAACAGCACCAGCATGCTGAGTTCCAGGTTCTGCTGTTGGCCGAAGAAACCCTCCCGCAGGTGTACGAAGAATACGGCACCGATGAGAATGGGAATCTGTGCCAGTGCCGCCAGGCGGCTGAGCAAGCCCAGGGCCAGCATCAAGCCACCACAGAGATGGGCGACGATGACGTAGTGGCCAATCATGTTGGGTAGGAACTGCAGTTGTCCGTCCGCCATGACCCCCGGCAGCACGGCCGGGTTCAGTGCGTAGAACAATCCCTTGCCCATAAGGCCAATGCCCAGATAGATGCGCAACAGGTCAAAGCACCAGTCGCGATGCAGGTCCATCCAGCGGACGATTGCGGGTCGATGGTCCATCTTTCCTCCTTCAGTTGGTTTGAGAGAACAGGCCTTGCTGTGGCGACAGGGGTATGGATGGGGGGTCCAAGGGCCACAGCGCAGCGCCACATAGGATAATGTCAGGCCTTGCCGCCGTCTCCCCCCTCATCCGCTGTGGTGATCCTTGCTCCGGGTCGTTATAGATACAGGCCAATGTCACCCTCGTCACAGCCGACTCCGGCCCCAACCCCGGCACCAATTCCGGCCCCAACCTGGCAAGGCAAGATCATGCTGCTGGCTGCTGTTGCTGCCGTGCTCTGGGGGTTGTCGCAGGCCTGGTCGCAGGCCTGGACCTGTGATGATGCCTACATCTCCTTTCGCTATGCGGAGAATCTGAGTCAGGGTCTGGGTCTGGTCTATAACGCTGGCGAAAGGGTGGAGGGCTACACCAACTTCCTATGGACCGTATTGGTTGCGGCGGGCATGGGCATGGGATTGGATCCTTTGCAGCTGGGGCATTGGCTGGGGCTGGGGTTTTATGCTGGCAGCATTGCTTTGCTTTGGCGCGCCGCCGGCAAGTTCTGGCCGCTGGCTGCCGTGGGTTGGGCCCTGCACTGGCATGCCCAGAGCTTTGCCACCTGTGGTTTGGAAACCGCCATGTTCACCTTCCTGGTGACGGCCATGCTGGTCACCCTGCTGCGGGCTGCACATGCCCGGCAGTACTTGCTCTGCGGTTTGCTGGGTGTTCTGGCCACCATGACTCGACCCGATGGCGCCATCTTCTGTTTTGCCGCTGGCGGCATGGTGCTTTGGCAGGCCTGGCGTCAGGGGCGCTGGCAGCTCCTGCTCTACTTCGTGCTGCCAACCCTGGTCTTGTACCTGCCGTACTTCTGCATCAAGTGGTCCTATTACGGCTACCCCTTCCCCAACACCTTCTACGCCAAGTCCGCCAGCCGCGCCTATGCAGAACAGGGCTGGTTCTATGTGTTCTTGTACTTCCGCTGTTACTACGTGTTGCTGTTGGGACTGGGTCTGGCCCTGGCCTTTTGCATGCAGGCCAAGAGTCGCAGGGCGGTGGCGGTGCTGCTGTTTACCCTGCCCTACCTGGCCTACGTGATCTATGTGGGGGGCGACTTCATGTTCAGCCGCTTCCTGTTGCCGGTGACTCCTGCTCTGTTCCTGGGCCTGCAGTTGCTGCTGCCCAAGTTGCGATTGCCCTGGCAGGCCGGAACCTATGCCTTCTTGGTTTGCCTGGCGGTGTTGGCCTATTGGTATCCGCAAGAACTCAGCCAACCCCAGGGCCTGCGTGGAGTGGTGGAAGAGAGACTTTTCTACCCGCCGGAGCGAACCATGGTGCGTCGCTCCATGGCGTCGGCTTTGCACAGCCACACAAGGGGCACGGATACCAGAGTGATGATTGGGGCGGGCCAGGCCGACCTGGCTTTCTTTGGCAAGTTCCCGGTGGTCATCGAACGCAATGGTCTCACCGATGAGTTCATCGCCCACTATCCCATGCCCGAGCGGGGTCGGGTGGGGCATGAGCGAGCGTCCCTGGTGCCGGAGCATTACTTCTTTAGGCGGGGAGTGAACTTTGCTTTCTCTTTGGAGCCAGGTCCCCACGCTGTGTCCAGCGATGTCTTGGGTGAACAGCGGCGGGTCTGGTTCAAGTGGGTGGGTATTGAGGATCATCCTCTCTACGAGAAGATCAAGGGCACGGACAAGGAGTGGATCAAGGCCAGCCTGGTCACCTACCGCAAGGAACTGATGGCGGAGTTGCAGGCCCGCGGTGGCGTGCGCTTCAGCAACTTCGAAGCTTACCTGGATGCCTACATTGCCGGGCTTGGAGAAAAGTCCAAGCAACAGGTGGCCGCCGACCTGACGGTGTTTACGGACTACTACTTCAAGCACAATGAAGACGCCCAGCGCTGGCAGACCTTGAAGGATCATCTGCGATGACCAGGGTCTTATGGTTAGCTCTGTCCTGTCACCTGCTCTTGGCGGTGGGCTACCTGTGGCGGACGCCTGCCTTCGAAGCTCCCGATGAGAACGACCACTATGTCTATGCCTTCAACCTGGCGCAGACTGGTGCATTGCCCATCGCCCGTGGCACGGCGAAGAAGTTCAACCGCCATCCCTTGGATCAAGCGGGCCTGGCTCACCACCCGCCCCTGTACTACGGTCTTTTGGCCACTCACATGTGGGTGACGGGGCAGGCGGATACCCTGTTCAGTTTTCCGGTGAACCCTGGGTTCCAACAAGGAGGCGAAGGCAGCAACCTACGCTACTTGCATGGTTACGATGAAGTGCTGGCCTCGTCGCCGGGACTGCGACTGCTCTGGTCCCTGCGACTCTGGTCTGTGGTCTTTGGTTTGCTCACCATCCTGCTCACGCACCGCATGGCGCGGGTGTTGTGTCCAGCAAGAATCGAAGTGGCGGATCTGGCTGCCATGCTGGTGGCCTGCCTGCCCATGTTCTCCTTCTTGCATGGGGTGTTGAACAATGACAACCTGGCCACCCTCTGGAGTCACGGCACCCTGTTGTTGTTGGTGACGGCCCTGCTGCAGGGCAGGATTGGCTCGGGCCGGGCTGTGGTCCTGGGCATTGTCATGGGTCTGTCCCTGCTCACCAAGATTACCACCCTGTACTTGGTTTTGCTGTGGGGGCTGGTTGTGGTCTGGGGTTTATGGCGGTGGCAGGGTAAGCGGCAGGCATTGCTGTCAGCGGCCATCACCCTGGGTCTGTTGGTGTTGATGACCGGCTGGGTCTACTGGCGCAACTGGGACATGTATGGCGACCCCTTGGCCATGAGTGTGCATGATGCGGTGTTCGCCCAGGCTCGGGTGCAGGAGGGCAAGGTGGGGGAGTGGCTGTGGGAAGGCTTCCTCCCCAACATCTTCAGCTCCCTGCTGGGTTACTTTGGTTATTGGGCAGTGCCGCCCGCAACTTGGATGAAGGTTATGGGCTGGGCCATGTTGCTGTTGGTGGGCATCGGCTGGCTGCGCCACTGGCGTGCAGGTAACTGGCGTGCCGGCAGCTGGCGTGCCGGCAGCAGCGCTTCTGCACGCCAAAGCTCCATTGCCTTATGCTTCTTGCTGTTGGCAGTGGCCTTGGTGTTTCTCTTGACCTTGCGCTTCAACCTGCACTTCCGTCAGCCCCAGGGGCGACTGTTGTTCCCGGTGCTGGGACCCATGGCCATCCTGTACTCTCTGGGCCTGTTGGCTGCCTGGCCCCAGCGCTGGCGAGCATTGCTGTTGGCTCTGCTGCCGGCCACGGCCTTGACGGTGTTCTGCCTGCAGTTCTGGCCGGCCTTGGATCCTGCCCAGGCTCTGGGTATTACCAAGTATCACGCCCGCTTGGTGGAGGATGGGGCGACGCCGCCAGCGCAAGCTAGCATGCAGTTGTTGGCGCCAACCGATGGGGCGGAACTTGTGCAGCCGCCGCTCCTGCGCTGGTCCGGTGCTGCGCCGGAAGCTTTGCATACCATCCACTTCTACACAGCCACCGGCCGCCTGCTGTTGGCGTCCCATGAGTGGGCCCCATATCTGGGTGTGCCAGGGACGGAATTCCAATTGCCAGACAGCGCCTGGCTCTTGCTGCCGTTAGGGGAAGATGTGTATTGGAAGGTGCGGCAACTGCCGGATCGGGCCCTGGGCCAGCAGGTCAGGGAGATGTCCGCCAGCCCCGCCTTCCGGCTGCGGCGATTGTCAGAGAAGTAAAATCATTTGTTCTTCACAGGAGCAGGCCGCTCGCTACCTTCGCCGCTTCCACTAGTTTCTGGTTCCGAAGATCACGCCCGCACTCTCCACATGGACGCCATCTCCACTCCCCCAGAAGAACAACAGTCAGGCTTGAAGACCTTCTTGAAGGTCTTGGTCGTCTTCGCCTTCCTCTACCTTTTCTTGCTGGGCATGAATGGCATGGGGGCTTCCTTCAAGCTCCTGGGCAAGGATGTCATGCATGATCTGCTCAGCGGTGATCGTGGACCCTTTCTGTCCCTGATCATTGGCATCCTGGCCACCACCCTGGTGCAGAGTTCATCCATGACCACGGTGGCGGTGGTGGGTCTGGTGGCAGCACCGGACAGTCCCCTGCCCTTTGACCAGGCCATCTTCATGATCATGGGTGCCAACCTGGGCACCACGGTGACCAATACCCTGGTTTCCATTGGCCACATCACCCGCTCCTCCGAGTTCAAGCGGGCCTTTTCTGCGGCCACCGTGCACGACTTCTTCAACATGATCGTGTTGCTGGTCTTGTTCCCCTTCGAAATCTATACGGGCTGGCTGTCCACCCTGGCCATATTTTGCGCGGATACCATTGGCGGTGGTGAGATGGGCAAGTTTGGCGGGCCGGTGAAGGCCATCACCAAGCCGGTGATGAAGATGGTCGCTGAGCTGGTGGACAACAACGGCTGGGCTCTTTTGACCATCTCCGTGGTGCTCTTGTTTGGCGGCCTCATCTACATGGTGAAGTCCCTGAAGAGTCTGATGCTGGCGCGGCTGGAAAACCTGTTCGACAAGGTTCTGTTCAAGACGCCCTACCGAGGTCTGGTGCTGGGAATTCTGTTCACCTTCCTGGTGCAGAGTTCATCCATCAGTACCTCCCTGGCGGTGCCGTTGGTGGGGGCCGGAGTCATCAGCATTCGCCAGGTCTTCCCCTACACCATGGGGGCCAACATCGGCACTACCATCACCGGGGTCATTGCTTCCTCCGCCACTGCCAATTCCTTTGCAGGCCTGCAGGTGGCTTTCTTCCATGTGCTGTTCAATGTGCTGGGGGTGGTCCTGATGTGGCCGTTCCGCTGGCTGCCCATCTGGATTGCTGAGCAGTTTGCCGAGCTGGCCCTGCGCAATAAGTACCTCCCCATCGTCTACATCGTCTTCACCTTCTACCTGCTTCCCATTATCATTATCTGGGCCCTTAGCTAGGCTCTTAGAACCATGATTCGCGACATCCTCAAATTGCTCAGCAAAGACAACCAGCAGGTCCAGGCCCTGAGTGAGTCTTACGAAATGCTGGATCTCTGCCACTCCATGGTGAAGGCCTCCGTGGATTCCCTGCGTAACCGGGACGATGCCCAGGTGGATGTGGATATCTACAAGACCGACCAGAAACTGAACTCCTTCGAGCGGGATGTGCGTCGCAAGGTGATGACGCATTTGAGCATGGGGAACACTGCTGATATTGCTTCGGGACTGACCCTGGTCTCCATCGTTATCGACATGGAGCGCATCGGCGACTACACCAAAAACATCTATGACCTGGCGGTGCATCATCCCGGTCGCTTGCAGGCGGGTAACCTGGAGCCCCTGCTCAAGGAAGTGGAGGCCTCGGCGCTGGACAAGTTCGACCGGACGGCCAAGGCCTTCAAGGCCGGCAATGTGGAAGAGTCCCGCCTGCTGATGGAGGAGTACAAAGAAGACATCTCCAAGCTGTGCCGGGAACTTGAAGTGGCCTTGCTCACTGGCAAGTCTGACCTGAATACCCAGGAGGCGGTGGCGGTGGCGCTCTATACCCGCTTTTTGAAGCGCATTTCGGCGCATTCCCGCAACCTGGTTTCGTCTCTGGTGAACCCCTTCGATCGCATTGGCTACCCAGAGAAAGAGAGCTAGTCTCACTGCTAGCCTCACGTCCGCGTCAGAAACCAATTGCCTTTGGAATAAGGCTTTGCGAAAGAAGCGCCACTAACTAGAGTTGCACGTCTATTGAGCGAGTGCTCAACAGGAGGTGCAAAGCAAGCTGACCGAAGGAAACGAAAGCCGTTCCGGATCAAACGGCGAGCAGGCGGTAGATCGTCGCGAGGCGTTCTCCAAGTTTGGCACGACGGCCATGATGGGCGGCCTGGCAGCAGGTTATGGTGCCTTTGCCTACATTGCTGCACGCTTCCTCTACCCCAGCCGCGGTACGCCCAAGCGGTGGATGTTTGTCTGCGAGTTGGCTCGTCTGGCCAAAGGAGATGGCCTCAAGTACCAGACTCCCGCTGGGGCCACGGTGAACATTGCCCGCACCGGCGATTCCGGTAGCGCAGAGGACTTCATCGCTCTGTCCAGTGTCTGCCCGCATCTGGGTTGCCAGGTGAAATGGGAGGGCAACAACAACCGCTTCTTCTGCCCCTGCCATAACGGAGTATTTGACGCTAACGGTAAGGCTACTGAGGGACCGCCTGCCGTAGCCGGCCAATCATTGGATCAGTACAAGCTCATGGTAGCCGATGGCCTGCTCTACATTGAGGTGACAGTAGGGGATCTGGCGAAGGCCGGACCGATAGAAGAGAGTGATCATCCGCAAGGTCCGGGCCATGACCCATGCCTGGCTCCTCGACCCAATCCAAGGGAGGCATAGGGTGACAGCAATCGGCAATTGGATCCGTGAACGAGTTCCGATCTCCGGCGATCAACTCCGGGAGATGACCAACGAGCCGGTCCCCAACCATCTGAAGCGCTGGTGGTTCTGTCTGGGCGGCACCCCCTTCTACCTGTTCGTAGTGCAGATCATCACCGGTATCCTGCTGGCCTTCTACTACGAGAGCGGCGGTGCTCGGGCCTACGAGTCCGTGCGATTCATCACCGAGGAAGCGGCCTTTGGTTGGTACATCCGCTCGGTGCACAAGTGGGCGGCCACGCTCATGGTGGCCACCGTCATCCTGCACCAGATGCGGGTCTACTTCACCGGTTCCTACCGTCGGCCGCGGGAGTTGAACTGGATGGTGGGCATGTTGCTGTTGATGTGCGTGCTGATGACCGGCTTCACTGGCTATTGTCTGGTCTATGAGCAGCTCAGCTACTGGGGTGCCAAGGTGGGGGCCAACATCGCCAACACCGTTCCTTTGATTGGTGGTTACGTAAAAACCATGATGTTGGCTGGGGATGAGTTCAATTCACACACCCTGTCCCGGTTCTACATCCTGCATGCTGCGGTGCTGCCCAGCGCCATCGTACTGCTGTTGTTTGTGCACGTGACCATGATTCGCTTGCAGGGAATCACCGAGCATCGCTTCGAAGACGAGGCGGAGGATAAGCCCAAGACCTTCAACTTCTTCCCCGACCATCTCTACACCGAGATCATCATGGGCCTGGTGCTGATGATCATCCTGAGTGCCTTGGCCACGGTGCTGCCGGCGACCATGGGGGCGCCAGCGGATCCCCTCTCGACGCCGGAAGTCATCAAGCCGGAGTGGTTCCTGTACGTAACCTTCCGTTGGCTGAAGTTGATGTCTATCACCATGGCTGTCCTCAGCATGGGTTTCATTGTCTTCATTATGTTTGTCTGGCCTTTCATCGACGCCTGGATTCGTCGACGTCGGCCCAATTCTGAAATCAGCGTGTGGATCGGCATCCTAGGTGCCATTGCCATCATTGCCCTCACTGTGTGGGAAGCCGCCGTCAAACACTGACATTCGAAGGTCTTTCAATGACTCTTAAATTCAAACAGTTCGTTATCGCCATCCTGGGCATTGCCTTCTTGCTGTCCCTGGTGTTTGTGCAGTACATGGAAGTGATGCGTCGCGAAGAAGAATCCGGCGCCAAGGTCCATATTGTCGTGCCGGCAAATTCTGCCAAGTGTGTGGATTGCCATGAGCAGAAGAATCCGGGCATCGTGGCGCATTGGCGGGACAGCACCCACGCGGTGAAGGGCGTGGCTTGCCTGGATTGTCACCAGGCAGAGAAGACGGATGCCGACAGCTTCCTGCACGAAGGGCAGACCATAGCCACCATTGTCACGCCCAGGGACTGCGGTCGTTGCCATGGCGACGTGGCCGAGGAGTTCGAAGGCAGCCACCATGCTGCCGCCGGCAACATCCTGGCTTCCCTGGACAACTTCCTGGCGGAAACAGTGGAGGGCCATCGGGAGCCCTTCAACCCGCACAGCCCCACACCGGGCAAGCCGGGCATCAAGATGGTCAATGGCATGGCCTCTGCGTCTGTGGGCTGCAAGCAGTGCCATGGCAGCAAGGTGGCTCTGCTGGCCACTGACGGTGGTTTCCTTACGGTGGACGACCTGAAGCCTGATGCGGATGGCAAGCCCACCAACATGGATGCGGTGGCGCGCATTAAGAAGAACGCTGATCAAAAGCCCATGTTCCACTCCGACACCTGGCCCAACACCGGCATCGGTCGGTTGAATCTGGACGGCTCTCGGGGTTCCTGCTCCGCCTGCCATAGCCGGCATGACTTTTCCCCGCGCCGGGCCCGTCGGCCTGAGAACTGTGGCAAGTGCCACCTGGGTCCGGACCATCCGCAAAAGGAAATCTACGAAGAGTCCAAGCACGGAGTGGCCTACCGGGACATGAAAGAGGAAATGAACCTGGACTCAGCGGATTGGGTTCTGGGTGAGGACTATTCCCATGCTCCAACTTGCGCCACCTGCCATATGTCCGGCAACAGCAAGAATGGTGGCAAGATCACCCATGATCCTGGTGACCGGATCTCCTGGACCAATCGTCCGCCGGTGAGCATGGTGATGGACACGGACATCAATGGCAAAGTGATCAAGGAAGTCGATCCCGGCAAGCGGCAAAAGCTGATACACAAGTCAGCCAAAGATCGCCGGGCGGAGATGATGCAGGTCTGTGCCCATTGCCACACCAAGGACTATGTCAACGGCTTCTACAAGCAGTACGACGACTTTGTCGTGCTCTACAATGAGAAGTTCGCCAAGCCCGGTGGCATGATCATGGCTTCCTTGCTGAAGAATGGCCTGCGCAGCAAGAAGAATTTCGATGACAAGATCGAGTGGACCTGGTTCTACCTCTGGCATCACGAAGGTCGGCGGGCGCGCCACGGTGCGGCAATGATGGCGCCGGACTACGCACACTGGCATGGCATGTATGAGGTAGCCGAACGTTTTTATCAGGAGCTCATTCCGGAAGCCCGGGAGCTCTGTGCAGAGGGCCGTGAGCATGGCAAGGAAGCCCAGGCGCAAGAGGTTGAGGATCTGATCACTAAGATCCTGAAGCGTCCCGAACACCAGTGGCAGGAGAAGAAATAGCTATGAAGGACCTGAATCGTCGATCGTTTATCAAGTCCATGGGTGCCGGCGCCGTTGGCGTCGTGGCCCTGTCTCCCCGGGACAAGGAAAGGGCTGCGGCCTTGCAGCCCCAGGACGGGCTTTCCCATGCTGGCTTGGACTGGCATAAGGCTCCCTGTCGTTACTGTGGCACGGGCTGCGGTGTTGAGGTCGGCATCAAGAACGGCAAGGCAATGGCTGTGCGGGGCGATGTGAAGAGCCCGGTGAGCAAGGGCCTGCTCTGTGTCAAGGGCTACCACTTGCCGGCCATGCTGTATGGCAAGGATCGTCTGACCCATCCCATGCTGCGCAACGCGGATGGCAAGGGCTTCAGCAAGATCTCCTGGGATGATGCCCTGAATCTGATCGCCAAGAAATACAAGGAGAGCATCGCCGAGCATGGTCCGAACTCCGTCGGCATCTATGGCTCTGGCCAGTGGACCGTGCATGATGGCTACGCCGCCCTGAAATGGGTCAAGGGTGGCATGCAGAGCAATAACATTGATCCCAATGCGCGCCTGTGCATGGCCAGTGCGGTCATGGGTTTTGTCACCCAGTTCAAGAGTGACGAGCCCATGGGCTGTTACGAGGACTTCGAAGTGGGTCAGGACTTCATCTTGTGGGGCAACAACATGGCGGAGATGCATCCGGTGTTGTTCAGCCGCATCTTGGAGAACAAGCGCAAGAATCCCGGGGTTCGCATCATTGACATGGGCACCCGGTACACGCCCACCTCTGACTATGCGGACATGTTTGTGCAGTTCGTTCCTGGCACTGACCTGGCCCTGGCCAATGGCATCCTGCACTTGCTGTTGAAGAACGGCAAGATCAACCAGGCTTTCATTGATGAGAACGTGGTGTTCAAGCGCGGTGAAGAGGATGTGGACAAGATTGGTTATGGCTGCTTCGGCGACCAGGCCAACAAGTACACCTTCAAGGACACGGCACGGGCATCCTCCCTGGAAGAGCTGCAAGAGTTCTTGGCGGACTACACGCCGGCCAAGGTAGAAAAGATCTCCGGCGTCCCGGCTGCCCAGATTGAAAGTCTGGCCACCATCTACGGCGAACAGAAGCGCAAGACAGTGAGCCTGTGGTGCATGGGAGTGAACCAGCATGTGCGTGGCACCTGGATGAACAACCTGATCACCGACCTGCATCTGATCACTGGCAAGATCAGTGAGCCGGGCAACAACCCCTTCAGTCTGACCGGGCAACCCTCGGCCTGCGGCACCGCCCGCGAGGTGGGGACCTTGTCCAACCGTCTGCCGGCGGACATGTTGGTGACCAAGCCGGAACACCGGGCGAAAGCCGAGAAGATCTGGGGCATCAAGCCTGGCACCATTCCTGCCAAGCCCGGCTACCACACCATGGACATGTTCCGGGCCCTGCAACGAGGGGACTTGAAGGTCATGTGGATCCAGACCACCAATCCCTGGGTCACCCTGCCCAACTTGAATCGCTACCAGCGCAAGCCCAACGATGGCAGCTTCATCGTGGTCAGTGACATCTATCCCACGCCGACCACCGACAATGCGGATCTGATCCTGCCTTCCGCAGCTTGGATTGAGCGGGAAGGCGTGTTTGGCAATTCGGAACGGCGCACCCAGCACTGGAAGAAGATGATCGACCCTCCTGGCGAAGCCAAGGAAGACGCCTGGCAGATGATGGAAGTGGCTCGGCGCATGGGCATGGGCCATCTGTTCCCCTGGGGCGACGACGAGGACTGGCACGAGAAGATGTATGAGGAATACCGCAGCTTTGGCCTGGGCACTGGTAAGGACCTGGCCAGCTACGCAGACCTCAAGCGCACTCGTGGCATGCTGTGGCCAGTGGTGCAGGGCAAAGAAACCCGTTACCGCTACGCCGCTGGCTATGACCCCTATGTGAAGAAGAAGTCAGGTGTGCACTTCTACAAGGCCAAGGCCTATGGCGAAAAGGCAGCCTTCTGGTTACGGCCATACCATCCGCCGGCAGAAGTGCCGGACAAGGAGTATCCCTTCTGGCTGTGCACTGGCCGGGTGCTGGAGCACTGGCACACGGGCTCAATGACCCGCCGGGTAAAGCAACTGCATCAAGCCCGACCCGAGGCCTATGTGGAAATCAATCGGGCTGATGCCAACCGCATGGGTTTCAATGCCGGCGACATGGTTCGTCTGGTGAGTCGCCGGGGTGAAATGGAATTGCCGGTGGCCATCGATGAGCGGGGCAAGCCGCCGCAAGGTTTGGTCTTTGTGCCGTTCTTTGACGAGAGCCGCCTCATCAACATGGTGACTTTGGATGCCATGGACAACATCAGTAAGGAACCCGACTTCAAGAAATGTGCTGTCCGCATTGAGAGGGTTTAGGCCATGAAGATTCGTCATCTGCTTGCCCTGCTTCTGGTCTCAGCGCTGTGCCTGGCAGTCTTGCCCATGGCCTGCAGCAAGAAAGAGAGGGCGGCCAACAAGACTCCGGCGGTGCAGCGAGCCGATCGCCGGGCCTATGACGGGGCGCCGCCGGTGATCCCTCATGCGGAGAAGGGGGTGGCCTGCATTTCCTGCCACAACTCTGAGGGTTTGGCGGTGGAAGGCCTGGGCTTTGCCCCGCCTTCGCCCCATGCCAATCCCGAAGGTCCCAGTGCCATGGGGCGTTGCCGGCAATGCCACGTGCATGCCCTGTCCAGCGAGCTGTTCCGGGACAATGACTTTGTCGGTCTGGCACAAGACCTGCGCAAGGGAGAGCGTCTGCACCCCGATGCACCGCCGGTGATTCCGCACCAGACCCTGCTGCGGGAGAACTGTCTGGCATGCCACAGTGGAGCGGCAGCCCGGGAGGAGATTCGCTGCCCGCATCCGGAGCGGACGCGGTGCACCCAGTGCCATGTTGAGCAGGTCACCGGCGCCGAGTTTCACCGCTGAATAGGCCGAGGAATAGGCCGAGGAATAGGCCGATGAATAGGCCGATGAATAGCATTGTCGGGCGCGGATGAGAGCCGTAACCTCTACGGGTCTCACACTGTTGCCACGATATGTTGCCACGATTCATTGCATTAGCCCTCGTTGGGTTGCTGATGGGCTGCTTTTCTGGACCCAAACCGGGTCCGTTGCTGCCCCCTGACATCAGCGTTCAGGTTCATTACCACGCCGGCCGGCTGCTCAGCGGCCCGCAGGCCGGCCAGGCTAATCAAGCCGATCCTGCTCTACTGCCTGCTGGACTGCCAGCCGGACTTGATGACCCAGCGCAGGCCTTGGCGCTGCGCTGCGAAATCTATTATCTGGAGAGCATGCCCGAGTCGGTCCTGCAGCTTCTGCCCACAGGCGCGCGCTTGATCGTGGCATCCCAGGGCGACCAACCCATTCAACCTTCGGCGGCTTTGGCCAGTGGCGCCCTCCTGGGCTGGAACCAGGACGGTGCGGATTTCTGGCAGGCCATGGTGGCAGGGGAATACGGCAGGGCGCTGCCCTTGACCATCCTGCGGGGGGCGCTTCCCCAGGGGGTGACCGCCACCTTCACCGGGCAATCTGTCGACAGCATTGCTGTGCCCGGAGCTGGGCTTGTGCACAAGCGGGTTTCGCTCAACCTGTCGCGGGCTGGAATGCAAAGCTCTGATCCCATGGAGGCATCCATCCTGATTCAGGATGTGGGCGCCGAAGAAGCAGGGCCAGAAGCCACACCGGCGGTGCAGTTGCAGCAAGCCTTCAAGAGAGAGATCATTGTCTTGGAGGAGCGCCTGCAACCCAAACAAGGCTTGCTGGTCATTGTCCTGCCCTCACCCTTTGCTGGTGAAGAGAACGCAGGCTTTGCGGCCAAGGTGAGTTCCCTGTCCGAGACCGGGCAAGCTGGTCATCTGGCGGCCTTGCAGCACTGTTTGCAGGAGCTGCAACAAAGCCGGGCGGCCGCAAATCAAGCCATTGCCCAGTGGTCTACCAGCGAGGATGTTCGCGCCAAGGTGGACTTGTCTCTGGCAGCATTGCATCTTGCCGAGCATCATCGCCAGGCTTTGCTTTTCCTTGGCGGCACAACCGGTGCCATCCTGACGGAAGATCTGGCCTTGTCCGGAGACAAAGACATCCTGGCCAAGCTGGCCGGGCAGATTTCTGCCGCAGTGGAGAAGTCCGAGGCTGAGCTGGGCTGGGTGTTGGACAGCTCCTCCTACTCTCTTCTGGCTTCCTTGCTGCGCGATAGTGAATTGACTCCTGACCTGCAGGGAATTCTGCTGCGTCATGCCGGCGAAGTTGGTCGCTATTCCAGCGCCATTCTGGAAATGGTGCAGAACAGCAAGGATCTGCCGCATTTGCAGGAGTTGTTGGTGCAGGAAAACCGCAGCTTTCTGGAGGACAGCAATCCGGGAGCCAGGGTGCGGGCCTATGACTGGCTTGTGCAACGGGGCTTGCAGCCCAAGGGTTTTGATCCCTTGGCCAGTGCTGCCCAACGGCGACAGGTATTGCGGGCGGAGGAAGTAGAATGACAGACAAGTCAAAAAGCGATCAAGCAAACAGCAGCAAGCCCAAGCGCGAAAAGATCAAGCGCAGCTGGAAGCAACGGCTGCTGCGCTGGTCCGGTTACTTGCTGATTCTAGTAGTGATTGGTCGGGTCGTCCTGTCTTTTGCCATGCCCTCAATCCTGGATGCGGCGGTGGCCAACATGGGAATGGCTGTTCGCTATGAGCGCCTCAACCTTTCCCTGCTGTCAGGATCCTGTGAACTCTGGCACCTGTACTTGCATGACAAGCAGGCTGACGAAGAGCAGGAGCCCCTGGTGCACCTGGAATATGCCGCTATTGACCTGGACACCTTGGCGCTGCTGACCGGTAACCTGGTGCTGCGGCGGGTGGAATTGGATGGGGTGGATGTGTTGCTGGATCGGGCAGCGGATGGCAGCAGCAACTTTTCTCGCTTACAGCCAGAGGTGGACAGCGAACCTGAGGATAGTGAACCTGAAGATAGTGAACCGCCGGAATCTGAACCCAGTGCAGAAGAGCCACAGGCGGTGGACCTGGGCTTGTCCCTGCAACTCATCTCCCTGCGGGCTCAGCACCTGCGTTTGCATCTGCGTGATGCATCCGTGCAGCCGACCTTCGATGGTATGGTGGATGGTTCCCTGCGCCTGTCTGACCTGGGATCTCCCCTGCGCCCGGCCCGCTTGCAGTTGGCCTTGCACTGCCCAGATGTGCTGGATAGTTTCCGCATCGAAGCCCAAGGCAAGAGCGAAGGGCGTGAGTTGCAGGCAGAGCTCTCAGCGCAGCTTGCCGGCTTTCACCCCCAGGCCATGGCCGGTCTGCTGCAAAGCATGGGCATCGAACCAGCTGCCGATGAAATTAACTTGAACCTGCATGCTACGGTGCAGGCGAGTCCGGTGGCCGACGACGAGCTGAATTGTCAGGCCGAACTGTCCATTCATGATGTGCAGCTGAGTGCGGATGGTCAGGAGGCCGTGGCCCTGGATAAGTTGGCGGTGCAAGTGGACCGCTATGGGCCCTTGGCAGCACTGCTTTCCACCGTGCATATAGAAGGCTTGCGGGCCAATCTGGAAAAGCTGCCTTCCGGTGCAAGCCGAGTTGCAGGTCTGGACTTCCTGCCTTCGCCAGCAGGGGCTGCTCCGGCTTCTGTTTCTGATCCCGCTCCTACTCCTGCGGCTGCAGCTCCGGCTCCGGCTGCCAGGCCCGAAGCCAATACGGACTTTGACTTCGCCCTGCAGGAGTTGCGCCTGAGCAAGGGACGCCTGACCATGTTGGATCGCTCGGTACAACCGGCGGCAAATCTGGTGGTGACCTTGGATGACATCGCCCTGCGGGATTTGCGTAGTCTGAAGGCGAAGTTGAGTCTGCCCGGCGTGATCGAGCAGTTGCAGCTGGATGGGCAATTGGATCTTGCGGGAGTCAATCAGAGCTTTGATGTGCAACTGGCAGCCCATGACCTGAACGCCAGGGAACTGCAGTCCTACTTGAAGGGCATGGGTTTGCAGGCGACCTTCCAAGAGGGCTCATTGACTTGCAAGCTGCGTGGTTCCATGTCCGAGCTTGCCACGGGCGGTATGCAAGCAGACCTGCAATTGCGGGACCTGGAGCTGCGCGAAGGTGAGCAGGTCTGTGAGCTGCCCTTGCTGGCGGTGCAGGGATTGCGATTGGATCCCAGTGCAGATCTCGTTCGAGTCGAGCGACTGCTGGTCCAAGGGCCAAAGTTGACGGTGCAGCGGCATCAGGATGGGGCCTTGCATGTGCCCGGCTTCAAGACCGTTCCTGCATCCACCAATGCCGTTTCTCCGCAAGCTGCCACTTCTGCCGGGCCATCTGCTGCTGTGCCAGCCCCCGTTGCGCAGCAGGCTGTGGCGACCAGCGCTACGCGTGTACAGCTGGGAGTGCTGGAGTGGGAAGGGCTGGAGTTGCAATTCCTGGATCCCCATGTGCAGCCGGCGGTGGACCTGCCCCTGCAGGACTTCAGCCTGCAGTTGCGCGGTTTTTCCCTGGGTGGGAAGCCAGGCGATCCGGCAACGGCACCAGCCCAGCTCAAGCTTTCGGCCCATGTGCCGCAGTTGTTGCGTGACCTGGAATTCGCTGGTCAGGTTGTCAGCAAGCCAGGCCCCTTGGATCTGCAGGCTGAATTCAAGTTGCTGGCGGATGGTTTGAACCTGGATGCGCTGCAAGCCTACTTGCAGGCCGGTGGTCTGGATTCACAGTTGCAGGAAGGTCGCCTTGGTTTGGACCTGAGCTTGAGTTTGCAGCAGCAGGCTGATGCCTTGCATGCGGACCTTGCCTGCGAGCAGCTCAGGTTTCAGGATGGCGAGCAAGAGCTCCTTGCCTTGCCACTGCTGCAAGTACAAGGTGCCAGGCTGCATGGCCAGGGCATACACCTGGGAAACATTCAGATCCAGGGCCCCCTGATGACGGTGCAACGGGATGAGCATGGTCTGCTACAAGCCTGTGGCCTGCGCCAGCGGCCGGCAGCAAAGCAGAACCTGACCCGCGAAACAGCAGCAGAAACTTCTGCGGAGCCAGAGCCAGAGCCAGAGCCTGTGGCTGTTGTCCAAACTGGTTCTGCACCGGCTCCCATCATCAGTATGCATCATTTCCAGATGCAGGGGGTCACTCTAAACTGGCAGGGTCATGCGGTGAAATCCAAGCTGGAGCTGGGCTTGGAAGTGCAGGAATTTGTTTTTACCGACAAGGAGGCCAAGCCTGCGAAGTTTGAGCTGCAATTGCAGGTAACGGAAAGTCTGCAAAGCTTGAAGTGGCTTGGTTCCCTGCAGACAGGTACAGAGCAGTTTGTCCTGGATTCTTCCCTGCATGCACGTGGCCTGCGCGCAGGTCCCTTGCAAAAATACATGCCGGCGGGTTGTCGTTTGCTGTTGCAAGATGGTCGGTTTGACCTGACCTGCAAGGCGGAGGTGGCCAGCAATGATGCAGGCGGTAAACGGGCATTGATACAAATCAGTAAGCTGAACTTCCAGGATGGCGAAGATGGCCCAAGCCTGTTGGCCATGGACTCTTTGTTGTTGTCGGCTCCCCGCATTGATCTAGATGGTGGGCAAATTCTCATTGATGAGGTGAGCACCTCTGGTCTGCAGTTGGCAGCCTGGCAAGGTCCCGGGGGCAGCATGCAGTTGCTTGGCCTGGAACTGAGCCAGCCAGCTGAGCCTGAGAATAAGGCGCAGCCGGCAGGAGAGCAGCCGGCAGTGGCCCAGCCGACAGTGACTCAGCCGGCAGTGGAACAGCCGGGAGTGGCTCAGCCTGCAGCGCCCACTACAAAGCCCGGCGAAAAACCCATCAAGGACCGGCATTTGCCAACGGTGCGCCTGAACAAGTTGAACTTGGCTATGGAATGCACCCTGCATGACCTGACGCAGGAGGATGCAGAACCGCTCAAGGCGCACATTGCCTTGGCCAACCCGCAGCCATTGGTTCTGCTTAACAGCGAGCCGACGGAATTGCCACCTTTCGAATTCCAACTCACTGCATCGGCTGCTCCTTTGTTGGATCGGCTGCAGATCGATCTGCAATGTGCTCCCTTCATCGGCCAGCCCGAGTTGCAATTGTCCTGCGTTGCCCAGGGCATTCATGGGGATCGAATCCAACAATGGAATCCGGCCCTGGCCAAGGCATTGGATGGTGCCGCGGTCACTGATGGTCAATTCAGTTGCAAGCTGGAATCCAATCTGCGTCTGCGCCGGCGCAGCGCTCTGGACTTCAACATGGCGGATGGCTTTGGCTTGGAAGCGACCCTGAGCAACCTGGAGTATCGTGCCCAGCCCGATGGGGAGATCCTGTTGGGACTGGAAGCGGCGTATGTGGATGTGAAGAAGATGGATCCTGCCACCGGTGATCTACACATCAAGACCATCTCCTTGACCAAGCCTCAGGGTCGGGTGCAGATGACAAATGAGGGCATGCAAGTGCTGGGACTGACGTTGCTGGCTACGCCGGATCAGCCGGCGGCAGAATCCTCCGCCACGGAACTGCCGCAGAGTGGGCAGCCTGAGGCAGCCAATTCGCCAGTGGCCGACGTGCAGGTGGTGGAGGCCAGCATGTCCAAGAGCAAGCCCGCCGAACTGCGGGTTGATGAGCTATTGGTGGAGGGCATCGATTTTCAATACCTGGATACCTCCGTTGATCCTCCCATGCTGCTGCCTCTGGAGGGGCTGGATATCGAGATCAAAAAGTTCACCAGCCGGTCGCTGACTGAACCGATTCCCCTGCGCTTTGGCCTGGCATTGAATGCCGGACTGGTGGGCATGCCGGAAGATCTGGCGCAAGAAGCACGGGTACGGCTGTCGCCAGACAAAATGCAGCGCCCGCTCTTTGATGAGCTGGCAGTCTCAGGGCGGCTGAAGCTCTTTCCCAAACCAACCGGCTGGGTAAAGGTGAACCTGTCGGCCCTGGAACTGGTGGGCCTTCGGGGCATGGCCAACAGCGCCATGGTGGAAATTGGCAATGGGGTGTTGGATTTCGGCACCATCCTCAACTTCCAACAAGACGGCGACGTGGATGTGGATGCCAACATCATCTTCACCGACCTTTCCATGGATGAACCGGCTGGCGGGCCCATCAGTCGGTACCTGAAGTTGCCGGCACCCCTGGATCAGGTGTTGTTCTTGCTGCGCAATGAAGATGGAGAGCACCGCATTCCCTTGTCCTTTGGCCTGAGTGACGGTGGCATTTCGGCTGCGGAAATTGCGCAAGTGTCCGTTTCTACCTTTGGCCAGATTTTGGCGAAAGCTATTGCTGCTTCACCCTTCCGGGTGGTGGGTGGCTTGGGCAGTCTCGCTGGACTCGGTGGTGACGGGGTGCGGGATTTCAGTGGTGACATTGTTGCCCTTGAATTTGCGCCGGCGGATGCGTCCCTGACCAAGGCGGAGCAAGCTCGGCTGCGGCCCTTGGTTGATTTGCTTTATGATCAAGAGGATCTGGTTGTGGTACTGCAGCACGAATTTTCTATGGCAGACCTGCAGCGGGGGGCGATCTTGGCCAACCCGTCGGAGGATTCCTGCAAAGATCTGGCCATGCAGTTGCGCCACAAGAAGGCAAGCATGCTGCGTAAGCGAGACGCGTTGGCCAGTGAAGTTCGCACTCTCTTGGTCATTGGCCAATCCGAGGCAGCCGAGCAGGCCACCCAGCGCCTGCGGGCCATGGATTCTGAGTTGGGCAAGACGGAGGACGCCTTGGATCAAATTCACGATCTGCTGAGTTCGGGGGCCTATCGCCGGCAAGGCAAACGGACCAAGACCACTTGCCTCTCCTTTGCCCAGCTACGGCTGCAAGCTGCGCATCAGGCCTTGTTGCGCAGTGGTATTTCCGATGCGGAAAACCGGGTGGAGTTGCGGCGGCCGCGTTTCAGCAGCGTGTTGGTGGAACCAGAGGCTGCGGGTCGAGTCCTGCTGACGCCAAAAATGCGCACCGTGCAGTAGGGAGGCTTGGGGTAGGCGATGGAATTCCTTTGAATTTCTTCCTGATTCGGCAACGTCTTATTCCACAGACGAAAGCCGCTGTGCCAAAGAATAGGCATGGCAAACCTGCCTTGAGCCGCAACTGTGAAAGTGCGGGGTGGCCAGCAGCTGTCAATCATTCCAACACTTGGGGACATGAATCCCTACTTCGGATAGCACCGGATGCCCAATACCGCCCTCGATTCAAGAAAGAGTGTTAATCTGGTAGGATCTGAATGGCTCCAATCCCAGCTCTGTAAAATTGAAGATCGAAGAAATGAAGACCTTCTTGCGATCATTAGTCCTATTTACTCGGGCCTGGATGAGCGGATCAGAATTGGTATAGAAAGCCTTGAACCCAGAAGGGGCTGTCTTCTGGTTATCCTCAATACTCAAGGTGGGTTGATAGAAGTTGTCGAGCGGTGTGTGAAGACAATCAGGCATCACTATTCTGAAGTGAAATTTCTAGTGCCAGATGTGGCTATGTCTGCTGGAACAATCTTCGTTATGTCGGGTGATGCGATCTTGATGGATTATTACTCATGCTTAGGCCCAATTGATCCACAAGTCCTCAATGCTGATAGGCGGTGGGTGCCAGCAACTTCTTATATTTCTCAATTTGACAAGCTTTGTGAGAAGTCCCAAACGCAGTCATTGTCACAGGCAGAGATCATATTGTTGTCCAAGTTGGATCTGGCTGAGTTGCAGACGTACCGTCAGCAGGCGGAATTGTCGACTGATCTCATCAAAGAATGGTTGGCTAACTACAAGTTCAAGGATTGGAAAACAACCGAATGTCAGGGCCTGGTCGTGACGCCTGAGATGCGCAAAGGCAGGGCTGAAGAGATAGCCAACAAGTTGAACAACCATGAGCTATGGAAGAGCCACAGCAGAGGTATCGGCATGGATACTCTCACAGAAGATTTGAACCTAAGGATTACCGATTACTCAGCGGATCCGACCTTCCATCAAGAGGTCAGGCAGTATTTTTCTTGTTTGATGGACTTCATGGCCTCACAAGGTATGGATACAATTGTTCACACTAGTGGTATGACGCAGAATTAGTAGGCCTTTATATTAAGCCTCCCTACGCTTGCGGTGCGTAGGTATCGTTGGAGGCAAGACGATGCGCGTTGCAGTAGAGATTCAACTTACCAAGAGCGAGCGAAGCACCCTGACGAATTGGTCACGCAGTCGGAGAATTTCGGTGAGGCAAGCTCAGCGAGCCCGAATGATCCTTCTTGCCGCTGATGGCTACTCGAATGCGGATATAGCTGAGGAGATGAGGGTCAAGCGACACACTGTGGGGCGTTGGCGAAACCGCTTCAGCGAGCATCGCCTCACTGGTATAGAGAAGGACCTTCCTCGGGGAGGTCGTCCCCGTGCGAACGAGGAAGTTGAGAGTGAGATCATCCGCATGACTATGCAAGAGATCCCCGCGAACGCGACACACTGGAGCACGCGACTCCTTGCAGAGGAGATGGGAATCACGCAGTCGATGGTCCACCGCACATGGAAGGCCAACGGTCTGAAACCTCACTTGGTGAAGACGTTCAAGGTCAGCAACGATTCTCGGTTCGAAGAGAAGCTGCGCGATGTGGTAGGTCTCTACCTGAATCCACCCGAGAATGCACTCGTCTTTAGCGCGGACGAAAAGACGTCAATTCAGGCTCTCGATCGGACCCAGAAGAGCCTTCCACTGGTCAAGGGTCGATGCGGCACGATGACTCATGACTACAAGAGGAACGGAACAACCACCTTGTTCGCCGCGATCGAGTTGGGTCACGGCGAAGTGATCGCAACCTGCATGAAGCGACATCGACATCAGGAGTGGATCAAGTTCCTGAGAATGATCGACGAGCAAACTCCAGCTGAACTCGATCTGCACGTCATCGCCGACAACTACGCCACACACAAGCATGAGAAGGTTAAGCGGTGGCTGAAGCGCCATCCGCGATTCCACATGCACTTCATCCCGACAAGCAGCTCGTGGCTCAATATCGTGGAGGGGTTTTTCCGCAATCTTGATCAAAAACGCCTGAAGCGCGACGCGTTTCGCAGCGTCCCTCAACTCAAGAAAGCAATCATGGACTACATCGATAACCACAACGACGATCCGAAGCCGATTGTTTGGACCAAGGCCGCCGACGAGATCCTCGAAAAAGTCGGTCGCGCACGCGCTGCACTGAAAATGCCCCAACAGAGCGCATCACACCACTAGGGAGTTTCTCTGATACCTATGGCTAAACACACTCCAGACGTCGATTTCGGATTGAAAACGGATGATCCACCTGTCATGGACACCAAGCTGGTGGAAAAGGTGGAGTCTTGCCGGGAGCTCCTAAAGGGGCTTGGACTTAGCGTAGGGGCGAATTATAGGCTCTTGGGTCCCTTTGATCCGATGGTGCCATCTTCGTCGAGTGCTCAACCCAGAACGGGGATCTTGAATCGCTATTCAAGGCGGTTGGTTTCCGCTGATGCTTTAGGGCAGAATTCGACTAGATAACAGCTCGGATGCGTTGCTTCAGGTCATCCAGGATGGCCATGAAGGTCATGAACGCATCGTAGGGCATGTCATAGGGACTGAAGTAGTCATGCACGTAGCGGTCGGAGAAGTGCTTGGTGCACATGTAGTAGACGTGGTCGGAAGTAGTGAGCCGGCGCCAATCGCGTAGCATCTCCGGGTGCCCAGCATCCGCAGCCCGTTGGGCGTCTTCGGCAATGCGATAGAGGGAGGCGTGGGCTGCACGTTGCATGTGGTTGCCAAGCCATGCACTCAGGTCCCGCTCTTCGTCCGCCCATGAGACCGGGTCAGGAATATCCAGGATGTCCATGGGTGGGAAGTGCTCAGCTGCTTCCGCCGGAGTCTGAAAGCGAAAGTTCGGGTTCTCCAGCACATACTCCGGCAGGTGCTTCATGAAGTCCAGAATGCCGGTCTCTTCCCACTGGTGTTCACCAAAGGTTTCGTAATCGATGAACAAGCCGATGAAGTTGTCTTGGCCCGGTTCTTCATGCAACCATTTGGCAAAGGTGCTGGCCAACAGCGGATAATGTGGCCATTCCCGATTGCTGAAACGAAAGCCGATGTCATCGGAGAAGCGGTAGTTGCGCAGAAACAAGCCCAGCTTGTTGCAATCCTTGACGCGGAACGGGTATTTGGCGGTGCGCCAATGCAGGAGACGGTCGGCGCCTTCGCCCAGCATGACCTTGAATCCCAGATCCTGTACCACCTTGGCGATCTGATTGCTGATCACCAGCTCGGTGTTGCGGAAGGTGACGGGTTTCTTGCCGAAGATCTTTTCGATCCGCTGGCTATGCTCCTCGATCTGCCTCTTGAACTCTTCGGGGTGCTGTTCAAAGGCCAGCGAGTGGTAGGTCGTTTCGCCCATGAACTCGACGCAACCGGTTTTCGCCAGGGCTACGAAACTCTCCAGGGCTTCTGGTGCCCAGGTCTGCATCTGTTGGATGACAGTGCCAGTCAGGGAAAAGGCGCAGCGAAATTGCCCGTCGGTTTTCTCGATCAAGTCCAGGATGATCTTGTTCATTGGCAGGTAGCAGCGCTCTGCAACCCGACGCAAAACCAGTTCGTTCAAGCCGTCATCCCAATAGTCATGCTTCTTGCCGATTTCTTCGCGCTTGTATGGACGCAGGCGGAAGGGCTGATGCACCTCAAAGTAGAAGACGACTGATGTCATGGTAGTTTGTTGTCCTTTAGCATGGAGCAGGCGCGGAGCATTTCTGCGGTGTTCCAAGCTTGGGCGATGGTGCCCCCGGGTCTTTGTGGCAGGTCTCCATCAAAGACCTCGGAGATATGGTGGATGCCAGCTCGATCCATTTCCAGGCTAAGATCTTCCCATAAGTCCAGCAAGGAACGGCGTAGCTTGCTGCTGGTGCCCTGGGCCCGCAGGGAGGCTTCACAGAAAAATCCCAGCAACCATGGCCAGACCGTGCCTTGATGGTAAGCATGATCCCGCTGATCGGGATCGCCATCATATCGGTTCAGGTAGGCCGGGTCATTGGGTGAGAGTGTTCTAAGGCCGCGGGGAGTGAGTAACTCGTCGGTGGCTCTTTGTACCACTCCCTGACGCATCTTCTTGTTCAAGGGGCTGAGTTCCAGGGACGCAGCCAAGACCATGTTGGGGCGGACAATCTTGTCCACTCGACCATCCTGCAGCAGGTCCGCAAGATAGGCTTCGTCTGCTAGCCAAAACCGTTGCAGAAAAGCTTGCTTGGCACTGCGGCGTCTCTTTTGCCACTGCGCAAGTGCTTTGCTCTTACCGGTCTTCTGTAGCAGGCTTTCCAAATGCTGCAGCAGGGAATACCACAGAGCGTTGATTTCCACGGCATAGCCAGCTCGTGGGGTGACCGGGCCCGCGGCGGTGCAGGCATCCATCCAGGTGGGGTTGAGTTCGGGGCCACCTGCTGAGAGTAGGCAGTCCGCATCAACCTTGATCCCCAACCCAGGCTCTGACATGTAACCCTCAGCGATTTCTTCCAGGGCGGGCAGGAACACCTCCAACAACCTGGCTTCGTCGCATCCGGCCTTTGCATACAGTTGTACGGCTCGGGCAAACCAGAGGGATGCGTCCACTGAGTTGTAGCGGCTGTCAGCAGTGCCCATGCCGTAGATGTTAGGTAGCAGTCCGTTCTGCAGAAACTCGAGGGCACCGCCAAGCACTTCATCGCATGCCTTCTTGTCCCCGCGGGCCAGAGTCAGGCCAGGGAGGGAGATGAAGGTGTCGCGGCCCCATTCTAAAAACCAGGGGAAGCCGGCGATGATGCCCAGCCGATCGGTTTCGCTGCGGTAGAGAAAGTCCTCGGCGGCAATGAAAGTCCGGTGACAAAAGGCCGGGACCTTTTTCTTGGTTGCCGCCTGCAACTTGGCCCTTCGCGCGGTCTCCTGCTGCCAGAGTTTGTCCGGGTTCTTTGCCGGGCCATCAATGCCTGCTGCCAATACCAGCGCTTCCCCCTTGCGCAGGTGAACTTTCAGGATTCCAGGGCTGAACTGATCCTCGTGCCCATCATAGCCACGGGCGATGTCGGCGCTGTACTCCAGGTTCTTGTACCAGGTGGGGGCGACTGCAAATTCGCAATTGGCCCCTGCATGGCTGATGTTCAGTGCCGGCAAGCTGGCATAGGGCTGGCAACGGATTCTTTGGCTGAAGACCTCGGTCTCCGGGTCCAGCGCGTCATTCTCAACGGTGAGGGCATCAGCTTCACGAAAAGGCAGAAGTGGTCGCAGTTGTAAATGCACATCGTCCTGCAGGGCTTGGTAGCGGCATAGGGTCACTTGTTGCCCGTGCAGGAGCATGATTTCACGACGGATGCCAATGTCACCAATGCGCAAAAGCATGCTGGGGTGGGGTGCAAACTGGCACTCTTTCACCAGGGCATTGGCCTGGGTTGGCGGAATGTCGGGGTAGGCGGTGGCGGAAAAGTGGATTAACTGCCCATCAACATCAAGCGCTTCTTCATAGCGGGATAGGAAGAGGTGGCGCTTGCTGTAACCAGGTGGGGGAGTGATCAGAAGCCCGTGATAACGGCGTGTTGGGCAGCAAATAGCCGTTGATGAGGCGTAGCCACCCAGGCCGTTGGTTTCCAGCCACTCGCTACTTAGTGCTTGATCCAAAGGAGCGTGCATGCATGCAGGAGTTGTTCTTTCTTAATCGGCTTGACTCGAATAAGGTATGTGACCAAGGCGGTCAAGCCAAGCTATGTTGACCCAAGAACTTCAGAACACTCTCACATTCATCCTGGCCGGCGGCCAAGGTGAACGCCTGAAACCTCTGACCAGCAAGAGGGCGAAGCCGGCGGTACCCTTCGGGGGTGCCTACCGCATCGTTGACTTCACCCTGAGTAACTGCATTCATTCGGGGCTGCGCAAGATCTACGTCTTGACCCAGTATCAAGCACAGTCCTTGGAAGAGCATATTCGCTTCGGCTGGAACTTCCTGCCACGTCGGCTGCAGCAGTTCATTGGTTCGCGGCCGCCCCAGCACGGTGGCACTGGAAAATGGTACAAGGGCACCGCTGACGCCATCTACCAGAACATCGACAGCATTGAGGAAGAGGGGCTAGATCATGTTTTGGTGCTATCCGGGGATCACATCTACAAGATGGACTACGGCAAGATGCTGCGGGACCATCTGACAAGTGGTGCCGCTGTGACCATTGGTGCGGTCAAGATTCCTGCCAACGAAAGCTCTCGCTTTGGTGTGTTTGAAGCGGATACCAACAACCAGATTGTTTCTTTTCAGGAAAAGCCCGAGGTTGGTAAGGAGATCCCTGGTGAACCTGGCTGGTGCCTGGGCTCTATGGGGATCTACCTGTTTGAAGCCAAGGAATTGATTCGGCGCCTGCGTGAGGACGCGGAAAAGGGTGACGAGAGCAGCCATGACTTTGGCAAGAACGTCATTCCGGCGATGATCGGTGAATGTTCGGTCAATGCCCACTACCTGACAAACATGGCGGGAGACGAGTCGGCCTACTGGCGTGATGTGGGGACCATCGATTCCTACTACGAAGCCAACCTGGACCTCTGTAGCATCAAGCCGCAGTTCAACCTCTACGATTCAAGCTGGCCGACCTACACCCTCTGGCACAACGATCCGCCGGCCAAGACTGTCTTCGACGAAGCTGAGGGTCGTCGCGCCGAAGTGATGGATTCCCTGCTTTGCCCGGGCGTGATTGTCTCCGGTGCCAAGATTCGGAATTCCATCCTCTCCAACCGGGTGTGTGTGGGTGACCATGCCCTGGTGGAAGCTTCCATCCTGTTCAGTGGCGTGCAGGTTGGAGCAAATGCCAAGATCCGTCGCGCCATCATCGACAAGTGGACGGAGGTCCCGCCAGGGATGGAGATCGGCTACAACCTGGACGAAGACCGCAAGCGCTTTACGGTGAGCGAATCGGGTATCGTCGTGGTGCCCAAGGGCTACAAGTTCTAGGAGTAACTCCGAGTTGTTCCCTATTTGGCTTCCCTATTTGGCTTCCCTATTTGCGCTTCGACTTGGACTTGGATTTGGCCTTCGGCTTGGCTTTGGCCGCAGGCTCAGCCTTGACCTCCGCTTCCACGGCCTCTTCTTTCATCTCGGCGGGCTTGTCCAGGAACTCCTCCAGGTACTTGGGCAACATGTCGCGCCAGGTGACCCAGTCATGGTGATAATCTTCGCCCCAGGAATCCACCCGATTGGGGATGCCTTTGGCGCCCAGGGCCTTGGCCACATTCCAGGACTCTTCCGGGCTTTCGTAGCGTCCTTCACCGTGGGTGAGGAGCACATAGCGCTGGCGCAGGGTTTCCAGGAACTGGCCCTCTGGCATGTTGGGGAGGAAGTGCAGGGGTGAGGACTCGTAGTATTCCTTGGTCACAGGGCCCTCCAGGAACTTCTCCAAACCATAGGTTCCGCTCATGCAGATGGCCTTGCTGTAGGCGTCGGGATGACGGCACAGGGCTGCCAAGGCGTTGAAGGCGCCAAGAGAAGCGCCGGAGGCAATGATCATGGCATCCGGATCATTGCAGTCCTGGCGGATGGCAGGCACGACCTCGTGGTATAGGCAGGCATCGAAGTTTTCCTGCACCCGGGCTGCGCTGGCGGAGGTGTTATCCTTCTTCAGCCAGGCCTTGCCGGCGATGCTATCCACCGAATAGGCCTTGATGCGTTTTGCTTCCAGCAGGGGGGCGAGCACGGTGATCATATGAAATCGCTCGATCTCCTCGCAGTCGCCACCGGCGGTGGGGAAGATCAGCACTGGTGTGCCAACTTCGCCCCAGCGCACCAAGGTGATTTCTTCGCCGAGTCGGTCGGAATGCCAGGTACTACTTTCTTTGCTCATGGCTTGTCTTGTTCTCGCCAGTTTTGGATTAGTTGCCAGAATTTTTCGGTGAACTCATCCCATTCATGATCAGGGAAGAGTGCTTTGACTTTCATGTTTATCGCGTCCCTGGCCCGGTCCTTGCCAAAGTAGTCCCAGGCCACCTCGTCCAGATGACTCAGGTGTTTGTCGCAGAACTCATTGAAGCGATCGGTTTCGAAGCGCTCGTTGGCGATCTTTGCATAGGCGCGGATGCGCTCCCGGTAGGGCATCTCCTTGTCGCGGATCTCACGATATGGCTGCCAATCCAGGTTCTTGCGCATGGGCCGCTTGTAAGTGGCATTGAACAGGGCCCAGCGGATGTTGGCCTTGATCAGCCAGGGGAAGTGGATGTGCAGGGAGGTGACCTGTGAATCAGGGCAGGGATTGGCAAAGTCGATGGGATGCCAGACGCCGTCCTTGAGCAGGGATTCGCAGGAGTTGAAGTCCCAGCCAAAATAGGAATTGATGATCAGGGTGATGTCGGTGAGCAGATCCTTGTCATCCTGTGGCAGGAAGTCCAAGTCCGACATGTAGCGCTCATGCAGTGGGGCGCTGGGGTCGTAGCGGATGATCTTGACCTGCGGGCCCAGGCCGACGCAGCGCACGAAGTGATCATAGGGCAGGATGCCCTTTTGCAGGTGCATGACGAACTTGCCGGATTTCTCGTAGGCATCACGCAGCTCATCGGCATTGTCGATCTTGGAGACTCCTACCCAGCCGCCGCCATCGTAGGGCTTCATGAACATGGGGTAACCCATCTTGTCGCCCAGGCCTCCCAAGTCGAAATGCTTGGCGTACTGTTCCAGAGTGCGTTGCAGATCGGGGGAAGGTTCGTATTCCTTGGGCGGGACCAACAGGGTTTCGGGAATCGGCATGCCCAGGTCCATCATGGCGCAGTATGAGGTCTGCTTTTCCATGGATTGAATGGACCAGGGGTTATTGAAGACATAGAGGTCATCCATGATGACTGCCTTCTTGATCCATTCACGGCTGGGGTGGTACCAGTGGGTAAGGCGGTCCAAAACCACGTCGTAGTCTACCTTCTGGCTCAGGTCGAAGGGCTCGATGGACACCCGCTTAACATCAAACTTCACCTTGTTCTTGCCGACTGGAATATTCAAGTCGAGCTTGGCCATGATGTCTTCGAAACAAATGGGCCAGCAGATATCCGCACCAAGGGAGAGACCAATCTTTCGTGTTATCTGTGCCATCGTAGAGCTGGAGCTATTCTTGAAAGAAGAAGGATATTCTTGAGAGAAGGGTGCTATTCGTAGACCATCCAAAGAGGGCCGGGGAACAGTGAGGAGATTGCCTCACGCAGGCGGTCACGCCAATTATGCCAGTTATGCCCATCACGCGCTTCAGAGTAGCGCACGGACATTCCGGTTGATTGTAAAAAAGGAACCATGGACCGGTTGAAGTAGATGAGGGGCTCGTAGGTTCCGCAGCTGAGGTAGATGTGCTCCACAGGCTTGCCGGGCTCTCTGCGGAAATTGTTGACGAAGTTCACCACTGGGTCAAAGGCCGGGCCGCCTTCGTGATCACCGATGTCAGTGAAGACAAAGGAGCCGGAGAGCAGGATCAAGTTGGCGAAGATGCCGGGATTGCGCCAGGCAGTGGATAGGGCCGCAATGGCACCAAAGCTGGAGCCCAATAGGCCACGGGCAGAAGGATCGCGGATGATGGGGAAGCGTTCTTCCAACAGCGGCAGCAGTTCAGTAGCGACGAATTCCGCATGCTGCTTGTCATCTGCATACTCATGCAGGCGATTGTTGGAACCGATCAAGGCTACCACCATAGGTGGGATCTCCAAGCGGTGGATCAGATTGTCCAAGACCGTTTGCAGGTCAGCAAAGCGCAGGAAGTCCGGGCCATCGTGCACGATCAGCAAGGGATAGCGTCGCGAATTGCGGAAGCGGGCTGGCAAATAGACTTCTACTTCTCTGACATCCTGGAAGACCTGGCTCTGCATCCGTATGGGATGTAGCTCGCCTTGCCTGGCATTGGGGTTGGGCAGGGTCCACTGGGGGATTTCGTAGCCAGAAGCATGCACCACTGAGTTGGCGCCGAACGGGTCTTGCGCATGGTGGGGGTTGAGAGGATCACTGATCAGTCGTTGCTGACCAGCCAACTCAATCCCCAGCTTGTATTCCACCCGAGACTTCTCTGGCAGGTCCATGACGAAGAACCAGAGGTCGGTTCCCTTCAGGCGCACAAAAGGCTGGGATGATTCGAGCCCTTTGATCCAGTGGTGCAGGTAGACCGCATGTGCCTCGCCGCAGTAGACGAAGGTTACGGTTCGGCCTTCCACCAGGGGAAAGTCGTGCTCGTCGAGGAAAGTTTGAACGGCTTCAGGTGAGCCACTGCCCTGGCGTTCTAGTTCGTGAATTGCCAGCATCAGGCTGCCCCCATCTTCATCAGGCTTCCTTCTTGGCTCAGGCACAAGGTGCCTGCCGAAGTCGTCCACTTCTTGCCATTCCAATCCATGCGGGTTCCGTCATCCAGACTGCAGCAGATGTCTGGCCCAAACCGGCGTGCAAACAGAGCTACGCGTTCCTGGTCGTTCAATCGCAGCCGATGTTTGGCGTGGGGTAGTGGCACCACGCCGCTAAAGGCGCCAAAGCCTGGAACCAGAATTTCGGCATCGCCTGGGCCTTGTGGGGGACTGTCATGAAACAGGATCACCCGCTCCGACATGGCCATGGCTCCCGCCGACCAGGCAATGATGGGTTTTTTGCTGCCATACAAATCCAGGAGTTCAAAAACCCGCATGCGATTCAGCAAGATGGCGACGTGGCCACCGGCAATGCAGAGCACGCTGGTGTCCTTGAGGATCTTGCTCAGTTCTTTGCAGTGGCGAGCCGAGTGCGTTCGCTTGGATGGTTGCCATTCAGCCTGAAACTCCTGGTGGATTTCGCTCACCCTTGAAAAGTGGTGCTGATCCAGGTTGCGCACGGTCTGGATGGCGACTTCCAATTCTGGCTCAACGATCTCAGGGTCTTCTTTGCGCTGGATCAAGGCCCGGGCGGACTCCAAGGCGTTGTGCAGCTGCAGGCGATAGATCTCCTGCAGTTTGCGCAGGGTGTCATGCCGCCGCCGCATGGCCTGATGCAATTCTGGATCGTGCTGATAGACCTCATCAGCCCGCTGATAGATCTTCAGGTTGACGGCAGCGCCGCCGAGATGCTTGTTCAATTCCAGGTCTTCTGCTTCTCGTTCTTCCCAGCCAGCGGTGACGGTGGCAATGCGGGAACCAGAAGCCGGTTTCAAGGAAGCCACAGCTTCCTTTACCTGGGGACTACGGCGTTGTGGGCCTAAAATTATGAATCGGGGTGAAGACATCAGCCGGCAAAGATCCTTAGGTCAGTAGAAACGTGGTTGGCCATATCAATAGTTGTATCCAGATCCGGGTGCCGCACGACGACCCAGCCATCAGCCACGACAACCTTACGCCAATCGCGACGAGGCGAACCAATGGGCACTAGTTCAATGTTGGCAATGCTTTCACCATAACGGGCTAGCAGGCTTTCCATCCCCTCAATGCGTTGGATGATGCCGCTGCCCTGGGCGCGCTTGAAGACCACGCCAGCGTTGAATTGCTTGGTGGTGTCCTGGCTGATGCGGCCGCGGCAGATGGCCTCGGCCCAGCCGGTAAACAAGTCCATGTCACTGGCGTAATTCATCAAGTGCACCAGACGGCCGCCCGGCGCTCTTGCGCCAATCTCCCCAAACACCGCTTCGCCGTCGGGCTTGCGGAACCACTCCATGTGGGTAAAGCCATCCTGGAAGCCCAAAGCCTTGATGACTTCACGGCCCATGTCGACACCGACCTGAATCTCCGGCACGCTGGTGTCCCGCAGCGAAATTGCTTGTGGGCTCATCCAGGCATTCTGCCGAGCGACCAGGGGTTTGGGCCGGTACCAGGACACATTGTGGTACAGGTCCTTGCCGCCGTAGCAGACAGTGTCGAAGGTGTACTCTTCGCCTTCGATGAACTCTTCCACGCTTACTTCGGACACGTGATCCAACAGCATCAAGGCTTCTTCCATGTCCTCCGGACCCTGCAGCTCGTAGGTGTCGCTGGAGCCGGCACCGGCGATGGGCTTGATGATCAAGGGGTAGCCAATGCGTTCGGCGGCCTCTTCGCATTCCTTGCGCGTGTGTGCCCGATAATGATGTGGTGTGCGGATGCCGTGCTGGTCCAGCTTCTGCTTCATGCTCTCCTTGTCGCGGAAGGGGATGGTCTGCTCCACGGTCATTCCTGGAACACCCAGGCTCTCGCGTAGTTGCGCAGCCAACACCATGCAGGGTTCCCATAGGCTTTCAATGCGATCCACGCTGCGGCCCCGCAACCATTGTTGCACCTGTTCTATTACCGTGTCAGCATCCCGGTAGTTGGCGATCTGCAAGTAGTCTGTCAGGCTGGCGCGCACCTCTGGCGCCAGGCCGCCGCGAGGTTGATCGCCGATACCGAAAACCCTGGCGCCGACTTCCGCCAGGCCTTGGGTGAACAGGGGCATTTCCGCGGGAAAGCCCGGAGAGATCATGATGACATCCATTGTATTGTTGGTCCGCTAGCTGAGTTCGACGTGCAGGAGGGACACCAGTCGCTTCAGGCCATCTTCCACGACCTTGGTTTCTGGGTGTCGGAGGATGACAAAGCCTTCGCCTTCATAACTTCCGCTAGGAGTATGGCCGCGGCGCGGCAGGCTGGCTTCAACCACCAGATCGCCGAGTTCGCTGCGCACCTGTTGCAAGCCCTTGATCTCGGTAACCCGTCCCCGGCCCTGGCCGCGAATGAAGGCAGCGCCGGTGGCGTATTGGCGTTTTGGCGGGGTGAATTCTTCGAAGGCCATCATGCGGGGCCACGCCTTGTAGAAATCCATGTCGTGGGCATAGGAGAGCAGGCTCATGATCTGTGCCCCAGGTGGCCGGGCGCCGACCTCAGAGAGGGCGATGGTGCCATCTTCTCGCTGGAACCACTCCATATGGGTGATGCCCGTATCCATGCCCAATGCATCCAGTGCACGAGGGCCGGCGGAGAGGATGGCATCATACTCGGGAACTTCGATGTCCTTGGGCAGCAGCACGCACCACTGGATCCATGGGTTTTCCATGACCTCAAGGGGAGTGGGGTAGTAGTGCGAGATGGAATGAAATACGTGTTTGCCTTTGATGCTGACTGTGTCCAAGGAGAACTCGCGGCCGGTGATGAACTCCTCCAGCAGCACTGGTTGTCTTGGGCTGGGCGGCATCATGCGTAGGCTTTGGGTCAGCTCTTCAGCCGACTCCACGCGAAAAGTTTGCTTGGCACCAGCACCCGCCGGTGGCTTGACGACCAATGGGAAACCACAGTCCTTGCTGAAGGCTATGGCTTCCTGACTGGTGTTGGCCAGGCAATGTCTGGCACAAGGCAGGTCATTGTCCCGGAGGATCTCTTTCATCCGAGCTTTGTCGCGGAAGTTGTTGGCCGCTTCCGAACTCATACCGGGGATGCCCAACTTTTCGCGGGCTTGGGCCAGGGGTACCTGCAGTTGTTCCAGCACGCCGATCAAGGTGTCGACCTTGCCGCCCCAGGAGGCGCCAAGTGCTGCGACCCCTTGAGCGAGATGGTCAGGATCCATGGCATCCTTGACCTGTTGAAATCCCTGCAGCTTGCTCTGCAATTCAGGTGGGATGCTCTGCGCTGGTGACTGGGACACGATTCCCAGGCGGGTGTCCGGCAGGCTGGTTGCTGCCTCCACAAAACGCAGGGTATTGGGCAGGGCGAAGGGAACAGCGAAGACGACGTTGGTCATGCCAGAATTCTAGGGGCGGAACGAGGGGAGGCCAACTCTTCAGGTATAGAGCCTCAGGGAATGAACCTGAGGGATTGAGGGAGGAGAGCCAGTCTTTACTATAATAGCCGGCTCCGCTGGTATAGATTACTTAGTGCCCTTCTGACAATAAAGTCTCGGTTCCTCACCCTTCCCAAGCTTCCTGCGATGTCCAAGCTCAAAATCTGTCTGGTTGCCTCTGAGATTGCTCCATTTGCTAAAACCGGCGGCTTGGCGGATGTTGCTGCCGGTCTCTCCCGGTTCCTTGTGGAGGATGGTCATGACGCCCGGCTGATCATGCCGCTTTACGGTAGAGTTGACCGCCAGGGGTTGGATTTGCAGGCCATGCCTGAGCTGGAAGGCATCAGCATCCAGTTCGGCCAGGACAGCTATGAGGCTTCTGTGCTGCAGGGGTTTCTGCCCCAAAGCGAGGTCAAGGTCTACTTCATCCATTGCCCGCAGCTCTATGGTGGCAACGAAATCTACTCCTCTGGTGACGATGAGTACCTGCGCTTTGCCATGCTCTGCCGGGTCGCCATTGAGAGTTGCCAACGTCTGCAGTGGGCGCCGGACGTCTTCCACTGCAATGACTGGCACTCGGCCTTGATCCCATTGTTCTTGAAGTCCAGCTATGCCTGGGACGAATTCCTTCGTCCATGCAGAACTGTGCTGACCATCCACAACATTGGCTACCAGGGGATCTTTCCCAAGGATGTAGCCAGCAAGCTGGGCCTGGGTGATCAGTTGAGTCTGTTGCACCAGAAAGACCTGCATGAAGGCATCATCGGTTTCTTGAAGAGTGGATTGCTCTATGCCGATGCCATCACCACGGTGAGCGAAACCTATGCCCAGGAGATTCAGACGGAAGAGTCTGGAATGGGATTGGAAGAACTCCTGCGCGCCCGCCACAAACTGCTGTTTGGCATTGTCAATGGTGTGGACTACAGCGAATGGAGTCCAGAAAAGGACACCCTCATTCCCTTCACCTATTCGGCAGATGACATGGAGGGTAAGTACAAGAACAAGGAAGCCCTGCTCAAGGTCTACGACCTGCCCTACGAGCGCCGCCGTCCCTTGTTTGGCGTTGTCTCCCGGCTCACCGGGCAAAAGGGCTTCGAACTGATGCCCGACATCCTGCCGGTGCTCTTGCGTCAGGAGGACATGCAGTTGGTGATCCTTGGCAGTGGCGAGGAGAAGTACGAGAAGTACTTCCAATGGCTGCGGGACGCATTCCCACAGCAGGTGGGCATCTTCAAGGGTTACAACAATGAGCTTGCCCACAAGATCGAGGCTGGCAGTGACCTCTTCCTGATGCCATCTCGCTATGAGCCTTGTGGCCTCAATCAGATGTATAGCCTGAAGTATGGTACCGTTCCCATTGTGCGGAAGACCGGCGGGCTTGCCGACACTGTGCAGGCATATGACGCTAGCACTGGCGAGGGAACGGGATTCGTCTTTGACGAATTCAATTCCGAAGAACTCTACCAGGCTGTTGCATCAGCCCTGTCGGTCTATCGAGATGAAGGCGCCTGGAATCACCTGGTGCAGAACGGCATGGCCAAGGATTTCTCCTGGACCAAGCAGGGTCAACATTATGTTCAGCTGTACCGGTCTCTTTCCGGCAGCTAGTTTTAGCCACTAGATAACATGCACGTCATTTTCATAGAACCGGCCTTCCCCCGAAGTCAACGCGAATTTGTGCGTGGTCTGCATCAGGCAGGCGCCCATGTCACAGGCATTGGCGAAGCTCCTTTGCAAGCCCTTGATCCTGAGCTGCGCCAATGGATGCATAGCTATGAGCAAGTGGGCTCCGTCGTCCATGAGCCTTCATTGGAAGAGGCGGTGCGCAACATTCAGTCCCGGGGTTGGGTCGACCGCCTTGAGGCTACGGTTGAGGCGCACATGAATGCTGCCGCCAGGGTGCGTGAGGCCTGTGATATTCCTGGCACCTCTGTGCGCACCACGTTTCTCTGTCGGGACAAGCCGGCAATGAAGGAGGTACTGCGGGAAGCGGGTGTGGCCTGTGCACAATCTACCGGGGCGACATCTGCAGAAGAGGTGCGGGAGTTTGCCGCCAAGGTTGGTTATCCGCTGATTTTGAAGCCAGCGGATGCGGCGGGAGCCGCCGGCACCTACAAGGTAGATAACGACGAAGAGCTGGAGCAGGCCATTCAGACCACCCATGTTGAGCATGGCGCATCGGTTGCGGTGGAGGAGTACATTGAAGGCCACGAAGGCTTCTATGACACCATCTGCCACGATGGCAAGATTGTGCATGACTTCGCCAGCCACTACTACCCCAACGTCTTGGAGGCCATGCGCACCCGTTGGATCTCGCCACAGATCGTCAGCACCAACCGGTTGGACCTGCCGGAGTATGACGAAGTGAAGGAGATGGGCCGCAAAGTGATCGAAGTGCTGGGTATCGAAACCTCCGCCACCCACATGGAATGGTTCTTCGGCCCCAAGGGTCTCAAGTTCTCTGAGATCGGTTGCCGCCCGCCAGGGGTTGGCCAGTGGGATGTCTACTCAGCCGGCAATGATCTGGATCTGTATGAGGAGTGGGCCAAGGTGATCACCACTGGCAAAACCGATGCCAAGCCCTCCCGCGCCTACGCATCGGGCATCCTCGCCATCAGGCCGGATCAGGACGGCACAGTTTCCAGCTATGAAGGGCGAGAGGCCATCATGCAGAAGTATGGCGACTCGATCTTCAAGTCCCATTTCCCACCGCCAGGCAGTGGCACCCAATCGGTGTCCGGTGGTTACATGGCCAATGCCTGGATGCAGGTTCGGCACCCTGACTATGACGAGTTGTGTCGCATCCTGAACGACATCGGTGAGAACCTGAAGATGCACGCTGAATAGGCGGTGGTTAAACGAAAACGGGCTCGGCCAAAGGGTCGAGCCCGTTTTCGTTTAACAATCAACAACCAAAGAATCAGTTGCCGCTGAGGCAAAGATTCAGGCACTCGGAGACCGCATTGCCAATGGGTGCGCCTGGGTTGGCACACTCAAAGATGGCCTGCACCGACACCTTCAGGTTGCAGAGCGCCGGGTTGATGGGGATCACCAGGGGCCCCAGGGTGAAGCTGGCACTACATCCTGCGCCACCTCCTGGCACCGGTAGGAAGAAGACAAACACCGACGGGATTGTCTGGTTGACGCAGATCGGGCCGCAAAAACCGATGCCAACCCCTGGCGGGGTGCAGGGGCCCAGGTTCACTGCCATCACCCCCGTGGTGTAATTGTCCGGCAGGCCGGTGAGGGTGACGGCAAAATCCGGGTTGCCCATGCTGGGGTAGCCCTTGGTGCCGATCGTTGGCGTACAGCCATTGCAGCTTAGGGTGCCGCACTTCACGCAGTGCAGGGTGATGGGCTCAGGCATCTTGTCCAGACCAATCCACGGTCGTGACGAGCCGGCTCCAGGGATAAATGTGGGATTGGGGCAGCAGCTGGTGACTGTATAGGAGCAACCGAGGGGGGTGAAAGCGAAGGGGCCGCAGAAGGTGTAGTCCACGTCGCAGACACAGAGGGTTTGGGAGCAGGCGTCATAGGCCAGGCCAGTGAGTGGCCCCAGCACCGTGATGATATCGTCGGCGTTGCCCGGGATGCCATCCGGTCCGGGATCGACCCAGTCTGGCACCGGGAACTGGCACATGGGTGGGCAGGTAGCTGGCCAGGGCGCGCCATCAAACATGGGGAACACACCAATCAGGTTGGCAGGAGCGGGCGAGGTGGGCGAGGTGACGCCGACAAAGACGAAGCGTCCCACAGTGTCTTCGGCCACGCCACCGGTGCAGCGTTCAGCGGTGAATGCCCCATGCACCCAACCTGAGATGTCGCAGTGCTCTGCTTTCAAGTCGCAGATCGCACCTGGTGGTCCAACGGTGGCGGCAATGCGGCTGAGCACATGCTTGGTCCCCCCGGCGTGGAGGGGCTGGCTCCAACTGGCCCAAAGCCAACTGGCACTGAAGGGTGCTGGAGGTACGGGTGGTGCGCCAAGGTCACCGGAGTCCGTGTGTGCCAGGCCAGTGATGTAGGCCGCTGGTTCCAGCGGTGGCATCGGTGGGCTGATGCCCCAGCCTACGGGTGGCGGTGGCGCTACTGGCAATTCGGGGCAGTGTGGGAGGCAGGTGTAGGGATCGTGTAGGGCCAGGGTGTGGCCATCCACCGTCAGCCAGACCTTGCACATGCGGTTGTCGAAGCCGGTGCCGCCAGAACAGTGAAAGCTGGTAGAGTACTTGCCAGCCCAGGTGGGCGGGGAGGGAATGGCGCAGGCAGTATCCAGGCAAGTGTTCTGGTCTTGAATATCCAACCAGGGGCAACCGAAGGATGCGGCAGCAGTGTCGTACTGGGTACCGATGGTTTCACAGAACGTCTGCGTAGATGCAGGCGCGTAGAGCACGGGAATGCTCACCAACAGGATCAGTTTCCTAAGCATGGGATTCTCCTTATTGTCAGAGGGACGAGAAGTGGGAAGAAACGAAACAAAAGGCAGGGGGCTGGATTATGGCACGTTTTCTCGCCCATGACATGGATGGTTTGAATGACTCTCCCTTTGCTCGGCAGGGTGATTGTTCTGGAACGCAATGCATTTGCTCTCGAGGGCAATGAGCCCGGGGCAAGAGAGCGGTTAAAGACAAGAGGGGCTCGGTCCAATGACCAAGCCCCTCTTGTGCTCTGGCTAAGGGTTTACCCAGATAGACGCCGCTGAATCAGTTACCACTGAGGCAGAGAGTCATGCATTCGGTGACCGCATTGCCGATGGGCGGGCCAGCGCACTCAAAGATGGCTTGCACCGACACCTTCAAGTTGCACAGAGCAGGTGAACTGGGGATCACGATGGGTCCCAGGGTGAAGCTGGCGGAGCAGCCGACCCTACCGAGTGGAACGGGCAGGAAGAAGGTGAACACGGACGGAATTGCTGTGTTGACGCAGATCGGTCCGCAAAAACCGATGCCAAACCCAGGTGGGGTGCAGGCGCCCAGGTTCACTGCCAACACACCCGTGGTGAAATTGTCCGGCAAGCCAGTCAGGGTGACGGCAAAGTCCGGGTTGCCCATGCTGGGATAACCAATGGTGCCGATCTGTGGCATGCAACTGTTGCAGGCAGCGGTGGCACACTTCGTGCAGTGCAGGGTGATGGGCTCAGGCATCTTGTCCAACCCAATCCATGGCCGAGCTGAAGTTAGAGTGACCGGGTTGTAGGTGGGATTGGGGCAGCAGCTGGTGACGGTCCAGATGCAGGCAAGAGGAGTGATGGTGAGTGGACCGCAGAAGGTGAAGTTGCTGTCACAAACGCAGAACTTCCTACTGCAGGCGTCATAGGCCAGGCCGGTGAGGGGCCCCAGGCGGCGAAGAATGTCGTCCGCCGTTCCCGAGGTTCCATCGGGGCCAGGATCAATCCAAGGTGGCACCCCGAACTCGCAGATCGGCGGGCAGATCGCTGGCCACGGCAGGCCATCCAACATGGGAAACACGCCAATCAAATTGCCGGGTGTGGCAGGTGTGGTGGGGGACATGGCGCCGACAAAGACCAGGCGGCTTACGGTGTCCTCGGCTACGCCTCCGGTGCAGCGTTCCTGTTGGAATTGGCCATTGACCCAGGCGCTGATGTCACAGTGCTCTGGTGCAATCCCACAGGTGATGGGGGGCGGTGACACGACGGTCCAAAGGCGACTCAGGATGTGCATGGAGGGAGCCAGGGGGAAGCCAGGTTGGCTCCAAGAGGCCCAGAGCCAAGAGGGGCTGCCGGGTGTCGGCGGCACATGGGGAGCCGGACCGATGTTACCTGAATCCGTGTGCGCCAAACCGGTGATGTGCAGGGGAGGTGTACCTGGGGGAAACGGCGGGCTGATGCCCCAGCCTGCTGGCGGCGGTGGCGTCACTGGCAACTCGGGGCAGAGGGGCAGGCAGGTGTAGGGATCGTGCAGGGCCAGGGTGAGGCCGTCCACCGTCAGCCAGACATGACAACGACGGTTGTCAAAACCAGTACCACCGGGGCAGGGGAAGTTGGGGGAGAACTTGCCAAGCCAGCCTGGTGGGGTAGGAATGGGGCAGGCAACATCCGCACATGTGTTTTGGTCTTGGATGTCCAGCCAGGGACAGCCAAAGGATGCGGCAGCAGTGTCGTACTGGGTGCCGATGGTTTCGCAGAAGGCCTGCGCTGAAAGAGGCGCGTAGAGCATGGGAATGCTCGCCAGCAGGATCAGTTTCCTGAGCATGGGATTCTCCTTATTGTCATGGGGTGAAAATGGAAAGAAACGTAACGCTTTAGGCAGGTGCCCCGATTAGGGCACGTTTTCTCGCCCATGACACGGAGGGTTTGCATGACTCTCCCTTGCCCTGCAGGGTTGATTATTCTGGAACGCAATACATTTGCTCTCGAGGGCAATAGGCCCACGGCAATGAGTCCGGGGCAAGAGAGCGGTTAAAGACAAGAGGGGCTTGGTCAATGACCAAGCCCCTCTTGTGCTCTGGGTAAGGGTTTACCCAGATAGACGCCGCTGAATCAGTTGCCGCTGAGGCAAAGAGACATGCATTCGGTGACCGCATTGCCGATGGGCGGGCCAGCGCATTCAAAGATGGCTTGCACCGACACCTTCAGGTTGCAGAGGGCCGGGCTGATGGGGATGCCCAGGGGCCCCAGGGTGAAGCTGGCGGAGCAGCCGCCACCACCGCCTGGCACTGGCAGGAAGAAGGTGAACACGGACGGAATGGCTGTGTTGACGCAGATCGGTCCGCAAAAACCGATGCCAACCCCAGGTGGGGTGCAGGCGCCCAGGTTCACTGCCATCACACCAGTGGTGTAGTTGTCCGGCAAGCCAGTCAGGGTGACGGCAAAGTCCGGGTTGCCCATGCTGGGATAACCAATGGTGCCGATCTGTGGCATGCAGCTGTTGCAGGCCGGGGTGGCACACTTCGCACAGTGCAGGGTGATGGGCTCAGGCATCTTGTCCAGCCCGATCCATGGCCGGACTGAAAAGCCAGTGGCAGGGTCGAAGGTGGGGTTGGGGCAGCAGCTGGTGAGCGTCCAGGAGCAGACAATAGGCGGTGGGCTCATGGTGAACTTGCCGCAGAAGGTGTAGTTGTTGTCGCAGACACAGAGGGTCCTGGAACAGGCGTCATAGGCCAGGCCGGTGAGGGGACCCAGGCGAGTGACGATGTCGTCCGCCGTGCCCAGGATTCCGTCAGGCCCTTCTTCGATCCAGTCCGGCACCGGGAATTCGCAAATGGGCGGGCAGAAGGCTGGCCAGGGGGCGCCATCCAACATGGGAAACACGCCAATCAAATTGCCAGGTACCGTTGGGGTGGTGGGGGACATGGCGCCGACAAAGACCAGGCGGCCCACGGTGTCCTCGGCCACACCACCGGTGCAACGTTCCTGGGTGAATGTGCCATTGACCCAGGCAGAAATGTCGCAGTGCTCTGGAGTGATGACGCAGCCTAAAATGGGCGGTGGGGTGACGATGGTTCAAAGGCGACTCAGATAGTGCATGCCCGGCACCGGCGGGAATCCGAATGCGGGTTGACTCCAAGAGGCCCAGAGCCAGCTTGGGCTGCCGGGTGTCGGTGGCACATGCGGTGCCGGGCCGATGTCGCCTGAATCCGTATGTGCCAGGCCGGTGATGTGTGCCGCAGGGCTCAGGGGTGGAGTCGGTGGGCTTATGCCCCAGCCTGCCGGCGGCGGCGGCGTCACTGGCAACTCGGGGCAGAGCGGCAGGCAGGTGTAAGGATCGTGCAGGGCCAGGGTGAGGCCGTCCACCGTTAGCCAGACATGACAGCGGCGGTTGTCGAAGCCGGTGCCACCGGGGCAGGGGAAGTTGGGGGAGAACTTGCCAAGCCAGCCGGGTGGGGTGGGAATGGCGCAGGCCGTATCCAGGCAAGTGTTCTGGTCTTGGATGTCCAACCAGGGACAGCCAAAGGCACCGGCAGTGGTGTCGTACTGGGTACCGATGGTTTCGCAGAAGGCCTGCGCGGAAAGTGGGGCGTAGAGCACGGGGATGCACGCCAACAGGATCAGCTTCTTGAGCATGGGATTTTCCTTATTGTCAGGGGACGAGAAGTGGGAAGAAACGAAACGTTCAGGCAGGTGGCCCGATTATGGCAAGAACCCCTTCCTATGGCACGCATGGATTGAATGACTCTTCCGGGCGCGGCAACTTGTTTATTCTGGAACGCAATACATTTGCTCTCGAGAGCAATAAACGACAAGAGGGGCTCGGTCCCAAGACAAAGCCCCTCTTGTGCTTTGAGTAAGGGTTTACCCATGCAGAAGCGGTCGCATCAGTTGCCGCTGAGGTTCAGCTCCAAGCACTCGCTGACCGCATTGCCAAGCACGCCGGACAAACTGACGCACTCAAAGATGGCTTGCACCGACACTGTCAGGTTGCAAAGAGCCGGGTTGTTGGGAATTACCAGGGGCCCCAGGGTGAAGCCGGCGGTGCAACCCAAGCCACCCCCTGGAACTGGCAGGAAGAAGGTGAACACGGACGGAATTGCTGTGTTGACGCAGATTGGTCCGCAAAAACCGATGCCAAACCCAGGTGGGGTGCAGGCGCCCAGGTTCACTGCCATCACCCCCGTGGTGAAATTGTCCGGCAAGCCAGTCAGGGTGACGGCGAAGTCCGGGTTGCCCATGCTGGGATAACCAATGGTGCCGATTTGCGGCATGCAGCTGTTGCAGGCCGCGGTGCCACACTTCACACAGTGCAGGGTGACGGGCTCAGGCATCTTGTCCAAGCCAATCCACGGACGGGCTGAAGTGAGGGCGACTGGGTCGAAGCTAGGGTTGGGGCAGCAGTGGGTGACCTGATAGACGCATGCAGGGGGAGTGAGAGTGATGCTGAGCTTGCCGACAAAGGTGTAGTTGTTATCGCAGACACAGAGGATTTCTCCGCAGGCGTCATAGGCCAGGCCAGTGATTGGGCCCAGCCTGATGGCAACGCCCGTGGCGTCAACGCAGTCCGGCACCGGGAAATCGCAAATCGGTGGGCAGACAGTTGGCCAGGCCGCGCCATCCAACATGGGGAACACGCCAATGAGGTTGCCGGGAGTGGTGGGCAGGGTGGGGGAGGTGGCGCCGACAAAGACCAGACGTCCGACGGTGTCCTCAGCTACGCCACCAGTGCAGCGATCATTTTGGAACTGTCCTTGAACCCATGCCGTGATGTCGCAGTGCTCTGCTGCCAATACGCAACCAGTGCCGCCGATTGTTGACTTGATGCGACTGAGAACATGCTTGGCACCGCCAGGGAAGCCGGGCTGGCTCCAAGAGGCCCAGAGCCAAGAGGGACTGCCGGGTACTGGAGGTAGGGGTGGCGCGCCAATATCCCCAGAGTCTGTGTGTGCCAGGCCAGTGATGTGGTAGTCGGGCTCCAAGGTAGGAACCGGCGGGCTGATGCCCCAGCCGGCTGGTGGCAGTGGCTTCACTGGCAACTCGGGGCAGTGGGGCAGGCAGGTGAAGGGGTCGTGCAGGGCGAGGGTGAGGCCATCCACCGTCAGCCAGACCTTGCAACGACGGTTGTCGAAGCCGGTGCCGCCGGTACAGGGGAAGTTGGGAGAGAACTTGCCAAGCCAGGAGCCGGGAAGGACGCAGGCCACATCCAGGCAAGTGTTCTGGTCTTGGCGATCCAACCAGGGGCAACTGAAGGCTGCGGCTGCCGTGTCGTACTGGGTGCCAATGGTCTCGCAGAATGACTGCGCGGTAAGAGACATGGAGAGCATGGGGATGCTCACCAACAGGATCAGTTTCCTAAGCATGGGATTCTCCTAAGGGTCTTGCGGGTGAGAAAGGGGAGAGAAAGATCGGCAGTCCGATTATGGCGCCTTCTCCTGCCCAGGGCACGGAAGGAATGGATGACTCTTGTGAACCCGCCCGGTTTGATTGTTCTGGAACGCAATGCCTTTGCGTTTCAGAGCAAATGCTACGACCCCTAACGATCCTTGCCCATGCGACGCATCAGGGTCTCTTCGCCGGCAGGCTGGCTTTGCTTCACCCGCAGGCTCTCGTTCCACTCTCGCGAAAAATCCCGCTGCATGCTGCGGTTGATCAAGGCAATCACTGCCATGGTGATCAAGGCACCCAGACTGGCCAGAGCCATGTCCTTATGCGCGTCCCAGGAGTCGCCCTGGGTGCCCAGGTAGGCTTCGCCAAGCTCACCACCAAAGACTTCGGCGGCACACCATTCGATGAGTTCAAAGATCATCGATGTGGACATGGCCACATCCAAAGGCAGGGCATAGCTCCAGAACCCTCGCGCATCCGCAATGCGCAGGAAGACCTCACGGATCGGGTAGGCCAGCAAGAAGCCGTAGGAGAAGTGGATGACCCGGTCGAAGTTGTTGCGCTGCCAACCCAGCAGCGAGTTGAAGGTTCGGCCGGTCAGTCCCTCGAACCACTGGTCATAGGGGACTTCCGAATAGGTGTAGTGCGCTCCCACTTCGTGCAGGCAGAGGAAGACGAAGATCAGGCTGTACGACAGCTTGGACAGGGGGAAGCGTTTGAAGGTGAACACCAACAAAGGCAGCCCCAGCAGCACCAACACGTTTTCCAACATCCAGTCCTCACGGTGGCTGGGTGCGATGGCCAGCCAGGCCCAGTGCAGGGCGAAAATACCGGCAAGGATGAGAGGGAAGCGGCGGCGATTGGGTTGCAGCATGGGCAGCGCTTGAATTGGAACGGTGTTCCTGGATTCTAGCGCTGCCAGTCTGTGGATGCCTTAGCCCGGACTATTCACGAGTGTGCTGTTGATCGCGATTTTTTGGTCCTTGCTGGCCGGCATGGTGAAGAATCAAGGGGATTTGCTTTCGACACTCTGAAGTGAGCGTTGGCAAAGGTCCATGGGCCTGAAATATCGCCGGAATGGCCACCTCCGTACAGTCCCGTGGCGCAGTAGATGCGATGCAGTTGGATTCCATTCGGCGCTACGCCGTCTTTGGTCTACCGCGAGCACTGACAGCACATGCTGCACGCTCCCACAATTCTACCCATGGATAACATTTCGGCAGATGGACCACTACCCGACGCACTGATTCTTGTACGCGAGCTGCGACCTTGATCAACATTTCCCGAAATCGCCCTACCTGGGTGCGGCCTGCATCAGTCCGACGAAGGCGCCAGCGCAGCTCCTGGTAGAGCAGATACGCCGTAGCCGTCATCAATACTCGGAATTGATTGGCGATGTAGCTTGAGCAGCTTGTGCGATCAATGTCGAGATCATGCAGTAGTTCTTTGATGCGGTTCTCGGAATCACCTCGACCACGATAGATCTTGTACACGTTTTCCGGTGTGTGCCGAAGATTGGTGATCACAAATCGAGGATTCGACTTTGCACTTCTTCCTTCATACTGCAGCACCTCAGCTTTGAGGATGACCCTCCGCTCGCGATTCCATGACTTTGCACGGTAAGCAGCCTCTCCAAAGAGTTGGATGGATTCGTTTTGGCGAGCAGAGAGCGTCTGGGCCATGGTCATCCAATCCTTGGCTTTCGCTTTGAGGACGCTGTTGCTGGCCATTGCGACCACATACTCGACTTTTAGATCTTCAAGCGCAGCGATGATCCTTGGGTTTGCAAAGCCGCCATCTAACCGTACACGAATCTTTGCTTTCGGGAATCGGTACCTGAGCTCGGCGACCGTCCGCTGCAACAATGGAATGCATCCTCGGTTTGCCGTTGAGTTCCCTGGTCGAAGCCGAGCGGAGAAGAGAAATTGATCTGGATGACCATCCACTGACAAAAAGCCAAGGAGAGGATGGAAACACCAGGTGTCGTAGTAGCCATTGAAAAAGCTGAATGCTTGCTGACCATGGGTGGGATCGTCAGTGGAATCAAAGTCGATGGTGATGCGCTTTGGTCGCCGATGACGCTTCTTGAGCAGACCAATAGCTTTCTTCTCCAGCCAACGTGTGGCTTGTACAGCCTCTTTTGCCGTGGGCATGTTTTCAAACCGGGATAACGTCGGTTGCGATGCCAGCTGATCTTCGCCAAGTGCATCCATGCCGCTGATCATTTTCAGGATCGGGTCATTTGCCATTTTGGCTGCGTCGTTGCCATCGCTGTAGCCCATGGCGATGGAAAACACACGTTGCCGGAGAATCGTCAAAAAGTCGTGTGTTGTGCGGCCCGGATTGCGTCGATCGCAAAATTGAGCTGCAAGTCCGCTGGTCAGGCCGAGTTGCTGATCGAGCTGGCCAAGCAGGATTGCACCGCCATCGGAGCTTTGTCCTTCTGCGTCAAAGATGGGGACGACGGACTTCTTGGCGATGTCTGGAAGAATAACAGACTGTTGAGTAGGCTTGGCCATGCGGATTGTGGTGTCGTTTGTTCCAAGTAGCGTGTAGTTACCACTTAGTACGAATGATCCACAGTCCGCGGTTTACCTATTCATGAATAGTCCAGGTTAGTGCAGTTGGCGGAAAGCCTCGGGGAAGGAACTTTGCCAGCTCACTTCACCCTTTTCCTGATCCGTCATGAAGTCAGGTGCGGTGAAGATGCCGGTGTCCTTCAGTGCCTGGTAGATCCTGGGGGCGAGCTCTGCTGCTTCGGCACCCAGTTCCTTGCCCAAGGCTTCGCCGATCTGGGCAACGGTGGATTGACCATTGACCAGTTCCAAAAAGCCCTTTGCAAGCTTGTCCACAACGATGCCGCAGCCAGCACCGGTGTCCGGTGTCATGAAGAAGACGTACTCGTTCTGCTTTTCCGGGACTGCAGCCATGGAGTCTGCATCCAGGTGCGGGAACAGGTCATTCATGTCGTAGTTGAATGCATCTCTGTCAACGCGCCCGCCAAGGTTTGGCACCTCTTTGGCAACACCGTTGGCCTTTGGCAGGTCCTTTTGGGTTACCGAGAAGTAGCGGTGCAGTTCTGGGAAGGGCTCGTTGAAGTAGATGTCACGGACATCGCCGAAGAAGGCGCCCACCCAGGTGCGGACCCGGCGGTTGAAGTGATAGCGCAGCAGATCCTTGAAGGGCTTGGAGACATCGGTGATGCCCTGTTCGGCGCACTCCTTGGCGACGAATACTTCCCAAAGGTCAGCCAGCCTATCAATCAGCTCAGGCGAGAAGCGGTGCGCCAGCAGATCGTTGATGTTCTCGTGGTAGCCGGCGTGGTAGACGTGGTAGCCCCAGTCCTCGATGAGTTGCCCGGCTGGCTTGGTGATGATCCGCTTCAGCCGGAAGAACAGATGCTGCATCAGGCGATGCCAGTTGTTGATGGCCTTGCCAACCAGCACGTCTTGCGCCGTCATGAAGTCGGTGGAGAGAATCTCGTGGCCGATGTCCGGGTCATACTTGATGTTCCACTTCTCCACTTCCTTTTCCAATGGAGTTCGTGGCAGGATGGCCAGGTTGAAGGACTTGATGTCAGCTGGCTCCCGGTCATAGGCCCAGGACAGGGTGTTCTTGTAGTCTTCCAAACCATCACCGGGCAGGCCCATGATGATCTCGTAGGACAGCAACACGTTGCGCCGGTACTTGATCTTGTCCAGCAGCGGCGCAATCTTCTCTGGGCGCCAGACCCGGCGAATGTTGCGCATGGTCTTTGGGTTGCAGGATTGGATGCCACAGCCAATGAAGCAGAGGTGGGACTTGTCCACCAGATCAATGAGATCTTGATTGATCAGGGTGGGGAAGGCTTCGAACCATTGCGCCGCATCCATCTTCAGGTCGATGCCCAGGTTGAGGATGGCTTCGGCCCGCTGCCGGCTGTAGTTGAAGGTGGGGTCAACGTTCAACAATACCTTGGCGTCGTTCTTCTTGAAGTACTCAAACTCCTTCTTTACCCGCTCCATGGAGAATTCGAAGTACGGCTGGTTGCGCCCATAGTCGCAGTAGGTGCAGACAAAGGGGCAGCCCCGTGCTGTTTGGTAGCTGACGCCGCCGCGTAGGTCGCAAACATCCAGCACACCGGTCAGGTATGGCGAGGGGTAGCGGTCCAGATTCTTCTCGTAGGGGCGTGGGGCCGGCAGGTGTGCCTTGCCGTCCTTGCGCTGGCAGAGGCCGGCGATGTTGGGGATGTCCTGTTCGTTGTCCGTAACCAGGGCGAGCATGAGTTCGCGGAAGGTTTCTTCGCCTTCACCCACACCGATCCAATCGATGTATTCGTGCTCCTTCATGATCTTCAGGTGGTGGTAGGAAACCTCCGGACCACCAGTGAGGATCTTCACGTCGGGGATCAACTCTTTCAGCTTCTTGGAGACCTTGAAGATGTCCGGGGTGTTCCAGACATAGCAGCTGAAGGCCACCAGTTCGGGCTTCTCCTTGGCGATGGCCTCGGCTATCTGATCCGGCGATCTGGATGAGGAGTCATAGTAGCGGTGCACCATGTCGGTGCGCGGACCGACTACCTCATCGGAGATGGCATTGGCGTGCAGGTAACCCAGGGCCAAGAACCAGGTCTGTGAGGTGTAGGAGGTGTAGAAGGAGATGGATGCGAGGACGACTTTCATAAGTGTGAGGCTCTTACGGTTGCCAAGGACTCTACCATGGTTTCGACCATTTTGGCCTCCCCCTATTGGTGGGGGGTGAAGTGGTCTTGCCATGGCGATAGTGGCTGGTCTTGGCCGCGCTGCTCCAGCCTTCCCATGCATGTCAATTGCCTTGTCAATTGGCTTGTCAACTGACTTGTCTTGGCGTACTTGCGATGGCTGACCATGCCGCTGACCATGCCATGGATCGCGGCGAGCAAAGAAGCCGCTTCTACTGCGGGCTTTGTGGGCACCTGGTGCTGGAGAACCCCTGTGTTAGAATGACAATTGAATTGACAAGATGACAAATGATATGTCATAACTAAGTCCGTCCTGCCGCATTGAATTCCTTTTATGAGTCGACAAAAAAACATTCCCACAAGCAGCCCCAAGCATGCGGCGCTGGATCAACTTTTTCAGGAGACTTCGGCCCTGGCGCATTGCATTGGCGGGGTGGCGCAAGAGATCCACTTGCAGGAAGAGGCGACACCGGGGCGGCGCAGCATCATCTATGAACTGGCGAGGCAGGGCCCGCGCACCGTGCCACAGATGGCTCGTTGGCGGCACAAGTCGCGGCAACACGTGCAAACCATGGTGCAAGGCCTTCTGGCCGACGGCTATGTGAAGTTGCAGGAGAATCCGGAGCACAAGCGCTCCAAGCTGGTGGCGGTAACCAAGGCCGGTGCCCGGTTGGCGCAAAACATGCAGGCACGGGAAGGGCAGTTGCTGGGGCTGTTGGCGCCGGTGGTTTCCAAGCGGGACCTGGACCATGCGGTGCAGGTGCTCAAGAATGTGCGGGAAGCCTTCGAGAATCGGGGCTGGCGTCAGGTTCTGGGAGTGGAGTGAGATGCCCAGACTGGGATTGCAAGTCTATGGACGGGTGCAAGGAGTGGGCTTTCGTTACTTCACCCAACAAACAGCAGTGGCCCTGGGGCTGGCTGGCTGGGTGCGCAATGCCAAGGACGGCACCGTCAGGATCGAGGCGCAAGGAGCGGAGCAACCCCTGCAGCAATTCAAGGTGGCTCTGGGCAAAGGTCCCAGGTTTGCTTCCGTGCAGCGTGTGGCAGAGGCAGAATTGCCAATGCAGGAGCCAGCGGAGGCTGGCTTCTCAATTCGTTAGGTAGCCTGCTAAGATTCCGGCGCCGGTGACAGCATGTCCACGTCCATTCCCTCGGGCATGCGGTTGTCGCGCAACTCTTCCACGAAGCGGTTGTTTTTGTCCACCAGGATCATCTTTGGCTTGATGACCTCATCGGTCAGGGTGAAGGCGACAATGATGACCACATCTCCGGGACTGCAAAGTCGCGCCGAAGCGCCATTGACGATGATGGACCCGGAACCGGCTGGTGCTGGCAGCGCGTAGGTTTCCAGGCGCTGACCGTTGTTCATATTCCAGATATGCACCTTCTCACCGGGCAGGATGTCAGAGCGCTCCAGCAGGTCGGAATCAATGGCGACGCTGCCGATGTACTCCAGGTGGGTTTCGGTCACCCGACCATGGTGGATCTTGGATTTGCAGATGGCTCGTAGCTGCATATTGCTGCGGGAGAAGCGGAAGTTGGGGAAATTGGGCCGCGTACCGTAGCGACGGCTGCGGCGAATTCTAGGCAAACCCGGGCAGTCAGGGGCTGGCAAGCAGAATTTTCCCCGCTTTGGCCCCTCGCAGCCGCCCATTCAGCCGCCCGACTAATTCCAGTTGGAGAAGTCGGCGGTGGTGGGAATGCCGGCGATGGCCGCCAGGTTGGGGCTCACACAGGCCCAATTCAGCCGCTCGTCCAGGGTTCCGGCGGGGTGGGCCTGGAAGATTTCTCGTAGGATCTGCGTGGCATGACCCCGGATGAAGCCATTGGGCGAATTCTCCGCCGAGATGACCAAGGCGGCCAGGCTCCAGTTGGTGATCCCTGGGCCAGCGGACTGGGTGCTGGCGAAGCCAGGATCCTGCATGGCCGAATAGGTCTGGTTGTTGCTGAAGATGAAGGGGATCTGATAACCCACCCGCCATTCGGTGCCATTCTTGCCAAAGGCCAGCATGCTGACGTTGTCCGCCGCCTGGGTGGCCATGGAATGAGCCATGGGGGTGCCAAACAAGCGATACACCGCCATGATCCCGGAAGCGCCAATGGCCTCCTCCCAGGGTGGCCAATAATGACCGCGGGCAGAACTGAAGCGGGGCACCAACACGGGGATGTTCTGGACTTCCGCTGGCCTGGTCTGAGCATACAAGTTGGGCAGGGTCATCACCCGGCCGATCATCGCCTGCTTGAGATCGTCCCTGCCGGTGACCAGATACAACCAGCAGCCGGCCAGGAAGCTGCGGCCGATGGCGCGGGCTGCCCCAAGATTGTCGTTGGTGGTGCCCGTATCCACGGTGTAGTTGCTCAGCCAGAGTTCTGCCTGATGCTCACACTCGGCGATGGCCCAGCGGTTGCCGGTGACCAGGGCCAGCCCGGCAAGATAGTTGACGCTCAGATGCTCAGGATCATGACCTTGCCAGAGCAGACCTCCCGGGTCCTTGGCCTGCAAGGTGAGGAAGTCCGCCGACTTGCCCAGCAGGTCCGGGTTGGGCAGACCCAGCTTGGGCCGCCCAGAATAAGTGAGCAGCCGCGGATGACGAGCCAGGGTCACCGGCGCCACGTCGATCTCGCGGAAGTGAGTGGGGCGGCAGGCTTCCTGGTAGACCGAACGGGTGATGGACTGCAGGCGACTCGGGTCCACCAGCAGCAGGTCATCCCGCATCTGGATAGTGCCGAAATCCGGTTGGCTGCCGGTTCCCGATGGGCTGGGACGACAGCCATGCATTGGCTTCTCCCAGGGATGATTGTCATGGGAACCTTCCTCAAGCTGTCTGTTGCTGGTGAAGGCTGCCTGATCCACCGCCGTTTGGTATACCAGTTGGCCGTAGGCACCAAAGGCGTCGGTGAACACCCAGCCCTTGGCCATGGCATAGGGCCTGGGTGGGCTGTTGCCGGCAAAGACGAAGCGCCCTTCCAGGACCTGGGATTGTCCATCGGCGATGGGGCCGCCGTTATGCAGGCGGAACAGGCGCAGGTTGCCCTGCTGGCTTTGGGCCAGAACCTTGCCCTGGGCGAACTCGATTTGGGTGCCTACATCCGGCACGCCGAACTCCACTTCGCCGGGATCCGCATGCAGGTCCGGCACCGTCGGATCGCTGTTACCCCAGGCCAGCATGAAGCGGGCATGGGGCAGGTTGGCATAGGCGTGCACGGTGAGCTCGGCCCAGAACATGGAGAAAGGCACTCGGACCCTGGACTGGTAGACCCGCAGCAGTGGGCCATCCTCGATGAGTTGGCCGATGGGGAAGGTCACGGTCTGGCTGCCCACGCGAAACTGGATGGGCAGATCCGGCACGAAGCTGGGATGAAAGCTGAAGGCGGGATCAGGATCGTCGGTGGAGATGAAGGTGATGGTCTGCAGGGCATCCGGCGCCATATCCACCGGGAAGTCCAGCTGCAGGTAGCGCAGGCTGCCGTCGGGCCAGGTGGCACCCATTTTCCTGGCTTGGCAGACCTGGCCAGCTTCGGTCCGCACGCCAGGAGCGCTGAAGAAACGCCCCCTTCGCAAGGGGATGACGGTACCGCCCAAGGTCTCACCGCTATTGCTGGATTGGTTGAGAACCTTGACCTGGGAGAGCTCGCCGCCGATTTCGCTCTTCCTGGCTTCGCTGCCAAGGCTGAGTTCGCCGCAGGCAGAAAGAAGAAGGGGAAGCAGTAATGATGCCGACAGCAGCAGGCCGCCGGTCTTTCTAGGATGATGATTCATCATGAGCTGGCATTGGATATTGAGCTTGTGTCGTTGCGGCCTTTCGACACATGTCTAGATTCCCAACACCGGTGTTATTCCCTGACCTGATTTCGCCTTGCGCCTTGCTGCACCGAGTTGTCGATGGCATGGCGACTTGCTGCCCTGCGGCTCGATTTCGAATCGTTGTCCCAGTCCGGGACAACCATACCTGACCTGACGGGTTTACGTGTCGCTGCAGGGTTGTGGGTCGAATGCTTGGAGAATTCCTGTGGTAGGCTTTTCTCCAGAACCTTCTCCAGAACCATGTCTAGCCAAAACCCAAACGAACTGCCCCTGTCCTGCCGCCGCCTGTTGGCGCAGGTACAGAATCGCATGACCTTCCTGGAGAATGCTTTGGGTCATATCGAGCGAGCCCAGACCAAGGGCATGCACAACCTGAAGCCGGTGCAGGACAACCTGCGCAAGAAGCTGACCGCCTGTTATCTGGTGCGGGAAGGCCTGCGCCGCGGTGCGGATTATCGGGCAGATAACCTGAACTCCCTGTTGGATCGGGTGCAGATCTGGGTGGAGCATCGGCAGTACCAGAAGCTGGCTACCCTTTCTCCTGCCGAAATCCAGGCAGTGGACCTGGATGCGCTGGCAACTCGGCTGCAGGGCTAGGCCGCCCTACTTCGCCTTGGCCTTCTGCTCCGCCAAGGCTTCCTTGTACATCTTCAACCGACCCAGATAATCCGGGTCTTGCCGACCATCTTTGGCGAGGGCCTTCTCTTGCAGGCTTACGGCTTCAGCAAACAAGCCATTCTCGAACTTGGCCAGGGCCACCGTGTCCAGTTCGAAGTCCTGCAGTTGCCGTTGCAGGTTCTGCATCATCTCCGCCGCCTGCAGGGCCAGCTCCTTGTACTTGCCCTTGTGTCCCGGGTCGGTGAGCAGGCCCCAGGTGAAGTTGTTCAGCGAGCTGTCTTCCTCTTCCATGTCCCGCAGAATTCTCAAACCGATTTGCTGCGCCACCTTCTGGTCACCCAGGATCTCCCGTACCGCCAGATGTTGAATCAGCAAGGTGGCATGACCTTGCAGGGTCTTGGCGGATGTCTTTGCCAGCAGTGCCTGCAGCTGCGGCTTGAAGACCTTTGGCTTGGGGCTGCGCAGCAAGGCTGCCATGAAGAGGCGGATGGCCTCCTCGTCTTGGTCCAGGCGCTGCACCAGGTCCGTTGCCAGAAGCTGGGCTTCCCGGTTCTTGCCGCAACTCAGCAACACCCGGAAATGCGTCAGCCAAAGGTCCAGGTTGTCCTTGTTGTCGCTGAGCATGGGCACCAGGGTGAGGTGGGCCAGTTGCTGGTAGCGCAGGCTGTCGGGCATTTGCAGCAGGGTGCGTTTGATGAATTGCAGGCAGGGTTTGGCATTGTCCTGTAGCTGCTGCAAGGCTCTGGTGACAGTTTCCAGGGCTGCCTTGTCATCCTTCCCGGCGCTCTCTCCCCCCGCCTTGCTGGCCAGGAAATGTTGCACCCAGAACAGCAGGATCCAATGGGATTCCTGCTTGGGCTCTGCCTTGCTGCGCTCCTGCAGGATCTCCTCCAACTGCTCCCAGTCCTCCTCCATGTAGGCCAGTAGCAGGGTCGGGTCTTCACTAAAACCCTCCTGTTGCAGGGCCGCATCCATCTGCTGTCGGACCTGATTCAGCTGGGGAATCTGAGCCTGTGCGGGCATGGTCAGGCACAGGCCACCTAGCCAGAGGCCGGCGCAGCGGATCAAGGATTGAATTCGGGTTGTTTGTGCCATGCGCGGGTCCGGGCCTAGGATAGACAATGCCTGTGGCATTCTCCCTGTTTGCCCTGGTAGATTGTCGGGTTTGGTTCCTACCTGCCTTTTGCAAATGACACCAATGAAGACCCTCGAAAGCTATCTCTGTGGATCCTGGAAATCTGGGACCGGAGAGCCCCGGCCGCTGTTCAACCCAAGCTCCGCCCAGCCCCTGGCCCAGTGCCTGTCCGGTGGTACCGACTTTGCTGCAGTCCTGACCCATGCCCGGCAGGTGGGTGGGCCGGCACTGCGGGCCATGAGCTTTGCTCAGCGCGCTGCCATGTTGAAGGGTTTGTCCGCAGCCATTCATGAGCGGCGCGAGGATCTCATCCTGGACTCCATCAGCAATGGTGGCAATACCCGGGGCGATGCGAAGTTCGACATCGATGGCGCCACTGGCACCCTGGCGGCCTATGCCTCCCTGGGTAAGCGTCTCAGCAGCGAGGACTCCCTGCCCGATGGCGAAGGCGTGCAGTTGGGTCGCACCCCCAGGTTCTGGGGCCAACACATCATGACCCCGCGCCTGGGTGCGGCGGTGCACATCAACGCCTTCAACTTCCCCGCCTGGGGCATGGCAGAAAAAATGGCCTGCGCTCTGTTGGCGGGCATGCCGGTGATCACCAAGCCAGGCACGCCTTCAGCACTGCTGGCCTACAGCATGGCCAAGGTCATGGTGGAAAGTGGTTTGCTGCCGGAAGGCTCGTTCCAGTTCATTGCTGGTGGTGCCGGTGATCTGTTGGATCACATGGGGCCACAGGATGTATTGGCCTTCACCGGCTCGGCGCAGACCGGTGCCTTGTTGAAGTCCAATAAGAACGTGCTGCAGAACAATGTGCGCATGAACATTGAAGCTGACTCCCTGAACTGCGCCATCCTGGCGGCGGATGTGGAGACGGATTCGGAAACCTATTCCATGTTCCTGGCCAATGTGGTGCAGGATATGACGCAGAAGGCCGGGCAGAAGTGCACGGCGGTGCGACGCATCCTGGTGCCAGCAGAAATGCAGGAGCAAGTGGTGGCGGATCTGGTGGAGCGTCTGCAGGCAACCAAGGTGGGGGATCCTAGTAACAAGGACAACCGCATGGGGCCATTGGCCTCTGCGGCGCAACTGGCGGATGTGCAGGAAGGCATCCAGGCTTTGGCCAAGGTCGGCGGCATCGCCTGCGGTGGTGCGGATCAGTTGGGCAAGGATGGTTTCTTCGTGGCGCCCACTCTGGTGGTGGCCAAGGATGTGCGGGCCGAGGTGATTCACAGTCGTGAGGTCTTTGGTCCAGTGGCCACGGTGCTGCCTTATAGCGGCAAGGTGGAAGAAGCTGTCGAGCTATGCAACCTGGGCGGTGGTGGTCTGGTGGCCAGCATCTACAGCAACAAGCGGCAGTGGACGGCGGATGTGACTCTGGGCATTGCGCCCTGGCATGGTCGGGTCTGGCTGGGTTCGGACAAGGTAGAAGGTCAGGCTCTGGCGCCTGGTCTGGTGCTGCCCTTCATGGTGCACGGTGGCCCGGGTCGTGCCGGTGCCGGCGAAGAGTTGGGTGGTCTGCGGGGTCTGTCCTTGTACATGCAGCGCACGGCGGTGCAGGGTTATCAGGGATTGGTGGCGCGCAGCTTCGGGCCGGCCAACAAGGAGTCGTAGCCGGCCAACTGCTTGCCGCTGGTTGCCTGACTGGGCATGAGCTACTGTTCTTCTTAACTAGAATAGGAGAGCTGTATGCTTGAGAACCCAGTCACCGTTACTGACATCAACATCCCCTTCGGCAAGCTGGTGGGGATCATCATGAAGATCATGCTGGCCTCCATTCCGGCGGTGGTGCTGTTCTATGTGCTGATGTTCCTGGCCTGGGGAGCCTTTATCAAGGTGATGTCCTCTGGAGGGTCGGGTTGGTAGGTGTTGGATATCTGAGCCCATGAACCGATGTGAAATCCGCGGCGCCATTCGTCAGTACCTTACCCTCATCGAAGAGGGTGCTGGATCTGATGAAGAGGTGGAAAAGCAGCTGGTAGAGAGGTTGGACCACCTGGCCTATGCCATGCACTTCGTCGGTGATCCTTTCGAAGAAGATGAATATCCTCATCCGCAATGGCCTGACCAGGACAGACTCCGGGATCTGATCTGCCAGCGCTTCTCCAGGCTTGGCTGGTACAACGTGCCTGAGTGTGTTACTGATAAACTCATGCAGTGTGGCTTAATGGTGGGAGACGCCATTGACGATGTGCTGGACATTGCTAACGAGCTGTACAATGTCGAGTGGTGTTGGGTGAACACCAGCGAGGAAGACGCGATGTGGCACCTCAAGTTTACATGGGAAAGCCATTGGAATGAGCACCTTCGCAACCTGCAATTGTTCATGCACTACCTGTTGGACGGCGAAGAGTCCCGCTAACCGCCAAGCTCCCACAGGGGCTATGTACTCATTCCTCGGGGTTCATTGCCATAGGATGGCGAGGGACCTACGATGCTCGGTGGATCATCTCGACGCTTTTTAAGGAGTTTCCATGCGCCGCCTTTTCGCATTAGCCTGCCTCGCTCTCTTTTCCTTCGCAACCCCGGCTCAGAGTCACCTCTACACTTTTGATGGCGAAGGTTCCAGCACCGATGGCTTCGGTGTTTCCGTGAGCGGAGCCGGTGATGTGAACGCCGATGGCTACTCAGACCTCATCGTCGGACATCCTCTAGAACCGGATAACGGCGTTTACATCGGCAGTGCGCAGGTGTTCTCTGGCAAGGATGGCACCATCCTCTTTACCTTTTACGGCGATGCCGCTTGTGATGTGTTTGGTTACTCCGTCAGCGGTGCTGGTGACGTGAATGCCGATGGCTACGCCGATCTCATTGCCGGAGCTCATTTTGACGACCAAAGAGCTATCAGCCCTGGCTATGCACGGGTGTTCTCCGGCAAGGACGGATCCATCCTCTATACTTTTAACGGCGATTCCGCCTTCGATTCATTTGGCCGGTCCGTGAGTGATACCGGGGATGTGAATGGCGATGGCTACGCTGACTTCATCGTCGGAGCTGATCTCGACGACAACAAAGGTATCAGCTCTGGTAGTGCGCGGGTGTTTTCCGGCAAGGACGGAGTCATTCTCTATACCTTTGACGGCGATTCCGCTTTGGATTCCTTCGGCTTCTCCGTCAGCGGTGCAGGCGATGTAAATGCCGATGGCCACCCTGACCTCGTCGTCGGGGCTCGCTTTACTAGCAACAACAAGCCCGAATCCGGCAGCGCGCGAGTGTTCTCTGGTAAGGATGGTTCGATCCTCTTCACCTCCAATGGCGATTCCGTTTTCAGTCGACTTGGGAGGTCCGTGAGTGGCGCTGGGGATGTGAACGCTGATGGCTATGCTGACTTCATTGCCGGGCCAGGCTATATCACTGCCCCTAGCAGGCCGTTGAAGAAGGGGTGATTTGGAGATTGTCGATCCCGAGACATCCGTTTTCTGCCCCGGGATTCTTATGGCGGAAAATAATGGCAGTCATTGCGATCCAGCAAGCTGGTTGGGGCCAAACAGATCCACAAAGCTCATATACGCGGCTGAGGAAGCCCTCAAAGCCCCTCTGCAATCCCCTTGGCGTCCCAACTCCAAACAGGCTACGCATGATCGTGCCAAGATTGCGTGCAGCGACATGGACCACGTACCGCTTTTTGACATTCTCGATGCCGCGCAACCAAGTCCGGCGTGCACCGCCTGACCCACAGGTGTGCGCAAAGCTTCTCTCCACTCGTTCACTTCGTAAGCGCTGGAGCTTTTTGGATCGCGATCCTGCAACACGCCGACGGTTTGCTCGATAAGCATCCTGCCACGATTCTGGTTTGTCCGTCCACTTGCGGCGGTTCTGTGACCGCGGCTGTGGTATGTAAGAAAGTATCTCTCTCTCGCTTAGCCATGCCAGGGTTTCAACTTTGTGGTAGCCCTTGTCGGCGACAACTGCCTTGTATTGGTCATCTTGCTCAGCACTGATCAGCACCGCCTGAGCCTCAATGATTCCGTCTTTCAGTGCCTCGCTGTCAGCAGTATCTGCATGGTGGATCGTCGCGGAGACGATGATCTCGGAGTCAGTGTCCAGCGCGTGCTGTGCCTTGTAGGCAAGGTGGGTACGCCCATCCTTCATCTTCGCGATCCTGCTGTCGGGGTCTGAGGGCGACTCCCAGTCCTTGTTCGAGGTCTTCTTCCCACGGCGTTTGCGATCGAATCGCCGTAAGTCCTCCTCCGTTGGGACTTCGGCCCCTTCTTCTTTCGCAAGCTCGCGCACGTAGTCATTCCAGCCCTTGCCAGTATCCTTGCGCACAATGGACTTCATTGCAGCATTGGCTTCCAACGTCGTTGTGTCCACGGCCAGTGCCTTGCCCTTCACCATGCCCTTGGATTTGGCGATCTTGACCACGAATGCAAACACCTCTTCGTGCACTTCTACTGGCAGCCGTTTGCGGATCACGGTCAAGCTGGAGTGATCAGGGGTCATCTCTGTCAGCAAAAGCCCAAGGAATTGCTGGAGCGAGCGGCTGTCACTGCAGCGCCATGCAATCCCACGCTGTGAATCCACACCTTCGAAATAGCCGACCAGCAGCATCCGGAAGTAGACGCCTGGCGGAATTGAAGGGCGGCCGCCTTCCTTGTAGTAGGGCTCGCAAAGCGATTCGACATAGTGATCGAACTTCGCTTCGCTGAGAAGCTCATTCAGCTTCGCGTAAAACGGGTGCCCTGGAGATCGGGGAAGATTGGTCGTCGAGACCAAAAGTGCTTGCTGCTTGTCGCGTCGTTTGCCAAGTGCCATGAAATATCCACCTCCGTGATTGGGATATTATCCCTACGTACGTGGATTGGAGCACGGCTTAACTACTTGGAGTTTTTCAACGGCCTGTTAGCCAACATGGTTGAGCCTGGTCCGCGTTCTGATGCGGAACAAGCGTAAATGCTTTCCTTGGCGCTCTCTGCCTCAGGCTCGAGAGCTGGCAAGGGGGCTGCCCCTTTGCTCCGCCTCCTTCAGCCTCGGTCACTTATTGTGCAACCGAAGCTGATGGCGACGGAGCTGCGGGGGCAAAACGTCCCTCGCAGGGGTAAGGTGGACCGCAGTCATGCGGCATATCGAGTGCCGCATGACATACCCCATTCATCACTTAACACAACTATGAGGTGGTCCGATGAAAAGTATAGCCAAGTCCGCTACGTCTTGCTTCCCCCACTATGTAGGTCTTGATGTCCACAAGGCATCCATTGTCATTGCCGTCGCCAGGTCAGACCGGGAACCGGCCAATGTCGTGGCAACGATCACTCACGACTCCATCAAGCTCATCAAGAAGCTTGACCGCCTGGGTGCGGACCGCAAAGCCCTCAAGGTCTGCTACGAAGCTGGCCCCACAGGCTATGGACTCCAGCGAGCCCTGGACAAAGCTGGTATCGATTGTCTGGTGGTAGCACCCAATCGCATTCCGAGGCAAACCAGAGATCGCGTCAAAACCGACAAGCGGGATGCTGCCAAACTGGCCCAGTACCTACGCTCCGGTGACCTGACACCCATCTGGATACCAGATGAACGGTCTGAATCTCTTCGCGATCTATTCCGAGCCAGGCACCAGAGCAAAAAGATCCAGCGCACCGTCCGCCTTCGGCTTAGCCACTTCCTGCTTCGCCATCAGCGATGCTATCCGGGCAAAACCAACTGGACCAATATGCACTTGGATTGGATCCGCAGCCAGACCTTCGAGCAGGAAGCACAAAACCGTGTCCTGCGTGAAAGCCTGCAATGCGTCGAGGAAACTACCCAACGGGTGGACCGACTGACCAATGACATTGCCGAGCTTGTGGAGGGATGGAAACTTTCTCCCTTTGTCAAAGCCCTGCAAGCCCTCAAAGGTGTCCGGCTGGTTACTGCTGCTGGGATCGCCGTAGAAATTGGCGACATCCGCAGGTTTGCCACTCCGTCCAAGCTCATGTCTTTCTTAGGAATGGTCCCTTCCGAATACTCCAGTGGAGACAACATTCGCAGGGGCCGCATCACCAAAACCGGAAACACTCTGGTGCGTGCCTTGTTGGTGGAAGCTGCCTGGAGCTACCGCCACTCACCAAAAGCCAGTGCTTGCATCAGGAAACGCTGGGAGGGGCTGCCCCCTGAGATCACCAACATTGCCTGGCGAGCACAGGACCGCTTGCACAAGCAATACCGTCGTCTGCAAGCCAGAGGCAAGCAACGTAACCTTGTCTTGGTCGCCATTGCCCGCCAACTGGTTGGGTTTATCTGGGGCATCGGTGACAAGCTGCCACGTCTAGCCACTTAGCTACTTTTCAAATTTCAATTTCAAAGAACGCCTTGGGATCTTCAAGTCAGCGAGCGATTTCAACACCGGTCAAAGGAACCCTCGTCGACTCCGTTGGGAAGCCTCCTTTTGGAGGAACATGCCCGCTATTAGTGTGAGGAAGCCTTCGACGGATACATGGAATGCGGTAGGCTCCCCTTGAGGGAGATGCAACCCGCGAATATCAGGCTGTCAACCGTCGCAAGAAGCTTGGATCGCTCGTTGTCTTGAAGGTCCCGGGGCTAACCTCAAGGAGGTCACCCCGGAAAATCATTGAATCAACCACTTGACAGGCTCAACCATATCATGGAGTCGTGGTCATCGGCACCCAGTTGGTGGCCAACTGGAAGGTGTCACAACCAACACCACAGCCGTCGGGGGTGTAGACCAGGGCGGCGTGGTGCAAGGTGATGCCTAGAGGTGTCGGCGTCGGCCCAAAGGTGTTCAGGGAAGGCGAAGCCTTGCCTGCAATATCCAAGGTGCTCTTCCAGCCGGCAAAGGTGGGAGCGCCACCACCCAGCTGGGTGAGACCAATGACAAAGCTGGTCAATGGATCCGGCTGGTTCAGGGGGATCACCACGCCAGGGGCCATGGTGACACCGGGGGTATCACCACTAGCGGCAAAGCCGGTGAAGATCCAGTAGTTCTTACCAGCGTTGGCCACACCAGCATCGATGGTCATGGTCTGGGAGTTGGCCACGCTCAAGGACAGCTGATGCGTGTCCGCTGTCAGAGAAAGCGAGGCACTGGAGATTACATAAACTCGGCCAGTCTCATCGACGTCGTCAGCGGTTCCATCAGTGCCATCAGGACCCAATGGATCAGCATCCCAGCCAATCGCACCAGCCACAATGTCAACATTAGCATCAGAATTCACATGGCCAGCACCGCCCACGGAAAAGCTCAACCCGTCACCAGCGTTCTCACCATCAAAGGTCGACAGCGTCGTGCCATCCTTGCCGGAAAGCACATAGGCTCGGCCATGGCCTCCAGTCTCGTCACCGGTTCCCGCAGTGCCATCAGGGCCAAGTTCCGCCGGATCACTCCAAGGTGCCGCACCGGTCACAATATCAGGATAACCATCCGAGTTCACATCGCCGGCATTGCTCGAGGATGCACCGAAAGCATCAAACCCGTTTTCACCATTAGAGGCCCAAATCAACGCGCCACCCTTGCCGGAATAAGCATAGACACGGCCTTCGAAGGAGAAAAAGCCAGCAGAATACATGGGTGACCCAACCGCAACGTCGGCAAAGCCATCCAGGTCCATATCCCCAGCATCGCTCACGGAGACTCCCAGCGAGCTAAACAGGTTCTCGCCAGTAAAAGTATGAAGCGTTGTGCCGGTCGTGCCGGAAAGCACATAGGCACGACCAACGTTCGAAATATCGTCAACAGTGCCCGAAGTACCGTCAGGACCAGCAGCGTCATAGAAAGACGCACCAGCTATAACGTCGGAGAAACCATCCAAGTCCACATCGCCAGCATCGCTCACAGAGTCTCCCAGACCGTCAGCGACGAGCTCGCCATCAAAGGTCCACACCGTCGTACCATCCTTGCCGGAAAGCACATAGGCACGACCAACGTTCGAAATATCGTCAACAGTGCCCGCGGTTCCATCGGGGCCCAATGCATCCCACCTAACAGCACCAGCTACAACGTCGGGAAATCCATTAGAGTCCCCATCGCCAGTACCGCTCACGGAGGTCCCCAGCCAATCACCTGCGTTCTCACCATCTCTGGTCCAAATCGTCGTACCATCCTTGCCGGAGTACGCATAGACCCGGCCATTTTCATCGACATCATCAGTGGTTCCATCAGTGCCCAATGGATCTGCATCCCAAAAGTTAGCACTGGCCACGATGTCCGCATAGCCATCAGAGTTCACATCGCCAGCACCACTCACGGAGATTCCATTGTTGTCACCCGCGTTCTCGCCATTATGGATATAGATTACACTCTGCGCTTGGTCCAAAGCCGGAAGCAGGGTCATGGCCCCCAACAACAGGCTTGGGATTCGAAGGAATTGGAAATTTTGGAAAGAGGAAGGATCATTCATGGGTTTTGCGCCTCCTAGCGCTTTTTTGACAGGGAAAGAAAATGCCATCACGAAGCGTGAAGACGGGGGGAAGGGATCCTCTTGCATTGCCACGGTGGCGGTCGCAGGAGAATCCACGGATCCCTTCTGAGTCACGACTGATGCCGTAGCCTTGGGGGAAAGTTCATCAAAGGTCACTTGCCCCACATCTGGGGTGTAGAAGGACACCGCTAGGGCGGCTGCCGTCAGGGTTCCAGCAGCGGTCCACAGGGTTAGTTTGCCAACACTGAGTGCGGAGGAAGAGCCGGCGGCGGACTGGGCCACTGCGTTTGCCTTGGACATCACCACTTGCTGGATGGCCGCCAGGCCGTGCACCGGAGTGGTCAGGATGGCGGTACCGGCAATGATGCTGGCGGGGAGAGACTTCTTAAGCATCTCCATACCCCGGGTGATCTGCTTGCGCACCGTGCCAGGGGAGCGACGTAAACTGATGGCGATTTCGCCCACCGAGAAGCCACTCCTGAGATGCAGCATGAGAACCGCTTGGTACTTTTCCGGCATCTTCTCGATGGCTTCTAAAACTGCCTGGGAAAGTTCCTTTCCCTCCAGAACCTTGTGTGGTCCTTGCTGATCATGGTCCACCAATTCCAGGGGATCAGTGCCCAGGCTGTGTGCTGCATCTATCTTCCGCCCTGCAGTCCGCATGCTGTTGCGCGCATGGTTGGTGAGGATGCCAAACAGCCAAGATAGGACATGCCCCGTAGGCTTGTAGTCTTGCCGGTGCTCGATGGCCACCAGGAAGGTGGCCTGCAGTAGCTCTTCTGCCGTATTCACATCCGGCACTAGATGCAGCGCCATGCGCAATAGCTGCGGAGCCGTCTCTTCGAATACCTCGCCCAGGTGTTCTGGATTCCCTGTGCGTTGGTATTGCAGGAAAGCCTTATCAATCAACTCATGCGGTAATGACATTGCATTGCCCTATGGTTTCTCAGCCTCGATTTCGGACAGATAATCCTAATAATCTGCTAGAAGCCTTCCCATAACAGCCCCCTGTCTGAGGGTGCAACCCGGCACATGGGTGACACTTTTGTACGGGCACATGGGTAACACTTTCTGGGGGAGGCAGGATTGCGACCCACAATGCTCATTTTCAGGGATTCAGGGGCTAGAGCATGGGGGGAGCCTCTTGAGCCAGGGAAATGAGGATTTCGGCAAGCGACCCCCCATATTCGCTACTCAGTATATGGGCCCTCCCCCCTACTCGCTGATTTTTGGCAGGGGGATCACGACCCTGGACCGCTCATGCAGCACTCCCAGCTGCATGCAGCCGAGATGGACAATCCATACGTCGTCATCCACATGTTCCAGGCCGATGCTCTCGCCTACCAGTGCATCCCCTATAAAGACATAGCCTCCAGCCCATTTCATGGTGCCATCCTTTCGCACTTGTCGGACAGCAAAGTCATCTGAGTATTCATGCTGCGGCAGCCTTGAAGGCATAGTCCTCCGCGAAGGCGCGTAGACTTCGGCTGGCACTTGCATGTCTAGAGCTTCATGCGGGCGCTCTTCATTGTAGATGGATTGAAATCGTGAAAATGCAGCCTGCTGGGTTCGAATTGTTTTGTAAGGAGGGTTGGCAGTCTCTGCCTTCAAGGTTTCATGAAATCGCTCGTGACGACCATTCTGATCTGGTCTACCTGGCTCAATAAACATTGGTCGAATTCCAAGCCGTATCATCCAAACTCCTAAGCGAGAAATCCCGCCAACGGTAGGTGTCAAGGTAGTTGTCGCCTGAAATGTATTCATCATGCTGCCTCCGCAGCTGCATGATGGGTGTTCGGGTTGAGCCTGACAGTTTCGATGCGCGACCAATCCCGCACGTTTCCTGACCAGCGCTCTGGATTTCGTGCACGGGCTTTTTCATACACTTCCCGGCGTTTTGCCAGGATGACAATGTCTTCCCCCGCATGGCGTTGAGCAGGGGTTACAAACTTGATGCCGCTATGCCGATGCTCGTGCCGATACCACTGGACAAACGCCACCAGCCAGGTCCTCGCATGCTCCAACGATTCAAATGGTCGGGCAGGATACTCTGGACGGTATTTGGCTGTTTTGAAGAGGGACTCTGAGTAGGGATTGTCGTCACAGACACCAGGCCGGCTAAATGAAGCCATGACGCCGAGTTCTTCAAGCTTTGCCAGCATAGTGCTGCCCTTCATTGGACCACCGTTATCGGAGTGAAGAGCCAAGCTGTCAGGATCCACTCCCTGCGCATCACAAGCCGATTGGATCAAGGCTGCCGCCAATACCTGGCATTCTTCCTCATAGATGGCTTCGCCCATGATGTCTCGGCTGAAGACATCGATGATCGTGTACAGGTAGTAAAACTTCCCGCGGATCGGGCCAGGCAAGTAACTGATGTCCCAGCTCCATACTTGGTTGGGTGCTGTTGCCACCAGTTCGCGGGGATGGTGATGTGTTGCTGGCTTGGCAGCAGCGCGATGCTTGAGCTGCTTTTCCTCGCGCAAGATTCGATACATCGTGGATTCAGATGCCAGATAGATTCCTTGATCGGCCAGCCTCGGCACGATCTGACTGGGAGAAAGGTCGCGATACTCTGGAGAGTTGAGGATTTGCAGGATCATACTTCGCTCAGCAGAGCTGATCTTGTTGCCGACCACGCTCTTTGGGCCAGCTCGCCGATCTTCACCGATGCCCTGCCGCTTCCAGCGTTGTAGTGTCCTTGAATCTACGCCAAGGGTCCCACACGCCTTGTGCAGCCGGGCACCGTTGTTGATGGCTTCTGTGACCAATCCTAAAATCAGGTCTCGCTGCTCGTGGGTGTGTCGCTGTCCTCGTCCCCCCAGATCTCTTGGACTTTTTTTTGGAGCACCAGCAAAGCTGCAGCCTCGGCCAAGGCCTTGTCCTTGCGGCGGATCTTCTTTTCCAGTGCTTTGATCTTCTTCGCATCCGGCGAAGCACCATGTCGCTTGGCCTTCTTGGGGTTGCTGAAAGCGGATTGTGCCGCCTCCATGACTAGTTTGCGCCAGTTTTCGAGCTCGACAGAGTGCAGTCCCTTTGACCTCAAAAACTCTCCCAGATCCTCCTCGGCCACTTTCATGGCCTCCATAACGACCTGCACCTTCTCTTCTGGGGTCCACTGACGTGGACTTTTCGATCCCTTCTCGGGCTTGCCTCCTGTACCGCTCATCAAGGAAACGGTACGTGCTTCCCTTACCCAACGCCAGAGGGTCGATTGGGCAACTCCAACCTCTGCTGCCAAATCCGGCGCAGTTATCCGAGAAGGACCAGTGTCGGTCATTCGCTGGACCATGCGCACTTTGAAACCATTGCTGTAAACCAAGAATCATCACTCCACCGCCCCACTGGATAACTTGTGGAAAACTCGCCCCCCATGGGGGGCGTTCACCCTGCGGGTGAACTTGTTGGATCGAGCCCAACCAAAGCAAGCTTTGGTCGGGTCCCCTCGATCCTCAGAGGCGACATCTATCCTGACACCGGGGGCCAATGCCCCTCGACCCAAACGGAGACCCGTTATCGCTAAGCATGTAGAGAGGTAGGCCATACTGCCTAAATGCACCTGCCAAGCAGCGGCGCACGTCCAACAGCTTCGGCGAGACCAATGCACGGCACTCCAGCGACAGGCGGCTAAAGGCATCATTCACCGTCAGTGGATCACAGCGAGTGCCATCTCCGACACAAAACCAGCCCTTGTAGTCTATGGACCAAACGTCATTGGGTGCTTGTGGTTGAATCAACGACAATGTACTGGGCTGCCGCCGCAAACGTCGGGGACGAGACATGACGACACCCGCCCGTTTCAACACAGCATGCACTGTGCTCCTTGCCGGCAAAACTTCTTCCGGGTGCTCTCGTGCCAGTACAGCTCGGATCTTTTTGGATCCCCAAGTTGGGTAGTGTTTTCGTACCCGCAAAATCGCCGCCTCCACTCTTGGTGGGGCTTGATTGGGATGCCGCTTTGGCGCTCTGGATCTGTCCCGTAGACCTTCAGGTCCTTCATCACGATATCGAGCCAGGATCTTGTAGCCAGTTTTCCGGCTAACCCCAAACCGCTCGCACAGTTCTGTCATCGACAGGCGGCCATCTTGGTGGGCCGCCACAAACTTCAAACGCTCATTCACAGGGTCTGTCTCGCACCAGGTCATCCGGCACAAGAGACCCCAGCGCCACCCCAAGGCCACGCCAAAGTGTTACCCATGTGCCCGGACTGATTTGTTACCTATGTAACCGGTCCGGACCTGAGCTAAGGGTATACGCCGCAGCGCACTTGGATGGCTGGCCCTTGGCTGAGGGGCGCTGATTTCCTTGCATTATAGCCAGGGACATGCTGTGCCGGCATTGGCCTTGGAGAGACAGGGCCTTGGAGAGATCTGAGATAGCCCCTTCGCTTCAGGGTTTCAGCCCCTAGAGCCGATGAATCGACCTCCTGGACCGTTTGTAAGAACCTGGCTAATCGCTTACCCCAACCTTCTACCCCAACCCTCTGCCTGGAAAGGAGTCCTGTGATGAAGTTGATCTCTACGAGTGTTTCTGCCCTGGCGTTGTTCACGTTGTTTAGCTGCGGCGGTACCGGCGGTCCAAACGAAGGCACCGGTCGCTTCATCGATGCTCCGGTGAGTGGCATGACCTGGACCTCCGGTGACCTGACTGGTGTTACCGACGCCAACGGCACCTTCTTCTTTCGCCCTTCTACCCCGGTGACGTTTTCCTTGGGCAGCGTCATCCTTGGTACGGTGCAAGGGTCTTCGGTGGTCACACCCATTGATCTGGTTTCCGGCGCCGTGGATGAAACCAACACTACGGTGATTAATATTCTGCGTTTCATGCAGAGCATTGATGTCGACGGGATTCCCGCCAATGGCATCGATGCCAGCAACGCCGCCAGCGCTCCCACCAACATCGACTTCACTCAGTCCACGACTGCCTTTGCTGCGGATGCAACCCTGACGGCACTGTTGGCCAGCTTGCCTGGTACGCCCGCCTTGGTGTCAATCAGCCAGGCCCAGACTCACTTCCAGAGTAGCTTGTTCCAGAACCTTGCCGGGCGTTATCGTGGCACCTTCGGCGGCGACGATTCTGGTAGTTGGGAATTGGTGGTGGATGTGTCGGGTCAATTGGTGGGATCGTCTATCAGCAACAGCCAAGGCCTGGCCACTGCTCTTGGCACGGTGACCAGTGATGGTGCCGGAGTGTTTGGCAATGCGGTGCTGGGCTCCAGCTTCAGCGGCAGCTTTGATGGTCAGAGCCTGAGTGGCACCTGGTCCGCCGGTTCTGAGTCCGGATCTTTTCAGGGTTCCAAGTTCAAGGCCGGTGCAGCCATCTTGGACCCGGCCCACCTGACTCCCATTGCCGCCAGTTACCCCATTACCTTTATGGTGAATGGTGGGGGATCACCCACAGCCACCTTGGTGATCGATGCCACAGGCTTGATTACCATCAACGTGACTGGACTGGTGGTAGGCATTTCCGCCTACTTCACCGCATTGGATGCCAGCACCGGCTCCTTTGAAGCCATGGATGAAGACGGTATCTTGTTCACCGGGACCATCACCAATACTGGAGTGATCAGCGGCAGCTTCCTCAGCAACTTCCTGGGAATTAGCGGCACCTTTGCCAATACCTAAGCTTGCGGGCTTTGCGGTGCGGAATGTTGCTGGGACCGTCTTCCTGGCAGGTGTAGAGTAACCGGGCTAGTGGTCTCTATACCTTGCCTTGGAAGGAGCTCCGTCATGAAATTGGTTTCGACATGTTCTGCCCTGGTTTTGTTTTCGTTGTTCAGTTGTGGAGGCTCTGGCGGTTCCAACGAAGGCACTGGCCGCTTCATCGATGCTCCGGTAGGTGGCATGACCTGGACCTCCGGTGATCTCACTGGTGTTACCGACACCAACGGCACCTTCTTCTTTCGTCCTTCCACCCCGGTGACGTTTTCCATGGGCAACATCATCCTGGGTACGGTGCAGGGATCGTCAGTGGTGACGCCCATTGATCTTGTCCCTGGTGCGGTGGATGAGACCAACACCACCGTGATCAACATTCTGCGTTTCATGCAGAGCATTGATGCTGACGGTATCCCTGCCAATGGCATCGATGCCAGCAACACCGCCGGTGCTCCCACCAACATCGACTTCACTCAGTCCACGACTGCCTTTGCTGCGGATACAACCCTGACTGCACTGTTGGCCAGCTTGCCTGGCACACCATCCTTGGTGTCAATCAGCCAGGCCCAGACTCACTTCCAGAGTGGTTTGCTCCAGGAACTGGCGGGGCGCTATCGCGGCACATTCAGCGGTGACGATTCTGGCACCTGGGAAGTTGCCGTGGATATTTTCGGCCAACTGGTGGGGACATCCATCAATGTCACCCCAGAACAAGCTTCCGTCATTGGCTCGGTGAGCAGTGATGGCACCGGGGTGTTTGGCAACTCCATGCTGGGTTCCACCTTCACTGGCAATGTTGTGGGGCAGAACCTGAGTGGTACCTGGTCCGATAGCGTGGAGTCCGGGACCTTTACCGGCTCCCGGGTAAGGGCTGGAGCTTCCGTGTTGGATCCCGCCCACTTGGCTCCCATTGTTGGCAGCTATCCCATTGGCCTCATGGTAAACGGTGGTGGATTGACGCCGGCAGCTGCTTTGACAGTGGATGCCTCCGGCCTGATCAGCATCACTGTGTCAGGGATTGGTGTCAGTACTGCCACCTACTTCACTGCCTTGGATGCCAATGGCGGCTCCTTTGCAGCTGTGGATGAGAATGGCCTGTTGTTTACCGGCAGCATCAGCAATCTTGGGGTCATCAGTGGCAGCTTCTTCAGCAGTTTCTTTGGTGTGAGCGGCACCATCGCCAATATCTAGAATTGGACTTTGCAGCGGTGGGTTCGGGCAGAATTGGAGCACTTGACTGCCAGGCATGACTTTGTCTGAGACATAGGGAAGTGCTTGCTGGGATCGCCTTTCATGGACCCTTACAATGGCAGGACTGGAGAGAGGCCTTGCCCCCAACTCTCTCCCTCACCCCATTCTCGAAAGGAACCCTCTGATGAAGTTGATCTCGACCTGTTTGTCTGCCCTGATTTTGTTCCCCATGCTCAGCTGCGGCGGTGGTGGTGGAGGTCCCTCGGAGGGTACCGGCCGCTTTGTCGATGCCCCCGTGAGTGCCATGACCTGGGCTTCCGGTGATATCATGGGTACTACCGACGGCAACGGTACCTTCTTCTTCCGCCCTTCCGCCCCAATCACTTTTTCCTTTGGCAACGTCGTCGTGGGCACGGTGCTGGGGAAGGCAGTGTTGACACCTATTGACTTGGTGCCCGGTGCGGTGGATGAGACCGATCCCACCGTGTCCAATATCCTGCGCTTCATGCAGACCATTGATGCGGATGGTACTCCTGGGAATGGAATCGATGGCAGCAATGCTACCAGCGCTCCCACAGGCATTGACTTTACTCAGCCTCCTGCCACCTTTGCTACCGACACCACTCTGACTGCGCTGCTGGCAAGCCTGCCTGGTGCTCCCACTCTCGTCTCTGCGGCCCAAGCGCAGATGCATTTCCAAGGTAGTCTGTTCAAGGAGCTTGCTGGGCGCTATCGCGGCACCTTTGCCGGTGACGATACTGGCAGCTGGGAAGTGGCGGTGGATATCAATGGCCAGCTGATAGGGGCTTCCAACAGCAGCGTCTTTGGACCGGCCGGAGCCACTGGTTCGCTGACCAGTGATGGCACTGGCGTGTTTGGCAACTCCATGCTGGGTTCCACCTTCAATGGCACTGTAGTTGGCGAGACCATCAATGGCACCTGGTCCGACAGTTCGGATTCTGGAACTTTCACTGGGTCGCGGGTGCGGGCTGGCGCGACGGTGTTGGATCCTGCCCACCTTGCAGCCATCGTTGGCACTTACCCCATCACCTTCAAGGAAGTGGGTGAGCCAGATGTGAGCGGCACCCTGGTGGTAGGGGCTGATGGTTTGTTGACCATCACCGCTGTAGTGTCTCCCCCGGTGACTGCATCCAGCTTCTTATACTCTTTGGATGCCAGCGGTGGCTCCTTTGAAGCGGTAGATGATGAGGGCACCCTGCTCAACGGCACCATTACCAATGCTGGTGTCATCAGCGGAACCTGGGTCATCACCTCGGTGAATGAAAGCGGCACCTTCGCCAATACCGTTCCCTAAATCTCATGCTGACCCGCGTTGGTCATCCAATCCTCGTTCTGAGCTGCCTTGCTCTGTTGGTGACGGCGCTGCTGTGGTGGCCTCAGGCTGATTCTCTGGGGACGCCGGCAGCCCTGCCGAATTCAACCCAGCAGCTTGTTTTTACACCGCTGGCTGTGACCGTGGATGAGGGTGTAAGGCAGGTGACTCCCCGCGATGCGGCCAGCCCGAGCCGAGCTGCTTGTGTCCTGCTGCGCCTGCAGAACCACGATGGGCAACCCGTAGCTCAAATCCGGGCAGCGCTGTTTGCCGGGGACAAGTTGCATGCTCAAGCCTCCAGCAACCAGCATGGTGACTTGTCATTCGCTGATCTGGCGCCTGGTAGTTATCGCCTGCAATGCGATCCTCTGTCTTTGCCGGATCGACTGTTCTTGCCGGCGCAGGGAATGCCAGCATTTGAATTGCAGGTGGGACAGCAACAGGAGTTGCAGGTTTCGCTAGTGCCAGGAGCAAAACTGCAAGGTCGAGTGTTGGACCTGGAAGGTCAGGCGGTTGCGGGTGCATTAGTTTCCTTGTTTCTAACCGAGCCGGTGAAGAGGGAGTTGCAGCCGGTGCGCACTGACAAGGAGGGCGGGTTTGTTTTTCGCGGCCTGCCGCCTGGAACTCATCGGCTGGCTGCTGTCCACCACCCCGCCGGTGGTTCATGCTCTTTGCCCCGTCAAGTGTTGCTGCGGTCTGCGGAGTTGAACCGCTGTGATCTGAACATGCACTTATCTGCAGCTGAGCTGCGCGGGCAGGTGCTGGACCAGTGGCAGAAAGGCGTGCCGAATGTGCGACTGCGTGCCCTGCTGCAGGGTTTACCGGTGGGGCAGACCCGGACCCAAGCAGATGGCTCCTTCGCCTTTCAAGACCTACCGGCGGCCCTGCTTGAACTGCAGGTGCATCCCCTGGAATTTGCCCATAGGTCTGCAGTCCCGCGGCGTGTGCGAGAGCCCTTTGCTCCGGTTCAGGTGCAAACCCAAAATGGTCAACCAGTGGATCAGGGCCTGCTGTCTCTGGTTCGAAACCAGTGGTTTACCCTGCGAGGTAAGGTCCTGGATCAGGGCAAGCCCTGTGCCGAATCTCTGGTTGAGATCCACCCGCTGCCGCAGGTCGGCAAAGTTGGAAAGATTGCTGTGCGCAAAGTCCCTGTTGGCAAAGATGGTTCCTTCACCTATTACAGTGAAGCAATCGGCGAAACCTTCATCGTCAGGGTTTCCCATAGCTCCGACCAGGACCGGCAGGTGGAACGCCAGGAACTTGGCCAGCCTGATGTCTTGGTGGAGCGGACCTACATCCTGCCCTGAAGACCGTGCCCCATAAGCAAAGGAACATTGGATACCGCTGCAGAACAACCAGTCACTCCCAGCCCTGCACCGAAGCCGAAAGCCAAGGTCTACCTGGAGTCTCGATACCGAAAGCTGGAACGCGGCCTGCCGCAAACCATCTTTTTCTGTCCTGAGTGCAGGGGTCACCGTCGGCGCAAACTGAAATGCAAGTGCTGCGAGGGCTTTGGCAAACTGACCAGGGATTCGGTGCAGGAAATCATCGGCCGCACCCTGGTGCCCGCTTTCAAGGCTCGTTTTGGCAAGTTTCACGGCGCCGGTCGAGAAGATGTGGACGTGCTGATGCTGGGCAAAGGTCGCCCCTTTGTCTACGAAGTGGTGGACTCAAAGGCGCCGCAGCAGGACACGGAAGCCCTGCGCCAGCGCATTGAGCAGGGCGCTGAAGGTCGCCTGGAGTTGGCGCCCTTCAAGATCGTGGAGAAGCCGCGGGTGGCCTACTGGAAAGAGGCCCTGTTTGATAAGGAATACCTGGCCCATGTGCGGCTGCAGGGGGTGGTGGATGAGACTACTCTCTATCCCTTGCTGGGGCAGATCCTGCAAGTAGAACAGCGCACTCCGGCGCGGGTCTCCACCCGTCGCGCTGATCTGGTGCGCCGCCGCACCGTGCAAATCAAGGGCTGGGAACTGTTGGCCGAGGACCTGCTGGCGCTGGAGTTGCGCTGCGCCCATGGCACCTACGTGAAGGAGTGGGTGAGTGGCGATGAGGGTCGTACCGCCAATGCCTTTGCCGATCTAATCGGCCTGCCTTGCCACTGCGAGCAGTTGGACGTGCTCGAAATATTGGTGGACTAGATTTCGGCCTCGAACTGCGCCGCTAGATCCAGGTCCTTCTGGCTGATGCCGCCGGCATCGTGGGTGGTAAGCCAGACTTCCACCTTGTTGTAGACATTGAACCATTCCGGATGATGATTCATGGCTTCAGCGCATAGTGCCGCTCTCGTCATGAAGCCAAAGGCGGCTTTGAATGAGCGGAACTTGTACTGCTTATGCAGCTTGCCTTCCTGCAGCTCCCAGCCTCTGAGCTGCTGTAGGCCTTGTTGTATGGCATGGTCGTCCAGTCTTCCCATGTTCTACTTCAACCAACTGGCCAGACGACGGTCCAGGCGAATCCACAAAGGGTCTTTGTTGGCATGGGTGGGGCGGAAGCTGTCGAACCTGCTGTTGTAGGTTTGGCGACTGTCCAGCTCCACCATGACCGGAAACGCCGGGCCAAGGTTTTGCCCGGTCCTGTTGGGTTCGGTGAGAATGTCGAGAGTCGTGGCCTTCTGCAGGTCGTAGATGATGGGACTGTTGGTGCTTGCCTGGCTGCCGTTATGTGCCATGAGCACATCCCCCCAGTAGATCCGCCCATCCCGGTCATCTCTCCTGGATGAGTCTCGCACCCTGGCGGTGACATAGCCGCCGGCGGTAAAGATGGTGATGCGGTAGAACTTGCTCTTCATGCCGCGGATCCTGATCACCGGCTCGTCGCTCATGCTGTAGTGCGAGCCGCCCTTCTTCTGTGAGATGTGAACTTGTGCCATCTCATCCAGTACCGGAATGCTCAGGATGCGATTCCCACGTTGCTCTACCAGGAGGCTAGCAAGGCTTTGCTTGGGCACCTTGGTGTAGTGGATTTTTGCACCATCGAATGCCAGGGTCAGACCAAAGGGCAGGCCGCGCTCTTTCCCGTATGGCAAGTGGGATACCACTGTGTTGGAGTTGAGTTGGCGAAGGGCGAAGACCCGTTTGTCACTGTCGGCAAAGGGGGGGCGCAGCAGGCTGTCGACGCCAATATCAAAGGCCAGGGCCGTGTGGCGATCGTTTTCTTTTGCCAGCCCATCGACGAAGAAGAGCGGTTCCTGACTTTTTTCGGCATCTGTGATCAGGTTCTGGTGAATGAGCCGGTTGCTCTCCCAGGTGTCCCGGAATTCCTGTCGCAATTGGATGAAGGGGAAGGCTGCCACCAACAATGCCAGGATGGTGGTGAGCCAGCCGGCGTGCCCAATGAGGATGGCCAGAGCCACCATGGGTAGATAGAAGTTGCGCAGGTTCTTCGGGTTCTCGGCGCTGGCCCAGAGCATGTAGGTGGGGAGTGCCAGGAGAATGAAAAGCCAGAAGGTGCAGGCCAGCACATTCACCTTCTTGCGTCGCAGGGTCAGGGCTACGGCGATGATCGCTGGCAGGAAGCCCAGATAGCGGATCCAGTTGGGCCAGTAGCTTTCCCCCAGGGTTTGCAAGGCGACTTCGCCACCACTGTGCATCAAGGGGTTGAGCAGATGCATGGTCTGCTTGCTCAGGCCCAGGATGCCAGGGGCGAGACGGAAGCTGCCTTCGTAGCCACCCAGGTAATTGTCGCCAAACATCCAGTGACGGAAGATCAGGTAGGCCAGCAAGATCCCCGCGTAGGGCAGCATGACCACGAAGGTTTTGCGGATTTTGTGTCCCTCTGCCGCAAGTCCCAGGCAAATGCAGCCCAGGATACCCGGCAGGATCATGGCGGTTTCTTTGCTGAGCAAGGCCAGCACCAGGAAGATCATCGCCGGCCATCTGCTGCTGCGCTTGTCAATCCAGCGGCGGAAGAAGTAGATGCACAGCAGGATCCACATGGTGGTGTGGCTATCCACTCGCCCCGCAGCCCAGAAGACTGAGCCGGCAAGTGCCGGTGACAGTCCCCAGATGAGGCCGGCGCAAAAACCGGCCTTTGGGTTGACGAAGCGCATGCCGAGGAGAGCCACCAGCAAGGCGCTGATGGTGTGGGCCACGGTGTTGCTCAGGTGACCTATCATGGGCGCCTGGGCGCCCAGGAATTCCGCCAGCTGGCTGTCGATGCCAAAGCTGAGAGTGATCAGCGGGCGGTAGAACCATACCAGGTCTTGCAGGTTGTACTGCGGACCAGAGAAGTCATTCCAGACATTGGACCAGTTGCTGGCGTAGTGCAGGGCGGCAAAGTCATCACTCTGCCAGTAGCCGCCGAGGGGGAACCACGCTGCTGCCACAACGATCACCAACACCCACCAAGGCAGGGGCAATTTTGGTCGTTCGTAATCTTCGTCTTGCTCGAACTCAGCGAATGGCCGTGGGCCTAGATCCGGGTAGGTGTTCAGAGCTTCACTCCTATCAGTTCCATTTCCATGGCGATCTTGTTCTCGTGAAAACACTGGCTCGGATACTTCGGCAGGCGTCGGCCGGGTTCGGGGGCAACCGAGACATAGTGCACTCGCGAGCTGGGCCCTACCGGTCGGCGGAAGCGAACGTTTTCCAAGCCACCCAGGCCAACGAATTGATCTTTGCTCCAGCCTTCCCAGCGCTTCATCAGCACGGTGCAAACCTGGGCGCAGCCTTCCACCATCAACACTCCAGGCATAAGGGGGCGGCCAGGTATGTGCCCGCGCGCCCACCAGGGGTCTTGGTCCCAGTCCTTGTAACCAATGATGATGCCTTTCTCCAAGTCCAGGTGGCAGATGCCATCCACCATTTTGAACTCATAGGCGTGAGGGAGGTAACTTCGGAGCTCCTCATCGGACAATACATCCTTTGTGAGATCCAGCTCCTGCAAGTCAACCAAAGCACGTGCCATGGCCGCCTAACCTACGGGCTGTGCCGCGGGGATCAAAGCCTGAAAGGATCTACTCTGCCAGTTGCACCTTGATAAGGGGGATAGGCTCCCCTTCCTTGATCTTCAAGCGCTTGCTGCGGCGGTTATATTTGGGGTGGCTCACATCCAGCTGGTAGGTCCCATCGGGCAGGGGTGGGAAGGTGTGGCGACCGGCCTCATCTGTTTTGCCCTTGAAGCTGTAGTAGTTGCTTGTCTCCAGCTGGTAGATCTTCAGATCAGCGTCCTTGATGGCATAGGCATATTGGGTGGTGACCTCTACCGTCATTTTTTGTCCGATGGGAACTTCAACAGTCACCGCTTGATGGCTGGGACGGCCCTTGTGCATCACCGCATTCTGCGCCAATACCTGCACAGTGGTGTCTTGGTTCAGGGGCGCATTTTGCGGGCCAACAAAAATCTGGTATTCCCCAGCCAGCACGCCCTCCAACAGCACCACGCCAAAACCATTGCTGGTGCCAAAGTAACTGTTTCGTCCGCCTGACTTGGGGGAGGAGGCCATGAGAACCGGCAGATTGGCACGAGGGTTGAGCCGTTGGTCTCGCAACAAGATGCTGTAGATGACTCCAGGCATGATGCCAAGGTTGACGTCGGCGATAGGGTTATGGGCCTGCAGGCTCACTCGTTGCTCGGTACCGTTGAGGCCTGCTGCCATGACCCTGACCCGGTAGGGGTGTCGGGAGAAGGGGATGTTCTCCAGGTCAAAGTGTGGGGTGCCCAGGGAAAGGTCGATGGGGAAGGTGCGGCGCAGGTGGAAGGGCGTTTTGGCCTGGGTCGGGTTGGCGTTCTGATTTACATCCTCGGTGACATAAATGGTGTAGCTGTGCAGCTGGTCCAGAATGCTGGTGTCCAAAGTCAGGCTGCCGGAGATCATGCCGCTGGTGGCGGTGCTGTTGCTTGTATCTGCTTCTCGGGCCTGCACCGGCTGCGGCTGGCTGCTGATGCTTGGGGCATGATCAAGCTGCAGGGGAAGACTGTCTGTTGCCGTGGTGGGGTCGCTGTTGGTCCCCTGGGCGTCGGTTCCCTGGGCTGGGACCGGAGCCGTGGGCATGGTCACCGGGTCCTCGGCTCCCCTGACAAAGCCGACGAAGGCAATGGAGCTGAGGAGCAGAAGAAGGCCAGTAAGGAGAAGCAGGCTGCGTAGATTCAAGATAGGCGTGGGGGCGGTTTGACCCGACGATTGACTCGGAAGGGACTGTTGGATCCGACGGAGAATAGTACCCTGCGCCTGCTAGGAAACCGCTGTCAGTTGCAAGTACTCCCTCTGGCACCCGTAAACCGGGCTTTCCAGGAGATCCGGCCATGCGAAACCTCGTGATTTGTCTTTGTCTCAGCCTTCCTGCCCAGGGCCAGGAACTGAGCTCTTACCTGCCAGCGGACACTCCTGCTGTGTTGGAAACCAGCGATGCCGCGGGGGTTTTGCAGCATTTGACCCAGCTGGTGCCTGCCGATGCTGGGCTGGGTTTGATGAGTGTTGGGATCTTGGTCAAAGGCCGCACCGGCATGACGCCGGAAGATCTGTTACAGGAATTGCTGCCCGAAGCCGCCTGTCTGGCCCAGTTTCCCCATAGCACCGGCAATTTTCCCGTGCTCCTGGCCAGGCTGCCCCGACCTGATGGCCTCTACCGCCTGGCCCGTCGCTTTCCGGCGGCGGCCTATGACTGGCAGGAGGGAGTGTTCACCCTGTGCCGGAATCCGCAGGATCTGGAAAAGGCCTTGGCCTTCCGGCAGGGGGAAGCGAGAAGCCTGGCCGACCTGGAGCAGTTTGCGCAGTATCCGCAGGCCATGGCTGCTGACGATGGCCTGAGTCTGTATCTGAACCTGGCAGACCGGCCCATCCCTGCCAGCATGAAGGCCCTGCTGGGCGAGTTCAGCAGCTTGCATGCCCGCTTGCTGATGCAGGACCAGGGCCTGCATGTGCAGGTGCAGGTCATAGATGCTCGGGGTTCAAAGCGGACTCAGGGCTCAGCAAAGCCCGCTGCACAAGGCTTGGTCTTACCGCCGGCTCCTGCTGATGCCATGCTAAGCCTCTCCCTGCGCAGTGATATCCGCAGCTTCCTGCAGCAGGCCGACAGTCTCTTGGATGAGGATGGCGCCACCAAGGTGAAGACCTTCATTTCCCAGGCTGATGTTCTGTTTGGTCGTTACAGCTTGGTGGACGATGTGCTGCCGCAACTGGGACAGCCGATGAACTTTTATGTCAGTGAGAGCCGGGTGGCCAAGGGAGTGCCGCAGCCGCTGATGCAACTGCCCGCGTTCACCTTGGTAATACCCATCAGCGATGTGCCAACGCAACAGCTGTTGTACCGGAGCATGCGAACCGTTGTGCAGATCGCCAATGCCCAACGCAGGCGGCTGCAGAAGGTGCCCTGGGTTGTGGACATCCAGAAAGCGGCAAAGCCGCCATTCCAGAGCGCCACCTTGCAGGCCTGGCCAGGCTCGGGCGAGCCACCGACGGAGCATGGCCTGTCGCTTACCCTGCTGTTTCACAAGGGCTACGGGGTGTTCTCCTCTACCACCGATGGCGCTCTGCGCGTGGTGCAAGCCTTGGATCAGGCAAAGAGTCAGGTGTTCCAGCAAGACCAATTGCTGATCAAGGGTTCCGTATTGGCTTCCTACCTGCAGCGCAATTTGGAACTGTTGGTGTTGGACCGGGTGTTGAAGGAGGGTGAGAGTCCGGAGAGGGCGCGGGTCATATGGCAGCTGTTGGTGGCGGTGGCGGAAAAACTGCAGGTGGAAGTTCGGAGGGGGCCGTGATGCTGTCCAGCATGAAGCTGCCGGCCATCCTGCAGCCCTTTGCGGCCAGTGCCAGAGATCCCTTCGACCTGGCAAAGGCTGGGCATCTGTGGCGGCGGGCGGCTTTTGCTGGCTCTCTGGCCCAGCGGCAAGAGTCCGTGCAGCAAGGCGTCGAGCAAGCGGTGAGTTCCCTGCTGGATTTGCAGAAGCCCAAAGCAGACCCGGCCATGGCTGGGGTGCAGGCCTTGGCGGACTTGCCCCGCATCCGTTCTTATTGGCTGTGGCGAATGCTGGCGGGTGAGCAGCGTCTGCGGCAACGCATGACCTATTTTTGGCATGGCCACTTCGCCACCAGCAATCAGAAGGTGCAAAACCCCCGGATGATGTTGCGGCAGGTGGCCACCTTGCATGACCTGGCCCTGGAGATTTTCGATGACCTGTTGCTGGCGGTGAGCCGGAACCCGGCGATGATTCGTTTCCTGGACAATGACAGCAACAAGAAGGGGCGGGCCAATGAGAATTATGCCCGCGAGCTGTTTGAACTCTTTGCCCTGGGTCGCGGCCAGTACAGCGAGGAGGATATTCGCGAGGCGGCCCGGGCGTTTACCGGTTGGCATATCAAGAACGAGGAGTTCTTCTTCGATGCCAAGGCCCACGATACGGGGAGCAAGTCAGTCTTCGGCAAGCACGGCGCCTTTGATGGCAGTGACATTGTTGGCATGACGGTGCAGCGCCCGGAGTCCGCCACCTTCCTTTGTCGCAAGCTGTTGGCCTTCTTTGTGCACCCGCAACCTGAGGCAGCCGAAGTGCAGGCCCTGGCGCAAGTTTATCAGGACATGCAACGCGACTTGGGCAAGACCTTGTCAGTGTTGTTGCGTAGCCGACTGTTCTTTAGCCCGCGGGCCTACCGGAGTCGGGTCAAGAGTCCGGCAGATCTGGTGCTTGGTCTGGTGCGTAGCTTGGGGAGCAATGCTGCTCCCATGGCATTGTCCCAGGCCATGGGGCGACTTGGTGAGGTGCTGTTGGAGCCGCCCAGTGTGGAGGGTTGGCATCAGGAGCGTCCCTGGTTGACATCTGCCACCTGGATCCTGCGGAGCAATTTTGCCGCCAGCCTCTTTGCCGGTGGCAGCAAACTGGATCCGGGTGTGGGTGAACTGTTCCAGGATGCCAAGAATCCCAAAGAGCGGGCAGACCTGGGTTTGGAGTTGTTGTTGGACGGGGATGTGGCCGCTGCCTCTCGGCAGCGCATTCGCACTTTGGCCCAGGCTCCAACCTGCGCTGGTGCGCAAGGCGCCATGCACTTGTTGCACGCCATACAATGCCTTGAGGAGGGGCAGATGCTATGAAGATGAGTCGCCGAGATGTTCTCAAGCTCACGGCAGCAGCGCCGCTGCTGCATCTGCATTCTTCCTTCATGTCATGGCTGCCCCAGGGCAACAACCGCTGCTTGCTGGTGCTGGAATTGCAGGGTGGCAACGACGGTTTGAACACGGTGATTCCAGTGCATGAGTCGCGCTGGCGGCAAGCCCGGCCCAGTCTGAGTCGGGTGTTTGGAGCTGCCATGAAGTTGCAGGATGGTTTGGCCCTGCATCCCGCCATGTCTGGCATGCACAAGTTGATCCAGGCCGGACAGTGCAATGTGGTGCAGGGGGTGGGCTATCCCGGCATGGACCGTTCCCATTTCCGCAGCCGGGACATCTGGCATACAGCGGATCCCCAGTATTTGGTGCGGCGGGCGGACACTACGGGTTGGCTGGGGCGGGCAGTGGATCTGTTGGCCCAGCAGGGAGCGGCGGTGCCAGGTTTGAGTGTTGGCAGTTTGCAAGTGCCACTTGCCCTGCAAGGCAAGCAGACAGTGGTGCCCAGCTTGCACCGGCTGGAGGACTATGAGTTGTTGGTGGCCCCGGGCCCGCAGCATCTGACGGCACGCAAGGAGGAGATCCAGGCTCTGCTCAAGTCGGACAAGGAAGGCAAGAGCACTGACCTGCGAAGCTTCCTGCAAGATGTGGCCACCAGTTCCATGCAACAGGCGCAGCGATTGCAGACTGAGTTGCAGAACTACCAGGCCAAGGCCTCTTATCCCGAGACGGAATTGGGACGCAAGTTGCAGTTGGCGGCGCGGGTCATGGTGAGTGGTTTTGGTACCCGCATCTTCCACGTGGGCTTTTCCGGCTTCGATACCCATGCCAGTCAGTTGGGTACCCATGAGGCTCTGTTGCGGCAGTTGTCGGAGAGCCTGTCGGCGATTGTCGGCGACTTGCAGGGCCATGGCCATTTGGATCAGGTACTGGTGATGGTGCACTCGGAGTTTGGTCGTCGGCTGGCGGAGAACCAGAGCAAGGGCACCGACCATGGGGCGGCGGGGCCGGTGTTCTTCCTGGGTGGAAAGATCAAGCCGGGCTTGTTGAATGCCCACCCCAGCCTGCAGGATCTGGACCAGGGTGATTTGCACTGGAGTTGTGATTTCCGCGAACTCTATGCTGCGGCCTTGGGTTGGCTGGGGGTGGAGGCGAAGGCAGTGCTGGGGGAGGTTCCGTTTAGGAAGGATCGGGTCAATCCCCTTGTATAGAGCCTGCTATTGGCCTGCCAAACGAGGGTATTCCTCTAAGAAGGAGTGCCCCTCTACCCGCGCTACTTCAATTGGCGCTTCATCATGTCCAACAATGTGGATGCCCATGTGTCGGTATCACCGACTTTGAAGTCATTTGCGGTTACCTACCGCCTGCTGCGGCGCTAATCCCAGGCAAAAGTGCCCGGCCGGGTGGCCCCCAGTTTCCCCTATGCTAAGATCTGGGGGCATTCTGGAGTATTCTCAGAATCTTGTCCCATAAGGCATCCTTGATTACGAGTTGACTAGGATGGTTCCTCCTCTCTTTACCACTGAAGGCAAAACCCTGACTGCAAGGACTAATTCCTGGATTCGCGCAGGGCTGAGTTTCGCGCTCCTAGCAGGCCGTTGAAAAACTCCAAGTAGTTAAGCCGTGCTCCAATCCACGTACGTAGGGATAATATCCCAATCACGGAGGTGGATATTTCATGGCACTTGGCAAACGACGCGACAAGCAGCAAGCACTTTTGGTCTCGACGACCAATCTTCCCCGATCTCCAGGGCACCCGTTTTACGCGAAGCTGAATGAGCTTCTCAGCGAAGCGAAGTTCGATCACTATGTCGAATCGCTTTGCGAGCCCTACTACAAGGAAGGCGGCCGCCCTTCAATTCCGCCAGGCGTCTACTTCCGGATGCTGCTGGTCGGCTATTTCGAAGGTGTGGATTCACAGCGTGGGATTGCATGGCGCTGCAGTGACAGCCGCTCGCTCCAGCAATTCCTTGGGCTTTTGCTGACAGAGATGACCCCTGATCACTCCAGCTTGACCGTGATCCGCAAACGGCTGCCAGTAGAAGTGCACGAAGAGGTGTTTGCATTCGTGGTCAAGATCGCCAAATCCAAGGGCATGGTGAAGGGCAAGGCACTGGCCGTGGACACAACGACGTTGGAAGCCAATGCTGCAATGAAGTCCATTGTGCGCAAGGATACTGGCAAGGGCTGGAATGACTACGTGCGCGAGCTTGCGAAAGAAGAAGGGGCCGAAGTCCCAACGGAGGAGGACTTACGGCGATTCGATCGCAAACGCCGTGGGAAGAAGACCTCGAACAAGGACTGGGAGTCGCCCTCAGACCCCGACAGCAGGATCGCGAAGATGAAGGATGGGCGTACCCACCTTGCCTACAAGGCACAGCACGCGCTGGACACTGACTCCGAGATCATCGTCTCCGCGACGATCCACCATGCAGATACTGCTGACAGCGAGGCACTGAAAGACGGAATCATTGAGGCTCAGGCGGTGCTGATCAGTGCTGAGCAAGATGACCAATACAAGGCAGTTGTCGCCGACAAGGGCTACCACAAAGTTGAAACCCTGGCATGGCTAAGCGAGAGAGAGATACTTTCTTACATACCACAGCCGCGGTCACAGAACCGCCGCAAGTGGACGGACAAACCAGAATCGTGGCAGGATGCTTATCGAGCAAACCGTCGGCGTGTTGCAGGATCGCGATCCAAAAAGCTCCAGCGCTTACGAAGTGAACGAGTGGAGAGAAGCTTTGCGCACACCTGTGGGTCAGGCGGTGCACGCCGGACTTGGTTGCGCGGCATCGAGAATGTCAAAAAGCGGTACGTGGTCCATGTCGCTGCACGCAATCTTGGCACGATCATGCGTAGCCTGTTTGGAGTTGGGACGCCAAGGGGATTGCAGAGGGGCTTTGAGGGCTTCCTCAGCCGCGTATATGAGCTTTGTGGATCTGTTTGGCCCCAACCAGCTTGCTGGATCGCAATGACTGCCATTATTTTCCGCCATAAGAATCCCGGGGCAGAAAACGGATGTCTCGGGATCGACAATCTCCAAATCACCCCTTCTTCAACGGCCTGTTAGCCATCTCGGTGATCCTGCGGATCTCGGCACGCAGTCGTTTCTCTTCGGACTTCATTCGCGAGTAGCTCATTGCCTTTCGCTTGCTGGCGTTCGCCTTCACTTTGCTGCCATCCACTGCCACGGTGCCGAGCTTGACCAAGCCAGCCTCAGAAGCGAGCTGTACGATCTGGACAAAGAAGCTCTCGAACAAATCGACATGCTCCGCCCGAAAACGACAGATTGTGCGGTGGTCCGGCATTTGATTAGCTGCCAACACCCGGAAAGGCACGCTTTCTTCGAGGTGCTTGGAGATCTTGCGGGAGGAGAAGACCCCTGTGCAATACGAGTAGATCAAGACCCTCAACATCATCCGTGGATCGTAAGGCAATTCACCACTCCCGCAGATGCGGTAGCGGTCGAGGAGGCCATCCGTGTCCAACGAACCGACCGCGTCGTGAATGTACCACGCAAGATGATCTTGTGGCAGCCAGTCACGGATGGACGGAGGTAGGAGGTACTGCTGGTTTAGATCTTGACCCTTTTTGAATCGCGCCATGCCTTCAATACGTACAAGGATGGGCCAGGGGCTTAACCTTTTTTCCGATTTCGAGGGCGATCGGAGGCCGGATTCCTCCTCATCCCGTGGGGCAGACTCCTAGATTTGCCTGCTCAATCTACCGCTTTCTATGTCCTTTGGTAGTATCCTCTGGTCTAGCCCTTCAGTCGTTGTGAGGGTGGAATTTGACTACTATTGCTTGAGATGTTTTCAATAGCTTGCTGATGAAGTTTTTCCTCAATCTTGGAAGAGTATTGTTACTGCTGATCACTGTGTTGGCTGTGTGTACTTTGCTCGTTTGGAAATTCAAGCCGGATTGGGTCCATTTGGTTGATGACGCCATCGTAAAACGATACCTGAAGCGTACGAACTACGCTTGGAATGATGCGAAGGAGGCTTTGAAGGCAAAGAATCCTGCAGAAGCAATTGCAATTTTGGAAGGGGAGTTGGCAGAGTTGCATGGTGTTCAAAAACGTGATCGTTTAGCTGAAAAGAAACGCATTCTATTATGGGGTTTGACGGAAACTCTTGAAACGGAGGGGGAGTTACAAAGAGCTCGTAAATGGGTGGAGCATTGGATTGAGTTTGATGATCGAGATTTACGAGCCAAGGTTCGACTGGCTCGACTTGCCTATAGGATTCCAGGGAATCAAGAAGAAGGTGTGCAGATTGCTAGAGAACTGCAAGAGCAGTTCCCTGAAGTGGCATCATTCAATGAGCTGTACGTTGATATGCTTTTGGGCCAAGATCAGCCACAGAAAGCAGTGGCGGCTTTGGCTAGCTACTTGCAATCTTGCGCAGTGTTAACGCCAAAAATAACCGGCGAAGACTGGGATGTGTTTTGGGATACCGGAGATGGAATGAGTGAGCGGCAACGTAAGCGTCTGCCTGTAGTCGAAAATCCAAATGGGCTGCTTTCATTTGAAGTTGAGCTACCAAAGGATACGAAGCGTTTTCGGATTGATCCCCCATCGGGAAAGTGTATTTCGCTCGTCAAGCCGGTCTTGATACTGTTGGGAGATGGCAGCCAGAAGGAGCAGAAAATTTGGCAGCAGAAGGTGAAGACGCACAACATGGAGGTTCGTAATGATCGCTTGTACCTTGCTGGTGATGCGGACCCATATTTCCACTGGCGTCTACCAAAAGCCTGGGCCACCACTCAGTTCAGCGTAAAGTTTTCGACAGGGACGGCATTCTCTCAGCCAGGTTGGATCCGTGAAGTGTTGGCGTTGACGGTATCCAAGGGTTTGGAAGATACGTTTGCAGGTGACAACTATGCTCTGCAGCGCCTGAATTTTGTTCGCTTGCAATTATTGTTAGAGGCCACTATGCAGGCGAATTGGGTTGATGGGGCTGCGCCTGCTAGTTGCGAGGCACCTTTACAGATCCAAGTCTCGGCTAATGAAGATGAGGCGAGTTTCGAGCTGGATTTTAACCTACAAGCAAAACTATCTGAAGTGACGTTGGTGTTGCCTGAGTTGGTGGGGCTTACATACACATTGAGCATAGTTCAGCTAGTCGACGGCGCCGGGATCCGCGAAATAGCATTTGGCTTAAAATCTGGACTGGATACCAGTAGTTGTGAAGTCATAGGGAATGATGTTTTTGTTACCGGCCCCAATCCTCAAGTGCGGATTTCGTTGGGAGGAGTCAAAGATATTCAGCGATTGAAACTGCGAGGGACAGTGAAATGAAGAGGGCTCTTAATTTGGTGTGGCTTTGGAGTTGGCTGTTTACCTTGCCGGCGTCAATATTTTTTGGCATGTGGTGTCAATCCACCATAATCACTTTTGCTGAATTTGGAGTTCGGCACCGAACATCTCTCCCTTTTGATTTGCGACATTCTGGAGAAATGCAATTCTTCGATTTGTTGCGCCGTCTTCGCTTTTCCTTGCGAGCTACGGACGCAGCTCACAATAGAGATGGCTCTGAGCTAGAGACTATCGCCCTCTACATCGATGATGGGGAAAAGGCTCACCTAGATAGCAATCTGCCTCAATCTGGTTTTGATTACGTTGATGGGAGCATGCTTAACTCAGGGAAATTCCGAAATGTTGAGCTGCGCTATCGGGGAGACAATGACTACCACTGGGGCTACCGAAAGAAGTCTTGGCGGGTAAAAACAAAGAAGAAGTTCCTATATGAAGGTATGCGGAAGTTCAATCTGATCAGGCCAAAATCCAATCAGAAGCTAAACAACTATCTCAGTTATCGTCTAGCTAGCAAGCTGGGTGTGCTTTCCCCGCAGGTGAAGATGGTCAATTTGACCTTGAACAACAGGCCAAGAGGAGTGCATCTGTTGGTAGAGCAGTTGGAAGAGTCCACCTTGCGTCGACTGGGTTGCATGCCTGGTGACCTGTATGCCGGTGAGATTGTCGCTCGAGATGCTTACCGAGGAATTACTGACAGCCTGTTTGAGCATCCTGGCGTCTGGCAAAAGATAGCCGTGAACAATCACTTTTCGGAAGATTCTTTGGCCCCGATTCAAGCTTTGATCCGCCTGGTAAATCAGCTACAAAATGAAAAAACTCAAGATGAGCTAAGCAAATTGGTTGATTTGGAAGCCTTTGGACGATTTGGCGCCTTGGAGATCCTTACCAATACCTCTCACATCGATATCATCCATAACTGGCGACTGTACTATGACCCCTGGCGCAGAAAGATATTACCTGTTATTTGGGATCCCGTTGGTTGGTACCCGGGAGCAACACCGGCCGATGGTCATGCTCTGCGCGCCGATGTCATAACCAGTCCTTTGCATCTTGTTTTGCATCAAAATTCTGATTTCTTGCGAGCTAGACACCAAGCCTTGCATGATTTCTTCTCGACGGATAGCGACCAGGAATTTTTGAAGGAAGTTGATCAGATTGTTGATCAAGCAGGGCGGTCTATTGAGAGAGACCCCATGCTCTTTTCAAAAGTTAGCACTGTATCTCCAAAGGCAGTAAAGTCTGCAATGCGGCATCTGCGCTACAGCATTGAAGACCTTTTTCAAAAAGTAGAAACGACGTATTTTGGTCAAGGCGGTTTAGTTACCTATGCCACATTGCCTGAGGATGCGGGGTATGGGATTGCCATTGAGGGGCGGCAGCCTGTGATCAATCTTGCCCTGCGATACGCAAAAGTTTTGAGCAGCAAAGTACAGGTTACATTGCGATTTTTACGTGATGGAGAAATTCAAGACATTGATGTCACCAAATCCATCCATATCTCTGGCAATCGACTTGAACTCAGGGGGAAGATGCTGGCTCGATTCAGCCCTAGAATATTTACAATGTTGCAGGGCAAGGTAGCGCCCAATGGAATCGTAGTGGAGCCTGGATATTACCGACTTCTATTGTCTGGAATACCAATAGAGAATGCTCTGCTTGATATTTTTGTGGATAGGGGTGAGGGTGGCTTAAGTCCTGCTGTTCTGGTGGATGATCCTCCGGTCAATGCCTTTGATGGGCAGTATGCTCTGTTAGATCTTTTGGAGAACAAAGAACCGTTAGTCTGGCAGGGTGAGCAAACCATCAATGGCGTTGTCGAAATCAATCAAGATTTGATCATTCTGCCTGGGACTACAGTCGCCCTTGGGCCTTCAGCTTCAATAATACTAAGGGGAACGTTGATTGCTGATGGGAAAGCAGATTCTCAAATCAAGTTCCTTCCAGCTAAAGGAAGCAACCAACCCTGGGGGACGATAGCGCTGCAAGGTAGAAAATGTTCTGGCTCTAGGCTTCAACATTGCCAATTCATTGGAGGAAGTGGTTATGTGGATCCAGCCATGTTGTTTGAGTATTCAGCCATGTTTTCCGCTCATGATGTTGGGAAATTGACAGTGTTGAACTGTCTGTTCCGCGACAGTCACGTAGTCGATGACATGGTTCACGTCGTTTATTCCGATGCCACTTTCAAGCAATGCAAGTTTGAAAATGCTCTTTCAGATGCCTTGGACTTGGATATTTCGCAAGCAGTGGTCGAAGGCTGTGTGTTTAAGAAAAGCGGCAATGATGCTGTCGATCTGATGACCACCAGCGCAGTGGTTTTGGCATGTCAATTCCTCAACAATGGGGACAAAGGGATCTCGGTAGGTGAGGGTAGTGATCTATTGGCGATCAATGATATTTTTGTGGCAAATGAAATTGGTGTCGAATCAAAAGATGACTCCAGTGCCATTCTTTGCAATGTTGAGTTGCGGGAAAACGGAAAGGCAATCAATGCCTACAAGAAAAATTGGCGCTATAGCGGTGGTGGCCGCGTCTTTCTTTTCAAGAGCTCGATATACGGTCAAGATGTACAGCTTATGGCAGATAAGAAATCCAGAATCGAGGTACACGATTGCTTCCTGGAGAATCTAGTAAGGGCAGGAAAAAGAATTTGGCTTGATACCGCAACTGACAATGCCAGTCCGGTTAAGGCTGTAAAGCGAAGAGGGTGGCGTATTCCCGATCATTGCTTGGAGATATCTGATCAGTTTACGCCCTACTGGGACAAGGTTACATCAGTCAGGCGTGGTGTGAGCCCCACCACTGCAAGGTCACAATGATCATGGATTGGTTCCGCAAACTACGTGGATTGAGTTGGATGTTTACCCTGACAGTCTCGATCCTGTTTTTCATTTGGTTGTTTGGTACGTGGCAGTCCTACTACACATTTGGAGTGAGCCATAAAGGGCTGTTGCGTTTTGGATTGAAGGATGTTGGTGCACTGCAAATTGAGCAGTCTATTGGGCGAGTGAAAGAGAGCTTGCGGGGTCGCGTTGAATCACAATTACCTGTGATTGAGTTATACATCCCTAGTGCTCAATACAGTGCTTTGCATGTAAATCTCCCGCATTCAGGATTCAATTATGTTGAGGGGGCAATTCGTAATGATGGCAAGCTCGAGGATGTCAAGATTCGCTACCGAGGAGACAACGGCTATCACTGGGGCTTTGAGAAAAAGTCTCTTCGTATCAAAACCAAAAAGAAGTCTCTGTTTCGTGGGTTCAGGCGCTTCAACTTGATTGCCCCTAGGACCGGAGAGATTCTCAATAACTACCTTTCTCTTCGTCTTGGTTCCCTGATGGGAATAGCTTGCCCCAAAGTGGAACTGGTTAGGGTGTCGATCAACAATGAAGACCGAGGTGTTTACATCCTCACCGAGCAGTTAGAGGAGATGACTCTACGCCGTCATGGCTTCATGCCTGGCGACCTTTATGCTGGGGAGGTCAATGGGGTTGATCAGTATCTAGTGGTGTGATGCGCTCTGTTGGGGCATTTTCAGTGCAGCGCGTGCGCGACCGACTTTTTCGAGGATCTCGTCGGCGGCCTTGGTCCAAACAATCGGCTTCGGATCGTCGTTGTGGTTATCGATGTAGTCCATGATTGCTTTCTTGAGTTGAGGGACGCTGCGAAACGCGTCGCGCTTCAGGCGTTTTTGATCAAGATTGCGGAAAAACCCCTCCACGATATTGAGCCACGAGCTGCTTGTCGGGATGAAGTGCATGTGGAATCGCGGATGGCGCTTCAGCCACCGCTTAACCTTCTCATGCTTGTGTGTGGCGTAGTTGTCGGCGATGACGTGCAGATCGAGTTCAGCTGGAGTTTGCTCGTCGATCATTCTCAGGAACTTGATCCACTCCTGATGTCGATGTCGCTTCATGCAGGTTGCGATCACTTCGCCGTGACCCAACTCGATCGCGGCGAACAAGGTGGTTGTTCCGTTCCTCTTGTAGTCATGAGTCATCGTGCCGCATCGGCCCTTGACCAGTGGAAGGCTCTTCTGGGTCCGATCGAGAGCCTGAATTGACGTCTTTTCGTCCGCGCTAAAGACGAGTGCATTCTCGGGTGGATTCAGGTAGAGACCTACCACATCGCGCAGCTTCTCTTCGAACCGAGAATCGTTGCTGACCTTGAACGTCTTCACCAAGTGAGGTTTCAGACCGTTGGCCTTCCATGTGCGGTGGACCATCGACTGCGTGATTCCCATCTCCTCTGCAAGGAGTCGCGTGCTCCAGTGTGTCGCGTTCGCGGGGATCTCTTGCGTAGTCATGCGGATGATCTCACTCTCAACTTCCTCGTTCGCACGGGGACGACCTCCCCGAGGAAGGTCCTTCTCTATACCAGTGAGGCGATGCTCGCTGAAGCGGTTTCGCCAACGCCCCACAGTGTGTCGCTTGACCCTCATCTCCTCAGCTATATCCGCATTCGAGTAGCCATCAGCGGCAAGAAGGATCATTCGGGCTCGCTGAGCTTGCCTCACCGAAATTCTCCGACTGCGTGACCAATTCGTCAGGGTGCTTCGCTCGCTCTTGGTAAGTTGAATCTCTACTGCAACGCGCATCGTCTTGCCTCCAACGATACCTACGCACCGCAAGCGTAGGGAGGCTTAATATAAAGGCCTACTAATTCTGCGTCATACCACTAGATGGTGGGTCTTGCTCTCCATTCTGACGCCAGGTGCTCTGGTGGTTTTTCTCATGCTGGCCTTGCGGGACAAGTTCGGCATCGTTGATTTGGGAGTTCTGGTCCTGACCGTACCCATTGCCGGATTGGTTTCGACCTACTTGTCCCGGGACACAGGTGGAAGCTCTGATAAGAAGCCAAATCTCATATTGCTATTCCTGGCCTATAGCTTTGCTGCGGCTTGCATTGGCTTTGGCTGTTTTGTCGGCGTCGGGATCTCTTGGGAGTAGCAGGCCGCTGACTATGGAATCCTGATTCCCTTGACGAAGGAAGCAACGACAGCAGGCGAAGAAGAAAAACGTCGCTCCGTATCTGGGACCCTCTTACACTGCCATTGATGCTGTGGTCATTGAAATCCTCTGCGGTGACAAATTGAAGATTCGATCTTGGCGCGGCCGACTGTTGTTGCTGTTGACTTCTTTGTTGGTTGCCTTGTTGCTGGCAGAAGCGGGTTTGCATCTGAGCGGTTCGTTGCAACCTCTGGGTCGCAGTTATCCGGGGGAGTTTGCCAACCGGGAAAGCCACACCTTCATAGCGGATCAACAATGCGGTTGGGTCATGCGGCCGGATGTTGTCTTCGAATGGGAGACCGAAGGCAGGGCAATCAGTTACCGTGCCAATACCGAGGGCTGTCGCATTACGGAAGATGTTGCGCAGAAGGATGCCCCGGCAGACCACAGCAGTTCCATCGCCCTGCTGGGCGACTCCTTCATCTGGGGCTTTGGCTTGCCCTGGCAGGATAGTCTGGCGGGCAAGCTGCAGCAGATGTTGCCAGCTACGCAGTTGACCAATTTCGCCCAGCCAGGCTATGGCTTGGATCAGATGTGTGTTGCTCTGGAAACCAGAGTGATTCCGACAGCGCCCCAACTGATCGTGGTGGGGATCTTTCCCGATGACCTGGAGCGGAGCTTTCATGCCTTCCGCAAGTCCGAGGGCTTCAACAAGCCTCGCTTCATTTTGGATGCGGGCGTGATGCGTCCATTCATGTCTGCTGACACTCCCGGTGCAACCTGGCGTTTTTTGGAACGGCACTCCCTGCTCCTGGCCATGGGGCAGCGTCTGCAGCGACGGCTGGGCAGGGACTACGGAGTGGGGGGCTGGTGGCGGCTGAATGCTGCTGTCGTCGATCGCATGAGTGACCTGGCAGCTACCGCTAAGATTCCCATCTTGTTTGTGCATGTGCCGCATCGAAACTGGGAAGCCTTCCCTGCTTTACAGCAGCATTTGGATCAGCGACAAGCCTCCTACATTGATCTGCAGGCCTTGCCAGCAGCAGAGCCTGGGGTGCTGTACTTCCCCCAGGATGGGCACATGAATGCTGCCGGCCATGCCTTCATGGCCCAGGCCATCCTGCGGTGGTTGGCAGAAGCTCAGCCGCAGATTCGTTGATGAATCTGCCTCCGGCCCCATGCGGAGTCTGCGCTTCTTTGCTACATTCCGGCCCTACCAACTGTCCTTCTCTCCGAGAATTCTAAATCGATGCTGAATACCAGTCTGCTCTTTCTGACCTGTCTCACCGCCGGCGCCAATGCGCCGCAAGAGCCGCAGTTCCATGCCCCGGTCCGCTTGCAAGCGGACGATGCCATCATCAAGCTTGAATCGCCAGGCTATGCCGCTCCCGCATTTGCCGACGTGGATGGTGACGGCAAGAAGGATCTGGTAGTGGGGCAATTCAAGGACGGCAAGATGACCGTGTTCAAGAACCAGGGAGAAGGCAAGTTCGCCAAGGGCGAATGGCTCGAGGCAGATGGCGAGGTTGCCAAAGTTGCAGGCGTTTGGTGATGCACTTCCTCAACTCCACAGTTCGTGGATCTCAATGGTGATGGCAACATGGACATCCTCTCCGGCTCCTACTCCCGGATGGATAGGGATAAGGCTATGGCCGGTTTATTTCAGGTCCTCTGGGGCAAGAAGGGGGACGAGAATGGCTGCACCTTCGGCGCTCCGGCGGTGCTGAACGGCACTGACGGTGAGCCGCTGATCATCCAAGCCAGCGAGGAAGATGATGTGGACAGGATCTGCACCCGTCCCACGGCGGTGGATCTGAATGGGGATGGCAAGCTGGACATCGTCACCGGCAATTTCAGAGGGACCTTTGCTCTGTTCCTTGGCGAGGGCGAGGGGAAGTTTTCACCCAAGCACCAATGGCTGATGCAAGGTGGCTCTCGCCTCTTGGTCTCTGAACACAGCGATCCATGGTTCGTGGATTGGGATCAGGATGGTGACCTGGATCTGCTCAGCGGATCCAGCGATGGCGGGGTGTTCTTGTTCAGCAACCAGGGCTCAAAGAGCAAGCCGGAGTTCGTCGAGCCGAAGACAATCCTGGCGGCGGTGGGTCACTCGCGGGGTGAGATGGTTTTTGGCGAGGCTCACATCCAAGGACCGCAAACATCTACTCGAGTTTGCACCGATGACGTCAATGGTGATGGCAAGTTGGACATCTTGATTGGTGACCGGGTTTATCTCACCTTCCCGGCCAAGGGTTTGGACGAGGCGGCTTCGCGCCGGGAGCTGGCCACCTGGGAGGCCAGGTCCGCCAAGGCCCAAAAGGCAATGAAACAAGCCCAGGAGGAGTCGCCGGAGGCAGAGATGACCGACGAAATCAAGGCTTGGAATGCCCTCTACAAAGAGCGTGCGAAGATCCTCACCCAGGAGGCGACAGGCTTCGTTTGGGTGATGTATCAGAAATGACCTGTAATTGCTCCCTTCCCTCGCTCTGCTGATCTCCCTATGTCGAACGCCTTGGATGCTGCTCTCCTGCGGGAGCTGAGCCCGGTCCTTTCTTCCCAGCACCAGATCCTCAACATTCCCAGCGGGGGAGGGGAGCTGAGCCGCAAGATTGAAGCGCAGGGTGGCCGGGTCACGTCTTCCGACTTGTTCCCCGAGAACTCGGCCTACAAGCCGGAGGAAGTGGTGAAGGCTGATATGAACGAGCGCCTGCCCTTTGCCGACCAGAGCTTTGATGCTCTGGTTTGCCAAGAGGGCATCGAGCACTTGGAGAACCTGCCGTTTTTTTTGACCGAGTGCCGACGTGTCCTGAAGGAGGATGGTCTTCTGCTGCTGACCACACCCAACTACATGGACTTGAGTTCCCGGCTGTCTTGGTTCTTGATTGGCGTCAAGGGCTTCCGCGGCAACTTTCCCAACGAGCAGTCCACCATCTGGGGATTGGATCAGGGCCGGATCTACCATGGCCATGCCTTCTCCCTGCCCTTCTTCCAGATCCGCTACCTGCTCCGTCTGAACCAATTCGACCAGGTTGGCGTGAACGGCATCAAGAGCAGTGGGATCTCCAAGTGCTTGTACTACCTCATGCGTCCCTTCATGGGTCTGGGTATCACTTTTGTCACCGGGCGCCGTGCGCGCCGGGACCAGAAGAAAGGCAGCCCCTCGGTGGAAGCTCCTTTGCACCAGGAGCTGAAGAGTCTCGCGGTGTCCAAGGCCTTGCTCACCGGCAAGACCATCCTGGTTGCCGCCCGGCGCAAGGAAGGCAGCTTTGTCCCTGATCAGAAGTTGCAAGTGAGCTAGATTGGACGCAGTGCGCCCTACCCACATGCCGGCTCCAGTCTCTTCTGGTCGGCATGGACTGTGGGCTTGTTGGCCCTGGTTGGCAGTGTCAGCAGCAACACGCGGGCTCGTCGCCATGCAAACCGTCGTGCCGGGACATGACGGGGCCTTTTACCTTTGGGCGGCGGAACGCTCTGCCAGTGGTGATCCCCTGGCAGTCTTTAGCATCCTCTTCCAGCCCCTCTTCTCCTTGCTGGTAGGAGTGGTGGTTGCCTTGGGAGTTGGCGGCGTGCTGGCCGGGCAGATTGTCTCCTGTGGTCTGGGTGCCTTGGCGGTCCTGCCGCTGTTTGCTATGAGCCAGAGCCTGGTCTCCCGGCGAGCTGCCCATCTGGCCTGCGCTCTTTATGCCTTCGGCCTCTGGTTCTGCCGGCACCCCGCCGCCTGTTTGTCGGAAGGACCGTTCTACCTGTTTGTGCTGACGACGGCTTGTTGGATGGTGCAGGGACAACCGCTGCGCGCCGGCCTGATGGCAGCTTGTGCCTATGCCACCAGGCCGGAGGGCTTGCTGTTGTTGCTCCTTTCCATGTTGCGGGGAAAGAGTGGGGCGCTGCGGTTCATGCTGGGCTTGCTGGCTCTGGCCTGGCTGGTGCCCTTGGGCTTTTGGTTGGCGGGTCACGGCTTCGTGCTGACCTCGAAGAGCGAATTCGTTTGGCAGGAAGGGATCGGTGGTGTGGCCAGGGCCGAAGGAGTGCTGGCGGCCGGTGTCCAGTACCTGGAAAACGTCGGTCGCAACATTGGAGTCAGCTTCGAAGCGGTGGGCTATCTAGTCTTGCCTTTGGCGGTGCTGGGTCTTTGCACCAACCGCCGGCATGAGCTGCGCTTGTTCTGCATCATCTTTGTTGTGCAGTTGTTGTTGGTCTCCATGCTGCGCAGTCATGTGCGATTTTTGTCGGGCTACTCTGTGCTGTTGCTGCCGCTGGCAGCCGCTGGCTTGGAGCGTCTGTGGCCGAGCCGGTCGTGGTTGGGCATTGCTGCTCTCCTTCTGGTGCTGGCACCGGATCTGGCGCGACTGCCCCGGGCGGTCAACCAGCAGCGGGCCGTGTTGCTTCCCCTGGCCCAGTGGCTGCGCCCGCAATTGCAGGGAGAATCTGCCCTGGCCACCGACATGGTGCGCCTGGAGTACTTCTGCGGCCAGCGCCCCTGGCTGCCCCGGCGCATCGGCGCCGCTGAATTCCTGCAGCGCTGTGGCGACCCTGGCCGTCGCATCGTGGTCTTCAGCTCCAGACGGGGTCAGCTGCAGCCGGCGGATCTGGAAGCCCTGGGATTCAAGCAGGTCCAGCCTCCAGCCAGCCTCAAAGCCGGCTTGCAGCGCCGTGGCATGCTGATCTACCGCCGCTGACTGCTACCTGGTCTGGGCAGCCAGATCCGGCCTGGATCAGCCCTTTTTCTCTGCTGGAGCAGGCTCTGGATCTGCCCTTGGGAATGGGCGGATTGCAGATCCTTTGTCCCTGAGCCCTGACTGGGGTTGCAGGATCAGGGTCTTGCGCCTAGGGTTCCGCGCCCCCTGGCCGCGGGAAACGGCCGAATTGCCCCAGAATTAGCGTGCCGACCATGGAAACAAACCCCGCCCAGCCCGAGATCCCTGTACAGCTCGAGGACTCTGCCCCGACCGAGCTTACTGCCCCGACTGAGCTTCCTGTCCAACCTGAGACCCCTGCCCCCTTTGACTCTGTACCCGAGTGCCTTCGTGCGGCTTTGGTACGGCGTGGTTTCAGTGAGCTGACCACGGTGCAAAAAGCCGCGGTGCAGGCCAGTGAAGAAAACCGGGATCTGCGCATCTCTTCGCAGACCGGTTCCGGCAAGACCGTGGCTCTGGGTATTGCCATGGCACCGGAATTGCTCGCCCGCCTGGAAAGCAGTGCATCGAAAGCGCCTCTTGCCTTGGTGATCGCGCCGACTCGCGAGTTGGCCTCCCAGGTACAGAGTGAACTGGAGTGGTTGTTTGCCGATGTGCGTGGTCTGGGAATCGACTGCTTCACCGGCGGTACCAACGTAGGTCAGGAACGTTGGCGCATGGCTCGTAAGCCTCGCATCGTCGTTGGCACTCCTGGTCGCCTGCTGGACCATATTCGCAGCAACGTGCTGGATTGCAGTCAGGTCAGCCAATTGGTGTTGGACGAAGCCGACCAGATGTTGGACCTGGGCTTCCGGGACGAACTGGAAGCCATCCTGGCCGTGGTACCTGATGGCGCCCGCAAGCACATGGTGTCGGCGACCTTCCCCGCCGCCGTGCGGGCCTTGACCCAGTGCTATCAGAACAATCCCTTGCAGGTAGAAGGCACCCGCCTTGGCGAAGCCAATGCGGACATCGCCCACATTGGTCATCTGGTGCAACCGCGGGAACGCTACGGTGCCTTGATCAATATGCTGCTGTTGGCTGCCGATCAGCGGACCTTGATCTTTGTCGCCACTCGCGCTGATACGGCCACCGTTGCCGAGAAGCTTTGTGCCGATGGTTTTGCCGCCATGTCACTGAGTGGCGATCTTGCCCAGACCCAACGGACCCGCACCCTGAAGGCCTTCCGTGATGGTGCCGTCTCTGTGTTGGTTGCCACCGATGTGGCAGCTCGCGGGCTGGATGTGCCGGATGTCTCCATGGTGATCCATGCTGACATGCCCAAGGACAGTCAAGTCTACACCCATCGCAGTGGCCGAACCGGTCGCGCTGGCCAGAAGGGTCGCAGCGTCATGCTGGTGACAACTCGCGCAGAGCGGCGAGCGCGGCAGATTTTCTCCGGTGCCAAGGTCAATGAGACCTGGCAGCTGGTGCCCAGTGGCGTGCAGGTAAAGAAGGCCATCGAGAAGCGGGCTCGCCGGCAGATCGGCAAGATGCTGCGGGAAGAGACCCAGCCCTTGGATGAGAGGGATCTGGATTTCGCAACGCGCATGCTGGAAGAGCGTGATCCAGCCCAGGTGGTTGCACAATTGCTGCGTAGGATTCGATCCGATGTCACCTGTGAGCCAGTGGATATCCAAACTCCCGCACCGCGCCCAGGACGGCAACGGGAGAATGGTCGGAGTGATCGCTATGATCGCAATGACCGCCCTGATCGCAACGACCGGTATGACCGCCCTGATCGCAATGACCGTCCTGCGCGGAATACGGAGCAGGGCTACACCCGTTTTGCCGTCAACTATGGCTTTAGCACCGGTGCCAATCCGAGCCGGATCTTGGCCATGCTGTGTCGCCGCGGCAATGTTTCCAGCCAGGTGATTGGTGCCATTGATATCTCAGCAGATCGCACGACCTTTGATGTGGCCGTGCAGGCAGCCCCTGGCTTTGAGTCCCGGGCCAGAGGAGTCGACAAGCGTGACCCACACCAGCGCATCCAGCGGCTGGGTGCTCCCCAGTTGCGCAATGCCGCTGCTGCGTCCTGACTGGTCAGGGCGACATTGGTGTTTGCCCAGCGCTTTGGCTACCTTGCTTGCATGACCGGGCCCTGAGGAACAGGGCCAGGAAGACATGACATGGACTTGGCCTTTCTTGCAAAGAGATATGACAGGGTCGGTGGGACAGAAATCGATCTGTATGAGCTCACCCAGCGTCTAGCAGCTATCGGGCACAAGGTTCACATCTACTGCGGCCAGATTCGCACTGAGCCGGCAGCGGGTGTTTCTCTCCACACCATCCCCGTCCGCGGGCCAGGCCGCACCGCATTGCTGAAAAGTGTAGCGGTTGTTGCTCCGAAAATGGCGCGTGCTGGCAAGCATGATCTGCTCTACAGCTTTGCCCGAACTGTGGACCAGGATGTCATTCGCTGTGGCGGTGGGTTGCATAGCCGTTTCCTCCAGGCCATGGAGGAAACCCAAAGCGCAGTGGGCAGGCTCTTCCGGAAGTTTGATCCTTACCACCGCAGCATGCTGAAGATTGAAGCGGCGCAGTTTGCCGAAGGGCATTTTCGGGAGATCACCGCCATCTCCCAGGTGGTGAAGGATGAGATCCTAGATGCCTACCCGGTACCCGAAGATAGGATTCGGATCATCGCCAACGGCATTGATCCGGAGGAATTCTCGGCCACCCGTCTTCGCCCCTTGCGGGCTCCCACTCGTGAGCGCTTGGGTATTCCTGATGACGCCAAGGTGCTGCTGTTTGTCGGTAACGGCTTCAAGCGCAAGGGTCTGGATACGCTTTTGCGGGCCGCCGCTCAGATGACAGCTAGCAAGCCGGGGGTCCTGGTGGTGGGATCTGATCCCATGAGTTCAGCCTACGAGGCCACCGCCAAGAAACTCGGTATCCAAGAGCGGACGATTTTTGTCGGGGCGCAGCAGGATGCCTCGCCTTATTACGCCGCCGCTGACTTGTTCGTCCTGCCTTCGGTGCAGGAGGCCTTTGGCAATGTTGTGCTGGAAGCCCTGGCTGCGGGGGTTGTGCCCATCGTGTCGAGCAAGGCGGGAGCCTCCGAAGTCCTGCGCGGCGTGCTGCGGGGTGGCATCCTGGAAAACCCGAGTTCCCCGGAAGAGTTGGCGGCCACCGCTAGCAAGATCCTGGAAGATCTTGTTCCCCTGGGATTGTCTGCCGAATCCATCCAACAAGCCAAGGGCTACACCTTCGAGGAAAACACCAAGGCCATCGAAGCGCAGTGCGAGCGCTTGCTGCGGGAGAAGTAGGAGTCTTAGTACCCCCGAGGCAGGGAGCTGACCCGTTCCCGAGGGCAGGCAATGATGTCGTCCTGGCCTTTTTGCCGATCAAATTGGAAGGGGATGATCCTGTACTTACCGCTGCGCTTCTCTTTTGCGCCACGCCGCCTGGCTTTTGTGCCATCGGCTTTCCTGGTGTCAAAGGTATAGAACTCGTAGTTGGCTGGCAGTACTGACTCGAGTTCTTGCAGTGACTTGAAAGACAGGTCGTTGCCGTAGGTGATCTCGCAAACAACAATGGGCCGATCCTTGTCCAGGGTCTGGCTTAGCCCGGCAAGAGCTGACTTCTCAAAGCCCTCCACATCGATCTTCATCAGCTTGATATTGTGGATGCCCTGATCGGCGATGTAGCTGTCGCCATCCACCAGGGCCAGTTCGCCAATGGGCTTGTTGCCCTTGTCGGTGGTGGAGGCGTCAAATGAGCCAACGCCCTGGTTGCTACCGGTGGGGGCGTAGAATGTCAGGCTCTCTACCTTGTCGCTGAGTCCCACCTTGTGCAGGGTGATGTTCTGGATCTTGTTGAGTGCTATCTGATGGCCAAGCCGATCGCTGACTCCCTGGTAGGGCTCAAAGGCATGTACCTGCTTTGCGTAGAGAGACATGAACAGGGAGTGCTGGCCGATATTCGCTCCGACATCACAGAAGACACTCTCGCCGTTAGCTGATTGCAGGAGGGTGTCGCGCAAGAAGAACAGCAAGGGCTTTTCAAAAGCGCCATAGTAGAAAATGTTGAAATCGATGTTGTTGCGCAGGTTGCCTTCGTAGCGCAGGCCGAAAAAGTCCTTGCTGAAAGGTGTGTCAGGGGGCTCGCCCTCGGCGCACATAAGCTTGTACAGAGATTTTCCATACTCTGGTTTGAACCACTTTTGGCGCCAAAGGAACCGGCTTAGTTGATGGCCAATGCTCATTTCGTCAGGTGACCTTTCAAATAGCCTGCATTCATTTCAGATCAATTGTTGGTGAGGGTTTCGGGCTACTGGCCTAGGGGCCCTGCGCCAAGAGACTCTGCGCCAAGAGACTCTGCGCCAAGAGACTCTGCTCCCAGGACTCTGCCCCTAGGACTCTGCCCCTACGGAGAGAGTTGTACCAGCTGGTCAAAGGATAGCTCCCGGTAGCCCGCTTGCAGAACTGTGAAAAACTGAATTTGCGTCAGAGCTTGCCTTGCGATGAGGCAGGGCGAGTGGTGGAATGGCTCGACCAGGGGTTTGTCTGTCGATTCAGGGTGCCTGTAAGCCTGGATCGACTCAATGTAGAACCCCAGCCTCTTGCAATCCTCCCCATACCCGTCTTGCTGCGGTAAGCCGAGTCCGGTGACTGTTAGGGGCATTCATCTCACCCAGAACCATAAGGAGAACCGAAATGGCAACGTATCCCGTTGAAGAAATTGAAGGCATTGGCCCTACTTTTGGCGCCAAGTTGAAGGAAGCTGGCATCACAACCACCGATGATTTCCTGAAGATGTGCTGTGACAAGAAGGGCCGCGGCGCCGTTGCCCAGACCACAGGTATTGGCGAAAGCCACATCCTCGGCTGGGCCAACATGGCGGATCTCATGCGTGTCTCTGGCATCGGTAAGCAGTTTGCTGAGATTCTCATGGCCTCTGGCGTGGACACCATCAAGGAACTGCGCACTCGCAACGCTGACAACCTGGCCGCCAAGGCTGAGGAAATCAACACCGCCAAGAACCTGGCCAACGCGACGCCGTCGCTGAGTCAAGTCACCGACTGGATTGAGAAGGCCAAGGCAATGGAGCCGGTCATTACTCATTAATGCAGTCCTACGAACAGCTCGGCGCGTTCTACCTGGGCCGCGTCGTCGACCCCGTCACCGGCGAACGCCGGTCGGAGAATTTACTCTATGACGCCAAGGACCTGACCACTCACGCGGTCTGTGTTGGCATGACGGGTAGCGGTAAGACCGGGCTGTGTCTTTCCCTGTTGGAGGAGGCGGCGATCGATGGCATCCCGGTGATTGCCATTGACCCCAAGGGAGACCTGGGCAACCTCCTGCTGACTTTTCCTGATCTGCTCCCTGAAGACTTCGCGCCCTGGGTGGATCCAGGTGAAGCGGTTCGTAAGGGAATGGAGCCGGCTGCCTATGCCAAGAAGGTCGCCAACCTCTGGCGCAATGGTCTCGCCGATTGGGACCAGGATGGCGAGCGTATCCGTCGCTTTCGGGAGGCTTGCGATCTGGCCATCTACACACCGGGGAGCAACGCGGGCCTGCCGCTGACGGTGCTCCGGTCTTTTGCTGCGCCAGCTGAAGCCCTGCGCCAGGATACAGAAGCCTTGAATGAGCGGGTCATGTCGGCGGTGTCAGGTCTGCTGGGTTTGCTGGGCTACACCAAAGATCCCATCCAAAGCCGCGAGCACATTCTGCTGTCCAACATCCTCACCACGGCTTGGCAAGAAGGTCGCGACCTGGGCTTGGGGGATCTGATCCGCGAAATTCAGGATCCACCCTTCGACAAGGTTGGCTTCTTCGACCTGGAATCGTTCTTTCCCAGTGATGATCGCATGTCCTTAGCCATGGCGATCAACAACCTGCTGGCCTCACCAAGCTTCGCTTCCTGGATGCAGGGGGAGCCCTTGGACATTGCCAGGCTGCTGCGCACTCCGGCCGGCAAACCAAGGATCTCGGTTCTCTCCATCGCGCATCTCAGCGAAGAGCAGCGGATGTTCTTTGTCACCTTGCTGCTCAACGAACTGGTTGCCTGGATGCGTACCCAGGCTGGAACGACTTCGCTGCGGGCCATCCTCTACATGGACGAAGTCTTTGGCTACTTTCCGCCAACGGCGAAGCCGCCATCCAAGCAGCCCATGCTGACCTTGCTGAAGCAAGCGCGGGCCTATGGGGTGGGTTGTGTGCTGGCGACGCAGAATCCGGTAGACCTGGATTACAAGGGCCTCTCCAACACTGGTACATGGTTCTTGGGGAGACTGCAAACTGAACGGGACAAAGCCAGGGTGCTGGATGGGCTGGAAGGTGCATCGGCCTCTGCCGGTGCGAAGTTTGATCGTCAGGCCATGGAAACCACATTGTCGGGTTTGCAAAGCCGGGTGTTCCTGATGAACAACGTGCACGATGATGCGCCGGTGTTGTTTCACACCCGTTGGGCCATGTCTTACCTGCGTGGCCCTCTGACTCGGGAGCACATCCAGAAATTGATGGCGGCGCGCAAGGCTGCTGCCGTTGTGCCGGCTGCCCATGTGGCGCCAAAGGCTGCTGAGGCTGGAGTCGACAAGGTGACTGCTGTCGATGCTTTGGCTGACGCGGACAATGGCCGGCCGATTTTGGATCCGGAAATCCATGAGTGTCTGCTGGTGGTAAATCGGCCGGTGCGGCCCACCCAGCGCATCGTCTATCGACCTGGCTTGCTCGGCAAAGCCAAGCTGCACTTTGTTTCTTCGCCTGACAAGTTGGACGAATGGCAGGACGTGGTGATGCTTGCGCGCCTCGAAGAGAAGACGGCCCATGATCCCTGGGAAGTGAGCGAAGTGCGCGATCACAGCTCCCCAGACATGGATTCCGATGCGGATCAGCGTGCCAGTTTTGCGGCGCTACCCAAGGCCGCCAGTCAGGTGCGTAGCTACAAGTCTTGGGCCAAGGACCTGAAGGACCATCTCTACCGCACTCGTGTGGTCACTGTCTGGCGTTGTAAATCCTTGAAGATGGTTTCCGAGCCAGGCGAATTGGAGGGGGATTTCCGTAGCCGGTTGGCGCAAAAAACCCGCGAGGAACGGGATTTCAAGCTGGAGAAGCTACGCAAGCGTTCTGCGCCAAAGTTGGGTCGTCTGCAGGAGCGCATACAAACTGCTCATGCTCGGGTGGAAAAAGAGCAGTCCCAGTACCAACAGTCCGCAGTCAGCACGGTGCTTTCCGTCGGCTCGACCTTGTTGGGCGCTCTGTTCGGTCGCAAGGTAGCCAGTGCCGGCAATGTTCGGAGTGCTGCCACCAGCGTGCGCCGCGCCGGCCGTGCCAAGCAGGAGAAGGATGACATTGGTCGAGCCAAAGCCAAGCTCAAGGGTCTGCAGCAGGACCTTGTGGACATGGAAGAGGAATACGGAGAAGACATTGAAGAGATCAAGGATGCCTGTGATGTGGATCTCCTGGATTTGACCCGCAAGGATGTGCGCCCGCGCAAGGCCGACATCGACACCTCCATGGTGGTTCTGGCATGGATGCCCTGGCATGTGGATCAGGATGGCATCAGCGAGCCCTTGTTTGAGTAGGGTGGACCGATGTTGATGCCCAGACACCAAATTGTCCTGTCAACTCTAGTTATCTTGTTGCTTGCGGGTATGTCGCTGCTCTGGCTGCGCAATCGGCGCATTCAAGAGCAATGGCAGCAAATGCTCGATCAAGTAGAGCAGGCCAGGCTTGAGCTGGTCGAACGCGAGGATTCTCGACCTGTACTTTGGGGTGAGGCGGAAGAAGGACGAGCCTTTGATTTCTACGAAAAAATCCCGGGGCTAATGGCTCAGGTCGTTGTTGACGAAGCAGAATTGCTAAAGAAGCTTGGGGCGTTGGCGGCTGAAGAAGAGAAAGAGGATGGCCCGGAGATTTCGCCACATATTCAGAAGATGTTGGAGGATCTGCAGAGTAAATACCGGGAGGAGAAGGGGGATGTTTGGGTTCTATCCAGTCTTCTCAACCATTTTGCCGCGGCAAAAAAACCGATGCCGGCGGAGTTGTTGGAGCTTCTGGAAAAACTGCAACCGGTGTTTGACGCTTTGCATAAGGGTGCGCACCAATTGGATCCACGGCGGCAGGTTCATTGGAAAACGGAATTTGAATATCCTTTGGCGAAGCTTTGTAGGGACATTTCATACCTTGCAGTCCTGCGAATTCGAGCCCTGGTGGAGGCAGGGAAAGATCGGCAGGCAGCGCAGCTTACTTTGGATCTCCTGCAATTGTCTCGGGATGTGATGGAGCAAGCCGAATTCCATTCTCTATCCGCTGCGTCCATGATCTGGCCGTTTACGGAGGCCTTGTTTCTCAGGCCTTTATATGGGGAAGATCATGATCGGGCTTTCAGAGATGAGGGGCGGCCTGCCCTGATTTTGGATGATCTGTCGCCTGAATCTATCAACCAGATTCGGCTTGGCTTGGACCGCCTGGAAAGACCTCTTAGCCCGATCCATCGCCAAGTTCTTGCCTCTGCTGTGCTGCTGGGTGTTGCTGGGGCTGGAGATGTGGATTCAAAGGGATTCATCCTCTTTGGTGGGGAGATGGGCAACATTTGCGAGGCTGTGGATTTTCTCTGTGATCTTTCTGAGCTGTATCGAGAGCCTGGGAATTCCTGGAAAGAGTTCCTTCTAGTCAGAATAGAAAAGGTCCCGGTGATTCTTGAACCGGTGTCTGAGAACAAGTGGGTCATGTTTTGTACGCCGATTCTAGATGCTGAAGAAGGTACCAGGTTACTGGCGATCGCCAACCTGCGCCTTCTTCACCTTGTCTTGGATGATCTCGTGGGGGAGTCTGGAAGCTACGAGGATCCTTTTGGTGGCAAGCTGCAAGCCCGCATTGCCAATGGGCAAAAACTGTATTGGAGCCGAGGCGATGATGGCGAAGACAACGGTGGAGATCCGGACAGGGATCAGGTCTTCGTTGGTGAATAGTCTCGTGCCAGCTTGGTCTTATCCCCTAAAGTTGTTCCGCAATCCCCAGCACCGTAAGTATGAGTGATAGTCAGAGAACGCCAGAGCCTCCACTTCCTCACAAATCAGGCAGCGAATACAAGACATGGTTGATCTTGATTCTTCTCGCCATACCAGGGGTGTTGTCCGGTCCTGCTGCTGCGCTGAGTCAAAAAGACTATGGAATTGGAGGTTTGGCTGTGCTGGCCATTGGATCGCCCATCGCGGCCTTGATCTCTGCTTTTCTGACCCCCATATCGGGAGATAAGTGGACTGCGCGAGGGCGGTGGATCTGGGTGTTGAAATACATAGGCCTGATCATTGCCTATGTGGTGGTGTCTGTTGGGTTTGGTTTGGCCTGTTGCGCTGTTACTGTTGATGCATGGTTATCGTTCCTGGTGAAGCCAGCCTAGTGCTGAAGCACACTCGCAGCCGCTGCATCGTCTGTCATACAGCTTGCGATGCGGATGTTGTGCGCGAAGGTGAAGGGGTCTACATCCTTCGTACTTGCCCAGAGCATGGTGAGCAAAAGACCTGCATCAGTTCGGATGCACGTTTCTATCATCTGGCCAAGGGTGCCAAGAGCAGCGGTTGTAGTGTGAGTTGTGATCCCCAGGGGGCGAACGAATCGCCGCTGGGGAAGAATGCCAAGGGTTCTTGTGGCGATCCTTTTGAGTCCTTGTCCACCTGCCTGGCGTTGATCGAGATTGTGGATTCCTGCAACCTGAGTTGTCCTACCTGCTTTGCGGAGTCGCCGGTGGGGGTGAACGAAGGCCTGCAGTATCGTTCCTTGCAAGATCTACAGGAGCGGATCCAAGGGGTGATTGATCGCAAGGGCCCAATCGAAATCCTGCAACTCTCTGGCGGCGAACCAACCCTGCACCCTGAGTTTTTTGAATTGGTGGCGTGGGTGCATGAGAATCCGAAGATTGACTACCTGCTGATCAATACCAATGGTCTGCGTATTGCCAAAGACCCAGCCTTCCTTGAGCAGTTGGGTCAATCAGTGCGCTACGGGCACATGCAGGTCTACCTGCAATATGATGGGGTGGGGGAGGCGGCGCATCTTTCCCTGCGGGGGGCGGATTTGCGGGAGCTGAAAGATCAGGCGGTGCGGCGTTGTGGTGACATTGGTCTGCCACTTACCCTGGCGATGACGGTGACCGCGGAAAATCTGGACGAGGTATGGGCCAGCGTAGCCTATGGCCTGCAGTTTCCCCATGTGCGAGGCATAGCCTTTCAGCCCATGTTTGGCAGTGGGCGCTGCCACGACCTGGAAGCCAAGCGCCTGAATACGGCGGATATCATCCTTGCTGCTGTTGAGCAGGCGGCGGGTAAGCTGCGTTTTGAAGATTTCACGCCCCTGCCCTGTGGCGACCCAAACTGTGCCACCATTGGTTACCTGCTGAAAGTAGGTGATGAAATCCGTTCGGTCAGCGAGTTCATCGATTTCTCGAAGCTGCAAGGCTTCCTGCAGGACAAGGTTCGTTATCAATTGGAAGACCTGTCCAACTGTGGTTGTGACTCAGAACCTCTAGGCGATTTGCTGCGGAAATTCGAGCTGGATGAGAGTCACACCTTCCGCCTGTTCATCAAGCCCTTCATGGATGCCCATAGCTGGGATGAAGATCGCATTGATCGCTGTTGCACTCATGTGATCCGACCCGATGGCCAGTTGGATTCGTTCTGTCGCTACTACTCGGGTTTTTCCGATTGTAGCCCTGCACCATAATCGCCATGGGTAGCCCGGTATATCTTTGGCTCAGCTTGCTGGCCATCGCCATCTCGGCCTGGCTTTGGGCGCGGCGTTACAAGAACCAACCTCAATTGCCCATGGTCTTCGTGGGTGGGATCACTGGCGCCTATGTTGGCGCCAAGATCGCTTTCCTTTTGGTGGAAGGAGGGGCGCTGTTTGGTCAGGAGAATGCCTGGTTGCAATTGGCTGCGGGGAAGAGCATCACTGGAGCGTTGGCGGGCGGGTACGCCGGTGTTGAAATTGCAAAGCACTTCATTGGTTATTGTAAACCGACTGGTGACTTCTTTGCATTGATGACACCCATCAGTCTGGTCATTGGCCGTTTTGGTTGTCTGAGTCATGGCTGTTGTCAGGGCATGGAATGCGATGCAGGCCATTGGTTTGCCTGGCAAGACAGCGAGGGGGTGTTCCGCTGGCCATCGGTGCCCACTGAGATTGCCTTCAACCTTCTTGCCTTGGTTGTTCTTTTTGCCCTGCGCAAGGTTCCTATCCTGCAGGGACAATTGTTCCACCTTTACCTGATAGCCTATGGCCTGTTTCGTTTCGCCCACGAGTTTGTCCGCGACACGCCAAAGATCGCTGGCAGCGCTTATTCAGGATATCAGCTAGTGGCCATTGGCTTGATTGCCTTGGGAGCCATTCGCTATGGACAAAGGCTTGCAGGGCAGCGGGAGGCCCTTGATAAGGGTTAGCGAATCCAAGCTTGGGCTGCCAAGACCCTGCTGGCGAGCCCCAAAGTCGTGGACACATGGCCAAGGCTGTGAATAGAATCCGCCGCTGCTGATTCTCTCCCACTATCCTTCTCCCTTCCATGCCAGATACGCCCAAGATACTAGAGAAGCGGACCTTTCTCTTGTTGTTCAGTTGCATCTTCTTGCTGGGCGCATTTCTGCGGCTCTACCAGATCTCCAGCCAGATCCTGCTGGATGATGAGTGGCACAGCCTGGCCTTTGTGGTGGGCAAACCCTTTTCAGAAATTCTGACCAATTTCACAGTTCGCTACGGCATGACCTCGCTGCCGCAGAATCTTTACCAATGGGTCTTGCTGAACACCATTGGTTGGTCCGAATGGCTCCTGCGTTTGCAGTCCCTTGTCCCCGGCTTGCTGGTGCTGATTGTCGGGCCTTTATTGGCCAAAAGGGTCATTGGTGACAAGTCCGCATTGCTGTTGGCTCTACTGCTTGCCATTTCGCCTCTGCTGATTTTTTACTCCCGACTGTGCCGGCCCTATTCCTGTGTGGTGTTCTTCTCCTTTTTGGCGGTGGTTTGTTTTTCGCAATGGATCAAATCGGGAAGAACCAAGCATGCGGTATTTTTCGCCTTGGGTGGGATCATGGCCGTCTACTTCCACCCCTTCGCTGCGGGAACCATCCTGGTCCTGGGTTTGTCAGTTCTTGCCTACAGCATTCTTGTAGGCAAAAGAAAGTTGGCGATGCTGGATGCCTATCCCAGCATCAAGCAGGTGGTCATCACCTTACTGGCCATGGGGATTATTGGTGGGGTCCTGATGTTGCCAGCTTTAGAACACTCGTGGGATACAGCCCTCAAGCAAGTGGCTGGGAAAGGTACAGTTCGTTTTGATGGTTACCTTAAATGTGGGGCGCTGTTCAGTGGCACCGCAAACCCTTTGCTGGCGACCCTATTGTGGCTGGTAGCCATATTTGGGGCGGTAGATCTGTACAAGCGCAGTGCCTGGTTCTGCATGACCCTGCTTGCCATCTTCCCAATGCAAATACTAACCTTGGTGTTGGTGAAGCCCCATTCCTCGCAGGTGGGGATCGTCATAGCCCGGTATTCAATTGCCTTGTTGCCCATCGTGTTGTTGTTCACCGCATATGGCCTTCAATCCTTGGTTGGCCGAATTCCTAGGGTTGGTAGGTTCAACAGTCACGCTCAGTATCTGTTGCCGACTGGTTTTGTTCTGCTTCTGGCGTTTACTGGGCCACTCATTGGGACTTATTACTCGCCCAACAGCTTTACAAATCACGGGTTGTTCCAGCAGGGCTACGAACCCGTTGATTGGAGTCTCTCCTTCGAATCTGAATTTCTCAAGAATCGCCGCAGGTACAAGAGCAAGACTGTGATGCGACAGGATCAAGTAAATGGGTTCTATCGGGACTTGGTGAAAATGGATTCAAGTCGACCGATTGTTGAGTACCCCATGCGCATTGGTGATTACTACAGTCCACTTTATTTTTATCAGCACGTGCATCGCCGTCCTTTGCTGGTTGGTTATTGCAAAGAGTTGCAAGTGCGGAAAAAGCTGAGGCAGGATGGCATTTTTGGCACTACCCTGATCGATGAACCCGTGAACCTAACTGCGGATCAGGAAAGTGTTCGTTACGCCAATATTGTGGACATGGAAGACTTTCCTCGGATGCGGAAAAGAAACGTTGAGTTCGTAATTTTTCATAAGCGGTTTGAAGTTCAACTATCCAATGTCACTAACTTTACCAAAGAAGGGGGGACTAGGGTGTTGCCGCCTGCGGCGCTTAGGGTGCTCAGGCGCTATCGCAGCAACTTCAAGCGTGTGCATATTGACAATTTCCTAGAAGTCTTTGCGTTGGACTCATGATGGATTCCAGGGATAAAAATGGAGCGACAGTATGATTCGTGATGCAAAAGTCGCAGTGGTCATGCCGGCCTACAATGCGGAGAAGACCCTGGAGAAGACGGTCAAGGAGATCGACAGGGACGTGGTGGACGATCTGATCCTGGTGGATGACAACAGTGGGGATCGCACTGTAGAATTGGCCAAGAGGCTGGGACTCTTCGTGCACAAGCATGATGACAACCGTGGCTACGGCGGCAATCAAAAGAGTTGTTACCGACTTGCTTTGGAGAGAGGGGCAGACATCGTGATCATGGTGCACCCCGACTATCAGTATGACCCCAAACTGGCTCCTGTCATGGCCTACATGGTGCAGACGGGAATCTACGATGTTGTTCTGGGCTCGCGCATCCTTGGTGACACTGCTCTGGCCGGTGGCATGCCAATAGTGAAGTACGTCGCCAATCGATTCTTGACCGCCTTTCAGAACCTGGTCATGGGCGGCAAGCTGTCGGAGTACCACACTGGTTACCGGGCCTTTTCCCGCAAGGTGCTGGAGACTCTCCCTCTGGAAGAGAATTCCGACGACTTCATCTTCGACAACCAGTTTCTTTGCCAGTGTCTGGCATTTGATTTCAGCATTGGCGAGATTTCCTGCCCGACCAAGTACTTCACTGATGCCTCCTCAATCAATATGCGGCGCTCTGCTATCTATGGTCTGGGTTGCATGGCCATGAGTGTGAAGCTGCGGTTGCACAAGTTGGGTCTGCGAACCAACCCCATGTTTAGTTCCGCAGGCAAGAAGCTGAATATGTCCAATGAATCTGAGTGAGCAATCCGGTTACGGCTGTCCCAGCTGCGGGGAATCTTCCGGAACACCAGCTTCGGTCTTTTCTTGCCTGAATGCCTTGGGCCAGGAGTTTCGCTATCGCACATGCCCTGAGTGTGAGATGGCATCCTTGGTGAAGCTTCCCGACGACAAGCCATTAGAGGATTTCTATCCGCAAGACTACTATGGCCGGGGCGTGACCAAGTTCAGCTCGGTGCTGAACTCCCTGATCAATTTCAGTGTGCAGTTTCGATCAAGCCTCGTCCGGCGCCGGTTGAAGAGCGCTTCGGGCAAGGTGCTGGATATCGGCTGTGGCTCGGGAGCCTTCCTGGAGAGCATGCGAAAGTCTGGCTATGAGATCTACGGCACCGAATTGGACGGTGTCGCATACCAGCGTGCGTCGCAGGTATCCAGAATCCACCTGCAACAGGGAAACCTGAGCCATGAAATGTTCGGTGATGCGCGCTTTGATGCTGTGACCATCTGGCATGTGCTCGAACATATTGAGGATCCTCGGTCGACTATCAGTACAGTGAGGGAGTTGATGCATCCAGAGGGGCTTCTTTTCATTGAGGTGCCAAACCTGGATAGCTTGCAGGCAAGGATGTTTGGCAAGCATTGGTTTCATCTGGATCCCCCCCGGCACATCTACCAGTTCACCGACAAATCCCTGACCCAGATGCTGGAAGCCGAGGGTTTTACGGTTGTGGACAAGGGCACACTGTCCTGGCAAATGGGTGGGATTGGCTTTTTACAGAGTGCCCTGAATGCCTTGCTGCGGCCTCGCGATTTGTTCTACGACATGCTCTGCAGTCGCAACCGTTGTCCGGGCGGCTTCTTCCCCAAGTTGGGTTCAGTTGTCTTCGGCGCGCTGATCTTTCCCTTTGCTGCTCTTGCCACGCCGCTTGAGGCAGTGCTAGGCAAGGGAAGTGTGTTGCGTTTCACCTGTAAGATAAAAGAATGATTGGGCATGGCTGATTCGGTACGCATTGCGATCATCGGGAATTCCCATGCGGAGGGGGTGCAACTTCCAGCGCTGGCGCATATTGGTGGCAATGAAGTTGTAGGTATTGCTGGCAGGGATGCAGAGAAAGCTGCTGCAACTGCTGCATGCTTTGGCATTAAGTACTCAACTTCTGATTGGCGTGAATTGTTGGATCTCGAGCCCGATCTGGTAATGGTGACCACGCCCATCGATCTGCATGCGGAAATGGTGCGAGGTGCGTTGGAAGCTGGTGCTGCTGTTCTCTGCGAAAAACCATTCACCCATACGGTGGCTGACGCGCTGGAGCTTACCAAGCTAGCGGCTGGTCGACTGGCGTTGGTAGATTTCCAGCTTCGCTTCAACCCCTGCCGTCGCAAGATGCGTGACTTGTGTTCTTCCGGATTCGTTGGCGATGTGCGACACGTTCGCGCCGATCTATTGTTGGAGACGCCGGACTTTGCTGAGCGGCCTTATTCATGGTGGTCGCAGGCTGAACGTGGCGGCGGAGTGCTCGGCGCCACGGGTTCGCACATGATTGATGGGATCCAATGGATGTTCGGCCCCGTTGCTGTGGTTCGCGCTCGCCTGGAGACCTTCGTCAAGCGCCGGCAAGATCATGCGGGGAATGAGCAAGATGTGACATCTGATGATTTTGCCGAAGTTTGGTTGGAACTTGAAAGTGGCGTGCTGGCGACGGTAAAAGTCAGCCTTGCCTTGCGTGGTGTGTCACGATGGTTGGTTGAGGTCTCGGGCAGCAAAGGTACGCTCCGACTCGAGCGAGAGCGACAGTTGTCAGGCTGTCGGCATGGGGAAGCGATGCTGCCAATTCCCATCGAAGAAGAATGGCTGGAGCCGGAACACTTTGGCATCAAAGGCCGTGGTCCCTTTGCTGCAATGAATGGTCCATTTCTGAGCGCCCTGGTGGCAGCGGTTGCACGTGGTGATTCTCAACTACCAGGTGCAGCGACATTTGCTGATGGCTTGGCCAATGTGAGAGTGCTGCAAGCTGCCCGCGAGTCGTCCCTGGCTGGTGGTGTGCGGGTCTCTGGATAGGGTTCCCACATTCAGCAGCGCCCTAATCTGCCTGTCCCACCACACTCAGCTTGCTGCGCAGATCTCCCATGGCAACACCCGCAGCCTCCATGCTGGCCAATGCCTTGTCCAGGTTGGCTTTGGCGGTGGTGTCACCGGGGTTTTCTATCATTCCTCGGGTCATGCTCTGCAAAGCCTGAGCCGTAAGACCTCGCCGCCATTGGCATGCCCCCAGGTTGATCCATGCCTGGTTATGACCGCCTTCCACCGCTTTGTGCAAATGGCTTTCCGCCTGGTCCAGGTTGCCCATCTGCAGGTAGCAGCTCCCCAGCAAGTTTTGCAAGTCCAGACTCTCCGGTTGCACCTCCAGTGCTGCCAGCAATTGCAGCGCGGCCTTTTCACATTGTTGATTGTGCAATAGCCAGAGACCGTGGTTGCTCAGGATCTCCGCTGTGTTGGCCGGGTCGAAGAAGCACTGAGCCATGGATTTGGCCAGTGTCTCCAGGCCAGCCTCTTCGCCTTGATTTAGCATGACTTGATGGACCAGGGCAGTCCAAGCTTGGCTGTCTTGGGGGCAAACTTGCAGGTATGCCTCTAGCAAGCTAATTGCCTGGGTGGTTTCACTCGTGCCAGCCAAGCCCCGGGCCTGGATGTGCATTGCATCAGGCCATGCTGGATAATTGGCAATTGCCTGTGGGCACAACTGTGCGGCAGCCTGCAGATCTTCGTCCAACAAAGCTAGCATCACCTTGCCGGCAGCATCGTCTTTCCACTTCTCGCGGAACAGGCCTTCGCCGCGGATTACGGACTGTCGATAATCCAAGCCCAACTTCTTGAAGGTGCGATGGCCATGGTGGTGCAGGAAGGCATCTCGCACGATCACCAGCCGGTGTCCCAGCAGGCGTGTGCGTAGGCAAAAGTCATCATCTTCGTAATTGCCCAGGCCAAAGCGGATGTCGAACTTACCCACCGTTGCCAGCAGCTCTCGTCGTAGCATCAGGCAGAGTCCCGCCAGGGTGCTCACGTCTTGCAGCAAGGTGCTGTTGCTCTCGCTGAGAGCCTGTTCCAATTCTTGCCGGCCGCCAGCCGTGCTGCCAAGATCTCCCACCGCCAGATGAGCCGGTCCCTTCACGTGGTTGCTCACTGGAGCGGTGAGGGCAATGCTCTGGTCATGGAGCAGGGGTGCCAGCAAGCGGGCGATAAGGTGGGGGGCGGCTAGGGTGTCATTGTTCAGGATCAGGATGAAATTCCCGCTGGCCTGGGCCAGGCCTTGGTTGACGCCGCCGGCAAAGCCCAGGTTCTGTTCCTGCCGCAGCACCCGCAGGCAAAGCCCGGGGAATTCCTCTGGCAAGGATGAGGTGCCGTCCTGGCTGGCATTGTCCACCAGCAGGATCTCCAGTTCCGGGGCGCCAACCTGGCATTGCAGGGACTGCAAGCAGGCACGGGTGTCGGCAATGCCGTTGTGGCAGGGGATGACCACTGAAATCCGCATGGTTGCCCTATTCATCGGCAGCATGGGGCCCATGGCTGACCATGATCCGGGTTCAGATCGGGATTCAGGCCGGGATTCCCCCGACTTCTGCCCCGTTGGCTTCTGGTGCTTTGGCCCGACGGGACTATCCTCCTGCGGTGAGCAGTGCAGAGGCAGAATGGCGAAACGTGGAACCCGAATTGCGCGGGATCTGCCTCATTGACTTCTTGCAGCGCTGCTGGCCCAGGCGAGACCGGGTGCAGCTGCGGCGTCTGGTGCAGGAGGGGCAGATCACCGTCAATGGTGAGGCCAGTAAGGTACAGCGCCGCCTGGCCAGCGGTGATGCGGTGCACATGGTCTGGGAAGAAGGGCGCGGGGCGACAAGAGCAGAGGAGCGGGGGAATGAGGAGGCGACTGATCTACCCATCCTGCACGAGGACTCCCAGGTTCTGGTCATCGACAAGCCGGCGGGCCTGCATTCGGTGCCGGATCGCGCTGGCAAGTATGCCGGGGTGCATGGCCTCATGCAGCAGCTCCGGCCGGAGGATGACCTGCGGATCGTGCATCGCCTGGATCTGGGGACTTCTGGATGCATGGTGCTGGCCAAGGGCCTGCAGGTGGCCAGGCAGCTCAGCGAGGCCTTTGCCCAGGGTGAGGTGCACAAGGAATATCTGGCTCTGGTGCAGGGCCGCCCGGCCTGGTCAGAGCAGGAGGTGCGGGCCCATCTGGGCCCTGATCCGCGCCGTCCCGGGCGGATGAAGACGGTGTCCCAAGGCAGCAAGGGTGCCCGGGCGGCGCAGAGCCTGGTCAGCGTTGAGGAGCGATACCGCAAGCACTGCTTGGTTCGGGTGCGGCCACTGACCGGGCGCAGCCACCAGATTCGTGTGCACCTTCGGCATCTAGGCCATCCCATTGTGGGGGACCCAGAGTATGGTACCGGGCGATCCCTGTTCCTCTCCGAGTTCAAACGCAACTTCAAGATTCGTCCTGGGGTTGAGGAGAAGCCTCTGCTGGACAGGATGTTCCTGCATGCAGAGGTGTTGGATCTGCCCCAATTCGCAGCCGCCGAGCGGTTGCGGGTGATTTCCCCCCTGGCCCCTGGCCTTTCCCTGGTATTGAAAAAGCTGCGCAGCTTTGCGCTGTGGCAAGAGGATTCGTAGATGCGTCTCAAGGTTACCCCGCGCGACTTCCGTGTGCGCGAGTTGCTTACTTTCGAAAATGATCCTGCGGGGCAGCACTATGTGCATCTGCTGAGCAAGACCAAGATGGACACCATGGAGGCGCTAGGGGTGGTGGCCAAGTTGGCGCGGGTCACCCGCAACGATATTGCCTTTGCCGGCTTGAAGGATCGCCAGGGTGAAACCGAGCAATGGATCAGCATCCGTGGTCGTCGCGTGGATTACCGGGGTGCTGGAGTGCAGGTGTCTTTCAAGGGGCGCAGCAAAACTCCCATCAACTCCAAGCAGAGTACGGGGAATTCCTTTCAGATCGTGGTGCGGGATCTGGACTGGCCGGAAGCTGAAAAAGCCAGTGTGATGACCAGGCAGATGAAACGCGATGGCTTCATCAACTACTTTGATGATCAGCGTTTTGGCAGTCTGCGACATGGCCAAGGCATGCCCATGCATGCGGTCTTGGTGGGGAATTTCGAAGGCGCCTTGCATCGCATCCTGGCGCGGCCTTCCACCCGGGCCGTCTCCGGTGATGTGAAGCTGAAGCAGTTGTTGGAGAAGCATTGGGGGGATTGGGATGCCTGCCTGTCCATTGCTCGTGGCCCGCTGTATCAGCCGGTGTTCCAACATTTGCAAAGGCAACCAGAAGACTTCAAGGGAGCTTTGGCCAAGGTCTCCAGCCGCAACAAGTTGATCCATGCCTTCACTTATCAGTCCTACCTGTGGAATCAGGCAGTGCATAAGTATCTGTGGCAGCGCCTAGGTAAGCGCAACCGCTTGTTGATTCCTTCGGAAATCGGCGCCATGTGCACTTTCAACAAGCTGGACGATGAGCCGCGGGAGATCTTGCAAAAGCTGGACTCGCCGCTGTATGCGCCGGATGGTGAAGGCGGTTCACCGGAATTCCACACCATCATGCTGGACCTCTTGCACCATGAGGAATTGAAGCCCAAGGAGATGCGGGAGAATCAAGTTCCCGGTATGTACTGGCGGCAGGAATCACGTCCCATCCTGGTGGTGCCAGAGAATATGCGCATCAGTCAGCCTGATGAGGATGAAGAGGACCGACGATTTGCCAAGCTGACTTTGACCTTTGCGCTGCCGCGGGGTGCCTATGCAACCATGCTTATCAAGCAACTGTTTGCTCAGGCCGGTATCCGGCGAGATGACCAGGCGCGGGGCTCTACTGGCGAGCGGTATAAGAAGGATCATTCATGAGCGAACGTACCTTGGGAATTATCGGGGGCTCGGGTCTCTATGACTTGGAGGGATTGGAAGATCGGCAAGAGCAGCGGTTGTCGACTCCCTTCGGCGATCCTTCCGATGCCCTGATCACCGGTTGCCTGCATGGTGTGCGCATGGCTTTCTTGCCCAGGCATGGTCGCGGCCACCGCCTGGCGCCGCACGAATTGCCTTTCCGTGCCAACATTCATGCGATGAAGCAGTTGGGCATGCAGGCTGTGCTGGGCATCTCTGCTGTGGGCAGCATGAAAGAGGAGATCCGGCCTGGAGATTTGGTGCTGGTGGACCAGTTCATTGATCGCACTCGCAGCCGCACTGAGGAGTCCACCTTCTTTGGCAGGGGTTGCGTGGCGCATATGCATTTTGCTGATCCCATTTGGGAGCCCTTGCGCAAGCTGGCCTTGGCCGCAGCCAAGGAGAGTGGGGCCACAGTGCATGATGGTGGCACCTACGTCTGTATGGAAGGGCCCGCCTTCTCTACTCGAGCAGAGTCCTTGGCCTATCGCAGCATGAATGTGGATGTGATTGGCATGACCAACCTGCAGGAGGCCAAGCTCGCCCGGGAAGCGGAGATTGCCTATGCCACCGTGGCGCTGGCCACCGACTACGACTGCTGGCATGAGAGCGAAGACGATGTGAGTGTGACTGATGTGCTCGCGGTTTTGCGGGCCAACGTGGAAAGGTCCAAGAAGGTCGTTGCCCTGGCGGCGGAGATGTTGTCGCAGCAACAAGCCATTCACTGTGAGGGCGTCATGCAGCACGCCATCATCACTGCTCCAGAGGCGATCTCCACTGACGCGCGTCGACGCTTGGACCTGCTGATTGGCAAGTATCTTGGCTGACATCGTTCTTGCTACCCTCAACGCTCGCTACATCCATTCATCCTTTGGTCTGCGTTATCTGCAAGCCAACCTGGGCGAACTGCAGTCCCGATCCCGCATCCTCGAATTTGAAGCCAGCCGCAGTCCGCTGGAAATCGTCGAGGCCCTGTTAGAGGAGCGCCCGAAGATTCTGGGCTTGGGCGTCTACATCTGGAACGCCATGCAAAGCCAGCTTGTGGTGGCAATGTTGAAGAAGGTTTGTCCGCAGCTGCAGGTGGTCCTGGGTGGGCCGGAAGTCAGTCACGAGACTGAGGCGCAGGAAATCGTGACCTTGGCTGACTACGTCATCCAGGGTGAGGCTGATCTGGCCTTTGGCGACCTTTGCCAATGCTTGTTGTCTGGTCAGGAGGCAGCGCAAAAAATTATTGCCGCTCCGTTGCCTGATCTGGGTCAACTGCAACTCCCATACGAGTTATACACGGCTGAGGATGTGCAGCACCGGGTGGTTTATGTTGAGGCCTCCAGGGGCTGTCCATTCAAGTGCCAGTTCTGTCTGTCGGCATTGGACAAGTCGGTGCGCTCCTTTGATCTGGATGATTTGCTCCAGGCCTTGGCTAAATTGTTTGATCGGGGAGTTCGGCACTTCAAGTTTGTGGATCGCACCTTCAATCTGAACATTGATAGCTGCCTAACCATCTTGCAGTTCTTCCTGGACCGCTATGAGCCGGGCATGCTGGTGCATTTCGAAATGATTCCTGATCGCTTGCCAAGCGCCTTGCATGACATTCTGCAGCGCTTTCCCGCCGGCGTCCTGCAGTTCGAAGTTGGCATCCAGACCTTCAACCCCCAGGTTGGGGAACGCATCCAGCGCCGGCAGGATCTACAGAAGTTGAGTGACAACCTTGCGTTTCTCCGCAGCAAAACCGGTGTGCACGTACATGCCGATCTCATTGTTGGGCTGCCCGGAGAAACTTTGCACAGCTTTGCTGCTGGCTTCGATCGGCTTTGGCGCTTGCGGCCACAAGAGATTCAGGTAGGCATCCTGAAACGCCTGCGCGGCGCACCCATCAGCCAGCATGATCAGGAGTTTGGCATGCTCTACTCGGAGACCGCTCCGTATGAAATTCTCGCCAACTCCACTCTTGATTTTGCCCAGGTACAGGCCTTGCGCCGTTTCTCCCGCTACTTTGATCTGCTGGTGAATAGCGGCAATTATCAGAATGTGCTGCCCATGTTGTTGGTGGAGCCTTCAGCCTTTACCAGTTTCAGCCATTGCTGTGCATTCTTGTACGCGGAGTTTGGTCGGGCCCACAGCATCTCCATGGCCAATCTGGCGGCGGCGGTGTTTGCTTACCTGACTGGCCCGCTGGCACTGCCCCAGGATGAAGTCGGCCAGGCCATGGCTGCTGATTTTCGTCGTTGCCGGCGGAACAACCCACCAGCTTGCATCGCCCCGTACTTCAAGGCCATGGGCGGGCGCCTGCCACCTTTGCCCACTGGCGAACAACGCTGGCGCCAGGCACAGCATGGGGACCAGGTCACTCAGTGACCGGCAGCCTCCAGTTCGCCTTGCTCAAGAGAGGCGTTGCCGTTGCGGTCGGCTGCCCTGAGGATCTGTGAGCTCCAGCGTCCAAGGCGCGGGTGCAGGCTGCGCAGCACCTGCACCAACTCCGGCTCGTTGATCTTCTGGTCTGCATTCTGATCGGCCTTCTTCATCAACTTGCTGGTTGGGGCAACCATGGGCGCTGCTTTCGGAGCTGGCCCCGCCAGCATGGCAATCAGCCCTGGCACCTGGTTCAACATGGGGACGAGTTCGCTTCCACTCAGAGTGCCGGAGCCATCTTTGTCCAGGGCTGGAAAGGCGCGTTTTCGTTGTGGGGGCTGATTGAATTTCTTCATCAGTGCCGAGAACTCATTGCCGTCCAGTTGGCCGTCGAGATTGAAGTCGCCCATCTCAATGACTCGCGCCCCTGCTCGTTGGGCTGGACTTGTCTTGGGTTTGGCCTGAGTTGCTGCGCCGGCAATGGCAATGCTGGAGCGGATCTTCAGGCTTTGTCCCGCCTTGATCGTCTGGCGAAAATGCTGATCGAATTCGGACCAATCCAAATGGCCGTCCCGATTGATGTCCAGCTTCCGGAAGTCTTTGGGTTCCCGCAGGCTGCCCATGTCAGAAAGACTCTTGAGTGCTTCCAGCAGGTCCAATCGGTCATCGGCCTTGCGGTCGCAGGCGGTAAATGCCTGGCGGCTGATGGCCTCGCTGTACTTGTTGAGGGATTGCCAGGTTGGTTCATTGCCTGCTTGGGCTGGCAAGTGCAGGGAGCCAAACCCGAGGGTGCAGGCGATGAGCAGAAGGCGGTGACATCCCATGGCGCTTTGACTTGCTAAGGCACAAAAGTGCCCAGGTTTTCCAGGCTGTGGTGTTGCTGACTGGGCATGTCCTGATCGCCATGTTCGGCCAAGCCTACGGATTCGACCCGCAGGCCTTGTCCCCGCAGCGCTCTGGCCAGGGGGGCGAGGGGGTTCTTGCCAGGTGCCAGAATGACGCAGTCCACCCGGGCCGCCAGACTCATGGCATCCACGGCTATGGTTACCTCCAAGCTATCTGGCTCTGGGACGGTGACGATTTCCAAGCCACTGTCCTGCAGGCCAAGGATCTTGCTGGGATCTGCCTGCCGGGTGTAGGCCACGGCACGGATGGTGTGGCGACCGGCACTGACCAGACGGAGCAGGTGGCCATAAGAGATTTCACTGCTGTGGGCCTGGCCCTGGGCCAAGAGCTCGTCGATGTCCACCAACACTGCCACCCGCTGGGTCGTGCCGGCGGTCTTGCGCGAGCTGCTTCTGTCGCTGACCTGGACAGTTTGCCGGTCACGTCCCCGATCCCGATCCCGATCCCGGTCACGTCCCCGATCCCGGTCGCGACCCCGATCTCGATCTCGATCCCGACCCCGGCCGCGGTCCTGGTCCCGGTCCCTGCTCCGCTCCCGGTCACGCCCGCCGCGATTGCGTCCACCACGACTGCGTCCTTGGTCTCTGCCCTGCTCCCGGTCCGAGGAGCGTTCTGTGGCCTCAGGCTCAGAGCTGGCGGGCTCAGAGCTGGCCGCCTCAGGACTGGGTTCAGCCTGGGGGCTGGCTTCAGTTTCGCTTGCCTGGCCTTGCTCCTCCTCCTGACTTTTTGGCTTGCTGCGGCGCCGGCCCCTGGTTTTGGGCGGGGAATCTTCGGGGCTGGCACTGCTGGGGCTGGTTTCTTCGCTGTCCGGGCTGACTTTTTTCGTGGTCCGCCGCCGACGGGTCTTCTTCTTGCCCGCCTCAGCTTCCGCGCCCAGGGGCTCCTGGCTGGCCTCTGTTGGGCTTGGGCTGATTTCTGGGGCTACGGGCTCAGGCCTGTCGCCTTGCTTGCCCGAGCCGTCGTCGAAGATGTCGGAACCGAAATTGCTGATCATGGGGGCCACGCTAATACCCTCTCGCCGCCAGATCCAGTGTGATCAGTGTCGGGGTTTTTTGGCTTGGCGACTTGTGTTCCCCTAGCCAAGGCGCTTCGATCGGCCTTCTGACAGCCCCTCCTAGTCCCATCGAGGAAGAATCTTGACTCTTCGCAAAGCCGCAATCACCGGATTCGTTTCCATCTTGCTCCTCTCTTTGGCCAGTTGTGGCGCCTTTCGCCGGGTCGGTAAGGACCTGACGGTAGTGCTGACCTCGCCAGCGGTCATCCTCTACGGTGCCAGTACTGATGCTTACACTTCTGCCAAGGAAGTGCGTGAGGGTTACCAGGCCAACGCCGCTGTGGAAGTTATCTCCATGCCCTTCCTCGGTTTGTGGCACGGATTGAAGCATCTCTGCTGGGTGGGTGTGCATGCCTTGGATGTGCCGCTGTTCCTGGTCTACGGCCCAGCTGATCTGCATCCCTACGGTCCCGAGATTGAGCCATTGGATTACTACACCGGCACTTGGCTGGATGGAGAGGAAGGCGAAGCCAGTGGTTTGGATGCGGAAAGTGGCGACAGCCTAGATCGCTAGTCTAGATCGCTAGCCTAGAGTGCTAACGTCCCTTTCCCCTGGAACGCTGCCCCCTGGACTTTCGGTTGGCCGGGATCAAGTATGAGCGATAGGGCAGGTCTGCCGCCAAGGTGAGAGCCTCCAGGTACTGACCTTGGCCGGCGTGGTGCAGCAAGCGCTCCCGCACCTGTGCCAGGATTTCGCGCTCCGCAGCACTGGTGCTTGGGCGACTGACGAACTGGTCCAGGTTCTTCAGCACCAGCTGCTCCAGCAAGATGTGATACTTGTCTTTGGGCACCTGACGCAGCTCGTTTTGTACGTGCTGGCGGAGAAAGCTGAGCCGCCTGAGTGGAGAGCCCGGATGCAGCAATTCCTCTTGCCGCAAGGCGCGGTCCCGTTGGCCATCTAGATGCAGCCGCGTGAGTTCCACTCGCCGCCGAGCTTGTAGGCGCTGAGCGCTGCTGCGGCTGGTTTGTTGCAACTGCATCTGTTTGATCAGCTGCATGGCCCTTTCGCGGTCGCCATCGCGCTGTGCCTGCAGGTACAGTTGCCATAGCTCTAGCAGGGCCTGGTTTTCTTCGCCTGGATGGTCCCAGGTGAGTTGGCGGGAAATTTCGCCCAGCATAGGGCGGAAGTTGCGGTAGCCGCGGTGGCGTTGTTGCAGTTGTTGATCCAGCTGCCGTCGGACTTGTTGCAGTGCTGCTTGCTGTTGGCGGCTCGGCGGGCTGGCCAGAATGCTGCGAAAGGAATTGGTCAGGCTGGAAGCTAGAGGGCTGCGTTCCATGGGGGATGTTCCCAATTGCATGTCTGCCAGCTCTTGCGAGACCTTGCGCAGCTCCTGGCCTTCGCCAAGAAGTCGATGTTGTTCCCACAGTCGGGCAAGCGCCAGGGCGCGGTCACGCAGGGGTGATTCCTGGTCATCGGCAATCTGCCGATAGAGTTTGCTGGCCCCAGCCTGGTTGCGGTCCAGAAGTTCCAGTAACCAGCCGTCTGCAAACGTGCCGGGGTGCTGCTTTGGCTCTTGCGCATGAGTGACAGTGACAAGAAGTGTTGTCAGCCAAGGGAGCATCCAGCTGCAGGTCATTGGCTGATTTCCTCGGATTCGAAGCGATAGCCGATGCCGTGCACGGTGACAATGTGGATGGGGTGGTCAGCGGACACTTCGACTTTCTTGCGCAGGCGGGCAATGTGGTTGTCCACTGTTCTAGTGGTGGGGAGATGCACATAGCCCCAAACCTGACTCAACAAGTCGCCGCGGGTGACCACTTCACCGCGTCGCTGAATCAGGGTGTGGAGGATGTCAGCTTCGTAGCGGGAGAGTGGATGACTTTTGTTGTCTCGTTCAGCGAAAAAGCGTTTGAAGTCCACAGTCAGATTGGGGAAGTGATAAATATCCTTGCCGGCTGCCGAGTCAGGTGTCTGCATCCGCCGGAGCACAGCGCGAATTCTGGCCGCCAGTTCAGCAAGCCCGAAGGGTTTGGTGACGTAGTCATCGGCACCAAGCTCGAGACCAGTCACCTTCTCATGGTCCTGGCCTTTGGCAGAGATGATGATGACTGGGGTGCCGTGGCCGTCTTCTCGGAGTTTGCGAAGGATGTCCAGTCCGCTCACTTCTGGCAGCATCAGGTCCAACAGGATCAGCGAATGGCCTGGTGCAGTGGCTTTGCGCAGGCCTTCTGTGCCGGTGGCGGCGGTGTCTACATTGTAGCCATCCAATTCCAGGTTGTGCTTGAGTCCATCCCGCAGGCTGGGTTCATCTTCGATGACAAGAATGTTATCGCTGCTTTGAGTCATGACTTTTTAAGGGTTTGGAGTGGAAGCAAGCAAAGGCAGTTTGACTTGTATGATGGTGCCGCCATGGGGGCGGCCCAGGCAACGGACACTGCCGTCGTGAGCTTGGACGAAGTGGGCAACAAGGCTCAATCCCAGGCCGGCGCCGCGAACTTCACCGGCGGTGGATGCTCGATAGAAGTGCTGAAAGATGGTCTTCCGCTCGGCGGCGGGGATGCCGATGCCGCGATCCATGACTTCCAGTACTGCCATGTTGTCTTTTCGATAGAGGTGTAACTGGATCATGCGGTCTTGGGTATTGGCGGCGCTGTACTTGAGGGCGTTTTCCAACAGGTTGACGACGCAGCCGGTGAATGCCAGTGGGTCGATATGAGCCCGTAGGTCTGGCTCCAATCTAGCCTCCAGATTCGCTCCGCGGGACTCAATCAGTGGGAGATACTCATCTGTTACGGATGCCAGGATCTCGCTCAGGTTGGCGCCCCTCTTATGGTAGGTAAAGCTGCCGGCCTCTTGCTGGCTGAAGTCCAGGATGCGCTGGATCATCCTGGTGAGGCTGTCCGCCTCCTTGGAGATGATGCCGGCGAACTTGTTCACCTGTGCCTGGTCCTTCGCACGCCCCATGCCAAGGGTTTCGCCGTACATCTTGATCACCGATAGGGGAGTCTTGAACTCATGGGAAACGCGGGACACCAGGTCCAGTTTCATGGCCGCCAACTCAGATTCCCTTCGTACGGCTCGGAGCAGGAAGGTCGCGCCGCCGGCAGCAAGCAGGATGAGTGCCAGGGTAAGGAGCAGGCGATTGCGCTGGGCGGCCTCCAGGTTTTGTTCGGAATTTCCTGATGGGAGAAGTTGCAGTTGCAAGTTTGCCAGGGAGATCCGCTCAATGGGGTCTTGGTCGATGACGTCTTTTGGCAGCTCTGCAGGCAGAATGGGGAAGCCGAAGGGGTCCAGGATATATAGCGAGAAGATGTCGTCCCGCTTGGCAAAGAAGGGATCCATGAAGCTGCTCAACATGGCTGCAACGTCGAACTGCAAACCAACCCAAACACAGTCATGTGCCTGTGCTTCGCTATCAGTGGCTAGTCGAGCCACCAGAAGTGATGAACCCAATTCGCTGGTAATGCACTGGTAGAGTCGCGTGTCTTGTTTGCCAGTGGCGATCTGCCGCTCAAACTCATCTAGGGCATAGTGCTGATATTCACGGGCGAAACGCCGGCCTGCCAAACGGGTTTGGTTGTCTGCTTGGGTCCCAGCCAGGGCCTGGTATTCAGGAGTATTAGGCCCAATGCGCAGCTGCAGGCGGTTGTTTGCTGCGGTGATGATCTCTTCCGGATTACCATCGTGTAAACCATTGCTGATATCGCGGATGACATCCAGGATGAGTGCGGGATCATCGCTTAGCTCCGCTCGACCGACCTTGCTGAGTAGGCTGATGGTGTAGGCATCCCGCAAGGTCTGGCCTCTGCTGTCGCTGTCGATTTCAATTTCTTCCGCCATCACCAGGGCTTCAAAGTAGCTGTCCTCTGCCGCCTCCAGATCTTGCAGGCGCAGATGCAAGCCGCCCAGAGCAAACAGCGCATGCATGAGGCCATGACGATGCTCGGCGAAGCCGCGGTTGCGTTTGACGTAATCCTGCAGCTTGTTGGCTGCGCCGGCATAATCTCCAAGGGATTCCAGGACCTCTGCGGTCAGTAGGCTTTGGTCCTGTGAATCTGCCAGGCCGGGTGGGTTGACCAAGGGGATCTGCTCTTGCGAATAGGCCGGCAGGCGTGGGAAGAGCAGTTCGCCTTTCTGGCCGAGTAAAAACAGCTCCAGTACCAGAGGGTCCTGTTCAACCTCCCGGCATGCACCCATGAGGTCGCCGCTGGCCAGGTCAGGAAAGGTGTCCACCAGATGCAGGGTGGTCAGATCCTGCAGCTTTTGGCTGACGGTGCGGTGTACATCGCCCAAGGTCTTGTAGGCAATGCCACGGGCCCGATCTTCCAGTCGGTTGAATTCACGGCTGCCCAGCCAGGCCAGCAGCAGCAGTGGCAGGCACAGGGTCAGGAAGGCCGGAAGATATTTGGTAAAGGAGCGCAACGGTGCCTGCAGGATAGCGCATTGCCGGTATGACCCAAGGGCCGAGCTGTCGCTTCCAGGTAACGGTATCTCCGGCTTGCAAATGCCCGCCATTGCATTCTGCCGAGACCCTGGGTGCAATGGTGGCATGACAGTTCCAGAGGCGTTGCAAGATCCTCACCTGCGACGCTACCGGTTGCGGCGGCATCGTTTGTCGGTGGCGGGCGGGCAACTATCGGTGGTGGCCCCAGCCAACGGTGATGATCTATTGCAGAATGGTGGTGCGCAGGCCTACCTGCGCAGCGGCCTATTGCCCTATTGGGCTGATATCTGGCCGGCATCTCTGGGTCTGGCTCGCTACTTGATGCGCGGGCCGGAGCTGACAGGATTGCGGGTGGCCGATCTGGGTTGCGGCATTGGTCTGGCTGGGCTGGCTGCCGGCGTCCGTGGTGCGCAGGTGGTGTTCCAGGATCAGGCGGAAGATGCCCTGCGATTTGCTCGTTTCAATGCCTTGAAGAATGCTGTGCAGGACCTGGAGACTGTGCAATTGAATTGGGATCACGGTGTCTTGCCAGGCCAGTTTGACCGACTGCTGCTGGCAGATGTTGCCTATGAAGAGCGCAATTTCGTGCCCTTGCAGCGTCACTTGGAGTGCTGTCTGGCTCCGCAAGGAATGGCCATCCTGGCGGATCCCTACCGTGCTGCCACCGATGCCTTCCTGCAAGGTCTTACAGGTTTTCAGCTGGAGACGATTGCGCAAGAGACTTCTTTTCAGGGGAAGAGCTTTACCATTCGCTTGGTGCAGATCCGTCCACATGTCTAGCCATCCCGCCACCGAAGTCCGTCACCTGCTGGTGCAGCTCAACTGGTTTCATCGCCTTCGCTTCGGTGCCGTTGTCGGCGTGGTGCTGTTCACCGTCCTGGCTGCCCACGTGTTCGGAGTGCATCCTGGGCCATTGCCGCTCTACTTATTGGCGGGCGTCACCCTGTCCTTGAACTTGATCTATCTGGCAAGGATGCGCAGCCTCGCCAGCCTGTCCGTTGCAGCAGTGCGGCGTCATGTGGATCTGGAGATCGGCTTGGATCTGCTGGTTCTCATCGCCTTGGTGCATTTCAGCGGCGGCATCGCCAACCCCTTTGTCCTGTTCTACCTGTTTCATACCTTCATCGCTGCCATGCTGTTGTCGGCCCGGGCAGGTGTCACGGTGGCATCGGTGTCCTGGCTGTTGGTTGCCAGCCTGGGGGTCCTGGAGTTGCAAGGTCTGTTCTCTCCCCGGAGTGGTGGTCTGCGGTTGATCGATCTGCAACAGGTTGGTGCCCTTGGCCTGGCCTCCTGGTTGCTGGCCTTTGGACTGACCCTTGGCACCTCGGTCTACTTCGTCGCCACCATCCTGGCGCAAGTCCGCAGCAGAGATGAGGAGTTGCGACGATTGAGTGAACGACTGGGGCAAAGTGAAAAATTGGCATCCATCGGCACCTTGGCAGCGGGTGTGGCGCATGAAATCAACAACCCGGTTGGCGTCATCCGCAACAAGGCGCAGATTCTGCGCCATCGCATCAATGATGGGGACGCTGCCCCGGCTTTGCTCACCGAGCTGGATACCATTGAAAAGCACACCCAACGCATTGGTTCCATTACCTCAGGCTTGCTCACCTTCTCCAAGGTGACGCCCTTTGTCTTGCGGCCTTTGGATTTGAATCAATTGGCTGAGGAGGGGAAGACGCTGGTTCGGGTGCCATACAAGGGTGCTGAGGTCGAGCTGGAGTTGTTGCATTCGCCCAGGCCGCTCATGGTCTCGGGTTCGGCAAACCACCTGCTGCAAGTGCTGGTCAACCTGCTGTTGAATGCCAAGGACGCCTCCGCTGTAGGAGGCAAGGTGCGGGTGTCCCTGGCCAGTGCAGGGGGGCAGGCCAGTCTAGAAATTCAGGACTGGGGCGAAGGTATCGCCGCCGAGGCTTTGCCGAAGATCTTTGACCCCTTCTTCACCACCAAGGATGTGGACAAGGGCACGGGCCTGGGTTTGGCCATCAGTCACGGCATCGTTTCCGAGCATGGTGGGGAGATCCGGGTGCAGAGCGTGGTGGGAGAGGGGTCCACCTTCCAGCTGCTTCTGCCCTTGGCTAGGGCAGTTGCCAACCAATAAGCTAGAAAAAGCCCTTGCTCATCTTCGAACCCCTCTATATATAGTTGTCCTGCTGGGCGGTCACACAATGGGAGGGGCCGAAGCCAGCGGGGCTCAGCGCAGGCACGCTGGGTCCCCGTGGAACTCTTGCTGCCAACGGTATCCCTGGTGCAACCAGGGAATTCAAGATAAGTCGTCCTCAACAAACTACTTACGCTTGGCCAGGAGCTTCCCCACCGCCGAAGTTTACTTCGGCGGTGTTCTGTACCCAGCCGGTCATGCTTGCTGGACCACTGGCTGTGTACACAACTCCGCCTGGTGGGGGTGTCAAAAGATTCAGGTCCTTAAAAGACCCTGTTGCCCAAGATCCCTCTCCCGGAGATCCAACTCTTAGGATCCCAGCAGGCAGCCTACATTTTGACGTCGGTGACCTGATCCACGTTGAAGTCGAAGCTGATCTCCTTCTCCACGTTGATCAACCGACCGGTGCCCTTGAACTCATTGAAGATGATGGCGCCGGCTACGCAGCGCCCATCCTCAAGGCTCAATTCCACCCAATCGGCCTGCCTTGCGTTCATGAGCAGGTCATAGACATTCTCACGACTAGGTCTACGTGTCCTCCTCTCCGCCATCGTACTGTTCCTCTCTGTCATCGCTCTATTTGGGTTGATTCCTGGTACCGATCTCCGGAAACAGCCTTTGGAAATACCAATGCTTCCAGCACTTTCCTTGACCAGGTTTCCAAGGCCCCAGGATCTTGCCACAGTTTCCGTAATTCAACAAGCGTCCGAAAGCCCCCCAGGAGCTTGGAGATTTCACGAATCTTGACAATTTTTGCCTGGGCGGGGTTTAGAGACAGCTCATAGACCAGGCCCAGGTGGACCTGGCCCACCGCATTGGAGTCGTCATTGAGGATGCCCCGGAACTGTAGATTGGCTGGGGCGAAGTCCGGCAGGACCAGTTCCTCGGCCAATTCCCGCATCAAGGCCTGGCCGCACAGGTCCGGGCTTTCCAGGGGCTGGTCCTCCGGGCCGATGTGACCGCCCAGGCCGACCGAATACAGGTTGTGTAACCTGCCTTCTGTGCCCTGTTTACGTCGCTGGACGCAGAGCCACTCCGAGCCCTGGCGAACCAGGCAGTAGGGAATGGGCTGTTTCCAGGCTGGTTCTGCCTCTGCCTGGGCTCGGTCCGCCAGGAAGCCCAGTTCGCTGATCTTCCCTAGCAGGGCTTCACTCTCGGCTGCGGCCAGGGGCATGAAGCCCTGTGGCCATTGACCGGCAAACAAGTCACTGCGTCGCAGGACCCATACCTTTTCCGCTGATGCCATCCTGCCCTCCCAGGCTATTTAGACTTCGTTTTGCTCTTTGCTCTGCTTGTTTTCCGGCGCCTCTTGCATGGCTTCGGGCTGTGGAGCCTCGGGCTGTGGAGCGGACTGTGGAGCTGCGGTGGGGGGCGTTGCTGGGGCTGGGATCTCAGCAGGGGTCTGAGTCTTGCCCGACTCAGCCTTGCCCAATAGGGATCCCAAGGCGGAGAGGGAGCGGAACTCACCCTTGTGGCCCAGGCTCTCTTCCACCGGCTTGCCGGATTCCACAGTGATGACACGTGGTTCCCGACCCCGGCGGCCCATGTCGCCATCATGGCGGGAGCCGCCCCGGCCCCGGGAAAAGCCATGCTGCTCCTGCCCGCCAGCACCGGCGGCAGTGGGGGGGCGCCGTCCCTGGCGGGTATTACCGCGGCGGCCTTCTGGTGCGCGAGCAGCGCGGCTCTGCGGCTGTTCCTGCCGGTCTTGCGGTCGGCGGCGGCCGCGACCAGGCTGCATGCGCTCACCCAAAGTGGGCTGACGCCCTTCGGCCATGTGTCGGGGCTTGTGCATGGAGAGGCTGATGCGCTTGCCTTCTGGCTCTACCTTCAGCACGTAGACTTTGACCACCTCGCCGACAGAGAGCATCTTGTGTGGGGCTCGCAGTCGGCTCTGGGGAATTTGCGAGATGTGCACCAGGCCGTCCTGGCCAATGCCCAGGTCCAGGAAGGCGCCGAAATCCGCCAGGCTGGTGATGCGACCCTGCAAGGCCATGTCCGGCCGCAGGTCTTCCAGCTTGGTGATGCCCTCGTTCCTCAATGCGGTCAGCTCACCGCGGCAGTCTTTGCCATGGAAGGTAAGAGTCTGTAGCACGCCGCGCACCCGCAGGGTGCCGGTCTCCGCATCTTCCAGGCTGCCATTGTCATGCGCCCGCAGGTTTCGGCCCAGCAGTTCAGCTGTGCTGACGCCCTCCGCAGTGGCAATGCGGCCGGCCAGAGCATAGTTCTCCGGGTGGACCCCGGTGGCGTCCAGGGGTTCTTCACCGCCGAAGATGCGAAGGAAGCCGACGACGCACAGGTAGTTGTTTTCGCTTACCCCAGGTACTTCCTGCAGTTGCTGCAGGGTTTTGAACGGGCCGTTTGCCTTGCGGTATTCCAGGATCTTCTTGGCCAGCTCCCGGTCCAGTCCCGGAACCCGGGAGAGGTGATCCGTGTTGGCTCGGTTCAGATCCACTCCCACCTCGGCGACGCAGGAAGAGATCACCGAATCCAGGTGACGAGTGAGAATGCCCTGATGCACATCGCCCAGTCCATGGCCCAGGCCCAAGGCCTTGGGGTCCAGGGCGAGAAGCTCTTGCATGGGGTCCTGTAAGCGGCGGGCCAGGCTGGCTGCCGTGCGGACACCCACATCCAGGTTGCTCATGGCCTTGCGGCCAAAGCTGCTGGTGGCATGGATGGCGGAGGCTGCTTCGTCCACCGGCACCATCAGTTGATTCTTCTCAGTCACCTTCTCCAGGATCTGCGTCAGGAGTTCTGCACTGATTTCCTGATGTCGGCCATGGGGGATGGCGATGCCCTTGGGTAGCTCGCTATTGATCACCGCAGCCATGTCTTCAATGGCTGCATTTCGTTTTTCCTCACCCTCCAGATCCAAGGTGCGGTGTTGGGTGACGGCGCCGTCTGCGTCCAGCATGGCCATGCAGGCGGTTTTGCGGGAGGCTCGCAGGCCTATGGCCTTGTAGCGGCCCAGGGGCGGTGCCATGAGCTGGGACCGTAGGCTGCGGGCCAGGGTTTGCACCGTTTCACGGTCGGCCCGCTCCTTGATGTGGTGACGGATCTCTGCTTCACGGGCTGGGTGGATCAGATCCTCATAGGCGTAGCGGTAGACCAGCTGCATGAAGTCAGCCAGAGCCGGGTCATTGCTTACGTCCAGACCGGTGTGCTTGGCCATGATGGCTTCGGCCTGGCCTTCGGGGAGGGTAAGGCGCACCTGAATAATGCCAGCCCACTCGGCGTGCCGCAGGTCCAACATCTTGTTGGCGTGAATGCGGCGTACTGGCTGCTTGAAGTCAAAGAACTCCTTGTAGCGGACAGCGCCTTTGACATTCTGATTCAGCAGCCTGGTTTCCAGGATGCCCTTGCCCAGTTCATCTCTGAACCGCAGGCGCAGGACCGGGTCGGCAGCAAGCTGTTCACTGATGATGTGGAGCACGCCTTCCAGGACCGATTCCCGAGTGGGCAACTCCTTTTCGGCGTTGATCCACTTGTCGGCGGCGTCGGGCAGGGGAGTTTCGCCCAGGCCACCCTGTAGGATTGTCTGCGTGAACTCCTCCAGTCCCTTTTCCTTGGCCTGCACACCTGGGGTGCGACGGCTGGGGCGGAAGCTCTGGTAGATGTCGTCCAGTTGATCCTGGTCGAAGCAGTCCGTCACCGTGCGCTGCAAGTCGGCGGTGACCATGCCACGGGATTCCGCCTGCTGCAGGATGGCTTGTTTGCGGGCATCCAGATCCGAAAGGAATTGAAGGCGCTCTTGAATGGCGGCGATACGGTCCTGATCCACATCACCTGTCTCATCCCGGCGATAGCGCGCGATGAAGTCTGGTGTGGCGCCGTGCTCCAGGAGAGAAGCAAGGGCTTGGATGGATTGAGGTGAGGTGTCAAACTCCGCCTGGAGGCGTTGCAGGGTTAGTTCAGATGCCATTCCGAGGCTTGGTGAAGAGGTGATGAAAGCGCGCCGGCTTTTCGGTCGGCGGCATGGCTTGCAAGTTACCTTCAACCATACCAGCCCAGGCCTAGGCTGCCAGCGGCGACGCTCAGAGAGCGGGCTTTTCTTGGGGCATATGGCTCTGTGCCGGTGTTCTGGGCCATGGCAGGGGCGGCCTGGCGATTTGGTCTGGGTGAATCTGTCATTGTTTGGCTCTGCCCGATCCATTAACTAGGGCCCGTGCAAGCTCAAGAGATTCGCCGGATCTACGTCCGGGCTCCCAATTGGGTGGGGGACATGGTCATGGCCACTTCCGCCTTCCAGCGCATTCGGGAGGGATTCCCCGATGCGGAGATCCACTGTGGCCTGCGCCCCTACCTGCGGCCCCTGCTGAGCAACAATCCGTTTTTTGACGGCTACCTGCCCATGCCCAAGGTGGGCTTCAAGGGTCTGCTGCAACAGGTGGCAGCAATCCGGGAGCAGAATTTTGACCTGGCGATCGTTCTGCCCAATTCCCTGGCGACCGGGCTGGCAGTGCGTTTGGCCGGGGTGCCGCGGCGTCTTGGCTACAAGCAGGGGCGCCCCCTCACCATGACCCAGGGCCTGCGAGCGGCTTCCAACCGCAGCCTGTTCCGCCGGCATGGGCCGCGCCGGCTGCCCAAGCCCATGCCCCAGTACTACGATGACCTGTTGGATCTTCTGCAGATTCCCGCCGGCACGGGGCGCCCAGCCTTGCATCGCAGCGAAGAGGAGGAGTTTGCGGTGGACCGTTGGTTGCAAGACCATGGCCTGGATGCGGCGACCCCCCTGGTGCTGCTGAATGCCGGGGCTTCCTATGGTGGCAGCAAGATGTGGGCTGCCGACCGCTTTGCCGCCCTGGGGCGGGAGTATGCGCAGCAGGGGCTGACGCCCATCTACCTGGCCGGTCCCAAGGAAGTCGAGATGGTGCAGGCCATTGCCAGGCAGGCTGATGCTCTGGCGGCGGTGGACCCGGTGCTGCCCTTGAGCGATCTGAAAGCCCTGGTGGGGCGGGCCAAGCTCATGGTGACCACCGACACCGGGCCTCGACATATCGCCGTGGCTTTAGGGGTGCCCACGGTCTGCATCATGGGGCCCACCGATCGGCGCTACACCGACTATGCCCTGGAGCAACAAAAGGTGATTCAAAAACAACTGCCCTGCGTTCCTTGCCAGCGCAAGGTGTGTCCGTTGCGGCACCACGACTGCATGGGCAAGATCCAGGTCGATGAAGTGATGGTCGCCAGCCAAGCTTTGTTGCCTCCACAGTGATCCAGCCATGAACCAAGTTTCTATTTGGCGTAACCAGCCCTACCGCCCCTTCTTCTTCCTGGGACTGCTTCTGGCCTTGGCCGGTGTCGGGCATTGGTTGTTGTATGCCCTGGGCTGGTTGCCGGCAGCACAGGGTGGCTTCCATGCCTTCACCCAGATTCAAGGCTTCATGGCCTGCTTTGCCTGCGGCTTTTTATTCACCATGATTCCCCGGCGCACCGCCACCGCGCCGCCGGCAACCTGGCAGATGGCCCTGGGTTTGGCGGCCCCTGTGCTCTTGGTCCTGTTCTCTTGGATGCAGGCCTTTGCCTGGGCACAGCTGACCTGGCTTTTGTTGGTGCTGGTGATGGTGAGTTTTGTGGTGGCGCGCATGCGTGGTAGCGGGGGTGCCAGCGGGAGTGGCAGCGGCCGGCGCCCACCCAATAGCTTTGTCTGGATTCCCCTGGCCTTTCTGACCAGTCTGTTAGGTGCTGGTTTCCTGCTGGCGTACGAATGGGCTGACCTGTCGCTGCAGTGCCATCGATTCGGTCGCTTGCTGGTGACCCAGGGTTTGTTCCTGGGTCTGATCTTCGGTGTGGGTGGCATGTTCATTCCTCTGGTTACCCGGGGTGAGTCATCCAGCGATGGGGCCGCCGATGCCTCCGGCGCCAGAATTCGCCTGACCCATGCCCTGGCCTGGTTGCTGTTGTTAGGCAGCTTCTACCTGGAAGTCTGGCAGCGGCCGGTGCTGGGTCTCGGTCTCCGAGCTCTGCTGGTGGCGATGGTGTTGGTGTTGGCCTGCCGTGCCCACCGACCGGTGACTTCCACCGGCCTGCACCGGCACATGATTCTGTTCTCCGTGCGCATGCTGCCCCTGGGTTATGCCTTGGCGGCCTTGATGCCAGACAAGCCGCAGATCGGCATGCACGTGGTGTTCGTCTTGGGCTTTGCCTTGCTGACTCTCTGCGTTGGCATGCACGTGGCTCTTGCCCATGGCGGGGCGCAGCATCTGGTGCAGAAGAATCCGCTACAGGTGCCGATCTTTGGGCTGCTGATGCTCCTGGCCCTTTGTTGTCGCGGGCTCTATGAGCTGGATCCCGGGCATCGCATGCTATGGTTGGGACTGGCCTCTGCCCTGTTTGTGTTGGCGTCCATGGTTTGGGCGCAGTTGGTGTTCCCGCGTCTGCTCCGCTCCGCTAGCCCGTAAAAGCCATGCTGCAGAAGCTCACCACCTGGCTGCCGTCGTCGGACTTCGCTTGTCCGTAGTGCAGGAGTTCGCCCTGGCCACCGGCCAGGGAGGCGGCAAGCAGGATGGGCGTGGTACCGCAGACCCGGTTGGGATTGCCGGGGCCAACTATGCTTTGGCGAAAGGCCATTGGGTCTCCGGCTTGCAAGTGCTGCAGGGACTGTTCTTCCTGCAGGCGAAGTTGTCGCAGGGTTTCTTGATCCACCGCTGCTTCGTCGCCGAACATTGGGCCCAGGTGGGCTAGATCCGCTCCGGCCACGAAGCAGACCTGGCGGCCTTGGGCCTGTTGCGAAAAGGCATCCAGCAATTCCTGGATCTCTGCTTCGGTCTGCGGCAGTTGACCGGTGAGAAAACCTGCTACCTGCACATCTCTCCCCTGCAGCAAGTGCGCCAGGAACAGCATCTGAAACTCCAGGGAGTGCTCATCCCGATGCAGGAATTGATCCATGGCCGCAGGCTCGCCCAGTCGAGCATGGATGCCCTTGATAAAGTCCTGGTCCGTAGGCAAGGTGCCCAGGGGCGTCTGCCAGTCCATGCTCAGGCCGGTCACTGTTGCGCTGGGCCCCTGATGTCCGGTGCCAAACACTACATAGAGGTCAGCGGGTTGGCTTTCGGCCAGATAGCCGTAGGCCATGGCATAGCCTTCGCGGCCACGGTAGAGGTCAATGTGTGGGGCAATCAGGCCGCGGGGGCTGGGCCGTAGCGGGTCCGCCACCTCTCGCACCATGGATTGCAGGGCCAGGCGCAGGTTGTCTTCCCGGTCGGGGTAGCCCGCAGTGCCGGCGTGCCTGGGTGGTCGGGCGCCTTGCCCCAGGAAAGATTGAGTTTGTTGCGCCAGGGCCTGCAGGAAGCTTGGTGAGTAGAGCACCAGATGGGAGTCCAGATCGGCAACCAGATTGCGAACAAAGTCCGGGCTGACGCTTTGGCCAGTGTCTTTGCTGGCCTGTGCTGCCAGTTGCGAAATGTTTGTGACGCCGTCAAACAAGCCGACTATGGGTAGCAAGCCCTCAGGAATGAACACCTCTGCTGGACTGATGCCCGTGGGATCATGCAAGACAATCCCGGAACTCTCGTTCTGTTGGACCCTTCGCATGTCCAGGGGGCGGAAGCCGGGGCGATCCAGGGATGGTGTTTGTTCAGTCATGGCAAGGCGGGGCTATCGTTTGCTGCTTGGCGCATGATAGGGTGGCGGCGTGACTTCTCGAACAAGCCTTCTAGGATAGCTGGCAAGATATGAGCGACGCCTTCCTCCTGATCGTAAAGCAAGACCAGCAGAGTCAGACCTACAGTTTCAACCAGGATCGGGTCAGCATTGGCCGTTCCCGAGACTGTGACCTCTGCTTGGATGAGCGGGTAGTGTCGCGGCGGCATTGCCACTTGGACCGTCGGCAGGGCCGTTTTTTCCTGGTGAATGATGGGGGGCAGAATCCCGTGCGTCATCAGGGTGAAACGGTCACCGAAATCGAGCTGCGAGAAGGGGATAGTTTTTCCATCGACACCTTGGAGATCCAGCTGGCTTGGCCGAGCCAGGAGCCGATTTCAATCGACGAGACCTACATGGGCGAAGGGTCGCAGGATCTCCGCGACTTGCAGGCGTTGATGGGCATTGCCAAGGCGCTGAATGAGGAGCTGAACCTGACTCGTCTGTTGACCTTGATTGTGGATTCGGCCATTCAGATCCTGGGGGCAGAGCGGGGCTTCCTGATCCTCGGTGGCGGCAAGGAGGCGACGGTGGAAGTGGCGCGCAACTTCGCCCAAGAAGAGGTGCTGTCGCCGGAGTTCAAGATCAGCCGCACCATTGCCCAGCGAGTCATGGAAAGTGGTATTCCGGAGTTGACCATCAATGCCCAGGAGGATGACCGCTTTCGTGACCTGGCTTCGGTGGCGGATCTCCGCCTGCGTTCTGTGTTGTGTTTGCCGATTCGGGTGCAGCGGCAGGTGGTCGGCGTTCTATATGTAGACAATCGCCTGCAGCAACAGGCCTTTCACCAGCGTGAGCACAACTTGCTTACTGCCTTGGCTGACCATGCTGGAATCGCCATCCATAATGCTCGCACCATGGATGAGTTGCGTGCTCGGCAATCGGAGTTGCGGGTCGCCTTGGATCGGGTGGAACAGTTGAATGCTGGTCTGCAGGGCAAGGTGGCAGTGCAGAAGGCTGAAATCTCGGAGATGCGCAAGGAGATGCACTCCTCCCTGCGTGGTAGCAAGTTCAAATACGACTACAACAACATAGTTGGTGAGAGTCGGCGAATGGCCGAGGTCTTTGCTCTGCTTGACAAGTTTATTGATGCGGAAGACCCCATCTTGATTTTGGGTGAATCTGGGACTGGCAAGGAGTTGGTGGCAAGGGCCGTCCACAATTATGGGCGCCGCAAGGACAAGGAGTTTGTCTCAGAGAATTGCGCAGCCATGCCGGCCAGTCTGTTGGAGAGTGAGCTCTTTGGTTACGTCAAAGGAGCGTTTACCGGTGCCACGACCAACAAGAAAGGTCTGTTCGAAACAGCCAACGGCGGCGTCTTGTTCCTGGACGAAATTGGCGACATGCCTCTGGATCTGCAGAAGAAATTGCTGCGGGTTCTACAGGAGGGAGAAGTGCGGCCTTTGGGGAGTCAGCAGATCTTGAAGGTTGATGTGCGCCTGGTGACTGCCACCAACCGCAACCTGGAAGAGATGATTCGCGAAGGAGAATTTCGCGAAGATCTCTTCTATCGCTTGAATGTCTTACCGGTGCAATTGCCGCCGTTGCGGTTCCGGCGGCAGGATCTACCGCTGCTGGTGAAGCGCTTTCTGGCAGCATTTGCGGAAGAGAATGGCAGTCTGGTGCGGGTGAGTCCGGATGCCATGGATGTCATGCTGCGTTATCCCTGGCCTGGCAATGTGAGGGAGTTGCAGAACGAGATTCGGCGAGCTGCTTTGCTCTGTGATGGGGTGATCCTGGAGGCGCACTTGGGGCAGAACGTGCGGCAAGGCGGTTTTTCCTTGGAGCAAGTCACCCCAGTGGAGCAGGGGACCAACTTGCCAGACATGGTGCGGCGGTTGGAGATGCAGCAAATTGCTCGAGCCTACGAAGCAGCGCAGGGGAATAAGAGCAAGGCAGCGGAGATGCTGGGCCTGTCGCGGTTTGCCTTGCAGCGCAAGCTGGAAAAATATGACATCCAGCTGGAGGAGAGTGGCGAGAATTGACCTTTGCCCAGCCATTCCAGAATTATGAAATCCTTGATCGCATTGGCTCTGGGTCCATGGGGACAGTGTTCAAGGCGCGGCAGAAGAAGCTCAATCGCATTGTTGCCCTGAAGGTTCTGCGGCCGTCTCTGGCTCGGGATACTCGTTTTGTTGATCGGCTGGGGCGGGAAGCTCGAATTGTTGCTTCGCTGAACCATCCCAACATCGTCACCGGCTACGACATTGACCAGGAAGGAGGCTATCACTTCTTTGTCATGGAGTTTGTGGAAGGCAAGTCCTTGCGCGAGTTGTTGCAAGAGTGGGGCTTGTTTTCAGAAGACAAGGTTCTGGATGTGGCGATGCAGGCGGCCACGGCTTTGGATCATGCCTACAAACGCGGAGTCATCCATCGGGACATCAAGCCCGGTAATATCCTCATTGATGCTGATGGACTGGTGAAGCTCACAGACATGGGGCTGGCGAAAGGGCCGGCGGACCTGACCATTACCCGGGAAGGGGCAACGGTGGGGACGCCGCAGTACATCAGCCCTGAACAGGCCCGGGATCCGCAGAAGGTAGATATCCGCAGTGATCTCTACTCCCTTGGCGCCACCCTTTTTCACATGGCCACGGGACAGCCTCCCTTTCGCGCCGAGACCATGGCCAATTTGCTGATGAAGGTCATGCATGACATCGCTCCTTCAGCGGCCGGAATCAACCCTGAGCTAAGTGAGGGTCTCAGTCTGGTGATTCGCAAGCTGTTGGCGAAGAATCCCAACCTGCGTTACCAGACGCCGGCGGAATTGCTGCAGGATCTGGAGCGAGTGCAGCGTCAGGAGCGGCCGGATGTGGACTTACGCAGTCTGGATAGGGCCGAACGAAAGCGGCCACGCGTGGGCATAGCTATGGGCATAGGTGTCTCCCTCGCCGCATTGCTGGTCGTCGGCCTGATGTATCTCTTTTGGGGTGAAGAAGAAGATCCGCTAACCAACACTGGTCAGGCTGATAAGCAGGCTGCGGAGTGGCATCAGCAGCTTGACCGGGAATTGGCGGAGGCGGGCAATTGGGGTGGGCAAATGCAGGTATTGCAGTTGCGCTTGGCCGCTGCCAGTGGTTGGCAATTGCCCCTCCTGCAAGCAAGGCAAGAGGAATTGCAGGCTCGGCTTGGCGATGACCTGCGCTTGTTCTTTGGTGACAAGCAACGAGAGTTGCGGGGTTGGCTGGCAGCGCAGGCGGACTGGCAAAATGTGAACCGGAACTTGAGTGTTGCTTTGGAGGAGCAGGTTCATCGCAAGTACGGGATCTACAAGTCCCAACTTCCGGCCGCAGTCCTGCAGGCGTTTTCGCAGCAAGAGCAGGAACTTCATCAAGCCCTGACAACGCTGCTGCGACAACGGGAGGAATCCTGCGAACGTATGTTGGAAGATTACCTCCGGCATGGGCGAAGTCAGTGGCAGGAGTTGCTGGCGAAGTCGGAATTTCGCGGAACCCTGAAGTTGATGGAAAAGAGTTTGGATGAATTCCATCCAGGTGATGGTTATCCGCAGCTGGCACAATTATCGGAGGGTCTGCGTGGTCGCCTGCGGGAAAGGTTGGCCAACACCCGCCGGTTGGCTACGGCTGAAATCGTTGAGGCCGAAGGTTCCTGTGTGGCGCGGCTCAACCAATTGGTCACCGATAGCCAAGCAAAGGTGATGGAGCTGGCTTTTGTGGATCCCGATCGGGCCTTGGCACGATGGGTCAAGATTTCCGGCAGGTGGCAGGTGGACTACCCGCCGCAGTCATTTTCAGTGCAAGGCAATCCTTGGCCGGTATTGAATTCGCGACTGCAAGAAGTAAGGCAAAAGTTGGTGACCCAGCAGGACATTGTCCAGGGTCGGACGCGCCGGGCCATGTTGGGGATTGTCTACCAGGATGCGCTACAAGATGAGCTTGGCCAAGCCCTGCAATTTTTGGAGAGCTATGCCAAGATTTCTGCCAGTGCTGGCTTGCAACAACATGGCGAATGTTTGTCGGCTGCGTTACAGGCTCGGGAGTTGCTCTTGCGAAAACTCCGGGATAGGCAAGGCAGAGGGAAACTGCGAGTCAAGAATCGGGATAATGATGATCTGCAGGTGCAGATCGGCGTTGGCGCTGATGGAAAGTTATTCATACGCAATGAGGACAGGGAACCTTTGCCACTGACCCAGCTGGCCATCAACCATCTGGAGGGTTTGGCTGGCGGAAATGATTTCCGCAAGGCCATGCAAGACGAAGATCGCCTCGGTCTGGCCATGCTCTATTTGCTGTCTGGCGATGAGGGAACCTTGGCTTCTCTGTTGCCCGCAGGGAGCGAGCGACAATTTTTGACTGCGCAGGTAATCCCACTGGTTGATTTGCTACGCAAAGACAGACCGGACAAGAACGTGGTCGCCCGTAAGCTGTTGAATCAAGTAGTGCTGGCTCAGGAGTCGAGTAGGTGGCACGAGTCCCTGGAACTATTGCAAGAATTGGAGGCTGCACATCCGTCATTTGCTGAACGTCAGCAACATATTCTGCAGCAGATGCGGGCCAAGGCTGAGGCAAAGCAAAGGCAGTCATTGGTCCTGCAGACCATGCGTGGGAAGGCTCGGCCTGGGGTGCAGGTGGAGTTGGAAGAGGACGGCATGATTTCGGTGCACTACGAACTGCAGCAGGTTGAAATGCCCTTGCGCAAGGGGTGGAAGCGGCAAGCTAGAGCGGCAGTCTGGGAGTTTGCGCAACGCCAGGTTGACATTGTTCCTGGCTTGGCGGCAGAGGCCTTGCGCTTTCCAAGTCTTTCGCCCGGTAATCAGCAGAGCCTGGCTGTGCATATCAATCTTGGCTTCCTGCCGGAGGAAGAGGCGCCTCGCCTGTTGCTTCTTTCCTGTCACGGTATCCATTTGGCAATGGGTATGGTGCGGGATGGTCAGGTCGCAGCTGCAGTGGTGAAAAGGTCTGAGTTGCTGCATGCTGACAACCTGCGTCGGCAGATGCGCAAGTCCTTGATCAATCTTGGCAATGCTCAGGTGCGGGTATATCCCAATGCGGTGCACCACCTGTTGCTGGAGATCGAGCCAAGCGGCAGCCGGCTGCAATTGCGGCTGTGGCTGGATCCGGACCTGGAGACTTCAACCGTGCCCATCCTTACGCAGCAGGTTTCCCTGCCTGCAGACCCGGACCCCAACCTGCGGCTGATGCCGGTGCAGCCCATGGTGCTGCACGATGTTCGTTTTCAGTTCAGGCCTGACGTGTAACCCGGTCTTCCCCCCGCTCTCTGCTGCGGTGACGCAATTCCCTGCGTCTACAGCGTCGAGCTCGGTCGCCCTTCTCTGCAGGTCATCAAGACCTGCCTCCGAGGGGCTCGGTCGCTCTCCTTTGTATCCACAAGAACTTGCGCCACCTCGCTTACGACAGTGGTGGGAAGACCGGGTTAAGCCTATTTGGGGGGCGCCACGCCAGGAGCCATGTCGTAGCCGCTTGGGGTATCCAGGTTCAGGACCTTGATCTCGTGCGAGCGAGGAGCTTGATCGTTCCGCAATTGCTCGATGCGGGAAAGCAGTGAATAACCGGCAGACCCGGCGCAGCCGGTTCTTTGCCAGTCTTGCAGGCAATGCTCCGCCAGCGAAGGAGTCCTACTGTTGAGAAGCAGGCGGCTGGCCATTTTTGGACTGAGCTGCCCCAGGCATTGCCGCAGGTATTTCAGGGCGAGGTGGGGTTCTCCGTTTTGTACCATGGCCCATTGTTGTCCCAACGCACGTAGAGCAGCCGTGGGGTCACCCATGTCCATATGGCGTTTGACTACCCGCAGTATGGATTCTGGATTGCTAGGATCCTGATCAAGGATGAGCAATTCTTCCAGTAAAGCTTTGTATTGTTGTCCTCGGCGCGTGTGTACCTCGGCGATCAGCAAATGTGCAGGCATGCTACTGGAGTCTTCACTCAAAGCCCGCTCCGCCCAGTGGGTGGCGGCATGCAAGTCATTGTCACGCAAGAAGGCCCTGGCCTGGCTGATGCAGTCGGCCATGGCTGGCTGTGCAATTCCCATGCTGAGCAGAATTTTTTCGGACTCTAGGCTGCGCGCCAATCGACGGTTGCTCTGGTACAGCCAAAAGCGGACGGCATCGAGACTGTCGTCCAAGTCCAATGCGGCAGACAGGTTTTGGCGCATGGCATGCAAATCAAGGCGATGTGCGTCAGCAACACTTCGGTGCAAGTGCATGCGGGCGGTGAGCAGTTGATGATGTCCACAGCAGCCTTGTTTCCACGCATCCAGCTGCCGCATTAATCTTCGATCTGCTTGACTGAACTTTCCGGCAGCCAACAGGTCTGCGCTGACTTGCACAGTTTGGGCAGCTGCCAATGCGGAACTGATATGCCTGGCCAACTTGCCGCGAGCGGGTTCTCCTTCGAACTGCAGTTCCAACCGGCAGCCGCTTTTGCCATTGGACTGGATGGTGATGTGCACTTCATCAAGGGTTCCAGAGGCATGGCTGCATTTTTCCGCAGCAGGAAGAAAGTCCACGTTGCTGAGCTTGCATGGCTGCGGATTCTGTTCCACGGGTAGCGCAATCCGGGGCGGTGTCAGGCGACCGTTCAAGGCTATGCGATAACCATCATCGATTCCTCGGCTGATATAGACCTGGAAGTGATTGGCTGAGTAGCGCAGCACCGGTGCGCCTGCATGTTGGGGGAGTGGGTCGGCGCCTGGGAACTCATGCCGGCAGATGTCAGCCACCAGCCAGGCAGCAACATCCACATCCAAAGAGCTTTGCAACTCCATGTTCTGTTGCGGACCCGCCAGGCCAAGCAGGCTGCAGCCTGCCAGGACGGATGTATGCAACATCAACAAGCTGGCACGAAGCCAGCTATTTACTGTTTGATTTTCCCCCATTTCCCCGTGCTATGTGCAAGATCGACACAGTCCGGAGAGCCTCTTGAGGCAGGATGCAACAATGGGACTGTCGATTAAATAGACAGTCCATTTCGCCCCATGGCATGGTGGGGATTGGCTGTTATGCCAGCGGTTCCTGCTCTGACAATTTCAACAGTGCCGCTCGCAGTTTGCGGTGGCCGTCAAAGAGGGTGACAAACACCGATTCTTGTTGCCCACCCTTGGCACGTATGATGTCTCGCAGGCTGCGGCGTTCTGCAAGGCTCCAACTCTGCATTCCGGGCAGGGATAGCACCAGGGGTGCCCAGCGTTCCCAGGCCAGCTGTTCGCCGGGGGAGAGTGTTTTCAAGGAGCGTAGTTGCAGCAAAGACGCAACCTGTGCGGCGCAGGCCTTGATGCCTGCCTCTCTCTTGCTGCCATAGTTTTGCGCCAGGTAGTGGCTGGCATGCAAGCCGATGTTGCCCAGATCCAATTCGCCGAGGACGTCGCGGCGCGCTTTTCCCAGATTCAGGTACATGTAGGCGGAAGCCATGTTGTTCAGGCGACTCTTCTTGGTTCGGTGCTTGGGATCGCGTTGCATGGTGGCCAATTCCTCTTGCACCAAGGCGCGAACTTCTGGGTTGCGGGGCCGGAAACCCAACTTGTAGTAGAACCACCATGCGCCGGATCGCAGCCCCTCTTCGTTGTTGTGGCCCAGTTGGTATGGATCTACGGCAAAGCAGGTTGAGCCAAACAGGCCATGCACCATGGCCAGAATTCGGGCATAGACCTTGGCGGCACCGGCGCCACGGAAGGTCTCGAATACATTGTAGGCGATCTCAGAAGATTCGCCCAAGGCACTGCACAGCACATAGCCCATGGGTACACCATTCATCAGGGTGATGAAGCCATACACCGATTCCAGCACCAATCGCCGTTCCGGTACGGCACCAAAACAGGCAAACTGAAGACCGTCGCCAAAGTCGATCATGCGAATGTCCTGCTCGCTGGCATACAGAAAGATCAGCAGGTCGCGATGTCTGGGCACCATGCAGGCGTTGGCCAGATCAATGAGGTGTAGCGCCTGCTTGCCTTTGACCTGCTGCACGCGAAACTTCTCTGTCTTGATGGCGCGGCGCAGGTCAGGTCGTTTGCGGCTCGGAGCCTGGTTTTGCAAGACGATGGGTGATGCCTGCCACTTTTCCCGGCTGCGGTTGGGAGTGTGCGGGCCATGGGCCATGCGCATGGGGATGTCCAGGTCCTCGTAGAGCTTTTCCCGCAGCGGTGTTTGGATGCGCAGGGCCTGAAAGCGTTGGATCAGGAATGCGGCGTCGGTTTCATCTGGTCCCTTGAGCGATTCGATCCACTCTTCAGGTTCCAGGCCCAGGCCGTCCAGGGCGGTGGTTTCGGCGAAGGGCAACAACAAGTGCAGCAAGTTGACCAGCGCCTCCTTGTGCTCAAAGTCCAGCCAGTCGACGTGCAGATCGTCCGCACAGGGGCGGAGCAGGCGAATGGCCATGAGCCAATAGAAACGAAAATGCAGGTCCGTTCCAGCGATGCCGGTGTCAGCAAGGGCTTTCTTGTGTCGCCGCAGATCCGGGCGCTGTGCAAAGCCTTCCAGCATATCTTCCACCAAGGCCAGGGATTCAGCATCCTGTGGCAGGGCGCGGGCGTAGACAAGGAGTTCGTGTAGCTCCAGTACGGCCTTGGCGTCTGCCAGACTCAGCTTCTTCAATTTGCTGAGCTCTTCTTTGCGCAGGGTCGTGGCTGCACTGCTGAAGTCGTGCCGAAGGGCGCTGAGGTTTTGCAGGGATTTTGCTGCGTTGTTGCGGGACATGCGGCGCAAGCTAGCACAGCCGAGGGGGGGCGTCCAACTTATGACCCTGCCGTGGGCGGAAGCGAGGTCCTAGCCCGATCTTCCCACCAGCTTTCTACTGCGGTGACACAACTCCCTGTGCCTACTGCGTCGAACTTGGTCGCCCTTCTCAACAGGTCATCTAAACCTGCCTCCGAGGAGCTCGGTCGCTCTCCTTGTATGCCCAAGGATTTGCGCCACCTCGCTTAAAAAGTGGTGGGAAGAGCGGGCTAGCTCTCCTGGTGTTGCAGTGTCTTCAGTTCTTCCAGCTTTTCGTTGTAGGCGCGGGTGATGGCACGGCGGCGCAGGATTCCTAGCAGCTTGCCGGAGTCTTCCGCGTCGACCACTGGCAGTTCGTCCAGATTCTTGATGCTGAAACGGGACATGGCCAGGTGCAAGTCCATGTCCAGGGTAAGGGTAATGGGCTGGCTGACCATCAGGTCAGCGGCGATGGCTAAATTGTGCACGCTGTCGTCGTAGGTAAACTCGCGCACATCGTGGGCGGAGAAGATGCCGACAAAGCGATCTTGGTTGTCCAATACCGGAAAGTAGTCATCGTGGGTCCTGGCGATGATTCTGACCACTTCAGCCAGCGGGGTGTTGAACTTCACTGTGGTGACGTCTCGGTTTTCCAGCACGTCTGCAACCTTGAGTTTTTGCAGCAAGGGCACCAGGAATTCACCGCGGTGAGCGTTGGAGAAGGCGCGGTTGGGGACCTGTTTGATGTAGATGGTCCAGCGGCCACATAGGAGGAAGGTGATGCCGCAGACCCACATGGAGGGCAGCAGCAATTCGTAACTGCCGGTCATCTCACTCACCATGATGATGGTGGAGATGGGGGTGTGGGCAGCACCGGCAAAGAAGCCGCACATGCCAACAATGACGAAGCAGCCCGGGTTCAAATCGTGCATCCCCAGTTGCTGGCTGGCCAGTCCCACCGCACCGCCGATGCAGCCGCCGATGACCATGGAGGGGCCGAAGACGCCGCCGCTGCCGCCGGAGGAAATGGTTAGCGATGTGGTGAGGATTTTCAGTAGTGCTACCAACATCAGGATGCGCACACCGCTCCAACCATTCAGGTCCTGGTCCAGGGCGCCTTGCAGGATGCCATAGCCGTAGGAGAGGACGCATAGTGCGTACTCGTCACCGGTAGCGGCAAAAGCAGCGAGGCCAACTGCACCACAGAGCAGTCCACCGAAGGCGGCTATGAGAGGGCGTGGCCCGGGCAGGGCATGGAACAGGCGCTCTGCGCCGTAGAAAATCTTTGCGTAGAAAAGGACCACGGGTACCAGCAGCAGGGCCAGCATGGTGTAGGGCCCAAGTTCCACCAGGTTGTTGAAGGTGAAGTTGCCCTGCAGTTGAAACAGGTGGCCAAAGTCGCCGAGCCAACTGCAGTAGACGCAGTAGGCCACTGAGCTGGAAATCACCGAAGGTATCAGGACGTCTGATTCGAATTCGGCCTCACGGTAGAGGATCTCGGCGGCGAACAGCGCCCCAGCCAGGGGTGCGCGGAAAATGGCGCCGACGCCAGCGCCCATGCCAGCAGCTAGCAAGATGCGTCGCTGCTTGCTGGTGAGATTCAGCAACTTTCCCAGATACGAGCCAAAGCCGGCGCCAATCTGGGCGATGGGGCCTTCCCGACCACCACTGCCGCCGGTGCCCAGTGAGATGGCGGTGGCCAGGGCTTTGATGAAGGGCACCCGCGTGCGAATGCGACCGCCTTGGTTGTGGTAGGCATCGATGACCGCATCGGTGCCATGACCGGAGGCTTCCGGCGCCAGGTAGCGGCAGAGTGCGCCGCTGATCAGGCCGCCGAGACAGGGTGCCAACAACAAGCCCAGGAGGATCAGCTGCGGGGTGTGGGATCCCTCATGTTGGTAGATCTGCGGCTCGCCAGTTGGACCAGCAGGAGCATAGCCCACCATGTTCTCCAGCACGTGAAAGGACACGAACTGGGAGAGGTACTCAAACAAGATGGCGCCAGTGCCGGCGACCACGCCCACCACGATGGCAAGACCGTAGATGGTGGTAGCGGTCTTCCAGACGGCTTGTTGCATGGTGAGTTTAGGCGAAGCGTTGGCTGTAGGCTTCTTCGTTGAAGCCTACAAGCCAGGTCTTGCCGACCTTGAGGGTAGGGGCGCGCAGGTTGCCGGTGGGGCCAAGTACCACAGCGGCCAATTGTGTGGCGTTGGTGGGCTCTTTGCCTACATCCAGGGTGGTGACCTTCTTGCCCTTGGCGACAATGATGCGAGAAGCGTCTTGGAATAGATCCTTGAGGTCAGCCTTACCGTAGCGCTGTTTACTGGCATTCACTGTCTCCCGGACAGTGACGCTCCGATCCTCCAGGAAGGAGTCGGCGCGGGTGCAGCTTGTTCAACCCTTGCGGTGGTAATACCAGTCAATCTTTTTGGCCATGTGTCTTAGTCTTCCTAAAATATCTTGGCGCAGCCTAAGCCCCGTCGGTGCGGTTCTCAATGGCTGCTTGTTCCTCGTCATCAGGATCGATGCTCGTAGGTCCTTCCGGGTAGGGGACCAGGCCCGGCTTCTTCTCCTGCCAAGGCTGTCGGGCCACAATACTTTGCGCAGTGCGGACACCGTTGACCAGAGAGCGGCGGTCGCTCATGGACTCTGGGATGGGATGCTGGCTTTGGTGTGGCTGATGCTCTTCCTTGTACAAGTGCACTGTTTGCGTGGGGAAGGCATACTGCACGCCCAGTTGGTCTGCCAGACGCAGCATGTCCAGGATTAGCCGTTCCCGTTCCCGGAGCTCCACCGACCAGTCGGGAGTTTCAAAGAAAACGTAGACCAGAATGTTGATGGAGGAGTTGGCAAATTCGCTGACCCAGACCTGGTAATAGTCTTTGCGGGTGTAGGGGTGGCAGCGCACCAGCTCGCGGATGCCCTCCGTAAAGGCGACCAATTGTTCGGGGCTGGTGTCGTACTGCACGCCGATCTGCGCTTTCCACCGCCGGTACTTGCGGCGGCCATAGTTGTCCACATTGGCCCGCACCAGGTTGGCGTTGGGCACGGTAACCTGTGAGTTGTAGAAGGTGCGCACCCGGGTGGAGCGAAAGCCCACGGTTTCTACTGTCCCCTCCACGTCGCCGATTACAACCCAGTCACCAATTTCAAAGGGGCGGTCAAGGATGACGGCGAAGGAGCCAAAGAAGTTTTCAATGGTGTCCTTGGCGGCAAAGGCAAAGGCCAAACCACCAATGCCCAGACCGGTGATCAGTGGCACCACGTTGATGTTCAGGGAGTGGGCGCCGTAGACCATGCCAAAGGCAACCACGAACACCTTCATGCTCCGGTGCAGAAGAGGTACCAGGACATCGTCAAACTTGGTGGCGGTCTTTGCGGCCCGATTGCCGAGAGCTTCGGAAATCAGGTCCACCAGGCGCCAGGCCGTCCAGATACTCGCCAGCACAGCGAAGACAGTGGCAGCAGTGTGCAAGATTGCGTAGGCAGGTTTTGGTAGGTCCAGAACCTGAATCAGCCAGAGCCAGAGGATTCCGGCCACTGCCAGTCCCAGAGGCCGGACCATAGTGGTGACGGTATCTGCTGCTACCAGGGTCTGGTACCTGGCCATGACACTGGCAGTGAAGATACGTCCCAGCAAGCGCACCAGATGGTCCACCAGAAAGCCCAGCAGGATCAGAGTGCCAAGCCCGATCCACTGCCAGTACTCCAAGCCGAAGGCTTGTTCACCTTGTAAGAAATCTGGCATGAGATTGCGCAGCCAATCCGAGCCGGTCTCTTGCTTGCCGACTGTGGAATTGGTGGTGTCGTTGGATTGACCGCTGGCTGAGGCAAGCAACAACAGGCAGGTAAATAGGGTGCGGAACAGCATGGCAGTCAATTATTGGGTGCGGCAAAAACAAGAACCGGTTAGTTCTACATCAGCTCGGGCCCAGGCCCTTTTGAATTCAATCTCTACTAGTTTTGCCGGACCTTTCACGTTTTGTCGGCGCAGGCATTCCGCCAAACCATGTAGCGACCAACCGTTGTTGGGATTGATCTGCAAGTCCTTCTCATAGACCTGTTGTGCCTCAGCAACGCGACCATCCTGCAACAACAGGGCTCCCAAGGCGTGGCGGGTAGGTTGCATCCAGTCCCATGGTTCGTCGTACTTCAGGGCGTCATCCAGGAGCACGGCTTGTCTTAGCTTTTCGAAGGCCTGGTCCCGCTGGTTTTGGCGGAACAGTAATTCACCAGCCAACATGACCTCGGCGATCTGCAGCACTGTGCTTGCAGGGTTGTTGCCTACCAAGGCGGATTCGGGCACCGCCTTGACCGCAGTGCGGAACTTCTTCTGCTCGGCCAGTGCCTCAGGGTTGTTGCCAAGGATGGCATGGGCCAGGCCGCGGGCGTAGTGCCAGAGAGCAGTGGTCACCGGCAAGGTATGCTTTGGCTTGGGTTCGTCCAGAATGGCCTGCCATTGGCCAAAGCGCACCATGACGTGCAGTGGTGTGGCGACGAAAGGATCCAGGTAGTCGGGCAGGCTTTCTACGACTTCAATGGGCAGTGCTTCTTGCAAGTCACGGGCGGCCTGCATGGCTACCTTGCTCTGTCCGTCAAACATGGCGGACCAGGTGAGGAAGTGATGGTTATGGGCTCGATACAGGGCCCAGAAGCCACCCTTGCCGGTGCTGGGCAAATACTTCTGGCTGGCTTGCACGGCGTTCTGGTTGGCGATCATGGCATCGTTGTAGCGCCCCAGCCTTTGATAGATGTGCGCCGGCATGTGCACCAGATGGCCGGCGTCCGGATAGAGATCACACAAGCGGTCGGCACATTCCATTGCCAGTTCCGGATGCGGTGAGGCTTCCACCACATGGATGTAATAGTGGTTGGCGCCGGGGTGTTCTAGATCTTGCTCCAACACCTTTTCCAACACTTGCATGATCCTACTGGTGCCAGGCTGTGGGCTGCCGTCAGCCTTCCACAGATCCCATGGTCGCAGGTTCATCATGGACTCGGCGTACAGGGTGGCGACGTCCGTGTCCTCCGGGTAGGTATCATAGACTGCCGCCATGGCCTTGGCATAGTCATGGTCCAGCTTCGTCCGATCGTCAGGGATAGGGTCGGCGTAGCGCTCGCTCAGTGCCAGGATCAGCGCCACATTCACCGGCTCGCAGGGTCCGCAATGGGTATGGGCCAGGCTGATGTTCTTGTTGGCAGCATGGGCAGCTGCCAGATCCATGCTTGGGTTGTTGATGTGCGGTCCCGTCGCCAGTGCCTTGCCCCAATAGGCCATGGCACATTGGGGATCCAGGAGCAGGGCCTGATCAAAGGAGCGGATGGCCTCGGCGTGGTTGAAGGCAAAGAGGTGGGTGAGCCCCTGGTTGAACCAGGTTTGCGCCTCGCCGGCACTGGTGGTGATGCTGCGTTGGAACGAACCCAGGTTGTCGTACAGGGGGATGGCTCCCTTGGCGGAGGCCGTCCCGGGAGAAGAGGCTGTCCCTGGAGAATCAGTCAGGGGTGTTGAGGTGCAGGCGAAGGTCGCCAGCAAAAGAACCGTCGACAAGAGCGATGAGTGTTGCATGACTTCTCCTATTGTTCCGCCACCACCATGGCGATGGCTTGATCACGACTGTGGCTCAGGCTTAGGTGCAGTTTAGCAATGCCCAGTTCCTTGGCCAGTTGAGCGGCTGTTTTGTGCAGGCGGATGCCAGGGGCGCCCTGGCTGTCGCGGGTCACTTCGATCTGTTGGAATCCCACCCCCTTGGTCCAGCCGGTGCCGAGAGCTTTCATGGTTGCTTCCTTGGCGGCGAAACGGGCGGCTAGATGCTCCGCCGGGCGAGGCTGAGCCATGCAGTATTCCCGCTCGCCCTGGCTGAATACCTTGGCCAGAAAACTGTCCCCTTGCTTGTCCAGGAGATCCTGGATGCGGGAGATTTCCAAGAGGTCAATGCCGGTGCCGACGATCATGGTTGGGTTGGGGGATCAATGCTTCTCAGGGGCTGCCTGCCCAGGCATGCTATCCAACATGAAGATGCGCGCATTCAGTTTCTGTCCAGTGGTCGCGGTTCTGTTGATTGCCTGTGGCGACAAGGCTGTCCAGGAATCTGCGCCTCCCCAGGTGGAGAGCTCGGCAGAGCTCAAGGTGGAACTCTTGCACCGGCCCGAGGGCAAGGCCCTCAGTCATAGCGCCCCGCTGCCAGCGAATCTTGTCATCAAGGTCAAGAAAGAAGGTGCGGGCGAGGCCATCGCCTATGGGCAGACTGGCCGCTTCCACCTGCAGTGCTCCACGTCTTCAGGGCTGCAGTTCCAGAACACCCTCCTGGACTCTTCGGGCAAGGGACTGGGCCAACCGGTGCCGCTCTTTCTGGGGCAGGGTGGTGGCTATGATGGCATGGCCCTGGGGCTCATGGGCATGAAGGTGGGTGAAGTTCGCAGCCTGAGCATCCCGCCGGAACTGGCATTTGGTGCGGGGGGGAACCCCTCTCTGGGAGTTCCTGGCCATGCCAGCCTGTGGGTTCGGGCGGAGTACATGGGCCTGGCTGAGAGTAGTCTAGAGGTGGTGATCACCCAGGAGGGCAGTGGCCCCAGCCTTGCCCCGCAACAACAGGGCAAATTCCATTACACCGGCGTGCTAGCCCGCAACGGCCAACAGTTTGATTCCAGTCGGGACCGGGGCGAGCCAACGCAGTTTGGCCTGCATCAGGTGATTCAGGGCTGGACCCTGGGCTTGCATGGCATCAAGGCAGGCGAGAAGCGTTGGTTGAGGATTCCCTCGCATCTGGCCTATGGCGCCAATGGAGCGGGTAAGGGTTCGCCAATCGGCCCCAACGAAGACCTGATCTTCGAAGTGGAGCTGGTGGAATTGGTGAATGACTAGCCTTCGCCACAGGCCGGGCAGTCCGGCCGGCGACGCAGTTTGAATTCGCTGAAGGATGCTTCCAGGGCGTTGTAGGTGAGCAGTCGTCCCACCAGTGGCCGCCCCAGCCCCAGGATGATCTTCAGGGCTTCGGTGGCTTCCAGCATGCCGATGGTGCCCGGTAGTACACCCAGAACCCCCAGCTCAGCACAGTTGGGCGCCAGTTCTGCCGGCGGGGCTTGAGGGTGCAGGCAGCGGTAGCAGGGACCCTTGCCGGGCCAGAACACACTCACCTGGCCTTCGAAGCGATGGATGCTGCCATGCACGTTCGGCTTTGCCAGACGCACGCAGGTGTCATTCACCAGGTAGCGGGTGGCGAAGTTGTCGCAGCCGTCGATGATAAGGTCGTAGTCCCTAAGCAAGGCATCCGCATTGTCTGGCGCCAGACGATAGTGGTGTGCTTGCACCTGAATGCTGGGGTTGAGAGCAAGCAAGCTGCGCCTGGCGGATTCCACCTTGGCCATGCCAATGCGTTCGTCGTTGTGCAGGATCTGCCGTTGCAGGTTGCTGCGGTCCACCACGTCGTGGTCGATGATACCCAGGGTGCCGACGCCGGCGGCGGCCAGATAGAGGGCGGCGGGGGAGCCCAGACCGCCGGCACCCACTAGCAGCACTTTGGCGGCTTGCAGTTTGTTTTGCCCAGCTTCGCCAACTTCGGGAATCAACAGGTGCCGGGAATAGCGACTGCGTTCGTTTGCGGTAATGGCCTGAGGAATGTGGAAGGGCAGGCCTTCTTCCTTCCATTGGCTAAAACCGCCAGCCAGGGAGCTTACCTCCTGGTAGCCCAGGGAGCGCAGGCTGCCGGCGGCCAACAAGGAGCGTATACCGCTCTGGCAGTAGAGCAGGACCTTGCTGCTGCGGTCCGGGCAGAGGCTCTCGATGCGCAATTCCAGAAAGCCACGGCTCAGGTGTTGCGCTTGGGCCAGGTGGCCATCGCTCCACTCGTTCTCTTCCCGCACGTCCAGAATCAGGTCTGGAGCCAGCTCCGTAACCTTCGCCGGTTGGGTTTCGCTGATCTCACGGCGTAGCCGCTGCAGCTCTTCTTGGATGGAGCTCATGGGGTGGGTGGCTCCAGAGTCAGGGCCTGCCACTGCTGGGGGGTGGGTAGCCAGGCGGTCAACTGGCCTGGCAGCTGATGGCGAATGGCCAAGATCAACTGCGGCAGCCCCGGCCAGGCATGGGCTTCATCCCAGGGGCTGGGCCTGGCGGCAGCGTTGGGATGACTGTGGAACACTGCTGCAAGCTGCAGGCCTCGTTGCCGGAAATCATGGTCGGCGCCGGCGATGGCCACCGGATCCATGGCGAAGCGGTTGTCCTGCCGTGCCAGGTTTTGCATCGGGTAGTAATCCAGAAGATGCTCTGGCTGACTGGGCCTGGCGGCCAACAGACCACAGGCTTCCTTGGGGAAGCATTGGATGGCGTGTGTCAGGGCCAAATTTCGGGCGTTGCGGGTCAAGCGCATGTGGGGAGTGTAGCAGGAAGCCGGCGCATGCCGGGAGCCTGTCCCGCGGAACTCTGGACCTTGGCCAGGCCAGGCCCTATACCCCTGTCCATGGCCGCAAAACTACTGTCATTCGTCTTCCCCTCTGCTCTGTTTTTGACCTTGGCCAATCCCTGGGCACAGGAGGTCCAGGCGCCGGTTCAGCTGCCTGCAACCAACCAGTCCCAGCTGCAGTCCGCTCCGGTGACTGCCGTGGTGGACCTGGACAAGGTCTATGCGGCCTACCCGAAGACCAGGATGCGGGTAGAGAAGACCAGTAAGCATGTGCAGGAGCTGAAGAAATCCCTGGATGCGGAGGAGCAGGCCATGCTGCAGTCCCAGGAGACCCTGGAGACCTTTGAACCGGGTTCCAAGGATTATCGCGACTTCGCCCTCGGCCTGCGCAAGACCCAGGCCGGCCTGATGGAGACGGCCAAAGCCTATGAGGCCGAGCGGGATAACATGCGACAGCGAGATCAGTTGGCCAGTCTGGAGGAGATCCAGCGGGGTATTGCTGAGTTTGCCAAGGCCAAGAAGCCGGCCATCCAGCTGGTTCTGCGGATCCGCAGCCTGGATTCCGCCAGCCCCATGGGGCTACGCTTGCGGGACAAGATGGAGCAGGATCTGCTCTATTCTGCGCCAGAGCTGGACATCACCGACGCCGTAATCGAATACCTGAAGGCTGAGTAGTGAGGTCCGGGAAAATCTGGTTAGACTCTCCTTCCCTGTAGACTCCCCCTGTAGACTCCTAATAACTAGCCCATTGGTTTCCACTTCTACCATCGTTCGCGCCCAAAGAACCCTGAAGAACTCGGCTGAGTTCCGTGGTGTTGGTTTACATAGCGGCAAAGAGGTAAAGGTTGTGGTCAAGCCCGCGGAGGCTGGCCACGGCATCACTTTTGTGCGCACCGATCTGGAAGATCAACCGGAAGTGCGTGGCCTATGCACCTACCTAAAGGGGCGGCAGCGTCGCTCTGTGCTGCAGAATGGGGCCGCCGAGGTGCAAACCGTTGAACATCTCATGGGCAGCCTGTGGGCGCTGGGCATCGACAATGCCGTGGTGGAACTCAACGGCGAAGAGCTTCCTGGTCTGGATGGATCGGCGAAAGAGTTTGTAGCTGGTCTGCAAGCAGCTGGCTTGGTGGAGCAGAAGCTTGAGCGCAAGAGCTTTGTGGTCAAAGAACCCTTCTACGTGCAGGACGGCGATAGCAGCCTGGTAGCCCTGCCCGCAACGGAGCCAGGTTTGACCCTGGAGTATCATCTGGATTATTCCAGCAGTGCTGCTCTCAACGGCAGTCCTGATCTCAACGGCAGTCCTGATCTCAACGGGAGCCTGCGGCAGTCCGTCAACTTCCTGGTGTCTCCCGAGATCTTTGCGGCGGAGATTGCCGATGCTCGCACTTTCGTATTAGAGAGCGAGGTGGAGCAATTGCAGGCTGCGGGCTTTGGCCAGGGAGCCAATGTGCAGAATACCCTGGTGGTGGGCCCAAACGGAGTGCGGGGCAATACCCTGCGCTTTGAGGATGAGTTGGCCCGGCACAAGGTTTTGGACCTGTTGGGTGATCTGGCAACTTTGGGGGCGGACCTGCAGGCGCACATCATTGCTACAAGATCTGGGCATGGCTTGAACATGAAGCTGGTGCAGCAGCTCATGGAGGCCCTGCAAGATGAGGAGAATCGCGGCGCAGTCCAACGGGATACCGTCATGGACATCCGTGAGATCTTCAACCTGCTGCCGCACCGTTATCCCTTCCTGATGATTGATCGGGTGTTGGAGCTGGAAGGTTTCAAGCACGCGGTTGGCATCAAGAATGTCAGTATCAACGAGCCATTCTTCCAGGGGCACTGGCCGGAGCAGCCCATCATGCCAGGTGTCTTGCAGCTAGAGGCCATGGCCCAGCTGGCCGGTGTGCTGCTGCTGCGTAAACTGGAGAATACGGGCAAGCTGGCGGTGCTTTGGAGCATCGACAAAGTGAAGCTGAGGGGCGCTGTGGTCCCCGGTGACCAACTGCGCATCGAAGTGGATACCATTCGCGCCAAGCCCAGCGTCAGTCATGTGGCAGCACGTTGCAAGGTGGCTGGCAAGCTGGTTGCCGAAGCGCAGCTGAAATTCACTTTGGTGGACGCCTAGACTCATGGTGCCAGATTCCAATCCAGGAGAAAAAACTCGCATTGGTGTCATTGGCCTGGGCCACCTGGGCAAGCACCATGTTCGCTTGTTGGCAGCCAATCCAATGGCCGACCTGACGGCGGTGGCGGATGTCAATCAAGACACCGTCGACAAGGCCGTAGCGGACTATGGGGTTCAGGGTTTCAGTGACTATCGGCAGCTGGAGGGTCTGGTGGAGGCTGTTTGCATTGTGGTGCCCACCCAACAGCATGGCGAAGTGGCCAGATTCTTTCTGGAACGAGGGGTGGACACCCTGGTGGAGAAACCCATCGCCAGCACCGTGGAAGAGGCGCAAACCATGGTGGAACTGGCCCGCAAGAACGAGCGCATCCTGCAGGTGGGGCATGTGGAACGCTTCAACTCTGCGGTCGCTGCGATTCGTGAGCTGGGCATACAGCCTCGCTACATTGAATCTCACCGCATGTCGCCCTTCAGCTTTCGTTCGGTGGACATCGGCGTGGTGCTGGACCTGATGATTCATGACCTGGACCTGGTCCTGGCCATGGTGGGCTCTCCGGTAGCTTCGGTAGAAGCCTTTGGTGGCTCCGTATTCACGCCGGCGGAGGATATGGCCAGCGCCATTCTGCAGTTTGAAAATGGCGCCGTTGCCCATTTGACCGCGAATCGGGTGGCTTTGAAGCCTCTGCGGCGCATGCGTATGTTTTCCCCCGACTGTTATGCCAGCCTGAATTTTCAGGAGGCGCAGGGCACGGTCATTCGCAAGAACCCGGGTTGGGATCTTGGGCAACTGGACATGGAAAGCGTGGACCATTCGCAGATTCAGGACCTTTGGAAGTATGTTTTCCAAGGCCTGCTGACAGTGAAGGAGCTGCGCATGGACGACGGCAACCCGCTGATGGATGAGCTAAGCTCCTTCCTGACGGCGGTTCGGGATCGCACAGAGCCGGTGGTGACCGGTGAAGCTGGCTGCGCTGCGGTGGCCATTGCTGAGCGTGTGCAAGAAGCAATTGCTCGCCATCGTTGGTAGAAAAGGGCCATTGCGGCTGCCACCAAAGAGACTATCCTAGGGCCGTTCGAGGGCTCCTCTTCTGTGGTGTTTGTGATCACCGCAAGGGGCAAAAGTTGAACCGATGCGCTCCCCAAGGGAACCGACCTTGAGGGCTCTGCGGGTTCCGGAGGTCTAACCGGCCGGAACGCAATGGCCCCTAGGGGATCCCACCTGATTTGCAAGGGTTCAGCTGGCTCCACATGTGCACGGCACAGACAGTGGGGGTCCTTCGAATTCTTATTCGGTCATTTGGTAGATGCGGTTGGGTTGGCAAGCGGTGCCGGTCCAGGGCGGTTTGGTCAGCTGGCAACAATGATGTGCCGGTTGGCTTGTATGGAGGAAGCAATGGTTCGATTTGTGATGTTCCTGCTGTTGGCGGGTCTAGCTTGGCTTGGTGTGCAGTGGTGGCAGGGGCCGGAAGTGCAGGCGGAGGGCAGTACAGAAGAAATTCTGGAGATCACCGCCGGTGCCGAGGCTTCGTTGGGCGCTGCTGCAACTGATCCGGTGGTGGGGGGTGCCGCCAAGGTGAAGGAGCCTGTCGCTGAGGTTCCGCAGGCCACCGCGCCTCTGCAAGAAATGTTGGCCAGGCTGCGGCAGGGCGATGAAGCGGCCCTGGGCAGCGCTTTTGCTGTTCTTTCTCGTAGCGAGGGGAAGGTCCGGCAGCAGATGGCCTCGGTATTGAATGAACTGGCGGATGTGGCAGAGGGGGCGCCAGCCATGCTGCGCCTTCTGGGTGTAAAAAATGCCTTCCTGCACAGCGCTGAAGGCCGCCAGGTGGCTCGCAAGGCCCTGGCCAGGGTTGTGGAGCTGCCACCTGAGCAGGCGGTGGACCTGAGCAGTGCCCTGCTGGAAAAATGCATGCGTGGGCGGATCCGGAAAGGGGACAGCCAGGCCAAGACTCTGGTGGATGAAATCTACGCCCAGCACAAGTCCCTGGTGACCCGGGTGCTCTTCAATCCGAGTCGGCTCAACGGGGCGCGAAGCCACAAGGTGCAGTCCGGCGAGGTTCTGGACCTGATTGCCCGGAAGTACAGGCAACAGGGCCTGCATATTGAAGGCTTGACCTTGGCCATGGTGAATCGCATCAGCAACCCCCGCAGCATGCGGGTGGGTCAGGTCCTGAAGGTGCCGGTGGAAGAGTTTTCAGCCACCCTGCACAAGCAGAGCTTCCTGCTGGCCATGCACATGGGCAAGCACATCGTGCGTCTCTACTGGGTGGGGCATGGCAAGGATGACTGCACTCCCGAGACCGTATTCACCATCAGTGAGAAGCAGGCCCAGCCTGACTGGTACATGGATGGGCGGCGAATCCCTTACGGTCACCCGGAAAACGTCCTGGGAGAATACTTCGTGAAGTTCGTCCACGAGTCCTTCACCGGCTTTGGTGCCCATGGCACCGCCAGCCCGGAAACCATTGGCACCATGGCCTCAATGGGCTGTATCCGCATGCTGGATCCAGACATAGAAGAGTTCTTCAGGGTGATGCCCCGGGGCTGCAAGTTGCAGGTTGTGAGCCAGTAGCATCTGGCCACCCTTGCCCCAGGGAGAGTTCTCCCGAATTTGGCCGCTTTGCGGCCTTGGCAGAGGCCAGCCCAGGCAATTGAGGAGCTGGCCAGAGATGCCCCAAATGGCTTAGAATGGCCGTTTGGGGCCCTTGCCAACGGCATTTGATCCGGCGAAAAAGGTGTCCATTTTGGCCCATTGAAAGTTCTGCAAGAATCTTCATTCGCACGCTTGCAAAGGCTGATCGGGCTCGATACCTTCCTCCGCCTCGCGTCGCGGGAGATTGCTCCGGCAGCCACCTCCGACGCCTGCTCTTTGACATTCCGGGTAGCCAAGAAACAATTGTGTGTGAGCAAAGGCAGAAATGCCTAACCCCATTTTTATAAGTAAGTTACCCGCGAGGGTGCTTGCATTTGAGGATGGTTAAATTAGACCGGTGTCTTGGGTCTGCTAGCAAGCTTGCTTGCTGGTGGGGTTGAGGCACTAACAGTATCAAAAACTTTTAAGTGAAGGGTTTGATCCTGGCTCAGAACGAACGTTGGCGGCGTGGATGAGGCATGCAAGTCGAACGTGAAAACCTCTTCGGAGGTGAGTAAAGTGGCGAACGGGTGAGTAACACGTAATCAAGCTGCCCCTATGACCGGGATAACTGCGGGAAACTGCAGCTAAAACCGGATGGTCTTACCGGACCGCATGGTCTGGTAAGTAAATGGAGGGGATCCTTCGGGACCTTCTGCTTAGGGAGGCGATTGCGGCCTATCAGCTAGTTGGTGGTGTAAAAGACCACCAAGGCGACGACGGGTAGCGGGCCTGAGAGGGTGGCCCGTCACACTGGGACTGAGACACTGCCCAGACTCCTACGGGAGGCTGCAGTCGAGAATCTTCCGCAATGGACGAAAGTCTGACGGAGCGACGCCGCGTGTAGGACGAAGGCCCTTGGGTTGTAAACTACTGTCACGGGTTATGAATGGGTCCAGGTTAATCGCCTGGGCATTGACGTAAGCCCGAGAGGAAGCACCGGCTAACTCTGTGCCAGCAGCCGCGGTAATACAGAGGGTGCTAACGTTGTTCGGAATTACTGGGCATAAAGCGCACGTAGGCGGCCAGATTAGTGTGAAGTGAAATCCCACGGCTCACCCGTGGAACTGCTTTGCATACTGTCTGGCTCGAGGAAGGTAGGGGAGAGCAGAACTCCTGGAGGAGCGGTGAAATGTGTAGATATCAGGAGGAATACCAGTGGCGAAGGCGGCTCTCTGGTCCTTTTCTGACGCTGAGGTGCGAAAGCTAGGGTAGCGAACGGGATTAGATACCCCGGTAGTCCTAGCCGTAAACGATGGGAACTAACTAGAGGTCACCTATATGATCTCTGGTGAAGCAAATGTATTAAGTTCCCCGCCTGGGGAGTATGGTCGCAAGGCTAAAACTCAAAGGAATTGACGGGGGCTCACACAAGCGGTGGAGCATGTTGTTTAATTCGAAGCAACGCGAAGAACCTTACCCAGACTTGACATGTAGGGATTAACCCTGTGAAAGCAGGGGGATTGCCTTCGGGTGTAACCTACACAGGTGTTGCATGGCTGTCGTCAGCTCGTGTCGTGAGATGTCGGGTTAAGTCCCTTAACGAGCGAAACCCCTATCATTAGTTGCCAGCGGGTCATGCCGGGGACTCTAATGAGACTGCCGTTGTTAAAACGGAGGAAGGTGGGGACGACGTCAAGTCATCATGGCCCTTACGTCTGGGGCTACAAACGTGCTACAATGGCAGGGACAAAGGGGCGCTAAGTCGCAAGGCGGAGCAAATCCCAAAAACCCTGCCCCAGTTCAGATTGCAGGCTGCAACTCGCCTGCATGAAGTCGGAATCGCTAGTAATCGCGGATCAGCTACGCCGCGGTGAATATGTTCCTGAGCCTTGTACACACCGCCCGTCAAGCCACGAAAGCTGAGAGCGCCCGAAGTCGTTTGCCTAACCGTAAGGAGGGCGACGCCGAAGGCGAGCTTGGTGATTGGGACTAAGTCGTAACAAGGTAGCCGTAGGGGAACCTGCGGCTGGATCACCTCCTTTCTAAGGATAAATAGACGGTTGGAGTCGGAGCGAAAGCAAAGACTTCGGCTGAAATAGGCACACACAGTTCTTGGCTACCCTCTTCTAATGACCGTTCTTCTGAGCATTGCTATGGGAGAGCGGTCAATTTCTCGGCGGAGTGATTCTCCCACGTGCGCCAGGCCAATTTATTGGTCTTTAGCGCAGGGGGGCAGAACTTCATTCAGCTAGGCCTATAGCTCAGTTGGTTAGAGCGTACGCCTGATAAGCGTAAGGTCAGTGGTTCGAATCCACTTAGGCCTACCATCTTCAGGAACCCAACAGGGGACGTAGCTCAATTGGTAGAGCATCTGGTTTGCAACCAGAAGGTCGTCGGTTCGATTCCGATCGTCTCCACCATAACCTGGTGGGTGCATCGGAGCCAATCGATCTTGAAGTTGGTAACTTTTGGATAGCTGAATCTGGTGAAGTCGTTGCTGCTTTTAGCGCAATCCCGACATTGGCCATGCCCGGAAATAACGTAGATTGATCCTGCAGCGAAGCTGTTGGATTGGAAGCTCTTTGACAATTGGGTGTGAAGTGAAAAATCAATTTAGTCGAACGATTCTTTTGCGTGAGAATCTGATCAAGTTACAAAAAGTGCACGTGAGGATGCCTTGGCACCAAGAGCCGAAGAAAGACGTGGTTTAGCTGCGATAAGCCTCGGGGAGCTGCAAACAAGCTTTGATCCGGGGGTATCTGAAATTCGGAAACGACCTAGAGTAAACCTCTAGGACCGGCATGTGAATACATAGCATGTCGGGGGGAACGCAGGGAACTGACCCATCTAAGTACCTGCAGGAAAGTAAAGAAACATCGACTTCCTTAGTAGCGGCGAGCGAAACGGAAACAGCCTAAACCGGTAATGTGTAAGCCAGTAAGCGTTGCATTATCGGGGTCGTGGGATTTGCAAGTGGGGTTACTGACCTGCAATAGAGTTACAAAGTTCTTGTATAGCCGAACCGTCTGGAAAGTCGGGCCATAGCGAGTGATAGCCTCGTAGGCGAAATACCTGGACCTCTAGCATTCATCCCGAGTAGTGCCAGTCTCGTGAAACCTGGCGTGAATCCACGGGGACCACCCCGTAAGGCTAAGTACTCCTTGGTGACCGATAGCGTATAGTAGCGCGAGCGAAAGGTGAAAAGAACCCCTGTTAGGGGAGTGAAATAGAAACTGAAACCGTGTACTGACAAGCGGTCGGAGCCCTATGTCTTCGGACAGGGTGACGGCGTGCCTTTTGCATAATGACCCGGCGACTTAGTGTATGTGGCAAGGTTAAGGGTTTGTGGCCCGAAGCCGAAGCGAAAGCGAGTGCGAAATGTGCGACCACAGTCATATGCACTAGACCCGAAAGCAGATGATCTAACCATGGGCAGGGTGAAGCGGATCTAAAAGTCTGTGGAGGCCCGAACAGTTGAATGTTGAAAAATTCTCTGATGACCTGTGGTTAGGGGTAAAAGGCCAATCAAATCTGCAGATAGCTGGTTCTTCCCGAAATAACTTTAGGGTTAGCCTTGTGTATAACATATGGGGGTAGAGCTACTGTTCTGGTTGGGGGGGCTCACCGCCTACCCCGCCTAGACAAACTCCGAATACCATATGCGTAAGCACGGGAGTTAGAGTACGAGGGATAAGCTTCGTGCTCGAGAGGGAAACAGCCCAGACCAGCGGTTAAGGTCCCAAATGCATGCTAAGTGTCAATAAGGAAGTGAAATTGCTAAGACAGCTAGGATGTTGGCTTAGAGGCAGCCATCATTTAAAAAGTGCGTAACAGCTTACTAGTCGAGCAACTTTGCGCCGAAAATTAACGGGACTAAGCATGCAACCGAAACTCTGGAATAAATTTGGTGAACGAATTTATTGGTAGGGAAGCGTTGAACCAACGAACGAAGGGTGACGGAAACGACACCTGGACGAAGTTCAAGTGATTATGCCGGGATGAGTAGCGATAAAAGAAGTGAGAATCTTCTTCGCCGTAAGCCGAAGGTTTCCTGGGGAAGGTCATTCCGCCCAGGGTTAGTCGGTCCCTAAGGCGAGGTCGAAAGGCGTAGTCGATGGAAAGCAGGTCAACATTCCTGCACCACCTGTAGGCGTTTGCACCGTGGGGTGACGGCGTTTGGAAGGATATCAGGCTGTTAGAGTGCCTGTTCCTGTTGAGGGGAGGCTGGTAGGCAAATCCGCCAGCGTAATCTCCGATATGGGAGGATCCGTAAGGAGAACTATCTGGAAGAGCGTCCGAGAAAAACCTCGTTCGGAAGTCTGCTAGGTGACCGTACCTAAACTGACACAGGTAGGCATGATGAATATTCTCAGGCGCGCGAGAGAACCCTCGTTAAGGAACTCGGCAAATTTACCCCGTAAGTTAGCGATAAGGGGTGCCATGGAAACATGGCCACAGAAAAGAGGTAGGAGCGACTGTTTACTAAAAACACAGGTCTCTGCTAAGTCCGAAAGACGACGTATAGAGACTGACGCCTGCCCGCTGTTGGAACGTTAAGGTAACTGGTTAGCCTTGTGCGAAGCTAGGAACCGAAGCGCCAATGAAGGGCGGCCGTAACTATGACGGTCCTAAGGTAGCGAAATTCCTTGTCGGGTAATTTCCGACCCGCACGAACGGCGTAACGACTCCTACACTGTCTCGACGAGGGACTCGGCGAAATTGAAGTTGTGGTGAAGATGCCACATTCCCGCACCAAGACGGAAAGACCCCGTGAACCTTCACTACAGCCTAATACTGGCTCTAGATACATCATGTGTAGCATAGGTGGGAGACGTTTATGTTGGGGACGCCAGTCCTCAAATAGTCTTCAGTGAAATACCACTCTTGTTGTATTTGGATTCTAACCCGAGACCGTTATCCGGCTTGGGGACAGTGTTTGGTGGGTAGTTTGACTGGGGCGGTCTCCTCCAAAAAGGTAACGGAGGAGCACAAAGGTACACTCAGTGCGTTTGGTAATCGCATGCAGAGCGTAAAGGTATAAGTGTGCTTAACTGCGAGACATATAGGTCGAGCAGATACGAAAGTAGGTCTTAGTGATCCGGTGGATTCCATGTGGAAGGGCCATCGCTCATCAGATAAAAGGTACTCCGGGGATAACAGGCTGATCTCCCCCAAGAGTCCGTATCGACGGGGAGGTTTGGCACCTCGATGTCGGCTCATCGCATCCTGGGGCTGAAGGCGGTCCCAAGGGTTGGTCTGTTCGCCCATTAAAGCGGTACGTGAGCTGGGTTTAGACCGTCGCGAGACAGGTCGGTCCCTATCTGGTGTGGGTGTAGGATAATTGAGGAGATTCTTTCTTAGTACGAGAGGATTAGAAAGAACGAACCTCTGGTGTGCCTGTTGTCGCGCTAGCGGCATCGCAGGGTAGCTATGTTCGGAATGGATAACCGCTGAAAGCATCTAAGCGGGAAGCCAGCTTCAAGACGGATTATCCCATGAGACACCTGGAAGACTACCAGGTTGATAGGCCGGGGGTGTACGCACCGCGAGGTGTTTAGCTTACCGGTACTAACCAGTCGAATGACTTGATCTTATTTTCACCTTGGGAATCGGTAATCCTTGGTTGGTAACTTCGGTTGCTTGCTATTGGGTTACAGACTAAATTGTCGCTTCACACCCATCTTTTTATGGCCTCTTCCATGGACCGCTCTGATTCTCGAATCATCAGTCTTGGATTGGCCGGTAAGCGCCTTCCGGTGCCTATACCTGTCTGGAAACACCCGTTCCCATCTCGAACACGGCAGTTAAGCAGACAGGGCCGATGATAGTGGTAACGCGAAAGTAGGTTAGTGCCGGGTTTACATCAGTGGGAGTTCAGTGCAATGCGCTGGACTCCCACGTTCATTTAACCAGCAAGCAAACTTTGCCCACGAGCAATCGAAGTGAAGAATTGCTATGGTGTGCGAGTGGCACCCTTGGCCAGGATCTTGCCCAGCAACCTGGGGCTGACCAAGATTGACATCAGAGAGCCTTCTTCGGTGTGCTCTTCGTTGAGCACGGTGGTGCTGCTACGAATTTCCGCTCGCAAACCGCCGGCAGTATGCGGAACCAGGATTTCCACTGTCTCTTCACAAGTAGCCAGGTGATCAATTAGAGCGTTTTGAAACTGCTCTACCCCTTCTCCTGTTTTGGCTGATATGGGGATACCCTTTGGCGCATGGCTGAAAAACTGTGCCAAGGTTCCCTTGTCGCTGATGTTGTCGCACTTGTTCAGCAGGTAAAGGCTGGGAATGTGGCCTGCGCCCAATTGCTCCAGTACCTCTTCCACCGTGTGCAGTTGCTTCATGCCTTCTGGGTCTGAAGCATCCACCACCATTAATAGCAAATCTGCGCTGAGGGCCTCTTCCAAGGTTGCATGGAAGCTGGCAATGAGTTGGTGGGGCAGGTCGTCGATGAAGCCGACGGTGTCAGAAAGCAGAACGGACCGACCACCTGGCAAGCGCCACGGTCTGGTGCGAGTGTCCAAAGTGGAGAACAGCCGGTCTTCCGCCAACACATTGGCCTGGGTGAGCTGGTTCATCAGGGTGGACTTCCCCGCATTGGTGTAGCCAACCAGGGCCAGGCTGAATTGGTCAGAACGGGCACGGACCTGGCTGCTCTTACGTTTTTCGATGAGGTTGAGCTTGCGCTGCGCCTGGGCGATCTTGGATCGCAGCTCAGACCTGTCTAATTGGATCTGCTTCTCACCCGCACCACCCCGCACGCCGATGCCGCCCCGTTGCCTTTCCAAGTGGGTCCACAGATTTTTCAAACGTGGCAACTGGTAATTCAATCTGGCCAGTTCCACCTGCAATTTGGCCTGCGGGCTGCGGGCATGAGTGTCGAAGATCTTGATGATCAATTCCGAACGGTCGATGGTGGGGACCTGTAAAATCTTTTCCAGGTTGCGACCCTGGGCTGGGCTCAGGGTGTCATTGCAGATAGCCACATTGGCCGAGGTTTCCGCGATCAGCTCCGCCACTTCCTCCAATTTGCCAGCGCCCATGTACTTGTTGGGGTCTGGACTGCGGCGGTGTTGGACGATGCTGCCACTGATTTCAAAGTTGCAGGTGTTTGCCAGGCGGCTGAGTTCCATGAGCACCTCGTTGGAAGTGCGATGGTCGCCATGCTCGGCCAGGCCAAAAAGAATGGCCTGGGTGTCTTCCGCATTTCCCTGTTGGTACTTTTGTTCGTTGCTCATGGATTGGATCCATGATTGACCGCAGACTTCATGGCATCCTTGATCAACTCAATGCTGCCATCTTCTGCGCGCCGCATGGATAGGTGCCGGTGCCAAGTCTTTTCATTGGCTGCAGGATAGTCCACACGGAAATGGGTGCCTCTAGATTCCGTTCTTTCCTCAGCCGCATTTGCCACAAGTGCAGAAATGGTCAACATGTTTGCCAATTCCCAGGCTCTCTGCTGTGTCGGTTGTGAACGCATCAAGTAATGGTGCCAGAAGGAGATTCGTTTCTTGGCTTCGCTCAACCCGGCTGCATTTCTGAGTAGGCCTACCTGACGCCACATCAGGCTCTTCAGCGAATAGAGCATGTCCTCAAGGTGGATGCGTGGAGGATTAGCCACCGCCGCCTGGCCCGGGATCTTTTTAGGCAGGGAGATCCTAGTGGCTGTCTCATTCGCCGCCGCAATACCGGCGTCATAGCCCATGACCGCCCCTTCCAATAATGAGTTGGAAGCCAGGCGGTTGGCGCCGTGGAACCCAGTGCTGGCTGCTTCTCCGGCAACATATAGGCCGGGAACGGAACTGCGACCCTGCAAGTCGGTGGTGACCCCGCCGATAAAGTAGTGTGCCCCGGGGCGAACAGGCACTGGGTCCTTGTTGATGTCAATGTCGAAGGATGAGCAGATCCGTGAGATAGAGGGGAACAGTTGGTGCGGGTTGCCTTGCACAGTGCTCATGTCCAGATAGACATGGGTGTCACCGGTCTTCACCATCTGATTCAAGATGGCGCGGCTGACCACGTCACGGGGAGCCAGCTCCCCCGCGCCATCAACACCAGGCATGAAGCGGTCGCCTTTGCCATCGGTCAGGATGGCGCCGGCTCCTCGCACCACTTCGGAGATCAGGAATCTGGAAGCTCCAGCGATGTAGAGAGTGGTGGGGTGGAACTGGACAAACTCCATGTCGCGGATGGCGGCGCCGGCGCGGAAAGCCAAGGCCACGCCATCGCCGCAGGCACCTATGGGGTTGGTGGTCTCCCGGTAAACCTGTCCGGCTCCACCGGATGTCAGGATGGTGGAGGTGGCTTCGACTGCCAGGGTCATTTCCTCTGTTTCCAGAACAGCACCAACACAGCGTCCTTCGTTCAGCAACAGGTCGCGAACAAAGGTGAACTCCTTGTAGTCGATGTTGGGGTGCGCCTTCACCCGGTTGGTGAGGGAGCGCTGCAGTTCCATGCCGGTGGCATCACCGTGGCTGTGCACCACCCGTTGCACCGAGTGCCCACCTTCCTTGGAAAGCTTGAGCTGGCCCTGCTCATCCTGGTCAAAGCTGGCATCCATACCTTGCAGCCATTGCACCGTGTCTCTGGAACGGGCAATGATGGCTTTGGCCACGGCCTCGTCGGTGAGTCCAGCACCTACCCGCACAGTGTCCTGCAGGTGCAACTCCATGCTGTCATTGGCGGCGAGCACCGCAGCCATTCCTCCTTGGGCATGCCAGGTGTTGGTTTCCTGGAAGCCGGATTTGGCGATCAGCAACACGGAGGCGCCTTGCTCGGCAGCAGTCAGGGCTGCTGCTGACCCGGCGATGCCGCCTCCCACCACCAAGATATCCGTGCGTAGGACTGGCGTCCCGCGGAGGTCAAAGCCAGTGAGGGTTGCCGGAAACCGGGGAGTGGATGGGAGCTCCAAGGCGAGCTTTAGGTTGAGGGAAGAGTCTATTTGGCTGGAGCCGGAATGGCGGCCGGGTCTTTTTCTGGCTTGGGTTCGCCCACTTTGACGGTGACCCCGGCAGCACTGTCTGGCTTCTCCCGATTGCGCAACCACAGCACCACTGGTGAAGCGATGAAGATGGTGGAATAGGTTCCTGTCAGGATGCCGATCATCATGGCGAAGGCAAAGCCTTCCAGGTCGCTACCAGAACCGTAGTTCACTACGAACAGGGCGAGGACCACCAACAGGGTGGTGCAGGAGGTCAGGATGGTGCGCGCCAGGGTCTGGTTGATGGACTTGTTCAGGGTCTCCGCAAAGCTCTGGCTCTTGTCCCCCAGGCGTTCCTGGTCACTCAGGTTCTCCCGCACCCGGTCAAAGATGACGATGGTGTCGTTGATGGAGTAACCAATGATGGTGAGGAAGGCGGCAATCATGCTCAAGTTGAGCTCCGCACTCACCCAGCCCATGTAGTTGACGAACACCAGGATGCCCAGGGCGATGAGCACGTCGTGCACCAGGGCAGCGACGGCAGCGATGCCATACTTGTATTCGTGGAAGCGAATCCGGATGAACATGACAATGAGGAAGAGAGCCAGGCCAAGTGCCCAGATGGCTGCAGTGCGCAGTTCGCCCACCATGCGGCCGCCGATCTCCGAGACATCGGGGATGGGGTTGGAAAGGGTGGTCTTCTGGTCATTCACATCAGTCAATTCCGCCAGGAACATGCGGGTTTGTTCCACCAGATCTTCCTTGTTGCTGCCTTTGCCAATGTCGAATTCCAGGCGCAGGTTTTTGGTCGTACTGCCTGCGGTGGCAGGGCTGGGCTGGCCGTTGATCAACACGCTGACTTGAGCGTCATCACCGCGCGCTTTATTCGCCTTCAGCAGCACCGACACCCGGTCCACGGACACTTCCTGGTTGTAGTGCACATCAATGGATGCATTGTCCACCCGTGGATTACCTCCATCGATGATGGCTTCATTATCAAAGGCCTGGGACACCAGCACCTGGGCCAGGGCCTCACTGACTTCGTCCTGGAAGGGGGGGTGGTAGATCGTGCCTTCCTGCTTGGCCTGCTCTCGCCCCTCGTCCAGCTTCTTCTTCAACTCCGCGTCCACCTTCAGCTTGATGCCGAAGCGCTTGGCCTTGCCGTCCTTCACTTCACCCTTGGTGTTGATGACGGGCTCAGGGAAATCCGCGTGGAACTCCTGGTTTTGTTCCAGCAGCTTGCGGATCTCCTGCACTGAATGGAGTTCCACGGTCACCGCCGTAAGCTCTGCGCCACCGGTGAAGTCCATGCCGAACTTTTGTGCATCGGGAACCCGGGCGAAATTGATCAGGCCCAGGGCGATGAGGATGATGCTGAAGGTGAAGGCCACCTTGCCATGCCGCATGAAACTGAAGCCCAGGGAGCCGAACCAGTCGCGGATGTTGAAGGCCTGCATCTTCTTCGACTCGATCAGGTAGTGGAACAGCAAGCGGCTGAAGAAGAAGGCGGTGAACAATGAGGTGAGGATGCCCACCATCAAGGTCACGGCAAAGCCACGGATCGGCCCCACACCCACGTTGTAGAGAACCAGGCCCGCCAGGAAGGTGGTGATGTTGGCGTCCAGGATGGTGGACATGGCTCGTTCAAAGCCCAGGCGCACTGCCTGCAACAGGGCCTTGCCCCGCTTGACCTCTTCCCGAATGCGCTCGTAGATGAGGATGTTGGCATCCACCGCCATGCCGATGGTGAGCACCAGGCCGGCCAGACCCGGCAGGGTCAGGGTGGCGTGGATGAAGGACAGGGCGCCGAACACTAGGGCGATGTTGAGCAGGATGGCCAGGAAGGCCACCAGGCCAGGGGTGCGGTAGTAGAACAGGATGAACAGGAGCACCATGGCGGCGCCCACTGCCAGTGAGATCTGTCCCAGTTCGATGGAGCGTTGGCCAAGGGTTGCACCAATCACCGACTTGGATTGCATTTCCGGCTGTACCTTCAGCGAACCCCGCTTCAAGACCTCTGCCAGCACCTGGGCCTCACTGGTGGTGAAGCCAGTGATCTGGCCGCGGCCCGGAATCCTGGATTGGTAGACCGGCGCCGATTTGATGAACTTGTCCAGGATGATGGCGGAGTGCTTCTGGATGTACTTCTCGGAGAGGTCGGCGTATTCGCCAACCCGGCCAGGTTTGATGGCGTAGAAGACCGCCGGGCGGCCGTTCTCGTCCACGCCGGGACGCACACCATTGGCGTCCAGGTCCTCGCCACTGAAGTTCGCCTCGTGCATGTTGATGGGCAGGTATTCCAGCAAGGTCTGCCCTTCCTTTTGTGGTCCCGCCTGATACTCATTGGGCGGGAACAGGGCTACGGTATAGCCGGCCAGCTCGCCGCGGCTCACGCTGAAGGCATGGCTAAACCTGGACCGTTCGGTGCCGACTTCCAGGGCTTCGACCAGATGCGGATACCAGCGGAGCTCCTGCTGGCTGGATTGCGGGCCACCGGCATCTTCGGGCAGGGACCAGTAGGTGCGGATATAGAGAGGGGCCTTCAGCAACTTGTCCTTGTTGCCATCTGCATCCACCCAGGCCTGCAGACGCTTCTTCTCTTCCTCCAGGTCGAACTCCACGTTGCTGGAGTCCTGGTCGCTGGTGCGCTCGCTGTAGTCTGCGGTGGCAACCACTCGCATTTCCAAACTGCCCAGCTTGGTGATCTTGTTCTCAATGGCAGTGGCTTGATCTTCGCTCAGGCCTGGCAACTCAATGAGGATGCCCCATTGGCCGCGGCGGGTGACCACGGCGTCCAGGGTGCCGCTGGGATCAATGCGAGCACTGATGATGGCCACCACTTCGGGCATGACCAGATCCGGATTGACGATTGGCCCTTCTATCTCTCCAGGATCCACCTCGTAGATGAGCTGGGTGCCACCCTCCAGGTCCAGACCAAGGGAGATTCCGTTGACCTTGTAGCTGATGATGGCTCCAAGGAGGACGAGAAGGACGATGACGAGTTGACGCTTGGCGTTCTCAAGCATGGTGGTGAAACCGGGACAGACCTAGAGAAAAGGATAACCTGCAACCATGGGGCGCAGGTTTCGCGGAGTTTGGATGTTGCTGGGTTGACGCAAGGTGCGTGCTACTCAGCAGCGGCTTGGTTGGCAGGCAGCCCCCGCAGGGAGCTGGGGCCTTGGCGCTTGCCGAAGTTTGCACGCAGGCGTACCGCCTTGCCGACGCGATCCCGCAGGTAGTAGAGCCGAGACCGGCGGGCGCGGCCGCGAGACTTGACCTTGATGTCCTGGACGCGGGGGCTGTGCAGGGGGAACAGGCGTTCCACACCCTCACCGGCCACCAGGCGCCGAATCAAGGTTGTGCGCCGGAGACCGGTGCCCTTGATGGCGAGGACGGTGCCGCTGAAGATCTGGATGCGCTCCTTGTCACCTTCGCGAATGAGGTAGTGTACGTCCACCGTGTCCCCGGTGTTGAACTCGGGGATGCTGGCCTTCATGTTTTCCAACTCGAGTTGGCGAATCTGATCCATGATCGTTTGCTCTTGGGCGTCTATGTTTTGCCGCTGGCAAAAGCCGGCGGACGGGTGTGGTGGGTGTCCTGCAAGGGCACCCTAGGAATTGTTATGGTTACGTAGTTTGGTGAGTCGTTTGGATTGTGCCAAGCGCCACTGGTCTACTGCCTTGTGGTCACCAGAGATCAGGATCTCCGGCACCTCCATGTCGCGGTAGTTTCGAGGTCGAGTGTACTGGGGGTAGTCCAGCCATTCGCCTTCGAAGGATTCCAATTCAGGTGATTGCTCGCATCCCAAAACTCCCGGCAACAAACGGACGACGGATTCCAGCACAGCAAGGGCAGGGAGTTCGCCGCCGGCGAGGATATATTCGCCGATGGAAATCTCATCCCAATCCATGCCTTCTCGGATGCGTTCGTCGTAGCCTTCGTAGCGACCACAGAGAAAAAGCAGGCGTTCTTGTTGCGCAAGTTCACGGGCCTTTTTCTGCGAGTGGGTTTTTCCACGGGGACACAGCAATACCTTATGGAAGGAGCCATAGGCTTCTTCCGTGGCTTCAATAGCTTCAAAGATCGGTTCCGGTTTCAGCACCATTCCGGGACCGCCCCCAAAGGGACGATCGTCCACGGACCGATGTCGGTCGTGGGTGAAATCCCGAAAGTTGACGAGCTCGACTTGGAGTTTTCCGCGTTCTTGGGCTATGCCCAGGATGCTCTCATCCAGATAGGGCTTGATTGCCCCTGGGAAGAGCGTGAGGATCGCGCAAAGCATTGGTGCCAGCCGAAAAGGCGAGAAGAGTAGGCTCGCCCCTTGGCATCGTCAAGCTTACTCAAGCTGGAGATAACATAGATGTTTACAGGTTTGGTGGCCGCCACGGGAGAACTGGTTGAAGTTCGCAAGTCTGGCCAGGAAATGCACTTGCTGGTGGACCTGGGAGAGCAGGCAGAAGGCCTGCGAATCGGCGATTCCATCGCCCTTGCAGGTGTCTGCTGCACCGTCACCGAGCTGCGGGACCAGCAGGCAGCCTTTGTCCTGACCCCAGAGACCCTGCGCCGGAGCTGGTTCTCAGACCTGAAAAAAGGGTCTAAAGTCAATTTAGAAAAGCCTTTACGTGCAGGAGACCCCTTCGGGGGGCATGTCGTCCAGGGGCATGTGGATGGGGTGGCCCAGGTGGTGACCCCAGTGGATCCCCAACAGGGTGGGGAATTCTGGCTTGAGCTGCCCCTGGACCTGCTGCGCTACTGCGTGGTCAAGGGTTCCATCAGCCTGGACGGGGTTTCCCTCACCATTGCCGCCCTAAGAGGCCAGCGCTGCATGGTGGCCCTGATCCCCCATACGGCTGTCGAGACCACCCTGGGCCGGGCCCGGGCCGGCGACCACCTGAATGTGGAGGTGGACATCCTGGGCAAGTATGTGGAGCGCTTGCTGGAATTCCGCTCCTAGCAGCTGGCCTGGAGGCGGCTAGAAGGCGCCCTCCTAGAAAGTTCCACTGAAGACTTGGAAGAAGGTCCCCACCGGGGCCGCCTCCCGCGCATCTTCAATGGCCCGGGTGATCTGCTTGAACATGCTGTCCACCCGACGGGACAGGTCTTCATCGTGGATCAGGCGAGCCAACAGGCCTTCACCCTCCCGCACTTCCTTGGTGATGGCAGCAATGTCGTCGAAGATCGCTTTGGCCTTCTGGCCCATTTCCGGGTCGGCAATGGCGCGGCCCAATAGGCCCGCCTCCGGATTGTTCAGGTTGGCGGAGACCTGCACCATGTTGTCCATGAAGGCAGTGACTTTCTTTTCGGTTTCCGGGTCGGACAGGAGTTTGCCGATGGCGCCCTCACCTTTCTTCAGCTTTTCAATAACCTGTTGGGTGTCGGCAACAATGCTGTCCAGGTTCTCACCCAGGCGGTTGTCATTGATCAGGCGGGCAATGGCGCCATTGCCTTCATTGACCTTCTTGCTGATTTCGCTGATGTCCGCCATGGCCTCGGTGAGGTTCTGGCCCAGCTGCTCGTCGTAGATGGCGCGGCCCAGCAGGCCCTTGCCCTGTTCCAGTTCTTCGGCGCTCTTCTTCAGACTTTCAACGATGGCCAGGGCATCGTCATAGATCGTGTCCTCGTGGATGAGCTTGTGGATGGTACCTTCGCTACTGTTCAGATCGTCGATGAACTTACGCACGCCGGCGAGGATTTCCCGCAGGTTGTCCTTGTTGCCTTCGCCGGCCACCATGTCGCTGAGGACTTCCAGAGGCGTTTCCAGGGCGATGCCCTCCATGAGCTTCTCGCTGGGGTGGAGTTCAGGGTCGACTCCCGGATCGATGTCTATCTTCTTGCCACCCAGAAAACTGGCATCGGCAATCTTGACCGTGTAGTCCTTCTTGAAGGTGATGGGCTGGTCGAATTGCAGGGTGACCCTTACTCGAAGATCTTTCTGGTTGGGCAGGGTCTCCACCCGCTTGACCTGGCCGTTTTGTGAGCCCAGCACATAGACCGGCTCACCAATGCGCAGACCCTTGGCGTTGGCGAATTGCACCTTGATCTCCTGCTTCTCAGTGAAGGAGAGGTTGCTCAAGGTGGCGGTGGCCCAAATCAGCAAGACGAGGCCGCCGAAGAAGACCAGGCCCAATAGTGTGTCACGCTTGTTCTTGTCCATGTTCGATTCTGGTCCCTGCTAGTCTCTAGTCGGCACCGCCGCCGAGAAAGCTTTGTACAAGTGGGTTTTGTGAGGCCAACATTTCTTCCTTGGTGCCCTCTTCACCGATGCGGCCATCGGCAATGATGCCTATATGGTTGGCCACGGTGAGGGCGCAGGCCCGGCTGTGGGTGACTACCAGGCCGGTGACGCCCAGCTCATCCCGCACCCGGACAATGAGTTCGTGGATCTGGTGCGACATGATGGGGTCCAGGCCCGCATTGGGCTCATCATAGAGCACGTATTCCGGCTCGGTGATCAAGGCCCGGGCCAGGCCAACCCGCAGTTTCATGCCGCCAGAGATGCGGGCGGGGAACTGTTCGGAGGCGTGGTCCATGCCCACCATCTTGAGCACTTCCATGACCTTTTCGCGGATTCCCTTGATGTGCAGTTTGGTGTGTTCGCGCAGGGGCAGGGCGACGTTTTCTGCTACCGACAGCCAATTGATCAGGGCACCGTTCTGGAACAGGTAGCCCATGCGCTTGCGCAAGCGCATCAACTCAAAGGGTTGCAAATGCGCCACGTCCAAACCGTCCACCCGCACCGAACCCTTCTCTGGTTTCATGATGCCGATGATGTGGCGCAGGGTGACGCTCTTGCCCACACCCGAGGGGCCCATGAGCACATAGGTGTGGCCCTTGGGTACTGTCAAACTCATGCCGTTGAGGATGAGTCGATCGCCCAATGTTTTGTAGACGTCTTGTAGTTCGATCACGACTTGACCAGGAAGTAGAAGAACCAGGTGAGGATATAGCCCAGGATGATGATGAGCAGGACCGAAATCTTCACCGCCTGTTGCACCGCGTTGCCAACACCCAGTGCGCCGCCTTCTGCACGTAGCCCAGCGGCACAGCTGACCGTGGAGATTGCGCAGCCGAAGACCACTGCCTTGGCCAGGCCCGTGTAGACGTCCTTGGGGAGCAGGCGGTCCGGATCCGACAGGGCTGTCTGTACCGAGTTCCAGTAGAAGGTGGGGGAGATGTCCAGGTGGGTCACCGCCACGATGCTGCCGCCGTAGATGCCAACGAGGTTGGACAGCACCGTCAGGATGGGGCACATGATGGTCAGGGCCACCACCCGCGGCAGCACCAGATAGTCCACGCTGTCCACGGACATGACGTCCAGGGCGGTGACTTCATCGGACACCTTCATGGTGCCCAACTCCGCCGCCATGGCAGAGCCGACCGTGGCAGCCATGATGACGGCGGTGATGAAGGGGCCCATTTCGCGGCACATGGAAAGTGCGGAAATGGTGCCGATCATACTGCCCTGGCCCAGCTTACGTAATTCGATGCCGGTCTGCAGGGAGAGGATCATGCCGGCGAACAGAGCCACCACCAGGGTCACCGGCAGGGCTTTGACACCGACCACGTAGGCCTGATCCAGGATGAAGCGCCGGCGACGAAAGAGGTGCAGTATGCGGGCGAAGCAGCCCAGCATCAGGTTGACGGAGTAGCCGGCACCGACAAGTTTGTCATACCCCCATTTCCCGGTATCAGTGACGATGCTCATGGTTGGTCTGTATCCTCACTGCTGCCAGAGCCAAAGGTGATGGGTATGAGGTTGAACAGTCTGAAGGTGCTGGTGGTCTCATCAGATTCATAACTGTAGAGGAGGGGAACCGAAGACTGGTGCCGCTCACCGCGGGTGCGGGAAGTGTATAGATGCGCCCATAGGTCAAAAGCATCGTCTTCCTCTTGCCGCTGCCGGCCTTCAGCCAGGGTCCACAGCCAGCCATAAAGTTCGTGCACTCCTTCGGCGTTGCTGTGTCGATACAGCCAAGGCGAAGGGAAGGCCCAGTGGGCGGTGTTGTCGCGGTTGCTTTCCCGGTGCCAGAGTGGCCAGAGTTTATGGAAGTCATCTTCGCCGCCATCCTTCCACGCTCGATGCACATGCCGGTAGAAGGGTAGGATCCACTGCTGCGACTGGGTGCCATCGGGATCGTCATACTCCCGCCACCAGATCAGGGGCCAAAGCACGGACCAAGCCCGTTGGCGGGTGCCCACGGTGCGGGAGACCAGGGGCCAGAGCCACCATTTCTTCAGGTCCTCGCTGGCGCTGGTTTCCGTCTGGTAGCGGTAGATGGGCCAGAGGATGTCCAGCTTGTAACTGCGGTCAGCGATGCTCTTCTTCTGGAAGAATGGCCAGAGGATGCTCCAGGCGTCGACGCTTTGGCTTGTTTGCTGGCCGTAGAATGGCCAGAAGTGGAATCCGGATATGGGGTCGTCGCTGTCCAGGTTCTCCTTGCTCCAGCTGAAGAAGGGCCAGAGCAGGGCATAGCGCTGGAAGTGCCCCGGATCCACGTAGACGTTGTAGAAGGGCAGGACCCGATGCCAATAGGCAGAGTCCGAGTCCGTTTCGGTGCCGTAGCCGTAACCCAGCAAGGGCCAGAGGAACACATGCCCCACCTTGTTCTCTTTTTCGACCCTTAGGTACAGCGGCCAGAGGGCGGTGAAGAACTCCTTGTAGGTGAGGAAGTTGCCGGCCTTCAGGTAGAGAGGGAACAGGCCCAGGTAGTTCTCGCTCTCATCTTCGCTGTGGTTGCCGCCCCAGAAGAAGGGGAACAAGAAATACCAGTCCACATCCTTGGCGCCATCCGGACCCAGGCGTTGGCCACGCCACCAGAGCGGAAACAGGCGGTCATTGCGTTCGCCCTGTTTGCTGTAGAGTCTGCCCAGGGGCCAGAGGAACTGGTGCAGGGAAGTTTCTTCTGCGGTTGGCTGACCTTCAATCGGTTCGGTTACGTGCCGGTAGAAGGGGCGGAAGCGGAAGTCGCCGCCGCCCTGCGGCGTGGTCTGGTAGTGGAAGAAGGGCCATAGCACATCCACTTCCAAGACTTCGCCCTGCTCGTTCAGTCTTTGCCGGAACAAGGGCGACAAGTTGAATTCCGACGGCAGGGCCGCGCAGGCCATGAGGCCTGGCAGAAGCACGGCGCAGATAAAACGCCGCCGCCACCGTTGCCCTGACCGGCACGGTCCAGCATCTCGTGCTGGTGATTTACCACCCATACTGCCCATCGCGCGAAACCATAACCGCCAGACCGCCAAGAAAGAGCATCCTATTGGCCGGCAGGATGCGATACTTTCCGGGCATGTCACGAATGATGTCCGGAATTCAACCGACGGGGAGCCTGCATATCGGCAACTACCTGGGTGCCTTGCAGAATTGGGTCTCCCTTCAGGGCCAGTATGAGGCCTACTTCTCCATTGTGGATCTGCATGCCTTGACCAGCCGGCCCGAGCCCCAGGTTCTGCAGGCGGCGGTGCGCGAGATCGCCATCGGTATCCTGGCCTCCGGCGTGGATCCAGAAAAGGCAGTGCTCTTTGTCCAGTCGCAGGTGCCTGGGCACACCGAACTGGCATGGGTCCTGAATTGCATGACCCCCCTGGGGGATCTCAACCGGATGACCCAGTTCAAGGACAAGTCGCAAAACCAGCCAGAGAATATCAATGCGGGATTGTTTACCTATCCAGTTCTGCAGGCTGCTGACATCCTCATCCATCGTGCTGAGCGGGTGCCGGTGGGGGAGGATCAGGAGCAGCATCTGGAGCTGGTGCGGGAAATTGTCCGGCGCTTCAACGGCATCTATGGTGAGACCTTCCCTGAGCCACAGGTCGTCCGCTCCAAAGCGCCCCGGGTCATGGGGCTGGATGGCATGACCAAGATGTCCAAGTCCCGGAACAATGAGATTGGCTTGTTTGAAGAGCCGGCGCAGGTGATGAAGAAGCTGCGCAGTGCCAAGACCGATCCAGCGCGCATCCGTCGCGATGATCCGGGGCACCCTGAGGTCTGCAACATCTTCAGCTATCATGAATTCTTCACCGACGAGAAGCAGCGCCAACAGATCGATCAGGATTGTCGTAGTGCCAGCATTGGATGTGTGGACTGCAAGCAGATCCTGGCCGAAGGTATCGAGCGGACCTGTGGGCCCATTCGACTGAAGGCGGCAGAACTGCGCAGCGAGCCAGCACAGGTGGATGAGATTCTGCGGGCTGGCGCCGAAAAGGCTGGACAGTCGGCAGCCGCCACCATGCAATTGGTCAACGAACGCATTGGGCTCCGCTGATATAGACGCGGCAACGAAACAGCGAACTAGCCTGGAGGGATGATGGCAAGATTATGGCGATTTTGGGTGTTGGGTTTGGCCTTGGGCATGGCTTGCGGCTGTGAATCCGGCAAGAGTAAGGTCAATGAGGCACCACCTGCCTTGGTAGAAATGGATCGGGAGCTCTTGCTCCGCCCCTTCATGACCGAGCAGGTTGTTCTGGCAGATCAATTGATCATTGAGATCTCTCCCAACTTCGATGGCGATGTGGGGCGGGCGGCTGGCGGTGAGTTGCACCGAGGCAAAGATGTGGATGAGGTAGTGTGGAACCTGCAAAGCATCCTGAAAAAATGGCGCGCCGCCGAGGCCAGCACCGGGGCAAGGCAACCCAGCCTGCAATTTCCCATTGGCAAGACCCTGTTCCGGATCGATCGCAACGCAAAGTTACGGGTCTTGTTGGGCCGGCCGCAGAGCACTTTCATGGTGCATGCCAAGGGCCGGGTACAACGCTTGGATGTGGAAACCAAGAAGAAGACCACCTGTCAGGAGATGTTGATCAAGGATGGCGTGGTTCAATATCGTTAGATACTGCTGCCTGGCCCTGGGTGCCATGTTGCTGAGTGCCTGCCCTAGCACCCTGCCGGTGGTGCCCAAGCAGATCAGCAAGCGCTACGACCGTTGCGGCTCGGAAGAAGGGCTGCAGGCCTATGCGGAGGCCAAGGAATTAATGGCAGCGGAAAAGCTGACGGCGGCGGCGGCTCGCGCCAAGGACGCCATTGGCCTGTGTCCGGAGTATGTGCCGGCGCATCTGTTGTATCAGGATCTGGGCCGCTTGCGGGGAGAGCCATTCAACGCTGAGATGCTGGAGTTCTACGCCGAATACCCGGATCAGTCCGACTCTCCCCTGCGCCCCTTCCTGCTGGCGCGTTTGGAGCGGCGGGTGGAGCGAGAAGCGGAGTGCCAGAAGCTCTTGCAGGAGTCGCTGCGTCGCGATCCGAATTTCCACTACGCGCACCTGGAGATGGGGCGCATGTGGTTGGGGGTGGGGCGATCAGGTAAGGCATTGGAAAGCCTGGTGAAGGCTCGGAGCCTGCAGCCTGGTCATATGCCCACCAAATTGTATCTGGCCAAGGCCTATGCAGCACAAGGGGGCTACAGCAAGGCCGCGCAAAACTATCGTTCCTATCTGCGAACCAACAAGAGCGATGCCCAAGCATCCCTGGCCTTTGCCAGTCTCTTGGTCTACCGATTGCATGAGCCCAACGAAGCCGAACCCGTGGCACGTGAATTGTTGCAGGGCGACAGCAGCAATCCTGACTTGTGCATGCTGATGGCGGCCACTCTCTGGTTGCAAGGCAAGGCTGCCGAGGCGGTGCCGTTGTACCAACAGGCACTCATGCTGGATCCGCAAAATGCACGGGCGGCATTGAATCTGGGCAACCTGTACATGGACGTGTTGGGTCGGCAATCAGAGGCCAGTAAGCGGGAGGCCTGGGCCAAGGCGCGCCTTGCCTACCGTTACTACCAGCAGCTTGAGGAGGTGTATGACTTCTTCGACTTCTGGGATCTGCGTGCGGCAGTGCCACAGCGCTTGGCATGGATTGATGAGTTCCTTGGCACGGCGGCGGATGATGCACCGGTCAAGGTGCAGGATTTGTAGGGCGGGCTGCTCTGCTCATGGCAAGACAAGGCTCAAGGCAAGGCAAGGCCAAGCTCATGCAGGGAAGCATGCAGGCGTTGCCAGTCCTTGTGTGCCAGCGCGTCGTCGGTGTTGCCCGGCGGTCGGAGGCGAAAGCGAGGCGAGTCAATCTTGACGATCTCCCAGCCACCATCTTCTTGTGCTCTGGCCAAGAGGTTGCGAAGGTCCAGGTTGCCATCGCGAAACCCTTGCAGGTGCATGGCTTGAACCGTTCTTTTCAGCTGGCCTAGGATCTCTTGCTGGGTGGCAAGGGTGGCTTGCGGGAGCAGGGTGGCCAGGTCCTGTCCAGGGAAGCTGCCGGTGGCGATGCAGGCCCGCCGAAGCCAGCCGCACTGTCTAATTTCGCCCACAGCCAGTACTTGTGGGGTGCCGAAGCCATTTTTTTTCAGCCAATCCAGGGCCAGCATCTCCCGCCGTGGCCGCGACGCCCCCAGGCAAGTGTTCCGGCCCAGGCCCCGGACTCGATCTCGCCAGGTGGGATAGTCGTAAGTCTTTATAAAAAAGTCATATACGCCACACTGCATATGCCGGACCCAAGAGCTCCGGTGGGCGGTTACCAAGGCCCCTAGGGATGGGGATGTAAGGGTATCCAGCTGTGCCAGACCGGCCTCAGTCAGTGCGGACCGGAACTCCGGCTGCACATAAATCCACCTCTCCCGACCAGGGATCTTGTCCACTAGCGTCATCACAAGAGTATAGTAGGCAGTAACTTATTCCCATCGACCGAAGTGAGGGCTTGGTGTTTCTCACGGCCGGTTGGATACAGGCCTGCCTCGGTCATTCATGGTTGGGGCACTAAGAAGATGAGGTTCGGCATGAGAACCATAACCAAAAAAGAGCTAGTCAACAGAATTGCGGACCAAAGCACTGTCACCAAGGTGGTGGCGAAAGACATTGTCCAATCCTTTCTGGATGCCATCATCGAAGAGCTCGCCGCGGGCAACCGTCTGGAGTTTAGAGAGTTCGGTGTATTCGAGACCAAGGAAAGGGCGGCGCGTCGCGCGCAAAATCCGCGCACGTTGGAGAAAGTCAGTGTTCCTGCCAAGCGCATCGTGAAGTTCAAGGTGGGGCGCATGATGCGACAACGCGTCTCAGGAGAACTTGCTGCATTGCCACCACGCACCGATTCCGGTGCAGCTTCTGCCGATTCTGCTTCGGATATGGAAGGTGGGGCGCGGGGTGCCAGCGCCGATTGATGCACCCGGCCATCAGGCCCGGCGCTTTGCATGACTAAGCAAGCAACCTAGGCAGGCAACACAGAGAGAGCCTGCTTCAAGTCCGCAAGCAAATCAGCTGCGTCTTCGACGCCAACGGACAAGCGGATCAAGCCATCATGAAAGCCGGCTTTGATTCGTTCCTCTCGCGGGATTGCTCCATGGGTCATGCTGACCGGGTGATCCACCAGGCTTTCCACTCCACCCAGGCTTTCCGCCAGGGAAAAGATCTTGAACGAGGAAGCTACTCGTTTGGCATCGTCCACACTGGCGTTGAGTTCAAAAGAGACCATGCCGCCGCCGCTGCGCATTTGCCGCTTCGCAAGTTCGTATTGTGGATGCGATGGTAGGCCGGGATAGAACAGCTGCTTGACGCTCTTGTGTTCGGCCAGGAATTGCGCCAACTGGCTGGCGTTCTCCGCATGCCTCTGCATCCGCAGGTGCAGGGTCTTGATGCCGCGCAGCACCAGGAAGCAGTCCATGGGGCCTGGCGTGCCGCCTACCGTGTTCTGGAAGAAGGCCAGTTGTTCATGCAATTTGTCGTCGTTGACGATGATGGCGCCGCCTACCACGTCCGAATGGCCGCCCATGTACTTGGTGGTGGAGTGCACCACAATGTCCGCTCCCATTGCTAGAGGCGTTTGGTTGTAGGGCGTGGCGAAGGTGTTGTCACAGGCAGTAAGAAAGTCATGCTTCTTCGCCAGCTGGCAAAGCGCTTCGATGTCGCAGAGGCGGAGCAGGGGATTGGAGGGAGTCTCCATCATCAGCAGCCTGGTGTTTGGCTTGATGGCTGCCTGCACCGCCTGCATGTCGGAGAGATCCACGAAGCTGAATTCCAGGCCGAATTTCTGATACAGGGTGGTGAACAGTCGGTAGGTGCCGCCATACAGGTCATTGCCGGAGATGACGTGGTCACCGCTTTGCAGGATGTTCAGCACCGTATTGATGGCTGCCATGCCACTGCCAAAGCACAGGCCGTGCTTGCCGCCTTCGATGCCGGCCAGGTTTGCTTCCAGGGCGGTGCGGGTTGGGTTGCAGGTGCGTGAATAGTCGTAACCCTTTATCTGACCGGGGGATTCCTGCACATAGGTGCTGGTCTGGTAGACCGGGGTCATGATGGCACCGGTGCTGGGATCCGGGGATTGACCGGCGTGGATGGCGCGGGTGGCGAAACCTTGATCTTGTGTCTTGGACATTTCTAGCTTGGCTCTGTTGGGATTCTCGGGTCTGTTTCATGCCACGCTGGTGGCGAGGAAGCAAGTGACTTTACAAGCCTTGCTCTTCCCACTCTGATGCCCGTCCGCCAAGACCATGCACCACTACAACCTGCAAGCCCTTGAATTCCAAAGCGTCCGCGACTTGCTGCTGGGACATCTAGCGACGCCACTGGGCCGCACTGCAGTGGAGGAATTGCAGCCGCTTGCCAATGCGGCAGCGGCCAACCGTGCCCTGCGCCAGGCCAGCCAGCTGGCCACTTGCCTGGCCGCCGGGGAGCAGCCCTCCCTGCAGAGGGTCAAGGAGCTGCGCAGTTGGTTGGGCCCATTTTTGGCGGGGCGGCACATGCCCAGCACCAAGGATCTGGTGGATTTGCTGCGGCTGCTCAAGGCCACAGCTCGCTGCAAGGCCTGGCTGTTGGCCCGGACTCAGGCAGTGGATCTGCAGGCAATGGGCCGGGGCTTCCCCAAGGTGAATGATATAGCAGACGAGTTGGGCATGGTGATCGACGATGCCGGCGAGGTCAGTTCCACGTCTTCGGTGAAATTAGCGGAGATACGAGAAGAGATCGAAGCGGCCCAATTCAAGGTGCGCAAAGCGGTGCAGCGATTCCTGGCCGACGACCAGGTCTATAAGCACTTGCAGAACCCGGAGCCTTCCTGGCGCCACGACCGTCCAGTGTTCCAGGTGCGGCAGGAGTCGCAGCGCTCGGTGCCGGGAATCCTGCACGATCGCAGCCAATCAGGGGCGACTCTGTTTATTGAACCGACTGTGGTGGTGGAGGCAGCCAATCTGTTGGCGGATGCCAAGGCTGCCGAGCATCGGGAAATCCAAGTGATCCTGGCGCATCTGTGCAAGGGCCTGCGCCTGCATGCTGAGGACATTCAGGATGCCCTGGCATCGCTGGTGGACTTTGATCTGAGTCTGGCGCGGGCTCGCCTGATTCAGCTTGAGGGTTATCAGCCACCGGAAGTGACGGAGGAGCGACGCCTGCACCTGCAAAATGCCCGGCATCCGCTGCTGCTGGGACAGGTAGACCATGCTGAGGATGTGGTTCCCTTGAGCATTGCCTTGGGGGATCCATTCCGCATGCTGGTGATCACCGGGCCGAACACCGGCGGCAAGACCGTTGTGCTCAAGACCATTGGCCTTCTGAGTTTGATGGCCGCCAGCGGCATTCCCATCCCGGCTGCTGAGGGTTGTTGCGTCCCGTTCTTTGATGCGGTGTTTGTGGATGTGGGGGATGAGCAGGGCATCACCCAGAACTTGTCCACCTTCTCTTCCCATGTGGGGCGCATCTCTCAATGCCTGGGGGCGGCGACCCAGCGTTCCCTGGTGTTGTTGGATGAGTTGGGCGCCGGCACCGACCCGGAAGAGGGTGGTGCTTTGGGCTATGCGGTCCTGGAGGAGCTGGAGCGGCGCGGGGTGCTGGGTGTGGTGACTACCCACCTGGGCCGCCTGAAAGATTTTGCCTACCAGCACAGTAGTACCGAGAACGGTGCCATGACCTTTGATGGTGAAAATATGCTGCCCCTCTACCATTTGGAGCTGGGGGTTCCCGGCGCCAGCCATGCCCTGGACATTGCCAGCCGGGTAGGCATGCCCCAGGCCATTGTGCAGCGTGCCCTGGAAAAGCTGGGCAAGCGGGATGTAGCCATGACTGAAGCCATCGAGCGGGTGCATGCGGTGCGGCGGGATGCCCAGGAGCACCTGCAGGCTTCGGCCCGCCTGAAGAAGCAGGCGCAGAGCAAGGAGCGGGAGCTGGCAGACCGACTGGTACATATGGAGCGGCGTCAGTACTGGCTGGAAGAAGAGGCGGATGCGGTGGTGGACGAGGCCCTGAAGGCATCCCGGCAGTTGCTCGCCGAAAGCGTGGCGGAGCTGGGCAACGCCCCCAAGCCCTGGGGCCCGCAGGCCAAGGCCTTGCTTGCGACCTTGGCCGAGCAAAGCCGGGCCACCTCGGTGCACCGTCGGCGCAAGGCCTTCCTGGGTGGTCTGCGCAAGGGAGCGGTGGTCTATGTGCCGCATCTGGAGCGGCGCTGCACGGTGAGGAAAGTGGACAAGATTCGCGAGCTGCTGCATATTGAGGTGGGCAAGATGCGCATGGAGATCCCCTTCGAAGATGCTTCCTGGTTGCAGCCCCTGTAGCCTGTCAGAAGGTCTGTGATATGCCTGAAAAATCGACGCAACCTGATTCACCGACTGTGCTTATAGCTGATAATGACAGCGCGGTCAGCGGCCTCTTGCGGCAGATCTTGGGTACCCGGGCCCTGTACTGCGAGACGGTATTGAATGGTAAGGAGGCTTTGGCCAGGGTGCAGCAGGGGGGCGTGGCGGTGTTGGTGACCGACCTGGACATGCCAGAGCTGGATGGCAAGGGCCTGTTGGCGGCTTTGCTTGAGCTGCATCAGCAGGGTCAGCTTCGCCCCACTCCCAAGGTCCTGGTGATCTCGGGCTACCTGACCGGTTCCCTGCAGGAGGAATTGCTGGCAAACCCGGTTGTTGAAGGGGTTCTGGCCAAGCCATTCGATGTGTTGGCCTTTGCCGATCAGGTCCAGGGCTTGAGCGGCTCACAACCCCCTCCCGCCAGCCATTCGCAGGGTGCAAGTTAGCCCTTTTCCTGGCAGGGCTTGCACTGCTGAAAAAAGGCTGGCTGTACGCTTGATCCTTCGGATGCCCCCGCTATGGTGCGCCATCCCTCTGACATGGGCACTCCGTGCTAGCGTAGCTCAACGGCAGAGCACCTGATTTGTAATCTGGAGGTTGTGGGTTCAAATCCCACCGCTAGCTCCAGACTAGATAGGAACTTACGAAGTTCAGGTGTTGGCTGATTACGGTAGCGCGAAGGGTCTGGAGATGGGGGAGCCTGTCGGCCGGTGGTCGCATTTTCAGGGCAGATACCGAAGCGGTCAAACGGGCCAGACTGTAAATCTGGTGGCTCAGCCTTCGCAGGTTCGAATCCTGCTCTGCCCACCAAACGTTCAGTGTTCTTTATAGTTGTTATTCGGATCCTGCTATTCCAGCGCTCCGGCACAGAATCAGGTATTCCGCCTGCGTGCGCGGGTGTAGCTCAATGGTAGAGCTCCAGCCTTCCAAGCTGGTGGTGAGGGTTCGATTCCCTCTACCCGCTCCATTTGTTCTTTTCGATTTACTAAACATGCTGCTATAGCTCAGTGGTAGAGCACCTCCTTGGTAAGGAGGAGGTCTTGGGTTCAAATCCCAATAGCAGCTCCACGATTTTCGTTTCGTTTCATACCTAAATATCCCGCGATCCCCAAAGTTGCTCTACTCGACCCATGTGGCTTTGCTGCTTCGCAGCAACCACTAAGGAGTACAGAAAGAAATGGCCAAGGAAGTATACACAAGTACCAAGCCGCACGTAAACATCGGCACAATCGGGCACGTTGCTCACGGCAAGACCACAACCACAGCTGCGCTGGTTAAAACTCTGGAAGCAGAGGGGCTCGCTAAGTCAAAGTCATATGCAGACATCGCCAAGGGCGGAACCGTCCGCGATGACACTCGTGTGGTGACGATTTCCTCGGCTCACGTTGAGTATGAGAGTGACAACCGTCACTACGCTCACGTGGATTGCCCGGGACACGCCGACTACATCAAGAACATGATCACGGGTGCAGCCCAGATGGATGGCGCAATCCTGGTGGTGGCAGCGGACGATGGTCCCATGCCGCAAACCAAGGAGCACATTCTGCTGGCCCGCCAGGTGGGTGTCCCCGCCATCGTGGTCTTCTTGAACAAGTGCGACGAGGTCGACGACCCAGAACTGCTGGACCTGGTAGAGATGGAGGTGCGTGAGCTCCTCAGTCAATACGATTTCCCCGGTGATGACATCCCTGTCATCCGTGGCTCGGCCTTCAAGGCCTTGCATACCGAGAAGCCTGGCCGTGACAACCCTGACAGCAAGTGTCTCTATGAGCTGCTGGAAGCGGTGGACACTGCCATCCCAGAGCCTGCTCGGGATGTGGACAAGCCCTTCCTGATGCCTATCGAAGACGTGTTCTCCATTGAAGGGCGCGGCACCGTGGGCACTGGTAGGATCGAGCGCGGCATCGTCAAGGTTGGTGAGCCAGTCGAGATCGTCGGCTTGCGTGAAGAGCCTCTTACCTCCACCGTCACCGGTGTTGAGATGTTCAACAAGCAGCTGAACGAAGGCCAGGCCGGTCACAACGTTGGCATCCTGCTGCGTGGTGTCAAGAAGGATGAGCTGAGCCGCGGTATGGTCTTGGCCAAGCCCAAGAGCATTACCCCTCACACCAAGTTCAAGGGTCAGGTATACGCCTTGACCAAGGATGAGGGTGGTCGCCACACGCCATTCTTCTCCGGCTATCGGCCCCAGTTCTTCTTCCGCACCACGGACGTGACTGGCAGTGCTGACCTGGTCGGCGCAGAAATGTGCATGCCTGGTGACAACGTGGAAATCGAAGTCACCTTGCATACTCCCATCGCCATGGACGAGACTCTCAAGTTCGCAATTCGCGAGGGTGGTCGGACTGTCGGTGCGGGTCGTGTGACCGAGATCCTCGAATAGTTAGAGAGTCGGGACAGGGGCGTTCTTAGCGTTCCTCCCGACGTTTGTTTTCAAGGGCAGTAGCTCAATTGGTAGAGCACCTGATTCCAAATCAGGATGTTCAGGGTTCAAGTCCTTGCTGCCCTGCCACTTCAGTGTTCCATTTCCTCATAGACAAAACCAATGGCCCAAAAGGGTGAACAAGGTCGGTATGCCAGGATGGTCTCCTTTTGGGGGCTGTTCCTTCTGACTGCCTATGGCGTGCTAGGTGGTTTTGTGCATGTGTTGAATGGCTGGCTGGGCAAGCTGGATTTCGACACTACCCCTTGGCTGGATTCTGTGCCGGTGCTGGGCGAGTTTGGTTTGGCTGCGCTGATTGCATGTATCTTGCAGTTGTTGATTGCCCTGCTGATCCACCGTCTGTTGAGCCGGCCGAAAGTGGCGACCACCTTGGTGGACACGGAAGCTGAGTTGCGTCGTGTTGTCTGGCCAACCTGGCCCGATACCTGGGCCGGCACTCTGGCTGTGATTGCCACTGTGTTGGTTCTTCTGTTCTACATCATGGGTGTGGACGCAGGCTTTCTCTGGCTGTTCAAGGGAGTGCTAGGAGGATGACCATCGTTGCACCAGAATGGTACTTCTTACGAGTTCAGGTCGGGCGCGAAGATCGCATCCGAGAGAACATGATTCGTCGTTTGAAGCAAGCTGGAGTTGAAGAGCTGGTGCCGCAGATCATCGTCCCCAAGGAGGTGGTTGCTGATCACCGTGGCGGCAAGCGGCGTGTGCAGAAGCGCAAGCTCTATCCTGGCTACCTGATGGTGCAGATGGAGTTGACCGATGACATCTGGTTTGTCTTCCGCGAGACTCCAGGATTCGGTGACTTCGTTGGCTCGCATATGCAGCCAACTCCCATGACTCAAGAAGAAGTTGATACCGTGCTGGCGAAGATGGATTCCAGCAAGGAACAACCCAAAGTGGCGATCACCTACAACAAGGGTGACCGCGTGAAGATCAAGAAAGGTGCTTTCGAAAACATGGATGCCATCGTTGAAGATGTCAGTCCTGAGAAGGGCACCTTGGAAGTTACAGTCAATATATTTGGGCGTGCTACACCCATGACTTTGGGCTACTGGGAGGTCGAACCTATCTGAGCATCTAAAGTCTGAAAGAGCACAATCGCATTGATGATTTCCTTGGCGCTAATGAAAGTCCGGGGAGATCATTCTTGGAGTGGGAGAAAGGCAGTTGGCCTTTCGTACGAACCGCTGGGAGCAAAGAAAATGGCAAAGAAAATAACAGCAACAATCAAATTGCAGTGTCCGGGTGGTCAAGCCACGCCGGCCCCGCCAGTGGGGCCCGCCCTGGGTCAGCACGGCGTCAACATCGGCCAGTTCGTCAAGGAGTTCAACGACTCTACCCGTGACAAGCCAGGCCTGATCATTCCGGTTGAGATCAGCGTCTATGCTGATCGGACCTTCAGCTTTGTAATGAAGTCTCCGCCGGCAGCTGTCCTTCTCAAGAAGGCAGCCAGCTTGGCCAAGGCCGCGCACAACCCTGGCAGTGAAGAGGCTGGGCAAGTAACCCAAGCGCAGGTTCAGGAGATTGCTGAAATGAAAATGGCCGATCTCAATGCCGCTTCTATTGAAGCGGCGATGAAGATCATTGCTGGCACTGCCCGTTCCTGTGGCATTAAAGTGGTCTAGGAAGACGTACCATGGCAAAGAAGCACAGTCGTAGATTTGAAAAGGCCAAGAGCCTGGTGGATCACGCCAAGGTTTATGACCTAGACGAGGCCGTTGGTCTCCTCTTGTCGTTTCCCAAGGTCAAATTCGAAGAGAGCGTTGAGGTTGCCGTTCGCTTGGGCATTGATCCCAAGAAGACGGACCAACTGGTGCGTGGCTCGATAAGTTTGCCGAAGGGCACTGGCAAGAGCGTACGCATCGCCGTGTTTGCTGAGGGAGCCAAGGCTGAGGAAGCCGAGGCTGCCGGTGCAGACATCGTTGGCAGCAAAGACCTGGCCGAGAAGATCGAAAAGGGATTCACCGACTTTGACATGACCATCGCCGCTCCCGACATGATGAAGTATGTCGGTAAGCTGGGTCGTGTCCTCGGGCCGCAAGGCAAGATGCCCTCGCCAAAGGCTGGCACCGTCACGCCAAAGGTTGGTGAGGCAGTGCAGGCTTTCAAGGCAGGCAAAATTGAGTTCCGCACTGATTCTGGCGCCAATGTGCACGCAGCTGTTGGCCGTCGTTCCTTTGAAAAGGGGGACCTGGTCGCCAACATCAGCGCATTCGTAGAACACTTGCGCACCCAGAAGCCTGCACAGGCCAAGGGAGCATTCATTACAAGCTTGTGGGTAAGCACAACCATGGGGCCCGGCATCCGGGTCGCCGTTGAATCATAGGAGTTAGTGTCATGCCAAATCTGGTCAACAAGTTCCTCCTTGGTGAGTTTGAGAAAGAGTTCAACGGCATGGGTTCATGCATCGTGTTGAACTTTGACAAGATCACCGTGCAGCAAATCAACGACATCCGGAATCAGTTCCGTGATGCTGGTGTGCAGTATCTGGTGGTCAAGAACCGTCTCGCATTGAAGGCCTTTGATTCCATGGGCCTGGATCTATCCGCTGCCTTCAAGGGCAAATGCGGTGTGGTGATTGCCGAAGAAGAGAAGGCAATCTCCGCAGCGAAGATCGTTCGTGACTTCACGAAGAAGAGTAAGAAGAAGCCAATCCTGGTGACTGGTGGGGTAATTGAAGGAGAGGCCATTACCGGCCCTGCTGCTGCCGCCATCGCCGATATGCCCGACAAGCAGACTGTGCGCGGAATGCTCGCATCTGTTGTGGCTGGCCCTGCCCGATCTGTGGCGGGTTGTGTTCAAGGTGTGGCTGGAGGCCTGGCCCGGGTCCTCCAAGCGCGCATTGATAAGGAAGGGGACGCTGTGTAGGCGGCCCCACATTTCCAATCTGAATTAGCATTACAAGAAGTACTGGTACCCCGATCCCGGAGTTATTACCGATGTCCGAAGAAGCACAAACAATCACCCTCGACACTGATCTCGAGGCCATCTTCACCAAGCTGGATGCCCTTCCCCTGGGGCAGGCAGCGCAATTGGTCAAGGCAATGGAGGAGCGCTGGGGCGTTTCCGCCGCTGCTCCCGCCGCCGTCATGGCCGCCCCTGCTGGTGGCGGTGATGCTGGAGGCGAGGAGGAGAAGACCAATTTCGATGTCATCCTCAAGGCCGCTGGCGGCCAGAAAATCCAGGTCATCAAGGTGGTCCGCGCGATCACTGGCCTGGGTCTGAAGGAAGCCAAAGCCCTGGTTGACGACGCTCCCAAGGCCGTCAAAGAGGGCGCACCAAAGGAAGAGGCTGAAGAGATCCAGAAGAAGTTGACAGAAGCTGGCGCTGAGGTTGAGCTCAAATAGATCTCGAATTCCTCAATCCTCTCGTCCCTCATCGCCCGGCGATGCCCCTGGGGGCAGCTGCCTCTGCTTGCAAGGAAAAAATTTGCTTGCAGGCGGCATCGCTTAGGGCTGTACTGGAATTCCATCCAGATGGTTCGATTTTTGCGGAGGCCCCATGACCCAGGCCCAATCCCTATTCAGGGAGTCCGGTCCGGCGGGGTTTCTCCTGTTCTCACGTCACCATAGCCCAATCAGCTCCCTTCCCGGGGCAACTCAGGTTTAGAGTATGCAGACCGTTACGTACGGCCACTACAAAGCGATTGCGGAGATCCCCAACCTTGTCGAGATGCAGACCAAGTCCTACCGGGACTTTCTGCAGCCGGACCTTGCTGCGCAAAAGCGCAAGCCGCAGGGCCTGGAAATCTTGTTGCGGGAAATCTTTCCTATCTACTCGTACGACAAGACTCTTTGTCTTGAGTACATCAGCTATGAGCTAGGGCGGCCTCGCTACACTCCTGAGGAGTGTCGCAAGCTGCGCATGACCTACGGCTACCCGTTCAAGATACGGGTGCGGTTGGTCAAGCCCGAGCCGGTGGAAGAGGAGATCTATCTCGGCGAGATCCCAGTGATGATCGGCGGTGGTGAATTCATCATCAATGGATCAGAGCGGGTCACCGTCTGTCAGCTTCACCGCTCTCCTGGTGTTGACTTCTCTGTGGAGATTCACACCGGTGAGAAGAAGCTGCACTCCTGCTGGATCATCCCTGAGCGTGGCAGCTGGATTGAACTCAACGTCACCAAGAAAGACGCTATAGCGGTTCGTATTGATCAATCAGGTAAGTTCTCAGCGACTACCCTGATGCGGGCGATGGATGCCAAGTACAGCACTGATGCTGCAATCATCCGTGAGTTCTACGACGTCAAGAAGGTTACCCGCAAGAAGTCGGACCCCGATGCCAAGTTCGCCAAGGCCCTGGTTGGCGCTTATGCCGTTGGTGACATCATCGACGAAAGCACCAAAGAGCCCTTTGTGCGCAGTGGTGAAGAGATCACTGACGAAGCGGCATTCGCCTTGGCGGAGAGCGGCATAAAGGAAATTGAGGTTCTCTTCGATCCTGAAGACTTCCTGGTCCTGAATACCTTGCGGGAAGATGTGACCTCCAGCCATGAGGAAGCACTGCTCAAGATCTACAGCCGTTTGCGCCCTGGCAACCCACCCCAGTTGGAGAAAGCCCGGGACCTGTTCCAGGAGAAGTTCTTCGATGCCACCAGGTATCGGTTGGGCAAGGTTGGTCGCTTCCGTCTGAATCGTAAGTTCGGTCAGGAAGTTTCCGAAGATGAAATGACCCTGCAGCCAGTGGACTTCGTGCAGGCGGCCAAATACATCCTGGAGCTGCGCACTGGCTCAGGTGAAGTCGACGACATTGACCATCTTGGTAACCGTCGCGTCCGCACCATCCTGGAGCTGGCTAGCGATGAATTCCGTAAGGGTTTGTTGAAGCTGCGCCGCACCGCGCAGGAGCGCATGAACCTGGAGAACATTGAGACGGTAACCCCTCGGAACCTGATCAACTCCAAGACCTTCTCCTCCGCCATTGACTACTTCTTTGGCCGTGGCGAATTGTCGCAAGTGGTGGATCAAACCAACCCACTGTCGCAATTGACCCATGAGCGTCGCCTTTCAGCTCTTGGCCCTGGTGGTCTGAATAGAAAGCGCGCTGGCTTCGAGGTGCGTGACGTGCATATTTCGCACTACGGCCGCCTCTGCCCGATTGAGACGCCGGAAGGCACCAACATTGGTCTGATCTCCAGTCTTGCCATCTACTCATCCTTGGATGACTACGGATTCCTGACTTGCCCCTACCGGGTGATCAAGAACGGCAAGTTCACCGATACCATTGCCCAGCTCCGCGCCGATGAAGAGCACAATGCTGTTCTGGCCCCGGCAGATACGCTGATGGATGATAAGGGCAAGATAATCGGTGACGAAGACGGCAAGATTATTGCTCGAATCAAGGGTGACCCCATGCGGGTTGACGTCAAGAGCGTCACTTACATGGACGTCAGTCCCAAGCAGATCGTCGGTGTCTCCGCGGCGCTGATTCCCTTCCTCGAACACGATGATGCCAACCGTGCACTCATGGGATCCAACATGCAGCGCCAAGCTGTGCCACTGTTGGTTTCCGAGGCGCCGATTGTTGGCACTGGCATGGAGGATGTGGTTGCCGAGAACTCCAGCATGGTCGTCAAGTCCCGGAAAGCCGGGACGGTCACCTATGTTGATGCCAACAAGATTGTCATCAACGATGAAGACACCTTCAAGCTACGCAAGTTCGAAGGTCTGAACGAGCGGACCTGCATCAACCAGCAGTCCATCGTAAACCTTGGTGACAAGGTCAAGGCTGGCCAGGTCCTTGCAGATGGCGCTGCAACCAAGAATGGTGTCTTGGCCCTGGGCAAGAACCTCACCGTCGCCTTCATGCCTTGGGATGGCTACAACTACGAAGACGCAATCTTGCTGTCTGAAAACCTGGTCAAGGATGATGTTTACACATCCATCCACATTGATGAGTTCGACATCGAGATTCGCGAAACCAAGTTGGGTAGCGAAGAGTTCACCAGAGACATTCCCAACGTTTCCGAGCGGGCCCTGCGCCACCTCGACGAAACAGGAATTGTTCGGGTCGGCACTCGTGTCCGGGCTGGAGACATTTTGGTGGGCAAGGTTGCCCCCAAGAGCAAGAGTGAGCTGACTCCGGAAGAGAAGTTGCTGCATGCGATCTTTGGTCGCGCCGGCGAGGATGTGAAGAATGCATCCTTGGAAGTTCCTTCTGGTGTTGAAGGTATCGTGATCCAGGCTGAGAAGTTCAGCCGCAAGGTCAACCTCACCGAGAACGAGCGGGCTAGCAACCTGGAGCAGATCAAGAATGCCGAATACGAATTCCTCAGGGAATACCGTCAGGCCACTCGCGCTCTGCTGCGGAATGCTGCTGAAATCCTTGGCAGTCCGGTAACGGCGCCAGGCAGCAAGTCCAATCTGGAAGTGACCGACGAAATGCTGATCTTGGATATGCGTGCCATTCGCGATGCTGTCCGGGCAGCTGGTGATGCTCAGGATGATAAGGCTGTGCGCAAACAGCTCACCACCCTGGTGCAGGAGTTCACTGACAAGATCGAGCAGGTCGAGACCGAAAAGAACAAGTTGGTGAATCGTCTCTCCCGTGGTGACGAGTTGCCGACCGGTGTTCTGGAAATGGTCAAGGTCTACGTTGCCACCAAGCGCCGAATTTCGGTGGGTGACAAGATGGCCGGCCGCCATGGTAACAAGGGTGTGATCAGTAAGATTCTGCCCGTCGAGGACATGCCATTCCTGGCAGATGGAACTGCTGTCGACATCGTGCTCAACCCCCTGGGTGTGCCGAGTCGTATGAACGTTGGACAGATTCTGGAGACCCACCTTGGTTGGGCTGCCAAAAAGCTGGGCTTCAGAGCAATCACTCCAGTGTTCGACGGTGCCAAAGAAAAGGACATTGAAGACGCCCTGCAAAGAGCAGGCTTTGATACCGATGGCAAGACCGTGCTCTATGATGGCCGCACTGGTGAATCATTCCATCAGCGTGTGACCGTGGGCACCCTATACATGCTGAAGTTGCACCATCTGGTTGATGACAAGGTACATGCTCGGGCAACTGGGCCTTACTCCTTGATTACTCAGCAGCCACTGGGCGGCAAGGCGAGGTTTGGTGGTCAGAGGTTCGGCGAGATGGAGGTCTGGGCTCTGGAAGCCTATGGGGCCGCCAGCGTTTTGCAGGAACTGCTGACCGTCAAGTCTGATGATGTCGATGGCCGGACCAAGATCTACGAGGCCATGGTCAAGAATGAAAATATCCTCGAGCCAGGCACACCGGTTTCATTCGGTGTGCTTTGCAACGAAATCAAGGGTCTGGGGCTCAACATTGAGCTGCAGAAACGTGGGACTGCTGAAGCAGTCTTGGGCTAAGCCATAGCAATTACTATCCGTTGTCTGCAACCGGCTATCTGGTTGCCGTCATTGACCTCTAACAGGTGAGCATCCGATGGTGGAAACCATCTACGACAAGATCAACGATTACGCTTCAGTCACTATCCGACTGGCCTCCCCCGAAGACATTCGGTCGTGGTCATTTGGGGAAGTGAAGAAGCCGGAAACCATCAACTACCGAACTTATCGTTCGGAACGGGATGGTTTGTTTTGCGAGCGCATCTTTGGTCCTGAGAAGGATTGGGAATGTGCCTGCGGTAAATACAAGGGCATCAAGCACAAGGGCATCATCTGTGACAAGTGTGGTGTGATGATCACCCACAGCCGCGTGCGTCGCAAACGGATGGGTCACATCAACCTGGCTGCCCCGGTTGCCCACATCTGGTTCTTCAAGGCCATGCCTTCGCGCCTCGGCACCTTGCTGGGAATGAAGACTTCCAGCCTGGAGCGGGTCATCTACTTCCAGGACTATGTGGTCATTGAAGCTGGCGACACGCCCCTGTTGGAGCGGCAGCTGCTGACCGAGGATGAATTCCGTCAAGCTCGGCAAAAGTTCGGCAATAGCTTCCGGGCAGGGATGGGGGCGGAGTCCGTCCGCGAACTCCTGCGTCGTCTGGACCTGGACGAGCTGTCTGATGAGCTGCGCGAGGATCTGAACCAAACCGAGTCAAAGCAGAAGATCAAGGACATCATCAAGCGCCTGAAGAACGTGGAGATGCTCCGCGACTCAGGCAACAAGGCAGACTGGATGATCCAGGAGGTTGTGCCGGTTATTCCGCCAGACCTGCGCCCCTTGGTGTTGTTGGATTCGGGCAACTTTGCCACTTCTGATCTGAACGATCTTTATCGTCGCCTGATCAACCGCAACAACCGCCTGAAGAAGCTTCTGGATCTGAATGCTCCTGAAGTCATCATCCGCAATGAGAAGCGGATGCTGCAGCAGTCAGTGGATGCGTTGTTTGATAACGGGCGCTGCCGCCGACCAGTTCTGGGCAGCAGCAACCGGCCACTGAAGTCCTTGACCGACATGATCAAGGGCAAGCAGGGTCGCTTCCGTGAGAACTTGCTTGGTAAGCGCGTTGATTACAGTGCGCGCTCGGTGATCGTGGTGGGGCCTGAGCTGCGATTGCACCAGTGCGGCCTGCCCAAGAAGATTGCCCTGGAACTCTTCCAGCCCTTCATCATCCGTCGGCTCAAGGAACTTGGCCACGCGGATACGATCAAGTCGGCGAAGAAGATGTTGGAGCGCAAGGATGAGGAGGTCTGGGATATCCTGGAAGAGGTCATCCAAAGCCACCCGGTATTGCTCAACCGCGCCCCGACCTTGCACCGTATTGGTATTCAGGCCTTCGAGCCGGTGTTGGTTGAGGGTAACGCCATCCGCATCCATCCCCTGGTATGCGCCGGCTTCAATGCGGACTTCGATGGCGACCAGATGGCAGTGCATCTGCCACTCAGCTTTGAGGCCCAGATTGAGGCCAGCACCCTGATGCTGTCCATCAACAACATCTTCTCGCCTGCCCATGGCGGGCCGATCATTGCGCCCAACCAGGACATTGTGCTGGGCTGCTACTTCCTCACCCTGGATCGCCCCGGCGAAGTGGGGGAGGGCAAGAGCTTCCCTGATGCCAATGAAGTGTGGATGGCCTTCTCCAGTGGCAAGGTCAACCTGCACGCCAAGATCAAGGTTGGCGTGGCTAAAGGCATTGAGGTCCGCAGTCGCGATAAGACTTTCGTGACCGAAGCCGGAGCCTTGGTGGAAACCACTCCTGGTCGGATCATGTTCAATGACATCCTGCCCAAGGGGATGCCCTACTACAACTCGGACCTGGACAAGAAAGCCCTGTCTGGAATCATCGCTGATTGCCATGAGATCCTGGATCGGGCGGCCACCCTGGAGTTGCTGGACAGCCTGAAGAGCATGGGTTTCAAGGCTGCAACAGCGGCTGGAATCTCGTTTGGCAAGGACGACATGTTGGTGCCGCCTAGCAAAGATGAGATCATTTCCACTACGCAGAAGGAAGTGGACAAGATCCATGATGCCAACACTCGCGGCATCATCACCGAGGGTGAACGCTACTTGAAGGTGATCGACGCCTGGACTCACGCTCGTGAGCGCATCGGCGAGGACATGTTGCATGAGCTGCGCAACGACACCCGCGGTGGTGTAAGTTCGGTGAATCCCATCTATTGCATGGTGATGAGCAAGGCTCGTGGTTCTGTTGAGCAGATTCGTCAGCTGGCTGGTATGCGTGGTCTGATGGCCAAGCCTTCCGGCAAGATCATCGAAACTCCCATCAAGGCCAACTTCCGTGAAGGTCTACGGGTGTTGGAATACTTCTCCTCCACTCACGGCGCTCGTAAGGGCTTGGCCGATACTGCCCTGAAGACGGCTGACTCCGGTTACCTGACCAGGAAGCTGGCCGATGTTGCGCAAAATGTCGTCATCACAATGTTCGACTGCAACACTCCTCTGGGAGTGTCCCGCGGCACGGTCTATCAAGGCGACAAGGTGGTGGTGACCTTCGTGGATGCAATCCATGGCCGTTCGGCTCGACGTAAAATCGTCGACCCCATCACCGATGAGGTGATCGTTGAAGAGAACGACCTGATCGATATGGAGGTTGCCAAGCAGATTGAGGCTGTGGCGACATCCGAGCTGATCCTGGTTCGCTCACCTCTAACCTGCGAAGCTCCTCTGGGCATCTGTGCTCTGTGTTACGGCATGGACCTGTCCCGGAGTCAGCTGGCTGAGCCTGGTCTGGCTGCCGGCATCATTGCTGCGCAGTCCATCGGTGAGCCTGGCACCCAGTTGACCATGCGGACCTTCCATATTGGTGGCACCGCCTCCAAGAAGGTGGAAGAGTCTGAGGTGAAGAGCAAGCGCGCTGGCCGCGTTCGCCTGGCCAACCTGGAAGTGGTGAAGCGCGAAGACGATGCGCTGGTCGTGCTCAAGCGGCGTGGCGAGGTCATTTTGGTGGATGCCAAGGACCGCGAAATCGAACGCTACCCCATTCCACTGGGTTCCATCCTCAGGGTGGAGCAGGACCAGGACATCGAAGCGGGCACCGTCGTCTGCTCTTGGGACCCTCACCACAATCCTATCCTCGCCGAGGTGGGTGGTTCGGTGAAGTTTGAAGACGTCATCGATGGCAAGACTTGCCGGGTGGAGAACGATCCACAGAGCAAGGTCTCCCGTATGGTGATCATTGAGCACAAGGGTGAGCTGCATCCCCAGGTCATCCTGGAGGATGCAGGTGGTAACCGCGTTGCCATTCACCCTCTGCCTGAAAAGGCCTACATCGAAGTGCGCGAGGGCAATGAGATTGTGGCCGGAACCTTGTTGGCCAAGACGCCTCGTGAGATCCAGGGAACCCAGGATATCACCGGTGGTCTGCCTCGCATTACCGAGCTGTTCGAAGCCCGTCGTCCGAAGGACCCAGCGGTCTTGGCGGAAATCGATGGCATCGTCGAGCTTGGTGACAAGCGTCGCGGCAAGCGCACCATCATCGTCAAGAGCGAAGATGGAGCCATGGAGCGTGAGCACCTGGTGCCACAGGGCAAGAACCTGCGGGTGCACCGTGGTGATCATGTCATCGCTGGTGAGTCCCTGGTGGATGGGCCGCTGGTTCCCCATGACATCCTGGCCATCAATGGTGAGGAAGAGGTGCAGAAGTACCTGCTCTGGGAGATCCAAACGGTTTACCGGGCGCAGGGCGTAGGTGTGGACGACAAGCACGTGGAGATCATCCTGGCGCAGATGATGCGTAAGGTGCAGGTGAACGATCCTGGTGACTCCGACTTCCTGCCTGGGGCAGTGGTGGACAAGTTCCGCTTCCAACGCTCCAACCAGGATCTGCTGAAGGAGAAGAAGAAGCCCGCCACCGCATCACCGATGCTGCTGGGCATTACCAAGGCCTCCTTGCAGTCTGAGTCCTTCATCTCTGCCGCCTCCTTCCAGGAGACCACCAAGGTGTTGACCGAGGCCGCATTGGCCGGCAAGTCTGACTACCTGGTGGGTCTGAAGGAGAACGTCATCCTTGGCCATCTGGTGCCGACCGGAACTGGTTTCCGGCAGTATCAGAAGACCAGGGTGCAGAAGAACGTGGATCTCCAGGCCGCTGCCCAGGAAATCCAGCGAATCAGTGCCCAGGGCTTTGACGCCGGCGGGCCGGTAATTCGTCTGGAAGGCATTGATCCGGAGGAATCAGCCAAGGTCTCCGCCAGTCCAGAAACCAATGCCTGATCGCCAGGGGGGCGGAATGCCCCCCGCTGCTTCCCCTAGATAATCGAACCTATCCCGCCTGATTTTCTGAAAGGCGGACCGGATGTTGCTTTTCCAAGGAGCGGGCCTAGACTCTCCGCCCCTTCAAACCCCCCAACCTTAGCTTTCTTAGAAGAATCTAGATGCCGACGATCAACCAGCTGATCCGAAAGGGTCGCAAAAAGATCAAGAGTAAGAGCAAGTCACCCGTGCTCGATGCTTGCCCGCACAAACGTGGCGTTTGCCTGCAGGTAAAGACCATGACTCCGAAGAAGCCGAATTCGGCTCTGCGCAAAATTGCCAGGGTCCGGCTCTCCAATGGAAAGGAAGTCACGGTCTATATTCCTGGCGAAGGCCATAACCTGCAGGAGCACTCCATTGTCCTGATTCGGGGCGGTCGGGTGCGCGACCTTCCTGGTGTTCGCTACCACGTGCTGCGAGGTGTCTTGGATGCCTCTGGTGTGGATGAGCGCCGCCAGACCCGTTCCAAGTACGGCGCCAAGCGGCCCAAGAAGTAGTTCCCACCAGTAGTTTTAATCAGTAGTTCCACGACAACTATAGACCTTAGCTTTTGACCTAGAATGCCACGTTCCTACAAGTCCACCGAAGTCCACCTGCGCCCGGATCCAAAGTTCAACTCGCTGTTGGCTTCCAAGATCATCAACAAGATCATGTTGGGTGGAAAGAAGAGCACCGCCCAGGACATCTTCTATGATGCTATGGGCATGGTATCCCAGAAGATTGAAAAGGACCCGGTAGAGGTCTTTACCTCCGCCATTGACAACATCAAGCCCCGAGTCGAAGTGCGTTCGAAGCGGGTTGGTGGTGCAACCTATCAGGTTCCCCACGAGGTCAGCCGTCGCCGGCAGCAGAGTCTGGCGATTCGTTGGTTGGTGGATATGGCTCGTGCCAAGCGCGGCCGGCCCATGGCTCGTCGGATGGCCGACGAGATCTTCGACGCCTTCAACAACCAGGGTGCAGCCGTTACCAAGAAGGAAAACGTGCACAAGATGGCAGAGGCCAACAGCGCCTACAGCCACTTCGCCTGGTAGAGCAGTCGACAGCTGACTGACCCGATCAGTCCCGATAAAGGCCCGCGAGGGCCTTTTTGCGTTAAGCAAGGACTGTCGCCTATTCCAGCTGCTGTCGTCTGCTAGGGTGTTAGCCAATGACACGGAGGAGCCCCCAACGCCTACGCAACATCGGCATCGTTGCCCATATCAATGCGGGCAAGACCACTTTGACCGAGGGCATCCTCTATGACGCTGGCAAACAGCGCTATATGGGCGAGGTGGATCATGGCACGGCGGCCATGGACTGGATGCCGGAAGAGCAAGAGCGAGGCATCTCCATCACCGCTGCGGTGACCAACCTGCCGTGGCGGGATACGCATATCAACCTCATTGATACTCCTGGGCATTTGGACTTCACCGTTGAGGTTGAATGCTGCTTGCGGGTCTTGGATGGAGTGGTCGTGGTGGTGGATGGGGTGCGGGGCGTGGAATCACAAACCGAAATGGTTTGGCGCCAGGTGAGTGCACGGAAGATTCCTGGCCTGATCTTCATCAACAAGATGGATCGGGATGTCGCCGACTATGAAGCCAGTCTGATTTCACTGAGTGACCGCCTGGGCTGTCGAACCCTGCCCCTGGTCCTGCCCATTCGCGAGAATGGCAAACTATTGGCCTTGGTTGATCTGATCACCGGTGAGGTGCGTGGGGAGCTGCCAGCGCAGGTGACTGACTGGAGCCCAAGTCGTCAGGCAGTGGTGGAAGTCTGCGCCGAGTTTGATGACAGCATCCTGCGGGATTATGTGGACGGGCGAGAGGTTGCCGCAGCCAGGCTGCATGCCGCTCTGCGCCTGGCGGTGTTGCATGGCGGGGTGGTGCCGGTTTTGGCCGGCTCCGCCCTTTGCAACATGGGGGTGGAGTGGATATTGGATGCGGTTTGCAACTACCTGCCAGAACCGGCAGAGGCCGATCCCCTGGTGGCGGTTGGCGCAGAGTTGCAGGGTTTGGCGGACAAGGTGGATGCAGATCATCTCTGCGGCCTGGTGTTCAAAGTGCAGATGGATGGCGATGAGGAGCTCAACTTCGTGCGCCTCTATGGCGGTCAGTTGTGCCAGGGGTCGACCTTGATGGCCTCGGACTCGTCTCTTGTTCATACCGTCACCGGCCTTTGGCGAATGCATGCCATGCATCGGGAGGACCTGGACCAGGCTGTGGCTGGAGACGTGATTGCCTTACAGACCGATGCCCGACTGCGCACCGGCGTCACCATCTTTGCCCCAGGCCATCCCCAGCGTCTGCAGCCACCCCAGTTCCCCCGGCCGGTGGTGACCATGTCGGTGGAGCCCGAATCCACGACCCAGGCTGAGCGCCTGGCCAGCCTTGCGCAGCAGCTGGTATCCCAGGACCCCAGCTTGGAGCTGGGGCGGGACCCGGAGACCGGGGCATTGCTGATCTCTGGCATGGGGGAATTGCATCTGGAGGTGGTTGCGCAGCGTCTGGGGGCGGCTGTGGGGCACCCCCTGCGCCTGGGACAGCCAAGGGTGCTGTGTTGCGAAACGGTCGCCAACACGGCAGAGGCGGAAGGGGAATGCCGGCGCGTGTTGGGGGAGCAGGAGCTGTCGGTCTGTGCCCGCGTGCGAGTGCAGTCATGCCCGGGCTTGGGGCCAGCGCAATTGGCAGATCTTTCAGTCCCAGACATGGAAACTGCAGGCGGCGATCCATCGCGCTTGCAGCAGGCTTTGCAGGCCAGTTTGCAGACCGGTTTGCTGCACCCTTTGCCGGCCCAGGACTTGCGCTTGCACCTGTTGGAGCTGTCGGGGGACCTGGCCCAGGAGGCCATGGTGGAGGATGCGGTGAGCATTGCCTGCCGCAAGGCAATACTCAAGGGTGGGGCTGTAACCCTTTATCCTTACGTCGACTATGAGATATCCTGCCCGGTGGATGCGGTTTCAGCGATCCTGGCTGATATGAAGGGAAGGGGGGCAGAGATCAGTCAATTGGACGTTGGCGAACGCTCATCCAGCATTCGGGGCCAGGTGGGCTTTGCCCAGGTCCTGGGTTATGCCACCCGTCTGCGCTCTCTGAGCAAGGGCCTGGCAGAGGTGGCTCTGCGCCCTTCCGGCTTCCGTCCCGCGCCTTGAATCCGCTGCAATCCCATGCTTGGAAGGGAGAAAAAGACCCCACTGTCCTTGACCCTGAAGTGGCAGATAGATAGAGTCCGCCTCTCTTATCTTTGAGGGAGTTGCAGGAATCACGTAACTCTCTTGTTTGTATGAGGTTAGATCAAAATGGTTGTGGTGGTATGGCGGACCGGATGTCCCCTGTGTTGCCCTGTTCCTAGTCTAGATCGCAAAACAAGCCCAGAAGCTGACGCAAGGTAATGCAAGACAAGATCCAGATCCGTATGGAGGCCTACGACTACGAGGCCCTAGACCAGGCAGCATTGGACATCGTAGAGACGTCCAAGCGAACCGGAGCCCGCGTTGCGGGTCCTGTGCCACTGCCGACCAAGATCGAGCGCTACACCGTTCTGCGCTCGCCCCATGTTGACAAGAAAAGCCGTGAGCAGTTTGAGATCCGCACTCATAAGAGGCTGATCTATATTTCCGAACCCACGTCCAAGACTGTGGATGCGCTAAGCAAGCTGAATATGCCAGCTGGTGTAGACATCCGCATCAAGGCATAGCGCGCTTGAGGAGATGCCCCCTGCAACAGGGGGTTTTTTCATGAGTGCTTGGTGTGTTCGGTTGCTGTCCTGACAGCTCTTTCGCCTGTTTGTTTGTTCTCCGGTGGAGCTTGGCTCCATACGGGATATTGGTCCGATGAGCTCCGTTATTGGGGTTCAAAGGTAAACGTTTCCGAGGAATCCGATGGTTGAGGTTAAAGTCTATTCAGGCGGCAAGGTCACCACCCAGAAGGTGGATGAGTCCCGCTATGGAGACAGGGTCCTGGGGCGCACCCTGAAGGATGCCGTCGTGATGTACGAGGCAAACCTTCGCGCAGGCACGGCGAAGACCAAGTCGCGTGGCGAAGTCCGCGGCCCCAACAAGAAACTTTGGAAGCAGAAGCACACTGGCCGGGCTCGCATGGGCAGCAAGAAGGTCGTGCACTGGCGTGGTGGCGGTTTGGCCTTTGGCCCTCGCCCACGGGATTATTCCTACCATATGCCAGTCAAGGCGCGTCGGGTTGCGCTGCAGAATGCCCTCTACACCAAGTTCCGCGATGGTGAGGTGTCCGTGGCCGATGGTTGGCCAGCCGACAAGCCCAACACCAAGGCGGCGGTAGCCGTCCTCAAGGCTTTGGAATTGGACCGTAGCGTTCTGGTTGTCACCGAGGACCGCCGGCCAAATCTATACATGTCCCTGCGCAACGTGCCACAAGTGGACGTTTGTGTGCTTAGCGACCTGAATGCCCGTCAAGTCCTGTTGCGCCGCAACATGGTACTCACCCCTGGAGCGTTGCAGCAGCTGGAGCAGGCTTCTGAAGGCGGTAAAGAGAGCTGATCATGGCTAATACACTCAATCAATATCAGATCCTGGAAAGGCCCTTGGTCACTGAGAAGGCCACTGTGCTGCAGGACATCCGCAACCAGTACTTCTTCAAAGTGCATTCAAAAGCCAACAAGCCAGAGATCCGCAAGGCCGTGGAGCAGCTGTTTGATGTCAAGGTGAAGAAGGTTCACGTCATGAACATGCCGGGCAAGATGCGTCGCATCCTTGGTCGACCCGGCCGTTCCCCCGGCTGGAAGAAAGCCATCGTCACCCTGCACAAGGGTCAATCCATCGAGGCCGTCTAACAGGTAATCAGCCATGCCCATCAAGGTATACAAGCCAACTTCGCCTGGACGCCGGAACTCATCAGTTCTGGATTACTCGCATCTCACCAAGAAGCGTCCCGAGAAGAGTCTGGTTCAGCGTCTGAAGAATCACGCCGGCCGGAATCATCACGGGCACATTACCAGTCGCTTCCGCGGTGGTGGTGCTCGCCGTCTCTATCGGGTCATCGACTTCAAGCGCAATAAGTTCGAAGTCCCGGCCAAGGTTGCTGCCATCGAGTATGACCCCAACCGGAATGCGGATATTGCGCTTCTGCACTATGCAGATGGGGAGAAGCGCTACATCCTTGCTCCTGTTGGCCTTTCCGTCGGTGCCAAGGTTGTTGCTGGCGACAAGGTAGAGCCCGAAGTCGGCAACTCCATGCTGCTGGCCAACATCCCCCTTGGTCTGCAGGTGCATAACATTGAGTTGCAGCCAGGCCGTGGTGGCCAGATTGCTCGCTCAGCTGGCATGGGCTGCCAGTTGATGGCGCGAGATGGCGACTATGCCACCTTGGTCATGCCTTCCGGCGAAACTCGCAAGATCCACATCACCTGCCGTGCCACTATTGGCCAGGTGGGCAACTTGGATTATCAGAACGTGCGCTGGGGCAAGGCCGGGCGCAAGCGCCATATGGGTCGTCGCCCACATAACCGCGGCACTTCCATGAACCCGGTGGCTCACCCCATGGGTGGTGGTGAAGGCCGGAGTGGTGGTGGTCGCGATCCTGTGTCACCTTGGGGTAAGCCCTCCAAGGGTGGCAAGACTCGCGCCCGCAAGGCCAAGTCCAACCAATTCATCCTTCGTCGGCGTAAGCCAGGCAAGCACACGCAGCCAAGGTAAGGCCAGGTAGAGAGTAAGTTATGAGTAGAAGTGTAAAGAAGGGCCCATATGTCGACGTCAAGCTGGCGTTGAAGGTGGAGAGGAAAAACCAGATCTCTGACCGTAGCCCGATTCAAACCTGGGCCCGTGCCTGCACCATCACTCCTGATTTTGTGGGGCATACCTTCATGGTTCACAATGGCCGGACCTTTCTGAAGTGCTTTGTCACTGAGGACATGGTGGGCCACAAGCTGGGAGAGTTCTCTCCCACACGGACATTCCGTGGTCACCACAAGAAGGATAAGTAGGAAGGGTCATCGCTATGGAATTCAAAGCTAGCCATCGATACGCGAGAATGGGGGTCCGAAAGGCCCGCCTCGTTATCGAGTTGATTCGTGGCCGCAATGTCAATCAGGCCCTGGATACCCTTGCCAACGACAACCACCGCGCCTCGTTCTACGTGCGCAAGGTGTTGGCATCAGCAGTGGCCAACGCCATGCAGAACCCAGAGGTTCGCGCCAGTCGTCTGATGGTGACTGAGGCCGTAGCCAATGAAGGACCTCTGCTGCAGGGCCGTATGCGTTTTCGTCCAGCAGCCATGGGGCGGGCGATGCCATTCCGTCGGCGCACCTGCCACATTCACATTCGCCTGACCGATCCAAGCCTGCAGGCTGATGGAGCCTCCAAGGCCCAAGGCGCAGCTGGAGAAGAGAGCTAAGTATGGGACAAAAGACTCATCCGACCGGATTTCGCATCGCCATCACCGAGCAATGGCGCTCACGTTGGTATGCCCATCGCAAGGACTTCAGCAAGTTCCTGGTGGAGGATCAGAAGATCCGCAAGTACATCAAGAAGGAATGGGCCTTCGCCGCAATTCCCAAGGTGGAGATTGAGCGCACTGGCGACATGATCACCGTGTTCTTGCACACTGCTCGCCCGGGTATCCTGATTGGCAAAAAGGGCGCCAAGGTCGACAAGTTCCGTGAGGATCTGGAGAAGCTGACCAAGCAGCCGGTGCGCATGAAGATCATCGAAGTGCATCGTCCTGAGCTGGAGGCCACTCTGGTGGCTGAATCTCTGGCCGAGATGCTGGGTAAGAGGATGAACTACCGTCGCGCCCTGAAGAAGACCGCTGAGACCACCATGGCCGCAGGCGCTCAGGGCATCAAGATTCGCGTGGCTGGCCGCCTGATGGGCGCCGAAATGGCGCGAATCGGTTTTGTTCGCAAAGGCCGTATCCCCTGCACAACTTTGCGGGCGCTGTTGGATTACGGCACCGCAGAGGCTGTCACCAAGAGTGGCACCATTGGAATCAAAGTCTGGATATTCAAGGGTGAGCTTGGCCCGCGGGAAACCACCGCTGGCTTGCTGCCTGTCCGGGCAACACTGGAAAAGGCCATCTAATCGAGACGGCCTGACCTTCACCACATATCAGAAATAGGAAACCAAGGATCTAAACCATGTTGATGCCCAAGCGAGTCAAGTGGCGTAAGCAGCATCGCGGTCGCATTCGCGGTATTGCCTGCCGGGGCAATACCGTTGCATTCGGCGAATTTGGCCTGCAGGCCATTGAGCCCGGCTGGCTGACTGCCCGTAACATTGAGGCTGGTCGTGTTGCTTGCACACGGAATGCGCCTGAAGCCAAGGTCTGGATCCGAGTCTTTCCACACAAGTCTGTTTCCTCAAAGCCTGCTGAAACCCGTCAGGGCAAGGGCAAGGGTGACATTGACTTCTGGTGTGCAGTGGTCAAGCCCGGCACGGTCATCTACGAAATCGGCGGGGTGCCTGAAGCCACCGCCAAGAAGGCCTTCAACCGGGTGGCCCATAAGCTGCCAGTGAAGGTTCGTCTGGTAACCAGGAGGCATCTCTAATGAAGATTGCAGAAATCAGAGGCAAGGACTCCCGCGAGCTAAAGCTGGATATCCAAGCTCTCACCAAAGAGAAGTTTCAGTTGCGTTTCAAGGCAGCATCAGAAGGCGTGGCCGACGCGTCCCGATTCAGTGAGATTCGCAAAATCATTGCACGCATTAACACGGTCCTGCATCAGCGCGAAGTTGCTGAACAGCAGGGCCAGGTAGAGACGAGCCAACAGGGCCAACCAAGCAACAAAGGCTGATAGCGGCTTAATACGATGACCAACACCCCAAATGCACAGACCGGAACCGAAGCCAAAGCCGCAGAGCGTGCTGAGCGCAAGGTTCAAGTAGGTGTCGTCACGTCCAACAAAAGGGACAAGACCGTCACCGTGGTGACTGATCGCCTGGTTCGACATGGCCTCTACGAAAAATTCGTACGCCGGCGGACCAAGCTGCACGCTCACGACGAAAAGAACGAAGCCAATGTTGGCGACAAGGTTGAGTTGATGGCTTCGCGCCCGCTATCCAAGTTGAAGCGCTGGCGTCTGGTCAAGGTTCTCGTCAAGGCTAAGGCATAACGGAGTTTACTGATGATCCAAGAAATGACTATGCTCGACGTAGCTGACAACAGCGGAGCCAAGCAGGTGCAGTGCATCAAGGTGCTTGGTGGTAGCCGCCGTCGTTATGCGTCGTTGGGAGACATCATCGTTGCGACAGTCAAGAAAGCTCTGCCTAACGGCGAAGTGAAGGCTGGGCAGGTGGTCAAAGGCGTTGTCGTTCGCACCGCCAAAGCAGTTCGTCGCCGGGACGGTTCCTACGTCCGCTTCGACAAGAATGCCATGGTGGTCATTGACGCTGACAAGAATCCCAAAGGGACCCGCATCTTTGGCGCCGTGGCGCGTGAGTTGCGAGACCGCAATTTCATGAAGATTGTGTCGCTGGCAGAGGAGGTAATCTAATGACCGCGCTAAACAGTTCACATGTCCGTAAGGGCGACATGGTGGTGGTGATCGCCGGGGCTGACAAGTCCAACGAGCCTCGCGAAGTTCTGCAAATTCATGCGGATGATTCCAAGGTCATCGTCAAAGAAGTCAACATGCGGTGGAAGCACTTGCGCCGCTCGCAGCAGCAGCCAAAAGGTGGTCGAGTCAGGAAGGAATTCCCCATCGACATCAGCAATGTCCTCCTGTTCAGCGAGAAAGCTGGCAAGGGGGTTCGCACCAAAACTGAGGTCCAGTCCGGCAAGAAAGTCCGCATTGGCTCCTGTGGGACAGTATTCGATTAGAGGTTCGATTTAGGCAATCCCAACACCGCAAATAAATCGAGTCGAGTAGCCAGGAGAACATCCTGGCCAGCGTAAAGACAGAGAAAGAAGTGACTGAAGCAACCAAGAAAGAAAAGGCCAAGGCTGGAGATCGTGAGAAGGGGCCAGAACCCCGCATGCAAATTCTCTACCGCGACAAGGTCTATGCTCAGCTAAAAGAGCAGTTCGGCTACACCAATCCCATGACGGTTCCCGCCTTGAAAAAGGTGATGGTCAACATGGGGGTTGGCAAGGCAGTTGAGAACAAGGCACGCATTGAACACGCTGTGCGTGAAATGGGGATGATTACTGGACAGCGTCCAGCAACAACCCTGGCCAAGCATTCGGTAGCTGGCTTCAAATTGCGTGAAGGAGTAGCCATTGGCTGCGCCGTCACCCTGCGGGGTGCCACAATGTGGGAATTCTTCGACCGTTTGGTGTCGGTGGCCATTCCTCGTATTCGTGACTTTCGGGGCTTGCGCAACAAGCTGGATGGCCGTGGCAACTACACCATGGGACTGTCTGAGCAGAGCGTCTTCCCTGAAATCGATTTGGATAAGGTCGAGTTCGTGCAGGGCATGAACATCACCTTTGTTACATCCGCCAAGACCGACGAAGAGGGTATTGCCCTGCTTCGCGGACTAGGTATCCCCTTCAAGAAATAGGGCATAACTATGGCTAAGAAGTGTTTGATCATCAAAGCAACGCGTAAGCCCAAGTTCTCCACCCGGAAAATCAACCGGTGTGGACTCTGCGGCCGACCTCGTGCTTTCTACCGTAAGTTTGGCATTTGCCGAGTCTGCTTCCGAACCTTGTCCCTGAAGGGCGAGATCCCCGGAGTCCGCAAGGCGTCCTGGTAGTTTATCAGTGCTGACCACAGCCCATCGACCCAAGAGATAGGACATACACCACCATGATGACCGACCCCGTATCTGATCTGCTAACGCGGATTCGCAACGCCAACCGAAACCGAGCAGGCACATGTGTTGTTCCGGGCAGCAAACTCAAAGTAGCTGTTCTGGACACTATGAAGCGCGAAGGTTTCGTGTCGAGCTACACTGTGCATGCCAACGATGCCAAGAGTGTTGTTGAGATCGAACTCAAGTATGGCGCGGAAGGCGAAAAGGTGATTACCGACCTACAACGCTTTAGCAAGCCAGGTTGCCGGCGCTATCGCTCTTGCGAAGACCTGCCACTCATCCGTGGTGGCTTGGGAATTTGCATTGTTTCAACCAACATGGGCGTCTTCTCCGACCGCGAATGCCGCGAAAAGAAGGTTGGCGGAGAAGTGCTCTGCACCGTCGAGTAAAGCTGAAGAGCTTGCCGGCGCTGATTGCCGCTGATAACCGCTGATAACCTAAGATAACCCAGCACAAACTAACTGAGATCAAGAAGAATTGAGCGAGAAATAGAATGTCCCGCATAGGAAATACACCCATAGCAGTCCCCTCAGGGGTCACTTTAACGATCAAGTCCGGCGCTGTTGCCGTGAAAGGTCCAAAGGGTGAACTCTCGTACGATCTGCGCCCAGAAGTTGGTGTTGCAGTGGAGGACAACCAGGTTGTCGTGTCGCTGTCGGGCCAAGGTGATGAAAGTTCAGCAAGCGCCTATCACGGGCTGACCCGTGCCTTGATCAACAACATGGTCATTGGTGTGCAGACGGGCTATCAAAAGAAACTCGAGATCAATGGGGTTGGTTACAACGCCAAAATCGAAGGCAAGAAGGTTGTGCTCAACCTGGGCTTTGCCCACACCGTTTCCGTGGACATCCCGGCGGCGGTCAAGGTGGAATGCCCCAATCAGACGACCATTATTATTACCGGTTGCGACAAGCAACAGGTGGGTGAGTTGGCGGCTCGCATTCGCAAAAAGCGCCCACCCGAGCCTTACAAGGGCAAGGGTATCAAGTACGACGATGAAGTCATCCGCCGCAAGGCAGGCAAGGCCTTTGGCTCTGCATAGTCGAAAACACGTGCATCAATAAGTCAGTAGTCACAACTGAAGATCAAGATTTAGTCCGATGGCCAACCCGCAAAAGAAAAGCAAAGACCACAACAGGCGCAAAGCACTCCGAGTGCGCAAGAAACTCCGCGGAAGTGCGGAGCAACCACGCCTGACGGTGTTTCGCAGTCTTAAGAATATCTATTGCCAGATCATCGACGATGAAGCCGGCAAGACATTGGTAGCAGCTTCCTCCAAAGATAAGGCGATTCGGGATTCCCTGAAGGACCTGAAGAAGACGGAGGTTGCCGCCAAGATTGGTGAAGAAATCGCATCACGTGCAAAAGCTGCCGGGGTGGGTAAGGTTGCCTTTGACCGAGGCGGAAACCGTTACCACGGCCGGGTGAAGGCTCTTGCAGAAGCTGCCAGAGAAGGCGGATTGGAGTTCTAAAATGGTGAAGAGAAAATATCCCAACGTCTACCTTGATGAAGCCCTGTCCTTGGATGGGGTTGAAGATGACGTCGTGACCATCAATCGTTCCGCAGCAGTGGTAAAGGGCGGTCGCCGTTTTTCATTCAGCTCTCTGTCCGTCGTGGGTAACCGGGATGGCTATGTGGGCATTGGATATGGCAAAGCCAAGGAAGTTCCTTCCGCCGTGGAGAAGTCCGTCAAGGATGGCCGCCGCCGGATGATGCGGGTCAACCGCAAAGGAACCACCATTCCTCATGCAGTTGAAGGTGTGTTCTGCTCTTCACGTGTTCGGTTGATTCCTGCCTCACCGGGCACCGGGATCATCGCCGGTAAAGCAGTTCGCAAGGTCTTGGAGTTCGCTGGTATCAAGGACATCTTGACCAAGAACTACGGTTCCACGAACTCGCTCAATGTAGTCAAGGCAACAATGGATGCCCTCTCTCAGTTGCGAACCCAAGAGATGATAGAGAGTCTGCGCGGAGTCAGAATCCAATGAACCTCGAAGAAGCAAAGGCCTCAGGCCTAAAATACAAGAATCGGAAGCGTGTTGGGCGTGGTATTGGCTCAGGTAATGGCAAGACTGCCGGCCGGGGTCATAAGGGTGCTCATTCTCGTTCTGGTTGGTCTTCCAAGCTGGGTTGGGAAGGTGGACAGATGCCTCTGTTCCGCCGTCTGCCCAAGCGCGGGTTCAACAACAAGAACTTCAAGCGAGTCTTCACCATCATCAATGTTGGTCAGCTCAACGACTTTGCCGATGGCACAGTGGTGGATTTGGCATCTGTCTTGGAGATTGGTCTGGTCTCCAAGGAGAAGCACACCAACCTGTTCAAGATTCTCGGTGATGGCGAGCTGACCAAGAAGCTCACTGTCAAGGTGGATGCCCTCACCGGCACTGCCAGGCAGAAGATCGAGGCGGCGGGCGGCACGGTAGAGATCCTGCCCAAGGTTGTGCATCGTCCCAAGTTCACCAAGAAGGGTGAGACAGTTCCCTCCAGGGGCGTCGCACAATCTTCTGCCAAAGAGAAGAGGGCTTCTTCCAAAGAGAAGAAGGACACCGCCGAAACCGCCGGAGACGCTGACGAATAGCCGGGGCTGCCGATCATGAATGATTCCATCCTGAAACTCCTGCGCGTTGAAGAGATCCGCAACAAACTCCTGTTTACCCTGGGGTTTTTGATCCTTTACCGCATTGGCTTCCATGTACCTCTGCCTGGTGTGGATTACGGGGCCTTCCTCGCGCAACAGGGTCAGATGGGTGGTGGCATCTTCGGTTACATGAACCTCATGACCGGAGCCCAGATTCAGCAAGCGACCATCTTCTCGCTGGGGGTTATGCCCTACATCTCTGCTAGCATCATCTTTTCCTTGTTGACCAAGGTGGTGCCCACTCTGGAGAAGCTTTCCAAGGAGGGAGCTTCCGGACAGAAGAAGATCAACCAATACACCCGGTTGGCGGCCATTCCAATCTGCCTGGTGCAGTCATTCTTTGTGATCTTTGGTGTGTTGCGCAAGGAGGGACAGCAAATGCTGACCTCCGACGCCAACGAGAACTTTATGTTCTACGCCATCATCGTCATGGTAACCCTCACCGCCGGCACCATGTTCATCATGTGGATTGGTGAGCAGATCACCGAGCACGGTGCAGGTAACGGCATCTCCATCATCATCATGGCCGGCATCATTGCCCAGCTTTGGCCCACCATGGTGCGGCTGTTGGGCTCCAGTGCCGAGGCCGGTGGCAGCAAGGCAGATGCCTTCCAGGCTTTCTTGATCTTCTTGATGACTTGGGGTGTGGCTGTAGTGGCAGTGGTTTATATGACCAAGGCCCAGCGACGGATCCCCATTCGCCAGGCCAAGCAGACCCGGGGCCGCAAGGTCTACGGTGGGCAGAGCCATTTCTTGCCCATCAAGGTCAATAGCGCCGGCGTCATGCCCATCATCTTCGCTTCCGCCCTGCTGATCATCCCCACCCTGTTGGGCACAGCCCTCGGTTGGACAGGCTTGTCGGAGACCTTCTCTTCGGGACGAGGCTTCTGGTACGTAGCCTGCTTTGGCCTGATGATCTTCTTCTTCTCGTTCTTCTGGACATCCATGATGTTCCAGCCCAACGAGATGGCGGACAACCTGAAGGAGTCTGGCTCCTTCGTCCCTGGCATCCGCCCGGGCCGCAAGACGGCTGAATTCCTGGAGCAGACCATGTTCCGGATCACCTTGGCAGGCGCAGCCTTCCTGGCGGCCATTGCCGTATTCCCCACCTTCATTCAAGGCCAGAAGGCCTTTGCCGGTATCGACTCCACCCTGATCTACTTCATGAGTGGCACCTCCATCCTGATTGTGGTGGGTGTGGCCCTGGATCTGGTGGAGAAGCTCAACGGCATGCTCATCATGCGCAACTACGAGGGCTTCATGAAGGATCAGCAGGGCGGCGCTTCAGCTGGCTGGGCCAGGAGAACTAAATAGCTGTGAGTGAAGGGATTACGTTGAGGTGTGTGTTTCTGGGTGCGCCTGGAGCAGGAAAGGGCACCCAGGCTCAGCAGCTGTGCAACCAGTTGCCGGTGCTACACATCTCCACCGGCGACATGCTGCGCCAGCAGGTGCAGGAGCAAAGCGAGTTGGGCCTCAAGGCCAAGACCTTCATGGATGCGGGCCAACTGGTCCCGGATGAGCTGATCATTGCCATGGTGGCGGACAGAATCGCGCAGCCAGATGCGGGCAAGGCCTGGATCCTCGATGGTTTTCCTCGTACACTTCCGCAAGCAGAGTCACTGGATCGGAGCCTCGAAGAGGCTGGCAACACAGCCGCGCAGTCCAAGGGCTTGACCCACGTTTTCTACTTCCAAGTTCCCGCAGATGTGCTGGTCCAGCGGCTTACAGCACGCTGGACTTGCAGTAAGTGTGGGGAAATTTGGAATACAAGTTTCAAGCCACCCAGCCAAGAAGAGATCTGCGATCTCTGTCAAGGCACACTGACGCAACGGGCAGATGATCGCCCTGAGGCAGTGGGGAATCGCTTGGAAGTCTATCGCACCCAGACCGAGCCCTTGTTGGGCTATTACCGGTCCAAGGGTGTTTTGGTGGAGATTGATGCAAATCGATCTCCTGATTTGATCCTGCAGGATCTTGTCAAAGTCCTAACCGCAAAAAGCAACATTACGCACAACGCCTGATACTGATACCGAACCTACCGCACACCTAATGGTCAAAGAAGAACCCATCACCCTCGACGCAACAGTCAAAGAAGCCTTGCCCAATGCCAGGTTTCGCGTGACGTTGGAGAGTGGTCATGAAATCTTGGCCCATGTGAGTGGGAAGATGCGAATGCACTACATCCGCATCCTTCCTGGTGACAAGGTGACGGTGGAAATGTCTCCCTATGATCTTACCAAGGGACGCATTGTCTACCGTGGCTAGGCCGGCAACAGTCAGTCGCACATAGTTATTTACAGACTCTGATAATTACAGACTCCGACAATTACAGACTCCGAAATTTACAGACAACGAATTCTGCCAAGCAGTAACGCAAGACAGTTTCGAAGAGAACCATCATGAAGGTCAAAGCCAGTGTAAGAAGAATATGCTCCAGCTGCCGGATCATCCGGCGCAAAGGGGTCCTTCGTGTTATTTGCAGCAATCCCCGCCACAAACAACGGCAGGGTAAATAGAGAGCTGAGAGAGGTAATTCATGCCACGTATCGTCGGTGTAGACATCCCCAATGAGAAGCGACTCGACGTCGCTCTTACTTACATTTTTGGAATTGGTCCGAACTCTGCGAATCAAATCATAGAGGAATTGTCCATGCGTGCAGACATGCGTGCAAAGGACCTTTCGGATGATGAGGCTGCTCGAATTGCCACGCATCTCGAGCAGAATTACGTGGTGGAAGGTTCTCTGCGTCGTCAGTTGATGCAGAACCTGAACCGTTTGAAGGACATTCAATGCTACCGAGGTTTACGGCATCGCCGTGGCTTGCCGGTGCATGGTCAGCGCACCCGCTGCAATGCTCGGACTCGTAAGGGGCCTCGCAAGACAGTGGCTGGCAAGAAGATCCTGAGGAAATAGAGAACAACCCAACTGGGTCCTTTCCAATCGGAATGGTCAGTGCCTTGAGAGACAGTGTTTCTGAGAGGCAGTATTTTTTAGAGATGTATTCATGAGTAAGGCAAAGAAGAAGGCGACGCGGCGCAATGTGGGCAAGGCAATTGCTCACATCAAAGCTACCTTCAACAACACCATCATTACGGTCACAGATACCACTGGGCAGGTCATTGCCTGGGACTCTGCTGGCTCCATTGGCTACAAGGGTAGTCGGAAGAGCACGCCCTTTGCTGCCCAACGGGCGGCCTACAAGGTGGCAGACAAGATCCGCAAGATGGGTGTCCATGAACTTGAGGTCAAGGTCAAGGGCCCTGGTTCTGGTCGTGAGTCAGCGATTCGCTCACTTTCCAGCGCAGGCATCGATATCAAGGCAATCGAAGACGTTACACCCTTGCCGCACAACGGCTGCCGGCCGCGCAAGCGCCGCAGGGTTTAGAGTCAAACGGAGATCACAAACTAATGGCTAGGCTCAAAGATAGTGTATGTAAGCTTTGTCGACGGGAGGGCATGAAGCTCTTCCTGAAGGGACAAAGGTGTTTCTCTGAGAAGTGTGGTATCAACCGGCGGGATTACCCACCGGGAATGCACACTCGTCCCCGCAAAACCACTGACTACTGCGCACAGCTTCGTGAGAAGCAAAAGGCAAAGCGAATCTATGGTGTGCTGGAGAGGCAGTTCCAAAAGTACTTCACCTCAGCTGTCCGGCAAAAGGGCAACACCGGTGAGAACCTTTTGATCCTGTTGGAGCGTCGATTGGACAATGTTGTGCTGAACCTGGGTTTGGCCAAGTCCCGCTTCGATGCGCGCCAGATGGTGGCCCACGGTCATGTCTTCGTGAATGGTCGCCGCTTGAGCGTTCCCAGCTATCTGGTGAAGTCAGGCGATGATGTTGAGTTGCGCGGTAAAGAGCGCATCAAGAAGAAGAGCGCCGAGGCTGTCGAAATCAACAAAGGCCAGGCCATGCCAACATGGCTTGATGCAAATCCCGCGGAACTCAAGGGCAAGGTTGTGCAGCTGCCAACCCGCAACGATGTTCCTCACCCAATCAACGAACAACTCATCGTCGAGCTCTGCTCTCGATAGCAGACCTACAGGGAGATATACAAATGCGTATTCGCTGGCGTAACTTCGAGCTGCCTTCCAAGGTTCACTTGGAAAGCACTACTTCTACCGACAACTTCGGTAAATTCACCGTCGAGCCCTTTGAAAGAGGGTTTGGCACCACCATTGGTAACGGTCTTCGCCGGGTATTGCTGTCTTCCATCGAAGGCACAGCAGTCACCAGTGTGAAAATCGAAGGCGTGGTTCACGAGTTCTCCACCATTCCGGGAGTTCAAGAAGATGTCACCCAGATCATCCTGAACATCAAGAAGCTGCGGGTTCGGATGCACACTGATGCACCTTGCACCTTGCGTATTGATGTTTCGGCAAAGGGTGATGTGACTGCCGGATTGATTGAGACTGATCACAACGTTGAAGTTGTGAACACGGATCTCAAGATCTGCACCTTGACCGATGACGTGCGTTTCTATGCTGAGATCCAGGTCAAGAAGGGTCGTGGCTATGTCACAGCTGATGACAATGTAGGCGAAGAAGCGGAGGTGGGGGTTATCCCCGTGGACTCCATCTTCAGCCCTGTCTATCGCGTTCGCTATTCCATCGGAAACACCCGCGTCGGCAAGTTCACCAACTACGACCGCCTGGTGCTGGAAGTCTGGACCGATGGTTCAGTGACTCCGGAGATGGCTTTGGTGGAAGCCAGCAAGATCTACCGCAAGCACCTGAATCCCTTCGTCCAGTACTTCGAAATGAAGGAAGACCTGGCAGTTGAGGGTGGAGTGCTTGCTCCTGAAGGTGACGAGGGCGCGAAGAAGAAGGAGTTGGACGAACTCCTGTCCCGCTCTGTGGACATGTTGGACCTGTCCGTTCGTTCCAAGAACTGCCTGGACTCTGAAAACATCCTGCTGATCAAGGATCTGGTGAAGTTCAATGAGCCGGAACTGCTCAAGGTTCGCAACTTTGGCAAGACCTCCCTCAAAGAGGTCAAGAGCAAGCTGTCAGCACTGGGTCTGAGCCTGGGAATTATCGTCGATGCCGACCCGGCCTAAGGCCTTTGGTTTCGCACAACACTTAGAGACAAGAAGAGAATACGATGAGACACGGTTTAGCTGGCAAGAGGATGGGACGCAGTTCGAGCCATAGGCTTGCGATGCGTCGCAACTTCATCTGCTCCGTAATCAAGCACGAGCGGGTTGTTACAACCCTGGACCGTGCCAAGGCCATGCGCCGGAGCCTGGAAAAGCTGATTACCCTAGGCAAGAAGAAGGACTTGGCCCGACTGCGTCGGGCGATGGCTGAACTGCAGGACAAGGAAGCTGTGCGCAAACTGTTCGATGAACTGGGCCCGCGCTACGCCAACCGTCCCGGTGGGTACACCCGCATGATGCGGTTATCCAGCTATCGCATTGGCGATGGTGGTTCCAAGGCTGTGCTGGAATTGGTTGACAACAAGGTGTTGGAAAACCAGCTGACCCAGGCTGCAGGGGAAGAGTAGGCCCCAGACTGATCTGTAGCTCGCACTCCCTTTGTGAGTGATGAGCTAGCCCGATCATCCCACCACTTTCTACTGCGGTGGCGCAATCCCTGCGCCTACGGCGTCGAGCTCGGCCGCCCTTCTCTACAGGTAGAAAAACCTGCCTCCGAGGGGCTCGGTCGCCCTCCTTGTATGCACAAGGATTTGTGCCGCCTCGCTGACAAAAGTGGTGGGAAGAGCGGACATGCAAACGCCCCAATGCTGGGGCGTTTGCATGTACCCTGGCCCCGCCTTTTCCACCCCTAGCTACTTGCGGGCGAACATCAAGCTGTCCGGTGAGGTGGCCTGGGCCAGATCATCCAGGAGTTCGGGCTCGATGTTCACGGTGAAGCGCGAATCCGTGCTGATGCGGAAGACTGCGTCTTGCTGCTGCACCTCAATGTGCAGGCGTAAGTCGCCGCCGTGGGAATGGACTGCTTTGGCAATCTGCTCAAGGGTCCGGTCAGTCACCTGGTTTTCTTGCAAGCGGATGACCATGGCTCCCACTTCGGCCTTGATGACCTGTTGGGCAGGAGCAATTTCTTCCAGCAGCAGGGCGATCTCTTCGCTCTTGCTATCCAGTCGACCGGTGACCAGGACGATGGCGTCGTCATTGAGAACGCTGGAACAGCTTTCATAGGCGCGAGCAAAGCAGGTCACTGGAATGACACCGTGTAGATCTTCCAGGTTGAAGCGTGCCATTTTCTTGCCTGCATTGCGGCCTGATTTGATCTGCAAGATTCGCATTCCACTGATCATGCCGGCCACCCGCACGGAATCTCCTGGCTTCACCTTGTGTAGGGAGTTGGAATCGTGACCGGCAATACGCGCCAGGAAACGCCCCTGTTTCTCAAAGGGATGGCCTGATAGGTAGAAGCCAATGGCTTCCTTTTCCATGGCCAGTCTTTCCGTTTCGGACCACTCGCCGGTTGCTTTGCTGGGTTGCGGTTGCTGGCGTTCGTCGGGGATATCAAACAAACTGCCTTGGCCTTTGCGCCGGTCGTCACGAGTTTGAGCGGCCGATTTCAGAACCTGTTCCACACAAGCTGCCGCGCTCTTTCTGGTGATGCCTAGCACATCCATGGCCCCAGCTTTGCAGAGTGCATCAAGAGCTGTTTTGTTCAGCTGGCTGGGGTCGTGGCGGACACAGAAGTCGTCCATGGAAGTGTAGGGGCCATTCTTGGTCCGCTCTTCGCTCACTGCATCGGCAATCTTTTGGCCGACCCCTTTGATGGCTCGAAGACCAAAGGTGATGGCGCCGTCGACGACGCCAAAGAAGCCAAAGCCCTCATTCAGGTTCGGCGATTGGACTTGGATGTCTGTGGCCTTCAACTCATCAACAAACTCTTTCACCTTGTCCGTATTGCCGCTTTCGACGGTGAGGTTTGCGGCGACGAATTCCAGCGGGTAGTGCGCCTTCAAATAGGCAGTTTGATAGGTGAGGAGGGCGTAGGCGGCAGAGTGCGACTTGTTGAAGCCATAGCCGGCAAAGTACTCGATGGTTTCAAAGAGGTTGGTGGCGAACTTCTCCTTATGACCATTCGATTCAGCGCCTTGGACAAAGAGATCTTTGTACTTTGCCATTACTTCAGGCTGCTTCTTGCCCATGGCTTTTCGCAGGGCATCGGCTTCATTCATGCTGAAGCCGGCAAGGACATTGGCAATGCGCATGACCTGCTCTTGGTAGACAATCACTCCGTAGGTTTCTTCCAAGATCGACTTGATGCTCTCATGGGGATACTCGGTCTTCTCTCGCCCATGCTTGCGATCGACAAACATATCCACCATGCCAGATCCCAGAGGGCCAGGGCGATACAATGCCAATACAGCGATGACATCCTCGAAGCTGTCTGGCTTCAGCTTGGATAGCAGTTCCCGCATGCCAGAAGATTCCAGCTGGAATACTCCCAAGGTGTCGCCGCGAGTCATCAGCTCATAGGTGATCTTGTCGTCCAGTGGGAGGTGGTCCAGGTCGACCTCTACGCTGTGCACTTCCTCGATCAGGCGCACAGCTTCTTGCAGGATGGTCAGGGTTTTCAGGCCAAGGAAATCTACCTTCAGCAGGCCTACTTCTTCAAGCTCGGTCATCTGCCACTGGGTCATGATGTCGTCGCCATTCTTGGCCAGCGGTACGTATTCCCTCAGCGGCTTATCTGAGATCACCACGCCTGCAGCATGAATCGATGAGTGGCGAGCCAGCCCTTCCAGTTTCAAGCCCAGGTCAAAGAGCTTTTTATTGGTGATCGATGCGTCGCGGATTTCTTTGAGTTCCTTGTCCTCTTCCAGGGCCTTGCGCAAAGATGCGCCTGGGCCCTGCGGAACCTTCTTGGCGATCTTGTCCACATCTGGCAGGGGAACCTCGAGAACCCTGCCTACATCCCGAAGGACGCCCCGGCTGGCCATGGTGCCAAAGGTGATGATTTGCGAGACATTCTCATGGCCGTATTTTTGCCGCACATAATCGATGACTTCGTCACGGCGTTTGCCACAGAAGTCCACGTCGATATCAGGCATGGAGATTCTGTCAGCGTTCAAGAACCGCTCGAAGATCAAGTTGTAGCGCAACGGATCCAGGTCGGTGATGCCCATGCAATAGGCGACGATGGACCCTGCCGCTGAGCCCCGGCCAGGGCCTACGGCGATGTTCTTGTTGCGGGCATGTTGAATGAAGTCTGCGGTGATCAGGAAGTAGCTGGCAAAACCCAGCTTCAAGATGATCCCGATTTCGTACTCCAGCCTTTTCTCTATGGTGGTGGTGATTTTGCCGTAGCGATCCTTGGCTCCTTCGTGGCAGACGCGCATAAAGAGCTTTTCTGGGTCTTCCTCGTTTTCGGAATGGAACACCGGTAAGTGGTAGGTCTTGAAGTCCAGCTCCACATTGCAGCGCTCTGCTATGGCCAGGGTATTGCTGAGGGCTTCAGGCTGCGCAGCAAAGCTCTCAGCCATCTGCGCATGGCTCTTGAAGAACAGTTCTCGCGATCCCATCTTGAAGCGGTTGTCGTCGTTCAGGACCCTCCCTTCCCGGATGCATAGCAAGATGTCCTGGGCCACCCAGTCCTCGGGTTTCTGGTAGTGGACATCGTTGGTGGCCACCAATGGAATGCCGGTTTCCTCATGAATCTGAATCAGCCCGGCACTGGCTTTCGTTTGTGGCTCATAGCCAGTGGCCAGGATTTCCAAGAAGAAGTTACCCTTGCCAAATATCTCCTGCAATTCCAAGGCGTGCTGCATTGCGCCCTGCATGTCATTGGCCAGGATGCGTTGGTCCAGTTCGCCAGAGAGGCCACCGGAAAGAGCAATCAGTCCCTGATGATGCTCCTTGCATAGATCAAGGTCGATGCGTGGGCGGTAATGGAAGCCGGTGAGATAGCTTTGCGAAGAGAGTAGGCGGAGGTTGCTCCAGCCTTCCTGGTTCGCCGCCAGCAAAGTCAGTTGGTAGGTCCGGTTATTGGCGCCGCTTGGTTTGTCGCGGCCGTGCTCAGCGCAGTATGCCGTCATGCCAAGGATCGGTTTGATCTTGGCTTGCTTACAGGCCTTGTAAAACTCGATGGCACCGAACAAGTTGCCGCTGTCGGTCAGCGCGAGTGCATGTTGACCGTCATCCACCGCAGCCTGAACCAGAGCCTGGCAGCGGACAGGAGCAGAAAGCAGGCTGTAATGTGAATGGGTGCGAAGGTGGATAAACCCTGCTGCCCCAGCCTCAGTGCCTGGGTTTGCTGTGCTTTGCTCTGCCATCCTTTTAGGTAAATAGTGGGCTTGTTTCTGCGCCCTGCCTAACAGATGGGCCCGACTACTGGGCCCTACTTGAGCAACTGTACCAGCAAGGCTTGCTGCACTGGAACACGGTTCTCGGCCTGATCATAAATAACCGAACGAGGGCCATCCAAAACGTCATCGGTGGCCACCACATTACGGCGCACCGGTAGTGGATGCATGAAGATGGCATCGGCGGTAAGGTCCATGATGCTCTGGTCCACTCGCCAGTTTGCCAGGGAGCGTTTGACCATGGCTTCCCGTTCAGCGTCGCCCCAATACTTGATGGATCCCCAGGAGCGGGCATAAAGAACATCCGCATCCTGCGCGCCCTCGGCCAGGTCATTGACAATCCTGACGCTGCCGCCGGAGGCCTCTGCCTGATCTCGCATGTTCTGCATCACATCTGCCTCCAACTCGTAGCCCAGAGGATGGGCGATGGTGACATCCATACCCAAGGTGGCGGCAACGGTGGCGGTGGAATGGGCTACCCCCATGCTCTTGGCATCAGGGTGATTGGACCAGGCCAAAGTCAGCTTGCGTTTTTGCACCCGCAGGAGCCGCTCTTGCATGGTCAACAGATCAGCAAATGCCTGGCATGGGTGGAACATGACAGATTCCAGGTTGATGACTGGAACGGAGGCATACTGCGCATAGGTTTTCAGCAACTTGTCTTGGCAATCACTCTCCCAAGACCCGGTGTGTTGGATTTGTCTGATGCCCAGCACATTCACGTAGCGGGACAGGGTGCGTGCTGCGTCTTTGACGTGTTCTTCAGCAGCGCCGTCCATCACCACCTGTTCTTCTGGTTCCAGGTCGTAGATTTCCCGGTCAGCGAAAATCTGGATGCAGTGACCACCCAATTGGGTCATGGCAACATCGAAGGATACCCGTGTTCGCAGGCTGCGGTCGAAGAATAGCAGGCCCAAGGTCTTGCCACTGAGAAGCTGGCCAGGCCGGCGGGCTTTCATTCTGGCCGCTAGATCCAGAATATTTTCTAGCCCGTCACGGGTGAAGTGGGAGGCGGATAGAAGATCGCGTTTGCTCAAGGGTTCTTACTTTGGCACAAACCTAAAGATGATAGAAAAGCGATATGGCAGTGCCGATCAAGAACTCCGAAAAGTACATGCAGCGATGTCTGGCTCTGGCCGCCCAGGCTGCCGCCGCCGGCGAGGTGCCGGTGGGGGCGATTCTGGTCCTGGATGACCAGATCATAGGCGAGGGGCGGAATCGAGTGGTGGAACGGGTGGATCCTCGGGCTCACGCGGAAATGTTGGCCCTGGATGCCGCATTTGGCCATTGTGGCCAGGGCCGCCTGCCGGGCGCGGTGCTCTTTTGCAGCCTGGAGCCCTGTTTCATGTGCACAGGGGCTCTTCTACACAGCCGGGTGGCAGCCATCGTCTATGGGGCCCAGGATCCCAAGTTTGGCGCCTGTGGCTCCCTGGCCAATCTGCCGCTGGATACTCGCCTAAATCACCGCTGCCCGGTGCAAGGAGGGGTCCTGGCAGAGGATAGCGCCAAGCTCCTGAAGGACTTCTTCTTAAGGTTACGTTGAAAACGAAGCCTGCCCTGGCAGAATCCTGCCCTGCCAAATAATTGGTGGACCCCCGTGGAGAGGTGCCGGAGTGGCTTAACGGGATGGTCTCGAAAACCATTGTGGGAGCAATCTCACCGGGGGTTCGAATCCCCCCCTCTCCGCCAGTTTCCCTCGTCGCAGATCCGGCTTGCCTCGGCTGCGGCGGGGGGGTAGAAAGTGCCCCCCAAGCTGGCCCGCAAGGGCTGTCCTGGGATTGATCATTGTGCGGAGAGGTGACCGAGCGGCTTAAGGAGCTCGCCTGGAACGCGAGTGTGGGAGCAATCTCACCGAGGGTTCGAATCCCTCCCTCTCCGCCAGTTTTTTCTCTTGGTCCCCGATTCGGGTCCAGGAAGGTGTAGACCGGCGGGTTCCGGGCAAGGCAGCGGTGCGAACCTGGTCAGGCCGGGAACGGAGCAGCCATAAGCACGCGGCTGACTGTGTTCGGGGTGCCTGTTGGTCTACACCTTCGTGGACCCGGTAGTTTTCGTGGACCCCTTTGTTTAGGAATTCGCCGGCGGCGGTTACCGGCTCCTTGGTTAAGCTGGTCCCTCTCATGTCGTCGCAAGATTCCATCCCCCAGACTGCTGCCCAGGAAGGCCGATATCAGGTGCTGGCGCGCCGCTTCCGCCCGCAAAAATTTGCCGAGGTGGTGGGGCAGGGTGCGATTCTCAAGACCCTCTCCTCGGCCCTGAAGTCAGGGGCGGTGCCCCATGCCTTCCTGTTCTCTGGCAGCCGAGGGGTGGGCAAGACCACCCTGGCCCGCATCCTGGCCCGATGCCTGAATTGTCAGCAAGGGGTGGGGCCAGAGCCCTGCGGCGAATGCCAGGCCTGCCAGAGTACCATGTCGGGCAGCAATGCGGATGTGGTGGAGATCGATGCCGCATCCCACAACCTGGTAGATGATATTCGAGAGTTGCGTGACCGGGTGGGCTTTGCCTCCATGGGTTCGCGCTACAAGGTCTACATCCTTGACGAAGTGCACATGCTGACCCGCAGTGCCTTCAATGCCTTCCTGAAGACACTGGAAGAGCCGCCGGCCAAGGTGGTCTTCATTCTAGCTACCACCGAGCTGCACAAGGTTCCCGAAACCATCCGCTCCCGCTGTCAGGTCCTGTTGTTCCGGCGCGTCAGTGAAGAAGACATAGCCAATCGACTGCAGCGCATCTGCAAGAGCGAAGCGGTGCAGGTGCCCCAGGATGTATTGCAGGAGATTGCTCTAACCTCGAGAGGGGGAATGCGCGATGCGGAAACCGCCTTGGAGCGGGTTTTGCCAGTGGCTCGGGAGATGGGGGATGGCTTTGCTCTGGCTGACTATCGTACGTTGCTGCACCGCACAGGCTTGGACCGTGTGACTGAGGTGGTGTCGGCTTTGTTGCAGGGTCAACCGGCACCGGCTCTCCACTTTGTCGATGAGCTCATGGCGGCTGGTGTCGACGAACGCGAAGTTCTTGGAGATGTCCTGGAGGTATTGCGTTCCCTGTTGCTGCTCAAAATTGATGGCGCAGAATCCGGTTTGGTGTCCCGCGCCGATGAACTGCGTCAGCAATGGCAAGAGTTGGCGGCAGCCACCCAGACCTTCCAGTTGGACGCCATGATTCAGGCCGGACTGCAGGGTCGGGAGCGAATCCGGCGCATGGAAGACCGCCGACTGGTGCTGGAGGTGAGTTTGCTGCGCATGGCTGAGGCCGGCCAATTGCCCCTGTTGTCAGAATTGGCGCAACAAGTGGCCAGTGGTCAGGTTTCCATGGCTGTGCCTACCTCTAGACCCGTGCCAACCTCTAGACCCGTGCCGACCCGGCGACGGGAGCAGGCATCTGTGCCGGCCAGATCCGCGCCTGCCAGATCCGCGCCTGACGATGGCCCGGCGCCAGCGCCGCAGAGTAGAAAGGCGGCTCCCCAGGGTGATCTGCTGGTTCAGCTGATTGAAAGGTGCAGCAAATCAAAGGGGCTCTTGGCCCACTCATTGCGTGAGTGTGAGTTGAGTGGCCCTGACGCTGATGACCAGGTGGAGATCCTGGTGCATAGCGAGCGTAAAATGCACCAGGACCGTTTGCTATCCGATGGGATCAAGCAAGAGCTGAAGCAGATGCTGGGTGAAATCCTCGGCAAACCGACACGTCTGGTGGTGCGATTGGCAAGCCAGGAAGTTGCCAAGGACAATGGGGAAGCGACGGCATCGTCTGCTGCCAAGTCGGCAGCTCCCAAGTCGGCGAAGAAAACGAACATGGACCCTGGACCTGCAGTTCACAAAGTCATGCAGCACTTTGACGGACAGGTTCTGGGTGTGGAATCTCTCAAACAAGAAAACTCAACGGAGGAATCCTAATGGCTGGTGGTTTAGGTGATATGGGCAGCCTGCTCAAGCAGGCGCAGCAGTTGCAAAAGAAGATGAAGGACACCGAAAGCGGTCTGGGCGAGCGAATCGTTGAAGGCTCTTCCGGTGGCGGTGTGGTGAAGATCTACGTGAATGGCATGCAGGAAGTGCAAGCCGTCAAGATCGAGCCGGAAGCTGTGGATCCGGACGATGTGGAAGGTCTGGAAGATCTGGTGCTGACAGCAGTGCGCCAGGCGGTTCAGCTTTCCCGTGACTTGCGCGAAAAGGAGATGGGCAAGGTCACCGGAGGTATGAACCTGCCGGGCATGGGATTCTAGGTGCCAGGCTCCAAGGCAGTAGAACACCTAGCCGATTGCTTCGCTCGTCTGCCAGGCATTGGTCCCAAGACAGCGGAACGCTTGACCTATTTTCTGCTTGGCGCAGATGAGCAAGAGGCGGTGCAGCTTGCCGATGCCATCAAGGCAGCCAGGACAAGCACCAAGATCTGTTCACGCTGTGCCAATCTGGATGAAGTGGACCCTTGTCAGATCTGCCAGGATCCCCAGCGCGACCAAGGCCTGATCATGGTGGTGGAGGATCCTCGAGAGGTGTCTGCCTTCCTGGGTAGTGGCTACCAAGGCGTTTTCCATGTGTTGCAGGGTCGGGTTTCCAGCTTGGAGGGCATTGGCCCTGATGCCCTGAATGTTGCCAACTTGCTGCGCCGCCTGCAGTCCGAAGAGGTGCAAGAGGTGTGTCTGGCTACGAATCCTGATCTGGAAGGCGAAGCCACCGCCCGCATGTTGGCGGAGCGCCTGGCTGCACTGCCGGTGACGGTGACCCGCCTGGCCCGTGGCATTCCAGCAGGGGCCAGCATCTCACAGGTCTCGCAAAGCATTCTGGCAGATGCTGTGGAAGGCCGCCGGCCGCTTACGTGACGCTTCCCGCGCTGCCCATCGATGAGGTCCTGGGGTCGATCTTGCAGGCCTTGGATCAGCACCAGTGCTGCTTGCTGATAGCGCCGCCGGGAACTGGCAAGACTACCAGGGTACCCGGAGCCATTTTGGATCATGGTTTAGAAGGGGAGGTTCTGGTTCTGCAGCCAAGGCGCCTGGCCGCCAGGTCCGCGGCGCGTCGGGTGGCGCAGGAACGAGGCAGCCAACTTGGCCAGGAAGTCGGGTTTCAAGTGCGTCACGAACGCCGGGTGTCGGCGCAAACTCGCATTCGCTTTGTCACTGAAGGCGTGTTGATCCGACAATTGCTGTCCGATCCCTTCTTGCCAGGTGTTGGTGCGGTCGTGTTGGATGAGTTTCACGAGCGACATTTGGAAGGCGATCTAGCCATTGCCTTTCTCAAGGAGATTCGAACAACCGTGCGGCCGGATCTTCGTCTCTTGGTGATGTCAGCAACTCTGGATCCAGAACCGCTGCAGAAGTACTTGGACCCCTGTCCTTTGGTCAAGGCACAGCAGACATTGCATCCGGTACAGGTCAACTACCTGCCTGGTTCCCGCGGGGATTTGCCGACTCAGGTTGTTGCCGCGGTGCAGCAAGCCCTGGCCCAGACCGATGGCGACGTTCTGGTCTTCTTGCCCGGTGTGGGGGAGATTCGTGCGTGCCAGAAGCTCTTGCAGGGGCGACTCAAGAGTCAGGAAATCTTGCTGTTGCCTTTGCATGGTCAGCTTGCGCCGGAGCAGCAGGATCAGGCCATCCGTCCACAGGTCCAGCGCAAGGTTGTGCTCTCCACCAATGTGGCGGAAAGTTCAGTGACCATTCCCGGCGTTACCGCTGTGGTGGACTCGGGCCTGGTGCGGCGCTTGCGCCACGACCCGGGCCGTGGCCTGGATCGATTGGCGGTGGAGTCGGTAAGTATGGCCAGTGCTGAACAGCGTAGTGGGCGTGCGGGCCGAACTGGTCCCGGATCCTGTTATCGCCTCTGGCACCAGGGAGAGGAGCGGGGGATGCCTGCCTTCGAGACCCCGGAAATACGTCGCTTGGATCTGGCCAGCGTAGTGTTGCAGGTGCGGAACTTCAGTGCTCAGGCGCCACAGGCCTTTGCCTGGTTTGAGGCACCTGAGCAGTCTGCTTTGCAGCGAGCTGATCAACTTCTTTGTGCTTTGGAAGCGGTGGATGAGCAGACAGATCGGTTGACGCAAATAGGTCAACAGATGTTGCAGTACCCACTGCATCCGCGCTTGGCCCGCATGATGTTGGAGGCCAAAGTCCGAGGTTGTGTTAAGGCTGCAGCAGAGTTGGCAGCGATCTTGTCGGAAGCAGAGTTGCAACGGCGGGGTGCTGCATACGACTCTGAGAGAACGGCTGACCTTCTGGAATTGCAGCATCGCCTGCAATTGGTGGAAGATCAGTCTTTTCATCCTGCCGTCTGCGAAACCTGGGGTCTTTCAAACTCAGCTGCCAGAGCCGTGACTCGGGCCCGAGATCAGATAGCCAAAGGCAAGAACCGAGGTGGCAGCGACCTGAGTGTGCAAGAGGATGAGCTGTTGAAGACCCTGTTGGCTGGTTTTCCTGATCGGGTTGGTAAACGTTCTGCGCCACACAGCATGGAAGGTCTGTTGGCCACGGGGCGAGGAGTGCGTTTCAACAATGTGGAGGGTTTGGACGAGTATTTTCTCGCCCTGCAAGTAAGGGAGGGGACAGGCCAGCGGCAGCAGCGGGCGCTGGTTAGTCTTGCCTGTCACCTGCAGGACGAATGGTTGTCCGAAGTGCATCCAGCTGCAATTCGCAATGAGAGCAGCGTGGAATTGGATGCGGACCGTGGTGCAGTGGTGGCGGTGCAGCGTCGCTACTTCCTGGACCTGGTCTTGGACGAGCGGCGCAGCGGCAAGCCGGATCCGGCGCAAGCTGAGCAGTTGTTGGCGCAGGTGGTAGAGGCAGATCCCTGGCCCTTCCTGCGCGAGAACAAGGATCTTGCCGGATTCCGGACGCGCTGTGCCTGGTTGCGCGAACAGATGCCTGAGCTGGCCCTTCCCGAATTGGGGCTGCCAGAATTGGCTGCGGCCCTGGCTGCTCTGTGTGCTGGAAAAACCCGTTTGTCGCAATTGCAAGATGCGCCAGTTCTGGATGTCTTGCGCAGTCAGTTGTCACGGGCCCAGTCGGAAGCCCTGCGCCTGCAGGCGCCAAGCCATGTGACCCTGCCTTCGGGCAGGCGTGCCAAGGTGTTGTATGAGAGTCAGGGGCCCTGTGTGGCTGGCCGGGTGCAGGAGTTCTTTGGTTTGCAAGAGACGCCACGGATTGGTGGGGGGAAGACGCCGGTATTGTTGCATTTGCTGGCACCGAACCTGCGGCCGGTGCAAATGACCAAGGATCTGGCCAGTTTCTGGGTCAACGTCTATCCAAAAGTGCGCTCAGAGCTGCGCAGGCGTTATCCCCGGCATTCCTGGCCAGCGGATCCCCTTACTGCAAGCGCCGAGGCGCGTCCTCCGCGCCGCCGGCCATAAAGCCAGCCACTGTCGTGAATTGCCTCAAGTCTGACGGCCAGATGTGCCGATTTTTGGCACAGCCGTACCGTTTCGGCTTCCAGAATCATGAATATGCAAGCCAGCACATCCCTGCGACAAGAGCAGCGTCTGATGTTGCTACCAAGCATGTTGCAATCCATCGAGGTGTTGCAATTGACTACGGTGGATTTGCTGCGTCTGATCGACGCGGAGCTGGAGCAAAACGAGACCTTGGAGGCGAAGGAGCCCAAGCAGCAGGCAGAGGAGCAGCCAGCAGAAGCAAAGGTCAGTGAAGATGATTTTGATGCGGGGCTGTTCCGGCAGTTGCGCTCAGCAGAAGAAGACAGCAAGCAGGCGTTTTTGAACAATGTGCCAGCAGCAGTTGGCCAAAACTTGCAGGAATTCATCCGGCAGCAATTGGTCCTGCTGGGGTTGGATGATGCTCTGGAGCTGTCAGTGCTCAGTTTGGCTGAGTTTCTGGATAGTCGGGGATTGTTGACCGTTACCGAGGCGGAGCTGCTGGGCCATTTCGATGCCGAGATGCTGGCTGCCGCCAGAGAAGTCCTGCAGAGCTTGGAGCCTCGAGGCATTGGTGCTGAGAACGGAATAGCCGCCATGCTGATGCAGCTGCCGAAACGGGATCCGGATTACGACGATATCCGCAGCATGCTGACGAAGCATCTGTCGGACTTGGCCAAGAACAAACTGCCGCAGGTGGCAAAAACCCTCGGACGCACTGTGTCGGAGATCAGAGAATTGCTTGGGCGGATTGAGCAGTTGAACCCACGACCCGCAGCCGCATTTCAGGCTGACGATCTGGCTACCATTCACCCTGACGTTGTCGTTCGCCTGGTCGACGGAGAAATTGAAGTGACAGTGGATGAGATGGTTTTGCCAGACCTGGGCGTGAGTCAGGATTATTGGCAAATGGCTCGAACCAAGGGCTTGGAAGGCGAGGTAAAGAAATACCTCACCGACAAGTTGCGGTCTGCCCGTGACCTGATTACTGCCGTTGAACAGCGCAAGCGAACTTTGGCACGGGTGACTGCAGCCATCATGGAATTTCAGCGTGAGTTCCTCGAAAGTGGCGCTGAAAAAGTGAAGACCTTGGGTATGGCGCAGGTTGCGGACTTGCTTGGTATGCATCTGTCCACGGTCAGTCGTGCTATTGCCGGCAAGTTTGTGCAAACAGATCGGGGCATCTTCCCATTGCGTGTCTTCTTTGACGGTGGTGGAGGCACCTCTACCGAGCAGGGAGGCTCCAGTGACAAGGGTCGGTTGGCGGTCAAGGAGCAGATTCGGGCAATGATAGCCGATGAAAACCCTGGGGATCCGCTTTCGGATGAAGAGATCGTAAGGGCCCTTGCCAGCAAGAACCTTGTCATTGCTCGTCGAACAGTTGCCAAGTATCGGAAAGAGCTGGGGCTTTCTTCTAGTTGGCGTCGCCGGCGGCACTAGTTCAATCTGGCCATTAGAGCAGCTAGATTGGCAGCAAGAAGTAGAGGGAGATGGAATGAGCAATTCAGATTATGACCCACTTGGTTACGGCCAGGTCAGATTGGGAAAGGGTGAAGCCAAGGGGCAGCAGAAGGCTGAAGCGAGCGCTTCCCCGGAAGACATCCTGTTTGCTCAAGACGATAAGCCTTTGCCAGGGCCAGCAGAGCCCAGGCGCAGCTTGCAGGATTTGCAGTGGGACCTCCCAGGCAAGTTGGAAGATGCGCCGGTTTCGTCAGAGCCGGTGGTTTCCAAGCCGGAGATCGATGAAAAGGCAATGCAAGCGATGGTTGCGGAAGAACTGTTTGCCCAGCCAGATATCAAGCAAGAGCCAAAACCAAAATCCAAGTTTGAGTCCAAGCCTTTGGCAAAGCCCGCAGCAAAGCCGCAGCCCTACAGTGGGCCTAATCAAGCCGGGCCCAATCAAGCCGGCATGTCGCCCCGACGCCCGTCCCCGGCCCCGCGGCCCGTGCAAGCCACTGAAATGGCAAAACCGCCGGTGCAGGAAAAGAGTGTTCCGCAGCCGGCGCCGCTGCCCATGCCGCAATTGACCATGATGCAACCGGTGGCGCCGACGCCTTCCCTTGCTAAATCATTGCCGCTGATTGTCATTGTGCTGGGCCTGCTGGTGAGTGGAGTAATCTGGATGGCGACGGGTCAGCTCATTGTTTCAGGATTCGTTGCAGCAATCAGTTTGGTCGGAGCTCCCATGCTTCGCCTGCTATTGCTTGATTGATGCTTGCTGAACGGTAGCTTGGCCTGTGCAAGTATGCAGTCCGTGCTCCTAACCATCAGCTATCGAGGAACCGACTTTGCCGGTTGGCAACGGCAGGATGGATTTCCGACCATTCAGGAGTGCTTGGAGAATGCCTTGCAGACTATTTTTGGTGAGCCAGTGGTGGTGCATGGTTCTGGTCGAACCGATGCCGGAGTGCATGCATTGCGGCAAATGGCCCATGCTCGTTTGCCCGTGAGTTTTCCCATCGATGATTTGCCAAGAGCTTTGAATGGCAATATCCCCGACGCCATTTCCGTGTCCGCTGCGCGCATCGTGCCGGCCAGCTTTCATGCTCGTTTTTCCGCCACCGGCAAACGCTATCTCTACCGTTATCTGGTAAGTCGGATCCGACCAGCTATGGGCAGGGAGTATGCGCATTGGGTCAAGCGCCCCCTGGATCTGGATGCCATGCGAGAAGCCGCCATGGCATTGGTGGGAGAGCACGACTTTGCAGCTTTTGCCAGCAATCCTGGCTATGAGCGCAAGCGTGCGACGGTCCGCCGTTTGCGCCATGTTCGATTAATTCGCCGGCCCCATGGCATTGATCTGGTGGTGCAGGGCAACGGATTCCTGTACAACATGGTGCGTGCCATAGCCGGCACATTGCAGCAAGTAGGTGTTGGCCGGATTCCTCCGGCAAGGGTTCAGGAAATCCTGGAATCCAAGGACCGGGAACAAGCTGGAATGACGGCCCCAGCCTGCGGTCTATATTTATGCAGAGTTCTCTATCCGGCGGGTATCTTTACTGCCGAGGATAGCGGTTGCGATGGCGCACTTTCCCAATAACATTCAGTTTGGATTCCTTTCTATCATTTGATAACAAGCAGTTCGCGATGTCTACCAACCAAAGCAGAGAAGTTCCTATCGAGGTCACCAGCCGACACCAAAATGTTTCGGATCGAACCAGGAGCTATATCACTGAGAAGGCAAGTAAGTTGTCTCGGTTTCACAACCGTTTGTCTCGCATCCAGGTAGTTCTGGATGAAGCGCATGACGAATTCATAGTTGAATTGATCGTGCACATTGAGCGTGGCTCCACCATGGTGGCCAAGGAAGCAGCGGGGGGGTACCGTGCCGCCATGGATGCTCTCCTGGTTAAAATCGAAAAGCAGCTGAAGAAGGACAGTGAGAAGCGCAAGGATCACAACAAGAGTGGTGTGAACAAGGGCGTTACGGATGCAGATGATCTTGCTGGTCCGGACTCGGAGGAGACTTACGAGGACGTTATTCGCAAGGATTTGGGCAGCTAGTGGTATGACGCAGAATTAGTAGGCCTTTATATTAAGCCTCCCTACGCTTGCGGTGCGTAGGTATCGTTGGAGGCAAGACGATGCGCGTTGCAGTAGAGATTCAACTTACCAAGAGCGAGCGAAGCACCCTGACGAATTGGTCACGCAGTCGGAGAATTTCGGTGAGGCAAGCTCAGCGAGCCCGAATGATCCTTCTTGCCGCTGATGGCTACTCGAATGCGGATATAGCTGAGGAGATGAGGGTCAAGCGACACACTGTGGGGCGTTGGCGAAACCGCTTCAGCGAGCATCGCCTCACTGGTATAGAGAAGGACCTTCCTCGGGGAGGTCGTCCCCGTGCGAACGAGGAAGTTGAGAGTGAGATCATCCGCATGACTACGCAAGAGATCCCCGCGAACGCGACACACTGGAGCACGCGACTCCTTGCAGAGGAGATGGGAATCACGCAGTCGATGGTCCACCGCACATGGAAGGCCAACGGTCTGAAACCTCACTTGGTGAAGACGTTCAAGGTCAGCAACGATTCTCGGTTCGAAGAGAAGCTGCGCGATGTGGTAGGTCTCTACCTGAATCCACCCGAGAATGCACTCGTCTTTAGCGCGGACGAAAAGACGTCAATTCAGGCTCTCGATCGGACCCAGAAGAGCCTTCCACTGGTCAAGGGTCGATGCGGCACGATGACTCATGACTACAAGAGGAACGGAACAACCACCTTGTTCGCCGCGATCGAGTTGGGTCACGGCGAAGTGATCGCAACCTGCATGAAGCGACATCGACATCAGGAGTGGATCAAGTTCCTGAGAATGATCGACGAGCAAACTCCAGCTGAACTCGATCTGCACGTCATCGCCGACAACTACGCCACACACAAGCATGAGAAGGTTAAGCGGTGGCTGAAGCGCCATCCGCGATTCCACATGCACTTCATCCCGACAAGCAGCTCGTGGCTCAATATCGTGGAGGGGTTTTTCCGCAATCTTGATCAAAAACGCCTGAAGCGCGACGCGTTTCGCAGCGTCCCTCAACTCAAGAAAGCAATCATGGACTACATCGATAACCACAACGACGATCCGAAGCCGATTGTTTGGACCAAGGCCGCCGACGAGATCCTCGAAAAAGTCGGTCGCGCACGCGCTGCACTGAAAATGCCCCAACAGAGCGCATCACACCACTAGCAGTTGAGGTTCGTCGATGAAACAGGCCGGGAAGAATGGGGCGAGGGGCAGGTGGTCGGCTTGCGGGATGTTCCAGTGAGTGGTGCAATCAAAACAATGAAGAGGGATGCCCCCCGACCGTGAACCGGTTTGCCAGATCATTCGTTGTTTCTGGGAATCCTTGCTAGCACAGGTCGTCCTCTGGGTCGTGCAAATGAACAATTAGGAGATCAACAATGCGTACTGCGTGGCTTCCGGCCCTTCTGGGCATCCTTCTGCCTTTCTCACTGGGATTCATGGCTTGCAGTCAGGTGCAAGAGAATGCTCCCGCAACCCAGGCACCCAAGCCAACGCAGGACCCAGGCGACCTGCGTATCTCCGGGCCCTATAGCCATGACAACCTGCAGGTTTTCCTTCTGCATGCTCCTGATCAAAGGGTTGGCGATCGGGAGGTCATGACTCTTGAAGAGGCGCTTGCCAGCAAGAGGGTGGTGGTGCATGAGACGGGGGATGTGCAGGAGCTGGCCATTGAGAGCCTGTGCAAGGACAAGGACATCTATATTCAGGCCGGGGACATCGTGCGCGGCGGCAAGCAGGACCGGGTGCTGGCGGTGGACATGATGCTGGAGCCCAAGTCAGGCAAGATGGCGGTGGCCAGCTTCTGTGTGGAGCAGGGAAGGTGGAGTCAGCGGGGAGCAGAGAATCTGGATGGCTTTGCTTCCTCTGCCAACTGCTTTAACGGCAATGCCCTGAAGCTTGCGGTGAAGAAAGAAGCCGCGCAGGGGGAGGTCTGGGCCAAGGTAGCTGAGACCCAGGAGAATTTGGAAGTGGCCCTGCATGAAGTGTTTGAGGGAGAGGCGGTGCAGGGGCTAGTTGACAACCCCATTCTTGAGGATTTTAACACCCACTTAGCGAGTGCTTCCGCATCGCGCTCTGCAATTTCTCCCAGCAGCCTGGAACTCACCCTGGGGGCCAAACCCGTCAAAGAAGCTCGGCAGTCCTACATGGATGCGCTAACCAACATCACCAAGGACAAGGACGATGTAGTGGGTTTTGCCGTTGCCATCAACGGCACCATCGATTCCGCCGAGGTCTACGCTTCTTCTGCTCTGTTCAGCAAACTCTGGCACAAGCAGTTGACGGCCAGCGCCACGGAAGCTCTAGCGCAAAAGCAAAAGACCGACATGGTCAAGGCTACAACAACCCTGGATGCCGACGCCATCGCCACATTCCTGGCGGAGATGGATGAAGGCAAGGCCACCCGCCGCAAGGTAGGCAAGCGGATTGAGATGTTGGCCTATGACAACAGGGGCAACGACTACTTCGAAACCCGTGACAGCAAGGCCGCCGGCGGCTGGCTGCACCGCAGCTATGTGGCCAAGAAGAAGGCCAGCAAGAAATAGAACAGCGGCGGCATGTGGGAACATCGCCTGGGTTCGGCAAGGGCTGGGCCTGGGGCCGCTTGCGTTATCCGTAACTCCATCCACAATGTGACTGGTTCGCTCTCGCACGATGCGAACCAATTGTCCGACTTGGCCCCCGGCCGGATTGTCATCAAAGCATGGAAGCCCCAGAAGGGCTTGAGGAGAATTCCCTATGATGCGTCCCCTGAGGGTGTGTTTTATCGTTCTGTCCCTGTACGCGCCGAGCCTGGCGCAGCAAGCCTTGGTCGCCAAGGATATTCCCCTTGACCTCAAGGCCACGTCCCAGGCCAGGCAATTCCAGCAGGTCAAGGTCAACAAGAGCCAGGTCCATCAGCAGGTCAGTAAGTTGAAGTCCGAGTTAACCTGGCACAAGCGGTTGGATGATGCGGTGCGGGCAGCGCAGAAGTCGGGCAAGCCCATCTTGTGGATTCATGCTCTCGGCGATCTTACGGGCTATGTTTGAAGTGCTGCTCAGAGTTTGAGGGGAGTTTCCCTTCCAAGCGATCAGGTCCTGCCAATGTTGAAGTCCGACTTCGAACTTGGTTGGTTCAACATCAAGAAAGAGGACTACGTGGGTTATTCCAGTGGCTACCACCACAAGAAGCACTGTGCGGTGGGTACAACCAATGGGGCTGGACCGCACAATGTGCAGCTCTTTGTGCTTTCACCGGACCGGGTGGTGTTGCATGCCTTGCCTGGTTTCTGGGCTCCTGATGATCTGGCGCGGGAGTTGCGTTTTGCCAAGACCCTGCATCGCTTGTGGAATGATGAGGGGCGAAGCGTGGCGCAGAAGAAGGACATGTGCAGGCGGATGCAGATGGCGGAGCCCCACTATCATTCGGCGGCAACTTTCGCCCGCAGCAACTGGCAGCCCTTCGATATTCGCACCGAGCGAAGCAAAGGGGATGGGCGGGACACGGCCTTGCAACTCTTGGCGCCGGAGATGTCGAAGAACTTGGCGAGTTTGTTGAGCAAGAACACCACCATGAGTCTTAGGCCCGGTCAGTCGCTGATGAAGCCGCTGAATGTTCTGGTGCATGAACGGATGGCGGCAATGCCCTTTGTGCCTTTTGCCGAGTTTGACATTGCTGGCTTCGTGGACTATGGCCAGATGCACTATGACCTAAATTCCAAGCACAAGCCCGGCAAGGCGTTTGCTGGCCAGGTCAAGATCAGAAAGATGCGGCAACTGGAGATTGCCAAGGCGAAGAAGCGAGCGCGTGGACGCAGTTAGGGGAGGTGCCTCTTGCTCTTGCGGAGCTTGGCTCTAAGTTGCTGAAAGAAGGAATCAGTGGGGGAATCTCCCACTGCCGGTTCGACTCCATCTTGTGAGCCAAGATCCTCTCTCTGCGATGCTGCGTTCTCTTACGATCCTCTGCCTGTTACTGCTGACCTTTGCTGTGGTTCTGATGTTCTACCAGCATCAGCAGCTGGATGAGCCAATCGTGCTGCCCGGGGATACACAGGTTCCAGAATCAGAGAAAGTCAGGCCCCAAGATCCAAGATTGCAGTCTTTGGATGTTGGTGAGAAGAGAAGCGAGCTGGTTTTCAAGTACGAGTGGCTGGTTGTGGATGGTTCCTCGGGCAAGCCAATCCCTCATGCAACCGTCTATGTGGCGGATGGAACAGGAAATCCCCAGACCTGGCCTGCTCTAGATTGGGTGCCTTACGAGTCAGCGGAGTTCGAACTGCAGGACTGGGCGTGGGTAGAGAGGGTTGGCAAGAGGCTCGAAGCCGATGCTGCTGGGCGAGTTCGGTTTCAATCGGACCAGAACCAGACTTGGATGGTGGTTGGCAAGTACGAGCATTTCTGGGGCATGGCTTACTGTGACTTGGAAGAACGGAATACCCTGTCCTTGCATCTGGACCAAAGCCTCAGGGTTCGCGTGGTTGGTCAAAACCATGAAGCCTGCCCGTTCTTGTGCCTGGCGTTGTTTGCGGAAGATGCAGGCGGTTCCAATAGATTGCTCTCCTATGCGGTCACCAATGCGGAAGGCATCGCCAGTTTTGGGCACTTGCAACAATACGTGCCGGAGCACTTGCGCCTGGATTTGATGCTGGCACCCCTGGCCATGATGGGGCTGCCATCCATCATGAAGGTGGATTACCCCGTGGCAGGCCAGCATGAAGTGGAGTACAGGCTTCCTTTGCATCAGAGCATGGAGGTTCATTTGTTGAATCACCAAGGCGATATTCTGCAGATACCGCCTGGGAAAGACGTGCTTGTATGTATGAGCCCGAACCTGGCAGATGACCTGTGCAATGGTGATCATTTGGATTCCATTCCGTGCACTGCCAGGTCTTCCAAGATCCGGTTTCCCTATGTAACGAGCATGAAGCAGTTGAAGGTGGGAGCCTACCTTCGCCCTGGCTTGCATGAGTGGTCCGAAGTTGTGTTCACGCTTCCTGCACCCGGAAGCCAGAACGCCATTTGCAAGATCGTTGTGGATGACAGCGAGCCCGTCCTATGTGGTGAATTACGTCTCCCCGATGGGTCTTCCGTGGACAATCGGCGGGCCTATATTGAAATCGAAGAACAGAAGACTGTCCGAGATTCGGAGAGAAGGTTTTTGAGTTCTGTTTTCCGTTCAACAGTAGGTACAGGTGCCAGGGGATGGTTTCGTTTTGTTGTGCCTTCCCGACTACGGAACAGGAAAGATCTGCGCCTTTCCATCCATGTGCAAATGGGAGACGAATGGACGTCCCCTCGTTTTGAGGGGGAGTTTGCCATTTCCCAGCTGTTCGCAAACGAGGACACGGACCTTGGGCGCTTGATCTTGGAAAGCAGGCCGCCCTCTAAAGGTTCCCCGCCCGCCATAGGGAGTGCTGGCGTTCCGCAGCCGGAAGTGAAAGAGGCTCCCGCCCTTTTGGGTAGCATGCATCTTCCCAAGTTCATGGATCCTGAGTTGGTAAGGATAGAGCTTGTCCATGCTGATAAGGCGGTCTCCTGGCGCTATCCCTCCGCATCTGGTGACTTTGCTTTTTATGGGTTGCAGCCCGGATCTTATGCCCTGCAATTCCACCTAAGGGGAGAGCCCTTCCCATTCTATTCTTCGCCGGAGGTGCTAGTCCCTGTGGGGGAGTTTGCTCGTCCACTGGTTTTGCAAAAGGTGAAGGCGCCAAATGGATTGCATCGGATTCAAATTGAGGTCCGTGATCCGCAAGGTCGCAGGGTCGCGGGGGTAGATTACGTCCCCTTCAGCCCAGCGAGCGAGGATCCTTACGAAGTTGACTGGTTCAGTACGGACACGGGAAATCTAAAGCTATGGGCAAGCAAGGAGATTGTTGATGTCTGTGTTCGTAGTGAATCTCATCGCCCCGTCATCCTGCGTGGCTTGAGTGATGGTGACCAAGTGCGTCTTCTACCCTTACTCCGCACCACGCTTAGAATGGACCACTCGTCCTTTCAAGTGCCAAAGGGTTGCACCCTTTCTGCCTCTTTGACTCGAATCCGCTCAAGCAACCCTATCCTTCGTGACTGGATTGGTTTTGAAGATGAAGACTGGGTTTGTATTGATGATTTCAATGCCAAGGGTGAGGTGGTCTTAAATGTGGCTCTAGCCGGAACCTATCAATTGGAATGGTTCTTGTCTGTTGAGGGTGGCCTTCACCTTGTCCCTGATACCAAACCAGTTACTGTTACAGTGGCCGAAGATCTAGAGACTGTGCAGAGGGTTGCTCTGCCAGAACATGAGCTGCGCACGTTGCTAGGAAGTCTCCAGGAGAAGAGCAAGTAGAAGCAGGAATATGGCTATGCAAACAACCCGCATCCCCCTGGCCGTCAAGATCCTATACACCGCCTTCATGGCAGTGTTGGTCCCCGGCTACTGGTTGAACTACGGTCCCACCAACTTCCTATACTTCTGCGATCTTGCCCTGATCTTCGCCTTGATTGGCATCTGGCGCGAAGACCGCCTGCTCATTGGCATCCCGGCGGTGGGCATCATGGTGCCGCAGGTTCTTTGGTGTATGGATTTCCTCACAGGCTTGTTTGGCTCCTCTCCCTTGGGCATGACCGCGTACATGTTCAACCAAGAGTCTTCCCTGCTCTTGCGCGGTCTCTCCCTGTTTCACGGCTGGTTGCCGTTTTTCCTGCTCTGGTTGGTGTTGCGCATTGGCTACGACCGCCGCTCCTTCGTCGGTTGGTGGGTGGTCTCCTGGCTGGCCATGTTTGTAGCCTACTTCTTCATGCCAGTGTCCAAAATTGAGGGGCAGCCCCTGACCCCCTACAACATCAATTATGTCTACGGTCTGGCAGAAGTTTCGCCGCAGACGGACATGCCCCAGAACCTATGGTTCGGGATCATGCTGGTGGGGGTGCCATTTGCATTGGCTCTGCCTGCCCACCTGTTGATGAAGCGCTACCTGATGCGCAGCAGCGCTAGTTAAGAACCCAGTCCGCTTAAACAACTGGCGCGAGGCACGCCCATTGAGCAGTGCCTCGCGCCAGCGAAGTTCTGGGCTACTTGAGCCTACTTGCCGGACAAGAACTGGGTGTACTTGCTGACGTCGATGCCTGAGCTCTTCAGCTGGTCGACGATTGCCATGAGCTTGCCCTTGAGGCCGTCAAAGCTTTGGGTGAGGGGGCCAAGTTGGTCCTTCAGTTCTTTAAGCTTGCCAAGCTCAGTGGAGCCCAGCTTGCTGATCTGATCCTTGATGCCGCTGATGACACCGGACTTCTCTTGCAGGGCAGTCAGCACGGCGTCGCCCACTGGCTTCAAGGATTCGGGAGTGTAGGAGCTGATCTTGCTCTTCAGGTTTTCTACACTGTAATCGGCGTTCAAGATTTCCTTGACGTTGGGAATCATTGCCGAAGCTTCCTTGACGATCTTATCTTTGGTGTCAATTACCGCCTCTTCGACGTTGGGCACTTCCTTGCCGGTGACCTCTTTGATGTCGTTTGCTGCGTTGTCCAAGATGGTGTTGCCATCGGCATCCTTGTCGCAGGCGACCAAGGCAAGGGCAAGGGGGAGAGCTAGGGTCAGGCTAAATCGAATCATGTTACTTCCTTATATTTCCTCTGGAACGATTGCCGGCCCTGCCGGGAGGGAGCAGGGGCCGGATGGGGTGAGTTAGGGGGAACGCACCATTGTGGCCCTTTGCCCCTCAACCTTCAACGCCAAGACCAAGAATGCCTGGGAATCTTGGCCAGGGACCTGTAGCAGGGAATCAAGCGCAGAATTCGCCCCAGCGGCCCCCTATAATAGGCGGATTAACCCATGCCACCGGAAATCGGACTGCGCCCCACATGAGAATCTCATCACCTGCACTGTCTGGTTTGGCCCCTTTGATCTGTCATGGCGGGATTGTCATGGGCCTCTGTCTGCTTTTGACGGGTTGCATGTCTATGGACAGGCTGTTCCGGAATTCGCCCATGAGCGGTGTCGAGACCAGCGCCGATCGCATCAACCTTTGGCCTCTTTATTACCAAGGCGGCGATGGGATCGCCGTGCTCTGGCCGGTGTTCGACGAAGATGAAAAGGGGTTCGCCCTTCGTCCCCTCATTACGCGAGATGAATCCCAGTGGGAAATCCTGCCGCCGCTTTGCTGGTTTGACATCAAGACCGGTTCATGGTGGTTCTTGCCCGCTTACTCCATAGATGAGAACCACGGCCTTTTTCCGGTCTTCGGTCTAGGAGTCTGTCCCACGGGACAGCTGTGAATCCGGCCTCCAATAGCCTCTAAAATCGGAATAATATTAAGCCCTGGGCTCATCCCTGTACGTATTGAAGGCATGGCGCGTTTCAAAAAGGGTCAAGATCTCAACCAGCAGTTCCTCCTGCCTCCGTCAATCCGCGATTGGCTGCCCCAAGATCATCTTGCGTGGTACATTCACGACACCATTGAGTCGCTTGACACAGATGATCTCCTTGATCGCTATCGCGTCTGCGGCAAAGGCGAGTTGCCGTACGACCCACGGATGATGCTGCGAGTGCTGATCTACGCATACTGCACCGGAATCTTCTCTTCTCGCAAGATTGCCAAGCACCTAGAGGAGAGTGTGCCTTTCCGGGTGTTGGCAGCCAATCAGATGCCGGACCACCGCACGATTTGTCGGTTTCGGGCAGAGCATGTCGATCTGTTTGAGAGCTTCTTTGTCCAGATAGTGCAACTTGCTTGTGAGGCAGGCTTGGCCAAACTTGGCACCGTGGCAGTGGATGGCAGCAAGGTGAAGGCGAACGCCAGCAAACGCAAGGCTATGAGCTACTCGCGGATGAAATCCGAGGAGAAGCGGCTCCGTGCCGAAGTCCGCAGGATCACCGAGATGGCCAAGGGGATCGACAAGGACGAGGACGAGATGTTTGGTCCCGACTTTCGTGGTGACGAATTGCCCGAGGAGCTTGCGAACCGGGAGAGCCGCCTGAAGGTGATCCAGGAGGCAAAGAAGCGCTTGGAAGAACGCAAGGCCGAAGAAGACAAGCGAAAGGACGAGAAGAAGGCCCGCAAGGCCAAGGAAGAGGGTCGTGATCTCCAGGTGGCTCGCTACCGGAAACATCCCAAAGGCAAGCCACGGCCACAGGATCAAGAGAACTTCACAGACCCTGACAGTCGGATTATGAAAGACTCGAAGGGGTTTGAGCAATGCTACAACGCCCAGATTGCTGTCGACAATACGGAGCAGTTGATCATCGCGAATGGAATCACTGACAACGGTGCGGATACGGATCAACTTCTTCCGATGGCCGAGCAAGCGATGGAGAACACCGGCAAGCCGATCGAACGCCTGCTTGCGGACGCAGGCTACCGCAGCGAGGAAAACTTCGAGCACCTCGAAAACGCCAAGATTGACGGTTTGGTTTCGGTGGGCAAGGAAGGAAAGGCACGACCGGAGACCAGCTCAGAGCTCCAAGCTACTGCGCGAATGAAGCGAAAACTCGGGACCAAGTGCGGACGGGGCTGGTACCGAAAACGCAAGCACATCGTTGAGCCGGTCTTTGGTTGGATCAAAAACGTGAGCGGTTTTCGGTCCTTCAGCATGCGAGGTATGGCGAAGGTAAGCGGTGAGTGGGATCTAATCTGTCTTGCAACCAACCTGAGAAGGCTGCATGGAAAGCTGGCGATGTGAAAACCGAGGGAATCGGGCTATTACAGGCCAAGAAGCACCTCACAATCGTCATCATGGTCCCAGGCCCAAGATTGATGTAGGATCGGACGATCTGGGTTTTCCCAGCCCCACTAATGACTTATCCAGCTGCCACCTGGGAGACGCTAAGTTGACTTCCCGTGGGGCAGACTCCTAGGGGAATTCAACTATGTGGGGCCCGTGTGGTGGTCTGGGGATAATGACTTTCTGGATGGAGCTGTTGGTCTGTTTCCGGTGTTCACTTTTAGCGATTCGTTGAATCACATTGGCCCGGCCTGGTGGAACTACTCGGTTGAATTGGATGCGGACAAGAAGGTTGTGTGGAAGGTGGATTCCTGGGGCCTGTTCCCACTGGCTGACTTTGGCAAGTTCAACAACTTGGGCACGGTCTTCTGGGGCTATGGGGAAGATGGTGCCATGGATTACATGGTTGCCTTCCCTCTCTTCGCCTTTGGCAAAGGAGAAGAAGGAGCCGGTATGTTCTTGACGCTTCTGGGTGGGACCGGCTGGGACACTGCGGGACGAACCACTTTTGTCAACGTCCTCGGCCCGCTGTATCACCAAGAACGCAGAGACGAAAGCTACTCCACTCACCTGCTTTGGCCGCTGATCTCGCACTATACATCCCCGACTTACCAAGGCTTGGACGTTTGGCCCTTGTTCGGCCGCAGTACCCGAATGGACAGTGAAGGTGAGCCAACAGAAGTTGCAACCACGGCCCTGTCCGGATTGTTTCGCGAGGCGGGGCTCGAGGAAACTGAGGTCTTGCGTTTGCTGCCTCTGTTCTCCTACCGCTCTGCCGCAGGGGGAGGTGAGAGGTTCTATGAGGCCGCCAGCCTATTTGGTTTCAATGCCGACTGCGATGGTGGGGTGAGCATGCACATTGGCACTCCCATGTTGTTGTGCGCTCATCATGATTCATAACCGTGAAGTGAAAGTCTTCTCTAGACCCTTGCAGGGGGAACTTGAACCCGAAGGCAACTGCGTCACCGCGAGGTGGGGTGGGAAGGAAGCCCTAGCCCGGACTATTCACGAGTGTGCTGTTGATCGCGATTTTTTGGTCCTTGCTGGCCGGCATGGTGAAGAATCAAGGGGATTTGCTTTCGACACTCTGAAGTGAGCGTTGGCAAAGGTCCATGGGCCTGAAATATCGCCGGAATGGCCACCTCCGTACAGTCCCGTGGCGCAGTAGATGCGATGCAGTTGGATTCCATTCGGCGCTACGCCGTCTTTGGTCTACCGCGAGCACTGACAGCACATGCTGCACGCTCCCACAATTCTACCCATGGATAACATTTCGGCAGATGGACCACTACCCGACGCACTGATTCTTGTACGCGAGCTGCGACCTTGATCAACATTTCCCGAAATCGCCCTACCTGGGTGCGGCCTGCATCAGTCCGACGAAGGCGCCAGCGCAGCTCCTGGTAGAGCAGATACGCCGTAGCCGTCATCAATACTCGGAATTGATTGGCGATGTAGCTTGAGCAGCTTGTGCGATCAATGTCGAGATCATGCAGTAGTTCTTTGATGCGGTTCTCGGAATCACCTCGACCACGATAGATCTTGTACACGTTTTCCGGTGTGTGCCGAAGATTGGTGATCACAAATCGAGGATTCGACTTTGCACTTCTTCCTTCATACTGCAGCACCTCAGCTTTGAGGATGACCCTCCGCTCGCGATTCCATGACTTTGCACGGTAAGCAGCCTCTCCAAAGAGTTGGATGGATTCGTTTTGGCGAGCAGAGAGCGTCTGGGCCATGGTCATCCAATCCTTGGCTTTCGCTTTGAGGACGCTGTTGCTGGCCATTGCGACCACATACTCGACTTTTAGATCTTCAAGCGCAGCGATGATCCTTGGGTTTGCAAAGCCGCCATCTAACCGTACACGAATCTTTGCTTTCGGGAATCGGTACCTGAGCTCGGCGACCGTCCGCTGCAACAATGGAATGCATCCTCGGTTTGCCGTTGAGTTCCCTGGTCGAAGCCGAGCGGAGAAGAGAAATTGATCTGGATGACCATCCACTGACAAAAAGCCAAGGAGAGGATGGAAACACCAGGTGTCGTAGTAGCCATTGAAAAAGCTGAATGCTTGCTGACCATGGGTGGGATCGTCAGTGGAATCAAAGTCGATGGTGATGCGCTTTGGTCGCCGATGACGCTTCTTGAGCAGACCAATAGCTTTCTTCTCCAGCCAACGTGTGGCTTGTACAGCCTCTTTTGCCGTGGGCATGTTTTCAAACCGGGATAACGTCGGTTGCGATGCCAGCTGATCTTCGCCAAGTGCATCCATGCCGCTGATCATTTTCAGGATCGGGTCATTTGCCATTTTGGCTGCGTCGTTGCCATCGCTGTAGCCCATGGCGATGGAAAACACACGTTGCCGGAGAATCGTCAAAAAGTCGTGTGTTGTGCGGCCCGGATTGCGTCGATCGCAAAATTGAGCTGCAAGTCCGCTGGTCAGGCCGAGTTGCTGATCGAGCTGGCCAAGCAGGATTGCACCGCCATCGGAGCTTTGTCCTTCTGCGTCAAAGATGGGGACGACGGACTTCTTGGCGATGTCTGGAAGAATAACAGACTGTTGAGTAGGCTTGGCCATGCGGATTGTGGTGTCGTTTGTTCCAAGTAGCGTGTAGTTACCACTTAGTACGAATGATCCACAGTCCGCGGTTTACCTATTCATGAATAGTCCAGGCTAGGAGTCTGCCCCACGGGATGAGGAGGAATCCGGCCTCCGATCGCCCTCGAAATCGGAAAAAAGGTTAAGCCCCTGGCCCATCCTTGTACGTATTGAAGGCATGGCGCGATTCAAAAAGGGTCAAGATCTAAACCAGCAGTACCTCCTACCTCCGTCCATCCGTGACTGGCTGCCACAAGATCATCTTGCGTGGTACATTCACGACGCGGTCGGTTCGTTGGACACGGATGGCCTCCTCGACCGCTACCGCATCTGCGGGAGTGGTGAATTGCCTTACGATCCACGGATGATGTTGAGGGTCTTGATCTACTCGTATTGCACAGGGGTCTTCTCCTCCCGCAAGATCTCCAAGCACCTCGAAGAAAGCGTGCCTTTCCGGGTGTTGGCAGCTAATCAAATGCCGGACCACCGCACAATCTGTCGTTTTCGGGCGGAGCATGTCGATTTGTTCGAGAGCTTCTTTGTCCAGATCGTACAGCTCGCTTCTGAGGCTGGCTTGGTCAAGCTCGGCACCGTGGCAGTGGATGGCAGCAAAGTGAAGGCGAACGCCAGCAAGCGAAAGGCAATGAGCTACTCGCGAATGAAGTCCGAAGAGAAACGACTGCGCGGCGAGATCCGCAGGATCACCGAGATGGCTAAGGGAATCGACAAGGAAGAGGACGATCTCTTCGGTCCTGACTTTCGGGGTGACGAGCTCCCTGATGAACTTTCAAACCGGGAAAGCCGCCTGAAGGCTATCCAGGAGGCAAAGAAGCGATTGGAGAGACGCAAGGCCGAGGAGGACAAGCAAAAGGACGAGAAGAAGGCCAGCAAGGCCAAGGAAGAAGGTCGCGAGCTTCGGATGACTCCCCACCGGAAACATCCCAAGGGCAAGCCACGGCCAAAGGATCAGGAGAACTTCACGGACCCCGATAGTCGGATCATGAAAGCCTCGAATGGATTCGAGCAATGCTACAACGCTCAGATTGCTGTCGACAATACTGAGCAGCTGATCATCGCCAATGGAGTAACAAACAACGCTGCTGATAATGACCAGCTTCTTCCAATGGCCGAGAAAGCGATGGAGAACTCAGGCAAGCCGATAGAGCGCCTGCTTGCGGACGCAGGCTATCGCAGCGAGGAAAACTTCAAGCATCTCGAAAACGCCCAGATTGACGGTTTGGTTTCAGTTGGCAAGGAAGGAAAGAAACGACCGAAGACCAGTCCAGATCTCCAAGCTACTGCGCGAATGAAACGGAAGCTGGGAACCAACCGTGGGCGGGGCTGGTACCGAAAACGCAAACACATCGTTGAGCCGGTCTTTGGCTGGATCAAAAACGTGAGCGGCTTTCGGTCCTTCAGCATGCGAGGCATAGCAAAGGTGAGTGGTGAGTGGGACCTAATCTGTCTTGCAACCAACTTGAGAAGGCTGCACGGAAAGCTGGCGCTATGAAGGCCGAGGGAATTGGGCCATTACAGGCCAAGAAGCACTGATCTGCTCCCAAAAATCGTCAACGTGGCCCCAGGCCCAAAATCCATGCAGAATCCGTCGATCTGGATTTTCACAGCCCCACTAATGATTTTATCCAGCGGCCACCGAGGTGACGCTAAGTTGACTTTCCGTGGGGCAGACTCCTAGGGGAAGCTATGTCCCGAGGAACACGAATCGCATTAGGCCAAGGCGTCTGGGTGAGTCTGCAACACAAGACGAAACCCAATACCTGCTCGGAAGGCGTAGTGGTAGATGCGGCGGGAGTGGAGCGAAGGTTATGGATCTTACCTGAGGAGATCTGTCGTTTTGTCCCGAAGGGACTACCGGGCCGGCAACGGTCCGGGATGGAGCGGCAGAAGTCAGCAGAGGCCATAGTAGATCGTGCGCATCGATCGAAGGGCCGAACAGATCGTCAAGGCGACGGCCCGGAGACTCGGAGTTAGTGGTGCAGCAGAAGCTTTTACCTTTTGGAGAAGGCCGGGATGGAGTCAGCGGGCGGTACCCGTTATGGCCATCCTCGGTGCAGCAAGCTATTCCGGCGTTGAAGGAATCCGAAGCCGCAAGATCGCCATTGTTGGAAGAAGTGATGCGCAAGGAGACCTTGGAGGCGGCCTGGAAACGGGTCAAGGCCAACAAGGGAGCGCCGGGAGTGGATGGGTTAACCATCAAAGGCTTTCCGGCATGGTTCCGTGAGCATGGTGGCCAAGTGGCCATTGCGCTCATGGAGGGGACGTATGAACCGGCACCGGTGCGGCGGGTAGATATCCCAAAGCCAAGTGGCGGTACGCGGACCCTTGGAGTCCCAACGGTGCTGGATCGGGTGATCCAGCAAGCAATCGCTATTGTGCTAACTCCGATATTTGACCCGACGTTCTCGGAATCGAGCCATGGTTTTCGACCCGGCCGCAGCGCGCATAACGCGGTGAAGCAGGCAAGAAGCTACGTAGCCGAAGGCTACCGGTGGGTCGTGGATATGGATCTGTCGAAGTTTTTCGACCGAGTCAACCACGACATCCTCATGGAGCGACTCTCACGCCGGATTGAAGACAAGGCGTTGTTGCGACTGATCCGTCGATACCTATCGGCGGGGATGATGAGCAATGGCGTTATCGCGCAGAGGCACGAAGGCACACCGCAAGGTGGGCCACTCTCACCCTTGCTCTCCAACGTCTTGCTCGATGAGTGGGACAAGGAACTTGAGCGCCGGGGTCACCGCTTTGTCCGATACGCCGACGACTGCAACATCTATGTGCGGTCAAGGGTAGCAGGGGAACGCGTCATGGCCTCGTGCAGGAAATTCCTGGAGAGACGCCTTCGTTTGAAGGTAAACGAGGAAAAGAGTGCGGTTGCCAGACCCTGGACACGGAAGTTTCTGGGCCACAGCGTAACGAACGGCTTGAAACCGAAGCTGCGACTCGCCCCCCAATCCACCAAACGGATGAGGGATCGAGTGCGTGAGCTGACGCGACGACATCGTGGCATCTCATTGCAGCAGATGGTGACTGAGCTGAACCGCTACCTGCGGGGATGGCTTGGTTATTTCCAGCTTATCGAAACGCCAACCGTCCTGATACCGCTCGAGAGTTGGATCCATCGCCGTCTCCGAAGCTTCCTCCTGAAGCAATGGAGCACCGGCAGTGGTCGCCGCCGAGCCCTCCGGCGTCTAGGCGTGGACGACGCGCGGAAGATCTCCGGGTCCCGTAAGGGAACTTGGAGGTTATCCCGATCGCAACAGATCCACGCTGGACTCCCGAACCAGTACTTTGCAGATCAAGGCCTCCTGAATCTTTCACAACAATGGCAACACTTTGTCAAGTCGAACTGAACCGCCCGGTGCGGACCCGCATGCCGGGTGGTGTGGGAGGGGGGAGCCCGCGAGGGCCCTCCCTATCCCGATCAACTACCGATCGGGGAAGGAAGACTGTCGTTGGAGCAGCTTGCTTGGGATTCTGAACTACGAAAGCTCTGCCGAGCGTTCCGAGTTCAATTTCCTCTACTACCTGTACCGCCAGAAGAGTGTAGGCAAGGAAACCCAACGCGACTTCTTCCCCTTCATCTCGTGGGACTCAGGTGAGAAGCACTCGGGCTTCTCCTTTCTTTGGCGACTGTTCAGTTGGCAGCGCCATGGCGAGCAGACCAGTGGACACATTCTGTTCATTCCCTGGGGTGACTCCAAGCCGTCTGCCGCCGAAGCCGCTGAAGCCGCCGAAGCCGCCGACTAGGCCAGGGCGTCGGTGGCAACGTGGTATTGGGGATCCTCAATCACGTTGACTTCCACCAGATTTCCGGCCTTGCGCATCAGCAGGCGGCATTCCGGGCTCAGATGCCGCAGGTGCAGAGTCTTGCCCAGACTCAGGTAGCGCTCTGCCAGGTTGTCGATGGCTTCAATGGCGGAATGGTCGGAAACCCGGGCGTGTTGGAACTCGATGACCACATCCTGTGGGTCATTCTTGGCGTCGAATATTTCGCCAAAGCTCTTGCTTGAGCCGAAGAACAGGGGCCCCCGCAGATCGTAGACCTTCCAGCCATTGTTGTCGGTATGAGTGACCGCATGGATCACCTTGGCATGCTTCCAGGCAAAGACCAGGGCCGAGACCACCACGCCAACAAAGACTGCCACCGCCAGATCCGTTGCCACCGTCACTCCCGACACCAAGACAATCAAGAAGGCATCGGACAGTGGCACCTTGGTCAAGACGCGGAAGCTCGACCATTCGAAGGTGCCCAACACCACCATGAACATGACGCCCACCAGGGCTGCCACTGGTACCATTTCGATGAGCGGTGCCGCACCCAACACGAAGGCCAGCAACACCAGGGCAGCGGTGACGCCAGAAGTGCGCCCACGTCCGCCGGAGTTGATGTTGATCATGCTCTGGCCAATCATGGCGCAGCCGCCCATGCCACCGAAGAAACCGCAGGTGATGTTGGCGGCTCCTTGCGCCAGGCATTCCTTGTTGCCACGACCGCGGGTCTCGGTCAACTCATCCACCAGGGTAAGGGTCAGCAGCGACTCGATCAGACCGACGGCTGCCAGGATCACCGCGTAGGGCAGGATGATCCACAGGGCCTTCAAGGTGAAGGGAACCATGGGGATGGCAAAGGCCGGCAGGTCACCCTTCAGGGTTGCGCTGCTGTCGCCGGTCATGTTGCGCAGGTATTCGACGATGGTGGGGGAGTCCAGACCAAAGCCAGTGGTAACCAGAGTGATGGTGATGATGGCGGCCAGGGAGGCGGGCACCACCTTGGTCAGCTTGGGCAGGAAGTGGATGATGGCCATGGTAGCGGCCACCAGGGCGAGCATGGTGTAGAGCTGGGAGTTCGCCATCCACTGCATTTCCCCCTGGCTGTCAGGCGTCTTGAACTGTCCAAGTTGCGCCAGGAAGATGACGATGGCCAGGCCGTTGACGAAGCCCAGCATCACCGGATGCGGCACCATGCGGATGAACTTCCCCAGGTGGAGAACACCCGCTAGCACCTGCAGACCGCCCATCAACAGCACGGCAGCGTACATGTATTGGATGCCGTGCTGGGTCACCAGGGCCACCAGGACCACGGCAAGGGCGCCGGTGGCGCCGGAAATCATCCCCGGTCGGCCACCAAAGAGGGCGGTGATGATGCCAACGATGAATGCTGCGTGCAGGCCAACAATGGGGTCAACGCCGGCGACAAAGGCGAAGGCCACGGCTTCTGGCACCAGGGCCAGGGCGACGGTGAGGCCGGAAAGGAGGTCACTACGCAGGCGGAACTGCGGGTTGCTGCTGAGATTGAACATGGAGGCGAGGTGGCCCCCAAGGAGCGATGAGGGCGCCGCACCGTAGCGGCAAAGGAAAAGGGATCAATGTTTGTGTGGGAACTTGCTGGGGTGGGGGGGCAGTGGTGAAATGACTCAATGAAGAAGGTACTGCTGGCATTGTTGATTCTTGCCCCGCTGGCCCAAGCTCAAGAAGCATCCTCACAAACCGGATCAATTTCCGGTGTCGTGCATGACAGTGAGGGCAAACCCGCACGAGCTGCCGAGGTATGGTGTGTCTGGCGGACGGAACCCGAAAAGCGCCTCGCCAAGAGCAGAACTGACGGCGAGGGTTACTTCGTCCTGGGGAACATTCCTGTCTCCGCAAACTCGGTTAGAGTGTTTGCGACTGCACCGGGTCTTTCTCGAGGTTCTGACCACACCTCGATCAATAGCTCTCACTTGGCCAGCAGAGTTGATATCCGACTCTGGGATGCTGACACCATCCGTGGGCGGGTGGTGGATGCCAATGGCCAGCCAATCTCGGGGGTAAAAGTGACTGCTTCCAACGAATCATCCAGGGTCTTCGGAGGAGATTCTCAGGGGGAAGATATCACCGACCAGGAAGGACGATTTGAGATGACCAAGGTTCCCCTTGGTGAAATCACTGTGCGTGCCTGGGCGCCGCGGCATGTGATTGCGTCCACTGTGTTCTGGCATGCCGACGAAACTGAGGGTGTTGAGCTTGCACTGGCAAAAGGCAAGGGCGTGACCTTGGCAGTGCAGGTGAAAGGCTTGCCTGAGGGCGTCAAGGCATCCCTCTCCGTGAGGCCCTATAGCGATGGCAGTTTCCAGATTTTACCCGCTCCCATGAATGGCGGACTCGATGCCGCAGGGCGCTGGGAGCTTGCTGGCTTGCCTGACTATCGATTTGATGTCAGGGTTCGGGCGGAGGGCTATTCCTTCAATCCGCGGCGGCGAAGAGTAGAGCCTGGCAACAAGTCGCATGAACTGGAATTCACTGTGGTGAAGGACGAGACGAATGTTCTCAGTGGCACCTTGAGAGATCAAGCCGGCAAGCCGCTGGCGGGGCAGCGTTTGCAGTGCAGGGCTTCCAATGGCGGAAGGCGAACCGAAGCCAAAACAGCGGAGGATGGTTCCTTTTCGATTCAGAGCCCTCTTGCTCCGGGAGCCCAAGCGATGATCTATCTGCTGGACTCCTCATTTGTGCCCGTTCCGAAAAAGCCCGTAGCTAATCAATCCTTTAGAGCGAGGCCTCTTAGCTCATACGAGTTCGTGGTTGATCCCAAAGTCTCTTTGGAAATCGTTGCGCAGCCTGCCGCCTCTGTGTCGGGTGTCTTGCGCGATACAACGGGTCGGGGGATACCTTTCCAGCGCGTGACCTTGCAGGAGTTCACCAAGAATCGTGCTCCAGGGTGGATGGTCTTCAAAAACGGGACTACAGATCGTGAGGGCCAATTTCATTTCGTTGGCATTCGTCCGCCATCCGACCAGATTCGGGTGGCATGTGGGAGAAAAAGCGCGGCGCAGGCCACCGAGGGATTTGTACTAGATGATGGCGAGGATAAGAAAGGTTCTCCTAAAGGAGTTGTAGGTCTGGAAGCCTGACTCCACCACAGCAGAGGAAGATGGTAGCGATTAGTGGGGCTGCGCTATGGAAGCCGTAAGCGCGATGGCTGAGGAGGCGAATCTTGTTGTTCATGCCTTCCGCCAGGCCATTTGTGAATCGTTCCTTGAAGAGGGCCTGGATCCCGCCGAGGTGTTTGCGGACCGTCTTGCCGAGTTTGACAAATGGCTTGAGTCGAGATCGTGCTGCCCAGGCCATCCAACCATCAAGAGCCAGATTTGAATCTTTGATGCTGCCACGCAGGATGTCGAGCAGAGTCTCCTTGAGCAGGTAGGCGCGCCCAAGAGGTTGCTCGGGGCGAAGATGACCAATGGTGCTCATGTGCTTATCGGTTGCGTTTTCTTGGCGGTGCAGGAGTGCCCACATTGTTCCCTTGATTGCCTTCTTGGCATCGGGATGAGCGGCGTTTCGCATGAGTTCGCGCCGGACCTCATTGAGAGCTTCGTTGGCCAACTTGGCAATGTGGAAGTGATCAAAAACGATCTGTGCATTTGGGAGGCTTTCCTCTGCCGCTTTGCGGTAAGAAGCCGACATATCCATGGTGGCGATTTCAATGCGCTCACAAACATCAGCTCCGATCTCGGTAAAAAAACTCTTGAGTACATCGGCACTCTTGCCCTCGGCGACCCAGATAACCCTTCTCTGGTCGTGGTCGGTGACCACCGTCAGGTAGCGGTGGCGCTTGCGGAAGCTGATTTCGTCCACAGCAATGCGACGCAGACCATCGAAGCGGTTTGGGTCAAGGTGCTCGCTGACGACACGCTCTGCGATTGCTCCTACGGTCACCCACGAAATCCCAGTCAGCCTGGCGACGGCCGTTACGTTTGTCTGTTGCGCCAGCAGGACGACCACATCCTCGAAGGGCTTAGTGAAGTCACTGCCATGCCTGGCCCAGGGGACCGCCTCGGTCACGACTACATTGCATTTCTTGCACCGCAAACGCCGGATTTCGCCCTCCAGGTAGACCTCATGGCCCCAGATTCCCATGTGCCTCCATCGCCGCTTTCGTTTGGATTCTCGGCCACGCTTGCGCTTGCCACAGTGTGGGCAGGTCAGCAGCTGGAATGTTCGGTGGACACTGAGAATCATCTCACCGTCTTGAAATTGGGCCCCGGTAACCCGGAGCCCCTGGAGATTGAGGAGCTTGTTGAGTAGGGTGGTGATGCGCACTGATGCGACCTCGTGAACAGAGTCCGTCGCGTCGAGAGCCTCTAAGCATGCTCGACGCAGTCAGTGCGCAATTTCTATGTACGCTTGGCTCTGCGCAACCAACTTTTCAACTCTGTGCCGCAAGCCTCGGTGCCATAAAGGCCAAGCTCGCTCCGCTCGTGGCCTACGGCCAGCCTTGACAGCCCCTACGGCTCACGGCCCTTTCCTGAGATGCCAAACCGCCAGGGCGGCTTGGCACTCTGCCACTGCCTCCAAGGATGGGCTACAGCCTGTACCGGGAATCCACCGGGTCTCAGATGCAGCTACCCGCGCTCTCCATTGCGTATTCATGGCCGCTAGGCGAAATCAGCACCCGGGAGGACCTACACTTGCTTTAGGAGAGGCATAAGAAAGACCTTGAGTTGGTTGTTGCTCGCCCGGGCAGCACCAAGGTCTTTGGCCGAATTCTGGACCCGCAAAACCAACCCATTGTCGGCGCTCGCGTATGGATGCGGGACTGGGACATGGCCAACGGCCGACAGGTGAGTGGCAGTGTGGTAGAAGTGCTTTCCGGTCGCGACGGCCGATACTGTTTCACTTCAGTGGATCCCGGTGGGCACTACTTGCAGGTCTATGTCAAGGGTCGTCGCTCGGTTGGTGGTAGTGAGCCCTTCGAAGTGAAGTCTGGTGCAGAGGTAGAGAAAAAACTAAAAGTGAAGGTTCCCTCGCCTCGGTAGCACTCCATGAACAGCAAATCAGAGCCAAAGACAAAGCGCTGGCGCAAGCGTCTGTATCTTGTGCTGGTCGCAACCCTGTGCAGCCTGCTGTTGGCTGAGGGTGGTCTCCGCCTGGCTGCGTTCTGTCTGAACAAGGAGCGGGGCATTGTCTACCACCCGGACTTTGGTTGGGGGATGGTGCCTGGGGTGCAGAAGACCGGCTTCATGTGGGGCGGTGATCAGTTGAGCAGGATCAATGCGCAGGGTTGGCGGGATGATGACTTTCAGCACGAGCCTGCCCATGGCAAGCTGCGTCTGGCGGTGGTGGGGGACTCGTTTACTTTCGGCGTGGGGCTCAACTTCGGCGAGCGGTTCAGTGAGCTCCTGGAAACAAAACAGCCTGGTTTGGAAGTGTTGAACTTCGGTATGAATGCCTCGGGTACGGATCAGCATCTGCGCATGGTGGAAGAGTCAGTGCTTGCGTACCAACCCAAGGTGATCGTGCTTACGACCTACATGGGCAACGACTTGGAGGGCATTCGCTTCGAAGCGAAGGGGGCATGGCCCAAGCCGTACTACCGATTGGTGCAGGGGGAGTTGGAGTTGGTGCGTCCACAGCCCAACTTTTCCATGTGGCTGCGCACGACCTTCTACCTGGGTGAACTGGTGTTCCAGATGTCGGATCACATGAGCCGGACGCCGGTGCGGGCAGCGGAGTGGCAGACTGCGGATAGGGTGCCACTCTACCTTGCCCTGTTGGAGAGCATGCAATCCCGTGCGGCAGCGGCCGGTGCCAGGTTGCTGGTGGTGCTGGGCTACCCTCGCGGACAGAAGTCCGATCAGCAAACTGCGGAGCAGCAACGCATTGTGGAAGGTTTGGAACAGCGGGGGGTGCAAGTGTTGGACACTCTGTCAACCGCCTTGCATGCCGAGGGCAGCGCTGGACTGTACCTGCCAGATGGGCATTGGAACCCCGCCGGCAATGTGCTGGTTGCCGATCTCATCTTGCAGCGCCTGCAGAGTCTGGGCTGGCTTGTGAAGTAGGAGCTACAGTCCGATCAGCTCGGTTGCTCCTTGTCGAAGCGGAAATACAGCCGGCTCACCGCCACCGCCGTTGCCGGCGCCAGGAACAGGATGTTGAAGATGGGCACCAGCAGGCCGACGTAGAAACCCAGACCAAAACCCAGGGCCCTTGCCCAGTTCTTGCGCAGGATGGCCCGCCGATAGGTCATGTTGAAACCCCGCCGCAGCACCGGGATCTCAAACCAGAGCAATGCATTCAGGTAAGCAGAGACCAGCACGCCCAGGATGACGAAGGGCCAACCCACCACAGGGATGAAGGAAAGCAGCATGGTGGGGATGAGGATGAGGATCTGCAGCAGCAGGATCCAGCCCGCCGAGCGCAGGCCAAGGACCATGCTCTTCATGATGCCGATCTCCACCGTACGCATGTCTGGGCCTCCCATGCTCCGCTCCGCCGCCTGCGCCAGCGGATCCAGGAAGGGGGCGGTGACGGTTTCGATGAGCACCGGGGTGAGGAACCAGAGGATCAACAGGGTAAGGAGCAGGGCGGCCAGGCCGGCGACGGCGCCACCCAGCGCGCCGTGCATCCATTCAAACCAACCCCAGTCGCCGGCCATGAGATGGAAGATCCAGGTGAAGCCGCCATACAGGCAGCCGATCAACAGGGGCACCAGCACCAGAACATTGGTCAGGATCGCCCACTTCAGCTTGCCCTTGAATTCTGGGCGGCTCATAAGCAAGGGGAAGGCGGCGAAGGGCGCAATGAAGCCTTCCAGTACATCTGCTATGGGCTGTCCCCGACCCACCTTCAGGGCTTTGCGCCGGCCCAGGCTGAGAGCCTGGCCATGGCATTGACCACAGGACTCGGCATCTTTCGTATAGCCGCAAATTGGGCAGACCTGGGAATGGCTGGTCATTGGTTGGTCATCGGCTGGTCATCGGCATGACTTGTCTTATGGCTTGTTTCCGGAGCAGAGGACGCCCTATGCTCGCAGCATAACCTGCACACAGAGAGCTACCATGAATCGTTTCAAAGGCGCGGATTTCTATAAGATGGACGAACTCTTCAGCGACGAAGAGCGCATGGCACGGGATATGATCCGTGACTGGGTGGACGACAAGTTCATCCCCATCATTGAAGAGCATTATCGCAACGCCACCTTCCCCGCCGAGTTGGTGCCCCAGTTGGGTGAGATGGGAGTGCTGGGTGCCAGCCTGCAAGGCTATGGCTGCGCTGGCATGTCACCGGTGGCCTATGGCTTGATCCTGCAGGAGCTGGAACGCGGCGACTCCGGTCTGCGTTCCTTTGTTTCGGTGCAGGGCTCGCTTTGCATGTATCCCATCCATGCCTATGGCACGGAAGAGCAGAAGCAGAAGTTCCTACCGAAGATGGCCAGCGGCGAACTCATCGGTTGCTTTGGTCTGACCGAGGCGGACCATGGCTCTGATCCTGGAGGCATGATCACTCGTGCTGTAGAGGATGGTGATTCCTACGTGCTCAACGGCTCCAAGTATTGGATCACCAATGGCTGCGTCGCCGATATAGCCATTGTCTGGGCCAAACTGGACGGCGTGGTGAAGGGTTTCTTGGTGGAGAAGGGCACCAAGGGTTATTCCACCAACACCATCAAGAACAAGTTCTCCCTGCGCGCTTCGGTGACCAGCGAGTTGGTGTTCGAAGATTGCCGCATCCCCAAGGCCAACCTGCTACCCAATGTGGAAGGATTGAAGGGGCCGCTGGGATGTTTGAACCAGGCGCGCTTCGGCATTGCTTTTGGCGCCGTGGGTTGCGCCATGGCGGTGTATGACGAAGCCCTGCGCTACGCCCAGAACCGTGAACAATTCGGCCGGCCCATTGCCAGGTTCCAGATGGTGCAGAACAAGTTGGTCTGGATGATCAACGAGATCACCAAGGGGCAGCTCCTGGCCTGGCGCATGGGTCGACTCAAAGAGTCAGGGCAATTGCACCACAGTCATGTTTCCCTGGCCAAGCGCAACAATTGCTGGATGGCCCTGGAAGCCTGCCGCATGGGCCGGGACCTGCTTGGCGCCAACGGCATCACCGATGAGTATCAGACCATGCGCCACATGTGCAACATGGAGTCGGTCTACACCTACGAAGGCACCCACGACATCCACATGCTCATCATCGGTAAGGAGATCACCGGCGAGAACGCCATCGCCTAGCAGGCAAACCTAGCAGGCAAACCTAGCAGGCAAGCCTAGCGGGCTGCCTACTTCTGGTTCTTGATCGCCGCGGCAATGAAGTCGCGGAACAGCGGGTGCGGCGTCATCGGCTTGGTCTTGAATTCCGGGTGGAATTGCGCGCCCACAAACCAGGGGTGGTCTTTCACCTCGACAATTTCCACCAGGTCCAACTTCGGGTTGACTCCCGCCAGCACCAGGCCGGCTTCCTGCAGGCGATTGCGGAAGGCGTTGTTGAACTCGTAGCGATGCCGGTGCCGTTCGGAGATGTTCTCTTGTTGGTAGGCAGCGTGGGATAAGGTGCCCGGACTCAGCTTGCAGTCAAAGGCGCCCAGGCGCATGGTGCCGCCCAGGTCGGAGATGGTCTTCTGCTCTTCCATCAGCGAGATCACCGGGTTGCTTGCGTCGCTGCCGTATTCGCTGGTCATGGCATCGCCGATGCCTGCCACGTTCCTGGCGAATTCCACCACCGCCGCCTGCATGCCATAGCAGATGCCCAGGAAGGGAATCTTGTTCTCACGGGCATAGCGGATGGAGGCGATCTTACCTTCAAAGCCTCGTTCACCAAAACCGCCGGGCACCAGGATGCCATCGACGCCCGCTAGAAGTTTGTCCGCGCCTTCTGCCGCCACTTGTTCGGCGGAAATCTTGCGGAAGCTGACCTTGGCAGCCTGATGGTTGCCGGCATGTTGCAGGGATTCGTAGATCGACTTGTAGGCATCGTGCAGCTCGATGTACTTACCGGCCACAGCAATTTCGATCTGGTGTTTCGGTTCGCGGATGCGGTCCAGCATGGCGTGCCAGTCGCCTACATCAGCTTCTCGACGGGGTGTGAGGTTGAGGCGGGTGAGGATCTCCGTGTGCAAGCCGGCCTTAATCAGGTTGATGGGCACTTCGTAGATGGAGAAGTCCACGTCCCGCTCTTCGATAACCGCTTGCCGCTGCACATTGCAGAACAAGGAGATCTTGTCGCCCATGTCCTCGGTCATGGGTTGCTCGGTCCGGCAGATCAGGATGTGCGGTTGGATACCGATTTCGCGCAGCTTGCCGACGGACTGCTGGGTGGGCTTGGTCTTCATCTCGCCGCTGGCGCGCAGGTAGGGCAGCAGGGTCAGGTGAATGAACAGGCAGTTCTCATGCCCCACTTCCAGGCTGAATTGTCGAATGGCTTCCAGGAAGGGCAGGCTTTCGATGTCACCGACCGTGCCGCCGATCTCGGTGATGGCAATGTCTGGTTTGCTGGAGGCGCCCTTGTGGATGCCCATCTTGATCTCGTCGGTGATGTGCGGGATGACCTGCACCGTATGCCCCAGGTAGTCGCCCCGCCGTTCCTTTTGGATGACGGACTTATAGATCTTGCCGGTGGTGTAGTTGCTGTCCTTGGTCAACACCGTGTTGGTGAAGCGCTCGTAATGTCCCAGGTCCAGGTCCGCTTCCGTGCCATCATCGGTGACGTAGACCTCGCCATGTTGGAAGGGTGACATGGTGCCCGGATCCACATTGATGTAGGGATCCAGCTTCTGCATGGAAACCGTCAGCCCCAAGCGCTCCATGGTCCAGCCGATGGCTGCTGAAGTGAGGCCCTTACCCAGTGAGGAAACCACGCCGCCGGTGACGAATATGAACTTGGTCATGATGTTTGATTCTTGGATTGCCCTGCTGCCAGTCGAGTCAGAAAGGCGTCGTAGTCTTGGCGGGCTTCAATGCCCCATGGTTCCCCCTGGGCTTCCAGGACTTGCATGCCGATACCATTCTCCAGAAATTTGAGTTGTTCCAAGCCCTCCGCTTCATCCAAGCCGCTGGAAGGCAGGTCAGGGATGCGCTGCAGGGTGGGCAGGGTAAAGCCGTAGACGCCAATGTGGCGCCAGCACTGCCAGGAGCCCTGCCGGTCCCGATAGTAGGGGATGGGGGAGCGGCTGAAGTAGAGGGCATTGCCCGCAAGGTCGCGCACCACCTTGACCACATTGGGATCGGCGATCTTCTCCCGGTCGTCCAGAGCGGCAGCCAGGGTGCTGCATTGGGCGCTGCCTGAAAGCAGGGGCTGCACCATCTGCTGTAGATCCTGGGGATGGATTTCCGGCCAGTCGCCCTGGATGTTCACCACCACTTCCGCCTGCAATCCCAAGGCGGAAAATTTCTCCGCCGCCTCGGCGCAGCGCTCGGTGCCGGTGCGGGGGCGGTGGCTGGTTTCAATGCTGCGAATGCCCGCTGCCTTGGCGGCGGCCTGCACCCGTTCACTGTCAGTGGCCACCAGCACTTCGTCAAAGCAGTTGGCCTTGGCCGCCTGTTGGCAGGTGTGTAGGAAAAGTGCCTGACCGCTTTCGTCCAACAGGGCCTTGCCCGGGAGTCGCTGGCTGTCGACGCGAACCGGGATGATGGCAACGGCTCCCGTGTTCTTGCTGGCTGTCACTGTTGACCTGACTTTGATGGTTGGGCCGTTCTCTTGAACAGATCGCGGCTGGCCTGCGGGCTGGAGGAAAAGCTGGTGGTGAGGTTGGAGAGAGTGAAGAAGACCTTCATGCAGGAGATAAAGTCCTGCACGTCCTCTCCTCTTTCCTTTGGCGTCTCCCGCAATCTGCTGAAAACCTGGGTCCTGCCATTGATGCTTACGCTCAAGTTGGCACTGGCCCGCGGGTTAGGTTGGCTGAGTGTGGCCTTTTGGAAGAATCGATGGGCGGCGAACTCGTTCAGTAGGTCCTGCATGTCCAGGTCCTTCACCACCTTCAAGCCCGGTTGGCTGCCAGGGCGGCTGTAGGCCTCTTGTGGGGACTTGAACCCTTGGTTGCAGAGGCTTGTCCGGACACCCTGGGAATCGCTGTAAACCACGATCACCTGGTCCTCCGACTTGATGGCCGCTTCCCTGTATCGCTGCGGGTGCGTGCTGCACTGGCTGAGTGCCAGGCAGAGCATTAGAAACAGGAGGGAAAAAACACTGCGTGCCAACATTTGCAAGACTGCGCGAGTCTAGCCACCTGCACGGATCAACTCCAAGCCGAAACCAGAAGCTCTCTCTTCTTCAAGACAGAGGGTGCAAAGCGCGGCCAATCTTTCTAGGATGTTGGCTTGCCCTATTGGGAGGTGGGCGCCTCCCGGGCCTGCGGTCGGTCAGAGGCCGTTTTACTATTGTCCTGGGAGGGACCCATGAAGCGTAACGAGACTATCCTGGTCTACGCCGTGACAGGTTTGCTGTCGGTTATTGTATTGATTGCTGTCTTTGTCGGTCAAGAAACGAAGACGGGAGATGACCGTGTGGCTGCGGAGGCGAGGCCTGAGCAGCTGATGGACGAATCCGACCCTAGCAGCTTGAGTGGGGTCCTGGACAGCCTGGGGCAAGATGCGGATGCGGATGTGGCTGCAGTGGCTGAAGAGGCCGATGCTGCCGCAGAAGCTACGGATACCACGGCGACGTCGGCAGAGCCGGTTCCTGCCGTGTCCGAAGGGGTGGATGCGGATGCGGCTGCCCAGGCCGCTTCGCTGCAGGCGCAACCCCTCTCCACTGAGCTGGTGCGCAGCAAGCTGGGGCAGAATGAGGTGGAAAACCAGTATCGCTGGGTGACCGTGGTGCGGGGCGACAGCCTCTCCACCCTGGTGCAGCGCTGGTGTGTCACCTTGGACCAGCTTCCCCTGGTGGAAGCGGTGAATGAAAGCGTTGACCTGCAACGCCTGCGTCCTGGTCAGAAGATCCTGGTGCCCCTGGTGGATGACCAGCTCTTGCTGAAGGCGCATTCGGAGCGGAGCAAGGCTTTGGCCGACCTGAACGCTTCCCGCGGCCAGGCCTACACCATCAAGTCCGGCGACCTGCTGTGGAACATCGCTGTTTCGCGGGTGGGCGCCAAGCAGGCACCGGCCTTCCTGGTCAAGGTCAAGGCTCTCAATCCTGGCATTTCCGACCTGGGTCAGGTGCGCGTCGGCCAGGTGATCCGCCTGCCCTAGGACGCCTGCCCTAGGACGCCTACCCTAGGACGCCTACCCTAGGACGCCTACCCTAGGACGCCTACCCTAAGGCCTTGCAGCGGCTCTACTTGAGCCCATAACGGTCCAGCTTCTTATAGAGGTTGGACCGTTGAATTTGGATCTGCTCGGCGGTGCGTTTGATGTTGCCGTTGTTCTCCAGGATCTTGCGGCGAATGAACTCCCGCTCGGTGGCGGCCCGGAACAGCTCCAGGGTTGCCAGGTTGAAGAAGTTGTCCTTCGGGCTGGAGTCCTTACCGCTGGGCAGGGGTTGTAGATCTTCCGGCCCCAACTCAGTCTGATCCGACAGGATGGCGGCGCCAATCATCAGGTTCTTCAGCTGCCGCACATTGCCGGGCCAGTCCTGTTGCTGCATGAACTTCAGCCCGGCCGCCGACAGTCGACGGCTTTGCAGGCCGTTCTCCTTGCAGGCGGATTGCAGGAAATGCTGGGCCAACAGGCCGATGTCCGCACTGCGCTCCCGCAGGGGTGGGATGTGGATGCGGATGACGTTCAGCCGGTAGAACAGGTCGGCGCGGAATTCCTTCGCCTCAACTTGTTCCTGCAGGTCCTGGTTGGTGGCCGCCAGCACCCGCACGTCCACGGCGATGTCCTTGGAATCGCCCAGCCGGGTGACCGTCTTCTCCTGCAAGCTGCGCAGCAATTTGGCCTGGGCAGCCAGGCTCATGTCACCGATCTCATCCAGGAACAGGGTGCCGCCGTGGGCGGTTTCGAAGTGTCCCTTACGATTCTGGGTGGCGCCGGTGAAGGCCCCCTTCAAATGGCCAAAGAGCTCGCTCTGGATGAGATCCTCGGGGATGGCGGCGCAGTTTACCGCCACCATGGGGCCCTTGCTCCGGGATGAACGGGCATGCACCTGCCGGGCCACCAACTCCTTGCCGGTGCCGTTTTCGCCGGTGATCAGGACACTGGCGTCGGTGGGGGCGACCCGTTGGATGATGCGCAAGACCTCCTGGATGCCTTCGCTCTCCCCCAGGATCTGGTGCTGGGTAGCCAGCTGGTCGCGCAGGGCGGTGTTCTCCTGGCTCAGGTTGCGCAGGCGCAGGGCGTTGTTCACCGAAACCAGCACCCGGTCCGTATCAAAGGGCTTGGGCAGGAAGTCCGTGGCACCCTGCTTCACCGCCACCACTGCTGTTTCGATGTCGCCATGGCCGGAGATCATCACCACCGCCAGATCCGGGTGCTCCTGCCGCAATCTGGACAGCACCTGCATGCCGTCCAGGCCGGGCATCTTGATGTCCAGCAGGACCACGTCCAGATCCCCTTTGGCGGCGGCGGCCAGGGCTTCCTCGCCGTCCTTGGCCTCCACGGTGTCGAAGCCCTCGAATTTCAGGGCGTAGGCCAGCTCTTCGCGGATTGCTGCCTGATCGTCCACAATGAGAATTTTGGCTGCCATGTCCTGTTGGTATAGGCGGGATCCCTGTCCAGGCCAAGAGCGAGGCAGGGGCGCTTGTCGCCGTCGGCATGGGGCCTGGGCGGCCCTCGCCATGCTCTAGCCTTGGCTTTTGTGCCTCAAGCCTGGAATTCAAGGAATCCGGGGTATGCTTATTTGACCAGGTTTGACGCAAGATGTGTCCAGTGGCCGTCTTGACGGGTTGGGCCCGGTCCTTAGGATTGGCCGGCCGCCGCGCGCCGGACCTATGGCATTTTCAGCAGTGGTCTAGACCCCCCTTCTCTTGCAAGTACTCGCACCTCCTAAAGGAGCCCCTTTCATGGCCAGTTATTTCGGTAAATCTCTTCTTGGTGTGGCTGCATTCTTTGTCGCCACCGGCTCCCTTGTGGCTCAGGTTGATGAAGCCGCGCAAGAGTTCCAGAAAGGCTTCGAGCAAGTCATGCTGGGCAACAAAGACCCAGCCCTGGTGCACTTTCGCCAGGTGGTCAAGCTGACCAAAAGCAATGCTCAGGCCTTTGAGCTCATACAACGCATCGAGAAGGACAAGTACAATGAGATGCAATTGCAGGAAGGCGAAGTGGGCAGGATCCTCAAGTCCCTGGCGGAGATGGCCAAGCCTGGCCGTCAGGAAGTCTCCCGGGATGCGGAAGCCATCGCTGCCCTGGCGGATCAGGCTTGCAGTGACGACTATGGCCAGCGCGCCGAGGCCATTGGCATCCTGACCGTCAAGCACGGTGAGTTCTCCGTGCCTGCCTTCCTGGACAAGCTGGGCAACGTGGATGACAACGAGGGACAGACCCGAGCCATCATGGCCCTGCACGGCATTGGCCGGCCCTGCACCCTGCCTCTGACCCAGGCCCTGCACAGTGACAATCCCACCCTGCGTCGCAACGCTGCTGCTGCCCTCAACCTGATCCGGGATCGTCGGGCAGCTCCAGCCCTGGCCCGTCTGCAGGAAGATGATCAAGAGTCCATTCGCGAAGTGGCCACCAATGCCCTGAAGAGATTGGGCATCTCTCAAAGCAATGCGGTGGACCTCTACCTGAAAGAAGCCTCCACCTACCTGCGCGGCACCGGTTCTTTGGGCCGTGATTTCTCCTCCGTGGTATGGCACTGGGCCGGTGACGGTCTGGCCTACTCCGACATTCCCGCCAGCATCTATGGCACGGAACTGGCCATGCAGAACTCTGTCGAGGCCCTGTCCCTGGATCCCGCCAGTGAGCAGGCCCAGACCCTGGTGGCCCGCAGCCACCTGGCCAAGGCCGCGTCCATTGAAGCCGCCCTGGCCAGCAAATCAGATGACGAAGCCATGAACTCGTTGGAAGCGACCGTGCCGCAGCTGCGCATGGTGAGCATGAGCATGGGGCCGCGGGTACTGCGCCAGGCCCTGCTGGACTCCCTGGCCGACCGGCAATCCCTGCTGGCGGTTGCCGCCATCCGGGCCCTGGGTGAAGCAGAAGACAAGGACGGCCTGAGTTCCTCGCCGCTGCTGCAGGCCTTGGACAACGACAATAAGCAAATTGCCTACGAGGCAGCCCTGGCCATCAGCAAGGCCGCCCGTGGTTCCAACCTGCCAGCCGCCGCCAAGGTGGTAGCCAAGTTGGGTGAGGCGGTGACCGAAGAGTCCGTGTTGCGGGTCGCGGTCATTGACAAGAACCCACAGGGCCTGAGCAGTGCGAAGGAAGCGGGTGCCAATTCCCGTGGGGTGTTTGTGAATGCTGGAACAAGGCCAAGCGACATCATCCCCGGCCTGCTGAGCAACGGTGGGGTGGATGTCATCATCATGAACGAGACCTTGGACAGTGAGTATCTCACCGAGTCCTACATCGGCGTGTTGCGCGATGAGGAGCACCGCACCAGTGGTGCCAAGATCCTGGTGATTGCCAATGACCTGGAGAAGGCGCAGGAGCGCTTTGGCGACCAGGTTGATGGCTTCATTCAAGGCCCCCTGCAAGGCGAAGCGATGATGGCTGAAGTGGAGCGGGTGCTGGAAGGCGTGTCCATGGATGCTCGCAATGCCCGCGCCGACAAGGTGGCAGTGGAAGCCAGCCTTGCTCTCAGCAGTCTGGCCAGCAGTGGTGTTCAAGTGGGCCGGGTTGAGGAAAGTCTGGTCAAGCAGTTGAACCGAGGCGACGACATCGCCATCCCCGCCGCCCAGGCCCTGGGCGAAGGTGGCAGCATGGCGGGCTCCTTGCCGGCCCTGGTGCAGAGCATCGTTGCTGGGGATTCGCTGAATTTGAAGGTGGCCGCCGCCCAAGCCGCTGGGCTGATCATGGCCCGCTCCAACGACAATCCCTTTGCCGTGGAGAATGACACCTCCTTCGACAGCCTCATTGCCTTGGTCAAAGACGAGGGCACGGAGAACGAACTGCGCCAGGCAGTGATCACCGCCCTGGGCAAAGCCAAGCTTTCCCCCGGCCAGCACCTGCAACTGGTGAAGACCCTGTCCGGCATGATTGTGGCGACGGACGCAGGCAGCGACGCCTGATTGACCCGCTCTCTTTGGGGCCATTGCCTGGGATGCTTCCTGGCAATGGCCCCAAGGCATGTACGGCTGTCTTGGTGCTTGGCAAAGCCCCGGTCCCTGGCTAAGTTCCTGCCTCGCCGCTGCCTGAGTAGCTCAGTGGTAGAGCAACGCTTTCGTAAAGCGTAGGTCGCCAGTTCGACTCTGGCCTCAGGCTCCACTCCTTCCCTTGCCCTTACCTGGGCCAGGTGAAGATGAGTGATCAGCGCATGAACTGTGCTTCGATGAATATGGAGCGCGGGTGGCTGCAGCACCTGGGGACTTCTTCCCCGAAATGCTCTTCCCCGAAATGCACGACCCACTGACCGGTGTTCAGCATCGGCGCATTCGACCATTCCTGCCAAGGCTCCACAAGGCTAGGATTGTAGCTGGACTTCCACTTCGTTCTGGTTGCATAACCTTGAGGAGCAGGCCATGGGCAAGATCATGATTCCTTTGTTGTTCGGAGCATTGTTGGCAGCATCGCTGCCGGCACAGTTCGGTGTGGATGGGGATGAGCTTTGGCAGTTCCTGGTCAAGACCTACGACAAGGACAAGGACGGCAAGGTAAGCAAAGAAGAGTATGACCGTGGTGCTGAGAAGTTTACCAAGTGGGATGCCAACGGCGATGGGGTGCTCAGTGCGGATGACTTTGGCGGCGACAGTGCTGGCAACAGGGGCGGCCGTGGTCGGCGTGGGGGCAGGCAGCCCAGGGATCGGGCGGCCATGGCGCTGCGCATCCTGGGGCCGCGGATTGCCAGGCTGGCCAACAAGGACGACGATCGCGCCATCAGTGCCAAGGAGTGGAAGGCCTTCCTGGCATCCTTGCAAGCCGATGCGGACGGAGTCATCGCCGAGGAAACCTTGGCCATTCTCATTGGCGACGCTGACCGGGATAGCTCGGATCGTCAGGGTCAGGGCCAGCGTCGGCGCCGTCGTGGCCTGAACCCGCGGATGCTACTGCGTCTGTTGGATGGCAACGACAACGGCAAGTTGGAAACACAAGACCTGCAAGCATGGTTTGCCAGCGTGGATCAAGACAAGGATGGGGCAATGCAGGTCAAGGAACTTGGCCTGCTGCCGCAGGCCGGTGATCCGGCGCCGGACTTTGACCTGCCTTTGGCCGAGGACAAGAGCAAGAGCATCCAGCTCTCCAGTTTTGCCGGCGCCAAACCCGTAGCCCTCATCTTTGGCAGCTACACTTGACCACCTTTCCGTCGGTCAGCCGGTCGGCTGACAGAACTCTATGAGCAGTACAAGGACGATGTTGAGTTCTTCATTGTCTACATCCGTGAGGCCCATGCCATCGACAGCCGCTCGCCCATGGGATTCAAGATGATTGAAGATTCCATTAGTTTGGCGGAGCGAACACAAGTGGCCAGCCAATGTGTTGCGGATCTCAAGCTGCCGATGCCCGCCCTGGTGGACAAGCTGGATGATGCGGCGAATAAGGCTTATGGCGGTTGGCCAGATCGGCTTTATCTGGTGGGTAAGGACGGCAAGCTGGCCTATGCCGGTGGGCAGGGCCCGTTCTTGTTCAAGCCGGAAGAGCTTGCTGCGGCCATCGCTCAGGAGTTGGCCAAGGCCAAGCCAGTGAGCCCGAAGAAAGCGGACTAGATTCCTGCCAAGGCCAAAGATGCGGTGGCCATAGTATGGGGTTTGCCTGCAGGCCTGTGGGAGAATGCAGCGGTGAAGATTGCGGCACTCAAGAAGGGGGCCGCCTAAGTTCGAAATAAGGGCGGGGTAGTCGGCTTGAATAGGCCGCCTTTTCTTCACCTTGCGAACACATCATCTGCAGATTTCCAATGGGTAGCAATTTACTCGCCAATATTGCGCGTCAAGAACGCATCAAGAGAGAGGTCCTACAGAAGAGCGAGCTAATCCCTTCTCTGCCTGAAGTGGTGACGGAAGTCATGCGCTTGCTCAATGACTCGGGCGTCAAGGTGTCGGACTTTGAGAAGCCACTGCAAAACGATGCCCCCATTGTGGCGCGTATGTTGCGGGTGGTGAATTCTCCTCTCTATGGCCTGTCACGTCATATTACTTCCATCAAAGAAGCTGTGACGGTTTTGGGTTTCCGCAGCTTGCGCAGTCTGGTCCTGGCCGCTGGCACCGCCAACTATCTGGAGCGCAATTTCTCCTGCTACGGGCACAACGAGAAGGGCCTTTGGAATCATTCCCTGTGTGTGGCTTCTGCTGCCAAGTTCCTCGCCCAACACACCAAGCAAAGCGCGGACTTCCGGGAAGAGATCTTTGTCGCTGGATTGTTGCATGACATTGGCAAGCTCTTACTTGGGCCTTATTTGGTGAATGAAAACGTTAATTGGGCGGAAGAAACCAAGGCTTGCCATGAAGTAGAAATCAGCAAGCTTGGCCTGGACCATCAAGAAGCCGGCGCCATGGTTGCAGCGAAATGGAATCTGAGTCCCATGGTTCAGGCCGTCCTTTGTTACCACCATGGGGATGGCGATAAGACCAAAGCGCCGGAGGAGTATCGCACTCCATTGGCCATCGTCCGATTAGCGGATGCCTTTGCCCACGAGTTTGGCAAGGGCTTTGTCTCTGGCTTCAAAGCTCCCGTCGATGTGATGCCGGAGGATCTAGTGGTCCTTGGCATCCAAGAAGAGCAATGGCTGGAAATCAAACCCCTTCTGCGAGAGGCCATGGAGGCCGCTCTTGCATCCATAGGCAATGGCTGAAATCAACCACCACCACGCTGAACACGCTGATCTGATCAGCGAAAGTCTGGCTAAGACCCATACCGCAATGGACTGCCTGGGGGCAGCAGCGGAATGGGCGAATGTGCATTGTGCTCGAACCCGGGCCGAACTCAGGGCGCACATGCGCGAGGAGTTCAACAAGATCCTGCCCGGGATCAGTCTTGCTGTCCTCATCAACGATGGCAACACGAAGCAGGCGCTGGTGGAGTTGGTGCAGGGCGATGATTGCCCCCTGAGCCCGGAGACCAGGATCCAGTCGGCTGCCTGGCAACCGGAGAATGGCAGTTCCTTCCCTCTCTATTATGGCATGAGTGAGTTGGGCACCTTGCGCCTCTCACAAAAGCCTGAGCCTTCTGCCGCTGCAGTTTTGGATACCTTGTTGGTGCACTATGCCACCGCCTTGGTGAACTTGGAATTGACGCAAACCGCCACCCAGTATGCGGAAAGTTGCAGTTCCAGTCTGCAGGCCTTCGAACAGGGCGTGGTGTTGTTTCAACAACAGGATTCAGAAGCTGTTGCCGCTGGCTTCTTGAACCTGTGCCAGACTGCCATGAATGCTGATGGCGGCGCCGTCTTCATCTTGGATGAGATGGGGCAGCCGGATTCGAACCTGCACTTGGATCAAACCATGGGCTTGCCGGAGGAGATCCTGCAGGGTCTATGCCTGGCGGAGAACGAAGAGATCTGGTGGCCACAGACGCTCATGCAAGGTGGCCCACAGTTTTTGCAGCGGAATCCGGAAACCGGCAAGTTCGATCTGCTCTGTGATGATCGCATTCCCGGTGGCGTGAGAAATATCATGGGTGCGCCCATGCATTACCACGGCATCGATGTTGGCGCCTGTCTCCTGTTCAATGTGCAAGATTCGGATGCCAGCCTGCAGATTGACATGGGCAGCTTCCAGAGCAGGTTGGACAGTTTTCAGAAACTGTTCGTGCTGGGCGCAGCCCTGTTCCATCGGCGGGCTATGGAAGAGGAGGCCTTGCAGAGTCGTCAGCTGCAAACCCAGCTGGACATTGCTTCCATCATTCAATCCCGGTTGATCCCATCGGATCCACCGCATTGCAAGAACCTGGAGTTTTCCTGGCGCTCCGTCATGTCCCAACAAGTGGGCGGAGACTACCTGGATTGTCTGGAAGGGGTGAATGGCGAGTACATCGTCACCATTGCCGATGTTTCCGGCCATGGCGTGGATTCCGCCTTGTTGATGACCTCTTTCCGTTCGACCTATCGGGCCGAGTCACTGCGCACTGAACCGGATGCGTTGCTCAACAATTTGAACAATGTTATGGTGCATGAAGTGGGGGATACAGGCATGTTCCTGACCACTGTCACCTTGAAGATAGCCGCCGACGGCCGCTCCTTCAGCTTTGCCAGTGCCGGACACAATCCCTTCTTCTTGTATCGCCCCAGTGAAGATCGCTTTATCAGCTTGGAATCCTCTGGCCCACCCCTGGGAGTGATGAAAGGAGTGGATTTCTTGCTTGAAGATGTGGTTACGGAGCCGGGTGACGTGTTGGTCCTCTATACCGATGGTGTGGTGGAAGCCACAGCCCAGAACGCCGGCGATGATTTTGAGGAAGAGGATATGTATGGTGAGGAACGCCTGAAGGATCTGATTCGCCTCTACCACACTGAAAGCAGCACCGATATCAAAGACCGGGTGTTCCAGGATGTGCGTGACTACTCAGGCATGCAAACCCAGTCCGACGACATCTCCATGATGGTGATCAAGTTCAGCTGAAGTAGCTGATTCAGCTGACGGTATCTGCTACCGGATACCAGATGCCATCTTGCTGTCGCGCCAAACCCTCTTCCTGCAGCTTCTCCAATCCTGCTTGCATGGAACGGGCAGCCAGAGGATGCACGCTCGGATCCACGTCAGTGTAGACCAGTGGCACCAGGTCCTGCAGGCTGGCAGGGGACTTCTGCAAAGCAGCGCGCAAGGCTGATTCCCGCTGTTGGCGATGGCGCAGGTAATGGCGCACCAGTTTATGGCCATTGGGCACCGCCGGCCCATGTGCCGGATAGAGAGTTTGCATGGGTACCTTGAGCATGGCCTCCAGGCTTTGCAGGTAGGTGCGTAGGTGACCCTCCGGTGGCTCAATGAGAATGGTGGAAGCAGTGGACAACAGATCGCCGGCGATCAATGCCTGATAGCGATTTTCGTGAAAGCAAAGATGACCGCGATCGTGTCCCGGGGTGAAGTGGGCGGTGAGTTGCCAGTTTGGGCTGCCGTCGGGAGCCGGTCCCAGGTCGATGCTGTCGCCATGCTCCAGGGGTTCGCCTTGCTGAAATCCTGGCTGCAAGCGCTCCAGGGTCAGGGGATGTCCCCGCACTGGCAGGTTGTGGCTCTGGCTCAGGGCATGCACGCCGCCGACGTGGTCCGGATGGTGGTGGGTCACCAGGATGTTTTGCAACTTGTGACCCTCGGCCACAAGTTCATCCAACAGCTCCGCCAGACGTTTCTGTTCTTCCGGGTAAGGGCTGGCCGGATCGATGATCTGCAAATTCTTGTGGCCAACGATGCAGCAATTGGTGGTGGTGGCTGGTGGCAGGGTGGGCGTCTTGATGCTTGCCATGATGACACCCGGTGAGAACTGCACCCGATGTAGCTTGCCCTGCTGATAGCCCTGTGCCGTTGCCTCCGCCTGCCGCAGGAATTCGGGGAGGTCATTCTTGGTCTTTGCATTGGCCAGTAAGCGCAGCAGGATCAGTGCCGGCGGCACTACCAGGCACTTGCCCTCCAGCCATTCCTGCAACAAGTCCTCTGGCCGCTCAAAGGCGCCATCGGTGAGTTCGCCGGTGACAATGCTGGGTTCTTGGCCCTTGGGCAAGTGGGCCAGATAGAACACTGTGTCGTAACGCCTCGGGGCGAAGGGCGGCGTGCGAATGCGGCATACCGGTGTGAGCGACGCGTCGCCCCTGGCCAGTTTTTTCAGCTCCTGCCAAGGCCGCAGATCTTTTTCGGTCAACAGGGCTTGCCGCGCTGCTTGCAGGCTAGGAGCGTCAGCATTTGCCATGCCCGAATCCAGCATCACCCCAGTCTCTTCGAACAACTCGCGCAGGGCGCATGCCGGCAAGGAACCCTGATCATCCGCATCCAGCACGCCGCCAGGAAAAGCCTGATAGCCGCCGAAGAAACGCAGCTTGATCGAGCGCTCCACTATGTAGATGCGCAGGTCTGGGGCTTCGCCTTGGAGCAATAGGATGGCTGCTGCAGTTCGGTCCATGTCGGGCTTAAAGGTTGGGGTCTGTCAGGCTTTGTTCCGCCGTAAGGATACTGGCAGCGGTGCCCATGACGACGATTTGTGCTCCGGGCCCCAAGATGCATTGCGGTTCTGCCAGTTGCCGCTGCTCCAGGCCATCTTCGCCGAAGTTGAGCACCAGCAAGGTGACGACGCCGTCAGGAAAGTCCAAAGAGCCAAGGGTGCGCCCCACCATATTATTGGGAATCGACAGTTTGTTCAGTTCAGTCCCCTTGGGCAGTTGCACCAAGCTGTCTTCCTCTCGTCCTTCCGGGCGCATCCGAGTGCGCAGCTTACGCTGACCCAGCACCTCGTCACTCAGGCAGGCCATCAGGTCGCGGCGGGTGATGCGGCCCTGCAGAGCGGCGGATTCTGCCGATGCCACCACCGCAAGTTCATCCAAATCTGGATCATCGAAGCGCTCCAGGATGGTGGCCAGGTTTTCATCGGGAGTGGCGGTGACAGCCGGTCGGGTCAGGTCTGCAGCGATGACCACCGAACCCAGGCTGGGGTCATTGATGTAGTACTTGATGTCATGCAGATGAATCCGGCCCAGCAACAGCTTGCTGCTGTCCACCACATAGATGATGTCGCAGCGGGTGCTGCTGAACACATCCATCACCTGCTCAAAGCTGGCGGTGTCCATCACCTGGGGAAGATCCTTACGCATGATGTCCCGTACGTAGTTGCTTTGCATGGCCAGCTCTTCCAAGCCGGCGGCATGGCCGGCGCGGCTGCGCAGGCGGGCGGTGTAGTAGGAGTCCTTGCGTAGGCTACGGGCGGTCAAGCTGGCAATGATGCTGCACAGCATCACCGGCAGAATGATCCCATAGTCACGGGTCAACTCAAAGATCAGGATGATGGCGGTAATGGGGGCATGGGTGGTGGCGGCACAAATGCCCGCCATGCCCACCAGGGTGAAGGCTTTCTTGTTGCCGAAGCTCAGGTCCTGGCCCAGCCATTGCAGGCCACAGGCAAAAAAGCCACCGAAGGATGCGCCCACCACCAGGGTGGGAGTGAATACTCCACCCAGACCACCGGAGCCGGTGGTGAGGGATGTGGCTATGACCTTCAACACCAGGATGCCCAGGGTCATCAGCAAGATGGTGTCCAGACCGAGAGAGGGGTTGGCCAGGCCGCCTTGGATTTGCTTGATGGCCTCCAGACCATTGCCCCAGACTTCCGGGTAGCCCAGGCCAATGCCTCCCACTGCCAGGCCGCCCAAAGCCAGCTTGAACACGGCGGGGCCAGGCACCAGCGAAAACAATCGCTTGCCCAGACCCAGCGCCCCGTTGAACAGCACGCCGCCACAGCCACAGAGGATTCCCAGGATGATGGCGCTGAGTACCAAGCCGGGAGAGTTGAGCACCACCTCATACTGTTCCCGGAACTCAGCCTGGATCTTGTGGATGTCCACCACCTGGTAGAGGGCCGGGGGATTATCCAACAGGTAGCTGGTGACCAGGGTGGAGACCACCGAGGCCACCACCAGAGGGGCAAACACCTCCATGGCAAAGCTGCCCAGGATCACTTCCATGACGAAGATGGCACCGGCAATGGGAGCCCGGTAGGAACTGGCCATTCCCGCCGCCGTGCCGCAGGCCACCAGGATGATCTTGTTGCGTGCCCCTTCCCGGAACACGTTGCTCATCAACGACGCAATGGTGGTGCCCATCTGGGTGATGGCGCCTTCGCGGCCAAGGCTGCCGCCGCTGGCCAGAGAGCAGGCGGAGGAACAGATTTGCAGGAAGGAACGCACAAATGGGATCCGGCTGCGACGGGAGGCCACCAACTCCATGATGTCGCTGATGCCGAAGGGGCAGTGTCGTTTACCAATCAGCAGCAGGATGAGGCCGGCAGCGATGCCACCGATGGCTGGCATGAGCACAGTCCAGAGATTCGTCAGGTTGCGTCCGGCTTCGACGATGCTGCGACCGCCAACTTCCTGGCTGGTCTCCATTACCGCAGGGTTGCCCATGAGGGTTTCCTGCAGCCAGAGCAGTGTCTCACGGAAGTAGAAGCCGGCCAGACCGCCACAGGCGCCAACAATGGCAGCGAGCAAGAAGATGCTCCAAGCTTCCAGGACCGTGCGCCGCGCTTTCGCCATTCGGCCAGAGATTGAGAGCGCGGGCGGGCCGCGTCAACCTATTCCTTTTCCTTGTCGTGCCCTTCTAGCAGGTCCTTGCCACAGCAGGAAGTGGGGCCATGCAGGTCACTGTCCTCTTCAGGCGCTGGCGGCTGGCAGGCGCCATGCTCCAGAACAAACTCCTCCTGCTCAGCCAGGGCCAGAGTCTGGCCTTGGGCATTGGTGAGGGTGCGCACCGTGGGGCGATCCAGTTGCTGGCCCTTGGCCGTTACCACGGCGGTGGCGCCTGAATGCAGATTGAGTCTGGTGCCCTGGGGGTAGATGCCCAGGGTCTGCACAAAGAACCGCAGCCATTTCGGGTCGAAACTATCCTCCTGGCGAAACATCACCGTGTAGGCAGCCAGGGGATTGAGCGCCTGCTTGTAGGGGCGCACGGAGGTCAGGGCCTCGAACACGTCACAAACCCGGACCAGCTTGCTGATGCCGCTGGGTTCGAAGGGGATGGCAGGACTTGGATAGCCGCCGCCATGGGGAGTCATGTGATGGCAGAAGGCAGCACCAATGGCAGTGGGGTCCAGCTGCGTCTGTTGCAACAGGACTTCGCCGCCCAGTCGGGCATGCCGAGCCATGATCTCCCGTTCTTCCGTATCCAAGGGGCCACGTTTGAACAGGATCTCTTGTGGGATCTTGGACTTGCCAATGTCATGCAGCAAAGCCGCAGTGCCCACCTGCACCAGTTGGGGTCGATTGGCTCCAGCGGCCTGGGCCACCTGCATGGTGAGCAGGGCCACCCGCACCGAGTGGCCGACGGTAAAGCTGTCGATGTCGTCGTAGTTGGCCAGGGCCAAGAGCCCACTGGGTTCCTTCTCCATGAAGCCCAGAGTGGTTTCCACCAGACCGGTGGCTCGATCCATGGCCAACTCCTGGCCGCGATGGGCAGCCACATGCGAGTCATGTAGACAGTCTGCCAGGGCCTGGTATTGCGGAATGGCTGGGTCAATCGACGTGCTTGACGAGCTGAGTGCCGGTGTCGCCTCTTGCTGCAGGCCTACGGCGATGTTGCGGATCCCATGTTGGCTGAGCTGCCGGTAGAAATCATTGTCTGTGCTGTCAGCCCCTTTTTCCGGCGTGCTGAGCAGTTGCAATAGCCCCAGGATCTCCCGACTTTCTGCATGACTGGAAAAACGCAGGCGTTGGATCCGACGTTCCTTGCACAGGCGCAGCAGCTTGCCGCCCTGCAGGGTAGAACTCAGGATGACATGCCCCTCGTGCAGGAGGGTGCCGCCCTGAATATGGATGTCCAGCGGATCGACACAGCCACTGGCAAACAGTCCCGCCAGTTCCACATGCAGGTCGTGCAGGTTGTCTTTCAGGTGTTGGCTCTGGCTGGAGTACAGCTCCAGATTGACCAAGGCAACCACCAGGGCATGAGTGAAGTTTGCCACACGTTGGCTGGTGCTTAGCACGAGGGTGCTCATGGCTTGACCTCCGCTTTGCCTTCGGTTTTCCCTTCGGCGCGCATGGACATGCCCAGGTGCAAGACCTTGCACAGGAGGGTGACGTCGCCCTGGGGATCCGTGGCCTTCAGCGCCTGCACCAGATCTTGCAGCGATGGCGCTTCCACCTCACCGTTCCAGACCTGGGTCAGGAACTGGTGCAGTTCCTTGGTGGCATGCAGGGGCGTGGAGCCGTTGCCGGTTTGCGCCAGGTCAGCCAGGATCCACATCCGCTCCTCCGCCAATCCTTCCAGCAGATCAGGTGCTGCCTGGATGGGATGCCTGGCCAGCTCCCGGGCGCACTCTTCTGCCTGATCTTGTCGGATGATTTCTCGCTGCGGTAGGTCCGCCAGCTCCACCTCCGGCAGATTGCTCTGCACCTTGGACATATGGCGCAAGAAGAAGCGGACAGTGGAATTGGCCAGGGCGGCCTCCACTGTGGGGTCTTCCACCTGGAACAGGTCCATGGGCAGGGTGGAGTTCTGGTACAGGGCTGCCTGACTCCGCTGCTTTTGCTCTGCCAGAACCCGCTTCGCCGCGCGGGCCTGGTCGCCTTGATCCTTTGCCATACCTCCCTTTGATCGGCCAGATCAGGGGGGTGTCTGAGGGCAAATAAGCAGCTGTCTGATTTTTCAACGGACTGCCCGCCGCTCTTGCTATGATGCGCCGCCTCTAATTCCGCAACTGACCCCTCCACGCCCCCTCTCCCCATGGAACGAATCGCCATTGTTGGCGCCCTGCGCACGCCTATAGGCAAGTTTTTGGGCGGTCTTGCCCCGCTCTCCGCTGTCGAACTGGGCCGTGCTGTGGTGCGGGCCCTGCTGGAGCAGACTGGGGTCGAAGCAACGGCGGTGGATGAATGCATTTTTGGCCAGGCTCGCCAACTGGGCAGCGGCCCCAACCCGGCGCGGCAGGTGGCCATCGGCGCTGGCCTGCCGGAATCCGCCGCCGCCTACACGGTGAACAAAGCCTGCGGTTCCAGCCTCAAGGCCCTGGACCTGGCGCGGGCCAGCCTGCTTTTGGATGGCAGCAAGGTGGTGGTGGCTGGTGGCATGGAAAGCATGACCAACATTCCCTTCTTGCTACCGCAGATGCGGCAGGGTTATCGCCTGGGGCATAACAAGACCTTGGATGGCAACTACCAGGATGGTCTCACCTGCGGCATCTTGCAGGAACCCATGGGGATGACGGCGGAGTACCTTTGTGATGACTACGGCATCAACCGGGAGGAACAGGACAACTATGCCCTGGCCTCGCACCAGCGCGCTGAGGCGGCGCAGGCGGCTGGGTACTTCAAGGAACAGATCGTGCCCCTGTCTGTGCCAGTCAAGAAAAAGACTGTGGTGGTGGATACGGATGAACATGTGCGGCATGGCGTGACCCTGGCCAATCTGGCCAAGCTGCCACCGGTGTTCCGGCCCGACGGTGGCCCAATAAAGGGCAGCGTGCATGCGGGTAATTCTTCGGGCATTACGGATGGCGCTGCGGCCCTGTTGTTGATGACCGAGAGCGAAGCGAAGCGCCGTGGCCAGCCCGTGTTGGCCTACCTGGGTGCCTCTGCCTTCGCCGGTGTGTCGCCCCGCATCATGGGCATTGGCCCGGTGCCCGCTGTGCACAAGCTGCTGGAACGCAGTGGCCAGAAGCTAACGGACTTCGATCTGATCGAACTCAATGAGGCCTTTGCCGCTCAGGTCATTGCCTGTGACCGGGATCTGAAGTTGGACATGCAGCGGGTGAATGTGAATGGCGGTGCCATCGCCCTGGGCCATCCCATCGGCGCCACCGGTGCTCGCATTGTGGTGACACTCATTCATGAAATGCGTCGCCGCCAGGTGGGCAGGGGTCTTGCCACCCTATGCATGAGTGGGGGTATGGGTATGGCCTTGGAGATCACTGCGAACTGAGACTGAACTGAGACTGAATTGACCATGATGAAACAAGTGCTGACCACTGTGCTGACCACTGCGCTGTTGCTTTGTTGTTCGGTCTTGTCCGCGCAGGACAAGCAGATCAGTGACCAGTTTCTGGGCAAGGTTGAGTTGAGCCTGGCGCCAGCTCAGCCCTTGGTACTCAGCGGTCAGGATGTAGTGCTGCAGTTGACCATTCAGGTGCACCAGGACGCCGAGGTGGCAGCGGTCCTGTTGTCGGGCTACCACTTCCAGATATCACTAGATGGGGTCAAGGGGCCCAAGGTCCAGCAAAAGGTGCGGGGCAAGGTCAAGCTGGCCGCCGGCACCACGGTGCAGCGGGACATCAGCCTGCCCTTTGATCAGGTCATGCCCCTGCCGCCTACCAGCATGTCCCGGCTCTCCTTCCAGTGGCCGGACCAAGCTGGTCTGGTGGCGACGGTGGAGGTGGCCCCTGACTACAGCGATGTGGCCATGGAAACCCTGGACCTGGCCCAGTCCCGCGTCTTGTTGGTGACCAACTTCGGCAACATGCTGGTGAAGTTCCATCCGGATAAGGCCCCCAAGACGGTTGAGAACTTCATCAAGCTGAGCAGGGACGGCTTCTACAACGGCAGCCAATTCCACCGGGTCATCCGTGACTTCATGATTCAAGGGGGTTGCCCCAACACCAGGGAGGGTGCCACGGGCCGGCCGGGCACCGGTGATCCTGGCTATAAGATTGCTGCTGAATTCAATGACATGCGCCATGTGAAGGGCATGCTCTCCATGGCCCGCAGCGCCGATCCCAATTCCGCCGGCTGCCAGTTCTTTGTCATGCTGGGGCCAGCCCCGCATCTGGACAACAGCTACACAGGCTTTGCCGAATTGGTCAATGGCCAGGACACCCTGGATCGCATTGCCGCCGTGCCGGTGGCGCCCAACTCTGGTGGTGAAAACTCAGTGCCGCAACAGCCTGTGCATTTGAAGATGGCTGTGCTGCAACCCGTATTCAAGTAAGTCCGTAACAACCCTAAACAAAAGATACGCAAAGTGATTGATCTCGAAACTGTCGACCTGTCTCAGTTGGAAGTCCGCATGGAAACCAGCAAGGGCAGCATGGTGTTTGGTTTTTACGCTGAGAAGGCTCCCAAGCACGCTCGCAACATGGCTGACCTGGCGCAGAAAGGCTTCTACGATGGCCAGGCATTCCATCGCCTCATCAAAGGCTTCATGATTCAAGGTGGCTGCCCCAACACCAAGGAAGGGGCGCAGGGGCATCCGGGCACCGGTGGTCCTGGCCACAGCATCGAAGCTGAATTCAATGAGCTGCCGCATCTGCGGGGTGTGCTCTCCATGGCGCGGGCCGCGGATCCCAACTCCGCCGGCAGCCAGTTCTTTGTCGTGCACGGCGAGCATGTGGATTCTCTGGACGGCCAGTACACTGTGTTCGGATACCTGAAGGAAGGTCACGACGTGCTGGATGAAATCGCCTGTTCGCCCGTTGAGTTCGGTGCCGGTGGTGAGAAGAGCAAGCCAACGGAGCGCATCGATCTGCTATCCATGAGTGTTGCCATGGCGGCGCCAGAAGATGCACCGCAAGATGCTGGTTCCCAAGAGCCAGCATCTGAAGCCACTTCTGAAGCCACCGAGGAGTAGGTAGAAGCCATGGCTGAAAACATCCTGACCCAACGAGATGGCCACGTGGCCATCTTGACCGTCAACCGTCCCAGCAAGCTGAATGCCCTGAACGGGGAGACCATTGCCGAGCTGCACACGCAAGTACAACAGCTGTCCGCCGACCCGGAAGTGGGGGCCATGGTGCTCACCGGTGCCGGTGAAAAGGCCTTCATCGCCGGTGCCGACATCGGCATGTTGGCGGAACAGGGTGTACTGGATGGCACCGCCAATGCACAACAGGGCCAGCTTCTGACCCTATGCATGGAGGAGTCGCCCAAGCCCATCCTGGCCGCCATCAATGGCTATGCCCTGGGCGGTGGTCTGGAAATGGCCTTGGCCTGTGACCTCCGTTTTGCCAGCAGCAATGCAAAGATGGGGCTGCCGGAAGTCAGCCTGGGCATCGTCCCAGGTTATGGCGGCACCCAGCGTCTGCCCCGTTTGGTCGGCATGGGCCAGGCCTTGCAGATGATGCTCACCGGTGATCCGGTGGATGCGGAAACTGCCAAGCGTCTGGGGCTGGTGAATGAAGTCTACGCCCCGGAAGAACTGCTGCCGGCAGTGCTCAAGGTGGCGCGGCGAATGATCAGTCGCGGGCCAACGGCTCTGGCCCTGGCCAAGCAAGCGGCTCGTCGTGGTGCCCAGTTGACCCTGCAAGAAGGTCTGGCCCTGGAGGCGGACCTGTTCGGCATGATCAGCGCCACCGAAGAGATGAAGGAGGGCATGCAAGCCTTCCTGCAAAAGCGCAGTCCCAGCTGGAAGCGTTAGCCTAAACCTTTCTGCCCAAGGGCGGATGTTGGACAAAGTACCGGAAACAACCATGGCGCCGTTCAACGCCCTGTATGAGGCTTCTCGCACAGGGAGTCTGGCCATGCTGCATTCCGGGCAGCGGGGCCCGGCCCTGCTGTTCACCGAGCCGCAGGCCGAGTTGCTGCTGCCGGCCCAGGACTGGCCCCATGCATGGACCGCCTTGCAGGACTTCCTGGCGCAGCACCAGGGACAACGATGTGTGGGTTACCTGGCCTATGACCTGCGGGATGCGGTGGAAGCCATCCCGCGGCGGATCCCGGAGGACTTTCCCATGCCCTGCCTGCACTTCGTGGTCTATGACCGGGTGCAGCAGTGGTCAGCCGCCGCCGTGCCGCCGCCACCTTCATCTATCCCGGCGCAAAACCTGCGCGCCCACTGCAGTCGCCAGGAATACGAAGCCAAGGTGCAGCAGGTGGTGGAGCACATCTGTGCCGGCGATATCTTTCAGGCCAACCTCACCCAACCCTTCACCGCCGACTATCTGGGGGATCCCCGCCTGCTGTTCTGGCGCCTCTGCTACGAGAGCCCGGCACCCTTTGCCGCCTACATGGAGACCAGCCCCAACCAGGCGGTGCTCTGTTCTTCACCGGAAGAGTTCCTGCACGTGGAAGGAGATCTGGTGCGCACCAAACCCATCAAGGGCACCCGTCCCCGCAGCAATGACGCCGCCGCAGACCAGGCCCTGCTGCAAGAACTCCTGGCCAGCGAGAAAGACCAGGCGGAGTTGGCGATGATCGTGGATCTTTTGCGCAATGACCTGGGCAAGGTGGCGGTGCCCGGCTCAGTGCAGGTGGGCCCTTTCCCGGAACACGAGAGCTTCGCCCAGGTGCATCACACCTTTGCCACGGTAACGGCGCGCTTGCGACCGGATGTAAGTCTGGTGGATCTACTGCGGGCCACCTTCCCCTGCGGCTCCATCACCGGTGCGCCCAAACTGCGTTGCATGGAAATCCTGGAGGAGCTGGAGTTGGTGCGCCGCGGTCTCTACACCGGTGCGGTGGGCAGCATTGGTCCGGGTCGTGCCATGCATCTGAATGTGGCCATCCGCACCATGCTCTATCGTCAAGGCAAGATCCGCTTCAATGTTGGCGGCGGCATCACCGCCGACTCGCAGCCGGCGCTGGAGTACGAAGAAACCTTGCACAAGGCCGAGGGCATGCTGCGCGCCCTGGGCACGGAGTTGCAGATCCCATGACTGTGGAGAATCAAGCCTGGGTGAATGGACGGCTGGTCGCCGAGTCTGCGGCCATTGCGGCGGTGGATGCGGGCTTCCTCTGGGGCTTGGGCGCTTTTGAAACCATGGCGGGAGTGTCGGGACGCCTGCCCCTGTGGCAACAGCATCTGCGTCGGCTAGAAGGAGCTGCCAAGCAACTGCAGATCCCCTTTGCTCCAGTGGAGGACTTGCAAGCGCAGGCTGAGAGTCTGCTAAAGCAGCAGGGCCATGGTGACGACATCCTGCGGCTCAGCCTGAGTGCTGGGGTCGAAGGGCAACCCACCTGGTGCATGATCAGCAAGCCTCGCCAGTCACAGAGCGAAGCAGTGAAGTTGGCTGTGTCACCCTTCCACCGCCACCCCAGTGATCCCACCGCCGCCCTGAAGTGTACTGCCTATGCCTTCCACATCCTGGCCCGCAAAAAGGCCCAGGCGCAAGGTGCGGACGACGCCCTGTTGTTGAACGAGCAGGGCCAGGTGTTGGAGACCAGCACCGGCAACCTGTGGTTTTTGGCCGAAGACAATAGCACCTGGTGCACCCCGGCCTTGAACGGCGCCTTTTTGGGCGGCATTGCCCGCGAAGTCTTGTTGGCATCCTTGGCGCAGCGGGGGATGGCAGTGCAGGAAGGGGAATTCACCTTGGCGGACCTGCAGCAAAGCCCGCAGATTGTGGTGAGCAATGCAGTCTACGGACCGCGACCGGCGGTGTTGTTGGGGGGGAGTTCCGCTCAGCCATCAGCCCAGCCATCAGCACAACAGAGCCAGGTGGATCTCTTGTTGGATCTCTGGCAGGCAGCCCTGACTGTTTCATAATTCGACAGCCGGCCAGCAATATGCTGCCGGTTGTGGCCGCATTGCTCAGGCCCCTTGTGTTGCCGGGTCGATAGCCGGGGGATGGTAAACATGGCAGAACAGAGTCCGGAGCTGATTCCCTTCCAGTGGTTGGCTCCACAAGAGGTGCCATCGATCCTCGGTGCTGACATCAGTGCGGGCTTGGATGATCTGGAGTTCTTTGTCGGCGCCCATGTGCAGGTGTTGGTGCGGGCCCTGGTGAACTACACCCTGGCCTGGGACCAGGCTGTGGCGCGGCAGCAGGGTCGGCAACCGGCGGTGGGTGTGGAAGTCTTGAACCGGCGCCGCCGGGTAGCCCGGTCCTGGCTGCTTGCCATCCTTGGCGGCAAGGTGCAGCGGGAGACCTTGGAGGATTTGCAGGGGCAGTGGCTGCCCCAGTTGCGGGCACAGTTGCGGACGACGGCGGCTGGCGATGCGGGCCAGAGTGCCATCCCCTGTCGGAATCTGGTGGAATTCCTCCGCGGTGCCATCAGCGCCCTGATCATGGAGCAGCCGGCGGACAACCTGCTACCCCAGGCCAAGGCCCTGTATAGCCTGGAAACCATCCTGGCGATTCACCTGCAGGTGGCCCAGGCCAGCCAGGAAGCGGCCCAAGCCGTCTCGGTGCCAGCGGACAAACTCTGCTTGCACTGAGAAGAGCGCGGACTATATTCCTCGCCTCACTGCTTGTACCGGTAGCACAATTGGATAGTGCACTTGACTACGGATCAGGAGGTTGGGGGTTCGAATCCTCCCCGGTACGCCAGTTCTAAGCCAGAGCTGAGCACGCTCTTGCGTCTTCCGCCAGGGCACACGGTGAGACGGAGGCCTCCTACGCACGATTACCCTGACGGCTATTGGCGGCAGTACAATCAACATGGACAGCCAGTAAACCCGGCTTCGGGTAGGCTGCTTGGTGGGAACATCACGGGCGCGGATGCGAATGCTCGAACACATGTCGAGCTTCCGGCGACAGGAGGTGGATAATGTACGGACTACCGAATGATCTCGACTTGAGTTTTTTGGTGGGAGTTACTTTGCTTCAGGTGTGTGTCGGAGCGAATGAGGTGATTCTCCATTTTGACGGGGAAGTCTCTATTACCATTGAATCCAGATTTCGAGTTCGTGGGACGAATGGTCATGATGCTGTTTTCGAGGACAAGCCATCCTCAGCTGCTTCCCTCGCCGAACTTCTCTCGGACTCCATTGTTGATTGTCTCGGCCATCAAGACGGAACTCTTCGCCTATCGTTTGCAAAAGGCGGCCTCCTTGAGGTCTATGATTCATTGGAGCACTACGAGAGTTACCAGATTCAGCATGGCCAAGACATTCACGTCGTGTGATTGGCTAACGTTTCGGTTGTCTCTACACACCCGTCATCGACGGCACGGCCTATCCGAAACCCGAACTTTGACAGTTCACTGTCAAAAACAGGAATGGAGACTGCAACCGATGACGACGAAAGCGAAAAGGACTCGGGCGCCCAAGTTAGGCAGCCACTCTTCTGGCCAAGCCATGGTAAGCCTCAAGTAAGGTTCACTACCTGGGCGACTGGGACAGCGTTGAAGCCCATGGCCGCTATGCCCAGTTGATCGAGGAGTGGGAAGCGGTAGGTGTCAAGGTAGTTGTCGCCTGAAATGTATTCATCATGCTGCCTCCGCAGCTGCATGATGGGTGTTCGGGTTGAGCCTGACAGTTTCGATGCGCGACCAATCCCGCACGTTTCCTGACCAGCGCTCTGGATTTCGTGCACGGGCTTTTTCATACACTTCCCGGCGTTTTGCCAGGATGACAATGTCTTCCCCCGCATGGCGTTGAGCAGGGGTTACAAACTTGATGCCGCTATGCCGATGCTCGTGCCGATACCACTGGACAAACGCCACCAGCCAGGTCCTCGCATGCTCCAACGATTCAAATGGTCGGGCAGGATACTCTGGACGGTATTTGGCTGTTTTGAAGAGGGACTCTGAGTAGGGATTGTCGTCACAGACACCAGGCCGGCTAAATGAAGCCATGACGCCGAGTTCTTCAAGCTTTGCCAGCATAGTGCTGCCCTTCATTGGACCACCGTTATCGGAGTGAAGAGCCAAGCTGTCAGGATCCACTCCCTGCGCATCACAAGCCGATTGGATCAAGGCTGCCGCCAATACCTGGCATTCTTCCTCATAGATGGCTTCGCCCATGATGTCTCGGCTGAAGACATCGATGATCGTGTACAGGTAGTAAAACTTCCCGCGGATCGGGCCAGGCAAGTAACTGATGTCCCAGCTCCATACTTGGTTGGGTGCTGTTGCCACCAGTTCGCGGGGATGGTGATGTGTTGCTGGCTTGGCAGCAGCGCGATGCTTGAGCTGCTTTTCCTCGCGCAAGATTCGATACATCGTGGATTCAGATGCCAGATAGATTCCTTGATCGGCCAGCCTCGGCACGATCTGACTGGGAGAAAGGTCGCGATACTCTGGAGAGTTGAGGATTTGCAGGATCATACTTCGCTCAGCAGAGCTGATCTTGTTGCCGACCACGCTCTTTGGGCCAGCTCGCCGATCTTCACCGATGCCCTGCCGCTTCCAGCGTTGTAGTGTCCTTGAATCTACGCCAAGGGTCCCACACGCCTTGTGCAGCCGGGCACCGTTGTTGATGGCTTCTGTGACCAATCCTAAAATCAGGTCTCGCTGCTCGTGGGTGTGTCGCTGTCCTCGTCCCCCCAGATCTCTTGGACTTTTTTTGGAGCACCAGCAAAGCTGCAGCCTCGGCCAAGGCCTTGTCCTTGCGGCGGATCTTCTTTTCCAGTGCTTTGATCTTCTTCGCATCCGGCGAAGCACCATGTCGCTTGGCCTTCTTGGGGTTGCTGAAAGCGGATTGTGCCGCCTCCATGACTAGTTTGCGCCAGTTTTCGAGCTCGACAGAGTGCAGTCCCTTTGACCTCAAAAACTCTCCCAGATCCTCCTCGGCCACTTTCATGGCCTCCATAACGACCTGCACCTTCTCTTCTGGGGTCCACTGACGTGGACTTTTCGATCCCTTCTCGGGCTTGCCTCCTGTACCGCTCATCAAGGAAACGGTACGTGCTTCCCTTACCCAACGCCAGAGGGTCGATTGGGCAACTCCAACCTCTGCTGCCAAATCCGGCGCAGTTATCCGAGAAGGACCAGTGTCGGTCATTCGCTGGACCATGCGCACTTTGAAACCATTGCTGTAAACCAAGAATCATCACTCCACCGCCCCACTGGATAACTTGTGGAAAACTCGCCCCCCATGGGGGGCGTTCACCCTGCGGGTGAACTTGTTGGATCGAGCCCAACCAAAGCAAGCTTTGGTCGGGTCCCCTCGATCCTCAGAGGCGACATCTATCCTGACACCGGGGGGAAGCCAACCAGCCATCTGGCCAACATCAATGCGGCCCTGGTAGAGCTAGAGACATGGGCAGGGGCTGTCCGGGTCCATAAATTCAGCGAGGAGTTGCTGTTGCGGCATCGGGATCAGCTAGAGGCAAACCCTCGCCTCACGCGCTCGGGTATCAACAAGAAGATCAACGCGTTGAAAGCATTGTTTCGCTGGGGGAGGCAGAGGGGTTTTGTGCCAAAGAGCGTCTGGGCAGATCTGCGGATGGTGGGTACAACCGTAATTAACAGATTGAATAAACATGAAGCCCCTTACAATCCGTTAGCCGCAAGAAAGGAAGCAAGAGCCAATGAAATGCACACTCACAATCACAGTGGTTTCTTTGCTTATATTTCAAACCGCATCGCCCGTGTTCGCTCAAGGCTCGCGTTCAAAACCCAGTGAGAGCAAAACAAGCGAAGCCAGCAAGACCGACGGCGCTCGTTCCACCATTGGCACGAAATTCGATCGGCGGGCGGAGAAATTTCGCCTGAAGGGCATGTACAAGCAAGCCGAGCCGGTCATGAAGCGGTCGCTGTCATACAAAGAACAGAGGGTCGGCCCCGATACGCCCGAGGTGGCGGTAAGTTTGAACAACCTGGCCATGCTCTATCAGGAACAGAGCCAGTATGCGAAAGCCGAACCCTTGCATCTTCGCGCTCTTGCGATACGGGTGAAGGCCTTGGGTCTCGATCATCATGAGGTTGCCGAGACGCTCAGAAACCTGACCGCGCTATACAAAGCCCAGGACCAGCAGGCGAAAGCCGACGCGCTGCCGACGCGCGCCAGGGAGATATGGGAAAAGAGGCCAAAGCCCGACAAAACCCCAGTGACCCCAGTGAGCCCAGTGACCCCAACGCCCACGGTGGTCAAAGCCAAAGTGCCTCGAGGGCGCCCGAAAGTCGAAGCCAAAGTGACCCCTGTGCCAGGTCCGCAGGTTTCTAAGGTTAAATACGCTGCCGGCAGCTGGGACGGCATCAACGTGGCGCTTATGCAGTGCCAACGTGTCCATGACTTTCAACGAAGTACGGAGCTTGCTGAGAAGGCCCTTGCCGCCGCCAAAGGAGAATTTGGACGCAACCATCCGAACACCGCCCGGAGCCTGAACAACCTCGGCTACATATACCAGCACAAGGGCCGGTACGCCGACGCGAAGGAGCTGTACGATCGCGCGCTGAAGATTTGGCAGAAGACACCGGAGCCCGACCACGCCGACATCGTCATAACCATGGACAACCTGGCGAGGCTGTACAGCATTACCGGATTTCGCAGGAGAGTCGACGAGCTGAACCGGCGTACGATGAAGGAACGGGAGCTGATCCCCCAAGCCGACCGCCCGGACCTGACGAAGTTGGCCGTCATCGACGAAAACACGCGGATACTCGGTGAGGAAAATGCCGAGCCTTTCGACCTTAGACTCCGGAGAGCGACCGCGGGTTACAAGGCCATCGAGAACCTCCATGTTGCGGTAGTCATGCACGATCTCGCGTGGAGAAGGTACCACGGACGGGGGCAATTCGCCTACGCCGAGCAACTCAACAAGATGGCGCTGGAAACGCGCCGAAAGTTGCTCGAGCAACCGCATCGGCTGGTCGGTGAGAGCCTGTACCAATTGGCCAGGGGCTACGCCGCCCAGGGGGAATTCGACAGACCAAAGCGACTCTATAAAGAAGCCCTGGAAATATTTGCGGCGACCATAGGTCCGAAGGATTCGCACTTTGGAAAAAAACTCCTGGTCATGGTCACCCAGCAGAATCTCTACGATCTACATGACCATCGCGCGCATCACTATCAGATCGAAGAGAAGATGTGGGAGGTAAACCATGCCCGGAATCCTATGCCGCCTTTGAGTGAGGATATCCGAAAGTCTCGGCGTGAAGCAGAAGGTCGATGGGCGCACGCCTCTCCGGATGCGATCACAAACCTGACCGTTCAAGCGCGGGTTCTCGCGATGAATCGCAATTACGCCTTCGCCTTGCCGCTATACAAAGGCGCGCTGAAGTTGATGGATGATGAGCATCCACTCTATGCGCAAACGCTTAGGGATCTTGCGGCCCTGCGTGTGGCCCAGGACGAGAGCCATTTGGCCAAACCCCTGTACGAACTTGCGAAGGTCGCCGCGCCGAAAGCCCGGCCCGTGGACAAGACGCCGAAAGCTCTCCCTGATTCAATCGAGTTGGCTGATTCGCTCTTGCAGGGGTCACGCGCGGCACAACCGGAAAGCGCAGAAAAACCAGGTGCATCGAAGGTTGAAGCCATCCCCGATAGGTGGGAAGCCTTTGAACCCAGGATCAGGAAACATATTGATGCGCGTGAGTATGAGCTGGCGGGTGCTGAGGCCAGGGCGGCGGTTGCCTTCGCCGAGCTCACCTACGGTCCGTATCATTCCAACGTAGCGCTGAGCCTGAACATGCTCGCCGCGGTCTACATCCTCGAAGGCCGGTTCGGCGTGCCGTTGTACCTTCGCGCTCTGGAAATTTGGGAGTCGGTTCCGACGCCCGATACCCAAGGCCTCAAGACGACCCTGGATAATCTAAGAGGACAATACCAACGCCACAGGCAAAGCCGGAAACTCAGTGCCCTCGCAAATCGCGAGCGAATGTTACGAGAGCGAATCTCGCTCAAGGGTCCGCCGAAGACGCCTGAATCCACCGCGCCCGACCAAAGTACGATCCTGTCGAGACCGGTGCCGGCCGAGGAAGAGGCGATCGCCATCGAATGGAGCCGCCTCACCAGTGCGTTTTCGGATCTCTACAATGCGAAGGACTTTGTTCGCGCCGAGGCGGTTGCCAAGAAGTCCCTGCAAGTCATCGAGAGGAGCTTGCATCCTGGGTTTCCTAATGTGGCGACGAGCTTGGGCCATCTGGCTCTGGCGTACACGTCGCAGGGCATGCACGCGCTGGCGGAGCCGCTTCTTGAGCACCGTCTCAAGATGATTGAAGAGGTCCACGAGCCGTATCACAGGTCTGTCATCGCGGCGATTGACACGCTTGCGAAAACTTACGAGGCACAGGGAAAGCAAAAGCTGGCCAGCGCGGTCAGAGAACGCTTTACGGAAGAAGGCCTGGCGAACAAAGCGGTTGCTGGGGCGTCGCCCAGGAATGAGACGAAGAATCAGGCGTGGGCGCGCGCCATCAACGACGCTCCCCTTCTAACAAAGGCGCAGAGGGGGGCGCTTCTCAAAAGGGTCAGCATACATCCGACTAGCAACATCACCGAGGGTCTCGACCTAGCAGGTTTATCGACGGTGAAAGCCGAGATAATCCAGTACTTGAAGCTGAAAGGAATTACCGAGGATAGCGATTCGGAGACAGTTTTGTTTCTCCATTACCGAGTGAAAAAGTCAGATATGACGGTGAGCGACCGGCGGGTTGGTTCGGTGTTTGGGATTGCGGTGGAAGCACGATTGAGTAGACGCGGCTATGTCTTCCATCAAAACAAGGCGCATCCAGTTATCGCGGTGATTTCCAGATCACTTGCAAGAGGGGCAGTGACCGATGAGTCGCGAATCGACCTTATGTCTCATGTGAAAAAGGCCGTTGTAGGCTTGTTCAAGTCGGACAGCGTAGCGAGGGTGGAGGGACATCAAGAGGCGACTCTTATCCACGGGAAAGGCGATGTGACACTCAAATTGAGCAGAATGAAGTTTGAGATTGCTGAGTTGTCGCAAAAAATCGCCGCCGGAAAAGCAATAATCGGCAAGGACAATTTGAAAGCCGACGATCCCATGCGAGACTACCCCATATGGGCGACACTTGATGTCAATGTGCACGGTAATCCTTTCGCAGAAGGTCTTCCGTTACACTTTGCCGGCGCGGGCATGCCGGTCTTTAGCGATCTTGTTCCCATGCCAAAAATGCTGAGAGAGGCTTCTGAGAGCGCTTGGATCAGAGCCCTCCCGCCCGATGGCGGTGTCGGCAGCGAAGCCACTCTTAGTTACATTCTCTATAGAAGCAATGTGCAGAGCGTCTCGGATTCAAAGTACTATGTCCTCTTCAGCGACGTTCTCATCAGCCATCCAAATGTGCTCGTTAAACTTGACAAGAATCGGTTTGCGAGGACGCCCGCCTACATTTTCCTTCGATTCGATGTGAACATCGAATCTCGCGAGGGTATCTACGCTTACGTCCAAAAAGTTGTGCAGGATGATGTCAACGATACTGGAAGCCGCTTGAAGGGCCCCTGGCTCTGGGCTGATTTCGAAGAACGCGCACCCGATAAATGATTTGGGACGACGATCATCTACGCACTTTATGGTGAAATCAGCCAACGACTCCCCGCAACCGGGTCGGTGGGGCAGTCCCTGAGGCTGCCTGTTTTATTGTACGACGGAGCCCAGAGATGAAACACCTTGCACTGATTGTTGCCTTGTCGTTGACGGCCTGTAATCCAAGTGACCCTTATATGGATCGGGGACCAGGCGGTTTCATGACAGAGGAGATGGCCGTAGATCTTGGCAGCATTCCCCATCAAGAAGTCATCCACTTCAATGGCATGGTGTTGGTCCTAGGCCTGAGCGAGGCGGATCTGGCTACGTTGCGAGGTGACAATAGATTCAATTGGCGCGATCCAAAATACAACGGCACCTATTGGCTCGGCGATGGGCAGTTCATGGATGGCGACAGGTTTGAGGTGGTTGTGGACGAATGGCCTAAGAGAGGCGATCCTGTCCTTGAAGATTGGCGCATGTTTGGCTTGGACCTCACTCGCCGCCGCATCTACTTCTCAGCCAGTCACTGGCCATTCTTCAAGAACTTGAGTGAAGAGCCTGGGCAAAACCAGCCTGGCCAACCAGCTACTGCTGTGGACTCGAAAGGCGGCTGATTTACTGAGTGGGTGTGGTTACGGGCCGTCAGCCCAGCAGACCCAACATCCACAGCAGGCCCAGCCACCAGGGAATTGAGACGACACAAACACTGCCTAGAGCTACCAACTTGCGACGCAGATCCAGGCCTGCGCCAAGGGCTATTGACTTGTCCATCCTGCACCCCCTCCCAGAGGTATGAGACGTAAGCGGCTATCCAGCAACTGGATAACGTTGGGGATTATGACCAGGGCAAAAACTGAAAGCAGGGTTTTTCTCTGTTTTCGCCCCTGCTCTGTGGCGGCAGGAGGGCTTAGGCAAGGCCTAGCGCAGGGCGTCCCATTCACTCAGGTCGTCCCACCAACCGTCCTTGCCTGGTCGGCGGCTGGCCCGCAGCAAGCCCAGGATGTGCGCCGCCTTTCCTGCTAACTCCCGCATTCCTTGGGCCTCTGCGGCCTGTCGGGCCCATTCCACCGCCGGCAGACTCCAGATGCCGATGCCGCCGCCAGCCCAAGTCGCCAGCTTGCCATCGTCCAATTGTTTTTCGGCCTCGCTAAGGCCTAGGCCCTCATCCAGCCAACTCAGCGCGTAACCCACCTGGGCGCCCTTTTGCGTGATGCGCCAGCCATGGCGCAGGACGTTTAGCGAAAGGCCGTCCGCCATCTCCTTCGCCAGGGGGTTGCCACTCAGGCGATAAAAAGCAGCGTAGCCAACGCAAGCCAGTGCATCCTGCCACGGCACCCAGTAGGCATGTTGGCCTTTCAGAACGCGCGGGTCCGGTCGCATCACCGACATGGTGCGCACCTTGTCCGTGGGCAATTCTCGATGTTGCCAGTAGGGCAGGTGGGCAAGTTGCATGCGCAGGTGCATGCGTTGCAGCAGGTCTGCATCACCGGTGCACAGGTAGTACCAGCAACCTGCCAGCATGCAGCGCCCGGCCGCCCTGGGCGCACCGGACTTGGAAGTGACCTGGCCTTCCTTGATAGTCTGGCAAGCCATGAACAGCTGCACATCGTTTTCGATTTCCCTTAGCGCCCAGTGCTTGCCGGTGAGCAGGTAGTAGGCGCAGAGGTAGTTGCTACTCCAGTGTTGCCGGTCCTTGCCGGCCCAGCCGTGGCTGTCGAACTTGGGTTGTGGGGCGGGCTTGCCCAGGCGGTCCACGCTTACCTTGCTGTTCCAGTGGGTGCGACCATTCCACACCACCCAGTCCGGATGATCACTGGCTTGCAGCGGTTCGCCATTGCCTTCGAACATGTGCACCGGCCGGCAGGCTTCCTGCAGCACCGAGAGTTCTACTTCCCAGAGGAAGGAGGGCAGGCCGCTGCGAGCTACCGGACTCAACTTCAGCAAACCAAAGTCAGCCTGGTTGCCGGTCTGTCCCGGATACTTGGCCAGACTGAATGGGTAATGTTGGAAGGGGTTACCGGTCGTCTGGCTTTGGCGCGCGAAGTTGGCATGCCGTTTGGCCATGGCCCGCCGACCCAGGTTGCCGCGCAGCCAGGGCGGGCTTTGGGGCACCAGGCCAAAGGGGCCGAAGGCCTGACTGTCGCTCCAAGTAGTGGCGGCCAACAGTGGGCAGGTGGCTGCGGCAATCGCTGAAGAGCTCTCGGGATTCTCGGCATCCGCAGCCGTCGGCAACAGCACGCCAGTTCGGCGAATGCCCTGTCCGTCTCCCAGCGAGGCGTTCTGCAGGATGGAGTACTGGATGCCATCTTCCCTGGTCTGCTTGGACATGCCCAGGGCCGGGCCGTGGTAGAACTGCAGGTCCATGCCCTGGCACTGCAGGGACAGCAGTTCAACTTCGCGCTGCATGTCAGAACTGTTGGGGTCACTGAAGAAGACAGCGATGTCCAAGGGCATGATCTCCTGGTTGTGGTAGCGAGTCAGGATGACCTCGGCCAATAGACCGCTGTCGCCCAGGCGGCAACGCAGCAGGGTCACTTGCCGTGCTGGATTTTCTTCCAGCAGGCAGACCAGCTCGGGCTTGCCGATGAATTCCTGTTGACCATTCTGCAGCACAAAGCGCAGGTCCAGTTCGGCGCTGGGGTCGCTGTCGAATTTCGTATCCAGTTCCGGGCCAGGCCCCGCTTGCAAAAGGAGCTTGCGTTCGCTCAGGCCCTGCATGGCCATGGGAAAGAAGCAGAGGGCTTGGCGCCAGGACCCGTCATCCCAGCGGGCGCCAAAGGGTTGCCATACCGTGGGCAGTCCCTGCACATGCAGGTCGGGAGATTCTGTTACCTGGCCCTTGGCGAAGGGTACTACCACCTGGGCCCATTCTTCCCGAGCCGCGGGCGCCAGGTTCTGCACAGTGATCCAGCGTTGCTCCTGCTTTGGCTCTGGCGTTGTTTCTTGTGATCGTTCTTGCGGCTGCTCTTGCGCGGGCAGCAGGCAGGCGAAGACGAAAAGCAATGCCAGCATTGTGCTGTTTCGGTAGGATGCTGGGTCAAACCATGGCATGGCCAAACCTTAACCTATGATCCGCAGCATGCGCAGTACCCTTAACATCTTGGCACTCAGCTTTGTCTTGGCTGTGCCCGTGTTGGCGCAGGACGCCGAAGAGTTGCAATTCCTGCGTAAGCAGGCCAAGGCCCTGAACGCCTATGCCAGCTCCGCCCTACGGGCAGGTCTCCCGCAAGAGGCCAAGCTGATCTGGTTGGAGATCCTGGCGGAGTACGACAACGACGATGCGGATGCGCGCAAGAACCTGGGCTTCATTCCCAGTGGCAAGGCATGGGCGCCGGACAAGAGCTTCTCCTTCCCCATGCAGAGCAATCCGGATGTGGCGGCGGCCAAGCGTCAGACCAAGGCCTGGAGCAAGCTTTGCAAGGAGGTGGGCAAGGCGCACCAGGCCATGGCGGTGGATTATGAGGCGGCGGGGCGGAGCGACAGGTCGCAGTTTCATTGGCAGCGGGTGCTGCGCTTTGTGCCCGAGAGTGAAGAGGCGCAGGTGGCCTTGGGCATGAAGGACCTGGCAGGCAATGGATCACAGCGGCTGCGGGGCACCGACCTGGAACAGGTCATCTATGAGCGTTCCACCATGTTGGAAGAAGCGGTGGAGCGAGAATTGCGCAAGGAGTATGCAGTGCAGCGCCAAGAGGAAGGGGCGACCCACCCCTACCTGGAGAAGGCGGAGCTTTCCTACATTGGGGTGAAGTCGGAGAACTTCCAGGTCTGGGGCGACTGGGATGAGGAGACCCTGAAGGAAGCAGCCATGTTTGCGGAGCGATCCCTGGCCTTTTGCCGGGATGCCTATGCGGGCTATGACGTTTTTGGCGACGGTAGGTCGGTGTTGCGGCACCATGTCTTCCTGCGCGAGCCGGATGATTTCCGCAAGGTGCTCACTGCCAACCGCGGCCTGGTGCCAAACCAAGCCGTGTTCGACCTGATGATGGAAGATCCCGGGGGCTATGTACTAGGCTCCGGTTCGTCTAATGGCATGCATATAGGCATCGGCCGCCTGGCGGCAGTCTTCGATCGCGCCGTGCGGGGAGTCGCCCAGGACTTTGCGAACTTTCACACCGATGCCTTGACCGAAGGCATTGGCCATGCGGTGGTGGGGCGATTCTTTGGCCGCAACCTGATCTATATAATCAATGTGAATGAGAAGGAGTTCACCGTTGTCGGGGATCGCAAGATACCGCTGATGGTGCCGGACATGGAGTCCTGGTCTGACCTGGCGGTGGAGGCGGCCTATGACCTGGCGGGTACTCCAGCAGCCAGGTTGCCGCTGCTGAATGCGGCACAGTTCCCCGATGATGCGCGCATCAAGTCCTGGTCCTTTGCGGATTATCTGTTGCGACGGGATCCCGCATTGCTGCGGCACTTGGATAAGACCCGCAAGGAAAGGAATGCTGCAGGAGTGCGCAAGCTGTTTGTGGAGAAGACCAAGGGTCTGTCCCTGGATCATCTGGAGCAGGGCTGGCGGGATTTTTGGACCGGCAAGACGCCGGTGTTGAAAGCATTGCGCAACAAGGTTTCACCGCTGGAGGCTTCCAGCAAGGACGCCCCCAAATGGTTGCGGGCCTTCAACGACAAGCGTGCCGAGATGAAGGTGTCGGTGGTGAGCTGGAATGCTAGTTTTTCCCAACGCTGTCGCAACCACGTGCATTATCTCAAGGCCAATTCCAAGCAGCGTGGTCCGGCCCTGGAACACATGCAGGACCAAGACTTGGAGCATGGAACTCGCCATGGCAATCTCTTTGCCCAGATGGCTGTAGTCAACACCCAGAGCCAGAAGCCGGCCAAGGTCATGCAGGCTTGGATGGCCTTGCCCGGTTACCGGGACGCCATCCTCAATTCCAACCTGCTGGTGTTGGGCATGTATGCGGAAGGTCCCATCATGGTCATGGATACCCTTCGGGGTTCAGCCACCACGGGGAGCATGCAGATGGCCCAGCATCCCACCTACCGTGCCGTGGGTGTGCCGCGGCAGGTGCAGGTGAAGGAACTCGGGCCCGAGGTGCAGCGATTGCTGGACGCCAACGGCGAAGGCAGGCGCAAGATCCTGGGCTACCCACTGAGCCTGCACTTTTTTGGCTCCGGCCTGCCAAGGCAGCGAGAGTCCATCCAATGCCAGTTGTTCCGGGGTGAGGGCAGTGACAAGCCGGTGCCGGGCATCCTGCATCTGGCGGACCAAGGCAGCAACCGGCGGGCCTCCGCACCGGGTCTGGCGGTCTTCTATCCCCTGGCTCCCCTGAAGGGCAGCATGCGTGTGGAATGGACTTATGTCGGTTCCGATGGCGAACCGCGGCGGCTGAAGGTCCAATTCGCTACGCGGTAAGACAGAAAAAACCTCTAGCCCCCCGGTTGACAGTGCCGAAGATGCCCCGTAAGTAATCCTACATACTCATCCAGACTAGCTGAGGGACGGGCCCTATGAAGCTGGAGCAACCACCGGACGGTCGGCAGGTGCTAATTCCCGCGGGAACCACGAGGTTACCGGAAGATGAGTCCAAAGCGCCCCAGGTAGAGGCACGACGGACTTGTCGACCATGCCTCCCCGGAGCTGAGTGGTTCCCAGATAGATTCTATTTCGATTCATCTGCGGAGAACCACAATGCAAGTTACCGAAACCTACTGCACTTCCGGCACGTCCCCGACCCTGCCCAGCACCCCTCCCCTGCTCACTCCCTCCCTGCATGTTCTGGGAGCTGGACAGGTTGGTCGCGCCTTCCTCTCTCTTCTTCCCAACACGCCCTTCCGCCTCATCGGGCTCACCGACTCCAGTGCCACCCTGCATCATCGGCATGGCCTGGACTCCCTGGCACTGGCGGCATTCAAGGGCCAAGGCGGCAAGCTGGCCCAACGCGCCGGCGCTGAAAACGTGCCCGCCGCACTGGCATTAGGCCTGACCCAGGCCGACGTGGTGGTGGATGCCACCGCCACCAATGTGAGCAACGGTCAAGCTGCGGTGAAGCGCAGTCTGGCAGCTCTGCAAGCCGGCAGTCATCTTGTGCTCTGCGCCAAGGATTCCATCTGCCTGGCAGTGGATCGCCTGCTGCAACTAGGCGTCAACAAGGTAGGGCTGAATGCGGTGCTCGGTGGCACTGGCTTGACCTTTCGTTTTGAGCTGCCGGAGCTGCGCACGAAAAGTCTGGAGCTTGCGCTGGTGGGTAACGCTTCTACCACCGCGGTGATCCAAGCCGTGGAAGCCGGCGATAGCATCGAAGGCGGCATCGCCAAGGCGCAGGCGCAAGGCGTTTTGGAGACGGACCCCAGCTTGGACCTGGACGGCACCGATGCCGCGGTGAAGCTGGCCATAGTCACTGGTGCTTTGTGGCATGGCCCGGTGGATATTGCATCCATCCCGCGCCAGCACCTGAACACTTTGGATCCTGATGTATTGCGCGAACGCCAATCCCGTGGCTTCACCACCAGACTGGTGGCTCGTGGTCGTCGTGATGGTGCCCTGCAGGTTTCCTACGAGGAACTGCCCCTGACTTCACCCTTGGCGGTGCCGGCGGATCGGGTGGTCTACACCTACACCCTGGCGTCCGGGGTGACCCGCGTGCATGTGGGCCAGGGTCTGGGACCAGATGGTACCGCATCGGCCTTGTTGGATGACCTGTGGGCTCTCTACCCGCAGTGCCGCCCACATTGTGTTGCCAGCTAAGCCCAGGAGATTCAATGAGCACCAGCGTCACAATCTCCCAGGGAACGGGAATCTACCATCTACCCTTGCAGTTCAAGCTGCAGCACGGCGGTGAACTCCGCGGTGCGCAGTTGGCTTTTGAACTGAATGGACCGCAAGACGCACCGCTGGTGGTGGTGCATGGCGGCATCTCCGCCGGCCGGCACGTGAGTTCCAATGAATTCGACCCGCAGCGTGGCTGGTGGGAAAGTTTCGTTGGCCCAGGGCTGGCCATCGACACCGACCAGTACCGCGTGCTGGGGGTGGACTACCTGGGCGGTCAAGGTGCTTCCACCGGACCCAGCAACTGGCGTAGCACTGAGCCCATCCCCGCCATCTCTTCCAAGGATCAAGCGCGGGCCCTGGTCTGCCTCTTGGATCATCTGCAGGAACCGGCAGTGCACTCCTTCATCGGTTCTTCCTACGGCGGCATGGTTGGCCTGGCCCTGGCGGCTGAGTTCCCGGAACGCCTGCAGCGTCTGGTCTGCATCTCCGCTGCCCACCAAAGCCATCCTATGGCCACCGCCTGGCGCAGCATCCAACGGCAAACCGTGCGCTTGGCTCAAGCCCATGGCGACATTGCTCAGGGCATGGGTCTGGCGCGAGGCTTGGCCATGGCCAGCTACCGCAGCTACGACGAGTTCGGCCAGCGCTTCAGCCAGGAGCCTCGCTTCGAAGACGGCATCGCCCGCTTCGAGGTGGAGGACTACCTCACGGCCCGCGGCGTTGACTTCGCCAAGAAGTTTGATCCCGAAGTCTTCCTGCTGCTGTCCCAGGCCATTGACCTGCACCTGATAGATCCAAAGCAGGTGAAGGTGGCCACCACGGTGGTGTCCGTGCCCACGGATCAATTGGTGCCGTTGCAACAAGCGCAGGAACTGGTAGCGGCCCTGGGCCCCTACGGCAACCTGCAAGTTCTACCCTCATTGTTTGGCCACGACGCCTTCCTCAAGGAAGTGCAGGCCTTGACCCCCATTCTTCAAGACTCTCTCTCAACAACTCTATAGCCATGACAAACAACATACCCAACAAAGCTCAAGCAGCTGCCACCCAGGCGGTGCGCAGTGGTCTGGAAAGCGACACTCAGTTCGGCGCAGTGGTGCCGCCACTGCATCTCTCCTCCAATTTCTCCTTCGCCGGCTTCGACCAGAAGCGGCAGTACGACTACACGCGTTCGGGCAACCCGACGCGGGATCTGCTGGGGGAAACCCTGGCGAAGCTGGAGAATGGTGCGGGAGCGGTGGTGACATCCTCGGGGATGGCCTCCATCACGCTGGCGCTGCAGTTGCTGCAACCCGGCGATCTGTTGGTGGCACCGCACGACTGCTATGGCGGTACCTATCGCTTGATGACAACTCTGGCGGCGAAGCAGCAGTTCAAGTTGCTGCTGGTGGATCAGACGGACAAAAAGGCGCTGCAAGAAGCGGTGGCGCAAAAGCCAAAGATGATCTGGGTGGAGACGCCCAGCAATCCGCTGCTAAGGATCACGGACATCAAGGCGGTGGTGAAGCACGGTGAAGACTGTGACGCGCTGGTGGTGGTGGACAACACGTTCTTGTCACCGGTGCTGCAAAAGCCCATCGACTTGGGCGCTGACATCGTGGTGCACTCGACGACGAAGTACCTGAACGGCCATAGCGATGTGGTGGGTGGCGCCGTGGTGGCGGCAACGGATGACTTGCATGAGAAGTTGGCCTGGTGGGCGAACTGCTTGGGCATCACGGGGGCTCCCTTCGACAGCTTCCTGACCTTGCGGGGCATTCGCACGCTGCATGCACGGCTGCGTTTGCATGTAGAAAATGTGGAGTCGGTGGTGGCGTTTTTGGATGGGCACGATGCGGTGGCCAAGGTGTTCTACCCTGGCTTGAAGAGTCATCCGGGGCATGAATTGGCGAAGCAGCAGCAAGAGGGCTTTGGTGCGATGCTTAGCTTTGAGTTGCCTGATGTTCCCGGTGCGGTGCAAGCCTTCCTGGATGGGCTTACATGCTTCTCGTTGGCGGAATCTTTGGGCGGGGTGGAGAGCCTGGTGGCACACCCGGCGACGATGACTCATGCTGCGATGGATCCGGCGGCGCGCAAGGTTGCGGGCATCTCGGACCAGTTGCTCAGGCTGTCGGTGGGCATTGAAGATCAGGAGGATCTCCTGGCCGACCTGCGAGCAGGCTTGCAACGGGTGGAGGCTGTGCTGCTGCAGCGGAATGGTGTACCGGCGAAGGCTGGCAAACTGGATGGTGTGCCAGTGGTGCCTTATGACTCAGTGCCTCAAGCTGTCGGGCTCGCTGGTTCGGATTTTCGGACCAGCGGGCCCGATGGTATGAATAGCAAATCCCTTGTCCTGACCTCGGTTCTCTTGCTGGGAATTGCGTGTTCCGTTTCCGCGCAGGACAAGAAGTGGGCCACCGGATGGAATGCGGCAAGGTTGACAGACATTGACCAGGCCTGGTTCCAGGCGGTGTTGGACTCCGAAGAGTTCAAACACTACCTGGCCATTCCTGCCGGGTCGGTGCATCTGGAACGCATTCCGCATGCCAAGCTCTCCAAGTTCGCCATGGTGGAGTCATTCATTGCTGAGTTGTACGATTTCGAAAACTGGAAAAAGGTGGATTGGGTGGCGTCACGCTATCCAGATGAGTTCTCCGGAGTCGCCGTTCTGAACTATATGGCCAGTTTTGGAAATGGGTACGTCCCCTCGGTTCAAGATGGATTCAGGGGATATCTGGATTCTAGGGGGCTGGATGCTGGTGTTTTTGCTCATGTGCAGGACCAGCGCAGCTATTTGCCTCCACCACCGCCACCGAATGACTCATGGACCGCTCTCATGGAGCGAAAAACTGGCATGTCATGGGATTCATTAGATGACACTCATCTCACCCCTCTGAATTCATATTTGGCTTGTGCGGAAGTTCTCGCGTCGACGAACAAATCCTACATGGCACAAGAGTGGGGCAGATTGTCTCGCTTCACCAACAATCTCCCCATCCATAGGATTGCCAAGAGGTGCCTCGAGGAACTAGACGATCGGCAAGGGTCTGTGAAATTCTCGCGGATGGTGGATCAAGCAAGGAAAATTCACCAACTGTACTTTTGCCCAGGCTATTTCAAAACCACTCCTTGCGGAGTCCTTGGGGAAAAGAAGGAAGTGCGTGAATTTGGCCTCAATTGCTTTGCCAAGAGGGTTTCGGTTCGTCTCTACATCTGGAGGATGACCGGATCGAGCGTAAGGTATGGGAACCATGATGCTAAAGCTGTGAACCCTGTTCGAAAAAATGAATGGAGGCACGTCGTCAAGATTGAAGGTAGTCGTGGTTATTTGGACAAGTTACAGGAGGTGTTCGATCTCCTGGAGGCAGGGGAACCGGGTGAGGTGAGTTTGAAGTACTCCACGTTTCTGGTATTTCATGGGATGTGGGGTAGAAGCTTTGAATCAGAATTACCCTCCTGCAACCCGCTTACTGATGTCCCTGGCACGCAGTTGTTGGTCGTCAAGGTGCTTAACGAAAACCTTGAAGAGGCGCGAGAGTGCATCAAGCGCTTTACCCAAGACCAGCGCGCAGCCAAGTGAGCGAAACACCCACTTTCTCTCGGTGGTGTAATCCCGACCCGCAGCCTATGCTCAGGCCATGACTGATGTGCTGGCCGAGCTGAACGAAGACCAATGCAAAGCCGTAACCTACGGCGAAGGGCCCCTCATGGTCCTGGCCGGTGCCGGCTCCGGCAAAACCCGCGTCATCACCCGACGCATCGCCCACCTCCTGCAGCAAGGCGTGCAGCCCAGCCAGATCCTCGCCCTCACCTTCACCAACAAGGCCGCCCAGGAAATGGCTTACCGCGTCGAGGCCCAGGGCGGTTTTCGCGTGCATGTCTCCACCTTCCACTCCGCCTGCGCCCGATTCCTGCGCCAAGACGGTCACCTTCTCGGCTACCCCCGGGACTTCTCCATCTACGACACCTACGACCGCAACGCCTGCATCAAGTCCCTGATGAAGAGCCTGGACCTGGATGAGGGTACAGCCCGCCCCGCCGACGTGGGCCGCCGCATTTCTCGCCTGAAGAATGTGGGCATGCGCCCCGACGACATGATCTCTGGCATGAGCAGCCTGGATGCCATCGTCGGCAAGTTGTATCGGCCCTACGAAGAGCGCATGTTGGCCCTCGGTGCCATGGACTTCGATGACCTGCTGCTGCGCTTCGTGGATCTGTTGCAAGAACACGAGGCCATCGCCCAGATCTACCAGCAGCGCTATCGCTGGATCCTGGTGGATGAATTCCAGGACACCAACCTCGTCCAGTACAAACTGCTGCGTCTCTTGGGTAAGGAGACCAGCAACATTTGCGTCGTTGGCGATCCGGACCAGTCCATCTATCGCTTTCGCGGGGCCGAGCTGCGCAACATCCTGGACTTCGAGAATGACTACCCGGACACCCAGATCATTCGCCTGCAGACCAACTACCGCTCCACCGCCTGCATCCTGGGTGCAGCTCAGGCGGTGATCGAGAACAACCAGCAGCGCATGGAGAAGGAGCTGCTCACCGAGGCGGAATTCGGTTCCCAGTTGCAGCTGCTGCGCTGCAACGATGCCATCACCGAGTCCAAGGACATTGCTCGCCACCTCATGGGCCTGCTGAATGATGGCATGGATCCGGACCAGTGCGCCGTGTTCTATCGCGCCCACTTCCTCAGCCGTTTGTTGGAGCAGTCCCTGCGGCACATGGGCCTGCCGTACAAAGTTGTGGGGGGCCTGTCATTCTTCGAGCGCCGGGAGATCAAGGATCTCATTGCCTACCTGCGGGTGTTGGTGAATCCCCTGGATGACGTGAGTCTGGAGCGCATCATCAACGTGCCGCCCCGGGGCATCGGCAAGGTGAGTGTGCAGAAGTTGCGCAAGCATGCGGAGCAGCAGCAGATGTCCCTTTCGGAAGTGGTCAGAGATCCGGCTGCGCCTGGTCTCTTGAGCGGCAAGGCGAAGAAGGGCGTGCAGCAACTGGCGGCGGTGCTGGAAGCGGTGACCGACCAGAGCCGGGCGGCGGATGTGTTGCAGGTGTTGTTGGAGGAGAGCAATTACCTGCAGTATGCCGGTGGTCTGGGTGAGCCGGAGGATGAGGCGCGCCTGGAGAACGTGGGCGAATTGCTGAATGACGCGGCCCAGTATGATTCGGAGAATGGTGAGGGGTTGGCGGCCTACCTGCATCGCATTGGTCTGATGACTTCCGAGGATCGCCAGCAGAGCGAAGGGCCCCGCATTTCCCTGATGACCGTGCACTCCGCCAAGGGCCTGGAGTTTCATCATGTGGTGGTCATGGGCTTGGAAGAAGGAATCTTTCCGCACCAGCGTTCCTTGCTGGAGCCTTCCGACCTGGAGGAGGAGCGTCGTCTCATGTATGTGGCCCTGACTCGTGCCCGCAAGACCGTGTTGCTGAGTTATAGTCGGGCGCGCATGGTTGCCGGCATGACCAACACCCAGAGTCCTTCCCGCTTCCTGGCGGAGATTCCCGACGAGTATGTGGACCGTGGCGCCAGTGCCTGGGATGCCTATGATGTGCATGAGGAGGAGTCGGAGTACGACATGGATACGGACATTGAGATGCAGCCCCTCTACCCGGGCAGCAAGGTGATCCACAAGATCTACGGCCCCGGCGAAGTGCTCCGCGTCAACGGCATGGGCTCGCGTACGCAGGTGGTGGTGCGCTTCAAGGACGCAGTGGATCGCACCCTGCTGCCGGATCACGAGGCTTTCCAGGTCCTGCCCGAGGGAGAATGTTTTGACGGATAGGCATGCCATCCTGCAGCAGTGGCGGCAGATCCTGGATCAGGCACTCTCCTTGCACGATGCGGATTTGCTTTTGGAGATGCAGGAGATGTTGGAGCAAGCCATGGCTTCCACTGCGGCTGCGGCTACCGCAACAGCAACGCCAGAGATCGAAGTGCCCTATTCCTGGCATGGCCTGATTGGCAAATGTGCTGCCATCCTCAAGCTGGAAAAGCAGGCCAGCAAGTTCGCCGCTGCCTCTGCCCCGGTGTTGATCCGTGGCGAGAGTGGCACCGGCAAGGAAGTCCTGGCCAAGGCCATCCACAAACTTAGCCCACGGGCCAGGCAGCCCTTTGTCAGTGAGAACTGCGCCGCCATTCCCGAGACCCTGTTGGAATCGGTCCTGTTTGGCCATGTGCGCGGTTCCTTCACCGGAGCGGTGCGGGACCACAGCGGTCACTTCGTGGCGGCGCACAAGGGCACCCTGTTCCTGGACGAGATTGGCGACATGCCCCTGTCCATGCAGGCCAAGTTGTTGCGCGCCCTGCAGGAAGGGGAGGTGCGGCCGGTGGGGGGCACCAAGATACGCAAGGTGGATGTGCGGGTCATCGCCGCCACCAACCAGGGTGTGGAAGAGATGGTGGCGAAAAAGACCTTTCGCGAAGACCTGTACTACCGGCTGAATGTGTTGGCCTTGACCCTGCCACCGTTGCGGGAGCGCGGGGATGACATTCTTCTGCTCACTAGCTTCTTCCTGGACCGAGCCGCCGCCGCTGTGGGGCGTAAGTTCACCTTCGATGATGCGGCAAACCAGGCACTGCTCAAGGCTCCCTGGCCCGGCAATGTGCGGCAGTTGCAGAACGAGATGCAGCGCCTGGCCGCCATGCAGGATTCCGGCGAACTGGGGATAGGCGCCTTGTCCTCGGACATTACTGGCTAAGGACATGCTCACAACCAAGGGAATGATTGCGGCGGTGCTTTTGCTGGGCCTGCTGCTGATCTTTGGCTTGTACCAATGTGGTGAGGGGCATGTGGCCTTGCCAAGCACCCAGGCCTATGCCCTGAAGGAAGCCCAACGTCGCGGTGACTTTAAAAAAGTAGAACAGATCCTTGGGCGCTTGCGCCGGGATTGGGTGCAACAGGATCCTCGTCGCCTGGCTTTGGTGGAACAGTCGCAGGCGGAAGTGACCGCCATCCAAACAGCTCATGCGGGTTTTCTGCAGCAGATTGCCCAGGAGTACAAGAGCAAGGGTTACCAACAGCACTTGTCTGAGTTCAAGGCCATAAAGCATAAGGGCAGCAAGCATCAGCAGCAGGCAGCTCGACTGATCTTGGGACGCCTGCGGGAGATCCGTCAGGACTTGCAGGACAAGGAGGTTGTGGTGAAAACGCCAATCTCTGGACCAGCACCCACTGAGCCAACAGCAGAGGTGGAAATTGAACCGGAACCTGAACCGCAAGTCAGAATTGAACTACCTGCAGAGGAGCTAGAACAAGAGCTTCAGCCCAAACCAGTGGCTAGTAATCCTGAACCAAGCAAACCGGAACCACAGCGCCTGGCTCCAGTTGTTCTTCCCAAAGCTGAAGAACCTGCAACACCAGCACCACAATCCTTTAGCCAAGACTTCATCCTCAAGTTACAGCGTCGCCTGGCAGCCTTGGCCGGGCGCTCGGCAAAGAGTCGGGCCAAGATCTACGGGGACCTGAGCCAGGAGCAACCCGCAGCTTTGCTCAAGCTTGCCCTGCAGGGTGAGTGCCAGCGCATGCTGGAGGCGCTGGATGGGCACAGCTTCAAGGGTTCCTGGGTCAAGGTTGTGCAGCAGCGCGCTGAGTTGGATCTGCGGCGGGCTCATGCCCTGGAACTCATCAATGATGAGGTGAAGTACTTCTATCCCTACCGCCAACCGGAAGTGGATGCCAAAACAGCAGCCCGCTACCCGGAGGTGCAGAAGGAAGTGGATCAACGGGTTGCGCAAGTGCGGGAGATCTGGGAAAGCAGGGCTACCAAAGTCACGCCGCCATCCAGCCTGCAGGACAAACTAGCTGCCCTGCAATGGTTGCAGCAGTGTTTGTTGGACACGGCTGCTGGCGCAGATAGGGATGCTGGCGCGGATAGGGAGCTGGCCAAGTCCATGGATCTGGCCCGGCATCGTTTGACCTGGATTCGGATCCTGCCCGCCCAAGGGGAATTGACCGTGCAAAACTTCTGCCTGGATCAGTCCGAGTATGACCAGCTTGCTTTGCGGCAAAAGATTGTCAGCTTCAATGCCGCCCTGGCAGCCAGGCTGAAGCCCGGCGAAGCCTTGATCCTGCGGGAGACCAATGCCTACCGTCGCATGTTGGGTCGGCAGGCCTTGGCCCTGAACCTGAAGATTTTGGCGGCGGCGCGGGGCCATGGGGAAGAGATGGTTCGCCTGGGTTACTTCAGTCACTTCTCTCCCAGTCCGGGTCGTCGGTCGCCGGTGGATCGCATGCGCAAGGAGGGATACATGCGGGGCAGCGGCGAAAACATCAGCCGCAACCCGCAGGCCCGAGGCACATTCCTGGGTTGGCTGCATTCTTCCGCGCACCATCGCAGCATCCTGCACCAGGGCCATCGGGAATTTGCCATTGGCAACCAGGGCAGCTTCTGGGTGCAGAAGTTTGGTTCCGGCCGGGAGTTCCTGAAGCACTCTGACTTTGCGGAAGAGTCCCGGTAGCGAGGGTTTGCGCCATTGGCAGCTTCCTGGACGAACCTGTTCTAACCAGGCAGGCAAGCTTTGCTTTTTGGGGGAGGGGGGCTGATATGTATTATGGCGGATAGCAATTCCTCTATAGGGTGTTGGCCATGAAACCACCCATGCCGCTGGTTCTCGCCATCCTCGCCCTTGTCTGCTCCTGTCCTGTCCATGCCCAGCAAGAGCAGGGATTGGCCCCAAGCGCAAAGCGTCCCAATGTGTTGTTCATCGCCGTGGATGACCTCAGGCCCGAGCTGGGTTGCTACGGTGCTTCCCACATCCAGAGCCCCAACATCGATCGCCTGGCGACGCGGGGGGTGACCTTCACCAAGGCCTACTGCCAACAAGCGGTGTGCAACCCATCCCGGGCCAGCCTGATGACTGGCCTGCGGCCGGACAGCCTGAAGGTGTGGGACTTGTACACCGACTTTCGCAAGACCAGGCCTGAAGTTGTTACCCTGGCCCAGTACTTCAAGCAGCAGGGTTATTTCAGCACCGCCATTGGCAAGATCTTCCACAACAACCTGCCCGATGACCTGTCGTGGAGCGAGCCCAAGCTGCAGATTGATGGCTATCCCTTTGATCCCGATGCGGTGTATCGCCAGCCGGAGAATGTGGCATGGTTGGCCAGCTTGCAGGCGGACATCACCGCTGCCGGGAGGCAGGAGCGTTACATCGATCGCTTTGGCCAGTGGTACCTGAAGCACACGGCCACCGAGTGTGTGGACCTGCCGGACAATGTCTACTTTGACGGGGCGCAAACCGACGTGGCTGTGGCCAAGCTGGCGGAGCTGAAGGAACGAGCAGAGCCCTTCTTCTTTGCTGTGGGTTACTACCGACCCCACCTGCCCTTCAATGCGCCGAAGAAATACTGGGACTTGTACGACCGCAATGAGATTCCCTTGGCGGACAACGGCTACCTGCCCAAGGATGCACCGTCCATGGCCAGCAACAGCATGCGGGAGCTACGAGGCTACAGCGACTTCAAGGGCGGCCCCAGGCCGGATCAGGGCGCCTTGACCGAAGCAGAGCAGCGCTTGCTGCGGCATGGTTACTACGCCTCGGTGAGTTACATCGATGCCCAGGTGGGCCGGCTTCTGGATGCCTTGGATAGCTTGGGCCTGGCAGAGAATACCATCATCGTGCTCTGGGGGGATCACGGTTGGAAGCTGGGCGAGCACAGCAGTTGGTGCAAGATGACCAACTACGATATCGACACCCGAGTGCCGCTGATTGTCTCTGCCCCTGGTGCCAAGGAGAACGGCAATCAGTGTCATCGCCTGGTGGAGTTCGTGGATGTCTATCCAACCTTGTGTGAACTAGTGGTATGACGCAGAATTAGTAGGCCTTTATATTAAGCCTCCCTACGCTTGCGGTGCGTAGGTATCGTTGGAGGCAAGACGATGCGCGTTGCAGTAGAGATTCAACTTACCAAGAGCGAGCGAAGCACCCTGACGAATTGGTCACGCAGTCGGAGAATTTCGGTGAGGCAAGCTCAGCGAGCCCGAATGATCCTTCTTGCCGCTGATGGCTACTCGAATGCGGATATAGCTGAGGAGATGAGGGTCAAGCGACACACTGTGGGGCGTTGGCGAAACCGCTTCAGCGAGCATCGCCTCACTGGTATAGAGAAGGACCTTCCTCGGGGAGGTCGTCCCCGTGCGAACGAGGAAGTTGAGAGTGAGATCATCCGCATGACTACGCAAGAGATCCCCGCGAACGCGACACACTGGAGCACGCGACTCCTTGCAGAGGAGATGGGAATCACGCAGTCGATGGTCCACCGCACATGGAAGGCCAACGGTCTGAAACCTCACTTGGTGAAGACGTTCAAGGTCAGCAACGATTCTCGGTTCGAAGAGAAGCTGCGCGATGTGGTAGGTCTCTACCTGAATCCACCCGAGAATGCACTCGTCTTTAGCGCGGACGAAAAGACGTCAATTCAGGCTCTCGATCGGACCCAGAAGAGCCTTCCACTGGTCAAGGGTCGATGCGGCACGATGACTCATGACTACAAGAGGAACGGAACAACCACCTTGTTCGCCGCGATCGAGTTGGGTCACGGCGAAGTGATCGCAACCTGCATGAAGCGACATCGACATCAGGAGTGGATCAAGTTCCTGAGAATGATCGACGAGCAAACTCCAGCTGAACTCGATCTGCACGTCATCGCCGACAACTACGCCACACACAAGCATGAGAAGGTTAAGCGGTGGCTGAAGCGCCATCCGCGATTCCACATGCACTTCATCCCGACAAGCAGCTCGTGGCTCAATATCGTGGAGGGGTTTTTCCGCAATCTTGATCAAAAACGCCTGAAGCGCGACGCGTTTCGCAGCGTCCCTCAACTCAAGAAAGCAATCATGGACTACATCGATAACCACAACGACGATCCGAAGCCGATTGTTTGGACCAAGGCCGCCGACGAGATCCTCGAAAAAGTCGGTCGCGCACGCGCTGCACTGAAAATGCCCCAACAGAGCGCATCACACCACTAGTGGGCTTGCAGCTACCTGACGGTCTGGAAGGTTGCAGCATGCAGCCCTTGACCCAGGATGTTGCCCAGCCCTGGAAGAGCGCTGTCTTCAGCCAGTTCCTGCGGGAAGGCATTTGGCGTGGTCCTGATGGCAAGACATACATGGGCTACAGCATGGTCACGGAGCAATACAACTACGTGGAATGGCACCCCTGGGATAAGGAGACGAAGACTGCAGGAAAACTGGTGGCCAAAGAACTCTACGACCACCATGAAGACCCGGAAGAGAACCGGAACATCGTCGATGAAGTCGACAAGGAACTGCTGCAGCGGTTGGCCAAGCAGTTGCGTAGCGGTTGGCAGGCGGCTCGGCCATGATCTACCAGAACGCGACCCAACTCATCGGTAAGACTCCTCTCCTGCGGCTGCAAAGGCTGGCGGAGTCGGGCAGGGTTCTGGCCAAGTGTGAATTCCTGAACCCGCTGAGTCTCAAGGATCGACCGGTCCTGCAGATCATCAATGAGGCTGAGGCCCAAGGTGCAATCCAACCAGGCCATACCCTCATCGAAGCCACCAGTGGCAACACGGGGATGGCGGTGGCTTCCATTGCTGCGGTCCGCGGCTACCGGGCCATCCTGGTGATGTCGGAGATGCAAAGTCTGGAACGGCGGCAAGTGCTGCAAGCACTGGGGGCGGAGCTGATCCTGACGCCGGCTGCACTGGGTACCAAAGGAGCCAAGCAGAAGCTGCAGGAGATCCTTGGTGCCAACCCGGAGTACTTCTACATCGGCCAGCATGTCAACCCGGCCAACCCCAAGGCCCACTACCTTACAACTGGGCCGGAGATTTGGCAGGACACCCAAGGTCACATCGACATTCTGGTGGCGGCCTTGGGTACGGGTGGGACCCTGTGTGGAGCGGGGCGTTACTTGAAGGAACAAAATCCCCAGGTGCAGTTGGTGGCGGTGGAGCCCAAGGAAGCGCCCTTTATCTCGCAGGGGAAATGGCAGCCGCATCGCATGATGGGAACAGCTCCGGGCTTTGTGCCGGACACTTTGGATCGGGCGCTGATCGATGACTTCTTTTTGGTGAGCGAAGCAGAGGCCTTCCACATGACTCGTCAGGTAGCCCGGCGCGAAGGCTTGTTGGTGGGCATCTCCTCTGGCGCCGCGGCCCATGCGGCCTTGGCTTTGGCGGCGCAGCCGGAACATCGAAACAAGGTCATCGTCGCGGTGTTCGCTGATACCGGCCAACGCTACCTGAGTGTGGAAGGCTTGTTCCAATGATGTTCGTAACCTCAAGAATTATGAGAAACCTCTACCTACAACTCTGTCTCGGTTTCGTTTTTGTCGGCTTTGTCAGCTGCACCGTTGCGATGTCCAGCGGCAAGACGGCGGCAAGCCGCCCCAACATCGTTTTCATCCTCATTGATGATCTGGGGATCGAGGCGACGAATAGCTATGGGTCGCAGGGGCTGGTGCGAAAGAGCGGCGAGCTGGTGCCGTACAAGCAACCAAACCTGGACGCCATCGCCGCTGCAGGCATGACTTTTCGCAATGCCTATGCCACACCCTCCTGTGCGCCGACCCGCGCCCAGTTCTTGACCGGGCGTTATCCATTTCGTACCGGGGTGACCTATCCGCTGCTGCCCAACGGTCCCTTGGCCGATACGGAAATTACCTTCGCCGAGATCCTGCAGGAAAAAGGCTACTTGACCGGTATGGCAGGCAAGTGGAACTTGCGCCATGGCATTGGCGCGGCAAGAGCCACGCCTGCCCAGCTACAAGAGGTCGAGGCGCATGTGCAAAGCCAGGGCTTTGCCCAGTGTTACCCCTTTGTTGGTCACACCATTGACTATGGCCCGGCAAAGCCTGAAGCCGAGTACCTGCCCTATAAAACAAATCGCTGGGCCTGTGACTTTGTCAGCAAGGCGGCAGGCGGCAAGGAGCCGTTCTTCCTGCAGTATTCCCTGGGTCTGGTGCACTCGCCTTTTGTTCCCACGCCGCTGGGCGACTCAGGGACGGTATTGGGAGCCGATGCGGGAAGGGCCGAGCGTGCCGCCCGCCAGGAGCTTCACTACCTCAGCATGTTGGAGTATGCCGACGGGCTCATCGGTCGACTGCTGCAGCGCATCGACGCCTTGGGCATCACCAAGGACACGATCATCATCGTCGCTGGCGACAACGGCACGGCTCGACAATTCACTTCCAGGTATCAGGGCAAGGATGTGCAGGGTGGCAAGCTCACCTACAAGGACAGCAGTTCTCGCGTGCCCTTTTATGGTTCTCCTAAAGCAGTTGTAGGTCAGGAAGCCTGACCCCACCACAGCAGAGGAAGATGGTAGCAATCAAAGGGGCTGCGCTGTGGAAGCCATAGGCGCGATGGCTGAGGAGGCGAATTTTGTTGTTCATGCCTTCCGCCAGGCCATTGGTGAATCGTTCTTTGAAGAGAGCCAGGATCCCGCCAAGGTGTTTGCGGATCGTTTTGCCGAGTTTGACGAATGGCTTGAGTCGGGAGCGTGAAGCCCAGGCCATCCAACCATCAAGAGCAAGCTCTGACTCTTTGATGCTGCCTCGCAGGATGTCGAGCAGAGTCTCCTTGAGCAAGTAGGCGCGCCCAAGTGGTTGCTCCGGGCGAAGATGACCGATGATGCCCATGTGCTTTTCGGTGGTGTTATCTTGGCGGTGAAGGAGTGCCCACATCGTTCCCTTGATTGCCTTCTTGGCATCGGGATTGTCGGCATTGCGCATGAGTTCACGCCGGACCTCGTTGAGAGCTTCGTTGGCCAACTTGGCAATGTGGAAGTGATCAAAGACGATCTGTGCATTTGGAAGATTTTCCGCTGCCGCCTTTCGGTAGGCAGCCGACATGTCCATGGTGGCAATTTCGATGTGCTCGCAAGCATCAGCACCGATTTCGGTGAAAAATCTCTTGAACACATCAGCACTCTTGCCTTCGGCGACCCAGATTACCCTTCTCTTGTCGTGGTCGGTGACCACCGTCAGGTAGCGGTGTCGCTTGCGGAAGCTGATTTCGTCCACAGCAATGCGGCGCAGACCATCAAAGCGGTTTGGGTCAAGGTTCTCGCTGACGACACGCTCAGCGATTGCTCCTACGGTCACCCACGAAATCCCAGTCAGCCTGGCGACGGCTGTTACGTTTGTTTGCTGCGCCAGCAGGGCGACCACATCCTCAAAGGGCTTGGTAAAGTCACTGCCATGCCTGGCCCAGGGGACCGCCTCGGTCACAACCACATTGCATTTCTTGCACCGTAAACGCCGTATTTCACCCTCCAAGTAAACCTCATGGCCCCAGATGCCCAAGTGTCGCCATCGCCGCTTTCGTTTGGATTCTCGGCCACGCTTGCGCTTGCCACAGTGTGGGCAGGTCAGAAGCTGGAATCGTCGGTGGACACTGAGAATCATCTCGCCGTCTTGAAATTGGGCTCCGGTGACCCGGAGCCCCTGGAGATTGAGGAGCTTGTTGAGTAGGGTGGTGACGCGCACTGATGCGACCTTGCGTAAAACTAAGTCCATTGCGTCGAGAGCGATCAAACATGCTCGACGCAGTCAGTGCGCAATTTCTATGTACGCTTGGCTCAACGCAAACAGCTTTCCCCAGCTCTGTGCCGCAAGCCTCGGTGCCATAAAGGCCAAGCTCGCTCCGCTCGTGGCCTACGGCCAGCCTTGACTGCCCCTACGGCTCACGGCCCTTTCCTTAGATGCCAAACCGCCAGGGCGGCTTGGCACTCTGCCACATCCTCAAAGAGGGCCTACAACCTGTACCGGGAACCCACCGAGTTTCAGATGCAGCTATCCGCGTTCTCCTTTGCGAATACAAGGTCCCCAGACGAAATCAGCACCCGGCATGACCTACACCTCCTTTAGGAGAGGCCCTTTTATGTGCTCTGGCCCGACGTGGTGCAGGCGGGCAGCCAGTACTCAGGCCTCACGGATTTCTCCGACATCTTTGCCACGGTGGTGGACCTTGCCGGCGCCGACTTACCCACCGACCGCCAGATCGACGGGCGATCCTTCGCTGGACAACTCAGGGGTGCAGCTGGACCGCATCGTGAGTTCGTCTACTCGCAGATGAAGGAGAAGGCGTTCCTGCGGGATACGCAGTTCAAGCTTGTTCTCCAGGACAGTCGGGCCATGAAGGCGGGCTTGTACGATGTAAGTGAAAGTCCCTTCACTGAAACACTGATTCCCGCAGAGGGTCAGTCTGCCAGCCAGGCCGAGCATCGTCGTCGCCTGCAGGCCCGCTACGACGCTCTTCGTAGCCAGTAGCCCGCACCCTACCCTCTACCCTTCCAACTTCACCGCCTGCCGGCCCTTGGCCTGCAGCATTTCCGGCGTGGTTTTCCAGCGGTTGTGGAACCAGGGCCACTGTTCCGGATGTTGGCGGATGATCTTTTCCAGGCTGTTGCTCCAGGCCTGGGTGAGGCGCAGGATTTCTTCCGCCTTCGGCCTTGTCAGGTCCGGATAGGTGGGTCCACTCAAATAGACCCGGTAACCGTCGCCCTGCCGCAAGAACAGGCCGATGACGATGGGCACGTTGGCGGCGATGGCAATGCGTGCCGGGCCCACCGGCGTGTAGGCGCGGCGGCCCATGAAGTCCACGAACACCCCGGGCAGCTTCTCCGAATCCTGATCCGGCGCCATGCCCAGCATCTGCCCGTTCTTCAGGCAGCGCATGATCTTGCCCAGTTCCTCGCGGTAGATGGTTTCCACCCCCAGGGAGCGGCGCAGCTTCTCAACTTCTTCATTCAGGTAGGGGTTGGGTTGGCGCTTGGCGACGATGCCGCCGACGCCGCGGGGCAGGTGGCGTTGACCCCAGGCGCCGATGAGTTCCCAGTTGCCTATGTGACCGGTGAGACCGATCCAACCACCCTTCCATTCCTCGGTGAAGCGAATGGCCTGGGCACGAGCTTCGGCATCGTCCAGGTTTTCGGTGACGAATTCGAAGCCATGGCGAAAGCAACCCAGCCATTCCAGGGTCAGGGAACCCAGACCGCGGAACACGCCTTTGATCACCTTGGCCTGTTGTTCCGGACTCAGTTGATTGCCCATGCCCAACTGCAGGTTGCGTTGCGCCTGTTTCTTGTGCAGGAACGAAGCGATGCTGGGAATCACAGTCCGCATGGCCCAGCTATAGAGGGGCAGGGGAATCCGCAGCGTGATCCAGATCACTGCCTTGGCGCCCTTGCCCATCAAGTAACGCTTCACGATGCGCAAGCGTCGTTGCTGGCGGGTCAGGAAGCGGGGGTGTTCCGATGGGCGGAGGCCCACGTCGACGCGTTTGCCACGGTAAGTTTCAATAGGTGGGGTAGGGTCGTTGGCAGGCATAGGTTCTTGCAGCTTTCAATATAGCGGCGGAGGAAGGTGAGCATGAGCTTGTTGCCCGAGGGAGTGCCGTTGCCCACCAGTTCGCCGGCATTTTGGAAGGCGGCCAACAAGCGGCCCAGGTCAGCAGCGCGACCGCGCATGTCATGCAGGCTGCGGCGCTTGATGCCATCCAGGTCCAGCATCAGGATTCTATTGCTCTGTGGATCCCGGCAGAGGTTTTCGAATTTCAGATCCCGGTTGCGCAGGCCAAAGCCGTGCAGGCGTCCCACCGCCTGGCCCAGGTTGCCAGCACAGGCCAGCATGTCCTTGGCCGCCATACCTGTGGCAAGTTCTGCTTCCAGGTTGGGCCAGGGCAGGCGGCGCCAGAAGACGCAGCCCTGGCCGTTGAAAGTTTGCAGGCCCACCGGTTGCGGGCTGGCAACGCCGGTGAACTGCAGCAGGTAGCTGGCCACAAACAAACGCCGCGCTGCTGCAGCATTGCGTTGTTTCACCGCCAGGTCTTCATGCAGGAAGACAGCGCCGCGGCGACCTTGCTTTTCAGCCGGCAGATCTGGCAGTTGCTGTTGGCAGCGACGGGCTTGATCCCAGAGTTCCGCTGCCGGCTGATGCCAGAACCAACGGGGTTGGCGGTGGCCTCGCTCCAGCCTGGTGTGGCGACAGGCGCGCAGGGCGCGGCGGCCGAAGGAGGCCAGGGCATGTTGGCGCAGCACCTGGCCCGCTTGCAGGGCCTTATGTTTTAGTTCATTGCTGGCGCCGTAGGCCTGCAACAGGGGTGCTGCCGCTGGATCCTGCACCATGCCATCCAAGTCCTGGCAGAAGAAGGCCAGGGCCCGGGCTCGCTGTTGCTGGTCCAAGGCATCGGCCAAGGCCGCCGAAGTGAGATCCAACAAGTAGCACCTGCCGTCGTCTCCCAGCAGCAAGTTGCCGGGATGCAGGTCTTGCGCGTGCAGACCCAGGTCGTGGGCCTGACGCAACAGACCGCCCACCTTAGAAGCCAGTTCGGGTTCCAGGGGTCCCCTTGCCAAGGCCTGGCCCGCCTGGCCAAGGGTCAGCAGGAAACTGCGGCTGCCCAGGCTGCCACGGACACTGCCGGCGGCCAAGGCTTGCACACAGGGCAGGCCGCGAGCCTGGGCTTCTTGCAGGTTGCGAAACTCGCGCATGGAGCGGGAACCGCTGAGCAAGTCTCGGGCTCGGTCGGAGAGGCGTACGGCGCGGAACAGTTTCAAGTAGACCGGCAGGGTCTGCTGGCCTTCCGAGTGGCCTTCCAGGATGTTTGGGATCTCACCCCGCAACACCTGGCGCACGGTGGAGCGCTTCAGCTCTTGCCAGCCCGGCAACTTCTGGGCCCACTCCTCCGGGCTGTGCTTCTCCAGCAAAGGTTGCAACACCGCCGCCCACTGGCTGTCCATGACGCATTCCAGCTTGGCGCTGCGCATGGTGGTTTGGCTGGATGTTTTGGGTTCTGCCGGGCTCATGGCTTGCCTGGATTATGACACGAGCCAGCAAGATTCCTCGCCCCGCTTGTAAAAGGGTTCACAGGAATGTTTCCAGGGCTACCTTGGTGCGCCTATGTGGAAGATCCACAGCTACTATCTGCGCGAGATCAGTGTCAACACTGTGTTGACCTTCCTGGTCCTCTTTGGCATTGCCCTGATTGCCCTGCTCTACAAGGGCATCAGCATGGTGCAGGGCGGCAACCTGTTGGATGCCTTGCTGACCACGATCTTATTGGCCGCCGATGCCATCCCGCATCTGTTGACCATCTCCCTGTTGTTTGGCTGTGTCATGGCCTTCTCAAGGGCTTCCCAGGAACGGGAGATCACCGCCATCCGCAGTGCCGGCATCAGCCCGCGGGTGCCGCTGGTGGCAGCCCTCTTGGTGGGCATGGTCTTCTCCCTCTTTGGCACCTGGGCCTTGCACTACCAGATTCCCTGGGCCCACTACCACAAGTATCGGGTGGCGGCCAATGTGGTGAAGCGGGCGCTGAGCAGTCACATGACCGAGATGGACCGGATCTCCCTGGGCAGTACCGGTGCCATGACCTGGAAGCGCCAGGACAAGAACAAGGTCTACCACACGGTGATGATCTTCTTGAAAGATCCCAAGTACGCTGCCAGGTTTGGTGGCACGGTTGGCCAGGGAGTTACTCTGGTGACGGCGGAGCGGGCCTGGGTGGTGCAGGACCAAGAGGAGGACAGCATTGGTCTGCACTTGGAAACGGTCTTTGCGCCGGTGGAGGGATTCCGGGTGGGCTCCACCCTGTTGACCCTGCCCCTGGGCAACAAGGAATTCGGTCGGCGCCATGCCAATGAGCGGGACCTGCAAAGTGATAGCCTGCTGTCGGAGGTCTACCGGGGCGTGCGCCGCAATCCGGTGTTTGATCGCTTCACCGTGCACCGTCGCGCTTGCTTTGCCCTGATGCCCTTTTTGATGGCGTCCCTGGGCTTTTCCATTGGCATCCTCTCCCGCGAACGGGGTCGGGTGCTGGCCCTGAGTTACTGCATGGTGCCCCTGTGCATTTTCTACACCTGCGATGTACTGAGTGCGCGTCTGCTGCTTTACTGGGATTGGCCAGGGCTGGCATGGTTGCCGGCGGCGGTCATTGTGCTGTTGGGAGCACCCTTCACCTGGCGTTTCCTGCGCTACTGACCATGCCAACATGTTAGGAAAACTGGATCGCTATGTCGGTTCCGCCGCCTTGAGTGCCTATGTGCTGGCGCTGCTCTTCTTCGGCTTCATGTCGGTACTATTTGATGTGCTGCTGGAGATGGATAAGTACACGTCGGCGGCCGAGGAGAACGACATTGGCACCTTTGCCCTGCTGGGCATGTTGGGTAAGTTCCATTTGCTGTCCCTGCCCTCGTTGTTTGTCACCATTGCCCCCTTCGTTACGGTGATTGCATCCATGTTTGCGGTGACCCGCTTCATGGCCAGCAACGAAGTGACGCCGATGATCTTCACCGGGCGCAGCATGTTCCGCACCCTGCTGCCGGTGATGGCCTTGGGACTCTTCTCCGCCCTGGCCATGGCCTTGATGTGGCAGACGATGATTCCCTATGTCTCCGAGCAACGGGAGAGTCTGCAGTTGATGCTGAAGGGGGATCCAGCAGAGGTGATGCAGAAGCGGGTGATGCTCTGGTCCCGAGACAACCCGAGGCAGATGCTTTTTTGCGAGCGCTATGTGCATTCCAAGGAACTGATGGAGAATGTGGTTCTCTATGACCCGGGGAGCACGGCAGGGGATGAGCTATTGGTGCAGGCCAAGTCGGCCACCTGGAATCCGGAGAAGAAGGATTGGGAGTTGTTGGGCGGTCTGCGCAAGGGCAAGGCAGGGCGCTCTGACCCGGAGCAGTACCTGGGCTTGTCAGAGGTGACGCCAACCATCATCCGGCAGTCACGCAAGTTGGACAAAGAGGCCTCTGGCCTTTCCTACACTGAGTTGCAGGAGCTGCGCCGGATGCGGCCAGGGAAGTCCAGTTACACGTTGGCGCTGCATTCGCATGTGACATTCCCGCTGGCGAATCTGGTGTTGATGTTGCTGGCTTTGCCACTGGCAGTGCACTTCGAGCGGGGGCGGCGCATTGAACGGGTGGCCCTGGCCATTGTCATTTGTGCCGGCTACCTGCTGTTGGACCTGACCTGCCAGAACCTGGGGCACCAGGGTTATCTGCATGCGGTGGTGGCGGCCTGGACCCCGACCATCATCTTTGGCTCGCTGGGTGTGGTGGTGTACAGCGGCATGCGCACCTAGGAGTCTGCCCCACGGGAAGTCAACTTAGCGTCTCCCAGGTGGCAGCTGGATAAGTCATTAGTGGGGCTGGGAAAACCCAGATCGTCCGATCCTACATCAATCTTGGGCCTGGGACCATGATGACGATTGTGAGGTGCTTCTTGGCCTGTAATAGCCCGATTCCCTCGGTTTTCACATCGCCAGCTTTCCATGCAGCCTTCTCAGGTTGGTTGCAAGACAGATTAGATCCCACTCACCGCTTACCTTCGCCATACCTCGCATGCTGAAGGACCGAAAACCGCTCACGTTTTTGATCCAACCAAAGACCGGCTCAACGATGTGCTTGCGTTTTCGGTACCAGCCCCGTCCGCACTTGGTCCCGAGTTTTCGCTTCATTCGCGCAGTAGCTTGGAGCTCTGAGCTGGTCTCCGGTCGTGCCTTTCCTTCCTTGCCCACCGAAACCAAACCGTCAATCTTGGCGTTTTCGAGGTGCTCGAAGTTTTCCTCGCTGCGGTAGCCTGCGTCCGCAAGCAGGCGTTCGATCGGCTTGCCGGTGTTCTCCATCGCTTGCTCGGCCATCGGAAGAAGTTGATCCGTATCCGCACCGTTGTCAGTGATTCCATTCGCGATGATCAACTGCTCCGTATTGTCGACAGCAATCTGGGCGTTGTAGCATTGCTCAAACCCCTTCGAGTCTTTCATAATCCGACTGTCAGGGTCTGTGAAGTTCTCTTGATCCTGTGGCCGTGGCTTGCCTTTGGGATGTTTCCGGTAGCGAGCCACCTGGAGATCACGACCCTCTTCCTTGGCCTTGCGGGCCTTCTTCTCGTCCTTTCGCTTGTCTTCTTCGGCCTTGCGTTCTTCCAAGCGCTTCTTTGCCTCCTGGATCACCTTCAGGCGGCTCTCCCGGTTCGCAAGCTCCTCGGGCAATTCGTCACCACGAAAGTCGGGACCAAACATCTCGTCCTCGTCCTTGTCGATCCCCTTGGCCATCTCGGTGATCCTGCGGACTTCGGCACGGAGCCGCTTCTCCTCGGATTTCATCCGCGAGTAGCTCATAGCCTTGCGTTTGCTGGCGTTCGCCTTCACCTTGCTGCCATCCACTGCCACGGTGCCAAGTTTGGCCAAGCCTGCCTCACAAGCAAGTTGCACTATCTGGACAAAGAAGCTCTCAAACAGATCGACATGCTCTGCCCGAAACCGACAAATCGTGCGGTGGTCCGGCATCTGATTGGCTGCCAACACCCGGAAAGGCACACTCTCCTCTAGGTGCTTGGCAATCTTGCGAGAAGAGAAGATTCCGGTGCAGTATGCGTAGATCAGCACTCGCAGCATCATCCGTGGGTCGTACGGCAACTCGCCTTTGCCGCAGACGCGATAGCGATCAAGGAGATCATCTGTGTCAAGCGACTCAATGGTGTCGTGAATGTACCACGCAAGATGATCTTGGGGCAGCCAATCGCGGATTGACGGAGGCAGGAGGAACTGCTGGTTGAGATCTTGACCCTTTTTGAAACGCGCCATGCCTTCAATACGTACAGGGATGAGCCCAGGGCTTAATATTATTCCGATTTTAGAGGCTATTGGAGGCCGGATTCACAGCTGTCCCGTGGGACAGACTCCTAGGAGTCTGCCCCACGGAAAGTCAACTTAGCGCTACCCCGGTGGCAGCTGGATAAGTGATTAGTGGGGCTGTGAAAATCCAGATTGACGGATTCTACATGGATTTTGGGTCTGGGGCCACGTTGACGATTTTCAGGGTCAGATCAGTGCTTCTTGGCCTGTAATGGCCCAATTTCCTTGGCTTTCATAGCGCCAGCTTCCCGTGCAGCCTTCTCAAGTTGGTTGCAAGACAGATCAGATCCCACTCACCGCTCACCTTTGCCATGCCTCGCATACTGAAGGACCGAAAGCCGCTTACGTTTTTGATCCAGCCAAAGACCGGCTCAACGATGTGCTTGCGTTGTCGGTACCAGCCTCGTCCGTACTTGGTTCCAAGTTTCCGTTTCATTCGCGCAGTGGCTTGGAGATCTGGTTTGGTCTCCGGCCGCTCCTTTCCTTCCTTGCCCACTGAAACCAAACCGTCAATCTTGGCGTTTTCTAGGTGCTCGAAGTTTTCTTCGCTGCGATAGCCCGCGTCCGCAAGCAGGCGCTCTATCGGCTTACCTGAGTTCTCCATCGCTTGCTCAGCCATTGGAAGAAGTTGATCATTATCCGCAGCGTTGTTTGTGACTCCATTGGCGATGATCAGTTGTTCCGTTTTGTCGACAGCAATCTGAGCGTTGTAGCACTGCTCGAATCCATTGGAGTCCTTCATGATCCGGCTATCTGGATCCGTAAAGTTTTCCTGATCCTTTGGCCGTGGCTTGCCCTTGGGATGTATCCGAAAGCGAGCCATCTGCAGCTCGCGCCCCTCTTCCTTGGCCTTGCGAGCCTTCTTCTCGTCCTTTTGCTTGTCCTCTTCGGCCTTACGTCTCTCCAAGCGCTTCTTTGCCTCCTGGATTGCCTTCAGGCGGCCCTCCCGGTTTGATAGCTCTTCAGGCAACTCGTCACCACGAAAGTCAGGACCGAAAAGATCGTCCTCTTCCTTGTCGATTCCCTTGGCTATCTCGGTGATTCTGCGGATCTCGCCGCGCAGTCGTTTCTCTTCGGACTTCATTCGCGAGTAGCTCATTGCCTTTCGCTTGCTGGCGTTCGCCTTCACTTTGCTGCCATCCACTGCCACGGTGCCGAGCTTGACCAAGCCAGCCTCAGAAGCGAGCTGTACGATCTGGACAAAGAAGCTCTCGAACAAATCGACATGCTCCGCCCGAAAACGACAGATTGTGCGGTGGTCCGGCATTTGATTAGCTGCCAACACCCGGAAAGGCACGCTTTCTTCGAGGTGCTTGGAGATCTTGCGGGAGGAGAAGACCCCTGTGCAATACGAGTAGATCAAGACCCTCAACATCATCCGTGGATCGTAAGGCAATTCACCACTCCCGCAGATGCGGTAGCGGTCGAGGAGTCCATCTGTGTCCAACGACTCGACGGCGTCGTGGATGTACCACGCAAGATGGTCTTGAGGCAGCCAGTCACGGATTGACGGGGGTAGGAGGTACTGCTGGTTGAGATCTTGACCCTTTTTGAAGCGCGCCATGCCTTCAATACGTACAGGGATGGGCCAGGGGCTTAACCTTTTTCCCGATTTCGAGGGCGATCGGAGGCCGGATTCCTCCTCATCCCGTGGGGCAGACTCCTAGGGCTGGTCGAACTTCTTCAGCAGAGCAAGGATCTCCTTGGCCTTGGCTGGGTCATCGGGAAGGTTGTCGTAGGCGGTTTCGTCATACTCAGTTAGCTGTCCTGGCTTGGCCCCTGCCTGCAAGAGGAGACGTACGACTTCCACACTCCCATCTTCCACAGCAAGGTGCAGAGGTAAATCTAGCCCATCACTGCATCCCTTGTTGGGATCGGCGCCAGCCTGCAAGAGGATGCGGACGGCTTCGGTTCCGACGTCACTACAAGAAGCAAACTGCGCAGCGTGTGTCAGTGGGGTGTAGAGGCCATTCTTGGTTTCCAGGTTGGGATCAGCGCCGGCCTTGAGTAGGGCTCGCATCAGGCCATGGTAGTCGAATTGCGTAGCTTCGACCAATGGAGTAGATCCATTGAAGACTTCCTCGTTGATGCGCTTGATCAGTCCATGCTTGCGGAATACCTCCAGGTATGCGGTGGCTAGGACTTCCTTGTCTGGCAATGCGGAAAAGATGTTCTCACCTGTGTCCGTGACGTAACTGGTGTCCGCCCCCGCGGCAATCAGCGCGTCGATGATTGCGGGGCTTTCGCTATGATTAAGACTCCAGTGCAGGGCATTGCACTGCACTGTTGAAGTGGCGTTAGGGTTGGCGCCGTATTTTAGGAGGATGTTGACGATCTCCAGATTTCCATTGCCAGCTACATCAATGAGTGCCGTGTGGCCAAATCCACTGGGAACGTTGGGGTCAGCGCCGTTTTCCAGTAGGAACTTCACGCCCTTGGTGAAGTCCTCCACGGCCATGAAGTGCAGGGCGGTTTCCTCCATCAGCCACAGGGGCGCATCCAGGATTTCGGGATGGGCGGCCAACAAGGAGCGAGCATAGGGCTGGTTTCCTTCCGCTGCGTCGATCAGTTCGCCCACCAGCCTTTGCTTCTCTTCTTTGCTAAGCATGCCTTTGACCTGTGCAAGGGCATCAGAGACTTGCCCGCCGGCGCCAGCGCAGGCCGCAATGGCAAACAACAGTAGATAGCAGGGCAGTCTGTTCATTTATCGCCGAACAATCCGCCGGGCAGGTGCTTCTTCAGCTCCTCATCCACCTTCTTCTCGACCTCATCTATCAGCTTGTCCTTCTGCCCTTCCAGCAGCGCCGCAGGCAGGGCCTTGGTGTCCAACGAAACCCGGGGTGAAGCCAGGGGGCCGCGCAGTCCCAGGGGCAGGCTCAGATTGGAGATCTTCTCTGACTTGCCCATGACCGTCAGCGTCGTGTCGTGCAATTGCACCTGCAGCTTGTTGTCCAACCACACACCTTGCGGGTGCTGGCAGTCCACCACGCCATCCAGGCTCAGGTCCATGTTGCCACCCTGCATGGCCTTGGTCTTCAACTGGCCGCTAATGTCATCCGCCGGCAGGCCCTTGATGAAGAACTGGGTTTGTACCTTGCCTTCCCCTCCAGCGGCCACCGTCAGGGTCAAGCCAAAGTTGCCCTGCTTGTCCTGGATGGAAAACTTGATGGGCTCTTTCACCAGGTGCGGATGGGTGGAGAGGTTTTCGGCGCGGATGTCCACCGTGTTGCCGTCCTGTTGTTCCAGGACCACGCCCTCCATCACCAGTTCCTTGATCAAGAAGGATGGGGTGCCGTCGATGAGATGCTTGGCGGCCACCATGGCATAGCCGTGTTTCTCCACCTGGTGTTGGATGCTTTCGGCCAGGTCTTCTTCTTCACCGTCACCGGAACCAGCAATGGTCTCCAGCCAACGGCTGATTTGTTGCAGGCGTTCCTTCCAGACCTTGGCCTCGGCCAGGTATTCCTCCAGGGTCTTGCTCTCTTCGCCCTCTTCTGCTGGTGGTGGCGGTGGTGGTTCTGCCGCGGCGATCAACTTGCCGGGGCTCTCTCGCTTGGCACCACTGCGGGCCTTTGTGGCTACCAACTTGTCCACTACAAGACGGCGGCTCAGCAAGGCGGTGGTACCCATGTCCAGTTCCAGATCCAAGGAACGGAACAGGTCTTGGAACAAAGCCTGGGGGTCTGCCATGGCCAGGCCCTGTATGGTGACCTTGCCATCTGCCAGGTCCCAGCTGGCCTTGTCCAGGTCTACGGTGGCACCATTGGCCTGCTCCAGGCCAGAGCGCAAAGCCGTGCGCAGCAGGGGGCCGGATAGGGTGCTTTGTAACAACCACAGGCCAATGATCAGCACCAGCACCAAGAGCACGCCGGGCACGCGGATGGGCAGGCCCTTCTTGTTTTGTTCGAACAGTTCCCGGTAACTCTTCTTGCCCTTGTCGCCACCAATGAAGGCCCAGGTCATCACCTTCACCCAGCGCTTCTGCCGGTACTTCTGGAAGGCAGCGGAGTTCTCTTCCGCCTGTGCCATTTTATTGCGGAATGCAACCAGGCTGCGGCAGAGGAAGCTTGCCCACAAAAGACCGAGGATCAGGCCAAGCAGCAGGCCGCCGGTGGTGGCGTAGTACTCCAGGCCAAACCAGGCCAGCACCGGGGCGTTGATCATCCCTTGCAGCAAACCACCTAGTGGCCCGTCCAGGAGGAACTGCCCAAGGCTGAAGGACAGCCCCATCAGGGGCAAAGAACATGCCTTGGCCATAAACAAGGTGAGGCTGAATACCGCCATGTTGCAGTTGAGGATGAGGACCCCGAACAGCAGAAACAGGATCAGGCCTGGTGCCTGCATGAAGCCGCCACCCAGGTCGCCGGGCAGGGCAAAGCCGGGGACGAAGCCCAATAGGGTGCCGAGCACGGCGGCAAAGCGCAGCTGCCGGGTATTGAGTCTGCCGCGGAGGACATTGCCGAAGATTTTCAGGGAGAACATCGGGAGGTCTTACCCCTGGCAGCTCGCGGAAGCCATAGAGAGAGGTGGTAGAGAGGCGAGGATCTGGCTTTCCTCCTTCCTTCCCAGCGCTCCAGTGCTAGAAAGCTGGACATGAGCAAGGATTCGCAGGAGCAGCCCGAGGGCATGCGGGTGGTGGTCAGCGGCGCCAACCGCGGTCTGGGTTTGGAGTTTGTGCGCCGGTTCTTGGGTCAAGGTGCGCAGGTATGCGCCTTGGTGCGCAAGCCGAAGGCCGCATCTGCCTTGAAGGAATTGCAGGCCAAGAACAAGGATCGCCTGCATGTGATTCCCTGTGAGATGGTCAAGCCGAAGTCCATCACCCAGGCTTGCAACGCCATCGCCAAGCGCTGGCCGAGCTTGGACTTGTTGGTCAACAATGCCGGGGACATGGGAGATTCGGGCAATCGATTTGGTCACTTGGATTATCGCGAGATCAGTCAGCTGTTTCAGGTAAACACTCTTGCTCCCCTGCAGATGACCGAACAGTTGCTGCCGCTGCTGACGGAGGGTGAGAACTCGCGGGTGGTGAACATCACTTCGCGCATGGGTTCCATTGCTGATAACAGCAGTGGGGGTTCCTGGTCCTATCGCATCAGCAAGACGGCTTTGAATATGGTGTGCAAGAACCTGGCCTTCAGCCTGCGTAAGCATGGGGTGGCCACCATGGTCTTGCATCCTGGCTGGGTGCGTACGGACATGGGTGGTCCAGAAGCTTCCATGCCCATTGCCGATTCGGTGCGGGACATGTGTCACGTGATGGATGGCTTGACCCTGGAAGAGAGCGGCTGCTTCAAGGACTTCACCGGCACCAAGATTCCCTGGTAGGCCTTAGCCCACTATTTGCTACTTGTCCTGCTGTTCCACGGCTTTGATCTGTAGCTGCGTCTCCAGATGCTGGAACAAGGTTTCTGCATTGGGCGGCGGACCCATCAGGATGGTGGCGTCGTTGATGATGAGCTTGGGGATCATTCGCTTGTTCCCTCCGCTCTTCTCCATGAGTTTGCCTACCAGTTGCCCATGCAAGGCCAGGCTTTGCTGCAGGCGTTGTTCTTCTCTTACCTTGGTCAGGGCCTGTTCCAGGGCCGCTTTGCCCACCAGTTCCTCGGCTTTCATTCTGGCCATGGCTGCATTTAGCCTGCGGGTGGTCTTCATGAAGTTGTGGAATTCGGCGAACTTCGTTGGCTCCGCTTCCCACACCGCATAGGCCAGGCGAGCGTAATCACAGACTTGGGGTAGTCGGATGGCCTGGCCCTCAGGCGGGAAGCAATTGGTATCCAGGGTAATGGGGATCACCACTACAGCAAGCTGATCGCCGTAACGTTGCATGGCCTGCATGAGCTTGGGATGCAGGGCGGTGCAGAAGTGGCAGTGGTAGTCGAGGAATTCCACCAGGACGTGGGGCGCGTCCGCTGAACCCAGGATGGGGTAGTTGCTAACGTCCATGCTCAGGCCGCTGCTTTGAATGATGCGAGAGCGGTCTGGCGAATAGGAAAGCTGCCCAGCTGCCAGCGCTGTGACAAAGAGCAGGCCCCAGAGCATGGGTTTGCCTTCTTTCTTCGGCGCCATGGCCAGGACGACCATGAACTGGGCCATGCCCAGCAGGTGAATGGACAGGCAGTACTGGCAATAGGCCTGCAGAGCGAATGCTTGCACGGCGGTGAACCACAGGGCGGCGCCGGCGGTGGTGCTGGTGATGAAGGTTAGCGCCCGCCATGGCGGTGACTTGCGCAGGCTGAGCAACAGCAGCCAGACGTACATGGGCAGGGCCAACCACAGCACTGGTATGCCAAAGCACGAAGACCAGTGGCTGGAGAGCACTTTGTCGCAGCCCGAGTCGCCGCCGCAGCCCGCCAACTCGCCCACAGCATCCCAGGTGTACAAGCACAGGTAGGTGTTCAGGCCGAGGGCCGCCAATGCCAGGAGTCGTAGAATCCAGATCATCCTTGTTCCTCGATGAAGGTGGCTAGGGGCAAGAGTCAGGAGGCGTCTTCAAGGGTCGAGAGCGAGTGTCCTCTGCGAACGAAGGCCGCATCCAAGTAGACCAGGGGGCCGTTGGCGCCCATCTGCGAAAGGCTTGGGATGTCGAACAAATCGAAACCGCATTCGTCCAGGTAGGCGATCATCTTGGCGAAACTCGGTTCGTGGGCAAGCCTGCGCACCACCGACATCTCCATGATGATCATGTCGGTTTCCTTGAGGGTGTTCTTTGCTCCCTGCAGGACGCCCAACTCGGCTCCTTCCACGTCGATCTTCAGGAGATAGGGCGGCGCGTAGGAGTTGAGGTTGTCCAGGGTGTTGAGCGGGACCTCTGTCTTGACAAAGTTGTGATGCTGGGTGTGGGAGGTGGTGTAGCTGTCGAAGTTCGCGTCGATGTTGTGCAGGGAGGAGCTGGTGGGAAAGGCTTCGTTATGGTTGAACTCGGCCACTCCTTCTCGATCGGCCAGGGCCACCCGGTGCAGGTCTGCGCCATGCTTTTCGGTCAATGCCTCGAGCTCAGCGGCAAAGGCCGTCAAGGGTTCAAAGAGCGCCAGTTTGGCGGCCGGGAAAGCGTTGTAGAGCCAGGGAGTGCCAGTGCCCACGCCCACGTCGAAAACCGTTTTCGGCGCCAGACCACGGCCTTTGGCATACTCCAGGAAGGCCTCGAATCCCCGCGGCGGGGCGCCGATCTCCTTGATCTCATAGCCACGCCGCAGCAGCAGCCGAGCCATTTGTCTCTTCAGCCAGCTGTCGGACATGATTTCATCTGCGCATGGGTAAGAAAAATGGCGGAGGGAGAGGGATTCGAACCCCCGTTACCATCGCTGGTAAACTGGTTTTCAAAACCAGCGCATTCGGCCACTCTGCCATCCCTCCGTTGGGAATTCGTCTAGTCCGGGGACACCGAGTCCAGGACCTGTTTGGCTACAAAGATCTGTACCTTGGATTGCACCGCCAAGGCTATGGCGTCTGAGGGGCGACAGTCAACGAGCTTTTCCTTGCCTCCCTGCTCCAAAACCAGGGTGGCGTAGAAAGTGCTGTCCTTCAGCTCGCTGATGACCACTCGAAGAATTTCGCCCCCCAGACTTTGGATGATCAGGGCGATCAGATCGTGGGTCATGGGGCGGGGGGCCTGCACGCCGCGTAGCTTGCGGTTGATTTCCGCGGCTTCGTTGAAGCCGATGACAATGGGGAATGCTCGTTCGCCGTCCTTCTCGCAGAGATGCAGATATTGCTGGTCATCCTTTTCCTGGATCACCACCCGGCGCAGTTCGACTTCTACCAAATCGGTCATTGGCGGCAGCCTAGAGCAAATATGCTGGTGTTGCCATGGTCTGGGAGCTTACAAAAGCATTCAGCCATGACTGTCGAACGACCACCTGCCGCCGAAATCCTTGCTACTGTGAGTCGCAGTGGCTCCCTCGAGTCCTGGCATCAGGGCAGCCTGGTGGTGGTGCAAGGTGAGAAAGTGCTGTTGGCTCTAGGTGATGCGGATGAGCTGGTTTTTTGTCGCTCCTCCACCAAGGCCTTGCAGGCCCTGCCTCTTTTGGAGCGGGGGGTGACGGAGCGCCTGGGCTTCACCGATCAAGAACTGACCCTCATGTGCGCCAGCCACAACGGCAGTCCGGAGCACACCAGGGTGGCGGCGTCCATCTTGACCAAGGGCGGTTTCGAAGATGACGATCTGCTCTGTGGGCCGCACGCTCCCTTCGGCAAGCCGGACCGGCAGGCCTTGCTGGCCAATGGTGTCATGCCCAACAAGTTGCACAACAACTGCTCCGGCAAGCACGCTGGGTTCCTGTTGTTGGCCAAGGACATGGGGGTGGCCAAGGAAGACTACCTGCACGCGGATAGCGAGAGCCAGCAGTTGATCCGGGCGACGGTGGCGGAAATGGCTGGGCTGCAAGCATCGGATGTTGGTTTGGGAGTGGACGGTTGTGGTGCACCCACCATGCGCATGCCCCTGGTGTCTTTGGCTCGATCCTTTTGCCGAATGACGAACCCCAAGGGCCTGGCACCCGTTCGTCAACAGGCATGCGAGACTTTGCTCAATGCGGTGGCGAAAGAACCAGTGTTGCTGGCAGGGAAGGGCCGTTTGTGCACTTCCCTGGTGCAGTCCGCACCGGGCCGGGTCTTCCCCAAGAATGGAGCGGAAGGCGTCTATGCCCTTGGCCTGCCAGGCCGCAACATCGGCGTGGCGGTGAAGGTCTTGGATGGACAGGATCGGGGCTACTTCCCGGTCATCGTTTCTTTGCTGGACAGTCTGGGACTTTGGCAGGGTGGTGTGCCGCAAAGCCTGTCCGATTTTCAAGAGCCACCCATTCACAATACCCAGGGTCTACAGTTGGGCCGGGTACACTGTCCCATCGCCTGGCCTTTGCACTGGCCGGCAAGTCCGGAAGGGAGTTAGTTTTGCGCACCGTTACCAGGCTTCCCCGTCTCAAGCGCCGTGATCCACAGGCGCATAAGGGCAGCTTTGGCACCGTGGCTTTGCTGGCGGGCAGTGACGGCATGTTGGGAGCGGCGATCCTGGCAGCTCGCGGCGCCCTGCGCGGCGGTGCCGGTCTGGTGCGAGCCTGCCTGCCGGAAGCACTCATGGCGCCCTTCACCGTGGCGGTGCCGGCGGCCACCACAGTGAAGCGAACCGCAGCCCTCCTAGGTTTCTTGGATCAGCCCGATGCGGTGGTGGTGGGGCCGGGTCTGGGGCAGGCGGTGAGCACGGCAAAGCAAGTGGCAGCTCTGTTGAAGAAAAGCAGCGTGCCCATGGTCTTGGACGCGGATGCCTTGAATGTGTTGGCGCCCCTGCCTCGCACGTTCAAATCTACCGCGCCCCTGGTGCTGACACCGCATCCAGGCGAAGCTCGCCGCTTGTTGGGGGGAGTGGATGTGCAGGCCGATCGTCCTGCAGCTGTGCATGAGTTGGTCAAGCGTTCGGGTCAGGTAGTGGTGCTCAAAGGTGCGGGCACCCTGGTCTGTGATGGGCAGCGCCTGTTCCAGAACCGCAGCGGCAATCCGGGCATGGCCACCGGTGGCAGTGGCGATGTGTTGGCCGGGCTGCTGGGCGCCCTGTTGGCCCAGGGCTATGAGCCCTTTGACGCTGCTTGTCTGGCAGTGAACATTCACGGCAAGGCCGGCGATTTGGTGGCGCAGCGTTTGTCACAGACTGGTTTGACTGCCGAAGACCTGCCCTTGGCCATTGCCGAGGTCATGGGCGTATGAAACTTCTGGCGGCAGCCATCCTTCTTGCCATGCATCTGCCTGCACAAGGCGAGAAACAAAGCCAGGTGCCAGAATGGTTGGCGATGCTGCAGTCGGCGGACCCAGTGGAAGTGGAGTTGGGACGTCGGCAGCTCTGTCTGCTCAAGGAGCCGCCCCGCGAAGCCTTGGAAGCCCTGTTGCAAAACCCTCGCCCCGACGTGGTGGCGGCGGCTACTTCCATCTTGCATCCAGCAGGAAAGCCTGTGTCCCAACCCATAGCCTTGGTGCGACAGCAAGCCATGGAGTCCTCTGTGGAACTGCGCTGGCAGGCGGTCTACCTCATGCATCAGGAAGGCGTCCTGGACGACGACACCCTGTTGTCGGCCTTGACCAGCGAAGATGAATCCCTGCAGGATCTGGCCTGCCGCATCATGGTGTTCTTTCGTTCGCCCTTTCCATTGTCGGTGGCGGAAAAAGTCCTGCAGCAACCGGAGCCCCGCAGTCGCTTGTTGGACTATCTAGTCGATCGGCCACGTCAGGCCACCGCACCCTGGCTGCAGCGACTGTTGCAGGAAAACTTGCTCAGCAAGGAGGAGCGAGTGTTGGCCATGGCTGCCTTGCCGGGTTCGTGGATTGATAAGGCAATGGCGGTGGAGTTGCTGGGCTTGTTGGCTGAAGGCTGTGATGTCTACCGTATCCATGGCGCAGCTCAGCGTTTTGCGCCGGAAGTTGCGGATGCTTTGGTTGTCGAGGCGGTGACTTCTCCCGTGCCTGCGAGCATTTGGTTGCCCATGCTGCAGCGCATCAGCCCCAAGGGTCGACAGGCTCTGCTGCAGAAGGTCATTAATAATCGCGGTGCAGGCTTTGCATTGGAGGCCTTGCGTTTCCTGCATCGACAAGATGCTGAGTTGCTGAGCGAGCATGTGCAGCAGGCTTTGGACGGCGAAGACCGGGTCACTCAGTGTTGGTTGCCCTTCACCTCGCCATATTTGGACACACCGAAGCGCATTGCCAGGGTGGCGGCCTATCTAGGCAGCGGAGATCCGCTGACGGCAGGCAATGCCTTCTCGGCCTTGTTGGCTGGCAAGGTCTACAGCCCCCAGCTTGTGGACTATGTCTTGTCCCAAGAGAGCGACCTGCGGCGGCTGCGGCGCTTGTTGAAGTTGCCGAAGGGTGTGTTGCCCGTTGCGGCTTACAAGCAATTGTTGGCGGCTCGATCCGTACAATTTAGTGCACAGTGCTGCGCAACCCTGGCCTGGCAAGGTGTGCCGCAGGGATTGGAGGCGGACTTGCTGGAGTTGGGGAAATCTCCTCTGCCTAGCCTGCGTATCGCGGCGCAGCATGCCATGTTGGTTGGTGGCTCCGCCTTGCTGGCTCATCAGGTCTGGACGGACTTGAGCCGGGCGGAAAAGGAAAGTTATGGTCTGGGTGCCTTGCTGAAAAGGCGGACTCCGTGGCTTGCAGAAGCCCTGCTCAAGGAGCTGCAGGGGATAGACCAGGCGGCTCCTGATCATCCCCGGGTCTACCGTTTGCAATTACTCCAGGGTTTGCTCCGGCTTGAGATTTCCACGGCACGCAAGACCTTGTTGAAGGAGTTGCCCAACTTGACGCCGGCTGTCATTCGTGAAGCCGGTAAAGCCATGGCGGGGCAGCTTGATCAAGAGGATTACGAGGCTCTGCTACCTCTGCTGGCACACGCAAAAGCCCTTTCCCTGGCTCAGCGGATTGAGATCCTGCCCTGCTTGTTGCCACAAAAAGAACAGCGACTGCAGAAAATACTGCTGCGCATCTGGCAAGAAGCCACAGAGGAAGAAGCCGAACTTCGATTGGCGGCCTTGCAGGGATTACTTACCGGTGCAGAGGCGGAGGAGTTTCATGGCCACTTGCGCGAGTTGTTGGCCGTTGCGCCCAAGCCGGGACAAGTTGGTGATGCTGGGCAAGAGGAGGTGTGGTTCGAGGTGGTGGGCAGCATGTCACCGCCGTTGAGCGATTCTGCCTTGGATTTGGTGGCGCGGATTCTCGTCCTGCAACCTTTGCAGCGCCCGCAGCATGAGGTCGCCTTGAGCATGGCCGATGGTTGGAATTCCACTCGCCGCAACTACCTCTTGTTGCGGCCCATGGCCAACCTGCTGCGTCGGCACGAGAGCTTGCATGCCGGTGAAATTTTTACCGAGGTGGCGGCAGAAGTTGGCGACGGGCGAGCCTTCCTCAACCGTCGCCGCCTGGGTCTGTTTCTCTGTGCCTTGGCCCACCGCCATGACCTGTTGTCGGATCTAGGGCCAGGCCTTGCTCGCTTGCTGTTGTCGGCACCGGACCAGTCACAGGTCTTTGTTGGTCCATCCAAGCTGATGCTGGCGCAGGAGGCGGAAGCACAGGGGCGCTTTGCAGAGGCGGCGAAGCTCTACGGCGAAGCCGCCGGTTGCCTGCTCCTGCAGCCCCTGCCGCTCTTTGTGGTGCGGGCCTTCTTGGAGGAGCCGGAGCCATCCCTGCAAGAGCATGCCCCGGCTGCCCTGGCCAGCCGCCAGCATATTTGCCATGCCCAGGCCCTGGCTGCGACAGGTAAGCTGGACTTGGCTGCAAAGGCCTGGCAGCGAGGGCAGGACCTGGCGGAAGCGGACATGGCCACCTTGATCGAGATCAAGACAAAGCGGGAGAATGGCAAATGAGAGTGTTGAACTACGGCATGGCAGTGTTGCTGATGATGTTGGTTTCTTGCCAGCAGGATTCGTCGGTCACTCCACCTGCACCTGTCACACCCACTGACCCTGTTGCACCGGCGCAACCAGTATCACCGGTTCAGGAAAAGCTCATGGCCATGCTGGCCCAGGGTGGGGTGCACCTGGACACAGGAACGCAGACTGTCAGCATTGCCGTTGCGGTGAACCGTCCCACCAACGATGTGGAGTACCTGCTGATTCATCAGAAGGGCAAGAAGCACGAATCTATCTTGATCACCCAGGTGGAACCGGAGCTCTTGAACGCCGGCCTTCTGGCACTGGGTCTGCAGCCGGGCGAGAATGCCCAGCGGGTGGATAAGGACCCCATGCCCAGCATGGAAGAACTGAAGTCCGGAGTTTCACCCTTCACCGTGGTGCCGCCCAAAGGCATGCCTGTGTTCATGACCCTCGGCTGGCAAGATGCTCAGGGCCAGGCCCAGCAGATGATGGTGGAGGACCTGATCTATGACTGGGAAGGGGAAGAGGCGGTGACCGGCAACCAGTGGATCTTCCTGGGCGGTCGCATGGCTGCTTTCTATCGCGGCGACCCGCCGGTGTTTGCTGCCAGCATGGAAGGCAACCTGATCTCGGTCTGTTACATGGAGCCGCCCAACCATCTGCTCACCATGCGCCATCCCCATGCGCGCTGGGATGCCAATTGGTGGGTGGCCAAGGCCTGTCCCGATCCCGGCACCGAGGCGATCTTGACCTTCCACCGGCGGCAGCCCCAGGTGGCGCGGCGGCCGCAAGAAAAGCCTGCAGACCGACCTGAGGAACGCACCCCGACTCGCGAAGGCAAGTGAGCTTGCTGCACCTGTGGAAGCTCTGCCTGTTGTTGGGGCTGGCTGGGCATTGGGCCATTGAACTGTGGGCCACCGAACTGTGGGCCGAAGGTTCCCGGGCGGAGAACTTTGCCCTGGCTGCGAGCTGTCATGCTCTGGCCAGTTTGGGCTGGCTGGCACTGGTCTGGCAAATGCTGCGGGGCAACTATCGACCTTCCCTGTGCGGCGCCCTGTTGCTGGCCATCATCTTGCGACTGTTGGTCCTGCCCCTGACTCCCTCGCTCTCCGATGATGTCTACCGCTACATGCACGAAGGCAACATGCTGCTGCAGGGGGAGAATCCCTACAGCGTGGCGCCGGCGGATGTGTCGGAGGAATTGCGCCACCCCGAATACTGGCAGCTCATCAACCACAAAGAAGTGCCGGCTGCCTACCCGCCGACCACCCAGTACGCCTTGGCTCTGGGGGTCTTGTTGCAGCACAGCCCCCTGGGCATGAAGTTGCTCTTTGGCTTTTTCGATCTCTGCGTGTTCCTGCTGCTCTGGTTCTGGTTGCCGAAGATCGGTCTGCCCAGCGCCCGCGCCATCGTCTATGGCTTCTGTCCGCTGATGGTGTTGGAGTTCGCCGGCGAAGGGCACAGTGACAGTCTGGCTGTGCTGTGCATGCTGCTGGCCTTGTGGGCTTTTCAATGCCTGCGGCCCTATACCGCCGGCGCCTGGTTGGCCCTGGCCACCGCCAGCAAGTTGCTGCCGGCGGTGTTGCTGCCCTTCATGCTGCGGCGCTGGCCCAAACTGGTCATCCCCTTTGCTGCCGTCTTGCTTGGGCTCTACTGGCCGCTGCTGCATGCCAACATGTGGCAAGGGACCCTGCAGTATGGGGAGCGCTGGTTTGGCAATGACAGCCTGTTCCATCTGCTGCGGGCGGGCTCTGCCCTGGCCACCGACTGGGTGGATGGTCTCACCGGCCGTCACCTGTCCCTGTTTGGCATGCAGTTCCGCCACTACCCGCACGTGGTGGCCAAGATCCCGGTGGTATTGCTGGGACTGGCCCTGCTGGCCTGGGCCTACCGGCAGCGATGGCCCCTGCACAAGGTGGGGGCGGGCTTCTTCCTGTTTTTCGTCGCCTGCACACCCACCATGCACCCCTGGTATCTGGCCCTGCTCATGCCCTTCCTGTGCATCTATCCCAACCCGGGTTGGCTCCTGTTCGGGGCCAGCATCTATCTGGCCTACGCTGGTAGGGGAAGCGCCGGGGAGGGTGAGAGTCTGGCGCTGAAGGCCCTGGAGTACCTGCCCTTCTACTTGGGCTTTGCCTGGGCCCTGACCCAGAGTCGGCAAGGTTCTATGGCTTCCGACCCGGGTTTGCTACGCTCAGGAGCCCCTCCTCACCTCCGCGACTGAAACCCCATGGGCGAAAACCGTATTTCCAAGGCTGTAGACCAAGAGCAACTCCGGGCCTTCATGAAGTCGCTTCTGGCCGATGTCCAGGCCCTGGAGACCATGTTGGATCAGGGCATGTTGGAGGCTGACAAGCGTCGCATCGGGGCGGAGCAGGAGATGTTCCTGGTGGACGCGCATGGCCGCCCGGCCTGCAAGGCTGGCCCCATTCTGCAGCGTCTGAAGGGTCACAACTACACCACTGAATTGGCTCAGTTCAATCTGGAGGCCAACCTCTCGCCGCAGGTCTACGGCGGCGATTGCCTGCGTCGTATGGAAAATGAGCTGATCTCCATGGTCAACAGGGCCAAGGAGGCGGCAGCGGCGGAGAACTGCCAGGTGGTCATGCTGGGCATCTTGCCCAGCCTGCGAAAGTCCGACCTGAGCATCGCCAACATGACCCAGAATGAGCGTTATCTGCAGCTCAACGAAGTGATGACCGGGCTCCGGGGTGGGCGCTTCAATCTGGCTTTGAAGGGCGTGGATGAGCTGGAGACCACCCATGACAATGTCATGTTGGAGGCCTGCAACACCAGCTTCCAGGTGCACTTCCAGGTGAGCCCGGGCGAGTTTGCCCGGCTCTACAATCTGGCCCAGTTGATCACCGCGCCGGTGCTGGCCACGGCGGTGAACTCGCCGCTTTTATTGGGACAGCGACTGTGGAAGGAGACCCGGGTGGCATTGTTCCAGCAGTCCGTGGATTCCCGCTCGGATTCGCACCAGGCCCGAGGCGGCCGGCCGCGGGTCAGCTTTGGCGATGATTGGGTGAAAGATTCGGTGCTGGAGATCTTTAAGGAGGACGTGGCTCGCTTCCGCACCATCATCGCCGCTGATACCGGAGAGGATGCCCTTGACGTACTGGCCAAGGGTGGGGTACCGACCCTGCCTGCCTTGCGGCTGCACAATGGCACGGTGTATCGCTGGAACCGCCCCTGCTATGGCATCAGTGATGGCAAGCCGCACCTGCGCATTGAGAACCGGGTGCTGCCGGCTGGGCCTTCCCTCATCGACGAGATGGCGACTTCCGCCTTCTTCTTTGGCCTGATGTCAGGCATGGGCGAAGAGGTGGAGGATATTGCCCGCCGCATGAGCTTCGACGATGCCCGCGGCAATTTTGTGGCCGCCGCCCGGCATGGTTTGAAGGCGGAATTGAGCTGGTTGGATGGCGAAGAGTTGTCTGTGGCCGAGCTGATTCTGGATCGCTTGCTGCCCCTGGCCCACGCAGGTCTGGAGAAGGCCAACATCGACGAGGCAGACCGCAGCCGCTATCTGGGGGTGCTGGAGGAGCGGGTCAAGGTCAAGAGGACCGGTGCCAAGTGGGTCCTGCGTTCCCTGGCGGCCATGGGCAATCAGGGCACCAAGGATGAACGCATGCGCACCCTGACCTCAGCCACCATGGCCCGGCAGCAGACGGGAGAGCCGGTGCATCTTTGGGAGCTGGCCAGTCTGGCGGAGTCCGGTGGTTGGCGGCAGAGCTACATGCGGGTCAATCAATACATGACCACCGACCTGTTCACCGTAAGCCCGGAGGACATCGTGGATCTGGCGGCCAGCCTGATGGATTGGCGGCATATCCGTCATGTGCCGGTGGAAGATCATGAGGGTCGGCTGGTGGGCCTGGTTTCACACCGTTCCTTGCTGCGCCTGCTGGGCAAAGGGCTGGGTAATCCAGAGTCCAAGAATGTGGCGGTGAAGGACATTATGAAGAAGGAAGTGATTTCGGTGGGGCCAGAAACCACCACCCTGGAAGTCATTGAACTGATGCGAAATGAAAAGGTCAGCTGCCTGCCAGTGGTGGAAAATGAAAAATTGGTGGGCATCATCACCGAGCACGATTTGATCACCGTCTCCAGCTTGTTGTTTGAGCAGCATCTAAAAGAGTCCAGTCCGGAATGAGTCACACCGCACCACAGATGCCTGTAGAAGAACAAGGATTGAGTCGGGTGCTTGGCCGCTACGACTGTGAGGTTCCTGGCCCCACCTTCATTGCTCTGGGTGGCGTGCACGGCAATGAACCTGGCGGTGTCAAAGCCCTCAGCAAGGTGTTGGACGGATTGCGCTCTGGGCAGATTCAAGTCTGCGGCAAATTCATTGCCCTTGCCGGCAACTTGCAGGCTCTGTCCGAAAGTCGCCGGTTCATCCATCGGGATTTGAATCGGGCTTGGCTACGGGAGCAATTGGATGGTCTGTCGGAGCGGGATCCGGCTTCGGACACTGCGGAAGATCATGAACAGCGTGAGCTGTTGGAGATTTTTGAAGAGTGCCTGGCGAAGAGCAAGGGTCCGGTTGTGTTCATGGACTTGCATTCCAGTTCAGCCTATGGGGCGTCCTTCGCCTGCCTGGGTGACACTCTGGCCAACCGTCACATTGCCAAGGCCCTGCCCATTCCCATGATCCTGGGTCTGGAGGAATGCATCGATGGTGCGGTGATGGAATTCTTCAACCAACGTGGTCTGGTCTCCGTGGCTGTGGAGGGTGGTCAGCATGATGATCCTTGCACGGAAGAGAATCTGCAGGCGGCGGTTTGGCTGGCCATGTCAGCGGCCGGGGTAATACCTGCTGGGCAAGTGGACCTGGCTCCTTTCCGAAAGACCCTGCAGGCTTCCGCCGTTGAATTGCCGTCGGTCCTGGAGGTGCGGCACCGCCAGGTGATCAAGCCAGAGCATCGATTCAGGATGCAGCCCGGCTATGCGAACTTCCAGAAGGTCGCCAAGAATGAAGTCTTGGCCAATGATGTCTTTGGCGAGCTCAAAGCCTCTGAGAATTGCCGGGTATTGTTGCCGCTTTATCAAGGGCAAGGCGAAGACGGCTTCTTCCTGGTCCGCGAAGTTCGTCCGTTCTGGTTGGGGCTGTCCACTGTCCTGCGCCGCATGCGCTTGGACAAGCTGGTGCACTTCATGCCGGGAGTGAGTCGACACCGTGAGGATCCCCACAGTGTTGTGGTGAATGGTTTTGTGGCGCGATGGTTTGTGGTGCAGATGTTCCACTTGTTGGGCTTCCGCCGCCGCCGTTCCATGGGCCGCCACCTGCTGTTCACCAAGCGATGGGTTGCACAGGGGATTGAGGGCTTCCGCCCCCGCTAGTGGTTGCCCTGAGCCTTCCTCGCCGGTCAGGCGGGCGTTGACAATCCGCCGGCCTTGTGTTCTCTAGAGCGCAGGAGGGTCGGAGAGGTTGCCATGCAGGCCATTAATCTCAGGCCCCATCCCCCACTCTCAACCAATTCATGTCTTCTTTTGTGCCCATGGAATCTCCAAAACTAACTCCCATTGAATTCGCCAAAGAGCGGCTGTCGGCGAATCCTGAAGCCAGCTTTGCCGACATCAAAGCGCAAGCCAAGCTTGAAGGTTTGACGGTCTATCCCGTGGTTTATGGCCGAGCTAAGGCTCTGCTCAAACTTGTTCCCACCGCTCCTTATGGCAGCAAGAGCAAGGCGCGGAAGAAGCTCGCCGAGGCTGCCTCGTTAGTGTCATCCCAGCCAGTGTCATCCCAGCCAGTGTCATCCCAGCCAGTGTCATCCCAGCCAGTGTCATCCCAGCCAGTGCCCGAGCGGGAAGTCGTGCAAAAAAATGGGCGAACTGCCACGGCCAACATTGATCCTCTGGCTTCCTTGGAAAGCATGGTGATGAACTTCAAGGAATCGGTGCAGAAGCGGGATCGCTACCGAGCAGTCCTGCTGCGGATCGCTGAAATCATCCAGAGCGAACTGGATCTAGAGGACTAAAGCTTAACTTGGTTCAATTCCTTGCCGCGGGCGGCCAGTTCAGCGAAGGCTACTTTCCGGTTGCGTCGCCACATGAACCAGAGCATGCAGGCGGTGGTGATCAGACCAGCCCAGAGGACATTGACCCAGTGACCGGGATGGGCGGGTTCTTTTGTTTGCCCATGGTGGTCATGCCCATGCTCGTGCTCCGCTGACTCGGGCGGCCAGCTTTCGAAGGCTGGGGCTGGGTGGAAGCCGGCAACCAGTTCGTCGGCATGGTGGTTACCTGCATGGTGGTCAGAGCCATGTTGGTCAGCATGCCCGCGCCCGTGGTGGTCAGCCACTTCATGGTCATGCTCACTGTCCTGCTGTCCATGGTCCTGGTGTTCTTGCTTGTGGGCCAACTGCTCTCCTTGCCATTCGCCCTTCAGCCAGCGGATGTCACCACTGCCCAATTCGTAGACCGCCGGCAACACCATGAATATGCCCTTGGCCTCCAGCTGTTGCAGCACCGTGCTACCAGTGCGGATCTTCGCCACCGACTGCAGGGCATTCTGCTCTACCGCCAGGGCAAGGTGGTCATGCTGGCCATGCATTTGCTGAGCCCGTTCCACTGCTGGCTGCATTTGTTTGAGCAAGTGCTGCATGCTCTGGGAGTGATGTTGATCCTGCGAGGACTCCAGTGCTGCAGCCACCGCCCCGCACTGGTCATGGCCCAGCACGATGCACAGGTTGGCGCCCTTGCTGATCACCGCATGCTCAATGCTGCCCAGGACTTCCTGGCTGATCACATTGCCGGCCACCCGCACCACCGTCAGTTCGCCCAGACCGGCGTCAAAGATGTGTTCCGGCGGCACTCTTGAGTCGGCGCAGGTGACCACAATTGCCACCGGGCGATCGCCCAGGCTGAGTTGTTGTCGACGGGCCGCCGAGATGTTGCCGCTTGCCTGGTGGTGGTGCAGGAAGCGGCGGTGTCCGGCCTGCAGGCTTTGCAATGCTACGTGAGCAGCCATGCCCCGCACCTTCGTTGGCAGCTCTGGCGGTGTGGCTTCTTCCCCGTGGCCATGCTCTGCGGTCAAGGGTCGGTGGGGCAGCCATTGCACCAGCCCCGTCGCCATGTCGTAGTGGGCAGCCACTGCCAGGAATTCTTTCTTCTGCTGCAACTGCTGCAGCAGTGGGCTCTGTCGCATGCACTGCCCAAGACAATGATGGGCGTTTTCCTTCTCACTCGCACGGGCCAATGGATCCCCGGTCAAGCCAGTCTGGCGGGCGGCCTGCAAGGCCGGAGCCAATTCCTCCAGGATGCCGGTGAAGGCTCGGGTCTGCTGCTTGCCTTCCAGGGCAGCGGCCACGGTGTCGCAGTGGTCATGGCCCAGGATCACCAGCAGGGAGGTGTCCAGGTGGTCCACCGCATATTCGATGCTGGCCAGGTTGTCCGGACTGCAGGTATGCCCGGCGCTGCGGATGACGAAGAGTTCCCCCAGGCCGGCGTTGAAGAGGTGCTCCGGCGACACCCGGCTGTCGGCACAGGTGAGGACGATGGCCAGGGGCTTTTGGCCCTGGGCCAGGCTGCGGCGCAGGCCTTCGCCCAGGGGTTTGGCCTGGGATTCGCCGGCGGCAAAGCGCTCATTTCCTGCCTTCAGCAGGGATAAGGCCTGTTGGGGCCCCAGGCGAGATTGGCCAGGCAGGCTGGCGGTGGCCAGGAGGGAGACGAAGATCAGGTGTTTGGTGGTCATCATGGGCATGCGGCAGGCCTGAGGGCCTTGCCTGCATTTTCGGGATTTGCCTGGGGGGCACTGCAGGCTGGGAGGCATGCCGCCTTGGCAAGGGAATCTGACCTGGGGCTGGCCCGCCTTTCCCAACCCCTCTCTGCCAAACTCTACCTCTCTCTACTGCGGTGACGTAAATCCAGGTCTCTACTGCGTCGAGCTCGGTCGTCCTTCTCGGCAGGTAGCCAAGCCTGGCTCCGAGGGGCTCGGTCGCTCTCCATGTATTCACCGGGATTTACGCCCCCTCGCCTACGAGCGCGGTGGGAAAAGCGGGCCAGGAGCCGCTTGACTGTTGGGGGGGTGGGGCTACTCTCCTGAGCCAAATTTTCCCCCCTAAGCCGGTGTTCCAACCGGGCTTCCCACCCCTATCCATTACGACGGCAACCGACCCTCTATGCTTGGGAAGCGAGGACAGGGTGGTTCCGATCCATTTGACGGCGCGACCGGTCCATGGTCCGCACAGAGATTCCGATGACCGAAGAAGTAAAAGCAAAGTCTTCTGACAAGAAGCAGGCCAAAGAGGACCAGCTCCTACGCATGACCCGCAACATTGGCATCATTGCCCATATTGATGCGGGTAAGACCACGGTGAGCGAGCGCATTCTCTTCATCACTGGCAGGAGCCACAAAATTGGCGAAGTGCATGATGGTGAGGCCACCATGGACTACCTGGAGGAAGAGCGGAAGCGGGGTATTACCATTACCTCCGCAGCCACCACTTGCACCTGGAGGGACTACCGCCTGAGCTTGATTGATACTCCCGGTCACGTGGACTTCACCGCCGAGGTGGAACGTTCCTTGCGCGTGCTCGACGGCGCCATCGGTGTGTTTTGTGGCGTGGCTGGTGTGCAGCCACAGTCCGAAACTGTTTGGCGTCAGGCCAACCGCTACAGCGTGCCGCGGATTGCCTTCGTCAACAAGATGGATCGCACCGGCGCCGACTTTGACCACGCCGTGGAAACCATGGTGGCGCGCCTCAAGGCCAACGCCGTGCCGATTCAGATGCCTATTGGTGCTGAGCGGGACTTCAAGGGTGTCATCGACCTGGTGGAGATGAAGGCCTACACCTGGGACGAAGATGCCAAGGACGTCACCATTAGCGATGTGCCGGAAGCTTTGCTTGCCGAGGCCAAGACTCGTCGCGAAACCATGGTGGAGCAGGTTGCCGAGTTCAATGACTCCCTGCTGGAGAAATTCGTGGAAGGCGAAGAGGGCACCATCGAAGAAATCAAGGAAGCCATTCGCGCTGGCACCATTGCGCTGAAGATCACTCCAGTCCTGGCTGGCTCAGCCTTCAAGGACAAGGGCGTGCAGAATGCCTTGGATGCAGTGTTGGACTATCTGCCTTCGCCCTACGAAGTGCCACCCATCGAGGGCATCGACCCGGACACCAAGGAACCCATTATCCGTCCGGCACGGCTCGATCAGCCCCTGGGTGCCCTGGTGTTCAAGACCATCAATGACCCCAATGGCGACCTCACCTTCCTGCGCATCTACAGCGGGCAGATGAAGCAGGGCGAGAAGTACTACAACAGCCGTCGTGGTCGTGAAGAGCGGGTCGGCCGCCTGGTGCGCATGCACGCTAACCAGCGTGAGGCGGTGGAAGTGGCCAAGGCTGGCGAAATTGTCGCCGCCGTGGGCCTGAAAGATGCCATCACCGGTGACACCATCTGTGAGAAGAGCTCCGCCATCTCCTTCGAAGCCATGGACTTCCCGGACACGGTGATCTCCATGTCCCTGGAGCCCAAGACCGGCAGCGACCGCGACAAGCTGTCGGCGGTCATTGCCAAGCTGGTGCGCGAGGATCCAACCTTCAAGGCGAAGACCGATGATCAAACTGGTCAGATGGTGATCAGCGGCATGGGTGAGTTGCACCTGGAGGTGATTTGCAACCGCATCATCAGTGAATTCAAGATCGGCGTGAACGTGGGCAAGCCCAAGGTTGCCTTCAAGCAAACTCTGAAGGCGGCCAAGAAAGTGGAAGCCCGGCACATCAAGCAGACCGGTGGTTCTGGTCAGTTTGCTGTGGTCAAGGTGCGCTTCATGCCTGATGAGGAGTCCGAGACCCTGACCTTCGACGACAAGATTGTCGGTGGCCGGGTGCCACGGGAATACATCTCCTCGGTGGAGTCAGGCATGCGCCATGCCTTGGAGGCCGGTGGCCGCCTTGGCTTCCCCTTCGTCAAGGTCAGGGCAGAACTCTACGATGGACAGTCCCACGATGTGGACTCCAGTAACATGGCCTTTGAGTCTGCTGGTAGTCTGGCGGTGCGTATGGTCATTGACGGCAATTCCCAACTGCTGGAGCCGATGATGAAGATCGAGGTGGAGAGCCCTGAGCAGTACACCGGCGACGTGATCGGTGATCTGAGTTCTCGCCGCGGCATCATTGAAGACATGGTCACCAAGCCCGATGGCCTGACTTCCGTGAAGGGCAAGGTGCCTCTCTCAGAGATGTTCCAGTATTCAACCACCCTGCGGTCGACCACTCAGGGCCGTGGCCACTACAGCATGGAGCCTTGCTCTTACGAGCCAGTGCCGGCATCCATTGCTGAGAAGATCCTGGAAGATCACGTTTAGCAGGCCGTTGCAAAAGCCACCGGCTTGGCTACCAGAGCACTTCTTCAACGGCTGCTAGGCAACGGCTATGCTAAGCCACAGCTATTCGTCTTCGGCAAATAGCTGGATGCCCTCGGCGGAGATGGCGAAGAACACACAGGGTTCAGCGTCGTCTCCCGCTAGCGCCACCGGATGGTGGACGCTGCCGTCCTCGTAGCGCACATAGGCGCCGCTGTGGTATTCGCCGTGCTCGTCCCGGTAGCCGCCCTGTAGCACGAACAGTTCCTCCGCTCCCTTGTGGCGGTGTTTGGGGTAGCTGCAGCCCGGGTCCATCTTGATCATCACCGTGGCCTGGCCCGTCGTCCGGTCGCTAAAGAAGAAGTGGATCCACACGCCTTTGTAGCTGGTTTTCTTGAATGGGATGCTGTTCAGGTCCACGGTCGCTATTCTCCGCAACCATGGAAAGCTGGTCCATCAAAGTCCACAAGGACTATCTCAAGTTCAGTGCCGCGCACTTCCTGATTTTCCCCGACGGCACTGCTGAGCGTCTGCACGGTCACAACTACAAGGTGTATGTGGAGGTGCGTTCCGCCCTGGATAAGTTCGGGCTGGTGTTGAACTTCAAGGACATCAAGCCGCTGATCCGGGAATTGGTGGATGCCCTGGATGAGCATCTGCTGATTCCCGGCAAGCATCCAGTGCTGAAGGCGAACAAGCAGGCCGATGGGCAGATGGAGATTCTCTACCAGGAGCGGCGCTATTTGGTCCCCGCTGATGAGGTGATCGTGCTGCCCATCAACAACAGCAGTGCGGAAAACCTGGCGGCCTACCTGTGCCGGGAATTGGCCAGTCGCCTCCAGCAGAAGTTCCAGCAGGTGCAGCTGGAAATCTTGGAGGTGGGAGTGGAAGAAACTCCTGGCCAGCAGGGCGTCTGCACCATGGATTTCACTAAATAGGGACTTCAGCAAATAACAGATGGCAGCACTCGTCGCGCTCTTTGTTCTGGTCGCCTTCTTCCTGGGCTATCGCTTTTATGCCCGCTATCTGGGTCGGCGCATCTACCACGATCAGGATGAGATCCTGACGCCAGCCCATGAGTTTGAAGATGGTCGGGACTATGTGCCTACCAACAAGCACATCCTCTTTGGTCACCACTTTACTTCTATCGCCGGCGCCGCACCCATCATCGGCCCCTGCGTTGCCGCCTATTGGGGAGTGTTGCCGGCTTTGTTGTGGGTGGTGTTGGGCACCATCTTCATGGGCGCGACCCATGACTTCGGCGCGCTGGTGGTCAGCATCCGCGAGCAGGGTCGCTCCATTGCCGACATCGCCGGCAATGTGATCACGCCCAGGGTACGTCTGCTGTTCCTCTGCTTTGTGATGGTTGTGAGTTGGTTGGTGCTGGCGGTTTTTGCCATGGCCATCGCTGGTCTGTTCACCGGCATTCCCTCCTCCGTGTTGCCGGTGAATGCCTCCATCTTCATTGCCATGGCCATGGGCTGGATGCTCTACAAGCTCAAGGCTCTGGTCCCCTCTCTCATTGCACTGGTGCTGCTCTATTTCTTCGTCTGGCTGGGAACCGACTGGCGGGTGGACTTCACCGTCGAGCCGGGAGGAGAGGGCAGCATCCTGGCTCTGGGTTGGGACAAGGCCCAGGCCACCAACTTCTGGATCTACTTCCTCTTCGCCTATTGTGCCGTAGCCAGCCTGCTGCCGGTGTGGTTCCTGTTGCAACCTCGGGACTATGTGAACAGCCATCAACTCTTGGTGGGCTTGGGGCTTTTGTACCTGGGGGTGATCCTGCTGCGGCCAGATTTCGATGCGCCCTGGTTGCGTACTGAAACCGAAGGCGCGCCGCCCATCCTGCCCTTCTTGTTTGTCACCATTGCCTGTGGCGCCATCAGTGGTTTTCACGGCCTGGTTTCTTCTGGCACCACTTCCAAGCAGATCAGCAGCCTGCGCCACGCCCGCGCCATCGGCTATGGCAGCATGTTGGGAGAAGGTGCCCTGGCCTTGGCGGCGGCCTTGGCTGCTCTTGCGGGTATCGCCTATGTGGGGCAGTGCGAACTGCCGGGCCAGGGATTGGTAAAGGACCTGAGTTGGATCAGCTACTACGACACCTGGGGTAACGCCGGTAAGAACAAGGCGCAGGCCTTTGTCTTGGGCGGGGCAGAGTTCCTGAAGGCGGCCCATGTGCCGCAAAAGATGGCCATCACCTTGATGGCGGTGTTGGTGGTCTCCTTCGCTGCCACCACTTTGGATTCCGCCACCAGAATCCAACGCTTCATCATTGCCGAGTTGGCACGTTCACTGCGGATCTGGCCCCTCACCAACCGTTACCTGGCCACTCTCCTGGCGGTGCTGCCAGCCATGGCCCTGGTTTTCATCTCCGTCAGTGACCCCAGCACCGGCCGGCAGACTCAGGTGGGCTGGGTACTGTGGCCATTGTTTGGCGCCAGCAACCAGATGCTGGCGGCCATTACCCTGATGGTCCTGGCGGTCTACTTCTGGAAGCGGGGCAGGCCGGTGAAGGCCCTGGTCCTGCCCATGCTCTTCGTCATGATCATCACCATCTGGTCCATTCTGCTGAGCATGGGGGGCTTCCTGCAGCAGGAGAACTGGCTGCTGCTGGGGTTGAATGGTCTGCTGCTGACCCTGATCCTCTGGATGATGCTGGAAGGCTTGATCTACGTGCGTCGGGGGAAGTCCCTTAAGCTTTGATTGTGCAATGACTTAAGTCGGGCATCTTCCATTCTGGACCAATTCTTTCCCGGGCCAGGGAACACCAAGGCTCCTTGCTGTCGTCCATTAGGGCGTAAGTCGGGGGGTAACCCCCTTCATGCTCTCTCGGAATCAGATCTCGCCAAACCAGTGCCAGCAGGCACCGGACGCGAAGGCTTGGCAACCGTCTTAGAGGGGTCTTTTATCGGTTGGGTTTCGGCCCTACGCCAGGTTGATTGGAGCAAGATCAACCAAGAGCCTTTTCAGCTTGCTGACAATAATTGGTTTGGAAGGGATATCTGCGCGGAGTGCGAGCCACGCAGTCATCTCGAGTCATGCGGGGCAGCCTATCCATGCTGGTTGTCCCGCTCCTTTTTAACCTGACTTAATCGAGATCTTCCCGGACCTGTTGCAAGCGGCGCTTACGTGAGCTTTGTGTCCCTGTGCAAGGTCTCTCCCGGCGCTTTTAGCGAGCTTGAAAACCGGGATGAAATTGGGACGATCCGCGGCATGCGACTTATCAAATCCCTCTGCGGTCTTCTTGCTCTTTCCCTCCTCCTTTCCCTTGGTCAAAGCTGTGCCTTCCACTCCCACGCCTCCCAGTGGAATGGTCGAGTGGGTGCCAACGGCAAGGCCGTCAAGCTGACCACCGCCACCAAGGTCGGCCTCAAATTTCTGGTCATCCTGCCCTTCTTGGGCAACATGGAGATCGGCGGTCTGGTCAACGACCTCACTGACACCATCAAGGAGGACGGCGGTGATAATGTCCGGGTGTTCCAGGCCGCGTCCGAGAACTACTGGTATGGCTTCCCTCCCTTCACCTGGATCATCACGCCGGTGATCAGCACCGTTGCGGCTGACTACGAGGCCCCCGCCGCAGATTGATGCGAGCTCAATGAAGCCAGCTAGGCAAACTTCGGCCGCGCGGGTTTGCCGCTTTGGGCGATCTCTTGAATGTGTTGGTGCACTTCCATGGCCCGGGCAATGCACTGGTCTGAGTTGTGATACTCATAGCGGCCAAAGCGGCCAAAGGTGATCAGGCCCGACTGGTCGAACCACTCCCGTACCCGCTGCACCCGTTCGGGGAATTCCAGGTTCTGATCGATGTAGGCAAAGTCAGAATTCACGAATTCCGTCAGCACCACATTGGCCGGGTTGAGGATGCCGGCCTTGCCCAGGGCTGCCACCAGATCCTTGAGCCAGGCCTTGGTGGGTTCAATGTCCTGGCGGTGGGTGACCTCGGCCATGAAGGAACCATGACCGGTGGGTGCATTGTGCGGTGAGTAGTTGCTGAAGAAGGTGACCCGGTTCACCGGGCCCTGTTCCTTGAAGGGCAGGTAGATCCAGCTCAGGTTTGGCATGGGCTCATCCAGCTTCACACCGATCATCACGTTGATCAGGCCGATGGGCTTGAGGGCCTGGATGTCCTGGCGGATGGCTGCGGGAATGTCAGCAATGGCCGACTCCACCAAGGGCAGGGGCACGGTGTTCACCACCAGGTCATAGTCTTCGCCGTTCACCTGGTACTGTTCGCCTTGCTTGTGCACGCTTTCCACTGCCTGGTTCAGTCGCAGTTCAAAGCCGCCTTCCTGCACCGTGCCCTTAACCATGGCTTCAAAGCCACCCTGCTTGGGGAAGTAGAAGATGGACTGGTGGGTGTAGCCTTCTGACTGCAGGCCAACGGCAGCACTCAGGATGTCCTTCACCGGCGCTTCGGGTACGCGACCCGCTACCCATTGGCTGCCCATCTGGTTCAGGTCGCACTTCCAGATCTTCTCGTTGTAGGGAACCATGAAGTGATCGGCGAAGCCTTGGCCCATGCGCCATTGGATCCAGTCACCGAACTTCTCCGGGCAGGCCTGGCCCAGGCGCCGTTGCACGTAAGCCTCCACATAGCCTTCCATGCACTCCACGGTGGCTTCCTTGGTCAGGTGTCCCACGCCATTCTCGAAGGGGTAGGGCACATAGCGGTCGTGCCAGCGGATGCGGGTGTGCCGTTCATTGCGCACCAGGGCGTCTTCGCCACCGGTGATGTTCTTCATCCAATCCAGCACCTTGGTCTGCTTGCTGAACATGATGTGGCCGCCGGCATCGTCGAAGGTGAAGTCCTGGATCTTGCGGGACTTGCACAGACCGCCGGCGCGGTCGCTCTTCTCCAGCACCACAACCTGATGCTTGTCGGCACTGAGCAGGCGGGCGAGGGTGGTGCCGGAAATACCGGCGCCTAGGATGGCAATCTTCAAGTAAGGGTTCCGCTCGGGGGGGCTGTTCCAGGGGTCAAGACGAGGGATAGAAGTCTAATCTCTGTTGGCTGACAAGCCTTGCCTGGATTGGATTTTGGTTCTGGGCCTGGGTGGGGGCGCGGGAGCTCGAATCCCGGGCATGTCCAAAAACCCGGCCTCAAGGCTCTTTGATACCTGAGCCCGTCCCGAGATCATGGTGACATGGCAAAACTGGTTACATTTCCACCCGCCACCAATGTCCCAGAGATTTTGGCATTGGCAACGCCGTCCGCAGTCGACATGTAGAGCTCATTTACGTTGTCTGTGTCCTGGTCGGCTCGGTAGGCGATGCGTGAACTGTCCGGTGCCCACGGGGAGATGAATTGCACATCTCCGTCTGCGGCGAGGGTGCCGCTGACTTTGGTGTTGCCTGTGCCATCGGGGAGGACGGTATAGATCTCAAACACGTTATCCGTGTCCTGATCAGCCAAGTAGGCGATCCGTGAGCTGTCCGGTGCCCATGACAGCGTGCTAGTGGTGTGATGCGCTCTGTTGGGGCATTTTCAGTGCAGCGCGTGCGCGACCGACTTTTTCGAGGATCTCGTCGGCGGCCTTGGTCCAAACAATCGGCTTCGGATCGTCGTTGTGGTTATCGATGTAGTCCATGATTGCTTTCTTGAGTTGAGGGACGCTGCGAAACGCGTCGCGCTTCAGGCGTTTTTGATCAAGATTGCGGAAAAACCCCTCCACGATATTGAGCCACGAGCTGCTTGTCGGGATGAAGTGCATGTGGAATCGCGGATGGCGCTTCAGCCACCGCTTAACCTTCTCATGCTTGTGTGTGGCGTAGTTGTCGGCGATGACGTGCAGATCGAGTTCAGCTGGAGTTTGCTCGTCGATCATTCTCAGGAACTTGATCCACTCCTGATGTCGATGTCGCTTCATGCAGGTTGCGATCACTTCGCCGTGACCCAACTCGATCGCGGCGAACAAGGTGGTTGTTCCGTTCCTCTTGTAGTCATGAGTCATCGTGCCGCATCGGCCCTTGACCAGTGGAAGGCTCTTCTGGGTCCGATCGAGAGCCTGAATTGACGTCTTTTCGTCCGCGCTAAAGACGAGTGCATTCTCGGGCGGATTCAGGTAGAGACCTACCACATCGCGCAGCTTCTCTTCGAACCGAGAATCGTTGCTGACCTTGAACGTCTTCACCAAGTGAGGTTTCAGACCGTTGGCCTTCCATGTGCGGTGGACCATCGACTGCGTGATTCCCATCTCCTCTGCAAGGAGTCGCGTGCTCCAGTGTGTCGCGTTCGCGGGGATCTCTTGCGTAGTCATGCGGATGATCTCACTCTCAACTTCCTCGTTCGCACGGGGACGACCTCCCCGAGGAAGGTCCTTCTCTATACCAGTGAGGCGATGCTCGCTGAAGCGGTTTCGCCAACGCCCCACAGTGTGTCGCTTGACCCTCATCTCCTCAGCTATATCCGCATTCGAGTAGCCATCAGCGGCAAGAAGGATCATTCGGGCTCGCTGAGCTTGCCTCACCGAAATTCTCCGACTGCGTGACCAATTCGTCAGGGTGCTTCGCTCGCTCTTGGTAAGTTGAATCTCTACTGCAACGCGCATCGTCTTGCCTCCAACGATACCTACGCACCGCAAGCGTAGGGAGGCTTAATATAAAGGCCTACTAATTCTGCGTCATACCACTAGCGTGGACCGGTGGAAGCAATACATATCCGTCAGCAAGGTATGGCATCGGCGTGCTGCTATTTGCCGGTGATGGAGTCCAAGCAAAGGCCAACCATCTCAACAACGGATCAGGAGATCTAAATGTAACCACGCTCAGCTTTGAGCCGAACCTGATTCTTAGCGATACGGTGATTGGTAGCCAGGGGGCAACCCCCGCAAGGTTTCGCGCCATTCACGGCATCTGCATCAATGACGCCACAAACGGAGTCAAGCAGCATTGCGTTTCATGGTTTGAATCTGATGCCAATCCAACAGCCGACCCACACATTCGCGGCGAGAACTACTCAATGCGCGAGGTTGTGGACAACGGCGGAAATACGCAGGGCGGAGTTGAGTGGAAGTCATTTTCTGCGACATCACCAAGGGCTGTTGCTGGTCAAATCCCAGTAGATCCAAGCGGCAACGAAGGTCGGGTCACCAACTATCTGGCGCTGAAGCTGGACGACGTAAAGCTGAACCTGCTGCTGGACAAGACGGCGACCACCGGCACCAAGTCCCTCAACTTCGGGTTCAAGCCGCAGGCGATGATGGGCATGTTTACCCGCATCAAGGATACGGAGTGGCACCCAGCCGCGACGACAGACAGCATTGCCGACAAAGAGGAAGCCGGCAGCATCTCGCACTTCATGTATGACGGCACGAACCGCGTGTTTATGTCGGCTGCCATACAATATGCATCCGGCAATGGTATCTCGTCAGACCCTCTAGAATTTGTCGGTGCCTACTCCCGCTATTACACGGGCGGCAATTCTGACATCACCTATGCGTCCAAGGATCGGGTTGCGTCTGTCAATGGCACCGATGAATGGTCATTCACATCGACAGGCGTAGACTTCGATTGGGTTACAGGTGGGCTTGCTGAGGCAGACAACCAATTCTTTGCCCTTGCCATCCAGGTGGAACCCATCTTGCTGGACGGCACAGCCACCGGCACCAGCTCGGCCACGGCTACCCTGACCAATGATTCCGCACTAACCGGCACCGCGACCGGAACAAGCAGCGCGACGGGAACCCTGACAAAGGTCGTCAACATGGTTGGCACAGCAGTGGGCACGGCTACTGCAACCGCTGCCATGACTGCGGTCCTGGGTCTTGCAGGAACAGCTACAGGCACAAGTTCCGCAGTCGGCACCATGACCATGGAGGGGGTGGCAGACGTCAAGGCGGCCGTGGTCAACCTGCCAGCGCCTACGGCATCGGGTGCTTTGGACTTCACCAGCACAGGATTCGGACAAGTCAAGGGCGCGCTATTCCTTGGCGGTGGTGCCATATCACTGGATACTACAGCTGCCCATGCCAGTCTCTTTATCGGCGGCACCGACGGAAGGCGCGGCCTGGGCGGTACCCCGCCGCCTGGTAGCAGCCACGCCAGCATTTCGAACGAAGAGGGCAACAGCGACACCAGCACCAGGAACGTGGGGCTATACGACGCCGACCTGGCCGGCATTTGGTTATCGCATTCCAGCAGCTCGTCATCCCTGACGGACGGCCACTGGAATGACTGGGTTACGGATGGCGTTAGCATGAGTATGTCCGGCGGGTTCGAAACCTACCCGCTGACCGCCGTGCTGTTTGGCGGTGATGACCTGACGGCTTTCTGCGACCGCTTCACCAGTCACGCTACCCAGGACAGCGCCACGAACGTCGTTTGTGAGCTTGGCGCCACCGACCAGGCGGACTTGGTGTTCTTCTGGAACACGCGGCAAGCAGCCCTGGACGGTACGCAACGGGACCACGCGAAACTTTCTATCGGCGTTTGGTCACGTAACAGCAACACCCAGGCGAGCTTCGAATGGTCGGAAAAGAATTTCGGGACTACTGCGGAGAACTACGTCAGAGTTTCGACCAATGGCGTGGCCACCGACATGGACGAAAGCGGGACTATCACCGAAAAAATCCAGATCAGCGCCCACGCGAACGGGTTCACAGCAACAACAAAGGACGACGCCGGCGGCATTGAAATCGGCTACCTGGCCCTACGCCTGAACAATGCGACCAGCACGGTGTCGTTCATCAACTCCCCGACCAGCACCACGTCCGACGTGGAGGAAACTCTAGGTTTCCAGCCAGCCTTTGCCGGCCTAATAGGAACCCTGGCCGGCGCCATTGACACCACGGAAAGCGGGACGGATGCTGGTGGCTTCAGCATCGGCGTCACCGATGGCGTCACCGAGGCAGCCTACAGCTACCAAAGCCAGGACGGCAAAACCAACCCAATGGTGGGCAAGAGCCGCGCAACCGCCAGCGAGTCCTTGCACCTGCTGGATACTGCAGGGACCGGCGACATTCTGACGGCTGGGCTGTCCGCCACGCCACTGACCAGCAATGGCATCAAGTACGACTGGACGGTGACAGGAACGCCTGGAGCCAAGAAGCAAGTCCTTTTCGCTTTTGGGCCAACGCCTTCGGTGGTGACGGTTGACCTGGTGGGCACGGCTGCGGGCACATCATCAGCGACTGCCACCCTGACGAACGATTCAGCCTTGACCGGAACAGCCACTGGCACCAGTTCAGCCACGGCCACGCTGACCGTCCAGGTCCTGATGACCGGCACCGCCGCCGGCACATCAAGCGCCACCGCTACCCTGACCAATGATTCCGCACTAACCGGCACCGCAACGGGAACCAGCAGCGCCATGGGCGCCCTGAGCATCGGCACAGAAGTCGCCCTGGTGGGAACAGCCACGGGCACCGCATCCGCCACGGGCACCCTGTCGGCTATTCTGGGGATGACTGGGACGGCAACCGGGATCAGTTCAGCCACTGCTGTTCTGGCAAACGACTCCGCCCTGGTTGGCACAGCAACCGGCACTTCATCGGCGACTGGTGTCCTGACCTTCGCCGGCGGCGCGGTGGTGCAGTTGGCCGGAACAGCGACGGGAACCAGCAGCGCGACCGCAAGCCTTGCCCTGACTCGGCAGCTTTCAGCTATCACCTATTTCGGCAACACCTGGACGCTGAACCAGGCTTATGAGTCTGGGACGTTTGTCGGCGGCGAACCTTGGGTGCTTGCGCCAAGCGGTGGCATCACTGTGACAGCTATCACCCAGCCGAACGGTGGCGACATTGGTGGTGATGACGTGGACGGTTCGGAAATCGACCCCATCAACTGGGACCGCCACGGCTTTGACGATAGGCCGCCTGCACCAAGCCCGCCGGTCGTGACCTATGATGCCACCATAAACGTGGCGCTTGATCTGCCGACACTGGTGGTTGATCCAGCAGTGAACAATCCGACGTATGGCATCCAGACCTTAGTCTCTGCGCATTCCAGGGCTACGGCTGCGCAAGGTGACACTGGGCAGACTGAATACCTGAAGAGGATTTCCACGCTGCATGTTGTGACGTCTGTCCCATCTGGCACAGCCTTCGCCCCGTCACTGTGGGGTCCAGTCAAGCTGATCTATGACTCGGCGGACATCGACTACGATGCCATTTTCAGCAGCTTGTCCGAGCCCGCTGGCACAGGCTCGCCTGTAGACATCAATGACGCTCTGGCTGACTTCGCCAATCCATTTTGGAGGACCCACAACTGGGACATCCAGGCATTTGAAAACAACTTCACCTATGGCCGAGAGTATGCCATTGCCCTCAGTCAAGCGTCGCTGCTACTGCACCTTGATCCTGCGGACATTCCAAAGGGTGGCGGCACAGCAACACTAGAGGACAAGAAAGAACTGGCCCGCCGTATCATCCAGATGGGTATTACCACCTGGGGCGGCGGCGAGTCTAGCATCCGTGGGGCAGATGCAGACCCACGGGGTAACTGGGACACTGGAAACGGCCACATAGACTTCAGGGCAGACGGCGGACACAACCACGGCCACAAGTGGCCGATACTGTTGGCGTCGCTGGCCTTGAAGGGGAACGACCCGTCTGCCGCTGACCTTGCTGACTTGGTCACTCCGGGGTACCAGCACCCGGACTTCGATGCTCAGACCGACAACCCGCCCAACAATGGCAACAGGGCGCAGGAGGATGATTGTACCCACGACATCACGCAATCGGATATTGACAACAGTCCCGGTTCACTTGCCATTGGCGGCGGCGGATCAGGCACGGCAATCCCCCAAGGCGATTTGGGTGAGTCCGAGTGGACGCTGCGCTACCACCAAGGCACGCCGAGCGACTATCTAGACTGGGCGTTCGATGCCAACTACAAGTCCGAAGAGAATACGCCGACTTATTGGGGGTTTGCGCTGGCCGCACTGCTCACGTCTGAAGCGCGGACCATGTGGGCGCATGAGCCATTTTTCAAGTTCATGTTCCGATACAGGGACTGGCTGCCGACTCAGACAGCGGAAGCGGGCAGGCTGACCAAGGACGACTTCTTCATAGATATGTGGGACGCCTATGCGCCTGCATCCGGCGACGTGGCCCTGGCAGGAACTGCGACTGGCACATCGTCCGCCACCGGCACGCTGACGAAAGACGCGGGCATGGTCGGCGCCGCGACGGGCACGGCTTCGGCCACCGGCACCTTGACCATCACCGGCGACGTGTCCCTTGCAGGGACAGCTACCGGCACATCAAGCGCGACCGCTGTCCTGACGAATGACTTCGCACTGATCGGAACCGCAACGGGCACTAGTTCAGCGACGGCGGTCCTGGCCACCGACGTGTTCATGGTGGGCACGGCCACGGGGACTTCATCCGCAACGGGCGCCTTGACCATCGAAGCCGGTGGGGAAGTAGCCCTGGCAGGAACGGCAACAGGAACCAGTTCCGCTACCGGGCTGCTGACCAAGTCCGCCGGCATGGTGGGAACAGCCACCGGAACATCGTCAGCCACCGGTGCCCTGTCCGCCGTCCTGGGACTGACCGGAACAGCCACCGGCACGGCAACAGCTACCGGCAACCTGACCACCGGCAACGAATTCACCCTGGCGCCAGTCATCACCCTGGCAGCGTCGGCGACCTTGACAACAACCCTTGCAGCGTCTGCAACTCTGACCACGACGCTGGAGGCTGGCTTCAACATCACCCCGGCCATGGAGGTCAACCCTGTGACAGCACTCAGACAAGATTGGAAGATGAGACGCGGCGACGCTCTCCGCCTCGAATACGCAGTGACCCTGCCGGACTTGACATCGTTCGATGCCACGGATTCGTTCAAGTGGCAAGCACGCCAGAACAAGACGTCCACCAACCCAACCATGAGCAAGGCAACTCCAAACGCTGCGCAGATTGTTCCCGACGTTACTGGGCAAACTGTGACTGTCATCCTTGCACCAGCAGACACTGCAAGTCTTCCTGATTCACTTGACCCACTGACCTACGAATCGGAACTGGAGATATCCCGCACGGATGGAACCGTGCTAACCATTGCCCACGGCGTGGGCTCAATCACAACAGATATTGCAAGATGATCCTTCTACAAGACCCCGTATCGAACGAAATTCTTATCCAGACATTTCAGGACCTGGGCGCTAATGGCGTCCTGTTGCTGGCAGTGTGGTGGATGATAAAGTGCCAAGACCGAAGATCAGAAAAGCAGGACGAACGCTGGGACGCGCAGTTGAAAGCCAGCGTCGCAATGGAGAAAGCCCTGGTCGACATCAGCTCTGGTGTAGCAAAGATGCAAGAAACGCAGCTGCAGACGACTGGCGTCCTTGCGCGCATTGTTGAACGAATGGACCGAATGGAGACGAAAACATGAAAAAGAAACTACTGATGGCCGCCATGATGGCGTTGCCCTTCTTCCCGTTGGCGTCATGCGTCAGCCCTCACGCCGAGTATGTCAAGGCAGACCGCAAGCTGTACAACGCAGTCGAACCAGCATTCCGTTCCTACGTGAACGGTGACCTGGGCCTGGATGAACAAGCCCGGCAGATCCGCCTGCTGAGCTTGCAGACTTGGGACATCAGGCTGCGCATGGCTGAGCGGGGGCTGAAGAAATGAGCAGCTTCGAAGACACCATCGACACCATTCTGCAGGAGCATGGCGCAAGCTGGACCCCTGAAGACAAGGCTGTCGCAATCCAGACCGGCGTTGCCATGGCTGCACTCTATGCGCGCCAGGCCGCCGGCGAAGATGTCACGGAGGACATGCGGTTTGCCGAGGCAGCCCTTGCAAACATCCAGTCCGCCGGCGTCGTCAGCGGTGGTCAGCTCATCAGCGACGTGTTGCTGCAGACCATGAGCGTCTTCATAACGAAGGCGCTGCTGAGCGGCTAGTTTGGGCAATCGTCGGGATGATAGCCGATTGCGCAGATGAATGCGTGACTCGTTATGATCCCGCGATTTATTGTGGGCATCGCTGCCTGGCATAGGAACTGTTGCCCTAGAAGTTCTGGGATAGGGGGGATGGGAATAGACCACCGCCAATGGCTGTTGAAGATACCGTCCACTAGATGGGGCGCGGTCACATAGAACAGCTCTGGGCTGAGGTCCCACTTGCAGCCTCGCGTACTGAGTTGACCCTGGCTATCGAGCCAGGACATCGTGCCGATGACATGGCCGAAACCGTCAGGGGATGCCAAGGCTATGGCAAGAAAACCGAGCCCGAAGCTGGTGGGCTGCAGATTGTTCTCACCGTGAACGAGGACATCGAAAGATCGGCCCCAGTAGGCGGGCTGAGCTTCAAGGCTGAAGCATCCCGGACTATGGAACACGACCAGCGGAGCGGGGGTGCAGGTTTTTTGGGCCTGCGCGGGAGCGATACAAACAAGGGCGACAACGGTGGCCGCCAGGGTGAACCTGGAAAACATAGCGAACTCCTTCCAATTGCCGGACTCCGCCGGCGCGGCCCTCCCAAGCCGCCGAGTGTGTGGGGCTACTTGCTGCCAGCGTGCTGCGTAGACGCTTCGGCGAACTTCGCCTTGCCCTCTTCGGTGTCGAAGTAGTAGCGCACTGTGGCCAGCTTGTTGGCAGTGTTTGCGTCGATGGCCGCCTGCGGTGCTGCCCAAATCACTGACAAGGGCCAAAACAAAAAGTTGACTACACCCAAGGCGAGTTGCTCATTGTGGTTAGTCCCGATTGCCACGTAGAAGTTCCCAAACCCTGGCAGTATGTTCAGGGCTCCCGCTGCGCCTGCTGACTTGGCAGGCATATCGGTTTCAGGGATGCCCACCGCTTCGAGTTGGTTCAGCTTTCGCTGGGTATCGACGGGCAGGGAGATGCACGCAGCGAGCGCGCAGCAGATCAACAGGGCGCAGATTGTCTTCATGGGTTCCTTCTTCCGGTGAGTTGTACCTACACGCTGTTGTCAGCACGCTGGTCGGGTGGTTGAGTATTGCTGAGCAGACGATCGGTCTTGCACTTGATCTCAGCGAACTCGTTCATATCTACCACTCTGCAGCCCCTCGTGATAGGAAATGCGAGGCAGAAATTGTGCTTGGTCGACCTGACTGAATTGGTCAAGCCACTCCGGGTATGTGCTTTTTCGACAGCTTCCAATGCGTCTTGATCAACAATGGCTGACCCCACCTGGAGTCCATCTTTGGAGTCTGTCAAGCAAAGTAGGTAGTCCGTTGATACTCCGTAAGTTTGTGCAATGAGTCTCAGCATGACTGGGTTTGGCAGCTGTTTACCCTCCGTCTCCCACTGCCGTAGAGAGTGAATCAAGTTTTCCTCCTGTTCGCCCTGGAGGGCCTCGCAGGCATCTCTCCGGTACTTGTAGCCCGCTTCCAGCCTTGCAGACCGCAACCTTTGGGATATCTCCGCGATGAGGCGGGAATGCCTAAGCAGTCGTTTGTTGCGCTGCTTGCTCTTTGGGCTCTTGCCGGGGCCTTTTGGCATCATGTGAAGCATGGCAACGTGGCGGGGTAAGGGCAAGGTAACTCACATCTCTACATGAGGTTAGGTCCGCATGTGAGTGATATGAAAATAACACTTGAGTTATTATTCTATCACATCTATACCTTTTCGCAGTTCAGCCTGAGGCCCGGCAAGATGCTCAGACCAGAAAACAGAACCAGGACAGCGGCAGGCAAGGCTTGGAACCTCCCACCCGATGGAGGCTACGCAGTCAAGCAGCAGAAGATGAGAGACCAATGGGTGTCACCCTCTGGGTGCCCCTCGAGCCCCCGCCGTTCAATTCGCCTTGCCGGGCAAAAAAGCGTGCGGGGGCTCCCTTTTTCCCAGTTCTCCGTGCCTCCTGTGGTCAGACCCAGACACGAGAACCAACCATTGCGGGATACACTCCTTCCGTCCCGCAGCTTCCCCAGGCGGCGTTGGACCCCGACTTCCCTTTTCCAGGGGTCCTTCGCCGCCATTTTCTCTCGGGGGGTCGCCGGTGCTCCATAGCCGCAAACAGGTTCGCATCCTTCATTGGACTTTCTTCGTTTTGGTGGCCTTCCTTGTGTTGTGTCTGCCGGCTTGGTTTGGCATTGCCTTCCTTCTTGGCAAGGGGGAGGGCTGACATGTCAAGGGAGGGCCTCGATGAACGTGCCAACGTGTTCTTTGCGCGCATCCGTGCCAGATTGCACAAAGGCAAGGAAGAGTATGGCGATGCCAGCTTTGATCGGCCAGTGGCTGAGTTGTTGGACGAAATCGAACAAGAGATTCTGGATATCCCTGGTTGGACATTTGTGCTCTGGGAGCGGCTTGAGCGACTGCGCAAGCAGGTCAAAGAGCTCGGTGAGGAGCCAGTGACATGATCAGTGATTCATACCGCGTGGTGGAGCAGTTGGTAGCTCGCCTGGCTCATAACCAGGAGGTCGGGGGTTCGAGTCCCTCCCGCGCAACCACAGGCGTAGCTAGGGATACTATGCGACAGCAACCCATGATCCCCGGTCCGGTGCAAAGCCGGCGCTATTCTTGATGTGACCCCATGCCTATCGACAAGACACTCATCGATGTCCTGAAGGACAAGGACCTGGATCAGCTGCAGGGCTACCTGCTGCGGCTTTCTACCGCGTCCAGCAAGGACCTTGCGAGGGATGTACAGAAGAAGCTCAAGCGGCTGCCTCAGATGCTGCCTCTGCAGGTCATCGCTGATCACCTGCATGTCACTGAGAAGGATCTGCTGATAGGCCTCAAGGCCAAGGAAGGCACGCCAGAGGTGCTTCCGCTTCGCCGCGGCCTCAACCTTGTTGACGTCGATCAGTTTTGCGCATGGGTTTCCCGTCAGCGTGTTCCTGGGATTGGTCGTCGTCGGGATCGCCGGAAATTTGTTCAGGGCGCAATCTTGACAGAAGAGCAGCGGAGGCAGCACGTGCGCGTTGAGGACGAGTCCCAAGATACTTCTGAGTCGTAGTGAGTTGAGAATGACCGAGCTGGTTTTGAACAATCTGGAGAGGAGCATGATCGACCAGCTCGGTTGCGTAGGATCTTCGCAGAGTCCTCGCGCACAGGTCGGGTTCGTTGAGGATGGCACTCCATCGCTTCAGGATGGTAGCCGTGGTGGATGCCAAACTGATTGGCCCGCCGTCCGCGCGGATGACCAGGCGCCTGATTACATCAGCCAGGCCACTATCAAACTCGACCCTGCGGATGCCTTTGCGCTTGCCTTTGACCTTGATGGCGCCGGCCTGTTCGTCATCGTCCCAGTCGATGTCTCTGGCATAGGCTCGATCGAGTTCGAAGGCTCGGATTCCAGTTGCCGCCAAGAAGATGATCAGGTCAGCGTGTGCCTCGGTTTCGGTTTTCAGCGATCCTTGCTCCTGTCCTTTGGCGAGGATGCGCTCAACGATGTTGGCCAGCTTGTCCATCGTGTAGAAGGGTCGGTCCGGCATTTCTTCCGCCGGCATCTCCAGGTTCTTGGCGGGGTTCTTTTTGCCGGTGAAGCCGGCGACGTTGAAGACTCGCCGGAGCAGTCGGATATCGCAGCGGATCCCATTGTTGTTGACCCCGTGCTTCTCCCTGCGCTTGCGCAGCATGCTTCTCAGGTCCTCAGTCTTGACCAGGTGCATCCTGGCTTGGGGCTGGATGCCGACGCCCCATTTCTTGAAGCGAGCGCGGTAGCCCTTCTCAGTGTGGATGGAGCCGCCTTTGTCCATAAGGGCTTCGCAGGTCTGCTCGCAGGCCTGGCCGAAGGTGGGGACATCGCCAAAGTTCTCCAGCACCTGCACCCGATCGGCCAGCGCCAGGTAGTCATCGTGTGCTTCCTTTTGGGTGCTGCAGGTCTTTCCCCAGACGGGGTTGGGCTCGTGGGGGATACGAATGGCGGCTCGCCACTTCCACTCGTAGCCGTTCCAGATGGCATAGATCCCCTGGTATTTCCGCTGCCGCTTGGGTTTTTGCGGCCTTGGTTTGGCGCTGCGCGCCGGGCGCTTTTGACTCATCTTCCGTCAGCAATGTTTGCAAGTTTGTTTGCAGCAGTCAATCCCCCTCGTTTTGACCGCTCACTTGCTAACTCTCTTACCAGCTCCACCGCAGTGGTTTATGGTGCTAGTAAGGTGGTGGGCAGGGGCGGATTTGAACCGCCGACCCCAGCATTTTCAGTGCTGTGCTCTACCAACTGAGCTACCTGCCCACGCTTGCGGGGCGAACCATAGATGGGCCAAGGGGGTGGATCAAGAGGCAAATACCTGGCGGGCAGCGGCAATGTCCTGCTGGATTTGCGCCTGCAGTTGCGCCGCCGATGCGAAGCGGCGTTCGTCCCGCAGGTGGCGCAGGAAGCTGACTTCCAGGGTGGCGCCATACAGGTCCATGCTCTGGTCCAGGAGATGAACCTCCAACACCGCCTGTGGATTCTCCGGTGCGAAGGTGGGGCGGCGGCCCAGGTTGGCTACCGCCGGGAACAGTTCACCGTCGTGCAGAGCCTCCACGGCGTAGACGCCCAGGGGCGGCAGCACCTGATCCGTGGGACAGAGGTTGGCGGTGGGGAAGCCCAGGTCGCGGCCGCGACCATCGCCCTGCTCAACGGTACCAAAGGCGGAAGGGCGCCGGCCCAGCAGGCGCAGGCCTAGATCCAGATTGCCGTCGCTGATGGCCTGGCGAATGGCAGTGGAGGAGACCGGCTGACCGTCCACCAGGAAGGGGCTGCCTTCCTGCACGGTGAAGCCCAGCTCTTTGCCCAGGTTGGTGAGTCGAGCCGGGGTGCCTTCCCGGTTGAAACCCAATGCGGAGTCGAAGCCCAACAGCAGGCCGCGGCAGTGCAGGCCTTGTGCCAGCACCGTCTTTGCCCAGGTCGCCGCCGACATTTGTCGCAGTTCTGCATCGAAGTCCAACAGCAGGCAGCGCTGGATACCGGCACGCCGTAGCAGACGTAGGCGATGGGGAACGGAGATGATGGGTGCAGGTCTTTGGCCGTTGATGATCTGGTCCGGATGGTTGCGGAAGGTGATCACCGTGGGCACGCCGCCCAGAGCCGAAGCCATTTCCAGCAACTCGTGCATCAGGCGCAGGTGGCCCAGGTGCATGCCGTCAAAGACGCCGACAGTGACCACGCTGTGAGCATCCAGGCTCTGTTCAACGCCCTGTTCTACGCCCTGCGCCAGGTCCAAGCCCTGCAGGTTGGCGAGCCCTTCAATAATCCTCATGCGTCGGGACCCTTATGCCTTGGCCTGGAACTCCTGCTCCAAGCTCTGCAGTTGTCCCCGCACTCGAATCATCTCAGTGGGCGAGAGTCGGTCCACAAACAGAGTGCCCTGTAGATGGTCCAATTCGTGCAGGATGATGCGCGCCAGGAAGCCTTCCATCTTGAGCTCCTGTTGGCTGCCTTCCAGATCCTGGTAGGTCAGGACGATGCTGAAGTGACGCTCCACCTCGGCATAGATGCTGGGGAAGGAAAGGCAGCCTTCTTCGCCGTACTCCAACTTCTTGCGGCTCTTGATGCTGGGGTTGATCACCACCATTTCGCCTTCCCGCTCATCCTTGTCGCCACTGGGATTCAGCACCAGCAGGTTCAGGTCCAAGCCCACCTGGGGAGCGGCCAGGCCGACGCCGCGGTAGGAGTACATGGTGTCCAACATGTCCTGCGCGGTTTGCCGCAGGGCATCGTCAAATTCGGTGATGTCGCGGCCACCTCGGCGCAGCAGGGGGTTGGGATACTTGAGGACTTCCATGTCTGATATGCGGTTGATATGCGGAGTGGGGCCATTGCGACACCTCTCCAGCACAGCTACATTCCTCCGCCACTCCTTTTGCGTCAAGAACCCTTAGCTTCTCCTTGGACCTTAGCAAACACCTGGGCACCGCCGCCGATGCGGTCAAACGCCGCAACTATCCCCTGGCGGTGAAGATCTATGGGCAGATCCTGTCCCTGCAGCCGGACAACGGTGACGCGCGCCTGGGCCTGCGCCTGGCCCTGTTCAAGAAGGCTGCCGCCAAGCCAAGTGCCAAGTTCATTGCCCTGCTGGGTGGGGGGCTGCCGCTGGCGATGGCTGGCGTGCACCGCATACTGCGCCAGCACGCTGCTGCCAGCCGCGCCCTGGAACGCTACCTGGTGCATGATCCCCTGAGTGAAGGGGCCAATCTGAAACTGGGGGACAGTCTGGCCCAGGCCGGTTGGCAGCACTCCGCCCTGGCGGTCTTCCAAGCCTATGTGGAACAGCAGCCCCGCTGCCTGGAGGCCTGTCGCCGGGCTGGCGAATTGCTCTGCAGCACCGGCCAATTGGATGATGCCCTGGCCATGTATGAGCAGGCCCTGAAGATCGACCCCCGGGATCAGCAGTCCCTGAAGGCGCGCAAGGATCTGGCGGCGGAGGGGGCGCTGCAGTCCACCGGCATGGCCAGCGCCAAGAGTTCTCGGGAGCTCATCAAGGATGAAGATGCTCAGCGGCGCCTGGCCAAGGCCGACCGCCTGCAGCTTTCGCCGGCGGAGATTGCCGTGGAAATCCAGGAGGTGGAAGCAAGTTTGGCCCAACAGCCGGGCAGCAAGAGCCTGCTGCTGCGCATGGCAGACCTGCTGGAGATGGAGAATGACCTGGCTGCTGCCTCGGACTTTCTGGAGCAGGCCCTGGCTCAGGATGCCAAAGATTCGGATCTGGCCAACCGGGCTGGTCTGCTGCGCCTGCGCCTGCAGGAAAAAAAGGTGCAGGAAGCCCGGGAGCGGGGGGATGCCAGCGCTGCCAAAGCCGCCGGCAAGGCCTTGGCCCGGGCTCGGGTGTTGGAATACCGGCGCCAGGTGGCGCATCAGCCGACGGATCTGGGCCTGCGATTTCAGCTGGGAATGGCCTTATATGCCACCCAGGACCTGGATGAGGCCATTGCCGAGCTACAGCAGGCGGTGGCGGATCCTCGCTGCAAGGCGGAGGCCCTGCTCACCCTGGGGCGGGCCTTTCAGGGCAAGGGTCTGCATGACCTGGCCCAGGGACAATTGGCCAAGGCGCTGGAGATTTCCGGGGATCAGGGTCGCCTGAGCAAGGAAATCCTTTATGTCATGGGCTCCGTATCGCAAGATATGGGAGATAGGCAAAAGGCCCTGGAGCAGTTTTCCCGGATCATGGAGCAGGACATCGGCTTTCGCGATGTGGCCCAGCGGGTAGAAGAGCTCAAAGCCTCCAGTAGTACCTAGTCAGCGCAAAGCATGGGCTGACACCTATTCCCTAGACCACTTTCCCTAGAACCCATCCCGAGACACTGACCAGCAATGGCCCATAGCAAGCAAGCCAAGAAGCGCATCCGCCAAAACGAGAAGGCCCAGTTGGCCAACAAGTCCAAGGCATCCAACATGCGCAGCACCTTCAAGAAGTTGATGTCCGCCGTCGCCGAAGGTGACAAGGACTCCGCCAACACTCTCCTGCCGCAGACCATTAAGCGCATCGACAAGGCCGCCCAGGGCAACGTCATCCATGCCAACCAGGCAGCGCGCAAGAAGAGCCAGGCCGCCCGCGCCGTGCATTCTCTCGAGAAGGCTTAAGCCTCTTCGCCCTATGGGCGAATCAAGCGGTCATAGCGGTAGTAGGCTTCCAGGGTGAGGACTTGGATGGCGGTTGCGTAAACCCGACCGCCGTCATCACCCCATGCGCCGTTGGGATCCCAGGATCCTTCCGCATTGCCTTCGGTCTCCTGGGTTTTTACCACCGCTGGCAAGAGATGCTTTTGCCAATCCTTCCAGTACTTGCCGCCCATCTGGAACATGGCGTAGGTGGCGTAGTACCAGTAGTAGTGATCGATGCTACCGTCGTCAGCGTGCATTGGTGGTTTTTGGGCAATGGTCTGCGCCGCCAATTCCATCACCGGAGTTTCCTTGGGGTCCTGTTTCAGGAAGAAGCGGGTGAACAAGGCCACTGCCGTCATTGCCTCGCCCTTGTCGGTGGGGAACTGCACGCCATGGTCCCCGGGCTTGCGGGAAGAGGCTTCACCCCGCTTGCTGTAGCCGGCGTGGCCGGTGCCGGGATCGGTGACCTCGTCCAGGTAGGCAGCCACTGAATCCAGGGCTGAGTCACTCACCTGCAGGCCGAAGTCCTTGCCGGACTTGTAGGCCATGACGCACCAGCCAGTGACCGAAGTGTCATTGTCGTCGTCCCGGGGCTGGTAGCGCCAGGCGCCGTAGGGGTTGCGATGGGACTCCAGGTAGTTGATGCCGCGCTGGGCATACTTCCTCAGGCTGGAATAATCGGACAGGCCCTGGGCTTCGCACATGGCGTAGGCGGCGATGGCGTGGTTGTAGATGAAGTCGTGGCTGGCGCTGGTGCCAAACAGGCCAGTGTCCGGATCCTGTTGATCCTTCAGCCACAACACGCCTTTCTTTACTTCACCTTTGTACTTCCCTGTCCGCAAGGTGCTGCCGTCACCCAGGAAGGCCAAGAGTGCCAGGCCGGTAACGCCCACATCGTGCACGGCATGGCCGGCACCGTCACAGGGTGCGCCGTTGCTGTCGTGCTTCATGAAGCCGTCTGCGTCCCATTTGCCATCATCGTCTTGGTGATCCTTGAGCCACTTGAGGCCTTTGCTGATGACCTGGATTGTGGGTTTTGGTGTTCCATCTCTTCCTTTGCCACGCCCATTTGTGCCGCCACCTTCGCTTCCGTCATTAGTGCCAAACCCAAGCATCGGGATGTTGTTGTTTGGGGCAATGGGGCTGGGGTCAAAGGGTTCGAAGATCTCTGTATCTGGATCGATCTCTGTTGGATCCAAAGGCACATCGCTCTCCACAAGGGGTACATCCTCGGGCTCCAGTTCTTCGGGTTTCTCCTCTGGTTTAATGACATCGGGGACCACCGGTACATCATCCACAGGTTCTATCGTTATGTTCCTTACCTGTTCCGGTATCACCGGTGTGCCGATGAGGAAGAACAACAAAACCCCCACTGCTACATGCGCCAGGATGGAGATCAACAGCCAGGGCGAGTGGCGCAGGGTTTCGGCCATGACATCCTGAAAGCTATCTTCTCGCTGTAAGGCGAGGGCGCCGTGAGACTCGATCTGAATCTTGGTTGGGTCCATTGCCGTCTACTCCTGTTTCGTGTTGCGAAGCGGTTAACAGATGCAACGACAGGAGCGCTTGCGCGGTTCAGATGCGGGCAAAGCGCAGCGGCTGGTTAAACAAAAAGGCCCCAAGCATCCGGAAGATGTTGGGGCCTTTTTCGTGCCTACCGCTGTTATCGAATCAGACGATCGTAGCGGTAGTAGGCTTCCAGGGTGAGCACTTGGATGGCGGTTGCGTAGACCCGACCACCATCATCACCCCAGGCACCGTTGGGATCCCAGGAACCCTTTTCATTGCCTTCGGGCTGCTGGGTTTTCACCACTGCCGGCAACAGGTGCTTTTGCCACTCGGTCCAGTGCTTGCCGCCCATTTGGAACAGAGCATAGGTGGCGTAGTACCAGTAGTAGTGATCGATGCTGCCGTCGTCGGCGTTCACCGGCGGCTTGGCCAAGATGGTGTTGGCCGCCAATTCCATTACCGGAGTTTCCTTGGGGTCCTGCTTCAGGAAGAAGCGGGTGAACAAGGCCACAGCTGTCATTGCCTCTCCCTTGTCAATGGGGAAGCGCACGCCGTGGTCACCGGTCTTGCGGGAAGAGCCCTCGCCGCGCTTGGTGTAACCGGCGTGGCCATTGCCTGGATCAGTAACTTCGTCCAGATAGGCCGCCACCGATTCCAGGGCGGAATCGCTTACCTGCAGCTTGAAGTCCTTACCGGATTTGTATGCCATGACGCACCAGCCGGTGACCGAGACGTCATTGTCATCGTCCCGGGGTTGGTAACGCCAGGCGGCGTACGGGTTGCGGTGGGATTCCAGGTAGTTGATGCCGCGTTGTGCGGTCTTCTTCAGGATGGAAGAGCGGGACAGGCCCTGGGCTTCGCACATGGCATAGGCGGCGATGGCGTGGTTATAGATGAAGTCATGGCTGGCGCTGGTGCCAAACAGGCCGGTGTCCGGGTCCTGTTGTTCCCGCAGCCACATTACCGAATCCTTCACCTGCTGCTTGTATTCGCCGGACTTCATGGTGCTGCCATCACCCAGGAAGGCAAGCAGTGCCAGGCCGGTGACACCAACGTCGTGCACGGCGTGACCGGCGCCGTCACAGGGAGCTCCTTCGTCGTGCTTCATGAAGTTGTCTGCGTCCCATTTGCCGTCGTCGTCCTGGTGGTCCTTCAGCCACTTCAGACCCAGGTCGATGGCACGGGCGGTGTTCTTCTTCAGCTTCTTGCGGCCGCCCTTGCGACCACCGCGGCCACCCTTGAAACCACCGGCGGCACCGCCACCCAGGCCCACGGCGGTGTTCCATTGGTTGGAGTCAAAGGCAGATTCCACCGAGTCGTTGACGTCTTCGGTGACCTCGTCCACCACCTCGTCTTCGACGACCTCGGTTTCTTCGAAGGTTTCTTCCACCACTTCCACTTCTTCAGGTTCCTCGACCTCCTCTTCTTCCTCCTCGATGATCTCTTCCTCTTCTACCTTCTCCATCGTCACGATCTTCTCTTCCTTGGGAAGGGATTGCTCGCCGATGACGAAGTAAAGCAGGAAGGCAGCAGCCACGTGGGCCAGGATGGAGACCAGCAGCCAGGGAGCGTGGCGAAGCTGTTCGGCCATGACATCCTGGAAGCTTTCTTCCCGCTCCCAAATGGGGGCGTGGTGGGACTCGATCTGGATCTTGGTAGGGTCGAGGGTCATGACCGTATGCTCTCAGGGCCGATGCTCTATCCAACTGAGCTACCGACGCAAACTGCGGTAAGAAAGGGCTTTAGAGCCTAGCCGTAGGGTTTGTTGAATATGTCATTCCCGCTATAGCAAGGAACTGGCAAGGTCAACGATGCCGTCCGGTAGAAGGTTCAGTTTATCCTGCGGCGGTGGCTTTGGCATAAGAAAATCTGCTGACTTTCTCCCGCGGCCGTCGCTCCCCTTTAGCCCGTCGTCTTTGCCCCTTGGCGGATGCTTGACTGCCTCCATCGAGGCTGTGGCAAGGCTGGGAGCAAGTGCCCCAACGCTGGTCATCATCAATTCCTACCGAGCAGAGGTAATCGTTTCGCTAGAACAATGGCTCTGACATCCTGGTCTCGCGCTTGAATCCAGATTCAATTACGTAGGCACGACGCACAGCGCTCCGGTCAAGTGGGCGGACTATAACCACACCGGGGTTAGTGTAGCGATAGTCTGTTTTCAACCGCAGGTCAAAGATATGACCGCCGCATATGCTGAGCCTTAACGTTCGGCCCCATCCAAGATCCCGTGGCAGGTCATGCAAATGATGGGGATTTCCCCGCCAGACTCCTTGGTAAGCATGGCATCATGAAGATTTCATGACTGCACCATTGAGTTGAAAGGGTCGATGGCATCGTCAAGTTCTTTGCTGGTTGCGACTCTTCTCTTCGTTGTCTGTGAAAATCTACCACCTGCACAGGCAGAAGGGGGTAGAATTGAATTGAAAGTCGTATAGCAATATCGCTTTCTACGGTCGATGGTGACTGGTCGCAAGTAGTGCTGGTCGCTAATCGGTGAAGCTGGTCATGTATCAGTGAAGTAACCCCCCGGTAACTAAACCGGGCTCATAGGGACGTAGATGGGAAGCGGAACGAACCACCCCAAAGGGGCAAGGGAAATTCCGTGAGCAAGCAAACCACCAGTCTACACCACCAAGGCAAAATCGCCTTCAACGAGCGCCGAGCTGCTGAAGCGTGTGACCTCAGCTACGATACTCTGCGCCGATATCGGCGTATGGGCACCGGCCCCACCTACGTCCGCATTGGCGGTCCCAATGGTCCGCTCCGCTATCTCACTGCTGATCTTGTCGAATGGCTGAAGCGGGAACGGTTTCAGTCTCGCGCTGAGGAGGTGGCCCGTGGATAAGCCCAAGAAAGAAGTGGCCCCACGGGAAGTAGAAGCATCCCACGAGGGCGATGGACATGCTGCCAATAGTGAAGGCCAAGTCGGCAACGACTCTGACCAGGCAGCTCCTTTGCGGGCTAAGCTGTTTCGCAGCCGGGGGTGGAAGCCGATCCCAATCAAGGCCTGCAAGAAGGGCCCCTACGGCAAGAATTGGCAGAAACGAGAGTTTGAGGATGCTGAGTTCGATGAGTACGGAAACGTTGGCGTGCAACTTGGCGAGGTCAGCGATGGTCTAGTCGATATTGACTTGGATTGGCCGATGGCTTGCGAAGTAGCTGAGATCACGATGTCGTTTGCCCCAAGCTTTGGGCGGCCAGGCAATCCAAAGTCGCACAGGCTATTCCGATGCAAGGAGTCGTCGGTGAAGACGGTCAAATACTCAATCAAAGGTCGTAACAAGGCCGAAGGCGCCATGGTCTTGGAACTGCGGGGTGACGGCTGTCAGACAGTATTCCCTGGGTCGATTCATCCATCCGGTGAACGGATCAGATGGACCGAAGATATGCCGTCGTTAGAAGATACCCCTGAGTTGGATTACGTAGACATCAAGCGGCTCTGCGATGCGACGTTTGTTCTGACAATGGCACTGGTTTATTACGCAGGCGAAGGCAAACGTGACGAGCTCTGCATGGCACTGGCTGGTGTTTTGCTTCGTATGCAGTTTGAAGCAGAAACCGTGGATGAGTGGGTCGTTGCGATCGCAGAAATGGCTGGCGACGAGGAAGCTGATAAACGACGAAAGGCTGAGGCTACCAAGGTCAAGCTAGACGAGAGCGTAGAAACCACTGGGTTACCGCGGTTTTTGGAGCTGCTTGAAACGAATGAATCTGGGATCCACGAAAAGATCAAGATGGTGTGTGGCTTTCGCGCAAGCAAGGCCCAAAACAAGCGCGCGATTAAGCTGAGTGGCGATGAAGTTGATATCTCATCCGGCAAACTGGATTCAGCGCTGGAACAGATCCAGAATGTTCTTCTCGATAAGGATGTGCCGATCTTTCAACGCGGCGGGCAGCTAGTGATGCCCATTCGTTTAGACGCGGATCTGGACACTGACGATGATGTGCGTCGCCAAGCAGGTTCGCTGCTGCTGCATCCTCTAAGCGGGGCCGGACTGCTGTCGGTGTTTGTGCGGTATGCAACGTTCTACAAGATCAACAGCCAGGGTCTGCCGATGCCCGCTGACCCTGATGTGAAATTTGCCAGTGTGTTTGCGAATGGGCGCGAGCGATGGCGGTTGAGATCGCTGGACGCCATCACGGGTGTTCCTGTGTTCAGGCCAGATGGTTCAATCCTGTCAGAGCCCGGTTATGACCCTGCAACGCGGCTCTGGTTTGATCCTGGCGATTTTGAATTCCCTGCAGTGCTTGAGCAACCGACGAAAGCCGATGCTTTGACTGCTCTAGAAGTGCTGCAGCGGCCGTTCCGCGATTTTCCAATCCCAAATCCTGAGTGCAGGACGGCCCTGCTGGCGGGGCTGATCACACCGGTCATTCTACCGACGGTGCCTGCGGTTCCCGCCATCGGCGTTTCGGCATCTACGCCTGGGTTTGGGAAGACTAAAATCCAATCATGCATTGGGATCTTCTCAATTGGCGCTGACCCCGCCAGCATGAGTCAGGCAGATCGCGATGAAGAAAACACAAAGCGACTTGATGCAGCGCTGCTAGCTGGTGATCCAGTGATTGCCATCGATAACGTGATTCGGCCCGTGGGCGGTGATGTGTTGTGCAGCATCGTGACCAATTCCATGCATAAGGTCCGGATTCTTGGGCGGTCAGAATTGTCCAAGGTATCGTCCCGTGTGCTGGTGATTGCCAATGGCAACAACTTGGCTTTCTACGGAGATATGTGTCGGCGCGTTCTGATGGTCCTTATCGAGGATGAGCAAGTAGAGAATCCAGAGAAGCGTGATTTCGACTTTGACCCCGTGGAGGAGACAAAGGCAAAGCGCGGAGAGATGGTTGCCGCTTCATTGACCATCCTTCGGGCATGGCATGTGGCTGGACGGCCAAAGACTGATGGTCATAAACCTCTTGGCTCGTTTGAAGGCTGGGAGCCTATTCGCCTTGCGTTGCTGTGGCTAGGTCTTCCGGATCCGGTGAAGACACAGCGCTTGGTCGCGGAAGATGACCCCCAGCGCGAGGCAGATCAAGAACTGCTAAGCCTGTTGTGGGAAAGTCATGGCAAATCGCAATTCAGAGCTTCCGACCTGCGTAGCTTTGCTCACGTTGATGGTAAGCCGACGCCTCTTGGAGAAGCGTTGCTTAACGGTGCCGCCTGGAGTTCAAAGCGTGCGGGGAATCGCCTCCGGCTGATTGCGGATAGGTGGATTGACGGCGTGAAGCTGAAGAAGGTGCGGGACGAGAGATCCCGTGGGAAGGTTTACCTGATCGAGCGATCGGACGGAGCGGAGCCCCAGCCGCGGACATTCTGATGCGGGTTTGGTGGGTTTAGATATGCCCCTACCATGATTTAACATCCAAAAATGTAATGTGACTACCTGTCCAGTATCAAAAAAACATATAGGGCGGTTTCGAAACCCTCCCAAACCCACATGGGTTGGTGGGTCAGGAAGCCAGTAGGTAACTTTTTCATTTGTTCCTGTCAACTCGAAGACCACCTACCAAATGATTGGCGTAATGCAGACGACGCAGCTGCTGGGCCGCAGCTCTCATGGCGCGTGCAAATAGCATGGCGCTGGCCGAAACTCTTCAAAATCCACTGTGCTGGATCTGGATGGTTTTGCGCTGTGGGGGGGTACAGATCGCGTGGCCCAGCTGCTTTTGGTGTCGGCCAACGGAACCCCGGCAGCGGCCATGTTGGCAGCATGGCTATGCTTTGCTCGTGTGCATGGATGCGATTTTCAATGCCAAGCACGGACCGGCCGGCTGCCTCCTTGGGAAATGCCGTAGAATGAGGGTAAAAAGACGCTTATGCGGTCAGCGGCGTGGGGATTACAGGGTGGCTTGAAAAGATCGCCGACAACCTCCCACGGCCCTTATTCCAAGCGGTTAGCCGAAGGCCATTTGAACTCAATCTGCGGCGGCCATGTATCAGTGACGTAACGAGTCAAGCATGCGGCGCGTTGTTGCAACCACCGATAGAGTTGCGCTTCGCTAAAGTCCTCCCGCCTAGCGGTCGATAAGCAACATAGAGTTGCACAAACGAGGGAAAGCGCAACTCACTGGGGAAGACACCATGAAAATGAGAAAGACAGAGTTGAGGGTTCCGAGCACCGACCAGATCCAATTGCTGTTGCGGTCATTCTCGAGCGCACCCACGTCCATCCGGAACCGGGCTCTCGTTGCCATCATGTGGCGTTGTGGGCTAAGAGCATCCGAGGCGGTAGCCCTAAGGTCGGGGGACATAGACCCCGACAGAGGTGTCCTGATGGTCAGGAGGGGCAAGGGATCGAGGTCACGCACCGTGGGGGTCGACGCAGGGACGATCACCATGATCGACGCATGGCTAGTGGTGCGGCCCAAGTGCTGCGGACGCGGTGCCGCGTTGTTTGTGACGCTCAAGGGTGAGACGGTCTCGACGTCATATCTCCGTAGCATGCTGATCAGGAAGAGCCGCAAGCTCGGTCTGCCTCAGCTCCACCCGCACGCGCTACGCCATGCTTACGCCTCGGAGCTTGTGCGAGAGGGTGTTTCCGTTCCGTTTGTGTCGCGTTTGCTAGGGCACCAGGACCTGGCGACGACCGCTATCTATCTGCAGAGTCTCGGCGCGGACGAGGCGGTCGATGTGGTGCGAAGCCGGGACTGGGCGCTGGCGTGATAAGGTGCCCAAGCCCCTGCGTGGCTCCTCAGGTCTATTAGGCTGGGCACTCAGAAAGGCCGGTGTTGGGCAGTGCCCCCTCAGACCAATCAGATTGCCGCCTGCGGAGATTGGGCGGCAATAACGTCCTGCCCCAACCTCTGAAGCCACAAGGCCTTAGATCTTAATCTGAACCCTCTCAGGGGGAGGGGTCTGGAGCTCAGGCCGCAAGGCTTGGTGCTAAAAGGCCCATAGCAAGGGCATGCTGGAAACCCCCTTGCGGACGTGGTTCTGAAAGGCCCATGGCAAGGGGAGTTCAGCGACGCAGGCCATATCTGAGGTTCGTAGGATTTTTGCCCACCAAATCCAAATTTTGGAAAATTTCCCGACCACAATCCAAAAACTCCAGTTCCAGTTGCTGGAGTGATTACTGGTGCGTCATAAGTCCTTATTTTACAGCTATTTCTCCACCATCTCCATCAACTCCACCAATATAGATAGTGTATATATAATACGTATATAGGGCTGTGGCTGTGGCTGTGGGCAATTCAAAAAGACCCAGAGTTATGGAGTTGCTGGAGTTTTCTTCCACAAACAACTACCCACAAACGACTTACCTCTGCTCCACTAAATGCACCAGCAAACGACTACTGAAGATAAATCATGGAAAACAGCCTGACTCCCATCAATCCCTACAAGTTTACGCCGGAGCGTCAACGCCTCGCAATCCGCATCTATTCTGAGACTGGATCTCGGGCCAGCCAACTTGTGGCAGTGTAGCTGGGCTGTCGGTCAAATCGTTGTAGATCAGCTCGGAAATCCACTCACCAAGTCGTCTGGTTGCAGGCTTTGCAGAAGTCCCTAAATACCAGCATGCCCACCCGACGGTTGCCGACCTCGCAGTGTGACACAAATCGCTAGCTGCGGCCCATCGCTTTTGCCGCTTCCAGGCCTTCTCCCGCGCCTTGGTATCTGCCCAATCTTAGCGCTCGTTCTCCTGTAATGGACAATCCTGCATCGGGTTGTCAGCCCTGAGTTAATGCGCGCTCATTGAAACAACACACCTGTTCGCGTATCGAAGTAAAATCGAGTTCCCGAATTTCGGTAGCAGAAATAGACTTCCCGGGGCTTGTGTTTCTGGCTGCGAACCCAGCCACCGTTCTCGTGGAGGTCCGCGATCGAGCCGCCCTTCTTCAGGAACGCGTAGGAGGCGCGAAGGAGCACGTCTTGTTGACTATCGAAATCGTCGGATAGTTTGATTGCGTCTAGAATCGCACGGCGTTGGTGTTCGGCCGTCTGCTCGGGTGAGGAGTCGCGCTCGGCCCTGATAGAGTCGTGATCACTCGGAATTGTCACGGCGGATGTGGCTACGATGATTCCGATCGTACACCCGATTAGGAGGGAAATGCCAGCCTTCTGACCCGTTGCCTCTTTCCGTTTTTGGGCAGTTGGGTTCCTTTCGGAGCTAGTCTGACTTCGTGTTGCATCTCTGTCGTTTTGGATCCGCTGAGCTGCATTTTCCGGGCGCGGAGTATTGCTGTCAGTTGCCATGTCATCGAGAACGAAGATCAGTTTCTGAAACATCTGAAACACGTTGGACTTCGCTGTGCACAACGCCCGACGTCCGTCTCGCAAGGTGAGCACAAAGGTGACGCTGCTACTGTTGCCACAAGCCAACAGGCCGGCTATCGCTCCCACCGGGCCAAGAAGTAGGCCACCGGCGAGACCTGCAGTCGCTGCGCCAGCAAAGCTTTTGGCGGTTTCTTCGCTCGCGACTTCTATGGATGCAATCTGAGAGACTGGGACTTTCTCGTGCGCATTGAACATCATGCGCCACGAGGGGTCTTTTTTTTGAAACTGCAGGTTATCGCCGCAAATCATATGGACGTTGGGGCCCGTTGCGAAATCGCCTGCCAAGACTGTGAACTTTCCGGTAGCCATAATGTCCGACTTGATCGGCGCTGATCGGCACCATTCTTTACCCGACAGCCGGGTACAGTCCCCATATTCCCATGATCTCGGTGTCATGGGTTCTCCGACAGCACTTCATACCAAGCGGTACAAAGCTTTTCTGAAACGCCTGCACCAAGCACGGGCAGATTCTGGCTTAACCCAGGTCCAGCTTGCAAAGCGGATGAGTAAGTCCCAGACCTGGGTCTCCAACGCCGAGCTGGGTGAGCGCCGAATGGACTTCGTTGAATTGGAGGACTGGGCTGCGGCCTGCAAGAAGTCGTTAGCGTTTTTCTGCACGAGGAAATGAACTAGGAGAGATCCGGAGGCTGAGTTTCGCGATGTGCAAGGGGGTGTCGTTAGGGTTACCGTCGCAATTGAATGGCCGAAAGCCAGAGTGACCCTATTGGGGTATTAGCCGCCACAGGATATTGGATACTGCTCGCTCACTACGCCAGATCGTCCCGTAGCTGTCTCATGGCATCCAATGTTTCAGCGGGATTGATGGTTTCAGCATAGTTGCTGGTCACCTGCAGGGAGCTGTGCCCCAGTGTCTTTTGCAGCTTGTTGAGCGGCATGGCTTGGTCAATGCACCGGTGGGTGAACATGTGCCGAAACATGTGAGGGTGGACTCGCTTTTCGATGCCGGCCTTGCCTGCCCGGCGGGTGAGCATCTGGCGTACTGCTACTGGGTGCATCATCCGACCAGGTTTGTGCTTCCTACCCCAGCTGTTGGTGCCTTTGGAGATGGTGCAAAACACCTTTTGCTTGCCACCAAGCCCAAGAGCCTTCCTGGTGCCTAGCCAGCGTTCCAAAGATCGCAGGGCTGACACTGACAGGGCCACAGAGCGCACCTTGCTGCCCTTGCCTTGTACGGCCATGGTGCCGGCTTTCAGATCCAAGTCTTTGGGCATTACCCCCAACAGTTCTGAGATACGGGTGCCTGTGGCATACAGCACGGCGACGATGGCGTGGTCTCTTTGGCCGGTGGGGGCCTGCATGGAGCAGGTGGCCAGCAAAGCCTTGGTTTCGGCGATGGTGAGCAGGTCAATGGTCTTTTGCCGCTTGGCGTAGCTCATGGGTGCTACTTTGCTCGATAGTTTCGGAATGAGACAGAAAGAAAACTATATCATGAGGTGGTGGAGCGATGGGGGTGAAAAGGAAACTATTCCTGGATCTGTGGGGTGTTACGGAAGGGCGTATTCGGCTCTCACAGATCCCATTCGAAATCCACGGTTATCCGGATTTCCCTAAAGTAGCTGTCGAAATGCAGGCCTCTCAGGTCCTAGCAATATTGCATGTTCAAGCCTTCCGACAGAATCGACCAAGCTTTTCTGGTTCTCCTAAAGGAGTTGTAGGTCTGGAAGCCTGACTCCACCACAGCAGAGGAAGATGGTAGCGATTAGTGGGGCTGCGCTATGGAAGCCGTAAGCGCGATGGCTGAGGAGGCGAATCTTGTTGTTCATGCCTTCCGCCAGGCCATTTGTGAATCGTTCCTTGAAGAGGGCCTGGATCCCGCCGAGGTGTTTGCGGACCGTCTTGCCGAGTTTGACAAATGGCTTGAGTCGAGATCGTGCTGCCCAGGCCATCCAACCATCAAGAGCCAGATTTGAATCTTTGATGCTGCCACGCAGGATGTCGAGCAGAGTCTCCTTGAGCAGGTAGGCGCGCCCAAGAGGTTGCTCGGGGCGAAGATGACCAATGGTGCTCATGTGCTTATCGGTTGCGTTTTCTTGGCGGTGCAGGAGTGCCCACATTGTTCCCTTGATTGCCTTCTTGGCATCGGGATGAGCGGCGTTTCGCATGAGTTCGCGCCGGACCTCATTGAGAGCTTCGTTGGCCAACTTGGCAATGTGGAAGTGATCAAAAACGATCTGTGCATTTGGGAGGCTTTCCTCTGCCGCTTTGCGGTAAGAAGCCGACATATCCATGGTGGCGATTTCAATGCGCTCACAAACATCAGCTCCGATCTCGGTAAAAAAACTCTTGAGTACATCGGCACTCTTGCCCTCGGCGACCCAGATAACCCTTCTCTGGTCGTGGTCGGTGACCACCGTCAGGTAGCGGTGGCGCTTGCGGAAGCTGATTTCGTCCACAGCAATGCGACGCAGACCATCGAAGCGGTTTGGGTCAAGGTGCTCGCTGACGACACGCTCTGCGATTGCTCCTACGGTCACCCACGAAATCCCAGTCAGCCTGGCGACGGCCGTTACGTTTGTCTGTTGCGCCAGCAGGACGACCACATCCTCGAAGGGCTTAGTGAAGTCACTGCCATGCCTGGCCCAGGGGACCGCCTCGGTCACGACTACATTGCATTTCTTGCACCGCAAACGCCGGATTTCGCCCTCCAGGTAGACCTCATGGCCCCAGATTCCCATGTGCCTCCATCGCCGCTTTCGTTTGGATTCTCGGCCACGCTTGCGCTTGCCACAGTGTGGGCAGGTCAGCAGCTGGAATGTTCGGTGGACACTGAGAATCATCTCACCGTCTTGAAATTGGGCCCCGGTAACCCGGAGCCCCTGGAGATTGAGGAGCTTGTTGAGTAGGGTGGTGATGCGCACTGATGCGACCTCGTGAACAGAGTCCGTCGCGTCGAGAGCCTCTAAGCATGCTCGACGCAGTCAGTGCGCAATTTCTATGTACGCTTGGCTCTGCGCAACCAACTTTTCAACTCTGTGCCGCAAGCCTCGGTGCCATAAAGGCCAAGCTCGCTCCGCTCGTGGCCTACGGCCAGCCTTGACAGCCCCTACGGCTCACGGCCCTTTCCTGAGATGCCAAACCGCCAGGGCGGCTTGGCACTCTGCCACTGCCTCCAAGGATGGGCTACAGCCTGTACCGGGAATCCACCGGGTCTCAGATGCAGCTACCCGCGCTCTCCATTGCGTATTCATGGCCGCTAGGCGAAATCAGCACCCGGGAGGACCTACACTTGCTTTAGGAGAGGCGCTTTTCTCCTCTACCAGGAGAATGGCGAAGCAAAACACCTGGCGCAGGTGTTTGACGCGACTGCTGGGCACCTTCTGCAAGTGGCTCGCCACTTGGTTGGTGAAGATGAGGCAGAGGACCTGCTTCAAACTACATTCCTCAAAGTTATTCAGCATCGCGAAGCGTATGAGCCTACCAAGCACGTTGTGGCTTGGCTCTTCGGCGTGATGGCAAACGTGGCCAGGGTTAGGTGGAAGGCTTTACGCCGTGCTCGTTCAAAAATGAATAGCTTGGAGGGGTGCGGCAATCTCTTTGTTGACCCAAAACTGCTAACTCCAGACAGGCAGTTAGAAGGCAAAGAACTCTCCGAGGCGGTGACACAAGCAATCGCGAAGATGGGAAACACCTATCAGGCCGTTGAAGAAGGGGTGATTTGGAGATTGTCGATCCCGAGACATCCGTTTTCTGCCCCGGGATTCTTATGGCGGAAAATAATGGCAGTCATTGCGATCCAGCAAGCTGGTTGGGGCCAAACAGATCCACAAAGCTCATATACGCGGCTGAGGAAGCCCTCAAAGCCCCTCTGCAATCCCCTTGGCGTCCCAACTCCAAACAGGCTACGCATGATCGTGCCAAGATTGCGTGCAGCGACATGGACCACGTACCGCTTTTTGACATTCTCGATGCCGCGCAACCAAGTCCGGCGTGCACCGCCTGACCCACAGGTGTGCGCAAAGCTTCTCTCCACTCGTTCACTTCGTAAGCGCTGGAGCTTTTTGGATCGCGATCCTGCAACACGCCGACGGTTTGCTCGATAAGCATCCTGCCACGATTCTGGTTTGTCCGTCCACTTGCGGCGGTTCTGTGACCGCGGCTGTGGTATGTAAGAAAGTATCTCTCTCTCGCTTAGCCATGCCAGGGTTTCAACTTTGTGGTAGCCCTTGTCGGCGACAACTGCCTTGTATTGGTCATCTTGCTCAGCACTGATCAGCACCGCCTGAGCCTCAATGATTCCGTCTTTCAGTGCCTCGCTGTCAGCAGTATCTGCATGGTGGATCGTCGCGGAGACGATGATCTCGGAGTCAGTGTCCAGCGCGTGCTGTGCCTTGTAGGCAAGGTGGGTACGCCCATCCTTCATCTTCGCGATCCTGCTGTCGGGGTCTGAGGGCGACTCCCAGTCCTTGTTCGAGGTCTTCTTCCCACGGCGTTTGCGATCGAATCGCCGTAAGTCCTCCTCCGTTGGGACTTCGGCCCCTTCTTCTTTCGCAAGCTCGCGCACGTAGTCATTCCAGCCCTTGCCAGTATCCTTGCGCACAATGGACTTCATTGCAGCATTGGCTTCCAACGTCGTTGTGTCCACGGCCAGTGCCTTGCCCTTCACCATGCCCTTGGATTTGGCGATCTTGACCACGAATGCAAACACCTCTTCGTGCACTTCTACTGGCAGCCGTTTGCGGATCACGGTCAAGCTGGAGTGATCAGGGGTCATCTCTGTCAGCAAAAGCCCAAGGAATTGCTGGAGCGAGCGGCTGTCACTGCAGCGCCATGCAATCCCACGCTGTGAATCCACACCTTCGAAATAGCCGACCAGCAGCATCCGGAAGTAGACGCCTGGCGGAATTGAAGGGCGGCCGCCTTCCTTGTAGTAGGGCTCGCAAAGCGATTCGACATAGTGATCGAACTTCGCTTCGCTGAGAAGCTCATTCAGCTTCGCGTAAAACGGGTGCCCTGGAGATCGGGGAAGATTGGTCGTCGAGACCAAAAGTGCTTGCTGCTTGTCGCGTCGTTTGCCAAGTGCCATGAAATATCCACCTCCGTGATTGGGATATTATCCCTACGTACGTGGATTGGAGCACGGCTTAACTACTTGGAGTTTTTCAACGGCCTGCTATGCCCCTGTCCTGGGTTTGTATTTGCGGCGTGCTATGTCTCCCGCTGAGATCGCTCTGGATCTGCGACGACCCCCAAAAACCGTGAGCAAGCAGATTGCTCGAGGGTTGGAGATGCTACGCAAGTCATTGCCGTCAAGTTTGATTGCAGGCGTCACAGTTGTGTTCATACCCGCTTCTGCGCTCGCAGCATCGCGCGCAGTAGTGTTGCGAAAAGCAGTCGCTGTTAAAGGCGCTACTACGACTTCCTCCGCTCTCGCCATTGGCAAACTAACCCTGTGGACCGCTGCCGGAACCCTGACGGCAGCCGCCCTGGCAGTGTCCTTGATGCCCCCCGACTTAGGGCAAGTGACCTTTGATGAACTTTCCCCCAGGGCTACGGCGCAAGTCGTGGCTCAGAGGGGATTCGTGGATTCTCCTGCGCCCTCTACCGAGGCACTGCAAGCGGATCCTTTTCTTCCCCCGTCATCACGCGTGTTGATGATGCATTCGACCCCTGTCCCCCATGCACAAAGGAGTGCTATTACTATGATGGAAAATATGAATTCCCCTTCCTTCCCCCTCAGCCTCGCCGTCCCGAGCCTGCTACTAGGGGCCATGACCCTGCTGCCGGCCATGGTCAATGGCCAAAGTGTGATCTATGCCAACGATGGCAAGAGCGCGAGTGACAATATGAGCTGGGACGCGGGTGGCACCGGCGATGTGGATGGTGATGGCACCCTCGACTACCTGGTCAGTGCGCTGTTCTATGATCTAGACCCCGACGGCACTCCGAGTTCCGGCGACGAGGCGTCTAATGTTGGTCGTTTGTATTTGTATTCCGGCGCGAATGGCACATTACTTTTAACCATTGATGGCGAGAACGCGAATGACCAACTGGGCAACTCCATGAGCGGTGCCGATGATTTGAACGGTGATGGCGTCCCCGACATCCTGGCCGGTGCGCCTGGTTATGATGTAGACCCCGACGGCACTCCGAGCACCGGCGACGAGGCCTTTAGTGCTGGCCGTACGTATGCGTTTTCGGGCACGGACGGCGCGGTACTGTGGACCTTTGATGGCGAGATCAAGTCTGACGGTATGGGTAGATCCGTGAGCAATATCAGCGATGTGGACTTGGATGGCTACGGCGACGTTGTGACCGATTCTGCCGGCTTCGATTTAGACCCCGACGGCACTCCGAGCTCCGGCGACGAGGTCTCTGGCGCTGGTCGTGTGTATGTGCTCTCCGGCGCGACCGGCAGCACGGTGTGGACCCGGGATGGCGAGAACAAGTCTGACGGCCTGGGTAAAGCTCACTTGGCCCGTGTCGGCGATTTGGACCTGGATGGTATTGACGATGTTGTGGCCACTGCAACGGGCTATGATCTAGACCCCGATGGTACTCCATCCACCGGCGACGAGGTCAGTAGTGCTGGCCGTGTGTATGTGTTTTCCGGCGCGACCGGCAGCACGGTGTGGATCCGGGATGGCGAGAACAGGTTTGACCAGCTGGGTAACGACTCCATGGGCGATGTCGGTGATGTGAACGCTGATATCTACTCCGACGTCCTGGCCTGTTCGAAAGGCTTCGATTTTGATCCCGACGGCACTCCGAGCACCGGCGACGAGGTTACTGACGTTGGTCGTTTGTATGTGCTCTCCGGCAAGGACGGCAGCACGCTGTGGACCTATAATGGCGAGAACGCAGGTGATCAACTGGGGAATAGTGCGGTCTCTTTCGGTGATGCGAACGGTGATTTCATCTCCGACATCGTGGTCGGTGCGGGTGGATGGGATTTGGATCTTTTGGGCCCCGACGGCACTGGTGGAGGCGTCTTAACAAACACGGGTGATGAGAAGCATGGCAATGGTCGTATGTATGTGCTCTCCGGCAAGGACAGCAGCCTCATCTACACAGTGGAAGGCAAGCAGGGTGGCACGAAGTTCGACCCTCCTTCTGGATTTTACTTCGGCTCGGGTGAGAGGCTGGGTAACACCCTGGACGCTGTCGGCGATATCAACGGTGATGGCATCGGCGACATCCTGGCCGGTGCGGGTGGCTGGGCTGACTTCAGTGACCCGGGTCGCGCCGGCCCTGACGGTACCGTGGGCACCTTAGATGACCTAGGGAGCCATGGCCGTGCCTACGTGATCTCCGGAGCTCCGATGCCCCTGACGGCGGACAAGCACCTGCTGTCTGTAGGCGTAGCCAATTCCCAGACCATGACCATCGATGCGGGTGTGGGCAATGCCACGAAGAACTACTGGCTGTTCACCGGCTTTGCTGCTAGTGGCGACACCCCCGGTGTCACCATGGCCCCTGGTGTGGTGATCCCGCTGAACCAGCCGGATCCCTTGACCAGCTTTGTCATTGGCCTCACCCAGCTGGGTGGTGGCGCTCCCACCTTCGCTGGTTGGAAGAGCACCTTGGATGGCGCTGGCAAGGCCTCGCCTTCCCTGAACACCTTTGGCCCGACGCCAGCACCTATAGGCATCACCCTGCACCATGCCGCCCTGGTCTACACGGCGGATGGCTGTGGTGTTGGTTGTGACACCTTCCAGTTGGCCACCAACTGGGTGCCGATGACGACTACACCATAAGGTCGCAAAGCGACGCAGACAGTAGCCGGGGCGGCTTGCTCAGGCTACTACAGCAAGGATCCTGGTTCCGCAGTGGGGCCAGGATCCTTGCGCCATTCCCCTGGTGTTACACAAGAGCCGCTCCTTCCCAGCTCCCAATCATGCAAGCACATCAGTTTCTACCGAGCCTTCTGCTCCTATTGGCACCCTTCCCGGAAACTCTGTTGGCCCAGGGCGAGAGCCAAGCAAGCTCTGAACTGCAAGCTCCTTTTCAGCTACTTTGTGGTGATCAGCCCTTGGATGTGGGGGATGACATCGGCTATGCCGCCCCCTTCCTTGCGGACATGGACGGCGATGACCTTAAAAGCATGGGAAAGATTCATGTGTACTCGGGAAGAACAGGTTGTGAAATTCATTCGATCGCTGGTGTGGTTGTTGAAGTAAATAATGTTCCGATTACATCTGGCAAACGAATGGGATCCCGCATTGATAACACAGCCAATTCTATTCAAGTGACGTTTACAGGGGATACACCGTCTAATGAAATATGGGTAGACCTCCCATTGTTCATTAGTAATATTAGGAGCACATCCGTGGGAGACATTGATTATGGTGAAGGCCGAGTGATTATGCCGGCGTCAACAGTCTCGGTAACGATCACTTTTGGTACAGTTAACAAACCCTTACCCTTGACGGCAGACGCTTACAATATGTCTGTCAGTACTGCTAGTACTCAAAATCTAATCTTAGAGGCAGGAATTGGAAGTGCAAAGATGGACTATTGGATATTTACTAACTTTGCTGCTAGTGGAAACAGTCCGGGAGTGGCCTTTGCACCCGGAGTTATTCTCCCTCTAAATCCTGATGTTCTTGCCAATTTAGTTGCTAGTGTTACCCAGCTTGGTGGAGATGGTACGACCTTTGTTGACTGGAAGGGTACTTTAGACAATTCTGGCAAAGCCAAGGCTTCTTTGAATACTCTGGGCCCAGTGCCAGCTCTTGTAGGTGTCACCATAAACCACGCAGCTTTGGTTTATTCGTCTAATGGTTGCGGTCCTGGTTGTGACACTTTTAGTTTGGCTACCAATGTGGTGTCCGTGACTACCCAACCGTAATAGATTATCCTGCAGTTAATAATAGTTAACCGTTAGGAGAATATTTCAATCCTTTCCCATCGCAATGAACACCTCTACTAAAAATTATGAATAAAAAGTTCTCGAAATTACCCGCATTAATATTTTGGCTCGCCTTGCCCTGTTCAGCTTTTTCCCAAGATTCAGTTGAAGCCGCGCCAAGGCATGACCTCCACATTTTATTGGTAACAGATACCAAGACTAACCGCGCTGTATCCTATTCAGAATTTCTGCGCCAACGATTTGCCAGGGTCGAGACTGCGGATCTTGCCAGCTTTGACCCCGAGAAAGCAAATCATGCAGATGTTGTCCTTATGGATTGGCCGCAAAGCCAAGGGCAAAGGAAAATGGTTAAAGCATTCAGAGAAACTAATGAAGGCAGCTCGCCTCTTGGAAGATTCAATGCTTGGAAGATACCTACTGTTTTTGTCGGTAGCGCTGGCCATAACATGGCTGCAGTCTGGGGAATTCGCGGAGGTTCTGGTTGAACTTGTCTCTACCCATTCGCGTACGGGATACGTGATCACGTTGTTTTCAATAAGCCAAACCCTCTCGATTTATCAAAGACAATTTCTGTTCCTATTAGGTCAGAACGTTGGTCAAAAGTCACAGGTAATACCGCTCAATTCTTACCCTTAGTAGCTGATCAAGATCGAGGATGGGCGCCAGGATGGTGTGCGACTGCCTATCATCTCGCTGACTCCCCGGACATTGAGGTTATGTGCGGCGGAAAAAACGGTAAGCTACCCACTCATGTTGCCATTTGGCGTCAAGGCCATCTCCTTCACTTTGGGTTCCAGCAATCACCGGAAGAGATGAATAACAATGGCCGAGCATTGTTAGAGAACTGTCTGGTCTACATTTCGAAGTTCACTGAGGATCGTCCTCTGGCTCTGAAGCTTTCTACTCGTAATTCTCCACGCTCGCGTCGCATAATGAACGATATCCTTGAATCATACAAGCCAGTTGACATTGCTAGGTTCTTTGCAAATCCCTGGCAATCACGCATGAAAGCAATGTCCAAGCTGGAGGCCAAGAACTGGCTGCAAGTCAATGATGGTTTCTTCTACGCTATTGACCAAGGCGAATTCAAAGGCAGGTTGGCTATAGACGAAGACGCCAAAGCGCTTGGCATCCGTATCGACAAACCTTCGTTTCTCACAACAGCAGCCGCTGTGCTAACTGATTCGAAACGTGCAGGGCAAATGAAGAAAGTCCTGGTGCGACAAATCACCATGGGGCCTGGTATTGGTGCTAGTAGTGAGGCTTGGCGCACCTATTTAGAGGAGGAACGCCCCTACCTGTTTTATAGTGAGCAAGGTGGCTATCGCTGGGTCGTTGATACCTTGGCTAAATCTCGTGGAGTCCCAAGCGAGAACTTACGTGGCCCAGAAAGAGCGACCATTGTAGAGCTTCAGAAGGCACAAACCAAACATCGTTAGGGTCGTGCTCGTACTCACTTCGAATGAGGTTGATGGATATTCGATCAGTAGTAGTGTCAAGGCCCGAGCAAACAGGACCAGTGCCAGCTCGGGCAAACGGGACCACGTTTTCCTGCTGTGACCTGGTGGCATTCCCGCATGTCGCTGTAGTGGATATTGCGCTGTCACGCTGGACCCCCGAAATCTACAACCTTGTTGGAGTAGCGATTTGACGTCAGAACCCAGGGCAGGAGCTCAGTGCGTTAGCAGCGCTCGCTGGGATCTGCGCGGGGGGCCAGGGTGGCCGTGAGCTACCTTGGGACTCCTGCCGCGACAGGTAGTGGGTTTTGCCGCAGACGGAACTCTGACAAAAAGGTCAGGTTAAGGATCTGGTTTTATGGGCACCAATTCGCAAGGAAGCGGGTCCTCCTTGCTGAAAGATAGGGTGTCCATCGGGCACACGGTTACGCAGATGCCACAACCAATGCATGAGGAAGTCCCGTTGTCGAGGGTCTCGCGCTTGAGTGCGTATTGCATCACATCGATGCCAACCTGACAGTTGCGGGTGCATTCATTGCAAGCGATGCACTTATCATTGGCAACAATGTGAAAACGAGAGATCTTCAGTTTGGTGAAGATCTTCGACATCATTTGCATCAACTTTGCCAGCGGGCACCAGTAGCGACACCAGACCTTGCCACCCAAGAAGGGGTAGAGAGTCACCGGCAGGATGCCCACCAGCCAGACATCAATTAAGATCCGGTAAAGATAAACGCTCCAATCAGTGGTCTGGAGCAAACCCGTAATGTCTGAGGTCAGCATCAACAGCGTGACAAGGCCGGCGATCACCAATACCACATTGCCCATGACCTCGAGCTTGATGGATGGTTTGCCCTTCGGGGCGAGATGGCGCCATCGGTCGCCGAATGTTTCGGCAAGGCCACCGCAGCCGCAGATCCAACTGCAGTAGCGCTTGCCGTGGAACAGTACAAGTATGGGAATGACCACAAAAGTCAGCAGTACCCCCCAGACAATCCAAATCATGTGGGGGTCGTAGCTGAAGGAATAGAAGAACAAGGGCCAGGCATAGACCAGTCCGTAGGAGCGCCAGGCTTGTTCAGCAAATTGCGGGTTTTGTGCCAGCTCCTGGCCAACCCATTGGTAGTTCACTGCCCATTGGAACAAGAACTCGGGGATCAAGAAGAAGAAGATCCATTGGAAGGAGATCAGGCTGGTGAAACGGAGGATTTGGAAGCGATCCTTACGCTCCAATCCCCAGCGCTTCAGAGCGCGGATGCCGAATATTGTCATCAAGGCGGTGTACAAGACCGTGTACCAGAAGGCCCAGGGTCGCTCGAAGAACGAGAGCGAGGTATATCCCCATCCCTGGTATGGCCAGAACTCTGCGCCCTTTCCTACTTTGATGCCGTAGATCGAATACCAGACGAAGAATGACAAGCCCAACCATGACCAGCGGTCACCGCGAATTCCGAGCCCAATCAAACTCATGCTCGCAAGCAATGCCAGGACCCCGCCTGCAATTGAGCCCAGAGATCCTAGATCAATTCCCAAGGGCATGCTGCCGCCCAGTGTTGGGCCAAAAATCCAAAGCCCCAAAAATGTACCCAGGGTCAGGGCTGCAGCGCGCAGCGGTGAACCATCCCATTCGTTTTCCAGCTTGATGCCCAGGAGCTTTAGGAACTTGACTGGTAGCTCGGCACCGATGAGTACGAAGGAGTGATCCATCTGCAGGGTGCGATCTTCCTTCTGCCCGTTGTTGTCCACAGTCATTAGGGCTTCGCCTTGGCGGAACTCCTTGACTTGCGAATTGAACAATACCTCAATGCGTTTTTGTTGGATTGCAGCGTCCAACTGTTGCTGGTTGTCTTTGAAAACTCGTGCAAATTCACTTTTGCGATATGAAAGGAATACCCTGTTTCGTTTTGCCAGGGTCAGTGCCGCTTCAATGGCGCTGTTGCCGCCTCCCACAACGATGATGTTTTCGTCCTCGTATGCTGCGGCGGAGTAGAGTCGGTGGTAGACCTGCTCAAGATCCTCACCGGGGGTGCCGAGTTTGCGTGGGTTGCCCCTTTGTCCGGTGGCCAAAACGACTTTTAGACAGCGATACTCTCCTTTTGCCGTCTTGACAACAAAGGAGCCGTCTCGCTGCTTGTCCAGAGAAAGGAGGGGTTCCTGGGTGCGCACATCCAGATTGTTGTCCACCACGATCTCGTTCCATCTACTGACGAGATCTTCCTTGTGGGCGCCGTCAAGCCAGAGTTTCCCCTTCGCTGGTTTCGTGTCTGGCTCCGCGTAGACCCATTTTCCTTCGGGGAAGTTTTCAATGGTATTGGCTACCTTGCCCTTCTCCAGGACGACAAATCGCATGCCCTTGTCTTGCGCGGCCAGCGCCGCGTTCAAGCCAGCGGCTCCTGCGCCGACAATGAGCAAGTCGAGCATGCCGTCATCTGTGGCTGGGTGCTGCATGTCCGGTAGTGTGGACAGGTAGTCGATGACTTCGAAGGCCTGTGCCATGGCAAGCTTGATCACCGGTGCCCCCGCAAGATCGCCCACAACAAACAAGCCTTTGACGTTGGATTCGTTCCCCTTCCCCAGGGCTGGTCGTGGACTCGGTGGGTTTCCAGTTTGCAACAGGCCTTCAATCTTTCCCATGAACGAAAAGAACACTAGGCGCCTCCTTTGTGTGCGCGGGCGACTTCAGATTCATAGCCAGTGGTCAAGGATGTCTGGCATCGACCACAGTGCTGGACTGAGGGGTGGTTTTGGTACCGACAATTGGGGCAAGGCGCAGGGTTATGGGTGGTGGGCACTTTTGCCAAACCCCTTGGTATTCCAGCAGGGCTTGCCTTCAGGTCACCTTGCTGTGTTGTCAAAAGCACAGCGATGGCGGCCACGTTGCCAAACAGGCCAGCAAAGAACCAGGGGAGTGGAGGCAGTGCACGAGAGATTGCCAGGTAGCCACATAGTGCGCTGCTCACCAATCCGACAAGGACATACAGACCGAAAAACAGCCAGGCATTTGTCGCTATGGGGGTGGCAAAGGCATCTTCGTTGAAAAGAGCCGAGCGCGCCTGCAATTTGCTGAAGTAGCGATCAGGATCTGCAAGCATGTCGCCCAGCAGGGGTTTGGCCACATAGAAACGCCGGCCCTTGTAACGCAGCTCCACAACCTCGCCACCGTGGATTGGTTGGCCGCATATCAGGCACTGCTCCCCTTCGCCGGTTTTGCGGGTTAATTCTTCCGGTGCTGCTTGCGTGGGTTCTGTCTGCGCGCAGGCTTGATCAAGAGAGATTGGCGCGAGGGAGAAGATCCCAAACAATGCGCACCGTAGGTATTGGGTGATTGTGTACATTTGCTTCCTTCAATCTGTGTCCACCTTGTATGTGGCCACGATTTTTCATTCAGGGGTTAAGGTGCTCTGAGAGGCTCTGTCGAACAGGGTTGATGAGTTCAAGACAGACCAGGAAGAAGCCGCCGACAAATGCTGTGGGGTCGTAGGAGCACGCTGCTTTTACAGACTGGTATGGGAGAATTGCACGTTGGAAATCTGCTTGAACCCAATTGGCTGGAGCTTCGAGATCAGGTTCAGGATCCAATGTATGCGCGTATTCCACGTACCAATGAGGAGTTGCCATCCAGCGGTCCCCTTGGGTAAATCCAAGCTTGGCTATGGGGTTTCCGGAGTGCAGATCAGCAACCACCATGGGACCGCCGATGGTTCGGAAAACGGCAAATGTAGGCAGTGCCTGATGGATTCGGTCCAGGACAGTGTCGGTGATGATTTTCTCATCAAACAAGTTGGCTGGTTTGTTGCAGTTCACTGGAGGCTACCATTGAGCTCAGTCTTAGTTGTCGGATTGGACTGATTTGATTGGCCCGGCGGAGATCGACGGGGGCGCTGTTCCAATAGGAAGAACAGTAGGTTGTTGGTGAACTGAGGGTTTGCCGTCAAGCCGACATGGTCGTCAGGTAAAAATGTGATGCTGGACCATGGCACTGGGCTGTCTAGCCAGGTTGGCACAGATTGTTTGCCGAATCTCCTATCGCCAATGGCGCTGTAGCGCGGCACGGTCCCATCTCCCAAAGCGGTAGTGTTCTTGCCTTTCATGCGCAAGGTGACTTGGCCTGACTTATTCTTCCCGACAATTGCCTGAGTTGGTGTGGAAATGGTGTCTGCGGTAAAGAGCCTGATTTCTGTGGGGCAGGGGTTTTGGGCTGTCTTGTCCAATGCCGCGTGCAGTTGGTGAGCTCGCCGCAGGCACCAGGAAAGGTATTCCTTGGCCCGTTGATGTCTGCGGGTGGAATCTTCTACGTCAGGCAAGAGCCAACGCAGGATTTTATCGCTCTTTGGGTCCATCAAGCCCCATCCATTCTTCTCCCACACATCAGGATCAAATAGATCGATATCAACCACCTTTCCCTCTGCGTCACGCAGGGGGCGATTCTCATTGCGGGGCAGCAATTGGTAGATGGATGGCATAGTGCCGAGGATCGCCTGGTGAAAGCTGGGTAGGAACAAGCCCAGGTGAAATCCTTCCGTCAGTTGCTTTAGCGCGTCCAGGGCACCCAGGTTGGGCGTGCCCACCATGATCAGGCGGTCGATTTCCTCGGCTCCTTTCCAAGTGATCTCGGGAGAGCTGCCGTCGGTTGGTAAGTCCTGGGTGCCATACCGTAGGTAGTAGCGGGCGATCAGTCCTCCCATGGAATGGGCGACGAGGTCAAAGCGGTAGCCTTGCTCCAACCAGTCTTCCAATTCCTTGGCACGGCGCAGGTTCTGGTCAGAGCCGGACTCTCTCAGGGATGCAATTTTGTTGCGTGCGGTGCGATTGATGTGGGCACGGGTTGATTTTAGATATCGCCCAAGCGCAATGGCGTTTTCAACGTTGTCCCGCCGCCAATCATAAAAGAAGGTGTGGCAGGTGAAGTGATCTTCTGCGTATTCGGGGCCGGCATATACCTGGTCTGAATATCCCCCAACACCGAGGGTTTGCAGGATTTGCCCATACACATTGACGGAGATGATGCCGAAGAACAGGCTGACGTCGATTGCTCCAACAGGGCCGGTTGGATAGACCCTTGCGGCATTGGGGTCGTAGGACATGGCGCCGTCCGGGCCTGGCAGGGAAACCGCGATGGCTCTAGCGCCCGCTGGTGTTTCTACATCGATAGCATCGTTGGTAAAGGCGCCCCAGACGATCTTGTTGGTTTCGCGCTCTATAAGGCGGGAACCAAGAATGCCGTGTATGACAACCACTGGGTTGCGGGCCTCCCGTTGTGCTGCTTCGTGGTAGAGTTCGCGGATCTTTGGTTCAGTGTACCGGGCACTGGAGCATCCAACGACACAGAGTAGCAGTGTTGGAAAACCGATTTTTGCTCCTATGGGTGTAAATAGCTTGGTCATGATGTGGATGTCTTGTTACCAGTCATCTGACAGGTGGTTACTTCCGAACAATCTGAGACGGGTCAATGGCGTAGATCAGCAAATCTCCGACCTTTTGCAATTGGCCAGTGAGTTCCACTGGTTCGGAAACGAAGGGCAGGATTTCCTCGTTGATTGGTTTGTGCTCACTGTTGGTTAGCACAAAAACCGTAGGCTTATTCTCAGTGTCACGAGTAACCAGGATGGGGGGGATGCCACCGGATATGCAGCGCACTGCACAGGCTCGGTGGGTTTTGCCGAAACCTGGTTTCATGACCCCCAAGAAGCACTTAGAATCGGTGATTTCGCCGGCCAATTTGAATTCTCCCAGGATCTCAGTCTTCGGCGCCGATGACTTGTCCTCCAGTACAATGATGGCATCCTCATCCTTGACCAGCTCGAGTACTCCTCGACCTTGACGAGTGATGAAATGGCCTGTAGCGCGGACTCGTTTGCCATGATGTGGAGTTGCCCGGGTCAAGGCGCCAAACTTGAAGGCGGACACCAGCAGCACTGCTCGCTCCTTGTCTGGGCTATTAGGATCGTGAACGAAGACCATGGGGTAGGGCTCCACAGTCAAGTGCCCTTCAATGGCGACCAACTTTGTGGTGTCCCATTTGGCGGGGCCAGGGTCCTGCTGGTTCGATGCCAGTAGAAAAGCCAGCAGGACCATGCCTATGACCCAAGCCATTCCCATCATCATGGTGCTGAGCTTTAGCCCCTTGGGAAGCGGCAGGTAGCCGACGTATAACTTGCTCTCTCCATTACTCATTTGAGTCTTCCTTCCTTTCCTTGATTTCAGCGGGTTCAACCGGTGTGCCGGCAGCCAGTGGGCGTGGATCCAAAAGGACATCTTGTCCATCCAGTTTGACCCGATAGGTGGGCACCTTCTCAGTGAACGGCGGCGGCGACTGTCCCTTGTCCACGTGGTATTGGTAGCCGTGCCAGGGGCAGGTCAAGCAGCCATCGATGATCTTGCCCTCTCCCAAGGGACCGCCCTGATGCGCGCAGACATTGGTGATGGCAGAGATCTTGTTGCCGTAGCGAAATACAGCAACTCGCTCCGCGCCTTGAATCGGAACCACGAGGGCTCGATTCATTGGGATGTCATCGACACAGCCTACTCGCATCCATTGGCTGGCAGCCTGCGCCGATGCTTCTTTTCGGTGTTCTCGAAATCCGGCAAGCAGATGCAGGGAGGTGACAGCGATGAAGCCCAAGGCAGTCAGGGCTACATATATCGGCTGAAGCTCACTTTGCAAAACTCCCAAGGTCACATGCAGGACAGTCAGTCCGTAGGCGATGTAGACCAGCATATGCATGGCCTTCCAGGTGGATGAACCCAGGTTCTTCAGCCAGAAATCGTGGCTGGTGGCAGCCATCAAGAAAAGAATCAATAGGGCCGCGAATCCAAGTACTTGGAAAGGGAAATTCGCTAGCGAATCGAACCTTTGATTATCCGTGAAAATACCAAGGATGGGATTGCCATTGCCAAGCCCATGATAGAAGAGGGTGGCGATGAAAGAGTGGAGGAGTACCACAAAGAACATGGCCACTCCCAAATGACGCCTGTTGTAGAGGAGGGGGGCAAACCTTGGGCTGAGCCGAGCCAGGGGACCGATTAGCAGGATGAGATGCAACATGATGAATGCGCATGCCGCCGTGGATCTCATCATGATAACTGGCGGTGGACCCAGATGATTTGGTGCCGGATGAGTGACCTTGGTGATCATCATAAATGCCAGGTTGAACAGTATGATGCCAGCGATCATGGCAATGTCGTAGACGCGCTTATGCTTGTTCCACTGCACTGGGCGATAGGCGTTGCTCATTTGTCCTTTACCTCTGTTGCCGGTGGGTTTGTGGCTGGTAATTGTTGGATGACGGGGGGCTCTTGCTTTGGCATGGGTTTACGGGCCTGAATGCCGGCGATGAATCCCAAGGCGATGAGCAGGCTGAGTGCGGCCCACATAAAGAGATGGATTTTCCTGTGGCTTCGCAGCATTGCTAAGCCCTCCTTTGGTTGAGTAATTTGAAGAGCAGCAATGGCCACAAAGCAGTTGCTCCTGGAATGATCATGGCTTGGAATATCAGCGGTGATCCGGTAGCAACCGGGTCCAGCTTGACGGCTCCTTTGACAGCAAAGTACAGGGCAAACAGCAAGCCCGTTGCGATATAGATCCCGATGATCATGAGTATGAGTTGTGGCATGGGTATAAGGTCAGGTTGAAGCTGTGATTGGCAGGTGTGTGGGAAGCTTGCCGCAATGCTGGCACAAAGAAGGCTTTGCCATTTCATTGCGGTAGGCCTCTATGAATCCAACGGAAAAGATGCCGCTGGGAATGGCGATGGTCAGTACCCCCAAGATGGCGATGAATGAGCCCAGCAGGCGCCCCATTGTTGTTACTGGAACGGTGTCGCCGTAGCCAACGGTGGTCATGGTGATGACGGACCACCAAAGGGAGTCGGGGATGCTTAAGAATGCGTTTGGGTGCGCACCTGTTTCGGCGAAGTACATCGCTGAGGCCGACACAACCAGAAACACGGCGAGAAGAAATGCTGCGCCTAATAGCTCCTTGCGTTGTTGCAAGATGGCGTTGGCGAAAATTCGCATGGTCTGCGAGCTGCGAAAGAGTTTCGCCACCAACAATAGCCGAAGGGCACGGAGGAAGCGCAAATCACAGTGCATGACCGTGAAGAAGAATGGCAAGATCGCCAACAGATCAATGAGTGGCAAGATGCGCGTTGCAAACCGCAATCTGCCAATAATTGGGTGGGAAAATCTGCTGTCACTTGGGCAAGACCAGAGGCGAAGTCCATATTCGATGCTGAATACGGCTATGGAAATGATTTCGAAGGTGCGAAATGCGTTGCTATGGGATTCCCGAATGGAAGGCATTGACCATGCAGCCAGTGCAGTGACGTTGGCTAGGATGAGCACCAGAATAGACAAGTTGAAAATTCGAGCTGCCCTATCTTCATCACGGGTCCACTCCAGAATTTCATAGATCCTGGCCCGCCTGCTACCTCTTGCTTCATGCATTGTTCGCCTCCATAGATTGTACGGCGGGTAGGCGAAGGCGGATATTGGGAGCGTCCTGCAACTCTGGCATTGCCGGGTTCTCCTGCTCCCTTCTCTTTATGTATGAGGCATAGAGCTTGGACAAGGGCAGTGCGCTGAGTCCATGCAGGACGATACTGAACAGCGCCGTTGTCATGGCCACCAGGAAGATCTCTTTGCCATGCGGCACTTGTGCTTCATCCAGAATGAGCAGTCCAAAGAGAATGGTGGCCAATCCGCGTGGTCCAAACCAACCCAGAAACAGCTTTGTTGGAAATTTGAGCCCTGTTCCGATCAGGCTAAGGAGAATGGGGAGCATGCGCACAACCGTGAGACTGAGCAGAACGTAAAGGACGGTTGTCCAGCTCAGTGCATCCATGACACCGGGTACCACAGTCGCGCCAAAGAACATGAAGGCCAAAAGGGCCAGCAGTTGGCCCTCTGCTTCGGTGAATTCATAAAGGCATTGGCAAACCGGGCGGGCTGTATTGCCCAAGACAAAACCAGCGGCGAAGGCTGCAATGAAGCCGTTGCCATGCACCAATTCGGCGCCGGAATAGGCGAGCAAGGCAATGGAGATACCGGCTAGTTGTTCGAATGCATGATTGATCCACCCCTTGGCGTGGCTGTAGGTGAGGATCTTTCCACCGATCCAGGCTGCGGCGATGCCGGCAAGTGGGCCCAGCACCAGTTGGCTGATGACGAATACCGTCCAGTTGTGGTTCTCGGTACTTGTCGATTCGCTGCCAGCCAGCGCTGCCAGGATCAAGATTGCGGGAAGGGCTATGCCATCATTGAGCCCGCTCTCCACGTTGAGCCCCTGGCGAATGCGAATGGGTAGCTTCTTGCTGGAAACTACCACCTGTCCCAGGGCGGCATCGGTTGGGGTGAGGATTGCGGCCAACAGGGCCAGTTCCAACCAGGCAAAGCCGGGGAAGAAGGCGGCAGCAACCAAGGTGCCTGCGCCAATGGTGAGGGGCATGCCGATAGCCAGCATGCGCATGGGCAGGCTGTAATTGCGGGAGAGCAGGCGGCAATCGATGCGTGATGCATCGCTAAACAAGATGAAGATGAGGGTGATCTGGGCGATCATGTGGACAATGGCGGATTGCCGGTCCACATCCATGATGCCGAAGACGGAGGGGCACATGAGCATGCCAAAGCCGACAAATAGAATTGGCGGTGTGATGGGGGTTCGTTCCAATCTGGCAGAAAGGCCGCCAAAAAGGAGGATGAACCCGGCGATGCTGAACAGTGCGGTTGGCGTCATTGTCAGTCGCAGTTCAAACGATTCCGTATGCCATCATGGCGTCTGCAACTTTGACAAATCCTGCGATGTTGGCGCCACGGACATAGTTTACGTAGCCATTGGGTTCTTGCCCGTAGGCGACGCATCGATCATGGATACTCTTCATGATGTCCTGCAGTTTTGTGTCCACTTCAGCTCGGGTCCAAGAAATGCGTAGAGCGTTCTGGCTCTGCTCAAGGCCGGAAACCGCTACACCTCCGGCGTTGGCCGCTTTAGCCGGGCCGAACAGGACTTCCGCTTGTATGAAGGCGTGCACTGCGGCCAGTTCGGTGGGCATGTTTGCACCTTCGGCAACAGCCACGACGCCGTTGTTTATCAGGCTCTTTGCTTCACCCAAATTGAGTTCGTTCTGGGTGGCGCAGGGGAATGCTAATTGCCCAGGGACGGACCATGGCCTGGCGTCGGCATGGTAGGAGCAGTTGAATTCCTTGGCGTACTCCTCAATGCGGCCACGTCGTTGTTCCTTTAACTCTTTGAGCCATTGCAGTTTCTGGCCTTCGATTCCTTCTGGATCATGAATGAAGCCGGTGGAATCCGATGCTGTTACCACCTTGGCCCCAAGGTTGACCAGTTTTTCCATGGTGTAGAGGGCTACATTGCCAGAGCCAGAGACGATTGCAGTCTTGCCTTCGATTGAGTTCCCTGCCTGCTGCAGCATGTTCTGCATGAAATACACCGCGCCGTAACCGGTGGCTTCGGTGCGAACCAGACTTCCACCAAAGGCCAGACCTTTGCCAGTTAGAATGCCAGTGAAACGGTTCTGCAGCCGTTTGTACTGGCCGAACAAGTAGCTGATTTCCCGTGCGCCCACGCCAATGTCGCCGGCCGGAACGTCCACGTCTTCGCCGATGTGTCGGTGCAGTTCGGTCATCAGGGCCTGGCAGAAGCGCATGATTTCTCGGTCTGATTTACCTTTCGGATTGAAGTTGGAACCACCCTTGGCGCCGCCCATGGGCAAAGTGGTCAGGCTGTTTTTGAATACCTGCTCAAAGCCTAGGAATTTGAGCACGCTCAGGGTGACCGAGGGGTGGAAGCGCAGGCCTCCCTTGTAGGGGCCAATGGCATTGTTGAATTGCACCCGCCAGGCGCGGTTGGCGCGGATGTTGCCTTGGTCATCTTCCCAGGTGACGCGAAAAATGATGATCCGGTCGGGCTCGGTCATGCGCTCCAGGATCTGGGCTTTCTGGTACTGGGGGTTTTCTGCCAGGAATGGCAGCAAGGTTTCCGCCACTTCCTGGACAGCTTGATGAAACTCCGGCTCGCCTGGGTTGCGTTTCACCAGGCCCGCCATGAATTTATCTAGTTCGGAATCAACTTCGGGCTTGAGGGTGGACTTCATTGGCTGCTTTTCCTGGTTCAAGATGAGGTCGTGCGGCTATAGGATTTCCATCACATTCGTCAGGACTCAGTCACAGTGGCCACGGTCTGGAGAAATTTCTGTTTGCATGGATGTTCCCGGCTTGGAGCTGGTCGCAAGGGGGAGGTAGACTTGCCCACCGAATGCAGGCGCAAAATGGCAAAGGTGATCGGATGCAGTTGGAAACCGAGGAGTTTTTGCCAGCTGTCTATGCTGAGCTGCGCGCTGTGGCGCGGCAGCGCTGTGTTCGCCTGCCACCTGGGCAGACCATTGGCCCCACTTCCCTGGTGCATGAAGTCTGGCTGCGCATGGAGGCCAGTGCCGGCGGGCCCTGGGTGAACAGGGCGCAGTTCTTTGCCGCCGCTGGGATCCTCATGCGCAACATCCTGGTGGACCGGGCCAGGGAGAAATCCGCACTCAAGCGCGGGGGGGATCGATCCCGGGAGCCATTGTCTGAGGAGATGGCGTCGGAGGAGATGGCGGTGGATTTTGATCCGACCATTGATGTGGAGGCGGTGCACGAGGCCTTGGCCCGCCTGGAGTCTGAGGAGCCGCGGGCTGCCCAACTGGTCACCCTGCGCTTCTTTGTTGGCATGACCGTAGAGGAGGCGGCTGCGGCGATGGAAATATCACCCCGAACGGCCCGGCGTGATTGGGCCTTTGCCCGGGCCTGGCTACATCGCGAACTGAGCAGTGATTAAACTTGAGCAGCGGTTTCTTGCCCTGTTTGGCCGCTATTTCCACTGGGATTCCGAACTTTACTCGTGGAGCATGATCCAGGGATGACTGAACCATCGTCGCAACGCGTCAAGGATATTTTCCTTCGCGTCTCCGAAGCTTATGTCTCGGAGCAAGAACGCTTGTTGCATGAAGAGTGTGGTGATAATGCCGGGCTCCGGGCAGAGGTTGAGTCCTTGTTGCGGCATAGCAGGCTAGCCTCGCCCCAGTTTCTGGATCCACCAACCGATGCTGCCGAATCTGTAGATTTCGCTCGCAGCGCCAGCTTGCCGGAGTTGGCCGCCGGCACCCGCATTGCTGAATACCGGATCATCAAATTACTGGGTGAGGGCGGTATGGGAATGGTATATCAAGCCGAGCATCCGCCGACGGGGCGGCTTGTAGCTGTCAAGGTCATCAAGCCTGGTATGGACACTCGGACCGTGATCCAGCGTTTTCAATTTGAACGCCGGACCCTGGCTCTTCTTTCCCATCCCAACATCGCCGCTGTGTTGGATATGGGGGCCATGGAGGGTGGGCGCCCTTATTTCGTGATGGAGCTGGTGCAGGGAAGTCCGATCACCGAGTTCTGCCATGCGAATCGTTGCAGTGTCCGGGAACGAGTTGCCTTGCTTGCACAGGTAGCCCGGGGCATTGCTCATGCTCATGCCCAGGGTGTTCTCCACCGGGACCTTAAGGCTTCCAATGTGTTGGTTGTGAAAAGCAATGCAGGGTTCACTGCCAAGATCATCGACTTTGGCATTGCTCGTCTCTTGAGTGCCAACAGCACCGCTTGCTGGACTGCGGAAGGCCATTTGTTGGGCACTCCTGAGTTTATGAGCCCGGAGCAAATTCTGGGCACTGGCGCAGTAGATGTTCGCAGCGACATCTACTCCCTTGGCGTGTTGCTTTACTTTTTACTGACCGACAGCCTGCCAGTGAATCCGGAGCAACTACGCGACCTGGGCCCGACGGAAATGCATAGGCTTATGTCCAGTACCCAATTGGCAGCGCCCAGTAGCCGTGTCGAAGAGCCAGACTTGCTGCGAAAGATCCGGGGTGAACTGGATTGGGTGACCTTGAAAGCGATGCAAAAGGATCCGGACCTGCGCTATGCAACCGCCGCGGAAATGGCCGCAGACCTGCAATTCTGGTTGGACGGCAAGCCGGTCACTGCGGGGCCTACCACGGCCTGGCGCCAACTTTGTGCAACGATGCGACGCCATCGTTTGCTCTTCTCCTGCATTGCCGCCGTTGGTCTGGTGGTTCTCTCTGCCTTTGTTGTGGTCACCGTGGCCTGGATGCAGACTCGAGAAGCGCAAAGGGCTGAGGCTGATGCTCGCATCCAGGCTGAGGCCATCAATGATTTTGTGCAACGAGAAATGCTGGCAGCGGCTGCGCCGGAAGCCTTGGGCCTCAACGCACCGGTGCAGATGGTTTTGCACGACGCGATCATGCGGTTTGACAACATCTTCGCATCACGGTCCAGGGTTGAGGCCGGAGTGCGGAGTATGTTGGGGGAAACCTTGATCAATTGCCGTCGACCTGATCTGGCGGTGATGCATTGGCAAAAGGCTGGAAAGCTCGCGACCGAAAGTTTTGGAGCTTCGCACGATATGACCCTGCGAGCGCAGGCGGGTCTGGCCCGCGCTTGGACTGAGCTGGGACGCTTGCAGGAGTCCCGCGCTTTGCTTGAGACAACTCTTGGTAAAGCTCAGCAAGATCTGCCGCCGGAGCACGATCTGATGATTCGCATACGTTGCCAATTGGGCCACACTCTAGCCATGTCGGGAGAAGAGCGGGGTTTTGCCATGCTGGAGGTAGCCAATAAAATGCGCCGCGAGCACTTTGGCGCAGAGCATCCCGAGCTGCACCAGGGAATGCGTCTGTTGGCCCAAGCTCTGGAGCAGGCGCAAAGACTGGTTCAAGCCATCAGTGTCTGGCAGGACCTGGTGACCTTGCTCACTGAGGAGCTCGGGCAGGATCATCCATCTACTCTCGCCGCCGTGCATGATCTGGGACGGTCGTTGGTGGCTGCTGGCCAACACGCCAAAGCCCTTCCCTGGCTCCGTAGAGTCTTGGCAGCCCGCTCTGCGGCTCTAGGGGAGCGGCACCCCAATGCGCAGCTTAGCCGTAAGCGGTTGATCGAGGCTCTGCAGGCGGCTGGCCTGGAAAAAGAGGCCGCGCAGGAACGCGGTCGTTTGCAAGGCTCTGGACGCTGAAGTTGCTTTCTTTACTTCGATGGCCTGATTCTGTCGTGAGTTTCGAATGAACTGAAGTGTGGGGCAGCAAATCCGCTTGGCCCTTTGTCTTGACGCATCCTAGAAATGCGGGCAGAAATCATGAACAGGGTCCAAAATGAGCCGTGAACTGAGTTGGTATCGGGTGTTGGGTGTGGATGAATTGCAGCCAGGTCGCGTAGTGACCGTGACTGCTGGCCATCGGGGCATTGCCCTGACGCACTTTGATGGTGTGATCAGCGCCCTGGATAATCGTTGTCCGCACCAGGGTGGTCCGCTGGGGGAGGGCTCCATTGAAAAAGGCTGGTTGCGTTGCCCCTGGCATGGTTGGGACTTTCATCCCTGCACAGGCAAGCCGCCAGGGGGTTTCGATGACGGAGTGGAAACCTTCCCGGTGGATATTCGCGAAGACGGGATTTACGTTGGTGTGCCAGAAGAATCCGACCATGTGAACACCCTGTCGGATCTGATGGCTGAAACCATGGTGGCCTGGGGCATTCGCCACTGCTGGGGCATGGTGGGGCATTCCAACCTTGGGCTGGCGGATGCGCTGCGCCGTCAGGTCAGGGCCGGTAAGCTCAAGTACTACGGCATTCGTCACGAGGGTGCTGCCGCCTTCGCCGCCTCCGGCAAGCTGACTGGTCGCCCGGCAGCCTGTCTGGCCATTGCCGGTCCGGGAGCCACCAACCTGCTCACGGGATTGTGGGATGCTCATGTGGACCGTGCTCCTGTTCTTGCCTTGACCGGTCAAGTGAACACCCAGGTTCTCGGCCCTGGCGCCTTCCAGGAGATCGACCAGGTCGGGGCCTTTGGTGAGGTGGCCCAGTGGGGGCAAACCGTTCTGCAGGGATCCCGCCATACCGAACTGGTCAATCTGGCCTGCAAGAGTGCCATCCTGAATCGCGGGGTTTCGCACCTGATCTTTCCCGATGAAGTGCAGGTAATACCAGCTTGTCCGCAAGCGGAGCCTGGTTCTCCAGTGGGCCGTCTCACCAGCCCGGAGATCACGCCTCCGGCTGAAGCCCTGAATGAGAGTGTTGCCTTGTTACGCAAGGCGGAGCGGCCGGTGATCATTGTGGGGCACGGGGCACGCTTCCACATGCCACAGATCATTGCCCTGGCCGAGCTCTTGCATGCTGGGGTGGTGACCACTTTCAAGGGCAAGGGCCTGATTGCCGACGATCACCCCCTCGGCTGTGGGGTGCTGGGTCGCAGTGGTACTCCCATTGCCAGTTGGGTGATGAATGAATCGGACCTGCTGTTGGTTTTCGGCGCCTCGTTTTCTGACCACACGGGCATCACTCCGAAAAAGCCCACCATTCAAGTGGACTTCGATCCGATGATGCTGGGCAAGTTTCACGCCGTGGACATTCCCTTGTGGGGTGAAATTGGCGTCACTGCGGCCATTCTCACCGAGCGCTTGCAGGGTCAAGCGCACGGCACCGATCAGCGACAAGACATTGCCGAGCGTTGGAAGATCTGGCGGACTGAAAAGGCCCGTCGAGCCAATGACGGCAGCGCTGGCGGATTGAGTTCTGCCATGTTGTTTGCCGCCCTCAGCCAGCATATCCCCGAGGACGCCATCATCGCTGTGGACGTGGGCAACAACACCTATTCCTTTGGCCGCTACTTCGAGTGTAAGAGTCAGGCGGTGCTGATGTCAGGCTATCTGGGTTCCATTGGCTTTGCCTTGCCTGCCGCCTTCGGTGCCTGGGCAGCAACCCAGGAGGAGGATACTCCCTTCGCTGGACGCAAGGTGGTGTCCATCTCCGGCGACGGCGGGCTGGGCCAATACCTGGCGGACTTCACCACCGCGGTGAAGTACAAGATGAACATCACTCATGTGGTGTTGCACAACGGTGAACTGGGCAAGATCAGCAAGGAGCAGAAGGGCGGTGAGTGGGATGTGTGGGAAACCTCTCTACACAATCCAAGCTTTGCTGCCTATGCTGAACTCTGCGGTGGTTTGGGGATCCGGGTTGAGCGACTTGAGGAACTGGATGCTGCACTCACCGAGGCCATGTCAGCTGCGGGCCCCGCACTGGTGGAGGTCATGACGGACCCAATGCTGATCTGACCAACCCTTTTTCCTTCGTCACTATCGCACATGAAGAAAGTCAAAATTGCAGATTGGGATACCCTGCCCGCCCATCGGCCCACCTACGCCCTGGTCAGTAACGTAGACCTGGTGTTGGTGCGCGACGGCGAAGAGGTGTCGGTTCTCTACGGTCGTTGTCACCATCGCGGTGCCCTGCTGGCGGATGGTCACATTGATGGGCATAACCTGATCTGTGGCGTGCACGGTTGGGACTACCGCTATGACTCTGGCACCAGCGAGTACAACAATGCGGAGAAGCTGGAGAAGTTCACTGCCTGGGTGGAGCAAGGCTCTGTCTGGGTGGACGCCGACGAAATCGCCGCCTGGCACGACAAGAACCCGCAGCCCTATAAGCGGGATGCCTACCAGGGCAGTTATGCGGACATTCATGGCGCCGATGAAGAATCCTACACCAAGCTGATCCAACAGTTGGCCGCAGATGGCCTGAGCAAGACCGGTCACCATGGCCCGGCAGAAGCTATGGGTGTTCCGCGAGCGGATTTGCCGCGTTGGGAAGACATCCAGTTCATCACCGCACAGCTGAGTGCATTGCCGCTGCTGGACGATGAAGAAGTAGGCAGCAATGTGGTTCTGGGCCCGAAAGCAGCCAAGCCCCTACACCTGGACATTCCGCTATTTGTCTCAGACATGAGCTTTGGCGCCTTGTCGGAAGAAGCCAAGGTGGCTCTGGCCAAGGGCGCAGAACTGGCGGGCACGGGCATCTGCTCCGGCGAAGGGGGCATGCTGTCGGAAGAACAGGCTGCCAACTCCCGCTACTTCTATGAATTGGCCTCAGGCCGTTTTGGTTTCTCCATGGACAAGGTGAAGCGCTGTCAGGCCTTCCACTTCAAAGGTGGCCAAGGAGCCAAGACTGGCACCGGCGGGCACCTGCCCGGTGACAAGGTGCAGGGCAAGATCGCCGAGGTGCGAGGGCTCAAGCCTGGTACGCCGGCAGTCTCCCCGCCGCGATTTCCGGACTGGACATCCATAGACGACTACAAGCGCTTTGCCGCCGAGGTGCGGAAAGCCACCGGTGGCATTCCCATTGGGTTCAAGCTCTCGGCGCAACACATCGAGAAGGATCTGGCCGCCGCCTTGGCTGTGGGAGTGGACTACGTGATCTTGGATGGGCGGGGTGGCGGCACCGGAGCTGCGCCTTTGATCTTCAGGGACAACATCTCGGTGCCAACGATTCCGGCATTGGCGCGAGCCAGGCGCTTTTTGGATGCCCATGACAAGGCCGTGAGTCTGGTGATCACCGGTGGCTTGCGCACGCCGGCGGACTTCGCCAAGGCCCTGGCCATGGGCGCGGATGCCATTGCGGTCTCCAACGCGGCGATCCAGGCCATTGGTTGTCTGGGCATGCGGGCATGTCATACCAACAACTGCCCGGTGGGCATTGCCACGCAAAAGCCGCATCTGCGGGCGCGCTTGCCGGTGGACGAAGCAGCGGAACGGTTGGCTCGCTTCTTCGGCGCGACGACGGACATCATCAAGGTGATGAGTCGGGCCTGCGGGCACAGTCACGTGGGGGACCTGAACATGGATGACTTGACCTCATTCCGACGCGAGATCTGCGAACTCACTGGCATTGCCTATGGTGGGGTGGTGTGCTCCTCCCCGAAAAGATGGCGCAGTTAATGGGTTAAACTATCATCGAAAGTCATTGCTCTCCCTAACCCCGGCTAGACAGCCGGAAAGGCAGAATGATGGCCGGTGGCTAGTCTGCGAGGGAGGCAGGAGGTCGGCCGTTCGCAAGCAAAAGCAGCAATGCCGTAAGGTGAGTACAAGGAAGGCGATCAGGTTGCTGAGCTTCAACTGTCTTTGCTAGGAGTCGCGTATTTTGGTAGTTGACTACCAAACTTGGCTTGCCGCTGGTTGACCTAGCAGTTGTTGGCCAAGGCTAGGTCGGCCCCAGGTCTCTCTGTCTGCCTCTTGGGCCCGATTGGGGGGCAGAATACGACCAGGGAGCATTGTAGGGCGAATATGCAGCCTTGTTGGAGCGAGGGCTGGATTCGTTTTCAGGGCCAGGTCATGCTCACTTCGAGTTTCACAGCGGGTTAGGACAAGCTTGTGTGTACCGTAGATTCTTGGAAGAGCATTCAGACTGCCCTTTCTTATCTATGCCCCGGAAATAGTTGCTGCCGACTTAGCCAACAGCTCCATAAATAAATGTGACCCGAAGACCTGGTATACGGCCTTCGGATCACGACTCTATTAGGTCCTACTCCTTCCATGCCTGCCTTGAATACCATTCGGTAGACACGAGTTGCAGAACGCCTTCTTCCTCTACGTAGACCTGCGAACACAATCAGTTCATATCCTGGCTGCCCAATGGCTGTTGATCCATCATCACCATGTGCTGCCTCCTTCGATGTGGTCCAGGAGGTTGGCGATCACCCCCGGTGTCAGGATAGATGTCGCCTCTGAGGATCGAGGGGACCCGACCAAAGCTTGCTTTGGTTGGGCTCGATCCAACAAGTTCACCCGCAGGGTGAACGCCCCCCATGGGGGGCGAGTTTTCCACAAGTTATCCAGTGGGGCGGTGGAGTGATGATTCTTGGTTTACAGCAATGGTTTCAAAGTGCGCATGGTCCAGCGAATGACCGACACTGGTCCTTCTCGGATAACTGCGCCGGATTTGGCAGCAGAGGTTGGAGTTGCCCAATCGACCCTCTGGCGTTGGGTAAGGGAAGCACGTACCGTTTCCTTGATGAGCGGTACAGGAGGCAAGCCCGAGAAGGGATCGAAAAGTCCACGTCAGTGGACCCCAGAAGAGAAGGTGCAGGTCGTTATGGAGGCCATGAAAGTGGCCGAGGAGGATCTGGGAGAGTTTTTGAGGTCAAAGGGACTGCACTCTGTCGAGCTCGAAAACTGGCGCAAACTAGTCATGGAGGCGGCACAATCCGCTTTCAGCAACCCCAAGAAGGCCAAGCGACATGGTGCTTCGCCGGATGCGAAGAAGATCAAAGCACTGGAAAAGAAGATCCGCCGCAAGGACAAGGCCTTGGCCGAGGCTGCAGCTTTGCTGGTGCTCCAAAAAAAGTCCAAGAGATCTGGGGGGACGAGGACAGCGACACACCCACGAGCAGCGAGACCTGATTTTAGGATTGGTCACAGAAGCCATCAACAACGGTGCCCGGCTGCACAAGGCGTGTGGGACCCTTGGCGTAGATTCAAGGACACTACAACGCTGGAAGCGGCAGGGCATCGGTGAAGATCGGCGAGCTGGCCCAAAGAGCGTGGTCGGCAACAAGATCAGCTCTGCTGAGCGAAGTATGATCCTGCAAATCCTCAACTCTCCAGAGTATCGCGACCTTTCTCCCAGTCAGATCGTGCCGAGGCTGGCCGATCAAGGAATCTATCTGGCATCTGAATCCACGATGTATCGAATCTTGCGCGAGGAAAAGCAGCTCAAGCATCGCGCTGCTGCCAAGCCAGCAACACATCACCATCCCCGCGAACTGGTGGCAACAGCACCCAACCAAGTATGGAGCTGGGACATCAGTTACTTGCCTGGCCCGATCCGCGGGAAGTTTTACTACCTGTACACGATCATCGATGTCTTCAGCCGAGACATCATGGGCGAAGCCATCTATGAGGAAGAATGCCAGGTATTGGCGGCAGCCTTGATCCAATCGGCTTGTGATGCGCAGGGAGTGGATCCTGACAGCTTGGCTCTTCACTCCGATAACGGTGGTCCAATGAAGGGCAGCACTATGCTGGCAAAGCTTGAAGAACTCGGCGTCATGGCTTCATTTAGCCGGCCTGGTGTCTGTGACGACAATCCCTACTCAGAGTCCCTCTTCAAAACAGCCAAATACCGTCCAGAGTATCCTGCCCGACCATTTGAATCGTTGGAGCATGCGAGGACCTGGCTGGTGGCGTTTGTCCAGTGGTATCGGCACGAGCATCGGCATAGCGGCATCAAGTTTGTAACCCCTGCTCAACGCCATGCGGGGGAAGACATTGTCATCCTGGCAAAACGCCGGGAAGTGTATGAAAAAGCCCGTGCACGAAATCCAGAGCGCTGGTCAGGAAACGTGCGGGATTGGTCGCGCATCGAAACTGTCAGGCTCAACCCGAACACCCATCATGCAGCTGCGGAGGCAGCATGATGAATACATTTCAGGCGACAACTACCTTGACACCTACCGATCACTTGGACGAGTGAGCCGACAATGAGCCAGTGGTAGTCGTTGGGTTCCAGCTTGGTGAGCTGTTTCATCTCGCTGGCCAGGCTCTTGAGCCCATCCAATGCAAGCTGCAAGCGTGGTCGGATCTTGCCTTCTTTGAGTTCGGATTTTGAGTAAGAGATGTTTTCGATCCGCTCGGACAAGATCTCTGCCGACTTTTCCAACAGGGTACCGATGACTTCCGGGTCCCCGTATTCGAAGTACTTGGCATCCACCAGATCATCCAGAGCTCCTTGACTGGATCCAATCAGCATGCAAAAGGCGTATTCGATATCGATGGCGTTGACTTTCATGGTTGTCTTTGGGTTTCGGTGTCCATTCAATCATTCATTGCAGTTGGTCTGGCTATGAGCAGGTAGCAGCCAGGATTGCCAATAGGATCAGGCCGCCCAGGGCCATGAGGGTGAGCCAGGCAGTAATGCCGTGGTCGGCTCGGCCGAGTGGGGCATTCTGCCCCAGGGTGGGTGCTTGCTTGGGAGTTGTGTTGGGCATTTGAAATGCATCTGTTGGGGGCCGGTAACTGGGGCTCCGATGACCGTGGCCTTTTCCATTCCTTCAATCTGAGCCGCCTCTCCTTACAGGGATTCTCAGAATTCCTCGCTTCCCTTGCTGCAGCCAGCCGTGGGGCTGAGATCAGGGCTGACAGCTGAGTTCTGAGCCGGTAGGATTTCCCCTGGCAAACTAGTGGTATGACGCAGAATTAGTAGGCCTTTATATTAAGCCTCCCTACGCTTGCGGTGCGTAGGTATCGTTGGAGGCAAGACGATGCGCGTTGCAGTAGAGATTCAACTTACCAAGAGCGAGCGAAGCACCCTGACGAATTGGTCACGCAGTCGGAGAATTTCGGTGAGGCAAGCTCAGCGAGCCCGAATGATCCTTCTTGCCGCTGATGGCTACTCGAATGCGGATATAGCTGAGGAGATGAGGGTCAAGCGACACACTGTGGGGCGTTGGCGAAACCGCTTCAGCGAGCATCGCCTCACTGGTATAGAGAAGGACCTTCCTCGGGGAGGTCGTCCCCGTGCGAACGAGGAAGTTGAGAGTGAGATCATCCGCATGACTACGCAAGAGATCCCCGCGAACGCGACACACTGGAGCACGCGACTCCTTGCAGAGGAGATGGGAATCACGCAGTCGATGGTCCACCGCACATGGAAGGCCAACGGTCTGAAACCTCACTTGGTGAAGACGTTCAAGGTCAGCAACGATTCTCGGTTCGAAGAGAAGCTGCGCGATGTGGTAGGTCTCTACCTGAATCCACCCGAGAATGCACTCGTCTTTAGCGCGGACGAAAAGACGTCAATTCAGGCTCTCGATCGGACCCAGAAGAGCCTTCCACTGGTCAAGGGTCGATGCGGCACGATGACTCATGACTACAAGAGGAACGGAACAACCACCTTGTTCGCCGCGATCGAGTTGGGTCACGGCGAAGTGATCGCAACCTGCATGAAGCGACATCGACATCAGGAGTGGATCAAGTTCCTGAGAATGATCGACGAGCAAACTCCAGCTGAACTCGATCTGCACGTCATCGCCGACAACTACGCCACACACAAGCATGAGAAGGTTAAGCGGTGGCTGAAGCGCCATCCGCGATTCCACATGCACTTCATCCCGACAAGCAGCTCGTGGCTCAATATCGTGGAGGGGTTTTTCCGCAATCTTGATCAAAAACGCCTGAAGCGCGACGCGTTTCGCAGCGTCCCTCAACTCAAGAAAGCAATCATGGACTACATCGATAACCACAACGACGATCCGAAGCCGATTGTTTGGACCAAGGCCGCCGACGAGATCCTCGAAAAAGTCGGTCGCGCACGCGCTGCACTGAAAATGCCCCAACAGAGCGCATCACACCACTAGGCAGGGGCTGGTTGCCGCTTTGGTTCTCGTCAGACCGCTCGCAGCTTGTCTGGAGTTGCTTTTTTGGAAAAGCCGTAAGGATGGAGTCGATTCGTTGAAGGAGAAAGTATTGGGACATGACTCTCTAGAGCAGCGGTTTGCAAACTTCCGTCGCACCGGAGACCACCATGCATTGGAGACTGTTTATGGCGACACGGCTGGAGAGATCTTGCGTGTTGCGAATTTCCTGACGCGGAATCGGGACCGAGCTGAGGACTTGTTGCAGGACACATGGCTGCAAGTCATCAAGTCAAAGGACACATGGAGTGAGGACAAACCATTGATGCCCTGGTTGTTGGGAGTCCTCACCAACTGCCATTACCGGCAGAGAGCACAGGTGCGGCGGCATTCGAAGCAGGTTGAGTTGCCGGTGAGTGTGGCGAAGGACCCTGTGGGTGCGGCCATGGACGACGAGTTCAAGACTGCCCTGGAAGGTGCCTTGACCAAGGTGCGAGATCCATACCGGACCGTTCTGAGGAAGGCTTTGCTTGAAGGGCTCATGCCGGCGGAAATCGCCAAGGAGATCGGGACCAAGCCGGGGACGGTGAGTGTGCATTTGAACCGTGGCATGGATCTGCTGCGCAAAGCAATACCTGTGGGCTTTGCCGGTGGTGCCGCCGCCATACTGGCGGGCTCGGCCGAGGCAGTGGAGCGCATCAAACAGACTGTCTTGGAAGAGGCTGCCAAGGCGCCGCTTAGCACAGGTTTGCCTTCAGCTAAGAGGGTGTCCGGCGCCGGCATGCGCAAGACCATGCTTCTGATGGGAGCCCTGGTGGTTTTGGTGCTGGGCGTCTATCTGGTGTTTGAGTTGGATCGGCAAGATCTGGATCAACTGACGACTCCGAGTGGTGTCGTTCCGGTGGCTGATGCAAACGAACCCTCACCAAGGACGGAGGATACGGATCTAAGGACGACGGTGGTAATCAAGGCCAAGCCCTTAGATGCGGCAGGTGATCAGACGTTAGGTTCGCTGGAAGTAAGCTTGAATTGGGCCACTGACGATTCGCCTGCAGCAAATGTAGCCATCCTGTTGTACGCGGTGGGAAAAGGGGGCCAGGCAGGTTTCCCTCTGATGGTTACGAGCGATGACGGCAAGGCGTCCATTGGTGATCTTGCTGCTGGACATTATGGAGTGGCATTTGACCGAGGCGACTCCACGTTTGTGGACATCTTTGCCGGGAAGAAGACAGAATTCTCATGCTGGCTTGAAGAGAGAGGCAGAACGGTTAGGGGTAAGGTAGTGGATGCAAATGACGCTCCAGTTCCCGAAGCGGGGATCTGGTATTCAAGCGTTAGCACCAAGAAGGCCGGGTGGGTTGTCTGTCAGGCTGATATGCAAGGCAATTTTATGCTCCGCGGTATGCGCAGTCGTGGTTGGATTGGCGCGCGTTCTCCTGGCTATGCGCCCTCAAGCCTTGCTCAGATTACGGGTGGCGAAGGACCGCAAGAGTTTGTGCTGGTTCTTCCTGGTGTTGGAGCCAGCATTTCAGGGATGGTGGTGGACCAGGCAGGTGATCCGGTAGCCGGTGCTCGGATCCAAGTGGGTGAAGAGGGTGGGTGGTTTGGCAACATTGCCAGTAAGGATTGCCGAGCCTCTGGCCCTTCTCTCTTTGAGAGTTTCTCTGACAAGGAAGGGCACTACTTCTTTCAGGGCCTTCCGCCTGGCTGGGCACCTGTCAGTGTCTCTGCTGTTGGGCATGGACAAGCCACGAGAATGGTAAATCTGCCGGCTGGTACACCTGTTCAGCAACGACTGACTTTGAAGCCTTCAGGTTCAATATCTGGCGTTGTTTCTCGAGTCGATGGGGTGGCGGTAGATCAGGTGCTTGTAAACCTGAACGATGGTGGCTTGTCCAACAGCCGCGCTTTAGCCACCGGCCCTGACGGAAGATTCAGCATTCTAAACCTTGCTCCTGGGATCTACCAGTTGGAGGTCATCGTGAGATTTCTGCAGAAGAGGTATGTGCTGGTTGAGGTGCGTGAGTCGGAGGAAACGCAGTGTAGCATTGTGTTGGAAGTGGCGCCTCTGCTGAAGGGCAGGCTGGTGGGCGCCGATGCAAAGCCTCTGGTAAATTATGATGTCCGAGCCCGGAGTCTTGACGGGCAGTCAGGAGGAGCAGCCCTTACAGACAAAGATGGACACTTTGTGCTCGGACCATGCAAAGATAGTGTCTACGAAATCTTCGCCAGACCCCTCACCGCAATGATTTATGGGGCAACGGTTTCTAGCGAAGCCCTGCTGCCCAATGGCAAGGTTCATGAAGTGATGGTCAAGCATGAGGAGCCTTGTTTGGTCACTGGTTCTTTTGTCGGAGTGGATGGCAAGGCTCTAGCCCGGACTATTCACGAGTGTGCTGTTGATCGCGATTTTTTGGTCCTTGCTGGCCGGCATGGTGAAGAATCAAGGGGATTTGCTTTCGACACTCTGAAGTGAGCGTTGGCAAAGGTCCATGGGCCTGAAATATCGCCGGAATGGCCACCTCCGTACAGTCCCGTGGCGCAGTAGATGCGATGCAGTTGGATTCCATTCGGCGCTACGCCGTCTTTGGTCTACCGCGAGCACTGACAGCACATGCTGCACGCTCCCACAATTCTACCCATGGATAACATTTCGGCAGATGGACCACTACCCGACGCACTGATTCTTGTACGCGAGCTGCGACCTTGATCAACATTTCCCGAAATCGCCCTACCTGGGTGCGGCCTGCATCAGTCCGACGAAGGCGCCAGCGCAGCTCCTGGTAGAGCAGATACGCCGTAGCCGTCATCAATACTCGGAATTGATTGGCGATGTAGCTTGAGCAGCTTGTGCGATCAATGTCGAGATCATGCAGTAGTTCTTTGATGCGGTTCTCGGAATCACCTCGACCACGATAGATCTTGTACACGTTTTCCGGTGTGTGCCGAAGATTGGTGATCACAAATCGAGGATTCGACTTTGCACTTCTTCCTTCATACTGCAGCACCTCAGCTTTGAGGATGACCCTCCGCTCGCGATTCCATGACTTTGCACGGTAAGCAGCCTCTCCAAAGAGTTGGATGGATTCGTTTTGGCGAGCAGAGAGCGTCTGGGCCATGGTCATCCAATCCTTGGCTTTCGCTTTGAGGACGCTGTTGCTGGCCATTGCGACCACATACTCGACTTTTAGATCTTCAAGCGCAGCGATGATCCTTGGGTTTGCAAAGCCGCCATCTAACCGTACACGAATCTTTGCTTTCGGGAATCGGTACCTGAGCTCGGCGACCGTCCGCTGCAACAATGGAATGCATCCTCGGTTTGCCGTTGAGTTCCCTGGTCGAAGCCGAGCGGAGAAGAGAAATTGATCTGGATGACCATCCACTGACAAAAAGCCAAGGAGAGGATGGAAACACCAGGTGTCGTAGTAGCCATTGAAAAAGCTGAATGCTTGCTGACCATGGGTGGGATCGTCAGTGGAATCAAAGTCGATGGTGATGCGCTTTGGTCGCCGATGACGCTTCTTGAGCAGACCAATAGCTTTCTTCTCCAGCCAACGTGTGGCTTGTACAGCCTCTTTTGCCGTGGGCATGTTTTCAAACCGGGATAACGTCGGTTGCGATGCCAGCTGATCTTCGCCAAGTGCATCCATGCCGCTGATCATTTTCAGGATCGGGTCATTTGCCATTTTGGCTGCGTCGTTGCCATCGCTGTAGCCCATGGCGATGGAAAACACACGTTGCCGGAGAATCGTCAAAAAGTCGTGTGTTGTGCGGCCCGGATTGCGTCGATCGCAAAATTGAGCTGCAAGTCCGCTGGTCAGGCCGAGTTGCTGATCGAGCTGGCCAAGCAGGATTGCACCGCCATCGGAGCTTTGTCCTTCTGCGTCAAAGATGGGGACGACGGACTTCTTGGCGATGTCTGGAAGAATAACAGACTGTTGAGTAGGCTTGGCCATGCGGATTGTGGTGTCGTTTGTTCCAAGTAGCGTGTAGTTACCACTTAGTACGAATGATCCACAGTCCGCGGTTTACCTATTCATGAATAGTCCAGGCTAGGAAGAGCGAAAGTCAAGGTCATCCAGCTGGGTTTCCATGAGCTGGATTTTTTCCCAATCACCGATGCCAAAACCGGGGCTTTCAAGTTGGAGTCATTGGCTCCAGGGTCATACCGCATCATCTTGGATGCCGGCCGGCAGGGTGTTGCCAGGCTGGATGTAGAGCTGGAAGGCGGGAAGAATCAGAACCTGGGGGAAATTCGAGCCCAGAGTTTGGGTGCATTGAATCTTGATCTTCGGCGCGCTGATGGCCAAGAACCTTGGAATACAATCGCTGTGGTTCGCCGCACAGATGTTATTGGTGATCCAAGCAGGTCATGGACCATTTATCCTGATGAGTTCGGCCTTCCCTATTTGTTGCCACCGGGAACATATTCATTGGAAACCGGGGGGCCGGAAACTCCTTGGCGGAGGAGTTCCTTCATTATTCGTGCAGAGCAGGAGACTAGGTTGAAGGTGCGGCTGCCAAATGCAGTAAGCCGGCAGCTCTTCCCAATATTCGCCGAAGATAAGTCAGGGCCAGCAGGATATTCTTGTACGATGCGCATCCACGACAGCTCTGGCTTATTATGCTTTGAGCGAGCCTTTCCCTCTGCAAGTGTCTTTTGGACCGAAGTGGATTGGCCCGCTTTTGTCATTGGGCGACATACTGTAAAGATGGAAGCAGCAAACGGGGCAGTGAAGCGGGGCTTCTTTGACGTGGCAGAGCTACTGCCCAGCGCCGATCCCATTTGGATTAAAATGCGCTAACTCTCTGGTATGCCAGGGTTGCCGTTGTTACGGAGTAAGGCTGAGGGTGAGGACTAAGGAGCCTGCTGAGGATTTTTCAAAATCCCTGTAAGGATTCCGGCCAGTGCCATGAAGGCCTAGTTGGGTGGTGTCAGAGCATCTGCCACACACCTGACTCTATTCCTTCATAAACCCCATCTCTCTAAAGCTGAAAGGCCTGGGTTGCCGGTCCGCTTAGTGCCCTCGTGGACTGAGCAGACATTGCTTCGCAATGGCGATCGGAACCCGAAGGCAATTTGACTGCCGAGCGGTGGGGTGAGTGCTACCCGTGCCTTTGCCCCCTAGCCCGGACTATTCACGAGTGTGCTGTTGATCGCGATTTTTTGGTCCTTGCTGGCCGGCATGGTGAAGAATCAAGGGGATTTGCTTTCGACACTCTGAAGTGAGCGTTGGCAAAGGTCCATGGGCCTGAAATATCGCCGGAATGGCCACCTCCGTACAGTCCCGTGGCGCAGTAGATGCGATGCAGTTGGATTCCATTCGGCGCTACGCCGTCTTTGGTCTACCGCGAGCACTGACAGCACATGCTGCACGCTCCCACAATTCTACCCATGGATAACATTTCGGCAGATGGACCACTACCCGACGCACTGATTCTTGTACGCGAGCTGCGACCTTGATCAACATTTCCCGAAATCGCCCTACCTGGGTGCGGCCTGCATCAGTCCGACGAAGGCGCCAGCGCAGCTCCTGGTAGAGCAGATACGCCGTAGCCGTCATCAATACTCGGAATTGATTGGCGATGTAGCTTGAGCAGCTTGTGCGATCAATGTCGAGATCATGCAGTAGTTCTTTGATGCGGTTCTCGGAATCACCTCGACCACGATAGATCTTGTACACGTTTTCCGGTGTGTGCCGAAGATTGGTGATCACAAATCGAGGATTCGACTTTGCACTTCTTCCTTCATACTGCAGCACCTCAGCTTTGAGGATGACCCTCCGCTCGCGATTCCATGACTTTGCACGGTAAGCAGCCTCTCCAAAGAGTTGGATGGATTCGTTTTGGCGAGCAGAGAGCGTCTGGGCCATGGTCATCCAATCCTTGGCTTTCGCTTTGAGGACGCTGTTGCTGGCCATTGCGACCACATACTCGACTTTTAGATCTTCAAGCGCAGCGATGATCCTTGGGTTTGCAAAGCCGCCATCTAACCGTACACGAATCTTTGCTTTCGGGAATCGGTACCTGAGCTCGGCGACCGTCCGCTGCAACAATGGAATGCATCCTCGGTTTGCCGTTGAGTTCCCTGGTCGAAGCCGAGCGGAGAAGAGAAATTGATCTGGATGACCATCCACTGACAAAAAGCCAAGGAGAGGATGGAAACACCAGGTGTCGTAGTAGCCATTGAAAAAGCTGAATGCTTGCTGACCATGGGTGGGATCGTCAGTGGAATCAAAGTCGATGGTGATGCGCTTTGGTCGCCGATGACGCTTCTTGAGCAGACCAATAGCTTTCTTCTCCAGCCAACGTGTGGCTTGTACAGCCTCTTTTGCCGTGGGCATGTTTTCAAACCGGGATAACGTCGGTTGCGATGCCAGCTGATCTTCGCCAAGTGCATCCATGCCGCTGATCATTTTCAGGATCGGGTCATTTGCCATTTTGGCTGCGTCGTTGCCATCGCTGTAGCCCATGGCGATGGAAAACACACGTTGCCGGAGAATCGTCAAAAAGTCGTGTGTTGTGCGGCCCGGATTGCGTCGATCGCAAAATTGAGCTGCAAGTCCGCTGGTCAGGCCGAGTTGCTGATCGAGCTGGCCAAGCAGGATTGCACCGCCATCGGAGCTTTGTCCTTCTGCGTCAAAGATGGGGACGACGGACTTCTTGGCGATGTCTGGAAGAATAACAGACTGTTGAGTAGGCTTGGCCATGCGGATTGTGGTGTCGTTTGTTCCAAGTAGCGTGTAGTTACCACTTAGTACGAATGATCCACAGTCCGCGGTTTACCTATTCATGAATAGTCCAGGCTAGCAGGCCGTTGAAAAACTCCAAGTAGTTAAGCCGTGCTCCAATCCACGTACGTAGGGATAATATCCCAATCACGGAGGTGGATATTTCATGGCACTTGGCAAACGACGCGACAAGCAGCAAGCACTTTTGGTCTCGACGACCAATCTTCCCCGATCTCCAGGGCACCCGTTTTACGCGAAGCTGAATGAGCTTCTCAGCGAAGCGAAGTTCGATCACTATGTCGAATCGCTTTGCGAGCCCTACTACAAGGAAGGCGGCCGCCCTTCAATTCCGCCAGGCGTCTACTTCCGGATGCTGCTGGTCGGCTATTTCGAAGGTGTGGATTCACAGCGTGGGATTGCATGGCGCTGCAGTGACAGCCGCTCGCTCCAGCAATTCCTTGGGCTTTTGCTGACAGAGATGACCCCTGATCACTCCAGCTTGACCGTGATCCGCAAACGGCTGCCAGTAGAAGTGCACGAAGAGGTGTTTGCATTCGTGGTCAAGATCGCCAAATCCAAGGGCATGGTGAAGGGCAAGGCACTGGCCGTGGACACAACGACGTTGGAAGCCAATGCTGCAATGAAGTCCATTGTGCGCAAGGATACTGGCAAGGGCTGGAATGACTACGTGCGCGAGCTTGCGAAAGAAGAAGGGGCCGAAGTCCCAACGGAGGAGGACTTACGGCGATTCGATCGCAAACGCCGTGGGAAGAAGACCTCGAACAAGGACTGGGAGTCGCCCTCAGACCCCGACAGCAGGATCGCGAAGATGAAGGATGGGCGTACCCACCTTGCCTACAAGGCACAGCACGCGCTGGACACTGACTCCGAGATCATCGTCTCCGCGACGATCCACCATGCAGATACTGCTGACAGCGAGGCACTGAAAGACGGAATCATTGAGGCTCAGGCGGTGCTGATCAGTGCTGAGCAAGATGACCAATACAAGGCAGTTGTCGCCGACAAGGGCTACCACAAAGTTGAAACCCTGGCATGGCTAAGCGAGAGAGAGATACTTTCTTACATACCACAGCCGCGGTCACAGAACCGCCGCAAGTGGACGGACAAACCAGAATCGTGGCAGGATGCTTATCGAGCAAACCGTCGGCGTGTTGCAGGATCGCGATCCAAAAAGCTCCAGCGCTTACGAAGTGAACGAGTGGAGAGAAGCTTTGCGCACACCTGTGGGTCAGGCGGTGCACGCCGGACTTGGTTGCGCGGCATCGAGAATGTCAAAAAGCGGTACGTGGTCCATGTCGCTGCACGCAATCTTGGCACGATCATGCGTAGCCTGTTTGGAGTTGGGACGCCAAGGGGATTGCAGAGGGGCTTTGAGGGCTTCCTCAGCCGCGTATATGAGCTTTGTGGATCTGTTTGGCCCCAACCAGCTTGCTGGATCGCAATGACTGCCATTATTTTCCGCCATAAGAATCCCGGGGCAGAAAACGGATGTCTCGGGATCGACAATCTCCAAATCACCCCTTCTTCAACGGCCTGCTAAGGTTTGGTGCTGAGTTGGCTAGGAGTCTGCCCCACGGAAAGTCAACTTAGCGTCACCTCGGTGGCCGCTGGATAAAATCATTAGTGGGGCTGTGAAAATCCAGATCGACGGATTCTGCATGGATTTTGGGCCTGGGGCCACGTTGACGATTTTTGGGAGCAGATCAGTGCTTCTTGGCCTGTAATGGCCCAATTCCCTCGGCCTTCATAGCGCCAGCTTTCCGTGCAGCCTTCTCAAGTTGGTTGCAAGACAGATTAGGTCCCACTCACCACTCACCTTTGCTATGCCTCGCATGCTGAAGGACCGAAAGCCGCTCACGTTTTTGATCCAGCCAAAGACCGGCTCAACGATGTGTTTGCGTTTTCGGTACCAGCCCCGCCCACGGTTGGTTCCCAGCTTCCGTTTCATTCGCGCAGTAGCTTGGAGATCTGGACTGGTCTTCGGTCGTTTCTTTCCTTCCTTGCCAACTGAAACCAAACCGTCAATCTGGGCGTTTTCGAGATGCTTGAAGTTTTCCTCGCTGCGATAGCCTGCGTCCGCAAGCAGGCGCTCTATCGGCTTGCCTGAGTTCTCCATCGCTTTCTCGGCCATTGGAAGAAGCTGGTCATTATCAGCAGCGTTGTTTGTTACTCCATTGGCGATGATCAGCTGCTCAGTATTGTCGACAGCAATCTGAGCGTTGTAGCATTGCTCGAATCCATTCGAGGCTTTCATGATCCGACTATCGGGGTCCGTGAAGTTCTCCTGATCCTTTGGCCGTGGCTTGCCCTTGGGATGTTTCCGGTGGGGAGTCATCCGAAGCTCGCGACCTTCTTCCTTGGCCTTGCTGGCCTTCTTCTCGTCCTTTTGCTTGTCCTCCTCGGCCTTGCGTCTCTCCAATCGCTTCTTTGCCTCCTGGATAGCCTTCAGGCGGCTTTCCCGGTTTGAAAGTTCATCAGGGAGCTCGTCACCCCGAAAGTCAGGACCGAAGAGATCGTCCTCTTCCTTGTCGATTCCCTTAGCCATCTCGGTGATCCTGCGGATCTCGGCACGCAGTCGTTTCTCTTCGGACTTCATTCGCGAGTAGCTCATTGCCTTTCGCTTGCTGGCGTTCGCCTTCACTTTGCTGCCATCCACTGCCACGGTGCCGAGCTTGACCAAGCCAGCCTCAGAAGCGAGCTGTACGATCTGGACAAAGAAGCTCTCGAACAAATCGACATGCTCCGCCCGAAAACGACAGATTGTGCGGTGGTCCGGCATTTGATTAGCTGCCAACACCCGGAAAGGCACGCTTTCTTCGAGGTGCTTGGAGATCTTGCGGGAGGAGAAGACCCCTGTGCAATACGAGTAGATCAAGACCCTCAACATCATCCGTGGATCGTAAGGCAATTCACCACTCCCGCAGATGCGGTAGCGGTCGAGGAGGCCATCCGTGTCCAACGAACCGACCGCGTCGTGAATGTACCACGCAAGATGATCTTGTGGCAGCCAGTCACGGATGGACGGAGGTAGGAGGTACTGCTGGTTTAGATCTTGACCCTTTTTGAATCGCGCCATGCCTTCAATACGTACAAGGATGGGCCAGGGGCTTAACCTTTTTTCCGATTTCGAGGGCGATCGGAGGCCGGATTCCTCCTCATCCCGTGGGGCAGACTCCTAGGCTGAGGCTTTAGCCAAGGCTTGCTGTTTCGAAACTGCTCAAGAGCATGGGGAGCTGTCACATGCAGAATTGACAGCCTCCTATTGCAAGGCCTCGTCCACAACCTCTAGAATTTGCTGGAGCAAAGCCCGAAGCGCAGCGCGTTCTTCATGAATTGCACGGATTGCGGCAATCATACCCGCGTAGTCAGGAGGCTCTGCTTGGCTCACTGCGGTCACCAGCTTTCTTGGTGGTTCTGTTGGTGCAGCTTCTAGTTCAGCTGGCAATGGCAATTTGGTGCGCCTCTTTCTGGTGGCTTTGGCACGCAGTCCCAACTGAGCTTGAGCCCGGTTGTATTGGGCATGGTGGACCTTGATGCCCTCCAGGGCAAGGCGAGCACGTATCTCCTCCAAGGACAGCTCAGGGGAAACCTGCAGCACCTGGGCGACTCGGTCGGATATGGAAAGAGGTGCGGTTTTCATGACAAAATCAAATGGGAAGGATCCTCAATAAAATACTGTATTTACGCCAATATGTCTTACTAACAAGGGAGCTCAATGTTATGTAAGTGTTGGCCTCACGTGCTTGTCAAATAAATCTCATTCACCTGGCAGCGTTTCATAATCCGACCCGAAAACAATGGCAACCAAAAAGAAAACCAAGAAGAAGTCCTCTACAAAGCGCAAGTCCACCAAGAAGGCTGCAGGAGGCCGTGGCAAGCGCCTCTCTGATGCTGACAAGAAGAAGCGGGTGGAGATGCTCAAGAAGCATGGCAGCAAAGGTAGCCCGAATCCCTGGCCAGGTCAGAAGATTGCAGATGCACTTGGTATCAGCCTTGGCACCTGGGCTGTCTGGAAGTCGCTGAACAAGAAGGGTGGGCCAAAGAAGGCCACAGCCAAAAAAGGGCGAGGGCGCCCAAGGAAGATGGCAGCCGCAACTCCATTGGAAGGCCTGCTGGCTTCAGTCAAGGACCTTCAGGCTGAGCGGGATTCACTGTACAAGGCTTTGCAGAAGGTCCAGTCAGTGCTGGATCAGGCTTTGTAGCCGTCCGCTGAAGGATTTCTTGAGCTTGTGGATATGCCGCAATAGCTGCCGCCCTTTATGCTGCTACAGGACAGGTAGAACTCATGGGCATTGCAGGAGGAGGCTGCTATGGCATCCCGGGTTCCATCGCTGTCTTGCTCAGCTATTCGGTTTCATCTCCATCCTGGCAAAGCTGAACATCTTGGTGCCGAAGAGCATCATGGCGGCCTGTGGGTTGGCGCAGCCTGCGCAAATCTTCATCTTCAGGATTCCACCTTGCTTACCGCCAAAGTTTCCCATCGAGACCTTTCCTAGCTCCTCGATGATCTTCAGGCCGCAGCAGGTGCTGAGACCAGCATCTCTACGTTCTTTGGAAATCTGAACAGACTTAGAGTCATCAATAGAAGGTTCATGATCCATGATGGGTGTCTCCCGGGACAAGGATTAGGCTAGAGAGTATGAACGGCAGCGGCTCTGAGGCTAGCCAGTGCGTCGGCCTCTTATCATGAATATTTCACCAGATCATCTCCAACTTTGCAACGATTCGGCTAGATACCAAGCAGGCTAAGTCCTGTATGGAATGCAGAAACCCGTCAGGGGGTAAAGGAGGAAGTGAATGAGATATTCTGGCGGCTTCCTAACTGAGTATTGGGCTTCTTCAAAAGAGGGATTCACTGTGCAAGGTTTTACGGAAGATCCTGGCAGTACCGGTACTGGATTAGGCTTTGTAGCTAATCAGCCACCGTCTGCTTCCTTCCTCATTCTACGGATAGCCTCGGCCAGGTCTTCCTGGGCGCTTTCGTGCATGCTGGTGAGCATCTCCCTGGCCTCCTCGTTAGGGCATTCTGCCAGGGCCTTTTTGTAGGCTTCCTTGTCGAGGAGAGGGTTGCCAATGATGAGCTTGTCGAGCACATCTTTGAGGATCTTTCGATACTCAGGGGTTTCTTCAAATTTCATTCGGGACCTCCATGTCCAGGGCGAGCGGGAAAGGAGGCACAAGCGAGGAAACTTGTTTGGTAGGAGAGTGGCCTTTGAGACGGGCAGCCTACTGTTGCATAGAACGGTAACCTCGGGATTCCAAGGTCCCCTTAATCTTACTGAACACCGCCCGCCGGTGCGCAGCTATTCGGGCCTCATTTCGGCAAATATTCCTGCTGAAGGTGAGCACGATGGCGCAGCAGTGGCGAAATGAGACGGCATCGATCTCCTTGCGCGAATAGTAGTTCAGCATGGAGAGAATTGCCTGATGGACCACGTCTGGTGTAGTCAGTACGCTAAGGTCAACAGGAGATCTGGTGATGCCGTTCAGTCTGAATTTGACAGCAGGTGAGACATCAGTCATCAGGTCGTCGTAGCGACGTGCTATCCACAGAATAGGCGGAAGTAGTTTATCTGATCCGTACGAGTGCCCTATTGCTTGTCTTTCCACAGTTGTCTCCTTCTTCGCTCTTCCAACAACCCTCTTAACAACAGAGGAGGCTAGCAGGCCGTTGAAGAAGGGGTGATTTGGAGATTGTCGATCCCGAGACATCCGTTTTCTGCCCCGGGATTCTTATGGCGGAAAATAATGGCAGTCATTGCGATCCAGCAAGCTGGTTGGGGCCAAACAGATCCACAAAGCTCATATACGCGGCTGAGGAAGCCCTCAAAGCCCCTCTGCAATCCCCTTGGCGTCCCAACTCCAAACAGGCTACGCATGATCGTGCCAAGATTGCGTGCAGCGACATGGACCACGTACCGCTTTTTGACATTCTCGATGCCGCGCAACCAAGTCCGGCGTGCACCGCCTGACCCACAGGTGTGCGCAAAGCTTCTCTCCACTCGTTCACTTCGTAAGCGCTGGAGCTTTTTGGATCGCGATCCTGCAACACGCCGACGGTTTGCTCGATAAGCATCCTGCCACGATTCTGGTTTGTCCGTCCACTTGCGGCGGTTCTGTGACCGCGGCTGTGGTATGTAAGAAAGTATCTCTCTCTCGCTTAGCCATGCCAGGGTTTCAACTTTGTGGTAGCCCTTGTCGGCGACAACTGCCTTGTATTGGTCATCTTGCTCAGCACTGATCAGCACCGCCTGAGCCTCAATGATTCCGTCTTTCAGTGCCTCGCTGTCAGCAGTATCTGCATGGTGGATCGTCGCGGAGACGATGATCTCGGAGTCAGTGTCCAGCGCGTGCTGTGCCTTGTAGGCAAGGTGGGTACGCCCATCCTTCATCTTCGCGATCCTGCTGTCGGGGTCTGAGGGCGACTCCCAGTCCTTGTTCGAGGTCTTCTTCCCACGGCGTTTGCGATCGAATCGCCGTAAGTCCTCCTCCGTTGGGACTTCGGCCCCTTCTTCTTTCGCAAGCTCGCGCACGTAGTCATTCCAGCCCTTGCCAGTATCCTTGCGCACAATGGACTTCATTGCAGCATTGGCTTCCAACGTCGTTGTGTCCACGGCCAGTGCCTTGCCCTTCACCATGCCCTTGGATTTGGCGATCTTGACCACGAATGCAAACACCTCTTCGTGCACTTCTACTGGCAGCCGTTTGCGGATCACGGTCAAGCTGGAGTGATCAGGGGTCATCTCTGTCAGCAAAAGCCCAAGGAATTGCTGGAGCGAGCGGCTGTCACTGCAGCGCCATGCAATCCCACGCTGTGAATCCACACCTTCGAAATAGCCGACCAGCAGCATCCGGAAGTAGACGCCTGGCGGAATTGAAGGGCGGCCGCCTTCCTTGTAGTAGGGCTCGCAAAGCGATTCGACATAGTGATCGAACTTCGCTTCGCTGAGAAGCTCATTCAGCTTCGCGTAAAACGGGTGCCCTGGAGATCGGGGAAGATTGGTCGTCGAGACCAAAAGTGCTTGCTGCTTGTCGCGTCGTTTGCCAAGTGCCATGAAATATCCACCTCCGTGATTGGGATATTATCCCTACGTACGTGGATTGGAGCACGGCTTAACTACTTGGAGTTTTTCAACGGCCTGCTAGAGAACCAAGCCACTGATATCAAGTAGCAAGAGACGAGGTGTAGTTTTCGAAACGAGTGGTTCGGAAACGGTGTTCCGTTTGAGTTGACTTTTGGCGCGTGTGCATGTGTCGGTGCGCCGACGGCATGCTGTCGGATTGTTGATAGCAGGGCAGTGTTGCTTGTGGTTCGGGAGAAGAACTTTCTGGACCTGTCGCGCACTACTCCGACGAGTTCGGGAGAAGATTCCAGAAACCCTGTAAGGATTGGGTGCTGAATTTGAAGTAGTGTTGATGCCTAGAGTCAAGTTCAAGCAAATCGTCCATGGATCTTTGCCACATTGCACGCAAGGCAGTGCAGGATTGTGGCCCGAAGGCCATCCTGTCACTCATTTCTTTCTGAACAGAGGGGGGAGGCAGACGAGCTCATTATCCGCTGTGATAAATGACTTTATGAACCATGTCGCGTTCAATTTGGAATCGGATCCCTGGGCACCAGGCGAATCTTTTTCAGAAAGTCACCGGGAAAGCCAATCTCGTTACCTGTTAAGGGTAGAGGCCTTGCTTGTTCAAGCTGAAGTAGAGGCCTTGCTTGTTCAAGCTGAATTTGCCTCTGGTTCAGTCCAACACCAAGGGGAGAGTCCGAGCGCATGCTAGGCAGATTTCCAGTGCGACGGCAATGGGGGAAACCTTCTTTTGTCGAGGTTTGCAGGGGTGGCTTCGCAAAAACCAGCTTCAACGCTTGCTCAGCTGCGGTGCCGACGCCAAATGCCTGCGTGCGTCCTAGCAGAGGTCGCATTACCTGTGCTGCCCTGACTCCGCGGCATTCCTTTTGGCTGTCTTGGTGAATTCGAAATTTCCACCTTCCCTACATTCCTCTAGACGTGGTAGGTGGATAACTCATCTCTCGTAGCACCCGCAATCTGAATTTTCTCGATCAGCTCTCAACACAATCTTTACAAACCATGAAAACCGCAATCTTTTGCCTCTCTGCTCTCGTGTTCAGTGCCTTTGGCTCTGTGATTCCAAGTGGGTCCGATGATCAAGCTCAACAAGGAGTTGGGAGTGTTGTCCTAGCAAGCCTTGCCAACCCGCCAGCGCCGATGCTGGGAGCCCAAATTGATGAGTATGTGGTGCCTCAGTTGCCCATGTTCAATTCTCGGAATGTCGGTCCCTGTGCAGATGATGCAGTTGGCACCGGTGAAGGATGTTGCGACGGAGGCAATGGCCAAAATGGCGGGGGTGGCTCTGGTTCTGCCAACCTAGGCAATGCGTCCATCCTGCTGCACAGTGGTCAGGAAATGCGCCAAGAAACCGACCTTTACTTGTCGGGTCTTGATTCAGCCATCGACCTCAAGGTCATGCGTCGCCACACAACGCGGCGAGATGAGGCCAGCTCCATCTTTGGTCCGGGTTGGGCTTTCAACTACGACCATGTCTTTGAAGTCATTCCCAGTAGTAACGACCTGCTCTTCAATGGCTTTGGGCGAGAAGACAAGTTGACCTACAAGGGTCTCGTCGACTCTGTACCTGTCTTTGAAGGGACCCAGGGTCGCTTGGACGTTGCCACCTACGATGCTCTGAACGACAAGCTGACTGTGCGTCGCCCTGGTGGCACCAGGATGGTTTTCCACGTCTTCAGTGAAGGTGCTGGGTTGCCCCTTGAAGGCTTCTTGCATGAGATCATCTCTCCGGATGGCAACAAGATCATCTTGAACTTCGACTCGATGAGTGGAACCGGCAAGCTAACGCACATCACCGATTCCTACAAGCGCCGCATCGATCTCACCTACGACACGGTGCACACGGACCTTGTGGCTGAGATCAAGGACTTCAGCAACCGTAAGGTGACCTACACCTACGATGGGGACAAGGATCTAATTGCTGTGCGCGCACCCGTTGCCACAGGACCCGATGCACCTCCTGCAGGGAAGGTCCAGACCATGCAGTACACTTACTACAAGCAGAGTGAGCCCGTTCTTGCCCATGCTCTGACTGGGATTTACTACCCCAACGAAAACTCTGCGGGCTATATCCCGAGCGTTGCGCCGGTGGATCCTCGCCTGACGTGGACCTACATCACTGATACTCAGGACGATTTCTATGGCTGGGTGGAGACCCACACCATTGGCAATACCTCGGTGGGTGCTGACCTGGCAGCAGGGGGGACGTTCGACTACGACTACGAAGAGATCACAGTAGTGGGTGTTCCTGGGATCAATGATCCTTTGGTAAAAACCACTGTCACCGACCGTCGGGGTACAAAGATCACGACCGAGTTCAACTTCCTGGGGCAGATGCTCAAGGAATCCTTTGACGCAACAACTCTAGACATTCGCCCAAGCGGGTCGCCGACAAACTTTGACAGGGAATTCACCTACACCGATGATGGCCTGCTCCTGACTTCCAAGGACCCTTTGGGCGTGCAAGTCAGTGTGACCTACCCAGATCCGCAGCACAATCCAGCCCCGCTGCGCTCCAACATGGGCAACGTCATCAAGAAGCGCATTACCCCTGACTCCACCCGCTTCTCCGATCCCAACCAGCCCTACATCGAGATCAACACCACCTATGATCCGGTCTTCAACCGACCGTACAAGGTTACCGATGCACGCGGCTATACAACGACCTACATTCCGGATTATGCGGAGAACCTGACCGCGGCCAAGGGTACCTTGGCGCCACAATTGGGCATCCTACCAGCAGATTTGGTGGCTCAGTGGAACAGCAGCTATAGCCAAGTGGTTGATGAAGCTGGAGATGTCAACGACGACGGCGCTAGTGTGCCGCAGCTCTGTGGCAATGTGATCAGGATTGAGCATCCAGACGTGAGTTTGCCATCTCAGTACACACTGCTGGATAGCAATCTTTTGACCTTGAGTGCAACTCAGACTGCCCACGAGATCTTCCAATACAACGTGTTTGGCCAGATCGTCTACCACGAAGATGCAGAAGAGAACATCCACAAGCGCTCCTACTATGGTGAGGATGACCCTGACGGTGATGGGAATATCGATGTGGCTGGTGGCAGCCAGACTGAGGGTGGCTATCTGAAAGAAACCATCACCGATGATGATCCGGGAGCTGGCCAGGGAGGTGGTCGGGACAGTGGTAGGAATCCCACGCCAATCGAGAAGACTGCAAAATACGAATACACAGCCAAGGGGACCTATCCTGCAAATCCGCGTGGTATTCCAACTGCTGTAGAGGATGGTCGAGGGATTTGGATGTATTTTTACGTCAATGAACTGGATCAGATTGTTGAGGTCAAAAAAGCTGCAGCCATCACAGGGACCCCTCCGGGCCTGACCGCATATGGCTACACCAAGACCATCTTCCGCGATCTGAACAACAATGTTGAGGCTGAGAGTGTCCAGAATGCAGCTGCTTTAGACGGTGGCACCACGGCCATTGATACCAATTGGACCTATGACATCCTTGATTTCAAGAGGTCTGAGGTCCTGGATGCAGGAGGCACAGACGTCACGACAAAGAATACCACTACGACCTACAAGTATGACGCCAGCACAAATCTGATTGAGCGGGTACGAGGCTTCGGGACCGGGGATGCTTCCAAGGATGAATGGGTCTACGACAAGCGTAACATCATGTATAAACAGACCCGGGGTGCCGATGTGCCTGCGATGGCATCGGAAACGACCACTGAGATTGACGCTGTTGGGAACATCACCGCCAAAGTGGATGCCTCTGCCGACAAGGTGGAGATGGTCTATGACGCCTATAACCGCCTACTGGAGATCAAGGACCGTGAAAGCCAGCCCACGAGCTACGCCTATGACAAGGCCAGCAATGTGGTCAACAAGAAGAGAAAGGGTGTTATTGGTGCTTTGGAGCCCAATGAAGTGCTTCAAGGTGAGACGACTTTCCACTTTGACGAGCGCAACCGCCTCTTTAGGAAGGACGATCACCTCTTCCACATCAGCACATTCACGGTAGGTACCCTGCCATTGGATGACGGGGCACTCCTGCCGGGTGATGGACTCATTACAGAGATCTATATTCGTGACCGCCTAAACCGTGTGGTGGGGCACATTGATGCTGACAAGGATCCCACAGTAGTCAACTGGGATGGTGCTGGCAGGAAGATGTGTGTGACTGATCCTGCGAACAACAAGAAGAAGTATGTCTACGACCTGAATGACAACGTCACGAAGGTCAAAGAGGAGGAGTGCTCAGCTCTCATCTCACAGGATGAAGAGTTTGAAACGATGTTTGAGTATGACTCGCTGAACCGCCGCAAAAAGCTCACTGAACCCAATGGTCAGGTCACGACCTTTGAGTATGACTCTCGGGACAACATGAAGCGAAGTGAAGACCACCTTGGCAACCATGTGGAATACCCTCGTGACCGCCTCAATCGTGATCTTGGGAAGGTGACGTACTTGTCAGCCAATGGTCTGAGTGCCACTGCATCTAGTAACATTGGCAAGATCGAGGTCGCCAACGAATGGGACTTCCTGCATCGTTTGCATAAGCAGGTCGACGACAAGGCTAACGAGACAGTATATGACTGGGACCCTCTGGATCGAAAGACTCAGACTACCTATGGGGATGGGGAGACTGAATCGTGGATCTACAACACGGACAGTGAGGTATTGACCCACACCAATCAGATGGGATCGGTAGCTACATGGGTCCATGACAAGAAGGGGCGCCCCACTTCGGTATCTGTCGTCAACCCAGGTAGCAGCGGCATCATCGGGTCAACCTATAGGTCGTTCGGCTACGATGCCTTTGACCGGTTATGGGGCCATTTTGACGGCAATGGCCCCATGGGCACGGACGATGTCCTGGTGATTGATTGGCGAGATTCTTTAGGTCGAAAGATCCGTGAAGCTCAAAAAGTATCAACGGCTGCTCCATTGGTCATGGAGTACGAATGCCAAGGTGCGAACCGATTGGTCTCACAGAAGTACCCCAATGGTCGGGTGGTGAAGCGTTCCTACAACAACCTGGATCTGCTGTTTGAGATCAGGGAAGGGGTAGGCAACGGCTTGATTGCCCGGAACCGCTATGTGGGTCCATGGAGGAGGGCTGAGTGCGAGTATGGCAACGGAACCAAGCTGACCAAGGTGGATCCAACAGCCAACCAGACTGTCTGGGACGGTACGGGAACCAAAGATGACTATGGTTACGACGCTAATCGTCGGCACATCCGCCATGAGTGGAAGCTGGGGGCAAACACGATTACGTCCTACCTCAACACCTACAATGGCACAAATGAGCTAGGCACAAACCGTAGGATCACTGAGGAGCGTGAGCACTGGGCGTCAGAGACGGATACCTACGTTTTTGACTCGGCGTACCGCATGAAGTCCTTCTTGCGGAACGGCAACATCCAAAGCAGCCGAACTCTGGATGATGCAGACAAGATGACTGCCTTTGATGACGAAGGCACGCAGATGAGTCCTGGGGTTGATACGGATCCTCTTGAAGATGGCCTGAACCAGTACACGACCTTTGGCGGCAACACAAGGACCTATAGCGACAACGGCAACCTGGTGGATGAGGGTCAGGGCAAAACCTACAAGTACGACTCTACGAATCGTCTGGTAGAGGCGTGGTCAGGATCCACGCTGATGGGGTGGTATGTCTACGATGCCCTTGGTCGTCGATTGGCTATCTGTCGGCAGACCTTGACCAACTATTTCCAATTGGCCCATTTCGGCAACCAGGTTTGTGAAGAGCGCAACCTTGGTACAGGGCTAATACTACGTCAATATGTGGATGGTGCTGGCATCGACGAGCATGTGCAGCTCATCGACTACGATTCCGAAGGGGATCCTGTGTACTACTACCACTGCAACAGCCAGGGGTCTGTGGGGGCGATGACAGACGTCAATGGTGCTGTGGTGGAGTACTACAAGTACAAGTGGCTTGGTATGCCCATGGTCTTCAAGCCTGATCAAACGCCTCTCGTATACCCCACAACCGGGAACTTGTACATGTTCCAAGGGCGCTACCTAGACATAGAGTCAGCGAAGTATTACTTCCGAAGCAGGCACTATGACCCTGCGACTGGAGAGCATTTGCAGATTGATAGGATTGGCCTGTGGGCTCACGGCAATGGGAATGGGTATTCAGCATTTGATGAAGACCCGTGGAACATTGAGGACCCCTATGGACAGTCCCCCTTCTCAATTCTGGCGAAGCATCTAGTCAAGCTGGGCCTCAGGAAGGGGATGAAAGAATTCGCGGAGAAAGAACTCAAGGATTATTTCAAAAAGAAGCTTAGCAAGAAGGCTATGCAGAAGTTAGGGGACGATATTGTCGCAATTCTTGATACGCTGGACTCTGCTTGGTGGGAGATTTGTATCGAATTCGTTCCAGTGGCAGGTGATCTGTACGGCGGTGGTCGACTCGCCGTGAAGGCGAATAAGGCATGGGAAAAACTCGATAAGCTCAAGAAAAAGTTCAAAGCTATTGAAAAATTGGAAGGTCTGGCAGATAAAGCGGCTCAGGGAGGCCGTAAGGCACGAAATGCTCTTGAAAGCATGGCAAATAAAGCCGGCCTGAGTGTCGTATCAGGAGGAAAACATCTTACAGTGAGAGATGCTACAGGATCGGTTATCACTCAGATCCCGCATACACCAAAGCCAGGCACGGCCAGACATGCGGCAAGGGCAATCTTGAGAGCGGCAGGTTTGTGATTATGGCATCAGAAGACGACTTGGAAGAATGGTTGTTTAGTTTTGGCCTTTGTGCCACTAAGCCAGAGCAGCTTATTTCGAGGCGGATGGCCGAAGAGTTATTATTCGTTATTACCAAATGGGCCGAAAAACATGACTTTGGAGTTGGTGGTGGGTTCAGGCCCTTTGGTCCGGAAGACATGAAGCCTTTCAATGACTCCGATGAGCAGAAGCCGTAAAATGTGATGCCGGACGAGACCGGGCACTTTGTTGCCCTTTGACGCTGGGCGGGCGTATCGTCTCTGCATGTTGACCTCCTGGCTTATCAGGTTGTTTGGCTAGGTCCCTTGGCGGCGGCAACCGCCTTGGGGCCGTCTTCTTGTTGCCAGCAAACGCTTGTTGGCAGACTACGTTGTGTTTTGTTGCTGTGGGCTCTCCTGTCAATCGCCTATCAGGTTATCCCTGGTATGCCTGTGAAGTCGGAGTAGGTATTCGCTCACCGAGATCCCCAGCTCCTGGGCTATTGCCCGGATCTCGGCTTTGTCAGCCTCAGTGACCCGCAGATTGATGATCTGGTCCTTGATCTCCTGCTCCTGCAGGTCTTCAAGGTCCAGGCCACGAAGTGCCTTGGCAATCTTACGGGCTATGGCATCGGATCTCTTTGGGGTCATGCCGCATCCCCCCGGATCAGGATTCCACGGACAACCTTGGGGCTCCATCGGCTGCCGCCCTGCTTAGTGGGGATACCACGCTGCTCCAGCTCTAGACTGATGTGACGGTAGGAGAGGCCATGTTCACGTAGCTCACGCATCATGGCCAAAGTCTCCTGTTCTGCGGCATTGGGGACAAGCATGTCTTTGTCATCTGACAGATCCCAGCCAAAGGGTGGGTATCGGGACACACGCCGTCCCTGCCGCTGGAGGTACCTCATGGCAGTGCGAGTCCGCTCTCCCAGCTGGTCTCGCTCAAACTCAGCGAGGACAGCTAAGAGCCTGAAGACCATCTTTCCTGCGGCCGTAGTCGTATCCAGCTGCTCAGTCAGACTGACTAGATCTGCTCCGGACCGAGACAGCTGCTCGGATAGTCGAATGGCATCCAATGTGGATCGGGCCAGCCTTGACAGGCTGTAGACCACCAAAGCAGCTTTGTGCTTGCAGGCCATGGACACTGCTTTTTGCAGCCCTGGCCGGTTGTCAGCCTTGCTGCCACTGATGCCAGCGTCGGCAAAGACATCGACCAGCTGGCAGTCATGAAGATCAGCCCATGCATGGACCTTGGCCTTCTGGGCTTCCAGGCTGATGCCATCATCTGCCTGTGCTTCAGTGCTCACTCGGATGTAACCAAGTGCCTTCATGTATATACATAGGGTATATACTTTAGATCAGATGTCAAGCATCAAGCTGTAACCAACCCTTCCCTTGGTTACGGATAAGGGGGAGTTTTTGGCAACAAATCGCTTTCCGGTGACAATGCGCTCAGCCACCATCACCGAGACAGTTACCCTAGCAGGTCACATGAAGACCATCATCCTTGTTGCCTTGTTCACATTTCTGGCCAGCTGCAATCTCCAAGGAAGATTTGGCGGATGCTCGATGGCTTCCTATGGGAACAAGGATGCTGAGACGGTTACCTGTGTGGTAACCCAGAAAGATACCAAGGGAGGTCCATTGTTTGTGATCGCATGGATTGCCAAGAATGGCATGGGGGAAACGACGACATCGGGTCTCAATGAACTTACTGCCATCCATGGCAAAAAAGTCCAGCCAAACACGAAGAAGCAAGCCGTCTATGCGCTGCAATCGGATCATTCTCTCCAGCAAATTTTACTAGACGGTAACCAGCTCAAGACCCTTTTTGATGAGATGCAGAAGGAGGGGTTTCATCCCAATCACAGCAAACTGTGGCAGAACCAAGTCTCACCCAAGCTCGCCAAAGTTGAGGCCAAATAACACCGCCGGCTGGCGTGGTGGACCATTTTCATCCTCATGCAAGCCCAAACAATGGCCATGTGTTAGAAGGGAGTCCTGTAACGCGGATTTTGCGGCATTTGGGCTTGCCCACTACAGCTCCAGCAATAGCGTCAGCCCGTGCGCTGCCTTTAGACTGAGGAGGTAATGAGCAAGCAAGGAGAAGGGGGTTGAAGGGAGCGAGGGTGTGCTGTCGGGGATGCGGTGTGTACAGGATCAGGAAATAGTGGCCTTAGGGCAGCGGTGGGGTTGTGGAGAAGGTGGACGGATGATGGAATGTGTTGATGGTGAGATTTGAACTGCCAAAGGTTGGTGCCAAAATCCCGGCTTGGACTACCTGCCCACATAGCAATTCGTTATCCGGCAACACAAACGCAGGTCTTCACGCCGCATCAATCGCACCATGAAGACTCTCGCCACAAACCGTCAGAAAAAACTCCTTCGATTCTTCGATATCGATCCCAACCCCAACCTGACTATCGGTGCTGCAGGCTGGGAGATAGCAAACATCCTTTCTGACGATGCCCAGCGTGAAATGTGGCGCCGATACGTGTACCTCACCAACGACCTCGACTCTGACTCTGATCAACTGTTGCCCTTTGATGATGATGCCTTGGACTCCGTCATTATTCCTGAAGGGTGGCACAGCTCCGCTGAACGTCAAAAATTCAAAGATGAGCTCGTTGCATCGCTCCTGGTAGACAACGCACCATTTGATAGTCCTCAACTGGACATCTTGTTTACGGGCAACACTTTTGCGTTCACTGGAAAATTCTCATTCGGCAGCCGCAAAGACTGCCAGAAAGCCGTCACGGATCTCGGGGGCATCGCCGTTGATAAGCCCAATATTAGTCGCAACCTCCACTACCTCGTAATTGGCACGAAGGGTAGTCCTGCGTACAAACGCGGTTCGTACGGCACAAAGATTGAAAAGGCAATTATTGCTAGGCGCGAAGCGGGATCCCCTGCGATTGTCTCCGAAGATCACTGGTTGCAGCAGATGGGGAAGGAGGCCTAGGTATCCGCGCAGAAGAAGTGGGCGCGGTAACACGTTTCATGCCGGATACCAGCCGCTCGGCATGACAACATGCTGTGTTAGCATGCGGTAGGCTGTTCATCCTGGCTAAAGATGGGGCTGGAAGTTTGGTTGCAGCAAGAGGATCTGACATGAATTCTGTTCCCGCTACCTTCTGATACCTCTGTTATTGATGGCACAGTACCAAAATTAGCACTGCTCCAGGCTCTTTGTCTGGAAGAGATTGGTGGGAACTGGTGAAATGTTGCAATGACCAATCGAGTACTGAGCACTCACTTTGCACGCGTAAAATCCAAGCTAATTGAATTCTCTCGCCACTTCGAAATCGCCGATCATGGGGACATCAAGGGTTTTGGGCGTGAGGCACTTGTTGATGAGTTCCTTCAGACTCATTTGCCAGATCAAATCGAGTTTTTGACAGGAGAAATACTCGACAAGAATGATGCTAGATCTGGCCAAGTGGACATCATCCTACAATCGAAGATGTTTCCCAAGATCCCTCTTTTGGGACGAACCCATCTAGTATTTTCTGATGCGGTAATGGCTGCAATTGAAGTCAAGTCGGATCTCAACAAAGCGCACCTGCTCACCACACTGAAGCAGTTCCAAAAGATCAAAGGTCTTGAGCGAAACACGGTGATAAGGGGAGGTCAGAAGCAACATGAATTGAAGAAAACTCCCTGTGTGATATTCGCCTTCAAAGGAATGTCGCTCCAAAAATTGGGATCCCACATAGATGATTTTGCTAAAACAGAGAGTGTCTCATGGGCTGACTTTGCCCCAGATCTTGTAGTAGTTCTTAAAGGTAACTACTACTTCTGTCGGAATGATGGTTGGATTGTCCCCATCAACAATGCTGAAGAGACTCATAGGAGCTGGAAAGGGAGTGCAAATAAGGATGCAGATGAAGATCTGGTGGGCATATACAGCTACCTATACAATATCACCCAGAGCTTTTTGCGTGATAGACATCAAGTAGACCTAGGTCCGTATTTTCAACGGATCTAACGTTAGCGTCCTGCAGGCTCAAGGCGGAAAGGATTCATGTCATGTCGACTATTAGCATCTAGTCGGAGGCATCTTCGTCGAGAGGATCGGTATCCAAGGCCGATAGATCCAGCTCAAGAAGAGTGAGCTCCTTCTTTCTGACGCCGATGCCGTATTCGATTAGAAGATCTACAAGCTTCTTTCCATCGATAAGGGTGATGGGGGCAGCTCCGGGTTCAAGAGCAGCTTCCGTAGTGCCTCTGCTGAAAGAACTAGTGGTCACTAGTGTTCCTCGCACCGCTTTGAAGCGGTGCAGTGAACCACGTAAGGCATCTAGATCCTTGCGTTGAATGTTTTTCTGGTGTCGTTTGACCTGAACCACTTCGTGAACAGAGGTAATGCCCATTTCCATGTCTGCAATCACATCCACACCGCCATCTCCGCCACGTGTGGTTACCTCTACATTGTTGTAGTTCATGGCCACCAGCAATTGGCCAATGAGTTGTTCGAAGGCGAATGGATCCATGGAGGAGAGGGCCGTGGCTAGTTCTTCTTTGACGTGATCAGCTTCCATCTTGATAATCTTGTGCACATCGCTTGTGCCCGAATCTTGTGATGGGAGATAGTCAAGTCCAGGGGGCGTTATGGAGTATTCCCTTCCGTTTTTTTCCACCAATTCCCTCTGTAGGAGATTGCGTAGTCTTGCATAAAGAAAAGATCGGATCGTAAGGTCCTTCGCAATATTGCTCTGTCGTCGCAACAGTTCGCCAAAAGGCCCCAGCAAGGTTGATGGCGTCACAGGTCCCATCTCGGCAATTTGAGAAAGAAGTTCCATAAGGTTCTCGCTGTCATCTAGTGGTGTGATGCGCTCTGTTGGGGCATTTTCAGTGCAGCGCGTGCGCGACCGACTTTTTCGGGTTCTCCTAAAGGAGTTGTAGGTCTGGAAGCCTGACTCCACCACAGCAGAGGAAGATGGTAGCGATTAGTGGGGCTGCGCTATGGAAGCCGTAAGCGCGATGGCTGAGGAGGCGAATCTTGTTGTTCATGCCTTCCGCCAGGCCATTTGTGAATCGTTCCTTGAAGAGGGCCTGGATCCCGCCGAGGTGTTTGCGGACCGTCTTGCCGAGTTTGACAAATGGCTTGAGTCGAGATCGTGCTGCCCAGGCCATCCAACCATCAAGAGCCAGATTTGAATCTTTGATGCTGCCACGCAGGATGTCGAGCAGAGTCTCCTTGAGCAGGTAGGCGCGCCCAAGAGGTTGCTCGGGGCGAAGATGACCAATGGTGCTCATGTGCTTATCGGTTGCGTTTTCTTGGCGGTGCAGGAGTGCCCACATTGTTCCCTTGATTGCCTTCTTGGCATCGGGATGAGCGGCGTTTCGCATGAGTTCGCGCCGGACCTCATTGAGAGCTTCGTTGGCCAACTTGGCAATGTGGAAGTGATCAAAAACGATCTGTGCATTTGGGAGGCTTTCCTCTGCCGCTTTGCGGTAAGAAGCCGACATATCCATGGTGGCGATTTCAATGCGCTCACAAACATCAGCTCCGATCTCGGTAAAAAAACTCTTGAGTACATCGGCACTCTTGCCCTCGGCGACCCAGATAACCCTTCTCTGGTCGTGGTCGGTGACCACCGTCAGGTAGCGGTGGCGCTTGCGGAAGCTGATTTCGTCCACAGCAATGCGACGCAGACCATCGAAGCGGTTTGGGTCAAGGTGCTCGCTGACGACACGCTCTGCGATTGCTCCTACGGTCACCCACGAAATCCCAGTCAGCCTGGCGACGGCCGTTACGTTTGTCTGTTGCGCCAGCAGGACGACCACATCCTCGAAGGGCTTAGTGAAGTCACTGCCATGCCTGGCCCAGGGGACCGCCTCGGTCACGACTACATTGCATTTCTTGCACCGCAAACGCCGGATTTCGCCCTCCAGGTAGACCTCATGGCCCCAGATTCCCATGTGCCTCCATCGCCGCTTTCGTTTGGATTCTCGGCCACGCTTGCGCTTGCCACAGTGTGGGCAGGTCAGCAGCTGGAATGTTCGGTGGACACTGAGAATCATCTCACCGTCTTGAAATTGGGCCCCGGTAACCCGGAGCCCCTGGAGATTGAGGAGCTTGTTGAGTAGGGTGGTGATGCGCACTGATGCGACCTCGTGAACAGAGTCCGTCGCGTCGAGAGCCTCTAAGCATGCTCGACGCAGTCAGTGCGCAATTTCTATGTACGCTTGGCTCTGCGCAACCAACTTTTCAACTCTGTGCCGCAAGCCTCGGTGCCATAAAGGCCAAGCTCGCTCCGCTCGTGGCCTACGGCCAGCCTTGACAGCCCCTACGGCTCACGGCCCTTTCCTGAGATGCCAAACCGCCAGGGCGGCTTGGCACTCTGCCACTGCCTCCAAGGATGGGCTACAGCCTGTACCGGGAATCCACCGGGTCTCAGATGCAGCTACCCGCGCTCTCCATTGCGTATTCATGGCCGCTAGGCGAAATCAGCACCCGGGAGGACCTACACTTGCTTTAGGAGAGGCATAAAAGCTGCAGGCCAACCCACGGATTGGAATGAGTTTTTGGATTCACCGCTCAATTCGATTTTTGAACTTGCTAAAGAACGGAAATTGCTTTCACGGGCATTCTCTACCCTTGAACTCAATTACGGTGATATCAGCATGCGATTCCAATTTGGGATGAGCAACCCTGATTATCCAGCACAGATTCGTAAGAAGATATACGTTCTTGACTATGACGTGTACACGAATGCCTTTCTGGAGTGGCGTAATATACCTGAATACCTGAACAGGTTTCACGAAAAGATAAACGAATCATTTGAAAGCGTCATCACCGATGGGTTGCGCGCAAAAATGGGGCCGATCGATGAATAGACATAACAAAGCTACGGAAGGATCTTCTCAGGAGCCGCCCCTTACCGAGGGAACTTCTTCAGAATCGAGGATTAGCCAACCATCTGATAAAAAATCTTTTTCGGATGAAGTCAGTGAGCGTAAAGACACTGCCCTTAAGCCTCGCAGAGTTGTCATCCGCGCTCAGCTGATCAGCTAATGAACACTGTTAAAGTGCTGACCCATAAGAAGCCACGCTTGTTACAGGGGGATATTATCAGCAATGTAGAGTTCATTGAATCTGCTGATCAGAAGGGGGGCGTGATTACCATATCTAAAATCAAGTTTCCCAACGTGGTTGTTCTGACTCAGGATTGCGACCTTCAACAAGACCATTCAGGTAGTAGGACTGAAAAGAAACTGAATGACAAGAGTCAGGACAAGAGATTGTTTTCAGTTCTGGTTGCCCCACTATATAATTTGGAGCACGTCTACGCTGGGGAGCATTTGTCTGAATTGGGATGGGAAATGGCAAAAATCAAGCGCAAAAAAACTCCTGACCAGCATTTACGCAACAATATGAACCCCAGATTTCACTATTTGCACTTTGAATCTACGGTACCGCTTGTCCCCTCAGTGGTTGATTTCAAGCACTACTTTTCTGTCAAAGTGGAGACCCTGAAGACGGTGAAACGCAAAGAGTTTGTTTGTCAGTTGGCACCGCTTTTTCGAGAAGACCTTTCTCAAAGGTTTGCTGCATTCTTGTCACGAATTGGGCTCCCCGAAAAAAGAGAGGCGAAAAAGAAGGGTGAGGCAGAAGATGAGAAGAAGTGATCTCTTGCCCTTCCTTTCCTAAGCAATTTTTGGAACCGCACTGACTGGTACACCAGCCTTCTGCAGCAGGAACGCTGTAACAGCCTCCGCAGCGGCCCGCAAGTCATCCTGATCGGTAACCACATATCGGTCGCCAACATTCCCACGCCTTGACCTGTGGTTCATCAAGATGTGTTTGGCATGCTCAGTCACTCCCGCCGCGATGCATGCTGATCCAAAGGTCCGGCGCAACTCATGTGGGCTTGGCAGCCACTTGCGCTTTTTGCCATCAATGTACCGGTGTTCCTTCATTTCCCGGATGTGGGTCACACTTTGACCCCGAACACGGTCGGTCGGGAACACCCATCCACCATCATTGCCAAACAAAACGCTGTTTTGCTCACGGCGTCGCTGCAGGAGGTCCAGGACGAAGGCTGAAACGGGGACGGTGAATGCTTTTGCTTCGCCTCCCTTGGGGTTCCCCCGGTGGATAGTCCCATCTTCCAGGTCAACATCATCCCAGCACAGGGTTATGCAATCGTTTCTCCTCAAGCCAGTGAGCAGCCCAAATACCTGCAAGTCTTGCCTAACCGGGTTGGTAACGGCTTGCAGCTTAGCCCACCAGTCTGGTAGATCACGCCATGCTATCGAGGGTCCGCCAAACGATTCGGCGTTATATGCAAATCCCCTGTCGGTTTCGGTGCCTGTCAAGATGTTTGGCGGCAGATCACGGTGCCTGCCCCGGGCCCGGTTCCAGGCGGCCCTGATGTGTTTCAACGCCTTGTTCGCCACCCTGGATCCGTAAAGGTCGGTGATATGCTCATGCCGGGCGGCCATCTCAGCGGGCTTGAACCCGGCTAGTGGTCGCTCCAGCCAATCACCCAGGTAGCGGTTGATCTCATACTCTAGGGTTTTGACTGTGGTTGGGCTGCCATGGCGCCTGAGATGGCTCAAATGCACCTCAAAAGCTTCACTTAGACTGAAGGTAAGCACCTGTTCCTGAGCCATTGTGATGTCCCTCTGGCGCTTCCTGGCCAGGTTCGGATTGACCCCGGACCGGATGTCATCGCGCAGCCTTGTGGCCTCGGCCAGGGCTTCCTTGAACTCGATCTGGCCATACCTCCCAATATTGACCCGGCAGGTTTTATGGCTGGGTGAGGGCATGTCCACCTGGGCGATCCACACGGCATTGATGGCCCAGCGATCGGAGGGTGGATGCACGAGTAGGCCAAACCCACCTGGCACGCCGACCCCTCTCACCCAGTAGACCGTTTTCTTCCCCCTGGGAGGGGGTTGGATCTGTTGGGCGATCTTCGCTGGTGTCAGGCTTTTTTCGGGCTTGGTAGGGTCATCAATCTGTAGCAAGGGCATGGCAAGGCCAATAGGTAGGAACTGGCAAGGAATGGGGCTCCCGGCTGTGCCCCACTTCTGCACGGTGGTTTAGTTCAACTATCGGCACCTGAACGCTTTAGGCATAACTCTGCCCCCCTTCTTCCCATGGTTCCCAGATGCTCTCAGGTCCGGGGGGAGGTGTAAATGGGGAGAACGGTGGGATGTGCCCGCAGTTCAACAGAATATGAAAAGTAGCGGCGGCGCCGGGCAATGCCAAGGATTGTCCCCGCTCACCCCGCCTACTTGTCCTGTGGGGGCGGAGAAGGAGTCTCCGGTGCGGGATTTGGCGGGGTCTTGATGGCCTCTGGCCTGGCTTGGGGCCCTGGATCCGCCGCTGGGGTCTCCTGCCCTGGGGTCTCCTGCGCTGGGGTCTCTGGCAGGGGCGGTGGACTGGGGAGGACCGTGGGGTGCAGGCGATAGGCCACTCGGCGCTTGTTGTCCTCCAGTTGCCGGTCCCAGAGCCGTTCCTCCTTCTGCTGCAGGATTTCCAGGCGCAGGCTCTCCTGCACCTTGGGGTCATTGAAGCTGTATTTCTGGGCGCCTTCCCGCTCTAGCAGCTTGAGGATCCAGATGCTGGTGGGGCGTTGGATGGGCTGGGAAACCTGCCCGGCCTTGGCACCCTTGACGAAATCCAGGATCCAGGGGGCGGTGCTGGTTTTGTTGCCGGAATCCTGGATATGGCGGTCTTGTTGCGCCAGGGCACCGTAGCGCTGGGCCATTTGTTTGCTGCTGATGGATTCCTTGCCCCAGGCCTGGATGATCTTGTTGGCTTTGGCCAGGACCTCATCGGCCTGGCTTGGGTCCTGGATTTTCAGGCTCATCATGCCCAGGCGCGCAGAGGCAGAAATCTGCATCTCCGGCAGCTTCTTCAGGTAGAGCTTACGCATCTCCGCTGGGGTGACCATCAGGGCGCGGCGGTCCCGTAGGTTGGCTTCCATCTCGTAGCGGGCGATCTGTTGGTAGACCTCGTTACGAGCTCGGGCCCGCAGGGTGAATTCAGATTCGCCCAGCTTTTTCAGGCTCTCACGAAACTTGTTCAGGCTGCCCTGTTCTTGGATGCGTCGTTCTTGCCAGGTCTCCATTTCCCGGTTGACGATTTCCTCCACCTGGTCCGGGGTGAACTTGCCCACGGTCTTCACTGCCTGCGAACGCACCGCCTCACCGATGAAGCTTTTGAGGACTTCCCGCCAGAGGTCGACCCGCTCATTGGTGTTGAAGGTCTTGCCACCGGCCATCAGTCCGGTGAGTCGAGCAGTGTAGGCTTCGTTCAGCGTGCTCCACAGGATCGCCTTGTCGCCCATGGTGACCACCACCTCATCCAGGACCTGATGTCCTTTTTCTGGCTGCGGGTCTGTTTGGCCGGTGGCGAAGCTGGCCAGCAGAATGCAGTTCAGGGCGTAGAGGTAGAAAGGACGGCAGATACTCAGGCTTTGGCGGGCTTTTCCCATGACTGTTGGAGGGACAGCATAGCGTTCTCTCCCAGCAATGTCCGCAGCAGGAAACTGAGGATCTTTTCTCCATCCCAGGAAAGGCCATGGCTTTGATCCAACAGCAGGTGAGTCTTGCCGGCTTCCACCAGCCGCACGGAGGCAAAGGCCTCCAGCCAGGCACCGCCGGGGGGTTGGCCGCTGGGGTGTCGCAGCACCAGGCGGTTGTCTTCAATCCATTGCAGGCCCAGGACGCCATGCTCCAGCAGCTGATGCTTGAGCAGGAACATGGCCAGCAGGTTGTGCATGGGTTGCGGCAGCTTGCCGAAGCGGTCGCGTAGGGACTGGGCGATGACTTCGGCTTGTTTGGGAGTTTGCGCCGCGTCCATTTCCCGCAGCAACTCCAACCTTTGCTTGGTGTGGCTTAGGAGTGATTCGGGAATGTAGGCCTGCAGTGACAGGTCCACATCCACTTCTTGCACCTGGTGCCGGGTGATCTTCGGATCCTGACTGGTTTCCATCACGGTGCGCAGCAGTTGGCAGTACATCTCGTAGCCGACGGCAGCAATATGGCCTGACTGTTGCGGCCCCAACAGGTTGCCAGCGCCGCGGATCTCCAGGTCTTTCATGGCGATGGCAAAGCCGGCGCCCAAGGATGCAAACTCTTCCACCGCCTTGAGACGTCGGCGGGCGGCGTCACCGATGGGGCGGTGTCGATCCAGCAGCAGGTAGCAGTGTGCCTGCCGGCTGCTACGGCCGACACGACCCCGCAGCTGGTGCAGTTCTGCCAGACCGAAGCGGTCGGCGTCTTCAATGAGGATGGTGTTGGCGCGACTGATATCCAGGCCATTCTCGATGATGGTGGTGCAGACAAGCACATCCGCCTTGCCCTGAATGAAGCTGCGCAGGGTCTTCTCCATCTGCGTTTCCGTCATCTTGCCGTGACCCACCGCCACCTTGGCTTGCGGCGCCAGTTCTTGCAGTCGCTTGGCCACCGCATCGATGCTGGACACCCTGTTGTGCAGATAGAAGACCTGGCCTTGCCGCGACAGTTCCTGCTGGATGGCCTGTTGCACCAATCGCTGTTCGTAAAAGGCCATGCGGGTTTCCACATTCTGCCGACCCGCTGGTGCTTGGGTCAGGGTGGAGATGTTGCGGATGCCCACCAGGGAAGAATGCAGGGTGCGGGGGATGGGGGTGGCACTCAGGGTGAGTACATCCACCTGGCGCCGCATGCTCTTCAGGTGTTCCTTGTGGCGCACACCAAAGCGCTGCTCTTCATCGACGATCAAGAGACCCATGTCGCGGAATTTCACATCCTCGCTGAGTAGGCGATGGGTGCCAATGAGCACATCCACCTGGCCCAGGATGCTGCGCTTGAGGATGTCGCGACGCGAGGTGGCGGAGCGGAAGCGGGAGATTACTTCAACCTGCAGGCCATGTGGTGCGAAGCGTTCGTCGAAGGTGCGACCGTGCTGTTCGGCAAGCACGGTGGTGGGGGCCAGGATGGCTACCTGCCGACCGGTGATGGCTACCTTGAAGGCGGCTCGCATGGCCAATTCGGTCTTGCCGAAACCCACATCCCCGCAGAGCAGCCGGTCCATGGGGCTGTCTGCTTCCAGGTCGGCGCGAATCTCCTGCCAGGATTTGTGCTGATCATCGGTGTCGGTGAAGGGGAAACTGTCCAGGAATTCCTCTTCCAAGGGGTCGCGGGGATAGGCGGGGCGTTTGCTTTGCTGACGCTCTGCCTGCAGGTCCAGCAGATCCGAGGCCATGTCAAACAGCGACTGCTCCACCTCTGCCTTGCGGCGTGCAAAGCCTTTGCCGCCTAGCTTGTCCAGCTTGGGGTTGCTGTCGCCGGCGCCAACGTACTTTTGCACCAGATGGACTTTGGCGGCAGGAACCAACAGTTGGACTTCATCCCGGAATTGCAAGCGCAGGTGGTCTTCCGCTGCATTGCCACGCTTCACCAGTTCCATGCCGACGAAGCGGGCCAGGCCGTGCACTGCATGCACGACGATGTCGCCGGGGCCCAATTCAAAAAAGCTGGCCACTGCCTTGGTGGGAACCGCATGGGCTTCTCGCACTGGCGCTGGCTTGGGCACACCCATGAACTCCGTATTGGAAAGCAGGGTGAGTTGCAGTCCGGGGATGCGGAAGCCTCGACTCAGATTGCCAGGCAACAGTTGCACCCGTTCAGCTTGCAAGTCGATGTTGCGGTGCTGGAAGATCTCCGTCAGGCGTTTCTGTTCCGCCTGGCTGCGGCAGAACAGGCCAACACTGCCCTGCATGCCGCGGATGGAACGCAGCCGGCCCATGGGATCGCTTTCGCCGGAGCCCGCTGCTGATCCCGCCGAAAGGATCTTGTAGTCCAGGTCGTTGCTGGGCAAGGCACTCAGGTCCAGGGATGCCAGGGGTTCGGTGGCCTCCCGCAGGCGTTGCAGTGCCTTGCTCATGGGGTCGCCGGGCGACATGAGTTGCAGCTGGCGTTCTTCCAGGCGCAGTGGTTCGTACTGCAGGATCAGCAGGTTCTTGGCCAGCAGGTGTTCCACTACCTCGTTTTGCTCATCTTCGCTGCCAAGGGTGAGGCTCAACTCTTGCAGAACCTGCAGGGAGCTTTGGCTGGCGGGATCCATGCTGCGCAGGGATTCCAACTTGCCGTCGAAGAATTCCAGGCGATAGGCGGCATCCGCAGTGTTGGGATAGATGTCCAGGATGTCGCCACGCAGGCTGTATTCGCCGGGGGAGAGCACCACGGGAACCTGGTGGTAACCTGCCCTCTGGGCAATCTGGCAAAGCTTGTCGTGATCCAAGGCCTGGTTGACTGCCAGATCCAGACGGTTGCGTTGCAGCTGCTTCTTGCCGGGAACCGGCTGCAGCAACGCTTGCAAACTGGCGATGAGCAGGAAGCGTTTTTGCTCGGCCAGATGCTGCAAGGCCTTGAGGCGGGCTGCCCTATCCAAGGCATCCGGTTGGTCGTCTACGTCATGGTGTTGGCAGGGCAGAAGAATGCTGGGGGCGGACTCGCTGCCCATGAAGCAGGCCAGGTCTGCTGCCAGGCTGTCGCTCTCGTCGTCATCGGCGGTGATGACCAACATTGAGTCTTTGCTTTGTTGGTGCAGCATGGCCATGACCAGCGCTGCACTGGCGCCCCATAGACCACCCACTGCTCGATGGTTGCGATGCTTGCGGCAGTCCAACAGGAGTTGACTGTGATCCAGTGCGGCAAAGCCCTTGACGATGCTGGGGGCATCCAGCATCAGGAGTTTTCTTGTTCGGGAAAGAAGACCGGGCCTTCTTCTTCCTCCAGGCGCTGCTGCTGCAATTCCTGCAGTGCCTGCTCAGCGGCCTCTTGCTCGCCTTCTTGTTTGCTGCGAACGGTGCTGGAGGTGGCATCCACTTCACCAACCGTAACGCTTACTCGAAACTGCAACTGGTGGTGCGGCCCACTGGTTTCGATGACCTGATAGGTGGGCGCTGGCAATGAGTGGGCTTGGACAAATCGATTCAGCCGGGTCTTGGCGTCGATCACCGGTCGCACTGCATCCATGACCGGGCCGAAGTGATCCAGCAGGAACTTCTTCACAAAGCGACGAGCCGCATCTTCCCCGCGGTCCAGGTAGATGGCACCAATGATGGCTTCCACCAGATCTGCTTGAATGCGTGGCGAATTCAGGGCGTCCTGCGTCAGGCCGCGACCCACTCGCAGGTAGCGGGTTAAGCCCAGGATTTCACAGACCTGCGCCAGGGGTTTACGACTCACCAGGCGCGCGCGGCGTTCGGTGAGTTCGCCTTCCGGGATTTCCGGTTCTCGGCGGTAGAGGTTTTCTGCCACCAAAAAGCCCAGCACTGCGTCACCCAAGAATTCCAGGCGTTCGTAGTTGGGCAGCCCCTCGTTGCTCAGGGAAGAATGGCTGAGGGCCCGGTCCAGAAGACCGTAGTCCGCAAAATCGTGACCGATCTCTTTGGCCAGCTTGCGCAGGCTTTTCAAGCGAACGGGGTCCAGGCTATTCTTGGTCACGGGTGGCAGCTAACGGGCAAGACGGGGGCGCAAACCATAACATTGGCAGCGCCTCAATCCTTAGCTTACCGTGGCTTTTTGCCGCGCCCGCTCATCCCGCCGACGTTCGCTCTCCCGCAATAGGCGCTTACGCATGCGAACGTTTTTCGGTGTCACTTCCGCCAGCTCGTCTTCGGCGATGTATTCCAGGGCGTCTTCCAGACCGAATAGCCGCGGTGGCAACAACTTGACGAAACTCTCCTTGGTGGCGGAGCGGATGTTGTTCAGCTTCTTTTCCTTGGCCAGGTTGACGACGATGTCGCCTTCCTTGCAATGTTCGCCCACCACGATGCCTTCATAAATGTCGGTCTGTGGCGGCATGAAGAAGGTGCCCCGATCTCGCAGGGCGTCCATGGAGTGGGGGGTGCTCTTGCCCGGCGCCATGGAGACCATCACTCCCAGGTTGCGTCCGGAGATGGAACCACGGTGTGGTCCGTACCCATTGAAGATGTGATGCAGGGAGGCTTCACCGGAACTTGCATTCAGGATGCGGTTGCGCACACCGATCAAGCCCCGCGCTGGGATAGTGAATTCAAGCCGTTGGAAATTGCCCTTCTTGTGCATGGTGGTCAATTCGGCACGGCGCTCGCCCAGAATCTCGATGATCTTGCCGGTGGCGCTCTCCGGCGTGTCCACGGTGAGCAGCTCGATGGGCTCCAGCAGCTTACCGTCCTCTTCATGGTAGATGACTTCCGGCTTGCTGACGGCGAATTCGAAACCTTCGCGGCGCATGGACTCCAGTAGGAAGCCCAGGTGCATGACGCCCCGGCCAGACAACTTGAAGGAGTCCGGGCCGCTGCCTGGTTCCACGCGTAGGGCCACGTTGGTACGCAGTTCTTTTTCCAACCGTCCTTTCAGGTGACGGCTGGTGATGAACTTGCCGTCCCGGCCAGCGAAGGGCGAGTCATTCACCCACATGACGATGCTCATGGTGGGCTCATCAATGGAAATGACCGGCAGGGCTTCCCGGGTTTCAAGATCGGTGATGGAATCGCCAATGCTGATGGGATCAATGCCATACACGCCACACAGGTCGCCGGCGCTGACCTCCGCGACCTCTTCCTTGCCCAGGCCCTTGAAGCCATACAGGCCCCGCACGCTCACTTCGGTCTGCTTGCCGTGCACGTCGATGTGCACCACCCGGTCGTTCACCTTGAGAGTGCCGCGGTGCACGCGACCAATGGCAATACGCCCCACGTAGTCCGACCACTCCAAGGTGGTGACGCGGAATTGCAGGTCGCCTGTGGGATCGTCTTGCGGAACGGGAATGTGCTGCAGGATGACATCGAAGAGCGGTATCAAGTCGTCGCCCTTTTCATCCGCGCTGGTGCTTACCCAGCCATCTCGACCCGAGCCGTAGAGCACGGGGAATTCCAAGGCGTCTTCGTCTGCATCCAGATCGATGAACAAGTCAAAGATCTCATTGACCACTTCCTGGCAGCGGGCATCGGGCTTGTCCACCTTGTTGACCAGCACCACTGGCACCAGGTGATGTTCAAATGCCTTGCTCAACACAAAGCGAGTCTGTGGCATGGGGCCTTCGGCGGCGTCAACCAACAGCAGCACGCCATCCGCCATGGACAGCACCCGCTCCACCTCGCCACCGAAATCCGCGTGCCCAGGAGTGTCGATGATGTTGATCTTCACGCCGGCGTGGGTAACCACCGTGTTCTTGGCCAGGATGGTGATGCCCCGTTCCCGCTCCAACTCGTTGGAGTCCAGCACGCAGTCGTCCACCGCCTGGTTGCTGCGGAAGGTACCGGTCTGCTTGAGCATGGCGTCTACCAGGGTGGTTTTGCCGTGGTCGACGTGGGCGATGATCGCCAGGTTGCGGATTGGTTGTGGGGCCATTGGGAGATGATAGACGGGGGGCGCTAAATCAAAAAAGTGGTGAAACCGCCCCAGGAAAGGGTCGCGGATTGTCGGGACAGTCCTGGGGTGAGTCAACGGGGGTAGAGAGATAGTCGGCAGATAGTTGTCTGAAGGTTTCTCCAATTGGCTGGCTGGAGCCAGTTTCCCGCCGCCCAGTGGACCGCTGCGGATCAATCCGGGCAGGTTGACCCATCTGGTGGGGTTTTGCCTCTTATGACCATATGTGGAACGTTCTCGTCCTGTCTGCCCTGGCCCTGGCCATCCAAGCGCCCATGGCAGCGCAGCAAAAGCCCCAGTCCGAAGGGCCCCGTTTTCCCGAAGATGCGCGACAGGACGCCCTCAGCTACCATATCCACCTGGATGTGCAGCCAGCGGCCAAACAGCTCAGCGGCAAGGTCCTCTACCATTTCCGCGCTGATCAGCCTCTCAGCAGCATTCGCCTGCATGCCCTGCGCAGTGAGCATTGGCAACCCAGCTTCAAGGATGCTGAGGGCCAGCCGATGCCGGCAAAGTGGGGCAAGGACCATGTGGTGCTGGATCTGGGAGATGAGGTGGCGGCGGGCACTGAGTTGCACTTCTCCTGCCAGCTGCAGGGGAGCCCACCGGATGGCTTCTACTTCAAGCCCAGCTGTTATGGCGACCCGGTGGCCTTCACCGACCACTACTCCATCCGCGCCAGGGGTTGGTTGCCCTGTGAAGATCATCCCAGTGATCGGGCCCAGTTCCGCCTGACCCTGACCTATCCCGAAGGCCTGGAGGTCATGGCCAGTGGAGTACCCCTGCCCGTAGCCGCCACACCGGGGGCGTCCATCCGCGATGCCTCCACTGGCACTGCTCTATTGCAGCACCAGACCCTGAGTGACATTCCGCCCTACATGTTGACCATCGTGGTGGGGGATTTTGCGCTGGTGGAAGAAGAGGGGGATGCGCGCTTGGCGCCGCATCTTGTTTACCCCCAGGATCTCAAGTTGGCCAAGTCCATGCTGGTGCACCATGCCAAGTGGTTGCAGCTCATGGAGCAGGCCTTTGGCCCCTATGCCTACGGCAAGTACCAGGTGGCCCAATGCCCCACCCGCTGGGGTGGCTTTGAAGGGCCGGGCAATGTGTTGCTGGCGGAGAAGCTGTTTGCAGCAGGCGAACGGGGCATGGGCATCATGGCACACGAGTTGGCCCATATGTGGTTTGGTGATGGGGTGGGTTACCGTCAGTGGCATGAGGTCTGGCTCAGCGAAGGCTTCGCTTCCTACTTTGGTCCCTGGTTGCATGCGCAGACTGGCGGCCCAAGCCTGCAGGACAGTCTGCAAGAGATGCGGCAGCGTTGGTTGGTTTCGCGGGATGGACGCATCAAGACCGTTCGCTGGGATGGTTTCCCGCATCCGGATCAGGCTCTGAATGACAACACCTATCCCAAGGGCGCCTGGATCCTGCACATGCTGCGTCTGCACTTGGGCGAAAAGGAGTTCTTTGCAGCTTTGAACAAGTACTACCAGAAGCATCAAGGGGCTTCGGTGGTCACCAAGGACTTTGTCGCCTGTATAGAAGACAGTACTGGCCAGGAACTGGATTGGTTCTTCGAGCAATGGCTGGACCGGGTGGGTTGTCCGGAGCTGAAGGTTGCTGTGGAAGATGGTCAGCTGGTGGTCATGCAGGTGCAGAAGGCTGCGCCCTATCGTTTTCCTCTGCGCTTGCAGTGGCAGGATGACAGTGGCAACACGGTAACAAAGCTGTTACAGGTCACCGAGCGTCGCAGCCAGGTGCAGGTGGAAGGTTCAGTACAAAACCTGCAGTTGGATCCGCAAGTCGAGCTGCTGTTCCGCGCCAAGCCCTGATAGATGTTGGCCTGGGGGCGTATTTGTTCACTTAGCCGTTAGATGGTTTCCTCGCTGGTATCGACGGTGATGTAGGCCTGGTTGGGGTGAGACGGTTCTTGCGGAAACCGCAGCTGTAAACGACCGTCTGCGACCATGGGGCTCAAGAAACGATCCCGCGCATCTCGGGGGACTCGATTGAGAAGAGCGCCAATTTCGTGATAGGTAAGGAAGCGGCTATAGCAGAGTTGGGCGATGATGCTCTCCGTTCGCGCGGGCAATATTCGCCTAGAATCTCGAGAGGGACCGGCTATTCGAAGCAATTCCGGATCTGTTGTTGGATCGGGGTGGGAGACTGAAGCTGGGTCTATGTCTGGGGGGCTGGCGGTTATATCTGGGGAGCTGCTCCCCATATTTGAGGAGCTGACCTTGTTACTTGGGGAGGTGCTACCCGGAGCTGCAGTGGCAGTGTCTTCGTCTTCGGGAGAAGGAAATCGCCCAGGATTCAATCGATAAGACGCCCATCTGCCGTAACCATCTTTGGTCAGAAGACCATGGCCAACCAACTCGCCCAGCATCTTTGTAATGTCGGCGGTGTGGCTTTTTGAGAACTGTTGCAAGCGCAAATTCGTCACGCATCCCTCCACATCGGCGGTTACCAGAGCCTGAACCTGTTCGCCATTCAGCTTCCCAAAATCCGAACCCAGACAACTTTGCAACATGGCGATGGATTCGTCGGGCAACAGGCTCAGCATTGGTAACAGGAGTTTGACACGATCCGGCTGCAGCTGGGTGTGGATCAGAGGCCATCGCCATTTTTGCGATTCCCATCCTTGTCGAATTTTGTCGATTCCTGAACCTGCTTTTTCGCCGCCGCCGATCTGCTGAAACATCTGTTGGATAGACTTGTTTCGGCACTCGCTGACCCCGCCTTTTTGCATCTGCTCGATGGACACAAGCAGAGACCCAGGGTTCGAAAGCTCGATTCGATGCGGATATCTTTCGACCACAACACCACCCTGCCCGCGGTAGTCAGCATGGATCAGCGCGTTGACCAGAGCTTCACGGATTGCTTCATGGACAATGGTGTCATCCTTGCGGAAGAGATCGGGCTGGAGTTGGAACGGGATTTTCAAATCCTTTGTGAGCTTGGCAATGACTCGTTGGTAATACTGAAACAGATTCGCAACCCAGGTCCCATCGACGGTCAGGCGATCGGTCCAGCGGACTTCAGGGTCGTCCGATAGCTTTTCGCGAAAGTCGACGTGGTACTGGGGCAAGGCCGCAGGATCACGAATAGCCTCGTCCCTGCCAAACATCAGTAACCCGGCAACCGTTAAACCCGACTTGTCGGTTTGGCGGTCGGTACGCCAGCCGCCCAACTTTGTCAGCAATCCGGTGAGGTCTTCCGATAGCCAAGGATGCTGAGGCGTTCTGGCCGATATGCGATTGCGGTATTGGGTCAGACTGATGGGGTCGAGGTCATCCAAGCTAAAGTCATCCAGAATCTGACTGTCTGCAGGCTGCTCGGCCTTGTCGGCTAGGAGTCTGCCCCACGGAAAGTCAACTTAGCGTCACCTCGGTGGCCGCTGGATAAAATCATTAGTGGGGCTGTGAAAATCCAGATCGACGGATTCTGCATGGATTTTGGGCCTGGGGCCACGTTGACGATTTTTGGGAGCAGATCAGTGCTTCTTGGCCTGTAATGGCCCAATTCCCTCGGCCTTCATAGCGCCAGCTTTCCGTGCAGCCTTCTCAAGTTGGTTGCAAGACAGATTAGGTCCCACTCACCACTCACCTTTGCTATGCCTCGCATGCTGAAGGACCGAAAGCCGCTCACGTTTTTGATCCAGCCAAAGACCGGCTCAACGATGTGTTTGCGTTTTCGGTACCAGCCCCGCCCACGGTTGGTTCCCAGCTTCCGTTTCATTCGCGCAGTAGCTTGGAGATCTGGACTGGTCTTCGGTCGTTTCTTTCCTTCCTTGCCAACTGAAACCAAACCGTCAATCTGGGCGTTTTCGAGATGCTTGAAGTTTTCCTCGCTGCGATAGCCTGCGTCCGCAAGCAGGCGCTCTATCGGCTTGCCTGAGTTCTCCATCGCTTTCTCGGCCATTGGAAGAAGCTGGTCATTATCAGCAGCGTTGTTTGTTACTCCATTGGCGATGATCAGCTGCTCAGTATTGTCGACAGCAATCTGAGCGTTGTAGCATTGCTCGAATCCATTCGAGGCTTTCATGATCCGACTATCGGGGTCCGTGAAGTTCTCCTGATCCTTTGGCCGTGGCTTGCCCTTGGGATGTTTCCGGTGGGGAGTCATCCGAAGCTCGCGACCTTCTTCCTTGGCCTTGCTGGCCTTCTTCTCGTCCTTTTGCTTGTCCTCCTCGGCCTTGCGTCTCTCCAATCGCTTCTTTGCCTCCTGGATAGCCTTCAGGCGGCTTTCCCGGTTTGAAAGTTCCTCAGGGAGCTCGTCACCCCGAAAGTCAGGACCGAAGAGATCGTCCTCTTCCTTGTCGATTCCCTTAGCCATCTCGGTGATCCTGCGGATCTCGGCACGCAGTCGTTTCTCTTCGGACTTCATTCGCGAGTAGCTCATTGCCTTTCGCTTGCTGGCGTTCGCCTTCACTTTGCTGCCATCCACTGCCACGGTGCCGAGCTTGACCAAGCCAGCCTCAGAAGCGAGCTGTACGATCTGGACAAAGAAGCTCTCGAACAAATCGACATGCTCCGCCCGAAAACGACAGATTGTGCGGTGGTCCGGCATTTGATTAGCTGCCAACACCCGGAAAGGCACGCTTTCTTCGAGGTGCTTGGAGATCTTGCGGGAGGAGAAGACCCCTGTGCAATACGAGTAGATCAAGACCCTCAACATCATCCGTGGATCGTAAGGCAATTCACCACTCCCGCAGATGCGGTAGCGGTCGAGGAGGCCATCCGTGTCCAACGAACCGACCGCGTCGTGAATGTACCACGCAAGATGATCTTGTGGCAGCCAGTCACGGATGGACGGAGGTAGGAGGTACTGCTGGTTTAGATCTTGACCCTTTTTGAATCGCGCCATGCCTTCAATACGTACAAGGATGGGCCAGGGGCTTAACCTTTTTTCCGATTTCGAGGGCGATCGGAGGCCGGATTCCTCCTCATCCCGTGGGGCAGACTCCTAGAGCAGCTCTAGCTTGCCGCCGCTTCGTCCGCCGCGTAGTGGCACTTCTTGTACTTCTTGCCGCTCTTGCACCAACAGGGCTCATTGCGGCCGGGGCGCTCTACCCGGCGTACGGGTTCTGGCTTGGGGCCGTGGTCATGGTTGCAATTGGGGCCATGCACATGGGGCTCTTCAGCTGCGTTGGTCATTTTGGGGCTCTGCCTCTGGGGCCCGCCTAGGCGATGCGGTTGTTGACGGATCCAGCTTATTGCCTACTGGGCCATCTTCTTCTTTTTCTTCTTCTTTACCCCGTCTTCATCGGCCCAGCCAACTCGATCCAGGAAGTCCCGGTAGGTACCGTCGAACATGATGCTGCGTCCGCGATCAAAGACGATCAGCTTGGTCGCCAGCGCATGCAGCACTCGTTCATTGTGAGTGACGATCATGGTGCCGCCGGGAAAGGCCTGGATTGCAGCGGACAAGGAATCGATGGATTCCATGTCCAGGTGGTTGGTGGGCTCGTCCAGTAGCACCATGTTTGCCGGGCCTACCAGCAGCTTGCCCAGCAAGACCCGGGCGCGCTCGCCACCGGAAAGTACTTCCACTCGCTTCAGGGCATCGTCTCCTTGAAACATCATCAAGCCACAGATGGCCCGTGCGTTGCCGACGCTGCTGACTGGCATGGAAGAAATGACTTCTTCCTCGATGGTCATGCTGGGAGTCAGGCGATCGATGTTGGTCTGACCAAAGTGGGCGACCTTCAGAGAGGGGTGTCGTTTGAAGCGGCCACTGCGGGCCGTGAGCTCGCCGGCGATGAGGTTGAGCAGGGTGCTCTTGCCGCGGCCGTTCTTGCCGATGATGGCCACCCGCTCGCCCATCTCCATGCTCAGTGCCAGCTTGGAAATCAGCGATTCGCCGTCTTTGTAACCAAACTCCAGATCTTCAAACTCCAGCAAGGTGTGGGCGTTGAAGGGGGCTGCGTTGAACTTGAAGGACAGGTTGGCAATGCTCGCCAGCGCATCCATCTTGCCCTTCTTATCCAGCATCTTGATGCGGGATTGCACCTGCTTGGCTTTCGAGGCGGTGTAACGGAAGCGCTCGACAAAGCGTTCGTCGTCCTTGCGGCTTTTAGCCTGGTTGAGTCGGGTCTTCTCGTGAATCTCTTCTTCCGACTCCAGCATCTGGTAGAGCTTGCCGGTTATGCCTTGCACGCGACGCACCTTGCCGCGGTGGATGATCATGCTGTGGGTGATGACCCGATCCATGAACTCGCGATCGTGGGTAATGAGAATGACTTCGCCATCCCAGTTACGCAGATAGCGTTCCAGCCAGCGCATGGTGACGATGTCCAGGTAGTTGGTGGGCTCATCAAGGAGTAACAGGTTGGAACCGGAGACCAGCACCTTGGCCAGCTGCAGGCGGACTTGAAAACCACCGGAGAACTCGCTGGGGGGGCGATCAAAATCTTCAACGGTGAAGCCGAGACCCATCAGGGCTTGTTCCGCCAGGTATTCTTCAACCCAGCCGCCTTCTTGGATCGGCAGCCCAAGGCAGGCTTCCTCCAGCACGGTGTCGGCGGTGAACTCCAGGTGCTGGGAGAGGTGGCCAATGCTGTACAGCTTGGGCTTCTCTATGTTGCCGATGTCGCAGCTCTCTTCCCCGAGGATGAGTTTGAGCAGGGTGGATTTGCCACTGCCATTGCGGCCGACCAGGCCAAGGCGTTCGCCGGGGGTCAGCGAGAAGCTGACCTCGTCGAACAGGACCCTTGGGCCGTATGATTTGCTGAGTTGGTGGATTTGAAGCATGATGGGGGGCGAGGACTCTAGGGAGTCGAACCGCAAGTTCGAGTGGCTTTTTGCTTCTGACCCTATGCAGCCGGGCAGCCTTGGGGGAATGGCCTGGTGCATCGCCTCTGGCTGCCCTGCAGCCATGGCCTCGTTCCTTGGCCATCTGAGGGGTTCTCTTTGTCTGTGGGGCTCGCCTGTTGGAGAAGGATAGAATGTCGTCAAAATCTGCGAGTTATCCGTTATCTGGCAGGTATATCGCCAGATATGGCGATATACAAGGTTCCGCCTTCTTTCTAATATAAGTCGTCGAAAATGACGAAATGAATAAGTACAGTTCGGTATCTCGTCAAAAAAGGTGATTTATGGAGGATGAACTTCAACCCGCAAAAGCTGCCCTTGAGCTGGCCACTGAGTCGACGGAAGTCGCCCTGGCGATCCTTGGGCGCCGACTCGCCACCTACCGAGTCCGGCGCGAATTGACCCAGGCAGGTTTGGCGCGGGAGGCCGGCGTTTCCAAGCGCACCGTGGAGCGCATTGAGGCCGGCCAGTCCAGCCAGCTTGCCAACTTTGTCCGCATCTGTCGCGTGCTTGGCTTGCTGGAACAGTTGATTCCGGAGCCGTCTCGCAGCCCCATCCAGGAACTGGAAGCCAAAGGCAAGGAGCGGCAGCGCGGTTCCTCCGGGCGGGCTCGATCAGCCAAGGAGGATCAACCCTGGTCCTGGGGTGATGACTCTTGACTGCGCCAGCGGAAGTCCTGCTTTGGGGTCGGCGCATCGGGGCTGTGTTGATTGAGGATGGCCTGGATGTGGCGAGCTTCCAATACGACCCGGACTTTGTGTCCAGCGGCATCCAGGTGTCGCCTCTGTCCATGCCCTTGGCGAACCAGGTCTATCGCTTCTCCGAACTGCCTGTTCGCAGCTTCCATGGTTTGCCGGGCTTGCTGGCGGATTCCTTGCCCGATCGCTTTGGCAATGCACTCATCAATGCATGGTTGGCAACCCAAGGTCGCAGCCCGGAAAGCTTCGATGCGGTGGAGCGACTTTGTTACACCGGTGCTCGTGGCATGGGTGCGTTGGAATTCAAGCCGGCCACCGGTCCGGCGCAGCGAGCCGCAGTGAAGATCGAGGTGGACAAGTTGGTGGAGCTGGCCTCCCTCATCCTTGGGGATCGGCAGCAGCTTCGTGCTTCCTTGGCGGAACCAGAGCGGCAGGAGGCGATGCAGCAAATCCTGCGCGTGGGCACTTCTGCCGGTGGCGCTCGGGCCAAGGCTTTGATTGCCTGGAATCCCGGCACCGACGAGGTGCGGTCCGGGCAGGTTGAAGCCGGCAGCGGTTTTCAACACTGGTTGCTCAAATTCGATGGCGTCGAGAACAACCGGGACAAGGAGCTGAACGATCCGAAGGGCTACACGACCATCGAGTATGCCTACTCATTGATGGCCAGGGACGCGGGCATCCACATGTCCGAATGTCGGATGCTGGAAGAGGGTGGGCGCCGCCACTTCATGACGCGCCGTTTCGATCGGAGCGAGGGCGGTAAGAAGCTGCACATGCAATCCCTCGGTGCTCTGGCGCATCTGGATTACAACGACGCCGGGGCGCATTCCTATGAACAGGCCCTGTTGGTGATACGGCGCTTGGACCTGGGCATGGAGGCGATCGAGCAGCAGTTTCGCCGCATGGTCTTCAATGTGGTCGCCCGCAACCAGGACGATCACGTGAAGAACATTGCCTTCCTCATGAACAAGGCGGGGCATTGGCAGTTGTCGCCGGCATTCGATGTCACCTACAGCTACAACCCGGAAGGCGAATGGACTGGCCGCCACCAGATGTCCATCAATGGCAAGCGCGACGACTTCAGCCGTGAAGATTTTCGTGCCTGCGCCCGGAGCTGTTCCATGCAGCGGGGGCGGGCAGACGAGATCCTGGACGAAGTGCGAAGCGTGGTAGGCAGTTGGCGTGATTACGCTGGGCAGGCGGATGTGTTGGCCAGCATTGTTGCCAGTGTTGCCCGGGCGCACCGCCTGGACTGGTAGGTCTGGAAAATTACCCCTTTGAGCAGGGCTCTGTTGTGAAGAGGGGCGGTGCGTGCTGGAATGCTTGCATGGTGGGTACGGTCAAGAATCGGGCGAGGCGTTTCCTGCGTTCGGGACATGCCTATGGGGAAATCGAGCAGCTGCTGAAGAGCGTTGCGGAGAAGGGTCTGTGTCTGGACTTGCCCGCCGGCAAGGGAGTCAACTACGAAGGCATCCAAAATGCGGGATTCACCCCCGTAGAAGCCGATCTGTTCCCGGCTCTGGCGGGCCCGCCTGAAGCCTGGCGGGTGAAGATGGATTTCACCGCCGGTCTTCCCCTCGGCTCTGCATCCCTGGCTGCGGTCTTGTGTAGCGAAGGGATTGAGCATCACCCGGCGCAGACCAGTTTGATCCGCGAATTCAAACGTGTGCTGAAGGCTGGTGGATCGCTTGTGATCACCACTCCGAACACTCTCAATCTTCGAGCCCGCTTCTCGACGGCGCTGAATGGTCACTATTCTTCCCGCGATGGGGTGGTCAGTGAGGCGACGCAGTTCTGGCCGGCTCCCGATGGCTCCGGCACCTTTGTCGGTCATGCGCACATGATCGATTACTTCGAGCTGCGCTTCATCTTGAAGACCAATGGTTTCGAAATCGTCCAAGTCACCACGGCGAAGTTCAGCAGCACTTCCACCTGGCTCTTGCCCATCATGTACCTGCCGGTGTGGTTCTCCACCCGCAGGCTGTTGAAGAAGAAGCTGCAGAAGCACCCGGATATTCAGCGGGAGTTGTTGCAGGCAGCTCTGTCCATGGAGCTATTGCTCGGCAAGAAGCTCATCGTTCTTGCGCGGCGGGTGGGGTAATGCAATGTGGTGGGTGAATAAGCTAGTCTCGAGGGTCGGGAATTAGCTTTGCTTGCGGTGATAGGGGGAGCGTGATTGAATGTTCGGATGAAGAGGACTGACCGTCGGTCTGCGGGCCGCGCTATCCCGGATCGGGCTGGGCTACCAGTTGGGGATACAGCCAATCAAGCTATTCCAGCTATCCAGGTGCGGGGGCTAAGCAAGAGCTTTGCCAATCAGCCGGTGCTGCGTGAAGTCGACTTTGAGGTGTCTGCAGGTGAAATTTTTGGCTACATCGGGCCCAACGGCGCCGGTAAATCCACCACGGTAAAGATCTTGGTTGGTTTGCTCACTGGCTTTCAAGGCGAGGTGCGAGTGGCGGGCTATGAGGTTGCTCACGATCCCCTGGCAGTCAAGGCGCGGCCGGAAAATGCCATTCTGTATGAGGCATTGAGCCCAATGGAACAATTTGAACTCCTTGGCAGGATCCATGGCATGGATGAGGATCTTGTGCGCTGCCGGGCAGGGGCAATCATGGCAGCCTTCGATTTGGAGTCGAGATTGCACTCGCGCATGGGATCCTTGTCCAAGGGTATGCGGCAGAAAGTTCTGATCACTTCGGCCTTGCTGCATAATCCGCAGATCCTGTTCTTGGATGAGCCCTTGTCTGGGCTCGACGTCAATGCGTCCATGATGGTGAAGGACCTATTACGTTCCCTCGCTGATTCTGGCAGGACGATTTTCTACTGCTCCCACGTCATGGATGTGGTGGAGCGTGTGTGCGACCGAATTGCAATTCTCGACGGCGGTAAGCTAATAGCCGAGGGCAGCTTTGAGGAGCTTTCACAAAAGGGCGCTGCCGGCTCCTTGGAGCGAGTGTTTGCTGACTTGACGAAGCAAAGCGACGAGGGAGACCGGGTGCAAGGTATTCTAGATGCTCTTGTCTAGGCCAAGGCGCAACAAGCGCAGGAAGGACTCTCCCGTGTTGGCTGCAGTGCTGGCGGTAGTGAAGCTTCTGCGCGTACCGATCCGTGCCCTGGGCGTTGATTATCCCGTATTTCGCGAAGTCTTGCAGGCAAAGTTGCGGTCCGATATGCGCCCGCGAAGAGACAGCGGCAGTGCGAGTTTTATGTCCAAGGGCCTGTTGCTAACCGCGGGGGTGAACCTGATGGTTGGTGGCCTACTCGCCACCTTCGGGTTTTTAGAGCCGAGTGCCTTTGCTTATATGGCCGTTGTGCAGGCAGCGGTGATGTTCCTGGTCTTCTTCACTCTGGTAGTTGATTTTACTCAAGTGCTCTTTGGCGGTGAAGATCTGGGCGTCCTGGGGCATCACCCCATCTCCAATCGCACTCTATTTGCAGCACAGGTTGGGCATGCCGTTGTCTATTTGACCCTGGTCGCCGGTGCCATAGCCCTGGTGCCAACAATCGTAGCTGGATTCATCTTTCCGTTTTGGATAGGTCCGCCGGCGATGTTGCTGGCAACCATTCTTTCTGCCTGTCTGGCCGTGTTCGGGGTTGTGGTGGTCTACGGGGTGGCGATGCGCTTGGTGGGGCCTGAGCGCTTCCGCAGTGTTCTCCTATATTCCCAGATCGCATTGATATCCTTTGGTCTTGGCGCTTACCAGGTGCTGAATTTGCATCGTGACTGGGCAGTGGCGATGTGGGAGTTTGTCACGCAGCATCCGTGGTCCATGTGTCTGATTCCGCCATGTTGGTTTGGCGGGTTGTTCCAGGTTCTTCTTGGTGAAATGAGTTCGCAAGCAGTGTTGCTAGCAGCTTTGGCAGTGTTCGTGCCGATCTTGACCCTGCTGTTTGGTCTGAAACTGAACTCCTCAGGATTCATCGCCAGCCTGAATCCGGCGAATGCATTGGTCTCCCAGCAGCTCAATCATAAAGGGAAATCCTTGAGCTTCCGAATAGGGCGCGTGGTGACTAGGCCGGGTGTTGAGCACGCAGGTTACGAGTTTGCGCGGGCCTTGATGAAGGGGGAAAACCTGTACCGCAAGCAGTGTTGGCCCAGCTTGCTTGCTCTCTGGGTATTGGCTTTGGCAATTCAGTTTGGCGGTATGTTTGATCAGGAAGGCAGCCCCAGCGAACCGATGTTGGTCTTCAGTTGTTATTTTCTTCTGGTCGCCGCCCTGCACTTTGTGTCGCAATTGCGTTTTTCGGAAAATTGGACTGCTAGTGGTATGACGCAGAATTAGTAGGCCTTTATATTAAGCCTCCCTACGCTTGCGGTGCGTAGGTATCGTTGGAGGCAAGACGATGCGCGTTGCAGTAGAGATTCAACTTACCAAGAGCGAGCGAAGCACCCTGACGAATTGGTCACGCAGTCGGAGAATTTCGGTGAGGCAAGCTCAGCGAGCCCGAATGATCCTTCTTGCCGCTGATGGCTACTCGAATGCGGATATAGCTGAGGAGATGAGGGTCAAGCGACACACTGTGGGGCGTTGGCGAAACCGCTTCAGCGAGCATCGCCTCACTGGTATAGAGAAGGACCTTCCTCGGGGAGGTCGTCCCCGTGCGAACGAGGAAGTTGAGAGTGAGATCATCCGCATGACTACGCAAGAGATCCCCGCGAACGCGACACACTGGAGCACGCGACTCCTTGCAGAGGAGATGGGAATCACGCAGTCGATGGTCCACCGCACATGGAAGGCCAACGGTCTGAAACCTCACTTGGTGAAGACGTTCAAGGTCAGCAACGATTCTCGGTTCGAAGAGAAGCTGCGCGATGTGGTAGGTCTCTACCTGAATCCACCCGAGAATGCACTCGTCTTTAGCGCGGACGAAAAGACGTCAATTCAGGCTCTCGATCGGACCCAGAAGAGCCTTCCACTGGTCAAGGGTCGATGCGGCACGATGACTCATGACTACAAGAGGAACGGAACAACCACCTTGTTCGCCGCGATCGAGTTGGGTCACGGCGAAGTGATCGCAACCTGCATGAAGCGACATCGACATCAGGAGTGGATCAAGTTCCTGAGAATGATCGACGAGCAAACTCCAGCTGAACTCGATCTGCACGTCATCGCCGACAACTACGCCACACACAAGCATGAGAAGGTTAAGCGGTGGCTGAAGCGCCATCCGCGATTCCACATGCACTTCATCCCGACAAGCAGCTCGTGGCTCAATATCGTGGAGGGGTTTTTCCGCAATCTTGATCAAAAACGCCTGAAGCGCGACGCGTTTCGCAGCGTCCCTCAACTCAAGAAAGCAATCATGGACTACATCGATAACCACAACGACGATCCGAAGCCGATTGTTTGGACCAAGGCCGCCGACGAGATCCTCGAAAAAGTCGGTCGCGCACGCGCTGCACTGAAAATGCCCCAACAGAGCGCATCACACCACTAGATGAATACGAAAAGCAGCAGCAGTTGCATGCGGACGAGGCTTGGGCGCACGTGAACTTGGGCAACCTGCACTTGCAGTTGGCGGACCTGGAGGCGGCTGAGGGCGATTTTGCCACGGCCCTGCGCCTTGATCGTACCTGGATTGTTGCCTATGTGAATCTCGCCGACCTGCATCGGCAACGGGGCAGGGAGGATCTCTGTGCCCAGGTCCTGCGGACTGGCTTGCAGCAGGACCCGACCAGTGGCGAGCTGCAGCATGCCATGGGGCTTTGCCTGGTGCGCCGCGACGAACTGCCCGCAGCCATGGTGCACCTGCAGCGAGCCGCGCAGCTACGGCCGGACCTGCCCCGGTTCAGCTACACCTACGCCCTGGCCCTGGACGCCGCCGGCAAGAAGGTTGCGGCCATTGAGATTCTGCAGCGAGCACAACAACGCCACCCCTGGGATCGGGATTTGCTCTACGCCCTGGCGACCCTGCAGCGGGATGCCGGGCGGCGTCAACAGGCCCTGGGTTGGGCGCAGAAGTTATTGCAGCTGGACCCGGAAAGCGCGGGGGTGAGGCAATTGGTGGAGGAGCTACAGGCTCGCTGAAGCTTCACTCTGGCTGAGTCCTTGCAAGAACAGCTTAGCGCAGCTGTTCTTGCAGGAACTCAGCCAGGGCCTTACCAGCCACCGCATTGCCGCGGCGGTTGAAGTGGCTGTCGTTGCGATGGTAGAGATGCAGTTTGCCGTCGGACCAAGGTTTCGCTTCCCGCAGCAAGGGTAGTAGATCCAGGCAGGGAATCTCCTGCTCCGCCAGCCATTGGCCAATGAGTTTCTGCGGCAGGTTCCGTTCCAGCTTGGTCGTATCCAGTGGCCCTTGCAACTTGTGCCAGAGTTCATCATTCACCTGGCATTCATCGGGAATCAGCATCACCAGCATGGGGATGGATCCGGCGGCTTCCCGGATCTGTTGCAGGATCTGGAACATGATGCGGTACTGCTGGCCCATGCCCGGGTCCATCACCTTTTGCGCGCGGCGCACTTCGATGTCCAGATAGCCGGCGTCGCTGAACTGGGGCGGTTCCAGCAAGGGGTCTTCCAGCCAGGGGAACTCGCTGGCCTGGGCAGCTGGAGTCTTGGTCTGTGGTTCGGCGGAGAGGCGCCCGATGCGTTGCGGCACCAGGAACAGCAGCAGGTTGTTGGGATCAAACCAGAATCGCAGCTGTTCTTGATCGTGGCGCTGCCGCTGGCTGTCCATCAGGTCGTTGCCGGCAAAGAGGTTGATGACCAGTAAATCCGGTTGCAGGGACAGGCCTTCGCTGCGGAGCAAGAACAGGTATTCCATGGGGCCGATGGAATGGAAGCCCATGTTGTGGATGCGGGTGTTGTTGAGTTTTTGTTCGGCGACGGTGGTGAAGTGATACTGATGCGGCACCACGCCGGCGCTGAAGGAGTCGCCGATGGCCAGCACCAGTTTTTCATCCCCGGTCTTTTTGCTGAAGGTTTCGTCATAGTGACCACCCTCGTTCATGGGGAAGCCATAATGCAGTTGCCCCGCGGGCTTGCGGTAGGTCTGCAGGGTTTGCATGACATCGCTGTTGGCCCGGGCAAAGATGGGCCAGGCCCAGATACCGGCCATCATGCGCAGGCCCAGCTCCAGCCCCAGGATCACCAGGCATACCTGGGTCAGCAGGGCCAGGCACAGGGGTGGCGTGGCCAAGGAAGGATGGATCAGTCGTGGCAAATGCCAAAGCCCAGCCCAGACTCCCAGGCCGATGCCCAGACCCAATTGCACCCGGGCACTGTGATAAGGCTGGGCCAGGAAGGTGACCAACAGCCAGGTGCAAACCATGACCACGATCAACAGTTGGAAGGGTCGAAATTTGTGATCTTGCCAACGCCGACGGAACCAGAGGTACAGCCGGAAGGCAAGAGCAGCCGTAAGGACAACGCAGCTGGCGATGCCCGCCGTCGTCCAAAAGCCGTTGTTGTCGGTGAAGCGGCCCTGAAAGATCGCCTTCAGCACGGAGCTGGTCAAGGCCAAGCCGATGAGCATGCCAAGACAGAGGAGCAGGTGGTGCAGTTGCCTGAGCATGGGAAGAGCCGAGCTGGCGGCTTAGCCTTCCGTCTGGGCGATGTAGTCCCGCATCTCCCGGTTCTGTTCTCGCAGCAGGTCGCGGATGGACAGCACCCCCAGGAGCTTGTTCTGTTCATCCACAACAGGAAGGTGGCGGATGTGGTGGGTCTGCATGAGGTTGGCGGCGGTGCCCAGGTCATCCTTGGCTTTGCCCATGATCACGTCCTTGGTCATCAACTCGGAGACCAGCATGGTGTCCAAATCCTTGTGCTCAATGATGACCCGTCGCACCATGTCCCGTTCGGTGATGATGCCAACGATCTGGTCGTTTTCCATGACGGCAGCGGAGCCCACGTTGCCTCTGGCCATGGTCTTGGCCGCTGAGCGAGCCGTATGTGAAGGGCTGACCGAAACCAGATTGCCTTGCTTTGCTACCAGATCATTTAGAAGCATCCGACCACCTCAATGGAATGTGTCTATTGTTCGTAGAACCGCCCTGCACATCCTAGCGGCTAGTTGCCGGATGTGAAAGCTTGTTGCGAACTGGTGGTAGGTCCAGGCCGGAATGTTGACCTGGCAGCACTTCTATGGGGAGCGAGCTGGGGCTTTACTTCGCCGGTGGCAGTAAGACCGCATCGATGATGTGGAGCATGCCATTGGAAGCCTTGACCGAGGCGATGATGTTGGCGCCGTTGATGGTGACCTTGCCATCTTTCACGCTCAGCTTTGCCTTGGCGCCATTGGCCATGGAAAGATTCTGGCCATCCTTGAAGTAGGAGACCTTGAGAGCAGAGGTGGTGACGTGGTACTTGAGGATTTCTCTGAGAGCATCCGCCTTCTCGGGCTTGAGCAGACCTTCCACGGTTCCCGCTGGCAGTTTTTCAAAGGCCGCGTTGGTGGGGGCGAATACGGTCAAGGGGCCGGAAGCTGCCACTGAGGTGACATAGTCGGCGGCCTTGATCGCCGTCACCAAGGTGCTGTGATCCTTCGAGCCGAGGGCGATGCTGACGATGTTGTTGGGATGCAGGGGAGGGACGTTGCTGGCGTTCTCCATCGCCTTGGGTTGCGCTGTGCCGTTCCCCGTGTCTTGCTTGGTGCAAGCAAAAATGGAGAGTCCGGCGATTACAGAAACGGTCAACAAAGTTCTCATATCATTCACCTCGATAGCAATAGGCTGTGGCGTAGTTTGGATTCACCCTAATCATCCAAGCCATGACTGGCGGCTGAATTTCATTGGCCTGTTAGAGCTGGGCAAGCAGCCAAAGACGAAGGGGAAGCGGAAGCAAACTTGACCTTCGCGAGAGATAGCGGTTGTGCCAGCGGATGAGGCGGAAGAGGGCTTGCTCTACTCTTATTTGCCAGTGAGGAACTCCAGCAGTCGATCTTCGCCGGGCGCCCCCCGTTGCTCGCGGATTGGCTGGTCAAGCTTGTTGGGGTCAAGGATGAAGAGCATCGGCAGCCCTCCATCGCCCTCGCCTACATACTTGTCTCTTAGCGCTATGTTCTTCTGGAAAAATTCGCTGTCAATTGCATCCGTATACAAACGGGCCTCCACATAGTTTTCCGTGAGCACTTTGGCGATGGCTGGTTTGAGAAATAGCCCACGCTCCATGTAGCGACAATTCACGCAGGTGAGGCCGGAAAAAGTCACCAGGACTTGCTTCTTCTGCAACTGGGCCTCCTTTACGGCAAGGTCGAAATTGTTTTTCACCATGCTTGGGCCGGAGACTTGCAGGCTTGTGTCTAGCAGCGCTTGGGCCAATGGATCGTGCTCCTGGCCATTGCCTGCCGTATAGGCAACCCTGGCTCTGACTCCAATGCGCCCGTACTTGGCATTGGCGGGGATACGTATCTTCTGCCTTAGCACGTAGATTCCGTCGAGGATCTGTGCCTTCTTTCCCGCGACTTCCTGGGCGATGCCCGCAGGAATCATCGGTTCTTCCGGTAACTCCAATTCAATTGGGTCGACTCGCAGGGAGATGGGGGCAGATGCGGTTTCTTTGGCTCCATAGGTATGCCAGCCATCTTGCATGGCGATGGTCACATACAGAGTGACTTCAGAACCGGGAGTTGCAGTGGCTGGGTCGAGCCTGGCAACCATCGCCAGGCGTCGGCCCTTGTGGGCGTTGGGCGGCAGATCTGGGGCCCGGCCTTCTTCTTGCGCTGCCCGAGCCAGAAGCTGCTCTCTGATGGATTGTTCGGGCACGACTTTCTGCAAGGCGATGGTGAAGACCATGTTGGCACCAGGGTCTTGCCCCCGCGGATCTTTCATGAGGATATTCAACTTGGTCTGTGAAGATTCAATACTCAACGGATCCAGATTGAGCACCAGGGATCCGGTGGCTTTCTTGACCTTCCACTCTGTTCCCTTCTGACCCTTCCCAGTCTCATCCTTCAGTTTCAGTATTTGCTCGATGGTGGCGCGGCCATTCTCAAACTTGACCAGGGTGTTCTTGACCTTGCCCTTGTATCCTTCGCCGAAACCCAGGCCAATCAGGTCGATGGGGGTCTCCCAGGTATCGCCAACTCCCACCGGTTCTTCAGGAAGAGGCAAGAGGACCCGCTCGAACATCCAATAGGAGAATGAGGCTGAGCCACTGGACAGCTTCGATGGTAATTTCAGCTGAGAGACCTGCCCCCGGGCATCTACATCCGCTTGCGCTAGAAGGCCAACGACCTCCTGATGGTAATCCCATATTTTCGGCCCTTCTCCTTCGCTTCGCAAATGAGGACTCCTTCGCTTCGCGAAGGAGTCCTCATTTGCTCGACTTGCTGTACGATGTGGGCCTTACCGCTCCTCGTAGGGGTCACCTTGAATCCCCACTGTTCCTGGGACTGAAAGACGATGGGTTCCATGTCCCGGCCGCAAGGGTCTTGAGTGTGGTCCTTTGCTGCATGGTCAGCAGATAGTGGTGCCTGGCGCCTTCTTTGAACTTGAGACGTAGCAGGTGTTTTGCCTGCTGATCCTGGGCCGGTAGAGAATGGGCGGGCAGAGAAAGGGTGAGCAGGCCCAGCAGGATGCTGGAGGTGTACAAGCGTTTCATTGCTGCCTCTACGTGGGAAAAACATGAAGTGGGAATGGGAAACTGCCAACCAGCCTACAAGAATCGCTGCAGTTCTATCAGCAGGGGGTCTGCCGGTTCCCCGTTCAACATCAACACAAAGGACTCGATGTCCGGATGGCTAAGGATGGTGGAGAGTTTCCAATAGAGGATGCCTTGCAGGAATGGCTTGGCCAGCTCTTGGTGGGCAGCGTGCAATGCGCGCACCGCCAGGGCCCGCTCCAGAGGATGCTTTGGTTGTTGGCGCCAGATCATCAGCTGTGGCTTGTCATGCTCTGGGCTTTGAACCAAGGAGCAGCCATGGTCTGCCCAAGGTTGCAAAGTGCAATTGGCCCTAAAGGTGTAGCCCATCTCAGAAAAGATCACCGGCTGTTCCTGCAGGCCCTGGGCTGAACGGAATGCTTGGATGTCAGCCAGCACCTTGCTCCAGCCATCCTGCAAGATCGGATAGAGCTCTGCTGCTTGTAAATCTGGCTGCCAATGCTGGCGTAGCTGGAAATAGGCGTTGATGCCCATGAGTTCCAGGTCCTGCCAGAAGCCAACTTCATGGTACTGGTCAAAGTTGGCGGCGTAGCCAAGCCTGCCCTTGTAGACCTTGCGGATCTTGGCGATGAGGCTGGTCCATTCTTCCTGCAGCAATTGTCGGCGGCGGTTCAGATCTTGCAGGCTGGCCTTGCCCGACTCCGTTACCTGTCTGGCCCATGCCTGTTCGGCTCGTATGCGTGCTTCCAGCTCTTGCTTGGGCAGGGTTTCTTGATGCACAAGAAACTGCTGCCGCCGTTGTTTCTGCTTTTGCTCGTTCAGATAGTAGCTCTCCAGGACCGGGGCCTGGCTGAGAGCCAGGGTCGAAGCCAGGGCGTTCATCTCGCTGCCAATCAACAGGGCATCGGCGCCTTCGTCCTGGGCGGTCTGGGCCCACTTCAGAGCGAAGCGAGTGTACTTGGCAAACCAGGAACGGATGAGCGCGTCGCTCTTCGGCATGATCATGCCGTGCCACAAAAAGCGATTGCGGGGGAAGGCATGGTCCAGGGCGACGCGTAGGATCAGCACCGCGTGCATGTCGCGTTTTTTGGCGGCGCGCAGCTCGGCCAGCAGGCCTGGATTCTCTGCGTCCCACCAGAGCTTATCCGAATCCCAATCCCCCTGATGGGCATAGTCGGTGATGGACACCGTGTTCATCTTTGCTTTTTGCAAGGCATCCAACCAAGCCTGGTGCGATGGTTCGTTCACCTGGATACCCCCCAGCAGGAACTCTGTCTTTTCCGGCTGCTGCTGTGCAGCTGGTAGCAAGGTACTCAGGCAGAGGATGAGGGTGGTGGTGATTTTCATGCTGCCAAAGCAGGCTAAGCCAGGCGCTGTTGCCAGGGTAGCAGGAATTCTTGCAGTCGAGGGAAGGCTTTGGCATCGGCAGCGAAGACTTCCTTGAACTCACCGAACAAGGGCACTCGCTTGAGCAGACCTTCGCCGGGCAAGGCATAGGTGGCCCATTGGGCTACCCGCAGATCATTGATGGCGCCGTCCTCACAGTTGCGGAAATTCTCCTGTTCCGCCAGCTCCTCATCCAGCCACTTCAGGCCAGCCAGGTATCTGCTGCGGGAGCTTTCGTCCAGGTGGTCGCGCATACCCAAGCAATAGGCAAACACCGGGAACCAGGGCTCAGCCACCTTCTCTCCCAGATCCTTCTGCCAGTCTTCGCAAGCACGTCGGTCGACTTTCATGCGGGGTAGCAGGCGCGGGCTGTCCGGATAGTTGGCATCCAGATACTGCAGGATGGCTTCGCTGTCACTCAGCACCATGCCTCGTTCTTCAATCACCGGCGTGCCTTCTTGTCCCGAAGTTTGCAAGATGGCTTGTCGGTCCAAGGGGTCGACGGAAACAGCTTCGAAGGCAATGTCCTTGAAGCGCAGTGCCATGCGGACCTTGGTGTTGTTGGGGGATGGGGGTAGTTCCCAGAGCTTCAGCATCACTATCTCCTTGGTTCAAGTTTGCAGTGGATACGGCAGGCTGTGGATTACTGTCCTAGGGGTGCAGCTTTTTTCCGACCAGGCATTATGGTCCCTAGCCATGGGTAAGGACAAGAAGCGTGACCCAGAGCCGGGCGCTATGAAGAGTTTCAAGGACCTGCTGCGTTCTCGTGGCGGTGAGCCGGAGGATGAGGTCGACCCCAAGGACCGGGGCTGGAGCCTGGAAACCCCAGCCGGAGCAAGCATCGACGATGCGGACGCTGAGGGTCGGGGCATGGAGTCCTCCCGGGATCGCATCATGCGGCGACCGGCAGCCTTTGGCCCCATGACCCATGGCCCAGCGGTCTATGCGGACGAAGAGTCGGAAGAGATGCGCATTCTGGCTTCCTTCCGGGTGCGCACCGTGTTCCCACAAGATGTCCTGGATGAAGTTGCGGCCCTGCATGATGACCCGCAGGAGGAAGACTTTGCCGATCGGGAGGATCTCCGTGGGCAGTGCATCTTCACCATCGATGGCGCAGATGCCAAAGACTACGACGATGCCATTGCCATTACCCAGTTGGCCAACGGCAATCTGCAAGTGGGGGTGCACATTGCCGATGTGAGCCATTACGTGCGACCGGGCACTGCCCTGGATGCAGAAGCCCTGGCCCGTGCCACCTCGGTCTACCTGCCAGACCAGGTGGTGCCCATGCTGCCCGAGTCCCTGTCCAATGGTCTTTGCTCCCTGGTACCCAACCGGGATCGGCTGGCCTATTCGGTGATCATGGAATTCGACGACAAGGGCAGTCGGGTGGCGGCCAAGGTGCACAAGTCGGTGATCTGCTCGGTGCAACGCAACACCTACAAGGTGGTACAGGAATTGTTGGATGGCGAGGACAATGCGGAGACTCGGGAAATTGCCTACCTGACCGAGCCCTTGAAGCTGTTCCAGAAGTGGGCCCTGCGGCAGCAGAAGATTCGCGACGCCAAGGGCTCGCTGCGCACTCAATCCCGGGAGCGCAAGTTCGTCTTCGACAAGAATCACGAAGTGGAAGCCATTGTGGATGCCACCAAGTACTTCTCCATGACCCTGATTGAGGAGACGGCGCTGGCCGCCAATCAGGCGGTGGGTGATCTGTTCCGTGGTCGTGGCCTGCCCACCATCTACCGGGTGCACCCGCCCAAGGATCTGGAGGAGATTGAATCCATCGTCAAGATGCTTGTGGAGCACGGCATCCGCGTGCCCAACAAGGAGCATCTTACCGGCCGGGATGTGGGTGGTCTGATTCGCATCGCCCGCCGGCGACCCAATGCGGAGGCGATGATCCAGCGCATCATGGGCCTGGTGGAGCGGGCCAGCTACGCGGTGAAGGATCACGAGGATGTGGCCAAGCACTGGGGTCTGGCGCGGCAGGCCTACCTGCACTTCACCTCGCCAATCCGCCGTTACCCGGATCTTTTTGTGCATCGCTGGCTGCATGCCATCGAGTCCCGCGGTGGCGAGGCGGAAGAAGAGTTGCGGGCGCTGGATTTTCTTGCCGACATGAATGACATGGCCATGCACTCATCCCTGCAGGCTGGGGTTGCGGAGATGGGGGAGCAGGCCATTGGTGACTTGAAGGTCTGTCAGTACATGTCGCCGCATGTGGACGAAAAGCATGAGGCCAAGGTGGTGCGGGTTTCCAACTTTGGCATCGAAGTCTATCTGGCGGAGTTCAACATCACCGGTTTTCTGCCCTCCCGCTCCATTGGCGAGAAGCCGGTGCTGAAGGGGCCGACCCTGCAGTTGCGCGCCGGCCGCAAGTTGTTCTCCTTCACCGAGGGTTACAACATCCAGATCCGCATCCAGAATGTGGACTTCATCAAGCTGCAGGTGCTGTTGGAGTTGGCCTAATAACCACTCATGCCGCGCTGCAGTTTGCGCAGGGCGCGCAGCACATCGGCGGGCTCTGCTCGGGTGGTGTGGTCGGTGTTGATAAAGGCCCAGGCGATCCTGCCGTCGCTGTCGATGACATAGGTGGCGGGCACCGGCAACTGGAAGCTATCATCGCCGTTGCTGGCCGGCAGGCTGATGCCGAAGTCCTTGTACACCGGTCGTAGGTATGCGGGCAGGGTGAAGACCAGGCCGAACTGCTTCGCTACTTGATTGCCGTTGTCCGTCAGCACGTCAAACTTCAGCTTGTGCAGGCTGGCCATGTCCTGACCATGCTGGGGTTTTTCGGGCGAGATGGCCACAAGGGCGGCGCCTTTGCTAAGGATCTCCGGCAGGACCTGCTGGAGCGCCTCAAGGGCAAGGTTGCAATAGGGTCACCAATGGCCGCGGTAGAAGGTCAACACCACCGGCCCTTGTTTGAGTCGGGCAGCCAGATTGAAGTCCTTGCCCCAGGCGTCCGGTAGATTGAAATCCGGCGCCAGATCCCCGGGTTGCCTGGCCGCATCCGCAATGCCCGAGTCTTCCAGTTCTGCCTGGGCTTGTTGCAGCAGGGCCATGCTCGGAGCGGGAATCATCTCCTTGCTGTCCCTCTTGGTCTGCTCCATTTTTCGCGCCAGGGGTCCCCTGGTATGTTGGCTGGTGGTGCAGCCAAGAGCTGCGAGCATGAGGACGGCGGTTGTGAGTGAAAGTGTTAAGGTTTTCAACGCTTTGTTAACTCCGCAATGCGGCGCTGCAGGTAGGGGATGACATCTTCAACAAACCATGGGTTGTTTTTCAACCATCGGTTGTTGCGCGGACTAGGATGGGGCAAGGGCAGGTGTTCGGGAAGATAATCCCGCCAGCAGCGAACGGTTTCGGTAAGGGTTTTTTTACGTCGCTCGCCCAAGCCAAAGGCCAGGGCGTACTGGCTCAGCAGCAAAGTGAGTTTCACCTTGGGCAGCCGCGGCAAGAGGCGGTGATGCCAGAGTTGGCAGCATTCCTTGCGGGGTGGTAGATCGCCTGAAGGCCCAGTGCCGGGGTAGCAGAAACCCATGGGCACCAAGGCCACTTGTTTGGCGTCATAAAAAGTTGCCTTGTCCATCCCCAACCATTCCCGCAGTCGATTACCGCTGGGGTCGTCCCAGGGTATGCCGCTCTCCTGCACCCGCCGGCCCGGTGCCTGGCCAATGATGAGTATGCGAGCCTGGGGGTGAGCCTGCAGCACCGGTCGGGGTTCCTGGGGTAGGTCCGCCGCACAAGCCTGGCAGGCCCTGACTTCTTTCATGATGGCGGCAAAGCTCTCTGGCATGTTGGCATGCTAACAGGGATTGGATTGCGGCATATTTTTCCCAACCATAAGGCTGACAAAAACGTAGGCTGTGCGCTGCACCATGGTCATTAGGGTCATTGGAGCGGGAAAAACACCATGAAGCACCTATTCTTTCCAGGCTCAGTCTTGCTGGCCACATCCTTCTTTGCCTTGGCAGCCCTGCCAAGTCCGCCCCTTTCCGGTGACAAGCCCAAGCCAACGGTGAAGCTGGCCAAATCCTGGGATGCAGCAGTGGAAGAAGCCAAGCTGCTCAATCTACCCATCGTGTTGCACGCCCACGGCTATTCTTGACCCCCTTGCTGGGGCATGCATTCTGCCGTGCTGCAGAACAAGAAATACATCAAGTTTGCCAACCAGAACTCTGTCGAGGTCATCGCCGTCTCCGGAGTTAAAGATGCTCATGACAGGGGTGAGAAATTGGCCTCTACCTATGAAGCCGTTGGCGTCGATGGCCAGCCAGCGCAATACATGCTGAGTTGGCCCGGTCTGACTCTGGAAGAAATCCAATCCCTTAGGCATGGTAAGGCGGGCTCATACAATCACACCGGCGGTATCCCCTTCACCGCTGTCATTGATCCGCATACCCAGAAGATCATCAAGGACTTCAATTCTGTGGCTTCCACACCACTGATGGAGGCGGTGAAGAAGGCGCGGAAGCAATTGAGCAAGCAGCACGGCAAGTCGCTGATTAGCCGCAAGGATCTGGAAGAAATTGACAAGGCCCGCAGCAAGGCGCTAGCTGCCCTGGCCAAGGAGGACCTGATCAAGGCCACGGCTGCCTGCAAGAAGATCTTGGCCAAGCAACAGGACTGGCCCGAATCGGTGCAGGCTCGCGTGCAGGCGATTCAGGAGAAGATCCGATCCTTTGCCACCGCCAGGTTGGAAGCAGTTGAAGCCAAGGCTGATTCGGATCCTAAAGCAGCCAAGCGTGAGTTGAACTCACTCATGCGCCAACTCAAGGGCACAGGCCTCACCGAGCGGGCGAAAAAGTTGAAAGCCAGGCTCGCTGCGGAATCGCAATAAGCTCCTGGCTTGGAAAACGCTGCTCACACTCTCAGTGGTCTGGTTCTCGCCCGGGCCGGCATGGATCGTCAGGGCCCCTGGGCCACTGCCCTGTTGGTGACGGCAGCCAACTTTCCTGACAGCGACTGTGTCTCCCTGTTCATCAGCGGGCAGACATACCTGAATTGGCATCATGGGCTGACCCATTCCCTGGTCGGCGTGGCCATTAGTGGTCTCTGTTTGGCTTGGCTGTTCTGGCTAATGGCGCGGCGCCGCCGTCCTGAATCTCGCTTCCGCTCCTTTCTGGTCATGGCTTACCTGGGGCTTTGCATGCATTGCTTTTTGGATGCCATGATCAGTTATGGCATGCGTCCCTGGCTGCCCTTCGATGGCAGCTGGTATTACGGGGATGTGATCCATGTTGCGGATCCCTGGATGTGGATCTTGCTGGCGGTGGGTTCAGTGCTGGGTGGGCCTCGTCGTGGTGCGGGGCTTTGGATCTGGGGCGTGTTTGCCTTGGCCACTGTGACCCTGACTGCAATTTGGCCCACGACTCCGACCGCATCAGCCTGGATCCTGGCTGCCTGCTGGCTTGGGCTCTTGGGTCTGCGTCGCCTGGGCGTGGGTGAAGGGAAACGGCCGCGCTTTGCCTGGCTCTCGTTGATCTTGGTGCTGCTTTACCTTGTTGCCCTGACTTGGATGGGGTCGGTGAACCAACAGCGAGTGCAGCAAGAATTCGCCGTCAGCCTGAACGGACAAGTGCAACTTGAGAGGATGAGCCGCAATCCGGTCCTCTGTGTGCCTTGGAGTCATCAGTTCATCTTGCAGACCAAGGACTACCTGTATCGCTTTATGGTAAACGGGCTCAGTGGCGAGGTGAGTCAGGCTGAACCTTTGCTCCGCAACATGGACGATCCGGCCCTGGTTGCCATGCGGGGCAACCCTGTCTACCGAGCGACAATTCAAACCTGGCAGCAATTTGCTCGGCACCCCTTTGTCGGGCGCAGCTTTGTCGATGGGGAGGCCGGGCAGACCGGGCAGACCGGGCAGACCGGGCAGTTGATCCTGGGGGAGGGTCGTTATTCCTGGGCGGTGGAGCCTGACTGGTGCAATCTTGCTCTGCCTCTGTCGGACTAGGCAGTGCAGCCCGTCATTCCCACCCCTCTCTACTGCGGTGACGTAAATCTAGGTGTCTACTGCGTCGAACTCGGTCGTCCTTCTCGACAGGTAGCCAAACCTGCCTCCGAGGGACTCGGTCGCTCTCCTTGTATCCACCAGGATTTACGCCACCTCGCTTACGAGCGTGGTGGGAAAGGCGGGCTAGGGGCTATGTTGGAGCCATGGCATCAAGACTAAATCCAAGCAGCAAGACTGCTGGATGGTGGATGGGCGGTCTTCTCCTTCTTGGCTGTGGGCTTTCCTGCCAACGGCAGGAGGAAGTTCCTGTGCTGGGTTCCGGACAGGCTCCAGCGGAGGGCACGCAACCCATACTCTGGCGCATCGAGTTGCCAAACCCAAGTTACCTGTTCGGCACCATCCATCTTGCTGACCCACGGTTGAATGCTTTCCCGCAAAGTGTGCATAAGGCCATAAAAGATGCGGATCTGGTCTATACGGAGCTGGCCATGGAAGACGCGGTGCTGAGGCAAGTGCAGAAGAGCATGCGCCTGCCCACCGGCAGCAACATTGCCCGCTACGTGACTCCGGATTTGTTCCAGCGATTGAGTGCCTTCTTGGAGAAGAAGGGCGGCAATATTGGACCCTACCTGCAGTTGCAACCCTGGGCCCTGGGCATGCAATTGATGACGGTGGAGCGGGCGGAAGCGGCGAACCCCTTCGGCTTCATGGACTACCAGATCTATCAGTACGCCAAGGAAATCGGCAAGGTGGTGGGAGGATTGGAAACTCCGCAGGAGCAGGCGGGGGTCTTTGGTGGTCTGGGTGGGCCGATACAGACCATGTTCTTGGAGTGCAGTCTGCGCTCGGCGGAGAAGTACCTGAACCAGGAAGAAAGTCTGCTGGAGGAGCTCATTGCTACCTACCTGCGCGGTGATGCGGAGACGCTGCTGGCGGACATGCACAAGTTCGAGTTCACGAAAGAAGAAATTGCATTGGGATTGAATGATCCCGAAGTGCTGCAGAGGTTGTTTGAACAGGGGATGGATCCGGGCATGATGCAGGACAGGTACCCCGGCATGATCCCGGGGATGGAACCGCATCAAGAGCTGCTGGAGATGATCCAGTTGCATGGTCAGTTGGTATACAACCTGGTGGGCAGTCGGAACACGCGGATGGTGGAGCGCATGGTGCGCATGCTGCAGCAGTCCCGAGACAAGAGTTTTCTCTTTGCGGTGGGCGCGGCCCACTATCCGGGACCCACTGGGATTATTGCTCATTTGCGCGGGCGGGGCTATCGCATCACCCGGCTGGGGCACAATGTGGATGCCAGCTTTGCCGCGGCAAGGCGTAAGGCTTTGGAAGAGCGGGAGCGGGAGTTGGACGCGGAGAAGCAGCAGCTGCGCCAGGAGATCAAGGAGCTGGAGGAGCTGGGGCGGTAGTTCGGTTCGGTTGTTGTCTTGCTAGTACAGAGCGCAGGGATCAGAACTCCGTTTTGGAACTCTGATCCCTGCTAAGCCGGGGCAGTGTCTCGGCTGGTTTCCGCGTTTCTTAGAGAATTATGGCGTCGTGGTCATCGGCACCCAGTTGGTTCCCAACTGGAAGGTGTCACAACCAGCGCCACAGCCGTTGCTGGTATAGACCAGGGCAGCATGGTGCAGGGTGACACCCAGCGGCGCAGGCGTTGGACCAAAGGTGTTCAGAGAAGGCGAAGCCTTGCCGCTGCCATCCAGAGTGCTCTTCCAACCGGCAAAGGTGGGAGCGCCACCACCCAGTTGGGTGAGGCCAATGACAAAGCTGGTCAAGGGATCTGGCTGGTTCAGGGGGATCACTACGCCTGGCGCCATGGTCACCCCGGGGGTGTCGCCAGGGGCAGCAAAGCCGGTGAATAGCCAGTAGTTCTTGCCTGAGTTGGCCACACCCGCATCGATGGTCATGGTCTGGGAATTGGCCACGCTCAGGGACAACAGGTGCTTGTCCGCCGTCAGGGACAGCGGGGTGCTGGAGATCACGTAGGCTCGGCCGTGGTCGCCGGTCTCGTCTCCGCTGCCCGCAGTGCCGTCGGGGCCGAGTTCAGCGGGGTCACCCCAGCCATACGCACCAGCCACGATGTCTGGGGTGCCATCACCGTTCACATCGCCGGCACCGCTCACGGACGTCCTACCCAGGTAGTCACTCGCGAACTCGCCATCGGAAGTCCACAGCGTTGTGCCATCCTTACGGAATACACATAGACACGTCCAGCGGCAATGATCTCGTCGCCGGTGAGCGGAGTGCCGTTGGGGTCCACTGTGTAGGTCGAACTGACCACGATGTCGGGGGTGCCATCAAGGTTCACGTCGCCGGCATCGCTCACGCCGTTGCCCATACCGTCACCCGCATTCTCGCCGTCAAAGGTCCACAGCGCCGTGCCATCCTTGCCGGAATACACATTCACCCGACCAGCGTTATTGAGCTCGTCGCCGCTGCCAGGAGTGCCGTCGGGAACGGGCTTCGTTGGACAAGATGGCGAAGAGCCAGGATGCCACCGAACCACTGGGCTGATACTTGCCGCGGCTTTGGATGGCGATGAGGAGGGTGGCTTGCAACAAGTCCTCCGCCCCATGCGCATCAGAGGCCAGGTGCTGGGCTGAATGCAGCAGCCGGGGGGTGGTGGCATCAAAGACCTCACCGATGTCATCGGGGTTGCCGCTTTGCTGGAAGCGGCAAAAAGCCTGATCGACATTGTCTGGGCGGTAGTCCATGGATCGGATAAGGTTTGCCAAGCCCGATTTCGGACAGCCAAGTGTAGGGTTTTTCAGGAAAACCATTTTCCCTTCCTTGGCCAGGCACTTGCATCTTACGCCGGATCGTAATCAGCACCCTACGGTCCGGACCGGTTACATAGGTAACAAATCAGTCCGGGCACATGGGTAACACTTTGGCGTGGCCTTGGGGTGGCGCTGGGGTCTCTTGTGCCGGATGACCTGGTGCGAGACAGACCCTGTGAATGAGCGTTTGAAGTTTGTGGCGGCCCACCAAGATGGCCGCCTGTCGATGACAGAACTGTGCGAGCGGTTTGGGGTTAGCCGGAAAACTGGCTACAAGATCCTGGCTCGATATCGTGATGAAGGACCTGAAGGTCTACGGGACAGATCCAGAGCGCCAAAGCGGCATCCCAATCAAGCCCCACCAAGAGTGGAGGCGGCGATTTTGCGGGTACGAAAACACTACCCAACTTGGGGATCCAAAAAGATCCGAGCTGTACTGGCACGAGAGCACCCGGAAGAAGTTTTGCCGGCAAGGAGCACAGTGCATGCTGTGTTGAAACGGGCGGGTGTCGTCATGTCTCGTCCCCGACGTTTGCGGCGGCAGCCCAGTACATTGTCGTTGATTCAACCACAAGCACCCAATGACGTTTGGTCCATAGACTACAAGGGCTGGTTTTGTGTCGGAGATGGCACTCGCTGTGATCCACTGACGGTGAATGATGCCTTTAGCCGCCTGTCGCTGGAGTGCCGTGCATTGGTCTCGCCGAAGCTGTTGGACGTGCGCCGCTGCTTGGCAGGTGCATTTAGGCAGTATGGCCTACCTCTCTACATGCTTAGCGATAACGGGTCTCCGTTTGGGTCGAGGGGCATTGGCGGGATTTCTCGCTTAGGAGTTTGGATGATACGGCTTGGAATTCGACCAATGTTTATTGAGCCAGGTAGACCAGATCAGAATGGTCGTCACGAGCGATTTCATGAAACCTTGAAGGCAGAGACTGCCAACCCTCCTTACAAAACAATTCGAACCCAGCAGGCTGCATTTTCACGATTTCAATCCATCTACAATGAAGAGCGCCCGCATGAAGCTCTAGACATGCAAGTGCCAGCCGAAGTCTACGCGCCTTCGCGGAGGACTATGCCTTCAAGGCTGCCGCAGCATGAATACTCAGATGACTTTGCTGTCCGACAAGTGCGAAAGGATGGCACCATGAAATGGGCTGGAGGCTATGTCTTTATAGGGGATGCACTGGTAGGCGAGAGCATCGGCCTGGAACATGTGGATGACGACGTATGGATTGTCCATCTCGGCTGCATGCAGCTGGGAGTGCTGCATGAGCGGTCCAGGGTCGTGATCCCCCTGCCAAAAATCAGCGAGTAGGGGGGAGGGCCCATATACTGAGTAGCGAATATGGGGGGTCGCTTGCCGAAATCCTCATTTCCCTGGCTCAAGAGGCTCCCCCCATGCTCTAGCCCCTGAATCCCTGAAAATGAGCATTGTGGGTCGCAATCCTGCCTCCCCCAGAAAGTGTTACCCATGTGCCCGTACAAAAGTGTCACCCATGTGCCGGGTTGCACCCTACGACAGGATCTATAACTGAGGTCTAGAGCAGCGATTGCTGACGGCAGCAACCTCCTTGGCGGCGCTTGTTGCCGCCCTCGCCCCGGTTTTTCTGCATTCCATGTAGCATTATGGAGGCCTCAAGTTTGGTAAGGATGCTATGCCGTCATTAGACATCAATCAGGCCTTCCTGCGTTTCCGCGATCAGGGTGATCCCAAGGATTTAGCCCTGGTCTTCGACGCCACCGCCGCCGAGTTGATGCGGGTGGCCAGCCATTTGGCAAGCGATGCGCAGGTGGCGGAGGACCTGGTACAAGCCACTTTCCTCTCGGCCATCGAGTTTCGGCACCGTTTCAAGGACAACGGCAAGGGCACGGTGATGTCCTGGTTGGTGGCGATTCTGACCAATGCGGCCCGGGTGGAGCGTCGGGCGGCCAGGCGCAAGGTGATCCCCGAACTCTTGGCGGGTGGAAAGGTGAGAGGGCCGCTGCAGGAAGCGCAAGACAGCGAACTCAGCGAAGCAGTGAGCAATGCGATCTCGAAACTGCCAGAACCCTACTAGCCGGTGCTCAACTTCTACCTGCGCCATGGCCTGAATGCAGCGCAGATTTCAGTGTCCTTGCATCGGCCGCCGGGCACGGTGCGCACCCAGTTGGCCCGAGGTCTTAAGCTATTGCGTCAGGCCCTGCCCGCCAGCTTGATTGCCGGTGGGGTGGTGCTGACTTCGCCGGTGCAGGGTTTGGCAGCCATGCGTGAGCTGGTCCTGCAAAAAGCGGTAGTGACTCTGGCGGCAGAATCCGCCGCAGGCACTTCGTCCGCTTTTGTCTTGGGCAAGCTGGGTCTATGGGTTGGTGCTGGAACTCTAACGGCAGCCGGCCTGGCGGTGTCCTTGATGGCCCCCGATGAAGGGCAAGTGACTTTTGATGAACTTTCCCCCAAGGCTACGGCGTCAGTCGTGGCTCAGAAGGGATTCGTGGATTCTCTTGCGCCCGCCTCGTTGGCACTGCAAGCGGATCCTTTCTCCCCGTCATCACGAGTGTTGATGACGATTTCTAACCCTGTCCCCCCCCCTTGCGCCAGGAGGTGCAATTACCATGATGAGCAATATAAATTCCCCTTCCTCCCTCTCCCAGAACCTGGGCGTCCCAGCCCTGCTGATGGGGGCCATGACCCTTCTGTCGTCCTTTGGCCAGAGCCAGAGCGTGATCTATTACGAAAATGGCGAGAACGCGACTGATGCCCATGGCAACGACGTGGGCTGCGCCGGCGATATCAACCTGGATGGCATCCCCGACATTGTGATCGGTGCGGGTGGCTATGATCCGGATCTCCCCGATGGCACTGTGGGTAACTTGGTTTCTAATGCTGGCCGTATGTATGTGTATTCCGGCGCGAATGGCACGATGCTTATGACCATCGATGGTGCGGCCGCGAGCGATGGCGTGGGCACCGCCGTGAGCGGAGCCGGCGATCTGGACGGTGATGGCACCCCCGACATCGTGTCCGGTAACTCTTTTTATACCCCCCCCCGGGCTCTTTTTTGCTGGTCGTGTGTATGCGTTTTCCGGCAAGGCTGGCACGTTGCTGTGGACCGCGGAAGGCGCCGCGTTTTTTGACTTCCTGGGCCAAGCCGTGAGCGGAGCCGGCGATGTGGACCTTGATGGCACTCCCGACGTCGTGTCCGGTGCGGGAAACTTTGATCCGGATCTCCCCGATGGCACTGTGGGTAACTTGGTTTCTAATGCTGGCCGTATGTATGTGTTTTCCGGCTCTACCGGCGCGACGATTCAGACCTACGATGGCGAGACCGCGGGTGACCTCCTGGGCACCCGCAGTAGCGGAGCCGGCGATGTAGACTTCGATGGCCACGCCGACATCGTGTCCGGTGCGTTTAGCTATGATCTTCCGGGTATCGACGGCACTCTTGGTACCCCCGACGATCTCTTAAAAGTTGGCCGTGTGTATGTGTATTCCGGCAAGGGTGCCACGACGCTGTATACAATCGATGGCGAGAACGCCTTTGACAACCAGGGTTTCAGTCAGTCCGGTGTCGGCGATGTGGACGGTGATGGCTATGCCGACTTCGCGTCCGCTGCGCCAGCCTATAATCTGGATCCCGACGGCACTCCTGGTAACCTCGACGATGTCTCTGACGTTGGTCGTGTGTATGTGTTTTCCGGCTTTGACGGCACGACGCTTCTTCATACCTTCGAAGGCGAGAACGAGGATGACATCCTGGGTGTGTCCGTGACCGTAGCCGGCGATGTGGACGGTGATGGCACCCCCGACATCTTGGCTGGCGCGCCTTTCTGGAGTGAAGATCTCTTGGGCCCCGACGGCACCGGTGGAACCAACGCTACAAACACGGGTGACGAGAAGCCGTGGAATGGCCGTGTGTATGTGTATTCCGGCTTTGACGGCACGACGCTGTTGACCAAGGATGGCGAACAGAGTTACACGCTTCTCAACACTGGTAATGGACGGCACGAATCCCAGGGTGATCAGCTGGGCCGCGCCGTGTGCGCCGTTGGTGATATGAACAGTGATGGCGTCTCCGACATCTTGGCTGGTTCGGCTACCTGGGCTGACTTCAGTGACCCGGGTCGCGCCGGCGCTGACGGTACCGTGGGCACCACTGATGACCTAAAGAATCACGGCCGGGCCTACGCGATCTCCGGCGCTCCGTTGTTCCTGACGGCGGACGCGCATGAGCTGTCCTTGAGTGTGGCCAATTCCCAGACCATGACCATCGATGCTGGTGTGCCTAATGCTGGTAAGAACTACTGGCTGTTCACCGGCTTTGCTGCCAGTGGCGATACCCCCGGTGTCACCATGGCCCCTGGCGTAGTGATCCCCCTGAACCAGCCGGATCCCTTGACCAGCTTTGTCATTGGTCTCACCCAGCTGGGTGGTGGCGCTCCCACCTTTGCCGGCTGGAAGAGTACCCTGACTGGCAGCGGCAAGGCTACGCCTTCCCTGAACACCTTTGGCCCAACGCCTGCACCTCTGGGCATCACCCTGCACCATGCGGCCCTGGTCTATACCAGCAATGGCTGTGGCGCTGGCTGTGACACCTTCCAGTTGGCCACCAACTGGGTGCCGATGACGACGACTCCGTGATAAAGCTGGGTTTCGGATACGTCCAACATCAACAAGCAGGCCAAGGACTCGCGTCCTTGGCCTGCGTTATTTAAGCACCTTGGGGAGTGCGGCATGTAGTGGTATGACGCAGAATTAGTAGGCCTTTATATTAAGCCTCCCTACGCTTGCGGTGCGTAGGTATCGTTGGAGGCAAGACGATGCGCGTTGCAGTAGAGATTCAACTTACCAAGAGCGAGCGAAGCACCCTGACGAATTGGTCACGCAGTCGGAGAATTTCGGTGAGGCAAGCTCAGCGAGCCCGAATGATCCTTCTTGCCGCTGATGGCTACTCGAATGCGGATATAGCTGAGGAGATGAGGGTCAAGCGACACACTGTGGGGCGTTGGCGAAACCGCTTCAGCGAGCATCGCCTCACTGGTATAGAGAAGGACCTTCCTCGGGGAGGTCGTCCCCGTGCGAACGAGGAAGTTGAGAGTGAGATCATCCGCATGACTACGCAAGAGATCCCCGCGAACGCGACACACTGGAGCACGCGACTCCTTGCAGAGGAGATGGGAATCACGCAGTCGATGGTCCACCGCACATGGAAGGCCAACGGTCTGAAACCTCACTTGGTGAAGACGTTCAAGGTCAGCAACGATTCTCGGTTCGAAGAGAAGCTGCGCGATGTGGTAGGTCTCTACCTGAATCCACCCGAGAATGCACTCGTCTTTAGCGCGGACGAAAAGACGTCAATTCAGGCTCTCGATCGGACCCAGAAGAGCCTTCCACTGGTCAAGGGTCGATGCGGCACGATGACTCATGACTACAAGAGGAACGGAACAACCACCTTGTTCGCCGCGATCGAGTTGGGTCACGGCGAAGTGATCGCAACCTGCATGAAGCGACATCGACATCAGGAGTGGATCAAGTTCCTGAGAATGATCGACGAGCAAACTCCAGCTGAACTCGATCTGCACGTCATCGCCGACAACTACGCCACACACAAGCATGAGAAGGTTAAGCGGTGGCTGAAGCGCCATCCGCGATTCCACATGCACTTCATCCCGACAAGCAGCTCGTGGCTCAATATCGTGGAGGGGTTTTTCCGCAATCTTGATCAAAAACGCCTGAAGCGCGACGCGTTTCGCAGCGTCCCTCAACTCAAGAAAGCAATCATGGACTACATCGATAACCACAACGACGATCCGAAGCCGATTGTTTGGACCAAGGCCGCCGACGAGATCCTCGAAAAAGTCGGTCGCGCACGCGCTGCACTGAAAATGCCCCAACAGAGCGCATCACACCACTAGCAAGCAAGTAGAATCCATGCCGGGACGTAAAGGACGGAAGAATCGCAAGCGGATTCACACCATCTCTCTCTACGTAACCAACAAGCCCGGTGTGTTGGTGCGGGTGGCGCTGGTTTTTTCCCGCCGGGCTTACAACATTGAAAGTCTGGTGGTGAGCCCAGCCGCGCAAGGTGGCTTCTCCCGCATGACCATCACCTGTTCCGGCGATCCGGAAACCCTGGAGCAGATCATCAAGCAGCTGGCCAAGCTGGTGGATGTGGTGCATGCCTTTGATCACACCGGGGATGAGTCCTATGAGACGGAGATCGCCCTGGTCAAACTGCATTGCCAGCTGGACCAACGCACGCAGATCCTGCAAATCGCCGAGCACTACAATTCCCGGGTGGTGGACTACGGTTCAGACTCCCTGATCCTGCGGGTGTTTGGCTCCAGTGAAAAGCTGGACTCCTTCATCGAATTGCTGCGTCCCTTTGGTCTGGAAGAGTTGGTACGCTCGGGCAAGATCCTAATGGCCCGGGGTTCCCAAGAGACTTAGACCTCGTAGCCATGCTGATGCTAAGCTAGCTGGGCATGGTGATGTCCGATGTGCTGATTCTGGGTGGTGGCTTCGCCGGAGTCTGGTGCGCGCGGCGTTTGGAGAAGTTGCTGCCCAAGGAAGCCAGTATCCTGCTCATCAGCAGCGAGAACTACTTCGTCTTCCAGCCGTTGTTGCCCGAGGTCGTTGGTGGCAGCCTGGCGCCGTCCCATGTCATCAGTCCCCTGCGGCACCTGCTGCGCCGCACCCGAGTGGTGCGCGGAGAAGTCAGTCGTGTGGATTGCCAGCGCCGCCTGGTGGAAGTGAGTCAGCCCGGATCGCCTCATCGCCTGACCTTTGAGGGTCAGCAGCTGGTGTTGGCCCTGGGGGCGGTGGTGGATGTGAGCCGCATGCCTGGCATGGCGGAGCACGCCCTCTTCATTCGCAATCTGGCTGACGCCCTGGAATTGCGCCGGGTGTTGATGGACAGGATGGAGCAGGCGGTGTTGGTGGAGGATGCAGAAGAGCGCGCCGCCCTGCTCACCTTCGTGGTGGTGGGCGGTGGTTTCAGCGGTGTGGAAACCGCTGCCGAGATGCTGGACCTGTGCAAACATGCCCAGCGCTTCTACCCGGCCCTGCACAACGAGCGCATCCGGGTGATCTGCGTGCACTCCCGGGATACCTTGCTGCCGGAGCTGCATCCCAAGCTGGGTGCCTTCGCCTACCGTCTGCTGAGCCAGAGAGGCATGGAGTTTCGTCTGCAGCAGCGGGTGCGCGCGGTTTCGTCCCAGGCAGTGTACTTGCAAGATGGTTCCTGCATTGCCAGCCGCACGGTGGTTTGCAGCGTTGGCAACGCTCCTCATCCCGTGTTGCAAGGCCTGGACCTACCCATGCAGAAAGGCAAGATTGTCACCGATGCATCTTTGCAGGTGGCAGAGCGGCATGGCATCTGGGCCATTGGCGACTGTGCCCAGGTACCGGATGGACATGGTGGCATTTCTCCACCCACCGCCCAGTTTGCCGTGCGGCAGGGCGATCATCTGGCGCGCAGCATCCTGCGCCAACAACAGGGCAAGGTGACTGTTCCTTTCAAGCATCGCAGTGAAGGTCAGCTTGCTACCCTGGGTCATCGCAATGCGGTGGCCTACACCTTTGGGATGCGCTTCAGTGGCTTCTTTGCCTGGTGGCTCTGGCGCACGGTCTATCTGTTCAAGCTGCCGCGCCTGGATCGTAAGCTGCAAGTGGTCATTGATTGGACGCTGCGCTTGTTCTTCCCCCGGGATGTGACGGTGCTGAATCCCAAGCCCACCTTGGCACTGGAACACATCCATCTGGAAGCTGGGGAAGTTCTGTTCCAGCAGGGGGATCCCAGCGCTTCCTTCTATGTAGTGGAGTCCGGTAGCATGGAGTTGAGTCAGGTGGATGAAGCTGGCCAGATGGTGCTGCGGGAGGAGCTGGATAAGGGGGATCACTTTGGTGAAGGCAGCCTGTTGCGGCATGAGGTTCGGAGTACCACCGCCAAGGCTCTTGCGCCTACTACGGTGCAGGTCCTGGATGCTCGCCTGTGCCATCGTCTGGTCGCGCACTGGACCCAGTTGCGACACAGCCTGGTTTCCACCTCCAGACGCTTTGCAACTGCCGCGCAGTTGTTGCCGGAGGATGTACCAGAATCTGTTTTGCAGATTCCCTGCCAACAACTCATGAGCCAGCCGGTGGTGACTCTTGCTGCCGATGCGAACCTGGAACAGGGCCTGCGCCAGTTTGCAGCCCATAATTTTTCTTGCCTGCCGCTGGTAGATGGCGAAGGTCATCTGCAAGGTCTGGCTACCAGCACCGACCTCTATCGGGCGCGCCAACATGAACAGGCCCTGTCGCAACCCATGCTGGATTGTTGCAGCTTGGATGTGCGTGCCGTGCAACCCGACGATCCAGCTAGGAGTCTGCCCCACGGAAAGTCAACTTAGCGTCACCTCGGTGGCCGCTGGATAAAATCATTAGTGGGGCTGTGAAAATCCAGATCGACGGATTCTGCATGGATTTTGGGCCTGGGGCCACGTTGACGATTTTTGGGAGCAGATCAGTGCTTCTTGGCCTGTAATGGCCCAATTCCCTCGGCCTTCATAGCGCCAGCTTTCCGTGCAGCCTTCTCAAGTTGGTTGCAAGACAGATTAGGTCCCACTCACCACTCACCTTTGCTATGCCTCGCATGCTGAAGGACCGAAAGCCGCTCACGTTTTTGATCCAGCCAAAGACCGGCTCAACGATGTGTTTGCGTTTTCGGTACCAGCCCCGCCCACGGTTGGTTCCCAGCTTCCGTTTCATTCGCGCAGTAGCTTGGAGATCTGGACTGGTCTTCGGTCGTTTCTTTCCTTCCTTGCCAACTGAAACCAAACCGTCAATCTGGGCGTTTTCGAGATGCTTGAAGTTTTCCTCGCTGCGATAGCCTGCGTCCGCAAGCAGGCGCTCTATCGGCTTGCCTGAGTTCTCCATCGCTTTCTCGGCCATTGGAAGAAGCTGGTCATTATCAGCAGCGTTGTTTGTTACTCCATTGGCGATGATCAGCTGCTCAGTATTGTCGACAGCAATCTGAGCGTTGTAGCATTGCTCGAATCCATTCGAGGCTTTCATGATCCGACTATCGGGGTCCGTGAAGTTCTCCTGATCCTTTGGCCGTGGCTTGCCCTTGGGATGTTTCCGGTGGGGAGTCATCCGAAGCTCGCGACCTTCTTCCTTGGCCTTGCTGGCCTTCTTCTCGTCCTTTTGCTTGTCCTCCTCGGCCTTGCGTCTCTCCAATCGCTTCTTTGCCTCCTGGATAGCCTTCAGGCGGCTTTCCCGGTTTGAAAGTTCATCAGGGAGCTCGTCACCCCGAAAGTCAGGACCGAAGAGATCGTCCTCTTCCTTGTCGATTCCCTTAGCCATCTCGGTGATCCTGCGGATCTCGGCACGCAGTCGTTTCTCTTCGGACTTCATTCGCGAGTAGCTCATTGCCTTTCGCTTGCTGGCGTTCGCCTTCACTTTGCTGCCATCCACTGCCACGGTGCCGAGCTTGACCAAGCCAGCCTCAGAAGCGAGCTGTACGATCTGGACAAAGAAGCTCTCGAACAAATCGACATGCTCCGCCCGAAAACGACAGATTGTGCGGTGGTCCGGCATTTGATTAGCTGCCAACACCCGGAAAGGCACGCTTTCTTCGAGGTGCTTGGAGATCTTGCGGGAGGAGAAGACCCCTGTGCAATACGAGTAGATCAAGACCCTCAACATCATCCGTGGATCGTAAGGCAATTCACCACTCCCGCAGATGCGGTAGCGGTCGAGGAGGCCATCCGTGTCCAACGAACCGACCGCGTCGTGAATGTACCACGCAAGATGATCTTGTGGCAGCCAGTCACGGATGGACGGAGGTAGGAGGTACTGCTGGTTTAGATCTTGACCCTTTTTGAATCGCGCCATGCCTTCAATACGTACAAGGATGGGCCAGGGGCTTAACCTTTTTTCCGATTTCGAGGGCGATCGGAGGCCGGATTCCTCCTCATCCCGTGGGGCAGACTCCTAGCCAAGCCCTGGAGATCATGCGCCGTCAGGGTGTCAAGCACGTGCCGGTAGTGGACCAGGAGCAAAAGGTGCTGGGCATGATCTCCTTCCGCGACCTGATCCGGGAAGTGATCCGCCAAGGTGTGAATTAGTTGCAGGCTGCAGCCTGCTTTCCTGCTACTTTCATCCGTCTTGACGCAAGCATGAATCGATTGGCGGAGATTAGAGAATGAAGTCCATGTGTATCGGTATCGACATTGGCGGTACCAACAGCGTCTATGCTGCCGTTGATCAAGAGGGCAATGTCCATGGTCAAGGGGAGCTACCCACGCCTGGGTCGCCAAGCATCGAAGCCTACTGTGATGCGTTGGCGGCGGGGATTGCCAGTCTGCAAGTGGAGGCACTTGCCGTAGGAGTTGGAGCTCCCAATGGCAACTACCACAAGGGCACGGTGGAGCAGGCGCCCAATCTGCCCTGGAAGGGGGTGCTGCCACTGGCTGACCTGCTGAGCGAACGCCTCTCCCTGCCTGTCTATCTCACCAACGACGCCAATGCCGCTGCCATCGGCGAAGGTGTCTTCGGTGCTGCCAAGGGACTCAAGGATTATCTGGTGGTGACTTTGGGCACTGGGCTAGGCAGTGGCTATGTGGTGAATGGTCAGCTGATCTATGGTTCCACAGGTCTGGCCGGCGAATTGGGACATGTGATCGTCGAGCCTGGCGGCCGGCTTTGTGGTTGTGGCAGGAAGGGCTGCCTGGAGACCTATGTTTCAGTGACCGCCCTGGTGCGCAGCCTGCGGGAGAAGTTGGAAGCAAGCGATGTGTCCAGTGCTTTGCGCAATGTGGCGGCAGAAGAGTTGGACGGCAAGGCGATCTTTGCTGCCGCCAAGGCCGGTGATGAACTTGCCCTGCAGTGCTTTGAGGAGCTGTCCGCTTGTCTGGGTTTGGCCCTGGCCAACACCGTTGCCATTACAAGTCCGTCGGCGATCTTCCTCTGCGGTGGTTTGGCCCTGGCGGGGGATCTTCTCCTGCAACCCACTCGCCGGCACTTTCAGGCCAATATCTTTGCTGCCTATGCGGGGATTTCCATCCAACCCTCGGCGCTGCCCGATAGCAGTGCGGGCTTTCTGGGAGCCGCCGCCTTGGCGTTCCAAGAGCATGCGTAGAACAAACTGAACCCATGTTGGCCAGCTTCACCTTTGTCGACACTGCCATTGTCCTGGTCTACATCCTGGTCTCCGTGGCCATTGGCATCCTGGCCAGTCGCTCCATTCATGGCATGAGCGGTTACCTGGTGGCTGGGCGTTCCCTGGGCACTGCCCTGTCCATCGCCACCCTCACCGGTTCCGAACTGGGCTTGATCACCGTCATGTATACGGCGGAGAAGGGCTTTGTCGGTGGCTTCGCTGCCATGCACATCGCTCTCATCGCCGGCCTGGTCACCTTGTTGGTGGGGCTGACCGGTTTCATTGTGGTGCCACTCCGGCGCAGCCGAGTGATGACCATTCCGGAATACTATGAACTCCGCTTCGGCCGCCGCACCCGCATCCTTGGCGGTGTGCTGCTGGCAGTGGGCGGTATCCTCAACATGGGTTTGTTCCTGCGCATCGGCTCGCAGTTTGTGGTGGGGGTGACGGGTCTGGATCCAGAGGGCGGCGCCCTGATCACCATCATGGTAGCTCTGTTGGTGCTGGTGCTGTTTTACACGGTGTTGGGTGGCATGGTCTCCGTGGTGCTGACCGACTATGTGCAGTTTGTCCTTTTGTCCATGGGGCTGTTGCTGGTGGTGGTCATGGCCTTGGGTAAGCATGGCTTTGATGTGTTGTTCCAAGTGGTGCAGGAGCACAAGGGTGCGGCAGGATTTGATCCCACCCTGGCGGATGGCGGTTTTGGCCCCTCGTACATTGCCTGGCAAGGGGTGTTGGGGCTGGTGAGTTGTGCCATCTGGCCCACAGCGGTGACCAGGGCGCTTTCTGCCCGCAGTGAAGCCGTGGTGCGGCGCCAGTACTGCTGGGTTTCCATTGGCTTTCTCATCCGCTTCCTCATCCCCTGCTTCCTTGGCATCTGCGCCTTTGTGTTTTTAGTGCAGTCCGGAGCCATCTTGCATCTCGATGACCAAGGGATGGTGGATGGCTTCATGCTGGCAGAGGGCGGCGTCAAGTATGCAAACCTGGATGCCTTTCCCCTCTACCTGCGCGAGTTGCTACCCATGGGCTTGCTGGGCTTGATAACTGCCGCCATGTTGGCTGCCTTCATGTCCACCCACGACAGCTACCTGCTTTGTTGGGCTTCGGTGATCACTCGGGACATCGTTGGACCTTTGCGCAAGAAGGCGCTGTCCATGTCAGCACAGTTGTTGCTGACCCGAGTCATCGTCGTGCTGATCGGTGCCTATGTTTTGTTCTGGGGTCTGTTCTACACGCCGGAGCAAGACCTTTGGGAATACCTGGGAATCACTGGGGCGGTGTACTCCAGTGGTGCCATGGCCTTGCTGATCTTTGGCATCTATTGGCGGCGGGCCAGTTCCACCGGTGCGGTCTTGGCTCTGCTGGGCGGCTTTACTGCTCTGGCCGGCCTGTCTGACTTTAGTGATGGCATTGAGCGGCAGTTGCAGCAGTACTTTGCCCTGCAGGTAGATCTGCAGGCCTGGCATGTGGGGCTATTGACCCTGGGCTTCACCTTTGCCCTGATGATCATTGGCTCTCTGCTCTTTCCTGACAAGAATCCGAATGCACCCATGGAGGCCGCAAACTGATGGAAGCCTGGATGAGCCTGTGGAAATGGCTGCTGTTGCTTGGCCTTGCCGGCTTCGCGGTAATGAGCCTCTATGTGGCGGTGCTGGGCATGCGTGACATCCGGGAGATGTTCCGGAGCCTGCGCGAAGAGGATGCGGACTAGGAGTCTGCCCCACGGGAAGTCAACTTAGCGTCTCCCAGGTGGCAGCTGGATAAGTCATTAGTGGGGCTGGGAAAACCCAGATCGTCCGATCCTACATCAATCTTGGGCCTGGGACCATGATGACGATTGTGAGGTGCTTCTTGGCCTGTAATAGCCCGATTCCCTCGGTTTTCACATCGCCAGCTTTCCATGCAGCCTTCTCAGGTTGGTTGCAAGACAGATTAGATCCCACTCACCGCTTACCTTCGCCATACCTCGCATGCTGAAGGACCGAAAACCGCTCACGTTTTTGATCCAACCAAAGACCGGCTCAACGATGTGCTTGCGTTTTCGGTACCAGCCCCGTCCGCACTTGGTCCCGAGTTTTCGCTTCATTCGCGCAGTAGCTTGGAGCTCTGAGCTGGTCTCCGGTCGTGCCTTTCCTTCCTTGCCCACCGAAACCAAACCGTCAATCTTGGCGTTTTCGAGGTGCTCGAAGTTTTCCTCGCTGCGGTAGCCTGCGTCCGCAAGCAGGCGTTCGATCGGCTTGCCGGTGTTCTCCATCGCTTGCTCGGCCATCGGAAGAAGTTGATCCGTATCCGCACCGTTGTCAGTGATTCCATTCGCGATGATCAACTGCTCCGTATTGTCGACAGCAATCTGGGCGTTGTAGCATTGCTCAAACCCCTTCGAGTCTTTCATAATCCGACTGTCAGGGTCTGTGAAGTTCTCTTGATCCTGTGGCCGTGGCTTGCCTTTGGGATGTTTCCGGTAGCGAGCCACCTGGAGATCACGACCCTCTTCCTTGGCCTTGCGGGCCTTCTTCTCGTCCTTTCGCTTGTCTTCTTCGGCCTTGCGTTCTTCCAAGCGCTTCTTTGCCTCCTGGATCACCTTCAGGCGGCTCTCCCGGTTCGCAAGCTCCTCGGGCAATTCGTCACCACGAAAGTCGGGACCAAACATCTCGTCCTCGTCCTTGTCGATCCCCTTGGCCATCTCGGTGATCCTGCGGACTTCGGCACGGAGCCGCTTCTCCTCGGATTTCATCCGCGAGTAGCTCATAGCCTTGCGTTTGCTGGCGTTCGCCTTCACCTTGCTGCCATCCACTGCCACGGTGCCAAGTTTGGCCAAGCCTGCCTCACAAGCAAGTTGCACTATCTGGACAAAGAAGCTCTCAAACAGATCGACATGCTCTGCCCGAAACCGACAAATCGTGCGGTGGTCCGGCATCTGGTTGGCTGCCAACACCCGGAAAGGCACACTCTCCTCTAGGTGCTTGGCAATCTTGCGAGAAGAGAAGATTCCGGTGCAGTATGCGTAGATCAGCACTCGCAGCATCATCCGTGGGTCGTACGGCAACTCGCCTTTGCCGCAGACGCGATAGCGATCAAGGAGATCATCTGTGTCAAGCGACTCAATGGTGTCGTGAATGTACCACGCAAGATGATCTTGGGGCAGCCAATCGCGGATTGACGGAGGCAGGAGGAACTGCTGGTTGAGATCTTGACCCTTTTTGAAACGCGCCATGCCTTCAATACGTACAGGGATGAGCCCAGGGCTTAATATTATTCCGATTTTAGAGGCTATTGGAGGCCGGATTCACAGCTGTCCCGTGGGACAGACTCCTAGGAGTCTGCCCCACGGAAAGTCAACTTAGCGTCACCTCGGTGGCCGCTGGATAAAATCATTAGTGGGGCTGTGAAAATCCAGATCGACGGATTCTGCATGGATTTTGGGCCTGGGGCCACGTTGACGATTTTTGGGAGCAGATCAGTGCTTCTTGGCCTGTAATGGCCCAATTCCCTCGGCCTTCATAGCGCCAGCTTTCCGTGCAGCCTTCTCAAGTTGGTTGCAAGACAGATTAGGTCCCGCTCACCACTCACCTTTGCTATGCCTCGCATGCTGAAGGACCGAAAGCCGCTCACGTTTTTGATCCAGCCAAAGACCGGCTCAACGATGTGTTTGCGTTTTCGGTACCAGCCCCGCCCACGGTTGGTTCCCAGCTTCCGTTTCATTCGCGCAGTAGCTTGGAGATCTGGACTGGTCTTCGGTCGTTTCTTTCCTTCCTTGCCAACTGAAACCAAACCGTCAATCTGGGCGTTTTCGAGATGCTTGAAGTTTTCCTCGCTGCGATAGCCTGCGTCCGCAAGCAGGCGCTCTATCGGCTTGCCTGAGTTCTCCATCGCTTTCTCGGCCATTGGAAGAAGCTGGTCATTATCAGCAGCGTTGTTTGTTACTCCATTGGCGATGATCAGCTGCTCAGTATTGTCGACAGCAATCTGAGCGTTGTAGCATTGCTCGAATCCATTCGAGGCTTTCATGATCCGACTATCGGGGTCCGTGAAGTTCTCCTGATCCTTTGGCCGTGGCTTGCCCTTGGGATGTTTCCGGTGGGGAGTCATCCGAAGCTCGCGACCTTCTTCCTTGGCCTTGCTGGCCTTCTTCTCGTCCTTTTGCTTGTCCTCCTCGGCCTTGCGTCTCTCCAATCGCTTCTTTGCCTCCTGGATAGCCTTCAGGCGGCTTTCCCGGTTTGAAAGTTCATCAGGGAGCTCGTCACCCCGAAAGTCAGGACCGAAGAGATCGTCCTCTTCCTTGTCGATTCCCTTAGCCATCTCGGTGATCCTGCGGATCTCGGCACGCAGTCGTTTCTCTTCGGACTTCATTCGCGAGTAGCTCATTGCCTTTCGCTTGCTGGCGTTCGCCTTCACTTTGCTGCCATCCACTGCCACGGTGCCGAGCTTGACCAAGCCAGCCTCAGAAGCGAGCTGTACGATCTGGACAAAGAAGCTCTCGAACAAATCGACATGCTCCGCCCGAAAACGACAGATTGTGCGGTGGTCCGGCATTTGATTAGCTGCCAACACCCGGAAAGGCACGCTTTCTTCGAGGTGCTTGGAGATCTTGCGGGAGGAGAAGACCCCTGTGCAATACGAGTAGATCAAGACCCTCAACATCATCCGTGGATCGTAAGGCAATTCACCACTCCCGCAGATGCGGTAGCGGTCGAGGAGGCCATCCGTGTCCAACGAACCGACCGCGTCGTGAATGTACCACGCAAGATGATCTTGTGGCAGCCAGTCACGGATGGACGGAGGTAGGAGGTACTGCTGGTTTAGATCTTGACCCTTTTTGAATCGCGCCATGCCTTCAATACGTACAAGGATGGGCCAGGGGCTTAACCTTTTTTCCGATTTCGAGGGCGATCGGAGGCCGGATTCCTCCTCATCCCGTGGGGCAGACTCCTAGCCTCCTGCTGGGTGCCCTGACCTTGATGCCAGCCTTGGGCCAGGGGCAGAGCGTCATCTATTATCACGACGGCGAGAACTCAAGTGACGGCTTGGGTCACTCTGTGAGCGGCGCTGGTGATGTAGACCTTGATGGCGTCTCCGACTTTGTGGTCAGTACGACTGGTTATGATGTTGATCCTGACGGTACCCCGGGCAGTGGCGACGAACTCTCTGCTGCTGGTCGTGTGTATGTGTATTCCGGCAAGGACGGCACGACGTTGTGGACCCGCGATGGCGAGACCGGGGGTGGGCAACTGGGTTGGGCCGTGAGTGATGGTGGCGATGTGAACCTTGATGGCACCACCGACATCCTGGCCACTGCGTTTGCCTATGCTTCGGACCCTGACGGCACTCCGGGCAGTGGCGACGAGATCGCTCACGCGGGTCGTGTGTATGTGCTCTCCGGCAAGGACGGTGCGACGCTGAACACCTTTGTCGGCGAAAACGCGGAAGACTTCCTGGGCCGCTCCGTGAGCGGCGCCGGGGATGTGAACGCTGATGGCGTGGCCGACATCCTGGCCGCTGCGAGTGGCTTTGATGCGGATCCCGACGGTACCCCGGGCAGCGGCGACGAGCTTTCTGATGCTGCACGTGTGTATGTGTATTCCGGATTTGACGGCACGACGTTGTATACCTTCGATGGCGAGAACGCGGGAGACATTCTGGGTTGGTCCGTGAGCGACGTCGGCGATTTAAACTTGGATGGCTTCGACGACATCGTGGCCGGTGCACTGGAATGGGATGCTGATCCATTGGGCCCCGACGGCACTATCAATACCTTGGATGATGTCCGCGGCCATGGCCGTGTGTATGCTTATTCCGGCAAGGATGGCACGACGCTGTGGACCCGCGATGGCGAGAATGGCGGCGTGAAATTCATAGCTTGTTGTGGTGGCCTTTGGTTTGACGATGGAGACCAGTTGGGGGGAGGTGTGAGCCGTGCCGGCGATGTGAACGGTGATGGCACCCCCGATATCGTGGCCGGTGCGAGTGGCTTTGATGTGGATCCCGACGGCACTCCCGGTAGCGGCGACGAGATCATTGATACCGGTCGTGTGTATGTGTATTCCGGCAAGGATGGTTCGACCTTGTATGCCTTCGATGGTGAAAATGGGGTTGACCGCCTGGGCGCTGGCGTAAGTGGTGTAGGAGATGTGAACGGTGATGGCACTCCCGACATCTTGGCTGGTGCAATTGGCTGGGATGCTGATCCATTGGGGCCCGATGGCACAGCGGGTACGGGTGACGAAGTTTTGACCAATGGTCGAGCCTACGTGATCTCCGGCGCGCCGCTGTCCTTGACGGCGGACAAGCACTTGCTGTCCTTGAGCGTGGCCAACTCCCAGACCATGACCATCGATGCGGGTGTGGCCAATGCGGGTAAGAACTACTGGCTGTTTACCGGCTTTGCTGCTAGTGGCGATACTCCTGGTGTGACTATGGCCCCTGGGGTTGTCATTCCTCTGAACCAGCCTGATCCTTTGACCAGCTTTGTCATCAGCCTCACCCAGCTGGGTGGTGGCGCTCCCACCTTTGCCGGCTGGAAGAGTACCTTGGACGGCTTTGGCAAGGCTTCGCCTTCGCTGAACACCTTTGGCCCCACGCCAGCTCCTCTGGGCATCACCCTGCACCATGCCGCCCTGGTCTACACGGCGGATGGCTGTGGCACTGGTTGCGACACCTTCCAGTTGGCTACCAACTGGGTGCCCATGACGACCACTCCGTAACAGGCTGAGTGGATAGCAACAACTAGCCCGGGTCTAGGCCTTGGCTGCCACAGGGATCAGGGCTCCGCCAAGGAGCTCTGGTCCCTGCGGCATTTGGGGTTGGAGTGCCAGGGCCGGGAGAATCCCGAAGGGGGGTGCTGCCACCCTGACTTCCCCCTTCCCCTGGGCGGGCCAATTGCTACGCTGCCCGGCCCTTTGAGGGAGTGGATTTGGGCTGGTGTCCGGCCTGGTCTTCAAAACCAGTGGGGGGCGCCCTAGAGGCGGTCCCGGTGGGTTCGATTCCCATGCACTCCCGCCATTTCACCCTGGCTTCCCGCTCTCGAGCATTTCCATTTCTTCCCGTACTTGAGGGTCGAAACTGCTGCCTGGCTCGCTAGCCTTGCCGGCTTCTTTAACGGAGTTGACGGTGCTTGAGTATCTCATCCCCATTTCGGCCCTCGGCCTATTGGTGTTGGTTCTAGTGGCTTTCTCCTTGGCAGGGCGCAGTTTGCGTGGTTCCTGCGGTGGAGTCAGTCCAGATGGTTCCTGCTCGCGCTGCGGTAAGCCAGCAGCGGAAATGCCCAAGTCTTCAGACTCTGAAATAGCCGGTTCCTGTCAATCATTGGAGTAGGAAGCCAAACGACAGACCGGACCACGACTTATAGAGCTTGGGCCCTTGGCCCGAATGCCCCTAGCCCCGAACGCCCTAGCCCCGAACGCCCCTGGAGCCCCACTAAGGATGAACCTGCATCAAATCAGCAAAGGCTTTGATATCCGCATGGCCGGCAAGCCCGAGAGCAAGTTGGATCAAGCCCCCGAACCCCTCCTGGTCGGCGTGCAGCCAACGGAGTTCATGAGCCTGAAGGCCAAGGTTGTGGTGCAAGAAGGGCAGCAGGTCGCCACCGGCGATGTGTTGTTCTTCGATAAGAAGGACCCGGACTGCCGCTTCTTGTCCCCGGCCACCGGCACCGTCAAGCGCGTGGTCCTGGGCAAGCGCCGGGCGCCACAGTTGGTGGAGATCTCTCCCGAGTCCGAAGAGCGCTTCGCTGATGTGCCCAAGCTTGATCCGGCGGCCTTGCAGTCCCAGGATCGCCAGGCCCTGATCACCGCCATCAAGCAGGCCGGTCTCTGGCCCTTGTTACGGCAAAGGCCCCTGGCGAAGACCGCCAAGGCCGACAAGGTGCCCACCGCCATCTACATCAATGGCATGGATACCGAGCCGCTGGCGGCAGATCCGGCGGTGGCGGTCATGGGCCAGGGCACTGAGCTGCAGATGGCAGTGAACCTGCTGCAGTGCCTCACCGACGGCAAGGTCTACCTGACCGTGGACGCCCGCCGCTCCATGCCCGACGAATTCCAACAGCTCAATGGCGTGGAAGTGCATCAATTCCAGGGCAAGCACCCGGCGGGCCTGGTGGGCACCCATATCAGCCGCATTGCGCCTTTGGCTCCGGATCAGGTGGCCTGGTATCTGAAGGCGCAGGAAGCCGCATTGCTGGGGGCCTGGCTGCAGAGCGGCCATTACCCGGCCATGCGCACAGTGGCGGTGGCCGGCAGCAGGGCACCCCAGCGCCAGTACTATAGAGTGCGCCAGGGCGCGGCTCTGGCGACCCTTACCGGCGGCCAGCCCCTGGTGGGCGATGTGCGCATCATCAATGGCACCGTGCTGAGTGGTCAGGCAGTGGAGGCGGATGGCTACCTGGGTTATTACGCCCAGACCCTCACCGCCATGCCCAGTGGTGGCGACCAGCGGGATTTCTTCGGCTGGGCCTGGCCGCAGTTTGGCAAGCACAGTGCTTCGGGCTCCGTGCTCTCCTGGCTCATGCCCAAGAAGGAATACGACCTGGATGCCCGAATGCATGGCGGCCATCGCCCCATCGTCAACATTGGCGCTTGGGAGAAGGTGACCGCCTTGGACATCTATCCCACCTATCTGATGCGGGCCATCCAGGCCAACGACCTGGAAGAGGCATTGAACCTTGGACTTTTGGAAGTGGCGGAGGACGACGTGGCGCTATGCACCTTTGTCGACCCCTGCAAGATTGAAGTCGGCGATGTGATCCGGCAAGGATTGGACATGTATGAGAAGGAGGCCTAGTTGAAGTTCCTACGCAAGATCGTAGACAAGCAACGGGAGCTCTATCACGAGCCCGGCTCCAAGCTGCATAAGCTCTGGCCCTTGATGGACGCCAACGAGACCTTCTTGTTTGCGCCTGGTACCAAGACGCCTGGCAAGGGGCCGCATGTGCGCGACTACATCGACCTGAAGCGCACCATGTGGGTGGTTATCATTGCCATGCTGCCTTGCTTGTTTTTTGCCATCTACAACACTGGCTACCAGCACTTCCTGGCGCTGGCGCATATGGCTGGCGGTGAAGGTGGCGGGGCCTATGTAAGTGGCTGGATGCAGTCTCTGGTCATGGGGGCGGATTACGCGCCGTCGCTGTCTGATCCTGGCCACTTCGACCACATTCTTTTTGGCCTGCAGCAGATGCTGCCCCTGCTGGTGGTGAGCTACGGCGTCGGCCTGGGCATTGAGTGCGCCTTCGCCATCTGGCGTAAGGAAGAGGTGAGCGAGGGTTACCTGGTCACCGGCATGCTCATTCCCCTGGTGGTGCCCGCCAGCATCCCGCTCTGGCAGCTGGTCCTGGCGGTGATCTTCACCGTGGTGCTGGTGAAGGAAGTCTTCGGCGGCACCGGTCAGAACATCTTCAACCCAGCCATGATGGCCCGGGCCTTCCTGTTCTTTGGCTACGCCGCACAGATGAGTGGCGACAAGGTCTGGGTGGCGGGCAATGGCAAGGAGAACCTGATTGATGGTTTCTCCATGCCCACGCCCCTGGCGTCTGCGGCCCAGGCCAAACTGGAGCAGGCCAATGTGGCCGGAGAGAATCTGGTGGCCAATGCTGCCGATGCCATCACCAACAACCCGCTGATCGAGAGTTGGTGGGACCTGTTCTGGGGCTTCATCCCCGGCTCAGCGGGTGAGACCTCTGCCTTCGCCTGTCTGCTGGGTGGGGTGATCCTGATGGTCACCGGCATTGCCTCCTGGCGGGTGATGTTGGCCGGCGTGCTGGGCCTGTTCAGCATGTCCTTCTTGATGAACAGCTTTGCTGGCCACCTGGATGGTCTGGGCAGCCTGCCCTGGCACTACCATCTGGTCTGCGGTGGCTTCCTGTTCGGTCTGGTGTTCATGGCCACTGATCCGGTGTCCAGCCCGGAAACCAACAAGGGCAAGTGGATCTTCGGCTTCCTCATTGGCTTTCTGACGGTGCTGGTGCGGGCCGTCAATCCGGCCTATCCGGAAGGCATGATGCTGGCAGTCTTGCTGCTGAACGCCTTTGCTCCCGCCATCGACCACTTCGTAGTGGCGGCCAACATTCGCCGCCGGAGGTTGCGCCATGGATAAGAATAGCAACAAGTACACCCTCACCTTCGCGGTGATCATGTGTGTGGTTCTGGCTACCTGCCTGGCTGCCACCTTCAACGGTTTGAAGTCGAGGATGGATAAGAACGCCCTGTTCGACAAGCAGCGCAATGTGCTCATGGCCACCGGCCTCTACCAAAAGGACCGGGACAGCGGCATGACCCAGGCGCAGCTGGAAAAGCTGTTCCGGGACAAGGTGCAAGTGCAGGTGCTGGAGTTCATCCGCAGCGAAGTGACGGAGCAGTACAAGGAAAGGGGTGAGGAGAAGAGTCGCAAGGTGCTCAAGGTCACTGGCTTTGCAGCAACCGACCATAAGCTCACCGACCTGCCCCGCCTGCAGCGCGAACAACTGAAGGTTGCAGACAAGGACCAGCGCAAGCAGTTCGGCGAGGTCTACACCGCCGAGACTGCGGACGGCAGGTCCTACTGTATCCCCATTTCCGGCTATGGCCTGTGGAGCACCCTGTATGGCTTTTTGGCCTTGCAGGGCGACGCCAACAAGGTGCAGGGCATCACCTTCTACAAGCACGGTGAGACTCCTGGTCTTGGCGGCGAAGTGGAAATGCCCTGGTGGCAGGACCCCTGGCATGACAAGGAAATCCTGGATGACCAGGGCCAGCTCTGCAGCATCACGGTGCTGAAGGGCACCGGTAACGAGACCAACAAGCATCAAGTGGATGGCATCTCCGGTGCCACCATCACCTGTAACGGGGTGAACAAGTTCGTGCTACAAGACCTGAAGAAGTACGAGCCTTACCTGAAAACGCTGAGGAAGAACTAAGATGACAGCCACAGTTGATTCTCCGGCTATCGCAGCGAAGCCCAAGGCGCCCTTGTTTGGCCGGCAGGAAAAGCGCGCGGTCCTGGACCCGCTCTGGGACGACAATCCCATTGCCTTGCAGGTCCTGGGTATCTGTTCCGCCCTGGCGGTGACCATCAAGTTGCAACAGACTCTGGTCATGTGCGCCGCCGTGGTGTTCGTGATCTGCATGAGCAACACGGTGATCTCCATGCTGCGCAACCTGATCCCCAACAAGATCCGCATCGTCGTCATGCTGACGGTGATCAGCAGCCTGGTGACCCTGGTGAGCATGTTCTTGCAGGCCTTCTTGTTTGATGCCAGCAAACAACTCTCGGTGTTCGTTGGCCTGATTGTCACCAACTGCATTGTCATGGGTCGGGCGGAAGCCTTCGCCATGGCCAACCCACCCTGGCGCAGCTTCCTGGATGGTCTGGGCAATGCTCTGGGTTACGCCTGGATCCTCATCGCCGTCGCCATCCTGCGCGAGTTCTTTGGCTCCGGTGAGATCCTGGGCATTCGCCTCATTGGTGAGAGCCTCTACGCCGGTAACGGTGGCTTCTACTACAACAACGGATTGATGGTGCTGGCTCCCGGCGCCTTCCTGCTGCTGGGCATCATTGTCTGGGTGCAGCGGGCCATCTCCGGCTACACGGAGCAACACTAACCATGGCCATGTATCTACTGGAAGTTGATCCCAACTCGGTCAGTGCTCTGATCAGCCTGGCACTGAAGTCCATCTTCGTCGAGAACATCCTGCTGGCCTTCTTTTTGGGCATGTGTTCCTACCTGGCAGTGTCCAAGCGGGTAGACACGGCAGTGGGCCTGGGCATTGCGGTGATCTTCGTGCTCACCATCACCGCCCCGGTGAACTGGTTTATCTTCAACTACGTGTTGCGCGAAGGCGCACTGTCCTGGCTGGGCGTAGATTTTGACACCGTGGACCTGAGCTACCTGGGCCTGATCTTCTACATCGGCGTCATCGCTGCCATGGTGCAGATCGTGGAGATGGCCATCGATAAGTACAGCCCCACGCTCTACACCGCCCTGGGCATCTTCCTGCCTTTGATCGCGGTGAACTGCGCCATCCTGGGTGCTTCCCTGTTCCTGGTGGAACGGGACTACACCCTGGCTCAGTCCACGGTGTTTGGCTTTGGCTCTGGCCTGGGCTGGTTCCTGGCCATCGTCAGCATGGCGGCCATCCGCATGAAGCTGCGCACCTGTCACATCCCAGCCTCCCTGCGGGGCCTGGGCATTACCTTCATTGTCACCGGCCTGATTGCCATGGCCTTCATGACTTTCAGCGGCATCCAGCTTTAACAGGCCGATGAAAAAGTCATTCGAAGCCAGCTCGATGTCCTTTAGCCCAGCTCAACATGCGAGATACTCATCGAATCCCTGGATTCGACTGCGTTCTCGCAAGCTGACCTGGACTAAAATCTATCAACTTGGCAATCAAAGCACTTATTCAACGGCCTGTTAGGAGTTAGCAAGCAATGGGAACATTTGGATTGGTCATGGTCGGCGTCATCTGCCTCACGGTGGTTACCCTCCTTTTGGTGGGGGTGCTCATGTGGGCGGAGAGCAAGTTGGTGCAGAAGGGCAAGGTGAAGATCCTGATCAATGATGATCCGGACAAGTCACCGGAGATGGAGGCGGGCGGTACCCTGCTGTCTGCGCTGAGCGCGCAGAAGATCTTCCTGCCTTCTGCCTGTGGTGGTGGTGGCACCTGCGCCATGTGCATGTGTCAGGTCTTCGAAGGCGGTGGCGATATCCTGCCCACCGAGCTGGCCCACATCAGCCGCAGCGAGGCCAAGGAGCACTGGCGCCTGGCCTGCCAGGTAAAGGTGAAGACCGACATGAAGGTGAAGGTGCCGGGCGAAGTCTTCGGCATCAAGAAGTGGGAATGCGAAGTGGTTTCCAACCACAACGTGGCTACCTTCATCAAGGAGTTCGTGGTCAAGCTGCCACAAGGCGAGACTCTGGACTTCGAGCCCGGTGGCTACATCCAGATCGACGTGCCCGAGTACCACAACATTCGCTACAAGGACTTCAACATTGAAGAGGAGTACCATCCGGACTGGGATCAGTTCCGGGTCTGGGATTATGTGGCCAACAATGAGGAGCCCTGCTTCCGCGCCTACTCCATGGCCAACCATCCGGCGGAAGGCGATCGGATCATGCTCAATATCCGCATTGCCACGCCGCCGCCGCGCACCGAGGGCATCCCGCCCGGCATCTGCTCCAGCTATGTGTTCGGCTGCAAGCCCGGCGACAAGGTGACCATCTCCGGTCCCTATGGTGAGTTCTTCATCAAGGAAACGGAGAACGAAATGGTCTACGTCGGCGGTGGTGCGGGCATGGCGCCACTGCGTTCCCATATCTTCCACCTGTTCCACACCCTGCGCACTGGTCGCAAGGTGAGCTACTGGTATGGCGCCCGCTCGCTCAGGGAGATGTTCTACACCGAGGAGTTTGAGGCCATCGAGAAGGAGTTCCCCAACTTCTCCTACCACGTGGCCCTCTCCGATCCGCAGCCGGAAGACAACTGGACCGGCCACACCGGTTTCATCCATCAGGTGGTGTTGGACAACTACCTGAAGGATCATCCGGACATCGATCACGTGGAGTTCTACATGTGTGGACCGCCGATGATGCTGAAAGCTGTCACCGGCATGCTGGATGACATGGGAGTCGAGGAAGAGATGATCGACTTCGACGACTTCGGCTAGGCATGCGCATTCTTTTGCTGTTGCTGCCTTGCGTGCTGTTGGCTTGCCAGCAGCCGCAGGTGCAGAAAATCAGTGGCGAGGCCATGGGCACTTTCTACCACATGAAATATGTGGGGGAGTTGCCAGCCGCCAAGGTGCAAGAGGCGGTGCAGGTGGTGTTGCAGGAGTTCGATCAGATCTTCAGCACCTACCGCAAGGACTCGGAGATCTCCCGCTTCAATCAAAACCGCAGCTGGCAGCCATTGAAGTTGCAGCCGCAGTTCTACCTGTTGCTCAAGCAGGCCATGGAATTGGCGGAGAAGAGTGAAGGCGCCTTCGACCCTACCATGCTGCCGCTGTTGGCCTTGTATGGGCATGGACCTAAAGTTGAAGGCATCAGTGCCAAGTCCAGTTTGCCAAGCGATGCGGAGATTGCTGCCGTCATGGCCATTGTGGGTTACCAGAAATTGACCATCCACAAGGACTCCGCCGTGCAAAAGCAGGTGCCGGGCTTGCACCTGGACTTGAACGCCATGGCCAAGGGGTATGGAGTGGATCTTTGCTGTGCTGCATTGCAGCGCCTGGGCATCCAAGCCTTCATGGTGGAGATTGGCGGCGAAGTGCGTTGCGCTGGCCTGAAGCCCGACGGTACTGCCTGGCTTCTGGCCATTGAGTCCGCCGGGGATGAAGAAGACGGAGATGCCGCCGGAGATGCAGAGGCCGGAGATGCTGGGGAGCATGTGCGCACGGTGGAGCTGCGGGACCAAGCCCTGGCCACCAGCGGCAGCTACCGGCAACAGATCCAGGTGGGGGAGACCTGGGTGCATCACATCCTGGACCCGCGCAGCGGCCGCAATGCGGACAACAAGGTCATCAGCGTCTCAGTGATTGCGCCCAGTTGCGCCCTGGCCGATGGCCTGGCCACCGCCCTCATGGTGCTGGGGCCGGATGGGGTGGAGGCTCTGTTGGATCAATACCCGGACCAGGACATCCGGGTCTACATGCAGTCGCTGAAGGCTGATGGTGGGCTGCAAGAACAGGATTGGCGTTGGCCTCTCTAAAGCATACGTTTACGTTAACTTGGCCTTGCAACACCTGGAACCTGCACCTATCTGATCCGCAACCTTGCATTCATCCTCGTCCCCGATTGGATACCTAGACTTATGAATATCTTCGACCCCGTACTTATGGCTGTTGCTTCCCAGGTCCCTGATGCCATGCCTGGAGCAGGCAGCAGCGCAGATTCATGGGCCCTGTTCCAACGCCCAGGTGTCTATTTCCTGCTGAAGTGGTTCCACTTCCTGGCCGGCATCACCTGGATCGGCATGCTCTACTACTTCAACTTCGTGCAGACCCCCTTCTTCAAGGGTGGCGCTCCCAAGGAAGTGAGCAGTGGCATGCTGCGTGGCCTGGTGCCCAACGCCCTTTGGTGGTTCCGCTGGGGCGCCATGTTCACCTTCATCACTGGTTGGACCATGATCATGATGCGCCTGCATGGTGATAAGTTGGCCTGGGATGCTGCATGGTCGACCAAGATCCTCACCGGAGCTTTGATGGGCACCTTCATGTGGTTCAACGTCTGGTTCATCATCTGGCCAGCTCAGAAGGTGGTCATTGCTTCGGCTGAAAAGGTTGCAGGCGGTGGCGACCCCATCCCGGAAGCGGCTGCCCGTGGCGCCCGCGCTGGTTTGGCTTCTCGCACCAACACCCTGTTGTCCTTCCCCATGCTGTTCTTCATGGGCGCGGCCACGAACCTGAGTGTGTCCCCCGACAACACCTTGGTGTACTGGCTTATCGCTGGTGGCCTCATCGTGCTGTTCGAGATCAACGGCCTGATGGCTCCCGGCAAGCCCACCCAGAGGTCTCTGGGTTCGGTGTCCGGCACCATCCACATGGGCCTGCTGTTGACGGCAGTGCTCTACGTGGTCTTGGAGATGGTCTAAGACCGCTAGGGTTTGAAACCTTGCCCCTCTAGATAGCGGGCAAAGCCTTCACCAAGGGCGACGCTGGGATGCCAGTCGTCGCCCTTTGTTTCTTGTACCTCAACGCCGGCGGCGATGGCCTCCTGCATGGGAGGTAAGAGGTCGAAGTGGTGGATGCCCAGGTCGGTCAGCAGTTTGAGCGCTCGTAGGCGTCGGTCTTTTTGCTGAGCCTTCCATTGATCCAGAGGCCTGCAGACCGGCAGCACCAGGACAGTGAAGTTGGTGCCATCTTGCTGGCAGAGTTGCTGTAGTTTTTGCAGGGCCTGCCGCATCACCTCTTCGCCTTCTTTTACGTCGTACTGCACGTGCTTCTGGATCCTCCAGGTGAAGTAGCTGCGGTAGATATAGATGTGCTGGAAGGCCCAGGCATTGATACCCAGCGCACTCTTGTCCGGCGCCACCATGGCCATGTCGCCATTGGCGTCATAGAAGGCCACCGGTGTCACATCGAAGTCGTTCATGTGCAGGGTGAGGATGACGTGATCCGGCTGCGCCTGGCGATTGAAGCGCTCATACCAGAGGGATTCCTGATGGGTGTTGTAGGACTCCACGCCGGCGTTCAGGTACTGGAGGTTGTCGCTGCCGAAGACCTTCAGCATGCCCTTGTCGATGGCCCGGCGGGCGGTGACCGAGTCGCCAATGAACAGGACGCGCCGTTGCTCCGGTGCCTTGGCGCTGTAGCCGCCATGCTTGATGTTGATGCCGTGTTGGTCGTACCAGTCGGTGCCCAGTTTGGGGCGGAAGCCCAGGTCCGGGTCGGGCTGGAAGACCTTCTTGAATTCGTCCGAGTACTTGCGCCAGTCCTTCAGCTCAAAACCCTGCAGCATGGGTTGGCGGGGTGCGGTGAAGCGCAGGACGATCTCCGCTACTCCCAGGGCAAAGAGCAAACTAGCCAGGAGGAGGATAATTTTGAAACGGAGGGCTTTGGAAGACTTGGCCATGGGCTACGCAAAGCATGGTGCCACAGCGGAACGGAAAACAGAACCGGTGACCAGGATTCTATCCTGGGTCAATGATCATAATTGGGCAGATAGTTGGGTGGCGGGCTTGGATACGCTTACCAGGGTCGCCTGTCCTCGTCTAAATTCTTGCCAAACCAGCATGCTGCTGACCAGGTCTGTCTTACCTTCGTCATCTCTATGAGTAATTCATCTCCTATTATTCCTGCGCAACAACCATCCCATCAGTGGCGTGTTTGGCTGAAGATCCTTGTGATTACCGCTTTGTTGGCAGGCATAGCAGTCGTTGCGGCGCTGCCGATCGTTCGCAAGCTGCAGGAGAAAAACGAACTGGCCGCAGCCAGAGCAGCGAAGGCGGCGGCGATGTCAACTCCGCTCACAGATGCGCAAAATGCTGCGCTGATGCTCTTTGGCGAGGGATTGGCTGAGATGGTGACTGACAATGATGGCAAGGCTGTTTTGCAGCAGCTTGACACTGAAGCGGTGGCAGACCGTGTGTTTAGTCAGATGAAGTCATTATCAAGCAATGGGGAGGCGCGGTCGGGCGTCCTGAAGGGTTTGAGCAAGAGTCATGGAGGAATATTCAAAACTATGATGGGCCAGGATGTTCGCTGTCTCCGAATCCGGGAGCGAGATGGAATACCTTCCTTGCTCATGCGTGTGTCAGATCTTGAAGGCGGCCTGAATTTTATTGAGGCTCTTGTTCGGTCTGAGGGTGACAGCTTCCGCATCGTGGACCTCTATACCTGGCTTCTGGGCTCCTATGTTTCCGAGGAAGTTCGTCGAGCCCTAGTACTTGGGATGAAGGACCCTGGCCTGTTGGCGACGATTTTTGGAGTGCATCGTTTTGATAAGGAGATAGGCGAGGCCTTTGAAAAGTTAGGGGTGCTGCACAAGAATGGCGAACTCAAGAAGGTGATTGAGTGCTTGGATGAGCTGTCACCCGAATATCAGGACAATCGTACCTTTTTTATTTTTCGCATTCAGACGCTGATGGCCCTGCAGGGTGATCCTGAATATGAGAAGCCCTACTACGCTGCTTTGCAGAAGGCGCCTGCAATCCTCGGCGAGGGGAGTGCAACGGAGTTGTTGCTTATTGATCTCCTCATGATGGATGAGGATTTCCTGGCGGCGGATCAAGCGATGGAGAGGCTCTCTAAGCGTCTGGGCGGGGATGCCTTGCTCGATGTTTATCGCGGTCTCTTGAAGTTCCAACAAGGCGATGTGGATGGCGCAGAAGTGATGCTGAGCCAGGCGGAAAAGGTAGAACCAGACTTGCCCGATCTGGTGGATTTGCGACTTCCCATTTATGCCCGTCGGAAGAACTTTGCCGCTCTGGTGAACGAACTGCGTGCAGTCCAAGAGCTCACGGACCAAAAGCTAACTGACCAGGAATTGGCCGACCCCGAATTCGCCGAGTTTCTGGAGTCGACGGAGTTCCAGGACTGGATGAAGGAGTGATTTCGTTGCAGGCCGGAGAATTCCCCAGGATGTGAGCCCCAGCCTTGGGGCTGCCCCGGGACTCTGGTAGCCTCTGCGCAGCAAACCCATATGAGCCCCTCCACAAACGAAGAATTGATCCGGCGTTGGCATTCCGAGCCAGCGCCGCTTTTGCCTCTGCTGCATGCCTTCCACGATCGCGATGGCTTCCTCTCCGAGGAAGCCCTCAAAGCCGTGAGCAAAGGCTTGCGCATTCCCCTGGCGGACCTCTACGGCACCGTCACCTTCTACCACCACTTCTCCCGCGTGCCCAGCGGCCAACAAGCGCCTCGGGTCTGCACCGGGCCGGTGTGTTGTCTGCGTGGTGGCGAGGAGATCCTGGATGCGCTGCGCAAGGATGGTGCCACCCCCATGTCCTGCTCCGGCCGCTGCGATGAGCCAGTACCCGTGCTCAAGGGCGACCAGACCTTGATTGCTCGTTCCGCCAGCGACATGAGTGCCCGGGCTTCTGCCATTCCGGTAGCCAACCCCGGTGGCTTGGAAGAATGCGTGTTCCAAGGCATCCGCGAACCCGGTCGGGCCACTCTTGCCGGCTATGAGAAGTCCGGTGGTTATCTTGGTCTGCGCAAGGCCGTGGCTGAGATGACTCCCGTCCAGGTGGTGGAGGTGGTCAGCGAATCCAAGTTGGCCGGTCGCGGTGGGGCAGGCTTTCCCACCGGCATAAAGTGGAAGGCAGTAGCCGATGCGGTCGGCGAACCCAAGGCCGTGGTCTGCAACGCCGACGAAGGTGAACCCGGCTGCTTCAAGGACCGGGCGGTGATGGACCACGATCCCTTTGCGGTGATCGAAGGCATGACCCTGGCGGCCTACGCCACCGGTGCCAGCCGCGGCTTCATCTACCTGCGCTATGAGTATCCGGAAACCCAGGCCATCCTGGAGCGCGCCATGCAGGAAGCCAAACAAGCTGGGCTTCTGGGGGACAACATCCTGGGCAAGCAGGGTTTCTCATTCGAGCTCTACCTGCGCCGCGGTGCCGGCGCCTACATCTGCGGCGAAGAAGGTTCCCTGCTGAATTCCCTGGAGGGCAAGCATCCCTTCCCCCGCAACCGGCCACCCTTCCCGGTGACCCATGGTTTCGAGGACAAGCCCACGGTGGTGAACAATGTGGAGACCCTGGCTTCCGTGCCGCCGATCATGGCCAAGGGCGCCGACTGGTACCGTGGCCTGGGGCAGAACGGTCAGGCCGGCACCAAGTTGGTGAGCCTGTCCGGCGACATTCAAAAGCCTGGCAACTACGAAGTGCCTTTGGGGCTGCCGCTGCAGACCCTGCTGAATGACTGGGCCGGTGGACCTTTGGCCGGACGAACCATTCAAGCCGTGACCATGGCCGGTTTGTCCGGTGGTTTTCTCGCCGGGAAAGACCTGCAGGTCACCTTGGACGAACCCAGCATTCGCAGCAAGGGTTCCTTCCTGGGGGCAGCCGGCATCTTTGTCTTCGACGACAGTCGAGACATGATGAAGGTGGCCCATGGTGCCATGGAGTTCTTTGCCCACGAGTCCTGCGGCAAGTGTTTCCCCTGCCGCATCGGCACCCAACGCCTGACCGAACGTCTGGCCGGATCCGCTGGGCCGCAAGACCTGTTGGATTGGAAGACTGAGGTCACCGACATCGGTGAGGTGATGAAGGCAACCAGTGCTTGTGGCCTGGGCATCGCCGCGCCCCTGGTGAGCGACAGCCTGATGCGATACTTTCCTGACCGGGTGGCGGCCCACTTGAAGAAATAGCTATGACCAGCACAGAAGTAGACCAAAAGCTGCAGACCTTCACCTTGGATGGTGCAGAGGTCAGCTTTTCCCCGGGCGAAACCATCTATGAGGTTTCGCAACGCCAGCAAAAGGAAGTTCCCACCCTTTGCTATGACCCGCGCCTGGATCCCTTTGGCGGTTGCCGCCTTTGTGTGGTGGAGGTGGAGGGCCAGCGCAACCCGGTGGCTTCCTGTACCACCAAGGCCGTAGAAGGCATGGCGGTGAAGACCAAGACCAGCCAGATCGAAAAGCATCGCAAGACGCTTTTGGAGATGGTGGTGTCGGAGAACGACGAAGTGGAAGTTGATCCCCTGCGCGGCTATGCCAGCCAGGAACTCACTGCCCTGGTGGATCGCTACGCCGCCCGCACCGGTCGCTTCATTGGCAAGCAGTCGGGCAAGAGCAAGCTGGACGACGCCAATCCCTTCATCCTTAGGGACTACAACAAGTGCATCTCCTGTTACCGCTGCGTGCGGGTCTGTGCCGAGCAGGAAGGTGACTATGCCATCTCGGTGGCTAACCGGGGTTTTGACACCCAGATCACCACTGAGTTCGACAACATCCTCAAGGACTCGGCCTGCACCTTTTGCGGTCAATGCGTGCAGACCTGTCCCACCGGTGCCCTGGCGGACAAGAAGGCTATGCGGGCGGTGGACCTGCCCGAACCCATCAAGAAGACTCGCACGATTTGTCCCTACTGCGGCGTCGGCTGCTCGGTGGACATCATGAGCAAGGGCGACAAGATTGTTGGCGTGCAGCCGGCCATGGATGGCCCCGCCAACCTGGGAGCCTTGTGCATCAAGGGCCAGTTTGCCTACGACTTCGTGCAGCACTCGGACCGTTTGCAGGCACCCATGGTGCGTGCCAGCAACGGTGAATTGGTGGAGACCACCTGGGATGATGCCTTGGATCAGGCGGTGGAGGGTTTCCGCAAGGCCGCCGAGAAGCACGGCCGGCATTCCATCTATGCCATCTCCTCTGGCAGGGCGCCCTCAGAGGCCACCTACACGGTGCAGAAGTTCATTCGTGCGGGGTTTGGCACCAGTTATGTAGACAATTGTTCGCGTGCTTGACACGCTCCCACGGTTGCCGGTCTGGCAGCTACGATCGGTCGGGGTGCAACGACGAATCCTCTGGAAGACATGGAGAAACCAGATGTGATCTTCGCCATTGGCACCAACATGACCGAATGCCATCCCGTTGCCGCCACCCGCTTGAAGCGGGCCCTGGCCAAAGGCGCCAAGCTCATTGTGGCGGATCCGCGGCGCATTCCCCTGGCGGAGTTGGCGGATCTCTACCTGCCCCTACGAGTGGGTTCGGATGTTGCTCTGCTCTTGGGTATGGCGCACGTGATCCATCGGGAAGGCCTGATGGACGCAGACTTCATGGCGGCGCGCACCGCCGACTCGGAAGCCTTCTTCAAACACATCGCAGAGTTTACGCCGGACTGGGCCAGCCAGATCACCGGCCTGCCCCCCAAGGACATTGAGCAGGCGGCCATCTGGTATGGCAAGGCGGATCGTGGTGCCATCTATTACACCCTGGGCATCACCGAGCACATCTGTGGCGTGGACAACGTGCAGAGCCTGTGCAATCTGGTGCTGATGACCGGCAACATCGGTCGCGAGGGCACGGGCATCAATCCTCTGCGGGGGCAGAACAATGTGCAGGGCTCCGGCGACGCCGGTGGCGTCCCGCTGAATTTCCCGGGCTTCCAGAAGGTGACCGAGCCGGAAAACCAAGCCAAGTTCGAAAAGCTGTACGGCAAGAAAGTGGATCTGGAACGGGGCATTACCAAGGTGCAGGCCTTCGAGCAATGTGGCGACAAGATCCACGCCATGCTCATTGATGGTGAGAACACGGCCATGTCCGACCCGGATCGTCATCACACCGAAGGTGCGATGAAGAAGCTGGAGCATTTGGTGGTCATCGACATCTTCCGCAACGAGACTACGGAGCTGGCCCATGTGGTGTTGCCGGCCTCGGCCTTTGGCGAGACGGATGGGGTGCAAGTGAACACGGAACGGCGGGTGCAAAAACTGCGCGCCGCGGTGCCGGCCATGGGCATGGCCAAGCCGGACTGGTGGATCGTTTCGCAGATTGCCAAACGCCTGGGCATCCCTGGCTTTGAATTTACCTCGGCCGCCGATGTGTTCAACGAACTGTGCAGCCTGTCACCCATCTATGCGGGCCTGGATTGGGACCGCATCGACAAGGGTGAATACTGCTGGCCGGTGCCGCACAAGGAGCATCCCGGCACGCCCATCCTACATATTGGTGAGTTCAAGAATGGCCGTGGCCTGTTCAAGGTCATTGGCTATCGGGATCCGGCGGAAGTGATCAGCGAGGACTTTCCGGTGTGGTTGACTACGGGGAGGCGTTTGCAGGCCTACCACACCAGGACGCAGACGGGCCGTTCTTCCGGCATCGACTACCTGTTGAATGAAGAGACCCTGGAAGTGCATCCCGACGATGTTGTGGCCTGGGGTTTGCAGGATGGCGGCTTTTGCCGCATGACTTCTTCCAAAGGTGAGGTGGAGATCAAGGTTGAGGCCAAGGATACGTCGCCCAGGGGCACGGTGTTCTGTAGCTTCAGCTTCAGCGATGTGCCGGTGAACCTGCTGACGGGTTCCGGTTATGACCCGGTGACCATGACGGCGGAGTTGAAGGTCTGCCCGGTGCGCCTGGAAGCCATTGAGCGTTCTGCCAAGGTGGGCGCAAGCTAGCAGCCTGTGTGGCACTTCATCAAGCAGCATATCCAGAGACTGCGCTACCGCGGGCAGCAGCGCTACTGCCCGCTTTGTGCTAGCCATCTCAGCCAGTTCAAGAGCTTTGGTGTGGTGCGCCGGGAGAATGCCCAGTGTCCGGTGTGCAAATCATTGGAGCGGCATCGCCTGGTCTGGTTGTTCTTCACCCAGCACACGGATCTGCTCAAGGGAGCGCAGCGGCGCATGCTGCATGTTGCACCAGAAGAACCCATTGAACGACAACTGCGGCGCCTGCCATACCTGGATTACCTGACGGCGGATTTGCATGACCCGCGCTGCATGTTGCAGATGGACCTGACGGACATTCCCTTCCCGGAGGCCAGCTTTGATGTGATCTACGCCAGCCATGTGCTGGAGCATGTGCCGGATGATCGCAAGGCCATGGCGGAGTTGTATCGGGTGTTGAAGCCGGGAGGCTGGGCGGTGTTGCTGGTGCCCATCACCCACGCAAAGACGGAGGAGGGGACGCACATCACTGATCCGCAAGAGCGGGCCCGTTTGTTTGGCCAGGAAGATCATGTGCGGGGTTACGGCCCGGACTTTGCCGATCGCCTGACGGAAGCGGGCTTCAGTGTGCAATGCCTGAAGCCAGGGCAGGTGGTGCCGGCAGCGGAGCACCAGCGCCTGGGGGTGGTGGCGGGCCAGGGCGAGGACATCTATCTGGCCCGGCGGTTGGCTTAGACTTGGCTTAGACCTGGCTTAGACAGGATCCCAAGCTTGGGCCAGTGGTCGAAACTCTGGCTGCCGAGTAGCATGGCCAGGTCGGCTCTGCGCAGCACCGAAAGCGTTGGAGAGCTGCTCCTGAGACAAGGTGGTGGAGCCTGTTGGCCAAGAAATTGGACTTTCTGGGCGCACTGGCCTGTCTTCGGGTCCTCTTGTATTGCTATGGGCAACAAACCAGATCTCTCCTCAGCTGACCGCGCCTTCCTCCGGTTTCAAAAGTCCGGGAATCCGCAGGATCTGGGGGAAGTCTTTGATGTTACAGCATCGGAACTCTTGCGCGCTGCCGGGCACCTGGCTCGGGATGCTGCTACCGCGGACGACCTGGTGCAGGCTACCTTCCTGGTGGCCATCACCGATGCGGCAAGTTACCAACCCGAAGCCCCAGTGCTCTCTTGGCTGTTTGGTATCCTGACCAATCAGGCCCGAGCGGACCGCCGGGCCACGGGTCGAGTGCTGGTGGCGGAACGGCTGCAAAGAGGGGCACCGGAAGACCCAGTCGACGCACTGCATACCAAGGAGCTTTCGGACGCGGTGGCCGCTGCCATTGTCAAACTTCCAGAGCCATTCCAGCCGGTGATCAAGTTGCACCTGCGCCATGGCCTTTCGGCGCAAGACATTGCGGTCAATCTGGGGCGCCCGGCAGGTACCGTGCGCACGCAGTTGGTGCGAGGCATGGACAAGCTGCGCCAGGCTCTCCCCGCCAGCCTGATTGCTGGCAGTGTTGTGCTGACCACGCCGGTGTACGGGCTGGCCGCCATGCGCGAGGCTGTTCTCGCCAAGGCTGCTGCTGCCAAGGCCAGCGCCATGTCCTTGGCTGTGGGCAAGCTGACTCTGTGGACCGCTGCTGGAACTCTTTCGGCAGCCGCGTTGGCGGTGTCGTTGTTCGCACCCGAAGTAGAGCTAACGAACTTTGATGAACTTTCTCCCCAGGCTACGGCGTCAGTCGTGGCTCAGAAGGGATCCGTGGATTCTCCTGCGACTGCCACCGTGGCGCTGCAAGCGGATCCTTTCTCCCCGTCATCACGATTGTTGATGACGTTTTCTAACCCTGTTTCCAACGCGCCAGGAGGCGCAATTACCATGACTGACAATATGAATTCCCCTTCATCTCTCTCCCAGAACCTCGGCGTCCCAGCCCTGCTGCTGGGGGCCATGACCCTGCTGCCGGCCCTGGGCCAGAGCCAAAGCGTGATCTATTCCCACAACGGCGAGAACGGGGGTGACCTCTTTGGGAGAATTACTCGTATTGCCGGTGATGTGAACCTTGATGGCTACCCCGACGTTGTGGTCGGCGCGGACAGATATGACCTGGATCCCGACGGCACTCCGCTCTCCGGCGACGAGCTCAGTAGTACTGGTCGTGTGTATGTGTATTCTGGCGTTGATGGCACGACGCTGTGGATCCGAGACAACCTTACCAGTGGGCAAATGGGCGTCCACGTGGACGGCGCCGGCGATATAAACGATGTCGGCTCCGCCGACATCGTTGCTGGTGCACCTTTCGATTCATCGGATCCCGATGGCACTCCAGGCACCGGCGACGAGATATTTTTATCTGGCCGGGTGTTTGCATTTTCCGGCAAGGATGGCACGACGATTCATACCATCTATGGCGAGACAGCATTTAGCTTGTTGGGTAACAGCGTGAGCGGTGCCGGCGATGTAAATGGTGATGGCACTCCCGACATCGTGGCTGGCGCGCAGGGCTGGGATGAAGATCTCTTGGGCCCCGACGGCACCGGTGGAAGCTCCGGCACAAACACCGGTGACGAGAAGCAGGACAATGGCCGTGTGTATATGTTATCCGGCAAGGACGGCACGACGCTGTGGACCATGGAAGGCCAGCAGGCTTTCCCGCTCCTCAGAACTTCTAATGGAGAGTTCGAAGCCAATGGTGAGAAATTCGGCACTTCCGTGGACGGAGGCGCCGATGTGAACGGTGATGGCATTTTAGACATCACGGTCGGTTCGTATGAATGGGATGACCTCAGTGACCCAGGTCGCGCCGGCGTTGACGGTACTGTGGGCACCACTGATGACCTACAGGACCACGGCCGGAGCTACGTGATCTCCAGCGCCTCGCTACCTCTGACGGCGGACGTGCATGAGCTGTCCCTAGGCGTGGCCAATTCCCAGACCATGACCATCGATGCTGGTGTGATCAATGCAGGCAAGAACTACTGGCTGTTCACCGGCTTTGCTGCCAGTGGCGATATCCCCGGTGTCACCATGGCCCCTGGTGTGGTGATCCCGCTGAATCAGCCTGATCCCCTGACCAGCTTTGTCATTGGTCTCACCCAACTGGGCGGTGGCGCTCCCACCTTCATGGGTTGGAAGAGCACCTTGGACATTGCAGGCAAGGCCACGCCTTCGCTGAACACCTTCGGCCCTACGCCTGCTCCGCTGGGAGTCACCCTGCACCACGCTGCTCTGGTCTATACCAGCAACGGCTGTGGTAGTGGTTGTGACACCTTCCAGTTGGCCACCAACTGGGTGCCCATGACGACGACGCCGTAGGCTCGCAACAAGAACAAGCCGGGCCTTTGCTCGGTTGTGGCAGGGGCCGGAGTTCCAAAAGGAGCTTCGGCCCCTGCCACATTCAGGTGGGGGGCATAGGCGATCTGTATTCGGCCCAGAGTAATCCCCATTGGCAATCCCCTTGATAAGTGCCGATATAGGCCAATAATAGGTGTTCTGCCTTGGTTTGAGCCCAAAGCTTGAGACCAGGCGGAGGGGGAAGCGAGTCCCATGCGGGAACGCTTGATGCCTTGGTTGCTTCTGCAGCCGGCCTCGCCGAACTGCCATACTTATGCAAGATTATAAATTCAAAGCCTTTACCGCCAACAACATGGACTCCATCCCGCAGCTGCAGAAGCTGCCGGAGTCGGAGCGCTTGGCGATGGCGGCGGTGGCCGCCGTGTTGCCCTTCCGCACCAACAATTACGTTGTGGAGGAATTGATCCACTGGGCCGACGTGCCCAATGACCCCATCTTTCAACTCACCTTTCCCCAGCCCGGCATGCTGGCGGATCAGGACTTCTCCCGCATGGTGGAGTTGGTGGCAAACAAGGCGCCAAAAGCTGAGATCAAAGCCGCTGCTCGCGAGATCCAGCTTTCTCTCAACCCGCATCCCGCTGGCCAGTTGGATTTGAACGTGCCGCTCTTGGATGGCGAGCCCGTGCCCGGCATGCAGCACAAGTATCGGGAGACCGTGCTGTTCTTTCCTTCCGCTGGTCAGACCTGCCATGCCTACTGCAGCTACTGCTTCCGTTGGGCGCAGTTCGTAGGTCTTGAGGATATGAAGTTTGCCAGCCAAGAGAGCGATAACCTGGTGCGTTACCTGCGGGCGCATCCTGAAGTGAAGAGCGTGTTGATCACCGGCGGGGATCCCCTGGTGATGAAGACCAAGGTGCTGCGCCGTTACATTGAACCGCTCTTGCATCCCAGCCTGTCCCACCTGGAAAGCATTCGCATTGGCACCAAGGCTCCCGCCTACTGGCCCCAGCGTTTCACCAGCGACGCCGATGCGGATGACCTGCTTGCCCTGTTTGGCGAGATTCGGGCGTCCGGCCGCCATCTGGCCCTGATGGCCCATTTCAGCCATCCCCGTGAACTGGAGACCGAAGTGGCTCAGTTGGCCATCCGACGCATTCAAGATGCGGGCGCCGTGGTGCGTTGCCAGGCGCCGTTGATCCGGCACGTGAATGATTCTGCCGATGCCTGGAGCCGCATGTGGAAATTGCAGACCCGTCTGGGCGCTGTTCCCTATTACATGTTTGTGGAGCGGGACACTGGTGCCAAGAAGTACTTCGAGGTGCCTCTGGCCCGCGCCCTGCGCATCTTCAATCAGGCCTACGGCAGCGTTTCCGGTTTGGGCCGCACTGTGCGTGGGCCTTCCATGTCCGCCAACCCTGGTAAGGTGCTGATCGATGGGGTGACGGAGGTGGCCGGCGAAAAGGTCTTCCTGCTCAGGTTCCTGCAGGCCCGCGACCCGAGTTGGGTGGGTAAACCCTTCTTCGCCCGCTTCGACGAAGAAGCGACCTGGTTGGATGATCTGGTGCCGGCCTTCGGTGAGGAGGAGTTTTTCTTCGAGGAAGGTCTGGCGAAAATTGAACGACGCGGGCGCATGTCAAGCGGCCTACACGTCGTCAAGCCTGGCCGCGCCGCCAGCCAGTAGCAGGGCAGTTAGCAGCTGCTAGTTCTTGCCCACCGACTCTTGCAGGTACTTGGTCAGCACGCCGATGTCGTTCTTCAAGTGGGGGAGTACTGTCATGCTGTTGCCTTCCTGCTTGGCCGTGTAACCCTTGGGATACTTGCCCTTCAGCACCCGCATGCTCACCAGTTCTTCGCTGGAGCCGGTAATTGCTGGTCCTGAGGGATTGGTCAGGCCAGGCAGGTTGGGGTTCTGGTGGTGGCAGATGGTGCATTCCTTCTGGTAGACCTTCCAGCCCTTCTTGCCCTCTTCACTCAGGTATTCGGGGGCTTGCTTGGAGCAGCTGGGGAGGAGCAGGATGGCGACGAGGCCGAGGGAGCCGACGAGGGAGCCCGCGAGGGAAAGAGATGGTTTCATAGGGACTTTTTGCAGGCCTATAGGGCCAGTTGTGAGAGAAAATTGAGGTCGGGTTGACTACCCGATCCATTTTCTAGGGGAAGGATCGCTCCAGGTCCATTCTTGCATTGGGTACAAAAAAGAACCCGGAAGCGCACCACACGCTTCCGGGTTAGATCCCTGCCACAGGTCCAATTACCCGTTGCAATTTCTTTCCACCGCCAGAGGTAATGCAGGAACTGTGCCAGTGTTGGGAATTTCGGCAGAGAAATCTTAAGTCACTTCCCAGTAGTGAGTTGTGATTGGGTGCAGAGAGTGCTCTCGGTTCTGGTGAGCAGCTGCTGGTGCTGATTGCCGGCAACCCGCCGACGGGTTGTTGGGAATCCGACAGCAATCCGCCTCCATCAGGGCTGAGCCTCTCCATCTGCCCCAAGCGGACTCTTGCAGCTGGCAATGGGTACAAAAAAGAACCCGGAAGCGCACCACACGCTTCCGGGTTAGATCCCTGCCACAGGTCCAATTACCCGTTGCAATTTCTTTCCACCGCCAGATGTAATGCAGGAACTGTGCCAGTGTTGGTAATTCCAGCAGAGAAAGCTGTAAGTCCTTATTTATAAGTGGATTGAGCTGTTTCTGTGGAGACTTGTTCAGATTGTGGAAAGCCCAAGCCAGCACCGCTTGCCGGCGATCCGCCGTCGGATTGCCGGGTTCTCGACGGTAATCCGACAGTTGGCCGCCTGGTGGGGTGGCTGCCTAGCTCTTCTTTTCCAGCCTGGCCTTGGCCCGCTGCCAGTGCTCCTCCATCTCCTCCAGGCTGGCATCCTGCAGGCCTGAGCCCAGGGATTGCTCCACCAGGGCAAAGCGTTGCCCGAAACGTTGGCAGGCTGCTGCCAGGGCCATTTCCGGATTCTGGCCCAGGTGTCGAGCCAGGTTGGTGACGCTGAACAGCAGATCGCCCAGCTCGTGCTGGATGGCTTGGGCGTCCCCAGCGGCAATGGCCTGATCCAATTCCGCCAGTTCTTCCGCCAGCTTTGCCCGCGGCCCTTGCTGGTCTGGCCAGTCGAAGCCAATGCGAGCGGCCTTTTCGCCCATGCGAAAGGCTCGCAGCAGGGCGGGCAGGGCCAGGGGGACGCCGTCGAGGGCGCTGGCTGCACTGCCCTGCTCAGCTTTCTCACCTTGCTTGATGGTTTCCCAGTTGCGCAGCACCTGGGCGCTGTCCTCTGCCTGCACATCGCCAAAGACATGGGGGTGGCGGCGCACCAGCTTGTCGGCGATGCCCCTGGCCACATCCTCGGCGTTGAAGCGTTCGGCTTCGCTGGCAATCTGTGCCACCATGAGCACATTCATCAGCACGTCACCCAGTTCTTCGCAGCTATGCATGGCATCCCCACTCTGGATGGCTTCCACCGCTTCGTAGGCTTCCTCCAACAGGTGTGGCGCCATGCTGACTTCGCTCTGCTCCCGGTCCCAGGGGCAGCCGTCTTCGGCTCGCAAGCGGGCGACGATGCTGAGGAGGCGTTGGTACTCTGGGCTGTTGCTGTCTTGGTCCGGTGGCATTGATTGCTCCTGAAGGCGGCTGGGAGAGACAGGAGAATATGGCTGCTCAACGGTTAGGATGCCACGGTGACCTTGAATACGGTGACCTTGAATACGGTGACCTTGAATACGGTGACCTTGAATACCGCGACCTTGAAGACTGTGAGCCCGAAGAATGATTCCCTGCGCGCCCTGCATCTGTTTGCCAACTACAAATGGACCGGGCCGGCGGATCCGGCCATTCGCAGTGCAGCCGGCTTGCGGGCTCTGGGCGTGGACCTGGCCTTTGCCCAGGCGCAGCACTTCGATCCAGGCCTTGGGCATCCCATGGCGGAGAAGCTAAGGCAGCAGAGCATGCCGGTGATTGCTGGCATGCAGTTACGCAAGCACCTGACTCTTCGGAGTCTTCGACAGGATGCCCGTGTTCTGCGCCAGCGCATTAAACGGGGTGATTTCACCCTGCTGCACAGCCATCTGCTGGGCGACCATTGCATTGCTGCCTGGGCCAAGCGCGGGCTGTCCCAGCCGGTGGCTCTGGTGCGGAGTTTTTATGACGCGCAGGCGCCCAAGTTGTCCTTCCGCCATCGTCTGGCCATGGCGCAAACCGATGGCGTAGTGGTGTCCACGCCGCAGGTGGCCAAGCAGTGCCAGCAGCGTTATGGCCTGGAAAGCAAACGGGTCTTGGTGCAGGAACCCAGCATGGCATTGCAGCGCATGGGGCAGACAGCCGGCGACATGCGTAGCGCCTGGGGGCTGGGTGAAGAAGATGTGTGCATTGGTCTGACCGCACGCATTCAGCCGCATCGCCGCTTTGATCTGTGTTGGCAAGCTGCTCGTCTGGTGGTGGACCAGGCGCCGCGGACCCGCTTTGTGTTGTTGGGACGTGGTAGTGAAAAGGACATCCAGAAGTGGGTGCGCGAGCCCATCCAGCGTCTCGGCCTCAAGGACAATGTGATCCTGCCCGGCTACCTGACCGAACCGTATTACAGTCATGCCCTGCAAACCTTGCAGGTGTTCATGTTTCTGGTGCCAGGCAGTGATGGCACTTGCCGGGCGGTGCGCGAAGCCATGGCCGCAGCCCTGCCGGTGGTTAGTACCAAGCGTGGCATGCTGCCGCATCTGCTGGGCGCTAGGGAAGAAGGCGAAGCCCGGGAAGCCTGCGGCATCTGTGTGGACGAAGAGCCTGAGGCCATGGCGACGGCTTTGTTGAGTCTGGTGCAAGATCCACTGCGGCGCCAGAGCCTGGGACATGCCGCCCAGCAACGGGTGCGTTTGCTCATGGATCCCGCAGTTGCCAGCCGCCGCTTGCTGGATTTCTACCATTGGCTGGGAGAGAACCCCCGTTGAAGTTGCAGGAGCTGCAGGGTAGCGGCTTGACGCCAGAAGCCAGATCCCAGTGTCTGCAATGGTTTGCCGAATGTGCTGCCAGTTGCGAGCTGTTGCCGGCAGGAGTGCAGTCGGTGCAGGCTCGTTTGGTGCGGGCTGTGGGTCGGGCAGAGTTGCCAACAGTCGGCCAGGTCTTCTTGAAGGTGATGAACTTTCCCCGGGCCAAGGATCAGCTGCGCTATAGCCTGCGTGCCCTGCCCGCCATGCATGAGGCGCGGATGTTGCAAGTATTGCAACAGGCCAACATTCCCTGTCCCGAAGTGCTATGGGCTGGGAGCCAACGCCGTACCCTGCTGCCTTCCCTAAGCATGTTGGTGACCCAGGCCTTGGACCTTGCTGATACGGATGCTGATGCGGATGCTGATACGGATGCCTCGGTGAGCGTGCCGGAGATGGTGGCCATGGCCCAGGCCCTGATTGCAGCCGGGGTTTATCATCCGGATCTGAACAGGGGCAACTTCTTGCAGCTGCGGGATGGCCGGGTGGCGGTGCTGGATCTGCAGTCTGCCCGCCTGGGCAGCAAAGGTCTCACTGACGGTCGCCGGCTGCAGATGCTCATGCGGCTCTTGGGCGACCAGCCAGAGTCCGAGCGGCAGGCCATCATGGCGGCCATGCTACAGCAGGGTTTGCTGCAAGCGGCAGAGGAGGCCCAGGTCTGGCAGGCCCTTGGCCAACTCCAGCGCCAACAGCTCATTGGCCGGATTCGGCGCTGCATGCAGGAGAGCACGATTTTCACTGTGCAGTGGAGCGGTCATGGTGTCAGCTACCAACGTCGCAACATGGATGCAAAGCCAGAGGTCGTTGAAGGTGGTGGGGAAATGCTCCGATACTGGATAGGCGATCGAGCCTTGGAGGTCCTGGATGGTCATGCGCCCATATTGGCGGCCTGTCATCGCCCTTGGCCCCTGTTGCCAGGCAAGAACCAACTCTCTATGAACCAGCAGACTGCCCAGTCCCTGAACCAGGCTAGCGCCGAGTTGTTGGCTGGCTACCAGCGCTACCAACAACTGCTGCAGACAAAGTGATGGCGGATTTCAAGGAACTCAAAACCGACTGCCGGCACTTTCGCTACGAGCGTCCCTGTGCACCGCATAAGAATTGGGCGGTCACCTGTCCGGATTGTAGTCATTACGATGCCATCCAGACCCATGTGCTCATGGTGAAGTTGGCCGCCGTCGGCGATGTGCTGCGCACCACCGCCCTGTTGCCCGCCATACGCCAGCGTTATCCCAACAGCAAGTTGACCTGGCTGACGGATGCCAGTGCCAAGGACTTGTTCGGGCGCAATCCCCAGGTGGACGAAGTTTGCACCACTGATGATCCGGCAGCCATGGCCCGCCTGGCCATGCAGACCTTTGACGTGGTGCTCTGTCCCGACGCCGATCCGGGCACGGCGGCTCTGGCCGCCAGCGTCACTGCCAAGGCCCGGCACGGTTTCAGCATGGATGCCAAGGGGCGGGTGACGCCCTTGAATGGGGCAGCCGAACAATGGTTTCGCATGGGCATTTCCGATGTTGCAAAGCGTGCCAACCAAGAAACCTACCAGTCCCTGGTGGCGCAGGCTTTGGACCTGGATCCAAAGGCCGTGGCTGAACCCATTCTGATCCCCAGTGCCGAGGAGCAGTCCACGGCGCAGAGCATGTTGGCGGCCAACGGCCATACTGGTCCCTGGGTCGGTTTGAACACCGGCGCCGGCAAGCGCTGGCGCTACAAGCGCTGGACCCTGGAGCACCAGCGCAGCTTTGTGGCGCAGATGTCACAGCAGGGTGTGGGAGTATTGCTGTTGGGTGGGCCGGGCGAAGATCCAGTGCATGCGGAGCTGGAAAAGTCCCAGAGCAAGGCCAGTGTGATGAGTGCGGGCACCCATCACGGCTTCACTCAGTTCGCCGCCTTTGTCGAACGCTGCCAGGTCCTGGTGACCGGCGACACCCTGGCCCTGCATGTGGGTTGTGCCCGCAAGGTGCCGGTGGTGGTTTTGTTTGGTCCTACCTCGGCGGCGGAGATCGAGTTGTACGGACGCGGCAGCAAGCTGCAGGCGGATGGTCTGGAATGCCTGTCCTGCTACCTGCCGGACTGCGATGTGCGGCCCCATTGCCAGGCTTTGATCCAGCCAGATAAAGTAAGCGCCGCCGTGTTGGAATTGCTCAACTCTTCGAAGTGAGCAAGAACCGATCGGTCATGCCCGCCAGGTAGTCACAGACCACCCGCCGCAAGCTATCGTTGGCCAGGCGATCGCGAAAGTGTTGCGGGATGGCCGACGGATTGTCTACCAGGTATTGGAAAGAGGCGCGCAGCTTGTCCTGCCCCGCATGCATGTCTTTCAGGATGCGGGGCGAGCGGTAGAAACGTTGGCGCAGGAAGGCCAGCAGTTCCTGGATCTGCACCACTACCGCATCACTGTGGCGAATGCGTGGTAGGGCGGTGGCGCTGGCTTGCACCAGGTCCTGAAACAACACCGCCACCATTTCGCTCAGTACCCGTTGGCTGATGGGCTGCTGCAAGCGTTGCCTGGCGCTCTGCCAAAGAGCCAGTTCTGCCGCCTCATCTTTTTGTACCAGGCCGGCGCGCAGGGCGTCGTCCAGGTCATGGCAGAGGTAGGCAATGCGGTCGCAGAGATCCACTACGTGGGCTTCCGGTGGCGGCGGCACCTTGGGCAAGAGGTCGGGACTCAGGGGGAAGCCTTCCGGCACCCGACCCTTCAACAGGCAGCGCCGGGTGATCAGGTTCAGGTTCAGGCCCAGGCCATCGCCCTGCCGGTCTTCCAGATAATCAACGATGCGCAGGCCCTGGGCGTTGTGGCGAAAGCCACCTTCCGTCGCCAGCAATTCGTTCAGCGCCTCTTCGCCCACGTGGCCAAAGGGCGGGTGGCCCAGGTCGTGACCCAGGGCTACGGCCTCCGCCAGGTCAGGATTCAGGCGCAGGGCAATGGCCGCCCCCCGGCCCATCTGCGCCACTTCCAGGGAGTGGGTCATGCGGCTGCGAAAATAATCCCCCTCATGGGCGGCAAAGACCTGGGTCTTGTGTTGCAGCCGGCGGAACGCGGCGGAGTGAATGATGCGGTCGCGGTCGCGCACAAAAGCTGTGCGTAAAGGGTCTTCTGCCTCAGGCTTGCGACGGCCCCCGGCCTGCCGGCTGCAACTGGCCCAAGGCGAGAGCCGCTGCATTTCCTGCTCCTCCAGATCTTCCCGATTCAGCCACGACATGGGGGGATGTTGTTGGTCCTGAGTCAATTGCTGATCCTGAGTACAAAGATACGGCGAGCCTCGCAGCTCGCCGTGGTTGGTAGCCCGTACGGGATTTGAACCCGTGTCGCATGGATGAGAACCATGTATCCTAGGCCTCTAGACGAACGGGCCGCCTGTGGGGCCCATAGGTAGGTAGGCTGCGGCCCTGCGTCAAGGGGAAACTCTGCTGGCTGCTGGATCCAGGCCTCAAGATCCGGTGCCAGGGAGGCGACATCATTATTGGCTGGTCTGCGGTAGAATTCTCCATCGGCCAGCTACCCGGCTGGCTACTCGGCTTCAGCCACTGCTGCACAACATGATGAGTCTTCCTTGCCTGCTCCTGTCCTTGCTGACCCTGCTGCCACCGGCCGGTGGTTGGTTGGGCATCCTGTTGGCCGATACCAAAAACTGTCAGGTGGCGGAAGTGGTGCCGGATTCCCCAGCGCAAAAGGCTGGCCTGCAACCCGGCGATGTGATCCTGCGCATCAACGATCAAGCGGTGCCCACCCCGGAAGCGCTGCAGCGGGCCTTTGTCGGATTGCAGGTGCGGCAGCGAATCACCTTGCAGGTAAGCAGGGCAGGTGAGGCCAAGCTTTTGTCCCTGTCGGCAGTGTTGACGGAGCGACCCACGGCTCGCTTGCCAGAAATTCCTGCAGTTGTGGAGCCCAAGCCAGTGCCCAGCTCCATGCATTTCCAGCGCTTGGGTCTGGAGCTGCAAGTCAGGGATAAGGTGTTGCGGGTGAGTTCAGTCTCGCCCACCAGTCTGGCGGCCCGGGCGGGTATTCGCAGCGGCGACCGGCTGACTCATCTGGGGACTCGACCCTTGCTAAGCTTGCAGGATTTGCAGCGTGGCCTGGCGACGATCCAACCAGGCCAGGACATTGCCCTTTGGCGATCCCGCGCCGGCGAAACTCAACTCTGCACCATCAAAGAGGCGGTGGGTAATTCGCCGACCGTAGTCAAGCCTGTAGTCAAGCCTGCTGGCAAGCCTGCTGGCAAGCCTGTTGAGTCAAGCAAGGCGAAGGATGCTTTGCCCCATCTCTTCACTGCAAACCTGCCCGTTGCCCTGGCCAAGGCGGAGCAGAAAAAGCAGCCTTTGTTCATGGTGTTCGCTTCGCCCCAGAGTTCACCCTGTCGCCTGTTGGCCTCGTCGTTGCAGCAGGGAGCTCTGCCCGCAACCCTGGCCCAGTACCAGTGCCTTTGGTTGGATGTGGCCACTGAGTCGGCCATGGCTGACCTCTACCATGTGCGGCAGCTGCCACACATGCTGGTTTTGGACAGTGGTGGACTCCTGCGGCAGCAGGTGGTGGGCAACCAGTCAGGGGAAATGCTGCAGGCCATGTTGACCGCCGGTTTGCAGCCGGTGCAGGCCTCCCAGCGCCCCGGCTTGTCCAAGCAAGGAATGCAGGAAGTGCAAACCACGCTGCAGGACCTGCAATCCAAGTTGCAACAGCTGCGTCGGGAGATGCAGATCCAGCAGTCGCGCTAGCCAGCTGCCGAAATTCTGCAAGATGCCAGCGGCGAACTTGATATCACAATTTGTGACATCAAGCTCATAAGCCCTTATAGGCTAAAGTTGAGCGATAATTGTCCGAGGTACGATCCTGATCTCAGGAAGTCTGTTTGCGCTTAAGTGGCGCGTCTGGCCCGAGTTCCTTTTCCTTGATATCTGATGATGCCATCATCAGATATCAAGGACTTGTGGTCCCTTCAGGGGGCTGCAGAAAGGGGAAGCCTAGCGGGGCCAGGCCAGCTTGGCCGGATCGCGGAAGATGGTCAGCCGCTTTTGCATGTCCTTGCTGACAGCCGCACGCCGCTCTTTGCCTACCGGTGCCTCTGCCAACTCGCGGATGAAGATGTGTTGGACTTGCTTGGGCAGTTCCTGGGCAATGGTGAGATAGATCTCCAGGTCCTTTTCGCCCGAATCGCCGATGAGCAGGAACTGGCGTTGGGGATACTTGCTGAGGATCTCTCGGATTAGCGGCAACTTGTGCTCCTCCGCCGATTGGAACAGGGAGAGAAAACTGCTGTCCTTCATGCGGAAGGTCTTCAGTGCAAAACTGCCGGCTGGAAAGCCCTGCTTGCCAATGAACTCATGCAGTGCTGGGTAGAGTTGCCAGGGCGAAGAGGAGAGGTAGTGAAAGGCCGCGCCCTGGTTTTGCAGGCGCTTGTATGCGGCAGCCATACCGTCCACTGCCTTGAATTCCCGCAAGAAGGTGTTCTTCAACAGCTCCTCTTTGCTGGTGACTCCCGAGACCTTGATGGTGTCGTCCAGGTCGGAGATGACCGACAGTCCCTTGGGTCCAATGAGTTGGATGCCGCCTATAAACCTGCGTCCCTTTGGGCCCTTGGTTTGATAGTCGATCCAGCCGGCTGCCTGGCCATTGATGGGAATGGTGAGTTTGGCTTGCGCGTGACCATTGGCTTCGGTCTTGGGTAGGCTGTGGGCGCTGGAGCCCATGCTGACGACCACCTCCTTGTTGCGCTCGTTGTCCACCAGGAACATGGCCGCCCGCTGACGGAACAGTTCGGTGTCAGCTTCCTCGGCAGAGAGGTCGGTGTTGAGTTCGATCAGCTTGAGCAGGGCTCGACGCACCAGGGCGTCGGCCTCGGGTTCGAAAACCCAAGCGTGCACCGGGCAGTGCCATTGCTTGTCTGCCTGGTAGCCATAGCCGGCAAAGAGGATGAGATGCTCGTCCTCATTGATCTTGGATATGGGGGCTGTGGCCACCGTTGGCTTCGAGGTTGGCTTCGAGCTTTGCGCTGGTAATGACCCAATGACCAGGAGACTGAAGGTGAACAGTCGGAGCAATGCGGTTGTTCTCATTGTGTCGGTTTTGCACTCGAAGACCCTAGCTTCGGCGGTGATCATCTTCGAGGTCATGATGAAACCCTAGCCATTGCCACCGGCTTTGCCGGGCGCTTATGAATTCTCCAGTTCACGTAAGCTTTCTTGGTACGGGCTATTCAAGCCTGAAGTACCGTCTCCTTCCAGAATGATCATCCTGAATGGCAGAAGAATTGGTTTTGCCTCAACAAGGAACCCTTCCCCCTTCTCTCTCCAGAGCTCTCCAATGAAATACCTCTTCCCTGCAGCTTTGTTATGCCTAACCCCTTTCTTGGCAATTGGAGGATGCTCCAAGAGCAATGCCGCTAGCAGCGGATCGCAAACTGTTGCTAAGTTCACCAGCGACGGCCAGCTTGTTCGGCCGCAGAATTATCGTGAATGGGTCTTTGTGGGAACACCTCTCACTCCCAATGACATGAACAACGGGCATGCCCCGTTCCCGGAGTTCCACAACGTCTACATCGATCCAGATGCCTGGAGTCATTACAAGGACACTGGCAACTTTCCCGAAGGCACAATGCTAGTAAAGGAGCTGGTCAGCGTTGGCAGCAAGCAGGCTGTCAGTGGTGCTGGCTATTTCATGGGAGACTTCATCGGGCTTGAAGCAACTATCAAGAGCAAGGAGCGTTTTCCAGACGAGCCGGGGAATTGGGCCTACTTCAGCTTCGGCCATGAGTACCCCTTGGCCCAGACCGCCAAGGCCTTCCCTTCTCCTGCTTGCAATGCCTGTCATGCCGCCAGCGCTGCGGACGACTTCGTCTTTACTCAGTACTATCCCGTCCTGCGCGCCGGCAAAGGCGGGGTAGATCGTGCGGTCACTGCAGGCGAAAAATCACATGATGGAACGAACTGCGAGCAATGCCAGGTCGGCTTGCGTGGCCTTGCAGCAACTATGGGAGTAGCTCAGCAGCCCAGCTCCGAAACTCCTAGTGGCAGCACGGGGTCGATCCCAACTGGCAAGGACGGTAGGTGTCAAGGTAGTTGTCGCCTGAAATGTATTCATCATGCTGCCTCCGCAGCTGCATGATGGGTGTTCGGGTTGAGCCTGACAGTTTCGATGCGCGACCAATCCCGCACGTTTCCTGACCAGCGCTCTGGATTTCGTGCACGGGCTTTTTCATACACTTCCCGGCGTTTTGCCAGGATGACAATGTCTTCCCCCGCATGGCGTTGAGCAGGGGTTACAAACTTGATGCCGCTATGCCGATGCTCGTGCCGATACCACTGGACAAACGCCACCAGCCAGGTCCTCGCATGCTCCAACGATTCAAATGGTCGGGCAGGATACTCTGGACGGTATTTGGCTGTTTTGAAGAGGGACTCTGAGTAGGGATTGTCGTCACAGACACCAGGCCGGCTAAATGAAGCCATGACGCCGAGTTCTTCAAGCTTTGCCAGCATAGTGCTGCCCTTCATTGGACCACCGTTATCGGAGTGAAGAGCCAAGCTGTCAGGATCCACTCCCTGCGCATCACAAGCCGATTGGATCAAGGCTGCCGCCAATACCTGGCATTCTTCCTCATAGATGGCTTCGCCCATGATGTCTCGGCTGAAGACATCGATGATCGTGTACAGGTAGTAAAACTTCCCGCGGATCGGGCCAGGCAAGTAACTGATGTCCCAGCTCCATACTTGGTTGGGTGCTGTTGCCACCAGTTCGCGGGGATGGTGATGTGTTGCTGGCTTGGCAGCAGCGCGATGCTTGAGCTGCTTTTCCTCGCGCAAGATTCGATACATCGTGGATTCAGATGCCAGATAGATTCCTTGATCGGCCAGCCTCGGCACGATCTGACTGGGAGAAAGGTCGCGATACTCTGGAGAGTTGAGGATTTGCAGGATCATACTTCGCTCAGCAGAGCTGATCTTGTTGCCGACCACGCTCTTTGGGCCAGCTCGCCGATCTTCACCGATGCCCTGCCGCTTCCAGCGTTGTAGTGTCCTTGAATCTACGCCAAGGGTCCCACACGCCTTGTGCAGCCGGGCACCGTTGTTGATGGCTTCTGTGACCAATCCTAAAATCAGGTCTCGCTGCTCGTGGGTGTGTCGCTGTCCTCGTCCCCCCAGATCTCTTGGACTTTTTTTGGAGCACCAGCAAAGCTGCAGCCTCGGCCAAGGCCTTGTCCTTGCGGCGGATCTTCTTTTCCAGTGCTTTGATCTTCTTCGCATCCGGCGAAGCACCATGTCGCTTGGCCTTCTTGGGGTTGCTGAAAGCGGATTGTGCCGCCTCCATGACTAGTTTGCGCCAGTTTTCGAGCTCGACAGAGTGCAGTCCCTTTGACCTCAAAAACTCTCCCAGATCCTCCTCGGCCACTTTCATGGCCTCCATAACGACCTGCACCTTCTCTTCTGGGGTCCACTGACGTGGACTTTTCGATCCCTTCTCGGGCTTGCCTCCTGTACCGCTCATCAAGGAAACGGTACGTGCTTCCCTTACCCAACGCCAGAGGGTCGATTGGGCAACTCCAACCTCTGCTGCCAAATCCGGCGCAGTTATCCGAGAAGGACCAGTGTCGGTCATTCGCTGGACCATGCGCACTTTGAAACCATTGCTGTAAACCAAGAATCATCACTCCACCGCCCCACTGGATAACTTGTGGAAAACTCGCCCCCCATGGGGGGCGTTCACCCTGCGGGTGAACTTGTTGGATCGAGCCCAACCAAAGCAAGCTTTGGTCGGGTCCCCTCGATCCTCAGAGGCGACATCTATCCTGACACCGGGGGAGGAGGAATTGTTCAAGTTCCTGGTCAGCGGCAAATACAAATCATTCCCGGCCAAGGAATCCAAAACTCACCCGTCGGCCGGGCCGCACTCAATCAAAGGCACATTTGGTATGCCTGTGCAAACCTACATGAACTCCATCATCAACGACTCGCTTAAGGCGGGGAACAAGAGTCATCCCAAGGGGGCTGGAATCGTCAAGGAAATGTTCAGCGCCGAGGGCGAGCTGCAAGGCTGGGCGGTTTCCCTGAAGACGCAGGAGGACAGCGATGGGGGCAAGGGCTGGTTCTGGTACGAAGTGACCAGCACCAAGGATGCCAACGCGATCGTGGCCCACGGTAATGGAGTTGCCCTCTGCTTCGGCTGCCACTCGTCCAGCCGCAATGACTTCGTCTTGAGCACCTACCCGCTCCGGTAATTGGAGCTTCGTGCTGGTAGCGGACTAATGGCCAGGAGGGTGAAGGTGAAAAGCCGGAGCCAAAAGGTAGATCTCATGCTGCTGCCTGCGGTTCTAAGTTCCATGCTACGATGTCGCCATGCAGCTGAAGACAGCTAAGGTCTTGTTCTATCTGGTTCTGGCCTTTACCAGTGCTTGTTCTGCGCCGCTTGGTTCGACTTCGCCTGCCATGACTGGTGCTTTCGCCGTGCAGCAAGGCGACAAGCCAATGGGTCAACCAATGGACCCACTCCTTGCGGCCTTGCAGTCCAATGACGGCGTTCGGCAGGCGCGGGCGAAGGTCAGGATCGAGAAGCTGGAGGATGCCCGGCGTGTGCCACTGCTTCTGCAAGGGCTTCGGTCACAGAATCAAGGAGCTGCAACCTGGAGTGCAAGTCAGCTGGAATGGATACACGTTGATCCTTCGGAGGCAAGGCTTCTGGTTCAACTCCTGGAGCCCGAAATCTTCAAGGCGAGGTTCGAGACCGAAGTCAACTTCGACGAATTTCGCTACAACCTGGGCAGCTCTGAGCTGGCTGGGATTCTCCGCAAATTGCCAACAGCAAAATATACCGTGGCCAGACGAGGCTACATGCTTAGCCATCTGCACCGCCAGATTCGCCCCGAGCATTACCCGATTCTCTGTGATATCTACCTGTCCGCTGATCCGGAGTTGGCTAGGAGTCTGCCCCACGGAAAGTCAACTTAGCGCTACCCCGGTGGCAGCTGGATAAGTGATTAGTGGGGCTGTGAAAATCCAGATTGACGGATTCTACATGGATTTTGGGTCTGGGGCCACGTTGACGATTTTCAGGGTCAGATCAGTGCTTCTTGGCCTGTAATGGCCCAATTTCCTTGGCTTTCATAGCGCCAGCTTCCCGTGCAGCCTTCTCAAGTTGGTTGCAAGACAGATCAGATCCCACTCACCGCTCACCTTTGCCATGCCTCGCATACTGAAGGACCGAAAGCCGCTTACGTTTTTGATCCAGCCAAAGACCGGCTCAACGATGTGCTTGCGTTGTCGGTACCAGCCTCGTCCGTACTTGGTTCCAAGTTTCCGTTTCATTCGCGCAGTGGCTTGGAGATCTGGTTTGGTCTCCGGCCGCTCCTTTCCTTCCTTGCCCACTGAAACCAAACCGTCAATCTTGGCGTTTTCTAGGTGCTCGAAGTTTTCTTCGCTGCGATAGCCCGCGTCCGCAAGCAGGCGCTCTATCGGCTTACCTGAGTTCTCCATCGCTTGCTCAGCCATTGGAAGAAGTTGATCATTATCCGCAGCGTTGTTTGTGACTCCATTGGCGATGATCAGTTGTTCCGTTTTGTCGACAGCAATCTGAGCGTTGTAGCACTGCTCGAATCCATTGGAGTCCTTCATGATCCGGCTATCTGGATCCGTAAAGTTTTCCTGATCCTTTGGCCGTGGCTTGCCCTTGGGATGTATCCGAAAGCGAGCCATCTGCAGCTCGCGCCCCTCTTCCTTGGCCTTGCGAGCCTTCTTCTCGTCCTTTTGCTTGTCCTCTTCGGCCTTACGTCTCTCCAAGCGCTTCTTTGCCTCCTGGATTGCCTTCAGGCGGCCCTCCCGGTTTGATAGCTCTTCAGGCAACTCGTCACCACGAAAGTCAGGACCGAAAAGATCGTCCTCTTCCTTGTCGATTCCCTTGGCTATCTCGGTGATTCTGCGGATCTCGCCGCGCAGTCGTTTCTCTTCGGACTTCATTCGCGAGTAGCTCATTGCCTTTCGCTTGCTGGCGTTCGCCTTCACTTTGCTGCCATCCACTGCCACGGTGCCGAGCTTGACCAAGCCAGCCTCAGAAGCGAGCTGTACGATCTGGACAAAGAAGCTCTCGAACAAATCGACATGCTCCGCCCGAAAACGACAGATTGTGCGGTGGTCCGGCATTTGATTAGCTGCCAACACCCGGAAAGGCACGCTTTCTTCGAGGTGCTTGGAGATCTTGCGGGAGGAGAAGACCCCTGTGCAATACGAGTAGATCAAGACCCTCAACATCATCCGTGGATCGTAAGGCAATTCACCACTCCCGCAGATGCGGTAGCGGTCGAGGAGGCCATCCGTGTCCAACGAACCGACCGCGTCGTGAATGTACCACGCAAGATGATCTTGTGGCAGCCAGTCACGGATGGACGGAGGTAGGAGGTACTGCTGGTTTAGATCTTGACCCTTTTTGAATCGCGCCATGCCTTCAATACGTACAAGGATGGGCCAGGGGCTTAACCTTTTTTCCGATTTCGAGGGCGATCGGAGGCCGGATTCCTCCTCATCCCGTGGGGCAGACTCCTAGCCCTCCTGCCCATCACCCGCGCAAGCTCTTTGTGCCGGGCCTTGTTCAGGGCCGGGGAGAGGCTTATAGACTCGCCTCCCTAAGCCTATGAGTCGAGTCCTGGTAGCCATGTCTGGTGGAGTGGACAGCAGCGCCTGCGCCGTGTTGCTGAAGGAAGCCGGTCTGGATGTGGTGGGGGTTTTCATGCGCAATGGCGTCTCCGCCCAGGGCCCAGCCCAGGAGAAATCCTGCTGCTCCGCCTCGGACGCCCGCGACGCTTCCATGGTGGCGGACAAGTTGGGCATCCCCTTCTACGCCATGGACTACGCGGAAGAGTTCTCCCGCATCATGGATTACTTCGCCGAAGAATACCGCCAAGGTCGCACCCCAAACCCCTGCGTGCTCTGCAACCAGGATCTGAAGTTTGGCCATCTGTTCAAGTTGGCGGAGTCCGTTGGCGCGGATCAAGTGGCCACCGGGCACTACGCCAGGGTACGGGACGGTCAGTTGCTGCGGGCCGCCGATGCCGACAAGGATCAGACCTACTATCTCTTTGGGGTGGAGCGGGAAGCTCTCAAGCGGGTGTCCTTTCCCCTGGGTGAGATGACCAAGGCGGAAGTGCGGGATGTTGCACGGAGCCATGGTTTGTCCACGGCGGAAAAGGCCGAGTCCATGGATATCTGCTTTGTGACTTCTGGCGATTACAAGGATGTGGTGCGGGCCCGTGGCGGCGGCGGCAAAGCCGGCAACTTTGTGGACAGCAGTGGCAAGGTTTTGGGTGAGCACGATGGGGTGGATGGCTTCACTGTAGGTCAGCGCCGTGGGCTGCCGGCCCTGGGCGTCCCGCACTACGTACAGGAAATTGATGCCAGTCATGGCACTGTGGTGCTGTGCCAGCGCGATGGCTTGAACTGCCGTCAAGCTCTGGTGCGCGAAGTGAACTGGTTGGTGGATCAGCCAGGTGCTAAGGGCATGCAGGCGGAAGTGAAGATCCGTGCCCGCTCCGCAGCCGTGCCAGCACAATTAACCCTGGTGGATGGTGATCCCAAGGTGGTGCAGGTTGCGTTCGCCGAAAACGTACAAGCAGTCACGCCAGGCCAGGCCGCAGTGTTCTATCAAGGCGACCTGGTGTTGGGCGGCGGCTGGTTGGACTAGTTGCTGGACTTACCTGTCCGACTTGTCCGAGGACTTGCCGGCGAAAGCCATGACGGCGCCCAAGAGAACAAGGCCACCGCGGATGCCCCAGGCCGCATTGTCGCCCCAGTTGTCAATCCACATCAGCCATGTGAACTCACGTTCCATAAAGTGCAGAACGATGGAGCCGATCCCCAAGAACAACATCAAGAAACCTAATTGTCGCATACGATTAATCCCTCCTAACAAAGAGTGTGCGGGGGGTAGAGCATGGCGGTGGGGAAGGATCAAGGAAATGGGCGTGTAAGCAGTGCTGATAGCTGAATTTACTACCAAAGATGCCATTGGAGAACGCTTAACCCCAAGCTGCCCCCGATGGACCAAACCAGGGCAAACCATGTCCAGTTGTGGCGGGCGGGTTTTTCAGTCAAGAGCCGGGTGCGGGACAAATAGCGACACCCCCAATAAATCGATATGGGAAGGAAGCCCATGACAGTTGCCCAGCGGGTTCGCCTCCCCATGCGATCCAGATCCCGCATTTCGACACTTTCCCAGACGCTCTCTGGATCCTCGTTGTAGGAATTCTCCTTTCCAATGTCATCGAGGTAGGAAGCGATGATCAACTCCGCGGGTTCTTGAGCGATCTCTGGCACCATTAGCTCCGCATCCAGTGCGTTGCCACCGCCGAGGATGAAGGGGTCAATCAGTTTGAGGTTGGAGTCCGGTACGAAAGTCTGAATGCCGGCCTCCTCCAGCTGGCCTTGGATGCCAGCCAGTTGATAGATCGGTGCGGTGTAGATGGTGATCCAGCGATTGCTCATGGGTTTTGCCTGCCTCCTTCTCTGTTCCATCTTAGCAAATATGTCAGCCACCCGTGTGCCGGGCCGGATTCTTCTAGGCCCTTGACATGCTCTCAATGAATATGGCGCAGCATGGAATGGTTGAACATGGAATGGCTCAGTGAGCCGCAGGCCTGGATTGCTTTAGGCACCTTGACGATCCTGGAAATCGTTCTGGGCATCGACAACATCGTCTTCATTTCCGTCCTCACCGGTCGCTTGCCGAAGGCGGAGCGGCCCCGCGCCCGCAAGGTGGGCTTGGGTCTGGCACTCATCATGCGCCTGGTGTTGCTGAGCATGTTGAGTTGGATCATGGGTTTGACCGAGCCCTGGTTCAGTGTCTTTGGCAAGGACTTCGCCGGCCGGGAGCTGATTCTGTTGGCTTGTTCCTGCTGGGCAAGAGCACCACCGAAATTCATCATGCCATGGAAGGCGAGGATGATGCGAAGCAAGGCAGCGGCAAGGTTGTATCTGTAGCCTCCGTGCTCATGCAGGTCGCCATCATGGACATGGTGTTCTCCCTGGACTCTGTGATCACTGCAGTGGGCATGGCCAAGCATCTGCAGGTCATGGTCCTGGCGGTGCTGATCTCGGTGGTGGTGATGGTAGTTTTTGTCAACACCATCTGTGACTTCGTCGAGCGTCACCCCACGGTGAAGGTGTTGGCTCTCAGCTTCCTGCTGTTGGTGGGCATGGCACTAGTGGGCGAGAGCATGCACCTGCAGATCCCCAAGGGTTACATCTACTTCGCCATGGCCTTTTCGGTGATGGTGGAGATGTTCAACATGAAGCTGCGCAAGGCCGGGCGACCGGTGAAGTTGCATAGCCCGGAACTTGAGAACGGGCCCAGCAAGTAAGCCTGTTCAGGTTCTAGTTTTCGCCAAGCCGCTGCGTGGGCGCTTCCAGTGCCATGAGCACATCGTCCACCTGCAACTTCTTCGCCAGCTTGAAACCCAGGCTGCGCAGTTGACCGATGCATTCTTCCAGCTCTTCTCGACTTGGTTGCAAGGCATGCAGGGATCCGGCCAGGATCGGCAGGATCTTGCGCCGCACAAAGCGGCGGGCTTCGGTGAACAGCAACACCAAAGTAACCAGCAAGCCCAGGCAGAAGATCACCAAGGCGGTGTAGCCCAAACTGCTCTTCAAGCTGGAGTCTTGGGAATTGGCGCTGATGACACCCAGGATGCTGGGTAGCAGGATGCTGATGAACAAGGTCAACCCGGCCCGCCAGTCAAAATGCGAAGAACCGGCGTAGCGTTCCTCCACCATGGGAGCCATTTGGGTGAAGGGCTCGCGGATGAGTTCCTTGCGTTGGGCTGTGCTGAGATTGGCGCGGCCGGCTGCCAGCTCCTGTTCCAAAGCAATGCGCTCTGCATAGAACTGCCGGGCCTCTGGGTAGGTATCTTGTTCCAGTTGTTGCCGATCCGGTGGTAGTCGTTTGGCCAGCGACTGGTAACGGGTGGGGTCTACCTCCACCTTCAAGCCACAACTCTGGCAGATGGCCAGGTGTCCCAGCAGGGCGCCGCCACCCATGGACATGAAGTAGACATGGGAAGCGCTGCCGATGCGGAGGATGCGAAAGGCCTGTAGATCCCGGCACATGGTGCAAAAGTCAGTGGCATACCCCAGCCGCTTCTCCTTCCTCTTTTGACCCCAGACGATGAACATGGCTCCCCCCTTCCTTGCAAGATAGTGCAGCTTTGTGATCCAGCTCAGTTCTAGATCGTCCGCTGCCAGGGAAGGGGTTGAAGCCTTTGACAATCCGGTTGGCAATCCGGCTATGTATGGTCGGTGGCATGGGCTGGATCGCCTTCCTTCCCTTTAAGCTGCGGTTTGCTTCTGTTCTGGTTACCATCGTTCCCACGCCATTGGCTGGGAATAGGGTCAATGGCTGAGGTTTAGTTTTGCGGCAAGGGCCCTGGTAGGACAAGGAGAGTGGATGGCGCAACGGCGCGTAGGAATCATGATGGTACTGCTGCTTTGCGGCTCCGTGGGTTTGCTGGCCTATGCATACCGGGAGGATCTGCGGCAATGGAGCCACGCTGATGTTGAGCAGCTCCCCCATTTGCATGGCTTGAGTCTCGAGCAGGTGAGGGATGAACTGGGGCGGGCATCGCGACTCATGCAGGTTTCTCCCGACGGTGGTTTGCCAGGGGATGCGGCGCTGGCCAGGTTCCGGACTGAGGTGATGCAAGCTCACGCAGATGCCCAAGCCGATGGCAGCAAGCTGCAGCTCAAAGAAAGTCGTTGGCACTATTCCAAACACGATGTGGTGGTGTGGTTCCGCCAGATCAAGGGCCAGTGGCTGGCGGTGGACAGCCGTCGTTGGAAAGCTGGTCTAAATTAGCAGTCCGTTAAAGCAACAACGGATTAAAGCAACAACGCCAGCTCCCCCGTGGGGACTGGCGCTGTCCTGAGCTATCGCAGTGGCTGGCAGAGATGCCGGCCGACTTGCCAGCCGACTTGTTCGTTCTAGATGTTGCTCTTCAGCTTGGTGCCGGGGCGGAAGCCCACGGTCTTGCTGGCTTTGATCTGGATGGGTTCCTTGGTTTGCGGGTTCAAGCCCATGCGCGCTTTGCGCTCCCGCACCTGGAAGGTGCCGAAGCCCACCAGTTGCACGTTGCAGTCCTTCTCCAGGCCTGAGCCAATGGATTCCAGCACCGAGTTTACGGCGCGCTCAGCGTGGGCCTTGGAGCAATCTTCACCCAGGTTCTTCTGCACCGACTCAATCAGTTCTGCTTTGTTCATCTTATCCTCCTCAAACGTTTGTCTTTTGTGGCAACGCCCAACCGCCCGGCCAGGCAAAGCACGTATTTTGACCCTTAGGGGGTCCGGGAACAAGCAGCGATCTCTATCTCCGGGGCGGGAAAGCCCGGAAAATAGCGGGTTGGCGGCTCATGCCTGGGCCCGGATTCGGCTCCCATGACTGGAAATGAGCATTTCGCTCTGCCGAAAACAGCTTCCAGGTCCGGCAACAGGTGCAGCAATTTCGCCCTGTCTCTCAAGCTGCTTGCCATAGTCGCCGATAGCAAGGGCATTCCCGCTGACACACTAGTCAGCAAATCCCTTAAAACGCTCGGAGAACGCATCGTCATGAGGCTATTCACTCTGCTCTCTTTGACCTTCTTGGCTGCTTGCAGCAGCACCAACAATCGGCAAGTCAATTTTGAACAGCCCAACCAGCTGGTCAACAGAGAGATCGAAAGCCGCATTTCCCAGATCCCCTACCAGCATGGGCAAGAGTTGTTGAACAACATGCTCTGGTTGTCGGAAAGGGGTGAGGAAACCATCAGCGACCTACTGGACGGTCTGAAAAGCGATGAGGCCAAGGTGCGCTCCAGCTGCGCCTGGGTCCTGGGTCGCATCCGTGACCGCCGGGTGATTCCTTACCTGCAGCCACTGACCAAGGATTCGGAAGAGGCTGTGCGTCTGGAAGCCAGTCGCAGTCTGGTGATGATGGGTGACATGCAGCACGTGCCCATGCTCATCGAGGGTCTGGACTCCAACCAGGTGGCGGTGCGCTATAACTGCAACATGGCCCTCACCGATGCCACTGGTCGGGATTTTGGCTATGACCATCTGGCCGAGTCCCACGAGGAACGGCAGCGCGCTACCCTGGCCTGGTGGACCTGGTGGGGCGAGCAGTCTGGTGACCCCTGGTTTGCCAACAACTATGCCAAGCAAAACGGTCTGCTTGAGGAGGAGGCGGTGCCTGCCGCGCCCATGGGCGAAAGCAATGGCAGTCCCGATCAGGGCCAGCCACAGCCCATGCCCATGCCGGTGACTCCGCCAATGGATACGGATATGGACTCCGACATGGACAGCGATATGGACTCCGACATGGACAGCGATATGGACTCCGACATGGATAGCCATCAGGACGCCGATTCCGAGGTGGACTCCGAAGTGGATTTCGAGCCAGAACATGCTGAGGAGCAGGTCGAAAGCCAAGAGGAGAGCGAAGAAGTCCAGGACTCCGAAGAGCAGCAGGAGACCCCGCAGGACTACTAGTCACAGGGCTAGGAAGGTAAAGGAGGCGTCCCAGGGAGGCGCCTTCTCTGCGTTAAGGGGCTTACAAGGGGGCGGTTGGTGGCTAGACTTCGCCAGCTATGCACGACTCTCGTTCCGGCTTTACCCTCATCGAGCTCCTGGTGGTGATCCTCATCATCGGGCTGTTGGTGGTCGCTCTATTTCCCAACATCACTGGCAGCCTTGATAGTGCGAGGAAGACGGCGGACGAAGCCAACCTGCGTTGGCATCATCAAAACCTGCTTCGCTACAAGGGTGCTTACAAGAGTTTCCCTACCAAGGGGGGGCACAAGTTTGTGTTGGCCCCCTGGGTACGCAAGGTGGTGGAGCACACGCCGCAAAACAGGGATCGCTACTTTTCACCGGACCAGCAGCCCTCTGAATATATTGCCGAGTTGAAGGCATTGCCCGCCGAAGAGATCTGGAAAGATTTCGACTCCCTCAACAGTGAGGATACGGACTATGCGGGGCGCGCAGGTCGGTATATGCGCGGTGATTTGTATTCAGGTAAGGAGCCTCTCATGGCCAATGACAATGAGTTTATCCGGGCCTACGAAGATGGCACCATCATTGTGCTCATGGGGGATGGCACCACCCGCCGCCTGCTTTGGGATGTGGAGTTGGCGGAGTATGGCTATCCCGCCGATGCGGATGATTCATTCATCTATCCTGTGGGGCCCGAGTCCGAGCACCCCATGCTGCAAAAGCTGGAGTACTGAGCTTTAGAGCCAAGATGATGATGGAACAAGGCAAGCGCTACTACCTGCATAGCTACGGCTGTCAGATGAACAAGTTGGACTCGGAACTGGTGGCCAGCAAGCTGGGCGCTGCTGGGTATCAAGAGGCCAAAGACGAAGCCGAGGCCGACGTGGTGTTGCTGAACACCTGCAGTGTGCGGCAGCATGCTGAAGATCGGGTCTGGAGTCGCCTGGGTCGCCTGCGTATTCGCAAGCGCCAGGATCCTGGTCTGGTGGTTGGGGTCCTGGGCTGCATGGCCCAGGAACACCAGCAGTACATGCAGGCGCGCATGCCGCATGTGGATCTGGTGGTGGGGCCTTCAGCCTTTGGCGACATCGACCAGCAGTTGGACAAGGTGTTTGCCACCCAGCGGCCGCAGCTCAAGGGCGCGGGCCTTAGGGGATCGAGCCCTAAGGGAGCAGGCATGGTGGCGGTGAATACGGGAGTCAGTGGTGACAGCATCACCCGGGATGTGCGGGTGCGACCGCATCAGTCCCAGGCCTATGTGAGCATCATGCGTGGCTGCAACATGCCCTGCACCTACTGCATTGTGCCCACCACCCGCGGCGTGGAAATCAGTCGACCGGTGCAGCAGATCTTCGAAGAGACCCAGCGTCTGGTGGATGATGGGGTGACGGAGATCACCTTGCTGGGACAGACGGTGAATGCCTATGGCCGGGACCTGGGACAGGGCGTGACCCTGTCCTCCCTGCTGCGCACTCTGCATGAGATCCCCGCCCTGCGGCGCCTGGCCTTCATTACCTCGCATCCCAACTTCCTGTCCAAGGAACTGGTGCAGACCCTGGCGGAACTGCCCAAGGTGGGGCGCTACCTGCATCTTCCGGCACAGTCCGGCAGTAACAAAATGCTCAAGGCCATGCGCCGGGGCTACACCAAGGAGCGTTACCTGGCGCGCTGGGAGATGCTCATGCAGGCAGCGCCGGAGATGGAGTTGCATTCGGATTTCATCGTTGGCTATCCCGGTGAGACCGATGCGGACTTGCAAGAGTCCGTGGAGCTCATGGAGCAGGTGCAGTTCGCCCAGTCCTACATCTTCAAGTATTCGCCCCGGCCGGGCACCTATGCGGCCATGAACTTCGAAGACGATGTACCCGAAGCAGTGAAGGCAGAGCGCAATCAGATCCTGTTGGCGGTGCAGGAACGCCACACGCAGACGCGCAATGAAGCTCTGGTGGGCAGCATGCAGGAAGTTCTGGTGGAAGGGGTCAGTCCCAAGGATGCCAGCCGCATGACCGGTCGCACTGCGCACCATCGCATCGTGCACTTTGCTGCTAGTGATGCTTCCCTGGTGGGCAACTACCAGCCGGTGCGCATCACCGAGGCCTACGCTCATTCGCTCATTGGCGACCTGCTGCCGGAGCATGCCTTCGCCGAGCCACCTATTGTGAGAACTGTGAACCAGTGAGTCCAGCTCAGCCTGACGAGCTGATGGCCAAGGCCCTGGAGCTGGCACTGCAAGGCCGGGGACAGGTAGAGCCTAACCCGCGGGTGGGAGCCCTGGTTCTGCAAGCGGGCCAGGTTGTCGGCCAGGGATGCCACGCATACTTCGGCGGCCCCCATGCAGAGGTGGCAGCCTTGACCGACGCTGAAAGCAAAGGAGCGAAGCCGGACACCCTGGTGGTGACCTTGGAACCTTGCAGCAGCCTGCCAGGCCAGCTTGGCAAGAAGACACCTCCTTGCACCCAGGCCATCTTGGCGGCGGGGATCAAGACCGTCATTGTGGGGGCGCAGGATCCGGACCCCCGGCATCAGGGCCAAGGCCTGCAGGATTTGCAAGCCGCTGGCCTGCAAGTGCAGTCCGGGGTGCTGGCCAGGAAATGCGAAGAGATCAACAAGCCCTTTGCCCGTTGGTTGGGCTTGGATCGGCCCTGGCTGTTGGCCAAGTGGGCCATGACCCTGGATGGCAAGACCGCCAGCCCCAGTGGTGACAGCCGCTGGATTTCCGGTGAAGAATCCCGGCGCCAGGTGCATCTATTGCGTTCTCGGGTGGACGCGGTGATGGTGGGCTTCCGTACCGTGCTGCAGGACGATCCCATGCTGACGGTGCGCCATGTTTCCGGTCAGCATCCCAAGCGTGTGGTGGTGGATCCCTTGGCGCAAATTCCCTTGCAGAGCAAGTTGGTGCAGACCGCCAGGGAAGTGCCAACCTGCTTGCTGGTGGGACCCAAAGCGGAGGCGGATAACCTGCAGGCTTTGCAGGATCTTGGGGTGGTGATTCTGTCGGTGCCGCAGGGGGCTGGCGGCGAAAGAAGTCTGCACTTGGAGCAGGCCATGCGAGATTTGCGGCAGCAAGGAATCAGGCGCTTGCTGGTGGAGGGCGGTGGTGCCCTGATGTGGCAACTGTTTGACGCCGGCTGTGTGGACCAGGTGTCCTGCTACCTGGCGCCGAAGATTTTCGGCGGCCAGGCTGCCAGTTCGCCGGTGGCGGGGACTGGCTTTTCGGAGATGGCCCAGGCCATGCAACTGAGTGAGTTGCATTGGCAGGGCTGCGGTGAGGACCTGTGCCTGGGCGGTTTTGTTGCTTAGAGCCCAGGCGAGACAAAGAACCTTAGGATTGACTATGAATCGTTGTGTGACTTTCTTTCTCTTGTTGGTTTGCTGCGCCGGCTCTCTGCTCAAAGCTCAGGAGCCCGATATTCTCCTTTGCCTGGATGGGCCCGCCCGTCTAAAGAGCAAGTTTGCCCAGACCAACCTTGGCAAGATGATTCAGTCAGCGAAAGCACAGGAGTTGTGGGCTGAGGCTCGCCCCTTTCTTGAAGAAGTCTTGCCCGAGGACACGGATGTAGATGCTCTCTCGGAAGAGTTTCTGGCTTTCAAAGGTCGCCTGGTCATCTCTGTTGCAGTGTGGCCACCGGATGGAGGTCTTGCTCTAGGGGAAAGCCCAAACCTGGTAGCCAAGTTGGTCATTTCCGAAGAGCAGGAGGAGAAGCTGCAGCGCTGGTGTGACCTGCTGCAGTGGGTATTAGAGTCGTCCTGGGGAGAAGAAGTACAAGAGTTGCAGTGTGAGGGTCAGGCCATCAGCTTTGTGCGGCTAGACGAAGAAGATCATGTTGATTGTTCTCTACCAATCATGCATGCGGGGCAATTGCTATGGTGCATCTCCACTGATTTGCCAGCTGCCCTTACTGATCATCTCTCTGGCAAGGCTGCCGATCATGCTGCAGATGTCCCAGACGATAGTTTTGCCTTTCGTCTCCAGGTTGATTCCCTCGCGAGCAATTTCCTGCCAACTGCCTTGGCAGAGTTGGGGTTGGAGGAAAATCCTATTGGCAAGTTGTTGGACGATTTGGGCGTCAACAGTCTGCGCAGCTTCGAGTGGAGCCTTGATCCTATGCCGCCCTACATTCGTGAGGAGACGAGGCTCGTCACCAAGGATGGCAACCAGGGCTTGTTCGCCGCATTGATGCCTGACGCAAGTGTGCGCTCTCCCTTTACTGTGATGTTGCCCATGGGGGTGGATGCAGTGATGCCGTTCTATGCGGACCAGGCGATGATCTTGTCCAAGATCAGGGATGCGCTGGCGCCCTTGTCTGAGGATCTTCCTCAGACAATTGAGGGCTTGGATCAGTTCTTCCTGCAAAAGTTTGACCTGCGCCTACAGGAGGATTTGTTGGACCCGCTGGGGCCTCACTGGATGCGGGTTGATAAAGTGACCTTTGAGGATGACGAGGAAGAAGATTGGGAAGATGAGGAAGATGGGTTCCTGCCTAGTTCGCCAAAGGAGAAGTTCATGTTTCGCCATGATGATTCATGCATGGTGGCAAACTTGCGGGATGCAGAGACCTTCGCCCGGTCCTTTGATAAATTGGTGCGGAAATTGGGTTGGCATGTGCTGAGGAAGTCGGACATGCATGGTGAAGTCAAGGTGTACCGACTTCCTTTGGCGGGTCTGGCGGAAGTGAGTTATGCCATCACCGACCAGCTGTTTCTCATTGGCTTGGGTGAGGGTGGCGCTTTGGCCCTTCGAGCTGTCTTGGATGAAGAGGAGCACATTAAAAAGGGTGGCTTGCCGCGTCCTCTACCACCGAAATTGGCCGAGCGCCTGGCCTTGGAGCCCAAGGGCTATTACGGCGTGGGATTCCAGGATATCGGTGGCTTGCTTGGCTCTATAGCTGCAACTTTCGAGACCCTCAATGAGAGCTTTGAGGAATTGGAATGGCAGGATGAGGAAGATGAGTTGGCGGGAGAACCTGACCCATGGCAGATCATATGCAGATGTGTCGACACGCTTTATGAGCTGCAGGACGATTATGACCTGGGATGGTGTCTGCAAAGCATCCGCTACCAGGCGGACGGGATCGTTTATCGGTCTACCCAGTAGGCAGGGGATTGGTGGGTCTGGCTCTCCAGAATCGGCATCGGCTGCGCCGATAGGCAGGGCATGTCCACTGAATCGCAAAGCACCCCATCGGCAGGCGGCCTTCTCTTCCGCTCCAGCCGTTGGCTGTTGGTGGAAGTCCTTGAGCTTCTGGGTTGTGGCCTCATGGTTTGGGGCGCCATAAGCCCTGGGATCAATTGGTGGCTGATCGCCCTGGGAGCGAGTGCCTGCCTGCTGGGTCTTGCCCTTGTGCGTCGTCGCCGCAAAGACAAGGCCACCGACTGATTGCAGCCGGCGGCCTTCCACTGCGTCAGGAATATGCGCCTGGAACCTACCAGATTCGCCGCACCTTGATCTGCGCCACATTGTTGCGCCAGTCATACATCGAAGGGCTGAGGTCGCCGATGCCGTGGATGCCGGCATGAATGTGCACGTAACCCTCGGCCATACTGGTGTCCCGCTTCATCGGGTTGTTGCAAGGTGGGCCGGGGATGTAATCGCAGCTTTCATTGTTGGTTTCACTACCGGCGTCATAGGCCGGGGACTGGTACTGCCGGGCGCCGCTATGGGGCAACCGGGCGCCATTCAGTCCGCAGAAGGCATCGTTGGTGATCACCAACATGCTGACCAGGGAGATCTTGTTGAACCAATGCGGGTTGCCCGCCAGGGTCACCGTGGCGGTTTCGCCAGGCAGGATCGGCCCGTTGATGCCGAAGATCTCCTTCACATCCAGGACGTTGTGGCTGTTGCTGAGTTTGTCCACCAAGGGCTTGTTGATGGCGTCTTCAGCTACCCCGGCAAGCACCATGGATGCCTTTTCGCCCAAGGTAAAGAGGGGATCCAGGCGACCGTTGTGGATGGCCACCACCGGTGGGGAAAAGATTTGCCCGCGAGTCAGGTTGGTGATGGAAACTTCGTAACGGGCGCCTCTGTGGTTGCCTTGCCCAAATTGGGCTTGGGTATCTGCAGCAAGCTCAGCTGGCAACGCGACCGGGTTCGCATGCGAAGAGGGATTGGCCAACAGGGTGAAATATCCGGGAATGGCGGCGACGCCCAGAGCCAGGGCGAGAGATGACTTCATCAACATGGGGAAACTCCTTGCTAAAAAATGATTTGAACGCGCACCTTGTTAGGGGGCGCTGGCAAGGAGCCGGTAAGGTTTAGGTAAGGATTGGGTAAAGTCGTCTAGGTGCTGCTGGCGGGCAGGTCTATCCAGACACTTGTCTCCCCCGACTTGGATTCGGCGCCAACCTTGCCGCCATGGCTCTCGATGATGGATTGCACAATGGTCAGGCCAATTCCTGCGCCGCCAGTGTCCCGAGATCTGGATTTGTCCGCACGATAGTAGGGTTCAAATAGCAGCGACAGATCCTGATCCGATATGTCTTCTGCAGGATTGCTGAACACCAGATGCATGTTTCCTTGTTGTTGGGTTGCAGAGACCTTTACCCAGGAGTTTTCCGGCGCATATTGCAAACAGTTCTGCAACAGATTGCCAAAGACCTGTTGCAGCTGATCGGAATCCGCCAACACCTTGGTGCCATTGCCATTCAATGCGGTATGCACCGTGATGTTGCGTCGACGCAAGCGGGGGCGGAATAAATCCAGGGTGTTGACCAGATGCGGAACCACCTCGATCTGGCGGCGGGGTCTCTCGGCACGGACACCACAGCGAGCCGTCTCCAGTAGATCCTCTGTCAGGCGTACCAGGCGGAGCAATTCTTCATGCAAGGTGTCCATCACTTTGCGGCTTGGCTCCACCAAGCCATCTTGTAGGGCTTCAATGTAACCACGGAGGTTGGTCAGCGGTGTACGCAATTCATGGGCGACGTCTATCACCATGCGATTGCGGAGTTGCTCCATCCTGGCCAGGCTTTGCGCCATGCGATTGAACGAGGCTGCCAGATCCGCCAGCTCGTCACGACTGCTGATGGGGATCTGTCCTTCGTAGTCGCCCGCCGCTATTCGCTCGGTTCCCTTGGCCATCTGTCGCAGTGGCGCCAGCAGACGTCTGGTCAGCCAGAAACACAGCACCCCAGACACCAGCATTGCAGCAATCCCCACCTGCACCAGGGCTCGCTTGTTGGCGTCCAGAAACATGGAATTCACCTCTGGAGCGTCTAGATTGAACTTTTCCATGAGGGTCATGAAGTAGTCCGAAGCCAGGGAAGATATGGAAACCCAGATGGTAGCAATGACCGCCAACAGGATCACAAGTTGCAGAGCCAGTAGCTTCCAGATCAAGGGGATGCGCATATGGTTCACCTTGATTTCTTACTCCGCTCCATTCACAAAGCGATAGCCAAAGCCGCGGACGGTGAGCAGGTGGCAGGGTTGAGATGGCTTGGGTTCGATCTTCTGGCGCAGCTTGCCAATGTGCACGTCGATCACTTTAGGCACCACGTAATTGCCCACCGGATAGAGATGGTCCAGCAATTCACCTCTTTCAAAGGTCTTGCCCGGTGCTCGCAAAAAGGCCAGCAGGATTTTGTACTCCGATGGAGTCAGTTCCACTTCCCGACCATGAGCAGTGACCTGGTGTTTTGCCAGATTCACCCGGATGGCGCCCTGGCCAAGGCTGGTTTCGGGCTTGGCAGTTTTACTGTGCTGGAAGCGCCTGAGGATGGCTTGCACCCGCAAGACGATCTCCCGCGGACTGAAGGGTTTGACCACATAGTCATCGCCTCCAAGTCCGAGTCCCAGCAAGCGGTCTTCTTCTTCTTGTCGGGCAGATAGAATCAGGATGGGGACATCGCTCTCTTCCCGTAGGTGGCGGCATACGGACCAACCATCCATGCCAGGTAACATGAGATCCAGCACCACCAGGTCGGGGGGGTGTTCTGTCGCCACGCGCAGGGCAGTGTTGCCATGGCTGATGCAGCGAGTAGTGAAGCCGGATTCTTCCAGGTAGAGGCGCAGGATATCGCTGGTCTTTGGGTCGTCCTCGACAATGAGGATGTAGCTACCATTTTTGGGCATGTCGCCGGGTGTGTCAGGATTCGGGCGCATGTGCCCATTCTAAGGCACGGCCTGGCCAATGTGGATAGGCAGGGGAGGGTGGTGGCCGTCTTGGCAAATACCGCTAACCGTATTCCGGCAAAGCCCAGCCGCGCTGGTGCTGGAAGATCAGCGCCGTTTCCACATGGGTCACTTCTTCTCGAGCGGTGATGCAATCCAAGATGAAGTTGCGCAGGTGTTCCACATCCCGCACCGCTACCTGCAGCATGAAGTCGTCCACGCCGGCTATGTGGTAGGCTGCCACCACTTCCACCAGGGACTCCAGGTGTTGCCAGAAGATCCCGGCCAGGTCCCGGGAATGGTGCTTGAGCCGCACCGAAACCATGGCCTGCAGGCCAATGCCCAGGGCTTCTGGGTTCACGCTGGCATGGAAGCCTTGCAAGATGCCCTCTTGTTGCAGGCGTCGCACTCGCTGCAGGCAGCTGGAGGCAGCCAGATTGATCATCGCCGCCAGCTCCTTGTTGGACAGCCGAGCATTCTTCTGTAGCTCGGCGATGATGCGGGAGTCGATTCGGTCCATGGAGGGTTTCATGGGCTAAAACCTAATAAGATTCGGCCGCAAATCTATTGGCCGAACAATATAATAGGATCATTCCATATATCCGAACAATTAGGAAGTGCCCAAATGACCAGCAGACCTGAATCCGAGCCCTTCGAGCCCATTTCCGCCATGGCCAAGAGCCGCCACGAATTTGGCGAGTTTGGGGGCGTGAACATGAGCATAGAAGGCAGTACCACCTTCACGGTGATGGCGCCGGAAGTGATGCCAGCCCTGTTCCATGGCCAACGTGGTCCGCGGGAGGGCTGCTATCTCTACGGTCGTCACTTCAATCCCACGGTCTTTGCCTTGGGCAGGCAGTTGGCTGCCATGGAGGGAACGGAGGCGGCTTATTGCACTTCCAGCGGCATGAGTGCCATTGCTGCCACAGTGATGCAGATTTGCAAGCAGGGCGATCATGCTGTTGTGAGCAATACCCTGTACGGCGGCACCCATGCCTTCTTCAAGCATTTCTTGTCCAGCAAGATGGGCTTGCAGAGCCAGTACGTGGACATCATGGATCTGGATGCGGTGGAGGCCGCCTGCACCAGCGAGACTCGCCTCCTCTTCGTGGAAAGCATTTCCAACCCCACCCTGGCGGTTGCCAACATCCCCAAGTTGGCCCAGATCGCCCACCGCCATGGAGCGAAGCTGGTGGTGGACAATACCTTCAGCCCTCTGGTTCTGTCGCCGGCCAGGTTGGGCGCCGATGTGGTGGTGCACAGTCTCACCAAGTTCATCTCCGGGGCATCGGACATCATTGCCGGCGCCATCTGTTCCAGTGAAGCCTTCCTGCTGGAATTGATGGATGTGATGGATGGCGGCTTGATGGTGCTGGGGCCCACCATGGATCCGCACCAGGCGTTCCATATCGGTCTGCGCCTGCCGCATCTGGGCATCCGCATGCAGGAACATGCGCGCCGGGCACAGGTCTTTGCTGAGCGCTTGGATGCAGCGGGTCTGGCGGTGACCTATCCGGGCTTGCCTGGCCATCCGCAGCACCAAGTGCTAAAGAGCCTGGCCAATCCCACATACGGCGCCGGTGGGATCTTCAGCATCGACTTTGGTACAGAAGAGCGGGCCAACGAGTTCATGAGCCGGCTGCAGAACGATGAAGCTTTCGGCTTCATGGCGGTGAGTCTGGGTTATTTCGAAACCCTGATGTCCTGCTCCGCCAGCTCCACTTCCAGCGAGCTGTCCGAGGACGAACAACGTGAAGCGGGAATCTCCCAGGGTTTGGTGCGCATCTCCATTGGTTACACCGGCACCCTGGAGCAGCGTTGGCAGCAGATGGAGCGGGTGTTGTTGAAGCTTGGCATGATCTCAGACAGGGCGACTTGCACGGTCTGACTTTTCTCTAGTCATCAGCCAACAAGCTGAACTCAAACAGCTGCAGGCGGTGATCGCTCAGCAGAGTGGAGTGTAAACTGTACTGCAGTGGCAGGATGCTGGGGCCGTGCAGGCATTGGTCGATGGCCAGCATGGGCAGGGGAACTGGCCAGGTATAGGACCAGCCGCTGCCGGCGCTCGCATAGGCATGCTGGTAGCCTTTCGGCAGGTTTCGCAGGTAGCGGGATTGGCGCGGCGTGTTCAGGTCTCCCAGCACCAGGTCTGGTTGGTGTTGCAACATGTGTTCCCGCAGCTTTAGCAGCTGCGGTCGCCGGCGTTGCAATGGGTTGGGCGGGATGTCCATGACGAAGATCTTGATTTGCTTACCTCTGATCTGCCAAACAAAAGCATGCAGGCGCAGGTTGTCATCCTTCCCCATGGGCAAGCGCTGAAGTTGCCCTTCTTGCACCATGATGGCCAGGTTGCCAAACACTTCTGCCTGTAGGTGAGGAGGCAGGTCTTCGGTCTGTGTGCCCTTGGGAAGTTCAGAAATGACACAGCACTGGGTATCCAGTCCCGCAAGATGGGTTCGGGCAGCGGGCCAACCCAGGTGACCTCGGCAGACGTTCCAGTGCACCAGGCGAAGGCTTTCGCCTTGGGCGAAAGTTGGCTTGTTGGCGAAGCTGTTTTCCAACAAGGCCACACTGAGTAAGGGTAACAAGCAAAGTAGGGCCATGGCCAAAGACATGCGTCGATGCCGGCGGCGAAGTTCTATGACGGCCAGCAGCAAGGTCAGCAGCACAAGGGCTGGGCTGGGAATGTAGAAGCACATGTCCAGCAACCATGAGCTTTCGCCCCAGATGCGCCCTAATAGCCAGCCGCAGTACAGGGCAAGAGTGCCGCGTAAGGCCCAGGTATAGCAGAGCCTGATGATTCCTTTCTTGTGGCTGACTTGGTTTGGGCGAAGGGTCATGGATAGTGGCGATGTTAGTGCAGGGAGTCTTTGGAATTATTCCTTATGTGTTTTCAAGGAGATGTACCCGCTTGGGGCAAAGCAGAAACACGATAATGCCAATGGCAAGGGATGCGGTGCTGTGCAAGGCGTCTGGATAGCCTTTCGATCGCCCTCTCTGACGATTGACGAATATTGCGCTGTCTCCCATTATCAGCGAAATGAAGGTAGGACAGTTTCAGCGTCAAGCGAAGGGCTTGGTTCTCGGTGTGCTTCTAGCAGTGCTCAGCGGCTGTGGTGGCGGCGGCGGTGGAGGAGGTGGTGGCAACAGCTTTCCGCCTTTGAACAATCCTTTGCTGCAGCCAACGGCACTTTGTACTGCGCTGCACTTCAATGCGCTGGCACGTTTTGTTGAGCAAATGCAGGGCCTCTTCGACTTTTTCAACGGAGCGGCAATCCCCGTAGGGGTCACGCAGGTCTCGGCAACGGAATACACCATCAAGCTCGACCTGGATCTGGATGGTGCCACGGATGTCACTGTTGATATGGTCCTTCTTGCGAGCAGTTTTGATATCAGCGATGGCATGCAGGTTGGCGAACAGATTGATTTCAGTTTGATCTTTCGCGGGGACATCAACGGTTCTTCGCCCTTTGTTTCATTCAGCTATGTTGCTATCAATCCACCCTTCCTTTCTCTCCGAGGGGGATTTTTCCTGGCCGACCTTGCCAACTGCGGCATGTCTGCTCCCAACTTTGTGATCAGTTGGGATCCCGGCAATCTGGACAGTGCATCCCCGAATTTCCAATTCAGTGTCACTGTTGACCAAAGCACCTTCAACGGTCAACTGTTCCCGGACCAGGACTCTGATTTTCTCCTTGTCTTTGGTCAGTTGGATGGCGTGGACAATGGTTTTGCCATCGACCCGGATACCTTCGATGTCTTCGAAGATTAGTAAAGCCATTTGACAAGCAGAGCGAGGGCGGTAGCAGGCAAGCTGTAAATTCTGCACCGAGTAGAGTGCCCTGCCCTGTCCAGCAGCTATAGTTTGCGCTGTGCCTCGAACCCTTGCCGTAGTCTTTGCTCTGCTATTCGCCCTTTGCCCCCTTGTCGGGCAGACGCTGCATTATGAGTTTGCTGGTAGCACCCTGACTCGGATCAAGGCAGGGCAGTCGCAAGTGATTGCTTGCACCGATCCGGAAGGCAGCGGCAGCATTCATGCGGTGGCTCGCAGTCCCTGGGGCACCATCTATGTAGCCGCCGACCGCGGTTTGTATTCCCTGAGTGATGAGGTAGTTCACACCACGCCCCTGCCCCTGCAGGGCGATGCGCCGCCGGGGAAGCCGCTCTGTTTGCATATTGTGGCAGACAGTCTCTACCTGGGCACGGACCAGGCCTTTGGCTCTGTGGATCCGGTGCATCTGGTGGGCTTCACCCTGTTGCGGGATGGGCCCTATAGGGAAATCGATGCCAGCGGCGAGTCTGTCTCCGGCACCTGGCGCCTGCGCCGAGGCAATGACTGGCAGGATTATCCGGTGCAGGAGCTGGTGCCACCCGTGTTGCAAATAGCTGAGTCTGGCAAGGCAAGCGTGGCTGGTGCCTTGCGGGTCAAGCTGCAGTCGTCCAGTAGCGAAAAAATTCTGTACGGCTATCGGCATCGGGATCGTTCCCGGTTTCGCTGGCAAGAAGAACCAGGCTTTGCCATCGCTGGCCTGGAGCCAGGGCGTCAGGTGTTGGAGTTCGTTGCCATGGATGCACAATTGCAGCGCAGCAACGCTGAAACCTTGGTGGTGGATGTGCCGTACCCCAAGGCTCTAGGCAAAGCTGTGCTGTTGTCTCTGGTATTGGGGTCGGCTGCCCTGGTCTTGGCTTTGCTGCTGTTTGCGGCATGGCGATCAGGTGCCTGGAGATCTAGTGGCAGTCGCAAGGCATACGGTCGTGCCCTGTTGTCTACTCTGCTGATCTTTGTGGTTGGTTTGCAGATCCTGGCCGGGATCTTTCCCCATGCGCGGGGCTGGCCCTTCGTTGGTTTCTCCATGTATTCCAATCGCTTTGATGAAGGCCAGCATATCTACAAGCCGGTGCTCATCGGCTATCGCGAAAAGGGCGGTAGCATTCCCATCAACCCGCGCAGTGTTGGTTATGCCACTGATGGCTATTGGCAGCCGCTGCTGCCGATGATCTATGACGGCGATGAGAAGTGTCAGGAGTTCATTGATACCTTCAATGCCTACTTCCCGCAGAATCCTTTGCGTGGTATCGCAATTGTCGACAGCAAACAGCGGCTGACCCCCAAGGGCCCCGTTGAAGTGGCGCCAGTGGTGATGTGCGTCTACCCGCGAGGATTGATTGATGCTCGCTAGGAGTCTGCCCCACGGAAAGTCAACTTAGCGTCACCTCGGTGGCCGCTGGATAAAATCATTAGTGGGGCTGTGAAAATCCAGATCGACGGATTCTGCATGGATTTTGGGCCTGGGGCCACGTTGACGATTTTTGGGAGCAGATCAGTGCTTCTTGGCCTGTAATGGCCCAATTCCCTCGGCCTTCATAGCGCCAGCTTTCCGTGCAGCCTTCTCAAGTTGGTTGCAAGACAGATTAGGTCCCGCTCACCACTCACCTTTGCTATGCCTCGCATGCTGAAGGACCGAAAGCCGCTCACGTTTTTGATCCAGCCAAAGACCGGCTCAACGATGTGTTTGCGTTTTCGGTACCAGCCCCGCCCACGGTTGGTTCCCAGCTTCCGTTTCATTCGCGCAGTAGCTTGGAGATCTGGACTGGTCTTCGGTCGTTTCTTTCCTTCCTTGCCAACTGAAACCAAACCGTCAATCTGGGCGTTTTCGAGATGCTTGAAGTTTTCCTCGCTGCGATAGCCTGCGTCCGCAAGCAGGCGCTCTATCGGCTTGCCTGAGTTCTCCATCGCTTTCTCGGCCATTGGAAGAAGCTGGTCATTATCAGCAGCGTTGTTTGTTACTCCATTGGCGATGATCAGCTGCTCAGTATTGTCGACAGCAATCTGAGCGTTGTAGCATTGCTCGAATCCATTCGAGGCTTTCATGATCCGACTATCGGGGTCCGTGAAGTTCTCCTGATCCTTTGGCCGTGGCTTGCCCTTGGGATGTTTCCGGTGGGGAGTCATCCGAAGCTCGCGACCTTCTTCCTTGGCCTTGCTGGCCTTCTTCTCGTCCTTTTGCTTGTCCTCCTCGGCCTTGCGTCTCTCCAATCGCTTCTTTGCCTCCTGGATAGCCTTCAGGCGGCTTTCCCGGTTTGAAAGTTCATCAGGGAGCTCGTCACCCCGAAAGTCAGGACCGAAGAGATCGTCCTCTTCCTTGTCGATTCCCTTAGCCATCTCGGTGATCCTGCGGATCTCGGCACGCAGTCGTTTCTCTTCGGACTTCATTCGCGAGTAGCTCATTGCCTTTCGCTTGCTGGCGTTCGCCTTCACTTTGCTGCCATCCACTGCCACGGTGCCGAGCTTGACCAAGCCAGCCTCAGAAGCGAGCTGTACGATCTGGACAAAGAAGCTCTCGAACAAATCGACATGCTCCGCCCGAAAACGACAGATTGTGCGGTGGTCCGGCATTTGATTAGCTGCCAACACCCGGAAAGGCACGCTTTCTTCGAGGTGCTTGGAGATCTTGCGGGAGGAGAAGACCCCTGTGCAATACGAGTAGATCAAGACCCTCAACATCATCCGTGGATCGTAAGGCAATTCACCACTCCCGCAGATGCGGTAGCGGTCGAGGAGGCCATCCGTGTCCAACGAACCGACCGCGTCGTGAATGTACCACGCAAGATGATCTTGTGGCAGCCAGTCACGGATGGACGGAGGTAGGAGGTACTGCTGGTTTAGATCTTGACCCTTTTTGAATCGCGCCATGCCTTCAATACGTACAAGGATGGGCCAGGGGCTTAACCTTTTTTCCGATTTCGAGGGCGATCGGAGGCCGGATTCCTCCTCATCCCGTGGGGCAGACTCCTAGCCTGTGGCAAAGGATGTGGTTTGCCGAGGCATCGCTTACGCGGTTGGCGGCCTTCCGTATCTTGATCCTGTCCCTGGCCTTGATGGATTTCTTCGTCTATGCCGGCACCGTGTTTGTCGATGCGCGGGCGGTGAGTGCGGGCGGTGTCACTCCCGCTTGGAACCCGATCTATCTGTTCGAGGTGTTGCATCTGCAGCCCATCGACTATCAGACTGCGTGTTGGGTCTTTGCGGTGGCTTTGGCGGCGACGACCTTGGGCATCCTGGGGTTGTTTACCCGTACTGCCTGCCTGCTGGTGGCGCTGTGCAGTTTGTATTGGACGGGCATGGTCTACTCCTTCGGCAAGGCACACCATGACAAGGTGGTGCTGGCCTTCACTCTGATGATGCTGCCGCTGGCCCCCGTTGGCGCGCGCTTGTCTCTGGATGCGGTGCTCGAACGATATCGCCGGGTGAAGCGGGGGTTGAGTCCTTTGCAGATGCCGGAACGTAGTGAGTTGGCCGCCTTGCCTATCCGCGTAGCGCAGATCACCGCGGCCTTTGGTTATTTCTTCGCCGGCGCAACCAAGATCGCAACATCAGGCTTTGAGTGGGCAAACGGTTACACCCTGATTGGTCACATGATGGGCCACAACAATACCTGGTCGAACTTCTTCTCGCAGAATGTGGCGCTGTGCCAGGTCATGGGGGTGTTCACTCTCTTGTTGCAGGCCACCTTTCCGCTGATCTTTGTCTTTCCCAAGCTGAGATGGTTCTACCTGCCGGGCGTTGTGGCCTTTCACATCAGTACCTGGCAAACCATGGATACGGGGCCATACATGTCCCTGTGGTTTACCTTGATCTGTTTTCTACCTCTGGAACGGATTCCTGGATGGCTTGTCGCAGCGCCACTGTGGCGATTGCCCATGTTGGCGCTGCCTACAGCCCTGGTTCTCTATGTCTTTTCCATGTTCGTGCCCTGGTGGATGGTGTTCTTCCTGCTGCCGCCCCTCGCTGCATTGCTCATCATGCTGTTGCCGCGAACTCAACTGACTGTGCTCTATGATGGCGGCTGTGGTTTTTGCCGGCGATCCCTTGCTGTTCTGAAAGCCCTGGATTGGACCAACAACATGGACTGCCATGACTTGCAGGACCGGGCGCAGGTCCAGGAACGCTTCGGCGACCTTGATGAAGCTGAGCTGAGACGAGACATGCACTCCGTGGATCAGACTGGGGTCATTCGCAAGGGCTTCGCCACCTACCAAAGCCTTGCCTGGCGGTTGCCGCTGATGGCGCCTTTTGCCTGGCTTCTCTATCTGCCGCCAATCAGCATCTTGGGGAAGAGTATTTATCGTCGCGTTGCGGACAGTCGTTTGCGGGATGATTGTGGCGAAGCTGGCTGCCAGATTCATCGGTCCAAGCCAGGCACTTGATGCAGCAGTAAGTGCTCTGCTAGGAGATTCCCCAGCGGCGCAGTCCTTCTTATTCCTTGAAAGGCGCAGGTTCTTGCACCAACAGGCAAGTATGCGGCGTAACCTGCCGCCCCTAGCTATGCGTTATGCCCTCAGCCTATTCCTTCATGCTTCCCTCGCCACCACAGTCATCTGTCAGGAGACTCGTCCCTTGAATCGTCTTGCCAAGGAAACCTCGCCCTATTTGCTACAACACCAGAGCAATCCGGTGGATTGGTATCCCTGGGGTAAAGAGGCTCTGACCCGGGCCAAGAAGGAGAACAAGCCCATCTTTCTCTCCATTGGTTATTCCGCCTGCCACTGGTGTCACGTCATGGAGCACGAGAGCTTTGAAAATCAGGCCATCGCTGAGCTGATGAACAAGCATTTCGTCTGTATCAAGGTGGATCGAGAGGAACGGCCTGACCTGGATGAGATCTACATGGCAGCGGTGCAGGCGATGACTGGCCGCGGTGGTTGGCCCATGTCCGTGTTCATGACTCCGGACCTGAAGCCATTCTATGGTGGCACCTACTTCCCGCCTGAGGATCGTCAGGGCATGCCCGGTTTTCCTAAAGTTCTCAGCCGCATGGCCGAAGTGTGGGCGGAACAGCCCGAAGAGATTGAGAAAAACGCCGAGCAACTCACCGAACACCTACGCAAACATCTGCAGCCGGGTTTGCCCGCCGGTGCTGTGCAAATGGAGGCCTTGGACCTGGCCCTGCGGCAGAGTCCGGAGCGCTGGGATTCGGAGTTTCCTGGTTTTGCTTCGCCGCCGCACTTCGCCCCCAAGTTTCCCCACGCCAGTGAACTTTCTCTGTTGCTGCGGCAACACGTGCGCACCAAGGATGAGCAGAGCCTGCAGATTGTCGAGCAGACTCTGATGGCCATGGCCAAGGGTGGCATCTACGACCAATTGGGTGGTGGATTTCATCGCTACTCCGTGGATCGGCAGTGGTTGGTGCCGCACTTCGAGAAGATGCTCTACGACAACTCCCTGTTGGCCCGTTGTTATGCGGAGGCCTATGCCCTCACCGGCAAGAGCGACTATGCCCTGGTCTTGCAGGAGACCCTGGACTACATGCTGCGGGAAATGCAGGGGCCGGAGGGTGGTTTTTATTCCACCCAGGATGCGGACAGCGAAGGCGTCGAAGGCAAATTCTTTGTTTGGACCAAGCAAGAGCTGGACACGCTGCTGGGTGAGGAAAGCAAAGTTGCCTGCCTCTACTTCGGTGTCACCGATGACGGCAACTGGCATGAAATGCCAGGCCAGACCGTGTTGTCCCAGGTAACGACTGTGGCGGCGGTAGCCAAGGAACTCAAGTTGAGCGAAGAGCAGGTGCAGGCGAGTCTGCGGGCGTCGCGGCAAATTCTGCTGCAGGTTCGTGGCAAGCGCATTGCTCCGGGTACCGACGACAAGGTGCTGGCGGCCTGGAATGGCATGGCCATTGCCGCCATGGCCCAGGGTTATCAGGTCCTGGGAGATCAGCGCTACCTGGATTCAGCCAAAGCCGCTGCTGACTTTGTGCTGACTCAGATGCGGAATCCCAAGGGAGACCTTCTGCGCACCTGGCGGGATGGGCATGCCCACTTGTCGGCCTATCTGGAAGACTATGGTTTCATGGCCGATGGGTTGCTCAGCCTCTTTGAATGCGACTTCAATCCCCGTTGGCTCAAAGAGGCGCAGAGCATGCTGCAGGTCATGCAGGACAAGTTCCGGGATCCTGAAGATGGCAACTTCTACTTCACCGCTTCGGATCACGAAACCCTGATCACCCGCAGCAAGAGTGTCGGTGAATCGTCCCAGCCTTCCGGCATTGCCATGGCAGTGCAGGCCTTCCTGCGCGGCGGTTTGCTCCTGGGCGATCCCAAGTTGGTGGAGATTGCCCACCAGGCCCTGCGCGCCAACCATGTCTACTTGTCGCAGCAGCCCATTGCTTGTCCCTCTCTGATGCTGGGAGTGGACTTCTATCTGGCGGACCCCACCGAAGTGGTGCTGGTTGGCGAGCCGGGGGATGCGGACATTCAACAGTTCTTGCACAAGCTGCGGCACAAGTTCCCTGCCCATCATGTGGTGAGCTTGTTGCATGCAGGCAATCGTGAGGAGCTAGCAAAGCTCTCCAGCATTTTCACCGGCAAGAAGCAGGTGGATGGCAAAGCCACTGCCTATGTCTGCCGTCGCGGGGTCTGCGAGGCGCCCATTACCGATCCAGACAAGTTACCCTAAGGCCTGCGCCGGTCCTTTGCTGCGCGCGCCTACTCCTTGTTCTTCTTGAACTCGAAGCGGTAGGCCATGGGGCCGGGGCCGGCCAGCAAGATGAGCACGGCCATGGCCATCAGTGCGATTTGGTATTCGCAGCCGCCCTGGCTGCCAAAGTAGCCGTTGCTATGCTGCAACAGGATGGCACCGCTCATGATGACCAGCACGATCACTGCCGCTGAGCGGTGGAAGAAACCCACCAGCAAGGCAATACCACTGAACAGCTCGCCGTAGGCCACGGCGATGGCGCTCAGCTCAGGCAGGATGACATCCATGCTGAGCAGGTAGCTTTGGAAGGCGCCAATGCCGTCATGACCAAACAGACCAAAGGCCTTTTGCATGCCATGCATCAAAAAGCAGAAGCCCAGGCTGAGGCGGATCAACAGCTGGCCGAATTCAGGTCCTTGTTGGCGACTCATGCTTATGCCCTGCCCAATTGAGGAAATATGTCTTCTTGCCTGACCCAGCCCGTCTCTGTTTCCAGGTCGGGAGCGTCAGCGGAGAGATAGTTCTGATACAGGTCCACAAAGCGTTGCAAGGCATCGGCGGTGGCGGTGTCAAGCTGCTGCTTGTGCTGCTCTGCCGCTCTGATGCTTTGGCCCAGAGCGGCGAAGGGTTCAGTGTCCAGCAGGAATGCGGGAAAGTCCTGGCCGGGAAAGGGAGGCTCCACCAGGGTGGGCAGGCGATGCAGCCAGTGCTGCTGACTGGCCATGTTGTCCAGCAAGAATTGTTGGCGCTGGCCAGGATCCAAGGACCAATGGTCCTCAATGACTGGGAAACAAGTTGGGGCAGACAAGGATTTGTGCATGGTATTGGTACCTCACTGGTTGCTGATCGGCCCTTGTCAGGGGATTCTTGAGCCTGTGACCCAAGCTCCCATATTTGCCTGCCGCCCGCTTGCTGATGAAGACCGGGCCGAAGCTCTGCAGCTGGCCAGAGATGCCGGTGTCCAAGGGATCTACGTTGCCAACTTCCTGAGTGGTCAAGGTGATCGACGAGGAGCGGCGGAAATGCTGGCTTTCCATGGTGCCGAGGCCCTGCTGGCTCTGGCCTACTTTGGCAGCCGGGGCAATTTGATCTTCCTGCAGCGGGTTCCTTTGGATCCGGTACAGGTGGCCAAGGCCCTGCTGCAGTCCCACTGGACCTGGCGAATCGCCCTGGCGCCGGCGACGGTGGTGCAGGCCCTGGTTGACTGTGGCGGCCTGTTGCCCACGGTGCAGCGGCGCCAATGTTACTACGGCATGCTGCCCAGCGATGTTCAGCCGAGCCTGGTGGATGAAAGTCTGCGCCAGGCCGAGTGCAAGGATGTGCGCCCCCTGATGGCGGCAGCCTTGGATCTGAATGCTTCGGATTTGAATGTAGAAGCCTGGCGCATCAACAAGGATTGGCTGAAGCGACATGTGAAGGAGCGTTGCAGCGATGGCACTACCCTGGTGCTGGGACCCGTGGGCAAGCCGCAGGCGAAATTGGATCTGGGTTCCTGGGGGCCCTATGGCACGGTTCTGGAAGGAGTCTACACCTGGCCAGATTTTCGTGGGCAGGGTCTGGCAGGATGCCTGGTGGCTTCGGTAGTGGCCAAGGCTGTGGATCCGGCCAGTCTGTTTTGTCTACATGTGGCCGAGTCCAATGCTGCCGCCCGCCGCGCCTACGAAAAGGTGGGCATGCAGGAGATGGGGGACTGCACCCTGATGCTGCGGGGTTGATCAGCGATAGTCATGCAGGGCCCGGCGTGGCGACATCAGTGGGTGTTTCTGTTGTTGCCGCTGGTCGAAGCTCCAGGTTGTAGCCTTGCCCGCTGCTGCATTCCTGAACTGTGCATTCCTGAACTGTGCTTGCCTGATCTGAACTGGCCTGATCTGAATTGGCTCGTTGCTTGCGGTGCAGAGCTTCTGCAATTTCTGCAGGGTTTCGTGCACGCTCTCAGAAGCGCTATCCAGCGCCATGAATCCATCCAGGCAATGTAGCAACTTTGAATTCTGCCCTAAGGCCAGCAGGACTTCGCCGGCTTCCGCTAGATCTGCTTGATACAGGTCCCAACGAGATGGTCGCTGCCGCAGCCATTCCAAATCCGTGAGCAGGGCCGTGATAGCACTCTGAGCTTCTTGTTGCAGCAGGGCATGGGAGGCTTGCATCCGGCGGATGGTATGCAGAGCAGCTGTGCCGGTGATGCCCCGATCCCGTTCCAGATCAGCCAAGAACCTTCGCAGTTCAAGGTGCTTGCCGCAGTGCAGCAGAGCCACTGCATGGGGCAGAGTGGTGGCATGCAAAGGTAATTGGCGTTTAGCCGTTTCGAACAATTGCAGGGCAGCTTCCGGTTGTTGTTCGGTCAACAAGGCGCAACCCAGTTGGTAGGGGATGGCGCCGTACTTGGGCCACCGCTGTTGTAGTTTGCGGAGCAGGGGGATGGCCGGTTTCGTTTGCCCCGACAAGCTCCAGGCCAGAGCCTGGGTGTAGATGGCGTGGGGGTCGTGTGGACGGGCTTGCATCATTCGCTCAGCAAGCTGCAGCAGCTGGGTGTCATCTTGCTGCGCCAGGGCCAGGTTGCGCTGCAGCCGAATGCGGGTGCTGGGGCCCAGGCGCTGTTGCAGGGTCAGGGCTTGTTCTGCCCATTCCTGTACCTGAGCACGTTGATCTGGCTGGCCCCTTTCTCTTGTCGCCGCCGACAGGTGCAGCAAGGTGATGCAGCATTGCGGGTCCTTGCCCAGGGCTCGCCGCAGGCTGTGGATAGCGTCGTTCAGGTCGCCTTGCATTGCCTGTCGAGCGCCGGCGTTGGTGAGGCGGATGCAATTGCGGCTGTGGCTATAGGCCTGTGCACAAGGCAGGGGTGGCACAGACGTGACTTCGCCCAAGGCCAGGCGGGTGCGCCAAGCCAGTTGGTCCAAGGCTGCCGGCAAGTTGTTACCTTGGATGCTGGCTGCCGCCAAACCCACGGGCGCTCGTCCCTGTTGCAGCAAAGTGGAGGTGCATTGTCCGGCGGACCAGTCGACCTGCAGTCCCACTTCATGCTCGGCCTGGCAATCCTCCAGGCCGGCTGCCACGTCGAAAAAGGGGCTTTGTCGCAGAGCGGCATGCCAGAGGGCATTGCACTGATCTTCTGGCATGGGCCTGGGGCGGGCCTGCGAGTGTTGGGTAGCGGCGGTGTATTCCACTGCCGACAAGCGCAGGATGGTGCCGGTGGCCAGTTGCCGGCGCGGTGGATTTTCTGGCTCGGCGAACACCTGGGGCGATGGAGCTGGCGCCTGGCAGGCATTGGAGCTGAGTGCAATGCAAGCCACTGCAATGCCTGGGAGGTAGCGGGGGAGGTGACTGAGCTGCAAAGAAAATGGCATCGCGGTGGCACAGTCTAGCCAATGCGGCAGCCAATGCGGCAAGGGTTCCGAGCAGTTTTAGTTCAGCAATAATGCGGTGCTTGCAGCCAAGATGCCGGCCACTGGCAGGGTGATGATCCAGGAGGCAATGATGCCTGAGATGACTGGGCCATTACCGTTCTTGGTCACAGCACCGATGCCAAAGATGGCGCCCACCGAGACGTGGGTGGTGGAAACAGGCACGTGCAGCAGAGAGGCCCCAATGACCAGGGCTGCGGTCACCAGGTTGGCGGAGAATCCCTGACCAGCATTCATTGGCGTGATCTCCTTGCTGACCTTTGTCGCTACCCGTCGCGCCGCCAGCAAGCCGCCAATGGCCATGGCAACTGCCACCATCAACACCGCATGCTCTACGCCCAGGGCTGTGCCCACCGCCAGCAAGGCAACGATCTTCGGTGTGTCGTTGAGACCGCGGGCGAAGCCCACTGCTCCTGCGCTCAGAATGTGGCCAGCGTCCAGCATGGACTTGGCTTCGATGCCAATCACCCGTCCGGAGATGCCAGCAGCACAGCCATGCTGGTGCGCCACCAGCATGGGTGCGCTACTCATGCTGAACATTTCATTGGTCTGCGCCTGCGGGCGACTCAGGCAGAGGCAGCTTTCCTCTCTCAGGCCCAACAAACGGCGGCTGCGACGGCCCAATTTGTAGATCAGGAAGGTGACCAGGGTGGCAATCAGGGGGCTGAGGCACAGGGGCAGCAGGGCTGTGTTGGTCAAGCGCCCCAGGTTGACCGCATTGCCGGCGTGCAACAGGCCCGCCCCCAAGAGTGCGCCGATCAGTGCGTGGGTGGTGGAGATGGGGAAGCCCAGTCGAGTGGCCAGCAAGACCGTGAGGCCAGCACCGCTGGCCACCGCTAGCACGAAACCTGGATCGCCTACCAGTTCGGTTGGCACCAGGCCCTTGCCAGAGAAGGTTGCGACCAGATGGCTACCCAGCCAGATGGCGGTGGCGGAGCCAGCCAAGGTCGTCATGGTGGCCCAGCTGAGGGCCTGGCGAAAGGAAAGACGGCCACTGCCATAGAGGGTGGCCACTCCCTTGAAGTTGTCATTGGCACCGTTGGCGAATGCCAGAAGAAGAACCACAGGTAGCAGCAAGGACAGCATGGCGCCCCATTACGGTTCTACCGGCAAAGCGTAGCCAGGAATCTTGTGGTGTTTTGCAACAGCCATTGGCCGGGTGTCTGGCCCGGAAATGCTCAGGCCGCTGCCGGGCAGGGGCCGATGTCATGGGGGTGATCACTTCTAGCATGCTGTTGTTTTCGTTGGCCCTGCCCCAGGAGGGTCCGCCGTCTCCCCCCAGCACACAGCCCCCCAGCCCAGTGCCACAGGGAGGCTCCGACTTCCGCAGCAAACCGGAGGGGGTGCAGCCCCGCATCCGGGTGGACGAGCGTGGCTGGCCATTGCCCGGCGAAAGCAAGCGCCTGCAGAACAAGCAAGGGCAGAATGGGCAGCCCTTGCCACAGCCCCAGCAAGGGCAACCAGCTGCGGCGCCATTGGCCCAGACCGCCTTGCCGCAAAGCAATTTGAGCAAAGCCAAGGAAGGTCAGGCCCAGGCGCCGGATGCCAAGGATTCTCCTCTGCTGAAAATCTTCCGGCACCTTGGTGGCGTTGAGGACATGCGGGACCTGGAAGGTGTGGTGGCGCAGATCAACCTGAGTCTTCTGGATCATCGTGGTGGCGAGTTGGGAGCCATGTCCATTGTGCACGAGGCAGATATGCAGTTGCCGGATCGGGATCGCCTGCACTTTGCCGGCGCTGCGGTGACGGATGGCAAGATCTACGGTCGGGATGGCCAAGCGGTGTATGCGGAAATGCATGGCATTGCTTTTCAGTCCCTGGAGCAGGAAGCCCGGCAGGAACTTGAGATCATGGGCCTGCTGCTGCGCTTTCCCTGGGCCTTTGCCGATGCCACTCGCTTTGTGGTCTATCCGGCGCAGGACATCAGCCTGGCGGGGCGCGGTTATAAGCGGGTGCGGGTGGAGCGATTGCCTGCGGCAGGCAGAGAGCAGCTTGGTCCGCAACCCAATCAAAGCCAGGTTGATCGTTTCGATCTCATCTGCACACCGGAACGCATGCAACCAGCCCAGCTGCACATCACTTTGGCGGCAACGGGCATCACCCAGGTGGTGGAGTTGCGTGACTACCGGAGTTTCGGCTCGGTGCGCCTGCCCACACGGCGCATCTTCATTGGTCCTACCGGCCATCAGCAAATGGAGATGGTGATCTCCAGGCTGGATGTGGGGGTGCGTCTGCCCAAGGCGCAATTCCAGCCCCAGCAGCAGTAGCTTTTCGCCTCGGCCCAAAATCGTCGGCCAAAAGCCCCATGCCATGTGGCTTTAGCACTATGGATCAAGCTGCCTTGTAGGCTCTGGCCGATAACGCTTATTGCATTCCGGATCTTGCCTGGGGGGGTGAGCCTGGAGTGTTGCGAAGGCCGTGCGGGTTCATGGGGTCTTTGCGCCTTTGATTCGAAGTGGGGACTTTGGATTGGAGGAATTAGCTACGTGTGGTGGCCTGGGGGAGGCTACCCGTGGCAGGGCTCCTGCGGTGCCTTCGCGCCACCGCGGGAAGCCTTTTTCTCTTTAAAAAGCCTGATAACCCAACCCTGGTTCTTCCCTGCTGCCCGCAGTATGAAGGCAGTATGCAGCCCCTTCCCGTGATCGCCCTGGTGACCTTGAGCTTTACCTTTGTTGCCTGTGTTGCCGGAGGGCCCATGCCCAAAGAACTCAAGCAGGTGCCTGGCAGCCAGCCAGCAGTGGCGGCCAGGCTGCGGGCAGCGCGCCTGTTGTTGGATCATGGCAAAGCGGAGCAGGCCCTGACAGCGACCCAGTCCATCCTGGAGCAGTGGCCGGGGCAGGTGAATGCAGAGCGGCTGCGGCAGGAAATTTTGCGCCAACGTGGGCGTCTGGGTTTGCTGCTCTATGAAGCGGAAGAGCGTCTACGCCAGCATCCGCAACAGGCTGGCAGCCACTATCTTGCCGGCCGTATCCAAAACCGGGATACGGACAAGTTGCGTGCCTTCCAAGAAGCGGTGCGTCTGCAGCCTGATTTTTTCTGGGGGTGGTTTGGCCTGGCCTTCATGCAGCGCGGATCTGATCCGGAGCAGGCTGCGGAGATCTACCAGGGCTTGCACCGGGCAGCCAAGGGCGAACCCACCACGGCCCTGGCCTATGCGCAGCAGCTACGGTCCTTGCAGCGTGATTCCCAGGCCGCTGAGGTCTATGCCGCCCTGGCCCTGAGACGTCCGGGTCTCAGTGCATTGGGCCTGTCCGAAACCCTGCTGCATGCCGGCAAGGTTGGACCGGCCTGGGCGCAGCTGCTGCGCGGCTTGCAACACCGCCCCTTTGATGCCAGCGTGCGTCGGCAGTTGGCGCATTACCTGGGTCAGGGCATATCGGACAGGCGGGTGCAGGAGTTCTTGTCGGTGCTGCAAGCCGATGCACAGCGACTGCAAACATTCGTCCACATGGGTGGCGCGGGTATGTTGGCGGAACTTTTGCATCGCAGTGGGCAATCTCATGCCGCATTGGAGTTCTTGCAGGGGCAGCAGCATGAGAATGCAACGGTGCGCCGACTCTGGCAGCAACTCCTTCTGGTCACCGGCGATCTTCCGGCCATGTTGGCTGACCTGCGCAGTGGTTATCCTGCCGAGCTGCTGGCTGATGAGAGCAATCAGGTGCGAGGCTTGTGGTTGGAGTGCCTGGAGGGGCCGTGGATGCAGGCCACTGACCCCCTGGCTGATCTGCAGCAGGGTACTGCACTGGCTCAGGCCTTGACGCGAGTGGGATTGCTGGAAGTGGCGCAGTCGGTAATTTCCATGCTGATGCTACGGCATGCTGCGGATGGCTCAGGTGCGGATGGCTCAGTGGATGAACTGCAAGCCTTGCGCGCCGAGCTGTGGCAAGAGATTGCCTTTGAGCAAGGATTGCGCAGCATGTTGGAACAGGGGTATGCCAAGGTCCAGGCTGGTAAGGGGGCGATGCCCATGGGGCAGTTTCTGGTCCAGTTGCGGCAACTGTCGCAGCAGACCCTGGGCCGAGATGTGGTGGGTGCAGAACCGGCATTGTTCCAAGTGCTTTTTGTTGGTCAGTTGTTGGACTCCTTTGGTCCTGGATTGGCAGCACACCTGGCTCGCTATAACAAGCATCTGGTTCTGGGGCAGCGGGCTGGCAGCCCAGTGGAAGGCATGCTGCTGACTCGCCTCTACCTTGGGCAAGTGGATCCAATAGAAGGATTGCCTTTGCCCCCGCGCTGTCGCGAAGTGGTAGGTGAACATCGGCAGATCACCCCCATGGTCATGCAGGACCTGGCAGGGATTGCTTTGCTGAACCACTATGTCATCGACATGGATGAGGTGCGTAAGTGGGCCGGTGACCTGTTGCAGCGACGGCGGTTGGCCCGACAAGATGGGCTTGCCTTGTTGCGGGATCCCCTGCCGGCTTATGCCCCGGCGCTGGATCCGGCCGGAGTGGAATGGCGCCTGACCCTGCTGTCCCCTGTGCAGGACAGCGACATGCAAGCGGCAGTCTTGGATCTGGTCCGCTGGCATGAGCGGGTGCACATGGCAGATTTTTTTCACTTCCTGCCATCTATGTCGCACCCCCTGCGCTCCATCGGCCTTCTTTGGCGCAATGGATTCTCACCGGAGTCGGTGGCAGGGGAGATGGAGGCGCGGGCGGAATTGGGATCTCTGGCCTTCAGTCCCCACAGTCGGCTGGTTCTGGCACACATTGCCAGTTTCCTCATGGGTGAGGCTGGTGGTTCACCCCATGCTGCAGGCTTCCGCGATCTGGCCCAGGACATCTTGCAGGCGCAAAAACGTCGCCAGATCGAAGGTGCGAAAGTGCTCGACTGGCACCGGTTGGAACCGCGGGTAGCGCAGGAGATTGGTCAGGAACTGCTGCGGTACCTATGGTAGGGAACGCTTCTTGCTTATCATCAGGGTCATGATTCCAAGTCAGGCCAAAGGGGGCTTATTTATGCAGAACCTAAGACACATCCTAGTCATCTCCGTGTTGCTTGGTCTTTTGTCGCCACTTGTTGCGCAAAAGGAGGCGTCGGCCAAACCCGACCCGGAAGTGGCTGCCAGCTTGAAGGAGTTCGCCACCCTGGTCAAAGACCGCAAGGGTACCAAGGACAGCGAGGCCATGGCCATTCTGGATCAGTTGCTAAGCGGCTTTGAGAAGATGCATCCCGCCGACAAGAAGGCTTTTACCAAGGGGATTGCCGATCCCTTGAACTCGGTTCGCATCAAGCGCAAGCCCACTGAGGCGAATTTGTTCGAACACGTGATTATAGCCTTGGGCAAGACCGGCAGCCATGGCTCCAAGTATCTGGCCAAGGCCTATGAGAATTCCGGAAAGTTCGGCAAGACAAATAGAGAATGGCTGTCTCTCAAGGAACTCATGCTGGAGCACCTGGGCAAAACCAAAGACCAGAAGTTCGCCAAGTTCCTGGTGGATGAAGCCTTGCACAACAACTTCGACAGTCTGATGGCGAAGGCCGGTGGCGCCATGGCCAATTTTGCCGATGCCAAGCTGAGCAAACGTCGGGATTGGGTCAAGGTTATGGTCAAGCGCTTTTCCGCGGTGTACGAAGGTGCGTACAAGAATGTGGACCCCAGTGACATTCAGTTGAAGCGGGACATGGAGCGTTGGCGGGCCATCAAGGATGAGTGGGTGGAGGCCTTGCAGGCGTTGACCGGTCAGAAGGAAATAAAGGAGGCCAATGACTGGCAACGCTTCTGGAACAAGCACAAGAACGAAAATTGGGACAAGATGGCGGGCAAGTCAAAAAAAGCCAAGTCCAAGCGGGGCAAGGGCAAATAGTACATGGCAGTTGGCCTGCGTTATCTTGCTTACCTCGGTGTTGTAGCGCTCTTGGTCTGGGGTCTGTGGCTTGGTCGGGATAATCTGCACCTGGCGCAAGAACGGAGTGACTTGCAGGCGGATCTGCAAGCCAGCCAGCAGCGCACCCTGCAACTTGAAGTTCGTCTGGCAGAGGAGCTGGGACGCCAAGAGCAAATCAGCCAGCGTATCCTGGAAACCAGGGAGCAGTTGCAACAGCATCACATGGCTCAGCGAGTGCAGGTGCTGAAAAGGCAGGTGCCCCTGCCCGAAGGTCTGCGCCTGGCAATGGCTGCTCTACACGAATGCCTGCGCATGGATGGCTATGATGGTTTGCGATTTTTCTCGGCCAACGGCATCGAAGATCGCTGCATGCAGCAAGTTGAGTTGGTGGATAGCCAGTCCTACGCAGCCAATAGCACCTGGTATGTGGCGGATCGTATGACCCTGCATCTAGATCGCAGTAGCAACAGCCTTAGCCTGCGCTTTTTTTCCGGTGTTGTTCTGAATTCAGAAGGTCGGCGGGAAATAGATGAGGAGGGCTATGAATTGCTGTTGCCCGAAGTGGATGGTCGCTACTGGGAGAAGAGATTGCCCTATCTGGTGCAGGCCGAAGGTGAATACCCAGCCGTCGAAGAAGAGCTTGCCAAGCGCATACCGAAAATGGATCTGGCAATGCGGGCTACCTGGATCGAGCGAGTCAATCGCTTGTTGGCCCTGGCCCAAAACCCCCTGCGCTACTCCCTGCAGGGCCTGAGGGATCTGCAAGGTGGAGAATTTCGGGAAGCCCTGCTCTTGGGCACCGGAGCTTCGGGAACCCTGGCCATGTCGGCGGAAGCCGAGCGCCTTTTGGTGTGGGTGGACAAGCAGGCGGGTCTGGTGGAGTTGCGCATGTTTGATGGGATCTTGCGCAAGGAGGGTGGAACCACCAACATCAACTCTGCTGGCTATGCCATCCAACTCATTGGTGTGACGCCAAAGCAGGCCAGTGACATCTTGATGGGAATGGTAAAGAAGAAATGACCGAACAACCCCCCGGCCAACGCTTCAAGGCTTTTGCCGCTGATTGGCTACCGCAGGTGGAGGCTGCTCTCGAAGAGTGCCTGCCCAAGGATCATCAGCCACCGCAAACCCTGCACCAGGCCATGCGTTATGCCATGTTCCCTGGCGGCAAACGGCTGCGGCCCTTGTTGGCTCTGTTGGGTTGTCAGGCTACCGGCGGCGATGTCAGCCGGGCCATGCAGCCAGCAGCGGCCTTGGAACTGCTGCACACCTACAGCCTGGTGCATGATGATCTGCCCTGCATGGATGACGATGACCTGCGGCGGGGTCGCCCCACGGTGCATAAGGTCTACGGCGAGGCCATGGGGGTGCTGGTAGGTGATGCCCTGTTGACCTTGGCCTTCCAGGCGGTGGCAGCCGGCGGCAGCCAGGCGGTTGAGGTGTTGGCGCTGGCAGCCGGTAGTCTGGGTATGGTTGGTGGGCAGGCGGCGGACCTGGCGGCGGAAGGCCAGCTTGGCCAGCAAGGTGAAACCGACGACTTGCAGCAATTGCAGTGGATCCATGACCACAAGACTGGTGACTTGATCGTTGCCAGCCTTCTGGTGGGAGCCCTGGCCGGTGCTGGTGCCGGGGCCCAGGCGAGCCTGCCGGCTCTGCGTCGCTATGGCAGTCTGGTGGGTCGGGCCTTCCAAGTGGCGGATGACTGCCTGGATTTGACTGCTGCAGTGGAGGATCTAGGCAAGCAGCCGGGCCAGGATCTGCAGGCGGACAAGCTCACCTATCCCGCTGTCATGGGCCTCTCCGCCAGCCTGCAAGAGGCTCAACGGCTGGCGCAAGCGGCGGTGGCGGAAGTTCCAGCCATCTGTTCTTGGTCCTCCCAAGCCGGCGTACTGGACTCAGCCGGTGCACTCCTGCAAGATGTTGCAGTCTATACTGTGGCCCGAGGTTCGTGAAGTTTGGAACCGACGCCCGAGGTCGCAGGCTCAAAACAAACTGTTTCCGCGCAGCGGACACCTGGATTACGGCGCATGCAACAATCCCCTATGCCTACCCCTTCACCTGGGTCGGAATCCCTATTTGCTCACATCAATGAGCCAGCTGATCTGAAGAAGCTCTCGCCAGAGCAACTGCCGCAGGTCTGTGCGGAGTTGCGCAAGGTGATCATGGATTCGGTGGCGGTGACTGGTGGACACCTGGGATCAGGCATGGGAGTGGTGGAGCTGACTGTGGCGCTGCACTACTTGTTCGACTTCTCTCGCGACCGGCTGATCATGGATGTGGGGCATCAGGCCTACCCTCACAAGTTGCTCACGGGGCGTAAGGATCGTTTTCACACCCTGCGCCAGAAGGGCGGACTCAGCGGCTTCACCAATCGCTTTGAATCCATCTACGATGTCTACAACTGCGGTCATGCTGGCACCGCTGCCTCTGCCGCTTTGGGCATCAGCTACGGTGATCACCTGCAGGGCATGGATCGTCGGGTGGTGGCTTTGGTTGGCGATGCGGCCATGGGCTGTGGTGTTGCCTTTGAGGCTCTCAACCACGCGGGCTCGGCAGAAAACGAACGGGCCCTGATCATCCTCAACGACAATCGCTGGTCCATTGCCAAGACCGTGGGCGCGCTGTCACGCTATCTGGATCGCATCCGCACCGGCAACTTCTACAACAAGGCCAAGGAAAAGCTGCACCACATGCTGCAGTCATTGCCAGTGATTGGCAAGGACCTGGACGGAACTCTCGACCAGCGCCTGGAAGCTCTGCGCCACATGGTCAATCCCGGGCATATGTTCGAGGCTCTGGGCCTGCGTTACTTTGGCCCGGTGGATGGTCATGACACCGAAGCCTTGTTGGTCATCCTGGCCCGGGTGAAGGAACTGGATGGGGTGATCCTGCTACACGTGAAGACTGAAAAAGGTCGCGGCGTGCCGGGATCGCAAGAACGCTATGACCGGGCCCATGCTGCCAAGCCGCAGCCGAAGCCGAAGAAGGTGCCGGTGGAGCCGTCAGTGGTGCTCCCCCGCCGTTCCCTGCGCAAAGGGCGCTCCTGGACCGCATGGTTTGCTGAAGGCATGGATGAGTTGGCCGCCAAAGACAAGCGGGTCATGGCCCTCACCGCCGCCATGCCCGACGGCACCGGCTTGATGGAATTCCGCGACAAGTACCCGGACCGCTTTGTGGACGCCGGCATCGCTGAACAGCATGCCATTGCCTACGCTTCAGGCTTGGCAACTTCCGGCATGCGGCCAGTGGCTGCCATCTACTCCACCTTTCTGCAACGTGGTTATGACCAGGTGTTCCAGGAAGTTGCCTTGCAGAACCTGCCAGTGATGTTTGCCTTGGATCGTGCTGGCCTGGTGGGAGAAGACGGTTACTCACACAATGGCGTGTTTGACCTGGCCTACCTGCGCACCTTCCCCAACATGACCTTGATGTCACCCAAGGACGGTGTGGAATTGAAAGCCATGTTGGCCTTTGGTCTGACCCTGAATTCCCCCTCGGCTGTGCGCTATGCCCGCGGCACCGCTCCCGAGCCGGAGGAGTTGTTGCTAGAAGGTCAACAGACTTCAGCCATTGCCCTGGGCAAGATGGAGATCTTGCGACCCGGCAGTGATGGTGCCATCCTGGCTTATGGCACGATGGTTCGCACCGCCTTGGAAGCTGCTGAAATCCTGCGTAAGCGGGATGTGCACATCGAGGTTGTCAACGCGCGCTTCTGCAAGCCATTGGATCGTGAAGGCATACTTGGCCTGTTGGATCGCCATGACAAGGTGGTGACCCTGGAAGACCATGCGGTGATGGGCGGTTTTGGTTCCGCCGTTCTGGAGCTCTTGGCCACCGCCGATCCGGTGCGGGCCAGGGTGCAATTGATGGGCGTGCCTGACCGTTTCATTGCTCATGCTGGACCTGCTGAAGCCTATGAAGATGCTGGTCTGGATGCCCGCGCAGTGGCGGAACGATTCATTTCCCACTCCACAAGCAAGGTCTAGGCGAGGATGACCAAGGTCCTGGTTATCGGCGATGCTCGCAAAGGCGGCACCCGTGAAGTGCTGGATGACTTTGAACCCTGGCTGCGTCAGCAGGTGGACGCGGTGCAGGTGATCCTGGACCGGGATGCTTCCCTGGCGCAGAACGATGCGGATCTGGTTTTGGTGGTGGGCGGCGACGGATCCATCCTGGGTGCTGCCAGGCGCATGGGGGACAACCAGAAACCCACTCTGGGTATCAACCTGGGCCGCCTGGGTTTCCTGACCGCATGCCGCAAGGAGCAGGCCCGCGAAGTAGTGGCGGCAGCACTTTCCGGCAAGCTGAACGAAGAAGAACGCATGATGTTGGCCTGCCATGTGGAACGGGCCAACGGCGAGCGAACCGAGCCGGTGCTGGCATTGAATGATGGGGTGCTGAACCGCCGCAGTCGGGCAGGCATTGTCAGCATTGTGGCCCGTCGTGGCACCGCTGAGCTAGCAGCCTATTCCGGTGATGGCTTGATCGTTGCCACGCCCACTGGCTCCACGGCCTACTCTCTGGCCTCTGGCGGTCCGGTCTTGGCGCCGGAAATGGAGGCGGTGGTGTTGACGCCCCTGGCTTCCCACTCTTTGGCGCTGCGGCCGCTGGTGGTGCCGCTGGGTGAAGGCTTGGATTTGTTGGTTACCGAAGAGAGTGGCACCGGCTCCTGTCCCTTCGTCATCGATGGCCAGGTGTCCTTGGATGTGCCGGTTGGTGACCGGGTTTGCCTGCGTCCCACTTCGACTCGTTTTCGGCACTTGAGTCTGGGCCCGGACAACTTCTACAAGGTGTTCCGCGAGAAGTTCGGTTGGGCCGACCTGCCGCGCCTGAGGGACTAAGGACTAACGAGCCTTGCTTGCTTTTTGAGCTACCTTGACCTCTGGCGCTGAACTGATCTGCACCGAGTCAAATCCTGCCTCAGTCAAGGCCTTCTCAAGTTGGCCAAGCTGTGGATCATTGAATGGATTCCCGGTGACCACGTGCACCGGGCGGCGACGCACCCGCATGGCCCCATCATCCAGGTAGTGTAGGATGGGCAGTTTGACCAAATTCTTTAGTCCGGTGACGAAGCTGGGCAGGTCTGGGTACTGTTGGCCAGCCACGCTGACCTGCAGGGGCGAGGAGTTTGCTTGCAGGGTCAAGACGGCAGGTTCTTGCTGCTTCGCAGGTGCCTCTATCACCACAGCCAGGCGCAAGAGGATGTCCTGCATCTGCTCTTTGGCTTGATCCACAGCTGTGGGTGGGTGCAGCAGCCGCAAGCTGGTGTGGTAGGTACCCCAATGTAGCAGGGCTACGGTGAGGATGGCTTGCGGTGGCTTACCTTCTTCTTCCAGAGCCAGGCTGAACAGGTCACCTTGCAGTTTGCCCATGTCTATGGCTTGGTTGCTGCTGAGATCTCGCTCAGGTCCTTCTGGGTTGCGGAACAGGTCGCGCAGGATTTCGTGTTGCAAGAGACCGCGGTATTCGGCTCGATTGGTGGCGAAGTTGAAGTCGGGCTGCTTCTTTTGCAGTTTGAATTGCAGACTCTGGGTGTTGTCTTGATCGTGCCAGCCCTGCTGCACAAACAAAGTGGTGGCCTGCGGCTGCAATGCTCGAGGAAGAATCGGCTGCCAAGCATCTGCTGGCAGGGTGTGCCGCAAGCGTTGGCAAAGGGTGGACCATTCCTGCTTGGAAAACTCCCTGGCCTGCGGAGCCTGGGCCGGTAGGCACAGGGTTGTCAGGCATGTGAGGAGGGTACAGAGAAGGGTCTGCATGGAAAAATCCGTACAGAAGCCTACCCCGTGAAATCAGCAGTGTTGGGGCAGGGAGAGCCAAGTTCCCTTGCCATCGCAAGTCACCGTCCTGATTAGTCAACGATGGACTCAATCTGCGGACGCAATTCCCCAATCACCAAATCAAAGGTAGGGAGGTCAGGCACCAGGGGGCCGAGCCACTGATCCCAGGTTTTCTTCACATAGGAGATCATGGGGTCCTGAAAGAAGTCAGCAGACTGTTCGAATGCAACCGCCCTTACATCGCACTTCTTCTTTAGAAAGGAATCGAAGTCTGAGAGGTTCAGTTCATTCCGGTACGTCTTCAGTATTCTCCACAGGTCGTAGAAGTCACGGGCGCGGGAGCGAGCCCAACCTTTCATTTGCAGTCTGTCCATGTGCTGGAGGATCGCGCGTAGCTTTTCGCCGATGATCTCTTCCAGCGCATACACCTGGATGCGGGCATCGATGGGTTCACCGTATTCATGAATGATCTGACGTGTCTGAACTGGCTTGAGAATTGGCTCGTCCATCGAAATCTCCACCATGACACGCGTCATCGGTTTCCTTTGCCAAGGCAACCGACAGCGAATGGTGAACGCCTCCTGGCCTCCCGGATGAGGTTCCTTCTCTAAGTACCGTTCACATTCAATATCCACGGGTGCGTATTCATCCAGCAACATGACTGCCACGGCGCAAGCTTTGTGGATTGCGTCCTCCATGTCCTCTCCTCTGGGAGCGTCTGGAACACCTGAGAAGTCGAGGTCCTCAGAAAATCGATAATCACCGAAGTAGGATTTCTTCAGGGCTGTGCCGCCCTTGAAAACGAGCATGCCCTGCAATTCTTTGGATTGGCTGATTCCTGCTAAGATCCACGAAAGCAGATAATCCCGCTCAAGGATCTCCCAAGGGACCTGGAGTTGACTGCGTGCTTCCAGCAATCTTGTTCGCAGAGGCTTCATGATGAGACCATTCCAGGTAGATTCTCCTGAATCATCCAATGCTTGTGACATGGCCCCTTCCTGGGACCCGTGGGATCAAGTGTTCGATAGCCCTTGACCTCTAACTTGACAAGGGGGCGCAAGATATCCAATGCGACATCCTGTCGCTCCAGCACCCAACCCAATCGCTTTGCGGTTGCCGCGTCTAGCTTGAGGGCGTACTCGATGATGCGTTCAACATCCAAGTCTTGCCGTCGTTCTTCGAATGCATGCAGGACTTCTGCAAAGTCGCCAAAATGCTGGGGCATGCTTAGGCCATCAATAAGCGTTCGTTCCGGATCCGTGATGGTTACGCGGGCTTCGCCGATCCATATCTTCTCGGTACCGAAGAAACGCTCGGGCTTGACTTGAATGAACTGATAGAGCGCGTCGCCAGCTGGATAGCCGTTCTGCCCCTTCTTGGTCTTTGCTCTGTGTCCACGAAGGCGAGGAACAGATGCATCCGTGGTGGTGAGCACGAAAACCTTCCTGGGCACTTGTTCCGTCAAGTGGTGGTAATGCAGGGCTGACCAGTGGCTGATGGCGGCTGGCTTGACCAGGGCCATTGCCACTTCGAACTCGTGGGCGGGGGAAGCCCCGGGCGCTGACGATGCGAGGGTGTAGAGTCCGTTGCGCAGACGAACCAGCCATCCAGCCTTGGTCAGGTGGTGCAGAGCCTGGCGCAAATATCCTTCTGCAAGGCCGGCCTGGGGGATGAGATCGCGGGCCTGGGTGATGGTGAATACCCGCAGGCCGGTGGCTGCCAGTAAGTGAAGCAGGGCGAGGCTAGACCCAGTGTGTGTTAGATTGTCTATGGCCATTGTTCGAGTATGACGAACATATACCATAGCATATCGACTTATGATAGTTCAGATATGGCATTTGTTTGGAGATAGCAAACAAATGCCAAGGAATATCTATAAGCCTGGTTCCGATGGCATTGCGGACTGCCTGTTCCTAGACCAGCTGCGCCTGCAGCTGCCGCGCCAGGCTGAGCAGCACTTCACTCACCGTGGGGTGGTACCAAGGCATGCGCAGTAGGTCCTCCACCGTGCCCCGGTAGTACATCGCCGTGGAGATGATGTGGATGATGTCGTCGGCATGGGGCCCCAGGATCTGGCTGCCCAGGATCTCGCCGGTTTCTTGGTGCGCCACCAGTTTCCAGACTCCGTGTTGCACATCCATGGTGATGGCCCGTCCCGTCTCCGCCATCTTCGCCACTGCGGTGATTGTTGGCAGGCCGGCCTTCTTGGCTGCGGCCTCGCTCATGCCTACGTTGGCCAGGGGTGGGTCGGTGAACATGACTTCCATGTGCAGTCGCTGTTCTACCTTGTGTTCGCCGGGCACCTGTGCTGCGCCCAGCCCCGCCACCTGCCCTTCCCAGTTGGCCACATGCAGTAGCAGCCTTTGGCCCGAGGCATCGCCGGCGACGAAGACCTTGGGATTGCTGGTGCGCATGTCTGCGCCATGGGCAACGCGTTTGCCATCCAGTTCCACGCCGGCGGCTTGCAGGTCTAGATCCTGCAGGTTGGGGCTGCGGCCGGTGGCCACCAACAGGTGCTTCGCCGATAGCACTCGTTGCTTGCCGTCCTTCTCCAAGTGCAAGTGCACTTGTCCGTCGCCTTGCTCCACATGGCTGGCCTTGAACTCTTCCACCAGGGTCAAATTGGGTTCCGCTTGCAGGATGCTCCCCATCTCTTCAGTGATCAAGGGATCCAGGTCGGTGAACACCCGGCGACGACTGGCCAGGGTGACCTGGGTGCCCATGCGTGCCAGGAACACCGCCAACTCCATGCCGATGGCACCACTGCCAATCACCAGGCAGGATTCCGGTTTGCTCGTAAGCGCCATGACCTGGTCGCTGGTCCAGTACGGTACTTGCTCGATGCCTTTGATCGGCGGCACATTGGTATTGCTACCCGAGGCAATCACCGCACCCTTGTTGAAGCGATAACTATCGCCATCGGCCTGCACCGTGTCCTTGCCGGTGAACTTTGCATAGGCATCGATGAGCTCATAGCCGCCGCTTGCAATGCCTTGGATCTTGGCGTTCTTGAAACGCGCCACCTTGGCATCCTTGTTTTGCATGATGGCGTTGAAGTCCAAGGCCGGCTGGGTGTGGGAGACACCAGGAGTGTGGTGGTGTTCTGCGTGGTGGGCCATGTGGGCGGCGTGCAGCATGGTCTTGGTGGGCATGCAGCCTCGCAGGATGCACAGGCCACCCAGTTCGCCCTTGTTGAACATGGCCACGCTGGCGCCTGCCTGGGCTGCGGCTTTGGCGGCGGCGGTGCCGGCGGTGCCACCACCCAGAACCAATACGTCGAAGGTCTTCATTGCTTCTCCAGCTTTCTATCCAAGTTCGAACTGTCGTTTGGCATCCACCACATCTCGGTTGATGCTGGCTACGGCTTCAGTCAGTCGATCCGCCTGTGGGTAGTTGGGGCCAACCGCCAGGCGGAGTTGCCGCAGCATCTGCACCGCCATGCGCATGGTGCGCACTACGTCGCCGCCATCCTGGCCGGCCAGACGGGAGACCTTCTCCATGTCTGCGCCCTGGCTCCAGGCCACTGCTGCTGGGGCGATGGTGAAACAAGGTGCTTTGATGGGGTGCTTGAAGCCGTGCTTCTTTTCCAGCGAGGCGAAGCGGCGGATGGCGTTCTCCACCTTGGGCGCCATGGACTTCAGAGCACCGCGGCCATGCGGCCGGCCATCATCGCGCCGACGATCCTCATGCACCAAGGAGCAGAAGGTGGCAGCCAGTTGATCGTATTCCATGTTGTCCAGAACGCCGGCAAACAGCAGTTCGGTCACCTGGATTTCGTAGCCGTTGATCTGCCGCGCCATGCGACCTCGGGGCAGCAGGCCTTCGCCATCCAGATAGCCGGCTTCCGCCAACAGATTGATTCGCGCCCGCAGGGCTGCGTGGGCCTGCTTGCGGATGATGTCCCGCTTGCTCTTGCTGCCGCTTTGCGCCTGGAAGCAGGCGAAGGACTTGTCATAGGCTTTCAGCAGTTGCTTGCCCATGTGGGAGTAGAGATTGAGGATGGTGGTGTAGGGCAGATTGAAGCGAGAGTTGACCGACTCGACCTTGTTGCTGAACAGGTTGGTCAAGGGTGCGTTTTCCAGGTCATCGTCGTCGAGGACGGAAATGACCAGGCCTTCCTTGTCCATGCCCTGACGGCCGGCGCGCCCCGCCATCTGCATGTAGTCCCGCACTCGCATGTAGTCGAAGGTTACGCCATCAAACTTGCGCAGGCTGTCGAAGACCACGGTGCGGGCGGGCATGTTGATGCCCAGAGCAAAGGTTTCGGTGGTGAACAGCAGTTGCAGCAAGCCGGAGGTGAACAGGCGTTCCACCACTTCCTTGTGGATGGGTAGCATGCCGGCGTGGTGATAACCAACGCCGCGCAGTGCCCGACGATGGATGTGTTGCAGGTCCAGGTCCTCATCGATGGGCAACTCAAAAGTTTGCAGCAGTCCTTGGAACAGGTTGTCGATGGCGTCACGTTGTTTGGGCTTCAGCAGGTTGCGTTGCAGGTTGTTGTTCGCCTTGATTTCGCATTCCTTGCGACTGAAGCAGAAGAACAGAGCGGGCAGGAGCTTGTCATCCTGCAGCTGGTCCAAGACCATGCCGGTAACTTGCTGGGCCTGGCGTGGGGTGCGGCGCTGTCGGCGGCTATCTGGACGGCCACCAGACCGCCGCCTCTGCTGCCGCCCTTTCGGCGCATCTCGGCGCATGGCTTGGATGGCCCGCTTGCGCTGCGCCAGATTGAACAGGCCACTGCTCAGGTGGGCCAGGCAGTGCTTCAGTGGCACCGGCCGCTTGTCGTGGCGGATGACTCGCAACTCATGCGGTCGGATGGACGCCATCCATTTGCCGAATTGGTCCAGGTTGCTGATGGTGGCGCTGAGGCCGATGAAGCGCAGGTGGGGTGGGGCGAAGATCAGGCTCTCTTCCCAAACCGTTCCTCGCTCCGGGTCGTCCAGGAAGTGGATTTCGTCAAAGATGACGAAGTCCACGTCGGCAAAGCGCTCCGGGTCTTCGAAGGCCGAGTTGCGAAAGATTTCCGTGGTCATGATGACCACCGGGGAGTCCGGGTCCAGGGTCAGGTCGCCGGTCATCAGGCCGGCCTGCACACCATCGGCCTTGAAGTCCCGGTACTTCTGGTTGCTGAGGGCCTTGATGGGGCTGGTGTAGATGACCTTGCGCCCGGCTTCGAAGGCATGCTCGATGGCGTATTCGGCAACCAGGGTCTTGCCGGATCCAGTGGGTGCGGAAACCAGAACGTTTTGATTGGTTTCAATGGCTTGCGCAGCATGCACTTGGAACTGGTGCAAGGGAAAGCCCTTGAAGGTCAGCACCGGCTCTGGCTTCTTGTCAGGTCTTGTGGAAACCATGTGGAAAGTTGTGGAGAATCAGGCCGCCGGCGGCGCTGGCTTCAACATCCAGCAAACAAGGTTGAATGGCAACTGCTACCCAAAAGATATGCAGTGATGCAACTGGTTGCATCACTGCAGGGTGAGGTTATGCTCGCTCCGTATTCAGGGCCAACACTGCCATTGGGGTGGTGCTGGCGTCCGGTTAGCATTCGATTTTTAGGGAGGTGGATTATGGAAAAGCAAGCAGACGGCAACATCGGTAACTTTGTGCATCGTCGGATTTCTCAGCTCAAGGTCGTGACCCGCTTGATGGAGCATGAACTTGAGTCCAGCAAGGGCGACGTGACCATGGACAGGAGTCTCTTGGAGAGCACTCTGGACACGCTGGAGATTTTCGTCGAAGACTTCGAAAGCGCCCGTGGCGGTGTCCGCAAGGATCGTGCTCGTGGTGGCGTTGACGCCAAGCCTGCCGTTACCCGCTTGAACTAAGGTCTGGCTCGCCGCTGATGGCGAGTGTTTCGGCCTGTTTGAGTCAGCCTGACTGATCTGGCCAGGTATTTCGGCCTGCCATGCGATATTGGGGCCTCAGAATCCTTGTCCTGCTGCTTTTAGCGCTGGTCGTATGGCTGGCCGGGCCCAGGGCTCTGTCTGTCCTGGCCCATCGCATGGACCGGGATTCCACCGGTGGCCCGCAGGTAGACCTGGACCGGGTGGCCATGGACCCGTCCATATTGCCAGCGTGGTTGCAACGCAATCCAGCGCTGTTGATGACAGTGATGGCCGAGCTGTCGCCTCGCCTGCAGGGCAAGGTTGACCTCTTGGATGAAAGCCAGGCCCTGCAGCTGAAAGCTCGGCTGCAGAAATCTCCCTGGGTGCGTCGGGTCAAGCTGGAACGACGTCCACCCCGTGGCTTTCGGGTCAGTCTGGCCCTGCATCGGCCAGTGCTGCAGGTTAAGCCAGCGGGTTTGCCAAGCGTGCTGGTGAGTGAGCAGGGAGTCTGTCTACCGCTGCAGAAGCATGGGGCGGAGGCCTTGAACCTGCCTTGCACGGTGTTGTCCCAGCCTTTCAATGCCCAGTCGGACCTGAGCTATGCGCTGGGGCAGACGCATCCGGACCCAAGGGTCCTGGCCGCCGCCAGGGTGGTGGTGGAGTGGCAACGGCAGCTGCGTCCCCTGGTGCCAGAGGCGCCTGCCTTGGTGGAGGTGGACGCCAGCAACCTGGGCTATCGCTTCCTGGCGGAGCGGAAATTTGCCGAAGTCCTGGTCGGCTTGCGCCGCCAGGATGGGGAGGTCGTCTACTTGAGCTATGGCCATCCCCCAGGGACTCCCTTGACCCGGGTGGGCCTGCAAACCAAGGCCCAGGTCCTGAAGCTGATCCTGGAATATGCCCCTGGTCTCAAGGATCTTCAGGGAGGGGATTTGCGCTTCATCAATCATTGGCGAGACTGGTTGCTGCCCCGACCTGGTTTCATGGAATCAGGGCGTTGATCTGGCAGGCCGGCCTGTCAGTTTGTTGCGGGCCCAAGGCCAAATGAAGATCTGCTTGTTATGTGATGGCATCACCGACAGCGCCCAGGAAATGTGCAGTTCCTGCCAGGTGCCTTTGTTGGATAGCCATGCCGTCCACTTTCCCCTGCGTCGTGGCGAAAGTGATGCGGGGCACCCTTTGCTGGGTCGGTTGATTGACGGCAAATTTCGTATTCAGGCGGTGTTGGGAAAGGGTGGGATGGGCACGGTGTTTCGCGCCACCCATGAAGTCTCCCTGGTCACGGTGGCTCTGAAAATTCTCAACCCCAAGTTTTCGGCGCGCCGGGAATACCGTGAGTACTTCCTGGCGGAGGCGCAAAAGGCTGGCTCGGTCACCCATGAACATTGCAGCCGGGTCCTGGACGTGGGTGAAGCGGAAGATGGCACCGTCTACATTGCCATGGAGATCGTCAACGGCACGACTCTCTTTGAATGCATTCATGCGCCGGTCCCTCTGGCTCCGGTCCTGGTGGTGGACATCCTCCTGCAAATCGCCGAAGCCCTGGCGGCGGCGCATCAAGTGGGTTTGGTGCATCGGGATCTGTCCACTCGCAACGTGATGGTGACCGTGCGCAAAGGCGATCCCTTTGTGAAGATCCTGGACTTCGGTATCGCCAAGGGCATCCCCCGCGCAGCGGCGGATGGTAATGACAATGCCGTCGAGCTGAGTGCTCCTGCCGGTTTCGCCAATCCACCATATTCCGCTCCGGAACACTTACGCGGCAAGGATGTGGATGCCCGGGCCGATCTGTTCAGCCTGGGAGTGATTGCCTATGAGGCCCTGAGTCAGAGCCTGCCGGTGGCCGGGGACACGGCTGAACAGATGGCGCAGGCTACGTTGCGTGGTGAGTTCTTGCCCTTGGCAGTGCCGGCGGGAACGCCACAAGCCTTACAGCACCTGATCAGTCGTCTCATGGCCATCTCGCCGAACGACCGCCCGTCCTCGGCGGAGGAGGTGGTGGAGGTTTTGCAGCGAATTCGCAGTTCGGACCCACCGTTTCTGCGCATCGCTGCTCTGTTCCTGCTGATGTTTGCGGTGTTGGGGCTGGTCTCTTCGTTTTTGGAAGTGCGGCAGCCAGAGCTGAAAAAATGGGATGCCTCGTTCGAGCTTTCCCGCAGCTATGGTGACAAAGCAGTGCAGGAGCTGCGGTCCGTAGATTTGCAAAAAGAGCAGAAGCTGGAGTTCGATGGATTCAAGCCAAGCCCGCTGCGGGCAGAGCTGTCCGTTGCAGGTTCGACAGAACTGGAAACGGTCTTGTTGCATCCAGATCTGGATGAACCGGCCAAGGTCCTGACTCTGTCGACTCGGCAACCCTCCTACCGGGAGTTGCTGGGACGTTTGAAAAAGCTGTCCGCCAATGGCCATGCTGTGGACCTGGTGTTCAAGACTGAACAAGGCAAGCCCTTGGGGGTTGCCTTCATTCGCATCGATGACGAAAAGCCGCAAATCAATCTGCGCCCCTCTGGCGATCTGAAGCTTGGTGGCATGTTGTGTACGGATCCAAGCTGTGAATTGATCTTGCAGGCGCAAGACCAGGGCGTCTTGCAGTCCTTGCAATTGTTACTCAGTGATGTGCAAGGCAAGGAGCAAAAGCATTGGCCCCTGGACCCTGCGAAATTTGCCCAGGAGCAGGACCTGCTACAGATTTTGCCAAAGATGGACATGGTGAAGAATGCGCCCTTGCAAGGTCTGGGTAAAGTCACCTTGCAGGTGCTGGCAAGTGATAAGGCAGGCAATGTAAGCAAGTCGGAGATCCTGGCCTTTGAGCGCCTGGATTTTCGTTTGCCTACGGTCTACCCAAAAAACCAAGCGGTATTGACTTGCGGGAGTGAGGGGGCCTGGTTGGCGTTGGAGATGGACGAAGTGGAAAGAGACTTGCAAGTGCAGGTCACCGGGCCTGCTGAATCGAATAGCGAGCCCTGGCTTGCAGAGACCCGGAGTCCGAGTAATAGGGTGCTGGAGTTGAAATTCCCCATTGGGGCACAAGGCCAGTTGCCCAGCAATGGCCGTTATCAATTGCAGATCCTTGACCGGGTAGGCAATCGCTCCTCGGTATGGGAGATGGAATTGAACTTCGAAGGTCGGGACCTGGGGTTGCAGTTTTTTCCCGTGGCCAGTAGCAACAATGGAGGGCAACGGCATCTGGTGATTTTGGATGAAGACCTGGTTTGGGATGGCAGTTCCCGAAAGTTGACCCTGCAATGCAATGAGCGTTACCAGGTGGTAGCAGCCAATTTGCAGGACGCCAGAGCTGTTGGCGCAAGCCCCATTGAGTTGCAACTCCTGCAAACAGAGCCTGGCAAAGCGGCTCTTTCGCTCATCCCCATTGCCGATGGCTTGTATGACTTGAATTTGACCCTGCTGCCGCAAGGGGGTGACACCGAAGATGTGCAGCGCAGCCGATCTTTGCGAGTCATGAGCAATGCTATGGTTTTGACCCTGCCGGCCTTGCCACAGCAGGGACAGGAAAAGGACTACCTGCAGGGCCTGGTCAATTTGGGCTTGTTTACTCTGGATAGCAGTCGTCCGCAGGCACCTTTGGGACAGGGTATCTGGACGCTGACGCCGGCAGATGCGCGTCTGGTGCATGGCAAAGTTTGGTTTGGCCGCAATGCAGGTGATTGGGTTTCGATTCCTTTATTGGTAGCAGAGGCAGCGGATGGCCAGTTGTTGCCTCCGCTGAAGCCCTGGGTAGGCAGCAACCTGTTGGGATTGGAGTTGTTCGATGTGCTGGGGCGGCAGGTGGAGATTCGCTTTGGCAGCAAGGGTAAAGCTGAGACCTTGGAGCGATTGCCTCTGACCGAAACAGAGGATGGCTCTGTCGTCAAGTTGGCGCAGTTCTATTGGCATGAGGACTTGGCCAGGCCCATGTCCAATCCTGCCATTGACCTGGAGAAGGGGCAGGATTCTCCCTTCTCCTTGCAGTCGCCATATGCTTTCAACGGTGAAGGCATCTATCTGTCTTTGCAGCGTCATCAAATCGAACCGCTCAAAGTCACGGCCAATCAGGCAGGTGGTACCAGGTTGGATTTCTTGCTGAAAAATTTGGCCATGCTGGCCGCCATGGGCATGGATCCAACGGATTCTCGACTCGAGAAAGTGGGTGAATTGCTCACCCTCAAAGCCGAACTGGATACCCCCGCCGGTAAAGTGAATTTGGATTTATCGGTGCGGGTAATTCGCTCCGCTCTGTCGCAATTGCAGGTGAAGGAGCTTTTTCCCAAGGCCAAGGCGAAGGGCAGCCTGGCTGAAATGAGCATGGTTCCAGTGCTGCGACCCGTGGGCACCTTCGTGGATCGTGTTGCGCCGACGGCCTGGCAGAGGGATCGGTATCGACTGCACCCAGCCACTGACGTTCGCAACATCCCGGACTTCTACTTGCAGCAGTCCGAATTGACTCGCCAACAGTATCTTGAGATCTTGTTGGCTGGGTTGGTGGAGGCCAAGGTACCCTTGCCGCAGACCTGGCCCAGTGGAAGTAATTTTGTCTTCCCGGCCGATCCCTTGGGCGAGGATCGCTTGAAGCTAGCCAACATGCTGCCCGCATGGGCGAAGGGTGACCTGGGTATCTTGCGCCGTAGGGCACAGCAAGCCGGCAACCGGCCCATGACCGGCGTGAATTTCTTTCAAGCCTATGCCATTAGTCGACTCGCCGGTTGGATTGTAGACAAGGATCCGGACTTGTTTCGCCTGCCCTTGGGCGTGGAGTTGGAATTGGCAGCATTGGCCACCAAGCCCCGGGGGCAACTGAATGCTCAGGGTGGAGTGACCCGGCGGGCGCATATCCATTCCGCCGAATTGATGGCGGATCCCCTACGCTGGCCGCCGACTGCTGGGGAGAATCGTGCCTTTGGCGATCATATTCAAACCGAGAAGGGAGAGCTTCTGGCTCTGGATTTCGGGGTGCGGGAATGGGTGTTGGATCTGCCCTACGGCGTCCACCAGCGAGACTTGTTGGGTACCATGTTTGCCGATCATCTGATCCACCTGCAACAGGCGACGCAGTTTTTCAGCAACCGCAGCTTGGATCTGGCTCGTTCGGATCTTGCAAAAAAAGGAGTTGTGCGCGGCCTGGCCATGGGCGAAGTGGATTGTTTGTTGATGCCGATTTCAAATTCTTCCCCAACCAACGATCAAGCCAGCAATGTTGGCCCGCTGCCCCTCGACGTTCCTGGAGTGGTTTACACTCTTTATCTTTTCCGTAATGGCTTGATGCAATTTAATCAGAGCCCGGATCCTAATCTGGCTAAAATCGGTTTTCGCTTGGCCGGTGGCGAGAGATTTGTGCAAAAGGTCAGGCTGAAATGAGGAAGTTGTCCATTGCTCTGCTTGGTTGGGGTCTATTTCTTTGTTCCTGTGCTTCTTCGCCCTATTCGGAATTGCAGCGATTGGCGGAAGAGGGTGATCCTTTGCCCTATGCGGTGATGATCGTGGGTGGGGCATTTGTGAATGGTGAACAGTCGGCATCAGAGGCAGCAGATCCCATGGCTCGCACTTTCGCTTTGGCAAATGGTGAGCAAGAGGCGTTTCCCCTACGAGAATTGCAGGAGATCTTGAGTCAGGGTCGGGTGTTTGTAAGCACCACGACCTCAAGTCTCGCGGTTGATTTGCGGCGCCAGCTGGCGGCAACTTCCCTGGCCATTCCCCTGGCCAACAAGGAGCTGCAGGAAATTTTGCAAAAGACCCGCAATTCCGGCCATGACTACCTTCTGGTGGTGGAGAAGATTCAGGATGGTGCGGTGCAGTCGCAGGGAATCAATGATCGTTGGCCATTTACCCTGGGAGCCTGGTTGTTTGCTTTGGGTGGGCTGATTCCTGACCGCACCTATTTGTCACAGGCCAAGCTGCATGTTTCCCTGCGCGATGTGTATTCGGGTAGCAGGATTTACCGTGTGGTAGTGGATGCTCACCCAGTCAACCTCAACATGTTTGAGAGGAGCAATGTCTGGGGATTTTTGCAGTCGCTGATCATTCCACCCTTTTGGACACTGGAGGACGAGGAAAGGTTGGTGGAGTCTGTCCGTGCTGATGCAGTACAAGGGTTGCTGGTTGAAGTCGCAAAACGTATGAAGTCTGGTGAAGCGCGGGGTGTTTTGCAGCAAAGCAGTCCTGCACAAATCACCTTGCAGGGAACGCACCGGGGTCTTGAGTTGGTAGTTTCTTCTGCGGAAGCCATAAGCCTCCTGCGTTTGTGCTTGGACTCCACGGATTTGGGGCCAGAGGTGGTGAGCAATTTTGAGAGTAGCTTTATAAAATCGCAAAAAATGCAGGAAGATCGCTTTCTTTACCGGGCCGTACTTCCGCCATTATCAGGGTCCACACTGCAAGTCATGCTGCAGACTGTGGCGGCGCGCATCGCATCTGTTACCTTTTCCCTGTAGTAAATCCAAATGCGACATTTCTCCAACATCGAAATTGGCTGTGCCACTCACACTGGTCGGGTGAGGAGTTCCAATGAGGACGATTACCTGATTTATGTCCCTCAGTCGCGTCGTGAATTGATGGAGCGGGGTTGCCTGTTTGTTGTTGCGGACGGCATGGGAGGCATGGTTGGTGGTGCCGAAGCAAGTCGCGCTGCAGTGCGAGGTGTGGCCAGTCCATTCATTGAGGCCAAAAGCAAGGCGGAGGTCCGGGCGCGCATGGAGAGGGGTTTTCAGTTGGCTGCGGCCCATGTCGCTCAGTTGGCGCGGGAAAATCCTGGTCTGCGCGGTATGGGAACCACCCTGACGGCAGCAAGTCTGCGCGGAGGTAAATTGCTGGTTGGGCATGTGGGTGATAGCCGTTGCCTTTTACAGCGCGGTGATAAATTGATGCAGATCACCAAAGACCATGCGGTGCGAGGTAGCAGCAGTTATCTCACCCGCTGCATTGGTGGTGGCCAGGAGCAGGAAGCGTTTGACTTCTTCGAGGAAGAGTTGCAGCAGGGCGATAGAATATTCTTGCTGACCGATGGGCTTTGGGGGGTGGTTCCCGATCAGGAAATCAGTGACATAGCCAAGACTCTGCCGCCGCAAGACGCCGCCGACGAATTGGTGCGATTGGCCAATCGCAATGGGGGGCCTGATAATTCCACGGTGTTGATTTTGTTGGTCAAGAATCTGACGGTGTCCGAAGAGGTGGCCGAAGAGGTGGATTTGTCACGGGATGAGGTGTACGAGCCAGCCATGCTGCGAACACCGGATCGTAACCTGGTGAGTCCGCGGTGGCCGTGGTATGTCTTGGTGCTTAGCCTTATCCTTGGCGCCTTGGCTATTGCCAAAATCTTTTTCCAACTGGACTTGTTGGGGATCCTCTGGGGCTCCCTGTCTTGAGTCACAAGAAGTTCCTCTGATGCCCAAGAAACTCCAGCGCAAATTGGCCGTCCGCAGTACTACAGCGGAGTCACAGCCAGCGGTTGCTTCCGGTCAGGGAGTTCTGGCTTCACGGCGGGTATCCAACAAGTTGCTCACCGAATTTACCAGCCAACTGGCTGTGTTGTTGGACGCCGGAATTCCGGTGACCAAGAGCCTGCGGATCTTGCAGGGCCAAATGCCACCTGGAGCTCTGCGCCGCGGTCTGGTCAGCATCGTCGAAGATGTAGAGGGAGGAACATCCCTCTCCGAGGCCTTGGGCAAGTATCCGCAAATCTTCGATGGCCTCTACACCAATATGGTGCGCGCAGGTGAAATCGGCGGTGTGCAGGACGTCATCCTGAATCGCTTATCGGACTACCTGGAAAACCAGGCTGATTTGAAGAGTCGGGTGCGGGGAGCCCTGGCCTATCCTATTGCGGTAGTCGTCTTGGCTTCGGTGGTGCTGGTGTTGGTGTTCATCTTCGTGATCCCCAAGTTCAAGGAAATCTTCATTTCGCAGTTTGGCAGTGCTGAAGCATTACCGGCGATCACACAACTGGTGATCAATACTGGCGAACATTTGCAGAACTACTGGTGGGTGTATCTTCTGCTAGTTGCTCTGGTCTACGTGTCGCATGTCCTGCTGGTGGCAAGGGTTCAGCCCTATCGTCGCTTCTGGCATACTTGGGTATTGCGCATCCCCTTGTTTGGCTTGTTGGCCAAAAAAGCCTTGGTGGCTCGCTTTTCCCGCACCTTTGGCACCTTGATCCAAAGCGGGGTGCCACATCTGGAAGCCTTGGATATCCTGAGTGGAGTGTTGCCCAATGAGCGCATGCGAGAAGCGGTGACGGGTGTTCATCACAGCATTCGTGAGGGTTCTGGCATTGCACAGCCCCTGGCTGACAGTGATATCTTTGACGACATCGTGGTCAACATGGTGGATGTAGGCGAACAGACCGGTGAGTTGGATCGCATGCTCGGTCGGATCTCTGATCGCTACGAACTGGATGTTCGCCGCACGGTGGACAGCACCTTCCGTATCATTGAGCCTGTTTTGTTGGTGGTGATGGCGGTGCTTGTGGGGGTGATCGTCTTTGCCCTGTTCATGCCCTTGCTGAAACTCATGGAAAAGATTAGCTGATGTCGTTGCGAGGTCGGCTACTGCTGATCCTCGTGCTGACGAACTTATTGGTTCTCGGCGCAGTACAGGTCAGTGCTCTGTTCATTCAGAGACGCTGGGAAGATCAGCAGCGGGTGGTCTATCAAAAGGCCATGCAGGGCATCCTTGCCTATGCCTATGGCGCCAAGCAAAAGCAAAATTGGGCCACCGTGCGTCGCCTTCTTTCCGTGCCCACCCTGGAACAGTACTTCCAGGATTTGATGATCTCTCATGGCGGTCCCCTCTCCGGATCAGTGGATTTGAACCCCTTGGGTGCGGTGCGTCGTCGGCAGGATTCTTTCCCTCTGGATAGTGTCCGTGCCAGCATTCGCGAGGCCATGACCAGTGAGAATATGGTGTTTGTTGCCGGCGGTGTCTGCCTGCCCATCCGCTCTGATGAAAAGGTCGTAGCCGGTGCCTGGTTCATCCCATTGTTTCCAATCCCGCCGTCCCTGCCATTTCAATTCCTGGTGCTGCCCTTCCTCCTCAGCATCTTGCCATTCATTGTGCTGGTGAATTGGGTGGTGGCCCGCACTGTAGTGCGGCCATTGCATAGCCTGGGTGACGCGGCGCAACGCCTGGGGGCTGCGGACTACTCGGTGCGTGCCCCGCAGGTGACCCGATCACCGGAGCTGAGAATTCTGGTGGATTCATTCAATGCCATGGCAGCCAAGGTGGAGGGCCACACTGAGGAACTGGCCAGCGAAGTGAAGTTGGCCACTGAGGAGGCCGCCCGTCGTGAACGGGCTCTGGTGGTTTCTTCCCGACTGGCTTCCTTGGGCACTCTGGCCGCGGGCATTGCCCACGAGGTCAACAATCCCATCGGTGGCATGTTGAATGCTGTGCATCGTCTGGCGCAGAATCCGGAGCTGGGGGAAAAAGAGCGAGAGTACCTGGAATTGGTGCGGGATGGCTTGAGCCGGGTAGCACGCACCACCCGCAAGGTGCTGGACTTCTCGCCGCGCAAAATCGAAACCCGGGCCTTTTCTCTGCATGATGCGGTGCAGCAGGCCTTGGCCTTGGTGGAGCACCGGCGGGCCGAGCAGGGTGTGACCCTGCATCTGGACCTGCCCCGGGATCTACAGCCATTGTTTGGCGAGCCACATGAGGTGCAGCAGGTGTTCTTGAACCTGTTCCTCAACAGCTTGGATGCATTGGCCGCAGTCGAGGCGGGTGAGATCCGGGTGCAGGCCAAGGCATTGCCTGGCGAAGTGGAGATCCTGGTGGCGGACAATGGTCCAGGGGTGCCAAAGAAACTGTTGGATCGCTTGTTGGACCCCTTCTTCAGCACTCAAACCCGGCCGGATGCCACCGGCCTGGGTTTGTTCATCTGCTATTCCATTGTGCAAAATCATGGCGGCAATCTGCGTCTGGCCTCGCCCCCCGACCAGGGCTTCCAGGTGTGGATCCGGCTGCCCCTGCAGCCACCGGAGAGTGCTTAGGCAAAGGCGACTTAGGGGCTACGCCCACAACGCTTGGCTGGGTATAGTCCCCGGCCCATGAAGCAGACCCTTCCCCTAAGCCTGATTTTAGCCGTGTTGCTGGGCATCACCTTTTTTCTCGGCCGCATGTCCAGCGATGCTCAGGTAGCAGCCCAGGGTCGCGGGCCGGTGCGTCCGGCGCCGGCACCCACCGAGCCTGCCGTTGCTCCGCCTCTGGTCTATGAAAGTGGTGGTGGCGCCACCAGCGCCAGCAATGGCATCCTGGCGGTAACCGGCAGTTACGGGGTTGGGCAGTCCGTGCTCTACGTGATCGACACCAGGCTCAAGCAGTTGGCGGTCTACGAGGCTCGGGGGGGCTCGGACTCCATGCGCCGGCTGATCTGGGTTGGCTCCCGCCGCATTGACCGGGATCTGGAGGTTCTGGGCTACAATGACGAGTCCCAGTACTCCCAGCAGGAATTGGACCAACTGTTCCTGAAACAAAAGAAGGGATCCAGCAGCCAACGCCTTTCGGTGCCGCCTGCCCCTGAGCCGCAAAATGCCGATGCTGCCGGGCGGATCAAGGTCCAGACCGGGCAGAAGCAGAATTAGCACAGCCTGGCTGCAGTACTTATCCCCTACTGTAATCCCCTGCAGGTGGGGCTGTAATGTTGTATCCTTCCCGGTAGACTTTCGGCTCCCTCTTTGACTTGGAACCAGGAGACCCCCTGACGTGAGCGACCCTCAAGAAGAATTCGTATCCTTTGAAAAGGCCCTTCGCGACCTGCGATTGCAGAGCGAGCAGCTGAAGAAGTTGGTTTCTGAAGGCGAGATTCGCGCCTTCCGTGACGGCCAGTCCATGAAATTCCGTCGCGAAGATGTGGACTCCCTGGGTCTGCTGGATGAAGGGGAGGAAGCCGTTGTCTTTGCCGATTCCCTGGAAGACGACACTGGCATGGTGACCGAGGAATTGTCCGAAGAAGACACCCTGCTGGTGGAAGACACCCTGCTGGTGGAAGACACTCTGCTGGGCGATGAGGACATTGGCGAGGAAGTGGCTGCCACTGGCGCAGCGGTAGCCGTGAAGAGTGGTCGCAGCCGCCGGGAAGCCATCACCAAGAAGTCGGCCCCTCCCGCTGAGCCCGTCTGGGTGACCGCCGTGGCGGTGCTAGGCTTCTTTATCATGCTCTGGGGCACCCTGTTGGCCTACGACGTGACGCATGGTGTTGGACCTGGAGGCTTGGTCTCCGGTCTGTTCGGCGACTAGCCCGCCGCAAGCGACGCATTCTTCTGGTCAGGCTTGTTCCTGGCTGCGCTCCCGGTAGCCTTAGGCCACTCGGTTTGCGCCCCGGGACTGAACATCTCGGCGGGATGGGTTCTGGGCGCGGAAGCTGAGATCGGATCCACAACATTTGTGATCAGCAACTAGAACTTGAACCACCAGGAGGGGTTATGGCGCGGATTATTAGCGCAGTGGGCCTTGTGGCCTTGGCCGGATTGTCGGCCTGTATTTCGCCGGAAAAGCACCGTCAGGTGCTGCGAGCCAATGATGCTCTGCAGGCGCAGATCAACAATGTGCTTGGTCTGAACGAGGATCTCATGGCTGCAAATGACCAGCTCAGCCAGCGGGTGCATGAAATGGAGCCCAAGGAAGCTGCTTTTTCTGTCGTAGAAAAGCAGCGCAAAGAGCTGGAGCGTTTGCTGGCTGAAATGCGCAGTTCTGGCTCTCTCAACTTGGACGGAGTCAAGCTGGTGAGCCGCCGGGAAGGTGTGGCCTTCCAGGTGCAGGGCAAGGTCCTGTTCGCTTCCGGCAAGGTGGAGCTTACTGCCCAGGGCAAGCAGACCTTGAGCAAGCTGGTGCAGCTCTTGCAAAAGGAAGGCAAGAAGATCCGCGTCACTGGCCACACCGACAGCGATCCCATCCGCAACAGCAAGTGGGTGACCAACCTGCGCCTGTCCTCAGAGCGGGCCCTCACCGTGGCTGACTTCCTGGTTGCCAAGGGCATGTCCGCCAAACAGGTTTCGGTGGCTGGCTACGGCGAGCACCTGCCTTTGCAAGCTGGCAGCAGCAAGGACGTGAAGGCGGTCAATCGCCGGGTGGAGATCCTCCTCCTGGATCACTAACGCTGGGTCCCCAACAACCTCGAGCCTATGGCTGGTCGCGTCACCCCAAGGATGCCAATCTTCCTGTCCGGTGTCGCGGCTTGGCTTTGTTGCCTGCCGGCCTGTGCCCCCTCGGTGACCGAGGAGCAGATGCCCATGCGCTGGGAGCGCTATGGCATCTTCCAGGATCTGGTGTTGTTTGCCCGCCCGCAGACTGAGGGCGGTGCTTTCTTCATGGATCGCATGGAGACCACCTGGCAGGACTGGATGGCATACCAGGCCCAGGGGGAGGAACCTGCCAGTAAGCCACATCATCCGGCGGTACGCATCCATGCCTTTGCCGCCCAAGCCTATGCGCAGTGGCGCTTTTGTCGCTTGCAGACGCATCAAGAGTGGGCCTACGCCAGTAGTGGTGGCGGTGGCTACAACTTTCCCTGGGGCAACCAATGGCGGGAAACCTGGGCCAACACCGGCGCCCTTGGCTTGTCGGAAGCCACGCCGGTGGGCACCTTCGAATCCGGCCGGGCTGGGGACGGGCCCTTCGACCTCATCGGCAACGTTGGGGAGTGGACCAGCAGCATGGCGGTGTGGCAGCATAATTCCTGGCAGCTTCTGCATCAGACTCATTGGTCCAGGTCCGTTGAAGATGATTTGCTGCTGCAGCAAGCCGGTTGGCAGCAGTCCCGCCAGGCCCATGGCCTGAGTGTGTGGCAGCCCAGCTGGCAACCCATGCCCTCGGTTTGGAATCCGCGGCAGTGGCAGGTGGCCAAGGATTCCTTCTGGTTCCAAGCCAACATGGATGCCTTGGGCCAGTTGCGGCAAACCCCTGCCTTGAGTTGTTGGAGTCCCTTATGGCTGCCGCAACCTAGCACTTGGTGGGTAGGAGTCCGAGCTGCCAAACTATCCAGGATGGTGGCCGGCGGTGATTTTCTCAGCCAGGTTTGGCGCGGGCGGCCCTTGCCACAATATCGGCGACCCTTGGAGTCCGGGGATGCCATTGGCCTGCGCTTGGTCTGTGATCCGGAGGGGTTGTTGTTGGCCTTGTTGCGGGAGCAGTCGGAGCCTGGCAGCCAGGAAAAGCTGGCGCTGCGGCGATTCCTGCGGCGGTCAGGGCATCGCAGCGTGTTGCTGCAGGCCTGGCCCATGGTGCGAGACCTGCCGGGCCATCGCGGCCCCTTGTTGGCGGTACTGCAGGAGGAGTTGCGGCCATGAGCCGCGAGTCTTTTCAGCGTTACCGGGAAATCATGAACGCCCACGGTTTTCGGCCCAGCCGCCGCCTCGGCCAGAATTTCCTGCTGGACCCGGATCTGCACCGCATCCTGGCCGACTCGGTGGCACCACAGCCGGAAGATCTGGTGCTGGAGGTGGGTGCCGGTTTGGGCTTCATGACCCGGGAGCTGCTGCAACGCTGTCCGGTGGTGGCGGTGGAGGTGGACGATCGTCTGCAGAGTATTCTGGCCAAGGAGCTGAAATCCTACCTGGTTGCAGATGGGCCCCTGCGTTTGGTGTCGGCGGACATCCTGCAGGGCACGGCGCTGAATCCCCAGGTGCTGGCGGAGTTGGAGGCATGCCAGATGCGCCAGAGTGAAGGACGTTTTTTGTTGGTGGCCAACTTGCCCTATGCCATTTCCGGTCCTTTTTTGGCTGCCATCCTGGGTAGTCCCCGGCCGCCTCAGGCCATGGCCATCCTGGTGCAGTATGAATTGGCGGAACGCCTGGCGGCAGCTCCTGGAGGCAAAGAATATGGCAACCTGTCGGTGCTGCTGCAGTCCGCCTATGCGGTGCGCATCCTGCGTCGGGTTGGGCCGCAGGTGTTCTGGCCACGGCCGGCGGTGGACTCTGCCATGATCTGTTGCCAGCCTCTGGAGCAGGGCTTGCTCAGCTGGCCTGCAGCACAGCGGCAGGCCTTTGCCGCCTTTCTCCGCAAGGTATTTGCCATGCGGCGAAAAAAACTGCGCAATTCGCCAGCCTTGGAACGTTGGCAGGACTGGTTGCCGGCGGCTCAGCAGGAGTGGTTGGATCGCCGTCCCGAACAGCTGCAGGTCGCGGAAATGCAGGTCCTGTTCCATGCTTGGCAGGATTTTGCCTGAACCATAGAGTTTCCCATTCATGGACCGTTTCGAGGAAGTCAAACTCAGGATCAAGGAGAGCATCAACCTGGTGGAGGTGGTGGAGGGCTACGTCCCTCTCCGGCCGCGGGGGCGCTACCACGTGGGGCTGTGTCCTTTCCATGCCGAGAAGACGCCTTCCTTCACGGTCTATGGCGATACCCAGCACTACAAGTGCTTTGGCTGTGGCAAGGCCGGGGATCTGTTCAGCTTCCTGATGGAGCGGGAGGGATTGAGTTTTCGGGAGACCCTGGAGATGTTGGCTGAGCGTTCTGGCATCAGCACCGAGGGTGTTTTTGGTCAGGGGAAAAGCCGGTCCAAGGATCGCATCCAGAGCCATGATGTGCTGGCCCAGGTGCGCATCTTCTTTGCCAAGGCTTTGCAGGGAGAGCGGGCCCAGCCCGCCAGGGACTACCTGGAATCCCGTGGCCTGTCCGGGGCCATCGAAAGCTTTGGCCTGGGATACCACCTCCCTGGGGGCAGTCTGCTGGCCTTTGCCCGCAGCCAGAACCTGCCCCTGGCGGTGCTGCAACAGGCCGGTTTGCTGGCCAGCGATGGACGCTATGAACGCTTCGCCGGCCGGCTGATGTTTCCCATTGAGGATGAGCGCGGTCGGGTGGTGGGCTTTGGTGGCCGGGTGCTGGAAGGCAAGACGGAGAAGGCCAAGTACATCAACTCCTCGGAGTCTGAGTTCTTCAACAAGCGCCGCCTGCTCTTTGGTCTGCGGCAGGCCAAGCGGGCAGGCTGTCGGCAACTCGTGGTCATGGAGGGTTATACCGACGTCATCGCTGCCCATCTGGCGGGGATGGAAGGGGCGGTGGCGACCCTGGGGACTGCCCTTACCGCCGACCATGCCCATCTCCTGGAGCGTTATGCCTCAGAAGGGGTGGTGCTCTTGTTTGATGGGGACCGGGCCGGGCGCCAGGCTGCGGACCGGGCTTTTCGCGAGCTGGTTCATACCCGCCTGCCAGTGCGGGTGGCCTTGCTGGCCGAGGGCCAGGATCCCGCTGATCTGGTGGCGGATGGCTCAGGCTCCCAGCCGCTGCAGGATCTGGTGGACCAGGCCGAGGATGCCCTGACCATGTGGTTCCGCTTAATGCGGCAGCGCCTGGATCTGACCCTGGATGTGAATGTGGAGCGGGCGGTGGTGGAGTGTGCCCGCGTCCTGCAGAGCCTGGAGGATGCGGTGCGCCGGGAGAGTCTGGCCACCGCCATGGCGCGCCACCTGGGGGTGGAGCCCCGGAATTTCCAGGCTAGTCTGCGCAAGCACGTGAAGCCGCGGCTGGTTCAGGGCGGCAAGAATCCGCCTAAGGGCGCGCCGGAGCCTGTCCCGGGCTCTGGCAAGGGGGCTGCAAATCCAGCGGCCAACACGGATTCTCCCCAGGCCCAGTCGGAGATGGATCTGCTGGCTTGCCTGCTGGTTGCCCCGGAATTGCATACCCAGCTGGACCCTGAATTGCTGGCAAATCCCCATATGGCCGAGCTTTTTGTTCTGGTGAAAGAAGGATCTTTGCAGGGTCTTCTCACCAAGGATCGAATTGTCGGGTATGTTTTTAGCAGATGTGCGGAGCGTTCTGAGCTGGCCAGTCTGCTAGCTCAAATCCTCGATCGCTGCGAACATATAAAGACCCCCCAGACAACGCTTTCCCTCCTTAAGCATGACCTGGGCGCCTATGGCGCCCGGCAACAGGCTCGCAAGACCCGTTACCTGTTGCAAGAGGCCCGTGCCAATGGAGATACAGCCTTGGCGAATGAATTAACCCAGCAGTATATCCAACAGCTGCGTCGTCCAGACGTAGGCTCCCCATGACTGCGGACTAGACCTCCCCAACCTCACACCTCACCTTTCCAAACCCTTTACCCCCTTTTTTTTCTCCTCTCCCCCCGAACCCCCGATGTCCACGTTTCAGACTAGCATCAAGAGCCTGATCAAAAAGTGCCGTAAGGCCGGCTCCGTAACCTTGGCCCAACTCAACAAGGCCCTGCCCGACGATGTCTCGACTCCCGAGATCATTGAAGAGGCCATGGCCATGATTGAAGAGGCTGGCCTGGCTCTGGTGGAGAGTGCTGCTGCACCCGCCGCTGCCGCCGGTAAGGGCAAGAAAGGCGAGGCTGGTGCTGGCGATGTGTTTGCCGAGCCCGATGAGGAGTTTGAAGCGGCGGCAGAGGTGGTGGAAGAACCGCATGAGGCTGAGGTGTCAGCGGCGGCCATGGAGGTCAACGAGAAGATCGATGATCCGGTCAGGATGTACCTGACCCAGATGGGTGAGATTCCTCTGTTGACTCGTGAGGAAGAGATCAGCCTGGCGAGAAAGATTGAGTTGACGCGCAAGCAGTTCCGCAAGGAAGTGCTCAGCTCCGGCTTTGGCCTGGCCAATTCCATTGAGATCCTGGAAGACGTGGTGCGGGGCGAGCTGGCCTTCGACCGCACCCTGAAGGTCAACCAACAGGATCCGGAGATTGGTAAGACCGACCTCTCCGATCGTCTCCCTGGCAGCATTGAGACCCTGCGTCGCATCTACCAGGCAATTCGCGATGACTTTGACATGATCCAGGTCAACGGCCTGGACAAGGCCAGCGTGCAGCAGATCAACCGGCGCATCTTCAGCCGTCGCCGCAAGGCCGTGGCGATGATTGAAGAGCTCAACCTGCAGGGCAAGAAAGTGCGCCCCATGATCGACCTGCTGGAAAGCCGTCATGCGGAGATGCGTCGCCTGCAGCGTCGCCTGGCCAGCTATCGCGGAGCGCAACTCAAGAACCCCATTGCTGCCGAGATTCGTCGTCGTCTGACGGATTTGCAGGTGGATGCTCTGGAAACCATGGAGAAGCTGGAGCGGCGCCTGCGACTGGTGCAGGAGGCGCATGCCAACTACGAAGAGGCCAAGCGCAAGCTGTCCTCTGGCAACCTTCGTCTGGTGGTTTCCATCGCCAAGAAGTATCGCAACCGTGGTCTTTCCTTCCTGGACCTGATCCAGGAGGGCAACACCGGTCTGATGAAGGCGGTGGAGAAGTACGAGTATCGCCGCGGTTATAAGTTCTCCACCTATGCAACTTGGTGGATTCGCCAGGCCATCACCCGTTCCATCGCCGATCAGGCCCGCACGATCCGGATTCCGGTGCACATGATTGAAACCATGAGCAAGCTGCGCAACGTCACCAAGAAGCTGATCCAGGCCAAGGGCCGGGAGCCCAGCATCGAGGAAGTGGCTGAAGCGGCTCAGGTCTCGGTGGAAGAGGCCAAGAGGGTGATGAAGATCAGCAAGCACCCGATTTCTCTGGACCGTCCTATCGGCGAGTCGGATGACTCCTACTTCGGTGATTTCATCGAGGATGAGGGGGTGGAATCCCCGGTATTCGCTGCCAGCAGGGAGATGCTCAAGGACCGTATCGGCAATGTCCTGGACACCTTGACCTTCCGGGAACGGGAGATCATCAAGCTGCGCTATGGCATCGGGGACGGCTATACCTACACCCTGGAGGAGGTGGGGCGCATTTTCCGGGTCACCCGGGAACGTGTCCGCCAGATTGAGGCCAAAGCGGTGCGCAAGCTGCAGCATCCGGTGCGGGCCCGCAAGCTCTCCGGCTTCCTGGACGTTGGGGTGGGAGAGGGCTAAGCGGCCGAGCTGGGTCAGCCTTCTAAAGGCGAGATTTCTTCTGCTTGCATGCTTTGCTCTGCCCGGGGTTTAGCTAGACTCCTGCCTGTTGGACCCCCAGTCTTTCACAATTTCCGCACAGTCCCTCCCAATACCCGCTCTTGCATCCAGAAGTAAAAAAGCTCCTCGAAGTGCAGAAGGTCGATCGCAAGATTGCCAGGCTTCGCAAGGAAGTGCAGAGTCTGCCTCGTGAAGAGGCCAAACGCAGCAGCCGTTTAGAAGAGTTGAAAACCGTGGCCGCTGCAGCCACCGAGCAACGCCAGGCGGCTGAGCTGCGCAATCGAGATTTGGATCTGGTCATCCGGCAGACGGATGCCGAAATCCAGAACCTGGAAGGCAAGCTCAATGTCATCAAGAACAACGCCGAGTATCAGGCGATCTTGTTCCAGATCGAGGCGGTGAAGAAGGAGCGCGACAAGTACGAGGAAGAGCTGTTGGCTCTGCTGGAAAAGGTTCCAGGTCTGGAAGATGCAACCAATTCCGCTACCGCTGCCTTGGCAGAAGATGAAAAGGTCTTTGTCGAATTCAAGGCCGAGGCCAGCAAGGTCCTGGCTGCCCAGGAGGAGGAAGTCCTCAAAGTGTCCCATGGCCGGGATGATCTATTGGATGGCATTTCGCTGGAGCTGGTGGATGAGTATGAAAGGCTCTTCACCGTTCGCGATGGCCAGGCAATATGTGGCGTAGAGGCTCAGTTTTGCCAGGGTTGCTACAGCAAGATCACGGTGAACGATGTGGCCAAACTAAGAGGTAAGAGCCTGGTAGTTCGCTGTGGTTCCTGCCAACGCGTCCTCTATCTGCCCGAGTAGCCTACAGACTGCAAATGGTTCACAGTATGGTCCGTTCCATCCATCCAGTCATCGTTGGAACTGCCGGGCACATTGACCACGGCAAGAGCAGTCTGGTTCGTGCCCTTACAGGGGTGGATCCTGATCGCCTGAAGGAGGAGAAGGAGCGGGGTCTGACCATCGATTTGGGCTTCGCCCCCATGCAACTCAGCGACGGTCGCCTGCTGGGTATGGTGGATGTTCCGGGTCACGAGCGCTTCGTGCGCAACATGGTGGCTGGCAGTTCAGGCATGGATCTGGCGATCCTGGTGGTGGCGGCGGATGACGGTGTCATGCCGCAGACCAGAGAGCACCTGGATATCATCCACTTACTTGGTGTCAATCGTGGCATCGTGGCACTGACCAAGGTGGATCAGGTCGATGCGGACACAGCGGAAATGGCGGCGGATGAAGTTCGTGAGCTGTTGCAAGGCAGTAGCTTGGAAGGGGTGGAGATCATGCCTCTGAGTTCGATCTCTGGACAGGGCCTGCCGGAGTTCCGACAGCGGCTGGAGCAGCTGGCGATACAGATTCAACCGCGGGATTCTAGCGGCCCCTTCCGCATGCCCATCCAGCGAGTGTTCCAACTCAAGGGCATCGGCACCGTGGTAACCGGTATCCCTACTTCGGGCAGCATCAAAACCGGAGAGGTGGTGGAGTTCCTGCCATCCCACAAGACCTCCAAGGTTCGAGCCATACAGGCTTATGGTGGGGATGTGGAGCAGGCAGTGGCGGGTCACAGCACCGCCTTGTCGGTGCCGGATATCAAATCCCATCAGCTACGTCGAGGTTTCATGGTGACAGCACCGGGAGTCTATAGAACTGGCAAGATTGTGGATGTGGAGATTTCCATGCTGGCCCATGCGACTGCTCTCCAGCATCGAGCGCCGATCCGCTTTCATACTGGAACCATGGAGAGCAAGGGACTCCTGCTTTTGTTGGACCGAGATTCCCTGACGCCTGGTGAACCGGTGGTGGCCCGTGTTGCCCTGGAAGATCCGGTATGTGGAGTCTATGGCGACCGCTTCTTATTGCGTCTGCAAAACCCAGTGCAGACGGTAGGCGGCGGTAAGGTGTTGCGCCTGCAGGATTCCCATGGCAAGTATCGGCGCCGCGATCTGGGCGATGAATTGGGCCGCTTGGTCAAGGTTGGCCCCAGTCCTGAAAGCCGGGTCCTGGAAGAATTGCACCGGGCGGGTCCTGCGGGTCGCTCGCCGGAGGAATTGGCGGGTGCTTTGGGTGTGGAGTTATCCGACATTCAAGAGGTCTTGGCCAAGCAGGATGCTGTGCACATCCATTCCCGCGGCAACCGTGTCTTCGGGCAAGAAGTCTTGGCAGATGGAGAGGCGTTGTTGCGCCGTTCCGTGGATAAAATCCTGAAGGACAAGCCTCTGGCAGCTTCGATCAAGCGCACTGCCATTCAGACCAGTAAGAGCCTGCCCAGCGCTTTGTTGGCGGCGGTGTTTGCCAAGATGCAGGCGACAGGAGCGGTGCAGTCTTCGGCCCATGGCCGGGTGCTGTTCAAGAGTCGCTTGCAGCCCCTGGCCCCGGCAGACGCTGCGCTGTTGGAGAAAATCATCAAGGCCTGTGAATCCCACGGCCATCGACCGGAAAAAATCGATGAGTTGCCGGTGAGTCTGGGGATCAGTGCCAAGCAGTTCTCCAGTCTCTTGGCCCGAGGCATTGACGAAAGCAAGCTGGAGACAGTTGGCCAATATGTCTACGGAGCAGCGGTGATTCGCGACACTTTGGTAGCGATCTACAACAACTGCGAGGCGCATGCTGGAGAATTGAGCATACCTGAGCTGCGCGATCGTTTGGGGACCAGCCGCAAATTCCTGATACCCCTGCTGGAGTACGTGGACAGCCTGGGGTTGACCATTTTGCGTGGCGGTGTTCGCCGTCTGTTGCCAACGTCTTCCGCCTGCCAGGAAATCGCCGATAGCATGGGCGCAGATTAGCCTGGCCAGGTTTGCTTGCGATAAGACGCAGGCTTTGGTCAACCCTGATGCGGATCGTGTCGATACTAACGGGTAAATCCAACGAAGGAGACCCGGATGACGCGCGAAGAGGGCTTCCCTGAAGAAGGCGAAAATTTAGAACTTGATGCTGACCTTTACATCCTGCAAGACTGGGATGAGGCTGAGGACGAATTAGTCCATGGCCTGGGAGCAGCGCAAGAATTAGATCTGGAAACAGATGCGAGTGATGACTTGTTCGCTGATGGCGATCAAGAGCTGTTCAGCGGCGATGAGAACAAGCTTGAAGAAGAGCTGCTCTTTGCTGAAGAATCGGTAGTCGTTCCATCAGACGAGTTCTTGGAAAGTGCCAAGACTCCTGCCTTTGGCGAGGTCGAAGGTCCTCCCTGGAGCGAAGATGATCTGGATCTAGAGGAGCTTGGTGTCTCGCTAGAAAAGGATGATACCGGTTTGTCTGAACTCGGCATTGGTGATGCAGAGGATCTGGCAGCAGCGGATGAAGCTCTGGAGATGCACGACGGCGAGCTGGAGTTGGTGGAATTTGATGCCGACTTGGACACTCCATCAAACTTGTTCTCTGCGGAGCAGTCAGACGAGAGTGAAGGAGTATCTGAAGATGCCACCGAAGAACCTGTTGATGAGGAGTGGGCACCACTTGAGGGTGGTGAAGACTTTGCCCAAGACGTTGGTTACGCGGAAGAAGAATACGAAGCAGCGGTAGAAGCCGAAGAGGGTACGGCAGAGAGTTTTGTAGCCGAGGGCTATGCCGAGCCTGACTACGGTGACCACGAAGAGGTCTACCAGGAGGAAACGTCATCCTTGCGCATGGTGGGCTCCTCTTCCCGTGCCAGAATTGGGCAAGTGGCTGGTCTCGCAGCAGCGGTGCTGGTCATGGCCTTTGCTGGTGTTGCCTGGTTGCAGCCGAAGTGGCTGGGTATGGGCCAGGAAGTTGCCCGCATCGACATGGTCAAGGTGGATAGGCCACAGGTTCAATGGGAACTAGCAGCTCCAGTAGTGGAGTTCGTGGATCCAGATGCCCAGGTCAACAGTAATTCCCAGTCGCCTGTGGAACAGCCGACGCAGCCTGAACACATCGATCCAGTCCAGCCTCCCGTTGTTGAGCAACCTGAGTTGCCGGTCAATCCAGTAGTGGTAACCCCGCCGGAAGTTGATCCGGCTGTAGAGTTTCAGCCCGATACCGAAGCGCCTTCGGCACTGGCTATGGATAACATCCAGGTGGGCGATGAGCTCTACATGAAGCCCCAAACCAGTGATGGTGAACGTCGCGAGCTGGTGGCGTCTGGCTTTGGCTTGGTCATGGGTAGTCGGGCCATGGCGCAGTTGTTCAACAACAATATCTTTGTTGGCCGTGTCAAGGCGTTGGACAGCTCCGTGGTAACCCTTCGGTTGGCTCAGGGTGAAGTGACCTTGGACATGACAGAGGTGCGAAGCCTGACTGCATTGGCGCCGAATGAATTGCTCAACTATACAGATGATGGCGAAAGCATGGTTCGCCTCCGCAATAGCAACCGACTGAAAGGTAGAATTGTGGAGCGGCAAGATGACAATATCATCCTGCAAGTGCAGGCCAACCGAGTGATCATCCCCAGGAGTTCCATCGAAGAAATCGCTGAATCCGGTGCCAAGTCGGTTCAGTTCTCAAGTGATGACACGGTGACCGACAATGATTGGGTTGAGAAGTTGGTGGAAAGGAAAATCCGCAAAGCTCAACAACAGCAATTGCTGAACAAACCTGAATCCAAGGTGAAAGTTCAGGTTGAGCCGCCACCAGAGCCCAAGTAGCATCGTCCGGTGCTGTGACCTTGGAATGCGAAGAATGTGGCAGCTTTCAGGTTGAACAGACAACTCTTGAAGGTGTGCTGGTGCTGGAATGCGGTCTTTGCGGCAACCTGCAGGGTGATGACGAGAGCATCAGCCACGTAGAGTTGGTGCGGGAAGCCCGGGAAAAAGGCGTTGACCCTTCGGTTTACCCCCTGGTACGGGTGTTGGATCGAATGCCCGGCTTTCGGGTGGTGAGAAGCGAATCCGGTGATGACCGCCGTATGGTCTGGCCCTTTGTGCAGTTGGCTATCAGCACAGGCGCCCTCGCTTCCCTGGAAAATCTGGTCAAATCCCTGGCCCTTAGTGGGGAGGGTCAGTTGCTGCACTGGGTGGTCGAGGTTGAGTATCAGAGTTTTCTGGCGGCTACCTTGAAACCCCGTTTTCACCGTTCCGTGTCCAATATTGGCCAAAATGAAGTGCGGGTGGCGCAGGCGGATTTGCAGCAACTGCACAAGAACCTTACCCGCGACATGCGCTTGTCCTGGTGGCACTCCTGAGCTGTAGCTGACCTGGGGCTGTTCAGGCATTACCATTGCCAGCCATGTGTCATCGCTATTTGCTGGCTCTTTTTGCCCTGCTGTTTTCCGCATCCACGCTTATCGCTCAGGATGATGAAGTCAAGCTTGAGGCCGTGCAGACCTTCAAGAGATACTTCCGTACCTATAAGGAAGTCGAGCAGAAGGTGGAAGCTGTGCAGACTCTCAAGGGCAATGAGTGCGCCCCGGCATGTGCGGCTCTCGTCCCCTTGTTGGATCACAAGGAAGAGCCTGTGCGGCGAGCTGTCATGGAGGTTTTGTGCACCTATCATCAGCCCGAAACCTTCGCCGCCATTGTGGAGCAGTTGCCGAAGATGAAGCAACAGGATCGGCGGGCGCTGTTCATCGAGGTTCTGGGCCGCGCTGGCATTCAATCCGTTCTACCTGTCTTGCATGAGATTGCTCTGCAGGACAAGAGAGCTACGGCGCCAGTCAAATGGAAGATCGCCGAGGCCATGGGGCTACTGAAGGATAAGGAAGGCGGATCGGTGCTGGAGGTTCTGCTTGCTGACAAAGATCCTACGGTTCGAATTGCGGCGGCGGATGCCATTGGCGCCATTCCTCTGCGGGAAGCAGGCAAGTTTCTGTTGCCACTGTTGCAAGACAAGGCCTGGCAGGTGAAGTCTGCAGCTATCCGGGCAGCGGGTTTGGCGCGGGTGGAATCAGCGATTGATCCTCTCATAGTTTTGTTGCAGGACAAAGGGCGGTTGCAGGAGGAAGTCGCGGACACCCTGTTTTTGATTACCACCCGTGACTACGGTGTGGATGCTGAGGCCTGGCGTAAAAGCGTGGCCAATCTGCGCAAGATTGGCTGGACCATGCCTAGCGATGCAAAGGTGGAAAAAGCGAAGGAGACCCGCAGACGCAACGACGCTCTCTACGGCAAAAAGGATGCTGCCAACACCTTTGCCAAGATCTCCACCACTTCCACCAAGGTCCTATTCATTGTGGATGTATCCGGATCCATGTCGGATCACGTGGTGGAGAAAGAGAAGTTTGCCGCCAACTATGCTGACCACTCGAAGATGACCATCGTCAAGACGGAGTTGAGCAACACCATCGAAGGTCTGGATGCCAGCACCCATTTCAACATTGTGGCCTTCGCTTCTGACTTGGATCCCTGGCGCAAGGGTTTGGTGCCGGCCAACATCGTCAACCGGTCCAGTGCCAAGGATTGGATTGCCAAACTGAAGCCATTGGGTGGCGCCTCATCGGACCCCGTGAATTCGGCCGGCAAGACCAATACCTTCAAAGCTTTGATGTATCCTTTCAACGTGAAGCCAGAGCAGGCGCAAACCAAGGTGTTTGCCGGTGCCGGTAAGGCCGCGATCAAGAACAAGTTGGACACCGTGTTCTTTCTGAGTGATGGGCGTCCCACCGTGGGTAAGTTTGTTGAGACAGATGAGATCTTGCAGGAAGTGCGTGAACTGAATCGATCCTATCGTTTGGTCATCCATGCCATTGCCATTGGCCAGTTCCCGAAAAACTTTCTTCGGACCCTGGCCCTGGAAAACGGTGGTGCCTTTGTGGATTTGGGTTATTGATTGGTCATGGATGCGGTTCTCGATCTCAAGGCTAATGCCACCATCGTGCAGTCAGAAAGCTTGCAGCTATTGCAAGGCTTGCCAGATGCGTTCGCATCCTTGGTGTACATTGATCCTCCCTTCAACACCGGCAAGCAGCAGGAACGCAAGCGTCTACGAACGGTGCGGGATCAAGAAAATGGCGATCGCACTGGTTTTGGCGGCAAGCGCTACCGAACCGAGGTAGTCGGGCGGCTCGGTTTCAACGATCAGTTTGATGACTTTCTGGCCTTCATGGAACCTCGCTTACTGGAGTTGCATCGGGTGTTGGCAGCGGACGGCTCCCTGTTCTTGCATTTGGATGTGAACGAAGTGCATTACTGCAAGGTTCTTTTGGATCAGATCTTCGGCCGCGACAGCTTTCGCAATGAAATCATCTGGGCTTATGACTATGGCGGCCGGCCGAAAAATCGTTGGCCACAAAAGCATGACAACATCCTTTGGTATGCCAAGGATCCGGGGAACTACACCTTTGACCTGGCAGCCAGCGACCGCATCCCCTACATGGCTCCCAGCCTGGTAGGCAAGGAGAAGGCGGCCCGCGGCAAGACACCAACGGATGTCTGGTGGCACACAATCGTGCCTACCAGTGGCAAGGAGCGCACTGGCTATCCGACTCAGAAACCTCTTGGCATTCTGAATCGCATTGTCCAGGTGCATTCCCGACCCGGTGACATGGTCCTTGATTGTTTTGCCGGCAGTGGCACCACCGGTGAAGCTGCGCACCTGGCAGGCCGTCGATTCTTGTTGGCCGACGAAAAGGAGGAAGCCGTGCAGCTCATGGCTTCCCGACTGCAAGCGGCCAACCCCAGCTGCGTGAATTTTACGGTGGGCTAACGGCGGGCAAACAGTGGGCTGGCTGTCAGCTGTTTTCTGATCGCAGCATGGGCTTGCGCAGCATGACGCAAATGCCGGTGGCGACCAGGCCAATGCAGCCCACCAGCAGATAGGTCTGGGTCAGGCCATGGTCTTCGTGGAAGGCTCCAGCCAGGGGGAACCACAGGGCGAATGAAATTCGACCGCCGAAGGAAAGTACGGAGAGCACAGTAGACCTTGCCGTGTTCTGGATGCGCATGTTCACATAGTTTTGCACCAGGGCCCAATGCATGCCGAAGGGGATCTGGTGCAAGATGAAAAATGCGATGCCCCACCAGCTGCGTAGGTTGGACATGCAGATCAAGGATAACGCCAGAACCAAAGGTAAGTAGGGCAAGAGGCGCATGGCGTCTATCTTGCTGGTGATGCGTGGCACCAACCTGCTGCATGGGGCAGCCACCAGGTTCAAGCCGGCAAACAGGGCGCCGATGATCAGCCAGTCTTTCTCAATGGCAGCCTCTTCCAAGAATGGCTGGTAGGTGTGGAAGGCATAGCGCAATAAGCCAAAGATCAGCATGAAGTAGAGCAGGATCCAGAGCAGGGGCCCACTGCGCAGGTCTTTGAAGGCGGCGCGCATCAGTGGTGGAGGCTTGTGATCAGCGACGCTGTCGCGGCTGTCCTTCAGGAACAGGGCCAGCATGCTGGCCACCAGGCTGAGCCCGGCAGTGAGCAGGATGGTGGGGCCGATCTCGTAGTATTTTGCCAATAGCCCGCCGGCCAGGAAGGACAGGCCAGTGCCGGCCAGGCGTAGGGCCTGCATTCGACTTTCCTGCCGCAGAAAAGTGTGTTCCTGGCCCTTCTTGCGCAGGATTTCGAACAGCATGGCGGTGGGAGGGCCGGACAAGATGGAGTGGCCAATTCCCAGGATGACTTCGCCGGTGGCAAAGCCAGCGAAGCTGCGCTGGCTGAAGATGATCAAAAACCCCAGGGTCAGCGCCAGAGGGCCCAATACCAGGGACAGCTTCCGACCGCATCGATCCGCCAGCAGGCCGGTGGGGATCTCCATGATCACCATGGCCCAGTAGTAGAAGGACATCAGGTAGGCGTAATCCTGAATGCTGATGCCGTGATCGCGAAAAAAGAAGAAAAGGAAGGGGATGCAGACGAAGGGGTAGGTGAACACCGCATAGATGCTCAGCAGCCGCAATTGACCTGATAGCGCCATACCCATGCGCCAGACCATACCACCGGAACCCTTTTTCCATATGTTGTGCATCCCGTAGTTGCCGCGCATCTTCGGGAAGCCATAATCGCCAACATGTTAGTGGCATTATTGCAGGCCATGCGCCCGGCGCAGTGGGTTAAGAATATTCTGGTGTTGGCGCCCCTGGTCTTCTCCCACAAAATGACGGATCCCCAGTCCATCTTGTATTCACTCTGGGCGGTGTTGGTCTTCTGCTTGTTGTCCAGCTCCATCTACCTTCTCAACGATGTAGTGGATAGGCAGGCAGATCAGTCGCATCCAGTCAAGAAGCATCGCCCCATAGCTTCTGGTCGTCTGCCGGTGGCGGTGGCGCATGTGTTCACCTTGGGCCTGGGTATCATTGCTCTGGTACTGGCCTTCTGGTTGGCTGAGGCAGCATCGGACAGGGTTGGCCCTCGCCTCTCCACTAGTTTTGTTGCCTGGCCCCTGGCCTATTTCATCCTGCAGCTTGGCTATTCCTTCTTTCTCAAACGAATCATCATTGTCGACTGCCTGTGCATAGCCTTGGGCTTCCTGTTCCGGGTGCATGCAGGCAGTGTGGCCATTGGCGTTTCCAGTTCCTCTTGGATCCTGCTCTGCACCTTCTTTTTCGCCCTGTTCCTGGCATTTGCCAAGCGGCGGGAAGAAGTGGACAAGGTGTCGGATGGCAGTGGCCGAACTCGGGCCACCATGCGCGACTACAGTGTGGATTACCTGAACCAGCTCATTTCTTCCCTGGCGGCTCTCAGCATCCTCAGCTATGCCCTCTACACCCTGGCAGACTCCACCGTTGAGTTCCATGGCTCGCACAACCTGATGATCACCGTGCCCATCGTCGTGTTTGGAGTCTTTCGCTACCAGTTTCTGGTGTGGACCCGTGGGGAGGGCGGCAACCCCTCGCGCCTGCTGTTCCGGGATCCTCCCCTGATCATTAGCGGCATTCTCTATCTGGCAGCGGTCTGGGTGGCTTTGAGCTGCGACCCCATTCTTGACGCGGTGGGCTAACTTGGTTCCCATCTAGGCCCCCCTCACCTTTTCCGTAATCCACAAGAGCCCTTCCCTTGAGTATTTTCAAAGCCTACGACATTCGCGGCACCTATCCGGATCAGATTGACGAAAGCACTGCGCACAAGATCGGTGCTGCCGTCGCCAAGTTTCTCAAGGCCAAGCGTCTGGTGGTGGGGCGGGATATGCGCACCATGGCCCCAGCCATCCAGGATGCGGTAATCGAGGGCATGTTGGAGCAGGGCTGTGACGTGCTGGACATCGGCCTGGCCTCCACGCCCATGGGCTACTATGCCATCGGCAGCTTGCCCTGTGACGGTGGTCTGGTGGTCACCGCTTCGCACAACTCCAAGGAGTACATCGGCTTCAAGATCTGTCGCGAAGAAGCCAAGCCTCTGTCCGGCGACACTGGCATCCAGGAAATCCGCAAGCTGGTGGAATCCAATGACCTGAGTCCGGCGCCACAACGAGGCAAGCGGGACATGGTGGATGTGAAGCCAGACTTTGTGCAACGCATGCTGAGCTTTGTCGGTGACATTCGTCCCACCAAGTTGGTGGTGGATTACGCCAACGGCATGGGTGCCAATGAAGCGCCGGAAATTCTTTCCTCCATCCCCAATGTGGAGGTGATCCCGCTTTATGACGAGCTGGATGGCACCTTCCCCAATCACGAAGCAAATCCCCTGCATGAGCCCAACCTGGATGATTTGCGGGCGGCAGTGAAGAAGCATGCAGCCCCCTTGGGCATTTCCTTTGATGGCGATGCTGACCGTTGCGCCTTTGTGGATTCTGAGGGTCGCACGGTGCATGCAGATTTGATCACCGTCATACTGGCCCGTGGCATGCTGCAGCGCCATCCCGGCAAGGGCATCATCTATGATCTGCGTTCATCCAAGGTGGTGGAGGCAGAAGTACGCAAGCTTGGTGGCGTGCCCATACGAGAGCGGGTGGGGCATTCCTTCATGAAGATGACCATGCGGAAGAAGGACTGCATTGGTGGCGGTGAGCTTTCAGGTCACTTCTACTTTGCCGAGAACTACTACACTGATTGTGGTGTCCTGGCCTGCATCATGGTGCTCAACCAACTCAGCCAAGACAACGTCAGCCTGAAGGAGACAGCCGATGCCCTGCGGGTCTACTACGGCACCGGTGAGATCAACTTCCAGGTGGAGGACAAGGCCGGCATCATGACCAAGGTGGAGCAGAAGTATGCTGATGGCAAGATCGACCATCTGGATGGTGTCACCGTGACCTATCCGGATTGGTGGGTGAATGTGCGCCCCAGCAACACCGAACCCTACCTGCGCATGTGTCTGGAAGCGGACACGCCAGAATTGATGCAGCAAAAGCGGGATGAGATGTTCGCCATCCTGGGCAAGCCCGCGCACTGATCGCCATGCTCATCCCCCCAGTGTCTGGCCTGGTATGTCTGTTGACGGACTTCGGGCTACGGGATCCCTATGTCGGGATCATGAAGGGAGTGATCAAGCAGCATCATCTGGCTGCGGACCTGGTGGATCTTTGCCATGAAGTGCCGGCACAAAACCTGCTGCTCGGCGGCATGTTCCTGCGCGCCGCTGTGGGGCGCTTTCCCCGAGGGAGCATCCATCTGGCGGTGGTGGATCCGGGGGTGGGGACGTCCCGTCGCATTCTTGCCCTTTGCGCCCACGATTGTATTTGGTTGGCCCCCGACAATGGTTTGCTGCAGCCCATGTTTTGCCCGGAGATGGAACTGCGGGCGGTGGATCTGCAGGCTCTTGCATTGAAGCCTGAGTCCCAGACCTTCCACGGCCGGGATCTCTTTGCTCCCTTGGCAGGCATGCTGGCCCGAGGTCGTTATGGCTTTCGGGCTCTGGGACCAAAGGTGAACGATCCAGTAAGCTTGCCAGCGACGGAACACAGCGGCCCGCGGGTCATTCATGTGGACCACTTCGGCAATTTGATCACCAATGTCACGGCCCAGGAAATCCAAGAACAACAGTTCGGATCGGTGCTGATTGCCGGCCGGAAGCTGCCCCTGAGCACGCTCTATCAAGGGACGCCTGTGGGCGAAGCCCTGGCCCTGATCAATTCTTACGGCCTGCTGGAGATTGCGGTGAACTGTTGCAGTGCCCAGGAAGTTCTTGGTGTTGGCTGCAACGAGCCTGTTCAATGCAACGCATGACAATAAAGAGTCAAACACTTCATCTCATCGGTGTACCCATGGACCTGGGGGCCGGCCGCCGCGGGGTGGACATGGGGCCCTCGGCCATTCGCATTGCCGGGGTTTCCAAAGCCCTGCGCGCCTTGGGCCACAAGGTGATCGACGAGGGGGACCTGCATGTGCCCAGCCCGGAAGTGCGCGACCCCAAGGATACCCATGCTCGCTACCTGCAAGAGATCTTGCAGACCTGCGAAGAGCTGAGCACCAAGGTGCAGGAAACCCTGGCCAACGGTGAGGTGCCGGTGATTCTGGGTGGAGATCACAGCATAGCCATCGGCTCGGTGAGTGGGGTGGCGGCGCATTACCGGAAAACGCAGCAGCAGAAAATCGGGGTGATCTGGATTGACGCCCATGCGGATATGAACACACCGGACAGCAGTCCTACGGGCAATATCCATGGCATGCCCCTGGCCACCTTGCTGGGCATTGGTGCAGAACCCTTGGTGAATATCGATGGTTTTCAACCCAAGTTGGATCCGGCCCACGTTTGTCTCATTGGTATCCGCAACCTGGATGAAAACGAGAAGGTCATCGTCAGGAAGTCGGGGATCCATGCCTATACGATGCGCGAGGTAGACGAGAGGGGCATGAGTGCGGTGATGAAGGAAGCCCTGGAATTCACCACGCAGGGCACTGCTGGTGTGCATGTCTCCTTCGACTTGGACGGCATGGACCCGGCCTACGCTCCGGGAGTGGGTACAGCGGTGCACGGTGGCATCAATTGGCGGGAAGCCAACCTGCTGATGGAGATGGTCTACGACACTGGCAAGATGCTGAGTGTGGAGATCACCGAGCTGAACCCCATCTTCGATATGCGCAACCAGTCCGGGGAGGTGTCGGTGGAGCTGCTCTCCTCGGTGTTCGGTAAGAGCATCCTCTAGAGGGGGGGGTACGCTAAAGCGTAAAGCTGGATTGGCTGGCTGGAGAGGCTGGCGCCAGGGCGGATTGGGCAGGGCGGGTTGGCAGGGGCAGGGAGGCAGTTTTTTTGCGATAATCTCGCTTTGCTTGTCACTCCAAGGCCCCTTCAGGTCTTTTGGTGCATCATGTCCAACGAGGCAATCAACCAAGCGATCAATAAGGCCTTTCTCCAGTACCAGGAATCTGGCAATCCGGATTCCCTGGGGGCAGTGTTCGATGGGGTAGCGCAGCGGCTCTTGGAGCTGGCGCAGAACTTGACGCCGGACTTGAGTGCGGCGGATGACCTGGTGCAGGCCACTTTCCTCACGGCTATCGAGAACCGGCATAAGTACAAGCCCACGGGTCATGTCTTCTCCTGGCTGTTCGGCATCATGACCAACGAAGCCCGGGTCCGACGCCGGGCAACTGGCCACAACCTGGAACGGATCGAGTTGTTCGAAGATAAGAGCACGGAGGCCGGTCCCCACCAGGCTTTGGAGGGCAAAGATCTCTCGGAGCTGGTGACGCAAGCCATTGCTCAGTTGGCAGAACCCTACCGGCCGGTACTTAGCCTGCATTTGCGCTATGGCCTGTCGCCCATGGAAATAGCCATAAACTTGCATCGCCCACCGGTAACGGTGCGCAAGCAGTTGGGTCGGGGTTTGGAAATGCTGCGCAATGCTCTGCCCGCTAGCTTGATTGCTGGCTCGGTGGTGTTGACGACGCCGACTTCTGGTCTGGCTGCCATGCGGGAGTTGGTGATGGGTAAGGCCACTGCTGTGGCCGCCAAAGCCGCTTCCACTTCGTCGGCGATGGCTCTTGGCAAACTAACCCTGTGGACCGCTGCCGGAACCCTGACGGCAGCCGCCCTGGCGGTGTCGTTGTTCGCCCCCGATGAAGGGCAAGTGACCTTTGATGCTTCCCCCAAGGCTACGGCGTCAGTCGTGGCCCAGAAGGGATTCGTGGATTCTCCTGCGATCGCTTCGGCGGCACTGCAAGCGGATCCTTTCTCTGCGTCGTCACGTGTGTTGATGACGTTTTCTACCTTTGCTCCGAATGCGCCAGGAGGCGCAAATCCCATGAATGGCACAATGAATTCTTCCTCTCTCTCCCAGAACCTGGGCATCCCAGCCCTGCTGCTGGGGGCCATGACCTTGCTTTCGGCCATAGGCCAAAGCCAGAGCGTGATATATTTCCACAACGGCCAGGACCAGGTTAACTGGTTAGGCAGCGCCGTGAGCAATGTCGGCGATGTGAACGGGGATGGCTTCCTCGATGTTGCGGTCTCTGCGCCGAAATATAGCTTAGATCCCGACGGCACTCCGGGCAACCTCGATGACGTGAGTGGAGTTGGTCGTGTGTATGTGTTCTCAGGTAAGAATGGCACAACGCTCTATACCTACGATGGCGAGGCCTTTAACGACGGCTTAGGCTTTTGCGTGAGCAGTGGCGGCGATGTGAATTTGGATGGCACTCCCGACTTCATAATCGGTGCACGTGGCCATGACCCAGCGGGCATGGCGCAGGCTGGCCGTTTGTATGTATATTCCGGCACGGACGGCTCGTCGATATATACCTTCGATGGCGAAGTCGCAGGTGACCTTTTTAGCAGCACCGTGAGCGACGCAGGCGATGTAGACTCTGATGGCTATTCCGACATCGTGGTCGGTGCGTGGGGCTATGATCCGGATTTCCCCGATGGCACTGTGGGTAACACGGTTAGCCGCGTTGGCCGTGTGTATGTGTTTTCCGGCGCGACCGGCGCGGCGGTGTGGATCATCGATGGCGAGAACCAGAATGACGGTTTTAGCGGCTCGGGCAATAGTGGTGTGGGCGACGCCGGCGATGTGAACGGGGATGGCACCCCCGACATCGTGGTCGGTGCCAAAGACTATGACCCAGATCTCCCCGATGGCACTGTAGGTAACACGGTTTCTAACGCTGGCCGTGTGTATATGCTTTCAGGCACGACCGGCACGACGTTGTGGTCCATCGATGGCGAAGCCGCGGGTGACCAGTTTGCCCAATCCGTGAGCGGCACCGGCGATGCGAATTCCGATGGCACCCCTGACATCGTGGCCGGTGCACCTTTCTGGGATGCTGATTTTGAGGGGCCAGATGGCACCCCTGGCGTCATCCAACCTGGCCCTGATGGCACTGCCAACACCGGCGACGAGACCGCTGATGACATTATAGATAATGGCCGTGTGTATGTGCTTTCCGGCACGACCGGCAGCACCATCTACCCAGTGGATGGCGAGAACGGCGGTTTGGATTGGAACCCCACGTTTGGTTTTTGGCTACCAAGCGGTGACACCCTCGGTAGGGTCGTGAGCGGTGTCGGCGATGTGAACTTTGATGGCAAATCCGACATCATTGCCGGTGCGAGAAATTGGAAAGACCCAACTGACCCCGGCGCTGACGGCACTCTCGGCAGCGGCGACGAGGTCGGCTTCCAGGGCCGGGCCTATGTGATCTCCAGTGCTTCCCTGTCCCTGACGGCGGACAAGCACCTGCTGTCCCTGAGCGTGGCCAATTCCCAGACCATGACCATCGATGCTGGTGTTAGCAATGCTGGGGGAAACTACTGGATCTTCACCGGCTTTGCCGCTAGTGGTGATACCCCCGGTGTCACCATGGCCCCTGGCGTGGTGATCCCCCTGAACCAGCCGGATCCATTGACCAGCTTTGTCATTGGTCTCACCCAGCTGGGTGGTGGCGCTCCCACCTTTGCCGGCTGGAAGAGCACCTTGGATATTGCAGGCAAGGCTTCGCCTTCCCTGAACACCTTTGGTCCAACGCCTGCACCTCTAGGCGTCACCCTGCACCATGCTTCCCTGGTCTACACGGCGGATGGCTGCGGTGTTGGCTGTGACACCTTCCAATTGGGAACCAACTGGGTGCCGATGACCACGACTCCGTGATATGGTTGAGCCTGTCAAGTGGTTGATTCAATGATTTTCCGGGGTGACCTCCTTGAGGTTAGCCCCGGGACCTTCAAGACAACGAGCGATCCAAGCTTCTTGCGACGGTTGACAGCCTGATATTCGCGGGTTGCATCTCCCTCAAGGGGAGCCTACCGCATTCCATGTATCCGTCGAAGGCTTCCTCACACTAATAGCGAGCATGTTCCTCCAAAAGGAGGCTTCCCAACGGAGTCGACGAGGGTTCCTTTGACCGGTGTTGAAATCGCTCGCTGACTTGAAGATCCCAAGGCGTTCTTTGAAATTGAAATTTGAAAAGTAGCTAAGTGGCTAGACGTGGCAGCTTGTCACCGATGCCCCAGATAAACCCAACCAGTTGGCGGGCAATGGCGACCAAGACAAGGTTACGTTGCTTGCCTCTGGCTTGCAGACGACGGTATTGCTTGTGCAAGCGGTCCTGTGCTCGCCAGGCAATGTTGGTGATCTCAGGGGGCAGCCCCTCCCAGCGTTTCCTGATGCAAGCACTGGCTTTTGGTGAGTGGCGGTAGCTCCAGGCAGCTTCCACCAACAAGGCACGCACCAGAGTGTTTCCGGTTTTGGTGATGCGGCCCCTGCGAATGTTGTCTCCACTGGAGTATTCGGAAGGGACCATTCCTAAGAAAGACATGAGCTTGGACGGAGTGGCAAACCTGCGGATGTCGCCAATTTCTACGGCGATCCCAGCAGCAGTAACCAGCCGGACACCTTTGAGGGCTTGCAGGGCTTTGACAAAGGGAGAAAGTTTCCATCCCTCCACAAGCTCGGCAATGTCATTGGTCAGTCGGTCCACCCGTTGGGTAGTTTCCTCGACGCATTGCAGGCTTTCACGCAGGACACGGTTTTGTGCTTCCTGCTCGAAGGTCTGGCTGCGGATCCAATCCAAGTGCATATTGGTCCAGTTGGTTTTGCCCGGATAGCATCGCTGATGGCGAAGCAGGAAGTGGCTAAGCCGAAGGCGGACGGTGCGCTGGATCTTTTTGCTCTGGTGCCTGGCTCGGAATAGATCGCGAAGAGATTCAGACCGTTCATCTGGTATCCAGATGGGTGTCAGGTCACCGGAGCGTAGGTACTGGGCCAGTTTGGCAGCATCCCGCTTGTCGGTTTTGACGCGATCTCTGGTTTGCCTCGGAATGCGATTGGGTGCTACCACCAGACAATCGATACCAGCTTTGTCCAGGGCTCGCTGGAGTCCATAGCCTGTGGGGCCAGCTTCGTAGCAGACCTTGAGGGCTTTGCGGTCCGCACCCAGGCGGTCAAGCTTCTTGATGAGCTTGATGGAGTCGTGAGTGATCGTTGCCACGACATTGGCCGGTTCCCGGTCTGACCTGGCGACGGCAATGACAATGGATGCCTTGTGGACATCAAGACCTACATAGTGGGGGAAGCAAGACGTAGCGGACTTGGCTATACTTTTCATCGGACCACCTCATAGTTGTGTTAAGTGATGAATGGGGTATGTCATGCGGCACTCGATATGCCGCATGACTGCGGTCCACCTTACCCCTGCGAGGGACGTTTTGCCCCCGCAGCTCCGTCGCCATCAGCTTCGGTTGCACAATAAGTGACCGAGGCTGAAGGAGGCGGAGCAAAGGGGCAGCCCCCTTGCCAGCTCTCGAGCCTGAGGCAGAGAGCGCCAAGGAAAGCATTTACGCTTGTTCTGCATCAGAACGCGGACCAGGCTCAACCATGTTGGCTAAGGTCGCAAAGCGACGCAGACAGTAGCCGGGGCTTCTCTGGCTACCGCAAGGATCCTGGTTCCACAGTGGAGCCCGGATCCTTGCGCCATTCCCCTGGCATTACACAAGATCCACCCCTTCCCAACACCAAGTCATGCAAGCCTCCCAAACCCTTAGCGGTCTGCTCATTTTCTTGGCACCGCTTTGCGCACAGAACGAAAGTCAACCAAGTCCTGAGTTGCAAACCCCCTTTCAAGTGCTTTGCGGAGACAAGCCCATCGATGTGGGAGATGACCTCGGCCACGCTGCACCGCACTTTGCGGACCTGGACGGTGATGGTTTGCCAGACCTGTTGGTGGGCGTCTACGGCAAAATGGTCAGCAGTGGCAAGTTTGCGGCAACCCTGCGCATCTACAAGAACGTAGGCAAGCAGGGGCAACCCAGGTTTGCGGACTTCAGCTACTTTCAGGCGGGAGGCACAACGGCCAAGGTCCCCGGCGGTTGATGCGTCAGTTTTGGTCCACAGTTGGTGGACCTGAACGGTGACGGCATCCAGGACATGATCACCGGCTCCTACAACCCTGGCGACCTGTACCTCTTTGCTGGCTGCGATGACGGCACCTTCAAGGCAGGGCAGACCCTCAAGAGCAAGGACGGCAAGAGCTTGAATGTGGGCTTGGCTTCGGCTGTGTTTGCAGCCGATTGGGATCGAGACGGTGACCTGGACCTGATCGTCGGCAACATCAAAGGCGAGGTGTATTGGATCGTCAATCAGGGCAAGAACCCAGCTCTGGATTTTGCCAACCCGGAGCCGGTGGAAGCTGACGGCAAGCCTCTGGTGGTGGACAAAGATGCTGGGCCTTGTATTGCGGACTGGGATGGCGACGGCAATCTGGACTTGTTGGTCGGGGATGAGAGTGGTGCGGTCACCCTCTACCGCAACACTACTTCCCAAGGCCTCCCGCAACTGGCCGCCGGTATTACCCTGGTCCCCAAGAGCAAGTACAACAAGAGCAAAGACTATAACTGGTCGGATGGTCGCGGTATCCGCAGCAAGCTCTGTGTGGCCGACTGGAACGAGGATGGGCGCCTGGACTTGTTGCTGGGGGATTACAGCACCACTATGGGCCCTGAGCTGGAGATGACCCAGGCCCAGCACGTCGAGTTGGCTGCGGCGCGAGCTGCCAGGATAGAAATCTCCATGAAGATGGGTGCCTTCTCAAAGGAAGTCCGCCAGAAGTTCATGCAGGAGCATGGCATCCAGGAAGGGCAGAAGCTGAATGCCCAGCAGACCCGGGACTTCCTCAAGAGATTAACCAGGCTTCGGGAGAACAATGAGAGCCAGCAGTTACTGCAAAAAGAGCTCCAAGCTCAGAGTAACATCTACGAGAAGTATCAGGTGCCTACCTACCGACACGGCTATGTGTGGGTTTACCTGCGATCACCGGCAAGCCCGGCGATCATGGAAGCCGACGCCCAGCGTTCCCAGCAGTAAGGTCGAAGGGATGCCTGGCTTTACAACTTCCTATGCCCACTGAGCTGTTCGGTAAATTCGGTAAGGGAGGTCACGGACTACTTCTGCTTGCGCGCCACCGACTTGTCAATCAGCTTGCGCAGCACAGCCAGGTCCACATCTTCCAGCTTCTTGATGTACAGGCAGGCCTTGCCGGTCTTGAACTTCCCCAGTTTCTTCAGCAGGGCATCCTGCCCTTGAAAACCGCTCATGATGTAAAGCGTCAGAGCCTGCTTGCGCGGTGAGAAACCGGACAAGAACCAGTCCCCTTCTCGCCCGCTGGCGTATTTGTAGTGATAGTTGCCGTAGCCGACGATGTTGGTGCCCCACATCTTGGCTTTGGCACCGGTGGCTTCCCGCATCATCTTGGCCACCGCCTTGGCGTCCTTGCGTTTTTGCGGGTCCTCAATGCTTTGCAGGAAGGCACTGACACTGGCCTTGTTCTGCTTGGTCTTCAGTTCAGACATGATGGCTCCTCGGGTTTGGATGAATTTTCACTAGCGAGGGTGAAGAGTCAAGGGGAAGGAGAATCGCCTTCCCCAACAACTGGATATTGGCCATACTTGCGCCATGGCAACTCAAATCACCCGAAGGAGCTTTCTCGGCCAGTCCCTGGCCACTGGCATTGCCCTGCCTGTGCTGGCCAATTCCCTTGGCGCTACTGCACCGGTAAAGCCAGTAAAGCCACTGAAGATCTTGATCCTGGGGGGCACCGGTTTCATTGGTCCGCATCAAGTGCGCAACGCCCTGGCCCGTGGCCATGAGGTCACCCTGTTCAACCGGGGCAAGACCAACACCCACCTGTTTCCCGATGTGGAAAAGCTGAAGGGTGACCGGGACAAGGACCTGTCGGCGCTGAAGGGTCGCAAGTGGGATGTGGTTCTCGACAACTCCTGCTACCTGCCCCGCTGGGCCAAAGCCAGTGCGGAATTGTTGGCGGACTCGGTGGAACACTACGCCTTCATCTCCACCATCTCTGTCTACCCCGAATCGGCACTCATCAAGCCCGAGACCAGCATCGACGAGGACACAGCGGTGGACAAGATGGAGGATGAGACCAATGAAGAGATTGGTCGGTACTACGGTGCCCTCAAGGCGCTGTGTGAACAGGCGGTGGAAAAGGCCATGCCCGGCAGGGTGGTGAATGTGCGCCCCGGCTACATCGTTGGGCCGGGCGATCCCACGGATCGCTTCACCTATTGGCCGATGCGGGTGGATCGGGGCGGCGAGGTCCTGGTTCCCGACGCCAAGCAGATGCATTTCCAAGTCATCGATGTGCGAGACCTGGCCGAGTGGTGCATGCATCTGCTGGAGCAGCGGACCACCGGCACCTACAACGCGGTGGGCTATAAGGGCAAGGTGTCCTTCCAGGAGTTCCTGCATGGTTGCAAGGTGGTCAGCGGTGCGGACTGCAGCTTCACCTGGGTGCCCGAGGAATTCCTGACCCAGAACAAGCTGCGGCCAGGGGCTTTGCCCATTTGGAATCCCGGGGGTGGCATGGCCTATTGCATGAATCAACGAGCCATGGACAAGGGGCTCACCTTCCGCTCCCTTGGTGACACCATCAAGGACACCATTGCCTGGGCCAAGGCCCGCGGGGCTGACTACGTGATGAAGCGGCCCCTGAGTGCGGAAGATGAGAAGGAGCTTCTGGCCAAGTGGCACGGCAGAGAGAAGTAGGCGGTGCCTGAAGGGCGAAGCAAGGAGTCCGTCGCTGTCCTCTGGTCTGGGGCCTACTTCTTTTTATTGCTGCAGAGCTACTACCTGCTGCGACCACTGCGGGAAACGGTGGGTGTAGAGGCAGGGCAAAGCCAATTGCCCTTCCTGTTTACCTGGACCTTTGTCGGCATGCTGGTGGCCATTGCCATCTATGGCTACCTGGTGAGCCGCTTCCAGCGCCGGCAGTTCATCCCTTGGACCAACGGCTTTTTCGCCTCCAACATCCTGGTGTTCTATGGCCTCTACCTGCTGGTACCAGAGGAGGGGGAAGACAGGTTGCTGCTGGGCAAGGTGTTCTTTGTCTGGCTGAGCATCTTCAATCTGTTTGTGGTGGCCGTGTTCCGCGGCTTCATGGTGGACCTGTTCTCCTTGCATCAGGGCAAGAAGCTGTTCGGCTTCATCGCTGCCGGCGGCACCCTGGGTGCCATCTTTGGTTCCACCATTGCCAGTTTCTTCGTTGTCGAGATCGGCCAAACCAACCTGTTTTTGTTGGCGGCTCTGTTGATGCTGTTGACCATCGTCTGTGTGCTGCGGCTGAATGCTCTGTTTCCCAGAGTGATTCCTGCCCAAGACGCCAAAGCTGCTGCCCTTGCCAGGGGCTCGATCTTGCAAGGAATCAAGGGCAGCTTACATGGCATGGGTCGCCTGTTCCGTTCGCCGCAACTGGCGGGAATTTCGCTCTACATGATCATGGGCACCATGGGTGGTACCTTTCTCTACTACCAACAAACCGGCATGGTGGGGGAGTTGCTGCAAAGCGGAGCCGAGCGCACCGAGTACTTTGCCCAGGTGAATCTGGTGCAGAACTGCGTCACCCTGGTGTTTGAGTTGCTGGGGACCTGGGTCTTGTTGCGCTACGTGGGCCTGACTGCTGGGCTGGTCATCTTGCCCTTGGTTCACCTGTTGGGATTTACAGCCCTCTATTTTGAGCCAACCTTGCTCATTCTGGCCAGCTTCAATGTCCTGTCCCGCAGCTGTCGCTATGCCTTTGCTGTACCCGCTCGCGATGTGATGTTCACCATCATGAGTCGGGAGGAGAAGTACACCGCCAAGGGCTTCATTGAGACCGCCGTCTATCGTGGCGGTGACGTGGCCTTCACCACGGCGGCAGATATGTTGAAGGCTGTGGCGCGGCCTGGCGTTGTGCTTTTCGGCGTGATCCTGCCGGCCTGCCTGGGCTGGACCGTCCTGGCCTTTGTCCTGGGCCATCTGCACCGGCGGCGGCTGCAGACTCAGTCGGTAGCTGAGGCAAAGGCGGCGAAGGTTGGCTCCAGCTCCATACCGCCCACTGGCGGCATGTCCGGCGTGTAGATCTCCGGACGGAAGGAGTTGGGGGAGGACAGGGACATGGGGCGTTCCCAAGACTCGGGTACCTTGTCTTCCAACAGTTGACCCGGCTGCAGGTACTCATGGATCTCCGCATAGGTCTTCACCTGGCTGTGCGACAGGCGGCGGTAGATGTGCCATGGCCTTAGCTGGTCCGGATGGGTCAAGCCGGCAGCGGCGATGGTCTCCAGGAAGGCCTGCACGGTGGCATTGTGGAAATTGTTCACCCGCTGGGTCTTGTTGCTCACATTCAGCCCGCGCACCAGGCGAGGGTTCTGGGTGGCGACGCCCACCGGGCATTCGTTGGAGTTGCAGCGCAGCGCCTGGATGCAGCCGAGAGAGAACATGAATCCTCGGGCAGAGTTGCACAGGTCGGCGCCGGCAGCGATGCGTCGGGCCAGATGAAAGCCAGTGATGATGCCACCGGAAGCGATGATCTTGGTTTGTTCACGCAGCCCAAAGCCAACCAAGGCATTGTGCACGAAGACAATGCCCTCGGAGAGCGGGCAGCCGATATAGTTGGAGAATTCAATGGGAGCTGCACCCGTGCCGCCCTCGCCACCATCCACGGTGATGAAATCAGGCTGTATCCCGGTCATCACCATGGCCTTGCAGATGCCCAAGAATTCGGCCCGGTGCCCAACGCAGAGCTTGAAGCCCACAGGTTTGCCGTTGGACAACTCCCGCAACTGTTGCACGAAGGCAATCAGTTCCTTTGGCGTGCTAAATGCTGAGTGGCTGGGTGGTGAGAGCACATCCTTGCCCATGGGCACGCCGCGGGTCTCAGCGATTTCCTTGGTAAGCTTGGCCGCCGGCAAGATGCCGCCATGGCCGGGTTTGGCACCCTGCGACAGCTTGATCTCGATCATCTTCACCTGTGCCAGCTGTGCGGTCTGGGCGAACTTGTCCGGTGAGAACTTGCCCTCATCATCCCGGCAACCGAAATAACCGGTGCCAATTTGCCAGACCAGATCACCACCATTCTCGCGGTGGTGCTTGCTGACGCTTCCTTCGCCGGTGTTGTGAAAGAAGTTGCCCAGCTTGGCGCCGCCATTCAAAGCCAGGATGGCATTGCGCGACAGGGAGCCAAAGCTCATGGCGGAAATGTTCAGCAGGGATGCATGGTAGGGCTGGGTGCAGAGCATGGAGCCAATGCGCACCCGCGGTTCTTCCCCCGACAGGTGCTTGGCGGTGACCGAATGGTTCAGCCACTCGTAGCCCGGCGCATAGACATTACGCTGGGTGCCGAAGGGCACGGTCTCCATGGTCTTCTTCGATCGTTGGTAGACGACAGAGCGCATCTCACGGCTGAATGGCTTGCCATCGATGTTGGATTCGATGAAGTACTGGTTGATCTCCGGCCGGATCATTTCCAGCAGGTAACGAAAGTGTCCAATCACCGGGAAGTTGCGCAGCACTGCTCTGCGAGTTTGCAACGAATCCCGTACGCCCAGCAGGAATACCGGCACTAGAACCGTCAAGGCCCAAAGTGCTGGAGGCCAGAAGAAGGCGAAGGAGCCGGTGATGGCGAAGAGAATCCCAGAGACCGCATAGAAGATGTGCCGCATGGGTTCTTCTTCGGCGTTTGGGCAGGCCAGGTTTGGCGGAATCAGGAGGGGTACAGGAGGGGTTCAGGGGGGGAGTGATGCAAACTTGGGCAGTCGGTTTTTCGTTCTTAGACGCTAGGATACTCGAACCTCATTCCTCGCTGTTCCCGGACGAGTTCTCCCTATCGAAACGAAGAAACGAAACCTGTACTTCGGGCTGTTTGTGCTCTTGCTGGGCGGCCTGGCCTTGGGACTCTACCAGTCCAGCCAGGAAGACTGGGTGGACGTGGCCTTCCCCGGCGCAATCGCTCCCTTTGAGCCGGTCATGGATCCTGAGCCCGCTCCATCCTTGCGGGGCGAAGTCCTCCCGGGGGAGGAGTCAGAAGATCCAGAAGAAGAAGAGTGGGACTCCCGGGCCCAGGGAGATGACCTGCGCCGGGATCTGCTGCCAGTGGCAGTGGTCAGGCAGATTCCTAGGGACCAGGGTCAGTTGCTGCGGGTGGTGGAAAAAGCCACAGGCGCTCCGGTGGTGGGGGCTTTGGTCTTGTACTACGACAGCCTTTCGCCGGGCTATCACGGCTTCCGTCAAGCCAGGGGCCTGTACCGCAAAAACCCGGAGCTGGTCCTGCGAGAACACGGCGAACAGCTGTTGACCAATGAAGCCGGCCTGGCGGTTTTGCCCTATGGCCTGCCAAGGCAGATGGTTTGTGTGCGCTTCGGGGCGCTCTGGTCGCAGGTGCAGCTGCAGAAGGTGCCGCCAGCGGACGGCTATCTGGTGCAGTTGGAGCCGGACGAGCATCTGCAGGTACAGGTGGTGGATGCCCAGGACCAGCCCCTGTCCGGCATGGCATTGACCTTCAATATCCAGACAGCTAGCAAGGCTGGTCCCCCCTACTGGCTGCTTCTTCGCGATGCCGGGCGTCGAGGGGATCCGGTGCCGGGGGCGGTGGGCTTGCTGCTGTACCGCCATTCCCAGGTTTCCATCCAGGCCATGCGTGCTGCGGGTATGACTGGTTCGCAATTGCAGCTGGGCATTGATGCTCCGGGGCTGAGTCGCTGTGGTCCCATCCTGCACTTGAATCAGCCTCTGCCCAGCGAGCCCGTCAAGATCATCAGGCCAGCCACTGGCAGCATTGTTGTGCAAGTCCTGGACTCGGATGGAGAGCCGGTGCAGCGCAAGTTGCGTTTGCAAAAGGCGCAGTCCGCGGAATATTTTGACCTGCAACAGCTGCCGGACAAGGAGCGAGCAAAGCGGATTGCCAAATGGGAATCGCAGACCGATGCACTGGGACAAGTGCGTTTTGACAACGTCGCCCTTGGTTTGGATTTCCAGGTGCAGTCCCTAGGCAAAAACATCACTGAGGGAGAACAGCAGGAATTTCACGGCCCCAGGGAAGACGGGGAAGTGGTGCAGGTGCAGCTTACCAAGACCTTCAATGCGGTGACTCTTTGGGGAGTGGCCATGGACGGTAGGGGAGAGCTTCTCAAGGAGCAAAGCTTGCAATTCTACGCCAATGCCAAGGGTAGCAAGGAGGACAGCAAGTACCTGCGGCAAGGCAAGCTGAGCACCGAGTCCGACGGTAGCTTCCAGCTGCGTTTGCCGATGACGGCGGGCAAGGAGAACCGCTATGGCAAGCTCTACTTACGCCTGGCAGAGAAGGAAGGAGCGCAGCCCCATGCGATAACCGACATCCCGCCCCAACTCACGGCCGGGCCGTACAGCTTGGGCAACATTCGTTTGCTAATGCCGCCAGTGGTAGCCAGCGGCACCATGTTTGTAGACGACAAGCCGGAGCTCAACCTGCGACGTTTGCGGGTGGAGCAAAGCAACGGCAAGGGTGGTTGGGACCGAGCGCCCAGACTGCGGGTTTATGCCAAGGGCGAAGGTGCCAAGGGTGAAGGTGGATATGAGATCCGGGGTGAAGTCGGTAATCAAGTGTTGCGGTTGCGGGCGGTGCGGGCATGGTCCTTCCTGCCTATCGAACCTTTGAACTTCGTCCAGGGTCAGACGAACCTGGATGTGCATTTGCGCCGGGGCGGTTCTCTTCGGGCCATTGTCCTGCACGATGTGGATGTTGCCGATGTAAGAATGGAGCTCTGGCTGGAGCCAATTGGCATGGACCCAGCTCTCCTGGCCAAAGGCATGAAAGGTCGCATGAAAGGTTGGCACTACAAAAGACGCTCCGGTGAGCGTAGTCAACGCAGGCTCTACAACTGGAGTGGTTTGCAACAAGGAACCTACCAGATGACATTGCGCCTGCAGGGTGCTGCCGTGCCCTTTGTGACCTTGACCGATCTGCTGCCCCAGTTTGACCTGCCCTCTTCAGAGGTGGCACCGGTGGTGATCAACTTGCGGGGCCTCTTGCGTGCTCTCAAAGTGCAGGCAGTGGATGCGAAGAATCGCCGGCTTGCTGGGATGATCTTTCCCCTGCAACCCACGGGCTTGGGTACGGTAGAAGGGGTGAAGATGGGAGGCAAAGGCGGCCGCCTGCACACCACGGCGCAAAGCATGGACCTGCAGGTTGTGGTGAAGGGTTACCGGCCGAAGATCCTCTATGGGGTCCGGGGTGAAGTGAAGGCGCGGATGGAACCTGGCATACCAGTGACGGTCAACCTGGATAAGCTCAAATTGCCCAAAGGCATTTCTCTGCAGATCAGGCTGGATCGACAAGCCGAGCAAGCTGCGACCCTCTACCGCAATGGTATGGCCAACTCCTATTATCCCAAGGCCCGGGCCAGGACCCTGGCGCAGATCATGGGTGAACAGCATGTCGACCTGCGGCGCCGCGGCGGTCGCAACTGGAAGGCCACGCTCATGCAGCCTGGCAAGTTCCGTCTCACCTTCCGGCTGTACCGGAATGTAGACAAGGGCAAACGCGGCTTGCAGCTGAAGGGTGGCTATGAGCCCAGGCAGTTGCAGGTGCAGGACCAGTATGGTGAACAGAAATTTGCGGTGAAGCTGTCACCGAAGAAGCTGCAAGAAGCTGTGCAGCGTCTGCAGGAGATGGTGAAAAAGGACGGCTAGGGCTAAGGGGTTACCGTCCAGGACACCAGGTTGCTGGCCATGTGATAGAAGTCCAGGCTGCCCGTGCTGTAGACCAGGTAGCAGTGTTGTAGGGTCAGGCCCAGGGGAGCGGCGAGTTGCGGGCCCAAGGTGTTCAGCGAAGCTGAGGCCTGGCCCAGTGCATCCAGGCTGCCCTTGCTTTGCTGTAGCGAAGGTGTGTTGGCCAGATTGACGGTCATCTGGGTCCAGGGGTCCGGATTCAACGGCAGGTTCACCGAGCCCAGTTGCACACCAGGCACCGAGCCGTTGCCCGCCAGGTTGCCGAAGATCCAATAGAGCCGGTTGGCATTGGCCACTCCCGCATCCAGACTCAGGTTCTGAGTGCTGGCCTGTCCCCGGGATAGCAGGAAGGTATCAGCCTGCAGTGACAGGGCGCTGCCGGCGGCCAAGGTCTCATAGGTGTTCAGGTCGGTCCAGTCGGATACGCCGTAGGGACTGGATGATCGCACCTGGTATTCGTATTCCGTGTCCGCTGTCAGGGTGTCGGAGTGCACCAGCAGGTTGTTGATTGATCCACCTTCCCACCAGGTCGAGGTGCCCACCGGCCTTTGGCGTATGTGATACTGATTGGCCTCGGGCACCCGGGTCCAGTGCAGGGATGCAGTGTCGTCGCTGATGTTGCGCACAATCAAGTTCTGCGGCGTTGGTGGATCGGGTTGGAACAGGCAGGTGCCAGTGGCCAGCCCCAGGTTCATACCGAAATAGCCAGGATTGGTGGTGTGTTCTAATTTCGAGGCGCGGCCGTACTTGTAAGCGCCGGGCAGGGTGCGCATGTGGAACAGCAGTACTTGATTGTTCTTGAAGATCGCTGCCGGGCTGCCATAGGCTTCCAGATTGACGAACTCCCAGGTGCCATTGGCGATCTGGTAGGTGCTGTCGAAGGAGAAGTCGATCATCGGCGTGGGGGCCGGATCCCGGGTCCAATTGACGCCGTTGGGGCTATAGGCCTGACCAATGGCGAAGTGGTTGGCATAGAACAGGTGGTAGCCAAAGTGGGGATCCTGCACCACATTGACGTGGTTCACTGCACCGGCCCATTCCCAGCCAGTCTTCACCGGTAGTGAGTCCATCACCGGATTGTTGGTGTGCTTGGTCCAATTGATGCCGTCCGTCGACCAGGCATAACCAACACGAGTGTTCTTGGTGGTAGTGGTGACGTTGTACCACATCTTGAACAGTTCATCTTTCTTGTCCCAGATGACGGAAGGTTCCTTGACGCCCACCGCATTGTTCACTTCCCAGGCCTGGGTCGGCACCAGAACCGGATTGCTGTGATAGACCTGATAGGTCTGACCGGAGTCGGTAGAAATAGCCAGGCCAATCTTGTCCACCCGATTCACCTGGGTGTAGCCCAGGAAATAGAGGTAGAAGGTGGTCTCGTTGACCTGCACTAGAGAAGTGGTCTCAAAGTTTTTGATGACGCCTTGCCCCCAACCCGCACCTTCATCGGTGGGGTCGATGAGATCCCGCACCGGGCCGGGCCAGGTGATGCCGTCCACACTCTCGGTGCCGTAAACGTGCATGTGTTGGGTGGCGCCGTTCCAACGGGTGTAGGTGAGGTGGAACTTCTGCGCGTGTTCGTTCCAGATGACCGAAGGGTCCCAGAGGGTCCAGAGAACATTGAAGGGCGAGCTGGGATGCAGGCCAACGCTGGGATACTGGCAGGCGGGGGTTTGCGCTGGGGCCTGGCTGCCGATGCCAATCAAGGCAAGAGTCAGGAGAACTGTGCTTAGGAGGCTTGTGGCAGAGTTCTTCACTGGAAACCTGTGGAGCTGGAGGTGAATAATGGCGGTGACTTGGGTGAGAGCAAGGAGCACCGCCGGGGAGGGAGATGGAACTTTGGCCATTGTATAATCATCCATGCCGCATGACAAGGTTCAGGCTGACTGCTTCAAGTTACCTCGCCCCTATTCAGCTCCGCAAAGAGCTCGGCATAGTGAAGGTTTCGAAACTCGTAGGTCGTGGAGTCTCGGAAGACGGTCATATCGAAGGGCAGGGGATGCAGCACTTCCCAAAGGAAGAGCGGGGAGATCCCGGCAAAGAGCAGGGCCATGGTTGCCAGTCTCCCGAACCTTCTGCGGATGTTGCCAAAGAAGAAGAACATCAATCCCGCCACAATGCACAAGGCAGCAATGGTAAGCAGCATGCGATTTCGACCCATGCGAACAGCCTTGATCCGACAGTCCTGGCAGGCAGGGATTTCCACGCTGACTTTCCGGCCGGGAATGAACCATATGGATATCTGCCAAAGCGCAAAGCGACGTCTGGAAAACGCCAACAGGTCACCGGGATGTTCAGAGCCACAGACCACACAGAGGTCGGGGAACCTTATTGGGCGCTTGTGCTCAATCTTTACGTCATGGCTGAGGGGCATGGGGACGTCTCCTGATTTCGTGCTGACCGTACACTGCCAGAATCTGCAAGCAAGCCGGGTGCTTGGCGACCGCAGGGCTTTGACAAGTAGCCTTCTGGCATCTTCAATGGCCTTTCCCCGGACCACAGGAATCCACCATGTTTCGACCCGTCATTTTCGGACTCGCCCTAGCAGGCCGTTGAAGAAGGGGTGATTTGGAGATTGTCGATCCCGAGACATCCGTTTTCTGCCCCGGGATTCTTATGGCGGAAAATAATGGCAGTCATTGCGATCCAGCAAGCTGGTTGGGGCCAAACAGATCCACAAAGCTCATATACGCGGCTGAGGAAGCCCTCAAAGCCCCTCTGCAATCCCCTTGGCGTCCCAACTCCAAACAGGCTACGCATGATCGTGCCAAGATTGCGTGCAGCGACATGGACCACGTACCGCTTTTTGACATTCTCGATGCCGCGCAACCAAGTCCGGCGTGCACCGCCTGACCCACAGGTGTGCGCAAAGCTTCTCTCCACTCGTTCACTTCGTAAGCGCTGGAGCTTTTTGGATCGCGATCCTGCAACACGCCGACGGTTTGCTCGATAAGCATCCTGCCACGATTCTGGTTTGTCCGTCCACTTGCGGCGGTTCTGTGACCGCGGCTGTGGTATGTAAGAAAGTATCTCTCTCTCGCTTAGCCATGCCAGGGTTTCAACTTTGTGGTAGCCCTTGTCGGCGACAACTGCCTTGTATTGGTCATCTTGCTCAGCACTGATCAGCACCGCCTGAGCCTCAATGATTCCGTCTTTCAGTGCCTCGCTGTCAGCAGTATCTGCATGGTGGATCGTCGCGGAGACGATGATCTCGGAGTCAGTGTCCAGCGCGTGCTGTGCCTTGTAGGCAAGGTGGGTACGCCCATCCTTCATCTTCGCGATCCTGCTGTCGGGGTCTGAGGGCGACTCCCAGTCCTTGTTCGAGGTCTTCTTCCCACGGCGTTTGCGATCGAATCGCCGTAAGTCCTCCTCCGTTGGGACTTCGGCCCCTTCTTCTTTCGCAAGCTCGCGCACGTAGTCATTCCAGCCCTTGCCAGTATCCTTGCGCACAATGGACTTCATTGCAGCATTGGCTTCCAACGTCGTTGTGTCCACGGCCAGTGCCTTGCCCTTCACCATGCCCTTGGATTTGGCGATCTTGACCACGAATGCAAACACCTCTTCGTGCACTTCTACTGGCAGCCGTTTGCGGATCACGGTCAAGCTGGAGTGATCAGGGGTCATCTCTGTCAGCAAAAGCCCAAGGAATTGCTGGAGCGAGCGGCTGTCACTGCAGCGCCATGCAATCCCACGCTGTGAATCCACACCTTCGAAATAGCCGACCAGCAGCATCCGGAAGTAGACGCCTGGCGGAATTGAAGGGCGGCCGCCTTCCTTGTAGTAGGGCTCGCAAAGCGATTCGACATAGTGATCGAACTTCGCTTCGCTGAGAAGCTCATTCAGCTTCGCGTAAAACGGGTGCCCTGGAGATCGGGGAAGATTGGTCGTCGAGACCAAAAGTGCTTGCTGCTTGTCGCGTCGTTTGCCAAGTGCCATGAAATATGGTTCTCCTAAAGGAGTTGTAGGTCTGGAAGCCTGACTCCACCACAGCAGAGGAAGATGGTAGCGATTAGTGGGGCTGCGCTATGGAAGCCGTAAGCGCGATGGCTGAGGAGGCGAATCTTGTTGTTCATGCCTTCCGCCAGGCCATTTGTGAATCGTTCCTTGAAGAGGGCCTGGATCCCGCCGAGGTGTTTGCGGACCGTCTTGCCGAGTTTGACAAATGGCTTGAGTCGAGATCGTGCTGCCCAGGCCATCCAACCATCAAGAGCCAGATTTGAATCTTTGATGCTGCCACGCAGGATGTCGAGCAGAGTCTCCTTGAGCAGGTAGGCGCGCCCAAGAGGTTGCTCGGGGCGAAGATGACCAATGGTGCTCATGTGCTTATCGGTTGCGTTTTCTTGGCGGTGCAGGAGTGCCCACATTGTTCCCTTGATTGCCTTCTTGGCATCGGGATGAGCGGCGTTTCGCATGAGTTCGCGCCGGACCTCATTGAGAGCTTCGTTGGCCAACTTGGCAATGTGGAAGTGATCAAAAACGATCTGTGCATTTGGGAGGCTTTCCTCTGCCGCTTTGCGGTAAGAAGCCGACATATCCATGGTGGCGATTTCAATGCGCTCACAAACATCAGCTCCGATCTCGGTAAAAAAACTCTTGAGTACATCGGCACTCTTGCCCTCGGCGACCCAGATAACCCTTCTCTGGTCGTGGTCGGTGACCACCGTCAGGTAGCGGTGGCGCTTGCGGAAGCTGATTTCGTCCACAGCAATGCGACGCAGACCATCGAAGCGGTTTGGGTCAAGGTGCTCGCTGACGACACGCTCTGCGATTGCTCCTACGGTCACCCACGAAATCCCAGTCAGCCTGGCGACGGCCGTTACGTTTGTCTGTTGCGCCAGCAGGACGACCACATCCTCGAAGGGCTTAGTGAAGTCACTGCCATGCCTGGCCCAGGGGACCGCCTCGGTCACGACTACATTGCATTTCTTGCACCGCAAACGCCGGATTTCGCCCTCCAGGTAGACCTCATGGCCCCAGATTCCCATGTGCCTCCATCGCCGCTTTCGTTTGGATTCTCGGCCACGCTTGCGCTTGCCACAGTGTGGGCAGGTCAGCAGCTGGAATGTTCGGTGGACACTGAGAATCATCTCACCGTCTTGAAATTGGGCCCCGGTAACCCGGAGCCCCTGGAGATTGAGGAGCTTGTTGAGTAGGGTGGTGATGCGCACTGATGCGACCTCGTGAACAGAGTCCGTCGCGTCGAGAGCCTCTAAGCATGCTCGACGCAGTCAGTGCGCAATTTCTATGTACGCTTGGCTCTGCGCAACCAACTTTTCAACTCTGTGCCGCAAGCCTCGGTGCCATAAAGGCCAAGCTCGCTCCGCTCGTGGCCTACGGCCAGCCTTGACAGCCCCTACGGCTCACGGCCCTTTCCTGAGATGCCAAACCGCCAGGGCGGCTTGGCACTCTGCCACTGCCTCCAAGGATGGGCTACAGCCTGTACCGGGAATCCACCGGGTCTCAGATGCAGCTACCCGCGCTCTCCATTGCGTATTCATGGCCGCTAGGCGAAATCAGCACCCGGGAGGACCTACACTTGCTTTAGGAGAGGCTGAAATATCCACCTCCGTGATTGGGATATTATCCCTACGTACGTGGATTGGAGCACGGCTTAACTACTTGGAGTTTTTCAACGGCCTGCTAGGAGTCTGTCCCACGGGACAGCTGTGAATCCGGCCTCCAATAGCCTCTAAAATCGGAATAATATTAAGCCCTGGGCTCATCCCTGTACGTATTGAAGGCATGGCGCGTTTCAAAAAGGGTCAAGATCTCAACCAGCAGTTCCTCCTGCCTCCGTCAATCCGCGATTGGCTGCCCCAAGATCATCTTGCGTGGTACATTCACGACACCATTGAGTCGCTTGACACAGATGATCTCCTTGATCGCTATCGCGTCTGCGGCAAAGGCGAGTTGCCGTACGACCCACGGATGATGCTGCGAGTGCTGATCTACGCATACTGCACCGGAATCTTCTCTTCTCGCAAGATTGCCAAGCACCTAGAGGAGAGTGTGCCTTTCCGGGTGTTGGCAGCCAACCAGATGCCGGACCACCGCACGATTTGTCGGTTTCGGGCAGAGCATGTCGATCTGTTTGAGAGCTTCTTTGTCCAGATAGTGCAACTTGCTTGTGAGGCAGGCTTGGCCAAACTTGGCACCGTGGCAGTGGATGGCAGCAAGGTGAAGGCGAACGCCAGCAAACGCAAGGCTATGAGCTACTCGCGGATGAAATCCGAGGAGAAGCGGCTCCGTGCCGAAGTCCGCAGGATCACCGAGATGGCCAAGGGGATCGACAAGGACGAGGACGAGATGTTTGGTCCCGACTTTCGTGGTGACGAATTGCCCGAGGAGCTTGCGAACCGGGAGAGCCGCCTGAAGGTGATCCAGGAGGCAAAGAAGCGCTTGGAAGAACGCAAGGCCGAAGAAGACAAGCGAAAGGACGAGAAGAAGGCCCGCAAGGCCAAGGAAGAGGGTCGTGATCTCCAGGTGGCTCGCTACCGGAAACATCCCAAAGGCAAGCCACGGCCACAGGATCAAGAGAACTTCACAGACCCTGACAGTCGGATTATGAAAGACTCGAAGGGGTTTGAGCAATGCTACAACGCCCAGATTGCTGTCGACAATACGGAGCAGTTGATCATCGCGAATGGAATCACTGACAACGGTGCGGATACGGATCAACTTCTTCCGATGGCCGAGCAAGCGATGGAGAACACCGGCAAGCCGATCGAACGCCTGCTTGCGGACGCAGGCTACCGCAGCGAGGAAAACTTCGAGCACCTCGAAAACGCCAAGATTGACGGTTTGGTTTCGGTGGGCAAGGAAGGAAAGGCACGACCGGAGACCAGCTCAGAGCTCCAAGCTACTGCGCGAATGAAGCGAAAACTCGGGACCAAGTGCGGACGGGGCTGGTACCGAAAACGCAAGCACATCGTTGAGCCGGTCTTTGGTTGGATCAAAAACGTGAGCGGTTTTCGGTCCTTCAGCATGCGAGGTATGGCGAAGGTAAGCGGTGAGTGGGATCTAATCTGTCTTGCAACCAACCTGAGAAGGCTGCATGGAAAGCTGGCGATGTGAAAACCGAGGGAATCGGGCTATTACAGGCCAAGAAGCACCTCACAATCGTCATCATGGTCCCAGGCCCAAGATTGATGTAGGATCGGACGATCTGGGTTTTCCCAGCCCCACTAATGACTTATCCAGCTGCCACCTGGGAGACGCTAAGTTGACTTCCCGTGGGGCAGACTCCTAGCCGCACTCTCCGCCACCGGCCAGGCGCAGATGTCCGGCACCTACACCATTGACCCTCTGGGTAGCGGTGCACGCAACTTTCCAGATTTCGGTAGTGCTTCCTACCAGTTATTCCTGCAGGGAATCAATGCTCCGGTAGAGTTCCGGGTTGTTCCTGGGATCTTCGGGGAGAGCTGGGTATTGACTCCTATCACTGGAGCATCTGCCACCAACAAGGTGACCTTTACCAGCATCGTCCCCCGCGGCTGCAGGCTTGTTCCGGCTGCTCCAAACTTCTTCTTTTTGACTTTTCGGTCCTTGGGTGCTGCATATCCAGTTCGCTGGGTTGTCCTCGATGGCTTTGAGTTCACTGGCTTGGGAACGGCGTTTGTAATTACAGATTACTGTTCGGACATTGAAATAAAGAACTGCCTATTCAATCACACCAATTTCATTGCCGGTCAGCTGTCTCCGGACAAAGGAGGGGCAAGGTGGAACATCCACCACAACCGTTTCGATGTCAGTGGAATCAATCAATCAGGTATTCTGATCAACTACCTGAGTGATGTTGATATCCACCATAACGAATTTTACATGGTGGACACTAGGCCTGCCATCAGGATACGCAGTGGCAATCCGTCCGCTAACCGTTCCAAGATCTATAATAATCTGATTGTTGCAAGTGGTACGGGGTTGTCGGGGGCGATTCTTGATCTGGAAAATGCCACGGGTATGGATGTGGAATTCAACACTGTGTTGTCGGCAGATGGTGCTATTGCTGTTGCTAGCGGTGGATCATTTGGGGTGTGGAATGAGTTTCGCAATAACATCTTCGTCAACCTCAGCGGTATCTGTCTGAAGGTGTTCTCTTCAGACCCTCTTGGGTTTTTTGCAGATAGCAATCTCTACTGGGCGCCAAACAATTCCACTTTGATCCAGTTGGATGATGGGCTTGCAACCAACTCCTTCGCAGATTTGGTTGCTTGGCAGGTAGCCAGTGGGCAGGATGCCAACAGCCTGGAAGCTGACCCGCTATTCATTGAGATGATCAATGCACCTTTGGATTTGCAGCTGCAGGGTGGCTCCCCGGCCCTGGGTGCAGCTGAGGCGCCTCCAGCCTGGATTGCGGATGACCTGCTGGGAAAGCCACGAGGCAATCCTCCAACCTTGGGTGCCTATGAAGGTTCGCCCTTTGCTTCTTTTCAATTCTATGGCAGTGGTTGCGCTGGCAATGGTGGCATTGTTCCATCGCTGAGTTACAGCGGAGCCTTGGGGCTTGGGTCGGTGGACTTTGCCATCACTCTTGCCAATGCCAATGGCGGTATTACTACCAAGGCCTATCTGGCTGCCGGACTCTCCAAGACCAGCATAGCTGGCAATCCCCTACCTTTCGATTTTGGCAGTGGTTGCAGTCTTCTGCAGTCCAACGATCTGGTCTTTTCGCTTGTTGCCGGCGGCTTGCCTGGTCCTGGCAATGGCAGCAGCAGTTTGCTTTTTGGCATTCCCAATGACCCCGCTCTGCAGGGTCAGGATTTCCATTTCCAATGGGGAGTGGTGGATGCCGCGGCCGCAGGCATTGGCATCGCCTTCAGCAATGCTGGCACTCTGAAACTATAAATGACGTTACTTACATCTTAGGAATACACCATGCTTCGCTCCAACACTCTTGCGATCGCTCTCTTGTTCACTCTTTCCACTGGGCAGGCGCAGATGTCGGGCACCTACACCATTGATCCCAATGGTAGTGGTGCTCAAAACTTTCTCAACTTTGCCAATGCTTCCTACCAGCTGTTGCTGGAAGGGGTCAATGGTCCTGTTGATTTCCAGGTAGCGCCGGGCCCCCGGTGTCAGGATAGATGTCGCCTCTGAGGATCGAGGGGACCCGACCAAAGCTTGCTTTGGTTGGGCTCGATCCAACAAGTTCACCCGCAGGGTGAACGCCCCCCATGGGGGGCGAGTTTTCCACAAGTTATCCAGTGGGGCGGTGGAGTGATGATTCTTGGTTTACAGCAATGGTTTCAAAGTGCGCATGGTCCAGCGAATGACCGACACTGGTCCTTCTCGGATAACTGCGCCGGATTTGGCAGCAGAGGTTGGAGTTGCCCAATCGACCCTCTGGCGTTGGGTAAGGGAAGCACGTACCGTTTCCTTGATGAGCGGTACAGGAGGCAAGCCCGAGAAGGGATCGAAAAGTCCACGTCAGTGGACCCCAGAAGAGAAGGTGCAGGTCGTTATGGAGGCCATGAAAGTGGCCGAGGAGGATCTGGGAGAGTTTTTGAGGTCAAAGGGACTGCACTCTGTCGAGCTCGAAAACTGGCGCAAACTAGTCATGGAGGCGGCACAATCCGCTTTCAGCAACCCCAAGAAGGCCAAGCGACATGGTGCTTCGCCGGATGCGAAGAAGATCAAAGCACTGGAAAAGAAGATCCGCCGCAAGGACAAGGCCTTGGCCGAGGCTGCAGCTTTGCTGGTGCTCCAAAAAAAAGTCCAAGAGATCTGGGGGGACGAGGACAGCGACACACCCACGAGCAGCGAGACCTGATTTTAGGATTGGTCACAGAAGCCATCAACAACGGTGCCCGGCTGCACAAGGCGTGTGGGACCCTTGGCGTAGATTCAAGGACACTACAACGCTGGAAGCGGCAGGGCATCGGTGAAGATCGGCGAGCTGGCCCAAAGAGCGTGGTCGGCAACAAGATCAGCTCTGCTGAGCGAAGTATGATCCTGCAAATCCTCAACTCTCCAGAGTATCGCGACCTTTCTCCCAGTCAGATCGTGCCGAGGCTGGCCGATCAAGGAATCTATCTGGCATCTGAATCCACGATGTATCGAATCTTGCGCGAGGAAAAGCAGCTCAAGCATCGCGCTGCTGCCAAGCCAGCAACACATCACCATCCCCGCGAACTGGTGGCAACAGCACCCAACCAAGTATGGAGCTGGGACATCAGTTACTTGCCTGGCCCGATCCGCGGGAAGTTTTACTACCTGTACACGATCATCGATGTCTTCAGCCGAGACATCATGGGCGAAGCCATCTATGAGGAAGAATGCCAGGTATTGGCGGCAGCCTTGATCCAATCGGCTTGTGATGCGCAGGGAGTGGATCCTGACAGCTTGGCTCTTCACTCCGATAACGGTGGTCCAATGAAGGGCAGCACTATGCTGGCAAAGCTTGAAGAACTCGGCGTCATGGCTTCATTTAGCCGGCCTGGTGTCTGTGACGACAATCCCTACTCAGAGTCCCTCTTCAAAACAGCCAAATACCGTCCAGAGTATCCTGCCCGACCATTTGAATCGTTGGAGCATGCGAGGACCTGGCTGGTGGCGTTTGTCCAGTGGTATCGGCACGAGCATCGGCATAGCGGCATCAAGTTTGTAACCCCTGCTCAACGCCATGCGGGGGAAGACATTGTCATCCTGGCAAAACGCCGGGAAGTGTATGAAAAAGCCCGTGCACGAAATCCAGAGCGCTGGTCAGGAAACGTGCGGGATTGGTCGCGCATCGAAACTGTCAGGCTCAACCCGAACACCCATCATGCAGCTGCGGAGGCAGCATGATGAATACATTTCAGGCGACAACTACCTTGACACCTACCGAAGGCCGGTGCAGCAAAGAAAGTGGCCACCGCAGAGTGACCAATCTCGTGCGCCAGGGTGGCAATGAATTGCAAGACGAATCGGCTGACGAAGTGCAGGCTGTCCAACCAGCAAAACAAAGCACCCAACAGCATGGTGCTGAGAGCTGCCTGCAAGCCGAAGTAGGGATGGCTGCTTGCAGTAGTTTCTTCGCTTTGAATTGCCTGGCCAGATGACATGGGTCTGGCCTACTTATCGGCCAATCCCCTATGGCTCCTGGCCCTGCAAGGTGATCATTACAAGTTCCGGTGGGCAGAACAGGCGGATGCGGGGGGCATAACCCCGCTCGTGGCCGATGCCACGGCTCACCAGCAGCCAGCCCTGGCCAAGCTGATGGAAACCGGAGGCGTACTTCCGCGGTACCCTGGAAAGGGTAAGCAATGGGCCGAAGCCGGGAATCCTGATTTGCCCGCCGTGGGTATGGCCGGCAATGCACAGCAGGGGCATGGTAGCACCGTTGCGAATCAGCGGCATGGCGTAGTCCGGTGCATGCCCCATGATGATGGTGAAGCCGGGGAAGTCCCGCGCTGGTTTGAGCCTGGCCTGGCGCAGGGGCATACGGGAAGCGGGAGTACTCAGGCCCAGGATCTGCAGACGGGTTTCCGCTGGTAGTTGCTGCACTCGGTCTTTCAACGGCACTACCTTGGAATCGCGGAAGGTGCGGTGGGCGTAGTCCACATCCCCGTCGGCGGCATAGATGCCGTACTTGGGTTGATGCTTGAGCTGTTTGAAGCACTGCAGCAGTTGCTGGCGCACGGACTCTCCTTTCTCCTTGTCCCAAATCTGCAGGTAATCACCGGGCATCAGGATCAAGTCCGGCTTGAGTTGATCCACCTTGGCGAAGACCTTGCGTTCATAGGCACCAATCTGATCCGTCTGCAGGTCAGCCATCACCAACAGCCGGAGGGGCGCGCAACCATTCAGACGGTCGGTCCGCACTGCATAATGGTTGACCTGCAGGTTCTGCGGCTCGATGTGCAGGGCGTAGAGATACACGGCTTCCATGCCCAGACCCAATCCCAGGCCCAGCAAGCCAAGCAGAAGACTTCGGCGCAGGTAGCTTATGCCGCGCAGCATGCACAGTGGCGCCAGCACACAGAACAAGGCATGGCAAAAGAAACGCAGGGTGGCAAAGCCGCTATGCAGCATGAGCTTGCCAAGGCCCAGGCTGGCCAACATCAGCAGCAGGCCCAGGGTTATCAGAATGCAAAGGTCTCGGCGAAAGCTGGGTGCTTTGCCACGGCCGCCGGGCCAGACCCAAAGTGCGAAGATGCCCAGGCCTAGGCCAACGGAATCGAGGACGATGGCGGCGACGCTAATCTCAGTGGGCATGCCCAGGGACTTTAGTCCTCTTTAGGCAGTTGCTCAATGAAGCGGATCTCCTGGTGCAGGTCACCAAAGCTCAGGCGTAGGCTGCAGTCCATGCCAGTCAGTGCCTCCTGGTCCTGCCGCCCCTTCCGGGCATAGCCTCGGTTGATGCTATAGAGAATGAGGTGTTCCTGGTGTTCCTCGGCATAGGACTCTGCCGGCAGCAGGTATTCCTTTTGCCCCTTGGCAGCCAATTCCTTCTGCAATTCTGCCAGTTTGGTTTTGGCCGCCTGCACCGCTTCTTCGCCCTGTCGACTGGCTCTCCGTACTGCCCAGCGGGCTCGCATGAGCTCTGCAGGATAGAGTGCAACGCTCCAGGAATCATCCTTGTCTCCGCGGTGTACATCCATCTTGTACTTTCCAGGTTGGACGGTGATGTCGCCGAAGCCTAGGGGAATGTCGGTGCTGAGTTGGGCAAAGCCCAGGTGCCAACTGAAACCGGGCTGCAGATCCTTCAGGTGTTCCGCATTGAAGGGCACGGTGATGTGCTGCACGGTCACCTTGCCGTTGACGCCCGCCATGATCAGGGTTTTTGGGTGGTGGGGATGGGGTAGCCAGAGAAGAAGAGGAAGGCTGAGAATGAAGATGGGGAGTTGAAGCATGGTAGGAATGGCCTAATGGAAGAAGAGAAGGCAGTGACGTGCACTACTGTGATTTTTTATCTTACGTGCTGGTGAGCTTGGATGCGAAAAGCCAAGGTCAGGAAATCTTGCTGGGCAGATGGATCAACCAACTGTCATGCTGCGCAAGTGATTCCCAATGTCGGCCTGCGAAATTGATGTTGTGTGCATGAGTTTTGCATGTAGATTCGCAACGCCTTTTGTGTGCCGTGTTAGGGAAATATATGCGACTCAATCTCAATACTCGTCGTCCTAGCAAAGCTCGACGATTCGTTCTCACACTCATCGCTGCAGCGCCTTTGTTGGGCATGCAAAGTTGTGACTCGGTGAAGTTCTATGAGAAGCAATTGCTTGCTGACCCCATCATGGAATTCGGCGACTCCGCAACCGAATCTCACTTCATCAGCAAGAGCATCTACTCCAGAGAGGCCAGTGTAGGTGGCATTGGTTCTTCCGCCGGTGGAGGCTGTGGATGTTACTGAAACTCGCCCCGCGAGTTCTGTTGCTTGGGCTTGTCGTCTTACTGCAAGGTCTCCCTGCCCAGGAAGGCTTGCAAAAGCCGAAGGATGCTTCGCCGGCACCAGCCATGGATAAGGATGAGGCCAAAGAAGGCGGCAAGGCTGGCCATGGCACCTTTGAGTTCAGGCTGGGTTATTACGACAACGAGGACAGTCCGGCGGATGGCAACCCCTTTCTGGATGAGGACCTCACCGTCATCGAGCCAGTCTTCTACCTGGACTACAACACCACCGATACCCGTTCATACTGGGGCAAGGTGAGTTACGACCAGGTCTCCAGCGCCTCCATTGATCGGCTGAACACCTACCCGGGCACCGAGCAGTCCGGTGCCACCGGTGACTATTACCTTGGTGTGGATCTGGGTTATCGCAACAAGGATTCGGACAGCACCCGACACGGTGCCTGGGTGCATTTGAGTGCGGAGTATGACTATCGCTCCATTGGCTTTGGTGGGTCGCGCACCTGGGATGCAGCGGACAAGAACAGTACCACCAAGTGGAGTGGCAATCTATTCTACGATGATCTGGATCTGATCCTGTTCAACGGCAAGGAGGCTGGATCCGACCATCGACTTTCCATCAGTACGGAACTGACTCGCTATCAGGTGATTGATAAGCGAACACACGGGCAGTACGGAGCGACCTTGACCTATCAGGATGGTTTTTTGGGCACGCCCTACAACGCGGTGGTCCTGGAAGATGGAACCCTGCCGCCCAACCCGCTGCTGTTCAATATGGCCCGCGGCACTGAGGTGTCGGAGCGACTGCCGGATACCCGCATCCGCTTTGCCCTGCATGGCAAGGTTCGTCGCCACTTTGGCACTGGTACTGCGCTGGAAGCTGGGGGTAGGATCTATGCCGATGACTGGGGGGTAACCAGTATCACCATCGAGCCGCGGATGTACCATTGGCTGGTGGAAGACTGCCTGCGCATGCGCCTCCGCTATCGCTACTACATGCAGTCAGAGGCGGATGATTTTCGGGCCAGGTTCGTTCCCCTTGATAATGCCCGCCGCTATCTGACTCAGGATGCGGATTTGGGCGATTTTGATTCACACACCCTGGGGCTGAGGCTGGCCTGGTTGTACAGCGATAGCACCACCCTGGACTTGACCGCCGACCATGTGACACGAGATGACGGCATCGATCAGATCATTGCGAGCATTGCTGCCAGCTGGAGATTTTAACATGCGCACCTTCTTGCTAAGTACTGTTCTGCTGGCCTTGTTGGCCCTGCTGACTGCTTGCGGAGTACCCGCCACTTCTCCTTCTGTGTCTACTGGCGAGCAACTCACCAGTCCTCTGGTGCTGCGGGACAACCTGGGCAAGGAGCATGATGTGCAGCAGATCTTGAGTTCTGGCAAGTCAGTAACCCTGGTTTTCTGGCAGACCTGGTGCCGTCCATGCCGCGCCGAAGGCCCAGCATTGGCCAAGGCCGCCAGATCCCTGAGTGACCACCGTTTCTTTGGCATCGTGTCTGGCGGCGATGACCTGGTCAACCAGCAGGAGTTGGATAGTCTCACCGCTGAATTGGGACTGCCCTACCCGCAGATTCGAGATCGGGATGGCGCCGTTGCTGAGCGATTCCATGTGCTGGGGACGCCAACCATCATTGTCCTGGGACCGGATGGCAGGACCCGCTATCGGGGTAGTCGGGTGCCGGAAGATTGGGACTCATAGCTCGCTACCTGCTGCTGTTGCAGGCCGTTCTCCTGGTCGGCTGCGGGCCGGAGATTCGCGTCCGATCCCTGGGGGCCATGGGGTCTTCCTTGGACATCAAGGTGATCGGCGAAGATGCGGTTGCCCTGGATGCGGCCATGGACGCGGCCATTGCTGAGATCCAACGCATTGAAGACATGATGACCAGTTGGCGACCCTCGCCCTTGACCAGGCTCAACGAGCAAGCCGGCAAGGGTCCTACCAAGGTGCCGCCGGAACTTGCGCAAATCATTGCCCGTGGTCAAGCCATGGGTGAGCTGACCGGGGGTGCTTTTGACATAACCTTCGCCGGAGTTGGCAAGCTGTGGAGCTTCAAGAAGGGTAGTCGGCGCATGCCTGGCAAGGCGGAGCTTGCTGCCGCACTGCAGCATGTGGACTACCGCCGCATCAAGGTTGATGCACAGGCCAACACCGTGGAGATCCCCGCCGGCATGCGCATAGGCCTTGGCGGCATAGCCAAGGGTTACGCGGTGGATCGTGCCATGGCGGTGTTGCTCAAGCACAAGGTTGAGCATGGCATCGTCAATGCTGGCGGTGACCTGAAAGTGCTGGGCAAGAAGCAGGGTGAGTCCTGGGAGATTGCCATCAAGCATCCTCGAGATCGGCAGCGGGCCATGGCTGTGCTGAAGCTGAGCAACACCTGCCTGGTTTCTTCCGGTGACTACGAGCGTTTCTTCGAAGTGGATGGCAAGCGCTACCACCACATCCTCGACCCAAGAACCGGCTACCCGGCCCAGGGCTGTATCTCTGCTTCGGTGCTGGCGCAGAATGCAGAGCAGGCCGATGCCCTGGCCACCGCGCTTTGTGTGCTGGGACCGGACAAGGGCCTGCAGATGATTGAATCCCTGCCGCGAGCTGGGGCCATTGTCGTGGGGATGGATGGTCAGGTTCGCGCCAGTGCAGGTTTGCGCGGTTCTTTGCTCCCCTGATCCCGGCTTAGCATTGATCCAACAGGGTCTCTCAGCCATGCTGGCCGCATAGGCTGTCCGAAATGAACTTCGGTCTGCCAAAGAAGTTCGAGAGATGTCAGCAGATTTTCGCAGTGATACTTACACCCAGCCAACGGACGCCATGCGCCAGGCCATGGCGACGGCTCTCGTCGGCGACGATGTCTTTGGGGAAGACCCAACGGTGAAGGATCTGGAAGTCCAAGCCGCAAAGTATCTCGGTCAGGAAGCCAGCCTGTTTGTGGCCTCGGGGACCATGGCCAACCAGGTCGCCGTGCATGTCCATTGTCGCCCCGGCGATGAGCTGATCTGTGAGGCCAGAAGCCATGTGTATCTCTATGAGGGTGGTTCGGTGGCCCGTCTTTCCGGTACCCAGGTGCGTTGCTTGGAGCGCGACTCCGGCTTTCTGAGTGTCGAAGATTTGCAGGCTCTGGTGCGGGCAGATGATCCGCATTTTCCCCGCCCTCGCCTGTTGGTGATCGAAAACACCCACAACCTGGCAGGCGGCAAGGTGCTGGACAAGGCGGGCATGGCCCAGCTTATTAGCACGGCGCACGATATGGGGCTCATGGTGCATGTGGATGGTGCCCGCATCTCCAATGCCGCCGTGGCCTGTGGCAGCCCTGCCGCCGAACTGGTAGCTGGCGCGGATTCTGTATCCTTGTGTTTCAGCAAAGGTCTGGGGGCGCCGGTAGGCTCGGTCATTGCCGGCACCGCTGGTTTCATTGCTCAGGCACGGCGGGCGCGCAAGGCATTCGGCGGTGGCATGCGTCAAGTGGGCGTGTTGGCGGCTGCAGCCCAGTTGGCCTTGCGGGATGGGCCAGCTTTGCTAACTGTTGACCATCAGCGGGCGCAAACGATGGCGGCAACCTTCGCCAACCTGCCTGGGCTCAAGGTTGACTTGCAGGCGGTGCACAGCAACATCTTGATGGTGGGTATGGTGAATCGAAATCCTGGCGACTTGGTTTCCTACCTGGGGGACAAGGGAGTCTTGGCCTTGGCTGCTGATCCTACGCGGGTGCGCTTTGTCCTGCACCGTGACCTGACTGACGCAGATGTGGAGCTTTGCATTGCCACCGTTCGCGAGTGGGCATTCAGCCAATAGCTGATTGGGGCCAGACCCCGCGCTAAATCCTGGCATGCAGCCGTGACCCATTGGACAATGCGGCCATGAGTACGCCGCCTATTTCCATCTTCTTCTTTGTGCTGGCGGCACTGTTTGGCGCCGCCGGACAGTATTTTTATAAGAGCGGGGCGCAAGCAGCAGCGGGTTCCATTGCCTCATACCTGCTCAACCTGCGCATCTTGATTGGTGTTGTGTGCTACGTGGCGGTGATGGTCTTGTTCATCGCCGCTTTCCGCAAGGGTGGAGCCATGTCTGTGCTCTACCCAGTGTATGCCAGCACCTTCATCTTTGCCGCAGTCATTGCCTACTACGCCTATGGGGAACCGATTCGTCCGGTCAACCTGGTGGGAATGTTGGTATTGGTTCTGGGCATGTATCTGATGGGCAAGTAAGACTGAGGAATGACTGTCGAACGCAGACCCATTGCCACTCGTGAACTCGGCATCAGCAAGCGCATCGCCACCGCAATGGCTGGCATGGGCTGGACTCCCAATGGCATTTCCATTGCAGGGATGATTGCTGGAATCCTAGCCGGCTTCGCCTTCTGGCTCACCACCGTGCAGTCGAACCTGATGTGGCTGTGGTTCCTTGTGGGGGCAGCACTGGTGCAGCTGCGCTTGCTTGCCAATATGCTGGATGGCATGGTGGCGGTGGAACAAAAGCTCACCTCTCCTCTGGGGGAACTCTACAACGAAGTTCCCGATCGGGTTTCCGACGTGGCAACTCTGGTAGGCTTCGCCTATGCCGCTGCCAGTTGGCCCTTGGCCGGATGGATTGCCGCCGTGTTGGCGGTGAGCACTGCCTATGTGCGGGCGGCAATCAAAGCTGCTGGTGGTCCACAGGACTTCGTTGGTCCCATGGCCAAGCCGCATCGCATGTTCCTGGTGACCTTGACCGCGCTCTATTGCGGTCTGGCTCCGGCCGCATGGCAACCCATGCTCTGTGATGCCTATGGTCTGCCGGCAATCTGTCTGCTGGTGATCGCGCTGGGCAGCTTTTGCACCTTCATGCGCAGGTTGTTGCGGGGTGCGCGGGCCCTACGGAGGGCTGTATGAACCAGCGGCTGTTCGGCTATCAACAGGCCTTTGAACATCCAGTCACCCTGTGGGTGACTGTCTCTACCGCAGGGCTTCTGCTGCTGGCTCCCCTGGTGATCTTGTTGGCAATCCAAACCCGTTCGCCGGAGGCGGCAGCTCGCAAGGATCTTTGGCAACGTTACTTTTCCTGGTTGGTGTTGGCGCCGCTGATGATCATCCCATTCCTGCTGGGTGCATTCTGGGCCATGTTGGGAGCCTTGATCCTGGCCCTGCTGTGCTACCGGGAATACGCCCGCATGACCGGCTGTTTTCGCGAGCATCTGGTGAGCCTGATTGCGGTGCTGGGAACCTTGGGTGTCTTTTTTGCCGTGCTGGATCATTGGTATGGCCTCTTTGTGGCACTGTGGCCTTTGACTGTTGGCGGCATTTGCATTGCCAGTCTGCTGCAGGATAAACCCCAGGGTTATGTGCAGCGAGTGGCACTGCCGGTTTTGGGCTTCATGCTCTGCGGTGTTGGCCTGGGGCACTTTGCCTACTTTGCCAACGATGCCAACTACCGCCCCATGATGCTCATGCTGATGGTGGGCATCCAGATGAACGATGTCTTTGCCTATTGCAGTGGCAAGCTCTTTGGTCGGGCCAAATTGATCCCCAACACCAGTCCCAACAAGACCTGGGGCGGTTCCATCGGTGCGGTTGTGCTGACCACGCCGTTGGTGGCGACGATTGGGCACTTCGTGTTTCAAGGCACTAGCATGGGCTGGCACCTTCTCATTGGCCTGGGCATCCTGGTGAGCGTCCTGGGGCAGTTGGGTGACCTGATGCTGTCCGCCATCAAGCGGGATGTGGGCGTCAAGGACACCGGGCATTTGATACCGGGGCACGGCGGTCTGTTGGATCGCTTCGACAGTACCCTGCTGGTGGCTCCGGCCGCCTTCCACTTCATTGGTTACTTTCTCGGCATCGGCTTGGATCAAGGCCAGCAAATCATCACTGGATGAACGAGCAACCGCATCCCGACAACCTCGAACCTTGGCAGCTCAAGCCTGCCACCGACCTGGACTTGCCGGTGGGAGAGCGGCTCCGCAGCTTGTCCCGAGAGCGCGGGCTGTTGGATACGGCCATTGGGTTTGTCTGGTGGGGCGCCATGCGGATCTACTTGCGTAGCTACCACCGGCTGCGCATCTATGGCAAGGCACAGTTGCCCATGGCCGCACCCTTTGTCGTGGTGGCCAACCACTCAAGCCATCTGGATGCCATGACCCTGGCCTGCGTGCTGCCCCGGCGGTTACGACACTGCATCTATCCCATCGCCGCCGGCGATCACTTCTTCCAATCCCCAGCCACCGCCACCTTTGCCGCCTTTGTGTTGAACGCCTTACCCATGTGGCGGCGCAATACTGGACGTTATGCTCTGCAGCAATTGCGCCAGCGCCTTGTGCAAGAACCCTGTGCCTACATCCTGTTTCCTGAAGGCACACGCAGTCGCAATGGTGAACTGGGTCGCTTCAAGCCTGTGCTGGGCATGTTGGTTGCCGGCACCGAAGTGAAGGTGGTTCCCTGTTACTTGCAGGGCGCTCATGCAGCTTTGCCTCATGACAAGAAGTTCCCCCGTCCCAAGAAAGTGCAGTTGTATGTGGGTGAGCCCCTGAGCTTCACCGAGGTGGCCAACGATCGTGAAGGTTGGAGCCAGGTGGCGCAGGCGACGGAGGCAGCTGTGCGCAAACTTGCAGCACAGAAGTAAGGCAATGCCGGTGGTAGGACGGGAAAAATCGGTTCCTGATCACTGTCCAACAAGCATCAGCTTGCATCGACCCATGGTGCTTATAGACTGTTTGGCTCACCTTTCTTACGTCACCATGCCGGCGCGTATGCAAAGGCTGAGAAACTTGTGCCTGGAGAGGACTTGTGCCTGGAGAGAGTATGACAATGCGTGTATGGATCCCGACGATGTTGGCCCTTGTCGCCATCTTTGCTTTTTCGGGCTGTGGTGACAAAGAGGCGAATGCCGGGTCCTCGGCTGCCAATCAGCCTGTTGTCGGTGAAGCTCCCAGTGAATCCTCGCAGTTGGTGGGGACCTGGTTTCGCGAAAACCAGGGCGAGTTTGTGGGGATGGAGTTTCTGGACAATGGCAAAGCCATGCTGACAGGTGGGAGGCGGGCCGGCCAGATTCTTACCACCGATTACGATCTCTTGGATGGTGGTCGGTTGAGCCTGGTTGCTGCCGGTGGCAGGACCACGATCTACAATGTGAAGCTGGATGGTGGCCGCATGGAACTTGTTTCCGGTACTGGCAACAACCAGCCTCAGCGTTATCGCCGCTTGGCCAAGGGTGTGACCATAGCCACTGCCTTGAAAGAAGAAGCTGAACTGAAGCGTCAGCAAGCAGAGAAGCTGGCTGAGTTCGCAACAAATCTGATCCAGCAAAAGCAACTTGTGGTCAGCCCGAAAGATGCCTCCCAGCTAACTGTGCCGCGCATTGCTCTGGAGATTGACTCGGTGCAAAGCGGCCAGATCAAAGGCTTCGCTTATTACAAGATCCCAGCGCGTAAGCATCAACTGACCGGTTCCATCGTGCCGGATGCAGGCAAGGGGCAAGCGCGCATCACCTTGAATTTCGGCAAGCAGGTGCAGCCGGCCAATGCCAACTCGGCAAACGCAGGGAATATGGCTTTTCAAGTCACCGGTGACCCAAGCCAGCCGGAAATCAATGCGTCCGTCAGGTTTGGCCAGGGCAATGCGCAAGACATGCAGGTCAATCCGGAGCGGCCGTTCATGCGGAAATCCTGAAAGCCTTGGTCACAGCTCTGCGACTGGAAGCGGAGGCGAAGGCTCCGGTGCTCAATTTGCTCAAGGATCATGTGCGTTTGCAGGGTTCCTACCAACAGCCTCCTATGCTGCGATGGGGGAGCATTGTGTTGCACCGCGATGGGGAGAGTGACAACTACTCCGGCTATTTGACGCAGACCCTCAACACCAGTGTTGTGAAGCGGGCGGACAAGGCAACGGCTGCATTGAAAGTCATCAATGGTATGCCAGAACTGCAGATTCGGGCCGTGTTGGGGCGCCACGAAGTGGTGGACTATGTTCTCAATCGATTTGATCAGGATGAGGGCAGCATGTCCGGGGGCCACAAGACATTCAAGGTTCCAGTGGAGCTGCAAGTGGTCCAGTCCTGGTCGGCGGAAGAATGGAAAGTTGAGATGGCTGCTCGTACTAAGCTCCTGCAGGAAGGTCTCAGTGCCGATGTGTCTTTTCGCGGGGCGATTGGCTCAGCTGCCGGTGGGGAGAGGCTGCATCTGCCAGTGGAACTTGCACTGCAGTCCGGGGCAGCTGGCGCTGTCACTGGTAAGGCTACTTTTCCTGCTGCGGAGAATGCCACCGCCGATGTTGTGGGCAAGGTGCTGGACGATCCACTGGGCCAAAAAATACAGCTGCAATTTGGTGATGGAAAAGGCTCGCCGAAAATTGGAATTCCTCTTTTGCAATGGATGCAGCCCTGCGTGCTGGAGTTGACTCTCTTGGACGCTGGTGCTTCGGCTACCTTCGCTGGGCAGATCCGCACCAAAAGGGGGGTCACCTATGCTGCGCAGTTCACCCGCAGTGACAAGAAGCATAGTGCTAGCCTGAAACCGCGTTTGCAAAAGATGCTCAGCAAAGGCGCAGCCTTCCGCATGTTGTCGCCGATGACCCGGCGGCAAGAGATGGCCCAGCTGCAATTGCAGTTGGATGCTAGCAGTGGCAAGATCACTGGCAGCTTTGACGCCCTTGGCTCTTTGGTGAGTGCAGCTCCGCCGGCTACGCTGGCGGGAGGACTTGAGGAGAAGGATGGTTGGCTCAGTATAAACCTGGCGGTTGTGCAGCCAGCCGATGCTAAGGGCAGCCTGCCCACCCGCTTTAAACTCTACGTGGTGGAGTCTGGCTCTGAGCTGCGACTTTTGGGGGCGCAGACCTACAACGGTCAGCAGTACCAGAACCTGGAGCTTATTGTTCAGTAACAGGGGCCAAGGCTATTCCATCCCTCGCAGCTTCATCCCCGATGGGTGTCGCACCTGAAAACCAAAGCGCAGTTCCTTCTCGTCACCGGGCTGCAGGTTCAGGTGCCATTCCAGGATGCCCCGGGCATCATTGTTCTCTTGTAGTTCCTTGCCCAGCTTGGCCTGCTTCAGGGTGAACTCGGTGAGTTCCACTTCCAGGTCCGCATCATTGGAGACTGGTAGCTGATCCAGGATCTGAGCTTGGATGGCTTGTGAACGCTGGTTTTCCAGGGTGATGCGGTAACGCCGGGCATGCACCCGTTCCTTGGAGAAGACTCCCACGGTGGAGTTTTCATTCTGCAACTCTTCCCGCTGCACTTGCACCTGGGGATCCACGCCCAGGCCCACCTTCATCTCCTCGTCCTTGCCGCAGGCCGCAAGGGTCAGGGGGCCCACATAATCCGGTCCCACATAGACCTGGGTCTTGCCCGCGGGCAGGGCCACGCCGGTGCTGTTCAGCATCTTGGCGCTGACGTAGACATCCTGGGTGGCCCTTGGGAAGGCTGTCCAGGTGACGCTTGGTTTGAGTTTGAACTGACCCAGGCTCACCTTGCTGGGCCGGGCGCCGGAGCGCAGGGTCTGCCTGCGGTGGGCGCCGAAGGCGACGATCTGGCCGCTGCGGATGACCTGGGTTTCCAGGCGAGCCGAGCCCCGTCTTTCTGCAAAACCATCCAGGTTAATATCTTGAGCCGGAGCGGATTCACCACTGCTGAGGGAGCCTACACTCTTGTTGTATCTACGTGGCAGGTTGATGCGCCAGGGTCGAGGCGTAGGTGCCGCCGCTCCCGTGGAAGGCCGGGCCGTGGTGAGTTCCATCTCCACATCGGTCCAGTCTTCGCCAGTGCGTTGGCTGACTTCGCCGCCCAGTTCCAGCAAGGCGCCGCTGAAGTCCGCCTGCACCCGCAGGGCGTAGACCGGTTGCCAGGAGGCGCCGCCGATCAGGTAAGAGAGTTTCATTTCGGCCTTTCTAGCCGATGCCGTCCGCAGTGTGATCACCGCCCGCTGCTCCTTGCGTTTCCCCGCGCCCTCAAGCTCCTTCACCCGGCGTTGGGCGGCGTCGGTCACCAGCTTGCTCTTGGCCCATGCAGCTTCCGCTTCAAGGATGGCTTCCCTTGCGGTGCCGGAACTCAAGTTGATGAAGTCCAGCAGGCTGCCCAGGGAATTCACATCCGGGCCGGTGCTGCGACGCAGGTCCTTCGATGCATCATCTGCCGCTGCCGCACTCACTGAGCGCAGCACGTCACGATGGTTGCGGGCATCGTCCATGCGCATCTGCTCCAGCCGCTGTTGGCGTTGAGCATCTTGCAGAGCCCGCTTCGCCGCCCGCAGAGCCTCGGAGTTTTCATGCTCCAGATGCACCACTTCCACCTCCACCCCCAGGATCTGGGCGCCAAGGGCGCGGGCACGCAGGGAACTGGCATCCAGGCTTGCCGGCAGGTGCTCCACCATGACCCGGCTGACGTCATCACCCAGGTCAATCTCGCAGCTGCGAGTAACCAGGGCGCGATCTTCATAGACGGTGACAGCGCTGATGGGCGCTAAAACCACGGTGGGTTCTTGTGCGTTTGCCCCGATACTCAGGACAAGGCCAGACAAGATAATAGTCAGCTTGCTCATAGGATCTCCTTTCATGCCCAATCCGGGCAAATGGATCCTAACTAAGCGCACCGCTGTTCTCTCCCGGCACTTGCTGGTTTTTCTATATGCCCCCGGCGATCAGCCTCAGTGGATGACCTCCAGGGCCAGGGCATTGCTGCCATAGAGGTCATTGCCGATGGCAAAGTAGTGCTGCAGGTAGATCACCTTGCCATCTGGGTAGTTGTCAGGCAGGGCAATGTCGATGGGCACGCCAGGCGCCTGCGGTGGCCAGAGCAGGAAGATGCCGGAAAAGATCTCCGGCACGATGGTGACGATCTTGGTCGGCCCATTGAATTGGGTGTAGCCACCGTTCACCGAGATGAACAGGGATGTCCAGGTATGGGGCGGCACATTGCTGGTGGCCAGGGTGATGGTGTCCACTCCCGGGTCCTGGCCGATGAAGGTGAGCGTAGGCGCCGTGGCGCCATCGGGTGCGGTGGAAAATCCCAGGTCGGTGACGAAGTGCACGTCTTCATAGATGGGCAGGTTGACTGTCCTGGCCCGCATGCACTTGGCGATTTCTTCGTGATAGTCGAAGCGGATGTTGCGCAGGAAATCCGGGCCACAACTGAAGCAGTAGGACATGAGCCCGTTCTGCATGAAGCTGGTGGTGGAGCAGTCCCGAGCGCCACCGCTGGGATCCTTGCTGCAGTCATCCAGGCCTTCGTCGTCTGCAAGGTTGCCGGGCGTGCCATTTGTATCGATGCGAATGGCATGGCTGTGCGGCGCGCCAAAGTTGTGACCGATCTCATGGCCTGCCCCATAGATCTGGAAGTACATGGAGCGGGCGTTTTCCCCCAGCAGGACACCACCAGCGCCAAAGACATTTTGATTGTCATAGTTGATGGGGCCCATCTCGGTGGACAGGGAGAAGGCGTCTTCACCGGAGCCGATCTTACCCACCGCCACGCCGCAGCCCATCACTGCGCCGCTTAGCATGTGGTAGAGGTCGGCGGTGACAGGTGCATTGCCCAGGCCTGCCCCTAGGTTGAAGCGGGCACCCTTACTGATCAGGTCGTCGGTGCCCCAACTGTGTTGGAACTCATAGACAACGTCGACACAGCAGGGGCTGCTGGTCTGTCCCGGCTGGATGTCTTGTTCTAGCCAAGGGTCTGCAGCAGAAGTGTGAATGCCCAGGTAGTTCACTTCCAACACTGCCCGGGTATCAATGCGCAGTTGCTGGGCGACGGCGCCAATGATGAAGCGAGCATAGACTTCTGCCGCCGGAACATTGTTGAAGCGTTGGTAGTACTGGTAGTCCGTTTCCAGGGCCGTGGTGCAGAGGCGCAGTTGGTCTACCACTGTATCCGCACACTGCTCCGTCCATCCTGATGGGTTAAGGCCGGCCAGGCAGGTTCCATAATCCGGTGGCAGGTCCGGTGGCTCGTTGATCACGTCCCCGCAAAGGGAACCGGCCAGGTAGTTCTTGTCCACATCGTCCATGAACAGGACGCGGAAGTCGGCCCAGGTGCCATTCTTGGGAAAGCTCACCATCTGATAGAGCCTTTGATCCGTGCGCACCCAGCCCCAGACGCCAACATTAGAAAACGCCAGGCAGACGCGGGAATCAGGCAGGTTCTGGATGTCGCCAAACCAGAGACTCATGTCCGTGGGGCTGGGGTTGCCCGGTGCTCCCGGTTCTGAGCCATTGAGGGAGATTGTCTGCGGGCTGACATCGTTGACTCGAGTCAGTTGCAGGTCGACGGTGCCGGCGCCGGGCAGGTCCAGTCCTTGCAAGGTGATGCAGCGGTAGTTGCGTAGCTCATCGATGCGAGTGTGGTCTGCTGCGTCTGAGGCATAGCAGTGTGCCTTTCGCGAGGGGTGGATCAGCTTGGTCTGCAGCGGAAATGCCATGGCCTGGGAATAGCCAGCGCCGCATGTGGGTTGCGGGATCTCCTGGGGGGCAGCCAGAGCGGTGAGGGTTGTGAAGGCAATGGTGGCAAGCATGTGGGTCTCTTTCAGATTGCTGTTTCAGTCCGGGTTGAAAGCGGTCCCCATTTTCTGCCAGAGAATGGTCAAAGGCAAGCAGCGCATTGATGGAGCAAAAAAGTGGACCAATCAGCCGGCACAATCCTCTTTAACTCTGTGATCAGGGCCGCTCAGCCAGGACGTACAACTTGTCTCCCAGGCCAGTGGCGCCCAGGACAAGGTTCACCGCAGCGCGTCCAGTACGCAGCAAGCGCGAGGAGCCCATGGCACGGATCAAACGGTTGCGCCGTTGGATGGGAGTGGATGCGCTAGCCTGCTTGGGGCTGTGCCCCGCTGTGTCCTCGGTATGTTCTGCGACCTTGCGCTGTGGCAGGATGGATCGGGCCATGGCCATGGGATTGCAGTCCATGGTCCAGGTCTTTCCCAGGCCATAGCCGGCCTTGGTACAAGCAGACTCCAGGGTGCCGCGGTCGAACAGCCAGAGGTGATCGTCGGGAATGTAGGCTTCCCAGTCCTGGCGCAGCCAGCGTGCGCCCAGGCCTTTGGCGTTGGGGGTCATGACCACCAGGGCACCGCCGGGTCGTAACAAGGCTTGCAGAGCAGTCAATAGCTTTGCCGGTTGGAACACATGTTCGATGACGTCCAGCATCACCACTGCGTCAAATTCTCCGGCGCCGAAGGCATCGACTGTGTGCACAGTTCCAGCATGTACATCAAGGTCCCGTTCTTCTCGCGCATAGCGGGCGGCGGCTTTGGAAAGTTCAATGCCCGAAGTTTGCCAGCCGGCATGCCTGGCCGCATCCAGGAAGGCACCAGCGGCACAGCCAATTTCCAACAGCCGTCCTGATTGTCGATAAGGAGCAATGGCTCGCAACACCTTGCCGTAGGCGAGCTCTTGCAGCACCGGGTTGAACTGTCGCTGCAGCTTGTCGCCTTTGAGGTGATGATGTTCACTCCAGTACTCAGCCCGAGCCTCCAGATCTTGCTCCAGGGGCAGTGGTGTTGTGCGAATCAATCCACAGTGGCTGCATTGCACGTAGGCGCCACCGCGGGCGCAGAGCAGGGGCCTTGTCTCTGTGTGGTCACAGCCGGCACAGAACTGCGGCGCTGGATCGACAAGGGGGGCTTGGGTTTTGGGAGGGGGGGCTAGAAGGCTCATGCCATGGCAGACATCGGCCTATTTCCCTGGCCAGCTTGATTGCCGGCCATTCTCGGCTCACTGTCTCGGCTCAGAAGCCGAAGCCCAGGGCCAGGTTGTAGTTGTTGTCCAGGCGCTCCCGGCCGCTGCTGGGGGTGTTGTCGAAGTTGGCGATCCACTGCACCTGGGCGAACATGGTCTCGCTCAGGTAGGTTCGCAGCTTGGTTTCGATCTTGCCGTAGAGTTCGTTCTGTTCCTCCAGGCTGGGGAAGTATTCCAAGGCGTGGGAGAACAGGCTTTTGCTGCCGAGTTTGTAATCCAGCTGATAGCTCAGGCGGCCGGCCAGATAGGTGCTGTCTTCATCTTTGCTGTCAAACTCCTTGCCGACATAGCTGATGGCCGCATCGCTGCGCAGTTTGACCTTGTCGGTTTCAAAAAACTGGTAGCCCCAGCCAAAGCTGGTGTTGTAGCGCAGGTCCAGGTCAGCGAGTTCATCGCCTTCGGCAGCAGTGCTGGCCAAGATGTAGTTCTTCTGGGTGAGGAAGAAGTCGTACTTCAGGGCACCGCCTAATCGGCGTTGGCTGAGGCGGTACTTGCTGTCTGTTGGTGACTTCTCCTCTGCATAGTCCCAATGGGCCTTGGCGCTGAAGCGGTCATGGGCGCTGCGACGTTCGCTTTCCAGTTGGGTGTTGACGCTGCGCACATTGGTGTTGCCACTGCGCAGGGCGGAGCCCAGGGTGACATCGCTCTTCCAGGTGATGGCTGGTTTCTTCGTTTCCTCAATGTCCTTGGTCTTAAGGGCCTGCGGCAGGACGGCCTCGGCAATGCTTACCTTGGGGTTGATGGCAGTCAGGATGTGCAAAGGAATGCTGATGGGCTGGGCACTCTGGCTGGTGGCAACTAGCATGTTGCCCTTGGACAGGCCGGCTATGCGCGACATCAGCCTGCGCCCATCCTTGTCCTGCAAGAGCACTGGCTCCTTGGTGCGCAATTGTTCCAGGGCGGAAAAGGCTACTTGCACCCTGCCCAGGAGGGGGGAGAGCAGGTAGAGGGTGCCACCACGCATGCCTTCCACTTTGCCACTGAGGAAATCCCCGTTCTTCAAAGTGATGGAATCTTGGCCACTTAAAAGGGGGCAGAGCAGGCCCAGGTACAGGACCGCAGTACATAATTGACGCATGACTTCCTCTTCGGCAGATCCTGACCCTACATCAAGATCTAACACGCCCATAATGCCGGCTGGTCGGGTGAATTAAAAGGGAAAAGTCTCTGTCGGCGTCCCTGACTCTGATTCTGCGCTCATAAAGTTTGTGTTGGTAGGCTTTGCGGCGCAAAATCCGCATGTCTTGTTACATCCAAGGAGGAGAGAGTGATTCAGTCGCAAGTGCATTTCACGGCGAAGTCTTCTGGTTTTGCGATTCTTATGGAGCTGGGGTGGTTGGCTGCCCTCTTGTTCTTTGTTGCAGTGGCCATCGTGCACATTTGCTTTGCCCTGGGGGTCCTGCGAGATGCAGAGACCATGGCTGAGCGTGGCGCATTGCAGTTGGTGCCTCGCCTGGTCTGGGGCTTGGCGACACTGATAGGCGGCGTCTTCGTGGCCACGGCCTATTGGTTCATCCACCAGTCCAACCTCTTTGATTACCCACGAGAGTCCAAGCCTGCGCCTGGTCAAGGCCGCCGCCGTTGAGCGCTTTTTGCACCTCAGCTGGAAGGAATAAATCTGGATTGCTGTCTCATTCCGGGCCTCCCAACGGGATATAGGCGACCTAAAACCACAGCAGACTCCAGGGCCCTTCTCTCCAGACTGTTGTCTCGGCCCTTGTCTCCAAAGTGGCTGCTTGGGAACAGACAGGATGAGAAACATGATGAAACAAGTTGCCTTCTTTGCCGCGACCCTGGCAGTGACTCTCACCTCCTCGCTTGCCGGTCAAGACCAGCAGTCGACTTCTGGGCTGGGAGAGAAGATCGATCTCAAGGTGCTTTTTGCCGGAGATCCCGAAACCACTCGAACCAAGGATTTTGTGGATTTCCTGGGGCAGCACTTTTCGCAAGTCAGCTTCTGTGAAGTCAGTAAGTACAATGAAGATGACTCCACCGGGCACGACGTCATCCTTCTTGACTCAGAATCCTTTAGGACGCGGATTTCAGGGCTTACCAAAGACGGAGGTCGTCCAACGATGCTCATTGGTGCTTTTGGTGGCATGACGGGAAGTCGGTTGCAGGTGCGCACCAACTATTGTTGAAACTGTCTCGACCATTCGGCCCACGGGTTGGTGCCGACACACGAGATTTTCCACAAGCCATTCCAAGTCGCCCCAAGCTATACCGATTACCCGACGCCGCAGAACTATCTGGACTCCTACCAGGGCAAGGATTTTGGTTCCAGCATGAAGGTATGGAAGGTGCAGAAGAAGGGCTACATCAAGGACAAGGATACGCCCCCGGGGGTGGTAGCCTTCGGCGAGGGCTTTGGCGACACGCCAGATGCTGAGGTGATAGCTCAAGGCATCAACACCAAGACCCCTGCTCATGTGTCCATTGGCCGGCACGCCAACTTCCTTCTCTGGGGCTTCTCCGCTTCACCCTCTGGTATGACGGAAGAGGGCCGCAAGGCGTTTTTGAACTGTGTCTGCTACATCAAGAAGTTCGCCGGCGAGAAACCCATCCTCATTGACAAGAGGGACAGGCTCTTCGCTGTTCGCATTTATGCCTTGGAAATGGCCAACCGGGTGACGGATCCCGAGCTACATGCAGGAAAGCGGCTGGGAGTCGAATACTGGAAGCGGTCCATGGACAGAAGCCTGGCCCCGAAACTGCTGGAGCGTTTTGGCTATGACCGAGCCAAGTGGCTGGAGTATTTCGAGCAGAACATGGACTACCTGCGCCCTCGGTCAGTGGACGGTGTGACGGCGGACGGGCGTCGAGACCTGTCATTCGTGGTGGATGAGGATGCCAAGAAACTGGGCATTCGCACTGGCGATCCCAAGATGTTGGAGGCATGCGTCAAGATCCTGGAGAATGCCGGGGATCAGGCCGGAGATCAGGCCGGTGATCAGACCCTGGATCAGGCCGGGGCCCAGCGTCTGCTCAGCCGATACACTGGTCAGGAGTTTGCAGGGGCAAAGGATTGGCGTAAATGGTTGGACAGCAACCGGGATCGACTCTTCTTTACTGAGCGATCAGGTTTTCGATTCTTTGTTGATCCCCGGCCTCAGATGGGTGGCAAGGCACTGGAGGCTGGCATCCGCCCTAAAGATTGATTTAGTGCATGGGCCATTTCGGTCGGGCGGAATTAAATTATAGTAGGATCGCTGTCTCATTCTTGACCCATTAATAGGGAGTAGGGCGCATGCACCCCAAATTCAGTACCACCACGGCCTTTGTGCACTTTCAGGCCACCGCTGATTCCGTGGCCCTGGGCCAGGTATTTGATGCCACCGCTCCCGAGTTGATGCGCGTCGCCAGTTACCTGACCACGGATCTCAACACCGCGGAAGACTTGGTGCAGGCGACCTTCCTGGTGGCCATTGAAAAGGCTCAGAGCTTCAACCCCAAGTTCCGGATCTTACCGTGGTTGTTGGGCACCCTGACTACCCAGGCCCGCAAGGTGCGGGTGATCGAGGGGCGGCGGAACACCTTGTTGCATTTCCCCTCCTCGGATGCCCCTGGGCCCCATGACAGCCTGGAATCCGCAGAGTTGTCAGAAGTCGTCAGCAAAGCCATCGCTGAATTGCCGGAAGCCTATCGGCCGGTTCTCACCATGCGCCTGAAGCATGGCTTCTCCACCCAGGAAATCGGCATGACCTTGCACCGACCCCCTGGCACGGTGCGCAAACAGCTTTCCCGGGGTATGGAGTTGCTGCGCAAAGCCCTGCCTAGCAGTCTGACTGCCGGCGCGGTGATTCTTACTACTCAAGTTTCTGGTATGGCGGCAATGCGTGAGGTTGTCTTGTCCAAGGCATCTCTTGGCGCCAGTCAATCCACCTCGGCCCTGGTCCTTGGCAAGTTGGGTATGGGTGCCCTTGCCGGTGCTATGCTGACAGTTGCTGCGGGCGTGGTGCTCTTCAACTCCGCAGGGGAGCCTGCAAGTAATCCGGACATTTCCCCAGCGGCCAGCCCGCAGATTGGGGTTCAGACCAAGGTCGCAGCCCTGCCTGTGGCGGGGTCCAGGATTCAACAGCTGGATCCACTCTCTTCCTCATCCCGGGTTCTGCGCGCCTATTCTTCCCCCGTCGCCACTGCGTCTGAAGACCCTGGCATCCAGGTTGACAGTATGGGGGGCACATCTGCTTCTGCCTCTTCCGGGCTGGTTCTCCCTGGCCTGTTGTTTGGTTCCATGGCATTGCTGCCGGCCCGGGGCTACTCGCAGAACGTGCTTTATTCTCACAGCGGCGAGAACGCCCATGACTTTCTGGCCGACTCCGTCAGCGGCGTTGGTGATGTGAATGGAGATGGCAACCCGGACATCCTGTCTGGTGCCCCCTTCGCTGATTCGGATCCGGATGGTATTCCTGGCAACGGCGACGAGCTCTCCGCCGCTGGCAAAGGCTTTGTCTGGTCCGGCAAGGACGGTGTAACGCTCCATATGGTAGAGGGAGCCGTTGCCGAAGCCCGCATGGGTTGGTCCCAGGCTCCTGCCGGTGATGCAAACCTGGATGGCTATGCGGACTTTGCCTTCGGCGCCTATCTTGAGCTGATAGACCCAGATGGTGTCCCGGGAAACGCGGATGATATTATTAACGCAGGGAAAGTGCATGTGTACTCCGGCAGGGACGGCAGCGAGCTCTGGCAGAGGAGTGCTGAGAACTCACTGGATTTCTTGGGTCGCTCGCTATGTGGAGGCGAAGATCTGAATGGCGATGGCATCCCTGACGTGGTTGCCGGAGCGCCATTCTTTAGTATTGACCCCGATGGCACTGCCGATACCGGTGACGAGCATGCAAATGTTGGTCGCGTCTATGCCTTTTCCGGCTTCGATGGCTCAACCCTGTGGACTCGTGATGGCGAAAGTGCAGGAATCCACTTGGCAACCGTAAAGGCTCTATCCTTGGCCGGTGACTTCAATGCTGATGGTGTCGCCGATGTCATGGCCAGCTCCTTTTTATTCGATCCTGACCCAGATGGCATACCCGGCAACGGCGACGAACTCGTGGATGCTGGTCGTGTGTATCTGTATTCCGGAATGACAGGCGCCACCTTGTGGACCCTTGACGGAGAGAACGCTGGTGATTACTTGTCGACTGTGAGTGGCAACGGCGATGTGAACGCTGATGGCTCTCCGGACATGGTGATTGGCGCCCCAGGCTGGGATGACCCCGCTGATCCCGATTTTGGTCCCGGCCCCGATGGCACCCTTGGCAATTTCGATGACACGGGAGCGAATCACGGCCGAGCTTACGTGATATCCAGCATTCCCCTGCCATTGACGGCGGATACCCACCTGCTGTCCGTGTCGGTGGCCAACTCCCAGGTCATGACCCTTGATGCTGGCGTGGCACATGCTGGGAAGAACTACTGGTTGTTCACCGGCTTTGCTGTCAGCGGCGATACCCCCGGTGTCACCATGGCACCTGGCGTGGTCATTCCGTTGAACCAACCCGATCCACTCACCAGCTTTGTCATTGACCTCACCCAGTTGGGTGGGGGTGCTCCCACCTTTACGGGTTGGAAGGGCGCTCTGGATGGTGCAGGTCGGGCTTTCTCCTCCCTGAATACCTCTGGACCTTCAGCCATGGCTGTGGGGGTGACTTTGCACCATGCAGCGCTTGTCTACACCGCCAATGGCTGTGGGGCAGGTTGTGATACCTTCCACATGGCCACCAACTGGGTGCCCATGACAACCACTCCCTAGTGGTATGACGCAGAATAGTAGGCCTTTATATTAAGCCTCCCTACGCTTGCGGTGCGTAGGTATCGTTGGAGGCAAGACGATGCGCGTTGCAGTAGAGATTCAACTTACCAAGAGTGAGCGAAGCACCCTGACGAATTGGTCACGCAGTCGGAGAATTTCGGTGAGGCAAGCTCAGCGAGCCCGAATGATCCTTCTTGCCGCTGATGGCTACTCGAATGCGGATATAGCTGAGGAGATGAGGGTCAAGCGACACACTGTGGGGCGTTGGCGAAACCGCTTCAGCGAGCATCGCCTCACTGGTATAGAGAAGGACCTTCCTCGGGGAGGTCGTCCCCGTGCGAACGAGGAAGTTGAGAGTGAGATCATCCGCATGACTACGCAAGAGATCCCCGCGAACGCGACACACTGGAGCACGCGACTCCTTGCAGAGGAGATGGGAATCACGCAGTCGATGGTCCACCGCACATGGAAGGCCAACGGTCTGAAACCTCACTTGGTGAAGACGTTCAAGGTCAGCAACGATTCTCGGTTCGAAGAGAAGCTGCGCGATGTGGTAGGTCTCTACCTGAATCCACCCGAGAATGCACTCGTCTTTAGCGCGGACGAAAAGACGTCAATTCAGGCTCTCGATCGGACCCAGAAGAGCCTTCCACTGGTCAAGGGCCGATGCGGCACGATGACTCATGACTACAAGAGGAACGGAACAACCACCTTGTTCGCCGCGATCGAGTTGGGTCACGGCGAAGTGATCGCAACCTGCATGAAGCGACATCGACATCAGGAGTGGATCAAGTTCCTGAGAATGATCGACGAGCAAACTCCAGCTGAACTCGATCTGCACGTCATCGCCGACAACTACGCCACACACAAGCATGAGAAGGTTAAGCGGTGGCTGAAGCGCCATCCGCGATTCCACATGCACTTCATCCCGACAAGCAGCTCGTGGCTCAATATCGTGGAGGGGTTTTTCCGCAATCTTGATCAAAAACGCCTGAAGCGCGACGCGTTTCGCAGCGTCCCTCAACTCAAGAAAGCAATCATGGACTACATCGATAACCACAACGACGATCCGAAGCCGATTGTTTGGACCAAGGCCGCCGACGAGATCCTCGAAAAAGTCGGTCGCGCACGCGCTGCACTGAAAATGCCCCAACAGAGCGCATCACACCACTAGCTTCCGTCTGCAATGCGCAGCTCCCCACCCTGGTCACGGACATCCGGACCGCACCACCAACCTACAGCTCCAATCCGGAGATGTTTACCCACTTCAGCAGCAGTGGTCTGACTTATTTTGCTGCGGACACCGAAGCCCTGGGTAATGAGCCCTACGTCACCGACGGCACTGCCCTCGGCACCGTCATGCTGGCGGACATCAATGTTGGCACCGGCCACTCCGATCCCTTTAGCTTCACCGAATTGCCGGGAGTGGGTGTGTTCTTCATTGCCGATGATGCTGGCGCTGCTGGCCGGGAACTCTGGCTGACAAACGGCACTGCCGCCGGCACCGCCATGCTGAAAGACATCCGGCCCGGTACTTCCGATTCCTTCCCCTCCTTCCCCTTTTCCACGACCTCGAGCTGGGCGGACCCGGATCTCACTGTGTTGGGGACCAAAGTCTACTTCTTCGCCAATGACGGTACCAATGGCATTGAGCTGTGGGAGAGTGATGGCACTGCCCTGGGCACAGTTCTGGTGCTGGACTTCCGACCAGGTGCCAGCAGTTCCTACTCCAGCCTGAATTCCGGCATGGCCGTGTTCCAAGGCAAGATCTGGTTCGGTGGTGATGATGGCACCAATGGCGGCGAACCCACCGTCTATGATCCGGTTTTGGGCACCATGGCCCATATCCTGGACATCAACGTGGGCTTCAGCTCCGTGCCTGCCTTCTTCACTGTGCTTGGCAGTCACCTGTACTTCCGCGCCAGTGATGGCCCGGCTGGCGGCACCGGCTTTGAACTTTGGCGTACCGATGGCACAGCCCTAGCCCGGACTATTCACGAGTGTGCTGTTGATCGCGATTTTTTGGTCCTTGCTGGCCGGCATGGTGAAGAATCAAGGGGATTTGCTTTCGACACTCTGAAGTGAGCGTTGGCAAAGGTCCATGGGCCTGAAATATCGCCGGAATGGCCACCTCCGTACAGTCCCGTGGCGCAGTAGATGCGATGCAGTTGGATTCCATTCGGCGCTACGCCGTCTTTGGTCTACCGCGAGCACTGACAGCACATGCTGCACGCTCCCACAATTCTACCCATGGATAACATTTCGGCAGATGGACCACTACCCGACGCACTGATTCTTGTACGCGAGCTGCGACCTTGATCAACATTTCCCGAAATCGCCCTACCTGGGTGCGGCCTGCATCAGTCCGACGAAGGCGCCAGCGCAGCTCCTGGTAGAGCAGATACGCCGTAGCCGTCATCAATACTCGGAATTGATTGGCGATGTAGCTTGAGCAGCTTGTGCGATCAATGTCGAGATCATGCAGTAGTTCTTTGATGCGGTTCTCGGAATCACCTCGACCACGATAGATCTTGTACACGTTTTCCGGTGTGTGCCGAAGATTGGTGATCACAAATCGAGGATTCGACTTTGCACTTCTTCCTTCATACTGCAGCACCTCAGCTTTGAGGATGACCCTCCGCTCGCGATTCCATGACTTTGCACGGTAAGCAGCCTCTCCAAAGAGTTGGATGGATTCGTTTTGGCGAGCAGAGAGCGTCTGGGCCATGGTCATCCAATCCTTGGCTTTCGCTTTGAGGACGCTGTTGCTGGCCATTGCGACCACATACTCGACTTTTAGATCTTCAAGCGCAGCGATGATCCTTGGGTTTGCAAAGCCGCCATCTAACCGTACACGAATCTTTGCTTTCGGGAATCGGTACCTGAGCTCGGCGACCGTCCGCTGCAACAATGGAATGCATCCTCGGTTTGCCGTTGAGTTCCCTGGTCGAAGCCGAGCGGAGAAGAGAAATTGATCTGGATGACCATCCACTGACAAAAAGCCAAGGAGAGGATGGAAACACCAGGTGTCGTAGTAGCCATTGAAAAAGCTGAATGCTTGCTGACCATGGGTGGGATCGTCAGTGGAATCAAAGTCGATGGTGATGCGCTTTGGTCGCCGATGACGCTTCTTGAGCAGACCAATAGCTTTCTTCTCCAGCCAACGTGTGGCTTGTACAGCCTCTTTTGCCGTGGGCATGTTTTCAAACCGGGATAACGTCGGTTGCGATGCCAGCTGATCTTCGCCAAGTGCATCCATGCCGCTGATCATTTTCAGGATCGGGTCATTTGCCATTTTGGCTGCGTCGTTGCCATCGCTGTAGCCCATGGCGATGGAAAACACACGTTGCCGGAGAATCGTCAAAAAGTCGTGTGTTGTGCGGCCCGGATTGCGTCGATCGCAAAATTGAGCTGCAAGTCCGCTGGTCAGGCCGAGTTGCTGATCGAGCTGGCCAAGCAGGATTGCACCGCCATCGGAGCTTTGTCCTTCTGCGTCAAAGATGGGGACGACGGACTTCTTGGCGATGTCTGGAAGAATAACAGACTGTTGAGTAGGCTTGGCCATGCGGATTGTGGTGTCGTTTGTTCCAAGTAGCGTGTAGTTACCACTTAGTACGAATGATCCACAGTCCGCGGTTTACCTATTCATGAATAGTCCAGGCTAGGCACCACCAACTTTGTCGACCTGAAGTCGAACGTCACTTCATCCAACGGTAGTTGGCCTGCCTTCCTCACAGCCATCGATCCCGACGGCACCGTCGGCAACGCTGACGACCGGATCTACTTCGCCGCCGAAGGTGATGCCACTGGCAACATTGGCCAAGAGCCCTGGGTTACCGATGGTACCGTTGCCGGCACCATCAACCTGGGCGACCTGGTTGTGGGTTCCGGAGACAGCCTGGGTACTACCACCTCCAACCCCCCGTACTTTACCGAAGCCGGAGGCAACGTGTTCTTCACCGCTGGCACGACTACGTCCAGCAACCGGGAACTCTATGTGAGCGACGGCACCGCCCTGGGCACCTTCCTGTTGAAGGATATCCGTCCAACAACCTCCAGTGCCAGCATCGAGTACTTCGTGCCTTTGGGCTCCAGTGTCTACTTCAATGCCAATGATGGCACCAATGGCGAAGAGCTGTGGGTGAGTGACGGCAGCTTTGCCGGTACCAACATGGCCTTTGAGTTCGTTACCGGCTCCAGCAGTGGCCACAGCTCCAACAGCTCCTATCGGGGCCCGGTAGCCATCAATGCTACGCAGATGATGCTTTCAGTGAACGATACCACTGCCGGCCACGAGCCCTACATCAGTGATGGCACTGCTGGTGGCACCACTTTGCTGAAAAACGTCAACGCGCCCTTGCCGGCGGAATCACTGGGCTCTACCCCAGTGTTTATCACCGAGTTCAGGGGCCGGGTGGTGTTCCGTGCCGTGCATAATACTCAGGGCAATGAACTCTGGGTCAGTGATGGCACTGCCGCTGGGACCTCCCTGTTGAAGGATATCAATCCAGGTTCAGGAAGCAGTACTCCCTTCGACTTCACCGTCGTCGGCAACACCCTGTTCATGGAGGCCAATGACGGTACCAACGGCAATCAGCTATGGAAGTCTGATGGCACCACGGTTGGAACCCAGTTGGTGAAGGTCATCAACCCCACCGGCAATGCCCTCATCTCTGACACAATTTCCTATCATGGCGACCTGGTTTTTGAAGCCAGTGACGGTGTCAATGGTACTGAGCTGTGGATTAGTGATGGCACTGGCGCCGGCACCACCATGATGAAGGAGATTCGTGTTGGATCCACTTCCTCTGCGACCATCGGCCATATGACCCGCGCTGGCGATTCCTTGTTCTTCCACGCCAATGACGGCACCAACGGCACTGAGCTGTGGAAGACCAATGGTAACGCTGGCACTACAATGTTGGTGAAAGACATCCGCGCTGGTAGTTCGAGTGGAATCTCCTCCAGCACCAGCCAGCGCTGGGCGGAAATGGGTGGCTTGCTCTACTTCCCCGCCAATGGCGGCAACGGCACGGAGCTTTGGGTCAGTGATGGTACGGGCGCTGGCACCCTTGAAGTGGCTAACATCCGCCCTCTAACCAGCAGTTCCACCCCGGAGGACATGATTGCCATTGGCAACACCCTGTTCTTCGAAGCCAATGATGGCACGGGTGATTCCTTGTGGAAGTCCGATGGCACCCTTGCGGGCACGGTAATTGTCAGGGACTTCCGTCCTGCCAGCACTTCCTCTGCCAGCCTCAATGACTTCCGCAACTACAACGGCATGCTGTTCTTTGGCTGCAACTACAATGGTGACAACACCAATATTGGCAATGAACCCTTCCTCAGTGATGGGACTCTTGCTGGCACCGTGCTGTTGAAGGATACCCGTCCTGGTAGCAGTTCCTCTGCCCTGACCACCACCGACACCAGCACGCTGGCGGTGGGAAGCCGGTTCTACTATTTCACCGCCAATGATGGCACCCACGGCTCTGAGCTGTGGAAGACCGATGGTACCACCCTGGGCACCAACCTGGTGACCGATCTGCAACCTGGTTCCAGCAGTGGCATCCCCGCCTACCACACCGTGGCCAACGGCAATCTTTACTTCAGTGGAGATGACGGCGTGACTGGCAAGGAGCTCTACAAGGTGAATCTGGATGCAGTCTCCCAGGCCGATGGGCAGGGGAGCGACTGGCTCGGTTCTGTGCCGAAGCTGCGGATTGACGATGCTGTTATCAATACCCTGATCAACCTGGATATCACTGATGCTCCAGGCAGTGCGTTGACCTTCTACGTCATTGGTGCCCGAGCCAATCCAGTGACTGACTTTGGCTTGGGTGCCTTCTTCTTCATCGACACTGCATTCACCTTGAGTGTGATGGTTACCACGACTCCTGCTGGCACGCACAGTCTGCCTCTACTCGTTCCCAACGATGTGGGCCTCATTGACATTACCGTCGTGACGCAGGGGCTGATTGACAACCCAGGTGCACCGCCCCTGGGAATGGCCCTGACCAATGCCGTAGTTGTTACTGGCGGTCTCTAGGTTACCCCTGTCGGCCGGCGCGCCCGGACCTCCCCTAGTTGGAGGCTCGGGCGCATTATATTTAAGCCATGGCAAAATCAACCAGGGAATGTCCATTCCCAACCTGTTGAAGATGTTGCCGCAATGCATACCCTACCGGGGGGAGGCTGGTAGCCTGGCCACCCGCAGGCGCTCATAGCTCAGTTGGATAGAGCACCGGATTTCTAATCCGAAGGTCCCAGGTTCGAGTCCTGGTGGGCGTACCATTCAAGGCGTTGCAAGCTAATGGTTTGCGGCGCCTTTCTCGTTTTTATCCACTGCCGTGGCTTGCGCTTGACTGCGCAAATGATGGTAAGAAGAAACCCCGCTCGACTCGCGGTGCCGGAGCACTCTTGGATGGATAGCGAGGAAGCGAGGTTGTTGGTTTCGCTGGGCAGTTAGATGGCTCTGCCCGCTGTAGGCTAGAAAGTCTACGGGCCAGATAGTACGCAATCTCACAAGTCCTGCAATCCATATTGGCATCTGCATTGGGTTTGCAGTGGCTTGGAATAAGCGGCTAGGGATACAGGCTGCCGCCGCCAATCCCCAGTTCTGCCAGGGGCTGTCCCAGGTTCTCAGTGAAGCCGAAGAGAATCTGCAGGTCAGGGGCTTCCCGACTCAGGCCGATGACCAGGGCGCAGTCCAGGACCAGACTTGGTGACACGCTATAAGCGGCGCCGGTGGTGACGAAGAAGGAGTCCAGGTCCGCTTCCGGCTGCAAGATGACCGCCGGTTCCACGAAGATGGACCACTGGGAGCTCAGGGCAGTGGCGGCCACCAGGGCCAGGCTGTGTTCCAGGTCGCGGCTGGAGTCGCCCACTTCGCCCAGCAAGCCCAGTTGGTAGTAGGCGGTGGTGCTGATGTCACCCAGGCGCTTGCCCAGGATGCCGGCGACAAAGAAGTCGGTCTCGCCATTGCCTAAACCCTGACTCTCACTGGCGGTGGCGAGTTTGCTACTGAACTGCAGGGCCATGGAGGGTGATTCGGGAGTTTCGTCCCAGAACCGGTGCCGCAGTCCCAGGCTGAGATCCGAGGCGCCGTTCACATCCTTGCCGGGCAGTTCCAGGTTCTGATAGGGCGACAAAGCCAGGAAGAACTCGGACCGTGAAGACAGGCCCCACTTCAAGGCCAGAGGAATGGCTTGATAGTCGTCTGGGTCCAGGGTGGCGCCGGCTTCCAACTCGAAACTGTTGGCAGCGGTGGTGCTGGTGTCACTGGAGAGGCTGGGGCGTTGCGGAGTTGCTGCAATGGGCAGCTTGGCATCATGAAACAAAGTGCATGCCTGATTCGCTGTAAGCAGCAGTATGAACGCAGACCAGACTCGAAATGGGAGTTTCATGAATAATGCCTGCCTGTCCCAAATTGGGACGGGGGGTCAGAACGCAGGCCTGACAATGCAATGTTGGCGTTGCCAAGGCCAGAACTCAAGCCTCTGTAATGGCTCTGCTTGTGTTTGCTTTCCTGGGAGTACCCCATAGAGGGGTGGGCCAAGGTATTGCCCCGACATTTTCGAATTGCAGGTGTTAACCTTTCCATGGAAAGGGATAGGAAGAAGAGTCAACGTGAGTTCGTCTCGTGGCTGCAGCTTCCTGCCTGATTCATCCGGTGCCATTTCCCCTGTTTTCTTGGACACGGTTGGACGGTTTCATGCATATATCATTGCTTCGCGGCTTTTCGTTTGCCTTGTTGTTTGGTCTGTTCGCTTGCACGGACGGGAGCACGGGTCTCCAGATTCCCATAGGTGGGGATGATGGTGGTGGCGGTGTTGTCGCTGGAGGCGGCTCCAACGGTGGCGGTATCATTGTCAGTCCAGATCCTGACGGGTCTGGTACCCAACCCTCCGGAACCGTGCCAGAAGATCCGGAAGTTGGTGGTGGCGGATCAGGTGGAACCGGCGGATCCGGTGAAACCGGTGGAACCTTGCCTAGCGAAGGTGGCTCCGATGGACAGATCCCCCTGGCCGAACCTGTGCCCGAACCCGTGACCATGCTGCTGTTTGGCTCAGGCCTGGCAGGTGTTGCCTTCACTTATCGGCGGCGTCAGCGCAAGAGTGGTGACCCAGATGGCAACGACCAAGCTCTAAGCTAGGCCCTCTAAGCCAGGCTCCCAGCCATTCTGTCAACCGTAGCGGCACCAGCCGCCTGCACCGGTCTCTAGAAATCCAGGCCCCCTTGATCCAAGGCGAGGCCTGGTGTTCTATTCCCCGCCCTCCTTTCCCAGCAATGGCCTTGTCTACTGGCTAATCTGCACCATGAGGGGGGAGAGCCATGCTGACTGACATTCACCAACGCCCCCTCAAAAGCCTGCGCCTGTCGGTCACCGACCGCTGCAACCTGCGCTGCCAATACTGCATGCCGGAGCAGGATTACACCTGGCTGCCGAAGAAGGACATCCTGGACTTTGAGGAGATGGGGGTGCTGTTGTCAGTCTTTGCGGAGCTGGGCGTAGATCGGCTGCGCCTGACTGGTGGCGAGCCTCTGATTCGCAAGGACCTGCCGGCCTTGGTGGAGATCCTTTCCCAGCAGGCGGGCATTCGCGACCTGGCCTTGACCACCAATGGCATCTACCTGCCAGAGCAGGGGGTGGCCCTGCAAAAGGCCGGCTTGCAGCGGGTGACCGTGAGCCTGGATTCCCTGCGAGCTGAGCGCTTCCGCGAAATGACCGGGTGGGATCATCTGGCCAAGGCCAAGGCCGGCATCCAGTTCGCTGCTGAACTGGGTTTCCAGTCCCTGAAGCTGAACACCGTGGTGTTGCGCGGACATAACGATGACGAACTGGTGGACCTGCTTGAGTTTGGCAAGCAGATGTCCGCCCAGGTGCGCTTCATCGAATACATGGATGTGGGGGGCGCCACCCGCTGGGAGTCCGCCAAGGTATTCAAGAAGGCTGACATTCTCACCGCCTTGCAGCGGCATTACGGCAAGCTGACCGCCTGTGCCAAGCGTGATGCGGCGCCGGCGGATGAGTGGTTGCTGCCGGATGGCACAAGCTTTGGCATCATCTCATCTACCAGCGAGCCCTTCTGTGGTAGCTGTGATCGCTCCCGCATCACCGCCGATGGCATGTGGTATCTCTGCCTCTATGCCAGGTCAGGTGTGGACCTGCGGCAGAAGTTGCGCAGTGGAGCTTCGCACCAGGACTTGTTGGCCCTGGTGAGCGAAGTCTGGTCCACACGCAGTGATCGTGGGGCGGAACAACGTTTGGCGCTGCGGCAGCGTCAGCCCCTGGCCGCCAAGGCAGAGCTGGTGGAGAACCCGCATCTGGAGATGCACAAGCGGGGCGGTTAGCAGGGAACAGGGCGGCTAGCTGGGAACAGGGCCCCGCACCATATCCGCCACCGCGGTCACCCAGGCATCGCTGCTATTTACACAGGGGATCAACTGCAGGTCTTCGCCGCCAGCCGCAAGGAAGTCCCTGCGGGCGCGGATGCCGATCTCTTCCAGGGTTTCCAGGCAGTCCGCCACAAAGGAAGGGCAGATCACTGCCAGGCGCTTGCAGCCTTCTCCTACCAATTCCTGCACCCGCACATCGGTGAAGGGTTGGATCCAGGGAGTGCGTCCAAGCCGTGATTGGAAGGCCACTTCGTATTGACGGTCTTTGAGTTGCAGGAGCTTGGCCAGGCCTCGGGCCGTGGCGTAGCAGTGGGCGCGGTAGCAATAGGCGTTGACCTGCCCAACCTTTTGGCAGCAGTCGGCTTTGGTCAGGCAGTGGCTCTGCAGGCCATGGTTCTGGCTCAGGTCACTCTTATGCATGTGCCGTTCCGGCAGGCCATGAAAACTCATCAGCAACTTGTCAGGCTGCATTTCCGTAAGCACTGGTCGGGCAATGTCAGCCATGGCCGCCAGGAAACCCGGATGTTCATAGAAGGGCGGCAGGACTCGAATGGCCGGCAGGTTGGTGAGCAAGTTGGCCTGGCGGTAGATCATGTCCACCGCTGCCGCCCAGGCCGAGTCGGAGAACTGCGGGAATAGGGGCAACACCGTGATCTCTTGTATGCCCTGGCTACCAAGTTCCTGCATCACGTTTTTGATGGATGGTTGGCCGTAGCGCATGGCCAGGAACACCGGCTGCGTCAGCTTGTCGTCCAATTTACTCGCCAGGCCCTGGCCGTGCACCAGCAGGGGTGAGCCTCGATCCATCCATACCTGGCGATAGGCGGCGGCGGACTTGCTAGGGCGGAAGGGCAGGATGACCAGGTTCAGCAAGGCGAAGCGCAGGGGTGCGGGGATGTCAATGACCCGCGGGTCCGACAGGAATTCCCGCAGGTAGCGACGCACTGCCGGGGTGGTGGGGGCATCTGGCGTGCCCAGGTTGACCAGAAGAATAGCTTGCTTGCTCAAGATGATGGCAAGTGGATACCATCATCGGCCAATTCGCAAATTTTTCCTCTAGGTGACTCTAGGTGAATTGTGCATCGAGACGGTGTGCAGACGGTGTGCAGATGGTGGCGGGGGGATGCAAAGGATCAAATTCCGTGAGTGTCTGCGCCGCAGCAGGGCCTTAGCATCCACAGTCCTGTGGGCTTGGCCTTCCGATCAATACTTCCACACAGAGTTCCTTTGCAGACCATGACCTCACCCTCCACTCCGTCAGGCAAGGCGGACCGAGCTCTGCTTCTCGGCTTCTTCCTGATTGCCGCAGCTTCTTTCCTTGCCTACTGCTCTCTGGACTCCGGGCCAAGGCCGTGGGATGAAGCCTTCTTCCTTTTCCAGCCTACCTGCGTCGCTACCGCACTGGAATCCCAGGGTTTCATTTCTGCCTTGCAGGCCTTTTGGGAAACCCCCTACCACAAGCCGCCACTTGCCATGTTTGGCAACTTGCCTGGGATGTTGATCTTTGGCTCCAGTGGCATTGGCTTTCGCATCGACAATCTTCTCCTCCTTCTTTGCATTGCCTGGGCCATGCATCGTTGGCTGAGACGTTATGTGAGTCCAAAGATTGCCACCTTGGGTGCCATTATCCTGGTGGCTTCCCCCTACGTTCAGCAAATTACCCGGATGGAATTGGCTGAACTCTACCTTTGGTCCATGGCGGCCATGACCATCTTTGCCATGGAGCCTTTGGATTGTTTCCGAGCTTGGCGCCCGGCACTGATCTTCGGCTTGATAACCGGCCTGGGAATGCTGGCTAAGCTGAGTTTTCCCATGGTCATATCTGGCCCTGTACTCTGGCTGCTAGCGCGGACTCTGCTGGCGGGCATAAGAGGTGGGGACCTATGGCATCGTTGTATTAATCTCTGCTTGTCGGCTGTGGTTTGTCTTCTCACCTTTGTGCCTTTTTACGCAAAAAACTGGTCGGCAATCTATGGCCACTTCAGTGCCCAGTTTGGCCGGCATGCTCTGGAATACGGCCAAGGTAATCCGTGGACCTTGGCATACTTCAAACTCTACTTCAGTCCATGGCTGGAATGGTTTGGCAGCATGGGGATCCTGGTGTTTGCCACGGCGGCCGTGCTGCTCATGTTGGTTTTTCTAAAGCGGAGAAATCAGCAAAGCACAGCAACGAGATCCAGTCTCTGGGCAGAACCCGTGGGGCCGCTTACGGTCGGTTTCCTTGTCAATCTGGTCTACTGCTACTTCCACCCGGTTGTGGATCTACGGTTTACTCTGGGGAGCTTCCTGTTCCTGCTCATGCTCCTATTTGTTGTCCTTGGTCGCAGTGCGCAAGTGCTGGGAATTGAGAACAGAACTTGGAGCCGCTGGGCTTTGGTCTTGCCCCTGTTGATCCTGCTGAGCAATTCCTTTTATCCTGGCTCCGGTAAACCGGTCTTGAACATCCCCAGTGCCCTGTTTGGTTCCAACCGGCAAGTGCTTCCCTTGGATGTTGGAGTCGTCGATTTGCGGGGTCCACTCTTTCTTGCACTGCCGAAGATTGGTGATGCACCGCAGTGCATTGCCTTTGCTGGCGACCATAGTCGTCTCAATAGTGACAATGTGCGTTTAGAGATGAAAAGGCGAGGCCTTGCCGGGGACGCCTGGCAGCTGGGCTACCTGCCGGACTCATACACTCCCATGCAGCGGATTGTGCACGGAAAGGACGCGCAAACATGGGTAGTGATCGATTGCCCCATAGGTGCCGTTGGCACTGCATGGTCACACCGATATATGTCTGGCATGTTGGAAGTTTTGCTCGCCAACCCAGACTACTTTGCTGAACAGGAATTTCCCCACAGCCTCGGGGGTCACCCGGTGCGGATCTTCCATCGGATGCGCAAGGTAGATGATGGACTGTTGCAACCAGGGGAGCGAAAGGCGAAGTACGTCTGGACTAGCAACGAAGCGCAGTCTGAAGAGCAAGAATTCCAATCCAATTGGCCTGGGGAATCCCAGCTATGGTCTGGGCCTGATGGTGGTGATATCAACATTGCGCATTCTGATTCCCAATCATCTGGCCTATCTATCCACGGCGATGGTTCAGCGGTTTGGCAAGCCACCCGGCACCTGGGGCCCTTGATGCCATCCAAGCGCTACCGCTTGAACTACTGCTTTGCGCCCGAGGGTGAAACTGAATTGGGAGACTCAGGCTGCCTATTCATTGGCACAGATTCTATCCACTGGGATGTGTTCCCTGGCCAACTGCAGGAACAGGTGACCTTTCTGACCTCGAGTCAAGGTGATCAATCCCTATATGCAGGGCAATACAAACTGCATGGCCAAGCCAGGCTGAACTCTTGGTCTATTACCCAAGTCCATCCCGTGCACCGGGATTTTGGCTTGTGTGTGCTAGGAGAAGGGGAGTGGATCCGGAAGCAAAGTTATGCCTTCAAGACGGATTTTCAGGATGGGCCAGCAGCATCCAGGTGCCTCCACTCCTTCAGTGGGAAATTCCATACGGATCACTTCATCTTGGCAGAGCCTGAGGACTATCTGCGTTTCGAGCACGATCTAGGGAAGATCAAAGGAGAGGGAGGGGTGATCAGGATCCGCGGAGGAAGTGCCAGCCAACTCGACGTCAGCGCCTTAATGGATGGTCGGCCAGTACAGCTGAGCAGCATGGGCGAAGAAGGCAGTAGCCTTGGTGCTCCCTTCGCCCTCTCTTTCTCCTTGGGGAAATCACTCATTACCTTGCTGCAAGTTGAGATTCGCTTGCGACCCCAAGTTAAGTCTCCTGTGCGAGTTAGCAATTACAGTTTTCGCTGTGCTACCGATTCAGCCGCTGATTTCACAGCCACCGGCAGAAGCAAATTTCTCCCCTGAGAAAGGGAAAATGAGTCTGTGAATGCTGCTTGAGAGATCTTGGTAAGAGACTTGTTCCTGGCAGAAAATTGACTGGCCAGTTATGCAAGTAGACGGGTTGAAGTCACCAGGTTTCTCCTCTGGGAAAGAGTTGTTTAGGCTTGGTGAAACGGTTAGATCTAGCTGTCCAAAGCACTCTTTCTCCGCGGAATGACCTCCTCATGACCAAAAAAGCACTGGTGACCGGAATTACTGGCCAAGACGGTTCCTACTTGGCTGAGTTATTGCTTGAGAAGGGTTACGAGGTCCATGGACTGATCCGTCGCTCATCGCTTTTCAACACGGCTCGCATCCGCCATTTGTTCGAGGAACCGACCGAAGAAGGCCGACGACTCCATCTCCATTATGCGGACATGACCGATGCCTCTACTCTGGCACGTCTGGTTCGCACAATCGAACCGGCTGAGATCTACAACCTGGCGGCCCAGAGCCATGTTCGGGTTTCATTTGATATGCCCGAATTTACCGGTGATGTGGTGGGGCTTGGCACGCTGCGTTTGCTCGAGGCGATTCGCGAAACCGGGTTGGAGACGCGCTTTTACCAGGCCAGCTCTTCGGAGCTCTATGGTCTGACCAAGGAAGTGCCGCAATCAGAGACAACTCCCTTTTACCCACGATCGCCCTATGCCGTAGCAAAGCTCTATGCATATTGGGCCACCGTGAATTACCGCGAGGCATACGACCTCTTTGCCTGCAACGGAATCCTCTTCAATCATGAAAGCCCTCGTCGCGGTGAGACCTTTGTGACCCGAAAGATCACTCGGGGGCTGTCGCAGATTATTTCTGGAGAACGTAAGAAGATCTTTTTGGGCAACCTGGATGCGAAACGTGACTGGGGTTACGCCAAAGATTACGTCAAAGGCATGTGGAAGATGTTGCAGGTTGAAGAACCTGACGACTTTGTTCTAGCCACTGGCAAAACTTATAGCGTGCGTGATTTCTTGCACATGTGCTGCCGCTTGGTCGATCTTGATCCCGATGAAATTGTGGGTATCGACCCGCGATATTTCCGTCCGACCGAAGTGGATATTCTCCTGGGAGATGCCAGCAAGGCGAAAGAGAAGCTTGGTTGGCATACCGAGGTGGATATGGAAGGCCTGGCTCGCATCATGATGGCCAGTGATCTAGATGCTGCCGGAGTGGACCCAAGTGAATATGACCTCGAGCTATCAGAAAAGGCCGTTCTGCTTGGTGAATTCCAGTGATGGTCAGTAGCAAGGGTTTCAATTTGCATTCTGAGATCGCCCAAACCAACGCCAGAACCAGGATCAGTCATGAAGGTTAGTCTGGTGTTGCTAACTTGGAATGAGATCGAAGGAGTCAAGGCTCTTTGGGACAGAATTCCGTTTGATGCTGTTGACGAAGCCTTTGCCGTGGATGGTGGGTCCACTGACGGCACGCTTGAGTTTTATGCGGAGAAGGGGTTTCGAGTGCTTCGACAACACAGCAAAGGGCGTGGTGAAGCTTTTCGCATGGCTTTCGAGAGAGCACAGGGCGATGCCTTGTTGTTCTATTCTCCAGATGGCAACGAAGACCCAGCGGACATTCCCAAGTTCCGCCAACCGCTGGAGCAGGGCGCGCAAATGGTTATAGCCTCTCGCATGATGAAGGGAGCTCATAACGAAGAAGATGACCTGTGGTTCAAGTGGCGGAAATGGGCCAACAACTCTTTCAATCTCCTGGCCAACTTGACTTGGAATCGTCGACAAGCCGGTAAGAAGAAGGTTTTCATCTCCGATACCATCAACGGTTACCGGGCAATTACCAAAGAAGCCTGGGACCTTATCCGGCCCGATGGTCTGGGCTTCACCATTGAGTATCAGAGCTCAATTCGAGCTATGAAGTTGGGGCTTCAAGTCGCAGAGATTCCCACCTATGAGGGCGAACGAATTGGTGGCGAAAGCTATGCCAAGTCTCTTCCGACGGGTTTAAAGTTCATCAAGCTCTATCTGAACGAACTGTTTCGCGGTCGGGACTTTGGTGCTGAGACGGTGGCGGCCAGTACAGCAGGCCAGGTTTCGCAGCAAGATTCGCAGAGGAAGACGGAGGGCACCGTAGTGTTGCCCGCCGCCCCTCCTTCTACAGCTGCGTCTCAGCAGTCTTCTGCAGAACCACAGCACACCAGTCTTCCGCCTCAGGATTGACCTTGACGATCTCGGCCACTCCCTTGATTTCTTTCCGCAGGGAGTACCGGTGTTCTTTGTTCCAGATGTGCAGGTCGTCACCTTTGACTTGCAGGTTCCATTGGTGGAAGCCTTCGTACTTCGCCTTCTCGGCCTCGTTGACAGCATGGTCCATCAACACATGATGGTTCAGCTTGACAACCGCCAGCATCTGGCGAATGGCTAGCAGGGGATCATGTCCGTGGTCAAGAGCGTTGCGCACATGGACCAGGTCAAATTGATTGGGGGCGAACTTCTGCAAAAGTTGTTCTGTGTGACATGCCTGGGTGCGGACGATTGGGTTGACGTCACAGCGCTCAAGAAGCACATCGTATTCCTTTGCCAATGCATCCACTGCAGTGATGTTCACTTTGTGTCCCGGCCAAACCTTGCCCATGATGGTGAGCGGTCCGGCGCCCACATCCAGCAGCGAGACCTCTGCCGCGTTGGCATCCAAGAACTCAGTGATGTTGCCTTGCAGCGGCGAGGTCGCAGTGGTGCGCTGTTGAAATTCATTTGGCCAGCGATCTCCTCCTGTTCGGAGCCAGTGCTCCCAGAACTCCAATTCGTGGGAAACGCCACCTTCCCAGAGGTCCATGATCGCCTTGTTCGAACTTGTGCTGGTCATCCGTGAAAGCCTAGCTTTCACCCAAGGAATGCCAAGCCGATAATGGCCTCGGGGGCTTGTAAAGGATCGGGGGCTTGTAAAGGAGCCGCGATGGCTTGCTAAAGCTCGGTGGCTTGTAAAGGATCGGGGGCTGGCTAAAGGATGGGGCTTTGCAGGAGGCGCAGTTGATACTCCCGCAGGCGCGCATCCTGCCGCAGTTCGGTTTTCATCTCGGCAAAGATCTGTAGATAGCGTTGGTGCATTAATTCCAAGCTAAACCGCTGTTGAACCTGTTCTGCGCAGGCCTTACGTCTGGCTAGCCGTCCCGCTGTATCCGCCAGGAGATCCAGGACCGCTGTAGCATACCCGGCCGGCTCAGAGTTGAGGGGGACAATGATGCCCAGCCCCTTGGTCACGCACTCCCGTGTGCCGCCGGCATCGGAGGAAACCACGGGAACGCCAAGGCTCATGGCCTCGAAAACAACCTGCGGTAAACCCTCATAGCCTGAGGTCAATAGCAGGATGTCCAGATCGATCATCAGTGCTTGGATGTCGTCTCGATAGCCCAGCAGGTGAATTCGATTCTTGTGCACTGATTTGCGCCAAGCTGCGGTCACCTTCTTCTCCAGCGGCCCATCGCCAATCATGACGAAAACGCAGTCCGCATGTTTCTCGGCGATGCATTGGGCTGCCTGCAGCCAGATGAGCGGGTTCTTCTGTTCGTGCAGTCGGCCGACAAAGCCGATGATGGGGACTTCTGCGGGGATCCCCAGTTCCTGGCGAAGTTTTCCGCTTTGGACAGCCTGGGGATTCCAGGTCTTGGTGTCGACGCCGCAGTGGACCACTTGGAACCGATCGTGGATCAGGCCGCATTCTCTACCGATGTAATCCTTGAGATCATAGGAAGTCAGGAAGCGTCGGTGCAGATAGCTGTCTCGTGGTGTGGATTGGGTAATCCAGTCTTCACCGAAGTTGTGCAGATGCAGCAGGTCCACAAATCGAACCTGACTGTACTTCTGGTGCCATTCCTGGATGGCTTCATAGCCCGCATAGGTGTTGCGGTTGAACACGATGTCGATGTTGCGGGACATCAGCAGGTATTCAAGGAAAGCGACCTGTTGGCTCCTGTCCTTGCTCAGGTGTGGCAAGATGAAAAGCTCTTGTGGCCGCTTCTCGAATTTGTCCTTCCACTCCTGTCCCTCTGCCATTTCCACCACCAGGACGATGTGGAACTGCTTGTGATCCATCCCATCCAAGATGTCCAGGTCAATACGTTCCGCCCCGCCAACGGTCATGTGGGGGATGAAATAGAGGATGCGGGTTTTATCCCCGGTCCAATGCTGCTGCATGAAGGGGGTGGGGACATTCGGCCGACGATAGGAATCGTACGGCAGGTTCAATTCCTGCCGATAGCTGGCAGCGAAGTCCCCTTCCAGCTGATTTGCGGCGTTGACTTCCTGGGTGCACATTGGCTCCTGGGTGCGCATCGACTTGTAGTGCTCGGGATGAACCGTGCCCTCGCCATAGAGCACTGGATTGCGTTTCCGCAGGAATTGCACCATCTGCCCGTCCGTCATCTGTTTCCGTACCCATGCTGAGCGGCCGGCATGATGGCGACGATAGTAGAACAAGGCCTCGGGGAGCAACTTGCCATGGATGCCCAGTGCGGCCAGGCGTAGCCAGAAATCGTAGTCTTCAAAGAGAAGCTTGATGTTCTCCTCCATGCCGCCGACGCCCAGGTAGACGCTCTTTCGTACCAGTGCTGCAGAAGTCAGGAAGTTCTCATGCTTCAGTCGTTCCACATCATAAGGGTCAATGCAAACGCCACTCTGCTCACCGAAGTGCACTACTCCCGTGTAGACAAAACCAATCTCCGGTGACAGCAACAACAGCCAGAGCAGCTTTTCCAGGGCCGTAGGATGGAGCAGGTCATCGGGATCCAGAAAGAAGACGTTTTCGGACCTGGCAGATCGAACCCCGGTGTTGCGAGCAGCGGAGAGATCTCCACGTGTCGAACGGTCGATGACTCGAAGGTCGTCGCGCTGACGCAATTGTTCTAGCAGGGCCTGGGATTTCGGTTCATCGGAAGCATCGTTGACGATGATGATTTCGAAGTCCGCAAAGGTCTGGCGCTTGAGACTCTGCAGGGTCTCGTCGAAGAATTCGTGAGCGTTGTAGAACGGCACAATGACGGATATTCCTGGTCGCCACTGTGCTTTGATCTGATTGATTTTCTGGGGGGAATAGAGCTTTGGATGAGCATCCAGCAAGGTGTTCCGAAGTATGTCTCCTTTGGCCTTGGCCTCATGGGTCATGGTGTGCCCATGCCGGCGATGCTTGAACACCGGCACTGGCAGGCGGCTGCCAAACTGCTTTGCATCAGCCAGCGCTATCCAGAATTCCCAATCCTCCCAGCCATGCACCATGTCCTTGTTGTAGCCGCTGGTTTGCTCGAAGCTTGCCTTGCGGATCAGAGAGCAGACAGTGGGGTGGTTGGACCAGAGCAGGTCGTAGGCGTTGAAAGCTTGCGTTTCCCAAACCAGGTTTTCGTCGCCAAAGAAATGTTGGTCGGGATAGGCGTAGGCTGCATTTGGATTTTGCAGGAGCTTCAGCGCCAGAAGACCAATGGCCTCCGGCTCTAACAGGTCGTCGTTGTCCAGAAAGATCAGCCACTCACCTGTTGCTTCTTTGGCGCCAGTCTGGCGAGCTCCCACCAGGCCCGCGTTGTCTTGGTGGATCACCTTGATTCCGGAATCTGCCAGTTCAGCCAGGGCCTGCAGCGTCTCCTGGTCGGTGGAGCCATCGTTCACCACCAGGATTTCCAGGTTTGCATAGGTCTGGGCTTGCAAGCTGCGCACAGCTTCCATGACCACTCGCCCATAGTTGTAGCAAGGCACGATAGCGGAGATTCTGGGCAGATCTGACGGCAGGAGTTTGGCCAGGGATGTACGCAGGGCTTGCCGATCTTGAACCTGAGGTTGTGGTTTGACGGGCTCTAGTTGTTGTAGGGTTCCATTCAAGGCGGCTTCTGGTTTGGCTCGTCGAAAGCGGCGAGCCAGATTCATGGAACGTGTCCGCACAAAGCCCTTCAAGTGGTTTGAGAATTCCCTGACCTGGCCCCGCCGCAGGGAGTCGAAGACACGATTTGCTTTCCAGGTCAAACTGGATTTGATGCCGCTGAGTTCGGTGATCAGTTGGCGAACGTTCTCCTCTTTGCTGCCCATCTGGTTATCCAGATCTGCAACCTTTGCATTGAGATCAGTCAGTTGCGCATGGGACTCCTCTGTCTCCTGTTCCTTTTCGGCAGCGGACCGCTCAAGTTGTTTGACTTGCTTGCGTCCCTCAAGTCGTTCCAGTCGGGCTAGCCGCTCTGCTCGCTCTACTCGTTCCGTAAGTTCGAGCCGCTCCTTTTGCAAGGCTTGCTCAAGCTGGGTGATCGTCTCCAGGAGCTCCAGCTTTTCTGTGTCACCTGCCTGGGCATGCTTCTCCAATCTTATTAGTTCCGGATCAAACCATTCCCGCCGTAGCTTTTGCAGCTGCACAAGTTGTTCCTGAGTGTCGCTCAACCACTTTGTAAGGGCGGTATCTGTGTCAGGTAGCATGACTCCAGGTTGCTCGTCTTCGACCATTCGCTGCAAGATGGACTCGTTACCCGCTCGGAGAATCAACATGTCGCCCAGGAAAAGTGCGTCCAGTTGTGATTGGGCAAAACCAAGTATTGCGTCATGGCTGGAGCAGACGATGGGCTCCTCGTGCATGTTGAAGCTGGTATTCAAGACCGTGCCGCAACCAGTTTGTGTTTTCAGCTCCGTCAAGACGGCATGCATGAAGGGGTTGTCCTCCCGGTCGATGATCTGCGGGCGAGCCGTGCCATCCACATGCACCACGGCAGGACACTGCTCCCGCATTTCTGCTTTGCATTCCACGGTCATGGTCATGAACGGGGAGGTGGTCTTGGGGTCGGTGTAGCAAGCGTCCACATCCTCCCGCAGGGTCATGGGGGCGAAGGGCATGTACTCGGTGCGTGAGAGTTTCTTGTTCAGCCAGTCATTCACCGTGGGATCGGCGGGGCGGTAGAGAATGCTGCGGTGACCCAACGCCCGCGGACCAAATTCCATGGCGCCTCGGGCGATGGCGACCACCTTGTCCGCAGCCAGCAGGCGGGCAAGCTCTTGTGCAGGCTGAGAAGGCGCTGAGTATTGCAGCTTCTCTTCTTGCACCATTTGGCGACTGTCAGCTTCGCTGATCTGGGGTCCAAGGAACATGCTTGCCCTTTGCTGCATGGTGGGGCTGTCAGGATACAGTTTGCGGTGCGCCAGCAGTGCTGCACCCAAAGCAGTGCCATCGTCGGTCATGGGGGGGGCGATAAAGCCCTGATCGAACGCCTGGACGATTCGCCGGTTGATGCAGACGTTGGCGAACAGTCCTCCTGCCAGGCAGACCTTGTTGTGCGGCTCCGGGCTGAGACTGCGAGCTCGCTGGACGATGGCCAGAGCCAGGCGTTCCGTCACCGTCTGCACGCAGGCTGCCAGTTCAGCATTGCTGAATGCGGAAAGCTGTTGCCGGTACCGTTGTAGCTTCCAATGGTTTTCAATCATGAAGCCCGGTTCATTATCTACCAGGCGAACGTCCCAACGCATCAGACTTCCGGTTTCATATACTGCCGGCCAGATGATCTTCTCGAACTCTGCAATTTGCGCTTCCGTCACAGATGCCCGGGCCGCCAGGCCAGTGACCTTGCCCTCGTGATTGTTGGGGCGTAGTCCAATGATGGCGGTGACCACAGAGTAGAGTTTGGCTGGGGATCGATAGGCCTCGCCTTGCATGCCACCCAGAAGGTCCATGTCCTGACCACTGCCGTTGTAGGCTGCAGCAAACCATGGGCTTTGATAGGCGCCAGCGTCACAGGTGATGGTTAGGGCCCGGTCAAAATCACTGAGGTACCAGGCGCTGGCGGCATGGCTCTGATGATGTTCGAAACGCAGGACAGGTTTTGGCAGGGAGCCGATGAGTTCCTGCCATTCTTCTGGGTTTTTTAGAATGGCGGGATCAGCTCCAGTTGCCGGCAGGGACCAACCATCCTTGGCGTAGAGCTGGGCCAGGGACTCGGCCGCCGAATTGTCCAAGGTACTCAGGGCAATGCTGTGGATCTTGTCCCAGGGCACCTGATCCAGCAGCAGGCTGGGCCAACGACCATCCTTTTTCTTCCGACTGATGCGTTCCAGTGAGCAGGCAAAAAGAATCTCCGCCTCGGGGCTGACTACGGCAATGGCCGAATCATGCAGTCCAGTGAAGTTCAGCCCTAGGATGGAACCGGCTGGAATGCCTTGAAGCCTGTGCATTTCGAAGTTCTAAAGAGGGATCGCTCTGGAAAGGAGGGGAAAGCCTGAAAATAGAGCTGTCACAGGTGCGATGCAAGGTTTGCCAGATCTTGAGATCGCACATCTTCACCGGTCGGACTTCTTGCTTGGCTCCAGCCCTTGAAGTATCTATCTCCTCCGCTTCTGCAAGCATTGCTGCCGCAGTAGCCCTAGACCAAGTGCAGACATTCACCGACACGATGCGCTACCGGTTCATTCTCACGAACCTGGTGGCCAAGGAGTTCAAGGCGCTTTATCGCTCCATGGCTTTGGGCTTCTTCTGGGCTTTGCTGCAGCCCCTGGTATTGGTGACCGTGTTGAGTGCGGTATGGGTGTTTTTCTTCCACGCCGCAGCGGACTTCCCCGCCTTCGTCTTGGTGGCGCTGATCCCATACAATTTCATCACCTATAGTGTCTCGGGCTGTACCCACGCCATCGTTCGCAACAAGAGCCTGGTGAAAAAGGTGGCATTCCCGCGGCAGATTCTACCCTTCTCGGTGGTGCTGACTCACGTGATCCACCTGTTGGTGCAAGCTCCTCTGGTGATCTTGGTCCTGCTGCTGTTCCCACCCGCTGCGGATCTGCTGGGTGGGCAACTCCTGTGGCTTCCCATCATTCTGATCGTACACCTGGGCCTGGCCACGGGTTTGGGCTTGCTGGTCTCCAGTCTCACCGTGGTCTATCGCGATGTGCAGTACTTGGTGGATTCGGCTCTGGTGGTGCTCTTCTGGGTTTCGCCAATTCTGTATGACGCCCATAAGGAGTTGGTGCAGAGCTCAGATTGGCTGTTCATTGCTTATTACCTCAACCCCTTGGCGGGCATCCTGGAGGGCTATCGCTCCGTGCTCTATGGGGGAGTGGCGCCGGATCTCCTTACCTTCGGTATGGCCACCGTCATCACCCTGCTAATCGGAATTCTGGGGGTGCGCACATTCTGGATTCATGAGAAGGACTTCGCTGACTTGATCTGATGGTTGCCATTCGTTTTCAAAACGTTGCCAAGTCCTACCGGCTGGCCCGCCAAAGACCCTTCCTGGCCAAGGAGATTTTGCGACGCATCCTGGCCAGGCCGGCGCAGATTGACACCTTCTGGGCCTTGCAGGACGTGAGCTTCGAAGTGAAGAAGGGGGATACCCTGGGCGTCATTGGTGCCAATGGTTCGGGTAAGAGCACCTTGCTCTCCCTGGTGGCGCACACTTCCTATCCCACCCGGGGTGAGGTTATGGTGGAGGGGCGGATTGGCCCCTTGCTGGAGTTGGGGGCCGGATTTCACCCTGACCTTACCGGCCTGGAAAACGTCTATCTCAACGCATCCCTGCTGGGGATGCGGAAAGAAGAAGTGGATGAAAAGATCGCTTCCATAGCGGAGTACTCGGGCATCCGTGAATTCATGGATGCCTCCATCCAGACCTATTCCACTGGCATGTTGGCGCGGCTGGGATTTGCCGTCCTGGCGCACATGGAACCGGACATTCTTCTAGTGGACGAAGCCATGTCGGTGGGCGATGCAGAATTCCAGGCCAAGTGCCAGAAGACCATCGAACAGTTTTTGACCAACGGCACCACCGTCATGCTGGTCTCCCACGACTTGGACACCGTGGCAAGCATCTGTCGGCAGGTTCTGTGGATCGACAAGGGCCGGGTGCATGCCCACGGCCCCGCCGATGAAGTCATCACAAAATACTGCGAGTTCATTGCCGCTGGTTTGCCAGCCCCGCAAACCACAGCATGATCAAGAGCCACACTGCTCCCAGCCAGTGAATGGCCAGGCGGGCGAGGCTGGAACGCAGGTGGTGTTGCAGGTCTTCTTCCGGTGACAGCAGGAAGGGCGCAATCAGGCTGAGCAATCCCAGCAGCACAAAGGCCGCTAGTTTGCTGTCCACGGTCATCCGTCTTTGCCAAAGGCTGTGGGCCAGCATGCATAACAGCAGGACGAAGGTCAGCTCGAAGCGGGCGCGCACGATCAAGTATTGCCAGAAGCCAGCGGCGATGGCCGGCAGGCGGGGCAGACGATCCCAGATGCGCTGGCTGTCGCCCAGATACAAAGCCATGCTGCTCTCGTTGCCCTGGGAATTACCCAGGGCGACGATGAGCAGGGGCAGAGACAGCAACAGAAGCGGGGTCAGGACCACCGCAATCCAGGTGCGAGCCCTGGCACCGATGCGGAAATGATCCAGGCAGAGTCTGCTGCCCCAAATCAACAAGCCCAAGCCCAACAGGCTGGCCCAGATCAGCCAGTGCATTGCTGGGGAGCCGGGATTCTGCAGGCCGTGTTGCAGGGGTAGCCAGAGGGCGGCGGACAACAGCCAGGCCCACAGCCCCGCCCCCAGCATGCCGCGGGAATCCCGACACCACAGCACTGCCAGGGCCAGGCTGCCGTAGATCATGCCTTCCGGCTTTTGCAGCATGGCCAGAAAGATGGCGCAGGCCAACAAGAGTGGGTTCCCCAACAGCAGGCCTGTGGCCATGGCGATGACCATGGTGCAAAGAGCCAGCTCCCCATAGCCCGAGTCTGCCCCGCCCGCATTGTTGTTGATGAGCATGGTGGTCAAACCAAAAGCCAGAGCACCGCACCAGGCAATCCAACCGGCCACTCCCTTCTGCCGTAGGCCTAGTCCTACAGTGGCCACCCCTAGCAAGTACAGGCAGGGGAAGAACAGGCGCCCCATGCCGTCAGCCAACAAGCGATTGCCGGCGGCAATGCAGAGTGGCTGCAGCAGGGGATAGTCCCGGCTATGACAGAACACATCGCCGCTGGCAAAGTAGTCCTGCGTCAGGTTTGGCAGCAGGGTCAGATGGTAGGCCTTCATCTCCCAGGCAACTGCACCGTCCCAGTGTCGACTGAAGGTCACCAGAGAACCGTAGACCAGGATGCCCAGGACCAGGCCGAAGAGTGCCATGCCGGTGAGTGCCAGCCAGCGCGGGGCGGCTGCGCCGGGAGCTTGGGCAACTTTGAACTTGGCGGTAACAAGCCAGCCCATACCCAGCAAGACCGGCAGGGACCAGTCCAAAAAGGGCAGACCCATGAGCAGCAGGGCATGGGAGAGGGCGGCGAACATGGCCAGTCCCAGATAACTGCCCAGGCAGAGTCGGTAGCAAAGACTCGTCATCGGATGCTTAGCTCCACCGATTCGCCGTTTGCAGTGAGGAGATAAACGCCCTTACGTCCATCAGCAAGTTCGCCGCTGGCCAGAGGTCGTCCCAGAAACATGCTGGCGTCCGCCGGCACGGCAGTGTCATGCACAAACAGCCGGGGTCGTGCAATGCACGAGAGCAGTTCGAAGGCGCCTTTGTATTCGCCCTGCCATAGCACCACGCAGTCATCGGGACTGTGGGCCAGCAGCCACTCCACATCCCTAAGGCCCTGGTAGGGCGCCTTGCCGTGAAAGAAAGCCAGGGAACCGTGTTCTTGGAACTGGTGGATTTCCACCAGACGCTTGCTAAAGACCGAGCGGGGGATGCGCACCGCGGCCCAGACCAGGTGGACCACCAGCAGGAGGAAAGCCAGGCCATAGCAAAAGCGTTTCATGACGCAGCCACGCTTCGGTACAGGTTTTCCAGTTTCGTCACCACCGCATCCATGGCGAACAGTTCCCGGGCCATCCTCTGGGCATTCTCGCCCTGACGTTGTCGCTTGTCCGGGTCCTTGAGCATGGCACGCAATGCCTGGCTCAAGGGCTGTTGCTCCGCTGGCCCCACGAAGCCGGCGTCGAACTGCAGGACTTCGGGAACGCTGCAGCGGTCGGTGATCCACAGGGGCAGGCCCATGGCGGCGGCCTCCAGCACTGCATTGGGCAAGCCTTCCGAGTAGGAGGTGAGGGCGAACACATCGGCGGCACGGTATGCCGCCATGCGCGTCGCATGCTCAACTTGTCCGACGAAGCGAACGCGTTTGCCCAGAGCAAGTGCCGCAATGCGCTGCTCCAGTCTTGCCTGACAATCCACATCTGGCCCAGCAATAACCAGGTGCAGATCCTCATGATCCCTTGCCACCTCTGCCCAGGCTTCCAGCAGCAGGTCCAGCCCCTTGATCTTTTGCAAGCGACCCAGGAAGAGAACGACGGTGGCTGTAGGCGGGATGCCATGCTGTTGGCGAAAGCCTTGGCCACCGTTCTTGCCACCGTTCTTGCCATCTGGCCATTGGCTGGAGTCGCCCATGTCCACCCCGTTGGCGATGACGTGGATGCGATCCGGCTTGCCATGTTGTGCTGATCCAAGTTGCAGAGCCAGATCTCCGGCCTCCTTCTGGGTGACGGCATGCAAGGCGGCGGCGTCCCGCAGGATGCGCCGTTCATACAGGCGCAGGAACAGCCACTTGCCCATGCCCTTGATTCGCAGTCGTTGCGGACAGAGCGCACCCTCTGCATTGTAGATGTAGGGCACCCCGGCCTCTTGCGCACAGCGTCTGACCAGGGCATTCACCAGGGTGAGCCCCACATTGAGGGTCAGCACATCGGCATCCTTGAGGGCTTCCCGCAAGGGCATGCCCATGGCCGGGGGGGGGTAGGGCGGCCAGTTGTGCCAGCGTTTCGTCGGCGCGTAGTAGACCTGGTAGCCATTCCGAGAAACCCACTGCGCCCGCGGTAGATCCGCTGCCTGTCCCAGGTCCGAAGTTACCACCCGAACTTGATGCCCCCGCGCCGCCAGCCGTGCACAAACTGTGTCCGCCTGGGTCACGGTGCCACCAAATGCGCTTGCCGGCGCAAAGAAGGGCATGACCTTGACTATCTTCAAGGCTGTGTTTGCGGCAGTTTGTTTTTCAGGTTGGTCCATAAGAACAGGCGCTGCACCAAGCTTGTGGGCAGCACAGTCAAGAGATGCTCACCCCACATGCGCATGCGGTCAGCAAAGCCCAGGCTTTGCCGCCAATAGGTTTGCTTGATCCACAGGGTGTCGCGCAGGGTGTCCCGCACCCGACGTGTTTTCATGCTAGAGGGGTGCAGCCGGTAACGCAGCAGGGCTTCAGGCAGGTTGGCGAAGTGGTAGCCCAAGGTGGCCATGCGCGACCATAGTTCGTAGTCATCGCAGGCAGCACCATCGCGCACGGCGTAGCCACCGGCTTTGAGCACGGCGCTCTTGCGCAGCATTACACTGGGATGGGCCATGGGATTGAAACGGCGCAGGGCCTTGAGGATCTGCTGCTGCTCCGTTGGGTAGATGCGGTAGCCGCGAGGTTTTTCGTCCGCATCCATGACCAGGATCTGACTACCCAGCACCGCCACTTCCGGATGCGCCGCCATAAAAGCTACCTGCTTTTCCAGACGATCAGGCAGGCAGACATCGTCGCAGTCCAGGATGGCTACCAGCTCCGCACGAGCCAGCTCCAAGCTGCGATTGCGGGATTGGGCCAGGCAAACCCGCTGCGGATTGCGCACATGGCGTAGTCTTGCATCAGCAAACTCCGCTATCAGGCTGGCGCCCACCGATTCCTGGCCCAGCGACTCCTGGCTCAGCGACTCATTGCTCAGCGACTCATTGCTTAGCGACTCCTTGCTGCTGGGATCCTCCAACAGGATCAATTCAAAGTCCTGGAAGCTTTGTTGCAGCACGCTTTGCAATGCTGCTCGCAGGAATGCTGGTTCCGGATCCAGGGCCGAAATCACGATGCTGACTGTTGGTGGGGGCTGGCTCGCTTCCATGCTCACCACGGGCTAGCTGCGCTTGACGAAGTAGCGATAACTCTGCCACTCCGGCCCGGCGTTGCTGTTTTCCTGTTGCTCCAACACCTGGCAGCCCTCTTGCTTGAGGATCAGCGCCACCTGCGCGGGCTCGGTGCCAAACATGTCCATGATGGGGCGTTGCCGCAGCCGGCGATGGTAGAACAGGTAGCCGAAGCGCAGCACGCTGTAGGCAACCTTGCGCACGCCATGCAGGGGTTGCTTGCGTTGGCTCGGCAGTTGAAAAACCAACAGGCCATCACTTTGCAGCAGGCGGCAGAATTCACGGATGTAGCCCTGCGCCAATTCAGGCGGCATGTGCTGCAGGGTGATGTTGGAATAGATGAAGCTAAAGCTGCCGTCGGCAAACAGGCGCAGATCCGGGTTCTGGTTCAGATGGTATTGGCAGCGATCGCCATGCCGATTGATCTCCCGTGCCTGTGCAAGCATGGATGGCGCAATGTCGACGCCGTCCACCTGGGCAAACTCAGCCGCCAGGGCCTGGGACAGGCGGCCGACACCGCAGCCGAAATCCAGGGCGCGTTGAGTGTTGAGTTGCGGATAAAGCAGGCGGGCTTCCTCCAGCACCTGGGCGATTTCTTCCTCGCCGGTGCGGAGGAATTCTTCCAAGCGCCATTGGTTGCCCCGCTTCTCGCGATGGCTGAGGATGGCCCAGAGCGGATCCTCCTTACCGAAGCTGTTCCAGGTCTTGGCAAGTTGTCGCAGGCTCATGGCTCTCTACCCTAGGCACCTAAGCTGCAGATGCCAAGCTTGATGGGAGAAGCTGGTAATTGGCGGAGGCGGAGCAAGAATAGAGCCAGAGGTGGTTGGTCGTGACAAAGATCCTATTCCTGTTCTTGGCCGGTGGCTTGGGCACGCTGTGTCGCTTCGGCATGATGGCCGTGGTGAACAGTCTGTTGGGCCCTCGCCCATCCCCCTCATTCCCATGGGCCACCCTGTGGGTGAATCTGCTGGGCTGCTTCTTGTTTGGCCTGATCTGGTTCCTGGCAGAGCAGCGCCACCTGCTGCAGGGGGAGCGCGGCGTCATCCTGCTCATTGGTTTCATGGGGGCCTTCACTACTTTTTCCACCTTTGCCTTTGAAGCCGGTAGCCTGCTGCAAGCAAAGCACTACTGGTCCTTGATCGCCTACCTGCTGGCTTCCAACCTCCTGGGCATTGCGGCCTTCTTCGCTGGGGTGGGCATCGCTCGCCAGCTCTAATTCTGGCACTCTGATTCATGCGCATCTTTCTGGGTTTCCTGCTGCTGGCTTGCCTTGGTCTTGTTGGCCTGGTCATCCTGGTCCTGCAACCAGGGCCACAGCTGGCCCAGCAAGTGGAGCTGGATCACAGCCGACCCCTGCCTCAGGGTGGCGAGTACGTGGGCTGCTATCCGGAACCGGACCATCTCAATCCCATCACTTCCAGTGATGCGGTGGCTCGTGGACACATTCTGCGCTACACCCATGACAGCCTGATGCGCTGGGATCAGAGCGCAAGCCTGCAGCCAGCCCTGGCCGAACTGATTTCGCAGACAGAGGACGGCAAGACCTGGCTGTTCCAGCTACGACCCGGGGTGCGCTTTAGCGACGGTAGGCCATTGGCCATGGAAGACGTGCTATTCAGCTTCCAGGTTGCTCAGGACTCATCCGTACCATTAGGGAGTGTCATGGATTCTCTGGGTCGGGTGCAAAATATCACCGTTCTAGATGCGCAGCGCTTTCGCCTGCACCTGCGGCAAGCCCCGGTGGGGGGCATCGGCGAAATTACTACCGACTATCCGGTGGTGCAAAAGCACTACTACATGCAGTCCGTACATGCGCTGGCCCGACAGTTGAACCTGGAGCCACCAACGGGCCCTGGCAGTAAGCACTTCGGCAAGTTATTGAAGATGCTGCGCTTGCCGGGACCTGGAACCGGTCCCTACCAGTTGGCACGGGATCAGGATGGTCAGGTCTGGTGGCACCAGGGCAGGGAGCTTCGTCTGCAGCAAAATCCCTTTGCCTGGCATCGTCTGGCCACGCCCAACAGCTGGAACCTGGCGGGCATGCGTTACCGCTTCATCAATGATGCCGCTGCCCAGTTTGTGGAACTGCGCAAACAACAATTGGATTGGTTTTTTACCGCTGACCCCAAGGGCTTGTTGGCAAGGGAGCCAGTGCTAGATCAGCATTACCAGCTGTATGAATACGATTATCCGAAGCTGGGTCACCACATGCTGGTGTGGAACCACCGGCATAAAGCCTTGGCCGATGCACGGGTGCGCCGGGCCCTGACCCTGTGCATGGATCGTGCTTCTATTCTCAAGCACATCTTCGAAGATTGTGGTCAGGAGGCAGTTTCCTGGTTCAAACCACAGCAACCTGAATATCCCAAGGATCTGGAACCCTGGCCCTTCGATGTCAAAGCAGCCCGCCGGCTTCTGGCTGAAGCCGGCTATGCAGACTCCCTGCGACTCAGCATCATCTGTGTCAATCAACAGCCTTTGCATCGCCGCATCCTGGAATTCATCCAGCCAGCCTTCCAGACAGCTGGCATCCAGTTGCAACAGCGCAACATGGATAAATCAGCCATGGTGGCGGCGCGGGATGCGGGGGACTTCGACGGTCTTCTGATGATGTGGTACCACGGCGGTCCCTTCATCGACCCCTTCGAATTCTTCCATTCCAGCATGAGCCATGGCCAGGGTCAGAATTACATGGGCTATGAAAACCAGCAGGTGGACGCCCTGCTGGAGCAAGCACGGCAGGCCAAGGACCCGGAGCGCCTTCGACTCTACCAAGAGTTCAATCAGCTGTTCCACCAGGAGCAACCGGTGACTCTGCTGCTGCATCCCCGCAACAAGATCCTCCTGCACCGTCGCTTTCAAGACAGCCAACCTGGCCGCATGGGGCTGGTGCCGGAGTTCTGGTGGGTGCAGCCGAAAGATCGTCGCTACTAAGTCGCTACTAAATCAGTCGACCTTGCAGTAGCCTTCGGCGCCATGAAGAAGATCGCGCTGCATTGGTGGATCCTTCTGGCCATGGGCCTGGGAGTGGGCTTTGGTGTGCTGGCTGCGCAAACCGGTTATACGGACGTGGTGAGCTTCTACGTCAAGCCCTTCGGCACCCTGTTCCTGAACCTGCTAAAGATGATTGCGGTGCCTTTGGTGCTGTTCTCCCTGGTGGCGGGAGTGGCCAGCTTGAACGACAGCAGCAAGGTGGGGCGCATTGGCGGCAAGACCGTGCTGCTCTACCTGGGCACCACAGCCGTAGCCATCTGCATCGGGCTTTTGGTGGTGAACATCATCCAGCCTGGCTCCGACATCTCCGATGAGCTGCGGGAGAAGTTGGGGGCAGCCTTTGCAGAATCCGCCAACCAGAAGATCGCCGCGGCGGCGAAGGTGAGCATCATCGATCAATTGGTGGCCATTGTGCCCACCAACCCTTTCTATGCCCTGGCCAATGCACAGATGCTGCAGGTGGTGTTCTTCGCTTTGATCCTGGGGCTGGCCATGACGCGCCTGCACGGCAAGAAGATTGGCCAGGCTGGCGATGTGGGGCATGTGGTGCAGGTCTTCCAACTGCTCTCCGATGCCATCATTGAGATGGTGCACATGATCATGAAGCTGGCGCCCCTTGGCGTCTTTGCCTTGATGGCGGGAGTCATTGCCGACATGGGCAAGGATCCGGATCAGCTGGGTCAATTGCTCACTGCCCTACTGGGTTACATGGCCACGGTGGTCATTGCCTTGCTCTTGCACCTGCTGCTGGTCTACGCCCTGCTGTTGAAGTTCATGGCCAAGGTTCCGCTACGGCGCTTCTTCAAGTCTATGGTGCCCGCCCAACTGCTGGCCTTCAGTTCTTCTTCTTCCGCCGCCACCCTGCCGGTGACCATGGACTGTGTGGAGAAGGGAGTGGGGGTGGACGAGGAGGTCTCCAGTTTCGTGCTGCCCCTGGGCGCCACCATCAATATGGATGGTACTGGCCTCTACCAGGGCGTAGCAGCGGTATTCATCGCCACGGTCTACGGCTTGGATCTGAGCCTGGGGCAACAACTCACCATTGTGCTGACGGCCAGCCTGGCCTCCATAGGTACGGCAGCGGTGCCCGGCGTCGGCATCGTCATGTTGACCATTGTGCTGAAGGCCATCGATGTGCCTTTGGAAGGCATCGCCCTGATCCTGGGGGTGGATCGTCCGCTGGATATGTGCCGTACGGTGTTGAATGTCACTGGCGACGCGACGGTGGCGACGGTGGTGGGCTCCAGTGAAAATGCCCTGCATGACCCTGAATCCCTGGCGGCGCGTTAGCTGCTTGTCTAGCATGCCTGTTCATCACAGATCTTCTAGCCAAAGGAGCAGAGATGGATTGGATGGCATTGTTGACGGGAACGGCGGCGGGAGCGGTGGTGTTGTTTGTCTGGTATGCGGTGGCCTGGATGGTTTTGCCGCATCACAAGGGTGACTTCTGCCCGGTTCCTGATTCTGGGCCGCTGGAGCAAGCCCTGGCCAAACTGGAAGTGAAGGGCAAGTTCTACTACCTGCCCTACAAGGGTAACTACGAGGGCGGTCACAAGAACCTGGACTTCCAAAAACGCCAGGCTCAAGGACCCAATGCCATGTTCATGATGATGTCTTTGGGCAATCCCATGACCGGTGGCACTTTTGTGCGAGGCTTCCTGCTGAATGCCTTGGAGGCCTTTGTCTGTGCCGGCGTGCTGATGCTGACGGCAGACAAGTTGGCTGGCCTCTGGTGTCAGGTGGGAACACTGGCGACCTTGGCTCTGTGCATGTCGGCGGCGGGCTACGGTGCCTTGAGCAACTGGATGTTCCTGCCCTGGCGCTTCTGCTGGACCAGCACCTTGGATCGGGTGGTGGGATTTAGTCTGGTGGGAGTGGTGTTGTACTTCCTGGGTACTGGTGCGGCGGCTTGATGTCTGGTGCCAGGTCTGGTCTGCGATTTGTGCAGGTTCTGCTGCTGAGTTCTTGTCTCCTCCTGCAGGGCTGCTTCACCGCCATGGTTTGGGGCTTGGAGTATGACGGTGATGGCTTTGTTGAGGCATCGCACCGCCCTGTGGTTGAGGGGCAAAAGCCCGGCAACATGCCCAGCACTTGGCAGAAGGTCCTGCTGACTCCCCTTTCTCTCATCGCCGACATCATTACATCGCCGGTTCAGATTCTCATCTTTGTCGACTTTGATGATGATGATTGCTGAGGGAGGTGGGTGACCTGCATGTACGTACGCTTTGCCGTCCTGCGGAAAAATGAATACTCCAGCTCACTGCTGGGGGTATTTCAAGCTGCCTTTGAGTTGAGAGACCGGGGAGAGCTACAACCTCACGAAGAAGAATGGTTGGAGCAAGAGCTTCGTTGGTTGCGCATGCATCTGAAATCTCCTTCTTGCCTTCATGATCCAGGAAACCACCGAGCCATCTGCTGGTTCCACCCACGAGCCAAACGACCCATAGCGAAAGTTCGCAGTATTGCCGCCTTGCTCAATGAGAAGGGTTGCCATGTCCGTATGTTAACCACTCGTGATCCGGGCACGGTGATCTATGAGGATGGCTTCCAGGTGGTGGCGAAGCCCTTGCGTCGCAAGCGGAAGGTTGACGAATCTGAAGGCAGGTAGCAGGTAGTGGGTAGGGCTGACTACCGAATTGGCGCAAACCAGTGGATGTATCCGCAGCGATTGCAGGCATAACAAGTTGCGGATTGGTTGGCTATGACCCGCCCTACAGCCGATTCTGGATGATGAAGCTGTTGCCTCTCGTTTGCGTGGTCAGGATCTGGTAGTCCAGTTGATACTCCTTCAGCACCTCGGCAGAGAGAAGTGTCTGCAGCGATACCAGCACGTTCAGTGGGGAGTTGGGGCCGGGGCCAACTGCGCCCTGCATGAATCCAGTCATCAGGGAAAACATGCTGCTACCCAGGCCAGTGTTTACGTAGGCGAAGCCACCCCACTTGTCGGCGTCTTGGCCCTTGGGTAGCCGGGTCTGCATGTTGTGGGGCAGGGGTTGTGGTTCCTTGCCGTCGCGCCGCGCTGCTTCCATGTCCAGAACAGCTTTGATGGGATCATAGCTCTCACTGCCCGCGCCAATGAGCAGCAGGTTGTCAGTGATGGCGTAGTACAAGTTGAAGAAGCCGGCGGGGTTGCTGTAGACCTGATAACCTTTGTAGTCCTCGGCCTGGCCCTGGGGGGCGCCTGACTTCACCATTGCTGTTGCCAGGTTCATGCTGAAGGTCTTGGCATCCTTGAGTTGGACACCCAGGCAGTAGGTTTCCAGCATCCTGAACACCATGGACATCTCCGGCATGTCCTCCATGTCTTCGGCGTCCTCCTCATTGAAGGTCTGGTAATACAGGCATTCAGGAGTCATGAGCTGCAGGAAGTCCTCCTTCAGGCGCAGGCCGGTTTCTTCGGTGAAATTTGCCTCCATCTCTTCGATATCGTCCCGGTCGCTTTCCTGAGGAGCCTCCTTCGCGCCCTGGCGAAACACTTCCAGGATCTGCGCGCCGTCTACGTAGAAGGAGGAAGCCATCAGCCCTGCGCGGGGCATGCTATCTAGCAGGGGCGTGCGAAGGCGATCCTTCGGTAGCAGGCAGCCAATGAAGTGTCGGGGTTGTTGGTTGAATTGGATGCTGGTTTCTTGCACCACATCCGCACCTTGCGGGAATAGGCTGAACTCCGCCCGGTCGACGCTGAGGACGCCGCTGAACTTGGTGATTAGCTGCTCTACATGCAGCAAGTTGCGGCTCCATTCAGCCCCCGCTTCTTCTAGCCGGGCTTGTCGATCTTCTTCGATCCGGGCCATGAGCTGCTCTACATCCAGGGTGGCGCCGAAGCTGGCGCGATGCAGAGCGGAATTGGGGTTTGGCTGTGCTGCGGCCTCGGAATGCAGGATGTGGGCCAGGATGAGTTGCAGATTGTCCTTGCTGTCCGCCATGGCGCAGAACAGTTGCTCGTCTTGCATGAAGGGCAGGAGCAGATGTTCGTTGTCGCCGCCACCGCTGGTTAGCACGGGGAATTCCCGGTCGTCCAGGTTCAGCTGGCCAGCTTCGCCATGCAGGGTAGCTTCCAACATCTTGCTCAGCATCATGGCCAGTCCTGACAAGTCGGTGTTGCCGTCAGGGGCAAGGCTCAACACCAGGGCGCCCTTGGGTGTGCGATTTTCGTTCTCCATCGGGCCTTCGCCCAGCAGGTAGCCAGAGAGGACCAGTCGCCCGCTGTAGTTGATGAGGATCTCCTTCAGGCCAGGGTGGTTGGCTGCACCTTCTTCTTCTTCTTCTTCTTCCTCCCCGTTGCCAATCATGGCGCGGCTTTGCTGGTCCAGCATGTCCAGCATCTGTATCGCCGGAGTGAGGAAGGTCCGAGCTTCTTCGCCGGCCAGGAAGGTGCCCAGGTTGGTAGGCAGGAAGGCCACCCTCAGCTTTTCCGGCCCATCCATGTGCATGGAGAAGACGGGGGCGGGGACTGTCTGGGGCGTGCTGTTCTGTGCCGGAGCAGCAGGTGTCGCAGGTTCAGTCTGGCCAGGCAGGAAGCTAGGGATCAGGCAGAGGCAAAGGACGAGGATCGGGAAAATGTTCCGGCGAGGTGTGTGCTTCATGGCGGCGTTCTTGGCGACTTCGTTGGGTGGGTTCCAGGGATGAGTCGTGTTACCGATGGCAACTGTCGCTCTCCAAATAATTCAACCTCAAATCCGGGCTGGCCCGTTGAGATCTATGCCACTTTAGCAAGCATTGAAAAGGGAACCAAAAAGCATTTCCTGGCAAAGCATCGAGGATGCCTGGCGACGCTGCTGGCCTGCCTGATTATTGATCCAAAATTGTCGTCCATGGATGTGCAGCAGGCTCAGTTCATTGAAGTTCAGGTTATTATGCGGGCTCGAGTCCCAATCGTTTGCAGGATCTCAATGTTCTCCCTGGTTGCAATCTTACATACCGTCAGGAGCTTGCTGCCCCTATTGCTGTTGGTCACAACCCTTTGTGCCCAGGGCGACGAACGCAAAGCGGCTGAGGTGCTTGCCAAGGCAATGGAAGCTGCCGGCAAGGGTCATTACAGCCGAGCTGTGGCGCTCTATAAGAGTGTGGCGAAAAAGTGGCCAAACACCGGCGCCGGAATCGTTGCCACGGAAAGATCTGGACACACCGCATTTATTGGCTGGAGCGACCTTGTCCGGCATGGCCCATCGTCCAATCGCCTCGACGTTGTGGTGATGGGGGATGGCTATCAACTGGATGACCAGAACGAATTCGACGATGTTGCCAAGTCGGTCCCCAAGGTGTTCAAGAACCACAAGGTGCTAGGCGAGTACTATTCCTACCACAACTTCCTGAGGGTCAATCTGCGTAGCAAGGATCATGGTGTGAGCGGGTTTGGCCGCACGAAGCAGACGGCTTTGGGTGGACACATCCGCGGTAAGGTGCAGGGGCAAGTGGGTGTGGATGTGGGGCTGGTGCGTAGCTACCTGCGGGAAGTTGATGACAGCGATGGGCTTGCCATAGCGATTGTAAGGGCCGGGTCCATGGGTACGGGGGGCAGCGGCGTGGCGGCCATTGGTGGTCGCAGTGACACCACCTTGATCCACGAGTGGGGTCACGCCTTTGGTGGGCTCTCCGATGAGTACTCTGCCTTCACTGGTCATCGGGGAGCGGCAAGAAGTACGATCAACATCAGTAAGTTCAAGGATCCCAAGCAGGCTCCTTGGTCCCACTTCATCCAGAAGAAGATTCCTGGCGTGGGTATGTACCGTGGCGGTGATGGGCGGATCAAGGGGGTGTGGCGGCCAACTGCCAGCGGCTGTGCGATGATGGGGGGTGTGATCTTCTGTCCGGTTTGTCGAGAAGAATTGTTGCTGCGGATCTACCGTTACGTGGATCCCATCGACGGCTCCTGGCCGGAAGAGAGGGAAGTTCAAGTAGGTACAAGTGGCAGCCAGGAATTCGAAGTGAACCTCATGCAGCCGAAGACTCACGGTTTGAGTGTGAGTTGGTATGTCTTGGATGCGCAGCAAAAGATTCGACCGACCAGTGCGGGTCCATTCCAGGATCGTCGCCGTCGAGGGCCTTTGCAGACCATTGAGATGGGAGCAAAGAAGAGCAAGTCCAGATCCAGGCGATCGAGGGAGATGTTCAAGTTTGCTGCCAAAGATCTGCCGGCAGGCTCCTATCAGGTGGTTTGCCGGGTGATAGACCAGGCCAAACCGTCTGGGCAGCAGCATGCGTGGGTGCTGAAGGACGAGAAGCAGCTGCTGAGGTCCGAGCGATGCTGGACGGTGGAGGTTCGGTAGGGGGGGGCAGCCGTACAGAGGGAAGGGCTAATTCCTTGTTTTTCTGGCATGCTTGTCGAAGGCGACGATTGACGCACTGTTCTAGCTTGTTGCTAGATTCACAGCCTGCTTGTTTGCCTTTGGCAGTTGCCTGTATGCGAAGTAGAAGAGCAGGGCGAGGGGAAGAGTTTTGGCAAAATTAAGCGAAGCCATGGGGTGCCAGCGAACCCATTCACCGGTTTCTGGAGAGATCCACATTTCAATGAACAAGGCATTGCCGAGAAATGCCAGGGCATAGGCTACGGCCATGGTGATATAGACAACCATGCACAGGACTATGCTCCATCTGCGCAATTGCAAAAGGCCAATACCCACGAGGATGTAGAGTGGGGATACAATGGCATGCATGATCAGGTTGGTCTCCAGGTGATGCATGTCTGTGGTTACGGCCTGCGTATCCCAGAAGTGAAGGAGGGGCATGTAGCCGACGAAGAGGATCAAGGCAATCTCACACAGTCGGATGCAGAAGGGTAATGCTCGATGTATGAGCAACCTTGTTTTGTTTGATTCTGCCATTTGTGACTCTCAGATCTGGACCGGGAGCATTCTAACAGATTGCAGCCCGCAATTGGATGCAGAGTCGATCTTCGCTACTCCTGTGGTCTGGCCAGGAAGACAGGGTTATAACCAAGGCATGGAATCCAAATTCGGCAGCGGCGCTGCCATTCTCCTTGGCCTGCTTCTCATGCTGTTATCCTTTCTGGCTACATGGCAAGGTTGGTCACTCGGCCTCATGGAGATCAACCCGGCAATCTTCATTGGCGGCAGCGTTTTGGTTGGCAGTGGGGTTCTGGCGGCAGCGGTGGGGCTGAAGCGACCGTAGGCAAGAGGGGCACAGACCTATAGCAGTTTGCATTCTGCCTCTTGGCGAAGCAGTGTTTCTTGATTATAATCCAGCCCTTACGTGCCTTTGGCTCGCTTGTCCCTTGTTGGATTGGGACAGCGGGCCGAGGGTTTTTAAGGGGCACCAATTCTAATATTCATAGGTGCTCCAAATGCTGAAGGAGCCCAGCAGAGGCAAGATGATGAGAAGGCTGTTTCCAATGATTTCGGGTCACTCCTTGCTCTGCGATATTTTCGATCCACTAGATTCTGGTCGATAAGTATGGGTGGACTCACATAGTTCGACTTTGCCAATGGCGATTCTTCCATCAGGATCTGGGGCATTCAAAAAATGCTCTAGCAAATTGCAGCCCGCAGGAGGGGTGCCATAGCATCCGGACGGGAAATCTTCCTAGAGCCATGTGGTTCCGTTGCCTATCGCGGTGCCAGAAGATCTTCGAGAAAGAAGGCCGAGAGGTCGTGGCGACCGCTGACCCCAGCCTTCTTGTAGATTGCAGTCGCCTGTTGACGAACTGTTGCCTCTCCAACCGAGCGCAACGAGGCGATCTCCTTATGACTGAAGCCCTTGAGGATGAGCAGGGCGACTTCCCGTTCTGCGGGACTCAGCGCCCAGCGTTTGAACTGGCTGTCAATAAGTGCGCCCAATCCTTGCGAGAGTTCTTGCGCTTCTTCCCGCCAGCGTTCCGCCTCAGCGCGGGAACCTAACAGCTGTCCCGTCAGCTCGCTGGCTTGCTGCGACAATTCTCGTGTGCTCTTTTGCAGGCTGAGGATTCGGCTTACGCCAAAGCTGATACCGATGGCCCCCATTACGACGATGGATCCTTCAATGAAGGCGTGCAACAGGGTTGTCCCTTCCTGCAGATCGGCGGCCAGATCCAGGAAGGCCAGGGCTGCGACAATGGCAAAGGCGGCGGTGACGAAGGCGAACCGCCGTTGTTCAGGTCTGACATCTGTGTTGTCTGTTGCCCGTAAGTCCATTCTGTGCAGAGCGTATCACACTTGTCGGATGGTGCCTTTGCATGCCGATGGTTACTTTCCCGCAGATGGGTCCACAGATTTGAGGCCCGACAACTGGAGACCGAAAGGAGATTTCGCAATGGATACTGTTTCTCTGCACCCGATGATCGTGCACCTGCCCATGGCCCTCGCTTTTCTCATGCCGATGGTTGCTGGTGGGATTCTGTGGGCCATTTGGCGCGGTTATTTCCCGCAGCGAACCTGGCTTTTGGTGTGTGGGCTGCAGCTTGCCATGTTTGCCGGCTGTCTGCTTGCCATGCGCAGTGGCGAAACAGACGAGGAACGGGTGGAAGAGGTCGTTGCTGAGGCGGCGCTGGAGGCGCACGAGGAAGCTGCCGAACTCTTTACCTGGGGCAGTGGTCTCCTGCTTGTAATGACTGTGTTGCCACTTCTCTTCCGCAGCCAGGGTCGGATCCGCGGTGCCGGTATCCTGACCTTGGCGGGCGCGTTGGTGCTGTTAGGGCTCGGTTACCGGGTGGGGGCGGCAGGCGGCGCTCTTGTCTACCAGCACGGTGCCGGAGCTGCATTCAGCCAAGATGCCGAAGACCATGGCGGCGAGCATGAACATTGAGTGCAGGGAGAAGAACTGGTGGAGTGTAAGGGAATCGAACCCATGACCTCTACAATGCCATTGTAGCGCTCTACCAACTGAGCTAACACCCCAACTAGGTCCACCCAGGGCCTCTGCCCAGGGTCGGGGTCGGGAACCTTAGCCCCAGGCTCGGCAAGTTCAAGAGTGCCCTGCCTACCCTTTGAAAAAGTGGAGACTGGCCAAGGCCCCGGCCAGTCGCTACCCTTGGTAAATGGGCTTGGGAACCCGCGCCGGTGGTCAGCTGGGCTGTGCCGGAGGCCTGTTTCCCGCCCTGAATTGGCCAATTGGGAGCGACCCATTGGCATCAGGCAATCAGACGCGACCGTGCAGGGAGGCAGCTGTGGTAAAGAAGAGTTCGTTCTTGGAGAAGTTGGTGGGTCGTCTACGTGCCGGCACCACTGTCAGGGTTTCCGCCGATGAAGAGGGCAAGGAAGGCGTGGAGGGCAGCCGGGAGGTCATCGATGCCCAGGCCATGGCCGCCGAGTCGACCCCGGAAGCGGCCCATCGCCGCAAGCTCAACCCTCGCGAGGACGTGGTCCTGGCAATGAACGAGAGCTTTGGTGAGCTGTCCAGCCTGCTGCGCGGGGTGCAGGTGCGCATGGAGGACCAGGGCGGTCGTCTGGCGGACATGGGTGCCCATGTGCAGAAGTTGCCCCTCACTGCCGAGCAGGAGCTTGAGGCGGTGCGCGACCTGGCCAAGCAGATCGAGGAGCAGAACCAGCTGAGCAAGTCCATGCTGGAAGCCTATGCCGACCTGCCGCAGGTCATGCTGGGAGTGAAGGAGGCGCTGCAGCGCGCCGCCGCCAGCGATGAGCGCACTGCCCGCACCATTGAGGATTTCCGCTCCTCCATGGGCCATGTGCAGGGCTCCATGCGGGAAATGGTGCAGAGTTCCAAGGAGCAGTCCCAGTCTGCCGCTGCCCTGGCCAAGAGCCAGGAGAACAGTGTGCGGCAGCTGGAGAGTACCACCCAGGAAGGGCTGAAGGCCCTGCGCTGGGCACAGGAAGATCAGGCCAACCGGATGATCAAGCTGGTGGGGGAGAGCAGCAAGTGGAGTCGGGCCGTCCTGGTCATGCTGGTGATGACTTTTGTCGTCCTGGCTTGCATCCTCGGGGCCATTCTTGTCAACGGCTAAGTCCCGACTGCTCTATCTGGTCCGCCATGGCGAAACGGAGGGGGAATCCTCCATCCGTTTCCACGGCCGCAACGACGTGCCCTTGTCCGGGCTGGGCCGGCAGCAGATGCGCTCCCTGGCTACCCACCTGGCCCTGACGCCCATGGATGGCCTGGTGCATTCGCCCCTGGCGCGGGCGCGGGAATCGGCGCAGATCTTGTTGGAAGCCATGACCCACCTGCCGGCGGTGGTGGAGGAGGCGCCGGATTTGATCGAAGTGAACTTTGGCGCCATGGAGGGACTGACGCAGGCGGAGATCGCCCAATCCATGCCGCAGTGGCATGCTGAGTGGCGGGCGGGTCGCGCCACTGCCTATCCCGGCGGCGAGTCCTTTGCCGGCTTTGCCCAGCGGGTGGCGCAGGCCTTCGATGGCATGCTGGCCCGACATCCGCAAGGCACGTTGCTGGTGGTGGCGCACAAGGGGGTGATTCGCCACGGCCTGGCGCATTTGCTGGGGCAGACGCGGGAAGCCGCTGCGAAGATGGATTTTGACCTGGCCAGCATGACCGTGCTTTCTTGCGGCGCCGAAACTCGAATCAAACATCTGAACTGGACTGCCAGCAAGATGGCGGAATGAGGCTGCTGCTTGCTGTGGATCGGTAGATTGGCTGCGGCATGACGGGTAGAGTCCCTCGCCTATGCCAGCCAAGTCTACGCCAAAACCTCGCCTTCGTTTTGCCCCTTCGCCCACCGGTCCCCTGCACATCGGTGGCGCCCGCACCGCCATCTACAACTGGGCAGCCGCCCGAGCCATGGGGGGGACCTTCATCCTGCGCATCGAAGACACGGACCAGGTACGCTCCACCCAGGAGTCCCTGGACATCATCCTGCAGGCCTTCCAATGGTTGGGGGTGGACTGGGATGAGGGGCCGGGCAAGGACGGCGACTGCGGACCGTACTTCCAGGCCCAGCGTCTGGATCTCTACGGGGACTATGCGCAACAGCTGTTGCAGAGCGGTCATGCCTACCACTGCTACTGCACGCCGGAAGAAGTGGAACAAGGTCGCCAGGCCTTGCAGGCTGCCGGCAAGTCACCCATGTATGACCGCCGCTGCCGGGACCTGACGCCGGAGCAGGCGGCAGCCAAGCAAGCAGCAGGCTTGAAGTCCTCCATTCGTTTTCGCATGCCCCTGGACGAGGTCTGGCAGGTGGAAGATCTGGGCAAGGGTCAGGTGGATGTGAACCTGCGCGAACTTGACGACTGGGTGATGGTGCGGGCCGGTGGCATGCCGCTGTACAACTTCGCCTGCGTGGTGGATGACTTGCTGATGGAGATTACCCACGTGGTGCGCGGCGAGGAGCACTTCATGAACGGGGTCAAGCAGGGCGTGATGTTCCGCGCCCTGGGTAAGGAGCCACCGCGCTATGCCCACATCCCCCTGATCCTGGGCAAGAACGGCAAGAAGCTGTCGAAGCGGGAAGCCAGCACCAACATGCTGGACTATCGCGACCAGGGTTATCCGGCGGATGCCCTGTTCAACTACATCGCGCTCCTTGGTTGGAACTATTCCGGCGAGCAGGACATCTTCAGTCGTCAGCAGATGGTGGACAAGTTCCAGATCGGCGATGTGGGCAAGAGTGGTTCCAAGTTCGACGAAGAAAAACTGCAGTGGATGTGTGGCGACTACATCCGTCGCATGCCGGTGGCGGAACTGTCAGCGGCGGTGCAGCCCTTCCTGTTGGCGGCAGGTGCTGTGCCTGAAGCTGCCTTCGGCACGCATCCGGACTTGGTGGCCAACATGCTGCGCTGCTACCAGGAGCGCATCAAGCTCTATAGCGAGATGCCTGACTGCCTGGCCTACTACTTCGCTGAACAACTAGAGATGGACGCGGCGGCGCAGAAGAACCTGAACAAGCAGGCCGACGCCAAGAAGTGGTTGCTGGCCTATGCGGAGCTGTTGCAGCAGAGTGACCTGCCGCCTTCCTATCCGGCGGACCGGGGGGCTGTGGATAGTAGTGTTACCTTGCCTTCGCCCAAGGAAGGGGATTCACCACCTCGGGCGTTGGAAGAGCAGGCGCGTAAGTTTGCGGATGGGATGGAAGTGAAGTTCGGTCACCTGGTGCATCCGGTGCGCGCTGCCCTGACTGGCACCAACAAGGGGCCGGGCCTGTTCGACATTGTCTACCTGCTGGGTAAGGAACGCTGCGTCGAACGCCTGCGGCGAGCGGCGGAGAGTTTGGATTAGCGCTGTTTGAGCAAATAAAGGATGGGCTTGCGGAAATAGGGGAAGTGAGCCGGGTGGATGTTGCCTGGGATCTTTCCCTCTTCCATCTCCTCCAGCTGCCGCAAGGTCCAAGGCAGCATCTGTTCCAGTTGGAGTTGTTCATCCCGATCTCTGGTCAGGATCAACCGCTTGATTTGATAGTCTTGCCGTAGCACGGGATTGGCCACGTAGAAAATCAACGAGCAGAACAAAACGACCCATCCTGCCTGAATGGTTCTGGCCAGCTGATCTGGCTTATCCCGCCTCCGCTCCAGGAAGCAGAAGATCAGAACAAAGCCGGCGATCATGCCGCCGATGTGGGCTGAGTTGCTGACGAAGGGAATCAGGTAGCCCAGCACCAGGTTGGCACCGATCATCAGTAAAAGTTGGCGGGGGCCCTGGTAATTGAGGAAGTCCAGAAAGTGCCTGCCACCGCGGATGTTCATGGCCAGGATCGCACCAAGCATGGCAAAGAGGGCGCCGGAACCACCGACCAGGGGAACATCTTGATCGGCTATGCTCAAGTTATTACCCCAGAGCATGGCCAGCACCCCGCCGCTCACCGCGCCGACGAAGTACAGCAGGGCAAAGCGCGGGCTGCCCAAGCGGGACTCCAGGGCTGGTCCCAACACGTAGAGTGCATAGGTGTTGAATCCCAGGTGAATCAAGCCGCCGTGCAGGAAGGCATGGGAGACGAGGCGCCAGATTTCGCCGTCCATCACCAACAGCGGCACCGCTGCCCCGTACTGGACCAGTTGTTCGCCACTAGGGCTCAGGGTGCGCATGATCCCCGCCATGATCAGATAGATCAGCAGGATGCCGTAGCTCAGGGGCGCCCGGTTGATCTCATCCAGGAATTCAGAGTTCCGGCTCATGCTAGATGACCTCCCTTCCACAGGGCCAGGCGGGCTTGTCCCCGGGCCAGGGCATCCCGCGGTGACAGGCGTTCGTTGTCTACCTTGGGGGCCGCGGCCAGCCGCAGTTGTTCCAGGGATTCCTCCTTCTGGCTGGCCTCCGCCAGGATCTGCGACAGGATCAAAGCTGCTTGACGATGGCCGGGGTAGAGAGCCTGATGGCGTAACAGGTAGGTTTTGGCCGGATCATTGGCTCGCAGTTTGTATAGGACCCGGCCCAGTTGCAGCAGGGCATCGCCGTAGCTGTGTTGTTCATCTTCTTGTACCACCCCGTCCAGGACCTGGGCTGCCTCAAGCAATTGTCCTGCTTCCACCAGGATCATGCTCAACTGGAAGCGGCCGCCCAGATGCTGGGGTTCCAGTTGGGATGCCCGAGTCAAGTGTTGTAGGGAGAGGGGCAGCAGACCCAATTCCCGCGCTGCCTTGCCCACCAGCAAGTGGTCCGCATGGGTTTCCAGATGCTTGAGTCTTGTCTGTGCCTCATACATGGGGCCCCGGTCCGTACCCAGCCGGCTGCGCATGCGGCTGAAGACCATGCGCAGGCCAGGCAGGAAGGGTGGGTAGATGAGCAGCGCCAGCGCGGCCAGAGCCAGGCTGATCAGCATGAGGAATTGCAGCCAGACCATGATCAGGGTCATGCCTTCGTCGGTCCACTGCGGCGCTTCCTGGAAACTCAGGTACAGCAGTGGCGGCAGTAGTGCCAAGGACCAGAGCAGGACAGCGAAGAGTTTGCGAATCAAAAGGCTAGATGAAGGAAGCCAGGACTGTGGTGGCTTTGAGCATAATCGGACTTTGCTGTGCTGCTGGCAAGCTCTAGAGCTGGCTCCCTGCAGGCCATGGCAAGGAGCAAGGGGAATCCAACTGCAGCACTTGGGCTCAGAGGTCGATTCTAGAGGTGCATGACCTTCTCTGGCGACCTCAAGGAAATTCAACTGGCGGATGTTTTTCAGAACATCCACACCAACCGTCTCACCGGAACCCTGCTGGTCAGGGCCCGCAAGGGCGACCGCTATGTCTACTTCCGTGAAGGCCTGGTGGCGGGCTTCTCCCTGGGCTTGAACAAGGGTTTGCCGGTGGTGGAGCACCTGGCCCAGCGCCAGTACGTGGAGAAGGACGCCCTGGCAGCGGCGGTGAAGAAGAAGAGCAAGAGCCGCAAGTTCCTGCGGGTGGTCCTGGCTGGTATGCAGGCATTGCCAGACGAAGAGTTTCGCGGCGCCCTGGCGGAGTTGGTGGACGAGAATCTCTATGAGCTGCTGATGGTGAAGGAGGCGGACTTTTCCTTCACCGAAGGCGACCCGCTGCCGCGGGTTTTCGATGGCGAGCAAAAGGCCGCCAAGCTGGCCTTGGACCCCAGCGGCATCCTGATGGAGAGCGCTCGGCGCAGGGATGAGTGGGAGCGCATTCAAAAGGTGGTGCTCTCCGATCATGACATCTTTGTCGCTCTGGAAGGTTGGGATCAGCAAGACATCAGCGACCAGCTGTACGAAGTGGCCAGTTTGCTGGACGGGCGGCTGGACATTCGCGGTCTGCTGGCGCGCCTGCCCTATTCTCGCTTCGCCATCCTCAAGGCGGTGAACGATCTGGTGCAGCAGGATCTGCTGCGGCCGCTGGCGGTGAAAGAGATCGAACAGATGGTGGAGGAGGCTCTTGGCGCTGATGACCTGGAAGAAGCGGTGACCTTGCTGACCCGGGCGCTGATGATTGAGCGCAGCAATCAGGACCTACGCCTGCGCCTGGTAGAATTGTTCCAACGTCTGGGTCGGGCGCAGGAAGCTGCTTCCGAACTGGCCTTGCTGGGTTATCAAGCGGCGCAGACGGGGCAGGTGGAAGATGCCCTGGCCCATTACGAACAGGCGGTGAGCCTGAATCCAGACGATCTGATGTTGCAGCAGCGCCGTATGGACTTGCTGCGGGATCAGGATCCGGAAGCCTATGCGGCGGCCTGTCTGGATCTGGTGGATCTGCTGTTGGCCATGGGGCTGGCGGACCGGGCCCGCAGCAACCTGGTGAAAGCTATCGAGTTGCCGGCACTGAAGAAGCATGTAGGCCTGCTGGAGAAGCTGGCGGAAGTGGAAGCACAGATGGGGCATGCGGAAGCCGCAGCCGAGTTGCTGCTGCGCCTGGCCTCCTTCCTGGGCAAGACCGAAGACGACAAGCGCCTGCGCTATCTGCAGCAGGCCTTGTTACACGTTCCGGAAGATCAGGCGCTACGCCAACGCTTTGAGGATCTGCAGACTGGGCGGGCGCAGAAGCGGCGGGCCATGCAACGGCGCCTGGTTTCCCTGGCCGCCACCATCATTGTGGTCTTGGGCCTGGGCACTGTCGGCATCGTCGAAATCAACGTATCCAACAATGTGCTGCAAAGTTTGGAAGACAGCCTGCAAGCCATCAGTGATGGGCGACCAGCGGCGCCAGTGTCGGAGCTGGAGAAGTTGGAAGAGACCTATGGCTGGACCGCGGCTGGGCGCACCGCCGGCCGTATGGTGGATCGCCTGCTGGAATTGCAGGTCATGCAGTTGGAGGGCCAGTTGGCAGCTGGGGAATATCAGATCGCAAGTGCCGGTTTGGAACGTCTGCAGCAAGAAGTGACCAAGCAGGACTTCCGCAACCGACTGGATGCCTTGTTGCATCGAGCGCATCGGGAAAGTCACGCTCAGGAGTTGTTCTTGTTGGTGAATGACCGGTCGGTGCCCGGCGCCATGGACCAGGAAGCCCTGGCCCAGCTGACGGATCCGGAGCTGTTGGACTTCCATCTGACTCGTCTGGCCGCAACCGATACGACGGCTCGCGCCAAGTATGCCCTGTTGCAAGCGCTGTACAGCATGAACAGCCCGCGGGCCATGCCAGTGGCAACGCGGCTCTACCTGGTGAATCACGATAGCCAGGTGCAGCTTTGGGCGCGCAAGGTTCTGGAGCAGGCCAGCCAACATCGCCTGGCGGGAAGGGAAGCCAGTTGGGCCAGCGTCTATCCCGAGTTGGAGCGGGCGCGCAAGGATGAGGTGACCAAGGCGCGGGCCGAAGCCTGCCTGGTGTGGCTGCGCGGTTGGCTGGAAAAAGAGCCTAAGTCTGGCTCAGGTACAGGTCCCACATCATCTGCTCGCTGAGCATGCTGCGGTCCAGGGGGCGGAACCAACCCTCGTTGTCCACATAGCGCAGGATGAAGCCGTTGGCTTCGATGTTGTCCAACCACTCATGCAGGCTTGGGTTGACATGGGCCTCCGCCAGGATCTGCAGGTTGGGGAAGCGGGCAATGGTTTCCTGCATGCCCTGCCAGATGCGGGGCTCGGAACCTTCCGCATCCATCTTGATCAGGTGCACTTCTTCCTCGTCAGCCAGCAGGCTGTCCAGGGTCATCATTGGAATGTTCTCAATGATGATGTCGCCGTGGGAACCCAGGATCGATGCGCCGCCCAAATTGTCGGCGCTGGAGATGCAAAGTTTTGTGGTGCCGGCATGATCCAGGATGGCGCATTCGTTCACCTGGATTTGCGGCCAGTGGTTCATTTCGGCAGTCTTGCGTAAACGTCGGGCCAGTTCGGGATGCGGTTCCACCGCAATCACCTTCTTCGCTCCCAGGCTGGCAAACAGTGCACTGAAGTAGCCAGCGTTGGCGCCGATGTCCACGCAGGTCATGCCTGGTCGCATGATGTCGGCAATGCCTTTGGTCAGATACCATTCCCAAAAACCCACCTGCCGGATGGGATCGGCGACGGACTTGTCGCCCGGGTCGATGACCAGATCCAGATGGGCCAACATGCGGGCAGTGAAGTCCACACCATTCGGTTGGCGTTGCGTGAACTCTTGTTCCGCTCGCTGGCGTTGAAGGGCAGCGTGCAGACAAAGTTTTTGTGCTTGGGCACTGGGGCTTTGCAACAGTCCGTAGAGCTCCTGGGAGACAGGCATGTGGGATCTATCGTCCATGAGTCCCGGGTGCATTGAATCAACATCACCATGCCATGGACAAAATTGCCCAGATACCCGGTTAATAAGGAGTGCCGCTTTTGCCGATGCAGGCGGTGTAAGAAAGGATCTAGACTTCATGCCGCAAATCTCCATCTGCCTACCCGGGATCGGTCATCCCGAGGACTTCCGCCTGACCCTGCAATCCCTGGTCCAGCAGACCTTTACGGACTGGGAGCTGGTGTTGGTGGGGGCCAGCGAAGAGGTGCAGGCCATGGCCATTCGGCTGGATCCCAGCCTGGCGTCCCGCCTGCGTTGCATAGCGGCAAGCAGTGGCGACAACAGTGGGAACAACAGTGAATTCCGCGCCCAGCAACTGCAGCAGGCAGCCAATGCCAGTGAATCTGCATTACTTTGCTGGTTGGTGGCGGGCCAATTCTGCCATCCTCTGCTTTTGCAGAGCCTGCATGCAGGCTTGCAAAGCCAGCCGCAACTGGCTCTGGCTGCTTCGCCCTACCTGGCCATCGATTTGCAGGCGCGGGAAGTGGTGGAACAACGCCAGCCATCCCTGCATGTGCGGGATCTGCTCTCCAATGCGCCGGATCTGGGCGTGGTCATGCTACGGCGCTCCCTGTTGGATGCAGTGGGCGGCGTGAATGAGGAATTGGGCATTCGCGGATTTTGGGATTGGTGGCTGCGCATGCTGGAAGAGCATCCGGCCCTGCTGTTGCAAGAAGCCCTCTGCTCCCAGAGCCAGGCACGTTTTCATTTTGGTCCGGCGGACCATCGGGTGTTTCAGCAGATGCTGAGCCGCCATGATGGGCAGTTGCAGTTGGAGAAGATCTATCCTGTTCTGGCGCAACAACCGGCAAACACCCAGCTGCGGGGCGCCGCCCTGTTGGATCTGGGTTCGCATCTGTTGTTGTCAAGCTTTTGCCCAACGGAAGCAGCGGTAGAACCGCTGACTCAGGCCATGCAAAGCTGCCAGCAAAGTGATGTTGCCGCCAACAACCTGGTGCTGGCTCTGCAGTCCTGTGACTTGCAGCCGGCTCTGGTGCCCGGGCTGACCGACGCTTCCACCCAGTACTTGAAGAACATCCTGAACTCGGTGTCCCAGTATCAGGTGCCAACGACGCCGGATAATCTGGGCGATGGTTCGGTTTTGAGCTGGTCGGTGCAGCAGGTCAGTGAGCTGGCTGCTGCCTGGCAGAACATGAATTGGAATCCGCTGCCTCGTTCTTCCCGCCCCCGTTTGCTGTTGGTGCATGCCGGTGATGCGCAGGTTGCAACATGGCAGGATGCTGGGGTTGAATTGCAGGTGCAACTGCAACCAGACTTGGTGGCCCGCGACCTGCAAGCTGCGGATTGGATTGTGTTCCATTCCTGGGAGGTGCTGCAGGGCTGCAGCCATCTGACCCATGTCCTGCAACAGTTGCGGGGTCGCATTCTGTTGTGGGGTGGCGAGCTGGGGACCCAGGCCGGTTCTTCCATGCCTGGCGCCGCAGAGACCTGGTTCCAGCTGCGGCAGGTGGTGCAGCCACAGGATCTGCAACATGGGTTGCTACCGATGCTGACCAGTTTCGAACAGACGGATGCTTCCTTGCAGCAAAGGGATGCGGATCAAGCCATCAGCGAAGCGGAAGAACTCATGGCCGCGGGCCAACAGCTGGCTTGCCGGCAACAACTCCTGGCCTTGTTGAATGTGTACCCGCAAAAGGCGCGCCTGTTCAATGACCTGGGTGTCCTGGCCTATCAGGAGAACAACCTGCGCGGGGCCATGGATGGCTTCCGCCGCGCCATGCGCCTGGATCCCTTGGACGCCAGCACTCTGCAGAACTGCGCCCAGGTGATGGTGCAGGCGGACATGCGCGATGAAGCCCTGCGCTTGTTGGAACACAGCGTGCAGAACTGGCTGCGCTCCGGCGCCCCGGCCCCGACGGAGATCCTGCAACTCTTGACTGAGCTGCAGGCTGAGCCGGCAACGGTTTAGGTGGTGAGCGGTCTCTGGCCTGGCTTGGAGCGATATCACAAAGCTGAGTAACCGATTGCACTGAACAGGCACAGTTTTGCAATGTGCCGTGGTTTCAAGAGAAGGTTCATCAAGCAATCGTCCAGTAGGCTATGCAGAATTTCTGGATGATCTGAAGAAGCGCGTTCAGCAAGCGCGTGGACGAGCGGCGCTGTCGGTGAACAGCGAACTGGTGTTGCTCTATGCGTCCATCGGTAGAGATATCCTTGACCGCCAGGATCGCTTGGGGTGGGGGGCCAAGGTGCTCAAGCAGGTGAGTGCTGATTTGCAGCAGGCATTCCCCGAAATGAAGGGTCTGTCCGTCCGTAACCTAAACTACATGAGGGCTTTAGCAAAAGCATGGCCGGAAGGGTCAATTGTGCAGCAGCTTGCTGCACAATTGCCATGGTTTCATACCTGCACCCTGTTGGAGAAGGTTAAAGACGAAAATGAACGGCTCTGGTATGCGCAGCAGGCGATTGCGAACGGCTGGAGTCGGAATGTACTACGTATCCACATTGATCGGGACCTCTTTGCGGCACAGGGGAGTGCCCAGACGAATTTCGCTGTCACCCTCCCGGCTCCCCAGTCTGATCTTGCCCATGAGCTGATCAAGGATCCCTATAAGCTCGACTTTCTTGGCCTTGCTGGAGATGCAGCCGAACGAGAGATCCAGCGAGCCCTGGCGGTACATGTCCGCGAGTTCTTGCTAGAACTCGGTCAGGGCTTCACTTTTGTGGGTGAGCGCTACCCCATCAAAGTGGGAAATGAACGTTTTGAGATGGACCTGCTCTTCTATCATCTAGACCTCCGATGCTTCATCGTCATCGAACTCAAGGGGGGTAAGTTCAAGCCAGCCGATACTGGACAACTGAACTTCTACCTGTCTGCAGTTGATGACTTGATGCAGAGGCCAGGTGATAATCCAACTCTTGGACTTCTATTGTGCCGCGATAAGAACAGTGTGGTTGCTGAGTATGCGCTACGGGGAACAAGTCAGCCGATGGGTGTCTCAGAGTTTGAACTCACGAAGTCACTTCCAAGGTCCCTTAAGGGCAAGCTTCCTGCCATCGAGGACCTGGAAGCTGAGTTTGAGGGGAAAGGAGACGAAGCGCAAGGTGGATAATTAACGGTACCTGGTCAGGACGGCGCGCTCATCGGGTCCGCTTAGTTCTTCTTCCGCTGCATGTCGATGACCATCATCTTGCGGCCTGCACCTTCGCCTTCAAAGAAGGTCATGGTTGAGGAGTTGGCGCTCTTGATAGTCTCCGAACGGTAGTGGGTCATGACGCCCTGCTCGTTGGGGGCCTCATAATGCAATACAATGGCATTGGTCTTGGCGTCCCGTTGGCCCTTCATGACGGCAAGATAAGAGGACATGTTGTCCACCCAGGTGCTCACATAGGTCTTGCTGGCGGCGTCGTAACCCATGCAACCGTTGCCAATGTAGGGCTGACCCATGAACTCACAGCTGAAATGGGACTGCACCCAAAACCCGCCTATGGCCACAATCTCTTCCTGCGCTGGGTTGGGCGTGGGCTCCTGGCCAGGTGTGAAGTAGGTCAGGGTGCCGACCCAGCTGCCAACCGCTTGCAGGAGGTCTTTGTGCTCCGCGGTGGGCGCCCCCGGTGTCAGGATAGATGTCGCCTCTGAGGATCGAGGGGACCCGACCAAAGCTTGCTTTGGTTGGGCTCGATCCAACAAGTTCACCCGCAGGGTGAACGCCCCCCATGGGGGGCGAGTTTTCCACAAGTTATCCAGTGGGGCGGTGGAGTGATGATTCTTGGTTTACAGCAATGGTTTCAAAGTGCGCATGGTCCAGCGAATGACCGACACTGGTCCTTCTCGGATAACTGCGCCGGATTTGGCAGCAGAGGTTGGAGTTGCCCAATCGACCCTCTGGCGTTGGGTAAGGGAAGCACGTACCGTTTCCTTGATGAGCGGTACAGGAGGCAAGCCCGAGAAGGGATCGAAAAGTCCACGTCAGTGGACCCCAGAAGAGAAGGTGCAGGTCGTTATGGAGGCCATGAAAGTGGCCGAGGAGGATCTGGGAGAGTTTTTGAGGTCAAAGGGACTGCACTCTGTCGAGCTCGAAAACTGGCGCAAACTAGTCATGGAGGCGGCACAATCCGCTTTCAGCAACCCCAAGAAGGCCAAGCGACATGGTGCTTCGCCGGATGCGAAGAAGATCAAAGCACTGGAAAAGAAGATCCGCCGCAAGGACAAGGCCTTGGCCGAGGCTGCAGCTTTGCTGGTGCTCCAAAAAAAAGTCCAAGAGATCTGGGGGGACGAGGACAGCGACACACCCACGAGCAGCGAGACCTGATTTTAGGATTGGTCACAGAAGCCATCAACAACGGTGCCCGGCTGCACAAGGCGTGTGGGACCCTTGGCGTAGATTCAAGGACACTACAACGCTGGAAGCGGCAGGGCATCGGTGAAGATCGGCGAGCTGGCCCAAAGAGCGTGGTCGGCAACAAGATCAGCTCTGCTGAGCGAAGTATGATCCTGCAAATCCTCAACTCTCCAGAGTATCGCGACCTTTCTCCCAGTCAGATCGTGCCGAGGCTGGCCGATCAAGGAATCTATCTGGCATCTGAATCCACGATGTATCGAATCTTGCGCGAGGAAAAGCAGCTCAAGCATCGCGCTGCTGCCAAGCCAGCAACACATCACCATCCCCGCGAACTGGTGGCAACAGCACCCAACCAAGTATGGAGCTGGGACATCAGTTACTTGCCTGGCCCGATCCGCGGGAAGTTTTACTACCTGTACACGATCATCGATGTCTTCAGCCGAGACATCATGGGCGAAGCCATCTATGAGGAAGAATGCCAGGTATTGGCGGCAGCCTTGATCCAATCGGCTTGTGATGCGCAGGGAGTGGATCCTGACAGCTTGGCTCTTCACTCCGATAACGGTGGTCCAATGAAGGGCAGCACTATGCTGGCAAAGCTTGAAGAACTCGGCGTCATGGCTTCATTTAGCCGGCCTGGTGTCTGTGACGACAATCCCTACTCAGAGTCCCTCTTCAAAGGTGCAACCCGGCACATGGGTGACACTTTTGTACGGGCACATGGGTAACACTTTCTGGGGGAGGCAGGATTGCGACCCACAATGCTCATTTTCAGGGATTCAGGGGCTAGAGCATGGGGGGAGCCTCTTGAGCCAGGGAAATGAGGATTTCGGCAAGCGACCCCCCATATTCGCTACTCAGTATATGGGCCCTCCCCCCTACTCGCTGATTTTTGGCAGGGGGATCACGACCCTGGACCGCTCATGCAGCACTCCCAGCTGCATGCAGCCGAGATGGACAATCCATACGTCGTCATCCACATGTTCCAGGCCGATGCTCTCGCCTACCAGTGCATCCCCTATAAAGACATAGCCTCCAGCCCATTTCATGGTGCCATCCTTTCGCACTTGTCGGACAGCAAAGTCATCTGAGTATTCATGCTGCGGCAGCCTTGAAGGCATAGTCCTCCGCGAAGGCGCGTAGACTTCGGCTGGCACTTGCATGTCTAGAGCTTCATGCGGGCGCTCTTCATTGTAGATGGATTGAAATCGTGAAAATGCAGCCTGCTGGGTTCGAATTGTTTTGTAAGGAGGGTTGGCAGTCTCTGCCTTCAAGGTTTCATGAAATCGCTCGTGACGACCATTCTGATCTGGTCTACCTGGCTCAATAAACATTGGTCGAATTCCAAGCCGTATCATCCAAACTCCTAAGCGAGAAATCCCGCCAATGCCCCTCGACCCAAACGGAGACCCGTTATCGCTAAGCATGTAGAGAGGTAGGCCATACTGCCTAAATGCACCTGCCAAGCAGCGGCGCACGTCCAACAGCTTCGGCGAGACCAATGCACGGCACTCCAGCGACAGGCGGCTAAAGGCATCATTCACCGTCAGTGGATCACAGCGAGTGCCATCTCCGACACAAAACCAGCCCTTGTAGTCTATGGACCAAACGTCATTGGGTGCTTGTGGTTGAATCAACGACAATGTACTGGGCTGCCGCCGCAAACGTCGGGGACGAGACATGACGACACCCGCCCGTTTCAACACAGCATGCACTGTGCTCCTTGCCGGCAAAACTTCTTCCGGGTGCTCTCGTGCCAGTACAGCTCGGATCTTTTTGGATCCCCAAGTTGGGTAGTGTTTTCGTACCCGCAAAATCGCCGCCTCCACTCTTGGTGGGGCTTGATTGGGATGCCGCTTTGGCGCTCTGGATCTGTCCCGTAGACCTTCAGGTCCTTCATCACGATATCGAGCCAGGATCTTGTAGCCAGTTTTCCGGCTAACCCCAAACCGCTCGCACAGTTCTGTCATCGACAGGCGGCCATCTTGGTGGGCCGCCACAAACTTCAAACGCTCATTCACAGGGTCTGTCTCGCACCAGGTCATCCGGCACAAGAGACCCCAGCGCCACCCCAAGGCCACGCCAAAGTGTTACCCATGTGCCCGGACTGATTTGTTACCTATGTAACCGGTCCGGACCCAAAACAGCCAAATACCGTCCAGAGTATCCTGCCCGACCATTTGAATCGTTGGAGCATGCGAGGACCTGGCTGGTGGCGTTTGTCCAGTGGTATCGGCACGAGCATCGGCATAGCGGCATCAAGTTTGTAACCCCTGCTCAACGCCATGCGGGGGAAGACATTGTCATCCTGGCAAAACGCCGGGAAGTGTATGAAAAAGCCCGTGCACGAAATCCAGAGCGCTGGTCAGGAAACGTGCGGGATTGGTCGCGCATCGAAACTGTCAGGCTCAACCCGAACACCCATCATGCAGCTGCGGAGGCAGCATGATGAATACATTTCAGGCGACAACTACCTTGACACCTACCGGGCGTGGGCATGGGCATGGGCATGCTGGCCTCTGCCGTTTCGGTCGCCTTTGCCGCCTGGGCAACTTCGGCGGTGCCTGATTGGACATCTTTGCAGGAAATGGTCATGGCACTCAGGCCAAGGCCAAGAAGGATGATGAATTGCTTGGGACTGAATGAATGGTGAGTCATGGATTGTGTTCCAGAAATTGTAGGTGAGGTTTGCTAGTCCCGCATCCTAGCTGATCTCCAACCCAAATTCCTGCAGTCGGGCAACAATGGCGGCAAGGTCCTTGCAGTTAAGGGGAAGTGGAAAACCATTTGTCCCCTTTGGTGGACACTCAATTTCAGGAAGAATAACGATGAATATTGGAATGATGTGCGGGCTCCCAGGAGCCTTGTTGGCCTTTGCGTTCTTGGTTGCTTGTCCCGATCCGCAAGCTTCCCGTGTTGTCCTTGCCTCTGAAGAAGGAGGCATTCCCAGATTGGAATCTCCCCCGTGGGATCTTACCCAGGCTGCCTTGGAGGAGCAGGCAGTGAAGTATTTCCAAGAGCGTGTCCAAACAGACTTGTCTCAGCTCTACTGGGATATCATCCCTGAAGATGGAGAGGAGTTCGATGCGAAAGAAACCATCCGTGAGGCGCGGGCTGAGCTCCTTGTCAAAAGCAAGAAGTTACAAGCGGTGTTGGCCTTTCTCCGCAGTGATGAATTTTTGCGCGAGCTGAAGCCTCAAGCCGAGGCTTCAACCAAATGACAGGGATGCTGCCCCACGGAAAGTCAACTTAGCGTCACCTCGGTGGCCGCTGGATAAAATCATTAGTGGGGCTGTGAAAATCCAGATCGACGGATTCTGCATGGATTTTGGGCCTGGGGCCACGTTGACGATTTTTGGGAGCAGATCAGTGCTTCTTGGCCTGTAATGGCCCAATTCCCTCGGCCTTCATAGCGCCAGCTTTCCGTGCAGCCTTCTCAAGTTGGTTGCAAGACAGATTAGGTCCCACTCACCACTCACCTTTGCTATGCCTCGCATGCTGAAGGACCGAAAGCCGCTCACGTTTTTGATCCAGCCAAAGACCGGCTCAACGATGTGTTTGCGTTTTCGGTACCAGCCCCGCCCACGGTTGGTTCCCAGCTTCCGTTTCATTCGCGCAGTAGCTTGGAGATCTGGACTGGTCTTCGGTCGTTTCTTTCCTTCCTTGCCAACTGAAACCAAACCGTCAATCTGGGCGTTTTCGAGATGCTTGAAGTTTTCCTCGCTGCGATAGCCTGCGTCCGCAAGCAGGCGCTCTATCGGCTTGCCTGAGTTCTCCATCGCTTTCTCGGCCATTGGAAGAAGCTGGTCATTATCAGCAGCGTTGTTTGTTACTCCATTGGCGATGATCAGCTGCTCAGTATTGTCGACAGCAATCTGAGCGTTGTAGCATTGCTCGAATCCATTCGAGGCTTTCATGATCCGACTATCGGGGTCCGTGAAGTTCTCCTGATCCTTTGGCCGTGGCTTGCCCTTGGGATGTTTCCGGTGGGGAGTCATCCGAAGCTCGCGACCTTCTTCCTTGGCCTTGCTGGCCTTCTTCTCGTCCTTTTGCTTGTCCTCCTCGGCCTTGCGTCTCTCCAATCGCTTCTTTGCCTCCTGGATAGCCTTCAGGCGGCTTTCCCGGTTTGAAAGTTCATCAGGGAGCTCGTCACCCCGAAAGTCAGGACCGAAGAGATCGTCCTCTTCCTTGTCGATTCCCTTAGCCATCTCGGTGATCCTGCGGATCTCGGCACGCAGTCGTTTCTCTTCGGACTTCATTCGCGAGTAGCTCATTGCCTTTCGCTTGCTGGCGTTCGCCTTCACTTTGCTGCCATCCACTGCCACGGTGCCGAGCTTGACCAAGCCAGCCTCAGAAGCGAGCTGTACGATCTGGACAAAGAAGCTCTCGAACAAATCGACATGCTCCGCCCGAAAACGACAGATTGTGCGGTGGTCCGGCATTTGATTAGCTGCCAACACCCGGAAAGGCACGCTTTCTTCGAGGTGCTTGGAGATCTTGCGGGAGGAGAAGACCCCTGTGCAATACGAGTAGATCAAGACCCTCAACATCATCCGTGGATCGTAAGGCAATTCACCACTCCCGCAGATGCGGTAGCGGTCGAGGAGGCCATCCGTGTCCAACGAACCGACCGCGTCGTGAATGTACCACGCAAGATGATCTTGTGGCAGCCAGTCACGGATGGACGGAGGTAGGAGGTACTGCTGGTTTAGATCTTGACCCTTTTTGAATCGCGCCATGCCTTCAATACGTACAAGGATGGGCCAGGGGCTTAACCTTTTTTCCGATTTCGAGGGCGATCGGAGGCCGGATTCCTCCTCATCCCGTGGGGCAGACTCCTAGGTCTCCCCGCGAAACTTTGCCGTACTCATCTGCGCCGTCACCGCATTGATGTACATATCCCCGCCCAATTCCAGGGAGGCCAGTTGACCTACCCGAGGTTGCAGTTCCAGATGCCAGTGGAAGTCATGGCCCACAATGCGGTGCAGGTAGTGGTTGAAGGGTGCGGGACCAAAGGCCTCATGCAGTTTCTGGTAGAGCATGTGCAGGCAGTCCACCAGATCTTCGTGGTCGCCCGGCTGCAAAAAGTCGTCGCCGTGGTCCTTGGGTAACAGCCAGATCTCGTATGCCAACTTGGGCGCCCTTGGGCTGAGGATGACGTGACTCTTGCCTTCGTGGATGAGGCGGCCATCTTGTTTTGCTTCGGTGATTTCGTGGCAGTGATGGCAGCCACCGTTTTGGTGCTGCGCCAGTTCCGCCACTAACCTGGGGGGCATCACCGGCAGGCCCAACAACTGGCTGTGGTTGTGGGCAATGGATGAACCAGCTTCGGCGCCCACGTTCTTGAACAGAAAGCTGCAGACCACTTCATCATGCTGATCCATCACCGCCATGCGTTGCCGGTAGATCTGCAGGGAGTCGCTGAGGATGTTTGCCGACAGCTCGCAGGGGTGGGTGGTGTGGGTCGGTCCTTCCGCGATCACCTCGTGGCAGGTGGCGGCGGGGTAGAGGTTGCCAAAGGCGCGCACCGTCCAGCCGGGTTGGTCTGCTTTACTTCCATCCTTGCGCAGGGCCGCCACTTCCTTGGTGGTCTGCTGCTCCTGACCTTCGCAGAAGGGGCAGGCCTTGGCCTTGTGCGCATCAGCGCCCGTGTCCCGTGGCCGACCCTGGCGCCCTGGCGACATGAGGATCGGGCGCCCGGTGCAGGGATCGATGAGGACTTGCGGTTGGTTGGTCATGCGCGCAGCGTTCTAGCCTATTGGTGCCAGCCTATTCGTGGCAGAGGGTGCAGTAGCGATCTTTCTGCCCGTTCAATTGCAACAACGCGGCGGCATTGCTTTGCGCCGCTGCTTCTTCCATTTGCCCAAACCAGGCGCGGGCTTCCTTGAGGTTCTGCTGGAATTCCTCGTCCTCGTCGTAGAAGGCGCTGGCTTGCTGCAAGCCCTGATCGAAGAAGTAGAGGGCGATCTGGGTCTGCTGTCGGATGCGGGGGTAGTTCACGTGGTTGGCTTCCTTGGCCAATTCCTCCGGCTGCACATCATTTACCAAGGGCTCGATATAGTGCTCCATGGCCTCTTCCCACTCGTGAATTTCCGTGTAGGGCGTGGGCTTTGGGGCTGGGCCAGTGGCGCAGGCCAGCAGCAGGAGTAGAGCAGGTACAAAGGCGAGGGGAAACTTCATGCTGCGCAGCTTAGCGAGCCATCTCCCACAGGGAATCAGTGTTGTAGGCAGGATTCACTGCTTTCTTGCTGAATGCTAAGTGCTCCGGGGAACAGCTCCGTGGCGGGGGGCCAGGGCAGGTTGCGGCCCTGGCGGTCCTGCTGCCGGTAGAGGCGATAGCGGCAGCGCAGGCGCAGCTTGCCTTGCCCGGCCAGGGGTTGGAGATGGCGCTGGCCCTGGCGGAAGTCTTCCCTGGCCCCCGGCGGTTCGCTCTGCAGTTGCAGGATGGTCAGCCCTTCTTGCGAACTGGGCACCAGCACGCTTTGGCCTGGATCCAGGGCTGGGTAGGTCACCAGCACTTGCTGCTCCAGACAATCCTGGGCCCGCCACTGCGGCAATTGGGAGCAGGACAGCAGGCTGAGCAGCAGACATAGGAATGCTGCGCAAGTGCCGGGTCTTCGGCTATCCTCTGAGCTATGTACGGTGGTATCGCAGTGCATCGGAATCTCCTCTGCTTATCCTACTCGGATGCGCGGGGCAGGCTATTCCTCATCGACTTGGAAGAAAAGCGCCCTGTCTCCTTTTGGGAATACGGCGGCGTGGAGGATTCCTTTGCCGATGCGGGAGGCGTGGCGATGGATGCGCATTGGGGCATCTTCGTGGTGGATACGGCCAATGACCTGTTGCGCCACTTCAGCCCCTTCGGCAAGGAGCTTGAATCCTTCGGTCGCCCCGCCCATAGCCAGGAGAGTGGCGCCAAGCGCGACCGGGCGGGAGTGTTGAATCGGCCGCGGGCGGTGGCGGTGCATCAGAACATGATCTATGTGGCCTGCGGTGAGCAGCGCCTGCGCCGTGGTGTGCAGCGCTTCAGCACCGATGGGCGGAGTCACCGGCCGTTGTCGGCCTTTGGCAATCCGGAAGCGCGTTATGGCGCGCCGCGGGGGATCTGCGCTGATGACAACGGCATCCTGGTGGCGGATACGTTGAACTGTCTGCTGCATCGCTTCACCGTGGATGGTCGTTTTGTGCAGACGGTGAATACAGCACAGGATGAAAACGAAGTCAGTCGGCCGGTGGCGGTGCAGTTCCTGCAGGACGGCACGGTGTTGCTGGCGGATCAGGGCGACAGGGCTGGCCTCAAGCATCTGGACTGGGATGGCCGGGTGCTGACACCGCAGGCCAGCCTCATGCCTGAGCTGCGCGACCCGGTGGGGCTGGCCAAAGACGAGGTGGGGCGCATCTACGTCTTGGATCGGGACGGCGAACGGGTGCAGCGTTTGCACCCGGACTTGTCACACGACACTTTGATTCTGGATTTGCGTGAGTACCTGCATGAAGAGTAGGGGGTTGGCCAGAGCCAGGTCACTCAGGCTTGCTAACTGCAGGCCTGCAAACAATGGTGTAGTGACGGTCGGAAGTCATCTCCACCGAGGCTCCCAGCATACCCGCTTCTTCTACCATCTGCCGAGCTTCGGTCAGGGTGAGGGCAGCGTGCAGGCTGTCGAACAACAACTGCCGCTGGCCCTTGGTGCCCGCAGCGCAGTGCTGGTCCACCAGGGCCCAGGCCTGTTCTTCACTGTCCGGACGATACAGGTCGCGGATCATCAAGGCGCCTTTGGCCTGATCCTTCTTCCACACCCGCCAGGCTTCTTGCAAGAACAGCTTGGGCTCTGGGATGTGATGCAGGATGGTGTTGGAAAGCACCCCGTCAAAACTGTTGTCGGCGTAGGGCAGGCGCTTGGCATCCACTCGCTGCAGGTAGATGCGTTCCTGCAACCCGGCTGCCTGGGTCTTCGCCCGGGCCAACTTCAACATTTCCTGCGCCGCATCCACCGCCACCACCCGCAGGTCCGAGCAGAGCTGTGCCAGCAGGAGGGGGATGGCTCCCGGGCCGGTGCCCAGATCCAGCAGCAGTCCCTGATCGCTGCCCAGTGCCAGATAGTCCCGCACCACATTGGCATTGGCGTCGCCGTGGTCCATGGCGTCGTACTCCAGGGAATCCTCCGCCGTATCCATGTACTCGGTTTCCAAGATTCGTTGCATGGCGGGATATTACTTTTGATTCCCCAGAGGCCGCACTAAAAGGATGCCTGCCCGGAGGGGATTTCTTCCCTTCTACTGGCCCCTCTCCCGCAATTCTCCCGCAGGCCTACCGCAATGGCAGCAAGTAAAGATACCTCCCAGTTCCAGGTCGCCGTCCAGCAGATGCTGGCAGAGCTGGATCCCGAGCCCGGTCGCGAAGGTCTCTTGGATACCCCACGGCGGGTGGAGAAGGCCATGCGCTTCTACTGCCAGGGCTATGACCAGGACCCCAAGGAGGTCATTGGCAATGCCCTGTTCGAACCGGAGACCGATGAGATGGTGGTGGTGAAGGACATCGAGTTGTACTCCATGTGCGAACATCACCTGGCGCCCTTCTTTGGCAAGATACACGTGGCCTACATCCCCAAGGAAAAGATCGTCGGCCTGTCCAAGATTGCCCGCATGGTGGATGTGTATGCCCGGCGTCTGCAGGTGCAGGAACGCTTGACAGTGCAGGTGGCCAAGGCCTTGGATGAGGTGCTGCAGCCCCGCGGGGTGGCAGTGGTGGTGGAGGCGGCACACCTGTGCATGATGATGCGCGGCGTGCAGAAGCAGAACTCTTCCACCGTGACATCTTGCCTGCGCGGCTTGTTCCGCACCGATGAACGCACCAGGGCAGAGTTCCTGCGCCTGATCAAGAACTAGCGAGCAGGTTCCTGGCGAGCAACATCTTAGCGAGCAACATCCTAGCGAGCAATGCCTAGCGACCCAGTCGGCGCAGCAGCCAATGCTCCGGGTCCACCTGATAGTCGCGGCCGGCACTCAGTTCGATGCTGCCCTTGCCCTTAGGCATGGCGACTCGATGTATCTTCTCGCCCACCTGTACCGGCACCGGCATGGGGAAGGGGAGGTCATTGGGTACCTGCCACTGCAGGTGCAGGTGTCCGTCCCGCATTTCGCTTTGCAGCTTGGGCAGTCCGGCCTGACGCAAGTACACCGCAAAGAACCAGCCTAGATCCTGACCGGAGACCTTCTCGGCGATGCTGCGGATTTCTTCCGTGTCGCTGAAGCGTACCTGGCTGCCGTCGGTGATCTTCTCCATTTCAGGGTCTGGATAGGCCATGCGCCGCAGGGTCTTGAAGAAGACTTCGTCCTGCAGCAGCCAACGCAGGCTATGCATGACCCAGGAGCCCTTGTTGTAGACCTCAATGCCGTAGTGTTCAGCGGTGGTTTTGTTCTCCAGTGGCGCCAGGGGATGGCGGTTGCTGATGCCCCTTCGCTTACTCTGCATCTCTACCTGGTAGCCCTTCTTGCCGTGGGTCTTTTCGATGTAGAGGGCCTGCATGTAGGTGCCGATGCCTTCGTGAATCCAGAAGTCCTTCCAGTCGCGGCAGGTCACCAGATTGGCCCACCACTCATGGGACATCTCGTGATGGTGCAACCAGTCGTAGTTGAAGCTTGGTTTACGGAAGTTGTTGCCGTAGGCGATGATGGTCTGGTGCTCCATGCCCAGGTGCGGCGTTTCCACAATGCCATACTTCTCATTGCGGAAGGGGTAGGGGCCGCAGATCTCCTCCATGAAGCGCATGTGATCCAAAAACTCAGGCAGGGCCTTGCGAGCCCGCGCCTCGTTTCGGGGGCGCACCCAGAAGAACACCGGCATCTTGTCGCCGTTGACGCAGGTGTATTCCTCTTCAATGACCGCAAAGGCCCCGATGTTCAGGGCCACGTTATAGTTGCTGATGGGATTGGCGATATGCCAGTGGAAGGTGTGGGTGCCGTTGTCGTTGTCGATGGTTGCTTGCAGCGTGCCGTTGCTGGCGCAGATCAGGGTCTTGGGCACGGTGATGAACAGGTCCATGGTTTCGGGCTTGTCCGAAGGGTGGTCCTTGCAGGGCCACCACAGGTCGGCGCCTTCACCCTGGCAAGTGGTGGCGATCCAGTTCTTGTTGGCGCTGTCCTTCGACCAGGTAAAGCCACCGTCCCAAGGGGGCTTGCGCGCGACCCGAGGTTGGCCGTGGTAGTGGACAGTGACCTGTAGGTAGTTGTTTTTCTTGGCAACGATCTCGACAGCTTCCTCAGAGGTGGGAATGTGGATCTGGCCCTCTTCGTGTTTGAACTTCACTGGCTTGCCCATGACCAGGACCTTGTCCACCTTTAGGGCCTGGTCCAGGTGCAGGATGATCTTCTCACCCAAGTCAGTGCATTTGGCGCGCATGCTGAGCTGACCTCGGATGCTTTTACTGCCTGGGTTGATGCGCAGCTTGAGCGAGTAGTGCTGCACATCGAAGCTTGCCTGTTCCGGCAACAGCTCGCCGCCGGAACTGTTGTGGGCGCTGTTGGGGAATTGCGCCGCCAGGGCGTTGCTAAGTGCAAGGCAGGCCAGGAGGCAGGCAATGAATTTGAAAGGGGGCAGCATGCCCGCACTATAGTGGTATGACGCAGAATTAGTAGGCCTTTATATTAAGCCTCCCTACGCTTGCGGTGCGTAGGTATCGTTGGAGGCAAGACGATGCGCGTTGCAGTAGAGATTCAACTTACCAAGAGCGAGCGAAGCACCCTGACGAATTGGTCACGCAGTCGGAGAATTTCGGTGAGGCAAGCTCAGCGAGCCCGAATGATCCTTCTTGCCGCTGATGGCTACTCGAATGCGGATATAGCTGAGGAGATGAGGGTCAAGCGACACACTGTGGGGCGTTGGCGAAACCGCTTCAGCGAGCATCGCCTCACTGGTATAGAGAAGGACCTTCCTCGGGGAGGTCGTCCCCGTGCGAACGAGGAAGTTGAGAGTGAGATCATCCGCATGACTACGCAAGAGATCCCCGCGAACGCGACACACTGGAGCACGCGACTCCTTGCAGAGGAGATGGGAATCACGCAGTCGATGGTCCACCGCACATGGAAGGCCAACGGTCTGAAACCTCACTTGGTGAAGACGTTCAAGGTCAGCAACGATTCTCGGTTCGAAGAGAAGCTGCGCGATGTGGTAGGTCTCTACCTGAATCCACCCGAGAATGCACTCGTCTTTAGCGCGGACGAAAAGACGTCAATTCAGGCTCTCGATCGGACCCAGAAGAGCCTTCCACTGGTCAAGGGTCGATGCGGCACGATGACTCATGACTACAAGAGGAACGGAACAACCACCTTGTTCGCCGCGATCGAGTTGGGTCACGGCGAAGTGATCGCAACCTGCATGAAGCGACATCGACATCAGGAGTGGATCAAGTTCCTGAGAATGATCGACGAGCAAACTCCAGCTGAACTCGATCTGCACGTCATCGCCGACAACTACGCCACACACAAGCGGTAGGTGTCAAGGTAGTTGTCGCCTGAAATGTATTCATCATGCTGCCTCCGCAGCTGCATGATGGGTGTTCGGGTTGAGCCTGACAGTTTCGATGCGCGACCAATCCCGCACGTTTCCTGACCAGCGCTCTGGATTTCGTGCACGGGCTTTTTCATACACTTCCCGGCGTTTTGCCAGGATGACAATGTCTTCCCCCGCATGGCGTTGAGCAGGGGTTACAAACTTGATGCCGCTATGCCGATGCTCGTGCCGATACCACTGGACAAACGCCACCAGCCAGGTCCTCGCATGCTCCAACGATTCAAATGGTCGGGCAGGATACTCTGGACGGTATTTGGCTGTTTTGAAGAGGGACTCTGAGTAGGGATTGTCGTCACAGACACCAGGCCGGCTAAATGAAGCCATGACGCCGAGTTCTTCAAGCTTTGCCAGCATAGTGCTGCCCTTCATTGGACCACCGTTATCGGAGTGAAGAGCCAAGCTGTCAGGATCCACTCCCTGCGCATCACAAGCCGATTGGATCAAGGCTGCCGCCAATACCTGGCATTCTTCCTCATAGATGGCTTCGCCCATGATGTCTCGGCTGAAGACATCGATGATCGTGTACAGGTAGTAAAACTTCCCGCGGATCGGGCCAGGCAAGTAACTGATGTCCCAGCTCCATACTTGGTTGGGTGCTGTTGCCACCAGTTCGCGGGGATGGTGATGTGTTGCTGGCTTGGCAGCAGCGCGATGCTTGAGCTGCTTTTCCTCGCGTAAGATTCGATACATCGTGGATTCAGATGCCAGATAGATTCCTTGATCGGCCAGCCTCGGCACGATCTGACTGGGAGAAAGGTCGCGATACTCTGGAGAGTTGAGGATTTGCAGGATCATACTTCGCTCAGCAGAGCTGATCTTGTTGCCGACCACGCTCTTTGGGCCAGCTCGCCGATCTTCACCGATGCCCTGCCGCTTCCAGCGTTGTAGTGTCCTTGAATCTACGCCAAGGGTCCCACACGCCTTGTGCAGCCGGGCACCGTTGTTGATGGCTTCTGTGACCAATCCTAAAATCAGGTCTCGCTGCTCGTGGGTGTGTCGCTGTCCTCGTCCCCCCAGATCTCTTGGACTTTTTTTTGGAGCACCAGCAAAGCTGCAGCCTCGGCCAAGGCCTTGTCCTTGCGGCGGATCTTCTTTTCCAGTGCTTTGATCTTCTTCGCATCCGGCGAAGCACCATGTCGCTTGGCCTTCTTGGGGTTGCTGAAAGCGGATTGTGCCGCCTCCATGACTAGTTTGCGCCAGTTTTCGAGCTCGACAGAGTGCAGTCCCTTTGACCTCAAAAACTCTCCCAGATCCTCCTCGGCCACTTTCATGGCCTCCATAACGACCTGCACCTTCTCTTCTGGGGTCCACTGACGTGGACTTTTCGATCCCTTCTCGGGCTTGCCTCCTGTACCGCTCATCAAGGAAACGGTACGTGCTTCCCTTACCCAACGCCAGAGGGTCGATTGGGCAACTCCAACCTCTGCTGCCAAATCCGGCGCAGTTATCCGAGAAGGACCAGTGTCGGTCATTCGCTGGACCATGCGCACTTTGAAACCATTGCTGTAAACCAAGAATCATCACTCCACCGCCCCACTGGATAACTTGTGGAAAACTCGCCCCCCATGGGGGGCGTTCACCCTGCGGGTGAACTTGTTGGATCGAGCCCAACCAAAGCAAGCTTTGGTCGGGTCCCCTCGATCCTCAGAGGCGACATCTATCCTGACACCGGGGGCAAGCATGAGAAGGTTAAGCGGTGGCTGAAGCGCCATCCGCGATTCCACATGCACTTCATCCCGACAAGCAGCTCGTGGCTCAATATCGTGGAGGGGTTTTTCCGCAATCTTGATCAAAAACGCCTGAAGCGCGACGCGTTTCGCAGCGTCCCTCAACTCAAGAAAGCAATCATGGACTACATCGATAACCACAACGACGATCCGAAGCCGATTGTTTGGACCAAGGCCGCCGACGAGATCCTCGAAAAAGTCGGTCGCGCACGCGCTGCACTGAAAATGCCCCAACAGAGCGCATCACACCACTAGATCTGTTGCCGTCATGCTTGTCAGGACGGAGCGAAGAAGGATAAACCAGGGGTGGAGTCATCGTCTCTTGATTGAAAGATCTAGCCAACGAACTTCGCCTTGCTGAAGGTTTAGCCTGGACTATTCATGAATAGGTAAACCGCGGACTGTGGATCATTCGTACTAAGTGGTAACTACACGCTACTTGGAACAAACGACACCACAATCCGCATGGCCAAGCCTACTCAACAGTCTGTTATTCTTCCAGACATCGCCAAGAAGTCCGTCGTCCCCATCTTTGACGCAGAAGGACAAAGCTCCGATGGCGGTGCAATCCTGCTTGGCCAGCTCGATCAGCAACTCGGCCTGACCAGCGGACTTGCAGCTCAATTTTGCGATCGACGCAATCCGGGCCGCACAACACACGACTTTTTGACGATTCTCCGGCAACGTGTGTTTTCCATCGCCATGGGCTACAGCGATGGCAACGACGCAGCCAAAATGGCAAATGACCCGATCCTGAAAATGATCAGCGGCATGGATGCACTTGGCGAAGATCAGCTGGCATCGCAACCGACGTTATCCCGGTTTGAAAACATGCCCACGGCAAAAGAGGCTGTACAAGCCACACGTTGGCTGGAGAAGAAAGCTATTGGTCTGCTCAAGAAGCGTCATCGGCGACCAAAGCGCATCACCATCGACTTTGATTCCACTGACGATCCCACCCATGGTCAGCAAGCATTCAGCTTTTTCAATGGCTACTACGACACCTGGTGTTTCCATCCTCTCCTTGGCTTTTTGTCAGTGGATGGTCATCCAGATCAATTTCTCTTCTCCGCTCGGCTTCGACCAGGGAACTCAACGGCAAACCGAGGATGCATTCCATTGTTGCAGCGGACGGTCGCCGAGCTCAGGTACCGATTCCCGAAAGCAAAGATTCGTGTACGGTTAGATGGCGGCTTTGCAAACCCAAGGATCATCGCTGCGCTTGAAGATCTAAAAGTCGAGTATGTGGTCGCAATGGCCAGCAACAGCGTCCTCAAAGCGAAAGCCAAGGATTGGATGACCATGGCCCAGACGCTCTCTGCTCGCCAAAACGAATCCATCCAACTCTTTGGAGAGGCTGCTTACCGTGCAAAGTCATGGAATCGCGAGCGGAGGGTCATCCTCAAAGCTGAGGTGCTGCAGTATGAAGGAAGAAGTGCAAAGTCGAATCCTCGATTTGTGATCACCAATCTTCGGCACACACCGGAAAACGTGTACAAGATCTATCGTGGTCGAGGTGATTCCGAGAACCGCATCAAAGAACTACTGCATGATCTCGACATTGATCGCACAAGCTGCTCAAGCTACATCGCCAATCAATTCCGAGTATTGATGACGGCTACGGCGTATCTGCTCTACCAGGAGCTGCGCTGGCGCCTTCGTCGGACTGATGCAGGCCGCACCCAGGTAGGGCGATTTCGGGAAATGTTGATCAAGGTCGCAGCTCGCGTACAAGAATCAGTGCGTCGGGTAGTGGTCCATCTGCCGAAATGTTATCCATGGGTAGAATTGTGGGAGCGTGCAGCATGTGCTGTCAGTGCTCGCGGTAGACCAAAGACGGCGTAGCGCCGAATGGAATCCAACTGCATCGCATCTACTGCGCCACGGGACTGTACGGAGGTGGCCATTCCGGCGATATTTCAGGCCCATGGACCTTTGCCAACGCTCACTTCAGAGTGTCGAAAGCAAATCCCCTTGATTCTTCACCATGCCGGCCAGCAAGGACCAAAAAATCGCGATCAACAGCACACTCGTGAATAGTCCGGGTTAGCACCTCTCCTACAATAGCATTCTTGATGTAGCCCTGATCAGGAAAGTAGAGTCGCAACTTCCAGCTACCGGGAGGAATTGTAACGCAATGGAAACTGCCATCTTCCTTGATCAGGATGCTTGTCTGAATTGCTGGATATTCGCCAACATGCTTCACTTTTTTATTAGATGAAACCTCCATGGGATGAAGCAAAAGCAGCGGCCGTTGCTTCTCACCAACTGCTTCATAGGTCGACAGAGCACTGAGCGGTTGCACCATGCCTTTCAAGGTGGCCCATCGATCCACTAGCACATCGACCTTTGCTGACCCTGGTTTGATTCGCATCTTGCTTGTGATTTTAGGGGCATGCTGTTCGCCCCGGATCCTGAGGTAGGCGTTCTCTGCAGACTTTGCGGCGAGTTCCACCAACCCCCTGGCATCCGTTGTTCCCGATGTAAGCTGGGCAACCCCCTTGAGGAAGTGGCTACCATCTTCAGATGTCCCAATAGTCAACCGATCCTCTTGCTCGTGGTAGTGTTCAACGAAAGGCCAGACTTCCGCCCCACCCAAAGGAAGCAGACAATCGACCCGAGTCCCTGGCACAGGGGATCCATCAGAGTAGTGCACCAAGACTTTCAGACGGGCCGCTGCTGCCAGCTCGACCTGCAATGGAACCAACTGCCCATCATCTTTATGCAGAAGCGGCGTGAAGAATGAGGCCAGGACGCCCCCCTTTGGCTCCACCTGCAATGCGTATTGGCCAGGACGCAGGTTCTTGATCTCGCACATGCCCCCCAGATGCCTGCCTTCAATATGGACTTTCTCATCTTCCCAAGAGCCGCCGCTCAATCGCACCCCAAAATGTTCCACCGCTTTGCCAGTAGCAGCCTCAACGACTTGTAGATGCAGGCTGGGAAAGGCGGGTAGCTGAAGGCGGATATGCCTCTCGCCCCATATGTAGAATCGCTTGGTGATCAGGGACGGGTATTTAGAGTGAGCAGCTGTGATTCGTGCTGGCCCATCTGGAGTCTCCTTGGTTCGACGAAGGACAAAGTCACCATTGGCACGGGTTTTGGCGCCAGAAAAGCCCCAGTCGCCAATCAAAAATCCCATGCTTGCACCCTGCACTGGAGTCCCAGCGTAGTTCACCAACTTGCCGGTTATCGTCTTACTTTGCCGAGGATTCGCCGCCGGCATAAGGGTCTTTGTAGAACCAGGAGCTGTATCCCCTGCGGATCTCCTCTCAGAACTTTGCACAACTGCGGCACCCCCCTCCTTCTCTACATTCACTTGCAGCGAAGAATCGTCCCCTCCAGCTCCCGGGGCCTCAGGCGGCATCGCTGTCGCCTTTTGATTCTGCGGCAATAACAACAGAGCAAGGCCCAAACCGACCAAGGCAACAGCCAACACGGTGATGGCAAGATGAACTTTAGACTTCTTCACCATTGCAGGACTCACGAACACCATTGAAGGCTGCCATAGCTCTCAGCACAAGGCCTCAACGCCCAGGCTCCAGAATTCGCATGCGGCGCAAATTCGCGTTCAACAAGAAGATCACTGGGACCAGAGCGGCCACTACGGCAATGAGCAAAATGGGGAACATCCCCAACACCACTTGCACGATTACCCCAAAGCCGATCAACATCCCTCTCAGCATCATGACGCTGATTTGACTACCCGACTCGCGGGGGTTGAAACGCTCCGTAAAGGGCATGTTGCGCTGAAGCAGATATGGCCACAGCAATAGCAACAGCAGAGTCAGCTCCCCCACCAGCAACAGATCTGGCAACAGTTCAACCCCACCAAGAACAAGCGGAACAGCTAGAACTATGGGTAAGAGCGGCAACACCAGACCAAAAGCCACCGCCTTGTTCGCACCTGCAGCAAAGAGGCCGTGATGCGCAAGAGGCAGCATGCGAAAAACCCAACTAGTGGTGTGATGCGCTCTGTTGGGGCATTTTCAGTGCAGCGCGTGCGCGACCGACTTTTTCGAGGATCTCGTCGGCGGCCTTGGTCCAAACAATCGGCTTCGGATCGTCGTTGTGGTTATCGATGTAGTCCATGATTGCTTTCTTGAGTTGAGGGACGCTGCGAAACGCGTCGCGCTTCAGGCGTTTTTGATCAAGATTGCGGAAAAACCCCTCCACGATATTGAGCCACGAGCTGCTTGTCGGGATGAAGTGCATGTGGAATCGCGGATGGCGCTTCAGCCACCGCTTAACCTTCTCATGCTTGTGTGTGGCGTAGTTGTCGGCGATGACGTGCAGATCGAGTTCAGCTGGAGTTTGCTCGTCGATCATTCTCAGGAACTTGATCCACTCCTGATGTCGATGTCGCTTCATGCAGGTTGCGATCACTTCGCCGTGACCCAACTCGATCGCGGCGAACAAGGTGGTTGTTCCGTTCCTCTTGTAGTCATGAGTCATCGTGCCGCATCGGCCCTTGACCAGTGGAAGGCTCTTCTGGGTCCGATCGAGAGCCTGAATTGACGTCTTTTCGTCCGCGCTAAAGACGAGTGCATTCTCGGGTGGATTCAGGTAGAGACCTACCACATCGCGCAGCTTCTCTTCGAACCGAGAATCGTTGCTGACCTTGAACGTCTTCACCAAGTGAGGTTTCAGACCGTTGGCCTTCCATGTGCGGTGGACCATCGACTGCGTGATTCCCATCTCCTCTGCAAGGAGTCGCGTGCTCCAGTGTGTCGCGTTCGCGGGGATCTCTTGCGTAGTCATGCGGATGATCTCACTCTCAACTTCCTCGTTCGCACGGGGACGACCTCCCCGAGGAAGGTCCTTCTCTATACCAGTGAGGCGATGCTCGCTGAAGCGGTTTCGCCAACGCCCCACAGTGTGTCGCTTGACCCTCATCTCCTCAGCTATATCCGCATTCGAGTAGCCATCAGCGGCAAGAAGGATCATTCGGGCTCGCTGAGCTTGCCTCACCGAAATTCTCCGACTGCGTGACCAATTCGTCAGGGTGCTTCGCTCGCTCTTGGTAAGTTGAATCTCTACTGCAACGCGCATCGTCTTGCCTCCAACGATACCTACGCACCGCAAGCGTAGGGAGGCTTAATATAAAGGCCTACTAATTCTGCGTCATACCACTAGGAATTGAGAGTCACCTGTTTCACCATCCTTCGGTATGGAGCAAGGTAGCAGTGAATAATCACTTCGCTGCTGACTCATACAATCCATTGAAAGTGCTGATTCGAACTATTCGTAGTGCAGTGGATGGTGACGCAGAAGTGGACTTGTCCCCAGTCCTGGATATGGATGCCTTCGCTCGGTTCAATGTATTAGAGAGCGTAGTCAATTCAGTGCATATGGATGATATTCACAATTGGCGTTTGTACTACGATCCCTGGCGCACCCGTTGGTTTCCTCTGATGTGGGATCCCATGGGTTGGTACCTTGGACCTAAACCCCGAGTCCGAAAAAAATTCCGTCCAGACGTGATTACCAGTCAGCTCCATTTGGCTTTGTATGGCAGTTACGACTTTCATCGAGCCAAGCAGAAAGTTGTTGACGAACTTTTTAGCCAAAAGATAGGTCAGGTGTTCTTGGAAGAGGTAGACAAGACTATCTCTATTTTGAAGTCAGAAGTTGACCGAGATCCCTACATGGTTGCTTTTGAGCGAAAAGTGAATGCTCAAGAGGCTCGAGAGCGTCTGGACTTATTGCGAGGAGCCGTAAAACCCAATTTCAGAGTCTTCAACAAGAATTCGTCTCGAAGCGATCGATCGTCTTATATCAAGTTTTCAAATCTTCGCAGGGGGCACTGATTTCTATCGAGGGTAGAAAAGGGATTGATCGACTCGTCCTGCAATTCTCGAGACCGATTAGCGGCAAGGTCCTTGTTGCTATCGGCTACAAGCAAGATGGTAAAATCATCAAAGTGGATGTAGCTGAAGCTACTTCAGTTGTTGGGTCCAGAGTTGAGATTCATAGCCATCTTCTACCCCTCTTGGAGCCGCAGGTGGTGACATTGAAGCCGGGGCCTCGTCTTGCGAGAAATCTGATTGTAGATTCCCCTGCAGTGTATGGGGTCATTCTGGAAGGAGTTTCCCCTGATAATTCCTTATTACAAATCAAGGCCGGGCAAGGAAGAGGAATGCTTGAGCCAGCAAAGAGAGTCGATGAAATCGGTATTACAGAATTTGCTGATCAACGAAAGATATTGCCTGAATGTCCAGTGAGGCCGCCCGTACTTCTAGGGGGAGATGTCCCCACTGAAGGCATTGTCGAAATCGAGAACGAAGTCGTCATCCTACCCGGCACCACCGTGCAGCTGCAGCCAGGCGCTTCTATCCTCATCTACAAGCGGCTGATTGCAGAAGGCACCGAAGAACATCCCATTCACTTTGTGTTGGCCGATGGAGCAGAGGGTGCATGGGGAACCATTGCCTTGAAAGGCCTGGCTTGTTCCGGCTCCCGCTTCAAGCACTGTTTGTTCAGTGGTGGCAGCGGCTATAAGGATCCCCATGGTCTGTTTGAATATTCCTCCATGCTGTCCCTGCATGACGCGGGCAAAGTGCAGTTGGTGAATTGCACTTTTCGTGATAACCATGTGGTGGATGACATGGTGCACGCGGTTTATTCCGATGTCATCTTCCAGGACTGTCATTTCTATGGCTCCAAGTTCGATGCCCTGGACCTGGATCTCTGCAAAGCCAGGATCGATCGCTGTACGTTCACGGGCAGTGGTAATGATGCCCTCGACCTGATGACCAGTCAGGTGGTGGTCACCGGCAGCCAGCTAATGGGAAGTGGCGACAAGGGCATTTCCGTGGGGGAGAACAGCCAATGCCTGGTGCTGAACTCCGTGTTTCGCAAAAATGCCATTGGCCTGCTAGCTAAGGATGCTTCAACAGCTCTGCTCTGCCATGTGCAGTTGGAAGAAAATGAACTAGTGGTATGACGCAGAAATAGTAGGCCTTTATATTAAGCCTCCCTACGCTTGCGGTGCGTAGGTATCGTTGGAGGCAAGACGATGCGCGTTGCAGTAGAGATTCAACTTACCAAGAGCGAGCGAAGCACCCTGACGAATTGGTCACGCAGTCGGAGAATTTCGGTGAGGCAAGCTCAGCGAGCCCGAATGATCCTTCTTGCCGCTGATGGCTACTCGAATGCGGATATAGCTGAGGAGATGAGGGTCAAGCGACACACTGTGGGGCGTTGGCGAAACCGCTTCAGCGAGCATCGCCTCACTGGTATAGAGAAGGACCTTCCTCGGGGAGGTCGTCCCCGTGCGAACGAGGAAGTTGAGAGTGAGATCATCCGCATGACTACGCAAGAGATCCCCGCGAACGCGACACACTGGAGCACGCGACTCCTTGCAGAGGAGATGGGAATCACGCAGTCGATGGTCCACCGCACATGGAAGGCCAACGGTCTGAAACCTCACTTGGTGAAGACGTTCAAGGTCAGCAACGATTCTCGGTTCGAAGAGAAGCTGCGCGATGTGGTAGGTCTCTACCTGAATCCACCCGAGAATGCACTCGTCTTTAGCGCGGACGAAAAGACGTCAATTCAGGCTCTCGATCGGACCCAGAAGAGCCTTCCACTGGTCAAGGGCCGATGCGGCACGATGACTCATGACTACAAGAGGAACGGAACAACCACCTTGTTCGCCGCGATCGAGTTGGGTCACGGCGAAGTGATCGCAACCTGCATGAAGCGACATCGACATCAGGAGTGGATCAAGTTCCTGAGAATGATCGACGAGCAAACTCCAGCTGAACTCGATCTGCACGTCATCGCCGACAACTACGCCACACACAAGCATGAGAAGGTTAAGCGGTGGCTGAAGCGCCATCCGCGATTCCACATGCACTTCATCCCGACAAGCAGCTCGTGGCTCAATATCGTGGAGGGGTTTTTCCGCAATCTTGATCAAAAACGCCTGAAGCGCGACGCGTTTCGCAGCGTCCCTCAACTCAAGAAAGCAATCATGGACTACATCGATAACCACAACGACGATCCGAAGCCGATTGTTTGGACCAAGGCCGCCGACGAGATCCTCGAAAAAGTCGGTCGCGCACGCGCTGCACTGAAAATGCCCCAACAGAGCGCATCACACCACTAGCTCTTGGCGCCAACCAGAAGAATTGGCGCTATGGCCAAGGTGGGACGGTCTTCTTGAACAAGGCGGTGATTGCCGGTTCTTCCAGGCTGATCGAGATTGACAAGCTGTCCAAGGTCTATCTGTTCGACAGTTTCCTGGAGCACCGGAAAAAGCTGAAGAAGAATGTGATCCTGGATGCCTTTGTGGACAGCGATTCCAGGTCCGCTGCACGCAATCCCGCTCCTTGCAAGCCGCCGGCCATGGATCCGTTTTTGCTCAAAGAACTCCAGCTCCGGCAGCACAAGCTGAATCACGAGATGCGCGGCGTCGTCCTCAGCCACTGAGGTTTGCGGCTATAGCCTACGGCAAGAAGCGCAACCGCACCGGGTTACTACCCAGGTAGTAGTTGCCCAAATCGTCGTAGACCAGGTAGGCGTGGTAGATGGACAGGCCCACTGCCAAGGGGTTGGTGATGGCGGGAGCGACGATGGCGCCTTGCGCCTTACCATTGGCGTCCAGGATGCCCATGGAGTTCACCAGGGTCGGGGAGTTCTGGATTTGCCGGGTGAGATCAAACCAGGGATCTGGGTTCAGTGGCAAATGGATTGTGCCCATGAAGAAGCCAGGTGAAGTGGAGAAGGAACCGGCGGTGACATACTTGCGCAGGGCATTTGTCACGCCCGCGTTGTAGTACAGGGTCTGGGTGCCGCCGGTGGCCACAGATACCCCATGGATATCCCGCTTCAGGGCCGGCTCGAAGTTCTTCATGATGGAAAACTCATCCAGCACAATGCCATTGTCGGTCAAGAAGCACACATCCATGCGGTTGTCCAGGATGTCGATAACCAGCGAGCCTAGCGAGGCGTTGGCGCAGTGGTTGATGGGATGCAAGGCATTGACGTTGCCAGCCACCTTGCCCGAGCTGCCGGCCACCACATAGACCGCGCCTTCATTGGCTGCCGGGCCCAAGCTGGGCTTCAGATAAACTCCGTCGCCACCTTCGACTCCGTCACCCAGATCCAACAGCATGGATGGGATCAAGCTGTTGGAGAAGCTATAGTGACCATCGATGAGGTAGGATCGCTCATAGGCATGGCTGTGGCCGGTCATGACCAGATCCACCCCATTGCTCTCCAGCAGCGGCAAGAAGTTCTCCCGCATTTCGATGAGATGGTCTTCCAAAGGATCATCCGAGTCTTCCACCGCTTTGGTGTACGGGGGATGGTGCCAGATGGCCATGGTCCAGGCTGCCGTGTTGATGGCGAGATCTGACTGTAGCCAGGTGTACATGTCGCCCGTGATGCCTCGATCACTTTCCGTGGAGTCCAGGACGATGCAATGGATGTTGGCATAGTCGAAGGAGTAGTAGGCTTCGGTGCTGCTGGCTGCGCCGCCGGTTTCTGCGTTGCGAGGAAAGTCAAAGATGTCGAAGTAGGCTCCTGATTCATCAGCGGCATCTGCACTGGTGGCATCATGGTTGCCGAAGGTGGAATAGGCAGGTACCTGACGCAGCAGGCTGGGATAGGTGTCGAACAGTGCCACCTGGAATTCGCTGTCCGTGCCATTGGGATAGGCATCGTCGCCCAGCATCAGGATGAGGTCGGTCTGGTCCGAGCCGGGATGAGCCAGGTAGGCATCCCGCACCGCAGCGGAGTTGTTGTCACCGGTGCCGGGGTCGCCCAGAACCCAGATCCTGGTGGCTGGGGTGGTGCCCACCGTGGGGTTGGTGTGGAACTTGTGATTGCTGTCACCGCCGGCCAAGACCTGGTTGATGGATCCAACGGAATAGTAGTAGGTGGTATCCGGCAGCAGACCAGTCAGCTGGATGCTGTGATTGATTTTTTGCTGTGTATCGGTGACATCCAGGTTCAGCGCAGCAGGGCTCAGGCCATAGGCCACCCGGCTGTCGGTGATGCCGTTGGTTCGCCAGCGCAGCACCATGCTGGTGGTGTTGGGCATCTGCAGGTAGGGACCGCGGGTTGCGGCTACCTGATCGTCGCTGGCAATGTATTCCAGGTCAAATGCAAGGTCCGTGCTGCCCGCCGTGGATTGGTGCAGCTCCACCGCAATCACATTGTCGCCGCTCACCAGCAATGAGGGATCGACGCCGAATTCAAAGTAGGTGTTTTCATCCGGTCCCAACACGGTGTTCAAAGCACGGGTCTGGTAGTTGGTGATGCCGCCAGGCATGTTGTTGCGCAGGATCTCCGTGCCATTCAGATAGATGATGACACCGTCATCCCTGAGCACCCTGAGGGTGGAAAATTGTAGATTGCCTGGGTTGGTGACCTGGAAGTGTTGGCGAAAGTAGGTGGTGATGTAGCGGTCGTTGGAGTTGGGGCCGAAGTTGATCACCGTGGCCTCATCGCCTTCGCCGTAACCCAGCTTGGCATTACCCGTGCTCCAGCCAGTTCCCACGAATGCACTGGCCTTCCAGGCCGTGCCCTGGTCCGTGCCGTCATCCAGGTAGCGCCACTGTGAGCCCTTGGCGACCAGCACTGTTTCCACCAACGCGGAGGGGGGAGGCGTTACCGGTGGATGCATTGGGCTGGCGCCCAATAGCAGGGTGATGACTGGTAGTTGCAGCAGTTGGGGAATGTGCATCGTTCGTTAGTTCGATATTGATTGACTGTCTGTGCCCCAGGCTACTTATATGTTGCCAGCCATATCTACGGCACGAAGCGCAAGCGAACCGGATTGCTACCAAGGTAGTATTTATCCAGGTTGTCGTAAACCAGATAGGCGTTGAAGATGGATATGCCTGCAGGCACAGGGATTGGGCCGGGGGCAGACAGCGCGGCTGAGCCAATACCGCTGGCGTCCAGGGTGCCTTTCCAGTTTACAATGGTGGGGGCGCCACCGCCCAATTGGGTGATACCGATGACGAAGTCGGTGAGAACATCCGGATTCAGGGGGATGTTGACCCCTGGGGCCATGTTCACGCCCGGGCTGTTGCCACTGGCAGCAAAGTTGGTGAACAGCCAGTAGTTCCTCAGGGCATTGCCGACACCGGCATTCAAAGTCAGGTTTTGCGTGCCACCAGCAGCCACCGAAATGGCATGCACGTCCCGTTTCAGGGCCGGCTCGAAGTTCTTCATGAGCGAAAACTCATCCAGCACCTGACCGGCATCACTGAGGAAGCATACATCCATGCGATTGTCCGCAATATCAATGACCAGGGAGCCCAGCTCAGCGTGGGCGGTATGGTTGATTGGGTGCAAAGCGTTGATGCTACCGGTTACCTTGCCGGAGCTGCCCGCCACCACATAGACAGTGCCCTCATTGCCCATTGGCCCGACACTGGGTTTCAAGTAAACGCCGTCGCCGCCGTCGATCCCGTCACCCAGGTCCAATTGCATGGATGGCACCAGAGTGGTGGAAAAACCATAGTGCCCATCGATGAGGAAAGAGCGCTCGTAGGCATGGCTGTGGCCGGTCATCACCAGGTCCACTCCGTTGCTCTCCAACAGTGGCAGGAAGTTCTCCCGCATGTCGATCATATGGTCTTCCTCGGGATCGTCCGAGTCTTCCACTGCCAGGGTGTAGGGAGGGTGGTGCCAGATGGCCATGGTCCAAGTAGAAGTATTGGCCAGGAGATCCGCCTGCAGCCACACATACATGCTGTCGATGATCTCGCGGTCGCTCTCGGTAGAGTCCAAGACAACGCAGTGCATGTTGGCGTAGTCAAAGGAGTAGTAGGCCTCGGTGCCGCTGGCAACACCGCCGGATTCTGCATTGCGCGGGAATTTGAAGATATCGAAGTAGACCCCTGATTCGTCCTCGGCGTCCGCACTCTTGGCATCATGGTTGCCAAAAGCGGAGTACGAGGGCACCTGCCGCAGCAGGCTGGGGTACATGTCGAAGAGGGCCACCTGGAATTCGATATCGGTGCCATTGGGATAGGCGTCGTCCCCCAGCATCAGGATGAGGTCGGTCTGGTCTGCGCCTGGATGGGCCAGGTAGGCATCCCGCACTGCTGCGGCACTGCTGTCGCCGGTGCCTGGGTCGCCCAGTACCCAGATCCGGGTGGCTGTGGTTGAGCCAACCGTCGGATTTGTGTGGAACTTGTGCAGGCTGTCGCCGCCCAGCAGGACTTGGGCAATGGAGCCCACCGAATAGTAGTAGGTGGTATCCGCTAGCAGGTTGGGGATGTGGATGTCGTGCTTAGCGCTGGGCTGAGAATCCGTGACTTCCATGGTCAATGCCCCAGGACTCAAGCCATAGGCTACGCGACTGTCGGTGAATCCATTGGTCCGCCAGCACACATTCATGCTGGTGGTGGTGGGCATTTGCAGGTAGGGGCCGCGGGTGACAGTGATCTGATCTTTGCTGGCTATGAACTCCAGGTCAAAAGCCAGGTCTGAGCTGCCCGAGGTAGATTGGTGCAGTTCCACTGCCAGGACATTGGTGCCAGTCATCACCAGGGCGGGGTTGATGCCAAACTGGAAGTAGGTGTTTTCGTCCTGCCCAAGCACCGTGTTCAAAGCCCGTGTCTCGTAGTTGATGTTTCCACCGGGCATGTTGCTGCGCAGGATCTCCGTGCCATTCAGGTAGACAACCGCTCCATCATCCCTGAGCAGGCCCAGGTTTGAGAAGTTCAGGTTGGCCGGGTTGGTCACCTGGAAGGTGTTGCGGAGATAAGTGGTGATATAGCGGTCTTGGGGGTCGGGACCAAAACTGACCACCGTGGCCTCGTCACCTTCGCCGTAACCCAACTTGGCATTGCCAAGACTCCAGCCAGTATCCACGAAGGCAGATGCTTGCCAGGCCGTGCCCTGATCAGAACCGTTATCCAGGTAACGCCACTCTGCCCCTTTGCTGATCAGGACGAGTTCCGTCAAAATGGTGACGGTGACCGAGTCCACCGAGTTGCTGGTGCCGTCGTCCGCGGTCAACTGAAAGGTCAGGTCGGTGGCAGTAAGCAGATCGGGAGCGGTAAAAGTCGGTTGGGATGCACTCGCATCACTCAGGGTGACTGTCGGTCCTGCAGTCTGTGCCCAGAAAAAAGTCAACGGTTGGTCTTCCGGGTCGGTGGAACCAGCGGCATACAAGGTGACCAGGGTGTTCTTGAGGACGGACTGGTCAGGTCCGGCGTTGGCGGTGGGCGTGTCGTTGTCGGCGTTGATGGTGATGGTGACCGAGTCCGCTGGGTTGTTGATGCCGTCCGAAGCGGTGAGCTCGAAGGTGACGTCGGTGTTCACCAACAGATTGGGAGCGGTGAAGGTCGGCTGGGCGACGTTGGCGTCGCTGAGTGTCGCCGTGGGACCGGCGGTCTGCGCCCAGCTGTAGGAGAGCACCCCTTCCGGATCGGAGCTGCCCGTGCCATCCAGGGTGACCAGGGTCGCTTCGGTAATGGATTGGTCAGGCCCGGCGTTGGCGGTGGGCGCATCGTTGTCGGCATTGATGGTGACGGTGATCGAGTCCACTGGGTTGTTGACGCCGTCGGAAGCGGTGAGCTGGAATGTGACATCGGTGTTCACCAGCAGATCGAGTGCGGTGAAGGTGGGCTGGGCAACGTTGGCGTCGCTGAGCGTTACCGCGGGGCCGGCAGTCTGTGCCCAGCTGTAGGTGAGCGTCACCCCTTCCGGATCGATGCTGGCCGTGCCATCCAGGGTAACCAGGGTCGTCTCGGCAATGGACTGGTCAGGACCGGCGTCGGTGGTGGGCGCATCGTCATCCGCATTGATGGTGACGGTGATCGAGTCCACTGGGTTGTTGACGCCGTCGCTCGCCGTCAACTGGAAGGTGACGTCGGTGTTCACCAACAGATCAAGTGCAGTGAAGGTCGGCTGGGCAACGTTGGTGTCGCTGAGTGTCACCGTGGGGCCAGCAGTCTGCGCCCAGCTGTAGGTGAGCGTCACCCCTTCCGGATCGATGCTGGCCGTGCCATCCAGGGTAACCAGGGTCGTCTCGGCAATGGATTGATCCGGCCCGGCGTTGGCAGTAGGCGCGTCGTTGTCGGCATTGATGGTGACGGTAATCGAGTCTGCCGCGTTGCTGGTGCCATCGGATACGGTGAGTTCGAAGGTGACATCAGTGTTCACCAGCAGATCGAGTGCGGTGAAGGTTGGCTGGGCGATGTTGGCATCGCTGAGCGTTACCGTGGGGCCGGCAGTCTGCGCCCAGGAATAGGTAATCGTATCTTCCGGATCGGAGCTGCCCGTGCCATCCAGAGTGACCAGAGTCGTTTCGGTGATGGATTGATCGGGCCCAGCGTTGGCGGTGGGTGGATCGCCACTGACGTTTGTCGTGCTATTAACTCGGTCCACCGAATTTGGGCTGGCGCCCAATAGGCAGACGAGGATTGGCAGCTGCAGCAGCTTGGGAATGCGCATCTTTCGTAGGTGTGAGTTTCGAGGTGACGCCGAGCTAGACCGAGCTGGCGGGTTTTCTAAGTGAGTCCTTCTATTGACGCCGAAAGCCTCAAGACAAGAAGGGATAGGTGGGAAAACCCTCAAACCTACGGAGGCAGGACCGGAGTGCGAGGTGTGTGCCCTTTCGCCCTGCGGCGGACGAGGGAATTTACCCCTGAGTCGAAGTTTTTCCAAGCTGTCACGGGCGTAGCGGTCGTGGTAGAATTCTCCCTTGCCCATCAGCCGGTCACAAATTTCTATGCACCGTAAACCTACGCGCTCCCGGCGCCTGATCCCCAAGCTCCCTTCCTGGCACATGTTGTGGGGTCTAATGCTGCTCAGCCTGGGGGCTGCCCCGGCCCTTCTGGTGGATACGGTGCTCGTGCCCACCGGGGCCCAGTGGCTTTATTTAGATGACGGTTCGGACCAGGGTACGGCCTGGCAGGCCAGTGGCTTCGCGGAAACTGGCTGGGCAGCAGGGCCGGCGCAGCTGGGCTACGGTGATGGTGACGAGGCCACGGTGGTCAGCTTTGGCCCCAATTCCTCCAGCAAGTACTTCACCACCTACTTCCGTCATCACTTCCAAGTCACCAACCCGCAGAGCTACACCTTCAGCACTTTGCGTCTGCTTAGGGACGATGGTGCGGTGGTCTATTTGAATGGCACAGAGATCCTGCGCAGCAATATGCCGGCAGGCAACATCAACTACCTGACCCGGGCCACGCTGCCGGTGGGCGGAGCATTGGAGAGCCAATTTCATTCTCAGGTGGTGGACCCGAACCTGTTGGTGACTGGTGACAATGTGCTGGCGGTGGAGGTGCATCGCAATGGCCCTGCCAATCCGGACATCAGTTTCGATCTGGAGCTGACAGCTTCCACCGACCCTTTGGCATTGGTGCGTGGCCCCTATATGCAATTGGGAACCGCCAATAGCATGACGGTTTGTTGGCGGACCAATGGTTGGACCGATGCTCTGGTCAGTTATGGCACCGATCCCAATCAGTTGAACTTGCAGGTGAGTTCGGCAAGTCAGCAACTTGACCACAAGATCACTCTGCCAAACCTGCAAGCCAACACCCGTTACTACTACTCCGTGGGCTCGTCCAGCCAGACATATTCCGGCCCCGACCTGCAACACAATTTCCGCACCTCGCCGGTGATCGGTACCGCCACTTCCACGCGCATCTGGGTGATTGGGGATTCGGGAACAGCCAACGCCAATGCGCGGGCAGTGCGGGATGCCTACCTGAACTTTGCCGGCCTGGTGGAGACCGATGTATGGCTGATGTTGGGGGACAATGCCTACAATTCTGGCACGGATACGGAATACCAGGCTGCGGTCTTTGACATGTATCCAAGCCTGCTGCGGCAGGTGCCGGTGTGGTCCACCTTTGGCAATCATGATGCGGTCAGTGCCAATGGAAACTTGGAGTCCGGGGTTTACTTCGATGTCTTCAAGTTGCCCAGCCAGGCGGAAGCCGGTGGCCTGGCCAGTGGCACGGAGGCCTATTACTCCTTTGACTATGGCGCTGTGCACTTCATCTGTCTGGACTCCATGCACAGTGACCGCTCGGTGGGCGGTGCCATGTACCAGTGGCTGCAGTCTGACCTGGCCAACACCGCTGCTGATTGGGTGATCGCCTTTTGGCATCACCCGCCCTATACCAAGGGCACCCACGACTCGGACAATCCAGCGGATAGTGCCGGCGCCATGCAGGACATGCGGCAGAACATCTTACCCGTGTTGGAAGGCGGTGGCGTGGACCTGGTGCTCAGTGGCCATAGCCACAATTACGAGCGCTCTTTCCTGCTGGATGGTCACTACGGTCTGTCCAGTACTTTGACCCCGGCCATGGTCCTGGATGCAGGCGACGGTCGCTTTGCTGGGGATGGTGTTTATACCAAGGCCACCTTGGGGCAGGCGGCCCATGAAGGGGTGGTTTATGCGGTGGCCGGTTCATCGGGCAAGGTGGGCAACCCGCCGCTGAACCATCCGGCCATGGTGGTGTCCTTGGCGGAATTGGGATCCATGGTTTTGGAAATCAACGGTGATCGTCTGAATGCCGGTTTCTTGAACCATCTGGGTGTGGTGCAAGATACCTTCTCCCTGCTCAAGGGGCAGGCGCCCGCACTGCAGCGCGACGTTCCTGCAATTTCCCTGACTGCCGGGGGCATCCAGAACCTGAGTCTGGATGCGGGTGCAGGGAACGGCATGAAGAGCTATTGGCTTTTTTCCAACCTTGACGTGAGTGGTGGCAGTCCCGGCGTCACCATGGCCCCAGGGGTCACCATCCCCCTGAACCCGGATCCCATCACCGAATTCATTATCGGTCTCACTATGCTGGGTGGGGGTGCTCCCACCTTTGCAAACTGGAAGGGTGTGCTGGATGCCCAGGGGTTGGCCCAGGCTTCTCTGGTGCTGCCGCCCACCACTGACCCTACTGGGGCAGGGGAGTCCTTGTACCACGCCTTTCTGGTCTTCGACGCCCAGCACAACTATTACATGGCCAGCAATTCTGTGCGGCTGCGTATTTTGCCCTAGAGGCTCTATAGGAAATGCGGCCCAGCTTGTCTTGCCCCTTGTGTCAGGCATGGCTAACTTGCTTGGTCCTCCATGCTGGCCCTCCTGCAAGATACCTGGAAACTGATCCTACCCCAACTGCGCTCGCAGGCAGGGGAATCAACTTTCGCATCTTGGTTGCAGGATTTGCGGCCGCTGGCATTGGAGCGGGGCATCTGCTACTTGGAGGCCCCCAACCGTCTGACCTGCGAGCGGGTGCAGAAGCTCTTCGCACCTCTACTTGAGGATTGCCTGAGCAAGGAAATTGGCACTCGCGTAGCTGTGCAAATTGCACCGAAGCCAGCTTCCTTGCTGCCGGATGAGTTGGAATTTGGTCCGCAGCAGCCCGTTGTGGACGAAACCAACAGCACGGTGTTCTTGGTGTTGCAGGCTCTGCTGGAAGAGCGAGACTTACCGGCTCGCATGTTCTTCTTTCATGGGCCGGCAGGTTGCGGCAAGAGTTTCCTGCTGCGCTGGTGGCGCGATGCATGTCGGCCAAGACCCATCATGTACGACGGGGTCAAACTCTGTGACATGTTCAAGGTCGCCATTCGCGAACGGCGTACTGCTGGATTGATAGAAGAGCTCAGCGTTGATCGTCCGTTGATCTTGGATGGTCTGCATCGCCTGGCCAACCATACCCGGGTGCAAAAGGAGTTGCTCAAGGTGCTGCGGCAGCGGGAGTCCTGCAAATCCCCGACCCTTCTTGGGTCGCGCTTCCACCCGAAGAAGATCTGGGGCATGGACCCTGGCCTGGTGAGTCACCTATGCAGTGGTTTTGTCGCTGAGTTGGCATTGCCTGGCCATGGCGCTCGCCTGCAGTACCTGCGTGCCTTGGAAGGTGCGGCATCCCGCAATGGCCGGGCTCAGGATGTGGAGAGTGTGGCTCGCAAGGTGCGGGGCAGTTTTCTCGACCTGCAACAAGCCTGGGCTATGCACAAGCATGGCTTGGCAAACCGCAAGCACACCGGTTACTTGCAACTCATTGATCCGCGCCGGGTGTTCCAGCGAGTTTGCACCGCAGTGGCAGAGAAGCTGCAAGTAGAAGAGGCGGATCTCATTGGCAAAGGGCAGACCCGGTCTCTCAGCCTGGCGCGACAAATACTCTGTCACATCTGCGTGCAAGAGGGACTGAGTCAGGCTGAAGTTGGACGCTACCTTGGTGGTCGCTCCCGGGCTTCCATCAGTTATTGCATCAAGACGCTGGAGAAGCGCATGGCCCAATCCGGCGACATCCGCCGACAGGTCGGGGAACTTCTTTGAGTCTCTACCTGGTGTTGGAAGGTGGTGACGGCGGGGGGAAGTCAGTGCAGGCGCAACAGCTGGTGGCTTGGTTGCAGGGTTTGGGACGCAAGGTATGTCACCTCCGCGAGCCCGGCTCCACTCCGGCAGGCGAAGCGCTGCGCCATCTCCTTCTGGATCCGCAGACTGGTGACCTGAGTCCTCTCACCGAAGCCTTGCTGTTCTCTGCGGCGCGGGCAGAGATGCTGCGGACACAGGTGGTCCCTGCCCTGCAGGCTGGTGAGATCGTGGTGGTGGAGCGCTGCTACCTGTCCACCTACGTGTATCAGGGAGTGGCGGCGCCAAAGCCAGTACCCATGCCCATGCTGCAAGATGTCACCGCAGCGGTTCATGAAAATCTCTGGCCCCATGCCATCTTCCTCCTGGATGTGGATGATGAAACTCGATGGCAACGGCAGCAGGCGCGGGGAGCACAGGACCGCATCGAAGCTCGGGATCCAAGCTTTCACCAACGCGTTCGTCAGGGCTACCTGCAACTTGCGGCGACGGATCCCCGGGTTCAACAGGTGGATGCTGCAGCCAGTATCGAGCAGGTGCAGGAAGTCTTGCAGCGAGCGGTGCGCACCTTGATGCAGGAGACTCTGAACTCGGAGGAGGAGTCATGAAGTTGCTGGGTCAGGGCGATGCCTGGCAACGTGCCATGAGCCAGGCAAGACAGCTCCGCTTGCATCATGCCACCCTGATTACCGGGGAACGTGGTATCGGCAAGAGCACTGCCGCCCTATGTCTTGCCCAGGCCCTGCTCTGCGATGGTGAGGATCCGCTGCAGGCCTGTGGCCGTTGTGCAGCCTGTGGCAAGATCCAGCAGCATCCTGACCTGCATTGGTTGCAGGTGCCGCAGGACAAGGCTGAAATCCCCGTGGATCTGGTGCGGGAACTGCAGGAGAGTCTGCTGCGCTCACCCATGGAAGGTCGGGCGCGGGTGGTGATCTTGGATCCCGCCGATGGCCTGAATGTGCAAGGGCAGAACGCTATGTTGAAGACCTTGGAGGAGCCGGGTCGGGACAGCTTCCTGCTACTGCCCACCCGGCGCCCTGAAGCCATGCTGGAGACTGTGCGTTCCCGGGTCGCCCACCTGCGGCTCCGTCCCCTGAGCGATGCCTTGCTGATGGAAGAGGTTGCCGACGCCCAGGTGGTGGCTCTGGCGCAGGGCTCCCTGGGTCTTGCTCGGACTCTGTTGGAGCCGGAATCTGAGGCCTTAATCAATTTGCTGCATAGATTTATGGCGAATGAGATGAGTCCGGTGGGGGCTGCTCGCCAGGCTCTAGCTGGGGTGACCGGGCCATGGCCCAGCCGCCAACGGGCGCAGTTGTTCTTGCTCCTGGGGCGGAGGATTCTTGCCCAGGAATGCCGCAGTGCCCTTGCTACCGAGGATTTAGGTCCATACTCTGCAGGCACTTCTGTTCCATGGACAGGTCCTATCGAATCACTGCTGCAGGCCGAAATCGACCTACAGGTGCACATCCCACCAGAACAAGTTCTGGTCGGTGCCCTGCAGGATTGGCGACGGCTTCAACGCAGCGAGACGTAGGGCAACGATGCCTTAGGCAACGGTTTATGGAACCAGGGTCATCCGTGTTAGAGAGGGGGATGATCAAGGGCGGGTCGCTGATGGCCGATAAGGTCCTAAAAGGACTGCATCCGGCTACATTGGAGGCACCGATAAGATGGGTTCCACGACAGGTTATGACGGAATCGAGGAGCGGCTTTCCGCGCTCCGCAGGCGTGACAGGCGATTTGCCCGGAACGCATACTACTTTGTGCTCGACGCATTGGACTACACCATCGAGCGCTATCGCCGGCAACAAGGGTCCGGTGAGGCCCGCCATGTGGGCGGCCGCGAACTGCTGGTGGGACTCCGGGAGCTGGCCGCCGACCAATTCGGTCCCCTGGCCGCCCTCTGTCTGGAGCGCTGGGGCATCCATTGCACGGAAGACGTGGGCGAGGTGGTATTCAACCTCATCGAATCCGGACTGCTTAGCCGCCGCCCGGAGGATTCCCGCCTGGATTTTGTCGACGGCTACGACTTCCAAAAGGTCTTCGAAGTGGAATACCGCGAACGTCTGGCAGCTATCAGTCAGGCCGACACCTCGGTCTAGTGGCGGGGAGAGCTAGGAGTCTGCCCCACGGAAAGTCAACTTAGCGTCACCTCGGTGGCCGCTGGATAAAATCATTAGTGGGGCTGTGAAAATCCAGATCGACGGATTCTGCATGGATTTTGGGCCTGGGGCCACGTTGACGATTTTTGGGAGCAGATCAGTGCTTCTTGGCCTGTAATGGCCCAATTCCCTCGGCCTTCATAGCGCCAGCTTTCCGTGCAGCCTTCTCAAGTTGGTTGCAAGACAGATTAGGTCCCACTCACCACTCACCTTTGCTATGCCTCGCATGCTGAAGGACCGAAAGCCGCTCACGTTTTTGATCCAGCCAAAGACCGGCTCAACGATGTGTTTGCGTTTTCGGTACCAGCCCCGCCCACGGTTGGTTCCCAGCTTCCGTTTCATTCGCGCAGTAGCTTGGAGATCTGGACTGGTCTTCGGTCGTTTCTTTCCTTCCTTGCCAACTGAAACCAAACCGTCAATCTGGGCGTTTTCGAGATGCTTGAAGTTTTCCTCGCTGCGATAGCCTGCGTCCGCAAGCAGGCGCTCTATCGGCTTGCCTGAGTTCTCCATCGCTTTCTCGGCCATTGGAAGAAGCTGGTCATTATCAGCAGCGTTGTTTGTTACTCCATTGGCGATGATCAGCTGCTCAGTATTGTCGACAGCAATCTGAGCGTTGTAGCATTGCTCGAATCCATTCGAGGCTTTCATGATCCGACTATCGGGGTCCGTGAAGTTCTCCTGATCCTTTGGCCGTGGCTTGCCCTTGGGATGTTTCCGGTGGGGAGTCATCCGAAGCTCGCGACCTTCTTCCTTGGCCTTGCTGGCCTTCTTCTCGTCCTTTTGCTTGTCCTCCTCGGCCTTGCGTCTCTCCAATCGCTTCTTTGCCTCCTGGATAGCCTTCAGGCGGCTTTCCCGGTTTGAAAGTTCCTCAGGGAGCTCGTCACCCCGAAAGTCAGGACCGAAGAGATCGTCCTCTTCCTTGTCGATTCCCTTAGCCATCTCGGTGATCCTGCGGATCTCGGCACGCAGTCGTTTCTCTTCGGACTTCATTCGCGAGTAGCTCATTGCCTTTCGCTTGCTGGCGTTCGCCTTCACTTTGCTGCCATCCACTGCCACGGTGCCGAGCTTGACCAAGCCAGCCTCAGAAGCGAGCTGTACGATCTGGACAAAGAAGCTCTCGAACAAATCGACATGCTCCGCCCGAAAACGACAGATTGTGCGGTGGTCCGGCATTTGATTAGCTGCCAACACCCGGAAAGGCACGCTTTCTTCGAGGTGCTTGGAGATCTTGCGGGAGGAGAAGACCCCTGTGCAATACGAGTAGATCAAGACCCTCAACATCATCCGTGGATCGTAAGGCAATTCACCACTCCCGCAGATGCGGTAGCGGTCGAGGAGGCCATCCGTGTCCAACGAACCGACCGCGTCGTGAATGTGCCACGCAAGATGATCTTGTGGCAGCCAGTCACGGATGGACGGAGGTAGGAGGTACTGCTGGTTTAGATCTTGACCCTTTTTGAATCGCGCCATGCCTTCAATACGTACAAGGATGGGCCAGGGGCTTAACCTTTTTCCCGATTTCGAGGGCGATCGGAGGCCGGATTCCTCCTCATCCCGTGGGGCAGACTCCTAGCGCTTGGCGACGCCTAAGCGCCCCTGGTCCCTGTTGGTGGTTTTGCTCAGCCTGCTGCTGAGCCTGCTGCTGTTCTATTTCTACAGCGCCGTCTTTGGTCCGCTGCTGTTGGCCCTGGCCCTGGCCTACATGCTGGAGCCTATCGTGCTGTGGTTGCAGAAGAGGGGGCTTCGTCGCCCGGCGGCGGTGAACCTGCTCTTTGGCCTGAGCTTCCTCTTGGGCTTGGTGTTGCTGCTGTGGATTGGCGTGCAGGGTGTTGCCTTTTGGACCGAAATCACCCGTGAAGGGGGCCTGCTGACCAGTGGCGTGGAGCGAGTGCAAAGCTTGCTGCAGGAATACCTGGCAGCCGAGGGGAACAAAGAGGGGCTTGAGCAGCAAGTTCAAACCTACCTTGGTTCTGATGCCTGGAAAACCCACCTGAAAGGTGTCTTTGAGGTGCTGCAGAATCTGGTCACCAAAGCCCTGTCCGGCTTCGGTTTGCTGAGCGTGCTGCTGCTCATGCCCATCTACATGTATTGCCTGATGCTGGATCTGCCGCGGATCTGGGAGTGGATCAAGGCGCACCTGCCGGCCTATGACCGGGACCGTACCATGTTGGTGCTGGAGCAATGCCACCTGGGTCTGGCGGCATTCCTGCGCGGGCGTCTGTTGCTTGCCCTGGTCAAGGGTGGTCTGACTGCCATTGGCCTGTTCATCTGCGGCACGCCCATGGCTCTGCCCTTGGGATTGGCGGCGGGATTCCTCTCCATCCTGCCCTTTGTCGGCCCGGTGATCGGCTATGTGTTGGCGGCGGCCTTCACCTTGGCTCAGCAAGGCAGCCCCTGGTCCCTGGCCTATGTGGGCATCGTCTTTGTAGTGGCGGAGATCCTGGAGGGTGTGGTGCTGATGCCCTGGATCATGAGCAAGGGCGCAGAGCTGGGCACTCTGGCCATCCTGTTCAGTGTGGTGTTCTGGTCGGCGGCCCTGGGCATGTTCGGTGCCATGGTCGCCATCCCCCTGACCCTGATCCTGAAGATCCTCCTACAGCGTTACGTGTTTCCCGCTGTGGAGGATCTGGCGGCCAAGTCTTAGGACTGATTCACTAGCGCGGTTGCGGCACGCTGTCGTCGGACTTGGCGGATTTCTTTGGTTGGGCCTCGTCGAACCTGATGCGCAGCACACCCTTGTAGGCGGCAAATTCGCGAATGTCCTGACCGTTCTTCTCCAGGGTGGCGCGCACCGCCTCTTGCAGTTGCGCATCTTCCTGGAAGTCGCCCCAGGCCCGTGAGCCGGGGAAGGCCTTGCCGCGCAGATCAGCCACTGCATCCCGTAGCGCATAACGGAGCCAGCGGCGAATGTCTTCCTTGGGCAGCTTGGTGCCCAGGCCCTCGTAGAATGAATCAAACTCTGGATAGCGGCTGTAGTCGCCCTTATCGCCCTCCGCCAGCTCGACAAAGAGTTCCTTGTTGGCATCGATGTGTTTCTTCACATATTCGCGGAACGAGCTCTTCTTGACGATTTCCGAAAGCTCTGCGTTCTTCCACAGATCCTTGGCCAGATTCTCCCGCAGTTCCAATTCGCTGTCTGGTCGCACACCCCAATCCGGATCAATGATGATGCCGTCATCATCCAGTTGTTTGTGCACACAGCGGCCGCTGGGCAGGTAGTAATGAGCGATGGTGAGTTTCATGCGCGGGCCAATGTCGTATTCGCCATTGCCGTTGCGATCTTCGTAATCTTCCCACTCATTGCGCATGCCATCGCCGTTGCCGTCCTCAAAGGATTCGGGTCGATTGCTGCGCAGGGGTAGCAGGCTTTGTACGCTGCCCTTGCCGTAGGAGCGCTTGCCAACGATGGTGGCTCGCTGATGGTCTTGCAGTGCGCCAGCGGTGATCTCTGATGCGGATGCAGAATAGCCGTTGATCAGGACGGCCATGGGCAGCTCGGGGCAAAGTGGTTTACCCGAAGTGAGAAAGTCCTGGCGCGGGGAGCTGCGGCCCTTGGTGTAGACCACCAGTTGCTTGCCAGCGATGAATTGCTCCACCACTTTCTTGGCAGCCGTCAGGTAGCCTCCCGTGTTGTTGCGCAGATCCAGGACCAGGCCCTTGGCGCCCTTGGCTATCACCTGGCTTAGGGTCTTGCGCAGTTCCGTGACCGTGCTGCCGCCAAAGGTGACGATCTCAATGTAGGCCACATCGCCGGGCAGGATCTCGTAATTGACACTGGGAACTTGGATCCGCTGCCGGACGATGGTGAATTCTTGTGGTTCCAACCAGCCCACGCGCATGATTTTCAGCTTCACTTCGCTGCCTGGTTTACCCTTCATGCGGCGGATGATTTCGTCGGTGGTGTGACCACTGGTTTCCCAGCCGTCCACTTCAACGATCTTGTCGGCGGAGCGCAGGTCGGCCTTGTACGCCGGTCCGGAGTAGATGGGCCGCACAATGGAAAACATGTTGTCGGTGTCGAAATTCACGAAGGCGCCGATGCCGCCGTATTCCGGGTTGAGGTCGAAGTAGAACTTCTGGAATTCCTCGGAGGTGAAGAATGCTGAGTGGGGGTCCATGGAAGTCAGCATGCCTTTGGCGGCGTGTTGCAGCAGATGATCTTCCGCGACCTTGTCGCCCCGCACGTGACCGCTGCGAATTCGCCGTTGAATTTCCCGGATGGTGTTCAGGCCATCCTTATTGTCTGTGTCACCACTGCTTTGCATGTTCAGCTGTTGTTGCATCTTGCGGTCAAAGGTTCGCCTCTGATCTTCGATGCGCAGGTAGGACTGTGCCAGTTGCCCTTCCATTGTGGGTTCTTGTGCTATCTGGCGCAGGAGCTTGAATGCCGGGTTGGTAGATCCCACATTGATTTGTGCCAGGGCAAGAGCGCCTTGCACTTGTAGCTGGCGATCGCTGGAGCGCAGGAACTGCTGCAGCAGTTCTTTGGCTTGAAAGCGTTCGTCATTGCTGCCCATGCCCCAGAGAGCCTTGGCCGCGGCAATGCGATGCAGTGGCGGAGCCAGGTCTGAGCCGACCTTTTCCACCAGCAATTCACGCAGTTGTGGTTGGCTACGGTTGTTGAAGAATCGTTCCCGTCCTATCAGGGAGATGGCGGCGACAGCGATCTTGGGATCCGGGTCTTTGGCGGCAGGGGTCAGCACGGACAATAGCCCCTTGCTGAATTCATCGCCTTCGGCCAGATCCATCAAGGCATTGGCTGCGGCCAGGCGAGCCTGGCCGCCCTTGCCCTCGCAGGACTGGATGATGGCCTGGGCCAATGCATCCTCCGACTCATCCAGCTCGCTCAGCCGGATGCTGATGGTCCAGACATCCGCCAGTTTGCCTTGCTCCGCCAGGCCGAGCAGGCCATCGACCTGCTGCCGCAGGTCTTGGGCGCTAAGCTGGCTTGCTTGGCCCAGGCAGATAAGGGTGGCGGTGAGGGCGGGAAGCAGGAACTTTCGATACATCAATGACCTCAGGCTGGAAGGAGGGTATTCGGTACTTGATCGACGCCCCATGGCTCCAGTATCAAGTGGCTAATCCTTGGACAATTTGAAGCTATACGGAATCTCCCTGCCAGGACTCAGTGAAATGTGAGGAAGGAAAACTGGGAGGATCCAGAGCTTCTATCAACCCGCAACCCAGCAGCAACCTCCTGAATCTTGACCAACCAGCCATTCTCACATCTGGATGCCAAGGGGCAAGTCCACATGGTGGACGTCTCAGCCAAGCAGGAGACCCTGCGGGTGGCGCGGGCGCGGGCTGTGGTGCAACTGACTCCTGAGGTCCGCCAGGCCCTGCTGGATGGCAATCTAGCCAAGGGAGAGGCCCTGGCAGCCGCCCGTCTGGCGGGGATTCAGGCAGCCAAGGACACCTCCAGGCTGATCCCTCTTTGCCATGCCCTGGCCCTATCCGGCGTCGAGGTGAGCATTACGCCCAAGGGCAATGCAGACATGGAGGTGCAGGCTGAGGTGCGATGCAAGGGGCAGACCGGGGTGGAAATGGAGGCCTTGACCGCCGTTTCGGTTGCGGCTCTGACCCTCTATGACATGTGCAAGGCCTTGCATCGCGGAATCCGCATCACCGATGTGGAGTTATTGCACAAATCAGGTGGCCGGAGTGGTACCTGGGAAAGAGATAAGAAATGACTGCCAAGCATGTTGCTATCGTTGGTGCTACCGGTGCTGTTGGCCTGGAGCTCTTGCAGATCCTGGAGGAACGCAAGTTTCCCCTGGCCAGCCTGCGCCTCCTGGCCTCTTCTCGCTCTGCCGGCCAGCAAATGCAGTTTGCCGGTGAAGCCCTGACGGTGGAGGAATTGACGCCGCTGGCACTGCAGGGAGTGGACATTGCCCTGTTTTCCGCTGGTTCGGGCATCAGCCGTGAGTATGCCACAGCCGCTACGGATGCGGGAGCGGTGATCATCGACAATTCTTCCGCCTTCCGCATGGATGCCAAGGTGCCCTTGGTGGTGCCGGAGCTGAATCCCGAGGCCATCCAGGGTCACAGCGGCATCATTGCCAACCCCAATTGCTCCACCATCATCCTCTGCATGGTTCTTGGACCTCTGCACAAGGCTGCAGGGCTGGGTCGGGTGGTAGTGGCTACCTACCAGGCTGCCTCTGGTGCTGGGCAGCAGGCCATGCATGAGTTGCGCCTGTCCACCCAGGCGGCGCTGGCCGGCGAGGACTACCAGCACCAGGTCATGCCCCATTCCCTGGCCTTCAATCTGTTTCCCCAGGTGGATGTGTTCATGCCGGACGCCTACACCAAGGAGGAGGACAAAATGCTCTATGAAACCCGCAAGATCCTGGGTTTGCCGGAGCTGCAGTTGGAGGCCACCTGTGTTCGGGTGCCGGTTGAGCGGTCGCATAGCGAATCTGTGACCATTGAGTTGCTACGGCCGCTATCGCCGGATCAAGCCCGGCAGTTGCTTGGGGCAGCCCCTGGGGTGGAGTTGGTGGATGAGCCCAGCCAACAGCTGTTCCCGCAGCCGAAAGACGTTTCCGGCCGGGACCCTGTCCTGGTTGGGCGAATTCGCCAGAGCCGAGCATTTGCCCAGGGTCTGGCCCTGTGGGTGGTGGGGGATCAGCTGCGCAAGGGGGCAGCCCTGAACACGGTACAGATTGCCGAGTTGGTTTAGCTCCATCTTTCCTTGGTAATGGATGGCTCAAGCGGTAATGCTTTTGTCGTTTCCTGTGCGCTCACACTGAGTTGCGAGGCTCAACTAAAGACCTGACCATGGCTGCAAAGCGATCTTCCAAGAAGTCTTCCACACGAAAATCTCCCCGTCCGAAAGCTCGGTCCACGAGCCGGAAGGTCAGTAAAAGGGCTGTTGCTAAAAAGAAGCCAGCCAGGAAGCCAGCCAAGAAGGCTACGCGCAAGCCCGCAGCTCGCTCAGTAGGCGAAGATCGGGTGGCCTTGATTCAGCGGGTCCTGGATGTGATGCAGGAAGCCGGTGCTGTAGAGGTGGAAATGGAAGAGGCAGGAAGCCGGATCCGGGTACGCATGAAGGAAGATGCTCCAGCCACCATCCTGACATCCCATGCCCCCATGGCTGCAGCGCCTGCTATTCCCATGGTAGCCCCCGGCCAGGTCGGGTCTGCCGAAGCTCCGGCCATGGCCTCACCAGCAGAGCCGGAAGGGGATGTCTTCCTCTCTCCCATGGTGGGCACCTTCTACCGGGCCGCTTCGCCGGAAGCTGAATTTTTCGTCAACTCTGGTGATGTGGTGCATGAGGAATCCACCATTTGCATTATCGAAGCCATGAAGGTGATGAATGAGATCAAAGCCGAATGCGAAGGACAGGTCGTCGCCATCCTGGTTGAGAATGGTGAGCCAGTAGAATTCGGCCAACCTCTGTTTCGTATCAAAGGTTAGCCCGTGCTAAGACGCATTCTGATTGCCAATCGTGGTGAGATCGCCCTGCGCATCATGCGCGCCTGTAAGGATCTGGGCATCGAAACCGTTGCGGTCTACTCCGCTGCTGACAAGGGTTCTCTGCATCTCCGCTATGCTGATGAAACTGTTTGCATTGGTCCTGCCGCCAGCGCCAACAGCTATCTGAATATCCCAGCGCTGATTGCGGCGGCAGAGATTTCCGACGTAGACGCCATCCATCCGGGTTATGGCTTCCTGTCAGAGAACGCTCATTTTGTTGAGGTCTGTCAATCCTGCAACATTACCTTCATTGGTCCCACTGCGGAAACCATCGCCGCTGCCGGCGATAAGGTTGCTGCCATTGAGTTGGCGCGGCGAGCCAAGGTGCCAACGGTTCCTGGTAGTGGTGGGCCAGTAGAGGCAGAGCAGGATGCCTTGGAAATCAGTAGGCGCATTGGTTACCCCGTCCTGGTCAAGGCTGCCGCCGGTGGTGGCGGTCGCGGCATGCGGGTGGCCCACGATGATGAGAGCCTGGTTACCGGCTTTCATTCCGCTCGCTTGGAAGCTGCCACCGCCTTCAACAACGACACGGTCTACATCGAAAAATTTGTTGAAAATCCTCGGCATGTGGAAGTGCAGATCATTGCCGACATGCATGGCAATGTGGTTCATCTGGGCGAACGGGATTGCTCTTTGCAACGCCGCCATCAGAAGCTCTTGGAAGAAAGCCCTTGTCTGGTGTTGGATCCCAAGACCAGGCAGGCCATGGGTGACGCCGCCAAGCGCCTGGCCAAGGTGGCTGGTTACCATTCAGCAGGCACGGTTGAGTTCTTGTTGGATCCGAAGGGGGACTTCTACTTCATTGAGATCAACTCCCGGATCCAGGTTGAGCATCCGGTAACTGAGGAAGTCACTGGGGTGGATTTGATTCAGGAGATGATTCGGGTTGCCGGCGGGGAGCGGTTGAGCTTCCGGCAGGAAGACATCAAGGTGCAGGGGCATGCCATTGAGTTCCGTATCAACGCGGAAGACCCGGACCGCAATTTTGCGCCCTGTCCTGGAACCATCGAAAACCTGATTGTGCCGGCAGGACCAGGAGTGCGCTGGGACTCCCATGTCTATCAGGGCTATCAAGTGCCGCCATATTACGACTCCATGATCGGCAAGCTGATTGTGCATCGCCAGACACGCGCCATGGCTATCCAGACTGCTCGGCGAGCCTTGTCAGAAATGAACATTGGTGGTGTAGCCAACACCATCCCCCTGTTCCTGCGCATTCTTGACCACGCAGATTTCGTCAAGGGTGATATTGATACTGGCTTCATCGACCGTTTTTTCACTCCCGGCTAGCTTGATGCAGCAGCGTGGATCGAAATTGAAGATTGGAGTGTTGACTGGTGGCGGTGATGCCCCCGGCTTGAATGCAGCCATCTGTGGCCTGGGCCGAAGACTGGTTGGCGCCGGTCACACAGTGTTGGGATTCCGCCGAGGCTGGCGCGGCGTCATCCAGGACGACTATTCGCTCCTGAACATGCCGGTGCTGAGTGACCTGATTGCCAAAGGCGGCACCATCCTGGGTTGCTCATCCGACAATCCGTACTGGGACAAGGAGCGAGACCTGCCCAAGGTCAAGGCAACTTTTGCTCGGCATGATCTACATGCCATGGTGGTGATTGGTGGCGATGGCACATTGAGTGCTGCGCAGCGCCTATACGCCGAAGAAAACCTGCCAGTGGTTGGCGTGCCGAAAACCATCGACAACGATTTGTGTGGCACAGATTTTACCTTCGGCTTCTTCACTGCCGTGGAGAGGGTGACCCAGGCAATTGACGAGTTGCGGACCACTGCTGAATCACATGAGCGGGTCATGGTAGTGGAGTGCATGGGGCGTCATGCGGGATGGATCACTGCCTACGCCGGTGTGGCAGCGGCGGCTGAGGGTATTCTGGTTCCTGAGCGCCCGGCAGAGCTGCGCGAATTGTTCGAGCGTTTGGCTTCTCTGCGGCGAGATGGGCGACGTTCGGCTGTGGTTTCGGTGGCCGAAGGGGCGCGTATTTTCCTGGATGGTCAGCTGCTCTCCAGTAATGAGAAGGATCGATTCGGCGGCTACATCACCGGTGGGGTCGCCAAGCTGGTGGCCAATAAGATCCAGGAACATATAGGCTGGGAAGCCCGGTCTGTTGAGCTGGGTCATCTGCAGCGCGCTGGCAAACCGCTGGCCTTTGACCGTATCTTTGCCCTTCGCCTGGGCGCCAAGGCTGCCCATTTGGTGCTGGAAAATGAATTTGGCCGCATGGCAGCTCTGAAAAATGGCGAAGTGGTGGATGTGCCTCTGGCTGAGGCGGTTGCCCATATTCGTCACCTCAGCGATCATTTCCTGGATCGCTATGACAACTTTTTCTCCCCCATTTCAGCGCCATGAAATTACAGCTTAAGCTGAGCCTGTTTCTCTTGCCGCTGTTTTGGTTGGCTGCTTTGCCACAAGCCTTGCTAGCGCAGGATGAGCTGGATGAAGATCAGGCCTATGAGGCCCAGCGCCAGCGCCGTGAGCAGCAAGAATTGCTGCGTCGTCAGCAGATTCGACGACTCGGCTTTCCCTTCAATACGATTCCGGAGGATCCGATACCTTTCCAATTGGGCTATCGGCAGGGACTGCAACAGATGTTCCCGCGCTTTGAAGGGTTCAGCAAATCTGAACGAGGCAATCCCTCTGGTTTCGGTGGGTATCCCTCTGCAGATCCTGGCTCCAGTGATCTTCCGGTGATACCCATGCCAACATTGCGTACCCCGGAAATGGATGTGTCTGCCTGGCCATCTTGGATTGAAGGCGGAGTTGCAGATAACAAAGAACTCTATTCACCGCAACATGCAGTTCTTCTACGCGGTGTTGATCGGGTTTGGTTCTTACAGGCGGGTGAAGATGCCTATGTGCCCTTGGCTCACTATGATCGCTTTCGCTACGTGAGCGAAGGTTGCGAAGTGCAGGTTCCTGGCCGCGGCGAGTTTCAGGTGTTCATGCATGATGGTGCCATCCTGCGTTCTATCGGAGGCATCCACCTCCGGGTGCTTGATCTGGCTGAGGCACAGGTTGAGTTGCAGTTGATGAAGGCCAGCAACTTTTGGGTTCAGGCCAAGGCCCGACCAGTGACTGTGTTGATGCCGGATGGCAGTAAAATCACGGTGTCGTCAGGCCTGCTGCATATTCAACTCAGCAATGACCGTTACGTTGTGGCAAATGAGGGGCCGGTACGAGGTAGCGAGGGCTTCAGTGTGGTTTTGGGCACGCCAGCGGGGATGGAGGACTCCACCTACAGCAAGGTGGTCTATTCCACCGCAGTTGGGTCCGGCGAACTGTTCCGCTCACAAGAACTTTTCTTGTGGCCTCAGAGTGGCCGGAAGGCCCATCACGCCGACGATTTGCGGCTGTATGGCCAGGTTCGGAGTGAAGATGAAGCCGCTGGATTGTTGATTCGTGGAGGTGATGATGGCCGCGTGCAGTGGTCCGGGGCACAATTCCGGGTTCCCACGGGGGCCTCACTCTTCATTCACTCTGCCCAGTAATATCAGGCCCCTTTTCCTTTAGCAGCAAACCCAGGAGATTCCTTACAAGATGACGATGAAGCAACGTGCATTAGTGACAGGTGGAGCTGGTTTCATCGGCTCCCACCTCTGCCGACGCTTATTAGCCGAGAACCTATCCGTGGTCTGTATGGATAACCTGATCACAGGGGACCTGGCCAACGTTGAAGAGCTGTTTGGGAATCCTGATTTTGTCTTCGTGCAACAGGATGTCACCAACTTCATTCATGTTGCCGGTCGGTTGGATTTCATTCTGCATTTTGCCTCTCCTGCCAGTCCAATTGATTATCTTGAGTTGCCCATCCAAACCATGAAGGTGGGGAGTCTTGGGACGCACAAGGCTTTGGGCTTGGCTCGCGAAAAGGGTGCGCGGTTTCTGTTGGCAAGCACCAGCGAAGTCTACGGTGATCCTTTGATTCATCCACAAACCGAAGACTACTGGGGAAATGTCAATCCCGTCGGTCCTCGAGGGGTCTATGACGAAGCCAAGCGCTTTGCCGAAGCATTGACCATGGCCTACCAGCGTTACCATGGCTTGGAAACGAGGATCGTTCGTATTTTCAACACCTATGGCCCGCGCATGCGACTGGAAGATGGTCGAGTCCTGCCGGCTTTTATGGGCCAGGCCATGCGAGGTGAAGACCTGACCATGTTTGGCGATGGCAGTCAAACCCGTAGCTTCTGCTATGTGGATGATCTGGTTGAGGGCGTGCTGCGGTTGCTGCACAGTAAGGAGAAAGACCCGGTAAACCTTGGCAACCCGAGAGAGATGACCATTCGTCAGTTTGGTGACGCCATCCTGGAGCTGACCGGATCAGCGTCCAAGTTTGTCAGCAAGCCCTTGCCGGAAGATGATCCCAAGGTGCGACAGCCTGATATTTCCAAAGCTCGTAGGGTGCTGGATAACTGGGAGCCTCAGGTCGCCTTGGAAGAAGGGCTGCGGCGCACGGCGGAATACTTTCAGGCCAAAATCAAAGCCAGGTAAGCAGCATGGAACGAGTTCTAATCACTGGGGGTGCTGGCTTCATCGGCACTCAACTCGCTCGAGCCCTGATGCAACAAGGTGTCTCGGTCACTGTGCTTGACAATTTTGATCCGTTCTATGACTTGCGCATCAAGAACCACAATGCGGAGTTGTTGGCGAAGGAAGGCGGTGAAAAATTTCGCTTGATAGAAGGCGACATTCGGGAATCGGAATCCTGTGAATTGGCTTTGCAGGGTGCGGATGCGGTTGTGCATCTAGCGGCGTTGGCCGGTGTGCGGCCGTCCATTCTGGATCCTGTGAGTTATATGGATGTGAATGTGCGCGGCACCCAGATCCTTTTGGATGCAGTAGTTGCCAACAAGGTCATCCCGTTCATCTTTGCCAGTTCCTCCTCTGTGTATGGGGGGAATATGAAGGTGCCTTTTGCTGAGTCTGATGCGGTGAATGAGCCGGTTTCACCGTACGCTGCCAGCAAACGAGCCGGCGAATTGATTTGCCATACCTTCCATCATCTCACAGACGCGCCAGTTACCTGTCTGCGCTTCTTTACGGTTTACGGTCCGGGGCAGCGCCCGGAAATGGCAATACACCGATTCAGCCGCCACATCGTTTCAGGCGAGGCTTTGCCCTTCTTTGGCGATGGCACAAGTCGCCGTGACTACACTTATGTGGATGATATTGTCGGCGGGGTGATTGCGGCGCTGGAAAGAGCCGATGGCTATCACATCTATAACCTGGGTGGTGCGGTTACCACATCGCTGGGTGATCTTGTTGCCGGACTTGAAACTGTCCTTGGCAAGAAGGCTATCCTGGAAAAGCTGCCGGAGCAGCAAGGTGATGTGAAGGTTACTTATGCTGACATCGAGCTTGCCAAGGCGGAGTTGAATTACGAGAGCCGTGTGTCCCTTGAAGAGGGCTTGCGTCGGTTTGCAGATTGGTACTTGTCAGAGCGATCGGCTGGTAGACTGGAATAGAATGGAAAAGTATCTGGTTACTGGTGGCGCTGGCTTCATCGGCTCGCATCTGGTGGGGCACATCCTTGATCAAGGCGGTGCTGCCGTCGTTCTAGACGACTTCAGCTCTGGTAGACGCGACAATCTGAGCGCGTTTAAGGGTGACCTGTCGGTGATCGAAGGCAGCATTTGTGATCCCGCGGCAATTGCCAAGGCCATTGACGGGGTGGATGGAATCATTCACCTGGCAGCGGTGCCATCGGTGGCACGTAGCGTCGAGGATCCGGTGTCTTCTCACCTCAACAATGCCACTGGCACCGTGCATGTGCTGGATGCGGCTCGCCAAGCAGGGATCAAGGTTGTCTATGCTGGGTCGTCTTCGGCCTATGGCGACCAGGAAGTGGGCATTGACCAGGAGGCTTTGCGTGAAAACCCCATGTCGCCCTACGCCTCGGCCAAATTGGCCGGCGAACTCTATTGTCGCAGCTTCGCCCGGGTCTATGGCCTGTCGGTGGTGGTAACCCGATTCTTCAATGTTTTCGGCCCCCGCCAAGTGCCTGACAGCCCTTATTCTGGGGTAATTGCCGCCTATTGCTTCGCCCTTCTCAAGGGGCAGACGCCCATTGTGCACGGCGATGGCCAACAATCTCGAGACTTTACCTATGTTGGCGACGTGGTTCGTGGTTGCATGCTGGCCATGCGGGCCCAGTTTGAAGGCTGTCAAACCTTCAATCTGGCCTGTGGCGGTACCCATACCGTATTGGATATTCTAAATGGGCTTGGCAAGCATGCCGGTGTCAAAGCTGAACCCGCCTTCCAGGAAGGTCGGAAAGGCGATGTCAGGCATTCGCAAGCGGATGTGACCCGAGCACGTGAACTGCTGGGTTTCGAACCGCAAGTCACACTCGAACAAGGACTAAAACATACCTACGACTGGTATCGGAGTAATTACGCATGAAAGGTGTCGTTCTCGCAGGCGGGCTTGGAACTCGTCTCTACCCTCTCACCAAGGTGACTAATAAGCACCTTTTGCCGGTTCATGACAAGCCGATGGTCTATTACCCGATCCAGTGTTTGGTGAATGCTGGAATCACGGATATTCAGATCGTCACCGGCGGCAATAGCGCTGGTCACTTCCTGCAGTTGCTTGGCAATGGTGCAGATTTTGGTTTGAAAGATCTGAACTACACCTTCCAGCAAGGCGAAGGCGGCATTGCTGATGCTCTGCGCCTGGCTGAGCACTTTGTGGATGGTGAGCGAGTGGCAGTAGTCTTGGGTGACAACATCATCCAAGGCAACATCAAAGCTGCTGTTGATGATTTCCGTGCCCAAAAAGAGGGCGCCAAGATCATGCTGAAGGAAGTGCCTGATCCTGAGCGATTTGGCGTTGCCACATTGGAAGATGGTCGGGTGACTCGCATCGTTGAAAAGCCGAAGGAGCCTATTTCCAACAAGGCAGTGATCGGCATCTATATGTTCGATGCCTCAGTCTTCGACATCGTGCGCACCCTTAAGCCTTCAGGGCGTGGTGAGCTTGAGATTACCGATGTGAACAATGTCTACATCGAAAGAGGCACTATGACCGCGGATGTGTTGGAGGGCTGGTGGACCGATGCCGGCACCTTCGATTCCTTGTTGCGTGCTAGCAACATGATTGCTGAGGGTGGCGCAAACCGGATGGACCTCTAGGTTGAAGGTCCTGGTAACCGGAGCGGGTGGCCAATTGGGCAGAGCAGTATTGAGAGTTGCTGCGGAGCGAAAGCTGACCGCAATCGCCGCTTCTCATGCTGATTTGCCCGTGGAAAACGCCGATGCGGTTACTCAGTTCATGCAGTCGCACAGTCCTGATTTTGTCCTGCACTGTGGGGCTTGGACCGATGTGGATGGCTGTGAGCGGGATCCACAGCGGGCAGACCTGATCAATGGCAGTGGCACCGCAAATCTAGCCAGCGCCTGTGCGCAGACGGGGTCAGGCCTGCTCTATGTCAGTACGGATTTCGTTTTTGATGGTAGCAATACCGAGCCCTACGACGTTGCCGATCCTACTTGTCCGGTATCGGCCTATGGCGCCAGCAAGTTGCGGGGAGAAGAGGCTGTCTTGACCCAGGATCGGGACAATTTCTACATTGCTCGCACCGCCTGGGTTTTTGGACCTGGCGGCCGCAACTTCCCCCGTGCCATCTTGGAACGAGCAAGATCCGGTGGGCCCTTGAAGGTGGTTGATGATCAAGTTGGCAGCCCAAGCATGACCCTGGATCTGGCGCAGGCACTGTTGGATTTGGCTGCCTCCAAGGCTGAGGCCGGGATCTATCATGTGGCCAACGAGGGGCAGTGTTCCTGGCATCAGTTTGCTTTTGAGATTCTCCAAGCAGCTGGTATTGATGTGCCGATAGGCACGATGAAAAGCGATGAATTGGATCGGCCGGCAAAACGCCCGGCCTATTCGGTTTTGGATTGTTCGCGCCTGGCCAAGGTGCGAGGTCAGCGATTACCCGATTATCAGGACGCCTTGCGTCGTTATCTGAGAGAAGAGTCCAGTGAGTAAGATTCTGATTACCGGCGGAGCCGGTTTTATTGGTTCTAATTTTGTTCGCCTGCTTCTGCAGGAAGGAAAGCATTCCATAGTCAACTTGGATGCTCTCACCTATGCGGGCAATCTGGAAAGCTTGAGTGATGTTGAGGCTGACCCAAAGTACAGCTTTGTGCGAGCGGACATCGCTGAGCGTGCTGAGGTTGAGGCTGCCTTTGCTGATCACCAACCTGACATCGTGGTGCATTTTGCTGCTGAGAGTCATGTGGACCGTTCGGTCCTGGATGCCAGCGAATTTGTGCGCACCAATGTCATGGGTACCCAGGTCATGCTGGACGTAGCTCGGGACCGCAATATCCAGCGCTTCGTGCACGTCAGCACCGATGAGGTCTACGGCAGTCTTGGGGCAACCGGGTTGTTTACTGAAGACACCCCATTGCAGCCCAATTCGCCTTACTCAGCCAGCAAGACTGGCAGTGATCTCTTGGTGCGAGCCGCCTGCCACACCCATGGTTTTCCTGCCCTCATCACCCGTTGTTCCAACAACTACGGCCCATTCCAGTTTCCCGAGAAACTGATCCCCTTGATGATCATGAATGCACTGGAGGGCAAAAAATTGCCAGTGTATGGAGATGGCAAGAACGTCAGGGATTGGATCTACGTCACTGACCACTGCGAAGGCATCAAGTTGGTCATGGAGAAGGGCTCGGAAAGCCATGTCTACAACATTGGTGGTGACTCGGAGCGTGAGAACATCGTCGTGGTGAAGACTTTGCTGGAAATCCTGGGTAAGGGCGAGGACTTGATCGAATACGTGAAGGATCGTCCCGGCCATGACCTGCGCTACGCCATCGATAACAGCAAGATCCGTAATGATCTGGGTTGGCAGCCGAGGCATACCTTTGAGACTGCCCTGCGTGAAACCGTAGACTGGTACTTGAACAACAGTGATTGGTGCACACGAGTCCGCAGCGGGGCTTACCGGCAATACTATGAAAAGCAGTACGGCCAGCGGCTCCAGTGATCGACTACCTGCGACAGGCCAAGCATGGGCTGGAGATACAGCTGCAGCGTTTTCGCCTGCGTAGGATCTACAATGCCCCACATGCGAACGTAGATCTGGATCAGCATATAGCTGCAGCTGCCGCCTGGCTTTGCCGTGCACAGGATGCGGGCACTGATCAGGGCGTGGCTTATGGCAGTGCTATGGATGGCGATTTCCTGCCCAGTTATCCTGAGACCACTGGCTACATCATTCCCACCTTCCTGCAGTTGGCGCGGGTTCTGGGAGATGATAATTTTCGCCAGCGGGCTGTCGCCATGGGCAAATGGGAAGCCCAAATCCAGCTGCAATCTGGCGCCGTCATGGCTGGCATGCTCAATAGCGATCCAAAGCCTGCGGTGTTCAATACCGGCCAGGTCTTGCTGGGATGGGCTGACCTCTGGCAAGAGACAGGTGATGATGAGTTTGTGGCAGCGGCTCGCCGGGCGGCAAGCTGGCTGGTTACGGTGCAGGAGTCCGATGGCCGCTGGCTGACTGGAAATTCTCCCCATGCTGATGCCCAAAGCACGGTGTACAACGTCCGTGCGGCCTGGGGGCTGCTTCGGGTAGCGCAGTTGGCAGAAGAAGATTCCTGGCGGCAGGCGGCCTTGCGCAATGCTGATTACGCCATGTCGCAGCAGCAAGCTAATGGCTGGTTCGCCAACTGTTGTCTGGATGATGCGCAACGACCACTGCTGCACACTTTGGCCTACACGGCTCGTGGCTTGTTGGAGATTGGTGCGTTGGAGCAGCGGCAGGATTACATTCAGGCTGCGCAACGGACAGCTGATGCCCTATGCCAATTGCTGGATGAGAATGGTTACCTGCCCGGTCGATTTCATCCGAACTTTCAGACAGCGGTCTCCTACTGCTGTCTTACTGGTAGTGCGCAGACCGCTATCATCTTCCTGCGCCTAATGGAGTTGACTGGCAAATCTCGCTATGGCGAAGCGGCCCGGCGATTGAACGACTATCTCATGCGCCATCATGATTTGCATTCTGCCTCGCCAAGTGTGCGCGGGGGCATGGCTGGGTCCTGGCCGATTCATGGTGCCTATGGTCGCTTCAAGGTGTTGAATTGGGCCACCAAGTTCTTGCTGGATTCCCTGTTGCTACAGCAACGCCTGGACCTGACTGCATGAGCGGTCTCGGGCAAATCAAGCGCCGCCTGTTTCCTAAAGGAGTCAAGCGCAGTCTGACAAAGACCCTGAACAGGGCTTTTCATCGCAGCAATGTGCGGCTGCTAAGCCGAACTTTTTCTCAGCTTGGCATGGATGACCGCTCGCTGGTTTGCGTGCACAGCATGCTCAGCTCGCTGGGCCACCTGGTCGGTGGTGGTCAGACCGTCATTACAGTTCTGCAGGAAGCTGTGCCCGGATGCACATTGATGATGCCGACCTTCACCTTCGGCGAGTCCTGCCAGCAATACCTGGCCACCGACCCGGTGTTTGATCCTCGGCAGACCCCCTCGGTGAGCGGAATGCTGACCAACCTGTTGTGGCAGCAGCCGGGTGCTCTGCGGAGCATCCATCCAACCCATCCCTGTGCAGCCCTGGGGCCACGTGCCGAAGAGTTGATAGCCGGATCAGAGCATGTCATCACGCCCTTTGCTGACGATTCCACCTATGGTCGTTTTGCCGATGATGACGATGGTATCCTGCTGCTGATCCATACCAACAACACCAGTCTGGTGCATCGGTTTCAGGAGAGGGCTGGCACTCCCAACCTGTTCTTGCCAGACACCATGACTGCCAAGGGTCTGGATGTAATGGGCTTGGTGCAAAGTTATGACATCAAGGTGCACCGGCCCAAACTGCCCCTGTATGTGATCATGGCGGGAGACCAGCCTGGGGACCGAGAGTACATTTGGCTGCCGGATTACTGCCTGCCCAGTCCGGGCTACAACCGCCAACGGATTCTGGCCAATCGGCAAAGCCGTCAGGTGGGGGATTTCCTGCTCGCGCGCCATCAGGCATTGGTTGACCAGGGCATCATCCGGTCGGTGTTCTTGCGTCAGGCCGAGATCCAGGCGGTGCGGGTGAAGCCCTTCATGGCCCGGATCTGCGCAGATTTGCAACAGAACTACGCCGAATTCAGCGACGAGTACGCTCTGGCTGCCTTGCAGGCCAAGGATGCCGCTGGTTTGCTGCATAAGTAGGCCTACGTTTCTCAGGTCGTATGGCGCTAAATCCCGATAGCAAGGGGGGGAAGAGCGGCCAGAGACCTGCTACCATGCTGCCCTAATCTGTTCCGCAATTGCCAAGTGGCGGTGATAACCTTGATCAACGATTCTACTCAGCTTAGAAGCCTGAATACTCTCTACCGTCCATGTCTCATCCTTGGCCTGCTGCTTGGCTTGTTGTCATGCAGCAATGTGGAGACCCTCCGCATCCGTCAGCTCCTGGTAGAGCGGGGCTTTGGCACTCGGGCTGAGGGCGTGGCCACCATGGAAAACTACGTTTCCGGTGGTGACGGGGTGGTGTTCATCGTTGACCCTGCGGTATTGCAGAGTCCTGGAGCCGAGTCCCTGGCGGTTTTGACCCAGGCCCAGTTTGTCGGCTTGGATGGCACCATCCTGATTCCATATGTGGGGCCGGTGAGTGTGCTGGGTTTGACCGAGAGTCAGCTCAAGGATTTGGTGGAAACTCAACTGCAGTCCTTCTTCAACATCGATATTCGGGTGACTCCACGCATCGTCAACACCGGCAAGGTGTTCTTTGCTTTTGGCGAGGTGAGGCGCAAGGGACAAATTCCATTCAGGGATGGTGACTTTACCATCATGCATGCTATTACCGAGATTCGCCCCACTGCTTTGGCCAACCTTGGACGGGTGCGGTTGATTCGCCCCGATGCCCTCAATCCACTGGTGATGGAGGTCAATTTCCGCGAAATGATCATGACCGGTAACACAGCCTACAATGTCGCTCTGCGAGAGAATGATTTCATTTACGTGCCGCCTACTTGGATGGGGTCCTTGGCGCGCTTTGTAGAAAAATTGCTGCAGCCCCTGGCGGTGGGTGTGCGAGCCCTCCTTGGCGCAGCAGCCATTCGTACCTCCTATGACGTGCTGCGGGGAGAAGGCAACCTGAACAACAGTTCTTTCCTGCGCTTCTGATTTCATGACCCAGCTCGACCTGCCAACAATATCCTTTGCCCACTACTTGGATCTGCTCAAGCGGCGGACCTGGCAGGTAGTTTGTCTATCGATTTTGGGGCTGATCATCGGTGGCTTCATTGCCATGTTGGTGCCGCGTTTCTACGTGGCGGAAAACATGGTGCAGTTCAACAGGCCTGTGTTGGATCCCAAGCTGGGGACGCCGGAAGACCCCATGGCGCAGGTGGTCTCCACCGCAGGTAACACCATATACAATTTCCTGCCGACCACCTTGGAGGCTCTGGCCTGGCCCGAGTACGTCACTGGCACTCCGGAAGTAAAACGCAGGATCAATGACGAGGTCAAGAAGCGCGTCACGGTCTTTGATGCTGGCCCCGGCGGCAAGGGACGCACCATTGCCCGCTTGAAAATCGTCTACATGGACACGGACGGTCAGCGAGCCATGGAGCTGGCCAATATGCTGCGGGACATCTGGCTGAAGGATTACGTGGACAACTTTCGTCGTCTAGCAGACGAGGAAATTCAAGGCGTGCAACAGCAGTTGCGGGAAAGTGAAGAGGCCAAGCGGGCCGTCGGCATTGAGCTGCAGCATTTTGATGAGGAGAAGGGCATTGATCCCAAGAAGTGGCAGGAAGACAAGGACTTTCGGTTTTCATCTGCCCGCGACATCAAGGCCCTGCAAAGTCAGATCTCGCTGACTGGGAGCAGCATAGACACTCTGGAATGGGACTTGATGGAGGAAAGGCAGAAGCTGGCTAGCATCCCTCAATCCATTGTGATTCCTGCCGACGACCGATTCTCTGACCTGGAGGTGAAAAGGCTGTGGCAAACCCTGAAGGCTGAGGAAACGAGGCTGGGAATACGGGTGGATAACACCAGGGCTGGACATCCAACCTATGAGGCCAGCAAATTGCGTCTGGCCAGAGTGAAAAAAGAACGATCAGTCCTGGAGTCATCCATAGGGGAATCCACGGCAAGGCAGCGAGCCAATCCAAAATATAGCGAGCAGAGCAAGAGAGTTCGCGTGTTGGAAAACCGTTTGAGCAAAGAGCAGCGCAATTTGGATGTCCTCAGTGCAGACTTGACTGCGCTGGGCGATGAAGTTGATACCATGCCGGAGACCTACCGGAAGCGCATGGAAATCTTGGATAGGCAGGATCGCTTCCAAGATGCCATTGATTTTTGGGTGGATGAGCTTTGGCAGAAGAAAACAGCCCGCAATCGCATTGAGTCCAAGGAGCCCTACACGAAACTGCGGGATGCCTTTGTGCCGCCCCGTCCCACCGAACCCAATCCAGTCCTGCTAGCCCTGTTGGGCAGCCTTATTGGTTTGGGGCTGGCAGTGGGCCTCATCTTCCTGATTGATGTGATGCAGGCAACCTTCAAGACTGTCTCCGATGTGGAGCGCAGCCTTGCTTTGCCCCTGTTGGGTATGACTTCCCGAGTGGAAACGGCAGGTGAGCGGGATCGACTGCGCGGCAGGCGTCTGCGTTTGACTGTCGCCTCGGCAATCTTCATCGCAGTGCTGCTTACTGTGGTGACCATGTACTACGTGATGCCAACCCGATTGCCGGAGTCCATACTCAGTCTGCTGGAAACTTTGCTGGGGCCTCCTGGCCGCTAACGGAATTCAAGCTTGCGCGACCTAATCGTATTTGCCGTCGTTCTGCTGAGTCTTCCTTGGATCTTTCGCCGGCCCTACATCGGTCTCCTGGTGTTTTCCTGGTTGGCCTACATGCGCCCGCAGGACCTTTGTTGGGGGTTCGCCCGGACCATGCGCTTCAGTTTCATTGTTGCCCTGACAATGATCTTGGGTTGGTACACCAACGAATCCCAGAAGCGACCGTTTTGGACGCCGGACATTCGCAACCGGTTGATGCTGCTGTTGGCGCTGCTCATCAGTCTGAGCCTGTTGTTTGCTGATCAGTTCAGCGAGCTTACCGGTCGTTACTACTTTGAATTCCTCAAGATCATCCTGATCTCTGTATTCACCATCAGTCAGGTGGATAGCAAGGAGCGTCTGCGGGGCATCTTCTGGGTTATCGCAATCTCCCTGGGTTTTTATTCGGTGAAGAATGGTTTGATTGGCTTGGCAAAAGGCGGAACTGTCATCCAGCGGGGTCCTGGGGGCATGTTGGAAGATAACAATGATTTTGCCCTGGCCTTGGTGATGAACATTCCCCTGTTGTTCTACATGGGCCAGCTTGAGGGTAAGGCCTGGATCCGACGATCCTGCCTTGCCGCAATTTTCCTCACTGTGGTGACAGTGTTGCTCACCCACTCCCGGGGAGGGTTCCTGGCCATGACGGGTACCTTGATGTACTTGGCCTGGCGTTCGGGAAAACTGTTCCGAGCCACTCTGGTCCTGATCGCAGTGGGTATTGGCTTTGTCAATTTTGCTCCCGAGCATGTGAAAGAGCGCATCCTGACCATCTTTACCCAGGGGACGAAGGAGGCCTCTGCCGCTTCCCGGATCACCTCCTGGAAACTTGCCTTTCGCATGATCAAGGCCAATCCGGTGTGGGGAGTTGGTCTGCGTAACTTCCAGCTCTATTGGTATGACCCGGAAACGGGATGGATGCCTCCCGATCCCAAGGGGATGCAAGAGCTGGAAGGCAGCGATGAGAGCGATGAGGAGGACCAGGGTGCTCAGCAAAAAAGGCATGAGGAGGGGAGACAACTGGGCACCGGGCAGAAGGCCATTGAAGTCCCAGAAGGCGTTTCCCACGTGGCCCACAACTCCTACCTGCAGATCTGGGCGGAGGGAGGCAGTCTGGCATTCATGTGCTATATGGCCTTGTTGCTTTCTCTGTTCTGGTCTGGATTATCCCTGCGCAAGTTAGCCAAGAGGCACAACATGCAGTGGGCCTTGAGCTACACCCGAATGTTGGAAGCATCCATGTTCGGTTTCATGATTGGCGGGACCTTCCTCAACCGTGGCCACTTTGATCTGGTTTATCACTTTTTAGCCCTGTTCAGCTGTGTCTATCTGGTGGCCCGCAAGGAAATCATGGCAGGACCGAAGCTGGAAACGGAAGGCGTGGACAATGAGGTTCACGCGCATTGGAATCCTGCGCAGAAGGTGCCGCATGGCATGCCCCATTGGGAAAGGTTGGGCTAAGTAAGCATGTGTGGCATCACCGGCATCTTTGAACCTCAGCGGCAGCTGATTCCTGATCAGGACTTGCTGGAAGCCATGGTTGCCAGTTTGGTGCATCGGGGACCTGACGGTATGGGAATTCATCGCGCCCCTGGTTTTGCCTTGGGGCATCGGCGTCTGTCCATTGTGGACCTGGCCATGGGTTCGCAGCCCATGAGCACCAGCGATGGGCAATTCTGGGTTACCTACAACGGCGAAATCTACAATCATGAATCCCTGCGGCAGGAATTGACGGCTCTAGGGCATCAATTTCAAACGCGTTCGGATACGGAAGTGCTTTTGCACGGTTACCGACAGTGGGGCCGAGATTTGCCCACTCGACTGCGTGGCATGTTTGCTTTTGCTATCGTGGATGTAGAGCGGCATGAACTTTTTGCCGCCCGCGATCGTCTGGGCAAGAAACCATTTTATTACGCGGACAGTGGCAAGCGTTTATCCTTTGCCTCGGAGGTCAAGGCACTGCTGCAGGACCCTCAATTGTCCAGAGAGTTGGATGCTGAGAGTCTTGGGCAGTACCTTTGCCTTGGTTACGTGCCTGATCCAGGCAGTATGTTTAAAGGCATTCGACAATTGCCACCGGCTTCTTGCCTGTTGGTGAATAGCAAGAGTGCCAAGGTCTGGTCGTACTGGAAGCTGGCTTTCAGTGATCGGGCTGCCAGTGAGAAGGGCGCCAAAGCAGAGGATTACCACGAGGAGTTGCTGGCCTGTCTAGACGAATCGGTGCGTATTCGCTTGATGGGCGAAGTTCCTTTGGGAGCTTTTCTCTCCGGTGGAGTGGATAGCTATGCGGTGGTGGAAAGCATGAGCCGCGCCAGCAGCAAGCCAGTGCAGGCCTGCAGCATGGGGTTTGACAACCCAGAGTATGACGAGCGGCCCATGGCTCGAGCCGCTGCTACTGCTTGCGGTGCAGATCTTCTTGAACAGGTTGTTGGCGTGGAGGAGATGCTGCAGCTGGATTGGTTCGATCAAATCTTCGATGAGCCTTTTGCGGATAGCAGTGCAATTCCTACCTATCACGTGAGTCGGTTGGCGCGGCAAAAAGTGACTGTTGCTTTGTCAGGCGATGGCGGAGATGAATCCTTTGCCGGTTATCGGCGTTATCGATTTGACGTGCTGGAAAATCGAGTCCGTCGTTTTCTGCCAGCGAATCTCTGGTCCCTGTTGGGGGCTATCTACCCCAAGGCGGATTATTTGCCGCAGATGTTTCGCTTCAAGCGAACGCTACAGAATCTGGGTTGCAAGCCTGCGGAAGCCTATGCCAGATCTGTGAGCTTTGCCTTGCCAGAGCAGGTAGACCGTTTGCTGCGACCAGACTGGCGCGGCGGCGATCCATTTGCTCCGCTCCGTTCCGCCTATGAGAATGCTAATGCATGGCATCCCTTGCAACGGGCGATGGCTACGGATTACGCAACCTACCTCCCTGGCGATATCCTGACCAAGGTGGACCGTGCTTCCATGGCGGTTTCCTTGGAAGTGCGTTGCCCTTTGTTGGATCACCACATGATCGAACTTGCGGCAAGGGTTCCACCCGATCTTCACCTTGCCCGTGACAGTGGCAAGGTTGTCTTGCGCTCGGCGCTCCGCCATCGCTTGGGAAAAGAAGCATTGAACCGGCCGAAGCGAGGTTTTTCCGTGCCATTGAAGCAATGGATGCAGGGGGATCTGGGCAGGGCTCTGGTTGATGCTGCGGCAAATGGTCCCCTTAGCCAATGCTTGGATGTGGATGCCATCACTTCGGTTATCAATCAGCACCGTCGGGGCTTGCGAGATCACAGTCACCTTTGCTGGACCCTGCTCGTCTTGCATCGATTTTTGCAGAGGTGGGGTTCATGAGCCCGCAGATTCTCACATTTACCAACCTCTTCCCCTGGTCGGGGCAACCGCATCACGGTCGCTTTGTGCAGGATCGGATGCAGCGGGTGATCGCCAAGACCGGGTGGTCCTGGGCAGTGATCCATCCAGTGCCAATGTTGTCCACGGCTGCTAAACTTGGTAGATCAAGAAGCCAAGAGCAATTCGAAGGTGTCACTGTGCATCATGTGCCCTACTTTCACATTCCTGGACTGTCCATGGGAAGGCAGGCGCGACGTATGGCCAAGGCTAGTTTGCCGGTGGTGCAAGAGCTCTGTGGTAACCATAAAACTCTGCTGGACGCGCACTATGTCTATCCCGATGGAGTTGCTGCTCTAACGATTGCTGCCCAATTGAATTTACCTTGTGTGGTGACGGCACGTGGCACGGATTTGAATGTCTTGGGAAAGAATCGCGGCATTGCAACGCAAATTCAGGAGAAGGTTCACCATGCGCATCGCTTGTTGACAGTGAGTCATGCGTTGAAGCAAAGCTTCCTGACTATCTTGGATGATTCAAAGGCCGATGTTTCAAAAGCCGATGATTCAAAGGCCAAGGTTGAAGTAGTGCGGAATGGGGTTGATCTGGATTTGTTCCAACCTGCTGATAAACAAGCGGCTCGACAAGCCTTGAACTTGCCTGCAGATGGAAAATTGATTCTCGGTGTTGGTCGTCTGGTGCAAGCCAAGGGCTTCCATCATGCCGCGGCAGTTACCGCGCAGATTCCCGGTGCAAGTTTGGTATTGGCAGGTGACGGGCCGCAGCGGCGGACCATCAGCACCCTGCTAGGCCCAGACCGTTGTTATTTTCTCGGAGCCGTTGCCAAGCAGCGCTTGGCTTTGGCTTATCAGGCCTGTGATCTGCTGGTGTTGCCCAGTTACCGGGAAGGCTGGCCGAACGTGGTTACCGAAGCCCTGGCCTGTGGGTTGCCGGTAGTTGCCAGTCGCGTCGGCGGCATACCAGAAATTCTCGGTGATAAGGGGCCTTGCATGATGGTTTCTCCTGGCAATGAAAACGCTCTTAAACAGGCGATTCAGGCTATGCTTGAGAGCCCTCCAACTCAGTCACAGATTCGCACCATGGCTGAGAAGTATTCCTGGGAGCAACCGGTGCAAAAACTGGTTGAGATCTTTTCCGAGGCTTTGCAGTGAGTCCCTACCGCATTCTCTACCACCACCGCATTCGCTCTGATGATGGTCAGGCTGTGCATGTACGGGAGATGATCCGAGCATTGCAAGCGCAGGGGCACCAGGTCATGGAATGTGCTTTGGTGCACAAGTCAGACCCTGTGCCCAGCAACACCCAGGGAAGTGTTTGGCAACATTTACGCTTACCAAGGTTTGCCACTGAATTGGGAGAGATGGCCTACAGTCGGCAGGGCAAGCGGATGTTGTTGGCTGCTGCCGAGACCTTCCGCCCAGATTTCATTTATGAGCGACATGCCTTGCATTGCCGATCTGGCATGTTGGCATCCCAAGCTTTGAAGGTGCCGCTTCTGTTGGAGGTGAATTCACCGCTTTGTGACGAAATGGCCAAGCTCAAACTGCTGCGCTTTCCGCGCCAGGCCATGCGAAGTGAACAAGAGGTTCTGCAGTATGCCCATTGGGTGCTTCCAGTGTCCGACGTATTGGCCCAGCGCCTGCAGGGGCTCGGTGCGCCACCGGAAAGAATTCGTGTCATTCGAAATGGTGGAGAACCTGATCGCTATGGCAAAGAGCAGAGAGCAGCGGGAAACAAGATCCGCAAGGATCTAGGTCTCCACAAAGGTGATGTGGTTGCTGGATTCATTGGCTACATGCGCGCTTGGCATCAACTGGATTTGGTGCTGGCAGCAATGCAACGCTTGCAAGATCCGCGACTGCACCTGTTTCTTGTTGGGCAAGGCCCTGCCTTGCAGGGTTTGCTCACCAAGGCCATGGAAATGGGGTTGAGCAAAAAGGTTCACGCCCTCGGTTCGGTCTCCGCCGCCCGCCTGCCCGACTATTGTTGCGCCTTTGACTATGCATTGGTGCCAGCCATCAATACTTATGCTTCACCGCTGAAACTTTTTGATTCATTGGCTGCTGGAATCGCGACGGTAGCCGTAGACCAACCCAACATTCACGAGGTCATCGAAGATGGCAGCACTGGATTGCTATTTCCATCCGGTGATGTGGCTGCCTTGGCAGCGCAGATGTGGCGCTTTACCGAAGACGTTGAGTTCGCTCGCTCCCTGGGGAAAAGTGGTCGACAATCTCTCGTTGAGAACGATTGGACATGGTCTGGCGCTGCCAAGCGGGTGGTAGCTGCTTTTGAAGAGGTGAATTCCTTGGAGCCCTGCCAATGAGATCCTGCTGGGCCATTTTTCTGCCTTTGCTGCTGGCCTATGCCGACACCCTGGGCTGGATTTGGGATCGCTGGATGCAGGGAGACTCTTACTACACCCATGGTCCACTGGTGCTCTTGGGCGCTATCTTCATCACCTACAACAGGCGACAGCAGCTGCGGGATGTGGAGAGTATTGTTGATCCGCGGGGCTGGTGGTTGCTTGGCTTTGGCTTGCTGTTGCGCCTGATAGGTGCCGCGCAAATGGTGGATTCACTCTCGGCTAGCAGTTTGTTGGTATCAATAACCGGCGCGATCTGGTTATGCCTGGGTTGGAAACAATTCCGGCTCTTCATTCCTACCATCATTCTCCTGGGCTTCGCGACTCCCTTGCCCTTGGATATCACCGGCCGCATTGCCTTTGAGTTGAAGGAAGTTGCGGTGGACTGGGCGGTTGCTCTGGGGAACGCCATGGGGCTCGGCGCAACGCGGATCGGTTCTGACATGAGAGTTCCTGGTCAAGAAACGCCGTTGTATGTGGCTGATGCTTGCAGTGGATTGCGATCCCTGCTGGCCTTGACCACGCTGGGTTATTGCTTGGCGTTCTTTCTCGGCTCTGCAAACTGGTTACGACGTGTTGTACTGCTGGTGGCTGCCATGCCCCTGGCTGTGATAACAAACGTCATTCGCATTGTTGGGCTTTGCTTCATGGCAAAGATATGGGGCGTGCCATTTGCTGGGAACACAGGTCATGACATCATGAATTGGGCTGCTTGGCTCATTAATGTGACCCTTCTCCTGGTAGTGGACATGATCTTGCACGCCATGATTGGCAGGGAGAAGGCTTCATGAAGCCAGTATCCGCCAGCAAAGTGCCCATAAAGTCCGTATTGTTTCTCTGTTGCCTGGCGCCCATGTTGCTTTGGTTGAGCATGACGCGGCCTATTGAAACCAAGGGGCAACGTGCAAAGTCAGTCCCGGAACGCATTGGCGATTATCAGCGGACAGACAGCTATCCAATCACCCCGAATATTGTTCGTTTGTTGGGCACCAGCGATGTGTCTTGGGCCAGCTATGCCAATTCTGCGCAGGAAAAGGTACAGCTGACAGTGGTCTTTCATGATCAGAACTGGAAAAGTTTGCATCCACCGCATCTTTGCATTCGAGGATCGGATTTTGACATTCAAAACACCTCATCAGTGAAGCTATCGCTGGCCAATGAAGAGCTGGATGTTGGTCGTATCCAGGCTTCCAACCGGCAGTACAAGAATGACTGTTTGTTTCTATATGCTTTTGTTGGTCAAGATTTTGTGACGGATAGCTATCCGACCTTTTATCTCAACCATGCACCCCGCTCTCTGTTTCGCCAGTCCACTCCCGGGTTTTTGGTCAGGGTTGATTCTTGGGCACTTGATAAAGATTTGGCGGCAGCGCAAAAACGTTGCGAAACCATGCTGGTGGACTTCTTGCAAATTGGTCGAGAGCTGATCAGGCCATGAAACATGCTTTGTCCATTGATGTAGAGGACTACTTTCAAGTCCTTAACATGTCGAAGATCATTGATCGATCTGAATGGGATACAATACAGCTTCGCTGCGGAGATTCTACCAAGCGTGTCTTGGAGGTTTTGGACCGACGAGAAGCCAAGGCAACATTCTTCTTCCTTGGTTGGATAGCAGAGCGATTGCCTGAATTGGTGCAGGAAGTGCAGTCAGCCGGGCATGAAATAGGCTCACATGGCTATGACCATCGCGTCCTGCATGATCTTGGCGAAGAAGCTTTCAAAGCTGAGTTGCAACAGACCAACAACATCCTTCGAGATATAACCGGCAACAACCCCACGATGTTCCGGGCGTGCACATGGTCTGTTACCAAGCGGACTCCATGGGCATTGGATGCCTTGGTTGAGGCAGGCTTCGCCATTGATAGTTCTATCTATCCGGTGCAGCATCCAGATTATGGAGTCCGCGGGGCGCCCCATTACCCCTATCGCATTCAGACTGACAGTGGGCATATTTTGGAGTTTCCACCGCTAACCATGGATGCCTTTGGGTATCGCCTGCCCGTTGGTGGGGGCGGCTATATGCGGCTCTTTCCCAGTTGGTTGTTACGCAAAGGATTGCGACAGCATGAAAAGGCTGGTTGGCCTGGCTGTATCTATTTGCATCCTTGGGAACTTGATCCTGATCAGCCTCGCCAGAATTTGGGTGGGCTACGCAGATTCCGGCACTACGTCAATTTATCGCGCACTGCGGCCAAGCTGGATGGGCTATGCCGAAGTCACTGCTTTGTTGGATTGCAGGAGGCTCTTACTCAGAAGGAAAGCATGCTCTCAACAGTGACTGCAACATCAGCAAAGGAACTCTGTGGATAGTCCCTTGCCAGGGCAGCAAATTTTCGCTGGGCCAAGATGGCAGAATTCTTGTTCTTGCTGTGGAGATAGGTCAGGCCGGCATAGAACAGATGTGCGCCATCAATTTGTTTCTTGGCGCGGGCGAAGTGGCCCATGGCCTTTTGGTACTGTCCAAGCCTTAGGTTAACCATGCCAAGGGTCATGGGGGCGGCTTTGAGCTTGTCGGGCTCTTGGATCAAGTTCTTTCCAAGTCTGCAAAGTTGACCTCTGCGAGCCAGAAGTTTCAGGATGATGTCTTGTTCGGACCCATCGCCCAAATAGAGGTTGATCCACTCCAGGCTGGCAAAAATTTCATCTGCATCCCCTGTGTCTGCGAGAATTTTGCACCGCAAAACCCAAACATCTATGAGTTCTGGATGCTTGAAAAGCAATTGATCGATCAGTTCCAGGCCTTGCTCTTTTCCGTCCCGCTCATAGAGGCGCTGTAGACTCAGGCTCAGCAATTGGATGTTTGGATCTCTTCCAGCCAAGAACAGCTGGATGTGATCGCGTAGGTATTTGTACTCCAGTTTGTCCTGCAGTGCTTTTTGTGCAGGCGTGAATGTGGGCAAGGGTTCCATTTCCTTGCTGGCCAAAAGAAAGTGCAATACCGCACCATAGGCTCCCTCTTTGCTGATGACACGCAATGCATCCATCCGCAGTGCGGGCAACTGATTGGGGTCTTCAGCTGCCAAGATGGTGGCGTGGCCAAAATAAGTGTTCAGGAACCGTCGCCGCATATCTGGAGCTAGGTGCGGTTCCATCGCTTGCATGACTTTGTAAGCGGGCTTGTACATTTTCGCCTGTAAGAGCAGGTCGACTTGGTCCATGCCTACAGCAGCTGTATAAGGGTACCGCATCCAGAAATCAGCCAATTTGGGAAGCAGGCTTTTGCTGTAGCCAGGCACGCCCATGTGTGATGGCTGGTGTTGCACGACCATGCTCATCATTGCTGCTGGAGCGCGCGTGCCTCTGGCCATCACTGAGCCAAGCAGTCGAGCCATCAAAGGAGACTTTTCCAATTGAGGATTGTTGCTGTGGCACAGGATCTCCAATGCCTGATTGCCAAGGCAAGGCACCCGCAAGATGTTTGATCTAACTGATTGCAAAGCAGCTAGAACTTCACTTTTCTTGCCGGCAAGTGAAAGTGCTTTGGCGTACAGCAACACCGCTGCTGGGTTTTCAGGATTCATTTCCTTGAATTGTCCCGCCATCTGAATCGCTTGTTCTGCAAATGCTCTGTCTTGTAGCAAGGCCAGTAACTTGAGTAGATTTGGTCCAGCTAGGTTGGCCAGCGATTGCACCAGACCGGGAATTGCGATGACAAAGCTTGGTTCCGCCTTTGTCATGCAAGCTAAGGCACAGAGCGTTGCCAAATGATTGGGATTTGCGACGACGTTAGCTTCGAGTATTGGTAGCGCTTGCTGATTCTGCTGCCAATAGGCTGCTAGAAATGCGGTCTTCAGATTGTCTACTTTGAGTCCATCGAAACAGAGTTTTGCATCATCTTCATAGTTTTGGATCAGCAACAATATACACAAGGAAGCCGCTGCATGGCTGCCATCATCGAAGCTGACTGCTGCCGCAAACATTTCCTGGGCTGTCTCCAGGTGACCCAATTGCAGAGCAAGCTTTCCAGCATTAAGGAAGTGCTGACCTTGTCGTTGAGTGTTGAATCGGTCTTCCTGCAGCAGGGTTTGCATGGCCTGATAGGCTGATCGATATTTTCCACGGCTTTCCAGCTCCGCAGCAATTTGCACCAATGAATCAGCGTCTTCTTCCAGATTGAGGTACTGATCCAGTAGATGGGCAATGGCGGTGCCTTGCATCTTGCCCAGGTTGTGCAGAATGTACTGTGCCAGTACCCATGCAGCTTGTTGAGATGTTTCCTTTTTCGTTGCGCTTTGTGCTAGCTGATAGGCGCTTTCCAGCAACACTGGCAGGTTTTTCGTTTTTCCTGACTGTTGCATGGCCTGAATGGCCAAGCACTGCAATGTCAGATCAGGCCCCAGCTTGCCAGTCAGATGCTTGACCATTGCCAGGACCTTCTCATTCTCTCCCTGTTGCAGCCATTGCTTTCCCAGATAATGGGCGGTCGGAAGATTGATCTCCTTGGAGGGGAGCGATAGCTGGAAATTGCTATTGTTGTTTTTTGTCGAGCCCCGTTGGATTGCGTGCAGCAGCGCTTTCGCGCGGCTTTCATCTGGGTTGCTTTCCAGCATGACCTTGAGATTGCGCACTGCTTCTTCGGTTTCTTCGAGTTGAAGCTTGGCTTCGATGCTCAGGTAACGCGGCCACAGAGCCCAGGGGAAGGATTCGGCAGCAAGTTGAGCGCTGTTGAGGGCCAGCTCAGCTTTGCCTACTTGTAGTGCTTGTTCTGCAAAGGGGAGAAGCAGAACAGGCGTGTCCAGGAGTTCGGGTGGCGTTTCGCGTTGCAGGTGAATGCTACGTTCTAAAACCGACTCTAGTTCGATGCCATTTTCCAGTGCAGCAATCAGGCTGACATCACTGAAGCGCCTGAGCAGATGTTCATTTCTATTTTGTAGATTGAGAGATTCCTGCAAAACTTTGACTGCCGATTCCGACTGATTCTGCTTTATGTAAAAATCTGCCAGTGCCAGTGCTGGCCTCAAGGAGCCTCTTTCTGCAATGTTCCACTTGTTGTAAATGCCTTCCAGCGCCGCCTCTCGATTCTCCAGGTCGTCTTTTTTCTCCGCCACCCGCAGATACATTTGATATGCCAGACCTGCGTGTTCTGCGGCGATCTGAATTTTGCGCCATCCATTGATGTTGTTGCAGTATGCCCTGAGGTGGTTGAACGATGATTTGTTGTTAAAATCTCGTAGCCCCAGACCAATGCTGAGATGGGACAGAGGGAAGAGTTTCAACTGACTCTTGATTTGGGCAGGTAGGCGATTGATTTCCATGGCAAGTCCAAACATGGCCTTGCGATGCGGTCGTTTCCTCGGATCTGCGATCTTTACCTGACTGCCGATACTTGCCTCGTCCAAGTGGTGATGAGCAATGATCTTGATCAAGTAGTATTCGTTGATGATGGGCTCAAGATGGCCTTGTTCAGCTAGATTTAGTAGCTGACCAGCAGGTATTGCCTTGTCGAGCACGGCAAGACAAGCAATGTAACGCTTCTTTTTCAGGTGCAGTTTGCCCAGGTCCAAGGCTGCTCGCCAGGCATAGGCAATATCCGCTTTCCGGATATAGGCTTCGGCGATTGCCTGCATGGCGTCTTCTTCCCCGGCCATTGCCAAAATTCGGGCCATCCCCTGATAGGCCATGAAATCGCGATCTTTGCGAACCAGGCTTGAGCGGTGATAGCCCTTACATTTTATAGCCAGATCCTGCAGCTCAAGAATTTCACTTCTGAACCGATCTGGAGCCATAGGCATATATGGATCAAGTGTCGCCAAAAATTGACTTCGTGACAGCTCGTTGCGTGAGTCGTGCTGTGGCCGATAGACCAGATGCTGAAGGTGTATCATCGCTTCCTCAACGGCTTGTTTTGGTATGCCGCTGAGAATGTTGGTTCGTATGTCTTGTAGCTGTATATCCAGGATGGCTTGGGTCAAGCTGCCGGCGATTGCCAGAGCGCGGCCGGATACAGGCGCTTGAGCAAGGTGCTTCTCGATCTTGGTCAGAGCCTCTTGCACAATGCTGGGATCATTTTGTTGTTCCCCATAACTCCGCATCAGGGCTACACGCTCCAGCTCAAGTTTTTCGTCTATGTAGCCAACTTCATCCAATAGGGTGCCCAAGTCACCGACTGCCTTGCGCTCGTCGCCAATGCTCAAGTAGATATCTTTTCTTAACAGCAAGAAACTGTTTCGAAGTTCAGGGCTGTTTCGTACTTCGGGCTCGGCAAGTGCCAGTAGCTTTAGAGCCTCAGTTGGGAGCCCTCGCTCATGAGCATGACGTGCTTGCTCAATCACTGCCTGCGGACCACCGAGTCCAAACAAGGCATGGCTTACCACGAAGAGCAGGCATAGCAGGAGCAGGCTGCTAAAGATCCAAAATGTGCGTAGGGTCATCCGTTATGAATAGCGATGAATGGGGCTGCTAGAGCAAATCAAATTTGCGCATCTTGTTGAACAGGGTGCTGCGATTGATGCCCAAGCTTTCAGCGGTCATTTTACGATTTCCGTTGTGATGCGCGAGCGCCCTTTCGATGAGAAGCTTCTCTGGGCCCTCAAGTCCTACTTTCAGCGGCAGCAAGTGATCATTTTGGCACAATAGAAGGTCAGTTGCCCGGGGCATCTGCTGCCCGAGTAGCCCTGGTGGCAGGTCAGTGGCTAGAATGATCTTGGATTCGGTCAGCACCACCGCTCTTTCCATGATGTTTTCCAACTGTCTCACATTGCCGGGCCAAGGGGCTTGTAACAAAATTCCCATGGCCTCCTGATCGATGCCGCGCACATCTTTTTCCATTTCTTTGGCGAATCGTTGGAGGAAGTGTTCCGCCAGAATGGGGATGTCATCCTGTCTTTCCCTTAGGGGAGGCATTTCCAGATTGACTACCTGGATGCGGTAGAGAAGGTCTTCGCGGAAGTTCCCCTGGGCCACGGCGTCCTGCAGATCAATGTTGGTTGCCAGGATCACTCGTACATCCACATCGATGCTTGCGGTTTCGCCCAGGCGCTCAATGATTCTGTCCTGCAGGACCCGCAGTAGTTTGACCTGGAAACTGAGGCTTGATGTGCCTATTTCATCCAGGAAAATGGTGCCGCAATCCGCTGCTTCGAATTTGCCTTGGCGGTCTTTTACCGCTCCGGTGAAAGCCCCGCGGACGTGGCCAAAAAGCTCTGACTCCAGCAAAGTTTCAGGCAGTGCTCCGCAGTTCACTTCTACAAAGGGTCCGTCTCGCCGCGGGGATAATTTATGCATGGCCCGGGCCAGCAAAGTCTTGCCAGTTCCGGATTCCCCAGTGATGAGAACTGTTGTGCGCGCAACAGCCACCGATTTCATGGATTTTAGGATTGATTGCATATTGGGACTGCCTGCAATCATGTTGTCCAATCGCAGGCGATCATCCAGGGCTTCCCGTAAATCATGGTTTTCCTGCACCAAGCGGTGGTTTGCCAGGGCCCGTTTGATGGCAAGTTGTGCTTGCTCAGCAGTAAACGGTTTGCTCATGAAGTCGACTGCGCCGTCCTGCATGGCAATGACTGCATCCTGTACGCCGCCAAACGCAGATACCATGATGACCGGCAAGTCCGGCTGCAATTGCAATACTCCGTTCAATAGCTGTCTGCCGCTGCCGTCTGGGAGCTGCAATTCTGTGATGAGCAAGTCGAAGTTGCCCTCCTGAACTTTATCCAGGGCCTCAGCGGTATGCTGTGCTGTCACCAGAAGAGTTGGTTGAGTATCCAGTACGGATGCAAGCAATTCCCTGGTGTGCGTATCCGGATCCACAACCAGAATCCTTAGGATGTCTTTTTCCTTCATCGCATGTTGTCAAAAATGGACATTATGTTGAATCCATCGGCTTGGTTGGCTGCCGGCTGGAGGCCCATTTAAACAGTCCTATAGTGCCGGTGAAGTGCGGGTTTTCAGGACACTCGCACCAGGAACTCCAGGCTCCCATCTTCCATGCGTTGCAGGATTGCGTCGCCGCTATGGGCTAGTGCCACCACCCTCAACAAATAGAGGTTCAGGCCCAATGGAGAGCCTTGCAGGAGTTGGTGCACGAAGTAGGGCTCAAACATCCGTGGCAACTGCCAACTTGGCAATTCAAGTCCCAGTACCGGCAGGCGGAATTGCAGGCCCTTACCAGTAGCATCGAGTTCGATATTGAGGCACAAGTCGCTGGCCTTGGGAGACAGCTCTTGTGCTACTTGCAGCAGCTGGAATACGGCAGCTACCAGAAGATCCACGTGGCCTGATTTTTTCAGGTCCAACAGGCTCTTCTTCACCTGCAACTTTGATTTCAAACCAACACTCTTCAGTTCTTTCTTCAGGCCTACTATGAGCTCTCCCACGGTGTAGCTACCACTGGACTGGTCCAGCAGTTTGGCCTGGGAGGCATTGCGCACCTTGTCCATGGTCTGGATGATGCGTTGCAGACCATCCTGCGCCGACTGCAATTGGCTCAAAGCTGCCTCATTATCTATTGGGTCCAACAGTGAAGTCAGCAATTGCAGGTGTCCGGTAGCCAGCAACAGTGGATTGTTGATTTCGTCACAAACGCCATGCGCAAAGGTCAGGAAGTCCTGGCTAGAGGAGACGCCTGCTATCAGCTGGCTGCAGATGGCTCCCAGCTCCGCCTGACTACAGGGTTGCGTCAAGAAGGCGAAGCCCGCTGCGTCAAGCTCGGGGCGAAGTGTTGCCTCCTGTTTGCCGGGTGCCTGGATGATGATCTGCAGGCCAGGCAGCATTGCCTGCAGCAAACGCAAGGCGCTGGTGGGCAGGGCTTCATTGCCGCGCAGGCCATAGAGCAATAGCTGTGGTTGGTAGTCGCTGATTTGCCGGGGATCTTGGTACAGATCGTCAAACCCCCGCACCTGAGGTTGCCCAGGCAAGGCTAGAAGTTGTCCCACGACAGGGTCTGAAGCCTGGACGACAGCGGCAATTCGCATAAGTCCAGTCATTGCCTATGGGCAGGTTGGTGAATTTCCCTTGGCAGCATCAATTGAGGCCCTGCACAACAGTACCACCTCTGCTTGCTGCTTGCTGCGTCCCCTGATGCGCAGTTTCTGCCGGCGCAAAGCCGATATGTTGAGGGTAAGCGTGGCCGTGTAGTCCTGGCTTTTGCATGGTGACAGCCAAGTTCTCCATGGCATGGCGACTCTCACTTCAACCGTTCGATTATTAGACAGTTCATGGCAAGCAAGCCAATGAAGCAATGTGAGCAATGTGGCAGAACGTTTCAGGAAAACTTCTGCCCATATTGCCGAGATGATGGAGCTGAAAAGAGACCTCGGCACCTGTTATTGCTTCGGGGCCAGCCGCCAACCCAGGAGCCCCAGCAAATCCATCTGGTGCGCCAGCTGAAGCTTCCCACCTTGGAAGGGTTGTTGGGCGCGAAGCCAGCCACCATGGATAACCTGCCGGGCCGGGTCCATGCCCTGGATGATGCCATCCAGGCAGGAAATCTTGGCCAGGCAGATGATCTCATGGATGAGATCATAGGCTCTCTGATGCAGGGCCCAGGCAGTCAGCAAGGCCGTCGGAGGTGGGGGCTGGTCGGGATCCTGATCTGGATCTGGGTTGCCTGTCTTGGGTTGTTTTTCATTCTTCGGTATGTTGGTGCATGACAGCACAGCAGCAAACTGCATGACCGAACCCATTGAAAATGACCCACAAGCTCCGGACCTGAGCATTGTCGTGCCCATTTACAACGAGGAAGAAAACCTTCGGCCTCTGCGGGATGCGATTGCCCATGCGCTGGACCATGGTCCGTTAAGCTATGAAGTGGTGTTGGTAGACGATTGCAGCACGGATGGAAGCCGTAGAGTCATGCAGGAAATGTTGGTTGGCGATCCCAAGTTGCGAGTGGTTTTGTTTCGGCGTAATTACGGGCAGACCGCAGCAATGGCCGTGGGCTTTGAGCATGCCAAGGGCAATATCGTCGTGACCATGGATGGCGATCTGCAAAATGATCCTGCAGATATCCCCAGATTGATTGAGGAGTTGGAACGGGGTCACGACATCGTTTGCGGATGGCGTCGGGATCGCAAAGATCAGGTGGTCACTCGCCTGGTTCCTTCTCGGCTGGCCAACTTGCTGATTTCCTGGGTAACCAAGGTGCCCATCCATGACACAGGCTGTTCACTCAAGGCATACCGAGGTTGGGTGGTGCGTAGCTTGAATCTCTACTCCGATATGCATCGTTTCATTGCAGCACTTGCAGTGGGCGCTGGTGCGCGGGTGTCTGAATTGCCTGTGCGACACCACCCTCGCCGATTTGGTCAATCAAAGTATGGTCTGGGCCGTATTTTGAAGGTGATGGCGGATCTGGTGGCGGTAAAGATGTTGATCCAATTCTCCGCCCATCCCATCCGTTGGTTTAGTCTGCTCTCGGGTCTGATGCTGTTGTCGGCGACGGGCTTGTTTCTTCTCGCCTTGTTCAAAATTGTCGATGGCCGGTTGGTGCCATCCCCAGTTTATGATGTCTTCTACATCTCCGCATTTGCCATCACCATCATGGTGACCTTGAATCTCTTCCTCCTTGGTTTCCTCGCTGAGCTGCAATTGAAAGTATCCGGATTTTTTCGCCATCGCGGCGCAGTCTTGACAGATGAGTTGCGTAAGTGACAGCTGTAGATTCTGAGCACTCAGACACTTCACATTCTGTGCCAGATACGCAGATAGTTTCGGTGGTCATACCCATCACCTATGCGGAGGTGTCTCTGCGTGAGTTGGTGACGGAATATGCCCGGCCATTCCAGCAAGCCGGTTATCAATATGAAATAGTCCTGGTGCTGGATGGTGTTGCCAACCAGCTCGGAAACGAAGCCGCTGAGCTAGGACAAGAGTTCCCGGTCAAGATCGTCGCCCTGCACGGTATTGGTCTGGGGGAGGCGGCGGCGCTTTCCGCCGGGGTAGAGAGGGCAGCTGGTGAACTCATTGTCAATGCTCCCCAGTACCTGCAGGTGGAGCCGGAAGATGCCATCAAGGTCGTCAAGAGCCTGGAAAGTGGAGCCGACTTTGTGGCGACCTTGCGTAGCCCACGGGTTGATCCCTGGCTGAATCGCTTGCAGTCCAAGGTGTTCAATTGGTTCATGAGCATTCTCATGGGGCATAAATTCCATGACCTGAATTGCGGCATGCGCGGTATGCGGCGGCAGGTGTTGGAAGAGGTGACGCTGTACGGCGAGCTCTACCGCTTCTTGCCGGTTCTTGCCCAGCGCCAAGGCTTCAAGGTGGTGGAGATCAAGGTGCGCCACCGGGAGGAACGAGGGCGGCATGGTTTTTATGGCATTGGTGTCTATGTCCGTCGGTTGCTGGACATCCTGGCCATCTCCTTCCTGGCTCGCTTTACCCAGCGACCCCTGCGCTTCTTTGGCATGCTCGGGCTATTAGTCATTGTCCTGGGTTTGGTTCTTTGTGCTGAGCCCTTGTGGGACAAGCTGTATTTGAATCATAGTCTGCAGGACCGGCCGGTGTTTGTGTTGGGTACCATCCTGATTGCCTTTGGCGTGCAGCTCATCGGTTTTGGCCTGGTGGGGGAAATCGTTATCTTTACTCAGGCACGCAACCTGGGGGACTATCAAGTGGACGAGGTGTTACAGGGCGAAGGGAAGTACCAACCGCCGGCCGCTACCGTGCAAAACGGCTTTGATGCTGGGGCTGTGGCGCAGCAAGAGGTCCAGGTGCGAGAGATCCTGCCCGGCGAGGATGCTCGTTGGGATGCCTTTGTTGCTCAGCATCCCAAGGGCACATTCTTCCATCGCAGTGGTTGGGGCAAGGTGGTGCAGGACACCTTTGGCCACACGCCTCACTATCTGGTGGCGGAAAAGAACAGGCAGTGGGTAGGGATTCTGCCTCTGTTTCGAGTCAGTAGCCCCTTTTACGGCCGCAATTTGATCAGCATCCCCTATGCGGTATATGGCGGTTCGCTGTCTGATGATCCTGCGGTCACCAGTAAACTAATGGAGGCAGCCCAGGTTTGTGGCAAGGAACAGAAGGCTGGGTATGTGGAGTTGCGCCAGATGCATTCGTTGCAAGATGATCTGCCACATTCCGATCTCTACGTGACCTACCGTAAGGAACTGCCCAAAGACGCAGCGGAAATTCTGCCTGGCATTCCGAAAAAGGCACGAGCAGAAGTGCGCCGTGCCCGGGACAAGTTCAAGCTTAGCTTTGCTGAGACAGACGACCTGCAATCTTTCTATCAGCTCTTTGTCGACAACAAGAAACGTCTGGGTTCACCGTCTCTGCCTATGCGTTGGCTCCGCGCCCTGCGCACTGAATTTGGCAGCAAGGTCGTCATCCACATGGTGAAGAGTGAAGAGGGAGAGCCCATGGCTGCGGTCATGAGCTTCCGCCATGGCGATACCCTTTACGCCTACTACTCTGGCGCCATCAAGGAACGACAGAAGACCGGTGTCAACAATTTCATCTACTGCAGCATCATGGAATGGTGTGTGCAGAATGGATTTCGCGTCTTTGACTTTGGTCGGAGCCGTCGAGACACTGGTGCAGCCTCGTTCAAGAAGAACATGGGCTTTGTCGCCGAACCACTGCACTATGAGTACTTGATGCTGGAAGAAGGCGCTAGTTTGCCAGAGTTCAATCCCAGCAATCCCAAGCTGTCCATGCCACGTAAGATCTGGTCCCATCTGCCGCCAATTGTGGCGCGTGGTCTGAGTGGCCCCCTATCGCGTTACTTGCCATGAATCATCCTGACAAGTCTCAGCCACCAAGTGAAAGCACACGGGTGTCTGGGCCCCTGCTTATTTTCTATACCTGTTGTGCGGCGGTTTCCCTGGGCGCGGCGCTTACCGCCATGGCATTCTTCTTGTTTGCTGACCCTGCCTCGCAAACCCAGTTCAATTTCATGCTGGGGGTCGGCGGGCTGCTTCTGCTGTTGGGTGTTCCAGGAGCCTTCATTTCCCTGGCCGCCGCCAGACGTTAGCCCGCTCAGCAACCCTCTTGCTGCAGGATCCAACGGCAGGCCGCTGCCAGGTCCGCGGCCACGAAGTCCGGCTCTTGTTTGGCTTGCTGTAGCCGAGTCAGTTCCGCCTGCCAGGGTTTGCCAGTCTGCACCAGGATGCGCCGGAGCTGCTTGCCGAAGCCCGGCAACAGGTCGCGGGCCGAGTCACCGACTAGGTAAGAGCCCGGCACCTGCAGGTTGAGGACTTCCGCCGCCTGTGTCAGCAGGCCTGATTTGGGCTTGCGACAGCTACATTCCTGTCCATAGGGTCCGGGTGCCAGATCAGGGTGGTGGGGGCAGTGGAAATAGGCTCGGGGCAAGCCCCGCAACTCCTGGTGCAAGCGGGCATGGATGCGCGCCAGATCCGCCTCGCCAAAGTAGCCACGGGCGATGCCGGATTGGTTGGTCAAGACCACCAGGGGGAAGCCGGCGTCATGCAGGTCCTGCAGGGCCGACAGCACCCCGGGAAAGATTTCCAGTTGTTCTGGCCTGGCCAGAAAATCACAGTCCCGGTGCAGGGTGCCATCCCGATCCAGGAACACCGTGGGGCGCCTCATTCCGTCGGGCCAGCCGTTGCCTCTTGAGACTCGGGCTGGGCTTCCGGCTCGGCTTCCTGCTCTGGATCCAGGCGAACACAGAGCTCGTGGGGGACATAGACCCAGCGCACGCCAAAGGGGGTGAAGAAGTCTCCGATGGTCCAAAACAGCGGATTGCTGAACATGTAGAGGTCGGTGGCGCCTTGGGTCCAGCGCGCGGTGTAGGCGGTGGTTCGGTGATAAACCTTGCGAAAGGCCGGTTTAAAGCCCTTCTTGTGCAGGCTCAGGGAGTGGTCGCTGCCCAGGAAGCCGTCCAGATTGATCATGCTGGGGGTGGTCATGCCGGTCTTTTGGCCGTCGACCTTGATGGCTGCCCCGGCGGGCCAACTGCTCACCATGACCCCTGGAGTGCCGCTGGTGTAGATGCAGGCGGTCATCGGCAGGCTGACCACTAGCAGGAGAAGTCGGGACCAGAAGCTGAGGGGGGAGAGCATGACAGCTATCCTATCGGCGATGACCAGTCTCTGGCAAAAGGTTGGTCAAGAGAGATGCTTGGTCTTGCCGGATCCTGAACCTATGATGCCGGCATTCCGGTAATCATTGGGTACACAACATGGGAGGTATCATGCAAGTTCTAGCCCCGGTTTCATGGGTCTTGGCTCCGTTTCTACTGACGGGGCTCCTGGCCGCACAACAAGGTACACAGGGTGGCGAGGATGCTGCCCCGGTGGTCAAAACTCAGTTCGCTCGCGTCTTGCAGGAGGGTACCCAGATCCGCTGCTTTGCGGGCCCGCGCTCTCCGGTCTATCAGGACAAGTTTTCCCCTGGTGACGTCATCAAGGTGGCTCCGCCCACCGGCGAATTCTGTCAGGTAGAGCTGCCCATGGGGGTGATTGGCTATGTCCACTCAAAGTTCTGCTCCGAGCCCAAGGATGGCACGGTCAGCATTTCTCGACCCAAGGTCTCCTTCCGCTACCGTCCCCAGTCCAGCAAGACGCCGGAGGCCCCGGTTGAATTGTTGGCCCAGGGCACCAGCCTGCACGTGCTAAGCAAGGAAGGCGATTGGTGGAAGGTTCGCTGGACTAGCAAGTCCGCCTATGTCCCGGTGGGTGACGTGCAAATCATGGCCACCAGCAACCCCACCTTGGAAAAGGCCTACGCCAGCCTGCAGAAGCGTCAGCAACTGCAGTGGAAGGAGGCCAAGGCCGTCATGGCCAAGGATCTGGCGGCGGCCAAAGCCATGTCGGATCAGGTTGCTGAATTGGCGGCGATTCGCAAGGATTTCACCAGCGAGTTGGCCAAGGATGCTGCGCAGCAGAAGCTGGATCCCCTGTTGGGCAGATTGGGCCAGCTGAATTCCGGCCTGGCCAAGGATGCAGAGATGCGCCTGGATACGGTGATGCTGGAAAAGCGCTTGCGGGATCAAAAGGTGTTGGTGGATGCCACCCTGCTGCTGCGGGAGGCCTCGCCCACCGAACTGAAAGATGTCAAACCCTTGCCAACCCAGCCCGGGGATGGCTTGGATCGCTTCGATGATACCGGCTGGTTGGTCTTCGAGGCCGATGCTGAGACCAGTGGGCGCTTCCGCCTGGAGAAGGGCAACAAGGTCATCACCTACCTGAGCTGCAATTCCGGGCGTTATCCCCTGGAACTGTTTGCTGGAGTGGAAGTGGGCGTGAGCGGTAGCCGCAGCAACAAGGGCAAGCATGGTGCTCCCTTGATTGATGTGCACAAGGTGGAAGTCCTGAGCATAGCCAGGCCGCGATAACGGCCTGCTAAGCCGACCCGGCTAGCCCAGCTGGGCTAGGAGTCTGCCCCACGGGATGAGGAGGAATCCGGCCTCCGATCGCCCTCGAAATCGGGAAAAAGGTTAAGCCCCTGGCCCATCCCTGTACGTATTGAAGGCATGGCGCGCTTCAAAAAGGGTCAAGATCTCAACCAGCAGTACCTCCTACCCCCGTCAATCCGTGACTGGCTGCCTCAAGACCATCTTGCGTGGTACATCCACGACGCCGTCGAGTCGTTGGACACAGATGGACTCCTCGACCGCTACCGCATCTGCGGGAGTGGTGAATTGCCTTACGATCCACGGATGATGTTGAGGGTCTTGATCTACTCGTATTGCACAGGGGTCTTCTCCTCCCGCAAGATCTCCAAGCACCTAGAAGAAAGCGTGCCTTTCCGGGTGTTGGCAGCTAATCAAATGCCGGACCACCGCACAATCTGTCGTTTTCGGGCGGAGCATGTCGATTTGTTCGAGAGCTTCTTTGTCCAGATCGTACAGCTCGCTTCTGAGGCTGGCTTGGTCAAGCTCGGCACCGTGGCAGTGGATGGCAGCAAAGTGAAGGCGAACGCCAGCAAGCGAAAGGCAATGAGCTACTCGCGAATGAAGTCCGAAGAGAAACGACTGCGCGGCGAGATCCGCAGAATCACCGAGATAGCCAAGGGAATCGACAAGGAAGAGGACGATCTTTTCGGTCCTGACTTTCGTGGTGACGAGTTGCCTGAAGAGCTATCAAACCGGGAGGGCCGCCTGAAGGCAATCCAGGAGGCAAAGAAGCGCTTGGAGAGACGTAAGGCCGAAGAGGACAAGCAAAAGGACGAGAAGAAGGCTCGCAAGGCCAAGGAAGAGGGGCGCGAGCTGCAGATGGCTCGCTTTCGGATACATCCCAAGGGCAAGCCACGGCCAAAGGATCAGGAAAACTTTACGGATCCAGATAGCCGGATCATGAAGGACTCCAATGGATTCGAGCAGTGCTACAACGCTCAGATTGCTGTCGACAAAACGGAACAACTGATCATCGCCAATGGAGTCACAAACAACGCTGCGGATAATGATCAACTTCTTCCAATGGCTGAGCAAGCGATGGAGAACTCAGGTAAGCCGATAGAGCGCCTGCTTGCGGACGCGGGCTATCGCAGCGAAGAAAACTTCGAGCACCTAGAAAACGCCAAGATTGACGGTTTGGTTTCAGTGGGCAAGGAAGGAAAGGAGCGGCCGGAGACCAAACCAGATCTCCAAGCCACTGCGCGAATGAAACGGAAACTTGGAACCAAGTACGGACGAGGCTGGTACCGACAACGCAAGCACATCGTTGAGCCGGTCTTTGGCTGGATCAAAAACGTAAGCGGCTTTCGGTCCTTCAGTATGCGAGGCATGGCAAAGGTGAGCGGTGAGTGGGATCTGATCTGTCTTGCAACCAACTTGAGAAGGCTGCACGGGAAGCTGGCGCTATGAAAGCCAAGGAAATTGGGCCATTACAGGCCAAGAAGCACTGATCTGACCCTGAAAATCGTCAACGTGGCCCCAGACCCAAAATCCATGTAGAATCCGTCAATCTGGATTTTCACAGCCCCACTAATCACTTATCCAGCTGCCACCGGGGTAGCGCTAAGTTGACTTTCCGTGGGGCAGACTCCTAGTTCAGCTGGGCTGGCTGGGCCCTGTTTGCCGGTTGGGCCCCATGCAGGGAACATGGGGTAGACTTCACTCACGTGAATGTTGCCCTGGATTCCCTGCTCAAGCCCTTGCTGCCCATAGCCTTGCTGGCCCTTCCTCTCTTTGGCCAGGGGGCCGGCCCCCTGGCTGCGGTGCCATCGGCGCCAGAGAAGGCTGGCTTGGAGGTCAAGCATCTGCTCCGGCAAGCCCAGGGCTTCCTGCAGGCAGAGGATTCAGTGGCAGCCGTGCAGGCCTTCCGGCGAGTGCGGATTTTTGCTCCAGAGGCCGCCGAGGGGCTGGTGGGCCTGGCCAATGCCTATCTTGCCCTGGGACGCACCGGCCTGGCCATGCGTTATGCCCAGGCTGGCCGCCGCAAGCTGCCCCTGGACCAGGAGCTCATGGCTCTGGAAGTTCGCATCATGTTGCGGGCTGGTCAATTCGATTCGGCCTTGCTGCAGGCCCAAAGTCATGTGGCGGTAGTCGCTAAACCCAGTGCAGTCCTGCTGGCGGCATTGGCTTCGGCGCAATATCGCTGCCAAAAAACCAGCGCTGCAGCCAAAACCTATGAGCAGGTCCTTGGCCTGGATCCATTGTTTGCAGAGGCTCATTTGCGCTTGGGCTCAGGCCTGTTGTCACCCCGTAGTGCTCCCTCTGATCCTAGCTTGCCCCAAGGTGTGCAAGCGATGCAAGGCAAGGACTGGCAGGTGGCGGTGCAAGAATTCAGTCGGACCCTGCGCCGTCATCCTGGGCATCCTGTGGCGCATCGCTTGTTAGGCGAGACCCTGTTCATGCAAGGGCAGGAAGACAGTGTGATTCATCGCATTGCCAGCTTTGCCGAATTGCGCCAACTCTTGCCCATACCAGATCTGAGCAAAGTGCCGGTGAATCGCTTCCTGCCTGCCTTTGCTGAGTTGGAGCCGCAGCGTCAACGTGTTGCCGCCCGTGCTTTGGGGCTGTTTTCTAGTTATCTGCCCAAGCTGGTGGCCATGGGTGGCAAGCACGATCTGCTCAAGGAGCTGGAGCGCACCACCGATGCTCCTGCTCGACGCACGCTTGAAGGGCGTCGAACCTTTGATGGCCGAGTCTGGGATGATGTTCGTGGCATTGGTGGTCTACAGGCCGCCACTGGCATTGAGGCTCTGGACGAAGCTAAAGGCTATGGCTTTGACACCTTGAGTCATGAAATTGCGCACCAGGCGCATCTCTATGCATTCACTCCTTTGCAGCGGGCCAAGGTCCGCAAGCTGTATAAGCAGGCCAAGGCTGAAGGGCGCTGCCTGGATTTCTATGCAGCTAGCAATGAGGCTGAGTATTTTGGTCAGGGGGTGGAAGCCTTTGTCTCCTACGGCAAACGCTCCGGTCATGAGAAGACCCACATTCATACCCGTTTTGAATTGCGGCGGGTGGACCCTGAGCTGCACCAATTGATCGAAGAACTCGTCGATCATGATCCTCTGCGGCAGCCGGAAACCCGCGCTGCCATCTTGCCCCTGTCGGTGGAGATTGCGCTGCGCAGTGGTCGGCCACAGGATGCCTTGGTGGCAGCGGAGATGATGCCAGCAGGGGAGCCCCGCCACCGCCTGATGCAGAGGGCGCGGCGTGCCGCGCTGTTGGCTAGAAGCTTCTAACTCGTCCTCCAGGCCCAGCTTTGGCGCGAAAACTCTTTCTCCAGCAGGGGCATGGGGTCTATGTTAGGTGGGCCTTAGGAGACAAGGAAGTCACTCTCACCAGACGAGCTCATGCCCAGATCGCTTTATAGCCTCTTGTTCGCCCTTTCTGCACTGGTTCCCAGTGCAGCGCAGGAGCAGACTCCTGCCCAGACGCCCAGCCAAGGCAAGCGGCTCAGCCCCGAGTTGCTCTGGCAATTAAAACGAGTCTCTGAGCCTCGCTTGCACCCTTTGGGTAAACAGTTGCTGTTCTCCGTGCGCAGCTATGATCTGCCGGCCAACAAGGGGAACACCCAGATCTTTCTGCTGGATCTCGACAGCGGTGAAAAGCGCCAGCTGACCCGGGAAGGCAGTAACTGGTCTGCACACTGGTCACCTGATGGTCAGAGCATGGCTTTCCTGTCCACCCGCAGCGGCAGCCCCCAGGCCTACATCCTGAGTATTCCCGAAGGCGATGCTGCCGAGCCTGAAATCAAACAGGTAACCCGGCGTGAGGGTGGGGTGGCCAACATCGCCTGGTCTCCCAATGGCCAAGAGCTTTCCTTCACTGCGACGGTGAAGCTGGATCAAGACATCCACGATCTCTACCCGGATTTGCCCCATGCAGAAGCCCTGGTCTATGATGACTTGATGATCCGCCATTGGGATCATTGGAAAGACGGCACCTATAGCCATTTGTTTGTGATTCCAGTGGCCGGCGGCAAAGCCCGGGACTTGCTGGCCAAGCAGCGCGTTGATACTCCCTTGGCTCCCTTTGGTGGCGCCGAGCAGATTGCCTGGGCCCCAGGCGGAGAGGAGATCTGTTACACGGCCAAGATAGATGATGCGCCGGAAGACAGCACCAACAGTGATCTGTTCGTGCACAACTTCGCCTCTGGTGAAGTGCGCAACCTGACCAAGGGAATGATGGGTTACGACATGGATCCTGTCTATTCGCCGGATGGCAAGTGGCTTGCTTTCCATAGCATGCAGCGAGCAGGCTTCGAATCGGATCGCAACCGGCTCATGCTCTATGACAGGAAGGCTGGCAAGATGCATGAGCTATGCCAGAACTTTGATCAGTCGGTGCTGGGGGCCTGCTGGGCCGCAGATAGTCAGTCGCTTCTCTTTACCTCAGACCTCATCGGTAGCCGCCACCTTTACCGGGTTGGTTTGGATGGTAAACCCAATGTGGTGAGTCAGGGTCGGGGCCATTTCTCAAGTCAGACGGTCTCTGCCTCCGGCGATGTCTACTGCCTGCGCATGCAGACCGAACGGCCCAATGAGATTGTGCGCATGCCCTCTGGTGAAGTGGTCAGCCACGAAAACGATGAGCTGTTCGGGGATCTGGCGCTGCCCAAGGTGGAGGAGCGCTGGATTGAAGCCACGGATGGCAAGTCCATCCACTCCTGGGTGGTCTACCCACCGGATTTCGATCCGCAGAAGAAATACCCCATGCTGCTCTATTGCCAGGGTGGGCCGCAGCAACAGGTGGGACAGTGGTTCAGTTTTCGCTGGAATTTCCACCTGATGGCAGCGCAGGGCTACATTGTGCTGGGAGTGAATCGGCGCGGCTTGCCCGGGTTTGGCCAGCAGTGGAATGACGACATCAGTGGTGATTGGGGAGGCCAAGCCATGCGTGACCTGACTTCTGCCACCGACGCCATGTTCAAGGAGAGCTTTGTAGATCGACAGCGAACCGCAGCCATCGGCGCCAGTTATGGCGGATACACCGTGTATTGGCTCATGGGGCATGATCAGGAGAACCGCTTCTGTAGTATGATAGCCCACTGCGGAGTGTTCAATTTGGAAGCCATGTATCTCTCTACTGAAGAGCTGTTTTTCCCCAACTGGGACCTTGGTGGTGCCTTTTGGCGCAGTGACAAACTGCAGAGCGATTTTGATCGCAACTCACCCCATAAATTCCTGCAGAACTGGCAGACCCCGTTGATGGTAATCCACGGCCAGAAGGATTTCCGCGTGCCCGTCACCCAGGGTATCCAGGCCTTCACCGCCGCCCAGGTTCAGGGAGTTCCCTCACGCTTCGTGTATTATCCCAAGGAAAGCCACTGGGTCCTTTCTCCTCAGAATGGCGTTCTCTGGCACCGGCTGTTCTTTGACTGGCTGGATCGCTACTGCAAGGAGCCGCAGAAATAACCATGTTACATACGATGACTCACCGGTTTTTCCAGACCTGCTGCTGGCTGCTCATGGTGTTTGGCTTTGCCGCATGCCAAAGTCCGGACCAGCCTGTTACGCAGACCACTCAACATCAGACCAAGCCGACGCAGCCGGATCCGGTTGTCGAGCAGGACAACGATGTTCGCGATTACCTGATCGAGCGGGTTGGCGACTTTCTGGTGGTGCAGCTTTACGCCGATGGCTTTGAGGAACTCGACCAGAAGAACAAGCTGCTTTGCTACCACCTGAGCAATGCGGCGGTGGCTGGTCGTGACATCTTCATCGATCAGAAGTTCGCCGAAAACCTGGCCATTCGCAATGTGTTGGAGGAGCTCTATCTGCAGCGCAAGGTGCTGCCTTCCGGCATCGCCAAGGAAATCGAACGCTACACCAAGTTGTTCTGGATCAACAATGGCATCCATGGCCATCTCACCTCGCAAAAAGAGCTGCTGCTATTAAACCAGGAGCAGTTCAACCTGGCGGTGAGTCTGGTGCGCAGGCGGGGAGCTCAGTTGCCCAAACCCAAGGAGTTGAATCGGCTGTATCGGATCCTCACCGATCCTGCCATCTATGTGTCCTGCACCGAGAAGACTCCGGCAAATGGTAGCGACCCTCTGGCCGCCAGTAGCAACAACCTCTACGTGGGGGTGAGCACGCCCGACCTGGACTACTTCTTGGAGGAATATCCTCTGAACAGCCGCCTGATGAAGACAGATGAAGGCTTGGAAGAACAGGTCTATCGGGCTGGCTACAAGGAGTACATCCCCGCTGGTTTGTATGCCAAGGAGCTGGGCAATGTGATCAAGCATCTGGAGTTGGCTTTGCCGTTGGCAGAAGAGCCCACGCAGGAGGCCTTGACCAATTTGATCCGCTACTATCGCACCGGTGATCCGGCAGATTGGCGCCAGTACAACATTGCCTGGGTGGCGGACAATGCATCGGTGGTGGACACCATCAATGGCTTTGTCGAAGTCTACCTGGATGCTCGTGCCACCAAGGGTGCATGGGAAGCTGTGGTGAGTTTCCTCAACCCAGTCAAGGCCAAGGAGATTCAAATGTTGGCCGATGAGGCCCAGTGGTTTGAAGATCGCATGCCCTGGTCTCCCGAATTCAGAAAAGATGACGTCAAGGGTATTTCTTCCCGAGCCATTACGGTGATCATGGAAACCGGTGACTCTGGACCGACCACTCCCATTGGCATCAACCTGCCCAATGAGCAGGATATCCGCCAGTGGTTCGGCAGCAAGTCGGTGAACTTGAGCAATGTGGTGGAGGCCTACAATGCAGTGCGGGGCGCTGGTGCTCGTTGTGCCGGTTCCGCCGATGAGTTCTTTTTGACCAAGGAAGAGGCCCAGCGCGCCGCTCGATGGTCGACAAAGGCAGCGGATGTCCACGTCAACCTGCATGAGGTTGTGGGGCACGCCTCAGGCAAGACCCTGTCGGTGGTGAAGAATCCAGCCCAGCTGCTGGGCACCTACTACTCCACCATTGAAGAGGCCCGTGCCGATCTGATTGGCTTGTATTGGATTGCGGATCCCAAGCTCAAGGAGATGGGGCTTGTTCCGGATCAGGAAATGGCCCTGGCTCAGTATGAGCGCTTCAGTCGAGGGGTGTTGTTGCAGCTACGCAGGGTTCCCCTGGGTGGCCGGATTCAAGATGACCACATGCGTAACCGACAGCTCATCGTGCATTGGCTCATTGAAAATACCGATGCGGTGAAGGTGCAACAGAGTGATGGCAAAACCTATTACACGGTCACCAGTGTGGAGAGCTTCCGCCAGGGCTGTGGCACCCTGCTCGCCATGGTCATGGCCATCAAGGGCACCGGTGACTTCAAAGGCGCCAAAGCCCTGGTGGACAGGTATGGCATCCAGGTGGATGCAGACCTGCATCAGGAGATCCTGGCTCGCATGGAAGAGTTGAACCAGGCCAAGGGTACTGGCTTTGTGCAGCCTGAGTTGACCTTGGTCAAGGACGAGTCAGGTCAAGTGGTGGATGTCAAGGTGTACTATCCCCGGGACCTTGCTGAGCAGATGCTGCGCTTCAGCGGCAGGTATCCGCCTCTGAAGTGACGGAGCCTGGTCGAGTACGAGGATTGGTGGGGCGTCTAGGTGGGCCTGAACGTCTTCGTAAAATCCTGGATATCTTTTATCAGCGCGTCCAGTTTGATCCGCTCATCGGCTTCTTCTTTGCTGGCCAGGATCTGGCCAAGATCCGGGAGGGGCAATGGCAGTTTTTGATGCGAGCCTTTCAGGAAACAGAGCGATTAATCGGCACCCATCCCAGTCAAGCGCACCTGGAACTTGCGCCCATCCTCAAAGGTCATTTTGATCGTCGCCTCCTGGTATTGGGTGAAGTGTTGGAGCAAGAGGGTGTGCACCCTTTGGATATCAAAGCCTGGCTGAAGGTGGAAGAAGGCATGCGCCGATTGATCCAAGTCGATGAGAAACCCTCTTAACCTACTGCTGCTGGCTCTGACCGCTGGTTATGGGCTATGGCGTGCCATAGTTCAGCAGTGGACCTGTGATGATGCCTTCATTTCATTCCGCTATGCCCGAAACCTGGTGGATGGTCATGGCCTGGTGTTCAATCTTGGCGAGCATGTTGAGGGTTACACCAACTTCCTATGGACCATGGTCATCGCCTTGGGTTTGTGGGCCGGGATTGACGCGGTGGCCTTCAGTCGTTTCCTGGGCATAGGGTTTTTTCTGGCTACGGTCGTACTGTTGTGGCGGGCAGACAAGAAAGCTGTCTTGCCCTTGGCTGCGGTTGGCTTGGCTCTCCATCATCACTCGGCCTTGATGGCTTCTTTTGGTTTGGAGACCGCCATGTTCACTTTCTTGGTGACTGTGGCATTGGTGACGTTGGTGCAGGCGCAGAGGCCATGGCAGTACCTGATGGTGGGAACCAGTCTTGTCCTGGCTAGCATGACCCGGCCGGATGGTCTGCTGCTCTACAGTCTGGCCACCTGTTTTGTGGCATTGCAGGCTTGGCTTACTCGCCAACCCCGAATGTTATTGGCTGTGTTGTTACCGGGGATTTGTCTGCTTGGGCCCTACGGTTACTGGAAGCTTGAGTATTACCAGAACCTGTTGCCCAACACCTTCTATGCCAAATCCGCATCCAAGCCTTATCTGAGCCAGGGACTCCTCTACCTGTGGTTGTACTTCAAGTACTACGCCGTCTTCCTGCTGGCTTTGCTGGTGCCCTTGTTTTGTTTGTTGCAGCGGCGAAAGCAGCAATGGATTGCCGCCGGCTGGGATAGCTTGCGGGCACCGCTAGTGCTGTTGATGTTCATCGTCCCTTATCTGGCCTATGTGGTTTGGGTGGGCGGCGACTTCATGTTTAGCCGGTTTTGTTTGCCAGTGACGCCCGCCCTGTTCATGGGCTTGCAGCTGATGCTGCCGCACTTGGGAGCCAAGAAGAACGTGATTGCCCTGGCTGGGCTGGTGCTCCTGTCCCTTTTGTCTCAGTTCACCCTGATCAATCGGCCGGGCATGGATTTTGGTGAGGGTGTGCAGGTTTTTGAAGAGCGCCGGCACTATCCGGAGCTGTATCGAGAACTGCAACAGGGAGTGGGCGAGCATCTGGCCAAAAGGCTGCAGGGCGAGTCTCCTGTATTTGCTATTTCCGGCGGCCAGGCAATGTTTGCCTACTATTGCAACTGGCCCACGGTGATTGAGATGCATGGCTTGACCGATTCCTACATCGCCAACCGCAAGATCAAAGGCCGCTTCCGAGTGGGGCACGAAAAGCTGTTATCGGTGACTGATCCCTACCTGCGGCAACGTTCGGTCAACTTCATGTTCATGCCGCCCTATTTCCAAGAGCGCTGGGATATTCCTGGTGACAGTCTGGGTGAATTGCGTGATGTGAAATTCCTGGTGCAAGGAAACCTGGGGGGGCAATCCGAAGAGGGCTGGGCTTTATTCACCATGCTTACCTACAACCGGGCGATGATGGATGGCCTCAAGGGCAGTGACGACGTGCAGTTTCAGCCCTTTGACCTCTATCTGGATGGCTACATTCGAGGTATGGGGGAGAAGTCAAAGGCCCAGGTGGCCAAGGACTACGCAGCCTTCAAGGACTACTACTTCGACCATAACCAAGACCTGCCTCGGCAGCAGGCCTTCACTGACTATCTGCGCTGACTGGCGCCTTGTTTCGGCCTAGCACCAGCAAAAGAGTGAACACCAGCAGGTAGGGCAGGAAGTTCTTGTCAAAGCCGTGCATGGCCTTGTTCTGGAAGTGGTAGGTGAGCACTGAGCTGACAAAACCCACGGCCATGATGCTGAAGGTTGTCCAGGGCCGCAGTGGCCCGCGCCACATGATCCAGAGGAGCAATGGGCCAAAGGCCGCACCCAATGCGGTCCATGCTGATAACACAGAGTCGTAGATGCTGTCCTTGGCAAAAATGGCCGTTACAACAGCCGCAGCACTGAGGCCAAGGATGACCAGTCGATCCCCTAGCAGTTGGCTCTTGTCGCTTCTGCCCTTCAATCCCAAGTCATGGCTGACTGTGGAAGCAGCTACCAACAACTGGCTGTCGGCGGTGGACATGATGGCAGAAAGAACTGCTGCGAACATGATGCCGGCCACCACCGGTGGGAAACTCATCTTCACCAGCACAAAGAATACCTGCTCGCTATCATCTGGCGGAGCCTGCAAGAGCAGTCGCCCACAGAGCCCCAATAGGATCATACCCGCATAGACCAACACGGCCCAGCTCATGGCGTAGATCCGGCCTTGACGCAGGGAGCCTTCGTCTCGCAAGGCCATGAAGCGGTTTACCACATGCGGCTGACCTGGGTAGCCCAGGCCGATGCCCAAGAAGCCCAACACCATGCCGATTCCAGCCATGGGCAGCAGGCCTTTGGTCAGGGATTGATAGTTGTCCACGGGGACTTCTTGCAGACCCTCAAGCAGGGGGGCAAATCCGCCAACCTGCCACAGGGCGGCCAGGGGCAACAGCAGGGATGTGGCGGCCATCATCAGTCCCTGCACCGTGTCCGTAAGGCTCACTGCCCAAAAGCCACCCATGATGGTGTAGACCACGACGATGGCGCTGCCTAGCAGGATGGCGCTGGTTTTGTCCATCGACTGGAATGCGCTTTCAAAGCTCTTGCCAGCACCGCTGAACTGTGAGGCTACGTAGGTGAGCAAGGAAAAAAGGATGATGACGGATGCCAGGATGGAGACCGCCCGCCGCCCAGGTTGCCCTTCAGCACCTGCCAATATTTCCGTGACTGTCAGGGCGCCACTCTGATGGCTATAGCGGCGTAGCCTTGGCGCCAGCAGGAACCAGTTGAGGGCAAAGCCGCCCACGCAGCCAGGAAACAGCCAGAGGGCCGACATCCCGTTCAGGTAGGCCATGCCACTGACGCCCAGCAGAGTCCAGACCGACGAGGAACTGGCGGAAGCGCTGATGGCCGCCACCAGGCCACCCATATTGCGGCCGCCCAGGTACATGTCCGTCTCGTTCTTGGTGCGGCGCTGGGCGAACCAGCCAATGCCCAGCAGCAATACCTTGTAGGCGACCAAGGTAATCAGAATGGCGGTGGTCTCAGTCATGGATGGCTTGGTACAATGCAGCAATGAACACCACACTGCCAGAATATGTTCGTTGGTCATGCCAGTTAGCTGAGCCTTCCGTGCATCTAGACCTCAGCTTGTCTGGTTTGCAGGAGAAGGACCTGAAGAGCCTGGCTCCTCAGCTGAATTCAGCCCTTCAAGCCATGCAGAAGTTGGAGGCGGGCAGCATTGCCAATGCGGATGAAAAGCGCATGGTGGGCCATTACTGGCTACGGGATCCGGAGCTTGCGCCACAAAAGGAACTTGGCGAACAGATTCGCCAGACTCTTACGGACATCGAAATCTTTGCCACAGCCGTGCATAGCGGTCGGGTGACCCCGCCCGAGGGTGGCACCTTCGGCAAGGTATTGCTCATCGGCATCGGCGGTTCCGCCTTGGGCCCCATGCTGCTGGCCAATGCCTTTCCGTTTGCCAGCAATCCCATGCAGGTGCATGTGCTGGACAACACCGACCCCGATGGCATGACCACCCTGCTCAATGAGTTAGGCGGCCTGCAGGATGTGATGATTGTGGTGGTCAGCAAATCTGGCAGCACAGCGGAATCCCGCAATGGCATGCTGGAGGTGCAGGAAGCCTGCCGTCAGCAAGGATTGGACTTTGCCAAGCGCGCCGTGGCCATCACCGGCAAGGACAGTGAATTGCATCAACGCAGTCATGAAGAAGGTTGGCTGCAGGTCTTTCCTATGTGGGATTGGGTGGGCGGTCGGACCAGCCTGTTCTCGGCTGTTGGTATGTTGCCGGCAGCACTACAAGGTCTCAACCCGGATGATCTCCTGGCCGGCGCCGCCGCCATGGATAAGCAAACCCGAAATCCGGATCTGGCGAAAAATCCAGCGGCCATGCTGGCTGCCTTCTGGTACCAGCAGGGTCAGGGCAAGGGGACGCGCGACATGGTGGTCTTGCCGTACAAGGACCGGCTACAATTGTTATCTCGCTATCTGCAGCAGCTGGTCATGGAAAGTCTGGGCAAGGAAAAGGACCGACAGGGCAAGAAGGTGCACCAGGGTCTGGCGGTATATGGCAACAAGGGTTCCACCGACCAACATGCCTATGTGCAGCAGTTGCGGGATGGTTTGCACAATTTCTTCGTGCTGTTCCTGCGGGTGCTGGAAGACCGCCATGGTCACAGCCATGATTTCGAGGTGGAGCCAGGCATCACCAGCGGGGATTATTTGGACGGATTTCTGCAGGGCACGCGCCGGGCGCTGTGGGAAAGTGGGCGCCAGTCCGCCACCCTGACTCTGCAGCGGCTGGATGAAGCCTCCATGGGGGCCATTATCGCTTTATTTGAGCGTACCGTGGGGCTTTACGCTGAATTGGTGGATGTGAACGCCTACCACCAGCCTGGCGTGGAGGCCGGCAAGAAGGCGGCGGGGGAAGTCCTGGCCTTGCAACGGCAGATCCTGGAAACCCTGCCCTCTGGCCCTACCAGCCTGGCTGAGTTGGCGGAAAAGTTGGGGGAGGACCCCATGCATCTCTGGCCCATCCTGCAGCATCTGGCTGCCAATCGCCCGCAATTGCAGATGCAGCCAACAGATGACCCTGACGGGATGCTGGATCCAGACCGGGCACGGTTTTCCTGGAAGGCGTGAACCGGCGCTGCTATAAATCCGGTGCTTTCCCCCAGTCTCAGGAGAAAGCATTTGGACAGAATCGCTGGCGTTGGCCTTACCTACGATGACGTCCTGTTGGTGCCGCGCAAAGCGTCGAGCCTACCACGGGACGTAGAAACGACTTCTCGTTTCTGCCGCGGTGTGTCATTGCAGATTCCCATAGCCAGTGCGGCTATGGATACCGTGTCTGAAGCCGGCTTGGCGGTGGCCTTGGCTCTGCAAGGTGGCATTGGCATCATTCACAAGAATCTGGACATCAATGCCCAGGTTGGGGAAGTGGACAAGGTCAAGCGCAGTGCCAATGGCGTGATCTTGGATCCAGTGACTCTGCAGCCAGATGCGAACGTCGGCCAGGCCAAGGACTTGATGCGGGATCATCGCATCAGTGGTTTGCCGGTGGTGGACTCGGAGATGCTGGTCCTGGGCATCTTGACCAATCGCGACCTGCGCTTTGTGGACAGCCGCGAAACCAAGGTGCATGAGGTGATGACCAGCAACCATCTGATAACCGCTTCGCCAGACACCACCTTGAATCAGGCGCGGGCAATCTTGCAGAAGAACAAGGTGGAGAAATTGGTGTTGCTGGATGATGGCGGGCGGCTGGCCGGGCTGATCACCATCAAAGACATCAACATGACCGAAGAGTTTCCCAGTGCTGCCAAGGATGGACGTGGGCGACTGCTGGTAGGAGCAGCTGTCGGTGTGCATGATCTGGAACGGGTTGGGGGGCTGGTAGAAGCCGGCTGCGATGTCATCGTCGTGGACACAGCACATGGCCACTCCATCAACGTTCTGGACACGGTTACAGCCATCAAGAAGGCCTTTGATGTGCCGGTGGTTGCTGGCAACGTGGCGACAGCTGAAGGCACCAAGGAATTGGTGAAAGCTGGTGTGGATGGCGTCAAGGTGGGTATCGGTCCCGGTAGCATTTGCACCACCCGGGTAGTGACCGGTGTTGGTGTTCCCCAATTTACGGCAATCATGGACTGCGCCAAGGTGGCCAAGGATGCGGACGTGACAATCATTGCTGACGGTGGCATACGCAGTTCTGGTGACATGGTGAAGGCATTGGCCATTGGCGCGGATTCGGTGATGCTGGGCAGCTTGTTTGCCGGCCTGGATGAAGCGCCAGGTGAGACCATCTTGTATCGCGGCCGTACGTTCAAGGCCGTCCGCGGCATGGGTTCGCTGGGCGCCATGGGGGTTGGCAGCGCTGACCGTTATGCTCAAGGTGAGATCAAGGATCGCAGCAAATTTGTTCCTGAAGGCGTAGAGGGCATGGTGCCAACCAAGGGCCCATTACGTGAATACGTTTACCAACTGGTAGGCGGTATTCGCTCCGGTATGGGTTACTGCGGCGCGCCCAGTCTGATGGAATTACGCCAGAATGCCCGCTTCGTGCAGGTAACTTCAGCCGGTTTGCGGGAGTCGCACCCGCACGATATCCAGATTACCAAGGAAGCTCCCAACTACACTGGAGAAGGCCTGTGAGTGGCGGTGTTTTGATCGTCGATTTCGGCACCCAGTATTGCCAACTCATCGCCCGGCGGGTGCGCGAGATGGGAGTCTACTCCCGCATCACCGTGCCAGATCGGGCGATGCTGAGTTGCAAGACGCTGCAGCCGCAAGCAATCATCCTCTCCGGTGGCCCGCGCTCGGTGTATGAACATGATGCTCCCAGCCTGCCCAAGGAAATCTTGGACATGGGCGTGCCGATCCTGGGCATTTGCTATGGTCTGCAATGGCTTACCCAGAGCCTGGGTGGGGAAGTGCAACCGGCAGCTCAGAGTGGTGGGGAATATGGTCGCACCGATATTCAGGTGCTCGAACAGGGTGGTTTGTTTGCTGGCGTAGACTCGCCGACCACGGTGTGGATGTCCCATGGCGACAAGGTGTCGCAGTTGCCGGCTGGCTTTCAGGTGTTGGCCAAAAGCCAGCCCTGCCCGGTGGCCGCCGCCGCTGATCCAAAACGTAAGATCTACGGTCTGCAGTTCCACCCGGAAGTGACCCATTCCAAGCAAGGCACCCAGGTCTTGCGCAACTTTGTTTTGCTGATCGCCGACTGTGATGCCACTTGGCAGCCGGGCAGCATCGCCGATGCCAAGATTGCCAAGATCAAGGAGCAGGTTGGCGAGCAGGGCGAAGTTGTCCTGGGCCTGTCTGGTGGTGTGGACTCGTCAGTGGCGGCAGTGCTGGTGCATCGAGCCATTGGTCAACGCCTGCACTGTGTGTTTGTCGACAACGGTCTGCTGCGGGAAGGTGAGCGGGATGGGGTGGAGTCCTTGTTCCGCGATCACTACCACATGGACCTGACCACTGTGGATGCCAGTGAGCGATTCTTACATGCCTTGGCCGGTGTCTCGGATCCGGAGCGCAAACGCAAGATTATTGGCAAGGAGTTCGTGGACGTGTTCAAGGAGCACGCCAAGACCCTTGATCATGCTCATTTCCTGGGACAAGGAACTCTCTATCCTGATGTTATTGAATCGGTAGCTGCCCATGGTGGCGCCACCGCCACCATCAAGAGTCACCACAATGTGGGTGGCCTCCCCAAGGATCTGGGGATGGAGCTGGTTGAGCCCTTGCGGGATCTGTTCAAGGACGAGGTCCGTGAAGTGGGTCGGGAGTTGAGTCTGCCGGATGCCCTGCTGCTCCGCCAACCCTTCCCCGGTCCGGGGCTGGCTGTGCGCTGCTTGGGAGAGGTGACGCGGGACAAGCTGGCATCGCTGCGCGGTGCCGATGCCATTGTTCGCTTCGAGATCGAGGCCAAGGGGCTGGAAGTTGATCTGTGGCAATACTTTGCTGTGCTCCTGCCGGTGCAGTCTGTGGGCGTGATGGGCGACCAACGAACCTATGAGAATGCGGCGGTTTTGCGGGTGGTTTCCAGCCAGGACGCCATGACCGCGGATTGGGAGTTGTTGCCCCTGGACGTGTTACGGCGCATCAGCAACCGCATCATCAATGAGGTGAAGGGCATCAATCGGGTGACCCTGGACATCTCCAGCAAGCCCCCAGCCACCATCGAATGGGAATAGGCCCATGGGAATGGGAATAAGCCCTAAGGAATGGGGCTCTTGACGACGATGACCTGGCAGCTTAGCGTTCCCGCCCTCATGCATACCCCTCGAATCACCTGCCAAGACCTCACCGCCATGCGGCCCGCCCTGGGTCTAGCTAGCGGCAGCGTGATTACGATTACCATTACCGGCAGCGGGCCGCCCATCTAGGCAGACACTGCTTGGACGGATGCAAAGGCCCGCGCCCTCAGGGAGCGGGCCTTTTTCGTTGTACCCCCGCTGACCCCAACTCTATTTCCAACCAATTCCTAATCATGACTTATCGCCTCAACATCCATTGCAGTTCGGCCCTGGCTATGGAGCGACTGCTTGGCTTGCTTCGTCGCCGGCGCTTCACCCTGGTTCGGGTGGCCGCTTATCCTGTCTTGCAGTCCGGCCTGTGCATTGATCTGGAAATCGCCGGTGAACGCTGCGTCCATGTGCTGGTGCGTAACATCTATAAGCTGCTGGAAGTACAGTCGGTGGAGCTGTCACATCAGCTGGCGGTGTTGAAATGAGCGCCCAGCTCAGCAGTCAGGACTATTTAGGTCGCATCCTGCGTTCCCGTGTCCGTGAAGTGGCGGTGGAAACCCCTCTGCAGCCTGCCCCTCTTGTATCTCGGCGCCTAAAGAACAAGGTGCTGTTGAAGCGCGAAGGTTTGCAGCCAGTGTTTTCCTTCAAGTTGCGGGGAGCTTTTCACAAGATGCACAGCCTCAGCAGCCAGGAAAAGCAGCAGGGTGTGGTGGCGGCTTCAGCGGGCAATCATGCCCAGGGAGTGGCGTTGGCGGGGCAGGCCTTGGGTATCGATGCGGTTATAGTCATGCCCACCACGACCCCAGGTATCAAGGTGAATGCGGTGCGTTCCCTGGGTGCTGAATGCATATTGCATGGTGACGGTTTTGACGAGGCCTGTACTTACGCCCTGCAGTTGGCGCAAGAACAGGAGAGGATCTTCATCCATCCCTACGATGATCCGGATGTCATCGCCGGCCAGGCCACCGTAGCGGTGGAGATTCTGCAGCAGTGTCCGGAGAATACCGATGCCATCTTTGTGCCAGTGGGTGGCGGTGGTCTCCTCGCTGGAGTGGCGCTGTACGTGAAACAACTGTTTCCGCAAATCAAGGTCATTGGCGTCGAGCCTGAGGATTCGGCCTGCATGCACGCGGCTTTGCAAGCTGGGAAGCCAGTGCAATTGGACAATGTCAATTTGTTTGCCGATGGCGTGGCGGTGCGTAAGGCCGGCACTGAAACATTTCGACTGGCGCAGCAGTATGTGGATGATGTCATCCTGGTGAGCACCGACGAGATCTGTGCCGCCATCAAGGATATATTTGAAGACACACGCAGTATCGCTGAGCCCGCGGGAGCCTTGGCCATGGCGGGTTTGACCAAGTATGCCAGGGGGCCAGATGTGCAAGAGCAGACCCTGATTGCTATCGAGAGTGGCGCCAATACGGACTTCAACCGGCTGCGGTTCATCTCCGAGCGAACCTCTACTGGAGCCCATTCCGAGGTGTTGCTAGGGGTGACCATTCCGGAGACCCCCGGCAGTTTCCTGCGCTTTTGCCAGATGCTCATGCCCCGCCTGGTCACTGAGTTCAATTATCGCTATGCGGATAGCAAGCAGGCCAAGGTATTCGTTGGCTTGAAGCTGGCTGGCGGTGATCAGGAGCGACAACAGCTCATTGCGGAACTGCGGAGCCAGGATTATCCGGTGCTGGACATGACGGACAATGAACTGGCCAAACTGCATATCCGCCACATGGTGGGTGGACCGGTGCGGGGCGTGGCCGATGAGCGGGTCTTCCGCTTCAATTTCCCCGAACGTCCCGGGGCCTTGATCAGTTTTCTGGAAGAAGTGGGCGGGCGCTGGAATATCAGTCTGTTCCACTATCGAAATCACGGTGCAGCCTATGGCAGGGTTCTGGTGGGGCTGCAGGTGCCCCCGGAGCAAAGCGAAGAATTTTCCAACTTCCGCCTGGCCATGCATTGCCACCGTGACGATGAAACCAAGAATCCTGCCTACGCTCTATTTCTGCAGGCCTGTGCTGATTAGCCTTCCGATCCGATGCAAAATCTTCCCATTCAAATTCATAAATTTGGCGGCACCAGTCTAGGTGACGCCAAGCGTCTGCAGGCCTGTGCTGAACTGATGCGAAAGGCCGCGACAGCCTCTGCCGTGGTGGTGGTCACCTCCGCCATGGCGGGGACTACAGATGGCTTGATGCAGGCCACCAGCCACGCCGCCGCCGGAGATCTGACAGCGGCCATGCAGGTCTTTGAAACACTGCAGGATCGGCATCGGCAGACGACTGAGGAACTGGGGGTGGATTGGGCGCACCTGCAAGCCTTGCACGCAGACCTGGCTGCTAGCTTGCAGGCCATTGTTGCCCTGGGCGAGTTGTCCTTGCGCAGCAAGGATCGCATTCTGTGCCTGGGTGAGAAATGCGCGTCTCGACTGCTGCAACAGTGCCTGCAGCAGAAGGGTGTGGCCAGCCAGCAGATCGATGCGGATACCTTCCTGGAGACCAATGCCAATTATGGCGAAGCTACCCCCCTGCATGGAGTGGCGGAACGCTCCATCTACAAACACCTGCAGCCGGAATTGGCTGCGGGCAAGGTGGTGGTGGTAACCGGTTACTGCGGCCATGCCCCCGATGGGTCCACTACAACCCTGGGACGCGGAGGGTCGGACTACACAGCCAGCCTGCTGGCTGAGGCTCTAAAAGCCAACGACGTCTTCATCTGGACCGACGTGGATGGTGTCTACAGTACCGATCCGCGCATGGTTCCCGAAGCACGGCGGGTGCCGCAGTTGAACTACCGGGAAGCGGCGGAGATTTCCTTCTACGGGGCCAAGGTCTTGCACCCTCGAACTCTGGCGCCGGTAGCCAGCCATTCCATCCCGGTGCATATCCTCAACTCCATGCAGCCGGATTTGCCCGGGACTGTGGTAGATGGCAGCTTCACCCCGGGATCCCACCCAGTGAAAGCCATTGGCGCCGTAAAGGGGCAAACCCTGGTGTCGGTGGAAGGCAAGGGCATGGTTGGTGTGCCCGGCATAGCTGAGCGGGTTTTTGGTGCCCTCGCCCATGAAGGCATCAGCGTCACCATGATCAGCCAATCCAGTTCTGAAGCATCCATCTGCCTGGCGGTGCCCGATGCCCAGGGTGTGCAAGCGGAGGTGGCGCTGAAGCGAGCGTTCCGTCAGGAATTGAGTTACGGCAGCCTGGAAGACATTGTGCTCATGCGGCAGGTGAGCCTTGTTGCGGTAGTGGGTTTGGGCATGGCCCATACCCCGGGGGTCGCAGCGCGGCTGTGCCAGGCCTTGGGGCATGGCAAGATCAACATCCTGGCCTTGGCGCAGGGCTCTTCCGAGCTGAACATCACCGTGGCGGTAGCTGAGGCGCAAACCACCGCAGCGGTGCGCGCGCTGCACTTCGAGTTTGACCTGCATCGTCTGGATACCGGCGAGGACACCACGCGGCGATTGGATCTGGTAATCCTGGGCTTTGGTAAGATTGGCCAGGCGCTGGCCAGATTGTTGCACAAGCGGCAAGACCACATCGCCAAGCGCTTTGGTCTGGAAGCTCGAGTGGCCTGTGTGGTTGATCGCAAGAGCTACCTGTTCCAGCCGCGGGGCTTGTCTGCGGATGAGTTGAATTTGGCCCAGGAATGCAAGGCGGCGGGTGGTGCTCTGCTGGATCTGCCGGCGGGAGTCGCCATGGCGGCACCGCAGGAGATGTTGGAAGCCATCAGCCTCTATCGTCTGGCCCGCCCGGTTCTCATCGATGTGTCCGACGCGGATGGCTCCGCCGACTTGTTCTTGCAGGCCTTTGCCAAGCACTTCGATGTGGTTACCGCCAACAAGAAACCCTTGTCCGGATCCTACGCGGAGTTCGAGCAATTGATGGCGGCCACTACTGACCTGCGTCCCCTGCTCAAGGCGGAAGCCACGGTGGGTGCTGGTTTGCCGGTGGTGGACACCCTGGAGATGCTCCTGGCAACGGGAGATAGTCTGCACAAGGTGGAGGGCTGTTTTTCTGGCACCCTGGCCTTCATTTTTGCTGAACTGGAAAAGGGTGAGAAGTTCTCCAGCGCCGTGCTGAGAGCTGTGGAGCTGGGCTACACCGAACCGGATCCGGTGGTGGATCTGAGTGGTATGGATGTGGCTCGTAAGGCATTGATCCTGGGTCGCCTGGCCGGATTCCTGGTGGATGACTCCATTGCCGCGCAAGGTGACCCACTGGTGGACCTGAGTTTGCTGGGAAGTGACCCCAAGGATTTTGCCAAGGCCTTGACCAGCTACGATGCAACCATGCAACAACGGGTGCAGGAAGCCAAAAGCAAGGGTATGGTTCTGCGTTACCTGGCCTCGGTTGAGGCCGGCAAGATTGCAGTGGGAGTAAAGGAAGTGGCTATGGATTCCACCTTTGGCATGTTGAAGGGAACTGAAAACGTGATGGTGTTTACTTCAGAAAACTATGCTGAGACCCCCTTGGTGGTCATGGGCCCGGGTGCCGGTGTGGAAATCACCGCCATGGGTGTGCTTGGCGATGTGCTCCGCGTGGCAGCGGAGAGGAACTGATCCATGGCTCTTCCAATCGGACAGGAAGTTGTTGCCACGGCGCCGGCCACGGTGGCCAATTTGGGGCCCGGCTTTGACATTTTGGGGCTGGCCCTGGCGGGTCCATCGGACACCGTGCGCGCGCGATTGATTTCCGGCGATAAGGTCAAGATTTCTGCGGTGACTGGCACCACGGTGTCATTGCCGTTGGATGCAGAGAAGAACACGGCGGGCATTGCTGCCATGGCCACCCTGGCCAAGGCCGGCGTGCAGGCCGGGGTTGAGTTGCAAGTACACAAGGGTTTGCCCATTGGCTCAGGCCTGGGCAGTTCCGCTGCCAGTGCGGCGGCAGCGGCCTACGCCGTCAACTTGCTCATCGGCTCTCCTATGCGCAAGGCGGACTTGGTGGAGCCCTGCATCCAGGCAGAAACTGCTGTCTCCGGCCGCCACGCAGATAACGTGGCGCCAGCCCTTTTGGGTGGGTTGGTTCTGGTGCGGAGTGTGGATCCAGTGGATCTTGTGCGCATTCCGGTGCCGGAGTGTTTGATGGTGGTGGTGGCGACTCCGGATTTTGAATTGCCTACCCGCAAGGCGCGAGAGGTGTTGCCGGAGATGATGCCATTGCGAGCCGGCATTCAGAACGCAGCCAATCTGGCCACCTTCACGGCGGCATGCTTCTCCAATGACCTTGGCCTCATCGGTCGATGCATTGACGAGAACGTGGTTACCGATGCCCGCTCACCCCTGGTGCCCGGTTGCCAGGCCGTGATGAGTGCTGCGCGCCATGCTGGAGCCTTGGGCAGTGGCATTAGTGGGGCCGGCCCATCGATCTTTTCTTTTTGTCATTCTGTGCCAATGGCTGAGCAGGTTGGCGAGGCCATGGTGCAAACTTTTGCCGAAGTTGACCTCAAAGCCAGTACGGTGATTTCTTCCGCTGATTGCCCAGGAGCACGTCGCGCATGAGTTCTCCCTCGTTTCACCTGAAGTGTGTGATCTGTTCAGATACCTATGTTGCTGATCAAGTGCGCTACCGCTGCGATTGTGGTGGCACTCTGGATGTGCAGCATGACTTCAGCAAAGAAGCGGCAGGCATCACCCTGCAGACCTTGGATGCGCGCCTTGGGTCAAAGAACCCCTTGGATCTCTCGGGGGTATGGCGTTTTCGCGAATTGGTCTTGCCCATTCCTGAAGCAAATGTGGTGACCAAACCGGAAGGCCGAACCAATCTATATCATGCTCCGAGTCTGGATCATTTTGTTGGCTTGCAGAACTTTCGTCTGAAGCATGAAGGTGAAAACCCAACCGGTTCCTTCAAGGATCGAGGCATGACCGTGGGGGTGAGCATGGCCAAGCGCCTGGGCATGACTCAGGTTGCTTGTGCTTCGACTGGCAACACTTCTGCCAGCCTCGCCGCCTATGCCGCTCAGGCCGGAATGCGGGCCATAGTCTTCTTGCCGGAAGGACAGATTGCCTACGGCAAACTGTCGCAAGCCCTGGCTTTTGGTGCAGTCACCATTCAGATCTCTGGTGACTTTGATGCCGCCATGAAGTTGGTGGAGGAAGTTTGCGCCGGTGAAGGCATCTACTTGCTGAACTCAGTCAATCCCTACCGAATTGAAGGGCAGAAGAGCATTGGTTTTGATTTGCTGCAGCAATTGGACTGGCAAGTACCCGATTGGCTGGTGTTGCCCGGGGGCAATCTGGGCAACTCAGCCGCCATCGGCAAAGGCTTGCAGGAGTTGTTGGAACTGGGATTGATCCCCAAGCTGCCCCGCATTGCCGTCATCCAGGCGGCCGGCGCCAATCCCTTCTACGAGGCATTTCAGCAGGGACATGTTCTGCAGGCCATGACGGCAAAGACCCTGGCCACCGCCATCAAGATTGGCAACCCGCTTTCCTGGCAGAAGAGCCTCCGGGGGGTGACTGCTTCGGGTGGCACCGTGGCCCAGGTGACCGATCAGGAGATCATGGACGCCAAGGCCCATGTGGATGCCGCCGGCATCGGCGCCGAGCCGGCCTCCTGTGCCACTGTGGCGGGTACCCGCAAACTGGTGGCAGAAGGGTTGATAGAGCCGCAACACCGAGTCTGCGGCATTCTCACCGGCCACATCCTGAAGGACCCGGATGCGGTGGTGGAATACCACCAAGAGAGGCAAGCAGGTATCCAATCCACCCATGCAAACCGCCCACTGCAGGGAAGCAGCAACAGTGCTGAGATCCTGCGCCTGCTTCGGCAGCCATCGGGCTCCTAAGTGGCAATTTTTTCTTGCGGTAGGCAGAAAAGATTTCCCCAATAGATACGGGATAAATTGCCGATTACGCTGAGTCGCAAAGCCATTTCGGCCTGTGGATAACCTGTGGAGTTCTATGGGATAGCGTTTGTGGAAACTTTGGCGGCAGCGATGCAAGCACTGAAATGCCCATAAGAAGGGTCTTTTCCCTCAGGCTGTGGAGAACCCTTGGTGAACCTGGCCGCTAGCTAGGGATGGCCGCCCCTGTTGGTCGAAAATCCCTGATACAAGGCCGCCCAGAACAAGCCCTCGTCAAGGCGGAAGGGCAGCAGTTATAATCATCCAAGACCCGCCGACGAGAGGGAAACGTTGTGCAACAAAGGTTAGCCCTGGCACTAGGGCAAACCTGGACAGCATCCCGTCTCGTCGCTGAGTCTGTCCTCACCTCACCGTTCTACCAACTCGCACAGCCTCTCTCGCCGCATGCTGCAATCACAGAATAGGCTATTCCAAAACGGCATCCTTCTGAGTGATTTGGCCCTTATTGCCATAGGGGTCTTTCTGGGCAGCTCTTACGTGCTTCCAGACTGGATTTGGCTGGCTCAATCCAGCGACAGCCTGCCGTCCCTGACCCTGCTGCTACAGCAGACCCTCTGCCTGGCCATCGCCTGGTGGGTGGTTGCCCTGCGCATGTCCTTCTACCAGTCCCGTCGTACCTCCATGCTACGGGCAGAGATCTCCAGTCTGGCTGAAGCCTGGCTGACGGCCTTGGCATTGGGATCCGTGTTGGCTCTGTCCATCTGGGGCTTCGTGGTCTTCCAACCTGTGGTCACCTTCGCTGTCACGGCTCTCGGCATTGCCGGGTTGCGCATCATGGTGCGGATGGCTCTGCGCCGCCTGCGCGGGATGGGCCTCAACTACCGCCGCTTTGTGCTGGTTGGGCATGGCCACTCTGCCAAGAACCTGGCTGAGCAGGTGCAAGATAACCAGCGTTTTGGTGTGCGCATCTCTGGTCGGTTCACCTTGCCGGGTGAGATTGCCAAGCCAGTAGATGGCGTGACCGACCTGGGAGATGCCAGCAACCTGCAGGATTACCTCGAAAGTCAACCGGTGGACGCCTTGGTGCTCTGTCCATCAGACCACGTGTCTCCAGGAATCACCCAGAAGGTTTTGAACCTGTGTGACGAGGCGGGCATCCAGTGCTACTTCTCGCCAGACTTCATTCCCCTGCGCAACCTGAACTCATCTTTCTCCTGGTTGGGCAACCTGCCTGCATTCACCTTCCGCTCCGGGCCCTTCGACCCGATGCAGTTGATGTTGAAGCGGGCCATGGACGTCGTCGGCAGCGGTTTTGGTCTGCTGCTCTGCTTCCCCGCCTTGGTGGCCATTGCCCTGATCATCAAGTTGCAGGATGGCGGCCCGATCTTCTTCTACCAAGAGCGAGTCGGCAAGGACGGTAGACCCTTCCGTTGCTACAAGTTCCGCAGCATGGGGCAAGGCGCGGAAGCGCAAAAGCAGGACCTGTTGGCCAACAACGAGCAAGATGGTCCGGTGTTCAAGATGAAGAGCGACCCGCGCATCACTCGCATGGGACGGTTTTTACGCAAATACAGCCTGGATGAGCTACCACAGCTGTGGAACATCCTGCGCGGCGACATGAGTCTGGTGGGGCCGCGCCCGCCGGTGCCCGCTGAGGTGAAGCGTTACGAGTGGTGGCAACGGCGCCGCATTTCGGTTCGCCCAGGGCTGACCTGTGTCTGGCAGGTTTGGGGTCGCAACAAGGTGAGTTTCCAACGCTGGGTGGAAATGGACCTCTACTACATCGACAACTGGTCGCTCTGGTTGGATGTGAAGTTGGTTCTGCACACCCTGCGCACGGTCTTCACCGGTTCCGGCATGTAGCCTTCGCCTCCGGCATGTAGCCTGCGCCTGCGGCGGCATTAGGGCGGTAGCGAATCGATCCATTCGCCGATCAGGTCAACTGCAGCCTGATCCACCAATTGACTTCCCAAGGGTGGCATGCGCGTTGGCCCCAACAAACGCATGCGTTCCCAGAGCACGCTGGACTCTTTGCTGCTGGTGCGAATCAATGCAGCATTGTTCAAGCCCAGATCGCCGCTCTGGGGTGCGGCATTCAGCAAGCCGGTGGCGGCCAATGGGGTGCTGTATCGCAAATCGAAACTGCCCTGACCGGGACCGCCGGGTTGATGGCATTGGGCGCAGTTGGTCGCCAGATAGCTGCGCACCCGATCCTCTCTGTCCACGAAGCGATCCTGGCTCCAGGCATAGCTTGTGTAATTGGCAATGGCGCCAATGTCGGTAGTGAACATGCCCATCTGGTTCCAGGCCTGCAATTGATTGCCACGAATGCCGTGCTGCACAAGGCTGGCCCGTCGGTTGATCTGGCGGGTGTGCACACCCAGGACGAAGTCGGCGACTTGCGTGTGGCATTCCAAGCAGTTGGCTCGTCCTGGGTATTCCCAGGTCTGGGTGCGAACACCGCCGGGAGCATTTGGGTCCTGGATTTGATAATCCTGGCTAAGTGCTCCAGGCAAGAGGTCTGCGTCATCTTGCTGCTGGTTCCACTTGTAGACATAGCCGGCCCAGCCGCCCACTTCATGGACCAACACCCGGGTTTCCAAACGCCAGGCGCTGTTGGCATCGCCACTCACCAGTGGCAGTTCGAAGTGTTTGACCAGGACGCTGCCCTCGGGGAACGACCAGGGCTGGTCTGTTTGGAAGGTGATCTGTCCTTGATCCGGCAGGGCCAACCAGCGTTGCTTCAAGGCGTCGTCGGACCAGAAGGATTCGGTGATGGTGTACGGTCGCAGTCGTGCGGTGGGTACCAGGTTTTGCGTGTCGGAAAACAGACCAGTTTGTGAAAGCTTGTTGGGGAAGGCGGGCTGCGAGCCCGGTCCCTGCCGATCCAACTGGTAGATGCTGCCGCCCCGACTTACCAGGTAGACTTCCCCAGCCTGATCTTCGCCAAAGGAAGTCACACTGCTGAGGGTGGCCACCTGCAGGCTTTGATCCAAGCTGCCATCGGTCTTGCTGGTGGCGGCAAAAACCCGTCCGGTGCTATAGTCCGCATACAGGTAGGCGCCACGCAGTTCAGGCAGGAGGGAGCCCCGGTATACATAGCCGCCGGTAATGCTGCGCCCGACGCTGTGTGAGTAGACCAGGAAGGGCTTGATGTCATTCAAGTTGGCCGGTGGTGTGCCCTGGTAAGAGGCGTTGCCTTCAAAGTAGTTCCAGCCGTAATTGCCGCCCTTCACTACCTTGTCAACTTCTTCCCAGATGTTCTGGCCCACATCTGCCGCCCATAGTTCACCGGTATTCCGATCGAAGCTGAAGCGCCAGGTGTTGCGTAAACCGTAGGCCCAGATCTCTTCCCGGCTGCCACTTTCGCCAACAAAGGGATTGTCACTGGGAATGCCGTAATTCAGGTTGGGGCCGGAACCATGCGGGTCGATGCGCAGGATGCTGCCCAGCAAAGTACCTTTGTTTTGCCCGTGACCAAAAGGATCACCGCCGCTGCCACCATCGCCCATGCTGATGTAGAGGTAGGCGTCGGGCCCAAAGGCCAGCATGCCGCCATTGTGATTGCCGAAAGGTTGGGGGACCTGCAGGAGGATGTGCTCGGAGTTGGCGTCGGCCTGGTCGGGATTCTGGTCCGAGACCTTGTAGTGGGCAATAACGGAGTGCCGCGGCGCTCCCTGGATGGAGCTGTAGTGGAGATAGAAGAAGCCGTTTTGCTGGTACTGGGGATCAAAGGCCAGGCCCAGCATGCCTTCCTCGTTGTGGCCTCTGTAGACCTTGGTGGAGATGTCCAGGAACAGCTTCTTCTGAGTAACTTGCACCGCTGGATCATTGGGGAACACGTACACCTTGCCGGACTGCTCCACTACGAACAAGCGATTGCTGCCATCCGGGCTATAGGTGAGGAACAGGGGCTGGGAAAAGGCCAGGTTGGGAAAGGCCAGCACCGTATTCATGGGTGCCAGGTTGGGGCCTTGGGTGGGGAAGGTGAGTCCTGCCACGTAGGGCAGGGGTGGCAGGGCTGGGTCACGCTGGCCAACCCCAGGTCCAGAACCAGCAGCAGGGTTTGCTGCAACTTCCGTACTGTCCTTGCCCGCGCCACAGGCAATCAGCCCACAAGCAATCAGCAGGGAACCGAGCGCTAGACCTAGACCGAGGAGAGTGGATTTGCGGTTGGCATGGGGCATGTTGACCTTGGGCTCAAACAGCCGCCATAGAAGGGGCTGTGCCGGATCTTGTCAAAGCCCTCGGCATTGAGCGCCCTTCTCAAGGAGCTTTTAGCCAGCGCCAAATTTCCCCCAAGCGTGGAGGTTTGCCCGTCATCAGAACACCAACCCGGAAAATTTTGGCAGCGGCGCGGAAGGCCAGCCACAGGGTGAACAGCAGCAGGGCGCTGCTGGCCAGGTATTCCCATACCTCTGGTGGGCCACCGGCCCGGTTCATCATGGCAAAGGGAGTGTAGAGCGGGATGTAGGTCATCACCTTGGCCACAGTGCCGTTGGGGTCGGAGACAATGGGGATCATGGTTGCCAGTGGCACCATCATGATGAAGATCACTGGTTGCATCAGGTTCTGCGATTCCTTCAAGCTGTTGCAGACCGAACCGATGGCCACCAGGATGGCGGCGTAAAGCAAGTAGCCAGCCAGGAAGTAGCCCAGGAAGGAACCCACATAGAGAGGATCGCTGATGATCTGCTGCAGACCCCACTCGGCAATGTGGGAGCCGATGCTGGGTAGGAAGCTGGGCAGGATGGTGATGCCCAGATAGGCGAACAGGGCCCAGAAACCCACAATGGTCAAGCCAGAGGCGGCAATGCCCAGGATCTTCCCATTCATCAGCTGGGAGGGTGATACGGAAGACAGGAGCACTTCGATGATGCGGTTGGACTTCTCCTCCACCGTGTTGGTGAGCAGCATCTGCGCGGCGATGAAAATGGTCATCCAGAGGATGTAGACGAAGACCACGGGGGCAAATTTATGCACCGTGTCCTTCTTCTGCACCTCCACCTTTTGGCTGTCCTGCTGGATGAATTCGAACTTCTTTTGCAGGTTGGTCACCTCGTCATCGGTGAGGTCCTTCTCTGCCTTCAGGTTGGCTATGTGCTTCTGCTGAATGAGTTTGGTGGCCTTGCCCTGGTACCACTCCCGCAGGCTGAAGTCCGTGAGGTTGTTGCAGACGTACTTACTTCCCTCGCTGCTCTCTAGTGGATTCTGGCCAATGATGAAGTAGGCAAAAATCTTCTCATCTTTTAGCAGTTGATCCAGGTGCTGCTCGTTGTCCTCGCCCTGGTCTGGATAGCTGTGGCGAGAGAAGTTACTTGAAGCGGCAAAGTCTTGGACAGCTTGGCCCACCTCCGTTTTGTTGTTAACGCTGAAGTCTTGCAGGCGTTTCAGAGCCGCTTCATCAACATTCTCTAGATCTAGTTTGTTTGGTAGATCTGCAGATTTCAAGTCATCAGGAGATGTGGGTAACTCCTTCAGGTCTAGATTCGGAAAAGCCTCCTGTAGCTTCTGGCACCATTGTTTGAGAACGTTTTCCTCCGGTAGATCGGGCAGGGATTCCACCAGGGAATGCCAATTGTCGCCCTTCGCCTCCTTGTCAATAGCTTGGGACAGCCACTGGTTTGGGGAGTGGTCCAGCACAGCATAGCTACGTTGATCTCTTGAATCCGCCAGCAGGAACATGACCGCGTAAAAGATCACCATGCCCACTGGGGCAACCAGGATGCCCAGCCAGAAGGTCTTGGTGCGCAGATGTTCCACGTATTCGCGTTGCGCCACTAGCAGGGATCTACTCATCGTTCTTACCTCCCACGGCACGAATGAACACCTCGTGCAGCGATGGTTCGCTCAGGTCGAAGCGGCGGATTTCCAGCTTACCCATCAAGCTTTTGAGGATGTTCTGCGGGTTGATTCCGGGCTCCAGGAACAGCTCCGCGTGCTTGCCCGCGTCGTTAAGGCGTTGCACTCCTGGCAAGGTTTGCAGGATGCTGCCGTCGCCGTCGTAGTCGATCTTGATGCCGTTATCATGGCCGGCACGAACTTGAGTCAGGGTACCGTCCAATACCTTCTTGCCCTTGTTGATCAAAAAGATGTAGTCGCACAGTTGCTCCGCCTGTGCCATGACGTGGGTGGAGAAGATTACCGTGCGCTGCTCATCTTTGAACTGGCGGATGGTGTCCCGCATCAGCTCCATGTTCACCGGGTCCAGGCCGGAGAAGGGTTCGTCCAGAATGACCAGTTCCGGGTCGTGGATCAGGGTGCTGAGGAGTTGCACCTTCTGCCCCATGCCTTTGGAGAGGGATTCGCACTTGTGATTGAGCCAATCACCCAGGCCAAAGCGGATCAGCAGTTCCTTGGCCTTCAACTTGGCCGTGCTCGAATCCATGCCCTTCAATTTGCCAAAGTAGGCAACGATCTCGGCAGTACGCATCTTCTTGTACAGCCCCTTCTCTTCTGGGAGGTAGCCAAGGCGATCCTTGACGCTCTGCGCGTCCTTGGCACCCAGGACCTGGATCTGGCCCTGGTCGGGGTGGAAAATGCTCATCACCATACGAATGGTGGTGGTTTTGCCAGCACCATTGGGACCTAGAAAGCCATAGATGGATCCACTTGGAATGCGCAGCGACAAGTCGTCTACGGCGACAAAGTTGCCGAAGCGTTTGCTTACATGGTCCAGGGTAAGGGCGTAGGTCATCACTTGGCGTTCAGTAGTTCTACCAGGATGTCCTGCACAGCACTGGGGTTGGCCTTGCCTTGGGTTTCGCGCATGACCAGACCCTTCAGGGCATGTAGGGCCTTTTCCTTGCCATTGCGATAGTCTTCCACTGGCTTGGGGTTCTCCTGCATCACTCGGGCTGCGATCTTCTGCAGGGCTTTTGGATCGCTGATTTGTTGCAGCCCCAATTTTTGGATACTGGCGGCGGCATCGTCGTCGTGCTCCAGCATGTGTTGGAAGACCTTCTTGCCAGCGTTGCGATTGATCTTGCCGGCACCGATTGCCTGAATCAGACCGGCCAGGCGTTCTGGCTGGATGGGGAAGTTCTGCACCGTGAGGTTGCTGTCGTTCACTGTCCGCAAGACTTCCGACATCACCCAGTTGCTGGCTGTCTTCACATCCCCGCAGGCTTTGGCCGTATCCTCAAAGTAATCTGCCAGGTTTCGATCAGCAGTCAGCACGTGGGCATCATGTTCCGGCAGCTTGAATTCGTCGATCCAGCGTTGACGACGTGCCAAGGGTAGCTCTGGCAGGGATTCACGCACTTGGTTGATCAGGGCATCAGAGATGTGCAAGGGTGGCAAATCCGGCTCCGGGAAGTAGCGGTAATCCTGTGCTGACTCCTTGCTGCGCATGGTGGCGGTGACGCCCTTTTCGTCATTCCACAGCCGGGTTTCCTGGGCTACCTGGCCACCCTGGGAAAGAATGGCGATCTGTCGCCGCTCTTCATACTCCAAGGAACGCTGCACCATCTTGAAGGAGTTCAGGTTCTTTATCTCCGCCTTGGTACCCAAAGTCTTGCTGCCTTTTGGGCGCATGGAGATGTTGCCGTCGCAACGCAGTGAGCCTTTTTCCATGTCGCAATCCGAAACGCCGGCGTACTGCAGGATGAGTTTCAGATTGTCCAGGAAGGCGTGAGCATCCGCCGGCGTCCGCAAATCTGGTTTGCCAACGATTTCGACCAAGGCTGAGCCGGCCCGATTGAGATCAACCATGCTGCCGATCTGGCTATGCATGCTCTTGCCCGCATCTTCTTCCATGTGGATGCGTTCCAGTTCACCGAACTTGCCATTGCCCAGGGGCACTCGGCCACCAATGCAGTAGGGGTGGTTGAATTGGCTGATCTGGTAACCCTTGGGCAGGTCTGGGTAAAAGTAGTTCTTGCGATCAAAGGTGGTGGTTTGATTGATCTCGCCTTCCAGGGCAATGGCTGCTCGCAGGGCGATCTTGATGGCTTGCTTGTTGAGCACCGGCAATACCCCGGGCAGTCCCATGTCCACAACTGAAACCCGACTGTTGGGTTCGCCACCAAAACCATAGGCGACGGATGAGAACAGCTTGCTCTTCAGGTTGAGCTGAACATGCACTTCCAGGCCGATGACAGTTTCCCAGCTGCTCATAGTGCTGGCTCCTGTAAATGGTGCTGCGTGCTCAGTTGGAAAGCATGTCCCGTTCGTAACACCGTGGCCTCATCAAGGGCTGCTCCGGTAATCTGCAAGCCTACCGGCAGACCGGCCTTGGTATAGCCGCAGGGTAGTGCCAGGCTGGGCACGCCGGCCAGGTTGGCGGGTGCGGTGAGAATGTCGCTCAAGTACATGGCCAATGGGTCCTCCAACTTTTCGCCAATTTTGAAGGCGGCTGTTGGCGTGGTGGGGGTGGCGAGCACATCGCATTGCGTAAAGGCCTTTTCAAAGTCCTGGCGAATCAGGGTGCGGACCTTACTGGCTTTCAGGTAGTAGGCGTCGTAGTAACCACTGCAGAGGCAGAAGGAGCCCAGCAGAATGCGCAGTTTGACTTCGTCACCAAAACCCGCCGCACGGGTCGCCTCATACATCTGGTCCAAATCATGCTCTGCGTCTTCGACCCTTTGGCCGAACTTGACGCCGTCATAGCGGGAGAGATTGGAGGAGGCTTCTGAAGTGGCAATGAGGTAGTAAGCGGGAATGGCGTAACTGGTATGCGGCATGGACACCGGAACCAACGCCGCGCCTTGGTTCTCAAATTCCGCCAGTGCTTGCCGGGTGAGTTCTTGCACTTCCGCATCCAGGCCGGCGGTAAAGTATTCTTCCGGCACACCGATGCGCAGGCCCTTGGATCCTGCTGCCAGGTTTTGTTGGTAGTCGGGCACAGCTGCATCCAGGGAGGTGCTGTCCTTGGCATCGGTGCCGGCCAATACCTGCATGAGCAAGGCCAGGTCCTGCATGTCCCGGGCGAAGGGTGCGACGTGATCCAGGCTGCTGGCAAAAGCTATCAAACCAAAGCGGGAGATACGGCCGTAGGTGGGCTTGAAGCCCGACACCCCACACAGCGCTGCTGGTTGTCGCACCGAGCCGCCGGTGTCAGAACCCAGGGCCAGCGGCACCATGCGGGCAGCCACCGCCGCTGCCGAGCCGCCACTGCTGCCGCCGGGAATGCAATCCAGGTCAAAGGGGTTGCGAGTGTTGCCCAGGCAGGAGTGCTCGCTGGAGCTCCCCATGGCAAATTCATCCATGTTGGTGCGGCCGATGATGACGGCGCCTGCTGCCTCCAACTTTTCCACAACGGTGCTGGTGTAGGGGGAGACGAATCCTTGCAGGATCCTTGAGCAGCAAGTGCTGGCAAAGCCACGGCGCACGAAGTTGTCCTTGATGGCCACCGGCACTCCAGCCAGAGGGCCCAGTTTTGCCCCATTCTGCAAGGCCTGGTCAATGGCTGCCGCCTCCGCCATGGCCTGCTCGGCAAAGACCTCAACAAAGGCATTCACCTGGCCATCCACGGCTTGGATGCGTTGCAGGCAGGACTGCACCACCTGACTGGAACTGCATTCACCGCTGCGGATGGCAGCGGCCAGGTCGGTGGCCGACCGCTGATGGAGGGCCTGGCTCATTCTTCTACGACCCGGGGTACCAGGAAGTGGCCCTGCCTCTGTTGTGGAGCATTTTGCAGCACTTCTTCCTGCGGCAAGGCTGTCGCCGGTTCATCTTCCCGGAGCCGATGGGGGATTTCGATGGGGTATGATGAAGGCTTGACTGCATCGGTATTTACGCTCTGGAGCATGTCAAAGTAGCCCAGCAGGCGACTTATTTGCTGCATGGCCTGGGCTTCCTCTTCCTGCGATAGCTGCAAGCGGGACAGTTTGGCCAGATTGTGGACGGTTTCTCGATCCATGATTGGGGACGGGCTGGATTGGGCTAAACAGGTGGAACGGCTAAGTTTGTAGCAAAAGAGGGCGAAGAATCCATGGCTGCTGGATGGCATCGGGCACAGGGCCAGCCTAGACTCTCGGCTGGTGATTCCGCTCAACCTGAGCTTGGGTAAGATATTGCCGCAATGCGCTGGTCCAGGGTTTGGCGACCCAGGAGGGTCGGGATCAGTATTTTTTCTCCATGACATACCGCAGATGGGATCACCAGAACTATCCGTCATTGGTCTGACCTGTTGCTTGGTAGGAGTTTTCTTCCTGGCCAGCTCCATCATCTTCCGCAAATTGCGCACGGTGATTCAGGAGTTCTTTGGCGTGCGATCTCGCAGCCTGAATGCCATCAAGGACTACACGCTGAACAACCTGCAGGTGGCCTTGGGCTTCTTGTTCCTGACGCTGGGTTTCCTGCTGGAAATCTCCAGCCGGCTGGAGACCCTGGTAAGTCACACTACGACTACCTTGGTTTGCCTGGCCATCTTCGCCCTGGCCTTCCTCACCTATCTGGTAGGTGCCTATTACTCCAGGCGTTCGTTCAAAAAGTACCTGCGGCAGTTCTTCCAGGATTATCCGGAGGCTTTCAATAAGGAGATGGTCCTGACCAAGGAGATCGGCGAATTCCTCGGCATTCCGCATACCCAGGAAAGCACCGTTGAGGATTACTTGCAGCGGGTCAAGCGGGCCCTGCGGATGCCGGAGGACGATGACGAGACTGACACCAATGGCGAGCGAGCCCGGCGCCTGCGGGCTCTGCACGGCCGGAATCCCTAGCGAGCCTGCTGGTAGCATCGCCAGCTTTTCGGCACAGCCAAGCTGTGCAAAGCGAAGCCATGATCCTGCTGCGCCGTTCCTTGCGGGAATTGCGGCAAGCCCTGCTTGAACTCTGTCTGCCGCCTCAGTGCCCTGGCTGTGGTTGTCTAGCCCCAGGTCCCTGCCAGCGTTGCCAGCAATTGTTGTTGTGTCGACCGCCGCCCTATTGCCAGCGCTGTGGGACCCCGGTTCTCAGCCCCTCTGCACCTTGCCAGGTCGATCATGACCGTCTTCGCAACTTGCAGTTGGCGCGCTCGCCTTTTCTCTACCACGGTGCTGCTGGGGATATGGTTCGTCGGGCCAAGTTCCAACACGATCGGACAGCTCTTCACTATCTGGCCAGATCCATGGCCGCTAGGAGTCTGCCCCACGGAAAGTCAACTTAGCGTCACCTCGGTGGCCGCTGGATAAAATCATTAGTGGGGCTGTGAAAATCCAGATCGACGGATTCTGCATGGATTTTGGGCCTGGGGCCACGTTGACGATTTTTGGGAGCAGATCAGTGCTTCTTGGCCTGTAATGGCCCAATTCCCTCGGCCTTCATAGCGCCAGCTTTCCGTGCAGCCTTCTCAAGTTGGTTGCAAGACAGATTAGGTCCCGCTCACCACTCACCTTTGCTATGCCTCGCATGCTGAAGGACCGAAAGCCGCTCACGTTTTTGATCCAGCCAAAGACCGGCTCAACGATGTGTTTGCGTTTTCGGTACCAGCCCCGCCCACGGTTGGTTCCCAGCTTCCGTTTCATTCGCGCAGTAGCTTGGAGATCTGGACTGGTCTTCGGTCGTTTCTTTCCTTCCTTGCCAACTGAAACCAAACCGTCAATCTGGGCGTTTTCGAGATGCTTGAAGTTTTCCTCGCTGCGATAGCCTGCGTCCGCAAGCAGGCGCTCTATCGGCTTGCCTGAGTTCTCCATCGCTTTCTCGGCCATTGGAAGAAGCTGGTCATTATCAGCAGCGTTGTTTGTTACTCCATTGGCGATGATCAGCTGCTCAGTATTGTCGACAGCAATCTGAGCGTTGTAGCATTGCTCGAATCCATTCGAGGCTTTCATGATCCGACTATCGGGGTCCGTGAAGTTCTCCTGATCCTTTGGCCGTGGCTTGCCCTTGGGATGTTTCCGGTGGGGAGTCATCCGAAGCTCGCGACCTTCTTCCTTGGCCTTGCTGGCCTTCTTCTCGTCCTTTTGCTTGTCCTCCTCGGCCTTGCGTCTCTCCAATCGCTTCTTTGCCTCCTGGATAGCCTTCAGGCGGCTTTCCCGGTTTGAAAGTTCATCAGGGAGCTCGTCACCCCGAAAGTCAGGACCGAAGAGATCGTCCTCTTCCTTGTCGATTCCCTTAGCCATCTCGGTGATCCTGCGGATCTCGGCACGCAGTCGTTTCTCTTCGGACTTCATTCGCGAGTAGCTCATTGCCTTTCGCTTGCTGGCGTTCGCCTTCACTTTGCTGCCATCCACTGCCACGGTGCCGAGCTTGACCAAGCCAGCCTCAGAAGCGAGCTGTACGATCTGGACAAAGAAGCTCTCGAACAAATCGACATGCTCCGCCCGAAAACGACAGATTGTGCGGTGGTCCGGCATTTGATTAGCTGCCAACACCCGGAAAGGCACGCTTTCTTCGAGGTGCTTGGAGATCTTGCGGGAGGAGAAGACCCCTGTGCAATACGAGTAGATCAAGACCCTCAACATCATCCGTGGATCGTAAGGCAATTCACCACTCCCGCAGATGCGGTAGCGGTCGAGGAGGCCATCCGTGTCCAACGAACCGACCGCGTCGTGAATGTACCACGCAAGATGATCTTGTGGCAGCCAGTCACGGATGGACGGAGGTAGGAGGTACTGCTGGTTTAGATCTTGACCCTTTTTGAATCGCGCCATGCCTTCAATACGTACAAGGATGGGCCAGGGGCTTAACCTTTTTTCCGATTTCGAGGGCGATCGGAGGCCGGATTCCTCCTCATCCCGTGGGGCAGACTCCTAGCCTGCGCCCCTGTCTTGAAGGCCGTAATCGCCGCTATTGTCTGGTCTCTGTGCCCATGTTTCCGCGCAAGCGGCGGCAGCGGGGGTTGGATCAGGCGGCACAGTTGGCTGAATTGCTGGCTCAGAGCCTGGCCTTGCCCTACGGCTCGGGCATTCTCCAACGTGTGCGGGATACTCTGCCTCAGGGGGACCCGCGAGTGATTTCTCGGCAGCTCAATGTGGAGGGTGCCTTCGTTGTGCGCTACCCCAACCTGATCCAGGGAAGGCGAATCATCTTGGTGGATGACGTTTGCACTTCTGGCAGCACTGCAAGAGAATGCGCCAAAGTATTGCGGCAGGCAGGCTGCCATCAAGTTCTGTTGGTTACCGCAGCTCAGGCATGACAGGCTTATGTGAAATCAAGGCAGCGCTACAGCGGCTGCAAGGTCACCTGGTGGCCACTCCCCTTATTGGCGACATTCTGCTTCCAGGCCTGCAGCTTCCTGCTGACCTGCGCTTGAAGGCAGAGTGTCTGCAAACTGGTGGTAGCCTGCATTACCGCGGCGTCCTGCATTACCTGTTGCGGCAGATGGGGAGGTACAAGGGTCTGGTCCTGGGAGGTTCATGGCGCCAGGTGATTGCAGCTGCCCGTGCCGGCCATAGCCAACGCCTGCCGATGCTGGCTGCTCTTGCGGCGGAGCCGACCGCCGGGCAGGCTCAGCTGTTGCAGTTCTGTGGTTGCAGCTACCAGGTGGGAGCTTCTCTGGCGGAGCTGCGGGCGCAAAGTGGTTTTCAGCTAATGCCAGGTCTCGAAGACGATGACATGGCAGCGGGAGTGGCCACCTTGGGGCTGGAGTTGGCTGGGGAACTACCCCTCCATTGTGAAGTGGTGATGGTGTCACCGCCTGCACTGGCCCCGCCATTGCAGGCTGGTCTGCTGGCGGGAGGCTGCCAATTGCGGGTGCAGGGAGTGGCTGAGATTGAGAACCCGGTGGATTCGACTGCCCTGCAGATGTTGCTACAGCAGTATCTAAACCTGCAGGTCAACGAGACAAGCTTGCCAGGTTTGTGTGCCATTGTCGGCAGTGACCATCAGTGTTGCTGTGTAGTCTTGGCGAACTGAAGCCGTGGGAGATACTCATACCGCCTCCACATTATCTTCAAGGAGACTCTGTCCCCTGTTCACCATGCTGCATCTGAACTTTCGTTGCCCGGTAGTCTTTGCTTTTCTCATCATCCTGGGCGCTTGCCAGAGCACGTCCAGGTATGGGGCTCCCACCCCTGGCCAGCTACTTGGCTCTCTACCCATCGCTGGAGGTGGAGTCGGCAAGGCTGAGATCAGTGCCTACCACCCGGGCAGTCATCGGATCTTTGTGGTCAACCCGAAGGATCATCGGGTTGACGTGATTGATGCCAGTGACCCAGGGGCTCTGACTGTGCATGGTTCCTTGGACTTGCAACAGCATTTCCCAGGCTCGCCAAATTCAGCTGCGGTAAGTGGTGATTTGTTGGCGGTGGCTCTGGAGGCCAGAAACAAGCAGGACGCCGGTGTGGTGTTGTTCTTTGATGCGCAAAGCTTGCAGCTTGTGCATAAGGCCAGGGCGGGAGCCTTGCCGGACATGGTAACTTTCAGTCCTGATGGCAGCATGTGCCTGGTAGCCAATGAAGGTGAACCGGACGACGACTGTAAACGCGATCCTGAGGGTTCGGTCACGATCATCCGCATCCCCGGTTGGCAAGTGCAGCAGATTGATTTTCGCCGTTTTGACCCACAACACCAGGCATTGGTCCAGGCCGGTGTGCGAATCAGTAATCCCAATGCAAGGGTGTCGCAGGATTTGGAGCCGGAGTACATTGCTGTGTCGTCGGATTCCCGCACCGCCTACGTGACCTTGCAGGAGAACAATGCTTTGGCTGTGGTGGATCTGGCGCAGGCAGTCGTTACTCAGTTGCTGCCCCTGGGGCATAAAGACTGGCAGCGTTCCGTGATGGATGCCAGTGACAAGGATGGCGGCGTGAACATGCGCCGTTGGCCAGTGCAGGGGCTGTATCAGCCGGATGCCATTGTTAGTTTTCGTGCTGCTGGCAGAGAGTACCTGGCTACGGCCAATGAAGGTGACAGTCGTGCCTATGACGGCCAACCCGGCTGGTGCGATGAGATCAGGGTTAGCGAAGTGGAGTTGGACAAGGCCGTATTCCCCAAGGCCAAGAAACTGCAAAAAGAGGCAGGCCTAGGTCGCCTGAAAATGAGCCGGGTGGATGGGGATTTGGATGGTGATGGGGACTACGACCAAATCTGCAGCTTTGGTGCCCGCTCATTCAGCATCTGGGATTGCCAGGGCAGGCTGGTTTATGACAGTGGCGATCTGTTGGCTCAGCATGCCATGCAAGTCAAGTCGCAGTGGTTCAACTCCGACTGCAGCGATGCAAGCTGGGACAGCCGCAGCGATGACAAGGGGGTGGAGCCCGACGCCATCGAGATGGGTATGTTGGACGGCAAGCCCCATGTGTTTGTGGGCCTGGAACGCCATGGGGCAGTGCTGGTTTATGATGTAAGCCAGCCAAGTGCCCCGCGCTGGGTGGCCTACTTGCTGAGCACCCGGGACCAAAGCCCCGAAGGGCTGAAGTTCATTGCCGCCAAGGACAGTCCCAATGGTCGACCGCTGTTGCTGGGTAGTTATGAGAACAGCGGCACTGTGGCCCTGTTCGCTTTGGACTTCTAGTTCAGTACTGCTAGATCTTCTGCGCGTATTCGTATTGGGCAATGCGGGAAACTGCGCCGTGCAAATCCGGCTCTTGGAAGTGGGGCTCCACCAGGTAGGCGCCATCTTTGCCGGCCTGGCCCGTCTCCAGCAGGATCGTGCAAATTCCGGCACGGCTGCCGGCAAGGATGTCCGTGGTGCTGTGGCCGATCATCCAGCAGCGGGATAGGTTCAGATCAAATTCCTGCTGGGCCATCTTGAACATGCCGGGGGCGGGCTTGCGGAACACGGATTCCTTGCGGTATCTCGCCCTGCCCTTGGGGTGGTAGGGGCAGGTGTAGATCTTGGCGATGCGGATGCTCAGCTCCCGGCAGTCCTCCAGGAAGCGATCGCAAAGCTTGCGGAATTCCCGCTCGCTCAGCTTGCCAAAGGCGATGTCCTCCCGGTTGGTGGCGACAAAGAGCTGGAATTGGCGAGGATCGATGCGGGAAAGAGCTTCCAAGGCGCCTTTGTAGTAGGGAACACTGCCTTCTGAGGTCAGGCGGGGCTGGGAGGCGACGACTCCGTCGAGTTCGAAGAAGACGGCCTGATTGTTGGGGCTACGTGCCATGGGCTGGGCTCCTGATATGGGGGGGGGCAGGCTGGTTGCCTGTTGGGGTTGGCTAGCTTTTCGTCCCCATGCCATGGCTTCTTGAGAAACGGGTAAAAATTCCCTGATTTGCACCATTCTGCGGTGCGGCGTATTTTATCGAAATCTTGGCCTGCACTGCATTTGCTTGCGTAGGGCCCCTGTCCCTCCGTACCGTCGTGGTATTCCACACCTCTTCGCCTTTGCCCCCTATATGCGCCGACTTGATGACAAGGAACTGATGCAGCAAGTGAAGGACGGCGAAATCGCCGCCTTCGAGCAGATCGTCGACCGGCACAAGGGCATGGTTTACGGCCTCTGCTACAGCATGCTTCGTTCCAGAGAGGATGCGGAAGAGGCTGCTCAGGACACCTTCCTCAAACTATTTCGCTCACGGGACCTGTTTGACGCGGAACGAGCCCTGGGTCCCTGGTTGCTGCGCATAGCGGGGAATACCAGTCGAGATGTGCTGCGCCGCCGTCGCGGTAATGCCCTGCCGGTGTTGCATGATCAGGAAGGGCAATCCATCTTGCACCTGTTGGAGGATCCCCGGGATGAGGATCGGGCGGAGAAAGAAGTGACCAGCCAGGCGGTGCAGCATGCCATTGAGCAGATGAGCGAGCGCTTTCGACTGCCGCTGGTGCTGCGGTATCAAAATGGCATGACCAACCAGCAGATTGCCGATGCCCTGGAAATTTCGGTGAGCAACGTGAAGCTGCGCCTGGCTCGAGCAAAGGATGTGCTGCAAGGTCGTCTAGCGGAGGTGCGGGACCAATGACTGGACCTTCGAAGAAACCCCGCAAGACCTTCTTTCAGCCTGCCAGCAAGGCGGATCTAAACCAGTTCCCCCCAAGCAATGACGACTGCCGGGCAGTGCGGGGAATGTTGCGTGATTTGGCGGATGGTGAATTGGCTGCCAAGCATCGCCAATCTGTAGAGGAACACGTGCACACATGTCGGCAATGTGCATTGGCCCTGGCTCGCGCGGAGTCGGAGATCTGGCGCCTGCGGCAACTTAAGCAGGATTGCCCGGACGTTGCGGGCTTGCCGGCGGAGTTGCCGGCGGAGTTGCCGGCGGACCTGCCGGCGGAGTTCACCGCCAAGGTCATGGGGCGGGTCTACCATGCCATCAAGGCGGAGGCGGTGGAGTCCCTCACTCAATCTCTCGGGGAATTGGCGCGGGAGGAGCGTTCGGCGCACAGTCCTTCTCAGGGATTCAACCCCTCGCAAGGGTTCACCAGCCGGGTCATGAGCCAGGTGCAGGTGGAGTCTCTGCGTTGGAGTGCGAATTCCACGCAAACAGGTAAACTGCAGAAGCTCTGGCATGGACTGCAGCAGCCCTGGGTCCTGCCTCTGGCGGCTTTGCTTTTGGTCTCCTTGGCCTTACTGGTGCAGAAGTTGCCAACCCAGCAGAGTGGCGACTGGCAGGTGGCGAGGGCGCAGTCGGCTTATTTTGACTCTGCTGTTGGTCGTCAGGCCTTGCAACAGGGAATGGACCTTGCGGCTTTTAGCCAGGACGAGGCCGTTGGTGTCAATGCCGAGATTGTGATCCAAACTGAGGCCGGTGGTTACGCCAACCTGGCCTTGTCAGTTGGGGATTCCCAGCAGAGTCAAGTGCTGCAGTTGGGTGAGCAAACCCAGTTGGCGCTGGCTACGCCCTTTGTCCTACATAGGGGTGAATTGGACCTTCAGCTTGCGGCAGCCAAGATCTTGCATTTGCAGGATGGTACTCAGCTTGATTTTCAGCCGGGACACTACGCCCTGCAGGCCAAGGCAGTGCAGAGGTTTGACGCTGCCGTCTTGCCGGCGGCGGACCTTCGTGTGCGCCTTCTGGTTTACCAGGGACAAGTGCAATTGCGCCGCAATGGCGTGGTGCAGCAGGTTGTTGAAGGTCGAATTGCCCGCTTTAGCACCTGGTCGCCGGTGCAGGTGGACATCCTGTCGGACCTCAGTCTGTGGAATCTTTCGCTGAAGAAGTGGCAAGACATAGCCAGTCGGCCGGAAACTGTGGAGTTGCCTGATAGCGAAATCGATGATCGCCACTGGTTTGGCCAAATCCTCGACCCAAGAACACAAGAGCCCGTGTCCGGCGCTTCCGTGGGCCTGCGAACCCATCGCGGCTACCGCAGACTCTCCACCGATGAGGAAGGTCGGTTCCAGCTCCAGGCGGAGGCCGAGTTGCTGAACCAGTATGTGGTGGTGGAGGCCTCCTCGCCGGAAGGCGACCGTGGCTATGGTCCATTGCCACTGTTGGTGACCAAGCCCAGTGAAGGGATTGGCTACCGCCTCTATCTGGACACCACCCATCGTCGCTTGGCTGGGCAGATCCAAGACGCCAGCTTGGGCGCGCCAGATAGGATTCGTCTACAACCCTGCGTCGTAGACGAAGTCTTTGGCTTGTTGGAAAAGTTGGGTCCCTACCGCAGTGTGGGAGCCAATGGTTCCTTCGACATCCGTGGCTTGCCACGGGTCTTGGAGTCACATCTGCGCCTGGTTGTGTTGGCCTATACCGAGGACAGGGCGCCAAGCATCTGCTATGTGGCACCTCTCCAGTCGACGGACCAGTGCGAGGATGGCAGCGAACTCAGTCTGCAGTGGATCTTGGACTCAGGTGTTTCTCGGCAGCTTGGTGGCTTGCCAGCGGAGCAGCAGCTGACCATTCTGGAAGAAGTGCAGGGTCTGCCCGCCGGCGCAGCATGGCAGGTCCGCCACGTCAGCACGGATGCACAGGGTTCAGCCTTGTTGGCTGGCTCAGGGCAAGCTCGTCTGTTCCTCTGGCAATCCCAGAGCCCCTTGCAGGCCTTGGTGGCGCAGGAAGGCGGGTATGCCCTGGATGCCAGTGTGCCTCCTCCAGCCAGCCTGCAACAGCCTGCTTACGCAGAGTACCTCCCTGCTACATTGTTGTTCCCCATGGAGGTTGAGCATCGTTTTGCGCGAGTGCAGCAGATCCCGGATTCCGGCCTACGGAGCTATGTCTCGGCCCACGGTGCTGAGAGCCGCCTGCCTCGTCCCGGAACTTACATCTTCCTGCGGGATGCTGCAGGTCAACTGAGTTTCCTGGGTGAGTTTGATGGCTTGAGTGCTTTGCCTTACGCCTCGCCAACCCAAGGCCAATACGAACTCATAGGTCTGGCACCTGATGGCGCTGTCGGGCAACTGAAGCTTCAGGTTGGTGAGGGAGCGCGGGAAGATTCCTTGCCCTTGCGGGCGTCCGGTACTTTGATGCTCCCGGCCGAATTGCGCCGGCAACTACCAGCCGGTGCGGTGATTCGCTTGCAGTCATTAACAGGTGCTGGCGTCCTGCTGCGGACTCTCTCAGATCTGCCTGGGGAGAATGAGCAGCAGCTGCAGCAGATCCCCGCCGATCGCTACCGCATCATTTTGCCCGATGGCAAAACTCGTTCACTGCGAGTGGCTCCCGAGCAAGTTCGGCGACTCCGCTAGCCTCGATCGCTAGCCCGTCTTCCTAAGAGCTGCTGTCACCCCTAAGGCTGTCATCCCGCAGAACTGTCATCCCGCAGAACTGTCATCCCTAAGGAAGTGAATGACGCCCTCGTAAGCGCTGGCAGCTTCCAACAGTAGGGAGTGGCCGGCCTTTGGCAGCTCCAGCAGCTGCGATCCAGCAATGAGTTTGCTGGTGGCCCGCACCTCTTCCACTGCAGTCAGGGTGTCTTCCAGGCCGGCTCCGCATAGGCATGGGCAGATCACGGATCGGGCCATCTCTTCGCCGTCGAATTTCTGCAGGGCTTGCGCCTGGGCGATCATCAGGTCCCGTGTTTCCTGGGGATAGCGCATGCTGCGAATGATGTCGTCAACCACGCCGGGCCGGCTGCCGTGGAAGCTGCGGCCAAACAAGAATGGGGCGGTGGCTTCGGCAAGTTGCCGTTCTTCCAGGTTCTGGGCCAGGACTTCAAAGAAGCGGTAGATCCTGCGGCTGCGTGGAGTCTGGACGGCCGAGGATGCCAGCAAGACCAGTTTGTCCAGACGATCGGGTGCCTGTTGAGCTGCGCACAGAGCAACCTTTCCCCCAAGGGAAGTGCCAACCAGAATGCAGGAGGTGCCTTCCAGGTCATCCAGGATGCACCAGATGTCTTGTGCAGCTGCTGCAAAATCATATTCGCCCTGGTGGGTGCTTGAAGGCTTGATGCCCACTGGGTCGAAGCTGATGCAGCGAAATCCGTCCTTGGCAAAGCGTCGGGGCAAAGTGCCGAAGAGGCGGGAGCCTGAGCCTAGACCGGGCACCAGCACAACTGTCGGGCCCTGGCCTTCAACCTGGTAATGGATGCTACGGGATCCGCGTTGCACAAAGGGCATCAGCGAGGCTCTCCCAGAGGGACTGGAAATAGATGTCTTTCCACAACCGGCAAAGCGGTGAGGACCAGATCAGCGACGATCTGCAGGCTACGGGCACTGATGTGATCCAGGTTGTCCTCGGCGGTGTGCCACTGGGGGTTATCAAACAGGTCGATCAAGTCGATGGCCGGGATGCCTTCTTCGACAAAGGGGATATGGTCATCGGTGACGTGGTTCGTGTGGGGGAAGACGTAGGCCTGATGGCCAGTGGTCAGGGCGGCGCTGAGAAAAATACTGCGCAGGGTGGCGTCGGAGTTGAGGTCTTCGTCAATTTGCAGATCCTTGGCTCCCACCATATCCAGCAGAATCAAGCCGCGGATGCGGGAGCTGTTGGGGCGGTCTTCCAGCTGCTGGATGCTTTGCCGCACATACCTGCGGGAGCCAAACAACGCCCGGTGGGCGTTCCACTGCCAGCTCAAGCTTTCTTCGCCATCAAAGAAGACCAATTCGATGGTGGCCTTGGGTTTGCTGTCTTTTAGATAAGCAGCCATGGCCAACAACAAGCCAACTCCCGAACCTGAATCGTTGGCGCCGACGAACTCAAAGTTGTGAGCTGCGTCGGGATGGCCACTGCAACACTTGCTGTCATGGTGGGCGCCAATGACAAGTCGGTCCTTATGTTGGCCAGGGATCGTGGCAATGACGTTGGCAAATTCAACCCCTTCGATTGAGTCTCGCCAACGATCGACTCGGACCTGCAGACCAAGTTTGCGCAGCTCGGTTTGCATATAGGCCACAGAGTGGCGCCAGCCCACAGATCCAGAATTGCGAGGCCCCATGTCTACAAGCTTGGCTATGTGCTCGTAGGCTCGTCGTCCCAGTTCCTGCGGTACTTCCACCTTGGGGACAGTGATAGGTTGGCGGGCCTTTTGTTGCCAGCAAGTGGCTGCCAACAGGCAAAGACACAGCGCGCAGGCCAGCAAGAATCGGGCAAGCATCATTTGTTGAAGAAGGCCGCTTCAATTTTGGGCAGTGCTACCCACACCAGATTGCCAACGAACTGGAGGGAGTCCGCCGACATCTTGTCGATGGTGTCGTCCTTGGTGTGCCACCAGGTCTGGTACTCAGGGATGGTTTGTTCTGGGCCGCGATAGATGATGTCGATCAGGTCTATGACCTTGACGCCGAACTTCTTGAATGGAATGTGATCATCATTCAGGTTGGATTTGTATTTGAACAGTCGCTTACCTTCGCCCATTTCTGCACCGGCTTCCTTGAAGATGTTCAACAATCCAGTGTAGGACGCTTTGTCATAATCAATCTTCTGGTTCTTGTCACCGATGAGGTCAAGGAGCACCAGGGCCTTCAGGCGTTTTGAGAGTCCCTTGGGGAAGCGCTCCTTGTCGCCGGACATCTGTTTCACGAATTCCTTGCTGCCAAACAGGGCTCGCTCTTCATTCCACTCGAAATCCAGAGACTCCTCGCCGTCAAACCAGACCAGCCAGATGTTGCACTTGCTGGGGCGGTCCTTCAGGTGTCGGGCCATTTCCAGTAACAGGCCAGAGCTGCCGCCGCCATCAATGGCGCCGACAAAATGGAAGTTGTGCTTAGGGTCCTTGTGGTCCTGGCATAGCTTGGAGTCGTAGTGGCTGCCCAGGAGTAGGATGGGGCCAAGGGCAGGGTCTACCGCCGGGTCGGTGCCGGGGATCTCTACCCAGATGTTGCGGAAGGTGATGCCTGGGGCCTTATCATCCGTAAAGGGCATGGTGCGTGGCTCCAGGCCCAGCTTTTTCAGCTCCCCCTTGATGTAGGCCCCGGCCTTCATCAGTGCTGAAGATCCAGGAGGTCTGGGGCCATAGTCCAGGATTTTCTGCACATGGGCCATGGCCTTGGCTCCTTCAACGGGGCCTCCAGCGCCTCCAGCCGGCTTTTGACAGCCAGAAATGCCGAGAATCAGGCACATCAGGATGCATGGGAGTGAGATTTGTCGCTGGCCGTAGTACTGCATGGCTAGCCAGACTATCCAAAAGGCAGCCCAGGAAAACCGTTGATTGCTTTAGGTCCGTTCACCAATTGGCCTTGAGGCGGTATCTTGAACTGCCGATAGGATCGATGGGTTCGGTCCGAACCTGGTTGTAGATACCCCTTAGCGGGAGGGCGTGATGGCGGATATGCAGGACATTCTTGGCTTCGTAAAGGAGTCCCTGGATCGGAGTAAATTTCAGGACGAGCACTGGGAAGGTTCGTTCACTGATTACCTCAAACTGGTTGAAGCGAACCCGCTCATTGTGCGCACCGCTCACCAGCGAGTCTACGACATGGTGCTCAGCTATGGGGTAGAGGAGGTTGAGCAGGACAAGGTCAAAGTGACTCGCTATAAGTTCTTTGACGACCCTATCGATGACGGCGAAGATGGGTTGTTTGGCCTAGAGCAGTCGCTGATGAACCTGATGAATGTGTTCAAAGCAGCGGCGCATGGCTACGGTCCTGAGCGGCGTGTGTTACTGCTGCATGGTCCTGTGGGGTCATCCAAGTCAACCATTGTCAGGTTGCTAAAGAAGGGTCTGGAGGCCTACTCAAGAACTGACGAGGGGGCGCTGTATACATTTGGCTGGAAGGTAGACGGAGAGGTTGTTCCTTCGCCAATGAATGAAGAACCGTTGCTTCTTATTCCACAAGGGGCCAGGCAAAAGGTTTTGGAAGCGCTGAACAAGAAGTTGCGTAGCACCTACAAGCTGGCTCTGGACATGAACATGTCACCTGTGTCCCGCTACTACTTTGATCATTACCTCAAAGAGTATAACGGCGACATGGAAAAGGTGCTGGAGCATATTGTCGTGCGACGCATGCTGATTTCCGAGGATGACCGGCAAGGTGTTGGCACCTTCCAGCCCAAGGATGAGAAGAACCAGGATTCCACCGAGCTGACTGGGGATATCAACTATCGCAAAATTGCAGAGCTAGGGACGGACAGCGATCCGCGCGCTTTCAATTTCGATGGTGAGTTCTGCGTGGCAAATCGTGGAATCATTGAGTTTGTGGAGGTTCTGAAGCTGGATGTGGCATTCCTCTATGACTTGCTGACTGCAAGTCAGGAGCACAAGATCAAGCCCAAGAAGTTTGCGCAAACTGACATCGACGAAGTCATCATTGGTCATACAAATGAACCAGAATACAATCGACTGCAGAACAATGAGTTGATGGAGGCGTTCCGGGATCGAACCATCAAGATCGATATCCCCTACAACTTGCGGTTGCAGGACGAGATCAAGATCTACGAGAAGAGTTTCAACAAGAAATCTGTTCCTGGAAAGCACATAGCGCCTCATACCATTTCAACAGCAGCCATGTGGGCTGTGCTGACGCGGATGGAAGAGCCAAAGAAAGCCAACTTGAGCATGATGCAGAAGCTGAAGCTCTACAATGGTAAGACTTTGCCAGGCTACACCCGTGAGAACATCAAGGAGTTGCGGGAAGAGGCGCCCAAGGAAGGGATGGATGGTATCAGTCCGCGCTACATCCAGGACAAGATCAGTAATACCCTGGTCAAAGACATCCCCTGCATCAATCCATTCATGGTGATGAATGAGCTTGAGGAAGGGTTGGATAACCATTCTCTGATCAGTGATCCGGAGCTGAAAAAGACCTACAAGGATTTGCTGCTTGTAGTTCGGGAAGAGTACGAGGATGTGATCAAGAACGAAGTGCAGCGAGCCATTTCAGCAGACGAAGAGGCGATTGCTCGTCTGTGTGGCAACTACATCGATAACGTCAAGGCCTATACCCAGAAGGAGAAGGTCAAGAATCCCTATACGGGGAGAGATGAGGAGCCTGATGAGCGTTTGATGCGTTCCATTGAAGACAAGATCGATATCCCGGACACTCGTAAGGATGACTTCCGCCGCGAGATCATGAACTACATTGGTGCGCTTGCCGTGGAAGGCAAGACATTTGACTACAAGACCAATGAGCGCCTGCATCGAGCTTTGGAACTCAAACTGTTTGAGGATCAGAAAGATTCCATCAAGTTGACCAGCCTTGTCTCCACGGTGGTGGACAAGGATACCCAGGAGAAGATCGAAGTGGTGAAGAGCCGTTTGATCAGGGATTTTGGCTATGATGAGATTTCTGCATCGGACGTATTGAACTACGTGGCATCAATCTTTGCCCGCGGGGATACCAAGGCAGAGGACTAGTCAGGCTGTGCGCAAAATTGACCAGGACAACACCCGGTTTCGTGACATAGTTCGTGGCAAGATCAAAGAGAACTTGCGCAAGTATGTGACGTCCGGGGAGATGATCGGTCGCCAGGGTAAGCATTTTGTGAGCATTCCCCTGCCGCAGATCAACCTGCCTCGTTTCCATTACGGGAAAAACCCAGAGAGTGGGGTTGGGCAAGGCGAAGGCGAACCTGGGGATGCAATCCCAGGTGAAGAGAGCCAGGAAGGGGAAGCTGGGGGTGAACCCGGAAAGCACGTGTTGGAGGTGGATGTTTCGCTTGAGGATCTGGCGAAAATTCTGGGCGAAGAGCTTGAATTGCCGCGAATTGAACCACGCGGTAATAAGGCTATCAGGACCAGTTCGATGAAGTTTACTGGTATTAGCAAGACTGGGCCTCGCAGTCTTACTCACTTCAAGCGAACATTCAAAGAGGCTCTCAAACGGCAAATTGCAACTGGTTCCTACGATCCAGAGAATCCGATCATTGTGCCGATCAAAAACGATTTTCGCTTTCGATCGGTTAAGAGGAAGGAGGAGCCGCAAGCTAATGCATCCATCATCTACATGATGGATGTTTCAGGAAGTATGGGGCGGGAGCAAAAGGAGACAGTGCGCATCCAGGCTTTCTGGATAGATACCTGGTTGCGGCACCAATACAAAAACATTGAAGTCAACTACATCGTGCATGATGCAGTGGCGCATCTCGTTGATCAGCATACATTTTTCCATTTGCGCGAATCTGGCGGCACCAAGATCTCATCGGCCTATGAATTGTGTCTTCGCTTGATGGAAGAAAAGTATCCAGCTTCTGAGTGGAACATTTATCCCTTCCATTTTTCAGATGGGGATAATTGGTCATCCCGGGATACCGAGCGATGCGTCGATTTGTTGAAGAGTTCTATCATCCCTCAGGTGAATCAGTTTTGTTACGGGCAAGTCAAGAGTGCCTATGGTTCAGGGCAGTTCAAAAAGGATTTGGATACGGCCTTTAAAGGTGATGAACTGGTGGTGACCAGTGACATTCCAGATCGAGAAGGGATTCTTCCTTCCATCAAGACCTTCTTGGGTAAGGGCAGGTAGTCATGGACAGTCTGACCCCTGAATTGGCAAAGATCCGGGATGAGACGCGGGAATTAGCCAGCCAATATGGGCTCGACTTCTATGAGGTCATTTTCGAGATGGTCGATTATGACGAGTTGAACATGATCGCGGCCTATGGGGGGTTCCCAACAAGGTATCCTCATTGGCGTTTTGGTATGGAGTACGAGCAGCTTTCCAAGAGCTATAGCTACGGACTATCAAAGATTTATGAGTTGGTGATCAACAATGATCCCTGCTATGCCTACTTGATGCGCAGCAACTCAGTCACCGACCAAAAGTTGGTGATGGCCCATGTCTATGGCCACTGCGATTTCTTCAAGAACAATTCGTGGTTCTCTAAAACGTCCAGAAAGATGATGGACATCATGGCAAACCATGGTGCTCATATAAGGCGATACATGGATCGCTATGGAGTTGAGAGGGTTGAGGATTTCATCGATGTGGTGAATTCTTTGGACAACCTCATCGATATTCATTCGCCATTCATTCAAAGAGAGGAAAGCAAGAACAAGCCCGCAGCGGGTAAGAAGTCAGAGAAACCCGAGGTCTATAAAATCTCCGCCAAGGATTATATGGACCGATACATCAACCCTCCTGAATTCTTGAAGGAGCAGGCTGAGCCCAGTGAGAAGGTTCAGATCCCATTGTTTCCAGCTGAGCCCACTAGAGATGTACTCAAGTTCATGATGGAGCATGCGCCTTTGGAAACATGGGAGCAGGACATAATCGATATGCTCAGAGAGGAGGCTTACTACTTTGCCCCTCAAGGCATGACAAAGATCATGAATGAGGGATGGGCGGTTTACTGGCATTCAAAAATGATGACCGAGCATCTTTTGCATGCATCGGAGGTTATCAACTACGCCGACTCGCATTCCGGGACTTTGTTTACCCGCCCAGGACAAATCAATCCCTATAAAATGGGAGTAGAGCTATTCCGCGATATTGAACATCGTTGGGATTGCGGAAAATTTGGCATCGAATATCAACGATGTGAAGATGCAGACCTGCGTCGCAAATGGGACACAAATGCAGGTAAGGGGCGCGAGAAGGTTTTTGAAGTGCGCAAAATCTACAATGACGTTTTGTTTGTAGATGAGTTTATCAACCCTGAATTCGCTGAGGATCAAAACCTGTATGTATATGGGGTTAATCCAACGACGGGTGAGCATCAAATAGTCGACCGGGATTACCGCAAGGTGAAAAACAGCCTACTCAATTCCCTGACTAATTTTGGCAATCCAATCATCATGGTGGTGGATGCAAACTACATGAACAGGAAAGAGCTATACCTGCATCACGATTGGTCAGGAATGGACTTGCAGCTAGATCACGCGTTGCAAACGCTTCGTAGTTTGTATGTATTGTGGAAGAGACCTGTGCACATTGAAACGCGGGAAGGTGGCAAGCCCAGGCTGCTTTCTTTTGATGGAACAGAGCCTGTCATAAAGGAAATCTCTGAGTCCAAGAGTGTTGAGGTCGTAGGGAAGGGCCCTAGTGATGAGGACAAGGCCTGATACCGCTAGGTGACAACTCAGGATCGAAAAGGCTGGCGCCTATATCATCTGTCTTGGCATTTGGAATTTTATTGATGTTGGGTTGGCAGGTGTTCGCCTGGTTGCGCAACATTGAGCCCCACATCAACAGCTTTACATTCATTGCTTATGATGCTGGCAAAGCCATCTATCAAGTAACCAATGGGATTGGTGTTAGCAATTCCATTCAGCGGATTTTGGACAAAGTGTTGGTTCCTTTGGTATCGCATGGCTTTATCCATGCAGGACCTATCCATGCGCTTTCCACTGCCCTCTGTATATTGGCTTTGGGGTCAAAGCTGGAAGCAAAGGGTACGAGCATTCGCTATCTGCTGTTTTTCTTTGCAATCACAATGGCAGCGGCAGTCACTTACTACTTCCAACTCCCCTACGACAAAACAAGGGTAGGAGGATTTTCGCCATTTGCGTTCGGTATTGTGGGTGCTTACCTGTGCCTCTACTTTCGCAGGAAAATAGTTGTGTTGCTATTGCCTATCCCAGTCATCGTTACCATTCCTGCGATAGTCTTTGCAGTTATGTTCAGCTGCCTGCAATTCAGGCAAGTGCAGTGTTTCTTGCTGCTAGTGGTATGACGCAGAATTAGTAGGCCTTTATATTAAGCCTCCCTACGCTTGCGGTGCGTAGGTATCGTTGGAGGCAAGACGATGCGCGTTGCAGTAGAGATTCAACTTACCAAGAGCGAGCGAAGCACCCTGACGAATTGGTCACGCAGTCGGAGAATTTCGGTGAGGCAAGCTCAGCGAGCCCGAATGATCCTTCTTGCCGCTGATGGCTACTCGAATGCGGATATAGCTGAGGAGATGAGGGTCAAGCGACACACTGTGGGGTGTTGGCGAAACCGCTTCAGCGAGCATCGCCTCACTGGTATAGAGAAGGACCTTCCTCGGGGAGGTCGTCCCCGTGCGAACGAGGAAGTTGAGAGTGAGATCATCCGCATGACTACGCAAGAGATCCCCGCGAACGCGACACACTGGAGCACGCGACTCCTTGCAGAGGAGATGGGAATCACGCAGTCGATGGTCCACCGCACATGGAAGGCCAACGGTCTGAAGCCTCACTTGGTGAAGACGTTCAAGGTCAGCAACGATTCTCGGTTCGAAGAGAAGCTGCGCGATGTGGTAGGTCTCTACCTGAATCCACCCGAGAATGCACTCGTCTTTAGCGCGGACGAAAAGACGTCAATTCAGGCTCTCGATCGGACCCAGAAGAGCCTTCCACTGGTCAAGGGTCGATGCGGCACGATGACTCATGACTACAAGAGGAACGGAACAACCACCTTGTTCGCCGCGATCGAGTTGGGTCACGGCGAAGTGATCGCAACCTGCATGAAGCGACATCGACATCAGGAGTGGATCAAGTTCCTGAGAATGATCGACGAGCAAACTCCAGCTGAACTCGATCTGCACGTCATCGCCGACAACTACGCCACACACAAGCATGAGAAGGGTAAGCGGTGGCTGAAGCGCCATCCGCGATTCCACATGCACTTCATCCCGACAAGCAGCTCGTGGCTCAATATCGTGGAGGGGTTTTTCCGCAATCTTGATCAAAAACGCCTGAAGCGCGACGCGTTTCGCAGCGTCCCTCAACTCAAGAAAGCAATCATGGACTACATCGATAACCACAACGACGATCCGAAGCCGATTGTTTGGACCAAGGCCGCCGACGAGATCCTCGAAAAAGTCGGTCGCGCACGCGCTGCACTGAAAATGCCCCAACAGAGCGCATCACACCACTAGGAAATACGATGCCCTACCCATATTTGCCTCACTTGGCATCTTTGGTTGGTGGGGTTCTCCTGGCGCCGGTGTTGTTACGTTCGGCTAAAGAGCAAAATCTGCCTGATCTTGCCTGATCAAATCACACCATAGTGAATGCCGTCCTGGCATTGAACCATTGGATCAGTCTCAAGTAGGTCTGCCAGGATCTCTTTGAATTCGACAAGATCCGGCATTTCGCTGATGACATTCTCCGGAGTTAACGGAATCCCTGCAAGCCTGATGGCCTCTCTTGCTCTTTGTTGAATCCAGCCGGTCAAACCCAAGTTTGCATGGGCGACAAGTCTTCCTGGTAAGAGCTCAAATGCCCCGTTTCTTCGGAGCAGGTCAAAGAGAAGGTGCTCGCTAAGCCATTCCCCGCCAAGATCGGTTTTTTGTAAGGCCGCAGCTACCGTGGATATGTGCCCGTATCCATGGTTTTGTCTTAGGCAATCATCTACTACATCTAGCAGGCGATGCATCCGCTCCTCATTGAACGGGTAATTGGATAGTAAATCTATGCGATCAGGATTTGGTTCAACAAACATCCTGTTCTCAGTAAGAATCCGCTGGACCAATTTTGTTTGCTGTGTGGGTTGGTTGCGAAGGAAGCGCGATAATACTACTTCGCCCATTGCCTTGCGGAACTCCTGCAAGACTCTAGTGAGGACAGCGGAGAGCTTGTTGCTGCGTGAGCAAAATTCACTTCGACCAAGATTGCGAAGAGTATGGTTGTTGACCATGCAATCCAAGATCATGTAGAGGGATCGTTTTGATATTCCATTTTCCTCACTGAACGTGGTGAGGTTGAATCTTTCAGTTGAGTTTTGGATAAGGTTGGCAATGCGTGATGCTTCTGCTGATGCCATCTCAAGTTCATCCAAGAAGTTTTCACGTAAGCCCCACAGGTTCTTGTCAACTTCAATAAACCTATTGTCGTGGTATAGGTGAACACAAAGTTGGTCCATCCGTCCCTTCTGGAAGCGATCCCGGTAATGGAAAAGCAAGTCATCCAAGCTGATGGGCTTCTCCTTCTCCTTGAGGATGGAATAGAGCCTGTCGGCGGACGTGCTACGAGTTCTTTCAATGACCTCACCCTCATCTGGGTCAATATATATAGCCAACCGATGCCGATGCTTGAGCAAGTGTAGCATCAGGCCACGTGGGATTGGATTGATTATCCTCTGTAACCGTTTCTCAACATCAGAGATCTTCTTGGGAAGTTCTGTTGATATGCAAGAGAGGCGAAGTTCCCGGCGAAACTCTCTGTACAAGTTGGGCGATAGTGTGGTTAAGAGGTTGCCATACAAATAGAATTCATTTGGGTAGATGAATCGGACTAGCCTGAGTGGAAGCTCCGGGTCGCTATTTCGCTTTGCTATGCGGTAGAGAATGCTTCCTTGCGCAAGATGGTTACTGTGAATCAAGCCTTCGAATGCTCTGCACTCGGCAACGGCTTCATCATGGATTTTGGCAATCAGACCTGGCGCTTTGTCTTTTAGGGCATGCCGAATGTCGGATTCCATGGCCCTTAACTGCTCAACCGAAACTCTGAATTCAGAGGCCAGAGTTGAAATGGACTGTTGGCAAGTAAGCCAGCCTATTCTTTTGCTGAACAGTTGTTTTTGATCATCATCCAGAACTGAAGTCAAACTGAGGATGATGGACTCTGCGCCAGTGGTTGATATTTGATCTGGCACTTTGGCGGTTTGATCAATTCCCACCCTGACCAGTAGTTGCAACTTGTCGTGAATCGAATCTATACCATCACTGCCAATGTTTGGTTGCCCTTCTAAAAATTCCCGGGGCAATACAAGCAAATCACGAAGGCATTCAATTCCTATTCCGCACAGGGATTGTTGCAATTCTGCTTTCAACCCCAGGTCATCCAGCCTGAACTCAAGAAGGTTTGTTGGCCATATGTATAGGTTTGGTTCCTGGTGGGTTATCAGGACTCGAAGTCTTTGAGCTATGTCCCAATAGCTTCGCTCACCAAAACCGTCGACATTAAGAAATACCTCTTTCGGGGTTGATAGAAACTGCCCAATGGTCTGAATGCCAAGGGCCATACATGCTTTTTGTGCCCTTGAATTATGTATCAGGCCTTGAATAGGTCGATCAAGGTGTTGCCCATTGAACCCGTCAGTATTCTCTTTGTCGGCAGAAAGAAACTTGTGAACTTTCTCCAAAAGCGATTCATAGGTTCTAATCCCACAGTTTTTCAAGGCTAAGAAATCCTTGCTGTCTGCTGCAAGGAAGTCACGTATTGTCTTGACGCCTAACTGACCGCAAGCTCTGTTTGCTCTTGGTGAGGGATCAAGAAATTGAATGTAACAAGACAGGCGGACATCATTCCCAGTTGATTGAAACTCAATGTCCAGCAATTGGTCTGTCCCTTTACCAGTGTGGTTGAATTCAGAGTTCATTGGATCAGTTGTGTATGTGGTTCCGAATTGACTTTAAATTTGGCGGTGTTGGCGAACTGTCTGCTTTGGTTTGAGTAAGTCTTTGGACATTATCCGTCGCCAAAAATTTCATCAGGCAGTGCTTGGCCTCATTTGTCTGGCAACGTTGAAGCAACTTGATTGAACGCTGTTTGGCTTTGCTGTTGCTGTTGGCAAATGGCATAAGAGCTTTGCCTAGCTTCTCGTTGTTGAATCCTGGCAGTGATTCAAAAAGCAAGTTGCCCCACTCGGGCTTGCTCTCCTTTGCGTACATAGGTGCCAAAAACCCCACTGCTTCATCTAGAGATAGCTTTTGCGCTAACCTGAAAAGATTAAGAGCATTTGGGTCATCATTGAGAATTGTCTTTTCTAGCTCATGAATGATTAGTGAACGCTCTTCCTCGTTGAGGGAAATTGAATCGGTATATAGCAAGAGCGATCTGGTTGAATCATTCCATACTCGCCTGTTGCTAGACTCCATGCCTTCCAGGAACACTTTGGCAAGATCTTCTTTCGAACCAGTTGATACAAGGCTGTTGAGGTGCTTGAGTGTCTTTGCATCTGCTGGAAAGATTCCTTTTTTGGAATTGGCCGTAAGTATTGTCTGGCCTCTATGGGATTTAAGGAAGACCAAGAGAGATTGTCCCGCAATGATCTGGCTCAGGGGTCTTCCACAACTACTGTGAGCAGGTTCTTGTAGGTGGAAAATGTCGAGCGGGTTGCCCTTGATGACGCCTGTGACTTTGAAAGTCGCTATACACAGAGAATTGTCGTTTCTGTTGACTGACAAAACTTTGGCTTTGACGATTGCAGTTGACTGATTCGCCAGTGTATACAAGTCGTAGTCGATACTCTGGGAAAATACCGCTGCTTGTGTGAGGCTTATTGCCACCAGTAGTGTTGCAGCCTTTTTCATCTTAGAACGATCCTTTGCAACAAGTAGGCTGCATTCAGGTCCCGAAATTTGTAATTGAGGCTTACCAGGTGGTCGTAGCCAACTGCTGATGACATCACGTCACCGGTAACCGGGAACTCGTTGTGCAGCGAGTTATCCCCATGTAGTCCTGTTGGGTTTTTACCTGGAGCAACCAATCCGACTGAGTGGCCGACTTCATGGGCGAGAATGATGCCTATTGCTGTGGCCCAATCGTCTGCCGCTAGCATTACGTGGTTGTATCTGGATTTCTCTTCACTTTGGGCTGCAGTGTAGTTGAAGGAGCTTTGGATAATACTTGTGTCAGCAAAGTGGTTGCCAAAGGAGATGCCGCCAATTTCTGGCATCAGTTTCAGAAACCGTTTTCCCCATACCGTTGTGTAGTTCGGATACAGATTGTTATGTATCTCAGCCTGGAATAGAAAAAGTTCAGCTGGGAAAATTCCCAGCCCTGGATTTGTTCCAGTGTTGTTGTCGGTAGTGTTTAGGTTGTTTCGATCGTAGTATGCTCTACCTAGAACGCCACTCGATGGATCTCCAAAATTACGACTTGAATCTCCTTCCGGATCGAGACCTCCGCATGCGATTTGGGAATATGGAATTCCTTTTGGTTCATGTCGAGTGAATAGGATTGGTATTGATCCTTCTGCTCGTCTACCTCCATCAACTTCCCTTAGGTATAGAAGCCTTGCACGAGTCAAGATCCCTTCCTGCATAAGCTCAACCATGGCGCTGTTGGTGCCCATTGGATCGCCATTGGTTATCAAACCTAACCGCATAAGGTCCTCTTCAAAATCAGCTATGCCACTCAAGTCTCTATCCAGATCAAAACGCACCCATACGACTTGCGTGTACTCGAAGGGTAATTGACCGCGGTTTGTGTCAATGACTTCGAAAGATGCTGAATTCGCAAATCCGCTATTCCCTGCTAAATCGGTCACTTCCGCTGATATGTGGTAGGTTCCTGGTTCAAGTGGTATTGAGCTGGGTAGGTGGTACGTAACTTGGCCATTTACATAAATGGCAGTTGCCTCCATCTCTGCTGGTATAGGTGACGCGTTTTCTCCAACGATATGGACTTTGTGTGTGTCTAACTGGAGATCCCAATAAATAGGATCTCTGGCTTCAACGATGATGTTGAAGGAGTGAGTTGGTAGCGAAAGGTTGTCCCGTCTCCTGTTTTCAACTTCGTTGATTGTGACAGCGATATCCGGTGGAGTTACATCTATTTCGGATACTGTTCTGAAGTTGGTGACTATCAGGTCGGTTGCCCAGTTGCCTGATAGTTCTCGAACTCCATTTGGACCATTCAGTATTGTTGCGCTGTACCATTGATTCGCATTCCACTTGGCCACTGGATCGAATCTTATGACTCGATTGTCCATGGTGACGGATAGTGTTCCTGGCACTTGGTTGTTAGCGGCATCCAATACGATCACAGTGTCTTGATTGACTGTATTTGGATCTATTGGTTCATCGAAAGCAGCGGTGATGGGTGCAATACCAGGGACTGCTGAATGGCCATTGATGGGGGACACCAAGGCAGATGGTAGGTGGGGGTCGCTGCTGGTGATAAAAGTGAAGAACTTGTTCTGTTCAAGGTGGTTTCCTTGCGTATCGCAGATCCCCTGGGATCCTCCCTTGATTTGTAGAATATAGTTCTGACCTGGTTCCAACTGTGCCGTTGGGAATACTGCAATTTCAGTGTTTCCCTTTTGAGAAACCACAGTGATTGGAAGTTTCCCATTCCCGTCATCAAGAGAGACATTGTCTGTATTGATCCTTGAATGATCCAGTGCTTCGTTGAATTGGACGACGGGAGTTGCATTCAAAGATATGCGACTTTCGCCATTATCCGGGAAAGCACTTTGTACTTCTGGTGGAGCAGAATCGTTGCCAACAGTGAATTGTGCTTGGAAGCTGTTCCCCAAAGGGTTGTTGCTCAAGTCCTGAATAATTTGCGGCGCACCGCTGTTCAGTTTCAGTGTGTATGCTACTCCAGGTTCCAAAAGAATGTCTGGGTTGATTAGCACCGTACGGTGATCGTTACTGAGCTCTACGGATACCTGGATAGGTGAACCGGCAAGCGTAGTCAGTGCAAATGACAGTGGGCTAACCGTCGCTGGATTGATCGACTCGCTAAATACCACAAATGGTTTGATGTTTGGCGATATTCCAGATTGATTAGCTGGCCATGATCCCGTGATGGTTGGTGACAGGCTATCGTCTACTGTAGTGAAGGAGATTGCATAGGACTGCTGCATCCTGTTACCGCTGGTATCAAAGATGCCGTTTTCACCCCCTATGATGTTCAGGGTGCAGGTTTCATTACCAGCCAAATTACCTTTTGGGGAAACACGAAGAGTGTTCCCAAACATCCTTGTCGTCGCTGGGAATCTATTGTCGCTTGCATCCGCCAGATATATATGACTGGCTGATAATGATTGTGCTGACAGGGGTTCGCTCAAATCTATGTCAATTTGGATATCCTGTGGGGTAGAGCTTTGTCCATCAGTAATGCTTGCTGAAAGGATTCTAGGTGGCTGATTGTCTTGGGTTAGAAAGGAGAAGCTGTAGTTCTCTTCAAACAGTTTTCCGTCAGTTGACCCAAGAAGTGGTGAAATGCTGAAAGTATGCCAGGTGTTCTCTTTGAGCGTGCCGCTTGGATAAAACAGAACTGTTTTGTCTTCACTGTCCAGTACGAAACTGCCCTCAATCCCCTCCTTGCTTTGGGATTCCACCAATTGGGTTAATCCGTCTTGTAAGCAAGCTTCGCATATCGCGGCATCAAACCCGATGGCGATCGTTGTATCCAAGGGGATGCCATTGCTTTGGTCTGAGGGCCAATGACTGGTTATATTCAGAGTGTCGGTCAGCGGCGAGGCCGGTGCCTGACTGTTCCGATCTTGGTCACTGCTTCCACCAGTGTCGAATCCGCATGCAGTCCACAGGCATACTGTGGCCACTGTTATCAATCTGACGCTTTTCCCCATACCCTAACTTGCTCTCCCCGTTGAATCTGGGGACAGTCATCGTCAGGGTGAAATATTGGCTTGAAGAATTCTCAGTTGAGTCAGCTATGGCTTCCTTGCTAAGGGGAAGTTGCCGCTAATTTTTCACTGTGGAAATTTTAGCCAAAGCTCTTTCAATAAGCTTGGTCAGGACAATGACTCTTGGGTTTCGCGCATCTGCCCCATGCCTCAGAGCTGCTTGCAAGCTCTCTTTGGCCATCTCTGCCTGATCCGTTTGCAATTGAGCGAAGGCCAGATTTGCATATAGCTCCCCTGGATTGGAATCACTGGCAATACCTTCCAGGAGCTCTCTAGCAGCGCTTGGATTGCCGGTTCCTAGTAAGGCTGCGGCAAGATTGTTGGCAGTCAGCGAAGATGAGGCCAGGCTGTGGGCTCGCTTGAGGTAGTTCAATCCAGAATGTGGGGACCCTGACTGCAAGTCCGTGAGGCCTCTGGCGGTCAAGGCCATTGAGTTGTCCTGGTCTTGGCTGAGCACCTTATCCAAGTTCTTTCTCGCAACTTGATAGTCTCCATCGTGGCTAGCAAGGATTGCCATGAGAATCCTTACCTGGATGAGACTGGGGTCGAGCTTCAAAGCCTTCATCATCTGGCTACGAGCCTGGCCAATATTTCCGGCTTCGAGTTGATCCTGTGCATGCTTGACGGTTTGTTGAGCCAGGCCATTTCTTGAAACAGTTAAGGAATTGTCAGATGTATTTTCGGTTGCGGCTATCTGGCTGTATTCCAGGGCATTGGAGCGTTCCTGTTCGTTGTTTGTGTCATCGTGCAGCTCAGTGTTCCACTCTTCCTCTGGTTTGGAATTCAGTTGCAGGGTTGTTGCGCGAAATGGTCTACGTAAATACACCATTCGATGAGTTCCCCTGCGAACTTCCTCACTGATCCAGTTGCGGTCAATCACACGAGGCTGCAGCAAGAGCATCAATTCGACTTCTTCACTTTCCTGCGTTGTGCTTTCAAACAACCGTCCCAACAAAGGAATGCTGGACAAGAGGGGGACCCCCGTTACCGTTTCGCTCTTACGGGTGCTCCGTAAACCGCCAATAACAATTACCTGCCCATCCGGCACTTGAATTGATGTGCTGGTTTCCCTGGTGGATAGTATTGGTTCATTGAGACTGCCGTCTGGGGTGACAACGGTTCCGGTCTGTTCCGTAATGCTTGGTAGTACTTGAACCGTAACCATGCCATTGGAACCAATTTGTGGTGTCACGGTTACGGAGACTCCAGCTTCTACAAAGCGAATATCAAATTCGGTTCGAATTCCTCCCGCAGAATCGATGCTTTCGCGGTCAATGACTGGAATCTGATCCACTACTCGGATGGTAGCGGGCATGTTGTTCATGGTAGACACTCGAGGGCTAGACAGCACCCTGACTTGCCCTTGTTCTTCTAGTGCGTCAACGAAGACACTGAAATCACCGTCATTCAGTAAGCCAAAATTGAACGCCGTGCCACCCGATGCGGCTGTTTGGGTTGCAATTGCACCACCTGCAAGTGTGCCAATTTTTGAGCTATTCAAAAATCCCGGCAGAATGGACCAGTTTACGCCTATGCGGAATTCGTCGGTGAGCCGCACTTCAAGAATTCTGGCCTCAATGGATACCTGATTGGTGATCCGATCTACAACCCGTTCAAGATACCCGTCTACCTTTTCAAGAATGGATGGGCGCGCCTCTACCTCAACGATTCCAGCAATTCGGTTAGTGATGAACGATCCTTCTTCTCCAATGATTGATTGGAGATCATTCTCAATCATGCTCCAGGGATCTCCCCCGGATCCGCCACTTCCTCCGCTGCTTTGGCCGCTAGACCCGCCAGATTGATTGCTACTTGATGCGTTGATCAGGTCTACATTATAGATCCCTCTTTGGCTGTTCTTGATTCGCATGAAATTTCCGTCCCATTCATAGGTCAGATCCATGTCGCGCAAGAATGCCTCGAAAGCCGCTTCTACCGTGGTGTTCTTGACGTCAAAACTCAAAGTTCCAGTAGCGTCAGCATCAATCAGGAGATTGATGTCTGAATCCTTGAATAGTGACAACAACAAGTCGGTGGCAGCTACATTTTTACCTGATAGGCTGCTTAGAGGTGTGCCGGCATTGTTGTCTATTTCCAGCAAAGGCAAGGGAACAACCAGCATCGGGTCATACTGTTCTTCGATTGCCTGGCTGATGGATTCTCTCAAATCTTGCTTCTGAACTGGTGCTTTGCAGCCAAACATGGAGAGGCTCAGCAAAAGAACCATCCAAAGACAGTTGAGTTTATGATTTACGTTCATTGTTCTTTGCCTTGTGCATGACTCTTTGAATCATCAGTGACTTCAGGCTTGGTGTAGCCACGAGGAGTAGGGTTGTTGATTTCGTAGAAGAGGACCCGTTGCCCTATCTGGACTTGAACCCCTTCCTGTGTAATCAAGTTGACTTGACCTCCGGGGACCCTTTCGCCAATGCCTATTACTTGTCCGTTGATTACTGCCCGGGAAACCTTCTCTGTACACATTGTCATTGACACGAGAAGTTCAATGGGAATGAAGGTTACCTTGTTGCCATTGCTTTGCTGCGCAGTCTCCCCCAGTGGCGCCGCGCTTAACTCACCAACATTTGGTTTTACAGATTGGGTGTCGTTTACTGAAATTGTAGTTGGGCAGTAAATGAGTCGTTCCGGTACTGTGTGACCTACTTTGTGCGAACCATACAAAGCCAGAAGATCGATCCCTGAATATTCTATTTCCGTGCTTTCCTGGTTTTCATCATCGATCTCATCCAATGAACTGTTGTCATCGTTGATAACAACTGATTCAGGACCGCCCATTTGTTTGAAAATGGATTGTGAAAAGACTGCGACTCCTGTCCCTAGCAATACAATCGCGCCAATAGTTTTCTTGATTGACTTCATGCCTGCTTTTCAATGATTTGGAAACATTTGACCTTGATTTGGTAATGCGCCTTGCCTGAACCCATAGCCATAAGATGAATGTGGTTGACCAGCGCGATCTCCTCTTCTGCCTCTATCAGGGCCAGGAAATCACAGATTTCCGTTAGCGAAGCCTGGCCAGTCAGCTCAAGAGTTTGCTCTCCTTCAGTTGTAGATCGTGGGCCCCGAATGGATTGCATTTCCAAGCCTACTTTTGCTGCTAACCCTTCTAAGCGATGCATTTGCGATGCGATGCTGAGTTTTGGTGCGACGAAATGTCCAGTTGTGTTGATTGGAACTGTTTCGCGTTTTCCTAACTCTTTTGCCAAATGCAAAAATTTGTCTTGCAAGCCCTGCAACTTTGACTGGCTTGCAGTGATTCGCCCTTCACTTTTTGTTTTTGAAAAATAGCAAACTCCCATCCAACCTATTGATGCAGCGATGCACACTACGATGCAGGCCGTAGTGATATGCCTTTGTAGATGTGGACTCATGGAAGCCTCCATTGCCATGCAAGGCGGTACTGCACTTGGTTTGGTTTTCCTGCTACCGGTGCGATGTCCTCAAATTGTTTGTCTAAATATGGGAGGTTTGACAGTTGCTCAACAAAAGTTGCAAGCAGATGCAGTGACTCACCTCTGTCTTCGCCCTTTACCTTGCCAGAAAGAATGACCTTGTCTTTGTCATCAATTACAATTTCATGAATGCCCAATTTCTCAGGTGCCATCTCCATGATTTTGTGAATCGTTAATGATGTCGGTCGTCTTTTCGAAAATAGATCATGCAGGATCTCTTGTCCTGGTGGCACTACAGGGGAAAGAGATTCACGCAAGTCTTCCTCCTTCATGACAGCTTCTTCAAGGTCGGCGGTAACTGTTGCTTCGCTATTCTTTGCTTCCCTGATGTCTTGATCCAAGACTACAGCGCCAAAGATTGAGGCTACTGCTATTGTCGTTCCTGCTGCCGCATAGGCGATGGCCAGTGCTGATCTTGGCCATGACATCACGCACCCTCGAAGCAGTGAGATTTGCGTTTGATTGCCAATTCGGTGCATCAATCCGAAAGTAGCCATGCCTGGGGTAATGCTGTATTCGGGTGATGCCCATGCTGGAGAATATGTGGATACATCTTCCAATGTGCCCTCAATCATTTCTCCGGTTGTTTCATCGAATTGCAAATTGTGTGAAAGGATCAGGCTTTTTGGCTTATTCAAGCCTTCTGATTCCATGTACTCCACAGTTCTTGGGATCTCCATCGTCAACTGCATAGCAATGGAAAGCTGGTCCTCCATGTTGCTCATGTCACTACTGGGAACCATCATCCTTCTTGTTTGCATGGCAGATCCATGCTCGGCATGGATGTAGCGCAAGCGTTGAGCTTTCAGGTCCAATAGGGATATATGTCTTGAGCTCTTTGGCGGGACACAGCCCGTCATTGCGTCCTCAAGAGAAGTCAGGGAACTCACCTCAAAACCAAGCCCGCTTACATTCTTCCGAACCGTTGTCCAGACATCTGCTGGGACTGCCACAATTGCCAGCGAGTGCCTGTTTTTTCCTACGGTCTGTTGGTGGCGGCAAGCGGACAAAACGGCGACCTCTCTTGGGATGCTGCCTGCTGTGCGTGCCTCTCGCCGCACAATTTCTTCCAGATCCTTCTTTGACAACATTGGAAGTGTCATTTTGAAGTGCAAGAACCTGCGGTCACCGACAATGGCGTGGACCTTTGGAGAATCCATACCCCATTTGGTGAACTCCTTTAAAAGTTCGTTCGCGTCAACTCCCTCTTTGCCAAGGTCTATGTCAAGCAGCATGCATTTATGAATACGGAACCTTTTTCCGCATTGTTCTGCGAGAGTAGCCATTGTCTGGTCTTCCTCGATTTCCAAAATAAGATGAAGCTGCTTTCTCATTGTAAGTTGATAGTCCTCTAAAAACTCAAGTCGTCAGACGTTCCCTGGACTCTGTCTGCACCTGAACTGGTCAAAGTCAATGTGTTTGAATTCCAGACAAATGTGGTGCCAAAACCATCCCCATCGTAGATCGGCCCCAAGCCGATTGCGTTACGATCCGTTGACCATGTCCCAGAGAATGCCCCTCCGCTTTCGAGATAGTTTGCAATTGCTTCTGCAATGATTCGCATCCGCAATCTTGTGCGTTTGGCGCCAGCTACGGCCCCCCGCACTGTGATTGAATATTCTTCGTTGGCAACTCCATCATCAATGCCGTTTTCCCCCCGGCTATATACGGTTGCCACATCTGGACTGCTGCTAACTGTGTATCGGAATTCAACGTTGCCGCCCCAATTATCCATGACGCCTTTGTTTTGCACTCCCGGAAGAAAGTAGTCTCCGATGAATGCTGGGTCAGTCAGGGTCGGGGGGAAGCTGGCATTGTCATAGAAGTGTGCATCCAGGGACTCCGCCAATGTCTGTAGTTCTCGTTGGGTTTCTTGGCGCTTTTCAGCCTCGATCAAGCTACTGAACAGTGGCATTGCTGTACCCATAACAATGCCCAGAACAGCGATGACCACGACTACCTCTACCAATGAGAATCCCTCTTCAGAAGTCATTTCAGAAGTCATCTGCTGTGTCTCCTGTTGCATCTGCGCCGATGCTTTTGAACCCTGTCAATGCGGTTTGGAAGTCTTGTTGGAAGCCATCCATAGCCTTTGAGTCGGGCAAGCCCATGGCCTGGAGTAATCCACCAGTTCCTGTTGCCGAGCTGGGGATGGCAAGCAGAAGTGGATGGTTGGCTCGTATCAGGTGAATGTTGGAAGCTGCTGCGTCTCTATCAACCAGGATTGCTGCTCGATCAGCCAGTCCTGCAGTCAGTAGCTTTCGTTGCGCTTGTACCAGCCTTCGCATTTCAATGCGTAACGATGATCTGTCAGTTGCAGTCATGGTGGGGGCATCCATGAAAGAGCTACGCAGGAATGCTGCCCGCAAAACTCGAAGCCGATTCCGGCTGGATATCCTGCCCACTATCTGCTCATTGCCCGATACTGTGATGTCATCGACGGTATTGGGTAGTTGATCTCTGCCTATGGAGATAAAGCTCAAGTTGCTGATTTGTCCTGTTGCGCCACCACTTCCAGCGCTTAGCGGAAGGGGTTGAATTGCATCTGGACCTGGAATGCTTGTTGTTTGCATCAACACCGTAACCCCTGTAGCAAATGGGTCCTGCGCCCAGTCGCCTCTTCCATCTGCCAATAGCGAGGCTCCTAACTGGTTGATGTTGGTGGGTAGGCCGGTTCCGCCAAGATATGCGCCTTGGGAAGCTTGGTGCAATTGCTGTACTCTGGATTCAGCTTGCCATGTTTGCTGGGGGATTCCCCAGGTGCTGAAGCTTGTCGAAAGCTCTACCAAAATTCCCAGCATTGATCCCATCACCAGGAGCAAGCCAAGCATGACGAAACCTGATTCGTTGTGCTTCATCGCCCCAATCCTCCAACTGCAGTATACAGAGTTGTAATGATGACTGCAGCCACACCACCAATGATGACGCCCAAGATTATGGTGATTACCGGTTCCAGGTAGCCAAGGGCCCGCTTGACGCTTGCTTTGACCTCGCGGTTGTACATTGTCCCAAGCCGTTCAAAGCACTTAGGCATGTTGCCGCTTTCCTCGCCAACGCGGATCATGCTCAGGGCTACTGGTGGCATCATTGCGGTAGCTTCCAAGGCTTCGGTAATCTTGGATCCGCCAATGATACGATCCCGGGTGGCTTGAATTGATTTTTGCAGTGATGGCAAGCTCAGAGTTGGCTTCACCAAATCAATGCTTTCAAGGAAGGTCATGCCCGCTTTTAGCAGGGAGCTTATAATGCTGCTAAACTGCGCCATGTTGAAGGTGATCACCAGATGGCCAATGACTGGCATGCGCACGGCAATTCCTGCAGCAATCTGGCGTCCTACCTCAGAGCGCAATGCCAATACCATTGCGACGACAATAGCCACTGAGCCAAGGAAGACGGTGAGCATGTGGTTCGAGATGATTTCCGACACTTGGATCAGGATTCGGCTTGCCAGGGGAAGCTCATCCGCTCCCAGTTTTGCAATGACTTCTGACAGTCCAGGGATGACGAAGCCCAGCAAGAACAGGATCAAGCCATAGGCTGCGCTGATTACTATGAAGGGGTAGATCATCGCCTGGCGGGCTGTCGCTTGAAGGTCCTGCTTCCATTCCAGGAAGCTGCCTAGGGTTGCAAACGAAATGGGTAAGCTACCTGAGGATTCTCCAGCATGAACCAACGCGCCATAGATCTTACTGAAGGTTCGGGGCATGGATGCGAGTGATTCAGCAAGGGTCTTTCCGCCAGCGATTTGCTCTTTGATTTCCTCATAAACCTGCCGATGTTTCTCATCGGTTTCCTGATCCAGAATTGAATCCAATGCAGTCAATACTGGAACCCCTGCATCCATGGCGCTTTCCATGGATTGAGTAAAGATCAGCAGTTTCTTATCAGTGATTGGGTGACCTTTGAACTTGCTCCGATTGCCTTTTTGCTCAGCATTAGATGTTGCCTTGATCAACAGGCGACCCTGTCTGCCCAGCTGGGCGTGCAGTTCCTGGGTGTCCGCCGCTTCAAGCATGGCGACGCCTTGACTGCCGTCTGGTTCTATGAATACAGACTTGTACTGCATCTTCTATCTCTAGCCGCTGCCGACACGGCGATGGATCAGGCTTATGGCCTTTGGAAGATGATCATGCCGATGTCATCACCAGCAAGATCTGCATTGCTGCGAGCATTCTCTTGCGTCTCCAGACGACCGTTGGGACCGGCACAAATCACAAAGGTTCGCTTGTGGTTGGTGTTGTGGGTCGCAAAGGTGCTATAGACATTGATCAGGTATGGCCTGCCCCATGGGTCAAGAGGCGAGGGACCTGCCAGATAGGGGCCACGCCAACGCAAATTGGACGTGGTTGGCCAGGCGCCTGAAGTTGATCCCTGCGGGATGTTGTTCAGTAGCTGGTTGTCAACCGCATCGCCAGTAGTGGTGCTGGCAGCCCATTGGTAGAAATTATGGCCGTTGCTGTTGATGTATGTGTTTGCGGTAGGGCGAGTTGGTCCTGTGTAGAAGCTACGCACAACGTTGTTGTTGCCACTACTATTCCTGGACGGAAAGATGCCAACGTCTTTGTAAACAGCTGCAAAAGCTCCAGCCATTACCTTCACTTCAGCTTCGGCTCGCCCCCGCTTACTGTCTTCTACGTAGCCGCTTATCAATGGAACTGCAATTCCTGATAGAAGCAGTACTACAGCCAACACTACAATGACTTCCACCAAGGTAAAGCCAGAGTCCTTCTTCGATGCCATGCCTGTTTGATCCTTTCTCATAGTGTGTCCTAGATCGAGAATCACAGCCTCTACTCTTTAGAGAGAACCTCACTTCTACGTTTGAGTTGAGTGGTCCATATTCTCGATGAGGAAAAGAATGGACACAGTAGGTGATCAACAGTTGGTCAAGATCCTGGCGCAAGCTTCTGGTCAGGACATAGACACTCTGAGTGAGATGCTGGCCTCAGTGCAGGGGTCGGAGAAAGAGTTATTCAACACTTTGATGGCCGACGGCCTGCTAAGTGAGGTGGATTGTTACAAAAGTTGGGCTGCTTCTCTCGAACTGCCGTTCCATTCATTGGATGAGCGGAGTCTCAGTAGCAACATGCTCAACCGTTTGCCTTTGGATGTTGTAAAACGCTACGGTGCAGTGGTTGTGGATTCGCAAGACAGCGTCATGAGTGTGGCTCTGCGTAACCCCTTTGACATTCTTGCTGTAGACACCATCCAAGACATCTCACAATGCTCCATTCAGGTCGTTGTTGCTCCTCCTGCGGCGATAGAGAAGGCAGTGCAGCGCCTCGAGCGGGGCCAGACTGGCATTGAAGGGCTCATCAACCGCCTGCAAAAAGAGAGTCTGGGACATGAGGTCTTGGGCGACCCGGAGAAGCTAAAGCAGATTGCTGGTAATGATGCAGTTATCCAACTCGTGGACTATGTCATTGACGAAGCTCTCAGAGCTGGAGCCAGTGATATCCACCTGGAGCCGCAGAGTGATAGCTTTCGCATCCGCTTACGGGTTGATGGTGATCTGGAAGTCATGAACCGATTACCCAAACCCCTGCATCGGCCGGTGTGTTCTCGCATCAAGGTGCTGGCAAAAATGGATATTGGCGAAAGCCGTAAGCCTCAAGATGGTCGCTTTGTTTTGGACAACGACAAGGGGAATGACGAGTCAGTGGAATTGCGTGTGTCCTGCATGCCAAGTGTCTTTGGGGAAAAGGTTGTCATGCGTGTGCTGGACCGTTCAGTCATACGACTTGACCTTGATCACATTGGCATGTCTCCCTCATGCTTGGAATTCTTCCGCATTGGTTTTCATTGTTCAAACGGCTTGGTGCTAGTCACTGGCCCGACTGGCAGTGGTAAGACGACTTCTCTTTATGCCGCTCTCAGTGAACTCAATGTAGATAGTCGCAATCTCATCACTGTTGAGGATCCTGTGGAATACAACCTGGATGGCACGACTCAGGTGCAGGTGAATGCCAAAGCAGGGCGAACCTTTGCGCAAGCTTTGCGATCCATTTTGCGTCAAGACCCGGATACCGTGATGGTGGGTGAAATTCGCGATGCAGAGACTGCTGGTATTGCTGTGCAGGCTGCTCTTACCGGGCACATGGTGTTGTCTACCTTGCATACCAATGACGCCCCAGGCGCATTGTTCCGAATGTTGGACATGGGTATCGAGCCTTATCTACTGGGGCCCGCATTGCGTTGTGTCGTGGCGCAGCGCCTGGTGCCTAAAGTTTGTCCGGACTGTGCCGAGCCGGGTGTGCCTGAAGAGGGTGTCTTGGCTGCTTGTGGTCTGGATCCGCAAGGGGATCATTCAGGCTTTGTGCAGGCCAAGGGATGCAAGAACTGTCGCGGCAAGGGACGACGTGGACGGGTTACCATCCATGAGGTCCTTTCCGTGGATGTTGCTCTCAGCCGGCTGATTTCTGGCTCAGCACCAGAAGGCGAGATCCTGAAGGCAGCGCGATCCGCCGGCTACCGCCCCATGCTATTGGATGGGGTAAGCAAGGCGAAGCAGGGACTGGTCTTTTTGGAAGATGTGCTGGCGGTAGCTCGCGCAACCTAAGCTGCTCGGTCTCCAGGTTAAAGCAATTATTGTACCTGGCCCATAATCTGTTCCAGGTGCAGGTGCCAAAGCATGGTGGTTGCAATCATTGCCCTGCTGCGAGAAAATGCGAGTCGACGAACAACAGAGAGATCGCCATGCCAGTAAAAAGACTTCGCAAGTTCCTGCAGGACAATCATGTGTCGTTTGGCACAATTCCGCATCCTTTGGCCTATACGGCTGCAGAGACCGCTCACTCTGCGCACATTCCTGGTAAGACCATGGCGAAGACGGTGATGGTGATCCTTGATGAGAAGGAGATGGTGATGGTGGTGTTGCCAGCTTCCTACCGTGTCTATCCAGAGTTGCTGCGCGATGCCGTGCATGCCGAGAGCATCGAACTTGCAACTGAAAATCAATTCCGCGCCATGTTTCCGGGTTGTGATCTGGGCGCCATGCCACCTTTTGGCAACCTATATGGAATGCGGGTATTTGCGGCCCAGAGTTTGACCGAAGACAGGGAAATTGCCTTCAATGCTGGTACTCATTCAGAGCTGGTGCATATGAGCTGGGAGGATTATCAACGCCTGGTGAATCCCACCATCCTGACCTTGTCCTGCAAGGACATACCGGTGCGGCCTTTCCCAAGGCAAGAGCTAACCTTTTCCTGAGCGGAGGACTGACCAGAGCAGCCAGAAGCCTGCCAGCATAGAAGCCAGGAAACCCAGTAAGCCAAATATGGAAGCTTCCCCGGGTCCGGCAAGAACAATGGCTGTGCCAACGATCAAGGCCGCAGTCACCACGCCCATGGTCAACCTGTTGGTGCTGCGTTCCAGCTGGTGACCGAATTCTTTGAGATGTAACAACTCCATGCCCAGGGTGAACCGGCCCCGGCGAGCGTTGGTCAGGAGGCGATTGACTTGACCGGGCATGCTGAACATGAGCCGGCGGATATCCCGCAATCCCCGACGGGTCACCGCAAAGGCGGATTGATAACTTCGCAAAGCCCGCCGCGCAAAGGGTTCGATGTGCGCCGTCATGACAAAGTCCGGATCCAATTGTCGCCCAAGGCCATCCAGGGTGACAAAGGTCTTCAGTAACAAGGCAATGTCATTGGGCAAGAACAGGTTGTTGTTGCGGCAGAGCTGGGCCACGTCGACAAGAATCCCCGTTGCATCCAGCTCTCGAAGGGAAAGGTTGTCGTAGCGATCGATGAAATCGCTGCAGTCCTGTTCCAGTACATTGATGTCCAAGTCCGGGTCGCTGGACCATTGCATGAGAGTGTCCACAACTCCGTTCACATCTCGGCGAACGACAGCGATAAGGATTCCCAGGAATTCAATGCGCCGCTGTTCGGACAGCCTTCCCACCATGCCAAAATCCAACAGGCCGAGTTTGCCATCTGGCAGGATAAATACATTGCCTGGGTGTGGATCGGCATGGAAAAAGCCGTCTTCGAAAATCATCTTCAATACGGCGTGAGCACCGTTGGCGGCAATTTGTCGGGGATCGACTGTATCAAATTGTCCCTTACGAATCCAGGATCCGAGACTTTCGCCGGGAAGGTGATCCATGACGCAAAGGCGTTCGCAGGTCCAGCGAGTGTGGATCCGTGGTATGACGATGCCTGCCTCGTTGCGCATGTTGCGCGCCAGGCGTTGGGCATTTCTTGCCTCCACTCGCATGTCCAACTCATTGCGCAGTGAGCGTGCGAATTGCTGAGCCATGTTGTGGGGGCGGAAGCGTTTCAGCTCATCGATCTCTTTTTCCGCAATTTGTGCAAGACGAATGAGCAATCGCAAATCAGCTTCGACCACCTCCTCAATACCGGGGCGTCGTACTTTCAGCACCACGCCATGTCCATCCATGAGCTCAGCACGGTGCACCTGGGCAATGGAACCGGCGGCCAGGGGTGTTGGATCCAGATGCTGGAACAGTTCAGCAGGGGGATGTCCCAAATCTTCGCTCAGTTGGGATTCAATCTCTGCATAAGGGATCTGTGGCACATTTTCGTGCAGCTGTGATAGTTCTTCGGTCCATTCAGCTGGCAGTAGATCTGTCCTGCCTGCCAGGATCTGGCCGAACTTCACAAAGGTTGGACCCAGGTCCTCCAATGCCTCCCGCACATGTTGGTGGGTAGGTTTGGTTTGCAGATTTGCAGCAGCCTGCCAATGTAGGGCCCGACCGACGGACTTCAGCAGCTTTGCCACGCCTATTCGGCGAATGGCATCACCAAAACCGTGCCGTACCAGAATGCTGGCAATCTCATGCAGACGCGGGATGTCTCGCGCAGATTTGAGAGCTTCTAGAATCACTGCCCCAGTTTCACCGCTGGGGCGGCCTTAAGCTAGTACCGGCAGTCAGTGACCGGGTTGCTCTAACTGCAGCCGCTGGTGGCACCGCAGGAAACACACTTCAAACAGGTGCCGTTGCGCACCAGGGTGAAGGTTCCGCAACTTCCGCAAGGGTCGCCCTCATAGCCCTTGAGACGGGCTTCTCGTAGAAGGACCCGGGTTTTTTCTCGCACCTGGATCTCTTCGCTCACTTCCACTACCAAGGTGTTGCCATTGCGGTCATCAGAATGGCTGGCGGAATAACTTTGATCCCGACCATGATCAAAGCCAAAGCTAGGGGGCCGGTCCTGATCTCCAGGCAGGTTGTCCGGTTCCTCGGGTTCCAGAACCGGATGGGCCAGCCGTCCAGTGGGGGAAGAGTTGTCAGGTAACTCCGTTTCCTGCTCCTCCTCGTCTTCCTGGGTCACATTGCCGGTGGTGGTGTTGCGCAGGTCCTCGTCCTTGACCTGACACAGGTCGGTGCGGTTCAGGTAGGAGATGGCCAGTTCACGGAATACATAATCGATCACCGAAGTGACCATCTTGATGTTCTGATGGCCTTGCACCATGCCGTTGGGCTCAAAGCGGGTGAACACAAAGGCATCCACGAATTCTTCCAGGGGCACGCCATGCTGCAATCCCAGGGAGATGGAGATGGCAAAGCAGTTCATCAAGCTACGGAAGGCGGCGCCTTCCTTGTGCATATCCAGGAAGATCTCGCCCAGACTGCCATCTACATACTCGCCGGTGCGCAGGTAGACCTTGTGCCCACCAACCACGGCTTTCTGGGTGTAGCCACCACGACGATCCGGTAGGCGCCGCCGTTCTGCGATGTAGCGATGCACGATGCGCTCGGTGATTTTTTCCGCCGCATGCATGACCGTCACGGAAGAGGTCGTAGCCAAGACGGTCTCTTCTTCTTCCTCCTCATCAATTGCCGTGTTCAAGGGTTGCGAGAGTTTGGAGCCATCTCGATACAGGGCAACGGCCTTGATCATGTGCTTCCAGGACAGCATGTAGGCTTCCTGCACATCTTCGATCTGGGCATCGTTTGGCATGTTGATGGTCTTGCTGATGGCGCCTGAGATGAACGGCTGGGCCGCGGCCATCATGTAGATGTGCGCCACAAAGGGGATGGAACGCTTGCCGATGCGTCCGCAGCGGTTGGCGCAGTCAAACACCGGCAGGTGTTCATCCTTGAGATGCGGAGAGCCCTCCACAGTCATGGTGCCGCAGACATAGTCATTGGCCCCAGCGATGTCTTTCTTGCTGAAGCCCAGGTGCTTCAGGATGTTCAGCTGCCAGTCATCCAACTGACTTTTCGACAGCCCCAGCACTTCGGTGCAGAAATCATCACCCAGGGTGTTGCGGTTGAAGGCAAAGCTGATGTCGAAAGCTGAGGTCAGGGTTTCTTCAACCTTGGCCAGGGTTTCATCATCGAAGCCCTTTGCCATCAAGCTCTCATGGTTGATGACTGGCGCATTGGCCAGGGTGCGTCGTCCCACTGCATAATCGATGATGTCATCGATCTGAGCCGGGTTGTAGCCAAGTTCGCGCAGCGCGGGGGGCAGGCTCTGGTTGATGATCTTGAAGTAGCCACCGCCAGCCAGTTTCTTGAACTTCACCAAGGCAAAGTCGGGCTCCACTCCGGTGGTGTCGCAGTCCATGACCAGGCCGATGGTGCCAGTGGGGGCGATGACGGTGACCTGGGCGTTGCGGAAGCCATGCTCCTCACCCAGGGTCAATGCCCGATCCCAGGATTGGCGCGCTGCCAGTAACAAAGGCTCGGGGCAACGGGTCTCATCGATGCCCATGGGGAAGGTGCTGAGGTTTTCGTACTCCGCATCCTGGGCGCTGTAAGCAGCGCGGCGGTGGTTGCGGATCACCCGCAACATGGCCTTCTGGTTCTTTTCGTAACCATCGAAGGTGCCAAGTTCTGCCGCCATTTCCGCCGAGGTGGCGTAGCTCTCCGCGGTCAGGATTGCGGTGATGGCTCCACACAGCGCATAGGCATCCTTGCTGGCATAAGGGATGCCCTTGCACATCAATACGGTGCCCAGGTTGGCATAGCCCAGGCCCAGGGTGCGATAACGGAAGCTCTTTTCAGCAATGGATTCGCTGGGGAAGCTGGCCATCAGTACTGAGATTTCCAGCACGATGGTCCAGATGCGCGTGGCATGACGGAAGCTATCCACATCGAAGTTGCCATCCGCATCCATGAACTTCATCAAGTTCAATGATGCCAGGTTGCAGGCGGTGTCATCCAGGAACATGTACTCCGAACATGGGTTGCTGGCGTTGATGCGCCCATCTTCGGGGCAGGTATGCCACTCGTTGATGGTGGTGTCGTATTGCACACCTGGATCGGCGCAGGCCCATGCTGCATAGGAGACCTTGTCCCATAGCTCGGAGGCGGGCAGGGTCTTGGCAACCTTGCCGTTGGTCCGGTTGATCAATTCCCAATCCGTGTTGTTCTCCAGGGCGGTGAAGAAGTTGTTGGGGATGCGGACCGAGTTGTTTGAGTTCTGGCCGGAAACCGTCAAGTAGGCTTCGCTATCCCAGTTGGTGTCGTACTCCCGCATCTCCATAGCGCGGTAGCCCTGGCCGGCAAGCTGGATGGCGCGTTGCAGGTAGGGCTCAGGCACGAAGGCAGCGCGAGCTTCTCGCAGGCAGCGGGCCAACTCAGGGTTCTTGCTGGTCTTCAGTTCAACCTTAGCAGGGTCTTTACCAGCAGAGTATTTACCAGCAGGGCTCTCCTTGCCAGCAGGCCTCGTCTTGTCAACAGGCAGGTGGCAAGCATTGATCACCTGGGTCAAGCTCCGCTTGACGGCCTTGCTACCGGCTACCAGAGCGGCAACCTTGGCTTCTTCGGTCACCTTCCAGGTGACGAAGGTTTCAATGTCCGGATGGTCCAGATCCAGGCAGACCATCTTTGCTGCCCGACGGGTGGTGCCGCCAGACTTGATGGCGCCAGCGGCCCGGTCACCGATCTTCAGGAAGGACATCAGGCCCGATGATTTGCCACCGCCGGAAAGGGGTTCGTCGTCGCCGCGGATCTTGGAGAAATTGGAGCCAGTGCCAGAGCCATACTTGAACAGGCGCGCTTCCCGGGTCCACAGATCCATGATGCCACCTTCGCCCACCAGATCGTCCTTCACTGCCTGAATGAAGCAGGCGTGGGGTTGGGGGCGCTCGTAGGCATTCTTGCTGCGGCGCAGCTTGCCGGATTTGGGGTCGACGAAGTGGTGACCTTGAGCCGGACCGGTGATGCCGTAGGCATAGTGCAGTCCAGTGTTGAACCACTGCGGCGAATTGGGGGCGGAGTACTGGGAGGCCAGCATGAAGCACAGTTCGTCGTAGAAGGCTTTGGAGTCTTCCTTGCTGTCAAAGTAGCCATGCTTCTCGCCCCAGTGGGTCCAGCAGCCGGAGAGACGATGGAAGACCTGGCGGGCATCGGTTTCGCCACCCAGGAGGGGCTTGCCATCTGCATCCAGCATCTCCTGTCCCTGTTCATCCACCTGCGGCACCCCGGCCTTGCGGAAGTACTTCTGTGCCAGGATGTCGGAGGCCACCTGGCTCCAGGCCTCGGGCACTTTCATGTCTTCAAGGTTGAAGACCACCGAGCCATCCGGGTTCCGGATCTCGGATTTGCGCTTGGTGAAGGGAATCCCTTGGTAGGGTGACTGACCTTGTTTCGTAAACCGCCGTTGAATCTTCAAAGGAATCCGCCTCCTATCCCTCTACCAATAATCGAGCTATGACCTGTTTCTGACCTGTGATATCCCAATCACAGGGAGCCACTATCTATAGTGTCTGGCTTGGGTCGTCCATGCCAAATCTAGTGATTCTTCTCTGGGAATGGTCGGTCGCGCTTGCTGCCCCGCTGGTTGGCCGGATGCACGCTGGCATGGGCTGAAAAAAAATCTTCCTGGCACCTGAGCCCTGTCAGGTCATCCTGTTCGGGCCTCATGAAAAGCATGCCAGATAAGCTCGCTAGTCTACTACTTGGCCTCGTTCTCTCCCAGGTGGGTATGGCCCAGGCTGCCTCCCCATCCCTTGCCAGTCTGGTGGGGCAGGCGGAGCGGCAGGGTGCTCGCACCGGCATGGTGGTGATGGATCTGCGCAGCGGCGAGGCTCTTTTCCGCCACCGCTCAACGGAGAGCTACATCCCGGCCAGCAATCAGAAGTTGCTCACAGCCGCTGCCTGCCTTCGGGGTCTCGGCCCTAACTACTTGATAAAAACAGAGTTCCGTCTCCGCGATGGGGAGCTCCAAGTGCTTGCTGGGGGTGATCCCAACTGGCTTTTTGAGGGACCGCACGACCCGGGGCGGATTTTTGCCCAGGTGGCGGCCAAGCTCCGGCAGGCCGGTGTGCAGCAGATCCGCGGCATCCGCCCTCTGCTGGGGTTATTTCAGGGGCCTGAGCGGCCGGCGGGTTGGCCGACGGACCAATTGCACAAGCACTACTGCCCGCCCAGTGCCGGACTGGTCCTGGAGCGGGGCTGCATCTTGGCGGAGATCCGGCCTGGATCCCAGTCCCTGGCCCAGGTTCGGCTGCTGTCGCCACCGGCGGACCTGCATCTGCATGGGCAGATCAAGCTGAGCAAGAAGAAGAACCCCAGCTACGGCATCAGCGATCGTGGCGATCATGTGCGGATCTTTGGCCATTTCTTCCGCAAGGCCTCGCCGGTCCGGGTCAAGGTGGCCGCCACCGACCCGGTGCTGCATTTCGTGCAGGCCCTGCGCTATGCCCTGCAACAACAGGGCATCCAGGAAAGCCCCAGCGCCAAGGTGCCGGACCTGCACCTGCTGACTTACGAGACCAGCTTGCAGGAGGCCCTGTTGCCCATGTTGAAAGAATCCAGCAATGCCCACGCCGAGCAACTGCTGCGGGTGCTGGGCGCCCATCAGCGCCGAGATGGCAGTTTTGCCGGTGGCCTGGAGGCCATGCAGGAGCAGTTGCAGATCCTCACACCAGTGGACTGGCCTGCAAGCATGGTGCTGGCGGATGGTTCGGGCTTGTCACGGGACAATCGCCTCACGCCAGGCTATCTCGGCCAGGTGATACGGGCGATGCTACTCTCAGAGAACGGCAAGCTGCTGTTGTCCTGCCTGCCACAGGGCGGAGTGGATGGCACTCTTCGGCGGCGCTTTGTTGGTAAACCCGCCGGCAAGCAGGTGTGGGCCAAGACCGGCACCATCCGCGGTTCCAGTTGCCTGTCCGGAGTGCTGCGCAATGTTGCCGGTGAACTGCAGGTGTTCGTGATCTTGATGAACAGCAAGAAGGGTTTGAGTGCCAGCAGCATGCGTCGTTGGCAAGACAAGCTGGTGATGGCCATCTATCAAGAGGAAGCTTGATGCCGGCGGCGGATCTGCAGCGCTGGCTGACCCATGCTCAGGAAGTAGCTCGGGCTGCTGGGGCGGTGTTGTTGGAGCATCAAGCCCAATTGCAAAGCCTGCCCACTGAGTTCAAGGGGCGTCCGACGGAGTTGGTTACCGCTGCGGATCGGGCTGCGGAGCAAGCGGTGGTCTCGCAACTCTTGCAGAACTACCCTGAGCATGCGGTGTTGGCTGAGGAAGGGGTATTGACGCCGCAGGGCAAAGCCCACCAGGACAGTGATTGGCTTTGGGTGGTGGATCCCTTGGATGGCACCACGAATTTCGTGCACGGGCTGCCTTTCTATTGTGTTTCCATGGCTTTGACCTACCAGGGCGAGGTGGTGCTGGGTGTTGTCTATGCTCCCGTTCTGGACTGGATGTTCAGCGCTGTGCGTGGTGGCGGTGCGCAACGAAATGGTCAGCCCATGCTGGTGACCAAAACGACCCAAACCGAAGCAGCTTTGTTGGCAACGGGCTTTAGTTACAATCGAAATGAAGCGGGGAGTGACAACAATATGCAGCGCCTGACTCGAGCTTTGCATGCCAGTCGGGATGTGCGACGTCATGGCTCAGCGGCCTTGGATCTTTGCATGACCGCCGCCGGTCACTTTGATGGCTATTGGGAGCTCTATCTGATGCCCTACGATGTGGCTGCCGGTGCGCTCATTGTGCAGGAGGCTGGTGGCAAGGTGACGGATTTGCGGGGTGGTGATGATTGGTTGTATGGCGGGGAGATCCTGGCTAGCAATGATCTTCTGCACCAGCAACTCTTGCAGGTGGTGGGTGGAGCCAAGAGCGTCTAGTCATGCCGTCTGCCAAGTCACCTAGACCAGCTGTCAACGTTGTTGTCAAAGGCGCGCGAGAACACAACCTGCAAGGCGTCGACCTGAGTTTTCCTCGCGATGCCCTGGTGACATTCACCGGCGTATCTGGTTCTGGAAAATCCAGTCTGGCCTACCACACCATCTATCAGGAAGGTCAGCGGCGCTTTCTGGAGAGCCTCTCCAGCTATGCCCGGCAGTTCCTGGGCAAGATGGAGAAGCCCAAGGTGGATCTGATCGAAGGGCTTTCACCTACCGTATCCATCGATCAAAAGTCTGTTGGTAACAATCCTCGCTCCACGGTGGGGACATTGACGGAGACCTTGGACTTCCTGCGCCTGTTCATGGCGCGCTTGGGGACGCCTACTTGTCCGGAATGTGGCGCTGTCATTGAAAGCTGGTCAGTGGATCGGATAGTCGAAGCCGTTTTGGCTACGCATCAGAATCGTCCCATCCTGGTCTTGGCCCCAGTGGTGCGTCAGCGCAAGGGTGAGTATCGGGAGTTGTTGGCGGAGTACCGCAGCAAGGGTTTTGTGCGGGCTTACATTGATGGTGAGGTGCGCCGTCTGGATGAGGAAATCAGCCTGCACCGTTACAAGTATCATGACATTGCATTGGTCTTGGACCGGGTGCGAGTCAAGGCAGACCTGGGATCCCGAATTGCCGAAGCAGTTGAGCAAGCCCTGTCCCTGGCCCAGGGTCTGGTGGTGGTGCTGGATCAAGAGAAGGGAATTGAAACAACCTATTCCACCAGTCGCGCCTGCCCCAAGGGCCACGGTTCGGTGCCGGAAATGGAGCCGCGCCTGTTCTCTTTCAATTCACCGGTGGGCGCTTGCTCGGACTGTGACGGTCTGGGAGAGGTGCACGACTTTTCTGCAGATCTGCTGGTGCGAGATGCGGCCCTCAGTCTGGAAGATGGCGCCCTGGCTTGCTTCACTCCCGCCGGCAAGTTGGCTTATGGTCGCTTGGACCTGAGCCATGTGTCACAGGTCGGTGAGGCCTATGGCTTTGATCTGCAAACGCCTTGGCGAAAATTCACGGCGACGCAGAAGAAGGTCATGCTGTATGGCTCTGGCAAACGCAAATTCCAGTTTGCCTGGCGCCGCCAGGGGCAGAGCTATGTGTCGCAGGGCTCGGAGAAAGTGCCCTTCCCTGGGGTTTTGCCGCATCTGCATGCGGTCTATCGGCACGCTACTGCCCGGCATCTGGACCGCTTCCGCAGCAGCCAGGATTGCCCTGGCTGTGATGGTGCCCGCATCAATGCCATTGCCTGTGCAGTGCGATTCGGCGAATACAACTTGCCTGACATCCTGGCCTGGTCGGTGCGGGAAGCCCTGGATTACTTTGCTGCCCTGCAACTGCAAGGCAATCAATTGAAGGTGGGCAAGGAGATCCTGCTGGCCATTCAGCAACGTCTGCACTTCTTGGATTCGGTAGGCTTGGGTTACCTGACCCTGGATCGGCGAGCCAACACCCTCTCCGGCGGTGAGTCGCAACGCATTCGCCTGGCGGCCCAGGTGGGATCAGGCCTGCGCGGCATTCTTTATGTATTGGATGAACCCAGCATTGGCCTGCATTCCCGGGACCAGACCCAGTTGCTCGGTACCTTGCAGGAATTGCGGGACCGCGGCAACACGGTCTGTGTGGTGGAGCATGATGAAGAGACCATGCTGCAGAGCGATTTCCTGGTGGACATTGGGCCGGGTGCTGGTCGGCATGGGGGACATCTTGTTGCTGCAGGAACGCCAGCGGAGATCTACAAGCATCCGGATTCCCTTACTGCCAAGTATCTGCGCGGGGAAGCAAGGGTGGCCCTTCCCGCTGAGCGTCGCCCCGGCAATGGCCAGTTTCTGCAAGTCATCGGCGCCCAACATCACAACCTGAAAAATGTGAATGCCCGATTTCCCCTTGGTTGTCTCATTGCGGTGACCGGTGTTTCCGGATCTGGCAAGTCAACCCTGGTCAATCACATCCTGAAGAAGGTGTTGCGACGCAAGTTGCATCAGGCGCAAGAGCAGCCAGGCAAACATAAGGAAGTGCGCGGCATTCAACACCTGGACAAGGTTATTGAAATTGGCCAGTCACCCATTGGCCGCACGCCGCGCAGCAATCCGGCTACCTACACCAGCGTCTGGGATCATGTGCGTGATTTGTTGGCCAAGTTGCCTGAGTCTCGCATGCGTGCCTATGGCAAGGGCCGTTTTTCCTTCAATGTGCATGGCGGTCGCTGCGAAGCCTGTGGTGGGGCCGGTGCCAAGACCTTGGAAATGCAGTTCCTGGCGCCGGTGGAAGTGGACTGCGAAGAGTGTCTGGGCAAGCGCTTCAATCCGGAGACCCTGGAGGTGGAGTTCAAAGGACACAATGTGCAGCAAATCCTGGAGCTCACCGTCGATGAAGCCCAGGCCCTGTTTGCGGCCTTTCCCAAGATCGATCGGGGCCTGCGGGCTCTACAGGATGTAGGCCTTGGTTACCTGCACTTGGGGCAAACTTCTACCACCCTTTCTGGTGGCGAAGCCCAGCGGGTCAAGCTAGCCACTGAACTGCAAAGGCCGGCCACCGGCCGCACCATCTATTTGCTGGATGAGCCAACGACTGGCCTGCACTTTGACGATATCCGGCGGCTGTTGCTGTGCCTGCATCGCTTGGTGGAAGCCGGCAACACCGTGTTGGTAATCGAGCACAACCTGGATGTCATCAAGTCCGCTGACCATGTGGTGGAGCTGGGGCCTGAGGGGGGTGACGGTGGTGGTGAGATCGTGGTTACCGGCACTCCAGAGCAGGTGGCATCCTGCAAGCATTCCTACACTGGCCAGGCCCTGGCGGCCGTTCTCAAACCCAACCGCAAACTGAAGGCGGCCAAGGCCCGGAAGAAGAGCGTCAAGCCGGCCAAGTACATCGAGATAGTCGGTGCCGCCAAAAATAACCTGCAACAGGTAGACGCTAAACTGCCCTTGGGCAAGTTCACCGTGGTCACCGGTGTTTCCGGATCTGGCAAGTCCAGCCTGGCCTTCGACACTTTGTTTGTCGAAGGGCAACGCCGCTTCATCGAAAGCCTTTCAACCTATGCCCGCAGGTTTCTGGGGCGCATGGATCGGGCTCCAGTGGAACGGCTTGAGGGTCTGGGACCGGCCATTGCTATCGATCAAAATGCCAGTCACCGCAGCCCCCGTTCTACAGTGGCTACCGCCACTGAGATTCACGACTACCTGCGCCTGTTGTTTGCACGGATTGGCAGGCCGCATTGCCCAGAGCATGGGCAGGAGTTGTTGCTGCACGGTCCCAGCAGTATTGCGCGAGTCGTGGGCAAGGAATTTGCCGGGCAACGGGGCTATGTATTGGCGCCGGTGACCCTGCCAGCCAATCAAGAAGAGTATCTGGAGTCCATGCGTCAGCAGTGGCGCCAGGATGGTTTTGTACGGGTGCTGGTGGATGGTAAAGAGCATCGGTTGGAAAAAGAAATTCCCGGCCCGGTCAGCGAACTGCATATCATCGTTGATCGGCTGCGGTTGGATGACCGTAGCCGCATGGTGGACTCGGTGGCCCTGGCCAGCAAAATGGGCCATGGCTTGTTGCGAGTGCGTAGTCAGTCCGGCGAAGAACGTCTTTTCTCCACCGATCGTTCCTGCCCACTATGCGGTCATTGTGTCCCCAACAATCCGCACCCACGCTACTTCTCCTTCAACCATCACCTGGGGGCCTGTGGCACCTGCGCAGGCTTGGGCCAGGTCATTGCCTGTGATCAGCAGCTGCTGGTGAATCATCCGGACAAGCCTTTGTTCCACGGTGCCATCAAGCACAAGGGAGCGGCATTCACCTTCCTGACTCGCAAGAGCGGTTGGTATGGCACGGTGGCCAAACAGGTAGCCAAGGCCTATGGCTTTGATCTGAAAACACCCTTTGCCCAGTTGGACAAGGAGCATCAGGACATCCTGATGCATGGCATCCCGGAGGAGCGCTTTGCCGTGACCCACCGTCGACGCCGGGCAAATTCGTCCCGCAGCTGGCGAGTGGAAGTAGCGTGGAAGGGCCTCTGCAGTCAGATTGAGGAGTGGTACCACAACCAGGAGAAGACCAAGGTGCATGAGTATATTGGCCCAGTCATGCACAGCCAATCCTGCATGGACTGCGGTGGGCAACGCTTGCAACTGGCCCAACGGCATATATTGGTTGGGCAGCGAAGTTTGCCAGATTTGTGCGCCATGACAGTGGAGACTGCCATGGATCGCATCAGCAAATTCCGGTTGCGGAAAGCCGAGCAGGAAATTGCCGAGGAAATCCTGCAGGAGTTGCGCAACCGCCTTTCCTTCTTGTTGGATGTTGGGTTGGGATATTTGACCTTGGATCGCTCAGCCCACACGCTTTCCGGTGGTGAGGCTCAACGCATCCGGTTGGCCAGTCAATTGGGCAACCGTCTCACCGGCGTGCTCTATGTGTTGGATGAGCCAACAGTGGGCTTGCATTCCCGGGACACGGAACGCTTGCTGCGAACCCTGCAAGATTTACGCGACCTGGGCAACACCGTGGTGGCGGTGGAGCATGACGAGCAGATGATCCGCGCCGCTGATCATGTGTTGGATCTGGGTCCGGGCGCCGGGCACAAGGGAGGCAAGCTGGTGGCCAGCGGTAGCCCGGCCAAACTGGCTCGTGCCAAGAGTCTTACCGGTCGCTACTTGCGGGGCGAACTGAGTATCCCGGTGCCAGGCGAGCGGCGTCAGGCTACTGGTCAGATCAAGCTGCGAGGCTTGCAAAAGCACAACTTGCAAAACCTGGACTTGGACCTGCCCCTGGGCGTAATGACGGCGGTTACCGGCGTAAGCGGCTCGGGCAAGTCCACCTTGGTGTTGGATGCCTTGCTGCCGCAATTGAAAGCTGGCAAGAAGCATCAAACCATCGTTGTGGATCAGAGCGCCATTGGCGCTACCCCAGCAAGTAATCCAGCCACCTACACCGGGGTTTTTACTCCCATCCGAGATCTATTTGCCAAGCTGCCGGCGGCGCGGGTGAAGGGTTTTGGGCCGGGTCGGTTTTCCTTCAACATTCGCGGTGGGCGCTGTGAAGCTTGTGAGGGTAAGGGACAGATTCGGGTGGAAATGCATTTCCTTGCCGATGTCTGGATCACTTGCGATGTGTGTCGGGGGCAGCGCTTCAATGCCGAGACCCTGGCCATCGAAATGCGCAACCGCAACATCGCCCAAGTGCTGGACATGGAAGTTGCCGATGCCTTGGATTTCTTTGCCAACCATCCTCGCATTCGTCGCCCGTTGCAGGCCATGGTAGATGTGGGTTTGGGTTACCTGCGATTGGGCCAGCCCGCCAACACCCTGTCTGGCGGTGAAGCCCAACGCATCAAGTTGGTGTCGCAATTGGCCCGGCCAGCGCGGAACAATCCAATCTATCTGTTGGATGAGCCCACTACGGGACTGCACCTGCATGATGTGGCTCGGTTGGTGCAAGTCATGCACCGTCTGGTGGAGCAGGGTTGCACGGTCATCGTCATTGAACACCATCTGGATCTGATCAAGTGTGCGGATCACATTGTGGAGCTGGGTCCGGAAGCCGGTCCTCAGGGTGGGCGCCTGGTGGCGGCGGGAACACCGGAAGAGTTGTTGCGCAGCAAGCAGAGTGTCACCGCTGAGTATCTGGCGCCCTTACTCAAGCGCAAGGCGGCGGTATGATGCTGCCAGAGAGTCTGCGCTTGGTGCTGATCACCGATGGGCTTGGTGATGTGCCTCGCCTGCTCCGCATCTGCCGAGCAGCAGTCGATGCCGGCATCCAGGCCATTCAGCTGCGAGAGCCAGGTTTGGTCGACGAGGACCTGGTCAAGGTCTGTGCTGAGCTGAAAACATTGCCGGTCCTGCTCCTGTCTAACAACCGAGCAGATCTGCCGGTGGATGGGGTGCACTGGAAACAGTCTGCCCTGCCGCTGTCTGGGCCACTGTCCGAGCGACTGTCTGAGCCACTTTCTGATGCTCGGCCGCATGGCCAGCTGCAGGGCGTGTCGGTGCACAATGCGGGAGAACTGCAACGCGCCTTGCAAGAAGAGGTGGATTACCTGATCCTGGCACCGGTGTTCGCCACCACCAGCAAACCAGGAGTTGCTCCCTTGGGAATTGCCCGCACCAGAGAGCTGGTGCAACTAAGCCCCAAGCCGGTCATCCTGTTGGGTGGCATGCAGGCAGAAAACCTGACGGCGGTGCGAGAATGTGGTGCCTTTGGCGCGGCGGTCATGTCGGCGATATTCGCTGCCCAAGATCCCGGGCAAGCGGCCAAGGCCTTGCTGGAGGCGCTAGCATGAACCCTCTCTACCTGGCCAAGTTGGTCCGTCGCGGTGGCCTGATGCTGGTGCTGCTAGGCTGCCTCTATCTCTATTGGGCCTTTGGTTTCATGGTGGTGCCCAAGGGCATGGATGCCATGTCGCCCAAGTATCCCCCGGGCACCTCATTGCTGGTGCAGGAGCGCATTGATCAAGTACAGCCTGGCTATGTGGTCTACTTGCAAACCGCCAATGGCGGCATGTTGTTGACTCAGGTGGCAGAAGTTCTGCCCGATGGTCGTTTTCATATCCGCCACGAAAACCGTGCGTCCAGGTTTGTGGTGCACGAGACTCAAGGCCCCTATGAGGTTTCCTCCGTGCGTGGTTTTGTGCTGACAGGGTTTCTTCCCGATGACCAGTGAGCGACAACTTGTGGCGCAGATCCAAGCGCTGTTCGCTGCCGGCCGGGGCAAGGTGCAGGTGGGTATCGGCGACGATGCGGCTATCGTCGGCACTACAGCAAAGACAGCCCTGGCCTGCGACCCAGTGGTGGAGGGTGTGCATTTCAAGGAGGGCACTCCCTTGCAACAGGTCGGGCGCAAGGCCGTCAATCGGAACCTGTCGGATCTAGCCGCCATGGGTTGCCGGCCGCAGTACCTCCTGGTGTCCGTCCTGTTCCCCAGGCAGGTGCCGGCAGCGAAGCGAATGGGGTTGTTTCGTGGCATCAAGACGGCAGCGCAGGCGGCGGGGGCGCAAGTGGTGGGCGGCGATGTGGGTGCCACCTTGGGACCCCTGGTGGTGACCGTGTCGGTCATCGGTGCCGCACCCCGGCAACCCTTGTTGCGCAGCAAGCTGCGGCCAGGTGATAGCCTGCATGTCACTGGTGCTCTTGGCGGATCCATCCTCGGCAAGCATCTCCGCTTTGTGCCACGGCTGCAGGAGGGCCAGTGGTTGGCCAGGCAGCAGGCTGTGCAGGCAGCCATGGACATCAGTGATGGCTTGTTGCTGGACCTGGATCGGATGTTGGAAGCCAGCGGCGGTCGGGGGGCTGAGTTGCAGGCCAATGCCATTCCCATTGCTGCTGCTGCACGAAAGCTGGCCAAGCAGGACAAAGCCACGGCCTTGCAGCATGCCTTGAGCGATGGTGAGGACCATGAGCTGTTGTTCGCCGTGCGTCGCGGCAAGGCTTTGGCCGCCGGCGGACCCTTAACGCAGCGTGCCCGCCGGCCCATGGGTCAGGTGATAGCGGAGCCAGGCATCTGGCTGGTGGACGCTCACGGTCAGCGCCGGGCCTGCCCGCCCCAGGGCTACCAGCATCTGGATTCCTGAGTGGGACCTGCATCCTTGCGGGGACCTGCATTCTTGAGGGGAAACGAGGCTGGAATTCGCTGCAGGCCGGCGCAAGATAGAGCCACCATCGCCCACTCCAAGACCATCCTGCTCACCAGTCCCGAGGCCACCGAAGCCCTGGGTGAATTGCTTGGTCAAAGGCTGCAGGCTGACAGCGCCCTGGCCTTGACCGGCGACTTGGGTGCCGGCAAGACCTGCCTGGCGCGAGGGGTGGCCCTTGGGCTTGCCGTGGATGACCCGGCAGCGGTGTGCAGCCCAACCTATCTTTTGGTCATGGAGCACCCTGGTCCCATTCCCATGCTGCACATGGATGCCTACCTGCCGGCCAAGACCCAGGGCTTCCTGGAGGATGGAGGGGTGGATTATCTGGCAGAAAGCCATGCCGTGGTGGTCTTGGAATGGGCGGACAGGCTGCCGGGTCTGTTGCCCTTAGCCACCCTCTGGATTGAACTTAGGCCGGTGGTCTGGCAGCAAAAACCGGCCCGGGAGGCTATACTGAGCGATCGAGACTCCGGCCATTTCGCCTGGTTGGCGGAACTGCCGGAGAAGATTTAGGCCGAAGCCAAGGCAAGCTGCCGAAAAACTTCCTGCAGGGCTGAACCCATCAGGGCTTACAGCCGTTTCGGGAAGGGAAGCCAGTCATGCGCCAAAAACCCCGTCAAGACCTGGAAGCCAGTGATCTGGAAGCATCTGCTACCAGCGACATGCTGGCCCGCTTCCGCGACGGTGAGCAAGAGGCCTTTCAGGAGATTGTTGGCGCCTTTGAGGCCCGCTTGGTGCAGTTCTTCTATCGCCTCTGCTGGGATCGGGATCAGGCCGAGGATCTCTGCCAGGACTTGTTCCTGAAGTTGCTGCGCGGCGCGCATCGCTATCAGCCCCAGGGGCGACTGGCCACCTTCATCTTCCGCGTGGCCACCAACCTTTGGATTGACCATTACCGATCCATGCGTCCTCGAGGTCGCATGTATTCCTTGGACCAGGTCCTGCTCAAGGGAGAGCCGGTGTTGCGGGATCGTGGTCGTCAGGATACCAGCACGACCAGCCCCAGTGACGCGTTGATTCTGCAAGAAGAGAAGGAGAGCCTTCGCGCTTCGCTCTCTGCATTGACCGAGCCGCATCGCCTGGTGATGGAATTGGCAGTGTATCAAGACCTGCCCTACGCTCAGATCAGTCAAATCCTGGACATACCCGTGGGGACCGTGAAGTCGCGCATGCACAACTGCGTGAAGGTGCTGCGGTCGCAATTGGCACAGGCATCTGGGCGGGATGCCAAGTCTTCCTTTCGGGCAGGAAGATCGGGGGGAGGTGCCTGATGAATCCTGACATCATCCACTCTTTGTTGGGCGAGTTGTCGGAAGTGGAAGCCCGGAATTTGCGGAAACAGCTGCAAGAAGACCCGGTTCTCCGCGATGAATTGCACGGGCAACGGGAGTTGCTGCAAGATTTGCGTCAGTTGACCACCCAGCCCACAGGTCGCGTGGGGCTGGCGGTGCGCCACGCGTTGCATCGTCGACTGGCCCGGCGACTACCACATCAGTGGCCAACAGCGGCGGGCCAATGGGGGGCTGTCATGTTGCGGACAGCACTGGTTGCAGCGGCAGTCTTTGTTGTGTTGAACCTTGGTCAAATGCGAGGTTGGTTTGCCTCTGCGCCAATTCAGCCCCTACCGGGTGCTTCTCTTGGCGGGCCAGGACTGCCGGCTCCTGTTGTTGAGGGGCGGCTGCCGGGTATTGTTCGGCCTCTGCTTCCCAAACCCACTTTGCTTCCCCAACCCTTGGTCGAGCCTGGCTTCATGGCTTGGGATCCGGTTTTCTGCCAACACTATGCGCCCTACGCCGCTGGCGCCAAGGTGGAGGGCTTCAGCGCCTGGGCCCAGGCCAACAACAGCCTGACCCTGCTGCGCCGGGAGTTCCGCCTGCGCTTTGACCGGCACAGCCGGGAGCGGATGATCCGCAGTGCTGGAGGTAGCCGACGATTGGAGCCACGGATCCAGGATCTGGCGGCGGAGATTGCCCTGGATGTGGATGCTCTCCTGGCCCATGTTGCTCAGGACCAGAAGAGCATGCCTCAGTCCGGCGACCATGTTGCTCAGGTCCATCTGGCCCTGCGTGCCTTGTTGGCATCTGGTTCCACTCCGCGCCTTGGCCCGCAGCAGCAAACGGTGCGACGCTGCACAAGTTACTTGGAGCAGCGTTTGCCGCATTTGCAGCATGGTGACCTGGCGGCTGCCCTATCTGGCTTGATGGATGTGGCGATTGTCACTGGGCGGCGCATGGAGCGTCTGGTTGGCCGGCACACTCAACGGCTGGCCAATGGTTTATTTGCCGGCGATGCTGAGTCTTTGGCAAAGGGTCGGCCCTCCTTGCTGCAATGGAATACGGCTGCCGCCCAAGTGGCTGATGCGGGTCGAGTTTTGCGCCTGGCACCGGCATTTGGCGTGGATCCCAGGCTCTGCGCTCAATCCCGTGCTTTGCTGGTTGCCCACCTGCAAGAGCGGATGCAAGCCAGTGATATGGAGCAGCCAGATTTGCTGGCTGCTCAGCTTTATGGCTTTGGTGATCTGGTAGATCAGGCTGAGATTGACCGCAAATTACTGCTTTGGCGGGCTCAGTATCTCATTCCGGAGCACTATCTTGCCTTGCAGCACATCTGTTGGAGCCAATTTCCTCCCCGGGAGAGCTGGTGGCGCATGCAGGATGAGTTGCGCATGCTCTCGGTGCAAGAGTCACCCCAAGCCGTGGCCGATGCTTCGGCGCTTCTGCTCTGCCTGGCCATGAACTATGCCGCACCAGGCAGCTATCAGATCGCCAGGTTTGCCGATAAGAAGCCAATTCACCCATTCAAGATGAATTGATCTTCACCGCTACTTGTCTATCCTCACAGCATCATGATGCGACTGGATAGCGGAAGCTTGGGACAAAACGGTCTAGGGGTGTGGTTGGGTGTCTTGCTGTTTTGTGCTGGTCTACCGGCTCAAGAACAGGGTGAAAAGCAACGCGACTCATTCAGGTTTACTCCGAGCCCAGAGATTCCCATCCCGGCTGAAGATGAGCATGCGACCCGCCTGCCACTCAGGCTGGAAGATGCCCTGCGCATGGGGCAGGTGCAAAGTGTTGATTTGCGTGCCCTGGAGTTGGGGCCAGCCAAGGCTCTGCACGACCTGCAGGTGGCCAAAGCTTTTTTTGAGCCAGAAGTATTCAGTTCCGTCAAATTTACCCAGGGAGAGGATCCGCAACGCAATGCGTTTTCACCCGAGATCAAACGGGAATTCTATGATGTTGCCCTGGGTTGGCGGCAACGTGTCGTCACCGGTGGAATTTTTGACGTGAGTTTGACGACGCAAAAGCTCCGGCAGACCACCACGACACCGAACTTTCCTAATCGTCAGTTCGATACCGGTTATTTGATCACCTACACCCAGCCCCTGTTGCGCAATGCCTGGACTGGTTACTCCCTGCGTGATGTGGATACAGCCCGTGCGAGTCAAGGGGTGGCAACGCATAGCTATCAGGAGCAAGTGCAAGGCACTCTGTTGGCTATTGTAAGAGCTTATTGGGAGTTGATTTTTGCTCGCGAAGATTACCGAGTGCAATTCCAGGGATTGGAATTGGCGAATGAACAATTGCGCATAACCAACGCCAAGATCGAAGCAAAGTCCTTGGCCCCACGGGATGCGGTGGCTGACGAAGCTGAAGTTGCCCGTCGCAAAGAAATCTTGATCAACGCCCTTAGGTCCATCCGGGATCGGGAAGATGATTTACGTCGACTGCTTTTCGATAATCGCGATGGCAAGATGTGGCAACGGCCCTTGCAGCCTATCAGTCCTATCGAGACGGACTATGATCATGCCGACATACATTGGCAAACCATGGCCAGGATTGCTCGTCGACACCGACCGGAACTGAATTCCCTGCGGGCGGAAATCAGTATTGCGGAAGTTGCATTGATGGCCTCCAACATCGAGCTATTACCACAGCTGGATCTGGTTGGTAGCTACAATACTTCCGGTGTGCGCGACAACAGTGCGGGCGCCTGGCAGGATGCTATTGACCTGAATTTTCCCGATTGGAGCGTGGGCTTGGAGTTCTCCATTCCCATCGGGAATTCTGCGGCCAAGGCCCGCCGGGCCAAAGCTCATCTGGAAATGGAGGAGCGCAAGCGAAACCTCTATGCCCAGGAATTGGATGTAGACAAGGAGGTTCGCGAGGCTGTCCGCAATTTGTCCACCCTGGCCGAGAGCATTCGCGCAGCACAAGAGTCGGTGCGGCTTGCTTTGAGTGATCTGGATACTGCCCGTCGCAAAGAACGGGTTGGCGAATTGACGATGTTTGATGTGCAGGAACGCAACCAGCAATTGGTGGAGGCGCGGAGCCGTTTGCTGCGAAACCAACTGGATTATCGCATAGCCCAAGTGGTCCTATTGCATGTTCAGGGCACCCTGGATGTCAAAGATGGCAGGTTGCCCTAATTACTTTCTCCCAAGCGTCTGGCATTTCATCAGTGACCATTACCTTGCCGACCGACTATAGAGGGATCATGGCTATGCTGTTGCAAAGGGGCTTAATGCTCTCCCTGATCTATCTGGCTGTATCCTGTTCATCCGAAGTTGTGGAGGAAGGTGCTGGTATAAGTCTGAAGGCCAGCCAAAAGAGTAGTGGTGAGGGTGCCCACCGTTATGACTGTGCGGTGTGGCATGATGACTTTCCCCATAAGCCACATTTTCCGCCTCCGGCTGCGCTTGGGGCATGGTACGACCGCAACCGCCAGCAGGCCCTGGAAAAGGTTATAGCCAATGTCCAGGGAAACTGTTCCAAGCTTGCCTGGCGGTTTACTCGGGAATTCTTTCTCCGACACAGAGAAGAAAGTCGAGCGTTGCTGATCGAGGCCATGGATGCGGCTTTGAGTCGCCACGATCATTCAGAGCATGCACAGAATCTTGTGCAGGTCATGGGCAGGGCCAAGGATTCATACTTTGCCGATGCCTTGGGTAGGGCGTTCTTTGGTGGTCAGGCTGGGTTGCGCTCTGAAGCTTTAAAAGGCATGCTCGGTAGCGGTAGTGCCAAGGTCTTGCGTCGGGTTCGCGAAAACTTCTTCACCCTTGATAAACTCGAGCAAATCGCCTGGGTCAAGGCAGCTGCGGTGCACTATCCCGACAATGCATTGGTTGACTTGTGTGATCAGATGCTTATGCAAACGCAGTTTCAAGGCTTGCAGGAAGTCATCATTGATTCCTGTATGGCCATGGAGCCAAAGCGGGCCAGTAAGGCATTGGAGAAATCCTGGCCACGGATGTCGGGGGACCTGAAACTGCATATCGCCGGCATATTCCACGCTGCCGGTGACGATCGAGGGACCTTGCAAATTCGTCATGCCCTGCAAACAGGCAACCTGGTAACCAAGGTTGTGGCAGCCAACGCCGCAAAGAAAGGCAAGGTTGAGCCACTGTTGGATGAATTGCTCGGGCTTACCGTCGAGAATGATCTGGCCTTGAATCTGGTGGTTATCGAGTCCATTGGCAAAGCTGATGATTCCCGAGTGGAGGACACTTTGCTGGCATTCACCGATGAATCCTATGGGGAAAAAGTGAATCACTCCGCCCTGCATGCCCTTGCTCAACGCGGCTATCACCAAGAATTGGATCGTTTGGTCAAGGTTCTGGCCACGGCAACGGGGTCGACCCAAGACAATGCTTTACGCGCTTTGGTTTCTTCTGGCTATGAAAAGGCAGTGCCTACAATCATGGCCAGGCTGGATAATGCCATTCCCCGCCGTCGGGTGTTCTATCTGAAATATGTTTCGCAAATGAACAACAGTCAGGCTGCGCAGGCAATGTGGAACATCTTCCTGCAACCAGAAGCACCATTGGTCGCCGGTGATAGGCACACAAACGTCACCTTCATGAGCGTTTACCTGGCCAACATGAATGCCTGTGCAGCTGAATTGCTGGAGCTGGGTCGCAGCCTGCCTAAATCCGACTACCGTCGGCGTGCGACCTGGTTGCATGTCATGGCGAATATGGCAGGTCCTGATCCAACTGCTCCAGGTATGGCAGATGTCTATGATGAGCTGCGGAAGATCGCTCTCGATTCACAGGAGATTCCACAACTCCGGATGCTGTCCATCGATTATCTGAAAAAAGACATTCGCTTGGATGACGTCATGCAGTTGAAACGCTTGATGCGCAAAGAGAAGTCATGTGTGCGTGCCTACATCAACGACTTCCTTACTGAGTTTTTCTAGGCTGAATACTACTTCAGCACAATCCAACGATTGTCATCCTTGCCGCGATACCACTGCTCACCGCCGCTGTCCTGGATTTTGTCGTTGGCAGTTCCGCCTCCTGGCTTTGGGCGTTTTTTGCGTCCCAAGTAGTCGCCATCCAAGTTTCGGGAGAAGGCGGCCATACCAGTGGTGTTGAAGTAAAAAGTTGTCCGACTGGAGCCCAGTCTTGAACTTGGCCAAGCATAAGTCTCATGGACCGTGGTCGGAGACTTGTCAGGATTGTCCTCTCCTTCGTCTCCCTCTTCATCCTTTTCTTCTTCAGGTGGTGCTTGTAAGACCAGGTAAAGGAAGTGTTTGTCCTTGAACAGGAAAGACTGCCCATGCAAACCATTTAGCGGCTCTTCCATATGCACGTAGAGCGAGCTCTTTTGGTCGGATACTCCCAGGGCCTTGTTCAAGGCCTGGCCAATTCGGCTGTAGGCCTGCTGATCCTGCAAATTCAGGTTGGGCTCCTTTTTGACCAGGTCGGCCAACTGGACAACCGTATCTAACGCCCGGGTTTCAATTCTCTTGGTTCGGGATGCTGTGGCGTAGGGCAGCCAGAGACTTGCTGCCAGGGCACAAAGGCCCACCAGCAACAAGATGTTTCCCAAGTTCAGTGTTCGGAGTGCTTTCGGCAAGGCCATGGATGATATGTTGTACTGAGATGGCTTCAGGAGAAAGTCCCAAGTCCCAGTTGTCTTTGTCGATCCCCTCTCAGGTAGCTCGCTGGCTGCTTCCTTTGCAGGAAAATGCTGCCCCAACCCTGTTGGTGGGCGGAGTGGTCCGGGATGCCTTGCGCGGGCAAAGCAACACTGATTGGGATGTGGCTACAGCACTGCGCCCGGAGCAGTTGCAACAGCTCTACCCGCAGGCTGATCTGCGTGATTTGGCCATGGGGGCGCTGCATTTGCATGAAGAGGGGGTGGATTTGACCATCACCACCTTCCGCAGTGAGGGGCAGTACCAGGATCATCGGCGACCTGGGGAATGGCAGTTTGAGGATGATCATGCGGTGGATGCTCAACGCCGGGATTTCACCGTGAATGCAATCTATGCTGATCCCTGGACTCTGCAGTTGCATGATCCGGTCGGCGGCCTGGATGATTTACGGCAAAATCGCCTGTGCATGATTGGTCCTTCGGAAACCCGGTTACGGGAAGACCCATTGCGCATGTTGCGCGCCGTCCGTTTTGCCGCTGCCCATGATTTGACCATTACCGAAGACATCAAACAGGTGCTGCATGAACATCATGCGGATCTACAGCACCTTTCCTATGAGAGAGTTTATCAGGAGCTTACTCGCTCATTTAGTGGTCCGGGTCGGGGTCGCGCTTTGCGGCTGTTGTTGGAACTTGGCCTGGCACAAACTGTGCTGCCTGAAATTCTCGCTATGCCAGGAGTCCAGCAACCACCCCAATACCATCCGGAAGGAGATGTATTTGTGCATACCTGTCTGGTTCTGGACCATGTCTTGCCAGGAGATCCGGTGCAAGCTTGGTGTGCTGTGTTGCATGATGTTGGCAAGCCAGCAACCTTTGAACGAGCGCAGGACCGAATCAGATTCCATGGCCATGATCAGCTTTCAGCCCATATGGCAGATGAGATTTTGCGCCGCCTGCATGCGCCCAAAGCCCTGCGTGAAGCGGTGGTAGAGATTTCTCGGGACCACATTCGCTTTGCCTGCATACCGGAAATGACCAAGAGCAAGCAAGAGCGTTGGATGCGTTCACCGCTCTTTGGGGCGCACCTGGAATTTCATCGGGCTGATTGTTTGGGGAGTCATGCCAAGCTGGATATCTATGAATTGGCAAAAACGATGTGGCAGAATTTGCCGCCCTTGCCGCCGCCGCCCCTGTGTAGTGGTAAGGATGTCATTGCCTTGGGGGTTACGGAGGGGCCAGTCATAGGGGAGGTTCTGCGTGCTTTGCAGGTAGAATTGGACCAACAAGGAATTACCGAGCGAGACGATGCCATGGGGGTTTTGCGGAGTCTGGTCCAGCGTCACTTAAGCAGCCCTTCCTAAGGCGCCGATACTGCCCCTCTAGGGAGATTTCCTAGGATCTTTGCAGCAGGGCTTATTGCCGCTACCAGGTGGTTCCAGAATGAAACAACCGGAATTCGATTCGGACTTCGAAAACTATCGTCGCGAGAAGATTTATCGTCGGCGTCAGCGTACCCAAACAGAACGGCCAGGTGGCAATTCCAGTGACGTCTGGGTCGAACTAGAAGCAGCAGAAGAAGGTGAAATCAAGGATCAGATCCTGACCCGCGAGGTGCATGACTTCTTCAACGATGCGACCAAGATTGCCGCCAACATCGTTTCCAAAGTGAGCGAGGAGCGAAAGGAAGAGGTGACGGACCGGATGCGCCAGGAAATGGAAGACTTCCTGCGCGAAACCATTCGCCGTGCCAGCAGCTTCATCTCTGTCCTGGGGACTGGAGATGGACGCGCTGAAGCGACCTTGGAGCCGGACATGCACAATCTGGTGGGTAACTCCCTGGATGAGTTTAGGGAAGAAGGCACAGCTTCTCTCCATGACAAGCACATTGGCCAGGACCCTTTTGATACTGACCTAGACGTTCTGCAGGGGTCGATCGCGCAAAACGCGGATGAAGATTCAGAGGACGAACTCCTCTCTGGTGAAGGTCTGCACCTATCGGATCCAGAGCTGGAATTGCAGGTTGATCCTGACAGTGCGGCGGAAGAGCTGCCGATGCAGATTGATGAACCCAGCCCCATGCAAGCCAAGGAATTGTCTGATGCATCAGTTGCTGCCCCTGAGGCGCCGGTTGTTGCCAAGGCCCAGCCAACTGCGGCAGACCTTGCGATGAATGAAGAGCTGAAGAATGCCCTTCGACTCCTGGTGCGCCAGGGGATCATGACCAAGGACCAGGCTCGGGCCGCCTACGCCTCACAGCGTAAGCGCTAGCTTGGGCTAGGTCGGGGAGATGTAGCGGGAGATCCAGCGGGCAGGAAATGCTGCTACCAGAATGCACAAGGCTTCCGGTGCGCGTTGACTTGCCAGGCAACAAAGCGCGGTGAACAGCATGGTGCCCAGCAACAAGTTTCGCATGCGGGCACGTATGCGATTTTGATCCCAGGATTTACCTTGGCACTCGCGGAGGAAAAGCAGCCCCAAGACAAGGGCAATCAGTACCGCCGGATAAGGTTGGGGCGGGCTCAGCAGGGCAAGGGTGGTCACTACCGGTGGCAGGCTGCATAGTCCTAGCATGGCGCGCCACTGCACCCGGGGCTGGTCTTCCATGATGCCCAGAATGGTGACCGCCATGATGTAGATGCCGTAGGCCGCGGCACAGATCACCAAGGGCTCTTGCAACTGCGGGTCATGCCCCAGGGCTAAAGCTCCCAGCATGAGGTTGCCGCCGCGGAGGCAGCCCATGCTGACTGCGCCCAACCAGTGTATATGCTTCAACAGGTAGTTGTAGGCCAGCACCAGCAAGCCCATGGAACCATGCAACCAGGGGATGGGGCTTAGCCATATGCAGGCTGCAAGAAGACTCAGGCCAAAAGCCAGTGCCGCCGTTGGCGCAATGGCGCCCCGCGGTAGTGGGCGTTCTGGCCGCAGCACCCGGTCGAGCTTGCGGTCGGCATGGTCGTTCAGCACCATGCCTGCTGCATACAAGCAGACACTGGCCAGCATGGCATAAGCAAGCTCTGTGCTCCAAGGCAGGGCAGCGAGGCAGGCGCCGGCCAACACATCGGCTGCGGGGGAAAACAGGGTTCCCGCCCGCAGCAGCTGGAGATATGGCAGCAGAAACTTCAGAACAGTCGCAGGATGTCGTTGTAGGTGACGAATACCAGCAGGCCGAGCACAAAGGCAAGGCCCAGGATCTGGCTGTAGTTGTGCACGCTGGCACTGACCGGTGAGCCCTTGATGCGTTCAATGAGCAGGAACATCAGATGTCCACCATCCAATACGGGAATGGGCAAGACATTGACGAAGGCCAGATTGACGCTGAGCAATGCCAGAAAATAGAACAGGCTGGCCCAACCGCTTTGCGCCTTGTTATAGGTGACCCGAGAAATGGTGATGATGCCGCCCAGGTTCTTGGCGGAGACTTCGCCGGTGAAGATGCGCTTCAGGGTGACGTAGAGTTGCTTGCAGAGATCCAAGGAGCAAACCAGACCAGCCTTGAGCGAGGGGCCGAACCCTTCTATTTGATAGGGTTCTTTGAGCGGTTCATAATTGATGCTGAAGTCTCGCAAGTGGTACTGTTGAGGTAGCAGGTCTATGCTGATCAGCTCTTCGCCACGAAGCAGTGAAATCTTCATGCTCGTGCCTTTGGCAGCTTTGACAGCCGTCTGCAGATCTTTCCAAGTGCTAATGGCCTGGCCATTGATGTGGAGGATTCGGCTGCCTGAAATGATGCCGGCTTTAGCAGCTGGTGAATCTTTTTGCGGTACCACGAGTACTCCGGGCTTCGAATAGGCCACGTCGATATCCAAACTCGTGAGCACGACTTTCTCTGGCAAGGCAGCAAGTTCTTCAGCGGTTACTTGGGCAGAGAGAACCAGAGGATCAGTTTCACCTTCTCTAAGTACGGTCAGTTGAACCTTCGAACTTCCAGGAGGAAACTCCAGCTTGCCGCCAACAAAGCGCTGCTGGCCCAGGAAAAGAATGGTGTCTCCGCGCTGAATTTCCAGCTCTTGAATTGGTTCGAAATCTTGCTGTAGGCCAAGAACACTAATTTCTGCTGGACGTACACCAATGAGGAAAGAGCTGTTTTTAGTTGCCTGGTAACTGACCTCTTGGGGTTTCCCCGCCCTATAGAATTCAACCGAGACTTGGGTGTCTGGTTGAAAGGTGTTTAACTCATTCAGAAGGCTTAGAGCTGTTTGGTTTTGTAATGAGATGCCATTGATGCTTTTGAGAAGGTCGCCTGTGCGTAAGCCTGCTTTATGAGCTTGACTATTCTTGTCATCAACTTTCGCAACAAAGCTGTCTTCATTGAACATTGGTCCTGCGCCCATCCCTCGCAGTCCAGATGATGCCATGTATCGGGGCTCAACCAAGGCTTCCAGTAGTTCCTCGCCTCTTTGCACCAGCAGTTTGGCTGGGCGACCACCCGCCAGGGCAACTTCGATGCCCATGTTTTCGAAAGAGTATATATCCTTGCCATTGACCTTCTTGATGCGGTCACCCTGCTGCAAACCTGCTTCCCAGGCCGCCTCACCAGGCAGTACTTCACCCAGCACTGGCGAGGTAAACTCCACACCTGCATTGAACACCAGCGGGAAGGCGATCAGCGCGAACAGCATGTTCATGATGACGCCGCCGGAGAAGAAGAACAGCCGGGCCAGGTAGCCTTTGGCATACAACTCATAGGGCTTCAGATTGTCCCGGCGGGTGGGGTCTTCGCCGGCCACCTGCACGTAGCCGCCCAAAGGCAGCAGGGATACCCGGTAGTCGCAACCATTTTTGATGAAGCCGAACAGTCGGGGGCCAAAGCCCAGGGAAAATACATTGACCCGCACACCTGCCAGGCGAGCGCAAATGAAGTGCCCGGATTCGTGGGCAAAGATCACCAGGCCAATGGCAAAGATGGTCAGAAGGATATTGGAAAACATAGATGGATTAGGAGCGGGATCAGTTGCGAGGCCTAGGTGGCGGCTGCTGCCAAACGCATGGCGGCTTGTCGAGCAGCTTGATCGGCTGCCCAGACATCGTCCAGGTTGTGGATCTCCTGCACATTGTGCTCACGAACCACAGCCTGCACCGTAGTGGTAATGGCGGAGAAAGGCACCTTGCCTTCCAAGAACAGCCCGGTCATCACTTCATCAGCAGCGTTCAGGACGGCGCCGGCGGTGCCACCCATTTCCAGGGTGGTAAAGGCCAGGGGGATGGAGGGAAAGCGTTCCGGATCCACGGGCTCAAAATTGAGCTGGGCAAATCGCTGGGGATCAAAGGGGTCAAAGTCGAAGGGGGTACGGTCCGGATAGGCCAGGCAATAGAGGATGGGCACTCGCATGTCCGGTAGGCCCAATTGCGCCAGCATGGAACCATCCACGAATTCCACCATGGAATGGACGATGCTTTGCGGGTGGATCAGGACTTTGATTTGCTCCGCCTGAAGACCAAAGAGCCAGTGGGCTTCCAGCACTTCAAAGGCCTTGTTCATCATGGTGGCGGAGCCGATGGTGATACGCGGCCCCATATCCCAGGTGGGATGCTGCAGCGCTTCTTCCGGCGTAATGCTGGCAAAACTTGCCAGCGGCCGTTGCCGGAAGGGACCGCCAGACGCGGTGAGGTAGATGTTTTGCACCCGCGCCAACTTCTCACCCTGCAGGCACTGGAAGATGGCGCAGTGTTCGGAGTCCACCGGCAGGATGCTGCCGCCATGCTGGCGCGCCAATTCCATCAGGTAGGGGCCCGCCATGACCAGGGATTCTTTGTTGGCCAGGGCCAGGGGCAGGCCGTGGCGCAGGGTCCACTCCGAAGCTGCAAGGCCTGCTGCACCAGTAATGGCATTCAGCACCAGATCAGGTTGGCTGGCTTCCAGGCTGGCGCAGATTCCTTTCGCCCCCTGAAACCATGCGGTTGCTGCCGGCAAATTCTTGGGCTGTCCCGAACCCTGCACCAGGCAGGCGGCCTGGGGGCGCAGTCGCTGGATTTGTTGCAGCAGGGCCAGCTCGGAACGGTTGGCCACCAGGGCCGCGACCTGGAATTGGTCCAGGCGATCCTCCATGATGCGGAGGGCATTGGTTCCCACGGAACCTGTACTGCCGAGAACTGCGATGCGTTTCATTGGTTTGGGCCAGGAGGATAGAATGCATCTACGTCCAGGGCGACCATGAAACCCAGTCCATATCCAACATCTTGAACGCGCATCAGGGAAAGTCGGCAGCCTTCTGCATCTACTGCAGCACCGGACTGGAAGCCAAGCAGCTCTTTGGCCGCCAGCGGCAGGCCTGCCCAGGCTGTGGTTATGTGGTCTTCCGGGCCACGACCACCGCTGCTGGCGCTTTGGTGGTGCGCCAGCGTGAGGTGCTGCTGATCCAGCGGAGAATCCAGCCGGGGAAGGGCTGTTGGAGTTTCCCCGCCGGATTTCTGGAATATGGTGAGACACCGGAGCAGACTGCCATCCGTGAAGTCCGTGAGGAGACCGGGCTGCAGATCCGGCTCAGGGGTCTGTTGGATGTGGCACATTGTGTTGAGAACCCACACAAATATGTGAACCTGGTGGTTTACCTTGCCGAGTCCATTGCCGGCGAGCTTCAGGCCGCCGATGATGCAGCGGACGCCCGGTTCTTTTCCCTGGAGCAGGTTCCAGAAAATCTGGCATTCGACAACAATCGTATCCTCCTGCAGCGGTTGCTGCCGGAACATCCTTCCGGAGACATCCTTTGACCCAGCAAGGTTCTGCTTATCGCAAGGCAGGCGTCGACATCGATGCCAAATACCAGGCAGTAACTGGTAGTTCCCAAGCCATCAAATCCACCTACGGGCCCGGAGTGCTCGGCGAACTTGGAGCTTTTGGTGGTCTCTTTGACCTGGCAGCCGCTGGCGTCGAAGGACAGTTGCTGGTGGCCTCAACCGATGGCGTCGGCACTAAAGTCAAGGTGGCGCAGGCGGCGGGCAGAGTGAGCACCGTTGGTGAAGACCTGGTGAACCACTGTGTCAACGACATCCTGGTGCAGGGAGCCCGACCGCTATTCTTCTTGGACTACATCGCCATGGGCAAGATGCAGCCGGAGCAGGTGCAGCAAGTCATCGGCGGCCTGGCTAAGGCCTGCCGCGAGAACATTTGCGCTATCCTGGGCGGTGAGACAGCAGAGATGCCAGGCGTCTATGTTGAAGGTGAATTGGATGTGGCCGGCACCATCATTGGTTGCGTGGCACGGGATCGCCTGCTGGATGGCAGTCGCATTGCTGCCGGGCAAAAGCTGATTGCATTGCAATCTTCCGGTCTGCACACCAATGGTTTCTCCCTGGCCAGGAAGATCGTTGAAGATGATCTATGTGTGGATTTGGATGCCCGTCCTGAAGCACTGGCTGGGCAAAGCCTGGCTGAAGCCCTGCTGGCAGTGCATCGCAGTTACTACAACCTTGTCTGGCCCTTACTGGAAGGCGATCTGATTCAGGGCATGGCCCATATTACGGGTGGTGGTCTGCCGGACAATCTGCCGCGGGTCATGCCAAAGGACATTGACGTGCAGATCAACCTTGCTGCCATGCCTCGGCCGCCGATCTTTGATTATCTGGTGCAGGCCGGCAAGGTGGAGACCAGTGAAGCCTATCGGGTCTTCAATATGGGTTTTGGCATGGTGCTGTTTGTGGATGAAAGGCAAACGGAAAACGTCATGGAGAAGTTGGCGGCCCAGGACGAAACCGCCTATCTGGTTGGCGAAGTGGTGAGTGGGACAGGCGCTGTGACCTTGCAATGACAGGGGGCTGGCAATGAGGCGCTGGCTCGTCTGCAGGTTGGGCATCATTCTGATCAGCATGGTCGGTGTTTTGCCCGCACAAGAGCATTCTTTTCAAGAGCTCTACCAGCAGGCGGAACAGTTGCGAGACAGTGGGGAGGCAAGCCCTGAAGCCATTCGTGCCGCCTACGCAGAGGCCCTGCAACGCTTCTTGCAGCAGCCCCAGGCGGGGGCTGCCTACCTGGAGCAGTTGCCCGCTGCTGCCTTTTCTGCTTTGCAATGTGGTGACTCTCGCCACTGTCGGGAGCTGGCTGATGAGGCTTGGGCAGCAGGCAAGCGTAGTGATACCTTGGTCTACATGCGCTTGCAGGGTCGGCAACCGGAGCCTGCCTTGCGCCTTGCCTACGAGTTACGAAACTTGGAAGAGCCCAGAGTGCGTGCCTGGTTGGCAAGTCAGAATCCCGGTCAACTACTGCCCATCGCCGACCGTTGGTTACGGGGTTCGGATCGGGCCATGGGGCTTTGGCTCTTCACCACCCTGGCCAAAGAGAGGGGTGATGCGGATTCTTATGCCAATCTGGGCCTGGCCCTGCGTCAGATCGGTGAAGAGGAGAAGGCGCGAGCTGCCTATGCTAGTGCCATGAAGTTGAGTCCGACTGCTGCATGGATTTGGAATGACTACGGCCTATTGCTCAAGGGCAGTGGAAGCTCTGAAAAGGCAGCTGCGGCCTTCACTGAGAGTCTTCGCCGAAAAAAGCCTGGGCAGTTTGGGGCCGCAGCAATCAATCTGGGCATTCTCAGCTTGCGAGGTTTTTTCAATTCGGATGAGCCTCTTCTGAGCAAGTTGCAAGAGGGTGCGGACCGAGCCATGGCCAGGCAAATACTGCTGGACCTGTTGCTCGCGGGAGCTTGACCCGGAGGCCTATAGGCTTTGTGATAGGGGCTAATTGACCCCTTTTGCTGGTAAGCAACCCCGGAGAAATTCATGGCGCTTCTCGCGTGTGCAACTCTAAGCCTTGGCCTTTTGGCCGCAGCTCCTCAAGAAGAATCCAAACCCCAATCTGGTGCTAGCGCCCAGCAAGCTGCGCAACAGGAGCCGGTGCAGCTGCCTTCGAAGATGAAGGAGTCCGACATCAAGACCTTGCGCGGCAAGGCAACCAAGTGGGTCGCAACTTCTATGGCCTACAACGAAGATCTTAGTGCCAGCAGTCGCAAGAAGATGAACAAGGCCAAAGAGGCCTTCCTTTCAGCCTGGAAAAAGCAGGGCAAGGATGGTGATCCCTTGCGCTACATGGGAGATGTAGTGCAGGTGTTTTCGCAGGCCTTTACCTATGGCAACAAATCTGCCAGTGGTGAGATCAAGAAGGCCAAGGATGGCAGCTATTCGTTGCTGGTGCCAAAGGGTTATCGGCCTGCCAATTCCTACCCCTGTGTGTTGCAGCTCCCTGGCAAAAAGGGAGGGGATGGCAAGGGCTGGAAGGATGCCAAGTCGTTCTACGAGGGCACCTGGAAGGGTACTGAATTTGCTGCCAGCTCTATCTTTGTCATCCCCAACTTGGATGCAGGCATGGATTTGGCGACCAACCCGGACATGAAAACCAATGAGGGTGTCGCCACTGAGCGAATTCTCATTTCGGGCACCTTCCTTCCCTTGGGTGATACCCAGCGCGAATACAACCTGGACCGTTCTCGTTTCTTCCTGGATTGCGGAAGCGAGAGTTCGGTATTTGGTCTGCGTCTGGCCAGCCACTTTCCTTCCCGCTTTGCTGGTGTCATCCTTCGTCAACCCGGGGATATGGGGGAATGGAATCTAGAAAGCCTGGGCGGCATACCGGTCTTATTGTTGGCCAATGACGAGAACAAAGCAGCTTGCGAAAAGATCAAGGCCAGTCTGGCCGAAGACGCAACCGGCAAGCCAAGCCGCTGTGAGATCATGCAGGCCAAGGGTGAGTATCCCTACTTGGAGTCGGCCGCTGAAATTGGCTCTTGGGCCAGCAAGGTCCAGCGGGATCTATTCCCCAAGAAGGTCGTTCTGACTCCCACCGACGATTTCTTTCTGGAAAGCCATTGGGTCCGCATCATGCTGGCAGAACCACTGGAGTTGGTTGCTGTCGAAGAGCGCCCCCGTCTGGTGGTGGAAGCTGATCGAGCATCCAATACCATCAAGGTGGATGCCCGTAACGTCAGTCGCTACTACCTCTACTTGAACGATGCCCTGGTGGACTTGGACAAGGAGATCACCTTGGTGGTAAACGGCAAAGAGGTCAAAGAGACGCTGACACGCAACTTGAACTTCATGAAGGAGAACATGATCGAAAAGTTCGATCCCACCTTCCTCTACACAGTGGGCTACAACGGCTCGGTGCCCAAGCCAGAGCCTGAAGAAGCTGACGCTGAAGCAAATGACGCTGAAGCCAAGGATGCTGAAGCAAAGGTAGAGAGCTCTGCTGGTTCTATTGGCGAAGGCTCTGCTGACGACGAATAGGATGAATCCCAGCCGCGGTGCCCTGGTGGCCGCCATGAGCGGCTTTGCCGTCATGGCACTGGAGTTGACGGCGGTCCGACTCTTGGCCCCCTATTTTGGTGATTCGGCCTATGTGTGGACCAATGTGATCGGTGTCATGTTGGTTGCCTTGGCCCTGGGAGCCTTTCTCGGTGGGCGTATGGCTGATGCGTCCGGTGCCCGTCGGTTGTTCTGGCTGCTGTTTCTTGCCGGCATGGCAGTGGCAACCATCCCGCTGCTGGCCAAGCCCCTGGGGCAGTGGTTGCTTCCCGCCGACCTGCCCCTGGATGCGGCCATGCCGGCCTTGGTGCGCGGCTCCTTCGTTGCCACTTCCCTGTTGTTCGTGCCGCCGATCCTGCTGTTGGGTTGCGTGACCCCCATGCTGGTGCGGTTGTTGGCAGTGGAGCAGCATCTTGTGGGGCGAGCCAGTGGACTGGTGTCTGCCATGTCCACTTTGGGCAGTCTGTTGGGTACCTTTGCTGCCACCCATGCCTTGATCCCATACCTGGGCAGTCGCATGACTGTATGGCTGTGTTCCAGCCTGCTGGTGCTGGCAGCCCTGATGTGTCGCTGGCAGCCCAAGGTTCTGCTGGCACTGTTGCCGCCCATGCTCCTGGCCTGGCTCTACACCGGTGCCGGTCCCTTGCGTGATCCCTTGCCGGGTCAGACTCTGTTGGCGGAAAGCGAGAGCCGTTACCAGTACCTGCAGGTTGTGCAGTACCAGGAAGGTGCTGAACAGCTGACCAGCTTAAAAATCAACGAAGGCTTGGATTCTTTCCACTCCGTTGCTGTGCAGGGCCAGGCATTCACCAATGGTCGTTACTACGATTATCACGCTGTGACTCCATTCCTGGCCGGAGATGGCCAGCGCCCAGATTCACTAAAGGTGTTATCACTGGGCGATGCGGCTGGCACATTCAGCCGTGTTTTTCAACATGCTCATCCGGGCTGCATCGTCGATGGGGTGGAAATTGATCCAGAGGTCATAGCCCTGGGGCAGACGATATTTGCTGGCCAGCGGGCGAAGGGTGCCATGTATCCCATGGATGCTCGGGTTTTTGTGAACCGCTGCCGGCAACAGTACGACGTGGTGCTGGTGGATGCCTATGAACATCAGATTTACATCCCTGCCCATCTGGCTTCTGCGGACTTTTTTGCCGCGGTGAAGAAAGTGTTGCAGGTTGGCGGGGTGGTCTCTCTGAATTGCGGCGGGTTTTCTTTGCAGGATCCTGTGCTGCAGTCCCTGGCGCAGACCATGGCGAAGGTATTTGGCAGCAGTCATGTGTTCCGGGTTCCAGGTGCGCGTAATTTTGTGTTGGCGGCGCGACGGGACAAGGCTCTGCAGCCGGAGCGTCTGGCACAGGTATCAACCGATGATGCAGACCTGCGAAAGATTCTGGCAGCCACCAGCCAGCCAGGTGTCTGGCAAGAAATCCTTCCCGGCAATCGCATCCTGGACGATGACCGCCCCCTGTTGGACAGCCTGCAGGAGCGCACCTATGCCGGTCCCGCCAAAGAAGCCGACCTGATAGTCATGCAGGGGACTAGAAAATCGGCGGAGGTTGGCGACGAAGTGCACGCCTTGCTGACCCGCAACCGCTTTGCTGAGGCCCTGCAAGTGTTGCCCCAGGCTGATGCCGCTACTGCCTACCTTCGTCTGCTGGCGGGTGATTGTTTTTTCCACATCCACCAATTGGCTGCGGCTCTGCAGGAGTATGGCGCAGCAAAGTTGTTGGATGATGGGTCTTATGCCCAGGTCTTGAAAGCCCGAATGAATTCGGCCCGGCTGGAGTGGGCACAGCAAGAAAGGGCCACTGAAGTCGCAAGTCGGAACCTTTGGTTGGCAGTGCTGACTTCGGTGACCCTATTGGTCTTGTTCTTCATCCTTGGCCGCCGGCATTTTCTGCCTAAGCCAACCTGAATCTACAAGATGTCCAAGACACCGGTACCTGACTGGGTCAGGGTTTCCACGGCGCCGCGATAGTTCATGTTGCGGGAGATCTTGGAGTTCCACGGCAGGTTCTCCTTGTCCGCCACACCGCCCAGGGCGACGGCGGCAAAGGCCCGTGACAGCTGAGTCAGCTCTTCATTGAACAGCATGTTCTTCAGCGGGCCGATGGTGCGGCGGTCACCAATGAAGCCCAAGGCTGCAGATATGGAGCTGAGTTTGGCCAGGTTGGTTTCCCGCTCTTGCAACATCTGGATGAGCGTGTTGGTCACCGTCTTGTCGCCCAGCTTGCCCAGGGCAATGGCTGCTTGCTTGAGCCGGTTGGGGCGGCGCACGGAACTCAGCACCAGATTATGAATTTGCGTCTTGGCCTTTTTATAGTCCATCAGAGCCAGGCCAATGCACAGGTAGCCAGCCAATTCATCCTGCCTGCTCTTCTTGTCGAGCATTTCCATCAGGTCATGAGCGGCTTCCCGATATTTGCACAGACCAAGAGCCACCGAGAAGGCGGCCCGGGCTTCCGGGTTCTGGTTGCGCAGGAACTCCCGGTGGATGGCGTGGCCAATGGTGTCATCCACCATTGCATTGGCATCGTTCTCCATCTTGTGGAAGCTCAAGACTCCCAGGGCCATGGCTGCCCATGGCTGTTCCATAACTTTTTGTCCCGTGGCCAGGGCCTTCAGCAGTTCACTGCGGTTGACATTGCCACCAATCTGCCCCAGGGCCATAAGGGCAAAGTACTTGGCCTGCTTATCCTTGCCGGTCTTGTAGAACTGCAACAGTTGCTTGGAGTACTTGGAGTCCGCTTCCTTGCCTGTTTCGTTGGCCAGAGCCAACTGCCCCAGGGCGATTACCGCGCCGCGACGAATGTCATTGTGCAGCTTCTTCTTGCTGGACACTTCCTGCGCAAACTTCTCCTTGTAGTGCTTGTGCAGGTCTGAGTTGCGTCGACCAAGCAACTTGGCAATGGCCGGTGGTACATGGGATTGAATGAGCTTTCGACCTCGGCCAAAATCCAGGTCGTAAAAACGGTCCAATGCCTGCAAGCTGTCTTTCAGTAGATCCTTGTCCTGTTCTGCATGCCAGCTCAACAGTCCCATGGCGTTGATGGCAGCCACCAGGATGTTGCGGTTGTTGTTCTTGTCCTGCTCCAAGATGAGCTTCAAGGCGTCCAGCACTTTACTCTTCACTTCCTTGGATTCATTGGCGTAGGAAATCAGGCCCAGGCCGTAGATGGCGAAGGAACGAGTGCGGTCATCCACGGGTTGATTGCCCACAAGCTTGCGACCTTGAGCTGAATCAGTGGCCAGACCCAGCAGGCTATCGGTGACTTCTGCCAGGGCGGAGATGCCCATGGCCACCGCAGCTGTTTCGCGGATCTCCTGGTTATGGGAAGTCAGACCTTTCTTGAGGGCTGCAAGGACATCGTTGCCGTCGCCGCTCTGGCCAACCTTGGCAATGCCGATGAGGCAAGAAGAGTTGATGTCCGGGTTGTCGGTGCTTGCTTGAGCGCGCAGGAGTGCGGGCAGGATGACTTTATGAATGTCCGTTGGCGAGGGCCTGGCGCTGTCCACTCCTTCGTCTCTCCAGGTTGGGCCAAGCCAGACGGCGGGAGTTCCAGTGCGGGCGACGGGGGCATAAAGGGCGTCCTTCAGGTTGATGTAGAGATCCTTGTTGAACTCCCACCAGTACTGCCACTTGCTCAAGTCGGGTCCGACGGGGATGCCCCGTCGGCCTGTAATTGGATTGTTGGGATTGCTGCCGGGGGTTGGAGGCTTGCCAGTCACTCCCGGCTGCCTGGGGTTTCTTCCTGAACCGGAGTCGGGAGCGGGAGGGGTCCCGGTTTTAGGTTTACCCAAGGTGCCTGGAGGCTTGAGCTTGCTTTTGCCCTTGCCAGATCCTCCAGGTGGGACAATATCTTCAGGGCCTCTGTATTGGCCGCCGTGGGCTGTTGCAGTGTTGGCCAAAAAGGCAAACAGGCCGACGAAGGCAATCGAGATAAGGAATAGTTTCTTCATTGGTTCTTCTCCTTCATGGATGGTGAAACACCATCGTTTGTGGTACGTGAAGGAGAGAAGCAATTGCAGGACCAGTCAGGTGGAAAGCCAGGGATTGCCGAGCTTCTGGCCAAGGGTGGTTACCCCTGTGGATGCAGCGTTACTGTGGGGGAACAGTAAAGGTCACTCGTCGGAAAATGGTACGACCTACAAGATGTCCAACACGCCGGTACCCGACTGCATCAACGTCTCCACCGCCGCGCGATAGTTCATGTTGCGGGAGATCTTGGCGTTCCATGGGAGGTTCTCCTTGTCTGCCAGACAGCCCAAGGCAGTGGCTGCAAAGGCACGGGAGAGATCTGTTAGTTCCTCATTGGCCAGGATCTTGGTCAGTGGCTCGATGCTACTGCCATCGCCAAGGGTTCCCAGTGCTTGGGCTATGGCGGAGAGCTGGACCAGATTGGTGGTTTTCAACTGCAGCAACTCCAAAAGCACTCTAACTGCCGCTTTGTCGCCTTGCTTACTTTGTGCGATCAATAGTTTTTGCAACCGATAAGGGCGGCGAGGGGATTTCAGCATTAGCTTATGCCCGTAGGGTTTGGCCTTTTTGTAGTCCATGAGAGCCAGGCCAATGCACAGGTATCCGGACAGTTCATCATTCCTTTGCTTCAAGCCGAGCATGTTCAGCATATCTTCGGCCGCATCTTGGTACTTGCAGAGGCCAAGTGCTACCGAGAAAGCGCCGAGGGTCTCCGGGTTCCTGACCATAAGGAATTGTTTGTGGATCGCTGCAGGAATGGTTTTGTCCCAGTCTGTAGAGACTCCTTCTTTCATCTTGTGAAAGCTAAGGATCCCCAACGCCATTGCGGCCCATGGCTTTTGGAGGGCCTTGCTGCCAGTAGCCAATACCTCTAGCAGCGCATCTTGGTTGGCTTTGCCGCCAATCTGCCCCAAGGCCATGAGGCAAAAGTAGCGGGATTGAGAGTCTCTGCCCTCTCGATAGTACTTCAACAGTGCTTCCGAGTACTTGGAGTCTGGCTCATTTCCCGTTTCGTTGGCCAGAACCATCTGGCCCAATGCCAGGGCTGCCCCGCGATATAGATTCAGGGTGATCCTTTTCTTGGGGAACAGTGCGTGAGCGAACTTCTCTTTGTACTTCTGGTGCAGCTTACTGTTGCCCCGCCCCAGCAGTTTGGCAATAGCTGCTGGTACGTGGGATTGGATGAGCTGTCGAGGACGGGGTGCATCCAAATCGTAAAAACCATCCAAAGACTCAAGGGTGTCTTCCAGCAGCGCTTGGTCTTTCGCCAGGTTCCAATTCAGCAAACCCATGGCGTTGATTGCGGCCACCAGAATGTTTCGGTCGCCGTCCTTATCTCTCTCTAAAATCAGCTTCAGGGTCATGAACACCCTGCTCTTGACCTGCCTAGAATCATGATCGTAGGCGAGCAGGCCCATTGCGTAGGTGGCAAAGGAGCGAGTGCGCAAATCCACCGCCTTTCTTCCAATGAGCTTGCGGCCAGCCTTTGAATCCGTGGCCAGGGCCATCAGGTCACCCAACGCTTCGAGCCTTCCCAAGATGCCCAGGCAAAGGGCTGCGGTTTCGCGGATTTCTTGGTCATTGTTGGCCAGCTTCTTCTTGCAGATCTCCAAGATGTTGAAGACTTCGCCGTGTTGGTCGATTTTGACCATGGCCAACATGCTAGAGCTGGTGATGTCACGGTTGTGCGTGGTTGCAAGCGTGCGGTGCAAGGCAGGGAGGATGACCGTCTGGATTTCCTTTGGCGATGGCTTGGCGCTGTTCTGCAGTCCAAGGTAATTCTCCTTGTTGAATTCCCACCAGAACTGCCACTTGCTCAAGTCTGGACCGACTCGGGGAGGGCGAGGGGGTCTTGGTTGGCCAGGGGGACCACCGTCTATTGCTCGATAAATCATGTCGCCCGCTCCCCGGTACTGACCACCGTGCGCCAGAGCAACCTCACTCAGCACTAACAGCAAACATGCGGCGACCAGATATCCCGTCTTCCAACTCTTCATTTCCAATTCTCCATTCAATCCAGCCGCAAATAAAAACGCCTCTGCAACGGGCTGTTGCAGAGGCGTCAGTGGTGGAAAGAGAAAGCCAAGTCGGCGCCGTTCTTCAGCGACGCCGGTGGTGAGCTTGTCCTTCGACTACAAGATATCCAACACGCCGCTGCCCGACTGGGTCAGCGTTTCAACCGAACCACGGTAGTTCATGTTGCGGGAAATCTTGGAGTTCCAAGGCAGCTTTTCTTTATCCGCCACGCCGCCCAGAGCCACGGCTGCAAAGGCCCGTGAAAGATCAGTCAACTGGGTGTTGAACAGCATGCTCTTCAGCGGGGCGATGGTACGGCGATCACCAATGAAACCCAGAGCAGCAGAGATGGCGCTGAGCTTGGCTAGATTGGATTCCTTTTCCTGAAGCATCTCCGTAAGGGTGTTGGTCACAGTCTTGTCGCCCAGCTTGCCCAGGGCAATGGCTGCCTGCTTGAGTCGCTCGGGGCGACGCACAGAATCGCGAACCAGATTGTGAATGTCGGTCTTGGCCTTTTGGAAGTCCATGAGAGCCAGACCGATGCAGAGGTAGCCAGCCAGCTCATCTTGCTTACTCTTCTTGGCCAGCATGTCCAGCAGGTCCGTGGCTGAATCCCGATACTTGCAGAGGCCAAGGGACACGGCGAAAGCAGCCAGGGCCTCAGGGTTCTTGACCCGGCGGAACTCCTTGCTGATGGCAGAGCCAATGGTCTCGTCCGGTACTGCGTTGGCGTCGTTTTCCATCTTGTGGAAGCTGTAGACGCCCAGGGCCATGGCTGCCCATGGCTTCACCAAGGCCTTGTTGCCCTTGGCCAGAACCTTCAGCAGGTCGCCTCGATTGGCGTTGCCACCAATTTGGCCCAGGGACATGAGGGAGAAGTACTTGGTTTGTTCGTCCCTGCCTTCCTTGTAGTACTTCAACAGTACTTTGGAGTACTTGGAGTCATCTTCCTTGCCGGTTTCGTTGGGCAGGGCCAATTGCCCCAAGGCAATGGCAGCGGCGCGGTAGAGGTCCAGACCAGTCTTCTTCTTGGGGAAGAGGGCCTTGGCATACTTTTCCTTGTAGCGCTTGTGCAAGTCCGAATCGCCCCGGCCCAGCAGTTTGGCAATGGCTGGTGCCACGTGGGATTGGATCAGTTGGTTACCCCGGGTGAACTTTTGGCTGTCAAAGGTGTCCAAGGTCTTCAAGGTGTCTGCCAGCTCTTCCTTGTCGTTATCTTGGTTCCAATTCAACAAGGAGATGGAGTTGATGGTGGCCACCAGGATGTTCCGGTCACCGTCTTTTTCCTTGTCCAGGATGGTCTTCAGGGCCTTCAACACCTTGGTTTTGACCTCTGTCGCTTCGTGGGCGTAGGCGATCATGCCCAGGCCATAGATGGCAAAGGAACGGGTGCGGTTGTCTACAGAGGCCCTGCCAGTCAGCTTACGACCGACATCGGAGTCTGTAGCCATGGCTACCAGGTCATCGGTGGCTTCCGGCATGCCGGAGATGCCCATGGCCAGCGCCGCGGTTTCACGGATCTCCTGATCATTGCTGGTCAGGCTTTTCTTGAAGGACTCCAGGATATCGATGGTGTCATAGTTCTGGCCGATCTTGGCCATGGCGATGAAGCAGGATGAGGTGATGTCCCGGTTCTCGGTGTCATCCAGGGCTTTGTTCAAGGCTGGCAGGATGACTGTTTGGATATCGGTCTGCGAGGGCTTGGCAGTGTCCTTGCTATCCCGCTTCCTGGTTGCGCCCAGGAAGAAGCTGTCCGTGCCCGTAATGGTGACGGGAGCGTGGATGGCGTCTTTCAGGTTGATGTAGGGATCCTTGTTGAACTCCCACCAGAATTGCCACTTGCTCAGGTCAGGGCCAACTTCAATGCCGCGACCAGGAGTGGTGGGGCCTCCGGGGGCGCCGCCAGGTGCTGCTCCGCCACCGGTGACAGGACCGGGGCCTGATGGGCCAGGAGTGGTTGGGCCGGGGGCTGCTGGCCCAGGAGTGGTTGGGCCGGGGGCTGACGGACCAGGGGTCTTGGGGCCGCGACGGCCGCCGCCACCACCGGTGCTGGGGGGTACCACGTCACCAGGGCCACGATATTGACCGCCATGGGCCGAAGCAGTGTCAGGGAACAGGGTCAACATGCCGGCAATTGCCAGGGACGAAAGGAACAGTTTCTTCATGGTTCTCACTCCAGGGTTATGTGGCTGGGAAATGTCTATGCAGGATCTCTTGATGCCCGATCGATGATGCCGGACCAATTGTGCCGGACGATGAGGCAGCATAAATGCAAATATGGGACCAGAACCTGGAAACTCCATGGTTTGGCCGGCAAATCTGCAGTTGCGTCCCCTCAAGCTGCGCCGCCAACCTGATCGTTCACGGGAACTGGCGCTTCTGGCCGAGGGTAGGCGTGAATTGCCCGATTCGATGATCCAAGATCGTTACCCGAGGGGAACGATAAGCCTTATTGCCCGGGGACCTGCAGGATCTGCTGCAGTTGTTGGTGGATCGCCGGGGATGCGGCCAGGCTGGGATGATTGTCGCCGGCATGTTCTGGTTGGATGGGAAAAATGGGGCCACCTGACCAGTCACTGAACAAGCCGCCAGCTTCAGTTACGACCAAAGCCACGGCGGCAAAATCCCATAGTTTGCCCTGCTCCTGGATATTGGCGTCCAGGCGTCCGGCGGCCAGATCACAGCATTGGGTCACCGTGCAGCCCATGTTGCGGATGCGAGTGCCGGTGGCTAGCAAAGCCGGCAGGAAGGGCAGGGAGTTGGCGCCGCGCAGCCACTGCAGGCCGATGACGGAGCTGGCATCCAGATGCCCGGCAGGCATCCGCAGTGCCTGCTCCTGGCGCCACGCACCCAAGCCCAAGGCCGCTGAATAGAGAGCGCCTTCTGGCAGGGAGTAGATGGCGGCTACCAGGGGGTGACCTTGGTAGAGGCAGGCAACGGAGACCGCATAGATCCCCAGGCCACGGCCGTAATTGCTGGTGCCATCTATGGGGTCGACCACCCAAAGGAATTCCGCCTGCGGGCGGACTGGCGCATGCTCCTCACCCAAAAAACCGTGCTCCGGGTAGGCCTGCAAGAGGAGCTTCTGCAGTTGTTCCTCGCTGGCGATATCCACAGCCGTCACAAAATCTCCCTCGCCCTTGGTCTGCAGTTGTTGTCCCATGGGGAGGTGCTGGCGCTGCACGGATTTGCCTACCTGGCTGGCTGCAGCGCAGGCTGTTGCCAGGAGTTTGCGTAGGGGCTTTTCTGCCAATGCTTGCTTAGGTTGACCTGGGGGCATGGTTTGTAGTTTGCCAATTTCGTCGTTGAGACCAAGGTAGACCAGAGACAATTGAAAGCTTGCATGAAAGTTGTGCTGGGGAGTCTGCTGCTGGGGCTAAGTGCCTGTGCTTCGCCTGTCAGGCCTGAGCCCGGCAGGCCTGAATCCGCCAGGCCTGCTCAGGATGTGAGCAGGGAAGAGGCGCTATTGGCTGAGTTGGCGGCATTGCGCAGAACCCAGGGGGATCCGAGCCTGGTGGCCAGGCCAGCGAAGGAGAGCCTGCGGTCGGCATACGGCTATTTGCTGCTGGGGCGGCCCAATGCCGCCCTGCAGGGACTCAAATTCCAACAGCGGCAGCAGCCCGCTGAACCCCTTGTGTTGACCGCATTGGGGCGGGCGTACCTGGCAACCGGTAAGCCAGCAGAGGCGGAGCCCTTGCTGCGCCAAGCCATGCAAGGCCAACAACAGGGCGGCAGCCTGGTGTCCGCTGACCTGCCCAGGTTGCATGCGTCCTGTTTGCTGCAGACCGGGGCGGTCGAGAAAGGTGTGGGGATCCTGCGACAGGAATTGGCTACTGGCCGGCGGCCAGCGGAGGCCGCCTTGGTCTTGGTCGATATTTTTCGTCAGCAAGAGCGATTGGTGGAGGCTCTGGCCTGTGTCCGGGCCGGGTTGCAACGTCAGCCCCAGCGGCCAGACCTTCGCTTGCAGGAAGCCATGCTCTGCAACGATCTGTTACGGCCGTCCCAAGCAGTGCAGATCCTGACCAATCTGACTGGAGCCTGGCCGGGGCAGGCCTTGGCTCTGGAGGCCCTGGCTCTGGAGGAGTTGGCCTTTGCCTACCGCATGCAGGGCGAGTACCAGCGAGCCTTGGATTGCCTGGCGCAGCTTACAGAGGGGCAATTGCCCCTGCAGTACCGCAGTGAGGAGCAGGATATGATTCTTGCCCTGCAGCAGGAATTGCAGCAGGAGCTGGGGCAAAACCGGCGCTTGGACCTGCGACCCTGGCGGGAGCTCATGGCGCTGTTGCGCGCTGCCCAGGATAGTTCGGATCGGGTAGCTGCCTTGCATGCTCTGCTGCAGGGGCCGGTGGAGCTGGCTGAGGATGCCATCAACCTGGCCAGTCAGGATGCGGATAGTCAGCTGCGCAAGCATGCTCTTCGCTTTGCCCTGGCCCGGGGCCAGGCGCCCATGTCAGTACTCCGTCAGGCCTTGACCGACGATGATCCGGGTGTAAGAGGGCTGGCGGCTACCCTCGCCTGCCAGCCCAACTTGCGTTCAGCAGTAGATCTGCCCGGCTTGTTGCTGGAATTTATCGCGCTGGAACAGCACCCTACTGCCTTCCGCAAGATGCATGCTGCATTGGAAACTGTTCACCACACTACCATGCCCCTACCTCCCCAAGCAGAGAACCAGGTTGACCAGCGCCGCCGGATTGTGCTGGCCTGGGAGGCACGCCGGTGATTCTGCTTACTGGGGGGGCGGGATACATCGGGTCGCATACCCTGCATGCTTTGCGGCAGCGCGGGGATCAGGTGTTGGTACTGGATGACATGAGTGAAGGGCATAGCCAGGCCTTACAGGGTGCAACTTTGCTGCAGGGCAGCACCTTGGATGCTAGCTTCCTACGTTCTGTCTTTGCTCAGCATCCCATCAAGGCCGTTTGCCATTTTGCCGCCCGCTGTTACGTGGGCGAGTCGGTGACTGATCCAGGGCTCTACTACCAGAACAATGTGGTGGGCACCTTGAACCTCTTGCGGGCGATGGCGGAAGGCCAGGTCAAACAAATTGTTTTCAGCTCTACCTGCGCTACCTACGGTGAGCCCGAGTCCATGCCCATTGTGGAATCCACCCCGCAGAATCCGGTGAATCCCTATGGGCAGACCAAGTTGATCTGCGAAAAAATGCTGCGGGATTTCCACGGGGCACATGGCATTGCCTCGGTGTCTTTGCGCTACTTCAACGCTGCAGGTGCGCAACCCGGCGGTGAGATTGGCGAGGACCATGCGCCGGAAACCCATTTGATCCCCCTGGTCTTGCAAGTGGCTTTGGGGCAACGCAAAGAGTTGACGGTGTTCGGCACGGACTATCCCACTGCCGATGGTTCCTGTGTGCGGGATTATGTGCATGTCTGCGATCTGGCGGCAGCGCATATCTTGGCTCTGGATGCTCTCAAGCAGGGCTTGAATGCAGTCATGGCCTATAACCTGGGTAACGATAAGGGCACGTCAGTGCTGTCCATTATCGAAGAGGCCAGCCGTATTACCGGCCAACAAATTGCCTACAAGGTAGGTGCGCGGCGCCCTGGCGATCCGCCGATCCTGGTAGGCAGCCCGGAGCTGATCCAGCGTGAACTGGGTTGGCAACCCCACTATTCCACTGTGGATTCCATCCTTTCCACAGCGTGGGAATGGCATCGCCATCATCCAAGAGGTTATGCCCAGTGAAGGTTTTGGCTTTACTACTGCTGGCTTTGACTGCGGGTGGCTGCGCATTTTTCAATGAGTCTAGCCTGGCAACTGAGCTGGGTCGGGATGTCTCCTTCCGGCGGATCCTGCGCGAGTTCGACTCTCTTTCCAACCGAGTTTCTGAAGGGTCCGAGCCGCAGCAATTGGATTACATTGATTCGCCAGAACGCTTGCACGGCCTGGTTCGGCACACGGAGGGGACAGGGTTGGACATGATCTTGACCCAGGTGCTGAAGCTGGAAGCCCAGACCTACAAGGAGGAGAATCCTTCCGGGCGGGCACGCAGCTATATTGATGACATGCTGGCGATGGTAGGGAGTGACCTCAGTCGTGCCGCCCGGGTCGTTGGGCGATTGCTCTGGGTATTGGAAGAAGATCCCAGCCTGTTGAATCAGGTCAAAGCCCTGCATGGTTTGGAGATCGTCATGACGCAGTTGCAACTGGCGATCCTGCAACCCGGTATCTATAGCGTTGTTACCAGTGCGGAGCGTCAGGCTGAAGTCAAACGTGCGGAAGATATCCTTGGACGTCTGGCGCCGGGGTTTCGTTCACAGCCGCAGCTGAGCAGCGAAGAAGAGCAAGAATACTCAGCTGCCCTGGTCAGCATCGCCGCCCATGCCCTGCCTTCCTCCTATCAACGCCGACAATTGGTATTGGTGCTGGAGACCCTCTGGGAAGAAGAGTCGGACCCAGAGCTGAAGGAAACGGCAAAGGAAGCATTGCAGCGCTCTCTGCATGCAGCTATCGGCTATGGCATGTTGGCTGTCCTGCAGACTCCCAGCAGTCATGATCACCTGCGTGATTCTGCAATCCGCAGTTATCGTCGATTGGCTGGTGTGGCGGGTGTGCCCTTTGTGCTCAAGGTTGTGAGCAAGGATGAGGTGCATGGCCCTTTGGTGGCGTTGACTCTTGTTCGACTTTGCTCGCAACTGAGTCAGGCGGATGCGGAAAAGACATTTCTGGATGGTCCTTCTGCTTTGAGTTTTCTCTATACCACCGCCTTCGATAGTCGGGTGGGAGATGACTTACAGCTTGTTGCCCTGGAAGGTCTGGCCCGCTGCCTGCATCACGAAAATGCCATACCTGATCCTGAATGGGCCAGGCAATGGTGGCGACAAAGAGCCCTGCAGAATCCGCAATGAACAATTTGCCCATGCATACCCATTGGTTTCCCGATCCTCAGCCCTATGACGGAAGTCAGTTGCGGGCCCATTGGATTTTGCGCAATAGCGGCCTGGTGGGCGACGCCATCGTTGCTTTCCGGGGGGCTTGCAAGGTCAGCGAAGAAGAAATGGCAGACCTGGAGGACTTGCTGTCTGGTCCCGGCATTGCTGGGGACGACATGCTGCACTTTTTGTTGGAGTCCTTTGATGATGGCGATTTGATGCTGGCAGTGTACCGGCAGCGCATGTTGACTGTGCAGGCCATGGAATTGCTCAAAGAATTGGCCCCACAAGCGGATTTGCGCCGGGAGGGCGATGACCTCTACTTGGGTGCGGGCAAGCTTTCCATCTCGGTGGCGACGCGTAGCCCAGTTTCCACGTTGATTCACTTCGCGCTCAATATCGCCAATTCCGGCACACCGGTGCAAACCGCCTGCTTGCAAGATCTGCAGGTGCCGGCAGAGGCCTTTGCCCAGAGCTTGTGCCAAAAGGTAGCGGATGAGCACCAATCCATAATCCATGCCCGTGCCCGGGTCAGGGCCAAGGGAGATTGCTGATGTCCAGTTCTTCGCAGGGCAGTAAACGCTGGTTGGGTCTGCTCAAGTTGTGCCTTGTTGTCGGACTCATCACCTACGTGTTCACCACCATTCACTGGCAAGATCGCTATGTGCAAGGTGAGCTGGAGCTGACCGGCGACATCATTGGTCACTGGGATGCACAGGATGTGAAGTTCCTGGTGGATGGAGATAGCGAACCCAGGACCTTGGCGGCTGACGCGGAGGTGAGTCCGGGCATGCTCACTTATTGGAGCAATATGCATCTGGGCTTGTTTGCCTTGGGTGCTTTTTGCTTCCTGGTCAGCTTGATCACGGCGGCAATTCGGTGGTGGTGGTTGCTGCGGGTCAACCGTCTGGACATCAGCCGGATGGATGCTCTGCGCTACACCTGGATTGGCCTGTTCTGCAACAATTTTGTGCCTGGCCAGACTGGCGGCGATCTGATCAAGGCTATCTATGTCATGAAGCGTTGCTCCGGCGACCGGGTGGCAGCGCTGATGTCGGTGATTGTGGACCGTATCATGGGCCTGGGTTCCATTGCCTTGTTGGCAGGCTTGGCGGTTCTCTTCAGCTTGGGCGAGGACAATCCCAACCGGGAGGATTTCTTCACTTTGGCGTTGGCCATCTGGTCTGTGCTCGGTCTGGTGATTTGCCTGGGGGTTGTGGCCTTCAGTCGGCGCATCCGTCGCCTCATCCGCCTGAGTACTTTGTTGCGCATGCTGCCGGGCAAGTTCAGCCACCTGCTGGAGCGGGTTGACCAGGCGGTGTTCTTCTATCGCTCGCACCTGCTGGGCATGGTGATGTGGCTCCTTGCCGGCATGGGCAACCACGTGTTCAGCGTCCTCAGCTACTATTTCGTTGGCCAGGCCTTGGGGGTGGGCATGGAGCTGGCGGACTACTTCGTGCTGATGCCGGTGATTCTCATTGTTTCTGCCGTGCCCATTGCTCCCAACGGCTGGGGCGTGGGTGAGGCCATGTTTGGCTATCTGTTTGGCAAGTTCGGCACCGTGCATCTGGTCCACGCCCAGGCTGAAAGCATCATGCGTACCCGAGGGGTGGCCCTGTCGGTGCTGTACCGCATTCACCTTACCCTCTGGTCCTTGGTGGGCGGGCTGATCATGGTGTTCAGCAAGGACAAGGTGAGCAAGGAAGACATCCAGGCAGAGGTTGCGCAAGAGGAGTTGGATGAAGAACAACTGCTCGAGAGAAGTAGCGATTCTGACCCGGCCATGCAGTAGGCTGAGGCCTTCAATCACCCCCTTAAGGACATCAAGAATGACTGTGTTGGTTGTGGGCTCAACGGCCTTCGATACCGTAGATACTCCCTTCGGCAAGAGAGCCGATTGCCTCGGTGGCTCCGCCACCTACTTCAGCCTGGCTGCGCGCCTGTTCACCGACGTGAATCTGGTCAGCGTAGTGGGGGAAGACTTTCCGGACGAGAGCCGCCAATTGCTGGCCAGTCGCGGCGTCAACCTGGACGGTCTGGAGGTCAAGCCCGGCAAGACTTTCAGCTGGTCTGGCAAGTATTCGGCGGACATGAATAGTCGGGAAACCCTGGATGTGCAGCTGAATACCTTTGGCGACTTTCAACCCAAGATTCCAGACAGCTATCGCAGCTCTCCCTTCCTTTTCCTGGCCAATGCTGCCCCTGAAACCCAGGCTTCCGTGCTGGACCAGATGCCGGACAGCAGCTTCATCGTGGCGGATACCATGGACCTGTGGATCAACATCCAACGGGAAGCATTGGATGCCCTGTTGCCCAGGCTGGATGGGCTGATCTTGAATGACGAAGAGGCGAAGATGCTCACTGGCGAGAGCAACCTGATCCTGGCGGGTCGCAAGGTTCTGGAGCTGGGGCCAAAGCTAGCCATCGTCAAGAAGGGCGAGCATGGTTCCTTCTTGTTCAGCAACTACTTCCAGTATGCCTTGCCAGCCTATCCCACCGGCACCGTGGTGGACCCAACCGGGGCTGGCGACAGCTTTGCTGGTGGTTTCATGGGTTTCCTGGCGGAATGCGACAGCCTCAGCCTGTGGAACATGAAGCGGGCCATGGCCTATGGCACGGTGACTGCCAGCCTGACTGTAGAAGGTTTTGGCGTGGATCAACTGGCCAGTGCCGGTCGCAGCCAGTTGGAGCGCAGGTATCAGGAACTGATCCAGTTTGTTTCCCTGTAATCACCGGTTAGGCCGGTAACCGACGCAGCAGGCACAAGGAACACAGAGCCCGGTAACCGACGCAGGAGGTCACTGGCTCAGCTTGATCCGGGCCTGCGCAGCAGGCCCTAGAGACACAGAGCCAGTAACCTACAGGGCTGCGGGGGCACAGCCTGTGCATGGATCTGCCACAGCAAAAATCCCGCAAGATGATGTTTGGCTTTTGTAAGGGTAGATGCTAGAGTCCTCAGCCAAGCAAAATCAGAGGCTGGATCGGCCAAGTACGATCCAGCAAGGCAACAAAATCATTAGGGAGGGAACCCAAGGATGAAACCGAAGAAAACCAGGAATCCGGTGAACAGCGATACCGGCGTGGCGCTGGAAGATGCGCTCGTATCCATCGAACGCTCGTACGGCAAGGGCGCCATCATGCGCATGGGACAGGATACAGCGGTCGAGATCGAGGGCATCAGCACTGGCTCCATTGGCCTGGATCTGGGGATTGGCACCGGTGGCCTGCCCCGCGGGCGAATCATCGAAGTCTATGGTCCGGAGTCTTCTGGTAAGACCACTCTGACCCTGCACGTGGTGGCCAATGCGCAAAAGGCCGGTGGTGTTGCCGCCTTCATTGATGCTGAGCATGCCCTGGATCCCCAGTATGCCAAGCGCCTCGGGGTGGATTTGGACTCGCTCCTGATTTCTCAGCCGGACAACGGCGAACAGGCCTTGGACATCTGTGAGACCCTGGTGCGTTCCGGCGCCCTGGATGTGATTGTGATCGATTCGGTGGCGGCCTTGGTGCCCAAGGCCGAAATCGAAGGGGAAATGGGGGATAGCTTTGTTGGCCTGCATGCCCGTTTGATGAGCCAAGCCATGCGCAAGCTCACCGGATTGATGGCCAAGAGCCGTACCTGCGTGGTCTTCATCAACCAGATCCGGGAGAAGATCGGCGTCATGTTCGGTAGCCCAGAGACCACCACCGGTGGTCGGGCGCTGAAATTCTATTCCTCGGTACGGCTGGATATCCGCCGCATTGGCCGCATCAAGGATGGTGACAATCCAGTGGGGGCTCGCACCAAGGTTACCGTGGTGAAGAACAAGGTGGCGCCCCCCTTCCGCATGGTGGAATTCGACATCTTGTTCAATGAAGGCATCAACCAGATTGGTGAGTTGCTGGATATTGGCGTGGATAAAGGAGTCCTGCGGCGCAGTGGCACCTGGATGAGTTATGGCGAAGTGCGCCTGGGTCAGGGCCGGGAACGAGCCCGGGAGTTCCTCAAGGAGAACCCCAGCATCTGTGAGCAGTTGCGCCAGGATATCCTGCGGATTTGCAGTCCCATACCGGTGGACGCTCCTGAGCCGGCTACTGAGAAGGCTACTGGGCAGGGAGGGGATGGGGCTGCAGACAAGCAGGCCGTTGATTTGGCCCTGCAGCGGGGCAATGGGCAGCGGAGCATTGGCAAGGCCGGCACGAAGGTCGAGGCCAAGGCTGCAAACAAGGCTGAAGCCAAGGCCGATTCCAAGGCTGATTCCAAGAGACCCGCCGCCAGCAAGAGCGCCAAGACTTAGATCGGCGGCCTCTTGCCTTTGGCGCTTGCGTTCCTTTACTAGGCCCTGATGCAAGCCTTGCCAGCAGCTGAAGTCCGCGAACGCTTTCTCCGCTTCTTTGAAGACCGGGGACATCAACGCATGTCCTCGGATTCCCTGGTCCCCGCCAACGACCCAACTCTGTTGTTCACCGGCGCTGGGATGAACCAGTTCAAGGACATGTTCCTGGGCCGGGGAACCCTGCCGCACAAGCGGGTGACCACGGCACAGAAGTGCCTGCGGGTGCCTGACCTTGAAGAAGTGGGCAGGACGCCTCGGCATCACACCTTCTTTGAGATGTTAGGCAATTTCTCCTTTGGTGATTACTTCAAGGAGGATTGCATTCGCTGGGAGTGGGAGTTCTTCACCAAGGAGCTGGGCATACCAGCAGATCAACTGGTGGTTACTGTCTACCAGGACGATGATGAGGCCGCTGAGATCTGGCAGCAGAAGGTTGGTCTGGCCGAGGAACGCATCTTCCGCTTTGGCGAGAAGGAAAATTTCTGGCCTGCCGAAGCGCCGTCCAAGGGCCCCAACGGTCCCTGTGGACCCTGCTCGGAAATCTACTATGACATTCGCCCGAAAGAGGCTCTACCCGGAAGCCAGGGTCTAGAAGAGCTTCCAGGAGATCGCTTTGTCGAGATCGGCAACTGCGTCTTCACCCAGTTTGATCGTCAGGAGGATGGCAGCCTGCTGCCCCTGCCGCAGCGCAACATAGATGTGGGCCTGGGCCTGGAGCGAATTGTTGCTGTATTGGCCGGAGTCAAGACCAACTTTGACACAGACCTGTTTGCTCCCTACCTGAAGTTTCTCGGCCAGCGGGGCAACAAGACCTACGGTGAGGACAAGCAAGCTGATGTGCGCATGCGTCGCATCAGCGATCACCTCCGAGCAATCACCTTCTGCATCGCTGACGGGGCAGTCCCCAGCAATGAAGGTCGAGGCTACGTGGTGCGTAAGATCCTGCGGCGCGCCATCAGGGATGGCTATGAGTTGGGCATTCAAGATGCCTTCCTACATGAGATGGTGGATCTGGTCGGCGAAGTCATGGGTGACCAATACCCTGAGGTTCGCAATCATGCTGGGCAGGCTCGCTCCCTGATCCGTAGCGAAGAAGATAGCTTTGCCGGGGTCTACAAGCATGGGGCGCAGCGTTTGCAGCAGTTCCTGGCCAAGGGGGGTGATCTGGCAGCGAGCAGTGGTGAATTTGCCTTTCAGCTGCATGACACCTATGGCTTCCCCGTAGACATCACCCGGCAGATGATGTTGGAGCAGGGTGTGCAGTTGGACGAGGCCGGTTTTACCGCAGCCATGGAAGAGCAGCGCCAACGGGCCCGTGCTTCGGCGGTCACCGCTGACGCTGTCTTTGCTGACAGCGCCTCCACCAGTCTGGTTGCAGCTGGTATCCCGACGACGGAATTTTGCGGCTATGAGAAGCTGCAATGCCAGGCCAAGGTGTTGGCGCTACTGGGTAAGGACAACAAAGCCCAGAATGAGGCTGCGACCGGCGAGAGCTTGCTTCTGGTGGTGGACCAAACCCCATTCTACCCGCAGGGTGGAGGCCAGGTGGGCGACCGCGGCACGGTAGAGAGTGCTACGGCCTTGGCAGATATTCTGGAGACCACGGCGATGGCGGGCTTTACCTTGCATCAGGTGCAGGTCAAACAAGGCAGCTTGCAGGTGGGGGATGCCTGCCAAATGCAGGTGGACACACAAGCGCGCCAGGCGACCCAGCGAAACCACACGGCTACCCATCTCCTGCATGCTGCCCTCAAGCAAGTTCTGGGAGCGCATGTGAACCAGGCGGGATCCGTGGTGGAGCCAGGCCGTCTGCGCTTTGATTTCACCTCCGGTGAGAAACTCACTGCTGATCAATTGCAGCAGGTTGAAGACATCGTCAACGAACAAATCATGCAGGCGCATCCTGTATCTACTCAGGTCTGCAGTATGGATCAGGCCCGGGAACGGGGATTCATAGCCCTGTTTGGTGAGAAGTATGGTGATCAGGTGCGCACCTTGCAGGTGGGCGAGTTCTCCAAGGAATTGTGCGGCGGCACCCACGTGGCCAATTCAGGCAACATCGGCTCCTTCCGCATTCTGTCCGAGTCTGCCATCAGTGCCGGTACCCGGCGATTGGAAGGGGTCACCGGTTTGGCGGCATTGCAGGCTTCGCAAAGGGACCGTCAGGTTCTGGGTGATCTGGCCCAATCCATGAAATCACCGGTGGAGGATGTGTCAGGCAAGATCCAGCAATTGCTGGCTGACAACAAGAAGCTGCGCAAGGACCTGGAAAAGGCCACTGCCGCTGACTTGGGCAGCGTTCTGGCTGACCTGCGTTCGGCCAGCAAGGAAAGCTCATTGGGCACCAGCGTTGTGCTACAGGCCAAGGGGCTGAGCATGAAGGATCTGCAGGACCTTCTGGGTCGGGCCGAAAAGGCCTTGGCTCCCTTCGCCGGGGTGGTTTTGGTCCCAGGGAATGAGGATGTGCTGGTGGGGGCGGCAGTGAGCAAGAGTCTGGTGGCCAAGGTTCGTGCCGGCGATCTGGTCAGTAGCCTGGCCAAGATCATGGGTGGTGGTGGCGGTGGACGGCCGGAGATGGCCCAGGGACGGGGGAAGGATCCCAAGGCCATGCCCCAGGCCCTGAGCAAGGCGCAAGAACTCCTGCAGGAAGCGGGTTTCTAGGCTTTCTAGGCATTGACTTCCCAATCTCGGGACGTAGAGTCCCCGCTTCCCGGCGAGGGGCGTTCTGTATTGATCAGTAGAATTTGCGTCCCAAGCCTGCTAAGTCCAGTTTTTATCAACACTTCAGGCCGGGCGAAACCAGCTTCCGTTCGTTCATCCCATGGCAAATCCCAAGCGCCGCCACAGCAAAGCCAGGCGAGACCACAAGCGGGCCCACAAGGGCCTCAAGCTCGCCCAACTGGTGGGTTGCAGTAACTGTGGCACCAACATCAAACCCCATCACATTTGTCCATCCTGCGGCCACTACCGCACCCGGCAGATGATTATGGGCAAGACTGCCTAAGAACCGAGGCCTCCTTGGTCAAAGTCATTCTTGACGCAATGGGCGGCGACAACGCCCCCGAGTCCATTCTGGACGGCTTGGCCCTCTCCCTGGAGAAGGGCTATGTGCAGACCGATGAACTCGTCCTGGTAGGCGATGAGTCGCTGCTCCGCAGCAAAATGCAGGAGCGTGGCCTGTCCGAGTCCCTGCAGGTGGTCCATGCCGCTGACACCTTGACCGGTGCAGAGGCACCGGTGGATGCCATGCGCAAGAAGCCCAACAGCAGCATTTCTGTGGGCATTGGCCTGGTGAAGCAGGGTAAGGGAGATGCCTTTGTCAGCGCTGGCAGCACCGGTCTGGTGGTGGCAAGTGCCACCTTGGGTCTGGGCACTCTGGAGGGCATTCGCCGTCCGGGCATTGCCATCACCATTGAGGGCGAACAAGGTCCCTTCATGGTCATGGATGTGGGAGCCAACCCGCAGCCCAAGCCCCTGCACCTGCTGCACTATGCCATCATGGCTTCCGCCTATTTCCGGGACACCTACGGCAAGGAATCTCCCCGGGTTGGCTTGTTGAACATTGGCTCGGAAGACCAAAAGGGCAATTCCCTGACCAAGGAAGTCACCAGCTTGTTGCGCGCCGCACCCCTGGATTTCATCGGCAATGTGGAGGGGGTGGAAATGTTCAGCGGCGCCTGTGAAGTTGTTGTTTGTGACGGCTTCACTGGCAATGTGGTGCTCAAGGTCAGCGAAGGCCTGGCTGAGTATATGCTGCGAACCATGGCCCGCTTCATGGGTGAAGCCAAGGCCAGCCCTGAACTCATGGGCAAGGTCATTGGCGGTATGCAAAAACGGGTTGATTACTCAGAACATGGCGGCGCCTTGCTCCTGGGAGTCAAGGGCATCGTCACCATCTGCCATGGTCGCTCCGAGGGCCCAGCCATCAGCAATGCCATCCGCTTTGCCGCCGGTGCTGTGGGTGCAAAGGTCAACGAGCACATCGTGAATCTTGCGCAGAAAGCAGCAGGTAGCCAGTAGACTCAAACCGCCATGAACATCATTCCAGTAGGCATCGCCGGTCTTGGCAAGCATCTGCCCGAGCAACGCATCACCAATGCTGATCTGGAGAAGATCGTCGACACTACGGACGAGTGGATCGTCCAGCGCACAGGTATCCGCGAACGTCGCCGGGCAGCGGAAACAGAGGTGGCCAGCGATTTGGCTACGGCGGCTGCGCGGCAGGCATTGGAAGATGGCGGCATCAAGCCTGAAGAAGTGGACTTGATTGTTTGCTGCACCGTGACCGGTGATCAGGCATTCCCAGCCACTGCTTGTCAGGTAGCTGAGAATCTGGGTGCTACCAATGCTGGCGGTTGGGACCTGGGTGGAGCCTGCAGTGGTTATGTTTTTGGTGCCCAGGTAGCAGCCAACACCGTGGCTTCTGGCGCCATGAAGACAGTCGTCGTCATTGGCGTGGAGGTCTTGACCCGAGTCACGGATTATCAAGACCGCAACACCTGCATCCTATTTGGTGATGGTGCTGGGGCGGCAGTATTCACCTCGCTTGAGCGGGCTGGTGGCATGGAATACATGAGCGGCTCCCAGGGCATCAGCCCAGACCGGGAAGTGATCCAACAGCCAGGCGGCGGCAGCCGCATGCCCTCCTCGCATGCCAGCATCGATGGCCGCATGCATTATCTGAAAATGGAAGGTCGCAGGACCTACAAGTTTGCCGTGAAGATTTTTGCCGACCTGGTGGACAAGGCTCTGGCCCCCTACGGCAAAGAAAAGCTGGATCTGGTTATTCCGCATCAAGTCAATCTGCGCATCATTGAGGCGGCGGCGGAGCGCCTGGACTTGCCCATGGACTCCTTCTTCATCAATCTGGACAAGTATGGGAACACTTCAGCAGCATCTGTTCCAATAGCCATGCGAGAAGCCAAGGAAAGCGGTCGACTGCAACAAGCCCAAGGCAAGCTGGTTTGTCTGGTTGCCTTTGGCGCCGGGCTATCCTACGGACACGTGCTACTGCGAATCTGATCAACATGAGCGAAGAAGTAAAAAGCGCCCTGGTCACCGGAGCCTCCCGCGGCATTGGCCAAGCCATCGCTGTCGCCCTGGCGGCCACCGGCCACCGTGTGTTCTGTGTTTCCACCCGAGAGGGTGGTTGTGATGAAACTGTGGCCCGCTGCCGGGAACAGGGAGTGGAAGCCAGTGCCCTGGCAGTGGATGTCAGTCAGGAGGACCAGGTGGAGGCCATGGCGAAGAGTGTGCTGGCAGAAGTTGGCACCCTCTCAGTTTTGGTCAACAATGCTGGAATCACCCGTGATGGGGTCTTCCTGCGCATGAGCACAGCGGATTTTGATGCGGTGCAGGCCGTCAACCTGCGTGGTGTCTTTTTGACCTGTAAGGCCTTTTGCCGCCCCATGACCAAGGCCCGACAGGGTCGGATGGTCAATATTGGTTCCGTTGTTGGTGTCATGGGCAATGCCGGCCAGGCCAATTATGCGGCCAGCAAGGCCGGCCTGATTGGCCTTAGCAAATCCCTTGCCAAGGAACTGGGAGGGCGGGGAGTGACGGTGAACGTGGTTGCTCCGGGCTTCATTACCACGGATATGACCTCCGGATTACCCGAAGAAGTCCGTGAGGGGGCCAAGAAAGATATTCCTCTTGGGCGATTTGGTAGCCCACAAGACATTGCATCGGCTGTTGCTTTTTTGTGTAGTGACGCCGCATCATACATCACTGGTCAGGTTCTTATGGTAGATGGCGGAATGGCCATGTAATAATTGGGACCTGTCCATAGACATATGCTTATGACCGGCAAGACCATTCTTGCCATCGGATTTTACGAACATACCGTGCTTTGCTCGGAGGGCGAATAAGTGGCGCAACTTACTAAAGAAGAAGTCGAAGAAAAAGTTACCAACATTGTCTGCAACCAACTCGGCACCAGTGCCGACAAGGTCAAGCCTGACACCTCGTTCATCAACGACCTGGGTGCAGACTCCTTGGACACTGTGGAGCTGGTTATGGAATTCGAAGATGAATTCGAAATCAGCATTCCAGATGAAGATGCGGAGAAGATTCAGTCGGTGGGCAACGCCATCGACTACATCTTCAACAAGCAGTAGTGGATCAGTGCCAGATGCTTTGTGCCTCTGGTTCTGTGTTTAGTGAAACCTTGCCTTTTCGGTAAACCGAGCCAATGAATCGACGTCGAGTCGTCATCACTGGGCTGGGAGCTGTTACGCCTGTAGGGCTTGACCTCCCGTCCACATGGTCTGCATTGCTTGCTGGTCAGTCAGGAGCTGGACCGGTCACCCGTTTCGATGCTTCGCAGCACACCACGAAAATCTGCTGTGACGTCAAGGACTTTGATCCGGGCAAGCACTTCTCCAAAACTGAAGCTCGCCGTTGCGATCCCTTCACCCAGTACCAGTTGGTCGCTGCGCAAGAAGCCATGGACCATTCCGGCCTGGATGTGAGCAAGGAAGATCCAACGCGCCTGGCCTGCATTTTCGGCACCGGCATTGGTGGCATCTTCGAGATCGAGAGCCAAAAGGAAGTGATGCAAAAGCGAGGCCCGGGACGGGTCAGCCCATTCTTCATTCCCAAGCTCATGTCCAATGCCTGCGCCGGGCAAGCAGCCATTCGCTTTGGTTTGCAAGGCACATGCTTTGTGACCTCTTCCGCCTGTGCCAGTTCCAGCCACGCCATTGGCCTGGCCTTGCGCACCATCCAGTGGGGCGAAGCTGACATGGTGTTGACGGGAGGCTCAGAGGCAGCCACCACTGAGTTGGCCATGGCAGGTTTTTGTTCGCTGCGGGCTCTGTCTCAGCGAAACGATGACCCGCAGAGGGCTTCGCGCCCCTTCGATGCCAACCGGGATGGTTTTGTCATGGGTGAAGGAGCCTGCGGCATCGTTTTGGAAGAGCTGTCCCACGCCCAAGCTCGCGGCGCCAACATCCTGGCTGAACTGGTGGGCTATGGCTCCACCGATGATGCCCACCACATCACTGCTCCGGCCGAAGATGCTGGTGGTCCCAGCCGGGCCATCCGGCTTGCCCTGGAGGATGCAGGGGTAACTGCGGATGCGGTGGGCTACATCAACGCCCATGGCACCAGCACCGAGCTGAACGACAAGATTGAGACCAAGGCCATCAAACAGGTCTTTGGCGAGCATGCCTACAAATTGCAGGTGTCTTCCACCAAGTCCATGATAGGGCACCTTTTGGGAGCCTCGGGAGCGGTGGAGCTGGCCTTTACCACGCTGGCTGTGGCGGAGGGAAAGCTGCCTCCCACAATCAATTACGATACACCGGATCCTGCATGTGACCTGGACTACGTGCCCAACGAGGCTCGTCAGGCCCAGGTAGATGTGGCAATCAGCAATTCCCTGGGGTTTGGCGGCCACAATACCTGCCTAGCGCTGCGACGCTTTTCCGGCTAATATTTGCTGCCCTAGTCTGCGCCAGAACCTCGTACCTCTGAGCCAGACCCACGACACACTGGACCCGCACAAGAGGATCGATCTGTGAGAAAGAAGTTCCATGACCTGCTTCACCAATACAAGGTGGAAGCCTTCAAGATCACCCACAACAACGACCAGATTGCTGAGACGACCAAAGAGATTCTCAGCTTCACCGAAGAGGCGCTGAACAACGCCTACACCTACCACTTCCATTCTGACCCTGACCCACAGGCCATCGAGACCTTCCGTCGGATCAAGAACTTCACCCTGGAAGCCATCTTGCCGCCAGTGATGGAGAAGGTGATGCATCGTGTGGTTGCTCTGGAAAAACAGCACGAGAGTATGGTTACGCTGCTGGACAACCTGCTCGAAGCCTTGTCCGAGGACCCGCAAGTCAAGGGCACCGGTCGCAGCGCATGATGGAGGATTTCCTGCTGGCAGAACCGCCAGCAGGCAAAGCTCCGTCGGAATCCAGGTCTGCCCTCCCAATCTTGCCGGCCGGGGTTTAGGCTACGCCTTCTGTAAATTAGTGGAGGGCTAATGATGGATGTTGCGGTTCTGGCTGGAGGTTGCTCTCCGGAACACCCGATTTCTCTTAACTCGGGGCGCCAGGTGGTGGCGCATCTTGATCACCAACGCTACCGAGCTTGGCCTGTCTTGTTGGACCAGAGTGGTTACTGGTGGGTCCCTGACCGACCGGTGAACGCAGACCAGGCGGCCGGTGCATTCGTGGCCAAGGGCCAACGCCTCCGCCCAGGTGCTGCCATGGACTACTTGCTAGAACAGGTCCAGGTGCAAATGGTGATGCCCATCCTGCACGGCCCCATGGGCGAGGATGGCACCATCCAGGGCATGCTGGAGCTTTACGGCCTGCCATACACCGGCTCCGGCTGTGCTGCCAGCGCCGTGTGCATGGACAAGTTGCGCACCCGAGAAACCCTGCGCTACCACAGCATTGCCATGCCCGAAGCCTACATGTCGCCGAACGCTTTGGATCAAGCCAATCCAGAGCATGAAGCCCGGGCCATTGCCAGCACTGTGGGTTTCCCCTGTTTTTTGAAGGTGGACGATTCTGGCTCATCCCTGGGAGTGCAACGGGCCAGCAACACCGAAGATGTGCAGCGCTTCCTGCAGGAATGCCGTGGCATGGGGCGTCGGTTCCTGGCCGAGGGCCAGGTGGCGGGGGAAGAAATTACCGTCGCCGTACTAGGCAATGCCGGTGGCCCTTTGCAGGCCTTGACCCCTGTGGGAATCTATCCGCAGCAGGATGACTACTTCACCAATGCCGCCAAATATGACCCCAGTGTCTGCGAAGAGACCGCTCCGCCAAGGGGCATGTCCAGCGTGCAGATCGAAGAGGTGCAGGAGATTGCCCTGCGCTGTCACCAGATACTGCAATGCGATGGTTTTTCTCGAACTGATATGATCATAAGTCCGCTAGGTCCCTTGGTGCTTGAAGTCAACACCATCCCAGGTCTGACCCAGGCCAGCTTGTTGCCAAAGGCGGCGCAGGCCGATGGTTTGAGTCTCACCGCTCTGCTGGACCGCTTTGTGCAAATGGCCCTGCAGCGACATGGAGTGCAGGTCCCCAGCCTCAGTGCTGACCAGAGTGTTGACCAGAGTGTTGACCAGAGTGCTGACAAGAGTGTTGGCCAGGAGGCTGTGCAGTCATGAGCATCAAGGTTCACGTGCATGGAGCCCTGGGTCGCATGGGTAGCACTGTAGTAGCAGCTGTTGCGGAAGCGCCGGACATGGAGCTTTGTGGCAGCACCGACAAGGACGACGACCTCGTAGCAGCCTTGGCCAAATCGCAACCGCAGGTGGTGGTGGAGTTCACCATTCCCGAAGCGGTGGAAGCCAATGTGCGCAGCATTCTGGATGCTGGTATCCATGTGGTTGCCGGCACTACTGGTCTGGCAGCGGACAAGGCGGCGGAACTTGGCCAGTTGGCGCAGGAGAAGGGAGTCGGCTTCTTGTTGGCACCCAACTTTGCCATTGGCGTGTTGCTTATGCAGCGCTTCGCCCGTGAAGCAGTAAAGAGTTTTCCCGATGTGGAGATTCTGGAGCTGCATCATCAAATGAAGTTGGACGCGCCCTCTGGCACTGCCATTCATACCGCCAGCCTGATCGCCGAAACCGCCGCCCGCCATGATTTGCAACTCAATGCACAACGGCTGGCAGAAACGGAGATCCTGCCCGGCAGTCGTGGTGGGTGCAAAGATCAGATCCCCATCCATTCGGTGCGCCTGCCTGGCCTGTTGGCCCATCAGGAGGTGATGTTTGGCGGTCCCGGTCAGGTTCTGACCATTCGCCATGATGCCATGGATCGCCGCGCCTTCATGCCCGGAGTTCTCCTGGGCATTCGTCAAATTCTCTCCCGCAAGGGGCTCTGGGATTCTCTGGAGCACTTCCTTTAGCCGATAGCGTTTACGTGCAAACCTTCTTCAAGCACCTGACAGAAGAACCAGCCCTGCTGGAATTGTTGGTTCTGATCTTCGCCATTGCCTTGCTCTGGTTGCTGAGTTGGCGTCTGGGTCGGCTGGTGCGGGATGCTCGCAGCCGTGCTGCCTTGGAGGACTTTCTGTTGGGGGCAGAGCAAGCTCTGGCCGGGGACGTGAAGGGAGCCAGCAAACGATTACAAAAAGTGATCCGGGAGGAGCCGGCCAACCAGGCCGCAAGGCTGCTCTACGGTCAAGTGTTGGCGGAACTGGGCGAACCTGCCAAGGCGCACAAGCTGCACCTGGAGCTGCAGCGTGCCTTCCACATGCAAAGCCCGCGCAATGACCTGAGTTGTGCCCAGGCCCTGCTGGCCGCTGGCCACCCTGCGGAAGCTCTGCAACCCGCCGAGTCCGCATACCAGGCTTTGCCCAAGGACCTGGATGCCTGCCGGGCGCTGTATCAGGTGCACATGGCCCTGGGCAACTTCCTGCAGGCCGGTCGGACCGGCTCTCGCCTGCAACTTCTGTTGGGGCCGGGCGAAGAGCGTCAGCAGGTGCAGCAAGCCGCCGCTGCTGCTCTGGTACAAGCTGGACAGCAGGAGCTACGTCAACAACAACCGCAAAAGGCAGCTGCCTTGGCTGTTGAGGCACGGGCCCTGGTGGGTGACAGCCATCCGGTGAAGTTGTTGCAGGCCAGCCTGCCCACTGCAGGCAGCTCCACTGAAGTCACAGTCAGAAAACAAGATGCCGACCTGCACAGCTTGTTGGCGCAGGGGGATTACTGCTGTCGCCAATGCACGGCACCGCTGTCGGCACCTGAGCGCCAATGCCCGCATTGTGGAGCGGAGGACTCGGCCCAGCTGCTGGAACCGCAGTTGCATACAGAGCTGGATTCCCCGGCTCTGGCCATGGATGAAATTGACGCCAATCTGGCTCACCTGCGGCGACTCATCAGTGCCTTCATGGAAGCTGATGAGCAGGCCCGCCAGGCGCTGTTGCAAATGGGCCCCGAGGCAGTTGAAGAGCTCTTGGCCACGGCCCTGCGTCGGCCACCCCAGGCCAGCGCCATTGTCGAACTGTTGCAACAGATGGGAGCCCCCATCTTGCCAACCTTGTTCCAGGCCTACCGCAACCTGAAGGAGAAGAGCCTGTTGTCCATGGTGGGCCTGCGACCCTTCCGTAGTCCGGTGGATGTGGTGCGTCAGGTGGTGCTGGGGCTTGGTAAGCCGGCGCAAACCTACCTGGCCAAACTCATGGACTCGGAGGATCGGGACCTGCGCAAGGTGATCATCGACTGCTACATGGGCCTGGGCATGCAGGATGAGTTCCAATTGGTGCTGGACCACTTCCCGCCGCTGGAAATCATCCACCGTATGAATGAAGCCGAGTCCAGCTTGCTGCAGCCTCTCCTGCACAGCACTCAGCGCGGCAGTTTTCTTGCCGAGGGCCTGTTGACCAATGCGGCCTTCCATCGCGACATGGATATGTTGGATGCCATTCCTGAATCCAATGACCCTTCGGTGTTGGAACAAGTGTTGGCGCGGCGGGGATACAACCGGGAAATTACCGAAGCCCTGATTCCTGCCCTGGGCGATCCTGCCTTGCGAGAAGCCGCCGGCCGTTTGCTGGATGGTTTTGGCATGGTCGTCATGGAACACTTGATCGCCGAATTCGCCAACCTGGATCACAGTCAAGAAGTGCGGCAGCAGTTGGCGCAACGCATCTGCCGCAGTGGCGTCACCGTGGTGGAACGAATTTGCGAAGGCTTTGGCCCATCTCCATCCAATTTGGATGCAGAGTTGCAAGGTCTACTCATTGGCATTGGTGAGGCTGGCATCCCAGCTCTGGCTGAGGCCTACCAACGCGGTGGTCTGTTGGAAAAATTGGCGGGCTCACTCATGCGTCGCTACACCCACCGCCGTTCCATGATTCTCAGGGCCTTGGCAGGTATCGGCACAGTGACGGCGGTGCAGCAATTGACCCGCCTGCAGGACCAGGAAGTGGATCCAGACCTGCAGCTGCGCATTGCCCAGGCTCTGCATACCATGCAAGACGCGGGGGATGACAGCTCAAGGCCTGACCAGGAGAGCAGCAACAAGGAGGACAGTAACAAGGAGGACAGCGGTGAAACTGGGTAACCTGTTCAAATCCGCCTTGGCCACACCGCTGAAGGCCATGATGCCCAAGAACCCTTGGCTCAGGGTCTTGATCATTGCCATCCCCATTCTGCTGCTGATGGCTTTGTTCAAGCCACTGTTCGAACTGCTAAGCGATGGATTGAAAGTGGTCTTTGGCCTGTTCGCTCCCTTCCTGGAGAATGCCACTGGGCGGCTGCTGCTATTGAACCTGCTGCTGGGATTGGCGCTGGTGTTCAGCTTCTACCTGTTCCGCGGTCGCTTTCGGCAACTGCGTTCCGGGCTGCAACTCCGTCGCCTGCAGGATGGCATCATGGCTCTGGCTCTGGGCCAGGATCACCGCGCCGCCGATTTGTTGCGCAAGGTGGCTCTTTATGCTGGCCCCTTGCCCAGCGAATATCCCCATGTGGTGTCGGATGCTCGTCTGAAACTGGCGCGTCTGGCACTGTCGAAAAGCGACTACAATCGCTCGCTCAGCTGGCTTACGCCAATCCGCGAACATTCCCTGCCGAAAGAGCTGCGACGCAGTTTGTTGCAACTGAAGGTGGATACCTACCTGCTGCAAGGCGAAGTCTTGCCAGAGACAGTGCAGAGCGAGTTGGATTCTTCCCTGGCCCAGTTCCCCGATGACCTGCGCATGCTCAAGCAGAGACGGCAGATTCATCTGGAGCAGGGGGATTTGCTGGCGGCGGCAAAGATACAGGAACAGATCTGTAAGCATGCGCCAAAGGCCAGGCAAGCGGTGGCTCGCCACCGGTGGCTGCTGGATCTGGTGGTAGCAGGTACCCGCGCCCTGGAAGGAGGCGAACTGGATCAGGCATTGTCTCTGGCCAAGCGCGCCCACAAGGTGGATGCAGACCACCCGGAACCCATTTGTCTGCTGGGCAAGGTGCATCAGGCCAAGGGCGACGCGCGTCGGGCTATCAAGGAATGGGGGCGGAGCCGTTCTCCAGAGGGCCTGCGACTGATTGGCAGCCTGCTGGATGACTTTCCCGGTGTTCTGAGTCCACGAGAGCTGTTGGAGTGCTGTCCAAGCCAGGGTGGTCTGCTCCTGGTCTCCCGCGAATTGGCCCGCACTGGTGAAACCCAGAAGGCCCTGCGAGCCGCCCGTCGCGCCGCCCGCCACCTTGAGCTCACGCCACAGGTGGCGAGCATCCTGGGCGAAGTGATGACCCTTTGCGGGGAGCCTGAAGAAGCTAGAAAGCTGTCAGATCAGGCTTTCCAGCGCCTGCTTTCCCCACCTGAGAAATAGACTTGCCAGGCTCGGGTCCTCTTGGTGGAATGTGCCGCCCTGCGGGAGTGCCAATGGGCCTGTGCAAACAGGCTGATTCTTCCGCAGAGATGGTATGCCGGAGTGGCGGAATTGGCAGACGCGTCGGATTCAAAATCCGATTCTCGTAAAGGGAGTGTGGGTTCAAGTCCCACCTCCGGTACCATTTTTTAGGGCATTTAGCCCTTAGCCGGCCAGCGGCCGTTCTTGCCCTAGCTATGGCTCAAGATGCAAACCCTCCCCTGCCAGTGAGCTTTCCTCGCTGCCTTCGCCTGGTCGATCGAGGCGGAGTTCCGCCCCTTGGGGGCTTTCCTCCCAGCCACGCCCGAGCTACAATGCGGTCCGCATCAGGGTTGTCCTCTGGTGCGTATTAGTCATGGGTGTCTGCGGGCGAAAGCCCGCAGGTGCCTCTTAATATTTAAGCCTCTCCTAAAGCAAGTGTAGGTCCTCCCGGGTGCTGATTTCGCCTAGCGGCCATGAATACGCAATGGAGAGCGCGGGTAGCTGCATCTGAGACCCGGTGGATTCCCGGTACAGGCTGTAGCCCATCCTTGGAGGCAGTGGCAGAGTGCCAAGCCGCCCTGGCGGTTTGGCATCTCAGGAAAGGGCCGTGAGCCGTAGGGGCTGTCAAGGCTGGCCGTAGGCCACGAGCGGAGCGAGCTTGGCCTTTATGGCACCGAGGCTTGCGGCACAGAGTTGAAAAGTTGGTTGCGCAGAGCCAAGCGTACATAGAAATTGCGCACTGACTGCGTCGAGCATGCTTAGAGGCTCTCGACGCGACGGACTCTGTTCACGAGGTCGCATCAGTGCGCATCACCACCCTACTCAACAAGCTCCTCAATCTCCAGGGGCTCCGGGTTACCGGGGCCCAATTTCAAGACGGTGAGATGATTCTCAGTGTCCACCGAACATTCCAGCTGCTGACCTGCCCACACTGTGGCAAGCGCAAGCGTGGCCGAGAATCCAAACGAAAGCGGCGATGGAGGCACATGGGAATCTGGGGCCATGAGGTCTACCTGGAGGGCGAAATCCGGCGTTTGCGGTGCAAGAAATGCAATGTAGTCGTGACCGAGGCGGTCCCCTGGGCCAGGCATGGCAGTGACTTCACTAAGCCCTTCGAGGATGTGGTCGTCCTGCTGGCGCAACAGACAAACGTAACGGCCGTCGCCAGGCTGACTGGGATTTCGTGGGTGACCGTAGGAGCAATCGCAGAGCGTGTCGTCAGCGAGCACCTTGACCCAAACCGCTTCGATGGTCTGCGTCGCATTGCTGTGGACGAAATCAGCTTCCGCAAGCGCCACCGCTACCTGACGGTGGTCACCGACCACGACCAGAGAAGGGTTATCTGGGTCGCCGAGGGCAAGAGTGCCGATGTACTCAAGAGTTTTTTTACCGAGATCGGAGCTGATGTTTGTGAGCGCATTGAAATCGCCACCATGGATATGTCGGCTTCTTACCGCAAAGCGGCAGAGGAAAGCCTCCCAAATGCACAGATCGTTTTTGATCACTTCCACATTGCCAAGTTGGCCAACGAAGCTCTCAATGAGGTCCGGCGCGAACTCATGCGAAACGCCGCTCATCCCGATGCCAAGAAGGCAATCAAGGGAACAATGTGGGCACTCCTGCACCGCCAAGAAAACGCAACCGATAAGCACATGAGCACCATTGGTCATCTTCGCCCCGAGCAACCTCTTGGGCGCGCCTACCTGCTCAAGGAGACTCTGCTCGACATCCTGCGTGGCAGCATCAAAGATTCAAATCTGGCTCTTGATGGTTGGATGGCCTGGGCAGCACGATCTCGACTCAAGCCATTTGTCAAACTCGGCAAGACGGTCCGCAAACACCTCGGCGGGATCCAGGCCCTCTTCAAGGAACGATTCACAAATGGCCTGGCGGAAGGCATGAACAACAAGATTCGCCTCCTCAGCCATCGCGCTTACGGCTTCCATAGCGCAGCCCCACTAATCGCTACCATCTTCCTCTGCTGTGGTGGAGTCAGGCTTCCAGACCTACAACTCCTTTAGGAGAACCATATTTAAGGTCCTGGGTATTTTTTGGGCGGAGTGGCGGCGGATGGGGTTTTCTTGCCAGCGCTCCGGGTCTACCCTCCTTGCGGCACTGGAGTTGTCCTTCGGTGCCTACTATTCATGGTGCCTGCGGGCTCCGGCTCGCAGGTTCCTTTAGTCCCCCTTGACCCGTGGCTTCAGTCTCTCATCAGGCAGAGCTCGCGCCGCTGTATCAGGTCATGGATCAGGTCAGCGTGGTAGTCACTCTCTTGCAGTCGTTCCTGCAGGAATTCGTGACCCGGTCCTGAAGGAACAAGAATGCTCAGGCTGAAGGCGGCCTGCACCTTCTCATCCATGCTGGAATCCGCATGCTGCAGCATCTGCGCAAGGGCTGGGATGGCGGGAAGATGGCCAATGGGGCCCAAGGCATCAGCGGCAGTGGCACGCATTTCCGGATCCTTATCTGTAAGCAGAACCAGCAGGGCGTCTCCTGCCATGGGGTTGCCTATGTAACCAAGGGTTTCCGCCGCCAGAACCCGGGAGATGGGCTCATCCAACAGAAGCAGGATGGCAGAAGCGGTTTCTTTGGCCGTAGGGCCAATGTCGCGCAGGATTTCCAGACAGTGGTTGCGCAGGTAGGTTTCCTGTGCATGGCAGCAGCGGATGAGCAGGGGAAGGGGTAGTGCGCCAAGCTTTGAGAGAACGAAGCGTGCGTCATCCACCGGACGCAGTTGGAAACCTTCCAGGTTGATGAGGTGTTGGGCCAGGCGTGCACGAGTCAGCGGGGACATTTCATCGGTTGAAGTTTGAATCAGCCAATGCCCATGCAGTTTGGCCAGTGCCGCATCCAGTTCAACGTAGCTGGGGAATTCGCCTGGATCCCGACCCGCCTGTCGCAGTACTTTCATGGCAGCAAGTCCCGCCGCCTGGCAATGGCTGGAATCTTGCATCAACTGTCTGAGCAGGGGAAGACCTGAATGGTTGCCTAGGAGTCTGTCCCACGGGACAGCTGTGAATCCGACCTCCAATAGCCTCTAAAATCGGAATAATATTAAGCCCTGGGCTCATCCCTGTACGTATTGAAGGCATGGCGCGTTTCAAAAAGGGTCAAGATCTCAACCAGCAGTTCCTCCTGCCTCCGTCAATCCGCGATTGGCTGCCCCAAGATCATCTTGCGTGGTACATTCACGACACCATTGAGTCGCTTGACACAGATGATCTCCTTGATCGCTATCGCGTCTGCGGCAAAGGCGAGTTGCCGTACGACCCACGGATGATGCTGCGAGTGCTGATCTACGCATACTGCACCGGAATCTTCTCTTCTCGCAGATTGCCAAGCACCTAGAGGAGAGTGTGCCTTTCCGGGTGTTGGCAGCCAATCAGATGCCGGACCACCGCACGATTTGTCGGTTTCGGGCAGAGCATGTCGATCTGTTTGAGAGCTTCTTTGTCCAGATAGTGCAACTTGCTTGTGAGGCAGGCTTGGCCAAACTTGGCACCGTGGCAGTGGATGGCAGCAAGGTGAAGGCGAACGCCAGCAAACGCAAGGCTATGAGCTACTCGCGGATGAAATCCGAGGAGAAGCGGCTCCGTGCCGAAGTCCGCAGGATCACCGAGATGGCCAAGGGGATCGACAAGGACGAGGACGAGATGTTTGGTCCCGACTTTCGTGGTGACGAATTGCCCGAGGAGCTTGCGAACCGGGAGAGCCGCCTGAAGGTGATCCAGGAGGCAAAGAAGCGCTTGGAAGAACGCAAGGCCGAAGAAGACAAGCGAAAGGACGAGAAGAAGGCCCGCAAGGCCAAGGAAGAGGGTCGTGATCTCCAGGTGGCTCGCTACCGGAAACATCCCAAAGGCAAGCCACGGCCACAGGATCAAGAGAACTTCACAGACCCTGACAGTCGGATTATGAAAGACTCGAAGGGGTTTGAGCAATGCTACAACGCCCAGATTGCTGTCGACAATACGGAGCAGTTGATCATCGCGAATGGAATCACTGACAACGGTGCGGATACGGATCAACTTCTTCCGATGGCCGAGCAAGCGATGGAGAACACCGGCAAGCCGATCGAACGCCTGCTTGCGGACGCAGGCTACCGCAGCGAGGAAAACTTCGAGCACCTCGAAAACGCCAAGATTGACGGTTTGGTTTCGGTGGGCAAGGAAGGAAAGGCACGACCGGAGACCAGCTCAGAGCTCCAAGCTACTGCGCGAATGAAGCGAAAACTCGGGACCAAGTGCGGACGGGGCTGGTACCGAAAACGCAAGCACATCGTTGAGCCGGTCTTTGGTTGGATCAAAAACGTGAGCGGTTTTCGGTCCTTCAGCATGCGAGGTATGGCGAAGGTAAGCGGTGAGTGGGATCTAATCTGTCTTGCAACCAACCTGAGAAGGCTGCATGGAAAGCTGGCGATGTGAAAACCGAGGGAATCGGGCTATTACAGGCCAAGAAGCACCTCACAATCGTCATCATGGTCCCAGGCCCAAGATTGATGTAGGATCGGACGATCTGGGTTTTCCCAGCCCCACTAATGACTTATCCAGCTGCCACCTGGGAGACGCTAAGTTGACTTCCCGTGGGGCAGACTCCTAGTTCAGCCAGGGCCGTAGCTACGGAGATCTGCTCCTTTGGCTCCGTAGCGTACTTCATGCGCAGGACCAGGGGGATGGTGGAGGCCTGGCTGTCCGGCGAGTTCGATGCTTCTGCCAGCATTTGTCCAAGTTCAGGCAAGCAAGGCTGCAGGCGCAGCGTGGATGTGGGACTGCTTGGCTCCTGGCAGCCAAGCAGAGTGAGCAGGGCGATACAGAGGGAGGGCCTCATAACAAGACCTCTTGTTCGAACAACAAGCTGCTGGCATCGTCCTGATCCTTGGCAAAAGGATTCAGGCGGTACCAGAGCCGTGTTTCCGCTTTGACGGCGCCGATGGGAATGGGGATGCGCACAGCCACCGTATCTCCCGCCGGCAGTTGAGTGTCTTCTCCCTCTTCGTCGCGATAAGGCTGCCGGAAGCGGTAGGCCAATTGCCAGGGACTGGATGTGCCGTCTGGCATTCTGAAACGGTAGACCATGTCCACCGCTCGGTGACGTTCTTCGGTGGGGAAGTTGTGACCGGCGCCTACGTTGTGCAAGCTCAGAACCAGTTCCTTATCTTCTTGCCGGCTAGTGAACTCTCCAGCTTTGCGCAACATCTCCAGATCATGGGCGCCAGCGAAGCGGTGATTGTGTTCGCTCCCCATGTGACAGTCGTTGCAGGTTATAGCCTCTGACGGGTATTTGCTTGCGCGCCACTGGTCCGTAGTCTGGTGTTGGTTGTGGCAACTTTCGCACAAGGCAACCGACAAGAAAGACTCGTTGCGCTGTGGTTGGCAAGGTGCTTCGGGGCGGTCTTGAGCAGCCATGATGCTGCCGTCGGCAGCCAGGTGACAGGCAAGGCAGCCGACACCCTCATCCGGTCGGGTCTTGCGATCCAGAGTGCGCATGGCGAAACCGGTAACACTGACCGGCCGGGGCAGATGGCAGGCACGGCATTCCTTGTTGGCAAAGTTGTCGCTGAGCATGCGCACTTGGGGGTTCAAAAAAGAGATCTGGTGATGTGAACCAAGCCATTGCTCATACACCTGTTGGTGGCACTCACGGCATTGCTGGGCAGAATCCCAGGAGTTGGGGGTGGATATTTTCTCGCTGGGCCAGATCATCCAGAGCCCTCCTGCCAGGATGAGCAAAAGGAGAGAGGCAATGGTGATCCGCTTGCTAAGGCTCATTGGCTTGCCGGGGAAGAGAGTTGGTCGTCGGCGGGGAGGATGCGTGGATTGCCTTGCAGTCTTACCTGAAGCTTGCTTCCGGGTTGCTGGTCGGTGGCGCAGGCTACCGGCAATAACTGGCCACTGATGGCCACCGTTGCTATAGCTCCACTAAGCTGCTTTTGCACCTGGATGACTTCAACTGTCAGGCTGCCATTGCTATTGGCTTTTGCAGGAACCAGATCTCCAGGCATGAGGACCAATGAGAACAAGTCTCCTGTTGCAGGCTTGTCCACCAGACCAAAGGGGGTGAGCAACTGCCCATTGCCTTTATCGCTGGTGGGCAAACATGCAGCGCGTAAGAGGAAGGCAGCGGTAAAGGCAGTGCGCGGATGCTGCAGAAGGTTGCTGGTGCTTCCTTCCTCAACAAGATGACCGTCACGTAGGATCACCAGGCGATCAGCAATGGCCAAGGCTTCGTCTCGGTCGTGGGTTACCAGCAACAACGTGATGTTCCGCTCTCTAGCCAGTTGGCGAATGAGCATGAGCAATTGATTGCGCAAATGCACATCCACGGATTGCATGGGTTCATCCAGCAACAACAGGTTTGGGGATGTTGCCAGGGCACGGGCCAAGGCCAGTCGCTGTGCTTCGCCGCCGGAGAGCTTGTCCGGCCTGAGCATGCGGGCATGTTCAAGACCAACTTGGGACAGCAGTACTTCTATGCCTTTGGCATCCATGGCAGGATTGACAAATTTGAGATGCTGACTCACGGTCATGTGGGGCCAGAGAGCGGCGTCCTGGAAGACAAAGCCTATTCCCCTTTGGCTTGGGTCCACACGGGACGCCTTTTCGTGCACGATCTTTTCGCCCAAAGTGATGCGGCCGCTGTCTGGCGTTTCCAATCCTGCGATGCACCGAAGCAAGGTTGTCTTGCCACATCCCGATGGGCCTACCAGTGCTGTCCGACTACCAGGTTCCAGGCATAGGGAAATAGGACCAAGTACGAATCCCGTGCTGCGACGAATCTGCAGCTGGTCAATGTGAATGGAGTTCATGCCAGTAAAATCAGGACAAGGATTTGAGTCTACGTCCGCCTAGAATGATGTAGAAAGTCGGCAGGGCCAATGCTGCCAAAAGCAGGAGGAGAGCCAGGGCGCCACCGGCATCCTCTCCACCAAAATGCACGATGTTTGAGAGACGACGAACCACTGTGTTGTTGCCGGCTGGCAGGATTACAGCCATGTCCAGCTCACGCAGGGCAAGGATGAAAATAAGGCAGGTGGCGGAAGCGATGGCAGGAAACAGCAGAGGCAGATGGATGCGCATGGTGCGAGCCAGGCGACTGCGGCCACTAAGCACTGCGGCATCCTCCAAGCTGGGAGAAAAACGACGGCCAGCTTGACTCAGGGTGAGCACGGCGAAGGGCAGGAAACGGGCGGCATAGCCACAGACCAGTAAGCCCCAGGAATCATAGAAATCGCCTACCAAAGCGTAGAGCTGCAGCAGGGCCCTGTTGTTGAAGACGTGCACCATGCCGATGCCCAGCAGAATGGCGGGGATGGCAATGGGTAGCACGCAGAGATGATCCAGGAAGGGCAGCCTACGCGCCGCCAAGCGTGCCAGTGGAATGGCAACCATCAAGGTCAGCAGGGCGGAAGCAAGACCGATGCCGATGGTGTAGAGCAGGTCGCCACCGGTTTCAGCCACCGCAGTTTGCATGCTCTGCTGGAATATGGTCAGTGACATGGGTTGCAGGACTTGCGTAGAACCGGCCGCCCATCTCGCCATAACCAACACGGGAAGGAGAAGTCCCATGCCCAGATATGCAAGTGGCAGCAGCATGGCGAGCCAACGCAGGCCTCCCATGCGGCGAATGGGAAGAGCTTGAATGTCACCCCGGTTGCTGGCCCTGCCCCGCAACCGCAAAGCCACGATGATGGCTACAGCGATGATCAGGAGCAGGGGCAAGGCGGCAACAAGAGGGCTGACCATGTCTTCGTGACTGAGCCCAGTGGCTCGTCTGCTCCAACGAGCAAAAATGCCTTCGGCGTAGGTGTGCCAGGTCTTGCCTCTGACGGTGAGGAATTCAGGCACGCCGTGCTCCGAAATGGCGAAGATAAAGGCCAGCAGACAACCTGCCAGGATTTCGGGGAGGACCATCCGGAATAGGAGGAACTCTGCTGACAGTCGGCCGCGAGCCAACCATGCTGCATCGTATAGGGGGCCGTCTATCCTGCGTAAACCGCTGTTGCACAAGACTGCGACGAAGGGGGTATAGGCAAGGCCCAGGAGGAAAGCGCAGGCCCAGAATCCTGAAGCATCCAAGAGGTCGGAAAAACTCATGGCCATGAGGATGGGAGGCAGAATCAGGGGGGCTACGCCAAGCGGCCCGAGGATTCCAGCCATGGGGAGGTTGGTCCGGTAGGTCAGGAAGGCGTGGCTACAGCCAAGCAGGCCGGCAACCAGCATGCTGACCAGGCCCAGGACCAGGGACATCCACAACTGGGTTCGGTCCACCGGATCTTCCAGGATGCTGCCATAAGCCCGCAAACTCAGCCCTTGGTCGGTGGCCACGGTTTCCCAACCCATGGTAAGCAGGGGTAAGGCTACAAAACCCAGGCAGAACAGAACCGAAAACAGCAGCGGTGATGCAGCCAGTGCGGATACCAGTCTATTGCCCAAAACGCTTCGCAAAGTACTGAGTCATCTCCTTCAGGGTTGCGGCGGTGTCCTGCACCGACCAGGCCATGGGAGTGAATTGATGTAGAGGAAGAATCTGTGTTTCTGGCGGTCCCTTGACTGATGAGCGGAGAGGAATCTGCGCTGATCTTGCAGCGGCCAACAGGCCCTCCACCCTTTCAGACAGAATGAAGTCCACCAGAATCTTGGCAGCTTGGGGGTGGGGTGCATCCTTGATGATGGCGACGGAGTTGGGAATCAGCATGGTTCCCAGTTTGTCCGCACCCTGGTCCGGAAACACTGCAGCTACCGGGTGACCCTTACGCAGGGCGACGTGGAAGTCATCGGTGTCGGTCAGGGCAAAAGCCAGCTTTCCTGTGCAAGTCTGTCGCATGGTGGCGCCATTGCTCTGCAGGAAGACCACTTCATTGGCAAACAGTCCATCCAGGAATTGGGCAAAGCGTTCCGGCCCAAGGCTGAGTCGCAGGGCAGTGAAGTGGGTAAGGGTGGTGCCGGTTAGCGGTCTGGCGATGCCACACTTACCCTTCCACTTGGGGTCCAGGAAATCCCAGATGCTCTTGGGGTAGTTCTTGGCATCAGGAATGAGGTCCTTGTTGATGATCAGGATTCGGGCTCTTGCCGCAAAACCAGTCCAAAGATTTGCCGGGTGTTGGTATGCGGCAGGAATCTCTTTGGCCGATGGCGAAGCATAGGGAGCCAGCATCCCCTTTTGACCAAGGCGAGCGGTGTGAGCAATCTCGTTGTTCCAGAACACATCGCAACGCGGACGGTCCGCTTCTTCGATGATTGCACTCACCAAACCTATGGTCTTGGAGGCTTCAGTATCGAAGCGGGCCTTTACCTGCAGGCCGGTTTCACGGGTGAACAGTTGGATGATGCGCTGGCTGTGTTCCTGGTCCAGGGCGACGTAGAGGTTGACGTCAGATTTTGGCGCACAAGCCAGCATGCTCCACATAAGGAGCAAGAGGCTGATCAATCCAAGACGGCGTATGTTGTTCATTGATGATGATCCTCCAACACGAACTTGACCGGGATTTGCACCGTGCCCGGGCTATTGCGGAATTTCCAAAGCCGTACTGCACGCAGGGCTTCCTGATCCAAAAGTTGGGAGCCGCTGGATTGTTGAATGTGGCATTGGTCGACCATGCCCTCAGCAGTGACCCAGACCAGCAACAGAACCGTGCCGTGGATGCCCATGCTCATCGCTCGTTTGGGGTAGGTTGGTGGTTTGTTCAGTTCATGGATGGGAATGGGTGTTTCCAGGCGGACGGCCACGGCTACCGGCTGTGCTTTGCCAGGCATGATTGGTTTGAGCCATGCATGTTTGTTCGCTTGCGGCATATCAGAGTCCTGCAGCGGTTCGATCATGGCATCCACTTGTTCTTCCTCTGCTAGATGCTCGTCCTCAACCTCGATAAACTCCAGATCCTGCAAGGATGCTTGGGTGAAGGTGGTTGGCAGTAGAGGATCTTCCTCGAAAATTCCTTGTTCCGAAGATTCCCAACTCTGTAGATCGCGTAAGGATTCGAGTTCAACATGCAATGGCTTGTGACGCGAACTGCCGCTTTGCCAACTCAAGGAGATTCCTACGAACAGGCCCAAGCCATGCAAAACCAGTGACCAACCAAGGTATGGGCTGAAACTTGTTGATGTGCTGCCAAGAGTTGTGCCGTGATTATTCATGGTGACGACATAGCTACGACAATCTTGGTGCCATGCCATGTACAAGGGCTCAGGCAGGCCTTATTGTTTCAACTCTGTAGACTTGTTACCGAAGTGGAACAGTTTGCTGCGCGGCATATCAGAGCTGCAAAGACTCAGAGTCCGCATAAGTAGGGATGCAGGGTCAGCATTGGGGACTGGAAAGTTCTTGCTGGTTTCCAGCCGGGTTTTGGTGCGTTTGTTGCGTGTCATGGACAAGCCCCTCATCCAGTCATTCACATGAGCACTGTCCTCGCCCTCTGCTGCGCCTTCTCTCCCCTGGTCATGATGCCGCAGAAGCCACCGGTTCCTGCACAACAACAACCCTGGACCATGGCCCCGGTGATCATCACCGCCAGTCGGGTGGCTGATGACCCCTTTGAGCTGGCCCGATCGGTGATTGTGGTGAACCAGGAGGATCTCATCCGGCGCAATCAGGCCTCAGTTCTGGACAGTTTGAACCGGTCCATCGGCATTTGGGTGGAGAAGCGCACGGCAACCACTTCAGACCCGGTCATGCGTGGCCTGGCCGGGGCGAATATCCTGGCCCTGGTGGATGGCAACAACCTCAGCACTTTCTGGGGCGAGGGAGGGGATGGCAGTGATGACCTCTACGGCAAGGTTGAAGCCGAGAGCCTGCAGCGGATCGAGGTCGTGCGCGGACCGGCATCAGTGCAGTATGGCTCCAACGCCCTGGGTGGGGTCATCAACTTCATCACTCGCCAGCCTATGTTGGAGGCCCCAAGTTCCGGCATTGTCCTTGGTGGTCGAACCAAAGGAGCTTACGGCAGCGTCAACAAGCTGGGCATGCTGCGCTTGGACCAGGAGTTTGCCATCCCCGACCTTCGCCTGCGGTTGGGAGGTACTTGGCGGGACATGGGTGATGGTCAGGGTGGCGCCGGGGTAGGCACCTTGGATCCCAGCCGAGGGCGAGAGCAAAACTTCGACTTCAACGGTGACTATCGGCTGAATGACAAGCATCGCATCCTGTTCTCCGGTCAACGCGTCGAACGCCGGGGCATCAAGCGTTTCTATCGTCCGACTCAGAACAACGAGAACGATCGCACTGGCCTGGCAGTCAGCCACCTGTATGAAGAGGGGGAAGAGACTTCTTTAGAGACCAAACTGTATTACCAGTGGAAGGAGGATCGTCGTGACTTTGGCAATGGCGATCACGGTCGGGCCTGGTGGTACAGCAGCAGTATAGATCTCATCGGTAAAACGCAATGGTGCCAGGAACATAGGTTGGTGACAGGCTTGAGCCTACGACGGGACGAGGGGCAGAGTCCAGGCGACGAAGAATTCTCGGTGGTGGATGGGATGACTGGCTTGCGTCGCAAAGATGCTCCCAACCAGCAGGTCTACGAAGGAGGAATTTTCGTGCAAGATGATTGGCAGCTCAGCTCATGCCTCAAACTTACGGGAGCGGTTCGCTATGGCTACTTTGACTACCAAAGCAACCCAGACATGGACTACGTGCCGGCGGGGGTGGGCACTCGCGATGACGATCGCTACCGTGAGAAAGAGGCGGCCTGGACAGGGGGGCTGGGCATGGTTTACCGCATTGGTGAAGATTGGCGGGCAGGTGCTTCCTGGAATCGAGGCTTCCGCTTCCTGCCACCCATGTTTGGCATCGTGCAAGTGGGCTCAGGTTATCGGGTCCCATCGGGTTTGGAGGATCCCATCACTGCCGACCAGTTTGAGTTGGCCCTGCGCCATCGCAGTGCAGCCATAGAATCAAACCTTGTGGGTTACTACACCGACTTCGATGGTTTTCAATCCGATGAACCCACCACCTTCAATGGTTCATCCTTCTTTGATGCCAATGGAAACTCGATGCAGGATCCCGGTGAACAATTCCTACGCAAGGCGGCCAACAGTGATGCTGTGGTCTTTGGTGTGGAATGGGATGTACGGATGGATGTCCACCAATTCGTGGATGCAGTTCCAGAGGGTTATTATCTGGGTGGTGGCTTCATGTGGAACTACGGCAAGAACTTGTCAGATGACGAACCCCTGCGGCGGACCCATCCCGCTCGCGGCCTGCTGATCCTGGGTTACGAGGAACCGGAAACGAAGCGTTTCTACTGTGAATTCATTGCCGACATGGTGGCTGCCTATACCAGGGTCCCCAGTGATCGAGCCGGTGATCCTACTTACTTCCGTGACCCCCAGGACCCAGGTTCAGGCTTCTTGCGGGAAAACAATGGAGTGGTTGGTGCGCTACCAGGATACACGGTCTACGACCTGCGCATGGGGCTTCGCTTCAACGATCAAGTACGCTGTGGCATCAACATTGAGAACCTGAGCAACAAGAACTATCGGCCAGCGCACAATCGCATGGACGCCTTTGGCTTCAACCTGGGGGTTTTTCTGGAGGCAACCTTCTAAGAGGCGCTGCCTGCTAATCCGGCCTTCCCAGGCCTACGCATCTTTGCCAGGGTGGATATGCTGAGGGTTATCATGAAGTTGGCTGTGATCATTTCCTGGCTAATGCTGCTGTTGCTGACAGCCTGCCAGACCATCCCCAGCCCTGCATACCAGGGCTTGGCCAAGGGCATGCTGCGGGCGCAGGTCATGCAAATCCTGGGTGAGCCTGCCTGCAGCACCATCATCAACAATGGGGCGGGAGAGGATATGGAGATCCTGGACTATGGCGTGCATGCCACCAATGCCCTGATCTCGCCACTGGGCTTTACCACCTTGCGTCGATTGGCCATGCACAAGGGTGTGCTGGTGTTCAAGGGCACAAAGACTTCATTGCGAGAGTTCTTGCAGCAAGGCGAGTGGGATTGGCGCAGCCTGGATAAGGCAGACCAAAGGCGCAATCTGGAGCTACGGCTGGAACAGTTGGCCTGGCCCGATGGATGTTAGCTGGGCTAGAAGGATACGGAACGCCGCCAGGTGGTGAACCTGGCCTGGCCACTATGGTCAATGCCCAGCCCCTGCACATGAATGGTGTTGCCCAACACCGGCGGCGTGACCAGGAAGAACAATTCGTTCAGTTGGCCACTGGGGATGCCCTGGTTGAAGGTGATGTGGAAACTGGGGTCGAGCAGGTAGGCACCCAGACCTGGGATGTTCAAACTGCCGGTGGGCGATAGGGACATGGCCCAGAGGTAGAAACTGTTGGCCTGTCCCATCATGCCCAAGCTCAAGCTGAGTCCCTGTCCCGTAGGACCGTCGCTGAGGAGATAGAGGTCCGGATCAGTGACATTCACCGTGCGCTGGCTGAGTTCCTGATCATCCAGGCCCGGTTGTCCCACCAGCACATCAAATCCAGCACCGGTAGCAGCCAGATCTTCCGGCACCGGGTTCAGGGGTGAGTCAAACACCGTTGCCGAGAGGAAGGCCTGCAGATAGCGGAAGGTGCGATCCTGCAACACCCGGTTGGCGCGGTTGGTGCCAGCACTCACGTTGGCATAACCGGGACTGCCATGGTCTGCGTTTTGAATGCGCAAAAAGGCATGCATGCGGCGACTGCTGTTCAGGAGCGGGAACATCACCGGGCCCTGTCCCGACAAAGTGTCCGATTGTCCCTGTAAGAACAACACCGGCGCCTGCACGTTGCTGGTGGATGCATGCACCGTATTCACTTCGCCCTGGCAGAAGAATAAGCCGTTGTACGGCGCCAGGCCTACCACCGCTTGGGTCGGGATCTGCGCGCTGGCATGCAGTACCGCGCCACCACCAATGGAATAGCCCACCATGGCCAGGCGACCATCCAGGAAGGGGCCGTAGGTCGGGTTTAGATGCAGGTTCTGCGCCAGAGCCAAGACATTGGCGCCATGGCCCAGTGGGCAGAAGGTGTTGGGATCGGACTGCGGAGCGGCTACCACAAAGCCCATGGAGGCCAACTGATCAAACAGCTGCGTGTAGTTGGCGGGGTTGGTCAGCCGGCCATGGGCAAAGATCAGCAGGGGGTGTTTGTTGCCCGCTAGCAATGGTGGATGCACCATGGTGGTGGGCACGGGAAAGACTCCGCCTGTCCCTTGCACGGTGGTGGTGAGGGCCAGGGATTGGGATTTCTGCAGCAGGTCGGTGGCCAGGCCGCCACCCTTGGGGTGTCGACCACCACAGAGGTAGTTGTCACTGCCCAGGCTGACCGCTACTTGATGGGAGAGGGGAAATTCAGCGGGGGTGTGCAGGCTACGAAGCGGGGGCTACCGGAACTCAGGTCCAGGGCTTCACAGGTCCGGCCACCGGATTGCGCAGAGCCGCCACTGTCTTCGCCACCCATCACCGTGTTGCCAAAAGTCGTGCCTCCTACATGGGAGAAGATCTGATCCGCAGTGGGACTGGCATGGACGGTCCAAGTGTTGGAAGCGGGCAGGTATTCCCAGGTGGAGCGCTGATTACCGCCAACAATGAAGATGCGGTTTTGTACCACCATGGCCTGATGTTGATGGCGAGCTGCGGGCATGGGGCTGATGGGCAGCCAATTGTTGCCCAGGCTGTTGTAGCGTTCTGCACTGCTGAGGTAAACGCCAGCCTGACCACCAAAGACATAGACTTGCTGGTTGAAAACACAGGAGGCAAAGTCAGCCCGCTGGGAGTTCATGGGCGGCAGGTTCTGCCACACCCCAGCCACCAGTTCGTAACTGTTGTTGAGGGATGTGCCCAAGGGAGATTCACCGCCCATGACCAGCAGACGGCCGCCGAGATCCGCCGCCCGGCAACCAGCCAGGGCCAAGGGCAGGCTTGTCAGGTTGCTCCATTGGTTTTGGATGGGGTCATAACTCTCCACCGCCGCAAGCAAGGTGCCGTTCTCATCCTGACCGCCGATGGCTACCACCTTGCTTTGGTGTGCTGCAGCGGCATGGCGGTAGCGAGGGTTGCTCAGCCGTGTCAGGTTGTCGGCTTGCCAGAGGCGGACGAAGCCCTGGGCCGGTAGGGGGGCGATGGCCAGGAGAACAGTAACTATGAAGTGGGGGGCAAGGTGTCTAAGCATGGTGAACTCCAAGCTTATCCTACATGATGGAGCTAGCGAACTGACAGCAGCACGGACTTCAGATAGCGGGTTTCCGGACATTCCAGGGCCACGGGGTGGTCCGGCCCGGCCCCGCCGATATGCAGGATGCGCACTTGTTTGCCGGCTGCGGCTGCGGCCTTGGCCAGGGTTTGCAAGAAGCGGGATTCGGTGACAGCACCGGAGCAGGAGCAGGTCATGAGCAGGCCTCCCGCCTGCAACTTCTCCATGGCCAGGCGATTCAGGTCATAGTAGCGCTCCAAGCCAGCATCCACCTGGTCGCGACCACGTGCCCATTTGGGGGGATCCAAGATCACCAGGTCGGAGCTGCCTGCCTTGGCTTGGCGCAGCTCGTCGAAGGCGTCGCCGTGTCGGGCTTGCAGCTTGATGCCGTTGAGGTTGGCGTTGGCCATGGTGCGCTGCACCATGACTTCGTCCAGGTCCACTGCCTGCACAGAGAGAGCTCCACCCAGGTGAGCAGCCATGGCAAAGCCACCGCTGTTGCAGCATAGATCCAGGACCCGTCGGCCTTTGGCATATTGACGTACCAGTTGGCGGTTGTCCCGCTGGTCGGCGAAGAATCCGGTCTTGTGATCACTGCCTGGATGCACCCCAAAGCGAATGCCGTGTTCCTTGACTTCAACTCTCTGAGCTTGGGGAGGCGGGACGGGGGGAATACCTTCTCGCTTGCGGGCTTCCGCATCCACGGTCAGCACCAACTTGCAGTTGGGAATGCTCTGCAGCAATTGCTGACCAATGGCTTCCATGTGTTCCATCATGCAGAGGGAAAACACCTGCGCCACCACCGTGTCACCCAGACGGTCCAGGATCAAGCCGGGAAAGCCATCGCCTTCCGAATGCACTAGCCGATAAGCGTTGGTGACTTTGGGCAAGCCAAGCACCTTGCTCCGTAAGTGCATGGCTTCTTGCAGATACGCCAGCAGGCAGCTTTCAACGTCGGCGATTTCTTCGAAGGCCAGCATGCGCAGGGCCAATTCGGTGCGCGGGTTGTAGAAGCCAGTGCCTACCTTCTTCCCGGCCCGATCCTTGACCCAGACCGGGCTGCCCGGTTTCAGCGAGGCCTGAGGCTTCTTGACCATCTTGCGATAGAACCAGGGATGGCGTCCGCTGGCCCGCACTTTGAGCTGCAATTGAGGGTACACGGCGATGACCCTAAGGAATGCTGCAACGACCCGCTAGCCGAATCTCCATGCCATGGGGGCTTCCCATTATCTGCAGCCGATCCCGCCTTCACCCTCCCGACGGGGTAACATTCTATGATGGTGAATCCAGTCCTAGCCCCCGCCCAAAACAAACGCCGAATTCTAGATCGGCGCTGCACTCCTACGCCGATGTTTTCTCGTCATACCTTCTTCGGCGGTCGCCGCCAGGATGTGCGCCGTCTGCATGAGCAAGAGGGCATGTTTGTGGATCGTTATGGTTCTGGACTGTTTCTGGTGGTCACCCTGGTGGCCATGCTGAACATCCTGGATGCCTTCTTCACCGTGCTTTTCCTCTCCTACGGAGGGCGGGAAGTGAATCCTATTGTGGATGCTTCTCTTAGCTTGGGGCTATGGCCCTTCTTGACCATGAAATCCCTGGGAATCGGCCTTTGTGTGGGTTTCCTGACCATCACCAAGAACTTCCGGGTTTCACGCATTGGGCTCAGCGTGGTGTTCCTGGGCTACCTGACCTTGTTGGGCTGGCATGGCTACCTGTACACCAGTCTTCCTGACTTGGCCAAGCTGTAAGAAGTCGTAGGATGGGGGCATGTGTGGCATCCTGGGTGTGCGTAAATCCTGGATCAAGAACTCAGCCCCTGTGCATCAGGCCATGCGAGCCATGGCCTGGCGGGGTGTAGATGGCAGCTGCTTGGTTGAACGTGGTGACTGGTATCTGGGCGTTGCTCGCCTGAGCATCACCGATCCCACTCAGGGTCAGCCCTTGGCCTCGGCAGATGGCAAGAAATTGATATTGTTCAACGGCACTGCCACCAATGCGTCGGCGGAATGGCAACGCTACGGAAGTCAGGCCAGAACTCGCAACGATGCAGAATTGGCCCTGCTGCGCATGCAGACTCAGGGGATCGAAGCCCTGACTAGCACTTCCGGCCACTATGCATTGGCGGTAGTTGACCCGGAACAAGATCTGGTCTGGCTGGCTCGAGATCCTGAGGGAGAGAAGCCACTGTTTGTCGTTCACCGGCGCGGGCAGTTGCTGGCCTTTGCTTCTTGTGTGTCCAGTTTGCGCTGTCTGGGCCTGAATGTGGGGTTGTCGCCGAACGCCATGGGGCAGTTCCTGCGCCATGGCTTCCACCAGGGAGCTGAGCTAAGCGCAGGTGAATACGACTTCATGGCTGATTTGGGTGGCGATGATCTGAGCGGAGATGATCTGGGCAGCAATGATCTGGGCAGCTTTGGTCTGGGTAGCATTATGGAGTTTGCTGCCGGCAAGAAACCCAGGTTCATACCAGGTACAGCGCCACTGTTAGGCCAGCAGACAGCAGATCAGAAGCCCATGCAGCTGAAGGATCGAGTCATTGAAGCCACCCAGCGCTGTGCCACTGCTGATGTGCCGGTGGCACTTTGTCTTTCCGGAGGCCTGGACAGTTCGGTTCTGGCTGCAGCCCTGGCCCATGCCGGCCGAAAACTTCCGGCTTATCAATTCTGTGCCCATGGCCAGGATCAAAGCGAACGGCAATTGGCACTGGCAGTGGCGACGCATACGGGCATGGCGCTGCGACCAGTGGATGCGGGTCCGGAAATCCTGCAGGCTCTTCCGGGTCTTACGGCTGCATGGGGTTTGCCCTTGGGAGACCCTTCAATCTTGGCCGTGCATCGTCTGGCGCAGCAAGTTGCCAAGGATGGCAACAAGGTTTTATTGTCCGGAGAAGGCGCGGATGAGCTTTGGCTGGGCTATGATCGGCACCGGGCCGTGGGGCTCTTGCCCCGTCGTGGCCTGGGCTGGTTACCTTCCAACAAGCGCATGGGAGATCTTGGCATGGGGCGGCGGCAACGATTTTGGCGCGCCTTGAAAGCTGCGGATCCATACGCTTCCTTGCTGACGGTGTCGCCGCCGGATTTCCTACGGCATGTGTTGGCGGAACTTCCTGCCGAAACCGAATTGCCAGTAATGACTGGTAGCAGCAGTCTGCAACGGGCACGGCAATTGGATCGTCGACACTACCTGCGTCAGGATCTGTTGCCCAAACTGGATGTGGCCCTCTTGGCTGCCGGCGTCGAGGGACGCTGCCCCTACCTGGACCCTCTGGTGCTGCAAAGTGCGGAGGCGCAGCAGCAAGACCCCAGGAAGATCCTGGGCAAACGGCATTTGCGTGCAAGTTTTGCCTCAGATCTGCCGTCAGCTGTCTTGCGACAGCGCAAGCGTGGTTTTGGCATTCCGCTGGACCGATGGTTGCGGGAGGATGATTACCTGGCGGATATCTTGCGCGATCAGCAAACACTGCAACGAAGCCTATGGCGAGCCAGTGGCATTGCTGACATGCTTGATGCTCATCGCAGTGGGCGTTGGCAACTGGGTCATCCCCTCTATCTGGTATCAGCTTTGGAACTGTATCTGCGGCAATTGAATTAGTATGACTCGCGTCCTTAGAATCCTGACTCGAGCCAATCTTGGCGGGCCTGCGCGGCAAATGCGAGAAATCTGCCGCGCCGATGCCCAGGCAGGGCTGCAGACCGTGCTGGTGGTAGGGGATTGTGCAGGAACAGAAACTGAACTGGATCTGCAATTGCCGGAAATCCAAGCTCATGAATTGAATCCCGACAGCCAGGGAGTGCTGCGTAGTCAATTTCTGGGACGCGCCAGCAGGCCTTGGCAGGATCTGCGCGCGGTGGCTGAACTGCGCGGCTTCTTGCGCAAGTTTAACGCCCAGGTGCTGCATACCCACACCTTCAAGGCAGGCCTCTGTGGTCGCCGAGCCGCTGCCAACGAACCGGCTCTGTTGCAGGCGCACACCTATCATGGACATGTCCTGCGGGACTACTATGCCCGGCCATTTGCCAGCTTGCTGCGCCATCTGGAGGCGCGCCTGGCGCGGCAGACCCAATGCCTGTTTGCCGTCAGCCCATCCTGCCAGCAGGAATTGCATCAACTTGGAGTGGGCGAAGGGCGAATCCAAGTGCTGCCATCGGCCCTGAACCTGGAGCCCTTCCAACGTTCTTCTCGTAGTGCTGCCCGTCAACGCCTGGGCTTGGACGATGAGCAAACAGTCTTGGGTTTTGCTGGACGCATGGTTGCCATCAAGAGGCCTAAAATGTTTCAGGATATGGTGCAGGCCATGCCGGAGACCTTGGGGCTGATGTTTGGTTCTGGCCCTTTGCAGCCTGTGACCAGTGACCGTCTGCGCCATTGTGGAGCTCCGCCAAACTTGCAGGACTACTTGCCGGCCATGGATCTCCTGGTCTTGCCCAGCAAACGGGAGGGGTGTCCGGTGGTGGCATTGGAAGCTTTTGCTGCCGGTGTACCTGTCTTGGGCTTTGCCGTGCCGGGGTTACGGGATGTCCTGGAAGAATGGGGGCAGGGCATCTTGGTGGACGAAGCGCAAGGTGTTCCAGGTCTGGTTGCTGGGGCGCGACGCTTGCTTGGCGATGAAGGATTGCGTCAGCAATGCATTCAACAATCCCGCTTGGGTCTGCATCGTTTTCAAGCTGTCCCCATCGCCAAGGCCATGGCTACCGCCTATGCCTCGGTTTTGGCCGAGAAGAGTACCTCCTATGACGCAGCTACAGCCTGACTTCCTCGGCGCCTTTGCCGTGTTGGAGACTGCCCAAGGGATACTCATGGTGCAGAATCAACGGCAGATTGCTGGTGTGGAAACCCTGACCTGGGACCTGCCCGGTGGGCGGGTAGAGCAGGGCGAGACCCTGGCTGAGGCATTGCGACGGGAGTTGCAGGAAGAAACTCAGTTGCATTGCGCCAGTACTCCTGAGTTCTTGTTCTATCAGGAAGGCCAGCGCTTGCAGCAGGGACGGCGAAGCTTTGCCTGGCGCTCCTTCTTCTACGCGGTGCCACAATGGCATGGGGAGGCGGTAGCCAGTTCGGAGGTTTTGGATTTACGCTGGCTGCCTAGGTCGCAGATGCAGGCCGAACTCAAAGCCCCCTATCACGACAGCTTCTTGCGCTGGCTAGAACATGGTGGCCGAGAATTCCAGAGTCTTTGGCAGGATTAGCCCGCGCCTCTAGCCCGGACTATTCACGAGTGTGCTGTTGATCGCGATTTTTTGGTCCTTGCTGGCCGGCATGGTGAAGAATCAAGGGGATTTGCTTTCGACACTCTGAAGTGAGCGTTGGCAAAGGTCCATGGGCCTGAAATATCGCCGGAATGGCCACCTCCGTACAGTCCCGTGGCGCAGTAGATGCGATGCAGTTGGATTCCATTCGGCGCTACGCCGTCTTTGGTCTACCGCGAGCACTGACAGCACATGCTGCACGCTCCCACAATTCTACCCATGGATAACATTTCGGCAGATGGACCACTACCCGACGCACTGATTCTTGTACGCGAGCTGCGACCTTGATCAACATTTCCCGAAATCGCCCTACCTGGGTGCGGCCTGCATCAGTCCGACGAAGGCGCCAGCGCAGCTCCTGGTAGAGCAGATACGCCGTAGCCGTCATCAATACTCGGAATTGATTGGCGATGTAGCTTGAGCAGCTTGTGCGATCAATGTCGAGATCATGCAGTAGTTCTTTGATGCGGTTCTCGGAATCACCTCGACCACGATAGATCTTGTACACGTTTTCCGGTGTGTGCCGAAGATTGGTGATCACAAATCGAGGATTCGACTTTGCACTTCTTCCTTCATACTGCAGCACCTCAGCTTTGAGGATGACCCTCCGCTCGCGATTCCATGACTTTGCACGGTAAGCAGCCTCTCCAAAGAGTTGGATGGATTCGTTTTGGCGAGCAGAGAGCGTCTGGGCCATGGTCATCCAATCCTTGGCTTTCGCTTTGAGGACGCTGTTGCTGGCCATTGCGACCACATACTCGACTTTTAGATCTTCAAGCGCAGCGATGATCCTTGGGTTTGCAAAGCCGCCATCTAACCGTACACGAATCTTTGCTTTCGGGAATCGGTACCTGAGCTCGGCGACCGTCCGCTGCAACAATGGAATGCATCCTCGGTTTGCCGTTGAGTTCCCTGGTCGAAGCCGAGCGGAGAAGAGAAATTGATCTGGATGACCATCCACTGACAAAAAGCCAAGGAGAGGATGGAAACACCAGGTGTCGTAGTAGCCATTGAAAAAGCTGAATGCTTGCTGACCATGGGTGGGATCGTCAGTGGAATCAAAGTCGATGGTGATGCGCTTTGGTCGCCGATGACGCTTCTTGAGCAGACCAATAGCTTTCTTCTCCAGCCAACGTGTGGCTTGTACAGCCTCTTTTGCCGTGGGCATGTTTTCAAACCGGGATAACGTCGGTTGCGATGCCAGCTGATCTTCGCCAAGTGCATCCATGCCGCTGATCATTTTCAGGATCGGGTCATTTGCCATTTTGGCTGCGTCGTTGCCATCGCTGTAGCCCATGGCGATGGAAAACACACGTTGCCGGAGAATCGTCAAAAAGTCGTGTGTTGTGCGGCCCGGATTGCGTCGATCGCAAAATTGAGCTGCAAGTCCGCTGGTCAGGCCGAGTTGCTGATCGAGCTGGCCAAGCAGGATTGCACCGCCATCGGAGCTTTGTCCTTCTGCGTCAAAGATGGGGACGACGGACTTCTTGGCGATGTCTGGAAGAATAACAGACTGTTGAGTAGGCTTGGCCATGCGGATTGTGGTGTCGTTTGTTCCAAGTAGCGTGTAGTTACCACTTAGTACGAATGATCCACAGTCCGCGGTTTACCTATTCATGAATAGTCCAGGCTAGGGTAACGACTAAGGCAATAGTGGCACAGCCGCAGCATGACATGTCTTGCCTTGTTCGTGGCGCAGACCGTGTTGGTCTTTGCCGTCAGTGATGCCAGCCCCAAACGCTTCGGCTTTCCTGTGGCCAGCAAGCATTTGCTCAAGGGTTTGCATCTGCAGTCAAACGATGGTGCCAAGATGCAGTGGCGACCCCTGCAGCAGCGACCGGATCCGGTTACCGATCGTTTGTGGGTGGAAATCGCCGTCACTGGTGTGTTGCGCAAGGCGCGAATCAAGGTAGGTGGTGCCGGTGCAGTAAGTGAAAGCGATGGTCCATTGCTGCGATGCTTGCAGCGCAGCTGGCAGGAAGAAGGCGTTGCCAAGAAGCGCTGGCGTTGGCTGTGGCACAGTGGTGAGGAGGATTGGCAGGAACGGCATTCCTATGAACAAAGATACACACATGCCAATGGCGAGGTCTTTGCCCCCGGTGAGAGCTACACCACGGCTTCCACCAATTTTCAATCGCGTTTTGTCGGCGTGCAGATCCATCCACGCTGGTGGCGCCAGGCTGGCATTTTGCCAGGCAGCGGCAAGCTTGCGGGCAAAATCCGCCAACAGCTGCATGACGCAGCACTGGCCCTGAAGTGCCTGCCCGGATTACGAGGCCAGGGGGATTACCTTCGCTCCGGGGAGGTGATCACCAACTTGGAATTTGACACTACCCTGGCCCTGGCGCGTCTGGGCCTGGCTCAGCAGGATCCAGAATTGTTGCTGAAAGCACATGCCGGCGCCTTGCACATCGCCGACCATGACCTGGACCTGCGCACCGGATTGGCCTTCACCCACAGTCAGGATCATCGCAGTGGGCGACCAGACCCGGGTCACACCTGGCTATCGGGCATGTTGCTCATGGCATGCCTGACGGCAGACCCGCAATTGCCGGATGTGGTACGCATGGTGGCAGAGGGGCTGGCTCGTCATCCACGATCCATAAGAACACAGTCAGCAGAGGGAGCACAGAGCATGCAGCAAGAACGGGCGCGGGACTGGGCCTGGCCCTTGCTTGAACTGGAATGCTGGTTGCGTTTTGTGGAAGACCCGGAAGCGGAAGTGGCGGCGGATAACCTGGCGGAGGACCTGTGGCGACGCTGGGATCCCAAGTTGGCCTGCTTCCGCTTTGGCGAGGGGGAGATCAGTCAAACAGGGAGGGTCTATAAGGAGCGGGCCTGGATCACTGGCGGCATCTTGTTGCCTGCACTCCGGGCTTCTTTGCGGCGGCGACCGGACAAAGGTCGAAAGGCTATGCTTGTTGATTGCCAAGATCGTTTGGCCCGCAGTATCCGTCAGGGCAAGCCGGGTCTTCCCATTAGTGCCTGGCTTCAACCTGGTGGGCAGGGCAGGCATTTTCGGGTTGGCAATACTGCTGAAGGATTCTTGCTGTTGGATGGTTTGGCCAATAAGGATCTGCAACAGCTCCTGCCTCGTTCGCAAGTCAAGTCGGCTCTCAGACATGTTCCTGATCTGCAACATGCAGACCTGCCAACCCAGTTCTCCATGGCTGCTCGCTGTGATTGGGTGCTCCGTTAACCTCGCTACTATGGCCTGCGGATGCCCAGGGGGCCTTCCAACACCTTGCCGTCCCGCAGGATCAACACCGGGTAGCTGGGGTTGCGTTGCCTGGAGAGATTGTCCAAGGCGTCCTTTAGTTGATTGCGATTTTGGTAAAAGCGCAGGGTGACCCTTTCTCCCAGCCATTCTCGGACGGTGACCTGAATACCCAGCAACACATCGCCCTTGGCCAGACCAAGCTTGGCAGCGGGGGAATTCGGATGCACCTGACTAATCTGCAAGATGGCTGGAAGATGGCTACGCACCCTCTTGCCCAGTTGCCTGGCCAATTCCATGGTGGCGGTCTTCACCAGATCTGGGTTGTCGGCAAAGGCAACCTCAGCGAACTCCGCACCCACCTGTCGCACCAAGGCCCAGGATGTGCTGGTCATGGGTTTCAGTTGCAGAGCCACCTGTTTGCCGGATCGTTGCAATAGCAGTGGTAATTGTTGCTCTGGCTGCGCGTCTAGAATGGAACGGGCGTAGCTGAGAGCGTTCACCATTTTTTTCTGGCGCACCTTGAGCAGTCGGTCGCCGGGTTGCACACCTGCCTGTGCCGCCGGGCCATGCGGCAGGACCTTGGTAATGATGGGGTGGCCGTCCACATCCTGCACTCGCATGCCAAGGAACAGGCTGGTGAGGAATTCCGATGAAAGCAGAACTTCGTGGAAGACCCGGCGCATTGTGTTGACCGGAATGGCAAAGCCGATGTTCTCTACGCCTACCGCCATGGCGTTGTTGATACCGATGAGCTTGCCGGTGATATCCAGCAAGGCACCACCACTGTTGCCCTGATTGATGGCGGCATCAGTTTGCAGCAAGCCGTTGTACTCCCGCAGTTTCCCATCCGGCGCCCGCACGGTGATGCTGCGATCTTCGGCGGACAAGACGCCAACCGTTACGGTATGTGCGTGGCCCTGGGGATTGCCGATGGCGATGGTGGTTTCTCCCACCATGAGAGAATCCGAATCCCCAAGGATAATCGGCGTCACCTTGTCTTCGCCCAGCTGCATCTGCAACAGGGCAAGGTCATACTCGGGCGATGAACTCAACAGGGTGGCGGTGTAGTTTTTGCCGTCCCGCATCCTGATGCGAACACTGCGATCGGAGGCTGAATTGACCTTGGCGACCACATGCCAATTGGTAATAACCAAGCCCTTTTCATCCAGAATTACACCGGAACCCTGACTCTCAGTGCGAGATTTTGGCTTGCCCGAGGCCGCCGCTGCCTGTCCCAGGATGTCCACGTTGACCACGGAATCCTGAGTGCGTTGCACAGCCTTTACCACGGGGCTGAGTCTTTGGTTTAAATCCTCTTCGGTGGCGGGTTCCAGAGCTTCTAGGAGAGAACCTTTGCTGCGCAAGTCAGAAGGCTGTTGCGCAGTCAGTTGGATCTGTAGCCCCAGAAAAGAAAGGCATGCGCTCAGCATGAGCGCGAAGCGGGAGAAGATGTTATCCATGGGTCAGGCCGGGCTAGGGTCTTCTTTGATGGGAACTGGTGGGATTTGTTCAGTGGCCACCTGTCCTTGGATCTGCAAATCAGTCAAGGTGGCGTGCAATCCTTCGCAACGCAGCTTGGACCAGATCTTGGCGCCCAAGATCATGTCCTCTCCTGAATCAGTGACAGGATCCCCCAGGACTTGCCAGTTTTCCTGGTCATTGCTGCGATGCCAGCAACACAGTTGCTTGTCTTGGCGGGTAATGCGGAAGTGGCCACTGTCGCCCTGGACTTCTTGCCGGGCCGACAACTCCCCGCAATAACTGCCCAGGCATTGCTGCGGTCCATTCAGGGTGGACATGCGCTGGGCGTAGTAGCGATTGGTGGAAGGTAGGTTCTGGGCAAACAGAGCCAGGCAAGCTGGCTCCACTGTATGAGGTTGCCAATCCAGCAGGCGGTAGGCAATGCTCACAGTGAAGTCGCCGCTGACCAAGGTGGGAACATAAAATCCGGATGATGTCACTTCACCCAGATCGTGAGCGGCGAAGCGAATGTTAATGGCGTCGTCCACTGCTTCAACTTTCACCAGACCGCGAGCCGGAAAGCGGTAGATGGCCAGGCCTCGCGGTTGGAATTGCTTGCCGGCATCGGCAAAGGGGTAGCGCAGACCGCCGCTGATGTAGGAGTTCAGCTCGATGAGCAGAGTGCGCAGGCGTCCCACAGTGTAGCGAATGCCCTCTTGTGCCTGCTGCAGTTCCTCTGTGGTCAACAATGTGGGGATCACCATGCATTCAGAACCCTGAATGCCAACCGTCCGCAATTCATCCAACCAGGCTTGCATGATGCGTGGGCCATCGGCGTTTTCCTGTCCTCGAAAGCACCAGCGACCAGCGGCTGCATGTCCGACCAGGTCGCCTTGAATGTCATGCTGGACACAGGCTGATTTGAAAGCTTGCCGAAGGATTTCTCCCTGCGCCGCCAGTTTGCCGGGCAAATCCATGCCCTGTACAAGATTCAGATTGAAGGCGACGGCCTCTATGGCCTCTCGACTGGGTGAGGCATAGCTGGGAGATGAAGGGTCAGGCGCGTCGGCTGCCAAGGCTGCATGGCTGATTACGGCGCCAAAAGGCAGGCCTGCAGCAAGGCTCCCATCCAGGCAGAGAAAGTCGCCGCTCAATTGTCGTGGATCCACGCGGAGAGCCTGGCGGCCCAGCAGGCGGATCACCGGTATGCCATGGTCACCGGCCAAGCCAACCAATCGCTGTTGTTGCTCAACCGAAAAGGCTGGGCATTCTTCCAGCAACAATGCGGCGTTGTTGCTGCCATGTGCCTGCAAGCCGGTGGACCATTCTTCCGGGTCGGGATCTGCGCTGAGTAACATGGGGTGCTGCAGGTAATCCAACACCGCCTGCAGGGCTGCATCGGCATCCGCAAAAATGGCGCTGTGTGCCGCAGGTAAAGCCATGCTCTTGGCCAACTGCAGTTCCAGCTCTGAGCTGCTGGTCCCTTGTTGTCCCACTGGGTGTTGTCCCACTGGGTGTTGTCCCACTGGGTGTTGTCCCACTGGGTGTTGTCCCACTGGGTGTTGTCCCACTGGGTGTTGTCCCACTGGGTGTTGTCCCACTGGGTGTTGTCCCACTGGGTGTTGTCCCACTGGGTGTTGTCCCACTGGGTGTTGTCCTAATGGGCAAAGGCGAGGATGAGGATCCAGCCCCAAATCCAAGGTCTTGTGACTGGGACTCATGAAGCAGCAATCCCCTCAAAGGTGGCCATTTTTACTCGCGCCTCGTCGGGAATCGGGCAGCTGCGAAGGTCCTCATCCACCCAGATCAAGGTGGCCTGGGCGGTGGCCAGCAGGTCATGACCGTGACGCAACTCATAGTCCATCTCCAGGCTCTTGGTTCCCAGACGTGTCACCTGGGCGCTGACATCCAAGACCATGCCAGCGAGCCCCGGTTGCAGATAGCGGACTTTGCTTTCCCCCAGCACAAAGGGGAAATTATCGTCCCGCAGCAGGCCCAACTCCAGGAAGTAGCCATAACGAGCTTGCTCGATCAGGCTGAGGTGGACAGCGTTGTTCAAAATGCCAAAGCTGTCGATGTCCTTCCAGCGAACGGGTTGGGGGAGTACGTACTTGGCGGTCATGAGGGTCTAGAAAAGGGCTGCAAGAACCATTGTCCAATGGTCAGAACCACTGGCCAATGGTAGAACATCGACGGTGAACACTGAGGACCTGATCATACGCCCCTACCGCGAGGGAGACGAGCAAGGTATTTTGGAACTTCTCAACGCGGTGTTTGCCGAGGATGATCCGGCGTACGAACCACGTTCGATGGCTGCCTGGCGTTGGGAATACGCAGAAAACCCCGCTGGCAAGGAGGTAGTGGTAGCCCAGGAGCCCAGCGGTCGCATTGTCGCGCATTACGCCTGCATCCCCTACAAGGTCATCATCCAGGGCGAAACCAGTCGCTGTGGCCAGGGCGTGGATTCCATGGTGCACCAGGATTACCGCCGTGGGCTGCAGAATAAGGGCTTGTTCCTGCGCACCTCTGAGTTCTTTTTCCAGTGTTACGGGCAACCCGCGGTCAACGCTTATGGCTTTGGCTTTCCCAACAAGAAGGCCTTCCGTTTGGGTGTGCGCAAGTTGGGTTACCAGCCCATCCATGCACCCTTGCTGACCCTGGGTCGAAACCTGTTTGAATCGCCGGCGGAATCATTGCCGGCTGAGCTACCGCCGCCATGCCCTGGCCTGGAGCAGATGGAAGAGATCTTCAGTATGGATGAACGGGTGGAACAACTCTGGCAGAGATTGGCCCCCGAGTTCAGCATGGGAATCATCCGGGATGCCAGTTACTTGAACTGGCGCTACCTGCGTTGTCCATTGGGCCAGTATCGCGCCTTTGCCCTGGTCAAGGATGGCAAAATACAGGGCATGTACATTTGTCGAGAGAATTGGACCGGACCACCAATTCTGGCCTTGAGTGAATTCCTGGTGCCCGCTGCAGATACGGAGACTTTGGCTGTTTTGTTGACCCATGCATGCAGTCACGCCCGTAGCCAGAATCAGCAGCGGGTTGAGCTGTGGTTACCGCCGAATTCGGCACAATTTACCGCAGTATTGAATGAAGGGTTCCGCAGTGAAGAGAGTCCATTCAATCTGTGCATCAAGATCTATGGTGCGCAAAGGCTGGATCCGCAGTGGGTCCGGGATCACTGGTGCTTTAGCATCGGCGATGCAGACGTATTCTAGTTTGCCAGCATGAGCGAAATGAAAAGAATAGCACTTGGAATCGGGGCGTTGACCAGCATCGCCATCTTGTTCACCAGCAGCTTTGTTCAGGCCCAGGAAACAAAAGCTCCCGCCGAACCTACAGACAAAGGCCAAGTTGAAGCCAAGGTCAATCCAAGATTGGCCCGCCTTGCCGGCAGCTATGCAGACTTACCGCAGGATGCGGCGGACTTTACCAGCCTGTTATTGGAAGGTGTGCCCAGCAAGCCCAAGTCCTTCTACACCCTGGTGGAGCAGTTGCAGGATCTGGCGAGTACCCAGGACAAGGGAGATGTGTTGCTGGATCTGTCTGGCAACTTCAGCCTGAATATGGTGCAGGTGGCTGAGCTGGAGCGCAGTTTTCAGCAGATCCGCAAGTCTGGCAAGACCTGCTACGCCTATCTGGAAAACGCCAGCTCCATTCATCTGCAATTGGCCAGCCTCTGTGATCGGGTCATCATGGCCGACATGGGCATGGTGGATTTCTCATCCCCGGCCCTGTCCTTGTTGTTCATGAAAGATGCCATGGACTTGTTGGGAGTGCATATGCAGGTGGTGCGATGCGGCGACTTCAAGGGTGCGGTAGAGCCTTACCAGCTCTCAGCCATGAGTGATCACCTTCGTCAGCATTACAAAGACATGTTGCAGGTGATGAATGCGGATGTGGTGCGCCGCATTGCTGAACATCGCAACCTGGAAAGCAAGGCAGTTCGTGAATTGCAAAGCCAACGCTTGTTTACCGCCAAGCAAGCCAAGGAAGCTGGCCTGATCGACGACATTGTTTCCTGGCAGGGTGCCAAGGCAGCCCTGGCCAAGGTCAAGGAGCAGGGGGATCTGCAATTTGACAACCTGTTGAAAAAGCGCAATGCACGCCAGGAAGTCTCCCTCTTCACCTTGTTGAGCATATTCAATCCCAAGTCCAAGTTGGACAAGATCCCCGAAGGTCTGGTGGTCCTGCATCTCTCCGGCACTCTCATGGATGGCAATACTGCCAGTGCAAACAGCATTGTTTCTGGCCCGACGGTGAAGCTGATTCAGGAGTTGACCAACAACGCCAAGGTGAAGGGCGTGGTGGTGCGAGTGAATTCCCCCGGTGGCTCCGCCACCGCCAGCGAAGCCATTCTTCTGGCCTTGAAAGATCTGAGCAAGGCCAAGCCTGTGGCTTTCTCCATGGGGGCCACCGCTGCTTCCGGCGGCTACTACGTCACTTGCCTGGGTCGCCCTATATTTGCGGAAGAGGCTACGATCACTGGTTCCATTGGCGTGTTTGGCATGAAGCCGAACCTGGGAGCTTTGATGCGGCGGCTTGGGCTGCGAGAAGAGATCGTTGCCTTGGATGCAGGAGCCACCTTCACCTCCTTGGAACAGCCCTGGTCGGAAGAGCAGCAGGCTGTCATGCAGAACATGGTGAATGAAGTCTACCAGCGCTTCACCGACCACGTCTGTGCTTCCCGCAAGATGGCCAAGGAAGATCTCTTGCAGCTAGCTGGCGGCAGGGTCTGGTCTGGCCGCCAGGCACTGGAGAATAAACTGGTGGACCACCTGGGAGGTCTGCAGGATGCATTGGGACTGGTGGCCACACAAGCGGGGCTGGCAGAGGGTTATGCCGTCAGTCACCGACCCAAGCCCTTGGACCCCTTTGCCATGCTCATGCAGCAGATGATGGAGGCCAAGGCCCTGGTTGCCGACCTGCCATTGCCAGCCCTGCAGCGGCAGGCCTTTGGCTTGAATCCCAGCCTGCAGATCCTCTTGCAGGCCATACAGCAACCCAATAGCAAGCGCATCTGGGCGCTGGCTCCGCAGTTCACTGAGTTGCGCTAGAGCCGGAAGAACCCTTGCCAAGGGTTGTGCTCCAACAACTGTTTCATTGCTGGACAGTGGGATCCGGATTGACAGCAGTCCGGCCCTGGCCTTGGCCGATAGAGGATCGTTCGATCCATCGGGAGGGGCTTCATATGCGGCAATCAATTCATCTTCGGCAAGAATGGCAACAGGGGAACTCCGAGAGTGGGGTGGCCATCATCCTCAGCTTGTTTTTCATCATCATTGTCATGGGCCTGGTTACCAGCGGCACCCTGCTGATGAAGGCTTCCCGCGACCGTTCCGAAGTCAAGTTCCGGGTGGAGGCGCAGGCAGCCCAGTTTGCCCGCTCCGGCATCACCGAAGGACTCAGCTGGTTCCGTCGGCAGACCACCCAACCAGTTTCAGTGTTCAGTCCAGTCCGGGATACGGTGAGCACGCCCAACATCCTGGATACGGACGACCCCACCATTGGTCTGGTGCGGGAGTTCCAGATTGCCGGCGACATCTGGGGGCGCTATGAAGTCTGGAAGGAAGACAACGCCGACCCGGACCCGCAGCGCCTGGCATGGCGGCAACAGTATCAGGTCGACGACCTGTCTGCGGAGCGCGGCTTCGCCAATCCAGGCTCCGCCTGGCGGCTCCGCTCCATTGGCTATGTTTTCAAGGTGCGCGACAGCAACGTGGCCTTTGACCAACAGCCCAACCGCATCCTGGGCAGCATGCCCTTGGAAGCAGAAATCAAACGCCTGACCCTGCAACCGCCGGGGCAGGCAGCTTTGTCAGTGTCCAGTGGTAACGACGCGCACATCAACACCAATGGTCGAATCACCGGTGGAGCCGCCGCAGGCATCTTCTATCCCGATGGTCCGGGTTCAGGCCCTACCACCGGTCCGGCCAACCAGAATCGAGTAACGGGTACACCATCCACTTCACCTGTAGATCCGGCCGACTACGATGACAGTGTGGAGGCAGTTTTTGGTGTCACCGAAGCAGAGTTGCGCTCCATGGCAGACCTGGTCATCACCAACGCTAATGACTTTCCCGATCCGGTCCCTGACAATGCCATTGTCTTTTGTGAAGTGGCCAGCATCACCTTCGATGCTGCCCGTTCCTTGAATGGTACGGCCATTGTCTACATCAAAGGCAATGTGAGTGTGATCTCTGGCAACAACTCCAACTTCAACGGCATGCTTTACATTGATGGCAACTTCACCCTGCGGGCAACCTCAGTGATCAACGGTGCCGTCGTCGCCAAGGGCAACGTAACCGTGCAAGGCTCCGGTGACTTCGCCATCATCAATTACGATGATGACGTCTTGAATGCTTTGCGTCTGGAGATTGGCCAGTACCGCTGGGCGGGGGCCCTGCACGAGATCCTAGATCAGGATTAGATCAGGGCTATGGCAGGAATTTGATGCCCACCATATTGGTGAGGTGCGCCAAGCCGTTGGTAACGGTGTACGCCTGCAGGTAGCCATTCAATCCCAGCGTGGTAACATCCGCTGGTAGCGATCCTGGAGCCACCAATGGGATGATGGTGTCGGGGTCGCCACTGCCACCAATGAAACCGGTGTAGATGGGGCTTGGCAGGGTGGTGAGCCCTAGATAGACCCGGCCGCTCAGGCCGTCGAGGGGCAATGGATCTATGGCCAGATCAGCCAGGGTGTCCACGGCCAGGTAGAGAGCCATGAAGCCGCCGGCGGTTGCTGCAGGGTTGTCGGTGATGCGAACCGCCAGGCCGTCCGCTTGCCGCAGTGCCGAGCCAATGGCCACTGGATAGAGGCCAGCTACGCCAAAGCCGATATCGCTGCTGTGGTGGGAGGTGCCGGTGGGGTGGATGGCGCCGATCTGCAGGGATGGGGCATCGCTGAGCAAGTTGTAGAACAGGGTCATGCTGTTGCCCAAAACATTGGTGGTGATGAGATCCAGCTGCACCCAGGTCAAATTGGGAGCGCCTGGGTGGGGGTGATCCCCACTTTGGTAGGAAGCGCCAATGGGGTCGTAGAACGAACCAATGAAAGACAGGCCATCGCCATTGCCATTGGGTGGACCTTGGTTCATCCAGTTGGCATTGGGGACAATGCGCATGCCGTAGTAGAAACCGCCGGTGCAGGGAATGTCAGTTGCAGGGAGGCTGACGGTGAAGCCCCAGAGGCTTTCTCCCGGCGTGGTTCCTGCAGGCACTGTGGGGCCGGTGACATTGTAAGCCCATCGGAAGGTCGCAATGTTGGGTTGATTGTTGATGAGGTCGTGATCGCGACAAATGATCTGGAATTGATCTGAGGTGCTGTCATTCACGTCATGCAACAGCATATAGACACCATTGATTTCGCAGGGAGCCAGGTTGCCGCCGGTACCAGTGACATCGCCAATGCCTTGAAAGTGCTCACTGGGGTAGTAGACCAGGCCTTCGTGGGTGCTGGTAGTGGACCACAAGACTGCGTCCGTCAATCCGTCACCAAGTCGTCCGGGGGTGATTTCCAGACCTTGTGGCACTGGGGATTGGGCGCTGAGAGAGCTGAGACAAAAGAGGGCGAGGATCAGGGTTCTTGACATGGTTGGGTCCCTTGAAAATTGGGGAGAGGTTGCAGAAGTATGGCCCAGAAAATGCTTGTTGCCGGCTTTGCACAGGCTGTCCGGAGAGATTATCCCGGGATTGGTCGGTGCTAAGGGGCGCAGGCGTCTTAGCTACGCAGCGAAAATTCCGTGGTAGGCTTCTTTGCTATTCCGCGTCTCTCACCTCTCTCTTGCGAGATGTGGTTTGGCAATCCTCACCCCACTCTCAGTCATCACCATGCAGCCAACGATCAAACCATTCTTGGTATCATTGGGCTTTGTAACTGTCCTTGCAGGCAGCGTTTTGCTTTGGTCGCCAACCAAGATCTTGGCACCCGGCAAGTCGGCTCTCGATACTCAACAGTTACAGCCTGCCTCCGAAGCAAAGCCTATCGCTCCAGTGGAATCAGCTTCCCTGCAGGCCGCGCCAACCATCGCCAGGGAGAAAGCCCTGGTTGTGCAGGCAGGGTCTTTGACCTTACCAGATGGCAGCAGCGTGCCTTGCCTGAATGGGGTCAAGGATACCTTGCGCCTGAAATGGCCGGGAGGTGCTTACAGCCCCATCGTCAGCACCAGGCTGGATGACCGAAACCTGCACTGGTATGTGCATGCCGACGGCAGCCAGTCCACAACCATGATTGCCGATGGTGTACACCTGGGTCAAGCCGTGCAGCAACCCATGGCCATTCACGCCAAGCCTTTAGTAGGCAAGGTACAAAAGAAACTGCTCTCCCTGGATAAATAGAGAGAGCAGTCAGCTAGTCGGAATTGCTTGGTCTAGAAAGGACTGACCGTGAACAGGTTGGTCATGGCCTCGTCACCAGCACCGGTATGAGTGACCGCCTGGAAATTTATGTCTATACCAACAGCGCTGACGGGGATGATCCCGGGGGGAGCCAGGGTAAAGATGGTGTCCATGGCGGGGACTGCTGGAGTGCCTGCCAGAGGTACATTGACCAGGATGTTCAAGCTCACAAGTCCAAGGTAAGAGCGACCAATGAAGCCAATATCTATGGGTTGGATGGCCAGATCAGAGAGCTTGTCCAGAGATACTGCCACCAGGGCCAGGCCGCCGTTGACCAGAGCACCGTCGGTTATCCGAAGGACATAGCCATCGCCCCCGCGAGGGGGGATGGAGCCGGCATCTAATTGAGTGTGGGGGAATATGCCGGCCGCCCCAAAGCCAAAGTCCGAGCTGTGGTTGGAAGTGCCGGCTGGATGCCAGGCACCACCTTGCAAAACCGGAGTGTAGGTTCGCAGGATGTAACCCAGAACCAAGCCGCCAGTGAACCCCAGGCTCTGGGCATTGTTGGCCACTCCACCGACAACGGTCCAGGTAAGGTCAGGCGCACTGGGATGAGGGAAATCACCTCCTGCAGGAGGGGTGGGCGTATAGTCGGCTGCCAGAGGCCCAAGACCATCTCCAATGCCAGCGGGTGGTGAAGGTTGGGTCCAGTTGGGGGCAGCTTGCAAACCCATGCCCAGGGCAAAGCCACCAGTGCATGGCAGGGGCAGCGGTTTTCGCCCGGTTGCGGGTGTAATGCCAAAGGTAACGGTATGGATCCAGGGTGTGAAACCTACAGGATCGGTGGGTAGGGCCAGAGCAGCGGGCTGTGCAATGGACCATAGCAGTCCTGCTGCTGAGGCATCAGGCACTCCGTTGGTGCTGCTACGCAGGACGATACTGAAGGTGTTCTGGGTGTGGTGGTCCGCATCCAAATAGCGCAAGGTAACACCATTCAATTCGCAACGATGGGGGCCCGGCTGCAGGTTGGTCACATCTCCGATCCCTTCGAAACTGGAGTAATCCACCATGAAGTCGTGGGCTACGCTGGTGCCACGAATATAAAAGCTGCCGCCATCACTGTTGTGGCCGGGAAAAACTTCCAGGCCATTTTGGGCGGGTGTGAGGGTGGTGAGAGCCAACGTAAAACCAACCACTCCTGTTGTCATTCTTAGCATGGGGATCCTCTTGATTGCAGCGGGATAAAGGCGCGTTGCCTCAGCCCTGGGGAAGAACGGGACTAAGCTTGGGACATAACATACTGAAACAAGAGAGCAGCAACAGTTTTGACTTGCTCTGCGCCGCAAATCCCTTGCTCTAGATAGAAAGCACCGGGGGGCTATAGTGATGAGCAATCCATGGGTTGCATGGTAATTTTGCAGGTTGATAGAACATGTCGAACAAGATCCAAGTCATTGTCGGAGCAAGCCTGTTGTTGGTACTAGCCTTGGCGTGGGGCTATTGGTGGAGTGTGCCCGAAAAGGATAGGGACTCCGACTTGGATCCATTGCCCCAAGCGCCACAAGAGCCTGCTCTGCAAGAAGAGCATGTGCCACCGCTTGAAGTAGAAAAAGTAATTGCCCCTCTGGTGAAGGAATTGCCGCCGCCAGTACCGGAATTGTCTCCGCCAAGCCTGGAACAAACGCTACGCCTGCCCGATGGCAGTTATGTGCCCACCCTGAATGGCGTGCCCGGTAGCCAATCCTTGCTGCAGGCCTGGCGTGGAACTTGGGGTTCGACTCCCTTCAGTCCTATCGTCAGCAAGCGAGTGGATCAAAAAGGCAACGAGTGGTACGTGCACGAAAACGGTGGGCAGTCCAGCACACTCATGTCCGAAGTTCGTTTTGCTGATGGCAGTATAGAATCCAGAGTTACCATCCATGTACTGCGGCCAGCTCCTGAACTACAAAAAGCAGGTGAGCGTAAGTTTCGCTAATCCTGCTCTTCGGTTGAGATGCCATTAAGCATTACTGCATTGTTGGCTCCAGGTGGCACTAGTGGCCAGACATGCGTTTGCTGATCCAATTGTACATGCACCAGCAGAGGGCCTGGATCATGCAGCAAACGGCGGATGGCGTCAGGCACCTGAGATTGCTCGGCTATGCTGATGGAAGGAATATCAAAAGCCTCAGCCAGTTTGCTGAAATCCGGATTGTCGGACAGGTCAATCTCACTGAAGCGTTTTTTGAAGAACAAGGTTTGCCACTGCCTCACCAATCCCAGGGATTGATTGTCCAGCAGCAGGATCTTCACCGGCAATTGGTAACGCTTGATGGTGGCCAGTTCCTGGATGTTCATCATGATGGATCCGTCTCCGCTGACGCAGATGACCCGGGACTGGGGTTGGCCCAACTGCACACCAATGGCTGCCGGCAGGCCAAAGCCCATGGTCCCCAATCCGCCACTGGTCAACTGCAGTCTGGGGTGGGCAAATTGGTAATGCTGCGCCACCCACATCTGATGTTGCCCAACATCACAGGTGATGAAGGTGTTGGCATCCGTGGCCAGAGACAGATCTCGTAACAAACGAGGAGCATAGATCTTCTCAGAAGGCACATCGTAATCCCAGGCATGCTGGCGATGCATGTCCAGGCAATGTTGGCGCCATGGGGTAAGCTCAAGTTTCTGACTGAGTGCAGGCAGTGCGATCTGCAGGTCGCCTAGAACTGGTGCTTCCGGCTTGCGCAATTTGCCCATTTCCGCCGGATCCACATCCAGATGGATGACCTTGGCCAGGGGCGCAAATTCCGGCAGCTTGCCGGTGGCACGATCGTCAAATCGGGCGCCAACCACGATGAGCAGGTCAGATTCCTGCACCGCCAGGTTGGCAGCTTTCAAGCCATGCATGCCCAGCATACCCAAGCAGAGCTGGTGATCGGCGGGCAGGCTGCCCAGGCCCTTCAAGGTGTGCACGGTGGGGATGCCGGTGGTTTCCACAAATGAGCGAAACTGGCTCACCGCATCGGCATGGTATATGCCGCCGCCGGCATATACGACGGGGCGTTGTGCTGCCTGCAGAAGTTCTCGCGCAAGTTCGATCTGCGATTGTTCAGGGGCAGCGAGTTCGAAGGTCTCAGGTTCTGGGTTCTCAAGCAGATGGAATTCACATTGTGCGTTGGCGATGTCCTTGGGCAGGTCAACCAACACCGGTCCTGGGCGTCCACTGGCAGCAATGTGAAATGCCTGCTGAATGGTAGACGCAATGTCTGCTACCTCTTCGACGATGAAGCTGTGCTTGACGATGGGGAGGGTGATGCCATAGATGTCCACTTCCTGGAAAGCATCGGTGCCCATGACGGTGGAAGGCACCTGGCCGGTGATGGCGACCATGGGTACCGAATCCATGAAGGCGTCGGCAATGCCGGTCACCAGATTGGTGGCCCCAGGCCCGGAAGTGGCGAAACATACGCCAACCTTGCCGGTGGCTCGGGCATATCCTTCGGCGGCGATGGCAGCCCCCTGCTCATGACGCACCAGAATGTGCCGGATAGAGGAATCCAACAGAGCATCGTAGACGGGCATGATGGCGCCGCCGGGATAGCCAAAGACCAGGTCTACACCAGCGGCTTCAAGAGCCCGCATCAAGCACAGTGCCCCGTTCATCAGCTTTCTTTGCCGTCCTGCAGCCAGGACATGCGTGAGCGCAGGGTGCGGCCAACGGACTCGATGGGGTGCTCCATGTCTGTGGCCATGAGTTCTTTGTAGCGCTTGGCGCCCTGACGATTTTCTTCGATCCATTCGCGAGCAAATTGACCGCTTTGGATTTCCTTCAGGATGGTCTTCAGGTTGGCACGAACGTGTTCATCAACGACCCGTGGGCCGCGGGTCAAATCGCCATACTTGGCGGTGTCACTGATGAACTGGTGCATGCGTGCAAGGCCACCTTCATAGAGAAGGTCGACGATCAGCTTCAGTTCGTGCAGGCATTCGAAGTAGGCGACTTCCGGCTTGTATCCTGCCTCCACCAAAGTGTCGAAGCCAGCGGTTACCAGTTCGGTGGCGCCACCGCAGAGAACAGCTTGTTCACCAAAAAGGTCGGTTTCGGTTTCTTCGGCAAAGGTGGTGAGAATCACGCCTGCTCGGGTGCCACCGATATGGTGGGCATAGGCCAAGGTTCGTTCCTGCGCCTTGCCGCTGGCATCCTGATGCACAGCCAATAGGCAGGGGACCCCACGCCCTTCTTCATATTGTCGGCGTACCAAAGCACCTGGAGACTTAGGGGCAATCATGGCCACATCCACGTTTTCCGGGGGCTTAATCTCACCAAAGTGGATGTTGAAGCCATGGGAGAACATCAGCAACGCGCCAGGGCGCAGGTTGGGTTCGACGATCTCGGAGTAGAAGGCTGCTTGCGCTGTGTCTGGAAGCAGCATGCAGATGACATCTGCGTCCTGCACTGCAAGTCTTGGTTCCTGCGGTTGGAAGCCGTCGGTCTGGGCTTGGGCAAAACTCTTGCCGTCTGGCCTGGCGCCGACAGTGACGTTCATGCCGCTGTCTTTTAGGTTGAGGGCTTGAGCCCGACCTTGGCTGCCGTAACCAAGGACTACAATTTTGCTGTCCTTGAGGGCAGCAGTGTTCACATCTTTTTCGGTAAAAAATTCAGTCATGATTGCACGGGTAGGTTGGAGAAGAAAACAGGTTGATTCCAGGCTGATTCAGCCTGAACAGAGTTAGGTAGATAGATTGGTTGAAATGGTCACCGCACCTTGCGATGCGGAAGCTACGAGTTTTGCGTACTTGCCCAGAGCGCCTTTGCACTCCTGAGGTTTGCCGGCGAGCGGTTTACGTCCACTCAGGTCGGCAAGCACATCGATGCTGTTGGTATTGGCGTCAATTCGAATCTTGTCGCCTTCCTGGAGCAGGCCAATGGGGCCACCCAGGGCCGCTTCCGGTGCAACATGTCCAACCATGAATCCATGGGTGGCGCCGCTGAATCGGCCATCAGTTATGAGTGCCACATTTGGTCCAAGTCCTTGGCCAACCAGAGCAGCTGTTACACCCAACATTTCGCGCATTCCAGGACCGCCAACCGGACCTTCATTGCGAATGACGACCACATCGTTGGCGATGATCTGTCGGTCTTGCACGGCAGCAAAGGCATCTTCTTCCGAGTCAAAGACTCGAGCCGGTCCCTCATGCACAAGCTTGGTCTGGCCGGAGAGTTTGACCACGCAGCCATCCGGCGCCAGACTGCCGCGCAAAACAAAAATGCCACCACGTGGCTTGAGGGGGTTGTCCAGGGGACGCACGACTTCCTGGCCTGGTTGCTCGGCAACAGTTTGCAGTTCTGTATAGATGGTTTTTCCCGATGCGGTCATGCCGTCATGCAAGATACCGGCCTGCAGCAATCGGTGGCAGACCAGAGCGATACCGCCGGCTGCATGCATGTCTACCGCCGTAAAGCGCCCTGATGGTTTCAGGTCGGCAATGGTTGGGGTTCGGGCGGATACGGCTTCAAAATCATCCAGCTCAAATACCAGCTCAGCTTCACGAGCGATGGCCAGGATATGCAGCGCCGCATTGGTGGAGCCGCCGGTGGCAGCTACCGTGGCCACCGCATTTTCCAGCGCTTGCCGGGTGATGATGCTGCGAGCGGTGATGCCCTGTTGGAACAGATGCATGACTTGTTGACCGCACTGGAATGCGACCGTTGCTTTTTCCGGGCTGTTGGCAGGAATGTCATTGGCATGCATGGGTGAGATGCCCATGGCGGTAAATGCCGTGGCCAAGGTGTTGGCAGTGAACTGGCCTCCGCATGAACCCGCACCAGGACAGGCCTTGTTTTCAATCTCGCAGAGTTGCGCTGTGTCCATGCGACCACCGCTTACTGCGCCCACTGCCTCGAATACATCTTGGATGGTGATGTCCTTTCCATTCACTTGCCCGGGCTGAATGGATCCGCCATAGAGCATCAGGGAAGGCAGGTTGAGACGGGCCAGAGCCATGACCGTACCAGCTACGGTTTTATCACAACCGGAGATGGCTACGACGGCGTCAAAGGAATGCCCGTTGACTGCCAGTTCAATGGAGTCGGCAATGACCTCGCGGGAGACCAGGGATGCATGCATGCCATCCGTGCCCATGGCAATGCCGTCCGAGACGACGATGGTGTTGAATTCAATGGGCGTGCCGCCGGCGGCCCGAATCCCCTCCTTGACCTGGGCTGCAAGATCTCGCAGGTGAATGTTGCAGGGGGTGACTTCGGACCAGGTATTGGCCACTGCAACCAAGGGGCGTTTGAGATCTTCATCGCTCAGACCCGTGGCCTTTAGCATGGCACGTGCCGGAGCCCGGGATGCCCCGGATTTCATTGTGTCGCTTCGCATGGTAATAATCAAAAAGGCCGCTTTCCTGACTCAGGAGGCGGCCTTGGTTGGTGAACAGCAATCGCTTACTGCATCACCCCTGGCCACCCCAAATAACTAGAGGGGTGCGGGCCGAGGTAATGGCAATTCGGAAACCTGGTACGGAAATCCGGCGGGGTCTACTGGTCAAAAATAGCATGTTGGGAGAGTCTAAGGAGGGGATTATTTACGACATTCCCTGGCCCGGTCAAGTCCCCAATTGGGCTGAATGGCAGCTCAATAGCAGCTAGATCCCGCCAACCACGTAGAGTCCGTTGCTCAGGTCTAGTCCGAATGGACTGGTCCCAGTGGGCCCCAGGGCTGCCCGTACGGCCACCCGCAAGCCAGCGAAGGTGGGGGTGTTGGGAATGTTCAAGCCCAGATTCCAGTGCCCATTCAGGTCTGGAGTAAACAGAATCAGGAGGAAGGGCAGGGCGTAATCTATGGTTTGCAGGCAGCCGTTGCCCTGGTTGATCAGTGGTGAGGTGGCGGGGAAACCGATGGCCAATGCGCCGCTGGATATGCCTGGTTTGGCCAGCACGCGCAGGGTCATGGGGGCGCCCAAAACGGCATCCGTGGCGCGAAGTTGTGGCGGGGCTCCGATCTTGGCGCAGCCCAATCCGGCTGCCTGAGTGGTTCCTCCGGAGTCGACTGCCCAAAGCTCATCACCCAGCAAGGCGTTGTTACCAGAGTAGAGCACTTGCTTGCCAGACAAGGTCAGGGCTAAGGGCGATGGGGTGTTGTTGTTGGGCCACAGAGTCTGCACCAGAGAAGTGCCAGCGGTGCTGCCGTCACTACGCCAGAGGTCGACGCCAAAATCAGGGTCGCGCCCCACCTTGAACTGAGAGAAGAAGATCTGTCGAGACCCCATTCCGAGTTGGATGGAGGGCTCCAGGATGTCTTGGCCAGCAGTGATGAGCTGAGCCTTGACGGTTCCCGCTGCACTGCCATCGCTCATCCATAGAACTTGTCCAGAAACGCCGTCAGTTGCGCTGAAGTACACCTGCTCACCCACGGCGGTGAGTTGGTTGGGGTTGGATGCGTTATTGGGACGGATGTCTTTGAGCAAACTGGTACCCGCTGCTGTGCCATCGGTGACAAAGAGTTCGATGCTGGCAACCGGGCCTTGTGCCACGAAGAACAAATTGTCTCCCGCCACTGTCAGCTGGTTGGGGTTGCTGGCAACGCCCCCGGGATAGATGTCCAACAGCAGTTGCGTTCCGGCAGTGCTGCCGTCCGTCGACCACATTTCATAGCCCGAATCCTGGAAGCCAGTCGTCGCAGAGAAAAACACCTTGGAACCAAACCGCACCATGCCGCTGGGATTGGAGCTGAAGGGCTTTGGTATGGTTTGGGTGGTCATCCCCGGATAGATGTCTTTTAGCAGGACCGTGCCCGCAGTGGTGCCATCACTTTTCCAAAGCTCGAACCCAGCCAGGGAGTCATAGGCAGCAAAGATCAGGGTTCTGCCCAGGGGAAGCATGTTTTGCGGCGAGGAGCTGAATGGCTCGAAGGGGAAGCTGACAGTGCTTCCCGGATGGATATCCTTGACCAGCACGGTGCCGGCTGCGGTACCATCGCTTTTCCAGAGTTCCCGGCCGTTGCTACCATCTTCAGCAGAGAAGTAGACTTTGCCCGCCATGCCAGTCAGTTCCTCCGGCTGAGAATTGCCGGTGCCAGGCCAGATGTCCTTGACCATGAGAGTCCCTGCCGTACTGCCATCACTGGTCCACAGTTCGGTGCCATTGGTACCATCTCCCGCGGGGAAGAACAGACGTTCGCCCACCAGGATCAGGCTGCGTGCACCGACGCCACCCGCATTCACCGTCTTGATCAGGGATGTGCCGGCAGTGCTGCCGTCAGTCTTGAACAGGCCCCAATTGCTGCTATCGGCCAGAGCGAAAAAGTAGGTGGTGCCAAAGGCGTCCACCAGTAATTGCGGCAGGGATGCCCCAGTGCTGCCGAAGGGGGGTGAGTTGACATCTTCCGCCAACAGGGTCGTTTGTGGAACTCCATCGCAAGACCAGATCTCGTTGCCAATGCTGCCATCATTGGCGGTGAAAATGATTCGGCTCAGCTGGGCGGGAGCAAAGTTTTTAGCGTTGGAGTTACCGGATCCAGGATTGATGTCCAAGGCCAGGAAGGTGAACGAGGCAGTGCCATCGCTGTACCAAAGCTCGCGGCCGGTGGCGGCCGTGGTGGCGGTGAAAAACAAACGATCGGTAGTGGCATACAATCGCTCAGGCAAAGAACTGTTGGCTTGTCCACCGCCATCAAGACCGGGGTTGATGTCCTTGAGCAATGCGGTACCAGCAACGGTGCCATCACTTTTCCACAGCTCAGTGCCATTGCTTGCATCAGTGGCCGCGAAGTACAGGGAGCCTCCCATTTCAGTCAACTCGGTTGGCGAAGAGCTCGCCGATCCAACCTGGATATCCTTGACCAAGATTGTATTCAGCGCGGTGCCATCGGTGCACCACAGCTCTTGGCCATTCTGCCCATCGGTGGCGCTGAAGCAGAGATTGCTGCCAACCGTGGCCAGGTAGATCTTGGGGACGATGAACGGTCCTCGACGAGGAAAAGCGTCGCCAGTGCCAGTGTTGATATCTAGTAGCAGCTGCGTACCTACAGGAGTCCCATCGCTAGTCCAAAGTTCCTGGCCGACAGTAGGGTCGTCGGCCACAAAAGCGACGCCACCAGCAAAAGGTAGCATGGGGCCCTGGTCCGTAGAGAGGATGTCCACCACCTTGAGCATGGTGGTGCCAGCAGTGGTGCCATCGCTCTTCCACAGCGCTCGGTTTCCTGTGCCATCGTCTGCCGCCAGGAACAAGCTGCCACTGGCTTGGATCAGGTTTTCGGTATTGCTGGTCGCGAAAGGTGGTCCAGGGAAGTCTTTGATTTGCACGGTGCCGGCGGCGCTGCCATCACTGCTCCACAGTGAATTGCCCCAGAGAAAATAGAGCTTGTTGGCGTAGGCCAAGGGTTCCTGGATTTGCTTTTCAAGCACGAAGACCGTGCCAGCCTCGGTGCCGTCGGACTTCCATAGTCCGGTGACAAAGTTGCTACTGGCTTGGAAGAACAAAGTACTTCCCACCAATGTGAGTCGGCTGGGGTTGGAACCCAAGGATCCCGGCCAGATGTCTTTCACCAATTCCGTGTTGCCAGAGACTCCCAATGTGCGAAGCAATTCCCGGTCACTGTCGGTGCTGCCATAACTGAATTGGCGGCCAGCGAAGTAGATCCAGGATCCTATGGTGACAAAACCACCGGGATCACTGGAGCCATTGGCCAGGGGGATGGCATTCAGGTCCTTGACCAGGCTGGGGGGTTGCTGGGCCGGTAGGTCCAGGTTCAGAGCGCAAGCGAAGAGGGGGGCAAGCAGCAGTGATTTGGCGTGCATAAGGATGTCCCGTGCTGGTGAGGTGGACCCGCAGGTTAGTGTCTCTTGCCTGAGTATCGCCGATGTCGCTCAAGTTTTCTATTTACGGCTGAGCGCAACTATTTGCCGTCATTGGGCACCTGGCTTTCTTCAATCACATAGTCCTGGAAGACTTTACGCCATTTAGCAGGGATGGGCTGCTTCTTCATGCTGTCCATGTCTACCGCCACGGTGACCACTTTTGCCCGACAGAAAATCTGCCCTTCAGCCCCGCTCATCCAGAAGGCAAACTTCACCGAGCTCTGGCCCAAGGCCAGGATGCCCAGATGAATGGTGGGCTCATCACCGTAGGTCACCGGGTTGAAGAAGTCGCCCTCTACATGCACGGCTGGCAGGCCGAACTTCTCCTCGTGCAAGACCTTATGGTATGGAGTTGCCAGGGCATCACTCCACCAGTCTTCAAAACAGCAGTGGAAGTAGTGGAAGAATGACGGGTAGTAGGCAATGCCGGCATCGTCGATGTCGCCAAAGCGGTAGCGGAAAGACTTGCTGAAAATCATTGGGTATCCGGTGCATTGAAGCGTAGGAAGACTGCTCGCTTGTGTAGCGGGCCATCCTTTAGTCCAACCAGGAGCCGAGGCCAAATTGGCGGAACATCAATTGTCACCATATCTGCAGGGCGTGCTTGAAGCCATTCGAGACTGTGGCCACGGCGTCAGAGTCGATGGTAAGGACGAGCCGCTGCCCGCTGATTTGCAGCAATTGGCCAACCTGCTGGACCCCGATCTGGAGGACTCTGACTTGGAAGAACTGCGAGTTGCGCTCTTGGGACTGCGGGCACAGGATTGCCTGATCCCGGAAGTAGCGGATTTTCCCGGGATGGAAAAGCTCACCTGGTGGCGAGTGCATCCCCAGTGCTTGAACTGACCTGCCTGGCAAACCCAGGGTCTGGCTAATCCAGGGTCGACAGGGTGATTTGCACCACATCCATCAAGGAATCGCGTTCTCTGCGCACGCAGGCAGTCACAGTGAGACCCTGCAGGCTATTGGCAAAGAAACGCGCCAGAGCCGGCAGGTTTTTGTCCTTGGCGATCTCGCCTTGTGCGCGACCCCGCAGTAGCAAATCGGCAAAAGCCCTTTCCAGCCGGTCCATGAAGCCGGCAACCCGAGCGGCGATTTCCTCGTCGCAGGTGGAACTCAGGATGGCGGATTTGGTGACCAGACAACCCTGGTAATCATCGGCGCAACCGCCATCCACCAAGCCGCTGAAGAAGTTCCACAGCACGTCTCGCACCGAGCCTTCCTGGGCCAGGGCGCCCAGCACCCGATGCTCCATGGTGCTCATGTAGTGACTGAGGGCTTCGCAGAAGATCTCATGCTTGCTACCGAAGGTGCTGTAGAGACTCGCCCTGCCAATCCCCATGGACAGCAGCAGATCTTGCACCGAAGTCATTTCATACCCCTTCTTCCAGAAGGTGTGCATGGCCTGATCTAGAGCCTCAGTGCGGTTGAATTCTTTGGGTCGTGCCACGAGATGGGGAGCTTATACGGCCGAGCCATGGCCGGCAGTCCAAAAGGGTGGATTTTGCTTCTGCAATGGCGGGGCTCCCTTGCCAAGGCCCGTTCCGACCCATCCCAGGCACCCTTCCAGCTATGAGCCCCTGGCATCCGAAAAGTAAGTCAGGAATACCTACCATGACCAACACCAAGAGCATTGTTGATCTTCGGCAGAAGATCCTGACGGACTCCGACTACATCCCACCCCTGCCAGAGACGGTGGTGCGGGTGATTGCCCTGCTGAACGAGGGCGAAACCGAACCTGGTGAACTCGAGGATGTCTTGAAGAGCGACCACGTGCTGGTGGGGCGCCTGCTGGCCATGGTGAATTCTCCCTTCTACGGTCTGCGCTCGAAAGCCAGATCCATCAAGGACGCCATCATGGTTCTTGGCTACCAGAACCTGCGCAGCCTGGTCATGGTGCACGGTGCCGCCAAATTTCTCAAACGAGATTATTCATGCTATGGCCATGAACCCAAGGGGCTTTGGTTGCATGGTGTGAGTGTGGCTGCCGCCACCAGAGAGATTGCTCGCAGCCTTGATGAAGACCAGGTCATTCGTGAGAGCCTATTTGTGGCAGCTCTCCTGCATGACATTGGTAAGTTGCTGTTGAGTGAGCCCTTTGCCGAATTCAGTGATGAGCAACGCGGTCAATACAAAGACTGCTTTGCGGCCGAGAATGCCCTGGTCGGCATCACCCACAGCGAAGCTGGCGGTTTGATCGTTGGCAAATGGAGTTTGGAGCCGCTGGTACAAATGGTGGTAAGTCACCATCATGACGATGATTGTCCCGCCGAATACGAGCGCCATGTCGCCATGGTGCGCCTGGCAGACACCTTGGCTCGGGAGCAGGGCACTGGCTACCAGCAGGGCTACAAGCCTGCAGTAGAATTCAAGCAGGCTGACTTCGCCTTGTTGGGCATCAAAGAAGCCGAATGGGAAACCATGCGGGAAAAGGCTCTGGAAGCCATGGAGTCAGCGGTGAGCAATCTGGGCAACGGCTAGAGGCGCAGGGAATAGCGTCACCGCAGTAGGAAGATCGGGCTAGTTACCCTTACCCCTTGGCGAAGCAGCACTTTTTGTATTTCTTGCCGCTACCACAGGGGCAGGGGTCATTACGGCCGACCTTGGCTTCGCTTCGCTTCACGGTAGCAGGCACTTCAATTCCATCGCTGAAGTACCAACGCTGGTCCAGCTTGCGAAACTGGCTGATTTCGTGGTGGTCAATGCCATTGCCCTGAAGTTGGTAGTGGGCCACAAACTCGACGATGCCAGTGTCGTCCTCAGGCCCACCCGCTTCGGTCTTCAGCACCTCAAATCCAAGCCATTCCGCGTTGGTGGCCCACTCCCGGGTGTCATCCTCACTGAACTCGTCCCGGGTCTCAGGATCGTGGGTGCTCTTGATGTAGTCGATCTCAGCCCGAGTGAATGCTGTATAGCGGGATCGCATGAGTGCCAGGGCCGTGCCAGGCTGCTCCTTGCCACTCAGGAATGGACCACAGCAAACGTCGAAATCTAGATCACTAAGACAGGGGCATTTGGCCATAAGGCCTGTCATCCTACCGAACGAAAGTCTTGACTACAGCACTTCTCCGCCAAGAATCCCTGCTATGAACGCTTCGAACCCGGAAGACAAACATCTCGCCCATATGGAGAAAACCAAGCGGGCTGTGTTGCAGCAGATTGCTGAGAAAGGTGGCAGCGCAAGTCTCAGTGAGTTGCACAGCTTCAGCGAGGCCAAGTACTTCGTGGCACACCAAAAGTTTTCCATGCTGATGGAAGATTGTGTGCACGATGAACTCGTGGACTTTGCGGAGGATAATTTCTCACTCACCGAAAAGGGCCGCAGCTACCTGCAGGAAGGCTAGCCTCCTAGCCCCCGGACTGGCTGATTGGCACCTGCCCCAATTCCTTCGGCTTGGTACCCAGGATGAACACATCCCCCCAGGCCCATATGCGGGCCAGGAATTCGCGGCCTGCGTTCCTGAGCTGGGTTCCATAGCTGTACTGATAGCCGGGGGTGGCATTGATGCCAGTGACCTGCATGCCGAACTGCTGGCCCAGGAACACCGCTCTGGGCACGTGGAAGGCGTTGCTGATCACCATTACCTGCTCGTAGCCGAAGACATGCCTGGCCCTGTACATGCTGTCCAGGGTGCGATAACCCGCAGCATCCAGCTGGATGGCTGTAGCCGGCACGCCCTGCTCCCGTAAGACCCGAGCCATGACCTGCACTTCGTCATACTCGCCGGGTTGATGGTCGCCAGAGACCAGGATCTGCTGGATCTTGCCCTGCTGATACAAGCGTGAGGCAGTCAGCAAGCGGTCCCGCAGCATGTCTGAGGGCTGCCGGTCTGGTTTGACACTGGCGCCCAGCACCAGGGCCACTGTGCCGGTGGGGGCGTCCTGGGGATCGAAGATTGCCCCAGAGCCGCTCCACAGTACGTGCTGGTGCATGCCCAGGGGGGGCAACACCAGAAGCACTATTGCCAGCCAGAGCAGGCGTTTCCTGGTGTTGCGTTTGTGCTCCATGGGCAGCACATGCTATTGCCGTCGCCGGAACATGCCACTTGTCTGCTTGGAATCCTGGCTTGCCCTGGGGCGGCGTGTGGATTCCATGCCGGAATCCCTGGCGCTGGACTGCCTGCTACTGCCGCCCATGCCGCCCATGTCCTGCATTCTGCCACTGGGAACCTTGGCGTTCTTCGCTACTTCATCGGGGCGGTTGGCCTTGCCCAGGGCTTCATCCATGCTGACCTGCCCACTGTTCACCAGTTCAACCAGCTTTTGTTCCAAAGTGGACATGCCGTGACGGGATCCGGTTTGCAGGAAGTTCAACATCTGTGGTGTTTTGCCCTCGCGGATCAGGGATCGCACACCGTCGGTGGCAATGAGAATTTCGTGGGCGGCAGCTCGACCACCACCAATCTTCTTCACCAGGCACTGGGAGATCACTCCCTGCAAGGTTGTTGCCAGTTGTACCCGCACCTGTTGCTGGGCGTCGGTGGGGAACACATCAATGATGCGGTCCACCGTCGAAATGGCACTGGTGGTATGTAAGGTGCCTAACACCAGGTGTCCGGTTTCCGCAGCGGTGATGGCCAGTTCGATGGTCTCCAGATCTCGCATTTCGCCGATGAGGATGACATCCGGGTCCTGGCGCAGGGCGCGGCGCAGAGCTTGTGCAAAGTTCTTGCAGTCCGAACCAATCTGCCGCTGGTTGATGAAGCACTTCTTGTCCTTGTGGATGAACTCCAGCGGGTCCTCCATCGTCAGGATGTGGCCTTCTTCGTTGCTGTTGATGTAGTCCACCATGGCCGCCAGAGTGGTGGACTTGCCAGAGCCGGTGGGACCGGTTACCAACACCAGACCACGGGGCTTGAGGGCGAGATCCTTACAAACCTGCGGCAGATTCAAGTCATCGGCACTGGGGATTTGATCCGGGATCTGCCGGATGACCAGGCCAACGGAACTGCGCTGGGTGAGGATGTTCACGCGAAAGCGAGCAAGGTCCTTGACCGCATGGGAGCAGTCCAAATCCCCCTCTTCTTCGAAAACGTGGCGTTGGTCTTCGCTCATCAACTCCAGAGCCAATAATCTGGTCATCTCTGGTGTGAGAGTGCCGTACTTCTCCTGTGATAGAATCTTGCCATCGATTCGAAATCCGGGGTATGAGCCCGCTTTCACATGCAAGTCCGAGGCTCCGGATTCCACCATGTCCCGAAGCAATTCTGCCAGTTCAATTTGCACAGCCGTCCCTCACTGATGCTGAATCATGCCGCTTCGATCTTGCCTTCAGGGCTATCGGAATCGGCCTAGCAAAACTGTGTGCAGTTTTTGGTCAGGATGGACCTGACATCATCGACGCCATGACATGGGCTGTCTGAATCCCTATGGATCTCTATGGGTTCACGCGCAGGCGAACAGGATTGCTACCGGCGTGATAGTTATCGAAGCCGTCATAGACCAGGTAGGCGTGGAACAGGTCCAGGGCGATAAAGTCGGGGATATCCAGAATCGGTACGTGGATAGCCGCCTGGGCCCTTCCTTCAGCATCCAGAGTGCCACGCATGGTGCTGTAATAGCGAGGATCCGGGAAGGGCGTGCTGGTCAGTTGCAGGTAGATATCGCTGTTCAGGGGAATGTGAGCATTGCCCATGTAGAAACCAGGGTTGGTGCTCAGGGCGCCGGCTACCGAATACAACCGACCGGCGTGCTCCACCCCAGCATTCAGTGTCAGGTTCTGCGTACCACCGGTTTGCAGGCTGATGGCCGGCAGGTCTCGTTTCAGCATGGGGTCTTCGCCCTTGAGCATGGTGAAGATGTCCGGTGTGCCACCTGTGGAATCCAGGAAGGTGGCTTGCAGGCGTTGGCCCTCGATATCCAGCACCACAGAGCCGAGAGAGTTCACCGCAAAGATCATGGCGGGATGTTCCAGCTTCGGCACATCCACGTTATCGATCTTGCCTGAGCAGCCAGCCACCACGTAGACGGCGCCTTCGTTGGCGGCGGGGCCGACGGTTTTCTTGCTGTATGCTCCGTCACCATCTTCGCGACCGTCACCCAGATCCAGGATCATGCTGGAATCCAAGGTGGAGGAGAGACCGTAGTGGCCATCCAACAGATAGCTCCGCTCATAGACATGGCTGTGTCCGGTGAGCACCAGATCCACTCCGCCAGATTCCAGAATCGGCAGGAAGATCTGACGCATATCCGTCATCCGCCCTTCACTATCCAGAGGATTGTCAGAATCGCGGGTGCCGTCCGTGTATGGGGGGTGGTGCCAAAAAGCGATGATCCAGTCCGCCTGGGCATTGGCCAGGTCAGCCCGCAACCAGGTTGCCATGGAGCCAAGATCGCCGCGGTCTGAGCTCATGGAGTCCAGGCAGATGAAGTGGACGTTGCCATGGTCAAAGGCGTAGTAGGCTTCCGTTCCGCTGGCCAGACCGCCGCACTCTGCCTGGGTAGGCAGGGAGAAGGCGTCGAAGTAGGTGCCTTGGTGTGAAGTGGCCCAGGCATTGTCGTGATTGCCAAGAGTCGGCCACAGCACAGACTGCTGCAGGGTAGCCTGATACATGTCGAAGACCGCTGCCTGGTACTCAGAGTCCGTACCGGTGAGGTAGGCATTGTCACCCAGCATCAGCACCAGATCGGTGTCCTGTCCCTGCGCGAAGGTCCGGTATGCATCCCGCACAGCCGCCGCATCCGCATTGGCGGTACCAGAATCACCCAGGGCCCAGACCCGAATGGGCTTGGCACTGCCAGCCAATGGTGGTGTTACAAAACTGTGTTGCAGGTCAATGGGGGTCAGGATGACGTTGCCATCGCTGATGGCGTAGTAGAAGCGAGTCTCAGGAATCAGGTTGGGAACGACCACTTCATGGTCGCGTCGTTGCCCAGGCACGGCCAATTGGGATGACAGGTTGCCGGGGTCGGTGCCGTAGTAGATCAGGGAATCAGCAATGCCCGTGGTGCGCCAGCGCAAGGTAACGCCAAAGGGGTGGGCGCACTGCAGGTAGAGACCACGCACCACTGTGACTGGGTCGGAAGAAACAACTAGCTCCAGATCGAAGCTGATATCCGGGTTGCCAGGACTGACCTGATGAATCTCCGCGGCCAAGAGGTTTTCGCCTTCCACTAGATCGCGAGGATCCACGAAGTAATCGGTGTAGGTGGTCTCCTGTGCGCCGCCGGTGAAATCGCTGGCCAGGGTGCCATACAGGATCTGGCCGGCCGGCATGTTGTCCCGCATGACCTCTTTGCCGTTCAAGTAGACAACAATGCCATCATCCCGCAGCACCCGAAGCTTGGCCTGGGTCAGACTGGCTGCATCGGAGAGATCAAAGGTGTAGCGAAAGTAGGTGGTGATGTGCTTGAAGGCCGGGTCCGAGCCAAAGCTCACTGCAGTGATTTCATCGCCATCTCCGTAGCCCAACTGACCTGAACCCTGGCGCCAGCTGCTGTCGTCATAGGTTGTCGCACACCAGTTGACGCCTTGGTTGGAGCCATCGTCCAAGAAGCGCCAGTTGCTGCCGGAGACCACCACCAGTCGTTCACCGGTAGGGGTCTGCATGCTGTTCTCAGGGCTAAGGTTTGCGCTGCTTCCGATCGCAGCAGGCACTGACTCCATGAGAGGTGCTGGCACGCTCAGCTTGACGGCAGAGTCAGAGAAGGGACCACTGGCAGCAAGACCGATGGCTTTGTTGGTTCCACACTGGTCCAGGATCCCTTGTAGCTTGTCTGCAACCTTGCGGGTGTGCGAACTTCGTTGATGTCGAGGGGGTAAGGTCTGGATGGCGCTTTGTGCCTGCAGGCAGGATTGCTGAGCATCCTGGATGCGTCCGTCGGCCAGTTGAATCTCTGCCTGCCGCAACAGCCAGGGTTCCAAACGCTGGACATGCTGCTGCATGCGCTGCAGGCGGGTCAGGGCCGCGTCCACCTCTTGCCGTTGCAGCTCCAGATCGATGGCAAGATCCTGCAGAGAGACCAGGCAACCCAGTTTCTGGATGCCTCGATCCAAGGTTGTAAGGGCGGCGGTCACCGCTGGTGGCTTCAGGGCCATCTGGGCTTTGGCCAGTTCCAGGTAGTCCGCTGGGGCTGGTTTGGCCATGGCGTCAAGGGCCAGGCGCAGAACAGCACAAGACTCAGGCAATCTGCCCAGTTGTTTCAGGGCTCTGGCCTGCACTTGCATGCCAGGCAGGCTTTCAGCATCCCGCTGCAGGAACTTTTCTACTGCCTCTAGTGCTGGGCGGCCCTGCTGCACTTGCAAATGCAACCGGGCGCGAGCCAGTTCAACTTCGTACAGGTCCGGGTTCAGTTTCAAAGCCTGATCAAAGTCCTTCAATGCCAGGCGCCAGCGCTGGTTGTGTTGCAGAAGCTGGCCACGCTTCAGGTACAAGCGAGCATTGTCTGGTTCCTTGGCGATGAGCTCCGTCAGGGCCTTGATGTGCGCATCAGGGTCATGGGCAAGCGCGGCGTAGCTGCTGCTTGCAGGTGCAGCAGTTGCCAAGTTCGCAAGAGCTGGACTGGCCAGCAGGCAAAGTAGCAAGAAGCTATGTAGCAAAGTGAAGCCATGCATGGAGCTTCGTTGCAATTCTAGTAGGCAGGGTCGTCGCATGATATAAGCCGAGGTGTTTGGGGAGCAAGCTCCCATGCGAAGAGGGGTATCACCGATATGTCGGCCAACATAGCGTGCCAAGCACCCTTCTTACTGAATATATCCTGAATTCAGCAGGAGCTGGCGCTGCACCTTGTCCCAATATGGGAGTGTGGATTCCTTTCGGGCGCCAAATGGCCCACCATTGTGGGTACGGGCGATGACTTCAGCGTCCGCATTCTCCCATGCCATGGGCACATAGATCTGCATGTAGGCTTGCAGAACCTGCCAGGAGTAGGACAGCTCGGCGCAGTCTTCGTAGTTACCGGGAATGCCTGCATCCAGCCAGTAGTTGCGATGGATCTGCAGGGGCCCCAGGGCCCGGCCCTGGTCACCCCTTGGTGGATTCAGCTGGCCGCTGCTCTCCACCAACCAGATGGCGTGCAGGATCTGCTCATGGTTGAACTTGGGCGGCTTGGGCCAAAGGAGCCAGCATAGGAAGGCAATGAAGACCAGGCCCAGTCCAACGCTTCGCACTATCCCCCGGCGAGCCATCTAGTTGGGGGGTGACTCTGGGGTAAGGGCTTTCCGCGCTGAGCCGTAGGGGATGCCGATTTTTCGCATGGAGCCATAAGGGATACCCATGTCGACTGGCATGACAACCATGGTGCCAGCCAGCATGTCATGCAGGCCTTTCTTGCGTGGATTAATAATGATCAACACAAAACCAATCCAATAGAGGAGGACAGATATGAAATAGCCAAGGTACCTGACGATGCACTGCCAAAGCTTGGGTCGGCCACCAGTTCGAGCATCGATGATACGGGCCTGGAATAGCAACTTGCCTGGCGTTGCGCCAAGGACGCGCCAGAAGGTCACAACCGTGACAAGGGGCACCAGGCAGAACAAGACGTACTCCCAGACACCAAGCAGACGATCTACCTGATGTGGCGTCAGGCAGAACAGCACATAGTCCCAGGTATTGACCAATCGCATTTTGGAGAACGCAGATTCAAGTCCGCCCCAATTATGAATATGTGCAGCCAACTTGTCATAGTAGATGGCGTTGCGGATTGGATAGACCAAGAATGTGATCAGTAGCGCGTCTATATAGAAGCCTATCAAGCGGGGGAGGAAGCCGGCGTAGCGAAGACCAGGAGCAAGTTTATACTCCGATCTCGCGGGGCTATCCGTCACGGCTCCTCTCTGTTCCTCCTGCATCGAACAAGGAGCATAGCGAATCTTGCCGCAGCTGGTAAGTTTTGCTGACGAGATCAATCGCTTTGAAGCAGAAAACCAACAAGCAACTGCGCAACAAAATCCTCTTGGCCACAGCGTCCTTTTTGGTGACTGCTGGCCTGGCCTACCTGGCCTTTTACTCCCTCCTTTCCGGGGAGCGCTACTATCCCACCCCGGAAGAAGTGGAGGCTGCCCGCGCCAAGGAAGAGGAGCGCTCCGGCCGCATCTTGAAAGCTGCTCCTATGGATCTCTACAAGTTGCACCGCAAAACCGGCGACAGTGTTCTCTACGGCTTGGATCCCACGCACCCGCAGGTGAATTCCCACGGCCACCGGGACAGCGAGATCAGCCTGGCCAAGCCCGCAGGCATGCAACGCATCCTGGTGTTGGGGGACTCCATCGCCTTCGGTCGCATCGTGGCCAAGAAAGACACCTTCCCCAACCTGTTGGAAGCTCGCCTGAACAAGGAACATGCCGGCTATCAGGTCATCAACTCTGGGGTGCCGGGCTACACCACCTACAACGAGGTGCAGCATTATCTGGTGCAGGGGCGGCAGCTGCAGCCTGACCTGGTGTTGCTGGCCTTCTGCATGAACGACATCGTCAATCCGAGGCTGCACTGGGGCTACACCAAGGACCGGCTGGAGAACATTCCTGACGCTGCCTTCCCCAACCTAGGCTATGACCGGGATCATGCCGTGCCGATCCTGGCGCGGGAGAAGCCCATGACCTTTGCCGAACGGGACAAGGAACCGCCTACCTATCTGTCCAACGAAGACAATCTGAGTATCGAATTGTTGTTGGATCGGAAGACCGAAGAGTGGCAATGGTTGACCAAGCAGTTGCTACAGTTGCAGGCCGCAGTACAAGCGGACGGAGCCACCCTGGTAGTAGTGGTGTTCCCCTTGGCTTATCAAATGGATGAAGGCTATCCCCACTTCCCGCAACCGCAGTTCGCCGCCTTCTGCAAGGAGCACGCCATAGCCTACTTGGATCTGCTACCTGAATTCCGAAAGCATCCAGTGGAGGAACTCTACATCCTGGACCGCCAGCCAGGGTGGAAGGACATCTGGCACCTGATGGATTACGGCCACCAGGTGACTGCAGATATTATCTTCGAGAAGTTGCGCGAGATGGAGCGCTAGCCTGGACTATTCATGAATAGGTAAACCGCGGACTGTGGATCATTCGTACTAAGTGGTAACTACACGCTACTTGGAACAAACGACACCACAATCCGCATGGCCAAGCCTACTCAACAGTCTGTTATTCTTCCAGACATCGCCAAGAAGTCCGTCGTCCCCATCTTTGACGCAGAAGGACAAAGCTCCGATGGCGGTGCAATCCTGCTTGGCCAGCTCGATCAGCAACTCGGCCTGACCAGCGGACTTGCAGCTCAATTTTGCGATCGACGCAATCCGGGCCGCACAACACACGACTTTTTGACGATTCTCCGGCAACGTGTGTTTTCCATCGCCATGGGCTACAGCGATGGCAACGACGCAGCCAAAATGGCAAATGACCCGATCCTGAAAATGATCAGCGGCATGGATGCACTTGGCGAAGATCAGCTGGCATCGCAACCGACGTTATCCCGGTTTGAAAACATGCCCACGGCAAAAGAGGCTGTACAAGCCACACGTTGGCTGGAGAAGAAAGCTATTGGTCTGCTCAAGAAGCGTCATCGGCGACCAAAGCGCATCACCATCGACTTTGATTCCACTGACGATCCCACCCATGGTCAGCAAGCATTCAGCTTTTTCAATGGCTACTACGACACCTGGTGTTTCCATCCTCTCCTTGGCTTTTTGTCAGTGGATGGTCATCCAGATCAATTTCTCTTCTCCGCTCGGCTTCGACCAGGGAACTCAACGGCAAACCGAGGATGCATTCCATTGTTGCAGCGGACGGTCGCCGAGCTCAGGTACCGATTCCCGAAAGCAAAGATTCGTGTACGGTTAGATGGCGGCTTTGCAAACCCAAGGATCATCGCTGCGCTTGAAGATCTAAAAGTCGAGTATGTGGTCGCAATGGCCAGCAACAGCGTCCTCAAAGCGAAAGCCAAGGATTGGATGACCATGGCCCAGACGCTCTCTGCTCGCCAAAACGAATCCATCCAACTCTTTGGAGAGGCTGCTTACCGTGCAAAGTCATGGAATCGCGAGCGGAGGGTCATCCTCAAAGCTGAGGTGCTGCAGTATGAAGGAAGAAGTGCAAAGTCGAATCCTCGATTTGTGATCACCAATCTTCGGCACACACCGGAAAACGTGTACAAGATCTATCGTGGTCGAGGTGATTCCGAGAACCGCATCAAAGAACTACTGCATGATCTCGACATTGATCGCACAAGCTGCTCAAGCTACATCGCCAATCAATTCCGAGTATTGATGACGGCTACGGCGTATCTGCTCTACCAGGAGCTGCGCTGGCGCCTTCGTCGGACTGATGCAGGCCGCACCCAGGTAGGGCGATTTCGGGAAATGTTGATCAAGGTCGCAGCTCGCGTACAAGAATCAGTGCGTCGGGTAGTGGTCCATCTGCCGAAATGTTATCCATGGGTAGAATTGTGGGAGCGTGCAGCATGTGCTGTCAGTGCTCGCGGTAGACCAAAGACGGCGTAGCGCCGAATGGAATCCAACTGCATCGCATCTACTGCGCCACGGGACTGTACGGAGGTGGCCATTCCGGCGATATTTCAGGCCCATGGACCTTTGCCAACGCTCACTTCAGAGTGTCGAAAGCAAATCCCCTTGATTCTTCACCATGCCGGCCAGCAAGGACCAAAAAATCGCGATCAACAGCACACTCGTGAATAGTCCGGGCTAGGAGTCTGCCCCACGGGAAGTCAACTTAGCGTCTCCCAGGTGGCAGCTGGATAAGTCATTAGTGGGGCTGGGAAAACCCAGATCGTCCGATCCTACATCAATCTTGGGCCTGGGACCATGATGACGATTGTGAGGTGCTTCTTGGCCTGTAATAGCCCGATTCCCTCGGTTTTCACATCGCCAGCTTTCCATGCAGCCTTCTCAGGTTGGTTGCAAGACAGATTAGATCCCACTCACCGCTTACCTTCGCCATACCTCGCATGCTGAAGGACCGAAAACCGCTCACGTTTTTGATCCAACCAAAGACCGGCTCAACGATGTGCTTGCGTTTTCGGTACCAGCCCCGTCCGCACTTGGTCCCGAGTTTTCGCTTCATTCGCGCAGTAGCTTGGAGCTCTGAGCTGGTCTCCGGTCGTGCCTTTCCTTCCTTGCCCACCGAAACCAAACCGTCAATCTTGGCGTTTTCGAGGTGCTCGAAGTTTTCCTCGCTGCGGTAGCCTGCGTCCGCAAGCAGGCGTTCGATCGGCTTGCCGGTGTTCTCCATCGCTTGCTCGGCCATCGGAAGAAGTTGATCCGTATCCGCACCGTTGTCAGTGATTCCATTCGCGATGATCAACTGCTCCGTATTGTCGACAGCAATCTGGGCGTTGTAGCATTGCTCAAACCCCTTCGAGTCTTTCATAATCCGACTGTCAGGGTCTGTGAAGTTCTCTTGATCCTGTGGCCGTGGCTTGCCTTTGGGATGTTTCCGGTAGCGAGCCACCTGGAGATCACGACCCTCTTCCTTGGCCTTGCGGGCCTTCTTCTCGTCCTTTCGCTTGTCTTCTTCGGCCTTGCGTTCTTCCAAGCGCTTCTTTGCCTCCTGGATCACCTTCAGGCGGCTCTCCCGGTTCGCAAGCTCCTCGGGCAATTCGTCACCACGAAAGTCGGGACCAAACATCTCGTCCTCGTCCTTGTCGATCCCCTTGGCCATCTCGGTGATCCTGCGGACTTCGGCACGGAGCCGCTTCTCCTCGGATTTCATCCGCGAGTAGCTCATAGCCTTGCGTTTGCTGGCGTTCGCCTTCACCTTGCTGCCATCCACTGCCACGGTGCCAAGTTTGGCCAAGCCTGCCTCACAAGCAAGTTGCACTATCTGGACAAAGAAGCTCTCAAACAGATCGACATGCTCTGCCCGAAACCGACAAATCGTGCGGTGGTCCGGCATCTGGTTGGCTGCCAACACCCGGAAAGGCACACTCTCCTCTAGGTGCTTGGCAATCTTGCGAGAAGAGAAGATTCCGGTGCAGTATGCGTAGATCAGCACTCGCAGCATCATCCGTGGGTCGTACGGCAACTCGCCTTTGCCGCAGACGCGATAGCGATCAAGGAGATCATCTGTGTCAAGCGACTCAATGGTGTCGTGAATGTACCACGCAAGATGATCTTGGGGCAGCCAATCGCGGATTGACGGAGGCAGGAGGAACTGCTGGTTGAGATCTTGACCCTTTTTGAAACGCGCCATGCCTTCAATACGTACAGGGATGAGCCCAGGGCTTAATATTATTCCGATTTTAGAGGCTATTGGAGGCCGGATTCACAGCTGTCCCGTGGGACAGACTCCTAGGCACCAATCCTCTTTCGCCCCTTTGCAGCATGGCTCCACATCATCGGGGGGATGCCCCTAAATGGGTCGGGCCCAAGGCCATATAGAGCTGCAATACGGCGCATCGAAAACCCCCGCTGCCACCACCAACAAGGCTAAATCGTCAATAGATGGGGGAGGAGGGGGTCCAGCCGGGGTATCTTTACTTCAGGGAGGTCCAGGCCTCCTTGACATCCCCAGTTGACGAATTATCTATTCCCACCATGACCTCCCAAAGCCCCTCACCGGCTGTGTCCCAATCTGGTTCCCCACAAGCTCTGGCCACCACAGCAATCGCGCTTGCCGCCTGCTTCCTTTGGTCCTCCTGCGTGGAAACCGGCCACAACTCGAAGCAGGCACCACCCCCTACGCCGCCGCTGCTGCAGCTTCCTGCACCAGTCTTTCCCTCGCTCTTCGCCAATTGGGAAAGTCCGCATGTGCATCCCATTGACCTGACTGCCGATGATCAGACCTTGCTGCTGTGCAACACCGCTGCGCATCGTATCGATGTCTTTGATGTCTCTACCGGCACGCCACAATCCCTCGGCTCAGTGCCCGTCGGTCTTGACCCGGTGTCCGTGCGGATGCGAACCGACACCGAAGCCTGGGTAGCCAATCATCTATCCGACAGCATCAGCATTATCGATCTCTCCACCATGCAGGTCATAAAGACCGTTCGCACAGGTGATGAACCTACTGACATTGTGTTTGCAGGCGCTCCTGAGAGAGCCTTCGTATCTTGCTCGCAGGCGAATTGCATTCTGGTTCTGGATGCCATGGATCCACTTGCGGCCGGCATCGAAGTGCCAATCAACGGTGAGGACCCACGTGCGCTGGCTGTCAGTCTGGACGGCAGTCAAATCTATGCAGCCGTTTTCGAGTCCGGCAACGCCACTACCCTTCTCGCTGGCGGCAAGCTCTTTGGCTCCATCCCCGTCCCCAATGTCAGCAGCGATTCAGAGGGACCCTACGGTGGGGTGAATCCGCCCCCCAATGCCCCAGATGAGTTATTTGAACCAAGCCTGAATCCCAACAATCCTCCTCCTCCGGAAGTGGCGTTGATTGTTCGCAAGGCCAAGGATGGGCGATGGCTTGATGACAACGGTGTGGACTGGGCGAATTTTGTCAGCGGAACCCTGGCAGGGTCGTCCGGTCGCGTCGAAGGCTGGGATCTACCCGACCGTGATGTGGCGGTGATCGACACTTCTTCTCTTGATGTGCGATACGTGACGGGCTGCATGAACATGTGCATGACCTTGGCAGTACAACCAATGACCGGTCTCGTTACCGTTATTGGCACTGAAGCTCTCAACGAAATTCGCTTCGAGCCCAACGTGCGCGGCCATTTTGTTCGTGTGCAAATTGCCGCCTTTGATGCGAATGCGTCGGTGCCCCAGAGCATCGATGATCTGAATCCTCACCTGGACTACCAGTCCAGCACCGAGGCGCAGGAGGTTCGCGACCGCTCCATCGACGATCCTCGTGCCATGGTCTGGAATGCAGGGGGAGACCGGGCCTTTGTCGCTGGCATGGGTTCCAACAATGTCATTGTGCCTGACGCCAACCTGGCACGGGTTGGCCGGATAGAAGTTGGACAGGGCCCTACAGGCATTGCCATGGCCAGCAGTGGAACAACTGCCTTCGTGCTCAATCGCTTCCATGGCTCCATATCCACAATCGATACCGTCAACTTGCAAGAGGTTGCCAGGACTCGGTTCTTTGACCCGACACCCAGTGGTATCCGCTTCGGTCGACCCTTCCTCTACGACACCCATGATACATCCGGCCTCGGACAGGCTTCCTGCGCCTCCTGTCACGTCGACGCACGGATAGATCGCCTGGCCTGGGACCTGGGCGATCCATCAGGGGAAATGGCTGGTTTTAACGGCAACTGCGACCCAAGAGGCCCGGCATGCGAAGATTTTCACCCAATGAAGGGCCCCATGTTGACGCAGACGATGCAAGACATCATCGGCAAGGAACCGTTCCACTGGCGTGGCGACCGCGCTGGAATCGAAGCCTTCGCTCCGGCCTACAATTCCCTATTGGGGGATGACGAGGAGTTCGGCGACGATGCGATGGGTATATTCAAGCAATTCCTTGCGACAGTACGATTCCCGCCGAATCCATTCCGCAATCTGGACAACTCTCTGCCTACCAGCCTGTCGCTGGATAAGGTCATCTGTAGCGATGCGCAAACCCCCGCTATCCAAGGCGATGCCACCCTTGGGCTGACTTTCTTCATGGACAATGATTGTTCTGATTGTCACACCTTGCCCACTGGGCTGGGCACGGGAATGAGCGGCAACCGCCCAATTCCTCCTGGGCCAAATGACGAACTGCATCACCTTGTCACCACCCAGTTCGGGTTCAGCAACGTGAACATCAAGATCCCTCAACTGCGCAACATCTACGAGCGCCTTGGCATGAACTTGTCGCAGGTTGACAACAATGCAGGCTTTGGCGTTGGCCACGATGGCCAGTCGGGTGCTGCCCGAAATGCTGAAAGGGCAGGTTCGGACGGCGCCAACCTACTGGCATTCTTGTTGAGCCTCAGTGGCTCCGATTTGCCAAGCACGGATCCCGGTGCCCCCAAGAGTTTCGATTCCCACGCCGCCGTCGGCCAACAGGTCGCCATGGGGGCAACGGGAGACCAGGCTCTACTGGACCAACTCCAATCCTTTGCCGCAGCTGGCAAAGTCGAACTCATCGCCAAGGGCCAGGGCTGGGGTTGGGTCTATGACATGACCAGCGACAGCTTCTTCTCCGATCGCAACGGCGAGACGCTTGGCAAGTCCGAGCTAAGGGCTTTGGCCAGTGACACTGAGATGATCACCTACACGGTTGTTCCCACCGGTGAAGGTCGACGCCTGGGCATTGACTGCGACTTGGACGGCTATGGCGATGGCACCGAGCTGGAGCTTGGCTCTGATCCAGAGGACGCTACAGATGTGCCTACGGAGTGATCTGTTGTAAGTGCAATCAAGTTGCCCTGAAACCTCTTCCCCCTGAAGCATGATAATGGTGGGCGATACTGGGCTCGAACCAGTGACCCCTAGCTTGTCGAGCGATCTGGGGCAGTTGATGCAACGTGCCCAACGAAAGGTAGTTGCGATATTACTCTAGCTCTCACAATCATCAAGGGCCATTACTGATTCACACCTGCTCACAAGAGTTCATGCCTGTTCACGCAGAAATGGTGAAGCTTCACTATTCCTGGAGCTGCTGTCAGGATAGGTGGGGGTTGTGGCTCTGGTGGGGGAGTAGAATCGCCGTGTGGCTATCGATCACCTCACCAAAGACCGCTTTGCAATTGGACATGATCTCTGGGAAGGTTGTCGTGAGAAACAGCTTCCCACTGCGAGGGACTACCTGTTCTCAGCCCGGCCGTATGCGCCTGCTGAACCATCCTGGCGTTCTCCGCCAAAGATCCTGGTCTCCGCCCTCCTACAGCCGGGTAATACCAAGCAAGCAACCAACGCAGCCCGACCCTTCTCCGAGTTCATCCGTTCCCAACAGGACAAGCTAGAGAGGCGAGGAAGGCCCAGAAGACGGTCTCAAAACACCCCTCCCCTGTGGCTGGACGAGCACCGCTACGCCGCCTGGACGCTCTCTGGCCATCTGGTGACCATCCAGGACCCTGCCCCAGGGCACGGGGCCCCAAAAGTTCAGCTGGCCAGCCAAAAGGAGATCCGCCAGCTCAAGGCCATCAATCGCCTCATCCCGACGGTGATCGCCCTCTACAAGGGCGACAGCCTGGAGAAGACTCCCACGGTCACCCGCTATATATGGCACCGTGACCTGGAAGCAGCTCTGCAGGCCGCCTTGGCGCGGGCCCTGGCGTTCGAGGAGACCATCACCGAGCAGGTCGCCAGGGAGGAGGCCGCCCAGGCTGTTCAGGAGGAATCTCGCCCTGAACCCAGGCCACCAGTGAAGCCGTTGAAGAAGTCCAGAACCCACCCAGACGGCAACTTCACCATCTACCAGCCAGCCAGTGAGGAGGATGACCTGCCGCCCTATGCCATCAAGCCACCTGGCCCTCCAACCCCAGTAGCTTTTGAGTCCACGCGGAAAGCTGACCGCTACATCAAGAAGCGCAGCAATCGCAGACATCTTCCTGCCGATTGCCAAGTTGCCCGAGTGATGGAGCGAGTGAGGGTAAGCCCTGTCTTTCGCAAAGGGTTCAGCATCCCTAAGGATCCCGGAAAGTTGCTGGAGATGATCCGCAAGGACTCACGCATCGTGAAACCAGAACTGCATGCCGAATGGTTACCACGGTTCGTCCAGGGTGAAGATGGAGAATGGCGACCGCAACCCTTCCAGAACAAGGGAACAGTCCGACACAAAAACAGGCAGCGACTCATGGCGGAGCTTGGGGAAACCAGCACTGGGGTGGCCAGGGCAATTGAGGAATCAGAGCTACGGAAGCAAATTGACCAGGATGACCGGGGCAACAGTTTCGATGCTGTCATTCAACCGGCCATACAGGTCGCTGATAAAGCTCAGCGAGGATTGCCACAGGATTGGCAAGAGGCTCTTGGCCTTGCAGATTGTGGGCTTGCCCCAGACTGGCGCGCTCTTGCCAAGCGATCACACTGCCCTCCTTTGAGTGAAGACGGCCATTGGCTTCGAGCACCAGCAGAATATGAAGCCCATGGTCGTGTGAAAAGCCATTTGGTGGAGCTACGAATTGATGACCTGGTTGGACTGCTGGAGCAGTTCGGGACGATCATCGAGTTCTGGCTTATCAAGGACAGCACTACTGCAGCACCACGGTGGGTGTTGCCAGTGAGGCTTGAACAGCTTGGCAGTCTTTGAGCCTCTACTTATTTTCAGTTATCCCAGGCAGCAATGCCACCGGATAGCAAGACCGTTGGAGATTCAGCATCTTCACCCAGTAGATCACCGATCTCCAATGACGCAACGGGAAAGAGCACGTAGCTGGTCTGCAAGAAAATAGACGGGTCTGAAGAGGAATCCTGGTAGAGGTAGTCATGCGAGAGGTGCATCCGATCTTCTGCAAGCGAGTCAATCGTAAACACCTCCCCAAGAAAGCTCCCTCCAATGGAGAGGTGGTCCCATACATAGCCAAGGCCACCGGACGGGGGATCTGCAACGAGATTATTGTAGCTATCGAAGACCGTCCCCATGGAGCCTTCTAGAGCCCCCTGATCAAGATCTGCCGGCGCGCCACCAGGAAAAGTGAGTGACACAAACCGGGAGCCGGAGACCACAAACACTGAACCTGAAGGTATTGGAGAGAGCGATGAGTCGTTCTTGACAGATGCACCCACAACTACAACTTGCCATGGTCCATCAGGAAATCCGGATGAAGGAAGGCTATCCGAATTCTTCCCACCGCCACCACCACATGCAGCAAGAAGGGCAAGAGATATGGCCGCAAGGGCAATGGTAACGGTGTTCATAGACTCTCCTCAATGGGGCCACAGCCAGCGTCTCTTGCGCCATGCGAAAAGGCGATTATCGCATGTTTTTGGCTGCAACATACGGTTCCTCGGCCTTAGTCGGGTCCCACTTGAGCAATTCCTGGCCGAGGACGAAAAACCATGTCGTCGGCACAGTCACAGCAATATCGGAAGTTCTTGGATCGGCTCAGGATTGCCAGGGAAGACGCTGGCCTGACCCAAGAGCAGGTTGCCCAGAAGCTCAGGGTAGAGCAATCCTGGGTCTCCAAGGTGGAGCGCGGCGTCCGCCGGCTGGACGTGGTTGAACTGGCAATGTTTGCCAGGATCTACAAGAAGCCCGCCCGGTATTTCGTGCCGGAGTTTCCGGCGGAGAGGTAAGCACTGCGCCATAAGGGTTGCATGCACCATCGAGTGCCAACCCGTGCGGGCTCTTATAGATGGGACTTACCGGGGAAAGCTGATCAGGAATCTGCCTATTCAGGGAGAAGGACCTCAAGCCTGCTACTCGAAACAGGATTTACCTGCGAGACATAATCCTGGCCAATCCATGGATGAACAGGTGGAAGTTTCAGGACAGGCTCGGCCATGTCATGCCGACTGTGACAAGAGGGAGCTTTAACACAACAAGGTGGAAACTGAAGAAGGATGGATACGACCTGCCAAACCTAAGCAAAGATGGCCATGGACTCCTCACCTTGCAGGAATCCATGACCATGCAGCCATTTGGTATGGAGTGAAAGCCACAGAAGCCACAGCTTCCACTCCAGAGTTATCTAATTACCTTTGGCAGCATCCTTCCTGCCTTCCTTAATCAGTTTTTCTAGTTTTCGCTCATCAGGTTTCGGACAGGTATCAAGTTCTGGTGGAACGATATTGAATTCCGAAAGGTCCGAAAGGATGAAAGTAGAAGTTGCAGCTGCAGATTGCTGCCCACCACCAGCAGTTGCTGCCGCAGCAGGAGGTGCAAGCGGGCCAGCATGGACCAAAGCACCACCAATCTCACTGAGCTTCAACTCTTCATTTACGTTTAGGGCAAATTGCGACAATACAACACCACCAACCAACGTAGGGTCATTTGGGATATCAAATTGATAGTAAATTTGACCCTGCCCAGTAGCAGGAGTCACAAGTGCACTAGGAGTGAAAAGGAATAAACGAAGGGCTGGGTTAATAAGTGAATTTGGCCCAGTGACAGGGTCGGGGTATGGAATAATCACACCAACGTTTTCTCTTGCCACAGTATCGGCTGCCAAGGCAAGCCATCCTGGATACGATAGGTGACTAGCTGGTGGAGGGTCAGCAGTAATTGGAATAGTTGTTCGGTAAATACCGCCAGGGTAAAGTCTGTTGTCATAAATTATTGGAGACATTGATATCCCTGTGCCAATGGCCTCAGAAAACCCTTCCCTGCGAATACACTCAAACCACAGTTCATCATAATCTAGTGAACTACCCGACTCTCGTGTAAAATAGCCTTTCCCAATAACGAAAGGTGTTGATGTAGTGATAGTCACCTCATTCGGACCAGAGAGAGGCACGACGCCAGATCCAATTACTAATTCGTTTTCTTTATCCACAACCTCTGCTGTAGTTCCTGGAAATCCAATAACTCTTATAGTGTTACCTTGATCCTTTACCGATGTCGGGTCAGCATGAACTTTTATTACCGCCATCGCATTACTTGGCGCAGAAACGACAACTACGCCTAATACCTCTTGAAATATAGCGCCAATAGAACCTGGTAGTGGACCTAGGGAATCCTGCAATCTCCTGATGTTTATCTTAGCGCCTACTCTTTTTATTATAGAATCTTCGGCATTGACCAATGTCAGAGAGTCATTGACATCTGCCCACACAGGGAAAACTACCTGAGACAAACTCTGAGCGCCATCCCAGACTCCACGCCGAATTACTAGAAAATTCGCATCTAGCAGGTAGAGAAGGCCATTATATTGGTCATATGCTACGCCAGTGAAATCTGAGGGAGCAATCAAACTTTGAGAAGCGAGAGTGTAATTTGAATCGAAATCATTTCTTGTGTAATGCTCCAGGATTCCACTACCTTGAAGGTTTCGCCCTACAATCACAAAGTTCTGAACACCTGCATGGTCACCATAAGGGACATTAAACCGACATCCATAACCAGGAACACTCACTCCAGATTGAATAATGACTTCATTGTGGCTAGAGCTAGTCATGTAGTCATCATAGACATTATATTTTATCGTCCCCGTGGCAGTTACTAATACGCCGTTTTCAGAAAAATTCCTAGCAGGTCTTTGCTGCGCCACAGCAGTGACAGGAAAAGACAATAGAATAGTAATCAGCATCTTATTCATAACAGTTTATTGTAATACATAAATTATTTCACTAACGATGCTTCCAATTTCTAGCACTATCCTCCTAATGGAGGAAGGTTGATGCATCCTAATACGTTAATTGCAATGCAAGCAAAACCAAACTCTTGAAGCGCTCTATCCTTGGCTTCGGTAAGCCTTGCAATGGTTGCCTTTTTTTCCACAGGGTCAGCAACCAATACAGGATCGCCATGAGCCGCATCTAAGGCTACACAGGCTGCAATCAAGTCAAGAGACGATTGATGTTTATTGTTTTCCTCTTCCGCACACCTTTGCCTCACTCTTTCTGTTGGGTCGTTAGGATATTTACATTTCTGGGTGAGTTCCTGATCAAGTCGAAAACCTTCATGAACGGCGGCGAATGCCAAAAAGTATTTTTTCTCTCCATGCCAATCGGTGAGCAAGTCACAGCCGAACAATGTATACTGCCCAAAATTGAAGCCTTTCACAAATACCTTGGCTATTACTCCATTGGGGCATACTATTTCATAATCTGGGGAGGTATACCCTTTATATTCTCCATCATCATGCTCAAAACAGAATGGTGGAGGTAATGGGTTTGGATTCGGAAAAGGAAAAGGAGGAGGAGGAGGTCCAAATGGAGTAAGGATGCACCGCACTTTACCAGCCTTCATTGTCACCTTTAATCGATCAAGATAACCGATTAACTCATCTTTTGTTTCCTGTGTATATAGTGGAGCTGAATTTAACCATGCTTTCATGCACATGATAGCCTCGCATATACAATGTTCTTGATCGTCAGTTAAGGCCTCCCCAGGACTTGGAGCGACAACTTGTCCAGGTATTTTTCCTGTAAATATGGCCATCGCCATTACCACTGTTATGACAATATATGTCAATGACTTTACCACTCGATTCATGCTTCACTCCAAGTTAATAACAGATATATATTAGCCAAATCATTTACCTATGCATAATTGTTGCATTCACCAATGCCTAGTGTGCAACGACCATTTCCTGAACCCTTGTTGGAGTCCTCTCCATTTGCTTTTGTGGGAGGAGAAAAAAAGGTTTGACGAGTTTCCAACATCTATAGCCATTGCCACGAAGATACGCCATTCTTCTATTCCCGACCGCTCTCGTATTGCGGTTCGCCGTAAAATGTTTGGTTTGCTCTTCATCGACATTCACAGATTGGCTGAAAAACACTAGCCTCTATAGTTAACAGGTAATGAGACTGGGCATTCTCGGGATCTTTTTGAGAAAAATTTGCCTTGAGCCGAACAATACGCTTCCAACTCTGGGCTATAAAATTTCTTAAACATCTTTTTTATGTGCTTTACGGTCAACTCGGCACCGACCTCGTGTTCAGAAGAAAAATGATCGGCGTGATTGTTCTTCGGGTTACGGCCATGCACTTTCAAAGTGCACTGCGGCAAATCTCCGTGGATTCTTTCCTTGAATTCTGTTCTAGACATCACCACTTCTTCAATCTCAGAACCCGATCCTAACAAGGTTTTTGGGTCATTCAGGAATTCGTGTGGGTGAAAAATGCCCGACCAGCTCCCTCACCTCTGGCTCAAGGGCTCCAGGGCGGTCCCTGCACCCCTCTGCCCTCGTTTTCGGTCCCCGGATGGACGGGGTGCGACCGATAGCGATGGCGACGGGGCTCCGGGACCTGGGGACACTGATTGGCGGGGTTTTAGCTGCAAATCCCCACCCTACGGCCAAGTGGGTTACCCACACAGATTCCTGATGCGCCAGGTTTTTGGATTTATGGCCCTTTTCGTAGTGCAAGGACGCTCTAGCCTGGACTATTCATGAATAGGTAAACCGCGGACTGTGGATCATTCGTACTAAGTGGTAACTACACGCTACTTGGAACAAACGACACCACAATCCGCATGGCCAAGCCTACTCAACAGTCTGTTATTCTTCCAGACATCGCCAAGAAGTCCGTCGTCCCCATCTTTGACGTAGAAGGACAAAGCTCCGATGGCGGTGCAATCCTGCTTGGCCAGCTCGATCAGCAACTCGGCCTGACCAGCGGACTTGCAGCTCAATTTTGCGATCGACGCAATCCGGGCCGCACAACACACGACTTTTTGACGATTCTCCGGCAACGTGTGTTTTCCATCGCCATGGGCTACAGCGATGGCAACGACGCAGCCAAAATGGCAAATGACCCGATCCTGAAAATGATCAGCGGCATGGATGCACTTGGCGAAGATCAGCTGGCATCGCAACCGACGTTATCCCGGTTTGAAAACATGCCCACGGCAAAAGAGGCTGTACAAGCCACACGTTGGCTGGAGAAGAAAGCTATTGGTCTGCTCAAGAAGCGTCATCGGCGACCAAAGCGCATCACCATCGACTTTGATTCCACTGACGATCCCACCCATGGTCAGCAAGCATTCAGCTTTTTCAATGGCTACTACGACACCTGGTGTTTCCATCCTCTCCTTGGCTTTTTGTCAGTGGATGGTCATCCAGATCAATTTCTCTTCTCCGCTCGGCTTCGACCAGGGAACTCAACGGCAAACCGAGGATGCATTCCATTGTTGCAGCGGACGGTCGCCGAGCTCAGGTACCGATTCCCGAAAGCAAAGATTCGTGTACGGTTAGATGGCGGCTTTGCAAACCCAAGGATCATCGCTGCGCTTGAAGATCTAAAAGTCGAGTATGTGGTCGCAATGGCCAGCAACAGCGTCCTCAAAGCGAAAGCCAAGGATTGGATGACCATGGCCCAGACGCTCTCTGCTCGCCAAAACGAATCCATCCAACTCTTTGGAGAGGCTGCTTACCGTGCAAAGTCATGGAATCGCGAGCGGAGGGTCATCCTCAAAGCTGAGGTGCTGCAGTATGAAGGAAGAAGTGCAAAGTCGAATCCTCGATTTGTGATCACCAATCTTCGGCACACACCGGAAAACGTGTACAAGATCTATCGTGGTCGAGGTGATTCCGAGAACCGCATCAAAGAACTACTGCATGATCTCGACATTGATCGCACAAGCTGCTCAAGCTACATCGCCAATCAATTCCGAGTATTGATGACGGCTACGGCGTATCTGCTCTACCAGGAGCTGCGCTGGCGCCTTCGTCGGACTGATGCAGGCCGCACCCAGGTAGGGCGATTTCGGGAAATGTTGATCAAGGTCGCAGCTCGCGTACAAGAATCAGTGCGTCGGGTAGTGGTCCATCTGCCGAAATGTTATCCATGGGTAGAATTGTGGGAGCGTGCAGCATGTGCTGTCAGTGCTCGCGGTAGACCAAAGACGGCGTAGCGCCGAATGGAATCCAACTGCATCGCATCTACTGCGCCACGGGACTGTACGGAGGTGGCCATTCCGGCGATATTTCAGGCCCATGGACCTTTGCCAACGCTCACTTCAGAGTGTCGAAAGCAAATCCCCTTGATTCTTCACCATGCCGGCCAGCAAGGACCAAAAAATCGCGATCAACAGCACACTCGTGAATAGTCCGGGCTAGAACGCACCTCTATCTCCAGTCACAAGCATCTTTGCCCTGCAGTGAGCTATGCAAAGCGATTAATCTAGACCGTTCGTTCAAGATCTACACCTCATTCTGCCGCTTGTTGCCAACTTGCTAGCTCCCTATAGTCCCGGTTGCTGAATAGGGTGAAGGTGCTTTTGACTTAGGCAAGGAGAGAACAGTGGATGGACTAGCAACAGGGAACTCAGATGGAAACGATCAACGCTTGCCACCAATCTTGTGGATTGCACGTCAATACGACGATCTGCTGCGGGAGGTTTCGCCTTCTATCCAGGCCAGACTGAGCGGCATAGCCAGATCTCCGATTGACCAATGCGTATTGTCAACACAGGATGTGTTTCACAACGCAGTGATTACCATGTTGAGCTACTATTCGCGTAAATGGGTAGATGCTGTCTCTTTCCGTCACTGTTGTGCCGTCGTCCTCACCTTCAGTATCAACATTTGTCGGAATGAAGCTCGAAATGCCACTTCCAGGCAGGCAGTATATTATAAAATCGAGGGATCTCTGGATTCTCGTGGCTACCGACCTATGCCTCAGTAGCCCTCCTGTCTCAATAGCCTCCTCCTATCAAGCAAGTTTCCTTCCCATGCCTCCTTTTCTACCCGTATAGGGCACGGAGGTCTGAATGAAATTTGAAGACACACCTGAGTATCGAAAGATCCTCGGCGAAGTTCTGGACAAGCTCATCATTGGCAATCCACTCCTAGACAAGGAAGCCTACAAGAAGGCTCTGAAGGAATGTCCCAATGAAGAAGCCAGAGCAATGCTCACCAGCATGCACAATTCCGCCTAGGAAGATCTGGCTGAGGCGATCAAACGCATGAGGAAGGAAGAGGAGGGCGACTGACTTCTACAAAGCCTGATCCAGCACTGACTGGATCTTCTGCATGGCCTTGTGCAGTGAATCCCGCTCAGCCTGCAGTTCCTTGACCGATGCCAGCAGGCCGTCCAAAGGAGCCACAGATGTCACCTTTCTGGGACGACCTCGACCTTTCTTGGTTGCAGCCTTCTTTGGCCCACCCTTCTTGTTCAAAGACTTCCAAACAGCCCAAGTGCCAAGGCTGATGCCAAGTGAGTCTGCGATCTTTTGGGCAGGCCATGGATTCGGGCTGCTCTTGCTGCCGTGCTTCTTGAGCATGGCCATCCGCTTTTTCTTGTCAGCGTCAGAAAGGCGCTTGCCGCGACCGCCTGCGGCTTTCTTGGTGGACTTGCGTTTTGTGGAGGACTTCCTCTTGGTAGCCATTGTCGTTTGCCTTAGAAGTTTAGTGTAAACACCCATATGGGCGAACGGCGAACCATAATGTTTGTTGTCAACACATCAATGGTAATATATCAACCTCCAACTCCTTACTTATAATCACGCGCTTCAACCAAGTCGGCAATACTGTGTTCCCTCGAGCCAAACTGGCAAGTCGGCCTGTAAACGAGCAGTCGCCGACTTCACATCTTTCCTGGATCTTTAGGAGGGTCGTATCAGTATTCAATCCGCCATGGACACTTCACCACTTTCCATATCTGATCGAGTTGCCCAAGTGCTCCAGGTCTCTCCCGACCTATCCTTGGAAGAACTGCGTGCTCGCCTATCCTTGGAAGGCATCAAGGTCCACCATGCTCAATACAACCGGGCACGGACTCAACTCGGTCTTCGTGCCAAGGTCGCTAGGAAGAAGCGCACCATATTGCCAGCCGAGCCAGTGGTCGTGCCATTGGAGCCACCAAGACAGAAAGCAGTAGCACAGGCTCACGGAACGCTACCTGACTACGAAGGCTTGGTCACCGCTGTTCGATCTATCCAGGAGGAGCGAGCTAAGCTCCGAGCCCTGCTCCAGCAGATCCTGGAGATAGTGGAAGAGGCGCTGTAGGAGGAAAGCGGCCCCCGCACCCGCCGGAGTTACTACGCCACTACGGGCCAACACATAGCTACAATCATCTCCACGGAATTTTGTAGTGCCCGCTTTTGTTGTAGCTAAGGCTCTTTGGCCAACCACTAGCCTGCCACAATATGTCGAAGACCGGGCGCATCAACTGTTCCACGTCACCTGTCAAATCGTCGATCTGCACATCTGGAAGCTCAAGCCGGTCACGTTCTATATTGTGGGTTTGACTCGCATCGAAGCTGATATTGGGGGAAAGGATACAGCTTCCCTTGACACCCATAACTGAGAACATCACGGAATAAGGTGGTTCTACATCTGACTGGCTCTCAAAGAAAGTATTTGCCTGAACAAGGGTCTTCAGCACATTGACTTCGATTTGGTAAGCGCGAAGCCCCAATTGATCGCCTTCTTCGTAAACGAGGTCCGTATCAAATGTTTCCACTATTCCATGTCGAAACATCTGAATATAGGATGAAGCTGCGGGGTGGCCTGTGTAGGCGATTCTGCCATCAAAATTAGGAATCAGCGCAAACGTAGTATCACCCTTGCGACTTGCCTTCATAGAAGGAACATTGTCTAGGTTGAGTCTATTGCCCGAAGCAAAGAAACTCAGCGGAATCACGTGAACGATTGTCCTACCCTTTGAAGAGTGGTTACCTTCCAATGGAAAAAAAGTTGTTCCTCCAGACAGCACCGACCTTACACGTTCACGATGAAATGATCTGATCCGTTCCCCCAAGGTCAAGGATTCAACAAACGAATCTCGAATCTGGTCTAAATTCATAGGTTCACTCTTGGTTCCCGATCGTCTGTAAAATGTCCTCTGTTCACTGCTCGTGACGCAATGAGGTGGGTTCCAAGTCTTCTGGACATGGATGACATACACTGGTCCATCCTGCCATTTGTCATGAATCGCCTGAATCTTCACGAAGCTACCGAGGCGTGGATCGATCGACGAGTGAATCACATCCTCCGCTACGGACTTGTTGAAGGCTTTCGCTCCTCTCGGTGGATTTTCGGGTAGACCCGTCTTTTGGTTCTTCTCGTCACGCGCTTCGTCGATGCCTACCAGGATGTGTCCGCCGCCATTGTTGGCGAACGCGCAAATGTCGGCAAGGAAGCCCTTTTTTCCCTTTGAGTTGCTGAGATCGTAGTCCCGTTTGTAATCGAGGATCGCAGTTTCAGGCAACACTGCCTGGGAAGCGAACTGGTTGATATCCAGCGCGGAAATATGGTCGATGGGCTTTTTGAGCATCGAGAGGATGCTACTGATTCTGCAGTGAAATACCGCCCCTGATTATCCAAAGACCCAGGGATGGGTGGGCCTGGAACATTTTCTCCGTCATTCCGCAATTGCCGGCCCTAGGCGCTTCTCAATGGCCTTATCCAATACAGAAGACCTACTCCGCGTCTATGTCTTCATAGCGAGAGCGAATCATTGATTCAAGTATATCAGCCGGGCACCCCATCTTGGATGCCAACTTTGTAGCTACATACCCAATGATCTCATTGCGGAACAGAAACGGAGCCTTTTCATGTAGGTAATCGAGAAAGTTCCCCCCATATTTTTCGATCATATCGCGCGACGCGTGCATCTCAAGGGTCTGGTCAGCCCGTTCGCGCTCAGACTTGGGGAAAATCTCGTCACCCTTCTGCGCTGTATACAGAAGTTCTTGCAAAACCTTATTGGAATCTTTCTCAAGCATGTCAAGATCGATATTGAAGCACAGCATGCCGTAAGCCTCCTCTTCATCCTTCAAGAGCACCGACGTGCTCTTGACCTTCTTCCCGCGGTAATTCGAGGAGTAGCTTTCTCTCTTCGGAACCCGGGCTTGGAGCATCGCGTCGCCGGTGGGTGTCATCGGCGCACCTTCGCTGCGCCCCGTGACACTCCCGAAAATACGACAGAGCGTCTTGCCGCTCGGTCTAGCCAGATCATGCAGAGCTATCTCGAGAACTGTGCCAAACATCCCTTGAAAGGCTTCGAGTCGTTCGGCGAGATCGGACAGGAATTTTTGCTGACGATTTTGCCGGATTCCCGCATGCGACTGCGCACAAATCTTGTCTAAAGATTCCGAGCACTTGTCCACATTGGCACGGAGCTTATCTGGTAGATCGGAAATGAAGCTCAAGTTGAATAGCAGGTCGCGGATCGCTCGCCGATTCTTGAAGACTGAGTCATGCTGATGATTGTTTCTGAAAGTCTTCGTCAAGGCTTCGAGAGCGGCCTCAACCTTCTGGTGATCCAGATCAGAATACGAGACTTCGTGTTGATAATGGATAAATTGAAGATTGATTCCGAAGGAACGGCTCGTCTTCTTGTTGATATTGAACATTGAGGAATGAAGATAAAGTTGAGTAGATTTGGAAGTGTATCCGCCCTTGTTTGGATATCAACCTGCACAGCGCAGCAAGTCCGCTGCGAATTACCTTCTCGGATTTTGTAGAAAAAAAATGGCCGCGCAATGTCGCCACACTTGATCAACACCCACAGAAAGCATGGGACCCGCGCTCGACCGGGTCTCGCAATCACCATGCACATGATCGCTGCACATCAATCACTCTTGTTCAGTCTTCAAGTTGACTCGACTTGTAGTTGTTTGCGTAGTTGAAGAGTGTGCGCTCTCTGTTGTTTACACGTTTCGGTTTGCGCGGGGGGATTGACGAATACAAAACATCGATCATCATTCACCATGATGCATGCGTAATTATGCAGCGTGGATGATGACAACTGTGAGTGAACAACTAAGGCTTCCAACTGGTGATCTACTTGAGCTTGGTGACTACAGCGAATGGCGACGTATTCGCCTTTCTGAGTGCCGTGGCCTCCTGCGTAGACTGTCCAGATTCACTCCATGTCATCCATACGACATCAGCCTTGCGCAGAGGTTGCAAAGCGCCAACACCAATCTCTTCCGCTTCTGGTGGCCTGATGAAGACGATGCAAGCCTGGAAGACATCCGCAGGCGTGATCCAAACCGGATTGGACCCAGACCAATTCTGATCCCTATGCGCTATGCGGAACAGATGGAGCACGATGACATCATTGTCCCCATTTCTAGGTCCTGCGGTGGCTATACGGTGGAGCACTCGGTGAAGTGTCCGTATGACACGAAACCACACAGCATGACGAATCGAGTAAGCATTTTCGTTGATATCTTTGCGGAAGGTGTTGATGAGAAAGGCGGCGCCTACTCGGTCTTCAACTGCATTTACTGCAAGGCCCAATTCACTTTCCTGTCCTGCCAGATCGAAACCATTAGAAGCCTGAACATGCGCCTGCTCCAGCAGATCTCAGGGGAAGACAAGGCATTCATGGAAGGCGTGATTCAGCGGATGAAAGGCAAATCGGCATGATGAATTGGCGGCTCTCAACTCCCACTGCCAATGGCGTTTCCATGCCATCCCTGCGCACGGTTCTGTAGAAGCATGCGCAACAACCATGACAAACAGGCCGTTGCCTACCTACGAGTGAGCGGTCTTAGCCAAGTAGATGGCGACGGCTTCGCAAGGCAACGAGAAGCCATCCAGAATCGTGCTCAGGCCTCAGGACTGGTTGTGGTCGAGGAGTTCGTTGATGCAGGAGTGAGTGGAGCAACGGGGCTCTACGAGCGTCCTGGACTCACAGTCCTATTTGCCAAGCTGTCCAGCAACCGTATCAGCACTGTCCTGGTTGAACGCGCCGACAGGCTGGCCCGCGACCTCATTGAGGGTGAGTTGATTTTGCGTGAGCTGCGTCAAGCTGGGATCCGGGTGATTGAGGCAGAGGGCGGCACCGACCTGATGGCTAGCGACCGCAACCCAACATCCAAGCTAATTCGGCAAGTGTTGGGAGCCGTTTCTGAGTTTGAGAAATCAGCCTTGGTTGCCAAGCTGCGAGCTGCCAGGGGAAGGAAGAAGATGGAAAGCGGAAGATGTGAAGGGCCTGCGCCGTTTGGAAGCCTACCTGAGGAAGAAGCCGTGTTGGCGGATTTGCTGCGACTGGCCCGCAAACGGAATGGCAAGCGGCCCAGTTGCGCTGCAATTGCAAGGGAGATGGATCGGCTTGGAAATAAACCACGACATGGGCAAAGATGGAGCCGGTCCAGTGTGCGGCAAGTCCTGCTACGCCATGGAAAACAGGGTTGAAAGGGCGCGCACACCCTTCGGTAAATTGGCATTACCTAATCTGCGCCACCCGGGCTCTGTGGTTGTCGATGTCTCGGATCCAGTCTGCGAGAAACTCGGTCTGCCATACGACCCAAGAGTCCATTGCCTGTAAGTCAATCTCCTAGAAGCCCAATCACACCCTTGGCGCCATTGGTGGCAGCAATACCAGCAGCATTAGCACTCGGATCCCGCACCCATGCTTGATTGTAGAATGTCACCCCAAGCAAGTTGTTGTCGTTGGGAACAAAGAATATCAGATTCGCGCTGTTGCCACCGCCTACAGAGAATGGAAGTGTAATAACCTCGCTCACTAGCAGATCACAGTTCGGCATATCAATGACGGCAAGGTTTAGTGGTAGAGGGACGTTGTTCCAGGAGGTGTTGGAATCACCGAAGATCAGGCCGCCGATGGTGGGCGAGGTGATGTTTGTGATCTCAAGGGTGACGAATTGACCCAACTTTGGGGTGCCAGAGGAGCTGAGTTCAGGGGGATTTGGAGAATTGGAACAGCCAGAACCGAAGGTTGTATAGCTGGCTATGGGGCGGCCGGAATACAGTCTGGCAAGGCCTTGGTTCTGGGCAATACCGTCGTTGCGATAGGCACCAACGAACAGATCGGCAAAGCCGTCCATATCAATATCTCCGACAGCACTGACTGAGTAGCCGAAGTAGTTATCAGCGGCATCGCCGTTCAATTTGTAGATGGACAAGCCAGTCTTTCCGGAGAACAGCGTCGCTTGGCCTGCCTCTTGACCAGTTCCGTCCGCCAAGTATGCACCAATGAGCAGATCGGCGGCGCCATCCTTGTTCACATCACCAACCCCGCGAACCGAGAGCCCAAACCCGTTGCTGTTGCCGGTGAATGAATGCAACGCCGCTCCGTCTAGCCCCGAAAATACGTGGGCAGCACCCTGGCCACCCGGTGCACCTACCAAGAAATCCGGGGTCCCATCCATATTTACGTCACCGGCAGTGTCCACAGATCGGCCAAATGAACCCTGGGCCACACTTCCTTTGAACTCGTGAATCACCTGCCCATCCTTGCCGGAGAAAACCAGTGCCTTGCCAGAGTCGGAAACTAGCCCGGACTATTCACGAGTGTGCTGTTGATCGCGATTTTTTGGTCCTTGCTGGCCGGCATGGTGAAGAATCAAGGGGATTTGCTTTCGACACTCTGAAGTGAGCGTTGGCAAAGGTCCATGGGCCTGAAATATCGCCGGAATGGCCACCTCCGTACAGTCCCGTGGCGCAGTAGATGCGATGCAGTTGGATTCCATTCGGCGCTACGCCGTCTTTGGTCTACCGCGAGCACTGACAGCACATGCTGCACGCTCCCACAATTCTACCCATGGATAACATTTCGGCAGATGGACCACTACCCGACGCACTGATTCTTGTACGCGAGCTGCGACCTTGATCAACATTTCCCGAAATCGCCCTACCTGGGTGCGGCCTGCATCAGTCCGACGAAGGCGCCAGCGCAGCTCCTGGTAGAGCAGATACGCCGTAGCCGTCATCAATACTCGGAATTGATTGGCGATGTAGCTTGAGCAGCTTGTGCGATCAATGTCGAGATCATGCAGTAGTTCTTTGATGCGGTTCTCGGAATCACCTCGACCACGATAGATCTTGTACACGTTTTCCGGTGTGTGCCGAAGATTGGTGATCACAAATCGAGGATTCGACTTTGCACTTCTTCCTTCATACTGCAGCACCTCAGCTTTGAGGATGACCCTCCGCTCGCGATTCCATGACTTTGCACGGTAAGCAGCCTCTCCAAAGAGTTGGATGGATTCGTTTTGGCGAGCAGAGAGCGTCTGGGCCATGGTCATCCAATCCTTGGCTTTCGCTTTGAGGACGCTGTTGCTGGCCATTGCGACCACATACTCGACTTTTAGATCTTCAAGCGCAGCGATGATCCTTGGGTTTGCAAAGCCGCCATCTAACCGTACACGAATCTTTGCTTTCGGGAATCGGTACCTGAGCTCGGCGACCGTCCGCTGCAACAATGGAATGCATCCTCGGTTTGCCGTTGAGTTCCCTGGTCGAAGCCGAGCGGAGAAGAGAAATTGATCTGGATGACCATCCACTGACAAAAAGCCAAGGAGAGGATGGAAACACCAGGTGTCGTAGTAGCCATTGAAAAAGCTGAATGCTTGCTGACCATGGGTGGGATCGTCAGTGGAATCAAAGTCGATGGTGATGCGCTTTGGTCGCCGATGACGCTTCTTGAGCAGACCAATAGCTTTCTTCTCCAGCCAACGTGTGGCTTGTACAGCCTCTTTTGCCGTGGGCATGTTTTCAAACCGGGATAACGTCGGTTGCGATGCCAGCTGATCTTCGCCAAGTGCATCCATGCCGCTGATCATTTTCAGGATCGGGTCATTTGCCATTTTGGCTGCGTCGTTGCCATCGCTGTAGCCCATGGCGATGGAAAACACACGTTGCCGGAGAATCGTCAAAAAGTCGTGTGTTGTGCGGCCCGGATTGCGTCGATCGCAAAATTGAGCTGCAAGTCCGCTGGTCAGGCCGAGTTGCTGATCGAGCTGGCCAAGCAGGATTGCACCGCCATCGGAGCTTTGTCCTTCTGCGTCAAAGATGGGGACGACGGACTTCTTGGCGATGTCTGGAAGAATAACAGACTGTTGAGTAGGCTTGGCCATGCGGATTGTGGTGTCGTTTGTTCCAAGTAGCGTGTAGTTACCACTTAGTACGAATGATCCACAGTCCGCGGTTTACCTATTCATGAATAGTCCAGGCTAGGCCAGTGGCATGCCATGCACCCACGAGGAAGTCGGCATAACCGTCACCATTGACGTCTCCTGTTTCGCTTACCGAACGGCCAAACCTACCCAGATCCTCGCTGCCGAGGAGGGTGTGAATGACAGCTCCGTTCTTGCCCGAGAACACGCGCACCAGGCCCGTCAGATTTCCGTTTGTTCCATCCCTAGGAGCACCAACGATGACATCGTTATAGCCATCGTTGTCCACATCTCCGGCTGTATCCACGGACCGACCGAACAAGCTGCCCTGGGTAGCACCAGTGAAAGTGTAGATGACCGCGCCATCCTTGCCGGAAAACACTCGAGCATAGCCTTTCCCCGTCCCCGTCCACTGTATGGCGCCAACGATCAGGTCTGCAAAACCATCCTGATTCACGTCGCCGGCCTGGCTCACAGACTCACCGAATTGATCACCGAGATCGTCACCTATGAAGGTATGAAGAAGGGTGCCATCCTTGCCGGAAAACACCGCAGCTTTGCCCGCACCTGCCCCGTTGGTGGAGTCCTTCGGCGTGCCAACGATCAAGTCAGGCACCCCATCCTTATCCACATCACCAGCTCCACTCACTGAAAAACCCAGGAACTGGTCTTGGGCCGTCCCTTGGAAGGTGAGCAGTTCACTCTGGCATTTTAGAGGGGCTGCGAGTAGAGCAAAGAGGACTAGAGTTATTTGGACTAGAATTGTGTGATGGGTTTTCATTTTATTTCCTAGCGAGGCCGGAGCCTCGCTAGGGTAGCCCAAGGGACATCAGGGCAGCAAGGGCCGCTCAATTTCTATAAGCTCCTGGTGTGAGCGAAGATGCTTCACTGCATTGTGCTTGGGGCCTAGGGTCAAGCAGAGGTGTAGAGTGCGACTGCCATGAAAGATGTCGGTAAACAGTTTTTAGGACTATGGTTATATAAAGTCTATTACTTGCCAATGAACCACTCCAAGATCATCTATTGGCCTTGGCTACGGAAGCAAAATCAGAGCTGATGGAACTGTTTGCGAAGCTACTGAACTGCTGAACAGCCTGAGTCCTTGGAGTTACAGGGTCCGGAAGTGTGGGATCAGAGCTGCTGGAGAGTTCTTGGCGAGGCTGCGGATTGCGAGGGCGATAAGCACAGAGGGGGTGTTTGATCCAGATGTCCCGAATTCAGGACATTTGGTTTTGCCATACATCCAGGTTGCAAAGACATGCCGCCCGCGCCACCCCTCTGCCGCCCGGTTGGGCGGCGGGTGATACACAAGGCAGGAAGGTTGTAACTCCCTTCTTTTCTATGTGTTGTGACATACATATATAGAAGGGCACCCACCCGCCGCCCATGCCGCCCGTATTTCTGCCTCTCCTAACAGGCCGTTGAAGAAGGGGTGATTTGGAGATTGTCGATCCCGAGACATCCGTTTTCTGCCCCGGGATTCTTATGGCGGAAAATAATGGCAGTCATTGCGATCCAGCAAGCTGGTTGGGGCCAAACAGATCCACAAAGCTCATATACGCGGCTGAGGAAGCCCTCAAAGCCCCTCTGCAATCCCCTTGGCGTCCCAACTCCAAACAGGCTACGCATGATCGTGCCAAGATTGCGTGCAGCGACATGGACCACGTACCGCTTTTTGACATTCTCGATGCCGCGCAACCAAGTCCGGCGTGCACCGCCTGACCCACAGGTGTGCGCAAAGCTTCTCTCCACTCGTTCACTTCGTAAGCGCTGGAGCTTTTTGGATCGCGATCCTGCAACACGCCGACGGTTTGCTCGATAAGCATCCTGCCACGATTCTGGTTTGTCCGTCCACTTGCGGCGGTTCTGTGACCGCGGCTGTGGTATGTAAGAAAGTATCTCTCTCTCGCTTAGCCATGCCAGGGTTTCAACTTTGTGGTAGCCCTTGTCGGCGACAACTGCCTTGTATTGGTCATCTTGCTCAGCACTGATCAGCACCGCCTGAGCCTCAATGATTCCGTCTTTCAGTGCCTCGCTGTCAGCAGTATCTGCATGGTGGATCGTCGCGGAGACGATGATCTCGGAGTCAGTGTCCAGCGCGTGCTGTGCCTTGTAGGCAAGGTGGGTACGCCCATCCTTCATCTTCGCGATCCTGCTGTCGGGGTCTGAGGGCGACTCCCAGTCCTTGTTCGAGGTCTTCTTCCCACGGCGTTTGCGATCGAATCGCCGTAAGTCCTCCTCCGTTGGGACTTCGGCCCCTTCTTCTTTCGCAAGCTCGCGCACGTAGTCATTCCAGCCCTTGCCAGTATCCTTGCGCACAATGGACTTCATTGCAGCATTGGCTTCCAACGTCGTTGTGTCCACGGCCAGTGCCTTGCCCTTCACCATGCCCTTGGATTTGGCGATCTTGACCACGAATGCAAACACCTCTTCGTGCACTTCTACTGGCAGCCGTTTGCGGATCACGGTCAAGCTGGAGTGATCAGGGGTCATCTCTGTCAGCAAAAGCCCAAGGAATTGCTGGAGCGAGCGGCTGTCACTGCAGCGCCATGCAATCCCACGCTGTGAATCCACACCTTCGAAATAGCCGACCAGCAGCATCCGGAAGTAGACGCCTGGCGGAATTGAAGGGCGGCCGCCTTCCTTGTAGTAGGGCTCGCAAAGCGATTCGACATAGTGATCGAACTTCGCTTCGCTGAGAAGCTCATTCAGCTTCGCGTAAAACGGGTGCCCTGGAGATCGGGGAAGATTGGTCGTCGAGACCAAAAGTGCTTGCTGCTTGTCGCGTCGTTTGCCAAGTGCCATGAAATATCCACCTCCGTGATTGGGATATTATCCCTACGTACGTGGATTGGAGCACGGCTTAACTACTTGGAGTTTTTCAACGGCCTGCTAAAGCAAGTGTAGGTCCTCCCGGGTGCTGATTTCGCCTAGCGGCCATGAATACGCAATGGAGAGCGCGGGTAGCTGCATCTGAGACCCGGTGGATTCCCGGTACAGGCTGTAGCCCATCCTTGGAGGCAGTGGCAGAGTGCCAAGCCGCCCTGGCGGTTTGGCATCTCAGGAAAGGGCCGTGAGCCGTAGGGGCTGTCAAGGCTGGCCGTAGGCCACGAGCGGAGCGAGCTTGGCCTTTATGGCACCGAGGCTTGCGGCACAGAGTTGAAAAGTTGGTTGCGCAGAGCCAAGCGTACATAGAAATTGCGCACTGACTGCGTCGAGCATGCTTAGAGGCTCTCGACGCGACGGACTCTGTTCACGAGGTCGCATCAGTGCGCATCACCACCCTACTCAACAAGCTCCTCAATCTCCAGGGGCTCCGGGTTACCGGGGCCCAATTTCAAGACGGTGAGATGATTCTCAGTGTCCACCGAACATTCCAGCTGCTGACCTGCCCACACTGTGGCAAGCGCAAGCGTGGCCGAGAATCCAAACGAAAGCGGCGATGGAGGCACATGGGAATCTGGGGCCATGAGGTCTACCTGGAGGGCGAAATCCGGCGTTTGCGGTGCAAGAAATGCAATGTAGTCGTGACCGAGGCGGTCCCCTGGGCCAGGCATGGCAGTGACTTCACTAAGCCCTTCGAGGATGTGGTCGTCCTGCTGGCGCAACAGACAAACGTAACGGCCGTCGCCAGGCTGACTGGGATTTCGTGGGTGACCGTAGGAGCAATCGCAGAGCGTGTCGTCAGCGAGCACCTTGACCCAAACCGCTTCGATGGTCTGCGTCGCATTGCTGTGGACGAAATCAGCTTCCGCAAGCGCCACCGCTACCTGACGGTGGTCACCGACCACGACCAGAGAAGGGTTATCTGGGTCGCCGAGGGCAAGAGTGCCGATGTACTCAAGAGTTTTTTTACCGAGATCGGAGCTGATGTTTGTGAGCGCATTGAAATCGCCACCATGGATATGTCGGCTTCTTACCGCAAAGCGGCAGAGGAAAGCCTCCCAAATGCACAGATCGTTTTTGATCACTTCCACATTGCCAAGTTGGCCAACGAAGCTCTCAATGAGGTCCGGCGCGAACTCATGCGAAACGCCGCTCATCCCGATGCCAAGAAGGCAATCAAGGGAACAATGTGGGCACTCCTGCACCGCCAAGAAAACGCAACCGATAAGCACATGAGCACCATTGGTCATCTTCGCCCCGAGCAACCTCTTGGGCGCGCCTACCTGCTCAAGGAGACTCTGCTCGACATCCTGCGTGGCAGCATCAAAGATTCAAATCTGGCTCTTGATGGTTGGATGGCCTGGGCAGCACGATCTCGACTCAAGCCATTTGTCAAACTCGGCAAGACGGTCCGCAAACACCTCGGCGGGATCCAGGCCCTCTTCAAGGAACGATTCACAAATGGCCTGGCGGAAGGCATGAACAACAAGATTCGCCTCCTCAGCCATCGCGCTTACGGCTTCCATAGCGCAGCCCCACTAATCGCTACCATCTTCCTCTGCTGTGGTGGAGTCAGGCTTCCAGACCTACAACTCCTTTAGGAGAACCGTATTTCTGACCACAAAGGCTCGCGTGTGGGAGAGAGGGGCGACTTTCTCTCTCTCCTATACAGGTCCCTCCCTAACCCAATATTGGGCGGCGGGCGGCGAACTAGATAATCCACTGTAGACCAATGGCTTAGATCAAAACACAGTGGGCGGTGGTGGGCGGCGCCCATTTGCCTCATCGCCATGTTGGAAGTAGTTTAGAATGGGACCTCGCCATCCCTGCCTGGATTGCGCTCCTCCTCCTCTTCGCCAAACCCTGGCAGCAGGGTTTTGAGTGGCATCTTCAGCACGTCCTCGTTGGAGCCACAAAACCTCCTTCGATGCTCTGGCCTGAGCTTTCCCCGTTCCTTGCGAATGAATGGCACAATGAATCCCTGTTCAAGAAGCTGCTGCATAACCGCTGTGCGACCGAACTCCATACGAAGGTCTGCTGCACGAGCAGCCTTCTTGGCCACCGCAAGTGCGGTGGTTGGCAGTAGGTATACATATGATTCCCCTTTTTCCTTCCCCTCCTCCTTTTTGTCAAATTTGATAAATCCAATGCATGGCCCCTGGCCAAATGGATCAACAACGGTGCCCATTTTTCGCCAGCCAAACGTAGAGAATGAATTCGGAACGGAGCCATCTTGGTTGGAGAGATGACAACCACCAGCCTTCAACGATTCACGGATGCATTCCACAAAACGGTTGGCATCTGAAGCCTCCCGCACTCCCCCCGCGTGGGTCTTTGCGTGATCATGCACAGCCTTTGTGATTTTGACCTTCAGATTGTCCAAGATCTCCACTGACTCAAAAGCTCCGGCTTGGTTCGCAAACTCCAAGAAAAGCTCCAAGGTGATCAGCATTTCGGCAGCGTTGCGTCGGGTGCGGTCATGGGCAACCTTCAGCTCGCTGAACATCTCGCGCTCGCGTGTATCAACCTGTTCGCGGATACCCCTGTGCTTGCCAGATTTGATCAACCAATGCACAAAGCCTGCCATGCACTCAGCCAGCACTCCTTCTTTTCCGAGCTGCTGCACCTTGGTGAGGTTTTCTCGGTTGATGTCTTGCTTGCGGAAAGAAACTTCCCACACCCTTGCCATGATAGATCCCGTTTCCTGTCCTTCCTCAGCTGTGATCAATGGTAGGCAACGCGGATACTGATTGCGGTCTGAAAGGGTTCCATCCCGGTTTGCGCGCATCCGGCCAGCCTGATTTGCTGTCCCACGAATCAATCGGGTTGCCATTTCTTGCTTGCGGTGTCGGTTACCTTCACCCGGCACATAGTCGTCAATCACCAACAAAACATCCTTAGCTGTGTATGAGATGGCTTCGCTGGCGTTGGCGGTAGACTCAAATCCAACCAATCCTTGAGGACTCCATCGCCTCCCAAAAAAATGTAGCAGGTTCGCAGCGATGGATGTCTTGTAACTCCCTGTCGACGCCGTCAGCTGGCCAGATAGGTCTACGCTGCCCAGAACCGCACGGAATGGTAACGTAAGTAGGCTAACACCAAGCCATAGATGGGGTGAAATCCGCGTGTATGTTAGCGCCGCATTTATCGCATCCTTGAGTCGATCACCAATTGGTGGTTCCGGGAGTTCGTAGCGCCGGAGTTGCTCAGGAAGCGAGGCAGCGAGGGCCTTGTTCAGCCCGTCCTTAGTGATTGCACCGGAGCAAGTCACAAACACAGGTTCACCATCCGCTTTCGCCCAACCCGTCGCCGTGATTTCACGCCGCTTCTGAATTCCTTTCGCTGCCGACAAATCTTGCACACCATGACGTAGCATGTCCCTAATCCCAGAGCCAGAGTATACGAAGGCGTCCGCACCTACCTCATCTATCAACCAGTCCATGGATTCAAACCGATGACTGTCCAGCGTCACAAACTTTGAATCATTATCTTCGGGTTCCCTCGCAGAGCCTTGCCACACTTTGAGCTTGAGCTGCTTGGTCAATTGCCCAGACAGATCATCCAACTCTATCTCTTCCACAATCCGCATATTGTGGGTGCACAACCGTTCTTCGCCGAGTGCCAGCCCCTGTTCTGTGTAGGCGAAATTTGATGGCTGCTTAGGGGGTTTCTTGCCTTGAACCATGTCCCCTAGAGCTTTGCGGATCGCCTCTTCTGCCGAAGGATTTGTTAGTTGAATAGCTTCATTGATCGCTGTTTCTGGATCGCCAATTTTTCCGCTAACAACCTTTTGGAGAAGGTCGTTCCGCAGTATTGACAGCGCAAAATTCGTGGCGTTTTGTTTCCGACCTACAAATGTCCACGTTATCGGCGGCACAACGCCATCCGCCTCCATGGCATTGTTCACAGCACTAACCACAGCATCAAAATTGAGGTGCTTTGAAAGGTCATTGAAATCCGTTGCTCCTTCCGGTCGATTCGCACCGAATTTGGGAATAGCCAGCAACCCGCTGATAGCTTGAGCAGCTTCGACAGCATGCACATCAGGCTCGCCGGTTATCTTCGCCAAATCAGCGAGAACCACCAACGTTGCTGCGGGATAGAGTTCTCGCAGAGCCTTCGCAACGGCGGGGAGGTTGCCTCCTGAGAGCGTTGCAACAACTAGATGCCCCGTTGCTTCTTTTACGGTGAGCGCCGTAGCCACACCCTCACCAATGGCAATTACCAACCCTGCACCGTTACTCTCTGGCAATGGTTGGGCTACCCAGAATCCACCGCCTTTCTTGCCGCCAGCCAGAGCTGATTTGCGACCATCTTCGTCAATGAACTCTATTGTCGATATCTCACCGTTGGTTTCTACCGGGACCACTAGCTGGTGCCCCGTTAGTAACTCGTCATTGGATCTTGGGTGATAACCTAGGATGTCTACCGCTTGCTCAATGCTGATCTCCAACAGAGTTTCTGTTGGCTTCACACCCTTGCGTAGCAAGTATGGGTGATCCTTCTGAGATGGGTGTGCTGCATCCACGATTGCCGATGCGAGTTGGGCCGCTCTGGCTCGGCGCTCGCCCTGCTTAGCATCCTTGTAACCATTCTCCTGCGTTGCTTTTGACGATCCGTTAGAGGGAAACAAGTCCGCCATGCTCAGCCCCAAGGCCCTGCATACATCTTCAACAGAGCAGCCGGTATGACAGTGCAAAAGCACTTGTCCCTCACTGCCTTCCTTGAATGATAAGCTCGGATTGCGGTCATCGTGTGCTGGACATCGACAGATAAATTCACTCCCTGATGGCTTTGGCTCATGGCCACGTTCACGCAGAGCGGCCAGAACTCGGTCTATGGGAGAAGGCATAGTGTTCATTGCAACTCCCCCTGCTGATCCATCATTTGATGACACAGCGAAGAATGGAGAGTCATCCAGATCAGTCGCTCAATATCTCCGCTCTTCCCAGACACTGCTGCATCTTCACCCAGGAGGGGCAACCATTGCATTTCAGCGAATGATCTAAGAGTCATCTTGATCCGCAGTCCCTTGCCTTTGAATTGGACCGCAAAAATCAACTCGTCATCAGGATCAACTTCTTCTCCAAGGCTGTCCTCAATGAGCGACTGAAAGTTGCTCAAGAGTGTTTTGGTGTCATCGGGGCGGATCAGCAGAATTCCACCCCTGATTAGCCGGTAGGTATTACCAGTAGATGGGTCCGTTAGCTCAGCGCAGGGGCAATCCTGGAGACATTTTGGTTCTTCTGATATGATCTGGATCGGTAACTTTCTCTGATCGGCTTCGTCTCCTGGCTGGGAGGCGGAGCCGCCGTTTTTTCGGGGCGGAGGGATCACTTTGATCCTCCTTTTCGCTGACCGCGACGACTGGATGCTTGCTGCTGGTTTCTGCCAAGACCAAGGGATTCGAGGTAGCGACCGGCTGCAGCTTTTGTGATGGTAGCTTTTTGGGTTGCTGATCCTGACCGAGAAGTCGTTGAATTGCTCCCATTGGCCACCATGCGATGGACCGCTTGCAACGAACAATGCCACCGGCCGCCGACTTTGTAGCCCTCCAACTTGCCAGATTGGATCCAGCGTATTGCCGTCCAAATACTGACATTCAGACCACATTTTCGGCAGGCCTTGATCGCCGGCATTGGGCCTTCCCGGAGAATGCGGGCGACCTTGAATTCAAGTTCGCTCATGCTTGCACCTCCTGCTTCATCTGCCCTTCAGGAAATGCCAAGCCCAGGTGTTTTGCCGCCTCAGCGAGGTGTTTTTTGCTCCACAGGCGTCGTCCAGCCACTATTGGTGGGGGAGGAACCTTGCCGCGCCGAACGAGGTCAGAAACCTGGGGCTCAGTTTGGCCTAGTAGCTGGCCAACCTGGCCAGTTGTGAGTGGGAATTTCATTGCTCATCTCCATGGTCTGGGTCATCGGGCGACGACGAGTCGCCCTCCATAGAGATCGCAGACTCCTCGGCGACACTATGTGTCGCCTGCGAGGTGCTCAGCTTAGAGCATCGTAAGGCTTGGGGTTAGACCACCTTGCGCCATGGTTGGTCTGATGCCAAAGGTGCTGCCAACCCTTCTCTCGAAGTTGGCTTTGAATTAGCTGCCCCTGTTTCTGAAATGACTTTGGGCTCGTTACTACTCGTAATTTCGGATTACTTTCATGCGCATGAAACTTGTGTTCCAGGAGATCCTGAAACACCACTCCTTGGGGACCAGACTCAACAACGGCTTTGAAAAACCAAACCCTATCCTTTCCTCGGATTGGCACCTTGAGCCCTTCATATTCGATCAGAGCTAGGGCATCGGAAACAAAGTCTACTTGGGCGGGTTTGTTTAGCTGTTCCTTATTGGTGTCTTGAGATGATTCCCCTTTTGTTGCATCCGCTAATTCAATGACCTTCTGTAACTCCCATCCCAAGTCCTTTGCAGGCCTCCATTCTAAACAACCGGTTGTCTCCCCAAGTGTGAGGAATGCTTCGCTGATGTCTTTGGATAACTCCAATCCAACAGTCATCCTGGCAAGCAGTAAGACGGCGGCATGTGCGCTGGGATACCATTCCCCATTATCTACCGGTAGTCTGAATCCATCATCAGACGTGCCAAAACGCTCTCTCTCGAAAATGCCCAGCAATGGTGCAATCGATTGAGTTGATCGATCAATCTCTTCTCCCAACTCCTTGAAGGCCAGGGACAGCTGTTCATTAGCTGATTCTGTTTCCTGATTGGTGAGTGCTTGGCTGCTACGTTTTAGCAACCATTGCTGAACCCTTAACACTCGCGCCCAAAGCCCTAAGGCAGCCTTATGGGCCGCCCTGATATTTTCTTCAGTCATGTCCAGTTGAACTCCAGTTCAACACACTCCAGAAACAATAAGTCGCCGGGAAGGCATCTGGAGTTATGCCCCGGCACAGTGATCAAGCTGTGCCGTTTCCCAGCGGAGGTGAGCCTATCCGAATTTGGTCATGGCCGCGATTGCCAGATTCAGATCGCGCTCGGCATAAATCAGCGTGGTAGCCGCATCACTGTGACCAAGGACAGTCCTAGCTGCCTCCAAACCAAGTTCCGCTCTGAGTCGCGTGGCGCAAGCATGTCGAAGTTGATTTGCGGACCAATGCTGAACCTCAGCTTCCTTGCAAGCACGTCGGATACACTGATTGTAACTACTTACACTGAAGCAGGGCTTGAACTTCCTCCGAGGGTTGCGAAGCACTTCTTCACCACGAAGTATTTGAGAAGGTTGCACCCTAGACTTCCGACTCTGTCTCATTACATGTCGCCTCTCTGCATCTACTTCCGCAGACTGGAACAAGTATTGGTTGGGATCTAAGCGCAGGAAGGGCTTCAGAACTTGCTGGGCCTTTGGCCCAAGAACTATGGTGCGGATCCTGTTGTGGTGCTGGGTCTTGTGAACCTGGGGCCGATACAGCCAGATCGGTCCTTTGCGGTCAATATCGCCAGTTCGCATCTGGCATACCTCTGAGGGGCGGCATCCACATTGCCATTGAATCTGGATCATGGCTGCGATCTGGCGGGAAACCTTGGGCAACACGGCTTTCACATCTGACCACTCTGCTGGCAGGATGGGATCTGTTTCTGGTGCCTCCGTCCGTCCTCTCTTGAGTCCCACAACGGTTTGGATGCCATGATACACGGTGGGGGGCACCAGTTCTTCGGCGACACCCCATTTGAAGATCTGCTTTAGCCTTCGGACCTGGGAATTGATGTATGTCCGCGCTGAGCCATGCGAAATCATCTCCTCGCGCACCTTCTTCAATTTGAGGGGACCAAACCTGCTAACCGACTCATCTCTGTAGAGGGCAAGCAGAGGACGCACAGCGAACTTGAAGTTTGAGAACTCTCCGGTGGGGGTGCCGTCGGGTTTCTTGTAGTAACCCGAGGCCCAATGCAGAAATCGGGAAACCAGCTCTTCGATGCCAATGCCTGGATTTCGTTCTGCCGAGCCCCCTGACGGTGGGATGAGTTCGCCCGTCATGTAGGCCGCCACTATCTGGCGATAAGCACGGCGGCTTTCCGGCGAATTGAAGAGGCCGGACAAGTAGACCTGCCGGCGCTTGCCGTTTTCGTCCCTGATGAGGACGAAGGCTTTGTTTCTCGTTTTGTGCCGCAGGTAGGACGGCGGCTTGGGCACGCGGGTTTTCATGGTTGAACTCCAAATTGTTGTCAGATTGACAACACTTCTGGACCAATTGCCGCGTTCGCCCTGAAAGGCGAAGTGCCCAAGTTCTTGGGATCAGCCGAATTATAATGGTGGGCGATACTGGGCTCGAACCAGTGACCCCTAGCTTGTCGAGCTAGTGCTCTACCAACTGAGCTAATCGCCCATGCTGTCAGGCCTTGACCGGCCTTTCAGGGGCGGAGATTTATAGGCGCCGGCGGGGTCTGCCTGCAAGGGAAAAAGCTAAGGGCTGGACATCAGGGAATTTGGGGTAGACTCCGCGCTGCAGCATGATTGAAGCAGCGTTGAGTTTATTGCGTATGGCCTTGCCCATGCCGCCGCCGGGCCAGGTCAGCCGGGTGGGCAAAGGCACCATCTCCCTGGTCCTCGAGCACCACAAGGGAGCCCTCTGCCTGCGTAGCCAGGAGAATGGCAGCCCGCGCCGCCACATCCTGGGTGTGCCCAAGGATGGCCGCCTGCTGCTGGAGGCGCGGCCGCCGGAGCACCGGATTCGGGTGACCCTGGAAGACCGGCTGACCCTGGCGCGTCAGGGCCGCCTGCGGGGCTACATCGCCGTGCCCCTGCCACATCGCTTGGTCTGGGAACTCCCCGATGGCCAGCGTGATCCGCTGCTGGAAGTCATGCCCAAGGAATTGCAGACCGCCTGGCTGGGCGAGGGCACCGACGGCGGCTACGTGCACGAAACCACCAGCGCCTTCCATCTGGATCGCCAGGATGTGGAGGCAGAAATTTCCGCCATGGTGCCCGTGTTCCTCTGCAACCAAAGCTCCATCCTCTTGACCCCGACGCAGATCACCGTCAGTCTTCGGGATCGAGATCTGATGCAGTTGGGTGGACAGATTGTTGCTTCCCCCCGCCGCCTGTTGTTTCAAGGCCCCGAAGAAGTGAAAGAAGACATTCGCCCCATCCCCAGGAGAAATTCGTGATAGTGCCAGCCAAGGTACCAGCCAAGTTGATCCTGGGCATCGCCCTGCTGCTGGGCAGTCTGCTGGGCTGTCGGGGAGATGTGGACAAGGAGGCCTTGCAGCAGAAAGTCAGCGAACTGGAAACCCGCTTGCAGGAGATGGAGGATAAGCAGGCTCGGGATCGGCAACAGATCGTCGAAACCCTGGGGGCGGTGAGTGAACGTTTGGACGCCCTGCTGCAGCGCATGCCCGGCCGGGGTCTACCCTTGAGCTCGGAGCAGCCCGTTGTGGATTCCAACTCTCCAGAACCCGAGCCGAGCCAGCCCGATGGCAGCGCCGCCTTGGCCGGCAATACGGACTCCACCGGCTCTGCGAACAAGCCAGCTCCTGCCAAACCCTTGCCCTCTGAGGATGACAGCGCCATGCGTTGGTTGGTCATTGCTCTGAGTGCAGCGCTCGTAATCCTGGTGCTGGTTCTGGTGTTCTTCCCCAATCGACTGCGGCGCACAGTTCCGCAGATGGAATACTCGGTGGGGGATGCGGGAGTGTCGGCCAATGACTTTGGCCCTGAGGCGGAAGAAGTGGCGGAGGACAGCTTGGAAGTGCCGGCCATCCCGGTGGTCAAGGCGGCTCCGCTGAGCCAGCCCAACACAAAGGGCCAACCCAAACCAGAGAGCAAGCCCAGCAGGGATGGCAAGGAAGCGGCAAAAGCCAGCAATGGGCACAGCCAAAAGGCCGGCCCCGCCAGCGCCAGACCCACAAGCCAACGGCAACCTCGGCCCAACCAATGCCCCTTGCCCATCCCCGATGGCCAGACCCAACGCCAGTCGGTGTTGAAAATCCTGGCGGCAGAACCACAGGTGCTGCGCCTGCCGGCGCCAGAATTCGGCCAGGTTGCAGGACGCCTGCAGTTGACCTACTTCACCATGCCCAACCTGTCAGCCGAGGATTCAGACCTGCTGCAGGGCGCCATTCTGGCGCGGGTGCAAGCCCTGCGCTCCCAGAACAGCCGGGAATAGGGCAGCCAACTCTGCAGGAGGTCGCCGGCTCTGGCGAGGTGTGCCAGCAAGAATTGGGTTTGGAACCGGGCTTCCCGGGCTATACTCCGCCGCCCGACTCCGCCGCCCGTCCTACTGCCCACTAGACCCTAACGAAAGCCCATTCCCATGATCATCGGCGTCCCCAAGGAAATCAAACAACAAGAAAACCGCATCGGCATAGTGCCTGCCATGGCCAACGACCTCTGCGCTGCAGGCCACACTGTGCTGGTGGAATCCGGCGGCGGTCTGGGTGCTGGCTTGTCCGATGATGACTTCGTCAAGGCCGGCGCCAAGATGGTCAAGGGTGCGGAAGCGGTCTACGGCGAAGCCGACATGATCGTCAAGGTGAAGGAGCCATTGCCGGCGGAATACGGCTTGATCCGCAAGGGCCAGACCCTGTTCACCTACTTCCACTTCGCCGCCGCCCGCGAATTGACCGACGCCATGATTGCCAGTGGTGCGGACTGCTTCACCTACGAAACCCTCACAGTGAATGGTAGCCTGCCGCTGCTGACCCCCATGAGCGAAGTGGCGGGACGCATGGCCATTCAAGTGGGCGCCTTCTATCTGGAGCGGCACAACGGTGGCCGCGGCGTGTTGATGGGTGGTGTGCCCGGCGTAAAGCCAGCCACGGTGATGATCCTGGGAGCCGGCATTGTCGGCACCAACGCAGCGAAGATGGCGGCGGGCATGGGTGCCCGGGTCATCCTAATGGACATCAACCTGGATCGCCTGCGTTACCTGGATGACGTCATGCCGAAGAACGTCACCATGCTCTACAGCAGCCCCTATGCCATTCGTGAGATGCTGCCGCAAGCCGACCTGGTGGTGGGCGCAGTGCTGCTCAGCGGAGCGCGGGCGCCGGTCTTGGTGCGTCGTGAAGATCTGAAGATCATGAAGAACGACGGCCCCGTGGTGGTTGACGTGGCAGTGGATCAGGGCGGTTGCATCGAAACCTGCAAGCCTACCACCCATGCGGAGCCCACCTTCGTGGTGGACGGCGTGGTGCACTACTGTGTGGCCAACATGCCTGGTGCAGTGGCCCGGACTTCCACCTTTGCCCTCACCAACGCCACCGCACCCTATGTGCGCAAGCTGGCCAACATGGGTGCGCAAAAGGCCGCCCAACACCCAATCCTGGGCACCGCTGCCAATGTGCTAGCCGGCAAGGTCACCCACGAGGGAGTGGCACAGGCCTTCGACATGCCCTTCGTCGAACCGGCAAAGGTCCTCTAGTCCTTGGTTGACTGGTTCTTTGCCCTGGTGATGGGGGTGGTTGAGGGACTCACCGAGTTCCTACCGGTGAGCAGTACGGGCCACCTCATTGTCACCTCCAGCTTGTTTGACAAGTCGGATCCCACCTTCGAGATTGCCATCCAACTGGGAGCCATCTCCGCCATCCTGTTCTTGTACCGGCAGCGGCTCTGGCATGCCTTTTTGACCATTGCCAGTCCCAAGGATGGAGTGGGCCAGATCAATCTGTGTTGGCTGATCGTCGCTGCTGCACTGCCTGCTTCCGTTTTGGGGCTGTTGTTTGATGAGAAGATTGAAGAGCTCTTGTTCAACAACATCACCGTCGGCATTGCCCTGATAGTGGGTGGTGTACTGCTGTGGATCTTGGAGAAGTGGCACAAAAAGCATCGGCCAGCTGACAGTGGTGAAGCCGATGGCTTCAGCATTCAACAGATGACTTTGAAACAGGCCCTGGGCATTGGGCTGTTTCAATCCCTGGCCCTGATTCCAGGCACCAGTCGCGCTGGCGCCACCATTGCCGGCGGCCTGGTGCTGGGCTTTGGTCGCACTGCTGCTGCTGAGTTTTCATTCCTGGTGGGGCTGCCCATCTTGTATGGCGCCTCCCTGCTCAAACTTGTCAAGCAACCGGAGATCTTTGAGGATTCCGCCCGCCTCAGCGAATTTGGCATCGCATCAGTGGCGGCCTTCATCAGCGCAGCGCTGGTGGTGAAGCCCTTCGTGCGCTTCTTGCAAAAGCACAGCTTTGTGCCCTTTGCCATCTACCGGATCCTGGCCGGTGGCCTGCTGTTGGGCCTGGTCTACTTCGATTGGCGGGGTCTTGGGGACTAGGAGTCTGCCCCACGGGATGAGGAGGAATCCGGCCTCCGATCGCCCTCGAAATCGGAAAAAAGGTTAAGCCCCTGGCCCATCCTTGTACGTATTGAAGGCATGGCGCGATTCAAAAAGGGTCAAGATCTAAACCAGCAGTACCTCCTACCTCCGTCCATCCGTGACTGGCTGCCACAAGATCATCTTGCGTGGTACATTCACGACGCGGTCGGTTCGTTGGACACGGATGGCCTCCTCGACCGCTACCGCATCTGCGGGAGTGGTGAATTGCCTTACGATCCACGGATGATGTTGAGGGTCTTGATCTACTCGTATTGCACAGGGGTCTTCTCCTCCCGCAAGATCTCCAAGCACCTCGAAGAAAGCGTGCCTTTCCGGGTGTTGGCAGCTAATCAAATGCCGGACCACCGCACAATCTGTCGTTTTCGGGCGGAGCATGTCGATTTGTTCGAGAGCTTCTTTGTCCAGATCGTACAGCTCGCTTCTGAGGCTGGCTTGGTCAAGCTCGGCACCGTGGCAGTGGATGGCAGCAAAGTGAAGGCGAACGCCAGCAAGCGAAAGGCAATGAGCTACTCGCGAATGAAGTCCGAAGAGAAACGACTGCGTGCCGAGATCCGCAGGATCACCGAGATGGCTAAGGGAATCGACAAGGAAGAGGACGATCTCTTCGGTCCTGACTTTCGGGGTGACGAGCTCCCTGATGAACTTTCAAACCGGGAAAGCCGCCTGAAGGCTATCCAGGAGGCAAAGAAGCGATTGGAGAGACGCAAGGCCGAGGAGGACAAGCAAAAGGACGAGAAGAAGGCCAGCAAGGCCAAGGAAGAAGGTCGCGAGCTTCGGATGACTCCCCACCGGAAACATCCCAAGGGCAAGCCACGGCCAAAGGATCAGGAGAACTTCACGGACCCCGATAGTCGGATCATGAAAGCCTCGAATGGATTCGAGCAATGCTACAACGCTCAGATTGCTGTCGACAATACTGAGCAGCTGATCATCGCCAATGGAGTAACAAACAACGCTGCTGATAATGACCAGCTTCTTCCAATGGCCGAGAAAGCGATGGAGAACTCAGGCAAGCCGATAGAGCGCCTGCTTGCGGACGCAGGCTATCGCAGCGAGGAAAACTTCAAGCATCTCGAAAACGCCCAGATTGACGGTTTGGTTTCAGTTGGCAAGGAAGGAAAGAAACGACCGAAGACCAGTCCAGATCTCCAAGCTACTGCGCGAATGAAACGGAAGCTGGGAACCAACCGTGGGCGGGGCTGGTACCGAAAACGCAAACACATCGTTGAGCCGGTCTTTGGCTGGATCAAAAACGTGAGCGGCTTTCGGTCCTTCAGCATGCGAGGCATAGCAAAGGTGAGTGGTGAGTGGGACCTAATCTGTCTTGCAACCAACTTGAGAAGGCTGCACGGAAAGCTGGCGCTATGAAGGCCGAGGGAATTGGGCCATTACAGGCCAAGAAGCACTGATCTGCTCCCAAAAATCGTCAACGTGGCCCCAGGCCCAAAATCCATGCAGAATCCGTCGATCTGGATTTTCACAGCCCCACTAATGATTTTATCCAGCGGCCACCGAGGTGACGCTAAGTTGACTTTCCGTGGGGCAGACTCCTAGGCTACTTCTTGTAGCCCAACTGCCGCAGCACATAGAGCACTTCGCTCCAGGATGGGAAGGGGCGTGAGTACTGGCGCTTGTACTTGTTGATGGCGTCGATGAATTCCAGGACACCGGGGTCCACATCCAGGTCCGGCAGGTTGGGAGCGGGCTTGGGTTGAATGCGAGGCTTGGCTTTGGCCTTTGGCAATGCGGGCTTGGCGACGGCCTTCAGCACCGCATTCTTGGCTGGCTTCTTGCTTGCCTTCTTGGCGGTCTTCTTTTGACTGACCTTTTTGGCGGCAGCCTTTTTCGTCACGGTCTTCTTTGCAGTGGCCTTCTTGCTCGCCTTCTTCTGCGTCGTTTTCTTGTTGTTGCTGCGAACCATACAAGCAACATCGGAATGCTAGAGCCGCCTGCTTGATCTTCAGCTGGTCGGCTGTTGCGGCATTGCTTACGCAACATTGCCAAAGCGACCATGGCAACGGCCTGCTAGGAACCCATCATGGCCAGGATGTTCTGGGTGTTCACCGGCGAGATGAGACCACGGTCGGTGACCAGGCCACGCAGCAGGGTTGCCGGGGTCACATCAAAGGCTGGATTGCGGGCGCCAACGCCGGAGGCAGCTACCCTTCGACCCAGGACTGCCAACACCTCAAGCGGGTTCCGTTCTTCGATGGGAATGAGGCCACCATGGGCCAATTGCAGGTCAAAGGTGCTAACCGGCGCAACGATGTACATGGGAACATCATGGGCCTGGGCGGCCAGGGCCAGGCCGTAGGTACCCACCTTGTTGGCGGCGTCGCCGTTGGCCGCCACCCGGTCTGCACCGGTGAAGATGATGTCCACTTCGCCCCGGGCCATGAGACCGGCGGCGGCTGAGTCGGCGATCACATCCACGGGGATGCCCTCTTCCATCAGTTCCAGGGCCGTGAGGCGAGAACCCTGCAGGAGAGGTCGGGTCTCGTCCGCCAATACCCGAAACTTCTTGCCTTGACGGTGGGCGGCAAACATCACCGCCAGGGCGGTGCCGTCACCGGCGGTGGCCAGGCGCCCGGCATTGCAATGGGTCAGCACGGTCATGCCATCTTGGATGAGCTCAGCGCCCACCTTGCCCATGTTCAGGCAGAGCTGTTTATCCTCCTGGCAAATGGCGTGGGCCTCTAAAAGCATGGCTGAAAGTTCAAGCTTTTCCCGCCCCAGCTCCTGCATACGGCTCACTGCCCAGGCAAGATTGACGGCGGTGGGGCGGGAAGCCGCCAAGGCTTCACCAACTTCATGCAAGGCCTGGTGGAATGCTGCCGGGTCCTTGGGTTGCAGATTGCGAACGCCCAGAACCATGCCATAGGCTGCTGCTACGCCAATGGCCGGCGCACCCCGCACTGCCAGGCGCCGGATGGCATCTATGACAGTGGGCAGATCTTGAATTTGCAACACAACCTCGTCATGCGGCAGCAGGGTCTGGTCCAACAGATCCAAGTGACCGTCCACATCGCCTTGCCAGGTTAGGGTGGGTTGCATGTAAGGCTCTCTTGCTAAAAGCGAATGTCAGGAAGAAGGAAAGCGCTGTTGCGCCGCCTTGTCTTTTTCCAAGGTCTTTTGCCGGTCAGCTTCGATGAAAGCTTGCAGGCGCTTGGCCACTCCCTGATCCATCAAGGCCAGGATGCGCGCCGCCAGCAAGGCGGCATTCTTGGCGCCGGAACTACCAATGCCCATGGTGCCCACGGGAACCCCCGGCGGCATCATCACCGTGGATAGCAGGGCGTCCTGGCCCTTCAAGGGTCCCGCATCCACGGGAATGCCCAACACCGGCAGGCGGGAATGGGCAGCCAGGGCACCGGCCAGATGGGCGGCCATGCCGGCCACGCCAATGAGCACTTTGATGCCATTGTCCTGGGCGTTCTGGGCAAAGGCGCAGGCTTCATCAGGCGTGCGATGGGCAGAAAGAATGCGTACCGCAAAACCCACTTCCAGTTCCTTGAGGATCTTGAAGGCGCCCTCAAGGGTGGGCAGGTCCGAGTCGGATCCAAGAACAAAGGCGATGTCGGGGTTCATATGCAGGCTACTGGGTCAGGCGTTGGTAGATGTCGGCGTAGGTCTCAGCCGTTTGCTGGATGATCTGGGCAGGCAGTTCCGGACCCGGCGGTTCCTTGTTCCAATCCAAGGTGGACAGGTAATCCCGCATGAGCTGCTTGTCGTAGCTACGAGGCTTGCCGCCGGGCTTGACTTCGTCAGCGGGCCAGAAACGGCTGCTGTCGGGAGTCAGGCATTCATCAATGAAGATGAGTTGGCCATCCAGGAGGCCGAACTCAAACTTGGTATCCGCAATGACAATACCGCGCTTGGCCGCGTAGTCCCGGCCGCGTTGGTAGATGGCCAAGGCCGCATCTCGAGCTTTTGTGGCAACGTCTTCGCCAACCAGGCTGATGACCTGATCAAAGTCGATGGGCAGGTCATGGCCTTCCTCGGCCTTGGTGGATGGCGTCAAGATTGCCGGTTCGATCTGGCTGGCGTTCTGCATGCCCTTGGGCAAGGTGATGCCCGAGACCATGCCCGACTTGTTGTAGTCGCTCAAACCAGAGCCAGTGAGATAGCCACGCACCACCCATTCCACCGGTAGGGGTTGGGCCTGCCGGCAGCGCATGGTGCGCCCCCGACATTGATCCTTGTACTCATCAGGGATGTCATCCATGGCATCCACATCAATACTGAGCATGTGGTTGGGCAGGATGTCCTGGGTCATGTCGAACCAGAACTTGGACAGGCTGGTGAGTACCTGGCCCTTGCCGGGGATGCCCTGGTCCATGACCACGTCGAAGGCCGAAAGGCGATCAGTGGTGATGAGCAGCAGGTCACCGTTGAGAAGATAGAGATCCCGTACCTTGCCCGTGCCAATCTTCTGGGCAAAGGGCAGGTCAGTGGTGAGAACGCATGCGGTCATGGGGGAGAGAAAAAGCCAAGAACCTGTGCTTTTCAATGGGCTTCTACAGTTGCCTTAAACCCAGCATCAGATTCAGCTCCGGATTCAGGCCAGCTTCCACTGCAATGTCGGCAATGAGCAGGACTTCATACTCCTCATCAATGGCGCCCTTCCAGGTTTGGTTGCTACCGCCGACGGTGAAAGTGATGCCGCCGTCCGCCTGCAGGCTGTAGGTGCCGGCATAACTGAAGGTGACCCCTTGGCCGCCGAGGACGCCAGTTCCGCTCAGCTGGAAGCCGCCCAGGGCATTGAAGGTGATGCTGCCATTGGCCGCATCGGTGCCGGCATCGGTGGGATCCACGAACAGGGTGTGGATGCCCAGGTCGTAGGTGCCTTCCAGCAGGGCGGGATCTGGGGCGGTGCTGCGGTGTCGAAGCAAACCGATCAGACCAGATTCCCCTGGGCTCTTTTGCTCGTCATCCAGACCCAGGATGACATTGTGGTTGAGGCCACAGTCAAAGACTCGGTTGTCGGCGCCAAGGTTGTCCACGTAGTCCAGGATCAGACTGACTTTGCCATCCACAAAAGCAGTGGCGGTACCAGGCAAGGTCAGGCTGGCGCCGGTGGATTCTGTGCCGGTGCCGCTGACCACACCAGTCGCAGAAATACTAATGCTCCCGGCCATGCTGCGCCCCACATTGTCCGGGTCCAACACCGGCGAAGCTGAATGGATGGCGTGTTGCGAGAACACATGCCAGTCACCCTGGGGGTCAGGAGTAGTCGTCAGGGTTTGGGTGCCCCAGAACAAGCGCACATTGGGGGCATTGTTGGGAGCGAAGCGATCGGTGAAGAAGAACACCTGGGACATGCTCAGGTGCGCATAGGCACCAAGAAAATTGGTGGGGCCGCGACCAGGCACCGGCCAAGCCAAGGTCAAGGCACCGTTCTGTTGGATGAAGTAGTCCTGCAGGGATCCACCGCTGACCTGATAGCTGCTATCGCTGCGCAGCAACATGTCGCCCTGCTGTGCCTGCACTTCAGTTGCCAGCAGGGGGAAGCTGGTAAAGCCAATGGAGCCGCCGTGGGCAAAGAGATGGTGATTGGCCGCAACGATCACTTCGCTGATGGGACGGTTTTCCTTGCCGCCTTCTGCACAGCCAAGCAAAAGCAAGGTGGCCAGCAACAGGGAAATGGTGGGGGTGGAGCGCATATGGATGGGGTGAGGCATAGAAGATGAAAGTCTAGGCACGATGCAGCTATGACTCTATACCAAGACTACATGTGTCGCTGCCCCGCTGTTCTCTGCCTCTGTTTGTTTCTGGCTGCCTGTGTCACCCCCAGCCAACGCCATGGGCCCTTGGCGGTGCGCAACCAGCATCCGGCCCAGTTGACGGTTTTGAGTCTGGACCCAGTGGGGGCACAGACTCTGGCGCCAGGTCAGGCTCAGCTCCGCCTGGATGCTGCCTATACCAGCCTGTTTTTACAGCAGAGCAATGGCGGCAATGTTTGGGGCATGGATGGCGAAGTCCTGCGAACTGGCTTGAAGACTCGCATCGGCCTGTTGCCACAGTTGGAGTTGCAAGTTGAGTTGGCCGGTGTGCACAGCGGCGGCGGTTTCTTGGATGACTTCGTGGAGTCCTGGCATGACAGCTTCAATCTGAGTAACCAGGGCCGGGAATTGTTCCCGCAGGACCAATTTGCGGTGCAGGCTGATTTCCAGGGGAAGACTGCATACCAACAGAATGCCACAGGCTTTGAGGTGATGGATCTGCCCATTGGCTTGAACTACAACCTGCTGCCCTTCAGCCAGGACAACCCATTTGCCCTGACCCTGCGCGGCGCCATTGAATTGCCCACCGGAGATCAGGGCCGTGGTTTTGGCAATGGCGGCCTGGATGCAGCCGTCGGCCTGGTAGGGGAGTTTCGCGAGGGTCCCTATGCCATGCAGATGCATCTGCAACACAGTTTCGTGCGGACTCCGCAGCTGGCCCGGCAGGCCGGCCTGAGTTACCAGGACGTAAGCGGAGTGGGCCTTTCTATGCAGGCCAGCGTCAGCCAATGCACCACCCTGTTGGCCCAGGTGGAGCTGAGCACCTCTGTGCTGCGGGACATTCCCCTGCAAGGCCTGGAGAAAGAACAGCTCCTCCTCTGGTTGGGTCTGCGGCAGATCCTGGCACCGAAACTGGCCATGGAACTGGCCTTTGGCGAGGATCTGAGCACGGATGCGCCCCCGGATTTCACTGCTTATCTGGCCCTGGTCTGGAATACTTAGGCCATGGCCAAAGACGAATTTTTCAGCAAGGATCACCTGCAGCACTTTTCTCACATGGGCAAGAACCGCCCAGAGTTGGCGGAGAAGTTCTTCGCCTACTATCAGGCGGTGCTAGGGGACGGGCTGCTGACTGCCCGGGAGAAGGGTCTCATGGCCCTGGCGGTGGCCCATGCCCTGCAATGCCCATATTGCATCCAGGCCTACACGAAAAAGTCCCTTGAGGCCGGTGCGGATTTGGACCAGATGACAGAGGCGGTGCACGTGGCCACGGCAGTGCGCGGTGGCGCCTGCCTGGTGCATGGCATGCAAATGCGCCAGCACCACGATGACATCTCCATGTAGGACATCTCCATGTAGGACATCTCCATGTAGAACCTCTGCCCTTGGGAATTCTCTATGCAACGCCAGCGAATCCGCACGTAGAAGGCTGCCATGACTGCCAATCCATTTGACCAGATGCTGGCGCAGCATCAGCACCAGCCCTTGCTAGCGGCTTCTCTGGACACCTTGCAGGTCAACCTGGGCAAGCTCTGTAATCAGGCCTGCAAGCACTGCCACGTGGATGCTGGCCCGCAGCAGACGGCGCCAGAGCTTAACATGAGTGCGGAAATGGTGGCGCATGTGCTGCGGGTGCTGCGGCAAGCTCAAGTGGGGACCCTGGACCTCACTGGCGGGGCGCCGGAGCTGAACGCCAACTTCCGGCCCCTGGTCAGCGCTGCCCGGCAGCTGGGGGTAAAGGTCATGGACCGTTGCAACCTGTCCGTGTTGTTCGAGCCAGGGCAGGCTGATCTGGCCGGTTTTCTGGCGGCGCAGCAGGTGGAGGTAGTGGCCAGCCTGCCATACTTCCGCCGCGACCGCACCGATCGACAGCGCGGCACCGGCGTCTTCGATGCCAGCATTGAAGGCCTGCAACTGCTGAACTCCCTGGGCTATGGCAAGGATCCCAAGCTGCAGCTGAATCTGGTCTACAACCCGGTGGGAGCCTACCTACCGGGTAATCAGGCGGCCTTGCAGGCGGAATTCAAACATGAGCTAGACAGTCGTTTCGACATCAGCTTCGACCAACTGTTCTGCATCACCAACATGCCCATTGCCCGCTTTTCCCAGTGGTTGGAACGCTCGGGCAACCTGCAGTCCTACATGCAGAGCCTGCTGGAAGCCTTCAACCCAGGGGCTCTGGATGGCCTCATGTGCCGCAGCATGATCTCCGTGGCGCCTGATGGCAGCCTGCATGACTGTGACTTCAATCAGATGCTGGGCATGCCACTGCATGCAAAGGTGCCGCAGAACATCCGTGACTTTGACCTGCAGGCTCTGCGTCAGCGGCAGATCCAGACAGCAGAGCATTGCCTGGGCTGCACTGCCGGGGCTGGTAGCTCCTGTGGCGGGGCTGTGACAGCAGGTGCTGCAGCGGAGAAGGATACTCAGTCATCCCTGAGAGCTCTTACCGGCAGCTAGCCCAGGTAGCAGGCCGGTTCCAACAAGTTCGACCGGGGCCAGACCCCCATTGCGAACTTAACATAATAAACATTATCAGAACTACTACTTACGTCGGCCCTTGCCCGGGATGACCTTCTCTTTGGCTGCCGCGGCCTGCCTTTCCAGCATCTCCTGCAGGCCCACCTGCAGGCTGGTGAAGCCCGCATAGTGCACGGTCCTGGCACTCACATTGTGCTTGCGAGCCAACTCCAGGGCCGGCTCCGTGGTCTCGTGTCGGTTCCAGTGCAGCAAGATCAGGATGTCCAAGCCACTCTGCAGGCGCTTCTGGATATCGCCCACCAGCTTTTGTGGCGAAGTGTAGTTGGCCATCAGCCACTCACCCTCAAGCCCCCAGTCGGCGGCCAGCTTTTCAAAGCGTGGATGGTGCCGGCGCTGGCTTTCATTGCCGCCCACCACCAGCACGCGCGGATCCCGGCCCAGAGCCTGTTTCAGCTCCTGCACCTGGCGGGCACCCGCCTCCAGGTTGGCTGGTTCAGCCTGGGACAGGGCCAACAACTTCTCCAGAGCCAGAATCTCGTCCCTGGCCAACTCCGGGAAGCTCACTTCCACTTCCTTCAAGATGCCGTGGGCTTCTTGCATGGCGGAGACATCTTTGCGCGCCTTCAGAGAACGGGCAATGGCTGACTGCAGGGTGGCCTTCTCCACTTCCCGATCCTCCATTTCCTCATACAGAGCAACCAGTTCGCATTTGATCTCCAGATGGTCCAGGGCCTGGCCAACGAACTCTTCGTTCAACAGCAGGCTCTCCAACTCCGCAAAGGCACCCCGTTGGGTCAACAGGTCACGGATGTCATCAAAGACCTTGCGGGCCTCATCCCGATTGCCGCGCATGTTGTCGGCGGTGAGCAATACCCGCATGGCCTCAATGCGCTGGTCCAGATTGACGGATACTTCCAGGACCCGGGCAGCAGCCTTGGCGGCGGGCTCAGCCTCACCCAGACCCAGGTACTCCAGGGCAACGATGAGCATCTGATCCGGAGCGGTGCCACGAGCCAGGTCCAGGGAGTCCAGGAACTTCAAGGCCACTCGACGATCATGGCGCTTCAGCTCCTCGTGCACGGGATAGAAGATCTCCAGGTCCGGTGCCACGGATTCCAGGGCCTGATCCATCATGCGCACGGCGCGATTGATCTCGTCTTTCTTGCCCGCCGCCAACAATGCTGCGGCGACAAAGAACCGGCAACGATCCAACAAGCCCTCATCCCGTCCATGGCTGCGGCGAGAACTGTTGACTGCCGCGTCGAAGTGCAACACAGCCGTATCCAGGTCCCGGTTCTCATAAGCCAAGATACCGGCAGCAAACAGGGCGTCGGGAACGGCATGTTTCAAATCACCGATCGACTCCAGGAACCATGGCTCGCCGGCCTGCCGATCGCCGCGTTCGTAGTTGACCTGCAATTCCGTCAGGTCATGCAGGCGCAGCCCCGCCAGGCCACGCAAGGTAGCAATGCTGCTGCGCAGTCGCGGTTGGTTGTCCGCCAGTTCGAGGGCGTCATCAAAGACCTTGGCGGCAATGTCAAATTCGCTCAATTGCAAATGCTGATGACCCAGGGCACGGAAATACCGGGAGCGCACATCCGTGGGCAGGTAGCCGAAGGCATCCAGGCGCACGCAGCGTTGCAGCAGGTTTACCGTGGATTCGACGCTGTTTTCCAGCACCTGGAATTCCAAACGCCCCAGCAAGTCAGTCAAGGCTGCGTCAACCAACAGGGATGTTTCTTCCTGATGATCCGTGGTGGAAAGATACTCAATAGCGTTGATGGCCAGATTCAAATCACCACAGCTGAACAAACTGCGCATCACCACCGGCAGGCAGGATGCTGCAATTTCCGGCTCCTGCAACAGGTCGATGAGGGCGCTTTGATCTTGGATCATTTCCGCCACCCAGTTGCGTTCCCCGCGGCGGTCATGCGCACGCAGGCGACCGTAGGTGAACCAACGCCGCTCATTGCCAGTGCCCTTGGGTTCCGGCAACTCCAGACCCAGCAGAACCCGGGCATAACCCAGATGAAAAGCAGCCTGCGGGCGGCCAGGACTCATACCTTGCAAGTCCAGGACCTGCTGCCGCACCAGGTTTGCACGAACCTCGCCCTTTTCAGCCTGATGAACCTGCTGCAAGACGAGACGATCTATGGAATTTTCCCAGGCCATGCCTTCCTTATCGGAAGGATCCGCATGGGGAGAAAGCCTGGTGGCGGTGCTCGGGTGGGCCCTCCAGCCTTAGCCCAGCAGGTCTTCTGCCAGCGCCGGCAACGTCACCACCATGCCAGCGAATGTTCCACCATTGCCAGCAGCCGGCACAAAGACCCCCACAATCAGGTCTCCTTCGCGCAGATTTTCCGCCAACTTTGCATCCACTGCCATGCGGGCCGGTTGCTCCTGGCTACCAATGGCCAGGTGCAGGATGCCGGCTTGGATTGCTACCACGTGATGCAGTGCAGGTGTGGCGCCGCCCTGCTTCTGGGCATTGGACAGGGTCCGACTGGCGCGAGCAAGGCGCGGCAACTGCTGCACAAAGTCAGCGGAACAGTCCTCTAGAACCGAACCCAGTTCATACTGCTGGGTTTCCTCAGCCCAGGCAAAGAAGCCTTGCAGCAAGGCGTAGGCTTCACTGGCCTGTTGATGACCTTGTTGGGTTGGATCTTTCAAGAAAAGTTCCAGGAACAAGCGCAGCAAGTCCTTGCTGGTGATGGCTTCCAAGTCCAAGCGTGGCACTGGCAATTCCTGTTGCAACTGCAGCAGGCGTTGCAGGATGGGCTCGGCGGCAGAGTTTTCCAGCTTGCTCTCCCAAAGGAACTCGCGAATCAAGGGTTCCAAGTCGCCATCCAAGGCAGGCAAGTCGGCGGCGTCTGCATCGCCATCCTGGTCAACGCCCAACATGGCTTCCACCTCGGCGAAGGTCTGCTCTACCCCACCACCGGAAGTTAGTTTTTCATCGATGCTCTTGGCAATCTGTTCACCCAGGGGTTGCTTCTCATCCAAGGGACGAAGTCTTGGCTTGCTGGCTTTACCTTCTTTCTTCTGCTGTTGTGCTGGCTGTTGCCGGCCTTTATGCGCCGCCCAGATATCCAGCAGGAGTTTATGCAAAATGCGGATATCGACTTCGCTGTGAAAGGCGACGTATTCCAGCACCGGTCCGATCAACTGACCTGGACTGATGGCGTGTTGCAGCGCCGTCGAGATGCTGGTGGCGGAGAGCTCAGGCAACAGCTCTGAAACATCAGCTTCTTCATCAGTGAGGCCATGGGTTTGCAAAACATTCTCCAACTCCGCTTCCAGATGCTCCAGCGGGACGGTCGGTTCACTTACCACCTCATCTGCTTTCTCTCCAGTTTGGTTGGCATCCTTCTCGGCCTGGGTGCCACCGCGGAACAACAGGTGTTCCAGTTCTGCCTGCTGCAGTTTTCGGTCCAGCTGAAGGCGCCCCACATCCTCATTGAATGCCGCCGCCACCTGGGCACCAGGTCTCTGCATAGCCAGGGCAACCGAAGCGATGTAGGTGTCCATGGACTGGGGATAGAAACGGCCGATGCATAGGTCCCCCACCTGCAAGGGCACATCTTTGACGGGCAGGAGATCCAGCTTGCTCTCATCCTGCAGGTCCACCATGCCATATTCTCCACTCCGGTCCGCTTCCACCAGGTAGACCCCCACCACCGACTCCGCCAGGCAGTCCCGAGATTCGGAGGCTGGCAGGAAGTGCAGCAGGGGCTGCTCACCCAGCACCTCACTTTCCCGCTCCAGCAGGTACCACTCCACAAAGCGAATCATGGCGGGCAGGGTGAATAGAGCCTCCAGGTCCTGATCAGTGCAGCCAGCCAGCAATCCGTCACGCAGGGACGAGTCTTCACTGGCGGCAAAGAACTCCCGCTCAGCGCGGGCCAGTTCGGCCTGCAGGCGAGGGTCGGCACGCACCTTGGTCAGGAGTTGGCAGAGCAGGATGTGGACGTCAGATGGGTTCATTGGCTTCATGATCGGGATCTACCCAAGTTGCACCTTCCATGCCTGGGGCGCATGGGGCAATATCTAGGGTCTGGCCCGTAAGTTGATTCACCTCCTCCCTAGAATCAAGACATTCATGATTGCAGCACATCTCACCACCGCACTGGAAGGCTTTTCTCTGGCCTTCATGGATTCGGTGGAATGGATCGATTGGACGGCCCTGATCATCCTGGTGGTGTTTTCCATCCTGGGCCTGTTCCGGGGCTTTGTCTGGCAGGCCAGCCGCATCCTCTCACTGGTTCTGGCCTACGTGGTCTCCGGCCTGTACGGCCCCAGCCTGGCCGGCTTCATCCAACCCTGGTTCCAGGAAGGCACAAGTCCGGAGGGCCTGCCCCTCTACCTGGCTTATGTGGCCACTTTCCTGGCAGTGGTTGTGATCCTGAGCGTGGTGGCCTACTTCATCCAGAAGCTGGTGAAGAATAGTGGCCTGGGTTTGTATGACCGACTGTTCGGCGGCTTTTTGGGCGTGGCCCATGGCGCCTGTTGGGTCATCGCCGCCCTGGCTCTGATCTACATGTTTGTGCCCAACGGTTCCTCCATCGTGCAGGCGGCGGAACGATCCCGATCCATGAGCCTCAGCCAAAGCACCCTCCGCCTCCTGGGTGACAATATCCCCACTGCCATGCAGAGAGTTTTCCAGGTTGAAGAAGAACCTGTGATAGACGAGCAGCAAAACGAGCAACGCTAAGACCTCCGCCAAGACCCAAGCGTCAGCAAGCAAGATAGCACCATGACACAAGACTCCCCCTCCTTGCCACCTCTGCAGCAGAGTTTCCCCAACAGTGAAAAACTTCATCAGGATGAAGGACTGCAGGTTCCGCTGCGGGAGATCACCTTGACCAATGAAGAGAAGGTGCAGGTCTACGACACCACCGGTCCGCAAGGGCACGAGCCGCGACAAGGTCTACCCAAGCGACGCCAGGCCTGGATTGACGCGCGTCAGGAACGAGGGGATCATAACTTCTCGCAGATGCACTACGCCCGTCAGGGAATCATCACCGAAGAGATGCGCTTTGTTGCCCTGCGGGAAAACGTGGAGGCAGAGTTCGTGCGCTCTGAGCTGGCATGTGGTCGTGCCATCATTCCAGCCAATCGCTGCCACCCGGAACTGGAGCCGATGATCATTGGCCGCAACTTCCTGGTGAAGATCAATGCCAACATTGGCAACTCAGCGGTGGGCTCCTCCATCGACGAAGAAGTGGAAAAGCTGCAGTGGGCCATTCGCTGGGGCGCGGACACCATGATGGACCTGTCCACCGGCAAGAACATCAAGGAGACGCGGGAATGGATCCTGCGCAACTCACCAGTGCCCGTAGGCACGGTGCCCATCTACGAGGCCCTGGAGCGGGTGGACGGCATCGTCGAAGACCTGAACATCGATATGTTCCTGCAAGTGCTGGAAGAGCAGGCGCAACAGGGAGTGGACTACTTCACTATTCACGCTGGTGTGCGTTTACCTTTTGTGCCGATGACGGCGGAGCGCACCACGGGCATTGTCTCCCGGGGTGGTTCCATCATGGCCAAGTGGTGTCTGGCGCACCACACGGAGAGCTTCCTCTACACGGAGTTTGATCGCATCTGTGAACTGATGCAGCGCTACGACGTATCCTTCTCCCTGGGCGACGGCCTGCGCCCCGGCTGCATTGCCGACGCCAATGACGAGGCGCAGTTCGCTGAGCTGAAAACCTTGGGCGAGCTGACCAAGATTGCCTGGCAGCATGACGTGCAGGTGATGATCGAAGGTCCTGGTCACGTGCCCATGCACCTGATCAAGGAGAACATGGACAAGCAGTTGGAGGAATGCCACGAGGCGCCCTTCTACACCTTGGGGCCATTGACCACGGACATCGCTCCCGGCTACGACCACATCACCTCCGCCATTGGTGCGGCCATGATTGGTTCTTATGGCACGGCCATGCTCTGTTACGTGACGCCGAAGGAACACCTGGGTCTGCCCAACAAGGACGACGTGAAGACCGGTGTCATCACCTACAAGATTGCTGCCCATGCGGCGGACCTGGCCAAGGGCCATCCCGGCGCGCAAAACCGGGACGATGCCCTGAGCAAGGCACGCTTTGAATTCCGCTGGGAGGACCAGTTCAATCTGGCCCTGGACCCGGATACGGCACGGGCCTTCCACGATGAAACGTTGCCCCAAGAAGGCGCCAAGACGGCGCACTTCTGCTCCATGTGTGGCCCGCGCTTCTGCTCCATGAAGATCACTGAGGAAGTGCGGGAGTACGCCAAGCTGGAAAAGGCAGAAGGTCTACGGGAGAAAGCGGCCCAATTCAAAGCCGCCGGCTCCGAGATCTACAGCGCTGGGTCCTAGGGCTGTAAAGACTTAGGCGGCAGCAGGAGTAGGCTCAAACACCCATAAGAAAAGGGTTTGTGGGCGGCCTTCTGTACTGGGGGGCTTCTGGCCGCAGGCATTTTGCGCTTCCATGTAGCACTGACCCTTCGTTATGTCACTTAGGGGTGTGATGCCGATTGAAAAAATCAATGCCTGCTTTGTGCGCTTCCAGAGCTCTGGCAATCCCCAGGATCTAGGCCAGGTCTTTGATGCCACCGCCAGCGAGTTGCTGCGGGTGGCCAACCATCTGATCCAGGATGTGCATCTTGCGGAGGATCTGGTGCAGGCGACTTTCCTCGCCGCCATCCAAGACCGCCATCGCTACAACCCAGAGGTGGATGCCATCGCCTGGTTGTTGGGGATCCTGACGAATTTGGCGCACGAGAAGCGCCGATCCTTGGGGCGGATCATTCGTGGCGATCGTTTGCCGGTCAAGGATTCAGGGGAAGCGTCGGCAGCGGCGGAAGCCCATGAACTTTCGCAATCGGTAATCGAAGCCATTGCCAAGCTCCCTGAAGTCTATCAACCGGTGATGAATCTAAACCTGCGGCATGGTTTGAATGCAGCGCAGATTGCGGTCTCCCTAAAACGCCCATCGGGAACGGTACGCACGCAATTGGTGCGGGGCTTGGAGCTCCTGCGCAAGGCTCTGCCCGCCAGCATCATTGCCGGCAGTGTTGTGCTGACGTCCCCCGCATCCGGTCTCGCTGCCATGCGGGAGCTTGTGGTGGCCAAGGCCACAGCTGTCACCGCCAAAGCTTCGTTCACCCTCGCCCTTGGCAAACTAACCCTGTGGACCGCTGCCGGAGCACTGACGGCAGCTGCCGTGGCAGTGACCTTCTTCGTCCCCGATGTAGGGCAAGTGACCTTTGATGAACTTTCCCCACAGGCTACGGCGTCAGTCGTGGCTCAGAAGGGACCTGTGGATTTTCCTGCGATTGCTTCGGCGGCACTGCAAGCGGATCCTTTCTCCCCGTCATCACGAGTGTTGATGACGTTTTATAACCCTGTCCCCCATGCGCCAGGAGGCGCAAGTACCATGAATGCAAATAAAACTCCCCCCTCCTCCCTTTCCCAGAACATGGGCGTCTTCCCAGAACATGGGCGTCCCAGCCCTGCTGCTGGGGGCCCTTGCCCTGCTCCCGACCGTGGGCCAGAGTCAGAGCGTGATCTATGCCTTCGATGGCAAGAACGCGCATGACTTGGTTCAAGACGTGAGTGGTGCTGGCGATGTGAACTTGGATGGTTACGCCGACATCGTGGTCGGTTCAATTGGTTATGATCTAGACCCCGACGGCACTCCGGGCACCCTCGACGATGTCAGTAATGCTGGTCGTGTGTATGTGTATTCCGGCAAGGACGGCTCGACGCTGTGGACCTTCGATGGCGAGTTCGCGGGTGACCAGATTGGTTACTCCGTGGGCGGCGCCGGCGATGTGAACTCTGATGGCTACCCCGACGTCGTGGCCGGTGCGCCTGACTGGGATGCTGATATCGTTGGCCCCGACGGCACCCTGCAAACCGGTGACGAGATCCGAGGCAATGGCCGTGTGTATGTGTTCTCCGGCAAGGACGGCACGACGGTGTGGACTCTCGATGGCGAGAACGGTGGCGTGATTGGCCCTTTCAGCGGTGTCTACTACGATGGCGGTGACGCCTTTGGTAAGAACACAAGCGGTGCCGCCGATTTGAACGCTGATGGCACCCCCGACATCCTGGCCGGTGCGACTGGTTATGATCTAGACCCCGACGGCACTCCGGGCACCTTCGATGAGCTCAGTAGCGTTGGTCGTGTGTATGCGCTCTCCGGCAAGGACGGCAGCACGCTGTGGACCAGAGATGGCGAGTTCGCGGGTGACACGCTGGGTGGTCCCGTGAGCGGCGCCGGCGATGTGAACCTGGATGCCATCGACGACGTTGTGGCCAGCGCGTCTGGTTTCGATTCGGATCCCGACGGCACTCCGGGCACCCTCGACGAGGTCAGTGGTGTTGGCCGTGTGTATGTGTTTTCCGGCGCGACCGGCGCGGCGGTGTGGATCATCGATGGCGAGAACCAGAATGACGGTTTTAGCGGCTCGGGCAATAGTGGTGTGGGCGACGCCGGCGATGTGAACGGGGATGGCACCCCCGACATCGTGGTCGGTGCCAAAGACTATGACCCAGATCTCCCCGATGGCACTGTAGGTAACACGGTTTCTAACGCTGGCCGTGTGTATATGCTTTCAGGCACGACCGGCACGACGTTGTGGTCCATCGATGGCGAAGCCGCGGGTGACCAGTTTGCCCAATCCGTGAGCGGCACCGGCGATGCGAATTCCGATGGCACCCCTGACATCGTGGCCGGTGCACCTTTCTGGGATGCTGATTTTGAGGGGCCAGATGGCACCCCTGGCGTCATCCAACCTGGCCCTGATGGCACTGCCAACACCGGCGACGAGACCGCTGATGACATTATAGATAATGGCCGTGTGTATGTGCTTTCCGGCACGACCGGCAGCACCATCTACCCAGTGGATGGCGAGAACGGCGGTTTGGATTGGAACCCCACGTTTGGTTTTTGGCTACCAAGCGGTGACACCCTCGGTAGGGTCGTGAGCGGTGTCGGCGATGTGAACTTTGATGGCAAATCCGACATCATTGCCGGTGCGAGAAATTGGAAAGACCCAACTGACCCCGGCGCTGACGGCACTCTCGGCAGCGGCGACGAGGTCGGCTTCCAGGGCCGGGCCTATGTGATCTCCAGTGCTTCCCTGTCCCTGACGGCGGACAAGCACCTGCTGTCCCTGAGCGTGGCCAATTCCCAGACCATGACCATCGATGCTGGTGTTAGCAATGCTGGGGGAAACTACTGGCTGTTCACCGGCTTTGCTGCTAGTGGCGATACCCCCGGTGTCACCATGGCCCCTGGCGTGGTGATCCCCCTGAACCAGCCGGATCCATTGACCAGCTTTGTCATTGGTCTCACCCAGCTGGGTGGTGGCGCTCCCACCTTTGCCGGCTGGAAGAGCACCTTGGATATTGCAGGCAAGGCTTCGCCTTCCCTGAACACCTTTGGCCCAACGCCTGCACCTCTAGGCGTCACCCTGCACCATGCTTCCCTGGTCTACACGGCGGATGGCTGCGGTGTTGGCTGTGACACCTTCCAATTGGGAACCAACTGGGTGCCGATGACCACGACTCCGTGATATGGTTGAGCCTGTCAAGTGGTTGATTCAATGATTTTCCGGGGTGACCTCCTTGAGGTTAGCCCCGGGACCTTCAAGACAACGAGCGATCCAAGCTTCTTGCGACGGTTGACAGCCTGATATTCGCGGGTTGCATCTCCCTCAAGGGGAGCCTACCGCATTCCATGTATCCGTCGAAGGCTTCCTCACACTAATAGCGGGCATGTTCCTCCAAAAGGAGGCTTCCCAACGGAGTCGACGAGGGTTCCTTTGACCGGTGTTGAAATCGCTCGCTGACTTGAAGATCCCAAGGCGTTCTTTGAAATTGAAATTTGAAAAGTAGCTAAGTGGCTAGACGTGGCAGCTTGTCACCGATGCCCCAGATAAACCCAACCAGTTGGCGGGCAATGGCGACCAAGACAAGGTTACGTTGCTTGCCTCTGGCTTGCAGACGACGGTATTGCTTGTGCAAGCGGTCCTGTGCTCGCCAGGCAATGTTGGTGATCTCAGGGGGCAGCCCCTCCCAGCGTTTCCTGATGCAAGCACTGGCTTTTGGTGAGTGGCGGTAGCTCCAGGCAGCTTCCACCAACAAGGCACGCACCAGAGTGTTTCCGGTTTTGGTGATGCGGCCCCTGCGAATGTTGTCTCCACTGGAGTATTCGGAAGGGACCATTCCTAAGAAAGACATGAGCTTGGACGGAGTGGCAAACCTGCGGATGTCGCCAATTTCTACGGCGATCCCAGCAGCAGTAACCAGCCGGACACCTTTGAGGGCTTGCAGGGCTTTGACAAAGGGAGAAAGTTTCCATCCCTCCACAAGCTCGGCAATGTCATTGGTCAGTCGGTCCACCCGTTGGGTAGTTTCCTCGACGCATTGCAGGCTTTCACGCAGGACACGGTTTTGTGCTTCCTGCTCGAAGGTCTGGCTGCGGATCCAATCCAAGTGCATATTGGTCCAGTTGGTTTTGCCCGGATAGCATCGCTGATGGCGAAGCAGGAAGTGGCTAAGCCGAAGGCGGACGGTGCGCTGGATCTTTTTGCTCTGGTGCCTGGCTCGGAATAGATCGCGAAGAGATTCAGACCGTTCATCTGGTATCCAGATGGGTGTCAGGTCACCGGAGCGTAGGTACTGGGCCAGTTTGGCAGCATCCCGCTTGTCGGTTTTGACGCGATCTCTGGTTTGCCTCGGAATGCGATTGGGTGCTACCACCAGACAATCGATACCAGCTTTGTCCAGGGCTCGCTGGAGTCCATAGCCTGTGGGGCCAGCTTCGTAGCAGACCTTGAGGGCTTTGCGGTCCGCACCCAGGCGGTCAAGCTTCTTGATGAGCTTGATGGAGTCGTGAGTGATCGTTGCCACGACATTGGCCGGTTCCCGGTCTGACCTGGCGACGGCAATGACAATGGATGCCTTGTGGACATCAAGACCTACATAGTGGGGGAAGCAAGACGTAGCGGACTTGGCTATACTTTTCATCGGACCACCTCATAGTTGTGTTAAGTGATGAATGGGGTATGTCATGCGGCACTCGATATGCCGCATGACTGCGGTCCACCTTACCCCTGCGAGGGACGTTTTGCCCCCGCAGCTCCGTCGCCATCAGCTTCGGTTGCACAATAAGTGACCGAGGCTGAAGGAGGCGGAGCAAAGGGGCAGCCCCCTTGCCAGCTCTCGAGCCTGAGGCAGAGAGCGCCAAGGAAAGCATTTACGCTTGTTCCGCATCAGAACGCGGACCAGGCTCAACCATGTTGGCTAAAGGAAAGCAACAACCAGCTCAGGCACTGCCTCGGCCAGCACAGGGATCATGGTTCCGCAAAGGAGCCCTGGTCCCTTTGTCGTCAGGAAACCGCCAACACTTCCTTGATCTGTGGGATGGCTTCTTGCAGCCGCAGCTTCAGACCATGCTCCATGGTGGTCGTGGACGAGGGGCAATTGCCGCAGGCACCCAGCAGGCGCAGGCGCACTACCCCCGCCTCTTCATCGATGCCAGCCAGCTCCACGTCTCCCCCATCCGCCTGCAAGAAGGGGCGCATCTCTTCCAGCACTTGTTCTACTTGTGTCTGCATCTTCGAAGTCATGAGGAACTGGCATCCAGGGTAGGCAGCCCGAACTGCAATGTTCCGTCCTGCAATTCAAGCTGACCCGCCAGGGCTTGAACCTGTCCTTCCAGGTCACGGGCCACCTGCGCCAAATCCACCGTGAATGGTAGTTGGGACGGATCATGGTTAATTGCAATGCGGATTTGCAAGCTGCCGTGCTCTGCGGCCTGCAGGGTCACCTTGATCTCACCGGCAAAGCCCGTTGGCAGTTCATCCTGCAGCTGCAGCAAGACGGCGCAGACCAGCAGGCAGGCAGCCCGACTGTCCTGCAGGAACTGCCCCTTGCCATCGCCAGCATAGGCAAGTCGCAATCCCTGATCCCGCAGACCAGGGCGCAGCATCTCGCACAAGCTCTCCAGCAGCACCTCCGCCGACCAACCGATCTTCGCCTCAGCTTGTTCCTCCTGGCTGAGAGCGCGAAACAGATCCATGGCCAGACTGGCCTGTTTACAGGCCTGCAGGATGCCCTCGCTGCCAGGGCTTTCATGCAATTGCGCCTGCCCCTGGATCAAGAACAGGGAATTACCCAGCCCATGCAGGAAGCCCGGGGCCAGGAACTGGGTCAGCTTTTGTTGATCTACCAAGGCCATGGTGCCAGTCTACCCACTGCCAGCATCAGGTGACATATGCAAACACCAGCCTCTTATGAGCATTTGATCCAACACGTCAGGGAGATTTCCCTGCTGGGATCCACTGCAGCCATCCTTTCCTGGGATCAGGAAACCATGCTACCCAGTGGTGCCATCGAGCATCGAGCCCAACAGATGGCTCAGTTGGCAAAGTTGCGACATGAGAGGATCACCGATCCTGCATTCGCCGATCTCCTATTGGCTTGTGAAGATCTCACCCAGCTAAGTGCCAGGCCACAAAGTGACACAGCCATCACCCTGCAGGAGATCCGCCGGGACTTTGACAAGGCCAACAAGTTGCCGCCAGAACTGGTTGCCGAAATCTCCCAAACTGAAAGCCTGGCCCAGCATCATTGGGCGCAGGCGCGCAAGGATTCGGATTACTCGGCCTTCCAACCCTGGCTGGCCAAGATCCTGCACCTCATGCAGCAGAAGGTGGCCTGCCTGGGCATTCCCGAAGGCGCTGAGGCGTGGGATGTGTTGGCGGATGACTTTGAACCTGAGGTAAGGGCCAGCGAACTGACAGAATTGTTCAGACCATTGCGGGAAGAGTTGACCCAACTGCTGCGGGAGATTCAGGAGAAGGGCCAGCCGGTGGATGATAGTTTCCTGCGCGCTGAATTTGCCGAAGAGCGGCAGGAAGTCATCACCGCCATGGGCTTCGACTTTGCACGGGGTCGTCTGGACCGCTCCACCCATCCCTTCTGCAGCGGCAATCACCCCACCGATGTCCGCCTCACCACCCGCTTCCATAAGGACAACTTCCTGGACGCCCTGGGCTCCACCATGCACGAGGCCGGGCATGGCTTGTATGAGCAGGGCTTACCTATGGAGCATGCCGGTACGCCCTTGGCGGAAGCCGTGTCCATGGGCATCCACGAGAGTCAGAGCCGCCTGTGGGAGAATCAGGTCGGCCGCAGCCAGGCCTTCTGGCGCTGGTGCCAGCCGAAAATGCAGCAGATTCTGGGTAGCCAAAGCAGTGCTGAAGAGCTGTATCGCGCTGCCAACCTGGTGCGGCCCAGCTTCATCCGGGTGGAAGCAGATGAGGTCACCTACAACCTGCATGTGCTGGTGCGCTTTGAGTTGGAACTGGACCTGTTCCGCGGCAACTTGGATCTGGCGGATTTGCCAGCGGCCTGGAATCAGAAGTACCAGGACTACCTGGGGATCCAGGTCACCGATGACGCTCAGGGCTGCCTGCAGGACGTGCACTGGTCCTGTGGCTTGTTTGGCTACTTCCCCACCTACACCCTGGGCAACCTGTATTCGGCCCAGTTCTTCGCCGCAGCCCAGAAGGCCCTGCCGGACCTGGATGGCCAATTGGCCAGGGGTGAGTTTGACCCTCTGCGGCAGTGGTTGGCCCAGAACATCCACTGCCATGGCAAGCGCTACTCCGCTGCCAGGCTGTGCAAGAAGGTCACCGGCCAGCCCCTGGGCCAGGCTGCCTTTATGGACTACCTGAAAGGCAAGTTGCGTCCCCTCTATCTTGGCCTAAGATAGGCCTTGTTATCCCCTCCGCCGGTCCTATTCGATAGCGCTATGGAAGTTCTGAGTATCCAACCCACCCCCAATCCCAACGCCTTCAAGTTCCTGCTGGATGCAACCCTGCTGAAGGAAGGCAGCCTGCAATTTGCCAGCGCCCCAGAAGCGCAGAAGGATCCACTGGCCACCGCCATCTTTGCGGTGCCTGGAGTGGAGTCAGTCTACTTCGCCGAAAACTTTGCCACTGTGAGCATGCTGGAGGGCAGCGACCGACGCACCCTGCAGGATCAGGTGCAGACGGTGTTGGAAAGCCATCACGTGGATGCGGCTACGGCCCAGCGTTCTGCGGATCCGGTGGCTGCCGCCACCGCTCAGGCCGACGACCCCATCTTGCTGGAGCAGATCAATGAGATCCTGGATGACCGGGTGCGCCCGGCACTTGCTGGCGACGGCGGTGGCCTGGAGATCCTGGGCCTGGAGAACAAGTCCCTGCGCATCCGCTACCAGGGCGCCTGTGGCTCCTGCCCCAGTTCCATCACTGGCACCCTGCGGGCCATTGAGAACTTGCTGCAGACCGAAGTCGACGAAGAGCTGCAGGTCCTACCTGGCTAATGCCAGTAGACCCGGAATCCTTCCCCTTCAGCTTCCACTGTAAGCGCTCCGGCAATTGCTGCTCCCGACCCGGCGGCATGGTGCGGGTGACTCCGGCGGAAGTTCAGACCATTGCCGCCCATTTGCAGATGACCGAGGCGGCCTTCCGCTCGCGCTATGTGGAACCCGGTGGTGACCGGCTGGTTGCAGGCCTGGGGCAGGCCTGCGTATTCCTGCAGGCTGGGCAGCAGACCGCCTGCGCCATCTATGCGGTGCGCCCCCACAAATGCCAGACCTGGCCCTACTGGGATGAGCTGCGGCAGGATCCACAACTCCTGCGGCAAGCTATGAGTTTTTGTCCCGGCATCACACAATCCGAAGAGCATTAGCAAGGAAAGGCCCCGGCCTTTGCGCTAACTTTCTCTCTCAGTCTTGCAACCGACGCAGGAGGTCGCTGGCTCATATCAACAGTTATCCGCGAAGCGGATACGCAGGAATACAGGGTCGGCAACCGACGCAGGAGGTCGCAGGTTCGACTCACACCGTGTCCGCGCAGCGGACACCAGAATAACTGCACATGCAACCTCTCTACGTACTGACCCTGGTCATCGCTGCTGGTGTAGTCGCCCAATGGGTGGCCGCTGGCTTCCGCTTCCCCGCCATCCTGTTGCTATTGGCCACCGGACTGGCGCTGGGACCGTTGACCGGAATTGTCGATCCAGACAAGCTGTTTGGCCCCATGCTGCAGCCCTTCCTGTCGCTGGCGGTGGCAGTGGTGCTGTTCGAGGGCGGTCTCTGTCTGAACCTGCGGGAAGCCCGGCATGTGGGAAGTACCCTCTGGCGCCTGCTCCTTGCCGGGCTGGTGGTGGGCTCGGTGCTTACAGCTGTGCTGGCTTTCTACGTCGGCGGACTGGACGTGGCAACGGCAGCAGTGTTGGGAGCCATCCTGGTGGTTACCGGCCCCACCGTCATCCTGCCCATGCTGCGCGGTGCCCGCATCGCCCTGCGGCCGGCCACCCTGTTGAAGTGGGAAGGCATCGTCAATGACCCCTTGGGGGCCTTGCTGGCGGTGTTTGTCTTCGAGGTGGCCACCTCCGCCTTCAGTGAAGGGCGGCATGATCCCTTCCACATGTGGTTGCTGAAGTTTGGTCTCTACATGTGCCTGACTGGTGGCATGGGAGGGCTGCTGGGCTACATCCTGGGCAAGGCCTTGAACTTCGGCTGGATCACCGAACACCTGAAAGGGCCGGTCATTCTGGCGGGGGTGTTGACGGTGTTTTCCTTTGCCAATCTCATCCTGCATGAGTCCGGCCTATTGGCGGTAACGATCATGGGCCTGGTGCTGGCCAATGTGGACCATGCCAGCATCGAGGACATCCGCCGCTTCAAAGAGCAGATCAGCACTCTGCTGGTGTCCATCCTGTTCATTGTGCTTTCCGCCACCTTGGACATGGATTCGCTGAAAGAGCTATGGGGTCGCCCCTTGCTGCTGATCCTCATGGTGTTGGTTGTGGTGCGTCCTGTCGTCGCCTTGGTGGCCACCATTGGCTCCCAGATACCCTGGCGAGAACGCCTACTGCTTGGTTGGATTGCGCCCCGCGGTGTGGTGGCAGCCGCCATGGCCGGCGCCTTTGCCCCCGGTCTAATGGCAGCAGGTTACAGCAGTGGCGAACAACTGGTGCCCATCGTCTTTGGCGTCATCATCTGCACGGTGGTGCTGCACGGCCTGTCGTTGAAACCCCTGGCCAAGAGGTTGGGGCTGGCGGCGGTGGAAGGGCGTGGCATCCTCATTGTCGGCGCCTCGCAGTGGAGCGTCTCTTTGGCCCAGGCCCTGGCCAAGGCCGGCGCCGATGTGGTCTTGGCGGACACCCGCTTCCGTCGGGTGTCCCGTGCCCGACAAGAAGGTTTGGAAGTGCACTACGGCGATGTGCTGGCGGAGGACGCTGCCCTGGAGCTGCCCATGGAGCGGGTCTCCTGGGTGTTGGCGGCGGCAGACGATGACGCCTACAACGCCCTGGTCTGCCTGCGCTTTGTACCAGAGTTTGGCCGTGAGGCGGTGTTGCAGTTGACCCCAGCAACGGGCGAAGGCAGCAAGGACTTGAAGACCAACATGAAGGGCCGCAACCCCTGGGGTGAAGATGCCAGCTATCGCCGCATCACCAGTCGTTTCTGGAAGGGCAACAGCTTCAAGGCCACAGGCCTGTCCGAGTCCTTCAGCTGGGAGGAGTTGCAGGCGAAAAACCTGGAAGCCCTGTTCCTGTTCTACGTGCACCAGGGCAAGCTGCGGGTGCTGGAAGAAGGGGCGCAGCCAGTAGACAGCTCCAAGCTGGTATATCTGGCCTGAGAGCCACTGCGCACATTTCATCATGACATAGAGCAATGAAGATCCTGGTATACGGTGCCGGCAACATCGGCTGTCTCTATGCAGCATTGCTCCAGGAATCTGGGCAGGAAGTTGCCATCCTGGCTAGAGGAAAGCGTCTGCAGGACATCCGTGAGCAGGGAATACGGCTAGGAGAATTCGGCTCTGACAAAAGAAGCACAACCCAGGTTCGCACCGTCCAGCGTCTGGAAGCCAATGATGCATACGACCTGATTCTGGTCATCCTACCCAGGAACCACGTTGCCGAAGTCTTGCCGATGCTGGCTGCAAACCCTGCGACTCCCAGTGTGATGTTCTTCGGTAACAATGCTGCTGGTGCAGAGGCAATGATCCAGGCACTTGGTCGGGAACGGGTTTTATTGGGCTTCCCTGGCGCCGCGGCTCAGGTCACGGGCGATAGCATCCGCTACATCATTCTCTCGAAACGGGAACAACCCACTACGATTGGTGAACTTGATGGCAGCCGGTCGCCGCGGATCAAGGCTATTGCCGACGCATTCCGATTGGCCAGATTTCCGCTGTCCATTTGCACGAACATGGATGCATGGTTGAAGACCCATGCCGCTGAGATCCTCCCCACCGCCTGTGCCCTGTACATGACGGACGGAAACCTTCGACGCCTGGCTTGTGCTCGGGATGTTCAGACACTCATGCTCCGAGGGATTCTGGAAGGATACAAGGTGCTAACAGCACTCCACATTCCCATCACGCCCAAGAACCATAGGATCATTCGTTGGCTACCCAAACCCTTGCTGCTTTGGTTAACGCGACGAATGATCAATAGCGAAACCAGCAACATCAAGATCGGCCACGCCCTCGCAGCACGCAAGGAAATGCAGGTCGTTGCTGAGGAGTTTCGCGCATTGGTGCAGCAAGCAGCTGTTGGCACGCCTGCCATTGACACTCTTTTCAGCCAGCTCAACCCGGAGTGACAGCTGTCAGCGATGGCTGAATAGGTTAACAGGCTATTAGCCGCGCAGTTCAGCCTGCACTTCGCTGGCCTGTTGCCGCACCTTGTTCAGGTACTTCTCTTCGTCTTGCGCGTTCAGGGTGCGGTCCTTGGCTCCCAGAGTGACGGTGAAGTTCAAACTCTTGCGCCCTTCCGGCAGGCCCTCGCCCCGGTAGACCTCGAACAGTGAAACCGAACGCACCAGTTTCTTGCCCACCCGTTGCAGGAATGCCTGCACTTCCCCCACCTGGCAATCCAATGGCACAAGCAGGGCCACATCCACCGGCTGGCCGGGGAAGCGGGGAATGGGAGCGAACTTCTTCTCTTCCCGGCCAGAGGCCAGGATCTGGCGAATGTCCAGATTGCAGACGCTGGTATGCAGGGGCAGGTCCAGGTTGCGGCACACCTGCGGGTGCAGATGCCCCAGGAAGCCCAGATCCAAACCGGCGCGGGTGATTTGCACTCCGTGACTCGGATGTCGCCAGGGCTGATTCTCAATAGCCTCAGCCGCTTGCATGGTTATCGGGTAACCCACCCGCCGCAGCAGAGACTCAATCATGGAGCGAAGCTGCGGATAGAGGTCTTGATCCTTGTGTGTCTGCACAATGGCCAATTCCCGCACTTCGAAGGGCAGGTTGTGTTCATCCCGGGTCTCGGGCTGGTAACCCTTGCCGTGTTCGAACATGCGAACCTCTGGCGCTAGCCGCAGGTTTGCCGCCACCACAGACAACAAGCTGGGCAGCACATGCCGCCGCATTTTGCAGATCTCCGGCGCCACCGGATTCTTCACCACTGAGTATTCGTGGCTCTCGGCCAGCACTGCTTGCAGCAAGTTGTCGGGGACGAAGCTGTAGTTGTAGACCTCATGGCAACCCAGCTCCAAGGCGGTGACTTCAACCAGCTTGCGGCTCAGCTCCAACTCCTCTTCCCGTTGCGGAACTTCCACAGTGGCCGTCAAGGGCACTTCAGGGATGTTGTCGTAACGGAACATGCGCCCCACCTCTTCAATGAGGTCATCTTCTATGTGAATGTCCTTGCTGGCACGGAAGGAGGGCACCTGCAGCTGCAGGCCTTCAGGGTGCTCTGCCACGCCAAACTGCAGGCGTTCGAAGATCTGCCGCACCTGTGCTTCGGGCACCGGATGGCCCAGCTTCAGGTCCAGTCTTTTCCGGCGGAGCAAGACGGAGCGGGGTTCGAATTGCCAGGCCGATGGATCTTGCAGCGGTCCGGCCACCTTGGCCTTTGGACAAGACTCCTGCAGGAGTTGCACGAAGCGGTGTACCGCCAACTCTGCCTGGGCTGGGTCCAGGGTCTTTTCAAAGCGGGTGCTGGAATCAGTGCGTAGTCCCAGCCGGGTGCTGGTGCGGCGGATGGTTGCGGCATGAAAGTTGGCCGACTCCAGGAACAATTCAGTGGTGTCGTCCGCCACCATGCTGCCTTCGCCACCCATGATGCCAGCCAGGGCCACCGGGTGGTCGCCAGAGGTGATGAGCAGATCCTGCTCCTGAAGTTTTTGTTGCTGGCCATCCAGGGTGGCCATGCTCTCGCCGGGCCGGGCGTTGCGCACGTGGATGCCGTCGGCCTGAATGTGCCGCAGGTCAAAGGCATGCATGGGTTGGCCCAGTTCCAACATGATGAAGTTGGTCAGATCCACCAGCAGGTTGATGGGGCGTTGTTCCACTGCCTGCAGCAGATAACGCATCCAATCTGGCGAAGGCATGGTTTGTACGTTCTCGATCACCAAGCCCAGGTAGCGGCTGCACACCTTTAGATCGTCAATCTTGACCGGCAGGCTGCGGCCAGTCTGCGGCCAGACCTGGTCTGTGAGTAGAGGTTGCAGGGGCCGGCCATAGATTGCTGCCAGTTCCCGGGCAATACCGTAGTGACCCCAAAGGTCAGGCCGATGGTTGATGGACTTGTTGTCAATCTCCAGCACCTGATCCAGGATGGGCAGCACTTCCAGGAGAGCTGTGCCTGGCTTTGCCTGGGTGTCCAAGACCATGATGCCGTCATGTTCTTCGGAAAGACCCAGTTCCCGTTCCGACATGATCATGCCCAGGGAGACTTCGCCGCGGATCTTGGTCTTCTTGATCTTGCTGCCGTCAGACAGCACTTGTCCCGGTTGGATCACCGCCACCCGTTGGCCGGCAGCAACATTGGGAGCACCACAGACAATGGGCAGCAGTTCGGGACCGCCAACATCCACCTTGGTGAGGGAAAGCTTGTCGGCTTGCGGGTGCTTGACGCGCTCGATGACCTTGCCAACCACCAGACCCTGCATGGCCTGGCCAAAGGTTTCGATGCCTTCTATTTCGGCGGTGCTCATGGTCAGATCGTCACGGATCTGTTCCGCAGAAAGATCCTGCAGGTCCACATAGCGTGACAGCCAGTTGATGGAAATCTTCACGCTATACCTTTTAAACCTCGTCGAATTGCTGCAGGAATCGTTGGTCTCCGCCCATGAACAGGCGGATGTCATGGATGCCATAGCGCAACATCACCACCCGTTGCAGGCCCATGCCGAAGGCGAAGCCAGTGAATTCTTCTGGGTCAATGCCGCCGGCGCGGAGCACATTGGGATGCACCATGCCGCAAGGCAGGATTTCAATCCAACCCGATTGTTTGCAGACCGCACAACCCTTGCCTTGGCAGAAGGGGCAGTTCACATCCAGCTCAAAGCCGGGCTCCACAAAGGGGAAGAAGCCTGGACGCAGGCGAACCTGAACTTCGCGGCGCAGGATGACCCGCAAGCAGGTCTTCATAGTATGGATCAGGTTGGCCACGGAAACCTTGCGGTCCACCACCAAGCCTTCCATCTGGTAGAAGCTATGTTCGTGGCTGGCATCCACGGTTTCCTGCCGGAAGCAACGACCCGGCACGATGACTTTCATCGGCGGCGCAAATCGTTGCATGGTGCGAATCTGCACCGGCGAAGTATGGGTGCGTAGCAGATTCCCATCCGTAAGCCAAAAGGTGTCTTGGGTGTCACGAGCAGGATGGTCACCAGGGATGTTCAGGGCTTCAAAGTTGAAGAACTCGGATTCGATCTCTGGGCCATCTTGCCAGGAGAAACCCAGGGAACGAAAGAGGTCAATGAGTTCCCGTTCCACCACCGTGATGGGATGCATGCTGCCCCGTAACAGCTTTGGCCCAGGTTCGGTTGCGTCAAAGTCAGAGGACTGCAGCTCTTGTTGCACCGCAGCCTGGGCCAGGGCATCGCGACGGTGAGCAATGGCCTTCTGCAATTCAACCTTCAGCAAATTGGCAGCTTTGCCTGCCTCTGGGCGCTGCTCTTTAGGCAAGCTGGGAATGGATTTTACCAGAGCGGTGACTTCACCATTCTTGCCCAGCAGGCGAGTGTCCAGACCACGTAGGGCGGCCTCGTCTTCTGCCTCGGCGATGGCTTTTAGCCATGCCTGGCGCTGCTCTTGGCCTGCCATGCGCGCAGGCCTTCTAGCTGACCAGGGCGGCTTTGGCTTGGTCGACGACTTGGGTGAAGGTGTTGGGGTCGTGGATCGCCAACTCAGAGAGCTCCTTGCGATTCAGGGTGATCCCAGCCTTTTGCACACCATGGATAAAGCGGCTGTAGAGCATGCCTTGAGCCTGGGCTGCGGCGCTCAGGCGCACAATCCACAAGCTACGGAAATGACGCTTCTTTTGCCGCCGACCGACGAAGGCGTATGCATCTGCCTTCATGGTGGCTTCCCGCGCCGTGCGGAATAGCTTACTCCGTCCACCGCGGAAGCCTTTGGCCCGCTTGAGGACCCTATTTCGTCTTTGCCTTGTGGCTGAACCGTTAGTTGCACGCATCGTCTGGACCTATTCCTGTATTCCTAGTCGCTAGTCGAACTAACCCTGTCCCAGGGCACGGGCCATGTTCTTGCCCATCTTGCCGGGAAGGATCAGGGCCTTACGCAGTTGGCGCTTCCGCTTGCGCGAACGCCGAACCATGATATGCGACGTAAACGACTGGCGTCGCTTGACTTTGCCGCTCTTGGTCAGCTTCATGCGCTTAACCACGCCCTTCTTTGTTTTCTGCTTGGTCATGGGTTGGCCCGGGTGGAAAAGGGCGAAGAACCTAGCCATGGATAGGGTGCCGGGCAAGAGCTGCTTCGAATCTTTTCCAGGATGAAATCCTGGCCGCATCTGGCAACATCCGGGACATGAGTTCTGGAATCTTGCTTATCCTGCAACTGGGCAGCCTATTGCTCTTGGCCTTTAGCCTGGCCCGGCCCAAGCTGCGGCCCCTGGTGGCCCTGCTACTGGCTGGCTTGGGTATGACATTACTGGCCTTGGCGGCCCTAAACTGGGGCGAAGAGCGGAGTTTGGCCATCAGCCATAGTTTTCGCGCCTTCCAGGGCCAGGATCTGGCCTTCCGCAGCTTTGCCATCGAGACCAACAGGGTAGCGGCCCAGTATTGGAGCCTTTGGGGTGCTGCCTTTGCCCTGGGCTGGGCTGGCTGGGCGTACTGGGCTGGCAAACGACCCAGCGCAACTTTTGGCGCACCTTTTGCCCTGGCCATCACTGGCTGCTTGTTGATCCTGGGCTGGGAAAAGCTGGCTGCACCGGCGATTCTGCTGACCCCTTTTGATCTGGCCCCGGAACGGGTCCTGATCCCCGCAGGCCTGGCGGCGGTCCTGCTACTGGTGCAATCCGGACGTCGCCTGCTGCCCATGCTGGCCTATCTCTCGCTGTTCCTGGGCCTGACTCGCCTGCCACTGACTATTTTTGGCACCTTGGCCACGAAAAACCACTGGGGAACCCACCTGGACGTGCACAACACCACCTTCATTGCCCCCCCTGGATCGGAGAATTCCGGCGGCTTGGAATTGCTTGCTGGCTCGGAAGCCCAGTTGGCATGGTTGGTCTGGTTTCCCCATCTCATGCTCTATCCAGCCTTCTACATGATGGCCTTGGGAGGACTGGCCTTCTTCCTCGTCATGCTGGACAAACAGCGCCAAGTAGACGCTTTAGGCAATTAGCAGAACACTATTTCCCTGCCGGTGGCCACAATTGGGGGTCTCACCTTTGTCGACCACTAGTGGTATGACGCAGAAATAGTAGGCCTTTATATTAAGCCTCCCTACGCTTGCGGTGCGTAGGTATCGTTGGAGGCAAGACGATGCGCGTTGCAGTAGAGATTCAACTTACCAAGAGCGAGCGAAGCACCCTGACGAATTGGTCACGCAGTCGGAGAATTTCGGTGAGGCAAGCTCAGCGAGCCCGAATGATCCTTCTTGCCGCTGATGGCTACTCGAATGCGGATATAGCTGAGGAGATGAGGGTCAAGCGACACACTGTGGGGCGTTGGCGAAACCGCTTCAGCGAGCATCGCCTCACTGGTATAGAGAAGGACCTTCCTCGGGGAGGTCGTCCCCGTGCGAACGAGGAAGTTGAGAGTGAGATCATCCGCATGACTACGCAAGAGATCCCCGCGAACGCGACACACTGGAGCACGCGACTCCTTGCAGAGGAGATGGGAATCACGCAGTCGATGGTCCACCGCACATGGAAGGCCAACGGTCTGAAACCTCACTTGGTGAAGACGTTCAAGGTCAGCAACGATTCTCGGTTCGAAGAGAAGCTGCGCGATGTGGTAGGTCTCTACCTGAATCCACCCGAGAATGCACTCGTCTTTAGCGCGGACGAAAAGACGTCAATTCAGGCTCTCGATCGGACCCAGAAGAGCCTTCCACTGGTCAAGGGTCGATGCGGCACGATGACTCATGACTACAAGAGGAACGGAACAACCACCTTGTTCGCCGCGATCGAGTTGGGTCACGGCGAAGTGATCGCAACCTGCATGAAGCGACATCGACATCAGGAGTGGATCAAGTTCCTGAGAATGATCGACGAGCAAACTCCAGCTGAACTCGATCTGCACGTCATCGCCGACAACTACGCCACACACAAGCATGAGAAGGTTAAGCGGTGGCTGAAGCGCCATCCGCGATTCCACATGCACTTCATCCCGACAAGCAGCTCGTGGCTCAATATCGTGGAGGGGTTTTTCCGCAATCTTGATCAAAAACGCCTGAAGCGCGACGCGTTTCGCAGCGTCCCTCAACTCAAGAAAGCAATCATGGACTACATCGATAACCACAACGACGATCCGAAGCCGATTGTTTGGACCAAGGCCGCCGACGAGATCCTCGAAAAAGTCGGTCGCGCACGCGCTGCACTGAAAATGCCCCAACAGAGCGCATCACACCACTAGCATCATGACCTACCTGCTTCGCCTAAGCCTGTGCCTGGGGCTGCTCAGCGCTGCCCTGCCCGCCGCTCAGCTCCTCACAACGCAACAACCCGAGGGGCAACAGCCTGGGGAGCAACAAAAACAAGAAATCTGGCGCACAGACTATGTCCAGGCCAAGGCCTTGGCCAAGCAAGGTGGCAAGGATTTGCTGCTGGACTTCACTGGATCAGATTGGTGCGGTTGGTGCGTCAAGCTGCAAAAAGAGGTCTTTGCCGTCCCCGAATTTCAAAGCGAAGCGACCAAGCACTTTGTCCTCCTGGAGTTGGACTACCCTCGCAACAAGGCGCAGAGCCAAGCGCTCAAGTTGCAGAATGCCAAGCTGAAGAAGGAGTTTGGCATCAAGTCCTACCCCACGGTCTTTCTCTGCGACGCCACCGGCCGACCTTATGCACAGACCGGATACCAAAAAGGTGGGGTTGGAGCATACCTGGAACACCTGGCCATGTTGCGAGGCAAGCGACAAGTCCGGGATCACTGCTTCAAGCAGGCGGCCAAGTTGAAGGGCTTGGAAAAAGCCAAGGTCCTGGCTGAAGGCCTGCTGCAATTGCCGGAAAACGTAATCCAGCATTATCAGGTTGAAGTAGCCCAGGTGCTGGAGTTGGACAAAGACAACAAGGCTGGGCTACGAGCAAAATTCGAAGCCGTGCAAGCGAAGGAAGGCCTTAAGGCTGAACTGAATCAACTGCGCCAGGACTTCTACAAGCTGGCCCAGGGCAGGGAGTGGAAGAAGGCCCAGGCCCTGATGAACCAATTCCTCAAGGATCGCAAACTGCAGCCCAAGCAAGCGCAGGAACTCAATTGGCATCTAGCCATGGCCTACAAGAGGGGCGGCAATTTTGAATCAGCGATGGCCAGTTTGGAAACTGCCCTACAGGCAGATCCGAAAAGTCGGATGGCAGAGCACATCAAGAGGGTCCAGGCCAAGTGGCAGGCTGAGACGGCAGAAAAAGCCGACTAACCCGCCTTTTTGCTAACCCAGGGCGCGAACCACCAAGGCCTGTTGCTGCTGCTTGTGGGCCTTTTGGAAGCCAGTGGCAGGGCTGGCCGCTGCTGAGCGACCGGCGTACTCATCAAACTTGATGCGCATACACAGGTGCCGGTAGGCGCCCATGTTTTCCGGCTCTTCCTGGCACCAGATCAACTGCTGACGCTTGGGGAAGGCACTCAAGGCCTGCTGCAGCTCCTCTTCCGGTATCGGATACAATTGCTCCATGCGCAGCAAGGCGATGGGTCGGTCGCCCCGCTCCTGCAACAGGTCGTAATAGACCTTGCCGGAACACAGCACCACCCGTTCGACCTGGGCAGCAGTAACTTGCAGATCCGGTATCACGGCTTGGAATTCGCCCTGGCCAAGATCCTGCACCGGTGAGCCAGCGATTTTTGCGCGCAGCAGGCTCTTGGGCGTCATGACAATCAAGGGTTTGCGCACCGGATCCAAAGCCTGTTTACGCAGCAAGTGGTAATACTGAGCGGGAGTGGAAGGGTTGGCCACCCGCATGTTGTTTTCGGCACAGAGCTGCAGGAAACGCTCCAAGCGGGCGGAGCTATGTTCCGGCCCTTGACCGTCAAAGCCATGGGGCAACAGCAGGACAAGGCCATTGGCCTGGCCCCACTTGGCTTCGCCAGCGGCAAGAAACTGATCAATCTGGATTTGGGCGCCATTGACGAAGTCACCAAACTGCGCTTCCCAGAGGGTCAGACCTTGGGTTTCCACCACCGAGTAGCCATATTCAAAGCCCATGGCCGCTTCTTCGCTGAGGAAGCTATCCACCACCATGTAGCGAGCTTGATCCTCGTGCAGGAAATTCAGTGGGAGGTACTTCTCAGCAGTATTCACATCCAAGAGCACTGAATGTCGCTGCGAAAAGGTACCGCGACCACTGTCTTGGCCGGCCAGGCGAACCTTGCGCCCCGCCGTCAACAAGGAGGCGAAGGCGAGATGTTCGGCAGTTGCAAAATCAACGGGTTGCTCGCCCGCCACCATTGCCTGGCGTCGCCGCAAAATCATCTGCACCTTGGGGTGCATGGTCAGCTCACTGGGCCATGCGGCCAGCTTGTCCATGAGTCCCTGCAGTTGATCCAGCCCAACGGGCTCAAGTAGTAGCTTTGGCCAGGCCTCCAGCTCGCTCGCTTTTTCGCTGAGAACTTCCGGCTCTTTGGCATTGCGGATGGATGCCAGGGAATCCCGCAGCTTTTGCTGCAACTCAGCATCGAACTTCTCAATGTCGTCGGCCTTGATCACGCCGGCCCTGAGCAGAAACTGCTGGTAGGTCTCCCGCACCGAAGGGTGATTCTCAATCTTCTGATACAGCAAAGGCTGGGTGAAGCTGGGCTCGTCACCCTCGTTGTGGCCATGCCGACGGTAGCAGACGATGTCCAGGACCACGTCACGCTGGAATTCCTGGCGATACCAGAATGCCAGGCGAATCATGCGCACAGCGGCCAAGGGATCATCGCCGTTGACGTGGAAAATAGGCGCCTGAATCGATTTGGCTATGTCTGAACAGTAATGGGTGGAACGAGCATCGCCAGGCAGGGTGGTGTAGCCAATCTGATTGTTGACGATGATGTGGATGGTGCCACCAGTGCGGTAACCACGCAGCTGCGACATGTTAAGGGTTTCCGTAACCACTCCCTGACCAGCAAAGGCAGCGTCGCCGTGGATCAACACCGGCAGGATGTGTTTGCGGCCATGGTTATCATGGTTGTCCGAGCTGTCATGGCTGCCATCGCCAACATGTTGGTCCTGCCGGGCACGGGCAATGCCCTCCACCACCGGGTTCACTGCCTCCAGATGGCTGGGGTTGGCACTCAACTCCACCCGCACTTTGCTACCACAGAGGGTTTGATAGTCACCATTGGCGCCAAGGTGATACTTCACGTCCCCGGAACCCTGGGTGGAATTGGGATCCAATTGACCTTCAAACTCAGAGAAGATCTTGCTCAGGGGCTTACCCAGGATGTGGGCCAAAACGTTCAGGCGACCACGGTGGGCCATGCCCAGCACGACCCGCCCCACCCCATCTTGCACCGCCAAATCCAGCAAAGCATCCAAGGTCGGCACCAGGGTCTCTGCGCCTTCCAGGGAGAAACGCTTGTGGCCAACAAAGCGGGTGTGCAAGAAGCGCTCGAAGGCTTCCGCCTCCACCAGGCGATCCATGGCCCGAAGCATCACCTCTCGTGGCAACTCCTCCTCGTTCTGGTTGCCCTCGATACGCGCCCGCAGCCATTCCTTCTGAGCTGGGTCGGCAATGTGCATGAACTCAATGCCCACATGCCGAGTGTAGGTGGCTCGCAGCACTTCATGGATTTCCCGCAGGCTGGCCAATGGTTTGCCGGTGACTCCGGAGCTGAAAAACTCCCGGTCCAGGTCCCAGATGGTCAGGCCATAGGTGTGCATTTCCAGCTCGGGAAAGATCACTGGCTTGTATTCAAGTGGGTCCAGATTGCTCAACAGGTAGCCCCGCACCCGATATGAGCGGATGTACTGCATCACCCTGGCGGCTCGCTCCTGCGCTTCCCGGTCCCGCAAGGGCGAACCCAAGGCGGCACGCAAATCCTGGGTGAAGCGCATGGGTTGATGCGGGATCTGCAGGGAACGGAACAGCCGTTCGTAGAACAGCTCCTGGCTCTCGCCAATGAGCATGCGATGCATGCTGGCCAGGAACTCGCCGGATACTGCGCCCTGCACCACCCGGTGGTCATAGGTGTTGGTGATGGTCATCACCTTGCTGATACCCAGCTCGGACAGGGTGGAAAGGGCTGCACCCTGGAACTCTGCTGGCACCTGTATGGAGCCAGTGGCCAAGATGAAGCTTTGACCCTGCATCAAGCGGGGCAAGGAACTCACCGTGCCAATCATCCCTGGATTGGTCAGAGTGCAACTGGTGCCCTGGAAATCTGCAGGCGTCAATTTGCCTTTTCGAGCCTTGCCAATCTGAGCATTGAAGCTGGCCAGGAATTCAGCGAATTCCATGCTGCCACAATCCTTGATGTTGGGCACCAGCAGATTGCGCTCCCCATTCTTGCCGGGCAGATCCACGGCAATGCCCAGATTGATGGGTCCAGACAGGCGTTTGTGCGGCTTGCCGTCCACCTGCAGGTAGGATGTGGTCATGGCCGGGTTTAGCTTGAGGGCCTGCACCATGGCCCAGGCAATGATGTGGGTGAAGCTGGCTTTGCCGCGGAATTCACCGGCAAGATGCTGATTGATGATGCGCCGGTTCTCTTCCAGGACCTTGACCGGCAAGGTGCGGGTCGAGGTGGCAGTGGGCACCCCAAGGCTTGCCTCCATGTTCTGGACGATCTTCGCCGCCACCCCGCGCATGGGCTCGATGTCTGGTTCCGCCGGAGCATCATTGGTAGATGCCGACTGCGCTACGGGTGCTTCAGGTGGCAAAGTCGCCGGCGCTGGTCGATCCGGCGCCTGCAGTCCGTGTTCCTTGAAGAAGCGTTGCCACTCCTCGCCAACGGACTCCGGCGAAGACATGAAGTCCCCGTAGACCTTGGCTACGTAGCCGGCGTTGACGCCAAATAGCTCTTCAAAGTCCTCGGTGAGATTCTCGGGCGAGGTGCTGGCCATCTACTTCTTGGCCAGAAGCATGACCATCCGTCGGCCTTCCATGCGTGCTTCTCGCTCAATTTTTGCCACGTCTTCCAGGCACTTGAATACGTAGTCACAGACCTTGCGGGCGTTTTCCTTGTGCATCATCTCTCTGCCGCGAAGCAGGCAAACAACTTGCACCTTGTCGCCATTGTCAAAGAAACCACGAGCACGCTTCACCTTCACCTGGATGTCGTGTTCGGCAATCTTTGGCCGGACACGAACTTCCTTCACCTGCACCTGGTGCTGCTTCTTCTTGCTGGCCTGCTCCTTCTTCTTCGTCTCGTACTTGTACTTGCCGTAATCCATGATACGGCAGACAGGTGGACGTTGATTGGGGGCAATCTCCACAAGGTCAAGGCCCTTGCGGTTGGCGATGGCCTGGGCATCCGCGGTGTCGATCACACCCAATTGGGCGCCCTCGTCATCGATCACTCGTATCTGCCGCATCCGGATCTGCTGGTTGACCCGGGGGCCCATGTCCCGTTGGGGGCGACGCACGAAAGGTCTACTCATACGAAGAGGACCCCGGTCGTATCTCTGTCACGCATATTCGCTGAAAAAATCCTTTAGTAGGAAAGTGGTACTGAAAATCAGGCGGGAGCATACTAGCGGCCAAGCTTAGCTGCAGCCCCCAATCCCGCTCAGAGGAAGAAACTATCGGCGCTCCACGGTCATTTTATGCAGCAGACTGCTGAATTCCTGGGCTGACATCTGCCCCAGGTCACCGTCTTTGCGGTGCCGAACCATCAAGCCACCGGTCTCCAGTTCCTGGTCCCCCACCACACAAACGAAGGGGATCTTCTCCTGCCAGAGGTGGTGGCGGATCTTGTGGCCGATCTTCTCCGATTCCACATCAGCCTGCACCCGGTAGCCAGCCTGCTCCAGCTCCGCCGCCAGAGCCTGGACCCGCTCACCATGCCGCTCGCCCACGGACAGGATCATGGCCTGCACGGGGGCCAGCCAGATTGGGAAGGCGCCCCCATGATGCTCCACCAGAATGCCAAAAAAGCGCTCCAGAGAACCCAACAGGGCTCGGTGGATCATCACTGGCCGCACCCGCTCGCCGCTCTGATCAATGTAGGTGAGGTCAAAACGCTCCGGCTGGGTGAAGTCGGCTTGCACGGTGGAGCACTGCCAGAAGCGTCCCAGGCTGTCCTTGATCTTCACATCGATCTTCGGACCATAAAAGGCGCCTCCGCCCTCGTCGATCTCGTAGCTCAGTTCCAGCTTCTTCAGGGTGCGCTCCAGGGCTTCGGTGGCCTGATCCCACTGGGAGACTTCGCCCACATACTTCTCCGGCCGGGTGGAGAGCATGACGTGGAATTCCCGGAAATCGAAGGCCTTGAGCATCTCCAACACGAAGGCTACACAGCGCTCGATCTCCGCATCCAATTGGTCCGGGCGCAGGAACAGGTGGGCATCATCCTGGGTGAAGCCGCGAACTCGCATCAAGCCATGCAGGGTGCCGGCGGATTCATAGCGGTAGACCGTGCCCAGTTCAGCCCAGCGGAAGGGTAGCTCCCGGTAGGAACGCCGCTTGTTCTTGAACATCATGATGTGGAAGGGGCAGTTCATGGGCTTGAGCAAGTACTCATTGCCATCCACATCCATGGGCGCGTACATGGACTCCTTGTAGAAGTCCAGGTGACCACTGGTCTGCCACAGGTCAGCCCGTGCCACATGCGGGCTATAGACAATGTCATAGCCACCGCTCAGGTGGGCATTGCGCCAGTATTCTTCCATCTTGTGGCGGATGAAACCGCCCTTGGGATGCCAGAGGATGAGGCCAGCACCGAATTCTCCCATGGTGGAAAACAGATCCAGATCCTTGCCTAGCCGGCGATGGTCCCGCTTGGCCGCCTCTTCCAGATTCTTGCGATGCTCTACCATGCTGTCCTTGTCCGGGAAGGCATGGCCGTAGATCCGAGTGAGCATCTTGTTGTCGGCATCGTCGCCCAAATAGGCACCGGCGATGCTCAGAACAGCAATGCCCTCGCCCAGAGAGCCGGTGCCCGGGACATGTGGCCCCTTGCACAGGTCCACAAAATCGCCACTGCGGTAAAAGCTGATCTGTTCGTCCGCAGCAATCTTGTCAATGGTGAGAATCTTGTAGTCTTCGCCCTGATCCAGCATCAGTTGGCGGGCTTCATCGCGGGAACGCACATCCTTTTCGAAGGGAGCGTTGGCCTTGATGATCTTCCGCATGAGCTTTTCCACCTCAGGTAGCTCCTCCTGAGTCAAGGGCTCGTCACCCAGATCGATGTCATAGTAAAAGCCGTAGCGGGGATCATCCACCGGCGGGCCCTTCCACAGCTTGGCCTGGGGCCGCATGCGCTTGATGGCGTCGGCCATGACATGAGCGGCGGAATGTCGCAAAACATCCAAAGCCTCTTTCTGGTCCCTGGTGATGATGGTCAGCTGACAATTCTTTTCGAGGGGTTCCCGCAGACTCAGTACCTCGCCATCGACGGTCATCGCCACGGCGGCCTTCAAAAGGCCTTTGCTGATGGACTTGGCCACTTCCAAGCCGGTGCTTCCAGCCGGAAACTCGCGAACGTTGCCGTCGGGGAAGGTGATCTGGATGTTTGTGCTCATAGAGGCTGGGGATTAGACCTCCCGCCAACTAAAAAGAACAGCATGATCAGGCCCAAGCTCCTACAAGTCAGCGCCACAGAACTTCTGCTAGCCCTGGCTTGTTGCGGCTGTGCCAGTGTCCAACTGCCACCTGAGGATCGCTTGCCCATGGATGTCCACAGTTATGCCCGCCCCAATGAGGTGCGTGTCCGACATTTGAGTCTGGACGCCAATCTGGATTTTCAAAACCACCAGATCCATGCCTGGGTCACCCTGGATCTGCAGCGCTTCGACAGCAGAGCACCATTGTGGCTGGACACCTACGACCTGGACATCGAGAGGGTGCACGGCGAGGACGGCGAGGCGCGGGAATTCCAGCTGGGGCAGAGGGATCCCATCCTGGGCTGTCCCCTGCGGATTTCCCTGCAACCCGGGGAGAGGCAGGTCTCCATCCAATACCGCAGTGCCAAGGATGCCAAGGCCCTGCAATGGCTCAGCCCAGCCCAGACCCACGATGGCAAGCAGCCATTCCTCTATACCCAGGGCCAGGCAATCCTCACCCGTAGCTGGATTCCTCTGCAAGACAGCCCGGGGGTGCGCATCACCTATGCTGCCCGCATCATGGCCCCCGAACACCTGCAGGTGCTGATGAGCGCGCCCCGGCGAGAGTCCATGGGCAACGGCCGCTTTGCCTTTGAGATGAATCAGGCCATCCCGCCCTACCTGTTGGCCCTGGCCTGTGGCGAAATTGCCATGCAGGAACTGACCCCCCGCTGTGCGGTCTATGCCGAGCCCGGTCTGCTGGCGGCGGCCGCGGCTGAGCTTTCAGACATGCCGAAGATGTTGGAAGTGGCGGAGCAGGCCTTTGGCGCCTATCGCTGGGAACGCTACGACGTGTTGTTCCTGCCGCCCTCCTTTCCCTTCGGCGGCATGGAAAATCCCAGCCTGACCTTCGCCACCCCCACCATCCTGGCCGGCGACAAGTCCCTGGTTTCTCTCATCGCTCACGAGTTGGCCCATTCCTGGTCTGGCAACCTGGTCAGCAATGCCACCTGGAGCGACTTCTGGCTGAACGAGGGTTTCACTGTCTACCTGGAGCAACGCATCATGGAGATGGTCTATGGGCCGGAGCGGGCAAAGATGGAGATCCTTTTGGGTTTGAAGGCCCTGGTGGCGGAGGTGCGCAGCATGCAGCCAAAGGATCAGGTGCTGCACATTGACCTGGCCGGACGCAACCCTGATGACGGCATGACTTCGGTGCCCTACGACAAGGGGGCTGCTTTCCTGCGGCGGCTGGAAGGCATTTTCGGCCGTGAGAAATTCGATGCCTACGGTCCGGACCGGTTACATAGGTAACAAATCAGTCCGGGCACATGGGTAACACTTTGGCGTGGCCTTGGGGTGGCGCTGGGGTCTCTTGTGCCGGATGACCTGGTGCGAGACAGACCCTGTGAATGAGCGTTTGAAGTTTGTGGCGGCCCACCAAGATGGCCGCCTGTCGATGACAGAACTGTGCGAGCGGTTTGGGGTTAGCCGGAAAACTGGCTACAAGATCCTGGCTCGATATCGTGATGAAGGACCTGAAGGTCTACGGGACAGATCCAGAGCGCCAAAGCGGCATCCCAATCAAGCCCCACCAAGAGTGGAGGCGGCGATTTTGCGGGTACGAAAACACTACCCAACTTGGGGATCCAAAAAGATCCGAGCTGTACTGGCACGAGAGCACCCGGAAGAAGTTTTGCCGGCAAGGAGCACAGTGCATGCTGTGTTGAAACGGGCGGGTGTCGTCATGTCTCGTCCCCGACGTTTGCGGCGGCAGCCCAGTACATTGTCGTTGATTCAACCACAAGCACCCAATGACGTTTGGTCCATAGACTACAAGGGCTGGTTTTGTGTCGGAGATGGCACTCGCTGTGATCCACTGACGGTGAATGATGCCTTTAGCCGCCTGTCGCTGGAGTGCCGTGCATTGGTCTCGCCGAAGCTGTTGGACGTGCGCCGCTGCTTGGCAGGTGCATTTAGGCAGTATGGCCTACCTCTCTACATGCTTAGCGATAACGGGTCTCCGTTTGGGTCGAGGGGCATTGGCGGGATTTCTCGCTTAGGAGTTTGGATGATACGGCTTGGAATTCGACCAATGTTTATTGAGCCAGGTAGACCAGATCAGAATGGTCGTCACGAGCGATTTCATGAAACCTTGAAGGCAGAGACTGCCAACCCTCCTTACAAAACAATTCGAACCCAGCAGGCTGCATTTTCACGATTTCAATCCATCTACAATGAAGAGCGCCCGCATGAAGCTCTAGACATGCAAGTGCCAGCCGAAGTCTACGCGCCTTCGCGGAGGACTATGCCTTCAAGGCTGCCGCAGCATGAATACTCAGATGACTTTGCTGTCCGACAAGTGCGAAAGGATGGCACCATGAAATGGGCTGGAGGCTATGTCTTTATAGGGGATGCACTGGTAGGCGAGAGCATCGGCCTGGAACATGTGGATGACGACGTATGGATTGTCCATCTCGGCTGCATGCAGCTGGGAGTGCTGCATGAGCGGTCCAGGGTCGTGATCCCCCTGCCAAAAATCAGCGAGTAGGGGGGAGGGCCCATATACTGAGTAGCGAATATGGGGGGTCGCTTGCCGAAATCCTCATTTCCCTGGCTCAAGAGGCTCCCCCCATGCTCTAGCCCCTGAATCCCTGAAAATGAGCATTGTGGGTCGCAATCCTGCCTCCCCCAGAAAGTGTTACCCATGTGCCCGTACAAAAGTGTCACCCATGTGCCGGGTTGCACCCCTTCACGCAACCTCTAACCAGCAACGTCTCTTTCACATCCTAAATTAGTCGCCCTAATAGCCTGCAGGAAAACGACCTACAACATGGATGTGTGATGCTCTTAAATGCGCCTCTCCTAAAGGAGGTGTAGGTCATGCCGGGTGCTGATTTCGTCTGGGGACCTTGTATTCGCAAAGGAGAACGCGGATAGCTGCATCTGAAACTCGGTGGGTTCCCGGTACAGGTTGTAGGCCCTCTTTGAGGATGTGGCAGAGTGCCAAGCCGCCCTGGCGGTTTGGCATCTAAGGAAAGGGCCGTGAGCCGTAGGGGCAGTCAAGGCTGGCCGTAGGCCACGAGCGGAGCGAGCTTGGCCTTTATGGCACCGAGGCTTGCGGCACAGAGCTGGGGAAAGCTGTTTGCGTTGAGCCAAGCGTACATAGAAATTGCGCACTGACTGCGTCGAGCATGTTTGATCGCTCTCGACGCAATGGACTTAGTTTTACGCAAGGTCGCATCAGTGCGCGTCACCACCCTACTCAACAAGCTCCTCAATCTCCAGGGGCTCCGGGTCACCGGAGCCAATTTCAAGACGGCGAGATGATTCTCAGTGTCCACCGACGATTCCAGCTTCTGACCTGCCCACACTGTGGCAAGCGCAAGCGTGGCCGAGAATCCAAACGAAAGCGGCGATGGCGACACTTGGGCATCTGGGGCCATGAGGTTTACTTGGAGGGTGAAATACGGCGTTTACGGTGCAAGAAATGCAATGTGGTTGTGACCGAGGCGGTCCCCTGGGCCAGGCATGGCAGTGACTTTACCAAGCCCTTTGAGGATGTGGTCGCCCTGCTGGCGCAGCAAACAAACGTAACAGCCGTCGCCAGGCTGACTGGGATTTCGTGGGTGACCGTAGGAGCAATCGCTGAGCGTGTCGTCAGCGAGAACCTTGACCCAAACCGCTTTGATGGTCTGCGCCGCATTGCTGTGGACGAAATCAGCTTCCGCAAGCGACACCGCTACCTGACGGTGGTCACCGACCACGACAAGAGAAGGGTAATCTGGGTCGCCGAAGGCAAGAGTGCTGATGTGTTCAAGAGATTTTTCACCGAAATCGGTGCTGATGCTTGCGAGCACATCGAAATTGCCACCATGGACATGTCGGCTGCCTACCGAAAGGCGGCAGCGGAAAATCTTCCAAATGCACAGATCGTCTTTGATCACTTCCACATTGCCAAGTTGGCCAACGAAGCTCTCAACGAGGTCCGGCGTGAACTCATGCGCAATGCCGACAATCCCGATGCCAAGAAGGCAATCAAGGGAACGATGTGGGCACTCCTTCACCGCCAAGATAACACCACCGAAAAGCACATGGGCATCATCGGTCATCTTCGCCCGGAGCAACCACTTGGGCGCGCCTACTTGCTCAAGGAGACTCTGCTCGACATCCTGCGAGGCAGCATCAAAGAGTCAGAGCTTGCTCTTGATGGTTGGATGGCCTGGGCTTCACGCTCCCGACTCAAGCCATTCGTCAAACTCGGCAAAACGATCCGCAAACACCTTGGCGGGATCCTGGCTCTCTTCAAAGAACGATTCACCAATGGCCTGGCGGAAGGCATGAACAACAAAATTCGCCTCCTCAGCCATCGCGCCTATGGCTTCCACAGCGCAGCCCCTTTGATTGCTACCATCTTCCTCTGCTGTGGTGGGGTCAGGCTTCCTGACCTACAACTGCTTTAGGAGAACCTTAAATGCCTGATGCGGCGCCTGCTAATTGCTCTCTAAGTAATTAGCAGGGAAGAGCTAAGGGAATGACCGAAAAGTAGGCCAAAATATTTGTGCGCCCACAGCGTCGCTGAACAGCATTCGCAAGTGACCTTTGTTCTGCCTTCACTGACACAGCAGGCCGCCGACTGCAAGAACCTCCCTTGGCAGGCCGCTATTGCGGCGGCTTCGCCTTGAAATCCTTGATGCGCTGCTCAACCCATCGCAAACCCTGCGCGTCCTTGGCCCGCTGCCGAATTTTATCCGTAGCCAAGGTGAAGGCTGCCTGATCCCCATTGTCATAAGCCGCCAACAAGAGGCCGCGCCAGAAGGATATCTGCAAGCTCTCGGAACCCTCGCTGGGCAGCTTGTTCTGCTGCCAGAGTTCATAGCAGAGGTGGTACGGTGGCCCAGCCAGCTTTGCACCTTTGCCGTTGGGAGATATTGCAACTCCGCCGAGCAAGGGTCTGATGTATTGCCGAATCTCCAAGTCAGTCAGAATCTCCTGCACACGGGCCTTGGTGGCTGCTTGGAGATCCGCTTCTTTGAAACCCGCATCTTGGAGATTCATCAACGCCAGGGCTTTCTTGGCCTGCGCCAGGCTTGGCAAACGATACAAGGTCTCGATCACTTTGGTTTCGAATAGCAAACGTTCTGCCGCCGAGAACTCCATGGCAGCCGCTTCTTCCACTGCCTGGGCGAAGCTCAACTTACCCATGTCCAGCTTGAGCAACAGCATCTCCTGAGCAGCCTGAACATCGGCACTAGCTTTTGCCGAGAGGGCGATGAAGGCCTTGGACATCTGCAAGCCCTTTTGGAATTGCGGCAGGGAACGCCCAATCTGGAAATGGATCACCTTGCCATCTGCATCCATAAAGCAGAGGGTCGGAAAACCACGCCCGCCAATCCGCGTCAGGAGATCATCATCCTTCTTGCCTGGGATACGGCTGGTGTTGTGCAGGAAGGGCACCACTTGCTTGGCAAAAGGCAGAAACTCTTGTTGCGAAAGCACACGGCTTTCGAGGGCCACGCAAGGGCCTCAAGGAGCATAGGAGCGGCTGAAGTAGGCAAAGATGAGCTTGCCCTCCTTTATCGCTCGTTCCCGCGCCACATCATAGTCCAGGACCCAACCGCCTGCCTTCACATAGGGCTTGGCAATCGCTTCGTCATAGCGCCGCTGCAGCTCGGCTGTGGGGTCATCTGGCTTTTTCTTCTCGTCCTGCGCATGGAGATTGCTGGCACAGGCCAGGATCAACAGCATCCGTAGTAGAGTGGGAAGTTTTCTTCTCTTCATTACGATAATCTCAATCCTCTGTGTGTTGCAGGCCAGCGTCAATGACACCTCTCCCCTCAGCCTTGCGGAGAAAGACCCACACGTATCCGTGATAGGGAGTGTGAGCTTGGTACTGTGTGAAAATCTTCGACTGGGCCAGGCTCTTCTTTTTCAGTTCCTGGAAGTCTGCATTGCTGTGCCACAGGCCAAAGGATCTCTCGCCCGCTTCCCGGTTCTGCTGGTCGCTCAACTTCTGCCCCTCGGCAATGCCATGCTCCCGCAGGAAATCCTTGCGGCTTTGGGCGTAGATGACTTCGAGCTTCTTGTTGATCTCGGCATAGGCAGCCAACGCCGCATCCCGCTCAGCCACTTGCGCCTCTGTCAGCTGGGGCTCAGGACCTCGGCTGCCGCTACTGAAGTCCCCCAGCAGCAAGTCCAGGCGGCCATCCTCGTTCCAATCCGCGACACAGATCTTACTCCGACCACCGCGACCGTCTGCTGAGTTGTACTTCTTGCCCCTGGTTACCAGAGTCACGCCAGCAGCCAACTGCGGCAGGCCAGCTGTAGCCAGGTTGCGGAAGAATGTGACTGCACCCAATTCGTCGCTCACCAACAGGTCCAAGTGGCCGTCGCCATCCCAATCCACCATGCAGGGCCCAGCGTCCACATGCACCACAAGGGGTTTGCCGCCCGCCATCATCGGCACTGGGATACCAAAGATGGCTGTCTTGGCATCGCCCTCATTGGCGGCCCAGAAAACCTGCCCTTTCATGTTTCCCAAGCACAGGTCTAGATCTCCATCTTGATCCCAGTCGGCAGCGAATGCGGTGGAACCCCAGCCCACATTCAGATTCTTACCATCTTTGTCCTGCAAGGTTTCAGCGGCCTTGAAGCTGCCGTCTCCACTGCCAGCAAAGATGTACAGGTCACCAGGAGTAAAGGAGCCGGAGATCATGTCCCGGTTACCGTCGCCATTCAGGTCCACCAACTGGGGACCAAATCCGATGCATCAACCCCCTGGAACCTTGGCCGTTGTGCCTCCCGCCTGGAAGTAGCTGAAGTCCGCAAACCTGGGCTGACCTTTCTTGCCTACATTCTTATAGATGCGCAGGGTCGACGCCAGGTCACCCTTGAACCTGACCCCCTTGCCAAAGACTCCTACCAACAGGTCTGCTAAGCCATCCCCATCAAAGTCAGCAAGATGGGGAGCGGCGTGGCCGATATCATCCCCCACATCCAGCGGTTGATCAGCGCACGACACCCGGAAGGGGGCATGCAACTCTGTTCCCATCAAGGGATCCTGCGCTGGCAGAGTTCCCAGAAGCAGAAAGGAACCGTAGAATAAGAAGCGAGCTTGCATAGCTTGAAGTGCTGGTGGGGAGATGGCAAAAAATTGCGCAACAAGGACCAGAGTCCAAGGGTTGGTGCCCTGATCCTTGCTACAGCCGAGGCCTAAGCCCCGACTTGGTCATTGACGCTTCCCTTATGGGGTCGTCGTCATGGGCACCCAGTTGGTGGCCAACTGGAAGGTGTCACAGCCAGCGCCACAGCCGTTGCTGGTATAGACCAGGGCAGCATGGTGCAGGGTGACGCCCAGAGGCGCAGGCGTGGGGCCAAAGGTGTTCAGCGAAGGCGAAGCGTTGCCAGCACCATCCAGGGTACTCTTCCAGCCAGTGAAGGTGGGAGCACCGCCACCCAGTTGGGTGAGACCAATTACAAAGCTGGTCAATGGATCCGGCTGGTTCAGGGGGATCACCACGCCAGGCGCCATGGTGACACCGGGGGTGTCACCAGAAGCAGCAAAGCCGGTGAACAGCCAGTAGTTCCCCCCAGCATTGCCGATGCCGGCACTGATGGTCATGGTCTGGGAATTGGCAATACTCAGGGACAACTGGTGCGTGTCCGCTGCCAAGGACATGGTTGCATTGCTGGCAACAATTGCACGACCAGCGCTGAACTGCAGCGTGCCATCGGGAGCGGGATCATAATGAGGAGCGCCAACAACCACATCTGCATTGCCATCACCGTTCACATCGCCTGCACCACTTACCGAGGTGCCCACCTGGTCAGCTCCAGCAAGACCATCAACGGTAAAGAGGAGGGCGCCTGTCTGGCCGGAATACACATAGGCACGGCCGGAGGCTGACAACTCATCGCCAGAGGCCGGAGTCCCATCAGGATCAAAATCAAAACCAAGAGCACCGGCAATGATATCGCTAAAGCCATCGGCATCGACGTCGCCAGCACCGCCCACATGGCGGCCTAGCAAGTCACTGGTATTATCGCCATCGAAGGTGAGAAGGACGGAGCCATCCACACCGGATATAGCGTAGACGCGTCCTGCACTGGATTTTTCATCTCCACTTGCTGGGGTGCCGTCAGGATCCACATCATAGCCAAAGGCTCCTACGATCGAATCGTCTGTTCCATCGAAGTTGATATCGCCACCGGCTCCGCGAACAGCGTGGCCAAAGAAATCCAGTGCGTTTTCACCATCGGAAGTCCACAGGGTTGAAGCATCCTTGCCGGAGAACGCATAGGCACGGCCAGCATTGGATTTTTCATCTCCACTTGCCGGGGTGCCGTCAGGATCCAGATCAAAGTTTGGCGCCGCTGAGAAGATGTCCGATTGGCCATCTCCATCCACGTCACCAGCAGTGCCAACGGAGCGTCCCAAGTTATCGAAACTGGCTATGCCAGGAATAGCGTGAATCACAGTACCGGCAGCACCAGAATAAGCAGAGACCCGCCCATTGGAGGCCGTATCATCATTGTATTCATCGCCGTTACCCGGAGTCCCATCAGGGTCAGAGGTGCCTGCGGTGCCATCGGGACCCAGGGGATCAGAGCTAAAGCCCGGCGAACCAACCACGAAGTCTGCCGAAGCATCAAGGTCGATAAATCCGCCACAGCTGACGCTGTTGCCGAAAAGCTGCCCGACGGCTGTGCCATCAATGGTATAGAGAGCGGAACCATCCTTGCCGGAGAAGGTCCAGACTCGACCGGCCTGGCCTAGTGGTATGACGCAGAATTAGTAGGCCTTTATATTAAGCCTCTCTACGCTTGCGGTGCGTAGGTATCGTTGGAGGCAAGACGATGCGCGTTGCAGTAGAGATTCAACTTACCAAGAGCGAGCGAAGCACCCTGACGAATTGGTCACGCAGTCGGAGAATTTCGGTGAGGCAAGCTCAGCGAGCCCGAATGATCCTTCTTGCCGCTGATGGCTACTCGAATGCGGATATAGCTGAGGAGATGAGGGTCAAGCGACACACTGTGGGGTGTTGGCGAAACCGCTTCAGCGAGCATCGCCTCACTGGTATAGAGAAGGACCTTCCTCGGGGAGGTCGTCCCCGTGCGAACGAGGAAGTTGAGAGTGAGATCATCCGCATGACTACGCAAGAGATCCCCGCGAACGCGACACACTGGAGCACGCGACTCCTTGCAGAGGAGATGGGAATCACGCAGTCGATGGTCCACCGCACATGGAAGGCCAACGGTCTGAAACCTCACTTGGTGAAGACGTTCAAGGTCAGCAACGATTCTCGGTTCGAAGAGAAGCTGCGCGATGTGGTAGGTCTCTACCTGAATCCACCCGAGAATGCACTCGTCTTTAGCGCGGACGAAAAGACGTCAATTCAGGCTCTCGATCGGACCCAGAAGAGCCTTCCACTGGTCAAGGGTCGATGCGGCACGATGACTCATGACTACAAGAGGAACGGAACAACCACCTTGTTCGCCGCGATCGAGTTGGGTCACGGCGAAGTGATCGCAACCTGCATGAAGCGACATCGACATCAGGAGTGGATCAAGTTCCTGAGAATGATCGACGAGCAAACTCCAGCTGAACTCGATCTGCACGTCATCGCCGACAACTACGCCACACACAAGCATGAGAAGGTTAAGCGGTGGCTGAAGCGCCATCCGCGATTCCACATGCACTTCATCCCGACAAGCAGCTCGTGGCTCAATATCGTGGAGGGGTTTTTCCGCAATCTTGATCAAAAACGCCTGAAGCGCGACGCGTTTCGCAGCGTCCCTCAACTCAAGAAAGCAATCATGGACTACATCGATAACCACAACGACGATCCGAAGCCGATTGTTTGGACCAAGGCCGCCGACGAGATCCTCGAAAAAGTCGGTCGCGCACGCGCTGCACTGAAAATGCCCCAACAGAGCGCATCACACCACTAGCTCGTCACCACTGGCTGGGGTGCCATCGGGGTCAGCCGAACGGAAGGAGTTGGCAACGGCAAAGTCGTCGTAGCCATCGGCATTCAGATCACCAAGGCCACTGACAAAGTTGCCGAACTGGTCAAAAGCAGTGCCGCCCAGTTTCGTATAGAGCGGGTTGCCGTCCTTGCCAGAGAACACAAAGGCATTGCCACCGAATGAAATATCATCACCGGTGCCAACAATGCCGTCTGGACCACTCCCGTCTCGAGGGGAACCAACGATCACATCGGCATAGCCATCAAAGTTCACATCACCAGCGTCGCTGACGGAAGTGCCAAAGCGAGCACCGGCGACTGGGCCGTCGTGATTGTAGATCACGCTCTGGGCCTGGCTCATGCCAGGCATGAGCATGGATGCTCCAAAAATGAAGCCGGGCAAGCCAAGGCCCCGCATGGTGGAAGAAGCGGAATTAGAGTTGTTACTATTCATGGTGGTTGCCTTCCTATTGAATTTGGCGACAGAAAACAGCGTCACACCTTGTGACACCGGGGAAAATGGATTCGCCTGCTGAGCCACCATGGCCACAGCGGGAGAATCAACAGAATCTTCCTGACCGTTGGCTGCAACATGCGCCACGGTCGAAGAAGAAGGTTCAGCATCCAGCCCTGACCCCAGATCGGGAGTCGAGCCGGAAAAGACCAGGGCCAAAGCCGCGGCGGAGAGAGTTCCAGCGGAAACCCAGAGACCCAACTTGGCCAAGGCGGCTGTGGATGTTCCAACAGCGGACTGCGCAGCCAAGGTGGCAGTGGCCTTGGTCAGCACCGCCTCGCGCATGGCCGTAAGACCAGAGACCGGCGTCGTCAGCACCACAGTGCCGGCAATGAGGCTGGAGGGCAGTGCCTTGCGCAGCAAAGCCATGCCTCGACTCAGACGCTTACGCACCGTCGGCAGGGGTTGATGCAGACTCAGAGCGATCTCCTTGGCCTGCAAGCCAAAACGCAGATGTATGGAAAGGGTAGAGCGATAGATCTCCGGCAGCTTGGCAATGCCATCGGCAACAGCCTTCGTCAGCTCCTTCACCTCCAAGGCCCGATGCGAATCGCCGCCCTTGGCCACTGCTTCCACGTCCACAAGACTCACCGTGGAAGCCGGTATGCGGCCCTGGCTGCGATGCATGGAACGCACCAGATTGACCAGGATGCCTAGCAGCCAGGCCGTCACATTGGCCTGCGGCTTGTAGCTGTGCCGGTTCTCGATGGCGGTGAGATAGGTGGCCTGCACCATGTCATCCGCCACATCCAAACCGGGAGTCAGGTAGTTGGCGACCCGCAGCAATTCCGCTGCGGTACCGTCAAAGACGGTGGCCAAATCCTCAGGACGCCCATGGCGTTGGTACCTGAGAAAGGCTTCGTTGGTTGCTAAGTCGGGTTTGGGGGTTGGCATGACGCCCTACATGGTAAAAACCGATGAATTGGGGACAGCAATCTTAGATTTAATCTAGAAAACCCACCACCCGCGCCTCAGCTGGCTGTGGCCAGGTGCATCCTAAGTCGTAGACTCTTCTATACCTGTGACTCCCGAGCCATCATCCCTGCCACCTGACCTGCTGCTTTCCGTGGTCATTCCGGTGTACAACGAAATCGCCACCCTGGAACAGGTTGTGCAGCGAGTGATGAACGTTGGCCTGCCGGTGGAGATCATCCTGGTGGACGACGGTTCCACAGATGGCAGTCGCGAACTCATCGATCGCCTGGTTGCCGAGCATGGACTGAAAGCAGCCAAACACCAGCACAACCAGGGTAAGGGCGCTGCCCTGAAGACCGGCTTTGCCATGGCCACCGGTGATCTGGTGATCATCCAGGACGGCGACCTGGAGTATGACCCTCAGGACTACCACCTGCTGCTGCGTCCCTTCTATGAACAGAATGCGGATGTGGTTTACGGCTCACGGTATCTGGTGGGCTCCTACATTCGCGTCCACCCCTACTACCACTACATGGCCAACCGCCTGCTGACCCTGTTCAGCAACCTGATGACCGGCCTGAAACTCACCGACATGGAAACCTGTTACAAGGTGTTCCGCCGCGAGGTGGCCCAGGGGCTGGAGATCCACTCCAAGCGTTTCACCGTAGAACCGGAAATCACCGCCCGCATTGCCAAGCAGCACCTGAAGATCTTTGAAGTGCCCATCCGCTACCTGGGTCGGGACCATGCTGCCGGCAAGAAGATCGGCTGGCTAGATGGTGTGGCCGCCCTGTGGGCCATCATCAGGTACCGCTTTTAGGAAAGCCCCTGCGGGGACAAGGAAATACACAGCCAGGATCAGGCAGGGCCAGAGTTGCATGATCAGTCGGGGCAGGGATGTGCGCAGGTGCCAGTCGATGTTCACCGAGGTGAGCAGGTAGATGCTGAGGTAACCCGCCAGCATCAATACGGTGCAGAGCAGAGGCATGAAGCGTCGCAGTGCAATGCGTCGCCAGGCAAACAAGGGTAGTAGCAGTAGCCAAAACAACAGGCCACTGCCCATGGCAATGCTCCCCTGCAAGCCACTGCCAATGGCAAAGCTCTCCTGCCAGAAGTACTTCCACAGCATCTGGTACCTGAAACCGGTCTGCAGTCGTTCCCACAAGGTCTCGGGCACCAGTTGCACCCGCAGGTTGTTGTCCAATTCCACCTGGCCCTTGAACATCCAGAGAGCCAGGAGGCAGGGCAGCATGCCCAGGAGCAAAAAGCCCAATCCTCGCGGCGCCAGCAGGCGAGTCAGGGGAAGGACAAGTAAAAACAACAGTCCTTCGTTCTTGGTCCAGGCAGCCAAGCCAGCCATGAATCCAGCCAACAACAGATAGCGAGATCTGCAACTTGGCACTGCATCCTCCTGATCTGCCAGACAACAGAGCATCAGGGCGGCAAGAAAGTAGAAGGCCAGGGGCATGTCCGCATACTGCAGCGCACCCACGTGCCAGAAACTGGCAGTGCCCAGGGCGGTGATGGCAGCCAACAAGGCCACGGTCTTGCCCCGCAGGATCAGCAACCCTGCGTACAACAAGGCCGCCGTACCCAGGGTAAAGAGGTAGGCGAACAATGCGGGCAACAGAGTGTTGGCAGTACCGCAAAGACCCCAGGATCGCACAATCAACAGGGGCAGCAGGATGGGATAGTCGGCGTGAGCCGGTGCTGCCTGCTGAACAAAGGCCATGGGCCAGTGCTGATCGGCAAAGAACAGGAAGCGGGCGCGATAGTTCCAGATCCACAGGGCATCACCCCTGCCATGGGGAGCTTCCAAATACTGCAGGATGAAGGCAAGGCTGCCGGCTACCAGCAACAAGGCCAGGAGCACAATGAGAAGCTTGGGTGCTGGGGCTTGTGCAAGAGTCGATGGCGGGACTGGACTTGCTTCGCTACGAAAGCGTCGCCGCCAAAACATCGCCAGGCCCAAGAGGCCCAGGCAAGCAAGTTCCAACACCATGGACAAGCGCTGGGCAGAGCCCAGCAAGCACAGGTGCAGATAGAACAACAGGGAACTCAAGCCCAGGCCCAAACCGCCGGCCAACACCATGCGCAAGGGTCTGGCCTGCTTTGCCGCCGATCCCTGCAACAGAGCCAACAGCAGCCAGCCGTTGGTCCATGCCAGTATCAGGGAGAACAGGGTTAACAGCATGCTCATGGTTTGCGAAACAACACAGCACCGTTGCCAAAGTCCTTGACCACTTGCAGACCCTTTTCCTTGGCCAGTGCCTGATAGTCAAAACCGGCGGGAAAGTCCCCCACCACCAGAGAACCGATCTGGGTCACATTGCGCAGGTGCGGCACCAGGGCATAGCGCACCGTGGCTCGGCGGTGTTGCAGCAGCTCCACATTCCGAAGAATTTCAAACCCCTTCTGACAGAGTTCAGCATCCTGTTCCCTGCTGTCCGGCTGCCGACGCTTCACCTCGGCACTGACCATGATGACCTTGCTGGCTTCCACCCCTGGTGGCATGGGAACAGGCATGCTGCCGTTGGCAAGATAGTACACCGCGACCTTGGCATGATCGCGGATCAGCTTGCGGAACAGTTCCGGCTGCGACTCACCTGCCCACTCATAGTCCAGCACCTCGGTCGGGCTGGCTGCAAGCTCTTGGCGGAGGGCGGCGAATTTGGCTACCGCCAAATCAGCGTCCTGGCGCACGGCTGCCCCATCGAATCTCTGCCAGCGCTGCCAGAGGCCGCGCCCCGTGGAGACAAGGGCAAACAGCACCAAGGCCAGCACCCATAGCTTCAAGCGAATTGGCATGCTAGACCTCCGGCTCCTTCACCGTAACCATCCAGGCTTCCAAGATGTGAACCTTGGCACCTTCGTGCGAGAGATTGACCTTCTTCTCCAACTGCGGCAGGCGTTCTCTTGGGAATGGTGCGAGAAACTCTGCCATCGCCTTCTCCTGCGCCGGACTGTACATACGCATCGGCGAGGTCTTGGCCTGCTTCAACCACAAGTAGCGAAAACCCTGTTCCGGCTTGATGGACGGCAGATTGGCTTGGATGTACGAAGTATCCAAAATCGGTTCCTGCCCAACCAGATGTGAGTCCACATAGTAGCCGTAGATGCTGGTACCCACTGCCACCAGATAGCGTTTGCCATGCTCGCCCTTGGTGCCCTGGGTCAGGGCATGGCCCATGTCGCGAAAGAAGGGAGTGGCAACCTTTTGCGCCAACTGAAAACTCATGATGGCTAGAGATGCTATGAGCACGACCATGCACGCTGGACTCAACCAGGCTGGAATCCGCTTCGGCCAGGAAACGAAGAACATGCCCAGGGCAGCTCCCACCAATGGCGCCAGGTAGGAATAGTTCTGCGTATGGTTGAGGGCATAGTTTCTGTAAGCCACAACATCCAATCCTGCCAGCAGCAGGGCCAGGAACAAAGTTGGACTGCGGCGGGACAGAGGGAACATACCAATCAGGGCCAGCAACAACACCGGCCAGCTATAGCCCAGTCGCATGTTGCTGCCCAAGGCTGTCGCCCACTCACCCATGGATGGCCCCTTCCAAACCACATTATAGAACAGTGCAGCAATCCCATGCCTTTCACCTGCCGGCGGCAACACATCGGAGGTCATGACCTGATGCCGCCAATACAGGAGCAGGGCCAGGGAAAGCATGGCGGCAAATCCGGGCACCGCCAGGCGCCGCAGCGTAGCCGCCAGACCTCCCCCCCAGGCCATGGGGTGGCTGCCAGACACATGAAGATAAAGCCCCAATCCATCCAGGTGCCGATGAAGGCAAGCAGCGCCAGGCCTGCCCCTTGCAATCCGGACATCTGCCCCTGACGACGAACTCGATCCAACAGAGCCAGCATGGCCAGGCCCGGCAACATGAGGGACTGCTGCGGTGAGGCTCCCCGACAATAATAGCTCAATGCCGGAGCAACCAAAACGAGCAAGCTGCCAGTGATCGCCACCTTGTCACCCAGGGGCAGACGCAACAAGCGGTAGACGACGATGCCCAGCAGCACATTCACCACCGCAGTCACCGCACGGATCTGCCACACAGCAGTGCCAAAGGGATAGTACAACCAGTACCAACCCGGCGGATGGTGCATGTTGATGACACCCTGCTTCGGCATCTCCAGACTGACATAACCCAGGGGCGCGCCCAGGGTCTCCCAGAAGCCCAGCTGATGGTAGTTCTTGATGACCACACCCAGATAGCAGCCGGCATTACTTTCGTTGACACCGAAAGGGGTGTTCAGCCAGGGCAGATAAAGCAGGCAACCCACCAAGCAGATCAACAGCGACGGTGATCGCAACAGCCATCGCCATGGGGCTTGCATCTCTTGCAAAGGTGGAGGGGATGTCATGTCGGCAAGCTAGGAGTCTGCCCCACGGAAAGTCAACTTAGCGCTACCCCGGTGGCAGCTGGATAAGTGATTAGTGGGGCTGTGAAAATCCAGATTGACGGATTCTACATGGATTTTGGGTCTGGGGCCACGTTGACGATTTTCAGGGTCAGATCAGTGCTTCTTGGCCTGTAATGGCCCAATTTCCTTGGCTTTCATAGCGCCAGCTTCCCGTGCAGCCTTCTCAAGTTGGTTGCAAGACAGATCAGATCCCACTCACCGCTCACCTTTGCCATGCCTCGCATACTGAAGGACCGAAAGCCGCTTACGTTTTTGATCCAGCCAAAGACCGGCTCAACGATGTGCTTGCGTTGTCGGTACCAGCCTCGTCCGTACTTGGTTCCAAGTTTCCGTTTCATTCGCGCAGTGGCTTGGAGATCTGGTTTGGTCTCCGGCCGCTCCTTTCCTTCCTTGCCAACTGAAACCAAACCGTCAATCTTGGCGTTTTCTAGGTGCTCGAAGTTTTCTTCGCTGCGATAGCCCGCGTCCGCAAGCAGGCGCTCTATCGGCTTACCTGAGTTCTCCATCGCTTGCTCAGCCATTGGAAGAAGTTGATCATTATCCGCAGCGTTGTTTGTGACTCCATTGGCGATGATCAGTTGTTCCGTTTTGTCGACAGCAATCTGAGCGTTGTAGCACTGCTCGAATCCATTGGAGTCCTTCATGATCCGGCTATCTGGATCCGTAAAGTTTTCCTGATCCTTTGGCCGTGGCTTGCCCTTGGGATGTATCCGAAAGCGAGCCATCTGCAGCTCGCGCCCCTCTTCCTTGGCCTTGCGAGCCTTCTTCTCGTCCTTTTGCTTGTCCTCTTCGGCCTTACGTCTCTCCAAGCGCTTCTTTGCCTCCTGGATTGCCTTCAGGCGGCCCTCCCGGTTTGATAGCTCTTCAGGCAACTCGTCACCACGAAAGTCAGGACCGAAAAGATCGTCCTCTTCCTTGTCGATTCCCTTGGCTATCTCGGTGATTCTGCGGATCTCGCCGCGCAGTCGTTTCTCTTCGGACTTCATTCGCGAGTAGCTCATTGCCTTTCGCTTGCTGGCGTTCGCCTTCACTTTGCTGCCATCCACTGCCACGGTGCCGAGTTTGACCAAGCCAGCCTCAGAAGCGAGCTGTACGATCTGGACAAAGAAGCTCTCGAACAAATCGACATGCTCCGCCCGAAAACGACAGATTGTGCGGTGGTCCGGCATTTGATTAGCTGCCAACACCCGGAAAGGCACGCTTTCTTCTAGTGGTGTGATGCGCTCTGTTGGGGCATTTTCAGTGCAGCGCGTGCGCGACCGACTTTTTCGAGGATCTCGTCGGCGGCCTTGGTCCAAACAATCGGCTTCGGATCGTCGTTGTGGTTATCGATGTAGTCCATGATTGCTTTCTTGAGTTGAGGGACGCTGCGAAACGCGTCGCGCTTCAGGCGTTTTTGATCAAGATTGCGGAAAAACCCCTCCACGATATTGAGCCACGAGCTGCTTGTCGGGATGAAGTGCATGTGGAATCGCGGATGGCGCTTCAGCCACCGCTTAACCTTCTCATGCTTGTGTGTGGCGTAGTTGTCGGCGATGACGTGCAGATCGAGTTCAGCTGGAGTTTGCTCGTCGATCATTCTCAGGAACTTGATCCACTCCTGATGTCGATGTCGCTTCATGCAGGTTGCGATCACTTCGCCGTGACCCAACTCGATCGCGGCGAACAAGGTGGTTGTTCCGTTCCTCTTGTAGTCATGAGTCATCGTGCCGCATCGACCCTTGACCAGTGGAAGGCTCTTCTGGGTCCGATCGAGAGCCTGAATTGACGTCTTTTCGTCCGCGCTAAAGACGAGTGCATTCTCGGGTGGATTCAGGTAGAGACCTACCACATCGCGCAGCTTCTCTTCGAACCGAGAATCGTTGCTGACCTTGAACGTCTTCACCAAGTGAGGTTTCAGACCGTTGGCCTTCCATGTGCGGTGGACCATCGACTGCGTGATTCCCATCTCCTCTGCAAGGAGTCGCGTGCTCCAGTGTGTCGCGTTCGCGGGGATCTCTTGCGTAGTCATGCGGATGATCTCACTCTCAACTTCCTCGTTCGCACGGGGACGACCTCCCCGAGGAAGGTCCTTCTCTATACCAGTGAGGCGATGCTCGCTGAAGCGGTTTCGCCAACGCCCCACAGTGTGTCGCTTGACCCTCATCTCCTCAGCTATATCCGCATTCGAGTAGCCATCAGCGGCAAGAAGGATCATTCGGGCTCGCTGAGCTTGCCTCACCGAAATTCTCCGACTGCGTGACCAATTCGTCAGGGTGCTTCGCTCGCTCTTGGTAAGTTGAATCTCTACTGCAACGCGCATCGTCTTGCCTCCAACGATACCTACGCACCGCAAGCGTAGGGAGGCTTAATATAAAGGCCTACTAATTCTGCGTCATACCACTAGGTGCTTGGAGATCTTGCGGGAGGAGAAGACCCCTGTGCAATACGAGTAGATCAAGACCCTCAACATCATCCGTGGATCGTAAGGCAATTCACCACTCCCGCAGATGCGGTAGCGGTCGAGGAGTCCATCTGTGTCCAACGACTCGACGGCGTCGTGGATGTACCACGCAAGATGGTCTTGAGGCAGCCAGTCACGGATTGACGGGGGTAGGAGGTACTGCTGGTTGAGATCTTGACCCTTTTTGAAGCGCGCCATGCCTTCAATACGTACAGGGATGGGCCAGGGGCTTAACCTTTTTCCCGATTTCGAGGGCGATCGAAGGCCGGATTCCTCCTCATCCCGTGGGGCAGACTCCTAGGCTACACCCAGGATCAAGTCCAGACCACGCAAGTCTGGACGACGTCTGCACTTTTGCATTAGCCTCCTATAGTTCTATGATGGTGAGCACATGAAATCGGCAGGATTGACCAAGTTGCACGCCGGGACACTCTGCTTGGTCTTCCTTCTGCTGGTTTACCAAGAAGGACGCATCCTGCTGGACTTGGAAGGGGCATGGGATGCTCTGCTCTTGGGGCAACGCTTGCTGTTGCCCGGCATGCTCATCGGTCTGACCCTGTTGTTGGGAGGCAGGCTCGGCTGGCTGTTCCTGACCTTCAGTGCCACCATCACTGCCATCATCCTGGTGGGCAATCAGGCCAGTTTGACCTATTTCAATCGGCCATTGAACTTCGCCCAGAGTTCTGCCGCTGGTCAACTCTGGCAAATTCGCGACAGTGTAGCGGCAGCCATCGGCCTGCAGGGCGCCATCATTGTGCTGGCCACTGTCGTATTGGCGGTACTCGGCCTGCGCCGCAAACCGGGCAGCCAAAACAGAAGGCTGGGCGCGGGCATCCTCTGCCTCTGCAGCATTGGACTAAGCCTTGCCTGGTTCAGCGTCCCGGCACAACAGAGCCCCTATGCCCTGACCAAATCCCATGGCGCCTTGTTGTCCCACCTCCTCCAGGTTCGCGACCAGGGCAATGAAGCGAGCACCACTGCTCTAAGCAATTCCTTGCGCCAGGAAACCATACGCACTGCCCTGGCTCGCAAAGCCTTGTTGAACCGCCGCAGCAGTCCATTTTTTGGCCTGGCCAAGGATCGCAACGTCATCCTCTTTGAGATGGAGGCCTTCCAATCCTTCGTCCTGGGATTGAAGGTTCCCGGTGGCGAGGTCACCCCCAACCTGAATCGTCTGGCCGCCGGTGGTTTGACCTGGCAAGGAGCAGTGGACATCAGTGCCGCGGGCCGCAGTTCGGATGCGGAATTCGCAGTGATGACCAGCCAGCTGCCGCATCCGCAAAAGCCAGTGGCCATGGAGCACTTTCCACAAGAGTGGACCACCATGCCCAAGCTGCTGAAGGAGCAAGGTTACAAGACCCTGTCGCTGCATGCCTTTCGCTCCAGCTTTTGGAACCGGGATCACACCCATCCCAGCTATGGCATCGATGACATGCGCTTCCAGGGCAGCTTCAAGCCGGGGCGGACCATAGGGTGGGGACTCTGCGATGAAGACTTTCTGCTGCAGTCCGCCGGCATCCTGGCCCAGGTTGCCGAACCCTTCTACGCCTTCCACATCACTCTCACCTCACACCATCCCTTCAACAAGGTCCCGGAAGAACTTGCCACCTGGCCCGTCGGTCCCGTTGGTAGCAACATGTTGGCGGACTACCTGCGCCTCATGCACTACACCGACGCCGCGGTGGGAAAGTGGCTTGGGGCCATGCAAGAGAGCGGGCAACTGCAGCGTTCTTTGATTGTGTTCTACGGCGACCACGACGCTGGTCTGCACCGCCAGGCACGCATGGCTGCTGCCAAACTCACCGGTCGTGACTTCAGCCAGCCAGGATCCAATCGCATCTTGTTGCTGATGGCTGTTCCAGGTGAAGAAGAGTTCATCCAGGCCAACCGCCAGGCCTCCGCCCACACTCTGGGGGCCCTGCATGACATCGCCCCCACCGTCATGCATCTCCTGGGTCAGCAAAGCCCACTGGGATTCTTCGGCACCCATCTCTTCGTCACTCCCGAGCATCGGGATCCACTCCCCCTTCCCGGGCGCCGTTCTCTGGTGCACGAAGGCAAGCTGCTTGCCCTGGCAGAGGCGGAAAAGATGGGCAAGGTTCTGGCCAGCGCCAAACAGCAGACCGACATCGCCCGCATGCTCATCGAACACAAGGGTCAAACCCTGGTGCGTGAGCAGAGAGACGCGGATGAGGAAATTCTGCGACGCCTTGCCGCCGGCAGTTTGCACACTGAGACCTTGCATGCCGGCAGCGGCCGGGAAAGCGAAGATGAACAGGCCGATGGTCTATCCTTGATGCCGCTCATTGAAGTGCCCGAAGGTGAGATGGCACAGGCCACCGGAATCTCAGGCATGCCGCCCAAATTCATCGCCCATGGTGGCGGCATCACCGAAGGGCTGATGATGACCAACAGCCTGCAGGCCTTGAATGCCAGCGCCAGGTTGAACTACCAGCTGATCGAAGTGGATCTTGTCTGGACCAATGATGGTCATCTGGTCTTGCTGCATGACTGGCAACACTCCATGCAAAGCTTGTTCGGACGCCAACCCAGCGTCATGGATCTGGCTGGATTTCGCCAGCTGGATTCACCCAACAAACTCACCCACCTGTCGTTGGCCGATCTCATGGATTGGCTGGATCAGCACCCGGATCTGCGCATTGTCACCGACATCAAGGCGGAGAATGTTCGCGGGCTACAGCACATCGCCAAACAGTATCCGGAACACCAGCATCGCTTTGTGCCGCAAATCTACCATCGCCAGGAATACCAACCGGTCAAGCAACTGGGCTACGATGACATCATCTTCACTCTCTACCTGGCCAAGCTATCGGACCAGGCAGTGGTTTCATTTGCCGAACAAAACCCTCTCTATGCCATCACCATGCCCATCGCCCGCGCCCTGCGGGAGCTGCCACGTAAGCTAGGGGAAAAAGATATCTTCACCTACACCCACCCGGTGAACGAAGATAAACGATGGAAGACTCTGCGGGCCAAGGGCATCGACGGCGTCTACACCGATCGCTTGGGTCTTGGACCGCGGGAAGGACTGCAACCGCCAGTCTTGGCAGATTGGCAATTCCACAAGAGCGAGGCCTTGGCGCTGGGCTTCCATATCATTCCCTTTGTCCCCCCTCCTCGTTTTGCCTGGGAGTTCGGCCCCGAACTCACCCTGCACAATCCATCCACGCGCGCCGGCAACCAGCGCTTGGAAGTCTGGAGTAAACAAGGCAAACAGCAAGAGCGGACCTTGCCGGTGCAGGCGGGAGGCTCCTGTGTGATTTGGTTGCGGCAACTGTTCCGCCGCGATTCGGGCTGGGTGAAGTTGCAAAGCGATGGCATGAACAGCCAGGCTTGGTGGGGTATCGAAGAGCAATCTCGTTTTCCCCTGGAGGTAGAACGAAATGCGCACCGACGATTCCAATTAGAGGGCCCGGCCGCCGGACTGGCGGGACACGCCATCGCCATGGTCAACCCGCTGACTGTTGCAGCAACCGCCAACATCAGCCGGCAAGTGGATGACAAGCCAAGCGAACGGATCCAGGTCACCCTGCCGCCGAACAGCCAAAGCATTCGCTTCTGGCAGGTGCAGCCAGGGGAAAAGCAGATCAGCCTGGAAATCACTGGCGACCCCATTGTGCTGCAGCCCTTCCGCTGGGACCCCAAGCTCCTCATCATGCGTTAGCCCGCCTGTAACTCAAAAAACTCATGGCAACTTTCCGCAATGGTCTCTCGTAAGAGCCGTCGCCCATGCCCAGCATCTCCCTCATCATCCCTACCCTGAACGAGAGCGCCTGCCTGCCGGATCTCCTGGCAAGCCTGCCCCAGCAAGCCAGGCTGCAGGGCATCGTGGTGGATGGTGGCAGTCAGGACGAAACCAAGAGCCTGGCCACAGCCGCCGGCCTGCAAGTGCTCAACTCCCGCCGGCAACGGGCTGCCCAACTCAATGCGGGGGCTGAGCAAGCGCAAGGTGACATCCTCTTGTTTCTGCATGCCGACAGCGGCCTGGCCCCCGATGCCCTGGACAGCATCCATGCAGCTTTGACTGACCCCCGGGTGGTAGGTGGCGCCTTTCGCCTGCGCATTGCTGACCGCAGCCCAAGCCTGCGCCTGCTCAGCTTTGCCGTCAACCTACGCAGCCGGTTTCTGGGTCTGCCCTACGGCGATCAAGGTTTATTCGTACGGCGCTCGGTATTCATGGCCATGGGCGGCTTTCGCGACATTCACATCATGGAAGACCTGGACTTCGTGCTGCGACTGAAACGCCATGGCAAAATGGTCTGCCTGCCCCTTCCCTTGCAGACCTCGGCACGCCGCTGGCAACGCAATGGTGTCCTGCGCACCACCCTGGTCAACCTTTGGGCCACTGCGCTGTATGCAGCTGGCCGTCCAACGGCGGACATCCGCCGCATCTACGATCGACTCCTGGCATGATGCAAGTTCAAGCAAGACGTTTCGTCCTATCACTGGTTATTCCCCTGGCATTGCTTGTGGCCTGCGGCCCACCCAAGGCAGTCTTGCAGGAGCAGCACAGCCGCACTGGCAGAGGGGAAGTGGATCACTCCCTGCTGGACCAGTTACTGAACAAGCATGTGAATTCAAAAAACCAAGTGGACTATGCGGGCTTGCATGCCCACCCCAAGGCCTTGGATGACTACATCACCCTCTTGGCTGGAGTGGATTTTCAAGCTCTTGGCCGCGATCAGAAACTGGCCCTGCTTATCAATGCCTACAACGCCTTCACCCTGCGACTTATCCTGGACCACTATCCCCTGCAATCCATCGAAGACATTCCCGCCGCCAAACGATGGAAGGCCCAGCGCTGGCACATTGGCGATCTCACTCTGAGTCTGGATAGCATTGAGCACCAATACCTGCGCAGCCAGTTTGCCGAGCCACGCATTCATTTTGCCATCAACTGTGCCAGCATCGGCTGCCCGCCCCTGCGCCAGGAAGCCTACCAAGCCGGACAACTGGAGCAGCAACTGCAGTCCCAGGCCATGCTGGTGCACAATGACCACCGCTGGTTCCAACTGGAGAAAAAGGCCCACGTCCTGTACCTGACCCGACTCTATGATTGGTTTGGCGGGGACTTCAAGCAGGCCGGCGGCTCAGTTTTGGCATACGCCGCCAGGTTCTCCTTGCCCTTGGCAAGGACACTAGAAGCCTCGACCCAACCCAGCATCCAGTGGCTGGATTATGACTGGTCCTTGAACCAGGTACCCTGACGCTATACTTCGGTCATGGAGCCACAATCCACCGACGCCTGGGCCAAGCTGTTGAAGCAGAACTGGCAACGCCTCTCGCAAACCCCATTCCGGGATTTCTACGTGGCCTCCCATCCTGGCTGGCAACAACCAGAAGTCTGGCGCCAACAAGCCGAGATCGACTCGCAGCTATTCTTGCATGGCCTGGACAAGGACAACATGGCGCAACAGCAGGTGCTGGAAATCGGCTGTGGCGTCGGGCGCATGGCCGCCGCTCTCGCCCCCAGGTTTGCCGGCTACACGGGTTTTGATATTGCTCCCGGCATGGTGGCAGAGGCTCGCAGCAGGAGTCAGGAACTTGCCAATACCCGTTTCTTTGAAGGCAACGGCTTGCAAGTTCCAACAGACGCCACAGATCGCAAGTATCACCTGATTCTGGCCGTGGCCGTGTTCATCCACTGCCCAAAGGATGTCATCCAGGCCAACGTCAGCAGTGCTGTTCAGCAATTGGCCGCCGGTGGCAGCTTTCGCATGCAGTTGCGCGCTGATCCCACTGACCTTGATGGCATTCAAGACAGCCCGGATACCTCCCAGTTTGAGTCTCAGGTAGAGGTGCAGGAAAACTTTCAGGACTCCATGAGCTCGGAGCAGAGCGCCCCCACCCAGGAGGAATACTACATGGGACACGCTTTTGCCTTTGCCGAAGCCGAATCTCTACTACAGGAGGCCATGGCCAACACCCAGGCTAGCGCAAAGATCCTGCGCTTCGATGCCGGCCACCTTTACGGCCTGATCGAGTTGCCCTCTTAGCACAGCAGTTGCTTAGCTAGTCAGCTGATCGGACGAGGTGCTCTGGCTCACCTGCGAATGCGGGGCCTGCACCGGGCTCTTGGGGATATGCACGGCAAAGCAAGTGCCCTCCCCTTCGGTGGATTCCACCGTTACGAAACCACTGTGACCCTGGGTGACTTCCTTGACGATGTGCAGACCCAGACCAGTGCCACTGATGCCGGCAGTGTTTGCACCCCGTTCAAAGCGCTGGAACAACCGGGGCATACATGCCTCAGGGATGCCAATGCCATTGTCTTCCACGTAGAACACATGGTCCTCACCCACTTCCTGGTGATAGACCCGGATGCGGGTGGGACGATCCGAACAGGCATACTGCATGGCATTGCCAAGCAGGTTCATGAAGGCCTTGTTCAAGGCCCATTCGTCAGCCTGGATCACCGGCAGCGGCTCAAGTCGGATGCCAACCTCTTCTTCCTCAATCTGGAAGCGCATGGTACGCACCACGTCCGCAACCAACAGGGTCATGTCCACGTCCTGGAAGCTCAATTGAACACCATCAAAGTCCAGGCGCGAGCTGTCCATGAGGTCTCCCAGCAGCCGTTCCATTTGCTTCACTGCCACCAGAGCATTGTCCATTGCATTGGGCAGGTTGCCCTGCAGCTCGCCCAGATAGCCCTTCGCTGCTGAAGAGAGCATCAGCTTGATGGCAGACAAAGGCTTGTTCAAGTCATGCACGGTGTTTTGCGCCACCTTGACCAACTCACCATTCTTGCGCGAGAGTGCAGCCTTCAGCTGATCCAACTCACCAAAGGCCTCTGCCAATTGCAGGTTGGATTGCAGCGCCTTGTCCAACAGGTTGTCATCCTGCTCAACTTCCGTCGAGGATCCATACTCCGGCTCTTGCACCGAACTCAGGTCCAGATCCATGTTCAGCTCATCATCACTGAACACCTCCCGGTTGATACTGTCCCCCGCTTGGTCATCCAAGCTGTCCAGATCCAGCAGGCCGCCATCATCCAGATCCAGTTCAATGCTCGCATCCGGACCCTTGAGCCCCTTGAGCCGAGTGTTCGAAGCAAAATCCTCATCGGGCAATTTGATCTGCAGAGCATAGTCCAGGCCAAGGTTCTCCTTGCTCAGGTCCAGCTTCTTCTTCAGCCGCACCGACTCCAGCTCAGCACTGACATCCTCATCTCTTTCTAGATCATCACCCAGCGTCCCTTCCGTCGGCCAGGGTGCTTGGGAAGTCGAACTTTTCTGCGTTGCAGCGGCTTGTTCATTCTGGTGCCGGACTTCGTCGTAGACCTCCCAGAGTCGCTTGCGTGCCCCTTCTGCTACAACCTTGGGGTCAATCTCCCCTTGGCCCAGACCATAGAGACCAACCTTGGTATCCACCAGCAGACCAGCGGCGTGCACAAAGGTTTCAAAAACCCCCTGCTTATCCGTGGCCACGCTAGGAAAGGACTGGATGCCTTCACGGAAACAGAAGGCCTTGTCCAACTCTTCTTCAGCGAGGATCTCTTCCAGGTCACGCTTGTTGTACTGCATGACAATGGGCGTGGTATTGGGATCCAGACCGTTCAGGATCAGGTTCTCCTTCAAGCCTTCCAGGGCCTGCAGGTTCTCCTCCAGGCGACTGCTCTGGGAGTCCACCACCAACACCACTGCATCCGCCCCTTGCAGCACATACTTGCGCATCAACTTGTACTTGGGCTGGCCGGGCACAGTGAAACCCTGGATCAGGATCTTGAAGCCCTCCACGTGGCCCAGGTTGATGGGCAGGAAGTCGAACAACAGGGTTGCGTCTTCCTCGGTGTTGATAGAAACCAGCTTCACCTCGTTAGCCGGACACAACACGGAGTGTACAGCCTGCAAGCTGGTGGTCTTGCCACCGCTACCAACCCCGTAATAGACGAGCTTGGCATGGATCGTTTTCTCTGCCAGGTTGATGAAACCCATAATTCTCCCTTACCATCGGCCAGAGACCGGGCGAAACTTCAGTTCTACCGGGCAGGCAGGCGGAAGGGCGGCGGCCCGGAATTGGGCTTCACCTGGGCTTGGGGCAGCAATCTCAACCAGCAGAAACGCTCTGGGGCCAGGTACTGGCGCAGCACCCGGTTGATCTGCTCCGCTTCCACCTGGGCCAGACGCCTATCCAGGTCCGCAGGCCAGCCCTGCTGCCGGGCAAACGCCAGCACCCGCACCCGCATCTCCAGCTGTAGCCGGCCGCGGTCCTTGTAGGGTGGCAGCGCCAGGGTGGAGCGCAGCTCGTGGCGAAAACCGGGCAAACGATGCTCCGGCACACCATCCCGGGCCAGGTCCGTCAACAGGCGGCGCAGCTGCTTCTCTGGCAAGGCAACCGCAACTCCATCCACTCCCCGACGATGCAACACCAGCAGGGAATCCCCATCCCAAACCCGAAAGTGCAGGAACGGGGCTTTGGCCTGGGCCTGCAGGGCAAGCATGCCAGACTGGGAAAAGCGGTCAAAGGCGGCATAGCGCAGGGCAGTAACGGCCAGCAGGAAGGCAGGATAGTCGGCATCCTGCGCCGCCGGCGTCATCAGAGCGGCAGCCACATAGGGCGCCTGCAAGCGTGGATGTTGGCGGCTCAGCTCAGCTTTCCCTTGGGCAACTTGCATGGGCTTTGCCGTAAAGGATTGGGAAGTGGATGGCCGGGAAGTCAGGCCAGACATGGCCTTTGACAACTTGCTCTGCCAGGCATCGCTGTCCATGTCGCCAATGCTCACCAGCCAGGCACCCTGTGGGCCATAGGCATTGCGCAGGCGTTGTTGCAGATCTGCCAGGGTCAATCCCTCCAGCTCTTCGGCCCGGCCCAGGGGCGGTGCCTGCATGCATTGCTGCCGTGCCATCTGCCGCAACATAGGGCCCGGGTAGAGCCATGTAGCATCGTCGGCGGCAAGTCTGGCCCGGCCCAGGACCATGGCCAGCTGGTCTGCCGTCAAGGCCAACTCGCCCTGCAAGACCTGTAGCAGGAAACCCAGTCGCCCAGCCAATTCGGCCAGGGAAAAGCTCTGCCACAGCATGGTGCCGGTGGCCAGGGCCTCCACCTGGAAGGCTTTGCCAGCCTGATCTTGTTGCGCCATGGCCAGAGCAAAAGCCAGCACCTCGGCCAGGCCATTGCGACCTTGCGGATCCTGCTGAAAACCGGTGGGCAGCAACAGAGCCACTGCCACTTCGCCAGAGCCAGAGACCTGCACATGTTCCCATTGCAGGCCGGAGGGCAGGCGTTGAACTTCTTCCTGCGCGCCCAGCCCCATGCTCAGACAGAGCAACAACCCAATTCTCAGCATAGTTTGCCTTCTTCCATGGCAAGGATCCGCCCGGCGAACTGCCGGGCCAATTCCAGATCATGGGTGATCAATAGACAGGCTGGTTGTTGCCGGGCCAGGACTTTCTGCAGGGACTGCACCACCGCCAGAGCCGCTTCCGGATCCAGAAATGCAGTGGGCTCATCCAAGATCAACAGATCGGGCTGCACCGAGAGGGCGCGTAGCAAGGCCATGCGCCGTCGCTCTCCACCGGACAAGGTGGCCGCTGTCTGTTGCAGGTGGCTTGGCTGCAGACCAAGTTCCTTGGCTTCGTCAGCTATGTTGAAGGCTGACACGGCAGTCTCCTGCAGCAGACTGCCCATGCGACGCTGCGGGGTCAATGAGGCAAAGGCATCTTGAAACAAGAGCTGCACATTGCCAGGCGCCTGCAACTGACCTTCGCTGGCGGGCAGATGTCCCGCCAGCACTCGCGCCAGGGTGGTCTTGCCACAACCAGATGGCCCGACCACCGCCACCACCTCAGCTCGCTGGATGGACAACTGCAGGCTGCGCAGGATCCAACGCCCGCCAAGCTGCACCCCCAGTCCTCTGGCCTGCAGGATCGCATCCGGCCCGGCCTGCGGACCAGTGAAGGCGGGCCATTGGGCAGTCGGGTTCTGGCCAGGCACAAAACTACCCTCGCTGCAAACCAGGCAGCGCGCCTGCAACTCCCGTAACAGCGTCGCATCATGACTGGTCAGCAAGATGGCAGTACCCTGTGCCGCCTGCAACTGCTGCAGACAGCTGAGCAATTCCTGCACGGCGGCGGGATCCAAACCCACCGCCGGCTCATCCAAGATCAACAAAGGCGAACGGCGCAAAAAAGCCACCGCCAACAACACCCGCTGCGCCTGGCCACCGGACAACTCATGGGGGTAGGCCCGCAAGATCCGATCAGCATCGGGCATGGCCAGTTTTAGCAAGGCATCCCGGCAGGCCTGACGATCCTGACCCGTCACCATCTGCAAGTACAAGCCCACCCGCTGCAAGGGATCCAAGGCCGCCTTGGCATCCTGCATCAGGTAGGTGACCTGCTGGGACAGGATCTGGCGCCAGGCTTCGGTATTCGAAGCAGGCCATGCGCTGGCTGGCGAGGATGATGCACAAAAGCTGCGGCTGCCCTCGACCTGCAAAGACTCCTGCAGGCCCAGCATTCCCTGCAACAGGGTGGTTTTGCCACAGCCCGAAGGCCCCACCAGTCCAACCACCTCCTTGGCATGCAGATCCAGTTCTGGCAAGGTCAGGGGCTGGAAGCCCGCTCGCTGCACCCGCAGATTGCGTATGCTGAGCACCGGAATAGTTTCTTGAGTCATGGCTGGCACGAAAAGGACCACATCTGTGAAACACTGGCAAGCAGTCTCTATACCTCTGCTCTCTTTCTTCCTGCTCCTGCTGAGCAGCATGCCGCAATGCCAGGGGCAAGACCCCCAGTACCAACCCAGCAAGGAACTACAGCAGATCCTGGCACAATTCGAACAAGGACTGACCGCCGCACAATCCGCCAAGAACCCTGTCGAAGCCCACAAGCAGGCCATGGCCTCGCATGCCAGAAAACTGCAAAGCCACCTGCAATCTGGCATCCAGGGGGAGCAGCTGGCGCACACCCGCATCCTGCTGGTGCAAACCACGCTGCACCAGGGAAAGCGCGAAGCGGCACAAAAAATACTGACCGCATTGGCGCCATCGGACACCAATGCGTTGTGGTTGTTGCGCTCGGCAGTGTTGGCGGAGCAAATGCAACTGCCAGCGCAGCGCAAACAATGGGTAGAAGCCGCCTTGCGCAAGAAAACCGGATTGTCCCAGCGCATGCAGCTAGCGCAGATGCTGATGACGGAGTTGGTGGAAGTAGAAAAGGGGGAGGCCATCTTTCAACAGGCCCTGAAGCAGGCCAAAGATGGGGGACAACGAGCCGAAATTCTTTGGCATCGCTGCACTGCAATCCGCGAGCGGGAGGACCTACACGAAACCGCCTACGAGGAGAGCCTGAATGAACTGGCCAAACAGTATCCCGACACCCTTTATGGCGGCATCGCCGGGGACCGTTACCAGGCCTTGCACTTCAAGGTGGGAAGCCCGGCCATTGATGTGGCATTGGAATTCCTGGATGGCAAGAAGCAAAAGCTGAAGGACTTCTCTGGCCAGGTCTTGTTACTGCACTTCTGGTCAGCTGACAGGGATAGCAAAGAGCAGCTCAAGGAACTACAGGCTCTATATGCAAAGCACCAAGAACGAGGTCTGCAGATCCTGAGTGTCTCGCTGGATGACAAGCGCGAAACCTTGGCAATGCTATTGCAAGACAAGCCCCTGCCCTGGCCACAGGCATTTGGCGGCGCCGGCTGGGACTCCCATCTCGCCTTGCGATACAAGGTAGAACACACACCCTATCTGTTGTTGCTGGGGCGCGACTTCAAGGTTGCTGCCCTGCGGCTGTCCATCCGAGACGAGCACAGTCGAAAGGAGCTGATGGGTGCCATCGAAGAAGCGCTGGCAAACCGTTAACAGAACGTTGAACGGCCTGTTAACGGGGACGCATTTTTGCTTCGGCCATTCCAAGCAAGACCACCAGTGCAATCAGACCCTCAGCAATGAGGATGACCATAACTGGTACCACCGGCAGGGCATCGTGGGGAGCAGTGGCCAGGATGTGCTGCAGCAGCATCACCGCCATGTAGACCAGCAGACATGTCTGCGGCTGCAGATGGGTCTGTCGCCCGAGACGCAGACCAATGATCAGCCCAAGGCGCAGAGCTCCAAGGCATGCGAGCAGCAACAAGAGCATGCGGGCCAACCAATGAGCTGGCAGCAAACCCAGCTCAGAGACCATAGGAACAGCCCCTTCTACTGGCTCAGCGGTAGAACCCATTTGCAAGGGCAACCAGACTGCAACCAGGAAGTTGCACAGGCACATGAGCAGCCAGGGCAGCAAGCGAAAAAACGCCGCCTTGTACGGCCATTGTTCCATACTCCTACGCCGCATGATTCGCAGCTGGGCCAGCAACACCGCGGCCACCACCAGGAACAGCGTGCCACCGGGCACCAACAACAGGATGCCCTGGCTCTGCACACTCAAGCCCGCCATGGCAAAGCACAGGCTCACCACCAACATCAGACCAGCAAGTCGCAGCCCATACAGCCAACCTGTTCTTCTGCCTGCACCTCGCCGCAACAAGTGTGGCATGCCAGTGAACAGCAGCATGCCCAGCAAGGCATACATGCTGGCCCACTGCTCAGCCCGGATGACATAGCCTTCGAGCAAAACCGGCGGCAGGCAGGCACAGGCACAACATGCCAATAATGCCACGACCCGGCCACGGGTGCTGGCCACCAACAAGTAGAGCAGCCCGCTGCAGGCCAGCAAGGCCAGCATTCCCCACAGCCTTTCCTGCGCCAGTTCATCCGGCAAGAGATTCTGCGGCTCAGCCGGATGCGCTGGCGCATCAATGCGCACGAAGGCCACCAGCACCGGTAGCAGGATACACAACCCGATCAGCGAAGCGCCCGATAGACGCCGCCATACTCGCCCACCACCAATCGGGCCACTACCTGGTGGCGATGCAGTCAATCTCCACCATGGCATTCTTCGGCAATTCGCTCACTGCCACGGTGGCACGGGCTGGCTTGAAGTCCTTGAAATAACGACCGTAGACTTCGTTCACCGCAGCAAAGTCCGCCATGCTGCACAGGTAGATGGTACAGCGCAGCACCTTGTTGAGATCCGAGCCGGCGGCAGCCAACACCGCCTGCAAATTCTGCATCACCTGTTCTGCCTGCTGACTCACTGAGTCTCCCACCATCTCACCGCTTTGCGGGTGCAGGGCAACCTGGCCGGAACAAAACACCAACTGACCAAAGGTGGTGGCCTGGGAGTAGGGACCAATGGCGGCGGGGGCAGAGTCGGATTGGATGATTTCGATATTCATGAGCTAACAGGTTGTTACAGGCGACCACGCAGCGCCGCTTCCACTGCTGCGGGAACAAAGGCCGATACATCGCCACCGTTGCGCACGATGTCTTTGATCAGCGAAGAAGAGACGAAGGAATGCTCCACACTGGGCATGACAAAAACCGTTTCCACCTTGGGCTGCAGGTGCCGGTTGGTCAGCGCCATCTGGTACTCGTATTCAAAGTCAGAAACCGTGCGCAAGCCCCGCAAGATGACTTCAAAGCCACTTTGCTGGCAGACATCCACCACCAGACCACTGAATTCAACAATGTTCAGGCGGGGATTGTCCGGCAAGACTTCGCGCAGCAGTTCCAGACGCTCCTGCACTGAGAACAGCGGTGACTTGCCAATGTTCTCGGAAACTCCGACGGTCAAGGAGTCGAACAGGGTAAGGGCTCGATCCACCAGGTCCATGTGGCCACGGGTTACCGGATCAAAGCTACCAGGATAGAGAACACGAACCATGTAGGCATGGTAACCAAGGACGCAGTAAAGACACGGCCTTGGCGGCATGGAAGCGAGCAAAAGCAGTGGAAGCGGCAGGGAAGGAATGGTGCAGGCTGCGATCTGGGCGGTGGGCGGCGCCATGTTGAGTCGTGAACTGGGAATCTTGGCAGTAGCCCTGGTGCTGGCGCTGGTTCTGGCTCTGAGCCTCTGGCAACAACGCCTGGGCAGCTGGCTCTGCGCCCTGCCCTGCGCCCTCTCAGCAGCCAGCCTGCCGCCATCTCCCCCACTGCTACCAGCGCCAGGCCCGGTTTGGTTCTCGGCGGAAGTGTTGCCGGGCAGCCGCTGCGACCCCATCCAGAAAACTTGCTACCTGCGCCTGCGTCAGCACCGGCAGAAGTTTTCCTGTGCGGTGATTGGCATGCTGGATGTGGTCCCCGGCGACAGAGTGCAAGGTTACGCCCGTCTGTTGCCTACCATGGCCCAAGCAGCGGCAGGGCCAGCACCCTCCCCACGCTTGCAAGCCCAACATGATGCCCTGCAGGTCCGCGCCGGCCCCCTGTCACCCATGGGCATGGCGCAGAACCTGCGCCTGCAACTGCAACGCAGCATGTTGGCGGCGGTGTCCGGTGAAGAGAGCATCCTGCTCTGCCATCTGGTGCTGGGCCAGGGTCCCGCTTTGCCCGACGCCTTGGTGCGTGGGCATCGCCACACGGGCTTGAGCCACCTGTTGGCAGTTTCCGGCGCGCATCTCACCATGCTGGCTTGGATGCTAGGCTTGGCCTTTGCGAAGTTGAGCCAGCGCTCCGCCCTGAACAGCAAGGGCTTTCGCACAGGCACCGCCTTGCTGCTGTTGTTCTATGCCCTGATCACCGGCATGGAACCTCCGGTGTTCCGCGCCGTGGTGGCGGCCTGGGTGTTCTTGTTCGCCAATGGCCGGGGACGGCCGGTGTCCTTGGCAGCGGTGCTGGCCGTTCCCGCCCTGCTTACCGCCCTGTTCCTGCCAGAAGATTTGTTTGGCGTCAGCTTCAACCTGAGTTACGCAGCGGTCTTTGGCCTGGGCATGGCAGGGGTTTTCCGCCCAGGCTTGGATCGGCGGAAGTTCTGGGTCCTGGCCCTGCATGCATCCTTGTGGGCAACCCTGCTCACCACTCCGTTCAGCCTCTATTACTTTGGTCGTTTCACCCCTTGGTGCATTTTGGCCACGCCATTGCTGAGTCCATTGGTGGCTCTGATGCTGGGACTTGGACTGGGCACCAGCCTGCTGGGCTTGATCCTGCCCAAAGTGGCAGCGCTTCTCGGCATCGTCCTGCAGGCACTGACCTGGTTCTACAGTCAGATCGTTCTGGGCATAGCCCAACTGCCTTTGGCCCCGGTTTACGCCGAGCAACTTGCCAACCCCTGGACCCTGTTGGCAGCGGCCTTGCTTGGCCTGGCCCTGCTGCTCTGGCTACAGCGTCTGCGGGGAGCCTTGGCATTCTGCCTGTGCATCAGCCTGCCGCACTTTTTCACCAGCACCGAAGAGAACGTGCCCAACATGCAAGTGCTCTCAGTGGGCCATGGCCAGGCCTGCTTGCTGCAGATGCAGGATGGCACCCAAGTGCTGGTGGACTGTGGCAACCAGGGTCGCGGGCACCGGGCGGCGACAGCGGTACGCAATGCCCTGGCCCCCCGTCGCCGCTTGGACCTTTGCATCCTCAGCCACCAGGATGCGGATCACATCAGCGGCATCCCCAGCCTGTTGCAGTGGGTGCAAATCCAAACGGCGATCCTGCCCACCGAGATGCGACAGCATGACATCAGCAACCTGCTAGCAAGCCAAGGCTGCGAACTGCATTTCATGGCTCCCGGTCAAGAATTGCGCCTGCGGCCTGACCTCTGCCTGTGGCGTCCTGCACTTACTGGCTTGTCAGACAACGAACAGAGCATCTGGTTGCAGGCACAACTGCCTGGATTCAGGGCCTTGTTCCCCGGGGACGCCCTGGCCCAGGGAATCGCTGCCTATCTACGAAGTCCATGGGCCGGTGAGGCGGAAGTGTTGCTGTTGCCACACCATGGTCGACCCCTGGACTGTGTGGATCAGCTGCTGACCCGGGTCAGACCTCGCCTGGCCCTGGTCTCCGCTGCCACTGGCGATGGCTATAGCGCCCAAGCCCAGGTGGCCCGGGCCCTGGGCATTCAAGTGCTGCATACGGGGCTGCAGGGCAATTTGACGCTGCGGGCAACGGACCCACCGGGCATCGACTTGCAAAAACCCCTGTGCTTGGGACCGCCTCTTCTGGTTAAACCTGAGGCCCACGAAGACAAGAATATCCAAGATGATGATCAGCAAACTCCTCCCCCTGACCCTCTTCCTTCTCCTGCCCAGCGTCCCCGATGAAGGGCAATGGCTGCCCAACCAACTGCGGGAGATGGACTGGGAACAACTCAAAGCTCGCGGTATGGAGCTGAGCAAGGATGAATTCTGGCATCCGGAAAAGGGTGGTGTGCTCTCCGCCGCCGTGCAGATCAATGGCTGCAGTGCTTCCTTCGTTTCCAAAGAGGGCCTGATCGTCACCAATCATCACTGCGGCTTTGGCGCGGTGCAGAACTTGAGCACGGTGGAGCAGAACTATCTGCAGGATGGCTTCGTCGCCAATAGCCGCCAAGAAGAGCTACCGGCCAAAGGCATGGTGGCCTTTGTGTTCCGCGGTTTTGATGATGTTACCGAGCAAGTTCACGCCGAGCAGGCCAAAGCCAACACTGCGCTGGAACGCTATCGCGTAACCAGGTCACTCATCCAACAGCTGGTGGCCCAAGGTGAGCAGCAGCCAAACACCGCCTGCCAGGTCACCTCCTTCTTGGAAGGTCGGGAATACCATTTGGAATACCGCACGCGCCTGACGGACGTGCGCCTGGTCTATGCCCCACCGCGCAACATCGGCGAGTACGGAGGCGAAACCGACAATTGGGAATGGCCGCGGCACACTGGGGATTTCTGTTTCTTCCGCGCCTACGTCAGCGCCGAGGGCCTGCCAGCTGCTTACGCCGAGGACAATGTGCCCTGCCAACCGGCCCATCATCTGAAGGTCTCCACCCAGGGCGTTCAGGAAGGTGATCTGGCCCTGATCCTGGGCTACCCAGGACGCACCGAGCGCTACTTGAGTGCAGATGCTGTTGCCGACCGGCAAGGCGTTTTCTATCCCATGCGCCTGGAGCTCTATACCGACATCATTCACATCATCGAGGAAGAAACCGTCGAGGACGCAGCCAAGGCCCTGGGCTATTCAAGCCTGATCAAGAGTCTGGCCAATGTGCAGAAAAACGCCCTGGGCATGGTCAAGGGTCTTGCCCGCAATGCCACGGTGGAACACAAGATGAACGAAGAGACCTTGTTCAGCCAGTGGGTGCAACAAGACGAACAGCGACAGAAAAAGTACGGAGAAGTGCTGGCCGACCTGCAGCAACTGGATGCGACGGCCCGGCAAACCCAACAGAAGGATCTCCTGCTGACCATGTTGCTGAGCTCCAGAACCTGTGGCTTTTTTCGCAACCTGGTAGACATGGCCGGCGCCATGGGCAGCCAAAGAGGCGAAGGAGATCCGGAATATCCCGCCAGCTTTGTGCAGGCCGTGTTGCGCGAAGATGTGCACGAAGATCTTCTCAGCATCCAGGCTCGCATTCTTGGCCGCTTGCTGGATGAAGCCAATGCCCTTCCTGCTGAGCAACAGATCATGGGAGTGGCCGAGTTCATGGCCAAGGGCAGTGTCACCTCAGCCCTGCAAGAATCCTCCATGACCAGCGTCGAAGGCCGCAAGGAAGTGCTCATGCTGGGAGCAAAGGGGCTGCGGGAGAGCAAGGATCCACTGCTGCAATTGGCCTGGGCCCTGGCACAGGAACGCTGGCAGTACGTCCGCCGCCAACAAGAGAACCAGGGCCGCCGTCTGGTTGTGGGGCAACAGTGGATCGAGGCCCAACAGCAATGGCGGGGCAAGACCTTCTACCCCGACGCCAACAGCACCCTGCGAGTCTCCATTGCCAGCGTCAAAGGCTACAAGCCACGGGACGGTGTACAGTACAACCCCCACACCACGGTGGCGGGCCTCCTGGACAAGCACACCGGCAAGAATCCTTTTGACTGCCCGGAAATCCTGCGCACTGCTGCCAAAAACAGGTCAACCAGCCGCTTCTATTCCGCCAAGATTGGCGATGTGCCAGTGTGTTTCCTGACTGACGGCGACACCACTGGCGGCAATTCCGGCTCACCGGTGATCAATGGCAAGGGTGAACTGGTGGGCCTGAATTTCGACCGGGCCTTCGAGAGTGTCAGCGGCGACTACGGCTGGAACCCGGAGCGATCCCGCAACATCAGCGTAGACATCCGCTACGTACTCTGGATCCTGGAACAGGTCATGCCAGCGAAGCACCTGCTAAAAGAGATGGGTGTCTAAGGTGCTGAGCACCTAACCCGGACTATTCACGAGTGTGCTGTTGATCGCGATTTTTTGGTCCTTGCTGGCCGGCATGGTGAAGAATCAAGGGGATTTGCTTTCGACACTCTGAAGTGAGCGTTGGCAAAGGTCCATGGGCCTGAAATATCGCCGGAATGGCCACCTCCGTACAGTCCCGTGGCGCAGTAGATGCGATGCAGTTGGATTCCATTCGGCGCTACGCCGTCTTTGGTCTACCGCGAGCACTGACAGCACATGCTGCACGCTCCCACAATTCTACCCATGGATAACATTTCGGCAGATGGACCACTACCCGACGCACTGATTCTTGTACGCGAGCTGCGACCTTGATCAACATTTCCCGAAATCGCCCTACCTGGGTGCGGCCTGCATCAGTCCGACGAAGGCGCCAGCGCAGCTCCTGGTAGAGCAGATACGCCGTAGCCGTCATCAATACTCGGAATTGATTGGCGATGTAGCTTGAGCAGCTTGTGCGATCAATGTCGAGATCATGCAGTAGTTCTTTGATGCGGTTCTCGGAATCACCTCGACCACGATAGATCTTGTACACGTTTTCCGGTGTGTGCCGAAGATTGGTGATCACAAATCGAGGATTCGACTTTGCACTTCTTCCTTCATACTGCAGCACCTCAGCTTTGAGGATGACCCTCCGCTCGCGATTCCATGACTTTGCACGGTAAGCAGCCTCTCCAAAGAGTTGGATGGATTCGTTTTGGCGAGCAGAGAGCGTCTGGGCCATGGTCATCCAATCCTTGGCTTTCGCTTTGAGGACGCTGTTGCTGGCCATTGCGACCACATACTCGACTTTTAGATCTTCAAGCGCAGCGATGATCCTTGGGTTTGCAAAGCCGCCATCTAACCGTACACGAATCTTTGCTTTCGGGAATCGGTACCTGAGCTCGGCGACCGTCCGCTGCAACAATGGAATGCATCCTCGGTTTGCCGTTGAGTTCCCTGGTCGAAGCCGAGCGGAGAAGAGAAATTGATCTGGATGACCATCCACTGACAAAAAGCCAAGGAGAGGATGGAAACACCAGGTGTCGTAGTAGCCATTGAAAAAGCTGAATGCTTGCTGACCATGGGTGGGATCGTCAGTGGAATCAAAGTCGATGGTGATGCGCTTTGGTCGCCGATGACGCTTCTTGAGCAGACCAATAGCTTTCTTCTCCAGCCAACGTGTGGCTTGTACAGCCTCTTTTGCCGTGGGCATGTTTTCAAACCGGGATAACGTCGGTTGCGATGCCAGCTGATCTTCGCCAAGTGCATCCATGCCGCTGATCATTTTCAGGATCGGGTCATTTGCCATTTTGGCTGCGTCGTTGCCATCGCTGTAGCCCATGGCGATGGAAAACACACGTTGCCGGAGAATCGTCAAAAAGTCGTGTGTTGTGCGGCCCGGATTGCGTCGATCGCAAAATTGAGCTGCAAGTCCGCTGGTCAGGCCGAGTTGCTGATCGAGCTGGCCAAGCAGGATTGCACCGCCATCGGAGCTTTGTCCTTCTGCGTCAAAGATGGGGACGACGGACTTCTTGGCGATGTCTGGAAGAATAACAGACTGTTGAGTAGGCTTGGCCATGCGGATTGTGGTGTCGTTTGTTCCAAGTAGCGTGTAGTTACCACTTAGTACGAATGATCCACAGTCCGCGGTTTACCTATTCATGAATAGTCCAGGCTAAGGAAGCTGCGACATAAGGAAGCTGTGCCCCTAAGGAACTAGTGCCGTCGTCGAGCCGCTGAGCAACTGCGCCAGGACAGCCTGAACTTCAGGCTCTGGCACCAACCGATGGATGACCTGCACTGTATAGCCCAGAGCGGTAGCGCCTTGGCTGGCTGCCGATGACTCAGGTCGGATGCTGATCAGCGAATCAGCATCCCCCGCTGTTCCCTGGATTACTGCACCCTGGTTTAATGCGCCCTGGTTTACTGCACCCTGAGCAACCACACCCAGGGCATGCGGATCTCGCCGGACCCGACGCAACACCTCGGCATCCGTAAGACCACGCTGGCCAATGGATCCAGCCAGCAGAGAACCTGGGGGGAGCAAACCATCATTGCGGGCACGGGCGGCACTGCTCAACAGGCGAATGGGGCCGGGCTTGCCACCAAGTTGCTGCCAATCCTGGATCTTGCCGGAATAGATTCCCTGGATGTCTACAGTCCGCAGATCAACCACTTTGTTGTCGGCATGACGAACCAGAACGGGAACAAAGCGCCCCATGACCTGACGTTGCAGGCCTCTGGGCAGCGGAACTCCATCGGTGGTCACGCAGATCACTGCAAGATCTGCATGACCGTCAGCAACACGCTGCATCGCCTTGCCCTGCCGGCACACCTGCAGGCTGAGATTGGCCAAGGGCAGGCCGCGCAAGAAACGCAAGGCTGCATCGGTTCCACATACCACCAGCAAAGGATCGGGTTCCGGCTCCTGGACAAGTGCCAATTCAGGACTCAGCTTTGGAGCAGCCGGTAAGGCAGGAGAATTCTGCAGGAGTTCCCGCTGCAACGCATCCGGCTCCAGCTGCCCACCGGATTCGATCTGCGCCAGATTGCTCTGCAACAGGTCCGGCATTGCCAACGGCAACACCGGTCCTCGCATGAGCAAATGAACCACCAGAAAAGTCAGAGCCAACAGCAATAAAGAAAGCCCGCCCCACAGCCAACGACCCAAGGGTCGAGGTGTCAGGCGAGCAGACTGTGAGATGGCGGTCATCGACCTTGTTAGTTGAATTCGCTGATGAAGATCTGCGCATTGGCGCCGTCATTCTGGGTCCAGACAACGATTGCATTGCCCTCCCCACTGAAGGCGACCTTTGGATTCACAGCATGGGAGCCTTCAGCTCACTTGACGGCCCAACACAAGTGGAATGCGGCAACCCGTCTTTTCTTATGCGGCAACCCGTCTTTTTTCGCCGCCCCCCCTCTTCCGTGCTCCAGGAGCTGCCTGGGCTGGCCGCGTCTAGCCAGGGAAGACCGCAACGTGATCCAACTGCCTATAGCGTCCGGCATGGTCCATGCCATAGCCGACGACGAATTCGTCGGGAATCTGGAAGCCCAGGTAGCGCAGGGGCACCGGCACCACCCGGCGGCTGGGCTTATCCAGCAGGGTGGCCACTTCCACCGTCCTGGCGCCGGCAGCCAGCAGGTGCTGACGCAGGCGCTGCACCGTGCGGCCAGTGTCCACAATGTCCTCCAGCAGCAGCACCTGGCGGTCAGCCACCGGCAACTCCCCCATCTCCGTCACCTGCACCCGACCCTGGCTCTGGCTGCCATCCCCATAGGAGGATGCTCGAATTTCCAGGAAAGGAGGCTGCCCCGGCAGCAAGCAGCACAGCTGCTGGGCAAACATCCGCGCCCCCTCTATCACCGCCACCAGACAGGGAGGCTCATCCCTGTAGTCCCTGGCCACCGCAGCCGCCAGTTCATGGATGCGGCGTTGGATGTCAGCAGCGGGGATCAGCACCGGAAAGGCAGGCATGGCCAAGGCATGCTAGCCGGGGCGAAACGGGACACCAGTGCCCGCCGCCAAACTGCTAGCTCGCTCTTCCCACCAGCCTCTCCAGGCGCTTAGATAGGGCCTTCATCACAGCCACTTTCCCCCTTCCCCCCACTCCTTATAAGCAATGAGTAGCATCATCAATGTCATGGGCCGCGAAGTCCTGGATTCTCGCGGCAACCCCACTGTAGAGGTGGAGGTAGAACTGGAATCCGGAGCCGTTGGCGCGGTCATCGTGCCCTCCGGCGCGTCCACCGGTGCCCACGAGGCCGTGGAACTGCGGGATGGCGGGGAACGCTACATGGGCAAGGGTGTGACCAAGGCAGTAGGCCACGTGAACAACGAGCTGCTGCGCGGCTTGCTGGGGCATGACGCCAGCAACCAGTGCCAGATGGATCATCTCCTCTGCGAACTGGACGGCACCCCGAACAAGGCCAACCTGGGCGCCAACGCCCTGCTGGGCGCCAGCCTGGCCATCGCCAAGGCTGCCGCCATGGAAGCCGACCTGCCCCTGTTCCGCTACATCGGCGGTGCCAATGCCCGCCGCTTGCCGGTGCCCATGATGAACATCCTCAACGGTGGCATGCACGCCGACAACAACGTGGATTTCCAGGAATTCATGGTCATGCCCGTGGGCGCCAAGAGCTTCGCCGAGGGCCTGCGCATGGGGGCGGAGATCTACCAACAGCTGAAGAAGGTCTTGACCAGCCAGAAGCTGGCCACCGCGGTGGGCGATGAAGGTGGCTTTGCTCCCAACTTGGCATCCAACGCCGCCGCCATTGATGTGATTCTGGAAGCTGTCGGTCAGGCCGGCTACAAGGCCGGTGAAGATGTGGTCCTGGCCCTGGACGTAGCCAGCACTGAAATCTTCAAGGACGGCAAGTATCACCTGGCGGGCGAAGGCAAGACCCTGGACTCCAAGGGCATGGTGGACCTCTATGCACAGTGGTGCGAGAAGTACCCCATCTTCAGCATCGAGGATGGCCTGGCGGAAGACGATTGGGAAGGCTGGCAACTGCTTACCAAGAGACTTGGCGACAAGGTACAACTGGTGGGTGACGACTTGTATGTAACCAACACCAAGCGACTGCAGCAGGGCATCGATCAAAAGGCGGGCAATGCCATTCTTATCAAGGTGAACCAGATCGGCACCCTGACCGAAACCTTGGAAGCCATTTCCCTGGCAGCTGCACATGGCATGCGTTCGGTCATTTCCCATCGCTCCGGCGAAAGCGAAGACACCACCATTGCCGATCTGGCGGTGGCGACCAATGCAGGTCAAATCAAGACTGGGGCGCCCTGTCGATCCGACCGGGTAGCCAAGTACAACCAACTGCTACGCATCGAAGAAATGTTGGGTGACGCAGCAATCTACGGCCTGGGGGCCTAGCAGGCATGGTGGCAAAGGGGCACAGTAGAGCTGGGGGCAGAAGGGTGGGATCGAGCAGGCCAGTACCCGGTCATGCCTTCCCCCTTTGGATCACCGGCTTTGGCCTGGCCATCGCCCTGCTGCTGTTCTTCTCCACCACTGTTCAGGCTCTGCAAGAGCATCGCAGCCTGCGCCGCGTGGAGGCAGAGCGCCAGGCCTTGCACCAGCAACTTCACCAAGCAACCAGGAGTTTTGCCGTGCAACAAGTCTCCCTGGAATATGACATCCAAGCTTTGTTGGTTGAACTGGATCGACTGGGAAAGTTTCCTGCCGAATTCCTGTCAGACCCCACAACAGCGCCTGACATGGGTGCACTCGAAGAGCCGGACATCCGATAAGTGAAGCAGACCTTCAATACCTTCTATTCCCTCTCATTTTCCTTGGATCAGTGCCGTAGAAACACGGCAACCACGACTATTCAGTAGAACCCCTCTAGACCACAAGCAGGCAACATGAGCGAAGAATCAAGCCAACCCCCTTCCCAGGATCTTGCACAAGTAGAACGTCTGCAAAAGGCCTACGCGGCCATGAAGGCAGAGATCAGCAAGGTCATTGTTGGCCAGGACCAGGTGGTGGACGAGCTGTTCATGGCCCTGTTCTGCCGCGGCCACTGCCTGCTGGTAGGCGTGCCGGGCCTGGCAAAGACGCTGATGATCTCCACCCTGTCCGAGGTGCTGTCCCTGTCCTTCAATCGCATCCAGTTCACTCCAGACCTGATGCCTTCGGACATCACCGGCACCGAGGTGATCCAGGAAGACAAGGCCACCGGTAGCCGCGCCTTCAAGTTCCTGCCCGGGCCGGTTTTTGCCAACGTGATCCTGGCGGACGAAATCAACCGAACCCCACCGAAAACCCAGGCGGCCCTGTTGGAGGCCATGCAGGAACTGCAGGTGACTGTAGGTGGCATTCGCCATGACCTGGACCGACCCTTCTTTGTCCTGGCAACGCAAAACCCCATTGAGCAGGAAGGCACCTATCCCCTGCCGGAAGCCCAATTGGATCGCTTCATGTTCATGGTCAAGGTGGACTATCCCAGCATGGAAGAGGAGCGGGAAATCCTGCGCCGCACCACCGAAATTACCGAGTCCAAGGTGGAATCGGTGTTGGGAGGCGAGGAGATCAAGGAGCTGCAGCAGATCGTCCGCCGAGTTCCCATTGCCGATCAGGTGCTGGACTACGCCATGCGTCTGGCGCGCAAGACCCGACTCACCAGCAGCGAAGCACCGGAATGGATCAAAGAATGGCTATCCTGGGGCGCCGGCCCGCGTGCCAGTCAAAACCTGGTGTTGGGCGGCAAGGCCCGCGCCCTGCTGCAAGGTCGTTTCTATGTCTCAGCGGAAGACATCCGCGCTGTCGCCTACCCGGTACTCCGACACCGCCTGGTAACCAGCTTCTCAGCAGAAGCGGAAGGCATCACCTCTGACACAGTCATTGCCCGTCTACTGGAAGAAACCAATCCCAACGACAGCGCCGCCCTGGATGATGGCAGCCTGCCCAAGGTGATCAACCAGTAGCATGGCCGAAGTCAGCCAGAACTATCTGGACCCCAAGGTCCTCAACAAGATTGCCAAGCTGGAACTTCGTGCCCGTCTGGTCATGGAAGGCTTTGTCTCCGGCATGCACAAATCGCCGTTCCATGGCTTCTCGGTAGAATTCGCCCAGCACCGTGAATATGTGCCAGGCGATGATATCCGTTACATCGACTGGAAGATCTATGGCAAGTCAGACCGCTTCTACATCAAGGAGTTTGAGGAAGAGACCAACCTGCGCGCCAATCTGTTCGTGGATCAAAGTGAATCCATGGCCTACGGCCACGAAGGGGGCATGTCCAAATTCGACTTTGCCGCCACCGCGGCGGCGTCCTTGGCCTACATGATCCAGCAACAATCGGACGCCGTTGGCCTAAGCCTGTTCAACGAACAGGTTGTGCGATCAGTTCCGCCAAGCAACACCAGGGCCAACCTGGGCAACATCATGAGGAGCCTGGAAGAAGCCCGCCCCACCAACCAGACCAAGGTCGGCCTGGTACTGCAGGAGCTAGCCAGTCACATTGGCAAGCGGGGCATGGTGATGATCTTCTCTGACCTCTTCGATGAGCCAACGGAAGTCATGAAGGGCCTGGCAGCTTTGAGTCAACGTGGCCACGACGTGGTGTTGTTCCATGTGCTGGACAAGGATGAACTGGAGTTTCCCTTTGAGCGCATGACCTTATTCGATGGCATGGAAGACATGCCTGAGCTTTTGGTAGACCCTCGCTCCCTGCGTGACGCTTATCTCAAGGAAATACAAGAGTTCCAGAGCCAGATGCGACGTGGTTGTCTGCAAAACAAGATCGACTATGTCAAGGTCGCCAATAACCAGGGCATGGATGTCATCCTGTCCTCCTATCTGACCGCCCGCGCGGCGCGCACCAAGCGTCGCAAGTAGCCTTACCTCAGCCACACCCCCTTTGCCGCAGTTCATCAACCCCGCCTTGATTTTCGGCGCACTGTTGTTAGCAGTGCCGCTGATCATTCACCTACTCAACCGGCAACGCTTCTTGAAGCGGAAGTGGGCGGCGATGGATTTCTTGATCCGCGCCTACAAGAAGCAACGGCGACGCCTGCGCACGGAAAACCTGCTGCTGTTGTTGCTGCGTTGCCTCATCCCAGTGCTCCTGGCACTGGCCATAGCCCGACCATATTTCAGTGATATTCCAGCGCTGCTGGCCAAGCAAGGTCAGGTACACCACATCTTCGTGCTGGACCACAGCTTCAGCATGGAATTTGAGCCCAGCGGTGCGCAGAGCCCACGAGCGCGAGCCATCAGCATCGCCAGCCAGAAACTGGAACAACTAGAGGACCAAAGCAACCACAAGGTCTCTCTCATACTCGGTGGCGTGCGGCCTATTTCTGCTCTGAACGACGAATCTGATATACAAAAGGCGCGCACCAGGCTGGCGGAAATCACCCAAGGAGAAGACAGCTCGGAAACCATCCTACCAGCCCTGGCACAGGTGGCTGATTGGCTGGAGGAACGGCAGCTGAACCCGGAAGGCAATCTGGACGCCAAAACCCTGGTCTATCTCTTCACTGACCTGCACAAGGGCAGCTTTGGCATCAAGGAGGCCAACCCCAGCAAGGTTTCAGAGGCCCAGCTGACGGAGTCAATGCTGCAGGAGAATGCCAAAGACCTGCTGCAACGCATCGGCAAATTGGCCACCGTACAGGTCATGGATGTGGGGACTGCCGCCGGCGAAAGTCTGGACAACATGCAGATCACAGATCTGCGACTGGAACAGAACGTGGCCTTGGTCCGGGTACCAAACACGGTTGTGGCAAAAGTGCGCAACCGCGGGCTGACCACAAAAAACATAGAGGTCGCACTGACCGTGGATGAAAGCCAGCAGAACCGCAAATTGGTGCGAGTGGAAGCTGGCGCGGAAACTGAAGTCAGCTTCCAGACAATCTTTCGCAGCACCGGATTCAAGCGCCTGCAGATCAGCATTGAAGGTGACGGTCTACGCGTCGACAACCAGTGCTTCCATGTAGTGCAAGTGCGTGAGCGTATCCAGGTATTGATGGTCGAAGGTTCCAACGAAAAGGAAGAAGACGACCGCTTACGAGATAGTGGCCTGCTGCGCCAACTCCTGGACCCAACCCGTGGCACCGGACCCGCCAGCGTCACTGAATTCCAACCAACTGTCATTGATCTGGTGACCTTTCTCACCGGCCAACACAAGGCCAGTGACTATGACATGGTGGTACTGGCCAACGCGGAGCGCCTGAACGCAACGGCTGCACAGGACCTGCGCATGGCTATCAAAACAGGCACCGGCTTACTAGTCATGTTGGGCTCACGCTGTGAGCCAGAAAACTACAACCTGCATCTGCATGACAGCGGCATTGGCCCCATGCCCATGCGCATCCTTAGCCCGGATGGCTATCAAGTTGGCGGCAAGGAACACTTCAAGACCAACATCCTGAAACATGATCATCCAGTATTTGCGGAATTCTCGGAAGCACACCAATCCCTGGTAGAGGTTCTGCCGGTACACCGCTACTGGTCAAGCGATCTTAGCGGCATGCAGAAACAGGCATCTGTGCTTTGGCAAGTCCGCAACACCGAGTTGAGCCCATTGCTGGTAGCCAACAATTTTGGCGAAGGACGCTGCTTGTTCCTGACCAGCGCCATCAGCGAAGAACCCAAGAGATGGAACCACCTGGATGTGCCGCCGGGAATTTTCGCACTTACCTTCTTCCAAAACACCGCACGTTATCTCTCCCAACCCATCAGCGACCCGTTCAATGTCTGGGTTGGCTCGCCACTGACAGCAAAAGTAGAAACACGCCCGAACGATCTGGCCATTGTCCTGCCGGAGCGGGCTGGCGGTGAAAAGAAACTGGTAAGCCAAAGTAGCCGCCACCTTGCCGGCGGGCAGCACGCGCTGCCGCCATTCCATGGCACCACCATTGCTGGCTTGTATCAGTTCGAAATGAACCTGGACTCAAGCACTGAGGACCAGCAACTCAGTTTGCCCTTCGCCGTGAACATCAATCCCGCTGAAGGCAAGCTTGCTTACCACTCCCACCAAGAAGCTGCCGAACTTCTGGGAGTAGAGCGAATTCTGCAAGCCATCACGCAAGAAGATCAATCCGCCAAACATGCTGGATACAGCGAATGGGGCCCCACATTCCTCTGGCTGGTCCTGTTCTTCATCCTTGGTGAAGCATCCTTCGCCCGCCTGATTTCCCGGAGGCGAATCTAGTGCTTGCTGTGAAACTAGAGCCAACGCAAGGAACGCAAGGCATTCAAGTCCAGGAGCATCTGGACTTCCTCAACCTACCCGAGCTGTGGATCATTGGCCTGGTCATTCTGCCTTTGGTATTGGCATTCGCCTGGTGGTCTTACGGCGGCCTGAGTCGGCTTGAACCACGCACCAGAGTGATTTTGTCGGTGCTGCGGGGTGCCGCCATTCTTTGCTGCCTATTGGCTCTAGCCCAGCCCGTGTATGAACGTAAATCCTACACCACCCTGGAAACCCAAGTGCATGTGCTGGTGGATGACAGCGCCAGCATGCAACGCAAAGACACCTACCCCGACTCTACCCAGCACCAAGAGCTGAGCGAATTGATTGGTGGCGTTGACATCGCCGGCATCAATCGTTCGCAATTGGTGCAAAGGGTATTGGCTCGACCTGATGGCCTGCTTGACAAGCTTGGCAAGAGCCACAACCTGCGACTGTTCCGCTTCACTCGCAAGCCATTAGCTATCCATGATCTGAGTGAACTCTCAGCACGCGGCCCGCGCACCCCACTTGGCGATGCCCTGGATTTGCATCTGTCCACCGCTGGCACCAGCAACGTCGATGCGGTGATCCTGGTTTCCGATGGTCAGAACAATGCAGGGCTGTCGCCAACTGAGGTCGCAAGCAAGTATCGCGCTGCTGACCTGGCCATCTACACAATTGGCGTGGGCGACCCCAACCCGCCACGCAACATTCGCATCCTGCCGCCGGCAGGCCCAAAAGAGGCTCTGCAAGATGAAGAAGTGGTGTTTGACACCAATGTGATAGCGGAAGGCCTGGCAGACAAACCAGTTGTCATCACTCTGGAATCCTCCTTGCAGGGTTCTGCCTTTGTTGCAGTCAGCACCCAAAGCGTCACCCTGGGCAATGATGGCGAGCCGGTGCGAGTTCGCCTCATTCATGCCTTTGACCAGCCGGGGGATTACACCCTTCGCTACAAGGTCTCCTCTTTCCCCGAGGAAACCAGCCTGGAGGACAACACTGATACCAGGTTCCTGCGCGTCAATGGCGAGAAAATCCGCGTCCTGTTCCTGGACGAAGTCCCACGCTGGGAATACCGCTACATCAAGAATGGACTGATGCGGGTAGATCCCAGCATCGAAATGCAGTCTTTCATGTTCGATGCCAGTGGCGATTTTGAGCAAGAGCACAGCCCCCACTTGCCGCCATTGCATGAGCTACCTCGCAGTCGCGATGATCTTTTTGCCTACCACGTCATTCTCATCGGCGACGTTCCACCTGAGCGCTTGGGCGCTACCGAAGAGGAACGCACCCGTTGGATGAACCTGTTGATGCAGTTTGTGGAGTTCGGTGGCGGCGTAGGCTTCATCTACGGCAACGAAAACATGCCGGAGCGCTACCGTAACACACCCGTCCAGGACCTATTACCCGTGGTTCTGGAAGATCCATATGAGTTGCAGCGCTGGCAACACGATCGCAGCAAGAGCTTCCGACCTGTTCTGGAAAGCAGCGGTCGCCCCCACGACATCACCATGCTCAGCCGCGACCTGCATCGCAACCGCCGGCTGTGGGAGGAGGAACTGCACGGCTTCATGGTCTATCACCCAGTGCAGCAGGCGAAAGCAGGGGCTGAAGTCCTATTGCGACACCCTGAAGACAGCAACCGCTTTGGCAATCGGGTCATTGCCGCCATCGGCAGTTACCCACGGGGCAGGTCCTTTTTCATCGCCACCGATGAAACATGGCGCTGGCGACTACCCTTTGGTGAACATTACCAAGACACCTTCTGGCGCAATGTTGTTCGCCATCTGGCGGAAAACCGCCTGCAACGACGTGATGATCGTTATGAGTTGCGGCTCGACAAGCTGCTGGTGGAAACCGGTGAGCCAGTGAAGATTTCACTCCGTGTCCGCGACAGTGAATTCGAACCTTCCACCAGACCCGAAGCTGTGGTATTTTTGAAATCCACCAGCAAAGCAGCGGAGCGTCGCACCTTGCGAAGTGTCCCAGGGGAACTGGGCTCCTACACCGGCAGCTTCAGCATGGATGACCCAGGCTCCATCGCGGTCCAGGTGCACAACAATGACAACGCCGACGATACGGTGCTGGCGCGGGAAGATTTGCTGGTGAAAATCCCTGACCGCGAGACGACCCACTCCTCACAGAACAGGAGGGTCTTGGAACAGATCGCCCACAATTCCAAGGGCGGTCGCTATCTCTTCCTCAGCCAGGCTGAGGAACTCCTGGATAACTTTGCCGAGCGCCAGGCTCCTGTGCAGGAGGTGCATCGCGACACCATCACCCTATGGGACCGATTCTGGGTGTTACTGACAATCCTCGGCCTCCTGGCGACGGAGTGGATTATCCGCAAAAGAGCCCGCCTTGTGTAGCAGAGCATTGAAATAGCCCACCCCCATGACAATGAGGAAACCCACCCCCATTCCCGGGATAGAAGTGCTGTGATGGGTGCCCAAATGTCGAAATACCATACTATGGAACTGATGAGAAAACTGACACAGCTTGGCTTGACCACCATCGCCCTGGCACTCCTGGGCTTGGCGACCTTGCCAACACTATCAGCTCAACGGTACTGGCGAGAGGATCAACAAAGCCTCTTTAGCTTGCCACGCTCCCAGGATGACATTCATAAGTGTCGCATGGCACAAGCTGATGTGCAGGCTGGCCGCTACCTCGAAGCAGTGGAACGCTTGCACAGCCTGTTGAGCAAAGGTCAGCCAGGGGTCATACCCCTAACAGACGAGACGGGCAGCAACTCGCGGGAACGATTCTTGGGCCTGCGCCTGCAGGTCCTGAAAGTCCTGGCTTCCCTGCCACCAGCTGGACAGGAAGCGGTGGACAAGTTGACCGACCGTGAAGCCGGCGGCCTGCAACGCAGTGCCTTTCTTGACTATCGCCCGGCTGATCTGAATGCATTGGCCTGGCAGTTTCCCACATCGACCGTGGGCCGTCGCGCCAGACTGCGATTGGCGGACATGGCCTTGGCAAGTGGCAGGATACACCAGGCCCAACAACATCTGCAGGCTCTGCTGCTTAGCCTGCCGGCAGAGACTGACTCACACAGCTGGGTAGCAGAACGACTGGTATTGGCTCAGCCTTTTCTGGCACGGAATCTCTTGGCACAAGGCTGGCCCGCCTATGGCGGTGGCGGTGACGGCTCCCGCAGCATGCAGCCACCTCCGGAGCAACCGGGAAATGAAGTGCAACTGGCAATCAATTGCCCGGGATATCGCAATGGCAATCATGTTGTACATGCCACTGGTGGCATGTCAGGCATCTTCGTCAACACGGGAGTTGCTGTCATCGCCATCGATCCCATCACCGGACGACAGCAATGGCAGGGTGATGGCCCCTTGTCGGGCCCCGCGAACAATCGGGACTATGACCGAACCCTGTCGGAGCACATAGCCCTGAGCGCCAGCGTTTCTGATGATCTGGTAGTCGCCGCCCTACAAGTACCCAACGACAGCCGGGCAGAAAGCTACCACCACCTGGACCTCATCTTCAAAATCCCCACCCGGCGATTGTTCGCCTTCAATCGCCATAGCGGCAAACTTGTCTGGGCGCATTGGAACGATGCCAGGTCCGAACAAGAGCAACAGTTCAAGGGCCATGATGCCTGCGGCACGCCACTCATCGTCGGCGACACCGTCTACATCCCCACCCAGGACTTTACCGGCGCCATTGCCTACTACGTAGCCGCATACGATCTGCATACCGGTGAACCACGCTGGCGCAGCCTGTGCTGCAGTAGCCAGGGCGAAGTGAACATGTTTGGCAATGCCCAGGTAGAGTTCACCGCCGCTCCCCTCGCCATGCGCGACGGCGTCCTCTACGGCACTACCAATCTGGGCATCTGCTTTGCGTTGGAAGCTTCTAGCGGTCTGACTCTCTGGGCAACCGCCTATCCAGTCATCCCTCTACCCCCCACCCGGCTCACCAACCAACAGGGCCGCATGGTTCCCTTCGCCAACAACCCAGTATTGGTCGCCAATGGCGTCATGGTTTGCACCCCACTGGATTCGGAGTACGCATTGGCCCTGGATTGCCAGAGCGGAAAAATAATCTGGCGGATGCACTACAGAGCCGAAGTGGACGGCGACAATCAAGTGCGCTGGATGCTGGGGCTACTGGGTGATGAGGTAATCTTCAGTGGCCGTGGTGTTGTTGCAGCAAAACTGCAAACCCGCCATGCGAACATGGCGGCCGAAATTCGGCAACTACGGGATCCAAGCTACCTTGGCTATCACAACCAGGCGCAAGCACCCCGCGGCGCGATCACCGCACAAAACATCTACCTGCCAACCGACTCAGGCATCCAGATCATGGATGCCAAGGGCACCACTTCTGGCAACAGCATCCCCATGCCGAATCAAGGCAATCTGCTGCTGAGTGACGGCCTGTTGGTGATTAGCCAATGCCAGACAATCAGCATTCGCTGTGACCTGGAAGAATTGGTGCAAGCAGCTGAACTGGCCATCCGCCAACAGCCACAACAGCCGGAAAATTATCTGCAGCTGGCCACCCTGCTGTATCGCACCATCCGCAGCCATTCGGAAGCAAGCAAGACCAATCGCGCCAGCCAATTGTTACTACAAGGTCTGAACATTGCCAAGAGCAATGGCTTGGACCACAACTCGCCCATCTTCCGGAAACTGTCCACCGAACTGTTCGTCATTTCCATGGCCCGTGCCCAGGCTGCAAAAAGAGAAGGTCTTGGCCAGATGGCATTGAACATCCTGGTGGAAGCCAGGGACCGCACCGAAATCACCGAACAGTGGCTGAAGGCACAGGAGCAGATATTGCTGCTGCATGCCAATTCCAGCAAACAGTACCTGGCTGAACTGGAACTCATGATGGCCAGGCACGGCCAACAAAATTACGACTTTGCCAGAGTTGGCGACATTCCAGTGCGGGCCTATGCTCTCTGGCAAAGCATTTCCCGCCTGGATTCGTCGCAACAAGCTGCTAGTCGTTGCCAAGAGCTTTTGGAAAACTACCCCAGCGTGTCATTTGGCAACAGCACGGCAAAGGAGTTCGCTACAGCAGAACTGAGCAATCTGCTGGAACTGCATGGCCGCCATATCTATGTCGCCATTGAAGCTCGAGCAAAAGCCGCCTTGCAAGAAGCGGGGCAGGACCGCCAGTTGCTCCTGCGTATCGAAGATCAGTTCCCACATAGCCAAACTGCCATCCAGGCACGCAACAATTTGCTGGATCTTGCTATAGCACAGAAGGACCTGCGCACCGCCTGCGAGATGTTTCAACGGCAAACAGAAAGACAGGCACCAAGCGCAGGACTCTACCGCCGCCTGATGCTCACGGCTCAGGTTGCAGAAAACCCAGCTTTGGCCAAAGCATTGGGACAGAGATTGTTGACAGAATTTGGCCAGACCATCTCCAACTACCCAGCTGATGGCAAGGCACGCATGCAAGACCTCATTGCTGAGGAACAACCCATTGAGATCGAGCCCGCCATGGCTCAGCAACTCCCGCAAAGAGAGTTGGGCAAACCACTGCTGATTTCAGAGAATAACAGAGTACAGGTGCTAACAACTCGCTACCAGTCTGGAGAGGCCAGGCCCTCGCGACAACCGGTGTATGCCACCATTAGCAAAAACAGACGTCTCATTGCCATTGACCTGTCCAGCCCAGACACCTGGGGGACAACTCTGTTCTCCCTGGAAGCTCTACTTTTGTCTACGCAGGCCCCCCTGCTGATTTGTGGTGAACAATTGATCTTCGAAGAGGTCAACAACAGCACCGGGCAAACCCGCATTTGCGCTGTGCATTATCGCAGCGGCGACCTGATATGGAAGCATGCCGCCAACGGTCGCCAGAAGCTGAAGGTCCTGGGGGCTGAGAATGGCGTCATCCTGGTATACGCACAACCCGTGAAGGTTGGTGGCAGCGAACAAATCATTGGACTTGAATCCACCACCGGCACCATGCTGTATCGCTACAATCTCCAATCGTCGCCCTCGGCCGGCCAACCACTGGCGGCACTGGGCGATCTTTGGGTATTGCATTGGAAGGATGAAGCTGAGGCAGAGTCCGCATTGAGAATTCAACGAATCGACGGCCTGACCGGTCAGCTACGCCAGACCATCCCACTGCCAGCCAGCTTGCAAGACAGCATGCAACTGCATAGTCCGCCAAGAAATGGCAACACCTTGCACCACTTGCAGGAAAACCTGCTGATCAACAAGGATCGCATCATCCTCAGCCTGCGATCACCGGCAACCAACAGCAAACCCGTCATCGCAGCCTTGGACCACCAGGGCAAGCAAATCTGGCTCTGGTCAAACACCGCCAACAGCAGCCTGCCCATGGTAGCTCTACATCAGGAATCCCTGGTTATCGTCAGCCATGGTGACCGCGGAGCAGGTTCGGCACGGCTGACCATCCTGAATCTGGCCAATGGCACGGAAAAGAAAAAGTCTGCTGATCTTAATCGAGAACACATCCTGAATTGGAACGAGAATCAGATGGGCACACCGGCACCCGACCGCCTGTTGATCACCCAAGGCGCCCAGTCTCTCACCTGCTACTCCCTGAACGGCCAGACCCCATCTTTCAAATACGACCTCAATGAGCCCTCCGGGGCAGTTATCAGCCAACCAGTCTTTGGCCCCGACTTCCTTGCCATCCCCATCCACAAGCGCACGCACAAGCAAATCGTCTTGCATGTCATTCGACTCAGTGATCAACGAGGTGCTCTTGAAAATGGTAAGACCCGGCGCATTTTGCCTATTGGGCCGGATCACTTCCAAATGATGGCGCACCCACCCTATACCATCTGTCGAACAACCGAGGGAATTGTCGTCCTTGGAACTGATATAGTCGAAAGCAAATGAGATTTCTGCACCACAGCCTGCTCTGCCTGCCACTCACCTTGATCACCCTTTCCGGTGCTTGCCTGGCACAGAGCAATGCTGGAGTTGGGCGCAAGATCGGCAACCAGGATCCGCTGATCACCAATAGCCTACGACAGTCCGTGGCCAAGGGCCTGGAGTGGCTTGCTTCCCAACAACACCCTCGGGGCTATTGGGCGCAGGATGTGGGCTTCAAACTCAACAGTAGCTATCGAGCCACCAAGAAAGATGCACCGCACGTAGGCGTCACCGCTTTGGCCTTGATGAGCTTTTTAGCCGGCGGTCACATGCCCAATCGCGGGCGCTACGGTGAGAACCTGAATCGCGGCCTAGACTACGTATTGTCTTGCGTGCAGGAAAACGGCTACATCGAAGACAATGGCTCACGCATGTACAGCCACGCCTTTGCCACCCTGTTCCTGGCAGAGATCTATGGCATGACCCAGCGCCGGGATGTGCGCAAAGCTCTACAAAAGGCCACTACTGTCATCGTCGACTCACAAAATGCTGAAGGAGGTTGGCGCTACCAACTCTTCGCACGAGAATCTGACATGTCCATCACAGTGTGCCAGGTGATGGCACTGCGCTCCGCACGCAATGTGGGCATCACCGTGCCAATCTCTACAATCCGCGCCGCCGAGCGCTATGTGCGGGAGAGCGCTGTGGTCAACGCCAACCGGCCGGGCCGGCGCGGGTTTTCCAATCATAGCTTCGGCATCCCCAATGAAGGTGGCGCCTTCCGTTACCAACTACGCTCACACAGCCGCGCCACTGTGCCCTTGACTGCGGCCGGGGTAACAACCCTGTATGCGGCCGGCAGTTATGATTCCGATCTAGTCCCACCGGCCCTGGAATACCTGCGCAAGCAAATGCCGCTGTTCAATTCCGCCTTTGGTCACAGCGGTCACTACTTCTACTACTACGGCCACTATTACGCGGTGCAGGCCTTCTTTATCACTGGTGGCAGCCAGTGGACCCTATACTTTACTTCGGTTCGCGATCAACTCCTGAGCAACCAGCAAGCCGACGGATCCTGGCCCTGTGATCCCGGACCAGGCAAAGCCTTTTCCACAGCGGTAGCCACCTTGGTTCTGCAAATCCCCTTCCAATACCTTCCCATTTTCCAACGCTAGTGGCAGCACAAGATAACAAGACCTTGCAGCGAATGCTGGGCGGACAACTGGTCCGCATCCGGCGCCGCTACTTCATCCACGGCCTTGGAGTATTGCTCAGCGCCGGCCTGGCACTGCTGCTACTTTACTACCCGACAGATCGCCTCCTGCAACTGCCCGCACCGGTGCGCACTTTGCTCAGCCTGGGCCTGCTCACCTACCTTGGCGTTCTGCTCTACCGCTTCCTGCTCTACCCCTTACAAAGACGCTTCCAACACGGCGACGTGGCACTGGCCATCGAGAAGCGTTTTCCTGACCTGCAACAAAAACTCATCTCTGCCATTCAGCTAAGTGAGCAGACTGAGCAGGCCAAGGACGCTCCGCAGAAACTGCGCAATCAATCTCCAGCGATGATTGCCAAAGTGCTTGACGACGCATCGGAACACGCGCAAATAATCCCCCTCAACCAGCTGCTGAATACACGCCGCACCAGACAAATCTGGATCCTGGCAGTGCTGTTGCTGATTCTGTTGGGGAGCCTGTCCGTTCAGGACCCGAAAAGCAGCAAAGCATTCGCCATGCGTCTGGTAGGCATGGATGTGGACTATCCCCGCCGCACCAACCTGGAGATCCGCCTTCCCAACAACAGCCGTGACCACCAGGTGAAGATCGATGGTCGCCAGGCCCTGATTACACTGACTGCCGGCGCTGACCTCATTATTGTAGTCAAAGCCAATGGCGAAGTGCCCAACGAAGTGTTCCTGAAGATGAAAGGTGGCCGTGGCATGGCACCCAAGATCGCCATGACAACTCGAGGGAAGAACCTCTTCCGCCACGTATTCCCCCGCATCAGTGAGGGCTTCAGCTTCTTCGCCCAGGGCGGAGATGATCCAGCTGGCAACCTACAGGTCACGGTGCAAGCCATTCAACCTCCGCGCACTGGAACCCTGCGGGCCATGGTACATCCCCCTGCCTACACCGGTCAGGAGCCGACAGTCCAAACAGGCGGCAACATTGAAGCCTTGATGGGCAGCAAGATCATCTTGCAAGCGGACACCACGTCCCCCATCGAATCAGCAACCATGAAGTTCCTGGAATCAGGTGATACCATCGACATGGAAACAAGGCTTGTGCAGGACGATGGTGGGCAGCAACAATTGTATGTTGCTGAATTTCTGGCAACGACTACGGATCGATATCAGATCGAACTCATGGGCAAAGCTGGCCTGCGAAATCCAAGGCCAGGTACCTACCAACTCATCACCAACCCAGACCACCCTCCCCTGGGCACTCTACTCTCCCCAGCGGACGACAACCTGAATGTAGTGCTGCCTGACGGCATCATTCCCATTCGGGTGGAAGCCAAGGACGATTATGGCCTGTCGAAGGTAGAGGCAATTTTGCAATGGGACAGGGTGGACGAAAGCGAGATTCGAACACTGTATGCTACGGAGCCCGATGTTGCGCCAAGCCAACGCCAGGTCGGCATGACCTTGGTTGACCTGGCTATGCAAAGCAACAAGGAATTGGCTGTGACAGTTGGGCAAACCATGCTGCTCACCATCAAAGTCAGCGACAACCGACTGCCCGCGGTGGAACCAACCATGCTGCCAAAAAAGCATGTGCATGTGGTTGGCGAACAGGACTTGATGCGGCGGATTTCCAGTCACTTCCGCCACATTCGGAGCGAGGTGGAATTCCATCTGAACATGCAGGATGACCGGCATGAACGGCTGCTTGAGATCATGGAAGACCTGCGCGAAGGAACCAAGCTACGGGACTTGCAAGTGGCCATTACCAGTATCGAGGTCGCTCAAGGACAGATGCTTAGCGCTGCACGGCGCATCCACACCGAATTTATGCGGGCCTTCAACATCCATTTGTTCAACCGCCTGGAACCCTCAAAGCATGCCCAGAGGGTCCTGGACCACTACGCGACATTCCATCAACAGAATGATCAGGGCAGCTCATTCTTGCCCGAGTTCTATGAAGAGCTTACGCAAATGCGGCAAGACGGCAGGATTGGCAGCATGGAACGGGCGCTAGACCCCATTCTGGACATGATCACGCGCACCTCGCGGATCGCCAAGCAGTTGGCACCAGAAAGCCTCAAGCTCCTGGCAGCAGCCAGGGTGGCAGCTGGAAATACAAATGCGTGGCAAGCCTTGGAGAGCACCAACCAACTGCAACAAGGTATCATTACGGAATTGAAAGCCCTGATGAATCGTTTGGATACCTGGAATGAATTCCAAGACGTGATCAACGACAGCCGATCCCTGCGCGACAAACAGCGCGAAGTCCACAGCCGCACCCTGCGCCTGCAAAAGGGGGCTGAGGAGGACGACAAATGAAGCAACTCAAAGTCCTAATCTTGCTTGGCATCTTTGCCGGACTACCGGGTATTGCCATAGGCCAAATCACGGAGCTGGAAAAACAACAGCTCCAGCGCGACCAACAAGCCGTATTGCGCAAAGCTGAACGGCTGCGGGACCAGATCATCTTGCTGATGGAACGCAAGGAGAAAGAAGGCGAGCAGCGACAGGCAGAACTTTTGCGAACCGGGCTCCAGCACCTGGAGAAAAGCGCCCTGCTTGAAGATGTAGCGGAAGTCAGAAACTCATTGGATGCGGGCCAATTGGCGGCAGCTTGCCAAAAGGCCGAAGAGGCCATTGCCGATGTTGAGCGCCTACTGCAGATCTTGTTGGATCGACAGTCCCTGGACAAACTGGAGGCGGACATCCAAGCGGCCAAAGAGTTTGCCGCCACTGCCAGCCAACTCCTGCAACGCCAGGAACAACTGCAGGAGGAACGAAAGGAAACCACCAACAGCGAAGCAAACGCCACGGAACAACAGATCAGCGATCGCCTGCTGGACCTGGCACAAATGCAGAAAATGGAGGCCCAGCAGAACCAGAGAGATGCTGGATCGCGACAAGCCAGTCTTGAACAGGCCCTGCAGCAAATCCAAAAATTGTTGCAGGCGCAAACTAGATTGGAGAACAGCGCCCAGGCCAATGCTCAGCAAACAAACCCACTACAGGAACAAGGTCGGCAGCTAGAGAATCTGAAGCAAGACACGGCTGAACATCTGGCTAATTTAAGCGCCCAGCGATCCATGCAACAGATGGCGGAAGAAGCTCGTCGCCTGCAATCTGATTTGGAGCAAAAAGACGCTCAAGCTCTGGCCGAATCCCTGGAAGTGCTGGTCAGTAGACTGGAAGATCTGAAACAACGACAGACCGGCGAGCAGGGCAAGGAATTGGGTAGTCTGGAGGAGAAGATTCTACAAGCAGCCCAGAACCCCAATGGTGCCGATTCGGAGCTGGGCAAACTGGCGCGACAGGCAGAGGAAATGGCTCAAAAGGCCGGTGAACAACAGGCCAAAGCAAGTGAACAACAGCGCCAATCGCTGCAAGCCAAGTCCGAAGAGCTGGCCAAGGCAATGGCAGAGCAGAATGCAGAGAGCAGCTCTCAACAAGACGGTGCTGTAGATGATAAGGTGAAACAGCAGCTGGAACAGGCCGTCAAGAAGCTGCAAGAGGCAGCCAAGGCCTTGGCAGAATCAAAACTGGAAAGCAATGAGTCGCCGCAAGCTGTAACTCAAGAAGCTGCAACCCAGGAAGCAATGAACCAGCTTTCAAAGGCATTGCAGAACTTGTCCGAAGCACAGAGCAAACTGCGCAGCGCTGCTCCCACCGCGCAAGAGCAGGCCACTAAAATGGCCAATCAAGCCAGCAACATTGGGCGGCAACTCAAAGATTCACCTGTCGGCGAAGAAGCTGAACAACAAGCTGCCAACAAGCTAGAGGAAGCCGAAACGGCCCTGCGCAAACCGCAGCCTGAATTGAATAATTCCCGCCAGGCACTGGAAGACGCAGAACAAGCCCTGCAAAACGCCATGGACCGCTCGCAGGAAACAGCGGAGAACTTACAACAGGCCAGCAACCGACAGGCAGAACTGCAACGTGAAGCCAAGGCAATGCAGGAACAAATCCAAGCGGCAAAGGACAGTGGTGAATTGAGTCAGGCACAGGCTGAGGCAATGCAGCCTTCCATGCAACGTGCCCAGGATAAAATGCAGCAGGCGCAAAAATCCATCCAGGAGGGACAACAGTCGCAAGCCGCCCAGAACCAGCAGGAAGCAGGCGAGGCATTGGAAAATACCGAGCGGGAAATGAGCCGCAATCGTCCCCTCACGGAACAACAGCGTCAGCAACTGCAAGAATTGGCTGACAAGCAAAGAGAGTTACAAGAAGACATCATCCGTCTGGCCAAACTGCAGGAAGAAGAACAAAATCGACGCGCCAAGGATGCCCTGGAACGGGCCGCGAAAGCCGCTGATCAAGCAGCCACAAACCTTGAAGAGGGCGACACCGAAGAAGCTGACCAAGCACAAGAAGAAGCCCGTCAAGCTCTGCAGGAGGCGACTGACTCTTTGGAGCAAGAACGTGACCGTTACCAGGATCTGCGACAAGAAGAACTGCTGTTCAAAATCAAAGACGAGCTGCTGCAATTCATGGAGAAGCAGAAGCCCATCACTCGGCAAACTGCTGAAGCCGGGGCTGAATTGGCCAAGCGCCAACGGCTCTCCCGTCGCATGCGCCGCGACTTGAACAAACTTGGTTCACAGGAGGAGAATCTGAAAACCAAGGCCGAGTTCCTGCGCCAGGCATTGGAAGAGGAAGGCGTCCTTGTCTTTAGTCACGCACTGGCAGCCAATGAAGACGACCTGGATCAGATCACAGTTCGGCTCAGTGGCCGAAACCCGGATCCCGGCGAACTAACCGTGGTCCTGCAGCAGGATGTGGAAGCCCGCACTCTAAAACTCCTGGAGGCATTGCAGAAAGAGCAAGAGCGGCGTGAACAGGAAAGAAACCAACAAGACCAGCAGCAACAACAGCAGGAAGACCGCAATCAAAACGGCAAGCGCCCCCTTGTTTCTGGCATTGCTGAATTGCAGATGCTGAAACAGATGGAAGAGGACATGCTGCTGCGGACGCAGTATCTGGAAAAACTATTCAGTTCGCAGACCGATGAATTTTCCGAAATAGACATGGCCCTGTTGGAACGGCACGCTCATCGCCACAATGAGGTGACGAAGATCTTCTTGCAACTCAAGAGTCAGATCGAGCAATCCATGCAACCTCCAGAAGACGAAGACGAGGAGGAGGACGAATGAAGAAACTGACACTGGCCCTGGCCTTACTGCTGCCTTGCACTTCGCTGACAGCTCAATTTGGTGGCAATCCGGAAGAGGAGATCCGCAAGATCATGGAGGAGATCGCCGCCGAGATGAGTGCCATTGACGATCTGTTGCAAGAAAGCAGCCGCGGCAACTCAAGCACATCGGACATGCAGGGTGCCAAAAACAAAATGGAAGAGCTGCTGAAGAAGGTAGACGACTCCGGCACCAAGGTGGTGAAAGACATTGATCGCCTGATCCAAGAGCTGCAGAGCATGCAGAATCAAAACTCGCAAAGCAGCCAGGGCGACGATCCGTCATCGGACCAGCAAAAAGGTCAGTCCGAAGGAAGCCAGAAAAACGAGCGGAGCCAGCGCCAGGAAAATCAGGAGCAAAGCGCAGAGCAACAATCCCAGGAACAACAGGGCAAGGGTCAAGGTGGCCAACAAAACCCGAAGGATGGGCAACAAGGCAAAGGTCAACAGGTGCCGCAGGGTGAAACCGGTGCTGCTGAGCAAAACAAGGCCAACGGCGGCTGGGGGCAATTACCGGACTACATCTTGCAACACGGTCGTGGCAGCTTGCCAGAGGTTCCAGAGAAGTACAAACGCTATTTGGAAGCGCTGAACAAAGAGGGCAGCAAGAAGCGCTAGTGCTTTTCCCGTTGGCGTAAGGGCGCTATGGTGAAGACAGCCTCACCATCAATTTCGACCTTGCAGTCCGGTCAATCGTCCACCAAAGAATTCTTCATCGCCCTTGCCGTCCTGATTGGACTGGCACTTGTGGGCTATGGCTTCCTGCTGCAACCCGGGCAGATGCCCTATTCGCCACATAGCGACATCATGGCCAGCGGACTGGCCAACAAAACCGTGCTCTATGAGTCACTGCAAGCAGGACACGGCATTCCCTTCTGGCGCAGCGACGAACTATCGGGCAATGCGGGCCTCACCAACCCACTCAGCATCTACACCTACCCCCTGCACCTGCTGTTCTTTTTTCTGCAGCCAGCATCTGCAATGGGCCCCACTTGTTGGTTGCATTTCCTGGCTGCCGGCATCGCCATGTATCTGGTGGGACGCTCCCTTGGCCTGGGCATATGGGCGCAACTGTATCTGGCCACTGCAGGAATGTTCAGTGTGAAGCTGTTCCTGGCGAACTATGCCGGATGGATGCCCAACATCCCCAGCACAGTCTGCTTTCCGCTGCTGTTTGCCTGCGTACTCAACACCCTGCGCAACCCCGGATTGCGGGCCCTACTCTACGTCACTGCTGTAGGCACTCTTTGCCTGCACACCGGTCACCTGCAACTCATCTACTACTCCCTGCTCTTTCTCACCGCCTTCGTATTTGCACAAGCCATTGCCGGGTGGCGCAGCGGCAAGCTGCCAGAATTTGGCAAAAGCCTTGGCGTATTGGCAGTGGGCAGCTTGCTGGCCCTGGCCCTTACCGCCTACCTCTTACTGCCCTTGGCGGCAGAGACCTCCATGGTGTCCCGCGGCCAGGCCTCCTATGAATTCTTCCTGGGCAACCACGCCCTAAGCGCCAAACACTTTCTGACCCTGTTGCATCCGGAAGCCTTGGGAACTCCCTTGGACAACAGCTATCCCGGGGCAGAATTGTGGGAAGATCAAACCTACCTGGGCCTGCTTACCCTGCCCCTTGCTCTGCTGGGCATGATTCTAGGTAGGCGGAAACCACACACCCTGTTTCTTTCCCTGTCCCTGCTGTTTGCTCTGCTCCTCAGCATGGACACGCCATTGGTCAAACTGTGCTATGAACTGGTACCAGGCTTCCATGTCTTCCGACTGCCTGGACGCTTCATGTTCCTGGCAGCTTTCTTTGCCACTGCCCTGGCAGGGGTAGGCCTGAACGAGTTGCTACCTCGCTTGCGGAATAAATGGAACTCAGCGCTGATCAGCCGGGGCCTGGCCTGCCTGGTCATCCTGATTGCCGCGGGAGAAGGAACCACCTATGCCTGGCGCTACTTGCAGATGCAACCCCATGCCAAGGTGTTGCCCAGCTTCAGCAGGCAAGACTTCAGCAAAGACCCGGACGCCGTGTTTCGCATCGCTCCCCTGTCACGCCTGTCCCTCAACTACGGCTGGGCAGCATCCGCGGACCTGCAACTCATCACTGGCTTCGACTCCTTCAACTACCGGCACTACTCGGACTACTGCGATCTACTGCAGTGGGGAAAAATGGGCCCGGCGCGGGCCAGGGTCTGGCAGGACATCACGAGCGTGACGCGGACCGACCTGTTGGATTCCTTGAACGTGGAGTATTTGGTGGCGAACCAAGCACCTAAGAATCTCCCCAAGCAATTCACTGCTACCAAGACCCTGCGGCAGCAGCCCATGTTCACCCTCTACCATGGCCTGCTCCCCCAGGACATGCACATCTACCAGAATCGCCTGGCCATGCCGCGGGCCTATTGGGCTGAGCAATTGCTCGCCACCGCAAGCCAGGAGGAAATGCTGCAGGCTGTGCAAGCCAACAACCTGCACCAGATGAGCATTGTCTTGCGCAAGGACGGTCAACAACTCCCCGACCTGCCAAAGCCCAAGCCAAACTTCACTCCCCCACCGGTGCAAATCAAAGAGGCATGGGGCGGTCACCTGCGCTTGCAGACGCAAAACCCAGAGCCAGGCTTCCTGGTCATCAGTGAAGTCTGGCATCCGGGCTGGAGCGCCAGCTTGAATGGCGAAGACCTGCCCCTCTACCAAACCAACCTGGCCCTCATGGGGGCATCCATTCCCGCAGGAAAGCAGGAACTCATCCTGCGCTTCCGCCCCCTGCATTGGCCCTGGGCCCTCAGCATCTCTGCCTTGGCAGGCCTGGTGTTTCTCTACCTTTGTTGGCTTTGTTGGCTCGGTTGGCGAAAGCAGCGCCCAAGAACATGAACCCTACCGCCACAGAGCTGGAACAAACACGCAGTCCATGGGGCACCCTGGCCTTGCTGGCCTTGGCAGCCTGGGCCTTCCTGCTGGGCATCACTCCCACAACCACCAACGACATGTGGTACCACATGCGCATGGGCGGTGACATCCTGGCAACTGGCCACTTCCCTCGCACCGACAGCTATTCAGCCCTGGCCCATGGCCGCCCCTTCATCTACCACGAGTGGCTGTCGGGAGTCATCTTCCACCTGCTGGGTCAATTCGACTGGCTCATCACCATGTTCCGTGCCAGCGCCATCTGCAGCTGCTTTTGGCTGCTCTACCTTGGTCTGGCTAAAACAGCACGTCACCTTACTTGGACCCTGCCCCTGCTGGCCCTCAGTATCCTGGTGATCAACATGCGAGTGCTGGTGCGCCCGCATCTGTTCACCCTGGTATTGCTCTGCCTGCTGATGTTCCTGTTGGAACGATGGCGAGTGCATCGCAAGGCCAAGACTCTCTGGCTGCTGCCCCCCATTTTTGCCCTCTGGGTGAACCTGCACGGTGCCTACTTGTTCGGCATTGCCATATTGGGCTTGTGGACCCTGGTCACCGCCGCCATGTGGCTCTTCCCGAGCCTGCACCGAACAGAAGAAGTAGGCAAACGCTACAATCGAGCGCAAGTACGAAGCCTGGCAATGGTCGGCATCACCTGCATCCTGGCCACCCTTATCAACCCCTACGGCTACCACATCTGGCTGTTCTCCATGGACTTCGCCGGCGGCCATGACTTCATCAAGACAATCATTGGAGAATGGATACCCACCTTCCAGCTGATGAGCGAACCAGGGCAAGGCTACTTTCATCTCTGGGCGCTTTGTTTCATGGCTGCCCTGGCCATCCTGCTGCTGACGGCCCTGTTGCGCTTGACCAAGATCTCGCTGCTGGATCTGGCCATGCTTTGTGTGGGAGTCTACTTCTCCATCAAGGCCAACCGCTTCACCCCCTACCTGGTCATCCTTGGCTATGCCGGTGCAGTGCGCGGCCTCAAGGCTTTGGCCGAAAGCAAAAAGCCTCCCCGCAGGCTGCAGGCTTTGCCCTGGCTCAACCTGGGCATCGCCACTCTCTTGCTGGTATGGATCATCAAGTGGGGCTATGCCACGGATATCACAAATCAAACATCCTACAAACCTCTAGGCTTTGGCTTCGCCGGCAAGAAACCTGCCCAGGCCATGGAGATCATCAAGAGCCTGGGATGGCAGGGGGGGGTCTTCAACGAATACTCCGCTGGTGCCTACATCATTCATGATTTGCATCCCCAGGTTCGCCCCATCATGGATTCCCGCATCGACATCTACGGTGAAAAGCTGTGGAACGAGTACTGGCAAGCTCTCAACCATGCGCCGTCCATGACCCACTACCTGGAGAAGTACCCCAACATCAACATGGTCCTATTGGAATTAAGGATGCAAAGGAAAGCTCACCTGAAGTGGCTGGGTAATAGCCCGGACTGGCGCTTTGTCGACCAGGGTGAGAAATACATTCTGTATAAACGGCGTTAGCCGGCAGGAAAACTCGCCACTCAGGTCCAGCAAGAGATTGGCAAGTGGGCCGCTGCCAAACTAAGATCCCCATAGCAACTTCTCTCGCCCCAACATGCCCATCCCCTCCCCCTTCCATCCCCGGACCCAGGCACTCTGCGAAAGCTACCGCTGGAAGGATTGGGCCGGCTACCACGCGGTCTGCTCCTACGGCCATAGCCACGAGAAGGAATACTTCGCCTTCCGCGAAGCCGCCGGCCTGCTGGACATCAGCCCACTCTTCAAATACCAGGTGCACGGCCCGGATGCCCAGGTCCTGCTCTGCCGAATGATGGCGCGGGACATCGCCCAGCTAGCCGTTGGCCGCGTCAGCTACTGCTGTTGGTGTGATGACAAGGGCAAGGTAATAGACGATGGCACGGTGACCCGGCTGGACGAAAACGCCTACCTGGTCACCGCCGCTGAGCCCAGCTACCACTGGCTGCATCAGCTGGGCCAGTCACTGAACGTGGAGATCGAAGACTGCTCCGCCGAACTTGCTGCCCTGGCCTTACAGGGCCCCACTTCCCGCAACATCCTGCAAGCCTGCACGGACGGCGTGAACCAACTGGAGTTCTTCAGCATCACCCAGTGCAAGCTGGACGGCGTCCAGGTCTGGATCACCCGCACCGGCTACACCGGCGACCTGGGCTATGAGATCTGGTGCCCACGGGAGCAGGCGCTGGCGGTCTGGGACGCCATCATGGCAGCCGGACAGGGTTGGGGCATCCGCCCCGCCGGCCTGGACGCCCTGGACATGACCCGCATCGAGGCTGGCTTCATCATGCTGGGCGTGGACTACTTCAGCGCCCCCAAGGTGGTCACCGAGTCGCGCAAATCCAGCCCCTATGAACTGGGCCTGGGATGGACCGTGCAGCTTGAGCGGGAACCCTTCGTCGGACAGGCGGCCCTGCGCCGCGAGAAGGCCAAAGGCGCATGGAAAATGGTTGGCCTGGAACTCTCCTGGGAAGAACTGGAGGCGCTGTACGAAAGCTACGGTCTGCCACCCAGCCTGCCCGCCATGGCACAACGCAATCCCCTGCCCGTGTTCAGCGGCCAACGCCAGGTGGGCCAGGCCACCAGCCACACCTGGTCGCCCATCCTGAAGAAGGGCATTGCGCTCGCCAGCGTGCGCACCGCCCACGCCACCAAGGGTTACCAATTGGGCATCGAACACACAGTTGAGTTCGAACGCCGACAAGTCAACGCCACTGTCGTTCCCACCCCCTTCTTCAACCCTGAAAGAAAGATCCAGCCATGAGCAGTGCCAACTATGACGCCATTGTCATTGGTGCCGGCCACAATGGCTTGACCTGTGCTGCATACCTGGCCAAGGCCGGGCGCAAGGTCTGCGTGTTGGAACGGCGTGATCAGGTGGGCGGCGCCACCAGCACCGAAGAACACTACCCCGGCTTCAAGTACTCCGCCTGCTCCTACGTGGTAAGCCTGCTGCGCCCCTGGATCATCCGCGACCTGGAGCTGACCAAGCACGGCTACCAGATCTTGCCCCTGGAAGAAACCTTCACCCCCTTCCCCGACGGACGCTACCTGCTGCGGGACGGTGACCCTGAACGCACCCGCCGGGCCATCCAGAAGTTCTCCAAGCGCGACGCCGAGGTCTACAGCCAGTTTGGCATGACCATGGGTGAACTGGGACGCATGGTCAAACCGGTCATCGACCAACCTGCTCCTGATCCTAGCAGTCTGAATCCGGCGGAGTTGTTTCGCATGCTCAAGCTGGGCCGCCACATGGGTCAGAAGGGCGAAGACTGGTTGGCAGCCAACTACAAGATGCTCACCATGTCTGCGGTGGACCTGTTGTCCGAGTGGTTCGAATGCGAACAACTCATCGCCCCCATGTCGGTGAGCGGCATCATCGGCACCTTCCTGGGCGTGCGCTCGCCGGGCACCGCCTATGTGCTGCTGCACCACTACATGGGCGAGATCGACGGCTCCTTCCGGGCCTGGGGCATTCCCAAAGGTGGAACAGGCCAGGTTGCCGAGGCCATCGCCAGTGCCGCCCGCGGCTTTGGCGCGGAAATCCGCCTGGCGGCTGGCGTGGAAAAGATCATCTCCCGCAATGGACAAGCCAAGGGAGTGGTGCTGGAGAATGGCGATGAGATCAGCGCCAAGGTGATAGTTTCCGCCGTCGACCCACACCGCACCTTTCTAAAATTCATCGGCGAAGATGAACTGGATGCGGACTTCGTCACCCAGATCAAGCGCTTCAAGATGCGGGGCAGTTCAGGCAAGGTGAACCTGGCCCTGGATGGCCTGCCGGAGTTCGCCTGCCTGCCAGGCCATGGCCGTCACCTGCACGGCGACATCACCATCGCCCCCAGCATCGACTACCTGGAGCGGGCCTACGACGACGCCAAGTATGGCAACTTCTCCCAGCAGCCCTTCATGGATGTGGTCATCCCCTCGCTCAGTGACCCCAGCGTGGCGCCGCCGGGCAAGCACGTCATGTCCATCTTCGTGCAGTACGCTCCTTACAAGCTAAAAGAAGGCGCCAACACCTGGCCGCAGCGCCGGGAAGAATTCGGCGACACGGTGATCAACACGCTGTCCGAATACATTCCCAATCTAAAGGACCTGATCCTGCATCGCCACGTGCTCACGCCCTGGGACATGGAACAAATCTACGGCCTCACCGAGGGCAATATCTTTCACGGCGAACTCAGCCTGGAGCAACTGGCCTTCCTGCGCCCCGCCGCCGGTTGGGCCCGCTACAAGACGCCGGTGGACAGGCTGTGGATGTGCGCTTCGGGAACCCACCCCGGCGGCGGCATCATGGGCTCCCCCGGCGCGCTCTGTGCCAAGGCACTCTTGGCTGGAAGAAAATTGGGAGGCAAGAGCTAAGACATGGCTGCACCCTTCGACGCGCTAGTGATTGGTGCGGGCCACAACGGTCTATGTGCCGCCCTCACCCTGGCCCAGTCCAAGCGCCGGGTGCTGGTACTGGAAGGCAAGGAGCAAGTTGGCGGCCTTTGTGCCGGCCGCGAATTCCACCCCGGCTACCAACACACCGGCTTGCTGCCGGATACTGCCACCTTCCGGCCCGAACTGGCGCAGAAACTTGGCCTGGCCGCACACGGCCTGCGCTTTGTGGAGCGGGAACCAGGACTGTTTGTGGGCAACAGCCAGGGCAGCGGTCTGCTCCTGGATGAACGACTGGCAGACCTCTCCCTTGGCGGCGCCGAGGCTTATGGGCAGTGGAAGGAATTCATCAGCAAGGTTGGCAAGGTGCTAAGGCGGCAGCTGGATGCAGCACCGCCGCCCCTTGATCCCCGGCGGGCTTCGGAGTACTGGAACCTGGGCAAGACTGGTTTGGAGATGCGTCGCCTGGGCAAGCAGAGCATGACGGAGTTGCTGCGGGTGCTGCCCATGTGTGCGGCGGACTGGCTGCAGGAGCGCTTCGAAAACCAACTGCTCTGTGCGGCCCTGGCCGCTCCTGCGGTACTGGCCTCCTTCACCGGACCCTGGGCGGCAGGTACTGCGGGCCACTTGCTGATGCAACGGTGTAGCAGTGACAGGTCCATTGTCGGCGGACCAGCGGGACTGACTCAGGCACTGTTGTCGGCATGTCTGGCAGCGGGCATCGAGATCCGCCGCAGTGCCAAAGTGGAGCGCATCATGGTTGGCGAAGGGCAGGTGCGCGGCGTGCAACTGGCCGGCGGCGAAAGCATTGAAGCCAAGACGGTGTTGGCATCTTGCGATCCTAAGCAGGCCTTGCTTGGCTTGGTGGGCCCGCGCTTCTTGGATGCCACTACGGAACAGGACCTGCGCTCCTTCCGCTGCCGGGGCAGCACGGCGATCCTGCACTTGGCGGTTGAGGGATCGGTGGAGCTTGGCGCAAAATTGGAGCAGTCCGTACCACAGCTGCGTTTGGCCGGGGACAACCTGGATGATCTGGAGCGGGTTTTTGACGCGGTGAAGTACCGGCGCTGTGCAGAGAGCCCGTACATCGAAGTGCGCATTCCCAGCCTGCTCAACCCAAGCCTGGCGCCACAGGGCGGTCATGTGCTGACGGCGTGGATCACGGGGGCCCCCTATGACCTGACTGAAGGCTGGACGGATGAAGCCCGCGAAGCACTCAGCAAATCTGCGATCCAACGACTCACGCAACATTTGCCCGGCATCCAGGATGGCATTGTCGACCAGGAACTGCTCACCCCCACGGACCTGGAGAAGCAGTACGCCCTACCCGGCGGTCATCTCTACCATGGCGAGCATGCCCTGGACCAACTGCTGTTCCTGCGTCCATCCCTGCAACTAGCCCAGTACCGCACACCCATTGGCGGCCTGTTCCTGGGCGGCAGCGGCAACCATCCCGGCGGCGGGATTACTGGCATGCCCGGTCACCTGGCGGCGCGTACGGCTTTGACCAAGACAAAATGAAATCGCAGTCAACACGCCAGAGCCCTCAGTATGCCCCCCCGTGCGGTTGAGAACAGTGATCCGTGTGCCAGACGCTTTGCTTATGGCAATAGCCGTAAGCGCACGGGGTTGCTGGTAAAGTAGTAGTTATTCAGATCGTCGTAGACCAAGTAAGAGTGAAAGATGGACACGCCCACCACCGCAGGGTCGTTGATGATGGACACCAAAATTGCTGCTTGAGCTTTGCCACCAATATCCAGGCTACCTTTCCAACCTACAAACGTGGGGACACCTCCCCCCAAATGCGTCTGACTAATGACAAAGTCGGTAAAAACGTCTGGATTGAGGGGAATGTTAACTCCAGGCGCCATAGTCACCCCTGGAGCAGTGCCACTGACTGCATCGTTGTCGAATATCCAATACTTTCTCAGGCCATGGGCCACGCCCGCATTCAGGCTCAGGTTCTGGGTGCCGCCGGTGGTCACAGATACACCGTGGACATCCCGCTTCAGGGCTGGTTCAAAGTTCTTCAAGATGGTGAACTCGTCCAAAGCCGTACCCAAGTTATTAAGGAAGAGTCCATCCAGTCGGTTGCCTTGGATGTCTATGACCATGGATCCCCACTGCAACAAAGACACAACCATGGCCGGGTGATTCAGGGGTGCGGGGGTCGCCTTCCCGGATGAACCGGCCACTGCATAAACCGCCCCCTCGTGTGCGGCTTGGCCGGGGCTGGCCTTGATGTAGGCGCCATCACTGCTGCTTCCACCATCTCCCGCATCCAAGATCATGGCCGGAGTCAAGGTGTTGGACAATCCATAGTGCCCATCCAACAAATAGGAGCGCTCATAGCTGTGGCTATGCCCACTGAGAACCAGATCAACACCCCCGGCTTCCAAAACCGGTAAGAATCTCTGCCGCATGTCTTGCATGCGGCCGGCGCTGTCGGCGGGATTGTCCGAGTCGTGGGAGCCTTTGGTGTAGGGCGGGTGGTGCCAAAAAGCTATTACCCAATCGGCGGTGGTGTTTGCCAGATCCGCCTGTAACCATTGATACATGGCACCTCCCACCTGCCGGTCATTGTGCATGGAATCCAGGCAGATGAAATGGATGTCTCCGTAGTCAAAGGCGTAGTAGGCCTCAGTGCCACTGGCCAAACCTCCAGCTTCAGCTTGACTGGGGAATTTGAAGATGTCGAAGTAGGTTCCGGTTTGGGAAACTCCGTTGGCACTGAAGGAGTCGTGGTTGCCGAAGGTCGAGCACACAGGAGTTTGCCGTAACAGGGTGGGGTACATGTCGAAGACCGCAGCCTGATATTCGGTGTCCGTTCCTGAGTTGTAAGCATTGTCGCCCAGCATCAGCCAGACATCCGTTTCCACCTCCCCAGTAAAATTCAGATAGGCATCCCGCACCGATTGCGCAACGGTGTTGGCAGTTCCCGAATCCCCTATAACCCAAATTCGAGTCGATGTTGTCGCACTATTGAGTGGAGAGGTTCGAAAGGTATGTTGCAAGTCAGGTCCAGCAAAGGTCTGGCTTGATGATCCCACCGAGTAGTAGTAACGGGTGTCGGCTTGCAGGTTTGGCAGGGTGATCTTGTGGTCAAACTGTATGTTTGCGGAAGCCACTTGTTGATTCAACTGGTTGGGATCGGTGCCATACTTGACCAAAGCATCGCTCCCGCCATTTGTTCGCCAACAAACCGTCATACCACTCGTTGTCCCTTGTTGCAGATAGGGACCACGCACCATGGATACGGGGTCGTCGGAGACAGTCAGCTCCAGATCCAATGAAATGTCCGAGCTATTCGGCCTAAATTGGTGCAGCTCCACCGCAATGACGTTGTTGCCAACTTGCAGCAGTGCCGGGTCAATGCTGAAATCGGAGAATGTTGTTTCACCCCCCCCAGATACGGCGCTCATCGCCTGTGTTTGGTAGTTGATGGCTCCAACTGGCATGTTGCTGCGCAGAAGTTCTTGGCCGTTCAGATAGACCACTGCACCATCATCCCTAAGGAGTCTGAGGCTACCGATCGTCAGACCAGTGGTACTTGCAACCTGAAAGGAATGACGGAAGTAAGTTGTGATGAACTTGTTTGCGGAGCTGGGGCCAAAGCTGACCACAGTGGCTTCACCGCCATCGCCGTAGCCCAACTCTGCTGCACCTGCGGCCCAGCTCGAGTCGTCAAATCCTGTGGCTTGCCAGGCGGTGCCCTGATCCGAGCCATTGTCCAAGTAGCGCCACTGAGCCCCAGTGCTAATCAGAACGGTTTGCGCCAGTGTGGCTGGCAGGACCGGCGGATGCTCTAATGGCGGATTTACTGGGCTTGCGCCCAAGACAAGCATGCTAACAAACAGCCAGGGCAACGAGGGCGAAGGCATGGGTCGACTCCAGTAAGAGGTAAAGCTGCTGGTGGGGCGGTGAATTTAGATTGCCTCCCGCAGTGGGGCAAGTGGATAGTTCCCCTACAAAGAAGAATGGGGGCATTTGCGCGACATCATCGCAAGCAAATGCCCATATTATCGCTACCAGGATTTCATCGCCGCGACCCAGTCTGCCTGCAGCTTTTCGAAGCCCAAGTCCTTGAACGTCAACCTATAAGCGCGCTGTTGAATCGGTTGCTCGAAAGGCAACCGTCCGACTGATCAGAGAACCACATCGCCTGGCCGCGGAGTTAGCATACCTGCATGCCATCTCTCCCGACTTCAAGACCAGCGAGCCCATCCTGAAGGACATCTTGAAACTTACCGGCAAGGACCGGCCTGCGCAGAAGTCCTGGGCAGAGAATGGTCTTGCGGAGGGTCGCTAGTGGTGTGATGCGCTCTGTTGGGGCATTTTCAGTGCAGCGCGTGCGCGACCGACTTTTTCGAGGATCTCGTCGGCGGCCTTGGTCCAAACAATCGGCTTCGGATCGTCGTTGTGGTTATCGATGTAGTCCATGATTGCTTTCTTGAGTTGAGGGACGCTGCGAAACGCGTCGCGCTTCAGGCGTTTTTGATCAAGATTGCGGAAAAACCCCTCCACGATATTGAGCCACGAGCTGCTTGTCGGGATGAAGTGCATGTGGAATCGCGGATGGCGCTTCAGCCACCGCTTAACCTTCTCATGCTTGTGTGTGGCGTAGTTGTCGGCGATGACGTGCAGATCGAGTTCAGCTGGAGTTTGCTCGTCGATCATTCTCAGGAACTTGATCCACTCCTGATGTCGATGTCGCTTCATGCAGGTTGCGATCACTTCGCCGTGACCCAACTCGATCGCGGCGAACAAGGTGGTTGTTCCGTTCCTCTTGTAGTCATGAGTCATCGTGCCGCATCGACCCTTGACCAGTGGAAGGCTCTTCTGGGTCCGATCGAGAGCCTGAATTGACGTCTTTTCGTCCGCGCTAAAGACGAGTGCATTCTCGGGTGGATTCAGGTAGAGACCTACCACATCGCGCAGCTTCTCTTCGAACCGAGAATCGTTGCTGACCTTGAACGTCTTCACCAAGTGAGGTTTCAGACCGTTGGCCTTCCATGTGCGGTGGACCATCGACTGCGTGATTCCCATCTCCTCTGCAAGGAGTCGCGTGCTCCAGTGTGTCGCGTTCGCGGGGATCTCTTGCGTAGTCATGCGGATGATCTCACTCTCAACTTCCTCGTTCGCACGGGGACGACCTCCCCGAGGAAGGTCCTTCTCTATACCAGTGAGGCGATGCTCGCTGAAGCGGTTTCGCCAACGCCCCACAGTGTGTCGCTTGACCCTCATCTCCTCAGCTATATCCGCATTCGAGTAGCCATCAGCGGCAAGAAGGATCATTCGGGCTCGCTGAGCTTGCCTCACCGAAATTCTCCGACTGCGTGACCAATTCGTCAGGGTGCTTCGCTCGCTCTTGGTAAGTTGAATCTCTACTGCAACGCGCATCGTCTTGCCTCCAACGATACCTACGCACCGCAAGCGTAGGGAGGCTTAATATAAAGGCCTACTAATTCTGCGTCATACCACTAGGTATCAATCCAGCATGGACAGGACCCGGTAGGCGCCGAACAGATTCATCAGCGCCGCCAACATCACGACCCCCAGCGTCAGTTGTGGGAGTAATTTCCTTCGAAGCACAAAAGGCAACAGCAGAAACGACCCCGCCGTAAGGATGCTCCAGTTGGCAACCAACCACGACCAGTCATGATCCGGCGGCCAGTACTCCGGGGCACCACCGCTGTCCGCGGCTCCCAGGACATTCTGGAAAGGAAAACCGGCGGCCTCGCGCACGGAAAAGCTGGCATGGGATCCGCCGCCTTTATCCGCCAGCCACGCGGCATGAGCCTCGCCCCAAAGGGGGGCCGACTCCAAGTGCAGGATCAAGCCGAGCCAGAACAGCACCAACCCGACACCGGTGGCGAAGAGAACACCCAAGCCCCACGGCGACGTTGAGTCGGCGGCATGATTCGCGCGCACCGCAAGAACAGCCACCATCGGGTAGACGCATACCAGGCAGAGGAGAAGACCAAAATACTCCGGCACACAGCCGAGCAAGGGCATTCCAGCGACGGTCAGAGTTGCGAACGACGTCCATGCCCACTTCGACCTCGCCGATACGAAGGGATACAGCAACAGCGTGCCGAGTACAAACGGGACGAGCATCCAGAAGAAGATCATGCGGACAGGTTCTCCAACCTAAATATTACTGCCTGCTGCCGAGTCGCCATAACCCGGCATCCCCACATTCAACCATTCCTTCCACACCCCCTCAACCCCAGCTAGATTGGCACAACCTTTTGCTATGCCTAGGTAGTAAGGAGAGGGTTCTTTGGCATGATTGGGCAGGAGAACCCACGCCCCCCTGCTCTTGAAATCCCCCCTCTATCTCACCCTGAGAATCTGCATCGGCTCCGTCTGGTTGGTCAACGGCCTGGTTTGCAAGGTGTTGATGCTTGTCCCTCGTCATCACGAAATCGTGGCGAAGATCCTTGGCGACGAGCAATCCATGTTGATCACCCGTGGCATCGGCCTCGCTGAGGTGGGGCTCGCTCTCTGGATCTGGAGTGGCATCCGCCCGCGATGGGCGGCAATCCTGCAGATGCTGCTCGTAGCTACCATGAATGTGATTGAATTCATCGTCGCCAACGAACTCCTGCTCTGGGGACGATTCAACGCGCTGTTCGCCACACTTTTCATTGCCCTCGTCTGGTGGCACGAATTCCGGCTAAGACCAAGCGCGCAACGCAGCCCTGCCCAATAGGCAGCCATTTCCAGTCTTCGAATCACGAACTAGAACTCGTCTCCTTGGCACGTACCGCGGATGCCGAGTGGAAATTCTTGCCCCTGCCGAGCCACCTCCCTACCTTCACCCCTACCAACCTTGGCTGCCCAGAACTTCGCGAATGCCATGAAATACACCTCTGCCCTGTGTGCCTTGTGTTCTCTCATTCTCCTTGGGACTTTGCCGGCGCAGGAAATGAAGCAAACTGCGCAAAGCAGGAAGGCGCCGCCAGACTGGCTGAAGAAGGCCGTCGTCTACCAGATCTACCCGCAGAGCTACCACGACACCAACGCCGACGGCATTGGCGATCTGCCCGGCGTGATTGCCAAGCTGGACTACATCCAGTCCCTGGGGGTGACCGCCATATGGCTGAACCCGTTCTTTGTGTCGCCCTTCAATGACGCTGGTTACGACGTGGCGGACTACTACAAGGTCGCGCCCCGGTACGGGACCAACGCTGACTTCAAACGACTTTGTGACGAAGCGCATCAACGGCAGATCAGGGTGATCTTCGACCTGGTGGCGGGGCACAGCTCCTGGGAGAACCCATGGTTTGTGGAGTCGGCCAAGGCTGAGAAGAATGCGCACAGTGATTGGTACATCTGGACCGACAACGTGTGGGAGGATCGGTACGACGTCATTCGCGGACTGTATCCCCGCTTCGGCGGCTACCTGCCCAACTTCTTCGTGTCGCAGCCGGCGCTGAACTACGGCTTCGCCATCCCCGACCCCAAGCTGCCCTGGCAGCAGGCCCCCCACGATCCCGGGCCCATGGCCGTGCGGGCGGAGATGCGCAAGGTGATGAAGTTCTGGTTCGATTTGGGGGCGGATGGTTTCCGGGCGGACATGGCCCTGTCGCTGGTGAAGGGCGACGACAACGGCGACTACACCGCCGAAATCTGGCAGGAAGTCCGGGCCATGGTGGACAAGGATTATCCAGATCGCGTCCTCATCGGCGAAGGCGGCAGACCGTCCATCAGCATCGGCAAGGCTGGCTTTGATATCGACTTCACCCTGCCCTGGAACATGCCGGCCTACAACAGCCTGTTCCGCAAGAGCTTCACCAACGAGGGCGGCACCATGGACGGGGTGGACCCGTACGGCTTCAGCGTCTTCGACGGCCGCGGGCACGGCAACGTCCTGGAGTTCCTGGACGAGTTTAGCAAGCACTATGACGAAGTGGATGGGCGTGGCTATCTGAGCATCGTCGAGGGCAACCACGACCTGCATCCCAGGATCAGCTATGGGCGCAGCAAGGATGAGGTGCTGCAGGTATTCCTCTTCACCATGACCATGCCCGGGGTGCCATTCTTGTACTACGGCGACGAGATCGGACTGCAGTCGGTTGATGGGTTACCAACCAAGGAAGGGAGTTACGATCGCTCCAACGTGCGCACGCCCATGCAGTGGGATGACGGAAAAGCCAATGCCGGTTTTTCCGCGGCGCCGGCGGAGAAGCTTTACCTGCCGATCAATCTGGAAGGGAACCGACCTACGGTAGCAGCCCAGGAAGAGGATCCCAATTCACTGCTGAACCAGACTCGGCGTTTGATTGCTCTCAAGCGAAGCGAACCAGCCCTGGATGCGGATGCCGGATGGAAGATTCTCTACGCCAAGGCCGGAGCCATGCCTTTGGTTTATGAGAGGCACAAGGGCGAGCAGAAACTGATCATCGCCATCAACCCAAGCCTGACAGAAGTGGAAGCGGTGCTGACCATCGAGGGTTTGCAGGCAAAACCTAAAACACTCTGGGGGCAAGAGGCTGTGTTTAGCAAGGATGGGGATCGGTGGAAGATCACCTTGCAGCCCGCTGCCGGCGGCATTTATGAGACATCCCCCCCGCGCTGAGGTTTCCAGCGCTGGACGAATTCGCGCCGGACAAAGTTCTACACTGCCCAGTCCAGGACCGACTTCGCCCGCGGAGCGAACTCCTCCCGAAGCTCTTCAGCGTCGCGGATGAGCGCAGCTTTCGACCAGATCGAATTCAATCCCCGCGTACGCCGCCGCAGGTGCTCGCGGAGATAGGGCAAGGCCTTCGACCACGAATCAGTGGCGTAGAGGGTCGTGAGGAACAAAAGATGGAATGCGTCCAGGCACAACGATCGTGGCGACTCAGCCGCATCGGGGCACATGGACCGCAGGACCGACTCGGATGTCTTCACCAGATCAAGAAGGATGCTGCGAGCCTCCTCGTTCCTGTTGAGCATATGCAGAGTATTCGCCAAGTTGTACTTCGCGTTCGGACAATCCGTGCACAGCACCAAGGCACTCTCGAAGAAGGGTAGAGCCTTCCCATACTGGCGTTTCTCGTGCCAGGCCAGCCCCCGCTGAACCAGAATGAAGTGCTTTTTGTAGTCCTTGCTCACCGGGACCCCAATCCCTAGTCCAGGCCCAACTTCGACTTCAACTCTGGTGAGATGACATCCTTGTGCGCTCCCCAGCTCATGGTCTTGAACTTCACAAAGGCTTCAGAGGCATAGAAATAGCCTTTGTAGTCGTTGTAGTCAGATCCCCATGAGTTCTTCACGTAGTAGTACTTGCTGCCATTCTGGTCTTTGGCCAATCCCATCAAGACCATCCCATGATCATCGGTGGTCTGATAGGCATCGAAAGCCTCCTGCCGCATCTCCTGGCTGATCTCCTTCTCAGGCATGGGCTTGGTAAAGCTGTAGAGAAGCTTGTCACGATCCTTCTTGCTCCTGCTCTCCCACTTCAGCCTTTCCGAGCCAGCCATTTCTTCAATGTCATCCTTGGGGACAATGGCCACGCCATTCTTTGAGGAGAAGCCCTTCTCACTCACATCGCTTGCCCAGACCACGGGATATCCTGACTGAACGGAAGTCTCGAGCATCTCCATCATGTCCGTCATGGGCACATTCCAGTAAAGGCTCCATGTCCAGTTATCGGGCACCTCCAGAACAAAGGGCTGATAAAAGGGGTGATGGGTATAGGAGGTGAAGAATACGTAGTCGTCGGCATTGAGACCGACGACCTCATCGGCAAAAGTTCGCGGCGTATATTCTTTCCCTTTCCATTCAAACGATTTTGGAATGGGCCCAAGATAAGCATCCAAGATTCCTTGATAGCCTGCAAACCATGCGGTGGACAGCTTCTTGTTTTTGTTCTTGATGACACCATCCAGGTAAACCTTCAGCACTTCATCCAATTCGGAGTGAGTGTGAACCTTGGTGCCATATTCCAGCCCGGTGTAAATGTTTTCTGGTACTGCTCCGTGCTTCTTGAGAACATTGAAGGCGTCGTTGACTGCACCGCCGGCGCTGAAGTTACTGGTGCCGTGCATGCGTACATAGTTCTTGGCCTTCTCTTCGTAGCTCATGCGCACCACAAACATCTCCGACAGGTTTGCATATCCTTTGCCGATGCGCAGCATCTCTGCCTCAAGCATGCCAACCGAGGAATAGCTCCAACAGGTCCCGGCCCGTTGTTGGTTGCCAACCGCGGTGCCTGGAACCTGTTTCACCATGGTGAACTGATAGCCTTCAGGCTTACTTTCTTTTGACTCCTGAGCAACTGTAATATTGATCAGCAACAGGGCGGCCAGGCCGGCCAGATAGATTCGTTTGGACATATCGTTCTTCATATAATTGCTCAGCACCGAGGGTCCTTAATATGCTTGCCCGACTCAGGGATGCAAGGTGAAAGGTGACCACCCAACCACGGCTCTTACATCAATACGAGGCTGCCATGGAGAGTGGCAGCCTGGAACTGAGGATTATCTGCCATATCTTTTCTCAGCAATAAGCCCTCGAACCGCCCAATCCGGTACGATGGTAGTCCGATGCGACAACTCCGACTCCACCATCTGCTACTGACGGCAACGCTTTCCCTTTGGCTCGCAGCCTGCAGCAAGAGCCCCGGCCGCCCTACGCCAGAGCTGCGCGGTGGTGTGACGCCGGTGTCGCTTCTGCTGTACGCAGCCGAGCTAGATTCGGCTGGCGACCGAGCCATCGTGGATGGGCGCGAGTACCTCGCCGTGAAAGGAGATGCCTGGCGAGACTTCATGCCGAATGCTACCGGCGGTGTTCGCTGGTCCGACGGTGCCAGCGGTCTCGCTGTAGCCATGGGGATCATGTCGGATGATGGGCAGCCCATGGACAGCTCGCTGGTTCCGTTGGACCTGGTGGTCATCCAGGATGGGCTGGCGTGGATTGTGCCTGCCGATCGCATGAGTTCGGGTGCCGATGAACTATGGGCCACGGCGTTCGGCGGCCCCGCATGGAACCCGGACACCTTCGTAGACATTGCACTGGTTCTCCAACACGATTGGCAAGGGTTGGTCATCCTGCGGGTGGACCGCGTGAAAATCCTTCGGCCATCTTGACACATGAGGGCAATCCAGCTCGCACCTTGGCCAAGACTGGTTAATTGGGTCAGTTAGGTAGGATCGTCCTGTGGCCTGACTTCTATCTGCGAGCTCTGGCTGATTTACAGACCAGGTAAGCAACGAGAAAGCCAAGCCAACCTATGATGGAGATGGGAATAACCCATCCTGGGCTTGCATTTACAAATGCCGAGTCTTCTTTCGTTCTGAACCTGAAAAACAGCATCATTGGCAGAACGGTCCCGAAGAAAAGTGAGGCCAACACAACAGCCGCGATTTGCATCGGTAGATCCATTTGAATATTCAACAGCATTTGTGTGCGTCGGCTTCTTGGTATCTTTAACAGTCACGGTTCCCATCCTCACCTGCGTACCTTTGTGCCAGGAGCACTCGGAGTAGTACACTACCTTTCCCTGCCCAGCCACTGAGACCTTGAGGGGAGGCAAGCTATGAACAGCCAAGAATGCGCTTTGAAGCAATGTCGCTCGATTCTTCGCGAATTTCTCGCCGGCAATATCGACTATGGCGAGTTCCAAAAGCAAATGTCAAGTGTCCGAGGCCCGTTGGATCCCCTTGATTGGGCAATGGAAAAACTCAGCCCGCCGCAACGCGAAGAAGCAGAGTTGTTTTCAAGATGGCTTGGCGGCCAATTCGGTGAGACAGAATATCTGATCCCTACAAAAAGCGGTTGGGAGTACGGAGTTTCAACTGAAGCCTATGGGTGGGTAGACCAGGACAAGTACAGGAATCTTTTGCAGGTTGCGTTTCGCCAGATTCCTCTTCAGGACTGAATGCCGAATGCGAGACCCGAACCGAGGCACGCTGCCCCGTTAGCCCCGCGGTTCAATGTTGCCATCGATGATGCGATAGATTTCGGCGGAGTCGGCATCCGTACTAGACATGATCGAAATGCGAAACTCATGCCCCACAACAGCGGAAGCGAATTCGGGCGACGCTGTATTGAGCGTGTCAAAGACAGATTGCGCGTGATCTGCGAGTTCGCGGGCATCGGCTATGTCGATGTTCGCTGACGACGCAACGCACCCACAAGCGATTATGTTGCCAGAGCGGAAGCCGAAGGCAACGCCCTCGTATTCGAGTGTCGCACCAGCCGCAAATCGTTCCATCGCATTTGCGTATGCAGCGTCTTTGGATTCCAGGATACGATCTTCGAGGAGGACATGATCTTCGGGATTGACGCCAGCAAGCGAAGGGAAAATCTTTGCACCTAGCACCACAGCGCCGGCAAGCCCGAATCCAACCCATCCGACAGTTGGTGAAACAATGTTGAACCAGCTACACACGATCAATGCCGCACCGATATACCACGCGGGCCGAGAGAGTTGGTAGAACAGCACGTACCAATGCGGCGAATCCGCAACGGTTTGCGGCGAGTTGTTCGGTGATTCGTATGGTTCTGCCATGGACAAGGTTCCGCTAACTAAAGCCATCACTGGCCATCACCGGTTCCCTTCGCGCCCCCACATTCAAGGCCAGGGCCAAAGCCAGCACCGCCACCATGGTGGAACTGCCGCCGTAACTCAGCAAAGGCAGGGGCAGACCGGTGGCGGGGACCAACCAGGTACACACCGCCACATGCATCAGGGACTGGGCGCCCAAATAGGCCGCCACCCCCACCACCACCAGACGGCCAAAGCGTTCGCGAGTTTGCTGGGCAATGCGCAGCAACAAGAACACCAGCATGGCCTGCAACAAGAGCAAACCTACAGCTCCCAGGAAACCAGTCTCTTCCGCCACCACCGAGAAGATGTAATCCGCATTGCGGTAGGGCAAAAAGTCAAAGCGGTTCTGCGGCCCCATGTTCAGGCCGGCGCCGACAAAGCCCCCCGAACCAATGGCAATAAGAGACTGCCAGGGTTGGTAGGCCGGCCCCCGCAGCAACTGCCGCACCTCAGCTGTGTTGCTGCCCGCGTCGCCGCCGCTGGCCCAGGAAAAGTGCTGCGCCCACACGTCTACCCGTAGTCGTTGGTAGTCATGCAAAAAGAAGTAGGCCATAAGGATCACCAGCAGAGACAGGACCCCAAACCAGATGAGGCTGCGACCGGAAGCGCCGGCGGCGTAACTGACCGCCAGCAGAATGGGCCAGAACACCAGGGAACTGCCCAGGTCCGGCTGCCGCATGACCAGCATGGCCGGCACCGCCGTGATCAGCACCGGTACGCAGAGCCCCTTCCACACCGAAGATTGCGGCTTGAAGCGCAGGTAGGCAGCCAAGGCAATGATCAGCGCCAGCTTGGCAAACTCAGCGGGTTGGATGGAAAAGCCCGGCAAGCTGTACCAACGCCGGGCACCATTCAGGGTAGTGCCAAAGACTGGCAATAGCGCCAGGGCCAACACTGCCAGTCCATAGATCACCCAGGCGGAGCGCATGACCCTGCCATAGTGGATCAACACCAGCAGTAGACCCAGGCCGGCACTGGTGGCCAGGAACAAGGTTTGCCGCAGATGTTGACCGGCAAAGCGTTCATCCATGTGGGTGGCGGAATGCACGAACACCAGCCCCAACAGGGACAGGCTGGCGATGGTCAACACCAACCACCAATCCAACCGCGCCAGCACCATGAACGCCTGCTGCTTCACAGGTAGGCCTCCACCAATTCTGGTTGCATCAGCAAGTTGCGCAAGAACTCAGCCAGCATACCACCGGCTGCCTGGGCACCGGACTGGGGCACCCGATAGACCACGGCGGCAAAGGCCAGCTTTGCTTTGTCTCGCCCCAGATAGCCAGCCAACCAGGCATTGTTCATCTGCGACCCCCGCTGCCCCACCACAGCCGTGCCGGTCTTGGCATGCACCTGACAGCCAGCGGCATCCAAATACTCCACGTTGGCAGCGGTGCCCGACTGCACACAGTAACGCAGCCCCTCCTGCACCAGCTGAAGATGTTCCGGCTTCACATCCATGGCAACCCGCGGTCGTGGTTGTTCGCTACAGACCAGGCTCAAGGTGGGCAGGTAACCGGTGGCCAGGCCCGCATAGGCGCGAGCCAGCAACAGGGTGTTGGTCTGCACGCCATAACCAATGGCCCGCCGATGCAAGAAGCGCTCGTCGTGCCTAGCCTTTTGCCGCAGGGGTATGCCATCCACATGCTTTTGAAAGTTCTGTTCAACATCCGGCTGCAGCCCCACGCGTTGGTAGGCCCGGTGCAGACCGGAGAGGCCCAGACCTTGTGCCGCCTGATAGAAGAAGACATTGCAGGATTCACCGATTGCCGCCACCGGTTCGCTGGCCACCGAACCATGGACATGGGAACAGGTGAGCACGGGACGGATGCGTCCCTCATTATCCCAGCGGCCGGTGCAGGGCAGGAAACCGTGGTGGCTTGGGTATGCAGGATCCGTCTCCAGGCAGTGCAGATGCTCCAGCATGATGAAGGGCTTGGCCACCGAACCAATGTCACCAGCACCGGGCCAGGACAAGGCCACCGGTATGCGCGCCTGATCATCCGCACTGCGACTCACCAGGGCCAGCACATCGCCGGTCTCCACATCGATCAGCGCAATGGCTGCGTGATGCCTTTGGCTAAAGCGCAGCAGGCTCTGGTCCATGCTCTTTTCCAACACCGACTGCAGGCGCAGGTCAACGCTCAAACGCAGGTCTACACCCGGCGCCACATCCAGGTGACTCCAGAGTCCCTTCTCCGAGTTGCGACGGGTGCGATGCAACCATCGCAATCCTGGCTGACCGCGCAAGACCGCATCCATGTCCTTCTCGATCCAAGAGCGACCATAGCGGGTCTGACTCTTGAAGTGCCAGTGCAGGACATTGTGGATGCGTTGCCGAGCTTCCACCTGCAGGTCCCGGGAGAGGCTGCTGTCCGCCCAGACCAGACGATCCAAGTCCTCCGCCAGATCCTCCACCTGTTGCTGCGGCCGGTGCTCCGACGACTCTTCCTTGCTGGTATCCCCCCAGTAGGGACTCACCTTGCCCAACAGTTCTTGTAGAGATGACCAACGCAGGTTCTCGTCTGCCTGGCTGACCACATCCCGATGCACCGATGCATGCAAGATCAAACCCCGATGCCGTTCTCGAATGCCCGCCAGGAACAAGGTCAGCTCATAGGGCACCTGGGCATGCAAGCGGCGCAGGCGGCGATCACTGCGCGGTTTGACAATGGAGGGCTGTACCTTGCGCAGCTCCTCCAGCTCTTCCGGTGACAGTGCTTGATAGGCTTCCCAGGCCTGCCAGTTGGCGTAGGCCTTTTGCAACTCCTGCCACAGATCCACTTCCAAAGGCAGCATTGCCTGCCGCACCTGTTGTAATTCCTGCAAGCGATCGCCAAACACCGGCAACACATCGTTGAAGTCCAAGCCCAAGGCCTGGATCACGGACTGCTCCGGATCCTCCTGGGTTGCCTGCGTCAACAGTTTATGCACCTGTTGTCGCCGCCGATTGGTCAAACTGCTCAGCATGGAGTTCAGGTAGAAGCGCAGGTCTTGGGCCAGTTGCTTGTCTTCACCTTCCGACACCAGGAGCGACAGGGGCAGGTGCAGGCATTGCACGAATGCCTTACCGGCTAATGCATAGGTAAAGTTCGCTTCTAGTCCCAGCATCTGCTGCGCCAGGTTGGCCCCATGCACCGCACAACCCACCGGGTGGTAGCGACGGAACTCCCAATAGTAGAGTTGCAGAGAAGAGGTGGCCCGGTCCCGCACCAGCACCGTGCCCTGCCGATCGACGATGGCACCACGTCGTGCTGGCACATCCCGGAAGGCCCAACGGTTGCCATAACTGCGAGTCAACCACTGCTGATGCTGCAGCAGCATGACCACTGCCAGGTGCCCAATCACCACCGCCACCCCCAGTCCGAAGACCAGCTGCAGCACCTTCAGGCGACGTTGCGATGGCCTCAACGCAACTTCTCCTGGAACAGACTCAAAGGCGGCAAGGAACGCAGACCCCAGGCAGCAAGCGGCAACATGCACATGGCCAAGACGATGTCCAAGGCTGTCACTCCTTCGCCCAAGACTCCCTGGTCCGTCAGTTGGAACAACCAGGCAGAAAGACGCGGTTGGCTGATGGCCAGAAAGCCGGCCACCAGGCACTGCCAGAGACCGGAACGACCAGAGAACACGCGGCGCATGGGCAGCAAGACGGCAATGGGGATGCCCAATACCAGGATGTGCATGGACAAGTTGCCTTCCATGAGCACGGAACGACTCAAGGCGGCGCAGAACAACAGGCCCGGTAGCGCTGAGCTACGGGCGAACAAGGCCAGGTACAAACTCAAGGCCAAACCGAAATCAGGCATCATGGGATGCCAGGTACTTAGCCAACCCGTCAGCAAGAACAGATGCAGAGCCATGAAGAACCAGAGGATCCAGGCGATCATTGCTGACCCTCCGTCGCGGCTATGAACACCTGCGGTGCGGCTTGCGTCTCGCCAGAATCCTGGGCAAGAGGCGCATAGTCCAAGGCAAGACTGTCTTCTTCTTCCGGTCGCACCCTGCCCAGGTAGAAACCCGCCGGACAATGGGGACCGATTGCCCCGACAAAGAGTTGGCCTGCAAGGGCCGGTCCACCACCCAGGATGCGCAATTGCAGCACCTCCCCATCCCGGGGACCGTGCAGGCGAGCCGCAATTTCCTGCACTGGAGCTGTTGGATCGTCAGGCAACAAAAGCAGCGACCACACCCGGGTAGAATTGGCAAAGGGGGTCACCAGGGCTTGACCCGTCCAAGGCTCCTGCAACAAACCCAGGAATCGACCCTGGGCCACCAGCGCTGCACCTTCAGGCAGGGCAACAGCTTGCCGCACCGTGGCCAACCAACACTGACCACCAGCACCGGGCGCCGGCAGGTGCATGAGATAGGCGGAGAGCAGACGTCCCTTGGCCAGAGGCTGCAGCAGGGCGGGAATGCCAGCGGTGCTTACCTGAACTTCGCGCCGACGCCACAGGGTGACGGATGAAACAGCTCGAGGATCCACCGGTGTATCCACAAACAGGCCCACCGGAATGCCCAGATCCGGATAACCCCAGACCATGAGTTTACCCACCGGCAAGCCGCCGGGCAGCTGACCCTGCGGATCATTGGGATGAGCCACCGTTCGCACCATGGCACCACTGCGCAAAACCAGGGATGCCAGGTAGGGATCATCCATCTGAATACAACGCAAAGGCCATTCATCCACCCGGCGCGCAGGCTCCAACAAGAAGCGCAGAGTTTCCTTCTCCCCATTCTCCACCGCCGCCGCCGCCAGGATGCGTCGGGGCACCGGCCGGCCCTGGCCGCGCAGCGGTGCTTTGCTGTCCAGCTTTTGTTGGTAGTGCAGGAGATGCACCATGGGTTGCGCTGTTGACTCTGCTGGGTCCGCCTGCAAGAAGCCCAGCAGCCAGGGACCATGGGTCACAAAATCCGCATAAGTTGCGGCATCGGCCAAGGGCGTCTGCAACTCCAACTGGTCATAGCGCTTTGGGTTGCTGGCCCGCCCCATGGCCAGTTCATCCTGGTGGCGATGGCGCACCGCACAGGATTCCGCAATGTAATCCCCATGCCAAGAACCAGCGGCGGGTGCAGCTTGCTGCAAACGTTGGCGCAGGGCCTGCAGTTGTTGCTGGCCCGGTGCCAAGCTGGCTTCACCGGCGGCGGCATGCACCGTCCCCTGCACTTCGCCTTCCAACAAGATGCTGTAGGCCCGCAGTGGCAAGCAGGCCACGGTGCGCAAGAAGGACTCGGGTCGCGCCAGGAACTCAGGGAAGGTGACGCCAAACAGGGCGAAGAGCAACAGCCCGTAGAAGCCCACGGGAAAAATCCGGTTGCGGGAAACTGGCTGCCGTGCCACTTAGGTTAAGACCTAAGCAAGGTCATCGCCGCCCTCCAGGAACTGGGCGTAGAGGTCCAGGTTCTCCAGGAAGATGCCGGTGCCACGGGCCACCACTTCCAGTGGTTTTTCCGCCACCCGGGTGGGTAACTCGGTTTCCTTCTCAATGAGCTCCGGCAGACCACGCAACAGACTGCCACCACCGCAAAGGGTGATGCCGGACTGCACCAGGTCGGCGGCCAATTCCGGCGGTGTCCGCTCCAGAACTGACTTGATGGCGCCAATGACTTTGCGGATGGGCTCCATCAAAGCTTCCCGCACATCAGCCGAAGAGATGATGGCGCGGCGTGGCAGACCAGTCAGGGAATCCCGACCGCGCACTTCCACTTCAATCTCAGGATCCAGGGGCACAGCGGAACCAGAAGCTATCTTCAACTTCTCCGCCGTGATCTCACCCACCAACAAGTTGTACTTGGCGCGAATGTATTGGGTGATGGCTTCGTTGAACTCATCCCCCGCCACCCGCAGGCATTCGGCTTCCACCACATTGGCCAGGGAGATCACCGCCACTTCGGAAGTACCACCACCGATGTCCACCACCATGCAACCATGGGGCTCGTGCACCGGCAGGCTGGCACCAATACCGGCGGCAGTTGGCTCATCCACCAGGAACACCCGGCGTGCACCGGCGCGCTCCGCTGAGCTGATCACCGTGCGCTTCTCCACCTTGGTCACCCCCCAGGGCACAGCAATCACCACCTGCGGCCGAACAAAACGGCGGCCACCATGCGCCCGAGCCATGAAGTAGCGCAGCATGCTTTCGGTGATTTCGAAGTCGGCGATGACGCCGCTCTTCATCGGACGCACGGCATGAAAGCCAGGTGGCGTCCGGCCCAGGTATTCCAGGGCAGTTGCACCCACAGCCTGGCCATCCAGCAAGACTTGATTGGTGCCTCGTCGAACAGCAACCACTGAAGGTTCGTTCAAGACGATGCCGTGGTCACGAATCGTGACCAAAGTATTGGCGGTCCCCAGGTCTATGCCTAGATCCTCAGAAAACCGCTGTAAAATCCACTCTACTGGCCGCAGCATTCACCCCTCCAAAAGTCAATCGTTGCTAGTCCTATGGTGCTTAATCAGCCCCTAAGGTAGCAGTCTGACGCCGGGATAAAAGAGCGGATTGAATGAGATCCGCAGTGGATTCACTCAGGATCTACAGTGGATCCGCAGTGGCTCCGCCTGATCAGGCGGCCGGGTAGTGCTGGTTGAGGAACATGTAGGAAAGGGTCACTGCACCCAGCATCAGCACTGTGGTGGTGAGGACGATGGCATCCTCTATCCCCAGGCCTTTGGCCTCGGAATCGGCAACGGCTTCACCGGCTGCCGCCTTGGGCTTGGCCGCTGGCTTACGGGCCGGCTTGGTCGTGGTCTTGGATTTTACTTTGGATTTGCGAGCTGCCATGAAGATCTCCTACTTGCTGCCGCCAGTGTTCAGGTTGGTGGAGGCCCGATCGCCTTGGAGGAAGACCACGTTGTCGCCATCACGCAGGGTGATCCTGGCATAGGCATAGCTCTTGGTGGAATCCCAGTCCCGCACCGTGGCTTCACCCTTGTACTTTTGCTGGTCATAGATGGCAAAGCGGTGACCTGGCTTCAGGTTCTCGCCGCCGCTCTCCACGGCAATGGTAATGAAGCCTTTGCCCACCACGCTGACCGTGCCAGTCACCAGGGGCTGGATGTCGGTAAAGAGACCGCCAGCAGTCGTCTTGAGGCTAGCCAACAGGACATCCCGTTCATTCACCTTGCGCTCCAGAATGGCCACCTGGCCCTTGGCTTCGCCCAGGGCTTGTTCGGTGTTCTTCCAGCTGAAGTTGGATTCGGCCAGACCGGCATCGGCCTTTTCCTTGGCGGCCAGGGCTTCATCCTTGGCAGCTTCGGCAGCGATGGCTCGCTCCATGGCGCTGTTGCCCAATTCGTAGGCCTTGGCCACGTTTCCCTTGAGGGTGCTCAAGTGGGACTCCATGGTCTGGTAGTTGGCACGCACCGTGCTCAGGCGGGCTTCCAGATCCTGGTTCTCCTTGGTGAGACGTTCCTTTTCCGTCTTCAGGTTCCTGGCCAGGCCGTCAGCATTGTCGGCCTGGCGCACAGCATCGTTGTGCTGGGCACGCAGTTCAGCCAACTCACCGGTCAAGGCAGCGGACTCAGCAGCGTGAGCCTTCACTTCAGCGCTGTGTTTCTCACGGAAGTTATCCGCACGCTTGAGGTAAAGACCGGTGAAAGCGACAAAGGCTCCTGCCAGAGCCAGATTCAGAATGATGAAGACGCGACCGATTGGACTCATCGTATAACCTTAACGGGTATGGGTTTGCGGCGGGGTTGGCCAGTTCAGACATTAGTGCACAGCCAGAAGGAAAGCCTGACGGCAAGTTCCGGGCAATGCAGTGCGAGAGCCCTTGGGAGGGCTCGAGAATCCTAACTGCTTACCAGGGTTCGTCAAGGACTGGACCTAGCCAGCTTTGTGCCGGAAGAGTCTACCCCAGGATCTGCAGCCATGCCAAAACACTAGGAGAGAAGAAGCCAGGACCAGGACCACGCAGAGCTGATGCCACCATCGCATGGGTGAAGCTGGGCTCTGCAGGGGAGATAGAGTCAGCCGCAGGAAGCCGGCAGCCGGCTGTTTATCCCCCCTAATGGGGCCTCTGCCCGGCAGGCTGGCCCGCACCCGGCCCTGCCGATCCACCCACAGGCTGAGCCCGTCGACGGTGCAGCGCAGGAGATCCAGGCCGGTTTCCAGAGCCCGGAACACGGTCATCGCCTGCATCTGCTGCAACTCCCCGCCCTGCTGGTACCAGGCCTCATTGCTGAGCACCACCAGAAAACGGGCGCCGGCTTGGGCATGGTCCCAGGCTGGCTGTGGAAAGGCATTGTCGTAACAGGTCAGGGCGCCAAAGGGTGTGCCGTCCGCTAGCTGCAGGGGCTGACGGCTTTCCCCCTGCTCCATGCTGGGCCAGTAACCCTGATTCTGGGCGGTGAAGGCAGAGCGGATGCCCTCCACCCAGGAATCCGGTAGGTACTGCAGGAAGGGAATGCGCTCCCCCATGGGCACCAGACAAAGTTTTTCATGGTGGCCGCAATAGCGACCCTGGGCGTCGGTGAGGACAGCAGCCACCTTCTGGCCGCCCCCCTTGAAGCTGATGCCACCACCACTGATGAGCCGGCTGTCGGGGGCCAGCAGTACATCATCCATCAACCAGATGAGCCTGAGTTCACGCTTGTCTGGAGCCTCAGAGAGAAAGTGCGGCGCCATGGATTCGGGCCAGACCACCAGGTCCGGGGCATCCTTCACCTCGGGCCCAGCCCACTTCTGGGTTGGTCCCAACAACTGCTGCTGCACCAGGGCCATGTAGGCCTCTTGTTCCCGGGGGAAGGGGGCTTGCAGGTTGGGCTGCAACAACAGGATGTCCAGGTTTTGCTCCTGTTCGGCTTCTCTCTGCGGACGCGGATCCACCAACATCATGGGCAGGGCGACCAGCAACCAGGCTAGCCCCATGCCCAAGGCCCGCCGCCAGGGACTCTGGGCCAGACGCCAGGAGCGATAGAGATCCAGGCAAAGAGCCGCCAGCCAGGCCAGGAGAAAATTCACCAGCACCTCACCGCCATAACAAGCCGGCCCCAGCAGGCTCGGCCAGGCATGCAGGCAGTGCGCCGGCTGGCCGTGGGGATAGCCAATCTCCGGCATGTTGGCTCGCAGGAAGGAAGCCAGGGCAATGGCCAGGGCAAAGGCCAGACTGCCAGAGATGTACTGCCGCAGCAGCCGACACCACCACAGGCTGCCCAACCAATAGAGCCCACCACAAAAGGCAATGGCCAGGTAACCAGCCCAGCTCACGTGGCGCAGGGAAAAGCTGAACCAAAGCATATGCCCCAGACCAAAGAGATAGGCCTGCAGGTACGGCCGTCGCGGAGCATCAGCCAGTCGGTAGAAACCCAAGAGTCCCAGCAGCACCAACAGGCCGGCACCGGTGAACCAGGCCGGTGGCGTTGCCGCACAGAGGCAGAGGAGTGCCAGCAGGGTGAACTTGGACTGCATGAAAATTTATTCGGTAGCGTAGGGCAAGAGTGCCACCAAAGGAGTGTCAGCTGGCGCTGCACTTTGCGGCACCAGGGCATAGGCCTTGGCCGACAGCAAGCTGAAGGGATCGCCGCTGGGTTTGGATGAAGCCAACTGGGCTTGCAGACTGCCATCGGCGCTGAGCTGCAGTTGGCTGGGAATGGCCTGCAGGCGCCAATTCTTCTTGAAGGGAATGCCACAAACCTTGGCCATACCACCCTTGCCCCCCATGTCCAAGCTAGGCTGGCCGCCGGCCAACTTACTCAGCAGCGGCCGCACCATGAGATCAAAGATGGTAAAGCAGGAGGCAGGGTTGCCCGGCAGGCCGAAGACGAACTGTGCATCCTGCCGGCCAAAGAAGGTGGGTTTGCCCGGCTTGATGGCGACGCCGTGGAAGATCTGTTGCACGCCCAGGGCCTTGAGCAAGCCATGCACCAGGTCATGGGTGCCCTTGGAGACACCGCCGATGGTGAGCAGCACATCCGCTTCGGCCAGACCCCGTTGCAACAGATTGCTCAACTCAACTTCATTGTCGCCGGCAATGCCCAGGAGCAATGGTTCACAGCCCGCCTGGCGAACCTGCGCCGCCAGGGCATGGGCGTTGGAGTTGCGCACCTGAAATGCTTTGGGCTGCTGCTGGATGTCCACCACTTCATCGCCGGTGGCCAGGATGGCCACCTTGGCCTTGCGGAACACGGGCACCGGATCCAGGCCCAGCACCGCCAGGGCCCCCACCTCCGCCGGACGAATCAAAATACCCTTGGCCATGAGCAGATCACCCTTGGCAACTTCTGAACCCATGGGGCGAATGTTGGCCCCCGCCTGCACCGCTTCTTGCAGGCTGACCTGCCCGCCCGCATAGCCACTGGTGTTCTCCACCGGCACCACCGCATCCACGGTTTCCGGCACCACCGCACCGGTCATGATGCGAATGGCCTGGCCAGGCTTCACAGCGGGACCGTTGTAGGGATGGCCGGCCAGGCTCTCGCCCACCACCTGCAGCGAAACTCCCGCCGCCAGACCGTCGGCACCAGCGGCACCGGCGACGACGGCAAAACCATCCATGGCGGAGCGGTCAGTGGAGGGCCAGGGACTGTCGGCATGCAGGTCCTGGGCCAGACGGCGACCCAGGCAGGAATCCAGGGCCACGGTTTCGCTGGCCAGCAGGGTATTTACTTCTTGCAGGACCAGGTCGTGGGCCGTTTGTAGAGTGATCAGTTCAGCCATTGCGGGTCTATCGTTAACCTTGTGTTCTCACGCGACTCTATCCCCTTGGCCAGCCAGCCATCGACACCCTATTCATGAAAACCCTCCCCCTAGGCCTGGGCGCCCTTGCCCTGAGTCTTCTTGCCTTCGCCTGCGACAAGCCAACAGAGCCGACAGCACAAGATGAAACTGCGACTGAGATACCCCTGGTACGCATTGGCCCGGTGCTCTTGCAACAAGTGCAGCAAGAGATCGTCACCACCGCCTACCTGGAGGCGGAGCATCAGGTCATGGTGAATTCCATGATTGCCGGACGCATTCAACAGGTGCAGGTGGAAGAAGGCGATTCGGTGAAGGCCGGCCAGGAACTCCTGGTGCTGGATAGTCGGGAGGCCCAATCCGCCAAGGCGCAGGTGGAGATCCAACTTGAGGATCGCAAACTGCGCCTGGAGTTGGCGGAGTTGGAGGTGGAGGCTTCGCAACGGCGAGTGAAGCAGGCCGCCATCACCAGGGACCGACTGCAGGGGGATTACCGGCGCTTCGAAAAATTGGATGAGGAACTGGTCTCAGAAAAGCAAATTGAAGAGAGCCGCTATGCCTGGAAGAGCGCCGAAGAAGCCCTGCAGGAGGCGCAGTTCAACCAGAAGAAAACCAAGTTGGATGTGCGCACCGCCAGCCAGGCCATTCACGAACTGGAAGCCCGCCTGCAAGAGAGCAAGGTAAAGCTGTCGGATCACCACATCCTGGCGCCCTTGGATGGCGTGGTGGCACGGCGCATGGTGCGCGGTGGAGAAACCATCACCCCAAGCAGCGAGTTGCTGCAGGTTGTGGACACGGACAATTTGATTTCCTACCTGAGCCGCCCACAACGAGAGCTTGAGTTGGTGCAAAAGGCAGAGTCCGTGGTGTTCAGCACGGACTCGCATCCCGACAAGTGGTTCACCGCTGACGTGGATCTCATCTCGGCAGTTGTAGACCAGGATACGGGGTCCTTCCGCATCCGCATTCGTGTGCGTCGCAATGACGCTGCCACCCTCAGGCCGGGCATGTTCATCCGCGCTCGCATCCTCACCGAAGAACAACGTCCGGCCTTGATGGTGCCACGCACTGCCATCGCCCACGACGGAGACGACAGCGTCCTGTTCCTGCTCAAGGATCAGCAGGGACAGTTCGGCATGGCCCATCGTCACGTGGTGGAAACCGGCTTGGAGAACGACAGCCACGTGGAAATACGCAATGCCAAGAAACTGGGTATCACGGTGCAGGACAAGATCATCGTCAGCGGTCACCAACGCCTGCAAGACCAGAGCAAAGTCGAAGTGAGCCTGGACGAATGATTGATGCCCGGCCAGGAGGAAGCTCCTTGCAGTCCTTTTTCTCCTTCATGGTCAACCGGCCTGTGGCCATCACCATGATGGTGACCGCCGCCGTAGTGTTCGGCTTTGTCGGTTTTAGCCGACTGCCAGTGAACCTGCTGCCCAAGGTCAACTATCCCAAGGTCACCATCCGCACCGAGTATCCTGGGGCCAGCCCGCAGGATGTGGAGGAGCGAGTCAGCGAACGCATTCAGGAATCGGTGGCGGTGATCAGCGGCGCGCGGCGCGTGATCTCCATCAGCCGACCAGGCATCAGTGATGTGATCCTGGAGTTTACCTGGGGCACGCAGATGGTCTTTGCCGTCTCCGACATTCAGGAACGCCTCAGCCGGGTGCTGCTGCCGGAACAAGCGGAGCGCCCTTTGGTGCTGCGCTACGATCCCAGCCTGGATCCGGTGATGACCCTGGGTCTGGTAAGCACGGGATCGCAGGTGGCCCTGCGGCGGCTGGCGGAACTGGAGATTGAAGAATCCCTGTCGGTGCTGGACGGCGTGGCGGCGGTGAAGGTGCGCGGCGGCGAAGAGGAAGAGGTGCGCATCATTGTCGATGAACAGGCCTTGACCCTCTACGGCATTCGCATCCAGGACATCGGTGCCCGCCTGGCGGCGGAGAATTTGAATGTGGCCGCCGGACTCATCGAAGAAGGCAAGACCGAATACCTGGTGCGGGCGCTGAACGAATTCCAAGACCTGGATGAACTGCGGCAGGTCATCCTGGAGCGGCGCGAAAATGTGTCCATCCGCATCCAGGACGTGGCCCGAGTAGAGAGGGTGAGCAAGGATCGGGAAGTCATCTCCCGCATCAACGGCGAACCCTGCGTGCTGGTGGATCTGTTCAAAGAAGCCAATGCCAATGTGGTGGAACTCTGCCAAGGAATTCGCGACCGCTGTTTTGGCAGTGCCAGGCAACAGGCCTATGTGCAAAAAGAACTAGCGACCTACCTGGCGGAAAAAGCCGAGCAAGACGCCGGCGACGAAGATCCGGATAAGGAAGAGAAGAAGGAACGCAGCAAGAAGCGCTTAGAGCACCAGGTCATGACCAACTACCTGGCCATGCAACTGCAAGACACCGGCGTGCAGTTGAACTTGCTGCAAGACCAATCCCGCTTCATTGAAGATGCAGTGGATGATGTGTTGGACAGCGCCACCCTGGGTGGCCTGTTCGCCCTGCTGGTGATCTATCTGTTCCTGCGCCGCATCCGCGCCGCCATGATCCTCTTTGTCTCCATCCCCTTGAGCCTGGTGGCCACCTTTGCCCCCATGTTCATGTCAGGCATTGACCTGAACATCATGTCCCTGGGTGGCCTGGCCCTGGGCGTGGGCATGCTGGTGGACAATTCCATCGTCGTGCTGGAGTCCATCACCCGCGCCCGGGAAGAAGGTCATTCGCGGAAGCAGGCCGGCATCCTAGGCACTTCCCGCGTTGCCTCGGCGGTGGTGGCCAGCACCCTCACCACTGTGGCGGTGTTCTTTCCCATTGTCTTTGTGGAAGGAGTGGCCGGTCAGCTGTTCCACGACCAGGCCCTCACCGTGGTCTATGCCCTGCTGATCTCATTGCTGGCCTCGTTGACCGTGATCCCCATGCTCTGCAGTCGGGGGCAAGATCGCGGTGAAGACCACGGTGAAGATCGCGGCGAAGAGCAAAAGAAGAAAGAAGCAGAGACCCGCAAACCACAAGGTCAGGCCTGGCAGCAATTCAGCAAGGCCTACGCCACCCTGTTGGCAACCGCCCTCAGCCGCAAGGCTCTGGTTCTGACAATTGCCGGCTTGATGTTGTTGGCAGCGGTGTGGCGCATTCCCAGCCTGGGCAACGAACTGCTGCCCCAGGTCAGCCAGGGCGAAATCTACCTGGACTGCTTCTTGCCGCGGGACGCCACGGTGGAACGCAACGACCGGGTCTTGCGGCGGGTGGAAGCGAAGGTCCACGACCTGACGCAGGTGCAAAGCACCTTCCTGGCAGCCGGCGTAGACAAGGACGAACTCAACGACTCGGACCAGGGGGAACACTCTTCGCGCATCCTCATCAACATGATCCCGCACCAGGATCGAGCGGCGCAAGAAGTGCAGGTGCGGCAGGAAGTTCGCCAGATCCTGCGACGCTTCCCGGAGATCCAGGAGTATCGCTTTGCCCGCGCCAGCCTGCTGTCCCTGGACACTGCCATGGTGGTGGAAGTCATGGGTCGGGATGTCATCCAAGTGCGTCGAGCCTGCCAGACCGTGCAGGCTGCCCTGCAAAAAATTCCCGGCCTGCGCGACGTGCGTGCCACCCTGCAAGCAGGCAACACGGAAATCGCCATCCGTCTGGACCGGGAAAAGCTGGCGGCCCTGGGCCTGGACACGCAAGAAGTCACCGACATCCTGCGTAGCAAGATTCAAGGCGAACTGCCCAGCCTCTTTGCGGAGCGGGAACAAAAACTGGACATGCTGGTGCGAGTGGATCGACAGGCCCTGGCTTCCATGCAACAACTGTTGGAACTCAACCTGAACCCCGCCGGTTCCCCACCCATGCCCCTGCAAAGCCTGGCCAGCATCCAACGGCGAGAAGGCCCCAGTGAGATTCGCCGCATCGGCAACCTACGCGGTGCGGAAGTGCGCGCCACCCTGCAGGGCTTCGACCTGGGCTCCACCCAGGAACTTGTGCAGCAGATGTTGTGGGATCTACAACTTCCCACCGGCACCACCGCACGCATGGGCAGCCAGAAAGCAGAGCTCGAAGAGAGTCTGCACGGCCTGAGCATGTCTCTGTTGTTGGCGGTGTTCCTGGTCTACCTGGTGATGGCCAGCCAATTCGAAAACCTGCTGCAACCCTTGATCATCCTGCTCACCATGCCCCTGGCCATGGTGGGCGTGGTTCTGGCACTGGACCTGTTGGACATCTCCCTTTCCGTAGTCGTGCTTTTGGGTGGCATCGTCCTGGCCGGCATCGTGGTGAACAACGCCATCATCATGGTGGATCAGATCAACCGCCTGCGGCAACAGGGCATGGCCAAGGCCGAGGCCATCGTGCGCGGCGCCCAGATTCGCCTGCGCCCAGTGCTGATGACCACCACCACCACCATCCTGGGACTGCTGCCCCTCACTGGTTGGCTGAGTTCTCTGTCCTTGCCAAACAACTTTCTCGGCCTACAAGACACGCCGGTGCTGGGTTGGTTGCTGGCTTTCTGGAACCTGGTCTTCGCCAGCGGTAGCGAAGGACTGGAACTGCGCGCACCCCTGGCCATCACTGTGGTTTCGGGACTGTTGGTTTCCACCCTGCTCACCCTGCTGATCATTCCCACGGCCTACGCCCTGGCAGACCGCCGACCGTGAATTTCCGACCATGAATCTCCCATCAGGGAATCTCCCACCATGATCTTCCGCGTACTCATCGATCGACCCGTACTGGCGCTGATGCTGGCGCTGGCTCTGGTGTTGGTGGGCGGCATGGCCGCCAGCAAGTTGCCACTGCGCTTCTTCCCCGATGGCATGTCGGCAGGAAGGGTCAACATCTGGGTACCCATCATGCAGGCCCGCAGCCCGCGGCAGACCGAAGAAGAAGTAGTCCGCCCCACCGAAGCCCTGCTACGCACAATTCCCGGCATCAGCCAATTGCGCAGCAAGGCCTCCGCCAATGGCGCCCGCTTCTGGATCGACCTGAACGAAGACCAGGATCCGGTGCTGGCCGGCGCCGAGGTGCGGGACCGCATCGATCGCGCCCGCATGCAGTGGCCCGATGACATCGAGCAGTACTTCTCCTGGCGCGAAGATGCCTCTTCCGCACCCCTGGCCTTCTTCCAGATCCTGACGCCGGAGCGCTCCGCCCACTGGGACCAGATGTTGCAAGACGTGATCAAGCCACGTCTGGATGCAGTGGATGGCATCGGTCGGGTTGACCTGTGGGGCGACCTGCAAGAAACCATTCGCATCTGGTTCGACCGGGACAAACTGTTGGCACAGCGGGTGGATTACCGGCGACTGCTGGAACGACTGGCTCAGGACAACATCACCCAGCCGGTGGGCGAACTGGAAAGCAACGAGCAACGCTTGCTGCTCAGAGTGGACAGTAAGTTCCGAAGCCTGGATGACATCCGCTCGTTTCCGGTGCGCCCCGGCCTGTGCATCGCCGACATCGCCCGGGTGGTTCGGGTGCCGTCGGTGCAAAACCGCATCTCCCGCTTCAACGGCAGCTACACCTTCTCCGGCGCAGTGCGGGCCACCGCCGGCGCCAACCCGGTGGCTGCCTCCGACCGCATGCGTGCTGCCTGCGCTACTCTGGAGCAAGACCCCAGAATGCAGGGCATGCACTTTCGCTACGTCTTTGACCAGGGCGAATTCATCCGCTCAAGCCTGGACACCCTGCGCAATTCAGCCCTGCAGGGCGGTTGTCTGGCCCTGCTGATCCTGCTGTTGGCTCTGCGACGTTTTCGCTTCACCCTGGCCATCGGTCTGGCCATTCCCCTGACCCTGCTCATCGTCAGCGCCTTTTTGTACTTCCAAGGCAACTCCCTCAACATCCTGAGCATGGCCGGCATGACCCTGGCAGTGGGCATGGTGGTGGACAACTCGGTGGTGGTCCTGGAATCCATTCGCCGGCGGCGAGAGCATGGTCTGAGTGTCCGAGAAGCTTGCATCGAGGGTTCAGCAGAAGTCGGCCTGGCAGTCACCATGGCCACCCTGACCACCGTGGTGGTCTTCCTGCCGATGATCTTCATGGGCACCGGCAACCAAACCCAGGTGCTGTTCGGTGCCGTCGGCATCCCCCTGTCCGTGGCTCTGTTGGGCAGCCTCTTCGTCGCCCTGTTCTTGTTGCCCGCCGGCCTCTGCCATCTCGGTGGGCTCACCAAGATCAAAGAACAAAAGGACAATCCCTGGTCACCGGTGCTGCTGCTGTTGAACTTCAACCATTGGCTGTTGCGTCCCTTGCTCAAGCGCCGCTATCTCTGGCTGGGCCTACTCAGCATCTACGTCTCCTTGATGGCCGCCGGCTACCTGCCCAAGCCCATCCCCAAGCTGGATCTGGAAGCGCGGGATCAAGGCCCCTTCCGCAACAACGACATCCAAGTCAACCTGAAGATCCCCAAGGGCAAGACCCTCACCGATGTGCGGGACGAAGTGCTTGGCTACGAACGCTTCTTGTTCCAACACCAGGAGGAGTGGCAGATCGAAAGTGTCTCCTGCCGCTTTGACCGCAGCTCCGCCGCCATCGACATCAAGCTGGACCCGGACATCAGCCTGAAACAGATTCCTGAGCTGAGCCGCAAAGTAAAGCAGGCCTGGCCCCGCCGGCCGGGCATTGAGGTGGTGCTCACCGACGCCGGCGGCGAAGAAAGTGATGGGGCTGCCGGCGAAGACGACCAGCGCAACTTTGTGCTGCGCCTGCGCGGCCGGGACAGCGAACATCTGGCGAAGCTTGCCCTGCGCCTGCAAAAACACCTGGCACTCATGCCCGAGGTGGCATCCGTGGAAGCCAGCCTGATCAGTGACAATTCGGAAGTGCAGGTCACCTTGCAGCGGGATCGCATGCAGGAACTGGGTGTGCAACCGGAAGTACTGTTCAGCATGTTGCGGGGTGGCTTGCAAGGCCAGGAGTTGCGGCGCTTCGCTGAAGCCGGTCGCGAAATCCCCCTGATCACCCAGTTCGACGCCGAACGCAACCCTTCCCTGGCGGACCTGCGGGAGACGGAAGTGTTCAGCAGTCGCGGCAACTTCCAGGACCTGGAAAGCCTCAGCCAGATTCGCTTCCAGGAAACCCTGGACTCCATCACCCGCCTGGACGGCCGCACCACTGTCAGCCTGGTGGGCCAACGCAAGCAAGGCATTGGGCCACGTAAGTTCTCGCGCCAACTGCAAAGAGTCATGCAGCAGTTCGCCCTGCCTTCCGGTTATGCCTGGTCCGAGGACAGCATGTCGCAGCAGACCGAACTGCAACTCACCCAACTGGCGCAAGCTGGCATCCTCTCCATCGTCCTGGTGTTCCTGCTCATGGGCATCCTGTTTGAATCCGTCATCCTGCCCGCCGCCATCCTGATAACCGTGGTCCTGGGAATCACCGGTGCCAACTGGGCGCTCTACTTCTTCTACAACGCCATCGATCCCATGGCGGTGACCGGCATGATCCTGCTCAGCGGCGTGGTGGTGAACAACGGCATCGTGCTCTTGGACTGCATCCAGAAACTACGCAACCAGGGCATGCCCCGACAAGAAGCCATCTTCGAAGGCATCCGCATCCGTCTGCGCCCCATTGCATTGACCGCCATGACCACCGTGGTGGGCCTTTTACCCATGGCCCTGTTCGGCCAACAAACCGGCAGCGGCATCAGCTACGTCAGCATGTCCATCGCCGTCATCGGCGGCCTCTGCCTGTGCACCCTGCTTTCCGCGCCCCTGGTGGCCCTGTTCTACACCTACCTGGATGATCTGTCCCAGGGCCTGACACGCCTGCTGCACTACAAGAGAGCGAAGCCGCAGAGCTTATAGAGTATACGCGCGCCCACGTTGGCATCCCATTCACCACCGTCTGCCGCAGGCGCAACTTCGCAAAGGTCAAAGCCAACGATGCGCCGGCCCGAGTCCACCACCGTCTGCAACAGGATGCAGGCCTCAGCGAAGGACAGGCCACCGGGTACCGGCGTGCCGGTGTTGGGACAGAGCGACGGGTCCAAGCCGTCAATGTCAAAGCTCACATAGACCTCCGCTGGCAAAGCCTGCACCAGCTGATCGCAGAGGCTCTGATAAGTTTCGCCCCGGGCCATGCTCTGGCGCCACTGCAGATCCTGATGCAGGAACACCCGGTTGTCATGACTGGCGCGCTTGAGTTCCCCTTCGCCCAGATCGCGAATGCCCACCTGCACCAAACGACTCACATCAGCAACTTCATCCAGCACATTGGCCATGATGGAAGCGTGGCTCCAGCGGAAACCTTCAAAGGAGGAGCGCAGGTCCGCATGGGCATCCACTTGCAGGATGCCCATGCCAGGATGCGCTGCCGCCACGGCTTGGATAGCACCAAAGGCCACGGAATGATCCCCCCCCACCACGCCGGGCAACTTGCCCTGGGCCAAGATGGCCTGCACGCTGGCGCGCACCTTTGCATGCACCGCCAGACAACCTTCATTGATCTGCGCCAGGACTTTGGCATCGCCAGCATCGCCAGCATCGCCGCCACCTTTGGCAATCAAGGGTGCGGCCAATTGACGCAGGGTTTTAGAGGCCTGGGCAATCTCGCTGTCCGCCGGCAGCATGCAGATACCCTGCTGGTAGGGTCGCCCGGTCTGCAAGTCATACAGATCCACTTGATGACTGGCCTGCAAGATGGCCTGGGGACCGGCAGCAGTTCCTGCCCCGTAAGAGACGGTGGCATCGAAGGGTACCGGAACCAACACCAAAGCAGCCTTGTCTTGGTTGTGATCCAAGCCGAAGATACCTGCATCAGGGTGGGCAGCGGCATCGGCGTCAAAGCCTGGAGAGTCGGTGGCGTCCATACACTTAGATCACCGCATCCACCCCAGTCCCGTCAAGCTTATGAGCAGCCAAGCCAACATCACTCTCTACCGCACCCGCTACTGCCCCTTCTGCGTCATGGCCGCCGAGTTCCTGGCCGGGCGGGGGCTGCAGGTGAAAGAAGTCGCCCTGGATGACCACCCGAACAGGCGTGCCTTCACCCAGGAGATCCTCCCGGGACACGGCACAGTTCCCCTGATTCTCATTGGCGATAAGCCCATCGGTGGCTTCTCGGAGCTGCAGGCCCTGGCACAGAATGGGGAATTGGACCGGCTGCTGGCGGCGGCTGCGGAGCCGGTGGAGCCAGTAGAGCCGGACCAGGCCTAAAGAACCCGGGCAAGAATCTAGGGAACATAGACGGTGTGGCGCAACGTCTGCTATTCAGACGCATTCCCATAAGTCGACTTGCCTGCTGGAAGCAGGCCTCCCCCGAGGCCTGATGATTCACCATCCACAGGCTTTCTGCCTTTCTCGTCCTCCGGCCGTCCGGAGCCTAACGGATAGATACCCACCTCAATTGCCCGGCAGGCAAGTCGCCGTCTTTCCCCCCTGATGCCCTTGGTAAGGGGTCTAGCTTACGGGGGTCTGGTAGGGTCCAGGGCTGGCTAGGTGGCCGCGATGGGCCTCCTGAGACGGTTAAAAGAAACGGTCCCCCGACCGGAAAATGCTCTTTGAATGTAAGGAAGGCAATCAATTAGCGGAGGTATAAAAACCCGGTCAGGGGACCCACCTCGTCTCGTGCCGGCGACCCATGCTGTCGCTCGGCAACACTGAAGTAGACTAAAACAACGCAAAGGTTTCGCCAAGATCCCCAGACCGTCAGATTTTTCTGCCGCCCTCTTTTTGCCGACCTCGGGCCATCCCCCCAGCCAATCCGCCCACCAGGCCACTGAAGGGCCATTGAGGCCTTGCCTTTGACCCTGCCATCTGGTGGAATCCCCGCCCCACACGGCGAGATAGCTCAGTCGGTTAGAGCGATGGCTTCATAAGCCATAGGTCGGCGGTTCAAGTCCGCCTCTCGCTACCACTTACGACCATTCCCCTGTGCCAAACACAACTTGTTTGGTATCAGGGGCTTGGCACAGGGAACTCACAGGTTGAGAAGGGGCTGCAGAGCCCAGCCGTTGGGCGCACTGGACCTGCCATTCCCGCTGTGGCAAGGAACTGGCAAGGCCACTGATACCGTCCGGTAATCGGTAAGTTTACACACTGGCAGTGCTTATGGCAGAGGAAATTCTGCCACTATGAAGTTCCCACATCTGGACCATCGAGTTGAAGCGTCGATGGCATCGTCGAGTTTTGGGCTCTTCTCTTCGCTGTCTGTGCAAATCTGCCGCCTACGCAGGTAGAAGGGGGTAGAATTGAAAGTCGTATAGCAATATCGCTTACTCGGCTGATGGTGACTAGTCACATGTAGTGCTGGTCTCTCATTGGTGAAGCTGGTCGCGTATCAGTGAAGTTCCTCCCGGTAACTACCGGCTAAAGGGACGTGATTGGAAGCGGAACGAACCACCCCAAAGGGGAAATGAAAGTTCCGTGAGCAAGCAAACCACCAGTCTACTCCACCAGGGTCAAATCGCCTTCAGCGAACGTAACGCTGCAGACGTGTGCGACCTCAGCTACGACACCTTGCGTCGCTACAGGCGCATGGGCACCGGTCCCACCTACGTTCGCATCGGCGGTCCCAATGGTCCGCTCCGCTATCTCGCCGCTGATCTTGTCGAATGGCTGAAGCGGGCACGGTTTCAGTCTCGCGCTGAGGAGGTGGCCTGTGGATAGGCCCAGACCCATGTTTCTTATCCCACGCCTGCCGTAGCTCTGCCAGTGGTGGATACTCACGACAACACCTACCACCCCTAGGAGTCTGCCCCACGGGAAGTCAACTTAGCGTCTCCCAGGTGGCAGCTGGATAAGTCATTAGTGGGGCTGGGAAAACCCAGATCGTCCGATCCTACATCAATCTTGGGCCTGGGACCATGATGACGATTGTGAGGTGCTTCTTGGCCTGTAATAGCCCGATTCCCTCGGTTTTCACATCGCCAGCTTTCCATGCAGCCTTCTCAGGTTGGTTGCAAGACAGATTAGATCCCACTCACCGCTTACCTTCGCCATACCTCGCATGCTGAAGGACCGAAAACCGCTCACGTTTTTGATCCAACCAAAGACCGGCTCAACGATGTGCTTGCGTTTTCGGTACCAGCCCCGTCCGCACTTGGTCCCGAGTTTTCGCTTCATTCGCGCAGTAGCTTGGAGCTCTGAGCTGGTCTCCGGTCGTGCCTTTCCTTCCTTGCCCACCGAAACCAAACCGTCAATCTTGGCGTTTTCGAGGTGCTCGAAGTTTTCCTCGCTGCGGTAGCCTGCGTCCGCAAGCAGGCGTTCGATCGGCTTGCCGGTGTTCTCCATCGCTTGCTCGGCCATCGGAAGAAGTTGATCCGTATCCGCACCGTTGTCAGTGATTCCATTCGCGATGATCAACTGCTCCGTATTGTCGACAGCAATCTGGGCGTTGTAGCATTGCTCAAACCCCTTCGAGTCTTTCATAATCCGACTGTCAGGGTCTGTGAAGTTCTCTTGATCCTGTGGCCGTGGCTTGCCTTTGGGATGTTTCCGGTAGCGAGCCACCTGGAGATCACGACCCTCTTCCTTGGCCTTGCGGGCCTTCTTCTCGTCCTTTCGCTTGTCTTCTTCGGCCTTGCGTTCTTCCAAGCGCTTCTTTGCCTCCTGGATCACCTTCAGGCGGCTCTCCCGGTTCGCAAGCTCCTCGGGCAATTCGTCACCACGAAAGTCGGGACCAAACATCTCGTCCTCGTCCTTGTCGATCCCCTTGGCCATCTCGGTGATCCTGCGGACTTCGGCACGGAGCCGCTTCTCCTCGGATTTCATCCGCGAGTAGCTCATAGCCTTGCGTTTGCTGGCGTTCGCCTTCACCTTGCTGCCATCCACTGCCACGGTGCCAAGTTTGGCCAAGCCTGCCTCACAAGCAAGTTGCACTATCTGGACAAAGAAGCTCTCAAACAGATCGACATGCTCTGCCCGAAACCGACAAATCGTGCGGTGGTCCGGCATCTGATTGGCTGCCAACACCCGGAAAGGCACACTCTCCTCTAGGTGCTTGGCAATCTTGCGAGAAGAGAAGATTCCGGTGCAGTATGCGTAGATCAGCACTCGCAGCATCATCCGTGGGTCGTACGGCAACTCGCCTTTGCCGCAGACGCGATAGCGATCAAGGAGATCATCTGTGTCAAGCGACTCAATGGTGTCGTGAATGTACCACGCAAGATGATCTTGGGGCAGCCAATCGCGGATTGACGGAGGCAGGAGGAACTGCTGGTTGAGATCTTGACCCTTTTTGAAACGCGCCATGCCTTCAATACGTACAGGGATGAGCCCAGGGCTTAATATTATTCCGATTTTAGAGGCTATTGGAGGCCGGATTCACAGCTGTCCCGTGGGACAGACTCCTAGCCCGGACTATTCACGAGTGTGCTGTTGATCGCGATTTTTTGGTCCTTGCTGGCCGGCATGGTGAAGAATCAAGGGGATTTGCTTTCGACACTCTGAAGTGAGCGTTGGCAAAGGTCCATGGGCCTGAAATATCGCCGGAATGGCCACCTCCGTACAGTCCCGTGGCGCAGTAGATGCGATGCAGTTGGATTCCATTCGGCGCTACGCCGTCTTTGGTCTACCGCGAGCACTGACAGCACATGCTGCACGCTCCCACAATTCTACCCATGGATAACATTTCGGCAGATGGACCACTACCCGACGCACTGATTCTTGTACGCGAGCTGCGACCTTGATCAACATTTCCCGAAATCGCCCTACCTGGGTGCGGCCTGCATCAGTCCGACGAAGGCGCCAGCGCAGCTCCTGGTAGAGCAGATACGCCGTAGCCGTCATCAATACTCGGAATTGATTGGCGATGTAGCTTGAGCAGCTTGTGCGATCAATGTCGAGATCATGCAGTAGTTCTTTGATGCGGTTCTCGGAATCACCTCGACCACGATAGATCTTGTACACGTTTTCCGGTGTGTGCCGAAGATTGGTGATCACAAATCGAGGATTCGACTTTGCACTTCTTCCTTCATACTGCAGCACCTCAGCTTTGAGGATGACCCTCCGCTCGCGATTCCATGACTTTGCACGGTAAGCAGCCTCTCCAAAGAGTTGGATGGATTCGTTTTGGCGAGCAGAGAGCGTCTGGGCCATGGTCATCCAATCCTTGGCTTTCGCTTTGAGGACGCTGTTGCTGGCCATTGCGACCACATACTCGACTTTTAGATCTTCAAGCGCAGCGATGATCCTTGGGTTTGCAAAGCCGCCATCTAACCGTACACGAATCTTTGCTTTCGGGAATCGGTACCTGAGCTCGGCGACCGTCCGCTGCAACAATGGAATGCATCCTCGGTTTGCCGTTGAGTTCCCTGGTCGAAGCCGAGCGGAGAAGAGAAATTGATCTGGATGACCATCCACTGACAAAAAGCCAAGGAGAGGATGGAAACACCAGGTGTCGTAGTAGCCATTGAAAAAGCTGAATGCTTGCTGACCATGGGTGGGATCGTCAGTGGAATCAAAGTCGATGGTGATGCGCTTTGGTCGCCGATGACGCTTCTTGAGCAGACCAATAGCTTTCTTCTCCAGCCAACGTGTGGCTTGTACAGCCTCTTTTGCCGTGGGCATGTTTTCAAACCGGGATAACGTCGGTTGCGATGCCAGCTGATCTTCGCCAAGTGCATCCATGCCGCTGATCATTTTCAGGATCGGGTCATTTGCCATTTTGGCTGCGTCGTTGCCATCGCTGTAGCCCATGGCGATGGAAAACACACGTTGCCGGAGAATCGTCAAAAAGTCGTGTGTTGTGCGGCCCGGATTGCGTCGATCGCAAAATTGAGCTGCAAGTCCGCTGGTCAGGCCGAGTTGCTGATCGAGCTGGCCAAGCAGGATTGCACCGCCATCGGAGCTTTGTCCTTCTGCGTCAAAGATGGGGACGACGGACTTCTTGGCGATGTCTGGAAGAATAACAGACTGTTGAGTAGGCTTGGCCATGCGGATTGTGGTGTCGTTTGTTCCAAGTAGCGTGTAGTTACCACTTAGTACGAATGATCCACAGTCCGCGGTTTACCTATTCATGAATAGTCCAGGCTAGGCTTGGTGCAGCCAAGCTCGCTCAGCCTGAGGCCCAGCTTGCGTTTGCTGGCATGCTTCAACCCAGGCATTGCCGCCCGGGCCCGCGGGTAGAGGCCATGCGTTGTATTAGAAGGTCCTCTTCGGCGGTGGGTTCAGACCGATGCCGCGGTAGCCGCGCACGCGCCTCTCATCGACCTTGATACGGTAGTTATCCGACGGTGCTTTCAGATGCGGAAACGCTCCGAACAGATGTTTGCTGAGCCAAGTCTCGTCCAGGGGGAGGCGACCCTGCGCAACGAGCCATGCGTTGACCGCATACCGTAGGTCGGACTTGACGACTTTCTGATCCGCCCCGAGCGTGCAGTATTCCTCTGCAAACTCCACGATGGGGTTGCCTGCCTTGTGGATTTCCACCACTGCCTTCTTGGCGGCCTTGGTCATCGTGAATCGGCCCTCCTCGCGCAACCGCTTGAGGCCGACCATCGCCCAGTTGAGGATACCAGACAGCTCCTTCATTAGCTTATCAGTCAACTCCTTGTCCTCCTGGCCGATGAACGACTTTGTGAAGACCACCGTGACTAACCGATTGGCGAGTGCAGCAGAACTCTCGGAGAATTCCGGCACGTCGTTGGTCCCGATGATGACCCGGACGTTTAAGCGACCTGACCAGTGGGTAGCATATTTCCGATTGACCGCCACGTCGTCTTCGCCGGAGATATTGAGCAGGCTCTTCACCAGTGCCGGGCCACTCCTCCGATCCAGTCGCATGTCAGGCACGGCAGCAATGGTCTTGCCGATAAGAGGTTGCAGAGCGAAGTCTGATTTCTGGATGCCGTCTGTATCCAGGACCCCATAGTTCTCCTCTCCGACCAGGCCCTTGATGACTCGCAGCGCTGTGCCCTTGAAACCCCGCATGGGACCCACCAGCAGGAACATTTTTTGTTCAGAGGTGTCTCTCGTAATCAGGTAACCGAAGATCTCCTGGAGTAGGTCGCGCTGATCAGCCTCGAGCACCTCTTTCAGCTTTTCATGCCACAGTGGGCATTTTGCCGCTGGGTCAAACTTGATCATCGGCTTGGCTGTGGTGAAGAACTTTGGCGTCGAGTCCAGCAGCTTCCCAGTGTCGAGGTCCAGTAGACCGTTGGTCACCGGCAGGACGGAATCCGGTCCGTCTCCGATCCAGCATGGGGATTGAAGAGTGTTTCGTGGCACGAGAGTCGCGTCCTCGACCGCTTCGATCACTTCAGCGATCATCGCCCGTCTTGGGTTTAGTGGGACCCGCACCCCGTCCTTTTCGATCACGCAGCCGTTGAGGAACTCACGCACCCAACGCCGCATAGTCTTGGGCTCAGTCTCCATGTAGTGCGGCCCGTGGTAGGTATAGAACTTGTCTTCGGTGTGGATCAGATCTGGAGATTGGTCGAGGAACGCTTTCGCCGTCTCCATGTAGTCACCACGGAAGACGTGACCATCTTCATCGAGTTTGGAGATCGCCTCGCCGACGGCACGTTCTGCGGCTCGTTCGGAATCACTGCCTGGTTTAAGGCAGTGGTCGGAGATCCTGTATTCTGGATTCAGCAGGGCCCCGGCAATCTTCGCTGGGTCTACGCCTTCCCGAAGTGCTTGGGCGGCGAAGGACACGCATTGGGCGCTCCTGTTTACGCCTGCCTCAGGCTCAGACCCATTGCACTGGTTGGCTGGGGCTCCGCAAAGCATGATATGCATTACACGCTCTGGCAGATCGTCGATCGCGGCCGGCAGCCTGTCCCATGCTTCAAGTGCATCGGCCAGTGACTGCTGGTGATCTTCGAAGTGCTTGTCCGCCAAGTTCCCGCTTGATTGTCGCTTGCCGGCTTTAGGTTTCTTCTTCTCCACCGACTGGGCCTTCTCGAACTGCGATAGATCGTAGGTCGAATCTTCAAGCCAGGTGATCGTGGCTAGCGTTGGGACGCACCCTCTCTCTCTTTTGTTTTCGTCGGGCCAGTTGGTAGTTCCCGGAAGGCGAAAAAGATGCTCGAGGGAGTGACATTTGTCACCGTCGGAGTCCGCGGCCAGCTTCTTGTTGTAGAGCTTGCAGTCCTCGCGCTTGTCGGGGTCATTGATGACGGGAACCGGGCTGGCCAAGCGCCAAAATCCCTGGTAACCGTTTCCGGAAAATATTAGCGCAGATGGGCGCTTGCCCATCTTCTTCTCGAACACCTCTCGGATCCTGATGCGCTCCGACATCGCGTCCTCCCCGGCGCGGGGGTCACAGTCGAGTTGGAGGAAGTCCATCGAAGCGACATCAGACTCACTTGGCTTGGAGTCGGAATAGTTGACCAGCGAGTTGCAGGTGTAGTAGCAGTTGCGGGTCTTGTTGTTCTCCTCCAACCACGCGCACAGTTCCTCTTCTTGGCCGAGGTTGAAGACCTTGAACTTCGGTTTCCCCCCATCGGGCAAGAAGCCTGCCAGGTGCCAGGGGCCCTCTGGGCGATGCCATTTCAGAAAGCGGATCGCCTCTTGTGGGTCTGTTTGTGGTATACTTACAGTGGAATTGTTTGTCGCCTCGTTTGTCACCAAGGCCAGCGGGGCGTCGTTGTTATCGCTCATCTTACGCTTCCTCCCGCTGGGATTCGGCCCACTCGCGTAGGTCAGTGAGCAGATACCGGATGGACCCTCCCAGCCTACAGAAACGCGGGCCATCGCCAGCCAATCGTCGGCGGCGGAGGGTAGAGGGGTGGAAATCAAGCGCCTCAGCGGCGCGACGTTCGGAGAGCGCAACTTGGTGCGCATCGTGGGGAGTTTTCACGGAAGGACTCCTGGTTGGAGATCTTCCGCTGACTTACTCGAACCCGGGTGGCTGCACGCAGAGGCCGAACCTCTGGACTACGGCGCCAACTTTCGGAAAGCGGTGTGGGGCTAATGGTGGCTTATAAGTCTATCATGCACCGGCATTTGTGTCTAGGTTTTTCTTCCGAGCAACGTAGCTCTGCTCGATCGCGAACAGGTCGGGTGGCGCATCGGGCAGTCCTTTTCGAAGCCGGGTCTTCACGATAGCCTCGATTTTCTTGCCCGGGTGGTGCTGGGCGATCCAGCCAGCGGCTTCCGGCTTCTTGTCCGGGCGGATGCGGGCGCGAACCCGCAGCTTCAGGGTGTAGCCACGGTGCTCGTCGATACGATTCTCGACCATCAGGTCGGTGATGTGTCGCTCCAGCCCGGCGTCGATTGCAGCGTCGAGTTCTTCAATCGGCTCACGCCATGTCTGCAGTAGGGACTGGCCCAGGCGCTGTTGGTCTTCGAAACTGAGATCGTCGAACGGGTCATTCCTCATGTTGAAGCCTACCCCACTGTATGATCTGCTGGCCGGGCTACCCCACCACTTTACCCGGGCCGGTTTGCCTCGTCGGGCAAGGGCGGCCATGTTTCACCCAGTGGGTGGGCCGGGTGGCCGAGTAGGACTGGGTAAAGGCCAGGTATGTGGCCAGGTATGGAATGCCGTCTAAAGGTCCCACGGTGCCTGTGAAGGCCATTGGCCCAGTAGGCTGAGTATATTCTCTAAAAGATAGATAGAGTATAATATAGAGATGTATAGGGCATATATGGGGTGTAGAGAGAGCTGAGAGAGTTTCTCGACTTTTACCCGGCCTAGGTTTGCCAATGGGGAAAAGTGCCCGGTATGGCCCCCCCCTGGGCTCTCGAAAGCGTAGCCGAGCGTCTGGGGGGAGGGACCTGTCTCAAAGTGAGCCCAACTTAGGCCTGGACACCAAAACCTCAGATTGCCTCTAGGCAGCCTGTAGTGCCCTCTGGACGCGCTTCCGTATTTGTCTGTAGTGCCCGTGGCGGGTGGACAAATGCCCCTGTTTTTCAGTGGACCGCCCGGGACTAGAAACGGCCTTGTCAGGATTTTCCTGATCTGGAGGATTGCCTCCAAACCATGGATTTATTGATGTTGGCGGCACTCCCCCACCACTAGGCCCCTGCTCCAAATAGCTACGCTTCCTCAAGTTGGGCGGGGTAGGCTTCGATATAGCTACAGGTTCAGGCAGACCTGTGACAATTCGACCTACACCTGGGGAATGAACACCATGAAGCTACCCGTTGAAGTCCTGACCCGTGCTGAGCTGGATGCTCTGCTACGCACCTGCAACCGCCGTTCACCGTCTGGGCTGAGGGACCGTGCACTGATCGCTCTGCTGTATGGCTCAGGCCTGAGGATTGCCGAAGCCCTTGCACTACGGCCCAGGGACGTGGATCTCGATGCCAGCACCGTGCGGGTCCATCTGGGCAAGGGAGGCAAGGCCAGGGTCAGCGGGATCGAAGAAGGCATGGCAGCCATAGTCCGTGAATGGATGGACCACAGGCGCTCCGAGTTGGGCTTGAATGGCAGTGGGGCTCTCTTCTGCCAGATCACCAAGGGGAAGGTGGGAGAGTCTGTGCAGCAAGCCTGCGTGCGTCAGATGCTCCAACGTCGGGCGGCCAGGGCCGGCATCGAGAAGAGGACCCATGCACACGGGTTCAGGCACAGCCATGCAGCCAACATGGCTGCCGCTGGACTACCACTGAATGTCATCCAGAAGCAGCTTGGCCACTCCAATGTGGCGACTACCAGCAGGTATCTGGACCATGTGCAGCCCGCCGACGTTGTTGCCGCAGTGCGGGGCATGGGATAGCGGTAGCGAGACCCTGTGTTTTAGGTCTTCTCCCCCGTTTGGGCGAATGTCGCCACGATTGTAGCCCTTTCGGTAGTGAGTGCTGGTCGTGGTCGGTGAGAGGGCATGCGGGGGTGGTGACCGCTCCCATTGGGCCACCTGCCTACACGCCCCTGTAAGCTCCTCAGCGCAAGAAGGCTGCGCTCCCATCCATGGGGAACGTCCAGCACAGAGCCCATCTGAGGCACCTCAGCCCTATCACAGGGCCCTACTGGTGGGCTGTAGCCTCCTTGGCATGGGGCATAGGAACTCACCATGAGCAGATCGCCCGGAAAGGCCCTTGGCATCGACGTCTCAGAGCGTCTTGCCGCCTGTGAGGATTTTTTTAGGTCTAGAAAGTGGCTATAAATAGGCATTATATAGCATCTTTTTCTTGACAGCGGGTGGGTAAAAGTGCATTATAGTGCGCATGGGAAGACCAAGAATATCTGGAGAGAGGAAACGACTGTTCCTTGCTGCCCTCCGCTGCCACAGCAACGTCCGCCGTGCTGCACGTGAAGCCAGCCCAGGGCGGTCGGATCCAAGGAATGTGTTCAACGTCCTTCGGCGCGATGACACCCAGTTTCGCAACCAATGGACCGACGCCCTCAACCACCAATCCATCCTCTCAACAGTCCTATTGTAATGAAGACAATCACCGATCACATCGAAGAATTGGAGCAGCTCACCGCAGCGCCTCTCACAGACGAGCAGCTTACCAACACCGCCGCACAAGCCCAACGGCTTGCACAACTAGCCAAGCTGGACCAGCTCAAAACGGCGAAGGCTGCGGCCGACCGCCTGGATGCAGAGCGGACAAAGGCTGAAGCCCAGGCTGAGGCGGTAGGTGTCAAGGTAGTTGTCGCCTGAAATGTATTCATCATGCTGCCTCCGCAGCTGCATGATGGGTGTTCGGGTTGAGCCTGACAGTTTCGATGCGCGACCAATCCCGCACGTTTCCTGACCAGCGCTCTGGATTTCGTGCACGGGCTTTTTCATACACTTCCCGGCGTTTTGCCAGGATGACAATGTCTTCCCCCGCATGGCGTTGAGCAGGGGTTACAAACTTGATGCCGCTATGCCGATGCTCGTGCCGATACCACTGGACAAACGCCACCAGCCAGGTCCTCGCATGCTCCAACGATTCAAATGGTCGGGCAGGATACTCTGGACGGTATTTGGCTGTTTTGAAGAGGGACTCTGAGTAGGGATTGTCGTCACAGACACCAGGCCGGCTAAATGAAGCCATGACGCCGAGTTCTTCAAGCTTTGCCAGCATAGTGCTGCCCTTCATTGGACCACCGTTATCGGAGTGAAGAGCCAAGCTGTCAGGATCCACTCCCTGCGCATCACAAGCCGATTGGATCAAGGCTGCCGCCAATACCTGGCATTCTTCCTCATAGATGGCTTCGCCCATGATGTCTCGGCTGAAGACATCGATGATCGTGTACAGGTAGTAAAACTTCCCGCGGATCGGGCCAGGCAAGTAACTGATGTCCCAGCTCCATACTTGGTTGGGTGCTGTTGCCACCAGTTCGCGGGGATGGTGATGTGTTGCTGGCTTGGCAGCAGCGCGATGCTTGAGCTGCTTTTCCTCGCGCAAGATTCGATACATCGTGGATTCAGATGCCAGATAGATTCCTTGATCGGCCAGCCTCGGCACGATCTGACTGGGAGAAAGGTCGCGATACTCTGGAGAGTTGAGGATTTGCAGGATCATACTTCGCTCAGCAGAGCTGATCTTGTTGCCGACCACGCTCTTTGGGCCAGCTCGCCGATCTTCACCGATGCCCTGCCGCTTCCAGCGTTGTAGTGTCCTTGAATCTACGCCAAGGGTCCCACACGCCTTGTGCAGCCGGGCACCGTTGTTGATGGCTTCTGTGACCAATCCTAAAATCAGGTCTCGCTGCTCGTGGGTGTGTCGCTGTCCTCGTCCCCCCAGATCTCTTGGACTTTTTTTTGGAGCACCAGCAAAGCTGCAGCCTCGGCCAAGGCCTTGTCCTTGCGGCGGATCTTCTTTTCCAGTGCTTTGATCTTCTTCGCATCCGGCGAAGCACCATGTCGCTTGGCCTTCTTGGGGTTGCTGAAAGCGGATTGTGCCGCCTCCATGACTAGTTTGCGCCAGTTTTCGAGCTCGACAGAGTGCAGTCCCTTTGACCTCAAAAACTCTCCCAGATCCTCCTCGGCCACTTTCATGGCCTCCATAACGACCTGCACCTTCTCTTCTGGGGTCCACTGACGTGGACTTTTCGATCCCTTCTCGGGCTTGCCTCCTGTACCGCTCATCAAGGAAACGGTACGTGCTTCCCTTACCCAACGCCAGAGGGTCGATTGGGCAACTCCAACCTCTGCTGCCAAATCCGGCGCAGTTATCCGAGAAGGACCAGTGTCGGTCATTCGCTGGACCATGCGCACTTTGAAACCATTGCTGTAAACCAAGAATCATCACTCCACCGCCCCACTGGATAACTTGTGGAAAACTCGCCCCCCATGGGGGGCGTTCACCCTGCGGGTGAACTTGTTGGATCGAGCCCAACCAAAGCAAGCTTTGGTCGGGTCCCCTCGATCCTCAGAGGCGACATCTATCCTGACACCGGGGGATGTCGCTTCATGCAGGTTGCGATCACTTCGCCGTGACCCAACTCGATCGCGGCGAACAAGGTGGTTGTTCCGTTCCTCTTGTAGTCATGAGTCATCGTGCCGCATCGACCCTTGACCAGTGGAAGGCTCTTCTGGGTCCGATCGAGAGCCTGAATTGACGTCTTTTCGTCCGCGCTAAAGACGAGTGCATTCTCGGGTGGATTCAGGTAGAGACCTACCACATCGCGCAGCTTCTCTTCGAACCGAGAATCGTTGCTGACCTTGAACGTCTTCACCAAGTGAGGTTTCAGACCGTTGGCCTTCCATGTGCGGTGGACCATCGACTGCGTGATTCCCATCTCCTCTGCAAGGAGTCGCGTGCTCCAGTGTGTCGCGTTCGCGGGGATCTCTTGCGTAGTCATGCGGATGATCTCACTCTCAACTTCCTCGTTCGCACGGGGACGACCTCCCCGAGGAAGGTCCTTCTCTATACCAGTGAGGCGATGCTCGCTGAAGCGGTTTCGCCAACGCCCCACAGTGTGTCGCTTGACCCTCATCTCCTCAGCTATATCCGCCATTCGAGTAGCCATCAGCGGCAAGAAGGATCATTCGGGCTCGCTGAGCTTGCCTCACCGAAATTCTCCGACTGCGTGACCAATTCGTCAGGGTGCTTCGCTCGCTCTTGGTAAGTTGAATCTCTACTGCAACGCGCATCGTCTTGCCTCCAACGATACCTACGCACCGCAAGCGTAGGGAGGCTTAATATAAAGGCCTACTAATTCTGCGTCATACCACTAGCCGCTCGACAGCAGCCCTTCGATCGTCACCATTAGGCCAGTTACCACTAAGGGTGTTCAGCTTCGATATTGCTTGCTGAACAAGCAGTGACTGTGGAGCAGTAAGAGCCCCTTGTGCTGAAGCAAGTTGCCCCACCCCAAGGACTGCGAATAGGAAGATTCTCAAAGTTGTCATTTTTACCGCATGTGGAAAAGCATGTCCTGAAGACCCTGGGGCAAATATTGCGCCAGGCACGGCGAGCTTGGAACCCTTTCGACTAGTGGTGTGATGCGCTCTGTTGGGGCATTTTCAGTGCAGCGCGTGCGCGACCGACTTTTTCGAGGATCTCGTCGGCGGCCTTGGTCCAAACAATCGGCTTCGGATCGTCGTTGTGGTTATCGATGTAGTCCATGATTGCTTTCTTGAGTTGAGGGACGCTGCGAAACGCGTCGCGCTTCAGGCGTTTTTGATCAAGATTGCGGAAAAACCCCTCCACGATATTGAGCCACGAGCTGCTTGTCGGGATGAAGTGCATGTGGAATCGCGGATGGCGCTTCAGCCACCGCTTAACCTTCTCATGCTTGTGTGTGGCGTAGTTGTCGGCGATGACGTGCAGATCGAGTTCAGCTGGAGTTTGCTCGTCGATCATTCTCAGGAACTTGATCCACTCCTGATGTCGATGTCGCTTCATGCAGGTTGCGATCACTTCGCCGTGACCCAACTCGATCGCGGCGAACAAGGTGGTTGTTCCGTTCCTCTTGTAGTCATGAGTCATCGTGCCGCATCGGCCCTTGACCAGTGGAAGGCTCTTCTGGGTCCGATCGAGAGCCTGAATTGACGTCTTTTCGTCCGCGCTAAAGACGAGTGCATTCTCGGGTGGATTCAGGTAGAGACCTACCACATCGCGCAGCTTCTCTTCGAACCGAGAATCGTTGCTGACCTTGAACGTCTTCACCAAGTGAGGTTTCAGACCGTTGGCCTTCCATGTGCGGTGGACCATCGACTGCGTGATTCCCATCTCCTCTGCAAGGAGTCGCGTGCTCCAGTGTGTCGCGTTCGCGGGGATCTCTTGCGTAGTCATGCGGATGATCTCACTCTCAACTTCCTCGTTCGCACGGGGACGACCTCCCCGAGGAAGGTCCTTCTCTATACCAGTGAGGCGATGCTCGCTGAAGCGGTTTCGCCAACGCCCCACAGTGTGTCGCTTGACCCTCATCTCCTCAGCTATATCCGCATTCGAGTAGCCATCAGCGGCAAGAAGGATCATTCGGGCTCGCTGAGCTTGCCTCACCGAAATTCTCCGACTGCGTGACCAATTCGTCAGGGTGCTTCGCTCGCTCTTGGTAAGTTGAATCTCTACTGCAACGCGCATCGTCTTGCCTCCAACGATACCTACGCACCGCAAGCGTAGGGAGGCTTAATATAAAGGCCTACTAATTCTGCGTCATACCACTAGTAGCTTTCATGTTGCTCAATATACTTCTGTATAATTGCGATAAACGTAAGTGATAAAACATGTTACAGAATTTTCTTCGGAGATTGACCGTGGTCTGAGGGCTCGGTGTAGCGGACGCGTAACATGTGGACCTGCGGATACTTCACCTCAGGACCCCAGCTCTTACAGACTGTCTCAGAAAAACTTGCCGACTAGAGGAGCTGGTGGCGGAGACTCCCATTCGAGTGCTATTGACTTGCACTAGACCATCGAAATACGTAAGCAAAGGCGAACTCCTTTTCCTCAAGACTCTCTGAGCAACGGGTATCTGCGTCATCGCCTCGCCCGTTCAAACACTGCGCTCCTTCTTCAAACACTGCGCTCCTTCTCAAACACTGCGCTCCTTCGCAGCGGCCCCGACCATACAGTCAGACCAAGGGAAAGCAATCATCTGTTTTCCGAGAGACCAGATTATTCCTTGGCAATGGGTCGACAACGAGACGTGGAATCAAGCACCGTGGTCGTCGCACGAAACTGTTTCCATCTAGCTTATGGAAACTGCAAAGCTAGGCGGCTTGTGCTTGGCTTTTGTGCGACCAGCAATCATTCCTCATAAACTTTTTGCCTCACCTCTCCCTTGTGTGGGTAACTCTCCCTATTTCCGGAAACTTCGAGCTTTGGAGCACAGCTTGGGAATTATTCCACCTCACTTCTTTCTCCTCTACCTCAGACCTGGAGGTCTCGAATGAAATTTGAAGAAACACCAGAGTATCGGAAGATCCTCGGTGAGGTTCTCGACAAGCTCATCACTGGCAATCCTCTCCTGGACAAGGAAGCCTACAATAAAGCTTTGGAGAAATGCCCTAACCAGGAAGCCAGGGAGATGCTCACTAGCATGCACGACAGCGCCCAGGAGGAGCTGGGAGAGTATATTCGTAGGATGAGGAAGGAATCAGGTTCTCCTAAAGCAGTTGTAGGTCAGGAAGCCTGACCCCACCACAGCAGAGGAAGATGGTAGCAATCAAAGGGGCTGCGCTGTGGAAGCCATAGGCGCGATGGCTGAGGAGGCGAATTTTGTTGTTCATGCCTTCCGCCAGGCCATTGGTGAATCGTTCTTTGAAGAGAGCCAGGATCCCGCCAAGGTGTTTGCGGATCGTTTTGCCGAGTTTGACGAATGGCTTGAGTCGGGAGCGTGAAGCCCAGGCCATCCAACCATCAAGAGCAAGCTCTGACTCTTTGATGCTGCCTCGCAGGATGTCGAGCAGAGTCTCCTTGAGCAAGTAGGCGCGCCCAAGTGGTTGCTCCGGGCGAAGATGACCGATGATGCCCATGTGCTTTTCGGTGGTGTTATCTTGGCGGTGAAGGAGTGCCCACATCGTTCCCTTGATTGCCTTCTTGGCATCGGGATTGTCGGCATTGCGCATGAGTTCACGCCGGACCTCGTTGAGAGCTTCGTTGGCCAACTTGGCAATGTGGAAGTGATCAAAGACGATCTGTGCATTTGGAAGATTTTCCGCTGCCGCCTTTCGGTAGGCAGCCGACATGTCCATGGTGGCAATTTCGATGTGCTCGCAAGCATCAGCACCGATTTCGGTGAAAAATCTCTTGAACACATCAGCACTCTTGCCTTCGGCGACCCAGATTACCCTTCTCTTGTCGTGGTCGGTGACCACCGTCAGGTAGCGGTGTCGCTTGCGGAAGCTGATTTCGTCCACAGCAATGCGGCGCAGACCATCAAAGCGGTTTGGGTCAAGGTTCTCGCTGACGACACGCTCAGCGATTGCTCCTACGGTCACCCACGAAATCCCAGTCAGCCTGGCGACGGCTGTTACGTTTGTTTGCTGCGCCAGCAGGGCGACCACATCCTCAAAGGGCTTGGTAAAGTCACTGCCATGCCTGGCCCAGGGGACCGCCTCGGTCACAACCACATTGCATTTCTTGCACCGTAAACGCCGTATTTCACCCTCCAAGTAAACCTCATGGCCCCAGATGCCCAAGTGTCGCCATCGCCGCTTTCGTTTGGATTCTCGGCCACGCTTGCGCTTGCCACAGTGTGGGCAGGTCAGAAGCTGGAATCGTCGGTGGACACTGAGAATCATCTCGCCGTCTTGAAATTGGGCTCCGGTGACCCGGAGCCCCTGGAGATTGAGGAGCTTGTTGAGTAGGGTGGTGACGCGCACTGATGCGACCTTGCGTAAAACTAAGTCCATTGCGTCGAGAGCGATCAAACATGCTCGACGCAGTCAGTGCGCAATTTCTATGTACGCTTGGCTCAACGCAAACAGCTTTCCCCAGCTCTGTGCCGCAAGCCTCGGTGCCATAAAGGCCAAGCTCGCTCCGCTCGTGGCCTACGGCCAGCCTTGACTGCCCCTACGGCTCACGGCCCTTTCCTTAGCAGGCCGTTGAAAAACTCCAAGTAGTTAAGCCGTGCTCCAATCCACGTACGTAGGGATAATATCCCAATCACGGAGGTGGATATTTCATGGCACTTGGCAAACGACGCGACAAGCAGCAAGCACTTTTGGTCTCGACGACCAATCTTCCCCGATCTCCAGGGCACCCGTTTTACGCGAAGCTGAATGAGCTTCTCAGCGAAGCGAAGTTCGATCACTATGTCGAATCGCTTTGCGAGCCCTACTACAAGGAAGGCGGCCGCCCTTCAATTCCGCCAGGCGTCTACTTCCGGATGCTGCTGGTCGGCTATTTCGAAGGTGTGGATTCACAGCGTGGGATTGCATGGCGCTGCAGTGACAGCCGCTCGCTCCAGCAATTCCTTGGGCTTTTGCTGACAGAGATGACCCCTGATCACTCCAGCTTGACCGTGATCCGCAAACGGCTGCCAGTAGAAGTGCACGAAGAGGTGTTTGCATTCGTGGTCAAGATCGCCAAATCCAAGGGCATGGTGAAGGGCAAGGCACTGGCCGTGGACACAACGACGTTGGAAGCCAATGCTGCAATGAAGTCCATTGTGCGCAAGGATACTGGCAAGGGCTGGAATGACTACGTGCGCGAGCTTGCGAAAGAAGAAGGGGCCGAAGTCCCAACGGAGGAGGACTTACGGCGATTCGATCGCAAACGCCGTGGGAAGAAGACCTCGAACAAGGACTGGGAGTCGCCCTCAGACCCCGACAGCAGGATCGCGAAGATGAAGGATGGGCGTACCCACCTTGCCTACAAGGCACAGCACGCGCTGGACACTGACTCCGAGATCATCGTCTCCGCGACGATCCACCATGCAGATACTGCTGACAGCGAGGCACTGAAAGACGGAATCATTGAGGCTCAGGCGGTGCTGATCAGTGCTGAGCAAGATGACCAATACAAGGCAGTTGTCGCCGACAAGGGCTACCACAAAGTTGAAACCCTGGCATGGCTAAGCGAGAGAGAGATACTTTCTTACATACCACAGCCGCGGTCACAGAACCGCCGCAAGTGGACGGACAAACCAGAATCGTGGCAGGATGCTTATCGAGCAAACCGTCGGCGTGTTGCAGGATCGCGATCCAAAAAGCTCCAGCGCTTACGAAGTGAACGAGTGGAGAGAAGCTTTGCGCACACCTGTGGGTCAGGCGGTGCACGCCGGACTTGGTTGCGCGGCATCGAGAATGTCAAAAAGCGGTACGTGGTCCATGTCGCTGCACGCAATCTTGGCACGATCATGCGTAGCCTGTTTGGAGTTGGGACGCCAAGGGGATTGCAGAGGGGCTTTGAGGGCTTCCTCAGCCGCGTATATGAGCTTTGTGGATCTGTTTGGCCCCAACCAGCTTGCTGGATCGCAATGACTGCCATTATTTTCCGCCATAAGAATCCCGGGGCAGAAAACGGATGTCTCGGGATCGACAATCTCCAAATCACCCCTTCTTCAACGGCCTGTTAGGAGAGGCAGAAATTAGAGGGTATATACGAGTGCTAACACATTACAAAAACCATTTTCGTGGACGGATGGTCGCATATGGCTGTCCAACCAATCCCCCAGGAACAATCTAAAATTAGGAGGGCCATTGACTATGGCGAATAATATGAATATTAGCGAATTAGCAGGGGCCGTTACCCTAACCTGGACTATTCATGAATAGGTAAACCGCGGACTGTGGATCATTCGTACTAAGTGGTAACTACACGCTACTTGGAACAAACGACACCACAATCCGCATGGCCAAGCCTACTCAACAGTCTGTTATTCTTCCAGACATCGCCAAGAAGTCCGTCGTCCCCATCTTTGACGCAGAAGGACAAAGCTCCGATGGCGGTGCAATCCTGCTTGGCCAGCTCGATCAGCAACTCGGCCTGACCAGCGGACTTGCAGCTCAATTTTGCGATCGACGCAATCCGGGCCGCACAACACACGACTTTTTGACGATTCTCCGGCAACGTGTGTTTTCCATCGCCATGGGCTACAGCGATGGCAACGACGCAGCCAAAATGGCAAATGACCCGATCCTGAAAATGATCAGCGGCATGGATGCACTTGGCGAAGATCAGCTGGCATCGCAACCGACGTTATCCCGGTTTGAAAACATGCCCACGGCAAAAGAGGCTGTACAAGCCACACGTTGGCTGGAGAAGAAAGCTATTGGTCTGCTCAAGAAGCGTCATCGGCGACCAAAGCGCATCACCATCGACTTTGATTCCACTGACGATCCCACCCATGGTCAGCAAGCATTCAGCTTTTTCAATGGCTACTACGACACCTGGTGTTTCCATCCTCTCCTTGGCTTTTTGTCAGTGGATGGTCATCCAGATCAATTTCTCTTCTCCGCTCGGCTTCGACCAGGGAACTCAACGGCAAACCGAGGATGCATTCCATTGTTGCAGCGGACGGTCGCCGAGCTCAGGTACCGATTCCCGAAAGCAAAGATTCGTGTACGGTTAGATGGCGGCTTTGCAAACCCAAGGATCATCGCTGCGCTTGAAGATCTAAAAGTCGAGTATGTGGTCGCAATGGCCAGCAACAGCGTCCTCAAAGCGAAAGCCAAGGATTGGATGACCATGGCCCAGACGCTCTCTGCTCGCCAAAACGAATCCATCCAACTCTTTGGAGAGGCTGCTTACCGTGCAAAGTCATGGAATCGCGAGCGGAGGGTCATCCTCAAAGCTGAGGTGCTGCAGTATGAAGGAAGAAGTGCAAAGTCGAATCCTCGATTTGTGATCACCAATCTTCGGCACACACCGGAAAACGTGTACAAGATCTATCGTGGTCGAGGTGATTCCGAGAACCGCATCAAAGAACTACTGCATGATCTCGACATTGATCGCACAAGCTGCTCAAGCTACATCGCCAATCAATTCCGAGTATTGATGACGGCTACGGCGTATCTGCTCTACCAGGAGCTGCGCTGGCGCCTTCGTCGGACTGATGCAGGCCGCACCCAGGTAGGGCGATTTCGGGAAATGTTGATCAAGGTCGCAGCTCGCGTACAAGAATCAGTGCGTCGGGTAGTGGTCCATCTGCCGAAATGTTATCCATGGGTAGAATTGTGGGAGCGTGCAGCATGTGCTGTCAGTGCTCGCGGTAGACCAAAGACGGCGTAGCGCCGAATGGAATCCAACTGCATCGCATCTACTGCGCCACGGGACTGTACGGAGGTGGCCATTCCGGCGATATTTCAGGCCCATGGACCTTTGCCAACGCTCACTTCAGAGTGTCGAAAGCAAATCCCCTTGATTCTTCACCATGCCGGCCAGCAAGGACCAAAAAATCGCGATCAACAGCACACTCGTGAATAGTCCGGGCTAACAGTAGCAGGAAGTCTTTTTTCACAAATCCCATACGATGAGCTTAGGGCAGGCCACATAATCAGTGAGAGTGTGTCTTTGTTGAACCCTGATGGGTCGCTTCAGGAAAGTTTTATCCTGACCTCTGAAAAAGAGGAGTCTGGAGCATTAGCAAATCTGACTTGGGTTGCTACTAGCGTCATATCCGGGGTCCGCCCAGCGGATGTGGTATTGCAATTACCTTTTCATCAACCTGGGGCTTGCGTCAGGATTGGTGCAGGAAAAGACTTTCTTGTGTCGGGGCTCAAGGTGGAATCTGGTGGAGCCGTCAAAACGGGATATCTCTGCAAGGTATCGCTGACAGACTCACCCCGAGCGATTACCATTGTTGAACAACAAGAGAGGCCTTTTTTCGATTTTGCGTTTGCTACATACAACCCTGTTGATAAACGAATATATGCGGCTGATACAATAAGCCGTTCCTTGTATTCAGCAGTTTGGAACTCATTTGCAGACCCTTTGCCCGTATTGCAATTTACCGCTAACAATTTCGATGTTCCGGAATTGAATTCGCCGTGGCCAATATTGGGCACGGCAGGAATTCATAACAACCAGGGTGCCGGAGTTAGAATTGCGCCAGCGCAGCGCGCCCCTTTTGGTCGCGAGATTGCCTTTGTTGCCGGGATTCCAGTTATTAGTGAGTATCGCGCTGGCAATCCAGAACTCATCACTAAATGGGATATTGTTGACCGCCACGCTATAGATGCCCAGGGGACTTTTTCGCTTAGCATTTTTGGCGGCAACCCTGTTGGGGCAGTTCAGTTTTCTATTGTGAGAGCTACTGACGGGGTGACTGTATTGTCTGACACGCATCCAGGCGGGAGTTCTGTGATGGAAGTCGTCTCTCCGCCGGACTTTTTCGTATTCCCTGGACATTCTCACGAAATTGTAACCCCTCTTCCACCTCTTGGGCCAGCAGTCCAGTTTTCTGGAAAAATAATTCCACAGGTTACTTATGGTGTGCCTCTCGTGACGAGCGGCATTGATATGCCAAAGCTTGTTGTTCACGCTCGGGGAGTCCATCTTGGAAATCAAAACTTTGGAGTGCTGTTTAGAGGCAAGTTGGGCCAGGCGGCAGCCGCGTCCGGCTTTGTGCCAGCAAGGCTAAGCCTTGCTTTGAGAACCTCTGGAATTGACCCTGTGGTGGATATGGGGGCTAATCATTACCTGTTACCCACGAACCTGTTTTTTGATTTCCAAGTCCCTTTTGAAGAAGGGGACATATTTATTGACCATTTCTTTTCTTTGCCTATTCCTAATGACCCGGCTTTGGAAGACGCGGTTGTGCTGTTCCAGTTTTTAGCAGTGGCCGAGGGGGGGGAATTGGCTGTGACCAATGTGGTTGGAACCTCTGTGCTCCCAGACCCATCAATCGCTGCGCAACAATCCTCTACTGTTGCGTTTGGGGGTCCTGAATCCAGTGCTAATGAGTTGCAGCAAAGGATTGAACAGTCTCGTTCCGTTGAAACTCAGAAGGCTTTTTCTGACTGGATAAAGCCTTTGCAAAAAGTCACCTCCGGCAGCAAAACGCTAAAAGACCTTCTCAAGAAGCTAAAAAATGAGATGGAGAGTGCGGGAGAGTAACTCACTCTGACTGCTCCTCTTGGGGCACCTACCATTACCTTCTGCCAGGTAAGTGCCTCCGTTACGTCACAGGGGCGCATCGTGCGACGCGCTCTTCTTCGTGTCACGCAGCGGCTTGATAGTCCTGCGTGACACGGATGTCCTTGTGCCCGAGTAGCTCCTGGATTCGCTTGATAGGAACCCCCGCATCATCGCGTGGCGTTGCCGTTGTTGCACGAAGGGAGTGGGGCCTTTTCACTAAAACGCATCCGCCTATCTCTCCGCCGGAAACTCGGGCACGAAATACCGGGCCGGCTTCTTGTAGATCCTGGCGAACTTAGCCAACTCGATAACGTCTAGCCGACGGACTTCTCGTTCAACGAACTTCTGAGCTGTCTGCCCCCAAAAGAGGCCGTAACAGAAGGACTGGCAATGGCCAAAATGCTCAAATAGACTTTGGGCCCGTTTGGGGGGCCGATCACAAACTGAGTAGTTGATGACAAAAAATGATAGATGGGAAGTATCGCGCCAGATCAATTCAGCGAGTGATCTTTCTGAACTGCTCAAAGAAGTTGCTGAGGCCGTTCGTGTTGGAGATCTAATCCAGATCACACCGAATGATGCGCCATGGGTAACTAAAAAGGGGATAGCTGATATTCTGCCTGATGGTCCATGGGGTGACTATCTGGAGCTGTATTTTCAGGATAGTCAATCAGGAAGGCGCTACAAGCTTTCGGCGGAGACGTTTCATGGGCAAGGAGGAAGTTGGAAACCAGTGCCTTTAGCTCCGCTTTGGAGCTCTGGTCAGGAGGGTTGTGATGGGTAGTGGAGCCGACATTTATTCTGACGCAAAAAGTCTTGCATCGATGTTGCTCGCAGAAGGCCAAGGCGATTGGGCAGACAAGATTTCAGAAGCAATGGAATATCCCCCGGTGTCAGGATAGATGTCGCCTCTGAGGATCGAGGGGACCCGACCAAAGCTTGCTTTGGTTGGGCTCGATCCAACAAGTTCACCCGCAGGGTGAACGCCCCCCATGGGGGGCGAGTTTTCCACAAGTTATCCAGTGGGGCGGTGGAGTGATGATTCTTGGTTTACAGCAATGGTTTCAAAGTGCGCATGGTCCAGCGAATGACCGACACTGGTCCTTCTCGGATAACTGCGCCGGATTTGGCAGCAGAGGTTGGAGTTGCCCAATCGACCCTCTGGCGTTGGGTAAGGGAAGCACGTACCGTTTCCTTGATGAGCGGTACAGGAGGCAAGCCCGAGAAGGGATCGAAAAGTCCACGTCAGTGGACCCCAGAAGAGAAGGTGCAGGTCGTTATGGAGGCCATGAAAGTGGCCGAGGAGGATCTGGGAGAGTTTTTGAGGTCAAAGGGACTGCACTCTGTCGAGCTCGAAAACTGGCGCAAACTAGTCATGGAGGCGGCACAATCCGCTTTCAGCAACCCCAAGAAGGCCAAGCGACATGGTGCTTCGCCGGATGCGAAGAAGATCAAAGCACTGGAAAAGAAGATCCGCCGCAAGGACAAGGCCTTGGCCGAGGCTGCAGCTTTGCTGGTGCTCCAAAAAAAAGTCCAAGAGATCTGGGGGGACGAGGACAGCGACACACCCACGAGCAGCGAGACCTGATTTTAGGATTGGTCACAGAAGCCATCAACAACGGTGCCCGGCTGCACAAGGCGTGTGGGACCCTTGGCGTAGATTCAAGGACACTACAACGCTGGAAGCGGCAGGGCATCGGTGAAGATCGGCGAGCTGGCCCAAAGAGCGTGGTCGGCAACAAGATCAGCTCTGCTGAGCGAAGTATGATCCTGCAAATCCTCAACTCTCCAGAGTATCGCGACCTTTCTCCCAGTCAGATCGTGCCGAGGCTGGCCGATCAAGGAATCTATCTGGCATCTGAATCCACGATGTATCGAATCTTGCGCGAGGAAAAGCAGCTCAAGCATCGCGCTGCTGCCAAGCCAGCAACACATCACCATCCCCGCGAACTGGTGGCAACAGCACCCAACCAAGTATGGAGCTGGGACATCAGTTACTTGCCTGGCCCGATCCGCGGGAAGTTTTACTACCTGTACACGATCATCGATGTCTTCAGCCGAGACATCATGGGCGAAGCCATCTATGAGGAAGAATGCCAGGTATTGGCGGCAGCCTTGATCCAATCGGCTTGTGATGCGCAGGGAGTGGATCCTGACAGCTTGGCTCTTCACTCCGATAACGGTGGTCCAATGAAGGGCAGCACTATGCTGGCAAAGCTTGAAGAACTCGGCGTCATGGCTTCATTTAGCCGGCCTGGTGTCTGTGACGACAATCCCTACTCAGAGTCCCTCTTCAAAACAGCCAAATACCGTCCAGAGTATCCTGCCCGACCATTTGAATCGTTGGAGCATGCGAGGACCTGGCTGGTGGCGTTTGTCCAGTGGTATCGGCACGAGCATCGGCATAGCGGCATCAAGTTTGTAACCCCTGCTCAACGCCATGCGGGGGAAGACATTGTCATCCTGGCAAAACGCCGGGAAGTGTATGAAAAAGCCCGTGCACGAAATCCAGAGCGCTGGTCAGGAAACGTGCGGGATTGGTCGCGCATCGAAACTGTCAGGCTCAACCCGAACACCCATCATGCAGCTGCGGAGGCAGCATGATGAATACATTTCAGGCGACAACTACCTTGACACCTACCGCGACTGACGCCGTAGCCTTGGGGGAAAGTTCATCAAAGGTCACTTGCCCCATATCGGGGGCCATCAAGGACACCGCCAGGGCGGCTGCCGTCAGGGTTCCAGCTGCGGTCCACAGGGTTAGTTTGCCAATGGTGAGTGAGAACGAAGCCTTGGCGACGACAGCAGTGGCCTTGGACAAAACCACTTCTCGCATGGTAGCCAAACCTTTCACCGGCGTGGTCAACACCACAGAACCGGCTATGATGCTGGCAGGAAGGGCTTGGCGCAGTAGCTCAAGACCTCTTTGTAGCTGCTTTCGTACAGTGCCGGGCGCTCGATCCAATGCTTGAGCGATCTCGAAGCGAGTCATTCCCTGGCCTAGATACAGCTTGAGTACAGGTCGGTATGATTCCGAAAGGTTGGCAATGGCATCACTGACGATTTCGTCTAGCTCATTCTTCTGTGCAGTTTTATTAGCAGCTCCTTCAACGGTCAGAGGTGATAGATCATCTGTTCGTGTCCGACTCGCAGCGTATCGCTCTCGCCCAGCCAGGTTGGTCATGATGCCAAGCAGCCAGGACAAGACCTTGCCTGTCGGCTGGAATTTACCTCGGCGCTCGATGGCAATCAGGAAGGTTCCCTGAACTAGATCTTCCGCACGATGTGAGTCGTGGGTGAGGTGATGCGCTACCCGCACCAATTCGGCAGCAGTCAGGTCAAAGACTTCCGCAAGGGACTGGGTATCTCCGGTCCGCTGGAAATGGAGGAATGCATGGGTTGCGTCTTTTTTACTCACTTCAGTCCTTCATCAAGGAGAGGGGCAAAAAAGGGACAGGAAAACCAGATAGTTCCAGTTCAGCACATGACCCTGGCTGCTCAGGGGACATCCCAATATTGCCAAGCCCTAGTGGTGTGATGCGCTCTGTTGGGGCATTTTCAGTGCAGCGCGTGCGCGACCGACTTTTTCGAGGATCTCGTCGGCGGCCTTGGTCCAAACAATCGGCTTCGGATCGTCGTTGTGGTTATCGATGTAGTCCATGATTGCTTTCTTGAGTTGAGGGACGCTGCGAAACGCGTCGCGCTTCAGGCGTTTTTGATCAAGATTGCGGAAAAACCCCTCCACGATATTGAGCCACGAGCTGCTTGTCGGGATGAAGTGCATGTGGAATCGCGGATGGCGCTTCAGCCACCGCTTAACCTTCTCATGCTTGTGTGTGGCGTAGTTGTCGGCGATGACGTGCAGATCGAGTTCAGCTGGAGTTTGCTCGTCGATCATTCTCAGGAACTTGATCCACTCCTGATGTCGATGTCGCTTCATGCAGGTTGCGATCACTTCGCCGTGACCCAACTCGATCGCGGCGAACAAGGTGGTTGTTCCGTTCCTCTTGTAGTCATGAGTCATCGTGCCGCATCGGCCCTTGACCAGTGGAAGGCTCTTCTGGGTCCGATCGAGAGCCTGAATTGACGTCTTTTCGTCCGCGCTAAAGACGAGTGCATTCTCGGGTGGATTCAGGTAGAGACCTACCACATCGCGCAGCTTCTCTTCGAACCGAGAATCGTTGCTGACCTTGAACGTCTTCACCAAGTGAGGTTTCAGACCGTTGGCCTTCCATGTGCGGTGGACCATCGACTGCGTGATTCCCATCTCCTCTGCAAGGAGTCGCGTGCTCCAGTGTGTCGCGTTCGCGGGGATCTCTTGCGTAGTCATGCGGATGATCTCACTCTCAACTTCCTCGTTCGCACGGGGACGACCTCCCCGAGGAAGGTCCTTCTCTATACCAGTGAGGCGATGCTCGCTGAAGCGGTTTCGCCAACGCCCCACAGTGTGTCGCTTGACCCTCATCTCCTCAGCTATATCCGCATTCGAGTAGCCATCAGCGGCAAGAAGGATCATTCGGGCTCGCTGAGCTTGCCTCACCGAAATTCTCCGACTGCGTGACCAATTCGTCAGGGTGCTTCGCTCGCTCTTGGTAAGTTGAATCTCTACTGCAACGCGCATCGTCTTGCCTCCAACGATACCTACGCACCGCAAGCGTAGGGAGGCTTAATATAAAGGCCTACTAATTCTGCGTCATACCACTAGTATAACGACAGCTAGATGACCTTTTGGTGGTAGGAGGGCGGGTTTGCTTCTGACCGACTATTCCTACTCATTCCCACCAATCCTTCTGCGCACTCCCCTTCCACTAGAACTTACGCCGCAGCGCACTCAACCCTATGTCCGTCTGGTGTTTACTCCCCACCGCATCCCGCCGGCGCGTCCTTTTGTCGTATTGTCATCTGTCAGTGACTGGCAAACTGAACTTTGCACCACGGGAATCAGGTGCCAAATCCCTTGGTGCAGCATGGGGTACCGTCAGATTGTTGGGGGCAACTGTGGGGGCAACTGTGGGGGCAACTCTGGCAAGGCTAGGAGTGTAAGTGCCTCTTCTGCAATCTGTTATCTATCATCTTCGGTAGAGCCTCTCGCTACCATTCATAACTTGGCCTGTTCTAAAGGCTTGAAGCCTGCAGCCAGTAGCGTCACTGGCCACCGCTGGGCCTGAACCTGCCGGCCCTTTGGAGCACCAGGGCGGCTGCCTATCCCCCGTCCTTTGCTGGCAGCCGAAGAACAAAGCCTTTGCGTTGGTGCAACCCGGCACATGGGTGACACTTTTGTACGGGCACATGGGTAACACTTTCTGGGGGAGGCAGGATTGCGACCCACAATGCTCATTTTCAGGGATTCAGGGGCTAGAGCATGGGGGGAGCCTCTTGAGCCAGGGAAATGAGGATTTCGGCAAGCGACCCCCCATATTCGCTACTCAGTATATGGGCCCTCCCCCCTACTCGCTGATTTTTGGCAGGGGGATCACGACCCTGGACCGCTCATGCAGCACTCCCAGCTGCATGCAGCCGAGATGGACAATCCATACGTCGTCATCCACATGTTCCAGGCCGATGCTCTCGCCTACCAGTGCATCCCCTATAAAGACATAGCCTCCAGCCCATTTCATGGTGCCATCCTTTCGCACTTGTCGGACAGCAAAGTCATCTGAGTATTCATGCTGCGGCAGCCTTGAAGGCATAGTCCTCCGCGAAGGCGCGTAGACTTCGGCTGGCACTTGCATGTCTAGAGCTTCATGCGGGCGCTCTTCATTGTAGATGGATTGAAATCGTGAAAATGCAGCCTGCTGGGTTCGAATTGTTTTGTAAGGAGGGTTGGCAGTCTCTGCCTTCAAGGTTTCATGAAATCGCTCGTGACGACCATTCTGATCTGGTCTACCTGGCTCAATAAACATTGGTCGAATTCCAAGCCGTATCATCCAAACTCCTAAGCGAGAAATCCCGCCAATGCCCCTCGACCCAAACGGAGACCCGTTATCGCTAAGCATGTAGAGAGGTAGGCCATACTGCCTAAATGCACCTGCCAAGCAGCGGCGCACGTCCAACAGCTTCGGCGAGACCAATGCACGGCACTCCAGCGACAGGCGGCTAAAGGCATCATTCACCGTCAGTGGATCACAGCGAGTGCCATCTCCGACACAAAACCAGCCCTTGTAGTCTATGGACCAAACGTCATTGGGTGCTTGTGGTTGAATCAACGACAATGTACTGGGCTGCCGCCGCAAACGTCGGGGACGAGACATGACGACACCCGCCCGTTTCAACACAGCATGCACTGTGCTCCTTGCCGGCAAAACTTCTTCCGGGTGCTCTCGTGCCAGTACAGCTCGGATCTTTTTGGATCCCCAAGTTGGGTAGTGTTTTCGTACCCGCAAAATCGCCGCCTCCACTCTTGGTGGGGCTTGATTGGGATGCCGCTTTGGCGCTCTGGATCTGTCCCGTAGACCTTCAGGTCCTTCATCACGATATCGAGCCAGGATCTTGTAGCCAGTTTTCCGGCTAACCCCAAACCGCTCGCACAGTTCTGTCATCGACAGGCGGCCATCTTGGTGGGCCGCCACAAACTTCAAACGCTCATTCACAGGGTCTGTCTCGCACCAGGTCATCCGGCACAAGAGACCCCAGCGCCACCCCAAGGCCACGCCAAAGTGTTACCCATGTGCCCGGACTGATTTGTTACCTATGTAACCGGTCCGGACCGGCGCCACTCAATTACGGACTGGCGCATCCCCCTGCACAGCTCTAAGCCTAGGCTGCTAGAGCACCTGCACCCGCGGCCCTTGGGCTTCTGCCAGCTGCAGCTCGGTGCCTGACTCCGTTAGTACCGTCGGTAGATAACCCAAGGCCACTCGCAGGTCTTCACCAGGCACTGGGGCCACCGACATCACCCGCCCCACCGCTTCGTCATCTTCGTCCAGCAAGGGTGTCTGTGCTGCAACTTCACCCCTACCCTCGATGAGCAAAGAACAAAGCGCCCGATTGGTATGACCATAGGTGTGGATGCGGGCGACGATTTCCTGGCCGGTGTAACAACCCTTTTCCAAGGCAATGTGATCAGCAATGGGCAATTCCAAGGCCAGCGTATTGGCCTCCGTGTCCACTCCCAGCCGCGGCCGGAGCATGCAGATGCGCAGGGCCTCCGCCTGTTCTGCCTTCATTTCCTTGTACTCCACTGCCTGCGCAACATCCCCATGCAACCGTTGCCAGTACACATCGCCTTGTTGACCCGACACAACCAAACCAGCATCTGTTGCGCCTGGCTTCTCCATGGCTTGTAAAGAAAACAGCTCCACACATCCCCAGTCCTTGGCTGGCTGCAAAGTGAGTTGCTCACTGAAGTGGTAGAGCTCCAACAAATCAGCCAGACCCTTGGCCTGATCCTTTGAAAATTCCACATAGACCCCGTCCCCCTCTTGCTGACGGATCAGGGTGCATAGATGCAGCAGCTTGCCCTTGGCATTCAGGAAAGCAGCGGGCCGTGACTCCCCCGCCGCCATGCCCAGAACATCCTGGCTGCAGAGCCGCTGCAGATAATCCACCGCATCCGGGCCGGTGATGGCCAGGATCTGGTAGGCCGCGGCCTGCCCGCTGACCCCTTCAGAGCCCAGAATGCCCTGGATGAGACTGCTGTAATTCACTTTATTTAGCCTGGTTATGGTGTTTCCGGCGTACCCGGCCAGCATAGGGGACTGATTTAGTACTTTTTTGACGATACCCTTGATAGAGCACTAATCTAGTTCTACTTTCCTTCGCCCCGCAACGGGGTTCATAAGACAAGTGATTCGCATCTCCAAAAAAGCTGACTATGCCGTCCTGATCATGGCCGAACTGGCCATGCGTGGGCAAGAGCAAGATGTGACGCCCCCCACCTCGGCACAGGAGATCGCCGACTGCGCTGGCCTCAGCAAGCCCCTGGCCGCCAACCTGATGAAGGCCCTCACCCGGGCATCCCTGCTGGAATCCGTGCGCGGCATCAACGGTGGTTACCGCCTGGCCAAGCCCATGCAGGAAATCACCCTGACGCATATCCTGGAAGCAGTGGAAGGCCCCATGGTCTTGGTGGACTGTGCGTCGGATAGCGCCCAACACAACTGCGACCTGTCTTCTCATTGTCCTTCTCGCACTGCCATGCGCGGGGTCCACGAACGGATCGCCAAGCTGGTGGAGCAAATCACCCTTCCCGAACTCCTGGTCATGGAATCCCGCGTCAGCGGAGCACAACCTTTTGCCGCCAGCTCTTTTGGCGGCGACCTCAAGTCATGAGTCTCAAACTTCCCATCTACATGGACAACTCCGCCACCACCCCTTGTGACCCAAGGGTTGTGGCGAAGATGCTGCCTTTCTTTTCCGAGACCTTTGGCAATGCCGCCAGCCGCAGTCACGTGTTTGGCTGGACCGCTGAGAGCGCCATTGATGAAGCTCGTGAACAAGTTGCCAAGCTCATCAGTGCCAACCCCAAGGAAATCATCTGGACCAGCGGCTCCACTGAAGCCAACAACCTGGCCATCAAGGGGGCGGCCCACATGTATCGCCAGAAGGGGAACCATCTGATTTCCTGTGTCACCGAACACAAGGCAGTGATTGATCCCCTCAAGCATCTGGAACAAGAAGGCTTTACCGTCACCTTCCTATGCGTGGATGGCCAGGGCAACATTGACCTTGCTGAACTGGAAGCAGCCATCACCGACCAGACCATTCTGATCTCCTTGATGGCAGCCAACAACGAAACCGGCACCATGCACCCCATTGCCGAAATCGGCAAGCTGGCGAAGAAGCACGGTGTTTTGTTCCACTGCGACGCCACCCAGGCTGCCGGCAAGGAAGTCTTGGATGTGCAAGCCCAGGGCGTCGACCTGCTGTCGCTTTCCGCCCACAAGTTCTACGGCCCCAAGGGTGTGGGCTGCCTCTATGTGCGCCGTCGCCAACCTCGCGTGCGCCTGGCCCCCATCATGGACGGCGGCGGTCACGAGCGCGGCATGCGTTCCGGCACCCTGAACGTCACCGGCATTGTCGGCATGGGCGAAGCAGCACGCATCGCTCGAGAGGACATGACAGAGGAAGTGAAGAAGTACCTGTCCCTGCGCCAGCGTCTGGAGGACGGCATTCGCAGCCGCCAACCCGATGCGGTGTTGAACGGCAATCCTGACTATCGCCTGCCCCACCTTACCAACATCTCCTTCCCCTATGTGGAAGGTGAGTCCCTGATCATGGGCATCAAGGATCTGGCAGTTTCCTCCGGCTCCGCCTGCACTTCCGCCAGCCTGGAGCCCAGCTATGTGCTCAAGGCCCACGGCCTGAACGATGAGCTGGCACACAGCTCCATTCGCTTCTCCCTGGGACGCTTTACCACCGAAGAAGAAGTGGACTACGCCATTGAAGTGGTCTGCAACGAAGTGGAACGCCTGCGTGCCATGTCCCCCCTGTGGGAAATGGTGCAAGAAGGCGTTGACCTGTCCAAGGTCAACTGGACCGCACACTAAACCTACAACCCCTGATCAACTTACGAATACCAATACCATGGCATACAGCGACAAGGTTCTGGACCATTACAACAACCCACGCAACGTGGGTTCCCTGGACAAGAACGACAAGAACGTGGGCACCGGCATCGTCGGCGCTCCCGAATGCGGCGACGTAATGAAGCTGCAGATTCAGGTGGATGACGATGGCAAGATCGTCGACGCCAAATTCAAGACCTACGGCTGCGGCTCCGCCATCGCCTCTTCTTCCCTGGCCACCGAATGGCTCAAGGGCAGCAACATTGACGAGGCCGCCACTATCAAGAACACCAAGATCGTCGAAGAGCTTTCGCTACCGCCGGTGAAGATCCACTGTTCGGTGCTGGCAGAGGATGCCATCAAGGCCGCCATCGATGACTACAAGAGCAAGAAGCAAAATGACTGACACCGAAGACAAGATCGCCAAGACCGCAAAGGCAGAAGAGACTGTGGAAAAGACCACGAGCAAGAAGAAGAAAAACCTGGTCAGCATCACCGAGCGCGCCGCCAAGGAAGTGCAGCGGGTGATGGGAGAGAACAACATGCCTCTGGACAGCACCTGGGTGCGCATCGGCGCCAAAGGCGGCGGCTGCTCCGGCATGACCTACGTGCTGGATTTCGATGCCAATGGCCCCACCGAGTTTGACGTCACCTATGAGGAAAACGACGTCAGATTGGTCATCGACAAGAAGAGCTCCTTCTTCATGGCCGGCACCGAATTGGACTTCAACGACGGCCTGCTGGACCGGGGCTTCGTGTTCAAGAATCCACAGGCCAGTGGCACCTGCGGTTGCGGCACTTCCTTCTCCGCCTGATTCAGATCTAGCACCATGCTTTCCCCTGAACCGCTTCTACAAGATCCCTTCGCGGTGCTGGACCTTTCGGCGAGCATGGATCTTTGCAGCAAGGAACTGGACAAGACCTACCTGCGCCTGTCCCGGGAGACCCACCCGGACTTTCATGGCCAAGGATCAGCGGCGGAACAAGTGGCCGTCCTCAGTCGCTCGGCACAGATCAATGATGCCTACCACTGCCTGCAAGATTCCTGGCGTCGAGCCGAAGCCTTTCTGGAACTTGCACAGCCCGGCATCATGCAAGAGCACAAGCAGCTCTGCCCCATGTTCCTGATGGAGGCCATGGAGAACGCCGAAGAGGTGGCTCACGCCCGCATTGATCCAAAGTACCCTGATTTGGCAGGCCTGCAGAACAAACTACAAACACTGGTGGCGGAGAGCCTGCAGGGCATCAGCGACAAGATCGCCAGCAACCAACTTGACGCCGCCGCCGAACTTCTGCACCAGTCGGTGTACCATCGTAAGGCCCTAGACGACCTGCACGACAACGACCTGCAAGACAACCAAGACTGATCCAACGTGACAACACCCCCCCCTTCTCCTGACCAACCCCGCCTGGTGCTGGGCATTGACCTTGGCACCACCAACAGTTTGGCCGCCGTGCATGGCAAGAGCGGCCCCAAGCTCATCCGCGATGCGGATGGCGAAGCCCTGATTCCATCGGTGGTCACCTTGCTGGAGGACGGCAACACCATGGTGGGCAAACAGGCACGCCACATGATGCTTACCCAGCCGGAGCGCAGCGTCTACTCAGTGAAGCGGCTCATTGGTCGCGCCGGCCCTGAGGTGGAAACCCTTGCCGAACATCTCGCTTATCCAGTGGTCCTGGGCGATCGCGGCCTGGCCCGCATTCAGGTGGATGGCAAGAATTACTCGCCGGAACAGATCTCCGCCATGATCCTAGGCTACGTCAAGCAGACCGCCGAAGCTGCCTTGGATCTGCCGGTGCAGGACGTGGTCATCACTGTGCCCGCCTACTTCGACGACGCCCAACGCCAGGCCACCCGCGACGCGGCAGAACTGGCTGGCCTGAACTGCCTGCGCATCATCAATGAACCCACCGCCGCGTCCCTGGCCTACGGCATTGACGGCAGCAAGGACGGCACCGTGCTGGTCTATGATCTGGGCGGCGGCACCTTTGACGTCTCAGTGCTGCGCATCCAGGAAGGCGTGTTCCAAGTGCTCGCCACCGCCGGCAACACCCAACTGGGTGGCGATGATTTTGATGCGTTGGTCCTGGACAAGATCAAGGAGCTCATCAAAGACAAGGGTTTGCTGGAACAAGGCATCAACCCCAAAGCCATGCCCGAGCTGCGTCGTTCCGCCGAAGCCTTGAAGATGCAGCTCTCTGAACTTGAGAGCGCTAGCCTGACCTTGGATTTGGGCACTGCCGGCAAGGCTGAGCTGACTGTCACTCGCCAGGAATTCGAAGCGCGCATTGCGCGCTTGGTGCAGGAAACCCTGGACTGCTGCCGCCGCGCCCTCAAGGACGCAAAGCTCAAGCCCGACGACATCAACGAAGTGGTGCTGGTGGGCGGCTCCACCCGCATCCCCTATGTGCGACAACAGCTGGAAGCGTACATGGGTCGCTCACCCCACACCGAAGTGGATCCGGATCTGGCGGTGGCCATGGGTGCGGCCATTCAAGCCGACATCCTGGCGGGGAAAAACCGCTCCCTGCTGTTGCTGGATGTGGTGTCCCTGTCGTTAGGGCTGGAAACCATGGGCGGCGTGGTGAGCAAGCTGATCCTGCGCAACGCCACCATCCCCAGTTCGGTCACCGAAGAGTTTTCCACCCAGGTGGATAACCAGACCGGCGTGGACATCAACATCTATCAGGGCGAGCGGGAGAAGATCGAAGACTGTCGCCACCTGGGCTCCTTCAAACTCAGTGGCATCCCCGCCATGCCTGCCGGCCTGCCGCGCATTGCTGTGACCTTCATGGTCAACGCCGATGGCGTGTTGCAGGTGCTGGCCAAGGAACAGCGCACGGGAGCCGAAGCCACCATCCAAGTGGTGCCTTCCTTTGGCCTGAGCCGTGACGAGGTGAAACAGATGATGCTGGACTCCATCGAACACGCGCAAGAGGACATGCTGGCCCGGGACGAAGTGGACCTGCGCAACAAGGCCATGGCCATGGTGAAGGGCACCAACAAGGCCCTGGAAATGTCAGACCTGCCGCCGGACCAGACCTATAGCATTCGCAAGTCGGTGAAGAAACTGGCCAAGCTGCTGGAAGAGAAGGCAGACCTTGCAGCAGTCAAAGAAAGCACCGAGACTCTCTCCAAGCTCACCGCCCAGGTTGCCGACGACGTGATCAGCTCCGCCGTTGCCAAAGCCCTGAAATCCTGAACAGCAACATGACATCCTCCAGTACCAGCACGACGGTCAAGGTTCAATTCCAAGGCCACGACCAGGACATTCAAGCCAAGATCGGTGACTCGCTTCTGCAATTGGCAGAGCAGCATGACATTGACCTGGACCACGCCTGCGGCGGCGTCTGTGCCTGCTCCACCTGCCATGTGAAGATCCTGGCGGGTGAGGATGCCCTGAGCGAAGCCAGCGAGGACGAGGAAGACCAGTTGGACACGGCTCGAGACCTGGCCTTGAACAGTCGCCTGGGTTGCCAGGCCTGCATTGAACGGCAGCCGGAGGGCGGCGTCATCCAAGTGGCCATCCCCAGTTGGAATGTGAACCTGGTGCAGGAACCGCATTAGCAGAACGCTGAGCTGAAGAGGAAAGAGCGGGCTGGTCGGACGGGCTTTCGACTTCCTGCCAAACTGGTGTTTTCCGGCCAGGGCAATGCTACAGTTCCGCCCCGGCGGGCAGTGGTCAGGGATGGATCCTGGCGGCAGGGTTCCGCCTGAAATTCCAACATGATGGCCACCTCCAACGACCTCCTCACCCTCACCGCCAACACCATCCGCGGCCTGTCCATGGACGCCGTGCAGAAAGCCAATTCCGGCCATCCCGGCATGCCCATGGGCATGGCAGATGTGGCCAGCGTGCTGTGGACCCAGCACCTGCGGTATAGCCTGGAGGATCCAATGTGGCCCGGGCGCGACCGCTTCGTGCTCTCCGCTGGCCATGGCTCCATGTTGCAGTATGCCCTGCTGCATCTGGCTGGTTTCCCCTTGAGCCTGGATGACCTGAAGAACTTCCGTCAGTTTGGCAGCGCCACCCCTGGCCACCCGGAATACGGCGACACCGTCGGCGTGGAAACCACCACCGGCCCCCTGGGTCAAGGCTTCGCCACCGGCGTCGGCATGGCTCTGGCCGCCTGCATGGAGGCGGAACGCTTCAAGAACCCCCAGTATCAGAATCGCGTGGTGGGCATTGTCTCCGACGGCGACCTGATGGAGGGCCTCAGCTCCGAGGCATCTTCCCTGGCCGGCCACCTGGGGCTGGGCAACCTGGTCTACTTCTATGATGACAACAACATCACCATCGAAGGCGACACCGACCTGGCCTTCAGCGAGGATGTGCGCGGCCGCTTCACCGCCATGGGTTGGCATGTGCTGCAAACCGACGGCCATGACCTGCAGCAGATCGCTACGGTCATGCAAGATGCCTTCGCCCAACGTTCCAAGCCAACCCTGGTGATCTGCAAGACCCACATCGCCATGGGCAGCCCCAACAAGCAGGACTCCGCTGGCGCCCACGGCGCACCCCTGGGTGCCGAGGAAATTGCCCTGACCAAGAAGGCTCTGGGCATGTCGAAGAAAGACTTCTTTGTGCCCAAGGAAGTGCGCGGCCTGTTCCAAGAGCGCGCCACCCACAACGAAGAACAGCGCCGCCAATGGCTGCAAGACGCAGACCGCTCGGCCGCCGACCAATTCAAACTGGCACAAGAACACCAGGCCTTCCGGCAGCGACAGGTACCGGACAACCTGCTGCAGCAACTGCTGCTGGCGGTGGGCGATGAGGCTGGTGCCACCCGCGCCCTCTCCGGCAAGGTGATTCAAAAAGCCGCCGCTCTGGTGCCATCCCTGGTGGGTGGATCCGCCGACCTGGACCCCTCCACCAAGACCCGCATCAAGGATTCCAGCTCAGTCACAAAAAGCCATCGCAGCGGTCGCAACCTGCACTTCGGCATCCGTGAACATGCCATGGGCTCCATCCTCAACGGCATGGCCCTGCATGGCGGCTTTTTGCCCATGGGCTCCACCTTCATGGTGTTCAGCGACTACATGCGCCCTGCCATTCGCCTGGCCGCCCTCATGGGCCTGCCGGTGGGCTTCATCTTCACCCATGACAGCCTCATGGTGGGCGAAGACGGCCCCACCCATCAGCCGGTGGAACACGCCGCCGTGCTGCGCATGATTCCCAACCTGCACCTGTGGCGTCCTGCTGACGGAGCAGAAGTGGCGGCAGCTTGGACTGCAGTGCTCACCCGCCGGGATGGCCCGGTGACCCTGTCCCTGACCCGACAGAACCTGCCCGCCCTGCAGCGGCCTGCGGGATTCCAGCCAGAGGACATGCAAAAGGGCGCCTACATCCTGAATGAACCTTTGGATGAGGCTGAGGCGGTGGTGCTTTGCAGCGGCTCGGAAGTTGCCACCACCCTGGAAGCTGCCAAAATCCTGGCCGCTGAGGACATCCACCTGCGGGTGGTGAGCATGCCTTGCATGGAAGCCTTCCTGGCACAGGATCAAGACTACCGCAAGCAGGTCCTGGGCACTGGCCTGACGGTGCTGGCCGTAGAAATGGGTCGACCGGAAATCTGGTGTCAGTTCACCGGTTCCCTGGACCGGGTCGTGGGCCAAAGCTCATTCGGCAAGTCCGCCCCGGCGGGTGAGTTGGCCGAGCACTTTGGCTTCACTGCCGCCAAGGTGGCTGCCCGGCTGCGCAAGGTGCTGTAGATCCCGCTATAGGCCCAGCTTCATCTGCAGACCGTCGGTGAGAGCCACATCCGTGGTGAAACCAATGGTGGTGAAGTAGGTGGCTGCGCCTTGGGCGTAAAAGGTTCCGGGCGGGAAGCCTGGGGGCAGGGAGATATGCACCTCGTCTCCAGCACTTGCCGGCAACAGCAGGATGATCACCGGATTCACCAGCAAGGTGCAGCCCAGGCCGATACCAGGCAGGGGGATCTTGCTGGGTGCCACCCCAAGGACCAGGATGCGACCTTGCAGGAAGGTGTTGCAGCAGCCGGGAAAGGCCTTGATCTGGATGACCACTTCGCAGTTCTGGGTATCCAACTTGGCTTCAATCTCCGGCGGATCCTGGAACACCGGATTGCAGCCGGCGCCATAGTGCTGGGTGATGATGCTTTGAACCGGGCAGACACTCTGCGCCGACAGGGCGTTCATGACCAAGAGAAAGACAGCAAGAAGGGCGTAGCGCATAAGAAGGCTCCGTTACATGATGTTTAAATTGGCAGGGCTCAGACAGAACTAGTCTGCCTGAGCCCAAGCGTAACACGAAAGGCGCCTCTGGGGTGGCAGCCCCAAGGCCAGTCGACCTAGAACAGGCCGATGATTTCGCCGTCGTCGTCGATGTCGATCTGGCAGCCGCCAGGTGCCCGGCCCAGACCAGGCATGGTCATGATCTTGCCGGCCAGGGGAAAGACATAGCCCGCTCCAGCAGCCACCCGCACATCCACCACCGGGAAGGTGAAGCCTTCGGGCCGGCCCTTCAGCTTGGGATCGTGGGAGAGGGAATACTGGGTCTTGGCCATGCAGATGGGGAACTTGCCATAACCCCGCTCCTCATACATGGCCAACTTCTGCTCCGCCAGTTCGGAGTACTCCACTCCGGATGCGCCGTAGATCTTGGCCGCCAGGGTTTCGATCTTTTGCTTCAAGCTGGCATCGTCGGGATAGAGCAGTTGGAAGGAAGAAGGCTCTTCCGCCGCTTCCACCAGGGCATGGGCCAGGGCTTCGCCGCCCTTGCCACCGTCGGCAAACATGGTGCTCACGTGAGCCGCATGGGCACCAGCCGCCATTGCAGCTTCGCGCACCGCCGCAACCTCCGCCTCGCTGTAGCTGGGGAAGTTGTTGATGGCCACCACCACCGGCACACCGTGCATGCGCACGTTCTCGATTTGTTTGGTCAGGTTGCCCATGCCATCCTGCACCGCCTTCAAGTCTTCCTTCAACAGACCATCTGGGAGCGGCTTGCCCGGCACGATGGTGAAGCGACCGCTATGCATCTTCAGCGCCCGGATGGTCACCACCAGCAAGGCGGCGTCGGGTTGCAGGCCGGACACCCGGCACTTGATGTTGAAGAACTTCTCGGCGCCCATGTCGGCACCAAAACCAGCTTCGGTCACCACAAATTCACTGCCACCCAGGGCAATCCGGTCCGCCACAATGGAGGAATTGCCGTGGGCAATGTTGGCAAATGGACCGCTGTGCACCAGGGCCGGAGTGCCCTCCAGGGTCTGCATCAAGGTGGGCTTGATGGATTCCTTCATGATGGCAGCCATGGCGCCGGCAGCCTGCAGGTCTTCGGCAGTCACCGGCTCGCCCTTGCGGTTGCTGGCCACCACGATCTTGCCCAAGCGCTGGCGCAGGTCCTTGAGATCCGTTGCCAGGCCCAGGATGGCCATGACCTCACTGGCGGCAGTGATGTCAAAACCTGATTCCCGGGGAATGCCATTCTTCGGGCCACCCAAGCCAATCTGGATCTGCCGCAGGGCCCGATCGTTCATGTCCACCACCCGGCGCAGGGTGATGGAGTCGGGATCGATATCCAGGGGGTTGTCCAGCAGCACCGAAGCATCCAGGCGGGCTGCCAGCCAATTGTGGGCCAGGGTCACAGCGTGGAAATCCCCGGTAAGGTGCAAGTTGAACTCCTCTGGTGGCACCACCTGGGAGTAGCCACCACCGGCTGCCCCACCCTTGATGCCAAATACCGGGCCCATGGAGGGCTGGCGGATGACACAGCAGGTCTTTTTTCCAATGGCGCTGAGGGCCTGGGCGATGCCTACGGTGTGCACCGTTTTGCCCTCACCAAGGGGGGTAGGGGTCACTGCCGTAACCACTATATACTTGCCCTTTTGCGCTCGCTGGGGGGCTTTGAGCACATCCAGGCTGACCTTGGCCTTGTTGCGGCCATAAAAATCCAGGTCATCGGCCCGCAAGCCCATGAGCTGACCCACTTCCTCCAGCGGACGTAAAGGGACAGAACGTGCAATTTCCAGATCGTTCAAAGCGTTACTCTTTCTTAGAAGGCCACAGGGGCGTGCAAGGGCGCGAGACCATAGCGTCAAGACCGGTCCTTTTCATGCCGGAACGCTCCTGACTGGCCAGAGAATTCGTTTTGACCCCCCAATAGGCCAAACATGCCTGAATCATTGCTGCAAATCGGAGAGTTCGCCAAGCTAGCCTCCACCAACCTTCGCACCCTCCGCTACTACGAGGAGCTAGGGCTGATGGCCCCGACCCAGCGTAGCCAGGGAGGGTTCCGCTACTATGAGCCTGAACAGTTGGACCGGGTGGCCGCCATCAAGCGCCTGCAGAATCTGGGCCTCTCCCTGAAGAAGATCCAGACCATCATGGCCCCGGCCAAGGATGGAGAGGTGGACCAGGTGATCCACCGCATCGGCGCGGCGCTGGACTCACAAATCAAGATCGTCGATGACCGCCTGCAGACCCTGCATCAGGAGATGGAGGAGCTCAAGGAGGCCAAAGCCAAGCTGGAAGAATGCAGGGGCTGTGATCACACTCTTTCCAAGAGTGCCTGCCAACCCTGCGCCCGGGATGGCAAGCCTATGCAGGCCGTTGTACGCTCCCTGCTGTGACAACACCCGATTCTGGCGACAATCCAAAGATCTGCTACTGCATGAAGGTCCATGAAGAAGCCCTGCTGGCGGCTATCGCTGCCGGGGCCCATGGGCTAGAGGACCTGATGGCCCGGACCCGGGCGGGCACCGGCTGTGGCACCTGCCGCTCCGAACTCCTGACCTTGCTCCGCAAGGCAGCCACCAACCCAACACTGAAGGCTTAGCCCATGGCAAGGATCTTGATCCTGGCAGCATTGCTGGTGGCTGGCTTGGTGGTGGCGGGGAGCTGGTGGCAAAGCAAGGAAAGGTCCAAGGCCGACAAGCCCAGCCAACCCATCCTGCTGCAGCCATTGGTACCACAATCCACCGTGCCTACAGCGGTGGAAGGATGTCAGATCAGGGGGCGGGTGCTGGACGAGCTGCAGATGCCATTGGCGCACTGCCAGGTGGTCCTGCAATCCCAGGACGGGGAAACCGCCCAAGGCTGGAGCAACGACCTGGGTCTATTTCGTCTGCCGGCCATGGCCCAGCAACCTGCCACCCTGACCCTCTACCACAACCACTTTGGTTCACTGCACCGCCAATTTGTCCTGGGCGAAAACGAGGATCGCGATTTGGGTGACCTGCGCATGCCCACCCGCTCAGGACTGATGGTCAGGGTGCAAGCCCAGGACTCGCAAGAGCCAGTGGCGGATGCGCGACTCATCCTGACGCCGCTTTTGCAGCCATCTTCATACTCGGGCTTTGCCCAAACCGTTCAGCAAGCCCAGGCCAAGACTGACAAACAGGGCCAGGCCATCTTCTATGGCCTGACTGAGCAGAGTTATCGCCTGCGCTGCGAAGCCTTCGGCAATGTGGTGACGGAGCAGACCTACAACCACCAGCCGGGGCTTTCCAGGACACCGCAGCTGAACCTGAGCCTGTCCGCTGAAAGGATTTGCCGGGGGGTGGTCCTGGACGCCAGGGGTGAAGCCCTGGCAGGCGCCAACCTGCAGGCCCATGCCCTTCCCCTTGGCCCCCTGATCCAGGGAATCAGCGATGAGGAGGGAGCCTTCAGCCTGCACGGCCTGCCGGACCTGAACTGCTATCTGAGCGCCGAGGCAGATGGCCATCAGCCCCTCATCCTGGAGGAATATCGCCCCAGCGATAAGGACCTGAGCCTGCGCCTGACCAAGGGACTTTCACTGAGCGGCCAGGTGCTGGCCGCCAATGGCAAACAGCCCATCGCAGGGGCCTGGCTGCGCCTGCACTACCATGGCGGGCCGCTCATGTTGCGGCAGGACGGGCTGTTTCTGGCCCAAACCAAGACGGATTCCCAGGGGAGATTTCGCTTCTCGGACCTGGTGCCGGGAATATTACATGTGGAAGTGGGATCTACTGGTTTTGCAACCAAGCAGTTCGGCCCAGCACAGCCAGGACCGGATCCCGTCACCCTGGAACTGTCAGCAGCCAGCCTCGTCACCGGCAAGGTGCTGGGGCCTGCCTCCTCTCCCCTGAGCAATGCAATCGTGCAAGTCTGGAACCACAACACCCCCGGTAGCGACGCCAGCTTGGCCCTGGCCCAGGTCCACAGCGACGAAGATGGCTCATTCCAGCTAACAGGCCTGCCAGCCGGCGACTACCGCCTGTTGGTGCAAAGCCCGGGCTTGGCCCCCCTGACCAGCGATGTCTTCGCCACCGAGGAGGGCCATAGCACCGCCCTGGGGTCCTTGAACCTGGTCAAGGGAGCCCGAATCTCCGGCATCGCCCGGGATTTGGATGGATCCCCCGCCATGGAAGCCCGAATTTGCCTGGATTCTGCCCCCGCCATGCCGCATTCCAGCCAGTCAACCACCCGTTCTGACGGCCAGGGACGATTCTCCTTTCCCTCAGTACCCCCCGGCAGCTACTTGATGTTCTATTATTACCCTGACAGGAACGTCGCAGTGGCCAGCAGCCTCTGCCGTTCCCAGACCTTGCTAAAGGTAAAAGTCCTGGACCAACAGGATCAACACCTGGATCTCTCACGCACACTGAAATGAATACAACCAACAAACTCATCCTGGTGTTGATCTTTATCGGCCTGGCCACTGGTGCCGTCTTCCTGTTCATGAACTCGGGGGACAGCGGCTCAACCGGACCGAAAATCCCCACGACAGTGACGGATCCAGATCGAGTACCAGACTCCACCGCCGGGGGAAACCTGACTTCGACGACGAACACACCAGAGCAACCTGGAAACAAAGACCCCAAGTTCGTACGAGAAGTGTTGCCGACCCTGGTTGGTGACGGCGGAAACCTGAAACAGGGTGTCGCTGGCCGCTTGATTGATGCCGACGGCTTTCCCATCGCCGACGCCCAGATCTACCTGATGCCCGGTCTTGGAAAAGATGCCTTGGAAAGGATGCAAAGGCGCAAGGATGGCATCAACTCACCTCCAGCTGCCGCCGGCAAAAGCAACGAGGAGGGGTTGTTCCGCATGGGCATCAAGGAATACCGGGAAGGCGATGGCTACGAGGTACGCATCGTGCATGACCAGTACTGCGAAAAGACCCTGCCCAACATCCATGTACAACCGGAAGACTTCTATGACGCCGGTGAAATCACTCTGGTCAAAGGCGTAACCATCCGCGGCTCTGTCACCATTGCCGCCACTGGCCTACCGACCCCTGGTGCAACTGTCACCCTGATGAACCCTCAGCAGTCCGGCCAGATCTCTCCCACTCCCGGCCGAGAGAATGGCTATGTGGTAGAGACCGACGCCAGTGGCAACTACAGCATCCCGAACGTGAACAAGGACGGCATCTTCAACTTGGAAGCAACTGCTCCCAACTTTGCTACGGAGTTCAAAAAGAACCTGCGCGTCCGCGATCAGAAGTCGCTGGAGATCAACTTTGCCTTGTCCCGGGGATATCTCATCGCCGGCACCGTCGCCGACCCTCAGGGCAAACCCATCGCCAAGGCCAAGGTGACTGCTGCGGCACTGGACGGAAAGTCCAACCAGATCGAAATCACCTACAGCGACAGCGAAGGTAATTTCTCCATTCCCGGCCTGCGCGAGAGCCCATTCTTGATGATTGCCGAAGCCACTGGCTACACCAAAACGCAAGAGAAACCAGTGCCCGCTGGCAAGGCCGACCTCATTCTAAGTATGGAAAGACAGGGCACGGTCATTGTTCAGGTGCTGGACAAGGCTGGTAGGCCACAGACCAACTACAATGCCCACGTAAAAACTCAATTCCCTGGACAGGAATACTACGGCAACACCGCAGTGCGCAAGAAGGTCCGCGGAGCGACCGACGGTGTCAGTGAACTGCAGGGACTGGATCCCATGAACTACGTGGTGCAAATCACCGCCCACAAACACGCCAAGTGCTATTCCGAGCCCTTCACCATCACCGCAGGTCAACAAGAACCGGCCAAGGTAGAGGTGAATTTGCATGAAGGCGGCATCTTGCAAGGCAAGGTCACCGATGAATCAGGCAGCCCCTTGGCTGGCATTGATCTGCAGACCTTGCCCAATCGGCATATAGAGACGCCATTCCACAAGATCTTCCAGGTCCCCTACATCATCACCAAGAGAAAGACCAAGACCGACAGCGAAGGCAACTTCCGCATTCCCCTGCTGAATGAAGGCAAGTATCGCCTGGAACTGACCAGTATCGATTTCTGCACTGTCGCTTTGGATGACCTGGATGTTCGAACAGGAGACACCAACACTGTGCCGACTGTCACCATGATCCAGGGCACCCTGGTCACCGGCACCACCATGGTAAAGGGCAAACTCTCAGGCCAGGTCAAGGTGACCGTAAGCGTCGTGAATGACCCCCTGAACCCCCAACCCTTTAGCAGCGAGGCAATCAGCGACAACGACGGGCGCTTTGTGCTGAACAAACGCCTGAAGCCGGGGGATTACACCGTCCACGCCGCGCAGATGGTGCAAGCCAATCCCATGATGATCTTGGTGCAGTACAAAAAGAGCAAACAGAACTTCACCCTGCATCCCGGCCAAAATTCGCATGAATTGAAAATGCACATCCAGGATTAGCTTGTAGTTCTGAATCTCTCTTCCCTAAGCTTTTGCCAGTCATGGCAAAAGCAACGAACAAGACCAACTACTGGGATTACATCCGGGTCGAGAACATCCTCAGTCAACAGCAGGGTCTGGCTGAGGACGACTCCCAACTGAGCAACGCGGAAGTCCGCTTCATCGTCATCCACCAGATCGATGAACTCTGGTTCAAGCTGGTGCTGCGGGAGCTGGAGTCGGCACGCAACCTGTTCCAGGAAGACTACGTGCCGGAAACAGCTCTAGCTTCAGCCTGCGCGGCTCTGGGCAGGGTAGGCACCATCTTCAAATTGGCCGGGGACCACTTCGCCTTGATGGAGACCATGCGCACCCAGGAATACCTGGAGTTCCGCGACAAGCTGTCGCCTGCCAGTGGCTTCCAGTCAGCACAAATGCGGGAAGCTGAGATCCTGCTGGGCTTACAGCCGGAAGAACGCATATCCCTGGGCAAGGAGTCCAGCTACATGCAAGCCCTGGAGGGTGATGCAGGTGCAGCCTCGCCAGCTCTGCAACGGGTGCAGCGTAGGTTGCAAGACACTCCCTCGGTGAAGGAGGCCATCTACAGCTGGCTGTATCGCACCCCCATCAATGGCTCTTCACCTGGCGATGCGGGTGACGACGATATCGTTGCTGCCTTCCTGCAGGAATTCCTGAACTGCAAGGAGCAAAGCATCAACACGCTCATTGACGGCACAGTGGAGGCGCAGGCCTTGACGCCAGAAGACGTGGATCGTCTGCGCCAGCAATACAGCAAAGAAGTTGCAGGAGCCCGTGCCTACCTGATGGCGGAAGACACCGAAGACGCTGCTGCAAGAAGCAAGGTGCGACGCATGCGCGGCGCCATCCTCTTCATCGAGAGCAATCGCAACCTCCCCCTGCTGTCATGGCCCGGCGAAATCATCGATGGGCTCATTGCCTGCGAACAGGCAATGATCATCTTCCGTCAACGTCATGCCCGCATGGTAGAACGGGTTATTGGCCGCCGCGTCGGCACTGGTGGCTCAGCTGGCGTGGACTACCTGGACCAGACGGCTTTGAACTATCGAGTGTTCAAGGAAATCTGGGCAGCCCGCACCATGCTCCTTGCCCCCCATCAGGCGCCACAGACCAGCAAGCCCGAGTTCTACGGCCTGCGAGCCAGCCGCTAGCTCGCTAGGCCCACTAGCCGTTGAGCATGCGTTCCACTTCGCCCACATCACCTTTTGAACCAATGAACAGGGGCACGCGCTGATGCAGGCTGGTTGGCTGTATGTCCAGGATGTCTTCGCTGCCATTGCTGGCGCGGCCACCGGCTGCCTTGGCAATGAAGGCCAGTGGTGAGGCTTCGTACAACAACCGCAACTTGCCATTCACATTCTTGTTGTCACCGGGATACAAGTAAACGCCACCTTGAATCAAGGTGCGGTGGAAGTCAGCTACCAGCGCGCCAACGTAGCGAGCGGAGCGCTTGCCGCATTTAGATTTCCCGGTTCGGAAGGCGCGCACCACTGCCTGAGTCTTCTCATCCCACTTGCCCTCATTGGCCTCATTCACCGAGTAGCTACCCTTGCCCTCGGGAATAGCCATGTTGGGATGGGTCAGGAAAAAGGTGCCGACGGAGCGATCCAGGGTAAAACCGTTCACCGCATCTCCCACGCTGTAGACAAACATGGTGGCTGGGCCATACAAGACATACCCCGCCGCAACCTGCGCCGAGCCCTTCTGCATGAAGTCCCTATCGTCATGATTATCCTCGGTATCTGGTCGGCGGTGAATACTAAAGATCGTGCCCATGCTGCCATCCACATTCACGTTGCCGGAGCCATCCAGCGGGTCATGCAACAGAAGATACTTACCCCGACTTTTGCCTTCATAGTAGTAGGCATCCTTCATCTCCTCTGAAGCCATGGAGTGCACCACCTCAATCTTCTCGAACACTTTCAAGAAGATCTCATTGCTGATCATGTCCAGGGCGCGAACCTCTTCACCCTGCACATTGGTATCACCGGTCAGACCCAGCTGACCGACAAAGCCAGCCTTCATGATCTCCAATGCGATCATTCGACCAGCCAAGGAGATGCGGTTGAGGATGGTTGAAAGCTCCCCAGTCGCGCCAGGCACTTTGGCCTGATCGCGAGCGAACTGCTCCGGCAAGGTGGGTTGATATTCCTTCATGGTTCGTTATCGCAGAAAATGTTCCACCAAAGTGCCAAAGGGGCCCTGCCGACTCAAGAACAGATCGTTGTGGCCACAGTTTTTGGCCACATGCAGTTGCGACTGCGGCATGGCCGCATGCAGTTCTTGCCCCATTGCCAAGGGGATCAGCTGGTCTCGATCCCCGTGAATAATCAGGCAGGGAATCTTCACCTTGGGCGCCAGGAGCAGACTGTTGAATGGATGCTTGAGCAGCATGCCTATGGGTAGATAGGAGTAGCTAAGGCGTGCCACCGCCTTCACGCTGGTAGGCGGTGCTGCCACCAACAGACGCTCCCCATAGCCCTTGGCCGCCAGATGCACCGCACTGAAGCTGCCAATGGATGAACCTCCCAGGAACAAGCGCAGGCCCTGGCTCTTTGCTCGCCGAGCAACCTCCAGCGCCGCCACATCTGCCGCTTCCAACCAGCTGGCATAAGAGGCTGAGCCTTCCGACTCACCGTAGCCCGGATACTCCACCACCAAGGTGAGCAAGCCATAATCAGCAAAGGTCTGCGCCCAACCCATACCGCTCCTGAGATCCTCACCATTGCCGGGAAAAAACAGCATGGCGGCCAGTGGCTTGCTTCGAGGAGTGGCAATGGCCACGCGAAAGCGTTGTCCCGCAGCCAAGGACAGCTTCTGGATGTCTATCCCATCAACCTGCGGCAAGGCAGGGGTTTGACCTGCAACGACTTGAACACTGCTCCGAGCGGCGGGGAACAGCATCTTGTCCTGCAACACATAGAGCGCCAGACAAAGTCCAACATACACAAATCCAATAAGCCCAAGGATCCAGATCACGCGCCGTATCATTTCCTTTGTCGCAAGTTCAAACCAGGTCCGAATCGCCCAGGGTATACCACCAGTGTTCCTGCAACCACGGGGTGGTCATTTGTGGGTGGTAGATCCGGTGTGTGAGCCGACGCTCCAGGAACTGGTCAGAGGAAACCACCTGGAAACCTCGCGACAGCACGGCTGCAGCTTCCTTGCTGGGCTCGGGAAACACGGTCATCAAGGTGCTCCGACCTTGTTCCCGGCCGCGCCGGGTAGCAGTGGCCAAAAACGCATCCATGGTCTCCGCATCATCTTGGGCCACCAACCAATCGGCGATGGTGCAGGCTCCTGGAACCAGTTCGTGCACCGGACGCAGGACCATCAGACCAACCAGATCCCCGCCACGCCGCGCTTGGTAGATTTCATAGTCGTCACCCGGTGCCTGCACATAGCGCCAGTTCAAGAACTGTGAGTCCCGGCGAGCCCAACACTTCTTCTCATGTGCCAGTCGGGCAAACAGTTGGTCAACATCGGCAGCCAACTCCGTCACCTTCTCAACCTGCAAACCCGCCGGCAGGTCAACACAACCCTGGCCCATCTCCCGACAAAGGTAATCCACCACCCGCAAGCGATGGTATTCCAGATAGCGTTTCCCAATGCGCTCGGCAATGGGCACCGGATAGCCATACATGACGGCATCGTTTTGCGCAAAGCAGAGATCAAACCAGGGATAGGCAACCTTCACAAACAAACCGGGCCGCTTCAATCCCTTGCGGTGATCCGGATGCGTCATGCTGTCCACAATGTGGATGAAGGTGCAGTCGCCAAATACCGTAGCCATGGGATACACCACCCCGGCATACTGCGCAGCAACAACGCCGGAATCAGCGAAGGCCAGGGAGATGCGATGGCCATAGGGGTTTTGCTGAAACTCCCATTGCCAAAACTCCGGTGTCCGGTCCACATAACCTTCACCGCAGACATCCCGAAACACCTTGTTGAAGGTGTCCAGGATGGCGACTTCGTCACCGGCTTGATAGCCACGAAAATGGAACTTTGGTTCAGTTGGTTCAGTCTGTTCAGTCACGGCAAGCCTGGCAAAATTGGGTCAAAAGTCTGGTCATACGAGAGGCTGCTGCCTGGCCAGCAGCCAGCACTTCCCCATGATTTAAAGGCACAGGGCCAGCAGAGGTATCGGCAATCCCCGCCGCCATATTGCTGATCAATGAGAGGCCCACAACCTTGGCCCCCATGGCATTGAGGGCACTCGCCTCCAGCACCGTGCTCATCCCCACCGCACTGGCTCCCATGGTCTTCAGCATCTGGATTTCCGCTGGCGTCTCGTAGCCGGGGCCCAGCAAGCCCGCATAGATTCCCTGACATAAGGATGCATCACAGCCGAGCAGGACCTTGCGCAACTCCGCATCATATATTTGGCTCTGGTCAGGGAAGCGGGTTCCCAGCAGATCTTCCTGCGGACCAACCAGGGCTGACTGCCCCGTCAGATTCAGTTGATCCTGGATCAGCATCAAATCACCAGCCTGCATGCCATCGGCGATGCCGCCCGCCGCATTGGTCAGCAAGAATTTCTCCGCCCCCAACAGACGCAGGCAGCGCAGGGCTCGCACCACCTGATGTGGTTGCCAACCCTCATAGAGATGAACCCTGCCAGTCAAGCAAGCCACCACAACGCCAGAAAGCTCCCCCACCACCAGCTGTCCACCATGCCCTTCTGCCTTGGGGCTGGGCCAATCAGGGATCTGGGAATAGTCCACCGCTCGAGCAGCGCTGAGTTGCTGGGCAAAGTCCCGCAGCCCACTACCCAAAACCAGGACCAACTGCGGTGTTGGCAATCCCATATCCCGCATGGACTGCACTGTGCCTTGCAGGATTACCGTCTCACTATGCATTGGTTCCTCCCATGATTCCTGCCATAGCAGCAGTCATACAGGTCGCCAGGGCACCGGCAAACATGGCCCGCATCCCCAAGCGCGCAAATTCACTCTTCCGTTCCGGCGCCATGGCTCCCAGCCCGCCGATCTGGATGGCCAAGGACGCCAGGTTGGCAAACCCACAAAGGGCAAAGGTGGCAATCAACTCGGTCCGCGGCCCCACTTGCCCGGCTTTCACCATGGCCCCCAGATCCTGGTAGGCCACAAGCTCGGTCAGCACGATCTTCTTGCCCAGCAATTCAGCCAGCAGCGGCACATCCTGCATCTCCACCCCCATGACCAATGCCAGGGGATAGAACAGCCAGCCCAGAATCTGACCCAGCTCAAGATAGGGTGCCAACAACCAATTCACCACCGCCACCAGACCCAGAAAGGCAATGAGCATGGCGGCCACATTCAGGGCCAGGCGCAGGCCGGCCAAGGCACCATCGGCGGCTGCCTCTACCACATTGCCGGACTCGGATGCCGGCGTGCGCAGCACCTTGCCCATGGTTTCACTGACGATGGTCTCCGGCCAAAGCATCTTGCTGCAGATCAAGCCAGCAGGCACCGCCATCACGGAAGCCACCATGAGATATCCCGGCTCCATGCCAAATTGGACATACAGCACAAACACGCCCCCGGCGATGGTGCAAAAACCACCGGTCATCACGGCGTGGATTTCACTCAGGGTCATTTGTCCCAGGTAAGGCCGCACCAGCATGGGGGCTTCGGTCTGGCCAACAAAGATATTGCCGCAGGCCGACAGGGATTCGGAGCCGGAAGTTCCCAGCAACCGCGCCATGAGCCAGGCCATCATCCGCACCACAAATTGCATGATGCCCAGGTGATAAAGCACGGCCATCAGCGCGGAGAAGAAGATCAGGGTGGGCAGCACCTGGGTGGCCAGGATGTTCCCCATGCTCTGGGGCGGGTTTGCCAGACTGCCAAAAACAAAGTCGGTACCATGTTTGGACAGGTCCAGGAACTCCTTCACGCCTTCGCCCAGAGACTGCAGCCACAGGTTGCCAGCCTGCCAATAGAGGAACAGCAGACCAAGGACTGATTGAATGACCAGACCAGAGAACACCAGCCGCCAGGAAATCCGCCGGCGGTTGTTGGACAACAGGTAGAGCAGGGCAAGGATACAGAAGATGCCCAGGAGGGAGACGAGGCGCAGCATGCGGCCAACACAGTAGGCCAGGGGGAAAAGAAAGGGTAGGATGCTTCGCAGATATGAAACCTCCGCCCCCAGGCGCACAAGCCAGACAGCTCGACGATCAAAGCCAGGACCTTCTCGTACAGGAAGAGCCGCTCTTGCTGCAAGCTGCAGACCAGCAGGTCCTGACCATGCGCACTCCAGGCGATGACCTGCATCTGGGCATCGGCTTTCTGCTGAGCGAAGGAGTCATCAGCAAAGCCGACGACGTAGAGAAGCACAGCTTTGCAGCAGGCGACCCGAAAGAACTGCGGGCCGACACCCTGACCCTGCACCTGCGGGATCAGGCCAAGGCCCAGGTTTCCGGCCGCCTCACCCGCACCCACGAAATCCGCTCCTCCTGCGGCATCTGCGGCCTCACCGACCCGGACGCCCTGCTGGAAGATTTCAAGCCCCTGCTTTCCGGTGTGCCACGCATCAGCCAGGCGCAAGTGCAGGACCTGCGACAGCGCTTCCAAACCCTGCAGCCCCTGTTCCAGGCCACCGGTGCCTGCCATGGCGCCGTCATCTTTGCTGCGGACGGCAGCGTCTTGGGGGTCGGCGAAGATGTGGGCCGACACAATGCCCTGGACAAGGCCATTGGCCAGGCCAGCCTGCAGGGCCACGACCTGCAACAGGCCATCGTCATGCTCTCCGGTCGGGCCGGCTACGACCTGGTGGTCAAGTGCCTGCGCCTGACGATTCCGGTCATCCTCTCGGTTTCCGCATCCTCAGCGCTAAGCTTCGACCTCTGTCATGCTGCCGGCGCCACCTTGGTTGGCTTCTTGCGCCAGGACCGCATGCAGATCTACTGTGACAGTGGCCGCATCACCCACCGTACTCCATGAATTCTCCGCAGCGCAAACGCACCCTTCCTGTCCAGATTGGCTCAGTCACCGTCGGCGGCGACGCCCCGGTGGCGGTGCAGTCCATGACCAACACGGACACCGCCAACGCTGAGAGCACCACCAGGCAAGTGGCCGAACTCTACCGGGCCGGCTCTGAGTTGGTGCGCATCACCGTCAACAACAAGGAAGCGGCGGCCCAGGTACCGGAAATCCGCAAGCGCCTGCAAGCTGAAGGCCTGGACGTACCTCTCATCGGTGACTTCCACTACAACGGTCATCTGTTGCTGCGGGAGTTTCCCGAGACAGCCGCCTGCCTGGACAAGTATCGCATCAACCCGGGCAATGTGGGCAAGGGCGAAAAGCGCGACAACAACTTCGCCACCATGATCGGCGTAGCAAAGGACCACGACAAGCCGGTGCGCATCGGTGTCAACGCCGGCTCCCTGGATCAGGAATTGTTGGCATCCATGATGGACGCCAACGCCAAGGCAGCAAAGCCCAAGCAAGCCGATGAAGTCATGCTCGCCGCCATGGTGGAGAGCGCGCTGCGCTCCGCCGGCGCCGCCATTGAACTCGGCCTGCCGGCGAACAAGATCATCTTGAGCTGCAAGATCTCCGAGGTCCCCGAACTGATCCATGTCTACCAAGAGCTGAGCCAACGCACAGAGCATGCCCTGCACCTGGGCCTGACGGAAGCGGGCATGGGACACAAGGGCACCGTCTCCTCCGCCGCCGGCCTGGCGGTACTCTTGCAACAGGGCATCGGTGACACCATCCGCGTCTCCCTGACCCCGGCACCGGGCGGCGCACGCACGGAAGAAGTGCGCATCTGCCAGCACATCCTACAGAGCATGGGCATTCGACCCTTCATGCCCACGGTCACCGCCTGCCCTGGCTGCGGTCGCACCACCAGCAGCTACTTCCAGGTGCTCTCCAAGGAGATCGAAGAGTTTCTTTCCCTGCGCATGCCGCAGTGGCAAAAGACCCATCCTGAGGCCAAGCGTTTGAAGGTGGCGGTGATGGGCTGTGTGGTGAACGGCCCCGGCGAAAGCAAGGCTGCCCACATCGGTATCAGTCTGCCGGGCACTGGTGAAGCTCCTCGCTCCCCGGTGTACATCGACGGCGAACAGGTCACCACCTTGGAAGGCCCCAACCTGGCCAGCGATTTCAAGGAAATGATCGAGACCTACGTGGCCGGGATGGAGAGCTAGAGATCTGGCTAAAGATCGCCGCCAATGGTGGTGGCCAAGGCATTGCTCATGGCAAGACCAAAGGCATTGGCTGCAGGATCCAGCACACCGAATTGCTGGTAGACCAGGAGCCCCACGCTGACAGGATCATTGGGCATGTTCAGCTGGATCAGCAGATCACCCTGGTTGTCCAGGAAGAACCAAAGCTGCACTTCACCCGGCGCATGGATGGTACAGCCCGGCGCACCCACCACAGTCAGATCAAATGGCGTGGGAAAACCCAACCAGTTTTGCTTTTGCAGGCTCAGGTTCAAGACGGCCCGAGCACTGGGCAAGCCGTTTTGCAACTGCACTGACAAGGGTTGGTTGTTCACCGGTGGATTCAGGTAGGTGAACAGGGGCACCTGGCCATTGCTGCCAGCACAACCGGTACCCAGGGCTGATACCAAGCCTGGCATGCTCACCTTTGGCGTGCTGCCAAAGGCATAGGCCACATCCAGATTGGCTACTGTCAGACTGGGGGCGGTGATTTCCAGGGTCAGGTTTCCGGTCTTGCGCGCCACAAAACGCAGGCCCTCATAGAGATTCTCCGGGCTCTGCGAAACGGCCACAGGAACGCCGTCATCCAAGATGCGCAGATCCACATTGGACCAGGTTGAACTGTTCAGGTTGCTGCGATACCAGGCAATGCAAACGCCATAGAACTGCCCACCGATCACCGGCAAGGGAAGGCTCACCGTGCTCTGGCCACTGCTTAGTTGCACCGTGCCATGACCGTTGGCTTGCTGCGCCAGTTGCACGGCAAGGTCCGTGCGCAGCATGCCCATGCCATAATGGTTGCGGGTCAGGCCCACATTCTCCGCTGCAATATCCTCCACCGTCGCCAGCAAGATGGCCTTGGTTTCCAGGGCCGTAAGGCTGGGTTTGGCGGCTCGCACCAGCGCTGCCGCACCGCAAACGTGGGGTGAGGAGACCGAAGTCCCTGAACCCTGGAGGCTCTGACTTTCATCATCAATGAGAGCCATTCTGGCATCCACCCCACAGGCCACCAGATCGGGATAGAATCGGTTGCTGCCATTCAAGGGACCGTAGCTGGAAAACGACGCCACCTGATGGCTGTCGGTCACTGGATTGGCGACTGCATGGATGGCTCCCACCGCCAGGCCGTTGGCCACCGACTGACTCATATTAGTACTCAGGCTGGCCGTCGCCTGCGCCCCATCGTTGCCCGCCGCCACACAGACCAGGACATCGCCGATGAGGGCCAAATTATCCAAGGCCTTCTGCGCCAGATCCGTGGGGTTCGGGCTGCCCACGTGGGACATGTTGGCGGCGACGATGTTGGAAGCCACACGGTCCACCAGCACCTGCTGCCAGGCAATGGTCATGACCACGGTGGTGGAAGCTCCACCTGGACTTTGATCGGAGATGGAATAACCAGCCACATTGGCTCCGTAGGCCTGGCCATGATCGGCGTCCACCGAACCCCAGTTGGCGCCGGCGGCCACCGAAGCAATGGCAGTGCCATGGGCGATGCTATTGTCCGCAGCAAAGCTGCCCATCTTCTTGTTGAACAGCAGACGGCTGCCAGAAATTCCGCTCCCACCACGCAGCACGTTGTCGCCGTTGGGGTAGTAGGTCTTATGTGGGATGCCCGTCCCCCCCATGTTGGAGTCATGGGAAGAATCCAGGATGGCCACCGCCACTCCTGAGCCACTGACCCCTAGGAGTCTGCCCCACGGGAAGTCAACTTAGCGTCTCCCAGGTGGCAGCTGGATAAGTCATTAGTGGGGCTGGGAAAACCCAGATCGTCCGATCCTACATCAATCTTGGGCCTGGGACCATGATGACGATTGTGAGGTGCTTCTTGGCCTGTAATAGCCCGATTCCCTCGGTTTTCACATCGCCAGCTTTCCATGCAGCCTTCTCAGGTTGGTTGCAAGACAGATTAGATCCCACTCACCGCTTACCTTCGCCATACCTCGCATGCTGAAGGACCGAAAACCGCTCACGTTTTTGATCCAACCAAAGACCGGCTCAACGATGTGCTTGCGTTTTCGGTACCAGCCCCGTCCGCACTTGGTCCCGAGTTTTCGCTTCATTCGCGCAGTAGCTTGGAGCTCTGAGCTGGTCTCCGGTCGTGCCTTTCCTTCCTTGCCCACCGAAACCAAACCGTCAATCTTGGCGTTTTCGAGGTGCTCGAAGTTTTCCTCGCTGCGGTAGCCTGCGTCCGCAAGCAGGCGTTCGATCGGCTTGCCGGTGTTCTCCATCGCTTGCTCGGCCATCGGAAGAAGTTGATCCGTATCCGCACCGTTGTCAGTGATTCCATTCGCGATGATCAACTGCTCCGTATTGTCGACAGCAATCTGGGCGTTGTAGCATTGCTCAAACCCCTTCGAGTCTTTCATAATCCGACTGTCAGGGTCTGTGAAGTTCTCTTGATCCTGTGGCCGTGGCTTGCCTTTGGGATGTTTCCGGTAGCGAGCCACCTGGAGATCACGACCCTCTTCCTTGGCCTTGCGGGCCTTCTTCTCGTCCTCGTCCTTGTCGATCCCCTTGGCCATCTCGGTGATCCTGCGGACTTCGGCACGGAGCCGCTTCTCCTCGGATTTCATCCGCGAGTAGCTCATAGCCTTGCGTTTGCTGGCGTTCGCCTTCACCTTGCTGCCATCCACTGCCACGGTGCCAAGTTTGGCCAAGCCTGCCTCACAAGCAAGTTGCACTATCTGGACAAAGAAGCTCTCAAACAGATCGACATGCTCTGCCCAAAACCGACAAATCGTGCGGTGGTCCGGCATCTGGTTGGCTGCCAACACCCGGAAAGGCACACTCTCCTCTAGGTGCTTGGCAATCTTGCGAGAAGAGAAGATTCCGGTGCAGTATGCGTAGATCAGCACTCGCAGCATCATCCGTGGGTCGTACGGCAACTCGCCTTTGCCGCAGACGCGATAGCGATCAAGGAGATCATCTGTGTCAAGCGACTCAATGGTGTCGTGAATGTACCACGCAAGATGATCTTGGGGCAGCCAATCGCGGATTGACGGAGGCAGGAGGAACTGCTGGTTGAGATCTTGACCCTTTTTGAAACGCGCCATGCCTTCAATACGTACAGGGATGAGCCCAGGGCTTAATATTATTCCGATTTTAGAGGCTATTGGAGGCCGGATTCACAGCTGTCCCGTGGGACAGACTCCTAGAGTCTGCTGCACATGGTCGGCATTGTGGTTGGCCGCATTGGTTGACAGCTTGATCAATGCCGGCAGGGCCCGGTCCGGCTCCAAACGCAGGACTCGCTCCAGCTTGCTGATGGCCGGCAGGTGTTCAGGCATGACTTCAATGGCACAGGCATTGACGATCCACCACTGCTGCACCACATCGGCGGCATAGTCCCGCTCCACCTGGGTGAAGAATGCTTCCTGATCCTGGCGCATGCGCAAATCCAGATCACCGACGCTGGCGTTGACCTGAACCTGCGAGCGATTGGCGATGACCTGGCGCAGGGCCTCAAGATCAAAACCGCGACTCTTGAAATGCACGATCCAACGCTGACTGCCCGCCCTTCTACCGGGCAGACCTTGTTCCGTCGGTAGAACTTCCTGTGCCTGAACGGAACAGAGCAGGAGCAACAGCCCGGTGAGGGAGCTGGCAAAGATACGCAAGAAAGAAGCCATGGAAACGGTAGAGAAGCCTACCCCATGGACAGGGCATGGTCCACTGGAGCCCTGGGCCCCATACCGTGGGGTGGGCAGAGAACTGAGCCCCTACTCCTACTCCGCCTTGTTGTCGGCGGGGCTATCAGCGGGACTGCCAGCACTCTCTGGCGCCACGGTGACCTGCACCAGGCGATCTTCCACAAAGTACTTGGCCGCTACTTCGCGCAGCTTCTCCGGGGTGAATGCAGCGTAGATCTCCTGCACCTTGGCCATCTCACTGATCTCGATCTGATGGAAACGGCGCTGGCTGAGCATGCCCAGCCAGAAGCCAGGCTCCTTGTAGGACTTCTCCAAGGACACCCGCACCTGTTCCTTGGCCACCTGCAATTCCTCGGCACTGGGACCCTTTTGCGCAAATTCCTGCATGATGGAAAGGATCGCCGCAGCCAGTTCGCCCACCATCTCTGGCTTGGTAGGAGCAGCCGCATAGATCATGCCGCCACCCTTCATGGACTGGGACACCTCGTTCTGGCAACCAATGCTGTACACCAGGCCCTGCTCTTCCCGCACCTGAATGCGCAGTCGGTCAGAGATGATGTTGGCGATCAACACCAGCCCACGCCGATCCAGGTGATCATCGTAATCACAACCCTTGTAGCCGGCCAGCACCATTCCCATGGGAGTAATGGAATCCACCGTCAGCTCCTTGCGGTGTGGCCCCTTGGCAAAGTTGGCCTGCCGCAGGGCGGCCAAGGCCTGCACATCGCCAGTGGGCTTGGGCAGGGAAGCCAGGTATCGCTGGGCCAGCGGCAGGCAGTCCTCCAAGGACATATCCCCAACCACCGCAATTTCCATGGGACCAGTCTGGAATACCTGTCGCAGCCAGGACTCTGCCTGCTTGGTATCCAGCTTTTCTACCTGCGCTGGAGTCATCTCGGTGAAGCGAGAATCCCCTGGGTAGAAGATGCTAGAGATCGCGTTACGCAACTGAGTCTGCGGCTGATGCTTGCCAGCCTCCAACTGCTCCAAGGTGCGGGTCTTCCAATTGTCCAAGGCACTGGACTCCACCACTCCGTCCAGAATCAAGGCATGGGTCAACTGCAGACCCTGCTCAAGATCTTCCGGATCGCCGGAAACCTGGAAGGTGAAATGGTCCTGCCCCATGCGAGTACTGGTGCGCACGTTCTTGCCCACCATCAGATCACGGATCTGCGTGGAGCTGAGATCAGATGTGGCCTGCGCCAAGGAAACGATGGAGCTCACTCCCTTGTTGTCCGCGGTTTCTTGAATCAAGCCACCGGGAAAGCTGATGTTCCAGGAGACTGAGTTCTCTTCTACATCCATGAAGCGATGGTGCAGCACGGCGCCATTGGCAAATTCCACCGTAGTGATGCCCAGGGCTTCGTCGGTGGTCTTGGAGGCGATTTTACCAGGCTCCGGCAGGGTCTTAAGAATGGCGTCGGCTACTGCCTTTTCCTCCACTGCCTCGGTCTTGCTCTTCCAGGCCGCCTCAGCAACCTGCAGGACTTCCGCAGTCTCGGGAAGGTCCAACCCATCTTTCTTGGGCATGATCAGCACATAGCTATAGGCCTGATTGGCAAAGTCCTGCCGGAAGGATTCCTCCACATCCGTCAACTTGACTGCGCCCAGGATATTCTGGCTCAATTCCAGGTTCTGTGCTGCAGATAGCAGAGGGCCCTGCATCCCCACACTCTGGCTCATGCCATTGATGAGACTCTTTGCTTCCCAAGTGGCTTCCGTCTCCACCATACGCTCGGCCTGGGACAGCAAACCTTTGCTTACCAGATCCAATTCCTGCTGGGTGAAACCATGGGCTATAACCCGCTGGACTTCACCAATCATCTGCTCCAGTACTGGCTGCCAGTTTTCCGCCTGCGCCATAGCACCACCAGTGGCCTGGAAGGCATCACTGAACAGGCGATCCGTGCCCACCCCCGCACCAAGGAACTTGGCTTCCCCGTTCTGCACCATGTTCTGCAGGCGGCGATTCAGCATGCCGCTGCCCAACTGCCCCAGCATGGATTGGCGATAGTCCGCTTCCGTACTCATGGGAGGTCGACCCTCTTGGATGGAGATCATCTGCACCTTCCCCATGCTTTGTTCCTTGTCGCTGATGACAAAGGCGCGCGGCTCATTCACCGCCTTGACGCCGGTGGTCATGGCCGGACGCGCCTCAGCCCTGGCGGTGAACTCACCAAGATGCTTTTGCGCTGCCTTGATCATGGCATTGGTATCCATGTCCCCCACGACGATGAGGGTCATGTTCTCCGGCCGATACCAGGTATCCCAGTAGGCTTTGAATTCCGCCTGGGGAAAGCCCTGGATTGCTTCCTCGGTGCCGATGACGTCGTGCACCACCATGCGGCATTCGGGATAGAGCAGCTTGGTCACCTGCTCGCGGATACGTTGATCCACGCCCTTGCCGGCACGCTTCTCCTGCAGGATGACTGCTCGCTCGTTTTCGATTTCCTCGGGCAACATCAAGAGCCCATGGGCCACATCACCCAAGACGGTCAAGGCCAGGTCCCGCTTGGCATCGCTGTTGTCCGGCATGAACAACTTGAACACGGTCTCATGCAGGGAGGTGTGGGCGTTGGAGTGGGCACCAAACTTCATGCCCATCTCGTTCAGGGCTGGCACCAACTTCCCTGGAGGAAAGTGGGTGGAGCCATTGAAGGCCATGTGCTCGATGAAGTGGGCAATACCATTCTGCTTCTCATTCTCGTTCAAAGCCCCACTGCAAATATGCAGGTAGACGGCGATGCGCTCGGCGGGCTTGTCATGCTTGCGGATGATGTAACGCAGACCATTCTCAAAGCTGCCGTAGATGTTCTTGTCATCCCGGGGCAGGGGCTTGGCCTCCTGGGCATGGACGACAGGCAGGCAGATGGTCAGGGCCGAGAAAATCAGGGGGAAAGAAGATCGAAGCATCAGCAGTCTTTGGCTTGGGTTTGGGGAAATTTGATGGCCCAGGATGCCCAGCTGGACCGGAAACTCCAGAAACTTCCAGCTTCTGCCCAAAGCTTTCCCAACCGGCCTATTCCGGTCGCAATGGGAACTCCTGCAGTACGACGTACTTCGCTCCCTGGGGAGACAACTGGCTCTGCACCAGGTTGAGGGCCGACAACGCAAAGGGTTCGCTGTGAAAGCCTTCCGGCAGCTCTCCCAGCCGAACCTTCTGCCTGCCTTGACGTCTGCCCCGAGCCAGGGTGATGTGCGGGTGGAAGGCACGATCCTCCGCTGCAAAACCCAAAGACATCAAGCGGGCATCCACCTCCGTCGCCAAGGCATGCAAGGGGGCATGATCGCCAGCCAGGCCAGCCCACAACACCCGCGGTTTACCTTTAGAGCCAAAGCAGCCCAGGCCCTGAATCTGCAAGTGCAAGGGAGACGCCAAGGGCCTCTCCTCCAGCGCCTGCTGGATGGCGATGATCTTGTCGTCAGGGACCTCACCCAAGAAGCGGACGGTGACGTGCAACTGCTCGGTCTGCACCCAACGCAAGCCTTGGCCGTTTTGCTGCAGAGGGGCAACCATTGCCTGCAACCATCGCTGCACAGCCGGCGGCAACATCAAACCTAGAAAGCAACGCATGGCCATGAATCTTGATCCTGTCAGTTTACAGGAAGGTTGACCATCCCACCTCTGTTATCTTTTCAAGGCGGCCAGCATTAGGAATCAACAATGCCAAGAAACAATCACACACGCGCGGCTGCAGCCTTGGTTTTCTCATTGTTCATTGTTTCAAACTGCCAAGAAATAACGGCCCAGGAACTATGGAGCAATGTTGCCAATCTGAACGGCATCGTGAAAGAAGAGTTCACAGTGGACCTAACTTCGTTGACCGGAACACTGGTACGAAGCATCCAACGAACTGCAGTTTCAGAAGACGGCAGGCTGGTTGCTTGGGGAGCAAGAAGTGGCCATTTCGGCTTGCTTGACAAAAAGGGAGCATTGAAGTTTTTTGATCAAAGGTCGTTTGATGGCAGTCCATGGAAGAACACGGTTAGCTCAAACTGGGCTTGGTCCAATGCCAAAAATGTTCAAGGTCTGTTTGTATCCAATGAATCTAAATGCATGGTGGTCGCGTTTGGATCTGGGGTAATCCTGCAATTCGATCTCAATGGCAACCTGTTAGCGGAATGTGATCTAGTGGTATGACGCAGAATTAGTAGGCCTTTATATTGCCTCTCCTAAAGGAGGTGTAGGTCATGCCGGGTGCTGATTTCGTCTGGGGACCTTGTATTCGCAAAGGAGAACGCGGATAGCTGCATCTGAAACTCGGTGGGTTCCCGGTACAGGTTGTAGGCCCTCTTTGAGGATGTGGCAGAGTGCCAAGCCGCCCTGGCGGTTTGGCATCTAAGGAAAGGGCCGTGAGCCGTAGGGGCAGTCAAGGCTGGCCGTAGGCCACGAGCGGAGCGAGCTTGGCCTTTATGGCACCGAGGCTTGCGGCACAGAGCTGGGGAAAGCTGTTTGCGTTGAGCCAAGCGTACATAGAAATTGCGCACTGACTGCGTCGAGCATGTTTGATCGCTCTCGACGCAATGGACTTAGTTTTACGCAAGGTCGCATCAGTGCGCGTCACCACCCTACTCAACAAGCTCCTCAATCTCCAGGGGCTCCGGGTCACCGGAGCCCAATTTCAAGACGGCGAGATGATTCTCAGTGTCCACCGACGATTCCAGCTTCTGACCTGCCCACACTGTGGCAAGCGCAAGCGTGGCCGAGAATCCAAACGAAAGCGGCGATGGCGACACTTGGGCATCTGGGGCCATGAGGTTTACTTGGAGGGTGAAATACGGCGTTTACGGTGCAAGAAATGCAATGTGGTTGTGACCGAGGCGGTCCCCTGGGCCAGGCATGGCAGTGACTTTACCAAGCCCTTTGAGGATGTGGTCGCCCTGCTGGCGCAGCAAACAAACGTAACAGCCGTCGCCAGGCTGACTGGGATTTCGTGGGTGACCGTAGGAGCAATCGCTGAGCGTGTCGTCAGCGAGAACCTTGACCCAAACCGCTTTGATGGTCTGCGCCGCATTGCTGTGGACGAAATCAGCTTCCGCAAGCGACACCGCTACCTGACGGTGGTCACCGACCACGACAAGAGAAGGGTAATCTGGGTCGCCGAAGGCAAGAGTGCTGATGTGTTCAAGAGATTTTTCACCGAAATCGGTGCTGATGCTTGCGAGCACATCGAAATTGCCACCATGGACATGTCGGCTGCCTACCGAAAGGCGGCAGCGGAAAATCTTCCAAATGCACAGATCGTCTTTGATCACTTCCACATTGCCAAGTTGGCCAACGAAGCTCTCAACGAGGTCCGGCGTGAACTCATGCGCAATGCCGACAATCCCGATGCCAAGAAGGCAATCAAGGGAACGATGTGGGCACTCCTTCACCGCCAAGATAACACCACCGAAAAGCACATGGGCATCATCGGTCATCTTCGCCCGGAGCAACCACTTGGGCGCGCCTACTTGCTCAAGGAGACTCTGCTCGACATCCTGCGAGGCAGCATCAAAGAGTCAGAGCTTGCTCTTGATGGTTGGATGGCCTGGGCTTCACGCTCCCGACTCAAGCCATTCGTCAAACTCGGCAAAACGATCCGCAAACACCTTGGCGGGATCCTGGCTCTCTTCAAAGAACGATTCACCAATGGCCTGGCGGAAGGCATGAACAACAAAATTCGCCTCCTCAGCCATCGCGCCTATGGCTTCCACAGCGCAGCCCCTTTGATTGCTACCATCTTCCTCTGCTGTGGTGGGGTCAGGCTTCCTGACCTACAACTGCTTTAGGAGAACCTTTATATTAAGCCTCCCTACGCTTGCGGTGCGTAGGTATCGTTGGAGGCAAGACGATGCGCGTTGCAGTAGAGATTCAACTTACCAAGAGCGAGCGAAGCACCCTGACGAATTGGTCACGCAGTCGGAGAATTTCGGTGAGGCAAGCTCAGCGAGCCCGAATGATCCTTCTTGCCGCTGATGGCTACTCGAATGCGGATATAGCTGAGGAGATGAGGGTCAAGCGACACACTGTGGGGCGTTGGCGAAACCGCTTCAGCGAGCATCGCCTCACTGGTATAGAGAAGGACCTTCCTCGGGGAGGTCGTCCCCGTGCGAACGAGGAAGTTGAGAGTGAGATCATCCGCATGACTACGCAAGAGATCCCCGCGAACGCGACACACTGGAGCACGCGACTCCTTGCAGAGGAGATGGGAATCACGCAGTCGATGGTCCACCGCACATGGAAGGCCAACGGTCTGAAACCTCACTTGGTGAAGACGTTCAAGGTCAGCAACGATTCTCGGTTCGAAGAGAAGCTGCGCGATGTGGTAGGTCTCTACCTGAATCCACCCGAGAATGCACTCGTCTTTAGCGCGGACGAAAAGACGTCAATTCAGGCTCTCGATCGGACCCAGAAGAGCCTTCCACTGGTCAAGGGCCGATGCGGCACGATGACTCATGACTACAAGAGGAACGGAACAACCACCTTGTTCGCCGCGATCGAGTTGGGTCACGGCGAAGTGATCGCAACCTGCATGAAGCGACATCGACATCAGGAGTGGATCAAGTTCCTGAGAATGATCGACGAGCAAACTCCAGCTGAACTCGATCTGCACGTCATCGCCGACAACTACGCCACACACAAGCATGAGAAGGTTAAGCGGTGGCTGAAGCGCCATCCGCGATTCCACATGCACTTCATCCCGACAAGCAGCTCGTGGCTCAATATCGTGGAGGGGTTTTTCCGCAATCTTGATCAAAAACGCCTGAAGCGCGACGCGTTTCGCAGCGTCCCTCAACTCAAGAAAGCAATCATGGACTACATCGATAACCACAACGACGATCCGAAGCCGATTGTTTGGACCAAGGCCGCCGACGAGATCCTCGAAAAAGTCGGTCGCGCACGCGCTGCACTGAAAATGCCCCAACAGAGCGCATCACACCACTAGGAAGAACCATTGCTGCCATGGACATTTGCTGGGAAAAGAGAACCTTCATCATTGGCTCTGATCAAGGCCAACTCAGTGTGCACCAATTTCCATCCGGGGTATTGGTGAACGAGTTTACCATTTCTGCAGGCAGCCCAATTGAGTCACTGCAGTATTGCCCCAGCAACAATGAGAAATTGTTGGTAGGTTTGGAATACGAGGAAGACGTTACAACCTGTCAAGGAGTATCACTCTGGAGCACCAGTGGTAAAAAGCTACAAGAGTTCACAAGCCTAGAGGCCGACGGAGAAGAACTGGACGAAGGAGACTTCAGAGCTATTTTCGGTCCTTCTTCAGACGAGATCATCGCGGTCGACTTCAGCACTGGAGAAGGCTATTTTCTCACTATCAGTTCAGCAGAAAGGAATAACAAAGAGCCGTTCTATGGATCCTTTGGCATGGGAATTATCCGTGATCCTGATAACCCGCAAAAGTCCTGCCTGGTAAGCAGCACCGGTCACGGGATCAGTATCCTTGACTGCAGGTCCTGTGAAGAGCGGATCAACTACCACTCGACAGTCTCAAGGATTGCAGACCAATCTCTTGGTGTCTGCGAATCGAGGCCTTGCTTCTCTATCGGATCAAGAGACTACCCAGTTCGCAGACTGACCGTGCAGGGGGACCCCTCCACCAACCCTAACCCGGACTATTCACGAGTGTGCTGTTGATCGCGATTTTTTGGTCCTTGCTGGCCGGCATGGTGAAGAATCAAGGGGATTTGCTTTCGACACTCTGAAGTGAGCGTTGGCAAAGGTCCATGGGCCTGAAATATCGCCGGAATGGCCACCTCCGTACAGTCCCGTGGCGCAGTAGATGCGATGCAGTTGGATTCCATTCGGCGCTACGCCGTCTTTGGTCTACCGCGAGCACTGACAGCACATGCTGCACGCTCCCACAATTCTACCCATGGATAACATTTCGGCAGATGGACCACTACCCGACGCACTGATTCTTGTACGCGAGCTGCGACCTTGATCAACATTTCCCGAAATCGCCCTACCTGGGTGCGGCCTGCATCAGTCCGACGAAGGCGCCAGCGCAGCTCCTGGTAGAGCAGATACGCCGTAGCCGTCATCAATACTCGGAATTGATTGGCGATGTAGCTTGAGCAGCTTGTGCGATCAATGTCGAGATCATGCAGTAGTTCTTTGATGCGGTTCTCGGAATCACCTCGACCACGATAGATCTTGTACACGTTTTCCGGTGTGTGCCGAAGATTGGTGATCACAAATCGAGGATTCGACTTTGCACTTCTTCCTTCATACTGCAGCACCTCAGCTTTGAGGATGACCCTCCGCTCGCGATTCCATGACTTTGCACGGTAAGCAGCCTCTCCAAAGAGTTGGATGGATTCGTTTTGGCGAGCAGAGAGCGTCTGGGCCATGGTCATCCAATCCTTGGCTTTCGCTTTGAGGACGCTGTTGCTGGCCATTGCGACCACATACTCGACTTTTAGATCTTCAAGCGCAGCGATGATCCTTGGGTTTGCAAAGCCGCCATCTAACCGTACACGAATCTTTGCTTTCGGGAATCGGTACCTGAGCTCGGCGACCGTCCGCTGCAACAATGGAATGCATCCTCGGTTTGCCGTTGAGTTCCCTGGTCGAAGCCGAGCGGAGAAGAGAAATTGATCTGGATGACCATCCACTGACAAAAAGCCAAGGAGAGGATGGAAACACCAGGTGTCGTAGTAGCCATTGAAAAAGCTGAATGCTTGCTGACCATGGGTGGGATCGTCAGTGGAATCAAAGTCGATGGTGATGCGCTTTGGTCGCCGATGACGCTTCTTGAGCAGACCAATAGCTTTCTTCTCCAGCCAACGTGTGGCTTGTACAGCCTCTTTTGCCGTGGGCATGTTTTCAAACCGGGATAACGTCGGTTGCGATGCCAGCTGATCTTCGCCAAGTGCATCCATGCCGCTGATCATTTTCAGGATCGGGTCATTTGCCATTTTGGCTGCGTCGTTGCCATCGCTGTAGCCCATGGCGATGGAAAACACACGTTGCCGGAGAATCGTCAAAAAGTCGTGTGTTGTGCGGCCCGGATTGCGTCGATCGCAAAATTGAGCTGCAAGTCCGCTGGTCAGGCCGAGTTGCTGATCGAGCTGGCCAAGCAGGATTGCACCGCCATCGGAGCTTTGTCCTTCTGCGTCAAAGATGGGGACGACGGACTTCTTGGCGATGTCTGGAAGAATAACAGACTGTTGAGTAGGCTTGGCCATGCGGATTGTGGTGTCGTTTGTTCCAAGTAGCGTGTAGTTACCACTTAGTACGAATGATCCACAGTCCGCGGTTTACCTATTCATGAATAGTCCAGGCTAAGGACGTCAAAGTTGGGGTGTCAACAACCCTACAGGGCGGCAAGGTTGCGCTTTATAGCTATTCATTTCTAGATGGGCCCATCACCTCCGCTCGAATCAAAAGCTCAGAGGCAGCCACATTCGATGCCAACCCAGACTACACAGCAACAATTCAAGTTTCCGTATTGGCAATGGGGCATAGCCGCCCTGTACAAGGGATCTATCCACTAAAGAATGGAGCCGGCTTCGTATCACATGATGTGGATGGCAAGACAATAGCTTGGCTGCCTTCCAAAGAAGGCCCACCTACTGGACACAAGCTAGATGTTGTTACCATTGGCTACAACGATCCCATTTCGCTATCCCCAGATGGCAGTCATATTATCGTAGTAGACGAAGGAGGTGACCTACACAGATTCGCTGTTGCTGACATCAACAAGGTGGAAAAGTATCAATACAAGCATAACGAATCCAAACTGCACATTATTGCGGCACAAGAACTATCCGATGGAACAATAGTTGGATCAACAAAGCTGGGCGGCCTATTTAGCCTTCTTCATAACGATGTAGTGAAAGCAATCGTCCCAGAGAACACAGGTCCCCTAAGGACAATCACACATATGCGGTATTGGGGCACACATGACATACTGATGATGCATTCCTTGGTCGAACCAGAAGACGCTTCTCTGCCTTATACAATGCACATTAGAAAGTCAGACGACCTATTTGCCACCACTCCACTTCAATCTGAGTTGGCATCCTATTACAAATACGGCGACGTTATTTGCGAACTGGCCAAAGGCAACAAAATGTTGCTGGCCAATAGACACCGCGCATACAGCAACATGGCAATGTTTGATTTTACGGAAAAAAAGGAGTTCAAACACTTGTCGTCAGCCGGGCCTACAACTCCAAGCACAGCAATATCTCCTGTCTTAGGTCCCACCGCGGTGGATGATCATGCAGTTGCTGGTATAGGCCAGAGCTATTTGGCCCTTATCGACGCAAGTAGCAACACCCTTAGCCCGGACTATTCACGAGTGTGCTGTTGATCGCGATTTTTTGGTCCTTGCTGGCCGGCATGGTGAAGAATCAAGGGGATTTGCTTTCGACACTCTGAAGTGAGCGTTGGCAAAGGTCCATGGGCCTGAAATATCGCCGGAATGGCCACCTCCGTACAGTCCCGTGGCGCAGTAGATGCGATGCAGTTGGATTCCATTCGGCGCTACGCCGTCTTTGGTCTACCGCGAGCACTGACAGCACATGCTGCACGCTCCCACAATTCTACCCATGGATAACATTTCGGCAGATGGACCACTACCCGACGCACTGATTCTTGTACGCGAGCTGCGACCTTGATCAACATTTCCCGAAATCGCCCTACCTGGGTGCGGCCTGCATCAGTCCGACGAAGGCGCCAGCGCAGCTCCTGGTAGAGCAGATACGCCGTAGCCGTCATCAATACTCGGAATTGATTGGCGATGTAGCTTGAGCAGCTTGTGCGATCAATGTCGAGATCATGCAGTAGTTCTTTGATGCGGTTCTCGGAATCACCTCGACCACGATAGATCTTGTACACGTTTTCCGGTGTGTGCCGAAGATTGGTGATCACAAATCGAGGATTCGACTTTGCACTTCTTCCTTCATACTGCAGCACCTCAGCTTTGAGGATGACCCTCCGCTCGCGATTCCATGACTTTGCACGGTAAGCAGCCTCTCCAAAGAGTTGGATGGATTCGTTTTGGCGAGCAGAGAGCGTCTGGGCCATGGTCATCCAATCCTTGGCTTTCGCTTTGAGGACGCTGTTGCTGGCCATTGCGACCACATACTCGACTTTTAGATCTTCAAGCGCAGCGATGATCCTTGGGTTTGCAAAGCCGCCATCTAACCGTACACGAATCTTTGCTTTCGGGAATCGGTACCTGAGCTCGGCGACCGTCCGCTGCAACAATGGAATGCATCCTCGGTTTGCCGTTGAGTTCCCTGGTCGAAGCCGAGCGGAGAAGAGAAATTGATCTGGATGACCATCCACTGACAAAAAGCCAAGGAGAGGATGGAAACACCAGGTGTCGTAGTAGCCATTGAAAAAGCTGAATGCTTGCTGACCATGGGTGGGATCGTCAGTGGAATCAAAGTCGATGGTGATGCGCTTTGGTCGCCGATGACGCTTCTTGAGCAGACCAATAGCTTTCTTCTCCAGCCAACGTGTGGCTTGTACAGCCTCTTTTGCCGTGGGCATGTTTTCAAACCGGGATAACGTCGGTTGCGATGCCAGCTGATCTTCGCCAAGTGCATCCATGCCGCTGATCATTTTCAGGATCGGGTCATTTGCCATTTTGGCTGCGTCGTTGCCATCGCTGTAGCCCATGGCGATGGAAAACACACGTTGCCGGAGAATCGTCAAAAAGTCGTGTGTTGTGCGGCCCGGATTGCGTCGATCGCAAAATTGAGCTGCAAGTCCGCTGGTCAGGCCGAGTTGCTGATCGAGCTGGCCAAGCAGGATTGCACCGCCATCGGAGCTTTGTCCTTCTGCGTCAAAGATGGGGACGACGGACTTCTTGGCGATGTCTGGAAGAATAACAGACTGTTGAGTAGGCTTGGCCATGCGGATTGTGGTGTCGTTTGTTCCAAGTAGCGTGTAGTTACCACTTAGTACGAATGATCCACAGTCCGCGGTTTACCTATTCATGAATAGTCCAGGTTAGCCAATCAGTAACCGGACATTCCCTTCCAGGGAGCTTGACCTGTATCGGTTCATCAACAACTACGGGAGCTATTTACTTTGGCATGAATAGCGGCTCAATTTATAAGGGCCAGTTGGTCTTCAAGGAGAAGTAGTCCTCAACATGTAGACGCTGCTTGGGGTCCCCTTGGATAAATCGCTCCGCTTTCTTGATGCCATCCGAATACCTACTGCACCGGCAGAAGCAAACGACTGCCACCCTCCCCACCATGGCTCAGCTCCACCTGCACATCCAATGCAGCCTTCGCTTCATAATGGTCGGCGCCGGTGTGTGAATTCCGTTCATAGCGGGGATGGTTGGCGGCAGAAACGATGAGCTGGATGCGATGACCTTTTTCAAAGCTAATGGCCACCGTTGGTAGGGTGATGGTCAGAGAGTACGACTTGCCCGGCAGCAGGCGATCCTCGCCATGCTGGATCAGGCCGGTGGCAGTCTGGCGCTGCGAGAGATACGAGCCAGACTTGCATCGCAGACCAGTGAGCGGCAGGTGCGAGAAGATCTGGCAACGCTCCGGACCCTCGGCCTCACGACTCCCCAGGGTCATGGGCGGGGGGCGCGATGGAAACGCTTGTGAATCAAGGGGTTGGCTTATTCCTGGCTTATTCCTGGCTTATTCTTGGCTTATTCTGGCTTAATCCCCAGCGGAACTCCTGTCCCGAGCAGGAAAGTCACAAGTGGATTCTATTGCCATGAGTGACACGGACTACGGAGTATCTACCTAGAAAAGCTGCTGCACGCGGACGGAGGCTACCGCACCGGCAAGAGCAAACGACTGTCAGCCTCACCGCCGTGTTTCAGCTCCACCTGCACATCCAATGCAGCCTTCGCATTATAATGGTCAGCTCCAGTGTGTGAGTTTCGCTCATAGCGGGGATGGTTGGCAGCGGAAACGATGAGCTGGATGCGGTGTCCTTTTTCAAAGCTAATGGCCACCGTCGGTAGGGTGATGGTGAGAGAGTAGGACTTGCCAGGCTGTAACAGCTCAACCTTTCCATTGCGCAACTTGGCCCGTTGGATGCCATCGCTGATCAGGTAGGCCCGACCATCGGCATGCACATCGCAAAGACGCACCGCCAGGTCACAATCCACCCGGTTGCAGGAGAATGAGAGATTCACCTGCGGCTCCCCCACCATCTTCACAGCCTCTTGCAGCACTTCCGTCTGGTAGACCAGCACATCCTTGCGCTGAGCGACCTTTTTCTGGTCATAGGGACCATGCTGCAGCGGCGGCAGGTTGGCACCGCCTTTAGTAGGCGAAGGATCCTTGGGGTCATGCTGAAAACTGCGTTTGCCTGACTTGGCGACTGGCTCAGTTGTCAGCTTGCCATCTGCCTGCAAGTAGAAGGACTGCAACTTCTTTGGCGCCGACGGCCACTCCTCCACGCCAACCCACTTGCCTTCGCCCAACTGCCAGTAACGAATCCGCGGCTCGGCAGCCAACTTGTTCTTCTTGCCGCGCAGCCAATGATCAAAGAACATGGCGGTTAGCTCAGGCAGAGCCTGCGTAGCCTCGGCAAAGCGCAACTGACCCTGCTTCTCCTTGCCCACTGACATGTGATCCCAGGGCCCGATGATCAGGCGCGAATGCTTTTTCGTAGCCTCTCCGCCTTCACGCAACAGGTCCTGATAGGTTTGCAACACACCGCCAGGAAAATGATCCCACCATCCGGTGACCAACAGCATGGGGATTTCCACCTTGTCCGGATGCGAACTCCCCTGCTGTACCCGTTCCCAGATCCTGGCATCGGGTAGGGGAAAGCGCTTGACCATCTTGGAAACACCAAAGCCAAGGCGATCCAACGTCTTCACTCTATGCTCCAGCAATACACCACCGGTGTAGTAGCCCTCATAGGCCTGCCCCATGGTGGCAATGGAAGGCACCGCACAAACCAGGTGTGGCGGTTGCTCGATTGCCGTGGAAAACTGCGCCTTGCCCAAAGCACTACCGCCCCAGGTCCCCACCTTGCCGTTGCAGAAATCCTGCGTGGCAACCCACTCCACCGTGTCATAACCGTCCTTGCCTCGATCCGCCCTGCGCAGAGGACGCTTGGCAGCTTTGGAGCCAAAGAAGCCCCGCCAATCCACGATCATGTAGCCGTACTGTTGGCGATCCGTGAATTGCTCCGGTGTGGGTGCGGCGCGTAGAATCCTACGAAAGCGGTTCTTGTTGTACGGCGTCTGTACCAGCACCACCGGATACTTGCCCGGCTTATCGGGCAGGAACAGGTCAGCGACCAGCTTGCGCCCATCCCGGGTGGGCACCTGCACATCCAGCCTTTCGCTCTGCCAGGCTTCCGGCTTTCCCTCTTTCGGACTTTGCGCCGGCAAAGAGGTCAGACACAGCCAAGACAAGATTCCGATTGCACAAAGTCGTCGCATCATGGTCACCATAGCAGCAAAGAGCAGTGCCTACGGCCAGGGCGCAAAGAATTGCAAATTAGGCGAGCACGTGAAGCGCCCCGAGGAAGAGAAAAGTCACCATTCCCAAAGCAGCTGCTACGGCAGGGTGGTTAGAATCTCCAAGCAGAACCAGCAATGCATCCTCAAGATCAAGAGTCCAGACCCGGCGCGATTCTCAGTATCCTGATTAGCGCAGTCATTGGTGGCAGTCTCCCTTTCCTCCTTCTGCAGAGTGCTGAATCGGGCTGGACAACGATACCAATGCTCATACTCCATGCCCCCATGCTGGTGGCTATCTTCGCGTTGGGCGACTTCTTCTCCGGCCTTGAAAGCATCCAACTCAATCTTACCTTCCCGATCATTGGAGCATTAACCTACGCTCTCTATGCCGCCCTGATTGTCCTGCCAAAGACTCGCAAACGCCGCTGCTCCGCATTGCGATGGGTTCTCATCTTCCACGGCGCCTGTGTTTTTCTTGGCACCCTCTTTTGCATATGGATCATTTCCATCGGACATTAATCCAGTGAGAAACTCATCCAGCAAACGTTCAAACAGGGCACAAGTGAAAAGCGACTTCGGTCTGCGTCAGATTCTGGCAACCATCTGCCTCCTGGCCGCTCTCGCCTCCATGACCTATAGATGTTTCTTTTCATCAACTCCTACAATCACCCATAGGGAAGAAAAAGAAGAAGCCAGAACAGTCATTAGCATCAAATCCAACTGGGATGCTGAAAAGGCAATCTGCACCATCCCAAATCCGGGAATCGCATTCCATGTTCCAGAAGGCTGGAGCTACCTTGATGATGAAGTTAACAAGGAGTTGGATGAAATGGCGCTTCGACACGGGGGACCAAAGACCGCAATTGGTGGAATTTTGGCTACGCAGCTTGAAGAGTGGATGCCTGTCCTGCTTCTTCGTCACGAACTGGGCATCATCGCTCGAGTTCGCGTCAACAAGCATCGGCTGTCACCCAGCTCGGTTATCAACTTTAATGATTTTCACAAGTTGCTCAGGGCATTATCGAAGAAGAGCCAAGATTCTGAGCTTCCTTTTTTAGACCCCTATATGAAGTCTATTAACAACAGGCTTTTTTGGGTGCTCCCTACTGACTCCCATCCACTGAGAGAAGGATCATCCCAGTACCTAAGGTTTGAGATCTACTTGACTATCCACAGGAGGCAAGCTGTGTGGATAGAGCAGATCATACCCTTCGATAAGGAAGAGGGCTCGTTGGGGCATGAGGTCGCAATAGAAGCCTTGATGTCTGGAATCAAAAGTCTTCCTACCAGGATGCGCTGAGTTTTAAATCAGATCCCAATATTGAAGAGTCTTCGCATCTAGTCTGGCTCTAGCGAAACTTGATGGCGCCGCCGGGCAGGCAGTACAAGATCAGCATCTCGCCACCGCTCACCGTAGGCACATGCTCGCTGCCCGGGGCATACACCGTCCAGCCCGGGGCATTGCCATCGAACTTGGGTTCACCAGACATGGCAAAGCAGAGGTCAATTTCACCATTGGGATGCACATGGCCGGGGCCGGCGCCATCCATCCACACTGCATCCACGCTGAAGCCGTGCTGGTCCTTGGCCAGCCGGCCGAAGCGAACACCGCCGGCTTCCTTGGGTAGCAACCAACCCTCTTCCATGCCCTGGGTCATGGCAGTGCGGATCTCTTGTAGCAGGCTGCTGTCCATGGCAAAGCGCCGATCCAATTCGACCTTGGCTTGTTTTGGATCTTGTAGGGAGATCTGGCCAAGTTCTTTCAGCAGGGGATCCAGGATGCGCATGAGTTCTTCCATAGTGCAGACCATCTGAACCCAGGTACCTGCCCGGGTCAACAGGCTGAGTCAACAGGCTGAGTCAACAGGCAGTGCCAACAGGTAGGACTACTGGCCAGCCGGTTTCGGCCGCACCAGACATTCCTTCACCCCACGCCCCTCTATCTCCACCACCACCAATTGGAAGGCGCCAATGGATGCCACATCACCCAACTGGGCGGGACGGCTCTTTTGCAGCAGCACCAGACCAGAGACGGTTTCCGCTCCCGTCTCCGGCAACTTGGCCTCCAAGACCTCTTCCAGTTCGTCCAGCCGCAAAGTGCCGGCGACACGCAGTCGACCATGGGCATCCCGGTAGGCGCCCTGCCGCTCCTTGGCTTCCATGGCACCTTCACTGATTGTGCCAACAACTTCCTCGAACATATCCTTCACCGTCAGCAGGCCAGCTGTGCCGCCTTGCTCATCCATCACCACCACCATGTGGGTGCGAGCCTCCCGCATCACCGCCAGCACCTGATCCATGTCCACGGTTTCCGGCACAAAATTGATCGGGCGCACCCGGTCCCGCTCCAGCGGTTGACCTTGGCGCAGCAGCAACAACAGATCCTTGATGTGGACCATGCCGAGGATGTTGTCCACATTGTCTTCATACACCGGATAGCGAGTGTGCTGCACTTCCTTGAGCAGGTCCGTGATCTGCTCCGGCGTGGACCCCAGAGGTATGCCACGGAAAGCAACCCGTGGCACCATGACCTCACCAGCCAGACGGGCGCGGAACTCCAGAAGGTCAGCGATGACGTCGGCAGATTCGGGGCGCAGGGTGCCAGTGGCGCCACTGGCGCGACTGGCTCGCACGATATGCGCCAGATCCTCTTCGGTGTGGTAGTGACTCAGACTCTTCACTGAGCGATCCACACCCAGGCGCTGCAGGATCCGATTGCTGATCCACTCCAGCCCCACCACCAGGGGATAGAACAAGAGACTGGTGAACAAGGCGAAGGGCATGGTGAAGAACACCGCCCGACGTGGCCCAGCCAAGGCCAGAGACTTGGGCACCATCTCACCCAACACCACATGCAAGTAGGTAAGGAAGACCACGGCGACAACGCTGGCGATTGCATGCGCCAGTAAAGAAGTGGGCATATCCAAGGCTTCAAACCAATGGATCAGCCCCTTAGCCAGGGCATGTTCGCCATACATACCCAGACCCAGACTGGCAAAGGTCACACCCAACTGGGTGCCGGCAATGTAGCGGTCCTGCAGTCGGGGGTGAGTCAAGATGCGCTGCAGGCGCAGGGCTGCCTTGTGCCCTTCTGCTGCAAGTTGATCCACCATTGACCGAGGCACTCCCACCAGGGCAAATTCGGCGGCCACATAGATACCGTTGAGCGCAATCAGAAGCGCAATGATGAGGCTGATGGTGAGACTATCCATCACCTTCCTCCTCGGATTCTGGATTGGGTGGCAGCACCAGCAGGGATGCAACCACATTGTTTTCCATGCGCTCCACGGTGACCTGCGCTCCATCCACATTCAGGAGTTCACCTTCTTCAGGAAGGTGCCCCAATATCTGGGTGACATGCCCACCCGCGGTGTTGGCACTGCCGGTCCATGGCTGACCAATCCAATCCACCACTTCATCCAGGCGCAGACGTCCAGGCAGGCGAATCCTGCCATCGGGCAAAGGTTCCGGTTTGGCCTGACCTTCGCCACTGAACTCATCCGCCACCTGACCAAAGACATGGGTCAGGATGTCTTCCAGGGTAACCAACCCAGCAACCCCACCGAACTCATCCATGACGATGGCCTGCTGGGTTTGCTTCTGCCGCAGCTTGCTGATGAGACGATCTGCGGTCATGCCTTCATTGACGAAGAACACCGGCCGCACCAAACGTTTCCAACCCTTTATCTTGCCCTCCGCCACCGCTTGCCGCGCCAGGTCCTTGGTGTGCAGGATGCCAATGATGTTATCAATGGATTCCCGATAGACTGGCAAGCGGGTAAAGCGACCGTCCAGGATCTCCTGTAGGACTTCTTCGCCTTCATGCTCGATGTCCACCGCAGCGATTTCGGGCCGCGGAATCATCAACTGCTCGGCAGTCAACACCTCAAGCTCCAAGGCGTGTTGCAGGCGTTGATGCTGACCGGCCTCCAACACCCCAACACTCTCACTCTGGTTGATGAGCATGTCGATCTCTTGGCGTGAGTGCACATGCTCATGCATGGTCAGCGGCGCACCGATGAGGCGAAGAAACATGCGCGAGGTGCCATTCAGGAAGGTGATCAAGGGCGCCAGCATGCGCTGGGACAGAAGCACCAGACGCACGGTTGAAAAACCCACCGCATCCGGTTTGTGCAAGGCAAAGGACTTGGGTACCTGTTCGCCCAGCACCACTTGCAGGGCGGACAAACCAATCAAGACCACAGTGATGGAAATGGACTGCGCTGCCACTTCCTGCTGCGTGATCCAGTCGGGAATGTACATCCGCAAGCTGTTCGCCAAGGCCTGTTGACCATAGGCTCCCATTCCCAGACTGGTAACCGTGATGCCCAACTGGCAGCAGGAGATGTAGCGGTCCAGACGTAGCGGATCCAACACCACCGCCAACAGCATTTTGGCACTGCGCTGGCCACTGTCGGCGGCGGACTTGACGCGATGCCGCCGAGCCGCCACTGCGGCAAATTCTGCGGCCACGAACAATGCGTTCAGGCCCAGCAGTAAAACGACAACAAAGGTCGCGGTCAGCATCACTTCTTCTTCGGCCGGAACACGGTGACTTTTTCCGGATTTCCTTCCAAATAAGGGCCGCCGATCAAATCGATGCAGTAGGGAATGGCGGGCATGATGGCATCCAGGCAGACAGCGATGGACTGCGGCTTGCCAGGCATGGTCACTACCAGGGACTTCTCAACGATGCCGGCAGTCTGCCGCGACAGGATGGCGGTAGGTACTCCCACAGCCAGCGAAGCCCGACGCATTTCCTCACCGAAACCCGGCAACATCTTGGGGCAGGCTTCTTCCAGGGCTTCCGGCGTTACGTCCCGAGGTGCGGGGCCAGTGCCACCAGTCGTGCAGATCAGGGCACAGCCCTGACCGTCGCCTGAGGTGTCGGCAAAGCTACGGATGGCAGCCACAATCTCTGCTTGCTCATCGGCGATCACCCGCCGCTCGTAGAGGCATTCGGTGGCCAGGTATTCTCGCAGCACAGATTCTATGGCAGGACCGGACAGGTCTTCGTACAGCCCTTTGCTGGCGCGATCAGAGATGGTCAGGATTCCAATCCTTGGGGGTTTTTCTGGCATGGGCACTCTAAGAGCAATTCTTATCCTTGGGCCCACCTCGAAGCAACTCCTACAGTCAGCAATCCTCAGCATGACTATATCTCTCCAATTCCTGGGTGCCGCCCGGCACGTCACCGGTAGCAAGCATCTGCTGAAGATTCATGACCAGCAGGTCCTCCTGGACTGCGGCATGGTGCAGGGCCCGCGGCGCATCGCCAACGCTGCCAATCGGGATCTGGCGGTAGATGCCAGGAAAGTAGACGCGGTGGTCCTTTCCCATGGCCACATTGACCACTCCGGCAGCCTGCCACGCCTGGTCAAACTGGGTTTCAAAGGCCCCATCTACTGCACCGAGGCCACCGAAAGCCTGCTGGAGATCCTGTTGGCAGACTCCGCCCACATCCAGGCCAACGACGCCAGGTATCTGAAAAAAAAGAAGCGTTCCTTCGAACCGCCCTACGACATCAATGACGTAAAACAAACCCTACGTCAGGTTCGTTCGGTGCCGTACTACAAGTCCGTGGAAGTGCTGCCCGGGGTGCAGGTCAAGTTCCTGGACGCCGGACACATCCTGGGCTCTGCCCTGGTGTGCTTGGAAATGAAGGACAAGCATCACCACCTGCGCCTCTGCTTCACCGGTGACCATGGCCGCAAAGACATGCCAATCCTGCGGGATCCGGACAAACTGCCGGACTGCGACGTGCTCATCACCGAGTCCACCTACGGCAACCGCCTGCATGCAGCCACCAAAGATATCCGGGACAGCCTGGCTGACATCATCAATGAAGAAGCTCGAGATGGTGGCCGCATCCTGATCCCCGCCTTCTCCGTCGGACGGACGCAGAATGTGCTGTTCTACCTGAGCCAACTCATTGAGGAGGGGCGGATCAAGCCCTTGCCCATCTTCGTCGACTCACCGCTGAGCACCAAGGCCACCAAAGCCATCTCCCGGCATCACGAGGTCTTGGATGCGGAAATTCAGGAGATCCTCAACAAGGGTGGTCACCCCTTCTTTTTCGACGGCGTGCGCTTCGTCGCCGATGTGGAAGAGAGCATGTCATTGAACAGCCTGCGACAGGGCATCATCATCTCCGCCTCCGGTATGTGCGAGGCCGGCCGCATCTTGCATCACATGAAACAAAGCATAGGCCGCAAGGAAGACTGCATCGTGATGGTGGGCTACCAGGCCAGCGGCACTCTGGGGCGCAAGCTGGTGCGGGGCGAGTTGCAGGTAAAGATCTTTGGCGAGGAGTATGTGGTGCGCTGCAAGGTGCGCAGCATGGACGGTCTCTCAGCGCACGCGGACTACAAGGAGCTGCTAGCCCACCTGCGCCATCTGGCACCCGTATGCCGCAAGACCTTTGTGGTACACGGCGAAGACAAGGCTGCCGAGTCCTTTGCCGACAAGCTGCGCGAAACCGGCTTCCAGCATGTGGAGATCCCCAGCCACGGGGAAGAGTTCATTTTACAGCATTAGGAGAAGGGCTGGTAATCCACCGCTGCGCCAGGCGGTCCGCCACCTCTTCCAACTCCGCCCCCTTTGCCAGGCGCTGGGGAATTTGCGGCGCCAACAAAAAGCGATGGCCGTCCCAGACAAAGGGCAGAACCAGGAGAGGCAGATCTTCGGACTGCTGCTGACGAATACCCAGCACCGGCCGACGAAAAACCAGGGCGGCCCGAACGCCTCCGGCCCGTCCCAGCACAAAGTCCTCCTTACCGGGTGACTCCACCAGGGACTTCAGCTCCTGCAACAGACGTGAATCCAAGGACCGGCCGTTGGCATCCGCCAACTGCTGCAACTGCTCTCGGTGTGCCGGAGTCAAACCCAGCAACACTCCCTGCACATCACCCTGCTCACAAGCCTGGTTGATCTGATCAACCACCGCCAACAGCTGCCTGGTGCCAGGGTCTTCAACGGCTAAAACCGCTGGCAAAGCCATGGGCTTTTTGCGCTGCAGCCAGGGCAACACCACCACCCCTAGACCAATGAGAACAAAGGCCAGCAACAACATGGCCTGCAGTGAGATCGCGCCTTTCGAGTTCGATGACAGGGATTTTGATGACAGGGATTTCGACGACATGATTCCTCCTAATATTGAATGCGCATGAGTCCGGGACGAAAACGCAGCATGACGCCCCGCTCCTGCAGTAGCTTTTGTTGCTCCGCCGTTCGCTGCGCATAAGCGCTGTCCCTGATCAATTCGCCGCCTTCCACTTCCACCGGCACCGCACCAGTGACCCAGGCAGTGTATTCCTGCTCCGCATCGCCAGAGCTGTGGATCTCCAGCACGCCGCGCTGGGCGTCGTAGCGGCAACCATGCACGGTAGCAGCCGTGCGAGCCAGGGCCGGCGTCTCCCCGGTAGCTGGTACCACCTGGATGCGATAACGACCGATGGCCCGGGGCAGGTAGATGGTCTGGCCATGGCGATAGGACCAGGGCTCGCCATCCAGATACACCTCGCCCACCGGCTCCCCCATCACCACCGAAGGGGCCTGCAGCATCGGCCCCAGCTGGTAGACATGGGCGGTCACAGAATCGGGTTGCAGGTCCTGCAATGCCAGACACTGGGCGGAGCCAATGCCAGGGCGGGTGCCGGCGGCAAACTGCTCCCCACAACGCAGCTCCACGGTTGCGCCCTGCAAGTGATAGACCTGCAACCAATCGCTGCCGTCACCGGCGTCCTGGGCACCACGCTGATACCACAAGTCACCCTCCTTCACCAGATAGGGTGTCTGCTGTCCGCTTCGCACCCGCAACAGCCGAGCATAGGACTTCAAGCATTTGGCATGCACAGTGGCACTTTGACTGTCCTGCACATCCAGTTCCATAGGATCGAACAAATCAGCCAGGATGGGCTTGGCATTGGCCAGATCTTCGCCCTTCATGTCGCGCAAGAACATGAAGCCCACCTGCAGGCTTTGCTTGGCGCTGGGATTGCCCACCATCTGCAGTACACCATCCGGTGAAATCTGGAAGTGGTGGTAGCGCGGCATGTCCACTGGCACCACCGCCAGGTCCGGCACTTCCGGGTCCTTGGCCCGCAGCACAAAGGGACCGCGGAACCTGTTGCCCTCCTCGCCTTCCACCTGACCTTCGACTCGGGACAGGGCCCGATAACCACTGAAGCCAAAGTCACGGATCACTTGCAAGCCGGGACGCACCTGATCGTACTGGATAAAGAGGCCAAAACCGGGAAAGTCGGCAATGGTGGTGAGCACCCGACGCTCGGAAAACTGGGTGGTGTTGGTGCGCTCCTCAAGCTGGGCACGATGGCCGGCAAAGCTGAGCACTCGGGTTTCGGTGGGCTCTTCTGCATCCACTGCCAGGCTGCCGCGACGCAGCAGACGGCATTGATCAATGGCCACTTCACCGCCATCCGCCAAGGCCAGGGTCAAGGTCCTGGATCCCTCGTAGGCCACGGGAAAGGGAATCTTGTGGATCTTACTGCCCTCACCTTCCTTGAAGCTGAGCAACTTGATCAGCTCCTGCTCCCGCCGCACTTCAATAATGCCCTCACCTTTGACGGCGCGTACCTGCAGGTGCAAGTGATAGGCACCGCGGGTGGCCTGATAGCGTTGCGAAGTCAGCGCAGGAAAGTCGGTATCCTCATCCCGATCCAGCCGTGCCGGCAAGCCTTTGGCCACAAAGTCGATATTGTCAGTCTCCACCATATCCAAGGTGGCGGTGACACCCCGCCAGCGCGAGCGCATGAAACCTGGGGAGAGTTCACGGGTGTTGTTGGAAGGCTGGCGAAATTCTGCCAGCCCCCTTGGGTCCAACCACAGGGCACCGTCACTGCCGTGCAAGCGGAAGTGGTTATTCTGCAGGAAGGGAGTGGCAGCTGGCAGTGCGCTTTCTGCGCCAAAACCAGACTGCACCTGGGGCAGGGAATCCCTGAGCAATTGCCGGTAGCCATCCCGACCGGTGGCAGACAAACGGCCCGCTACCGCAGCCTTCAGACCTTGCATGGAAAGCCCTCCGACATAGTTCCTGCTTTGCTCGTTCAGGGGCACTGGCCACCAAAGCGCTGCCCCCATGCCCGCCCGGGGACGCAGGAAGTCATGCAGCTGGGTCAGGATCCAATCCGGGTAGCTGCCAGGTGAGTTGCAATCCAAGAAAGCAAAGGGGTAGTTCCGGGGCGCAAAGGCATCCCGCCATTGGGCTGAAATTCCGGTTGCGGACACACCCTTGGGTCGACCGCGCTGCGCTTGTTGCACCCCAGCAAAGCCGGGCAAGAAAGCTGGCTCCTGACCCAGGCAGTAGCCCGCCAGGGCAGGTTGGTAGAGCCGCAGCCGGGCACGGGTTTGACCACTGGCATCGTAATCCCACTGCGGTAAGCCAAAGCCATCCAGAGCCCCTTTGCCCCAGAGCCGCAGGTCCAACAGTTCGGCAGCATTGCTGGGCAAAGCATCGCCAGCAGCAGTAGCAGCAGAAGTCGGCAGGCAAGTCTGCAGGAACATGCCCCGAGCATGGGCGCGGCTGGCCAGTGCCCGTAGGTCAGCAGCACTTTGCCCAGCATCCTGAACAGCATCCAACAAACCGGCGCCTTGCCGGTAGGAGCTTTGCAACAGAGACGTCAGACCTTCGCTCTTCCCTTTCCAACCCCAGTGCCCCAGCAAGCTGGCCCCGGGATAACGACGACGGTCAATGGGCAGCAAGGTCTGCAAAGGCGCTGCGGCTTTGTTGGCCACAAGCCGCATCTCCAATTCTTCCCGCTTACACAGCAGCATGCTGCTGGGTTTGCCGCCGCAGAGATGCTGCACTGCATTGCTGAGGAAGCGGCGAGCATTCCTGCTTACCACCGGGTCCGGGCGCCAAGGCTCGGGCAAGGCACCACATGCCAGTACCTGCCCCCGACCCTCCTGCCATTGCGCCATGACAACAGAGCTCAACTGCCGCGCTTCGCCATCCCGAATGCGAAATAGACGCCCCAGCACCTGGGCATTTTCCGGCGCCGCAGATTCCCAATGGCAAGATTGCAGGTTCACCATCTCGCCACCAGCAATGAGATAGGTCTGCTGTTCTGGCTGCACCGGTCGCAAACCTTGTTGCAGGGTTGCGGAAGCTTCTTCGGGCAGATGCAAGCCCATCTCATACTGCCCCAACAAGGTCTCCGCCGAATCCCCCCAGCGGTAGTAGGCGTAGCGATCCGGCGCAACCGGCTCCACGCCCATCTCGAAGGCCATGCGACTCGCAAAGCCCAGCAGCAAGATCTTGCCACCGTCAGTTACGTACTGGTGCAGGGCTTGCAGGGTGGCCGGGCTCATGCCGGACACCGGCAGGTCAGGCTGCTTGCACAAGAACACCAGACAGGAGTAGTCGGTCAAGGCTTGCACTTCCCGCGCCGACTTGGGGAAGGCCTGCACCTCGGCGCGGAATTCCTGTTGCAGTTGGCTTTGAATGCTTGCGGCAGCGGTTGCTTTGACACTGACCAGGTTGGATCCATTGCTGCGACAGCCAACCAGGACCGGCATAAATGCCGCCAGCCAGAAAACCCCCACATACCGGTACAGAGCGTTCGCCATTGATTCGACCTGGATCTGGATTGCCGCCGCCAATCCAAGGCCCATGTTATGACCGATCCGCTTGCTTTTCGCCAGCTTGAGGTAGGTTCACCCAGCCATACAAATGCGGTGAGACGAAAAGACTGTCCCCATGCCTGATGAAATCACCCCAGCTGTGAATTAATCATAGAATGTCTGTCCCACCAATGGACCTTCAGGGTCATTCATGCAGACATGGCAGCGAACCAAGTAAACCAGGCCTTCCTGCAATTCCAGAAGGACGGAGATCCCGAGGCCCTTGCCAGGGTCTTCGATGGCACAGCCATCGATCTTCTGCAGATCGCTTCACACCTGGTCTCATCGGTGGAAGATGCCGAGGATTTGGTGCAGGCAACCTATTTGGTGGCCATCGAAGAGACCGCGTCCTATGACCCCACGAAGGGCTCAGTTGCATCCTGGCTCTTCGGCATCCTGAAGAACCGCTGTCACAAGAGCCTGCGTGCCCAGCGACGGGTGATCGATGCGGAGAGAATTGTCAGGCCCGAGATCCGGGAGCCAGGCTCACTGCTGGAAGAACGAGAACTAGTGGTATGACGCAGAATTAGTAGGCCTTTATATTAAGCCTCCCTACGCTTGCGGTGCGTAGGTATCGTTGGAGGCAAGACGATGCGCGTTGCAGTAGAGATTCAACTTACCAAGAGCGAGCGAAGCACCCTGACGAATTGGTCACGCAGTCGGAGAATTTCGGTGAGGCAAGCTCAGCGAGCCCGAATGATCCTTCTTGCCGCTGATGGCTACTCGAATGCGGATATAGCTGAGGAGATGAGGGTCAAGCGACACACTGTGGGGCGTTGGCGAAACCGCTTCAGCGAGCATCGCCTCACTGGTATAGAGAAGGACCTTCCTCGGGGAGGTCGTCCCCGTGCGAACGAGGAAGTTGAGAGTGAGATCATCCGCATGACTACGCAAGAGATCCCCGCGAACGCGACACACTGGAGCACGCGACTCCTTGCAGAGGAGATGGGAATCACGCAGTCGATGGTCCACCGCACATGGAAGGCCAACGGTCTGAAACCTCACTTGGTGAAGACGTTCAAGGTCAGCAACGATTCTCGGTTCGAAGAGAAGCTGCGCGATGTGGTAGGTCTCTACCTGAATCCACCCGAGAATGCACTCGTCTTTAGCGCGGACGAAAAGACGTCAATTCAGGCTCTCGATCGGACCCAGAAGAGCCTTCCACTGGTCAAGGGTCGATGCGGCACGATGACTCATGACTACAAGAGGAACGGAACAACCACCTTGTTCGCCGCGATCGAGTTGGGTCACGGCGAAGTGATCGCAACCTGCATGAAGCGACATCGACATCAGGAGTGGATCAAGTTCCTGAGAATGATCGACGAGCAAACTCCAGCTGAACTCGATCTGCACGTCATCGCCGACAACTACGCCACACACAAGCATGAGAAGGTTAAGCGGTGGCTGAAGCGCCATCCGCGATTCCACATGCACTTCATCCCGACAAGCAGCTCGTGGCTCAATATCGTGGAGGGGTTTTTCCGCAATCTTGATCAAAAACGCCTGAAGCGCGACGCGTTTCGCAGCGTCCCTCAACTCAAGAAAGCAATCATGGACTACATCGATAACCACAACGACGATCCGAAGCCGATTGTTTGGACCAAGGCCGCCGACGAGATCCTCGAAAAAGTCGGTCGCGCACGCGCTGCACTGAAAATGCCCCAACAGAGCGCATCACACCACTAGGCTATCTCTAGCTCTAGGCTGCCCAGCCCCCCAGGTTCCCCTTCTTGCCCAGCAGATGGTGAACTTTATCTACCTCATCGGTGACCGGCAGACCGGCGAGGCGGTTTGAAGGCAACATTCCCGGTGGGGCACGGACTGGCGCAATTGGTGGCGCTGTAGTAGGCAAGCCCAAGTGCCGCAAGATGCGCGTCTCCGCACGGCTCTCCAGCACAAAACGTAACACCCGGCGTCTTCCCCCACTGGTGATTGCTTAGCCACTCAGCTTGACTCTGGACTTGCAGGTGATTACGCGCACCGCGTCGCTCTTCCTGGGGTTGATGGATAGCTTCAGGTTGATTCCCAAGGCAACCGCGATCTTGGTGAGGGTGGCCAGGGACCGCCCCCTGGAATCGCCATCCTCGATATCGGAGATGACAGACTGGGTGGTCCCTGCAAGCTTGGCAAGCTCGGTCTGGGTGAGACCAGCTTCCTTGCGTGCATTGTAGAAGGCTTCCGCAGTCTCCATGATGATCTGAGCTTCTTCCAGGCCGGCGCGGTAACCGGGGTCATTCTTCTCGCCCCACTTGTCCATGATGGCGATGGCGCTGCTGGTCTTCTTGCCCCTGGCTTTGCTTTTGCTTTTGCTTTTGGCTTGCATTGTTTACTCCTGCTATTCGATGTGGGTGTGGGCTTCAGGTGAAGCGATGAACTGGGCGCGCCGAGCTATGGCCCTGTTGATTTCGCTGTCGGGAACCTTGGCAGACTTCTTCGAGAATCCGTTGGCGACAACCACCAACTCGGTTCCGTGGAAGAAAAACAGGGCTCGGTAGTTAATGCCGTTTTCGCTGACACGGAACTCATAGATTTTGTCTCTCAGGTATGCGGAGCGTGGGCGATCGTTGCCTTTGCCGGTCAGCTCAATTCGGTTAAAGCGAGTGCGAAACATCCTGAAGACGAAAGTTGGAAGGGTGCAGAACCAATCAAAGACCGGCACCATGCCGTTGCTTGCCTTGAAGAATACCACTCGCTTGCTTTCCATGCCCAGATATTTATCGTGTTTTACGATATATTGCAAGAGAGTTTTATCGGGATATACGATAGATATGCAGAGGGTTCATCCCTGGTTTGCTGGCTCAAAAAGCGAATACAGCCCCCACACCGCCGGGGATACCACGCCACAAGAGGCATGTGCAGGGGTCGCTATGGGGGGAATGGGGCCGCGAAAAAGCGGCCAAGATTCCACGTCTTTTCTAGTTCGTCACCCATGCCGGCGCCAACACACCATGGTAGCTCAGCACATGCGCTCGCGGATACGGCACCAGTGCTGCCAGCCTTGAGATGAAGGTCATGGGGCTCGTCGACACCGCCTGCGTCCCATTGCGCCATGGACGCCGAAACCGGTACACTACCTGCCCCTGCCGAGTCATCGTCAAGCGCTCGCCACACACCGCAGGCCTGAGCAGGTAGCGCAGTTGCGGCGGCAGACTCAAGACCCATTGCCGCACTCGAACTGCCGGCAACACATGGTCCACCAGATATGCCGCCATATCTTCCATGCAAACTAGCCAGGCGATGGGCAGCCTGTGGCTTGCCAACGGCGGTGACGATCATGATCTGCTTGCGGGCTCTGCTGGGTTTATCCCAGCCTGCATTGCCCTAGCCTGGACTATTCATGAATAGGTAAACCGCGGACTGTGGATCATTCGTACTAAGTGGTAACTACACGCTACTTGGAACAAACGACACCACAATCCGCATGGCCAAGCCTACTCAACAGTCTGTTATTCTTCCAGACATCGCCAAGAAGTCCGTCGTCCCCATCTTTGACGCAGAAGGACAAAGCTCCGATGGCGGTGCAATCCTGCTTGGCCAGCTCGATCAGCAACTCGGCCTGACCAGCGGACTTGCAGCTCAATTTTGCGATCGACGCAATCCGGGCCGCACAACACACGACTTTTTGACGATTCTCCGGCAACGTGTGTTTTCCATCGCCATGGGCTACAGCGATGGCAACGACGCAGCCAAAATGGCAAATGACCCGATCCTGAAAATGATCAGCGGCATGGATGCACTTGGCGAAGATCAGCTGGCATCGCAACCGACGTTATCCCGGTTTGAAAACATGCCCACGGCAAAAGAGGCTGTACAAGCCACACGTTGGCTGGAGAAGAAAGCTATTGGTCTGCTCAAGAAGCGTCATCGGCGACCAAAGCGCATCACCATCGACTTTGATTCCACTGACGATCCCACCCATGGTCAGCAAGCATTCAGCTTTTTCAATGGCTACTACGACACCTGGTGTTTCCATCCTCTCCTTGGCTTTTTGTCAGTGGATGGTCATCCAGATCAATTTCTCTTCTCCGCTCGGCTTCGACCAGGGAACTCAACGGCAAACCGAGGATGCATTCCATTGTTGCAGCGGACGGTCGCCGAGCTCAGGTACCGATTCCCGAAAGCAAAGATTCGTGTACGGTTAGATGGCGGCTTTGCAAACCCAAGGATCATCGCTGCGCTTGAAGATCTAAAAGTCGAGTATGTGGTCGCAATGGCCAGCAACAGCGTCCTCAAAGCGAAAGCCAAGGATTGGATGACCATGGCCCAGACGCTCTCTGCTCGCCAAAACGAATCCATCCAACTCTTTGGAGAGGCTGCTTACCGTGCAAAGTCATGGAATCGCGAGCGGAGGGTCATCCTCAAAGCTGAGGTGCTGCAGTATGAAGGAAGAAGTGCAAAGTCGAATCCTCGATTTGTGATCACCAATCTTCGGCACACACCGGAAAACGTGTACAAGATCTATCGTGGTCGAGGTGATTCCGAGAACCGCATCAAAGAACTACTGCATGATCTCGACATTGATCGCACAAGCTGCTCAAGCTACATCGCCAATCAATTCCGAGTATTGATGACGGCTACGGCGTATCTGCTCTACCAGGAGCTGCGCTGGCGCCTTCGTCGGACTGATGCAGGCCGCACCCAGGTAGGGCGATTTCGGGAAATGTTGATCAAGGTCGCAGCTCGCGTACAAGAATCAGTGCGTCGGGTAGTGGTCCATCTGCCGAAATGTTATCCATGGGTAGAATTGTGGGAGCGTGCAGCATGTGCTGTCAGTGCTCGCGGTAGACCAAAGACGGCGTAGCGCCGAATGGAATCCAACTGCATCGCATCTACTGCGCCACGGGACTGTACGGAGGTGGCCATTCCGGCGATATTTCAGGCCCATGGACCTTTGCCAACGCTCACTTCAGAGTGTCGAAAGCAAATCCCCTTGATTCTTCACCATGCCGGCCAGCAAGGACCAAAAAATCGCGATCAACAGCACACTCGTGAATAGTCCGGGCTAGGAGTCTGTCCCACGGGACAGCTGTGAATCCGGCCTCCAATAGCCTCTAAAATCGGAATAATATTAAGCCCTGGGCTCATCCCTGTACGTATTGAAGGCATGGCGCGTTTCAAAAAGGGTCAAGATCTCAACCAGCAGTTCCTCCTGCCTCCGTCAATCCGCGATTGGCTGCCCCAAGATCATCTTGCGTGGTACATTCACGACACCATTGAGTCGCTTGACACAGATGATCTCCTTGATCGCTATCGCGTCTGCGGCAAAGGCGAGTTGCCGTACGACCCACGGATGATGCTGCGAGTGCTGATCTACGCATACTGCACCGGAATCTTCTCTTCTCGCAAGATTGCCAAGCACCTAGAGGAGAGTGTGCCTTTCCGGGTGTTGGCAGCCAATCAGATGCCGGACCACCGCACGATTTGTCGGTTTCGGGCAGAGCATGTCGATCTGTTTGAGAGCTTCTTTGTCCAGATAGTGCAACTTGCTTGTGAGGCAGGCTTGGCCAAACTTGGCACCGTGGCAGTGGATGGCAGCAAGGTGAAGGCGAACGCCAGCAAACGCAAGGCTATGAGCTACTCGCGGATGAAATCCGAGGAGAAGCGGCTCCGTGCCGAAGTCCGCAGGATCACCGAGATGGCCAAGGGGATCGACAAGGACGAGGACGAGATGTTTGGTCCCGACTTTCGTGGTGACGAATTGCCCGAGGAGCTTGCGAACCGGGAGAGCCGCCTGAAGGTGATCCAGGAGGCAAAGAAGCGCTTGGAAGAACGCAAGGCCGAAGAAGACAAGCGAAAGGACGAGAAGAAGGCCCGCAAGGCCAAGGAAGAGGGTCGTGATCTCCAGGTGGCTCGCTACCGGAAACATCCCAAAGGCAAGCCACGGCCACAGGATCAAGAGAACTTCACAGACCCTGACAGTCGGATTATGAAAGACTCGAAGGGGTTTGAGCAATGCTACAACGCCCAGATTGCTGTCGACAATACGGAGCAGTTGATCATCGCGAATGGAATCACTGACAACGGTGCGGATACGGATCAACTTCTTCCGATGGCCGAGCAAGCGATGGAGAACACCGGCAAGCCGATCGAACGCCTGCTTGCGGACGCAGGCTACCGCAGCGAGGAAAACTTCGAGCACCTCGAAAACGCCAAGATTGACGGTTTGGTTTCGGTGGGCAAGGAAGGAAAGGCACGACCGGAGACCAGCTCAGAGCTCCAAGCTACTGCGCGAATGAAGCGAAAACTCGGGACCAAGTGCGGACGGGGCTGGTACCGAAAACGCAAGCACATCGTTGAGCCGGTCTTTGGTTGGATCAAAAACGTGAGCGGTTTTCGGTCCTTCAGCATGCGAGGTATGGCGAAGGTAAGCGGTGAGTGGGATCTAATCTGTCTTGCAACCAACCTGAGAAGGCTGCATGGAAAGCTGGCGATGTGAAAACCGAGGGAATCGGGCTATTACAGGCCAAGAAGCACCTCACAATCGTCATCATGGTCCCAGGCCCAAGATTGATGTAGGATCGGACGATCTGGGTTTTCCCAGCCCCACTAATGACTTATCCAGCTGCCACCTGGGAGACGCTAAGTTGACTTCCCGTGGGGCAGACTCCTAGGCTATCTTCAGCTCTAGGCTGCCCAGCCCCCCAGGCCCCCCTCCTTGCCCAGCCTTTTTCCCCAGCGCCCCCAAGTCAAATGACCGACCGCCTGTATTTCCGCCAACTGCTTGCCGGCAGGGACTTTGCCACCGCAGATCCCATCGCCCAACAGATGGTGAACTTTGTCTACCTCATCGGCGACCGGCAGACCGGCGAGGCGGTTCTGGTGGATCCAGCCTACGGGGTCAAGGAACTGCTGTCCCTGGCCGCCCAGGACGGCATGCGCGTCGTCGGCACCCTGGCCACCCATTACCACCCGGACCACATCGGCGGCGACCTGTTCGGCCATGACATCCAAGGCATCAAGGGGCTCCTGGAACTACAGGGCATGAAGGTACACGTGCAACGGCAAGAAGCTCCCTGGGTGAAGGAAGTCACCGGCGTCTCCGATAGCGACCTGGCCCTGCATGACAGCGGCGATGTGTTGCAGGTGGGCGAAATCCCCATTGAGCTGATCCATACCCCCGGCCACACTCCCGGCAGCCAGTGCTTCCTGGTGGACAACCGCCTGGTAGCCGGTGACACCCTGTTCTTGGAAGGCTGCGGCCGTACCGACCTGCCCGGCGGCGATGCCAAAGCCCTCTACCAGAGCCTCACCCAGAAGCTGGCCAAGGTCCCCGACGATGCCATCCTCTTTCCCGGTCACCTCTACGCTCCCGAGGGATCGGCGCCCATGGGCCAGACCCGGCAGCAGAACTCCATCTTCAAGCCCAAGACGGAAGCCCAATGGTTGGCTATGTTTGGTGGGATCTGATGACTGAAGTCCGACCCAGCTCTGAACGGCCCAACCCACGCATGCACCAGGGCGGCAAGCTCTCCTTTAGGCGCCGGGTGCGCCATGCCCAGGGCGATAAGCTGCCCATCTGCTATGGCGGCGAAGCACCGCCATACCTGGAGGAGTTGGTACCGGACAACTACCAGCAGCAGGAAATCGAAGTGGGCCCGGGCAAGGGCGCCTTCTTATTGGCCGCTACCGACGTTGACCCGGACACTTTCTACCTGGGCATCGAAGCCGCCCCGGCCTACGCCGAATACGCCGCCGAGCGCCTTTCAAAGCACGGTCGGGAAAATGGCATGCTGCTGGTGGACAACGCCAAGATCTACCTACAAGACCGGGTGGCCGAGGGCAGCCTGGACCGGCTGCACGTCTATTACCCAGACCCCTGGCCCAAGCGCCGGCACCGCGGTCGCCGCTTTTTCACCGAGGAAATGCCCCCGGTCATCCATCGAGTGCTGAAAGCAGATGCCTACCTGTTGGTGGCCACCGACAACCCGGCCTACGCCGGCCGGATCTGCCGGGTGCTGGGACAGAGCCCGTTGCTGCGCCGGGATCGGCAAGAGGAAGAGCGGCTGTTGCTGAAAGGCCCTGGCTATGGCTTCTCGCCAACCAACTTCGAGAAAAAGTACATCGAGCAGGGCCGGGTCCTTCGCCGCTACGCCTTTCAGCGCCTGCCGTGATACCATTCATGAGCCTCCCAAGGCCCATCCCATGGCAAACAAGATCAACAGAGAGCTGGACAACTACTTCGCCGTCATCAGTGACCTGGCTACCAACGCCGATCACTGGTCCTCGCGACCGGGCTGGCTGGAGTTCTCTCCCAACAATCTCTGCAACCTGCGCTGCATCATGTGTGGCCAGGCCGATGGCCTGCCCCTGGAAGTCATGCCGCAGGACAAGGCGGTGGAGCTATTGGATCAGGTCCTGCCCCACACCTCGCTGATGACGCCCTCGGCCCTCTCCGAGCCGATGCTGGCGAACATCAAGTTGGTGGTGCAGAAGTGCCGCGAGCATGACGTGTTCCTGAACTTCTACAGCAATGCCACCATACTCAATGGCAAGCGCTTCCGGGAGATTGCCGATCGCATCCACAAGCTCTGGATCTCTTTTGACTGCGCCGTGCCGGAAGTCTTCGAGAAGCTGAGGGCCCGCGCCAAGTTTGACGAGGTGGTGCAAAACATCCGCGAGATTGTGCCAGCGGCCACTGAGCTGAACATCCCGGTGGGCTTTGTCGCCGTGCTGATGCGGGAGAACGCTCCGCACCTGGCGGATCTGGTGGACTTCGTTGCTGACCTGGGAGCAGTGGAATGCCGCTCCGACCTGCGGGTGCAACCTATGCTGGACAACTCGGCGCGCTGCGCTGACAGCAATGCCCACACCTTTTATAGCGAAGAAGAGATCTGCGGCTTTTTGGATCAAGCGGTGGAACGGGCCAAGGCGCGCAACATGATCTTCCATGTGGACATGGACGAACCCTTCCGGCGGTCGGTGGCTCCCCAGGAAGCTCGCATGCGCGGCATCATGCCGGACATGTTCAGCCGGCTGATCGACCACGTGCGGGAGAAGTATCCCAACTTCTGCTACATGGGCGCCACCTACATGAAGATCAATCCCGACGGCAAGGTCTTCCCCTGCTGTCGCGGCCCCGAGGAGCTGGTGATGGGCAACACCAACGAGCAGACCGTGGAAGAGATCTGGAACGGGGAGACCTACGTCAAATTCCGCCAGCAGATGTTCTCCGGGGACTACCCGGAAGTCTGCCGGACCTGTGACCATCTGGTGGCCAACCCGAATTTCACCGGTTGCGGCAAGTCCAAGTACACTCCGGAATAGGACAGCCCGGATTAGCCCCAGCCCAGTTCGTTGCGCCGCCTCGCCTCAACGAGCATGGAACGAAGATCACCATTGTAGGGCAGGGTACGCCCGTGGAGTACATCGTCATATCCTTCAAGAATAGCTTGCCGGAACTCGGCAGCCTCTTGTCGCTCTTTCTTCTCGCGGATCAGCGATCGCACAAACTCGCTCGGCGTGGAGAACCCCGTGCCCTCGCCGGAGTTTTGGTCCAGAAACTCGTACAATTCGTCGGTCAGGGACAGGTCGATGGGTCGGGCCAGAAGATGCCTCCAGGGTTGTGGCTTGTTTCGAGCAGGCTAGGAGTCTGCCCCACGGGATGAGGAGGAATCCGGCCTCCGATCGCCCTCGAAATCGGAAAAAAGGTTAAGCCCCTGGCCCATCCTTGTACGTATTGAAGGCATGGCGCGATTCAAAAAGGGTCAAGATCTAAACCAGCAGTACCTCCTACCTCCGTCCATCCGTGACTGGCTGCCACAAGATCATCTTGCGTGGTACATTCACGACGCGGTCGGTTCGTTGGACACGGATGGCCTCCTCGACCGCTACCGCATCTGCGGGAGTGGTGAATTGCCTTACGATCCACGGATGATGTTGAGGGTCTTGATCTACTCGTATTGCACAGGGGTCTTCTCCTCCCGCAAGATCTCCAAGCACCTCGAAGAAAGCGTGCCTTTCCGGGTGTTGGCAGCTAATCAAATGCCGGACCACCGCACAATCTGTCGTTTTCGGGCGGAGCATGTCGATTTGTTCGAGAGCTTCTTTGTCCAGATCGTACAGCTCGCTTCTGAGGCTGGCTTGGTCAAGCTCGGCACCGTGGCAGTGGATGGCAGCAAAGTGAAGGCGAACGCCAGCAAGCGAAAGGCAATGAGCTACTCGCGAATGAAGTCCGAAGAGAAACGACTGCGTGCCGAGATCCGCAGGATCACCGAGATGGCTAAGGGAATCGACAAGGAAGAGGACGATCTCTTCGGTCCTGACTTTCGGGGTGACGAGCTCCCTGATGAACTTTCAAACCGGGAAAGCCGCCTGAAGGCTATCCAGGAGGCAAAGAAGCGATTGGAGAGACGCAAGGCCGAGGAGGACAAGCAAAAGGACGAGAAGAAGGCCAGCAAGGCCAAGGAAGAAGGTCGCGAGCTTCGGATGACTCCCCACCGGAAACATCCCAAGGGCAAGCCACGGCCAAAGGATCAGGAGAACTTCACGGACCCCGATAGTCGGATCATGAAAGCCTCGAATGGATTCGAGCAATGCTACAACGCTCAGATTGCTGTCGACAATACTGAGCAGCTGATCATCGCCAATGGAGTAACAAACAACGCTGCTGATAATGACCAGCTTCTTCCAATGGCCGAGAAAGCGATGGAGAACTCAGGCAAGCCGATAGAGCGCCTGCTTGCGGACGCAGGCTATCGCAGCGAGGAAAACTTCAAGCATCTCGAAAACGCCCAGATTGACGGTTTGGTTTCAGTTGGCAAGGAAGGAAAGAAACGACCGAAGACCAGTCCAGATCTCCAAGCTACTGCGCGAATGAAACGGAAGCTGGGAACCAACCGTGGGCGGGGCTGGTACCGAAAACGCAAACACATCGTTGAGCCGGTCTTTGGCTGGATCAAAAACGTGAGCGGCTTTCGGTCCTTCAGCATGCGAGGCATAGCAAAGGTGAGTGGTGAGTGGGACCTAATCTGTCTTGCAACCAACTTGAGAAGGCTGCACGGAAAGCTGGCGCTATGAAGGCCGAGGGAATTGGGCCATTACAGGCCAAGAAGCACTGATCTGCTCCCAAAAATCGTCAACGTGGCCCCAGGCCCAAAATCCATGCAGAATCCGTCGATCTGGATTTTCACAGCCCCACTAATGATTTTATCCAGCGGCCACCGAGGTGACGCTAAGTTGACTTTCCGTGGGGCAGACTCCTAGCTCAGCATCACATTAGATGTCAATGCTCGCCACATTCCTGCCGGCCCTAAGCAGTCTTCTTGCCCTGGAATCACAAAGAAAATTGTAAGTCCTTTTCCCACAAGGGCTCAGCCTTCAGCACCGTCTAGTCCTTGGCTCGGTACATCGCCGGCATCGCCTCAACTTCCAACGCCGGTGCAGATTCAACCGGTGCTGATTCAACCGGTGCTGGATCCCCTGCTGGCTCCGCTGCTGGCTCCGCTGCTGGCTCCGCTGCTGGCTCCGCTGCCACGGGCTGCTCCATCTCCGGGAGTGGATGTTCAGGCGCTGCTTCTACCACCACTGGAGGTGCCACCACCGGCCGGCCCATGGGGTTGCCACAGACCAGGACACCCAGAGCCAGAACGAAGGCCAGGATGGGATAAAAAGCTGGGCTGGGACTGCGTGCCATATAGGGGCCATACGTGGCCAATTCCTCAGGTGGTCGAGATCTCTGGCGCAGATTCTATGCAAGCTGCCGTTCTCGTAAATGCCTCCATCACCTATCCTGCCGCCCTTTTCCATAGCCCAGATTTGCCCACTTTGACCAACAAGATCGCCAAGGACCGCCTGGAGAAACTGCAGACCCTGCAGGAGCGCGGTGTCGACCCCTACCCCGCCCGGGTGGCAAAGCCCACTGCCATCGCCGATTGCCTGCAAGGCAAGGAAGAGAGGCAGGGTGAGAAGATGGTCATTGCTGGCCGCCTGGGACAGGTGCGGGATTTCGGCAAACTGCGCTTTGCCCACCTGCGGGACCTCACCGGCCAGGTGCAAATTGGCTTCATGCGGGACCGCCTGGCGGACTTCTGGCCCAACCGAAAGCTGCTGGAAACCAACGACCTGGTGGTGATCCACGGTGAGCTGGGCAAGACCAAGAAGGGCGAAGACACAGTCTGGGCCGATCAGGTCACCCTGGCTGGCAAGAGCCTGCGACCACCACCGGAGAAGTGGCATGGCTTGCAGGACAAGGAAATCCGCTACCGCCAGCGCTATGTGGACCTGTTCGCCAACCCAGAGGTGCGGGAAACCTTCGTCACCCGCTCCTATATCCTGCAGGAACTGCGCAACTACTTTCAGGGGATGGGTTACCTGGAAGTGGAAACCCCGGTGCTGCAGCCCATCTTCGGCGGCGCCGCCGCTCGGCCCTTCGTCACCCACCACAACACCCTGGACATGCAGCTCTACATGCGCATTGCGCCGGAGCTCTACTTGAAGCGCCTGATCGTCGGCGGCATGGAGAAGGTGTTTGAAGTGGGGCGCGTGTTCCGCAACGAAGGCATCAGCCCCCGGCACAATCCAGAGTTCACCATGCTGGAGAGCTATGAGGCCTTCGCCGATTATCGGGACATCATGGAACGCACGGAGGGCCTGTTCGCCCATCTCTGCTCCACGGTGCTGGGCAAGGACAAGGTTACCTTCCGTGAGCAGGAGTACGACCTGCAGCCACCCTTCCAACGCAGCGCCTACCTGGACCTGTTCAGCGAAGCCAACAATGGCCTGGACTTCTTTGATGAGCCGGCGGTGCGCAAGCGGGCCACTGAGTTGGGACTGGCCTCGGCCCATGCCAAGCCAGCCCTGCCATTTGAAAAAGTCGCCAACGACATCTTCGAAGCCACAGTGGAAGAGAACCTCCAAGGCCCGGTCTTTGTCTACGACTACCCCCTGGCCATCTGCCCCTTCGCCAAGGTCAATCCGGATGACCCACGAGTGGCGGAACGCTTTGAACTGTTCGTCGCCGGCATGGAGATGGGCAACGCCTTCACCGAACTGAACGACCCACTGGATCAGGAGCAGAGATTCCTGGCGCAACTGCAGCATGTGGACGAAGAGTCGCCCTCGGAATTGGATGAGGACTACGTCAGCGCCCTGGAGTATGGCATGCCTCCCACCGGTGGCCTGGGCATCGGCGTCGACCGGCTCTGCATGCTGCTCACCGGTTCGGACAGCATCCGTGATGTGGTGCTGTTCCCGCTGATGCGACAGATCAAGGAAACCCCGGAACCGGAAGGAGACTGATTGCCCGCTTCCTTTGCTTGGTTTTTGGCACTGCGCTACCTATGCACCCGCTGGGTCAACCTGCTGGGCATGGCCGGCGTGGCCCTGGCGGTGTGGGCACTGATCGTGGTGATTGCCGTGTTCTCCGGCTTCATCAGCGAGCAGACCACCAGTGTCCGGCACGCCTCGCCGGACCTGCTGCTTACCGGTCTACCCCACAGTTCCTATACGGAATTGCAACCACTGTTGGCAGCGGACCCGGACGTGGTGAGCACCGCACCCCGACTGGTGCATTACGCCATGCTCAACCCGCAGGATCAGCGCATTCAACTGGCCCGGCAAACTGAATCCCTGAGCCCACCGGCCATCCACCAAAACTACGTGGCGCTGATCGGCGTGGATTTCCAGGCGGAAGCGCAGACCAGCAACATGCCGCAGTGGCTGCAGACACCGGACCGCTTCCCCGGTGACCATCATCCCTTTGGGATGGACCCCAGCCTTGCGCCGGAGCATTGGCGGGTCAAGGACCCGAACCAACCGCTGCAGGTCAGCGAGGAACAACGGCAGGAGTTTCGCCGGCAAGCTGGTCTGGCACAACCTGACCTTGGCACTTCGCTGGGCAAGACTCCAGGCATCCTGGTGGGCTTCAACCGCATGCTGCTGGGCAATCCTCTGCAGCCGGGCCAGGGCATGGATCTGATGAGTGCCCGCTTTGAGGACATTCAAGGCGAAGAAAACTTGCTGCCGATCAAGGAGCGCATCTACGTTTCCGGTGCCTTCAAGACTGGCTATCCCTTCATGGATGACCATGTGGTCTTCGTGCCCTTGGAAACCCTGCGCCGCATGCTGGGTCACGACGAATTCGACCTGGACTCCCTGGATATTGTTTCCGACGTGGCCATTCGCCTGCGCGCCGGCGCTGAACTGAAGACTGTGGCCGCCCGCCTGCAAGCCCAGTTGCAGGACTTTGGCGGCGAGGTCAAGACCTGGCAACAGCAACATCAGGCCTTCCTGGATGCCCTGAACACGGAACGCTCTCTGATGAAGCTGGTGTTGTTTGCGGTGATGCTGGTAGCAGCCTTTCTGGTTTATGCCACCCTGCACATGATGGTGACGCAGAAGATCAAGGACATCGGCATCCTCACCTCCATGGGTGCATCACCCCTGGGCATCGCCGCCATCTTCCTGCTCTGTGGTGCGGTCATTGCCATTACGGGCTGTGCCCTGGGTACCTTGACCGGCTACCTGTCCGCCAAAGCACTCAACCCCATCAATGACTACGTGGGAGAGAAGTTTGGCCGGAAGTTGTTCCCCGTAGAGATCTACGACCTGCCAGAAGTACCCATCAGCCTGGAGCCATTTTGGATTGGCCAGGTTTTGCTGGGTGCCTTCTTGTTGACCCTCCTGGTTGCCTACCTGCCAGCCCGACGCGCCGCTCGCATGCCACCGGTGCAAGCCCTGAGATACGAATGAAACAGATCCTCTGCACCCAAGACCTGGGTAAACACTACCGACTGCGGGGCAAGGAGATCCCTGTCCTGCGCGACATCAACCTGCAGCTGGAAGAAGGCGAGATGCTGGCTTTGCTGGGCGCTTCCGGTGCGGGCAAATCCACCCTGCTGTATCTGCTGGGTTTGTTGGACCAGCCCAGCAGCGGAACGGTGATCTACGACGGCACGCCGGTACAAGAACTCTCCACCCGGGAGCGGGCACAACTGCGGCATCGGAAGATCGGCTTTGTCTTCCAGTTCTACCATTTGATTCCCGAACTCACCGCCCTGCAAAACGTCAAGCTGGGCCAGATGATGCTCAGTTCCCCGTTGCAGTATTTGAAACAACGCAAGGCCATCCACAAAAAGGCCCTGGACCTGCTGACAAATGTGGGGCTGGACCAGCGCCTGCACCATCGCCCGGCTGAGCTCTCCGGTGGAGAACGCCAACGGGTGGCCATTGCCCGCGCCCTGATCTCCAACCCCAGGGTCATCCTGGCGGACGAACCCACCGGCAACCTGGACTCCGCCACCGCTGAAGGCGTATTGGACATCCTGTTCCGCCTCAACCGGGAACAGGGCATTGCCTTCGTGCTGGTCACCCACAACGAAGAACTGGCCCGCCGCTGCGACCGGGTCGTGCGCCTGAAAGACGGCTTGGTGGAGGACTGATGTATCGCTATTTCCTGGCCCTGCGCTACCTGCTGACCCGCCCCATTAACCTATTGGGAATCCTGGGGGTGATGCTGGGGGTCTGGGCCCTGATCGTTGTGGTCTCCATCTTTTCCGGCGTGCTCAATGAAGTGAAGAGCCATGTGCACTCCACCTCCTCCGACCTGATTGTTTCCATGCGGGAAGACGGCGTGAGCTATGAAAGCCTGCAAAAGATCATTTTGGCCGACGCCAACGTGGCGGCTTGTGCACCCCGCCTGATCTGGCAGGCACTGATCCATCCCCAGGGACAGGGTCAAAAGACCATGCGCATCTCGACTACAGCGGGAGCGGATAACCAACCCTTTCTGTCGGTGCTGGGAATTGATCCCAAGCAGGAGATGGAAACCACCGGCCTGCGCCAATGGATTGCGAATGTTCAGCAGACAGAACTGGATCTACAAAGCGACCAGAAGTGGATCCTGCTGAGCCAACGTCGCATGCAGGCCTTTGGCCTCAAGCCCGGTGACCTGATCAGCCTCACCACCGCCTGCGCAGACAACCAGCAGGAGGAAGGAAGCCGTATCTTGAAAACCACCAACCTGCGCATTGCCGGAGCCTTCGAAACCCAACACACCCGCTTCGACGATCAGAATGCCTTTGTTGCCATCGACCAATTGCGCAAGATCCTGGGCACTCCCCCGCAGCAAGTGGACGAGGTGGCAGTGAAACTCAAGACAACTGCCAATGACCACGACAAGAACACCCAGGAACGACTGCAAAAACGCCTCATCGCTGCGCCACCCTTCAATTTCAGCAACTACCCACCCCGGGTCTATCACTGGTCGGAGCGGGACGATTATTTTTTCAGGGCGGTGGATCACCAGCGCTCGCTAATGAAGCTGGTGCTGTTCGTGATCATGGTGGTTGCCGGTTTTCTGGTCTACGCCACTCTGTCCATGATGGTGACGGAGAAGGTGCGGGACATCGGCATCCTCACCGCCATGGGCGGCACTCGCCGGGGCGTCATGCAGGTATTCCTGTCCTGTGGCTTTGCCATCAGCCTGATCGGCGTAGCCCTGGGCATCATCAGCGGCTGCATCAGCGCCTACTACCTGGACGCTTTCAACAATTTGATGATTGCCTGGTTTGACCTGAACCTGTTCCCCACCCACGTCTACAACATTCCCAAGGTCCCCTATCACCTGGATCCGCTGTGGATCAGTCTGGTAGGGGTTTCGGCCCTGAGCCTGGGCCTGCTGGTTTCCGGCATCCCGGCGCTGCGCGCAGCCCGGCACGACCCCCTGGTGTCGCTGCGCAACGAATAGGAAAAGCCTGGATGAATCTACCGACGACCTCAGTACTGTTCGCCTTGCTTCTGCTCCCTGCCCTGTCCGGGCAGATGAATCCCGTTGCCGCCAAACCTGACTGGCCGGAGGACCGACGCAGCGGTGCTTTGACCATTGATGAAGAACGACTACGAGCATGGTTGACCATGTTGAGTTCGAAACCCTTCGCCGGGCGCGGCACCGGCACAAACGGCTACCGGTTGGCAGCCGAAATGATGCGGGAGCATTTCAAGAGCCTGGGCCTGCAACCTGCCGGGGATGAGGATGACAAGAGCGGAGAAAAGAGCTACTGGCAAACCCTGCCCTGGATCAGCAAGGAGCTGGCGAAGAAGCAATCTCACTTCCACATCCGCCAAGGCAAGGAGCAAAGCCCCAGCCTGAGCCTGAATCCCGGCACCCAGTTGCGCGGCAATGTGCACAAAGATCTACTGGCCAAGGGCCAGCTCTGCCTCTGGCAGCCAGGGGAAGAATGGCAGATGGAAGAGTCGCAGGTAAAGGACAAGGTGGTGTTGGTCTATTTCCCGCCTAAGACCCCTTCCATCCTGGCGCTTCGACGCACCACAGGCATCACCAGCAAGCTGAAGAAGGCGGGAGCAGTGCAGGTCATTCATGTGCATGACGGACTCTGCGCCATGTATCCAACCCTGCAGGGCCGGGAGGGAATCAGGCAGAGCCCTGGCAACCGGACCGCTGCTGCGCGCAACCGCCGCCCCACGGTTCTGACCATGAAGGTCAGCACCATGCAAAAGATCCTGGTGCTTGGCGGCATGGACCCCAAGCAGCCGATGCCACAAGGCATCACCGAATTGGCGGGCCTGGAATTGGACCTGCAAATCAAGCTGCACGAAGTGCAGAAACCCGCCTACAACGTCTGCGCCCTGCTGCCCGGCTCTGACCCTGTGCTGCGCGACGAGTTCGTAGTCATTGGCTGTCACCTGGATCACCTGGGACGAGCAAAGGGTCAGATCTATCCCGGCGCCGACGACGATGGCTCGGGCTGCGCCGGGCTCATGGCCCTGGCCCAGGCCTTCGCCAAGAACCAACAGCCGCCTCGGCGCAGCATCTTGTTTCTGGCTTTTTGCGCGGAAGAAAAAGGTCTGTTGGGATCCAAGTACTACGTGGAACACCCTACGGTGCCGCTGGAGAAGGTCGTTGCCGAACTGCAGATGGATATGATCGGACGCAGCGAAGAAGGGAAAAACGAAAAGGCAGAGGACAACCGCAACAGCCTACACCTGATAGGCAGCCAAAAACTCGCACCAGAGCTGCATGAGCTTTGCCTCAGGCGCAATGAAGCCCTGGCTGGCTTCGATCTGGAATGGGACGAAGAAAAGATGCTCGGCCGCTCCGACCATTTCAACTTTGTCCGGCTGGGCATTCCCATCGCCTTCTTCTTCACTGGCCTGCACAAGGACTACCACAAGCCCAGCGACACGGTGGAGAAGATCGACTTTCCAAAGCTGCGACGGGTCTGTGGCTATGTCTATGACATAGCCTTTGAATTGGCGCAACAGGATGGTCGGCCATTGGTGGAGCGAAAGCTGTGGCAGGGATTACGAGGGCGCCGCGGCGGCAAGCCCTTGGCACCAACGCGCAACTAGCCCTGGCTAGTCCTGCAGGCCCTTGGGCTTGCCCAGCACTTCCATCAGCACGAAGGCGGCAGCGGGATCGTTCAGGTTGAGCTTCAGGGCAACCCGATCCATGATTGTCTTGGACCTTGCCCGAGACTGCATGCGCTCCCGCAGACCGGACTGAAGTTCACCCAAGTGCCGATCTTCAATGTGATGCCTGTCCTCTTGCGGTTCATAGCGGGCTTGCAGATGCCGGTTTGCCATGGCCTGGCCCACAGGTGCTGCCGGCTTTCGGCGGGGCGGCCTTGGCTGCGGCTTGGCTTGCGGCTGCAGTTTGGCTTTGGGCTGCACAGCAGGAGCATCTTTGAAACGGGGCTGGGCTTGCGGCTGGGCTCTGGGCTGGGGCGGCGCAGGAGCCACCGCCTGGGTAGGGGTCGGGGCGGCTGCGGTTTCCATCCCCATCATGCGGCGCACTTCATTGGCAATCTCCTCGGCGCTGCGCCGCGCCTTGGCCTCGGGCTTCACCGGACTGGTTGTCTGCGGGATCACCGGACGAGAAGTCGCTGGCGGCGCCTTGCGCGGCGCCTGAGCAGACGGAGCCTGAGCCTTCTTCTTGGCGGCCTTGGCCACCTCGCCAACGATGGACAGCAAGGCCGGCAGCAAGAAGATCAGCCACCAGGCTCTCTTCAGCAGTTCCTCAATGAGATCGTTCATTGCTGGGGCTAAGCCCTACTCCACCACCTTGCCTTCGTCGTCGATGTCCCGCACCTTCTGCTCTTCGCCAGCGGCGATCTGGGTGCGCATGCGGGTGTCTGAATCTACATTCTTCATCTTGTAGTAGTCCATGACGCCCAGGTTGCCTGCGCGGAAGGCGTCGGACATGGCCTTGGGCACTTCGGTCTCCGCCAACACCAGCTTGGCCCGGTTGGCCATCACCTCGGCGATCTGCTCCTGCTCCACTGCCACCGCCATGGCGCGGCGCTCTTCCGCCTTGGCCTGGGCAATGCGCTTGTCGGCTTCCGCCTGGTCCGCCTGCAGACGAGCACCGATGTTGTCACCAATGTCCACGTCGGCGATGTCGATGGACAGGATCTCGAAGGCGGTGCCCGCATCCAGACCGCGGGACAGCACGGACTTACTGATCATGTCCGGGTTCTCCAACACATCCTTGTGGGAAACCGAAGAACCAATGCTGGAGACAATGCCCTCACCCACCCGGGCGATGATGGTTTCTTCCGTCGCACCACCCACCAGGCGTTTGATGTTGGTGCGCACCGTCACCCGCGCCTTGGCCAACACCTGAATGCCATCCTTGGCCATGGCCGCCACCTTGGTGCCCTGGGTCTGGTCCGGGCAGTCAATGACCTTGGGGTTCACGCAAGTCTGCACCGCTTCCAACACATGGCGACCGGCCAGGTCAATGGCAGCACCCCGCTTGAAGTCCAGATCCAGATTGGCCCGGTCCGCGGCGATCAGGGCAGTGACCACTCGCAGTACATTGCCACCAGCCAGGTAGTGGGCTTCCAGGTCGCGAACACCCACGTCGATGCCAGCCTGCACCGAAGAGATGCGCGCCCGGGCGATGACTGTGGGGTTGACCTTGCGCAGGGACATGCCCACCAGAGCAAAAAGGCTGATGTTGGCCTTGGTGAGAGTGGCTTGAATCCACAGGTTGATGAACTTGCTGACGAAGATCAACAGGACCAGAAAAATGAGCAGCAGGCCACCAATGATCCATGGGACGAAGTCGCTGCCAGTTTGAGCTAAGTAGAGCAAGGCTATTCCTCTTGGGGGACGAAGGGTCGGTAAGTTGTAGTTATAAGGTTATTGAGCCGCGTTGGTGACTTCCTTCACCACAACCCGGTTCATTTCCACATCGATCACCCGCACCGGGGTATCTTCTTCCAACATTTCACCGCGGGTGATCACGTCGATGCGACGATGGCCAATGCGAGCATAGCCGGAAGGCCGCAGGGCTGAAGTAGTAACTCCAGTCTGATGCAGGAGTCCATCCAGACCTTCCTCCTGCGCTCCGCCCTGCACTTCATCGTGCTTGGGTCCGCCGAGAAACAGCTTTTTGCCAAATGGGGTCAGGGGCAACCAACGGAAGGCATAGAAGATGGTCAGGGGAACGGCAATGGCCACCACGGCCAGGAATACGAAGCCCAGGGTGGTGCTCTTGGTGAAGGCCAGGAATACCGCCGCCAACAGGGCCACTGTGGCAATGCCACCCAGGATGCCCATGGAGACGAAGAACACCTCGGCAATGATCAGCACCAGGCCGACGATCACCAGCAGGGCCAAGGTGCCCAGAGCAACCTCCCCTCCCTGCGAGTTACCTGAGATGGGCTCCACCACGATGCGATTGCCGGAAACATGAATGATGCGGATACGGGTTCCGCGCTGCACGAAATCACCCTCGGTCACCACGTCGTAACGCTGATCTCCTACTTCCAGGATGCCGGCTGGCCGCAAATCCGTAGCGGCTTCACCCTGCAAGTCCAGAAGATCACTGCGCTGTACCTGCGCCGTCTCAAACATGGTGGCAGCACCAGTTGAAACCTGCTTTGGCGGCGCCTGCACGGCGCGACGGAAGAAGGGAATCTTCTCCATGTAGTGGTAGAACAACACCACCAGCACCAGGGTGCTCACCAGCATGATGCCCAGGTTGACCAGGTTGTCCTGCAGGATGCTGCTCTGGGTTTCCGAGTGGGGAATGATGAAGGTCTGCTGCGACAAGATGAGGCCGGTGACCAGACAGATGAAGCCCAAGAGTCCGGCCACCAGGGTGCCGGGGAACAGGAAGATCTCCGCCCCGATCAGGCCAATGCCCAAGAAGAACAAGAGGATTTCCTGCCAGGCCGCCAGGCCCATGACATAGCTGGAGAACAGGGCCAGACCAATGAGGATGATGCCCAGGATTCCCGGCAGGGCAAAGCCAGGGGTCTTAAGTTCGATGAGCAGGAAGATGAAGCCCAGCACAAAGAGCACCGACTTCATGCTGTCCAGGAAAGCTGCCAGGCGAATGGACCAGGTCTCCTCCATGTAGCCCACGTCCTGCATGCTCAGCTGGTACTCCTCCCGCACCAGCTCCTCCACATTCACATAGCTACCCCTGGCCAGCTTCAAGTCCACTGCCTCTTGGGTGGTCAGGGTCAGGGGCGAGTCAAAGGATCGAGGCTGCCCCACCACCCGGTAGCCCGGCAAGTCCTTGATCTCTTGCAGGCGACTTGCATCCACCACTTCCCGCATTTGCAGATCAGCCGCATCCACATAGGTCACTTCGAAGACCTTCATGTCCACGTCCACCATGGCCTCGGCCATGGTGATCAGGCTTTTGGAGACCTGACGCTGTTCCAGGATACCCCGAGCCACGGCGCGCTGAGCCGAGATCACCTTGCGCCGGTAGTCATCAGGGATGTCGGAGATGCCACTGGGACCAATTTGAATGGGGCTGGCTGCACCTATTTCCGAGCCTGGGCGCATGAAGATCTCATCACAGGCCAGCGCAATCATGGCGCCGGCTGAATAAGCCTTGCCATTCACATAGGCGACGGTGCGCACCGGCCGAGCATCGATGTTGCTGAGCATGGTCTGCAACTCATTCATGTCCTCCAGCTGGCCACCGTTGGTCTTGATCTCCAGCATCAGGGTGCTGATGCCTCGCGACCTGGCCTCCGCCAGGGCCCGACTCACCATGGCAACGGTGGTGCCACCGATGGCTCCCTCCACCTTGACCAACAGGATCTGCGGCGCCTTGGCCGTGGCTGGTTCCTGCGCTGGCAGCAAAGATGCAAAGCCCGACAGGAACAGGCATAGGGAGATAAAGATAGGTCTCAACATTCAGCAAAGAAGGTCTGGGAGAAGGAGGATAGAAGCTAAGGCATGGGCAATGCAAATCCACTGCCATTCAATTCCACCCCACAGCCATTCAATTCCATCGGGGCCCCACCCCGATAAGGATATGTGAGCATAAAGAGTAATGCGGATGGTCTGCGGACGGCAGTTACCCAGGAACAATCCCGGAACCTGCCAGCGGACATGGCCCGGCTGATCATGGCAGAACTGCAGGATTCTCCTCCGGAGCCCGGCTATCGTGGTGCGGCACTGCGAAGCCTGCACCAGATCCTGCAGCGCTGCATGCAAAACCACGATGCGGACACCCTGCACTGGTTGCTGGCAGAACTGGATGGGCTTGCATGCCTGAGCGAAGTGGAGCGGCACAGCTTTCCCTGGCAAGTGGCCAGCCAGGCCACCAGCCAGTGGTTCGCCAACTGTCTAGGGCAGGAAAGTTCTGAGCTGACTCCGGCCATGGCCGGCTTGCTTCAGCTACTTGGGCCTGAGGTGGCCGCCAAACTCCAGGGTTCGCCGAATCTTCCAGGAGCGAATCTCCCGGGGGCGAATCTCCCGGGAGCCTGAGGTTAGGGCTTTTCTAACTCCCTGGGCCTGCTATCCTCCCCCGCCCCCCTTCGCGAGTGTGGCGGAATTGGCAGACGCGCAGGATTTAGGTTCCTGTGGGGTAATACCCGTGAGGGTTCAAGTCCCTCCTCTCGCACCATTTTTTCCTCCAAGGCTAGCAAACCAAGCCTATAGTCTTCGCTCCTGTAACCCCCAAATACTCGCCCCATGACCCACGTCATTGCCCAACCCTGTATCGACGTCAAGGACAAGGCCTGTGTCGATGTCTGTCCTGTGGACTGCATCCACGGCAACGATGAAGACCCGCAACTCTACATCAACCCAGTGGACTGCATTGACTGCACCCTGTGTGTGGATGCCTGCCCGGTGGATGCCATCTTCGCTGAAGAAGACACCCCGGAAGAGTGGAAGAACTTCACCCAGATCAACGCCGACTTCTTCGCCAATCAGGCGTAGCAGGCGCTGGCTGTGACCCCACCCGCAGACCCATCTGTGTCCCTTTATGGGCGATATTCCCGACAGATGCGGTTCCGGCCCATGGGCGAAGCGGGCCAGGAAAAGTTGGCGCAAGCCACCGTCCTGCTGGTTGGCTTGGGCGCACTGGGCAGCCACATCGCCGATACCCTGGTGCGGGCCGGCGTCGGCTGCCTGCATCTGCTGGATCGAGACGTAGTCGAACTCTCCAACCTGCCCCGGCAGGTGCTCTACGACGAAGCTGACGCGGCCCAGGGTTTGCCCAAGGCCACCGCTGCTGCCGCCCACTTGAGGCGCAGCAACTCGCAGGTGCGACTGCTGCCGCTAGTGGAAGACTTCCGGCCAAAGGTCATGGCGCAACTACAGCCCAAGCCCGACTTGATCCTGGACGGCACCGACAACTTCCCCACCCGCTACCTCTGCAATGACCTGGCCCTGCAGGCCGGCATCCCTTGGATCTACGGCGGTGCCGTAGGCGCCAAAGGCAGCGCCATGGCGGTGCTGCCCGGCCAGACTCCCTGCCTGCGTTGCCTGCTGCCGCAGGCGCCAACGCAGACCGAGACCTGTGAGAATGTGGGCGTGTTCGCCCCCGCCGTCGCCATGGTGGCAGCCTTCCAGGTCGCCCAGGCCCTGAAGATTCTCTGCGGCCAAGAGGCAGCAGTGGCCCGCGGGGTCTTCTGTGTGGATGCCTGGCAGCAACGCAGCGAACTTCGCCTGGGTCAACAGCAGCCCAGCCCGCACTGCCCCAGCTGCAGCCGCCAGGAATACCCTTCCCTGGATCTGGACTGGCACGGCACCTCCCTGCTCTGCGGTCGGGATGCAGTGCAGGTGCAGCCCATAGGCGAGAGTCCCCTGGACCTGGCTCAGCTGGCCCAGCAACTGCAAGACGTGGTGGAGGATTGCCAGCTCAGCCCATTGCTGCTGCGCTTCACCGTGGAAGGCTGTCGCTTCACCGTGTTCCCCGGCGGCCGCGCCCTGGTGGTGGGCACCCAGGAACCCAGCCGCGCTCGCATTCTCTATGACCGCTATATAGGGGCATGACCATGGACAGCCCCATCTATCTGGATCACGCCGCCACCAGCTTCCCCAAGCCACCGGTGGTGCTGGAGACCATGCAGCGCTGGTACCAGGAGCTGGGGGTCAGTGCGCAACGCGGCCATGGTCAGACCTGCCGAACGGTAGCCAAAGAAGTCCTGCAGGTGCGGGACCGACTGGCGCAACTCACCGGCATGCCAGCCGAACGCATCACCTTCAACTCCGGCGCCACCGAAGGTTTGAACCTGTTCCTGCGCGGCTTTCTGACGGCCGGCGACACGGTCCTGACCAGTACCCTGGAACATAGCTCGGTGGTCCGCCCCCTGTTGCAGTTGCAAAAGGAGCTGGACCTGCGCCTGCTGGTACACCCAGCGGCTGAACTGGCCACGGCTCTGCAACAAGAACGCCCCCGGTTGCTGGTGTTCACCCACGCCAGCAATGTCACCGGCCAGGTATTACCAGCAGCGGAACTCTGTGCCCTGGCCAGAGAAGGTCAATGCATCAGCCTTTTGGACGCCAGCCAGACTGCTGGCCTGTTGCCCTTGGACCTGGGCGCTGATGCCCTGGTGGCATCAGCGCACAAGAGCCTGTTGGCACCTCCTGGCCTGGGCATCCTGGCGGTGCAGCCCTGGATAGATCTACAACCGCAAAAACAGGGCGGCACCGGCTCCTCCCTGGCATTGGCAGAGCATCCCAAGCAATGGCCCACCACCATGGAAGCAGGCACTCCCAACACCCCAGCCATCCTCGCCCTGGGGGCGGCCATGGATTGGCTCCAGCAACAGGATCCCGCGCAGCTGTTGGCCCGAGAACTCAGCTGCCTGGATGAACTGCAGGAGCTGCTCACCGGGCAAGCAAGGATCTTTCATCCGGCCAATGATCAAGCACGCATTCCGGTGCTCAGCCTCAGCTTTGCTCATCTAGATCCGATGGAGGCCGCCATGCTCCTGGATGAGAGGGGCATTCATGTGCGCAGTGGTTTTCATTGCGCACCATGGATCCACAAGGAACTGGGCACCGAGGCAGCCGGCACCCTGCGCATCAGCGCCGGCCCCTTCACCACTGCAGACGATGTTCGGCAAGTCCCCAAGGCTCTTGGTCTGTGACGTACTTGTAGAGGCTGCCGGCCACCGGGAAGAAGAGATGGCTTTGTGGATCCAGTCCCTTGTCATGCCGGTAGGGTGGGCCGACCGTTGTCAGCCTGAAACCCAACTGACTGCTGCCGGCGAAGCTCAACTCCGCCAAAAACTGCCGGTGCAGTTGCAGACGGGTTCGTCCAGGATGGGCACCACGGCGCCAGAGCTCCCGTTCCATCAAGTCAGCGCAAGCTGCAGCGGGTAGGCGACCACTCCTGGCCAAGGCAAGGTTGTGGGCCTGCATGGGTTGCCTGGCCACCGCACCTTTATCCCTACCTTCCACCGTGCCCTCAGATGTGCCCTCAGATGTGCCCTCTGACTTGGCAAGGGCAAGGCGCAACCAGGGCACTTCAGGGGACAGGCCAAGCCCAGCCGCACAACCTGAGAGCAGCGGCGCTTCAGCGGGTCGCTGGAACAGGCGCCAGGCCAAGGCCAAAGTCAGAACGGGCTGCAAATCCCGAGCCCGCACCTCCGACCATTGGCTGCTGGCCTCAAGCAAGGCAGCGCTTGGTGCGGTGCACACGTAAGCCACCGCCAACTGTTGACGCAGGGACAAAGCCAAACTGCGGGGCGGGATGGCTTGCAGGCGACCATGCTGCAATAACAGCTTGCGCAGTTCTGGATGCAGACACAAGACCGGCAAACTTGGCGTGGAGATGAGTTGCAGCATTTCCTTTGTCCACCGATCCGGCGCCAGAACCCTGCTCAGGCAAAGCAGGGCCTCAGCTTCATAGGACTCCGCCGGCTGCCCCAAAGCATCCAACGAGCTTCGACGTTGCATGTCTTGCATGGAGGCATTGCTGCTGGGGCACAAAAACAGGCCACGCCACAAAAGATGCAGGTGCTTGTCGCCTTTTTTTCTTAGCTCCTGCAAACGATCCGCCAACTGCGGCACTGGAATATTTGCCTGGCAGTACAAGGCACTGGCCAATAATCCAACAGTCTTCTCTCTGAGCCATCGCCGCTTGGGTGGCGCTGGGTCGGCATAACGTGCCAGAGCCAGATGACCCAGCACCATTGCCATGGGGTTCTCGCAGCGCTGCAGGTACTTCTGCAAAGGCTCAGCAGCACTGGCTTGCATCGGCCCCAATGCCAGGACAAACAAAGCCATGATCTCATCTTCCAAACGCTTACGTTTCAGTAAGCCCGTCAGCACTGGGGCTGAATGCTCAGCACTGGCCAAACCGTAAGCACCCACCCACTTCAGGAAGCGCTGCTTGTTGCTCTCTTCTTTCAGCGCCTGGGCCAGGAAGGGAACCAGACTTTGCCCCATGCCATCGGCCAAAGCCCAGGCTCCTCGCCAATCCCCCAGGCGGGGTTGCATGGCCTGGTGAAAACGCTTCTGGAAGGTCTTGTCCCCCACCGGCACAGCCATGCCTTTATTGGACGACTCTTGTGCAGCTAGGGGTTGAGAGGCAGTGGCCAGCAAGCCGATAGATCCCAGGCAGAAGACCTGAATCGCCACCAGCGCAGAAAATTTCACCTTTGGAAACATCCAGCCAATGACCGGCAATGAACACAGCCTATTAGCCAGCGAAGAGCTGGAGTTCCTGCTGGAACAAGCCACTGTGCAATGCCAGCAGGAAGAATTGCCTGGCGGATTGAGCCAAAGCGAAAACGCCCGCGTCACCATTCGCGGTGACCTGGATAAAATCAACCTGTCGGACATCTTCCAAACTCTTTCCATGTCGAAGATGGAAGGAGTATTGCGGGTTCGCCACCTCTTGGAAACCCGCGAGATCTTCTTTCATGAAGGTCAGGTCCGATATCAGTTCCCCTCCCGCTCGGAACTCAAGCGTCTGGGACAGCGATTGATCCGCTCTGGCCTGATTTCACCGGACAGTTTGCGCCTGGCCTTGCTGAGCCAGAAAAAAGATTCTCGCCCCCTGGGGCAAATCCTGATCGATCAGGAAGTCATCACCCAGGATCAGCTGGACGGAATCTGCGATCATCAGCTGCAAGAAGATCTCTACGATGTCATCACCTGGGTCAGTGGAGACTTTGAGTTCTACAAGGGATCACCGGAAGATCCCGTGTTGTTGGAGCGCTTTGAGAACGCACCCAAGTTTGATGTAAGCGGCATCCTCATGGAGGTCGCCCGTCGCTCGGATGAGTGGGAAAACATCCTGGCCAACATCAACTCGGTGGATGAGATTCCCATCATCCCAGAGGAAATAGATTTCCCCGAGTTGACTGGGAATCACCTGGCAGTTGCGGAAGCCATTGATGGGCGTCGAAGCGTTCGCGATCTGGCTGAGACCACCATGTTGGGGATGTTCCAAGCATCCCGCGCCGTCCGCGATCTCTACCTGCAAGAACTGATTGAATTTGCTTCCACCACTCAGCTTTTGGACATCGCCAAGAGCCATATCGACGATGAGGACATCAAACGAGCCCTCCTGATTCTGCATAACCTGCAGCAGCATTCAGAAGAGTTCACGATGCAGACCATCGACACCGTTGCCACACTGTTGGACAGGTGTGGCGAGACCAAGCTGGCAGCCAAAACTCTGCTGCACTGCGCTGAACAGGTCACGGATCCGGACGACCAGCTGGAAGTGGTCATGCGAGCCCGAGCCCTGGACAAGAGTTCGATCCCGGTTCTGAAGTTCCTCCGCACCATCATGCAGGAGAAGGGTGACAACGACTCGGATGACTACGTCAAAGTCATTTTGGACCTGGCCAATGCTCTCAGCGAAATCGGCGGTCACGAAGATGCCCTGGACACTCTGGCTGAGGCTGAAGCCCTCAAGCCAAAAGACCGGGAATTGATGACCCGCAAGGCTGTCCTACTGCACAAGACCGGCAAGACTGAAGAAGCCATTGACACCTTCCTGAGTCTGGCGCAACAAGCCAAGGACAATGGCAACACCCCTGCTCTGATACACATCTACGAGCAGATCCTGAAAATCGATCCGCGACGCAAGGATATCAACAAGACCCTGCGTGATCTGAAAACTGGCAAAGCCAAACTCACCATCCGCAAAATAGGCATGGCCTTGGCTGCATGCCTGCTACTTGTGGGAATGTACTTCTATTACCAATCCTACCAAGAATCCCAACGGATGCAGGAGGTTGCCACCAAGGTTCGCACGGCCCTCCGCGCCAATGACATCCAGACAGCAAACATGCTGATCAATGCAGCAGCCGCAAGCCTTGGCAACGCGGAGTTGTTGGATGACCTCAACTCTGAGGTTCGACAAGTACTTACCAACCAGGCCATGGCGGACCTGGCAAAACGCAACAAGGTTTACCTGGGCAATCTGGATGACGCTGCCAACTTGTTGAACGAAGGCAAGCTACTGAAGGCCTTCGCCATCTACGAGCAGATGGTAGAGAATCCGGAGTCGGCCAAGCTGGTAAAAAAATTCGTCCCACCACGGCTGCGGCTTCTCCTTGAAGATGTCGAGGTGCTGGCCACCAAACTGCAGCACGAACTGCCCGAAGCTCCCAGTGATTTGCACAGCGATGCAGAACGCTTGCAAAACCTGGCCGCCTTGACTGCCAAGTTGCAGATCGATGTTAGCGTGGCATCCGGTATTGTCGCAGCCAAAGAGCACAAGGTCTTCAGCGACAATTTCAAGGAAGAAGAGATTCTGCGCATGGCGCAGACCGCCGATCTGGTTTTGGAGCTGCGGCAGTCTCTGCGAACCAGGAAATTGGCCTACGAACGCTACCAGAAGAAGCTGGATCTGGAGCGAAGCTTGGAGCCAAGCTTTGAGGCCGCCCAAACGGCTGAAATCAACTACGACTTCAAGAAGGCGGAGGAGCTATATCGCCAATTGCGGGATGAGTATCCTTCAGACAATGCTCTGCGCGCCCAGTTTGCCGACCGGGTACGACGCTATGCCGCCATCAATCACAGCCTCGCTCTGCTGCAAAAGGCCACGGCCAATGGGGACTTCAATTCCGCGCAAGGCCACTTCCACCACCTGCGTCGCAGTTTCGAAGACATTGCCTTTGAGCGAGTGGTAAGGCTGCCAATCCGGGTCATCACCAATCCTCCCGGCGCCACCGTAAAGTTGAATGGCGAGAGCATCGGTCAATCACCACTACTTACTTCCTACAGCCCGGCGGAAAAGACCAAGGTCGAAATCCTGTTAGAAAACTTCTTGCCGGAAGAGACCAGCATCACCGGCGATTCCGTTGGCTTGGTGCGCTCTTTCATGGCCAGGTCGCCGGCCTGGAAAAGCCCCTTGCAGGGCATGGTGGAACGAACCCCAAGTTACGATGCTGAAGGGCGCGTATTCATCGTTGACCGAGGCGGCTACATCAGCGCCATTGATCCCTCAGCCAAGAGGGTTCTCTGGTCAAAAGAAACCAACGATCTGTCGGGCATGCTCACGCAACCACAGGTGCATGAGAATCTGGTGATCGTTGGCTCAGTGGACGGTCCCCTGCGCGCTTTGGATCGCAGCAACGGCAAACTCATCTGGAAGGTAGATGGCCTGCACTGCGAATCCAGTCCCGCTATTTGCGGCAACAATCTGGTACTAATCACCACCGACAATCGACTGCTGACCATGGACCTGCAAAGCCAAGAGCAGCACCTCATCAGCACCCTGCCGCATCCAGTGCGAGTAGACATCCAGGCTTCTGGCAACAACGCCATCATCGCCTGCAACGATGGGCAAGTGCACTGCCTGAACGCCGTGCAGAACAGGATTCTCTGGACCATCAAACTGGACCGGGGCGTGCCAACCAAAGCCAGATTGCACCAGAAGATGGTGATTCTGGCCAACGACGAGGGCGTGGTCACCAGCCTGCAACTGCGCAGCGGCAAAGTGATTTGGAAGACTCGTAATCTGGGCGAAATTCGCTGGGCGCCAACGATTCATGACAACAAGATTTACGTAGCAAGCGACAAAGGCCTGCACGTCCTCAGCCTTGGCAACGGTCGCCTGGCCAAGCAACTGGATGAGAAACATGCCTGGGCCACGGATCTGGCAGTCTCTCCCAATGGTCAGATCATGGCCGGCACCCATTCCGGCTCCTTGCTGGTGCTGGACCCCACATCGCTGAAGATCCTGTATCAGCTACGCGGCAAAGGTGCTGCCACCGCACCACCGCTCTTCCTGAAGAACGGCAGCTCCGTGGTGGGCTTCGAAAACAGGGAGTTCCACGTCTACGGGCCCCTTCCTTAGGACCGGCGCAGGAATAAATTCGACTTTCTCGCGCCCTGGATGGCGTCAGATTTGGGCGCGCCGAAGGAGCGGAACCGCAGACGTAGCCAAGCTACGTTGAGGATTACGCGAGGGAGGAGAGCCCGAAGATGGCGTGATCCAGGGATGTGAAAATGTGAAGTTATTTTTGCGCAGGTCCTTAGATCCCAATAGCCGCTAAAGTCCGCGGCCATGGTCCGCACCTTCCTTTGGCTCTGTTGCCTGCTGTCAAGCTGCCAGACTCCAACGTCACCCGCCGCCCAAGCTCTGCTGCTGGCACCACCGCAGGACTGGGCAAAGGTATTGCCTCCGGTCCAGGCTCAGGGCAAAGATGCGGCGCCCGCCCTGATGCAGGCTCTGCGCCAACACCCACAAGGACCTGGACGCCAGGCAGCCATTCAGTTGTTGGGCAGTTTGCAAAGTGCGAAGGCTCGACCATTGCTGGAGTCCTTCCTACATGCGAATGACCCGCAAGCTGCCGACGCGGCCCTGGCTCTGGGGAAAATGCTTAGCACGGACAGCATGGCATTGCTGATGGACTGCCTTGACCAACATGACAACCCAGTGCTATTGCGCACCGCTGCAGCCTGCGCACTGTGGGATCTGGACAACAAGGCAGCTGCCTGGCCCATGTTCAAGGCAATCTTATTGGCCACTACACCGGAAGGCCCAGCATTGTTGGCGCAACAGGGCTTGCCTGGCAAGAATCGTTGGGCGCATGAACGCTACCTCTGCATCCAAACCATTCGCCGCAGCATGGCAGCACCTGCGGGCTTGGATGAAGACGCATCCTGGCCACGCCTGCAGGCTGCGGTGCTTCGTTTGGAGGGACAGATTCAATGATCCGCCTGTTGTTCTTTTGCAGCCTGGGCCTGCTGCCCATGATTCTTCCGGCACAAGACAAAGCCATCCCTAGCTTGCAACAGAGCTATCAAAGCTTGTTGACCGAGCTGGACCGCAAGGTCAAGCCGCTGGACAAGCAGCACAAACTGCAACTGCTGCAGCAATTTCTGGACAAGCATCTCAAGACCCAGGATTTACTTACTGATAAGAACCGGAAAACCACTCCAGCCCGAACCAGTGTCTTTGCGCAAATTCGCATTCGCATGGGCCTGCTGTATTTGCAAAACCTGCAAGCCAAACAAGCCTTGCAGCAGTTCCAACAAGCTTCCCGCAATACCCACAACCAACAACGAATGCTGCGGGCCCGAGCCATCTACGGGGAGTCCCAGTGCCTGGAACTGTTGGGAAAACGCTCAGCCTGCCTGGCCAGCCTGAGCAGCCTGACGGAGGAGTACGCTGACACTCGCTTTGGCCGCTTCGCCTTGATCGCCATGGGCCGGCTGCGTGCGAAGAAACGACAGCTTCGCACTGGACAAGCTCTGCCAGAATTTGGACCACTGCTGGACTTGCAGGGAAAATCCCACAGCATGAAAAACCTGCAGGGGCAACCGGCCCTATTGTTATTTTGGTCGCCGGACTCTCCCGTCTCCATCCAAGAGGCGCAAAAGCTATTGGATACCTGGCTCCGCGGTGGCGGCAGGCAACAACAGGCACTCTGCTTTGCAGTGCATCAAAGCACGCAACGCATCAAGGAAATCGTCACCAAGCAAAAGTGGCAGGTCCCGGTGATCCCTTGCAGTCAAGATTTCCTGGATCCCCTGATCCTGGACTACCAGGTCGACTCTCTGCCCAGTAGTTTCCTGGCTGGCCCTGATGGCATGAATCTAGGCCGGGACCTGACTCAGCAGAAACTAGCCGAGGCCCTGCAAGTCCTGCTAGGCGGCTGAACTGACCTTACGGGTAGATCTTGTGCAACATGCGCGGGAAGGGAATGCATTCCCGCAGATGCTCAACTCCGCAGATCCAGGCCAGGGTCCGCTCCAGACCCAGGCCAAAACCACCGTGCGGCACTGAGCCATAGCGGCGCAGGTCGGAGAACCAGCGGAAGGCATCTTCCGGCAGATCATGGTCTTTGATGCGCTGCTGCAGCGTTGCCAGGTCATCCTCACGCTGGGCACCACCAATGAGTTCGCCGTAGCCCTCACTGCCAATCATATCCACGCCCAAGGCCAGCTTGGGGTTCTGCGGATCCCGCTTCATGTAGAAGGCTTTGATCTGGGCCGGCCAGCGATGCACCATCACCGGTCGATCAAAGTGATCACCCAGGGCCGTCTCATGCGGAGCACCAAAGTCTTCGCCATAGGGGAAGTCCGCATGACCGTTCTCATGCAGGATCTTCACCGCCTCATCATAGGTGATGCGGGGATAGGGAGCATTGGCCGCCGGCGCCAGCTTCTCCACATCCCGTTCCAGGATTTTCAGATCCTCAGCCCGCTCACTGATTACCCGACCCACCAACGAAGAGACAAAATCCTCCGCCAGGTTCATCACGTCTTCCAGGTCATAGAAGGCAGCCTCGGGCTCCACCATCCAGAACTCGGTGAGATGCCGCCGGGTCTTGCTCTTCTCCGCCCTGAAGGTGGGACCAAAGACAAAGATCTTGCCCAGCGCCATGGCAGTGGCCTCCCCATATAGCTGGCCCGACTGGGTCAGATAGGCCTTCTCATCGAAGTAGTCCACCTCAAACAGGGTGGAGGTGCCTTCACAGGCACTGGGGGTAAAGATGGGAGAGTCGACGCAGGCAAAGTCGCGGGCACGGAAGAAATCACGAATCCCGGATATGACTTCATCGCGGATGCGCAGGATGGCGGAGGGCCGACTGGAGCGCAGCCACAGGTGGCGATGTTCCATCAAGAAGCCTACGCCATGTTCTTTCGGCGTGATGGGATAGGGCTCAGCCACATGCACGACCTCGATCTTGCGCACGCCGATTTCCACCCCCCCGGGCGAACGCTCGTCCGCCTTCACTTCACCAATGACGCGCAGGCTGGATTCCTGCGTCAGGCTACCTGCGGCGGCAAAGTCCTCTTCACTCACATTGCCCTTGAACATGACGCTCTGCACCACGCCAGTGCCATCGCGGACCAGCAGAAAATGCAACTTGCCCTTGCTGCGCTTGTTGTAGAGCCAGCCCTGCACCAGGACTTCCTTGCCCACGTGATCCTTCAGGTGACGGATGGAAACGGCTTCTAGGCCTTCAAAGGTCTGTTCGGTCATTGGATGATTGGTTCGCTAAGTTCTTAGAAAAAGCGGTTCTTGGGGAAAGCAGATGAGCTTGTTGAGTTATTCCAGGCCGGCGTTTAGGGAAAGCTCTGCACAACGGTATGGATATCAATATCCTGAACGGAGCCATTGCGACTCTTGACCTTGCCCTTGCAGGGCATGTGATTCTTCTCACATTCCACCAGCACCTCGGTCTCTTCATCCAAAACCGCATGGGACAGATCGGTCAGCAGGCGCAAGTTGCCATAGCCCTGCCGCAGCAACTGTTCTTCCACGGCCTTACGAATGCGCTGGCCCGGCGAAAAATCACCGCCGGATTCAATGCCACCGCCATCGGCAGTGACTTTGCCCAGACCGCGCTCCAAACGCTGGCCGATTTCCTTGCAAGCTTGCAGGTCATCATGCAAGAGCTGCAGACCTTCTTCCAGGCGGTCTACCCGCACACGCTCCACAGAGTCAGCTACATTGCGCAACCGCTCATTGAGCAGTTTGAGAACCGAGATTTCCCGCAGGTGACGTTCGCAGCGTGCCAGGCGCAGATGCACCAGAACATAGCCAACCACCAGGGCGACGAAGAACAGGCTGAATTGAGTTGTGGTCATAGTTAAGAGGAATTGCGACGCCCAGAGTGTAGCCTCCTGATCCATGACCGAAAGACTGCGCTACGTTCTGGTGGCAGCCTTTGTCGCGTGTTTCGCCTTCATTCCCGAAGCCGACCCACAACAATTGGCTTTTTTGCAGACCCGAGCCTGGCTCATGGACGAGCAGGGTCCCCTGCAGCAGGCCGTGGTGGACGGCCAGTTGCCACCGCTGCAGGTGCAGATGGCGCGGCTGAATCAGGAAGAGCGGCAGGAACAGTATCAGCGCATTGCCCGTGAATGGCTCCGCAGCAACAAAGACGTCGAAGCAAACCCCGACCTGCAGCCCATTTCCCTGCATGTAAGAGTGGGTGATCAGGGCTTCCAGGCCCAGTGCCACATTCCCAGCCTGCCTGAAAATGAGCAGCTCCTTACCCTGAAACTGGTCCAAGACCGCAGCCAAAGCGACAAGTACCTGCCGGACCGCTGGAGCCTGGTGCCAGCTTTTCTGGCCATCGCCCTGGCCATCCTGACGGGAAAAATCATTCCCGCCCTGTTTATGGGTTGCCTGGCCGGGGCCTGGCTGTCCCAGGGCAGCCTGCTCTCCGGTTTCCGTCACCTCAGCCTGACCACCATTGGCAAGCAGGTTCTCTGGGATGACTTCAGTTTGCAGATCATTGGCTTCGTGATCTTTCTGTTCATGACCGTGGGCATCATGACCCGAGCCGGCGGTGTGCAGGGCATGGTTTCATGGGTGCGACGCTATGCCAAGGGTCCCATCAGCAGCCAGCTCTGTAGTTATGTGGTGGGCCTGCTCATCTTCTTTGATGACTACTCCAACTGCATCCTCACCGGCACCACCATGCGGCCGCTCACCGACCGCAATCGGGTCTCCCGGGAGAAGCTGTCCTACATCGTCGACTCCACTGCCGCTCCCATTGCTGGCATCTCCATCTTCTCCACCTGGGTAGCCTACGAGATCTCCATGTTCCAGCACCAGCTGCCGGAGGTGACCAAGGCCGACGGCAGCGCCTACCAGGAAAGCGAAGGTTTCTCTGTCTTCCTGCAAACCCTGCCCTTCCGTTTCTACTGCCTGTTCACTTTGATCATGGTGCTGCTGACCATTGTGCTGCGGCGGGAATTCGGCCCCATGCTGAAGGCAGAACGTCGGGCGCGGAGCGAAGGCAAGCCCATTGCCGATGGCGCCAAACCCATGGTCTCCGATGGCTTTGCCAAATTGGAAGCGCCGGCTGATATCCCACACCGCGCCCGCAATGCGGCAGTTCCCATCCTGGCCTTGGTGAGCTTGACTTTGGCGCTGATCATTTACCTGGGCTGGCAGAATATAAAGGCAGACGGCGGCCAACTGGACGGTGACCTGTGGGCCAACATTCGCAGCATCCTGAATGCCACCGATAGTACCAAGGCTCTGCTGCTGGCTTCCGGCACAGCCCTGCTCCTGGCCACTGTCCTGGCAGTGGGACAAAGGCTCCTCAGTTTGAAGGAATGCATGCATGCCGCCCTACGCTCGGCCCACTCCCTGGGCTTTGCCGTGTTCATCCTGATCCTGGCTTGGGCCATCGGCAAAACCTGCGGCGACCTGGGCACCAACCAGTTCTTGACGGCGGCCTTCCACGGTTCCTTCGATGCCTGGTTGCTGCCCGCACTCATGTTTGGCATCTCCGCCCTGGTTTCCTTCAGCACCGGCACCTCCTACGGCACCATGGCCATCCTGCTGCCCAACGTGGTGGTCCTGGCTCACAGCATGGGTATGGACTCAGACCTGGGCGGGCCGGCCTTGATGGTGCTCACCATCGGCGCAGTGTTGGAGGGCAGCATCTTTGGCGACCACTGCTCCCCCATCAGCGACACCACGGTGCTGTCGTCGGTGGCCACCGGCTGTGACCACCTGCACCACGTGCAAACCCAGGCGCCCTACGCGGTGTTCATCATGTTGGTGTCCATACTCTGCGGCTACCTGCCCATGGCCCTCTTGGGGCCGCAGTACTGGCCGCTGGCCTGGGCCGCTGGCATCCTAGCCATCCTGAGCTTCCTGTTTCTGGTCGGCCGGCGCAGCGAGTAGCCTGGCCAAGGCCTTGACTGAGGCCTGATCAGCGGCACCACGAGCCAGACAGTGGCACAACCAAAGCCGGGCCAATCCAGGCTTACCAGGCTCCAGGGCATGTCGGGCAAGAGTCACTGCATCGTCAATGCTTGCCTGCACCGGCTCCACCTGCCAATAGGACAAGCAGGGGAAAGTCACTCCCTGTGGGGTCGGTAAGCGCAGGGTCAGCTGCAAAGGTTCACAGCGCCAGGCTTGGGCTGCAAGGACCTGCTGTTCATGCCAGACTCGCAAACGTCGGTGTCGCTGCCAAGACAACAGTGGCAAGATATCGGCTTCAGCGAAGGACATGGTAACCGAACCCAAATGCAACACGGGCCATAGCTTTGCTCTGGTCAAGGATGCCAGACCATTCCTTACTTCGCGGTGCTCAGGCTGCAACATGGCCAGCAGTTGAAGGTAGGCGGCCAAGATCTCACCGTCCTGCACCCGTTGCTCAAGTTGGTTGACGGCCCGCAATTGGGTTTGCTGCACCTGGCCTTTGAGTTGCAGCAGAAACTCGGACTGAACCTGATCCAAGTCCAGGGAATGGGCCAGGTCCAACATCTGCCAGGCCTCGCCCAGGTACTGGCTCTGCATGGCGCGCCGACAGCGATAGACATAACCACTGAAGCGATCCGCCCGCAGTGCGGCCTCTGCACTGCCGCTGGCTTGCCCGATGGGTTTGTCGAATGGTTCGCCGATGGGTTTGTCGCTGGCTTGCCCGATGGGCTGCAACTCTGGCTGGGGAGTGCTGGCACCCACGGCCTGCGGCTCTGGCCCAGAATCAGGCCCAGGATCAGGCGCAGACTCAGGCGTGGTTTCTACCGGCGATTCGGCAACCGGACTGGCTTGGGTCTCTCCCTCTGCCCGGTCCATATAGCTGACAGCCAGGTACAAGACCAGAGCCAGCAGCAAGGCCAGGCGTGTCCACCTCCACAACTGTCGCATGCGCATCAGTGTCGCACATTGCCAGGAGCTAGCACAGCTTTGCGCAGCCACAGGGTAGAATCCTTCCCGCATGCATTGGACCGACCTGCAATACCACAAGGGAGTAGCCAGCTTTCACTGGCAAGACACCCAAGAGCTTCTCACCGGGATCTTGACTGAACAGGCCCTGGCGGTGGACGACAAGCACGGCTCATTCCTGGCCGTGGGCGATGGCACCCTGCAGGGCCTGCGCTTCACTCCGCCGCTCCTGCAGCCCATCGAAATCATCAACCCCCACGCCTACGCCCTGTCTCTGGCTTCACCGCCGGGCATGTACCTGGTGATTCTCATGCAAGCCGGCGCCACTGCACTGGGTACCTTTGAAAATGGTGAGTTGCTCAGGCACAAGTGCAACAAGCGCTACGTGGTACGGGGAAGCGGCAAGGCACAACCCACCCACCTGCAAAGCAAGGGCAAGTCCCGCTTCGGTTCCCGCCTGCGGCTACAAAACCACAAGCGCCTACAGCTGGAAGCACATGAAAAATTGCGGCAGTGGCGCCAAGAGCTTGGCGAACCAGCGTTGAAGTACTACGCCTGTCCGGTACGCACCTGGTCCGAGTTTTTTTTAAATGGCCTGCAGCCCGCATACCCCAGCGCCAAAGGGTTTAGAAAAATTCCCAGCGACTTTCCTGTACCCAGTCTGCAGACCCTGACTAAGGCCAATGGATTCATCAGCCATGGTCGTGTGCAGGTCACTCACACTTAGCTGGGGTAGATCGATAAAATTCTTCAAGCTATACTGACCTTGCCATGGCTCTTTGCTGCTGGCAAGATCCGCCTGCCGCCGGGTTTGTCCCATTGCGAGATAGTCTTTCCTACCACCTTCGTCTCCCCCCCCTAGGCACGACTGGTATCTACTATGCAGTTCCCCCCATTCTCAGCAGGGTCCGCAAGGACCATCCTGACCACCTTCCTGGCCGGCGCCGTATTGACACCCCTGCTCATGCTGGCCGGCTCCTGCACTTCTTCCAGTAGCGGTCAAGCGCCCTCGGCCCTCATCCCACCAGGCTTTGTCCTGGAAGGCGACTGGCTCATCTGCTCCGACCTGATTGCGGTTGGCGAGGCCCAACCCGAGGACTTCTGCGTCGGTGAGCTGATTGCTCCCGGGCCAGATGTATGCATCCCGGTGACGGTCGATGTGGTCGACAATGTGGTCTTCGTCACCGAAAAAGGCAACGGCAACGAAGCCTTCCAGCCCATCATGATTGGCGAAATCATCAACGATGAACTGGTATTCAGAGGCAGCATCGAAAACCCGGTCTACACCATGCTCTTTCTCGGCTCCAGAACCGAAAGCATGACCGATCAGTTCTTCTCATCCATTGTGGACGTGCGCTGCGTAGAAAAGTCCACCGAGAATTTCTGCTCGGAAACCCTGCGGGTGGAATTCACCCGCATGACCGGCGAAGAAGAACCGCTGCCCGCTGGCGTTGCTGGTCTGATCATTCAACACGATGTGGACAGTTTGCCGGAAAGCCTGGCAGTGGTAGTCAGCGCTACCGGTGACGCAAACGCTGAACCCAGCACCCAGTTGGTACAGCCCGGCCAAGACCTGCAACTGTTGCTGCACGAAGGCCGTTGGGACCTGGGCCTTGGCCGTATTGATGGCCTGGGAGAAGTGCAAATCCTGCAAACCAGACCTGATTTGGAATTGCTGGAAGGAGAAACCACCTGGTTGCCTCTCTCCCGGGTGCTGCGCTAGAGGCGCGGCCGAAAACTGAGGATCGGACTGCGGTTGACCCCGGCGCACTTGATCCCCGGCAACAAGAGGTCACACTGAGGTCCTCTTGACCCAGACCATTCTCAGCACAGTAGTCTTGCTGGCCCACGTGTTGGCCATTTTTACTCTGCTGCTTGCAGAACGGCGGCAACCCAGCGCCACCCTGGCCTGGATCTTTGCCATCATCTTCCTGCCGGTGCTGGGTTTGGTTTTGTACATGCTCTTTGGTGCCACCCGCATCAAACGCATTGCCCGTCGTTCGGCCAAAGCTGCCCAACGCTTGCAACAAGTCCTGGACAGTCACGACGTGCAACTGCGACTGGCTGGGCATGGCAAACCCCTGGACCCCCGCACAGAAAGCTTCCTGCGGCTGGGAAAGCGAGTCTCCAGTACCCCGGCCAGCCACGGCAACCACTCTGAGATCCTGGTCAATGCTGCAGCAACCTACCGCGCAATGATCGCCGCCATCGAGTCGGCGCAAGACCATATCCACCTGCAGTTCTACATCATCCGCCCTGACGACACTGGCATCGCCCTGCAGGATCGCCTGGTGCGAAGGGCTCAGGCAGGGGTGCAGGTTCGCGTCATGTACGACGGCGTGGGCAGCCTGCACCTGCCCCATCGTTTCTGGGATCCCCTGCGCCAGGCTGGCGGCAAGGTCGCTGTATTCAATCCGGTCATTCGAGCCTTTCGCATTTTCCGCAAGCGCGACCGCATTGATTTTCGCAACCATCGCAAGATCCTGGTGGTGGATGGGCAAGTAGGCTTTACCGGCGGCATCAACATTGGTCGAGAGTACCTGGGCTTGGATCCGGAAATGGGGCGCTGGCGAGACACCCACGTGCGCATCCACGGACCGGCAGTGCTGGGACTGCAAAAGGCCTTTTGTGAGGACTGGCTCACTACCAGTGAAGAGCTGCTGGATGACCCGCGTTATTTCCCCGATATCCCAGCGCCAGAAGACGGCAATGACATCATCCAGATCGTCGACTCCGGTCCGGACCGCAGTTGGTCGCCCATCTCACACTTTTTCAGCCACGGCATCGCCCTGGCGCAAAAACGGGTTTGGATCACCAGCCCCTACTTCATTCCCGCACCATCCATTGAGCAAGCCTTGCTTTGTGCCGCCCTGCGCGGCGTCGACGTGCGCCTGTTGCTGCCTGCCCACCCGGACCATTTGTTGGTGAGCCTGGCCGCCAAGACCTACCACACCATGTTGCTGGAAGCCGGTGTCCGCATCTTTGAATATGAACGGGGATTCGTTCACGCCAAGACCATGGTCTTGGATGACTGGGTCGGCACGGTGGGTTCGGCCAACATGGACATGCGTTCCTTCAACCTGAACTTTGAAATCAACGCCTTCATCTTCGGCGCAGAGTTTGTTTCGCAGTTGGCCGGCCAATTCACCCATGACCTGGGGCACGCTCGCGAAGTGGCCCGCAAACCCGACACCCTGGCCAACTACCCCAAACGCCTGCTCTGCGCCGCCGCGCGCCTGCTGTCACCTCTGCTCTGATTCCAGGCTTAACAGTCTGTTAACGCCGCCAGAAGCCGGGGATGATCAGCACCAGGGGCACCATGAGTTCCAAACGACCCAGGATCATCTGGAAGGCCATGAAGATCTTGCTGGGTATGGACAGGAGACCAAAGCCGCCGTAGGGCCCCAGGTTGACTCCCTCCAGCCCAACCTCCGGTGTCACCGCTGGCCCAGTGCAACCCATCATACTGGCACTGGCGGACAGGGCGGACACCAGATCCACCCGCGGATCCAAGCTCAGGAACAATGCGCCCAGGAGAATGCTGCCGACCCACAGCAAAACCAGGCCCAGAATGGCGGAGATCACATGGTTGGGCATGACCTCTTCGCCAATCCTGATCTTCTCCACCCGCTTGGGCTGCACAAAGGCACGCACGGTAAAGGCCACCAACTTGCCACAAACCAACATGCGCACGATCTTCAGTCCACCAGCGGTGGAGCCGGTACTGCCCCCCACCAACATGCACAACACCAGCAAGTAGAGCGCCGGGTTGGCCCAGTTCTGGAAGTCAGCAGTGGAATAGCCCGTTGAGGTGAGGATGCTCACCGCCTGGAAACTGCCATCCCGCAGGCAGCGGCCAAAGCTGTCGTAGTTGCGCATGATGCCCAGACCCTCGTCCACCAGGGTTCCGCCTTTGATCCAGAGAATCAAGGTCAGCGCCAGGACCATGAACAAGGTGAAGCCCAGATAGAGACGGAATTCCGGATTGCTGCCCAAGGTCTTCCAACGCAAGAACCTGCCCTTGGCCACCGAGATCAACAAGGCAAAGTTGCACCCGGCCAAGAACATGAAGCCAGTGCAGATGACTTCGATGGGCAAATTCTGGAAGGCACCGATGGAGTAGTTTTTGGTTGAGAAGCCGCCGGTGGCCATGGTGGTAAAGGCATGGCAGAGGGCCTCAAAACCGGTCATGCCCGCCAGGTGGTAGAGGACACCAGCAGCCAGGGTCAAGAATGCATAGACGGCAAACAGGGCGCGGGCCTGCTCCTGCATGCGGGGGCGTAGGTTCTGCTGGCTCACCCCCACCTGTTCCGACACCAACAAGTTCATCCCAGTCACGCCCATGGCCGGCAACAACACAATGAACACCAGGATGATGCCCAGGCCACCCATCCACTGCAGCATGGAACGCCACAACAAGATGCTTTTGGGCAGGGACTCGATGAGTGGGTTGTCGCCGATGCCCAGCACCGTGGCGCCGGTGGTGGTCAGGCCACTGACGGTTTCAAAGAAAGCGTCAGCCGGAGAGGGGATGGCATGGGACCAGGCAAAAGGAATGGCGCCCAGGATGCCGGCCAGCAACCAGGAAAAGCCCACCACCGCAAAGCCTTCCCGGCGGAAGAACTCCACGCGGGCGGATCGCCCGCCTAGCCAAAGCAGGAATGCGGTGCCCAAGCCCACCGCCATGGCGGTGGAAAAGCCCATAAGGGTCAAATGCTCCGCCTGATCTTCGAAGCCCGCCACCACCAAGGGAATGGTGAGGAAGATGCAGAAGAACAGGGTGAAGCCTGCGAGCAGCCGGGATACCTGGGCCAGGTTCAAGGATGGAGCAAGATTAGAGGAGGAGAGCTAGATGACGCGGTGGGCCATTTTGCCCAACCATCAGCATTCCGCCACCTGATTTCTCAGACTCGGGCAAGACAAGGGGGTTCAGTTTCCTACAATGGCCTGTAGCCCGCCAACCCTGCCCAACCCAAGGGGACGGCAAAGCCAAGTTCATGAGTTTTGATATCGGTGTCTGGTTCAACCCTGGCCCCATGAGCCAGCAGGATGCAGCCAATCGTTACCTTGCCCTACGGCAAGCGGATCTGGGTGGGTTGGAGTCCAGCAAAAGGCTGTCGCACTTTGTTGCCGAACTCACCCAGCACTTCCCACAGATTGACGATGTGGCAGAAGAAGACCTGGATGACTGCCCGTGGAACAGCGCCTTTGACATGTCCGGTGGGCACGTGATCATGTCAATGGATGCAGGCATGGCGCAGGACGTTCTACCTACCCTGCTGCGGCTGGCACTGGAACATGGCTTGATCACCTTCAACCCACAGACCGGTGAACTGCACCAACCGCCGGCACCAGACCCAAGCGGTTAACAGCGGTTCACAGGATGCAAAGCGGCGATATTCCGCCAGCGAAACCCGCCGCTTCGGCAGGTTCTGCCAGCTGAACTGACAGGTTGGCACTGCAAGGCCTGCCGCATCCCCCTGCCAACCATGCTGCATGCTGTTTCAACAGTCCTTGGCACCGTCAGTTAGGTGATTTATAATGCGGGGTGCGGCTTTGGAACGCCGCTTGCTCTTCTTTGCATGCATGCACGGGCATGCCAAACCCTAACGAAAAAGGAGACATTGAATATGAAGTACCTTTCCAACTTCCGCCCCCTGTTCCCTGCACGCCTGCGGGACTTCCCGCCGGCATTCGATGAACTCTTCCACCAGTTCAACAACGCCCTGCAGAGCGACCCCAACCAGTGGACTCCCAAGGTTAACATCTCGGAAACCTCCCAGGCCTACATGGTCAAGGTAGAGGTACCGGGCATCAACCCTGAGGACGTGGACGTCACCGTCACCGCCGACGGCATTACCTTGAGCGGTGAAAAGAGGGAAGAGAGGAAGGAGGAAGACGAGAACTCCTACTACTCGGAACACACCTATGGCAGCTTCAACCGGCACTTGAACTTCCCCACTGCGGTTGCTGCGGACAGCGCTGAAGCCATGGCGGAGAACGGCATCCTGACCATCAAGGTGCCCAAGGCCAAGGCAGCGCAGACGCACAAGCTGAAGGTCAGCTCGAAGTAGTTCGTTTCGCCCTTTCCTGTTCCTCACCTTAGTTCGCAAGCGACCCAAGTCTCAATTGAAGCTTGGGTCGTTTGTTATGAGGCTGTCGCAAGTTGTGTCGCGAGTTTGTCGCGATTCTCTGTCGCCATATGTCGCGATTCCCAGTGGTAGTCAAATGTCACAGCTTGTCACAGTAACCTGTCACAGCTTGTCACAGTAACCTGTCACAGCTTGTCACAGCAGCCCATGGCTACCCACCTTCAGCCAGGGCATACCGCTTTGTCGGGTCGCTGGGACCGGTTCCTTTCTCGACCAGCAAGCCCTTGTCTATCATTCCCTTAAGGTCGCGCTGGAGCGTCCGGCGATTGGTGTCGGGACAAAGAGCCTGGAAATCCTGAATGGACAAGCTGCCGTGCTCCATCACATAGCCTAAAGCGCTCGCCTGGCGTTGGGAGAGGCCGTGCTTCTTGGCCATGACATCCCGCTGGATCACCTGCTCCCCGCGCTGGCGGACCTCATGCAGCTGCGTAGCCAAACCCTCGACGAAGAATTCAAGCCAGCCGGTCATATCCATGGCCTGCTCACGCACCCCCTGGATCGCCGCATAGAATGCCGCCCGATCGCGGTCGTAATACTCACTGATGGTGAACAGCCGCTTGAAATCGTAGCCCGCCTGATAGAGGCAGAGCGTTGACAGGAGCCGCGACGTTCGTCCATTGCCATCCAGGAAGGGATGGATGTGAACCAATTGGAACTGCGCCAGCCCACTCACCAACACCGGATGCACTGAGCCCGACTGGTTCAGCCATGCCACCATCTCTCCCATCTGCACCGGCACATCCTGGGCAGCCGGTGGGGTATAGATTGCCCGACCCGTTGCTGAATTGACCACGTAGTTCTGCACACTCCGATATTCACCCGGCGCAGCTGTGTCACCCCTCACACCCGCAACCAGATGCTTGTGAATTTCACGGATCAACCCTTCGGTCACTGGCGCACCGCTGTCCAGGTATTCCGATACGAACTCAAAAGCCCGGCGGTAATTCAGCAGCTCTCGCGCGTCTTCCGGATCAGCTTCAGGTACCGACTCTCCCGCCATTAGCCGCTGGGACTGTTCCAAGGTCAGTTGCGTACCTTCGATGTGCGTGCTGTGGTGAGCCTCCAGCAGCAACGCCCGTTCACCCATGCTCCGGAGCCAATCCTGCGAAAGCGCTGCCGCCTCCAGAAAGCCCCGGGCGCGCTCAATGCGGGTAAGCGCTGCCGTGATGGCATTGGTGATGGTGAAACTGGGTTGAAAGCCCTTCTTCGGCATGATGCAGCCACCATACGTTTGCATGACTGACAAACCAATGGTCGGGGTAACTGGACTTGAACCAGCGACCTTTGCGCCCCGAACGCAACGCTCTACCATGCTGAGCTACACCCCGGTGGAACGGGACCCAGCCCCGCAGAGGCAGGACGCTAGCCGGCCCCCAAGCCAGGGTCAAGAATCCTCTTGGGTGACAATGCCCCATGCTTTAAAGCCTAGGCATGCGCAACCCCCCTCTAGGACCTGAGATAAGGGAACTCCTGAAGGAGGGGGATCACGACTCCCTGCGCCAATTGCTGGATGACTTCCACCCCAAGGACGCCGCCAGCATCCTCACCAGCGTCGAGCCCACTGAAATCACCGAAATCATGTCCCTGCTGCCCATCACCATGGAGCGGGACATCTTCGGCTACTTCGAGCCGGAGCTGCAAGAAGAGGTAGTGCTGGGTTCGGGCCGCAGCCGGGTGAAGGCCCTGCTGGAGGCCCTCTCCTCCGACGACCGCGCTGAATTCCTGGACAGCCTGGACGACCAGGTCGCCGAACAGCTCTACCCCCTGCTGGCCACCGCCGCCCGCGCCGACATCCTGCGTCGCCAAGAATTCGAGGACGACCAGGTGGGTGCCATCATGAGCACCGAGTTCTGCGTTCTGGGGGACCACCTGTCGGCGAACAAGGCCATCGAGGAGATTCGGCGCCAGGCCCCCAGCCGCGAGACCATCTACTACAGCTACGTGTTGGATCGCCTGGGCAAGCTGAAGGGCTTTGTTTCCCTGCGCGACCTGATCATGGCCAAGGACCAGCAGACCATTGGCGACATCATGAATTCCGTGGTGGTCTCTGCCTTCGTCGAAGATGACCAGGAAGAGGCTGCTCGCAAGATCCGGGAGTACGACCTCATCGCCCTGCCGGTGGTGGATTCGGAAAACCGACTGGTGGGTTTGATCACCCACGATGACGCCGTGGACATCATCGAAGAGGAAAACACGGAAGACATCATGATGATGGCGGGCATCACCCCCGCCGCCACCGACGAGTCTGCGGATTACCTGCAGCAGTCCGTGTTCAATCACTTTCGCGGCCGGGTGCTCTGGCTAACCATCCTGGCGGTGACCATGCTGCCGGTGGCCATGGTCATTGCCAGTTACGAAGGGGATCTGGATGCTGCTCCCAAGGTGGTGCTGGCCTTCTTGCCTCTGCTGCTGGCCACCGGTGCCAATGTTGGTGGTCAGGCCAGCGCACTGGTGCTGCGCGGCCTGGCAGTACAATCCCTGGATGCCAGCAGCCTGTTCTATGTGGTCTGGAAGGAACTCCGGGTAGGCCTGTACCTGGCAGCTACCCTGGGTCTGGTGGTATTCCTGCTGACCTTTGCCTTCAACAGCCTTGCTCCGGAGCAAAGCAGCAGCGCCCACAGCTCAGTGGTCTACACCTCTGCTGCCATCACCCTGGCCTTTGCCCTGCACATCGTCACCACCGCACTGCTGGGGGCCATGATCCCCATCACCGTGCAGCGCCTGGGCAAGAACCCGGAGATCTTTTCCCATCCAGCACTAAACGCTGTCGCCGACTCCGCCGGAGTCACCATCTACCTGCTGACCATCTTTGGTCTGCTCAGCATTTAGGATCACCTCTGCTTCCGGCTTGGCCTCGGCAGCGATTTCAGGTGACGGTTGCGGCGGTGCCTCGACCTTCGGTTCGACAGACTCGACCTTCGGTTCGACAGAAGAAACTGGTTAAGCCTTCGGCTCCGGTTGAGACTTCGCCTCGACTGGAGTTGGTTGAGGCTTCGCCTCGACCTCCGGTTCAGGTTGGTTGATGCGCTTTTGCAACTGCAGACGGAATTCACCCCGCTCCGCCGGCTGCGCATCGCGCCAACGACCCTGCTTGCGACGCTGCACAATGGCAGTCCGATTCATCGTCACGCTGGTGACATGCCGGGCATCTGGGGCAAACACATGCACCCGACCTCTGGGCCCAATCACCACCACCGTGCCCTCCTCTTCGTCCCAGAACAGGTCCACGTCCCCTACTTCCTTGGCATCTTCATAGGCCTTGGCGGTAGGACGCTGGCTCTGCTCGGAACGCTGGTCCGCATGCTCAGTGCGGCGACCGCGGCTGCGCACTCGGCCGTGCAACTGCTTGGCCAGCTCCTGCAGCAGCGGCAGCAGGAATTCTTCTTCGTCAGGAGTTTCCCCATTGGCATGCAGGCCGGAGAAACGCAGGGCGGCATCCTGCAGGCGGCGCTGGAAGCGACTCAGGATCTGAGCCACACCGGGATCTTCCAAGCTCGTCACATCATGCATGCCCACCGGGTTGACCCGAAACTCTGGCTTGCCCGTCAGGTTTTCACCTCGCAGAACCTGGAAGGAAAAAGCCGCCTTGGCCTCTTGGCCGCGCACCGCAAACAGACCCGCATCCACTTGCCCCAGGATGCGGAAGACCGGTGAACTCTTGCCAAACTCTGCCAGTTGCGCGGTGCGCAATATCCGCCCCAGGGTGACGTGGGTCAGGATCACTTCCTCGCCGCCGAGCAATCCGTTGATTTCCGGATCCTTACGCTCAATGGCCATGGTGACAAAGTCGGTGAAGTTGGGACGGCCAGTGCTGCCATAACCATCGAATACCTGGCGCGGCTCCTGTGGCCGGCAAGTCTCGTTGGTGGAACTGTCACTGAAGAAGCAGTGCACGGCTCCCGGCACAAAGGCACGCTCGTGCTCCAGGGTTTCCTTAACCCGCTGCTGAATCTGCTGCACTGCTTCCTTGGCGGCATGGGCACCATGGGCGCGGTAATCCAGGGGAATGCGCAGGTTCAATTCCATGTCACCGGGATAGGCCAGGAAATGCACCTTGGACTCATCCAACAGCATGAGAATGGTCTGCGACAACTCATCCACCGCCGTGCGGGCATGCTGCTTGGCGGCGTGGACCTTGTCGCCCAGGTGCCGTAGCTGCTCCGTGCTCACCACCCTGGCATTGGGCTTGCCCTTTGCCTGGTCCGGGCGGCGGCGGGGACGCCGCTTGCGCTTGGACCGGTTGCCGTCAGCCTGCGGCGGCCTGCCCTTCTGGGTATCCGCTGGCTGGGGGCTGGGCTGGGAATCCGCCGGCTGGGGGCTGGGCTGGGAATCCGCCGGCTGGGGGCTGGCAGATGCCGAGCCCGCTGCAGCCGTGCTTGCCGAAGGAGTCTGGGGAGCCGAAGGAGTCTGCGGGGCTTGGGGGGTGGCCGCTGCCGGTTCAGACTTGGAATTTGAATCTTGTGTCTCAGTCACCCCAGCATATTCGGATGCCGGAGGCCATTTGTGAAGACCTGGCCTGCAAACCTATGGTTGCGAGTTGGGCACAAGAGTCGTTCAATGGTGCCCTTCAACCTAGTTCAGCCCCCTTTCACCAGAATCCAGCCATGACGCAAATTCACGATTCCATCCTCTCCACCGTAGGCAACACCCCCATGGTGCGGCTCAACCAGGTCGGCCGCGACCTGGGCTGCGAACTCCTGGTGAAGTGCGAATTCATGAACCCTGGCGGCTCGGTGAAGGATCGCATCGGCGTGCGCATGCTGCTGGACGCCGAGGCCCAGGGCCGCATCAAGCCCGGCGACACCCTCATCGAGCCCACTTCCGGCAATACCGGCATCGGCATGGCCATGGCCGCTGCCGCCAAGGGCTACCGGATGATCATTACCATGCCGGAGAAGATGAGCCGAGAGAAGCAGGTGGTGCTGGAAGCCCTGGGAGCGGAAATCATCCGCACCCCCACCGAGGCGGCCTGGGACGCTCCGGAGAGCCACATCGGTGTGGCCAAGCGGCTGAAAGAGGTCATCCCCAACTCGCACATCCTGGATCAGTACAGCAACCCCAGCAATCCCCTGGCCCACGAAGAGGGCACCGGCGCTGAGATCCTGGCTCAGTGCGGTGGCAAGCTGGATGCGGTGGTGCTCACCGCCGGCACCGGCGGCACCATCAGCGGCATCGCCAAGGCACTGAAGGATCGCCTGCCTGATGTGCAGATCATCGGGGTGGACCCGGAGGGTTCCATCCTGGCCGGCCCTGGCCCCATCACCTCTTACAAGGTGGAGGGCATCGGCTACGACTTCATTCCCGACGTACTGAATCGCAAGTTGGTGGACCGCTGGATCAAGAGCAACGACAAGGACTCATTCCATGTAGCCCGCCAACTCATCCGCCATGAAGGTTTGCTGGTGGGCGGTTCCGGTGGCTCCGCCGTCTGGGCTGCCATGCAAGTGGCCAAGGAAATGCCCAAGGGTTCTCGCATTGTCACGGTCCTGCCTGATTCCATTCGCAACTACCTGACCAAGTTCGTCGACGACCGCTGGATGCGGGAGAACGGCTTCATGGAGGCGGACTGGGCGCTGGGCACGGTGGCAGAAATGCTGCGGGCCATGCCACCCCGCCAGGTGGTGACGGTGAACGTGGAAGACAACCTGGGCAAGGTAGTGGCATTGTTCAAGGCCGAAGGCATTTCACAGATCCCCGCCCTGGATGAAGGTAAGCTGGCGGGCATCTTGACCGAGAGCGACGTCCTGCACCACATGGTGGAAGGCCACGCCAATGGCAACACTTCGGTGGTTGAAGTAATGGAACGCCGAGTCTCCACCATCGGCCTCTTTGCCAACGCCGCGCAGTTGCCGGAAATCTTCGAACGAGGTGAAGTGGCCCTGGTTGTGGATGACCAACAGCAGGTCAAAGGCATCCTCACCAAACTGGACCTGATCGAACACCTGACCCGGGTACCGGCAGTGAGCTGATGCCCCATCGGCATTTTGCAATCCTTCGCAGGTTTGGCCTAGGAGTCTGTCCCACGGGACAGCTGTGAATCCGGCCTCCAATAGCCTCTAAAATCGGAATAATATTAAGCCCTGGGCTCATCCCTGTACGTATTGAAGGCATGGCGCGTTTCAAAAAGGGTCAAGATCTCAACCAGCAGTTCCTCCTGCCTCCGTCAATCCGCGATTGGCTGCCCCAAGATCATCTTGCGTGGTACATTCACGACACCATTGAGTCGCTTGACACAGATGATCTCCTTGATCGCTATCGCGTCTGCGGCAAAGGCGAGTTGCCGTACGACCCACGGATGATGCTGCGAGTGCTGATCTACGCATACTGCACCGGAATCTTCTCTTCTCGCAAGATTGCCAAGCACCTAGAGGAGAGTGTGCCTTTCCGGGTGTTGGCAGCCAATCAGATGCCGGACCACCGCACGATTTGTCGGTTTCGGGCAGAGCATGTCGATCTGTTTGAGAGCTTCTTTGTCCAGATAGTGCAACTTGCTTGTGAGGCAGGCTTGGCCAAACTTGGCACCGTGGCAGTGGATGGCAGCAAGGTGAAGGCGAACGCCAGCAAACGCAAGGCTATGAGCTACTCGCGGATGAAATCCGAGGAGAAGCGGCTCCGTGCCGAAGTCCGCAGGATCACCGAGATGGCCAAGGGGATCGACAAGGACGAGGACGAGATGTTTGGTCCCGACTTTCGTGGTGACGAATTGCCCGAGGAGCTTGCGAACCGGGAGAGCCGCCTGAAGGTGATCCAGGAGGCAAAGAAGCGCTTGGAAGAACGCAAGGCCGAAGAAGACAAGCGAAAGGACGAGAAGAAGGCCCGCAAGGCCAAGGAAGAGGGTCGTGATCTCCAGGTGGCTCGCTACCGGAAACATCCCAAAGGCAAGCCACGGCCACAGGATCAAGAGAACTTCACAGACCCTGACAGTCGGATTATGAAAGACTCGAAGGGGTTTGAGCAATGCTACAACGCCCAGATTGCTGTCGACAATACGGAGCAGTTGATCATCGCGAATGGAATCACTGACAACGGTGCGGATACGGATCAACTTCTTCCGATGGCCGAGCAAGCGATGGAGAACACCGGCAAGCCGATCGAACGCCTGCTTGCGGACGCAGGCTACCGCAGCGAGGAAAACTTCGAGCACCTCGAAAACGCCAAGATTGACGGTTTGGTTTCGGTGGGCAAGGAAGGAAAGGCACGACCGGAGACCAGCTCAGAGCTCCAAGCTACTGCGCGAATGAAGCGAAAACTCGGGACCAAGTGCGGACGGGGCTGGTACCGAAAACGCAAGCACATCGTTGAGCCGGTCTTTGGTTGGATCAAAAACGTGAGCGGTTTTCGGTCCTTCAGCATGCGAGGTATGGCGAAGGTAAGCGGTGAGTGGGATCTAATCTGTCTTGCAACCAACCTGAGAAGGCTGCATGGAAAGCTGGCGATGTGAAAACCGAGGGAATCGGGCTATTACAGGCCAAGAAGCACCTCACAATCGTCATCATGGTCCCAGGCCCAAGATTGATGTAGGATCGGACGATCTGGGTTTTCCCAGCCCCACTAATGACTTATCCAGCTGCCACCTGGGAGACGCTAAGTTGACTTCCCGTGGGGCAGACTCCTAGGCATGGGCCTGGCTTTGCTGGCAACCAGCCCGGCAGCCAGCCAACAGCTGGAATTGAAAAAAGCGGTGCTGCGCAATTACGCCAGCATCGCCAGTCAGATGTATGGCGAAGTGCATAGCCGCAGCCAACAACTGCAAATGCGGGTGCGCGATTTTCTCAAGCAACCATCCGCCGCATCCATGCAGGCTGCCCGTAAGGCCTGGGTGCATGCGCGGCTGGCCTACGCCCCCACCGAGGTGTTCCGCTTCTATGCCGGTCCCATCGACAACCCAACTGACGGGGTAGAGCACCTGCTCAATGCATGGCCCCTGGATGAGGCCTACATCGACTACGTGCAGGGCGACAACTCCGCCGGCATCATCAACCAGCCGAAGTCCTATCCCAACATCAACAGCACCGTCCTCAGCCTGCTCAATGAGCGGGCCGGGGAAAAGAACATTGCCACCGGCTGGCACGCAGTGGAGTTCTTGTTGTGGGGCCAGGATTTTCAGGAAGACGGGCCGGGTCAGCGGTCACACAGGGATTACCTGGCAGAGCAAAGCAAGCATGCCCTGCGTCGCGCCGAGTACTTGCAGGTGGTTACCGACTTGCTGTTGACCCACAGCCAACAACTGCAAGCAGCCTGGGCAGCCGATGACGCAAACAACTACCGCCACGCCTTGGAACATGGTGACGCAGATAAAGGCATGCAGAAGATCCTCACCGGCATGGTGGTTCTCAGTGGCTTTGAGATGAGCGGCGAACGGTTGGCGGTGGCCTATGAGACGCAGGATCAGGAAGAAGAACACAGCTGCTTCAGTGACACCACATGTGCGGACCTGATAGGCAACGCCAAGGGCATTCAGGCCGTGTTTCTCGGTCAGTGGAACAAGCAGAAGGGTCCAGGCATCCTGCAGCTGGCGCAGGCAGTGGAGGCAGACCTGGCCAAGGAACTGCAGAGCAAGATCGCCGCCAGCCTGCAGGCAGTGCAGGCAATCCCCGCACCCTTTGACCGCGCCATTGTCGGCGACAAGAACAGTACCGGCCGACAGGCGGTGCTCATGCTTGGAAGACCAGACCCTGACTCTGGCAGCTCTGGGCAGAGTCCTGGGATATGAGCTGGCCATGCGGCCCGGAAACTGAGCCATGCAAGACAGGCTGTGGATCTTCGCTCTTCTTCTCCTTGCCGCTTGTTCCAGCACAGAATTAAAGGAGATGGCCACGGTGCAGGATGCAGGGGTCACCGCCTTCTCCCTGCCGGCACCCGACCTACAAGCAGAACAACGCCGGGCCTTTGCCGTGGGCAATGCCTTCTTCCGGGACAACTGGGTTATCGCTCCGGCCAGCACTGCTGGTCGGGACGGCCTGGGCCCCTTGTTCAACGCCCGCTCCTGCAGCGGCTGCCATCTGCATGATGGACGCGGTCGGCCAGCGTTGCCAGAAGAAGAGCGAGCTATGGGTCTGGTCCTGCGCCTGAGCATGGGTAGTGAAGCGCATCCCATCTACGGCGGTCAATTGCAGGACCTGGCCAACCCGGGTATTCAGGCGGAGGCCCGGATCCAACAGGTGAGCGAAATCCATAGGGGCAGGTACGCCGACGGCAGTGCCTATAGTCTGGAACAACTGCGCTACGAAATCCGGCAACCGGCCTATGGCGCTGTCAGCGAGCAAACAAAGATCAGCCCGCGCATGGCACCGCATCTGGTGGGCATGGGTTTGCTGGAAGCCATCCCTGTGAAATTCATTCAAGCACAGGCTGACCCCGAAGACCTCAACGGCGATGGCATCTCAGGTCGAGTGAACAGGGTTTGGGACATTCGTCGGCAACAAGATGCTCTGGGACGCTTTGGTTGGAAGGCAGGGCAACCCAGCGTGGAGCAGCAAGTAGCGGCAGCATTCTCAGCCGACATTGGCATCACCTCCAGCCTGTTCCCCGACGAGGTCCCCACTGCCCAACAAGACATACATGTTGTTTCCGGCGGCCAACCCGAACTGGATGATCACAAGCTGGGGCGAGTCACCTTCTACTGCCAGGCCTTGGCGGTACCGGCGCAACGTCATGCACAACAGCCTGAAGTACTGCGGGGAGAAGTGTTGTTCCAAAGCATCGGCTGCAACCAATGCCACCTGCCCCAAGTCAAGACCGGCAAATACGCCGCCATCCCCGCCTTCAGCAACATGTTGATCCGGCCCTACACGGATTTGTTGCTGCATGACATGGGACCTGAGCTGGCGGACCAGCGCCCAGAAGGCAAAGCCACCGGGCAGGAGTGGCGCACGCCACCGCTCTGGGGCATCGGCCTGTTTCCCGCCGTAAGCAACCACAGTCGTTACCTGCATGATGGCCGCGCCCGCAACCTGGCGGAGGCGATCCTGTGGCACGGTGGCGAAGGGCAAGCCGCGCGCGACGCTTTCAAGGCGTTAGAAAAGACGGATCGCGAAGCTCTTGTCGCCTTCCTGCAGTCGCTGTAAGAACCTGCAACTTGTGCAGCACGAGGTCACGGCAGCCTTTGGTTTAGCAGGTCGTTAGGGAGCCTTCCGTTCCATATCGTCCAAGACTCGCGCATCCACTAGCTGCCCGCGCATCTGCACGTAGCTCCAGCAGTAGACCCATTGGCCATCCTCTTCTCTGGACAACATATGCTCCCCCTGGTTTTTTGTTTCGCAGACATAATAACCTTCGGACTGCTTCACAAATGGACCAACTCTGCCACCGGCATCTGGGGCCCTGTGGGACTGAATGTACACAAGTCCGTTGATCACCTTTGCAGTGTAAGTAGCCCCAGGGTCCCCAGGTGTTTCGACTTGCGGATCTGGCGACTCTGGCGCGGACTCAGGCGTGCAGGAGGGAATAAAAAAAGCACAGGACAGAACGGCGATGCATAGCCCATTGCTCAAGTCCCATAGATTACGGATAGCAGATCGCCGAGCGGAATCCTTCATCTAGGTATTTCACCACTCCCGCCCTCTAACCACAACCAAGCACAGTCGACTATTTGTCGCTAGTGGGAGGCTTGTCGCCCGTGGCATCCTTATCATCAGAGCCAGGTTTGTCGCCTTCGGTAGACTTTTCGTCTCTGGGAGGCCAGTTGCTCATTGGAGTCATAACGCCGTTGATATTTATGCGCAACTTTCCAGGGTCAACCTGCCCGGTCTTGCCTAGGACAAAATGGATGCTCAGCCTGTACGGTAAGGTCTGGAATAACAGAACCCTGGCATCGCCATAATTGCAGCAGTGCCTGTCCTTAGGCAAACCGTCTATGACCGAGTATTTCTTGTCTTCAAGCCAAGGTACGAAGACCGCGATCCGCAGGTGATCCTTGTATACCCCCCAATCGCCGAAATCCGCCCGATCCTTCCCCGTCAATCGCCGGTGCGCAATCATCTTCTTTGCCAATTCTTTTTCGTTGATCTGAAACTCCATATCAAAGGTACCATCCTTATTGCGCTTGATAAGTTGGGTGTGCAGCACCAACGCAACATTCGTATCAATGACGTCCTTGGGCGCAGGCGCAGGCACTCGCGTGGCATCTCGCTCTAGATAGACCAACAGGTAGGCCTGAAAGGCATTTTGCCCATGGCCACCTTGCATCGTGTACTCGAGTTTAAACTTGAGTTCGCCATGGCGCAGGTTCCCTCTGCTCTTCTTCACCGAGATCTCACTCAAGTACGACTCTGAGATCGCTGCGCAATGTTGCGCTACGGCAACCGGACAAGTCACAAGAACGAAGAAGGCCAGCGCGCTGCGAAGAGGATGGATCATGATATTCGATATTAACAACAAACCAATGCACAGAGCAGACCTCTGCATCGCGACATTTCACCGCTTGCCCCATATCTCCACAAGCATAGAAATGGTGACGCTCGCAAATCCAATTCGGTGTTACGCAAGCATGTGCGAATAATACAGCTATGCATATCAGCAACTCCAAGCCCGAAACACTAAAGGACGCAGGCCTAATTGGCTGATAGACCTAGTGGTGTGATGCGCTCTGTTGGGGCATTTTCAGTGCAGCGCGTGCGCGACCGACTTTTTCGAGGATCTCGTCGGCGGCCTTGGTCCAAACAATCGGCTTCGGATCGTCGTTGTGGTTATCGATGTAGTCCATGATTGCTTTCTTGAGTTGAGGGACGCTGCGAAACGCGTCGCGCTTCAGGCGTTTTTGATCAAGATTGCGGAAAAACCCCTCCACGATATTGAGCCACGAGCTGCTTGTCGGGATGAAGTGCATGTGGAATCGCGGATGGCGCTTCAGCCACCGCTTAACCTTCTCATGCTTGTGTGTGGCGTAGTTGTCGGCGATGACGTGCAGATCGAGTTCAGCTGGAGTTTGCTCGTCGATCATTCTCAGGAACTTGATCCACTCCTGATGTCGATGTCGCTTCATGCAGGTTGCGATCACTTCGCCGTGACCCAACTCGATCGCGGCGAACAAGGTGGTTGTTCCGTTCCTCTTGTAGTCATGAGTCATCGTGCCGCATCGACCCTTGACCAGTGGAAGGCTCTTCTGGGTCCGATCGAGAGCCTGAATTGACGTCTTTTCGTCCGCGCTAAAGACGAGTGCATTCTCGGGTGGATTCAGGTAGAGACCTACCACATCGCGCAGCTTCTCTTCGAACCGAGAATCGTTGCTGACCTTGAACGTCTTCACCAAGTGAGGTTTCAGACCGTTGGCCTTCCATGTGCGGTGGACCATCGACTGCGTGATTCCCATCTCCTCTGCAAGGAGTCGCGTGCTCCAGTGTGTCGCGTTCGCGGGGATCTCTTGCGTAGTCATGCGGATGATCTCACTCTCAACTTCCTCGTTCGCACGGGGACGACCTCCCCGAGGAAGGTCCTTCTCTATACCAGTGAGGCGATGCTCGCTGAAGCGGTTTCGCCAACGCCCCACAGTGTGTCGCTTGACCCTCATCTCCTCAGCTATATCCGCATTCGAGTAGCCATCAGCGGCAAGAAGGATCATTCGGGCTCGCTGAGCTTGCCTCACCGAAATTCTCCGACTGCGTGACCAATTCGTCAGGGTGCTTCGCTCGCTCTTGGTAAGTTGAATCTCTACTGCAACGCGCATCGTCTTGCCTCCAACGATACCTACGCACCGCAAGCGTAGGGAGGCTTAATATAAAGGCCTACTAATTCTGCGTCATACCACTAGGGAAAGCTTCCGCAATTACTTTGCGGATGGTGTATCGCCTGTTTTACAAGTAAAGTATGAAGCATGGTTTGCTGTAGCTCTCTACCAGCAAACAAGTTGTCCCGTAGGGGGGCTGCTTTACTGATGGTCAACGAGATTGGGGTAGTAAGAAATGTCTCACCTGACACGATTCAAAATTGGCGCCATCAGGGCTGAGCCCATGCTCATGGTTATTGCTGCCCTGTGTTGTTTGAGCACGCTTTGTAGTGCCAATCAATCAGCTTCCACCCGACAACAATTGGGCCAATCCATTGTGCTCACCACCTCAACTGGATCTGCTGAGTTTGCATCAGCAGATTCGGGAGGAAATCTGTTGCGCCTCAACAACGATACAGCATCCAGAACCTTGGATGCCGCAACGCCGGCATGGAAGCTGACATTCAAAGATCGCGCCCTACGCGCCGGCAGCGGCATCGCCATTGATTCTTTTGGTGCAACCAGCGTTATCAGCTCCATAAGCACACAGGTAGGCCCCCAAAGCAACTCGGAAAACCAACTCACGACCACCTATAGCGGCGTACTGCAGTTTACAGCGAATCAAGTTCCAATCACCGTCAGGACCATCTGGACATCAAGCGCAGAAAGCCCTGATCTAAAAGGTCGAATTGAAGTGGATGCGCCTGGGCTCGAGTCTTCCTCCCACTACCTTTCCATAGTTACCTTTCCCAACTTCTCCATTCCCACCCTCGGGCCTGGCGAAGTAGTGGCGGCGGCCATTGGCGGCGGACAATTGTTCCTGGATCCCGTCCAACATAACTGCCACTCCAAAGGCATTGAACCACATCAATGGTGGTCCTTTCCTTTGCTGGCGCATTATTTGCCAGGCCAGGATGATGCGCTCTATCTTTCCAATACCGACTTGAACGGAACCGTGAAGGAGATCGCCTTTGCCGGCAGAAGCGAATCTGGTCACCTGGACTTTTTCATCGAGCAATTTCTAAACAACCCTTTTGTAGACAACAGCTATGCCTCGCCCTATTCAGCAGTTGTTTCACACATCAAAGGGGATTGGGTAGACGCCACCGAAAAATATCGCGACGAGTTTTTCTCCATCAACGCCCCCTGGTATGACGGCCCTGTTGGCTCAAACTCCAGTGGCCGGGGGCAACGCATCAAAGAAGCCTTATGGATGGGTACGATTCAACAACTTGGGCATGTAGCTGGCGATCCCGATCACGGCCACTACGAAGTTGGCAATCAATCGCTGGATTGGGACTTTAGCGCGTGGGATGTGGTCAACGAGACCATGGTCTATACCGACGTATTCGGCTCAGGGACTGCGATCTACTATGAATTGGGGGGCCTGGAGCCCTACGACCAGTTCTATGTTCAGCCTGCCGGCGACAATCCACCAATGCCCGACACGTCTGATGCAATCAATCACTTAACGACCAACGCAGAACCCTTGCAAGCGGCGGGTCGTTACGTGCAGGGCTCCATCGCTCGGGATCCAGACGATCACGGCAACCACAATTCCTATACGGATAAGATCAAGAACGCTGCCATACTCGATGAGGCGGGAAACGAAGTCACGTTCAGTTATCACGGAACAGACACCCATCTGTTCCTCTGCCCTTTCGATGATTTCTGGCAGCTCGAAATACCATTGCGCACCGTACTGGGTGTGGAGCTCACCGCGAACAATGGTCTACCGACCTTGATCGATGCATCCTACTCGTACTTGATTGACTATCTGACCGTTGCTGGACCCTTGACGTACGAGCGTGGTGACTACACCACTTTTCATGACGATAAAACGATACCCGGCGATGGCCTCAACGCAGTCTACTTGGACTTCTGGATGGCCGCAGAGTCTTGTTTCAATCCAAACCATGGCCATCCCATTGGCAGTCGAACCGCAATCTTTGCCGGCAAACAAGAACAGGTGCGCCTGCTACGCCTAGCCAAGGGCCCGGAATTCACCATCGCTGCGGAAGGAGTCGTTGGCGTATTCACCCAGTACGTAGATCAAATGCACAACAGCCCATTTGTGCCGGCCTACGGTATTTCAAACCGTTTCCATGCACAGACACTGCCCATGTTTCGCATGGCATTTCCCAACGTCAATATGGGAGACTTACGCGTAGAAGGCCCCCCCACTGCGATGACCATGGGCTACAGCGCTTTCCTACAAACCATCAAGGTTTTGCAGCGCGGCCAACTTTTTTCCTGGGGCAGTTACGTGGCCAATGCGGACAATGCTCCCTGGATGTGGGTCCATCCCGAGGGAGAACCCCATCGCTATTACTTTACCCAGCTTGCGCAACTCTTCAGGCAACACGGCTTGCTGCACTTTCACAAGGGCACCCTGGTAAGGCCTCCGCAAACCACCACCTGTCAGCCCGGGGATTTTTCTCAATTTCCAGAGGGCCCGTTCGGCCCAGGAGAGCTGATCAGCGCCAGCTTTGGCCCGGCGGAGAAAACCGGCATTCCCCATGGTCTTTCCCTTCTCCCGCATGGGATGTACAGAGAGCCCAATGGTGGCACTTACGCATTCGTGATTTCAAACCCATGGATTGGCCCAAGCCCGTTTGTAGATGACGCATCCGATATGGGTTATGAGACCCTGGTGAATCTGAATGATTACCCCGGGCTGAATGCAACAAGCCTCTCGGTCAGCATCATCAGCACCACAGGTTTCGCCGAACAGTCCATAGAAGCAGAGCTGATTGAAGGAAAACTGCGTCTGCATGCCGACCGACTCAATCCGGGCGAGACCCACTTCTACAAAATCAGGTCGCAGCCTTAGAGAGACCCTCTAACGTGGAACAATGCTCTTGGGGCGAGCTTCAATCTTCGCTTGTAGCTCCAGCGTCTTGCCCGCTCGCACGATCTTCATCTGCACTTCACGCCCCACACCGGAGAGGTACAACCACTTCTGGAAGTCCAACACCGACAACAAGCGGTGACCATCCAGCTCCACCAGAAAATCCCCCACCTGCACACCCAAGGTGGCTGCGGGGCTGGGATCAAAGACATCATCGATGTAGACGCCACTGGGCGGCGCCTGCAGGGTCTTCAATGCCGCAGGATTGCTCTTGCGCAAGTCCGCACGATGTCTGGCCATCTCCAAGATCGAAAAACCCAGCCAGGGTGACTGGTGGCTTTGCTTCACCTTCAAGGCCTTGGCAATGCCCATGGCTACATCAATGGGCAGGGCAAAGGTGAGCCCCGGTAAATCCGCACCGGCAGTGGGCGTCAGCATGCCCATGACTTCGCCGCGGATGTTCAGCAGCGGACCACCGTAAGTTTCCGGGTGCACCGACAAGGCAGCCTGCATGTAGGTGGCGGTGAGGTCGCCTTGGTAACACTGCCGTTCCGGCCGCCCGGAGAAGACGCCAACACTGAAACCGCGCACCGGGCCTGCAGGATCACCCATGGCGATGGCCCAATGCCCCACCACCAGTTCTTCGCTCTTGCCGATCACCGCCGGCAGGAATTCCGGCGGTCGCATCTCCGGGTAGACCTCCAGCTTCAACAGCGCCAGGTTGATGGTTGGTTCAGTGCCCACCACCCGGCTCAGGGTGAAGCGACGATCCTTGGTCTCCACGCTGATGACCTTGGCCAATTGCCCATCCGCCATGAGCAGGCTGTGCCGACAGCAAAGGATGTAGCCTTCCTTATCCAGCAGGATGCCAGAACCGGATTTGTAGCGGCGAAAGCCGGGATAGCGTTGCAGCTCCTCACTGGCCACCCGCCATTCCTCAGTCTTGTTGTCGGCCTGGGGCGCAGGCTGGGTCAGGTCCCCCTCTTCTTGCGGCGGCTGCGGTTTGCGCACTGCCGGCTTGCCATCCCCTTCCTTGCCCGTATCAGCAACACGCCGATAGGTGGAGATGTTCACCACCGAGGCAAAGCCCCGCTGGGCAACGGCGGCGAAGCTCTCCTGCACCTTCTCTGCCACTTGCAATGGAGAAGGGGTCGCAGGTTTCTTCGGCTGGGACTGCGCGGTCGCCGTGGCCGACAAGGCCACGGCCAAAACCAAGCAACTAGCCAGAAGAGTGTTCATACTCTACTGCACGGCGCCGGCGATGTCGGCCTTCAGGCCCGGCCACTTCGCCATGAAGGCAGTACGGTCGGACTTGATCTGGGCAACGATCTCCTTGTATTCCGCCATGCGATCCTGCGCCTCATAGAGCTTGCGGGGCTGCAGGATGTCCATGTCCTCGTCACTGATGCCGGGCAGGCTTTGCGCTACTTCATAGCCAAAGTCCTCATCTTTGACCCACTGGACGGTGCCTTCAGCAACGGCCTTGACGATGGCGGAGCTGTGCGGGATCTTCACTTTCTTGCTGCCAGCAACAGCGTCACCACCGCCAACGCGGCCGGTGTTCAGCAAGAACACCTGCATGGGGCTGGTCTCCAGCAACTCCTGCAGCCGGTTGCCCTGTTGGGCGTGCAGCAGGGGGAAGAAGGGGTTGGTACCAGGCACTCGCAGGAACTTGCCGGCCTCCTCAGCACCACCAGCGGCGGTGCCCTTGGTCTCACCCAACATGAAGTAGGCCGCAGCCTGCTCCTTGTTCAGGCGCGCCACGCCGGGAATGATGTTCTCGTTGCGGTTCAGGATCAGCAGGAAGTCCGCCTTCTCGATCTCGCTAGCATCGGCAGCGCCATCCACTGCATCCATGCGGAACACAGCACGACCGTTCTGGGTGTAGCTCTCGTTGAAGAAGTCCACCTTGCCCTTGTCATCCTGGTAGACGTTCTCCAGGAAGGCTTCCGGCTTGATCACCGCCTTGTAGATGGCAGGCTCAAAGTTTGGATCCAGGCCATAGGTCTTGGCAAAGCAGCCATTCTCAGTGGCATACACCTTGCCGCCGGGCATCAGGGCGACAAAGTCATCCTGCACTGCACTCGAATCGTTCTGCCGAGTGAAGGTGGTGGTGGTCTTGCCGGTGCCGGACAGGCCGACGATCAGCATGCACTTCTTCTCACTGCCCACGGGGATGATCTTGCAGCCAGCATGCAGGGACAGGCCACCCTGATCGTAGACCAGCTTGTTCCACATGCGCAGGCCGCCCTTCTTGCTCTCGCCAAAGTAGTCCGAGTTGAACACCCGGGTGATGCCGGTCTCCAAGTTCGCCGTAATCAGACGATCGTTGGGGAAACCCTTGGCCACCAGATTGGGGGTGTAGATCACCGTCAGGGTGGGCTTGAAGTTGGCCATCTCCTCTTTCGAAGGATCGAAGTAGAGGCCCTTTTGCATGGCAGCAATGTTGGCGTGGGACTTCTCGATGATCAGGCGGGCCGCAGTCTTGAAGCTCTTGTCGTTGCCGATGTAACCATCGATGACAATCATCTCTTGATCCTTGATGTAGTCATCCTGGATCTTCGCCCACTTGGCGGCATCGGCGGTAGAGATGCACTGATCCGAATGCTGACTTGCATCGTCGTCCACCACATAGGTGGAAACCTTGCTGCGAGCCAGGACCTTGGTGGCCACATTGAAGTTGTCATACTCGGAATGCTGTGCCGTGGGCATCTCGGCGATGAGCTTGCGCAGGGTGGCAAAGTTGGGGTTGGCAATGATGGCTTTGGGGGAGACGGGATAATCGTTCGTCATGATTTCGGGGGCCCCAGGTGATGGGTGTTAGGGTCGGGCGTAAGGGAAAAAGCGGGTCGGGAATGGTAGAACCCAGAAAAGCAGGCGGCAAGCTGGTTTCTGCTGCCGGACCATGTGCTAGAACCTCATAGGCCGCCTCACTGGGTCAGCCAAAGGCTCGATCCGGTCGATAACCCACAACAGAGCCTAACAATGCAGTATTGCCGCGGTTTTTTCCTTAATGCCCTGATTCCAGCCGGGATCCTAGCTGGCTTCCTAGCTGGGTCCCTACCGGCCCAAGAACAGCTGCCAACCCAGCCCCCAGCCCAGCCCCTGGTGCTGCAGGCCGAGGCCGAAGGCGGCAGCCTCTATGGCTGTGGCCAGCAGCGGGTCCTGCTGCTGCGGGGCACAGCAATGCAGATGGGCCGACAGCAAGGGCTGTTGCTTGCCGAAGAAGTGGCGCAGGTGGTGCGTGAAACCCTGCAATGGTGCGACAGGCATGGGCTGGACCGTAAGGCACTGGGCAGCATCCAGGACAGCCAGGCGGCCTTCCTGCCGGCACACTATCAGGAGGAGATGGAAGGCCTGGCGCAGACCAGCCAGACCCCCCTGCGGGACCTGCAACTGGTGCACGCCATGCCCTCCCGCTTCCACTGCAGCGGTGCCGCGGTGGCCAACAGCGCCAGCAAGGATGGCAAGCTCTACCACAGCCGCAGCCTGGATTACGCCCTTGGCTTGGGAGGAAAAAGTCGCCTGCAGAACCATGCCCTGCTGGTGCTGCGCATCCCGAAGGATGGCATCCCCTCGGCAGTGCCGAGCTGGGCGGGCTTCCTGGGCGCCGTTACCGGCATGAATGCAGCGGGCATCAGCGTCGGCGAGATTGGCTCAAGCAGCGACGACGAGACCTACGCCGGCCTGCCCATGATCTTCACAGTGCGTCAGGTCCTGCGCTCATGCAAGAACCTGGAGGCTGCGGTGCAGGTGTTCAAGGATGGTCCCCGCACCTGTGGCTTCAACTACATTGTGGGCGACGGCGACCAGCGCCAGGCAGTGGCCATCGAAGTCACGCAGAAGCAGTTCTTTGTCTCCGCCCTGGGCGATCCGGCTGCAAACATCGCCCCACATCAGGCCATCCCCCATGCCCTGCGCCGAGCCAACCACTTTGTTGGCAAGAACACTGCCGCCACCCAGCGAGAGGAATACGACCCGCGCAAATCCGCCAAGAGTTCTTGGAAGCTCTATGACAGCATCAGCCAGTACCTGCGCCAACAGCATGGCAAGCTGGATGCCCCAGGCATGGTGGGCCTGCTGCGGCAGTACCCGCCCAGCGCCCCCTGCCTGCATCAGGCGGTGATGGCCAGTACTGACCGCTTCCTCTGGATCAGCCAGGCGGCGGATGACCGCAAGTTGCCCTTTCCCGGGGCGCAGAACCTGGACTTCTACGGCTATGACCTGAAGGCTCTTTGGGCGGGAGAAAAGAACTGCAAGGCGCAGATCCTGGCAGCGCCTTCTTCTGTTGCCAACGATAACAGCCCAGACCAACGACTGGTGGCAGTACCACAGCTGCCTAAGGGACAACAGCTACGAGGCCAACGAGTGCAGGCCAACCGCTGGTCGGAAATCTGGCGCTGGCAAGTTGTCGGCGATGAGCAGGACAAGCCAGGCCACAATCCCATTCTGGAACTGCACCAACCCCGCCGGGTGAAAGCAAACAGCCCGGCCCTGCTGGTCTTTGGCAGTGGCAACCAACGCATGCTGCTGAGCCGAGCCCTGGCCCAGGCCGCATCCCGCCTGGGCATTCCGGTGGTGCTGGTGCAGGCGCTGAATCCCCACGGCGAAGGCGGAGCTGCTGCCACCGCCGGTCAATATGCGCCGCTGATTCTTCCGGCCAATGTAGACCGTAAACGCATCACCTACCTGGGCATCGGCCTGGGCGGGCCAGTGGCCATTGCGGCGGCGACCCTCAGCCCCAAACCGGTACCCCTGATCCTGGCCTTCACCGGCCTGAACCTGGCTGGCAACTGGCAGGCCAACAAAGCCATCCACCGGAGCCTGGCGGAAATGCTGGAAGTCAACGCGGAGGTTATGGGACGCCTGCCGGAGCTGCAGGCCAATGAGTTCAGCCAAGCCAAGCAACTTAGCTCCGCCGAGCCCCTGTTGATCCTGGGCCTGGAAGAAGAACCCAGCCTACCGATGAAGCTGCAGGAAGAACTGCGCCAGCGGTTCCCCAAGGCAACGATGCACAGCTACCCCTTGACCCTGCGTAGGTTGGAACGCGCCCTACCGGATATCACCAGGCGCATCCTGGGCATCCTGCGGCGTTAGCACTTACCAAACACTGTGTTCCTAGCAGACGCTGCGTTCCTACCAGACGCTGTGTTCCTACCAGACAAATCTGGCCTGCGCCGCCTGCGCCGCCAGGTTCTGCTGCAATTGCAGAGCATCGCTACGGGTGAGGTGCTGCAGGGTTGTGGGACCACAGCCAGCCACGTACACCGAAACACTGGCCAGGCCAAACAGCCGATCCAGGGGGCCGGCCCGCAGGGCCACCGCCTGCACCTTGCGCAGGGGAATCACCGCACGGTAGCGGCCCAGATAACCCCAACGCATGGCCAGATGTCCGGGCACCTGACAAAAACCCAGGTTCTGGTAGGCCAGGATTCCCATCAACAGAGTGCCCGGTGCCATCAGCACAAAGCCCCAGGCATAGTTGCCCAGGTAGACCAGACCCAGGGATAGCCCCAAGGCGGTCAGCAGCAGGCCCTGGGCAAACATGCGCATGACGATGCGTTGGGAAACCCGCTGCCAGGTAATCCCTTCCGCCTGCATGCCAGGAAACAGCACTCTCACCAGGGAACGCCCGGTGAACAACTTGCACAGGGGAGCGACGATGTCCAAGCCACCCTTCACCTCTTCGCGCTGGTTGGCACCGGAACCGGCGGAGTCCGCCCGCACCACCACCAACTTCAGCAGGCGCCGCAACCAGTTCTGCTGCAACAGCACCCGTTGGATCTTGCGCTGTGGCAGGGAACGCACCCGGGTGGTCAAAAGCCCGTAGCGGCGCTGGAATATCGCACCCCGCTGCACCAGCTTGAAGTCATGGAACATCAAGAAGCTGGCCGATATGGATGCAATCCAACCGGCCACCAAAACTACCATAACGCCCACCAGCGCCAGCAATGCCCAGATCAAACCCTCGTCCCAGGGCAGCAGGCCATGCACGAAATTGTTGAACTGCCCCAACCACTGCTCCGCCTGGCCGCCCAGGTCGTTGCCCATGCCAAACTGATCGGCAGTCTCCAGCACCAGGGCAGTGGCAACAACAATGGCGCCTAGACGGTTGTCGGTGAGACCGCGCAGCATGAGATCCTTGGCGCTGGCGCGGAAGTGCACAACCTCCTCCGGTTCTGCAAAGGCCTGGGTCGGCTCGGCACCGGGCTCGGTACCTGGTTCGGTGGCAAGTGGTTCAGCTTGTCGCACCCACTGCAGTGCCTGGCGCAGCCGCGCCGCATCGGCCCGCCCCAGGGAATCCATGCGCGCCTCCGCCCCTTCACCGGCGGCAGTCTCCACCGTCACCACCACCAGACCAACCATGCGACGCACCAGGGTCTGCTCAAAACTCAGGTCCTGGATCCGATTCACCGGGATGCGTCGCTCCTGGCGATGCAGGATGCCCCAGGTGGTCACCAACTCATCAGTGGTGAGCACGTAGCGATAGGTCATGAAGCGCACCAGGGAGTAGAGCATGTTCAGGCAGAACATGCCCAGCGCCGCCACCAGGATGAAGACCTGAATCCCTCCTTCCCCAACCAGGTAGGCAAAGATCATCGGCACCAGGATCTGGCGCAGGGCATCCACAAAGCGCAGGAACAGGATGCCCGGATGCAAATGCCCATGGGCCAGGATCTGCGACGGTGGCTGCTGTTCTAGCGGCTCCAGAGGAGCTGGCGCCTCAGATGACATCGTCGCCTCGGGCGGCCAGGATCTGATCCCGCAGTTGCTGGGCTCGGCCTACCGCCAGGCCAGGCAGACTGAAGTGCGCTCCTTCGGTGCCGGCGGTGAACACCACCAGGGTGGCCAGGCCAAACATGCGCTCCACCGGCCCGCGATACAGATCCACATGCTGCAGGCGGGAGATAGGGATGAACTTCTCCTCGATGAACAGGATGCCGTGGCGGGTGAGCATCATTTCGTCGTCCACGCTGAAGCGCCAGAACTTGTAGGCCAGGGCCGGGGAAATGAGGGCAACAGCAATGAGGAAGCCGGCCAGGGCTGCCGCCAGGGCCCAGGACAAGTTGAACAAACCCGGGGATTTTTCACTCCACTGATAATTCGCCACAAACACCCCCACCAGCAGCAGGCCGCAGGGCACGATGAGGTTGGTCAAACCGCGGAAATACCAGTAGACCACAACGCGCTGGTCCAGCCTTTCGGTGGGCTGACGCTGTGCTGGGATCTGGCCGGGCTCAGGCGGCTGGTCTACAGGACTCATGCCATCCACCTTGCAGCAAGCTGTGCCGCCACGCAACAAGACAGTGGAAGCCTTCGGCAAGCTGAGAGCCGTACATAAACCGACCCTTCCGCTTGCTTGGCAACCGAAAGGGCCAGGAATGGGGTGACTGAGCGGATTTGAACCGCCGACCTCCAGTGCCACAGACTGGCGTTCTAACCAACTGAACTACAGCCACCATACACTTCTCCCCAGGTTGGCACCCAGGGAGCGCGGTATCTTGCCGGGCTCCTGCTGCCCGGTCAATCGCCCTCCTGGGATTCCACCTGCAGCGGTCAAGAATGGGCCGAAGAATGCCTTCTAAGATCCCTTGCACCGCCAGCGCAGCGGCGCTAACTTTCCCAGCGCTTGGCTGGCGGTAAACGCTTGCTGGGCATGTTTAGCCTGATTGGCCTCCTTAGCTCAGTTGGTTAGAGCAACGGATTCTTAATCCGTGGGTCCGGGGTTCGAATCCCTGAGGGGGTACCATTTTCCTTCCCGCTTGGCGGGGAGCGGCTCGGGCAGAAAGATCTTGTTCCCTCCTAGCCCGGACTATTCACGAGTGTGCTGTTGATCGCGATTTTTTGGTCCTTGCTGGCCGGCATGGTGAAGAATCAAGGGGATTTGCTTTCGACACTCTGAAGTGAGCGTTGGCAAAGGTCCATGGGCCTGAAATATCGCCGGAATGGCCACCTCCGTACAGTCCCGTGGCGCAGTAGATGCGATGCAGTTGGATTCCATTCGGCGCTACGCCGTCTTTGGTCTACCGCGAGCACTGACAGCACATGCTGCACGCTCCCACAATTCTACCCATGGATAACATTTCGGCAGATGGACCACTACCCGACGCACTGATTCTTGTACGCGAGCTGCGACCTTGATCAACATTTCCCGAAATCGCCCTACCTGGGTGCGGCCTGCATCAGTCCGACGAAGGCGCCAGCGCAGCTCCTGGTAGAGCAGATACGCCGTAGCCGTCATCAATACTCGGAATTGATTGGCGATGTAGCTTGAGCAGCTTGTGCGATCAATGTCGAGATCATGCAGTAGTTCTTTGATGCGGTTCTCGGAATCACCTCGACCACGATAGATCTTGTACACGTTTTCCGGTGTGTGCCGAAGATTGGTGATCACAAATCGAGGATTCGACTTTGCACTTCTTCCTTCATACTGCAGCACCTCAGCTTTGAGGATGACCCTCCGCTCGCGATTCCATGACTTTGCACGGTAAGCAGCCTCTCCAAAGAGTTGGATGGATTCGTTTTGGCGAGCAGAGAGCGTCTGGGCCATGGCCATCCAATCCTTGGCTTTCGCTTTGAGGACGCTGTTGCTGGCCATTGCGACCACATACTCGACTTTTAGATCTTCAAGCGCAGCGATGATCCTTGGGTTTGCAAAGCCGCCATCTAACCGTACACGAATCTTTGCTTTCGGGAATCGGTACCTGAGCTCGGCGACCGTCCGCTGCAACAATGGAATGCATCCTCGGTTTGCCGTTGAGTTCCCTGGTCGAAGCCGAGCGGAGAAGAGAAATTGATCTGGATGACCATCCACTGACAAAAAGCCAAGGAGAGGATGGAAACACCAGGTGTCGTAGTAGCCATTGAAAAAGCTGAATGCTTGCTGACCATGGGTGGGATCGTCAGTGGAATCAAAGTCGATGGTGATGCGCTTTGGTCGCCGATGACGCTTCTTGAGCAGACCAATAGCTTTCTTCTCCAGCCAACGTGTGGCTTGTACAGCCTCTTTTGCCGTGGGCATGTTTTCAAACCGGGATAACGTCGGTTGCGATGCCAGCTGATCTTCGCCAAGTGCATCCATGCCGCTGATCATTTTCAGGATCGGGTCATTTGCCATTTTGGCTGCGTCGTTGCCATCGCTGTAGCCCATGGCGATGGAAAACACACGTTGCCGGAGAATCGTCAAAAAGTCGTGTGTTGTGCGGCCCGGATTGCGTCGATCGCAAAATTGAGCTGCAAGTCCGCTGGTCAGGCCGAGTTGCTGATCGAGCTGGCCAAGCAGGATTGCACCGCCATCGGAGCTTTGTCCTTCTGCGTCAAAGATGGGGACGACGGACTTCTTGGCGATGTCTGGAAGAATAACAGACTGTTGAGTAGGCTTGGCCATGCGGATTGTGGTGTCGTTTGTTCCAAGTAGCGTGTAGTTACCACTTAGTACGAATGATCCACAGTCCGCGGTTTACCTATTCATGAATAGTCCAGGCTAGGGCACGATGGTCACCGGCACCGCATTGCTCACCATCTTGATACCGAAGAACCCTCTCCGCACTACATAGGCATACCAGAAGGTGGTGCCAATGAGGGCAGGATCATTGAGTCCAGGGTAACGCAGGGATTCCTCGTGCAGGGTGAAGGACGCAGTGGCCATTCCCTCGCTGTCCAGCCGACCATTGAAGTTGCCAAAGGGATTGGCGAATGTCCCGGAGTTAAACCCAGGAACACTGCCATAAAGGATCGTCACCAAGAACCAGATGTCAGGATTCAACGAAATATGAAAACGGCCAAAGTCAAATCCAGGATTTGTGCCCAGAGATCCCAGCATGATGTATCGACGGTCTGCGTGTTCGCTTCCGGCGGCCAAGGAAAGGGACTGCGATCCGCCATCGGCCAGGGACAGAGTGTGGATATCCGAGGTAAGGGAAAGGATAGAGCCTGAAAACACACGTGCGCTGCCGGAATTCATGCCGAAGACGCCTTCGTTGCGGGCCCCGACGATGAAGTCAGCATAGCCATCACCGTTTGTATCCCCGGCCCCGCTTACGGAGGTGCCAAAGAAACCGAAAGAGGACTTGCCGGAAAAGGTGTAGAGCATGCTGCCATTCAAGCCAGAGAACACTCGTGCACTGCCGGAAAAGTCGCCGTTGTTATCGTCACTCGCAGCCCCGACAATGAGGTCGGCGTAGCCATCGCCGTTAACATCTCCGGCTCCGCTCACGAATCGGCCGAATTGATCGCCAGAGGAATCGCCGTCAAAGGTATAGAGGATACTGCCATTCAAGCCAGAGAACACTCGCGCACTGCCGGAGTCCATGCCGTTGTTGTCATCATTCAAAGCCCCGACAATGAGGTCGGCGTAGCCATCCCCATTTACATCCCCTGCGCTACTCACGGTGATGCCGAATTGATCGCCAGCGAAATTGCCCTCAAAGGTGTAGAGAATGCTGCCCTTCAAGCCACAGAACACTCGTGCACTGCCGGAAAAGTCGCCGTTGTTGTCGTCACCTGCAGCCCCGACAATGAGGTCGGCGTAGCCATCGCCGTTAACATCCCCGGCACCACTAACAGATCCGCCAAATCCGTCGCCAGCGGAATCGCCCTCAAAAGTGTAGAGATGACTCTGGGTGGAACCTAAATGGGATAGAAAAATCAGGAAGAGACAGACAAGGACTACTTTCATGATGGCCTCTCAGCGAAGCAGGAAAAGACCTTTGCGAATTGCAGGCAATACTTCGAAATGATTCGAGTGAATCTCATGGCACGATGGTCACCGGCACCGCATTGCTGACCATCTTGATACCGAAGAAGCCCCGCCGTACCACATAGGCATACCAGAAGCTGGTGCCAACGAGGGCCGGATCATTGAGTCCAGGGTTACGCAGGGATTCCTCATGCAGGGTGAAGGTCGCAGTGGCCATTCCCTCGCTGTCCAGCCGACCATTGAAGTTGCCGAATGGGTTGGCGAAGGGCCTGGAGTCGAACTCAGGAACAATGCCATGGAGGATCGTCACCAAGAACCAGATGTCAGGATTCAGGGGAATATGCAAACGGCCAAAGTCAAAACCTGGAGCGCTGCCCAGAGAGCCCAGCATGAGGTAGTTGCGATTCGCGTTGTTGCTACCGGCGGCGAGAGAGAGAGTTTGAGTACCGCCATCATCAAGAGATAGATTGTGAACATCAGATGTGAGCGAAAGAGTGGCCCCGGAAATCACTCGTGCAAAACCAATGCCAATTTTGGATTCGGTAAACCCAGGTCCTGTAAGTGACAAACCTGGCGCTCCAACAATCAGGTCCGCAAGGCCATCACCGTTCACATCTCCGGCACCGCTAACGGAAAAACCAAACTGTTCATAAGGAGAATCACCGGAAAAACTGGACAGGAGACCGCCATCCTCACCTGAAAATACATGCGTACTGACGGAGCCGAGGACATTGATATTGGATCCAGGAGCACCAACTATGAGGTCTGGATATCCATCGCCGTTCACATCACCGGCACCGCTCACAGAACCACCCAATCCCTGGGCAAAAACGACAGAACTATCGCTGGAAACACCATCGAAGATATGGAGGGCGGTTCCATTGACTCCGGAAAACACGGAGGCACTTCCCGTAAATCGACCTTCGTTGTCATCACGTGGTGCACCGACAATAAAGTCGGCATTGCCATCGCCATTCACATCGCCTGCGCTGCTTACAGAACGACCAAAAAAATCGCCCGCCGAATCTCCGTCATGGGAATATAGAATGACACCGTTCACTCCGGAAAAGACACGGGCACTGCCTGAGTCATTGCCGGTATTGTCATCATTGGAAGCGCCGACAATCAGGTCCGCATAACCGTCGCCATTCACATCGCCAGCATCACTCACCGAGTAGCCAAACTGGTCGAAAGGTGAATCACCGTTAAATGTGTAGAGAGCCGTACCATTCACCCCGGAGAACACACGGGCACTGCCTGAGTTGCCACCGTTGTTGTCATCACGAAAGGCTCCGACAATGAAATCGGCGTAGCCATCGCCATCGACGTCACCAGCACCACTGACCGACCAGCCAAAAAAATCATCCGGCGCCGCAGGTGCGGGGGGATCACCATCTATGGAGTAAAGCACCGCACCATCCAGGCCAGAATACACCTTGGCGTTACCGAGTAGGTTTTGAAATATTCGCTGGCCTGCCACCCCCACTACAAGGTCTGGGTAACCGTCCCCATTCACATCACCAGCGCCACTTACAGATCGGTCAAAGTCATAATACGCAGGATCGCCATCAAAAGCATAGAGAGTGCTTCCCGAGAGACCTGAGAATACGCGCACACTCTCAGTCATCCCCAGGCCACCAACTATGATGTCAGCGTAGCCATCACCGTTGACATCCCCAGCATCACTTACGGACCGACCCAATCGCCCAACAGGATGGCCACCATGAAAGGTATAGAGGACACTCTGCCCGACCAGCGACTCCACCAGGATGACAAAGTGGACAAAGAGCAATCGGACCAGGACCTTCATTGCAGTACTCCTTCTGGAAAGAACGGGAAGCTGCCTACTCCCGAGAAACCCAAATCCCTAAAGCCTGGTTGAGGGATCTCGTAACCAACTTTCCCAGGATATCTCCCATTTGCGGGGAGAAGCAGTTGGCACAGCTTGGATTGCTTGCGGGGAAGGCCTTGAATGGCACAAGGACCAGAGCCCCAAATGCTGGAACCCTGATCCTTGCGTTCGCCGAAGCAGTGCCTCGGTTTGTTATTGCTTTCCGTTAAGGAGTTGTCGTCATCGGCACCCAGTTGGTGGCCAGTTGGAAGGTGTCACAACCAACGCCACAACCGTTGCTGGTATAGACCAGAGCAGCATGGTGCAGGGTGACGCCTAGAGGTGCAGGCGTTGGGCCGAAGGTGTTCAGCGAAGGCGTCGCCTTGCCCGCGCCATCCAAGGAGCTCTTCCAACCGGCAAAGGTGGGAGCGCCACCACCCAGCTGGGTGAGACCAATGAAAAAGCTGGTCAAAGGATCAGGCTGGTTCAGGGGGATCACCACCCCAGGAGCCATAGTCACACCGGGGGTGTCGCCAGAAGCAGCAAAGCCAGTGAACAGCCAGTAGTTCATACCAGCATTGGCCACACCCGCATGGATGGTCATCGTCTGGGAGTTGGCCACGCCCAAGGAAAGCTCATGCTTGTCCGCCGTCAGGGACAACGGGGTGCCGGAGATCACGTAGACCTGGCCATTGTCTTTGACCTCGTCGCCAGTGCTGGCAGTGCCGTCTGGGCCCAAGAGATCTTCATCCCATTTGTATGCACCGGCGACAATGTCGAGGGCGCCATCAGCGTTCATATCGCCAGCAGCGCTCAGATTATAGCCCATGCCGTCACCCTTGCTCTCGCCTTCGACAGTGAAGAGCGGGCTACCACTCTTGCCGGAGATCACATAGACACGGCCATTGCTCGTCACACCAGCGCCAGCATCAAAGTCCCAACCCGTGGCGCCGGTCATGAAGTCATCGTGACCATCCGAGTTCAAATCGCCGGCGCTACTCACGGCATGGCCCACGTTGTCACTGACATTCTCGCCGTCGAAGGTCCACAGCGTAGAACCATCAAAGCCGGAGAAGACATAGATGCGGCCATTGCTCTTGACCTCATCACCGGTGCTGGCGGTGCCATCGGGACCAAAAAGATCAGCATCCCAGTTATGGGCGCCGACGACGATGTCGGCGTAGCCATCAGCGTTCACATCGCCGGCATCGCTCAGCTCCCAACCCAGGTTGTCACCAGCGTTCTCGCCATTATGAGTCCGAATCAAGCTGCCGTCCTTGCCGGAATACAGATACACACGGCCAGCAGCCGAGAGTTCGTCGCCGTTGCCCGGCGTGCCGTCGGGGTCCGGATCATAAAGATACGCACCGGTGACGATGTCAGCGTAGCCATCAGCGTTCACATCGCCGGCTCCACTCACCGAGTAACCCAGGAGGTCAGACTTGGCCTCGCCTTCGAAGGTCCACAGCGTCGCGCCGTCCTTGCCGGAATAAACGTAGGCGCGGCCACTGAAGGTAGTGACAGCATCTAGATCCCAGCCATATGCACCGGACACGATGTCGTCGTAGCCATCAGCGTTCACATCGCCGGCGCCGCTCACGGATCTACCCATGTAGTCACCGGCGTTCTCGCCTGCGTGGTAATAGATCACGCTCTGGCTCTGGCCCAGGACCGGCAGCAGGGTCATGGCCCCCAGCAGAATGCTTGGGATGCCCAGGTTCTGGGCGAGGGAGGAATGGGAATTCATATTTTCAGTCATGGTAATAGCACTCCTTTGTGCATCTGTAACGAGGGAAGGAAACGCCATCAAAACACGTGATGACGGGAAGAAAGGATCCGCTTGCAGTGCCGAAGTGGCGGTCGCAGAAGAATCCACGAATCCCTTCTGAGCCACGACTTGCGCCGTAGCTTCTGGGGAAAGTTCATCAAAGGTCAATTGCTCTTTATCCGGTGCCATCAAGGACACCGCCAGGGCGGCTGCAGTCAGGGTTCCGGCAGCGGTCCACAGGGTTAGTTTGGTGAGAGCAGCCGAAGTCGAGGCGGCTTTGGCGGCAACGGCAGTGGCCTTGGTTAGCACAGCTTCGCGGGTGGCAGCGATCCCATATACCGGTGTAGTCAACACTACGGTTCCGGCAATCAACCCAGCGGGCAGGGCCATGCGCAGTTTTTCCAAACCACGGGACAACTGAGTTCGCACCGTTGCCGGCGAGCGGCTCAGGTTCAAGGCAATGTTATCCGCCGACCAACCCTGGCGGAGGGACAAAAGCAACACCGGCTGGTACTGCTCAGGCATCCTGGCAATGGCGTCTGTCACCGCCTTCGAGAGTTCCTTTCCCTCCAAAGCCTGGAGTGGAGTTTCCTGCCGCAGATCGGTAATACCATCGGCGGCATCTACACCATCTAAACCATCTATGCTCCCCACTCCCTTTCTATAGCTGGAAGCACGTCGCCGGGCCCGGACCTCGTTCACCATGATCCCAGAAAGCCAGGAGGAAACGCGCCCAGTGGCCTTGTAATCAGCACGGCGCTGAATCGCCACCAGGAAGGTGGCTTGCAACAGGTCACTGGCTTCGTGCAGGTCCGGGGTCAGATGATTCGCCAGCTGCATGAGCTTGGCGGCCGTCGCATCAAAAACCGGGGCAAGATCTTCCGGGGCACCTGACCCCTGGTAGGAGAGGAACATCTTGTCGACCTGATTGCTGGAGTAGCCCATAGATCCTTAAGAGATATGAAGCTCCGGATTTTACTCACCCAATTGAGATTAATCAGAACTGGGGGCGGGTTCGGGTCAGGAACGTACTATTACCCTGTGAGGTATTGTGCCGGCCCCAGTCCGCACCGGGGATCCGACACGCTAGCGTAACCGCGTGGAAGTGCTTGGCTTACAGGTCGCGGATTGGGGCATACCCGCAAATGAGACAAGGACCAGGGCTCCATTGCGGAACCCTGATCCTTGCGTTAGCCGAAGCAGTGCCTCGGTTTGTTTTTACCTGCCAATACGCCCTACGGCGTCGTCGTCATCGGCACCCAGTTGGTTCCCAACTGGAAGGTGTCACAACCTGCGCCACAGCCATTGCTAGTGTAAACCAGGGCAGCATGGTGCAGGGTGATGCCAAGAGGCGCAGGCGTTGGGCCAAAGGTATTCAGCGAAGGCGAAGTCTTGCCTGCGCCATCCAAGGTGCTCTTCCAGCCCACAAAGGTGGGAGCGCCACCACCCAGCTGGGTGAGACCAATGAAAAAGCTGGTCAATGGATCCGGCTGGTTCAAGGGGATCACCACGCCAGGAGCCATGGTGACACCGGGGGTATCGCCAGAGGCGGCAAAGCCGGTGAACAGCCAGTAGTTCTTGCCTGCATTGGCCACGCCCGCATCCAGGCTCAGCTTTTGCACACTGGCAGTGCTCACGGACATAAGGTGCGTATCCGTGGTGAGAGGCAGCACTCTACCCGAATACAACAAGGGCTGACTACGTTGCCGCAGCCAGCCCTTGCCTATCACAAACAGGGAAGCTGTCTATGGGGTAATGGTCATCGGCAGCACGTTGCTGATGTGCTCAATGCCAAAGACCAGGTGATGCACCACATAGGCCTTCCAGAAGGTGATGCCAATCAAGGCAGGATCATTCAGATCCGGGTGGCGCACGCCGGAGTCGTGCAGGGTAAAGGAGGCAACCGCGCTGCCTCCCGCATCCAGGAAACCACTGTAGTCAACAAAGGGGTTCTCGTAGGGGTTGGTAAAGCCACCGGGATTGGAGATGTTACTCACCGTCACCCAGAACCAGACGTCAGGATTCAATGGAATGGTATCCACGCCGAAAACGAAACCTGGTGAAGTGCCCAAAGATTCCAACACAGCATAGGCCGCGTCTGCGTGGGCCACACCAGCGTCCAGGAAGAGATTTTGGGTCCCGCCACTGGCCAGGGATACGGTGGAAACATCGGAGGTGAAGGTCAGAGCATCGCCGGACACCACACGAACGCTGCCTGAGCCATCGCCGTTGGGGTCATCACCCCGAAGTCCAACAAGGAGATCAGCATTGCCATCGCCGTTGATATCGCCCATGCCACTCACGGACCAACCCATGGAATCGCCTTCGTCTTCACCTTCCACGGTGAAAATGATGCTTCCATCCAAGCCGGAATACACCCGGGCACTGCCAGCTTCCAGAGCAGGAGTGTCAACACGCCAGGCCCCAGCAATAATGTCAGTGCGGCCATCGGCATTCACATCGCCGGCACTTTTCACGGACCAACCCATGCCGTCACTCTCCGCATCGCCATTGAAGGTGTAGAGAACGCTGCCATCAATGCCAGCGAACACCCGGACACTGCCAGAGCCAGCAGAGCCGTTGTCATCCAAGTAGGCACCAACAACAAGATCGACAAAGGCATCGCCGTCAATGTTCGCAGCGGAAGAAACGGCTCCGCCAAAGGCATCGCCAGGGGAATCCCCATCAAAAGTATAGATAATGCTGCCATCAACCCCGGAGAACACCCGGGCACTGCCCGAGCCGGAGCCATTGTTGTCATCACCCGGCGCCCCAACAATACAATCACGTTCGGGACCGGCGTTGACCTTGCCGGCGCCACTTACGGAAAAGCCAAATTGGTCGCCGGCGGAGTCACCATCAAAGGTGTAGAGGATACTGCCATCAACCCCGGAAAATACCCGGGCGCTGCCGGAGTTTGAGCCGTTGTTGTCATCACCCGGCGCACCGACAATCAGATCGTTATTGGCGTCTACATTCACTTTGCCAGCGCTGCTGACAGAAGCACCAAGCTGATCGCCGGCGGAATCGCCATCAAAAGTATAAAGGACGCTGCCATCCTTGCCGGAAAACACTCGGGCACTGCCAGAGTTGGCGCCATTGTTATCATCCAACTGGGCGCCGACTATCAAGTCGGCATAGCCATCGGCGTCCACATCACCGGCGCCACTAACGGCGGCGCCAAACAGATCGCCGGCAGAGTCACCGTCAAAGGAATAGAGAATGGTGCCAAGCTGGCCGGAATACACTTGGGCACTGCCGGAGTTGGAGCCATTGTTGTCATCGAAGGGTGTGCCAACAATGAAGTCATTGACACCATCGCCGTCAACGTCACCAGCACCACTTGCCGAAACGCCAACGGAATCACCGGCTGCACCGCCGTTGATGGTAAAGATCGTGCTTTGAGCGGGAAGCAGAGGGACGACCAAAAGGAGGGGGACGAACACAGAGACGAGATGCATAGTAAGCTCCTACTTAGCTTGGAAATGGAAATGTAGAGACCAGCTCGGATGTTATTCCCGACTATGCAAACCCTCAATCACTGTGTTCGTGCACTACTTATCCGGCGGAGCGCATAAGCCCCATCCGGCGGAGCGCATACGCCTTCCCTTGGTCCGGACCGGTTACATAGGTAACAAATCAGTCCGGGCACATGGGTAACACTTTGGCGTGGCCTTGGGGTGGCGCTGGGGTCTCTTGTGCCGGATGACCTGGTGCGAGACAGACCCTGTGAATGAGCGTTTGAAGTTTGTGGCGGCCCACCAAGATGGCCGCCTGTCGATGACAGAACTGTGCGAGCGGTTTGGGGTTAGCCGGAAAACTGGCTACAAGATCCTGGCTCGATATCGTGATGAAGGACCTGAAGGTCTACGGGACAGATCCAGAGCGCCAAAGCGGCATCCCAATCAAGCCCCACCAAGAGTGGAGGCGGCGATTTTGCGGGTACGAAAACACTACCCAACTTGGGGATCCAAAAAGATCCGAGCTGTACTGGCACGAGAGCACCCGGAAGAAGTTTTGCCGGCAAGGAGCACAGTGCATGCTGTGTTGAAACGGGCGGGTGTCGTCATGTCTCGTCCCCGACGTTTGCGGCGGCAGCCCAGTACATTGTCGTTGATTCAACCACAAGCACCCAATGACGTTTGGTCCATAGACTACAAGGGCTGGTTTTGTGTCGGAGATGGCACTCGCTGTGATCCACTGACGGTGAATGATGCCTTTAGCCGCCTGTCGCTGGAGTGCCGTGCATTGGTCTCGCCGAAGCTGTTGGACGTGCGCCGCTGCTTGGCAGGTGCATTTAGGCAGTATGGCCTACCTCTCTACATGCTTAGCGATAACGGGTCTCCGTTTGGGTCGAGGGGCATTGGCGGGATTTCTCGCTTAGGAGTTTGGATGATACGGCTTGGAATTCGACCAATGTTTATTGAGCCAGGTAGACCAGATCAGAATGGTCGTCACGAGCGATTTCATGAAACCTTGAAGGCAGAGACTGCCAACCCTCCTTACAAAACAATTCGAACCCAGCAGGCTGCATTTTCACGATTTCAATCCATCTACAATGAAGAGCGCCCGCATGAAGCTCTAGACATGCAAGTGCCAGCCGAAGTCTACGCGCCTTCGCGGAGGACTATGCCTTCAAGGCTGCCGCAGCATGAATACTCAGATGACTTTGCTGTCCGACAAGTGCGAAAGGATGGCACCATGAAATGGGCTGGAGGCTATGTCTTTATAGGGGATGCACTGGTAGGCGAGAGCATCGGCCTGGAACATGTGGATGACGACGTATGGATTGTCCATCTCGGCTGCATGCAGCTGGGAGTGCTGCATGAGCGGTCCAGGGTCGTGATCCCCCTGCCAAAAATCAGCGAGTAGGGGGGAGGGCCCATATACTGAGTAGCGAATATGGGGGGTCGCTTGCCGAAATCCTCATTTCCCTGGCTCAAGAGGCTCCCCCCATGCTCTAGCCCCTGAATCCCTGAAAATGAGCATTGTGGGTCGCAATCCTGCCTCCCCCAGAAAGTGTTACCCATGTGCCCGTACAAAAGTGTCACCCATGTGCCGGGTTGCACCCTTCTTGCTGGGCTATTTTGAAGCACACGCTTTCCAGAGCATCACCACCGCCCAGTTCCTGCAGTATCTACAGGACAATTTGTTGGCGGCAGAGCCAGAAAAAGCCGCCCAGGTGGATGTTTCCCTTTGGGTTACCCAGGCCGGCCTGCCGGATGATCTACCCCAGCCAGAGAGCCAACTCATGGCCCAGGTCGATGCCTACCGCCTGTCCTGGTTGGCCGGCAAGGCGGATGACCAGGCAGCCGAGGCCTTCGTCACCCAACAATGGCTGCATTTTCTGGATGGCCTGCCCAAGGAGCTGGGTACGCAGAGGATGCAGGACCTGGATCGGGACTTTGCCTTCTCCAAGAGCCAAAACAGCGAAATCCTCATGGCCTGGTTGCTGATCTGCATCCAGCAGCGCTACCAGCCGGCCTTCCCGAGACTGGAAGCCTTCTTACTAAGGGTGGGTCGGCGCAAATTCGTCAAGCCCCTGTATGAGGAGCTGTGCAAGAGCGAGGAGGGGCGGAAGCAGGCAGATGCCATCTACCAACAGGCCCGCAGCCGCTACCACGCCGTCACCCAGCGCAGCCTGGACGAGATCATGGCAGGCCGTTGAATCAGTCTCGACATCTGCCGGCTCAAACGCCAAGCTAACAGGCCTTCTCTCTCTGCCCTTCTCTCTCCCAAAGCCTATAGACCATGCCCTACGGCTTCGTCATCGATCAACACCGCTGCATCGGTTGTCATGCATGCACCGTGGCCTGCAAATCGGAAAACGACGTCCCAGTCGGCGACTTTCGCACCTGGGTCAAGTACACCGAAGTTGGCACCTTTCCCACCGTCTCCCGACACTTTGCAGTGTTGCGTTGCAATCACTGCACCAATGCACCTTGCGTCACCATCTGCCCGGTCACCGCGCTCAACAAACGAGACGATGGCATCGTCGATCTGGACAAGGACGTCTGCATTGGTTGCAAGGCCTGCATGCAGGCCTGCCCCTATGATGCCCTGCACCTGAATGAAGCCACCGGCGGTGCAGAGAAGTGTCACTACTGCGCACACCGGGTGGATCAGGGTCTGGAACCAGCCTGCGTTGTGGTGTGCCCGGAACAGGCCATCATCTCTGGCGACTATGACGATCCCAACAGTCGCATTGCCCAGGCCAAGAGTCAACCCGACGCCAAGGTGCGCCGGCCGGAACAGAACACCAACCCAAATGTGTGGTACCTGGGCGCCGATGACGTGTCGCTGAACCCGGGCTCCGCCAAGGAACCCTCCACCTACATCTGGAGTGAGCGGCGACAGCCCGCGCCGGATTATCCAGCGGACATCCCCTTGGTGCCCGATGCCACCACCGTGCTGGATGTGAACCACAAGGTGCACTGGGGCTGGAAGGTTTCGCTCTACTTGCTGACCAAAGGCCTGAGCGCCGGCGCCATCCTGCTGGCGCCCCTGGTAGGAGCTGCCACTACCCAGAACAACCTGGCGCCGGAAATCATTGGCCTGGTCTTCCTGGCCATTACCCTGTTGCTGTTGCTGGCAGACCTGAAGCGGCCCAGCAAGTTCTTCCGCATGCTACTGCGCCCCAATACCAAATCCTGGTTGGTGAAGGGCTCCTGGGGCCTCACCGCCTTTGGCGGGGTGGCCTTCCTTTCTCTGCTGGCCCAGTACCTGGAATGGTCCGCATCCACCGCAGATACCCTGCGCTACGTGGGCATCCCCCTGGCCCTGGCCGCCGCCGGCTACACTGCCTTCCTGTTCTACCAATGCGAGGGCCGGGACCTGTGGCAGAACCGCCCGGTTCTGCTGCTACACCTCATTGCCCAGGCAATCATGCTGGGAGCAGCGGTGTTGCTGCCCTTCTTCCCCGCCATGCAAAGCCTGTGCTGGCTGATGCTGGGCGGTGCCATGCTGCATCTGGTCTTCGCCCTTAAGGAAGCCTACGGCAGCCACCCCACCAGCAATGCCAAACTGGCCGCATCCTTGTTGCCCCGCATCAAGATCTACAAGGACAGCAAGCTTGGCGCCTTCGGCCTGGGACTCACCCTGAGCAGCATCACTGCCATCCTGGCGCCAGTGCTGTTGCAGTTGCAAGTCCTGTCACCGGTCAGCGCCGGCCTGCTTTGCGCTGTCTGCTGCCTGGGCATTTTCTTCTACGAACAAGCCTATGTGCGGGCAGGCCAGCTTCCCCCTCTCTCCTAGTCTTTCCCCTAGCAAACGATGAGCAAGACCGAAGGTATGCGCGTCACCCCCCTACAGTCCTTTCCTCCTCCCGATCAATGGGATCACTGGGAGGAGTACGATGCCAGGGCCTGGCCGCGCAAGGTAACCAAAGCCTACTCCCTGGTGCCCACCACCTGTTTCAACTGTGAAGCGGCCTGTGGCCTGGTGGCCTTCGTGGACAAGGAAACCAGCGCCATCCGCAAGCTGGAAGGCAATCCCCACCACCCCGGTTCCCGTGGCCGCAACTGTGCCAAGGGTCCTGCCACCATCAACCAGGTAAACGACCCGGAGCGCATCCTCTACCCAATGAAGCGGGTAGGACCACGGGGCAGCGGCAAGTTCGAGCGCACTTCCTGGGATGAGGTGCTGGACAGCATCGCTGCCCGCATGCGCAAGGCCATCCAGGAAGACCGCAAGACCGAGATCATGTACCACGTTGGGCGCCCAGGCGCTGACGGCTACATGGACCGGGTTTTGCAGTCCTGGGGTGTGGACGGACACAACTCCCACACCAATGTCTGCTCCGCCGCCGCCCGCCTGGGTTACGCCCTCTGGTCAGGCCACGATCGTCCTTCACCGGACTATGAAAACGCCAAATTCATCCTGCTGATCAGCGCCCATCTGGAAACCGGCCACTACTTCAATCCCCATGCACAGCGCATCATGGATGCCAAGAGCAATGGCGCCAAGATTGCCACTGTAGACATCCGTCTATCCAACACCGCCTCCATGTCCGACTACTGGGTTGCACCGCGGCCGGGCACGGAAGCCATGATGCTGTTGGGCTTTGTCCATGTGGTGTTGGCAGAAGGACTGTTTGACCGGGCCTTCCTGGAGAACTGGGTGAACTGGCAGACCTGGCTTTCAGTACGAGGCATCCAAGGCGACTTCGATCGCTTCATTGTAGAGCTGAAAAAGCAGTACGCCGACGCCAACCCGGAAGCCGTCGCTGAAATCACCGGACTGGACGCAGATTTGATCCGCACCGTGGGGCGCGAAATCGGTCAGGCTGGCTCCCGCTTTGCCGCTCACGTCTGGCGCAACACCGCCAGTGGCAACGAAGGTGGTTGGCAGGTGGCTCGCTGCCTGCAGTTCCTGGTCACCATGGTGGGTGCTGTAGGCACTAAGGGCGGCACCAACCCTGGCGGCTACAACAAGTTTGTCGCCAAGCCCTTTGCCGTGCCACCGCCGCAGGATTGCTGGAGCGAACTGCTCTATCCCAAGGAATGGCCGCTGTCCCATCATGAGTTGTCCTTCTTGCTGCCACACCTGATGAAGGATGGCCGGGGCAAGGTGGATGTCTACTTCACCCGGGTCTACAACCCGGTGTGGACCAACCCGGATGGCTGTGTGTGGATGGAGGCCCTGGCGGATGAAAACCTCTTTGGCCTGCACGCCGCCCTGACCCCCACCTGGAACGAGACCGCGCGCCAGGCGGACTATGTCCTGCCCATGGGCCTGGCCACCGAGCGCCATGACCTGATGAGCCAGGAAACCCACGCCGCCAAATGGATCAGCTTCCGCCAGCCCGTGTTGCGAGCGCTGATGCAGCGCCAGGGCAAGGAGGTGGAGTGGACCTATGAGGCCAACCCAGGCGAAGTCTGGGAAGAGGACGAATTCTGGATTGCTCTCAGCTGGCGCATCGACCCGGATGGCAGCATGGGTATCCGGAAGTTCTATGAATCCCCCTATCGCCCTGGCGAGCGGGTGACCATCGACGAGTACTACCAGTGGATCTTCGAGAATTCGGTGCCTGGCCTGCCGGAGGCGGCGGCAGCTGTCAACATGAACCCGCTGGAATACATGCGCAAGCACGGCGCCTTTCTGGTGCAGGACGAAGTCTACAAGAGTCACGAAACTGCCCTGGATCCAGCAGTGGCAGCCAAGGCCACGGTGGACCCGGATAGCCAGGAACTGCGCCAGGATGGCAAGACCGTTGGCCTGCAGGTGAACGGCAAGGCGGTGGTGGGCTTCCCCACCCAATCCAAGCGTTTGGAAATCCACGCACCGTTGATGAAGGAATGGGGTTGGCCGGAATTCACCGAGCCTGCCTACATCAAGAGCCACGTCGACGAGAGCGAACTGCAACGGGATCAGGGCGAAATGGTCTTGGTTTCCACCTTCCGCCTCCCCACCCTGATCCATACCCGCTCCGCCAACTCCAAATGGCTCTCCGAATTGTCCAACACCAACCCGGTGTGGATCCATCCCGAAGACGCCAGGCGGCTGAACCTGCAGACCGGTGACCTTCTGCGGGTGAGTTCTCGCATCGGCTACTACGTAAACCGGGCCTGGGTCACCGAGGGCATTCGCCCCGGTGTGGTGGCCTGTAGCCATCACATGGGCCGCTGGCGCCTACAGGGCGACCAGGTTGGCGTGAACTCCTGGCAACGCCACGAGATGTCCCTGAAGAACGAGGGCGGCAAGTACTTCTACCGCCGCAGCATGGATGTGCAGCCCTTCCAGAGCTCAGACAAGGACAGCGAGAAGGTCTGGTGGTCCGAGGGCGGAGTGCATCAAAACTTCATCTTCCCGGTGCAGCCGGACCCGGTATCGGGCATGCACTGCTGGCACCAGAAGGTGACGGTCAGCAAGGCCGAGGCCGATGATCAGTACGGCGACATCTTTGTGGACACCAACAAGTCCATGGAAGTGTTCCGGGAATGGCTGGCTCGCACTCGCCCAGCACCTGGTCCCGGTGGTCTGCGCCGCCCCTTGGAACTCAAGCGGGTGGTGCGCCCCACGGACGCGGCCTTCAAGCTGCCCTAACCCGATCTTCCCACCAGCTTTCTACTGCGGTGACGCGACCCCTGCGCCTACTGCGTCGAACTCGGTCGCCCTTCTCGACAGGTCATCTAACCTGCCTCCGAGGGGCTTGGTCGCTCTCCTTGTATGCACAAGGATTTGCGCCACCTCGCTGACAAAAGTGGCGGGACGAGCGGGTTAAATCCGCAGGCTGGCGCCGATAGCCCTGGATTTGGCGCTGGGCTGCTGTGGTGCCGGTGTTTGCCCCAGGAATACCTGGGCAAAGGCCTGCATCACCGGTGCTGGGGAAAAGTCCTTGCTGAAGGCATCCCAGTCCCCCGGCATGGCTTTGAACTGCATCAGGATCTGCCGCAGCTCGGCTGGGGTTTGGTAGTAGATCCCCTTTTCCCCCAATACTTGGATGTGATGTTTGTCCTTGCCATCCAGCCAGGTGATCACGGGTTTGTTGCGAATGGAGAATTCGCCCACGGCCAAACCAAAGGTTTCTCCCTCCACTCTGGCATGCAACATGCCGTCACAGGTGTTGATGAAGCGGGTTTTGCGCTGTAAATCGGCGGTAGGTGGAAAAAAAATTGCCCGGGGATGTTCAACGAAAGATTGGGTGTTCAAGAACAGAAAGTAGATGTCCGGGCGCTGTTGCAGGACCTCCACCACAACCTCCCGTGCAAAGGGCAGATTGAAGGTTTCGAAGCCGCCATGCCGACCCAACACGGTGGCATTGGCGGGGATCCCCAGCTCGCCTCGCAGGTCACCTTCTTCATCTGGCAATTGCACCATATGGGGAACCACGGGCACCCCACCACAACCTCGATGCTCCGCCACCCAAGATGACACGGCTGCGTAGATGTCACCATGTGGTTCAGTTGCTTCGAACACACAGTGTACCGCCAACTTGCCATGAGGGGGTCTAGGAGGCATCTGAGCCGGTCGCTGACCATGATCAATGCGGTAGTACAGGTCCACATCCCGCAGCAAGTACTGCAGATCCCAAGCACTTCGATAGAGGAAGACACCAAAGCGCTGGCGGAACTTGTCCAGGCAGGACAGGTTGGCGTTGGCTGGGCAAAGGATCATGGAACGGTTGCCCAGGATGTCTTCGTTGCCCAGGGCGTAGTCAAAAAGAGCTACATCGGTACCCCTTTCCAACAAGTGCCCCGCATCAAATGCGACGGTCTTTTGGCCATGTTGCCGCCCGGGATTGTGCCCCTGATCCATCACCCTTCCCCTATCGGCAACTTGGCCAGAAAGCCTAAATTCTCTTGCCATGGGCCTTTTGGCCCAGGACTTAGCGTTGATTGGCGACCTTTTATCCCCTAGCCTCCGGTCTGCGGTAGGGAACGGCACATGAGTGCCGTGCCGCTCAGCTATGAGAAAAGGATTAGATACCATGCGTAAAATCGCAATCGCACTCGCCCTCTTTGTGGGCTTGACCCTCGGTGCTTGTTCTGCTGGACCACACCAACTCCGTCGTACAGTCGACGATTGGGACCAGAAAATGTACGTGGAGAACCCCTGGTTGGATGGTGTTCTCTGGTTCGTGCCAGTCATCCCCTTCGCTGGCTTCTTTGCCAGCATCGGTGATTTCTTCATCGGTGACGCCTACAGCTTCTGGTTCAAGGACGCTTGGGACGGCAAAGGCACCGGCTACAACCACCACACGGTGGATCATCCCGATGGAGCCATGTCTAGCCTGATCGGCGACGGCAAGTTCCTCGAGGTGAAGTAGACAACTACTGCCTTATGGCAAGCCCGCATCGGGCCGTTCTTAACGGAGCAGTTTGATGCGGGCTGCTTTATGTACTGTGCCAGCTATCCACAGTGCTAACTCAGATACCGGCTAACTCAGATACCGGCTAGCTGAGATACCGCGCTTACTGCCGCTGGTATTCCATCAACTCCAGCTCGTGGCCGCCATCCAACTTGCGCACGATGTAGCCCACTTCAGGCGAGTACCAGGACAAGGAAGTCCAGTTGGTGAAGCGACCCTTGGTTGCCGGACGCACCCGACGACAAATACGCAGGCAGTCAAAAGTGCCGGCGGGCACCTTGATGCTTTCCATGGCCTCGCATTCATAGGTGACGATGTACGGCAAGGCTGGCGCATCCACCCGCTTGTCCAGGTAATGGCAGGTCCATTGCTTGCCAACCCAGAGAGGCCAGGCAAAGTGGGTATCCGCCGGATCCAATACACGTAGGGACTCTGGGTCTTCCGGGTTCTCCTCCGACATCTGTCCCAGGTCCGCATCGTAGGCGGTGATCATGCCGTTGGCTTCGTTTTGCCAGCGGTACCCTGCCTCAGTCACCTCCACCACCCGGGTAGCCAAACGCAGTTCGCCGGCCTTGCGGAAGATGAAGCGATCGCCCTGCTTCCATTCGGGCCGGCCGTAGGACTGCACCCCCGTGGGTGGCACCTGACTTACGGTCACCAGGCCTTGGCCACTGCCGGGGGCCAGACTGGGGCTGCTGGAACAGGCGACCAGGAATATGCTGGCCAGGAACACGGCGGCAGAGGACAGGGTCGGGACCAGGAAGATGGCTTTCATTCGGCTGCTTTGACTGGGTCTGCCTTGGCTGGAGCGGTACTGATGTGGATGTCTGCCAACTGCTCGGCGGCGACGCGGGAGGGTGCATTGCACATGATGTCAGTGGCGCTGGCGGTCTTCGGGAAGGCAATGACATCCCGGATGCTTTCGCAGTTCAACACCAAGGCAAGGATACGGTCCACGCCCAGGGCAATGCCGCCGTGTGGCGGGGTGCCATATTTGAAGGCCTCCAGCAGGAAGCCGAATTTGGCTTCTTGATCTTCTTCTGAGATACCCAGGAAATCGAACACCCGCTTTTGCACGTCGCGGCGGTGGATTCGAATACTGCCGGAGCCCAGCTCCCAGCCATTCATCACCAGGTCATAGGCGCGGGACTCGATGTTGGCAGTGTCCTTGGAGTAGTCTTCCAGATCCCAGTCCAGAGGTGCGGTGAAGGGATGGTGCGAACTATCCCAGGCATGCCGCTCTTCGTTGTAGAGGAACATGGGGAAACTGGTGATCCAGGCAAAGTGGAAGGACTTGGGGTCCCGCATACCTAGTTTCGTGCCCAATTGCAGACGTAGTTCACCCAGCGCCCGGTGCACCACGGAGACCTTGTCAGCAACGAACAGGCACAGGTCACCGGGCTCTGCAGCCATGGCGGCAATGAGTTTTTCGCCTTCTTCACCGGCAAAGAACTTACCGATGGAACCGGTGACACCCTCGGCGGTGATCTTGCACCATGCCAATCCCTTGGCGCCATATTCGGCCACGTTTTTGGTAAGCCCATCGATGGCCTTGCGGGAGAACTTGTCAGCCTGGCCCTTGACGCACAAGCCCTTCACCGCCCCGCCATCTTTCATCGCACCTTGAAACACGCCAAAGGCGCTTTCGCTGGCAATTGCGCCAATGTCGATCAATTCCATGGCAAAGCGCAGGTCCGGCTTGTCCGAACCATAACGCAGCATGGCCTCCTGATAGGAAAGCCGTGGGAAGGGCGTAGGAACATCAATGCCAAAGCCCTGCTTGAACGACTCCACCATGCAGGCTTCCACCAGATCCAAGACGTCATTCTCTTCCACGAAGGACATCTCCAGATCGATCTGGGTGAACTCCGGTTGCCGGTCGGCACGCAAATCCTCGTCCCTGAAACAGCGAGCAATCTGGAAGTAGCGGTCCAAGCCACCCACCATGCAGAGCTGTTTGAAGATCTGTGGGCTCTGGGGCAGGGCGTAGAATTCACCAGGGTTGAGACGGCTGGGCACCAGATAATCCCGGGCTCCTTCCGGCGTGCTCTTGGTCAGGATGGGAGTTTCCACATCCACAAAGCCCCGGCTGGCCAGGAAGTTTCGCACGGCGGTGACAAAGGCAGCTCGCTTGACCATGGCCTGGGCCATGGGACGCCGACGCAAATCCAGATAACGATGGCGCAGGCGAAGCTCCTCATTGGCCTCGACCTTGTCCAGAATTTCAAAGGGAGGGGTCTCAGCCGCACTCAAGATCTGCAGGTCCTGGGCAAACAGTTCCACCGCACCGGTTTGGCGCTTCTTGTTTACCTTGTCCGCATCCCGGGCCGCCACCTTGCCCCGCACCGACAGCACGGTTTCCGCCCGCAGCTTGGTGGCCTGCTCAAAGCGCTCCTTGTTCATACCCTGGTATTCAGGGTCCACCACCACCTGAGTGATGCCATAACGGTCCCGCAGGTCCAAGAACAGGATCTGACCGTGATCTCGGTAATTCTCCACCCAACCGTTGAGAATCACTTCTTGATCCACTTGTTCACTGGTCAGTTCACCGCAGGTGTGGGTACGTTGCCATCGGGCCATGAAAAAATCCTTATCGCCGTAAAATCAGGGGAGGGGAGCGCAGGGTTGTACCAGCGAGGACAGCAGACACAAGTGGTGACCACCCCGGGAACCTGATAGCTTGTCCCGGCAGGGTGTTTGATAGATCGCCATGAGAGCTACAGCCAAGGCCAGAGTCATCAAAATGGAGGTGGGCAAGGACGCCGCCGGCCTGACCTGCCTGCGCCTGCAGGGACAGCTGGATGCCAGCACTGCCGGGTCCATCTGGGCCCGCGCCATCCAGGCCCTGCCCAAGGAAGCGGCTGTTGCCATCGTAGACGCCACGGAACTGGATTACTGCGATGGCACCGGCATCGCCCTGCTCTTGGATCTGGAGTGCATCCAGCGCCGTCAGGGCGGCAGCCTGGAGCTGCGCAACCTGGCCCCCAGGTTTCAAGGCCTGCTGGATTCGGCCCGCAGCCTGGAGGACCTGGATCAGCAGCGACCTGGGCCCAGGCGCATGTCCTGGCCCGAGTATGTAGGCCAGCGCAGCGTTGAACTCAGCCGGGACCTGGCCAACCTTTTGACCTACGTGGGCCACATGACCCAGGCCCTGGCCTTCGCCTTCCGCCATCCCCGGCGGGTGCGCTGGAATGACTTCCTCTACACCTGCACCGCCGCCGGCACCTTCGCCCTACCGGTAGTCTGCCTCATTGGCTTTCTGATAGGTTGGATCATGTCCTTCCAGGCGGCCCACGTCATGCACGACTATGGTGCGGACTCCTACCTGGCCTTGCTCATCGGCCCCTCCATGGTGCGAGAACTGGGACCCTTGATGACCACAGTGGTGTTGGCGGCCCGCTCCGGCTCGGCCTTTGCCGCCGAGATCGGTACCATGAAAATCAACGAGGAGGTAGACGCCTTGAGCACCATGGGCCTGGACCCAGTGCGATTCCTGGTCACCCCCAAGGTCTTGGCGGCGCTGGTGGTCACCCCCCTGCTCACCATGTTTGCCAGCCTGTCCGGTATCATCGGCGGCGCCATCGTTTCGGTGCAGGTCCTGGATCTGCCCCTGACGGTGTACATTCAGCGCCTGCAAGAAGTGTTGAGTGTCACCGACCTGATGGGCGGCCTGGTGAAAGCCATGATCTTCGGCATCCTGGTGGCTGCCATCGGTTGCATCCGCGGCCTGCAGACGCGGCAGAATGCTCTGGCGGTGGGTGAATCCACCACCAGCGCCGTGGTCTCCGGCATCGTTCTCATCGCCATCACCGACGGCATCCTGGTGGTGATCTACCGGATATTGGACATATGAGCCCTTCTGCATCCAATGAACCGACAGCACCCATCATCCAGGTGGAAATGCTCACTGCCGGCTACCGGCACCTGACAGTCCTGGACAAGGTCTCCTTCAGCGTCCAGCCAGGGGAAGTGTTTGGCATTCTGGGTGGCTCGGGCTGTGGCAAGACCACCTTGCTCAAGCACATGATCGGTCTCTATGCCCCCATGGCCGGCCGCATCCTCATCGCCGGCGATGACATTGGCCATGCCAATGAAAAGCTACGGCTGGACATCCTGCGCAAGATCGGCGTGATGTATCAACAGGGGGCTCTGTTCGGTTCCATGACCCTAGTCCAGAATGTCTGCCTGCCCCTTGAGGAGCACACCAACCTGCCCAAGCGAGCGCGCAAGCTGGTTGGCAAGTTGAAGCTGCACTTGGTGGGCTTGCAGGGTTTTGAAAACTACCTACCAGCAGAAATCAGCGGCGGCATGCGCAAGCGCGCGGCCATTGCCCGGGCCATGGCCTTGGACCCACAGATTCTGTTTTTGGATGAACCCTCTGCGGGACTGGACCCTATTACGTCCGCCGAATTGGATAAGCTCATCAAGCGACTCTCGAAAACCCTGGGCATCACCTTTGTCATGGTGACCCATGAACTGTCCAGTATCTTCAACACCTGCGATAGGGTCATCATGTTGGACAAGAAGAGCAAGGGCATCATTGCCACTGGCACACATCAGGAACTCAGCCAATCTGAAGACCCGAAGGTGCATCGATTTTTCCTGACCGAAGACAAGGGAGCTCGACGTTGAAAACCAAGAACTACCATCTGTTGCTGGGCACCTTTGTCATCACCGGTAGCGCTCTGATCCTGGGGGCCGTGGCTGTCTTGGGTGACCAATCCTTCCGCCGAGAGGAAGTGATGATGGAGACCTATATCAATGAATCGGTGACTGGCCTGGAAGTAGGCTCGCCTTTGAAGTTCCGCGGCGTGCGTCTGGGCAAGGTGGAAGAAATCAGTCTGGTCAATCGCGACTATGAGACAGATATGGACTACGTGCTGGTGCGGGTGGCCATCTATCCTGAACTCCTGGATCTGCCTGAGGGCCAGGACATGGCCATCGCCACGCGACAGCGAGTGGCGGAAGGGATGCGGGTCAAGATTGCCCAGGCCAACATCACTGGCTCAGCCTACCTGGAAGCGGAGTACGTGCCTCTGGAGCGACGGAGTCAGGCCCTGGACATCGATTGGCAGCCGAAACATCCCTACGTACCCTCCACCCCCAGCACGCTCTTACGCTTCACCCACTCCTTGGACAAGGTGTTGGCCAATCTAGCGGATACGGACCTGCAGGCTCTGGTTGCGTCCGCCACCCTGGCATTCAACCGCGTGGACAAGGTGTTGGAGGATGTGCAGGTAGGACAACTCAGCCAGGACTTGCATGCAACCCTCAACGAAGCAAAGGAAGCCTTCACCACCATGCGGGCTCTGTTGGACGACCCCAACACTCGTGGCTTGCTACAGCATTTGGACCTGACCATGACGGACTTGCAGGGACTGCTGCAACGCACCGACAAAACCATGCAAAACTTGCAGGGCATGGTGCAAGGCCGCAGCCAGGATGTAGGTACCATCCTGGCCAACCTGCGCGGCTTGACGCAAAACCTGCAGACCCTGAGCAGCACCTTGGAGCGTTATCCTTCCTTGTTGCTGCTGGGTAAGGAACCACAAGCCGCCGGCAAGGTAGGCAAATAGATTGGGGAGATACAGAACATGAACAAGATGCTTTTACTGGTCTTGCTGCTAGCCAATGTGGGCTGTCTGAGTGTCGACTTGGAAGAATTGACCAAGGATGCACCGCAACAGCGACGCTTCCTGTTGAATGCCTCCCCAACTGGGGAGGCCGTTGCCGCTCCCACATCGGCTCCTGTTCTGGAAGTGGGCTTGTTCCATGGCAACCATCCCTTTAGCGCCCAGGCCCTGGTCTATGCCCTGGGCCAAAACCAATTCGAAACCGACTTTCACAACCAGTTCCTCACTCCACCGGCACAGCAACTCACGCAGATTTGCCAGAGCTGGCTCAGGCACAGCGGTTTGTTCCAGGCGGTGACAGCTACGGGAGCCATGCCCACGGCCAAGTACCATTTGGATGCGGACCTGATGGAATTGGTGGCGGACCTAAGCGGTGATGCGCCCCTGGCCCGTCTGAAGTTGCAAGTGATCCTGAGCCAGAAGGACAGCAAGGATGGCAGCCTGCAGCCACTGCTGCAAAAGGACTACGTGGCAGAGCAGAAATTGGACAGCGACGCTGCACCAGCTATCGTTGCTGGCTTTGATCTTTGCGTGGCCGAAGTCATGCAAGCATTGCTGCAGGACCTGGGCGAGCTACTCAGAAAGTAAAGCCCAACTGCACCACGCCGCCATAGGAGGCATCAAGGTCAGAGATGCCAGTGATGTCGATGTGAAACACATCAAAGGGCGAGATGCCAAAGCCTGCGGTGTAGAGGTCTTCCACCGTACCCTCCAGGTCATGCTTGGCACCGGCTCTGAATTGCAGCCAGTCCAGGATGTTGAACTCGCCACCGCCACGCAGCATGCGTGAGGAGGAGTTGGGCTGCTTGAAACGCTCAAACTCGGTGACATCCACATCTGCTGCCAAGGTGAACATGCCGTCGTCGCTGGTGAAGGCAGCGCCAACGGTAACCGTCGGGTCCAGATTGAAAGTGAAGGTATTGCCGTTGGTGGTCACCGTCGTGGCATCCCTGGAAATCAAGTTCCTACCCATGACACCAATGGTAACATTGTCCACCAGGGTGACTGCCGCCCCCACATCCACATTGAAGGTGGCGGTGTCATTGCTGAACTGGCTGGCATCAAAATCCGTTTCGTCGAAGGTGTTGACGTTCACCGAGTAGTTGAAGGTGTCAATGCGTTGCGCCTTGGGGGTCACCCCCACCGCCAACTGCAGTCCCGCGATGTCAAATTCATGGGCCAAGGAGACGCCCACTTCGGTCACCGAGGCAGCCAGCACAACGCCCTCGGAAAGAATAGCATCCAGATCCGTGGAAGCTGTGGCTCCAGTGATGAGCGCAGTGTCACCTGGATCAATGTCCATGGTCACCCGGGCATCCACAAAGGTGTGGGCAAAGATGGACCAGCCCAATTCCTTGGAAGGCATGGCAAAGGAGAAGCCACCGCCCACATTGCCAACCATTGCCTTGCCGTTCAAGTTATCAAGCTGTGTTGCCAGATCAGCCAGATCAGCCGGCGTAGCGGTTAAGTTGTCCAGGGCGACGCCCACCCGATCCACCGACTCCTGAAAGTCTTCGATGGCACCAAGGAGGTCTTCCTTGTCACTGCCAACTGCACCAATGCTGGGCAGGATGACCGAGAAGGTGTCGCCTTCCTTGAAGCGGGTCAACAAAGCCGGATTGCTGATGCCGGCCGAGTTGTAGCGAGAGGAGGCTACCGATGCCCCACCCATGCCGTAGTTACGGGCGTCAAAACCTTGCGGTGCTGCAAAGGCAACGGCGCTGGAACAGAGAAGAGCAAGAAGGATGACATAAGTCTTCATGCCGCAAGTATCGTGAACCTATCCCATACCCATGCAGCACTTTTTGAATTTCTTCTTACTGCCACAGGGACAGGGATCATTGCGGCCGGTCTTTTCTGCCCGGTGCACAATGGTCTTACCCTTACCAGAGATGGCACCAGGCCCCTCAGCCACCGCATTTTGAAAGGCAGGCAGGTTTTGCTCCAAGCCCTGCCGTTGTTCATAGGCTGCCGTAACCACTTCGTTTTCCTGTAAATATTCCAGGTAGGCCGTCAACACCGCAGGCACTTGCCTGGCCAGGGGATCAGCCTTGCCAAAGTGCTGCGGCAGGGCCTGCTGCAGGATCTGCGCCAGGTCCTGGTCATCCAGATGGCGGGGCGCCTTACCCAGGTCGCCATAGCAGGCAGTCAGGAAGCGCTGGGTAATCTCGCGGATTTCTGCGGTTGCACAGGATGTGATGCCCAAGGATTGTTCCGAGTCCAGAAACTTGGCGGCATCCAACAGAACTCGAGATTCACTCATGGCCAGCTACAATCCTTCCCGGCTCTGGAATCTGGTCATGACAAGATCATAGAAGGCCCGCCGCACCGCTTCGTGTTGGCTGGCGGCACGACTGGGATGCACCCGGTTGCTCAGCAACACCAAGCAGAGATCATGGCGAGGGACGCAGATCAACATGGTGCCGGTGAAGCCAAAGTGACCGAAGCCGTCTTTGTAGGGCTGAAACAAGAGATCAGGATGCTGCTGCCAGAAGGCAGATCCCCCTCCCAGGAAATACTGACCAATGCGGGCCACGTCTTTGGCGCTGGCAAACATGCCGGCATGGGCGGAGACTCCACCCATGGCGTAGGCGTTTTCATCGTGCACTTCGCCCCGCAGCACTTTGTGCCGCCAAGGACAGTCCTCAGTTGGTGGCGCTTTCAGCGGCTTTCCTACCTGGCCAAAACAAGCGTCGCTCATGTGCAATGGCGCAAACACCTTGTCCTGCACCATGCTGGCAAAGTCCTGGCCACCCACTTTTTCCAGACAGGCCATGAGCAGCATGGGGCCCAGATCACTGTAGATCTGCTGGCTTCCCGGCTCTGCCACCAGTGGCACTTGATAGAGGGCTGCCAGCACATTGGCTTTCCCCCTTTGCTGCAGATAGAGCTTGGCACCGGCGGGCAGGCCCGAGCGATGGGTTAGCAAATGATGCATGCTCACCTTGGATTTTTCTGCACCGGAAAATTCCGGCAACAGAGAACTCACCTTCTGCTGCAGGGACAGCTTGCCATTCTCCAGGAAGTGCAAAGCCAAGGGCAGGGTGGCACAGACCTTGGTCAAGGATGCCAGGTCATAGCTGGTGGACAAGTCCACCGGCGGTGAGTTCGCAGCGTACGAAAACCGCCCACTGGCAACCTGGGTAATCATTTGGCCGCGACGACTCACCAAGGCTACGGCACCAGGAAAGATGCGATCCTGGATGGCTTTCTGCAAAAGTTGTCGCACTTGCTTCTGCAGTTCCAGGTCCGTATCGGACTCGCCCTGTTGTTGGCCTTCTTCTTTCACATAACGAGACAACCCATCCCCCACCTGGCAATGGCCAGGAATGGACACGGGCATGCGGCCGGTGATGGATGCCTTACCCAGAATGGCCTGAGTCACCGCATCCTGCATACGCTGCCCATCATCGAAGCAGCACAGGTAGGTGGAGACCTCCGGCATCTCCCGCAACAGGTAGGGGTTGCCCATGGCAATGACCATGGCCCTTGGATGCTGGCGGATCTTGGCAATGACCGGGGACCACATGGGAGGAATGCTGCTGTTGTTGGCGTACTTGCGCACCTTGAAGTGCATGGCTACCAGCAAGGGATCCGCATTCGCACATTGCGATAGCACGTCTTGCACATCCACCGTTGCCGACTTTTCCGCATCATGTAGGTGCAGGATCTGCAGCTTGGCTTTTTGCACAGGGATCAAAGCCATCTTGTCCTGCACCAGGGTGATGCCACGTCGACACAATTCCTTTGCCAACTGCTCCGCATCTGGTGGCGGGGGCAGATCCGACTTTCGGTATTCCAGGCTCTCCTTACAGCGCAGGATGCGCAAGACCGCTGCATCCAGATGTTCTTCTGACACTTGACCATCACGGACCGCTTGCACCACTGCGGCATGGGCCGTACCCAACTTGGGAGGCATGAGCAGAATGTCATTGCCTGCCAACAAGGCCTGCACAGCGATCTGCCCGTCATCTAGTTCCTGCCGAACCCCCTGCATGTCCAAGCCATCGCTGATTACCAGACCGTTGAAGTCCATCTTTTCCCGCAGCAGGCCTTGCAGCACCTTGGCTGAAAGAGAGGCAGGAGTGTCATCTCCAGTAAGGCTGGGGACGGCAAGGTGGGCACTCATGATAACCCTCACCCCAGAATCAATGGCGGCGCGGAATGGCAGCAGCTCCATTGCATTCAGTCGTTCCAGGGAACTGGTCACCGTCGGCAGGTCCTTGTGGGAGTCCTTGTCTACATCGCCATGCCCAGGAAAGTGTTTGGCAGTGGCCAGCATGCCTTCTTGCTGAATGCCTTGGATCATGGCCTTGCCCAATCGAGCCACCAATTGCGGATCCTCGCCAAAGGAACGCAGGTTGATGATGGGATTGTCCGGATTGTTGTTCACATCCAGAACCGGAGCCAAGGCCAGATGAAAGCCCAAGGAACGACCATGATGGCCAATGTACTGCCCCACTTGCATGGCCAGGGATGAAGATCCGGTGGCGCCCAAGAGCATGGCAGTGCCCAGGTGAGGCGCATCGGTCAGGCGCTTGTCCAAACCCATCTCGAAATCAGCGGCAATGAGCAGAGGTTGCGGAGCAAATTTCTGCAGATCCTGAATCAAACCACGAGCTTCAGCCTGAGTGCCGTTAGAAAGAATGACTCCACCAACCATCCCTTTCTTGACCAGTTCACGCAGATACTGACGGTTGCTCTCCTGTCCCTTTTCCTCCGATAGGATCCAGGCCATGAACAACTGACCCACTTTCTGCTCCAGGGTCATTTTCTCTAGCAGATCGGCAGCTCTACCCGTTTGCCGGCTCTGGATCTCTGGCGCCTGCTTCGCAGGCTTGCCTTCAGCGGAACCAGCGACCTCCTTCGTCGGTTGGCCCGGCAGCGAACCCATACACAAAATGGTCAATGCCAAAGCCACGAGACCCACAGGTCCTAGCTTTTGCAAACCACACTCCGTTGGTAGATCCGCTCCATCCGCAGCCGGGCGATGATCTTGGCCTGCGGCACCACATCGAGAGTCTTGCAAGCCAACAACACCGCACCCAGGACTGGCTCCATGCTGGGCGGCATGGGTTCGCAATTGGGCGCCCTCTTGGCCAATGCCTTTTGTAAGGGTCTGAGGAACACGGTGCCGGCGTTGCGCAGGCCACCGGCCACCGCAATGGGAGCCTTGCCTTTGCCGGAAAAGTCCAGCTTGCCGTATACCGCCTTCGCCATCAGAGCCAACTCGTCCACACCCTGGCTGATGATCTTGTTGGCGACCTTGTCCCCAGCACCGGCAGCGGCTGTGACCAAACGACTCATGGCAGCAATCTGCAAATGCCCAAGCTTCCCGGTACCCAACAAGTACTTGAGCTGGGCAATCTCTTCCAGTTGTAGGGTTTGCAGGATCGCTGCAGACAATGAGGTCTTTGGTCCGCGGCCATCATGGTGGCGCACAGCAGCAATCATGGCGCGGCGACCAAAGTCAAAGGCGCTACCCAGATCATCCAAGACACGCCCCCAGCCACCGGAACGCCAATGCTTACCGGCTGGGTCACAACCGTAACAAGCAGATCCTGTGCCACTGATCAACACGATACCGGCCTTACCTGCCGTGCTGCCAGCCAAGGCAATGCTCAGGTCGTGGTCCAGGATGACGTTCTCTGGTGCCGCCAGGGCCAGACTTTGCACGATTGCCGTGATGTGCTTGCGGTCTTGTTGGGTGCTCACACCAGCCATGCCCAAAAAGGCGACGGCCACGGGCTCCGCTTTACGATCGGCATGCTGCCAGGCCTGATCCACTGCCTGCTGGATGTTCTTACCCAGCTGCAGCAAACCGATACTGTGGAAATTGCCTGGGCCGCTCAGGCCGTGGCCCAAGACATGGCCATCGGCCTGTGCCAGGACCGCTCGGGTCTGGGTTCCGCCACAGTCGATTCCTAACACAAGCTTCATGGGGAACGGCACTATACTCTGGCCTGGGAATTTAATCATCATCGTCTCAATTGGCGATATCGTCGCCAGATCACTGCCGGTTCTTCCACTCCCAGCAGCAACTGCTCATCCCGCTATACGAAATTCAACTGACGATTCATGACCAAGTAGTCACCCCAACCCATTCCGATCTCCATGCAGCTAACCTTTCTAGATGCCGCGGCTTTCATCGCATTCATCCTGCTGGTGCTTGGCGTCTCCCTCTACGCCTCACGCAAGGAAGAAAGCTCGGCAGACTATTTCCTTGCCGGTCGGAGTCTCAGCTGGTGGCTGATCGGCTTCTCACTGATTGCCTCCAACATCTCCACTGAGCACTTTGTTGGCATGGCAGGGGAAGGCTTTGGCAGCGCTGGAATGGCCATCGCCAGTTATGAGTGGATCGCCGCCATCACCCTGGTAGCCGTCGCCCTGTTCCTGCTGCCCTTGTTCCTGAAGGTTGGCATCTACACCATGCCGGAATTTCTGGAACACCGCTATGGTCCGGTGCCACGGATGGTCATGGCGATCTTCATGTTGCTGGCCTACGTGGGAGTTGCCATTGCATCCGTTCTGTATGCCGGCGCCATCGGCATCGCCACCATCTTCGGCATAGACATGGGAACTGCCATCTGGATGATCGGCCTTCTAGCCGGATCCTATACCATCTACGGAGGCCTGAAGGCAGTTGTCTGGTCCGACCTGTTACAGGGAGTCACTCTGCTGGTTGGTGGCACCATCGTCACCATTATCGGCTTTGCCAAAACGGGTGGCGTCGCTGCATTTCTGCAACACAACGAAAGCAAGCTACACGTGGTGCTGCCGGCTGATCACCCCGATCTTCCCTGGATCGCACTCCTGCTGGGGATCTGGATTCCCAACTTCTTCTACTGGGGCTTCAACCAATTCATCACCCAGCGAACCCTCGGCGCCAAGAATCTGGCACAGGGTCAGCTGGGTATCATGTTTGCCGCAGCCCTGAAGCTCCTGATCCCTTTCATCATCGTTTTTCCCGGCATCATGGCTTTTCAGCTTTACCGGGATCAGATTCAACACGGTGACGAAGCCTATGCGGTCCTCATTCAGAATGTATTACCAACAGGTTTGCGTGGCATTCTCTTCGCCGCACTGTTCGGCGCCGTCATGAGCAGCCTGGACTCCATGCTCAACTCCGCCTCGACAATCTTTACCATGGACCTCTACAAGCGGCACCTGCGGCCGGATACGGATGCCCATAAGCTTGTCAGGGTCGGCCGCTTCGCCACCGGCGTATTTGTGGTTGCCGGTTGCCTGGTGGCACCGTTGCCGGGGAAGTTTGAGGGAGTCTTCCACTACATCCAGATGGTTTGGGGTTTCATCTCCCCTAGCATCGTTTGCGTCTTCCTTTTTGGCTTGATCTGTCGGCGAGCACCGGCCGAAGCGGCAACCACCGTCATGATCCTGGGCATCCCCCTTTATGGCACGCATCTCTGGCTCTGGCCAGAGATGGCCTTCCTGAACCACATGGCAATCACCTTCGTGATCCTTGTTCTTGTCATGTGGCTGATCACCCTGTGGCGGCCACTGGCATCGCCGGTAAGGTTCAAACAGCAGACTGACATCGACTTGCGCTCTAGCCCACTTGCCAAGTTTTTGGGTCTGCTGGTGGCGCTTGCGACTGTCGCCCTCTACCTGATCTTTTGGTAAGAACCCCGCCGGCCTGTTTCCGGATAAGAGTGAGCTGAACAACAGGACAAGGATGAGTAGAAGGAACTTCCTCTATTCGTAGCGCACTGACTGTGCAGGATTCATACGCACCGCACGCAGGCCGGGCAGAATGGCTGCCAGTAAACCCGTTGCCAAGGCCAATACCGGCACCACGGCGATGTACAGCCAGGGGATGACCACTGGTGCTTCCAGGCCCGCCATCTGGTTCATGCCTTGCACAACCAGGCGCCCCAGAGGCAAGCCCATGGCAATGGCCATGCCACTGGCCACCACCCCAACCACCGCGCCTTCGATCAGGTAGGTCAAGCGCAGTTCTTTGTTGTCCATGCCCAAGGCCCGGATCACGCCGATCTCCCTGGCTCTACCCACCGCCGCAATGGTCATGGTGTTGACCAGGCCTACTGCAACCAACACCAGGATAAGGAACAGCAACAAGTCAAACATGAGGAAGTCACGGAATTGATCCCGCAGTTCATAATCCCGCACATCCCAACTGGTCTTGTACCAGGAATGGGGAAAGACGGTTTGTACTGTGGATCGCATGGCATCCAGGTCGGTGCCATGTTTGATGGTGAGGGATATCTTGTTGATGGATTTGGCGCCCACACAATAATCATGATTCAACCAACGGGGGTCGGCCACAGCCCAAGCCCGCTCTTCCGGGAAGTAGCCGGCTGCATCACTGACAGCCAGCAGGGTGTAGGGTCGATCGCCCTGATCCGTATGCACCAGGACCTTGGCGCCTTCCTGGTAGCCGTTGAGTAAGGCCCAGCGCTTGGAAGCAACCAGGCAACGTTGTTCCTGGTAGGCCTTGGCCTTCTCCGCTTGCTCGGCCAGCGGCGCACCGGGGCGGGTCAAACTCGCCAGAGGCAGACCATGCAGGACAAAGGGAGCCTTGGCGGAACCATAGAACAGGTTCACTTCCTCCACACCTTCGATCTTCTGCAAGAACTTCAGGCGCTCAGCAGTTTGTGGCGCCCCCTGCATGAACACCTGCCGGTCCATGGCCTGCACCGCAAAGTCCTGAATTTCTCCGCGCAGACCGTAGGTGATGTGCTTGAGGGCAACCATGGCCACCAGTACCACGGTAAGTCCGCACACCGCCGCAGCGAATCTACCCGGGCTACGGGACAAGGCCTTTTGCACCAAGAAAGCTGGCAGGGGAAGAAACTTGCGGATTGGCTTGAGCAGAATGGCACCCAAGAGGCGCACCAGGCCAGGAGACAGCAACAACACGCCGCCGAACAGCAGCACCATGCCCCCCAATTGCAGCAGGATCCACATTGCCCCCTGACCCTCTTCCTGCAGCAAGGGCGTCATGCTCAGGTAGGCAAAAGGCAGAGGTAGAACCAAGAGGAAGAACAGCCAGACATTGATGCCGCGCAGCAGGTTCACCTCATCGCCCAGGCCGCGAGATTGCAGCACGCGGATGGGCGGCAAATTGCGGGCCTTGAATAACGGAAAGGCTGCTCCAGCCAAGGTGAACAACAGGCCCAAGCCGCCGGCGATCAGCAATGGCCGCAGCGGCACTTCGAAATCCGTGATGGTCTTGCCCTGACCCAGGGTGGTGAACTCCATAGCAGCCAGGAGCCAGGCCAGGCCAATGCCCAGGACTGCACCCAGGATGACGCCGAAGATCGCCAACAACAATGCATCCAACAAGAAGATGCCCGCCACTCCTGATCGCCCGGTGCCCAGGCACCGCAGCAGACCAATCTGCTTGAGGCGTTCCATGAGGGACTGTGACAGGGTCTGGAACACCACCAACATCCCCATCACCAAAGCCAGACCACCCAACACCTTGATGCCATTGCGGAAGGCTCGCTCATCAGCCCGCTCGCCAATCAAGGCACTGCGTTCGTCTCGCACATCGTAATCCGGGCGCAACTCCTGGCGCAGACGATCCGGGTCGGTGCCCGGACTGCGGTTCACCTGATAATGAGTGAGGCCATTGGGCATGAGGCGGCGCGCCAGGGAAAACGACCCAACCACCACATGACCCAAGTTGCGACGGCCCAGGGCGCGGGAGGACAGCAAGCCCTTGACCTGCACGGACACCGGTTCAGGTGGTTTTCCCGCCGCAGCTTTGGTAGTGCGCTTGCCATCCTTGCAGATCGATGCGGGCGCCCGATCCCGAGGTTTCAGCAACAGCTTGTCGCCCACTTGCAAACCCAGATCTAACGCCAGCTGTTCGCCAATGAGTACCGCCCCATCCCCATCCAGGTCGGACAGGTCCCGTCCGGATTGCACCTGGTAGTGGGCGAAGGAACGGCTGGGCAGGGGGCTCAAACCAAAGAGTTCCACCGGTGCCTGCTGCGCCAACAGGGATCCTTCATGCAGCAGGCCCAAATGGGCAATTCCTTCCCGCCCCTCCAGGTCTTCGCGCACTTCCGGCAGCGGTCGGCGATCCCGTGGTATCAGCTCCAAATCCACCCGACCAAAGTCAGGTCTCTTCTCCTGCAAGTAGCTGCGGATGGTGTTGTGGTCCAGCACGTGGATGGCAATTACAACTGCCACGCCCAAGGCCACACCAAGCACCGTCAATGCGGTGCGCAGTGGGTTAGATACCCAGCTCTTCCAGACGACGAAAGACGTCAGTCGCATGCAGCTCTCCGTGTTCGCCTTTGGTCAGAGCCTTGCTCTGATCCATCTGGCCATCGTGAAGGAAAAGCACCCGGTCACCCGCCGCGGCATCGCGGGGGTTATGGGTTACCAACAAAACTGTGGCACCTTGTTTTTGTGCCACATCCTTGAGCAGGGCGACGATCTCCTCGCCGGCCTTGGATGACAGATTGCCAGTGGGCTCGTCGGCCAGCACCAGGGGTGGCTGGCGCACCAAGGCACGGGCGATGCTCACCCTTTGCATCTCGCCGCCAGACAGACTGCCGGGCATGCGTTTGCGCAGAGCAGCGATGCCCAGGGATTCCATCAACTCGGTGATGCGATCGGCGTGGTTCTTGGGTTGTTCCCCGGCAATGAGCAGCGGCAGTTGGATATTTTCTTCCACCGTCATGTCCGGCGACAGGTTGAAGAACTGGAAGATGTAGCCAATCTGCAGCCTTCGTAGCTGGGTGCGTCGCTTTTCATTGGCAGTGGACAAGGGCTCGCCCAGCAAGGTGGCCTCCCCCGCCGAAGGCAGGTCCAGACCAGAAAGGATGTTGAGCAAGGTGGACTTACCCGAACCCGAGGGGCCCATGATGGTGGTGAAGGAACCCTTTTCCAAAGCAAAGGTAATGCCCTTCAGGATTGGGATTTGCGCCCCGTCCACCACCTGGAAGCGGTAGAGATCCGCCACTTCAAGGATTTGATTCACCGCCCAAAGGTAACGTCTAGCCGTGTTTAGCGCTGGGCCTTTTTTTGCTTCGAAGCTGGCGGCGGGCTTTCTGCAGTCTGGATTGCTGCCTTGCTGGATAGCAACTCCAGCTGGTAGATCAGGGTGGCCTGGGGACCAATGCCCGAGGCCGCATGACCGCGCAGACCGAATGCCAGCTTTGGTGGCACCTGCAGCCGCAGGACGGAACCCACTGGCATGAATTGCAGGGCTTCCTGCCAGCCCAGAATCATCTCTGTCAGCGGCCTGCTATGGGGAGTTCCACTGCTGTAGGACTCTCCCACCAGCTTGCCGTTGGCCAACCAACCGGCGAAGTGGAAGGTCACTGTGTCTTTGCTGCCGGGTAAGGCTCCATCTGTGCGAGTCAGAAAATGGTAGCGCAGGCCAGAAGGCGTCCTTTGCGTTTTAGCCAGGGGCAGCCTTTGGAACTCGGGGACGGCCAAGGACTCTGGCGCATCCCGCACACTCAGCAAACTAAGTTGCCAATGAGTTACAGAATTCGCCGGCAGGAAGTAACCCTGATCAAGGTCGCCATAGCCGAGCTTGGCCGGCACCTTGAAGCGATAGCGGCCGCCGGGTTGCAGCATGGCAATGGCTTCGTTCAAGAATGCCGGCCCATCTGCCATGTCCTCACCCAGAATGCCCCGAAAAGGGTCAAACTCAGGCAGCTCACTGCAACTCAGCAGGTTGCCCCGCTCGCTCCACAGGGCAAAGCCCACTTCCACAAGCTGACCGGACTTTGCCTTGGCGCCCTTGCCTGGCTGCAGGATCTGTATCTGCAGTCCGGAATCCGTGCGGTGTTGATGGCTGGGATCCTCAAGTGGATAGCGCGGCAGCTTGTACCCCTTTTGGATTTGCAGGAGTTCCAACTGGTAGATCAAGGTGGCATGAGCGGGGATGCTGGGTCTGGGTTCGGGCATCCGCAAGCCATGTTCCGCAAAGGCCAGCTTGGGTGGCACGACGAGTGCGAACACCGACCCCTGTTGCATGAGTTGCAGACTTTCCACCCAGGCTGGCAACATCTGCACCCCCAACACGGTTCGCACCGGTTGCCGTCCCTCTTCATGGGTTGACTCCACCAGCGTGCCGTCTTGCAGCCATAAGCTATAGTGGAAGGTGACGATGTCGCCATAGACCGCCAGGCGCTTGCCCTGCCCTGCCGTTCGTACAGAGTATTGCAAGCCGGAGGTAGTTCTCTGCAACTGCTGGTTGACAGGCAATGCGGGAATGGCGCCCTTGGAAACTTTGCCTCTTACCGGAAAGGGTTCCTGGGCGAGAGCGGATAGCTGGGCAAGGCCCAGGATCAAGACAGAGGTTTTAAGTATATTGCACACTACCACCACACCTGCTTGCCATCTTCTATAGTGAAGATGCGCTCAAGGCGTTGGGACTCTTCCTCCACCAGCCAGAACAGGGCCCCTGCGGGAATGTTGCTGAATGTCACCGGCGTCCCGCTGGCTTCGGTCTTGCCAAGGGTTTGCCAACCACCCTCATCCCAGACAAAGAGTTCATAGCGCTTGCCGGACTCAACATGCAGGCTTGGTTTCACCTCAAGGGTGTCGGCATGCACCTGATCCGGCTTGGTGGTAGTAAACTCGACTTCCATGACCTTGTTCCTGTTGGGGAGGAGCCTACGCATCTGCCCCCTTTTACTCAGGATGAAGGGCGGGCCGGCGGGCAGGATCTCACCATCAACAAAGTAGGCGGGGAGGTAGGCGATGTTGCGGCCCATGGTTGTAAAGGTCACGGAGCCATGGCTCTTGATCTCAGCCCAGTGGATGGGATTCCACTTGCCGGTGTTGAACACGCAGATATAAGCGAAACGCTCACCGTCCGGCACCTTGTTGGGCAAGGTGATGCTCACATCCGTGGTATCAAAATACTGCGTGGTCACGTCCTTGTAGAACTTTCCGCTTAGCCATCTCGGCACCTTCTCGCCCTTTCTCCTCTTGAAAGCCAGGTTGGCGGGCTGGATGGAATAGGTCTTCCGGTAGATTTTTGCCGCCCGGCTGACAGTAGTCTCCCGCGCTTCTCCGTTTTCGTCCAAGATGACCTGCCAGGCGTGGTTGTTGTTGGCGTCGGCCCAAAACGGCGTGTAATCCGATGCCGAGGCCACAGCCTGCGAGCGCAGGGCGTAGGCTGCAAGGTTGGCGAGGTCTTCGCAGCGGCCCATGCGAGTGCGCGTCATCTCATCGAAGCCCTGGTCGGTGGGATGCAGGTAGTAGATCTCGTCGAAGGTGATCCAACTGTTGATGTCCTTCCACGCAGCTGCACTCACCGCCTTGGGATCCGCGGGGTTCTCGAGCGTCTTTTCCAGGTCCATCAGGCGGAACATCCAGGGCCGGCGCCAACGGTTGATGGGCTCATTGCTTTCCCGGTAGGGCAAGACATGTTCGCAAAAAGTCACGAAAGGCAGGTTCTTGGCCCAGGGCTTTTCGCGCCAGGCCTTGAAGGCAAGATCGATATTCTCGATCAGGTAGTCGGCGGTTATGACTTCCAGGTCAGGTAGAAACTCTTTCTTCTTATAGTTGATCTCGCCGTGCTCTTTCTCCTGGGCCTGAAAGGCCGCCTTCGCCTCCTTGTAGTTCTTGTAATCCGCGATATCAAAGGGGATCTCATTGCCGTCACGGTCATAGTAGGCGAGAAGGCCGTAGCCCTGCCCCGGCATGTTGGCAATAAGGAACTCGGCAGCCTTGAGCTTGAGGGGATCATCCCCTTCGCGGTAGTGCTGCAGCACGAGTTCCAGTTCGGCACGGTTTTTCCCCGCCAGGGTGAGGGCGTTTTCCAACTCGGTGGAAGACTGGATGCTGGTGGCGGCTTGGTCGATTCTGCCAGCGGCGCAACCTAGGGGAATCCAGAGCAGACAAGAAAGCAAGAACTTATGTGCATCCATGGCAACGAACTCCAGCGAAGAAGAGGAGGAAGCAGCATTCCAGCAATCTGTCGCTAGCTGCGCAATCCTTTTGATCCTGATCCCGCACACGAACGGTATAGCTACCATCATCCATGAAGATCTTTGGCCTGAAGTTGTGCGCGCCGGTGTTGGCCGACAATTCCAGCACCTGCGCTGGAATGGGCGCCACCGCCAGCAAGCATAGCAGCTAATAGCTAGCGCGTAACGCCGCTGCCACTGCGGCGCCGCACCAGCATCTGCCGGAGCATGGCCCGCTGCAGGGAGGCTTCGGCCTTGGCCAGGTTGATGTCCACCGTATGGGTGCCAGCAATAGCCTCGCGAGCCTTCTCTTCGGCGAGCCGAGCACGCTCTTCGTCAATTTCCGTAGCCCGTTCGCCGGCTTCGCACAGCAGCTTCAACTGGTTGTGCCGCATTTCGGCGAAACCGTCGGTGACCAGCATTTCTTCCTTGCTGCCATCGGTGTTTTCGATGCTCACCACACCAGGCACGGTGGCGGTCATCAAGGGGGCGTGATTGGGCAAGATGCCATAGCTGCCATCCACGCCCATGAACTGCACGGAGCGCACCTTACGGTCCAACACCGTGCGGTCTGGGGTCACTACCTTGAGATGCAATTCGCTGGCCATGATTCTTGTTGCTTGGGGGTTTGTGCTTGGGTTGTGTAGTCCGGCGCAAGCTGAGCGTTACATGGTCTTGGCTTTTTCCACGGCTTCTTCGATGGAACCAACCATGTAGAAGGCCTGCTCGGGCAGGTCGTCATGCTGGCCATCCAGGATTTCCTTGAAGGAACGCACCGTGTCTTCACGGCTGACGAACTTGCCGGGGCTGCCGGTGAACTGTTCGGCGACGAAGAAGGGCTGAGCCAAGAAGCGCTGTATCCGGCGGGCCCGGTTTACCACTTGCTTGTCATCGTCGGAAAGCTCTTCCATACCCAGGATGGCGATGATGTCCCGCAGATCCTGGTAACGCTGCAGTGTTACCTGCACATCCCGCGCCACCTTGTAGTGTTCTTCACCAACGGTGTCAGGGGCCAACATCTTGGAGGTGGACTTCAGCGGGTCCACGGCTGGGTAGATACCCAGCTCGGCAATCTGCCGTTCCAGGATGATGGTGGAGTCCAAGTGGGCGAAGGTGGCCACAGGAGCCGGGTCGGTGATGTCATCCGCAGGCACATAGACAGCCTGCATGGAGGTTACCGAGCCCTTGCTGGTAGAAGTAATGCGTTCCTGCAAGGCACCCATTTCGGAGGCCATGGTGGGCTGATAACCCACGGCGGAAGGTAGACGGCCCAACAAGGCAGACACCTCTGAACCGGCCTGCACAAAACGGAACACGTTGTCCACGAACAACAGCACGTCCTTGCCTTCAACATCACGGAAGTATTCGGCCATGGTCAAGCCGGTGAGACCAACCCGCAGGCGAGCTCCCGGCGGCTCGTTCATCTGGCCGAAGACCAGCACCGCGTTGTCCAGCACCGATGCCTTCTCGCCGCTGGCAGTGGTGTATTCCGACTCGGCCATTTCCAGCCACAGGTCATTGCCTTCACGGGTTCGCTCACCCACACCACAGAAGACAGAGAAGCCACCCTTCTCAACCGCGGTGACGCGGATCAGTTCCTGGATGAGCACAGTCTTGCCCACACCAGCACCGCCGAACAGGCCGATCTTACCGCCCTTGGCGAAGGGACACAGCAGGTCAACCACCTTGATACCGGTCTCGAAGACCTCGGAGATGGATTTTTGTTCTTCGAAGGTAGGCGCATCCCGGTGAATGGGATGATGGTCCACAGCTTCCACTGGGCCCATGGTCTCGCCGGTGCGAGGGTGGGCCAGGCCCAACTCCAGTGGGTTGCCCAAAAGGTCGAACAGACGCCCCATGGTGCCCGGCCCCACAGGCACGGTGATGGGACGACCCAGGTCCTTGGCGACCATGCCGCGGCGCACACCGTCAGTGGATGACATGGCAACGCAGCGCACTGTGGAATTGCCCGACTGTTGCGCAACTTCCAGGGTCAGGTCAATGTCTCCTTCCTTGACGTTGATGGCGTTGTAAATGGCAGGCAGGTGGCCTTCGGGGAACACTACGTCCACCACGGGGCCGAATACCTGTAAGATTTTTCCTTCCAACTGGATGCTGGTGACGGTCACGTCTCTGTCCTCTTGCGAACGGTTGTCATGCTGACGATAGTCAACGTGTGAATTTGTATTGCTGCTCGCATCAGCTCACGGCGCTAGCGCCGCCAATGATATCGAGCAATTCCTTGGTGATGCTTTCCTGACGGGCGCGGTTGTAGACCCGCTTCAAGTCTTTGGTCATGCGCACTGCGGAGTCGCTGGCACCCTTCATGGCGATGCGGCGCGACGCGTGTTCTGAGGCCAGGGATTCTAACATGGCATCAAAGATCACAGTCTCCAGATAGCGGGGAATCAGCCGGTTGAACAGGGTCTCCGCATCGGGCTCCAGCAGGTAGTCCACGTTCTGGTTGTGGCCGGTTTCCGCTTCGTCACCCGTGGCGATGCTACCCACGGGCAGGAAGGGAGTAGCTCTGGGAACGAAGCGCACCATGGTCTTGAATGCGGTGGAGAGCACGTAGACTTCGTCCACCGTGCCAGCTTCGAATGCTTCAACCAGGGCCTTGCCCACCATCTTGGCGGCCAGGAAATCGGCATTGTCCAGGGGTGGATCGACGAAGAAGCGTTCAATGTCGTAGCCGCGACGATGCAGGTAGCTATAACCCTTGCGGCCATAGCAGAACATCTTGAACTTACGCTGGGGGTCGTCCTTCTTCTTCTGCGTCTCCAGCTTGTGGAACTCTGCCAGCAAGTTGGTGTTGTAGGCGCCGCAAAGACCACGGTCCGAACTTACAATCAAAACACCGGTGGTCTTGACCTGGCGCTTCTGGAACAAGGGTAGCTGGGCATCACCGCCAACGTTGGCTGCCAGATGATCAATCAAATGGGTCAGCTCGTGGGTGTATGGCTGCAAGGCCATGGCGTTAGCTTGCACCTTACGCAATTTCATCGACGCCACCATTTCCATGGCACCGGTGATTTTGGCAATGCCGCCAACCGACTTGATGCGCCCGCGCAGTTCCTTGATGTTCGCCATGCTATGCCAGGAATTCAGCGCGGAAGATGGCTACTGCGGCATCAAAGCCCGAGGCCAACTCATCGTTCCACTTCTTGTCAACGCGAACACTTGTAAGCAACTGAGCGTGGCTTGAGCGAAGATAATCCAAGTAGCCCTTTTCGAACTCTTGCACTCGGTTCACCGGCACTTCATCCAGGGCACCGGAGGTGCCGGCATATATGATGGCCACCTGTTCTTCCACAGCCACTGGCACATATTGGCCCTGCTTGAGGATTTCCTGCAGGCGCTCACCACGGGTGATCTGTTGCTGGGTTGCCTTGTCCAGATCGGAACCGAACTGGGCAAAGGCTGCCAACTCACGATACTGAGCCAGGCCAATACGCAGACCACCAGCCACCTTCTTCATCGCCGGGATCTGTGCTGCACCACCCACACGAGACACCGAGATGCCCGCATTCACAGCTGGCCGTAGGCCAGCATTGAACAGGTTGGATTCCAGGAAGATCTGACCGTCGGTGATGGAGATCACGTTGGTGGGAATGTAGGCAGAAACGTCTGCTTCCTGGGTCTCCACCACCGGCAGGGCGGTCATGGAACCACCACCCTTGGCATCAGACAGTTTGGCTGCCCTTTCCAGTAGGCGGGAGTGCAAGTTGAACACGTCACCGGGGAAGGCTTCGCGTCCTGGTGGACGACGCAGCAGCAACAAGACCTGGCGATAGGCCAAGGCCTGCTTGTAAAGGTCATCATACATGATGACCACGTGGCGGCCTTCGTCACGCAGGCGCTCGCCCATGGCGGCTCCTGCGTAGCAGGACATGTATTGCATGGCGGCCTCGGCGGATGCCGGGGCGGAGACCACGATGGTGTAAGGCATGGCGCCAGTTGCTTCCAACTTCTCCACCACTGACTTCACCGTGGACTGCTTCTGGCCAACGGCAACGTAGATGCAGATGACCTGATCTTTGTTGTTGATGTCGCCACCACCAGTGCTCTTCTGGTTGATGATGGTATCCACCAGCAGAGCGGTCTTGCCGGTCTGACGGTCACCGATGATCAGCTCACGCTGACCACGACCAATGGGGATCATGGAGTCGATGGACTTGATACCCGTTTGCATGGGTTCGTTCACCGGCTGACGTTCGGTCACCGAAGGGGCGCGACCTTCAATGGGGCGATAATCAGCATCGCTCACATTGATGGGGCCCTTGCCGTCCACCGCTTGTCCCAGCGCGTCCACCACCCGGCCGATCAAAGCCATGCCAGTGGGAACGGAAATCACGCGGCCGGTGGTCTTGACGGTGTCGCCTTCTTTCACCTTGGTGTCAGAACCCAGGAGCACAGCTCCCACGTTGTCTTCTTCCAGGTTCAGGGCAACGCCGAATACACCGTTGGGGAATTCGATGAGCTCGCTCATCATGCACTCGTCCAGCCCGTGCACCCGTGCAACGCCGTCACCGACTTGCAGGACAGTGCCCACGTTGGACTTTTGCATTTGGCTCTCAAAGCCTTCGATCTCCTGCTTGAGGACGGTCGTGACTTCAGATGGTTTGAGGTCCATGGCTAATCAGTCTCGTAAAGAGTATTGGAAATGAATGTCTTAGGAGAGAGGAGCTGACATGAGCGCTTGCTCAAGCTCCTGCAAAACAGTGGCAACGGAGCCGTCGAACAGGGTGTTCCCCACGCGAATCCGTACACCACCAATAAGGTCTGGGTTATCGATGACCTTGAGGGTCACCTTCTTTCCCACAAGATCGCTGGCTGTTGCTGAGAGGGTAGCCTGGGTACTGGCATCCAAGGGCTTGGCAGTTTCCAAGACCCCTATAGCTTCACCCCGGTGCTCCCGCAGCAATGATTGGTAGGCTTGTGACAGCTCCGGCAGAATGGCTTGGCGGCGGCGATCCAGGATCACCCCCACCAGGTTCTTGCTGCAGGCATGGCTGCCCGTCAGGATCTGCTCCATCAGCTCACGCCGCCGCAGGTTGCTGGTCTGCGGACTCAACACCATGAGGCGAAGTCCGCGGTCAGCAAAAGCCGTGGCCAGCTTACCAAGATCCTGCGCCACCAGATCCAGGGCATCCTGGCCAAGTGCGACTTGGAAAGCTGCAGCTGCGTAGCGTTGGGTCAATCTGGACATGGCTAGTTTTTCTTCGCCTCGCCGAGGAAGCCGTCAACCAACTTGCGATGGTTGTCGTCGTCCAGGTCCTGTTGCAAGATGCGACCAGCGGAAGCGATGGTGAGATCCACCACATCTTGCCGGATTTCCAGCAGAGCCCGGCGCTTTTCAGCGTCGATGTCCTGCCGCGCCTTCTGCAGGTGGCGATCTGCCTCCTGCTTGGCCGCGGTAATGGCATCGGCTGCTTGACGCTCGGCCCGGTTGGTGGCGTCTTGCACCATCTTCCGAGCTTCCGCACGCCCCTGCTCACGCTCTTCTTCAGCGCGGGCAACAGCGGCTTCAGCGGCCTTGCGAGCCTCTTGGGCAGCAACAGCAGCCTGCTCCACCTTCTGATCCCGATCGTCCAGGGCCCTTGTGATAGGGCCAAAGACGAACTTGATCATCAGCGGCAGGGAGAGGGCGAAGATCAGCAGTGTCCAGAAGGCCGCGCCACCGGCGAGGTCTCCGAACAGCGAAAATTCGCCATCTCCACCGGAACTGAGAACTAAAGACGCAATAGCCATTATTTGAATGACAATAGCAGACCAATAACGGCGCCGAACAGGGCCACACCTTCGACCAGTGCCGCCATCAGCAGGGCGTTGCCCTTGATGGTGTCAGCGGCTTCGGGTTGACGAGCGATGCCGTGACCGGCTGCGCCACCAATTTGGCCAATGCCGAGACCAGCGCCGATGGCAGCGCCACCAGCGGCAATGCCGGCACCAAATCCGGGACCAAAGTTAGCGGCGGTTTCTTGAATGATAGAGAGCATCAGAATCTCCTTGGATGCTTAGCGGAACTAAGAAATAAAGAAAGGGAAAGAGAGAGTTCCTAGTGCGCCGGATGAATGGACTGTTGCACGAAGATCACGCTCAGATAGGTAAAGATGTAGGCCTGCAGCAGGGCGATGAAGGCCTCGATGATGTTGATAAAAACACTGAGGGCCACTGGGAAAATGGCTACCACTGAATTTAGCACAACTTTTTCGGTGCCAATCAGATGGGCGAATACGAAGATCATTCCCAGGAAGGAATAGATCACCATGTGGCCAGCCAGCATGTTGGCGAAGAGTCGCACCATGAGGGCGAAGGGCTTCACGAACAGGCCCACCAGCTCCACCACCACCATCAAGGGGATGAGGGCAATGGGCAGGCCATGGGGCAGCAGGTTGACGAAGAACTTCACCGGACCCTGCTCCTTCATGCCGAAGCCCAGCATCATGGCAAAGGTAATCAGGGCCATGGTGCCGGTCACATAGAAGCTGGCAGTGCCGGTCACGCCAATCAGGGGAACCATGCCCAGCAGGTTCATGAAAGCGATGAAGAAGAACAGATAGATGAAGTAGGGGGCGAATTTACGCCCTTCCTCCTTGCCCATGACGGCGTAGACCAATTCATCCCGCAGCCAGTGCACCCAGCCGCGGAATACACGAATGACCCAATTGCCACCGCCCGTAGCAATACTGCCCCGCACCGCCGTAAACAGCACCAGGATCAGGATCACCGCGATCAGCTGGAACAGGTTGACGTCGTAAAAGGTGAAGTTCTTGAGACTCTCGCTCTCAAACTCGAAGATGGGATGTGGCAGCAGGTGGACGAAATTGGGGATGAAGAACTGGCTGACATCCAAGTCTGCCGATGCGCTGGGCGGAGTCGTCTCTCCCCCCCCCTCTTGCCCCTGGGCCGGAACCAAGGTGAGGAGCATGGTGATGGCAAAGATGAGGTTGAGGAGCTTCATCAGATACTGGAGTTCTTGGTTGCTGACCGTTGCCGAGCCCGTTGACTCAGGGCGCGGGAAATCATGATGGAGCTGGAGGCTCTAAAGACCATGGCCACAGCTGCGTAGGCAATCCCAAAGGCGGCCAGGGCTGGGAATTTCACTCCAGCGAAATTCATTCCCAACAGCGCCACGATGATGGTGATGAACTGCAGGGCGAATTCCAGGACCACGGCCCGCAGGAAGGCGGTGCCGTTCTGCGGGTTGCTGGCTGGTTGGCAGGAGGCCAGGCTCAGCATAGTGCTGCCAATGGCGCCTACAATCACCGCCACCAGGACGCCCAGGCCCAGGTAGCTGTGCAGTTCCGCTGGCAGGATGCGCGCTGGCAGGCACAGCAGAGCCAGGAGCAACAGCACCGACGCCAGCAGAGTCCCCATCATGCAGACACGCATGGCCAGACGCCCACCCTGCAACTGCGGGGTGGAGAGTTCTGGGCTAGGCATGGTGGTCTGGATTTCCACGAGGAGGGATTACTCAGGTTTGTCGGGAGGTCGTTTCTTGAAGGGCAAGAGTTCTGGTGCCACCGTAGCAATGAGGTGGAGGAAACCACCCACACCGCCAAGCATCAGCCCCACCAACAAAAACCAGGGGCTGCAATCCCAGGCCTCATCCAACATGTTGCCGCCGAAGACAAACAAGCCAACGACGACGGCAAAGGTAAGACCAGCACCCAAATGGCGTCCGGTCTTAGGTGAGGGGGGCTGTGGCATCTCTTTGAAAGAACACGAGCTAGGTCTCAGGCAGGCCTGAGGGGCGAGGACTATAGATCGACCCCTGAACGGTTCAACAGCCCAGATGAAGAAGCTGAGATTTTTGCCGGAATCTTCCCCCTGCCGTTCCGCCAAGGCCGAGCCCCGGCCTCGGGGACAGATTCCATAGACCTTCAAGGAGATTCATCATGCAGCACATATCCCGCACCATCCTGGGCGTTCTGACCCTGAGCCAGCTGGCCTTTGCCCAATTCCCTCCCTTTGTCTCGCCGCAAGATCAGCAGGCCTTGGAAGGCAGTGCCAGCACCAACCTGCCGCTGGGCCGGGCCAATGCCCGTTTTCAACAGCTATATAGCGATCTGGGTCCGGCCGCTCCCTTCATTGGCCATGCTTATCGCCGGGATGCAATCTCCACCCGCGGCACAGTTGCAGCCTTCAAATCCGACATGAGCCTGGCCCTGTCCGTTTCTCCCCTGACCCCGGCCAGCGCCTCCACAACCTTTGCGCAAAATGCCGGCGCCAATCCCACCCAGGTCTTGCCCGGCAGCAAGATCGATTTCGTTGCCACGCAGAGACCAGGCCAGGGACCGGCAGTCCAGTTCGAGCTGCGTGTCCCCTACACCACCCCATACATCTGGGCAGGCAAGGGAGTGCTCTGCCTGGACATGACCATCTACGGCAATGAGACCAGTGCGGGCAACAACCGTAACTTCTCCCCCCTGCTGGATGCCCAGGAACTGTTCGCCAGTGGCCTGAGCAAGATGCCCGGTTACAGCTTTGGCCAGGGCTGCAGCACCGATGGCCTGAGCTCTGCGGCCTCCGCCAGCCTGGAAGTTCAACGCCGGGGTAACAGCCTGGACCTGGACATCCTGGCCAAGAACGGCTTTGCCAATGGACATTCGGCCCTGCTCTTTGGCAACAATGCCGCCAGCAGACCCTGGATTCCCGGCTCAGCCTGCACGCTCTACAGCAGCAGTGATTACCTGATGCTGCTCCCCGGCAGCAACGATGCCCAGGGCCAATGGTCCGGCAAGGTCCCCATGGGCCTGGCGCCACCGGCGGGCTTCGCCATGTGGGCACAGATTGCCAGTTGTGACCCCAACTGCCAGGCTCTGGTGCTGTCACAAGGCATGCACATGGTGGCCCCCGCCGTCGGCCCAGGTTTGACCGGAGTGCGCATTGCCAACAGCAGTGACCGCAGCGCCGCCACCGGTACCCGGTCCCATTCCGTACCGGTGACCGAGTTTTATTAGAATGATGCCTGGGCGGTGACTACCTTCACGCCGTGCAATCCCTCACCCCAAAAGCGCTCACCCCGAAAGCCCTCACCCCAAAAGAAATCCTGGCCCAACTGAACGTCTACGTCGTGGGCCAGGACAAAGCCAAACGAGCCGTGGCCGTTGCCCTGCGCAACCGCTGGCGGCGGCGGCAACTGGATGCGGATCTGGCGGCGGATGTCTATCCCAAGAACATCCTGTTGATCGGCCCCACCGGCGTGGGCAAGACTGAAATTGCCCGGCGTCTTGCGGGCCTGGCTCGCGCCCCCTTTGTCAAGGTGGAGGCCAGCAAGTACAGCGAAGTGGGCTACCACGGCCGGGACGTGGAGTCCATGGTGCGAGACCTGATGGAGGCGGCGGTGGCTCTGGTGCAACAGGAACACGCGCAGCAGGTTGCCGCCCAGGCGAAGGCCAATGCCGAGGAGCGCATTGGCCAGCAACTCCTGTTTGACGAGGCCCTGGATGACCTGGATGACTTGCGGGCCGGCAAGCTGGAACAGCAGATGATGGAATTGGATCTGCTGGACCGCAGCACGCCTACCCTGAGCATCAATGGGCCCCAGGGAGCAGAGGCCATGGGCATTGATACCACCGCCCTGCAGGAGGCCTGGGGTCGCAGCCCCATGCCCCGCATGAAACGGCGTCGGCTCACCATTGCCCAGGCGCGCATCCAGTTGCAGGAAGAAGAGGCTGAGAAGCTGGTGGATGAAGATGCCATCCTGCGGGAAGCCAAGGAGCGGGCGGAGAACGATGGCATCATCTTCTTGGATGAAGTGGACAAGATCGTCGGTAGCGGCGGCTCGGATGGTCCAGATGTCTCCCGCGAAGGGGTGCAGCGGGACCTGCTTCCCATTGTGGAAGGTTGCACTGTCTATACTCGCTATGGCCATGTGCGCACCGACCACATGCTGTTCCTGGCAGCCGGTGCCTTCCATTTCCACAAGCCCTCTGAGCTCATCCCCGAGCTGCAGGGACGCTTTCCAGTGCGGGTAGCGCTACAGGCCCTCACCGAGGCGGACTTCGTTCGCATCTTGACCCAGCCCCGCAATTCCCTGGTCCGCCAGTACCAGGCCCTGTTCCAGACCGAAGGGGTGGAGCTGACATTCAGTGAGGAGGGGCTGCAACGCCTGGCGGGCATCGCTTTTCGGGCCAATGAAACCACTCAGAACATCGGCGCCCGCCGCTTGATGACCATCATGGAGAAATGCCTGGAGGAGCTAAGCTTCGATGCCTCGGAAAGGGGCGGTAGCAAGGTGCATATAGACAAGGCCATGGTGGAAGAGGCGCTTGGGGAAACTGGCGACGACGAGGACCTGATTCGATATGATCTTTGATTATCGGGAACTTTCCCCGACCTCAGACCAATTACCGGCGCCTTGATCGACATAGAACCGCAAGTCATTAGCAGAGCCCAGGCCGGCGACCAGGAGGCTTGCCGCAGCATCATCAATTCGCTGCATCGCCCGGTATTGGCCACTATCTACCGGTTTTTGGGCCGCCGCTTCCAGGCGGATATGGAGGATATTGCCCAAGACATCTTCCTGAAGCTGTTCCGATCCATCGAACGCTTCGACCTTACGCGGGGTGTCAAATTCACCACTTGGACCTTCACCTTCGTCCGCAACCACTGCTTCGACATCCTGAAGAAGCGCCGCCTGCACACCACTTCCCTCACCTACCTGGACGGCGAAGAAAAACAGCGCGAAGTTCCCGACCCGAGCATGCGGCCACCCAGCCTGAATCTGGAAAACTCGGAACTCGGCGAGAAGATTGAAGAAGCATTGGGGCGTCTTGGTGAAGAACAACGCATGGTCTTCGTCCTGCGCGAATATGAAGGCCTGGATTACAATGCCATCGCCCAAGTCATGGGCGTCTCAGAGGGCACTGTGAAATCCCGACTGCATCGAGCCAAACAAGCCTTACGTGAACGTCTTGCTCCTTACATGAAGACAGGCGCCTGATCATTGAAAGACCAACCAAAGCCACCACTGCCGAACGAGGATGACTGGATGCAGGGTTCCTACCCGGACGCATCCGCGGATTTCGTTGAGCAAACCTGGAACAAGGTATTGGCGGACCAACAGCGCATTGCTGACGAAGCAAAGGCGGTGGAAGACATCCAGTTCCCCAAGGAATTCCTGGCGGAGCATCAGGTGCCCAATGCCAGCGATGGCTTTGTCGAACAGACCTTGCAGAAGGTCCTGGGCCAACAGGAATCTCCGCTGGAATTCGCAGACAGCCCAGACCTGCAACCGCTTCTGCATCACTACCAGGCGCCCAATCCCTCGGATGAGTTTGTCGAACGAACCTTGCAGGCCTTGCGTCCACGCCCGCAGGCACGCTCGCAGGCACGCCCACTGGCTCGCCCACTGAATTGGCGCAGCTGGGCCGTGGCCGCCGCTCTGGTCCTGCTTGGCCTGTCACTATTCCTGCGGCAGGCAAGCCCGACGACTCTTGGCTTTGTGCCGGCCACCAGTTTCAGTCCCGTGCCCTGGTCCACCCGCATGTCTGCCATGGAAGCCGAGCACAACAAAGATGCTGAATTGCCGTGGAACTATGAGGATGGGCTGGTCACCCTGGCTCGGGTAGCCAAAGCAGGGGGAGGAACCTAAGGCATGGCCTGGCGACGCATCGGCTATTGCCGCAATCTTGTTCTTGGCATGAGCATTGTTCTCAGCCTCTGCTCTGCCGGACAGGCACAGAACAAGGACCAGGCACAGCAATTCCTGCAACAGCTGGACGCCTGCTTCAATGCGGATGACCTGGAAGCCTACCTGCAAAACTTCCAACCCGTGCACGACTCGCTGCATGAACGATTTCGGCGGCGCATGGCCATGGTGTTGGGGCAGGATCTGGGGCTGCAACGAGAGTCCAAGATTCAGGATTACTTCCAGCAAGATGGCAAAGGCATTGTCCTGGTGCAGAGCACTACCAGTTGCGGCACTCCCAACGCGCAGCCGCATGTTGAGCATGCCTACCTGGCATTGGGGCAGGCCAAGGATCAAGTGCGCGCCTTGTTCTACATCGAAACCAACCCCGGTGGGCAAAGGCACATTGAGGATGGCGTGTTCCGCTGCAAAGCCTGCAACTACCAGATTGGCACTCCCAACAAATGGCTGGTGGTGCCCTTCCATCCGGAGGGTTCAGGCTGCATGGAGTCCGTCGCCTTCCTCTCTTTGCAACACAACCTGTCCCTGCAGGTTTCGGTGCACCTCTCCCTTGGAGAAGAGGCTGCCCGTTCTGTTTTGCAGCAATACCTGCAAGGGCAGAAAGGCCTGCAATCAGCCAAGGCAGCCAAGATAAAAGACTGGGACCTGGCCAAATCCAGAGGCGCCACAGGTGCACAAAGCCAGATCACCCTGGCTGACGGCGATCAGCTGCAGTTCTATCTGTTGGTACATGGCGCAGCCCGCTACTTCTTCACCCTGCAGGGTTCAGCCAAAGCCATTCAGTCCCAACAAATGCAATGGCATGCTCTGCTGAACAGCTTCATGTTCCTGGAGGAAATCTCCCCCCAGACCCTGCATCAACGGGCACTCAAGGCCCACACCGGCGGCGGCAGCTTCCAGGAACAGACCTACCTTAATCCTACCTATAAAATCCAGGTCGAAGGCCCTGCCACCTGGGGCAAAACACTCCAAGCTGGCGGCAGCTACGCATTCCTGTTGACCTACCAGCACCCCACAGGTCCGTGCTACATGAAGGTACGAGCCATGCCGCCCCCTACCGGCTTCACTCGCTGGACCCAGGCCATGGCGGATGAAATGCTGGAAGGTTGCTGCTCCTCGTTGAACTTGCAGTCTGGCACAGATTCCGGCTGGCAAGGCAAGGACAACCCTCAGACCTTAGCCTTCCGCTGGCGGCAGCTGGAGCCCAAGCAGGGTTATAGCCTGATTCGCATGGACTTGCGGGATTCCCTGCTGGTGATCACCCAGGCCAAAGCGCTAAACCAGGAGTCCAAAGCGCTGATCCACAAGGCCGCGGGCACTATCGCTCCCTGTGCCGGGAAGTAAAGCGGGGAATTTGCTGAGGCATTTTCTCCATACAGGTGGCTATGCTGCGCCGCCTTTTAAAATACGAATCAGTCATGGAACGCACTCTCATCTTGCTCAAGCCCGACGCTGTCCAGCGCGGTCTTTCTGGTCAAATTCTCAATCGCTTCGAAGCCAAGGGCTTGAAGATTGTCGGTCTCAAGTTGATGCAAATCAGCCCGGAGCTGGCAGCCAAGCACTACGAGGCCCACAAGGAACGCCCTTTCTACCCAGGCCTGGTCAAGTTCATGACCAGCAGCCCAGTGGTGGCCATTGCCCTTGAAGGCATTGGCGCCATCGACATGTGCCGCAAGCTCATGGGTGCGACTTTTGGCGCCGACGCCAACCCGGGTACCATCCGTGGCGACTTTGGCAGCAGCCGCTCCTTCAACCTGGTGCATGGCTCGGATAGCACCGAGGCCGCAGCCCGGGAACTGGAACTCTTCTTCAGCGAAGGTCTGCTGGAGTATCCCTTCGATGCCTATCGATGGATCTACGACCAAACAGAGGAAGACACCAACTCCTAGCCTGTAAGGGCTGACGTCCAGCGCAGTACGGAAAGCCCCCATAAAGGGGTCTAGTGGGGCAGAAAGTGGGGCCACAATATGGGGCTCGCTAACATCCGGGTCAACAGCTCCAGGGGTCTGGAGCTTCAGCAAACCAGGTCCCCTCCCCCTACCGACTTGACCGAACAACTCAGTCGGCATAGGAAGCTGCAAAGCCAGGCATCCCTTTCGGCCCTACTGCTCCGAACGCTGGGCGTCGGCTTCCATGATCGCCGGACCTGCGGGTGACCGCAGGTAAACCCAGACATAGCCGTGGTAGTAGGTGGGCGCCTGATACTTCTTGTAGATGTTCGCCTGAGCTTGGTGCAATTTTAGCAGTAGCTTCAGGCTCTCATTGTTCTCCGGAAGCTTGTTTAATCTCTTGCGGAAGTCCTGGTCCTGCTGGTCATTCAGCTTCTGCCCTTCCGGGATGCCATGCTCCTGCATGAACTTCTGGCGGGCTTCATTAGTGAAGACAGCAAACTTCTCGGGAACTTCCTTTATGGCAGCTAGCGCCGCATCCCGCTCAGCGCACTGGGTTGCGGTCATTTCCGGCTCAGGGCCCCTGGTCACCCTGACATCGCCCAACAACAAGTCCAGGCGACCATCCTGGTTCCAGTCCGTAACACAGATTTTGCTAATGACACCGTGGTGATCCTCTGGGCTGCCATACTTGCCCTTGGCTACGAGTACACGGCCAGCGGCCAACTGTGGCAGGCCGGGGCTGCTGGCCTTGTTACGAAAGAAGGTAACCTTTCCCTCGCCATCACCTGACAACAGATCCAGATGGCCATCGCCGTCCCAATCCACCACACAAGGCGCAGCATCCCCGTCTACCACCAGGGGTTCGCCCTCAATAGCAACCGGCTCCGGGCTGGCAAAGGCAGGCACCTTGGTCTGGCTCTGATTGGCCATCCAGTACAGCTCCCCCTTGATGTTGCCCACCAGCAAATCCAGGTCTCCGTCTGCATCCCAGTCGGCGGCAAATACGGCGGAAGCCTGACCTACGTTGAGAGGCTTGCCTTCCTTGTCCTTGATGATCTGACCAGCCTGGAAACTACGATCACCGTTGCCGGCAAAGAGGTACAGATCGCCGGGCGTGAAAGAGCCGGAGATCATGTCCTTGATGCCGTCACCATTCAGGTCCACCAACTGTGGACCAAAACCAATGCATCAACCGCCGGGTACCGCGGCCTGAGTGCCGCCGGCTTGGAAGTACTCAAAGCTCGCAAACCTGGGTTCACCCTTCTTACCCAGGTTCTTATAGACGCGCAGGGTTGCCGCAAGGTCGCCCTTCTTCTTGACCCCCTTGCCAAAGACGCCCACCAGTAGATCCCGCAAACCATCGCCGTCCATGTCCGCCATAAACGGTGCGGCGTGGCCAACGTCATCCCCCACATCCAGGGGCTGCTCACCACAAAGAACCTGAAAAGGAGCTTGCAGTTCAGGACTCCGTTGCTCCTCCTGCGCCAACAAAGTTGCCGGAAGGGGTGCCAGAAGGATCAGAAGGCCAGGTAGGAACTGATGTGCTTGCATGATGAGATTTGAGTTGCTTGGGAAGGGGTTTGGAGTGAAAGCGGCTAAAGGACTGGGGTCAGGCCAGAATGGCCGCAAGGACCAGAACTCCATGCTGGAATCCTGATCCCTGCGTTGGCCGAGACAGTGCCTTAGCAGGCCGTTGAAAAACTCCAAGTAGTTAAGCCGTGCTCCAATCCACGTACGTAGGGATAATATCCCAATCACGGAGGTGGATATTTCATGGCACTTGGCAAACGACGCGACAAGCAGCAAGCACTTTTGGTCTCGACGACCAATCTTCCCCGATCTCCAGGGCACCCGTTTTACGCGAAGCTGAATGAGCTTCTCAGCGAAGCGAAGTTCGATCACTATGTCGAATCGCTTTGCGAGCCCTACTACAAGGAAGGCGGCCGCCCTTCAATTCCGCCAGGCGTCTACTTCCGGATGCTGCTGGTCGGCTATTTCGAAGGTGTGGATTCACAGCGTGGGATTGCATGGCGCTGCAGTGACAGCCGCTCGCTCCAGCAATTCCTTGGGCTTTTGCTGACAGAGATGACCCCTGATCACTCCAGCTTGACCGTGATCCGCAAACGGCTGCCAGTAGAAGTGCACGAAGAGGTGTTTGCATTCGTGGTCAAGATCGCCAAATCCAAGGGCATGGTGAAGGGCAAGGCACTGGCCGTGGACACAACGACGTTGGAAGCCAATGCTGCAATGAAGTCCATTGTGCGCAAGGATACTGGCAAGGGCTGGAATGACTACGTGCGCGAGCTTGCGAAAGAAGAAGGGGCCGAAGTCCCAACGGAGGAGGACTTACGGCGATTCGATCGCAAACGCCGTGGGAAGAAGACCTCGAACAAGGACTGGGAGTCGCCCTCAGACCCCGACAGCAGGATCGCGAAGATGAAGGATGGGCGTACCCACCTTGCCTACAAGGCACAGCACGCGCTGGACACTGACTCCGAGATCATCGTCTCCGCGACGATCCACCATGCAGATACTGCTGACAGCGAGGCACTGAAAGACGGAATCATTGAGGCTCAGGCGGTGCTGATCAGTGCTGAGCAAGATGACCAATACAAGGCAGTTGTCGCCGACAAGGGCTACCACAAAGTTGAAACCCTGGCATGGCTAAGCGAGAGAGAGATACTTTCTTACATACCACAGCCGCGGTCACAGAACCGCCGCAAGTGGACGGACAAACCAGAATCGTGGCAGGATGCTTATCGAGCAAACCGTCGGCGTGTTGCAGGATCGCGATCCAAAAAGCTCCAGCGCTTACGAAGTGAACGAGTGGAGAGAAGCTTTGCGCACACCTGTGGGTCAGGCGGTGCACGCCGGACTTGGTTGCGCGGCATCGAGAATGTCAAAAAGCGGTACGTGGTCCATGTCGCTGCACGCAATCTTGGCACGATCATGCGTAGCCTGTTTGGAGTTGGGACGCCAAGGGGATTGCAGAGGGGCTTTGAGGGCTTCCTCAGCCGCGTATATGAGCTTTGTGGATCTGTTTGGCCCCAACCAGCTTGCTGGATCGCAATGACTGCCATTATTTTCCGCCATAAGAATCCCGGGGCAGAAAACGGATGTCTCGGGATCGACAATCTCCAAATCACCCCTTCTTCAACGGCCTGTTAGCCTGTTTCTTTGACTAACCCATCATGGAGTCGTCGTCATGGGCACCCAGTTGGTTCCCAACTGGAAGGTGTCACAGCCAACACCACAGCCATCCGCCGTGTAGACCAGGGCTGCATGGTGCAGGGTGATGCCCAGAGGCGCAGGCGTTGGGCCAAAGGTGTTAAGACTAGGCGAAGCGTTGCCACCTAAATCCAAGGTGCTCTTCCAACCGGCAAAGGTGGGAGCACCACCACCCAGCTGGGTGAGACCAATGACAAAGCTGGTCAAGGGATCCGGCTGGTTCAGGGGGATTACCACACCAGGGGCCATGACGACACCGGGGGTGTCGCCACTGGCAGCAAAGCCGGTGAACAGCCAGTAGTTCTTGAACGCATTGGCCACACCAGCATCGATGGTCATGGTCTGGGAATTGGCCACACTCAGGGACAGCACATGGGTGTCCGCCGTCAGGGACAGCGGGTCAACGGAGAGTACGGAGACATGGCCAGTGCCCAAGCCCTCGTCGCCAGTAAGTGCAGTGCCATCGGGGCCCAATTTATCAGGAGCAAAGGTAGACTTACCGATCACGATGTCGGAGATGCCATCAGCGTTCACGTCGCCGGCATCTCTCACCACGGGAAGAGGAAACTCTTCACCCGGGGTGCCCTCATAGGTCCACAGCGTCGAGCCGTCGGAGCCGGAAAACACATATGCACGACCAGCATCAACCTCGTCGCCGTTGCCTGGAGTGCCGTCGGGATCAACTGTCCATGAGCTCCCGATCACGACATCAGGGAAGCCATCAGCGTTATGATCTCCGGTGGCGTCGGCGCCAGAGCCAAGGGATTCACCGCCGATTGTCCCAGTTCTGGTCCAGAGCGTCGAGCCGTCCTTGCCGGAAAACGCATACGCACGGCCGGCGTTAGTGACCTCGTCGAGGGAGCCCGGAGTGCCGTCGGGATCCGAATCATAGCCCATCTCGCCGGTCAGGATATCAGCATAGCCATCAGCATCCACATCAGCGAGGCCCATCCCAAAGCCGAAAAACGAGAAGGAGGCATTGCCATAGAAGCTATGAAGCAGAGTGCCGTCGGGGCCGGAAAGTGCCTTCACAGATCCAGCAAACGCACTGCCGGCAGGGACATTCAGGGCAAGATTAGCATTTGCCAGGATGTCGGGGGTGCCATCCAAGTTCACATCGCCGCCACCTGCGAGCCCTGCGCCTAATTGACCACCACCGAAGAAGGCGTGGGCTTTATCAGTACCCTCTACGACATAAAGTGTGCTGTAGTCGGAGCCGGAATACACAGACACACGGCCACCGTTAGCCAGCTCGTCGCCGCTGCCCGGCGTGCCGTCGGGGTCCGTATCATAAGATTGTGCACCAACCGCGAAGTCGGGGTTGCCATCAAGGTTCACGTCGCCGACACCTAGTGGTATGACGCAGAATTAGTAGGCCTTTATATTAAGCCTCCCTACGCTTGCGGTGCGTAGGTATCGTTGGAGGCAAGACGATGCGCGTTGCAGTAGAGATTCAACTTACCAAGAGCGAGCGAAGCACCCTGACGAATTGGTCACGCAGTCGGAGAATTTCGGTGAGGCAAGCTCAGCGAGCCCGAATGATCCTTCTTGCCGCTGATGGCTACTCGAATGCGGATATAGCTGAGGAGATGAGGGTCAAGCGACACACTGTGGGGCGTTGGCGAAACCGCTTCAGCGAGCATCGCCTCACTGGTATAGAGAAGGACCTTCCTCGGGGAGGTCGTCCCCGTGCGAACGAGGAAGTTGAGAGTGAGATCATCCGCATGACTACGCAAGAGATCCCCGCGAACGCGACACACTGGAGCACGCGACTCCTTGCAGAGGAGATGGGAATCACGCAGTCGATGGTCCACCGCACATGGAAGGCCAACGGTCTGAAACCTCACTTGGTGAAGACGTTCAAGGTCAGCAACGATTCTCGGTTCGAAGAGAAGCTGCGCGATGTGGTAGGTCTCTACCTGAATCCACCCGAGAATGCACTCGTCTTTAGCGCGGACGAAAAGACGTCAATTCAGGCTCTCGATCGGACCCAGAAGAGCCTTCCACTGGTCAAGGGCCGATGCGGCACGATGACTCATGACTACAAGAGGAACGGAACAACCACCTTGTTCGCCGCGATCGAGTTGGGTCACGGCGAAGTGATCGCAACCTGCATGAAGCGACATCGACATCAGGAGTGGATCAAGTTCCTGAGAATGATCGACGAGCAAACTCCAGCTGAACTCGATCTGCACGTCATCGCCGACAACTACGCCACACACAAGCATGAGAAGGTTAAGCGGTGGCTGAAGCGCCATCCGCGATTCCACATGCACTTCATCCCGACAAGCAGCTCGTGGCTCAATATCGTGGAGGGGTTTTTCCGCAATCTTGATCAAAAACGCCTGAAGCGCGACGCGTTTCGCAGCGTCCCTCAACTCAAGAAAGCAATCATGGACTACATCGATAACCACAACGACGATCCGAAGCCGATTGTTTGGACCAAGGCCGCCGACGAGATCCTCGAAAAAGTCGGTCGCGCACGCGCTGCACTGAAAATGCCCCAACAGAGCGCATCACACCACTAGTACTGCACTACCATGGTTCCCGCCAACTTGATCGCCATCAAAGATGGCGAGGAGGCTGCCGTCCTTGCCTGAACGCAAATACACACGACCAGCGAAATTCAGATCGTCGCCGTTGCCCGGAGTGCCGTCGGGATCCAGGTCATGTAAGATAGAGCCGGCCAGGATGTCGGGGTAGCCATCAAGGTCCACGTCGCCGGCACCGTCTACGGACCAGCCCAGCTCGTCACCATCACCAGCCCATCTGCTGCTGAGTCGCATGCCGCCGTTTTCCCCAGTGAAGACATGGAGCGGTAGACCGTTCTTGCCGGAATACACATACACGCGGCCCTCGTTTCGAACGTCATCAATGATGTCGTCTGCGGTGTTCAGGGTACCGTCAGGGCCGGGGCCTGAGGGACCAGCAGTGCCGTCAGGCCCAGCAAAATCGGAACCCCAGTATCGCGCACCAACCACAACATCAGCGTAGCCATCAGCGTTCACATCGCCGGCACTGTTCACGGAGAAACCAAGGCCTGTATCCGTGTCTTCGCCATGGTAGTGATAGATTACATTCTGGCTCTGGCCCATGGCCGGAAGCAGGGTCATGGCCCCCAGCAGCAGGGCAGGGACGCCAAAGCCCTGGGGAATGGAGGGTGTGGAATAATTATGGAATCGCATTGGATTTGCGCCTCCTGGCGCATGGGGAGCAGAGGAAGAAAGCGTCATCAACACATGTGATGACGCGGGAAAAGGATCCGCTTGCAGAGCCGCCGAAACGATCGCAGGAGAATCCACCGATCCCTTCTGGGCCACGACTTGCGCCTTGGCCTTGGGGGAAAGTTCATCAAAGGGCACTTGCTCTAAATCGGGGGCCATCAAGGTCACCGCCAGGGCGGCTGCCGTCAGGGTTCCGGCAGCGGTCCACAGGGTTAGTTTGCCAATGGCAAGAGCGGACGAAGCCGAGGCGGCTTTGGCGGCGACAGCAGTGGCCTTGCTCAATACCACCTCACGCATGGCGGCCAGGCCAGCGGCCGGCGTGGTCAGAACAACGCTGCCGGCAATGATGCTGGCGGGCAGGGTTTTACGGAGAATCGCCAAACCACGAGAGAGCTGTTGGCGCACCGTGCCCGCTGGGCGATTCAAACTCATGGCAATCTGCGTAGGTGCCAAGCCGAAACGCAGATGAAGGTTGAGAATGGGTTGGTATGTCTCTGGCAGTTCAGCAATGGCGTCCATTACGATCTTGGAAAGCTCCGCCTCTTCCAAAACACTGTGAGGATCCACTGGATTGGGATCAACAAGCGTGGCCACGTTCGCCGGATCGGTTTCAGATTCACCCCTACGAATGGTCATGCGACTCTGTTCCCGTGCCAAGTTCGTCAGAACGCCAAAGAGCCAGGACAGGATGTGCCCCTTGGGTTTGTAGTTGTGACGATGCTCAATAGCTGTCAGGAAGGTGGCCTGGACTAGATCGTCAGCAGTACTGGTATCTGGGCTCAGGTGGTGCGCAAGCTGTAGGAGACGGCCAGCAGTCCCATCGAACACCAAGGCCAGCTCATCAGGGTTTCCCGTGCGCTGAAATCGAATAAAGGCTTCATCGAGGTGATTGAGTGGCATCGCAGTTAGATATGGTTTTGGGAACCTCCAGCGTTACACCGAATCTAGTGATTTCTCGATTCACCACACGCCCGCACGCCATATGAGCTTACGGTCTGCCGCCATGACCCGCCATTTCGTTACGGGCTGCCTCGGGCTTTGATGCCATCCGGGCAACGAGAATACAGCTTGCAGCTGCCACCCAGACAGCTCCCAGTCCGGCTCCATTTGCTCTACCTGCCCTACCAATACGTGATGTCACCATAGCAGCCGTGCTGTGAACTGGGCACGATGCCAATGCCGGCCATTGCTCCAGCGCCTCCCCTTCTGACCCTGCCTATTCTCGTAAGAAACCAGACCCGAATCGCATGATTCCACCTCCTGGTCTTCCCGGCCTATCCAGGCAGCAATGTCAAATTGACCAGTGAGTCGTGCGTTCACGCCGGTGCCGTTCGGATTGCTGTCATTATGGCTAACGCCAACTCCGTCGATGCCAAACAAGGACAGCTGGGTGTTGAGCACTGGACTGGCAGTGATCGCCTCGAAGGCAGCCACGTCATCGATCTGGATCAGATACATATCCCGATCGTTACCAGGGCCTGGACAGTCCTGATTCTGGTTGCGTTGCGCCAGAAACTGGCTGCTCCTAATTGCCCACTGAAGTCTAAGGTATTTGGTAACCCATGACCTATGAAGGTAGGCTTTTTCAATAGCTGTGAATCCACCACCCAAAAGAAGAACTGAAGGCCTAAACAGCACTGAGCTGGCGCAAGTCCTGGCTGAAGCCGAGGCAAGCATCTGCGGATCCACGGTTCTGGATCTGGTGCGCCTGCACGGGCAGGATGATCTGATCCTGTTCTTGCAGGCGGAGAACAGCAAGCACGCCCTGCACATCGCCATCGACGCTGGTCGCGCCCGTGTCTGCCTGACCAAACGGCGCTTTGCCCGCCAGGACTTTGCCTCTGGCCCGCTGCTGGACCGCCTGGTGCAACGGCTGAAGGACAGTTCTCTTACCAATCTCCAGGCCTACCCAGGCGAACGTCGCTGTCATTTCCATTTCAACAACGGCCTGAGCCTGCAAGTGGAGCTGTTTGGCAACCGAGGCATCTGGTGCCTGCTGGACTCCGCCGAGAAGATCTTGGAGTTGTCGCGCATTCCCAAAAGCAAAGATCGGCAGCTGCAACCGGGTGCCACCTACACCCCGCCGGCAAGCCCCGCCAGCCCTAGCGCTCCAGAGTCGCGCTTCCCCACGCCATGCATGGCTGCGGTGGACCAACTATTCACCGCACAGGATCTGGTTCTTGAGGAGACCGCCCTGCGGCAACGCCTGGAGCAGGCGCTCAAGCAGGCCTGTCGAAAACTCAGCCACAAGGCGGAAGGACTGCGAGCCCAACAAGAGGCTGCCAAGCAAGCACCCTTGTTGCGCATGCAAGCGGACATGCTGCTGGCCTATGGCTTTGCTGCCAAGGGCGACGCGGAATCGATATCCGTACCGCATCCCGAGAACCCGGGCGAAGAGTTGCAGATCCCCCTGGTCAAAGGCAAACCCATCCAAGATCAGGCGCAAAGCTTGTACAAGAAAGCGCGCAAGATGGAAGACGGGGTAGAGATCTCTCAACAACGCTGCGCCGATACGGAAGAGGAATTGGCGGTGATGCAGAGCCTGCAGGTGAAATTGCAGGACTGCAGCGACTTTTCAAGCTTGAAGAGCATGCAGACCAAACTGATCCAGCGGCAAGTCATACGCCCACCACAAGTTCCACCGAGTCGTCAGGCAAGCACAAAGCCCCCCCGCAGCTCCAGCGCCAAAAGCTATCGCAGTTTCGTTTCCGCAGAGGGCTATCCAATTTTTGTCGGACGCACCAACCAGGAGAATGACCGCTTGTCGGTTTCCTTTGCCAAAGGCAATGATCTTTGGCTGCATGTGGGCCAGGGCTATGCTGGCAGCCATGTGGTGGTGCGCTTACCCCGTGGCAAGAATGCCAGCCTTGAAACATTGCTGGATGCGGGAACCCTGGCCCTGCACTTCAGCAAAGCCAGAGGGGCAGAGCGCTGCGAAATCATCTACACCCAGGCCAAGTACGTGCGAAAACCCAAGGGCTTTCCGCCTGGCAGGGTGACGACCACCCAGACCAAAGCCATTACCGTTCGCCTGGAGCCCCAAAGGCTCAAGCGTTTACTGGATAGCATATGACTCTCACTTGCATACATTTCGGCGAATGCGGTGGCTGCTCCATGTTGGACATCCCCATCCAAGAGCAGCTACGGCAAAAGCAGACCAACATCCAAAACCTGCTGCAAGACCATCTGCAAGCGGTGAAATTGCAGGTAAGCGTGCCGGATCGCCCCCCCACCCATGATCGCAGCCGCATTCTCTACCCGGTCCAGCCGGATGCGGAAAAAGGACTCAGCATGGGCATCTACCGGCGGCAGAGTCATCAGGTTGTGGCCGTCACCCAATGCCAGATCCAGCACCCAGCCTTGACCACCCTGGGGCAACGTGCGCAAAGCATCTTTCGTAAGCTACGACTCTCACCCTACGACGAACTTACTGGCCAAGGATTGCTGCGAGGCTTTGCCGCCCGCCTTGCCTATGGCAGCAACGAACTGCTCATGGGGGTGATTACCACCCAGGAAGCCTTTGCAAAGGCACAGAAGTGTGCGGAACTATTGCAATCCGCTGCCGCCGACCTGGTGGCCCGAAGGGGACGAAAAGTTCGCGTCGTGGGCGTAGTGCGAAACATCAACGACAGTCCAGGCAATGCCTTGCTGGGCCGAGAGCAGGAGAATCTTCGTGGACGAGGCCACCTGGTGGACAAGGTGAGAGGCTTACAGTTTCAGATCAGCTTCCAGAGTTTCTATCAGGTGCACCGGCGCGCCAGCACTCTGCTCTATGCCCCAGCCATGGAAATGCTGGGCTCAGTGCAGGGCAAGCGAGTTATAGATGCCTATGGCGGCATCGGCACTTTTGGCCTGCGCATCGCTGCCGCCGGCGCCAAGGATGTGAGCATCGTGGAAGCCAATCCAACGGCTTGCGCCGACGCGCAAGCCAGCATCAAATTGAACAAGTTGCCGCAGACGCGGGTCATGCAGGGAAGCTTTGCCGAACAAGACCTGCCCTCCTGTCCGGATCTTCTGGTCGTAGACCCCAACCGGGCCGGACTGCAGGCGGCGGGCCAGCAACAAGTGATCCGGCTGGCAGCGAAGCAATTGCTCTACGTGTCTTGCTCGCCAACCTCCCTTGCCAGGGACCTCGCTGCCATGCCAAACTACCAGGTGCAAGAAGCCCGCATGGTGGATCTTTTCCCCTACACCGAACATGTCGAGGTCCTGCTGCTCCTCAAGCATCGCTGAAACCATCGCTGAGCTGCCAGCCAAGGCCAAGTTCTGCGACTGGCTATAGCTCTCTGCTGGCATAAGCATTAGAAACTCCCCTAACAAGTTGTCGCAATAAACAAGGAACGGGAACCACGATGGGTACGATCACAGCAGCAAAAAGAGAGCGGGACATCTACGAAGAGGCCATCCGCCGTTTGGATGAAGCAGCCAAGTATACCAACATTCATGCCGAGACCATTGAGCGACTGAAGCATCCCAAGTCCATCTTGGAAGTTTCGGTACCAGTGCGTATGGATGACGGCAGCCTACGCATCTTTCGCGGCTACCGTGTGCGGCATGATGACACTCGTGGCCCCACCAAAGGCGGCATCCGCTACCACCCGGATGTGGACCTGAGCGAAGTCAAGGCTCTGGCTTTGTGGATGACTTGCAAATGTGCTGTGGTTGGCATCCCCTTTGGCGGTGGCAAAGGCGGAATCCAGGTCAACCCCAAGGAACTCTCGCCCATGGAAGTGGAGCGACTGAGTCGGAGTTTCATCCAACAGATCGCTGACTTCATCGGCACCAAGCGGGACATCCCTGCTCCGGATGTCTACACCAATGCTCGTATCATGGGTTGGATGATGGATGAATATTCCAAGATCCGTCGGGAGAGAACACCCGGCGTCATCACCGGAAAACCCATTTCCCAAGGCGGCAGCTTGGGGCGTAATGACGCCACCGGCAGAGGCGCATACTACTGCATCAAGGAGCTTGAAGACATTCGCGGCTGGGACCCAAGAGAGATCACCGTGGCGGTGCAAGGCTTCGGCAATGCGGGCCAACACGTGGCCCAATTGCTGCACAGTGACGGTTATAAGATTGTCGCCATCAGCGATTCCCAGGGCGGCATCTACCGCAAGGAAGGCTTTGATGTACCCAGCATTCGCAAAGTGAAGAATCAGAGTCGCAAGCTGCAGGCGGTGTACTGTGAAGATTCAGTTTGCGAGTCCGTCGAGGCGCAATCCATCACCAATGAAGAGCTCCTGGAATTGCCCGTAGACTTGCTCTTACCCAGCGCCCTGGAGGATCAGATCACCGGCAACAACGCCGACAACATCAAGGCCTCAGTAGTGGTAGAGCTGGCCAATGGCCCCACCACCCCCAATGCGGACCGCATCCTGCATGAGAAATCGGTTCTGGTAATTCCCGACATCCTGGCCAACGCCGGCGGCGTCACTGTCAGCTACTTTGAGTGGGTGCAGAACAAGGGCGGTTATTATTGGACTGAGGCTGAAGTGCATGAAAAGCTGCACACCATCATGTCCAGGGAGTTCAAGGCCATCTTCGCCCGCACGCAAAAGTTGAAGATGGACATGCGCACCGCCGCCTACGCCCATGCACTGGACCGAATTGGTGAAGCCATTGATGCCCAGGGCACCCAGGCCTTCTACGCCGGCGAAAGCGAAACTAGCTGAACCTGATGTTAGCCCGCTACACCCGGTGGCTGCACAGCCAATGGCCCGCAGGTACCGTTGAAAAGTTGCCGGAGGTGCGCGAGCACGGCACCACCAATGTGCCGGGCCTCTACATTGTGGGTGACCTGACGGGCATACCCCTGCTGAAATTTTCAGCCGACTCTGGTGCTCGGGCCGTGCGCCACATGCTGGCAGACAAGTCCTTTCGCTCGCAGGACGAGTTGCTGGATCTGGTCATCATTGGCGGTGGCGTTGCCGGCATGGCCGCCGCCCTGGAAGCCAAGAAGAACAACCTGCGATATCTGCAGCTGGAAGCGGCCCAGGCTTTCTCCACCATCGCCAACTTCCCCAAGCAAAAGCCCATTTTCACCTATCCGAATGACATGACGCCCGCCGGCGACCTGCAATTCCATGCCAAGGTGAAAGAGCCATTGTTGGCAGAATTGCAGCAACAAACCGAGGGCCAGGGCATCGAGTTGCGCAAAGCCATGGCCGAAAAAGTGCTGCGCCGGGGCAAATGCTTGGAAGTCGTCATTCGCAATGAGGACTCCATCCTGGCACATCGGGTCATCGTCGCCATCGGGCGATCCGGCAACTTTCGCAAGCTTGGTGTGCCAGGCGAGCAACGGGACAAGGTTTCCAATCGCCTGCATGATCCCAAGGACTTCTGTGACAGGGATGTCATGGTGGTCGGCGGTGGCGACAGCGCCATGGAAACAGCCATTGCCATCGCCCAGTGTGGCGGCAGGGTAGCCCTGTCCTACCGCAAGAAGGAATTCTCTCGCCCCAAACCTGAGAACCTGCAACGCCTGCTTGCGCTGCAGGCCGACCCTCTGGCCGATGTGCAGGTGGAAACCCCAGTATCTGAGAGAGTCACCACCGCCGCTGGGGGATTCCTCGACGCCCATAAAAAAGCCGGCTCCATCGTCACCTACATGGCAAGCCAGGTGCAGGAAATTGGCGAAAACGATGTTCGCATCAAAACCAGTGAAGGAGAAGAAACCAAGGTTCCCAACGACGCTGTCTTTGCCATGATCGGGCGAGAAGCTCCCCTGGAATTCTTCCGCCGCAGTGGCGTGAAAATCCGCGGTGAAACCCGCGGCTTGGAGTGGCTGCCCATCGCCCTGTTCTTCCTGATCATCTGGGCCATCTATGATTGGAAGAATGACGGTTTTGTCGCCCACAACATTAGCACTCTTTCAGCTGGCGATTTCTTCCCCAACAACATGCCTGCTTGGCTAGCCTCCTGGGGCGAGAGCTGGCAAGCCATGGTAGCCGACAAAAGCAGCATTGTGGGCACTCTGGCAGTGTCGATGAAGTCGCGCTCCTTCTACTACACCCTGTTGTATACCCTGTGCATCGGCTTTTTTGGCTGGCGGCGGATCCGCCGCCGCAAGACTCCCTATGTCACGGTGCAAACCAGTTGCCTGTTTTTCATCCAGTTCATCCCCCTGTTCTTGCTGCCGGAACTCCTGCTGCCCTGGCTGGGCTACAACGGTCATTTTGATTCCGGTTGGGCACAAGGTTTCGCCAACGAGTTTTTTGAACTCTATATTTCCCCCGAAGCTGCCCAGGCCCATGAATGGCCCGATGGCTATCATCCTCGAGCCTATTGGCGCGCCTATGGCTTCATCCTGGCCTGGCCCCTGATGGTCTACAATGTGTTCACCGCTGCACCATTGTTGGGCTGGCTGATCCTTGGCAGCATTCAGACCTTTGTGTTGATTCCCCTGCTGATCTATTTCTACGGCAAGGGTTCCTACTGCGGTTGGATTTGCTCCTGCGGTGGCCTGGCGGAAACCATGGGCGACAACCAACGGCACAAGATGCCGCATGGCGCCAGATGGAACCGCTTGAATATGTTGGGGCAAGGCGTTCTGGCTGTGGCCGTCATCCTGCTATGCATTCGCATTGGCGGCTGGATCTGGCCACAAACCTGGATGAACACCTCCTTTGATCTGTTGTTGGACGGCAAATCCAGAGACGGCGAACTGGTCAATCCCATCAGTTACAAATGGGTTGTGGACGTGTTCATGGGCGGCATCCTGGGAGTAGGGCTCTACTTCAAATATTCCGGCCGCATCTGGTGCCGTTTTGCCTGCCCCCTTGCCGCCCTCATGCACATCTATGCCCGCTTCAGTCGTTTCCGCATCATTCCGGAAAAGAAGAAGTGCATCTCCTGCAATGTCTGCACCTCCGTCTGCCACCAGGGCATCGACGTCATGAACTTCGCCAACAAGGGGCTGCCCATGGCAGATCCAGAATGTGTGCGCTGCAGCGCATGCGTGCAATCTTGTCCAACCGGAGTCCTGCAATTTGGCCAAATCAACCGCAAGACCGGGGAAATCCTGCGTCGAGACCGGCTGGCAGCCTCTCCCGTGCTGATGGCCGAGCAATCAGCGGCTGGGGATCCGCCCTCACAGGCTTGACCTGCCCCCGGTCAAGCATTGTACTGTGCGGCCCCCCGATTCCCGCCCCATCCCCTCCCTTCATGAAATTGACCCTATCTTGCTGCCTCCTTCTTTTGGCCTCATGCTCCCTGTTTGGCGGCCTCAGTAACGAAGAAGAACAACAGGTCAGCCAATATCAGGAGAGGGCTGAGAAGTACTTCTATAACCAGGACTTCGAGAAGGCCATCGATCAACTGAATCGCGGCCTGCGAATCGATGCGGATAACTACAAACTAAACACCCGCTTGGCCTGGTGTTTCATCCGCCTGGGTCGCCGCGATCCCAACCAATTGCTGCAAGCTGAACAGCTATTCAAGGAAATCATTCCTGCGCGCACAGACGCCAAGCATGATGCACAGACCTTGTTGGGTTATGGGCTGACCCTGCAGGGAATCGGCACTCAGTACAGCTTGCGCTCTCGACAATTGCGCGAGGAGAGCGAACAACCGCACAGTCGGGATGATGACATGCGTAAGTCCGAGGCCCGAGCAGAAGAATTTGCTCACCTCAGCAAATCCTATTACCGCCGGGCAGAAGGTATTTTGCAACGGGTAGTGAAGAAAGGCGAGTTCCTGGCCCTGGCCAACGAACATCTCTTTGATCTACAAATTCACCAACACAACTACGCCGCGGCATGTCAACATGCTGAAGCATCTCTGCAGGCAATTGCCAATGACAAAGCCTATTGGGAAGCCGAGTTTCGCCGCACCACGGTTGTCGATTACGAAAGGCACAGCAAAAAAGAGCTAAGTTCATTGCGCGACAATGAGCTGCGCATCCGAAGCAATCTGGCCAACCAGCATTTCCAGAACAAGGAATATGCCGCTGCACTTGCCCAGCAAGACGCCGTATTGGCCCTGGATCCCAACAACTTCTCGGCCTACTACGATCGCGGCCGGTGCTATCGTGAACTGGGCATGCCATCTGAAGCCAAGGGTGACTTTGAGAAGTTCCTGGGCAACACCACCCTCCCGGCTGGCAATCGGTACGTGCAAGATGCCCACAACTTCATCTACCCACAGTGAAGAAGCGCAGTACGGTCTACCCAGAGACCGCCGCCTGCTGAGCCGAAGGGACTTCCGCCTTGTCTATGGCAAAGGGCTCCGTGCCGGTGGCAAGTACATGGTTGTGGTAGCCCATCGCCGGCACTCCCCAGGACACCGTCTAGGATTGTCCGTCAGCAAAGCCAATGGCTGCGCTGTGCGTCGCAACAAGATCAAGCGACTCCTACGCGAAGCATTCCGCCTGCAGCAGAAGGAACTGGCGGGCAGCTTTGACATGATCTTGATCCCCCGCCCGCGCAGCGAAAAGCTCAGCTTGCCCCTGTTGCAAAAAGAGCTGAGTTATCTGACCCAGAAGATTGCCAAGGGCGGCGGCAAGCGGCGCACCGTATCTCCTAAAAAATGAAACGCCTATCGCTGTTGCCGATCCGGTTCTACCGACGCTTTGTATCGCCGTGGAAACCAGCATGTTGCCGCTTCCACCCCACCTGCTCCCTTTATGCCTTACAAGCCATTCAACGATTTGGCTGTCTACGTGGCGGATGGCTCACATTCCTGCGCATAGGACGTTGCCATCCATTCAGCAATTACGGCGAAGATCCGGTGCCGGAATCCTGGGCCAACCGCAAGCAAAAGCGCACGTAGGGCCGGCGTAAGCCCTTAGGCACTACTTGTTGTCCTCCAGGGGCAAAGTATAGATCAGCACCACCATGTCCCTTGGGCCGGTCCAGTTGGGCAGGCGCCGTACTTGATGCATGCGGGTACGGAAGAAGGTGTCAGCCCGGTCGCTGCGATCCTTTTCATACAACTCAGGCTCAGTGACCACTACCCATACGTCTTGCTTGAATTTTCTAGCTATGGCCAGATGTTCTTCAAGGTACTGCACAGGATTGGTTCCCTGCCTGTACATGTCCCACTGCTCCATAGAAATGATCTGGAACCTGGCATTGCCTTGGCCAGTGTTCTTGAAACGAACCGGGTCCAAGTAGTACTTCATGCAAGGCTCATTGACCGTAAGCAAATGCACCGGCCGACGGGCCGTATCCCGGATGTAATGCGCCGCTTCCCGCCAGCGTGGTCGCCAGCCATACTCTTTTTTGAAGTAGAGAAAGTCCTGGCCACACATGTGGATCAACAAGATGCCCAGGGGCATGACCCGCAACAGCATGGAGCGAAAGCCCGGAGCCGAAAAGCGTTCCGCCAGGGCATGCACCAGCAATGCGGCGAGAAGATAGAAGGCCGGCAGGGTGCAAAAGGCGTACTGCGCCGTCACTCGGGTTTCCAGCACTGCCAATACAGTCAGAGCCAGCATCGGCAACGCAATGTAGGTAGCCAACAACAATCCAACTCGTCGTCCCCGTTCAACCATCAACAGGATGCCCCCTACAGCAGCGATGTACACTGGCATACCTGCATAGAAAGCCACCGTCTGTAGCAGATGAAACAGAGAAAACTCTGCATGCTTGGTGATCTGATAACGCTCCAAAAGCTGCAGCATTTTGGGCATGGCCAATCCCAAGACCACCATGACAAAAAGCGGTGACCATCTCTTCCAGGCAACGGGCTTTTGCGAGCCAAACATCAAAGTCATCACGATGTAGATCAGCACCGCCCCCAGTAACAGGAGTGCTGATGGATGACACATACCGGCCACGAGAAACAAAGCCAAGGATGCCAGGACCGTGAAAACAGAATGTCGCTGTTCCCCTCGGAAGAACATGCCCATGGCCAGTAAGGAGAAGAACAGGGCCATGGAGTAGGAGCGGGCATTCTGACTCCAGTAGATATGCCATGGCGAAAGAGCCAGGAGTAGCGCTGCAGTCAAGGCAACGGAAGGGCCCACCATACGGCGGGAGACGATCGCCAAGGTTGGCACCGAGGCGATGCCGAAAAATGCAAAAGGCAATCGCATGCCATACTCCGATAGCAGCCAGGATTCCGGAAGGCAGCGCAGCAGCAAGTATGAGAGTGGGTATTTCGCAGTTTCAGAGCCCATAAAAGTCTCCATGGGCTCCATCACATCTCGATAGGTGTGGGCTTCATCTACCCAAAAAGACCATTCCCCCAACTGGTATAAGCGAATCACCGCCGCCAGCATGCTAAGCCCTAGCAAGATGCACAGCTGCCGCCAGGTAAATGGCGGTTGATCGACGACTGAGGAGGTTCGTTCTGGGACAGGCATGGAGATGGCTACCTATCAGTATATTTTCTGACAGGGATAGCAAAGAAGGTAATTGGTTTTGCAACTCAAAACACCCATGGCATGGTGTAAGTCCTTGCAGCAAAATCGAGACAATCTTTCGAACCTGTGACGGATCCTTTCCAAAGCCCGCCACGAAGGCAGCAATGGCAGGCCTTGCTACTGGCTGCGCTATGCGCCGCCCTGTTCCTGGGACAGGGGCTCTTGCCCACCCGTTGCCTGCTGCCCTACCCGCCGGAATTCTTGCAACCCATGCAGGCCGAAGCCCTGGCCGCGGGCACCATGCCAGAGTTTACTGGCAACTTGACCCTGGGAGACAAGTACCACCAAACCCTCACCTGGGACCGCATCCTGCAGGACCGCCTGCGCTCGGGGGAAATCCCACTGTGGACTCGAGACATTGCCGGCGGCGCACCCATGGTGCCGCAGCTGGCCCAGGTCTACCAACCCTGGAACCTGTTGCTGTTGTTCCTGCCGGCGTCGGGCATCTATGGCATCTGGTATTTCCTGCAATTGCTGTTGTTCGGCTTCTTCTGCTATCGCTTCCTGCGACGAATCAACTTGGAGCATTTGCCCAGCATGCTGGGCATGACCAGCCTGATCCTGGGACTTTGGATCCAGACCAAGATCCACCACAACATCTTCCTGACCACCGCCATGCCGGCCTTCGCCATCCTGTCCTGCGTGCACCACATCATGGTGCATCGTGGCGGTCTGGGTCACATGGCCATGTTGGCTGCTGCTCTCGGACTTTCCTGGCTGGGGAGCTTTGCTCCTGTCAGCCTGCAGATCAGCTACCTTGCTGTGGCATACGCCTTGTACTTGGCCTGCAAGAATCCCAGGGGCCAGCGCCTGGCACCACTGCTGCGAGTTGCTTGTGCCATGTTGCTAGGCTTCTTGTTGGCCAGCGCGCAATGGTGGCCGCTGATCATGGCCAAAGAAGTCAGTAGCCGTGGCGACCCAAGTATGGATGTGCTGCGAGCACAGGCACTGCCATTCGAATTACTCAGCAACCTCGTCTGGCCCTCGCTGTTCTTTTGGCCCGACACAGTGACCTATGATGGTGCGCAACGCCCCTCTTGGATCAGCCTGCAATTTATATCAGACCATATCTGGACCACTCGACTGAACATTTCAGAGACTGCCTGCAGCATCGGTCTGGCCCCCCTCTTGCTGCTGCTAGGCGCCGTCCGCTCGGCCATTGCTCCTTATTGGTTTTTTGCCCTGGCAGCAATCACAGCCTTGCTGCTGGCCATGGCAACGCCATATTTCACCGAAGTCGTAACCTACTTGCCTGGCACCCGCGGCGGCGACATCAAGCGTCTGCTCTTCCTGTTTTCCCTCTGCGCACCAGTCTTGGTCGCCATCGGCGCCCAGCAATGGTTGCAGCAAGGACCCAACAAGTTCCTGAAGATCAGTACCGCGCTACTGGGCATCCTTTGTGCAGGATTGCTGTACTGGCATTGGCAACCCGCCGCCGACTTGCAAGACGCCTACGCACAAATGCTGAGCCAGACCTGGCCCTTTTCGATACAAGACATCCAGACCAACTGGATGAAGGAAGGGGAGGCCGCGGCCAACCGAAGTCACCTGCTGACCAGCTTCGGTCATGCCCTGGCAATCCTATGTTGCCTGGGGGTAGCCTTCATTCTTTCTCGCAAGAATGCCCTGCGCCTGTTGATCCTGGTCACTGCTTTGGATCTGACCCTGATCGGTTCCGGCCTCATCGTTGCCATTCCCGCTGAGCGCATCACCACCCCTCCCCGCATCCTGCAGCCCTTGCAACAAGCCAGCGACCAGGCAACAGGGCCGCGCCCCCGCCTGCAGCGCTTGATCGATCCGCCAAACGACCCGACTCCATTTCTGGTTCCGGCTCCTCCCAACTTGCCCGCATATTGGGGTATGGAAGACCTGGGAGCCTACAACCCCTTGCCCAAACGCCGCATGGAGGAATTGTTCCTGGCCATCGAGCCGAATGATCAGCGCCCTGCCGGGGATCCGAAGAAGAAGGTCAGCGTGACCATGAACGGTGCGGGGGTTTTGGGTTTCCGCAAGATCGAATCCCTGAGCCATCCCTTGTTGGATCTGCTTGGCGTGGATTGGATCTTGAGCAACCGCGAGCTAAACCTGTCCATCCTACAGGACCAGACACCAGCCGGTTGCGCCCCCGGCCACTGGCTCTACCAACGGCAAGGTTGCCTGCCCCGAGCCACCTTCCTCAGCCAGATCAAGGTGCTGGCAGACAAAGATGAGCGCCTGCAGTGGCTTGGCAACCCCAAACATCGGCCGGCGGATGTGTTGATTTTGGAAGACCCATCTGCTCCCCTGCCGAAAGAGGGGAGTGCTGCCAAGGCCAGCATTCAATTCCAATATCATCGTGACGAAGAAGTGGCTCTGATGGTCAATACCCCAAATCCTGGCTACCTCCGCCTGGCTGATCCCTTTGATCAAGGCTGGACTGTCACCGTGAATCAAACAGCACAGCCCCTCTACATCGCCGACCACTACCTGCGGGCGGTTTACCTACCGGCAGGCCAACACGAAGTGATCTTTCGCTACAACGGCTGGTCCGTACTCAAACCCATTATCACTTCCGTGCTTGCCCTGCTCGCCATTCTGGGCCTGACCATTGCTGCGGTGTTGCGCAATAGAAAGGGAGCGGCCAGCTCATGATTCGCTCCATCCCACGTCGCTGGAACCTGGTCGCCCTCCTCAGCCTGGTGCTGACGCCCTTGATTCTTCTCTGGCCATCCCTGGTGGGCAACAACACCTACGTGCCCTGGGATGTTGCCCAGTTCGCTCCAGCATCCATCCCATTGACGGCGGCAGAGATGGCCGAGGTGAGACATGAACAGCACGCAGACATCACCGAGATCCACGGCACCTTCATCCCCGAACTCAACTTTCTGCATCAGGAAGTGAGTGAGGGGCGGTTGCCCCATTGGAACCCATATGCCCGCTCTGGCCTGCCGGCATGGGCATCCTCCCTGACTGGCTTTCTCTATCCGCTCAACTGGCCCTTCCTCATTCTAAGCGACCCCATCGAGGGGTTGGCCATGAGTGCCTACCTGGCCTACCTGATTGCTGGCCTGCTGATGTATGGCTTTTTGTTGCAACTGGGACTGCGCCCCCTACCGGCACTGTTGGGTGCCATCGCTTTCTCCCTGAGCGGCACCCTCACCGCCAATGCATCCTTCTACCAGCGTATCAACGCCTTGATCTGGTTGCCGGGCATTCTCTGGGCCATGCTGCGCATCTCCCACACCCACGGGCACCGCCGCATACCCGGCATGCTGGGCCTGGCCCTCTGCATGTTCCTGACCATGACGGCTGGTTTTCCGCCCTATGCCCTGGTGGTTACCTTCCTGGCCATGGCCTTTGCCATGCGGCTGATCATCCGCGAAGGCCTGCAGAAGGGTTGGGGTTCGGGCAGCAATCTGGCTCTGCTCATTGGTTGTGCCGCCACTTTGGGCGTGGGCGCCGCAGCTGTGCAAATCCTGCCCATGTTGGAGTTCTTTCCTGAGTCCAACCGCACCATGGAGCCAGCGGCAAACAACCTGGCCTATGGCGGCTTTGACCCGTACGGCTACCTGGGCTACCTGATGCCGGAGGTTTTCGGCCACCCCTTTACCAATCAAACCGGGCAGCTGAACTACACCTTTTCCCCACTCACCTGGCTGCTGCAAAGCCGATCTTCCTGGCAGGCAGAAAACATTGGCCTGCCAGCCGGGACGGTGTTTGAACCCAATTACAACTTCTGCGAGTACACCGTCTTTGTTGGCATCACCACCTTCTATCTGGCCATTGCCGGCGCCCTTAGTCGCGGGCCACGCTTTCGCACCTTTGCCGTAGGCGCGGTGTTTTGCCTGATGCTGTTGGCCAGTGCCAGCATCTTCATCTCGCCGATCCTGGAGCTGTCTCCGTTCCGCTGGGTTCCACCACAGCGCTACACCGGCCCTCTTTGCATGCTGATGGCGGCTCTGGCTGCAATCGGTTTGGAAAAACTGCCCAGCATTGGCAAACGGGTGCGCCATGGCATGTGGATCGGTGGCCTTTGTCTTGCCAGCCTGCTGGCCCTGCTGGGATTGTGGGTTTACCAGCACAGTGCCGAAGAAATCCTGCGGGGGATGTACCCATGGCTGGAGGAGAAATACAGCTCGCGCCATCCGGGCCTGACCTATGAACTGGTCAAGAACTTCCTGGGTCCCAACATGCCCCTGGCCCGGGAGCGCATGGTCGCAGGCTTGCTCGGTGCCGCCAGCGCCTTGTTGCTAGGCGCCCTGCTATTCCTCCTGCTACCCATTCTCACTGCCAGCAAAAGCCGCCTGGTGTTCTTGCGTATCGTCTTGATCGGCCTGGTGATGACCGAGCTCCTCAGCTTTGGCATGCCACTGAATCGCGGCCGCGATCTCAAGCACAGTCTGGATACGCCCGTGCATCAATTTTTGCGGGAACAGCGGGATCAGCATTTGGGCAGCGGCGGCTTCAGTGTGCAGCGGGCCTACCATAAGACCACAGACCGGCCTGGGCCCTTTGCACCATTTCAGCTACCGCCTGGACAACTGCTGAAGGATCGCGTTCGTGATTTACATTCCTACACCTTCGTCGATAAGCGCACCCATCAGATCTATGAACACCTCTATGGCAAAGAGCAGCTGATCAAGGGTGTCTGGCCGAATGCCTTTGCCGACGACGAACTCCTGCAAAGACCTCTGTGGGACATGCTCGGCACTCGCTTCATTCTGAGCAACGAAGCATTGAATGAAGAATTCGTCGGCCCCCGGGTGGGACCACATTTCAAAGGCCCGCTGGGCGAATTCTTCATCTATGAGCGCGAATCTGCTCTGGGCCGGGCCTGGGTGGTGCCAGACTTCAAAGCAGTGTCCGAGGACGAAATCTTGGCTGGCATCACCGGCGAAGATTTTGCCCCGCAGGCTTATGCGGTCGTGGATCTCACTACTGCCAAGGCCTTGGAATCAGAGATGGCCACGGCCAAGGTGCAGCGAGGCAACTATCCCAGGAGCATCCGGAAACTGAAGTTCCCCGGCCCGTTCCGGCCCAATCAGGTGCTGATCGAGGTGGAGCCAGGAGAGCCAGGCTTTCTCATTCTCAATGACACCTTCATGCCTGGCTGGACCGCCACTATCAACAATGATCCGGTGACCATCCATCGCGCCAATCACTTCCAACGCCTGTTGGTACTCAAGGAAGGAGGCTTACGCGTACAATTGCACTACACCACGCCAGGGTTCAGGGCCGGCTTGAGTATCAGCATGGCCAGCTTGATCATCCTGGCATTGCTGGCCTTGTCCTTCGCCACCTCAAGAAGCAAACCCAGAAAGTCCGAAGTATCGCTCTGAAGGCATTTTCCGCCCACCTGAGCTTGGTGCACGGAGGCAAATTTGAGCTTATTCGGGACCGGCCGCCGCGATGGTTTGTTGGCGGTCCTTTTACTGCTGGTACTTAGTTTGGCCATGTACAGCCCAGGATTGTTCCTGGGCCAGTCCAGGTCCGTAGCCATTGGCAAGGCTGCCAACCAACAACTCGAGGCCAACACCAACCGGGAAACCCTGGTGCCGGCCATGCAGCTTGCCGGTGCTACAGCACGTCAAGGTGAAGCTCCACTGTGGAACCGTTCGTTCCGATTGGGCGAACCCTTCTTCAGCAGCGGTGCCCCCCTTCTCTACCCCCCGTTCTGGTTGCTTATGCTTCGGGGCGGGAATGGATTATTGGAATTGGTCCTGTGCATGCACAGCTTCCTGGCCTGCATGTTCATGTACCGATTCCTGCGTTGCCTGCCGCTGAGTCGCTACTCTGCATTCTTGGGCGGCGCCATGTATGGCTTGGGTTGGTTTCTAGCCAGCCAGATGGACCGCCTGCCCCACGCAGCAGCCGCTGCATTGACGCCACTGGCCTTGGAGATGACCTGGCGCACCGTGGTGCATGCACGGCGCAACAACTATGCCTTGCTCTGGGCCCTTTCCATCTGCCTGTTGTTTGCCACAGGTGGAACCAGCACTGCATGCCTGGCAACTATTCTCTGTCTGGCCCTGTTCGCCTTCGGGCAGCTGGCCTTGGATTATGAGGACCGTGCCCAGTCCATGCGGGCCGCCAGCATCGGTGGCATCGTCGCCATTCTCATAACCAGCCCCTTATGGATCTATTTCCTGACCCACCTGGGTACCCATTCCCAGGCAGCAGATCCCAGCCACAATCACCTGCAATTGATGGGACTGCTGGGGGTGCTGGGGCCAAACCTCTATGGTGACCTGAATGGCATTGCGCCCATGGCCCTCCGGGAAGTCAATCCCGGCGCCGACCCCATGGAGCTAGCTCTGTTTCCCGGCTCCCTGGCATTGTTCCTGGTGGTGCTAGGCCTGTTGCGCCCGAAGCGCACCGCCCATGGTCTGTTCTGGATCCTGGTTGGTGGGCTGGGACTTCTGCTCTCGCTGGACAGCCCCATCGCCGAAGCGATCTTCGGCATCTTTCCCTGGGCCATCAGCAATCCAGGCAGCGCCTTGTTCCTGGTCAACGTCGCCTTTGTAGTGCTTGCCTCGGTTGCCCTGGAGAGCTTCTTTGAAGCCCCTCTGGCTCGCCGCTTTGCTGCACCAGTCGCCTCCATCTTTGCCATTGCTTCTTGCCTGGCATTGTTTGTGGCTGGGTTCATCCTCCCCGACCTGGGCCGTCAGATGGTCACTGCCATCACCCAAAACACCATAGCTGGAGAGATCCAAGAATCGCTGCACCATCTGCGCCTTGCAATGCTGCAACCGATCCTCTTCGTCATAGCCATAGCTGCACTGTTCTTTGCCTGGCGACGCATGGGCATCATCCGATTCAAAGTTGCACTTGCTACTTTGGCAATCGCCGACTTGTTGCTGATTACCACCATGCAAATCCCCCGCGAAGCCAACGTCGGGCAAAGTGAAACTGCAAGCGCCATGGCGCCCAAGGATGCTGGTCGAGTGGTCACCACCGACCGGCATAAGAGGCACAACAATCAGGCTCTCCTGCAAGATGGCCTGCAGGTGATCAACACTCCGGCCAGCAAGATCCTGCATCGTACAGAGGTCTTCTTGTCGATGGTGGATGCTTCCATGGTGCGAGTAGGATCTCGTAGCCTGGTCGCCCCATTGCTGGCAAGCCCCATTCTCAGCGATCCTTTGCTGCGGCTGGTTGGAGTCGGTGTGGGCATCAGTCAGGATGGCCAGATGGTCGAGGGCTTTTCACCGCTTGTAGCCACCCCTGGTGCAACAGGTCCGGCGGGCAATGTTGCCGAATTCCAGGTTCACGTCCGTAACGAGAAAGCGCAGCGCTTCCGCATCCTGTTTCAAACCATTGCAGCCAAGGATCAGCAAGAGGCTTCTCGTTTGCTGGAACGGCACGCAGCACAGGTGGAAGAGACCATCATCCTGGAGCAGGCGCCGGCGGACTTTGTCAGCAAACGACCGGCAGCACCGCCGGAATTGCAGGTTATTGAGGATTCGGCCAATCGCTTGCAGCTGCAGGTGGATATGGGCCAGGGACGAGGATTCCTGCTGGTTGCCGATGCTTATGCCCCGGGTTGGCAGGCTACGGTAGATGGAGAAAGCACAAATATCCTGGCGGCGGATGTGGCCCTGCGGGCCATCCCCGTGGCGGAGGGGCAACACCAGATCGTATTCGCCTATCGCCCGTTGTGGTGGCGACTTGGGGCCACTCTTGCCAGCTTGGGATTGATGCTGGCGCTGGTCTGGATGCTGAATGGCTGGCTCGTCAAGCGAAGACGCAAAAACGCCCTGATCTAGGGAACTTGCAGGATCTGGACCTGCATGGGATAAATTCCTCTTACAGGGCATAGCCCTGCCATGCGCAGCTCCATCGATGCCGTCTCCATCGGTGATTCACCCCAATCCCTGGATACATCCCCATGAATCTGCACCTTCGTAGCATTTCTCTGGCAGCCGTGACCCTTTCCGGCGTCGTCACTGCCCAAGGCATCTCTTTTCTCGATCAATCTATTGCATACGGCGTTTCGGCCCAGCACCAGGCCGGCAACCACCAGTTTGGCATGGGCGGCGGAGTGGCTTGGCTGGACTATGACCAAAATGGCAAAGAAGATCTCCTGCTCACCAGCGCCAGTGGCCAACACTTTCTCTACCGTCATGATGGCAACTTCTTCACCGACGTCACCACAAACTCCGGTCTGATCAGTGCCCCCATTGACACCAATTTGGGCGTGATTGTTGCCGACTACAACCAAGACGGCAAACCAGACATCTACCTCACCAACTTTGGCCCAAACCAACTGTTCACCAATCAAGGTGGCGGCAAGTTTGTTGACGATGCGGCAGCTTTGGGTGTCGCCGGCTCAGAATGGAGCCTTAGCGCTGCCTGGGCTGATTTCGACCGCGATGGTGACTTGGACCTGTACGTGGGCAATTACATTGCCACCTCAGTGTTCCCCTACCACACCGGCGCCCAGAACATGTGCTACATCAATGTAGGCACGGCACAGAGCCCACAATTCCAAGAACAGGGTATTGCATTGGGCGTCGCAAATATCGGTGTCTTCGGACCACCAGTACCCAACACCACCTACACCTCTCGCGAAGGCCAGGCTACCGCCGGCTGCACCCTGTCTGTTTGCACCCTGGACTTTGATGAGGATGGCGACCAAGACTTGATGGTGGGCAATGACTTCGGCGAATGGGTCATTCCCGACAGGCTCTACCGCAACGACACCCCCATGGGTGGTGCTCTGGTTTTCACTGACGTTTCCGTGTCCACCGGTTTTGGTTCCAATGGCCACTACAACATGGGCATCAATGGCTCCGATTACGACCTGGATGGAGATTGGGATTTCTACCTGTCCAACCTGGGGTCAAATTACCTATTCCAGAATAACGGCGGTGTATTCACCGACGTTGCCGCAGCTGCAGGCCCAGTCGAAGGCCAAAACGCCGCCGGCGACCTGCTCCTCACTTCCTGGGGCACCATCTGGAGTGACTTCAACAACGACCTCTATGAAGACTTGCTGGTGGTCAATGGCTTCATCCCAGCGGCTACTTTCATCACCAACAAGGGGCGGGCGCCAAATCACGTCTACGAAAACCTCAAGAACGGTACCTTCCAGCGAGTGGATCCAGTGGCCTCCGGCATCGCCGACGATGGTGTTGGCCGCGGTGTCGGCGCCTCCGACGTCAATGGTGATGGTTGGATTGATTTCTACCTCGCCAACAATGGAGTCTTGGCGGCCCCAGGAGATAGTTGCCGCCTGTTCATCAACCAGGGAATCAACCAAAACCCCAACCGCATCGCTTGCCAATTACGCCTCTTTGGCTGGAAGAGCAACAAGGAAGGTCTTGGTGCCAGGATACTGGCCGAAGTTGGCGGCAAAACCCTGCGTCGTCAGGTATTGGCAGATCCTGTCTACCTGTCCAGCGGCACCCGCAAGGTGCACATCGGCACCGGCACCACCGTCATTATTCCGAAGGTCACCACCTATTGGCCATCCGGACTGCACCAGGAACTGTACGGCGTGCCTAGCGGTCGCTCATGGGACTTGCTTGAGCCTCGTGTCACCCTGGAGGACTTGTCCCCCAGCTATGCCTCTGGCGCGGAGGAGCTCAGCTTCCCCGTCAAGCTGACCAACCACACCAGCAATCTGCAATCCGTGCTGGTGCACATGTATTTCTATCTCGGCGAAAATGGCCCGCTGTGCCTGGTGCTATCTGACACAGTTTCCCTCGCCCCCAACCATCAGGGCAACTTCCAGATCGACTTGGACGTGCCAATCGCGGCCCACAATGCGATCAAGGGCCTGGGCTTGGTGCAGCGCACCTACATCGAAGCTGACAGCGCCTTTGATAGCCGCAGCCAGGCCTTCAATATCCCCTAGGAATAGCGGCCCGATTTCCTGACTTGCGACCACGCCCAGAATTACACCCATGAATATGCAAATTCGCGGCACCTCACTGGCGGCCATAGCCCTCGCCGGCATGGTCCCTGCCCAGGGGATATCCTTTCAAGATCAATCCACCCAATACGGTGTTTTGACCCAACACCAGGCCGGCACCCAAAAGTTCGGCATGGGCGGCGGGGTGGCCTGGCTGGACTATGACCAAAATGGCAAAGAAGATCTCCTGCTCACTCTCTCCAATGGCCAACACTTTCTCTACCGCCATGATGGCACCTTCTTCACCGACGTCACCGCAAACTCCGGTCTGACCAGTGCCAACACTAACACCAATATGGGCGTGATTGTTGCCGACTACAACCAAGACGGCAAACCAGACATCTACCTCACCAACGTTGGCGCAAACCAACTGTTCACCAATCAAGGTGGTGGCAAGTTTGTTGACGATGCAGTGGCTTTGGGCGTCGCCGGCGCAGAAATGAGCCTCTCCTAAAGCAAGTGTAGGTCCTCCCGGGTGCTGATTTCGCCTAGCGGCCATGAATACGCAATGGAGAGCGCGGGTAGCTGCATCTGAGACCCGGTGGATTCCCGGTACAGGCTGTAGCCCATCCTTGGAGGCAGTGGCAGAGTGCCAAGCCGCCCTGGCGGTTTGGCATCTCAGGAAAGGGCCGTGAGCCGTAGGGGCTGTCAAGGCTGGCCGTAGGCCACGAGCGGAGCGAGCTTGGCCTTTATGGCACCGAGGCTTGCGGCACAGAGTTGAAAAGTTGGTTGCGCAGAGCCAAGCGTACATAGAAATTGCGCACTGACTGCGTCGAGCATGCTTAGAGGCTCTCGACGCGACGGACTCTGTTCACGAGGTCGCATCAGTGCGCATCACCACCCTACTCAACAAGCTCCTCAATCTCCAGGGGCTCCGGGTTACCGGGGCCCAATTTCAAGACGGTGAGATGATTCTCAGTGTCCACCGAACATTCCAGCTGCTGACCTGCCCACACTGTGGCAAGCGCAAGCGTGGCCGAGAATCCAAACGAAAGCGGCGATGGAGGCACATGGGAATCTGGGGCCATGAGGTCTACCTGGAGGGCGAAATCCGGCGTTTGCGGTGCAAGAAATGCAATGTAGTCGTGACCGAGGCGGTCCCCTGGGCCAGGCATGGCAGTGACTTCACTAAGCCCTTCGAGGATGTGGTCGTCCTGCTGGCGCAACAGACAAACGTAACGGCCGTCGCCAGGCTGACTGGGATTTCGTGGGTGACCGTAGGAGCAATCGCAGAGCGTGTCGTCAGCGAGCACCTTGACCCAAACCGCTTCGATGGTCTGCGTCGCATTGCTGTGGACGAAATCAGCTTCCGCAAGCGCCACCGCTACCTGACGGTGGTCACCGACCACGACCAGAGAAGGGTTATCTGGGTCGCCGAGGGCAAGAGTGCCGATGTACTCAAGAGTTTTTTTACCGAGATCGGAGCTGATGTTTGTGAGCGCATTGAAATCGCCACCATGGATATGTCGGCTTCTTACCGCAAAGCGGCAGAGGAAAGCCTCCCAAATGCACAGATCGTTTTTGATCACTTCCACATTGCCAAGTTGGCCAACGAAGCTCTCAATGAGGTCCGGCGCGAACTCATGCGAAACGCCGCTCATCCCGATGCCAAGAAGGCAATCAAGGGAACAATGTGGGCACTCCTGCACCGCCAAGAAAACGCAACCGATAAGCACATGAGCACCATTGGTCATCTTCGCCCCGAGCAACCTCTTGGGCGCGCCTACCTGCTCAAGGAGACTCTGCTCGACATCCTGCGTGGCAGCATCAAAGATTCAAATCTGGCTCTTGATGGTTGGATGGCCTGGGCAGCACGATCTCGACTCAAGCCATTTGTCAAACTCGGCAAGACGGTCCGCAAACACCTCGGCGGGATCCAGGCCCTCTTCAAGGAACGATTCACAAATGGCCTGGCGGAAGGCATGAACAACAAGATTCGCCTCCTCAGCCATCGCGCTTACGGCTTCCATAGCGCAGCCCCACTAATCGCTACCATCTTCCTCTGCTGTGGTGGAGTCAGGCTTCCAGACCTACAACTCCTTTAGGAGAACCAGAAATGAGCGTTAGCGCTGCCTGGGCTGATTTCGATCGCGATGGCGACTTGGACCTGTACGTGGGCAATTACATTGCCGTCTCATCGTTCCCCTACCACACCGGCACCCAGAACATGTGCTACATCAATGTAGGAACGGCACAAAACCCGCAATTCCAAGAACAGGGTATTGCATTGGGTGTAGCCAATGTTGGTGTCTTTGGCTCAGATGCACCTAGCGCAGGCCAGGCAACCGCCGGCTGTACCTTGTCGGTTTGCACCCTGGACTTCGACGAAGACGGCGACCAAGACTTGATGGTAGGCAATGATTTTGGCGAGTGGGTCATTCCCGACAAGCTCTACCGCAACGACACCCCCATGGGTGGTGCTCTGGTTTTCACTGACGTTTCCGTGTCCACCGGTTTTGGCTCCCATGGTCACTACAACATGGGCATCAACGGTTCCGACTACGACCTGGATGGTGACTGGGATTTCTACCTGTCCAATCTCGGACCCAACTTCTTGTTCCAGAACAATGGCGGAGTGTTCAGCGACGTTGCGACCGCGGCAGGCCCTGTCGAAGGCCAAAACGCCGCCGGTACCTTGCTGCTCACTTCCTGGGGCACCATCTGGTCGGACTTCAACAACGACCTCTATGAAGACTTGCTGGTAGTCAATGGCTTCATTCCCGCCGCCGCAATCATCGCCAACGAGTGGCTGGCGCCAAACCACGTCTACGAAAATCTAAAGAACGGTACCTTCCAACGAGTGGACCCAGTGGGCTCCGGCATCGCCGACGATGGTCTCGGCCGCGGTGTTGGCGCCTCCGACGTCAATGGTGATGGTTGGATGGATTTCTACCTTGCCAACAATGGTGTCGTGCCAAGCCGAGGAGATAGTTGCCGCCTGTTCATCAACCAGGGAATCACCCAAAACCCCAACCGCATCGCTTGCCAATTGCGCCTCTTTGGCTGGAAGAGCAACAAGGAAGGTCTTGGTGCCAGGATACTGGCCGAAGTTGACGGCAAAACCCTGCGTCGTCAGGTATTGGCAGATCCTGTCTACCTGTCCAGCGGCACCCGCAAGGTGCACATCGGCACCGGCACCACCGTCATTATTCCGAAGGTCACCACCTATTGGCCATCCGGACTGCACCAGGAACTGTACGGCGTGCCTAGCGGTCGCTCATGGGACTTACTTGAGCCTCGTGTCACCCTGGAGGACTTGTCCCCCAGCTATGCCTCTGGTACGGAGAAGCTCAGCTTCCCCGTCAAGCTGACCAACCACACCAGCAATCTGCAATCCGTGCTGGTGCACATGTATTTCTATCTCGGTGAGAATGGCCCGCTGTGCTTGGTGCTATCCGACACCGTTTCCCTCGCCCCCAACCATCAGGGCAACTTCCAGATCGACTTGGATGTGCCAATCGCGGCACACAATGCCATCAAAGGCCTGGGCTTGGTGCAGCGCACCTACATCGAGGCTGACAGCGCCTTCGATAGCCGTAGCCAGGCCTTCAATATCCCCTAGGTGCAACTGTCAGATTCCCTGACTTGCACCCACGCCCAGAATTACACCCATGAATATTCAACTTCGCGGCATCTCACTGGTGGCCATAGCCCTCGCCGGCATGGCCCCTGCCCAAGAAATTTCCTTTCAAGATCAATCCAGCCAATACGGCGTCTTGCATCAGCACATGCGGGGCAGTCGGCAATTCGCCATGGGTGGAGGGGCAGCATGGCTGGACTTTGACCAAGATGGTGACGAGGACTTGCTGGCCACCAACTCCGATGGCATGCACATTCTCTACCGGAATGATGGCAATACCTTTGTGGATGTCACTCTCAATTCTGGTTTGAGCATCCGCGTTACTGACACCAACTTCGGAGTGAGTGTCGCCGACTACAATCAAGATGGCCTGCCGGACATCTTCTGCGCCAACATCGGCCCCAATCAGTTGTTCACCAATCTAGGCGGCGGCAAGTTTGTCGACGACGCAGCGGCTTTGGGTCTGCAGGATGCGCGTTGGGCCATTAGCGCTTCCTGGGCTGATTTTGACCGGGACGGCGACTTGGACCTGTACGTCGGCAATTACATCGCCAGCCTGTCATTCCCCTACCAGTCCGGCGCAGCAAACCTGCTCTACGTCAACGTGGGCACCGCACAAAACCCGCAATTCCAAGAACAGGCACTTGCTCTGGGCGTGGCCAATGTGGGCGTCTTCGGCCCACCAGTGCCAGGTTTCCCCCAATTTCCATCCCGCGAAGGCGAAGCAGCCGCTGGTTGCACCCTGTCGGTTTGCACCCTGGACTTCGACGAGGACGGCGATCAAGACTTGCTTGTGGGCAATGATTTCGGCGAGTGGGTCATTCCCGACAAGCTCTATCGCAACGACACCCCCATGGGTGGTGCTCTGGTTTTCACTGACGTCTCCGTCGCCACCGGTTTTGGCTCCCATGGCCACTACAACATGGGCATCAATGGTTCCGACTACGACCTGGATGGTGACTGGGATTTCTACCTGTCCAATCTCGGGCCCAACTTCTTGTTCCAGAACAACGGCGGCGTATTCAGCGATGTGGCTGCAACAGCTGGCTGTGTGGATGGACAAAACGATGCCGGCACCTTGCTGCTTACTTCTTGGGGCACCATTTGGTCGGACTTCAACAATGACCTCTACGAGGACATCCTGGTAGTCAACGGCTACATTCCGGCAGCCTCCTTCATCGCCAACGACAAAAGCGCCACCAACCATGTGTTCGCCAACCAGAAGAACGGCACATTCCAAAGAGTGGACCCGGTGCAATCCGGCATGGATGACATGGGCGTAGGCCGCGGTGTGGCAGCCTCCGATGTGAACGGCGATGGCTGGATGGATTTCTATATGATGAACAACGGCGTCTTCCCCACAGACCCAGCAGAACGCTGCCGCTTGTTCATCAACCAGGGCAGCACGCAAAACCCAGGACGCAAAGCCTGCCAACTGCGCCTGTTTGGCTGGAAGAGCAACAAGGAAGGTCTTGGTGCCCGGTTGCTGGCCGAAGTTGGCGGCAAGACCCTGCGCGCCGCCAGGTCTTGGCGGATCCGGTCTACGCCTCCAGTGGCACCCGTAAGGTGCACTTTGGCACCGGTCTGGCCAACAGCATCCCCAAGCTCACCACCCACTGGCCTTCCGGGCTGCACCAGGAATTGCACGGCATTCCCAGCGGTCAATCCTGGGCCCTGCATGAACCTCGGGTCACCCTGGAAGCCTTGTCCCCCAGGTATGAAAGCGGCCCGGCGGAATTGCGCTTCCCCGTCAAGCTCACCAACCACACCAGCAATTTACAAAACGTTGCGGTGCACATGCTGTTCTACCTTGGCGAGAACGGTCCGCTGGCCCTGATCTTGTCGGACACGACGACCCTGGCTCCCAACCACCAGGGCAACTTCCAGATCAGCCTGAACCTGCCGCCAGCAGCCCACAATGTGATTCAAGGCCTGGGACTCGTGCAACGCACCTACATCGAGGCCGACAGCGCCATTGACAGCCGTAGCAAGGCCTACAATATCCCTTAGACCGCCCGGTCTGGGCAGTGTATTGGCTAGAGTGTGGTAGGATTCCAGGGGTGCTCCCTCTTTTAGCACCCCTACCCAACCCATCCCTCTACCATGCCTGACCTGCTGTCCTTCACAGGTGGTTATGCCGTGGCAATCATGGCGCTTTGCTGCGCCGCCAGCGGCCAACAGATCTCATTCAGCGACCAATCCGCCTCCTATGGCGTGTTGCAACAACACCAACAGGGCGGCCGTAATTACGGTATGGGTGGCGGCGCCGCCTGGCTGGACTTCGACCTGGATGGTGACGAGGATCTTCTGGTCACCCATTCCAACAGCCAACACAAGCTGTTCCGTCATAATGGCAATCATTTCACCGATGTGAGTCAGGGCTCGGGCCTGCCCAGCACCAATCTGGTGGATACCAACTACGGCGTCATCGTTGCTGACTACAACCAGGATGGCTACCCAGACATCTACCTGACCAACCTGGGAAAGAACCAACTGTTTACCAACCAGGGCAATGGCAGCTTCGTCGACGATGCGGTGACCCTGGGTGTGGCTGGCAATCATTGGAGCCTCAGTGCGGCCTGGGCGGACTTTGATGCGGACGGCGATCTGGACCTCTATGTGGGAGATTACGTTGCCCAATTCAGCTTCCCCTACATGACCGGCACCAAGAACAAGTGCTACATCAATATGGGCAGCGCACAAACCCCGCAATTCCAAGATCAAGCGGTTGCCTTGGGCATCGACAACTCCGGCGCCTTCGGCCCTCCAGTGCCGGGCTTCCCCCAATTTCCATCCCGCGAAGGCCAGGCCACAGCTGGTTGCACCCTGTCGGTGTGCACCCTGGATTTTGACGAAGATGGCGATCAGGACCTGATGGTGGGCAATGACTTTGGCGAATGGGTCATACCCGACCAGCTGTACCGCAACGACAAGGTCGCTGGCGGCCCCCTGACCTTCACCAACATCTCCACTACTTCGGGCTTTGGCGCCAATGGCCACTACAACATGGGCATCAACGCTGCGGACTATGACCTGGATGGCGACTGGGATTTCTACCTATCCAACCTGGGAGCCAATATCCTGTTGCAAAACAATAATGGCTCATTCAGTGATGTGGCTACAACTGCAGGCCCTGTTGAAGGACAAAACGACGAAGGCACCCTGTTGCTCACTTCCTGGGGCAGCATCTGGAATGACTTCAACAACGACCTTTGGGAAGACTTGCTGGTGGTCAATGGCTACATCCCAGCGGACCCGATGATTGCCAATGAACCCCGAGCCAGCAACCACGTCTGGATCAATTTGCAGGACGGCAATTTCTTCCGTGTAGACCCAACCCTTTCCGGCATGGATGACCAAGGTGTTGGACGAGGCGTGGCAGCCTCCGACGTCAACGGCGACGGCTGGATGGACTACTACCTGATGAACAATGGCGTAGCCCCTCTGGCAAATCCGGCGGACCGCTGCCGACTCTTCATCAATGAAGGCCTCACCCTCAATCCATTCTTCCGTGCCACCCAATTTCGGCTGTTCGGCTGGCTAAGCAACAAGGAAGGCATCGGCACTCGCCTGTTGGCAAACATTGGCGGCCGAACCCTGCGCCGGCAGGTCCTGGCGGACCCGGTGTACTTGTCCAGCGGCACCCGCAAGGTGCACTTCGGCACCGCACAGTTCGCGACCATCAAGAAGCTAACGGTGGATTGGCCTTCCGGCATTCACCAACAGCTGCACCTGGTCCCCAGCACCGGGACCAGTTACGACCTGTTGGAACCCAAAGTCACCCTGCAGGTTGCCAATCCCACGTGGAATGCTGGCAGCGAGGAACTGGAATTTCCCATCGAAATGCAAAACCACAGCAGCAGCCTGCAGACGGTGCAGATCTACCTGCTGTTTTCCCTCAGTGAAACAGGTCCGATCTCCCTGATTTTGAGTGACAGCACCAGCGTGGCCCCCAACGTCAGCAGTGCTCACTACACAGTGACCCTGCCCCTGCCGGTGGCGGCCCACAATGTGCTCAAAGACCTGCCGCTGGTCCAGCGCAGCTACATTGATGTGGGCGGCGCCATTGACAGCCGGCGCTCCAGCTACCTGTTGCCCTAGGAACTGGTTGGCGAAAGAAAGATCCGGGATAACTTTTACCCCTCCGCCATCCTCCGGCATGCTTAGAGCCTTGTTTGTAAGTCTCTAAACAATAGCTCCAGCAGAAGGAATGTCATGGCGGAAAATCCATACCAAGCACCCCAAAGTAATGTTGAAGTGAAGCCGGCCTTTGTTGTCGGCAGCGGCGATTTCACCATTGGTCAATGCACCAATGATGCCTGGGTCGTCACCAAGGCCAACTTTGGTCTGCTCTTGGGGACACTGATTGTTGGCGGCCTGCTGATACTCATCTCCTACGTCACCATCATTGGCATCTTCGTATTGGTTCCCGTTTTTGGCTGGGGCATGATCAAGCTCTATCTAAATACCTATGACGGCAAGGGGGAATTTGGCGATCTGTTTTCTGGCTTTAAGCAATACGGCCAGTCCCTGGGATCAATGCTACTGCTGTTCTTGGTCATGATGGTTATTGGCGTACTCATCAACTCTGTGTACTACGTAGGGGCAATTACTGAGAACGATCAATTGATGATCATCGGGTTCATTATTGGAGCCATTCTCACCTGCCTGATTAGCCTACGTCTGTACTTTGCACCGATGTACATCGTTGATCAGGGCATGGGGGCAATGGATTCCATTTCCGCCTCCTGGAAGGCCACTTCAAACAAGAAATTCGCCATTATCCTGCTGGCCATCGTTGCCGTCCTGATCATGTATGCAGGCATTTTCGCCCTGCTTGTTGGCGCACTCTTTACCATGCCCATGTCCTACATGATGTTCATCTCCGCCTACCGGCAGATGGTCGGCCGGCCCGATGAGGAATACGAAGAGCAGTAGACCCTTCCCAAGTGCCGCTGGCATGGGGACCTCAGGCACATCACAACGACATGACCCTGCCGTAATCGGTAGATTCGCCCAGGTCCTGGAAAGGCCGGTTGGAAACCTTCTGATTTCCCCATGGCCTTGCCATATCGCCGTCAGCATGGGAAAAATTGTCCAGAGGGCCCGCGCCTTACCATGCTGTCGAGCATCGATGCCGTCTCCATCGGTGATTCACCACATCCCGATTAACCCATGAATATGCATCTGCTCAGTATTCCTGTAGCGGCAATGGTCTTGTCTTGCATCGCCCCGGCCCAGGAAATTGCCTTTAGCGATCAGTCCGCCCAGTTCGGCGTCCTGCACCGTCAAACGGAAAGCTTTCGCGGGGATTCTATTTCCGGCGGTGCCGGATGGTTGGACTACAACCAGGATGGGTTGGAGGATTTGTTGGTTACCAGCAACGCAGGTAACCACGTCCTCTATCGCAACGATTTCACCGGCTTCACTGATGTCACCGCCGGCTCCGGTTTGACCACCGCCCAGATTGACTCCAATTACGGAGTCATCATCGCTGACTACAACCAGGATGGCCTGCCAGATATCTACCTGACCAACATTGGCCCCAACCAACTGTTTACCAATCAGGGCAATGGCAAGTTCGTGGACGATGCGGTGGCCTTGGGTGTGGCTGATTCCAGCTGGAGCCAGGCAGCATCCTGGGCAGACTTTGATCGGGACGGCGACCTGGACCTGTATGTGGGCAACTACATTGATGAAAGCGCCGGCACCTTCTTCCCCTACCACTACGGCGCCCGCAACATGCTGTACGAAAACATGGGCAGCTCAGTGACGCCACAGTTCCAGGAAAAGGCCCTGCAACTGGGCGTGGCCAACGTCGGCATCTTTGGCCCGCCGCATCCGCTGTTCATCAACGCATCCAAGGAAGGCCAGGCCACCGCCGGTGCCACCAACTCCGTCTGCACCCTGAACTTCGACGAAGACGGCGACCAGGACCTGATGGTGGGCAATGACCACGGCGAGTTCATGATCCCGGACAAGCTCTACCGCAATGACACCCCCGTGGGTGGCCCCCTGAAGTTCACCGACATCTCCTCATCCTCGGGCTTTGAAGTCTATGGCCACTACGACATGGGCATCAATGGTTCCGACTACGATCTGGATGGCGACTGGGACTTCTACAAGACCAACATCGGCACCAACCTGCTGCTGCAAAACAATGGCGGCGTGTTTACAGACGTGGCGGCCACCGCCGGGCCACTGGAAGAGAACAATGAATCCAACACCCTGATGCTGTCTTCCTGGGCCTCTATTTGGAACGACTTCAATCACGATCTTTGGGAGGACCTGTTTGTGGTGAATGGCTACATCCCATCCCACAGCATTTCGGCCAATGACACTCGCGCGCCAAATCACGTTTGGACCAACCAAAAGAACGGTACGTTCTTACGAGTGGACCCGGTGCTTTCCGGCGTCGCCGATGAAGGGTTGGGCCGCGCTGTAGCCGCCTCCGACTTCAATGGGGATGGCTGGATGGATTTCTACGTGTCAAACAACGCCAACCCGCGAAACAGTGACCGTGCAGATCGCAGCCGCCTGTTCGTCAACGAAGGCCTCAACCTGCACCCGGAACGAACTTCCACCATGCTGCGCCTGTTTGGCTGGAAGAGCAACCGGGAAGGCATTGGCACCCTGCTCCTGGCTGAGGTCAACAACCTGACCCTGCGCCGCCAGGTACTGGCAGATCCGGTCTACCAATCCAGCAGCACCCGCATGGTTCATTTTGGCAACGACCAATTCAAGACCTTCGATAAGCTGACCGCGCAATGGCCCTCCGGCCTTCGCCATGAACTCCACGGCATTCCCACTGGCACTGTCTATCACCTGCATGAGCCGCAGGTCACCTTGGACAGAAGTATGGATCCGCAGTGGGACCCGAACGCAGAGCAACTGAACTTCCCGGTGCAACTGACCAACCACAGCAACAACCTGCACAGTGTTCAAATGCACATGTTCTTCTATCTGGGCGAGAATGGACCCCTGTGTCTGGTGCTCACAGACAACACCAGCATTGCCCCCAACCATCAGGGCAACTTCCATATCAGCCTGGACTTGCCCAAGGAAGCCCACAACATGATCCAGGGCCTGGGACTGGTCCAGCGCACCTACATCAAGGTTATCAGGGCCTATGATAGCCGCAGCACTGCCTACAACATCCCCTAGGCAGGGCCAGTCTGACCCCATTCAGGCCGGGCCATTGACAGCTAAATGCCCAAAATCCCAGCAGCGGCTTGCCCTCTCACCGGGAAAGGCGGTACAATTCTGGTAAGTTGCTTTCTCATTGGAAAGCAGGGACCAGCTAGTGGTATGACGCAGAATTAGTAGGCCTTTATATTAAGCCTCCCTACGCTTGCGGTGCGTAGGTATCGTTGGAGGCAAGACGATGCGCGTTGCAGTAGAGATTCAACTTACCAAGAGCGAGCGAAGCACCCTGACGAATTGGTCACGCAGTCGGAGAATTTCGGTGAGGCAAGCTCAGCGAGCCCGAATGATCCTTCTTGCCGCTGATGGCTACTCGAATGCGGATATAGCTGAGGAGATGAGGGTCAAGCGACACACTGTGGGGCGTTGGCGAAACCGCTTCAGCGAGCATCGCCTCACTGGTATAGAGAAGGACCTTCCTCGGGGAGGTCGTCCCCGTGCGAACGAGGAAGTTGAGAGTGAGATCATCCGCATGACTACGCAAGAGATCCCCGCGAACGCGACACACTGGAGCACGCGACTCCTTGCAGAGGAGATGGGAATCACGCAGTCGATGGTCCACCGCACATGGAAGGCCAACGGTCTGAAACCTCACTTGGTGAAGACGTTCAAGGTCAGCAACGATTCTCGGTTCGAAGAGAAGCTGCGCGATGTGGTAGGTCTCTACCTGAATCCACCCGAGAATGCACTCGTCTTTAGCGCGGACGAAAAGACGTCAATTCAGGCTCTCGATCGGACCCAGAAGAGCCTTCCACTGGTCAAGGGTCGATGCGGCACGATGACTCATGACTACAAGAGGAACGGAACAACCACCTTGTTCGCCGCGATCGAGTTGGGTCACGGCGAAGTGATCGCAACCTGCATGAAGCGACATCGACATCAGGAGTGGATCAAGTTCCTGAGAATGATCGACGAGCAAACTCCAGCTGAACTCGATCTGCACGTCATCGCCGACAACTACGCCACACACAAGCATGAGAAGGTTAAGCGGTGGCTGAAGCGCCATCCGCGATTCCACATGCACTTCATCCCGACAAGCAGCTCGTGGCTCAATATCGTGGAGGGGTTTTTCCGCAATCTTGATCAAAAACGCCTGAAGCGCGACGCGTTTCGCAGCGTCCCTCAACTCAAGAAAGCAATCATGGACTACATCGATAACCACAACGACGATCCGAAGCCGATTGTTTGGACCAAGGCCGCCGACGAGATCCTCGAAAAAGTCGGTCGCGCACGCGCTGCACTGAAAATGCCCCAACAGAGCGCATCACACCACTAGCAGGGCCGGATAAGGAAGCGATTTGACCCCAAACACAGGTAGTAGGCCCCCTGCCGCTCCTCTACCTGGGCCCCCAGCTGCAGGGCCAACCGAGAATGCAGCAGGCCCAAGTCCCCCACGGGAGCGGGGTGATAGAGCCGGCCTTGGGCGGAAACCCGCAGGGCGGTGGGGTCAAAGGGCAGGCTGAGGCTGCCGGCATAGCCCAGCACTCCGCCCTCCACTCCGGCATGCAGATGATCATGCAGGTGCTGGAAGACAATGGGCCGATCCTCTGCCTGCAGGTAGTTGCGCTCCCGGCCGCAGGGCGAGACATAGGGATGATCCAGATGCGCCCCGGTCTGGTTGGGCCGCAGGCGGCGGAAGAAGAAATCCAGGAAGTCCGAGTCCGCAAGCAGAGAGCCCTCATGCAGCAACTGACCTTGCAGGTCTACATGGTAGAAGTAATCCCTGATGGGCTGATTCATGAGAGGATGTGCTTTTCACCGGCACCATGCATAGCCTACAGATTCCATGCCACAGATTTCCGTAGTCATCATCACCTTCAACGAGGAAAAGAACATTGCTCGCTGCTTGGAGTCGGTGCAGGAGCTGGCGGACGAGATCCTGGTGGTGGACTCCTTCTCCACCGACGCCACCCAGGCCATCTGCGAAGATTACGGCGCGCGCTTCATGCAGCATGCCTTCGCCGGGCACATCCAACAGAAGAACTACGCCCTGCAGCAGGCGAAGTTTGATCATGTGCTGTCCCTGGATGCGGACGAAGCCCTCTGCCCCAAGTTGGCCCAGGCCATTGGGCAGGCGAAAGAGAACTGGCAGGGCGATGGCTACACCATGAACCGGCTCACCAACTACTGCGGCCATTGGATCCACCACTGCGGTTGGTATCCGGACACCAAGCTGCGGCTTGCTGATCGCCGCAAGGGCAGCTGGGGCGGCACCAACCCACACGACAAGTTGTTGTTGGAGGAAGGCTGCAGCACCTCCCAGTTGTCGGGAGACATCCTGCACTACACCTTCTATACCCGGCAAGAACACGTGGCCCAGGTGCATGCCTTCACCGACATCGCCGCCAAGGCGGCGCACGAAAAGGGCAGGAAAGCAAATGGGCTGCAGGTTGCTCTCTACACGGCAGCCAAGTTCTTCCAGGGCTACGTACTGCAGTTGGGCTTCCTGGATGGCATGGCTGGCTTTCACGTCTGCCGCATCTCCGCCTACGCCAGCTATCTGAAGTACGGCAAGATCCGACGGCTGGCCAGTAGGAAGTCTCCATAGCACTGCCGTAATCGCCTAGGCAGCAGGGGCTTGGCGGAGGAAATCCGGAAAAAGTTCCGGCTCCGCCCAGGTTCCGGGGACCAAGGAATATCCCCTGCTACTGATCCCCTTAGGAGTCCCACTGTGTTTAGAAAATTCCTTCTCCTGGCACTGCTGCCACTGTTGGCCAGCACCGCCTTCAGCCAGATCGTCGGCCCCTATCGCTGCGACACCATTGGCACCCACGCCTCGGCCATACTCGAGCAACAGGACCAATTCACCTGCGCACCCATCCCCTGCATCTTCCCCTGGACAGGGGTGGGCGGCGGCCAACTCTGCGCCGGTGGCACCGCTTTTGACAACATTCGCTGTGGCGCCTGGACCTCCGCCGATGGCAACACCCTGGGTCTCATCGACCTGACCATCTGCGGCCCGCTCTGCCCTGAGTTGCCCGTGGTACCTCCGCCACCCGTAGGTTGGGGCATTGCGCCGCCGGTACTCGCCGGCACCCCGCAGTGCCAGATCACCGGTCTGGCCCACACCGACTCCGGTCCCATCCCCATAGCCGTCGCCAACCCTTCCTGGCTCTGGGCCAGCTGGGTGCAACCCGGCCTGCTGAGTCACTGGATCAGCCGCATCAACCTGGTGGTGCCTGCACCCGGCGCCTGCTTCATGGCGCCCCAGCACTGCCAGTGGACAGCCATCTTGCCCGGCCAATGCATCACCGGCCTGGCAGAAGACTCGGCGGGTCGCAACCTGTTCGTCGGCGTGACCTCGTTCCTGACGCCGGCTCCAGCGCCTTTGAACACCATCTATGTCACCAACCTGGACAACAACTTCTGCACCCCCACCTGTCAGTTCACCGTGCCGCCCTGCATTCTCCCATCTGGCGTCGCCGTCGCCCTGGGACCACTGACCGGCCTGGCCTATGACTCCTGCGGGCAGAAACTCTGTGTCAGTGACGCCAACTGGATCTTCTGCGGCAAGGTCAACTTCTTCGCCGGTGGTTGCAACTACGTGGTGGGCTCCTGCTGCCCCAACCCCACCCCTGGGGATCCCTGGGTCGGCCTGGACAAGATGCCACAGCCCATCAACTACAGCTGCTCCGCCTGCGCCACACCATCATGCGGCTCCTGCGTGCCGGTCATCAAAAACCGCGGCTACCCGGCACTTGGCAACACCCAGTTCGGCATTGACCTGACCAACCTACCCAACAACTACAGCGTCGGCATCATTGCCATCTCCCCCGGACCCTGCATGCCTGCGGGAATCAATCTGGGCTTCTGCGCACCGATCTGCCTGAACTTCTCCATCCCTGGCTGGCCCCTGAATTTCTTCATGCCTCCTGGACCTGGCGGTTTTGGCTGCGGCGCTTCCTACTTCTTGCCACTGAACCCACTGCCTCTCAACCCGGCAGTCTGCGGTATCACGGTCTCAACACAAGCCATGGTGGCCTGCCCTGGCCTGCCCTTTGCCGGCAGCGCGGTAACCCAGTGCATGGACATGCGCATCAGCGGCAACTGATCCGCAGCCAAATCTTGCGCTCTTACTGGCCGGCCTCTTTTTGAGTGCCGGCCTTTTTTGTTGCCTTGGTGGGCTTGGCCGCCTTGGCCGCCTTGTGCTCGATTTGGTAGAGGTGCACCCCATAGGGTTCAAACTCATCCTGCAACTTGCCGCCCCTGACCCTGATCCGCCGATCTTCACCCAAGACCTTGGCCGTTGCTTGCCTGGGCAAGCCCCGCACCTGGAAGCTGGCCTTGGTGGTTTCCCGTCGCATGCACACGGCGAACAAATAGGTGGAGCCCCTGTATTTCTTCACCATGCAGGCCACTGGCACCTTCTTCTTGCTGCTCTTCACCTTGGCACCCTTGTCAATGGTGGGACTGTTGAGCACTGGCGCCAATGCGGTGATCTGGGCATTGATCTTCTTCACCGCCGCCATCATCTTCGGGTAACGCAGCAGCCCCTCTTCGCAGAAGTCCGGGTACCATTCGTGGACGAAGTAGAGGATGCCCTGTGATCCATGGATCAGGGACATCCACACTTCCGCCCGCACCTCTTCCGGCGTGGCCATGCTCTCACTTTGGATGTGAGTGCACTCCACATAGTTCCAGACGATCTTCTTGCCCTTGGCCCACTTGACCAGGCGCTCCACACCCCTGGCTACATACTCCGGCTTGCCCAGTGCCGGCGGCTCACAATTGGCCATGGGGTAGATGTCAAAGGCAATGATGTCCGCACCCTTGATGTATTCCGGATAGTCCTCCAGGTGACCGGCACGAACTCCGCGGCCGCCCCAGTCTTCGTGCGAAACACCGCGACCGAAGTTCAGATACACCGGGCGGGTGGGATCCGCCTTCCGCATGGCCTTGTAGTGCTCAACGATGACTTCCGGCTTGATGGGTGGCCCATAGCCGCCATTGCCATCGCTTTGCGCATTGTCCGGTTCATCGGTCTGCAACCAGGCCCTGATCAAGGGCAGGTCCGGTGAGTTGAGGGCCACTTCGGTCTGATAGCCCACCACCGGCATGCCCTGCTTCTTCATTTCCGTCAACTGATCCTGGGTTGGGCCATCCCAGAGACCAATGAAGATGTTGATGCCCAGTGCCTTGAAGCGCTGGGCATTGTGCGGCTGTTGCATCCAGACGCCGATGGGGAAGAAGTCCGGACTGGTAGGGGGTCCATTGGACCACTTGGCATAGGGACTTTTCTGCGCCAACAGTCCCGTTGCGGACAGCAATAGAATCGACAGGGCGGTTTTCAGGATCAACTTGCTGTTCATTCCTTCATCCGAGTCTCGGCACTCGGATATGGGTTGCGAATTACTCCAGGCTAGATGGCCTGATCAATCAGGTCACGGACCTTGCTCAGTACAGAAACCAACTTGGCCCGGTCATGCTGCAAATCGCGGATGTGGGACACCACCTGTTCCAAGGAACCCAGCTCAATGGAGTCCTTGCGCGGCCTGCCAGGGCCGCGCTTGCCCGTTGCCGTCAGGGAATTCTTACGGGGGCGGCCTGGGCCGCGCTTGGCGGTGCTGACACCGGCCTTTTTCTGCGCATACTTGCCCGTGCCATACTTGGCAACCTTGACCAGGCCCAGCGCCGCCTTGGCCCGGCCGTAACTAACAGGATAAACCGTCAGCCCCTTCTTGGCGGCTGCATCCCTTACAACGGCAAATTCCACCTTGGGGTTCTGCTTGAGCTTGCTGACAATGAATGCATAGGCGTCAACGCCCTTGGCAGTCTTCTTCTTGGCTTTTGCTTTGGTCTTTTTCTTTGCGGCCATTAGATGATCTTCCTTAGAGAGATCGGGAATAAATGAGGGAATTAGATCCGGGGGCAAGAACTCATAGAACCTTCGCCGAATAAATCAATACCACCACCACACATTTATAAGCTCCCGCATTTCTGACAGGTCGTTTCTTTTCCTATATGGGAAAGTCTACACTCCCGTCATGGTGGAGCTTAGGCAGCAATTGTTGCAGCGTTTCGGGTCAGAACGATGCCTTGTGGAGGCAGACGCCCTAAAGGCCTATGAATGCGACGCCTTCACCATTCATAAAGCTCCCCCACTGGCGGTGGTGCTGCCCCAGAGTACGGCGGAAGTGCAGTGGATCGTGCAGCGCTGCAATGCAGAGAACACAGCTTTTCTGCCCCGCGGTGCCGGCACCTGCCTCTCGGGAGGCCCGACTCCGACACAGCCTGCAGTAGTAATCGAAACCGCCGCCATGCGCGGGATCCTGGAAATCAACAGTCAGGACCTCCTGGCCACTGTGCAACCAGGACTGGTGAACTTGCAACTCAGCAATGAAGTTGCACATCTGAATCTGCACTACGCACCTGATCCCAGCAGCCAGTCCGTCTGCACCATCGGTGGCAACCTGGCGGAAAACAGTGGCGGCCCCCACTGCTTCAAGTACGGCATGACTACCGACCACATGCTGGCCGCAACTGTGGTGCTGCCCAACGGTGACATTGCGCAGCTGGGTTCGAAACAAAGTCCGCGCAGTGGAGACGGCTTGGATCTGTTGGGTTTGTTCACTGGCAGCGAAGGCACCTTTGGCATCGCCACCGAGATCACCGTGCGTCTCAGTCCCAATCAGGAATCCATCCGCACCCTGCTGGCCTCCTTTGACAGCATGGACCATGCCTGCCAGACGGTGTCCGACATTGTCGCTGCTGGACTCATCCCTTCGGCCTTGGAAATCCTGGACCAGGCAACCATCCAGGCGGTGGAAGCCTCGGTCTATCGTTGTGGCTATCCCCTCGATGCCAAGGCGGTTTTGCTGGTTGAATTGGATGGCCACCACCTGGCCATCCAGGATGAGGCCCAGACTATCAGCGAGCTGTTCCAACGCAATCAGGCCCTGGCACAAGAGGAGGCTAGCAGCGCCGCAGAACGCCAGCGACTTTGGCGGGGACGCAAGGGAGCCTTTGGCGCCATGGGCAGGTTGCGGCCGGATTTATATGTCCTGGATGGAGTGGTCCCACGCAGTCGACTGCTGGAAACCTTGCAGCGCTTTACCGCCATCGGCAAAAAGTATGACATCACCCTGAGCAATGTGTTTCACGCCGGCGATGGCAACCTGCATCCCAACATCAGCTATGACTGCCGCGACAAAGAGGAAACGGTCCGTGTCATTGCTGCGGGTCACGAGATCTTGCAGACCTGCATGGAATTTGGCGGCAGCATCACCGGCGAACATGGCATCGGCTCGGAAAAACTGGAGCACGTCCCCCTGATGTTTGATGCCAATGATCTGGAAGTCATGGGGCGGGTACGCTCCGTCTTCAATCCCCGTGACCTATGCAACCCAGGCAAGGTCATCCCGGAACGCACAGCATGTGCCGAAGCAGCAAAGAGGCAGGTCTGACCGTGGTGCAAAACCGTAGCGATCTGCGCCAGGTGTTTCTGGATCAACCGGGCCCCTTTCGCCTGCAGGGCAATGGCAGCCAACAGCATCGTCTGCCCAAAGTAGATGAGGCTGCGACAGTTATCAGTCTGGCGAAGATGAATCGCATCCTGCGCCTGGATGCAGCAGACCTGACCTGCTCGGTGGAACCAGGCCTACCCTGGCAGGAACTGCAACAGGCCTTGGCGCAAGAACGACTGCAGCTGCCCTGTGCTGGTAGTGGCGCAGCAAGCAGCACGGTAGGCGGCACCTTTGCTGCTGCTGAATACTCCGAGCTGGGGCCGGCCAGTTTTGCCCCCCGCTCCCTGATCCTGGGACTGGAAGGACTGCTCAGTGATGGCCTCGCCTTCAAGGCCGGCGCCAAGGTGGTGAAGTCGGTGGCCGGCTTTGACCTGCAAAAGCTGTTTGTGGGCAGCCGCGGCGCATTGTTCGCAGCCACTGCCCTGCACCTGAAGCTGCGCCCCCTGCCAGCAGCAGTGCAACACTGCGCTAAATCAAACATGGAACAAGACCAGGCACTGACTCTCTTTCACCAGTTGAGGACCCAGGCCCTGGCACCGACGCAGTTGTTCTTGTTGCGCCGAGAAGGCAGCTTCAGCTTGCATGCAAAGTTCGAAGGGCATGCAAAGTTCGAAGGCCAGTCCAAGGTCATCCAACAAGCAGCTCCTGACTTGGACACCCTGGAGCATGAGCAGGACTGCAACTGGCAACTGCAACCGCAACCGCAAGACGAGACCCAAGAACTGATGCAGGGACATGTTCGCCCAAGTCAATTGCCCGACCTGCTCAAGTTGCTGCCAGGGGAAGCACCCTTCACTCTCACCGGCAGCGGTCAGTTTGAAGTCCTACTAACACCAGCCAACACCGACCAGTGCGTGGCGCAACTTCAGGACTTGCACTGCAGTGCAGAAATCCGCCTGGGTCAGAGCTCTCGCCGCGGTTTACACAGCCAACAAGATCCAGTGGCAGCCCAGCTATCACGAGATCTAAGGCGCAGCCTTGACCCGGGAGACAAACTGCGATGAGCAAGGACCTTGCCTCCTACAGCCACTCCCTGGACTGTGTGCACTGCGGCCTCTGCCTGGAGACCTGCCCCACCTATGACATCCTGAATCTGGAAACCGACTCTCCCCGGGGACGCATCTATCTGGTGCGAGCCATGGCGGAGGACCGCCTGGCCAACCCCAAGAGTATTCAAAAGCATTTGGATCAGTGCCTGGGTTGTCGCGCCTGCGAGACGGCTTGTCCATCAGGGGTGGAGTATGGCGCCATGCTGGAAGCGACGCGGCACGAGATGTTGCAGCGCTGGCCCGATCGATCTTTGCAGGCTCGCTTGCGACGTTTCTTGTTGGCCAAGGTGGTACCCCACCGACGGCGCCTGCATCTGGCTTTCACCCTGGCACGCTGGACCCAATCCTTGGGTCTGCTACCTCGCTCCCTCAACAAGCTGCTGCCCAAGATTCCGAAAGAACGCAAGATCCTGCAGGGAACCTTCAGCCCACAAGGCAAGGCCCGCGGTCGGGTGCATCTGTTCACCGGCTGCATCATGGAACAGGCCTTTGGCCACATCAATCGTCTCACCCTGCAACTGTTGTTGGCCAATGGCTTTGAAGTGGTGGTGCCCGAGTCCCAGGGCTGCTGCGGGGCGCTGTTACTGCACAATGGTCAGGCGGAGGTCGCCGGCACTCTGGCCAAGAACAACCTGGGCGCCTTTGCCGATGCGGAGTTCATCATCAACAACTCCGCCGGCTGTGGCGCCAGCCTGAAGGAATACGGCAAGCAGCTTGCGACGGATGCGGCAAAAGACTTCGCCAGCCGCTGCTATGACATCAGCGAGTTCCTGGCCCAGCAGGGCCTCTCGGCACAACCCGTGCCCTTCCCACACAAGGTAGCCTACGATGCCCCCTGCCACCTCTGCCACGGCCAGGGGGTGCGCCAACAACCCTTAGATCTTCTCCAGCAAGTTCCCGAGCTTACACTTCTACACCATCCCAGCAGCGAAGACTGCTGCGGCTCCGCCGGCATCTACAACCTGAGCCAACCCAAGCTGGCGGCCCAGATCGGCAACAAGAAAGTCGCCGCGCTGACTGCCATGGGTGCCCAATACGTGGTCACCGGCAATCCAGGCTGCATGCTGCAGCTACAAGCAGAGCTGCGCTTTGCCGGCAGCAGTGCTAAGGTGATGCATCCTGTTGAGCTCTTATTACCCAAATGAACACGCAATACGAAATCGGCGTCATCGGCGCCGGCAATGCAGCGGAAGGCATCGTGCATGGCCTTTTACGCAAAACAGTCCTGTTGGATGACCGCATCATTGCCGCCACCCCCAACGCCCAACGCCGCCAGGCCTTTGCCGATCGCTTCCGCATTCAAGTCACCGATGACAATCGGCACCTGGTGAGTAACAGCTTCATCCTGCTGCTCTGCGTCAAGCCGCAGCAATTCCCCGATGCCTGCGCCAAGATCAAAGATCTGGTCTGCCAGGATCATCTGATTGTTTCCATCATGGCCGGGGTGAGCACGCAAACCATTGAAGCAGCATTCCCGCACATCAAGGCCAGGGTGGTGCGGGCCATGCCCAACCTACCCATGCATGTGGGCGAAGGCATGACCGGCATTCTTGCTGGGCAGTACGCCAGTGAAGCGGACCTGCTCAGGGCGCAACGCATCTTCGAAGCCGGTGGCCGGGCCATTGTCATTGCTGACGAAGCGCAGATGGATGCGGTGACAGCCATCTCCGGCTCAGGGCCAGCATACTTCTACTACTTTGTGGAAGCCTTGCTGGCCGCGGGAGAGAAGGGCGGCTTGAGTCGGCAGCAGGCGGAGATCCTGGCCAAGCAGACTTGTCTGGGTGCGGCGCGGATGATGCTGGAATCCGGTGAGGCGCCGGATGTGCTCAGGCAAAAGGTCACGTCGAAAGGCGGCACCACGCAGGCGGCCATCGAAGCCATGCAGGAGCAGAATGTTTTCCAACACATCGTGGATGGCGTGCTGGCTGCACAGGCTCGCGGCAAGGAGTTGGGCAGCTAAGGGATGGCGTAAGCCTGGCTGCGGCTATCGAAAGAGCTATCAGCCTCGATGTTGATGCGTCGCACCTGCCCCAGAGTATGCAGGCGTAGCAAATTTGGCAGGATTCACCGCCAATGACGATCCCTATGCCGCCTACGACCCCGACGAGGACGACACTCAGATTCATCCTTACTTTCCGAGATCCACTGCAGGCCCACCGGGTTGCTGGTGTGGAGTACCTGGTCCAGGGCAGGGTTGAAAAGGGCGAAGGCATGGTGAAAATTAAAGCAACGCCGGCCCCACAGACCCCTGGGCCCAAAGCCACCGGGCAGGGTGACCGCCGCCGTGGCCCGCCCATTCGCATCCAGGCCGCCAAAGGTGTTGGCAAAGGGACCATTGTTCAGGTGCGTCAGCATCAACAGGGTGTAGAGGTCCGGATTCAGCGGCAAGTTATGACTGCCAAGGTCGATGCCAGGGTTGGTCCCCGAGATGGAACCCAACAGGACATAGGGATTGCCGGCCTGCGTACTGCCCGCCGCAAGTTCAAACCTGGGGTCCGGACCGGTTACATAGGTAACAAATCAGTCCGGGCACATGGGTAACACTTTGGCGTGGCCTTGGGGTGGCGCTGGGGTCTCTTGTGCCGGATGACCTGGTGCGAGACAGACCCTGTGAATGAGCGTTTGAAGTTTGTGGCGGCCCACCAAGATGGCCGCCTGTCGATGACAGAACTGTGCGAGCGGTTTGGGGTTAGCCGGAAAACTGGCTACAAGATCCTGGCTCGATATCGTGATGAAGGACCTGAAGGTCTACGGGACAGATCCAGAGCGCCAAAGCGGCATCCCAATCAAGCCCCACCAAGAGTGGAGGCGGCGATTTTGCGGGTACGAAAACACTACCCAACTTGGGGATCCAAAAAGATCCGAGCTGTACTGGCACGAGAGCACCCGGAAGAAGTTTTGCCGGCAAGGAGCACAGTGCATGCTGTGTTGAAACGGGCGGGTGTCGTCATGTCTCGTCCCCGACGTTTGCGGCGGCAGCCCAGTACATTGTCGTTGATTCAACCACAAGCACCCAATGACGTTTGGTCCATAGACTACAAGGGCTGGTTTTGTGTCGGAGATGGCACTCGCTGTGATCCACTGACGGTGAATGATGCCTTTAGCCGCCTGTCGCTGGAGTGCCGTGCATTGGTCTCGCCGAAGCTGTTGGACGTGCGCCGCTGCTTGGCAGGTGCATTTAGGCAGTATGGCCTACCTCTCTACATGCTTAGCGATAACGGGTCTCCGTTTGGGTCGAGGGGCATTGGCGGGATTTCTCGCTTAGGAGTTTGGATGATACGGCTTGGAATTCGACCAATGTTTATTGAGCCAGGTAGACCAGATCAGAATGGTCGTCACGAGCGATTTCATGAAACCTTGAAGGCAGAGACTGCCAACCCTCCTTACAAAACAATTCGAACCCAGCAGGCTGCATTTTCACGATTTCAATCCATCTACAATGAAGAGCGCCCGCATGAAGCTCTAGACATGCAAGTGCCAGCCGAAGTCTACGCGCCTTCGCGGAGGACTATGCCTTCAAGGCTGCCGCAGCATGAATACTCAGATGACTTTGCTGTCCGACAAGTGCGAAAGGATGGCACCATGAAATGGGCTGGAGGCTATGTCTTTATAGGGGATGCACTGGTAGGCGAGAGCATCGGCCTGGAACATGTGGATGACGACGTATGGATTGTCCATCTCGGCTGCATGCAGCTGGGAGTGCTGCATGAGCGGTCCAGGGTCGTGATCCCCCTGCCAAAAATCAGCGAGTAGGGGGGAGGGCCCATATACTGAGTAGCGAATATGGGGGGTCGCTTGCCGAAATCCTCATTTCCCTGGCTCAAGAGGCTCCCCCCATGCTCTAGCCCCTGAATCCCTGAAAATGAGCATTGTGGGTCGCAATCCTGCCTCCCCCAGAAAGTGTTACCCATGTGCCCGTACAAAAGTGTCACCCATGTGCCGGGTTGCACCCTGGCAGTGCCACCACTGGACATGGAGATCTGCTTTTGGTCGCTCCACAGGCTGCGATCCACGTAGCTGACCTGGAAGATCAAGCCGCCGGGATGAACGTAATCCCAAACAACCTCACCGGTGGTGGTCACCTCGAAGAGCCGCCGCTGAACAGCGCTGCAGATCAAAGTGTTGCCATTGGGCAGGCGCTCGGCATTGGACATGATGACGGAGGATAATTCATCGGGCCCCGGAGCCATGTATTCCCAGACCGATGCGCTGGGGCCATAGGCAGCACCTGGTGCCAGGTTGAAGGTCCCCGGCAGTGCCAGCTCGATGACGGCGGAGGATCCAGTCCTAGCCCGATTGTTGAAGCACATGATGTTCCCAGCACCTGGCAGGCCCTCGGGGATCACATAGGTACCGTGTTGGAAGAACAGCTTTTGGTCAGCGCTGCTGCCACGGTTGTAAGCCTGGGGGTTGCCCCATCGATAGACGAAGTCGCCGCCCTTGCCAAAGTTGCCACCGCTATGCCCCGCCGCCTCAGCCGTTGTGGTGGAGTGATCGATGAGCCAGAATTCGTTTTGAAACGGTGAATTCAGGACAATCAGGTCTCTAACCGGGTCGTAGTTGATGGCGTTGCAGTGGTTGAACTCACCAGTGGTCAGCGTATTGCGCGGATAGTTGATGTTCAGCAGTTCGGGGTGATCCGCCACCACACCGAAGTTGGGCAGGTTCGGATTCATATCCTGTACCACGTGGTCCATCATGTGCCACTCCCAGACGATGTCTCCGGTGGTGGCGCCGGTCTGCTGCACTTCCACAATGGCATCAGGCAACCAGGCCTCGCTTTCCAACAGGCCAAATTCGCGGCCGGCGGCAAATGCATCTTCGGCAGTCAGGATATCCCAAGCAATGATCAGTACATTGCCGTTGGGCAATGGGGCGATGTCGTGATGGCTCCAACCTGTGGCACTGGCGTAGCGATAATCCCAAAGCAGGGTACCATCAAAGGCGATGCGCTGTACACCGCCGCCTCGACCGCCGATGAAAGGTGCACCTTCCACCTGCAAAGTCCGGATCAGGGTGCCGTCATCCTCGACATAGACGCCACCGCCTGGATTCTCAGTGCTGGGCCAGGTGTGCACGACCACGTTGTTGGTGTCTATGAGGAAGGTGTCACTGGTATCCGCTGGCGCATACATGCGCAGACCAGGTGCCTGGGCCTGGGCGACTGGCGCCAGCTGCAGCCCTAGAACGGTAGCAAGAGAAAGTACGAGGTGTTGCATGGGATGTAGAGCAGGTTGCGGGGCAGGCTTTTGGGCAGCAGTCTACCATAACACCCTATACAGTTGCAGGGTGACGCCTAGAGTTGTCGCTTCTATGCGTAACAGCGGATGACCTATCGATGCCAAGGCCCGGTCAGCCAAGAGACTCCGCCCCATCCCTGAGTTCCGCTGGCAACATGGCCTGAGGCATATCCTGGTAGCAGACCGGGCGCAGGAAGCGTTGGATGGCGGCGGTGCCGACGGAAGTGCTGCGGCTGTCGGTGGTAGCCGGAAAGGGACCACCGTGTTGCATGGCAGTACAAACTTCCACGCCGGTGGGAAAACCACCCCACAGCAAACGCCCGGCTTTCTCTTCCAAGATGGGCAGCAGTTCAACGAAGTCCTGCTGGTCCTGATCCGTGCCATGAATCGTCGCCGTCAGTTGGCCCTGCAGACTTGACGCCACTTGCAGCAGTTCATGCTTGTTGGCACAGAGCACCACCAGGCAGCAGGGACCGAATACTTCTTCCTGCAAGTCAGGATTGCATTGAAAGGTTTGCGCATCAACGCTGAACAAGGCTGGCCCCGCCGTGCCATCCCCTTGGGCTGCAACCTTGGCTCTTTGCGTAACTCCGGCGGTAGCTGCCAATTTAGCTACTCCATCTGCATAGGCTTGCGCCAAACCTGCATGCAGCATGGTACCCGCTGCAGCTTGTTCTAATTGCTCAGCCAGCACCGCCATGAACTTCTCCGTCCCGGCATCCTGCAAGGCCACCACCAGTCCCGGATTGGTACAAAACTGCCCCACCCCCATGAGCAGCGACTCACCCAATCCCTGAGCCAGCTCCTTGTGCTTGTGGCTCACCGCATCCGGCAACATGAACACCGGATTGATGCTGCCCATCTCCGCATACACCGGAATGGGTTCGGGACGCTGCATGGCCAGATCAAACAGGGCCTTGCCACCGTGAAATGAACCGGTGAAGCCCACCGCCTTGGTGGCGGCATGGCTTACCAAAGCCTGGCCCACTACCTGGCTTTGACCATGCAGCATCTGGAAGATCCCCTCCGGCATGCCAGTCCTTTCCACTGCCCTGTGTATTGCCTGTGCCACCAGTTCACTCGTTCCCGGATGACCGGGATGCGCCTTCACCACCACCGGACAGCCTGCCGCCAGCGCCGAAGCCGTGTCACCGCCGGCCACCGAGAAGGCCAGGGGAAAGTTGCTGGCGCCAAACACCACCACCGGACCCAAGGGTCGCAGCATGCGGCGGATGTCGGAAGCACCCTGATGCATGCGTTTGTCTACATAGGCACCATCCAGCAGCAGGTCTGCGAACATGTTCAACTGCGCCATGGTGCGACCTCGTTCGCCTTGCAAGCGCGCCAGGGGCAGGGAAGTTTCCTGCATGGCTCGCTGCAACAAATCATCGCCCAGGGCTTGGATCTCTTCCGCAATGGCAGTCAAAAACGCCGCTCGTTGCTGGCGCGTCAACTGCTTGCACTGCATGTGCGCAACCGCCGCCAACTGCATGGCTCCGTCCACCTCTTGCTCCGTGGCATCCTTGAATGCTGCTGGTTTCATCATTTTTCTATCCCTTGTGTCATCGCCGCCACCGACATGGGTAGCAGAGGCGGTCGGCGGCGTTCTGGTTGCCAACCCTTAAGAAACTCCAAGGCAGCTCCGCATACCCGGCCCTGGCATGGCCCCATGCCACAGCGAGTCTGCAGCTTGGCTTCCCGCATGCTATGCAATGGCTCGATCGCCGACCAGGGCACATCCTCGCAACGACAAAGCACCGTGTCCGCCTGCACCATCTGTCGCAGTTCATCCCGTAATGCGAAAGCCCGCTCCAGGCCATTGGCAAAGGCCTGCAGTCGCTTGCGCTTGGCGAACAGTTCTTTTGCCTGCGCTTCTTGCCCAACGGCGGCATGGCCGGCGATCTGCCCTTCCAGCAAAGCAACATCCACCCCACCGATGCCAGTGCATTCGCCTGCCGCATAAACCTGGGCCTGGGAAGTTTGTTGTTGGGCATCCACCTGCACCGCAGCCCCGCGCAATTCGCAACCCATGGATTCAGCCACCGAAGTATCCGGCAAAAGGCCAAAGCCCGTGGCCACCAGATCACAGGCCAGTTCTCGGTTCTGCAAGCGAAGGCCTTCTACCTTCTCATCCCCCAGCACCTCCACCGGCCAGCTGGAGTACCACTTGGGCACCCCCAGCAATGCCTTTTGCAGACCAGCAAGTTGCGCGAGTTTTTTCGGTTGCCGCCACAGCCCAGCAGCAAAGGCTGCGGTGCGCATTAGAGGTGCTTGCTCAGCCACACAGACAACTTGCGCCTGATGCTGTCGCAGGTAGGCGGCCACTGCCAACAACAGTGGTCCGCTGCCGGCGATGGCAATGCGCAGGCCCTGCACATCAAAACCGGATTTCACCAGGGCCTGCAAACCGCCGACGCCCATGACTCCCGGCAGGGTCCAACCAGGAAAGGGCAGGAAACGTTCCCGCGCTCCCAAGGCAATGATCAAGGTTTCGGCCTGCAAGTGCATAGCACCCTGAGGAGATTCCACCAGCAGGCTGCGATCCTCAGCGGCGAAGGCCAGGGTGGTGGCGCAATGCAATTCCACCGAGGCGGCCTGTCGCCAGATCTGCCCACCCAAGTTCGGGTTGTCATCCAACACGGCAACGCGCCGGCCGGATTCCGCCGCCGTCGCAGCAGCTGCCAGGCCAGCGGGGCCACCACCGATCACCAACACATCATAGCCTTGCCTAGCCATGTTCGGTTTCCACCTCCATACCCGGCTGGCAAAGCCGCTGGCAGGAACGTTGCTGCAGTTGTTGGTTGATGACGACCCGGCATTCAAAACAAATGCCCATGCCACAGAGTGGACCGCGTTGCTGACCGCTGATGGAACGCCGGAAGGAATTCCATCCGTGATTCAGGATGGCAGCAGCTACCGTCATGCCATCGGTTACGGCCACCTGCTTGCCATCCAGCTTGATCAAGAAGGAATCAGACATGATGCATTTCCTCCAGCAACCTGTCCGGCCGATAGGGTTGCCGATCAATCTTGGATTCCCGCCCGATGATTTCATCGGCAATCAGACGGGCAGTGGACAGGGAGGTGGTGATGCCCAAACCCTCGTGCCCAGCCGCCAGCAACAAATTGTCATGCCCCGGCACTGAGCCAATGATGGGCAGGTGGTCGGCGGTGGCTGCACGCATGCCGGTCCAAGTGCGGATGACCTGCAGCTCGCTGATCTTCGGCATGTAGATGGCGGCCCGCGCCATCATCTGCTGCAGCATGGGCCACTCCACCGCTGTGGAATGGCAACCAAACTGCCGAGAGGAGCCCAGCAACATCTGTCCATTGGGTCGGGGTTGCAGGTTGAAGGCCACCGAGTCGGCGTCGCTTTGATGGGCGGACTTCAGGTAACCCAGTTCAATCAACTGGTGCTGGCAAAAACCGGGATAGCGATCGGTGATGGCCAGATGTCCCTTGCGCGCTTGGATGGTCAAACCGGGCAACGGCGCAGGCAACAAATCCAGGGCATGGGTACCCGCCGCATTCACCACCGCACCGGCTTGCATCCGTCGCCCATCTGCAAGGGTCACTCCTTGGCCATCCACCGCCGTTACTGTCACGTTTGGGATGACCTCCACCTGCTGCAACAGCCACTGCGCCACCACCGGTGGGTAGACGATGCTGTCACCTGGTACCAGCAAGCCACCGGCCATGCTTGCATGCAGGTTGGCTTCAGCCTGCTGTAGGGAGGCAGCATCCAGAACCTGGGTCTGCACCCCGTGCTGCTGATAGAACTTCGCTTTTGTCTGCACCGCCGCCATCTCTTCGTCGTCCGCCGCCACCCAGATGGTGCCGCAACGAGACACCTCAGAGCCAGCGGGTAGCTTGGGCTGCAAGTCATCCCAGAGTTGTTGGGCATAGCGGGAGAGAGCGAATTGCGCCGGCGAATCATCCATGGCAACGATGTGCCCCATGCCAGCCGCAGTGGCTCCGCCACCGGGGAAGCGCCGCTCCAACACCTGCACCTGCATGCCTTCTTGGGCCAAGGCATGGGCACAGGCCGCGCCAACGATGCCGGCCCCTACCACGATCACATCGGGCAGGCGGGAACTCATCCCCCTATCCCGTACCGGAACGGGTCCTCAGGATGCAGCAGGAGTTGGCTCTCGGCGGTGATGTATGCCCGGCCGCCTAGGAGTCTGCCCCACGGGAAGTCAACTTAGCGTCTCCCAGGTGGCAGCTGGATAAGTCATTAGTGGGGCTGGGAAAACCCAGATCGTCCGATCCTACATCAATCTTGGGCCTGGGACCATGATGACGATTGTGAGGTGCTTCTTGGCCTGTAATAGCCCGATTCCCTCGGTTTTCACATCGCCAGCTTTCCATGCAGCCTTCTCAGGTTGGTTGCAAGACAGATTAGATCCCACTCACCGCTTACCTTCGCCATACCTCGCATGCTGAAGGACCGAAAACCGCTCACGTTTTTGATCCAACCAAAGACCGGCTCAACGATGTGCTTGCGTTTTCGGTACCAGCCCCGTCCGCACTTGGTCCCGAGTTTTCGCTTCATTCGCGCAGTAGCTTGGAGCTCTGAGCTGGTCTCCGGTCGTGCCTTTCCTTCCTTGCCCACCGAAACCAAACCGTCAATCTTGGCGTTTTCGAGGTGCTCGAAGTTTTCCTCGCTGCGGTAGCCTGCGTCCGCAAGCAGGCGTTCGATCGGCTTGCCGGTGTTCTCCATCGCTTGCTCGGCCATCGGAAGAAGTTGATCCGTATCCGCACCGTTGTCAGTGATTCCATTCGCGATGATCAACTGCTCCGTATTGTCGACAGCAATCTGGGCGTTGTAGCATTGCTCAAACCCCTTCGAGTCTTTCATAATCCGACTGTCAGGGTCTGTGAAGTTCTCTTGATCCTGTGGCCGTGGCTTGCCTTTGGGATGTTTCCGGTAGCGAGCCACCTGGAGATCACGACCCTCTTCCTTGGCCTTGCGGGCCTTCTTCTCGTCCTTTCGCTTGTCTTCTTCGGCCTTGCGTTCTTCCAAGCGCTTCTTTGCCTCCTGGATCACCTTCAGGCGGCTCTCCCGGTTCGCAAGCTCCTCGGGCAATTCGTCACCACGAAAGTCGGGACCAAACATCTCGTCCTCGTCCTTGTCGATCCCCTTGGCCATCTCGGTGATCCTGCGGACTTCGGCACGGAGCCGCTTCTCCTCGGATTTCATCCGCGAGTAGCTCATAGCCTTGCGTTTGCTGGCGTTCGCCTTCACCTTGCTGCCATCCACTGCCACGGTGCCAAGTTTGGCCAAGCCTGCCTCACAAGCAAGTTGCACTATCTGGACAAAGAAGCTCTCAAACAGATCGACATGCTCTGCCCGAAACCGACAAATCGTGCGGTGGTCCGGCATCTGATTGGCTGCCAACACCCGGAAAGGCACACTCTCCTCTAGGTGCTTGGCAATCTTGCGAGAAGAGAAGATTCCGGTGCAGTATGCGTAGATCAGCACTCGCAGCATCATCCGTGGGTCGTACGGCAACTCGCCTTTGCCGCAGACGCGATAGCGATCAAGGAGATCATCTGTGTCAAGCGACTCAATGGTGTCGTGAATGTACCACGCAAGATGATCTTGGGGCAGCCAATCGCGGATTGACGGAGGCAGGAGGAACTGCTGGTTGAGATCTTGACCCTTTTTGAAACGCGCCATGCCTTCAATACGTACAGGGATGAGCCCAGGGCTTAATATTATTCCGATTTTAGAGGCTGTTGGAGGCCGGATTCACAGCTGTCCCGTGGGACAGACTCCTAGCGTGGGAACAACCCCACCGGGCACGCTTTGTACGCTGCCGGAAAAACAACTGCCGATGATGCTTTCCTGTCGCCAGGTCTGACCATCCTTGAGGAAACCTTCAGCCGCCAGACAGGCCATCTTGGCGGAGGTGCCAGTGCCGCAGGGCGAGCGGTCGTACTCACCTCCTGGACAGAGAACGAAGTCGGTAGGTGTCAAGGTAGTTGTCGCCTGAAATGTATTCATCATGCTGCCTCCGCAGCTGCATGATGGGTGTTCGGGTTGAGCCTGACAGTTTCGATGCGCGACCAATCCCGCACGTTTCCTGACCAGCGCTCTGGATTTCGTGCACGGGCTTTTTCATACACTTCCCGGCGTTTTGCCAGGATGACAATGTCTTCCCCCGCATGGCGTTGAGCAGGGGTTACAAACTTGATGCCGCTATGCCGATGCTCGTGCCGATACCACTGGACAAACGCCACCAGCCAGGTCCTCGCATGCTCCAACGATTCAAATGGTCGGGCAGGATACTCTGGACGGTATTTGGCTGTTTTGAAGAGGGACTCTGAGTAGGGATTGTCGTCACAGACACCAGGCCGGCTAAATGAAGCCATGACGCCGAGTTCTTCAAGCTTTGCCAGCATAGTGCTGCCCTTCATTGGACCACCGTTATCGGAGTGAAGAGCCAAGCTGTCAGGATCCACTCCCTGCGCATCACAAGCCGATTGGATCAAGGCTGCCGCCAATACCTGGCATTCTTCCTCATAGATGGCTTCGCCCATGATGTCTCGGCTGAAGACATCGATGATCGTGTACAGGTAGTAAAACTTCCCGCGGATCGGGCCAGGCAAGTAACTGATGTCCCAGCTCCATACTTGGTTGGGTGCTGTTGCCACCAGTTCGCGGGGATGGTGATGTGTTGCTGGCTTGGCAGCAGCGCGATGCTTGAGCTGCTTTTCCTCGCGCAAGATTCGATACATCGTGGATTCAGATGCCAGATAGATTCCTTGATCGGCCAGCCTCGGCACGATCTGACTGGGAGAAAGGTCGCGATACTCTGGAGAGTTGAGGATTTGCAGGATCATACTTCGCTCAGCAGAGCTGATCTTGTTGCCGACCACGCTCTTTGGGCCAGCTCGCCGATCTTCACCGATGCCCTGCCGCTTCCAGCGTTGTAGTGTCCTTGAATCTACGCCAAGGGTCCCACACGCCTTGTGCAGCCGGGCACCGTTGTTGATGGCTTCTGTGACCAATCCTAAAATCAGGTCTCGCTGCTCGTGGGTGTGTCGCTGTCCTCGTCCCCCCAGATCTCTTGGACTTTTTTTTGGAGCACCAGCAAAGCTGCAGCCTCGGCCAAGGCCTTGTCCTTGCGGCGGATCTTCTTTTCCAGTGCTTTGATCTTCTTCGCATCCGGCGAAGCACCATGTCGCTTGGCCTTCTTGGGGTTGCTGAAAGCGGATTGTGCCGCCTCCATGACTAGTTTGCGCCAGTTTTCGAGCTCGACAGAGTGCAGTCCCTTTGACCTCAAAAACTCTCCCAGATCCTCCTCGGCCACTTTCATGGCCTCCATAACGACCTGCACCTTCTCTTCTGGGGTCCACTGACGTGGACTTTTCGATCCCTTCTCGGGCTTGCCTCCTGTACCGCTCATCAAGGAAACGGTACGTGCTTCCCTTACCCAACGCCAGAGGGTCGATTGGGCAACTCCAACCTCTGCTGCCAAATCCGGCGCAGTTATCCGAGAAGGACCAGTGTCGGTCATTCGCTGGACCATGCGCACTTTGAAACCATTGCTGTAAACCAAGAATCATCACTCCACCGCCCCACTGGATAACTTGTGGAAAACTCGCCCCCCATGGGGGGCGTTCACCCTGCGGGTGAACTTGTTGGATCGAGCCCAACCAAAGCAAGCTTTGGTCGGGTCCCCTCGATCCTCAGAGGCGACATCTATCCTGACACCGGGGGCTTCTGCCCTTCGGTGCCGGTGATGCGAGCCCGCTCTAAAGAGTCCATGATGTCCTGGGTGCAGGCAGTGAGTTCAGCCAGGCGCGAGAAGCGCAGCTCCTGTTGATGATCATTCACCAGGAAAAACCAGTTGCCGCCATAGGCAACATCGCCGGTGACCAGGCCATGCTTTTCCGTGCGCACCGTGACGCCACCCACATGGCGATAACTCATGACGTTTTGCACGGCGATCTCGCCGGACTCCGCCAGGATCATGGTCACATCGCCCACCGGAGTCTGCAGCAGATGCTTGCCAGGACCGATGCGCCCCAGGTGTTGCAGGGTTGCCGCCACCCCCAGGCTGCCATGCACACACATGCCCAGGTAGCCCACGTTGTTGAAGAACAGAACCTGGGCTGCGGCTGCGGGCTGACCCTCTGCAGTTGGATTGGGCTCACACAGGAGCGCCCCCACCAAGGCATCCGAGCCTCGAGGTTCCAGGGTCACCGCCTGACGAAACCAATCATATTCGTGCTGGAACACCTGCAGGCGCTGGGCCGCAGTGCCCGGCCCCAGGTCCGGGCCACCGGCCAGAACCACCCGGGTGGGTTCGCCTTCGCTATGGGAATCAATGACCTGGATCTGCTGCATGGGCTGGCAAAAGGGGGAATGGGAGTCCCTCTCTTAACCGCCTGGCTGGAATCTGTCAACGCTATAGCGTAGACAATACGCTATAGCGCAACCTCGCCACTGGCCAGGGCGCCAGGGTTCCAGCTGGTAATGCGCACCCCATTGGCGAAGCAATCCAGGATGCCCATGCCACCGTGCGGCAGGTTCAAGCTGACGCAGCGACTCAGGCGCAGGCCTAGCATGGCGGCGGCAAAGCCGGTGATCATGGCACCGCTGGTCACCACCACCAGGGTCTTGCCCAGGGACTTGGGTGCCAGATCGGTCCACCAGCTGAGCAGCCGCTCCACCGCCTCACCCAAGCTCTCCCCTGCGGGAGCTTTGCTATCACCAAAGTTGCTGAAGAAATCCTGGATGCGCTCGCCTTCGGCTTGCACCAGGTCTTCCCAGGATCTGCCCTGCCAGTCGCCCATGTGCTGATCGCGCAGCGCAGCCTGGGCCTGTAGCGGCAGCTGCTTGGCCTCAGCAATGGCCTGGGCCGGATCCTGGCACTGCGGCTGATCAGAGCAATACACCGCATCCACCTTCACCGCCTGCAAATCCCGCAGCCATTGCGCCACCTGGGCCTTGCCCCGATGCCCCAGCTCAGCGGCACCAGACCCCACTGCCACTCCACTCTGCTCTTCGGACAGGGCAGGGTGACGCAGGAAAATCAGACGACAGAAATCCGTTGTTTCATTAAGCACGAGGGCTAGCTGAGCCGGCGGCGGGGAAGTGTCAAGGCTTCTTGCTGGATCAGCGCTGGCCTGGGCCCTACTTTGCTCCCCACATGTTCGAATTCTTGAAAACTGGCATCGACGGTCTGGACGCCATCCTCGGCGGTGGCATCCGCTTCCCCACCAACTCCTCGGCCTTTGTCTTCGCCAGTGGCGGCACCGGCTCCGGCAAGACTTTGATGGCGCTGGAGATCCTGACCCGGGCCTGGCTGAACGCTGAAGACGGCAGCACTGTGCTCTACTACTCTGTGGAACACGCGCCGCAAAACCTGCACGCCAAGCTGGAGGCGGACTTCAATTTCTACGGCATGGAAGCGGAGATCACCGAGCTGCCGCAGGAGGTGTCGCACAAGGTTTGCCTGGAAGCCAAGACCAAGAAGGGCCGCTCCCGTCTGGTGCTCACCCAGGCTGACACCGCCGGCATGACGGACGGGGACCTGCCTGGCTTCCGCATCGACGTGGACTGGATCCTGGCGGAAATCGACAACTACCATCTGGGCGGCAAGGTGGCGATGGTCTGCATCGACAATGTCGGCCTGCTGCTCACCGACCTGGACTACTTCAGCAAACGGGCCAAACTGCTGCAAACTCGACGGGACCTGATGTCGAAGCAGATTCACGGCCTCTTCGTACAGGAGGAAAGTGATCCGCAAAGCCTGCGGCTGCCCAGTGCGGAGGAGTTCTCCACTGATGTGCTGATCCATCTGTCATTCCGGGAAGACCGTAGCGGTTTTCATACCCGCAATCTGGAAGTGGTGAAGGCGCGGCATCAGTACTACTACCGCGGACCGCACCAATTCTCCGTTGCCGGTCGTGACCTGAGGCGGGATGTCTACCTGGGCGCCCGCAACGAGCGCGGCCCGGGACTGCATGTCTATCCTTCGGTGCCGGCGCAACTTTCCATTGCCCGAGACCGGGCCGGCTTCCGTGTGCCCAGCCGTGGCAACACGCCCATCGACATGGGGCACCCGGACATCAACCAGACCTTCTTGGAGGGTGAACACCCCAACGAATGCTCTTCCACCGTCATCCTGGCGGAGCCGGGCACCCGCTACACCTTCCTGGCCATGCGCTTTTTGGCGGCAGCCCGCAAGGATGGAGAGAAGACCCTGATGATCTCCACCAAAGAGGACCGGGAAGCCCTGCGCCGCATCTGCAATTCGGATCCAATGCTGAAGGAACACTGCCTGCGCGGGGAAGATCACTTTCATTCTGACTTCCGCGTGCTCTACCTGCACCCGGAATACATCTCCGCCGGCAAGTTCACCTGGGACATCATGCGGCTGACCCATGGCGGTCATGGCGGCGAAGGCGCCGGTACTCCACAGGCGGTAAAGCGACTGGCCTTTGACAACACCTACCGCTTGCAGGATCGTTTCCCCCTGATCAGTGACCCCAAGTTCATGATCTCCGCCTTGCTGGACCAGCTGCGCTATCTAGGAGTCACTCCCTTGATGGTAGATCTGGTGCCCAACGGTTCCGGCATGGGCCGCGCCAGCTTCGACCCGGCGCCCTACATGGTGAACTTCGACAATGTCATCCACCTCTACCACGACGACAAGAGCGGCGAATCCAAACCGAAGATCCGCGTCATGAAGTCCACCGGCCACGAATACCTGCACCCAGTGCGGGGTCTGCGTTACGATGCCTAGGAAGGCCGCTCAGATCTTCTTGTGACCGTCCAGAATCTGCTGCACCACCGCTGGCTCCGCCAGAGTGCTGATATCACCCAGGTCCTCATACTCGCCCTCGGCCACCTTGCGCAGGATGCGGCGCATGATCTTGCCGGAGCGGGTCTTCGGTAGGCCCGGCACCACCTGGATGCAATCGGGAGTAGCAATGGGACCAATCACCGAGCGCACCTGTTTCTTCAGCTCAGCGATCATTTCCTCGTTGTCCGCACTGGCCACATCACCCTTGGGCAACACATAGGCATAGATGCCGGTGCCCTTGATGTCGTGGGGCATGCCCACCACCGCAGCTTCCGCCACCGCATCGTGGGCCACCAGAGCACTCTCCACTTCGGCAGTGCCCAAACGGTGACCGGACACATTCAGCACGTCGTCCACGCGGCCGGTGATCCAGTAGTAGCCGTCGGCGTCACGACGACAGCCATCGCCAGTGAAGTAATAACCAGGGTAGGCAGTGAAGTAGGTTTCCTTGAAGCGTTGATGGTCGCCAAAAATGCTGCGAGCCTGGCCCGGCCAAGATCCTGCCAGACACAGGTTGCCCCGCACGTCGTTGCCTTCCAACACCTTGCCAGCCTCATCCATCAGCAGTGGTTGCACACCGAAGAAGGGCATGGTGGCGGACCCAGGCTTGCAGGGCGTAGCTCCGGGCAGGGGCGAAATCATGATGCCGCCGGTCTCTGTCTGCCACCAGGTATCCACTACCGCACAGCGCTTGTCCCCCACCACGTCATGGTACCACTCCCAGACTTCTGGATTGATGGGCTCGCCAACCGAACCCAGAACCCGCAGGCTGCTGCGATCATATTTTTGCACCAGATCATCGCCGAAGCGATGGATGGCGCGCAGAGCAGTCGGCGCGGTGTAGAAGATGTTGATCTTCAAATCCTGCACCATCTGCCAGTAACGACTGGCATCCGGGTAGGTCGGTGTGGACTCAAACATCACCGTGTGCGCACCATTGGCCAGGGGGCCATAGACAATGTAGGTGTGGCCGGTGACCCAACCAATGTCTGCCGCGCAGCAGTACACCTCGCCGGGTTGGTAGTCGAAGACGTACTGATGGGTCATAGCCGCAAAGAGCAGATAACCCGCCGTGGTGTGCATCAGACCCTTGGGCTTGCCAGTGGAGCCGGAGGTATAGAGGATGAACAGCGGCGACTCGGAATCCATCCACTCCACCGGGCAGTCAGGACGCTGGCCCGCCATCTCCGTATCCAACCAATGGTCTCGCCCTTCCTGCATGGGCACTTCCTTGCCGGTGCGACGGGCCACCAGCACCGTATTCACCGGCAGGCCTTGGATGGCCTTGTCCACCGTATCCTTCAGCGGAATGGTCTTGCCGCCGCGCAGGCCTTCGTTGGCGGTGAGCACCATGCGACAGTCCGCATCGACGATGCGATCCCGCAGTGAGTCGGCGCTAAAGCCGGCGAAAACCACGGAATGGATGGCACCAATGCGGGCGCAGGCCAGCATGCCATAGGTCAACTCCGGAATCATCGGCATGTAGAAGCAGACCCGGTCGCCGCGGCGCACGCCATGGTGCAGCAGCACATTGGCAAGACGACAGACTTCCTGGTGCAGTTCCCTATAGGTGATCTCCCGGTAGGTGCCCGGCTCATCGCCAGCCCAGGTGATGGCGGTCTGCGAGCCCCGATCTTCCAGGTGCCGGTCCACACAGTTGTAGCTCACATTCAGCTTGCCACCCTCGAACCAGGAGAAGCCGGGCAAGTTGAAGTCCTGCTCCACCACCTTGTGGTAGGGATGGAAGAAGGTGAGGCGCTTGGCTTCCTGATCCCAGAACCGCTCCGGGCTCTGCATGGACTTCTTGTAGAGCGCCTCATACTCCTGCATGGAGTCCACATGGGCACGCTTTTGAATATCAGGCTTTGGCGGATAGACCGACTCGCTCATGGCTCACCTCTTCTTGCTTACAGCATTTTAGCTAACAGCTTAATGTCGCTTCTTGCAGATCCTTGTTCACAGACCTGCTTACAGACTTCGAACCCATTGTAGCAGCATGCGCACTGCCGTGCCCGTGGCACCATGGGTGTAGTAATCCTTGGGCACAGCGCCCCAGGCAGAGCCCGCAATGTCGATGTGCGCCCAGGATGTGTCGCCAACAAAGAAGGAGAGGAAGGCGCCGCCCGCCGTGCTGCCATTGCCATGGGCCGGGCTGTTCAAGTTGGCCAGATCAGCAAACTTGCTCTTCACCTGCTCCTTATGCACATCCCACAAAGGCAACTGCCACAGCGGTTCATCCGTGGCCTGGCCCGCCTCAATAAGGTCTTGGATCAGGTCATCATCACTGCCCATGACGCCCGCCACTTCATGGCCCAGGGCCACCACCACCGCACCGGTCAGGGTGGCCAGGTCCACCATCTTGCGAGGCTTGTAGGTCTTATGGGCGTAGGCCAGGGCGTCTGCCAGGATCAGACGACCTTCGGCGTCGGTGTTCAGGATTTCAATGGTGGTGCCATTGCAGGCAGCAACCACGTCACCAGGCTTTTGCGCGTCGTCGCTGGGCATGTTCTCCGAAGACGGCACCACACCGACAATGCGCACCTTGCCTTTGACGCCAGCCATGCCGCCGTTGGCCAGGGCGTGAAACAGGCCCAGCACCGCACCACCACCACACATGTCGTAGCGCATCTCATCCATCTTCGCTGAAGGCTTGATGCTGATGCCGCCACTGTCGAAGGTGAGACCTTTGCCCACCACGCAGACCATCTGCTTGGCGCCAGCGGGATTGTAGTCCATGACAATGAGCTTGGCCGGTTCCTTGCTGCCGCGGGACACACCCAACAGGGCGTTCATCTTCAAGCGGGCCATGTCCTTCTCTTCCAGGATCTTAACCTTCACCTGGGACTTGGCGCCGCCCAGTTTCCTGGCTTCCTTGGCCAGGTAAGTGGGAGTGGCCAGGTTGCCGGGCATGTTCTCAATGTCGCGGGCAAAGATGGTGGCGCCGGCACCCACCTCACCCCGAGCCAAACCCTTACGGAAGCTCTTGGCCTCCTTACCGCTGTAGACCACCTCCACCTTCTGCGCCTTGCGCGGGCTGGGCTTCTTGCCGGAAGGCGCCTGGTAACGGTAGGCTCCCAGACAAAGGCCCTCGGCCACTGCCAGTCCAGCCATTTCCGCCGGCAGGTCGCCATGATCCTTGGCATGCAGCAGCAGGGTAAAACCTGCAACTTCCAGCACTTCAGCCTGCTTTTGCGCAATGGCCCCTGCTCGGCGCAGGTTCTCCAGGGTCAGGCTGGCCTTCTTGCCCATGCCCACAAAAACCAGACGCTTGGCGAGCTTGGCACCGTCGGGACGGAACAGGCTGACCTTGCGCAGGCCGGTATGCAAATCGCCACTGGCCTTGGCCTTCTTCACAAAACCGGCCAGATTGGCACCGGCATCGGGCACTGCACCATCACTGGCCAAAACAACAAGAAGATCAGGACGAGTGGAAGGAGCCTTTTGGGCGCTGAAGCGGATTTTCATAGGGCGTAGATTTACCGGTTCTGCACTCCGGTCTCCACGCTCAATTCAGCACTTGTCTGGCAGATCACCCACCCAACGCGTCTCACCCTGCGGCCCGGCCAACAGTTCCTTCTTGAAGACGGGCAACTCTGCCTTGACCCGGTCCATGAGGTATTGGCAGGCCTCAAAGGCCGGCCCCCGATGCTCCGAGGCCACCACCACCAAAACGGATGTCTCACCAACAGGCACCGAGCCCAGGCGATGGGCCACGCGAGCCCGGCTGATGGAGAAGCGCTTCACTGCATCTTCAAACAAGCGCCCCATGACCTTGCTGGCCATTTCCTGATAGCACTCATAGCTCAGGCCCTGCACCTGCTGGCCGTCATTGTGGTTGCGGGTCACACCGGCAAAGGTCACCACGGCACCGTCGGCATCACTGCGCACTTCCGCCTCAAGGGCCCGGGGATCCAAAGCTTCCTCAGTCAGAATGAAGCGGTAGATCTCTGTGCCGGTGGAACCACCACTGATGGGCGGAATGAATGCCACTTCATCCCCCTCCTGCAAGACCTGCTGCGCATCGGCGTAGTCCTGGTTGACCGCATAGGCCACCGGCAGCCGCAGCAGGTCCGGCGCATCCTGGGCCAGGATCTCTTTCAGGCCCTGCACACTGGTAGCTTCCGGCACTTCCACTTGCAAAACCTCTTGGCCCAACAGCTCCCGCACCGAAGCAAAACATCGCAACTTGATCTTCACAGGCGTTTGCATAGGGCAGGCGGGCAATGAAGGCAAGGGGCCTGTTAGCTGGCTCTGCGGCGACGCCACCAGGCAGCCAGGAAACTGCCTATGATGCAGTGGTAGACCGCAGAGATGGCACAGGGTGCGGCAGCCATGGCGGAGATATGCTTGCTGGCCAAGGCCGCGCCCAGGCCAGAGTTCTGCATGCCCACTTCAATGGACACGGTGCGCGAGAAGTCCACCGGGTAGCGCAGCAGACGCATCAGGCCATAGGCCAGGGCAAAGCCCAGCAAGTGCAGGCAACCCACCGCCAGCAGCAGGGAGCCTCCTGCCGCCGCAATGTCCCCTTTGTTCTTGCCGACAATGGCTCCCACGATGAGCACGATCACCAGCACCGAAAACAAAGGTGCCACCATCTTCACCACCCCCATCCAGCGACCAAAGAAGTGGTTCAGCAAAACACCGCCAAGCACCGGTAACAGGACAATGGCCAGCATGGAGCGAAACATGCCCCAGGCATCGATCTCCAGGATGGCCCCCGCCAAAACCTTGGTCAGCAAGGGAGTCAACAGGATGGCCAGCAGGGTGGAGGTCATGGTCATCAATACCGACAGGGGCACGTTGGCCCTGGCCAGGTAGGAGATCACATTGGAGGCAGTGCCACCGGGACAACAGCTCACCAGGATCAAGCCCACCTGCAAAGCGGCGGGCAGGGCAAAGAGATGCGCCAGACTCCAACCCACCAAAGGCATGATGCAAAACTGACAAGCCACTCCCAGGGCCACCGAACCCGGCAAACTGAGCACACGGCGAAAGTCACTGAAACTCAGAGTCACCCCCATGCCCAACATGATCAGCCCCAGCCCCAGGGACATGAGACTCAGGTCACCAGCACCTGGAACCGGCAGAGAATACTCGGCAAACCAGGTGAAGTGCTGCGGCCAGAACCAGGCCCAGGCCGTGCCCAACACGGTCCACAGGGCAAACAGGTTGGTGGCGGTTCGGAAGAAGGCCTTCATGCCAAAGACGACCTCTTTACACTGATTCTGTTCACCACACCCCGATCATGAAATAGCATTCGTCTTTGCAGCTCTTGACCAATCCGTCACGCTTTCACCAAATGAGTTCGAGCCATTGAAAAAGCAACCTCCTGGCAGTCGCTTTCAGCCCGAATGAAGATGTCAACCAAGGCTGGTATCAAGTCCTCTCAGGCCTTGGTATCATGCGGACCCGACGGGTGAAAGTCATGAATCCGCCAGCAAACTCCCAACCTGACCATGTGCAACGGATTGTGCCTGGCAATAAGCGTCTCTACGACTTGGTGGTCTGGGGGGCGTCGGGTTTTGTCGGACGCCTGGTCGTCGAGTATCTCCTCCAAAGACACCCTCCAGGTGGCGCGCTACGCTGGGCTGTCGCGGGTAGGGACCAAAAAAAATTGGCCCTCGTGCTGGACAAGCTGACGAGCACTGGCGAGCGACCTCCCATAGTCATCGCTGAGAGCCACGATCCGGATTCGCTTAATCGACTCACTCGCGACGCAAAAGTCGTGCTCACCACGGTCGGCCCCTATGCAAGCCATGGCAGTGGTTTGGTCAAGGCTTGTGTCACCGAAGGCACTGACTACTGCGACCTCTGCGGCGAGGTAGAGTGGGTGCGAGCGATGATCGACCGGCACCAACCTGAGGCGCAGCAAAGCGGCGCAAGAATCGTCATGAGCTGCGGCTTCGATTCTATCCCGTCTGACATCGGCGTGAACTTCCTGCAGGAACAGGCAATGGCCACCTACGGGCAACCGTGTCAAGAGATTGCCATGCTGGTCAGGGCGATGAGGGGCGGCGTCAGCGGAGGCACGGTCGCCAGCATGCTGAACTCGGTTGGCAAAGCGAAGCAAGACAACGAGACCGGGCGCCTCATGATGGATCCGTACGCTCTCAACCCGGAGGGCGAGCGCGATGGTGCCGACCAACCCAATCAAACCGGATCCCTGTTCGACACCGATGCGGGCGAATGGACAGCACCCTTTGTCATGGCAGCTATGAATACCAAGGTAGTGCGGCGAACCAACGCCTTACTCGGTTATCCCTATGGCAGAGATTTCCGCTACAAGGAATCGATCATGACCGGCAAGGGTGTGGGAGGAAGATGCAAATCTGGAATGATCAGCATCGGTCTGCGGCTCTTCATGCTCGCAAGTTCGAACCCGTTCACGCGCCGGGTTGCGCGAAAGCTGGCGCCGAAACCCGGTGAAGGTCCCAGTCGCCAAAAGCGGGAAAGCGGCTATTTCGACCTCTTATTCATTGGCAAACAGCCGGACGGAACGAAGCTACGCCTGGGAGTCAAAGGAGATCGCGATCCCGGCTATGGCTCGACAAGCAGAATGATCACGGAGAGCGCGGTCTGTCTAGCCAGCGATAGGCTGGAGACGAGCGGCGGATTCTGGACACCGGCATCTGCCATGGGGAACGCGCTTCGCAAACGCTTGATCACGAACGCAGGATTGACCTTCAATTTGGAATGACCTGGCAATGTGTTGAAAAATGTCCGTAACCCGATATTTCGCATGAAAGTAACAAGTCAAAGAAGCCTTGGCTTCTGGATGTTGCAGGGCACCGGATGGTTGCTACTGATCTGGTTGATCTATGCCCAAGGCATTGCAGCATTCAGTTATGAGTTGGGTGTGGCGATGGGCACACAGGAACCGGTGGAGAAGGTAACTGAAGTGGGAGCGGCGTACTGGCAAGGATTCGCACTGGGCGATCTCTTGACCTACATCCCTCTTCTCTTTGTCGGATTGATCGGCCACTTGCGAGGTGCACACTGGGGCAGAATCGCGCTGGCGGCGGCGCTGGGAATCACAGTTTATTGGCCAGTGGTTTCCCTGGCGACGCTGGTGATTGCCCGGAATGCGGCGGGCTGGAGCATTTCCAGCGAAGCGCCGTATTGGCTGGTATGCCTTCTCATTGCGGCCTGGGGCTCATGGGGATTATGGTTGCTAGGGATTACCCCAGGCCCAGGCCGTAGCCATCACGGTCCACCGGACAAACAGGTTGCTGGCGGTCTGCAAGAAGGCCTTCATGCCAAAGGCTGATCAGGATGCGCTGCTTGCATCTTCCACCAGGGCGAACTCATGCACCCAGACCTTGGAACTGGGGTCCCATGACATGCCCTTGTGCATGCGCAGGATCAGATCTCGATACATCTCCAGGCTGGGATAACCCTCAGCTTTGGCCTCCAGATCCGACATGTCTCCCAGGGTCTCGCGACGCAGATCCTTGATGACGAACTCCTTGCCTGCCAGAGTAAAGGTCTCACCGGGATAGCCATAGACGCCGTTGCGACGCTGCTGGGTTTTGCGCCCGGCCAAGGCCGCTTGCACAAGTTTGTCATGGGTAACCAGGCGATCCAGGGAGCAAGTTTTCTCGGGGTAGTCGGTCATGGGACAAACCCTAGCGAGAGCCGTTTGAGATTGGCAGGTTTCTGCCAGGTCTTTGCCTCCTGACAGGCAAGTTATGGGGATGCCAAACAGCCAATGCCATGGATCAGTCCCAGCAGCAGATGGAACACCTCCCCCGATTCTCCTTCCTGGTCAGACTTGGGTAAAAATGCACCTCGACGGGGGTCGATAGTTGAGACAACTCCTTTGCCAGAAATACTCTGTGGAATTTCCTCACCCGATTATCGAGACCCTCTTCAACCACGGCGATGCAGTGCTGTTCGTCTGGGGCAATGAGCGCGGCTGGCCGGTCAATCAGGTGTCGGAAAACCTGACACGGATCCTTGGCTACAAGCCTGAGCAGTTTGTGTCCAGACAGATAATGTTTGCCGACCTGGTGCACCCGGAGGATTTGCAGGTTCTTGGGGAGGCAGTGCAAACCGCCATTGATACAAACGCACCAACCTGCGTGCACGATGATTACCGTATCCAGCATGCCGATGGGCGTTGGATCTGGGTGCACGACGCTACGGTGATCGAGCGTAATGAAGCGGGTAATGTCACATCTTTCGTTGGCTACCTACAAGACGTAACGGAAAAGCACGAGAGCTCAGAAGCTCTGGCCAAGCAGAGGGATCGTTTGCAGCTGGTTTTGGAAGGGACACGTCTCGGCTTGTGGGATTGGAACCCGCAGACCAATGAGGTCACCTTTGACGATCGCTGGGCACAGATGCTTGGCTATGAACTGCACGAGATTGAACTCAAACTGGAATCCTGGTCCAGCCGGGTGCACCCAGACGATCTCGCCCAATGCTACGAAGCCATCCAAACACATATGGATGGCAAGGTGGACTACTACGAAAACATCCACCGCATGCGCCACAAAGATGGGCGTTGGGTTTACATCCTGGACCGTGGTCGGATCTGTGAATGGGACGCCAATGGTAAGCCAACCCGGTTTACCGGAACCCACACCGACATTACGGCGCAGAAGAAGGCCGAACTGCAAGCGCAACGGGCCAACCAAGCCAAGAGCGAGTTTTTGGCGCGCATGTCCCATGAAATTCGCACACCTCTCAATGGTGTGCTCGGCGTTATGCAACTCCTGGAGACAACCAACCTGGACCAGAAGCAGCAAGAATACGTCGAAGTTGTTTGCGAGAGTGGCGACACCCTGGTGACCATCATCAACGACGTGCTGGACAGCTCGAAGATCGAAGTGGGCAAGATGCAGATCGAGTCACGCCCCTTCGAGGTGCGAAAGATGCTGCGTACGGTTCACCAGCTGTATCAGGAACGGGCGCTGGCCAAGGGAATCGACTACGCCCTGGAGATCGACGACAGCGTGCCGGAATGCCTGCAGGGCGATCCACATCGCATCCGTCAGGTCCTGTCCAACCTGCTGTCCAACGCCTTCAAGTTCACCGAAGAGGGGCGGGTGGCATTGACCGCCCACGCCGAAGAATTGCCAGATGGGAAAGTTGAACTGCTGATGAGCGTGCAGGACACAGGAGTGGGCATCGAAGATCCCAAGGTGGTGTGGCAGCCCTTTGGGCAGGCCGACGCCTCAACTTCCCGCTTGTACGGCGGCACCGGTCTGGGCCTCAGCATCTGCCGCCAGTTGACCAAACTGATGCAAGGAGAGATGCAACTGGCAACTGAGTTTGGTGCCGGCACTGAGTTCTCCATTGTCCTGCCGCTGCAATTAGCAACCCGGGAGTCCATGCAAACGAAGGACAAGGTCCGTCGCGCTTTGCCAACCCTGCCCAACCTGGACGTGCTGGTGGCGGAAGACAACGCCATCAATCAGATGGTGATCTCATCCGTACTCAAGCATCTGGGCCAGCGGGTCACCGTGGTAGAAAACGGCTTGGCCGCATTGGAAGAATGCCGGCAGCGAAACTTCGACCTGGTCTTCATGGACATTCACATGCCGGAAATGAATGGCATTGAGGCCAGCCAGAAGATCCACGCTGAGCTGCCCAAAGATCGACAACCGCGCATCGTCGCCCTGTCTGCGGACGCCTTCGCACCCAACCAGGACAAGTTCGGCGACGCCAAATTCGATGGCGCCGTCGCCAAGCCTTTCAAGGTGGCGGACATCGCTCAGGCGATCCGGGATAGCATCCCCCAGCGGGTTTCCTGAAGAGAAAGTTTGAGGCACTGACGGCCCTAGCTTTTCTCATCCAGGTCGGTGTCTGAGTCGGACTTAAATGCTCCCTGGGCAATGGCTATGGGCAAGCCAATGAGCAGCAACCAGTTGCCAATGTCCAGCACCGGGACCAAGAGCATCCAAGCCTTCGTCTCCAGTGGCCAGATGAAGTAGGCCAGTATTGCTAATACCAGAGAGACCAGAGGCACCGTGGAATGATGCTTATCGATCCCCTGCCGTTTGTTCCTCGTAATAGCAACGACACAGGCCCAATTCATGACGGCCACATATGCCCCCAAGAGGATCAAAAGGGATGCGATGACTATGCGAAGCTCAGTCATTTCACAGGCCATCTAGATGCTCGGAACAGGCAATCATGATCCTTGAATACCTAAAGGTGACCTTTCATATTTCATGGAGCACAACTGGCCAGCGGTCGGGCCACATCCCAGCAATCCACACCCCCTTGGTGCCATGAAACAACAATGGTCATAACACTTGGAGTAACCATCAGCCAATTCTGTGCTCAGAGGATATGAACCCGCAATCCCTTTCCATCCTAGGCTCGAATAATCCACTCACAGCATCTCGACTCTCTTGGCGGGCGACAAACGAAGTCGCAGAAGGAAATTGGTCTGGGAATCCCGAAACACCCATGACTTGGACATTAACCCACTGAGAACAACGACTTTAGGACTATGCTTTGGATGGCAGATCAATCTGAGCCGATACCATTACTGTCAGAGAATGCTAAACTGCGCGGCCGCACACCGCCGAGCTTTCAAACCGTGAAGACTTTAGACCCGAGACAAGTAGTAAAAGAATCCAAGCAGATTGTGACTGCCCGCTTCGATGGCGACAACAGCCGGTCAACAACCATGGACTTGGCTCAGCGGAACGTGCTCATGCTCGACGTACTCGCGTTGACACTTGCAGGTCTTGAAGCGGCTCACGAACTTGGCATGACTTCATGGGAACAAATCCTGAAGCATAGAAGCAAGTGGTCGGAGCTGACGGGATCCCTCGCTGGACTTCTAGAAGTAGAGAAGCTCCTCGTCGAGATTCAGAAGTATTTTCCCCAGATGGTCACGGGCACCAACTCCACCGGACCACTCGAACCAAGTCTTGAACAAGCTGCAGATATTGCGAAAACTCTGGTGTCGAGCTTCTCAGTGGAAGAGATGGCCGAACTCGCTCGCAGTAACGGGGATCACGAATTGGCGCATAGGTGTAGAGTTGCGCACTCTCGATTGGGAGCAATCATCTACCGCATTAGAGAAGGTTCAAAACACCGACTAGCTGTAGCAGGACGGGCGTTCATTGAAGGACGAATCTCTGCTGGCGAGCTTGCCAACTTCCTAGAACTCAATATCTCCGACGCAATTGCGTTGCTGGAGTCGTCCCACTATGTGCGCTCACGGTCAGCCATCCAACTCTCTGAAGAACAAAGGCTCGAACATTACAGCAAGCTCCGTAAACGCAGATTATCAGGAGACATCGACCTCTTGAATGAAAGAGCGATCCGTCGCGAGGTTCTTGCATCCAACCGAATTGAAGGGATTGGCTTGCCCCGGTGGCCCAGCAAAAAGACGTAATTGGGTCGGCTGACGACCCCATTCGGAGGTACACCAAAGACGAGGAAATTCTACTCACCGCCAACCTTATGGCTCTGAGCTACAAGGTCCGCAACAGGGAATGCTCCAATACTACCTTGTCAACCGCGCTCATTTGCGCACTACACGCGGGTTTATTCAATGGTGTAAGAAGTCACGCGGGCAAGGTACGGCGCAAGGACTTCGGATCTGAATTCCTTGTCTTTGGCCCAAATAGATCCCCCAATAAGAATGACGTACCAAATGAATTGGATGCCGTGTTCTTGGAGGCTCGGAAGTCTGAGGGTTCTATACTCGCAAACCCAAATGACCCGAACTACGAACGAAGCGCTCTCTACCTGGCGGTCTGGGTACATGCTGAAGTCATTCGCATTCATCCGTTCGAAGACGGTAACGGAAGAATTGGCCGACTCCTGATGGGAGAAGTTCTCATTCGATTGGGATTTGAGCCAATTCCAGTGGAAGCTCACAAAGAAGAATACTATTTGAGCCTCAACCACTACCTCGGTAAGGGTGGTGATCCCCCTGGGAATCTGCAGTTACTTCTCGATCTGCTGTTACGAATTGCTGCAGACTTCTTGGACGAAAGCGGTCTTTGAGTTGGCGGTCCTACCGGGTTCTCCCATCCTTGACCAACAGCAACGAGAGCCGAGCACCTTTGGCCGCCAGGCGATCTCTAGCCTGTCGCGGCTGCAAACCAAGACGAGCCGCCACCACCGCCGTCTTCACCTGCCAGTCACAGCCTTGCAACAAGGCAACAGCAGCGTCTTCATCCAATTCCGTCAATCGCTGCACCAGGCGAGAGGCGCGTTGCCGCAACTTCTTGTTGCTGGCCTTCACATCCACCATCAACGAACCATAGGTCTTGCCCAACCGCACCATGGCGCCGGTGCTGAGCATATTGAGTACCATCTTGGTAGCGGTGCCAGCCTTCAGGCGGGTGGAACCAGAAATCACTTCCGGTCCAACCGGCAGGCAGATGCAAAGCTGGCAAAAATTCTCCATGGCCGGCTTGGCACAACAGGCCAGGCCCATTGTGAAGCTGCCCTTGGCCTTAGCGAATTGCAAACCCGCCAGCACATAGGGGGTGGAGCCGCTGGCGGCGATACCCACTAACACATCATCGGCAGACAATCTTACCCCTTGCAGGTCCTGTTCCGCCAAAGCGCCATCGTCCTCCGCTCCTTCCACCGCATCCGTCAATGCTTTCGAACCCCCGGCGATCAAGCCCTGCACCATTTGCGGATCAGTGCTGAAGGTAGGAGGACACTCCACCGCATCCAAGACCCCCAGGCGCCCCGAAGTTCCAGCGCCCAGGTAGAACAAGCGACCACCACGGGCCAGGCGCTGGGCAATGGCATCGATGCCGTCGGCGATGCCTTGCGCCTGGCTGGCCACCACCGCCGCCAGCTTGGCATCTTCCCCATTCATCAGCCGCACCAACTGCAAGCTGCTGAGTGCATCCAGATCAACCCATTCCTGATCATTCATCGCAGCAGAGCATATCGCCCAAGAGCTGAACTAGAAACGATAGGCTGCCTGCAGCATGAACATGTCGATCCCCGGGTTCTCTTGGTAGAAGTCGTTGTTGGACATGTGATGGAAGCGGAATCCCAGAGACCAGCGCTGGGACAGGTCATAGCTGAGTTCAATATGGGAAGTGAAGTGGAAGGCACCGCCAAGATCCTCCTTGCCATAGAGATGCCTGCTCACCAGAGTGGGATTGATGCCCACCCATAAACCCAGACCCGTGCCTGGGGAATGCAGATAGGCACCTGGACCAAAGCCGCCCACAAATCCGGTTTCCCCAGCGCCGCGCAGCCAGCCAGCCGTGCCTTCCAGGTAGTAGCCGAAAAGCAGATCGCTGCCCAAGGCCACCGTCCCAGGCAGCCTGTAAGTTGCAAACAATTCGTACTGCTGAAAGTCTTCCTCATTGCCGCGATCATTCTCTCCACCCCTGGCACCCATGCTCATCCAACCATGTCGAGGGGCAGAACCTGGAACCGAATCACAGGCAGTGAGAAGGAACAGGCTGAGCAGCAGCAAGGGGAAACGCAGCAATCTGATTCGACGCGCAGACACGAGCATTACAGTTGGGGTAGTCGGCTGAGTTGGTAGCTGGCAATGTAGCACTTCAGGAGTTCGAATAGAGCAATCCCGTTGGCTCATCAACTAGAACAGACAGCCCCATGGACCTCGCCCGCGCGGAAAAAAGATTGCGCAGGCTGCTGGGACAGAAAACCAGGATGCGCTCTTCCGACTTGTAGCGCTGAAGGATGCGAGTCCACAGGGACTGATCCAGGTCCGCCTCAGCAATCATAAGGCCATCTCGTTTGGCGAAGTACAAGTGCTGCGGCTGCATATCGTATTCCGCCACCAGATAGACAATGAAGTCCTGGGAATATGTCGTCGTTCGCAGCATGGAACCCGCATCCTCCAATATGGCAATCTCCTCAGCGTTGCTGCGCTGCAAACGGAGGATGTACTTCCCAGAAAAATAGGCTGAAGCAAGAACAAGAAGCAGGAGGGCGACGATCTCCAATCCGGACCAACGCTTGCACCATGATAGAAAGCGATGGCTGCCTACGGCGGTGAAATAGCACAGTGGCGCGACAAAGGGCAATTGATAGTACTCATGTCGCCACTGCAGATTGAAAAAGATCAGCAGAGTGACAAGACTGCCCAACAGCCAAGGAAGCATGGGAGCAGCAAAGGAGTACTTTCGCTTGTAGAAAATAAACCCGCCCAAGCACAGGGCAAAACTCAGCGGGTTCAGGAGGTACTTGGACAGGTAGCCGAGAATCTTTGCATAGTAAGCCCAGGTTGTGCGGTCTTCGTAGTTCGAGAAGAACCAATACAGGTCATTGATTGGTCCACCGTAGACCCTGCCTTGTTCCCACACCTGGTTCACATGATGCGCGACCCATAGGTAGATTGCAGCAGCCCCAACCACTGCAGCACCAACCCCCAGATACTCGGCTCTGCGCAACACCCGCAAGCCGTATCTCTGCAGACCACGAATAGAAATGAGAACTGCTGCCGGCAGAAACACCGGCATCTTGATGAGAGTGCTCGCAAAGGCGCTTGACAGTAGGAGCAGATACCAGACCTTTGCTGGGCCGACTACCGCAAGGCGCTCAAATGCCAGGATCGCCAGCAAGGCCAGCAGACAAGCCAGGGAATCGGATACGGGGGCCGATGAGTAGAAGACCTGGATTGGCGCCAGACAGTAGAAAATCAAGGTGAGATCAGCAACCAGCCGGCGCGGCTCAGCAAGTCGCATGAGCTTTGCCAGCACAAAGTAACCAGCAATGAACACCAGCAAGCCGAGCAACCGGGCCGCCTTGAAGGCTTCCAGGCCCAACAGCTGCGCCAGTGTCGACCCCATGGCTTGAAACACAGGAAAGTCAAACAGGGCTGCGGTGCCCTTTGCGTAGTAGTCGACGGTGCCGATGACGCCATGGGTCATCATCTTTTCCATTTCCAAGACAACCAAGGTCTGCCTGTGGATGTGGGAACCATGCAGATCCTTGCCCAACTGGCTCACAAGCAAGACGAGAACTGCGGCGAAGATCAACCAGCGCAGGCTGCTGCAGACCTTGACCATGAGTTCACTGGATTGGGTGCATCCGTCCGGTTCCATCTCTGGCGATGCTAGTGTCTTTCAGACAGCAGAGGTATTGCTAGTTTCCTGCCCATCACCAGGGCACCATGGCGCCTGTGGCCCTCCGCCCCACTGACCTGATCATTCTTGTTGTCTACCTGCTGGCCATGGTGGGCTTCGGCTTGTACATGGGCCACGGTACCAAGACCGCGGATGGCTACAGCCTGGGCGGCCGCAACCTGCCCTGGTGGGCCCTGCTGCTTTCCATCGTCGCCACCGAAACCAGCACCGTTACCTTCCTGAGCATTCCCGGTGTGGCCTACGAAGGCAACCTCACCTGGCTGCAACTGCCCATGGGCTTTGCTCTGGGCAGGCTCTTGGTTGTGGCCCTGCTGCTGCCGGGTTTCTTCAAAGGTCAGATCTTCAGCGCCTACAGCGTGCTGCAACAAAGTTTCGGCAACGGCGTCAAGCGCGCCGCGTCTGTGTTGTTCTTGACCACCCGCACCCTGGCCGATGGCCTGCGCCTGATGTTGAGCGCTTTTGTTCTACATAAGATTCTGGGAGAAGAACTCTGGCTGTGCATCCTGTTGGTGGGCCTGGCCACCATCCTCTACACCTACATCGGTGGCATGCGCGCCGTTGTCTGGTTGGACTGCATCCAGTTCGTGGTCTACATGCTGGGAGCGGTGGTAGCTTTCTACATCATCCTGGAAGGTCTGCCCGGCGGCTGGGGTCAGTTGCAGGAAGTCACCGCCAGTGCCGGCAAGCTGCAAGTCGTGGACCTGCACTGGTCCTGGTCAGCAGACAAGACCCTGTGGGCGGGTCTAATTGGCGGCGCCTTCGTGTCCCTGGCCACCCATGGGGCGGACCAACTCATGGTGCAACGCTACCTGAGTGCGCGCAGCCAGCGGCAGGCCGGCTGGGCCCTGGCCCTGAGTGGGCCGATTGTGCTACTGCAGTTCGCCTTCTTCCTGCTGCTGGGTCTGGGGCTCTATGCTTTTTACCAACAGCATCCGCCAACCCAGGCCTTCAGCAAAGGTGACGAAGTGTTCGCCAGCTTCATCGTGCATGAACTGCCCGTAGGCGTGCAGGGGCTGGTTTTGGGTGCGGTGTTTTCCGCCGCCATGTCCACCCTCTCCTCGTCGTTGAATTCCTCTGCAACTTCCATGGTGCATGATCTCTTGCCGCTGCTTCGCCGCAAGACAAACGGCGACAACAACAACCTGCGCGCCACCATGACCTTCACCCTGGTCTTTGGCCTGCTACAGATCCTGGTGGCCCTTAGCTGCCAGGGATTGCAGAAGAGCATCGTCGATTCCGTGTTCACCATTGCCAGTCTCACCATGGGTGTGCTGCTGGGTCTGTTCCTGCTGGCCCTGCCAAAGAACAAAATTCGTCCCGGCGCTGCTATGCTGGGCCTGATCACTGGCCTTGCCTGCATGCTCTTCTTTATGTTCTTCACCGACCTGGCCTGGCCCTGGTTCCCCCTGCTGGGTTCCAGCATCACCGTCAGCTGCGGCTACCTGGTCAACCCATTGCTGCGCTCCCCATGATTACCCAAGCCCTTACCATCTGTCTGCTGACTACCACTCTCCTGGCGCAAGACCAAGGTCTCAACGTGCAGACTGGCCTGGATGTGCTGGTGGCCAACAAGTTCGCCCAAGTACAGGGCAAGAAGGTGGGGCTGGTCACCAACCACACTGGCTTGGATCAGCAGGGGCGCAGCAACGTGGCGCTGTTCCGTCAGGCCAAGGGAGTGCAACTGCTGGCCCTGTTCAGTCCCGAGCATGGCTTTGCCGGCAAACTGGAGGGACAGATCTCTGAGGCGCAGCACCACAAGTCCGGCCTGCAGATCCACAACCTCTATGGCGAGAATCGCAAGCCCAGTGCGCAACAGTTGCAGGGCCTGGGCATTCTGGTGTTCGACATTCAGGACATCGGCTGCCGTTATTACACCTACATCTCCACCATGGGCCTGTGCATGGAAGCCGCCGCCGAACAGGGCCTGGAGTTTCTGGTCCTGGATCGGCCCAACCCCATCAATGGCGTAGACGTGGCGGGCCCCATGCGGGACGCGGACAAACAGAGCTTTGTCGCCTGGCACTCCCTACCCATCCGACATGGCATGACCGTGGGTGAACTGGCGCAGATGTTCAAAGCGGAACGCAAACTGAACCTGAACCTCCAGGTGTTGCGCCTGGAGAACTGGCAGCGGCAGGATTTCTGGGACCATACCGGCCTGCCCTGGGTGGACCCCTCACCCAACATGCGCAGCCTGAATCAGGCTCTGCTCTATCCCGGCGTCGCCATGCTGGAGTTCTCCAACCTGAGCGTAGGCCGCGGCACCGACAGTCCCTTTGAAGTTTTTGGATCACCCTGGCTGGATGCTCGTGCCATAGCCCGCGCCTTGAATCGGGCGAAGATTCCCGGCGCTCGCTTCATCCCCATGCGCTTCACTCCCAGTGCCAGCAAGTTTGCAGGACAAGAATGCCAAGGCATTCGCATCCTCATCACCCAGCGCCAGCGCTTTGACCCACTGCTGCTGGGCATGCAGCTGGCAGTGCAGGTACGTCGCCTGCACAGCGAAGTATGGGAGGCTGAAACCGTAAACAAACTGCTCTGCAACGACAGGGTGATGCAGGGCATCTTGACTGGCAAGGACGCCAAGTCTCTTGGCCAACTGTGGCAAAAGCCCTTGGCAGAATTTATTGAACGTCGCCGCCCCCATCTCCTATATCCCGAATCACGGTGAACAGAATGAATCGCAAAGCCGAAGCTCCCGCCCATGAACAGTTCCTCAATCGCTGGTCGCCACGAGCCTTCAGTAACCAAGCGGTTTCCGCCGAACAGCTGGCCAGCATGTTTGAGGCGGCCCGCTGGGCACCTTCTTGTTTCAATGCCCAGCCCTGGATCTTTGTCTACGGCAACCAAGGCGAAGATCACCAGCGCATCCTGGACCTGCTGATGGAAGGCAACCAGAGCTGGGCCAAGAAAGCCCCGGTCCTGGGCATTGTCTTTGCCGAACGCAACTTCGCCCGCAACCAAAAGCCCAACCGCTGGGGTGCCTTCGACAGTGGTGCCGCTTGCATGTCCCTCTCCCTGCAGGCCAACCACCTGGGTCTGGTCACCCACTTCATGAGCGGTTTCCACGCCGACAAGACTTACCAGGCACTGCAAGTACCCGAAGAGCAGTACGAAGCCATGGCTGCCTTCGCCATCGGCTACGCCGGCCAGACAGATGACCTGCCGGCAGAACTCAGAGAGCGGGAAGTACCCAGTGACCGCAAACCACTGGTGCAGGTGGCATACGCAGGCAGGTTCAAGGCGTGATCACCCTGCGCAAGTCAGAGGACCGGGGTCACGCCAACCACGGCTGGCTGGACTCGCACTTCTCCTTCTCCTTCGCTGACTACCACGACCCGGCCTGCATGGGTTTCCGCAGCCTGCGGGTGATCAACGAGGACTTCATCCAACCCGGCACCGGCTTTGGCACTCACCCCCACCAGGACATGGAGATCATCACCTATGTGCTGCAAGGGGCGGTGCAGCACAAGGACAGCATGGGCAACGGCTCGGTGATCCGCCCCGGTGAAGTGCAGCGCATGACGGCGGGCACTGGCATTACGCATTCGGAGTTCAATCCATCCGACACTGAGCTCCTGCACCTGCTGCAGATCTGGATCGTACCACAAGCCAAGGGACTGGAGCCGGGCTACGAGCAACGAAGCTTCAGTGAAAGGAGCCGGCAAAACCAACTCCGCCTGGTGGCTTCTTCTGATGGCAGGGACGATTCCGTGCTGGTGCATCAGGACATGCGCATGCATGCCTGCCTGTTGGCAGCAGGAAAAGAACTCAGCCATGAGCTGGCCAAGGGACGGGGCGCTTGGCTGCAGGTTTGCAGTGGCAGCCTCAGCTTGAACGGCCATGCACTGGCAGCCGGCGATGGCGCTGCGGTGGAAGAAGAAGGTGAGCTGCTGTTGCGAGCAGAAACGGACTGCGAGCTGCTGCTCTTTGATTTGACCTGACTCTGCACTTCTCACGGGGTCGTCGTCATGGGCAGCCAATTGGTGGCCAACTGGAAAGTGTCACAACCAATGCCACAACCGTTGCTGGTGTAAACCAGTGCAGCATGGTGCAGGGTGACGCCTAGGGGCACTGGCGTTGGAGCAAAAGTGTTCAGGGAAGGCGAAGCCTAGGAGTCTGTCCCACGGGACAGCTGTGAATCCGACCTCCAATAGCCTCTAAAATCGGAATAATATTAAGCCCTGGGCTCATCCCTGTACGTATTGAAGGCATGGCGCGTTTCAAAAAGGGTCAAGATCTCAACCAGCAGTTCCTCCTGCCTCCGTCAATCCGCGATTGGCTGCCCCAAGATCATCTTGCGTGGTACATTCACGACACCATTGAGTCGCTTGACACAGATGATCTCCTTGATCGCTATCGCGTCTGCGGCAAAGGCGAGTTGCCGTACGACCCACGGATGATGCTGCGAGTGCTGATCTACGCATACTGCACCGGAATCTTCTCTTCTCGCAAGATTGCCAAGCACCTAGAGGAGAGTGTGCCTTTCCGGGTGTTGGCAGCCAATCAGATGCCGGACCACCGCACGATTTGTCGGTTTCGGGCAGAGCATGTCGATCTGTTTGAGAGCTTCTTTGTCCAGATAGTGCAACTTGCTTGTGAGGCAGGCTTGGCCAAACTTGGCACCGTGGCAGTGGATGGCAGCAAGGTGAAGGCGAACGCCAGCAAACGCAAGGCTATGAGCTACTCGCGGATGAAATCCGAGGAGAAGCGGCTCCGTGCCGAAGTCCGCAGGATCACCGAGATGGCCAAGGGGATCGACAAGGACGAGGACGAGATGTTTGGTCCCGACTTTCGTGGTGACGAATTGCCCGAGGAGCTTGCGAACCGGGAGAGCCGCCTGAAGGTGATCCAGGAGGCAAAGAAGCGCTTGGAAGAACGCAAGGCCGAAGAAGACAAGCGAAAGGACGAGAAGAAGGCCCGCAAGGCCAAGGAAGAGGGTCGTGATCTCCAGGTGGCTCGCTACCGGAAACATCCCAAAGGCAAGCCACGGCCACAGGATCAAGAGAACTTCACAGACCCTGACAGTCGGATTATGAAAGACTCGAAGGGGTTTGAGCAATGCTACAACGCCCAGATTGCTGTCGACAATACGGAGCAGTTGATCATCGCGAATGGAATCACTGACAACGGTGCGGATACGGATCAACTTCTTCCGATGGCCGAGCAAGCGATGGAGAACACCGGCAAGCCGATCGAACGCCTGCTTGCGGACGCAGGCTACCGCAGCGAGGAAAACTTCGAGCACCTCGAAAACGCCAAGATTGACGGTTTGGTTTCGGTGGGCAAGGAAGGAAAGGCACGACCGGAGACCAGCTCAGAGCTCCAAGCTACTGCGCGAATGAAGCGAAAACTCGGGACCAAGTGCGGACGGGGCTGGTACCGAAAACGCAAGCACATCGTTGAGCCGGTCTTTGGTTGGATCAAAAACGTGAGCGGTTTTCGGTCCTTCAGCATGCGAGGTATGGCGAAGGTAAGCGGTGAGTGGGATCTAATCTGTCTTGCAACCAACCTGAGAAGGCTGCATGGAAAGCTGGCGATGTGAAAACCGAGGGAATCGGGCTATTACAGGCCAAGAAGCACCTCACAATCGTCATCATGGTCCCAGGCCCAAGATTGATGTAGGATCGGACGATCTGGGTTTTCCCAGCCCCACTAATGACTTATCCAGCTGCCACCTGGGAGACGCTAAGTTGACTTTCCGTGGGGCAGACTCCTAGCCCGGACTATTCACGAGTGTGCTGTTGATCGCGATTTTTTGGTCCTTGCTGGCCGGCATGGTGAAGAATCAAGGGGATTTGCTTTCGACACTCTGAAGTGAGCGTTGGCAAAGGTCCATGGGCCTGAAATATCGCCGGAATGGCCACCTCCGTACAGTCCCGTGGCGCAGTAGATGCGATGCAGTTGGATTCCATTCGGCGCTACGCCGTCTTTGGTCTACCGCGAGCACTGACAGCACATGCTGCACGCTCCCACAATTCTACCCATGGATAACATTTCGGCAGATGGACCACTACCCGACGCACTGATTCTTGTACGCGAGCTGCGACCTTGATCAACATTTCCCGAAATCGCCCTACCTGGGTGCGGCCTGCATCAGTCCGACGAAGGCGCCAGCGCAGCTCCTGGTAGAGCAGATACGCCGTAGCCGTCATCAATACTCGGAATTGATTGGCGATGTAGCTTGAGCAGCTTGTGCGATCAATGTCGAGATCATGCAGTAGTTCTTTGATGCGGTTCTCGGAATCACCTCGACCACGATAGATCTTGTACACGTTTTCCGGTGTGTGCCGAAGATTGGTGATCACAAATCGAGGATTCGACTTTGCACTTCTTCCTTCATACTGCAGCACCTCAGCTTTGAGGATGACCCTCCGCTCGCGATTCCATGACTTTGCACGGTAAGCAGCCTCTCCAAAGAGTTGGATGGATTCGTTTTGGCGAGCAGAGAGCGTCTGGGCCATGGTCATCCAATCCTTGGCTTTCGCTTTGAGGACGCTGTTGCTGGCCATTGCGACCACATACTCGACTTTTAGATCTTCAAGCGCAGCGATGATCCTTGGGTTTGCAAAGCCGCCATCTAACCGTACACGAATCTTTGCTTTCGGGAATCGGTACCTGAGCTCGGCGACCGTCCGCTGCAACAATGGAATGCATCCTCGGTTTGCCGTTGAGTTCCCTGGTCGAAGCCGAGCGGAGAAGAGAAATTGATCTGGATGACCATCCACTGACAAAAAGCCAAGGAGAGGATGGAAACACCAGGTGTCGTAGTAGCCATTGAAAAAGCTGAATGCTTGCTGACCATGGGTGGGATCGTCAGTGGAATCAAAGTCGATGGTGATGCGCTTTGGTCGCCGATGACGCTTCTTGAGCAGACCAATAGCTTTCTTCTCCAGCCAACGTGTGGCTTGTACAGCCTCTTTTGCCGTGGGCATGTTTTCAAACCGGGATAACGTCGGTTGCGATGCCAGCTGATCTTCGCCAAGTGCATCCATGCCGCTGATCATTTTCAGGATCGGGTCATTTGCCATTTTGGCTGCGTCGTTGCCATCGCTGTAGCCCATGGCGATGGAAAACACACGTTGCCGGAGAATCGTCAAAAAGTCGTGTGTTGTGCGGCCCGGATTGCGTCGATCGCAAAATTGAGCTGCAAGTCCGCTGGTCAGGCCGAGTTGCTGATCGAGCTGGCCAAGCAGGATTGCACCGCCATCGGAGCTTTGTCCTTCTGCGTCAAAGATGGGGACGACGGACTTCTTGGCGATGTCTGGAAGAATAACAGACTGTTGAGTAGGCTTGGCCATGCGGATTGTGGTGTCGTTTGTTCCAAGTAGCGTGTAGTTACCACTTAGTACGAATGATCCACAGTCCGCGGTTTACCTATTCATGAATAGTCCAGGCTAGCGTTGTTACAGTTTTCATAAGGAGGTCAGTTTTCATGAGATTTTCCTGTTGGTTAAGCGCGAGGATACGCGGGAAAGAAATCAACTTCCATGGGATCCATGAGAAGCTGGGGATACACAACATAGGTGTATGGGCTGTCCAACCACTTCCCTACGAATGGCAGGGGATGCGCAAGAAGAGCGCGGTTGGGAAGGTAAATGGGTGGCTAATTCCACGGGACTGGTAGGCCCTGCGGCTTTGGAATGGACCAACTCCCGCATGGCATGGGCAGCACCGGAACTCTGGTAACGAGCAAAGGTGTCGCCAAACTTACTGAAGTCGATTGAGGTCATAGCCATCACCTCTAAGTCAGTTTGCGGGCCGATATGTGACCAAGAATGCGAAATAAAATCGGAAAACGATCAACCGCAAGGCTCTTGGCAGGGCTGATAGGGGTGTAGAACCCCGCTATTCTGGCAAGGGCTACAGCCATGACTTTTTGCTAACCGCAGCCTAGTGGTATGACGCAGAATTAGTAGGCCTTTATATTAAGCCTCCCTACGCTTGCGGTGCGTAGGTATCGTTGGAGGCAAGACGATGCGCGTTGCAGTAGAGATTCAACTTACCAAGAGCGAGCGAAGCACCCTGACGAATTGGTCACGCAGTCGGAGAATTTCGGTGAGGCAAGCTCAGCGAGCCCGAATGATCCTTCTTGCCGCTGATGGCTACTCGAATGCGGATATAGCTGAGGAGATGAGGGTCAAGCGACACACTGTGGGGCGTTGGCGAAACCGCTTCAGCGAGCATCGCCTCACTGGTATAGAGAAGGACCTTCCTCGGGGAGGTCGTCCCCGTGCGAACGAGGAAGTTGAGAGTGAGATCATCCGCATGACTACGCAAGAGATCCCCGCGAACGCGACACACTGGAGCACGCGACTCCTTGCAGAGGAGATGGGAATCACGCAGTCGATGGTCCACCGCACATGGAAGGCCAACGGTCTGAAACCTCACTTGGTGAAGACGTTCAAGGTCAGCAACGATTCTCGGTTCGAAGAGAAGCTGCGCGATGTGGTAGGTCTCTACCTGAATCCACCCGAGAATGCACTCGTCTTTAGCGCGGACGAAAAGACGTCAATTCAGGCTCTCGATCGGACCCAGAAGAGCCTTCCACTGGTCAAGGGTCGATGCGGCACGATGACTCATGACTACAAGAGGAACGGAACAACCACCTTGTTCGCCGCGATCGGTAGGTGTCAAGGTAGTTGTCGCCTGAAATGTATTCATCATGCTGCCTCCGCAGCTGCATGATGGGTGTTCGGGTTGAGCCTGACAGTTTCGATGCGCGACCAATCCCGCACGTTTCCTGACCAGCGCTCTGGATTTCGTGCACGGGCTTTTTCATACACTTCCCGGCGTTTTGCCAGGATGACAATGTCTTCCCCCGCATGGCGTTGAGCAGGGGTTACAAACTTGATGCCGCTATGCCGATGCTCGTGCCGATACCACTGGACAAACGCCACCAGCCAGGTCCTCGCATGCTCCAACGATTCAAATGGTCGGGCAGGATACTCTGGACGGTATTTGGCTGTTTTGAAGAGGGACTCTGAGTAGGGATTGTCGTCACAGACACCAGGCCGGCTAAATGAAGCCATGACGCCGAGTTCTTCAAGCTTTGCCAGCATAGTGCTGCCCTTCATTGGACCACCGTTATCGGAGTGAAGAGCCAAGCTGTCAGGATCCACTCCCTGCGCATCACAAGCCGATTGGATCAAGGCTGCCGCCAATACCTGGCATTCTTCCTCATAGATGGCTTCGCCCATGATGTCTCGGCTGAAGACATCGATGATCGTGTACAGGTAGTAAAACTTCCCGCGGATCGGGCCAGGCAAGTAACTGATGTCCCAGCTCCATACTTGGTTGGGTGCTGTTGCCACCAGTTCGCGGGGATGGTGATGTGTTGCTGGCTTGGCAGCAGCGCGATGCTTGAGCTGCTTTTCCTCGCGCAAGATTCGATACATCGTGGATTCAGATGCCAGATAGATTCCTTGATCGGCCAGCCTCGGCACGATCTGACTGGGAGAAAGGTCGCGATACTCTGGAGAGTTGAGGATTTGCAGGATCATACTTCGCTCAGCAGAGCTGATCTTGTTGCCGACCACGCTCTTTGGGCCAGCTCGCCGATCTTCACCGATGCCCTGCCGCTTCCAGCGTTGTAGTGTCCTTGAATCTACGCCAAGGGTCCCACACGCCTTGTGCAGCCGGGCACCGTTGTTGATGGCTTCTGTGACCAATCCTAAAATCAGGTCTCGCTGCTCGTGGGTGTGTCGCTGTCCTCGTCCCCCCAGATCTCTTGGACTTTTTTTTGGAGCACCAGCAAAGCTGCAGCCTCGGCCAAGGCCTTGTCCTTGCGGCGGATCTTCTTTTCCAGTGCTTTGATCTTCTTCGCATCCGGCGAAGCACCATGTCGCTTGGCCTTCTTGGGGTTGCTGAAAGCGGATTGTGCCGCCTCCATGACTAGTTTGCGCCAGTTTTCGAGCTCGACAGAGTGCAGTCCCTTTGACCTCAAAAACTCTCCCAGATCCTCCTCGGCCACTTTCATGGCCTCCATAACGACCTGCACCTTCTCTTCTGGGGTCCACTGACGTGGACTTTTCGATCCCTTCTCGGGCTTGCCTCCTGTACCGCTCATCAAGGAAACGGTACGTGCTTCCCTTACCCAACGCCAGAGGGTCGATTGGGCAACTCCAACCTCTGCTGCCAAATCCGGCGCAGTTATCCGAGAAGGACCAGTGTCGGTCATTCGCTGGACCATGCGCACTTTGAAACCATTGCTGTAAACCAAGAATCATCACTCCACCGCCCCACTGGATAACTTGTGGAAAACTCGCCCCCCATGGGGGGCGTTCACCCTGCGGGTGAACTTGTTGGATCGAGCCCAACCAAAGCAAGCTTTGGTCGGGTCCCCTCGATCCTCAGAGGCGACATCTATCCTGACACCGGGGGGGTAGGGGTCCGACTTCTCGCCTTCTTGAGGTGGCTCAAGAGGTCCGGAACGGGTCCAGAAAAGCACCCCACCTTTTGATTTGGGAATTACCTGAACGGAGTTTGTTCCTGGTAAAACAGAACTTCCATTCCCCCCTGAAGCACTTCGTTCAAAGCCTTAGATATCAAAGAGAGAAGCGCAGCCCTTTGTCTTTCTCTTCTAGACAGCCATACCACTGTCAGATCAAGGAGCAGGAGGATGGATGGATTGAGGGAGTTCCCGAGTCCATTGATGTCGGTTTGATTTACCAACTCAATCCACCGCTGGCCGGCGATGGCTCGCTCTCTGTAGCCTATGTATTGTCTGCCACCGATCAGTCAATGACCTCAGTGGATATTGATTCTGGTCATGGATTCAAGCCAGCACCATTAGCTCCCGGGCCAGTTATCGGCGCAGAAGTTCGGCATCAGTTTGTTTTTCCACTGCGATCAAAAAGCAAAGAGCCTATCCAAAGGATTCGCATCCGGCCGGTTCGACGCACCACCAAATTCCGCATGAGCCCTATTGAGGTCTGGCCGGCCAAATGATCTTTACTAGCCAGATCTTCCTCTTTTGGTTCTTACCAACAGTCCTGGCGCTCTACTACCTCGCCCCACGCAAGACCAAGTCCCTGATGCTGGTCCTGGCTAGCTACGTTTTTTATGGCTGGTGGCGAATGGACTTCGTCCTACTGATGGTTTTCAGCACCATCGTAGACTTCATCTGCGGCGGACAGATTTTCAAGTTGGGAGAGCAATTGGACGCTGATCTCCCCAGCGATAAAGCCCAACGCCTTCGCCGCAAAAGGAAGCTATTCCTCCTAGCATCCGTCTCGATCAACTTAGGGCTCCTCGGCTACTTCAAGTACATGAACTTCGGGGTGGATTCCCTGAATGCCATCCTGGGATCTTTTGGCTACGAGGGCGTGACTTGGACTGAAGTGATTCTTCCAGTAGGCATCTCGTTCTACACCTTCCAAACGATGAGCTACTCCATCGACGTCTACCGGAAGGAAGCACCGCCAGTGCGTACATTGGCCGACTTTGCCTGCTATGTCGCTCTCTTTCCCCAGCTCGTCGCAGGCCCCATCGTTCGCTACCAGACGGTTGCCGACCAACTTCGCAACCGGACCCACACTTTGGCCAAGTTCACCAATGGTGCCCTCCTCTTTCAAATGGGGTTCATCAAGAAGATGCTCCTTGCTGACAGCGTAGCGGTGATTGCCGACGGAGCCTTTGGTCTTTCAGCGCCGACCACCTTGGAGAGCTGGCTAGGCGTTTACGCCTACTCAATGCAGATATACTTCGACTTCTCCGGCTACTCCGACATGGCGATTGGCCTTGGTTTGATGTTTGGCTTCCAATTCCCCATCAATTTCGACTCACCATACAAATCAAGGAGCATCACCGAGTTTTGGCGCAGGTGGCACATCAGCCTTTCTACCTGGCTGCGCGACTACTTATACATCCCACTGGGTGGCAATCAGAAAGGTCCAAGAAGGACTTATATCAACCTGGTGCTCACCATGTTGCTTGGTGGCCTTTGGCACGGTGCTGCCTGGACCTTCATCGCCTGGGGTGCATACCAGGGCGCATGGTTGGCATTCGAACGCCTTTTAGGCAAGACGACCTTGTATGCACGCCTACCTGGGTTCTTTCAACTTCTGCTGACATTCATCATCGTCCTCGGAGGCTGGGTTTTCTTCCGCGCCACGAACTTTGAGCAAGCCTTATCTATTCTCAAAACCATGGCCTGTCTAGGCATTGGCAACTCTTGGACCCTGGAGAACATGGAAGTTGGTCGCTTTGAAATCACCGGATTGATCGCTTGTGCCATTCTGGTTTGGACGAGAAAGAACTCATTCCAGATACTGCAAAAGCCGGGAGCTTGGGTGTGGATTTTCCTACCGTTGATCTTCCTGATCGCCGTGACCCATTTGTTCTTCAGTAACTACTCACCATTCCTGTACTTCCAATTCTAAATCCAATCAGGGTGGTGAAGGGATTTAGAACTGAAAGACATTCTCAGGAATGGCAACCCGTAGCTACCGATTAGTAGTCCACGTCATTCTTCGAAGCAATCAAGGTCACTTCAGAAGTGCCTTCAATCTTGCCCATTTCCTTGGCCAACTGATCAGCAGTCACACCTTCCTTGAGAATGATGTCATAGGTCAAAGACAGGTAGTTGCCGTCACCGGAGGGTTCAATGTGCAGGAGGTTGGAGCGCTTGGCATGCTCTTGCACCACTTCCAGGTAGGCCGCACTGCTGAAGCTCTGATCAAAGACGAAGCGCAGGATGAACTCACTCTTGTAGAGCGCACCGAAATTCACCCGATAGAGCACGGTAGCCACGATACAGAAGAACCCGGCACCGATGGCCCCAAGTTCCCACTTGCCGGTGCCAGCTGCCATGCCCACGGCCAAGGCCGCAAACACATAGGCCGTATCCTTGGTGTCTTTGACCACCGTGCGAAAACGGATGATGGACAAGGCGCCAACCAAGGCAAAGGCGGAGGCCAGGTTCGACCCGATCACCATCATGACCACAGACACAATCATCGCCACAAAGACGATGGTCATGGTGAAGGACTGGGAATAGGAAAGTCCTTTGTGGGTCTGCCTATAGATGATGGCGATAATGACCCCCAACACCAAGGCCAGAGCAATGCGATACACCATTTCAACAGGTGTAGGCGCATAAACCAGATCGGCATTGCTGTTGGAATCGAAAGGGTTTTGTAATGAAGCAACTAAACTAATCACTGGGTCTTCCTAATCATCTGATGCCAAACCACACACTTCCATTCCATGACAGACCTTGGACACCGACACACGTCGTAAGCCATAGGACTGAATGATGCGATGGAACCATGAAGGCATGTGGTATCGAAACTTCACTTCCATAACTGAATATCCCAGCAAGATTGAACGGCTGGAATCCCAAGGCTGAGGATAAAGACTCTTGGTCGATGTTCCCTGCAGCTTTTCATCTAAGGTGAGCCGAAATTCAGCATCGTATTTGCTGACATAGGGCCGGCGCTCATAATCAATCAACATCACCGGCCGCAATTGCTTGCGCGCGTGTTCGAACTCAAAGCGGGTCAATACCGGCCCCTTGTCCGCTCGCTCCATGATGCTCTTGGCCACACCCTGTTCGCCAGGGGCAAACTCGCCACGCTTGCCATGCACCAAGGGCACGCGATGCTTGAACACCAGGGCGTTGTGGCGCCCCTTGATCTCCAGGAAAGTGGCGCAATTCTCGGCTGGGTCGCGACTGTAGGTGCGCAGTCGGAATTTGGCTCGATGCAGCATCCCCTCAGTCTTGTCGTAGTAGTGCGTCAAGGCAGGATCGTCGAAGTACAAACTTCGCACCGTGTATTTCTTGTCCGGCTTGCCGGCCACATAGGGGTCCAGCTGCAGGAAGTAGCCCAGCTCTGATTCGATTTCTTTGCGCAAGTCGGCCCGCAGCACGTACTTGAACTCAAATCGGGCAAAGTGAAGCTTGGTCTGCAATGGTTACCTGGCCAGATTTGTCATGGAGGGCGAGATGCGCTGGGCGGAGCGAGTAAGGGGTGCTGAAGGCTATCATCAGCCGCTGTTCCCGGCTGCGTCAAGATCGACCTGGGGAATCCTTCTTTGCCGAGCGGCCAAAGCCTAGGAATAACCCTCCCCTATAACCCCCACCGCAGGCGCAGTTCCGCCGCCAGCTTGGCGGCATCGCCATTTCCGGCCTCGGCCTGGGCCTGATCCAGGAAACGGCCGGCGGCATCGCGCTTTTGCAGATCCCAATAGGCCTGGGCCAGCTTGACGCAGATTTCGGCGCGGGCTTCGGCCTGGGCTGGGTCATCGGCCTTGGGACGCTCCTCTGCAGGCATGCCCAGGTAGGCGCGGTCGCGGGCCTCCGGCACCGCCAAGGCCACGGTATATTCTTCCACCGCATCGGCGGGCCGCTCCAGCTCCATGTAGGCATCCGCCAGATCCACGTGCAACTGCCGCATGAAGGGATCAATCTGCAAGGCCTCCAGCAGGAAGCGAACCTGCTCTTCCCGGTTGCCCTGCTTGTGGGCGTAGGCAGCAAGCCGCAAGCGCGGCTTGAAGGCCCGGGCGGTGAGTCGGCAGAAAGCCTTCATCTCCATCATCGACTCAGCCTCCTTGTCCTGCTTGCGCAGGATCCGCGCCACCCGCAGGGCCGGTGAGCTTTGCACTTCGGTGCAGCGCGGCCAACAGCCCTTGGCCGCTTGGTACTGCCGCAGGGCTGCGTCTAAGTCACCCTTCTTCTCCAACAGACGACCCAGCAACAAACGGGAATCAAAGGCGTTGGCCCCAGCTTTGAAGCCCTCCTGCAAGGCAGTGATGGCCGCTTCATCCTGTTTGCGCAGAGCCAGCAACTCACCATGCAGAAGCTTGCCCATGGCATCATCCGGTTGCCGCCGCAACACCTCGCTCAACTGGATGCCCGCATCAATGGGGTTTTGTCGCCGCACAAAAGCCCAGGCAAGTTTGCGCCGCACATCCAGGTCTTCCGGGGTGAGCAGCAACTGGTTTTGCAACTTGCGAACCGCCTTGTCTCCGTAGTCAGGCACCACCTGCAGCTGCTGCAGCTTGTTCTGCCAGACCCACTCCTTGAAATCGCGGTCAAATTCGCGGGTGCTGATGCCAAAGGTGTTCTGGAAGATGCTCTCGGTGCTCTGATCCTCCCCATAGGCTCGCAGCATGGAAACCACCTTGCCAAAACCATGTTCCGCCGCCAGGTACTCGACGATCAAGCCACCCTGGTAATAGCCAAAGAGGATGCGAGGTCCACGGAACAAGCGATTCAACAAGCGCACCGGCGCAATGTCGCCATTGTGCCAGGCATTGAGCAGCTCGCGTTGCATGCCCCGCTCCCAACTGGGATTCTTGCTGGACTCCTCATAAACCGACAGACCCTCAGTAAGCCATCGCGGCACCCTTTGCTTGCTCAGCGCCAGGGTCAGGACGTGGGTATACTCATGCCACACCGTGGCCGACCACATGAAGTCATTGATACGCAGATCATCATCGCCGGGCGAAACCAAGGTGATGAAGGGGCCGAAGCAGGCGCCTAGAGCGGTAAAACCACGAAAGCCAATGGTGCGCACGGAAAAATCCAACCAACGGTGCAAGACCTCAACCCGCACCTTCTCCTTCGGCAGGTAACCGTACTTGCGGCCCAGGTGGGTGTAGGCATCCTCATGCCAGGCCAGCAGATACTTTTCCAGCACCGCCCGGTCCTCCTTGTGCAGGAGCAGGCGAAAATGCCCGCGCTCCACCACATCGTATTCATCACCAAGCAGCTCCTGGATCACCAGCATGTTGTTGCGCCATGGGTGCGCCAGGCCCTCTTCCAACTCCACCGCCTGCTTGAGCAGGCGAGCGGCCCGGTCGCCGTCGCCGGTGTAGATCAATGCCTTGGCCATGCCATGCAGGGCCGGTACCCATTTGGGATCCCTGGCCAAGGCTTCACTGTAGAAGGGCAGGGCATCGGCAAAGCGATACAAGGCCACCAGATGATCGGCAACAATGCGATTCAGATCCACATACTCCGCATCCGCCTGGTAGGCCGCATCCCGGTACTTGGCAAAGCCCTCCGTATCCCGCAGCAGGTGTGCCACCGCAGCTCGATGTGCCAACAAACGCTTGTCCTTGGGATTGATGTGGAGGGCCTGCTCCAACATCCGCACCGCAGCGTCAAAACGACGATCATCTATAAGGTTGCTGCCCCGCAGCTCCAAAGCCGGCACTGAGTTGGGATTGCGAGCCAAGGCTCTCTGCAGGTAATCCTCAGTGATGGCCGGGTCCAGATTCATGTTGCTGGAACGCAGTCGATAGAGACCCAACAAGGCCTCTTCGTGGTCCCCGCAAAACTCCAGCACCTTCTTCAAACTCTTCTCGCCACTGGGAAAACCACTGCGCTCCCTATAGGCCATGAAGTTCAACAGGCCATAGGCGGTCCTGGCCTCCGGCCGTTCCGGCGCCAGACGAATGGACTCCACCAACAAGGCACTGGCCATTTCCAGATTCTTGCGCCCCCCCAAGGCCATGCGACATTGCGCCAGGTAGCATAGATCCAGAGGATCCCGCACATCCTCCTTTTCACCAAGCTGCACTGCATCCTGCAACACCTTGCGACTGGCAGGCCTCTGGCCAGACTCCTGCATCGCCGTGGCCAGCAGATGGGCCACCTGAAAACTCTGTGCAGCGCCTGCTTTGGCGCGCCCTGCATGCACTGCCTGCAGCTTGCTGATGATTTCGGCATATTGTCCAAGCTGCATTTGCGCCTGGGACACCAGTAGCTGGGTCGCCACCATGGCCTGCAAATCCGCCGGCAAAGTCGCTGCTGTCGCCAACACCCCTTTGTAACGGCCCCGCATCAGATCCAAGCGCAACAAGCCCTGTTGGGCCAGCTGCCAGGCCTGCAGCGGCGGTTTGTCCGCCTCTTCTTCTTCCGCATAGGCAGCCAACACTTCCTCAAAGCCAGCCCGCGCCCTGGACAGTTTGCCCTGCCACATCTCTGCCTGGGCGCTGGCCACGTCCTCCAGATACTCCGGGTCCTGTGCCCTCAGAGCACAAGGCAAGGCCAGCAACAGGGCAATGACACAGGCGATGACACAGAGGGAAGGTGGAAGCACTCGCATCCCACCGATTGTAAGCCGGAAGAGTGAATCCGTGCAGTTACAAACCGTATTCGCGAATCTTGCGATAGAGGGTTCGCTCGCTGATGGCCATGGCCTTGGCCGCCTTCACCCGATTGCCATCGGTGAGCTCCAAGCTGACGCGAATGTGGTTCTTCTCAACTTCTTCGGCAGTTTTTCCTGCCAGGAAGGTCCAGGTGTCCAAGCTGGTCTTCTCCGGCGCCCAGATCTCCGGCGGCAGATCTTGACGCGTAAGGATGTTGCCGCTGGCCCGCACCACCATGCTCTCCACCGAGTTGCGCAGCTCACGCACATTGCCCGGCCAATCATACTGAACCATCTCCAACAGGGCTTCCCGGTCGATGGACTCCACATCCTTGTTGTGAGTCTTGCTGAACTGGGCCAGGAAGTGCTCCACCAGCAGGCGAATGTCACCGCGACGCTCACGCAACGCCGGCAACTCAATGGTCACCACTTTCAGCCGGTAGTAGAGATCTTCGCGAAAATCGCCACTCTCCACCCTTTCCAGCAGGCGGGCATTGGTGGCTGCCACCACCCGCACGTCCACTTTGCGTGGTTTGTTGGCGCCCAGACGGATCACTTCACGATCCTCCAGCACTCGCAGCAATTTAATCTGCGTGCTGGATGGCATCTCACCCACCTCGTCCAGGAACAAGGTGCCGCCATTGGCATATTCGAATTTGCCCTCGCGGTCCGTCGCCGCCCCGGTGTAGGCCCCCTTCATGTGGCCAAACAATTCGCTTTCAATGGTGCCCTCGGAAAGCCCACCGCAATTCAAAGCGACAAAGGCCTGATCCCGGCGATCCGAGTAGTTGTGCAGCGCTCGCGCCACCAGTTCCTTGCCGGTACCGCTGCCACCCAGGATCAACACCGAGGCTTGGGTCGGCGCGATCTGGCGGATGACGTCCAACACTCGCAGAACCTTGGGATCCTGACCAATGATCCCATCCAGACCCGGACTCTGACCCAGCTGGTTGCGCAGGTCGTCGTAGGCCATGTCCTTGCGGTGTTCCTCCAGGCACTTGCCCACTTTGGTGCGGAACTCCAAGAGATCCACCGGCTTTTCGATGTAGTAGGTGGCACCCCGCTGCATGGCATCCACCGCCACTTCACGGCTACCATGACCGGTGAGCATGATCACTCGCCCCTGCGCATGACGCTTCTTCGACTCCTCCAACACGTCGAAGCCGTCTTTATCCTGCATCACTAGATCCGTCACCACCACGGCAAAGCGGCGCTCGCCCAACAGGCGCAGGGCTTCCTTGCCGCTGGCCGCCAGGGTGATGGCCACCGGCAGGGCTTGCAGGGCATCGGCCATGGTCAGCCGCAGGTTGTCATCATCATCCACGATCAGGATGGGGTCAGGATTCATCCGTCTCTCCAGAGGTAGGGCTACTGCCCAAAGCCTGCACCACCGGCAGGTGCAAAATGAATTGAGTACCCTTACCGGGCTCAGAACTCAACTCCAGCTTGCCACCATGTTGCTCCGCAATGCGTTGGCTGATGGCCAGACCCAGGCCATTGCCCCCCTTCTTGGTGCTGAAGTAAGGGGTGAAAGCCTTTTGCAAAACTTCCGGCTCCATGCCGGGACCGGTGTCGGTTACCTGAATCTGCACCTGGGCACCACTGGGGCCGCCACTCTTGCGGGCGGTGGAGACCATGATCTGGTCCCCTTTGCTACAAGCCTCCCGGGCGTTGCGCAGCAGATTCACCACCACCGCCCGGATCAAATCCGCATCCAGATCCACGGCCCCCACATCCTGGCCTGGAAAAAAGCGCAGGCTGACGCCCTTGTCCTGGGCCTCAGGCACAGTGAATTCCACCAGGCTCTGCACCATGGTGTTCAATTCAGTGGGCCGTTTTTGCAGCTCAGGCTGTCGCACATAGCGCAGAAAACTCTCCAGGATGCTCTGCAGACGTTTGACCTCGGACTCCAGGACCGAGAGGCGCTTGTAGGTGCGCCGGTCCCGCACCGACTCGCTCTCCTTGAAGTCCTCCTTGATCAGGCTCAGGTTCAAGCCAATGGTGGACAGCGAATTGCGAACCTCGTGGGCAAAACCACCAAAGAGCGTGCCAAGCTTTGCCAGCCGCTCATCTGCACTGCGCCCCTGCGATTCTTGCTCGGTCATAAAAGTCTGGTCTCGACCTGCGCATCGTAATCCCAAGGCCAATCACACCCTAGCACTTTCTCACCGGCCCGGCATGGCTTGCCCGCCCAGCGGACTTATGCTCTATTCCCCTCTCCCCTCTCTGCCCTCCGCGCCAACAGCGCCCACCCTCTCAGCCCCAAACCGTGCAAGCAGATCGTCGCAAGACCATCCTCATCCTCGTAGGCATCTTCCTTTTGGCCTATGCCTTCAGGCTGATCTATTACGCAGAGGTACAGGACCAAATCTACTTCCAGGCCCTGCTCTTTGATGCCAAGGCTTACGACGAGTGGGCCAAGGACATCCTGCAGAACGGCTGGCTGGGAGACAAGGTCTTCTTCACCTCACCGCTCTACGCCTACTTCCTGGCGATCGTCTACAAACTGGGGGGCGACCCAACCGTTATCAAGTTCATCCAGTTCGGCTTCGGCGCGCTCACCTGCCTGTTTGTCTACGGCATTGGCGTTCTGCAGTTTGGCCGCAAGACCGCATTACTGGCAGCCCTGATCGCCGCCTGCTACAAGGGCTCCATCTTCTTTGAAGGCTTCTTGTTGAAGACCGCCTTGGAAGTGGTGTTCACCTACGCCGCCCTCTTTTTGGTGTTCCTGGCACACAAGCAGAAGAAGAACAAGCTCTGGTTACTGGCCGGAATCTGCACAGGGTTTTCCACCCTGGCCAAGGACACCACCCTCATCCTGGTGCCCCTGGTCTGCCTCTGGCTGCTGTGGGAGAGCCATTCCTTCGCCGGACTTTTTAATTGGCGCCGGTGGTTTTCTCGCGCCTTCGTCAAACCGCTCAAGCCCTTCTTGTTCTTCGCCCTGGGGGCAGGCCTCATCGTTGGCGCCCTGACCACCAGGAACATGGTTGTGGGCAAAGACTTTGTCCTCACCAGCTACGGCGGCGGCATCAATTTCTACCTGGGCAACTGCCGCGGCTCCGACGGCGCCATCAAGTCCCCCGATTTCCAACGCATCGACCCCAAATATGAGGAGTTGGACGCCCAGGTTGAAGCGGAACGCAGGGCCGGCAAGAAACTCAAGCCCTCGGAAAGCTCAGCCTTCTGGGTGCAGGAAACCTTCAACGAGATCAAGCAGGACCCAGCAAACTTCACCAATCTCATCCTGCGCAAGATGGGGCTGCTGGTGCACCGCAAGGGCATCTCCGACAACTACCAGATGGGGATTTTCCAGCGCTATTCCCTGCTCTTCCACCATCTGCTCATCAGTATCTGGCCCATCCTGGCCTGCGGTCTGGCAGGTATCTTGTTGTCACTCAGAAAACGGGAAACAAGGGCCAGACACATCCTGCTGATCCTCTTCTTCCTGGCGACGGCTGCTGTGCTGGTCCTCATGCACATCATTGATCGCTACCGAGAAGTCCTGGTCCCCATCCTCATCTTGTTCTCCGCTTTCACCATCCTTGAGACCTGGCAGGCCATACGAAAGAAGAGACTGTGGAATGTCGCGCTGGCGGCGGTCTTGGTGACAACCTTCGCCTTCACCGCCACCCTGCGTCTGCCCAATTTCGTGCAAAACCATCTTTCCGATGCCCACCTGCAAATTGGTAATCTGCACGAGAAGAATGCCAATCTCCAACAGGCCGTTGCAGAGTACCAACTCGCCATCCAAGAGCGGCCGGACCATCTCTGGGCCCTGGAGCACCTTGCCAGGGCACAACTCGCATTGGGCAACTTCGACGAAGCCATCCGCCAATACAAGAGGGCCATCTTCTTTCGCCCCGATGTCCTTCCCAACTATTGGGCATTGAAAAAGGCCATAGACAAGAAAAGAGGAAGAGCAACTGACAATACAGCTGGCCGGAAACCAGCTCAGGACAAGGGCGAAACCAACGCCGGGCCATCTCCTTCCTACAGTCTGGGTTCCAAGCATCTGGCCAACGGCGAACTGGAATTAGCCCTGGCTCAATACAACAAGGTCCTCAAGGCCGATCCCGACAATCACAGTGCCCGCATGGCCATTGGCATCACCTACCAGCGCATGGGCAAGCGAGAAGAGAAGGCCAAGATGCCGGATAAGGCCATGCAGATGTACCAAAAGGCCATTCCTATGTACCAAGAGGTTCTGCGCAGAGCCCCGCCTCTGACTCCTGCTCGCTACAGCCTGGCAATGACCTACCTGAATATCGGGCGCCCGCGGGATGCTCTCCCGCATTTGCATAAAATCGCTGCGCTCTATCCAGAGTACAAAAGAACCCGCTACATCTTGGGACAGGTCTACGCGAACCCTCGTCGGCTAAAGGAGGTGGACAGCGGTCAACTGAAGAGGGGCCTGAAATATTACCGAGAATTCGTCGGCAGAACGCACCACAAGATCGAGCACAGAGAACTGGTGAAGAAAGCGGCCGGGCAGATGGAGCTCATTGTGAAAGAACTGCAGCAACGGGCTAAAGCGAAAAAGCAATAAGCCCAGGACTCAGCCCATCTCTCCCAGGATCCGCAGATAGGTTCGCCTGATTTTCAGCAGCTCAAAGGGAAGCTTGAAGACATAGGAGAGTGGAATTTTCGAATCACCCTTTTCCACCCATCGCTCAACCGGAACTTCATACAGAGTGCCCCGCAAATCCCTGCTGCCCTGGATGACCATCAAGCGGAAGATCAACTCAACATCAAACATCCAAGAGCTGATGAAGGGTTTGTCAAACAATGCCTGCACCCCGTCGGTCTTGAAGAATTTGAACCCACACTGGGTGTCGTAGACCTGAAGTTTCAGGACCTGACTGATGCAGGAGGCGATGATCCGCCCCACATAGTGCCGGAATGCAGAACGGCTGATGAGGGTGGTGCCGTAGAGCATGACCCTTGAACCCATGAGCATGGTCGGCTCCTGGTACTTGTCGATTGCATGAATTGCCGACGAGATCCCCGACAGGGGCGTGGCCAGGTCCGCATCCATGAAGGCCAGATAGGAGAAAGTCTCTGGCTGCGCCAGGATGTGCAGCATGCCCTGGCGGATGGCCTCCGCTTTACCGGAATTCTTCGGCAGCTGCAAAAAGTCGCAGCGCTGGCCATGTCCTGCGGCCAGGCCCTGCAAAACCTGGGCAGTGGCGTCCTGGCTGCCATCGTCCACAAACAAGAAACTCACATGCTGATTCTCTGGCTGGGCAAGGAAGGCATCGAATTGCCCAACATCCATCCTCCCAGCCTCGTTGAAACAGGGAACTACCATGCAAAACGAACGCTCTATCATGTGGCGAGCGAGAGTATGTTGCCCTGCATTGCATAGCAAGCCTATGCCCATACACTGCGCTATCCATGCAACGTGTTCCCCTCAACCCCGATTCCGTGGACCCCGGCCAGGTGAACACTGCTGTGCAGGCAATTGCAGCCGGACAAATGGTCATTCTGCCTACCGAAACCGTCTACGGTCTGGTGGCTGATCCCCGGCAACCGGCCCAGGTCGAGGCACTGAACCAGCTGAAAGGGCGCGACAAGAACCAACCCTTCACCTACCACCTGGCAGATCCGGAAGACCTGCAGCAATACGCAGCTCCCCTGCCGGCCCGACTGCAACGTCTGCTGACCCGCTTCTGGCCCGGGCCGCTCACCGCTGTGCTGCCCAGCAAAACCGACGAATCTGACAACATCGGCCTGCGAGTGCCGGCCCATCCCTTCACCCAGGCAGTGATCCGGCAGCTCGGCCACCCACTGTTCATGACCAGCCCCAACCTGAGCGGTGAACAGCCGGTGTTGCAGCCCGCAGACATTGCCAAACAGTTCCCCACGGCTGACTTCCTCTTCGATGCCGGCCCCCCGAGCCTGGGCCTGGCTTCCACGCTCATGCTGTGGAACGGAAGCGAAATCCGGGTGCTACGGGAAGGCATCCTGACGGCGACCGAAGTGTTGATCACCGCCGCCGCCAAGCTGCTGTTTGTCTGCACTGGCAACACCTGCCGCTCCCCCATGGCCCAGGCCCTGGCACAGCAACTCCTGGCCCAGGCTCTGCAAGTCCCTGCCGATGAATTGCTGGCCCGCGGCCTATATGTAAGCAGTGCCGGCGCCCACGCCTTTGCCGGCTCACCCGCCAGTGAAGGAGCTATAGCGGCCATGCAACAGATGGGCATCGACCTAGGCCATCACCTGAGCCAAGGCCTGACTCCTGGCCTGGTGCAGCAGGCAGACCGCATCTACTGCCTTTCCCGGAGCCACCTGCAAACCGTGCTGGCCATGGACCCTGGCGCCAGCCACAAAGCGCGACTGCTCAACCCGAATGGTGACGACGTCATGGACCCCTTTGGCGCCGACCTGCAAACCTACAGCCAAACCCGGGATCAGATCGCCAGCCTGATTGGCGCCCAACTGGATGACATGCTGGGCCTGCTCTAGACCTGCTCTAGGTCTACTTTAGTCCTTGTCGTCTTGCGCCTTCTGTAGGCGGCGCAGTTGTTGGCGCATCTCCACCAGGCTATCCATGATCTTCAGGGTACGACCCCAACGGCTCTTCTTCTGCAGAGGATAGCCCAGGTAATCGCCGGGCTCATTAATGTCACCATAGATCACCGAGTTGCCACCAATGCGGGCATCATCACAGACCTTGACATGCCCGGCACTCATCGTATGCCCCATCATGGCCACCCGGTCACCAATCACCGTACTACCGGAAAGCGCCGAGAAGCCAGCCAGGATGTTGTGTTTGCCCAGAACACAGTTGTGTCCAAGATGCACCAGGTTGTCCAACTTGCTGCCCTCGCCCACCTTGGTGGCGCCTAGCGTACCCCGGTCGATGGTGGTGTTGGCTCCCACTTCCACATCGTCGCCAAGCTGCACCGTGCCCATCTGCGGCACCTTCACATAGGCCTCACCGTCTGGCGCATAACCAAAACCATCGGCGCCCAAAACGCAGCCGGCATGCAAGATGACCCGGTCGCCCAGACGTACCCGCGAATACAAGACCACCCGCGGGTAGAGCACACAATCCGCTCCAATTTGGCAGCCCTTGCCCACAACTACACCGGCCTGGATCACCGTGCCTGGCCCCACCCGGACACCGGCTTCCAGCACTGCATGCGGCCCCACCTGTACCGGCTCTTGCAGGACGGCTTGTGGATCCACCACTGCCGTAGGATGGATGCTATGGCTCTCGGCCCTGGGCTGGGGATGAAAATGCAGGGCCACCCTGGCAAAGGCAGCGCCCACATTGCGCACTACAATCTGGGTGGCGGACAGATCCATGACCTCCGACACCAACAGAGCACCCGCCTTGCTTTTTTGCCCCAGGGACAGGAATTCTGGATCGCGGATGAAGCCCAGGTGCTGCGGGCTGGCCATGCGCAGGTCCGCCACGCCGATGATGGGAGCTTGCCCGTCGCCGTGTACCTGCCCACCTACCAAAGCGGCCAGACTGTCTACAGTGTCCTTAGTCATTGTCAGCGATTATGTAGGTTACGCAGCTGTTCCGCTGCCGCTCTTTGTTGGGATTGTGAACCTTGTGCATCATAGGGAATGCGCTCCCCCACAGTTTGGAACAGTGTAACGCCAGCAGCCCGGCGCACCGCAAGCTCTGAATCCAGCAGCAAGGATGCCAGCAGATTCAAGGCTCCCGCACCCTGCCGACCAGTCAGGGCCTGGGCCAAAGCCTGCCGTTGTGCCGGGCCTTGATCCAAGAGAGCCACCAGGGCCCTTGGAGCAGCCAGATCCCGGCGCCACAGGGGCAGGAATTCCTCGGTCAGGGAGGCCTGCCGCTGCAGCAACTTCTCCACCATGAGTTCGATGAGGAAGGGATCCAAGACCAGCCGCAGGGCATCCTGCTCGGATTGCTGCAAGGGCCGTTGCGCCAGCAACTGACACAGGGCATGGCCCACCTGCTGGGGAAAACGACAACAAAGCACATAGCCCCGCACACCGGGTGCCGCTGCCGCTGCTGCCAAGGCTTTTCCTTCTGGCAAGGTCTGCAGGTCTTCCAGCTCTGCCTTCTTTAGGGCCTTGCCCCCATCGCCAAGCTGCAGTTGGCGCAGCTGGGGAAAGGGCAGGCTTGGCAAAAAATACGGGTCCAGCCCAGAGAGGCGATCCAGGATGGCCTGCCGTTGTCGGCCTTGGCTCCGCAGTGCCAGCGCAGCCAGCAACAAGGGCTGGGCCGGCTCACGCTGCAACAGTTGGCCCGGGTCAGCTTTCTTCTGGGCGGCCTTGCTCTGGACGGCCTTGCTCTGGACGGCCAGGGCCTGGTAGATCTGCTGTGTCTTCAAGCCCACCAGGGCCCGCCCCTCTTCACCGTGCAACAGCAGGCTATGGGGAAGGCTTTGCCGCAAACGGTTCAGACTGCGCAGGGCCAGGGCCGGATTTCCGTTTGCTGCAAGATCCTGCAGTCCCTGCAAACGAAGCTGTCGTCGTGCTGGCCAGGATGAATCCTGGGGCCAGTTGGAAGCGGCAGACCATTGCTGCAAGCGGGCAAGATTTTCCGGCAGAAAAGCCAGACGCTGGCTGCGCGACCAGTAGCCAATGTGTTCCAGGAAGGGACGGTCATCCAAGAGGCGCGGCACCTGTGCTGCTGCTGGCCAGGCCGCAGTGCAGTTCGCCGTCACATGCGCCAGGCACAGGTCTTCCCAAGTCCCCAGACCCGCCTGGTGCAGCTGCAACCGCGCCGCTTTGGGCATCTGCTGCAATCGCTCCTGCAAGACCATGGCGCTGGGCAGGTGGGGTTGGCTGGAGCCCACCAACAGGGTGGACTGATCCACCAACCACAGGGAGTGGTAGGCAAAGCTGTCGGCAAAGGTCAGACAGAGACTGTCAAAGAACTTCGCCGGCAGGGCATGGGTGGGTAACCACTGCAACATCAAACCCTGAGGTTTCAGGGCCCGCTTGCAAGAGTCATAGAACTCACGGCTATACAAGGGCACGGTCCCTGGCGCATAGGGCAGCAGGGGCTCCATGGTGATCAGATCCAGAGAAGCAGGTTGCTGGCGGGCGACGAAACGCCGACCATCGGTGATGTGCATGCTGGTGCGTAGGTCCTGCATGAATTGCGGCTGTTCACCAGTTGGCACCGGGCCGTCACCGGCAAACCAGGGCAGGGCATCCCGCACTGCGGCGGAGATTTCCACCACATGAATTTCCTTCGCCTGCGGCCAGCAGGCCACCGCATTGGCGGTGGTGCCAGTTCCCAAAGCCACCACTGCCACCCGCTGCAAGTTGGGCTGCAGCAGGAAGGGCAGATGACCCAGCACCCGCATGTAACCGGTGTCCGGTCCGGTGTAGGCGGCACGGAATTCGTCGGTGAACAGGATCATGCTGTGCAGGCTGCGATCGTAGGCCACACTGGCGGTCAATACGGAGTCGGTGGCATGATCCAAATGTCGGTAGCGTTCCGGCTTGTCATAGCGCGAACCCATAACCGGTGCAGCTGGCTGCCACAGTCCTCCCGCACCACTCACGCCAAGGCTGGCCAGGCACAACACCAGAACGGCAACAATGAGCGGCCAGCGATGGGGCGGTCGCCAGGTGAGAGCCAGCGCCAACAAACCCAGCACCGGCAAGGAGGCGACAAAGTAGGCCTGCGGCCAGAGCCAGGGCATGACTTGGCTCAGCAACAAGGCACCCAGCAAAGCACCCAGGCCTTGGCTGCAGAACAAGCGGCCAGCCAGGGCGGCCCGGGTTTCCCGGTGTTTGAATTCCAACAGGCAGAGGGGCACGGTGGCACCCAGGAAGAAACAGGGCAGGGCGGCAGCGGCAAAGGCCGCCAAGGCCACCCGCAAGTGCAGCCCCAGATCATGATCCAGCCCCAAGGCTTCCAGGGAAATCTGACCCAACACCCCGGCCCCCCATTCATGCAGCCCCAGGGCCATGGCTATCACCGCCAGCCAAAGGGACAGGACCGCAGCCCTGCTACCGGCCCAACGATGCAACAAGGCTGTGCCAAATGCTGAGCCCAGGGCCAGACCCAACAGGCATACGGCAATGACACCAGACAGGGTGGGTTGGAAGCCATCCAAGAAGAAGGGCAGGCGACGCAGGAGGTAGATTTCCAGCCCCAGCACCAGCATGCCGGAGACCAGGGCAAGAGCCTCAAGGCGACCCAAGGCCGGCAAGGGGGCAATGGCCGGGGGTCGCCAATGCTGGCGCCGCCCCTGCCATGCCAATCCCAGGGCCGCCAGAGCATAGGCCAGACTCACCAGCAGGGAGCTTTGCGCCAGACCCAGTATGGGAATCAGCAGATTGCCTCCCACCCAGGCAGCCACCACCGAGCCAGCCAGATTGCAGGCCATGAGGGCAGCGCTCCTGGAGGGATGCTGCTGGCTTTGCCAGCCACTGAACAAAAGGGGGAAGGCGAGGCCCATGAGCAGGGCCGGCAGCCCGGGCACCAGCAGGCAGAGCAGGAAGCCCAGGCCCCAGGATTTGGCCGCCAGGGAGGCCAGGAACAGGTCGCCCAGGACCGCCAGTAGAGCCACCAAGGCATACAAAAGAGCGGCCATGCCCAGAGGACCAATGCGCTGCAGGGGCAGGCGACGCACGCCGTAGCCTCCCAGCCCCAGGCCCAGCAGGAAGCAGGCCAACACCAGGCTGGCTGCGGCACTGGTGTTGCCCAGCAACAGGCCATGCCGGCGCAACAGACACATTTCCAGCAGCAGCCCGCCAAAGCCGCTAAGGATGGCTGCCAGGTAGATCACCCGGCCTCTGCTTCCTCCCTTTGGATCACCCTTAGCACTGCCGCCGCATCCTCGCAGGCCAAAAGCTGCTGCCGCACTTCGCTGCGGGACAGCAGCTTGGCTATCTGCGCCAGGGTGCGAATGTGCTGCAACTTCTTGCTCCGGGGGATCGCCAGGCAAACCATGATCTGCCCAGGCTTGCCGTCCAGGGTCTCAAAGGGGACGCCATGGGGCGAAATGGCCAGGGTGGCCACCACCTCGGACAAGCAATCCACCGCCGCATGCGGGATGGCAATGCCATCTTCCATGCCGGTGGTCATGCTTTCTTCTCGGGTCACCAGAGCGGCATGGACAGTGTCTAAATCTGCCGCATTAAGAGCCCCAGCCTGCACCATACCCTGGGCCAGAAGGGTGATGGCCTGCCACTTATCCTCGGCCTGGAAAGGCAGCAGGATCTGGGCCGGACTGAGCAGTTCAGAGAGTTTCATGGCGCGCTAGGGGAATCGCTGGACAAGAGTTGGGGCGAGTATGGAAACTCTGGCGGGCATTGTGTGCAAACGGAAAGGATGAAAAGCCGACTTTCATCCGCTACGGTCCGGAAATAAAAGGTTTAGCACCCCTGTCTCAGGACGCCGAACCGCATGATGCAAAAGCTTACAGGTCAAACAGGGCACCACCGATAGTGGAAGTCCCCCGCAAACCCAGATGGGAGTGAACCTTTGAAGGATTCGCACAACTTGCTCACCAGCCAACAACCCCCCCAGCCCCCCCGCTCCTCCTTTCGCCAACGCCCTAGCCTGGGCCTGGCTCTGGGCCTCGGCCTGGCCCTTTGCAGCCTGCTAGGGGCGCAAGGGGAGCCGGACAAGGACTTTGAAGTGAAATCCGAGGATGGCTACATCAGCATCACGGTGAATGAGGAGGATGGCATCCCGCTGCGGGACTTCATCAAGCTGGCCCAACGCTTCACCGGCAAGGTATTCACCTATTCCGAACAGGAAATTGGCCCAGCCAGCAACAAGGCCAACAACATCAAATTCATTGGTCCCATGCGGGTGAAGGAGGAGAACTTTTTCGCCTTCTTCCAGACCATGCTCTACATCAAGGACTTCGCCTGCACGGTGCGGGGCGAGGGCGATACGGAGTTGGTGGAGATCATCTTCCTGAAGTCCGCCGCCGGTGCCCAGATTTCCAGCAGTGCCACCTTTGTGTCCTCAGAAGATCTGCCCAAGTACCGCAACCAGACCGGGGTGATGATCCTCACCACCGTGAGCATGGAGCACCTGGACGCCAACAAGGCCACCCAGCAGTTGCGCCCCTTCTTCGCTCCAGGCCAGGCCGGTGGTCGTGGCCTCACCTTCGGCAATGTGGGCAATGTGAGCTCCATCCTGCTGCAAGGCTTCGGCCCCCAGGTCTATTCGGCCTATGAGTTGTTGATGTTGGCGGATGTGCCCGCCGACGACATCGACCTGCTCATCGAGCCCGTGTCCCTGGAATACGAAGCTGCGGAAGAGCTGGAACCCATCCTCACCGAGCTCTTGGGTACCCGCCGCCCGGTGGCTGCCAGCCCCCAGGGCGCTGCCGCCGCCAACCAGCCGATGAAGATCCTGGCCCAGGTATCCAGCAACACCCTGTTGCTCAGCGGCACCCGGGATCAGGTCAACGAAGCCAAGAACCTCATCGCCGTCCTGGACCGCCCCCTGGAAGAGAAGGGCAGTGGCAATGTTTCGGTCATCCGCCTGCAAAATGTCCGCGCCAATGACCTGCGCCAGGTACTGAATGACTTCGTCAACCAGGACCTCCAAGCCGAACAACAGGCCCAGGCCGGCCAGGCCCCCAACACCCGCCGCCCCCGCAAGCCTGTGGTGGTGGCCCACGAGGAATCCAACAAGCTGCTGATCTCCGCCCCCGCCACCAAGTTTGCCGAGATGCGCAAGATCATCGCCGAATTGGACAAGCGCCAACGCCAGGTGCTGGTGGAGTGCGCCGTGGTGGAACTGGTGACCGCCGACCTGAAGCGCTTCGGCATCGAGCTGGGACTTTTGGACATTGCCGAAGACAGCACCCGACCCTTCGGCTTCACCACCCAGGGCCTCACCACCTTCCAGGACACCGATGACGACGGCCTGCCAGACACCCGCCTGCCGGACTTCGACAACCCCCTGCAGGGCTTCACCGGCGGCATCCTCAACACCGGCGGTGATTTTTCAATTCCGGTGATCCTGAATGCCCTGGGCTCCAACGACCGCTCCAATGTGCTGTCGCTGCCCAGTGTCCTGGTGAACAACAATGAGTCCGCCACCGTGGTATCCACGGAGCAACGGCCTACCCAGACTACAAATCAGGGCACATCCACCACCCAGTCCGGCTTTGGCGGTTTTGAGGGAGCGGGTATCACCTTGAACATCTCGCCCTCCATTTCCTCCAACAACTACCTGCGCCTGAATATCAGCCTTGAGGTGAGCCGCTTCCTGTCGGCCTTCGACCCCAACGGCGTCACTCCCGGTCCCATCGCAACCCGCACCATCAGCACTCAGGTCACCATGCCCGGTGGCCACACCATGGTGTTGGGCGGCGTCATCGAGGATCAAGAAAGCGTCAGCAATTCCGGCGTGCCCTTCTTGAAGGACATCCCCATCCTGGGCTGGTTGTTCAAGACCCAGGCCACCGAGGATCGCAAGACCAACCTCTACTTCTTCCTCACGCCCCACATCCTAGACGAGGAGGATTTCTCCGACCTGGCCAAGATCAGCTTTGAACGCAAGCTACAGGCCGAGGAATACATCGGTCGTTCGCGCTTGCAGGTGGTGGATCCCACTTGGACCGGCGGCACCCAGCCGGGCATGTTGGAAGACCCACTGTCCACCATGGAAGACTACGACAAGGCCATCGGTGGCGAGTTCCCCCACTACACCCGCCCACCCAGGACGGAGGAGAACGGCGTGGCCCCGACCCGCCCAGGCAACAACGACGACAAGGACAAGTAAAAGCATGGCTCTGGACCCCATCCGCGAGGCCCTGCTGCGCAAGGCTGGCCTGGACGACAACAAGATCAAGGAAGTGCTGGCCGCCGAACAGGAGTCCGGCAATTCCCTGGATCAGGTCTTGGTGCAAAAGAACCTGATGGGCGAGCACGCTGCCTTGGAGTTCTTCGGCGAGTTCCTCGGCTTTGAAGTCCGCCCAAGCCTGGAAGGCGTGGCGGTGCCCTCCGCCTTCATCCAGCATGTGCCGGTGCAATTCGCCCGCACCCACGGCCTGGTGGCACTGGGCCAGGATGAGCACATGGTGCTAGTGGCCACCCACCGTCCGCTGGACGTGCAACCGATGGATGATCTGGCCACCATGATGCACACCGAAGTGGAGACGGTGCTGGCTCCCCGCTCGGAAATCACCAACCTGATCAACCGCGCCTATAGGCACAAGGCTGACGGAGTGGACGAGGCCCTTACGGACATCGAAGAGCAGGACATTGTCGGCCTGGCTGCCCAGGTGGACGAGTCGGAAGACCTGTTGGCGGTGGCCAACAAGGCCCCCATCATCAAGCTGGTGAACATGCTTTTGTTCCAGGCGCTGAAGCTACGCGCCTCGGACATCCACCTGCAACCCTACCAGGATCGACTGCAGGTGCGCATGCGAGTGGACGGCGTGCTCTATGACACTGAGTCCATTCCCATCCGCGCTCGCGACGCCATCATTTCCCGGGTCAAGGTAATGGGCAAGATGGACATCGCCGAGCGCCGTCTGCCGCAGGACGGGCGTGCCTCCATCCGTATCGGTGACGGCGACGTGGACGTGCGTATCTCCACCATCCCGATCCAAAACGGCGAGCGGGTGGTGTTTCGGATCCTGGACAAGACCACCAAGGTCTACTCCCTGGATCAGATCGGCCTGTCGGAAGCGGACCAGGCCACCACCAACCGCTACATCAACTACAGCCATGGCGTGGTCTTCGTCACTGGGCCTACCGGCTCAGGTAAGACCACCACCCTGTATGCCTGCCTGGACAAGATCAACGCACCCAGCTTGAACATCCTCACCATCGAGGACCCGGTGGAATACAACCTGGATGGCATCAGCCAGGTGCAGGTGAACACCAAGAAGGGCCTCACCTTCGCCGCCGGCCTGCGGTCCTTCCTGCGCCAGGACCCGGACGTGATGATGGTGGGTGAAGTCCGTGACACGGAGACGGCAGACATTGCCATTCGCGCCGCCCTCACCGGCCACCTGGTGTTTAGCACCGTGCACACCAACGACTCCGCTTCCACCGTCACCCGGATGCTGGACATCGGCGTGGAGCCCTACCTGGTCTCCTCCTCCGTACTTCTGGTCATCGCCCAGCGCCTGGTGCGCACCATCTGCCCCAACTGCAAGGAGTTGGTCAAACCAGATGAGAAGATGAAGTTCGCGCTGGAGGACTTGCGCCTGAAGATCGACCAGTTCCCCGAAAGTAAGATCGCCCAAGGTCGCGGCTGCGATGAATGCTTCCAGTCCGGCTTCAGCGGCCGAACGGCCATCTATGAATTGCTGCCCATCGACAGCACGGTGCAAGAGCAGATCGTCGACAAGGCTTCTGCCAGCCTGATCAAGCGCAGCGCCATCGAAAGGGGCCTGCGCACCCTGCGCATGGACGGGGTAGACAAACTGCTGGACAGTCAAACTACGCCGGCGGAAGTGCTCCGCGTCACCCAGCTGGACGTCGTATAGTGCCAATCTTCGAATACAAGGCCATCGACAGCGCCAACAAGGCGCAAAAGGGCATGGTGGATGCGGACTCGGCCCGGGACGCCCGCAACAAGCTGCGCAGCGAAAACAGCCTCTATGTCACCGACATCGTCGAGGCCAAGGCTCAGAAGAAACGCAAGATCGCCCTCAAAGGCATCACCGGCGTGGACTTCCCCAACAAGCAGCGCTCTGAGCAGATTGCCATGGTCACCCGGCAGATGGCGGCGTTGCTCAGCGCCGGCATTCCCCTCACCGAAGCCCTGCGCATGGTCATCGAGCAGGCGCCGGACAAGCGGGTGGAGGCCACCTTCCGCGACATCCGCGAAAAGGTGAGCCAGGGTATTTCCTTCGGTGACGCGGTGATGATGCACCCGGCCTACTTCACCAACCTCTACTCCAACATGGTCAAGGCCGGTGAATCTTCCGGTGCTTTGGATCAGGTGATGCTCCGGCTGTCCAAGTTCTTGCAGGCCCAGGCCCGCATCAAGAACAAGGTGGGCGCTGCCATGATCTATCCGGTGATCATGATCGTTGTCGGCCTCATCGTGGTGACCATCCTGATGACCCTGGTGGTGCCCAAGATCACCCAGCTGCTGGAAGGCAAGGGCGAGGAACTCCCCCTGCCCACCAAGATCCTCATCGGCCTGAGTGATTTTCTGCAGAGCTACTGGCTGTTTTTGATGTTCGGCGTGCTGCTGCTGACCATTGGCTTCCAGGTCTTCATCAACTCCAAGCGGGGCAGCTTCATCTGGGATACCTTCAAGCTGCGGGTGCCGATCTTCGGCGACCTGCTGCGCAAGCAGACCATGGCCCGCTTCTCCACCACCCTGGCCACCCTGCTACGCTCCGGCGTGCCGGCCCTGCAGGCCATCGACGTGACCAAGAACGTGCTGGACAATCGGGTGCTGGGCACGGCCCTGGAAGACGTGCACAAGCACATCATGGAGGGCGCGGACATCTCCACGCCGATGAAGCTCTCCGGCCAGTTCCCGCCCATGGTCAGCTACATGGTGGGCGTGGGCGAGCAGGCCGGCAACCTGGAAGAAATGCTGGAACGGGTCTCCGAGACCTATGACGAGGAGGTGGATCTGGCCACCCAGAAGCTCACCGCCATGCTGGAACCCCTGATCATCGTCTTCCTGGCCGTCGTGGTGGCCGGTATCGTCGTTGCCATCGTCATGCCCCTCATGCAGTTGCAAAAGGTGGGCTAGAGCCGGGAAGACCTGGCCTGGGCCATCGTCCTAGACCGCCAGATGCGGTAAAATCCTCATGACTCCTGACTGAAAAGCACACAATGCAGAACAAATCAAAACGAACCTCACAAAAGGGCTTCACCCTGGTGGAGATCATGGTGGTGATCGTCATCCTGGGCATGCTGGCCGTCCTGGTAGTCCCCAACGTCATGAGTGCCTTTGGCGACGCGGAACAGAACACAGCCAAATCTGATGTGGTGAATATCAAAGGCGCCCTGACGCTCTACTACCTCAAGCACCACCGCCTACCGGAAAGCCTGGAGGAGCTGGTTGTTGAAGATGATAAAGGGGATGTCATGCTAGAAGGCTTCGATGGCGAGATTCCCAGAGATCCATGGGGCGAACCCTATGAACTGCGACAAGGCGAAAGCGCCAGGAAATTTGAAGTCATCAGCTACGGCCCGGACATAACGCCGGACACGGATGACGACATCAGCTCCAATAGAGTCAAGCAGTCCGGCGATACAGAGAACGAATAGCCAAGAGCACAACGTCATGCGGCCAAGACAATCCGGATTCACCCTGGTTGAGTTGATGGTGGTCATTGCCATCATTGGCATTGTCTCCCGCTTGGTCATGGTGAACATGGCCAGCCTCATCCCCTCCACCGCCCTGGACTCGGCCACCAACAACTTCCTGGCGCAGGTGAACTACATCCGCTCCGAGGCCAAGATCCAAGGCAAGGTCTACAAGATCCAGCTGGACCTGGACCATCATCGCTTTCGCGTGGAGCTGCCGCCGGCACTGCGCCTGCTCTCCTCTGAGCTGGTGCAGAAGCGACTGCCCCTGCAATGGGAAGATCTGGATGAGCGGGTACAGTTTGTCGGCTTCGCCCAACCCGGCGTGCCGATGATCGACAGTGGACAGACGGAAATCGTCTTTGATGAGAACGGCTTTTGCGCCGACGTGAGTATCTTCTTCCGCCCCCTACCGGAAGATGGCTTCCTGGCCTGGACCCTGCACATCAAGGGCTTGACCATGCAGCACAAGATCATCCGCTCCCACGAGGATCAGCTGGACATCCCGGAACTGGTAACGGAGGCAGCCTTTTGATGGCGAGGCAACGCACACAACGAGGATTCACCCTGGTGGAGGTCATGGCTGCCGTGGTCATCCTGGGTTTCGTCATCACCGGCCTGATGGCCATCCGCACCGGCGCCGTGGAGGACGCCGCCGACGCCCGCAACTGGCGAGTGGCCAGGGAGATGGCCAGCCAACTGCTGTCTGAACTGCGGGCAGGAGCCCGGGAATTCCCGCCGGAATGGGGCCAGGAACAGCCCATTCGCGACATGAAGGGCTTCGCTTTCGTGTTTGAACGGGATGAAGACCGTATTGCCGACCTGGAAAGCAGCATCGAGAGCATGAGCGAGGATGAAGCCAGCGCCAAGACCGGTGAGCTGCGGGAGTGGCAACGCAATCGGGATGAACGGCGCCAAGCCTTGCACCAGGGCATCACCCTGGACGAATACCGGCAAGAACGAAAGCAGGAGGATTACGATCGGGAAATGGAAGAGGCCAATGCCATCCCCAGCGAGACGGAAATGGTGGATGTGGCAGTGTTCGTCTTCTTTCCCAACATGCGACAACGGGACGGCGAGTCGGATCGCTCCTACTTCACCCTGAAGGCCAATGTATCCACCATGGCCATCCAGGGCATGACGCCAGAAGAGACTTCCACCCTGGCAGAAAGCCGGGGCGGCACTGCGGAAGCGGCGGCGGAAAGTGGCCAAGGAGAAGGGTTTTGAACAGAGCCAGGCAAGCGGGTTTCACCCTGATTGAGATCATGATCGCGATGGCCATCGCCACCACTCTCATGTTGTTGGTGAGCATGACCTTCTCCGGTCTGACCCAGACCCACATGGCGGTGGAAAATCTCACCGAATCCACCGAAGCCGGTTCCCGCATTCTCAACTTGATCGAGCGAGACCTGCGCGGCCTTTGGCATCACAACATCAAAGAGAACCGGGTCTTTATGGGACGCAACCAGGACATCGCCGGCTCACCTGCGGACCGGCTGGATTTCCTCACCAATGTGGACTCCGTCGGCATGGTCTTGGATACCACGGACCAATACAAGCGGACAACCCTGTGCGAGGTGGGCTACTGGTTGCGGCAGAACAGCAAGAACACCCTGCTCATGGAACTCTGGCGGAGGGAAGACCCGCTGGTGGACAATGACCTGCTGACGGAAGGGCAGTTCCAACTGGTGCATGACCGGGTGCGCAGCTTCAACATCACCTACTATGAGACCCTGGGACATCGTGCCGAGGAAGTCTTTGAATGGGACTCCAGCAAGGAGAGCAAACTGCCGCGTCGCTTGAAGATCGAGTTCACCGTGGAGCGCAGGCTGGCCAATCGCAACCGGGTGGCGGACATCGAAGTGGAAGACTTCGAAAAGCTCACCAAGACCTACGTGCGGCACATTGTCTTTGATCCTCGCTTGCCGGACATCCTGCAGCCCCAGGTTGCCCTGGTGCCGGTCCTGCCACCCAAGCCTGTCCAGCAAGACGCGGGCGCGGGCTTCCTGGGTGGCGGAGGCGGTGGTCCTGGGGGCGATGGTGGTGGCGGCGGCGGCGGCGGCGGTAACGCCATTACCGATGCCTTCAACATGCCGCCGGGCTTCGACGCCAGCCAAGCGGGTCAACAGGGTCTACCCAACCCTACGGGCAGGCCTGGCGGCCCCGGATCCCCCGGCGGTCTGCCCACCGGCTTCTTCCCCGGTGCCGGTGGCGGCACCTCGCGCCCCATTGATCTGAACGACCTCTTTGGCCTCTTTGGCCAGGTAGGTCAGGGCGGCGGCCGTTAGGCCTTAGAACTCTGCCTTAGAGAGCCTTGCCAAGGAACTCCTTGCCACCCATATAAGGCCGTAGCACTTCCGGCAGCTGTACCCGACCATCCGCCTGCTGATGGATTTCCAACAGGGGAATCAAAATGCGCGGACTGGCTGCCACCGTGTTGTTCAGGGTATGGCAGAAGTCAGGCTTCTTGGTATCAGACCGGCGATAACGCATGTTCAGGCGGCGCGCCTGGAATTCATGGAAGCGGGAGGCGGAATGGGTTTCGCCGTATGCCTGCCGGGAAGGCATCCAGCATTCGATGTCGAATTTCTTCACCTGCGGAGCGCCCAGGTCGCCACCACAAACCAGCACCACCCGGTAGGGCAGGCCCAGAGCCTGCAATAGCTCTTCAGCATTGGCAACGATGTCTTCATGGTGCTGCTTGCTCACCGCTTCGTCATTGCGATCTACAATCACCTGTTCCACCTTTTGGAACTGATGCACCCGATAGAGGCCCTTGGTGTCCTTGCCATAAGTGCCGGCCTCGCGGCGAAAACACATACTGCGGGCGACGTAGCGCTTGGGCAGATCTTTCTCCGCCAGGACTTCGCCGGCATGCAAGGATGTGGTGGGTACCTCCGCCGTGCCAATCAGGTTCAGGCCGTCCTTTTCACAGCGGTAGGTCTGCTCCTCGCCGCCGGGGAAAAAAGCCGTTCCTTCCATAGCGGAATCGCGAACCAGCAACGGTGGATCCAGGTAGACGAAGCCCTTTTGCACCATTCGATCAACCGCCAGCCGCAGCACTGCATCCTGCAACTGCGCCAACTCGCCGATCAGGAAATAATTGCGTGACCCGGCAATCTGCACCGCGCGCTGGAAGTCCAACCAACCCTGGGCTTCACCCAATTCGTCATGGGATCGCGGGGTGAAATCAAACTGCGGCAACTCCCCCACCACCCGCAGTTCCAAATTGGCACTGTCGTCCTTGCCGTCCGGCACATCGTCGGCGGGAATGTTGGGCAACAACATCAAGGCCGTGTTGAGCTTCTCCTTCAAGCCGCGCTGCTGCTCCTCGAGCTCCTGCAGCTCCTGCTTCATCAGCTTCTGCCTCTTGAGCTGTTCTGCCCGCTCATCCTCAGACAACTTGCCAAAGGCCTTGGACATGGCTTTCAGCTCTGAGCGCAGACCATCCACTCGAGGAATCAAGCCGCGAACTTCCTGGTCCAGGTTCAGGGCCTGATCCACGGCAGTGGCGCGGTCAGGAAAATGTTTCTTGATGGCAGCAGCTTTGACCAGATCCGGATGCTCCCGGACCACTTTGATATCCAGCACGTCGAAATCCTTCTATGGAAGTGAGTAAACAGAAAAGACCCAAATAGAGAAGGTCCAGTGCAGCCTATTTAAACACGGGGTTGAGCTTACCGAACAGCTTGTTCTTCTTTACTCGCAGTCCAATGAAGGATTCCTTCGGCAATTCCATGATTGTTTCATGATCCCGGTTACCCTTGATGATGGGGAACATGGCCACGCCAACGCCCAGAACAGGCACCTTGCGCGCGTTCACTGCTTCGATGGCCATATTCAAGGTGTCCGCTGTATCGATGGCCACATACTCGCCAATCACCTTGGCGCCCTTGCCACTGTCATCCCTGGCACTCAGAACTTCCGGGGCAGGAATGGGCCCACGCATGCGCACGTAGATTTCCCCGGACTTGCTTTTGACCTGAAAATTGAGTGAGTCCAGGCTCTCCTTGTCGCCGTCCTTGCCCTTCTTGAAATCCAGGAAGAACTTGCCGCCCAAGGTCAGCTGAGTGTTTTCGCCGGCCTTCACCACAATGGACTTGGCATCGCCCTTCAACACATTCACCTGCAGGGCCTGCGCCCCCTTACCCTTGCCGAGTCGGCCATGGGCAATTTCATATTCCCCCGCCGGCAGTTGCACCGGCTTACCCCCAGCGACATTGAAGGCTGCAGCGTAAAAATCGTCCTTGCCCTGCAGGATGAGGAACTCAGGTTTCAGTCCACCCTTCAGTCCCGCCCACTTCAACTGCACGGTGCCGGTGCGCAGCAGGGTTGCATGCATGGGCAGAGCCACAACCTTGCGCCCCTTGTCACTGCTTCTCAGCCGGAACCATTGGTCAGCAATCTTGACCACCGAAGAGCAGGGTTGCACCGGCCCCTTGCCCACCCGCATGGAGTCAAAGGCGGGCACCGCCACGGCCTCGCCGACGCCGCTGCCCAAGGTGTAGTCCTTCAATTCCAAGGCATAGGGATCCGTTTCCAGGAAATCGCCACTGCAGTTGTCATCGTAAAAAGTCAACTGCACGCCATTGATCTGGCAGGTCCAACTGGAGGCACTGCGGAAGAGGATTTTGGCATACTCCTTGGTGGATTCCATGCTGGTGACGGTGGAGCCAAAGGGCTCCGCTGCCCCGCCTTGATAGAAGAACATGGCATAGGGCAAACCCTTCTTTCCATCCCGATAGAAAATGGAGGAAGTGATCTGATTGACGGCCTTCACCTTCTGGCCAGGGTTCTTCTTCACATCAGCTTCATCCCCATTCAGGCTCACACCAAACTTGCTGGCTGCATTGCGCACCAAAAACAGTTTGGCCGGCGAAAAATTGGCCAGTTTGGCCGGCGCATTCTGCACCTCCACTGACTGCCACATGCTGGGCATCTTGCCACCATAGAAGAAACAATCGTCTGCCAGTTTACTGAGCTCCTTGAAGGTGGTGTCCACAATGATGGGGCTGGCTCCTGGCTGCAGGTACTTGTCCAGACCTTTGGCGTCAGCCTTGATTCCCGCTGCCACTCGCTTCTTTTCCTCCGCTTCTGCTTCAGCAATGACAGCCTCTTCGTTCTTCAACCATGCTTCCCATTGGAGGAATCGGGGGTCTTTGGTCCAGTTCCACACCTTGCGTTGGCCCATGAAATTGCGCACCGCATCCATGGCTTCACGGCGATCTGCGGTGGTGCGCTCCGGGATGTTCTGGAATGACCCGGCAATCAGATCCCAGGTCTTCGCCGCCCGCAGCGGATGCTCCATCTCCTCAAAACTTCGCGCCATGCCCATGGCATCTTCCAACAGAACCACCACCCGCTTGCGATCTTTCGCCGTCATGCCTTCATGCATGTGTCGCAGCAACAAATCAAAGGCAGCCTGCAGCTTGGCCACCGTACTCAGATCCTCCGCCGTCATCTCCTTGTAGTACTTGTCCACCTTGTCCAGGGTGTCCACCTCGAACATGGCCACGAATACTTTCTTCAATATCTCCATGCCCGCTTTGCTGGTCGGGTCCAAACGGCCAGCACGGACTTCCATACACAGGACTTCGTAATGGCGCTCCGCCGCATCGGGCCAGGTTCGCATGGCCTTCTTCAGGACCTTCTCGTCGCTGAACTGGGCGGCCTGGTTGAAGGCTTTGACAAAGGAAGAATAGGGGTCCTGGGCCACGGCAGACGCCATGAACAGCAGCAAGCTGCAGCAGAAAGTAAGGATCTTCATAGGCATTCACTCTAGGGGAAGCCCATGTTATCGCCGCTCACAGGCTGCGGGACAAGCACCCGAATCCCTAGCGCTTCAAATCCTTGCTGGCCTTGTCCAGAAAGCGCCGCTCCGCATCGGTCAAGGAATTCAAGCCATGCTTGCTGACCTTGGCCAGGATCTCATCCACCACCATCTGAGTCTGCTGTTGCGAGCGGGCCTTCTGCTCGCCCTGCCATTGGCGCAGCCGGCCAAAAGGATTCCAGGCCGGCGGCTTGAATCCCTGGCGGGCAGTCTTGAAGGCAATGAAGCCCCACAGCGCCCCGCCCAGATGCGCACCATGTGCCACCGGGTCGCTGCTTCCGTCAAAGTCAAGGATGGTGAAGTAGAGCGCCACCAAAATCAGGAAGGCAACCAGGAAGCGCAACTCCACCCAGAAGATAAGCACCAGCACCTTGGAACGGGGAGCCACAAAAGCCGCATAGGTCAGCAGGCCGTAAACCAAGCCACTGGCTCCGACAAGAGGCTTGATGGAACCCCACTGCAAGAGCGAATGCACAACCGCTCCCGCCACACCTGCTGCCAGGGCCAATTTCAGGAAGCGATGGATCCCCAGTTTTTCTTCCACCAAGGTGCCGAAGAAATAGAGCAGCAGCATGTTCCAGAAAATGTGGGAGATGGAGCCGAAGGCATGCACGAACTGGTAACTCAGCAGCCGCAGGACGCCTAAACCATAACCCTCAAACATATTGGCAGGGGTGACGCCCAGAGCCCTGATGAGAGCGCCACCCAGAATGGCGTCGACGAAGAAGACCACCACATTGGCAATCAACAGCCACTTCACGCCGATGGTCAAGCGGGGAAAACTGAAGCCAAAACTGGGTCGTTCTTGATACATATGGGCTGCGCGTTGCCGTCAGATCCTATCATCGGTAAGCTGGGACACGTGACTGCAAAAATCCTCGATGGCCGCGCCCTGGCGGCAGACATGTTCCAGAAGATCCACCAGGCCCGCCAGGCCCTGGGCCAAAAGCCCATCCGCCTGGTCTCCATGGAGGTGGGCGAAAATCCCGCTGCCAGCGTCTACCTGCGCAACCAACAGCGGGGCGCGGACAAGGTTGGCATCGAGCTTAGCACCGAAATGCTGCCGGAATCCACCAGCGAAGAAGCCCTGGTGCAGCGGCTACGCAGGCTGAATGATGACGACACCGTCACCGGTATGCTGATCCAGCGCCCCCTGCCAGAGCACATTGATGCCCGCCGCATCCAGCACGCCATCAGCCGACATAAGGATGTGGAGGGCATGAGCCCCAGCAACCTGGGCGCCATCCTCTATCGGGAACCGGTCATGCCACCCTGCACAGCGGCGGCGGCTCTGGAACTCATCCGCCGCACCGACGTGGACCTGCGGGGAGCGGAGACAGTGGTGGTGGGCCACAGCGAAATCGTCGGCAAGCCCATTGCCATTCTACTGCTACACCATCTGGCCACGGTGACGGTCTGCCATGTGGGCACCAAGAACCTGCTGGACCACACCAAAAACGCCGACATCCTGGTGGTGGCAGTGGGCAAGGCCGGACTCATCCACCATGAAATGATCAAGCCCGGCGCTGTTGTCATTGACGTGGGCATCAACATGCTGGACGGCAAGGTGGTGGGCGATGTGGACCACGACTCGGCCATAGAGCGGGCTGGCTGGCTCTCGCCGGTACCCGGCGGCGTCGGCCCGGTGACCGTGGCCATGCTCATGCGCAACACCCTGCGCGCAGCAGGCGCAGAGATCTAGGACGCCGGCGACTCGGTCTGCTGGTCGCCTTGCCCAGCCTGAGCTTTGGCCTTCTCTACTTCCCGGGCAATGTGCGCACGGTTCTTTTCAAAGAACCAGGCGACGAAGCCCACCAATAAGATGCCGCCGCCGGTGTAGTAGCTGGCCCAGATAGCAGAGTTGATCCCCGAGGAAAAACCGTAGCTATGCAGGCCCACACCCAACTGGTTGACATGGAACCAGGAGAACACCACCCAAAGAGCCATGACGATGGACGCCATGCAGATGCCGAATTGCCGCAGGTAACCACCCATGCGGGCGTGCAGGATGATCAATTGGCAGAGCACGATGATCAGCGCCCCGTTCTCCTTCGGATCCCAGCCCCAGAAGCGGCCCCAGGAATCATTGGCCCAGACTCCGCCCAGGATGGTCCCCACGGTGGAGAACAGCAGGCCAAAGCAAATGATGCCGTAGACCATGCGAGAGATGGAGCCGTAGAACTCTGGCTTTTGGCGGGCGATTCCAAAAGCCTTGCCCAGGATGTAGACCACCGCCAGCAGACCGGCGAACAGACCGGCCGAGTAACCCATGGTCACTGTCGTCACGTGGGTGGCCAACCAGAAGTTGGTGTCCAACACCGCCACCAAGGTGGGCATGGTGTCCTGGCCATCAATGCCCATGTAGCCAAAGCTAAGGGTCAGGATCAAGGCGCCGGCAGCACCCGCCACCAACTGAGCGATGCGTTTGCGGTTGATCCATTCCGTGACCATCAACAGCATGACGCCCACCGCCGTGATGAACAAAAAGCTTTCGTACAAGGTGCTCACCGGCGGCCGACCGCGGATCACACAGCGGATGACGATGCCGTAAGTCAACAACCCCAAGCCCGCTACCTGCAAAGCCCAGGAACCAAGATAGAGCAGCTTGAACCGCGGCAGCAGCAAATTGACGATCACCGTCAAGAAGGAGAACAGGAACAACAACAGACTGATATAGAAGTAGTCCGCGTTGTGATAACTCACCTCCATGGGCAGCTTGGCGTACTCACCCCGTGCCTCTGCCTTTTGCACCAGGTCCTTTTGCAAGACGGCAAAGCTCTCGGCAAAGGCAGACATGTCAGTCACCCGGTCCACCGAGTTCTGCAAGGCCACCAGGGCCGCATGGTAATGGGAAAGATCTCCACCAGGACCAAAGGCCCGCTCGCTCAGATCACGGGGGCTCAGCCAGACCTCACCCTTGGCAAAGAAGGGCATGCGCGGGTCGTGATCATCAGCCTTTGGCGGGAAGATGGGCAGGCGACCGGCCCAGCGACCGGGAGATTGCAGGAACTGCAGGGCAGGCCCCAGGCTTGCCGGTTGCGGATCCAGCTGCTTTAGCCGCGGCTGGGCCTGCACCGCATCAGCGAAACGCAGTTCCTGTTTGCCAGGGAACAAGTCCTGCAGCTCCTTGTCCTTGTCCAAGGGCACCCGTACCCGGGCGAAATCCAAGAAGCCAAACAGGCCGTCCAGTTCGTTGAAGCGGTGAGCCAGGTCCAAGACCTGACTCTGCACCGTGTCCAACTCCTGTTTCTTCTGCTTCGCATCAAAGTATTCCTGGCCCTTGTCGCGCAGGGTCTGAGCAGCAGTTACCAGGAAGGCATGTGAATAACGATCCCGGCGCTTCTTGTTCCCCGCTTCCAGACCAAGGTCTTCCAAGACCCTGGAATCAGCAATGGTGTAGACCTCGTATTGCATGGCCTGGCTGGGGAAGAACAGACAGTCCATCAACCAGGCAGTGGCGCTGAGCTTCTCCCCATCCAAACGGAAGACTTGCTTACCGTGGATCCGCAACAGTTGAAAGCGAGCCAGGGTGCTCAGGGGTTTGACTCGCCCACCATCCTGAACCGGCAGATGCTCTGCCAGTTGCAGCACTTCCTTCGGCCAGGGCTGCGTACGCTGCGGCGCCTGGGCGCTGAGGGTCACTGCCAACAACAGGACAGTACTGATCATTTGCAAGGGAGAGAATTTCATGCGGATACCTCCTGTTGCATCGGCTGTTGCATCGGCTGTTGCATCGGCTGTTGCATCTGTCGCCGGGTTCGCGCTACGTGCTGGGACAGCTTCATGGAAAAGTGTAAAAGCAGACCCAAGGCAATGATGTAGCAGGCGTATTCGGGCCAGCGGTCCGCCGGATTGGAGACCACCTCAAATACCGAGTACCAGGGCCCCTGATGATGCGGTTGATTCTGCGGCCCCCAATTGGTTTGGAACACCGTATGTCCCTTGTGCCGCAGCGGCGCATTCATGGTGATGTGCACCTTCTGCTGCACATCGCCTTCCAACTTGTTGACGTAGCTGCTGAATTCTCGCGGCTTGCCGGTGCCAGGATGGTCCAGCTTGACGAAGCGTTCCAATTGCAGGGCAAAGCCCGGCAGGGGATAACTCTTGCGGCGCAGGTCAAAGGCCCAGTCACTGCCTGCTATCTTCACCGTCCAGGGACGGTTTTCCTGTCTGCCCCAAAGGATGCCGCGGGAGAACTGTTGACCCTGCTCATCCAGCAGGCTGAGAAAGCAGCCAGGGGTGTCAGAAAAGTCAGGATTGGAACGAAGCCGACTCAGGGCGTAGCCATCAACCACACCAACCTGCTGATGCTCTTCGGGCACCACCACCGTCGTAGCGTTGGGCAAAAAACCATGCACATGCATGGTGAAGGGCAGGTCCTTGTGTTGGAACTTCGCTGACCTTAGCTCACGCAGTTCGTGGGTAATGGGCGGTGGGACAATGTATTCCTGGAATTGATCGCCGCCCAGGTGACGCGCCGCCACCAACTCCCAATCCACCGAGCTGATGTACTTGGCAGCGGATTGGCCTTCATTCAGCACCACCAGGCCACGGTTGGAGTACTTGTACTCCCAGAAGCCGGCAAACAGCATGACCAGGATGCCCACGTGGGCAATCAACACACCGACAGTGGCTCGCGCCTTGCGGATGCGGATGATACCGCCGCAGATCATGTTGACGAACAATGCCGCCAACGCCAGATAAGCACCTGGTAACCAGACGCCAAAGTAATCACCCAAGGACTGCTTGTAGAGCAACGAGCTGAAGTACTTCTGCTGCACATCATGAATGGTCATGTGTGTCTGATCCAAGGTACCCACCCAGGTCAGGTACAACAGCCAGATCAGGATTACACAGGTCAGCCCAAAGGAGGACAGCAGGGCAAAGAGATCCTTTGCCAGGTTGCTCAGAAAGTTCATCCCTGCTCCTTGAGCGAAGAGCAGAAGGTTTGGAAGTTGGCCTTTTGCTTTTGCATGACTGCCTTTGGCCCCACCATCTTGATGAACAGGGCTTGGTTTGATTGCAGCACCACCACCCCAAATAGCAACGCATCGGCAGTGGGCTCACCACCCATGCCCTGGTAGCCTCCCTCCACCTGCAACCACCTGCAGGACTGACTCAGGACCGGCAGTTCCGGCAGGCTGCCCAACTCATCCATGGTCATGGCTGCCTGGCCCATTTCGCCGCGCCAGCGATTCAGATTGGCTAGAACTCCACCGCCATCCCCGGCTAGTGGTGTCACCCAGCACTGGGTGCCGGGAGCTCCGTCCACATCAAAGGTCACCAGACGCATGCTGGAACCCTTGCCCACGCTCCAGCCATCCGGTCCCTGGTACTGCAGGCGGCCCGCACTGTTGCCGCCGGCCTTGGGTTTCGCCCCACCGCCAGTGGCCTGGCTGTCGCCATGGTCATGGTCATTGGACTGGCCACCCTTGATCTGGATGGAAGCGGCGAAATCCAGAAAGCGCTGACGTTCGGCGCTGACCAGGGCTGCTGGCCCCACCATTTTTACTGATGCAGCCGCATTGGGCAGCGGCAGGTAGAGGCCCATGAGCCTGGCGTCTTCGATGGGACCACCACCCATGCCAGCAAAACTGCCCTGCAATTCCACCAACACTGCTTCGCCACCCATCAAGCTGGCCTTGGGCAGGGCCATGATCTGCTCCTCACTGAGGGCCGCATGGCCGATCTGCTGGCGCCAGCGGTTCACGTTGGCGGCGGTGCCGCCGCCACCAATGAGGCTGAAGTAACACTGCAGTTGCGCATCCGCCTGATGCTGCAAGTTGATCAACCTGAATTGCGAAGCCGCCATCTGCTGCCAGCCCTCCGGCACCTGCCACTGCCAGGCATCGGGCTGGCGTAGGTCCGGGGTACTGGAACTGCTGGGGGCTTGACCACCAAAGCGCTGCCGGGAGCTTTGTCCCAACTGCCGATCGGGGTCGGTGGCGGTGCGGGTTTCGGAGATCGCATGCACACCTTGATCCTGGCAGGAGCCTAGGACAAGGGAAACAAGGACGAGGGCTGGGACGAAGCCATGATTCATAGGGACTCTTCTGGTTTAGCTTTGCTTGGCTCTACTCTTACCAATGCGTTAGCAGCCCAAGGATTGCAGAAGATCCACAAACCCTTGCAAGAATCAGAGTTCTCGCTGCAAAACATAGTCCGCCAGCTGCTGCATGGCCTGCCGGGAGGAGCCATCCGGCAAGTCCGCAAGAGCTTGCAGGGCCTTGTTGACCCATTTTTTCGCCTGCTCCCCTGCATAGGTCAGGGCCGCCGGCAAATCAAATTCCTGCCGCAGGCGCTGCAGGGTTGCCGGCGAATGCGGCCCACCCATGAACTGGCGCAGCTTGTCGGCGTCGCCAGCATTCTGCGCCTGCAGGTAGAGCAGGGGCAGGGTGAGCTTGCCCAGGTCCAGGTCGGTGCCCAGGGACTTGCCCACCACTGCTTCTTCGCCACTCAGATCCAGGCAGTCATCGATGATCTGGAAGGCCACGCCCATGGCGTGACCGAAGTCATAGAGCGCCTTGGCCTGAACGCAGCTGGCACCGGCATAATGCCCGCCCACCTGACAGGCGGCGGCATAGAGGCTGGCGGTCTTGTCGCCGATGACCTGGTAGTAGCGCTCTTCGTTCCAACAAAGGTCCAGGCGATGCAGGCTTTGGCTGATCTCTCCCTGGCAGACTCGACGCACCGCATCGGAGAACAGGCGGGCGCAGGTAGGATCGGGCAGGCTCACCGCCATGTGAAAGGCCAGGGCGTAGATGTAGTCCCCCAGCAGCACCGGAATCTCATTGCCGTGCAACTGGTTCACCGTTGGCATCTGCCGACGCAGGGCAGCGCCATCCAGGATGTCGTCGTGCACCAGGGTGGCGGTGTGGATCAGCTCCACCACCTTGGCGGCGGTGAAGTGTGCCTCAGTCGGCTGTTGGAACATCTTGGCGGCCAGGAACACCAAGGCCGGCCGCAGCTGTTTGCCCTGGTACTGGGCCACGTGTTCCAGCAGAGGCTCCAGGTCGTGATCGGCTGGACGCAGATCCTGCACCATCTGCTGGTTCATGCGCTCCAGTTCCGGGCGCACGGGGGCCAGGAGGTCTTGCAATACGGTGGTGCTTCCCACGGGCTAGTTCTTGGTGGAGGAGTCGTCGTTGTTGCTGTCAGTAGGATTAGAGGAGGAGCCTTTCTCCTCATTGCCCTTCAGACCTTTCTTGAACTCAGTGATGCCACTGCCCAGGGAGCGGGCCATGCCAGGGAGGCGATGGCCAAACAACAGCAGAACAATGAGCAGGATGACCCAAATTTCATAGCCGCCGGGCAGGCCAATTCCAAGGTAAGCAGTCATGTTATAAGGTCTTTAGGTGAGGTGGGATTATGGCTTGCAGCTATGCAAGCGCCAACAACCGAAGTGGTAATCCCTGCCGCTTGGAAGAGATTTCAAGCATCTGGGTTTCCAGCCGCCGAGGCAGCCATCCAGGCCTTCCAGGCCGCCGGATCAGGCCCCAGATCCTGGCCGGTGAGGCGCTGCAGGTGGGAAAGGGAGGTCTGGCGCACTTTCTGGTCCGGCGATTCCAGGGCTGCCACCAGGATCTCCACCGCTTGCTCCTTGCCCGTCTGGTCCAGGCTGTCGCTGGCGGCGGCATTCTCCTGCCGGCCCTTATTGAACTGCAGGAAGGTCTGCATCACCTGCTTGAAGCTCTGCTCCATCCTCTGCCGCTCCAGCACCAGCAACAGGGTGTAGAGGCATAGCACACCGGTGATGAAGCGGAGCAGGCCGGTTTCGCCGAACAGATCCCGCAGCCCACCCAGGGGCAGGTAGGACTCAAACCAGACCATCAGGGCCAGGCAGATCAGCAACAGGGGGGTGGCTTGCCGGAGAAAACGATCCACTTTTAGACCCCAGTTTTTTGCGGGGCGGCCCCCAGGACTTCCTTCATGGTGGCACCCAGGATGCTGGGACTGTCCACCACATGCACGCCGGCGGCTTTCAGGGCGGCGTATTTGTCCGCTGCCGTGCCCTTGCCACCGGAGATGATGGCGCCGGCATGGCCCATGCGCTTGCCGGGAGGCGCGGTGGCGCCAGCAATGAAGGAGACCACCGGTTTGCTCACTGCCGATTGGATGAATTCAGCCGCCTCTTCTTCGGCGGTGCCACCAATCTCGCCAATCATGACGATGCCCTCGGTATCAGGGTCTGCCTGGAACAACTCCAAGCAGTCGATGAAGTTGGTGCCGTTGATGGGGTCGCCGCCGATGCCCACGGAGGTGGACTGGCCCAGGCCCACAGTGGTGCACTGGTAGACCGCCTCATAGGTCAGGGTGCCAGAGCGGGAAACCACTCCCACCTTGCCCGGGGCATGGATGTAGGCCGGCATGATACCGATCTTGCAGCCACTCTCAGCGGTCACCGGAGTGATGATGCCGGGGCAGTTGGGGCCAATGAGTCGGGCACCGGTTTCCTTTAGCAGGCTCTTGGTCCAGGCCATGTCCATCACTGGAATGCCTTCGGTGATAGCCACGATGAGGCGAATGCCCGCCTCGGCAGCCTCGCAAATGGCGTCGCCGCAAAAGGGTGCCGGCACATAGATCATGGAGACCTCAGCACCGGTCTGCGCCACTGCATCGGCCACGGTGTTGAACACGGGAATGCCTTCCACTTCCTGGCCTGCCTTGCCGGGAGTCACCCCACCCACCATCTGGGTGCCATAGGCCTTGGCCTGGGTGGAATGGAAGCGGCCGGCGTCGCCGGTGACGCCTTGGGTAATGACCTTGGTGTTGCCGTCAATCAAGATGCTCATGCGGATACTCCTTTCGCGGTGAGGGCGACGATCTTTTGCGCGGCCTCATCCAAATCAGTGGCGGTGGACAGGGACAGTCCGGATTCTTCCAGGATCTTGCGACCCTGTGCCACATTCGTGCCTTCCAAGCGCACCACCAGGGGAACCTTCAAATCCACTTCCTTGGCAGCGGCCAGCACGCCCTCGGCGATCACATCACATTTCATGATGCCGCCAAAGATGTTCACCAGTACACCCTTCACATTGCTGTCGGAGAGCAGGATCTTGAAGGCCGCGGTGACCTGTTCCTTGTTGGCGCTGCCACCCACATCCAGGAAGTTGGCCGGACGCCCACCCTTCAACTGGATCACATCCATGGTGGCCATGGCCAGCCCGGCACCATTCACCATGCAGGCGATAGAGCCATCCAGGGCGATGTAGTTCAGGTCGTGCTTTTGCGCCTCCACTTCCTTGGGGTCTTCTTCGTTCAGGTCCCGGTAGGCCAGCAGATCCTGGTGCCGAAACAAGGCGTTGCTGTCAAAGTTGATCTTGCCGTCCAAGGCCAGCACCTCGTCGTCCTTGGTGACGATGAGCGGGTTGATCTCGGCGATGGAGCAGTCCAGTTCACAGAACAACTTGCTCAGCCCAGCCATCACCTTCATGGCGCCCTTCATGGCGGCACCGGTAAAGCCCAGAGCAAATGCCATGCGCCGCATCTGGTAGGGCAGCATGCCCTTCACCGGATGGATGACTTCTTTGAGGATGGCATCCGGGTTTTCTTCCGCCAGTTCCTCGATGTCCATGCCACCTTCAGCGGCAGCCATCATCACCGGTGCGGCGGATACCCGGTCCATGGCCACGGCCAGGTAGAGCTCCCGCTGGATGTCACTGCCCGCCTCCACATACAGGGTGCGGACTTCCCGTCCTTCTGGACCGGTCTGATGGGTCACCAGCACCTTGCCCAGCAGGGCTTCGGCAGCGGCACCCGCTTCCTGGGCTGAGCGCACCAGCTTGACGCCACCGGCCTTGCCACGGCCACCGGCATGGATCTGCGCCTTCACCACCGACATTGGTTGGCCCAGCTCCTTGAAGGCTGCCACCGTTTTGGCCGGTGAGTCCACGGCGATCCCCTTGGGCACTGGAATCCCGTAGCGGCGAAAGAGTTCTTTGCTTTGGTACTCGTGAATTTTCATGTCAAACCTGTGATTGAGGCGGGCAACCGTAGCGCCCAGCCCAGCCGGCGCAACGGCCCAGAACTAGGAAGGATGCTTTGCTGCACAATGGCCGGTTTGCAGCCTTGTGCCCGGCCCGCTCTTGCCCTTACATGCGCCACCAATGGACGGCATCCTGGTTTATCAACAGATTCTCGGCCTCATCAAGGAAGGCTATCTCCGCAGCAACCCTGCCATCAGCCCCACCCAAGTCCAGCCCTCAAGCCTGGACCTGCGGCTGGCCACCCGGGGTTTCCGGGTGCGCAGCGGCTTTTTGCCGGAAACGGTCCTGGTCAGCGAGCGGCTGGAGGAGACCACCCTCTACGCCTTCGACCTCACCGACGGGGCGATCCTGGAAAAGGGCCACTGCTATGTGATTCCGCTGCTGGAGCACGTGGAAAAACCCCTGCCCTACCTGATCCGGGCCAACCCCAAATCCTCCACCGGGCGCCTGGACCTGTTCACCCGGTTGCTGGCGGACAAAAATGGCCGCTTCGAGCAGGTACAACCGGGCTACACCGGCCCCTTGTTCCTGGAAGTGGTGCCCCGCTCCTTCCCGATCCGGGTGCGCACTGGCCTGAGCCTGTGCCAGATCCGCTTTAGCCAGGGCAAGGCCCAGCTCAGCGACGATGAGTTGCGGGCGGAATACCAGAAGAAGGCCCTGCTCTACCGGGACGACGGCTCCCCCATCCCCCTGGAAGAAGCGCGAATCGACAATGGCCTGTGCATGGGCATCGCCATCAAGAAGGACAAGGACATCCGCGGCCCCATCGGCTACGTGGCCCGACGCTACACCGATGTGCTGAACATGGATGAAGAGGCGGCGCATGAGTGGCACGACTTCTTCGAAGTCCTGCAGGAACCTCCGCGGGGTCACTTCACCGTGGAGCCGGAGGAGTTCTACATCTTCGCCAGCAAGGAACGCATTCGCGTGCCCCGGCATCTGGCGGCGGAAATGGCGGCCTATGACATCGGCATCGGCGAGCTGCGCACCAACTACGCCGGTTTCTTTGACAATGGTTTTGGCGGCGAGACTGGCACCCGGGCGGTGTTGGAAGTCAGGCCTCACGATGTCCCCTTCCTGGTTGAAGACGGCCAGGTCTTCTTCAAGCTGCAGTTCTTCCGCACCTTGGAAGACCCGCTGATCGCCTACGGCGACGACAAGCTGGAAAGCCACTACCAGGGCCAGGGTCTAAAGCTGAGCAAGCACTTCAAGCAAAACAGCGACGCCCAGGCCAACCCCGATTAGCCCGGACTTAGCGGCCTCTATGACGGTGGCTCCTCCAGCAATCATCGTCGCCGGAAAGCCAGTTAAGGGGGAACCGGATTGCTGGTGTGGACCACCTTGCCAGTGGACAAGTCGAGCACGCCAAAGGCATGGTTGAAGTGCAAGCAGCGACGTCCCCAAACATCCAGCGGCGTGATTCCTCCAGGCAAGGTCACCGACGCAGATGCACGACCCTTCTCATCCAAGACGCCCAGAGTTCCCGCAAAGGGGAATTGGTTTAGATGAGTGAGCATCAAAAAGAAGTAGAGGTCGAGATTAAGGGGCAGCACATGGCCATTCAGGCGGATACCCGGGCTGTTGCCCGAGATGGAACCCAGCAGGACATACAAATTTCCAGCGTGGGGACTGCCGGCCAGCAGCTCAAACGTCGCAGTCCCTCCTTCAGCCATGGTGAGTTCCTTGGTGTCTGTCCATAAGCTGCGATCCACATACTTGGCCTGAAACACCAGATCCCGCGGCCCACCCGGTACTGCTGGAGAAGAAAAATGCTCCCACACCTTCTCTCCGGCGCTGGTGATCTCAAAGATCCAACCTTGGAAACCACTGCATATCAGGGTGTTGCCATTGGCTAATCGCTCTGCACTGGAAACAATGCGCGAGTTAAATTCGGCAGGCTCAGCAGTCTTGAACTCCCAGCTAAAATCACTGGGCCCGTATGCCGCACCCGGTGCAAGATCGAAGTTGTCAGGAATCTCTACTTCCACAACAGAGGAGAAGTTCGGTCCTGCACGGTTGTTGAAGATGAGGATGTTGCCAGCCCCTGGCAAGCCTTCCGGAATCACCTTGGCACTGTGATGAAAGAATAGCTTCTGGTCAGCGAGTTGTCCTCGGCCATAAGCAACTGGGTTACCCCAACGATAGAGGAAGTCACCGCCCTTGCCATACTTGCCACCGGTATGCCCAGCCGCCTCTGCTGTCGTCGTCGAGTGATCGATGAACCAAAATTCGTTTTGGAACGGCGAACTCAGGATGACGATATCTTTGATGGGATCATAGTTGATGGAATTGGTGTGGTTCCATTCCCCATTCGTGGCACTGGTTAGAACGTCAGGGGGATAGTTGATATTCAACAATTCGGGGTGGGTACCGGGGCTACCAAAGTTCGGCTTACTGACATCAAAGTCCTGCACAATGTGGTCCATCATGTGCCACTCCCAGACAACCTCGCCAGTAGTCGGTCCGGTCTGCTTGACTTCAAAGATTGCATCCGGCCAGAAGTTGGGTGCCGTAAGCAGGGCCGGATTACGACCAGCTGCAAGTGCCTCTTCTCGGGTCAGAAAGTCCCATGCCTGGAACATCACATTGCCGTTGGGCAACACCTCCAGATCGTGATGGCTCCAACCCTCGGTACTCGCGTGCTTGTATTCCCAGAGCAGGGTGCCGTCAAAGGCCATGCGCTGGATGCCGCCGTTTGCTCCGCCAGGCTGTACGGGGCGATTTGCAGCATGCACACCCCGGGTCAGCGTGCCATCGTTTTCCAAATAGATGCCAATGCCGCGTATGCCCGCACCGGGCCAGGTGTGCACGACGTTGTTGTTGATGTCAACTAGAACTGTGTCGGGACTGTTAAGCGGTGAATACAGACGAAAACCTGGTGCCGGTTCCTGCGCCGCAAGAGTCAGCTGCAAAGCAACAAATACAGCGAAAGCAGAAACAAGCCGTAGTAATCGGTACTTCATGGGTGCCTGAGATCCGGAAAAGGAAGGTGAGTGGCGGTGCAAAAGTCTAGCAAACCCCGCCCACCTAGAGGCAACTCGCTCCCCATAGCTAAACCAGAGCAAACCTACGCCAGGTCGAATACCCCAACCGCCTCAGTCGCCAACACGATGTTCCGCCCATGACACGGAATAATTCCAGACACCATGGCTCTCCCACCTGAGCAATAGCCCCGACCATTGCTCAGGGAAAATCCTTCGACTAGCCAGCCTTCTTCAGCTGGCCCAGCTCCTCGGAGATCCTGCGTTGCTCCTCTTCCAGCTCCCGCATCCGCTGCCGCATGGCTTCCTGCCGCTCGATGGCACCAGCTCCTGTACCAGCACCCAGACGGGTAATGCGATAGCCGCGCTTGCGCAACAACTGCAACAGGCCAGTCTCACCGGGGTAGTGGGCTGCGCCGATGGCAAAGAAGAAACTGCTGCCCGGTGATTCCTGCATCATCGCCACCATGCGGTGTGCCATGTTGCGATTCCGGTTGGTGAGCAGGCGCTCGATGATGATGTCCTCCAGCTTCTGCAACTCTGGGGAATCCTTGCCCATGTCGTAGTCATTCATCTCATCCATCAGATCTTCCGCATCGCCCTTGAGATAAATCAGCAAGAGTTCCTCCAAAGGATCCTCCCCTTTCTCATCCGCTTCTTTCGCCATGTCCAAACTGACTGACAGGAACATCACTTGTTGTTCGGCAGTCAGGCTGTCAAACACCCCAACCTGTTCTTGGATCGTCTCCAAACCGCCGACCCGCTTTTTTGCAGTTTTCGCCAGGCGGTAGAGTTTTTTGTCCAAGGCCTCTTTCTGCATCATTTCCATCTTGTCCAACATGCTAAGCAGGGTGGCCAGGCTCCATGGCTTCATCTTGTTGAAGAGAAACATGGACATGCCCTTCTTCTTCAAAAATGTCTCCAACCTGCCGTAGAGTTCCTCCGGCAACTCCGTCTGCAAGCTCTTCTTGCCCGGTAGCATGACCAGCTGTTGCGCCTTCATCATATTGCTGTCCTCCAGCGGAATCTCGGTAAAGACCGCATCCGCTGCATCCAAGGCCTCCTGCACCGAAGCGGGCAGGGTAGTCACCCGCTTGTCCGGCAGGTGGATGGTGCCAAACATGTAGCTGGGCGGCACGGTTTCAATGCGCCACAAGAAAGGCTTGCTGGCCGTGATCTCCTGAGGAGAAGTCTTCTCCGCCGTAGTGTCCTGGGCACACAGCAGCGCTGTACTGAACAAAGCGGCAAAGCCCAAGGGTACAAGGCATCCCAACATTTTGAATTTCGTCATGGCCAGGATCTTATGCCAGACACCTGTCTTGCGACAAGCCATAGCTAGGAGGCAGCCGCACCAACTCGAGAGCCTCAAGCATCTGCTTTACCGTCGACTTGTTGCTTGGGTTCAATTCGCCCGCCAAAGCCTCCCGTAAGGCCTGCAAGTCAACGGCGCAGTCTTTGACTAGATATTCCTCAGCCTCGGCGCATTCCCCAGCCAACAAACCGTTGGGCCATTGCATGTGCAGCTCAACAGCTCCGTCTCTGACCTTGGTCTTATATATGGGGTTGATCGCCAACGGCGACTGGCCTTGCAGAAGAATTTCTCCCAGGTCCTCATGCACCCCCCACAGGCCTGGACGATCACCGCCGACAAAGGACAAGGCATGGGCTTGCCGCAAATCCACCTGATGAGACGTCTTGCTCAAGTCCAGCATCTGCCCGCGCATGAAGTCATTGAGAATAGTCGCTTCGCTATACATGCGCCCCTCTCTGATCTTGAACAACTCCTGGTAGCCGCTGGGACGCAGTGGCACTCCAGGTGTGGGATTCACCTGCAAGGCATTGTGTAGGTGGGGAAACAGCCACAGGCCATGATCCTCTACACAGCGATCCAGCTCGCTCACCACTGCCTGCTTGGAGTTCATGTAATGGAAGGCATCCAAGCAAAATACTGCCTGAAAGAAGTCATCATTGAAGGGCAGCGGGACTTGCGCATCCAGGCATAGGCAAACACCTTTCGACATCATGTATCGGCGAGCCATGTACAAGTTGGTGAAGTCCAGATCCACAGCCACAACCTGCAATTCAGGGAACAAGGCTTGTAGCAGGAAGCTTGAATGACCGGCGCCACAGCCCAAGTCCAGCACCCGATGCTTTTCCCCCCAGTGCAACAGGTTCTTGCACAACATCAACAAAGGCAGCGCAGCCACGAAACTGGGATTGGTGTAGCGCTGGGTCAAGTAGTCGGCAAAAGCGAAATGGCGGAGGCGATGCACCACATCTACAACCCCCCCCTTTTCTGCCAACAGGGTCGCACACAAGCGAGCGGCTTTGCGCTTCTCTGCCCATCGCCGGGTCAGAGGAACACCCAAACGCCCCAGTCGACGCAGGCTTCGCCCCCATGGCGCATCCGGCTCCGCATGCACCGCAGTGCTCAGGGCCTGCTGCGCATGGCCACGCTGTAGATGCTGCACGGCAGCGTCGAAATCGCCGGTTCGAACCAATCCCTCCTGGCGCAGGACCAATATTCCATGCAGCAACGGATATCGATAACAATCACATTGGACAATGGCGTCGAATACATACTCATTGCTGCGCCCAATGACTTGGGCCAGATGAAGGTCCGAACCACAGTAGGGACAATGTAAGTACTCAAGCCAAGACACAGGAAAGCCGGAGGCTTCTGGCCTGGCTGGGGCAGATTGCGCAGTGGTCGCTTCCACTGCCTGGGCTTGATTCATGCAAACCTCCTGACAAGGACAGAGCGCATTGTATAGGTTGAATGAAAATAATGGCGACCTGGGCAGCCTGAACAGGGATAGTTGCCTGCATGCTTGCCAATCTCCAGATCGCCATCATCGGCTATGGCCGCTTTGGCCAGGCCCTGGGCCAGTGCCTGCAGGGGGCCGGCGCGAAACTGCGCGCCTATGACCCAAGCCAGACCCTGGCAAGTGAAATCGCCGCTGCATCCCTTGTGCAAGCTGTGCAAGGGGCCCAGATCATCATCCTGGCCAACCCGGTAGCCAAGACCAGCGCCATCCTCCGGGAAGTGCGCCCGCATCTGCAGAGCCAACAATTGGTCATGGACGTGGGTTCGGTGAAGAGTGGCCCCGCCGCCCTCATGCAAGAGATTTGCGGCAAGCAGATCCCCTGGGTTGCCACCCACCCCTTGTTTGGCCCAACCAGCCTGGCCATGGGTGAACAACCGCTGCGGGTGGTGGTCTGCCCCAACGCCATGCATCCGCAAGCCTGCAAACAGGCGACTCTGCTGTACCAGGAACTAGGCTGTGAGGTGATCCACCAGGACGTGGAAACCCACGACCAGCACATGGCGCAAACCCACGCCTTGGCCTATTTCGTGGCCAAGGGATTCTTGGATGCGGGCATCGAACTGGATTCACCCCTGGCGCCACCATCCGCTCAGGCCATCGCCCGCACCGTTGAAGCGGTGCAGGAAGACGCTGCTCACCTGTTCGCCAGTCTGCACCGGCACAACCCCTATGCTGAGGTAGCAAGGCAAAAGCTATTGGATGCTTTGAGCACGGTGGATCAGGCCTTGCGCGCACCAATGCCAGAGGATGAAGAAGCCCATGCTGAAGGTGGCGCCCTGCATATCGAGGGCTTGCAAAAAGCTCCCGCCTCCCTGCGCAAGGCCAGAGATGTCATCGATGCCATCGATCGTGACTTGCTGACCTTACTGGCACGCCGCGCTCAGGTCTCGCTGCGGGCCGCCCAGGCCAAAGCCGAAGTGGGACATGGCATCCGGGATCCACGCCGGGAATCAGCCTTGTTGGAGAGCCGCAGCCAAATAGCCAGCGAAATGGGACTTGACGGATCTTCCATAACGGAGATCTTCCAGGCCATCCTGCGATTCTCTCGTCGCCACCAAACCAACACTCCCCATGATCATCACCCTGAAATCTGACGCGCCAAAGGCTGCGGTACAGACTGTAGTCGCCACCGCTGAACGCTTTGCCGACATCCAGCCCAAGGTCTACACCTTCGAGGGCAGTTCCAGCACCGCTGTGGAAGTACATCTGTTGGGCAATACCAGCAAGGTGCCTGAAGATGCCTTCCGCGATCTACCTTCGGTACGTCGTGTGGTCCGGGTCTCGGACAAGTATCGCTTGATCGGCCGCCACGGTCAGGCCGACACCCAGAGTGGGTTCACCTACAACGGCGTGCCCTTTGATGAGAGCCTGGTTCATGTTTGCGCCGGCCTGTGTGCGGTGGACACCATAGAACATGTGGACATGATGCATGCAGCCCTGCAGAAGCACGGCATCACCACCACTCGCATGGGTGCCTACAAGCCTCGCACCAGCCCCTATGACTTTCAGGGCCTGGGTAAGGACTGCCTGCCCTGGGTCTTCGAATCCGCCGGTCGACATGGCATCAAGGTGGTTGCCATGGAAGTTTGTGACGCCCGCCATATCGATGAAATCCGCGCGGCCCTGCAAAGTACTGGCCACCCCACTGGCGTCATGCTGCAGATCGGCACCCGCAACACCCAGAATTTCGAACTGCTCAAGCATGTTGGCCAGCAAAAGGAAATGCCCGTGCTGTTCAAGCGCGGCATGGGCATCACCCTGGAAGAATCCCTCAACGCCTGCGAGTACGTTGCTGCAGAGGGCACACCCAACATCATCTTCTGCCTGCGCGGGGTCAAAACCCACTTGGGTGATCCGCACCGCAACCTGGTGGATTTTGCCCATGTGCCAGTGCTACGGGGCCAGACCCGCCTGCCGGTGTGCATCGACCCCTCCCACTCTGTCGGTCGGCAGCGCCTGGCTCCCGATGACTTGCCGGAAGTCTTCCACGCCACCGGCCAAGGTATCATCGCCGGCGCTTCCATGGTGCTGGTGGATTTTCACCCCGCACCCCAGCTGGCCCTTTGTGATGGCCCGCAGGCACTAACCATGGATGCTCTGCCCAAGCTCTTGCACTACGTGCAGAGGGTACGGCAGGCCTATGAAGAAGTGACGCAGGCTTAGTCCACTAGAGGCGCGACGGGGTCAACCGCAGTCCGAACCTCAGTTTTCGACCGCGCCTCTAGCGAGCCATTCTGATGCACAGACCGTCCACACCCTGGGCAAAGCAGAATTCATAGCTACCACCAACAGGCAGATCCGCGATGGGCAAGGAGGCCTGCCCACCTGACAACCGCAATCCCAGAGTCCGCCGCTGAGCCCCGTCATGCACCACGGTCAAACTGGCATAGGCATCCTGGTCCCATTGCAAAATCAACTGCCCCTGCCTTTCAGACCACTGCAAAGCATGGGCAGGACCATCGACTCGCACTTTCTCTCGCAGCAGAACCTTGCTGCCTTGGCGAATTTCCAAGGCCCGCAGATCACCCGGGTCCGGCACCGTGAGATGGAAGAACTGATCACCGGAATCGTCGTTACAACCAATGGCCGCAACTTGGAACGGGTGATAGCGTGGCCCAGAGACACAGTCCATATAGAGCATTAGCTCACCGCTTGCCGCCTGGGGGGAAACACCCAATTGCCGCAGAACAGGATCCAAGCGCAGGCTGCCGTCAGCGCGCCGGCAGCCAGAAATCTTCAACAATGGTTCTTCTGCCGAGGCAACCACGGCCTGCGCAAGCAAGAGTGACCCCGACAATCGATTCTGCACCTTCTTGAAGTTGTAATCCGAAATCCAATCCGGGCCGCAGTAACTCATCAGATCTCGCAAACCGTTGGGCGACTGCAGTTCACCAGTGGACTGGCGATAACCCCAAGTGCCACAAGTGGCTCCCGTGTAGGGATAATTGCTGTCCGGACCGGAAGGGTTGCCGCAGGGGGCATGACTGAGTCCAAAATTATGGCCCAGTTCGTGCAGCATGACCCCCACACTTCGATCCCAACCGATGGCCACCGGCGCGCCCACAAAACCCATTCCAGCAACGCCGCTGTTGTAGCCCGCATCCAGGACACCAAAGTAGTAGGCATTGCTGCCGTCGGAGGAGCGCAGGCTGGCCAATTCATTCAGCACTGAACTCCAACCATCGCCACTGGCCTGCACCGATGCCACTGAGGAGACGGTGTGTGCCGCCCGGACACTGACCTGCAGATTCTTGAGTGGCCAATGATCCAGCATGGCGCTGGTATAATCCAATGGACTGCCGGTGCGACCCGCCAAAACCAGAGGCACCAAGACCAAGCTGATTTCATTGCCCGCCCCCACTGTCGGGTTAACGGTCAAGCTGTTATCAGCACGTAATCGATCCGCCATGACCTGCAGCGGATCCACATCCAGCTGCAAGCGCAGGCCGGGTTGGACCCAACTCCCTGGCAAGGTCGCCGTAAAACTCATACCCAGAGAGTCGGGCACCTCAGCAGGAGACAAAGAAGCTGGTCCTTGGAGCTGCAGGCTTCCCAACACTGTGGCCCCCACCGAAGCGGTCAACTGCACAACAGGACTGGGAATGCTTTGGTCTGCCAGAACATGGGCTCGCAGCAAGGCTGATTTCCCCGCAACCAATCCAGGGTCTTTGGCAAAGAAACTCTGCGCCAGTTCCATCCGATTCAACCAGAAGTTCACCGGCTCTGCTGCTTCCACCACTTGCAACAGAATGGAGACGCTGGCCAGATGACTCCCCTGGGCAGCGCGCAGGGTCACCGGGTGAAAGCCCACCGCCACTGAGTTTGCTACCTGCAGCATGAGCAGGCTTTGCGCCTGACCAAGAGGGTTGACACTGAAGCTGCCAGTAATGCCAGCAGGAGGGTTATCCAGGGACAAACTGACATTCCCGACAACGCCTGGATCCCGTTGCAGCTGCACTTGGCTGGCAGTGCTACCGCCTTGCCGAACTGACATGGCCAGGGGGACCTGCAAAGTCAGTCCTGAAGATGCAGCCTGCGGCAAGATGTAGAGGGTCAGCGGCAGCAGCACCGTTTCGCCATTGCCGGACCCTCTAAGCAGGACTGTCCGGATACCAGGAGCCGCAGTTCCAGCCACATTCAATGTCAAGTTGCTGCTACCACTGCTCAATGAGCTGGGGCTGAAATCAACAGTCAACCCAGCCTGCGTATCCCAGGTCAAGAGCACTGGCGCCGCCAAGCTGCCATCCACCGCCAACTCCACCCGGCTGCGCCCCTGGCTGCCAGGAGAAATGGCCAAAGCTGAATGCTGCAGAGAGAGAGTAAATGACGCTGAATTGCCTGGGCGGACACCGTCACCACTGCCACTGCTTGAGCTGCCACAGCCGAACACGACCAGGCACAAGCCAAAGCCAATTGCTGCATGATTGCCTTGCATGCCGCCTGTATCGGAAGCTTCCGCCAACCCGATAAGGAGCCAAAATCTGGTTCACCGCCCCCTGCTGCCGTATCGGCCTTGGCAAGGCAGGTTGGGACGCGCTCTCATTTTGGCTAATCGAGCTTTGGCCAGAAACGACAAAAGCCTTCCTCGGCCCCCGCCAGCTCAGCCAGCTGCAAGGCTATGTCCGCATGCTTGCCCGGCGATTTCGCCCCCAGGACCCGCAAATCAAAGGCCAGCAATTCCTCAGCCATGTCCTTTGCCCGTTCAGGACTGAGCAGGGATTGCACCAGACGAAACACCCCATCTTCTTCCCAGCGTAGATGACGCCGTTGCAGATGGGCGAAGGAGCGAGAGGCATTGACGATTTCATCGGTGTCGGCGCTGTCAATGGCCTGATGCAGGCGCTGCTCCAAAGCCCGTTGCTCCACATGATCGTGTTGAATGATCTGCACCGGCCCCCGATCGCTGGGCATCCCCAACTGCAAGAGCGTGGGAACCAGAACCTCCTCCTCCTTGCGACAATGGCAGCCGTTGCCAAATTCCTCCATGAAATCCCTCAGCATGGCCCAAATATTGGCGCGTACGCCAAGACCAGCAACCAAACGGCTGGCTTCGCAATCCATGACCTCCAGAACGGCCTCAATGAGGCTGTGTTCCCGCCTCAGGTTTTCCAGGGGCTGCAGGACAAAGTGGTCGTGACCCATCGACATACCTGCACCGGAAATGTCGGAGAAGTGGCCAGAATTTCAGCGCCACACTGACGTACACGTACGCTTGCTGCGAAATTTTTCTTTGCTGCTTGAAAGTCCTCGCTACCCCTGTCCTTTCATAATAGACCCAAAGGTCTATTTTAACGCCGTAAGTCCCTTAGTTCGGAGCATTCAAAGCATTCAAGGAGAACCAATGAACAGCAAACCGGTCGCCCTCGCCGGGCTCGTCGTCACCGTAGCCAGTCTGGCTACGCTTCCCATAATCTTGTCAGCCTGCAACCAGCGAGCTGACGCCAAATCCGACAGCAAGGCTGAAAAAGCCAGCTACAGCAAGGAAATCGTCGGCGAAGAGGAAGCGGTGCTCACCGCCGCCCCACAGGTGCCGCCACCCATCACCCGCCGAACCCCGGCCAAAGTGACCGTCAACCTGGAGGTCAAGGAAGAGGTCATGCGCATTGCGGACGGTGTGGACTACACCTTCTGGACTTTCGGCGGCTCGGTGCCCGGCAGCTTCATCCGCATCCGGGTCCATGACCAGGTGGTCTTCAACCTGCATAACCACCCATCCAGCAAGATGCCTCACAACATCGACCTGCACGCCGTAACCGGCGCTGGCGGTGGTGCTGCGTCATCCTTCACTGCCCCGGGCCATACCTCCCAATTCACCTTCACCGCCTTGAATCCAGGCCTCTTTGTCTACCACTGCGCCACCGCACCCGTTGGTATGCACATCGCCAATGGCATGTATGGCTTGATCCTGGTGGAGCCGGAAGAAGGCCTGCCCAAGGTAGATCGAGAATACTATGTGATGCAGGGCGATTTCTACACTGCCGGCAAGTATGGCGATGAAGGCCTGCAAGCCTTCGACATGGAAAAGGCCCTGGAAGAAAACCCAGACTACGTGCTGTTCAACGGCTCAGTCGGCGCTTTGGTGGGCGACAATGCCATCACAGCCGAAGTTGGCGAAACCGTGCGCCTGTATGTGGGTAACGGTGGGCCAAACCTGGTGTCCTCCTTCCACGTCATCGGCGAGATCTTTGACCTGGTCTATACGGAAGCCGGTTCGATCGCCAACAAGAACGTGCAGACCACCCTGGTACCCGCCGGCGGCGCAACCATCGTCGAGTTCAAGGTGGATGTGCCCGGCACCTTCATCATCGTCGACCACTCCATCTTCCGCACCTTCAACAAGGGTGCCTTGGGCATGCTCAAGGTGGTAGGTGAAGAAGACAAGGCGATCTATTCCGGCAAGGAAGACGACCGCGTCTACCGGCCTGAAGGCTCTGCCATTCAAAGCATCCCTGGCGTCGCCAAGGAAGCAGTGCCAACCAAGCGTAGCAAGGCCCAGCGCATCTCCATGGGCAAGCGCATCTATAACCAGATCTGCTTCGCCTGCCACCAGCCCAACGGTCAGGGCGTGCCTGGGGCCTTCCCGCCCCTGGCCAAGTCTGACTACCTGCTGGCAGACAAGGATCGCGCCGTCAAGGGCATCCTGCACGGCGTACAAGGAAAAATCACCGTCAATGGCAAGGACTACAACGGTATCATGCCGGCAGTTCAGATCACCGACGACGATGCCGCCAATGTCATAACCTATGTGCTCAACTCCTGGGGTAACGACGGCGGCGAAGTCACCTCGGAAGAGGTGAAGGCACTCCGGTAAATAAGGCAGTACGGTAAATGATGCGATACCCTGTTCTCTTGCTGACGACTCTGGTTTTTGTAGCGGGCTGCGGACGAAACTCCGAGCCAACCCAAGAACCAACGCCGGCACAGCAAGAGGACGGGGTACAAGCGCTGCCGGCCCAACCCATTCGCACGCCGCTGCGGCTCATTGCCGCCGGCATCTGGCGTCCCTTGTTTCCGGGCAAGGATGACGACAAGGAAGTGCCGGTGGCGGCTTTCCATCTGGAAAGCCATGCAGTCACCAATGCCCAATTCCTGGCATTCGTCAAGGCTCAACCACAGTGGCGACGCTCTCAGATCAAGGGCCTGTTCGCCGAGCCCAATTACCTGAAGCACTGGCTTTCTGACCTGCAGATCCCGCAGGATACAGATCAGTCCCCGGTCACCCATGTCTCCTGGTTTGCTGCCCGTGCCTATGCCGAATGGATAGGTCGCCGCCTGCCCACCCTGGCCCAATGGGAATATGCAGCCACCAGCGGAGCGGACCAGGAATCCGATCAACGTATCCTGGACTGGTATGCTGAACCAACTCCGACCATTCCGGCAGCAGTGAAGAGCAAGCAATGCAATTCCTGGGGGGTCTACGACATGCACGGCCTGATCTGGGAATGGCTGGAGGACTTCAACTCCGCCCTGGTTACCGGCGAATCTCGGGGCGACAGCGGCCTGGATCGACAATTGTTCTGCGGCAGCGGTTCAGTGGGAGCCGCAGACCCCAGCGACTACGCCGCCTTCATGCGCTTCGGCTTCCGCAGTAGCCTGCAAGCTTCCTACACCATCCAAAACCTGGGCTTCCGCTGCGCTACCAGTGCAGAGCAAGAATAGATCCTCTACCATGAAGAACCATCGCAGCTTACTCCCTCAACTTCTACTCAGCAGCCTGTTGCTGCTCGGCCTGCTAGCCAGTTGCCAGAAACAGGAAACCGCAGTGCCAGAGTGCTGCAGCGAAGAATTGGCCAGCAGCCCCCTGCCGGAAACTTCCCTCTATCAACTCACCACCACCTGGACCAACCAGGACGGAGAGTCACTGCAGTTGCCAGCCCTGCGCGGCAAGGTGTATGCCTTGGCCATGATCTTCACCCACTGCGAATATGCCTGCCCGCTGATCCTGGCTGACTTGAAGAATCTGGAGCAGAGTTTGCAGGAGCAGGATGCGCACTTCTTGTTGGTTTCCATGGATCCGGACCGGGACAGCCCGGAAGTGCTGAAGGACTACGCCCAGCGAAACGGTCTCTCCCCCACACGCTGGACCCTGCTACGCAGTGACGCAACGGCGGTGCGCGAATTGGCAGCGGTCCTGGGCGTCAACTACAAACGATCCCCAACTGGGGACTTTGCCCACTCCAGCATCATCTCCATCCTCAACCCCCAGGGTGAGGTGGCCTTTCAGCAAAAGGGCTTGGGCACCGCCAAGGACCCAACCCTGGACGCCATCCGCGCGGCGATTCAGTAGCCCAGTAACCCAGTAACCCAGTAGCCCGATCTAGATGATGATCTGCACCGGGTAGGGCAGGTCCTGACCAAAGCCGTCGGCCATCAGCCAGTGGAACAGCACCGGCGTGCCAATGAGAGTGGCTGCCGGCGGGATCTGGATCTGGATGTGCTGCGGGTCACCCTGCACCGGATTGGCTGGGTTGCGCTGGAACAGACCCAGGAAGGTCAAGGGGATCAGCGGATTGGTGGGAATGCTGACACTCACTGCCGCCGCCCCTGGCTGCGGCCCCATGGCTGAAGGCCAACCCACCACCCAGGCATCCACCCAGTCATTGCCGCCTTGGAAGAAACGATGCACCGCCGCAGTCACCTTGGCTTGGGCCGGCAGCACCGGCGGAACATTTGGATCTGAATTGCCCAGCACCGCCGGCATGAACTGCTGCGCTGGACCATGGCCAGGATCCAAGGCGCAGATGGCATCGATATCATCGCCAATACCGGTGAGCCCCAGGCGAGTGGAGACCTTGGTGCCATCGCTGAGGCTGTAGTCAAAGATGGATATCCCTGTAGGCCCTCCCAGGATGGCAATGCGGATGGGATCCACAGAAGCCTTGTTGGTACTGAACAGGAACTTCAAGTTCACTTCGTCCACTGCCAGGGCATCCACATCATCCCCCACATCCAGCCCCAGGGTCAGCGCCCCAACCGCTGCCCGCGGCTCAGTCCAAGTCGCCGTACCAGGCAGCCACTGGCAAATGAAGACGACAGCTCCACTGGCGACGACGGCGCCTCCCGCCGGAGTTGCCCACCAGGCAGCCGGAACCCGGCCAAGAGTAGCCGTGCTCACGGAAAAGTAGACCCGGGGAGCCGGCGGCAACACGGCGGCAAAAGCCGGATCCTGCCGGTAGGCCGCCATGAAGATGTCGTGGGCATCAATGTTGTCCGCATTGCCAACCTCACCAATGTTGATCTCATCGCTGTTCATCGCCAGGGTCACCGCATCCACCCACAGGGGTGGCAACACACTGCCCGGCAGGCCATAGACGAATAGATCCGCTGAAGCACCGTCTGCAGCAGTAGACTCCAGCGAGATGGGCAGGAGGCTCCCCGTAGTGCCCGGGGTCACGGCAAAGGAAAGAGCTCCCCAGGAATTGTCCGGCACCACCGAACGCCCCAGGTTGTCGGACAAGATCCAGTCCATGCCGATGGACATGGCATCCACATCCGGCAGCGGTGCAGTAGCTCCCACCATGATGCTGCTGATGCGAAAGTCGGGAAACGCTGGCCGCGGCGTATAGAGCACCGGCGACAAACTAGTCCAACCCTCCTCCTTGAAATAGATCTCACTCTCATCCAACACCGTAGCAACGCTCTTGGTACCGGTGGACACGGAGAAGGCATGGGGAGTGGTGGCCAGGGGACCTTCCGACTGCGGCAGCGCCAAGCTGGCACTGGCCAAGCTGGCACTGACTAAAAGGCTGAACATGATCATGGTGCTATTTTCCTTGCTGGTCTTTTGCTTGTGGGTCTTTGTGTTGCGGGTCTTTGTGTTGCGGGGCTTTTGGTTGCGGGTCTCCAGGAGCAAGGTCTTCAGCCAACAGCTGTAGGTACTCTTGCAATAATGCTAGCTCATCGCCGCCCAGGCCGTCGTCGGGCAACAAGGCTGCCAGGGTGCGAATGCCCTGGGGGTTGCGCGGATCCGTGGCCAGAAGGGGCAGGAAGCTTGCCAAGGCCGCGTGGTCGTCGGCGGCCAACAGAGCCTGCACCAGGCCAGTCTCCACCCGCAGGCGGCCGGACTTGCCGCCATGTTTTGCTGACTCTTGATAGGCGGACAAGGCCAGGCCAGCGGCTTCTTTGCTGGCTGCCAGCTGCCCCTGGCTCAGCTGCCACAAACTCCGTTCGGTGTGCACGCGACCAATCAGGTAGGGCTTGCGCCAGGCCTCGCCCATTGCACCTTGGTCTGGAACCTGCATGGCAAGGCGCAGGGCGGTGTCGAAATCCCCCAGATCACAAGACACCTGGGCGGTGGTGTAGATGGTGTTCCAAAGCCAGGGACGCAGGGCGTGGGCCTGCAGCAGTACCTCTTTGGCTTCCTGCAAACGCCCCAGACGACGGTAGGCAATGCCCAGGTTCTGCAGTGGTCCATGCCGCCCGGCCCGCAGTTCGATGGCCATCTCCAGGGCCGGCACCGCGGCCTGGTATTCCTGCAAGAGAAGCAAGGCTGCGCCAACAGTATGCCGGGTGCGCGCCGTCGGCCGACCATAGACTCCTTCCAGGAACAGGGCCTCTTCATAGGCCTTGCGCGCATACTGCCGCCGCTGCTGCCGTTCCTTGCTCTGATCCGCCAACACCAGGTAGTTGAGTTGCCGCAGATCTCGTGCCGGCAGATAATCCGCCGCCGCCGCATCGAACAAGGCCAGACTCTTTTGGTAGTCGCGCCGAGCGCGCAACAGATGGAAGCCCGCCACAAAACAATCCACCGCGGACTGCGGCTCCGGCAGTTCTTGCAAACTCACCGCAGCCGCCCCCCGCCGACTGTCGTCGGCCTGGCTATAGGCCGAGGCAACCGCCTGCATATAGGGACTGGGCTGAGTACTTTGCAAAGCAGCCAGATCCTGGGCGGCCCGATCCCGCTCACCATGGTCCAAGTACAGCGCCGCCCGCAGCAGACGACTGGCCACATCCTCAGGCTGCAGGACCAACAAGCGATCCAAAAGGGCAATGGCTCCTTGCCGTTCATCCAGATCCTGCAGCAATCGCTTCTCCGGATAACCCTCCAGACTCAGCAGAGCCGGCACCGTTGCCACCAGTGCCGCATACTCATCCGCCGCTTGCCTTTGCCACAACCAATAGCCCAAGGGCAGCAAGACCAACAGCAAGGCCAGACAGAGGAGAGCCAAGGCCGGCGCCGGGCGACGTTGCACCTTACGCCAACGCCGTTCCATGCCACCAACGGGGCGCGCCTGTACCGGCGCATGCTGCAGGAAGGCCAACAGATCCGCATGCATTGCCGACATGTCAGCGTAGCGATGCTGCGGCCGACGCTCAGTGGCCTTCTCGATGATGGCAGCCAGGTCTTGCGGCAGCCAATTATTGAGGGATCTGGGCGCCGGTGGATCTTCCGGCAGGCGCGCCAACACCTGGGCAAACTCACCCTCCACCGGTGGTCGCAGGCAAGAAAGATGATAAAGGCTGGCTCCCAGGCCATACACATCCACCCTTGCATCCACCGGCACAGCGCTCTGCGCCTGTTCCGGTGCCATGTACCATGGCGTGCCCAAGCTACTACCAGCAGCCGTAAGGGAAGCATCGCCTTCCCGCAGCGCAATGCCAAAGTCCAACAGGATGGCGCGACCATCGGGGAGGATGAACACATTGGATGGCTTGACGTCCCGATGCAAGATCTGCAGAGCATGCGCCGCTTGCAAGCCCTCACTCAGCTGCAGCCCCCACCGCGCCAATTGGCGCAGGAAACTCTCTTCACTGATCTGGATCCCCAGCTCCTCAGTGACCCATTGCCCCTGTAGGAAAGTGGCGGCCCAGCCTTTGCTGCGACAACGTTCCTGAGCATGCTGCAGGATGCTGGACCAGGGCAAGCCATCCAACAGATCCATGACCAGGAACATCAGTCCATCTGGCGACTCGCCTTGATCATGTACTGGTACCACGTGGGGATGCTGCAAGGATGCCAGGACCTGCGCTTCCCGATGAAAACGTTGCTCTCGCTCCTTGTTGGGAAACAAGCCCGGCTGCAACACCTTGACGGCAACCGAGCGCTGCAGTCGCAGATCCTGAGCTCGATACACCGCACCCATGGCGCCCATGCCGATGCACTTCTCCAACTGGTAACGCTCCGCCAACAACTGACCCAACAAAGGATCTCGGACAACATCCGGAGCGGGAAACTGGACCTGCAGACCCAAGGCCTCCGCCACCGCCGCCTGCAATTTTGGATGCGCGGCACAGATCTTGGCCAGGTCCAGGGCTTCGCCTGCATCTTGCTGGGCCAGGGCGACTTCTACGTAACCCACCAGGAGTTCTTCTTCTGGTACGGAGGATTCAGCGGCGGATTCAGGGAAGGATTTCATGCTCCATCTCCAGTGTGCAAACCACGGGCTCGCAGGCGGACCAGGAGACGGGCCTGAGCGGATTGGAAGGCCTTGCGTGCCGCATCGGCGGAGGCATGGCCCAATTTCTCGGCAATCTCGGCAAAGGGCTCTTCATCCTGCAGTCGCATCTGGATCAAGCGTTGCTGCTTTTCCGGCAGTTCCTGCAACACTTCCAGATAGATGCCCCACTGTTCGCCCAGGGATGCAGCCAGGGAAGGCGTGGCATCCCGCATGGCCGGCGCCACTGCTGCCATGCCCTGGGTAGGTTCGGGCACCCGCTTGCGCACATCCCGCCGCGCCGCTTCGTGGTAGCGCAGGGCGTCCAGCAGGCGATGCTTCACCATGGCGGAGAGGTACTGCAGCAAGGCGGTTTCATCTTCGCCCTGGAAACCATCCAAGCCCTTGACCACGGCAACGAAGACATCCTGGACGATGTCGCCAGTGCTGAACAGGGGCAGGATCCAGCGGTGGTGCTTGCGGAAATCCTGCTGCAGTTGCTGATGCACCATCTGCCTGACCTTGGGGTAGAAGGTCTCCATCAGGGCCTGGCTGGCCACCTGATCACCCTGGCGGACATCATTGAGGATCTGTCGCAGTGACATGGTGGGATGGATCATCCAAGCCCTCCGGGCACAAAGCAATCCGTCCCAGGGTGCTGCGGGCGGATTCGGGGAAAAACGGCCGCTGAATGCGGATCCAGCTTGGGCTTGCTGGGGTCTAGGCCCGGTGGCACGGGGAAGCCAGCGCCAGGCCTGGGACTCGACCCATTTTCGACAGCAGGGGAGTCGGGGGCAAGCAGGCCCAAGGCCAGCAGGCAAAGGGTCAGGCATAGGGTCCGGGCAGCAAACTTCTTCATTTGGGTCTCGCAGGTAGTAAGCGGTTCACCCACTACCGCGTAGACCCGGCCTGAAACCGGAGGTCAATAAAGAACTTCTGGGACAAATCGGCTGATCCAAAGTGACAGCAGAAAAGACTCAGGGAGCAGAACTCCACAACGGAACTCTGATCCCTGCAGCCCGCCCACTGCCAGCTACAAGCACGACCTGCCCCCCTTACCGACTTTACCGAACAGCTCAGTCCATAAAACTGCAAAGCCAGGCATCCCTTCGACCTTACTGCTGGGAACGCTGGGCGTCGGCTTCCATGACCTCCGCAGCCGCAGGTGATCGCAGGTAAACCCAGACATAGCCATGGTAAATGCTGGGCGCCCGGTACCCTTTGAGAATTTCCCAGCGGGCTTGGCTTTCCTTTTGCAGTGACTGGTACTCCTCATTGTTCTCCATCAGCGTACGGCTCCTTAGATACAATTCCAGGAACTGCTGTTTGCTGAGCTTCTGACCCTCTGGGATGCCATGCTCTTGCTTGAACTCCTGCCGTTCTTTCTGGCGGATGACTGCAAGCTTCTTTTGGATCTCCTGGCGGACCATCTTTACCGCATCCCGCTCGGCACGCTGGGTCTCCGTCATCTTCGGTTCTTCGCCAATGCAGGAGCTAAAGTCCCCTAGCAGCAGATCCAAGCTCCCATCCTCATTCCAGTCCGTAACGCAGAGCTTGCTATAGGTACCGCGGTGGTCCCCTGGGCTGCGATACTTGCCCTTGGCTACGAGTACCCGGCCAGGGGCCAGGCGCGGCAGGCCTTTACCGGCCAGGTTGCGAAACAGGGTAACCTTTCCCTCGCTATCACCTGACAACATATCCAGATGACCATCGCCGTCCCAATCCACCACACAGGGCGCAGCTTTCTGATCCACCAGCAAGGGTTCGCCCTCAATTGCAACCGGCTCTGGGCTGAAAAAGACAGGCACCTTGGTCTGGCTCTGATTGGCAATCCAGTACAGCTCCCCCTTGAAGTTGCCTACCAGCAAATCCAGGTCACCGTCTTGATCCCAGTCGGCGGCAAATACGGCGGAAGCCTCACCTACGTTGAGAGGCTTGCCCTCCTTGTCCTTGAGGATCTGACCTGCCTTGAAACTGCGATCACCGTTGCCAGCAAAGAGGTACAGGTCGCCGGGCCGAAAAGAGCCAGAGAGCATGTCCTTGTGCCCATCACCATCCAGGTCCACCAACTGTGGACCAAAACCAATGCATCAACCCCCAGGCACCGCAGCCTGAGTACCGCCGGCCTGAAAGTACTCAAAGCTCGCAAACTTGGGTTCACCCTTCTTACCCAGGTTCTTATAGACGCGCAGGGTTGCCGCAAGGTCACCCTTCTTCTTCATCCCCTTGCCAAAGACGCCCACCAGCAGGTCCCGTAAGCCATCGCCGTCCATGTCCGCCATAAACGGTGTGGCGTAGCCCATGTCATCCCCCACATCCAAGGGCTGCTCACCACATAGCACCTGATAAGGAGCTTGCAGTTCAGAACTTTGCTGGCCATCGCCCTGCGCCAACAGAGTTTCCGTAAAGGGTGCTAGAAGGATCAGAAGGCCAGGTAGGAACTGAAGTGCTTGCATGATTGATCAGGGGTCTTGTTAGGAGAGCTTGGGGCGGTATTTGGACGCAGGTCTTGTGTCCAGCACAAAAAGGAGGCAAGGACCAGAACCCCATTGCTGTAAGTCCTGGTCCTTGCGTGAGCCGAGACAGTGCCCCGGCTTGTTCTTGCTTTCCTTATGGAGTGGTCGTCATCGGCACCCAGTTGGTGGCCAACTGGAAGGTGTCACAACCAACACCGAAGCCATCCGAGGTGTAGACCAGGGCGGCATGGTGCAAAGTTACACCCAAAGGCGCCGGCGTTGGGCCAAAGGTGTTCAGGGAAGGCGTCGCCTTGCCAGCAATATCCAGGGTGCTCTTCCAACCTGCAAAGGTGGGAGCGCCACCACCCAGCTGGGTGAGTCCAATGACAAAGCTGGTCAAAGGATCCGGCTGGTTCAGGGGGATCACCACACCAGGAGCCATGACGACACCGGGGGTATCGCCACTGGCAGCAAAGCCGGTGAACAGCCAGTAGTTCTTACCAGCATTGGCCACACCCGCATCGATGGTCATGGTCTGGGAATTGGCCACGCTCAGGGACAGTAGGTGCGTGTCCGCCGTCAGCGGCATCATGGCGCCGGAGAACACGTAGGCCCGGCCAGCCCAACCGAGCTCGTCGCCGCTGCCTGGAGTGCCGTCGGGGTCCAAATCATAGCCGTACGAACCGACCACGAAGTCGGCATAGCCATCACCGTTCATATCGCCGCCGACGCCGCCGGCGCTGCTCAGGGCACCCCACCCACCCAACCGGCTAAAATTGTCGGTGCCCTCGATGGTATGAAACGTTGTGCCGTCCTTGCCGGAATACACATGCACACGACCCCAGTTAGTCTCGTCGCCAGTGCCTGCGGTGCCGTCGGGACCGAGAGGGTGATTCCATTGAGCCTCACTGGTAGCGATGTCGAGGACGCCATCACCGTTCACATCGCCGATGCCGCTCACGGAATGACCCGTCTGGCCACCCCCCGACTCGCCATCTCTGGTTCACACTGTCGTGCCGTCCTTGCCGGAAAGAATATAGACCCGGCCAGCGGAACTGAGCTCGTCGCCGGTGCCCGGAGTGCCGTCGGGATCTGCAGGCTGGCCAGTTGCACCGACCACAACGTCCGGGATGCCATCTAAAGTTAAATCGCTGACGGCGTCCATGGAGAAACCAAAACTAACGCTACCCTGCCCGCCATCTCTGGTCCACAGCGTCGTGCCGTCCTTGCCGGAAATCGCCCACACTTTACCAGCCCCACTGAGCTCGTCGCCGGTGCCCGGAGTGCCGTCGGGATCCATTGTATATCTATACCCACTGACCATGATGTCGGGGTAGGCATCCAAGTTCAGATGGCCGGCGCCTGTCGAGTAGTAGCCAAACTCTGACAGCGCCGGGCCCACGAGGTTATGGATCACGCTGCCATCGACACCGGAATAAACATCGACCGTGGCGTCTCTATGAATACTGACCAATATGTCGGGGTAGGCATCCGAGTCCACATCGCCGGCGGCGTCTATATCAGGCGACCGGAACATTGCAGACCCATCCCAGGCATATAACGTGGTGCCGTCCTTGCCGGAAAGCACATACACACGACCAGCGTAATTGATCTCGTCGCCGGTGCCCGGAGTGCCGTCGGGATCCGCATTAACCAGCGTCGCAGAGGAGGCGATGTCTTCGTAGCCATCCAAGTCCACATCGCCGACATTGGCCACGGCCTCGCCCCGGCTGTCACCAAAATTTGGACCCCCGTTCTCGCCAGTGTAGTAATACACCACGCTCTGGCTCTGGCCCAGGTTCGGGAGCACGAAAAAGGCCCCCAGCAGCAGGCTTACACTTACACTGGCACTGGCAAGGCGCTTGGGGGTTGAGAAGGAAGGGGAAGTAATTTGATTTTTCATTGAGTTAGCGCCTCCCGGCGCATGTAGAGCAGGGGAAGAAAACGTCACCAACACCTGTTGCGATGACGGAGGGAAAGGATTCGCTTGCAGTGCCAAGGTGGCGATCGCTGGAGAATCCACGGATTCCTTTGAAGCCACGACTGACGCCGTAGCCTTGGGGGAAAGTTCATCAAAGGTCACTTGCCCCATATCGGGGGCCATCAAGGTCACCGCCAGGGCGGCTGCTGTTAGAGTTCCAGCAGCGGTCCACAGGGTTAGTTTGCCAAGGCCGAGAGCGGAAAAGGACGCTGCCTTTGCGGCGGCTGCCTTGACCAGCACGACTTCACGCATGGCGGCCAGGCCATGCGCCGGAACCGTCAAGGCAATCCCTCCAGCAATGAAGCTGGCCGGTAGGGCTTGGCGAAGCATGGCCAGTCCACGTACCAACTGAGTACGGACCGTACCAGCTGGCCTGCGCAAACTCATGGCAATGTCACCGGGGGAAAGCTGGTGCCGCAGGTGTAGGTTCAGCACGGGCTGGTAGGGAGCAGGTAGGGCATCGATGGCATCGTGTACCGCCTGGCTTAACTCTGCCGCTTCTGCTGCTTCCCGTGGACCGTACTGCTTGTTCTTCGCCAACAAGTCCGGGTCCACCGCACGCCCACCCAAACGGCGATGCATCAGGGACACATTGTTCAGGATGCCCTGCAGCCAGGATTTAACACTGCCCTTGGCAGGGTCGAATTCCTTACAGTGCTTGATGGCATTCAGGAAGGTGGCCTGCACCAGATCTTCTGCTTCGCTGGTGTCCCGGGCAATGTGGGCTGCCACCCGCAACAGCTTGGGTGCTGTTGCATCAAAGACTGCAGCAAGGGCATCGGATTCCCCGGTCTTTTGGTACTCGAGGAAGGCATGGTCGACTTCGGAATGTGTCATCTCACCTGCTTTTTGCTTGAACGAAGGAATCTGCTACATGGAAATGCAAATCCTCATTAAGCGATTATCCGCCATAGCAAGGAACCCTGGAACCGGCGGCAGCAGGAAAGCCTGCCGAACAGGGGGAAACTGAGTACAACACTGCCTTCGGAACAGGCTTCTGCGGAAAAGCAGGCCCCTGCCTATTGCCGGAGCCTTTCGCTTTGACCCTTAGTGGATCGGCTGATCCAACAGCGGGTAGCCCCGCCAGGTCTTGAAGTTGAAGTGCCACCACTCAAAGCGGTAGACCTCAAACCCGGCATCTTGCGTAACCTTCCGCAACAGGCGGCGATGCCAACGTTGCAAGGACGTAGTACCCGGATAACCCACATGCGCTCTCGGCGTGAACTCGTCAAAGCCACTCACCATCTCCACCACCTCCCCCGTGGCCAGATCCATCAAGCCCAGATCCACCGCACAGCCCCGGTTGTGGCTGGAACCCGTCGCCGGGTTGGCCACATAGGCGCGCAGTGCAGGCGGCGTCGCATCCCAGAACATCTTCGTCACCTGCCAGGGTCTATAGGCGTCGTAGACAATGAGTCCCAGGTTGTGTTCTTCCTGCAAACGACGATGCACCCGCCCCAGGGCCCTGGCAGCCGGTCGTTGCAGCATGGCCTTGGCCACCCCATAGAACTGCATGCCCATGAAGTTGTTCTTCGTGGCGTAGCGCAGGTCCACCTGCAGGCCCGGTTCCACCGCCAACACATCCACCAGATCCGGCTGCTTGCTGGTGCCCGGCAACACCGGCACCTGCGCCTGGGCAGCCATTTCCCGCAGCACTTCGGGGGCATGCAGGGGTTCAATCTTGAAGGTCTTGGCAGCCCACTCCTGTTGCCGACGCCGAGGGAACACCACGGCTCCCACTACCAAGGCCTGCACCTGACCTTGCGCATTCAACTGGAAGCTCACCGGTTCACCGGCGTAGAGACCAGAGTCAGGCAGGCGATAGTTGCCTTCGCCAAGGTCTAATAAGGCATAAGAAGCAAACCACTCGATCAACAGGTACAGCTGCCCGTTTTTCTCCAGCACCTGGCAGACGTTGTGATCCCAACCATACTCACCCAAGAGACTCAGCCACTCCGCCTTGCAGGCTTCCGGCTTGGCATCTTCCTGGCGCAAGAAAGACCGACCATTGAGCCGCAACTCAGTTTCATCGATGGCCAGATTGCCACCCTTACCCAGGCGACTATCCAGCACCAGGGCATTCCCCAAGCGGCGTAGCTTCTGCTGAAAGCCCTGGCCAAAATCCGCCAGCAACTCCCCTTGATGCTCCCATAGCCGGATTACCTGCTCCCCGGCAGCATACAACCCAGCCCATGCGCGAGCCTCTTCTAGAGCAAGAGGCTTTGTCAACTGAGCCTGCGGCAGAACTTCACCCCGGCGCCGAGCCGCCAAGCAAGCCAGGGCATAATCCGCAATCCTGGCCGGCACATCGTTGGCGAAGTCCATGTTGGTGATCACTGCCACCCCAAGGCCGGCATCGGGCAAGGCCGCCAATTCGCTGGCGAAGCCATACATGGCACCGTTGTGCCCCACACAGAGCTCACCTTCCAAGTGATCCCGGAAGAAGCCCAGACCCATGGGGCTGCTGCCTTGCTGGGAGACAAACTGCGGCCGGAACATCTCCGCCCAACTGGCCTTCTTCAACAGCGCCAACTCCGGCGCGTAGGGTTGCTGCATCCACTGCGCCGCCAAACGACACAGATCAGAAGCAGTGGAGTAGAGGTTGGTGGCCGGCGCCATGCCCAGGGCGAAATCCGGAGCGGCAAACTCGCGATCGTCATAGGTCCACATGTGGCCCTGGGCCAGACGCGACTTGAGACTGCCATCCAACAAAAAGGAACTGCTGTCCATGCCACAAGGAGTCAGGATCTGTTCCTGCACATGGCTGGCGAAGTCCTGGCCGGTGACCACTTCGATCACCCGCCCCACCACCGCCAGGCCCGCATTGGAATACTTGATCCTGCTGCCCGGCGCAAAAAGCACCGGCGTTCCCGTCAAGCTTTGCACCGTCTCCGCCAGGTTGACCTGCACCGGGTCAAAGTAGTTGCCCAGGGGTGGCTCACGCAGGATGCCGGCCTGATGGGTCATCAACAAACGCAGGGTAATGGGCTTGTCAAAGGGGTTGTCGAATTGCAGCTCCGGCAAGTAGCGCTGCACCGGCGCATCCAGATCCAACTTTTCTTCCTCCACCAAACGCATCACCGCCATGTCGGTGACCAGTTTGGAAATGGAGCCCACCCGATGCACAGTAGCTGCCGTGCAGGCCTCGCCCTTGCCCGGCACCGCCAGGCCAAAGCCCTCAGCCCAGATGATCTCCTGCCCATCCAACAGCGCGATGCTCAGGCCGTGCAGTTTCTTTTGCTGCATCTCCGCCTGGATGAAGGCGGTTACTGCATCGGTGACCTGCTGGTAGCTGGGCTCCGGTCTGACCCGGTAGGACGAGTGGCCACCCCACCATGAGCAGGCGGCTATCAGGAAACAAAGTGCTAGGGCTGCTGGCAGGCGAAGCCGCAACTAGAACCCCACGGCTTCTTCGCCGGCCACCCGCTGCTTTTCTTCCAGGTGGTGCTGACCCTTGAGGCCAGTTTCCGTCAGCTCATCCACCTGTTCCAGACTCACGGCGATACGTGAGGAAACACCACGACGTTGCATGGTAACCCCGTAGAGCTGTTTGCAAGCGGCCATGGTGCGCTTGTGGTGGGTCACCACGCAGAACTGAGTGGGCCCAACGAAGTCGTTCAGCACCCGCAGGAAACGCTCCACATTGGTATCGTCCAAGGCAGCATCCACTTCGTCCAAGATGCAGAAGGGCGAAGGCTTCACCTTGAACACGGCGAACAAGATGGCCAGGGCCGTCAGCGTCCGCTCACCACCGGAGAGCAGGTTGATGGACTGCAACTCCTTGCCTGGTGGCCGTGCCATGATCTCAATGCCGCAGTCCAAGGCATCCACATCGTCTTGCAGGTACATGTCCGCCTTGCCACCCTGGAACAACTTGCGGAAGATGGTCTGGAAGTTGCTGCGAGCCGCTTCGAAAGTCTCCTCAAACATGGCGCGGGATTCCTGCTCCATGCGACGCAGGGCCTCCACCAAGGAAGTGCGAGATTGGGCCAGGTCATCTACCTGTCGTTCTGTATCCACATAGTTGGACTCCTCGTCCTCCAGCTCTTCCACCGCTTCCAGGTTGACCGTGCCCAGACGATCCACCTTGGCCTGTACAACCTTGGCATCGTGGCGGGATGATTCCAGATTGAAGTCTGGCTCCTGCCAGAGCGGTTGCAACTGCATCTGATCTTGCAGCTGGGATTCGGGAATGGCTGGACCAAGGAGCTGCAGCACCGTCATGTCCGACGAATCCACCGAATCCGACATAGGGCGCGGCCCAATGATCTGATCCAACACCTTGCCATAGCCCTCGACCTGGCCCAGGCAGCGGCGAAGCTCCACTCCCACATCATCAGACAGGCGTTCTTCCAAGCGAGCCAGCCGGTGCTCCAGTTCATTCAGGGCCAGGCGACCGTTGTGCAGATTTTCACTCAGCGCCGCTTGCTGCTTCTGCATCTCGGCGGATGCCTGGCGATGTCCATCCAGATCCGTCCGCGCGGAGGTCACCGCATCTTGCGCCTGCTGGCGCTTGCCTTGCAACTCTGCACATTGCTGCTGCAATTCTTGCATCTGTGCCTGACAGCTTGCGGCTTGTTGCTGGGCGTCGGCGGCATTTTGCCGCGCCTGATCTTCCCGTTCCTGCAAGGACTGGGTGGAGGTCCGCAGCTCGGCCAATGCCTGCTCCAGCATCTTGCCTGCATCACGCGCTCCCTCCCGATCACCGCGACAGCGCACCAGACGCAGTTGCACATCCTGTTCAGCTGCATTGGCAGTGGTGGCAGCGGCCTGCACTTGTGCCAGGTCAGCGGCGGCGGCAGCTTCCACTGCAGTTTCACTGGCCTCATTCCGACTCACCAGATGCACATTCATCAGGTGCGTCATCAGCTGCGCTTGGGCCTGCAATCGTTGCCCCTGTAATTCCGCCAACTCCTGCTGCAAGGTAGACAGCTCGTGAAAGAGCACCGAGCTACGGTCCAGGCAGCGATCCCGCGCTCCGACCTTGCCCTGCATGTCCGCCCGCAAATTCTGCAAACTCATGGAGAGCTGGCGAGTTTCCTGCTTCAGGCTCAGGACCTGGGACTCCACCTCTTCCTTGCCGGCCAGAAGCTTCTGCAGTTCCGCTTGCAGGATGGTGGTTTCCTGTTCCAGGACTTGCAGCTTGGCGCGACGCACAATCAGTCCGCCTTCACCTTCCTTGCTGCCACCTTCCACCCGCGGTCCGCAGACCAGCCCGCCATCGGGGGTCACAAAGCACAGGTCTTGGCGATGGCAGTCAGCCTGGGACAAATCTTGCACCAGAACCACACCGCGCAACAACCAATCCACCAGCCCCTTGGCCCCTGCCGGCGCCTGCACCACTTCTTTCAGCGGGCGACTGCCATCGGGCAAAGCCAAGAGAGAACGGTCGCAAACCCCAGAATCAAATTCCGACTCCACCAGCAGGAGGGCGCGGCCGGCCTTGTTCTCCTGCAGCAAGGCCAGCATGGCATCGGCATGAGCGCGGGACTCCACCACCAGACCCTGAACGTAGGGGCCCAGGGCTGCTTCCAGAGCCGGCGAATGTGCCAGGTCCACTTGCAGCAGATCCAACAGGCGACCCTTGAGCCCTTCCGGTTTGTTCTCCAGCAACCAGCGTGGCCCCTGATCCAGGCCTTCCCAATGCGCCTCCATGTCCTCGAGCACCTGCATGCGGCCTTGGGCAGAGGAGAGTTGCTGACGTTGTTGTGATTCCTCCCGCAGCAGTTCAGCGGCCTTTTGGTCCGCTTCCTCCAACTCCTGCAAGGCCATGCGTTCTTCGCTGGCCAGGGACAGTTCTTGCCGTTGCAGCGCCGACAGCTTGCCAGCCAGAGCATGGCCTTGGGCTTCGGTCTGATCAGCTTCCAGATCCAGCAGACCCAAGCGTTCCAACAGCCGCTGGTCGCGAGTGCCCAGGGCGCGCATCTGCGCCTCCTGGTCGTGGGCCGAATTGCGCGCCCGAGTGCGCTGGTGCATCAGCTCCAGAATGCGCTCACGAGCCTGTTCGCGGTGGGCTTGCAACTCCCGCACTTTTGTTTGCTGCTCCTGCAGCTGGCTCTGGCGCTGCTCAAGCTCAGTACCCAGCACTACCAGCTCCTGTTCCAGGTCCACCAACTTTTGCCGGGCGTCCTGCAATGCTTGGATCTTGTCCGCATGCTGGGCTTCCAGCTCTTGTTTGTGCTGCGCACTCTTGGCGGCATCTTGCTGCAACTCTTGCGCCCGATGCTCCTGGCTTTGCTTGCGCTGCTCAGCAGTGCTCAGCTGGCTTTGGCGCGAATGCAAGTCTTCCTGCACCGCCGCCAACTCCTGATTGCGTTGCTGAATCTTGGCATCCAACTGCTGCAATTGAACTTGCTCTTGCTCCTGTTGCTCCTGCAGCGTTTGCAGTTCCTCCTGCACCTTGGCCAGCTCGGAAGCTCGCGCTTCATGTTTGACCTGCAACTCACGCCCTTCCACCACCGCCAGGGCGGCACGCAGATCACGCAGTTCCGCCCGCAGTATCTTGTAACGGCGTGCCTTGCCCGCCTGCACCTTCAAGCTCCTGATGCGACGACCGCGCTCCTCCAGCAGATCCTTGACCCTGGCCAGATTCTGTTCGGTGTGGTCCAGGCGCCGCAGGGTTTCTCGCTTCTGCAATTTGAAGCGACTGATGCCGGCGGCCTCTTCAAAGATGGCCCGGCGGTTTTCCGGGTTGGCGGACAGCACCGCATCGATGCGGCCCTGTTCCATGACCGAATAGGCGCCAACACCCAGACCGGTGTTCATGAGCAGGTCGCGCACATCTTTCAGGCGCACCTTGTCGCCATTGATCAGGTACTCGGACTCCTTTTCCATGTTCAGGCGACGGCTGATGCTCACCTCGGTCTGGCCACCCAACCTGCCTTCATCGTCTTCCAGGAGCAGTGAGACCTGGGCTGTGTGGCTGGCACCACGACCCTCGGCGCCCTTGAAGATGACGTCGGTCATTTCCTTGCCGCGCAGGCTGCGGGCACGTTGGTCACCCAGAACCCACTTCAGCGCATCCACTACATTGGACTTGCCGCAGCCATTGGGCCCCACCACGCCAGTAAGAACCGACTCAAATTCAAACTCGGTCTTGTCGGCGAAGGATTTGAATCCTTGAACTGTCAGTCGCTTGAGATGCATAGAAAGTGATCAGTCGGATTCAGGGAACGTCGGATTCAGGGAACGTCGGATTCAGGGAACTCTGTAGGGTATTCAGAAGGGTATTCAGAAGGAAAATCCATCATGGATGGTCGCAGGCGATCCGGCGACTCAAGCGTGAGTGGATTGTTTTCCAAGACACCGTTCTCCAAGGCTCCGTAAGTGGAACGCATGGCTGTGCGCCGATGTCGACGCTCGCGTCCAGTGGCAACATAGGCAACGGACGCCAGGGGAAAGCCGGTGGCTTGCAACACCTGGGCTGTAGCCTGGGCCAGATCCCTGGTGTCCACCACATCCTCCTTGCCCTCCTTCTCCAGCATGCTGCGCACGCCGAGCAAAACCGATGTAGCCAAATCCATACTCCGCCACTCTTCACCCAGGCTGGGGAGCTCTATCTGACTTTCGATGGCTAAGTGAATGGATCTCACCAATTTACTGGTTCGAAGCCACTCCATCCGACCGTCCCGCTTCCTGACCAAGCACTCCGCTCGTTTTTTCATCATAAGCGCCCTCCCCGCGCTTCTTTTCCAACATAGGCTTCAGCTCCTCAAGGAACTGGCTCACGTCTTTGAACTCCCGATAGACCGAAGCAAAACGCACATAGGCCACCTGATCCAAGAGCCGCAACTCCTGCATGATCAGATTACCTATAACCTTGCTGGGCACCTCCTTGTCGAAGGCCTCCAGGCACTGGCGCTCCACTCGATCCACCAAAGCGTCCAGCTGCTCACTGGACACCGGCCTCTTCTCACAGGCCTTTACCAAACCGCTCATCACATTGGCCCGATCAAAGGCGGTACGCGCGCCGTTCTTCTTCACCACCCGCAAGGGCGTAGACTCCGCCCGCTCGTAGGTGGTGTAGCGCCGATCGCAGTCCAGACAGGCCCGCCGCCGGCGAATGGCAAAGCCATCGGCACTGGCCCGGGAGTCGATGACACGATCGTTGTCAGCTTTGCAGTAGGGGCAACGCATGAAGAACAGGGGGCCTGAAATGCAGCCAAGAAATCACCCGCGCCAGCCCACCCCGAGCTAGATTCGAACCTGACCGTCCGACAACAGGTGGCGTACGGCAGCAAGGTAAGGCCCCTAAGGGTTGTATGTCAAACTATTTGCCCAGACAGAAGCCCTGGAAGATACGGTCCAGCAGATCCTCTGGGCTGGACTGACCGTGGATGGCATCCAAGGATTGCAGGGCAGCGGACAGATCCACCGCAATCATCTCCTCCGGCTGGCCTTCCTCCGCTGCCGCCACCGCCGTGGCCAGGCACTGGCCAGCAGCCGCCAACAGGTCATGCACCCTGCTGCCCATGCCCACCGGACCAGTGGCAGCATGCTGCTGCAAGAAGGCCCGCAACTCTGCTAAGCCCTGACCGGTGACACTACTTACGTGGAAGGTGGGCAGGTCAGAGGGCAGCAAGTCAGAGGGCGGCAATTCTGCCGCAGCCAGATCCGCCTTGCTCAGCACCCTGGCCAACACGGGCAGCCCCAAGGCTGGCGGCTGCGAATTGGGATCGGCGGGATCCATGACCCACAAGATGGCCGCCGCCCGCTGGGCCAGGCGATCCCGCAGAGCCAGCATCTCTTGATCCAGGGCTGCTGCCTCAGCCTGATCACCTTGCAGGTCGCCGGGGCTATCCAAGAGACAGAGGTCAGGGGAAAGATGCACCGCCAGCACGTCCCGGGTGGTGCCCGCCAGATCCGCTACCAGGGAATGTTGCCCCCCGGCCAGGGCATTGCAGAGGGAAGACTTGCCCGCATTGGCTGCCCCATAAACCAGGATCTCCCCCGCCACCCGGGACTGGGGCAGGGCAGCCAGCAGGCGCTGGCATTCTTGCCTGGCCTGTTGCAGACCCGGTAACCAGCGCTGTATGGAAACCGTGCCGGTCTCTTCCTCGCCAAAATCCAGGCCGGATTCCAGCCAGGCCAGGGCATCTTGAATCTGCTGCCGCAGCTCCTGCACGCTCTGGGCCAGGCCACCCCGCAGCATCCCCAGAGCCAGGCGCCCTTCCTCTACGGAGGCCGCGTGAATGAGCTGCAACACAGCCTCCGCTTGATCCAGGGCCATGCGCCCATGCTCGAAGGCCCGACGAGTGAACTCACCCGGGGTGGCCAGACGGGCATGGGGCCGGAACTGCTGGCACAGCGCTTCCAACAAGAGAGGCGCGCCCAACAAATGCAGCTCCACCACATCTTCACCGGTGTAGGAATGGGGCCCGGGCATCACCAGTACCAGACAGGGCAGGCGCCGACCGGCCACCTTCACCTGATTCTCCATGCTGCCGCGCCTGGCAACCGGCGGGGTCTGCAGCACGGCAGTGGCCGCAGCCAGGGCTTGTGGCCCGGACAGACGCAGCACGCCCCTGGGCGCAGGCCCAGGCGGCGAAGCAATGGCAAAGATGGTGTCCCCCAGCATAGGCCGGACAGCTTACATCATCGGCGTCATGGCAACGCCCCCGGCATTGGGATCTACCGGACCCAGGATCTTCTTGGTGATGCGCTGTTCGATCAGACCCCAGACCGAGCTTGTGCACATGTAGATCATCAGGCCGGCGGCGTAGTTGTAGAGGAAGATGCCCATCATCACCGGCATGAAGCGCATCATCACCATCATCTGCCGCTGCTGGGGATCCTTGGGCAGGGGCGTGGACATCTGCAGCAGCAACCAGAGCGCCACCATGATGATGGGCAGCAGGTTGAAGTAGGGCACCCAGGCAAAGCCCAGCTCGAACAACTGGTCCGGGCGGCTCAAGTCATCAATCCAACCCACGAAGGGCTGATGCCGCAGCTCATACATGACCCGCAGGGCGGTGAACAAGCCAAACCAAACCGGCATGGTCAAAAGGATTGGGGCGCAGCCCTTCAGCGGTGCGGTGAGGAGTTTGTGTTCCCGTTGGAACTTCATCATCTCCATCTGCAGCTTTTTCGGGTCGCTCTTGTACTTCTTCTGCATGGCATCCATCTGCGGCTTCAGCCCCGCCATCTTGGAGCTGTGGCCGCGCATGGTTTTTTGCATGCGGAAGTTCAACGGGAACATGATGCCGCGCACCAGGAAGGTGAGCATGATGATGGCCACACCCCAGTTGCCCACCAGGGCGTAGAAGGCTCCCAGCACCCAGATCAGGCCCTTGGCCAGGTAGCTCACACCCCAGATGCCGCAACAGGGCGGCTGCAGCTCCTGGTCCATGAGCGAGTCGAAGCGGCCATATTCCTCCGGCACCTCATCAAAGGAGGCGGCGGACTTGGGTCCCAGGTACAGGCGGTACCGCAGGCTGGCTGTTTCGCCGGGAGGCGGCACCGGCAACTTCAGGTCATAGTACAATTGCGGCACTGACTGGCGCTGGATGGTCCACTTGCCGCTCACTAGCTTTTCCTGGTCCGGGCGCGCATCCCCATTCACTGAAGTGATGGCGTCCACCGAATCCTCATCCTGGGCATAGAGCAAGCCGGCAAAGAAGCGGTTGGTGGTGCCTGCAAAGTCGAAGCCAAATTTGGCACCGGGTCGGATCAACTCCTTGGGCGACCGCAGGTCAGCCAGGTCCTTGGCAGCCAGAGTCGCGTCCATCACTTCGTCCCCTTTCAGGGTTGCCATATGGCCAATGGCCACCGCTGTATTGCCAAAGGTCTGCAACTGATCTTCCCTGGGATTCCACAGCTCCACCCCGCGCAACTTCAGCAAATAATGGTTGGGCTTGTCATCGTCGGAGTTTGCATCGGCCTTATGCCGCAGGTTGATGAGCAACTCCAGATCGTGACGACCCTCTTGATAGCGCAGCACCTTCTCCAGCACCAAACCGTCTTCCAGATCCAGCCAGAAGCGTAGCTCATTGACGTTGGCTTCCACCTGCCACAGCTGGTTGTGGCTACCGTCGATGAACTTCTTCATCTTCTTGCCACGGCGACCCTGCTGCAGAATCAAACCGTAGTGACCACGGTTCTCATACTCCCCCACCAGGGTGTAGTAATCTTCTCTGGTCCTGTCTGCTTTGCGGAAGGCCTGCAGGTCCACGTAATGATCATTCATGACGATGGCTCGCACGCCAGCGCCATAGCGACTCATCAGCACCTGATAGCCATCCACCCCCGGCGTGCCGAAGGTGTGCCACACATCCTTGACCTCGCCACCCTGGTCTTGCCCTTCAGGACGAGGATCATCCTGTCCCCCGGCTGCCGACTCCGTAGCTGGCCTGGCGTCCAACAGCTGATCCTGGACTGGATCCTCTCCCTTGAAAAAGTAGAACATGACCAACAGGCCAATGCTCAGGGGCAACAAGAATGCGGTAAACCTACGCTCCATAAGAACTGTTCTTTTCGTGAGCCAAGGTGTCGATCAGCGACCCTGGGCGAGACGGTCGGCGAGATAGTCGGGCAGTTCCTCGATGGCGCGAATCTTGGCCTGGGTCTTGGCCAGGTCGTATTCCACGCGGTGGAAATGCACGGTCTCACCATCAAAGGTGACAAAGGATGCCCGGGGGTCGCCATCACGGGGCTGACCCACCGAACCAATGTTGATCATGGCCATATCCTGGCCCAGGCCATAGGCATTGTCGGTCTGGCCTGGCGAGATGAAACCACCGGCTTGCGGAAACACACCTGGCACATGGCTGTGGCCGACAAAACAGCATTGCGCCCCATCCATCTGGGCAAAGCAACCCTGCATCTTCTTTTCATCCAGACCATCCGCCGGCACCATGTATTCCTTCACCGGGTCCCGGGGTGAACCGTGCACCAGGAGAAAATTCTCCTCGCTGTAGCGGTCTTTCATCTCTCCCAGGTAATTCCAGAAGGCCATGTTCTCCGCCCGCGGCAGATCCCGGCGATTGAGTTGGTCGCGAGTCCAGTCCAGGGCTGCCCGCGCCTTGGGATTGAAATCCGAGGCATAAAACATGCAGCCGTGCTCATGGTTGCCTAGCATGGAAAACTCACAGACCTGCATGATCTTGGTCAGGGTCTCCCTGGGTTCGGGACCATAGCCAATGACATCGCCCAGACAGATGATGCGCTCCACTTTCAACCTCTCAATCTCAGCCAACACCTGCCCCAGGGCCTCGGTATTGCTATGAATGTCAGAGATGAAGGCGATCATGGGGCGCAGGAAGGTAGCGGCCGCCGGGCTTGGGGCAAAGCCAGAGTTCGATAATCCAGCTGGGGCCAATGCAGACCAATAACCAAGCTATGACCTGGGTGCTCACCGGCCCCACCGCCAGCGGTAAATCCGGCCTGGCCATGCAGCTGGCGGAGCTTTGCGACCTGGAAATCCTGTCCATGGATTCCATGGCGGTCTACCGGCGCATGGATATCGGCACCGCCAAACCCAGCGCTGCCCAGCGCCAACAGGTGCCCCACCACTGCCTGGATCTGGTGGGCCCGAACCAGGGCTTCGACACCAGCAGCTACTGCGCGGCGGCACAGGAAGCCCTGGATCAGGTGCAGGCCCGGGGCAAGCAGGCACTGTTCGTGGGCGGCACACCCCTCTACTTGATGGCTTTCTTCAAGGGCATGCTGGAAGGCCCCAGTGCGGCGCCTGAATTGCGCCAGCGCCTGCAAGAGGAGGAGGCCCAGGATCCAGGGCGCCTGCATCGCCGACTGCAGGACATTGACCCCAAGGCGGCAGAACTGATTCACCCCAATGACCAGAAGCGGCTGGTGCGGGCCTTGGAAGTCTGGGAGCTGACCGGCAAACCCATCTCCGCCCAGCGCACCCAGTTTGACGCCCCGGGCTTTCGCCTGCCCTGCCGCATCCTCGGGGTGCAATGGGAACGGGAAGCCCTGCACCAGAGGGTAAAGACCCGCACCGTGCAAATGCTGGAACAAGGACTACTGGATGAAGTGCGGGAGATCCGCGACAGTTGTGGCTTCAGCCCACAGGCCGCTGCCGGCATCGGCTATGCCGAAGGGCTGCGCCAGCTTGACGGCGGCTACAAGGATCTGGAGGAGTGCCGCAACATGATTCGCCGGGCCAGCCACCGACTCATCCGCCGGCAAACCACCTGGCTGCGACGCCTGCCCGAACTGCAGTGGATCTCGCCGCAGATCCAGCCAGCAAGCCTGTTGGAAACGTTTCGCTCCGCACCGATGACCGGGTGAAGGTTGATTCCAGGCCAGCTTACGCCAAGATCCTTATCCCATGAAGCGACTGCCCGCCCTCGTACTCATCGTCCTGTTCAGCTTATTGACGCCACAGGCCTGGGCGCAGGAAGATCCGGGGCAAGCCAAGCAAGCTCCTGCCTGGGAACAAGAGGTCGATGAAGCCTTTGGCGAGTTGGTCGAAGGCGCAGCATATATCCCCTTCTTCAACATCGGCACCTACATTGGTATCTCGGATGCCAAGACTCCAGTCCTGGATGCTCAGGGCAAGGAAGTCCTGGATGCGGACGGCAACCCCACCTTCCTGAAAAACCCCAAGGGCGAAGATGTACAAACCACCGTACCTCTGGTGGTTCTCTGGCTGGTGTTTGCCGCCGTGCTCTTCACCCTCTACATGCGCTTTGTCAATGTGTGTATGTTCGGCCACGCCATCGCCGTGGTGCGGGGCAAGTACGATGACCCGGATTGCAAAGGTGAAGTCACCCACTTCCAAGCTCTGGCCTCTGCCCTGTCAGCGACTGTGGGCCTGGGCAACATAGCCGGCGTCGCCATCGCCGTTTCTCTGGGCGGCCCCGGTGCCACCTTCTGGATGATTACAGCGGGCTTTCTGGGCATGACCCTGAAGTTTACCGAATGCACCCTGGGCCAGTCCTACCGCAAGATTGACGCCGAGGGCCGAGTGTCCGGCGGCCCCATGCATTACCTGAAGGATGGTCTGAGCAAGCGCGGCCTGGCCTGGTTGGGTGTCCCTCTCTCCCTGATCTTCACTATCTTCTGCATCGGTGGCAGTCTGGCTGGTGGCAATGCCTTCCAGGTCAACCAATCCCTGGGAGTCCTGGGTGATCAAATCCCGTACTTCAAGGACCATGGCTACATCTATGGCCTGGTGATGGCTGTGCTGGTGGGCATCGTCATCATCGGCGGCATCAAGCGCATCGCGCAGACGGCGGAAAAGATTGTGCCCGCCATGTGCAGCATCTATGTGCTGGCATGCCTGACCATCCTGGTGGTGCAGTTTGCCGACGTGCCACAGGCCTTTGGCAGCATCATTGACGGCGCCTTCTCCGGTGAAGCCATCTATGGTGGCGCCATTGGCGCTTTGGTCATGGGTTTTCGCCGCGCCGCCTTCTCCAATGAAGCCGGCGTTGGTTCCGCCGCCATTGCCCACTCCGCCGCACGAACACCCTATGCGGTAAGGGAAGGCATCGTCGCCTTGCTGGAGCCATTCATCGATACGATCGTCGTCTGCACCATGACTGCTCTGGTGATCATCATCACCGGTGCCTACAACGCAGAAGCCACCGCCGAGCTGGTGGCGGGAAACAAGGGAGCCGCACTCACCAACGCCGCCTTCCAGACCATCCCCTTCCTGGCCGGCTGGTTCCCCTGGGTGCTGATGACGGCAGTGGTACTCTTTGCCTTCAGCACCATGATCTCCTGGTCCTACTACGGCGAACGGTGTTGGACCCAACTCTTCGGGCAAAGCTCATCCCTGATCTACAAGATCATCTTCCTGGCCTTCGTGGTGCTGGGCTCCGTCACCAGTGCCAGCAATGTGTTGGAATTCGGCGACTTGATGATCCTGCTCATGGCCTTCCCCAACATCCTGGGCCTGTACATTCTGGGCAGCGAGGTGCGCGGGCAGTTGCAGAGCTACGAAAAAGATCTTCGGGAAGGTCGCATCAAGATGTGCACGAAAGAGCTTGATGCCTGAGCCCCAGAAACCCAAGGCAGCGACCCCAATGGCAGCGTCGCCCAAAGCGCTAGCTCGCCTGCAGGACTACCTGCAGGCCATGCTGCAACGCAACAAGAAGATCAACCTCACCGCCATCCGCGAACCGGAGATGGCGCAGGTGCTGCATCTGCAGGACAGCCTGGCCATGCAGCAGTGTGGCCTGAAACCAGAAACCTGCCTGGATCTGGGCAGTGGCAATGGCTTCCCTGGGGTGGCCATGCGGGTGCTGTTCCCCAAGGCCCAGGTCTGCCTGTTGGAGCGCACGCAGAAGAAGGTACTGGCCATGCGGGAGCTCATTCACGAAGCCGGCCTGCTGCCCCTGGAAGTGCTGCACATGGATGCCAACCAGGCTGCCAGCCTGCGACCGGAGCTGCGCCGCCACTTCGATCTGGTCACCGCTCGCGCCCTGGCCGAACCTAGCAAAGTTGCGCGCATGGCCAGCCCACTCACCCGCACCGGCGGCAAGTTGTTGCTCTGGCTGGATACGGACGCCGAAGTCAGTAAGGACCTGCCGGGCTTTTTCCTGCACAAGGTCTGGGACTATGAGTTGCCAGCACCGGCGGCTCGGCAAAGACGGCTGGCTAGCTATGAGCGGCAGCCTTAGCTCGCCGCAGCGGTGCGTACACAAAAAGAGCCGGGTTGAACCCAGCTCAATTGTTTTCAGCCTTTGGGGTTCTAGCGAACCGTCTCTCTAGCGAACAACCGAAGACAGGATGAAGCGCAGCGTATGGTCGCTGACGCCCAAGTCCGTCTTGTAGTTCACGTAGGGATCCATGGTGGAGTAGTTGAAGAAGTGCCGGTCCACGGTGGCCTGGATGCTGCGCAGGTCCCGACCAAAAGCATTGGCGCGGCCGTCGGAACGGCGGGCCAGGTCGCGGAAGTAGCGGTGGTTCTCGTATTCACGAGACAGGCCATCAATATCCTTGATGTTGGCCTGCTGCTGCGCGGCGGTGAGGCCAGAGCCTTGACCCTTCCAGGTGAAGGTGTTGCAGGAAGTGAGGAACGAGAGGCAGACCAGAAGTGCGAGGGTGCGCATTGAGCGATACCTTTACTTAGCCAAGCAAATGGGGCCGAAATTGCCCAGGACAGAAGGAAGGCTAGCCCGCCTAAACCCAGGGTGCAACAGGCTTTTCCTGGCTTGGCCAGGATCTGGGCAAGGAAAGGCTTGGGGCCGGGGCCGGGGCCCGCTAGTTTCCTGCCCAATGGCCCGCATGCGAGCACCCCGCGGCACGGAGGACCTCCTCCCTGAGCGCATCCCTATTCTAGAACACATCTTCGGCGCCTGCCGTCGGGTGTTCCTCCAGCACGGCTACGGCGAGATCCGCACCCCCATGTTTGAGGACACCGGCCTCTTCGTCCGCTCCCTGGGGGAGGTCACCGACGTGGTGGAGAAGGAGATGTTTACGGTGGCCCGTGGTGACACCAGCGTCAGCTTCCGACCGGAAGGTACAGCACCAGTGGTGCGAGCCTACCTTTCACACAACCTGGACAAGATCCGGCCGCTGCAAAAGCTGTACTACGCTGGTCCCATGTTCCGCTTTGAACGACCACAGGCCGGTCGTTCGCGCCAGTTCTATCAGGTGGGAGTGGAGGCGCTGGGCAGCAACAGTCCCTACCTGGATGCGGAAGTCATCCTCATGGCACAGCGCTGCTTTGCGGCCATGGGCATGCAGAACTTTCACATTCACCTGAACTCCATTGGCGATCATGAAGACCGGCAAAAGTTCAGGGAAGTGCTGCAAGCCTACATGGAACTCCTGATGGCGGAGCGCTGCGAAGATTGTCAGGATCGCTTCAAGCGCAACGTGTTCCGCATGCTGGATTGCAAGGCCAGGGGCTGCCAGGCCAGCAACAAGGCAGCGCCGCAATTCCTGCAGCACATCTCACCAGAAAGCCAGGAGCGCTTCGCACACACCCTGCGACTGCTAGACGCTTTGCAGGTGCCCTATGTGCAGGACCCCAGCATCGTCCGCGGCTTTGACTACTACACCCACACGGTGTTTGAAGTGCGTTGCCCAGACCTGGGGGCGCGGGATGCGGTGTGTGGCGGTGGCCGCTATGACAACCTCATTGCTGAGATGGGCGGACCTTCCCTGGGCGCCATGGGCTTTGCCATTGGCGTCACCCCCAGCTTGCTGGCCTTGGAAAAGCAAAAGCACCCCTGCATGCAAGAGCAGGCTCTGGGTACTGACATCTTCGTCGCCCCCATCAGCAATGGCGAACGGGATGCGGCCTTCTTGTTGGCAGAAAAATTGCGGCAACAAGGTCTCTGCGCCGACACCGACTATGAGAACAAGAGCATTCGCGCCCTGTTCAAGGCGGCGGACAAGCGCGGCGTCAAACTCATGCTGATCCTGGGCGCTGAGGAGTTGGCGACAGGAAAAGTGAAGGTGAAGGATCTACAACGCAGTGAGGAGTTCGAAGCCGCCAATAACGACCAGCTGGCAGCCACCCTGCAGGCAAGGCTTTCCCGGTGAAGCAGGGCCTGTGCTTGTTCGGTGGTAGCTTCAACCCTCCCCACCGCAGCCATCGCCGCATCATCGAAGCAGCCCTGGCACAGCTGCCAGTGGAGCGCTGCATTGTCCTGCCCACCGGCCTGCATCCCCTGAAGGTCGACCCGGAAATGACGCCGGCGGAACAACGCCTGCAACTCTGCGAATTGGCCTTTGGCGACATGCCAGGGGTAGAAGTCAGCGACCTGGAACAACAGCGTAGTGGGCCATCCTACACCGTGGACAGCCTGCGCCACTTCCATGCGCTGGATCCGCAGCGACCTCTCTACTGGGTCATTGGTTCAGACAATCTGGGCATCCTGGATCAGTGGCGAGATCTTGCCAGCATCAAGACCCTGGCAACTTTGGTGGTCTTTCCCCGGCTGGGCTTTGCCGCTGCAGAGCCTTCATTGCAAGGACTGCAGTTGTTGCAGATGCCCGCCGATGCGGTGTCGTCGACGGAAATTCGCGCCACCCTGCGCCGCGGAGAAGAGAGTCCGGACCTGCAACCTGAGGTGCGGCAGCGCATCCGAGAACTGGGTATGTATTCACCATGATCCTGGCCTGGGCGCTTAGCTTTGGCCTGTTGCTGCTGGGACTTGTTTTGCAGCATTACGGGTGGCGCCTGTTCCCGGTAGATTCCCCCGCTGCTCAACAACATCAGGGGCGAAAAAAACACCAGCACGACACTCCTATGCTGGGCTGGGCCTTGGGGCTTGGCTGTCTGTTCTTGTTTCACAACCAGGTCTGGCTGTTGGCCGCTGCCTTGGTGGTGTTAGGCGTCGGTATCAGCGATGACCGGTTGAAGTGCCAGAACAGCGGCGTGCCGTGGTGGCTGAAAGCCTTGGCCATCCTGCTGGCAGCCTGCCTGGGCTTGATGCATCTACAGACCCTGTACCCTGACCTGGGAACCTCCCAGCAAGTCAGCATCTTTTGCCTGCTGTTCGTGATCATGAATGCTGTCAACTTCATGGACAACACCAACGGCGTGGCCACTTCCCTGGGCTGCCTGGGGCTTTGGGTGGCCAGTGGTGGCAACGGCAACATGGCATTGGTGGCACTGATCTTCCTGGGCTTCCTGCCGCTGAACTGGCCGTGGCCCTTTGCCTTTCTCGGCGACAGCGGCGCCTTGCTGCTGGGCCTCAGCCTGGGCCTGGCCAGTCTGGACTCGGGCTTGCAGCAGGCACAGCTCTGGTCTTTCGCCGGCATCCTACCCATGGGATTGTTCCTGTTGGATTTCGTGCAGGTGGTGACAGCGCGGCTATGGATCGGCGTGGCACCCTGGATTGGTGACCGCAGGCATCTCACCCACATCAGCATAAACCTGGGGGTTCCCAGATTGCTGGTGGCCCCCCTGTTCTGTCTGCTGAGCTATGCACTCCTGCGTTCCTTCGACTTGATCGCCTGGCCTTTCTAGCCGGCTAGTTGCTCTGCACCACCGCCGCGGCAAAGGCGTCTTCCCGCATGATTTCCCCATGCCGTTCAGCGATCTCTTTTGTCGTTACCGACATCATACGCTGCAAACTCTGGAAGGGCGGTGAATCTTCCAATGCTTCTTTGGCATGGCCCATGGCCATGCTTTTCACCGCGGCAAAGGAACGCACATACTGGCCCAGGAACTTGCGCCGCACCCTTTCCAAGTGTTCCTCGGTTACCGCCGGCTCGGCAAACAAAACATCCCGCAAGATCTGGATGCTGCGATCCGGGTCATCGGTTTCGCAACCCACTACGGTGACACCGAAATTATGCTCCGCCATGTAGTGGTAGCTCAGGGTGTCATCCACCAGGTTCTTCTGGTGCAGGTTCTCGCGCACCGAACTGGCGGCGGAAAAGAGACTGTCCAACAAGATGCGGGTACAGAGATCCCGGCGATGACGCTGCTCCACATCCGCACAAAGACTCTGATCCTTGCAGCCCAACAACACCCGTGGGCGAGCCACCTGCATCTTGCGATCAATGCGTGACTGCAGCACCGGGCCCAGGTCCGCCTCGCCCAGACGTTGCGGCGCTTTGGCCTGCGGCAGGTCACAGGCCTCGGCCAGAGCCAACACCTCTTGCCGATCCACCGGCCCTACCACCGACATGCCCGCATTGCCCGTGTGGTAGAAAGCGTGGTAACAGGCCAGCAGCTCTGCCTTGTCGATGGCCTGAATGGATTCCACCGTGCCCCCCACAGGATGCCGCACTGGATGCTGGCGGTAGAAACAACCAAGCAAGTCAAAGAAGCCCCGGTAGTCCGGCGAGTCTTCGTACATGCGGATCTCCTGGGCAATGATGCCCCGCTCCTTGTCCACGTTCTCCTTGGTGAGATGGGCGTGGGAGACCAGATGCAAAAGATCCTGCAAGTTCTCCGCCAGTTGGTCGGTGGCAGAAAAGTAGTAGGTGGTCTGGGCAAAACTGGTCATGGCATTGACCTGCGCACCCCGCCGGCCAAAGCGCTCGAAGGCTTTCAGCTCTTCATCCTCGAACAGCTTGTGTTCCAGGTAGTGCGCCACTCCTTCCGGGCTGCAATGCTCTTTGCCATCCACCAGGAAGCCAAGGTCCACGCTGCCATAGTCAAAACTCACAACCGCCGCCATTTCGCGGAAACGATCCGTGCTGGCCACGCGCAGGGGCAGCCCCTTGCTGGTGTGGGTGCACCACACTTCCTCTCCCAACATGGGATCTAAATGCTTGTTCCAATTCTGACTCATGCCAATCCCTCCTGCTGCTTGGTGCCCTCTGGTTGCTCAGTGGCCGTCGGTGCCAACAGATAGCTATAGTCCAAGGCCATGCCTTCCATGCTGGCAGCAACCGCCGCCAACGACACGTCATGGTAGACCTTCGCCAACTGTTCCGGGGTGCGATCCAAACCCAACACATGGTGGTCATCCAGAAAACTCATGCGCGCCGCCACCGAATCTCCCACCGAAGATAAGGCAGACAGCAGACCAGCCTTGGCCGTGGACAACTCTTCGGCGGAAAAATTACCCTGCTGCAACTCCTGGATCTGCTTGCCCACCTCTTCTTCCACCGCTGCCGCTGCTTTCTCGTCCAAACCCACCTGCACGAACATCAATGCCTTATGGCGCTCCATGCTGCACTGGGCGTAGTAGGCCAAGGACTTCTTCTCTCGCACTTCGTTGAACAGGCGGGAATGGGGACCACCACCCAAGATGGAGCTGAACAAGCGCCGAGCCGCCCAGAGATCCGGGTCCTGACTAGGTGGCAAGCGGAACACCAAGACCAACTTGCTCTGCTGCAGCTCCACCCGCTCTACTGTTTCTCGCCGCTGTGTAGGCATGCGTTGTTCAGGCTCGGGCACCTCCTGGCCATGCCGTTGTGGCAATGCCTGCAGGAAGGCTTCCACCTGTTGGAGAAAACCCTCCTTAGGCAATGCACCCATTGCGGTGACCCACATCTGGCCATGGGACAAGAAATCCAGGCGGGCCTGCTCCGGATCAGCGGCTTGCAAGGCTTCGATGGCCTCCACCCCACCATCTTCCCTGATGGCTATGGGCTCGCCGGCGCAGGCGGAGGCCAAGGCCTGCTGGAAGGCATAGGCGCCGCGCTCGTCAAAGAGAGCACGGGCGTCATTGGCCGCCTGCACTTGTTCGCGGGCAAACACCGCGGCGGGGAAGCCGGCACCCTGCAAGCGCGGCTGCGCCAGAATCTCCGCCAGGAATGCCAGGCCCTGGCCAAACTGGTCCGGCTTATCCGGCAGGTAATCCCCGGCCACGCAGTCCAGGGCAAAACGCAGCATGTGGCTCTCACCCATCTTGACGGTGTGCGGCGCCACCATCGCTCCATAGAGGGACTGCATGCGCCGCGCCAGGTGCATGCGGTCCGGGTCCCTGGTCGTTCCCTGCAACAGCAAAGAGGGCAGGATGGAGCGGGCTGCCGCCCGCTGGTCCAGGGGGCGGCGGGCCGAAAGAGTGCAGCGGAAGGTCTTGAAGCGGGAGTCTGGCAGCCAAAAGACTGGGATCCCACTGACTTCGGCACATTGAAAGCCGGCAAAGGCAGAACTCATCTTTGGCAGCATAGCCGGAGCAATGGCAGATGCATCCCGTTATCCTAAGCCCATGCCTATTGCTCCCCAGTTCCTGTCTCTTCTGCTCTGCCTGTTGCCGCAAGGAGCGACCACGCCGCAAGGTGATGCTGAGAAACCAGAGGTGATCTCCAAGCAACAACTTGTGGACCTGGTGGATGCGGCGCACCGCTCCGGCAAGAACAAGGATCTGCAGCCGCAGGCCTTCAGCAGCCGCTTCAAGTTCATCATCCAGAGTCGAGAAGAAGGCTCCATCTCCACCACCCTGGAAAGCAAATTTTCCAGCCAGCTGTCCTACGAGTACCGCGGCAAGGGGGTGAAGGACATGATCTATTACAAGCTGCTGGAAGGCGGCCAGTCCATTGAACGCGGCATGGACAAGCGTGGACCCTGGCAACGCTTCCAGGGCAAGAAAACCCAGAGTCTCAACGGCAAGGAATTCCAACAGGACCGGGAAAAGGTGCAGGGCGAACTGCGGCTGTGCAACCAACTGCTGCGCTTCCTGGATCCGGCCAAGGTGCTGCGCCAGCTCCGCGCCATAAAGCCGGTTGCCAGTGAAGAAATCCGCATCAAGCGCGGCACATCGGTGGCCTGCCACTTCCTGGAAGGGGTGCTGGACACCTTCCCTATCTATCAGAGCCAGGCAGCCGGCCCGGTGCAGCTACAGATTTGGATTCGCAAAGACAACTCACGCCTGCTGCGGGTGCGGGTATTTCCCCTGGATGACAGCAATACCCCCAGCCCACAAGGCGAGCAGATCCTGATGGTTGAACACAGGCTCATCTCCGATGCCCTGCTGCTGCCAAAGAAGCTGATCATTGCCAGGGTGGACAGGGACAAAGGGGACGGAGACAAGGTGGAAAACACGGCTGAGCTTGGGTTTGAGCGAAGTGATCTAAACCCGGAACTGAGTGCCAAGGATTTCGATCGCCCCTAGCAGGCAGCAACATGAGCATCTTCGTCACCCGCAACATCCCCGTTGCCGGACTGCAGATCCTGCAGCAGGCCAAGGTCGCATATCAGGTTGGTCAGGAGAACGAAGAGTTGGGGTTGCCGCCACAAGAACTGCAGCAAGCTTTGCAGAACTGCCAGACCCTGCTTTGTTTGCTGACGGAAACCTTGGATGCCCAGACCCTGCAGGCCGCCGGTCCACAACTGCGGGGCATCGCCAACATGGCAGTGGGCTACGACAACATTGATGTGGCAGCGGCCACCGAGCTGGGCATTCCGGTGAGCAACACGCCGGGGGTGCTGACGGAGTCCACGGCTGACTTGACCTGGGCCTTGCTGTTGGCCACGGCCCGATGGATACCGCAGGCGGAGAGTTACCTGCGGCAGGGGCGTTTTCAGATCTGGGGACCCCGATCCTTTTTGGGCTGCGATGTAGGCCCGGGCCCGGAAAACCAACGCAAGACCCTTGGCATTGTTGGCTATGGCCGCATCGGCCAAGCGGTGGCCTGGCGTTCGCTGGGCTTCGACATGCAAGTGCTGGCCTATGATCCGCACAACCGCAAGGTGATCCATGAGGATGCATTGGTGCAGTTCGCCGAGCTGGATGAATTGCTCACGCGCAGTGACTTTGTCTCATTGCACTGTCCCGCCAACGAATCGACACATCACCTGATCGGCACAGCGGAGCTGGCACGGATGAAGGAGACAGCCATTCTCATCAACACCAGCCGCGGCCCCTTGGTGGACGAGGCGGCACTGGTACAAGCTCTGCAGACGGGCCAAATCGCCGGCGCCGGCTTGGATGTGTTTGAAGACGAACCGCGCCTGGCACCGGGCTTGTTGGACTTGAACAATGTGGTCTGTCTGCCCCACATTGGCAGTGCTACCCTGGCGACTCGTGGCCACATGGCCAGCACCGCTGCATTGAATGCTTTGGCCCACCTACGCGGGGATGAAGCTCCCAATGTGGTGAACCCGGAAGTTTATAGTACTGCGGCCTACCAGAAGCGGCTGCGACCTTAGAGCCCTAACCTTCCTTCAGCATCTTCTCCAGGCGGTCCAGACCCTGCATCATGTTGTCCATGTCCGGGCCGAAGGAGAAGCGCATCCATTGTTTATAGGGGGATGGGGCGTGGCGGAATTTGCCCGGATTCACATCAAAGAATTCCCCCGGCACCGTCAGCACCTTGTATTCCAAGGCGCGGCGGAAGAAGTCCATCGCCTGGTTGAAGGGCTCCGGCAGACCCTTCAAGCAACCCCAGCAGTAGAAGGTGCTGGTGGGCTCACAGGCGAAGGTAACCCCCATCTCCTTCAGGCGGGCCACCATCACATTGCGCTTCTTGACGAAGACCTCACGCAGGGCGTGCGTCTCCTGGTCCGCCCGCTCCGGCTTCAACACCTCCAGAGCAGCGCGCTGCGCCCAACGGCTGGGGCCACCATCCATGGAACTGGCAGTGCGTGCCACCGACTCCACCATGCGGGACGGGCCCACCACCCAACCGATGCGCCAACCGGGATAGCGGTAACTCTTGGTCAGGCCATCAAACAACAGGATTGGATCTTTCTCCACGTTTTGCACGAACTCAGCACCACTCACCGGACCAGCGGCGGGCTTGTCACCGTCGTAGATGAAGTGGCTGTAGAACTCGTCCAACAGGAAGGTCATGTTTTCTTCCCGCGCGATGTCCACCATGCGTCGCAGGTCAGCGCCCTGCACCACATTGCCCGTGGGGTTGCAGGGATTGGATAGTACGAAGGCACCCAGGCCCTTGTTGCGAATTTCTTCCCGCAGCTGGTCCGGCGTCAGCACGAAACCGTCTTCTTCGCGGGTGCGCAAAGGCACCGCCGATAGCCGCGCCAGGTGCAAGTTGAACATGTCCTCGTAGGCCGTGTAGTCCGGCAACTGGTACCCCACATTGCCCGCAGCCAGAGCTGCCATGGCCCGGGTCAGTGCCAGCCGACCACCTTGTGCGATGGAAACATTCTCGGCAGTGTACTGGGACTTCTTGCCTTTGCGGTAGAGACGGTTGTAGTGGGCGGCAACTGCTTCGCGCAGCTCAGGAGTTCCTTCCAGGGGACCATAGGCGTGGTCTTCCGGGGCAATGGTGATGGTGTCAAAGCGCGGTGGTGCACCTTCCATCTCCCCTACCTCAGGTTGGCCCTGGCCTAGATTGCTCCAGTCCGGATGGCCATTGCGGAAGCCCAGCTTCACCGCTTCGGAAATCACATAGATCACCCCCATGTAGGGGACTTCACGCAGGGCACCCAGGCCAGAATCCATCTCTTCCACGTCGCTCATGGGCGGGGAGCATAGCAATCCCCACCGCCAAGCTCACGCCCAAGCTCGCCCCCAGCTCAGAGCCGACGGCGAAAAAACCGCTCCAGCTCCGAAGAACTGAAGGTAAGGGTGGTGGGACGCCCGTGCGGGCAGTTGTGCGGGTGCTGCAGATGCTGGGATTCCTGCAGGAGAGCCTGGATTTCCTGCTCGGTGAGCCGATCCCCACTCATTACCGCTGCCCGGCAGGCCATGGAGTGGAAGCGCTCCACCACCGCGGTGGCGCCACTGGGCCGCTGCTCGCCATCCCCCAGCAGGAAGGTCTCCACCAGCCTTTGCACATTGGCTCGCCCCAGCAGGGCAGGTATGCCCTGCACCGCAATAGAATCACCGCCGAAATCCTGCACCAGAAAACCTTCCTGGGCCAGCTCTTGGGCTGCATCCAACAGGTAGGCCTTATCGGTGGGTATGAGCTCCAGAACCTCCGGCACCAGCAGGCGCTGCACCTGGATCTCACGCTGGGCATCCCGAGCCTTGAAGCGCTCGTAAAGCACTCGCTCGTGTAGGGCGTGTTGGTCCACCACCACCATGCCCTCGTCATGCTCGAACACCAGATACAGATCCATCACCTGCAAAAAGCGACGCTCCTGCAAACCCAACAACGGATTGGCGGGCACCTGCTCCACTACCCTGGCCTCGCCATATGAGGGCGGCGGGCTGTGCACCACCTCTGCTTCGGGTCGGGCAAACAGATCTGCGGACAGGTTGGGGAAACCGGAACTGGCCTTGGGCAATTGCTCGCCTTGCACGGAGATGGCTCCCGCCGAGGCTTGGGCTTGCAGACCGCGACTGGCCAAGGCCCTGGTAACCGCCGAATGCAACAGCCCACAGGCCAGGCGTTGGTTGACAAAGCGCACCTCCGCCTTGGCCGGGTGCACATTTACGTCCACTTCATCCGGCGGCAACCAGAGGGAAAGGAAGTAGACCGGATGCCGGCCGTGCATCAGGTATTCCTTGAAGGCCTGGCGGATGGCAAAACCCGCACTGCGATCCTTGGCACAACGGCCGTTGATGTAGAGCAACTCCTGGCTGTGGTCGCGTCGAGCAAGATCCGGATCCGCCACCAGGCCTTCAACCAGATAGTCGCCAGCCTGATGCTTGACGGGCAGGAGGTGAGCTGTCAGGTGACGACCAAAGGCGCGAGCCACCCGATCCTTGAGGGATTCACCGGCGGGCAGGCGCAGAACCTCCTTGTTGTCCGCCTGCAAAGTGAAATCCACATCCAGACGAGTCAGAGTCAAGCGTAACAACAGCTCCTGGCACTTGGCCTTCTCGGCTCGCGCAGTGCGCAGGAATCGCCGCCGCGCCGGTGTGTTGAAAAACAAGTCGCGGATTTCCAGACTGGTGCCGACAGGACAACCGCAGGGTTTGCTTTCTTCCAAGACGCCGCCATGGCAACTCAACTCATGGCCACTCCGCTTAGAGTCACTCCGCTTAGAGTCACTCCGCTTAGAGTCACTCCGCTTAGAGTCACTGTCACTATCCGGCTGGCGGCTCTTGATGAGAGCCTTGCTGACAGCAGCGATGGAAGCCAATGCTTCGCCGCGAAAGCCCAGGGAGGTGATGTGATCCAGGTCCTGCAGGTCCGCCAATTTGCTGGTGGCGTGACTCACAAAGGCCAATTGCAGATCCTCGGGGGAAAAGCCAGCACCATCGTCGGTGACCCGAATCAGGCGGCAGCCACCGTCTTCCAATTCAACGGTGATGCGCCGGGCACCGGCATCCAGACTGTTCTCCACCAGTTCCTTGACCACCGAGAATGGGCGTTCAATGACTTCGCCGGCGGCAATCTGGTTGACCACCTGGGCGGGCAAGACCTTGATCATGCTGCTGCCTCCGGCAACAGGTTGGCCACCAGCCGTTCCAACAGCAGCTCCGGATCCTCACCGCTGCTCCGCAGGTTGCGCTGGCAAGCCAACAACTCCTGCAGAACCTGCCGCATCTGCGCAGCGGAATTGGCTCTCACCTGAGCGATGAAGCGATCCACAAAGACACGCACTCCCAAACGACCAGCAATGTCACGCAAAGGCATTCCTTCATCCAAGAGCAGGCGACCCTCATAGACTTGCGCCGCACTTTGATACAACCACGAAGTAACAAAGGGGAACAGGCCACCGCGATCCATGGTGCTGCCATCCTTGGAACGGGCACCGCGACGATACAATGCAGTCAGGGCACGGCTGGCCCGGCGGCGATCGCGAGCCAAGAGGGCTTCGGCAAACTCAAAGGGAGTGGATTCGAAGCTGCAGGTCAGCTTGCCTTGTAGATCTTGTGGCGTCAGAGCCTTCAACACCTTGCCCACCGTAGGGCCCACCGCAGTGGCAATGCGCTGCAATTCCGCCAGCACTTCCGCCGGCTGGGTGCCTACTGAAGTCATCAACAGGTAAGCTGCCTCCAAGGTCAAAGGACAAGACATGCCTTTGGCTCGCTGTGCGATCCAGGCAACGAATTCGGCTTCCAAGGGGCTGCGCGTACGATCGTAGGGTTCAGTGTAGAGATCGCGGAACTCAAACAGTTCGCCGCTACTGGCCAGGGCTTTGGCCAACTTGGTGCGGCGATCCAGCTTGGGAACTTCCAACAACACTCCACAGCCCGCTGCCATCTTGGGCAGGATGACGGCCAAGGAGGCTCCGTGCTGCTTCAGCCAGCCATGGCCTCGACGCACCGCCAGGAAGGTACCCTTGCCAAAGAGGGAGCCGCCACGCAAATCATCCAATTCGCGGCCATCTGTACTTTGCTCACCATCCAGACTGCGCAGGTCACAGTCCTTGGGCACCTTGGCCATGATCATGTCCATGGCCTCTTGGCGGAAAAAACCTGAAGCTCCAAGGATCACCATGCACGACGGCATTTGCGAACGCAGTGATTTGTGCAAACGACCAAGTTCCCGTTCTGGATTCGGTGCGGCCATGGGTTGATATCAGGTGTAAAGGTCCAAAGCAGTGCAGGCCAGCATGAGCAAGCTGACCACGCCATTCATGGTAAAGAAGGCCATGTTGATGCGGGAAAGATCACGAGGGCTGATGAGCCGGTGTTCCACCACCAGGACCACGGCAACCAAGGCCACTCCCAGATCATAGACCCAGCCCAGGCCGGCCAAGATAGCAAACATCCAGAACAGAATCACGGCGGCCAGGTGGGCGAATCTACTGAACCAGAGGGCACCATTCCGCCCCCAGCGCACTGGGATTGAATGCAGGTGTTGTTGCCGATCAAAGTCCTCATCCTGGCAGGCATAGAGGATGTCAAAGCCCAGGACCCAGGCCAGAACCCCCAAACCAAGCACTACTGGCGCCAACAAACTGGCATCCAGAACACCGGTCACCGCAACCCAGGCCGCCGGCGGCGCCAGGCCCAGGGCCAGACCCAGCCAGGCATGGGCCCAGGCGGTGAAGCGTTTGGCGTGGCTATAACCCAGCAGGATGCACAACACCGGCAAGGCCATGTAGAAACAGGTCCAGGACAGCATCCAGGCACAAAACAGGAAAGCGGCGCTGCAGATCAGGGTGAAGGCCAGGGCGGCAGGGGTAGAAATGATCCCAGCAGGGATCTCCCGCTGCGCTGTGCGTGGGTTGAGCGCGTCCAGGTGGCGATCCACCAAACGGTTGTAGGCCATGGCTGCGGCTCGAGCACTGATCATGCAGCCCAGCACCCACAGTAGAGTTCGCCAACTTGGGCGACCTTCGGCTGCCACCAGCAAGGCCATCAGAGCAAAGGGCAGGGCAAAGATGGAATGGGAAAACTTGATCAGTGAAAGGTAGTGGGCAAGCCTGAAGCTCATGTCTCACCTTCATCCCAAGCGGATGTGCTGGAGTCCTTGGGAGTCTCCCACCGCTTTACAATGTCCAGGTCCAGACCCAAACGATCGACGATCTTGGCCACCATAAAGTCCACCAGGTCAGCCACCGTTTTGGGCCGATGATAAAATCCCGGCATGGCAGGCATGATCACCGCACCCATTTGCGACAGCTTCAGCATGTTGTTCAAGTGCACGGTTGAGAGCGGGGTTTCCCTCGGCACCAAGACAAGTTTCCGACCTTCTTTCAGCGCCACATCCGCAGCCCGCTCAATCAGGTTGGAACTGAATCCATGTGCCACTCGAGCCAGGGTGCCCATGCTGCAGGGAACCAGGATCGTGGCAGCTATGCCTGCACTGCCGCTGGCTGGAGCGGATTCCACCGCCACCTGATCATGCACGTGCAAGCGCTGGCGCAGAGGCTCTGCAAACAGACTGCCCAAGTCCGGCTGCTGCGGATCCAGGATCACACCCTCTTCATGCCGCAGCACTCGCAGCGCCGCATTGGTAGCACATAGATGCACGGTGTGACCAGCCTGCAACAACACTTCCGCCAGACGTCTGCCATAGACAGTGCCTGAGCCACCACAAAATGCCACTACGTACGCAGTCATGATTGCCCCAGAAAGAACTGCAGGTCGTAGATGGCATGGGTATAGATGCAGATGCCGATACCACGGAATATGAACAACAAGCCCAGGATCACCCCGGCCATGGTACGGAACAAGAACACCTTGGAATCCAGATGCTCAACACCCTGGCCCACATGATGGAACAGGGAAAACAACAGGGCTGAAAGCAGCACCGCCAAACCCAGGCCCAGGTAACGCGGCAGGGCAAAGGCCTTGCTGCAGCGCATGAACAACCAACAGAGCAGGGAGAGCAACAGCAGGCGGAAGACGAACTCTTCGAACAGCCCTGCACCAATGGAAGCCACCAACTGGGCCGTCAGGTCATGTTGTTGCGGCACTGCAGCCAGGACCTGCAGCGAATAGCCGGTCAGAATGACCGCCAGAGGCCCCAACAACAGGGCGTAGACCAGGCCTTCCAGAACGCTCACCAGACTGACTCGCAGCCATGGAATGTCGCGCCGCACGATGGACAGAGCTGAAAACAAGACCAGCACACCAAAGGAACAGTGTAAAACCATCTGCGCCGTCCAGGGCAGTCGGTACATCAGACCCAACAGCATCCACTCTGCACCGTTGACTCCATCTGGCACAAAAATCAAACGCAGCAGTTCGTAGCCCAACCACAAGGGCAGCACGGCAAATAAACCCACCGCCGGATCCCTGGACCAGTACAGGTAACCAGCCGGATGCTGATCAAGCGACTTCTGCGCGGTAGATGGCGGCGATGCCACAGCTCAAAATCCTTTGTTGGGGTGAAACCAGGCCGGCTTCCTGCATCAAGTCCAGAAACTCCCCGCGCTCGGGGAAGCTCATGACCGATTCTGGAAGATAGGCATAGGCACCACCCTTGTCGCCGGAAATCATCCTCCCCAACAGGGGCAGAATCCGACGGAAGTAGAACATGTAACACTGGCCCAGTACCGGGACCTTGGGCTTGCAGAATTCCAACACCACCACTCGGCCGCCGGGTCGAGTTACCCTGCGCATTTCCCTAAGACCAGCCAGGGGACTGCCCACATTGCGGATACCGAAGGCCACCGTGCACAGGTCAAAACTGTCATCAGCAAAGGGCAACTGCATGGTGTCCGCCGCCAACAGAGGTAAGGACTTGCCCGCCACCTTGGGTTGCGCAGCCGCCAACATCTCCACACAGAAGTCTGCGCCGATCACCCGGGCTCCAGCTGCAGCCAGGGACAAGGAAAGGTCAGCGGTGCCGGCGCACACGTCCAGCACCTGTTCGCCGACCTGCACGCCGGCGATTCGCACGGTACTGCGCCGCCAGCTGCCATCCACACCGGCAGAAAGCAGCCGGTTGGCCAGGTCATAGCGACCTGCCACACGGGCAAACATCTCCTGCACTTGCGCAGCTTCAGGCATGCAGGGATTCTGACCGCTCATGGCCAGGAACTCCAGCCTGCAAAGCAATCCTTGCCGCAGGCTGGGAATTCCGGAGGGCGACTATTGCCGCCAATAGCTGCCGAGGACGGCAGGCGTTCCACCAACATCAATGGCGCGCACAAACTCACCCGTGGTGTAGTCGAACACATCCACCACACCCCTGTCGGTGATGGCGATGAAGAGGAACTTGGGCGAGACTGGAATGCCAGTCGTGGTGCCCCTGAAGGTGCCCTTGTCCGAATGGAGCATAGGCGTTTGCAGGGCAGTGCCGGGAGCCAGGGTACTGGGAACACTGCCAGTCCCGGCAAAATTGATCATCTCATCGATGGCCATATCCCGCGGCGAACGCCCGGACAAACGCCCCTTGTTGGCGTTTGCAGTGCCACCAAAGGTCTGCGTCACCTTCCACTCTTTCTGCCGGAAGGTGGGCGGCAGGGTAAATCCACCGCTAGCAGCATTCAAAGGTTGCTGGCCCGGGCTGGAGGTCAGCTCCAGCTTGGAAACCTGCCCATCACCAAACTCATCCACATGCGAAATCAAGAACCCCGCATTGACGGTGCCGATATCGGACACGATGACCTTCGGGCTACGCAGGATCAGGCCGGAGATGGTGCCGATGATATCGTCAAAGCCAATGCCGTTGACGCCGTCGGGACCGGACTCGAACACGGCAATGGAGCCGTTCCGGTTGAGCACATAGGCATAATACACGCCAGTAGCCGGTCCATTACCCTGGTACCGCGTCGTCACCGACAGACCAATGGGCTCAGTCAAGAAGCCACTGACCACCTTGCGAACCTGGAAATCAAAGGCACCAATGATGGTGAGGGCGTTTTCCTGGGGATGCACCACCAACACGTCCTCGCCATCCGGTTGCCAGGAGATTACTGCCGGACCTGGCAGCACCCGAGTCTCCGATAGCACCTGATGGAAGGTTGGACTGGTGGGATCGATGTCAATGAAGCTGACACTACCTGAAGCAAAGTTGCTCACTGCCAGGCGGCGAAGATTGGGCGCCATGGCCAGATTCACCGGATCCGGTGTGCGGATGGTATCCAGCACAGTCATCCGGTTGGAATTGACCACCAGGACCTGCTTGTTATCCACGTCCAACACATACAAGAAATGACCAATCTGTTGCCTAACAGCAAAGGCGCAAGCTGGCACTGGTGGCGGTGGCGAAGCAGGAGGTGGCGCTGGACCAAGGAAGACATCCAAGGCATGGCCAAACAAACCACGATTACCTGCATTATCGCTGGTGGGATTCCCTGAAACCAATAGGTCCAAAGCCGGCCCAGTGGTGAAACAGATGGACAGGGTAGAAGTAGGCTCTTCCGCAAAAATTGCCTGCGATGGGTTCGCAGGCGGGAATACAAACTTGGGAGGATTGGGGTGCGGCACCACAGAAAAACTATTTCCACGGCTGATGCCACCGGTGGTCGCCTCAATATGATTCGCCGTAGCAGCGTTCACATTGATATTGAAGTTGTTGAACACCATGTCCAGGGGACAGCCAATGTGAATGTCCGCCACCTGCCCCAGAATTGGTGAACCCAGCAATAGGGTGTCACCAGTGGAACTTTGCACCAGGGTGAACACACCGGAACTGCCGGCATCAATGCTCGTCTGACCTTCGCTCAAGTTGGGATTGATACCCGCGGAGCCGATGTTGGGATTCAAAGGCCAACGAGACACCGCAATATTGAACACCGGCGGAGTGTTGCCAGAGGGATCCACCACATAGCCACCAGTGCCCTGACCAAAGCCGTTCAGGTCGATGGCCTTCAGACCTGGATTGCTGCCACCCATGCCGACGTAAAGAGCATCCGGCGCAACTGGCGCATTGACGATGCCGGGACCTTTGCCAGTATCAAAAGTGGTAGCCACTGTGAGCCCGAGGAACACAGAATTCAGGTCACGCACCGTTGTGCTGTTGACCTTGACTTCAACGGTGGACTCGCCTGGCAGGTTGTAGGCCGGAGTAATCCGGTAATTGCAGAAGTCCCCCACGCTGAGAGGATCGGCATAGTAGATGACATTGAAGTTGTTGGCTGCCAGGGTCACGTTCAGCGAGATTCCGGCACTGGGAGGCACCAGGACACTGGGATCAAAGAATGACCCCACGTCAGCGGGCTGCACTGGCTTGTTGAAACGCACAAGGACCGTGGTGGTCGGATCCACATTGGCCTGCCCACTACCCGGCGAAATGGCCAGATTGGTTATGGGACTGGTGAAGCCCAACACATCGGGCGGTCTGTTGTCCGCCCCTACTGTGGTGGCAGTGCAAACCTCTTGTTCCAAGACCCCACCATTGGTGTCCTGCACCGCATTGCTGATCACCACCCGGAGGAGCGCATTGTCGTTGGCGGCGTCGGGGAAGGGTTCGTTGTCAGTGAGGTCGTCGTCGGTGTCAGCAACAAAGACAAAGGTGTTTTCCGCCACCAGGCTGACATCGTTGGGAAAGCCCTGGGGGAAACCAGCGCCAATGGGATGCAACACTTCCATCACACCATCGTTGTCACGAACCGCCTGCACGATTTCCAAACCACCAAAACCATCGTTCACAACAGTCCAACCACCGACAAAGGGTTGCCCAGCCATGGTCTGGGTGGTTTCCGTAACGTTGTCATAGCGGACCATGGCAATGGCCGTGGTCAGGTTGGAGTTGATGGCATCACTGGGAGCAGTACTCAAGATCGAGGTAGGAGCCAGGTTGTGGCTGAACCGGATCTTCATGTAGTGGTTGCCCGGGTTGCCGTCCGGCAGCAGAGGCGGCATGTCCGTGCCAAAAGTGCCCACTGGCAGCAGACCATTGTTGGACCGCAAATTCTTCTGCAAGACGCTGGTATTGGTGATCTCCACAATGTTGGTGGTGGGAACACCAAGCCCGTCCAGCTCGCGAATCCGATAGGGGAAGATGGGCGATAAGCCGGTGGAGATTTCCAGTACCTTGAAATCGCCGCGGTTGGCCCGGTCACCGGGGGAGCCCCCGGAACAACCAAGCATGAGCAACAAACCGGCAACCAGCCAGATGGATAGCCAGCCCGTGGAGGAGCAATTTTGGATTCTCATATGGATCTAGCCACCGACGGGGCCGGTGGGTTGGGGTCGATCGAACGCGAAATGTGCGGTCGAAGAAACTTACAACAAGACCTGCTGCACTCAAGCTCTCAATCGCTTTGCCTACCCAGCATAAGACCGTAGAAAACAAGCGCGATCCGCACTGCCAGGTTGGCTAAGCTGCACGCTAGCCTGATAGCCCATTGGGAGGCCAAGGTAAGCTAACTCGGTAATTTTTCCCATATCCCCTGGAACATGATCTTCCATCAGGACCAAAACCCCGAAGAACAGGTCTTTGACCGGGCCCTGCGACCCGCCAGTTTTGCGGAATTCGTCGGCCAGGGGCGGGTCTGCGAAGACCTACGTATCGCTATCGATGCGGCCCTGGGGCGGCAGGAACCCCTGGACCACGTGCTTTTTTCCGGCCCTCCGGGCCTGGGCAAGACCACCCTTTCCCACCTCATCGCCCTGAGCATGGGCAGCAACATCACCGTGACTTCCGGCCCGGTGCTAGCCAGCCCCAAAGATCTCATGGGGACCCTGACCCGGCTGGAGCGTGGCGATGTGCTTTTTGTGGATGAAATCCACCGCCTGCCACGGCAGGTAGAAGAGTACCTCTATACCGCCATGGAAGACCATGCGGTGGACGTGATCTTGGACCAGGGGCCAGCCGGGCGCAGCATCCGGGTCACCCTGGCACCCTTCACCCTGGTGGGCGCCACCACCCGGGAAGGCCTGCTCAGTGCAGCCTTTCGCAGTCGCTTTGGCCTGCTGGAACGCTTGGAACCCTACCCGGCCACTGATATTCAACGCATTCTGCAGCGGGCCGCCGGCCTGCTCAACATGCCCATCCAGGACCAAGCCGCTGCCTTGTTGGCCGAGCGCAGCCGTGGCGTACCACGCATGGCCCTGCGCATCCAGCGTCGAGTGCGGGACCTGGCACAGGTGCAGGGCTGCAAGGAAATCTCCATGGCGATCTGCCAGGAAGGATTGCAACGGCTGCGCATTGACGACCTGGGCTTGGAAGAAATGGACCGCAAGATCCTGCTGGCATTGGCAGACAGCGGCGACGCCATCGGCCTGAAGACCCTGGCAGCAATGATGGAAGAATCCGAGGACACCTTGGAGGATGTCTTCGAACCGCACTTGATCCGCTGCGGCCTGTTGGCCCGCACCCCCCGCGGGCGCGTTGCCACCGCCAAGGCCTACCATCATCTGGGCCTACCCGGCAAATCATGAGCTTCGAATTCGAACTCCTGTCGGAGCACAACGGCATTCGTCGCGGTCGCATGCACACCCCGCATGGCAGTTTTGAAACCCCCTGCTTTGCGCCGGTGGGAACTTATGCCAGCATCAAGGGCCTGACTCCTGCACAGGTGCGCGACACCGGCAGCGAACTCATCCTGGCCAATTCCTACCACCTGCACCTGCGCCCGGGACCAGAGATCGTACGTCGCGCCGGCGGCCTACACCGCTTCATGGGCTGGGACGGCCCCATCCTCACGGACTCTGGCGGCTACCAGGTCTTCTCCCTGGATGAACACTGCAAGGTGGACGCCGAGGGCGTGACCTTCCGCTCGGTCATTGACGGCTCCCCCCACCGCCTGACCCCCGAATCCGTCCTGGAGATCCAACGGGATCTGGGCCCAGACATCGCCATGGTGCTGGACCACTGTCCTGCCGGCAACGCCGACATGGACCTGGTTCTGGCAGCGCACAAGCGCACCCTGGACTGGGCCCAACGCAGCCGCGACCTGCACGACCAATGGGGCGGCAGTAGCCGCGGCCAGGCGGTGTTCGGCATTGTTCAGGGTGGCACCCATCCAGAACTGCGGGCCGAAAGTGCCGAGGCCTTGGTGGCCATGGACTTTGATGGCTACGCCGTCGGTGGACTGAGCGTCGGCGAGACCAAGGAGCAAATGGCGCAGGCCTTGCAGTGCGCAGTACCCCTGCTGCCCAAAAACAAAATCCGCTACCTCATGGGTGTGGGCACCCCGGAAGATTTGCGCACCGCCACCGCCGCCGGCGTGGACATGTTTGACTGCGTGGTTCCCACCCGGCATGGCCGCAACCACCAGGCCTTCACCAATGGAGGCATCCTGAAGATGCGCAATGCGCAATATGCGGAAGACACGTCACCGCTGGACGAAACATGCGGCTGCTACACCTGCAAAAATTTCACCAGGGCCTACATTCGCCACTTGAGTGTGGCCAAGGAAATGCTGGCAGGCACCCTGCTCAGCATCCACAACATCCAGTTCTTCCAACAAATCATGGCCGGCATCCGGCGCGAGGCAGAGGGCAATTGAGAGCAAAGACAAGCATGTTGGCAGGCCTGCTGCTAGCCCTTTTGGGATGTGTGCCGACAGAAGGTGGCAGCGGCAAAGCTACTGCTACTGGCTCCGACAGCCCCATCCGCATTGGCACCTGGAACCTGGAGAACCTGGGCAGCCGGGATCAAGCGCGCAGCCAGGCAGACTTCGCCAAGATCGCCCAGGTCATCCGCCAGTCCGAAGTCCAGGTGCTGGCCTTGCAAGAGGTCAATGGTGCCCAACCACTGCGCCAACTCTTGCAGGAACTGGGCAGCGACTATTCGGCCCTGGTGGGCACGAGCGGCCTTTATCGCAGCCAGGGCAAACGCATCGGCCTGGGCTTCCTGTGGAACCATCGGCAAGTGCAACTCCTGCATTGTGACGAGTTGCAAGACCTGCCCCGGCGCAGCCAAGGCCTGCCCATCTTTCACCGCCTGCCCCTGTCAGCCGCCTTTGCCGTGCTGGATTCCCAGGGCAAGCGTCGCCTGGACTTCCGCGCCGTGAACATTCATCTCAAAGCCAGCTTTGATGAGGAAAGCCAGAAAAAGCGTCTGGCTGAGGTGCAGGAGCTGCGCAGATACCTGCAAGGGCTGCTGAAGGAGCCAGATGAAGACCGTGACATCCTGGTCATGGGCGACTTCAACCATGGCTACAGTGACCCGGCCTTTGCTCGGTTCACCGCCAATGGTCTGGTCACCTACCTGCGGCCCGACCGACCCAGCCCCACCATCATGCATTTTGCCAAGGCCATCGATCACATTGCCCTGGCCAAGGGCAACAAGCTCAAGGTGACTTACCTGAGCGTGCATCATGTCCCCAAGAACAGGCGAAGGGCCTGGCGGCAAAGCTATTCGGATCATTTCCCAGTCACCCTGCAACTGGAGCATCAAGCGGACCTTGATCCGCAAGCCAAATTCCGCCCGGCTCGTCACCCCCTGGCCAGCATTCGCACTAAGGCGAGATAGCAACACCGCGAAATAGCGACACCAGAGACACAGCATAGGAGCTAGACCCATGACCTGGATCCAAACCATCGCCGACAACGAGGCCAGCGGACGGCTGGCCAGCATCTATGCAGCCGCCAAACAGCGGGCGGGCAAAATCTTCGGCATCGTCGAAGCCATGTCCCTGGCACCGGAGATCCTGCAGGCATCCATGGGCTTCTACCAGGCCACCACCACCCACCCCAAATCCCCCCTGCCCCGATGGTTTCGGGAACTGGTAGCGGTCCATGTCTCCAGACTCAACCACTGCAATTATTGAATCGAAGCGCACCTGTTGGACCTCCGTGCTGAGGCCCCTGCCGAGCTCCGGGACACCCTCTGCTCCCAAGACCCCAGCCCGGCCCTGGATACCAGGCATACAGCCCTGCTGGCCTACACCAGCAAAATCACTCTAGAGCCGGCCCAGTGCTGCCAACAAGATGTGCAGGACCTGCGCCAGGCAGGAGCAACCGACCAAGAGATCCATGCCACCGTGCAAGTCTGCGCCTACTTCAACTACATCAACCGGGTCGCCGACGCCCTGGGGGTGATGCCCGAATCCACCAAGATGTAACCAGAAGGTATCCCTAGACCCAAGCTGTGGATCGGTGCTGCCAGCTCCCGTTATCCCTGACATACTGATAACCAATAGGAGAACAAATATGAATGTCACCAACCGCATACTGCTCACCGCCGCCTTGGCCGCGGGCCTGACCCTGGCCTTGACTGCCCAGGATGAAGACAAGAAGCGCCGGCGCCGCCCGGGCAAACCACCCACTGTGGAGGAAGTCTTCAAGAAGCTGGACACCAACAACGATGGCATCATCGACAAGAGCGAGATGCCGGAACGCATGACCCGGATCCTGGAGCACGCCGATGGCAACGGCGACGGCAGCCTGGGTAAAGATGAGCTCAAAGCCTTCCGGAAGAAGCGCATGGAGCGCCGCAAGGAACGCCGCAAGGAAGGTGGCGGCGAAGGCCGCCGGGGTAAGGGTCGCCGCGGCGGCAAGGGCGGTGGCAAGGGTCGCCGCGGCGGCAAGGACGGCAGCGGCGGCGGCCAAGTCGGCCAGCAAGTCAGAAAGGGCGGCGACGGTGAATGTGGCGACTGCGAAGGCAAGAACTGAGCAACCCACCGAGAATGAACAGCGGTCCTGTCCGAGGCAACCTGGACAGGACCGCTGTTCTGCGTACCTTCAATGCCAGGCATGGTAAACCAACTTGACCAAGAATCATTGGCGGAGGCTTTCTCCGCCCACTGGGAACGGCTGCGCCGAGGCGTCTACTTTCGCCTGGATCGACGCCTGCAAGGACGGGTGGATGCGGAAGACGTGCTGCAGCAATCCTACCTGGAAGCAAGCAAGCGCTTGGCAGCCTACAAACCAGAGGGTGAACACAGCTTGTTCATCTGGCTGCGCTTGATCGTGCAACAGACCCTGGTGGACATCCATCGGCAGCATTTGCAAACCAGCAAGCGCGACGCCAAACAGGAGGAAAGCCTGCCCCGGGGATATGATTCCAATGCAGCTTCCAACCCACTGGTGGGCGCCATGACCTCGCCGAGCAACGCCGCCATTCGGGATGAAAACGCCGCCAACATCCAAGCCGCCATGCAAGACATGGATGGCATGGACCAGGAAATCCTCGCCCTGCGCCACTTCGAAGAACTCAGCAACCTGGAGGTGGCAGAAGTCCTGGGTCTGTCCCCCACCGCGGCCAGCAATCGTTACGTGCGAGCGCTGCAGAGGTTGAAGAAGGTCTTGGGAGGAGCGAGTTAGCCATGCACGAGCCAGACAGCAACCCTACTGAGTTGGACCAACTTACCGAAGCCTTCCTCACTGAGCATCGCAGTGGCCATGGATCCAGTGTGCATGACTTCGCCAAGAAACATCCAGCCGTAGCGGAGGAACTGGAAACCATCCTGCCGGCTGCCTTGGCCATGGAAGGTCTGAAGCGCCAACAACAGCAACAGCACATGCAACCGCAGTTTCTGCAAACTGACGGCCTGCAACGCCTGGGTGACTTCCGCATCTTGAACGAAGTTGGCCGTGGCGGCATGGGCATCGTCTACGCTGCAGAGCAAGAGTCACTGGGTCGCAAGGTCGCCGTCAAGGTGTTGCCAACGCAAATGCTCTTGGACCCTCGCCGCCTGCAACGCTTTCAACAGGAGGCACAGACCGCTGCCAGACTGCACCACACCAACATTGTCCCCATCTTCGGCGTCGGCGAACAAGATGGCTACCACTACTACGTGATGCAACTTATCACCGGGCAAGGCCTGCATCACTGGCTGCAAGAGCAGAAACCCGGAACCGAGCACTGGCGACAGGTTGCGGACATGGGCATGCAGGCGGCGGATGCTTTGGCATACGCCCACAGCCAAGAAGTGCTGCACCGCGACATCAAGCCAGCCAACCTGTTGCTGGATCAGCAGCAGAACCTTTGGATCACTGACTTCGGCCTGGCCAAGGCCATGCAGGATGCTGACCTCACTCGTAGTCAGGACTTGGTGGGCACCCTGCAATACATGGCGCCGGAGCAACTCAATGGCATCTACGACCAGCGCAGTGACATCTTTTGCCTTGGCCTGACCCTGTATGAATTGGCCGCCTTGCAACCTGCTTACGCCCACATGGATCGGGGCGAAATACTGAGCGCCGTCGCCAAGGTCTCGCTGCAGCCACTGCACAGGGCGCAGCCCCTTATCCCCAAGGACCTGGAAGTCATCATCAGCAAGTGCCTGGCCGCTGAACCCAGGCATCGCTATGCCAGCGCCAGCGAGTTGCGACAGGATCTGGAAAACTTCTTACACAACCGCCCCATTGCCGCCCGCCACCTCAGCTCGTTACAAAAACTGCAGCGCTGGTGCAGACTCAATCGTTCCACTGCCAGCCTGATCCTGGTCAGCGCAGTGGCCGTCATCGCCCTGGCCATCACTGGCTGGACCAGCTTTGTGTCTGAACGGGCCCGTTCTGCGCAAGTGCGATTGGCCAACCAACAAGCCAAAAGCAATCTCGCCCTGGCCGAGAGCAACATGGATCTGGCTCTGCAAGCCTTCGATGATGTCTTTGACGAATTGGCGGGGCCGGACATCTTGCAACCGGTGCTGCGGAGCGAAGCCAGTAGTGAAGAAAATGATGAAGCCAATAGTGAAGCCAGGAGTGCTGACAATAGTGATGACAACAGCACAGCCGATGTGGCGTACAACACTCCCCCCCATCGGGTAGTTTCCAACGAGGAGGCCGCAGTCTTGCAATTGCTGCTCACCTTCTATGACCGGTTCGCGGAAAAAAACGCCGGCAACCCACAGCTGCTACAGGAAACCGCCCGAGCCCATCATCGCATGGGTGACATCTTCAGCAGCCTGGGCCAATTGGATTTGGCCAGCCAGTCCTACCTGGCGGCACTGGGTCGCTACCAGGCACTGGAACGGGATGGACTGACTGCCACCACCGCCCAACAAGCCAACATCTACAATGAACTGGGCCACTGTTATCAGACCCTTGGCAAAATTCGCCAAGCACAGGAAGCCTTCCTACAGGTCACCCAACTCGCTGCACCCAAGTCCCTCAGCCAACACTACGAGTTGGCTCGGGCGCACGACGCCTTGGGAACCCCTCGCCCCAGCCGCCAGGCAAGAGTCATTGAACAACAGTGCAAAGAACACCTGCATACTGCACTTGAACTAGCCCAAGGCCTGATCATCTTGGATCCCGACGAGCCAACTTTCCGGCTGTGCAAAGCCCGCAGTTCACGACATCTGGCGCAACTGCTCAGGCGCGAACCAAGTACTGCGAGCCATGCACGGGACATGCATGCACAGGCCATTGCCTTGTTGGAAGCCCTGGTGGATGACTTTCCTGAGACCGCACACTTCCGCTACGAGTTGGCAGAAACCTACGCTTCACAGGGCTCCCCGGACAACCTGGAAAAGGCCTACGACATCAGCGCCGCCCTACAGCAAGATCAACCAGGGAATCCCGAGTACTGCCTTTCTCTTGCTCTCATCCAGACTAAGATGGCCAGACAACTCCTGGGTAAGAATCAATTACAGCAGGCCGAGGTCCATCTCAGCAAAGCCCTTGAACTGCAATCCAGCTTGACGCTGCAGTATCCCAGCAACTCCTTCTACTGGCGCATGTTGGCTGTCAGCCACAGAAACCTGGCCGACATCAAGCAGAGGCTTGGCAAACACCAAGAGGCAGAACATCATCAACAGCAGGCAAAGCACGCCCGACAAAGAGCAGGCCTTGGTCGCCCCCCCAGACGCGGCCCCCGACGCCCCCGCTAAGCAGCCCACTGTCCTGGTAGGCATGCGAATCATCGCTGTCTGGTTCGTGCTGAAATTGCTTTGGGATGTGACCCTGCTCTGCCAAAGCTGGCCGGAGTTCTCCCGCCCCAAACTGGGCATCGCCATCACCCTACCCTTTCTGGCCTGGGGCATGTGGCGGCAACGCAGCTGGTCCTTGAGCATCGCTGGCGTCGTCTGCCTGTTCTGGATGGGCTATCTGGTGGCGCGCCTACTGGGACCCTGGCTGACCATCCAACCAGTCACTGACCCCTTTCCCTGGGGCAACATCGCCGCCCTGCCCATCTTGATCTACCTGCTGAACAACATCGAGAGGGATACAGAGGATCAGGATTAACCTGACTCTTCTTGTTCCATCAGCATCACCAGGACTTCCTGGATCACTGACAGGCGCAGCAGACCAAGTTGCTTGAGCGGCTCGGCAGCCAAAATGTTGGAGCGATCCAGGTCCTCTGCTTGCAGGCCCTGCATGATGTAGAGGGCATGGGATCCGGCCTGTAGGCAGGCAATCCAGGCAGCCAGATGGGTCGCCGGCACAAACAGGGAGAATGTCGGGTCGTCCTCGGGCTCCAGTTCAGCTTCCATAACAACCCCAGCCAGATCACGGCGCAGCAGAGCGGTTCGGGAAGCAAACAAATGCTCCAGGGATTCACCCATGGCCTGGCGATACTCTTCCTCGTCCTCCTCGTCATCCTCGTAGGCCGGCGGCAACAATCGAGCCCGCAGCTTGGGATCATCGGATTCCAACCAATCCGGCAGTTGCATCAAGGTATCCACCACCAACAGCGGCATGGCCTGCATCTGGATTCCATCGTCCTTCTGTAGGAATTCCATGCTCTAGACCTCCACCCGCTCCAGGGTTGCCTGCAGGTAGGCAGCGTGCAGCTTATGCACATAGATCTCCGCTTGCTCCCGACCACCGGTCCAGACAATGGACCGACCTTTTTCGTGCACTTCCATCATCTTGCGGTGCGCCTTGTCCTTGCCGTAGCTGAACACCTTCATGAAAGTGCGCGTGACATACTCCATAGTGGTCACCGGATCGTCATGCACAATGACATTCCAGGGTGGCGCCAATTTGGTGCGCTGATCGGTCTCAGTCTCTTCAACGGTTTGCGTGCCAGCTAGCACAGCAAGATTCACAATCAATTGGGGCATGGCGGGCTTCATAGTACGAAAGCCAAGCCCTCCTGGGTATCCTCCGCCCGGCCCATTTCCTCCTTATCCCTTCATGCCAACGAAAAGCCTCACCGCATTGGCCTTGCCAATGGTGATTTCCTTCACCCTGCGATTCATGTTCACCCTGGTGGACACGGTATATGCAGCGGCAATCAAGGAGGATGATCCCGACGCGGTGGCGGCCATTGGCCTGTTCATTCCCATCCAGACCCTGTTTATAGCCCTCTGGGTAGGTCTCTCTGCCGGCTTCACCACCTGTCTATCCCAGGCCTTTGGCAAGTGTGACAACCGTCGCATCCAAATGCTGAAGACAGCCATGCTGCGCATCAACCTGGTGTTGATGATCGTGATTCCTGGCATGGCGGGACTGCTTTACCTGGCCATTCCGCACATGGGCTTGACCGCCGGCCTGCAGCAGAGCTTCACCACCTATGCCATGGTGCTGATCCTGGGCATGCCCATCTCCGGCTTCCTCTCCATCTATCCCGACTCCCTGGTCAAAGCCCACCACGACACCTTCAGCACCATGGTGGCGGGGCTCTGGTCGTCGCTACTGAACATCAGCCTGAACACCCTGTTCGTCTTCGCCTTCCACTGGGGACTCTTTGGCATTGGCCTGGCCACGGTGCTCTCCCGCTATGGCGGCCTTGGCTATGCCATGTGGCGCTGCCGCAGACTGGAGGCCAAACGCCTGCAGCAAGATTGGCCCGAGACATCTGAAATCTGGCCCCACCCCTTCTATTCCATCCTGCTCCTGGCCACCCCCGGTGGCATGACCTACCTGCTGGCCTTTTGCGAAGAAGCCTTGGTGGCAAAACTATTGGCAGGCATGGAGAACGCCACGGTGGCTTTGGCATCCTGGGGGGTCTACAGCCGCTTCTTGTCCCTGGCCATCATGCCCATGGTGGCCACCTCTGTGGCAGTCCTACCCTTTGTGGCGCGGCTGGTACCCGAAGGCAAAAGCCAACAGGTGCGCCGGGACCTGCGCCTGGCCCTGCTACAAACCGCCGGCCTGAGCCTGCTGATCGCCATCCCTGCCGGTTGGATATTTGCCGAACCCCTTGCCCGATTCCTGGTGCCCGGGAGCACCATGGAAAAACTGGGGGGACAGGTCAACGGGGCAAACTTCCTACGCCTGCTGCCCTTGGCCGCCCTGAGCATGTTGCCCTTCCTGATCCTGCGTCCAGTGTTTGAAGCCACTTCCCGGGCTCGCCTGGGCATCTTGATCACCGCTTGCAAGAGCCTGCTATTCTCCTGCCCGATGATTCTGTTGGGCTATGCCCTGGCTCCTGGCCTGGGGATGGACCCGCTCATGGCATCCTCCTGGGGATGGCCATTGCCGGTGGCTTTACCTCATGGATGGTCTTGCACTTCTGCCGCAAGCTCCTGTAATCCCAATTCCCGCCAACACTGGTCCCCCAGGATCCGTACACTGGCGACATAACCCTTAGCCCCATTCCCAAAGGATATTGAATATGCGTCACCTTCTACTGCCCCTGGCCCTCGGCCTCAGCACCCTGACCTGCACCGCCTTCGCTCAGAAGATGGGCTCCAGCAACTCCAACGCCCCGAAGATCAGCACCACCGTCGAATTCAGCAACGGCGACATCATTGCCCTGCAATACCACGCCGTCGCCTACGGTGAAGGCAAGACCATGAAGGCAGTGCAAGCTGAGGGAGAAGAAGGCGAGCGCTACCGCGGCTTCGTCAACCAAAGGGCAGACCGCAATCCTATCGGTACCCTAACCTGCAGCGCGGACTTCAGCTTCGCCGGCAAGACCATCACCGCCGGGGAGTACAAGCTGAAGTTCAAGATCGATGAAAAACGCCAGTGGGAAATGATCATCGAGTCCAAGGATGGCGAAGCGCAGCACAGCTGGCCATTGAAGACCAACAACTCCGAGCACAGCGCCTCACGCATGAACATCAACCTGCAACCCGGCGACAAAGAAAGTTGCTGCGGCATGCACATTGCCTACGGCTCCCTGCGCTGCCATCCGCAAGGCAAAGCCATGAATGCCAGCCACAAGCATGACGGCAAAGAGCACGAACATGGCGACAAGGATCACGACGGTGACGACGATGATCACGGCAAAGATCATGACCACAAGGGCAAGGGCCACGACAAGGACGAGGACTAAGTCGCTTAGTCGGTCACCTACAAGCTCAGGTAGTGCAGGCTGAAGTAGCCCTTCGCATCACTCCAGGTCTGCTGCAGCTTGAATCCCGCTGCCTGAGCCAGTTGCGCCACATCCTCCAGACTGTACTTGTGTGAGTTCTCGGTGTGGATGGTCTCGCCCTTGGCTAGATGGAAATCCTGTCCAGCCACCTGCACATCTTGCTCCACCAGGCTCAGCAGGCGTGTCTCGACTCTGCCCTTGACCGGCTCATACTTGACGAGGTGCTGGAATTGCTCCAGCTGGAAGTTGCCCCCCAGTTCCCGGTTGATGCGTGTTAGCAGGTTCAGGTTGAAGGCGGCCGTCACTCCCTGGGCATCGTCGTAGGCAGCTTCCAACACTGACGCGTCCTTCTTCATGTCGGTGCCCAACAACATGCCACCGCCAGCACCACAGAGGCTGGCCAGCTGGCGAAGGAAGGCTTCAGCCGCCGGGCGTTTCAGATTGCCGATAGTGGAACCAGGGAAATAGGCCACGGTGCGAGCACTGGCCTTCCCTTCTTCTTCCGGCAGGGAATAGGGCTGACTGAAGTCGGCACAGACCGGCTGCACCAGCAACTGTGGGAATTCCTGCTGCAGCTCCCCGGCCATTTGCAGCAGGTAATCCTTGGCAATCTCCACTGGCACATAGCTGTGCGGCTCTGCCAAGGCCCGCAGCAAGAGCCGGGTCTTCAAGCCACTGCCACTGCCCAATTCCACGATGCGACAGTTGGGCCCCACACAATCCGCCATGGCCTGCACATGCTCCTGCATGATCTGCAGCTCGGTGCGGGTCGGGTAATATTCCGGCAGGTCGCAGATCTGATCGAACAGTTCACAACCAGCCGCATCATAGAAGAACTTGCAGGGCAGACTTTTTTTCCGCTGCCCCAGTCCAGTCAACACCTCTTCCTTGAAGTTGTCGGTGCGGGGTTCGAAGTCCAGCAACTGGATATCTTGAATAGAAACTGTCTTGGCGAGGTGTGGCATGGGAGAGAGGTAGGTACAATTGGAAAGTCACTCTGATTTTGCCCTAATCTTCCGCCATGAACAATTTCGAACTCGGTCAAAAACTCGTAGATCTTTGCAAGCAGGGCGAAAATGTCCAGGCCATCCAGGATCTCTACGCCGACGACGTGGTTTCCATCGAAGCTGATGCCATGGACCCCATTCCCGCACGGATGGAGGGCAAGGCAGCGGTGCTGAAAAAAACCAAGTGGTGGCTGGACAACCATAAGGTGCACAGCGCCGACACCCGTGGCCCCTTCCCCCATGGCAACCGCTTCGCCGTCTTCTTCGCCATCGACGTCACCAACAAGCCCTCGGGCCAACGCATGCAGGTGGAAGAGGTTGGGCTTTACACGGTGAAGGACGGCAAGATCGTCCAGGAAGAGTTCTTCTACGCGCCGATGAGCTAAAGAACGCTTTCGCTAGTCATTGGGCTTCAAAAACGAATCTGTCTCCTGCTTGTGGGGCAGTGGGTAGCCAGTAGCTGACTGGGCCTTCGCAGACTTGGCTCGCTTGCGCAACATTTCGCGCATCTCCTCCACAACCTTTTCACCGTCCAGAAGCTCACCGCGGCCTGCTTGTTCGAGCCCTTCGACAAGCGCAGTGCGGAGCCGGGTCAGGTTCGCATCACGCAACGGTTGGTCCAGTGGCTGATGTGTCATTTTGTTTCTCGAGGAGCAGTGTTGAGTTTTTGAATTGAGGAAAGGCCATTGAAGTCCACCGAAAAGAACGGGACGTCGCCTTCTTCTGCATATCCCCAGAAGACCTGCCCCTCTCTGCAGACCCGCAGGGGGAGCTGATACGCCCAGGAGTGCGGTGAGTCGAAGCAGCGGGCTTGCCGCGATGATATTGCTTTTCACCGATCAGAGAGCATCTCCTGAAGTTCGAGAATGCGTTTCTTTAGCTTGAACAAGTAGAGCACCAAGATCAGACCAGCCATGACCGCAAGTTTCCAAAGCGAATCTCCCCACAAGAATTCCCATGTGTATTGATCGCCCCATGATTCGAAGTTCTCCTTCTCCCCCACAAACCTCATCCCAATCATCCAAGGAACAAAGAAAAGCCAGGGTAGGGCGTCGTAGGAAGTTCTGGGAAGCGTAGGGTCGAGCCCGGCAACTTTGGATACCGCTCGAATTTCAGCAACCACTTGGCGCAGGAGAACCAAGCACATAATCGCAAAAACAAACGCTCCTAATATCGAGCCATTCCAATAGAACGACCAAGTCTCGGCGTACGAAGTGTAATCTACTAACGACGCCAGAAGCAGCACCAGCAACAGGATCACTTTCATCTTTACTCTACTCCATCTTGCCAAATTGACTGAACTTCAATCTTTGCAGAACCATCAACAGCCCGCTGCTGCTCTAGCACCCATGATTTCAAACCAATGATATCCACATCTTTAGGCGGCATTCCGTATTTCTGCGGCTCCTGAATGACACCATTTGGAACCAGCAACCGAAAATTCGACCATCCCACATTCCTATGAATGCGGAAGTAGTCATAGCTGCAGCTTCGGCCTAGGTAGAGAACTCGACCCAAGGTGTCAGACTGTGCGTGCTGGGCCTGTTGACGGAGTTCTTGCACCGTCACAGTTGTTGAACAGCTGCAAACTAGCAACAGTGCCAGTGCCAAGATCAATCGGCTCATTACGTTCAATCCAAGACCTCCTTTTCCTGCACCATGGACTGCGCGGACAGGAACAGTTTATATCGCACAGGAACCCAAGAGACGCGACAACCCAAGGCCTGCATCCAGCTGGCAGTGGCGTCATGGCAAGAGTGCAGAATGGAAAAGTTGCGCTCATCTCGCACGAAGCTCATACCATATTGAGCATTGAACACCTGCCCTTGCGAGGCCGCCTGGCACTGCGCCTGAAGCTCGGCATGCAACGCTTGGCAACGCTCACTTTCTACCCATAGGCCTTGCACTCGCATGCCGGGGTAGCGCTCCCGCAATCCACTGACTCCTTGCGCCTCCTCCTGTCGCCAGCCCAGGGTTCCTTGGGTAGGCCAAAGCATAGTGTCAAAAACATGGTACCAACTGTCATGGCTTGTTGCGTACCAATCCCAATCGCCATAGCCATATTCCACCAGCCGGCCGTCCCCATCAGGCAAAGCCAGGCCCGAGTGGAGCGCATCCTGGATGAAGAAGACCTGCACCGGGTTCATCGGGTTGCGCGGCGGATGGATGACGGAGGTGCAAGCAGGCAGCAGGAGGAATAGTGCGCTGCTCGTCCAAGCCAGGGTATTGCCGTATGTCTTCATCTTTGGAACATTCCCGATCAGCTACAGCGGATCAGCTACCCCCGCCTCCTTCAAGATCACCTGCCACTCCTTCTTGCGCACTGGCTGCACAGAGAGTCGTGAGCCCCGCTGCAGCAGCACCATCTCCTTCAGCGCCGGGATCCCCATCAAGGCCTGCCGCTCCAATGGCTCCTTGAATTTCTTCACCGCCTGGATGTCCACCATGTACCAAGTGGGGTCCTCCGCCTTGCTCTTGGCGTCATAGTAACGGTGCTCTGGGTCCAGGGCATGATGGTCCGGATAGCCGGCCTTCACCACCTTGGCCACCCCGGCAATCACCATGGGCTTGGCATTGGAGTGGTAGTAGAGCACCCCATCCCCCTTCTGGATGTCATCCCGCAACAGATTGCGGGCCTGATAGTTGCGCACCCCGTCCCAGCAGGTGCGCTTGCCTGGCGCCGCCAGAAGATCATCGAAGGAAAACACATCCGGCTCCGACTTGAATAGCCAGTATCGTCGCTCACTCATGCCCAAAGTTTTAGGACCAGAACCTGCCAGCACAAGAGTAGGCAGGAGGCCGGGCGCTGGGTATGAATAGGGTCATGTCCAATCCCTTCCAAGCCCAAGCCAGCCTCAAGACCAAGCTGGGCAACATCCAATATTTCAGCCTGGCCGCCCTGGAAAAGGCCGGCCTGGGCCAGATGTCCCGCCTCCCCTACTCCATCCGCGTGCTGCTGGAATCCGCCCTGCGCAACACCGACGGCTACATCGTGCACGAAGCTGACGTGCGCGCCCTGGCCTCTTGGGGCAAGGATTCCGCCGGCAAGGTGGAGATCCCCTTCCTGCCCGGCCGCGTCGTCCTGCAGGACTTCACCGGCGTACCCTGCGTTGTGGATCTCGCCGCCATGCGCGCCGCCATGCAACGGCTGGGTGGCGACCCAACGAAGATCAACCCCCTGGTGCCCTGCGATCTGGTCATCGACCACTCGGTCCAAGTCGACGAGTTCGGTTCAGCCCAGGCCCTGGATAATAACGTCGCCCGGGAATTCGAACGCAACCAGGAGCGCTACGAGTTCCTGAAGTGGGGTCAGCAGTCCTTCACCAACTTCCGCGCCGTGCCACCGGCCACCGGCATCGTGCATCAAGTGAATCTGGAATATCTGGCCGGCGTCGCCCTCACCAAGGAAGTGGACGGCCAGACCTTCGGCCTGCCCGACTCCCTGGTTGGCACGGACAGCCACACCACCATGATCAACGGCCTGGGAGTTCTGGGCTGGGGCGTGGGCGGCATCGAAGCGGAAGCGGTGATGCTGGGCCAACCCATCTACATGCTGTTGCCCGAGGTCGTGGGATTTGAACTGAAGGGCCGGCTGCCGGAAGGCGCCACCGCCACCGACATGGTGCTCACCGTGGTGGAGATGCTGCGACAACAGGGTGTGGTGGGCAAGTTCGTGGAGTTCTACGGGAAAGGCATGCGGCAGATGTCGCTGGCGGACCGCGCCACCATTGCCAACATGGCGCCGGAGTACGGCGCCACCATGGGCTTCTTCCCGGTGGATCAGGAAACCCTGAACTACCTGCGTCTCACCGGCCGCGAAGACACCCAGGTGCAATTGGTGGAGGACTACTACAAGGCGCAGGGCATGTTCGTCACTGCCGATAGCCCGATCCCGGAATACTCGGAGACCATTGGCTTGGAACTAAGCACAGTGGTGCCAAGTCTCGCCGGCCCCAAGCGCCCGCAGGATCGCATTGCTCTGGACAAGATGAAGCCGGAGTTCGCATCAACCTTGCAAAAGCCGGTACAGGAACGCGGCTTCAACCTGGCGGGCAAGGAGCTGGAGAAATCCGCCAGCGTCAACAGCCACAGCATCGGTCACGGTGCGGTGGTCATCGCCGCCATCACCAGCTGCACCAACACCTCCAACCCATCGGTGATGGTTGCCGCCGGCTTGGTAGCGCGCAAGGCCGTAGCAAAGGGCCTGCGTGTTCCTTCCCACGTGAAGACCAGCCTGGCGCCCGGCTCCCGGGTGGTCACCGACTACTTGCAAAAGGCGGGCCTGGACAAGGACCTGGACCAATTGGGTTTCCAGACCGTGGGCTACGGCTGCACCACCTGCATTGGTAACTCCGGCCCGTTACCAGAGGAAGTAGCCAAGGCCATCCGCGGCAGCGATCTGGTGGCAGCTTCCGTACTGAGTGGCAACCGCAACTTCGAAGGTCGAGTGAACCCGGACGTGAAGGCCAACTACCTGGCCTCCCCACCATTGGTGGTGGCCTATGCCCTGGCGGGACGGGTGGATGTGGACCTGCAAACAGATCCCATCGGCAAGGACAGCAAGGGCCAAGCAGTGTTCCTAAAAGACATCTGGCCCAGCAACCAAGAAGTGCAGGCCACGGTGCAAGCCAGCGTGCAACCTGAGATGTTTCGGAAGCAGTACGCCAACGCCATGCAGGGCCCCAAGGCCTGGCAGGCCATTCCCGCTGAGAGTTCGGACCTGTATTCCTTCAATGCAACGAGCACCTACATCCAGGAGCCACCCTTCTTCCAAACCATGGGCAAGGAAGTGGGCACGATCCAAAGCATCGAAGGAGCCCGCTGCCTGGTGAAGGTGGGCGACAGTACGACGACGGACCACATCTCGCCGGCCGGCGCCATCAAAGCAGACAGTCCGGCTGGTGCATATTTGCAAGAGCAGGGGGTAATGGCGCGGGACTTCAACAGCTACGGCTCACGGCGGGGTAATGACCGGGTGATGACCCGGGGCACCTTCGCCAACATTCGCCTGCGCAACCAAATGGCGCCGGGGACGGAAGGCGGCATGACCACCTACCTGCCCAGTGACGAGCTGATGCCCATCTATGATGCGGCGCAGAAGTACAAGGCCGATGGCACGCCGCTGTTGGTGTTGGCGGGCAAGGAGTACGGCACGGGATCCAGTCGGGACTGGGCGGCCAAGGGTACCTACTTGTTGGGTGCCAGGATGGTGCTGGCGGAAAGCTACGAGCGCATCCACCGCAGTAATTTGGTGGGCATGGGTGTGTTGCCCCTGCAGTTCAAGCAGGGCGAGAGCCTGGAAAGCCTGGGCCTCACGGGGCAGGAAACCTTCAGCCTGCAACTGGATGACAAGCTGCAGGCGCGTTCTGAGTTGACCATGACTGCCGACGGCAAGAGCTTCCAGGTGCTTTGCCGCATCGACACGCCGGTGGAAGTGGACTACTACCGCAACGGCGGCATCTTACAGACCGTGCTGCGCAAGCTGTTGGGCTAGCTGTGATCTTGCCCCGAAAAAGTGAACACGCGGACAGGGGCGAATCTGTGGAAGTGACAATGTGAAGGGGGCCCGATTGCCCACAGCTCAAGGATAAAGAGGAACTTGACCGATTACCTTTTTGGGGTACTTTGGGGTATACCAAACAGGAGAAGCACAATGAGCAAAACCAGCATCTCACTCGGCGATCACTTCGAGGGCTACATTGCCTCACAGATCCAAACCGGACTCTATGGCAACAGAAGTGAAGTCATCCGCGAAGCACTGCGCGATCATGAAGAGAAGAAGCGCAAGGCCGATACGCTGGCGATGATGGAGCGCAGTATGGAAGACATCCGTGCAGGCCGAACCAAACCAGCCGAGCAAGCTCTGCGAGAGATTGCAGAGAGGCTTGGACTGAGCCTTGATCGATGACAGATTATGCTGTCGAGATAACCAATAGCACTGAGGATGCAATCTATGCTCAAGCACACTATATCGCGGTTGAGAAACAAGAACCACTGAGTGCAGTGCAGTGGCTGCAGAGCACTTTTGATGCTGTTCTAAAACTCAAGACCTTTCCGAAACGTTGTTCTCTAGCCGAGGAAAACAGGTTCTCCTAAAGCAGTTGTAGGTCAGGAAGCCTGACCCCACCACAGCAGAGGAAGATGGTAGCAATCAAAGGGGCTGCGCTGTGGAAGCCATAGGCGCGATGGCTGAGGAGGCGAATTTTGTTGTTCATGCCTTCCGCCAGGCCATTGGTGAATCGTTCTTTGAAGAGAGCCAGGATCCCGCCAAGGTGTTTGCGGATCGTTTTGCCGAGTTTGACGAATGGCTTGAGTCGGGAGCGTGAAGCCCAGGCCATCCAACCATCAAGAGCAAGCTCTGACTCTTTGATGCTGCCTCGCAGGATGTCGAGCAGAGTCTCCTTGAGCAAGTAGGCGCGCCCAAGTGGTTGCTCCGGGCGAAGATGACCGATGATGCCCATGTGCTTTTCGGTGGTGTTATCTTGGCGGTGAAGGAGTGCCCACATCGTTCCCTTGATTGCCTTCTTGGCATCGGGATTGTCGGCATTGCGCATGAGTTCACGCCGGACCTCGTTGAGAGCTTCGTTGGCCAACTTGGCAATGTGGAAGTGATCAAAGACGATCTGTGCATTTGGAAGATTTTCCGCTGCCGCCTTTCGGTAGGCAGCCGACATGTCCATGGTGGCAATTTCGATGTGCTCGCAAGCATCAGCACCGATTTCGGTGAAAAATCTCTTGAACACATCAGCACTCTTGCCTTCGGCGACCCAGATTACCCTTCTCTTGTCGTGGTCGGTGACCACCGTCAGGTAGCGGTGTCGCTTGCGGAAGCTGATTTCGTCCACAGCAATGCGGCGCAGACCATCAAAGCGGTTTGGGTCAAGGTTCTCGCTGACGACACGCTCAGCGATTGCTCCTACGGTCACCCACGAAATCCCAGTCAGCCTGGCGACGGCTGTTACGTTTGTTTGCTGCGCCAGCAGGGCGACCACATCCTCAAAGGGCTTGGTAAAGTCACTGCCATGCCTGGCCCAGGGGACCGCCTCGGTCACAACCACATTGCATTTCTTGCACCGTAAACGCCGTATTTCACCCTCCAAGTAAACCTCATGGCCCCAGATGCCCAAGTGTCGCCATCGCCGCTTTCGTTTGGATTCTCGGCCACGCTTGCGCTTGCCACAGTGTGGGCAGGTCAGAAGCTGGAATCGTCGGTGGACACTGAGAATCATCTCGCCGTCTTGAAATTGGGCTCCGGTGACCCGGAGCCCCTGGAGATTGAGGAGCTTGTTGAGTAGGGTGGTGACGCGCACTGATGCGACCTTGCGTAAAACTAAGTCCATTGCGTCGAGAGCGATCAAACATGCTCGACGCAGTCAGTGCGCAATTTCTATGTACGCTTGGCTCAACGCAAACAGCTTTCCCCAGCTCTGTGCCGCAAGCCTCGGTGCCATAAAGGCCAAGCTCGCTCCGCTCGTGGCCTACGGCCAGCCTTGACTGCCCCTACGGCTCACGGCCCTTTCCTTAGATGCCAAACCGCCAGGGCGGCTTGGCACTCTGCCACATCCTCAAAGAGGGCCTACAACCTGTACCGGGAACCCACCGAGTTTCAGATGCAGCTATCCGCGTTCTCCTTTGCGAATACAAGGTCCCCAGACGAAATCAGCACCCGGCATGACCTACACCTCCTTTAGGAGAGGCGGAAAACAGCGATGTAGATTACGAAGTGCGGCAACTTTCGGTGGGCGGCCCCACCTTGTTGCTTACCGTCGATGATGACCGCCGCATTGTCTGGGTGATCGCCATGCGAGGTGATGGACAACTCCCAAGACCTCAGGATTTGCCCAAGGATATTGGTTCACTTGAAGCCACGCCGAGCAATCCATTGGAAGAGGAATAATCCAATAAAGTGAAGGTCCGTATCACAGCGTGCCTGACCGACCGCAATACGATCATTCTATCCTGCCAAGCCTGCTAACCCTCCGGTGCCGCCGGACTCGTTTCTTCCGTCTGCAAAATAGCAAAGGCCACATGACTCACTGCTGAGTTGATGCGCCGCAGATGCGTCAGCAAGTCCAGGTGGATGGCGCTGGTTTCCAAAGCCTCCACCAGGCCAGCGTTCAAGCGGCGGAAGTGCCGGTCCCGCAACTCCCGGTTGTAGTCATCCAGCCGATCTTTGTGTCTTAGTAACTGCTTGGCCAGATCTCGATCCCTTGTGGTGAAGGCAATCTCCGCGATCTGCATGTTCTCACAGACCTTGTCAAAGAAATCATACAGCTCCTTCCAACCCTCGTCGGAGAAGCGAACCCGCAGACTCAACTTCTTCAAGGCCAACTCCGACAGGTTCTTGTCGATGATGTCACCGATGGTCTCCAGCTCCGCCGCATAGCGCAGCTGCCGCATCTGTTCCCCAGCGGCTTCCGGATTGTCCGCCATCCCCACCAGCCGCGTCAGGTAGCGCTTGATGTGCTCATCCAGTAAGTCCACCTTGTCATCGTCCTGCGCCACCTTGCGCACCGTGGCCTCGTCGTTGTCGCGCATCGCCTGCCACAGTTCCGTAAGCATCCCCCGCACAACCTCCGACATGTGCAGGATCTCCTGTCGGCTTTGCCCCAGGGCCAGGGCCATCGAGTCAATGGGCTCATTCAAGTTGATATAACGCGGACCAAAGGCCTTTGTCATGCCCGGGCTGGGAGTCATCTTCTCCACCATCCCACTGATCACCGTCACCAAGGGGAAGGTCAGCAGGGCCATGGCCACATTGAACAAGGTGTGGGCATTGGCCACCTGATGCCCCATGTCGCCGGGCATGAGTTGCAAGCCACGCACTGCATGCTGCAAGAAACTGAGCACCAACACCGCCGACAGCAACTTGGCCAGGAGATTACCCAAGGCCAAACGCTTGGATTCCAAACGTCCCCAACCCAAGAGCAAAGTGGTCAGGGCCAGCCCCACGTTGGTGCCAACCACCCAGGCCAGGGCAAGGTCCAGAGACACCAGGGGCTGATCGCCATTGGCCATGGGCAACATACCCAGGAGCAGGGCAATGGTGGCAGTGCTGGACTGCAGGAGCATGGCCACCACCGCTGCCACCACGGCAATGAACCAGGGATACTCACCGCCAAGATCCAGCAGCCGCGCCATGTCTCCTTCCGGAGAAAAACCAGCGGTGCCGGACTTGATGGTCAGGATGCCCATGAAGATGAAGCCCATGGCCAGGATCACCTGACCGGTGCCGCGACTTCGGGGAGTCTTGGTCCATTGGTAGAGCAACACACCAAACAGGATCAAGACCGGTGCGTACTGCTCGATGCGCAGGGCCAGGAGCTGCACCGTCATGGTCAGGCCAATGTCGGCGCCCAGCATGATGGCCAGGACCTGACGAGGGGATAGCTTGCCGGCCTGCACCGTCTGCACCGCCAGCATGCTGATGGTGGTGGAAGAAGGCGCCAACACCGAGACACCCAGCCCAGTGGCGAAGGCCCGCAAGCGGGTTCGGGCCATGGACTGCATGGCGGAGCCCAGGCGCATGCCAAAGAGGCGATCCAGACCGCCCCGCAAAAACCCCACGCCAAAGAGAATCAGCGCCACACCACCGGCAATGGTCAGGAAAGTGAACATCTAGCTGAGAATCTATACTCCAGCCGGTACTTTGGGGGAATGCATCATCTCCTTCCTATCGGCATCATCTTGCTCGGCAGTGTACTCCTTGGCCAGGAAACCCAGCGCTTCGGGGCGGCAGATGCCCAACGATTTGCCCAGCTGGCACTGGACTGCGTGCACAGGGAATATCCCAACAAGATCGGCCACGTGCTCAGCTCTGATGCGGATGTGAAGCCACCGCGGGAACTCACCCCGGTTTTTTGCGGCTGCTTTGACTGGCACTCGGCGGTGCACGGCCATTGGTTGTTGCTGCGCCTCTGCCGCAAGTTCCCGGAGGCTGATTTCGTACCCGCTGCCCGCGCCGCCCTAGACCTGAGTTTCCAAAAAGACAAGGTGGCAGCGGAACTGGCCTACCTGCAGGGCAAGGGTCGCCAACCCTTCGAGCGCCCCTATGGCCTGGCCTGGCTGCTGCAACTGGCAGCGGAGCTACACGAATGGCAAGACCCCCAGGCCCAGCAGTGGACCAAGGTGCTGCGACCCTTGACCGATGAGGCTGCCCAGCGTTTCAAGACCTGGCTGCCCAAGCTGAGCCATCCCATCCGCACTGGTGAGCACAGCCAAAGCGCATTTGCCATGGGCCTGGTGCTGGACTGGGCCCGGGCCACCGGCGATAAGGAGATGGCTGCCTTGGTGAGCCAACGGGCGCGAAAGTTTTATCTGCAAGACGAGAACTGGAACCTGGGCTTTGAGCCCGGCGGCCAGGACTTCTTGTCGCCCTCCCTGGCGGAGGCAGACCTGATGCGCCGCATCCTGGACAAGGCAGCATTTGCCCAATGGCTGCAGCGCTTCCTACCGCAACTGGAAAAACTGGACAGCAACAAGTGCTTGGTACCGGCAGTGGTCACCGACAAGACCGATGGCAAACTGGCCCACCTGGATGGGCTGAACCTTTCCCGGGCCTGGATGCTGCAGGGCATGGCCCAGGGTCTACCGGCAGCTGACCCACGGGTTCCCCTGCTCATGGCCGCAGCCAAGACACATGAAGATGCAGGCCTTGCTGCCGTGACCGGCGAGCACTACGAAGGCGGACACTGGCTGGGCAGCTTTGCCGTCTACCTGGTGACGCAACGGGGCCTGTGAATTGGCCCGGCTAACACACTAGCCGACTTCCCAGGTATCCATGCCGTCCAACAGGGACTGCAGGCTCTGGTCGCCACGCTTCTCCTGCGCAACATTCACCTGATCCAGTAGACGCTCTTCGAACACCGGCCGCTGCACAGAGCGAAACACGCCAATGGGCACGGGGAAGTTCTGCTCCGACATGGAAGCCAGGGCCATGGCCATGGCCGGGCTGGGGGCCTGCTCATCCCACACCATCAGATCCGCTTCGGTGATGCCGTTTTCACCCAGGGTCACCATCTCCGGTTGCATATGCGCATCCAAGCGCAGACCTCGCTTCTTGTCTTCGCCAAAGGTCACGGGCTTGCCGTGTTGCAGCTGCACCGTGTGATCCGCCCGAGCCGTCTTGTCGGTGAAGGACTTGAAGGCCCCATCATTGAAGATGTTGCAGTTCTGATAGATCTCCACCAGGGCGGTGCCTTCATGGGCCGCCGCCTGCATGATGGTCTGCTCCAGATGTGGACCGAAGACATCCACGGAACGCGCGACGAAGGAAGCGCCGGCTCCCAGGGCCAGGTTCACTGGCCGCAGGGGATGATCCACCGAGCCCATGGGCGTGGACTTGGTGGTCTTACCCACTTCGGAAGTGGGCGAATACTGCCCCTTGGTCAGGCCGTAGATGCGGTTGTTGAACAACAGGATCTTCAAGCCGATGTTGCGGCGGATGGCATGGATAAAATGGTTGCCACCAATGGAAAGGCTGTCGCCGTCGCCGGTAACCACCCAGACATCCAGGTCAGGATTGGCAATCTTGGCGCCAGTGGCCAGGGCCGGCGCCCGACCATGGATGGTGTGGAAGCCGTAGGTTTCCATGTAGTAGGGGAAACGACTGGAGCAACCGATGCCGGAGATCACCAAGGTCTCGTGCTGCTTGCGACCCAACTTGGCCATGGCAGATTGCACCGCATTGAGGATGCCGTAGTCGCCACAGCCGGGACACCAGCGCACATCCTGGTCGGTCTTGAAATCCTTTTTCGTCAGCGTGGTCATCGGGACATCTCCTGCAACAATTCGTTCACCTTGGCTTCGATTTCTTCAGTGTAGAACGGCAAGCCCTGCACCTTACAAAAGGACTGGACATCAACCAGATACTGGCTGCGGATCAGCATGGCCAATTGCCCCATGTTCATTTCGGGCAGAAGCACCTTCTTGAAGGAGCCCAGCACCTCACCAAGGTTTCTGGGGAAGGGATTCAAATAACGCAGGAAGGCGGCGCTGACCTTGTGACCATCGGCCTGCAAGCGATTCACTGCACCGGTAATGGCGCCGCGGGTGGAGCCCCAGCCCAGAACCAACACATCGCCGCTGTCGGGCCCGTGGACTTTAAGTTCGGGAATAAAGTTGGCAATGCCCGCCACCTTGCCTGCCCGCAGGTCGGTCATCCGCTGATGGTTTTTGGGATCGTAAGAGATGTTGCCGGTGCCTTCCTCCTTCTCGATGCCACCGATGCGATGCTGCAGGCCGGGAGTGCCTGGGATGGCCCAAGGGCGAGCCAGGGTCTTGGCATCCCGCGCATAGGGCAGGAACTTCTTGCCATCACTGGCGTGGGTTGCCTCGCTGGCAAACTGCACCGGAATCTCTGGCAGGGCTTCCGCATCCGGCAGCAACCAGGGTTCCGAACCATTGGCAATGGCTCCATCGGAGAGTAGCAACACCGGCGTCATGAATTGCAAAGCCAGCCGCACCGCTTCAAAAGCCATGTCAAAGGCATCGCTGGGGCGAGACGGCGCCAACACCGGCATGGGTGACTCGCCATTGCGGCCAAACATGGCCTGCAACAGATCCGCCTGCTCGGTCTTGGTGGGCATGCCCGTGCTGGGGCCAGAGCGTTGCACGTTCACCACTACCAAAGGCAACTCCGTCATCACCGCCAGACCAATGGCCTCAGCCTTGAGAGCCAGGCCCGGCCCACTGGTTGTGGTGATACCGATCTTGCCGGCATAGGAAGCGCCAATGGCTGCACAGACGGCGGCGATTTCATCTTCGGCTTGGAAGGTGATCACCCCATGGTGCTTGAAGGAACTCAACTGGTGCAGGATGTCACTGGCTGGTGTGATGGGGTAGCTACCGAGAAACAACGGCAGCTTGGCTTTTTTCGCCGCCGCCACCAGGCCCAGACCCAGAGCCTGGTTGCCCATGATGTTGCGATAGCGTCCCGCCGGCAGGTCCTTGGCCTTGGCCACTACATAGGATGTCTGAAACAACCCAGCGATATCCGCATAGTGATAACCAGCCTTCAACACCTGCTTGTTGGCTTCAGCAACCTCAGGCTTCTTCTTGCCGAAGGTCGCATCCAAGGCCTTGTTGGTGGGCTCCACTTCCCGGTTGTACAGCCAGTAGAGCATGCCCAGGGCGAACATGTTCTTGCAGCGATCCTTGGAGCGTTGATCCAGGGGCGAATCCTTCAGGGTCTCCCGGGTCAGTTTTCCCAGATCAACCTCAATGATCCGGATCCCCTCCAGGCTGCCATCCTCCAAAGGATTGCTTTCGTACTTGGCCTTCTTCAGATCAGCCGGTTTGAACTTGGCGGTGTTGACGATGAGCAAACCGCCTTGCTGCAACTCACCAATGTGCACCTTCAGGGCCGCCGGATTCATGACCACCAACACATCCGGCTGATGGCCGGGAGTGTGGATGTCAAAGCTGGAGAAGCGCAGCTGGAAGGCGGACACGCCGGGCAGGGTGCCGGCGGGAGCGCGGATCTCCGCGGGAAAATCCGGGAAGGTGGCCAGGTCATTGCCCATCAGGGCGGTGGTGCGAGTGAACTGGGTGCCGGTCAATTGCATGCCGTCACCAGAGTCACCGGCGAAGCGAATTACCACTTCGTCCAGTTCTTGTACATTCTTGCTCGCGCCAGTAGCAGCCGCAGAATCCATTGGTGTTTCCAAGTGCGCCGTCGGGCAGTGGTTGAGAAAAGCCCCAGTCCAGGCTGTGGGCATTATAGCTGCGCAGAAGGTAGGCCGAGTATCCCCGGATTCCAAGCCTGCAAAAGTCAAGCAAAGCAGCCGGAGCTTCCGAAAGCTAAGGCATGCGACCCAAGAGAAGGCAATTACTGTGGACCATTGGCCTGAACTGTCTGCTGGCCACATGCCTGACGGCCCACTCAAGCCTGCAGGCCCAAGGCGGTAAGCATGGCGGCAAGCCCATGGCAAACCACCGCCTGCCTGCCTCCATTACCCCTGCGGAGGCCTTCCACCACCTGCGGAAGGCCCATGCGGCAGCTTTGGCGGCGGCCGACAAAAGCAGCGAAAAAGGCAAGACGAAGCCCCAGCCGCGGCGGCGACCCTCAGGTGCGGGGCGTTATGTCGCCGCTATCATCCAGTCCGCCAACCTGCCGGTCACCCCACAGCAGATTTTTGCCAGCCGCAGCCAGGACTTCCTGCTGCTGTCCTCGCCAGGCCCCTGTGTGCGGACCGCCGAAATAGCTGCCCTGGAGCAGGCGGCCCTGCAACACAGACTGAGCCTGGCAGTGATCCTGGTGGACCCCACGGACCCAAGCCTGCTACCCATCGGCAAGGACGACAGTCCCAGCCTGCGGCGGCTGAAGCAACGCAGCGAAGCCGCCCGTGCCCTGGCAGCCATGGGCAAGTACAGCGTCGCCCAGGCCCATGGCCTGCAAGTGTCTGAGCAGATCTACCGCGCTTCCGCCCTACTCCGGAACCTGCGGGATCGGGGACTGTTCCGGTTGACGGTGGGAGTGATGCAGCCAGCCAAGGGGCGACAGTTGCTGGGCAAGATCAAATGGAATGCCAAGTGGAACGAACCCTGGCCGCTGCAACCCCTGACCACAAGACCTGGCAAGCCGAGAAAGCCGGCCGCCAAACCCGGTCACTGAGGCGACGACCCCGCGGCCACGTCAGCCCGATATTCCTCCAGGACCTGCCCCATGATGGCGACGTCGGACTCGAACGTCTCCGGGAGCAGCGGGCCGAACGAGAATCGGAACCAGGAAAGGTAGGGCGACACGTAGTCCGCGTCCTTGGCGTGCGGCCGGGCCATGTCGCAGTCGATGCCCTCGAGGATGGCGGCACCGCGCTTGAAGAGGCGCCGATTGAGCTCGTCGGCGTTCAGTCCCTCGGGCAGCCGCATCCAGTGGTAGAAGCCGCCTTCGCCGGTAAAGACGTCGAGCCCCATCTTCTCGAAGGCCTCGCCGTAGCGCGCGCGCTGCATGCTGTAGTGCCTGTCCACCGCCTCGCGCGCCTGCGCGACGCGCTCGGGTTTGAGCAGCTCGACGGCGTAGAGTTGTGAGGGATGGCTCACGCCGCCCATGCCGAAGCTCGAGAAGTTGGAGAGTGTCTCGATGTTCTTCTTGCTGGCGATAACCCAGCCGATGCGGATGCCCGGAGACTGCAGCCCCTTGGTGCAGGCCCCCGCCAGGAACACGTTGCTGTTGTCCAGGTCCTTGACGTAGCGGATGCCACTGACGCCCTTCGACGGGTGGAACATCTCGTAGGCTTCGTCGAGCAGGATGCCGTTCTTCGGCTGCTCCGCCATCGCGATCAGCTCCTCCAGCTCGGCGCCCGCCCTGGTTTGGCCCGTCGGGTTGCCCGGGTTGGAGATGATCGGCAGCAGGTGCGTCTTGTGATTGAGGCCACTGCGATCGAAGTAGGCCGAGTTGGGCGGACGGAAGCCGTTCTCCTCAGTGAACGGCACGACCCGCCAGTTGGTCTGGGTCTGCGTCATGATGTCGAGGTAGGCCGGCCACTCGATGTTGCCAATACGGACCTCGACGTGCTTCTTCAGGAGCGCGAGCACCGCGAGGATCCCGGGTCGACCGCCGGCGAACACCATGACGTTTTCCGGCGCGATGCTCGAGCCGTAGAAGCCGTTGTAGTACTGGGCGATCGCATCGCGCAGCAGCGGGTGACCCCACGCCTTCGGGTAGAAGCGGTCCTCCCAGGTCACCTCCACGCTGCTCGGCAACGGCGGCCCGCCCGCAAGCTGCGTCGTCAGCGGGAAGCCCTGCGACCAGGGATGCGTACCCTCGGCCCCCATGAACTGCCCGAAGCTGTCTTGAAAGGCGTAGAGGGTCTCGTAGATGCCCATCGGCGGGCAATCGTCCGACAAAAAAGGTTCACGCTGCATGGAGAGAATCGGGGGACAGGTATTCCAAACCAGGATGTATCGTTCCAAACACCACCGTTCAGAACTCTTCACCGCCACATTCCACCACTCCTCTTCCACCTCCACAACCCTGCCTTGCCCCAAGTCCGATTTTTTCCCGACGCAGTACGCACCACAGCCCCGGGCGCATCCTCTTCATCCGGCTGTCTCCCTAGCGAGTGCTGTGTCCCTAGCGAGTAAAACGCAGCAGCTTGTCTGCGGCTACATTCTTGAGGATCATCTCGTTGCCGTCGGCCCACACCACCCGCAGTTCATCTACAACTGCTGCTGCTCCAAGGCCGAAGTGAACCTCCGAGGGGGTGCCAGCCAGATAGCTGCGGCCGGCTATGATGTCCCTTCGTTTGGTGACTGAGCCGATGGTGGCATAGACCTTGGCGCCAATGGCATACCGGTCAGGGCCAAGTGCAACTCCGAGCCAATGTCCTTGATTGGTGCTGGTGTTCTCCAGTAGTCGCACGGGCTGATTCACATTTGTAATCAACAGATCCAGGTCACCATCCCGGTCATAGTCGAAGGCAATCAAGCAACGGGAATCGTCAGCCAACCCCACTGTGGTACGGTTGAAGTTGCTGTTCCCATCATTGATGAAGCAGGTGCTGGCAGTTTTGTAGATGGGAGAATGCGCCCCAACATCACCGAGGACGACCTCGTCCATGCCATTTACGGCCACTAGATCCAAATCGCCATCGTTTTCGATGTCCAGCCACTCCACGCCCCAACCCCAGTGGGTGTCAAGCAAGTCGTACTTCTTGGCTTGATCCAAAAAATGGACCAGGCCAGACTCTTCCTCTTTGTTCTCGTAGAAGACATTTCCCTGGCCAGAGCCAAAGTGGCCGGTGGGATCCGTGACATTGGTGGCATACAGATCCAAGTCACCATCGTCGTCGAAATCTGCCGGCGCCACACCCATGTCGTTGCCAATGTGTGTCGTTCCCACCAAGCTGGTGACCAGGCTGCATACCCCTGCGTCGTTCCAATAAAACTCATCACTGGTGTGATCCACTGCCACATAGATGTCAGGGTAGCGATCGCGGTTGAAGTCAGTGAAGATTGCAGTAAAGCTGTCCCGCGTCATGAGGCCCATGTTGGCAGAGATGACCGTCACATCTTTGAAGACAAAGTCACCCATGTTGAGGTACAGCCGGTTGTGTCCAGGAAATCTGGGAGCACCTTTACCCAACTCCATGCTCCAGTTGGTGATATAGATATCGAGCAGGCCGTCTTGGTTGAAGTCAGCGATGGCACATCCTGCACGGACGTATCCCAATGCGGTTAAATTTGACCCTGAAGTTTTACTGGTCCATGTTCCATCGCCGTTGTTCCTGATCACCTGGTTGGGTAATGAGTCCGGCGCACTGGCGTGATCATTGATGAGCAAGAGATCCAGATTGCCATCATTGTTCAGGTCGACGAAGTGGGCAATCCGGCTTTGACCCAGGTTCGCGAGTACTGCAGGAGTGGCTTCGGTAAAGGTCTTTTCGCCAAGATCCAGGTTGTTGCGGAAGAGACGGTTGGGCCGATTCAGTTGCCCCAGGAGGTAGACATCAAGATCCCCATCGTTGTCGTAGTCACCCACAGCGGCGCCATGGCCCATGTTTCGATGGATGAGTTGCGCTGAGGGGGGAAGCTCTGGAAATGTTGTGCCCACCGTTCCCTCGAATAGTAATTTTGCCGCAGTTGCCACTTCGGTGAACAAAGGAACGGCAGGAGGGGCGGGTTTGACAGGAGGGCTTTGGCTATCTCGTCCAGCACAGCTGGTCAAACACAACAGGAGCCCAAGACATGTAATGGCCAGGGCCGATGGATTCTGTGTGTGCCGTAATATCATTGAACTGGTCGGCTCTACTGAGCGGAAGGTCGGGCGAGAGGGTCGAGACATGGGGTGGCGATTGAGGATAAATCGATCTGGGTCATAGGCAATCCCCACCAATTTGGGCAGGGCAAAAGTCACAATGTGGCCCCTAGCAGTGACGAGGAGGATCACCGAACGAGGCTTGGGCTTGCTGTTTATCGCCTCGATTTCGTCCGGATTGGCAATCCGAAAATGGACTGCCATTTTCGCCGAGCAGTAATTATGGGTGGTTTGTGGGGGCCACCAAGCCGTTCATGGACCGGAGCTGGGTCCTGCCGATATCGAAAAAGCGAAGTAGCCTCGGGGGCGCTCCGACATTGGAAAACACAGACCGCGAGCAGTGCTGGCAATGCGCATTTTATACCACTGCGCCAATTTTCTCAGAGACTAGCAAGCTCCGCAGCAGACCGATCTGCGATGCCAAGCGATTCCGGCGTGCGCAGCGCCTCAGCGCGATAGTCTCGATCCATGACGATCGAGGCAAGCTGTATCACGGCATCCATTCCTGGCGTAGCGACGCCGACCTGCCGCGCAAGATGCGACATGAACACCAGGCCATAGCCGACGTCTTCGTTGAGATAACGGTGATCGAGCTGCGGCTGTGCCCCAATGCCGAGGAAGCCCGGCGCCTCACGGTAAGCGGTACCATAATTGTCGGCCAGCATGTAGCCTTGCCGCATGCCTATATTGGGGTCCGAAGCAATAGTAATGCCGATCTTCTGACCTACGGCGATGCGCTCTTTATCCTGCGCTTCGATCAGGCGCCCCACCGAGTCGCTGACACCCTCTTCGTAAAACAAGAAATCCCCACCGGTTGACTCGATACGAGCCGCATTGCACAGAGTTACTGCCGGGTGAATGATCGGGTTGGCGTTCTGCAAGCTTGTTTGCAGAACACTCTGCGCCGGCTCCATGCTCGGATAAACATCGGCGATCAACCGCAGGACGTCATCAGTATGCTGATTCGGCAAGGCGGCCAACAGATTGCCCGCTTTTAATTTGAGAAAAATGCGCACCCGGCCCGGTTCGGTCAAGCGTACCGCATAGTGAAGGGTCCGGACCGGTTACATAGGTAACAAATCAGTCCGGGCACATGGGTAACACTTTGGCGTGGCCTTGGGGTGGCGCTGGGGTCTCTTGTGCCGGATGACCTGGTGCGAGACAGACCCTGTGAATGAGCGTTTGAAGTTTGTGGCGGCCCACCAAGATGGCCGCCTGTCGATGACAGAACTGTGCGAGCGGTTTGGGGTTAGCCGGAAAACTGGCTACAAGATCCTGGCTCGATATCGTGATGAAGGACCTGAAGGTCTACGGGACAGATCCAGAGCGCCAAAGCGGCATCCCAATCAAGCCCCACCAAGAGTGGAGGCGGCGATTTTGCGGGTACGAAAACACTACCCAACTTGGGGATCCAAAAAGATCCGAGCTGTACTGGCACGAGAGCACCCGGAAGAAGTTTTGCCGGCAAGGAGCACAGTGCATGCTGTGTTGAAACGGGCGGGTGTCGTCATGTCTCGTCCCCGACGTTTGCGGCGGCAGCCCAGTACATTGTCGTTGATTCAACCACAAGCACCCAATGACGTTTGGTCCATAGACTACAAGGGCTGGTTTTGTGTCGGAGATGGCACTCGCTGTGATCCACTGACGGTGAATGATGCCTTTAGCCGCCTGTCGCTGGAGTGCCGTGCATTGGTCTCGCCGAAGCTGTTGGACGTGCGCCGCTGCTTGGCAGGTGCATTTAGGCAGTATGGCCTACCTCTCTACATGCTTAGCGATAACGGGTCTCCGTTTGGGTCGAGGGGCATTGGCGGGATTTCTCGCTTAGGAGTTTGGATGATACGGCTTGGAATTCGACCAATGTTTATTGAGCCAGGTAGACCAGATCAGAATGGTCGTCACGAGCGATTTCATGAAACCTTGAAGGCAGAGACTGCCAACCCTCCTTACAAAACAATTCGAACCCAGCAGGCTGCATTTTCACGATTTCAATCCATCTACAATGAAGAGCGCCCGCATGAAGCTCTAGACATGCAAGTGCCAGCCGAAGTCTACGCGCCTTCGCGGAGGACTATGCCTTCAAGGCTGCCGCAGCATGAATACTCAGATGACTTTGCTGTCCGACAAGTGCGAAAGGATGGCACCATGAAATGGGCTGGAGGCTATGTCTTTATAGGGGATGCACTGGTAGGCGAGAGCATCGGCCTGGAACATGTGGATGACGACGTATGGATTGTCCATCTCGGCTGCATGCAGCTGGGAGTGCTGCATGAGCGGTCCAGGGTCGTGATCCCCCTGCCAAAAATCAGCGAGTAGGGGGGAGGGCCCATATACTGAGTAGCGAATATGGGGGGTCGCTTGCCGAAATCCTCATTTCCCTGGCTCAAGAGGCTCCCCCCATGCTCTAGCCCCTGAATCCCTGAAAATGAGCATTGTGGGTCGCAATCCTGCCTCCCCCAGAAAGTGTTACCCATGTGCCCGTACAAAAGTGTCACCCATGTGCCGGGTTGCACCGAAGCGTGGACGTCTCGGCGACGCGGATGGAGTCGTCGTCGACGGCAATACCAGCTGCCCGCTTGAATGCCAGCGCACCACCGCAGGAACTGGGAGTAACAATCACGGTTTGGCCCGGCCGCAGTTTGCCGGACACGGCCTCGCCGAATGGCTCTGTGCTGTAGGCCGGTCCAACCACGTAGATGAGTTCGGCATCCTGCAGCGCTGCGTCGATGTCGTGACCGGCATAAGCCAGGGCAGCGAAGCCTGAGATATCGCCCTCGGCGTTGATGCCACCTTGGCTGGCAACGGTCGCGATATTCTTCGGAAACTCGGCGAAATCAAACAACCTGACCTGGTGCCCATGAAACGCACTGTCGAACGCGACCGCAGTACCACCTGCACCTGCTCCCAATACTGAAATCTTCATCGCCTGCTCCCTCAAACGTTTTGGTTGTTTACTTACCGCCAAACCTAGGCATTGGCAGCATAGACCGCCAACACATCAACCGCCTTGGCCAAGATTTCCTTGCTGGGAACGCCAGTCATCAGCTCCAGCACCTTATGCAGATGATCCACCACGTGAATGTGGAAGCGTCCCTTCGCCACTGCCTCGCACACCTCAGGTGACAACATCAAGTCCGGCACGTTGGCCTTTGGCAGGATCACCCCCTGATCACCGGTCAAACCACGGGAGTTGCAGAGGCGGAAAAAGCCCTCCACCTTTTCATTCACCCCACTGACGGCCTGGATCACCCCGTCCTGATTCATGGAACCGGTGATCCCCAAGTACTGCCGCACCGGGATGCCGGTCAAACTGGAGAGCAGCGCCACCAATTCGCCAGTGGTTGCAGAATCACCATCCACTCCGCCGTAGGTTTGCTCAAAGCAGAGACTGGCTTGCAGATAGATGGGTGACTTGCGGGCGAATTGCCGCAGCAGATAGCCCTGCAAAATCAGCACACCCTTGTCATGCAGGGAGCCGGACAATTCCGCCTCCCGCTCGATGTTCAGCAGATGGGCATTATGGCGTGAGCCGGCACCAGTGGCGGCTGTGATGCGACTGGGCTTGCCAAACATCAAGGACTCACTGTCCACCACCGTCAAGGCATTCACCTGGCCCACCACCTTGCCAGTGGTCTTCAGCAGCAGGTAGCCACTGCGGAATTCCCGCTCCACCATTTCCCGATGCAGGTCGCTGCGGGACAGGCGCTGTTCCTGTGCCGCCTTCACATCTTCAGCCGTCACCAGATCCCGGCCGTTCTGCATGGCCAGATAGGACGACTCCCGGGCAATGTCCGCCAACTCACCATAAAAAGTGGTCAGGCGATCCCGGCGACCGGAGCGGCGTGCTCCCAACTCCACCACTGCCGCATTGGCCTTGGCATCAAAGCGGCGCAGGTTTTCATAGTCGCAGAAGCGCAGCAACAGGTCGGCATAACGACGCCGATTCATCTGGTTGTTGGGGATGCTAGTATCGAACTCAGCGTGGATCTTGAAGGTCTGCTGGAATTGCGGATCCTCACTCAGGATCTCATAAGAGCCCAGCTCGCCAATGAGGATCACCTTCAGCTCAATGGGAATGGCTTGCGGCTGCAGGCTGCCGGAAGTCACACCCGAACCTGGGTCAAACTCTCGCACTTCCACCTTGCCAACCCTGAGTGCCCGCTTCAGATGCATCCACACCCCGGGCTCGCTCATCAACTCCGACACCTTCAACACCAGGTAGCCACCGTCGGCGCGGATCATGGAACCCGGGTGGGCCCGTGACAAGCTGGGGATGTGCCCATGCTGACCGGCCTCGATGGTGCCAAACAAATTGGCATAGGTGGGGTGCGACTCAATGACAATGGGACATTCTTCGCCGTTGCTGGTCTTGACCACATGCACTTCCACGCCCAGGCTGGCCTCCGGGTCATGGCGGTGCACTGGCGGTGGGCCAGCCTCGGCATGGGGCTCGTCTTCTGCCATGGCATCAGTGGCCACCGGTGCAGCTTCATGGGGCTCCACCCAACGTTCCAGGTCCTGGAAGACGTGCGCTGCCAAACCTTGCATGAAGAGTTCCACCGCCTTTTGCGGCCAACGGCGACGGAAGCGGCGGTCATGGGCACGGAACACATGCCGCACCACCTGATGGTCCATGCCCTGCAGTTCCCGCTCCGCTTCCTGATTGATCTTGGCCAGGCGGATTGTGACTTCATCCAAGCGATCCATGAGCTGGTCGCGACGCTGCTGGGTGCGTTCCTGCTGCTGCCGACTCACCTTGCCCTGCGCCACCAGATCCCGGAACACCTCCGGGTTGATGGCCTCCTCCTCGAAGACCGGGTAGATATCCGCCATCATGCCGCCATTGGGGCCGGGAAATTGCACCACAGTGCAACCGTCCTTGCGTGCTTGCCGATCCAAAGCCGCCATCAGTCGCTTTTCCCGTTCCTCCAGCGTCCGCAGGATCAGGTCCCTAGATACCCGATGGGTGCGGGAACGAAGAGCTGAACGCAGCGACTCGCGCAGGGCCAAGAGCAGGTCGTTCATGTCCCGACAAAACTGCGGGGCCTTGCCGCGGGGCAGAGTGAGCAAGCGCGGCCGATTGGGTTCGCGAAAGTTGGTGACAAAAACCCGGTCCGGAACCTTGCGACCCTTGGGCTTCAACTTCTCCAGCAAATCGCCCACCAGGCGAGTGCGACCGGAACCGATGGTGCCCGAGAGGTAGACGTTGTAACCCGGGCCATAGAGGCTCAAGCCAGTGCGCAAGGCAGCCAAGGGTCGTTCTTGTCCCAGGATGGTAGCCAGGCGCGGTGGTCGCTTGGACGGCTGCACTGGTGGGCAGTGCCAACACAGGTCTTCGGCGGACAACAGGGTCTTGCTCTTGGCTTTCTTGGCTACAGCTTTTCTCTTCATCGGGACATCATCCATGCAATGCGGAGGCTTCGGCTGGACATAGTGGACAGGGCTCCAAGCTTACAGGGCTCCAAGTTTAGAGTTGGGCACGAGCTACCAGCACGGGACAGGGCGCGGCCTTCAGGATGTCACCAGCTGTGCTGCCCAACAGGGCCTTGCTGATGCCGGTGCGACCATGACTGCGCACCAGGATCAAGTCCACCTTCTGCGTCACCGCTTCCTTCAAGATCAGCTCCTCCACATCTTCGCTCACCAGAGCATGACCCCAGGCTTTGACGCCCTGAGCCGCTGCCTCATCCACCACTTTTTGCAGGATGGCCTTGGCATCCCGCACCAGCACTTCGTTGAAACTCTCTTGCCGACTGTGCTGCACCTGGTGCCGGGTGACCAGACTGGCGGCAGCGGCGGTGTCCAACACCGCCACCAAGATCAGCTCAGCATGCAGCTGGGCCGCCAACTGAATGGCATAAAGCATCTTGGGAGGCTCTTGCCGCAGCAACTCCACTGGAGCAAGAATGCGTTGGATCACCGGCTTCGTCATGGCTGGCAGTGTAGGCTTTTGGCGGCAGATTTATCACAGCAAAGCTAAGAGCAAAGTTGCAGGCCTTCCACCCGTAGGCTCAGCCCGCCGGACTGCGACTCCACCCGGCCACGCACCAGATAGGGGCCAGCACCCTGCAACTCAGCCGCCAGGCGCTGGTAGGGCTTGGCAAACAGACAGGCCTCGACGATGCCAGTGCCGTCTTCCAGGGTAAAGAACAGCATGGGCTGCTGTTGCTTGGTGTGGATGCGCCGCCGCGCCACCATCCAAGCCAACACCTGCACCCGCTGACCCAGCCGCTGCTCCAGCCCACCCAAAGGCTGCAGGTCCCGGCGGGGCTGCGCTCCCCACAAGACTTCCACCGGATGCTCTTGCAGGCTGAAGCCCAGCAAGGCCAACTGCAAAGACACAGAGCGCTTGGCTGAGTAATCCGGCAGGCAGGGGAAATCGGGCATGGGCGTCAGGGCACCGGCCAACAGTTCTCCCTGGTGACACCGTTCTCCCTGAAGACTCAGCTCTCCCTGATGACGCTGTTCTCCCTGAAGACGCAGCGCCGCCTTGCCGGTGGGGGCAACCCGCAAACGCCACAGCAACTCGGGCCGGGTATGCCCCAGGCAGGCCAACCCCCCCACCAGGATCAAATTCTCCGCCTCCTCAGCACTGACCTGACTGCGTTGCAGAAATTCCGGCAACCCGGCAAAGGGCGCACCAAGCTTCTGTGCCTGCAAGATGGACTGGATGCTGCGCCGGCTCAGACCCCGCACCTGCCGCAGACCAACCCGAATACCCCAAGCAGCCTGCTGCTTCTGCTGCTCCACCTTGAAGTCCCCGACGCTGTGCTGCACACAGGGGCCGAAGAAGCGAATGCCCAGGCGCTTGGCCTCCTCCACATACACCCCCTTGGCATAATAGCCGGCATCATTGGACAGCAAGGCCGCCATGAAGGCTGCGGGATGGTGCGCCTTCATGTAGACACAGCGATAAGCGATGCGGCCATAGGTCACCGCATGGGCTTTGCAAAAGGCATAACCGGCAAAGCGAGCCAGGGTCTGCCAGACCTGCCATAGGAGTGACCGCTCCATGCCCTGCCGCAGACCGGCAATGCAGAAAGCCTGCCAGGCTTCGTTGTCCTGGGCCGTCACCTCGTCATCAGCAGCAGCGGCCTGGGCACCATCGGACTGCGCCTGCAAGTAACGCCGCAAGCGATCCCCGGCACTGGCGGACAGGCCGGCCACCGCCATGGCCACCCGGATAACATCTTCCTGATAGAGCATGACTCCCAGGGTCTCTTGCAACACCGGCTCCAGCACCGCCGGCATCTCCACTGGTCGCAAACCCCGGCTGCGCTGCCAGAACAGTTCCTTCATGCCGCTGGCTGCCGGACCCGGCCGGATCAAGGCCACCGCCTGAATGACCTGGTCCATGTTCTGCGCCTGCATCTGCTGCAGCAGGGTGCGCATGCCTGGCGACTCCACTTGAAAGCAACCCAAAGTGCCGCCCTGTTGCAGCAAGCTGGCGGTGGCCGCATCATCTTCGGGAATGTCCAGCAGATCCGGTATCGCCGGTACATGCTGCTGCCGCAGCAGATCCAAGCTGTCCTGCAAGATGGTCAGGGCCCGGTTGCCCAGTAAATCAATCTTCACCAGACCCAGCGCTTCCACCCCGTGCATGTCGAACTGGGTCACCACCAGACCCTTGCTGGCTCGCTGCAAGGGCACGTGATCCTGAATGGCACCGGGCACCAGGACAATGCCACCGGGATGCACACCCAGATGACGGGGCGCACCCTGCAGTTGTTCGGCGGCGCGCAAGATCCGCTGCTGCAATTGTTGATCGTGTTGTAGCAAGGCCGAGGGCTGCTTCACTTCCTGCGCCGGCACTCCCAGGGCAGTGGCTGCGGCGCGGTAGGCTGCCCGCCGACCAAAGTGGTTGTAGGTGGCAATCATCGCCACCCGCTCGTGGCCAAAGTGATCGTAGACCGCTTGCAGCAATTCATCACGACGCCGCCAGCAGAAATCCAGATCCACATCCGGCAGGTCCGGGCGTTCTGGATTCAAGAAGCGCTCAAACAAAAGGCCATAGCGCAGCGGATCCGCGTCGGTGAAGCCCAGGGCATAGGCCACCAGACTGCCCGCCGCCGAACCCCGCCCCACCACCGCAATGCCACGGTCACGGGCCAGGCCAACAATCTGCTGCACCACCAGGAAGTACGAGGTGAAGCCCATGTGCTGGATCACCTGCAACTCATGCTGCATTCGCTGCTGCACCTTTTGCAAGTCTGTCGCAGTGCTTTGCCCATAACGCTGCGCCACTCCCGCCTGCACCAACTGCCGCAGGTGCGTTGCCGGGCTTTCTCCCGCTGGCACCGCGCAGTGGGGAAAAATCGGCGACGGCTTTACCGTCCAATGCAGAGTGCAGGCAGCTCGCAGATCCTCCGCCCGCTGCAAGGCAACCGGTACCTGCGGGTTGTCTTTGGGCCAGAGGCGAGTCAATTGCGCTTGGCTGGGTAGATGCATGCTGGCGGCAGCCGCTTCTCGGTTGTCCTGCAGATCCAAGCCGCGGTTGTTCTTCACCGCCAGAAACAAACGCTGGGCCGCATGGTCTGCAGGACGAGCAAACCAGCATTCCTGCACGGCAATGCTTTCCACTCCAGCCTGATGTCCACGCAGCTGCACTGCAGAACGCGCCAACAAGAAGCATTGTCCCGCCGGCAATGCTCGACGCAGGTTTTGCTGCAAGCTGGCATCTTCGCAGAGAAAAAACAAACCCGCTTGCTGCTGCAGCGCCGCCGTCCGCAGATCAAAGTCCGCTTGCAACTGCCGCGCCGTCAGCAGACGGCAAAGCGATCGATAACCTTCCGCGTCCCGGGCCAAGACAAAGAGTCGGCCACCCTGCTTCCCGGCACAGTACAGGTCCACACCAAACAAGGGCTGCAAACCCAGACGCAGAGCCTCTCGCGCAAAAGGCATGCAACCATACAGAGCATTGCGATCGGTCAAGGCCAGGTGGCTATGGCCCAGGCGCAGCGCTTCTTCACAAAGACTGCGGGGTGAGGATGGCGCCATCAACAGGGAGTAGTGACTGTGCACCAACAACAACGGCGAAGGCATGACACAAACCTACTAACGAGTCAAAGATGGTGTACGCAAGCGAAAGCCATGCTGCCCGTTTTCCACCTGCCCCAGCAGATCTACCGCCGGCCCCAGCACCAACTTGCCAAAACCATGACGCTGACGAATCCCATCCACAGCGGCGTAGAGTTGGCCGGGCGCGCGCACCGCAGTCGCAGACACCGCAGCAGCATCAGCAAACAACTCGCCCTGGCGTTCTCCAGAACATTGCCAGGCCCGGCGGCGCTGCAAAGACAGCAGCGACACCCCTACCAGACGCACCAGTACCCGCCGTTCCCACAGACCCTGCATGAGTTTTTGCGCCACTGCAAACAGGGCATCCGTGCCATCCACTGCCTGTGGCAAACTCCCACTGACCTGCCGACGCTGGCGATCCACATGCTGCACCCGGACTTCCAGTCGCCGGGCTTGCAGGCCCTGGGCCCGCAGTTCCGTGCTGGCCCGATCCAACAAGTAGAACAACATGCCCAGCAGGAAGTCCCGCTCCGCCACCGGCGCAAAGGAGGTTTCCCGGCTGATACTCTGCTGGGGCGGACTGTCCAGGATCTCATCTGTATCCAGGCCCTGGGCACGGCGATGCATCTCCAGGCCACGCAAACCAAAGCTACGACGCAGGAGTTCCGCATCCACGGACCACAGATCCGCTACCTTGTGCAAGCCCAGGTCATGCAACAGTGCCGCAGTCTTGGCACCAATGCCCGGTAAGTCCCGCAGTGCATGCGGTCCCAAAAAGGTCAACTCCTCACCCGCAGGGATCTCCAGGATGCCCGCCGGCTTGGCATGGCTGGTGGCCATGCGGGCCACGGTCTTGCTGGCACCAATGCCCAGGGACACGGACAGCCCAGTCACCGCCTGCACCTGCGCGCGCAGGTTGCGGGCCAGAGTGACACAGCCACTCTCTTCCTTCCCCTTCCCCTTCCCCTTGCTGCAACCGTTCGGCAGAGGCACGCCGCTAAGGTCCGCATACATGTCATCCAGGGAACAGATCTGCACCCGCGGAGAAAAACTGCGGAGCACCTCCGCCACAGCCTGGCGAAAGCGCTCCGCAAGACCAGCATCGCCGGCCCGCACCACAAGCTCAGGACAAACCCGGCGCGCTTCGGCCATGGGCATGGCTGTCTGCACACCTCGAGCCTTGGCTTCGTACGAACGTGAGGCCACCACCCCGGACCCCACCGCCACTGGCCGATGCCGGAGGGAAGGCTCAACCAGTTGCTCGATGGAGGCCAGAAAGGCGTCAATGTCCAGGTGCAGGATGCGGCGTTGCATGGCGCCCAAGCATACCTAACACAACACTAACATCAACAGTCTTTCCTTGCTCCGTTCCGGTAGCGACCTCTTAACAGCTGCGGGGAGAAGCCCTTATGAACTTCTCCCCGCAGTTGAAAACCGGGTGCAGACGAATCTGCCAGGGCCAGCGCTAGGGCCAGCTAGGGATTAAAGCCCAGGCTCACCGCATTGCTGGCCATGTGCACCACACCACCGGTGTAGCTGATGAAGGCCGTATACAGGGTAGTACCAATGAGCACCGGGTCGGTGCCAGCGGGCACCGGAATGGTGGCTGTCGCCTGGCCCAACACATTCAAGCTCCCCACCCCATTCTGGATGAGCACATTGGGATGGCTGTAGGTGAACTGGGTGATGGGATCATGGTTCAGCGGTACCCGCGCATGCAGCAACATGGTGCCCGGGTTGGTTCCCGTCACCGAGCCAAAGACCCAGAAGTTGCGGTTGGCCTGTGCGGGCCCAGCGTTCAGAGACAGCACCTGGGTACCTCCCGCCGCCAGACCAACGCTTGCAATGTCCGCCGTCAGGGTGGTGGGCTTGATCTCATAGAGATGCACTTCGTAGGGAGCAAAGCTGTCCTGAAACACACCGTTGATCACCGGGATCTCCCGATTCTCGCCTAGCACCGTGGCAGTGGCCTGGGCCGGCAGGCCCGCTACGTTGAAGGTGGCGTTGGTAGCAGTTCTGCGCATGCCGACGGAAAACAACCAGGTGGCTCCCTTGAGCTTCTTCACCATGGCAGCCACCGGCACCGAAGAATTGCTGGAGGTCACTGTCGCCCCATTGACCACGGTGGGACTGTTCAACACCGGCGCCAGCCGCTGGATCTGCGCATTGGTTTCGGTGATCTTTGCCACCATGGCGGGGTAACGCAGCACCCCGGCTTCGGAAAAGCTGGGCACCCATTCATGCACAAAGTAGAGGATGCCCTGGGTACCATGAATCAGGGACATCCACACCTCAGTGTGCATCTCGTCCGGGGTGGCCATGGTGTTGCTGAAGATGTGGGTGCACTCGATGTAATTCCACACCGGCTTTTGACCGTTGGCCCAGGTCACCATGCGCTCCACACCACGAGCCACGTATTCCAGCTTGCCCTCGGCCGGCGGGGAAGCATTGGCGATGGGATAGATGTCGAAGGACAGGATGTCACCAGCCTTGAAGTACTCTGGATAGTCCTCCAGATGACCAGCGCGGGTGCCCCGCCCATTCCAATTCTCGTCGGCCACGCCCTGGCCAAAGTTCAAGAACACCGGTCGCGTAGGATCAGCAGCCTTCAAAGCCTGGTACCTTGCCTGCACTACGGAAGGCAGGATGGGCGGCCCGAATCCACCATTGCCGTCACCCTGGGCATTGTCCGGCTCGTCCTCCAGCGCCCAGCCCGTGAGCACGGAACCGTGCGGAGAAGCCAAACCCTCAGCCACCTGGGTGCCAATCAGGGTCATGCCCGCATTCTTCAAGGTCAGCAACTCAGAGTTGGTGGGACCATCCCAGCCAGGGCTATCCCAGTCGGTGCTGATGGTGATGTAGGTGTTGATCCCCATGGCGCGGAACTGGGCAGCCTTGGATGGTTCCTGCACCCAGACGCCAATGGGGAAGAAGTCGGCACTGGCCGATGGCCCGTTGGACCATTGTGAATAAAGACTTTGCTGCGCTGGCAACGCCATGGCGCTCAACAGCAACAGGGAAAAAGTGGGCAGTAAGCTGCGCATAGTGATCTCTTGGGGGAAAGATGGCGAGGGCCAGGCATTGGCCCTCTTAGCTGGGGACTACGTGCTTGATCGAAACGCCGGCCCAGATTTATTCTGCAAACCGCATGGGGCGCTTCGCCTGTTGGCGGCATGCAAGGGGCTGGTCTGCCCAAGTTCTGCTGGGGGCAAAGCTTGGATCTGCTCAGCTGCCCCTCATTAGGAAGTAGCAGGTGGCAAAGAAGAGAAACAGCATCAGCAGCAGCAAGCCCAGCACGACGATCCAATGGAAGACTCCCTCCATGAGGAGCAGTCTCTTGGTCCAAACATGCTTGTCCTTCTGCGCAACCATCACTCGTTCATAACCTACCAGCCCATAGCGCAGCCGTCCTTCCGACTCTCGCTGGCGCCACGGTAGACCTTGTTCTGCGCATCCCACAGGATGGCCTGGTAGCCACCAAAACCACCGGGCTTGCGGCGGATGTCATGCCCCAGAGCTTTGAGTGCCGCCGCCGCCTCAGCGGAAATCCCGCTCTCAAGCTTGGTCCAACCACCATCAACCATCTGCGCTCGGTTGTAGTCCGTGGAGCCCAGGTGCTGCCAGCGCGCCGCGTCCCCCGCTTCCTGCAGACCCAGACCATAATCAATCATGCCAACCAGGATCTGCACGTGACCCTGCGGTTGCATAGCGCCGCCCATGACGCCAAAACTCATCCACGGTTTGCCGTCCCGCATGACGAAGGCGGGGATGATGGTGTGGAAGGGACGCTTGCCTGGGGCATACACATTGGCATGTCCTTCCTGCAGCACGAACATCTCCCCTCGATCCTGAAAACCAAAGCCCAGACCCGGCACCACAATGCCACTGCCCATGCCCCGGTAGTTGCTCTGGATCAGAGAAACCATGTTGCCCGCCTTGTCGGCAGTGCATAGGTAAACAGTGTCACCTTCATACAGCGCTGGGTTGCCCGCATCGTAGGTCTTGGCTGCATGATCCATGCGAATCAAGGCACGCCGCTTGCTGGCGTAATCCTTGGAGAGCAAACCCTGCAGCGGGATCTTCGCAAATACAGGATCGGCATAAAACCTGGCTCGATCTTCGAAGGCCAACTTCTTCGCTTCGATCATCACATGCAAAGCTTCCACTGATTGTCGCCCCATCTTTTTCAAATCAAAACCTTCCAGAATGTTGAGCATCTGCAAGGCGGCAATGCCCTGACCGTTGGGCGGCAGTTCAAACACATCGTAGCCGCGGTAGTTCACCGACACCGGCTCAACCCAGGTGGAACGGTGCTGCGCCAGATCCTCTTTGCCCAGGTAGCCACCCTGCTCCTGCATGAAGGCATGGATGCGCTGGGCGATCTCACCTTGGTAGAATACATCTCGACCTTCCTTGGCCAGCAGCGCATAGGTGTTGGCCAGGTGGGGGTTCTTGAAGATCTCCCCTTCTTTGGGGGCCCTGCCATCGGGCATGAAGGCTTGCTTGAAGGCACCGGCTTGGTCCTTGAGTACCGCTGCATTGCTTTGCCAGTAATGAGCAATGACTTGCGTCACCGGAAAACCATTCCGGGCATAGGCAATGGCGGGTGCCAGCACCTTGGCCATGGGCAGCTTGCCAAAGCGCTGATGCAGTTCAAACCAACCATCCACACAACCGGGTACGGAGATTGGTAGCAGGCCGTGGGAGGGGATGGTCTTTCGCTTCAGCTTCTTGAGTTCGGCTTGCAGTTTGTCGTAACTCAGAGCCAAAGGCGAACGACCAGAAGCGTTGAGTCCATAGAGCTTGTTCTCCTTGGCAGAGTAAACAATCGCAAAGAGATCGCCGCCGATGCCAGAACCAGTGGGCTCCATGAGACCCAAGGCAGCGTTGACAGCGATGGCCGCATCAACAGCAGAGCCACCGGTCTTCAATACATCGATGCCTACTTGTGTGGCCAGAGGCTGGCTGCTACAGACCATGCCGTTCTGCGCCAACACTTCTGAACGGCTGGCAAAGGGCTGGCAAAGGGCTGGCCAGTGAGGCGGTCTACCTGAGCGGATCCGCTACCTGCTAAGACCAAGAACGAAGCGAGGAAGCCAGGTAGAGCAAGCTTTGCCATGGCGGCATGCTACAGCCACTGACTCCTAGAACACAGGCTCCATGCTCAGAGATCCACCTGCAAAACTGGAGCGCGAAAGCCTTCCTAGCCCTGGGGACGGTCCGCCTTCAGTTGCTCGATCTCATCGCGAAGATCTTGGATCTCCCTGGCTTGATCTGTCGTGGCCTTGCGTTGCCGGCGAGCATATGTCTTGCGGCGATTGCTAGCTCCAGAGTCAGACTTGTAGGCAGCCAACCAGTAAACAAAGGATAACAGGGGGCCAAAGAGCAGCATCAGCACGAACCACACCCACTCTTCCTTCTTCGCAGCGTCCACCAGCATGAAGACGGTCAACACCAGAAGGCCTAGACTCAATGCTCCGAACAACAGAATGAATAATCCCCCCGCAGCCACGCCCACCTCTATTCCTATCGCTAATAGCATGATTCCATTCCTCCAGATCCCTAGCTTATGAGGAAGGCCTGCGCCCCGCAAGGCGACAGCCGGTTGCCTGGTTCCGCTTCACTTCGACGCAGCCAATTTCTTCAGGGCCTGCCACAGGACACGAATGTCGATGGCCTCTACCGGCAAGGTGAAGTTGAGGGATTGTTCTTCGCCCTTCACTTCCAAGCTGGCTAAAGCTGCTACCAGCTCCTCCCCATCGATTCTGGCATCGAAGGACTGCAACAAGGTCTTTTTCACCTCTTCCGCCGACGGTGGCAGCTGCGGCATTTCGTATTCCAACCGCAGGCGCAGAGCCTTGGTTTCAGAGTCCGGCTCCCAGATGGCAATCCGAGATGGAAAACCAATGGGTGAAGCCGGGGATGCCTCAGCGTCTGCTTCACTTGGCGTTTGTGACCACAGGGAAATGGAAGGACCGTCCTTGGCAAGCGCAGCGGCAATCGCCTTGACCTGTTCCGCAGCTAGTGGTGTGATGCGCTCTGTTGGGGCATTTTCAGTGCAGCGCGTGCGCGACCGACTTTTTCGAGGATCTCGTCGGCGGCCTTGGTCCAAACAATCGGCTTCGGATCGTCGTTGTGGTTATCGATGTAGTCCATGATTGCTTTCTTGAGTTGAGGGACGCTGCGAAACGCGTCGCGCTTCAGGCGTTTTTGATCAAGATTGCGGAAAAACCCCTCCACGATATTGAGCCACGAGCTGCTTGTCGGGATGAAGTGCATGTGGAATCGCGGATGGCGCTTCAGCCACCGCTTAACCTTCTCATGCTTGTGTGTGGCGTAGTTGTCGGCGATGACGTGCAGATCGAGTTCAGCTGGAGTTTGCTCGTCGATCATTCTCAGGAACTTGATCCACTCCTGATGTCGATGTCGCTTCATGCAGGTTGCGATCACTTCGCCGTGACCCAACTCGATCGCGGCGAACAAGGTGGTTGTTCCGTTCCTCTTGTAGTCATGAGTCATCGTGCCGCATCGGCCCTTGACCAGTGGAAGGCTCTTCTGGGTCCGATCGAGAGCCTGAATTGACGTCTTTTCGTCCGCGCTAAAGACGAGTGCATTCTCGGGTGGATTCAGGTAGAGACCTACCACATCGCGCAGCTTCTCTTCGAACCGAGAATCGTTGCTGACCTTGAACGTCTTCACCAAGTGAGGTTTCAGACCGTTGGCCTTCCATGTGCGGTGGACCATCGACTGCGTGATTCCCATCTCCTCTGCAAGGAGTCGCGTGCTCCAGTGTGTCGCGTTCGCGGGGATCTCTTGCGTAGTCATGCGGATGATCTCACTCTCAACTTCCTCGTTCGCACGGGGACGACCTCCCCGAGGAAGGTCCTTCTCTATACCAGTGAGGCGATGCTCGCTGAAGCGGTTTCGCCAACGCCCCACAGTGTGTCGCTTGACCCTCATCTCCTCAGCTATATCCGCATTCGAGTAGCCATCAGCGGCAAGAAGGATCATTCGGGCTCGCTGAGCTTGCCTCACCGAAATTCTCCGACTGCGTGACCAATTCGTCAGGGTGCTTCGCTCGCTCTTGGTAAGTTGAATCTCTACTGCAACGCGCATCGTCTTGCCTCCAACGATACCTACGCACCGCAAGCGTAGGGAGGCTTAATATAAAGGCCTACTAATTCTGCGTCATACCACTAGGTCAGTCAGGGAATCGTCAAGCTAGAGGCTGCAACTGGAGCCTTTGCCGGCCTTTCCTAGGCATCAAGGGCCTTGGCTGCGTGCAATCCCGCCAAGCGGCCGGTAGCAAAGGCTGCTTGGAAGTTGAAGCCGCCAATGGGACCGTCAATGTCCAAGATTTCACCACATAAGAAGAGGTCCGGACAAAGCTTGGACTGCATGCTGCGGGGGTCAACTTCCGGCAGGGGAACACCTCCTCGTGTCACTTCTGCATGCTTGAAGCCCAGGCTATGGCGCACCTTCACCTCGGCCGACTGCAAAAGATCCAGCAACTTGATGCGCTGCTCCCGCCGCAATTCCGCCATGCAACCGGCGACCCCAGTGGCGGGAATGCCAGCCAAGCCAAGCAATGCCAGACGCAGGCGTTCTGGCAGGCGACCGGGCAGGCAATTCAACACCAAACGACGACCCTGAAGCTGGGCCGCCTGCAGCATCTCTTCCTGCAGAGCCTCCCTGTTCAGGTGCGGCAGGAAGTTCATCTGCAGGCGACAATCTTGACCATGCTGCACACTGTGTTCTTCCACCGCGCCGGACAGGTCCATGGGACCCGGACCTGACAGTCCCTTGTGGGTGAACAAGACCGGCCGCCGTCGCTGCGCCAGGCGCTTGCCCTTGGCATCCAACAGAGTCAGGCTCATATCAGGCATGGTGATGCCACTCAATGCTCGCACCCACTCCGCCTCTACCAGCAAAGGCGCCAGGGCCGGCATGGTGGTTTGCAGACCATGGCCGAGTTGGCGGCACCAGGCATAGCCATCGCCAGTGGCACCGGTTCGGGGATAGCTCAAGCCACCGGTGGCCAGGATCAGCTTGCTGCAAGAGACCGAGGAGTCGGGCAGCTGCAGGCGAAATCCGCCCGTGGGTAGAATATCCAGGGATTGCAGGGGTGCCTGGGTGCGCAACTCTGCGCCACTGTCCTGCAGGAGACGGAGGAGCGCCGCCATGATGTCTTGTGCTCGCCCTGACACTGGGAAGATCTTCTCCAGGTCTTCTTCTTGCAGAGGCACGCCTGCCGCCTCGATAAAGGCGCGGAGAGCCTGGGGTTGAAATGAACGCAGGGCGTGGCGCAGCCAGCGGCCTCGGCGCTGACCATATTCCCGCTCCAGGTCCGCACCGCTCTTGGCGGTGGTGAGGTTGCAGCGTCCCCCACCGCTGATCAGGACCTTCAAACCTGGCTGCTTGTTCTTCTCCAACAGCAGCACTCGTGGCCCCTGTTGGGGAGATAGCAGCTCGGCAGCGGTAAGCGCCGCCATGATGCCGGCTGCGCCGGCACCCACCACTGCTACATCAGCTTGCAATTAGGATTCGGCGTTGGCCTTGGCCTTGGCCTTTTCAGCAGCGGCTGCAGCTTTCTCTTCCGCCGTCTTGGGTGGATTGGGCTTGGGGCGGAACCCCATCTTCGGGCGGTAGGAACTCCAGCCCTTGCCCATCTTCTTGACCTTGAAACGGCCGCGGGTGCAGCCGCCGGACTTGCGTCTTGATATTGCCATTTTGGTTATGCCTTTATGTATGTGTGTTTTGCCGAACTACTTCTTGCTGGCCTTGTGAACCATCAGGTAGCCGGACCTGTAACCGGGCACTGCGCCACGCACATAGAGCAGGTTGCGCTCTTCATCGATCTTCACCACCTGCAAGCTTTGCACCGTACTGCGTTCCACACCCATGTGACCCGGCATCTTCTTGCCCTTGGTCACACCCTTGGCAGTGGAATACTGACGACCGATACCACCCATACGCCGATGGCTCTTGCTATTACCATGGGTAGTTGACTGGCGCGCGAAGTTGTAACGCTTGATGGTGCCGGCAAAACCCTTGCCCTTGGAGGTGCCGGTGACATCCACGAACTTGACGTCCTTCAGGATATCCAGCTTGATCTCGTCACCCTGGGAGTAGGGAGGCTTCTCAGCCCAACGAAACTCACGCACAAAGATCTGAACTTCGGCCTTGGCTTTGCTAGCGTGACCCGTCTCCGCTTTGTTGGCTGCCTTCTTGAGCTTGTCATCAAAACCCATCTGCACAGCGTAGTAACCATCCGAGCGTCGCGGGCGCTGAACCTTGCCACGCTTCTTGCCCAGGTTAGTGGCAGCGTTGCGGTCATCTTCCGCCAATTCACCGCTGTCCTTTGTTTTGACTTGCAGGACCTTGCAGGGGCCAGCTTGGATCACTGTGACAGGAATCCAGGTGCCGTCCTCCTGGAACAGCTGGGTCATGCCCAACTTCTTACCGAGAATACCGATGCTCATTATTCTTATGGGGTTGCAGGGCCTCCCGGCTTGGGTCTGGAAATGACTTGGCCGGGTCGGATGCGCCCGTGGAAGACCGCCAGATGCGGGGTTCCCGGGCAGGATTGGCCGGGTGTTGTAGGCATATCCCGCCGGCCATGCAAGCTAAAGGTAGGCCCGAATCAAGGCTGCCAGCAAGGCCAGAGCCAATAGAGGCAGGGTCAGAGACCAAGCCTCCTGGGCAAAAGCTGGCAGGGGCCGAGGCTCCTCTCGGGCTTCTGCCCCTCGCAGGTCCGATTCTGCCGCATCCAGCAGCTGCCCAGGCAGGGCCTGGGCCTGGGCCTGGGCCCGGTGGCTCTGGGCATGGGCATAGCAGCGGCGCAGAAGCTGGGGAAAGGCTGGCAACAGGGCCAGGTTGCTGTGCGCCAGCTGGAAGGCGCTGTGCACGGTCGTGCCATCAGAACCCGCACAGGCCAGCAGCAGCGGGCCCTGCGCCCCCCACAGCAGGGGGGTCCCCGCAGCGGGAGCAAAGTCCCTGGCCAGAGCCTGTTGGATGCGCAGTTCGGAAAAATCCAAGCCCCGGGTAAGGGGGTGAGAACGGTCCCAGTCCAACACCGCCGGCTGCGCCTGCAGCAGGTCTGTCGCCGGCTCGCCAGCGGCAAAGCGGCAGCCAAAACTCAGCAAACGCATTCCCTTGCTGGGGGTGGCCAGGGCCATGCCCTCCACCAACAAATAGCCCACGCTCTGATCCGCCCCTGGGCCGGTGAACTGATCCAACTGCAGGACCTGACCTTCGGTCTCCATGGCCAGGGCCTGGGCCGCCGCATAGATGGCCGGGCTGCCCTCCTGATCCGCCAACACCGCAATACCCGGAGCAGGTGGCGGCGGCAATTGCCAGGACAGGCTGTTGTCCAAGGGCAAGGCATCCGCATCGGCGGACTGCAAGGAGATCTGCAACAGTCCGCCCTGTTGTCGCTGCAATTCAAGGCGAAGGTCAAGTACCGCCCCAGCCGCCAGGTCCAGGTCCTGGCTCGGTCTGTCTTGCACCGCACCTTCTACCATCAGGCTGGCGGTGACCGCCTGGTTGGAAAAGTTGGCCACTTGCAAATCCAGGGTGACATCAGGCAAGGGCCAGCTGTCATGACACTGGGCCGACACCAGGGCCAGATTATTTCGGGGCTCCCCCAGCAAAGTCAAAGCACCACTGCGGGGCGCCAGACTTGGCCCCAGACCATCGGTCAGGGTCCACACCGCCGTGTCTTGATCTGAAAGGCTTGCGGCCAATGACTCCAGATCCAGCGCACCTCGGCCCTCTGGCAGGATGCCTGGGTCATGCCTTGCAGCCCGATGCACCAGCAAGTCCTGGCCACAATAGCCCAGTCGAACCTGCACGGATTGGGGAACCTCTTGCAGACCCTTTGCCAATGCCTGCTGTAGCTGTGACCAGGTCGCACCTGCCCCCATGCTGGCGGAGCGGTCCACCAACACCACCAGGTGCGTGGGACCGGAAACCCCACCCAGGGACAGTCCGGCATGGGCGAAGATCGTGGCCACAAAAGCCAACAGCAGCAACAAGAGGCGCAGGCGCTGGGAGCGCTTCGGCTGGCGGTGCAGGCGTTTTTGTGCCTGCAGCCATTGCTGCAGGTGACTGGTCAACACCAGCCGCTGGGGTCGGGGTGGACGTGCCAGCCACAAGATCAGCGGCAGGGTCAACAACCACCACAGACGCTGCGGATGATCTATAAGCGATACAAGCATCCGCCCCCCAACCAGGATGAAAGTCGATAGTCGCCTTCGACTGGCAAGGGGAAGCGCACCAAGGCACTGCCTGCTTCGGCAAAGATCCGGTCCTGCATGCGCCGCAGGTTTCGCAATTCCTTCACCATGGCACGCCGCAGATCAGCATCCACCTGCAACGTAACCTCCTGCGAGGATTCCGGATCGCGCAACACCAGATAGCCCGACAAGTCTGGGATTTCATCCGTAGGCTGGGAAGGCAACCAACCCTGGACACGACAGCCATGCCGGCGCAGCAGATGCAAGGGAGCCAACATGACCTGCGGTTCGGTGAAGTCCGATAGCCAGCAGACATTGTCGGCATAACCTTGTTCCAAGATCTGTTGGCCAAGAACCGCTGGCTGTTCTGGCTGGATCGGAATGTTTTCCAAGCGCTGCAGGTATTGCGACAAGGATTCCATGCCTTGGAAGCTCATGGAGTTGCCTTTGCCCAACACCAAACGCAGACCATCCAAGTGCACCAGGGCCAGCCCACCCAGAATCGCCGCCAGACGCAGAGCACCCTGCCAACGGTTGCCGGCGGTCATGCTGGCTGAGCAATCCAGCACCAGGGTCAGACCGCGGCGGTCTTCGTCTTCCAGGATCTTCAGGAACAACTCGTCAGTGCGCGCCAACACATTCCAATCCAGGTTGCGCAGATCCTCACCATGGCTGTAAGCCCGGTGGCCGGAGAAGGTGCCTCCTTCCGCTAGACGACGACGATGGCTGCGGCGATGACGATCCCGACCACCACGTAGCTTTGGCGCAGAACGTAGGACCTGGCCCAGCACCGCCTGAAATCCGGAATCCAGCGCCTTGCTCAACGGCCCGCCTTGGCCAGAGCCTGAAAGTACCGCCGAACAAAAGCACGCTCTGCCGGCGACAAGTGCTGTGAGCGCAAGGCACGTTCCAGAGCCGCCTTGAATTCCGGCGTGTCGCTCTTGGACAATGGATCTGGAACTGGTTGACGCAGCGCCGGGGCGGAGGGGATGGGCGCCACCGGCACCAGGGTTTGGCGACTGGGACCATCCTGAATGAAGCGCGGCACCAGGAACTCATCCTGCACTGGCAGGTCGGGACTTGGATTATCCGGGTCCGGGCTTTCATCCAAAGGCTGCTCTTGCTGCTCACCGGCCGCAGGCGGAGGCTCCGGATTCGGCTCTGCCTGTGGCTCTGGCTGTGGCTCTGGTTGTGGTTGTGGTTGTGGTTGTGATTCCGTCTGGCTGGGCTGGGGTTGCGGCGCCTGGGCAGATTCTTGCGGGGAAGCACCAGCAGTGCTTGGCTGCGGTGGCTTTTGCACCGGTGCAAGGGGCAACAAGAACCAGACCAGCACGATCAGCCCCAGGGCCATGCCCAACTTTCGCAGGGGCGGCAGCCAAAACCGCCGTTGCTCCGCTGCGGGAAGGGTTTGCAATCTGCCCTGCAGATCCTGCTCCAACCAGGCCGCCATGGCAGGCGAAGCATCTTTGAGTCCCACATAGGTCAACAAGCGATCCTGCAATGCCCATCGCTGGTCCGCCGCCGCCACGGTCCGAAAGCGCCGAGCGGCCAACAGCACAGCGTTCAGCGCCAGCCAGGCCAGGCCCAACCACATTACCCAAGGCACAGCCGCAACCCAGAACAAGCCCGCCGCCTTGAACAGCAAGAGCAGCACCAGGGCATGGATGGCCAATTGCCAGAGAGATTCTAGCAGGCGATGACGCCACCCCAAATGTCGCACCAAGCTCCTGACTGAAATACCCACGGCTTTATGTTAGCCGGGTGCAAGGGCCAAGGAAAGGCGGCCGCAGGGTTAGGACCGGCACAGAAATAAATTCGACTTTTTCGCGCCCTGGATGGCGTCAGGTTTGGGCGCGCCGAAGGAGCGGAACCGCAGGCGTAGCCAAGCTACGCTGAGGATTACGCGACCGAGGAAAGCCCGAAGATGGCGTGATCCAGGGATGTGCAAAGGTGAAGTTATTTTTACGCAGGTCCTTAGTGCAGATCAATCAAAGAGATCCTGGGGATCCACGGCAAAGGTCTGTGCTGCCCAGTTCGGGAAGGCAAAGACAAAGTCATGGTGACTGGCCACGGCATAGAACTCAGGCCGGTTGGGGATTTGCTTGCCGATGCGCAGGTCTATGCGCTCACCACTGGCCAGGGTTGCCTGCAATTCAATGCGGCTCTGCCCCGTTTGCAACCGCAGCTCCGCAGCGTCCAAGGCTTCCTTTTGCTGCAGAAAACCCACCGCCTGAATGCTGGACAGATGATTCACCAGGTTGTTCACCTCGCTTTGCCGTACGGCGCCGACGCCCGGCAGGGACATGGCTTCATCCATGACCCAAGTCCCTTCGCTACCCGCTACCTTGCGAAAGCCAACCTGCCCTTTGGCATTGCGCAGGCTAAAGGACTGCAGATCAGCGAGCAGGAATTCCTGCACCGTTGGATCGATCCAGTCGTTCACATCCATGGACAGGCGCCAGAAGCGATCATTGGGCTCGTAGAGAATCACCTCTTTGGTGTTGGGCGCGGCACAGACAAAGTAGGCAGGAATGTTCTGATCCTTGGCGCTCTTGCCTTTGATCAGCTCCGCCAGAATGGGTGCCTTGGCCTCCCGTTGCAGGCTGACAATGGTGCCAGTGTCAGCTGTCAATTGTCGACTGCGTAGAAATTCTTCATCGGCAGCGTCGGTAACCAGCGTGTCTTGATCTCGCCGCATGTCCGAGAAGTGTTGCAGAATCTCTTTTTCCACCAACCCAGGGCGGACCGGAACACCCAGCATTTCGCCACTAGCCAGGACCCAGCGATCTGCCTGGCGATAGAAAATGACATGTTCGAACTCAGGCTCAGTTGCTGCCGGACTCTGGCCGGGGGGCAAGGCTTTCATCTTGCGCAGGGTCACGACGCCAATGTTGTCCGGGTTGATGCCGGGAAACAACCGGGGAAACTCATCGTAGCGAGTGTACTGGGTACTCTCCGACTGCAGGGTGAAGTAGGTTGGCACTGCCAACAACAGCGCCAGGAGCAAGAGTAGTAAGTTGCTACGCATGAATGCCTATTTCAGAGATGCCAGAAACCGTCGCTTTTGCGAGCGCCTACGAAACCAGACTGCTCCGCCCACCAACAAGATCAAAATCCCAGGAGTCAAGATGTTGCTCCAGCGGACCATGGCAGCGTGCCGTCGTTGTCGGCGGAAATAATCCAACTGATTCTCTTCAGCGATGTCGGCCTGCGCAAAGCTGAGGCTGCGGTCCACCACCTGTTTGTTCTGCAATTCCACCAGATCCTGGTCGCCTACCAGATAGTCCAGCAAGTTGGCCATGAAGCGATAGGCCGCCAGGTTTCGTCCACCCGGTTCCTTGCAGGTTGGCCCCAGGATGGGTGCATAGGGGGCTTGAGATACCTGGGCATAGGCCGAGGCGAAGAAATCATCCCTGATGCAGTCAGCGTCGCCGACCACCACCAGGACTCCCGGCTGTTCCGCCTGCAGGATGACCTGTTCGGCGGCATCTTCGGGCTGCTGCGGAGCGGCGGGTGCTGGGGTCGGCCCCTGGTCCGCATCCCATTCTTGCAAGGGATCCTTCTGCTCTTCTTCGTTCTTGGCTTGCACAGGGGCCCCGGGAATGGCGCGCCCCTTGAAGGCGGAGGAAAACTTGCCCTGCAAGACAACCATCAAAGGAAACTGCTGGCGCTGCGCCAGGGCATAACGCCCCTGGATCTGTGCCATCCACTGCTGCAGGCGTCCGGCCCGATCTTGCAGGTCACGGCTGCCACCGAAGGGATCCACATCAATGCGAGCTGGCTCCGCCCAAGCTGCCGGTGAAGTACGCAACAACACTGTGCCATCTACCCCTGCGGGCAATTTGTCCTGTATACCAACGACACAGGGCCAGAAGAAACCAGGCGCCATGCTCTTGGCAATGAGTTGGCCCAGGGGATGGTCCTGATGGATACCTGGCTTGAACAGCTTCTGATAGTGCGCAGCCAGATCCTTATCCACTTGTCCATCCCGCGTAGCAATAAAGGCAGCCATTTCTGGGCTGCCCCAGTCCTTGAACAGGGCGCGGAAGTTGTACGGATAGTAGATCTCTTGCAAACCCATCTGCCCAGAACTTGGGTCTCGAACCTGCTGGGCCAGGATCTGGAAAGACTCGTGTGAGCAATCCGCCACCAGACGTTCTTCCACCCTGGCGCCGTACTTGGCCAACTGCTGTAGGAAGGGCAGTTCTGAATCCGCGGCATCATAGCTAATCTTCTGGCCGCGGATTTCCCGGTCTTCGCGGATCTCATACTCGCAACCATCGGCGAACACCACCAACTTGCCGCCCCGCATCAGGAACTGATCCAGGGCAAATTTTTGCCGATCGGTGAGCACCTTGGGCCGCACCAACAACACTGCAGAAAGATCTTTGGGAATCAACGCACCTTGGCGCAGATCCAGGGGCTGCATGTCATAGCGATCGGTAAAGCTCCCCATGATGAGGTTGTAGCCTTGACTACGCTCGCGACTGCTTGGATTGCTCGGGTAGGCCAACACCCCTACCTTGGGCTTTTCGGCCACCGTCAAATTCTTGATTTGCGGCGTCAGGTAGGCTTCATAGTGAAATGTGCTGGTTTGAAACTGCAGGAAGGGCAACACCAACTGCTTCTGGTCGGCATATCGCAGGCGTAGGCCCTGCCAGATTTCAGTCACCGAATAGGAAGCATCCGCCTCAGCGCCAGTAGCGCTGGCGGTGGCCTGTTGCGGCTGGATGCCCAGACGCTCTGCCTTATGCCGCAGGTTGAGGTCGGAAGCCGGGTCGAAGACCTGCAACACCAGACGGCCCTTACTCAGCTCAATGTATTCATCCAGCAGGTTGCGCAGAGCTGCCCGATGCGATCGGTAGGCCACCGGCAAGCTTTCGTCATCGCTGAAGTAGGCCTCGATGAGCACTCGATCCTGCAAGCCGGCCAACACCCGCCGGGTACTATCCGTCAGCGAGTACTTTTGTTCCGCAGTGAGATCCCAACGCAGCCGGTAACGACTGGCAAGGTAGCCCACCTGCACCAGCACCAGAAACAGCAGCAGGAGGCGCAAGCTCATGGATGCTGCATAGGAATGTTTCAGAGCATAGCTCTTTGGCGATGGGTCAGGATTTTCTGGCTTGCTTGACACGTTCTTATCCCTTCACCCTGCGACCATTCAGCACCACCGCATTGGCATAGAGGAAAAATGCACAGAAACACAGGTAGTAGATCAGGTCACCCGTATCCACCACACCACGAGCAATGCTGCTGAAGTAATGACGAGGACTGATACCAGCCACCAACAGAACCAGCCAATCCATGGATCGTGGCAGGACCTCAGTAAGCAGGGCACTCAGATAACCTAGCAAGCCATACAGGCCAGCCAGGGTGATCACCGAGAGCAGCAGAGCAATCAACTGATCCCTGGTCACACTGGACCAGAACATCCCCACGGAAAGATAGGCCGCCGCCATGAACAGGCAGGCCAGATAGGTTGCAGCAATTGGCGCCCAATCCAGCTGACCATACATGCTGAGGCTGAGTGGTAAGCCCAGAGTCAACAGCAGCAACAGGGCAACAAAGGCAAGAGCAGCCAGAAACTTGCCAGCGATCAATTGCGAGATGCGGACCGGATAGGTGAGCAAGAGTTCCAGAGTGCCGAGTTTGCGTTCCTCCGCCCACAGACGCATGGTCAAAGCAGGCAGGAAGAACAGGAACAGGATGGGGAACCAGGTGAAGAGCAGGGACAAGTCGGCGATTTGCCCCTGTTTGACCAGAGATACGGCGCCGAGAAAACAGGCGGTAAACAGGAACAGAGCGCCAAAAATGTAGGCAATTGGCGAGTGGAAGTAGCCCTTGAGTTCTCGCCGCATGATCACCTGAACTTCATGCATGAGGAACCCCCGCCTTGCCCGGCATGGTTTTGCGGTGGAACACATCTTCCAGGCTTGCCCGGTCCCGCCAGATTCCTGCTAGCGACCAGCCGTTCTTGATCACCAGATGGGCCACTGCGTCTTCCATGTAGTCCTTGGAATTGCCAACGGCTATGCGAAACAAGCCAACATCATCGGTGCGACTCTCTTCAGTCACTGCTGCAGCTTCTCCTATCAACTCCGCCAACTGCGCCAGCACATTGCTGCGTGGCCCTTTGATCTTGGCCATGACATCACTCTTGGATTCATCTTCAACCAGCGAGGCCAAGGTGCCATCAGCAACCAAGGATCCTTGATGAATGATCATGATACGCGAGCAGGAAGCTTCCACCTCTTGCAGGTAATGGGTGGAAAGGATCACCGTATGCTCCTGGGCCAATTGCTTGATCAGCTTTCGCACTTCCACAATCTGATTGGGATCCAAACCAGAAGTTGGCTCATCCAGGATCAACACCTGGGGCTGATGAATCATTGCCTGGGCCAAGCCGACACGCTGCTTGAAGCCCTTGGACAATTCCAGGATGTTCCGGCCCATGACGGTGCCCAAGTTGCAGAGGTCCCGCACCCGATGCACCGCCGCCGAAACCTCACGGCGCTGAACGCCATGAATTTGCGCAGCAAAGCGCAAATAGTCATCCACCCGCATTTCCGTGTAGAGGGGTGTGGATTCTGGCAGATAGCCAATGCAGCGACGCACGGCCAAGGAATCTGCCACCACATCCAACCCACCGATGCTGCCAGTACCGCTACTGGGCAACAGAAAGCCGGTGAGGATCTTCATGGTAGTCGATTTTCCGGCCCCATTGGGACCGAGAAAACCAACGACCTCACCGGGTTGAATGGCGAAGGAAATCCCCTTCAGAGCCAGGGTGATGCCGTCATAGCTCTTGCTGAGCTTCTCTACCGTGATCATGCAGACAATTAGCTTGGCAAATCAGTCGTCAACCCGGAATGACGTGAGGAACTCACCATTGTTGGAAGTCTTCATCAACCGGTCTATCAACAGCGGCATGGCATCCAGCGCACTCATGCGCGCCAACACACGGCGCAATGTATAGAGCTGTTGCACCACACTCTCGTGTAGCAGCAGTTCTTCCTTGCGGGTGCCCGACAATTCAATGTCGATGGCCGGGAAGATACGCCGCTCAGCCAACTGACGGTTCAAGACCAATTCCATATTGCCAGTGCCCTTGAACTCCTCGAAGATCACCTGATCCATACGGGAGCCAGTGTCCACCAGAGTGGTAGCCAGGATGGTCAGGGACCCTCCTTCCTCACACTTACGGGCAGCACCGAAGAACTTCTTTGGCTTTTCAATGACGTTGGCACCGATACCGCCCGACATGGTGTGACCACCCCGGCCGCCCATGTCCGAGTTGTAGGCTCGGGTGAGTCGAGTGATGGAATCCAACAGCATGACCACATCCTTGCCGGTCTCAACCAGCCGATGCGCCCGCTTCATGGCCATCTCCGCTACTCGGATATGGTTCTTGGGGCCCTCGTCCAAGGTGGAGACCAGAACTTCGTGGTGGTCGCCTTCGATGGAACGGCGCCAGCCAGTGGCCTCTTCCGGTCGCTCATCAATGAGCAACACGATCACGTAGGCCTCGGGGTAGCGGCTGGCAATGGCACCGCAGATCTTCTGCATCAACACCGTCTTGCCTGAGCGTGGCGGCGCCACAATCAGGCCTCTTTGGCCAGCACCAATGGGGCAGAGAAGATCAATGATCCGTAGGCTGATGTCGCCATCGTCAGGTTCCAGAATAAACATTGGCTCTGGATCAATGACGGTCATGTCCTTGAAAAAGCGACGTTCCATGGCCTTCTCAGGATCCAGATCATCCACTTTCTCAACCGTGGCCAGGGTGAGGCGCTGGGCGCCCTTGGTGGGAATACCCGCCTGCCCCACGATTTCGCTGCCTTCCAGCAACTTGTATTTGGTGATCAAACCCGGCGGCACATGCACATCCTTTTCGGGTTCCTCCGCCGGCGTGTAATTGTTTTTCGCCTTGCGCAACCAACCGGAGCGATCGCGGTGCATTTCCAGGACACCGAATACTTCTTCGGTGGGGCCTTCGATTTCGGGAATGAAATCAGGGTTGGTCTTAGGGCCACCGCCGCCGCCGCCACCACCGCTGCGCCGCCGCCGACGCTTACGCCAATTCTTCTTGTTGGAACCGCCGCTATTCTGCCGCTGCGAGCTATCTAGGTTAGTCATTGCTTGCTTGGTGAGCTTGTCGAATCAGGAAACGACAAGGGGGAGGAGTTGCTACTCCTCGAATCAGAGTCTGCCTTGAAAGGAGAAACCATTAAGGATTGGAACACCCGTAGGGAATTCCGGGTGGAATTCATCTGCATGTCCACGATTGCGATATTCGCAACCGAGTAAAAAACGGGTGCATCGATTAGCTATCACAGCCAAACCCGCCATTCCGAAGCCAAAAGCTTGAGCATCTATCCCTGCTTGCGCCTGCCTTCCGAAGGGAAGGCTTTGGGGCAAGCTCGCCGGCTCAAACTCCTGAGGGTCACCCGGACTGCCAATGCTTGCCGGATGGGTGAGGGCTGACGGGCGGCAGACACCCACGCGCCTGCCATCAACGGCCTCGCAAGCTAGCCTTCCTTGAGGAAATCCGCAAGCCCAGCCAGGGAGATTTTTGCCAGACCCCCTCTTCCCAGCACTATCGGCACTATCGGCGGCACGCTTGTTTCCAGCCGCCGCTTCGGCTAATTCCTTCCAGAGTAAATGGGCAGATTCCAGCTGGCCCTCAACCTCGGGCCATGGCTTGCCCGAAAAGAACCATATCAACGGTCGGAAAGAGACACACATGCCAAAGCAGATGCTAGAAGACAGCGAACAAGCCGAAAAAGGCTCCCCCACCTTCCTGGAGAAAAACCTGGTTGAAGCCAGGATCCTCATGCTCACGGGCCCAGTGACGGACAAGATGGCCAGAGAGTGCACCAGCAAATTGCTGGTCATGGAGGCCGCCGATCCCAAGGCGCCGATCACCGCCTTCATCAATTCACCAGGGGGCAGTGCCGACTCCGGCTTTGCCATCTATGACATCCTGCGCTTTGTTTCCTGCCCGGTGAAGACCATCGTCAATGGCCTCTGCGCTTCCGCCGGTATCTTGATTCACCTGGCCGCCGAAAAGGGCAACCGCTTCGCCCTGCCAGAGAGCCGCTTCATGATCCACCAGCCCTCCACGGCAGGACAGGGCACTGCCTCGGATCTGGACATCACGGCCAAGGAAGTACTGAAGCTGCGGGCCCGCTACAACCGCATCATTGCTGATGCCGTGGGCCGGGATCCAGAAACCATCATCCAGGACGCACACCGAGACTTCTGGCTCAACAGCGTAGAGGCCCTAGAGTACGGCCTCATTGATAAGATTCTGGAAAAACGCGGCGACCTCTAGGGCTGCCGGCCGTTGCTTCTGGGTGCCCGTGAAACGAGTATCTGGGAACATCCTGCCGTTTGGCCTGCTGGCCGGCCTGATCAGTGCCGGTCTGTGCAATGCACAGACCGCAGCACACAGCCAACCCCGAACCCAACCCCCGCTGCAAACCCAGGCCCCGCTGCAAACCCAAGCAACGGTCCAAGGCGTCCTGATGAGTCAGGACCTGCAAGAACTGGCAGGGGCCAAAATCAGCTTCTGGCCACATCAGGACCCGCTGCTGGCCGGCACACCCATCGCCGCGCCAGCTAACATTCAGGGCCAGACGGATGAACATGGCAAGTTCCGCCTGACCACCCCTGCCCGAACTGGCACCCTGCTGCTGGAACACGGCCAGGGATTGGGCTGCCTGCTGCCCCTGGCCATCCCGGGAGACTCGCTGAAGGTCTATGCCCAACCCATGGCCGAGGTGCATTTTCCAGGCAAGGCCCCGCTGACTGCCCACATTCTCTGCGAGCTGCCCAATGGCTCCAGCCAATATCTGGGCCAACGCCAAGGCCTGAGCCTGCGCCTGCCGGCGGCCAGCTACCGTTTTTTGCTACAACACCCCAAGGCCTGGCAAGAGCATCGCTGCCGGCTGCTGCCTGGCCAGACTCTGGCCCTGGTCAAGCCCAGACAGCCATTCCTGCGGCTGAAACTCTGGCCAGACCTGCAAGGCCAACTGCACCTGCAAGACTGGCCCCAGGCCCCCCTGCCCTTGAATCAGGACGGCGAAGCGCAGATTCCACTGGGTCCCCTGCCGCGCATTCTGCAGCTCTGGCACCAACAGGACGGGCTGTGGCAGCGGCAGGAGATCTGGCTCAATGAGAGTCGCAGCCTGCCAAAGCCCCAGCCTGCCAGGCTCCGCTCCTGTGCCATTGAGGGGGCTGGCAAGGCTCTGATCAAAGCCTGGCTGCTGGGCTGTGTGGGCCCACTGGATGCCCCTGAGGTATGCAGCATCAGCCACCACAGCTGGGCAGAACCGGCGGCATTCCTCCTGGCCATACAGGAGGGCTTTGCCCCGGGCTACCTGTCCCTGGCAGACCTGCCGAGCAGGGGCAATGGCGAGACCGCCCTCGGTATCACCCTGCAACCCGCCAGCAAACTCCGCCTGCTGATCCTGGATCCTCAGGACCAGCCGGCGAAGCACACGCAAGTCCGCCTGCACTGGCCACAGCGGCCCTGGCTGAGCCAACGGCACAGCAGCGATGGTCGGGGGCTGCTGCACCTAAACGGGCTGGCTCCAGGCGCCGTCATCATCAACCTGCAGAGCAAGGATCTATGGGCTGAACCTCAGCCCATGACCCTGCCCCTGGCGAACCAGGACAAGCTCTTCACCATCCGCACCCAGCCCGGTTATTCGCTGCTTGGGCGGGTCTTTCTACCCTCTGGTGCGGGAGCAGCCCAAGCCCTGGTTTCCTTGCAGGACATCCTGGCTGACGGCAGCATCCCGGACCAGGAGATCCGCAGCGGTGACGATGGCAGCTTTGTCTTTTCCGGCCTGCCTGACCAACGCCGCTTCCGCATCTCGGCACGCCTGCAAACGGAGCAGGGAATCTTCATCAGCGGACAGGTTGAGGTCAGCTGCAGCCCGGAAGAATGGGGCCTGGACCTGCGTCCCGAAGACCCCCCACCGCCGCATCAGCGCCGCTAGCAGACCGCTAATACAGCAAGGTCGCCAATTGCCGGCGGTAGCTATCCGCTGCCTCGCTATCCGGATCAGAGAGGACCTGACACAGCATCATGGCCTTACGAGCCAGGCCGTCGGCATGGCTTCGATCCGCCGCCGCCGAATCCAGGATGGCCTGCATGGCCTGGGCCAGGCGCCCAGCCAGAACATGCTCCTTGGCCTGGGCCAAGGCCTGACCGGCAGGGCTGGCATCCTGCAAATCGCTCTCCAGTAGGATCAGGCCTGTTTCCAGGTTCTGCCGCTGTTGCATCAGGGGATCTTCCTCAGGAATACCCTGCAGGGCCTGCCGGGCCGCCTCCGTGTCCCCAGCCAGGGCTGCCTCCTTGGCGGTGGCCAAGCGAACCTGGGGTGAATCCGGATCCACCTCTACGGGTTTGGCGGCGGCGGGCACAACGCCATGGGCCTGCAGGAAGCTCTTCACATCCGCTTGGTCAGTGGCGCCGCTGAAGACATCCAGCACCCGCCCCTCCTGCAGCAGCACGACAAAGGGGATGCTCTGCACCTTGAAGGCCTGGGCCAGGTCCTGCTCAACCTCCGTGTTCACCTTGCCCAGGACAAATGCCCCGGCGTAATCCTCAGCTGCCTGCTCCAGAACGGGGGTCAAGGTCCGACAGGGTTCACACCACTCAGCCCAGAAATCCAGCAAGACAGGCACTTGCATGGACCGCTCCACTACTTCGGCCTGAAAGTTGGCGGCCGTCACCTCCACACAGAACTTTGCATCCATGCCAAGAGCTGACTTAGCATGCGGCCCGCGGTCAACCCTGCATCAGCTAATCGTTACCCTGCCCACACAAGGAAGCCCTGATGTGGAAAAAACAATGGCTCCGGGAGGGAGGCACGGAAGTTGTGGATTGCAGACCGGCCAGGCCAACGCTAACCCTGGGATGGACGCGTAGAGCGAGGCGACCGAATGCTCTATGGCCTGGCCACTTTTTCCCGCCTGCTTGATCAGCTGATGGATTGACCCTGGGAACGCTCGGCCAGGTAGGACCCCACTTCCAGCAACAGCATGGACATGAAGCCAAAGACCACCATGCAGAGCAAGATGGTCAGGCTATGCCCGACGCCGCCGCGATACACCAGCATGGTCAGCAGCATCCAGGCCAGCAAATCCAGACCCAACACCATGGTCAGCTGCAGCTCGCTCATGGGAGGCAAGCTGAAATTGATGCCGGCAATGGCAATGAGGATGGTCGCCAATAGCACCGCCCGGGCCAGGGACACATCCTGCAAACCACCAATCACTGAGCTGCTGAAATGAATGGCCAGGGATAGGAGCATCCAAACCACAGCCAGCAAACTCAACTGCGCCCCCCTGCCTTCCGGTACCGCCCAAAGATAGTTCGCCGACAAATTGCCGAGAGGCTGGCTCGGATGCAGCATCTGGTCCAGAGCATCCGGATCTTCCAGCGGTTGCTGAGGAGTCGCTGCCGTAGGAGTCGCTGCCGCAGGAGTAGCAGGCGTAGCCGGAGTGCTCACCGGCTTGCTCTCTTGCACCTCATAGAGCTTCAGGCTTCTTACCGTGGCCATGGGAATGACCACATCCCGACCACCAGTATGAAGGATGAGCTCGTCTTCCTCGGCCTGCACCACATCCCCCTGCAGGGAGGTGCCATCCACCAACTGGACCCGGGCACGGGTTTGCTGGGCGGACAGGGTGGTAGTCAGAAACAGGCAGGCGATAAGCAGGAAGCGATACATCTAGAGGAGATGATCGACAACTGGCTTCGCTCTACTTGACCCCGGCCAGCTCCTGGCGCAGACGGGTCCATGTGGTGGACCACTTGGGATGCTCGGGATGGTGACGCAACAGCCAATTCAACTCCACGATGGCCTTGTCAATCTCCCGCAGCCGGGCCAGGGCCAAGGCACGATAATTCCTACCCACCACACTGGAATTGAAGGTTTGCAGAGCAAGATCCACACGATTCAAGCCTTCCCTGATCTTGGTCGTATCTGAAATTTCGATGTCAGCCTTGGCCAACATGAACTCTGCCTCCTCCAGGGGAATGGAAACCTCGGATTGCAAACTCGACAATTGCTGGACGGCGCCCTTTTCCAGGGCTGGATAACCGGTCATGGCCGTAGCCACCTTGGCCTGCACAGTCTCAGGGTGAAGCTCCTGCAACTTCGCCAACAGTTCTGCTTGCAACTCGGACTGCTCAGAACGCAGCGCCATGATCCATGCCAGGTACAGGCCATCCAATTCTTGGGTCACTGCATAATACTGGCGCGCAAGGGCGGCAGCTTGGATCGCCAAGTCCTGCTGGCCAATGTCAGCATGCCGCAACTGCAGAACCCTGGCCCCCAGGAACTGATCTTCCGCGGCGGGAAATGGCTGCTGCAAGCTTGCCGAAAGAAGCTCCCAGGCATCCTCCTTCTGTTCCAAGGCCAGATACAGTTCAACCTGACCTCGCCGGATGCTCGGCTTCTGGGCCAACTCCGCATTGGCCTGCAGCTGACGAATCAAGGCCCGGCATGCGGACTGATTCAATGGCTTGCGATTAAGCTCCTCTTCGATGCGGAGCAGACTATCTGCCATAAGCTGGGCTCGCTCGGCCTTTGCCGCCTGCATTTGCCAGGCGACCCCAGCCGCCACCAGTAACAGAACCACCCCAACCGTTATGCCTATCTTGATTTTCACTAGCTGACTTTGATTGCGATCATGGTTACGTCATCTTCCTGATCCTGCCCACCAGAGTGCAGGCGAAGGTCATCATCCAGGCCAGAAAGGATTTCTTCGGCACTCTGATCCCGATGCTGCACCAGGTATTCCCGCAGACGGGGAACTCCATAGATTTCCCGCCCAATACTCATGGTTTCCTCCACACCATCGGTGCGCAGGAAACACAGGTCTCCCTGATTTAGCTGGATAGGCCCTTTCACCTCGTAGACCTGGTCTTCAGCAACTCCCAGAACCATGCCGGTCTTCTCAAATTCGATGGAGCTGCCTTCTTGCACCAGGAGCAAGGGTGGATGCCCGGCATTCACATAGTGCAGGGTCTTTTGCCGCCGATCCAACACCAGCAGGATCACTGACATGAAGATGCCGGCTTCAACACCCTGGACCAGGCGATTGTTCAGCCTTCCTACCAGCTCTCCCAGGTCTGGAACCAATTCCAGATAGCTGCGCACCGCTGCCTGGGCGGCGTGGGTCAACAAGGCTGCTCCCACCCCATGGCCGGTGACATCACCAATAAGGATGGCAACGCGATCCTGATCCAAGGTGAGGAAGTCATAGGTATCTCCACTGGCCTGACTGGCGGCGACAAAGTGCAGGGCTATTTCCAAGCCTGGAATATCTTGCGGCACTGGCGGCAACAGATGCTTTTGGATGCGCCGAGCAATCTCCACATCCTTTTCCAATCTGGCTTTTTGCAGCGAATCGGCATGCAGTCGAGCATTTTCCAAGGCAATGGCCAACTGGGAAGAGAGGGCATCGAACAGGGCCAGATCCCGTGAGGAGAAATCGCGGCGCGCAGCCTTGGAGTCCACATAGATCACCCCGACCAAACGATTGTTGGCAATGAGAGGGGCACACATGACGGTGCGCAACTTCAGGTTGTAAACCGACTGACTGAGTTCCAAGGCCTCCTCCTTGGAATGCACCCGATATTGACCGGCACGGCGCTCACGAATACTGCGGGCCACCACGGAATGGCTGTAGTCCACATCTCCTTCCAGGTCCTCGCCGGCTCGATTGCGAACGGTGCGAATGGACAGGCGGGAGGGATCGCTACCGAGCAACAATATAGCCCGGTCGGCCTGGGTGATTTGCAGGGAACGATCGGCAATATCTCGCAAAACCTGATCTGGGTCGATATTGGCGGAAACCTGAGCGATGCTCTCCAGCAGAATCTGCAGAGATTCTTCATCCTGAGAAGCATCTCCCGTAAGGAAGCCAGAGGGGCCGGCAGCCAGATTGGGGCTGTCTGGCGCCGCTTTTTGCTTGGCAGATTTCCAGAAAAAGAAGTTCTTCATGTTTGGTAGAGATCCATTTCTGACCTTATCTCATGGATCTGATTGCAACACTACAGAGCCTTGGTGAGAATCCAAACCGCAGCTTTGACCCTGGATCGCAAGCAGTGCAGTAAGGAACCGATGAATATCGACACGACGCAAAACGACGATTTCGCCACGCTGACCTTGAAGGGTGAATTTGACACCTTCCACTGCCCGAGATTCCAAGAGGAGGTGGGCAGCATCTTACAGCGGGGCTTGAGCTTCATTATTCTAGACATGCGTCTAGTCAAGTTCATCAACTCCACGGCCCTGGGCGCCATTATCAAGGCCAGCAAGCTTTGTAAGGCGGATAACGGCGAACTGGTGCTGAGTCAGCCCTCTGCCTTTGTCCGGGATATCCTGAGCAAGCTGGGCATCGACAGCCTGATCCCGGTGTTTGACTCGGAAGAACAGGCCAGGAAATACGTCATCAAGGCTCTCAATGCCAAGGAGCTCACGGGAGCCGCCCAGCTACGCGAAGAGAAGGTCCTGATCAGTTTTCCCGACGACACCCGCAACAGCCAGATCGGCGGCAAGAAAGCTCTGGTCGGGACCATGAGCAATGTGGACAGCGGTCAGGTGCAATTCCTCTGGTCCGGCCACAAACTGAATCTCAGCCCGGAGCAGGCGCAAACCTTGTTCTTCAAGGACGGCGAGATCCACCTGAAATTCCAGGTCAAGCTGATCCGCAAGGCACACTTCGAGGTAGAGGCCAAGGTCACGCAGACTGCCCTGGCCGCTGATGACCATGTGCGCGTCACCGCGCAATTCACCAAGATCCGGGACGAGGAGCAAGCTGCGCTGTCCCAGTTCGCTGCAGACATGGACTTCCTGAAGAAGTTGCTGCCAGAACTCTAGGGGCTCTGCTCTCTAGGCTCTGCTCTCTAGGACGCTTGCCCTGCTTGCCTGCCTGCCTATTCTTAGGATCAGAGCAGGATCAGAGCAGGATCAGAGCTGAGACCGGTCGGTCTAGCCGACGCGGAACTTGCCGCCGGAGCGCTTGCGCTTGCGCTTGATGATCTTGCGGCCGCCAACGGTCTTGGAACGGGAGCGAAACCCTACCTTCTTGGCGCGCTTGATGTTGGAGCGTCTGATTTTGATCTTCATCTTGCTTGTGTAGGGTTGAAAAGGGCGGGGATCCTAGCCAGCCTGGCCCGGGCCGTCAATGCCGGGAAGTTGTTTTTCCACAGTCTACTAGAGAGTCTGCTAGTGGCTGAATCCAGTTTCTCGCAGAACCTCCTCCACTGTGGTCTGGCCGTCGAAGATCGCCCTAAGCCCCGCCTCTCGCAGGGTCTGCATGCCTGAGCTCCGGGCTGCCTCCCGCAGAACCGTGGAGCTCACCTGATCCAGAACCAGCTGCTTCAGCTGCTCATTCAGCTGCATGATCTCCGCCAAGGCCAGGCGGCCGGAGAAACCAGTGAAATTGCAGGACTCACAGCCCTTGCCATAGGCAAACTGCGCCTCCCCCAGATCGCCCGGGTTCAGCTGTAGTTCGCGAAGCACCCGCTCAGATGGCGAAAACAGGGTCTTACAGTGCTTGCAGATGCGCCGCACCAGCCGCTGGGCAACCACCTCTCGCAGGGTGGCGGTGATCAGAAAGGGCTCCACCCCGATATCCACCAGTCGGGTAATGGCACTGGGAGCATCATTGGTATGCAGGGTGGAGAAAACCAGGTGCCCGGTGAGGCTGGCTTCAATGGCGGTTTGCGCAGTCTCCTTGTCGCGGATCTCACCCACCAAGATGACATCCGGATCCTGGCGAAGAATTGTGCGCAGGACCTGGGCATAGGTCACGCCGATATCTTCATTCACCGGGATCTGCACAATGCCTTCCAGGTCATACTCCACCGGGTCCTCCACGGTGATGATCTTCACATCCTCACTGTTGGCCTCGTTGAGCACGGCATACAAGCTGGTGGTCTTGCCTGAACCGGTTGGACCCGTCACCAGGACAATGCCATGGGGCAGAGTTGCAAAGCTGCGAATACGTTCCAGCTGCGCCTCATAAAAACCCAAACTTTCCAGGTCGAGAGACACTACCGAACGATCCAGAATACGCATGACCGTGGATTCGCCAAACATGGTCGGCAGGGTGGAAACCCGGAGGTCAACGGACTTGCCTCCTACATTCAGCTCAATGCGGCCATCTTGTGGCAACCGTGATTCTGCAATGTCCAGATCAGCCAGCACCTTGACCCGGGAAATGAGGGCCACCGCCAGATGCAAGGGCGGAGCCTCCATCTCATACAGCACCCCATCAACTCGGTAGCGGATCTTGAAATCGTCTTCAAAGGGCTCCAAGTGAATGTCAGCAGCCTTATCCCGGATGGCTTGGTACAAGATATAGTTGAGAAGCTTGACCACCGGTGCGGCCGCTGCCATGGCTTGCTTGTCTTCCAGGTCAAGCTTGCCATCCGCCTGCTGAAGCTCAGCAACCAAGGCCTTCATTTGCTGTTTTGCGGGGGCTTTGACTTCCGGAAAAAATCGCTGCAAGCATTGCTCGACCTGCTGCTCTTCAGCAATGGCTCCCACCACTTCGGTACCGGTAATGAAGGCCACATCACTCAACACTGAGGCATTCAAAGGGTCGGCAATGGCCACCAGCAGGGAATTGCCGGTGAGCTTGACGGGCAAAACCGCATAGGTCCGAGCGGTGGTTGCATCCAACTTTTTCACTGCCTCGGCAGTGGGCACCTCCACGTTGAGATCGACAAAGTCCAGGCCGGCCTGTGCTGCCAAGGCCTTGGCCAGATCACTGCGCTGAATGTGACCCTGCGCCATGAGAATCTCACCAATCCGCCCACCCTTGTCCCTTTGCACGGCCAGCGCCTCCTGGATCATGCCTTCGTGGATCACGCCAGAATCGCGAAGAATCTGGCCAAGTAGCCGTCGCGCCATGCTTAGGCTCCCCCACCAAGGCGCGCTTCAATACCCTTACGATCAAAGGCACGGTCCATCATGTCATCCTTGCTGATGCGGCCGGATCGATACAAGTCGAGAAGCGAATCATCCAGCAAAATACTGCCGGAGCGTCGCCCTGTTTGAATCACAGAGGGGATTTTGTAGGTCTCCCGTTTGCGAATGTGGTTCTCGATAGCCGGGTTGGTAATCATCACCTCAAACGCTGCCACCAGACCATCACCATCGACTGTGGGCACCAGCACCTGCGAAACAACTGCTACCAGGGCCACCGCAAGTTGGGATCGAATCTGCTCCTGCTGCTCTGTAGGATACTGATCAATGATGCGATCCACGGTGCGAGCACTGCCCGTGGTGTGTAGTGTGCCAAAGACCAGATGCCCTGTCTCGGCTGCGGTGATCGCTGCCGAGGTAGTCTCTAGATCCCGCATTTCACCCAGAAGAATCACATCTGGATCTTCGCGCAGGGATCGGCGCATGGCTTCAGAAAAAGAACTGACATCAACCCCCACCTCTCGCTGAGTTACCAAGGCCTTCTTGTGCTCATGGTAATATTCAATTGGGTCTTCGATGGTGATGACATGCACATCGCGATTGACATTGACCCAATCCACCATGGTGGCCAGAGTCGTTGTCTTGCCTGAACCTGTAGGTCCAGTGACCAAGACCAGACCGCGATGCAAAAGCAGGAGCTGGCGGACGGATTCAGGCAAACCGATCTGCTCAAATGACAGCAGCCGATGAGGAATCAGGCGCATCACCATTCCCAAACTGCCTCGCTGAGTCAGGACACTGACCCGAAACCGACACTTATCTTCAAAGGCATAGCCAAAATCTGCGGATCCATGCTGTTCCAAATCCTGGCGACAACGTCCAGGAAGAATGGCCTCCACCATTTGCTTGATTCCATCGGGCTTGCAAGGGGGCCCTTCAAGGTCATGAAGGTGTCCATGGATACGCAACACAGCAGCCCTACCCGCCGAAAGGTGGAGATCCGATGCTCCCTTCGTAAAGCAGGCATCCATCAACTCGAAGATGTCCGTCATGTAAACAGCGTATTACATGGCTACGGTGACTCGAAGCAACTCCTCTGCGGAAGTTACGCCGTCGAGAACTTTCTTTCGACCATCTTCATTCAGGGATGTCAGTCCGCCAGACATCTTGGCATAGGACCGGATCGCTTCGGTAGACTCCTGGCGGAAAGCCATTTCTCGCAAGGTGGCATCCAAACTAAGCAGTTCAAAAATCCCAAGCCGGCCACGATAGCCAGTTCCATCACAAGAAGTGCAGCCCGTAGCCTGATACAAGGTGATCCCTGAGTCCGGTATCTGGGTAACTCCAATCGAACGCAATTCGGACTCGGAAGCCTGATAGGGCTTGCGACATTCCTGGCAAAGAGTCCTGACCAGACGCTGGGCCAAAATCGCCTGCACCGCTGAGGAAACCAGGAATGGCTTCACCCCAATGTCCACCAGTCGGGTAATCGCTGATGTCGAGTCATTGGTATGCAGAGTTGCAAACACAAGGTGCCCGGTAAGAGCTGCCTGGACAGCGATTTCAGCAGTCTCCTGATCGCGGATTTCACCCACCAAGATGACATTGGGAGCCTGCCGCAACATGGCTCGCAAAATGCGGGCAAAGGACAGCCCGATGCGGCTACGTACCTGGCATTGGTTGATCCCTGATAGGTTGAATTCCACCGGATCTTCCGCCGTGATGATCTTGATGTCAGGCCGATTCAGCTGTTGCAGAGCAGCATAAAGCGTGGTGGTTTTTCCAGATCCCGTGGGCCCTGTTACCAGGAAGATGCCATTGGGACGTTTGATGATCTTCTGGAAACGATCCTGATCTGCACCCAACAAGCCGAGATCAGTGAGCGAAAGAAGGTTTCGCTCCTTGTCCAGAAGACGCATGACAATGGTTTCGCCATGACTTGCCGGCAGCACAGAAGTTCGTATATCGATGGAGCGACCATCGGCAGCTTGAAAAGCAATCCGGCCATCTTGAGGCTTGCGCTTCTCGGCAATGTCCAAGTGAGCCAAAATCTTGACTCTGGAATTCAGCGGGCCGCACAAGCCGACTTCCAGGGACATCTTTTCGCGCAAGATGCCGTCAATGCGGTAACGCACCCGCAGGCGATTCTCAAATGGCTCGATATGGATATCACTAGCCCTGGACTCCAGGGCTTCTTCGATCATTTTACGCACCAGCCGAATGATGGGAGCATCTTCGCTGGTTTCCACATCCGTCTTTGCCAATTCAGCTTTGCTCTGCCGCCCAAGCACCGTACGAATCGCTTCTTTGAGGGCCGCAGGCGGAGCTAGTGCGCAACGAACCTCGCACCCGGCAATGAAGGCCAGATTATCGGCAACAAAGGTTTTGATGGGATCATCGATAGCGACATAGAGAACCCCAGCTTTGGTCAGCACTGGCAAGGCAGCATTCTGTTCGATTTGGTCAGCAGGTATCTTGCCAATGTCTTCTGCTTTGGCCTTTTTAGGGTCTACAAATGGCAGGCCATATGCCTTGGCTGCCTTGCGATAAACCAACGCCTCATCAACCAGATTAAGGGCAAGGATAGTTCTCTCAAGTGAAAGTCCCTTGGCTGCCGAAGCGGAGCGAACGCGAGCCATTTGATCCGCGTCCAGGATTTTTTCATCGATCAGAATCCGCTCGAGAGCCTGGCTGCTCAACGGATGAATCCATTGAAGGCAAATTCCTTCGGCTCCATACCCGGTTGATTGAGATACAGCAGAAACCTGCCACGCAGCAGGTTACCCATGGCATTGGGCTGGACCTTCAACTTGACCACCAGCGAATCGCCATCACGCTCATGAGTCAGGGAAAGAAATTTCTCATCGATGCTCAATCCCTGGAATTCGTATTTCTCAATCTTCAGATCCAGCCCCGTGTTTGGCGTAAGCGTCACACTGACCTCAGCACCTTCGGCACGTCGCACCTTGCCAAACTGCATGAAGGTGCCTGGCTTGATCTCCATCGGCCCAACCACATTGGCGATGACGGTGAACTTGACGTGGCGATCTTTCCAATCAGTTTTGAACCTGATCTGCGCTCCACCATGTCTAGGGTCAGCCTTCGGCCCATAGATTCCAGTGATCCGCCAACCAGGCTTGCCGCTGGCAAGGGTGACCTGCTCCTTCTCCACCTTCACGTACTCAGGCAAGGGGTCATGGTCGAGCAGTTTGAAATCAGGATTGGTAGATGAGCTGACCTCGAAAGCAAAAGTCTTTTGCTCATTCCACTGCATGGTATTCAGAAACACCTCTGGTGGATTCAATTCAAATACGTTGACTCCTCGCGCCTGCCAATGCAGTTGGATATTGCGAAAAGCTGGGTCCGATGTGCTCATCGCCAGGGTCGCATCCTTAAGACCCTGATATCCATCCATACTCATGAAAACCTCAATGGTCCCCTTGGCTCCGGCAGGCACATTGATGCGCTTCACCTTCTCCTTGATCTCTTTACCATCGCGGATCGAAATCCGATGCAATGAATTGACTTCTGGCTCTTTGCTTAGCTCGTATTTCCTATCGCCAATAATGATCACCACGCGAGCGCACTGGCAGCTACCCAGCAAATCCGAGAAGTGTTGCTGCTCGGCAGTCGGGTTCTCAAATGAGAACAAGCCCTTCACCTCTTCCTCATCCAGGAAGTCTCCCATGAACAATTTGGTGTGATTGAACCAACTATTAGGCAAGCCCGTCTTCAGAGGCGCCGGCCCAGCTGTCTGCGGCGGCATTCTTTTGACGGCAGGCGCCTGATCCCCAGACTGTGCGAATGCCATCACAGGCAAGGCAATAAGGAGCAGAAGGGAATAGACTGAAAGGTTGTTCATTTCCGGATCTTGGGTGGATGCAGGGATTGGCTATTTCTAGGCTGGTGAACGAAGCATAAAAGTATAGCCTCCCACAACCGGAAAAAGACAAGCCTCCCTCCCTATGCCACCATCATATCGGCTGTTACCGCTGCTCCTCCTGCTGGTCACCCCTGGCTGCTGCAGTCTCTCAATGGGACTTTCAGCCCTATTTTGCCCCCCCCGGCCGGACCCTTGGGTCAGCATCTCATTCGCTACCCCAGAAGAGACCATAGATACGTTTCTGGGAGCCATCGCCCGCGACGACATCGAAGTGATCTACCTGTGCCTGTCCGAGGATTTCAAGGCCGAGAAAGACATCTCAAATGTGGACGCAGCCATCGCCTGGAAAATGCTCAAGGAGGAGGTTCCGGGTATCCACCTGGCCGACCAGGCAAAGCGTAAGTCGTTACAGATCCAAGGAGGGACCAGGGCTGTAGCTGCCCTGGAGCTGGCCTCCAACAAGATGATCCTGCGACTCAGCCGCCAAGACTTCTGGTCGCTGCGAACCCAGTTCGATGGCGACCCAGAAGAACATGGCGAATTTATCCCGCAGCTTGGCAGCCATATCGCCGCCTTCCCAATGGATGACAAGTCATCCATAAGAGTCCTGATTCCCGGCATCGACATCCGCAATTTGCAGACCAGCGAGATCGTAGAATTGCGGCTCGGCCGAGAATGGAAGGTGCAAGACCTTCAGATATTGGATTGAGCCGCCACGTCTAACTCTTCTGTGGTCTCCAGGCTTTCAGTCTGGCTGAAATGCTCCCGGATATCCTTCAGGATGTCCCGATCTGGATCAGAGCTGATTTCTTGCTCGCCAGCAAAGAACATGTCGTCTTCAATCATTTTCTGAGCCACATCCAGGCGCATACGCACTTGTTGCAAGACTTCCTTGGCCTTGCTCAAGGCACTGTCATCCAGATCAAAACGAGTCGAACTTGCAGCCATGGCATCCAGATGGCGCTTTTGTGCCTTGAGGGTCAGGATGGTGTGTTCCAGACCAACCTTTTCTGTTCGCACTGCATCTAGACGAACGCGTGCAGCTTCAACAGCACGGGTCTGCCTCTCAATTAGAGATTTCTTGCCCTTGAGAAGAGCCGAGTTGTTCTTGAAGGAATCGAAGCTGCGCGCCAACAGCAACTGCTTGCGCTTGCCAGCCGCCTGCTTAGACGAAGCAGTATAGGCAGAGAGTTGGTGCCGATCGACCGGCACCACTGACTCCTTCAATTTGCGCTCCTGCTTCATCACCACCCCATTCAGGTACTGAACCTCAGTGACCAAATGCTCCAGCTCAACTTCCGCCCGCGCAACATCGCGCTTGCAATCTTCGATTTCTGGGGCGATTTCCTGCACCAGCTTCTCAGCTCGTTTGATTTCAAAATCCACCGGTACTCTATCGCGCACACTCTCACGCAGTGAGTTGGTCATGGTGCCAAAGTAGCTCCCCAGATGGCTGCCAAACAACAAGAAGCCCAGGCTTCCCGTCACAACAAGACCGAGTACGGTCCACTTAATAGCCTTGATCATAATATTTCTCCGCAAACTGAATCTGAAAACAGATTCGCACTGTGTATCCCTGCAATGCGAAGTTGATCGGAAAGGATTTTTCTTTTGCTGCCCTGGCTTAGATATTTTTATCCAGCTCAGCACGTGTCGAGCGCAGCAATCTATCTCTCAGGTCAGAGAGGGGGCTAGCAGCAGCAACATGTTGTTGTGATTGGAGATCCTGCAATGTAGCACTGCAATAGGGGCACTGACTTTCCTGTAGGTGCAAGTCCAGAAACTGCATGGCGCCGGTTGGCAGGGATCCGCTTTGATAAGCCTGCAAGATATCCGGGTGCGGACACGAGACACGTTCTTCCCGCCACACCGAAGCTACTGAGAATTCAAGTTCGTCTTCTGGTATGTGCATTCCTCTACCTGGCTCCCGGCTTCCATAACCCACCGAACAAGCTGTGATTTGGATCATTTTGACGGGCCAGGCCGCGGAGCTTTTCAATCGCTCTGAATTTGATGCCAGCAACCGTCTTTTCATCTTCAATGTCGAAACGACGAGCAGCCTCATTGTTGCGGCCACCGATCACAAACAGATATTCAAGAATCATCAGCTTTGAAAAATCTTCCTCCTGCCAAAGATCACCGACGTATTCCTTGAGAATCTTGGCCAATACGCGTCTTTGCCGGGCAATGTTCTCCTGATCAACTACAGCCAGGTCTGGACTCCGATCATCCTGCGATGGAATATTCTCCAACCACATCATGCTGCCATCACCATTGTCATCCTTCTTTGGTGAGATCAGAGGAATCTTGCGTTTGCGATAGATGTCAATGACCCGGTTCTTGGCGATACCGAACAGAAATTGGTCCAAGGTGTAGCTGGTGTCAAAGTTGGCAATGCCGCGGACAGCACCAAGAAACACATCTTGGGTCACGTCTTCTGCATTTTGATGGTCCTGCAGGTAACGACTGACAAAGAAGTAGATGCGGCGATAAAAATCGTCCTGCAGTTGTCCCCAGGCGCCTTCATCCATGGCCTGCAACTTCTTGATGTCGTGGAATTTCTTCATTTTACCCGACCGTTTGGACCATTGGGGATAACAGGAGAAAGGCCATCATCAAGACCAGGATAAGGATGATTAGAAAGCCAGCAATCTTGAAGGTGACCCCCAGGATCTTGACCGGGAAGGTGACCAAAAGGTGCAGACCTTCCGCCAAAGCCAGACTCACAACCTTGATGGGTGGCAAGATCACTGCCAGCAGCATTTCAAATGCGCGGAACAGCAGATGCACTGGGCGCCCAAAAAAACCATGCGCTGACAAGGGAGGCTGTTGCGAGCTTGCGGCAACAGCCTCCCCCGCAACGGCCTCACCGGCAACGTATCTGTCTTCATATACAGACTGGCTATCTGGTGCTCCAGCAGGCGGCAGCACCATGCTTTCTCCCAAACTCGCAGGAGCTTGTAAATCGTGCAATAAGTCCGCCACTGCCTGGTATCGGTCGGCCGGCTTCTTGGCCATGCATCGCAGCAGCACCTGTCGTTCTGGTGCCACTACTGTTGCCGGCAATTCCGGATCCTCGGTCTCATGCTTGCGCAACACCTGCCATTCCGTATCCCCCTTGAAGGGCACCTTCCCCAGCAGGCATTCATAGAGGATGACACCCAGTGAATAGACATCGCTGCGAACATCACCGCGCCGCTGCAACATCTCAGGCGCCATGTAGTATGGAGTTCCACGACCGAAGGAGAGGGAGTGATTTGACTCGGTAACCAACTTTGAGAGGCCGTAATCCCCGACTCGCGCTATGTCCCCGCGTAAGAAAATATTGGCAGGCTTCAGATCGAAATGCACAAGCGAGTGCTCATGCAGAGCCTGGATACCACGGGCAGCTTGAATAAAAACTCGTAGAGCATCATCGCGGGACATCGCCCCTGCTTCCAGGCGTTTCTGCAGGGTGCCCTCACCGGCATAGTTCATGATGATGTAGGGAATCCCATCAACCTCACCCTTGTCTTCAATGGAGACAAGGTTGGGATGGTCAATCTGGGCGAAGTAATGAACCGCCTCCAGCTCCTTGCTTACAGCATCCCGAACGGCCTTGTCGTCCACCTTCAAGAACTTGATGGCATAGTGCTTACCAATGGATTCTTTGCGAGCTTTGAATACCAGGCCAAAGACCCCACCACCTAGCTTGTTGACAATCTCATAGCCAGCCACATAGCCAGGCTTCCGATAATTGGCATAGAACGACTCCCAATCGATATCCGGCCTAGGAGTCTGCTCTGCATGTTCAACCATTGTCAGTTCCATGTTACCAAGATGGCCTCATAGCAGGAAGGCAATGCTCGACCCAGCCATAGCCAGGCCACTAAAGAGAAGAGCCAATCGCCCCGTCATGTATCCCCTGGTCATCCGATCCAACCAAAACCCCAGGACTCCAGTGGCGGTCAAGCCCATCAATACGGCACCCCACTTGCCGAAGAACCAATATCTGGCGCTGGCCATCTGACCTTGCAGACGAGCCAAAGCAGCGGGTAATTCAGCTTCAATTCCTTTGAGCAGTAACTCTTCTTGGTAACTCTGCCCAAATCTATGATCACGCACTTCCATCTGTGCCTTGAGAATGGTTGGCTGCCACTGCTGGGTTTCTTGCCAACACCATTGCTCCAAAACGGCAGACACTCGAGATTCTGGCAAATAGCCCTGTGGATTGTGCTGAAGATAGTTCACCGCGGCAACCTGCAAGTTGCTGTTTAGCTGCGCCTTGGCATGGCTACGGGCCGAGGCCCTGGCCGCCTCCCGACTCAACTCAGGCGACCCTGTGATAACAAGGGAGCCCGCCAAATTTTGGTCCACGGGCTCTACGCCTTGCAGACACAATCCGAGTAAGCAACTAACAAGCAGCATGGGAATACTCTTCCTTTCCTCGGCCGAAATATTCTGAGATACCCCAAACTAATCCCGTGGCAACCAAGGCTGCATGACCATGCTGAGCTTGCCAAATCGCAGAACAGCACCAGCTGTGACCGGATGATCATTGCCAATGGGCTTACCGTCCATGACGCCAGACATTGGAGCCTTGACCCTTACTTGACCATCGGCGCTGCCATAGACCTCAACCTCTCGCTCATCACAGGCGGTCCTGACATGACAGTCGGCAGAGCGACCAATCAGAATACGGCCATCTTTGCCGGGATCCTTCAGCAGCAGAATCTTCTCCATCCCCTCAATCTGAAAGCCATGTTGCAGGGTAAGCATGGCGGTCAGCGATCTCCTGCTGGGCATCTGATAGAGAAACTCGAGCCTCGAACCCAGGCGCACCATGTCCCCTGATTGCAGGTTGGCCTGCTCCACCTTTTCTCCATTGATGAAAACATCCCCTTCCTCCCGCAAAATCTGATCCTGCATCCCCCCATGAAAGGACATGGAACGGCGAATTCTGGCATGCCGCCCAGCGATATTGGCGAGGATTTGCAAATCACTGCATCTTTTGCGCAGATTGCCAATGCTGAGCGTGGAGGAGCGAAGAACCAGGTATTCCCCAGCTTCATCGACACGCAATATGAATCCGTGATGCAAACCTTGAGCCCTCGCTAGCCCTAATTTGATGTTCAACATACGGGTGCCCAAGTGCTTTGGGGTAGTACCAACGTCCTGCAGCAGATGATGGGCACGGGAAAGCTCCCCGACCCGGGTCAACTCTTCCGCATCATCCAATCGCCTGCGCAACCGCATAGAGGAACTTCCAGCTATCACTTCTTGCTTACTGCCCAGCTGAGGCGGGGTCAAGGCCCGCTGAACTCTCTTGGCCATGGCCAGCTCCCGTAATTGATCTGCTCGCCGATCTCCTGACACCAGTGGATCTTGCAACAAGCGCAAGGCCGCAGAAAAGTGCCCCTTCCTGAGAGCCTTTTTGGCCTGGGCGAGGATGACAAAGCGATCAAACATGATGTGGTGTACGGGGACCCGCTCGTCCACTGCGCACCACTTGGCGAATTATTCGCCGGAAAAGCAGAAGCCTTCTTGGCCTTTGCCTTCCCGAGCCATGGCAAGGCAAGCCTCGGCCCGCGCCAGGAAATCCCGGCGATGCGCAATGCCTGCTGCTGGAGCTGTCGCCAAACCAGCACAGGGCTGAGAAATTGCTTCACTCAAGGCGCTGCGTTTCTGCAACTCCTTCAACATGCGCTGAGCTAGCACAGCAGCTCCATCGGAGCCGGTACCAGGCATCAAGATCATGAAGACGTCCTTGGTAAACCGGGCAATCACATCAATGTCTCGACAGTGATTGAGGCAAACCGATGCGACCTCTGCCGGGGCAAGATGATCTTCGCCTGCCTCACCATCAGCGGCCAGAGGAACCTCCAATAGCAACAAGGACAATGGTTGATGGAATCGCTTGGCTCTTTTGAACTCCTCATCCAATTTGAAACCAGCAAATGGCCCGTCAAACAATCCAGTTTCCGGATCCAATAACAGGTCCAGAAACTGACTCTCAGATCCTTGCTCCAGCATTTTTTGCAGAGCAGAAATCTGACTCGCAGAATTCTCAGCAATCTGCTTTTCCAGCTTGTCTAGCAAAGCATCCACAGACACACCTTTGGCAGACGGGGCAAAGCGCTGTATCAAAGCTTCCTTATCCAGGACCAGGCCATCAGCACCAACCTCAAGACAGCCATCCGCTAGACAAAAGCGAGCAATCTCGGGGCTCAACCGGTCACCCTCTTGCACCAGCAAAAAGACTCGCATGCCGAGTTGGCTTTTTAGTGCGCGGCAGGCGGCAAAAGCGTTGCCACCGGGGGACTCCTGTAATTGCTCAGCGCCGCTAAACGCTTCCAGAAAGACCAGATCCTGACGCCCACCTTTTGTGGGGTAGCTATCCTGCAGCGGCACACCCAGGATGTGCTGCAATTGCTGACGAACCAAATTCAAGCCACCCAGGTAATATGCGCTCCTGGTCATTGATCCACCTAACCTTTGGCCAGTTCTTCCAGGACAGCCTCGGAAAAACGATAGTTGCCATAGACAGCTTGCACATCCTCGTGATCTTCAAGGCCATCCACAAGCTTCAAGATCTTACGACCGGCCGCCAATTCCGAAATTTCAACCCAGGTCTCGGGGATATAACCAATCTCAGCACCTTTCAAAGAAAGGGAGGCAGCTTCCAGCTTTTCCTTCACCGCCATGAATTCCCCGGGATCCGCTACGATTTGATACACGCCATTGGCATCCACCAGATCTTCCGCCCCAGATTCCAAAACCAGTTCGGTCAGCTTGTCTTCGCCAGGCTCTTCATCCGGATTCACCGAGAAGATCGCTTTGCGCTGAAACATATAGGCAACAGAACCCGTTGAACCGAGGTTGGCACCGGCCTTCTCGAAGATCTTGCGCGTTTCGGGAGCTGTTCGATTCCGGTTATCAGTCAGTATGTCGATCATCAAAGCGGCGCCGCCAGCGGCGTAGCCTTCGTAGAGCAGCTCCTCGAAGCTGCTACCGCCAGACTCACCGGTACCTTTCTTGATGGCCCTGGTAATGTTGTCCTTGGGCATACTGGCGGCCCGAGCCTTCTCTATGGCCAGCCGCAGGCGCGGGTTGGCATCAGGATCACCACCACCCATCTTGGCCGCCACGGTGATCATCTTCACCAGTTTGGAGAAGGTCTTGCCCCGGACCTGATCTACACGATCCTTCCGGAACTTGATGTTTGCGCTATGTGAATGACCTGCCATGACGCCAGTTTAATCAGAGCCTGAACAAAGGCCAATACGCCTACTGCAGATCTGCCTACAAAGAAGGGCCGACATGATCATGATCATGCCTGGCCCACTCTTCACACCGCCCTCTCCTAACAGCACAGCGCTGGATTAGCGCTTGGAGAATTGGGTTGCGCGACGCGCCTTGCGGAGACCGTACTTCTTACGCTCAACCATACGAGGGTCACGGCTAAGGAGCCTTTGCTCCCGCAGCACCCCATCATAATCTGGATGGTCCAGCCTTAGAGCACGGGCCAAACCCAGCTTGACTGCATCGGCCTGCCCGGTGATACCACCGCCAGACACCTTGACCCAGACATCGTAACTCTTGCCACTCTCAGTTGCCGTCAAAGGCGACATTGCAGAGCGGAAGGTTTCGTAGGAAGTGAAGAAGTCCTTCACTGCCTTGCCATTGACTTGAAATTGCCCTGTTCCGCTTTTGATGCGGACACGAGCTACTGAGGTCTTCCGACGGCCGGTGCCCCAAACATAAGGATCAGTGGATAAAACCAAGGTGCTTGCTACTCCCTCTAAATATTCAGTTCAAGTGCCTGAGGCTTTTGCGCCATATGTGGATGGGTAGGACCTGCATAGACCTTCAACCGTGTCAGCATGGTCCTGCCCAAACGGTTCTTGGGCAGCATTCTACGCACCACCAGGTTGATAAGCTCTTCCGGCTTTTGCTCGGTGTAATCACCCAAGCTGCGACGACGCAGACCGCCAGGATAGCCGGTGTAACGACGATATAGGCGACCACTGCGCTTGTTGCCAGACAGGCGGACCTTGCCAGCGTTGATGACAATCACCCCTTCCCCAACACTCAGGTGTGGCGTGTAGAGGGGCTTATGCTTGCCCATTAGAATTTCGGCAATGGCAACGCCCATGCGCCCCATCACGTACTTGGATGCGTCAACCACATGCCAGGTGTCCATGGCAAGGGCGCGATCCTGTTCGGTTGCAAATGTTGTCTTGGTCATGACTACTGAAAAGTCCAGCTAGCGCAGATAGGCTAATATTTGCGCAGAGTAAGGCGGCGGATGCTAGCGTTGCTGCCCCTAGAATCAAGGGGCCTCTGTATCCTATTCGGAATCGCCAACCTATTCGAAATCGCAACCTATTCGGAATCGCCCCCACCGTCACCCTCTGGATCCTGCAGGACCCGAATATTCATGATATTGGTCATCCCCTGCTGGCGGCTGGAGCCCACCACCACCACAACCCGGTCCCCAGCAGCGGCCAGACCCTTCTCCAGCAGGACCCTCTCGCCCTCCAGGGTCATTTCATGGCTGGTTCGGGTACGGGACACCTTGATGGCCCGAATCCCCCAGACCAGGGAAAGGCGCTGTACCGTGCGCTGGAAAGGGGTGAATACCAGCACCCGGGTGGGACTCCGTTCCGCCGCCACCGCCAGCGCCGTAGACCCACTCTCAGAGAACACGGCCAGGAGCTTGGCTTTGGCTTCCATTGCAGCGTAAACCGAGGCTCTGACCGTAGCTAGGGTAATGCTGCTGCCAACCTGCTGCTGCCGGCGCCGCACCCCCCCCAGCCAGTCCTGGAACATGTCATCTTCGGTCTGCTTGATGATGCGGTCCATGATCTGCACCGATTTCAGGGGATACTTACCGGAAGCAGTCTCTGCTGAAAGCATCACAGCGGAACTGCCGTCATAGATGGCATTGGCCACATCGGACGCCTCGGCCCGCGTAGGCCTGGGGTTGGTGATCATGGATTCCAGCATCTGGGTAGCGGTAATCACCGGTTTGCAGGCCTGCACCGCCAGGCGAATGATCCTTTTTTGCAGGGAGGGCACCACTTCCGCCCCCATTTCCACCCCCAAATCCCCCCGGGCCACCATCAAGGCATCCGCCGCCTCAATGATCTCAGCCAGGTTTTCAATGGCCTCAGGGCGCTCGATTTTGGCAATCACCCAGGCATCAGAGCCCAATTCCTGCACCCGTTGCTTCAGTTGCCTCACCTCTACAGCAGTGCGCACAAAGGAGAGGGCCAGAAAATCTGCCCCCGCTTCAGTGGCTGCCTCAAGGTTCAAGAGGTCCTTCTCCGTCATGCTGGTGGAGGAGACCTTGGATCCAGGAAGATTGATGCCCTTGTACTGCTTCAGCAAACCTCCATGGATGACCAATGTTTCAATCTCCGAACCAACAACCTGCAGCACCTTCAGTTCAATGTTGCCATCGTCCAGGAGGATGGTCTCATCAGGCTCCACATCCTTGGCCAGGTTCTTGTATCTAGTGCCGATCCTGGTGATCTCGCCGGTCTTGGCCACCTCGCCAACAAAGCCTTTCTTAGTGGTGATCACGAGCTTCTCACCAGCACGAAGCCAAATGGGTTCCGCATTCTGAAATGGCCCCACTCGGATTTTTGGCCCTTCCAGATCCACCAGAATGCCAATGCCAACACGCATCGCCCGGTCCACCTGGCGAATCAGACGGATCATCTCAACAACCTGCTCAGGCGTCGCATGAGCAGAGTTGATACGGAACACATCAGCTCCCGCCAAAACCAGATCCCGAATCGCCTCCTTGCTGTCCGATGCGGGCCCCAAGGTAGCCACAATCTTGGTGCGGTTATATTGCGGAAGGGCAGAAGGGTCTTCCGATCCGGCAGATTTGCTAGCTGGTTCTCCCTGCTTGATTGTCATGAGTATGCCTACAGCCTTCGGCCGTCATCATGCAACCCTGCAGACAGATGGCAACTTAGCTACCGCTAAAATGCGTCCCGATTCTTCTTCCACCATTCCTGCCAACGCTTCACAGCTGCTCCACGGACGCTTGCGCTGGCATCCGGATCAAACTCGATATTATGGTCAGTAAGCCTCTGCAGGGATTGATGGGCGGTATCCCTAACAATGCTCTCAGGGTCTGCCAAAGCCATCAACAAGGCGTTTACACAAGTGACATGGCGAAACTTGCTCAATCCCTCTGCAGTCAGACGGCGCACAAAAGGGTCCGCATCATTCAGCATTGCCAATAGAGGCTCACGCACCTCAGCATTGCCACTGTGCACGAGCTCATCCACAGCCTCAAAACGATTGCCGGGATCTTTGTCCTTGAGTCGAGCCAACTGATGCATGAGGGCTGTGGACAATCCGCTGGGGGCCTCATCCCTGGCAAGACTGGCCGGATTTGGCACCGCATCAGGCAATTCTTCCAGCAAGACCTGCACAGGAGCCACTTGCAGGGAAGCCAGGTCTCGCGACAAGCGCAGCAGTTCCTTTTCCAAATTCTGCAATCCGGAGTTGATCGCGGCATTCTGATTGCGCAGCAATTGCATGCTTTCTTCCAAACCGCCAAGACGAGCCGCGGCGACTTGCAGAGAACTTTGCAGTTCCGCCCGAGCCACTACCGTCTTCTCTTCGGCGGCAATCAGATGCTCTTGCAAGCCACCCCTGGTAGCGCCACTCAAGTCTTCCAGACTAGACCGTAATTGGGTCCAGCGCTGCTTCTGCTCGCTATCGCGCGCATCAACCTGCTGAGCCAACTTATCATGAATGCGGTTGGTCTCATCGGATAAGCGCCAATCCAGGAACATGGTGGCTGCGGTCACGCTCACCAACAGCAATATCCCCACTGTGGCTACGCTGGCCGAAGAACCAGAGCTTCGGTTCCCTGACGGCTGCATCTCCCCCAGACAACACCGGCCAACTACCTTGCCATTGACCCGCCTGGCCACCCCCGTTTGCAGATCCTTCTCAGGGATGGACTCGTTGCAGAACTCACAAAAGAAGACTTCTAGATTCTCATCCATGCCAGGTTCACTTTTCATCGTCCAGGAATAGGGCCATAGCACAATGCCGCCCCTCCCTCATAGCCATGGCAAGCCTGTGGGAAACACTACTACGCAGCGTTTCCCTGCCAACGGCCGGTAAAAGCATAGGGGGACAAGCCATATGCCCCATGAGCTTATGCTTTGTCAGCTCCTGGATCAGGCTGAAATCTGGGCAGCAGCCTTGAGATCTTCCACCCGGTTCACGGTTTCCCAGGCAAAATCTGGGATCTCCCGACCAAAGTGACCATAGGCGGCGCTCTTCAAGAAGATAGGGCGCTTGAGCTGCAGTTGCTCGACGATCTTGCCGGCGCGCAGGTCAAAGACCTTACGGACCACGGAGGTCAACTGATCCTCAGGCAACTTGCCGGTGCCAAAGGTCTCGCAGCGGATGCTCACAGGCTGAGCGATACCAATTGCATAGGCCAGTTGCACTTCGCAACGGTCAGCCAAGCCTGCGGCGACGATGTTCTTGGCAACCCAGCGAGCCGCATAAGCTGCAGAACGGTCCACCTTACTGGAATCCTTGCCAGAGAAGGCGCCGCCACCATGCCGGCCCATGCCACCATAGGTATCGACAATGATCTTCCTGCCGGTGAGGCCGGCATCGGCCTTCGGGCCACCTTCCACAAAGCGGCCGGTGGGGTTGAGGAACCATTGGGTGTCCGACTTCAGCATGTTGGCTGGCAGGACCTCACGAGCCACGGTCTCCAGAGCCTTTTGCAGCTCTTCATTGCTCACATCCGGGTCATGCTGGTGGGAAATCACCACGGTGTCGATGCATTCCGGGTTGTTGTTTTCGTCGTAGCGAACGGTGAGCTGCGACTTGGAGTCTGGCCGCAGGAAGGAATAACGGCCAGATTTGCGAGCTGCAGCCAATGCTTCCAGAATGCGGTGGGAGAAGTGGATTGGGAAAGGCATGAAGACATCCGTCTCCCGGCAGGCATAACCAAACATCATGCCCTGGTCGCCCGCACCCTGCTCGTGGCTCTGGGAAGTCTCAGCATCCACACCCAAGGCAATGTCCTTGGACTGCTCACCAACGGCGACCAGCACACCGCAAGATTCGGCATCAAAGCCAATGCGGGGGTCATGGTAGCCAATTTCATCGATGACCTTGCGCACGACACTTTGGAAGTCGACATAGGCATCGGTGGTAATTTCTCCAGTCACCACAACGAGACCCCGTGACGTCATAGTCTCGCAGGCCACCCGTGATTCGGGGTCCTGCTCCAGGATGGCATCTAGAATGGCGTCGGAGATCTGGTCGCAGACCTTGTCTGGATGGCCTTCGCTGACGGATTCACTGGTAAAAAGGCGAGGTTCTGAGCTCATAGATTTATATTTCGGGACGGTGTGGCGGGATAAAGAAGAGAATTCCCGCAGAATTGCAAGCGGGGGCTGCAATCAGCGGGCAGAAGAGCGGCTAGGCCTGGACCTGGGCGAGGATCTCCCTGAGCATCTCCATGGTGCGATTGGTGCTTCCCTGGTTCCGTTGGATCAATGCCACGGCGCGTTCACCCAACCTCGCCCGAAGCTCCGCATCTCCAAACAGGCTCTCAAGTTGAGGCCGCAACTCCGCCAGACCTGAGATCTGACATACGGCCTCGGCCTGCAACAGCATCTGCACATCCTTGCGGAAATTGCTGACATTGGGGCCAAAGAGCACCGCTATGCCCTGCGCCGCAGCTTCTACCATGTTCTGGCCACCCCGAGGCACAAGGCTGCCACCAATGAAGGCGACATCTGCAGCCCCATAGAGAGCCTCCAGCTGACCGATGGTATCTACAATGAGGACAGCGTCTTCGGGCAGCGCCCCATGATCCGGGCCGCCTTCGCTCCACAACACATTTGCATAGCCGTGCTTGGCAAAGGATTCCCGCACCGAGGGCACGCGTTCCGGATGCCTGGGCGCCACCACGACTCGAATGGACTGGCCCAGGTTTTTCTGCACCTCCCGGGCTGCACCAACCAACCAGACGTCTTCTTCGCCGTGGGTAGAGCCACAGACCAGAACCATGCCCGCATCCCCTTGCAACCAGGTCCGCAACCGCCGCACTTCGGCAGATGGTTCCTTCAAGATGACGTTGTCATACTTCAGGTTGCCAGTGACCCTGGTGCATTCGGCAGCAACGTCCAAGTCCAAGAGCCGCCGGCGATACACATCGTCCTGCATGCAATATCGCTCGATATAGTTCAGCTGCGGCAGGAAATGGCGGGCCAACCGGTAACCCTTGAAGCTCTGCTCAGAGATTCGACCATTGATCACGACGATGTGGGCCCCTCGCCTGGCTGCCGTATGCAAGAAAGCCGGCCAGACCTCAAGCTCCATCAGCAATACACAGGCGGGATTGATGCGCCCTAGAGCAATGGCAGGACAAGGCAGCAGATCCAAAGGATAGAGGATGACCTGCAGGTTTAGATGCAGCTGTTGCGCCAGGTTAAAGCCAGTTGGGGTGGTAGAAGAAATGACCAACTCCAACTCAGGATACTGTTCCTGCAATTGCTTGATGAGACTGCCAGCAGCTTTGACTTCACCGACGGACACACCGTGGATCCAGACCACTGGCCTGTCGCCTCGACTGCGGGGCACGAAGCCGAGGCGCTGCCGCATACCCCGCCGGTAACGAGGGTCCAGCACAATGCGCCAGACCATGGCCACCAGGAAGAAAACGAAAAAGGCCAGCTGGTAGAGGCAAAGGCAGCCAAGCTGGAACCAAGTCGATGACAGCCTTTTGCGCATAGGGTGCCGAGTCTAGGAGCTAGTCAAAAGCCGGGTAGCAACATTTCTTGTACTTGATGCCTGAACCACAGGGACAGGCATCATTGCGTTTTGCCTTCTGCTTTGGCTTTTGCTGCTGTTGTTGCCTTTGTTGCTGCGGCGCAGCCTTGGTAGCCGCAGCTCTTGCCTGTCCAGCGCCAGGTGGCGGGGTGTTGCTGACGGTGATATCTTCACCACGATTCACCGCGTCGATCAGGGACTGCGGTGCCTGGCCTGAAGCAATCAACGCCTCCACCATTGCTTTTTGAGTGGCTGGATCAGCCGGCATTTGTGGAACTGCAGGCCGCACAGGCTGAGCAACTTCAGGTGCACGGAGCTCTACCTTGAACAGGAGATCCGTAATCTGGTCAGCAACAGAGGTCTTGAGCAGCTCAAACTTCTCATAGCCCTCTTTTTTGTATTCATTCTTCGGATCAACCTGCGCATAGCCTCGCAGACCAATGCCCTCTTTCAACACCTGCATGGCATAGAGGTGGTCTTTCCACTTTTTGTCGATGGCTTCCAGCAGGATGAACTGCTGCACCTTCAACCAATCCTCCTCGCCGTAATGCTCGCGACGCTTGTCGTAGAGCTTTCCTACTGCCTCCAAGATCCAGTCAACCAATCCGCCCCGACCAACCTGCTCAAATCCATCGAGCTCCACTTCGCTGCCAACCTTGTGCACCAACCACTTGCGGATCTCTTCATGATCCACCGGGTTGTCTTTGTCGCCGGCATGCAGATCCATGATGGGATCCAAAACCAAATCCAGCATGTCCAATACCTTTTCACGCAGGTTGATGCGTTCCAGGACCTCCTGCCGCTCGGTGTAGATGAACTTGCGCTGCTTATCCATCACCTCGTCGTATTCGATGAGATTCTTGCGGACATCAAAGTGTCGCTGCTCAACCTTGCGTTGGGCACGGGCAATCCCACGGCTGACCATTGGACTTTCGATACGCTCACCATGCTTGAGACCAAGTTTCTCCATCATGGTCTTCACCCAATCACGAGCGAAGATGCGCATCAGATCATCATCGAAACTCAAGAAGAACTTGGTGCTGCCAGGATCCCCTTGCCGACCGCAACGACCGCGAAGCTGGTTGTCAATGCGTCGAGCCTCATGCCTTTCGGTCCCCATGACCAAAAGCCCGCCCTGCTCGAGAATCAGCTCATGCTCCTCTTTGCATGACTGCTGAATTTCCTCCTTCAGCTTGATCGCCTCGGGCGATTCAGGGTCCAGACCAGTCTGCTGCAGCTGGTCGGCTAAAAGCACATCGGGATTGCCGCCCAGCACGATGTCCGTGCCACGGCCAGCCATGTTGGTGGCGACAGTCACCGAACCACTGCGACCAGCCTGCATGATGATGTGGGCCTCGCTCTCGTGATTCTTGGCATTGAGCACACTGTGTTCAATGCCAGCCTTACGCAATCCGTCAGACAGAGCTTCAGATTTGGCAATGGAAGTGGTTCCTACCAGAACCGGTCTACCCGCTGCCTTGAACTCATTGATCTCCTCAACAATGGCTTCGTACTTGTCATTGCTGTCCAAGTAGACCTGGTCCTGGTCGTCACGACGGACCATGGGCCTGTTGGTTGGAATGGTCACCACATCCAGATCGTAGATCTTGGCGAACTCGGCGGCTTCCGTCATGGCAGTGCCAGTCATGCCGGACAGCTTGTTGAACATGCGGAAGTAGTTTTGCAGGGTAATGGTGGCCAGGACCTGCGTCTCTTCCTTGGGGGTAATTCCCTCTTTTGCCTCCACCGCCTGATGCAGACCATCGCTCCAGCGGCGACCAGCCATCAAACGCCCGGTAAACTCATCCACAATCACCACCTCGGTCTCGCCGGATTGAGGGTTCTTGGCAATGACATACTCCTTGTCGCGCTGGTAGATGTAATGCGCACGCAAGGATTGCTCAATGTGATGAGGCCAGTCCATGTTGGCCGGATCGGTGAAGAAGTTGTCCACTCCAGCCAGGCGCTCAGCCTTCTCTACACCCTGCTCCGACAACAAGCACTGGTGCTCCTTTAGCTTGATTTCGAAGTCTTCACCCTCCTTCAGCTGTCGGGCTATCTTATCGGACTGGATGTAGCGCTCTGACTTGCCTTCTGGCGGACCAGAAATGATCAATGGTGTCCGCGCTTCATCAATGAGGATGGAATCCACCTCGTCGACAATGGCATAGTTCAACTGCTTCTGCACCTGATCTTTCGGGTCCCATTTCATGTTGTCCCGCAGGTAGTCAAATCCAAACTCGTTGTTGGTGCCGTAGGTAATGTCCGCAGCGTACTGCTCTTGCCTACCCTTGGGTCCCATCTCCGATTGAATGGCGCCAACGGTCAAACCAAGGTACTGGAATACCGGAGCCATCCAGTCACAGTCACGCTGAGCCAGATAGTCATTGACCGTGACCACATACACTCCCTTGCCATCCAGAGCATTCAACGCAGCCGGCAAGGTGGCAACCAGGGTTTTGCCTTCGCCAGTCATCATCTCGGCGTTGTTACCCTGATGCAGCACGACGCCACCAATCAGCTGCACATCGAAGTGCCTTAGACCAATGGTGCGCATCGACGCCACTCTGGTCATGGCAAACATCTCCGGCAAGGCATCATCCAGAGTTGCCTTGCCTGCTTGCACCTTGCCTCGCCACTCTTGCACCCGAGCCAGTATCTGAGCTTGGTCCAAACCTTCCGCCCACTCTTCCAAGGCATTGACCTTGGTTACAAAGGGGCGGCACTTACTCAGAAGCCGCTCGTTTGCTGAACCGAAAACCTTCTGCAGGCCCTTTCCCAACTTTCCGGGCAGAGCACCAAAATCCATCTTCATCGTTATTCAATCTCCAGGTCCATGTCTGGACCAAAATTTCCAGCGGTGTGTCCCAGGTTTCTGAAACACCAATAAAGCCAAACGCAAATGAGGCACTAAGCCTCAGACGCAATGACCTGGAGCTCTCGCTTGCGGCCAGGCATAAGCCAAAGGGCTATGCTGCCGCAGCAAGACACCGCCTGTCTGTTGTGCTGGTTTACAGAGACTGACTGGCACCTGGCCCTGGGCGTTCTGCCGCAGAGCAGGAATGGCTGTGAGCTGCCACACGGCAACGGTGGAAGATTGCACCCGCCTACCATGCCGCAGGTCGTGCAAGCATGAATCATGAGCGCTGCCCACACCCAAGAGCAAGAACATCACCAATACGGTGACGGCCACAGGAGCCGGCGACAGTGGAGCCAAATGTGGAGTCAACTGCATGGGGACAGAGCTTCTCACCGCACCCCCTTGGCCTTGGCCAGAGTCCGCTCGACCAATTCGTACAGCAATGCTTCCTGGAAGGGCTTGGCCAAGAATCCATCCGCCATCTTGATCTCGTCTATGGTGACTCGACTGGCGGTGGTTAACAGCACAGGAATTTTGCGGGTTTTCTCGTCGCTGCGCAGCACTTCAATGACTTCCAAGCCATCCATTTCAGGGAGTTCATAGTCCAAGAGAATCAAATCCGGCAGCAAGTCCAACGCCGCCCGCACTGCTGCCTTGCCGTCATGGACCTTGGACATGCGGTAACCTCGGGCCCGCAGCAGAGACTCCACAGTCTCGGCCAAATCCTCCTCGTCGTCCACAACCAGAATGGATCTGCCTCGAGATATTCCTTCCTGCGGGCCCCGACGCGCCACCAGGGCCCGCAGGGCTGCTGCCGTGTCCAAACCGTTCTCGGCGAAGGAGGACTCTATCTCCTGCTTGAGCTTGCGGTTGAAGCGGCGTACCACCATCCAGGCCTGGTAGTCGGGGAAATTGGGCTTGATCTCCATTTCGTCGTGGGTGTCCACGGCAAAGAAATACTCGCCGGCAAGAATGTGTTCCTGCAGGAGCAACTTCATGAAGGGGTAGTTCCGGTTGCCCAGGCGCATGGTGTAGCGAACACAAGCATGACTGGGCAGCAGCTCCATGACCTCTTTTTGGAACAGCGCCAAAACCTCCTGCGGCTTGGCACCTCCTTGTAGAGAAAACCTGGGCTTGGTGTGAGCCCCTTTGGCCTGGGCATAGGCCTTCTCCCAATAGACCGAAACGGCCTTGTTTAACACATCCATGGAGAGGCCCTGCAATTTCAAGGTTGCCTGGCCTCCCGTCTGTGCACAGCCCCAACCAATTCCTGCACTGTCATGCCTTCTGCTGCCAACAAGGACTGCAGGTCGTTGACGATGCGTGGCATGTTGCCTGGATCAATGAAATTGCTGGTCCCCACCTGCACCGCATTTGCCCCCACCGCCAGGAACTGCAGCACATCCTCAGCAGAGCTGATGCCGCCTACTCCCAGGATGGGCAGGTCCACCGCCTTGCGAATTTCATAGACCATGCGCAGGGCCACGGGACGGATGGCCGGGCCAGACAAGCCGCCAATGGTGCGACCCAGCACCGGCTTTTGTTGCCGCCAATCCACAGCCATGCCAATCAGGGTGTTGATGGCGGTGATTCCATCTGCCCCACCGCTCTCTACTGCTTTGGCCATTTCTGCGATGTTGGTGACATTTGGCGATAGCTTGGCAAACACCGGCACCTTGGCCACGGCTTGCACCTGCTTGATCACTGCTTCGGCCAAAGAAGCCTCGGTAGAAAAGAGCAGTTTACCAGCCTGCACATTGGGGCAGGACAAATTGGCCTCCAGCGCCACCACCCCCGCTTCGGAAAAGCGTCCCGCCAGCTCGACAAACTCGGCGATGCTCTCCCCACCAATGTTGACGATGACCGGCGGACCGATCTCCATCATCCGCGGCAGGGTCTCCGCCAGGAAGAAGTCCGCTCCCCGATTCTCCAGGCCAATGGAATTCAGCATGCCCGCCGGAGTCTCCATGATGCGGGCTGGGGGATTGCCCGGGCGAGGCTTCACCGTCACGGTCTTGGACACCAAAGCCCCCAGACCTGCCAGGTTGGCAAAAGACTGCGCCTCCAAACCGGAACCAAAGGTTCCGGAGGCGCTCATGATCGGATTGTCCAGGGTCAGATGCCCTAACTGTGCCCGTAACAAGGGGTGGCGACTCCTAGGGGTCGGGTTTTATGGAGTTATACCCATGCTGAGATAACAGGCGAAGCCCTAACCAGCTTTATGGGGCTTGGCTGATCTCCGGTTTCCCTGCTTTTTCCGACTTATTAGGCTTCTCCGACACTGGCGGCCAGAAGATCAAATGAGCCATCAAGGTTGCCGCCCCTACAGTGATGCAGGAGTCAGCCACGTTGAATGCCGGAAACCGCCAGGGCTTGTCCAGGAAGGGTAATTCGAAAGTAAAGAGCAGGAAGTCCCGCACCCCGCCGTTGTACAGGTCATGGCCAAAGTAGGGCATCAGGTTGTCATAGAGGTTGCCCAGGGCCCCAGCCATGACCAAGGCCAGAGCCAGCTGGAAGATGCGGGCCTTTTGTGGGGCGCGAAAGACAAAGTGCAGAATGACCGCCACCGCCAGGCAGCGGAGCACCACCAAGGGAAAATGGTAGTCCTCGAACAGACCCCACACCGTGCCCTCGTTCAGCCAGTTCACCAGATCAAAGCTCACCGGACCGCCCCAGACGGGGTGCAGGTAACCTAGAAGGGGCAGCTGAGCTGCACCCTGACCGCTCTCCTTCGCCAGGAAGGCAAAGACAGCGCTCTTGGACCAGAGATCCAGAATCACCAGGGGCAGGATGGGCAGCCAAAACAGAGCCTTACCCGAGAACAGGGAAGGTCTGGCTGCGCTGCTGGGTTCAGGCACTTTCTCGGCTCTGCTCCACTTCCTGCTGGTGATTCACGCAGTAGCAAGCCCATGGAATGTATTCCATGCGTGCCTTGGGGATCCAAGGGTCAATCTTCTTGCCCTTCTTGCCCTTGGTTTTCTCTTCTACTGCCATTTCAGCACAACGGGGGCATTGGCCGTAGGGGAACTTGCCTTCCCCATCCAGACGCTCCAAGGCCTCATGGATCAGGGCGATGGTTTCCTCTTCATTCTCGATCAAGCCCAGCATGAATGCCTGGTCGTGATTGTCAGAGCCTTGGTCTGCAAGGTGATCCACTGAATTGTCCTGCCCAGAAGCACGCAAGGCCTGATCACGCATGGAACCCACATCCCCCTGCAGGGATGCCAACTGATACTGCAATCGTTCCCGATATTTGGTGAGATCAGACTTGGTTGGCTTTGGCATAAGTATATAAATTATAAAGGTTTATTGTATCTCACCGACTCCCCGTGGAGGCGTGAGTAGAGCTTCTGACAGCCGTCTTGGCAGCCGCCGTAAGAGGGCTGCTAGAGGGCCGGGTAAAACGAGGCGAGGACCATAAGTTTCTCTAGTAGGACGGTCAAGACTCTGGACTACCTTCTGAGCAGGGGAAATCTCTGGCTGAATGCCCCCCCGGCCGCCATGTTGGAGGCATCATTCTCTCCATGCCAAGGCAATGCTGATGGCCCACGATGAACTGGAAGAGTTCCTGGCCTACCTGGAAACTGAAGTCCAGCTTTCGCCAAATACTGTGGCGGCCTACTCCCGTGACCTGCGCCGACTGCTGCAGGGGCATGGCAGCTTGCCGGACCGCCAGGCCATCCTCAACCATCTGAAACAGCTGCGACTCAGCCATGCACCGCGCTCCGTGGTGCGGGCCATGGCCGCCATCCGCGGCTTTTTCAAGTATCTCCACGCCGAGGGGCATGTGGATCAGGATCCCTGCAGCGGGCTGCTGGGCGCCCGCCTGGAGCAGCGCCTGCCGGCGGTCATGGGCCGCAAGGCGGTGGAAGCCATGCTCATCGCCTTTGCTGACGACCAGCCCCTGGGGATCCGCAACCGCGCCATCCTGCACACCCTCTATGCCTCGGGCTGCCGGGTTTCGGAAATCGTCGGCCTGACGGTATCTGCATTTTTGCCCGACCACCAATGCCTGCGTGTTCTGGGCAAGGGCCAAAAGGAACGGCTGGTGCCGCTGTCCGGACAGGCCATGCAGTGGCTCAGGCGCTACCTGCAGGAAGGCCGACCGCAGAGCAATGCGGAGCAGCTGTTCCTGTCTCGCACTGGTCGCCCCCTGGATCGCATCCGCCTCTACCAGATCCTGCAAGAAGCGGCCAAGAAGGCCGGTCTGGCCATCGCCTGTTCGCCGCATTCGCTCAGGCATTCCTTTGCCACCCACTTGGTCTCCGGTGGCGCCGACCTGCGGGTGGTGCAAGAGCTTTTGGGCCACGCATCTTTGTCCAGCACCCAGATCTACACCCATGTGGATCAAGAACGCCTGCGCAAGGTGCACCAGGCCTTCCACCCCAGGGGCTGAGGGGATTGCGGCTAGGAGTCTGCCCCACGGAAAGTCAACTTAGCGTCACCTCGGTGGCCGCTGGATAAAATCATTAGTGGGGCTGTGAAAATCCAGATCGACGGATTCTGCATGGATTTTGGGCCTGGGGCCACGTTGACGATTTTTGGGAGCAGATCAGTGCTTCTTGGCCTGTAATGGCCCAATTCCCTCGGCCTTCATAGCGCCAGCTTTCCGTGCAGCCTTCTCAAGTTGGTTGCAAGACAGATTAGGTCCCACTCACCACTCACCTTTGCTATGCCTCGCATGCTGAAGGACCGAAAGCCGCTCACGTTTTTGATCCAGCCAAAGACCGGCTCAACGATGTGTTTGCGTTTTCGGTACCAGCCCCGCCCACGGTTGGTTCCCAGCTTCCGTTTCATTCGCGCAGTAGCTTGGAGATCTGGACTGGTCTTCGGTCGTTTCTTTCCTTCCTTGCCAACTGAAACCAAACCGTCAATCTGGGCGTTTTCGAGATGCTTGAAGTTTTCCTCGCTGCGATAGCCTGCGTCCGCAAGCAGGCGCTCTATCGGCTTGCCTGAGTTCTCCATCGCTTTCTCGGCCATTGGAAGAAGCTGGTCATTATCAGCAGCGTTGTTTGTTACTCCATTGGCGATGATCAGCTGCTCAGTATTGTCGACAGCAATCTGAGCGTTGTAGCATTGCTCGAATCCATTCGAGGCTTTCATGATCCGACTATCGGGGTCCGTGAAGTTCTCCTGATCCTTTGGCCGTGGCTTGCCCTTGGGATGTTTCCGGTGGGGAGTCATCCGAAGCTCGCGACCTTCTTCCTTGGCCTTGCTGGCCTTCTTCTCGTCCTTTTGCTTGTCCTCCTCGGCCTTGCGTCTCTCCAATCGCTTCTTTGCCTCCTGGATAGCCTTCAGGCGGCTTTCCCGGTTTGAAAGTTCATCAGGGAGCTCGTCACCCCGAAAGTCAGGACCGAAGAGATCGTCCTCTTCCTTGTCAATTCCCTTAGCCATCTCGGTGATCCTGCGGATCTCGGCACGCAGTCGTTTCTCTTCGGACTTCATTCGCGAGTAGCTCATTGCCTTTCGCTTGCTGGCGTTCGCCTTCACTTTGCTGCCATCCACTGCCACGGTGCCGAGCTTGACCAAGCCAGCCTCAGAAGCGAGCTGTACGATCTGGACAAAGAAGCTCTCGAACAAATCGACATGCTCCGCCCGAAAACGACAGATTGTGCGGTGGTCCGGCATTTGATTAGCTGCCAACACCCGGAAAGGCACGCTTTCTTCGAGGTGCTTGGAGATCTTGCGGGAGGAGAAGACCCCTGTGCAATACGAGTAGATCAAGACCCTCAACATCATCCGTGGATCGTAAGGCAATTCACCACTCCCGCAGATGCGGTAGCGGTCGAGGAGGCCATCCGTGTCCAACGAACCGACCGCGTCGTGAATGTACCACGCAAGATGATCTTGTGGCAGCCAGTCACGGATGGACGGAGGTAGGAGGTACTGCTGGTTTAGATCTTGACCCTTTTTGAATCGCGCCATGCCTTCAATACGTACAAGGATGGGCCAGGGGCTTAACCTTTTTTCCGATTTCGAGGGCGATCGGAGGCCGGATTCCTCCTCATCCCGTGGGGCAGACTCCTAGTCCTGCTGCAGGCTTTGGAACAGGGATTCGGCCAGTGCAGCGGGTAGGCCCTTCACCGCCTGCAATTCTTCCAGGCTGGCCTGCCGAACCTTACGCATGGAACCAAAGTGCCGCAGCAACAGGCGACGGCGGGCTGGCCCCAGGCCTTTGATGTCGTCCAGTTCAGAGGTCAGCTTGCCGCGCAACTTACGGTGGTAGGTGATGGCAAAGCGATGGGCCTCATCCCTGATTGCCGCCAACAACAAAGTCTCGGGGGCAGCAGGCATCAACATGATGGGCTCTGACGCCCCAGGCAGGAACAGTCGCTCCTCCTTCACCACATCCTCCTTCGACTGCCGCCGCTTGGCCAGACCAACCAAGGCCAGATCCTCCCGCAATCCCAAGGTATCCAAGGACTCGAGTGCGGCAGCAACCTGACCCCGGCCCCCGTCTACAACCATCAAGTCCGGCAAGCCCTCCGCATCCCGACGCATGCAGTGGGTCACGCTGCGACGCACGATCTCTGCCATGGCACGCAAATCATCACCACTGGCCTCGGCACTCAAAGCAAAGCGGCGATAGTTTTCCTTGTGCGGCTGCCCATCCTTGAAACAAACCCGGGAGCCCACCGTGTTCTGACCTTGAATGGTGGAAACATCCAAGCAGTGGATCACCTGCGGGGCTTCCTGCAGATCTAAAAGACCAGTCAGATTCTCAACTGCCTTGCGTCGTCTGGCCACTTCATCGGCCAGCACCGCATCCACGAAGCGAGCATTGTCCGTGGCTACCTGCAGGTTTTTGTACTTGGGCCCCCGCTTGGGCTGCAGCATTTCAACCCTTTGGCCGCGCTTGCTGGAAAGCCACTGGCGCAACAGTTCTTCTTCTTCAACTTCGCCGGGCAATAGAATCAGACCAGGGACATAACGATCCCCTTCGTAATAGCGCCCCAAAAGATCCGCCAACAACAACTCGTCAGGCAACTGGGAACGGAAGCTGAATCGACGATTCTTCTCCAGCCGTCCACTGCGGTAGAGCAAAAACACAGCAGACACTTCATCACCCACCCGATGAATGCCCAGCACATCCTGGTCACCCAGACCGCTGGAGACCACATTCTGGCTTTCCGCCACCTGCCCCAGGGCTTGCATCTGGATCTTCAAAGACTGCGCTCGTTCAAATTCCAGGCCCGCCGCCGCCATCTGCATTTCCTGTTGCAGACCACGCAACAAGGCCCCTGCCTCACCCTGAAGGATCCGCACCGCATCCTCTAGCAAAGCTGCGTAGGCCTCGCTTTCGATCAAACCCACACATGGCGCTGGGCAGCGACCTATCTGATGCTTGATGCAGGGGCGGGAACGATTGCGAAAGACCGTGTCGGTGCAATCCCGCAGGGGCACGACCTTATGCAAGAGCCCCAGCGTGCGCCGCACTGCCTTGGCGGAAGCGTAAGGACCAAAATACTCCGCCCCATCATCCCGGCGGCGGCGCACCAGACGAAACCAGGGCCAGAGCTCCCGCCGATCCAGCCGCAACATCAAGAAGGACTTGTCGTCCTTCAACTTGACGTTGAACACGGGCTTGCGTTGCTTGATCACCGTGTTTTCCAGCAACAGAGCTTCCTGCTCCGTGGCGGTCACCATGAACTCCACATCCCGTGCTTGCTGTTCCAAAAAACGAATGCGCAACCTGCCATCCCCGCCCGGCCGCAGGTAGCTTCGCAGGCGAGTGCGCAACTTGCGGGCTTTGCCCACATAAAGCGCCTTGCCCGTCCCATCGGTAAAGATGTAGACCCCCGGCTTTTCCGGGAACCGCTGCACCTTGTCACTGATCCGGGGATCCATGTCAGCGCAGCTCCAGGTCCGCTTTCTCCAGACTGAAAACCTCATCCCGAATCTTCGCCGCCAACTCAAAGTCCAGATTCTTGGCGGCTTGCGTCATCTCCTCACGTCGCTTCTTGATATGCGCCAACAAGGAGCGCCGATCCTGCAGGACAGGAATAGCTGGCGCCGCCTTTTGTTTCTTGGGCTGCTCTTTTAGCTGGGCTTCCAGGGGCATGCGAATTTCCTTGCTCACCGATTTTGGAGTCACGCCATGCTCTGCGTTGTAGGACAATTGTTTTTGCCGGCGCACTTCCATCTCCTGCATGGCCAGGTTCATGGAGTTGGTGGTCTTGTCCGCATAGAAGATCACCCGCCCTTCCAAGTGCCTAGCAGCACGCCCTGCGGTCTGGATCAAGGACCGGCGATTGCGCAGGAAGCCCTCCTTGTCCGCATCCAGCACCGCCACCAGACTGACTTCCGGCAGGTCCAGGCCCTCGCGCAGCAGGTTGATACCCACCAGACAGTCAAACACTCCCAAGCGCAGATCGCGGATGATCTCCGCCCGCTCCAGAGAATCGATGTCCGAGTGCATGTAGCGGACCTTGACGCCCACATCCCTAAAGTAGTCGGTCAACTCCTCCGAACTGCGCTTGGTCAGAGTGGTGACCAGAATCCGCTCCCCCTTACTGGCAACGGTCCGCACTTCATCCAAGAGGTCATCCACCTGACCGCGGGCCGACCGTACTTCCACTGGCGGATCAACCAAGCCGGTGGGCCGAACCACCAGTTCAATGACGGCGGATCCACTCTGCTCTAACTCATAGTCCCCCGGAGTTGCCGAGACATAGACCACCTGATTTTGCAATGCTTGAAACTCGGCAAACTGCAGGGGCCGATTGTCCAAAGCAGATGGCAAGCGGAACCCGTGACTGATCAGGGTTTCCTTGCGGCTGCGGTCCCCCTTGTACATGCCGCCTGACTGTGGCACCGCCACGTGACTCTCATCAATGAACAGCAAGAAATCGTTGGGGAAGTAGTGGATCAAGGTTGCCGGTGGCTGACCAGGCAAACGCCCGTCCAAGTGACGGGAATAATTTTCAATGCCGTTGCAGATGCCCGTGGCTCGCATCATTTCCAGGTCATGTAAGGTGCGCTGTTCCAAGCGCTGACTTTCCAGCAGCTTGCCCTTCTTCTTCAAGGCCACATTGGCCACTTCCAGCTCTTCCTCAATGGTAGCGCAAGCTGAAAGTAGACCCTGTTGCGGTGTCACATAGTGGGACGAAGGATAGATGGTGACTTCAGAAAGTTCCTTTAGTACCTCACCCCGCAGTGGATCCACTTCAAACAAGTCCTCCACCTCATCACCAAACATCTCTACCCGGATGGCACGGTCTTCTTCATAAACCGGAAAGATCTCCACCACATCACCCCGCACCCGGAAGGTGCCTGGCACAAAATCGAAATTGTCGCGGCGATACTGGATGCTGGCCAAAGAGCGCAACAAACTGTCACGGTCCCGCTGCTCTCCCTTCTGCAAACGCACCGACAGCTCGGCATAGTTTTCCGGTGAACCCAAGCCATAGATGCAGGAAATGGAAGCCACAATGATCACATCCTTGCGCTCCATCAAGGACCGGGTCGCCGAGTTGCGCATACGGTTGATGGCCTCGTTGATCGTCGCCTCCTTCTCGATGTAGGTGTCCGTCGTCGGCACATAGGCCTCGGGCTGGTAGTAGTCGTAATAGCTGACGAAGTACTCCACCGCGTTTTCAGGGAAGAAAGCCAAAAACTCGCTGTACAACTGCGCTGCCAGGGTCTTGTTGGGAGCCAGGACCAGCACCGGCTTCTGTGCTTCCTCGATGACCTTGGCCATGGTGAAGGTCTTGCCTGAACCAGTCACCCCCAGCAACGTTGCATGCCGTTGGCCGGATACCAGATGCTGCACCAGTTCCTTGATGGCCTTGGGCTGATCCCCGGCGGGCTGCAAGGGACTTACCAGTTTGAAGGGACGATCCTGTTTCATTGTATACTCAAGCTCCAGACCCTAACTTGTCACCGAAACAAGCTCTAGAGTGACCCCAACAAACAGCAGGAAGGAAAGCAGGGTTGAGAAGAAGGTCTAAAGGCAAACTCGGTACTCCACAATCGCGAAAGGCTCGAAGATTCCGGCGTAAAGCCGGCTCTTTCATCAGCCGGGTTCTGGTGGTGGCAGTGTCCCTGGTGTTACTGGTGATAGTTGGCCTGAAGTTCAAGGACAAGCTGATTCAGGAAGAGGCCGCTCCCTTCCTCTATTCAACCTTCTCCAACACCGAGAATGGTCCCAACAATCCAAGGATGCTGGCAGTCACCAACTGGCTCAAGGCAGTGCAACAACAAGACATCCCAGCTGTCTATCAATTCTCGGATCTCGAAGCCCTGCGCAAAATCCTGCGTGTCTCATCCACGTTCCCTTGGGACCACAGCAGCGGTCGGGCCAAACGACTCCTGGAACAGAAAATCATCAACAAGCTCTTTGATGACGAGATGGGACAGATCCTGCGCGCCTTCAAGATCATGGACGCTCAATTTGCAGAGGAGGAAATGGCTAGATTGGATTTTGGCAAGGTCAACCTGGTGCTGCAGGGCAGGCGAGCAGAACTTGCGCAGGCCCAGGCCAAGATGACCCTGACCTTTCGGGTCATGACCAAAGGCAAGTTTATGGTCTACGGCTGGGAAGACATGGATTTGCCCCAGGCATGGTCTCCCACAAAGCCAAGGGAGGCACGGGCAAAAAATGTTCAACCTGAGAAATCGACCCCAAACCCGCAAGCAGGTCTGCCAGATTCTCCTCCCGAGCCAACGGTGAAGAACAGCGAAGCCCCCATCACCGCCATGGCCCATCTGCCGGATACACCCCAAGAGCTGCGCCAGCAAATCGACCAGTTGCTTGCCCAGCTCATGGCCCCATGGTCCTCAGCCAAGATCATCAGCCGGGCCCGCCTGGAAATGGAAACCATTGGCAAGCCAGCAATTCCCCGCCTGCTCAACCAGATCCACCTGCTGGGGAGCAGCGAGGAGAACGCCACAAACCTGGCCCTGGTGGTTCACATTCTGCGGGACCTGAGCGGTGAATCTTTCGGCTTCAAAGCCCTGCAAGAAGCCGGGTCTGAATTTGGTGCCAGCGACGCCCAGCGGCTTTCATCCCTGCGCCAATGGTTTGCCTGGTGGTCCCGAGTGGCCGACAGGGAGGACTAGTCCCGTAAGCCAACCCAAGAGGAAGACCTGCCAAGCATCGAAGACCGGCGACGCCGGCGGCGAAGCCAGAAAGTACGATAGCAGGCCCGGGCGGCAGAGCGTATGCTTAGCGCCATGCCACTCATTCCAATTCAGTGCCAGAATTGCGGCGCTCGCTACAAGATTCCCGAATCCTTCAAGAGCAGCACGGCCAAGTGCAAAGCCTGTGGCCACGTCATCGACGTGAAGAGCCAACGGGAGAATCCACCGGCGCCAGCCAAGGAATCCGTCAAGGAATCTGCCAAGGGATCTGCCAAAGATGCGGCAGCGGCCAGCGCAGTGAAGAGCGTGTCGACCACCGCCGCTGAAAGTCAAGCAGAGGAAGACGAGGCAGCCCAGACTGAAGAAGCCGAGAGGCCCAAGCCTTTGAAGAGAAAGGGCTCTCGACGTAGTTCCGGTAAGAGCAGCCGGCGCAAGGCCAAAGCTGAAGCCGAGGATGCGGAAGGGGAAGAAGAGGAAGAAGAATCACCCCGTCGCTCCAAACGAGGACGTTCCAGCGGGCGCTCCAGTCGCGGCTCAAGCAGGGACAAGGAAAAGAAAAGCCCGGCCATGATGATCTTCGCCATTGCGGGCATCGTCCTCATCCTTGCTGGCGGCATCTTCTTCCTCACCAAGGACGACAATAAAACAAGCGATGATGATGCCAAAGCCAAGGCAGAGCAGGCCCTGGCAAAAGAAACGGCGGCAAAAGCCAAAGAAGCAGAAGCGGCAGCTGCAGCAGCCGCCGAGGTAGCGGCCAAGGAAGCAGAAGCGGCAGCGGCCAAAGCCAAGGCCGAGGCAGAAGAAGCCAAGCCGGAAAAGCCCAAAAAGGCAGTGAAGAAAAAGCCAGAGCCCGAAGCTCCGGATGTCGCCCAGGTATTCGATCTAAGCACACTGAAACCCCTGGACTGGGCTCCGGAAGCCACCGAAGAGATCAAACTAGAGATCACAGAACTCATTGGCCGCTTTCCCGGCAGCCCAACAGATGACAGAGCAAACCGACGCCTATTGATTGAGTTCGACCACAAGGCCCTGGTTCCCCTCATCAATCGCCTGATCAAACTGGATCCCAAGTCCGTTGAGGACAATCTGGTGGGCAACACCCTCTGCCGAGTGATTGAAGAAATCACTTTTTCGGCCCCTGGTTTCAACCCTGCCATGTCTGCCGAAGAACTCAGCGATGACATTGCCTATAGCAATGCACTTTGCATCAAGTATCTCCACGAAAACTACCAGAGCCAATGGAGCACTCCTGACGACCTTGAACAGTCGCGCAGCCAGGAAGAGGAAGAAGAAGACGAATAGCCTGCAAACATGCGGGCAGTAGCACCCTGATCAGTAGGCCGCCGCCGAACCACTGGTGCGCGGGTCCGCTGCCCCCACCCGCAGGCCGTCCTGCAGGATCTGGATGGCCTGGCAACGACCAATGGAAATGGGCTCGGCATGGAACTCATGCCCCATCCCCGCAAGCTTCGCTCGCACATCCGCAGAGAGGCTGTTGCGCTCCCAGAACAAGGGCTTTGGCTTCCACTGGTGATGCACCCGCGGCGCCCGCACCGCCTCATCCAAGGGCATCTGGTGATCCAGGACATTGATGGCCACCTGCAACACCGTGTTGATGATGCGACCGCCACCTGGACTTCCCAGCACCAGACAAACCTTGCCGTCCTTGCGGATGATGGTTGGAGTCATGGAGGAGAGCATGCGCTTGCCTGGCTGGATGGCATTGGCTAGCCCCCCCAGCAGGCCAAACTGGTTGGGCACTCCCGGCTTGGCGCTGAAGTCATCCATCTCGTTGTTCAACAAGAAGCCCGCACCTTCCACCACCACGCCATTGCCAAAACTTGAGTTGATGGTGGTGGTGCAGGACACGGCGTTGCCCGCAGCATCCACCACGGAAAAGTGGGTGGTGTCCTTGGATTCGGGAGCGCCCGCCGGCACACCATGTTGCACCGGCACCAGAGCCTTTGCATCCATGCTTTCTCGTAGTTTGGCGGCATACTTCTTGTCAGCCAAACCCTGCACCGGCACCTGCACAAAAGCCGGGTCCCCCAACCAACGCGCTCGATCCGCATAGGCCCGCTGCATCGCCTGCACCAGGCGATGAATGCCCTGCGAACTGCCATAACCCAATTTGCCCAGGTCATAGCCCTCCAGGATGTTCAGCATCTGCAATAGAGCGATGCCACCTGAGGAAACCGGCGACATGCAAAGGACTTCGTAGTCCCGGTAGCTCCCCACCAGCGGTTCACGCCAGAGAGGTTTGTAATCCTGCAGATCCTTGTGGGTGATCAAACCTTCCGCCTGCGCCATGGCCTTGACCAGACAATCCGCTGTCTCACCGCGGTAGAAACCTGCAACTCCCTTGTCCGCCAGGCGCTGCAAGGTCCGGGCCAGGTCTTCCTGCAGCAAGCGGTCGCCTTGCTGCAGTGGTTTTTCCTCCTTGAAGAACACCTGGCGCGTCGAAGCAAAGCGCCCCAGGATCTCGGCCTTTTTGGCCAGCCCCTTGGCCAGGAAGTGATCCACCGCAATGCCCTTGCGCGCCAAGGCAATGGCCGGCGTCACCAGCTTTTTCCACTGCATGCTGCCGAAACGAGCATGGGCCGCCGCCAGACCAGCGGGACTGCCAGGCACACCAGCAGCCAGCATGCCATAGAGACTCTTTTCCGGATGCACCGAGCCATCTTCTTGCAGGTACATGTCCCGATGCGCAGCCGCCGGTGCGGTCTCACGAAAGTCCAGGGTCGCTGTGCTGCCATTGGCCATGCTGATGACCATGAAGCCACCACCACCCAGGTTACCGGCTTCGGGATGGCACACTGCCAAGGCCAAAGCTACCGCCACCGCCGCATCCACCGCATTGCCGCCTTGGCGCAGGATTCGCAAACCTACCTGGCTGGCCAAAGACTGGGCAGAGACCACAGCCCCGGATCGCCCCCTGGCGACAGTGTCGTTGATGAGGCCAGAGACGACGGGGCTGGAGACCGCCAGACAGATGCAGGACAAGCCAACCAGGAAGGCCAACAGGAGTGGTCGCCCACCTCCCCGCAAGGTCATGACTCCCGCTCGGTCACCTCGATACCCTGCTTGCGCAGGTAGTCCAAGGCGCTTTCGATCACCTCTTCCGTGCCTTCCACTTCCAGGACCACATAACCGCCCTCGTCGGTGACGGAAGCCGCACGGATGTTGCTCAAAATGTCAAACTGCCGAGTCAACTGGTAGAGCAGGGGCTCTTTGACTTGGGTCTGGGTGAACTCAAAGTGGATGATTTTTTTGACTGTCACAGGCTAGAACAGGTGGGCATGGGGAAAATGTGAACCCTCCAAGATGGCCCCTCCCCCCTCATATTGAAAGAACTAATCCTTGCCCCCTTGATCCCAGCCCCGTGCCTGCCTAACTTCCCCTGCCGAAAGCTGGTGACGTGGCCGAGTGGTTAGGCAACGGATTGCAAATCCGTGCAGCCCGGTTCGATTCCGGGCGTCACCTCCACTGTAACAGGCTGTTGCAAATATGCTTGCAGCAGCCATCCAAGATCCTTCATGGTCCATAGCCGCCATCTGATCCTGGCACTCAGCCTGGCCGGACTGGTTCCGGCCAGCTGCATTCCAGCCCACGCCGAGTTCCTGCGCCTGCCGGTGCAGATCCAGAATCCGGACGCGGAAAAATGGGCCATCGTCAGCCTGCCCCTGGCGGAACTGGCTTTGCACGTGGAAGACCTGCAGCCCCAATCCATCAGCCTCTACCAACATGGCCGGCAACCCCTACCCCATGCACTGGTGGACGCGGACGGCGATGGCATCACCGACACGGTGTTGACCAAGATTCCCAACAAGGCCGGCGAATTCTGGATCCTGGTTGTCAGTCCAGGGCCACAGAGTGATGCGCGCTTGCCGGAGGGTGGCAGTCGCAAGGGTGTCACGGTGAACTTCAAGGGCGCCCGGCGTTAGTCACCGTTCGCTAGTCACAGTTCCCTAGTCACCGTTCCCTAGTCACCGTTCCCTAGTCACCGTTCCCTAGGAGTCTGCCCCACGGGATGAGGAGGAATCCGGCCTCCGATCGCCCTCGAAATCGGAAAAAAGGTTAAGCCCCTGGCCCATCCTTGTACGTATTGAAGGCATGGCGCGATTCAAAAAGGGTCAAGATCTAAACCAGCAGTACCTCCTACCTCCGTCCATCCGTGACTGGCTGCCACAAGATCATCTTGCGTGGTACATTCACGACGCGGTCGGTTCGTTGGACACGGATGGCCTCCTCGACCGCTACCGCATCTGCGGGAGTGGTGAATTGCCTTACGATCCACGGATGATGTTGAGGGTCTTGATCTACTCGTATTGCACAGGGGTCTTCTCCTCCCGCAAGATCTCCAAGCACCTCGAAGAAAGCGTGCCTTTCCGGGTGTTGGCAGCTAATCAAATGCCGGACCACCGCACAATCTGTCGTTTTCGGGCGGAGCATGTCGATTTGTTCGAGAGCTTCTTTGTCCAGATCGTACAGCTCGCTTCTGAGGCTGGCTTGGTCAAGCTCGGCACCGTGGCAGTGGATGGCAGCAAAGTGAAGGCGAACGCCAGCAAGCGAAAGGCAATGAGCTACTCGCGAATGAAGTCCGAAGAGAAACGACTGCGTGCCGAGATCCGCAGGATCACCGAGATGGCTAAGGGAATCGACAAGGAAGAGGACGATCTCTTCGGTCCTGACTTTCGGGGTGACGAGCTCCCTGATGAACTTTCAAACCGGGAAAGCCGCCTGAAGGCTATCCAGGAGGCAAAGAAGCGATTGGAGAGACGCAAGGCCGAGGAGGACAAGCAAAAGGACGAGAAGAAGGCCAGCAAGGCCAAGGAAGAAGGTCGCGAGCTTCGGATGACTCCCCACCGGAAACATCCCAAGGGCAAGCCACGGCCAAAGGATCAGGAGAACTTCACGGACCCCGATAGTCGGATCATGAAAGCCTCGAATGGATTCGAGCAATGCTACAACGCTCAGATTGCTGTCGACAATACTGAGCAGCTGATCATCGCCAATGGAGTAACAAACAACGCTGCTGATAATGACCAGCTTCTTCCAATGGCCGAGAAAGCGATGGAGAACTCAGGCAAGCCGATAGAGCGCCTGCTTGCGGACGCAGGCTATCGCAGCGAGGAAAACTTCAAGCATCTCGAAAACGCCCAGATTGACGGTTTGGTTTCAGTTGGCAAGGAAGGAAAGAAACGACCGAAGACCAGTCCAGATCTCCAAGCTACTGCGCGAATGAAACGGAAGCTGGGAACCAACCGTGGGCGGGGCTGGTACCGAAAACGCAAACACATCGTTGAGCCGGTCTTTGGCTGGATCAAAAACGTAAGCGGCTTTCGGTCCTTCAGTATGCGAGGCATGGCAAAGGTGAGTGGTGAGTGGGACCTAATCTGTCTTGCAACCAACTTGAGAAGGCTGCACGGGAAGCTGGCGCTATGAAAGCCAAGGAAATTGGGCCATTACAGGCCAAGAAGCACTGATCTGACCCTGAAAATCGTCAACGTGGCCCCAGACCCAAAATCCATGTAGAATCCGTCAATCTGGATTTTCACAGCCCCACTAATGATTTTATCCAGCGGCCACCGAGGTGACGCTAAGTTGACTTTCCGTGGGGCAGACTCCTAGCTATGGCCGGGTCCTCGTGTTCTCCGGCGCCCCGCTGTCTCTGACGGCGGACAAGCACCTGCTGTCCCTGAGCGTGGCCAATGCCCAGACCATGACCATCGATGCTGGTGTGGCCAATGCCACGAAGAACTACTGGCTGTTCACCGGCTTTGCTGCTAGTGGCGACACCCCCGGTGTCACCATGTCCCCTGGTGTGGTGATCCCCCTGAACCAGCCGGATCCCTTGACCAGCTTTGTCATTGGTCTCACCCAGCTTGGCGGTGGTGCTCCCACCTTTGCCGGCTGGAAGAGCACTCTGGATATTGCAGGCAAGGGGACCCCTTCCTTGAACACCTTTGGCCCAACGCCTGCACCTCTTGGCGTCACCTTGCACCATGCAGCCCTGGTCTACACCTCGGGTGGCTGTGGTGTTGGTTGTGACACCTTCCAGTTGGCCACCAACTGGGTGCCGATGACGACCACTCCATAAGGTCGCAAGAAGCAACAACAAGCTGAGGCACTGCCTTGGTTGCAGCAGGGACCAGGACTTTCAGCAATGGGATCCTGGCCCCTGTTTCCTTTTTGAACTCGACCCAAGACCTGCGTTCAAATACCGCCCCAAGCTCTCTCACTAAGACCCTCACTCTGATCAATCATGCAATTACATCAGTATCTACCTGGCGTCCTGATCCTTCTGCTACCCCTTGGGGGAACACTGTTGGCGCAGGGCGGTGGTCAACAAAGTCCTGACCTGCAAGCTCCTTTTCAGGTGCTTTGTGGTGAGCAGCCCCTGGATGTGGGGGATGACGAGGGCCATGCCGCACCCTTCCTTGCGGACATGGACGGCGATGGCTTACGAGACCTGCTAGTGGGCGTCTATGGCAAGGGGATTAAGAAGTACGGCGACCTTGCGGCAACCCTGCGCGTCTACAAGAACCTGGGCCAGAAGGGCAAACCCAAGTTTGCGAGCTTTGAGTACTTCCAGGCCGGCGGCACCCAGGCCGCGGTGCCCGGGGGTTGATGCATTGGTTTTGGTCCGCAGTTGGTGGACCTGGACGGTGACGGCCATAAGGACATGCTCTCTGGCTCTTATGGGCCCGGCGACCTGTACCTCTTTGCTGGCAACGGCGATCGCAGTTTCCAGGCAGGTCAGATCCTCAAGGACAGGGAGGGCAAGCCTCTCAACGTAGGTCTGGCTTCCACTGTTTTTGCCGCCGACTGGGATGCAGACGGTGATCTGGACCTTTTGGTGGGCAACATCAAGGGGGAGCTGTACTGGATTGCCAATCAGAGCCAGACCAAGGTGCCTGTCTTTGTCAGCCCCAAGCCGTTGGCAGTGGAAGGCGAACCCCTGGTTGTAGACAGGGAGGCTGCGCCCTGTGTGGTGGATTGGGATGGCGACGGCAATCTGGACTTATTGCTCGGGGATGATGATGGCGCGGTCACCCTCTACCGCAACACCACCTCCCAAGGCCTGCCCCAACTGGCCGCCGGTATTACCCTGGTGCCCAAGGGCAAATCCAACAACTCGTCGGATGATCGCGGTGTCCGCAGCAAGCTCTGTGTTACCGACTGGAACCAGGATGGTCGCCTGGACCTGCTGTTGGGCGATAAAAGCTCCACCAAGGGCCCTGAGCCGGAGATGACCGCAGCCCAGCGCGCTGAACGGGATGCGGCAATGGCTGCCAGTGGGGAGATCAGCAAGAAGCTCAGAGCCAACCGCCAGGAGATCATGCGGGAGCATGGCATCCAACCCATCCAGGAGGGCCAGAAGCTGAGCGGCTTACAGATCCAGGAGCGGAGCCAGATGATCCGTAGCCTGCAGGATGACAACCAGGCTTACCAGGCACTCCTGGAGCAGAGCCAAGCCCAGTGGGATATCCTCAAGAAGTATCTGGCACCCGTCTACTGCCACGGCTATGTCTGGGTTTACCTGCGGAAACCTGTAGGTGCGGCAGTCATGGAAGCCGGCGCCCAGCGTTCGGAGCAGTAGGGTCGAAGGGATGCCTGGCTCTGCAGCTTCCTATGCCGACTGAGCTGTTCGGTGAAGTCGGTAAGGGGGGACAGGTCGTGCTTGTAGCTGACAGTGGACGGGCTACAGGGCTCGGTAGTCATCCAGCTTTCCTCTTGCCAAGAGATCCCTAATGCTGTGGACAACTGGACCTGGTTTGCTGAAGCTCCAGACCCCGTGAACAACCGGGACATGGACTGACGGATCCCTTGGGGTCGCCAAGGTCTTCGTTCAGGGTGATCAAGTGTCCTTGCTGTCGCTGATCAGCTACATGACCACCTGGCTAGTTCCCCAAAGGTCTTGGGGGTGTTGCTACAGAGCTTGCCGCCTTGCGGCGAATCGGCTTGCCCATGCCTGGTGTGTAGCAGAAAGTGTAGCAGGTCGTCAAGAGGTCAAAGAGCTAAAGTGCCGCGAACGGCCAGCAAAGTGGTGCGGGGAGGGGGACTTGAACCCCCATGGGGATCTCTCCCCGGCAGATTTTAAGTCTGCTGCGTCTGCCGATTCCGCCACCCCCGCATACGCACAAGCTTTGTGTCAACATAGCGTTCTGGTGAATCCACCAGAGCCTCGAATCGACCAATAAAGCCAATAAAAGGTACCGAAAAGCCCGATAAGGTACCGAATGGGGTGCCAGCGGGGCTCTCGGCCCAAGTGCTGCGGCTGCTGATTGCGTGCTGCATGTCTGGCGAGGCTACGCGGTCGAAGTTGGCCAGGCAAGTCTACTGGCGTGAGCTGGCTCCATCATGATTCACGCCAGTGCAGCGAGGGCGACCACGCAGTTCTGGTCAGATGTTCTGGGAGCGGTTTACCTGGCATCATTTCGGCCTCTTATTCCGCATCCAGACTATCCGGACTTATCAGTGTTTTCTTTTCTTCTGAGGTCAAACGTCGCTCGACTTTCTTGACGTCTTCCGCTGCAGGTAATGATTCAGGCCGAACACCCCGACCGAGCATTGTTTTACGGACAGCCTTGTTGTTTGTAATATGCTCGCTGGAAATGGCGCGTTCTGAAGTTATCTGATTTTCACGAGCATTATGGATCGTGATTTCCGTGGCAAAATCCTTGGCTTTCAGAATGATCGTTGGCGCAAAATCAGCCAGCGGCCTGTTGTCCGGCACTTTCCATCTTGATTTCATTTTCTGCGTCGTCTTGTCGAACAACGCTTGGTCGCCTTTGCTGCGGATCATAGCAAAGTTCTTATTGCTGCCGGTTTGCTTATAGATGACAGAAGACAACCCTTTCTCTGTTTGAGTCAGTTTTTTGCGTGCCGAAACCCGCTCCCGCGCCAGCATCCTCTGCTCGATAAGCTCGGCTTTTCGCGTTTGTACGGCAAAGTAGGTTTGAGCAAAGGCAATTGGCTCCTTCTTCGGATCACCATTTTGCGCGATCAAATAGCAGGCATAGCGGGTGAGCATCACATCCTCGATTTCCCGCTGGCTTCCTGAGCCCAATTCGACCATTTTTCCGACGTCGGCAAAATGGTCTGAAATGTCAATCAAAGCCTTGGCTAGCCAGGCCATAGGATCAGGAAAATCCTAAAACGCCAGACCCTGCCATTGTGATAGGGACGCCAGAAGTTTCAATTGGCAGAAAGATCATGAGTAAAGGATATCGAAGCGAGCGTGACACCATGGGTTCGGTTCAGGTGCCTGAGGATGCCTACTACGGCGCTCAGACCGCTCGAGCTGCTGCCAACTTTCCCATCAGCTCTGGCATCCCGGCCCTGGTGGTCAGGGCCCTGGGCATCCTCAAGGGTGCAGCGGCCCAGGCCAACGCCGACTTGCAGCAGATCCCCCTGGACATCGCCAAGGGCATTGCCGCTGCCGCCAAAGAAGTGGCGGATGGCAAATTGGACGCGGAATTCGTGGTGGATGTGTTCCAGACCGGATCTGGCACTTCCTCCAACATGAACGCCAACGAGGTCATCGCCAACCGAGCCGGGGAGATCATGGGCCAGGGCAAGCACAGCACCGCCGTGCATCCCAATGATCACGTCAACCGGGGCCAGTCCTCCAACGACGTGTTCCCCACTGCCGTGCAGCTGGGTCTGGCTTTGGCCATCCAAGAACGGCTGTTGCCGGAGATGCAGCTCCTGGCCGACTGCCTGCATAAGCTGGCGGATGACAACTTCGACAAGATCAAGACCGGCCGCACCCATCTCATGGATGCCATGCCCATCCGCTATGGCCAGGAGTTCCGCGGCTATGCCGGCCAGGTGGAGCGGGGTATGCATCGCATTCGGGAGGCACTCGAAGGTCTGCATGAGGTTCCCCTGGGTGGCACTGCTGTGGGCACCGGCGTGAATGCGCATCCCGAATTCAGTGCCAAGGTTTGTGCCCTGATCCAAAAGCAGCACCAGGTGCCCTTGCGAGAAACCAGCAATCACTTCCAGGCACAAAGCAGCCTGGATGCAGTGGTGCATACCAGTGGGGCAATGCGCAGCTTTGCCACCGCTCTCTACAAGCTCACCAACGATGTGCGCTGGATGTCGTCTGGGCCGCTCTGCGGCATTGGCGAACTGAAAATCCCGGCGGTGCAACCTGGCTCCTCCATCATGCCTGCCAAGGTGAACCCGGTGATCTGCGAATCCGTGCTCATGCTCTGTGGTCAGGTCATGGCCAACGATGTGGCGGTGGGCTTTGGTAATTCCCAGGGGCAGTTCGAGTTGAACACCATGTTCCCCATGATGGCCCGCAACGCCGTGGAGTCCGCCCTCTTGTTGGCCAATGGTTGCATGGTCCTGCGGCAGAAGTGCCTGGAAGACTTGCAGGTCACGGACGTGGCTGCGGCCAACCTGCAACTCAATCCCATCCTGGTCACCGCCTTGAATGCGGCTGTGGGTTATGAGACGGCGGCGAAGATTGCCAAGCAAGCCTTTGCCGAACGGCGCACCGTGCAGGAAGTGGCGGAGGAACTCACCGACTTGAAGCCCGACGAGTTGCGCAAGCTCTTGGATCCGGCGGCTCTTTGCGGAGACTGGGGCAAGTCCAGCTAGCTCATGGCTGCCAGCAAGAAGAAGGCTCTGGTGCTGCTTGCCGAGGGCGCCGAGGAGATGGAAGTCAGCATCCTGGTGGACGTGCTGCGCCGTGGTGTCGTGGATGTGGTGTTGGCGGGAGTGGCTGGCGACGCTGCGGTGACCTGCAGTCGTGGCCTGCGCATGCTGCCTGACCTTGCCCTGGAGTCACTATCTACTGACGATAGCAAAGGCTTTCATGCCATTGTCATGCCCGGTGGGGCTGGGGGTGCGGCGGCCTTGGCTGCTGATGTGCGAGTTGGTGAACTCTTGCGTGGGCAAGAAGAGAGGGGTGCATTGCTGGCCGCCATCTGTGCAGCGCCTTTGGCTTTGGTGGCGCACGGTGTGGGGCGGGGCAAGCAGATGACCAGCCATCCATCGGTAGCGGCAGAGGTGGGTGAACATGGCAGTTGGCTGGACGCAGCTGTGGTGCTGGACCAGAACCTGATGACCAGCCAGGGACCGGGTACCAGTTTCGAGTTTGCCCTGGCTCTGGTTGCGGAACTGCAGGGTGAAGAACAGGCGGAGGCCCTGCGCGGACCGATGATTCTGGACTAGGAGTCTGCCCCACGGAAAGTCAACTTAGCGTCACCTCGGTGGCCGCTGGATAAAATCATTAGTGGGGCTGTGAAAATCCAGATCGACGGATTCTGCATGGATTTTGGGCCTGGGGCCACGTTGACGATTTTTGGGAGCAGATCAGTGCTTCTTGGCCTGTAATGGCCCAATTCCCTCGGCCTTCATAGCGCCAGCTTTCCGTGCAGCCTTCTCAAGTTGGTTGCAAGACAGATTAGGTCCCACTCACCACTCACCTTTGCTATGCCTCGCATGCTGAAGGACCGAAAGCCGCTCACGTTTTTGATCCAGCCAAAGACCGGCTCAACGATGTGTTTGCGTTTTCGGTACCAGCCCCGCCCACGGTTGGTTCCCAGCTTCCGTTTCATTCGCGCAGTAGCTTGGAGATCTGGACTGGTCTTCGGTCGTTTCTTTCCTTCCTTGCCAACTGAAACCAAACCGTCAATCTGGGCGTTTTCGAGATGCTTGAAGTTTTCCTCGCTGCGATAGCCTGCGTCCGCAAGCAGGCGCTCTATCGGCTTGCCTGAGTTCTCCATCGCTTTCTCGGCCATTGGAAGAAGCTGGTCATTATCAGCAGCGTTGTTTGTTACTCCATTGGCGATGATCAGCTGCTCAGTATTGTCGACAGCAATCTGAGCGTTGTAGCATTGCTCGAATCCATTCGAGGCTTTCATGATCCGACTATCGGGGTCCGTGAAGTTCTCCTGATCCTTTGGCCGTGGCTTGCCCTTGGGATGTTTCCGGTGGGGAGTCATCCGAAGCTCGCGACCTTCTTCCTTGGCCTTGCTGGCCTTCTTCTCGTCCTTTTGCTTGTCCTCCTCGGCCTTGCGTCTCTCCAATCGCTTCTTTGCCTCCTGGATAGCCTTCAGGCGGCTTTCCCGGTTTGAAAGTTCCTCAGGGAGCTCGTCACCCCGAAAGTCAGGACCGAAGAGATCGTCCTCTTCCTTGTCGATTCCCTTAGCCATCTCGGTGATCCTGCGGATCTCGGCACGCAGTCGTTTCTCTTCGGACTTCATTCGCGAGTAGCTCATTGCCTTTCGCTTGCTGGCGTTCGCCTTCACTTTGCTGCCATCCACTGCCACGGTGCCGAGCTTGACCAAGCCAGCCTCAGAAGCGAGCTGTACGATCTGGACAAAGAAGCTCTCGAACAAATCGACATGCTCCGCCCGAAAACGACAGATTGTGCGGTGGTCCGGCATTTGATTAGCTGCCAACACCCGGAAAGGCACGCTTTCTTCGAGGTGCTTGGAGATCTTGCGGGAGGAGAAGACCCCTGTGCAATACGAGTAGATCAAGACCCTCAACATCATCCGTGGATCGTAAGGCAATTCACCACTCCCGCAGATGCGGTAGCGGTCGAGGAGGCCATCCGTGTCCAACGAACCGACCGCGTCGTGAATGTACCACGCAAGATGATCTTGTGGCAGCCAGTCACGGATGGACGGAGGTAGGAGGTACTGCTGGTTTAGATCTTGACCCTTTTTGAATCGCGCCATGCCTTCAATACGTACAAGGATGGGCCAGGGGCTTAACCTTTTTTCCGATTTCGAGGGCGATCGGAGGCCGGATTCCTCCTCATCCCGTGGGGCAGACTCCTAGCCTCGTCCCCGGTGCCTGCGGTACCGTCGGCACCGAGAGAGTGAGCCCAGCTAGATTCAGAGGCCACGATGTCGGGGATGCCATCACCGTTCACATCGCCGCTACCAAGGGAGGGTCTACCATTACCCTTAGCACCCAGATAGCCGCCTTGGGAAAACCAAATGCCACCGCAGCAATTGAAGAAGCTCATACCGCCTTGCTCGCCATCGATAGTCCAAAGCGTCGTGCCGTCCTTGCCAGACAACACATACAATCGACCATTATCCTGGATGTCATCAATGAAATCGTCAGCGGTGAATAAGGTGCCGTCGGGGCCGGCACCTGAGGGGCCGGCAGTATTATCAGGCCCATCGAAATCTGCATCCCATTTAGGTGCGCCGACCACGACGTCGGGGGCGCCATCAGCGTTCAAATCGCCAATGTCGGTAATGGTTTCGCCGAATTCATCACCCGCGTTCTCGCCATCGCGGATCCACAAGGTCGAGCCGTCAAAGCCGGAATACACATACACACGACCACCGTCACTGAGTTCGTCGCCGGTGCCCGGAGTGCCGTCCGGATCCGGATCATACTTATCCGCACTAACCGCGATGTCGGGGAAGCCATCACTGTTCACATCGCCGATGTCTTCCACCATTTGGCCATGAAAGCCAGCAACGTTCTCGCCATCAAAGGTATAAAGGGTCGAGCCGTCCTTGCCGGACAATGCATAGGCACGACCACCGGCGTTGAGTTCGTCGCCGGTGCTTGGAGTGCCGTCGGGATCCGGATCAAAAGCATAAGCACCGACCAGGATGTCGGGGATAGCATCAAAGTTCACATCACTGAGAGCGCTTATGCTCCAGCCAAAGCTGTCACCTTTAGCCTCGCCATCGATGCTATAGAGGGTCGAGCCGTCCTTGCCGGAGAACACATACACACGCCCAGCATTACTGAGTTCGTCGCCGTTGCCCGGAGTGCCGTCGGGATCCGGGTCATAGCCCCGCAGACCTGACATGACGTCGGGGAAGGTATCACCGTTCACATCGCCAACACCTCTTATGCACCAACCCATATAATCACCCGCGTTCTCGCCATCGCGGGTCCACAGCGTCGTGCCGTCCTTGCCGGAGAACACATAGGCACGCCCAGCATTACTGAGTTCGTCGCCGGTGCCCGGAGTGCCGTCGGGATCCACCTCAGCAAGTCGATCACCAACCCCGATGTCGGGGATGCCATCATTGTTCACATCGCCGACGGCGTCATTGTCTCGCCCCATACTCTTACCCGCTTGCTCACCATTGCGGGCCCATAGTATCGTGCCGTCCTTGCCGGAATACACATACACACGGCCAAGGTCAGAGAGTTCGTCGCCGGTACCCGGAGTGCCGTCGGGATCCAGACCAAAGCCGGGCTCACCGGCCATGAAGTCGGCAAAGCCATCAGCATTTAGATCGCCGGCCACGGATACAGAGGAACCGAAAATGTCCCCCATCTTGTCGCCAGCGATGGTATAGATCACGCTCTGCGCACCGGCCGTGCCCGACAGCAGGGTAAAGGCCCCCAGCAGCAGGGCTTGGATGCCGAAGTTCTGGGAGAGGGAGGAAAGGGAGCCATTATTGGTTTTCATGGTATTTGCGCCTCCTGGCGCATTCGGAGCAGGGTCAGAAATCGTCATCAACAATCGTGATGACGAGGAGAAAGGATCCGCTTGCAGTGCCGCCGAAGCGGTCGCAGGAGAATCCACGAATCCCTTCTGAGCCACGACTTGCGCCGTAGCCTTGGGGGAAAGTTCATCAAAGGTCACTTGCCCTTGATCGGGGGCCATCAAGGACACCGCCAGGGCAGCTGCCGTCAGGGATCCGGCAGCGGTCCACAGGGTTAGTTTGGTGAGAGCAAGAGCGGAGGAAGTCGAGGCGGCGGCGGCAGTGGCCTTGGATAGCACTGCTTCCCGCATGGCTGCAAGGCCGGGCGCCGATACCGTCAACACTGCAGTTCCTGCCACCAAGCCTGCTGGCAACGCCAGACGCAACAGCTTCATACCCCGCCCCAACTGTGTTCGAACCGTGCTCGGGGATCGCGATAGATCGAGTGCGATTCGTTTTGCCGACATACCGTAGCGCAGGTGCAGGTTGACCACCGCTTGGTAAGTTTTGGGCAACTTGGCAACCGCGTCGGTAACAGATTTGGACAGTTCCCTCTCTTCGAGGATCTTCACTGGATCTTGCACTTGATCATTCGGCAGACGGCTTGGATCAATCGTTCGATCCTCCATCCGTCGTGTCACTCGTGCCTGGTTGGTTAGAATGCCAATCATCCAGGACACCACACTGCCCGTGGGCTTGTAGTAACTGCGACGCTCAATGGCCGTAAGGAACGTAGCCTGCACCAGATCCTCCGCTGTGTTCAGGTCATGGGTCAGATGGTTGGCAACCCGTAACAACTCTCCCGCAATATCATCAAAAACTTCAGCCAAGTCTGTGGCGGCACCGGCTCTCTGGAAACGCAGGAAAGCATGATCTGTGGATGAACTAGCCATAGTCACTACTACAAGATCCGGAAGAGCCGAAACGTCCCAACTTTCTAGTAATGCTTACCTCCTGCAAGGGGCTCGACTACCGTGAGGTGGGGCTCAAGGGCGGCTTTTCGCCTTCTCCCGGCAACTGCTGATGCATTTGTTCCCTATGTAGCCGGTCCAGACCCATGGGGCAACCCGGCACATGGGTGACACTTTTGTACGGGCACATGGGTAACACTTTCTGGGGGAGGCAGGATTGCGACCCACAATGCTCATTTTCAGGGATTCAGGGGCTAGAGCATGGGGGGAGCCTCTTGAGCCAGGGAAATGAGGATTTCGGCAAGCGACCCCCCATATTCGCTACTCAGTATATGGGCCCTCCCCCCTACTCGCTGATTTTTGGCAGGGGGATCACGACCCTGGACCGCTCATGCAGCACTCCCAGCTGCATGCAGCCGAGATGGACAATCCATACGTCGTCATCCACATGTTCCAGGCCGATGCTCTCGCCTACCAGTGCATCCCCTATAAAGACATAGCCTCCAGCCCATTTCATGGTGCCATCCTTTCGCACTTGTCGGACAGCAAAGTCATCTGAGTATTCATGCTGCGGCAGCCTTGAAGGCATAGTCCTCCGCGAAGGCGCGTAGACTTCGGCTGGCACTTGCATGTCTAGAGCTTCATGCGGGCGCTCTTCATTGTAGATGGATTGAAATCGTGAAAATGCAGCCTGCTGGGTTCGAATTGTTTTGTAAGGAGGGTTGGCAGTCTCTGCCTTCAAGGTTTCATGAAATCGCTCGTGACGACCATTCTGATCTGGTCTACCTGGCTCAATAAACATTGGTCGAATTCCAAGCCGTATCATCCAAACTCCTAAGCGAGAAATCCCGCCAATGCCCCTCGACCCAAACGGAGACCCGTTATCGCTAAGCATGTAGAGAGGTAGGCCATACTGCCTAAATGCACCTGCCAAGCAGCGGCGCACGTCCAACAGCTTCGGCGAGACCAATGCACGGCACTCCAGCGACAGGCGGCTAAAGGCATCATTCACCGTCAGTGGATCACAGCGAGTGCCATCTCCGACACAAAACCAGCCCTTGTAGTCTATGGACCAAACGTCATTGGGTGCTTGTGGTTGAATCAACGACAATGTACTGGGCTGCCGCCGCAAACGTCGGGGACGAGACATGACGACACCCGCCCGTTTCAACACAGCATGCACTGTGCTCCTTGCCGGCAAAACTTCTTCCGGGTGCTCTCGTGCCAGTACAGCTCGGATCTTTTTGGATCCCCAAGTTGGGTAGTGTTTTCGTACCCGCAAAATCGCCGCCTCCACTCTTGGTGGGGCTTGATTGGGATGCCGCTTTGGCGCTCTGGATCTGTCCCGTAGACCTTCAGGTCCTTCATCACGATATCGAGCCAGGATCTTGTAGCCAGTTTTCCGGCTAACCCCAAACCGCTCGCACAGTTCTGTCATCGACAGGCGGCCATCTTGGTGGGCCGCCACAAACTTCAAACGCTCATTCACAGGGTCTGTCTCGCACCAGGTCATCCGGCACAAGAGACCCCAGCGCCACCCCAAGGCCACGCCAAAGTGTTACCCATGTGCCCGGACTGATTTGTTACCTATGTAACCGGTCCGGACCCCCCGGCTGGCCTTACTTGACACCGTAATCCGGTTCGGGCCCCGCAAGCGCTTCCCCAGCCCTAGGCCAAATCGACTTTGCCCCCATCTTCCCTCGAACTTCATCCTCCCCCGCTGCCGGGGAGAAACCCCCATGGGGGTTCAAGTCCCCCTCCCCGCAGCACTTTGCTGGCCAAGTAGGAGGCTCAGTAACTGGCTCTGAACTGAGACCTACTGCTCCGAACGCTGGGCGTCCGCTTCGACAGCCTCCGGCTTCAACTTAGCAGGTTTCACCCCATAGTCCTTGGGCTTCACAAACCACTTGTAGCCGCCAGCATCACTGAAGAACAGACGGTCACGGCTGGCTGCCAGCCACTGGCTCCAAGCCTTGGCATCATCGCCCAAGCCGGTGTCGGTGTAGCGCACTAATATGCGCAAGGCCCGGTCTTTGTTCTGCCTATCCCTAAGAGCGGCAACACAGTGCTGCAACAGGCGGATGTCGTCATTGGCAATCCCCAGAGCCTGGGCGTCTTCATCCAGAGTGAGGATTTGCTTGGGCCGGCGCCCGCCAACTGAGTTCTTATCTTGCTTATTGACACCGGGAATATAGATGTATCCCAGGTTGCTCTTCAGGTATTGCTCGAAGGAATCGGGGTCATTGTCGTGGACTGCCAGAAACTGCGCGGACATTCTTTGTTGAATCTTCTCGCGGATCTTCTTTCCCGTATAGAACCGCTCGGGAGCATAGAAGAGTGCCCAGTCTCGGGGAGTGGCGACCGACTCCACCAGGGCCTGCTGGCCGTCGTACTTGCGGATGTAGACCACCGAGTTCAGGAAGGCCTTGCGCGCTTCGGCCTGCATCTGACTTGGGGAGGCAACAAAGCCCCACAAGAACCAGTTGCCTTGTCGGCCAATGGCCACCGAGTCAACTTCTTTCGAATTCAGCCCACCGGCAATGAACTCACAGTCGGGACTGTCGGTAAAACGGCAGCCACTGGCAACCAGACCCCAGGGCCCATTGGGCGTGTCTTTGGCTACCCTCCAGATCTGCATCTTTGCTGGCAGGCCTTCGCCACCGGGGTACTTGGGGTAGTTGGGGCGAGTGGGCATCTCCTCATACTGCAGATCCACAGCAAATGGAGATTGGAAGATCTCATGTGTGGCGTCCAACCCGTGGGCGCCTCCCAAGAGACAGAGTCAATGCCAGTCCAACTTGATGCCTTGCTGGCGCCTTCGCATTTGGCTCAGGATGTTGCCGCCTCCCTCGCCCACAAGCACAATGGGTTTGCTGAAGGAGCGGTCCAGCTTGGGGCTGGCCGGTTCTTGGTAGACCTTCTTGGGCTGACCATCCACCTCCACATAAGAACTGGGGGTATCCACAACCACCACATCGAATGCCTTCGCCGTGGCCATGGACAGATCGGTTACCAGGATCAGTTGGACATCGGTGAAGGGATCCCGCAGGAAGGCCAACCATTCACTGCTGCGTTCGGCCTCCGGGTCACCGGCATAGAGGATGCGCAGCTGGATCTTGGTCTTGGATCCCCTGTCAGATTCGCTAGCGGTAGCCTGAGCAAAGGCTGGCACTGATGCCAGAAAGAACCCAAGGATCCATACCCCAAGGATCCAAAGGAGATAGGGCTTTAGTTTGAACATAGCCGTTCGTGCTGTTGTGGGCTTAGATGTATTGCTGATTCAGCCGTTAGCGACTCTTGCCAGGGGCTGGCGCTTGCTGGGCATGCTCTTCCCGCAGCTCCTTGAGCTTCTGCTCGTAGCCGGCCAGGAATTTCTTGGTCCTGGCATCATCCCGACTCACCTCTTTGAGCTTGGCCATGCACTCCGCATACAGCTCAACGTCTTTGGTCTTCTCGGCATGACGCATGATCTTGCGCCAGAAGACCCTGGCAGAATCTACGTCTGCCGGAATTCGCCCAGCCTTCTTCATCTCATAAAATAGCTGAGGTGCAGCTCGCAATCCTGCATAGGACAATTGTGCCTCGCGAATTTCCAAGCGGATCAATTGCTCATCGATAAGAGCACTGTCCGTCTTGCTGACATCCTTGAGTTCAGCCGCCTTCGCTTTGGCCTCCTGAATTCGGAACTGACCTAGGAGTCTGCCCCACGGGATGAGGAGGAATCCGGCCTCCGATCGCCCTCGAAATCGGAAAAAAGGTTAAGCCCCTGGCCCATCCTTGTACGTATTGAAGGCATGGCGCGATTCAAAAAGGGTCAAGATCTAAACCAGCAGTACCTCCTACCTCCGTCCATCCGTGACTGGCTGCCACAAGATCATCTTGCGTGGTACATTCACGACGCGGTCGGTTCGTTGGACACGGATGGCCTCCTCGACCGCTACCGCATCTGCGGGAGTGGTGAATTGCCTTACGATCCACGGATGATGTTGAGGGTCTTGATCTACTCGTATTGCACAGGGGTCTTCTCCTCCCGCAAGATCTCCAAGCACCTCGAAGAAAGCGTGCCTTTCCGGGTGTTGGCAGCTAATCAAATGCCGGACCACCGCACAATCTGTCGTTTTCGGGCGGAGCATGTCGATTTGTTCGAGAGCTTCTTTGTCCAGATCGTACAGCTCGCTTCTGAGGCTGGCTTGGTCAAGCTCGGCACCGTGGCAGTGGATGGCAGCAAAGTGAAGGCGAACGCCAGCAAGCGAAAGGCAATGAGCTACTCGCGAATGAAGTCCGAAGAGAAACGACTGCGTGCCGAGATCCGCAGGATCACCGAGATGGCTAAGGGAATCGACAAGGAAGAGGACGATCTCTTCGGTCCTGACTTTCGGGGTGACGAGCTCCCTGAGGAACTTTCAAACCGGGAAAGCCGCCTGAAGGCTATCCAGGAGGCAAAGAAGCGATTGGAGAGACGCAAGGCCGAGGAGGACAAGCAAAAGGACGAGAAGAAGGCCAGCAAGGCCAAGGAAGAAGGTCGCGAGCTTCGGATGACTCCCCACCGGAAACATCCCAAGGGCAAGCCACGGCCAAAGGATCAGGAGAACTTCACGGACCCCGATAGTCGGATCATGAAAGCCTCGAATGGATTCGAGCAATGCTACAACGCTCAGATTGCTGTCGACAATACTGAGCAGCTGATCATCGCCAATGGAGTAACAAACAACGCTGCTGATAATGACCAGCTTCTTCCAATGGCCGAGAAAGCGATGGAGAACTCAGGCAAGCCGATAGAGCGCCTGCTTGCGGACGCAGGCTATCGCAGCGAGGAAAACTTCAAGCATCTCGAAAACGCCCAGATTGACGGTTTGGTTTCAGTTGGCAAGGAAGGAAAGAAACGACCGAAGACCAGTCCAGATCTCCAAGCTACTGCGCGAATGAAACGGAAGCTGGGAACCAACCGTGGGCGGGGCTGGTACCGAAAACGCAAACACATCGTTGAGCCGGTCTTTGGCTGGATCAAAAACGTGAGCGGCTTTCGGTCCTTCAGCATGCGAGGCATAGCAAAGGTGAGTGGTGAGTGGGACCTAATCTGTCTTGCAACCAACTTGAGAAGGCTGCACGGAAAGCTGGCGCTATGAAGGCCGAGGGAATTGGGCCATTACAGGCCAAGAAGCACTGATCTGCTCCCAAAAATCGTCAACGTGGCCCCAGGCCCAAAATCCATGCAGAATCCGTCGATCTGGATTTTCACAGCCCCACTAATGATTTTATCCAGCGGCCACCGAGGTGACGCTAAGTTGACTTTCCGTGGGGCAGACTCCTAGGTGCAAGCGGGAGAGGAACAGGCCATTGGCTACCTTCGGTTCCTTAGCATTTGCCTGGCTTGCCCGTTTATCCAGTTCATTCAGGGAAGCAAGGGTAGAAGCAAAACCCTCTACCGAGCGCTTCTGCTGCCGAGCCTGGACCTTGCCATCAGCATCCAGAAAGATCAGGGTGGGAAAACCGTTGCCGCCTTTTTCCCGATGCAAATCGGGATACTTCTCGCCATCGATATGTGAGGTGATGTGACAAAACAACACCACATCCTTGGCAAATTTTGCAAAGCTATCGTCGGAGAACGGACCGTTCTCCAGTGCCGTGCATGGTCCTCAAGTGAAGAAGGATGGGGTGAAGTAGGCAAGGATGGTTTTGCCATCCGCTGCCGCAACCTTGCGGGCTTCGTCGTAGTCGGTGAACCAAGGGGCCTTCTGCAAAAAAAAGCTCGGCCAACAGATGGGCCTTGCGCTTTTGCAGTTCTTCCTGCGAGGGTTGTTGCCTTTGGGCCAGAAGAGCATTGAGGGGAAGGCATGCCAAAAGAATTGCCGCCAGGATTCTGTACTTGGTATTCATGGTAACCGGAAGACGGATTTCGAGCCGGGAGCTGGGTCAGGGAGCAGAGAAAGAAACGGGAACCAGAACCCCGGGGTCTGAGGCTCTGGTTCCCGTGTCAGCCGAAGTCAAAATCGGCTGAGTGTTTACATGGACCGCAAACCCTTATGGGGTGGTGGTCATGTTCACAAAGTTGGTTGCCAAGATCATGAGGTCACAACCAACTCCGCAGGCATCGGCATCGTAGACCAAGGCTGCATGGTGCAAGTTGACACCCACAGCCACAGGCACTGGGCCGAAGGTGTTGATGGATGGCGTTGCCGTGCCCGTACCACCGAGGGTGCCCTTCCAGGCGACAAAGGTGGGAGCACCACCACCCAGCTGGGTGAGACTGATGACAAAGCTGGTGAGAGGATCCGGCTGATTCAACGGAATCACCACACCAGGCGCCATGGTGACACCTGGGGTATCGCCAGAGGCACCAAAGCCAGTGAAGAGCCAGTAGTTCTTCGTGGCATTGCCCACACCAGCATCGATGGTCATGGTCTGGGAATTGGCCACGGTTACCGACATCAGGTGGGTGTCAGCGGTCAAAGGAAGGCTGACGGTGGACATCATAATGGCTTGACCGTGGTCTGAGCCGGTATCGTCAAAGCCGGTTCCAAAGGTGCCGTCGGGGCCAGGGCCGTAGTTTGGATCGGTGACGTCATCCCAGCCACCCACACCAAGGGCAATGTCAGGGGCACCATCGCCGTTGACATCGCCGAGGAAGCCCACCGAACCCATGCCATCACCTTGATTGGCACCTTCAAAGGTCGCCAAGGTGGCGCCAGTGGTGCCGGAGAGCACGCTAACCCGACCAACACCAAGCAATTCGTCGCCGCTGCCGGGCGTACCATCGGGATCTGAATCGTGTCTAGCACCGGCCAGGGCATCTGGGAAGCCATCGGTGTCAAAATCGCCGACGAGGACTGCGACCTGCCCCACTTCACCCGTGAAGGACATAGGTAAACCTTCGATAGTCCACATGGTGGCGCCGGTTGAGCCGTTCAAAGCATGGATATGCCCAACGCCCGTTACTTCATCGCCAGTGGCAGGAGTGCCGTCGGGATCAAGATCATAGCCGGATTCACCAACGACTATGTCGGGGAAGCCATTCAAATCCAGGTCATCGCCACCTTCCGTGCAGCGCCCGAAGAACGCAGCATCCTGGCTACCATCGGCCGCCCACAGCTCAGTACCGGTCTTGCCGGAGAAGCAACGTACCTTGCCAGCAAATGCGAGATCGTCGCCATTGCCAGGCGTGCCGTCAGGGTCCAAGGTCTCACCATAGTTGCCCATGGCAAAATCGTTGTTGCCATCCAGGTTCACATCACCCATAGCAGCCTGGGCCCAACCCATGCGAGCCGCGGCAGTGGCGCCAGTAAGGGTGTATATGGCAGTGCCGGTCTTGCCAGAGATCACGTAGGCACGTCCTACAGCTCCCAGCTCGTCGCCAGTGCCAGGAGTACCATCGGGATCAACGCCAAAGAATGGGATTGCAGCCGTGCAATCGTCGTAGCCGTCAGCGTCCACATCGCCGAGACCAGTCACATCGCGAGTAGTAAAGGCGAAACTGGTGGGGTCGCCGTCAAAGGTGTGAATATCCGTGCCGTCTTTACCGGAGTGAATGTAAAGACGACCACCACTAGCCTCGTCACCAGTGCCCGGGGTGCCGTCAGGGTCAATCATCCAACCGTCAGCACCGTTCAGCACATCGGCAAAGCCGTCACCGTTTGCGTCACCGGCACCGTCAACAGCGGTACCCATGGCATCGCCGTCACCGAAGAAGGTGCCGCCAAAGGGGCCGATCACGCCGCCTCGATCTCCTGTGCGGGTCCACAATACGGTGCCGTCTGCACCGGAATACACAACCACGATGCCGTTGCCAAGAAGTTCATCCCCGGTGCCAGCAGTGCCGTCAGGACCGATTGTATCGGCACCCCAATCGCGAGAACCCACGACCATGTCAGGGTAGCCATCACCGTTGCAGTCACCGGCACCATTAATGGCCCCGCCTAAGAAAGTACCGGCCTGGAAACCGTTTTCGAAATAGATGGCACTCTGGGACTGAGCCATGGCGGGCAGCAAGGCCACGGAGCCAAGCAGCAAGCTGGGAAGGGCAAGCCTCTTCAGGTTGAAGACAGGAGAATCATTCAAATTGTTACTCATAGAATTGCGCCTCCAGGCGCACGAGACGGAGGAAAAAACGTCACCCACAGTGGCAATGACGGGGAACACTGGATCCGCATGCAGGGCCATGATGGCCACTACCGAAGATCCCAACAAATCCCTTTGGAGCTACAACCTGCGTTGCAACCATCGGGAAAAGATCAAGATGGATGACAAAGTCCAAGCCGGCCTGCCAAGTCGAGAAAGTTGCGATAGTGCCGGGCTTGGTTTGCATCGCCTTACTCCCGTTAGAGAGGCAAAATCGTGACAACAATCCCAATTTTTTGCCCCAAAGACTGTTCTATTCCCTCCGACCGAAATTGCCCTGGGCAGGTCCGGACCGGTTACATAGGTAACAAATCAGTCCGGGCACATGGGTAACACTTTGGCGTGGCCTTGGGGTGGCGCTGGGGTCTCTTGTGCCGGATGACCTGGTGCGAGACAGACCCTGTGAATGAGCGTTTGAAGTTTGTGGCGGCCCACCAAGATGGCCGCCTGTCGATGACAGAACTGTGCGAGCGGTTTGGGGTTAGCCGGAAAACTGGCTACAAGATCCTGGCTCGATATCGTGATGAAGGACCTGAAGGTCTACGGGACAGATCCAGAGCGCCAAAGCGGCATCCCAATCAAGCCCCACCAAGAGTGGAGGCGGCGATTTTGCGGGTACGAAAACACTACCCAACTTGGGGATCCAAAAAGATCCGAGCTGTACTGGCACGAGAGCACCCGGAAGAAGTTTTGCCGGCAAGGAGCACAGTGCATGCTGTGTTGAAACGGGCGGGTGTCGTCATGTCTCGTCCCCGACGTTTGCGGCGGCAGCCCAGTACATTGTCGTTGATTCAACCACAAGCACCCAATGACGTTTGGTCCATAGACTACAAGGGCTGGTTTTGTGTCGGAGATGGCACTCGCTGTGATCCACTGACGGTGAATGATGCCTTTAGCCGCCTGTCGCTGGAGTGCCGTGCATTGGTCTCGCCGAAGCTGTTGGACGTGCGCCGCTGCTTGGCAGGTGCATTTAGGCAGTATGGCCTACCTCTCTACATGCTTAGCGATAACGGGTCTCCGTTTGGGTCGAGGGGCATTGGCGGGATTTCTCGCTTAGGAGTTTGGATGATACGGCTTGGAATTCGACCAATGTTTATTGAGCCAGGTAGACCAGATCAGAATGGTCGTCACGAGCGATTTCATGAAACCTTGAAGGCAGAGACTGCCAACCCTCCTTACAAAACAATTCGAACCCAGCAGGCTGCATTTTCACGATTTCAATCCATCTACAATGAAGAGCGCCCGCATGAAGCTCTAGACATGCAAGTGCCAGCCGAAGTCTACGCGCCTTCGCGGAGGACTATGCCTTCAAGGCTGCCGCAGCATGAATACTCAGATGACTTTGCTGTCCGACAAGTGCGAAAGGATGGCACCATGAAATGGGCTGGAGGCTATGTCTTTATAGGGGATGCACTGGTAGGCGAGAGCATCGGCCTGGAACATGTGGATGACGACGTATGGATTGTCCATCTCGGCTGCATGCAGCTGGGAGTGCTGCATGAGCGGTCCAGGGTCGTGATCCCCCTGCCAAAAATCAGCGAGTAGGGGGGAGGGCCCATATACTGAGTAGCGAATATGGGGGGTCGCTTGCCGAAATCCTCATTTCCCTGGCTCAAGAGGCTCCCCCCATGCTCTAGCCCCTGAATCCCTGAAAATGAGCATTGTGGGTCGCAATCCTGCCTCCCCCAGAAAGTGTTACCCATGTGCCCGTACAAAAGTGTCACCCATGTGCCGGGTTGCACCGGCAGACCATGGGAATGATTGCTGGAGGCCAAGCAGTTCCATCCCGCCTTGCCATCCAGTCTGTCCACCAGGTCGCAGTTTCCCCCTGCCGTATCTCTCCCCGCCGTATCTCTGACTTGCCCTAGGAGTCTGCCCCACGGGATGAGGAGGAATCCGGCCTCCGATCGCCCTCGAAATCGGAAAAAAGGTTAAGCCCCTGGCCCATCCTTGTACGTATTGAAGGCATGGCGCGATTCAAAAAGGGTCAAGATCTAAACCAGCAGTACCTCCTACCTCCGTCCATCCGTGACTGGCTGCCACAAGATCATCTTGCGTGGTACATTCACGACGCGGTCGGTTCGTTGGACACGGATGGCCTCCTCGACCGCTACCGCATCTGCGGGAGTGGTGAATTGCCTTACGATCCACGGATGATGTTGAGGGTCTTGATCTACTCGTATTGCACAGGGGTCTTCTCCTCCCGCAAGATCTCCAAGCACCTCGAAGAAAGCGTGCCTTTCCGGGTGTTGGCAGCTAATCAAATGCCGGACCACCGCACAATCTGTCGTTTTCGGGCGGAGCATGTCGATTTGTTCGAGAGCTTCTTTGTCCAGATCGTACAGCTCGCTTCTGAGGCTGGCTTGGTCAAGCTCGGCACCGTGGCAGTGGATGGCAGCAAAGTGAAGGCGAACGCCAGCAAGCGAAAGGCAATGAGCTACTCGCGAATGAAGTCCGAAGAGAAACGACTGCGTGCCGAGATCCGCAGGATCACCGAGATGGCTAAGGGAATCGACAAGGAAGAGGACGATCTCTTCGGTCCTGACTTTCGGGGTGACGAGCTCCCTGAGGAACTTTCAAACCGGGAAAGCCGCCTGAAGGCTATCCAGGAGGCAAAGAAGCGATTGGAGAGACGCAAGGCCGAGGAGGACAAGCAAAAGGACGAGAAGAAGGCCAGCAAGGCCAAGGAAGAAGGTCGCGAGCTTCGGATGACTCCCCACCGGAAACATCCCAAGGGCAAGCCACGGCCAAAGGATCAGGAGAACTTCACGGACCCCGATAGTCGGATCATGAAAGCCTCGAATGGATTCGAGCAATGCTACAACGCTCAGATTGCTGTCGACAATACTGAGCAGCTGATCATCGCCAATGGAGTAACAAACAACGCTGCTGATAATGACCAGCTTCTTCCAATGGCCGAGAAAGCGATGGAGAACTCAGGCAAGCCGATAGAGCGCCTGCTTGCGGACGCAGGCTATCGCAGCGAGGAAAACTTCAAGCATCTCGAAAACGCCCAGATTGACGGTTTGGTTTCAGTTGGCAAGGAAGGAAAGAAACGACCGAAGACCAGTCCAGATCTCCAAGCTACTGCGCGAATGAAACGGAAGCTGGGAACCAACCGTGGGCGGGGCTGGTACCGAAAACGCAAACACATCGTTGAGCCGGTCTTTGGCTGGATCAAAAACGTGAGCGGCTTTCGGTCCTTCAGCATGCGAGGCATAGCAAAGGTGAGTGGTGAGTGGGACCTAATCTGTCTTGCAACCAACTTGAGAAGGCTGCACGGAAAGCTGGCGCTATGAAGGCCGAGGGAATTGGGCCATTACAGGCCAAGAAGCACTGATCTGCTCCCAAAAATCGTCAACGTGGCCCCAGGCCCAAAATCCATGCAGAATCCGTCGATCTGGATTTTCACAGCCCCACTAATGATTTTATCCAGCGGCCACCGAGGTGACGCTAAGTTGACTTTCCGTGGGGCAGACTCCTAGTGGTGTGATGCGCTCTGTTGGGGCATTTTCAGTGCAGCGCGTGCGCGACCGACTTTTTCGAGGATCTCGTCGGCGGCCTTGGTCCAAACAATCGGCTTCGGATCGTCGTTGTGGTTATCGATGTAGTCCATGATTGCTTTCTTGAGTTGAGGGACGCTGCGAAACGCGTCGCGCTTCAGGCGTTTTTGATCAAGATTGCGGAAAAACCCCTCCACGATATTGAGCCACGAGCTGCTTGTCGGGATGAAGTGCATGTGGAATCGCGGATGGCGCTTCAGCCACCGCTTAACCTTCTCATGCTTGTGTGTGGCGTAGTTGTCGGCGATGACGTGCAGATCGAGTTCAGCTGGAGTTTGCTCGTCGATCATTCTCAGGAACTTGATCCACTCCTGATGTCGATGTCGCTTCATGCAGGTTGCGATCACTTCGCCGTGACCCAACTCGATCGCGGCGAACAAGGTGGTTGTTCCGTTCCTCTTGTAGTCATGAGTCATCGTGCCGCATCGGCCCTTGACCAGTGGAAGGCTCTTCTGGGTCCGATCGAGAGCCTGAATTGACGTCTTTTCGTCCGCGCTAAAGACGAGTGCATTCTCGGGTGGATTCAGGTAGAGACCTACCACATCGCGCAGCTTCTCTTCGAACCGAGAATCGTTGCTGACCTTGAACGTCTTCACCAAGTGAGGTTTCAGACCGTTGGCCTTCCATGTGCGGTGGACCATCGACTGCGTGATTCCCATCTCCTCTGCAAGGAGTCGCGTGCTCCAGTGTGTCGCGTTCGCGGGGATCTCTTGCGTAGTCATGCGGATGATCTCACTCTCAACTTCCTCGTTCGCACGGGGACGACCTCCCCGAGGAAGGTCCTTCTCTATACCAGTGAGGCGATGCTCGCTGAAGCGGTTTCGCCAACGCCCCACAGTGTGTCGCTTGACCCTCATCTCCTCAGCTATATCCGCATTCGAGTAGCCATCAGCGGCAAGAAGGATCATTCGGGCTCGCTGAGCTTGCCTCACCGAAATTCTCCGACTGCGTGACCAATTCGTCAGGGTGCTTCGCTCGCTCTTGGTAAGTTGAATCTCTACTGCAACGCGCATCGTCTTGCCTCCAACGATACCTACGCACCGCAAGCGTAGGGAGGCTTAATATAAAGGCCTACTAATTCTGCGTCATACCACTAGGGCCGTAAGGCCAAAAGCTAGAGATAGAACCCCCGTAAGTTTTTGCGATCGCATGGTGATTACTCTCCTGTGGAGTTTGGGAAAAGGTGATTGGAGAAACCAAACCAGCACCACTTACCTGCGCCGGCCTTCGCCTCCGGGCCATGAAAAGGTCTTTTTCACAAAGCGTCCGACAAACCGCATGCGATCCACCGAACCCCTCTAGAATGAATCCGCAGCAGAGGGAAGGCAACCCCTTTTCGCTTCGCAGTCACTCTGCCACGGCAAGGTGGGAAATAGTCCATTCCCATATGAGAAAGCGATTATACGCTTCGCCGGATATCTTCACAACACCATCACACTGCCCAGGGCAAACTCCTACGCAGTAACTGCCAAGGCCATGATGCTATTTCACGTGACGCAGCGGTGGTTCCCCAGGGCCAGACTTGGGATCTCCCAGGTACAGAGCCAATAAGCCCCGAGTGCCCGAAGCATAGGAGATGACCATGTCCAACTTGCCATCGCCGTTGAAGTCACCCTTGGTTCCATGATAGATCTCGAAGTTTCCATAGAACCTGGGCATGCCTTGCCGCACGTCGAAGGCCTGGGCCCAGGTCCTGCTGGTTGTGGGATCACCAATGAACACCCAGCGGGGATCAGCCCCAACATAAGAATCCACCAAGACCACCTCATCCAGACCATCACCATCATAGTCTCCGGTGCACTCAGCCAGATACTTGCTCTTGGCGGTGGAACCCAGAATCTCACCCTCGTTGGACACATAGGGCGCCTCGACCCAGGGCATGAAGATGATGCCGGGACCGGGCACGACCTGCACCAAGGGAGTGCCGATGTCGGGCATGAAGCCAAACTTGCCATAGCAACTACTGGCTAAATGGGGCAGCAGACCACTCCAAGGAGTCGTCGGCATACCGTTTGCCCAGAGACCGGCACCCACTTTCAGGTCACTACCCTGCAGGTCACGACTCAAACTGATGATGCCAAATCCACTCCGAGCGAAGTTATGCAGACCACTCAGGATGACAATGAACTCTTCCGACTTGGTGGATCGATCGAAGGATTGCCCCTGGTGAATGTCAGCCACTTCAGCCAAGTGTCCCTGACCATTGATGGGCGCCATCGGCGTTTCCTGCATCATCCCGCTGGGGGTGGCATAGGCCACATAGAAGGTGGAGTTGACCGCCAGGGGCACCTCGGACCAGGCAACGAACACGTCCTCCTTCTTATCCCCGTCCAAGTCCTTCCCAGCAGGTGTGATCTTGATGCTGCCGACCACTGACAAGGTGCTCTTACTGTAGATAGCTAAGGTGCTATGCAGCTGCCAGTTTCCGCCATGGTACCTGAAGACTTCGATGAAGGAATTGCCCCGCTTGTAGACCACTTTGGGAATATAGAGGAAGCCGCCAACGAAGACGGGGGCATCAATGATGTTCCACCAGCTCGGATCATTCCGTGTCGGTCCGAGAGTAAAGTGTGGCGCAGTGGGCTGACCAAAAAAGGTTCGAGAATCCCCCGTCAGGGTACGCCCAATCAACAGAAGGTCATCATAGCCGTCGGCATTGAAGTCGCCGGACACCAACAAACCCGAACCCTCCGGGGTCTCAAAGTCTCCTTGGGCGGCCGCAGTTGGACAACAGAACAACAACCAAGTGATCACAAGTGCTAGGACTGCACGCATCAAACTCCTCCCTGTTTGGGTTCATCCGGCAGGCTCATGCAGCCGGTATTTCTTGCATTCGCCAAGATCAAATCCACCTCCCGGAGTCCGCCTGCTGGGGACTTCTGTTGAGCTTCGCCGACCGCAGAGAATCCAAGGATTCCTTGCTGCTCCGTGTCAGCCAACTCTGGAGTGACCCCGTAGCACTTGCTTCGCACTGCGAGCAAGTCAGGGCCAATTATGGATTTCAATTTCGTGGTCATTTGCGGTTTCCGTTGGAGCAAATGACCTGTGGCTTCCCGCATGCGGGATTGTTCAGGGGTCTGTTACCCTCACGAGAGGAATAACTTGTTGCACTGGGTCACTTTCATTTCTGTTCGGCGCAAAAAGAGAGCCGGGAAGAACCTGCACAACATCCCCTCTCCCGCTTCAACACTGGTAAGTAGCTGAGTTTGTGAATTGCCAAGTTGCCTTGGCAACCATTGAAAAAACTCGGCACCGCAGGACAGACCCTGACGCGGCAATGGCTGCATGCAGGGTCAGACCGTCACAGATCTGTCGCTGCAAACAGGAAGTTGCGCCTCTACCTAGAAAGCTTGGATGAGCTCAGGGCACCGTCGTCATCGGCACCCAGTTGGTAGCCAGCTGGAAAGTGTCACAACCGATACCACAGCCACCCACTGTATAGATCAAGGCTGCGTGGCGGATGGACTCACCCACAAGCACCGGCACCGGGCCCGAAGTATTGAGTGAGGCGAAAGCCTTGCCGTTCGGGGCCAAAGTACCCTTCCACCCAACAAAGGTAGGGGCGCCTCCGCCCAGTTGCGTAAGTCCGATGACAAAGTTGGTGAGTGGGTCCGGGTTCAGCGGGATGGTGATGCCAGGAGCCACCGTCACTCCAGGAACATCACCGCTGGCTGCGAAGTTGGTGAAGATCCAGTAGCTTTTCAACGCATTGGCCACCCCCGCATCGATGGTCAGATTTTGCGTGCTGGCCGCACTGACGGACATCTCATGGGTGTCAGTCGTCAAAGGCAGCACGGCTCCCGAGATCACTTGTGCCAGACCAGCAGAGGGACCGTTCTTGCCATCCAGATATGCCCCAACCACGAAGTCAACCACGCCATCCCCATTCACATCCCCAGCATCGCTCACCGAAACACCGAAGTGGTCGCCGACAGCACCATCCACCGTATAGAGAATGCTGCCGTTGATACCGGAGAACAGCCGAGCACTGCCGGAGTCCGTACCGTTGTTGTCATCGGTCTGCGCGCCCACAAGCACATCGTCGTAGCCATCTCCATTCACATCCCCAGCACCGCTCACTGAGAAGGCAAAGAAATCTCCTGGGGCATCGCCGTTGAAAGAGTAAAGGGTGATCCCAGTAAACCCGGAAAACACCCGCGCCATTCCGGAATTCGTACCGTTGTTGTCATCAAACAATGCGCCCACGATCAGGTCGGCATAACCATCGCCGTTCACATCTCCCGCACCGCTCACGGCAGTCCCAAAAAGGTCCCCGGCTGAGTCACCATTGAAGGTGGAGAAGATGCCACCGTCCTTGCCGGAGAACACCCGGGCACTGCCGGAATCGATTTTGCTGTTGTTATCATCTCGATGAGCGCCAACAAGAAGATCCGTATAGCCATCGCCATTTACATCCCCAGCATCACTCACCGAAAAACCAAACTGGTCGCTGAAAGAGTCGGCTTCAAAGTTATAGATGAGGGCACCCGTATTGCCGTGAAACACCTTGGCGCTGCCCGAAGCGATGGCTGTGCCATTGTCGTCTTCACAGGCCCCGACAATCACATCGTCATAGCCATCCTTGTCCACATCACCGGCGCAGCTCACCGAATAGCCGAAGAAGTCGCCGGCGGAATCCCCATCCTTGGTATAGAGAGTGCTGCCATCCTTGCCGGAGAAGACTCGTGCGCTGCCCGCATTGGAACCGCTGTTGTCGTCGAAGTAGGCGCCGACGATGAGATCCGCATAGCCATCATTGTTGGCGTCACCAGCACCACTGACGGACCAACCGAATGTATCGAAGTTGGAATCCCCGTTGAAGGTATGCAAGACACCGCCATTGATGCCGGAAAGCACCCGTACACTGCCTGAGCCATTGCCGGTGTTGTCATCACCGTAAGCACCTACGATCAGATCAGGGAATCCGTCGTTGTTCACATCCCCAGCACCGCTCACCGAATAGCCGAACCAATCGTTGCTGGCATCCCCGTAGAAGGTGAAGAGCGGACTTTGCCCGGGGGACGCAACCTGGAGGGAGCCCAACGCCACGAGACAGAGAAGGGCTGACAGGGACACATGGCGCATGGGAACTCCTAAGGTGGCAAGGGAACAATCAGCGCCGATTGTAGGCGCCGCTTTACCCCGCCGCCATGGGCCCGTAGCTGTCATCTGCCCGCAGCCCTACAATCGGGCTACAAAGCAACCATTGCATGGGAAGATCCCATCAACCGGCAAGGCACAATTCCTTGAATGAAGTCGGCCGGCCGGGCTATACCGCCTGGCTATATCGCCGGGCTATACCGCAGGCTTCTGCGCCTTGCTGAAGGCGCGGTTGCGGCCACGCAGGGCGCGCACCAGCGGGAAGGAGACGGTCTTGTCACCCTTCTTCAGCTTCACCACACCAGTCTTGATGGCACGGGTGCAAAGCTTCAAACGCAGCACAGTGCCGTCGGGGGTCAAAACCCGCACGGTCTGGATGTTGGGCTTGAAGGTGCGCTTGGAGCGACCAGTGACCCGGCGACCCACGCCGCCTTTCTTCTTGGCTAGACCGCGGCGGGCGACCTTATTGCCAACTTGGGTGCGGCGACCTGTTACCTCGCAAACTCGGGACATGGATTTTGACTGTGTTAAAAGGGAATGGAAGGGCGGGAAAGATAGCCAGCGGGAGGCTGAGGGCAAGAACCTGTCTGCTAAATGCTGGGAGGAAGTGCCAAAACCAGGGCCAAAAGCGGCTGCAATTGCCCTGCACCGAAAGTCCAGCAGCCCTGTTATCGCCCATTTGCAGGTCACAAAAAAGTATCTTGCCGGGGCTTTGCTTCTGCAGAAACAAACCTATACTCCCTCGTCCACCTCCAATAGATCTCGCTACAGGCCCGTCTTCAAGCCTTACAACATGCTTACGCAACATCAGACGGGTTTTCAGGGTGCAGGCTGCGCCCTCAAATCGACAGCTCTCTTCCTTTTCCTGGTCATTCTTCTACCTGGCGCGAGTCTTCGTGCTCAGGCACCGGAAGCATCGCCGCCTGCCATGACCGTGGGACTGGTTCCCGGATCGGGTCCTGCCGCATTGGAATCAACGGAGAACGGCATAGCCCCGCCATCCGTGCCCCGGGCCAGCCCGGCTCCGGAGCCCTCTTCATGGTTGCTACTGGGTAGCGGCGTCCTGGCCCTGGCCCTGCTCTACGGAAGGCGCCGGACCTATGTGAAACAAAGCACATACCGTAGCTAGAACACATGCAGGGCCGTGTGGCTCTGCGTTCCACCCAGTCCCGCCACAGGTCCTTCATGCACGGACCTAGATGGAAATAGCCAAGCAGCCGAGAGAAAACCGGGAAGAAGAGGACAAGGGCAGAGGGGATCAGCCAAGGCGATGGCAATTCTGCATCCCTATCCTTCTGGGTCTGGCCCTCACCACAGTCAGCTTGTACAGCCAAGACATGCCGACAGCACCCCTGCCGACAGCACCCCTGCCGGAGGCAGAGTTGGTGGAACCCGCCGAACCTGCCACCTGGCTGCTTCTAGCCATCGGCCTGGCAGCCCTGGCCCTCTACAAACGTGGTGCCCGGCGCCGTTAGCTGAAGCTGAGAGCCTGGCCCGACGGCTGTCCCAGCGGCTGGTGATCCTGATAGGCCAAGCGGCCCCGCAGCACCGTGGCCACGGGATAGCCCGCCAGGGGCCAACCCGCATAGGGACTGAAGCCTGCCTTGGAGTGCAACCATTCCAAGGGCAGGGGCTGGGTGAGTTGTGGATCCACCAGCACCAGGTCGCCGTCCATGCCCACATCCAATCCACCCTTGCCCTGGATCCCATAGACCTGGGCCGGCGCCGATGAGGCCACCCGCAGCACATCTTGCAGGGTCAGCCAACCATCCCTTACCCCCATCAACAACAGGGGCAAGATGGTCTGCACCCCGGGGATGCCAGAAGGGCTCTGGGGATAGGGCTGCGCCTTCTCTTCCTGGCTATGGGGAGCATGGTCACTGCCGATGCAGTCCAGGACGCCGTCCACCAAAGCCTGCCTGATCACCTCTTGATGGCGCTGATCCCGCACCGGCGGATTCATCTGCACCAGGCTGCCGTATTTCTGGTAGCAGTCCGGCGCCTTGAGGAACAAGTGGTTCGGCGTCACCTCCGCCGTCACCAGTTCGCCAAGATCCCGCTCACGTAAGAGAGCGATCTCTTCCGCCGTACTCACATGCAGCAGGTGCACCTTGCGGCCGGTTTTTTCCACCAGATTCAACAAGCGGGTGGTGGCCTTAAGGGCACACTCCACATCCCGCACCTCGGGGTGCTGGGTCACCTTGGTGTCGGCTGTCACCGCCGCATAGCGTTGCTGCAGGCGGTCCTCATCTTCAGAATGCACCGCCACCCGACGGCTGCCGGAACGTAGCACCCGTTCCAGGGTGGCATCGTCCGCCACCAACAGGGTGCCGGTGGAGGAACCCATGAACACCTTGATGCCAGCACAACCCGGTGAAGTCTCCCACTCGCCCAGCTGCTCCGCATTCTCCGCCGTGGCGCCCAGGAAGAAGGCATGGTCCGCATGGGCACGACCCTGGGCGCGCTGCAGCTTGTCCGCCAAACGCTCCGGGTCCGTGGTGTTGGGATTGGTGTTGGGCATCTCCATGAAGCTGGTGACGCCACCAGCAATGGCCGCCAGGGAACCGCTGGCCAGATCTTCTTTGTGGGTCAAGCCCGGCTCGCGGAAATGCACCTGCGGATCAATGAGACCGGGGAAGACCAACATGCCCTTGGCCGAGAGGCGCGGCAGGTCTGGGGCAACCTGCAGATTCGAGCCTCGCTGCGCCACCTTGCCATCCAGGATCAACAGATCCACCTGCTCCGAGCCCGTGCTCCCCACCAGGGTGCCACCCTCTACCAAGATTGAATTCATGTGCTGACCTCTGCCTCTGTCTGTTCCATTAGTTTTCCGGCGCCGCGCTTGGCCACCACCAACAACACCACACCCGCCAACAGCATAGCCATACACAGCACCTGTCCCATGGACAGGAAGCCAAGCACGGTGCCGATATGTTCGGGATCATTCTTCTGCTTGAACAGATCATCCGGCTGGCGGAAGAACTCGATGGCAAAGCGCATGGAGCCATAGCCAATGAGGAACAGGCCCATGAAGGCACCAGGGCCCAGGCGCTTGCCGAAGAGCCGGTAACAAAGCCAGAGAACCAGCCCCAGAACCACACCTTCCGCCAGGGCTTCATAGAGCTGGGAGGGGTGGCGCAGGGGCACCTGATCCTTCACCTGCTCCCACTTGCCACTGTCGTAGGCTTTCAGCACCACCAACTCCCTTTCCCGGATATCGCCGGATTTGACACCCCCCAGGACATCTTGCGCCACCGGGTCTGTGGGAAAGCGCATGGCCCAGGGCACGGATTCATTAGTGATCCGACCATAGAGTTCACCGTTGATGAAGTTGGCCATGCGCACAGCAAAGATGCCCGGCGGCGTGGCCAGGGCCAGGCAGTCGCCGATGCGCAGGATGCTGGCCTTTTCCTTGATGCTGAACCAGATCAGCACGGTGATCACCCCCAAGAGCCCGCCATGAAAGGACAGCCCTCCTTGCCAGATCTTGAAGTAGTCCCAGCCCGAATCCACCGGCGAATCCACCGCCGGCAGGGCATAGAACAGAATCCAGCCAATGCGACCGCCCAGGATCACCCCCAGGATCAGGTAGAAGAGCAGGTCTCCTACCCGGGTCTGGTTCAGGGGCAAGGTGCCGGCCCGGGACAGGCGCTGCAGGATGAAGTTGCCCAGCACGAAGGCCACCACGTACATCAGGCCATACCAGCGCAGGTCCAGGAACCAGGGGCCATCCAACAGCACCGGGTCCCAAGCAGGAAAGATGATCTCAGCCATAGGCGGCACATTACCACGGCCACATCGGTACGCTACGCTGCACCCGCATGGTAGATCACTCCAACTTGGATGCGGCCCTGGAGGCCCCTGGGCAGGCCTGGCTTGCAAAGGCCCTGACCGAAGTAGACGAAAAGCGATTGCCGGAGTTGTTTCCCCAGCTGCCCCGGCGTCTGGGCCGGCAGCTTCTGGCTACGGGACAGCGTGCCTGCGATGCGGCTGCCTGCCTGTTGCTTCAACAGGCCCAGGCCAGCGGCGACCAAGTACTGGACTTGTACCAGCACGGCGACATGGAGGAAAAAACCATGCTCATGGCCAGCCTGCGGGACCTGCCCCTGCAGCCAGCCACCGCTGAGCTATTCCGCCAGGCCTTGCGCAGCAACATCCTCACCCACTTCGAGGCAGCGGTTTGCGACTCGGACTTGCTGCAGCGAGCCTTCCAGGTCAAGTGCATCCAACAGGATGATCTGAACCGGCTGCTGCTGAAGCTGGCCTTCGTGAACCTGCCCCTGGCGCGGGTGCAGGGCGCCGAGAGCCTGGCCAACCCGGAGCTGAGCCGCATGCTGCAGGATCTGGCGACGGAGCGAGAGGCAGCGGGCCGTCACGTCTGGAGTGACACCAATTACCTCATTGCCCTGGCGCCCACCCAAGGCACCCGGGCCCGTCTGGCCGGTGGCCTGGAGCATGGCGAAGACGCCACCAGGTTGGCCACCGCCCGTGGCTTGCAGCACTTGCAGGACCCTTACTTGCAAAAGTTGGGCATGGAACGCCGGGAACGGGAACCGGTGGCAGAAATTCGCCAGGCCTTGCAATAAGTTCACCGGCCTAAGCTCAGTAAACCTATGCGCATCTTCGAACCACACATTCACATGTTCAGTCGGATCACCGACGACTATGAACAACTAGCTCTGGCTGGCGTGCGAGCCGTTCTGGAACCGGCCTTCTGGCTCGGCCAGAACCGCACCTCGGTGGGCAGCTTCATCGACTACTTCGATACCATTGTCGGCTGGGAACGATTCCGGGCCCAGCAGTTCGGCATCCACCACTTCTGCACCATGGCGCTCAATCCTCGGGAGGCCAACGACGATCGGGTCAACGATGCGGTGATGGAAATCCTGCCGCGCTACCTGGAGAAGGACTCGGTGTTGGGAGTGGGTGAAATCGGTTTGGATGATCAGACCAAGAAGGAAGAGAAGTATTTCATCGCACAACTGGAGCTGGCGCTGAAACACGAGCTGCCAGTGCTGATCCACACGCCACACCGGGACAAGATGCAGGGCTTTCGTCGCTGCATCGCCATCCTGCAGGACATGGACTTCCCCATGCCGCAGGTGCTGTTGGATCACGGCAACGAGGAGACCATCAAGCTGACCCGGGAGCTGGGCTGCTACCAGGGTTTCTCCATCTATCCCCACACCAAGATGGACGAAAATCGCATGGTGCAGATCGTCTTGGAATATGGCATCCAGCAGGTGATCATCAACTCGGCAGCGGACTGGGGCATCAGTGACCCCTTGATGGTGCCAAAGACCATGGTGAAGTTGGCGCAGGCCGGCGTCAGAGAAACGGACATCCAACAACTGGTGTGGGACAACCCGGTGGGCTTCTTTGCCCAGAGCAAGCGCTTGGATCTAAAGGAAATTGAGGGCCCCGCCAGCATTGATCGCCGCCAAGATTTCGCTGGCAATTCCGTACTCAGGGGCCAGGATCCCGACCGTTAGCCCGCAACCCTGCCCTCCACCTTGCCTTCCATCCCCCACCTCCATCCCCCACCTACGCCTTGGACCTACAAGCTGAAATCAGCCGCCGCCGCACCTTCGCCATCATCTCCCATCCGGATGCTGGCAAGACGACCTTGACGGAAAAGCTGCTGCTGTACGGCGGCGCCATCGTCAAGGCTGGTTCGGTGAAGAGTGGCAAGGGCCAATCCGCTGCCACGTCGGACTGGATGGAGCTGGAGAAGAAGCGCGGCATCTCCATCACCAGTTCGGCCCTGCAGTTTGAATACCAGGGTCATTGCATCAACCTGCTGGACACCCCGGGGCACCAGGACTTCTCCGAAGACACCTACCGCACCCTGGTGGCTGCGGACTGCGCCCTCATGCTCATTGACGGCGCCAAGGGAGTGGAGCCCCAGACCATCAAGCTGTTCAAGGTTTGTCGGGAGCGCGGCCTACCCATCGTCACCGTGGTGAACAAGATGGACCGCCCATCAAAGGATCCCTACGACCTGGTGGACGAGGTAGAAAAGACCTTGGGCATCACCATGGCGCCGCTGACCTGGCCCATTGGTTCAGGCAAGGAGTTCAAGGGCGTGTTCGAGCCCGGTGCCGGCACCGTGCATTTGTTCGAACGCACAGTGCGCAACATGCACAAGGCAGGGGTGAAGGTCGCCGGACCTGAAGATCCTGAGCTCACCAAGTTGTTGGGTGAAGAAGCCCATACCCAGTTGCTGATTGATCTGGAAACCATCGAAACCTGTGTGGATCCCTTCGATCCAGAACGCTTCCGGCGCGGCGAGCAGTCACCGGTGTTCTTTGCCAGTGCTCTCACCAACTTTGGTGTGGAGAACATCCTGCAGCACTTCCTGCAACTCTGCCCCCCACCGGGCCCCTTGCCTACGGTGGATGGGGAGATCCCGCCGGACGCCGACTTCTTCTCTGGCTTCGTCTACAAGGTGGCGGCCAACATGGACAAGCAACACCGGGATCGCATTGCCTTTTTGCGCGTCACCTCCGGCCGCTTTGAGCGGGGCATGTCCGCCAAGCATGTGCGCATGGGACGAGACGTCCGGCTTTCGCATCCACATCGCTTCTTCGGTCAGGAACGAGTGACCATTGATGTAGCTTTCCCCGGCGACGTCATTGGCCTGATCAATCCCGGCCTGTTCCGGGTCGGTGATGTGGTCTCCGATGGCCCCAAGGTGCAGGCCCGCAACTTCCCCCGCTTCGCGCCGGAGATTTTTGCCCAGGTGCGCCCCAAGGAACCCTCCATGAGCAAGGGTTTCCGCAAGGGCCTGACCCAGTTGGGCGAAGAAGGAGTGGTGCAGGTGTTCTTCCCCCGCACTGGCGTGCGGGATCCCATCCTGGGAGCGGTGGGTGAACTGCAGCTGGAGGTGTTCAAACACCGCCTGGAAAATGAATACAACGTGGTCATCGCCATGGACCGCAAGCCCTACACCCGAGCTCGTTGGATGCACCACACCACCTCTGAGCTCTTGGATCTCCTGCCTTCGGTGGTCGTGGACGAAGCCAACCGCCCAGTGGCCCTGTTCAACAGCGACTTTGAGATCACCTATGCCAAGGAGCGCTACGAGGATCTAGAGCTGTTGGAACACCCGCCGGCGGAAGAGGAAGGGTAGACCTGCTAAGGGTAAAGGCCAGGCAAGCGCTCGGCCCGATAGATGAGCCAGGTGGCAGGCGAAGGAGATGGGGAGTCATCCCGCACAGCAATCTCAAACACCACGACGCCGGGGCTGTCTCGAGTCACTTCCAGAACACGGCCAAAGGTCGGTCCCGGCCCCCTGAACTTCGCCCCATCACACAACAGAACATTGCCGGTCTGCGGCAGCTGATCGGCGTCGCCCAGGGCACTGGAATACCAGGAAGCAGCAGGCCCACCAAAAGACCAAAGCTGTTGCACAGTCCCTAACACTTCGTCGATGCCATACTCCACCGCCCTACTGTAGCGCTGCCCTTCAGCCAAGGGCACTGCCGGCGGGATGGCTCGTTCATTGCCGTTGTCAAACAACAAGATGCCACCGCCGGCGGTTAGCATGGGCGCGTGTTGGTGATAGCTCCAGCCAAAGGGAGCCGGATCCTGGCTACTGGTCAAGGGCTGTAACAGGGCAGCAGCCCATGGCATGTTCCAACGTTCCGGCGCCCCCAAGATCCACTGCAGTTCGCCGGTAGCTCGGGAGAGCTTGATCACGCAATCCTGATGCCGCAGGGATATAAGGATGCTGTCATCCCCTTCCAGGTAGACTACAGCATTGCCATGGCTCCAATCAAAAGTGGGCATGCTGTAGCGCAGATTGAAACTGACCCCCAAGGAGTTATAGCCCAAGCGGTAGGGATCCAGGATGTCCATCAGGGACCACTGCTGCACAATGCTGCCATCTCTTTTGAATTCCACCACAACATCGCCGACCACATTGGCCTGCGGCAGCAAGGGTTGTAGATCAGTTTCGTTGCTAGGGTAATTGGGCAACGTACGCAGCTCCGTACTCAGAGCCAAAAAGTCACCATCACAAGATGTCGGCAACTCCGTTGCTTCGTGGTGCAAGGAATCCACCGCCAGCAAAGTCGCTCCTGCGGGTGCATCCGCCGTGCCCAGATTGGCAGCCCACCAATCCTGCACTGTGTTGCCCAGCATGTCGATCTCGCGCATGCCATCAGCATTGTGTAGGTAGCATAGGTTGCCATTGGCCAGGCGTCGGGCATCCGTGATAGCATGTGGAGCGTTGTAGTACCAGACCGGATCACCCAGCTCATCCACAATGATCAGGTAGTTGCCGGAGGGGGCACCGGGGGAGATGGCATTGAACAGGGTATAGCCGGGCTCCATGCGACTGGGATCCGACACTTCCACATGCAGGGGAGGAAAATCCGGCGGCAGCACCGGCATGATCATTAGAAAAGATCTCGCATGTAGCACTTGGTTGCCGGCGGCGTCGGCGACAGTCAATTTTATGGTATAGCTGCGGCCAGGCTTGACCCCCAACAGCACAAGCGAGTGCTGCTTTGCCAAGGTCTCTGGCAATGGTAGGTCCCAGGCTCTGAGTCCATCGCTCAGTCGAACAGTGACAGTGGTGGCCTCATTCGTTGCCATTTCCACCAACGCTGTCAGAGGCCCCCGGTGTCAGGATAGATGTCGCCTCTGAGGATCGAGGGGACCCGACCAAAGCTTGCTTTGGTTGGGCTCGATCCAACAAGTTCACCCGCAGGGTGAACGCCCCCCATGGGGGGCGAGTTTTCCACAAGTTATCCAGTGGGGCGGTGGAGTGATGATTCTTGGTTTACAGCAATGGTTTCAAAGTGCGCATGGTCCAGCGAATGACCGACACTGGTCCTTCTCGGATAACTGCGCCGGATTTGGCAGCAGAGGTTGGAGTTGCCCAATCGACCCTCTGGCGTTGGGTAAGGGAAGCACGTACCGTTTCCTTGATGAGCGGTACAGGAGGCAAGCCCGAGAAGGGATCGAAAAGTCCACGTCAGTGGACCCCAGAAGAGAAGGTGCAGGTCGTTATGGAGGCCATGAAAGTGGCCGAGGAGGATCTGGGAGAGTTTTTGAGGTCAAAGGGACTGCACTCTGTCGAGCTCGAAAACTGGCGCAAACTAGTCATGGAGGCGGCACAATCCGCTTTCAGCAACCCCAAGAAGGCCAAGCGACATGGTGCTTCGCCGGATGCGAAGAAGATCAAAGCACTGGAAAAGAAGATCCGCCGCAAGGACAAGGCCTTGGCCGAGGCTGCAGCTTTGCTGGTGCTCCAAAAAAAAGTCCAAGAGATCTGGGGGGACGAGGACAGCGACACACCCACGAGCAGCGAGACCTGATTTTAGGATTGGTCACAGAAGCCATCAACAACGGTGCCCGGCTGCACAAGGCGTGTGGGACCCTTGGCGTAGATTCAAGGACACTACAACGCTGGAAGCGGCAGGGCATCGGTGAAGATCGGCGAGCTGGCCCAAAGAGCGTGGTCGGCAACAAGATCAGCTCTGCTGAGCGAAGTATGATCCTGCAAATCCTCAACTCTCCAGAGTATCGCGACCTTTCTCCCAGTCAGATCGTGCCGAGGCTGGCCGATCAAGGAATCTATCTGGCATCTGAATCCACGATGTATCGAATCTTGCGCGAGGAAAAGCAGCTCAAGCATCGCGCTGCTGCCAAGCCAGCAACACATCACCATCCCCGCGAACTGGTGGCAACAGCACCCAACCAAGTATGGAGCTGGGACATCAGTTACTTGCCTGGCCCGATCCGCGGGAAGTTTTACTACCTGTACACGATCATCGATGTCTTCAGCCGAGACATCATGGGCGAAGCCATCTATGAGGAAGAATGCCAGGTATTGGCGGCAGCCTTGATCCAATCGGCTTGTGATGCGCAGGGAGTGGATCCTGACAGCTTGGCTCTTCACTCCGATAACGGTGGTCCAATGAAGGGCAGCACTATGCTGGCAAAGCTTGAAGAACTCGGCGTCATGGCTTCATTTAGCCGGCCTGGTGTCTGTGACGACAATCCCTACTCAGAGTCCCTCTTCAAAACAGCCAAATACCGTCCAGAGTATCCTGCCCGACCATTTGAATCGTTGGAGCATGCGAGGACCTGGCTGGTGGCGTTTGTCCAGTGGTATCGGCACGAGCATCGGCATAGCGGCATCAAGTTTGTAACCCCTGCTCAACGCCATGCGGGGGAAGACATTGTCATCCTGGCAAAACGCCGGGAAGTGTATGAAAAAGCCCGTGCACGAAATCCAGAGCGCTGGTCAGGAAACGTGCGGGATTGGTCGCGCATCGAAACTGTCAGGCTCAACCCGAACACCCATCATGCAGCTGCGGAGGCAGCATGATGAATACATTTCAGGCGACAACTACCTTGACACCTACCGGAGGTGCCGATGGGTTGGGACTGACCGTCAAATAGGGGCCAGCAATCACCAGCGGTGCAATGGTATCGAGGGGCGACACCGGGGCGTGGTGGGAGCTTTTGCCACATGCAAGTAGCGCAAGGCAAACTAGCAGCAGGCTGCGGCGGGCGACACCAACAGTCAAGGCAAGCGAACTCACAGTTTAGGCTCCTTCCACTTCTGACTGGTATCCACAACTGGCTATAAGGCTAGCGATTCGCTTTGTTTTGATTGGTTCCCTCAGTGATCCGGCCCCCTGTTCGGGCAGCAGCTTAACACAGCTGCGAGCCATTTCCCATCATATGAAAGCTGGCTTGGATCCGACCATGACAGTGAGGATGTGGCAATTTCGCAATGCCACCAGGGAGAAAAACCTCCTCTTATTTGCTCCCCTCTTCCGCCGACTTGGCATTTTCTCCCGGCTCGGACTCCTCTTCTTGCTCTTCGTCCTTCTCCTTCTCCTTCTCCTTCTCCTTCTCGGCCCGCTGCAACTCAGCATAGTCGTGCAGGATCTGTTGGATCTGCAACTGTGAAGGAGGATGGCTCATGACATCTTTGAAGGGCACGCTTTCGGGCTTGTTCAACTTGAAAGATGCCTCGTCCAGGCCAATGTCCAACTTCAATTTGCTGATGGTAAGACGCAGCATTTCCTCGCCCAAGCTGTTGAACTGCAGCATGGAGATGGGAATGAAGTCGCCGGCGCGCAGCATGATTTCTACTTCCGCTGCGGCCGTGGCTCCGCCGCCACCAAAGTCCTCTGCCTTGGCCCGCGCCTTGCCCTTGATGACAATGCACTCGGTCTTGGGGAAGGGTTCGCTGCCCACTGGTTTGACTTGTTCTTGCACCTGCAGATCAAACTGTGCTTGCAGAGCCTGCAACATACCACTACCCAAGGGCGCTTCCGCCCGGGCCATGGAACCAGGAAACTCCTCCTGCCGCCCCAAAGCCTGCACTGCTTCCTTGAGCTTATGCATGGTGGCCGACTCCATCTTCAAGTAGACCTCACCCAAGGGTCCTTTTTCTCCGGTCCAGACCCCCTCGGGAGTCACCACCGTTTCCACCTGGCTACCTCCCATGCTCTCCATCTCCGCATGCACCAGGATGTGGAAGTGTGTCTTTCCGAGGACACGCAGACGACCCTGGGTGCTGACCTTGGTCTTGTCCGGGTAGGCACCCACCGTGCTCATTTCCAGACTCAGACTCTTCAAGCTGGCTTCCCGAGCCTGCAATTTCTCGATCAACTGCTGCACGGGCGCGCTTGCTTCTTGCGCTGAAAGCCCTGCAACCAACAGGCTTAGGCTCAACATAGGAGCCATGATTGAAGCCGGAACAGTTAGCCTTGGTGTATGCATCTGGAATCTGGATAAGGGAAAAAGGGAAGATCAGGCAGGTCTCACAGCCCTGGAACAAGTCTTGCAACCAGAACGGAAGCATCTCCTGTTGTGGGGATGCTAACCTGTTCTGTCGCCCCAAGCAGCAGCAAAGACCTTGCCAGGAGAGCTAAGATGCAAGCCATTCGCCACCTTTTCCCGATTCCCAGCCTTGCCGCCATCCTGGCCCTCAGCTTCCTGCCCACCGCCCTGGCCGATGAAGTCCGACTGAAGGACGGGCGTTGCCTGGTAGGTAAGACCAAAGAACTGCGCGGGCGGGTGGAGGTTCACACCGTGGACGGAATCGTCCGGGTGCCAAAGGCCGAAGTGTTGCGCATCCGCAGCGATGCGGAACTGCGGGCTGAGCTGGATCGTCTGGCCATGAACAACGGCGGCCAGGGCTACGGCCTGTTGGAATTGGCCAAGACAGCCCGGCGCTACGGTTTGCACCAAGAGATGTGGCTGTACCTGAGCGTTGCCATGGAACGCTCCCTGACCCGACCGAGCCTGCGCCCTGGCATCCAGAACTTCATGCGCGAACTGGAACCACAGGTGCTGAAAAAGAAATGGCGCCGGGCAGCAGCGGAAAAAAAAGTCCCAGCCCTGCTGCGACACTTGAAGAACAAGGCCTACCCCTCCCAATTGGCTACCGTGGCCACTCTCATGGCCCAGGTTCCTGAAGCTGACAAGGTGATCAAGAAGGAAGCCAGGAAAGGTCGCGAAGCCATCCAACGGGTCGCTGCCATCCGCGCACTGGCCCAACGACCCAGCCCAGAGCCGGCAAGCCCTGACAAGGTAGGCGATAGCAATGGCCGCTTTATCTTCCGCAGCGCCATCCTGGATCGGCACCCCCAGGTACGCAAAGAAGCCATGCAACTCACCCTGGACAGCGGCAAGACTCAAGCGGCAGTGCTCTACCTGACACCGGTCTTGTTGCATCAGAATCCTGATTATCGCATCCGCACCGCCAAGACCTTTGCCCACCTCCGGGACCCAGCAGCAGTGGATGCCCTGGTGGCGGCAGGCCCCAGCGCCAATATCTTCCACCCGCCAGCCGGTGGCGGCGGCGACGGCTCCACCCGCGCCAACATGGTGGTGACCAGCCTGCAAGCCTACATCCGTGACTTTGACCCGGAGATTGCCCAGGGATCCGTCATCGCCAACCCGCAGGTGGGCGTAGTGCAGAGTGGCGTGGTGCTGGATGTGAAGGTTTTGTCGGTGCAGAGCAACCCGCGCATCGTGCCAGTGTTCCGGGAAGCCCTACGAGAACTCACCGGTGATGATCCGGGAGCCGACGCCAAGCTCTGGGCCAAGTGGAACGCAGAGCGACGGCAGCAGGGAAGTTCGAGCAACCACTAGCAATCACTAGCTCGCTGGGCACAATCAGGCCTTCGCAACATCAACAGGGGGCCTGATAATTTGAGCACGCAAGCTGCTTCACACATTGGTCTGGTGGGACTGGCGGTCATGGGCCAGAACCTGGCACTGAACATTGCCCGCCGACCCTTTCCCATCGCTGTCTACAACCGAAGCTGGGGCAAGACCGAGAGCTTCATGGCTGGCGTCAAGGATGAACCCATCACCGCCTGCCGTACCCTTGAAGATCTGGTAGGCCAGTTGCAAAGTCCGCGGCGCATCCTGTTGATGGTCAAGGCCGGTGCGCCGGTGCAAGCCACCATCGAGCAACTGCTACCCCTGCTCTCCCCTGGGGACATGATCATCGACGGCGGCAACTCCCACCCCCATGACACGGCCCGGCGCAGCAAGGAGATGCAAACCACCGGCATTCACTTCGTCGGTATGGGTGTGTCCGGTGGCGAAGAAGGCGCACTCAACGGCCCCAGCCTCATGCCCGGCGGAGCCAAGGACGCCTACCAGGCCTTGAAGCCCATCCTCACCACCATCGCCGCCCAGGTGGACGACGGTCCCTGCGTCACCTACATCGGCCCCGGTGCCGCCGGCCACTTCGTGAAGATGGTGCACAACGGCATTGAATACGGTGACATGCAGTTGATCGCCGAGGTCTACGACCTGATGCACACTGGCATGGGCATGAGCGCCAAGGAGCTTGCTGCCATCTTCCAGCAGTGGAACAAGGGCCCGCTGGAATCCTTCCTCATCGAAATCACCGGTGAGATCCTGCAAAAGACCGACGATCAAACTGGCAAGCCCATGGTGGATGTGATCCTGGACAAGGCAGGACAAAAAGGCACCGGTCGTTGGACCAGTGAAATGGCGCTGCAATACGGAGTGCCTTTGCCCACCATCCACGCAGCAGTGGAAGCCCGTGGCCTGTCGTCGCGCAAGGAAGAACGGGTGGCCGCTGCCAACGTGCTGCCGAGACGCCAAAGCCGCATCCCGCAGACGCCGGAGCTGGTGCAGGCGGTGCATGACGCGCTCTATGCTGCGAAGATCTGTTCTTATGCCCAGGGCATGGACCTGCTGCGCCAGGCCAGCATGGAAGAAGGCTGGGACCTGAACCTCTCCAAGATCTCCCGCATCTGGAAGGGTGGCTGCATCATCCGTGCCCGCTTCCTGGATCGCATCAAGGAAGCCTATGGCCGCAACCCGGACTTGCCCAACCTCTTGCTGGACGAAGAACTGGGCGGCTTCCTGCTGCAGAACCAACAAGCCTGGCGCCAGGTCGTAGGCCTGGGCGCCGAGCACGGCATCCCCATGCTTTCAATGGGCGGCAGCCTGTCGTACTTCGACAGCTACCGCCGGGCCCAACTACCGCAGAACCTGACCCAGGCGCAAAGAGACTTCTTTGGCGCCCACACCTATGAGCGGGTGGACCAGCCGGCAGGCAAGTTCTTCCACACCCAGTGGTAGCAGGTCAAAGCTATTTGGTGCGGTAGACCTCCACGCCCTTCTGCTTCTTCTGCAGCACTTCTCTTTGTAGCCACTGCTGTTGATTCTGGCGATTGAGGGTATTGCCCGCCTTGTTGTTCAACAGGGCATCAAAGTCCTTGCCCTCCTTGCGTCCGGGCCGCTTGCCTGGGCTGACCTGGGGTTTGGGTTGCGGCCGGTAACGCGCCGGTTGGTGCACACCCTTGCCGCGGAAGAAGGCATACTGGTCCGCCTTCTTGACGATCACCGTCGCCTCCCCCACCAGACTGTCCGCTGCATAGATGCCGCGCAGATCCGTGTCGCCACTGCGGAAGCTCTTGTCACCAGAGCCCACAACCTTGACATGGGCATCCGCCAGATATCCATCGGCGCCTTTCACGTGCACCCGCACCCGACCCACGTCATAGGATTCCTGCGCTTCGATGGTCAGGTCACTGCGCAACAACATGCCGGTGGCCAACTGGTCTTCGCCCTGCACCACCACCAGATAGGCACCGGCCTGGGGCAGATCCAGATCCAAGGCCCTGGTTTTTTTGCCGTAGTCGCGACCATCCCCCAACTCCAGTTGCAATTCGGCAAAAGGTCGAATGCCATGCAGTTGCACGCCGCGGATGTTGTTCAGGGATTTGTGCAGGATATACAAACGCATCAAGTCCACCCGGTAGACCTTCACCTGTGCAGACTTCACATTGCGGTAGGTGAGCTTCAGCTCCACTTTCTCTTGCAGCGGCGAAGTGGTCACTTCTGGCAAGCCCAAGCTCTTGCGCCGGAAGTAGTCCGAGGCTTCCTGGGCATCGGAGAAATCCTTCAACACCTTGTCGTAGGCTGCCAAGGCCAGGGCCGGCTCGCCCCGGGCGTGATGGATCTGTCCCTGCAGGTAGATGGCGTGCTGGCGATTTTCGCTAGCGCAGCGTTTGCCTTTGGCGTTGACGAACTCTTCCTCTGCCACTCGCTTCAAGGTTACAAAAGCCGCTTCATGTTCGCCCTTGGCAAACTGGGCATAGCCTACGGTGTAGAGCAACTCATCGGCAAAGCTGGAGTCCTGGTAGCGTTCCAGCGCCGCCTGCGCCACGGCCAGAGCCCGGTCCAGGCCATCGCCCTCCAGGCAGGTGGTGGCCCAGGCAAAAGACACTTCTTGGGCCAGGGGATCCTCTGGGTAGAGGATCAGGAACTCACGGAAGATCTGTTCTGCCATTGCCCGCAAAGCCACTGGTCGCCCCACCTTTTCGTCCACCGGGGTGCCGGGCCGAATGCTGGCAGCCTTGGCCGCCAACTGCTGGCCAATGCCATAGAGACTCTGGCGAATGATGTTCAGGTCCGGGTAGTTCAGCAGCAATTGCCGCAGGAAGGCCGCTGAGTTCTGAAACTCACCCAGGCTCTCCAAGGTCTGCGCCACCGCCGCTTCTTTCAGGAAGGAGGATTCCGCCGTGGCCCGGAACACCATCACCCCCTGCTCAAACTCGCCCAGGGCCAGGTAGGCATTGGCCACCGCCACAATCTTGTCGAAGGGAATCACCAGATCCTGGTACTGATCCTTCAACTTTTCGAAGTACTGCACCGTGCCCTTGTCATCCTTGCGGGCGATGGAGATGAACAGCATCATCCGCGCCACCTCCTTGAAGGTGCGTTCCCGCAGGTAGAACTCCCGCTGCTGCCATTCCTGCAACAACTTGTCCAGGTGGGTGCCAGCGCCAACCAGGTCACCGGCTTCGAAGTGCATCTTGCCCAGGTGATACAATTCATCCGGAGACAATCGATAGGCGTCCTTCTCCTCCGAACCCCGGGGCAGGACCTTGAAGGCCTTCTCCGGTCCATGGGCCAGGAGGTCCGGACGCAGGGCACCATAGATCCTGGTGGGCAGAGCCCGATACTCACCGGCGAAGCGCGCCTGCATGTCATAGTTGATACTGGCTGAGGTCACTCCTTCGCGGAAGTAGAAGGTCATGCGATCCGGCTCCATCACCAGGTGATCAAAGTTGCCGCGCACCGAATCTCGCGACACTGAGCAACCAGCAGGGATGGGCTCCTCCACCACCAGCGGCGTGATCAAGGAACGGTAACGCTCCTGCACCCAGAAGCGCAACTCCACTCGGCCGGACTGGCCCACCGCCAACTTGCTCATGTAATTCTGGAAGCGCTTGATGTTGCGGCCCTGCACCACGCCAAAGCCAGGGTGGAAGGGCTTGCCATTGTGGCGCAGGTAGGCAGGCAGATACAGACGACGCACTTGCACCAGATCCTGGCGCCGGTCTTCCTTGCGGAAACCCTGCGCAAAACCCAACAGGGAGGCAGCGTAATGCACTTGCCCGCGACCCTTCACCTGGATCTGCACCTGGTTGTCCTGTGCCTTCAATATGTCTGCAGGCACCTGCAGGATCTGCTGTGCCTCAGCGTCTTCTGCCATGGCAATGGGCTTGCCATTCACCAGCACCTTGACGTCGGTCACCTGACCGGCAGCACCGTCCTCGCCACCCGCCGCCACCAAGGCGCGCAGGGCCCCAGCAGTTGCTTCCGGCATGCCCCAACTCACTCCCATGCGCTGCGCCCGCAACCAGGTCAAGGCCTTCAGTGCCTCGGCATCACGGGGGTTGGCTTGCAACAAGGCAGCAGCGGCCCGACCGACGGCGACGATCTGCAAGGCGTTCTGCTTGCCCTGCAACTGCAACTTGGGGCGCAGCAGATTCAAGACTTCCTCTGCCTGCTGGGTCCGACCCTGGGCCTGCCAGGCCAAGGCCAGGCTGGCCATGCCATGCAGGTCCATGCTGGCCCGACCCCGATGCAGGCCATTGAGGACGCCAAAGTCCAGGCGATCCTGGCGCAGGCTGGCCAAGGCCCAAGCGGCCAGGCAACGATCAGAGACCGAAGCACGGGCCATGTTCTGCAGCAACCAATCCGCTGCCCGCTGTGCCGGCGCCGATGCCGTGGTCATGCCGTAGGCCTGGGCCATGCCCAGGAACAACAGGGCCTGGGCGGTGGTCTTCAGGTCGGAGCCCTTGCTCCCGATCCAGGACATGCCACCATCCGTGCTCTGGCTGGCAATCAAGCGGGACAGGCAGGCGGCAGCTAGACCGCGCAGGCGCGCCGCGTCCGCCGGCGTGCTGTTGGCGCGCTGCTCCATGCTGGATAACACCAACAGGCTGGCAATGCCGCGACTGGCCAGGGACATGTGGGTGCGATCCACCTGGTAGCAGTTCTGCGGGCGGTAACCCTGACCCAGGGCCGCCGCCAACAGGCCCCGACCCAGGTCAGTGCCCAGGTGCAGGTTGAGTGACAGGTTGCCATACTCCTTGCCGGTTGGCAGGGAGAGGGTGAAACGAGTGGACTCGCTGCACATGCCGGAGCGGCCGTCCCGGTATTCCATGCCGAAGGGCAACAGGGGAATGGCATGGGTCATGGCGTCCTGCAAATCACCAGCACTGGCGCTGAGTTCCAGTTGCAGCACACCCTCGGCGTCGGCCTTCAAGGTGAAGGCATGCTGGCCTTCGGTATGGCCAGCCAGTTTGAGTTGCAGTTCTTCTTGTTTCTCCGCATCGCCTTGCTTGATGGCCAAGGCTAGCGCAACTGTCAGATCATCATCCTGCAGGTTGTGCACCGTGGCACCCACCTGCACCTGATCCCCCTGGGTCAAGGTGACCGGCGCCAAGAGGGAAACCTGTAGGTCCTTGCGGGTGCGCAAGCTGGCTTTGCCTTCCCCCACATAGGTATCCATGGTGACGCCGCGACCAACCAAACTCCAGGCCGTGGTGCTGTGGGGCAGAGGCAACTTGATGCTAGCCTTACCCTGCTTGTCGGTGACCAGGGCAGAGAGCCAGGCCCCGGTTTCGCTAAAGTCGGTGCGGGTAAGGTTGAGAGGAGCGGCGGGGTCTTGAGCATCGCTCAATACTTGAAAGTCCGTGAGGAGAGGTAGAGCTATGGCTCCACGCCGGTTTCGCATTCCCAAGAAATCCCCATCGTCCAAGGAAGTATTCCATCCGGTAGCCAAACCATGACCATTCACATCCACTCTTCCCCCCACGGTGAAGACATCGAATCCGGGAGGGGCAAATTTTTCCGCAGACTGGGAGCGAAGCACATTCCCTGCCCCTTGCGATTGGTTGGATGGCATGACATCCGCTGGGCCTCGGTACTGACCTCCATGGCCACCGCCACCATTGATGGCACGAGAGTCTGTAGGCAACGCACCAACATCAGGCGGTATAAAGGCGTCAAACCCTACACTTGGGTCCGGGAAGACAAGCCGCGGGGGATTGACATGTCTCATTGCTTCATCCAACTCCCGTCGCCGTCCATCTTCCGCCAGCAAGGCTTCCGACATGGCTCGCGCGACCCCTGCATAGGACCAGGTGCAAGAGGACACGGTACGAAACGCCGTCTCCCGTTGTTGGCCGAAGAAGAAGGTGCCCATCTTCGGCAAGCCATCCGGGTACTGGAACAGCAGCGCCTCATCCACCAAGGCAAAGGCCAACTCGGTCTGCACCGGCAGGCCCTTGGGGTCCTTCACTTCCACATCCACCACCAGCTCTTCGCCTGGTTGCGCCACGTCCTTTTGCGGCTTCAAGCTGATCTGCAAGTCCCGACCCACCTGGAAGGCTCGCTCCGCCAGGCGCAGCTGTTCCCCATCCATCATGGACAGGGCCAAGGCAAAGTTGGGCGCATGCATGCTTTGCAATTCCAACTCCATGACTGACTCGCCCTGGGGCAGGACCTGGGTGCTATAGCTCAGGATGCCATCGCCCTGCACCGTACGCAGCACCAGGGCTTCGCCGGCCCGGTTCAACACCTGAACCTGCAGGGTCTCCCCCACCTTGTAGCTTTGCCGATCACTCAACAGGCGCAGCTTGATCTGGTCGTCATCACCGGAAATAGTCAGCTGGGTCTGCGCGCTCACCAGCGTGCCAAAACGATCGGTGGCCTGGGCCCGCAGCACATAGTCGCCACCCTTGTCGGCTTTAAGGCTCAGCTTGGTCTTGCCGGTCTGGGCATCGGTCTGGAATTCCTCGCTAGCCACCTCCACTTCGGTGATGGCACCGCGACGGTTTTCCCGGCGCAGCAGGGTCAGGCTGCCCTTGCGCCCCAGCTCTTTACCGCTGCGATCCTTGATCTCCACGGTCACTTCGAAGGGCTCCCCCACCACGTACACCGCACGCAGCAACGACAGGCTGGGCACAAACTCGGTGGTGACCACCGGCACGTACAAGCTGGCCTGCACATTCTCCTCCGCCATGCGCACCTGGATAAGGGCCATGGCTTCTTCCGCGAACTCCTTGCTACTGAATTCGAACTCCACCTCGCCCAGGGCATTGGTCACTCCCTGGCGCTGCAGCAGACCGCCGTCAGGCAAACGCAGCTCATAGGTGAGGGTCTTGCCAATGGCTGGTTCGCCGAAGAAGTACTGCAGCTTGAAGCGGCCTTTGATCTGCTCTCCCTGGTAGACCACCGTACTCTCGCTCTTGGCACTGAGTTGCAAGCGGGGCCGCTGGTAACGGGCCACTTCAAAACTGCCGGCAAAGCCAGTACTGCCTGCCACACCTCGATCCACCTGGATGCGCCACTGCCCCAGTTCCGCCTGCTCCGGCAATGCCAGGTCGGCGGCAAAGCTGCCAAAGTCGGTGAAGGTCACCGGGCGCTGCAGCAACAAACGCCCGGAAGAGCTGAGCACCTGCAGGCGGTAGTCCTTGTACTGCGGCAACTGGTAGAGGCCATCCTTCACCTCGCGCAGGATGCCCTTGATGTGCACCATCTGGCCCGGTTGGTACACCGGCCGCTCGGTGAACAGGTAGCACTTGGGAGTGAGGCCCGGGGAATAGCCCATGCCCGACAGGTCCAGACTGCTGGCGCCGGAGCCGGCGCCATTCACCGCAAAGACCCGCAGTTGCTGGGTGTTCTGCAACTCCTTGCCCTTATAGCGCCAGACGCCGTCCGCGTCGGTGGCGCCTTCCGCCAGGACCTTCTGACCGTCGGACAACACCACTTTGACGCCGCTTTCCACGCGCTGCTCTTTCAGGTTCTGGGTGAAGACAAAGAACTCATGCCTGGAGCTTTTGGCGATCAATCCCACATCGGAAATCATCACCATGGTGGTGGCTTCCAACTCCTGATCATCCACCTTCACCACATAGGCACCGGGCTCCTGAAAACCGATGTCCACCTGCCGTTCGGTCTGCTGGTACTTCTTGTATTCCGGCACCGGACTCTCGAACACCTTGTCCGGCTCGATCACTTCAATATCCAAACGCTCCACACCCTGATGGGCGTGGGTGGCGCGGAAATAGGTTTCCATGTCCAGCTTGAACACCCGCACCCGCACCTTTTCCATGTTGCGCGAAGTCAGGGCGAAGGTTGCCGGCTCACCACTGCGATAGCTGCGTTTGGTGAACAAGGCCAAGTGCTTGCGCTCCAGTTGCTGTATGCGCTGTCGGGCATGGTTGGCCCAGGCGCCCCAGGTCACTTTCTTGTATGCCTGTAGGGCTTTCATGTAGTTGAAGGTTTTGCTTTCGAAGATCTCGCCGATGCGGAATTGCGCCCGGGACGAGGCTTCTTTTTGCGGATACTTGCTGACGCAGCGTTCGTATTCTCGCAGAGCCAGGTCGTAATTCTTCTCGCTGAAGAACATGTCCCCCATGAACATCTGGATGCGCGGGTTGCGCACATCAATGGGGTAGTCCTGACTGAACTTGCTAAACAAGGCCCTGGCTTTGGCGAACTCCTTGTTTTCTTCTCCGTCTTCTCCGTCCTCTCCGTCTTCTCCGTCTTCTCCCTCCTCTCCGTCCTCTTCTGCGCCGGCAGCAAAGGCGTTGTAGGCCATGCGGTACTCCACATCGACGATGGAACGCTGCACCTGCTCCCACTGACCGTGGGCCGGGTGCGCTGCCAGATAGTCCTTCCAGGCTTGGATGGCTTCAGGCAGCTTGCCCTGTTGGGCCAGGACATTCCCCACCATGGCACGGGCCTGGGCCTGTTCCGACTGCTGGCTTGCCAGATCCGACTGCAGGAAGGCACGCAGGGAACGCAGGGCATCTTCGCTCCGCCCCACATTCTGGTAACACTGGGCCTGCAGGAAATCCACCAGTCCTGCCTTCTTGTGTTCCGGGTATTTGGCAGCCAGATCATGCAAGGCGGCCACGGCGCGATCCAACTCCGCCGGCTGGGGATAGGGCACACCATAGCTCAAGGCGATTTCATAGGCTGCATCCGCTGCTTGCGGACTGTCCTTGGCCTGGGCCATGAGTTCCCGCAGGATGCTGCGGGCGCCGGCTCGGTTGCCTGCCATGGAGCGGGCGCGGCCCAGACCCAACATGGCGCGCAGCTTGCCCTGCTCCACCGTCAGGTCTTTGACCAAGGCATCAAAGCGCTGCACCGCATCCGCAGACTTCTTCTGTTGCAGCCGCGCATCCGCCGCCTGCAAGCGCACGGCGCGCGCCTTGTCAGGGGAAAGCCCCAGATCCAGGGCCAGATCAAAGAAGGTCACCGCCCGTTCATGGTCTGGACTGGCGTCGGGTTTGCTGGTGCCCAGAGCCTTTTGCGCCAGGGCCAGATAGGTCTTGGCGATCTCTTCCTTGCGCTCAAGCCCTACTAGCTGCTGGATTTCCTCGCGGTAGATGGGTGCCGCATCCCGGTAGCGCCCGGCAGACGCCAGGGCTTCGGCTTGTTGGAAGCGTGCCTTGCGGCGCAGCCCGGAGTTGGGGTTTTGCTGCACCAGGCTCTGATAGGCCTGCACCGCCCCAGGTACATCGCCCGCCAGCCAACGGGCCCGCCCCAGCAACAAGAGCACCCGGTCCCGGTCCTCTTCCTTGCTCTCCTTCAAGGCAACTTCCAGCTGCGTCACCGCTGCCTTGTACTTGCGCTGGATGAGCAGGTCTTCGCCCTGCTGCAGTGAGTCCAGCAGCATGGTGGTGAAGCTAGCGGTCAGAAGAAGGAACAGAACAAACAAGGCCTTATGGCCAGCTAGCAACCTTCGCATCGAGTACCCCTGAGGAGAAATCTTGAATCGGCAAGAATAGGTCGGCCTGCGACGATTCAGTCATTGCAGGGTTCCCATGAAATTAGCGCCCTTTGCATGCAGCGTAACAAGGCAGGGATGCAAACACTCCATGGCAACCGCAGTTTAGAAGTTCTGGACATGAACCCAGCCAACTGCCGATCTATTGCATAGATGGAAAAGAATGCGGATTACCTGCTGGTGGCGGAGGATGGCAAGAGCCTGCAAGGGCTATGTGATGCCTTGAAGGCCGAAGATAGCCGCATTGATCTGGTGGGCTCAGTGCAGGATGCCCAGGAGGCCTTCTTCCGCAGCGGCGGCCACCGATTCCTGATCATTGGGCCCGACGTCTCCCCCGGCCTGGCCATGCAGATCTCCCATTCCCTGCGCCGGGTAGACCCCAACATCTCCATCCTGGTGTTCGGCCCGGACCTTTTGCGGCAGGAGAAAAAGGAAGGACTCACTCGCATCCCCAGCTTCCACCCCTGCTCCCGCGCCGGCATTGGTGCGGTGCTGAAAGCTACTCGGGCTAGCGAGTAGGTGATTTAGCTCTCTGCACCTTGCGCCGTACCTTGCGCCGCTTGGGGTTGATGGAGAGCTTGATGCTGATGCCCAGGGCCAAGGCGACCTTGGCCAGGGAGGCAATGGACCTCCCTTTGGTGTCACCGTCTTCGATGGCAGAGATGGCAGGCTGTGATATGCCGACCATCTTCGCTAGTTCTGCCTGGGTGAGCCTGGCTTTTTTTCGAGCGTTGTAGATTGCCTCTGCGGCATCGGCAATCAACCGAGCCTCCTCCATACCAGCTTCATGCCGAAGCCGGTCACCAGCCAACCTGGCCACGATCTCGCTGGCGTCGCTTGTCTTCTTGGTATTAGTCCTAGTGGGCATTGCTGCTGCTCCCTTTAAATTGTGCAGGTATGCTCGCCAGGTGCCGCCAGGAACTGGCTGCGACGGATTTTGGCTCTTTGAATCTCGGCTTCCGGCACTTTTGCGGTGTCCTTGACGAAACCGTTCGTGACCACCACAAGGGTCTTGCCATGGAAGAAAAATAAGGCGCGGTAGTTGGTGCTGCTGTACTTGAAGCGAAACTCATAGATGCCTTCTTGTAGGTATGCCGACCGTGGGCGATCGTCGCCTTTGCCAAGTTCTTTCATCCGTTGGATTCGCTGGCCAAAGAGATCGAGAGCCTTCTCCGGCATGGTTCTGAGCCACTTGGAAACTGGCGACTTGCCGGTGCTACCCTTGAAGAATACTACTTTTCTGCTTTCCATGCCCAGATATATATCAGTAAAAATATATATTCCCGGGTAGTGGAATTGCGGTATTGCGGACACTCCATGCAGCAACAGCTCCCACATGCCGGGATTACCATGCCTGTGGAAGGCAATGGCAACGGTACCTAGGGGAATGGGGCGCAGAAAAATGGAGGGGGTTAAGGATGCGCCAACCATATGTTGGCTCAGAGCATTGGCTAGCCGAACACTTGCTCTAGTCCTATAGCAGGAAGAACGTCGAGCGGGCGGCACAACTGCAAGTCAGCACCAGACCAGCGGAGGACTTCTGGCAATCCCGTAGGTCTTCGGCGGGCAGAGTCACCGTCAAGGTCGCTGGCACGTCGGGCTGCAAGCTGTTGGCGGCATAGTGCACGGTGACCAGGCGGCGACGACAGGACAGGCAACGTAGTTGCTCCCGACCATTCAGGTCATCGGTTCCCAATATCGTTGCCAGCTCCAGTATCTGCACAGGTTTGAGCCTAACCCGCTGGCGCCTCGCCGCAAGCTGCTGCCGCTAGCTGATACTCTGGGGAGTAACCATGGACCATGCCTGGGCACAGCCAAGGCAAAGCAATGGCACAGCACAAACCAGTCACCGTGAGCAGTGCAGCGATGGTCGGTGTGGATGCAATCCCCGTTACCATCGAAGTCATGGCCGGGGAGTCAGAAGCACCGCGCATCCTTGGTCTGGTGGACAAGGGAATTCGCGAAGCCTACCACCGGATCTTGGCGGCCTTCCGCTCCCAGGGCCTGCCGGCACCGCGAGGTTGCCCCACCATGAACTTCCTGCCGGCCAACCTACCCAAAGGAGGCAGTGGCTTCGACCTGCCCATGGCCCTGGCTCTGGCGGCCGCAGCTGGGCAGTATCAAACAAGCATGGACTTGCTGGCCACCGGTGAGGTTTCACTGCAAGGCGACATCCTGCCAAGCCCAGGGGTGGTAGCCATGGCCATCACCGCCCGGCAACGGGGACAAACACGCCTGCTCACCAGCCCCCAAAACGCAGGCCTGGCGGCATTGGTGCCTGGTATCCAGGTGTATGCGGCCAGCAACTTGCGCCAGGCCCTTCTTTGGCTGCGTGATGAACTCAGCCTGCAACCGACCAAGGCCAGGCAATTCCAGAGCCCAAGCCACAAGCTGGATCTGCAAGACATCCGCGGCCATGTCACTGCCAAGACTGCTCTGCAGGTCGCCGCAGCCGGACAACACAACTTGCTCCTGGTGGGACCACCAGGCTCGGGCAAGAGTGCATTGCTGCGCCGCCTACCAGGAGTCTTGCCACCACCAAGCCAAAGTGAAGCCCTGGAAATCCTGAAAGTGCACACCTCCGTGTTCACTGCCAGTGCGCAAACCCATCTACAACGACCCTTCCGCAGCCCCCACCACACCAGCAGCACAGCCAGCGTGCTGGGTGGAGGTTCACAGCCGCGACCCGGCGAAGCTTCCTTGGCTCAGCATGGTGTCTTGTTTCTGGATGAGCTGCCGGAATTCCGCCGCGAAGTCCTGGAAGGTCTGCGGCAACCCCTGGAGGATCGAAGGGTGCACATTGGCCGAGCCATGCGCACGGTTACCATGCCCGCAGACTTCATGCTGGTGGCGGCAATGAATCCCTGCCCCTGCGGTTACCTGGGCCATCCTGTGCGCCCCTGCACCTGCACCCCCAGCGGGCGCATGCGCTACGGTCGCAAGATCTCCGGCCCCTTGTTGGACCGGATTGATCTGCAGGTGGAGGTCCCCGCCCTGCCAGCAGCGGAGCTGAATCAGGGGCCGGACCCCCACTGGTCAAGCAGCAATACACAGGAGCGCATTCTGCAAGCAGTGGATCGGCAGCAGCGGCGACAGGGTCAACCCAACGGCCGCTTGGACGGACAAGATCTGGAGCTGGCGGTTCGGCCCGATGCAAGACTACTCAGGCAACTGGAACAGATCATCCAGACCTACCAGCTTTCAGGTCGGGCTCGAGTACGCCTGCTGCGTATCGCCCGCAGCCTGGCGGATCTGGATGGACGCGATCGGGTTGGCACTGAGGACTTGCTAAAGGCAGCACGCCTGCGCTGGTTTGATCAGGCAAGCGGGATGACTTAGGCCTCGCCGATCCTTAGCGAGCCTTGCCGGAGTTCTCATGCCCTGGTGGGGCGAAGTCCGACTTGCGCATCTCGACTGAATCCACAATGCGACGGAAGTCCATGGCTAGCTCGGCAAAGCGTTCCTTGGGAGAGGTGCAACAAAGCGCCATGAGTTGACCATCCACTTGGAACACGAACAACTCGCTGCTGTAGTCCACCGACTCACCCGGTCGGGACACAGTGTGGATGGTAAGCATGCGGATGGCTTCCTGCTGGCGCAGCATGACCCTTTCACGCCGGCGCAACTTGATGTCCTGGCCATAGGTAAGGCGCAACCAACGCATCATGGCATCGGCGGCGATTTCCAAATCCTCGCCTTCAATCAGTTGGTCCAAGCGCATCAACACCGCCGAAGCTGACTGGACTTTAGCCGCGATGTGGACTTCACCCTCTTTGACGGAAACCCTGTTCCAGCTGGGATTGGGCAACCACAGGGCAAAGCTTTCACCGGCATCCGCCACCAGAGCTGGGGCGTGATCCCTGGGTACTGCTTGGGCCGACACAGGAGTTGCCACCAAAGACGGACCATTGACTTCTCGGCGCAGAGTTTGCGCTGAAGCATCCAGCCACTCCGCATTGTTGCCATGCCGGGTATTGGTGGTGATCTCTCTCACCTGCATGGGACGCCCACCCCATTCCACTTCTCTCCGGCTGCGAGCTGTCACCGTATAGCGAACGAATTCTTCGCTCTTGGGGTCAAACAAGGTTTTGGTAAATTCATCTTCCACCAATTCGGGACGTTGCCGCAAGATCTCCAAGTGCGAGAGAGGAAAGCTCATTCCCTTGCGGAACGGATAGTTCTTCTTCACATGGTCCTGCATGGTGCGACGCTCCACCTGCAAACGACCCCCTTCCACCTTGGCGCTGACCAGTCGTTCTTTTCCCAACCGATCACTCTTGGCCTGCAAACCTCGTTCGTGGTAGAAGCAGGAGATGGGTCGCAGTTCACGGTCCAGAACTTCCAACACCGTAATCTCAGTCTTACCATTCTCATGGGTAAATGCCCACTCCTCCCCCAGCCGGACTTCTCCAGCCTCGGTGATTACCACCGTGCCGTGCATCTTACCCACTGCATTTCCTTCCCCGTCATGCAGCAGGTACCACTGGTCACGCTCCTCTAGTTCGGGGAGGGCCACCGGTGCTGACTGTTCGCTCACCGCACGAGTGATCTGCGCCACCTTCTTCTTCTCGAAACCCACCACCGTACTCTTGTCCATCTGGATCTCGATGTAGGTGCTGGTCTCCTTGATGATCTTGCCCGTGAGTTGGCCGCCATTCTTGAGTTCAATGACATCCTCATGGGTTGCAGGACTGGGGCTTGGGATCTGCGGTGATTGGAAGCAACACAGAGCAAGGGCAACAGCTGTAAGAGACATGGAAACCTCAGGGGGGATATGGCGGTGCCGGATGGGCCGATGCCAAGGGGATTAGGGAATATCCCAACTATCGACCCTGCAAGCGTCGAGCTTTACCGCAGTCTGCCGATTCTCCCCCTACTGGCGGCGCTATTTCTTCCACCAGGCCGGCACCTGGTCGGGAATGATCTCCAGGCCTGGCACCAGCCACAGCCAGGTAGCCAAGGTCAACAGGATGACACTGAGGAGGTTGAGAGCCAGGCCCGTCCTGGCCATCTGCCCCATGGTCACCCGGCCGGAGGAGAAAACCACCGCATTGGGGGGCGTGGCGATGGGCAACATGAAGGCACAGGATGCTGCCATGGTGGCAGGGATCATCAACAACCTGGGGTCCAGACCCGCCGTCACCGCGGTCCCGGGCAGGACCGTGAGCATCAAGGCGGTGGTGGCAGTGTTGCTGGTCACTTCGGTGAGAAAGGTCATCAGCAACACGATGATACCGACGGCAAACATGGGATGCACAGCCGACATGACTGGGGCCAACACCTGGGCCAGGGCTTGTGACAAGCCGGTGTGCGAAAAGGCTGCGGCAATGGCAATGCCCCCACCCAACAAGAACAGAATGGGGAAGGGCAGATTGCGGGCAGTTTCCCAGTCCATGAGGGCGGGACTGCCGCGTCCAGCCGAAGGAATCAGAAAGGCGGCAATGGCCACCAGAACGGCCACTGAACCATCGGCGACAAAGCCCCGGGTATAGCCAAACCACGCCTCCCAGCCGGGGAAGACTCCAAGCTGTCCCAAGTCAACCTCTCGACGAGTCAACCAGAGCATGACTGCCAAGGCGAAGAGGCAGCTAAGGCGTTTTTCCGCAGCGCTGAATTTTGGCAATCCTCGCAACTCCCCTTGAATCACATCACCTGCTCGACGATCCCCTTTTGGCAGGCGGTGCAATACGAAGACCAGCATGACCCAGATGATCAAGCCGAACAAAATGGCGATGGGGCCAAAGTGATAGATCCATTGCAGAAAGGAAATGGAAGGCGCCACGTCCAGGTCTACGGAGCTTTGGTAGTTACGCAAGAACAGCAGGTTTGGCGCCGTGCCAATGGGCGTAGCCATACCGCCAATGGAACAGCCATAGGCAATGGCCAGCATCAAGGCAATGCCAAAGCGCTTGGCCATCTTTGCATCCAGAACTCCGGTCTGCTTCACCGAGTCCACCAGCGCCATGCCGATGGGCAACAGCATCAGACTGGTTGCGGTGTTGCTGATCCACATGGAGAGAAACAGGCCAGCCAACAAAAAACCCAGTACCAGCCGCCGGGGTCGCAGACCGGTGAAGGCGATGACATGCAATGCCAGACGACGGTGCAAGCCCCAGCGCTCAATGGCCATAGCCAGAACAAAGCCACCAAAAAACAACCAGAGGATCGGGTCCGCATAAGCCGGCGCCACCGCTGTGATGGAGCGCACCCCCAGCAAGGGGAACAAAGCCAGGGGCAGCAGAGAGGCTGGAGCCAATGGCAGACAACGACTCAGCCAACAGGTTCCGGTGAGAACCGTCACCGCCAAGGTCATGCGCCCCGCATGCGCCAATTCAGGATCGGGAAAGGTCAAAAACCCTCCCAGAAAATAGGCCAGGACCGCAGCAACGATTCCGCATGCCAGGGGCAACAAACGCCGGCTGCTTTGACTGTCAGCAACCGCACCCATTGCTGCATCAGGCCCGGAGCTGATCAAGACTCCTTCTCGGCACGGCAGGAATCAGCAACCCAGGCCAAGTAGGCTGGCAGGCCGGAGTCCACTGCCATTTCCAAGATCTCCGGCACCTCATAACTGTGCAATTCCGCCAGGCGCTGACGCAGTTGCAAACGCAGATCCGACCTGGTCTTCAACAGCAACAGCATCTCCTGTCCCTCCTGAATCTCGCCTTGCCAATGGTAACGCGAGGTCATCGGCCCCAGAAGGTTGACGCAGGCCACCAGACCTTCCTGCAGCAGCTGATCCGCCAATGCTCGTGCTTCATCCACCGGTGCCGTGCTCAATACCAGGTAGACTTTCGCTTCGCTCATTTGCCCTTTCCCAGACGATCGGCCAGGGCAGGATGCAAACCCGCCGCCAGAATCTTGCTTTGGGTGCTAGGGATATCGTACTCCACCCGGTGAAACTCCACCTCGGCATTTCCCGCCGCCGGCCACTCTGTGGGCCATGAAACCACTGCAAAACTGGCCCTGGGATCTCCATCTCGGGGCTGCCCCACACTCCCCACGTTGACGATGCAGGGTTGTCCATCCAAAACGAAGCTGTGTTGCTGGTCAGTAGCTGTGGTGAAGCTGAAGTCCGACTTGTGCATGCCCGGAATGTGCGTGTGACCAACAAAAGCCGGGCGATCAATCATGCCAAAAATGTCCCGCAGCTTCTCTGGATCAAAGTTCTGATCGCTGCGCAGGACATACTCCATGATGGGGTCTCTGGGTGAGCCATGGTAGAACAGAAAACCATTCTCAAACATGCTCTGGGGGAGATCACGCAAGAACTCCCAGACCTGACGGCGACCACGACGAAAAAAGCTAGGCTGCAAATGTTTGCGGGTGTAGTGGAGAGCCTCCTGAGCCAAGGGGTTGAAGTCATTCACCGAATTGAACAAACCCCAGTCGTGATTTCCCATGATGGTCCACTTGCAGCGTTCCATGACCATGCGAACACAGACGGCCGGATCCGCACCATAGCCAACCACATCGCCCAGGCACGCAACCTCCTGCACGCCAAGCTGGTCGATGCGTTGGAACACCGCTTGCAACGCCGCAACGTTGCTATGGATGTCGGAAATCAGGGCCAGTTTGTTCAATGCGACTCCTACTGCTCGCCCCGGTCTTGCTGCTGATCCAAGGCCTTTTCGACTTCCCTTTCCACCGCCGCAATGGCATGGGTCAGGGGACCTGGGATAGTAGCACCAGCTGCTTTTTTGTGACCGCCACCACCAAACACTGCGGTGATGGCCTGCACATCCACATCGTGGGATGAACGCAGGGATAACTTCACTCGACCGTCAATCAATTCTTTGAAGATGCCAACAACTTGCACCCCTTGCACGGAGCGCATGGGCTCCAATACCTGATCGGTGTCGAAGCCGGCTCTGCCACTGCGCATCATCAAATCCTTTTCCATGACGGCATAAAGGAATTGATGCTGAAAACGAGCTTGTTGAGTCGCCAACGATTCCGCCAGCAACGGCACCGAACTCGAATCATTCTGACGGAACAAGCGATCGAAGATTACGTCGGCTTGCACACCCTGGCGCACTAGGTCCGTGGCCATGGCAAATGCTCCTGCGTCCGCATTGGAGTAACGAAACCAGCCGGTGTCGGAGACCAAAGATACAAACAGGCCTTCAGCAGCCACCGGCTCAATCTTCACACCTAGTTTTGCGTAGAGGTTGTAGACCAGAGCTCCTGTGGCCGGCGCTCGACTATCCACATAGGCAATGCTGCCGTCTCCCGACTCGCTTCCCACATGATGATCCAACACGGCAATCTGCGGCTGCCGCTCACGAAGCTGACGACCCAGCTCGGACAAGCGACCCAATTCGGCACAGTCCAGCAAGATCAGCACATCGAATTCAGGGATTCTGCGGCTGGTTTTAAAATCACCTATGGGAGTTCCCTCTTGCATGAACTCCAAGCTGCGAGCCACCGGATCCGGATTGAGGATCTCAACCTGCTTGCCCATGGCTTTGCAAAGGTGGTAGAGCCCAATTTGGGAACCAATGCAATCGCCGTCCGGATGTTCGTGCCCACTCAACAGGAAGCGATCAGCATTTTGCAGCAGATCCAGAAAGGGTTGGCTCAGAGAATTTGTAGAAGATGCAGTCATGGTATTTGGCGAGGCTATCCTAGGTTGAAGAACCGGGCTCCTCAACGAGTGGCTTTATTCCTTCGCCACAGACCCCACCCAGATAGGTGGCCCCAGGCGGCAATTCGGCACGGGTGTAGGCGTCCAAGAAGGCCTCTGGCTTCATTCCATCGGGGATCGGCACCAATTGAAAATCCGCCCGCTGCCGCAACTGCAAAGAGCCCAAGCCGCTGCGAGACAAGGCCTCGCCCCCTTGCCTGGTGGCCATATCCAAGATTTGTGCGGGGCTCAGTTCCGGCCACATCTCTCGTGCCAGACGCATTTCATGGCGCACAGAGAGCTGGGTGTTGCTGGCAAGAGAATCCGTGCCCAAGGCAACCGTCATTCCGGCGGCAAGCCAGCGAGGCACGGGAGGTGGTTGACGTTGAAAGTAGCGGATGGTGCCAGGACAAACGACCAGAGGCGCCTGACGCTGCCGGATCAATTCTTCCTCGCCGGCTGACAAATGCTGGCCATGCACCAGCAAGCAACGGGGTGACAGGGCCTGCAGGCTCTCCAACCATTGCACAGCTCCCATGCCAATGGCTTGATAGTCAGCTGGCAGACGCCCCAGGCTCTCCAGCAATTCACGCAGCGGCCCATCCCCTTGCATGAGGAAACGTTGCTCCTCCTGACTTTCAGCCACGTGCATGGTCAGCGCTGCACCGCTTGCCGTTGCGGCGCGAAGCAGGGCTGGTGAAATCGAATAGGGAGCATGAGGTGAAAGCCCAGGGGAGCAAAAGTCCGTCGCCGGGCGCTGGCGTTGCTGCAGCAATTCTTGGGCTTCGGTTTGGCCCAGATCAAAGCCAAGCAACTCCTGGTAGCAACGTCCCGCCAGAGGCAGGGCACGGAGCAAGGCAGGAGACATTCCGGTGGAGTCCACTTCCCCCACTGCCGTCACCCCGTCCTGCAGCAAGGACTGCAGGGCAAGGGCTCCAAGCTGTGAATGATCAGCATCCCCCAGGTGCTGACGCTGAGCGATGACCGCATCAATCCAGGGGCGAAAACTCTGTTCCGCGCGAGCTAGGCTGGGGATCTGCAGATGCACATGGGCATTCACCAGACCGGGCAAGAGGGCAATGGCAGGGGCGGCTGCGCTGGCACAGGAATCGATTTGCTGGATCTTGCCGGAGCCAGAAACCCGCAGGATTCCTGGCCTCATTGGCTTACCGGGGCCCAACCAGATGAGCTGAGCCCTGAAGCCGGATGGCGAGTCGATGCTATGGGTAAGGTCCTGCATCACCCCATCTAAAGGCATCCAGCCCCAGCTAAACTAGCCGTTGGGATCGAAGACCACCTTGACTTGCTTCACCACAACCTTGCGACCGCTGCTGCGATCCACTGTCAGGCGGAAGCGGAAGCCCGTGGGCTTGCTCTGATTCAAGTTGCCGGAACCACCAACCTTATTGCTCACCAGATCCCCCCAAGCTCCCAGGCTTGTCAGATCCGGTTCATTGGAGGAATTCACCCGTGCCCCCTGCACCTGAAAGCGCAGGTCAGCATTGGCGTCAGCCAGGTTGGGACTCACGTTGGGATCATCACTGAAGAGGACAGACTGGCCATCCACTTCAGCTTGGATTTCGTACCGCAGGAACAGCGGTGGGAAGACCAAACGGGTGGAGTAGAACTTGGATTGCACCACCGCATTACCTGGCTCCGTGTCCTCAAGCAAACCAACGTTTTCGCTGGCCGCGGCAGGAATGCTCGGGCCCAGGTCCAGCGGTTGAGGCATGACCAATTGCTCCAGACGTAGGAAGCCAGGAGAACCATCACCACCCATGGAGACGCTCTGCAGTCGAACTTGGGCCGGTAGCATGATGTTCTTGTTGTCCGTGACCCCACCCTTGCCACCGGAGCTGTCCAGGGTGCCAGAGATATTGGCTTCCCCCAGCACCTGCAGGACGATGGAACCACCGGAACCGCCACCACCGGGGGCCGGCATGTTGAACAGTTGATCAACAGGCTGCAGGATGGTTCCGGTGGAGTTGGGATCTGGAACCTCCACCAGGTCCGTATCGTTTTGCACCCCATCAAACCACCAGCCATCCGCACCTCGGGCTTCCAGACTGGCGTTCAGGCCCATGCCAAAGTCCCCACCAACGCGGAAACCAAGAGCACCACCACCGTTGCTACCCGCCCCACCTGGCACCCAGATGGGGGTGGTCAGGGGCTTGGGTCTTTGGATGGTCTGGCTTGGATCTTGGAAGCGAGTCAGGAAGGGATGGGTACCAGCCCCACCACCACCGGAACCACCAATCATAAAGTGATCCAGAGAGGTCAAGGGGGAACTGATCGGCTTGGGATCGGGAGCAAAACTGATGCCGCCCACAGAAGGGGGGCCCAAAGGCACCGGGTCGTTGTCTGCCTTGATGTCTGGCGAATGCGTAAGAGCCATACCGGGCAAACCAGGGGAGGCAAAACCGCCACCACCGCCGCCAGCAGCCACGTTGCCGTTGAAGCTGCCGTTCAGCAGTTTGAAGTCCTTGAAGTCCCTTGCTGTGGGAGGTGTCTTGATGGCCACATCCAGGCTCACCTTGGTGGGGTGCATGGGGCTGCCCTTGCCGCCGGTGCCTAGGGCCTGGGTGGCATAGGCATGACCCTGGGCCAGCTGCACGTCCTCACCATCCCGACCATTGTGCGCCGGGCGAGGCACACCCTTCAGGGCATCGTCCACCGTCACCGGGTCGCCGCCCGAGCCTCCGCGACCGCCGCCCAGGATGGAATCCGGCGCCTCCTGACCCGCGGGCTGGTAGTTCAGCAGGTTGATGGAGCCCAGGAAGTGCATGCTGGGTGGGGCATTGACCTGGATCTTGCCTTCGATCTGCACCTTGCCCCGCACATGGATCACCGGCGGATGGGTACCAGTGAACACCAGGGTCTGATTAGCTCTCAGGGTGAAATCGCTGAAATAGTACTGCCCGTCCGTCACCGTATAGGAAGGCTTGGCACCGAGCTGTTGCTCCGCCAGGTTGTCACCGGGAAAGCCATCCACGGTGAAGGTCTCCTCCGCATACAAGGGCAAGAGGATGATCGCGTTGTCAGTATCCCAGATAAAGATATCTCCTGGCAACTTCAGGCCACCATTGACCGCACTGAAGGAACCGTGCCGACCGTCACCGCCCATGATGGGTTCGAGGGCCTGGCCACCGCTCCAATTACCACTGGAGATCTGCGTATCCTGTTGACTATCACTCAGGAAGTCCTCGCTAATCTCACCAATGCCGACTGCGACGATTTCAGTGGTAAAGCGGAACACCTGCCGCAGGGCCGGCACGCCCGCCAAATCCGTCACGCCGCCGGTAACTCCAATTTCCACGCAAACCTGGCTGGGCAGGGGTGCTGCCGGCACAAAGGTAACAGTTGTCGTTTCAGCAATCGGATCAATGGCTGCAACAGGACTGCCATCCAATACCAGGGGCTCAAAGTTGGTATCACACTCGGGCTCACCGTTGATGTCGAAGCGGGCTCGCCGCAGCAAGTATTCAATGGGACTGGTGCGGCTGTCGGCACCTTGGAAGGGCAGGATGTCCAGAATCTCATCGAACTTCAGGATAATCACCTGATCGGCAGGCACATTCTTCAGGTTCGCGGGATCAGATGGATCGGGACTGATCAGAGTTGCAGTAGGCGCCTTGCCATTCAGATCCACAATGCCTCGGCTCACAATCATCGAGCAATTCACTGAAGCCGACAGCAGGTCACCGGACTGGGAACGCAGGGCCTGTTGGCTGGTGTTGCCATCTGGTACCGACAAGAAATAGGTTTCGCCTGGACGGAAGCCAAAGCTAGTCTGCCCACCGGAGATGCGAAGATCGGGCACAAATGCAATGGTAGATCCGCTAACCAACAACCTGCCAAAAGGTGCCTCGCCGCTTGCAGTCTTGATGGACACGGTGCCGGCATTGACGCTGGCTGGGTCGAGGGCCTGACTGAAGTTCAACAACAGTGTCTGGTTCTGGGCGATGTCGGTAATGGAGCAACCACCGGCCGAGCAGCCCAAGCTACAACTCACCAAGCAGAAGTTCTTGTTGACACCAGTACTTGCGCAGCTGGAGGTGCCGAGCTTGACGGCACCTTGATTGCCGCCACCGCAGGCCACCATCAACAACCCTATTAGGACCAGGGCAAGAGAATGCAGAGAACGCTTGGACATAATGCTGTGCAGGTATTGAAAAATGGGGCCAAGGTGAAACGCTGAGCCAGAGTGAGATGCGGGGTCAGAGTGCATAATTCACGGTCACCTTGTCGATCGTGACAGTTTGGCCCAAGCTCCGGTCCAGGAAGATCTGGAACCGGTAGCCAGTAGGCTTGTCATCATTCAACGATGAGAATGCAGGGTCGAAAGACCCTACCTGGGTGCGCCAAGGTGGAATGTTGCCGAGGGGGCTCACAATGCCGCCATTGAGACGTTCCACCAACGCGCCTTGAATCCGGAAAAACAACGGGGTCACCCCACGCGCGGGCACCGTAGCGCCCGGAAAATTGGGGTCGTCACTGAAGACTGCAGGATTTCCATCCACCGTAGCTTCGATGACATAACGAACGAAAGTCGGCGCGATCACCTGGTCGACGGCATACCAAAGGGATTGGATCCCGACAATGCTGTCCACGGCGACGAGTGGCTGGACATCTCCGTCTACTGCAGCAGGAATGACTTGCCCCAGCAGGGAAGTGTCGGTGCCAAAGGCGGAGCGCAGGCGAACGATGCCATCGGCTCCGGCTCCGGCCTGGCTCTCCAGATCCTGTAGGTAATTCCCGGTACCAATCAGCGTGCCACCAGCGCCACCGCTGCTGTCCAACAGACCTAGCAATTCCACATTGCCATTGATCTGCAGGAAGATGGAGCCGCCACCGCCACCACCACCGGGATTCGGCGCAAAGTAGGGTGATGCATGAGGAGCGCTGGGAGTTGGCGCTGCACTGCCACCACGAGCTTGAATGCTGCCTTCTTCGCCCACTCGCAGATCGCCGCCCGCACGAATACCGATGGCTCCACCACCACCCGCACCGGCATGGCCACTGCGCCAGAAGGAACTAGCCCCAGCCAATTGATCTAGCGTCACACCAAGAGCATGGGAACCACCACCGCCACCGCCAGCACCTCCTACCATGTGGTGATCTTCTTCGGTCCAGCCTGAAGGCAACGGAGGCAACAATTGGTCAAAGACAAATTGGCCCCCACCCACAAGCGGGTTGGCCACATGCTCATTCCAGATCGGGTAGGGTCGCAAAATAGGCGGAGGATCTCGATCCCAAAGCACTGAGCTACTACCACCAACAGTGGCACCACCACCACCACTACCGCCAGTACTGGCCATCATGCAGCGGTCGCCATTGGGCACCTCGCCCGCCGCTGCGTCGGAATTCAGGTGGAACAGCAAATCGCCATTCTTCCCAGTAGGCGGGAACAGGCGAGATCCGCGCCCTCCCGAACTCAGGGCCCGGTCCGCGTAGGCATGGCCCTGCAGCAGCTGCATATTCTGGCCATGGCTACCATGGAAGCGAGGCTGCACCCCCTTGCCATCAGCACGGTCACCACCCTTGCCACCACGACCGCCGAAGGGCCCGCCCAAGCCTCCGGACTGACCCAAAGCTGAATCTGCCTGATGCGAGTTCTTGGCAATGTTGGCAGAACTCACGTCCAACACGCCTTGGATATCCACTTGACCACGAACCTGCAGGCGCGGCGGGTTGGCGCCGACAAAACGCACAGTGACCCCCGGTGGCACCTGGAAGGAGGAGAATTGGAACAGGCCGCCGGTCACTGTTTCTTCTGCCTCCAAACCCGTGCTCTTTGCCGGGAACTTATGCTCATCGGTGGAGAAGACAAAGACTGTGCCATCACCGTTGATGTCCAGACCATCGCGGAAGTTGAAAGTGCCCAAGCGCCCCTCGCCCCCTAGTTGGAAGAAAGAAGCACTGCCGCTGGGCGAGTCAAAGGTCCCCGCTGAGTTGGCCATATCCAACTTGAGGGTGTCGTCGAAGTCCTCTACCTGGCTGAAATCCTGCACACCAACATCTTCGGTAATGAAGGACAGCAATTTGGGTCGAGCCGATACGCCCGCCAGATCACGTACTTTGGAGCTCACCTCCACTTCCACGCAAAGCCGACTGGGGAGAGTTTGTTGCGGCGTAAAAGTCAAAACGGTGATTTGCCGCACCGGGTCCACCTCAAGCAAAGGCGTGCCCAGGAGAATCACTCCGGCTTCAGCCCGGTTACATGCAAAGACCCCGGGGCTGGTCTCAACTGTGGTACGCACCAGGAAACGCACTGGCGCCAGATTCGGCGTGGTATTGAGGAAGGGTGCTGGATCCAACAACTCGTTGAACTCCAGGACGATCTTGGTATCCACCGGCGCATCCACAAGGTTGGTAGGCGACATCATGGTGGCTGCGGGAGGCAGGGCATTCAGGTCCAGGATTGGACCGATGATCAGGTTGCAAGACAGCGGCGCATCCAAGGCATCCCCGGTGAGAGACCGCACCACACTGGCTGATCCTGCGCCGTTGGGCAGAAACAGGCGGTAAGCCTCATTGGGCTTGAAGCCGTAGAAGATTTGCGCCCCGACGATCTGGATCTGCGGCACAAAGGTGACGGTGGAACCACTGACCAGATAGCTGCCCACTGGTTCTTCACCTGTGGAGGTACGCAGCACAATGGAACCGGAGTTCACTGTCCGTTGATCCACCGGCTGGTTGAAATTCAAGGCAATGGATTGGTTCTGCGCCACGGAACCAATTGCGCAACCAGATAAGTTGCAACCCAGACTGCAACCCACCAAGCAGAGGCCACTGGCACCGCCGCCAATGCAGACCAAGCCACTACCCGTCGTGCCCCCGCCAGCGGAACAACCTACGAGGAAGATGCTTAGAAGAAACGTAGCGAATAGGTTCAGGGCACGAAAATGCATTGGGACCTGGGTTGGAATGGATGAATTCATGCGGGGACTTCGAGCGAGTGCCCCCGTTCCGCTTCTGGGGAAAACGGACTGGACGTCTGGATAAACATAACAGGAGCCGGGGCAAGAGGCGGGCTTTTCTGGGGCAAGGAAAACGCCCATAACCAGTCATGGTCAAATACCATGCCGCCATGATGGCCATGGGACGGGCAATGGAGCGTCTGAAGAGACTGTCATAAGTCTTTATAAGAAATAATATTAGATCGTCTGGCCCCAGCAAGCCAAGGGGACTGGGCCTGGTTCTGAACCTTGGCAGGGGCCAGACGAGCGATTCTCCACGCCCAGGCGATCAAAAGCGAACATGGTGACGAGCCTGCGGTCATGGCATAAAGGTGCGCCCAATGACCGAATTCTCGACTCCCAAACCCAGCAGTCGCGCAAATCCAGGCAGGCGAATCCTCTGCATCCTGGTCCTCTGCAATGCCTTGGCTCTCATATACCTGGCCTATGAAGCAAGGCAGGTCCGGGCGGAACTAAGCGCCCTGCAGGAAAGCAACGCAACCATGGCCACTGCCCTCGACCTCTACCGCTATGAACGCAGCGATCAATATGGCGGCCTGGGCGTGCAAGCTCTGATCAGCCATCTCTGCAAATGGGCCCCCAAGCTACAAGAGAGCGACCCAGCATCCGGTAGCTATGAAGCCATAGAGAAACGTGTGCAGAACATTGTGCAGGCCACCTCAATTCTGGGGAAGGACGCCTACCCTTCCCTGGAAAGCGCATTTCTTGAAGGCGGTCCAGCCAGCGATGATGCTCAGACCAACGATGAAGTGCGCAAATGGCTGTTGCGCGCGGCTTACACTGCCGATCCCGAGCAAGGCTTGAATCTGCTGACCAATGCCATGCGAGGCACCCAATTCATCGTCAGTGCACGGCTGCGTAAATTTGCTTGTTGGGAGCTGCTGAGTTTGGATAAAGCTGCAGCAGGTGAGGTCTTGCACACCATCTTGACCACTGAATCGGCAAGCATGAGCGGAACTCGCAGCAACAACAAATTGCTGGGCTCCCTCAGCAAGCAGCAACCGGGTTTTTATGACTTCATCAAACCTTTTGTGACCACCGGCCACCCCAAGACGGAAACCACCCTGCTCATGATCCTGGGTCGTGCGGAACATGACTCCAATACCAAACAGGAATGCGTCAAAGCACTTGGTGAACTCAAATCCACAAAGGCCGTGAGCAAAATCCGCGACCTTTACAACACCCAACCGAACAGAAAACCCAACCCCATCTTTCGCCGTCACTGCATCGAGGCCCTGGCAAAGATCCAAGGGTCAGAGGCCTGCGAGTTTTTGCAGGAAGCCAGCCTGAAGGAGTCAGACCAAGGCCTGAATCGACGCATCCAAGAGCTGCTGCGGGCGCTTTGCAAGTAGCCGTGCGCATCTTCGACTCCCACTGCCACCTGGATCACCCCCTGCAACAGGACCTCTACCAGAGGGCCAGGGATGCCGGAGTCGAATCGATGTTGACCGTGGGCATCGATCTACTCAGCAGCCACAAGGCGCAAAACCTGGCCCGGTCCAACATTGGCATCTACTACTCAGCAGGCCTGCACCCCAATGCTGCCGACCGCCTTGCAGATGAATGGCAAGGCCTGAAAACCCTGGCAGGGCAGGAGGACTGCCTGGCGGTAGGCGAAACCGGCGTGGACAAGTACTGGGACAAGGTGCCACTTGAGCTGCAAACAGAATCCTTTCGCCAACATCTGCGCCTGGCCAACGAACTCGACAAACCGGTGATCATCCATTGTCGCGATGCCTTCCCAGAAACCCTGAGCACCCTTACTGCAGAAGATAAGGTCGCCGGTGTTTTGCATTGCTTCTCCGCCGGTATCGAAGAAGCCAGGCAGGTATTGGACCGGGGCCTATACATCTCCTTTGCTGGCCCCTTGACCTACCCACGCTCGGAACAAATTCGCCAAGCTGCCGCCTTTGCCCCCGCAGATCGCATCCTCGTCGAGACCGATGCCCCATACCTTCCACCACAGGACAATCGAGGAGAGACCAACGAGCCCGCATTCATCACTCAGACCCTGATGCTGTTGGCCGAACTACGAAAGACTTCGCTGTCAGAGATGGCCAGCCAAACCTACCAGAACACCAAGGATCTGTTCGGCCTGTCTTGAGCAGCATAGCTCGCCTCCCCCACCGCCTCTCTACTGCGGTGCCGCAGCTGCAGCTTGCAATTGCTGCAGCTCATAGATGGCTGCCTGATCAAATGGGTTGTCACGCAAGATCCGCAAGAGTGCATCTCGCGCCTGTGGTTGGCGATCCATTTGCGCCAACACGCGGACGCGATCCAATTGCACTGAGCTATGATCCAAGCCCCGAGCGATGGATTGATCCAACAGATCCAAAGCACCTTGCAAATCGCCGGACTGGCGACGTGCCTGGGCTGCTGTGCGATAGACCAGTCCTTTGGGCTCATCTAGTTCCAAGCAATATAGCGCCTGCACTTCTGCTTCCCGAAAGCTCACAGGGTCCTGATCACGCACTCCCACGGCAGTCAGAACCTCACTGAGCAACAAGCGATGAAATGGGTTGTCGGGAAACCGATTGACCAGATAACGCGCCTGGCGCAAAGCTACATGCGGATCGCCAAGGGTTGCCAATTTCAGCTCGGTGCGCGCTAGATTGCTGCGGGCTTCCACGTGCAACGGGTATTGCTTGATGATGCCTTCAAGCAATGGTCGAGCCTGACTCCACTGGCCTTCTAGCATGTAGCAAACTGACAGGCCAGCAGCAGCACGGATAGACTCTGGATTGCGATGATGCTCCAAGGTCCATAGTTGCTTTTCGCTACGGAATTCCAGACTGCGTTGCATGGAAAGAAAAGCCATAACCAAAGCCACGCCAAGAACAGCATAGCGACAGCCATATTGTCGTAGAGATTGCCACCGCAACTCGGACATAAGGGACCCCGCCACCAAAGCCAGTCCTGCCAGCACACCATGCAATCGATGCTCCAGATATGGAGCATTGAGGGGTTTGATGACCCAGGGCGCAGCACACCCGCATGCTAGACAGGTTCCCAAGAACAGCAGAGGCCGTTTCTTTGGCGAACTCAGACCAAGCCCCACCAGCAGAACGATCAACAACATCCCACAGATCACCGGCACGGAAGTCCAATCATCGGTAAACGGAACCACCGGATCCATAGACAGCTGATACGGAAGAAACACGTGCAGCAGCATGCGTGGCAACAACAGCGCCATGGTGCAGACCTGGGTGACCATGCCACGGCTATAACCCATATAGGCATCACCATTACCTTCCCAACTGCCTACCACGAAGGTGTGCAGCTGCAACACATGGTGACGCAACAGCAAATAGCCAAAAACCAAAGCAACACTTGGCAAAAGTCGCATGCATGCTGACTGCCATGCACGGTGTCCCATGCCATTGGCACGGAAATGCAAACCTTCCAATACCACCAGCAAAACGGGCAGGATCATGCCTGGCTCTTTGCTGCCACAGGCCACGAAGCCTGCCGCCAAAGTGCCGAAAACTGCCCATCGATTTCCAGCAATCGCCGCTTGATGAAAACACATGCCGGCCAACAAGCCAAATACCACCAACAGATTGCTGCGAGCAGAAATGGTATTCACGGCTTCCGATGCCAAGGGATGCACTACAAACAATACCGCTACAAACAAAGCTGGCTGTAACCCCAGGCGGAAGGAGCGCGCCAACTTGAACAGCAGCATGGCAGAACCAGCATGCAAGAGCAGGTTGGTAAGTTTGAATATCCAAGGCTGCATGCCCGCCATTGCAACATTCAGGGCATAGCTACTGAGCAACACCGGCCGATACAAGCGGCATTCAATGCTGCTGAACATGTCAACATCTACAAAGAAGGAGGGGATGTTGGCTAGCGAATGTAGATAAGGATTGTCTCGAACAGAATGGTTGTCATCAAAGACAAAATCACCGCCCAGACTGGCACCATAAGCCAGCAGCGCGCAGGCCAGAATGACCCAGTACGCCCTGCTAGACATGGCTCACCTCTACTGGATCCAGCTCTGCTCGGGGCTCTTTGCAGCCATTGAGTCCAGCACAGATTTGCATCAGTCGCTGACCGGTACTCTGCAGACTGAACCGTTGCTCGTAGGCATAGCGAGAAGCTGTTGCCACATCTGCAAGTGGAGCAGGATCATCATGCAATTCTTGTAAACACATGGCCAAGTGGCGAGCATCGCCTGCAGGCACCACAAAGCAGTCCATGCCCGGACGCAGCCAGGCATTTACCACCGGGGTGGCTGCTGTGATGACCGGTCGACCAACTGCCAGGGCATGAATCAATTTGAAAGGAACAACCCGTTGCGTCTTTTGTGTTGTGCCAAATATTCCTGCCACCAGATGAGCCTTCCGCAACTCTGCCTGTAGAACTTCTGGCACAACAAATGATGGCAACATGCGAACTCTCTGTTCACCCATACAGTGTGCCCGAGCGCGATCTGCGGCGTTACCACCGATCAGACTAAGCTGCACACCTTCACATTGCTGCACTGCATCCAGCAAGATCGACAGACCATGCAGTGGCACTCCGGTGCCAAAAAACAGCAAACGCAGCGGAGCGCCCGGCTTAGGCGCTCGATAAGACATGGGTTCATCCACCTCTGCCGCATCGGCAACGGGTAGCCAATCAAACCAAGAGGCTGGCAACTGCAGAAGTTGACTGATATGCGCCGCATGCTGCGGTGTATCCAGCAACACCCGATCCGCCGCCCGACATGCCCGCTGATCCAGATGTAGCAACAAACGGCCCATGCAAGAAGTCGGCCTGAACATCTGCCGATCCAAGACTGCTGTATCAAAGGCAGAAAGAAACAGATCCAGAATGATGGGTCCTTTAAAGACCTGGCGAGCCCAGGTAACGGTTAGTTGACCCGGATACGGCACAAGTAGGACGTCAGCTGGAAAAGCCCGTAATAGCTGTCGCAAGCGATTTTGCGCCCGGCCTTTGCCGCGCCAAAGTCGCCAAAGATAGGTCGGCCACAACCATGGTGACACCAACAGGCGCCGCTTGGCAACGCCGGCGTAGGGCAGTTGAAAGTGGCACTCTTCAACCTGAGCACCATTACGTCGCAAGCCAGCAAGCATGGCCGATGCCCTGGGGTATCCAGGGCCGCGATCCCAGGCACCGAACACCAACACTCGCATGGTGTTCACGAGAGCGGATCCCGCTCGCTGCGCTGCAGCCGCAAGGCGGCCACCTGCTCAGAGATCAATCCCAAGCCAAAAATGACCGTGGATTGGGTAAGCAGCATCACTGCCATATTGGTAAATCGTCCGCCAGTCAAATAGGTGTAGGCATACCAACCGATTCCCAACATGGCCATGGCCAAGGACATAGGCATGAACACACGCAGCGGTGCAAAGAACACGGAGATACGCATGATGATCAGCAGGAATCTGGTGCCATCACTCAGCAAGTTGATGTGACTCTTGCCTTGCCGCGCACGTACTTTGAAGGGATAGAACCCCACAGCATAGCCGGCACGAAGCATGGCCAGAGTAGTGGTGGTTGGATAGCTGAACGTATTCGGCAACAGGTATACAAAACCCTTGACCACATCTGCTCGCATGAGCCGAAAGCCGCTGGTCAAATCAGGAATCGTTTTCTTGGTAACGTAGCTAGCCAGGCCATTATAGATCTTGTTGGCAAGATTCCGATGCCATGCTCCCCCACTGCCGTTGCGCGAGGCAACAACCATGTCATAGCGTTCAGCCATGGCAAGCATGCCAGTCAGATTCTCCGGTGGATGTTGACCATCGCCATCCAGTAACAAGATCCAATCCATGCGCGACTCACGGATACCGCGCTTGACCGCCGCACCATTGCCTAGCGATTCAGGGTGACTGATAACTCGAGCATCAGCACTGCGTGCCAATTCTGCAGTGTTATCCGTAGAACCATCATCGATGACCAGCACTTCACTGCGGATCGCCGGATGCTGATCCAACGCCTGCCTGAGTTCTTTCAGCAAGGCGGGCAGCCCGGCAGATTCGTTTTTCGCCGGTACGACTACACTGAGGGAGGTGACCCTGGGGGCCGCAGGTTGCTGCTGGCTGGCTTTGGCGGCTGAGGTGGACGCAGGCTGTGCTGCATGCAACTGAGGCGCAGGCATCTGCCCTGTCGCCATCAAATCAGGCAACGCCGCTGGCTCTGCCTCTGTCTTCGCCGATGTGCTCATGCCATGGGAGCTATCGGCTATTGGCACTCTCAGGCTTCAGCAGTCAGGCCCAAACAATGAAAAAAGGCTGCCAATCCCGAAGGACGGCAGCCTTTTACCCAAAACCCGAAAGTTTTGAATGGATCGAGGTCTTAGTTGACCACGGTCCAGCGCTCGTTGTCGGTGCCGGAAACGTTGGCAGCGACGGTCGAGTTCATGACGTTACGCACGTAGGCAGCGCTGAACAGCGGTGCGGTGGTTGCGGTTGCGCCATAGCGGGTGTTGGTATTCTTCGAGGACAGCACGTCACCGCGCTCGTTGACGAAGAAGGTACGCTTGCCAGAGTTGCCAAAGGCAGTTGGCCAAGCGTAGCAGCACCACAGCACTTCAGACATGGCGGCGTTGGGAGCGGTACCACCCACACCACCACCGGCTGCTTCAGGCAGACCTGCAGCGGCTGCACTGGGCAGGAACACCTGGAAGTTGTAGCCAGAGCGAGTCACAACGCCCTCGGTGCCGAGGACACCACCGCCAACCACGTTGCCAAAGGCACCGGACAGCACAGGTGGGCTCACACGGACAGCGGTAGGCGTAGTGGTGGCATCACGCACACCAATTGCGCCAGACAGCTCACCGAAGTAGCCGTATTCGCCAGCACCGTTGGTGTTGGCATCGATGGCGCCGGAAGCCTGCACCTGAGCTTGAGCGGAAGAGATATTCTTCAGCGTCGCAATGGCGGCAGATTCGTTAGCGTTCAAGCGAGCGCTCAGAAGGTTCGGAATCGCGATAGACGCGATGATAGCAATGATCGCCACAACGATCATCAGCTCGATCAGGGTAAAGCCCTTTTCCCTATTGTTGTACATCTTCAAGTTTCTCCTAGTTTTTCAGTCAGATCGAGACCCCCAATAGGCCTCTAGTCCCCATTCCCCTCGCTTAGCGACCCGGTTGAGCCGTTTGTTGTCTAGGGTACAGCAGATCACTGAAACCTTCAGTCTGTGCCCAGGCAGCCCAAAACTCCCGATCCTGCCTAAGCAGTGCCCGGGTTTCAGATTCCTGCGCAGAGACCGCAAGTCTCAGCAAATCCAGTCCAGTATCGAGTTCTCCCAAACGCATCTTGAGCATCGCGCGGCGGTAGTTTGCCTCGGGTTCCTCAGCTGCAGCTTGGGCATAGATTATGTCTGCTTGTTGCCACTTTTCTTGGCACTCCAACAACCTGGCAACTTGCATCCTTGCCATGGGAGACTCGGCTAACGGCAGCATCTCTTGGCAGAGGGAAAATGCTTCAGAACCTCGCGCCATAGCAACCAAAACTTCCACTCTCTCAATTTGAGAATCGAACTTTCTTTGTTCATCAAAGGAGCCGTAAGCCTGCAGCACAGACCATGCGGCCTCAGCATCACCAGCGGCTCGTAGCATGCGCGAGCGGTTCAAGACCGCCATTTCCATCCGCTCTGAAGAGTTGTCTTGCCAGGTCGAAGCCTGGGCATAGACCTGCGCTGCCTTGCGGTAATCACCTTCCAGATAGTGCAGCATGCCCCGCAATTCACCGACATCGGTGGAGTTTGGTGAGATCTCATCTACACGATCCAAGAACTCTCCGGCAGTTTGCAACAACTCACCACGAGCACTCTGAGGCAGAGTCGAAGCCATGCGGATTTGGACCTCAGCGGCCCCAATCAGAGTGTCTGGGTCCGCATTGACGGGGCGAATGAACCCTAGATAGCAAAGTGTAACTACAATCAATGACGTTAGACCGTAGCCCCAAAATCGCTTGTTCTTCTCGCTCATGTTACCTTCGCCTATCCGCCTGACAACTTCTCTTGCAGCTTGAAGATGGGCAGGAACACAGCCAGCACGATACCACCGACAATGAAGCCCATGACACTGATCATGATGGGTTCAATGAGAGAGGTGAGGCCTTTGACTTCGGCCTCTACTTGCTGATCGTAGAACTCAGCAATCTTTTCCAACAAGGTATCAATGGCGCCGGAACGCTCACCAATACCGATCATTTTCACCACCATGGGCGGGAAGACTTTATTCCTTCCAAAGGGTTCAGCCAATGTGTCGCCCTGCTTCACGCTGTCGCGGGCAGAATCCACAATGTCGGAAATCACCTTGTTACCCGCAGTAGCGGACACAATTTCCATAGCACCCAAGATAGGTACGCCACTCTTCACCAGAGTGGAGAAGGTGCGGGCAAAGCGTGACAAAGCCACCTTTTTGAACAGAGGGCCAAACACCGGCATCTTCAACTTGATGATATCCAAGATATAGCTGCCTCGAGGTGTCTTGGACCAGAGACGTATACCAAAGAAGGCAGCAATGCCCCCGCCAAACATCAGGTACCAGTGGTCCTTCATGAAGAAGGCTATGTCCATGATAAACACGGTCAAGCCTGGCAACTCCACTTCCAGGGATTCAAACACCGGCTTGAAACTTGGGACAATGCCAATCATCAGGAAACAGGCGATACCCAGCACCAGGAATAGAGACACAACTGGATAAGTCATGGCTGACTTGATCTCTGAACGCAAATGCGCAGCAGCTTCCAGGTATTCAGCAAGGCGTTCCAGGATGGTGTCAATCTGACCGGAAACTTCACCGGCCTTGATCATGTTTACATAGATATCGGTAAACACCTTGGGATGGCCTCCCATTGCCTTGGACAGGTCCGAACCACCGCGAATGTCATCTACGGTTCTGTTCAGGCAAAAGTTGAAGCCGGGACTCTCAGCTTGCTCAGCCAGGATTTCCAAAGCCTCAAGCATCGGGATACCTGCCGACAGCATGGTTGCCAACTGCCGCGTGAAGACTTCCAACTCGCCCTTCTTTACGGAAGCCTTTTTGGCAACAGCCCCCTTCTTGGTCGCATTGCTTACACTAGCGAGGAAGCCTCCGCCGGACTTGGTAATGTTCACCGGAGTCAATCGGCGGCGTCGAAGATCAGCTACCACATCGGCTTGGGACTCAGCCTTCATGCTGCCTTTGATGGCCTTCCCTGCGGCGTCCTTTGCTTGGTATTTAAATGTAGTGGTCATAATTCCAGTTTGGCCAAAGGCCACTCCTTAGATCTCGTTAGTCCTCCATGGTGACCCGGATGATTTCATCCATACTGGTCTTCCCACGCTTGACGTTATTCATCCCACAGCGCCGCAAAGTGAGCATGCCCTCTTTCAGTGCTACCTTCTTGATGTCAGCGATGTGTGCCCGCTCGACGACCATGCGGCGAATGTCATCCGACATCCGCATGGTTTCCAGCAATGCAAATCGACCCTTGTACCCGTGCACACAGCGGTTGCATCCGACTGCCTTGTAGACAGTGAAATCCGGATCTTTGATCTCCTCTTCGCTGTAACCGAGCTCCAGATAGGCCTCCTTCGGATAATCAGCCTCCACCTTGCAATAGGTGCACAACGACCTTGCCAGACGCTGTGCGCATATCAGAAGGGTAGAGCTGGCCACCATGAAGGGGTCCATTCCCATATCAATCATACGGGTGATGGTGGAGGGCGCGTCGTTGGTGTGCAGAGTGCTCAACACCAGGTGACCAGTAAGAGCAGCTTTCACCGCAATCTCCAAGGTCTCCTTATCGCGAATTTCACCCAACAGGACGACATCGGGGTCCTGACGCAAGATGGAACGCAATGCACCGGCAAAGGTGAGCCCGCGCTTGGGATTAACTGGCACCTGGTTGATGCCTTCCATGGTGTATTCCACAGGGTCTTCCACCGTCACCAGATTGATTTCTGGTTTGGCGATGTGAGTCACTGCGGAATAGAGAGTCGTGGACTTACCAGAACCCGTAGGACCGGTGACCAGAATCATCCCGTAGGGCGCCTCACAGGCCCACATGTAATCCTCCATGCAACGGCCTTCAAAACCGAGGGAGGTGATATCAGCAGCCAGGTTGGATGAATCCAAAATACGGAAGACGGTCTTCTCCCCCCACACCACCGGCAGGATGGATACCCGGAAGTCGATGGCTTTCTTGCCCAGCTTCATCTGGAACTTGCCGTCCTGCGGGCGCTGCTTTTCGGCAATGTCCAACTTTGACATGATCTTGATGCGGGAGGTGATGTTATTCTGCATCCGCTTGGGCAGCGTCATTACCTCAACCATGCGACCATCTCGGCGATAGCGCACTATCACCTTCTTTTCGAACGGTTCGATGTGAACGTCACTCACACCGCTAGCACAAGCATCAGAGATGATCTTGTTGACCATTTTTACCACCGGCGATGCTTCGTCGCTGATGGCAGTGAGGTCCATGCCCTCTTCGTCATGGGTGGCTTCTTTGAGCTCCAGATCGACGTCGTCGAAGGACTCCAGAATATCGCCAACAGTGTCCTCATCCGACTTGTAGGCCGTCGGAATGATTTCCTCGATAGCCTCCACGGTGCTGATGACTGGCCGCAACTGGCATCCGGTTATGATTCGAATGTCATCCAGCTTCAGCACATCAAAAGGATTGGCTACCGCAATGGTAAGGATATTGCCAATCCGATCGATGGGGAAGATCTTGTAATCCCTGGCAACGTCAGCAGGAACCGTCTCCAAAACATCCGGGTTGAACTTCAATTTGCTCAACTGGATGGGTGGAATATTGGCGGCCTCACCAATAAGGGACAACAGCTCTCTATCATCAATGATCTTCTGCTTGCTAAGCAGACTGGTGATAGAGGCCTTCTCCTTTTGCGCCTGGGCAATGAGGGCATCTCCCTTCTCACCATCCAGCTTGCCAGCTTTGACAAGGATGCCACAAACTTTTCTGGCGAATTGGATCATCGAATCCGGCTACCGCCTCCTGCTCCTGTTCTACCCAACAAACGCTGCAACTCAGTCGGGTCGGTGGCATGCGAGAGAGCATCTTCATAGGTGATCACGCCTGAGCGATAGAGCTCATAGACCGACTGGTTCATGGTCTTCATGCCCAGGGCACCACTGGTCTGAATGATCGAACTGACTTGGTGAGACTTGTTGTCTCGGATGAGAGCCCGGATGGCCGGATTCACAATCATCACTTCTGCCGCCAGCGCTCGACCCTTGCCCTGAGACTTGGGGATCAGCTGCTGACAAATCACCCCTTGCAGAGTGAAGGACAGCATGGTGCGAATCTGCTGCTGTTGATGCGATGGGAACACGTCCACAATACGGTTCACAGTCTGCACCGTGTCCGAGGTATGCAGGGTGCCGAATGTCAAGTGACCGGTTTCGGCCAAGGTCAGTGCGGCCTCGATGGTTTCCAAGTCACGCATCTCACCCACCAGGACAACGTCCGGGTCCTGGCGCAGCACAGATCGCAAGGCATTGCCAAAGCCCTTGGTATCACCACCAACCTCACGTTGATTGACCAGGCAGTTCTTGTTGCGATGCAAGAATTCAATAGGGTCCTCGATGGTTACAATGTGACCCTGGTGCTGCTGGTTGATTGCATCGACGATGGAAGCCAGGGTGGTTGACTTACCCGAGCCGGTGGCACCCGTGCAAAGTATCAAACCCTTCTTCAAGCCCACGATCCACTCGCAGACCTTGCGTGGCAAGCCCAAGTCCTCGAACGAGTGCACCTCAAATGGAATCACCCGCAACACTGCGGCAATGGTTCCACGCTGGATGAAGGCATTAGTTCTAAAGCGACCAAGATTGGTCACACCAAATGAGAAATCCAATTCCTTGTCCTTCTCAAACCTCGCCACCTGATCTGGTGTGAGTACTGAGTAGACCAATTTCTTGGTAACCTCGGGTTGCAGGATGTCATGCTCAGAATCATAGAGCTTGCCATCCACCCGAATCTTTGGTGGAGAACCCACGGAAATATGAAGGTCCGAGCCCCCGCGCTGGACCATGATGTTGAGGAGTTCTTCCATCGAGACCATGGGTGTCTTGCTCCTTTTCTTCCTTGCAAAAACCTAAAAATTCGGCAGCAGATACTCGGAGATCTATCGACCGTAGGTTGCTGGAAGATTGAGCTGTTGGGCACTTAGCATGATTCGCCTCTGGCACCCTTCACCGCTTTGTAGAATTTCTCTACAGCGTTTCCCGTACGTACAACATCCCCCCCATGCGGCCTTGGCATGGGGAGGATGCGTCAGAAAGGCAGCCTGGCTGGTTTAGTGCGCCTCCATTTCCTTCTTGTGCGCCGCAACAATCTCCGCCTGAAGAATTCCAGGGACCAGCTCATAGTGTGAGGAGGACATGGAGAAGGTGCCTTCTCCCGCTGTTATAGAGCGCAACTGGGTGGAGTAATCCTGCATCTCCTTGAGAGGCACCTGCGCCTTGATGATCTGAATCTGGTTCTCCAGCTCCATACCTGACATCCTGCCGCGTTGCGACGACAAGTTGCCAGCTACATCACCCGTGAAGCGTTCCGGCACCCGAATCTCTACGTCCATGACCGGCTCCAACAAGACTGGCTTGGCCTTGTGGAAGGCCTCCAGGAAGGCCCGCTCCCCAGCCAGTTGGAAGGACAGCTGGTCCGAATCCACTGGGTGGAACTTGCCGTCATAGAGCTCTGCCTTGACATCCACCAAGGGGTAACCGGCCAGGCCGCCGTGCTCCAAGAGCTTGCGGATGCCCTTCTCCACCTCAGGAATGAATTGCCGCGGCACCGAGCCACCCACCACCCCATCGACGAATTCGAAACCAGAACCCCGCTCGGAAGCGGCTGCACGCAAATAGACCTCCGCAAACTGGCCACGGCCGCCACTCTGCTTCCTGTGCCGATGATGACCATCGGCTTTACCAATGATGGTTTCGCGGTAGGGAATCTTTGGCAAGGAATGGTGAGTACCAACACCAAAGCGACGCTGCAGCCGTTCAAACTGAACCTCAAGGTGCAGTGGACTCAGCCCTGACACCACCAGTTCATGGGTCTCTAAATGCCGACTGACATGGAAGGTCGGATCCTCAATGGCCAGCTTTTCCAAGCTTTCGTTGATCTTCTGTTCATCGCCGCGGGCCTTGGGTTGCACTGCCAAAGCATAGATCGGATCCGGATAGGAGGGACGCTTGAATTGCAGAGGCGAATCATCCGCGGTCACCGTGTCCCACAGATTCAAATCATCCAACTTGGCCACTACAAAGAGATCGCCTGGACCAATCTGTTTGATGTCAGTGGTGCCGGCTCCCTTGAGGCCCAGCAAACCACTCAATCTATCGTGCTTGCCGGTACGGACATTCAAGAAGCCGCAATCAGGCGTAACCGTGCCGCGAAAGCAGCGCAGATAAGACATGCGCCCAACGTATGGATCGGTCACCACCTTGAACACCTTGGCAGCAAAGGGCCCATCGGTGGTGGGCTCCACCAATTGGCCGTAATTGTCGCTACCCGGCTCTGCCGCACCTCGGGCACCAAATGCCAACGGCGAGGGCAAATCCTTCTTGATCAGCGCGGTGAGCTTGTGCAGTCCCTTTTCCTTTGGCGGACACACTGTAAACAGGGGCACGATGGTCCCCTTGACGATGGCACGGGGAAAATTGTCTTCCAGGTCCTGGGCAGAAATCTCTCCACTCTCCAGATAAGCCTCTAGCAAGGTGTCATCAGCTACTGCCACCCGGTCTTCCAGCTTCTCTTTGTATTCAGCAGCCTTTGGACCATCGCCGCTGAGCACATCGTGCACTTCGTTGAAGCCCGTACCGCTTTGATCCGGATAGGTCATGGGCACAACCACATCGCCAAAGACTTCCGTCAGCTCCGCCAACAACTTGTCGAAGTCTGCGTTCTCACCGTCGGGATGGGTAACCACGATGGCGCGCCCAAGTGACGCCTTCCCCGACTCTTCCCACAGTTGCCTGGCGTGGAATGTCACGCCACTCGCCGCATTCACGCAGAGAATTGCGGTCTCCACCACTTGAAAGGATGAAATGGAGTCGGCGAGGAAATCCGGGTGCCCCGGATTGTCGATCAGGTTCAATTCAACTTCATCAATGGGGAAGCGAAAGAGATGAGATGTCAGCGTGTGCTTCTTCTCCTTCTCCTCTGGTTCAGAGTCACTGATGCTGGTGCCTTGGGCAGGATCACCGTGGCGTGACGATATTCCCGTGCTAACGGCCAGGGCATCCACCAAAGCGGTCTTGCCAGAACCACCGTGACCAAACAGAGCAATGTTGCGAATCTTTTCTATAGGAACGGACATAGAAGGCTCCAATCTCTCCCGGTTGGGGTCAAGAGCCCACAAAGGCCTGCGGCCCTCTGGGCACAAAGATGGGCGGTGCCAAAAAGCACCACCCAGCCATGAACCCGCACTATAGTCCCCAGGGCGGCTGGCTGCCCGTTGAAAAATGGCAGCCAAAAGGGGTTGGGGCCAGCTTGGTTCACATCTGTTCGCCGATCACAATCTCAACCCGCCGGTTGCCGGCCTTGTTCGAGCCCTTGGGGTCATACTGGCCAAACCCGACCACCACCACCTGGCGCTCGGGAACGCCGCACTTCTTCACCAGATAATCCACGACGGCGTCCGCACGCTCCATGGACAGGTGCCGGTTGCTGCGGAAGCGCTTCTTGGTTTTGACAATGGGGTCGGTATCCGTGTGGCCCTCCACATAGATCCGACGGCTGGCAAAATCCCGCTGCAAGACCTTGGCCACCTGCGACAGCACGGAACTGGCGCTGTTTTTCAACGAGGTGCTCCCCGAAGAAAAAGTCACCGTGTTGGCGATGCCGATGGACAAGTTGCCCTTGTTGTAGCGCACATCCAGATCCGGCAACTCCCTCTGCACCCGGTCGGCGTCTGTGCGAGGGGCGGAAACATTAATAGTACCGGCAGCCAACTTTTCCCGGGCCAAACGCTCGCGCTCTTCCAAGTCGGCGTTGGCTGCCATCAAGCCAGCAATCTGATCCTGCTGATCCTTGATCACATGATCCCTATCTTGCAGAAGCATTTGGTATTTGGCCGTGCAGCCGGAGGCCAGGCTCAAGGCCATGGCTAGAACACTGAATCTAAGTAAACCGATCATCATGATATTTCTCCTATTTGTGAGTTCGTCCGCGTTGAATGATGACTACGAGTAAAAAAAGTAAAACGAAAGTGCATACGGCCATCAGCCAATTGGCGGATGAAGCCTGATGTTGATAGCGGGGCCAGGTGACGGTGAGCCAGTGCATGATCTCCGCTTCCCAGAACAGAAAGAGCACCGCCCCTAAAGCCAGAAACGGACCGAAGAACACCTGCGACTCCTTGGTCACAAAGCGGTGCACGACGCCATAAATGGCACCGAACACGCAACCCAGAAAGAAGCTCACCAACACGCCCTGCCAGCCCAAGAAGGCGCCGATGGCTCCCATGAACTTCACGTCGCCCAGCCCCATGGCTTCTTGCTGGAAGATCCTGCCAGCGACGAAGCGAATGGTCGCGGTCATTGCCAGCCCCAGGCCGAGTCCGGCCAGGCTGAACCAGAGTGCGTCCAGATTGGGCTCGTACCAAGACAGGAACAAAGCCGCCAGACAACCCACCAGCATCATTGGCTTGGTCAGGGCGTCGGGGAGAATGCGATGATCGATGTCGATGAAGGCACAAGCGATCAGGCTGGCCAGAAAGTAGGCCTTGACCACAAAAGCCGCCCACAGCCAGCCGTCGGCCCAGGAAGCGGCCCAGGAAGCGGCGTGCATAAAACCGGTCTTGCCGATGACCTGCCACCACAGCAGGGTAAACAGACCGGCAGTCAACAACTCCACCAGGGGATAGCGGGCACTGATGCCGACGCCGCAACATCGAGCCTTGCCACGCAGCAGCAAAGCCCAGCTCAAGATCGGCAGGTTGTCGAACCAGGCAATGGCCTTGCCGCAAGCTGGACAGTGGCTGCGGCTGCCAGCGGTGAAAAAATTGCCCGCCGGCAAGCGGTAGATGACCACATTCAGAAAGGAGCCCAGACAGGCCCCCATGAGCACGATCAGAACCAGAAACACTTGGTCGTAAGTCACTACTTATTGCTGTTGCCCTGCCGTCGACAACTGTCCCACTGCTTACAGAGCACTCTGATGGCACAATGGTCCCAATAAGAACCTTGTGCCGAGATGAGAACCGAGGATCCGCCACACCAAGATCAGCGCTATGCGCTGGCCTCCCAATAACCTGAGGGGGAGAGCATTGTTGCCGGCAAATCACCGGCTCACGGCCCTACCCGTACCTAACCGTAAGGCCCCAAACTTAGCGTCAAGCCGACTCCGGAAAAAGAGGTTTCAGGAGACGAGCTCAGGGTCGCAAAACCTGCAAACCCTCCACCGAAGCTTCCGTCCCATCCCCAACCAGTGCCTGGAACTGGAAACGCAGGAAGCCATTCTCTGGCAGGTCAAGGGCTTGGCGCAATGGCAAAGGCTGAGGCTCTGGCATCCCCGCCGAATTCTGGAAGGGCCGGCTAGGATCAAGCGGATCCGGCAAGGCCATTTGCACTGCAACCTGCATGTTAGGAGTCTGTGCAGAACATTGCACAATTGCAGGCCCGGGCAGGTCTGTTTCCAGGGCCAACCAGCTTGTCCAGGCCTTGGCCGAATGCTGCACCCCAGCCGGCAGTCCGCGCTCCAGGGGCAAGGTCCAATGATGCAGGGACTGACCCACGACCCGCCTGCGGTCAACCTTTGCAAGTTCAGTCACTACAACGGTATCCAGCGGTACCTGCCCCTCCAGCCGCAGCTGGGCACCGCTGATCAGGGTCAAGGCGGAGACTCCTTCAAGGCTGCCTTTTTGATGACGGATGCGACCCTTCACCCATATCCCCCCCGCCGCCAACAGGGACAGGCCAGCTTGGGACTGCAGGTCAGCCAGGGACTGTGGAGTACCCAGGCTGGGCGGCTCCTCGCGGGGAGTATCCAGCACCAGTTCGCCGTGGATCCGGATTTGCCCACAGCAGCGCAGGCTGACGGGCTGCGCCGACTGGATGGTGACGGTCACCCCTTCGGGGATCACCATGGCAAAGAATTGCATATCGTTGCTGGCCTGGCTCTGGCTGCCATCCTGGCGAATAAAAGACTGGCCAGGGCGCAGAATCAGGGAGGTCTGGGGGTGAAAAACTCCAAGGCGACCATCACCCCCGGCCTGGCGAGTGAGGGGGCGGATCTTGTCCTGGTACCATTCGAAGCCCAGATGCCAGGCATCCACCGGCGCAAACCACATGCGCTCAGACTCATCTCTTCCCCGTTCAGGCAGTTGCAGGCGTGGCAACTGCAGACCTGGGAAGACCGGCACGATCATCGATTGACTGCCCTGCTGGGTCATATCCGTCACCCCGCGTCCCCGGTAGTCCTGCACCATGAACTCGGGCTGCAGATTGACAAAGACATGATCCCCGGCATGAATCTGGCTGGGATCTTGAAAGGTCAACTCCACAGTGCAACCCGGATAGGGATCCACCGGTGGCGGCATGCTGCGAATACGGACGCCGGCAACGGCAAGCTGTCTGGGCGGAATCTCTCCCGCCTCTCCCGCCGCCGAGTGCAGGACACGGAAACTCTCTGGACGCACGGAAGGCGGTAGCAGCGGCAATGAGAAGTGCAGCTGCAAGCGACCCGTCTGCGCTGCCATTTCCAAAGCCTCGCTACGTAGACGAAAGGGTTCAGATCCCAAGCCAACCGGCAACAACGGTGAAGGGAAGGGGCTCTGGCTACCTGCGACGGACACGGCCCGGAAGTAATGCACCACCATCCCGGCCAGGCCCTGGCCAGATTTGGATGTCACTGTGTTGGTCAGCGGGAAGCCGGCAATTTCCAAGCGGTAGAGTTGGCCTGGCTGGAAACTGCCATCCATGTAATCGGCAGCCATTGGTGGCACCGGTTCTATAGTAATGCGTCGGGTTCCTACCCTGACTCGCGCCGGCTTCACCTTGTAGGTCACTCCATCCCCTACTCGCAGGATGCGCACCGTGTCCGAAGTCACACTCAGCGGGTCAATGTCGGCGGAGAAATCCACCGTCACCCTTTGGTTCAAAAACAGGGGCAGAGGGGCCGCCATCGTACCCTCTCTTTGGCTGGATTCGGGCCCAACTCGCACCACTTGCAGGGCCTGCACCGGCTTGTGACGCAAGCCACAGGCTGACAAGGTCAGCGCCAAGGCAAGCAACAGGATCTTGGGTGAGCCTAGCACAAGGTCATGGTAACGGCCCGCAGGCCGCTGCACTCCATGTTCCAGTTTTTGCTGACTTCGCCCACATCCTAGGATCAGGGCTAAGATCAGGGCTGGTGTCCGGTCTGAGATCAGGGCGCGTCCACCCGATAGACCACCGCGAAACTACGCAGGGCTGGCGACAGGGGCGGACTGGCCAGCAGGTTGTTCTCCATGATGATGCGGAAGTTCATGTAGCGCGGCAGCAAGCCGTTGGCCGGATTCCGAATCAGGTCCAGATTGTCCTCGTTCACATAGGATGTCAGCCCCGTCACCGGCACCCGAGGGCCAGATTTGGCGCCAGAGCCCACGCCACCCAGAGCGTTGTAGTTGAGCTGGGTCTGGTTGGTCATGGCGTAGCGATAAGCTTCCTCGGCGTAATGCGGGTTCAGCAGGTTGCCACGGAACTGGGCAATGTTGGACCGCACCAAGGTAGAGTCCAAGGACGGCTGCCAGATCTTGTCCACATTGGGCCGTGCCTGGGGATCCGGATCAAATTGCTGCAGGCCGCGGTACTCCACCGACACCTTGGTGCCCAGAGGCTGCTGCCCCGGCGGCGGATCCATGATGCCGATCATATCCCGGATTCTGGCATTCCCGCCAAAGACGCCGCCCAAGGACGACAGATCCGGAATGCCGTTCCGGACTACTGGTCCATTAGTTCCATCGGGATCGGAACCATCCCAGTTCGGGAAGGCTCCCTCCAAATCATTCTGATTGGGCTTCAGGGTGTCCCAGAAGCCAAAGGTGACCATGGACACCCGTCGCACAAAGTCAGCCTGAGCATAGAGGAGGTGATCATCCTGGGGCTTGGAGGTGAACAGTCCCTGGGTCGGATCTCCCAGGAAGATGTCTTTGATGAATGAGGGAGCTGCAGTAGCAACAATGCCGGGGTCCACAAAGACATCGTTGCCGGTGATGGGATCTCGACCGCCACTCCTGTGCACCCTTAGAGCAGGCCAATCCGTGCCGCACAGCGGGATGGTCGTTTGGTTGTAGTAACCCCCAGGCGACATCGGGGTCCAGCAGGGCCCAGACAAGGCCACATGGAACTGGTTGGCACCGGATGCAAAACCGTTGCTGGCAGAGTCCGGGAAGACCTGGAAATCCAGCAGCAGGGGCAGGGCAATGGGGTTGTGGTCACGGGCGCGGAAACCGAGGAAGTCCGCATCATCCAAGACATAGGATCCCTTGTTGATGCCCGCATTGGGGGCGATGAGGGGGATGTCACCGGTTGGCGGCAGATCCGGCACCCAGGGCGAAGAAATGGATGCGGTAGTATCGGCAGCAGAGGGATCAGCAAAGGGCTGGTGCGCCCCGCCCAGACCAATGGCCATATTGCTGTTCATGTCCCACTTCACCAGGCGGGAATCCCGCCAGGTGTAGGTCCGCTCAAATTCTGGATAAGGGATGAAGGTTCGATCCGTGGAGGCCTTGAAGGTGTCGTTGGGACTGATCTGGTAGCTGACATCCTCCACCAGGCTGGTAAAGGACGTGCCTTGCAGCAGGTTGGCGGCAAAGTTCTCCCGCAAACCACTGCGTCCCGAGGAACAGTCCACAAAGCATTCGGGACCTGCACCAAGATCAAAGGCAAAGTAGGTCACGTCCGGCCGCCAATCCGAGTGCGCCGCACGCATGGAGTAGCGGTCAAAGACATCGAAGACGACTGGTCGCTGCAAGAACGGCGCCCAGTGCAACTGCTCCAGGTCCAGCAGCAGGTGGTTGGGGCTGGTGTAGGAAAGACCAAAATCATCTTCCCGATAGGTCATCTGCAGCCGGGAACCCCGGGGGTTGTTGGGTTCCAGGATGCCACCGCCAACCTGCGGTCCAAAGGGCGGGACGAAACTGGCTGGCGGGGCGAACTGAGTCACTACCATGGAGGGGCAGGCGTAGGCGATGCCCGGCGGAACAAAGGCATTGAAGGGAATGTATGCGCCCTGATTGACACACTCACCCCGATCAAATCGGGTCAGGGTCTGCAACCGAACATCATCGGCAACCGCATTGAAGCGAGAAACCGGCAAGGCTCTCAGTTGGCCATCGAACAGTTGGAACTGACCGAACATGTCGATGCTGCCCTGCTCACTGCCATCTTCGTCTCCTCCTTCAAAGCGGAAAATACGGGAAGCAACCCAGTTGTCTGCAGCATCAGGGTCGAGGGAATACTTCACCGAAAAGTTGACCAGGTTGCCGGGGCTGCGCAGGTCAAATAGATCCACACCATTGCCAGCACTATCGGTAACACCGTCGGGACCGGCCAGCAGATGCACCCAGTAGGTCTCGGTATCGGTCAAGCGGTGGAAATGCCCAAGGGCCGGGCTCAAGCGGAGTAGAGTACCGTCTCCCTCTTGGTCCTGGACCTGGCTCTGCAAGATGGAGAGGGAGCTAGGCTTGGGCTGCGCCAGTAGTTCAAGCAGGAGCTTTCGGCCAAAGCCATCCTCTTTATCCCCATCCAAGGTCTCGTTGGAGAGAAGGAAGTTGCCTAAAGGATCCACCGAGAGAAGGTCCATGGGCTCATCGAATCGCAGACCGATTCCTGCCATGGGATCCAACTTGGTCCCGATTGGGACTGGAATGCGGTTCTCGTCCAACACAGGTGGCACTGGATCAACGCTCAAAAAGTAGCTGCGGAAATCCCTATCGGTCACCGTGGATGTACCAAATGCCGGGTCGAAGGGGACATCCTCGTAGTAGCGGACCAGGACCTGACAGTTTTCACCCAGCGGCAGGGCGTTGGCTGTGAAGCTGACTACATTTCCCTGGGAGTCGGTGGCCGTGAGCGAGCCCACGCGAATCCGGACAACGGGCGACTGATGGCCTTGGGTCTGATTGCTGTCCAAGCCAAAGTCGGGATCGCCCACATCACTCTCGATGTCCATGTTCTGCAAGATCTCGGCCCGCAGCTGCACTTCTTCGCCGCCTTGCGACATCACGGTCTGGGTGATCACGTCGCCACCGCGCAAGGGAATAATAGTAGGGGGCTGCCCACCAGGTAGACCGTTGGCCTCCAGGCCACCGTCTACAAAGGGGATCCTGCCACGCAGGGCAAACATGGCAAAGCGCTTGTTCAGGGTCAGGATGCGTTCGACTGCGTCCACCTTGGTAATACCCATTTCGGCACGGGCCACTACCATCGGCCGTTGCACGTCCACTAGTGCACCCACCGCACCATCGGACAGATTGCCGGAGCGGAAGTCGCGGATCACCGCATTGGCTCCTTTTGCATCCAGTCCATTCAGCTCCGCAATGGGATCTTCAGACAGGTCCAATTGGCGAGCCGCCAAGCCAGTTGTGGGCAATGCCAGCCGCAAGTTGGCAGTCACGCTGTCCTCACTGGCGGGCAGGCCCAGGACACTGAAACCACCAAAGGTCTCACCACCGATCAAGGTGGTATCCACAATGACCTGCTTGCCTTGGGCAACTATCCGTGCCGGCAACGGACGAAAACCGTTGGGCTGGCTAGGGTTGCTTGGGTCAGTGGTGAACTGCAACAACTGCAGGGCATCCGGATTGGCGGCGAAGAAGCCAGAATCTACTCCCAGGTCCTGGTTGAAGTTCAAGATCAGGGCAGCATTCCTCGGCACCACTGGAATGGGGCGAACAGTGGAATTCTGCTCACGAAAGGCGCCCGGCAACTCAGGCAACGGGATAAAACCTTCGCCCTTGGCTTCCTTCAAGGCATCCTCAAAGAACTGCGCTTCAGGGGGAATGGTGTTGTCCCAGAGGATCAACAGCTCCTCGTGGCCCACATTGGCATCGAAGGAGAGGAAGCGATAATGGGCGTTGTCGTTGATGTTGCCAGCAGCGTAAAAGATTGTTTGGCTTTCAATCTCAGGTCGGATCACCACATCCTTTGCCACCAGAACTGGCAAGCGGTTCAGGGTGTCACGACGGTCATTTCGGACTGGGTCCAGACGATTGTAGGCATAGATATCCACCACCCGGCCGTAGCTCATGCTGACCAATTGAGCTCCACTGGAGGGCGTGGTGCCACCACCACCGGCCTTGCCACCACCGTTGCAGGCAATCAGGCTCAAGCACAGGACAGAGGCGATGCCCCATTGCCAATCTCTCATATTCATCTTCATCACGTTCATTTGGGGAAACCTTGGCTGTCTTTGACAAGCAACGCTGGATCCAATGGGCATTAGTAACGGTAGGGGATGGTCAAACGCCGAACTTCCACAATGGGTGAGTCCGGGCCAAAGTCATCCACAGCAATCTCATCACTGGTATCGACCTTAAAGCTACTGTCAAAAAGGAGGTCCCACTGCATGAAGCCGAAACCTCCCATGCGCACGGCGTCTCGGGACATTGCCGTCTGCAGGTCAAACAGGTAGGTGCCCAGCTTGTTTGGTATGCGGTTGCGGTCGAGTTGGGCACCGCCCAGAGGGTCGTCTTCCAAAGCCGGTTGCGCCGGGCTCATGTGGAAGGCAAAGCCAACGCGAACATTGGCCTTGGGGATGCTCAGGGGCAGACCCGAATTGGGATCGGTGACCACCTCACTCAGGTAGGACTCGACGAAACCTTCCGAACCGTTGGTGACGATGTCAAAGAAACGCGCCACCACAATGAAACTCAGGTTGACCAGGCCGGGATCCAGGACCCCGTCATTCCTGCTGAGGTACAGCGTGGTAGCACTGTGCCCCAAGATGCGGAAATCGCCCAGGGGAGGCTGCCCGGTTTGTTGCAGCCTGGCCGAGTAGTGCGCAAAGCGATTGGCGGTAGAGGTCAGGCTTGTGGTGCCAGGGGCCAGGGTCAGGCGGTAAGCCGGTTGACCCTTGAAGTCATCCACCAAAGTAAGAGAAGTCACTGTGATCGGCGCGGCTATCACCGTGGTGTAGTCCACATCTGGGCTACCAGCACCCCGTTTGAAGCGGACAAAGCCCTGGCTGTCGACTGTGGAAGCCGGGTCGCTGGGGTTGTCAACACTAGTAAAGGTTCCGCTGAACTCAGGCACGGGTCCGTAGCTATCGCCAATGCTGACGCTGGTCAGACCTTCCGCCAGATTCAGGGCATTGGCCGTCGGCGCTTCCACCCCGCGAGACTGGCCATCGCCACCCAAGCTGGTGCCGGCACGGACCACACCGCGACCAAGGTCAATCCACTTGGAACGCATACGGGAACGAGAACCAAAGGGCGCCGGCAAGAGAATCGGCGAAGGGCGCATGTCACCTTCGTTATCGCCGGGCTGCAGGGGATCAACGACAGCCGCTGTGCTGGGGTCGTCGCCATCATCCAGGGAAATCAAATTGCCAACATCGTCCTGCCACTCCTGGCTCTGTGGGTTGAACAGTCCTCGCCAACCCAGCAACCTCTGCTTGTGTCTGCCAGTGACCACGGATCCATTGAAGTCTCCGATAAAGAAACGGATGTTGTCATCCAGGACGGTGTTGGTGCCGTCCGTACTACTGGCCGGGTCACCAGGGGGGGCCATGAGCTGAATGATGCCCATGCCACCAAAAGCACCCATGGGGCGTTCATCTCGCTGGCTGCGTGTTGCGCTCCATTCCGAAGGCTTGCGCCGCGGTGCAGGGTTGTACTTATCAAATACCAAGGACGAAGAATTGAAGTTGGTGCCGGAAACCGCTGCCGCGCCATCCGCACTCAGGGAAAAGTCATAGTCGCCGTCACCATAGGTGGCGCCCACTCCATCCACATCACTGATGCCGTGCTCAACCAGATCAATGCTGCGTCCGGCCATGATGACCAGCATGCCACCTGAACCGCCGCCACCGCCGCCGCCAACATCGTTGGCTCCGGCAAAGGCACCACCACCGCCATTGCCACCATTCACGCTAATAGTGCCATTGGCACCAACGCGGACCCGGCCCAGGGCCTTGATGATGAGGACGCCGCCGCCGCCGCCGCCGCCGCCGCCCTTCTCGGCGGAGATGAAGTTGGGGTCACCAGGAGTGCAACCATTTCGCGAGTAGTCACCGCCACCACCGCCGCCAGCGCCTCCCACTGCCTGGGATAGCTCGCCACTGATGCGCAACTGCCGCCGCAGATCCACTGCCAATCCCCAGAAGTCATTGTCTTTCCGGGTATCAGAGAACACCCCCGGGCCTGCTCTGCCACCATCCAATGGTCTCTTGCGATTGCCGGAGGGTCCGTCGCAACCCTGGCCACCAGTGCCCAGTTGCTGCTGGAAACTGTTGCCCGATGCTTTGGCCACATAATTGGGGTCACCTTGGGTGGCCATGGAGCCACCGCCGCCACCTGAGCCCTTGCCGCAGTCATTGACGAAGCAGTCAATGAGTCCACCTTGACCGCCGCCGCCTGCCACCTGGCCCGGACCAAAGCCGGTCTGGCCCCGGGGACTGAAATCAGTGATCACCGGTGATCCCTGACCACCACTGCCGCCGCCGCAGAAGCCAGAACCAGAAGCGGAAGGGAAGTTGGCAGAAGCCAAGGTGTTTACTGATTGGCCTTCACCACCTTCCACCAACAAGTCGCCATTGACAACAAAGTTGCCCGTCACCAACCAGACCATGGGGTTGGAACCAGTGGCTCGCACGGTCACACCTTCATTGATAGTCACGTTGCGGAACTTGAACTGACCACCGGAGACGTTGATCGCTGGGGCTCCCTTGGGAGTGATAGTGGTGAAGTTGGTGTTCAACTCCACTTCCGGCGATGTGGGCTCATAGTCCAGATTGGTTCGGGAACCCTCAAAGTCAAAGTTTGCACGGACACCCCCGGGAACAACCTCCGCCAGGGGTTCCAGGAAGGGGGCTGTCAGGTCAAGGTTGGTTTCAGACAGGAAATCCTCCACCACTGCATCAAAACCCAGTTCATAGCTGGCATCGGTTTGAAACTCGGCAAAGACCCGGTTGAAGGGGATCTGATTGGCTTCGCCGGACATATCCGCCAGCTCCTTCTCCACAACCACCCGAATGTTGGCATTGTTGGGCAAGATGCCCAGAGGACGCAGGACCACCACCGCACCACTCAGGTCATTGCTCACCAACTCCACATCAGCAGGAATCCAGACTTCTTGCCGATCCCGATCATCGTATTCCAAGAAGATACGCCCCTTGGCACTCTCTGCTCGGCGCAAGGGATCCGTATCCAGATCCGTTGGCACGTTGTTACGGCTGGGGTTCAAGGGCTGATCAAATTCCAGCCGGACCTCTACTGAACTCTGGCCAAGCTCATTGAGGGTCACTCGTTGGGTGATGGGGTCCCTGGGGGAAACAGCAAAGCTCTTGCGCCTGGGGCCACCGACCTTGGTGTCACGGAACAACTGTGAGGGCGTGGTGCCATTGGCTGTGGTAAAGGCAAAGGAAATAGGGGCGGCAAGCCCCTTCTGTGCCATATCCTGCAAACCCAACTTGAGGCGAGGGTCACCCTCGGCAAGCTGCACCAGATAGCGGCGACCGGGACGGAAGCCACCATCATCGAAGGAATCAGAGAGAGGGAAGCGAGGCAAGAATTCAAGGCGCCGGCCCGGCGTTGTATCCCCAGGCGAAGTGGCCAGGCGGAAAGAGCCTGACACGGATTCGGCCACCTGGTTGCCAGTCAGGTCGAAGACAGTGAAGGTAACTGAGCTGAAGTCGGCGGAGGAAAGACTCACCCGGTTGCTGAAGTCAATCCGCAAAGCCTCATTCAGGAAGATAGTACCGTTTGGTGCCGGCTCAGTTCGTAGCACGACAAAATCACCGCTGGTGCCGGGAGTTCCTCCGCCACCTCCACCACCACCGCATGACGGCAAGAAGAACGCCGCAATGGCTGCAACGGGCATCAGGAACACTGGCCGCAGCGAAGCGGATCGCGGGAAAAGAAGCTGGGTTTTTGAGTGTACCATGGTCTTCAATGGTCTAGGTGTTAGGAGGATCTAGGTGTTAGGGGCATCATCGCTGGGTAAAGCGGTAGGACACGCTGAATGATTCGAGGGTAGGTGAAACGGGCGGATCGATCTGCACGTTGTTGCGCATGATGAAACGCCAACTGAAGTAGCGCACATCCTCACGGGCAAAGGTCTCATTGGGACCGCCAAACTGGTTGGTAAAGGCAGAGTCCATGAGACGGTTGGGGTCTTCCTGATAAGTGGTCAGGTTACGGTTGTAGAAGTAGGTCCAGGTATTACGGGCGATTCCACCTTGGCCTGGGTCAACCGAACGGTCATCCCAATGGCGAATGTGGGCATCCCCGGCAATGCAGGGGTTCAAGGGGAAATTGTGGGCCTTGGGGTTTCGCCCCACCGTGCCGCCCTCAATCGTCCAAGGGGTGGGATCAACCTCACCAGCAGCACGAAACTCGGGTACCACCGAGGTGCCCGGTGCCAGATTTGACAGGGGCGGCTCAAAATCAAAGGTAAAGTCCGGCAGCATGTTCTGGTCAACCTGGTAGGGACCCAACCGGGGATCACTGCCAACCGGCACAGAGTCAGGCATGCGGTGGGGATTCTTGATCTCCACAAAACCAAAGGTGACCACAGAACTGCGCTTCAAGAAGTCCAACATCACCCAGTAGACCGAGTTGTCCAAGGGCGGGGTAATTCCGCCATTGGGGACAATGCCACCAGAGGCAATAGCCCACTTGTTGCTGCCTGGCGCAACAGTGATGGGACCCGAGGCACCAACCCCACCAGCTGAGTATGCCCGGAAGTCTGGCCGGGGACTGGATGTCACGGGGAGGCTGATTTGCCAACCATTCTGGCCCGAGGCCTGGAAAGGATCATCCAGGGGCAACTCAGGAGAATCCGGCAAGATCTGGAAGTCCGCCAGCAGCGGTAAGGCAATGGGGCCCACCAGTCCCTCGGTGCGAGCATCTCCGACCTGTGGCACATTTAGCAAAGTGTTGGCCTGGGTGTACCAGCCACCAAGCTTGACCGACAGGCTATTGTTGGCCCCGTCAATCACGTTGCCGCCCATGCCAGCACAGAAGGGAGATACCAGGTACGGGTTGGGGATCTGGGTAAAGCTAAAGCGGTTAAGGTCGTTGCGACCGCCTTGCACCAGACTCCTCTCATCGCGCCAGACAAACAGTGGGTCGCTAAACCCTTGTAGGGTTGCATCCTCAAAATCAGGCATGGGCAAGAAGCGATTGACACCGGTGGGCTCAATGACGATGTCCTGGCCGGAAATTCTCAGCACGGCCTCCTTGAAGGCAGGGTGCGACGGCGGCCGTAATGCCACCGCGCCATTGGAATCAAGGTTGCGGGCATAGTTGATTTCAAAGACCGACTTGAGTCCGGAGCCCGGCAGGGAGGGGGTAGCCCCCCTGATGTCAATACAAGCTTCGGGTCGGTATTCGGAATGGGCCAAGAACAGGGTCACATTGTCAAATTCGTCGAAGGTGATGGGGTTGGCCCTGAATGGCGCCCAGTACATCTGCTCCACATCCAGATTGAAGTCATTGGGATCGGTGCGAGAGAGGCTCAGATCGATTTCCCGCCACACCGTCTGCAAGCGGCAACCAAATGGATTCAAGGGATTCTGAATCGGCGCACCAAACACCACATTGGCTGTAACGTTGATGACTTGTTCCGCGCTATTGATTGATGTCGGGCACCACTGCAGTGGATCTGCGGGCACGGGGGATAGGTTTTGCGGCGGTGGCGGCACCTGGTTGCGGTCGTCCACCACCTTGGTAATCCGCGCCGTCTGCCGCGCCTGCAGCTGCCCTGAGGTCAGCACACTCACTGGACCAAAAAGGTCAGGTACGGCAAGTTCCGCTGCCAGGGCTCGCCCTCCCTCCGCCGTCACCTCTTTTGGATAGTCGAGGCCGTCCGCAACACGATAGAGGCTGGGCCTCTCATCCTCGTCCACTGCAGCAAAGCGCCTTACCACATAGGCCACCAGATTGTTGGGAAAGCGTGGCTCGGTGGTCCCAGGGCGATTGCTGGTATCCAGATTGAACGCCTGGATCTGTGAAGTGACGACGGAAGTCACCGATTGGAAATCCAGGAAGTTGCCGGCCAGATCCTCCACCCCACCGGGCCCGGTAAGCAGATGGAAATAGTACAGGAAGGGCTCGCCCTGCGCCGCGGCTGTGCGCATGACATCATCCAGGTAGAGTCCCTGAGTCGGCTGAATGCGGATGGATGTCTGCGAGCCGGTTTCATCAAAGATCCGACTTTGCACCAGGTGCGGGGTGCGGAACTTGGCAATGAACTTGGGGTTGTCGATCTCCGTCGCCGGCATGAGACGCTCCTCCAGGAACTCGCCGATCTCCTCTGGGTCCAGCAGGTTGCGGGTGGCAATGAAGGCGTTATCCAGGGGGCGCAGCTTGGCCAGATTCACCGGCTTGCTGAAACGTATAATGGCGCCGGCAAAGGGCGAAATGTCCTGCCCACCCAGGGGCGCTGGAGTAAAGTCGACAAAGTTGGCAAAGTCATCACCGTAGAACAAGCCGGAGAGCGGGTTGATGCGCTCTGCTACAAAGACTGCAACCAGAATGGCCTGCGGTGCCGTGTTGTTCTGGAAGAACTGCTGCAGCAGGTCCGTGCCCTGGTCATTGACCTGTTCGGCCACCACAACCTCGACCCGTTGTACCGAGGGTATTCCCAGATCAGCGTTTGGCTCTTGCAGCACATCCAGACTGAAGGCCAGGGCACCGCTGTCATCAAACAGACGTAGTACGTCACCCCGGTCTACCTCATGATTCACACCATTCTTGAACAGCTTGATGACCCGAGTACCGGGGACGCCGGGGAGCAGAGGGTTGGCCTCCAGCAGCATAGGAATATTGCCAACCACCCGCGGCGGCAGGTTGTCCAAGACGAAGCCGCGTGACAACTCGGAGGAACTGTCGTTGTCGTTACCCGAACGGAAATCGCGAATGACGCTGATTACGCCTGAGTTGTTGCGACCATTGACGGCAAATGAGTCTGCCTGAATTCCAGGAATGCGCAGCGGACCATCCAAAGCCACCGCCAGACGGATGTTGGCACCGGTCTGATCCGAAGAAGCGGGCATGCCGGAGGCAGTGTTCTTGGTGTTGAATTGCAGCCCTTCGCCACCTAGCAGAACCGGATCCACCAGGATCTGATTGCCACGCACCACAAAGCGGCTGGGGATGATCTGGAAGTCGCCTGCGTCTTGGGCATCGGTGGGATCGCCAACAATATTCAGCAATTGGATGGCCTCGGTGTTCTTCACACCAATGATCTGGCCGTTGATATCCCGATCCACGAAGAAGTCATCGGTGATGCCCAGGTCCGTGGCAAAGGTCAGGCGCAGTGCCGCATTGCGGGCCACCACCGGATAGGGAACCACACTGGTATCCCTGCCAAACTGGTCCGGCGAAATCAGGCGAACACCAGCATCCAAGGCGTCAAATGCATTCTTGAATTCGATGGAGCCAATCTCCCGAGTAATCAGCAGACGGGGCTGCAGGTTGTCCGGGTTGGTGTTGGTGAAATCATGGAGGATTTCATTATCCTTTAAGTTGGAGTTGCCATCGCGCTGGTCAGTGATGTTGGAACCGATAAGCACGTCTCTTTGATACAGCTCCTGCAAAGAGAGGGCACCAACCTGGCGCAGGCCGAACACATCCACTAGGCGACCCTGGTGCACGGACACCAAGGCGGCATTGCCACCTGGGCCGCCGGTGTTGAGATTGGCTGCTTTGCCACCTCCACCACCACAGGCTGTCAGCCAGGACATGGCCACCAACAGACCCAGGCAGGCAAGACCGCGCCTGAGTGAAGGGGTTGTTAAATTGGAGTGGTGGTTGGCCAACTGCAAAGGAACAGGCCTCTGCACTAAGGTAGTTGCGCGGTTTACAGGTTGGTTCACAGCTGGACACTCAATTCCGAAGGTCACAGGTGGGATCACAGGTTGTCTCACAGGTGGTTTCAATATCTCTTACCAATGCCACGCAGCCGCGGCCAATCCAAGCGGACCTTCCAAGGCGGACACCATTCCTGGCCGAACCCATGCAGGGGACCGCGAGCAAGAGCGGACCAAATCCTGAGTGCGAGCGGGAAGAGGGGACCCACTTGAAAAGATTACTACAACATCTCCGCTGGGGCGGCCGTGCTAAGCCAGAACCGCGGACTAGGGAGAATACCGCAAAGCGGCTTGAACTCAATTACCATGCCGCCCATCAGGCATCGGACCCTAAAGCATAATACAAGATGCTTCAATTGGTTATGATTTTTCGCCTGAGCGTAATTGAGGATTTTTGTGCGGCTTTTGGCAAGGCTCCTGTGCGAAGGCGCACCAAAGGCCAGGCCTACATCCAGCGGGCAATCCCAGTGCCAAGGGAGAGATTAGTTGGGCGGGGCAACTGCAGGGGCATAGCTCAACAATCCTGCCTGCTGCTCTGACTCAAAGTAGACCCGCCGCTGCTGCTTGATTCCCCCCACCGCAGGGGCCTCACAGGGGTGATAGAGCTTGCTAAGCTCATCGCCGACAAAGTGAACCTTGGGCGCCACGATGCCACAGTAGGCACAAGAAAGCTGCGGTGGCTTCTCAGCCAGGAGAAGGAACTCAGAGGGCAGATACCTGGTCACCTCGCCCACCGTGATGCAGCGATCATTGCGACAACACAGAGCGCCGGAAGGAGATAGCACCGGCTTTCCCTCGGCCTTGGGCGGCTTGCCGGTGGTCGGCAGCTGGATCTTGCCCAGCAAAAAAGCCATCAAAGCCATACGAATGGGCACACCAAGCTCCGCCTGGCGGAAATAGACCGCCCGGGGATCATTATCCAACTCGTAATCGATCTCATCAGTGCGCGGCAGCGGATGCATGACCCGGGCATCGCGGAACACATCCGAGCGGAGTGAAGCACCAGAGAGCCTCGGGTAGTTCTTGGTGGACTCCCCATCGTGCCGTTCGCGCTGGGCGCGGGTCATGTAAATGGCATCAATGTGCTCCAACTGGTTGGAGGTGGGGTTGGGAAACAAAGCCAACTGGTGCGGCTTGCTGGCGGTGAGGTAGGCAGCGGAGTTGCTACTGTCAGCGATACCCGGCAAGTCACCTACTGAAGCCACCGTGGCATGCACGCTGTATTGGCGCTGCAATTTCTCCAACACGTAATCGGGCATCTCAAAGCCCGGATAGGGGATGGTTACAATGTTTGCCTTGAAGCGCGCCAGGGCATAGGCGAAGGAATGAATGGTACGGGAGTAGCGAAGGTCTCCGCAGAGCACCACATCCAAATCCTGCAGATGCCCTTTCTCCTTCCACAGGGTATAGAGGTCGCACAATGTCTGGGTGGGATGCTCATGGGCACCATCACCGCCATTGATCACCGGCACCCGGGCGTAACGAGCCGCTACCCGTGCCGCACCATCCCGCGGATGCCGGACCACCACAATGTCGGAGTAGCTCCCCCCCACGACGCGGGAGGTGTCCGCCAGGGATTCGCCCTTGACGCTGCTGCTGGTGGCGCCTTCGGGAATGGTAATCACGCCACCACCAAGGCGCAGCATGGCGGACTCAAAGCTCAGCCGGGTGCGGGTGCTGGGCTCAAAAAACAGCGACGCCAGAATGGAACCACTGCAAACGTGAGACCAGGCCTGCAGATCCTCCTTGAACAGGTCTGCCTGCTTGAATAACTGCAACACCTCATCGCTGCTGAGGTCATCGATGGAGATGAGATCGCGCTTTTCGGGTGTTGGCATAACGGCGTCGACAATGTAACGGGCTCAGCGCACATCGCTAGTCCTTAGCGAATTCTCATTCCGGCGCCAAAGCTGACTCAGTCATGGCCTGGCGCAGAGACTCCAGCTGGCTTTGGTCCAAGACGGCTGGACCTCCCACGGCACCGGCAATGGGCAGCCCACGCAGGCGTCGCAGTGCCTGGCCCACCTGGGTACGGATACTGGCTGCAGAGCCTTCCTGTTGGCAGAACAACTCCACCAGCGGCTGCAATTCATCGGGCCAGTCAGCCTGCGGCAAGTCCATCTTGTTGCGCAGCCAAAGGGTCTCCGGCTGACACAATTCCCGGTCCGTCGCCGCCGGCCCCTTGCTGCCATCCACCACCAACAAGCGCAGGCCATGAGTACGGAGCTGGCGCGCCGCGGCCTGGGCGGCCTGATCCACAGTTGAATGGGCCGGCCCCTCGCCAGCGGTATCCACCAACAAGTAGGGATAACCATCCAGAATGCAGGACTCTCGCACTGGATCCCTGGTCAAGCCAGGCAGCTCTCCTGTCAGCACCCGCTCTTGCATGACCAGCCGGTTCATGAGGGTGGACTTGCCCGCGTTCTGCCGCCCACAAATCACCAGAGGTATGGGCTGGGCCAGCGCCATGGCCCGCCCGGATCGCTGCCAGGCCGCCTTCAACTCAGACTGACGCCGGACCAGAGGCAAGGCTAGAACGCCTTGCAGGTAAGCTTCCCAATCCACTTCCCTCTGCTCCAAGGCCAAATCCATCTGCGCCTGATCCTGTGCCCGCAGCAGCAAATCCGTGGCCGCATCCCTGGCCTCTTCCACATAGGGTCCTACCTCTGCTTGCAAAGCCTGCAACACGGCGGGCGAGCCATGTAGGTGCAGTTCCAGCTGCTGTTGCTCTGGACGGTCCAACAACAGCACTTCATCCATGGCCTGGTCAGCCAACCACAACAGGACCAGGCGCGGGACCTGGCTTGGTGGCAAGTCTGCTGGCAATGCCTGTCCTTGCCGGTCGCGCAGATGGCTGCAAGCCTGCTGCCAACGCCCAGGACCACGCACGGCCACCACCGCTACGCCGCCTGGACCACGGGGCGTCAGGAGGTGGAAGGTGGCGTTGTCACCAGACATTGCAGGCCCTCATGAACCAGTTGGGGGTGATGCTTGAACTGCATTTTGCCATGGGCCAGGTAATGGGAGGCATCGCCACCGGTGATGACCCTTACCGCCTGTTGCATGGAAGCGGCCGCCGCCAGGTTTTGCACCAGACCCTCCAGCATGCCAACGAACCCCTGGGTCAGCCCCAGATTGACTGCGTCCTGTGGGGACTGGGCCAGGGCTGGCAGGGGCGTTTGGAAATCAACCTTGGGCAGGGCCGGGGTCTGCTGCTGCATGGCCCAAGCCATGGAACTGCAACCCAAGGCGATGGCGCCGCCCAGGAACAGGCCATCGGCTTGCACCAGGTTCACCGTCAGGGCCGTACCACAGTCCACCACCACTGCCGCGCCATAGAGGCGATGGGCAGCCAGCGCCGCCAACCACCGGTCGGTGCCCAGGGAAGCCGCATCGGCATAGCTCAGGGACAGGGGGCAGGCAAGGTCACGTCCCGCCAGCAAAACCGGCAGGCCCAGTTGCGCCAGCACGGATTCGGCGACTTGCAGGCCACCGGGCACGACACAGGATGCCAGCACCTGGCTGGGACGCTCCTGGCCCAGGAATGCGGGCAGACCCTGTGGTTCTACCGGGTCCATGCGTTGGCGCCGTAAGACCTCTGCACCCCGCCACAGCAGACAGTCCAGCGTGCTGTTGCCCCGGTCAAGGGTGAGCAGGGTCACTGGTCAAGGTGATAGGTGAGGGTGATTTGCTGGCCGCGGCGCAGGACCTCGGCCTGGAAGGTGCGCACCCCGTCCTTGTAGAGCCGCCGCCCCACCTTGATGGCATGGGCCTTGCCTTTCACCTTTTGACCGTTGAGGGAGAGCAGGACATCGCCATTGCTCACGCCAAAGGCTCGCAAACGCTCAGGCACCTTCTTCACTGCCACACCACGTTTTTTGCTGGCGCCGCTACCAAAGGAAACGTCCTCGGTCCCTAGATCCTGCAGCATCTCATTGCCCCTACTGCGCAGCTCCCGATGGTCCTTGCTACTGACATTGACCCGGTTGGTTTTTTTATTGTAGATCGTATCCGGCACGTCCTCCCACTGGTCGTCGGCCGGGGGCGTCGGCGTTGCGACCTTTGCCTGCTGCTCGCTGCCTGGGTCGCCCAAGGACCTTTGATAACTACGCAGGCGCTCCAACACATCATCGGGAAGGCCCAGCTCGTTGCGCAAGACCTCCTGCTTTTCATAGCCCCCCTCCGGCGCTTCGTCGCTCTTGCGAATCTCAAATGTCACGGACTCCGCATCACTACCCACCGCCACCAAGTGCACATAGTGATAGGGCGGCCAGAGCTTTTCCTGCAGTTTCATATGGTGCAGGGGGGTGTTGCCCATATTGGAAGAAGGCATGGGCACCGGACGGTTGCGGTACTTGTTCCGCTGCCCCTTGGGAATGGTGTCCAAGGGCGAGGACACTGGGCCCGAAGAATTTCCCACCAGCTCTTCCGGCACGGTCACATCGCTGAGATACTGGATGATGGCGGTGGTATGATCTTTGCCATAGGTCATGGCGATAACCCGGACAATGGTCTTCAGGTCCAGGTCGGGGTTGTCCGTCTTCTCATTTTTGTCCGGTCCCGTATTATCTACAATCACCGGCGCCGGCTTCACATAGCCAGTGAAGTTTGCCACGCCAAACTGCCGCCAGAAGCGGGAGCTGTCACGGATCCAACGGGTGTCATCGCCGAGCACACCCTGGCCCTTCTTCCAACTCACCTTGAACTTGTCCATGGTCCCCTCCCAGCGTTGGCTGAGGGGCTCCTTGGGATGCACAAGGTCCCAGACCGACCAGCCGATGCCGGCGGTGCAGGCCAGGGAAAGCAGATAAAGCAATGGATTGATTGGGAGCTTCATAGGCAGCCTCAAAGTCTAGCCGGCAAACACACCTGCACAAAGCAGGCAGTTTGCCAATGCGAACAGCTCCTAGAGACGATCCCGCGCCAGGCGTATTCCCAGCGGCCGGCCTAAACCGATCCCGGTATCATGGGGTGGCCGCCCTGAGTGATTCCGCGCATCTGCATTTTCAGCTCATCCGGGTTGTCCGAGGCCCCCAGGGCGTCTTCCAGCGAGATGTTGCCGGCTTCAAACAGCCTGATCAGGGACTGGTTGAAGGTCATGGTGCCATAGTAGGCGCCTTCTTCCAGGGCCTTGGGCAGGTTGCGGGTGTGGCCAGATTCCAACAATTCCCGCACCGTAGGCGTGTTGATCAGCAGCTCAACCGCCGGCACCATGGTTTGGCCTTCCTTGGTCTTGATCAGGCGCAGGGAAATGACCCCCGCCAGGTTCAAGGCCAACTGCATGCGAATCAGCTCATGCTGATGCGGCGGGAAGAAGGTAATGATGCGCTCCACGGTCTGCACCGAGTTCACCGTATGCAGGGTGGAAAACACCAGGTGTCCGGTTTCGGCAGCAGAGATGGCAGCTTCCACCGTCTCCTTGTCACGCATCTCGCCAATCAGGATAACATCCGGAGATTGCCGCACGGCTGAACGCATGGCCTCTTGGAAGGTTGGTGCATCGGTGCCGATTTCACGCTGATTGACAATGGAACGCTTGTCTTCAAAGAGGAATTCAATGGGATCCTCGATGGTGATGATGTGCTTTTGTGAGTTCCGGTTGATGAACTCCAGGATGGAACCCAGGGTGGTGGATTTACCCGAGCCGGCAATACCGGTGGCCAACACCAGGCCACGCTTGCGGCCTGCCAAACGCTTCAGCGGATCCACCGGCAGGTTGAGATCCTTGAAGGAAGGGATCTGGCTCTTCACACAGCGAAACACCATGCCCACGTCACCGCATTGATGGAAGGCGTTGACCCGGAAACGACCAACTTCGGTGATGCTCAAGGCCCTGTCCGTTGCCCCCACCCGCTTGAATTCATCCAGACCACGGCGGTCCAGGACCTGCTCCAGGTAGGAAACCATCAGCTCATGACTGAGGGGAGTATCGCCAATGAAGCGGATCATGCCGGCGACTCGCATTGCAGGACAGCCGTTGGCTTTCAGGATCAGGTCGGAAGCATTTTCCTTGACCATGATCCGTAACAATTCTTTCAGACTTGGTTGCTTCAATTCTAGCCCTCTACTGGCAGTCCTGTTGGTGTCTCGAACACCCTCTATATCGGCCGGAGGGGGCCCAAGAATGTGGGCCAGTGGGGAAAAGCAGCGAACTGCCGAGGAGCTATGCCGATTCTCCCCTTAGGAAGGGCCTCAAGGCGTTCAACATCGACTGCAATCCCTGCCGGGTAGCTGCCGAAATCGCCAACACTGGCCGGTCGACGACCTGCTGAAGATCTGCTGCCCGCTCTTTAGCCTCCTCATCCTCAACCTTGGTGGCCACCACCATGCAGGGACGCTGCGCCAATTCCGGCGAGTAACCCAGAAGTTCGTCGCGGATGACCTGGTAAGCCTCCTGCGGATCCACATCTGCCGTGCTGGAACAATCCACCATGTGCAGCAGCACCCGGGTGCGCTCCACATGCTTGAGGAACTTATCGCCCAGCCCCTTGCCCTGATGCGCGCCTTCAATGAGTCCCGGAATATCGGCCATGACGAAAACCTCGTCCGCGTTGATTTCAACGATGCCCAGACTGGGTTCCAGGGTGGTGAAGGGATAGTTGGCGATCTTCGGCCGGGCTCGGGACAGGGTGGACATGAGGGTGGACTTGCCCGCATTGGGCAAGCCGATCAAACCCACATCGGCGATGAGTTTCAGACTGAAGCGGACCTTGCGCTCTTCACCCGCCTGGCCAAATTCGAATTTGCGCGGCGACCGGTTGGTGGCGGTGGCAAAGCGGGCATTGCCACGTCCACCCTTGCCGCCGCGAGCTACATTGAACTCCTGGCCCGGACTGCTGAGATCATGCAACACATTGCCCCGCTCGGCATCCAGGATCACTGTGCCTACGGGCACCTCCAGCAGCACGTCCTTGCCTTTGCCACCGGAGCAACCAGAGCTGCCGCCCTGCCGACCATTGAAGGCGCTATAGGACCTTTTTCCGGCAAGGTGGTACAGGGTATTGCGATGCTCGGTGGCTTTTACAATGAGCGAGCCACCATCTCCACCATCGCCACCATCCGGGCCTCCCCGGGTGATGTACTTCTCCCGGCGAAAGGAGCTACACCCGTCGCCGCCCTTGCCCCCTACGACCTTGCACTCATACTCGTCGAGAAACATGGTTGCAGGTCCTGTCCTGGGCAGCAGCCTTGCCTGCGACGGCAAAGCACACTTGCTACTTAGTTAGCAGCTAGCTGAGCCACAGGATCGATGTGCACCTTGTGGTTGGGGGTGAAGCGCACGATTCCGGGGATCAACGCAAACAGGGTGTCGTCGTTGGCGCGCTTGATGTTCTTACCGGCTTTGAAACGGGTCCCGCACTGGCGGACGATGATGGTGCCAGCGGTGACTGTCTCACCACCATACCGCTTGATACCGCGGTACTGGGGGTTGCTGTCACGACCGTTGCGAGATGAACCTTGTCCCTTCTTATGTGCCATTGTTCTTTAAGGTCGGAGTGTATGTAGCCTAGACACCTTCGATGGCATCGATCTGAATTTCGGTATAGCGGGCTCTGAAGCCAGTGCGCCGCCTGGAGTTCTTACGCCGCCGGATCTTCTGGATGATCAGCTTTGGCCCTTTGACCATGCCGAGCACGGTGGCAGTAACCTTCACTCCATCCACATAGGGAGTCCCGATCCGGCCATTTTCACCGGTCACCAGGCAGATCTTATCGAAGATCAGCTTGGCACCGGGCTCACATTCTTCCTGAAGGGGAATGCTGAGCCGCTGACCTGGCACTGCCTGAAACTGCTGATTTCTATCATCGACTACGGCGTACATGCTTAAATGGCCTCAGGGCTATGGGTATGGGCGTGGAAAGGGCGGGAATGCTAGCAACCGGTCCGGCAGAAGCAAGGGGGAATCCCCTGCTCCGGCCCACCGGGGAGGGGAATTCGCCTGGGCAGGGCCGGGACAGGCTAGGTCCGGTCATGGTTCCTGGGCTGCCCCCCTTCTAGAGGCGCACCCCCAGGCCGGCGGGGATCACCACCCGGGCTTCCTGGCCATCGGCGGTAAGGAAGCGGTAATGCACCACATCCACCGGATAACTGGGCTCACCCTTGACCACCACAGACTTGCCGATGGCCTCCTCCAGATCCAGCAGGGTCCGGCGTTTGTAGTTGGCCAGGTAGTCGTTCACCGGCGGGGCCACATAGACCTGCAGCAGGGAGAATCCCTTCAGGCTCAGAATTGCCCGCACATCCCGCAACACGGCAAGGGCCTTGCTCTGCACTGTCCGGGAAAGCCCGGCGCCATGGCAATGGCCACAGGTATTGAACACCGTCCGCTTCAGGCCAGGACCGACCCGTTGCCGGGTCAGCTCCATCATGCCGAAGGGAGAGATGCGCCCGACTTTGATGCGGGCCTTGTCACCGCGCATGGAGTCGATGAGCTTTCGCTCCACCGATCGCTTGTGCTTCTCCAAGCTCATATCAATGAAGTCGATGATGATCACTCCACCCAGATCGCGCAGCCGAAGTTGCCGGGCAATTTCAGGGATGGCAGATTGGTTGGTCTTGAAGGCAGTCTCTTCCAGATTGGTCCCTGGCTTGAAGCGTCCAGAGTTCACATCAATGGCCACCAAGGCTTCGGTCTGATCGATGACGATGGAGATGCCATTGGGCAGCTCTACCCTGGGCTGATAGAGGTTTTGCACCTCTCCCTCGATGCCAAAGGAATGGAAAATGGGGGTTGTGGATTCATGCCGGCGAATCCGATCTGCCATGCTGGGCATGAGCTTCTCGGTGAAATCCTGGATCCGTAGATGAACATCCTTGGAGTCCACAGTGACATCCTCGATGTCCGGTGAGAACAAGTCGCGCATGGCCTTGAGCACCAGATCCGATTCCTGATAGAGGAGTGCCGGCGCACGAGTCACCTGCAAACGCTTCGCCACCAACTCCCAGATCTTTTTCAGGTAGTCCCGGTCACGCACCAGATCCTCTTTGCTCTTCTCCACCCCCGCAGTGCGGACAATGAAGCCCAGACCGCCTTCGCCGGTCTCATCCAAGGCGCGGACGATGCGCTTGAGACGACGGCGTTCCTTGTCATCGTGGATCTTGCGCGACACCCCACACTTGGGCAGGCTGGGCATGAGCACCAGATAGCGGCCAGGCAAGGATACATAGGTAGTCAGGGTCGGGCCCTTGGCACCAATCCCTTCCTTGGTTACCTGCACCACCACCTCTTGTCCTTTACGGAGAAGCTGGTCGATGGGGATCTTGGTTGTCCGTTCCCGGGGTTTGAGGTCGTTGTCGACACGGGATTGGGCATTACCCCGGCCGCGGCCGCCACGCGCTGAGCGCCCCCCGCGGTTGCCACGAGCACGCTTCACTGGCTCCACCACCACCTCTTCCTTTGCTGTCTGCTCGGCGGACTGCTCGGGAGCACTCACAGCGGTGGCCATGGCTTCGGCCTCACCTGCTTGGGCAGCTGCCATGGCGGCTGGCTCTGGTTCGGAATCCGCGGTCCTTTCCCAGGGCTCGTCCACGTCAACCTGGTGAGAGGCGCCTGACTCATCGGCATCGGCCTGGAGCTCAGCATCTGACTCGGCATCGGGCTCAGCATCGGCTTCGGCACCGGGCTCGGCATCGGCTTCAGCACTCGGGTTATCTGGCTGCTGGTCAGAATCCGATTCCTCATCGGCTTCCTCCTCGTCTTCCAGCACAGAACGCAAAACGTCCGGGCCATCTTCGCCACTGGAGCGAGCTTGTCCGGAAACCAGACCCTCTAGGGTGAAGTCTTCATTGCCGTAAGCCGGAAGTACATCCGACACATGCAAGAAGCCATTGGCGTTGCCGCCAAAGTTGACGAAGGCAGCACCAATGCTGGGCTCGATGTTGACCACCTTGCCCTTGTAGATGTTGCCCAGGTAGGCGACTCGGTTCGCAATTTCAACATGGAGCTCCTGCAGAACCCCGTCCTCGACCACTGCGATGCGGCTTTCTTCCGCATCCAGGGCATTGATCAGCATCCGTTTCAAAGATCGAATCCTTTTTTGAAAGCACACCGGCAGAACCGGCGGCCTTCCAGGCGGGTACGGACATTCCTCCAGGAGTTGCGTTCACGATTGGCCAGATCCTAAGTTGATCCTTGCCAACCCGATTGGGCTCCCCACCCCCTCCAAGCCCTTGCTCGGACAACAATACACAGCCAGGACCTTGCCCCAGCTGTTCAGGGGAACCACTTCGACTTGCAGTAGGCATCGCCCACTGCGGAAAACTCCATGCGAGGGCCGACACAGCACGGGATCGCGCTACCTGAAAGGCCCAAAAATCGTTAGATGCCTGCCACCCCCCCCAACATCCGAAGACGCCTGCGAACCTCTGCACCCCGGAGGGGCAAGGATCAACACGGTGACCGGTGATGATGGAAGCTGACGACATGATAAACTGCTCAAACACTTGCTCCGGGCTCCTTCGGGAGATTGTTCAAATCCAACCAGAAAGCCTTAAGCAAGTGTCAGGAGCATAGGGGGGAAGAGGCTGAACCACAACTCTTGCGGTGCCATAGGCGCAGTTGAGGGGATGTGAAACTGCCCCCGGCAGGTCAATAAGCCTGTCGGGGGCAGCTACAGGCCAAGAGGCCAGGGTGGCTAGTTCTCTTGGTCAGTTCCGAAGATGGCTTCGCGTTCCTTCTGCACCATGTCATTGCGCTCCCGCAGCATCTGATCCACGCTCTCCTGGATTTCTTCAGGGGTGCGGATGATTTGCGGCGTCACAAAGACAATGAGGCTGCTCTTGGTCTTGCGGGTGCTCTTGTGCTTGAACAACCAGCCAAGTCCGGGAATGTCGCCCAGGAAGGGCAGCTTGGTCTCGGTATCGCTTTCGGTCTCAGTCACCAGGCCACCCAGCACCGCGGTTTGACCGGAGCGGAGCAATACAGTGGTGGAAATGGTGCTGGATGAGATGCGAGGCAAGGCAATGGAGCCATCGCTGGCGCCGGTGCCCACGGTGAAGACGTCAAAGCCGGGAGGCGCAAACTCGGAGGTGCCAGTGCCGGTCAAAGCATCAGACTGTGGGATAATGTCCATGATCACCTTGTCAGTGCCGGGCACGATCCTGGGGATCACCAACAGCTGGAAACCGACGCTAACTGGGGAGTTGGGGGCTTCCTCCACCACCAACTGCAAACCACCGGCCTGGCCTTGCTCGGCACGTGCCTGGGCATAGCGCACAGTCTCACCAACGAAGATGGTGGCCTCCTGACGGTCCAGGGCAATGATCTTCGGTGCCTGCACGATCTCAGAGTGCACGTCCTGCTTCAGCAGACGCAGGGCAGCCGTCACTTCAGTAAAGCTCAAGGCGCCAAAGATCACATCTGGCACAACAGTGTTGCCGATGTTGAAAGCACTGTCAGCGAAGGGGCCGACGCCGGTGTCGTTGACAATGACGTCATCTTCAAAGCCACCACTACCCAGGTTGAAGGGCAGTCGGGAAGGAATCTGACCACCAGTGATGGAAGCAGACCAGCCACTATCTCCGATGTCCATGCCGAGGCTCAGGATGTCCTGGTTGGAGGTGGTCACGAATCGCACGTCCAAGAAAACCTGACCTGGTTCCACATCAATCAGGTTGATGATGGACTCAATACTGTCCACCACCGTCTTGATGTCCTTGACCACGAAGGCGTTCTTGCCTTCGAAGTATTTCAGGGAACCCAAGTCCGGCGTGAGCATTCGACTCAAAGCCTCTTCCAACTCGAATTCCTGCTGCGTCACCTGGTTTTGCGTGGTCCGCTTCACATAAGGAGAGTCAATGGTAGGCATGAACTGAGACTTTGGACTGACATATCGCAGTTGGAAAGTCTTGGTTACCAGGTCCTCACGCAGGTTGCTGCGAGGAACCACTCGCAGGATCCCACGATCTTCCTCGGTCACCGCATAACCCAGAGTCTTGGAAGCTGCCTCCAGGGCATCGCGCCAAGGGATGTTCTGCAAGCGCAGGGTAATGTTGCCTTGCACCTCAGGAGCCACAACGATGTTGGCATTGGAGACCTTGGCAATGGTGTCGATTACCTGCTGAATTGGAGCATTGGTAAAAGCAAAATGAACCCGAGGAGGCTTCACAACCTTCAACAAGCCCTGGTCCACTTCAACAACAACGCAGTTGGCCCGCTCTGCCACCAAATTCAGGGCGACACGCCAACCTACATTCTCCAGGTCGATGGTGACGGTCTCGTCAATATCCTCATCAATGATGATGTTGACGCCCACCTTTCGCCGGATGGTTTGCACCACGTCCTTGAGAAGACGGTCTTTGAGTTTCAGGGTTAGCAGAGTGTTCTGGCTGCCAGGAGCCTTTGACTCCACGCCTGAACCCTCTTGGCCCGCCTTCTTGTCCTGGGCTTCCTGAGCTTGAACCTGCGTAATCGCGAGTCCGATAACCAAGGCCACTAGGGCCGTCAATTTGAATTTTGCCTGCATCGTGGTTCCTTTCCCGATAAGGGGAGGAATGAAGTATTGAGATTCGCCAGCACCAATGAAGACTGTTTGCACAACTGCCTCCTGTGGATCTCCCCCTCCTTCGTCAACATGGGGCCTATAGCTTGATTCATTTCCTTTGATCATTGGTCGACCAGCAGGTGGCGAAGCGTGGCAATTCTGCACAATCCCTGTTCCTCTCTGGCAAACCGACTCTGCAGCCCATGGTTAACGCAAAGCGCGCCGTAATGACTGGCATTACTGCGCGCTTCGATGAGCCAGATAATCCGGGCTGGCTACCAGGTCTTGACCAAGGTGAAGCCCTTGAACACGAACTCCACCTCTTCGCGGCGCACGGCCTTGATAAACAGTGAGTCCGAGAGGAATTCCCCTTCTTGGTAGACCTCGCCATTCAAGATCACACCAGACTTGCCTTCATAATTGACCATGACACCCGCAATTTCCAAGCGCATGGCACTGAACTCCAGGGCCACACGAGCACGGAGCAACAGGCCCTCGACCTGAACCCGCAGACCATACCGAGCATCATCGGCGGGAACAGCCACATTGGCTTGCACAGTGTTATAGCGATTGACCGCCGTTTCCAGGTCACCCGTGGTCAAGTCTGCCTTGATCTTCTCAATCAAGGTTTCGAACTCTTCCTTGGAGAGATACTTGTCCAGATCTTCTTGGATCTCACGCACCTCAGCGGTGAGTTCCTTGAGGGGGTTGAGGACATCCTTGTACCAACGCACACGAAGAGCAGGCAAGGAGATCAGGCCCTTTTCAGTTACATCCTCCACCCGTTCTTCAATGTTGCGGAGGCTCTGTCGCACAGTGTTCTGCAGCTCAAAACGCTGAAAAACCGTCAACCCTGGGTTCTTGCTCTTGGTCCAACGTTGGCTCTCTTCAAAGACCATCAGCTTGATAGCCTCGATGAGCTTCTTCTGCTCAACCTGCGAAATGACACTGTTGCCTTCCGCCGACTCTCGGCTGGACTGGCGTGGATCCAGGAAGATGTCCCGGCGTCCCTCAGCACCCTTGAACTCGTAGGTCTCCATGACCAGGTCCTGCAGGCTGCTGGTAATCTCATGCCGCAGGGCATTACGCTTGTTATCGTAGTTCTGAATTACAACGCCCTTACCAGTGGCCTTGGCGTTGTAGACATAGGTCTCTACGGTGATGCTCAGCTTGTGGATCTTGTCTTCACCACTGGCCAGGCCCTCGCCCTGTCCAGGTCGCGCACTGTTGATCTTGGCCAGTTTGAAGTCCTGCACCTTCACAAAGCGAGCGTAGTTCTCAAAGAAGTTCATAAACTTCATGAACTGCCAGAGACTGGAACTGAACTCAAACTGGTAAGAGACCTTCTCAAAGGTGGCCGCCTTGGATCCCGCAGTCCGCACCGGCCGCACCGTATCCAGAGCGAAACCAGACTGTGCAGCAAAGTTCTGCGCCGTCCGAGTGAAGTTGGTCAACTCTCGCTCTTGCGGCAGGATTTTCACGTATTCATCAACGTTCTCCCGCAGAACAATCACATCCCTTTCTACTTCAGGAATCTTGGCGATCTTCTTACGCGCTGCAGCCACTTTGGCCCGCTTGTCTTGGATCGCCACCTTTTCTTCTTCAACTAGCCCCGAGGCCCACCATACGCCTGCGCCAGCACCGGCACAGACCAGCACAGTGGCAACAGAAGCCAGCAGGAGAGCTTGTTTCTCATTCATTTTAGCCATGTCTTGCTCTCCTTATTTCCCAGGCTTGGCGTTGGATTGGTTGTTCTTCACCCACATCTGCGCAGGCTTGTAGACCCACTTCAGATTGAACTTGTAGGATTCTTGTGGGAAACGGTCCTTGTCCACGGCCCGAACACCACTTGGCGGGGTGCCTTCCAGCACATCTCGGTAGAAGTTCGCACCCTCCAGGTCATCGTGGAAGTTGGAGACGCGACGGAAGTCCTTGCCTTCAACAAAACCAGGCATGCTCATTTCCGGACCTTTCTTGCTGCCCGCTGAGGTTCCCTTGACCCTGATAGAACCGAACCAGCCCATATGCCGTTCGGAATTACCTTCATTGGTGACAACCGTAATGACATCGTCCATCACCTTGGTCCAGATCATTCGACCCTTGGCGATGTTCTTGATGGTGTCAGCGCGCTTGGAGAAATCCTCCCGCTCCTTCACCAGATTGTCGTGGTACTTTGCCTGCACTTGAACACTGGCAAGGGTTTCCTGCACACCCTTATGCTCAACTTGCAACTTGCCAAGTTCACCAAAGTAGACCAGGCCGAACCAACCGATGCTGGAACAAGCAAGAATGACCCCCGCCAAAGTAGCAGCGAATACCTTCGGTGAGGTTCGCTCCGAGCGGCGATAGACTTCAGGAAGAAGATTGATACGTATCATGAATGCTCCCGTTACCCAACAACAGCTGCAAGACCGAGTGAAACCGCTAATTGGGGCGCTGCCTGATGCAACGCTTCAATGTCAACATTGTCTGACTTCACTTTGAGCCCCTCGATCGGGTTCCAAACGCGAGTCTTCTTTTCAAATATCTTCTCCAAGCTTTCCTCGAGGAACGGGAGAAGTACCGATCCACCGGACAGGTAGACTTCCTCAACTTCGCCGTCGAATTGGTTTTCGAAGAAGTCAAAGGAAAGGTTCACTTCGTTGCCCAGGTCGTCCATTACATTCGACACTGCGTCCTGAACTTCCAACATCTGATCCTGTGGATCCCGCTTGAGTGCCTCTGCCTCATAAGGCTCCAGACCAAAACGCCTGGTAATGGCATTGGTCAGGTCATGGCCGCCCATGGGCACTTCGCGAGCAAAGCAAGAAATGCTATTGCGCAAGATGTTGATGGAGGACTTGCTGGATCCGATATCCAAGAGGGCAACGGTGCGATCCGTCTCTTGGATGCCTGGGCTCACGATTTCGTTGAGCTCATACGCATTGCCCAGGGCAAAGCTATCCACGCAGACATTGACAGGCTGCAAACCTATCTCCTGCAGCATCATGGCTTGATCCTCTACGAGAGAGTTCTTTGCTGCCACCAGCAAAACCTTCATCTCGTCTTGCCCACCAGCCTCGGTAGCAGGCAGATCCATCAATTTTTGGGTGTCGAGCTGCACATCCTCAATATCGAAAGGAATGTACTTGTCTGCTTCGAACTTCACCGCGTTGCGCAGATTCTCGTCCGACATCTGCGCCATATTGATGTAGCGAAAAATGACTGACTTTCCACTCACTGCAGTTGAGACCCGCTTGGTGCGGAATCCACTGCTGCGAAACAAGTCTGAGATCGCGTCCCGCCGGGCTTGCTCCCCAGGGAAATCGATCTGGCCATAAGCCGTGATAATAAAATCGTACTTGTCCTGAGTGATCTCAACCGCTTTGACACAGCTGGACCCAATATCAAGACCTACGATGCTCTTCCGCTGCTTGAGCATTCTTTGTCCTCAGAGCGATCAAATTGCCTGGCCCGACACGGAGTTGTAGCGGGCCGTAATTGTGCTGATATCGGCCGCTTACCGCTCGCAGGTTGAGATGGACCCTTCTTCTTGGAAGAAAATGCTGCAACAACTACTGCGTGGGGAATTTGTACAGTCGTCGCAGAAGCGGCAAATGCCGGCCTTTGCTCCGGATCCCCCCGACATCACGGGGGTAAACGAATAGGCAAGAATATTGGCTGCTACGCCGGGTGGAGGCCTGCGCCGCGCTGCTGAATGCCCAGGTCAACGGGTCAGCGAGTCAACGGCCTGCAAGGCTCGTTGCGCTATTCCTCGCCAAAGCTGTTGTCTACCAGCTCCCGGATGGCCCGAATCTGCTCGTTGCAGTCGTCGCCTTCAGAATACAGCTCCAAAACAGCGCCTTTCTCGGCTGCCAACATCATCACACCCATGATGGACTTGCCATCCACCTGTTCCAGACCGGGGCGATTGACCAGAAGCTTGCTGGCATAACCATTGGCAGTTTGCACAAACATGTGCGCCGGCCGGGCATGCAAACCATGGGTATTGATCAGCGTTATCTCCGCCGTGCAAACTCGCAGCTGTTTTTCTACTTCACTCATGGTGTCTCAGACATTTCCAGCAGTAAGTCACGAAGCTCCGCTTCGTCCTTGGCACCAACGACAAACCGGCGGAAATCGGCATTTCTGGCCAAAGTAGATATCCAGCGCAGAACCTGCAAATGGAGCTCGGGAGCGGTTCCGGGTGCCAGGATCAAAAACAGGGTCTGCACCGGACGCCCATCGATGGCGTCAAACTCGATTCCTTGCTGGGACACGGCCAGCAGCATTTGCATGTCCTTGACCCCAGCATCTTTGATATGCGGCACTGCCACTCCATTACCCAAACCGGTACTGCCCTGTTGTTCTCGCTCCAGCAGTTGCTTGTGCACAGAGGTGCTGGCCTTTTTGGTCAGCACGCCAGCACCAACCAAATGGTCGACAACTTCCTTGAACGCCCCCACCTTTTCCCTGGCTACTAGAGCCGGAACGATGACGGCGGATTCAATCAGGTTTCTGAGCATTTGCGAACGGTGTCCTTTGCCTAGATGAGTAGGGCATAATCCCTGGGCCAAGACGGCACCCACCCCAGAGCGGCCCCATACGCTAACCGGATTGGTTCGCTTCCGCCAGAGATCCGTTACAGCCTTGGCAAGGCCCTTCCAGGCCACTACCCTGTATTTGCTGAGCCAACAGGGTTGTTGGCGAAGATCCTGGCGTCCCTGCTAGTGGTGTGATGCGCTCTGTTGGGGCATTTTCAGTGCAGCGCGTGCGCGACCGACTTTTTCGAGGATCTCGTCGGCGGCCTTGGTCCAAACAATCGGCTTCGGATCGTCGTTGTGGTTATCGATGTAGTCCATGATTGCTTTCTTGAGTTGAGGGACGCTGCGAAACGCGTCGCGCTTCAGGCGTTTTTGATCAAGATTGCGGAAAAACCCCTCCACGATATTGAGCCACGAGCTGCTTGTCGGGATGAAGTGCATGTGGAATCGCGGATGGCGCTTCAGCCACCGCTTAACCTTCTCATGCTTGTGTGTGGCGTAGTTGTCGGCGATGACGTGCAGATCGAGTTCAGCTGGAGTTTGCTCGTCGATCATTCTCAGGAACTTGATCCACTCCTGATGTCGATGTCGCTTCATGCAGGTTGCGATCACTTCGCCGTGACCCAACTCGATCGCGGCGAACAAGGTGGTTGTTCCGTTCCTCTTGTAGTCATGAGTCATCGTGCCGCATCGGCCCTTGACCAGTGGAAGGCTCTTCTGGGTCCGATCGAGAGCCTGAATTGACGTCTTTTCGTCCGCGCTAAAGACGAGTGCATTCTCGGGTGGATTCAGGTAGAGACCTACCACATCGCGCAGCTTCTCTTCGAACCGAGAATCGTTGCTGACCTTGAACGTCTTCACCAAGTGAGGTTTCAGACCGTTGGCCTTCCATGTGCGGTGGACCATCGACTGCGTGATTCCCATCTCCTCTGCAAGGAGTCGCGTGCTCCAGTGTGTCGCGTTCGCGGGGATCTCTTGCGTAGTCATGCGGATGATCTCACTCTCAACTTCCTCGTTCGCACGGGGACGACCTCCCCGAGGAAGGTCCTTCTCTATACCAGTGAGGCGATGCTCGCTGAAGCGGTTTCGCCAACGCCCCACAGTGTGTCGCTTGACCCTCATCTCCTCAGCTATATCCGCATTCGAGTAGCCATCAGCGGCAAGAAGGATCATTCGGGCTCGCTGAGCTTGCCTCACCGAAATTCTCCGACTGCGTGACCAATTCGTCAGGGTGCTTCGCTCGCTCTTGGTAAGTTGAATCTCTACTGCAACGCGCATCGTCTTGCCTCCAACGATACCTACGCACCGCAAGCGTAGGGAGGCTTAATATAAAGGCCTACTAATTCTGCGTCATACCACTAGGATGGCCGGATGGCGTTAGGGCGGCGCAAAAACAGTGAAAGGCTGGGGGTTACCCTATTGGTCGCATTGTTGCTGGCCCTGGGGATCACCATGTTCTGGCGCAGCGGTCCTGCCCACGGATTCTCCCTGGAGAGCCAGCCCGGTGACGAAGAGCCTGAAGGAAAGGACTTCCCTGAGCTTGGTTCTGCAGCGGAATCACCAGCCAGGCGTGTGGCACTCGTGCCGGATGCAGAGCCAGAGCAAACCAAGCCTGCCAAAGGTCTCCTGCCCAATCCACTAAGTAAGGATGAGCTGGATCGCATTCCCGGCCTGCTGCTGGATCTGCATGACGATGACATTTCCCAAAATGCAGGCAAAGCTGTCAGAGCCCTGTTGCGCATGGGGCCGGCAACCGCCCCCTTTTTACGGTTCTCCTAAAGCAGTTGTAGGTCAGGAAGCCTGACCCCACCACAGCAGAGGAAGATGGTAGCAATCAAAGGGGCTGCGCTGTGGAAGCCATAGGCGCGATGGCTGAGGAGGCGAATTTTGTTGTTCATGCCTTCCGCCAGGCCATTGGTGAATCGTTCTTTGAAGAGAGCCAGGATCCCGCCAAGGTGTTTGCGGATCGTTTTGCCGAGTTTGACGAATGGCTTGAGTCGGGAGCGTGAAGCCCAGGCCATCCAACCATCAAGAGCAAGCTCTGACTCTTTGATGCTGCCTCGCAGGATGTCGAGCAGAGTCTCCTTGAGCAAGTAGGCGCGCCCAAGTGGTTGCTCCGGGCGAAGATGACCGATGATGCCCATGTGCTTTTCGGTGGTGTTATCTTGGCGGTGAAGGAGTGCCCACATCGTTCCCTTGATTGCCTTCTTGGCATCGGGATTGTCGGCATTGCGCATGAGTTCACGCCGGACCTCGTTGAGAGCTTCGTTGGCCAACTTGGCAATGTGGAAGTGATCAAAGACGATCTGTGCATTTGGAAGATTTTCCGCTGCCGCCTTTCGGTAGGCAGCCGACATGTCCATGGTGGCAATTTCGATGTGCTCGCAAGCATCAGCACCGATTTCGGTGAAAAATCTCTTGAACACATCAGCACTCTTGCCTTCGGCGACCCAGATTACCCTTCTCTTGTCGTGGTCGGTGACCACCGTCAGGTAGCGGTGTCGCTTGCGGAAGCTGATTTCGTCCACAGCAATGCGGCGCAGACCATCAAAGCGGTTTGGGTCAAGGTTCTCGCTGACGACACGCTCAGCGATTGCTCCTACGGTCACCCACGAAATCCCAGTCAGCCTGGCGACGGCTGTTACGTTTGTTTGCTGCGCCAGCAGGGCGACCACATCCTCAAAGGGCTTGGTAAAGTCACTGCCATGCCTGGCCCAGGGGACCGCCTCGGTCACAACCACATTGCATTTCTTGCACCGTAAACGCCGTATTTCACCCTCCAAGTAAACCTCATGGCCCCAGATGCCCAAGTGTCGCCATCGCCGCTTTCGTTTGGATTCTCGGCCACGCTTGCGCTTGCCACAGTGTGGGCAGGTCAGAAGCTGGAATCGTCGGTGGACACTGAGAATCATCTCGCCGTCTTGAAATTGGGCTCCGGTGACCCGGAGCCCCTGGAGATTGAGGAGCTTGTTGAGTAGGGTGGTGACGCGCACTGATGCGACCTTGCGTAAAACTAAGTCCATTGCGTCGAGAGCGATCAAACATGCTCGACGCAGTCAGTGCGCAATTTCTATGTACGCTTGGCTCAACGCAAACAGCTTTCCCCAGCTCTGTGCCGCAAGCCTCGGTGCCATAAAGGCCAAGCTCGCTCCGCTCGTGGCCTACGGCCAGCCTTGACTGCCCCTACGGCTCACGGCCCTTTCCTTAGATGCCAAACCGCCAGGGCGGCTTGGCACTCTGCCACATCCTCAAAGAGGGCCTACAACCTGTACCGGGAACCCACCGAGTTTCAGATGCAGCTATCCGCGTTCTCCTTTGCGAATACAAGGTCCCCAGACGAAATCAGCACCCGGCATGACCTACACCTCCTTTAGGAGAGGCCTTTTTACAGCAGGCGTTGCAGTCCCATGATCTGCAGCAGCGGCAACTGGCGGCCTACCTGATGCGTGTCTTGGATGCTCCTCCATCCCAAAGCTTGCTGGAGGTCTCTGTAGCGGCCTTGGGAAGGAGTCTCCCTCGGCGCATTCGCGAGGGTGTGGGTGGCAGGTATGACTCTCCCATTGTGCGCACCGCTATGCAATACCTGCTCAGGCACAGCCTGGAAGCCTTGCCCATCTTGGTCCGCGGGTTGCATTCCGCAGACCCTAGGAGTCTGCCCCACGGAAAGTCAACTTAGCGTCACCTCGGTGGCCGCTGGATAAAATCATTAGTGGGGCTGTGAAAATCCAGATCGACGGATTCTGCATGGATTTTGGGCCTGGGGCCACGTTGACGATTTTTGGGAGCAGATCAGTGCTTCTTGGCCTGTAATGGCCCAATTCCCTCGGCCTTCATAGCGCCAGCTTTCCGTGCAGCCTTCTCAAGTTGGTTGCAAGACAGATTAGGTCCCACTCACCACTCACCTTTGCTATGCCTCGCATGCTGAAGGACCGAAAGCCGCTCACGTTTTTGATCCAGCCAAAGACCGGCTCAACGATGTGTTTGCGTTTTCGGTACCAGCCCCGCCCACGGTTGGTTCCCAGCTTCCGTTTCATTCGCGCAGTAGCTTGGAGATCTGGACTGGTCTTCGGTCGTTTCTTTCCTTCCTTGCCAACTGAAACCAAACCGTCAATCTGGGCGTTTTCGAGATGCTTGAAGTTTTCCTCGCTGCGATAGCCTGCGTCCGCAAGCAGGCGCTCTATCGGCTTGCCTGAGTTCTCCATCGCTTTCTCGGCCATTGGAAGAAGCTGGTCATTATCAGCAGCGTTGTTTGTTACTCCATTGGCGATGATCAGCTGCTCAGTATTGTCGACAGCAATCTGAGCGTTGTAGCATTGCTCGAATCCATTCGAGGCTTTCATGATCCGACTATCGGGGTCCGTGAAGTTCTCCTGATCCTTTGGCCGTGGCTTGCCCTTGGGATGTTTCCGGTGGGGAGTCATCCGAAGCTCGCGACCTTCTTCCTTGGCCTTGCTGGCCTTCTTCTCGTCCTTTTGCTTGTCCTCCTCGGCCTTGCGTCTCTCCAATCGCTTCTTTGCCTCCTGGATAGCCTTCAGGCGGCTTTCCCGGTTTGAAAGTTCATCAGGGAGCTCGTCACCCCGAAAGTCAGGACCGAAGAGATCGTCCTCTTCCTTGTCGATTCCCTTAGCCATCTCGGTGATCCTGCGGATCTCGGCACGCAGTCGTTTCTCTTCGGACTTCATTCGCGAGTAGCTCATTGCCTTTCGCTTGCTGGCGTTCGCCTTCACTTTGCTGCCATCCACTGCCACGGTGCCGAGCTTGACCAAGCCAGCCTCAGAAGCGAGCTGTACGATCTGGACAAAGAAGCTCTCGAACAAATCGACATGCTCCGCCCGAAAACGACAGATTGTGCGGTGGTCCGGCATTTGATTAGCTGCCAACACCCGGAAAGGCACGCTTTCTTCGAGGTGCTTGGAGATCTTGCGGGAGGAGAAGACCCCTGTGCAATACGAGTAGATCAAGACCCTCAACATCATCCGTGGATCGTAAGGCAATTCACCACTCCCGCAGATGCGGTAGCGGTCGAGGAGGCCATCCGTGTCCAACGAACCGACCGCGTCGTGAATGTACCACGCAAGATGATCTTGTGGCAGCCAGTCACGGATGGACGGAGGTAGGAGGTACTGCTGGTTTAGATCTTGACCCTTTTTGAATCGCGCCATGCCTTCAATACGTACAAGGATGGGCCAGGGGCTTAACCTTTTTTCCGATTTCGAGGGCGATCGGAGGCCGGATTCCTCCTCATCCCGTGGGGCAGACTCCTAGCTCGATTCCAAAGCAACAATGAAGAAGAGCGTCTCCGCGCTGAAATCATCCTTGGTCGCTACGAGTCCTTGCCCAAGGCAAGCTACGCTAGATACGCAAAATCAGACAACCCGCAACTCTGGGGCTGGTCGCTTTTTGCCGAACTTCCTTGGGATGAGATTCAGGTCTACCAGGCCAAAACCCAACTCTATCGCCAAGCTACAACCACAGACGACAAGCCCTTTCGAGCCATAGCCCAAGACCTCCGCAAGCGCCTTGTCATCCCTGAGGAGAAGCTCAAGGGATTCAAGGAAGAGTTCGTAGAGGGCTACAGGAGAGAATTCTTCCCAGCACTCGAGCACTACTGGGACTTCATCAAAGCCGAGAATTGTTTCTACATTGATTTTGACGGCGACGGAGCCGAGGAGATCGTCGCCCATGTGGAGATCCCTGATGGCTGGCTAAATCAAGCGTTCATCGTCCTTCTGCACCGGCAACCAGACAGTTGGAAGATCGCCTATTTCAATCATCTGGACCATATGGATCACATCCAGACATTCATGATTGACGACTTCGACGGCGATGGCCGCCCAGAACTCATGATCCAAGGATCTATCATTGCCGGTTGGTCTTGGGAACAAATGTGGATCTTCGATGAAACAAGTTTGGATCAACCCTTTCATCTGCTTGGCCATTTGGCCAAGGCCATAGAAGACCCTCGTACTGGACGCCCAGTGTTCGTGGATGGCTGCGCTCACAACCCAACTGGTGGAGGCAAATACGCCTACCTGGCCACATCATTCGGGTCTGTATTCGGGCTTCATTTCCTGGAACATGGCGGAAGATGGAAAGAAGTGACGGTGCACACCAAACAGTCGGTCTGGTAGCGCAGCTAGTCACCCCGTTAAGATTCGGCTGCGGACTTCCTTCTGGCCAAAGCTTCTCTCGCCATGGACTTGCTGTAGAGCGATGGATCCAACTTGCGGTCACACCACTGAAAGAAGGTGGTGATGCCCTGCAGGTAGATACTCAGACGAAACTTCTGTCCATTGTCATCCACAACCAAGACCCATTTATTGACTGGGGAGAAGTGAACCCTCTGGATGTCCTGCCAAGCCATCCATCGCTGCCCGCGCCAGACCTTGTAGTCCTGGAGGCCATCGTCCATCAAGCGGGTATAGCCCATTGGGGCCACAATCAGTACTGCCACCATGAAGGTCAGCACTAGAGGAATTAGAATCACATATCCCAATGGGATCTCATCCTCGGTAACAACAAAGATGTAGATGAGAAAAACATCCACAAGCAGGAAAAGGACTCCTCCGGACCAGGACAAGACCCTCACCGCCTTGCCAAGTTGCAACCGGACTACGCTTCCATTTTCTTCCAGCTGGGCTGGTTGGCGCCCAGACCTAAGAAGCCAGGCCGTGAGCAACGAAGCGAATATGATCGCAGCGCCTGGACCGGCGAACAATTCCAGGATTGATTTCATGCAACCACTCTCCTTCCAGCCACAAGCCAAAGTCCAGCTAGTAAGGCCTGCCAACACCCTACACCAAGCCAGACCAAGCTCAATCCTGGAACCCCTGGCCCTGGCTCGTTACATTTTCGACCCCAAGTAGAAGGGCAGCCATGCAGGCTGAGTCGATGCTCCAGGTATTGAGGAGAGTGATGGAAAAAGCCTATTGCCAGTCCTGTGGTTTGATGCTCAAGGTTGAGCCCGGCCAGGCCCTGCCCCCCTGCGATGAATGCGGCGGGCACCTGTTGTTGGAAGAACAAGAACAGGAGAGTCCGGTTAAGGCCTGTCCTTCTTGCGAAGCCGACAATCCGGAGAAGGCCCGCTTCTGTGAATCTTGCGGCGCGGACATGTCCGCCAAGGGCAAAAGCCGGCAGCGCGGTGACAAGGTTGCCAGCCGTCAGGCCAATGTGGAGTTGGGCAAGGCCCGGCGGATAATCAAAAGGGTGCGCAGCCTGTTCATCATTCAGAGCGTTGGCTGGGCATTGCTCACCTTGGGTCTCTTCATGGTGTTGGATCAGGAAGACCTACTGGGCGAGTCCTCCTGGATGCTGATGGTCCCCTTCAGCATTTGCCTGTTCTGCATTTTGGGCAGCATCTTCTTGGCAAGGGAACCCTTCATTTGGAGCATGGCCATTGCCTCCCTGCAGACCCTAGTGGTAGCGCTCTATCCCTTGGAATTTGGTTTTTCCATCGATTGGCTGATCATCACCTTCATCACCATCGCCAGTTGGGCAGCCACAGCTTCGCTGACCAAGGTGAAAAAGTTGCTAGCCGAACACAGCGACACCATCGGCGCGCAAAAACTCATGGGCACCCGGGAGAAGGCGTATCAGGGTGATCTAGGACGGAAACACCGCCAACGCCTGAAGGAGGAATCCCGCGGCAAACTCAAACGCCGCGCTATCTTCATCAGTGCCATCCTCGTTGTCGTAGTCGGCATAGGCATCTGGGCTGCGAAAGCCAACCGCAAACCAACCTGGCAAGAATTGCAGGCCGCCGAACAGCAACGGGAAGCGGAGCGACTGGCCAAGATGCCCAAGCCGGAAGAGTTCACGCCGGTGCTGCAGAAGTTTGTCCAGGATTGGAACCAATCCGACAAGGAAGCCATTCATGCTCTCTTCTTAGCCTGGGATAAGGAGAAATGGATCCGTGGCCTAAAGCGGGTTGGCGAAAGGAATGGCTGGGAGGGCGTGTTCCCCACCCTTAGCGATGAAGACATCCAATGGCGGGGCAAACGGGAGGTGTATGTCTACTACCAACTTGCCGAACGCCGCTTCCTGACCCGATGGGAATGCCCGGTGGACGAAAGCCGTTGGTATCTCCGCTCCTTCACCTTGAGGAAGGCTGACTAGAGAGCTGTGCATGGTGAACCCTGAGCATCGCTGCCCCCACTGCAAACACCCCGTGCCTGAAGGGGCCAAGTACTGCGGGCAATGTGGCCGTGCAGAAGGCAGCTTCAGACGTCAGGCGCTGCGGTCTCAGAAACAGGAAAACCAACAACACAGCAGAGCCGTCACCAGCATGGCGCTGGTCTACACTCTGGTCTTGGCTGGCCTGATTCTCGTTTTGTTGTTGAGCATCTACCTGGGGGTGGAAGACGAAAACAGCTGGCAATACCTTGCCATGCAGGGTTTCTGGGATCTGGCAGTGGGATGCATTGGCCTGTGGGTTCTGGGTCAGGCAGCGTGGCGGCGCAGCTTTGCCGGTGGCGCTTCCGCCAAGGCTCTCTTGCTGGCTATCGTCCTGGTGCCCATGGCCATTGCCTTCAGCTATGGCTATGTCGAACTCTGGAATAGCTGGCTGGGCATGGATGAGGAGTCCGTTGTCATCCCTCTTGGTCTAGGCGTCGTGATCAGCACCGCAGTCTACCCAGCCCTGGTTGAGGAATGGCTCTGCCGCGGCGTGCTCTGGGAGGCGGCCCGCCGCATCCTCAGTCCCTGGCGGGTCATTGTTGCCACTGCCCTGTTGTTCGCCATGATGCATGGCCTGGGTGGTGGCTTTGTCCTGGAACTGCCGCACCGCTTCGTTGTGGGCCTGCTGCTGGGTTGGCTGCGCCTCAAGACGGGCAGCCTGTTGCCCTGCATCTTTGCCCACTTCGGGCACAACCTGTTCTTCCTCTGGCTGGAGGGTTGAGTGGCTGGAGGGTTGAGCCTGAAAGGGTTGCCGTCCAAAAACACCAACTGGCATACCTACTGGGCCCGGTTATCCTGCGGCAATGGATGCAAGTAGGCGGTTGGGCCTGGGACTCTTTGAGCGCTACCTCAGCCTCTGGGTCATCCTCTGCATCGTGGCAGGCATCATTCTGGGCAAACTGGCCCCGGACCTGGCGCAGACCTTGGATGGCATGACCATCAAGGTGGGAGGCGCCCCCATTGTCTCCATACCCATTGCCGTCTGCCTGTTCTTCATGATGTACCCCATCATGGTCAAGATCGACTTCGCCGAAGTCCTCAAGGCCGGGCAGAGTGCGAAACCGGTGACCCTGACCCTACTGGTCAACTGGGTCATCAAACCCTTCAGCATGTATGCCATCTGCATGTTCTTCCTGGGCACGGTGTTCGGCGACCTCATTGGCACGGATGTGGTGGACCATGTGAACATGCCCATGGGCATGGATCTGGCGGTGGGCGACCAGTACGGCGCCGGCACCGTAGTCATGCATGAAGGGGCCAAGGTGCTGGCGGTTCCCATGTGGCGCAGTCTGCTGGCGGGCTGCATCCTATTGGGCATCGCGCCTTGCACTGCCATGGTCCTGGTGTGGGGATACCTGGCCAAGGGTAATGACGGCCACACCCTGGTGATGGTGGCCGTCATTACCCTTGGCCATGCTGGTGCTGTACGGCTTACTGGGTGGTTTGCTCTTGGGGATCGGTCGCATTCCAGTTCCTTGGCAGGCGCTGGCCATGTCCATCGCTGTCTACGTGGCCCTGCCCCTGGTGGCAGGCTATCTCTCCCGACGCTGCATCCTGGCGCTGAAGGGCGAAGCGTGGTTTCGTCAGGTGTTCCTACCCCTGCTCACGCCAGTGACCATCGTGGCGCTGTTGGTGACTCTGGTGCTGCTGTTCTCCTTCAAGGGCGAGATGATCCTGGACAAGCCCCTGACCATCCTGTGGATCGCCATTCCCCTGACCCTGCAGACGCTGTTGATTTTCACCCTGACCTATACGGCGGCGCGTTTTCTCGGCCTGCCTTATCGCGACGCGGCACCCTCCGCCATGATTGGCGCCTCCAACCACTTTGAGGTGGCCATAGCCACAGCGGTCATGCTGTTCGGACTCTCCTCTGGCGCTGCCCTGGCGACGGTTGTGGGCGTGCTCATCGAAGTCCCATTGATGCTGTGGTTGGTGCGGATCTGCCTGCGGACCCAGCACTGGTTTTCTCCCCAAGCAAGCAACTAACAGTCATGCCGCCTACCGTTCCAGACCCGCAACCTGATCCAGTCATCGAGAAGCTGAGGAATCGCTTCTTTGACCATCTGCCAGCGACGGCAGAATCTGTCCTGGATGTGGGCTGTGGACGGGGCGACATCCTGCGCCGCTGCCAGCGGGCAGGCATGCAGGCGCATGGCGTGGAGACCGATGCGGCCTTGGTAGAAGAACTCAAGGACAAGGGCTTCAGCGTTTCAGTAGCGCCGGCTGCCGAGCTACCCTTCGCCGACGACAGCTTTGATTGGGTATGCATGCGGCACATCGCCCATCATTTGCCGGACCTGCAGCCCGCATTGGCACAGGCCTTCCGCGTCAGTCGGACAGGCGTGCTGGTGGCCGAGCCCTGGTTTGACCTGGAGATTGCCAGCCAGCAGCTGGCAGCGGATTTCCAGGACTGGATCAATGGCCAGTGCCAGCGCCTGGGCAGGATCCACAACAAGGCCCTGCCGGCAGCAGCATTCCTGCAGGCGGTGCCGGCGACAGTGCAAGTAGAGGTGGAGCTTGAGCATTACCTGAAGCTGCAACCGCGGCCCGCCGGCTGGATCCGCTCTGAGGCCGCCAGCTTTCTGGCCACCCTGGCCCCAGGAGACCCGGCAGCCAAGAAGCTGGAGGAAATCGAGCAGGCAGCACAGGCCACTGGACTGAGCTACAACGGCAGCATGATCCTGTCCCTGAGCCGCTGTTGAGAAGGAGTCCGCCGGCGGATAAGGTCCGCCCCCTGCCATGTCCCCCACGCCTGAAAAACTCGTCGTCACCTCAGCCCTGCCCTACGCCAACGGCCCCATTCACTTTGGCCACGTGGTGGGTGCCTACCTGCCCGCGGACATCTATGTGCGCTTTCGGCGTATGTGTGGCGATGATGTGCACTTCATCTGTGGCAGCGACGAGCATGGGGTGGCCATCACCCTGAAGGCGGAGCAGGCCGGCAAGAGCTACGAAGAATACGTGGATCACTGGCACGGCGAGATCAAGCGCATCCTTACGGACGTGGACATCCAGTTCGACATCTTCTCCGGCACCGCCAAACACCGGAATCCCTTCCATGAGGAGCTGGCCCAGGGCTTCTTCACCGATCTGAAGGAGAACGGCTTCCTGGAGGCCAAGGAAGAGGAGCAGTTCTACTCCAATAAGCTGCAGCGCTTCCTGCCCGATCGCTATGTGGAAGGCACCTGCTACAAGTGTGGGCACGAGAATGCCCGCGGCGATGAGTGTCCCAGCTGCGGCTCCTGGCTGGACGCCAAGCAACTCAAGGATCCCCGATCCACCCTGGATGGCTCCAAGCCTGAGCTGCGTAAGACCAAGCACTGGTACCTGCAGCTGGACAAGATCCGCGATGAGTGGCTGCAGGAGTGGTTCGAATCCAAGACGGATGACTGGAAGCCCAACGTGCGGCACTTTGTTAAAGAGGCCCTCAAGGGCCTGCGCGAACGCCCCATCACCCGGGACCTGCCCTGGGGCGTCCCGGTGCCGCTGGCCGGCGAGGAAGACAAGGTGCTCTATGTCTGGTTTGAAGCCCCCATCGGCTACCTGTCCATCTCCAAACAATACTTCACTGAGCAAGGCAACCCAGAGGGCTTTGAGCAGCTCTGGAAGGACAAGAACACCAAGCTCTACCACTTCATCGGCAAGGACAACATCACCTTCCACGTGGTGGTGTTCCCCTCCATGCTGCACGGTAGCCAGGCTGGCTGGATTGTGCCGGAGAATGTGCCAGCCAACGAGTTCTTCAACCTGGAAGGCAAGAAGTTCAATACCAGTGCTGGCTGGTTCATCCCCGAGGAGAGCATCAAGGGCCACTACCCAGTGGATTCCATCCGCTACGCCCTGTGCACCATGATGCCGGAGACAGCGGATTCGGACTGGTCCTGGAAAGAGTTCCAATCCCGGCTGAACGACGATCTGGCCGACAACCTGGGTAACTTTGTCGCCCGCACCCTGCGCTTTGCCGAGCGCTTCTGTGACGGGGTCATCCCAGAACTGGGCGAGTTGCGCAGCCAGGACCAGGACATCCTGGCGGCCGGCGAAGCAGCCAGCAAGGAAATCGCCGAACACCTGGCCAGCTTCAATTTCCGCAAGGCCTGCCTGCGTTTGATGGCCCTGGGCAACGACTGCAACAAGTACTATGACCAGGAACAGCCATGGAAGACGCGGAAGACAGATTCGCAGAGCTGCGGGCAAACCCTGCGGATCTGTGCCGAGATGATCCGCTGCCTGGCCGTACTCATGACACCCATCATGCCCAACACCTCGGGCACCCTGTTGCAGGCACTGGGCATCCAAGAACCGGCCAGCTGGCGGGCTGCAGCGGGGCTCGGCCTGCCCGTCGGCCCCCTCCGCGCAGAGCCACTACCAGTCCTCTTCCCCAAGGTCGATAACAAAGCCATTGAACAGGAATTAGCAAAACTCAAAAAGATGGAAAAGAGCAACGAAAGCACCCCGGCAGCGGCAGTCACCCCAGCACCGGAAGCAAAAGAGGCCACAGACCTGGCAGCGGAAATCCAATTTGACCAGTTTACGGCTGTCGACCTGCGGGTCGGCACCATCCAGGCGGCGGAGAAGCACCCCAAAGCAGATCGACTCCTGGTTTTGCAGGTAGATCTGGGCTTTGAACAGCGCTGTGTGGTGGCTGGCGTCGCAGAATCTTACAGCCCTGATGAGCTGCTGGATCGCCAGGTCATTGTGGTGGCCAACCTGGCGCCGCGAAAACTCCGCGGCATCGAATCCCGGGGAATGATTCTGGCCACCAACAATGCTGAGGGGCTGCCGAAGTTCCTGGCGCCCACTCCCGGCACCGCCAACGGCACCCGGGTCAGCTAGCCCACTCTGCTAGCCAGCACTGCCGGTTAGCCGGCCTTTAAATGGGCAAGGCGAGCAATGATTGCTCGCCTCATCACCATTGGCGGTCCATTTGCCTGCCAGTGGCAGGCCAGGACCAGCCCTAGGAAGGGTCTACCTACGTGCCTTGCGGCGGGTTGCCTTCTTCTTGGCCTTCTTGCGAGTTGCCTTCTTCTTGGTTGCCTTCTTCTTGGTTGCCTTCTTCTTGGCCTTCTTACGCGTTGCCTTCTTCTTCGTGGCCTTCTTGCGCGTAGCCTTCTTCTTCGTGGCCTTCCTGCGAGTGGCCTTCTTCTTGGTGGCCTTCTTGCGGGTTGCCTTCTTGCGGGTTGCCTTCTTCTTCGTCCTCTTCTTAGTGGCCTTCTTGCGAGTGGCCTTCTTGCGAGTGGCCTTCTTGCGAGTGGCCTTCTTGCGAGTGGCCTTCTTGCGAGTGGCCTTCTTGCGAGTGGCCTTCTTGCGAGTGGCCTTCTTGCGAGTGGCCTTCTTCTTGGTTGCCTTTTTCTTGGTTGCCTTTTTCTTGGCTCTCTTCTTTGCAGCCATAATCTTAGTTCCTTTTTGGGGTTCTCGACTGGCTGGTTGGGAATGTCCCGCGCAGCCGTTCTTGGTGCTGCAAAAAAGAAGCAACACCCGATCACCACATAAATCGTCCGTGAATCACCTGGAATTCACCGAAATCCCCTAGACATCAGGAGATAAAGCGAATGAGCCTCTCTCTCCACTTTTGCGAAACGGTAACAAACCCTTATTTACCAAGTGCGCGGCAAAGATAATAACGAACTTCAGACGATTCTTGTAAGGAGCAAGAAAAATGCTGAATGGCATCGGTTTTCTCACCAGAAATAACAAAAGCGGCCCACATTCCGAGGAATGTGGGCCGCTTTGCTGTGCCGAAGGACGGGTTTTCTAGTCGAACAGGTTGTCCAACTGCCGCTTGGCATTGTCACCGTAGTCCGAGTCCAGGGTCGGATCGTTCTCGCTTGGACTCCGCTCCATCGCATCACGGTAGACATCTGCCATCTTCTTGGCGGTCTCGTTGGCATACAAGCGCACCATGCCCACTGTCGTGCGGTCATCAAAGAGGATGGTCAGGAGAGTTCGATCACCTACCAGCGACAGCTGGATGTTATCTCGCTCGCCCTGGTGGAACAGAGCTGTGAACTCCTCTTCACCAAGCAATCGTGCCATCTCCTTGGTTGCTGCAAAGGAGCCAGCAACGAGGGCGGAGATGGTATCCATGTTGAAGGAGCGAACTTCACCCTTCTTGGTGACCAGGTGCCCCTCCTTGTCGATGAGCAAGGCGCACTTGGCTCCTGAGAGGCGCAAGAACTCGCTGAGGAGCTTGTCAATCCTCTCAATGTCTTCGGTATAGAATTGCAGCCGATCTGACTTCAGCTTGGCGTTCAATCCCTTTTGGGTCTTGGACTTTGACATCGTCTTCTCCCTAGAACTCTGGGTTCTGCATAACAAAGAAGACGACTCCGGCCACGGCCACAGCAAGGAAGATCGCCAGAACCACAATCAGGTTCATGCCACCCTTCTTGCCACCGCCTCCATTTTGTCGGGCCGCTGCAGCAGCCTGCGCTGGTGCGGGTCGAGTCGTTGCCGAACGCGCGCCTGCTGGACGTGCCGCTTGGCGGGCCGGAGCTGGCCGTGCACCAGGTCGCTGCCCTTGGGCTCCCCCACGCTGCGGCCGCTGCGGCCGACCTGCGGGAGCATTGCCAGGCCTACTTGCCGGTGCAGCCCCAGCAGCTTGACGCTGCTTAGCAGCGGGCCTGCGTTGCGCAGGTGCTGATCGACCTTCACCACCAGCTGCTGCTGGTTTTGCGGCTGGCCGCACGCCTGAACCGCGACGGTGATCCATCCTGTCAATGCTTTCCAGCACCATACCGGCCAGCACTTTCAGGGTTGGGAATACACCTTCGCCAGTATTGGCTACAGCTTCAAAGGTTGGTACGCCAAACCTGTTCATCCGCTTATCCATCTCCTCGACGGTCATGGCGTTGGGCAGGTCTCGCTTGTTGTATTGGAGGACGTGCGGGAGCTCCCGTATGTCCTTCCCATACTCAGTCAGGTTCTCCACCAGATTCTCGTAGGACTCGATGTTTTCATCCATCTTGTCCGGGTCAGAGTCTGCCACGAAGATGATGCCATCCACGCCTTGCAGAACCAACTTACGGGTGGAGTTGTAATAGACCTGACCGGGAACCGTGTAGAGCTGGAATTTAGTGCGCATTCCAGCGACGGTGCCCAAGTCTAGGGGCATAAAGTCAAAGAACAGAGTGCGGTCACCATCTGTTGAGATGGAGGTGAGCTCACCTTTGTTGTTCTCCGGTGCCTTCTGATGCACGATCTCAAGGTTGGTGGTTTTACCACTCATCCCGGGACCGTAGAAGACGACCTTACAATTGACCTCTTTAAGTGCGAAGTTGATCTGGACCATAGGAAATTCAGGCTCCTGCGAAAACTGCTGGATTCCGCATTACTCTCTCGACATCGACGTTCAATCCGGCAGTTCTTAAGCCATTCTTTGTAGAGTTTTCTGACAGATTAGACTGAGATCCTAGAGAGCCGCCTTATCTGTGTTGCGGCCTCTTGAATCTCGGACATACACGTTTCCAGCTTCTTGAACTGGTTGGTAAGCACCACCAGGTAAGCCCGATCAAGGGTTACCAAGAGGACCTTGCCATGGGTGGAATGCAGGGCGATTGTTGAAAAATCCCCCATCTCCCCTTCTTGCAATACACGCTTGGTGGTGGACACCAAAAATGAAGCCAAGCCAGCGACCAGGTCTTCATTCAATGCATTCGACAATTCGCTGGCGACAGTAATGCCATCTGGTGTCAACACCAGGCAACCACTGAGTTCAGCAGAGGATTTCAAGTCGACCAGGACATCCTGAATACTCGTCATTACTTCCTCCTCCCGCTCAGGTATAGCGAGCCCGCAACAAGCTCCTGCAACTCGGTGAGGATCCCATCGACGGCTCCGGCATCATCACAGAGAACCGCGGCCACCACTTCGCCATAGGAACATATGCAAATCATGCCCATGTCACCGTCCACGGAAGCCTTGCTGAAGTTGCCTATGTCCATGCGACGGGACACGCGTTGAGCTGCTTTTGAAATGACCCGCACCACGCGTAGGAAGGCATCCTTGCCATCGCGGATCTCCCCTTTGACCAAAGCCTTGGAGCCTTTGATATAGGCGGCCTTTCGCACGCCATCCAACTCCACCAACTGTGCCAGCGAGTCCCTGATGGAACCGATGGTGTCGTCACTGGCAACGCGTTGCGGCACTCTCTCCAGGGGCACAGGCGTATTGGCCAGAGCCCCGTTGGTCTCCACTTCGTGGAACAGAACTTCCAGGGCTTCATCCCGGTTGCTCTTGGTGCGAGCCTCTTTCAACAAAACAGCAACTTCGCGATCGGAAGGAGCCAGGTCTTGCAGAATTTCCAAATGCTGCACTGCCGGTGAAATTGCCCCTGTCCGATAGAGAACCTCGGCCATCAGGCGATGCGCTTTCACATTGCTGGGATCAAGCGAAACAACCTTCTGCAGGCTGCGCACAGCCTCCAATCCATCCCGAGCAGCCAGATCGCGATAGAAATTAGCCAACCGCGCTTTGGCCAGAACGAGATAGGCCCCGTCATCTTCCGGGAAGCGACGGATGCACTCCTCCGCAGTCCCATGCACGGCGCCGAAGTCGCCCAATTCCAGGTACAAGGCAGCAAGTTCGCGATACAACTTGGGATGCGGAGCCTTGTTCAAACGGGCACGCAACTCCTTGATCCGGTTGTTGATCTGGGACTTCTTTGCGAACTTACGCAACTTGCGCAATTCCACTGAGTTTGGAAACAGGCTAAGGCCTTCATCCGCAACTCGCAGCGTGTGATCAAGCATATCAAGGTTGATATAGACTTGACCTAGATCAATGTAGGTGGAGGGAGAGGGATCCTCATGCACCCTGCTTTCAAGGTGTTTGAGTTCCTTCCAGATCCGCAGCCTCTGAAACAGCTTCACAGTAATCTCCTAGTAATCTTGGCCATCATGGGAAGCATAGAACCTCCCCTTTTGAGCCAACCAGGAAGAGGCGAGAGCCATCAGTACTAACTGACCCTCTGAACTCTCCACCATCCCTGAAATCCCATTGCACCTGAAATGACTCGCAGTTCAGGGCCACCAATACATCTCGATAGTCGTTGCGATCCTCTTGGATTCGCTCCCGAACAACGATATAGACGCGGTCTCCCAAGACCAGCGGTCCTGCAACACAGCGATCTTTGAACTTGCGCTTTTTGCGCACCGTGCCATCCGTAAGGCTCAGGCTTATCAGGGTATTGTCCGCGCCAACCAGGATCACTGCGCCCCGGCTTTGATCCAAGACGATCTCGTCTTCTCGAATTGCCCGACCTACGTCACTGACCCAAGCCTGCCTGCCATCACTGTGGACAGCCCTGGCATAGCCTTCCGTCGTGCCAAATACGATCTTCCCCGCATGGCTTAGAGTCGGAGTTGTAACTCCGACATCCAAGGGAATCTCAAGGATCAACTGCCCATCAATGGCATTGAAGACACTTAGCCCGGAGCTTGAGCCAACCAGGACCTGACGCTTGCTGACAAAGGGGCGGCCAGAGACCCGACCCTGCAAGGGTTGCACCCAAAGTTCCCGGCCATCCATGGCGCTCAGGCAGAAGATCCGCCCTTCCTTGTCCACCAGGAATACCCGGCCGTTGGCAACCACCGGAGCATACATCAGACCGAAACGAGGCGTCGACTCCCAAAGCTGCGAGCCATCATCCAAACGATGGCAAAACACCTTGCCTTCATTGGTGACAAAGATCGTGCGATCCATGGTCACCGCAGGAGTCTCAACAACTTCACTCAAACCAGGAAGCTTGCTAACCAGCATCTTGCCTTTGCCATGGCCATAGGCGATGCCAAGATTCCCGCCCTCCAAACCAACAACCAACACTCCGTTCTGCGATGCACCTGCTCCAGTCTGCGCTGGGTCGCGGAACTCTGCTCGTTGTGCTGGGACGGCAGACATGATGAAGCCAACCGATTCCCGTGCCTGTGGCTCGATACTCACTGGCAAATCTGCGAAACCAGATTTGCGCAGCACAACCGACATACGCAAGACGTTGGGGAAGTTCACCACCGCGGGCGTTTTCAAATTCTGCTGCTTGCCATCCACCAATACGGTCATCGGCTGACCATCTTTGACAATCACGGCCCCCTCTGGGCGACTGCTTACCAACACTGGCACAGTTGCTTTCGCGGCTTCCGGTGACATCTGATAGCTTTTCACCAGAACCAGGACATGCTTGCGAGCAGCCTTCCAGTCACTATCACTCCAGGCCTTGCGGACTTGCCGATCCAGGGCAGCGGCGTTACCCAGATAGCTCTTCAGGCTTTGATAGCCCTTCTCCAGCTTGACCTCTTCCGCCCAGAGCTGATCTTGCGGCCCAGCAAGTTTTTCGACCTGCTGGCGGCAGCGCTCCAACAGCTTGAGTGCACCTACCAGATCCCCCTGCTTGAATTTCTGTTCATGCAAGCTCCAGCCTGATTGATAGGCCTTTCTTAGCCTGTCATTCTCGACCTTCCGCTTGCGATCATCAGCGGCGACCTCTGCTTTGTGCTTCTCAAACTTGGCAAAGATTTTTGCCCGATCTGCCTGCACTTCCTTGTTGACTATAGTGAAGGGGTGATCCTTCAGGAAATCGTCCAAGATGGCAATGGCGGCTTTGTAATGCCCTTCCGCCAACAGCGGTTCCAGATCGATCTGGGCATAATGCTTGCGAGAGTGCTGGTCATAGAAGTAGTAGCCAATGGCTCCCACCACCAGAAGAACAAAGGTGACGGCCAAAGCGGTCAGGCTTCTGCGACGTGACCGGCGCCTTTCATCAAGTTGATACAGGGCTCTGATCTTCTCGGAGATATCTTTCCGAGAACGATCGATCATCATGATCTTCTGCAGATACTTGACTGCCTCGATAGGATTGCCAGCCCGGGAAAGATCATCGGCAATCGACTCATAGAGTTCGACGACTCGCTTGGTGTCCCCAGCCTTGCTGTGGACGTTGATCAAACTCTTCTTCAGCTCAAGGTCATTGGGATTGCTACGCAACAGCCCTTCGAGGATCTTGCGCACCCGGTCGACTTCACCCATTTCCAGGTAGAGATCCACCAAATTCTTGCCCGCCACCAAGGGATCAAAGTCATCCGACTTGAATTCCGGGTGGCCTACCGTCAGCTCAACGATTCTCTCTTGCGCTTCAAGGTCAGTGGTAATGGTGGCAAGAACCTTGCGGAACAGCTTCAGCGCTTCCTTGGTCTTCCCTTCTCCGGCCCGAAACTCTGCCACACACTTGGTGTGATAGGCAGCGAGTTCATATTCGCCAATTGCCTCATAGGCATCGGAAACCAATACGTGGGCATCTGGAATACCAACGCCATCCAAGATGGATTTCTCGAACAGATTGATCGCATCCTGCAAGCGCCCTTCCTTGAAGCACTCCTTTGCCGACGAAATCAGTTCATTCGAGGGGGTAGGCTCAATAATGCCACTCTCAATAAGAGTCGCGACTCCCTTATAGAGGTGGAACGCCGCCATGCCTGACACTTCGATAAGGCGTGCCACGTTGCGCTTGCCATCAATCAGCTCCAGGACCTGCAGACTGTCTTCATTCTGCTCCATGACATCCCCAGTGTTGGGAAGTGGCCTGTGCACTTCCATGTGACTGGGAACACGCTGCTGAATGAACGACCACTCATCAATGCGACGAGCAGCCTCCATGATCAACATGTCAGTGTTGAAGAAGAACCGGTCGTTGATGACACCTTCCCGTTCCGGGCAGGTGTCCGCATTTTCGTGGAACTCAAAGCGAGCATCATTCCAGAAGAAGAGGTCATAGATGACTTCTTCCATTTCAAAACCGATGGACCGCTCCAAGTCCTCTTCGGTCAGGAAGCCACCGGCCAGGAGGCTCTCTGCCACCGGGATGCCCATGCGCCCGGCATGCTCCCGGGCTTCGGCTACGGTTTCCTCCATCAACACACCGGAGCGGGTCATCTGCGCCAGAACCCGGTCCAGCATGGTGTGTTCGTTGAAGTAGAGCGTTGCTCCACGATGATCGAAATACAGCGCCCTCCAGCTCCGAGGAGACTGGATGCTTAGCATTCCCACCTTCTGATTGAGTGCCAACATCTGGAACACTTGTGCCAGGTCTACACTTGCCAGATCCCCTTTGAGCGCCATGGATTACTTCTGTTTTCTCAGCTGAAGAACGCCCCTGCCGCCAAGCTCCGAACTTTGGCAGCAGACAGGCCGTCCCTTCCGCTATCGGCCATCCATCATGGCGGTGTTGAGGGTCTTCCTGGCTGGCCTGAGAGTCTTGCGGCCCAGGAGCTTCTGGCATAGGCTACCGGGCCCCCTGGATGCCCCGACGGGCCAATACCATGGTCTCCCTGATCAAGACTCCCCTACGATACCTCAGAGTGCTCTGGCACCGCCTGGCGGGAAGAATCTGCTTCCGCTTGGGCCGGGCTCAACGATCCAGGCGACATTTCGAGCGAGTCCTGATGCTGAAAGGGGATGATTTCTCGGCTTACTTCTACCTCAGCCGTCTGGCCTACAGCGTTGGTGACTACGCCGGCTGGCGGCGGGAGTTGGAACATGCCCGGCGAACCTCTCCCGAGCGCTTCGCACAGCTGAAGTATCCCTTTGAGCTGTTTGAGCCCCTGGCCGCCGGCAGCCTGCTGGAAGAGGCAGGCGAGCGCGCCACCTGGCGTGCCATACGCCTTTCCTCGGTGACCAGCCCACAGGCGGAAGGGGAGCTGCGCAGCAATGAAGGCAGCATCTCCGCCTACCCGCACCGACAGCAACAGCGGCAACCGCAGCGGCAAACACGGCCCATTGGTGACGATTTCGCCTCCAACCACGAGCGGGAGAAGTTCATGCAGCTGCCCCCCATTTCCCCTGAGGAATTGGCTGTGGTGGATTTGGACAGTCTGCTGCGCCGCTTATAACTCGCAGCGAGCCGGCAAATTATTTGCAAAGTCGCCGGGAAAGCAGAAGACAGACGCTGCCAAGAGGCTCAGGATCAGGTCTGCCAGCACCGGGGATAGTCCCTCGAATTCCTCCTCACCGTAAACCTCCCTCACTTCTGCCATGAAGGCAACCGCTCTACACTCCTTTCACGAATCTCATAAGGCCCGCCTGGTGGACTTCGCCGGCTGGCACATGCCCGTTCAATACACCAGCATCCTGGAAGAAGCGGTGATGGTCCGTAAACAGGCAGGCCTGTTCGACCTGGGCCATATGGGACGGGTTCGGGTCCTTGGTCAGGATGCAGAAGCCTTTTTGCAGAGGTTGCAAACCAATGATGCGGCCAAGATTCCTGCCGGCGCCATTCGCTATGCCATGATCCTGGATGAACAGGGCATCACCCAGGACGACATCCTGGTCTACAACCAGCCGGATGCAAAGGGCTTCTTCCTGGTCATCAACGCCGGCAACACCCAGCGCGATCTGCAGATCATGGCTGAAATCGCCGGGGAATTTCAGAACCTGGAAGTCATCGATCAGACTGACGAACTGGGCATGTTTGCCATTCAAGGCCCAGCATCACAGGACATCGTGCAAGGCATCTGCAGCGTCGACCTGTCTGCCCTGGGCTACTACAAGTGGACCGTCGGCGAGGTCGCTGGCCGCAAGGTGGAACTCTCCCGCACCGGCTACACCGGTGAAGACGGCTTCGAAGTGTATTGCCCGCAGGACCAGACCTTGGAGCTCTGGCAGGCTTTCCTGGATGCGGGCCAAGGCCATGGCCTGAAAGCTGCCGGCCTGGGCTCCCGGGACACTCTGCGCCTGGAAGCAGGCATGCCGCTCTACGGCCACGAGATTGATGAGACCACCACGCCCCTGGAAGCCAATCAGGGCTGGGCGGTCAAATTCACCCATGACTTCCGGGGCCGCCAAGCCCTGGAGAAGATTCAGGCCGCAGGCGGCCCAAAACGGCAACTGGTAGGCCTGACCACCGAGAGCCGCCGGGTCCCACGGCAGGGTTACCCTGTGTTCAGCGGCAGTCAGGAGGTTGGAAAAGTTCTCTCCGGGGCAGCCTCCCCAACCTTGCAGTTGAACATCGCCACCACTTATCTTCCCTTGGAGCTGGCAGAGCCGGGAACCCAGGTCGAGTTTGCAGTTCGCGACAAGCGCGAACCAGCAACCGTGACCGCACTCCCCTTCTACAAGCGCCCTCGCTAACGACACATTTCGCCAAGAACCTTTTCGACCCAAGAATCAAAATGCGCCCCAACGATCGTAAGTATCTCAAGTCCCACGAATGGTGCCTGATACAAGATGGCGTCGCCACTCTCGGCCTCACCGACTACGCCATCGCCCATTTGTCTGATCTGGTCTTCCTGGACCTGCCCGAAGCTGGCTCTTCGGTCACAGCTGGCCAACCCTTCGGTGAAATCGAGTCCGTCAAGGCTGTCTCCGATCTGTACTCACCAGTCTCTGGTGAGGTCATGGAAGCCAACGCCGAACTTCCGGACAATCTGGACACCCTGAACTCCGATGCCTTCGGTGACGGCTGGATGATCAAGATCAAAGTCTCAGAGGAATCTGCTGACTTGATGGACGCCGCTACCTACGAAGAGCACGTGCAAAGTCAGGAGGACTAGACTGCGCGTCTTGCAGTCAGGAGATCTTCATCCTGCCAGCAACATGGCATTGGATGAGGCTCTGCTTCGTTGTGGCGGTCCGCCCACCCTACGCCTCTATGGCTGGCAGCCGGCGGGCTTGTCGCTGGGCTACTTCCAGTCCAGCAAGCCCTTTGCAAATCTAGCAGGAGAATACGTACTGGTGCGGCGCCTGACCGGCGGCGGAGCCATCTATCACCAGTCGGAGTTGACCTTCTGTCTCACTTTGGACGGTGAGTTGCTGCCCGGCAATGTGGAGGCCTCCTACCATCTGATCCATGCCGCCGTTGGCCTGGCGCTGGCGGACATTGGCGTCCCCACCAGGGAGCCTTTCGCTGCCGAAAAAGAGCCCTGCCTTACCGCCAGCCCTTGGTGCTTTGCCGATCCCTGCGGCCTGGACCTGGTAGTCCCCTCGGGCAAAAAGATCCTTGGCTCTGCCCAGCGCCGTATCCGGCAGCCAAGCAGTAGAATCATGCACCATGGCTCCATTGTCCTGGAAGCCCCAGAAGTGACGCCCTTTTGCGGTGCTGTGGCCGAGCATGCAGACCCAAAGGCTAGCGCGCCCAAGCTGCAAGAGCAGCTGATCCACAGGTTGGCTGCAGCTCTGGATCTGACCGCCGAGGCCGGTGCCTTGAGTGCCAGGGAGCAGCAACTGGCCACCGAGCTGAGCCAGGATAAATACGGTCTGACGGGCTTTTCACACCAGCGCTGAAGCCATTGGGTCTGGCTTTCCGAAAGATAACCGGGAAGCAATTCTGCAAGAAAACCAGGCCATGATCACAACCTCAACAGAGCTCGAAGAGCTCATCGATTCCACTGTTGCCATCCCCACGATTCCCTCGGTACTGATGGAAATCAATCAGGTTATGGCGTCACCTGACAGCTCCACGACGGACGCGACCCAAATCATTGAACGGGACCCCGCCATCGCCGCCAGAGCACTGCGCCTGGTCAACAGCTCCTTTTACGGGCTGAAAAACTCTATCTCCTCCATCTCCATGGCTTGCAGCATCCTGGGTTTGAAGGTCATCAAGAACCTGGTGATTCAAACCACTGTTCTGGAGCAATTCCCAGGCAGCGGCGACGCTGTCGGATTTGATACCAATGCCTTGTGGGATCACAGTTTCAAGACTGCCATGGCGGCGAAACTGCTGGCCCAACAATCCAGCTTGGAAACCCAACTGAGTCCGGATGACGCCTACACTGCCGGCTTGATCCACGACGTGGGCAAGATGGTATTGCTGCAAAGCCAAAGCGAACGCTTCAGCGAAGCATTGGAACTGAGCAAGAAAAACGGCATTCCCCTGGCTACGGCAGAAGGACAATTGTTTGGCTTCTCCCACGCCCATGTAGGCGGCTTGTTGGCCGGCCGATGGAAGCTGGCTCCCACCCTGCAAGCTGCGGTGATGTATCACCACAGCCCAGGAACCGAAGCTGAAGATTGGGTCATGGGCTTCTTGATCAAAGCCGCCAACACTCTCAGCCACCAAGTCAGCCAGACCCAAAGCTGGATCGGCGACCTCTGCGACGATGATACCTTGAGCACCCTGGGCCTGAGCAGCGAACAACTCGAGTGCATCCGCGAAGAGGTCGCTGATGTGACAATGGTCTAGAATCAGGTACAGGGTTGATTCCACAACGCCGCTGGCTGCAATGGGTGCATGCTGGAATTGAACGACCTGCTTGCCCGTGCAGGGCTGCCACTGGCGGAACGCCTGCTGATCCGCATTTCCGCCGAGCTTTGGCCGGGGAACTGGGAGAGCCTGGCAAGCTGCTTCAGCAAAGCAAAGCAGCACGGGCTCTCCAGGAAGCTGGTTGAAGAAACCCTGCTGCAAGCAGTTCTGTTTTGCGGATTCCCCCGGGCGATCAGTGGCTTTGAAGCCCTGCAAAAAACATGGCCCGCCGCCACTCCACCCAGCGGTGGCGAATTGCCGCCAACAGAACAGGCGGATGCCGGCAACCAACTATTCCAGACAATCTACGGCAAGAACGACACGGCAGTGCGAAAGATGCTGCGAAGCTTTCACGGGGAGCTGCATGACTTTGTCATGCAGGCGGCCTACGCCCGGGTTCTGACGCGCCCGGCCATGCCTCCCCAATTGCGCGAGTTGATCGCCACCGGCACCCTGGCCGTCATGCAACAGGCTCCACAAATGGTTGCCCACGGCAGGGGAGCAATGAACTTTGGCGCAGATTCCACCGCCCTCTTCGAAACCCTGGTCACCGCCACCGGCAACGTGCCCCTAAGCGAAATCCTGCTGCGCAAGATTACTTCGCGGTCGCCAGGCTAGGGGTAGCCAAAGCATCCAGCAGCACATGGACCATGGATTCTGAAAAAGTCCTGCGCTCAGCTTCACGCAAGAGGGATTCAGCAATCTCCTGGTGATCCATATCCAAGGTGCTGTTCAGCTCGTCGAAGCGGTCAGCCAAGCACACAATGGACTCCAACAAACCCGGTGGTTGGATGTACACAACATCAGGCTGCTGAGAGTAGCAAGCCAGAGCGGCCCGCATCTTCAAATCGGTGAGCCCTCCCTCTTGGCACACCAAGCGCCGGAAGCCCAAGCGACCCTTCGTCTCAGCACAGTTTTCATTCGCCGAAGTAGGAAGGCTCTCAGGCACTGCCGCAAACTCTCGCAATTGACCGACTTCATGCAGCAAGCCGGCCGCACCGATCTGCGCCATCAATGTCCGAGGAACTTGCAGCTGTTGCGCGATCAAACTTGCATACACGCAAACATTGGCCACATGAGTGAACAGGCCACTCTCATCCTTCTCATAACGGTCAAGCCATGACAAGACATTGGAATCTTCGACCACAAATTCCGCCACACATTGCAGAAGATCTCTCGCCACACTCAAATCAACGAGAGCATGCACCTGTTGGTGGTCCCACAGATGCTGCACCACAAAGATAGATTTGAAATAGGTTTCGCGAGGAGCCGCAGTGGTCAGTGCCAGGCCACTCTCAAAACTCTGCAACTCGGTAGTGGTAGAGTCCGGGGCAAGGAATTGGACATGCTCGCTTGCCGAAAGATGAAGGTCCGCCTCCGACCTCTCAACTTTCAGGACTTCGACAATGGTCTGCAGATCATCCTTGCCAAGACCATGCGATATGAGGAATCCAGAAACCCCTTTGCTGTGGAAAGCCCGCACCAGGTAGCCAACTGCCGCGAATGTTTCGCCAGACACAGGAATCCGCACCCCATTGATGAACAGAAAACCTTTTCGCGTCTGCACCAACAGACTCGGCTCTTCGCTCAGGGACGCCTGCAAGGACTCAAGCAAGCTACCTTCGGCTTCTTCTAGCTGTGCACAGCCCTCGTAGCACGGCTGAAGAGACTCCAAGTAGATGAAGAGCTTGAAAGCAATATCGCGGTACTGGCATTCCCTCTTGGAGGGCAACGGCTTTCTCCGTTTCAGATTTTCTGACCGACGTGCTTTTCAACCAGCTCAATGAGCTCATCAGGTTCGAAAGGCTTGCGGAAATAGTCAGCAGCTCCCATCTCTTCACTCTTCTGGTGACCACGGGAGTGCTCACGTGCGGTGAAGATGATTACGGGAATGTTGGCGGTCTCAGCATCGCGCTTCAGCCGGGTCAAAGTTTCCCAGCCATCGATTCCAGGCATCATGATGTCCAGCAGGATCAAGTCAGGCTTGAGTTCCTTGGACTTGCGTATGCCTTCTTCACCATTGATGGCTGACTCTACTCTGAACCCAGCGGCCTCAAGGACCATTTGGGTTGAAACAATGATGAGTTTCTCATCTTCGACGATTAGTACTGTGTGATCCATGAGGGCTACTCCGTTACACTTTCTTGTTGAATCTGCGTGCCAGGGACACTGTCTTCGCGATAGTCATTTGAGGCATCAAAAACCGGAAGAAGCAGGGAGAACCTGGACCCCTTACCTAGTTGGCTTTCGACAGTTATCTTGCTCCCATGCGCTTCCACGATTCCCTGGGCCACAAACAGTCCCAAACCAGCACCCCCATGGTGTCGGGTTAATGGGTCTTCGACCTGGAAGAACTTTTCGAATATCCGCTTGTGATAGCGCGGATCGATGCCAATGCCGGCATCTTGGACCGAAAACTCTATGTCGTCACCAACAACCTGTGCGGCCAAAATGACCTCACCATTGTCTGGTGTAAATTTCACTGCATTTTCGATCAACGCTTTCATCGCCCGCTTCATATCAGCGCGATCTGCCCGTGCATTCAGGTCGGATTCTCCAACCTGAACGATAACGTCTATGCCTCGGTCCTTGGCAGCCTGCTCAAACGGAGCCGCCGCTTGCCTGACCAACTCACCAATATCCAGGACTTCCAGGTCCTGGCCATAGTCGTGGGAGTCAATGTAGCCGAGGTTGATCAGCTTATCGATTTGGTGCTCCAAACGCAGAGATTGCTCTCTGATGGAATTCACCACATTGTTCTGCGAATCAGTTAATGGGCCAAGTGAACCTTTTGCCATCATCGTTGAGAAGGTCTTGATACCGGTCAACGGCGTCCGCAGCTCATGCGCCACAATTGACAAGTACTGATTCTTGAGCTGGTCAGACTTGAACTCACTGGTTACATCCTGCAGGACAGTCAAAACCCCAGCGAAGTCTCCCTTGTAGTCCAACACCTTCGAGGTGCTGGCTTTGATGTAGAGGAGGTCTTGATCGTTGTGATGCACTTCAATGGTGCGAACGATCTCATTGGTATCGATTACCTCTGCGTGATCTTTGGCAAGCGCCAGAGTCAACTCACTTGTGTCCGCAAGTTCCCCCATCTCTTTGCCAATGGCCAAGAAGGACTTCAAACCCATGAGTTGCTCGGCCACTGGGTTTACCAGGGTGATATTGCCCGACCGGTCGGCAAACACAATGCCATCCATGATGTTGCTGATGATCGTCATCATTCTGGAAAGGTCGAGGTAGAAGGTTTCTTGCGACGACTCAAAGTCCTTGACTCGTACCGCAAGATGGCTTCGAAGGTTGGCAATCTTGTTTTGAAGTTGGTTATTCTCAGCATGCAAATAGCTTCGGGAGCTTTGCCGGACCTTGCTTTGTTGAGCTTGGGCTACATAGCCGCGCACTCGCTCAACCCATGCCATATCGGCATTCAGGGGCGCATCGAAGTAGTCCCTGGCGCCCAATCGTAGAGCCTTACGCAAAGGTCCCTCTCCCGCCTCGGAACCGATGCAGAGGATTACCGCCTCGGCCTGCCGCGCTTGTTGGCAAATGGCCTCTACCTGCACAGCAGGGTCGCCAATGTTGACAACTACAGCGTCGTAGGTCGATTCCGACAATCGACTCTGAGCGGCCTCTACGGAGTCAGCCACATCGCACTGATAGCCTTGGGCGACCAGGCTTTCCCTGCTTTGGCCTTGGCTGCTGAGGTCATGTTCGACCAACAACAGCCTGCCACAGCATTTCTCCGTGCTATTCACCATTCCGCTCAGGGCAACCTATGGCTGCCCTCCCCCAACCGGCAAAAACCGGCGGACTGGATCACCCCTTCTTTACTTGCTCCAAGGCATCTGCTTCCGTCTCAAAGATGGAGAGATGCTTCGATATGCGCATGATATCGAAGATCTTGATGATGAAGGGCTTGATATGACACAGATACAAGTTTGTATCTCTAGAAGCAGTGACATTGTTTGCGACAATGATCAAGCCAACGCCACAAGAATCGATGATCTTGACGTTCTCAAGGTTGAGAACGAAATGCTTGAAGCCTTCATCGACCTTCGCGTTGATGGTCTGTTTCAGTGACTCTTTCAACGAGTCAGTGACATAGAAATTTAAGCTCCGGTCGTTGAACGAGATAATGACGGTCTTGTCATCATCAAGTGTAGTGACTGAAAGGTCTTGACTCTTTTTTCCTACGATCTCCATTGATACACCTTTTGACTCAGGTACCCGCCCGTATTGGAATTCTGGATACTTTGGTGCCGATTGTTTCGGCGCAATGCCCTATGCAGGTTGAGTACTAGCCGGACTTCAACCAAAGTAACCACCCAGAATCCGCCCTAAGCAACTACAGGATCGCCCCTTACAAACACCTTACCAAGGCGCTCGCAAGGCCCTTTCAGCCCGTCATCGCCGGTAGCGAACGGCGATATTGCGTCGGCCCATGCTTTGTAATGCCGCGGAACTTTTCCGCAGACCCAGCTGACTTGCCTTGTTTGCCACGCTGGCAACCGACCTTCCCAGCTGTCTGGCAACCTCCAGATTGTCATGCTGAGGGTAGATCCTCTGCAAAGTGATGATTTCTTCCCGTGACCACCTGGGCATGGGCTGCAAAACGGCCCCATCCCCTGTCTTGCTCAGGAATTTCTTGTCTTTGGACAGGCACAGCCGCTCGGCTGCCTCCCTGATCATCGCCAAGCTGCGGGAAAAACACACAACCAGATCTGCATCTGATCTACAGCCGTACAGCTTCTTGAAGCGGAGCTCTTCCCGGGGATCCCAGGGGCCATCTAGAAGGGATGCCTTGAAGTAGGCGATGCGCTTGCTGATCTCTACCTCAGGTCGCGCCAATATCAGCGCCAGAGAATCCATAGACAGGATGCCAAAACCGTTGCGCAAGACCAAATCTTCGGCTGCGGACCACAGCCCTACACGTTGATCTCTGGCAAACAACTTCCTTGCCATCCGCTGAACACTAGCCAGGGATCGTCTGAGCAAACGGGCCACGTCTTCCTCCGCCATCTTGGGATAGAGGGCTCGCAACCGCTCAAACTCGTGAGCGGACCAGTTGCCTTTGCGCAGGGATGCATCACCCTTCTTCGTGGCGTCCCTCCTCCAGGAAGCCTTCCCATATCTCTCTTGAACGACTTCTGGCCAGATCTCTGATTTCAGCAGAGGAACTCATGGTCAATGCCTTCTCCACCAAGGCCTTGCACTCCTTCGTGCTCAGGTTGCGCAACATGATCTTGACCCGCGGTAGGAATACTGGAGACATGGACAACTCGCGAAAGCCAAGACCAATAAGCAGAGGTGAATAATAGTGGTCACCGGCGATTTCTCCACAAATGGAAACTGGCGTCTGAAAGCGCTCTGCATCTTCGGCGATTCTCTTCAGCACTCGCAAGACCGCGGGGTGGTATGGATCGTAGATTGAAGCCACCCTGGGGTTATCCCTATCTACCGCCAACAGGTACTGCACCAGGTCATTGGTACCAACCGATACAAAATCCACGTGTGGCAGGACCTGATCCAGAATCTGGGCGATGCCCGGAACCTCAATCATCACACCCATCTCGATGTCTTCATCGTGTGGCACTCCAGATTCCCGCATGTCTGCAAGAATCTGATCCAACACCTTTCGGCAACTGATCACCTCTTCCAGGTTGGTCACCATGGGCAACAGAATGCGCGCGTGACCTGTTGCGCTGGCTCGCAAAATTGCACGCACCTGGGTGTATAGGATGTCGGGCCAGGACAGACTGATCCGCAATCCACGCCAACCCAATACCGGATTGCGCTCTTCGGGAGTGCGAAAGTACGGCAGTGGTTTGTCACCACCAATGTCCAAGGTGCGGAAGGTGACAGGGCGCCCCTTCGCCGCATCCATGGCAGCCTTGTACATCTCTACCTGCTCATCCTCGGCCGGAAACTGTCGCCGCTCCATGAATGCGAACTCTGTGCGAAACAGCCCCACACCTGAGACTGAATCTATTTCCACATGTTGGATGTCATGAATGCTCTCGAGGTTGACCATGAGAGTGAATTCAACCCCATCTGAGGAGACCGAAGGCGCAAAACGCACTTCAAACACTCTCTTGTCAACCTCTTCACCGTCCTTGATCAGGTGCTGGTAATGCTTGATCTGCTCACGGTCGGGGTCAACCAGCAATTGCCCGGACTCGCCATCCAGGATCGCCACAGTCCGACTTGTCGCCTTGGCCAGCACTTCGTCCACACCAACCACACAGGGAATGCCAAGTGAACGGGCTAGAATTGCTCCGTGAGAATATTTTCCGCCCCTGGCGGTAACGATGCCGCGCAGATGATCCCGATCCAGCACGCCAGCATCACTGGGCATGAACTCATCTGCAGCGAAGATATAGTCCTTGCCATCGGCAGTAAAAACAGTGCGTTCCCGATCCAGGAGAGCCGTCAACAATTGTCGGCCCACATCACGAATGTCTGCCGCTCGTTCTCGCATGGCTGCGTCTTCAGCCTTTTCGAATACGGCTTCGTAACGCGCAATGACCCTTTGCAAGGCCACTTCAACATTGACCAGATCTTTAGTTACCGTGCCAACCAAATCAGCTTTGAATGTCTGATCATGCAACAGGTTGACCTGCACGTCATATATCTTGGTGTCGTGGTCAGACAGGGTGCGAGCCATCTCATGCCGCAGGAACAAAATCGACTTTGATGTCGCTGTCATGGCCTGCTCGAGGCGCTCGACTTCCGACGCAACCTCTTCCTTGCCGATCACTCTGGAAGGTATGTGATCCAGGTCGGCGTGGAAGTGCACGACCGGTGCGATGGCAATGCCAGGAGCAGCGGCAATTCCTTTGAGCTTGAGGGACATATGGTGAGAGGTTTTCCTTAGCCACGCCTCTTATTGCAAGCCATTGCCTTTATTAGCCCAGGGCATCTAGCCGATGTTCGAATTCGGGCCTTGACATTTCAGCAACCGCCCTGAGTAAGAACCAGACCCCAACACCAGCCATGGAAGACAGCCTAGAGAACCTGGAAATGTTTCAAACCGACGAACTCGAAGAGAGCACCTTGGCGGACAGCGTCAACGAAGTCTCTTCCTTCTTGGATGAGGAGTTGGTGCCAGAGGAAGTTGACAAGGAATATTCCGAAGAACCTGAGGAAGAACTCTCCACCACCGAATATGTGAGCCATCAGCCGGCACCGGTAAAATCAGGCTGGAATCTCCTGATGTTCACCGTTGGCGCTGGCATCGCTGTGACGGGCCTGATTGCCTCCGCCCTACTGTTGACCGGATCCAACCAAAGCTGGATCGGGACATTGAGTCAGGTAGGCGCAACGCCAGGAGTGCTGGTTCTGTTTGGCTCCGTCGTCGGTTTGTTTGCCAACCTTCGCCAAAAGCAGAATCGAGTCTTCTCCAATCTCAATCAATTGGAGGCAGATCTACAAAACGAACACCAACAAAACGCATCCAGCCTGGAATTTCTGGTGGAAGCGCAAGAGCAGCACCTGGATCGCCTGCCTGCCAAGGGCGAAGAGCTAGAGCACGTTCTGCACCTGCTGCAGCGGCAAGACGAAAAGCTCAGCAACCTGACCAAGGCTCTGAAGATGTATGGCCAGCCGTTGATCGAGCTTTCCAAGCAACTATCTCAGGTGGACGGCCAGGCCAAGGAGACCCACGCAAAGATCGAGGGGACCCATGCCAAAGTTGAGAACGTCCATGCAACGGTCGAGGAGCTGGGCCAAAACGTACAAGACAAGCTCAACGAGCTGGCTGAGAGCAAGGATTCACAGGACATCTCCGAACACATTCAGGAAATCCTGCTGTCCACCAAGATCGTCGACGAGAGCCTGCACAAGATGCAGGGCGAGCTACAGGAAAGCATCTCTGGCCAGCTAGCCACCGACATGAACAAGATCCTGGCAGCCTTGCCAAAAAGTGAACAGGATCCGCAGACCGCTCAGATGCTCACCGGCCTGCAGCAGGAGATGGCTGGCGTCAGCGAAATGCTGAACAAACTGCAGCATATGCAAGCCACAGCCCAACCTGCCCCACGGCCTGCAGCAGCACGACCCGCAGCACAGCCTGCAGCACGGCCTGCTCCCGCACCGCAGCAAGCGGCGCCCGCAGCTAGTCAGCCAGCAGCTCAGCCCGCCGCCGGCGGACCAGGTGGTCTGGCCCAGTCGATTTCCGGTGCCAAGAAGACCAAGGGCAAAAATGTCCTGGGCGCCATCGCCAAGCTGAAGCAGATGCGACCCTAGGTCCGCTCCCTAGCGCTGCCAGCTGGCAATGCGCTGATGGATATGCCCCACCAGCTCAGCAACGGGCACCCGCTCCTGCTGCATGCTGTCCCGGTCACGCAGGGTGACGGTGTCATCCTCCAGGGTGTCGCCGTCCACCGTCAGGCACCAGGGCGTTCCCACCTCGTCCATGCGACGGTAGCGCCGACCAATGGCTCCCTTCTGATCGTAGAAGGTCTTCAAGCCAGCTCGCTGTAGATCCGCCAGAATCTCCCGCGCCTTCTCCGGCATACCAGCCTTCTTCACCAAGGGAAAGATCGCCACGGTGATGGGAGCAATCTGCGGGTGGAAGTGCAACACGGTGCGCACATCCTCCTTGCCATCCTTACCCGGCAACACTTCTTCTTCGTAGGCATCCACCAAGAAGGCCATGGCGGCACGATCACAACCGGCGGCGGGTTCCACGACGTGCGGCAGGTAGTGCTTCTTCTCCTGCTCATCAAAGTAGGAGAGGTCCTTGCCCGAGCCCTCAGAATGCTGGGTGAGATCGAAGCAACCGCGCTTGGCGATGCCTTCCAGCTCACTCATGCCGAAGGGGAACTCATACTCCACATCGGTGCAACCGGTGGAGTAGTGGGCCAGCTCATCATCCCCATGCACCCGCAGGGTCAACTTCTCCCGGCGCATGCCCAGATCCACATACCATTGCAGGCGCTGCTGCACCCAATACTCATACCACTGGTCGCCTTCTTCCGGCGGCACGAAGAACTCCATCTCCATCTGCTCGAATTCCCGCGTCCGGAAGACGAAGTTGCCAGGGGTGATCTCATTGCGAAAGCTCTTGCCAATCTGGGCAATGCCGAAGGGCGGTTTCATGCGCGCCGAGTTCACCACATTCTGAAAGTTGGTGAAGATGCCCTGGGCAGTTTCCGGCCGCAGGTAGACGGTGTTGGAATCACTCTCTACCGGCCCGGCGAAGGTCTTGAACATGAGGTTGAACTGGCGGGGCTCAGTCATGAGGCCTTCTTTGTGACACTCGCTGGCCGACCGCTTCTTGAACTCGGCGTTGGGGCAGACGGTCTCGGCCAGATGATCCTCACGGAAGCGACCCTTGCAGGTGCGGCAGTCCACCAGCATGTCGGAAAAGCCCGACAGGTGGCCGGAGGAACGCCAGACCTCAGGGTGCTGGATGATGGCGGAGTCCAGGCCGACGATGTCCTCGCGGGAGGTGACCATGGAGCGCCACCAGGCCTCCTTGACGTTGCGCTTCAGCTCCACGCCCAGGGGACCGTAGTCGTAGCAGGAATTGAACCCGCCGTAGATTTCACTGCTCTGGAAAACGAAGCCGCGCCGCTTGCACAGGGACACGATCCGCTCCATCAATTCTGGTGTCTTCTTGGCCATGATCGCGGGATTTTCTAAGGGCTAGGCTGGCCCGCGGCCATAGCAATGTTGGGATATGGGCAAGAGGGGGGCGGAAAACGGCCACGCCAGGGACACACCCCTTGAGTAGCTCCCGGCCAGGGCCTACCTTGCCCGGCCGATATGAGCACGACCCAACAGAAGCAAAGCAGTCCCGCTGCTAGTCCCGCAATACTTACCGAGATTGCCAGACAGGCCATGGCCGGCACCACCCCTCTCAGCGAAGCACAGGCCCTGCAGCTCTACCGCAGCCTGGATCTCACCTCCCTGGGCATGTTGGCCAATCAGGTCCGCCAGCGCCTGCACCCAGAGCCCAAGGTCACCTACATCATTGACCGCAACCTGAACCCCACCAACGTCTGCGTCACCGACTGCACTTTTTGCGCTTTCTACCGCTCTCCCGGCGACGCCGAGGCCTACCTGCTGCCCCGCGAAGTGATCTACCGCAAGATCGAGGAGACACTGGAAGCTGGCGGCAGCCAGGTGCTGCTGCAGGGTGGCCATCACCCCAGCCTTACCAGCAAGGACTACGGCGACCTGTTCGCCGACATCAAGAAGCACTATCCCCAAGTGTGGATCCACGGCATGAGCCCGCCAGAGATCACCCACCTCTCCAAGCTGGAGAAGCGGCCCGTGCGCGACATCATCGCTGAACTGCAACAGGCGGGATTGGATTCCATCCCCGGTGGCGGCGCTGAGATCCTGGTGGAGCGAGTGCGCAAGATCATCGCGCCGAAGAAGGCCACTACCACCGAGTGGTTGGAGGTCATGCGTCAGGCGGCCAGTCTTTCAATGCGCGGCACCGCCACCATGATGTTCGGCCATGTGGAAACCGACGCCGAGCGCATTGAACACATGCAACGCATTCGAGAACTGCAGGATGAGTGCGGCGTGTTCACCGCCTTCATTCCCTGGACCTTCCAGCCGGACAACACCCAGCTGGCCAAGCAGATCCCCGTCACCCGTACCGTAGCCGAATATCTACGCACCCTGGCCATCAGCCGCATCTACCTGCAGAACGTGCCACACATCCAGGCCAGTTTTGTGACCCAGGGAATGAAAACCTGCCAGACCGGACTTTGCATGGGCGCCGATGATTTTGGCTCGGTCATGCTGGAAGAGAACGTGGTCAGCAGCGCGGGCTGCAGCTACCCCACCACCGTGGCAGAAATTGAACGGCACATCAAAGACGCCGGCTTCAAGCCGCAGCGCCGCAACATGCTTTACCAGGAAGTAGAGACCCCCAGCACCGATCGCTTCGGCAACCTGCCAAAAAAGAAGACCGTAGTTTCAGCCTCCAGCGGAGCTCAAAACTGATGAATCACAGCTACCAACCCCTGCCACAAGAACTGGCGCAGCAACTGATCGAGGCCGCTGGATTGGCGGACATTGCGGCAAAAGTAGAAGCAGAGGAACGACTCAGCTTCGAGGATGGTGTGCGACTGTTTGAGACTCCAGCTCTGGCAGCCGTCGGTTATCTGGCGCATCAAGTGCGCAGTCGCCGGCATGGCCGCAAGACCTACTTCAACATCAACCAGCACGTCAACTACACCAACATCTGCCAGTACTCTTGCAAGTTCTGCGCCTTCGCCGCCAAGGAAGGCGAAGAGCGCGGCTACCTGATGACGCCGGATATTGTGGAGGAGAAGGTGCGGGAACAATTGCACCGCCCGGTGTCGGAAGTGCACATGGTGGCGGGCATCCATCCACGAATGGGCTACGACTACTACCTGGATGTGGTGCGGGCAGCCAAGCGCGCCCGGCCCGACATTCACGTCAAGGCCTTCACCATGGTGGAGATCGAGCACATGTTGAACATCTCCGGCAAGAGCGAAGATGAGGTGTTCGAGGATCTCCGGGAAGCAGGTCTGGGTTCTTGCCCAGGCGGCGGTGCCGAAGTCCTGGTGGATCGGGTGCATCGAGCGGTGTTCCGCGAGAAGATGGGCCCTGACCGTTGGCTGAACACTGCCCGCAAGGTACAGCAGCATGGCTTCAAGATGAACGCCACCATGCTCTATGGCCACATTGAACGCACTGCCGAGCGGGTTGAGCATCTTTGCAAGCTGCGCGAACTGCAGGATGAGTGCGGCAACTTCATGGCCTACATTCCACTGGCTTTCTGGCCCTACCACACGGAGCTGGAAAACTTCGGCCACGTCACCACTGGTCACATGGACCTGCGCAACATCGCCGTGGGCCGCTTGATGCTGGACAACTTTGACCACATCAAGGCCTACTGGATCATGCTGACGCCCAACTGCGCGCAAACAGCCCTCAACTTTGGCGCCAACGACATCGACGGCACGGTGACGGAAGAAAAGATCACCCACGACGCGGGCACCACAGCTCCCGAAGCCATCAGCGAAGAATACCTCCACCAGCTCATCCAAGAGGCCGGCTTTGATGCAGTGCTGCGCAACACCACCTATGATCAAGAAACCTTGATCACCACCTAAGAAGCTGTTGAGCGGCTCCGTGCAAATGGGCCTGGCCGCCCTCTGCTTTTCCTTGATGGGGGTGTTCATCAAGTTCCTGGGCAGCGATGCCCTGGCCTTGCCCGCCGCCGAAATCGTCTTTTGGCGCAGCAGTCTTGGCGCGGTCCTGACCATCTGCGTCATGCCGAAAACCCGCCAAAACCTGCTGGGCAACCGCACTGGCTTGCTGGTGGTCCGCGGCTTGATGGGATTTCTGGGCCTGCAACTCTATGTCATGGCCCTGGGTCGCATCCCCTATCCCACCGCTGCCGCCCTGCAGTACACCCACCCGGTGTTCACCGCCATTTTTGCCGCCCTTCTCTTGCGCGAACGCCTGCCCCGCGGTGGCATCCTAGCCATGATAGTCTGCCTGGGTGGCGCCATGCTCATCTTGCGACCCGACGGCAGCACGGATCTGACTGGCAGTTTGTTGGCGCTGGGTTCAGGCATCGCCGCCGGCATGGCATACACCCTGGTGCGTGGCCTCAGCCGCAGCGAGTCTACCTTCACCATCGTTCTGTCCTTCCACGTCATGGCCAGCCTGGTCGCCGGCTTGTTGATGATCCCGGACTTTATCATGCCCCAAGGAATCCAGTGGCTTTGGATCCTTTGTGTCATGCTACTCAGCCAGGCCGGCCAGGTATTTCTCACCAAGGGCCTGACCCGCGAAAAGGCCGGTACCGCCACCACCGTCAGTTACTTGAGTGTGGTGTTCTCAGCAATCTTGGGCTGGTTGCTGTTCCAGGAAGTTCTCGGCTTGGGCATGGGCCTGGGTTGCCTGTGCATCGTGCTGGGCTTGTACCTGATTAGCCGGGCGCGCCGAGCACAAGCAAAGCTAAGTGCTTAATGGCTAGAGGTCGCTAGAGGTCGTTGTTGAACAGCACCCGCAGATTCCGATCCCCTGGACCCGAGGTGTTCCAACCCAGGATCAAGTCAGGGGCAGCATCCCCATTCACATCCCCAACATCCATGAACAAGCGGCCGTTGCGCGCCTCTTGCACACCATTCCGGATGACTTGGTCTCCAGTTCGTAGCTTGGGAATGCCCGGGCTTTGAATGTTGTCCGGTAGTCCCGGATTCAAAAAGTAGGTCACATCGATCTGGATGTTGACGCCGAACTGCTCGGTACCCAACACCAGGTCAGGCAGGCCATCACCATTCAAATCCGCCTGCCGCAAGAATCTAGGCACACCTACTGGGGATGCCATGGGGCTGCGCGGAGCCAGGACAAAACTGTCCAGGCTTACCCTGCCCGGCAGGCCAGGGTCGGCAAAGTTCAAGAACACCCGCAAGCTGCCGTCTCCCGCCGCAACCGCCAAATCATCGCTGCCGTTGGCATCAAAGTCACTCACAGCCAATTGCCGTGGGCGTTCACCAGCAAGCAACACATTGGAGGAAGATCCAACACCCTGGGCTAAAACAAAGCGTTCGCCGACAAAGCTAAAGAACTGCACAAAGTTGCCGTCAGTGTTTGCCTGGGAACCCTGAGTGCCTTGAGGAATAGCCACTGCCAATTCCAGACTCTCCTCCTGACTCGCTCCCGGGCCAATGGGTATGAAATTTCCCAGAGCCAGTGAGGTAGCATTGCCATGCAGGGTGGTGGCGGATCCCAACGGGTCTGAGGGCAATGCAAAGGGGAAGACTACCGGTTCATTGAAAGCCGGCCTCGGCAAGCCAGGCATAAACAGCAAGACCGTCTCATCAGCACTACCTAGCTCCTGAGCCAGTGCCAATCCCAGCATGATGACCAGGTCCTGCAGGCCGTCACCATCTACATCACAAGATGTCATCCGGGAGTTTGCATTCAGCAACCTTGATTGCAGTGCCTGAGGTGCATACTGGCGAAGGTCCACACCTGCCCACAGAATGGAGCGCTGCGGTTCCGGCACTACAACACCCAATTCCCCAGTCTGCGTCAGGAAGGCACCAAACTTGGGCAGCTCCTTGTCGTCTACTTCATAGAGGTCAATGGCGGTCAAAGTGGATGGCAACATCGCATCCACCACTTGGCTGGCATCCGCTGAAAAACTTCCCAAACCATCATTGGTCATGTGCAGGAGCTGAACATCCTGCGAGGCTTGCGTAGTTAGAGCCAGATATAGCTCCTGAAGCTGCGGCTCCGGCGAAGAGGTAAAACTGAAGGGGCCGGAAATCAAACCCGAGACGGGAGTACCCAAGATCTGAGAGGCATCAGCAGGCAGAAGGTCGACGCCGTTGTCCTCCGAGTGCAGGAAGGTGGATACTCGCCGCTCCAATGCTCCTTGCACAGTCACCTCATGATCCACCAGCAGCGCCCTTGCAGGGCCAAGATCTTGCACTGAAAGGCCACGAACAGTCCCCAGCGATTCCGCGCCAAGGTCCACATTGCCAGAAAATGAGCTAAAGCCATCCTGCCATGGCGATATCAGCAGACTCTCCTGCGGCGGCAGCGACCCTCTCTTGGCCAGCACCAGATCAACTGCACCATCCCCGTCCAGGTCACCGAAAGTTGCGTCATGAAACACTTCACTCGGGCTGAAGGTCAGAACGTCACTGGCAGGTAGGGTGTCGTAGTTGCGGGGAAAATCTATGGACGAACGCAACACTATCAGCGTCGGCGGAGTAGCCGCCACGTCCTGAACCCCTGACAACACAATGGCAACGCAGCGTGGATTGGTAGCACCACAGGCAGACAAGCCCACTACTTGCGAGTTGGCATCCGGCTGGTACAGGGGGACATTCAAACTTAGATTCTGCGCATCGGTGAATGTTCCACCACCCGCACCAAAAGCCAATCCCACCCGCACCATATCGGTGGGAGAATCTCCAGCATGGGCCAACATCACATCCTGTAGGCCATCGCCATCCAGGTCACTGATGGCAAAGCTCTGGAAGCTCCCCGGCACTGCGCTAAACGGCAATGCGAAATACTGCACACTATCCCCACCTACACTCAAGTTCTTGAATAGGGTCAACGGGGAAGAGGAAGCTGCATCGCCAGCCAAGATCATCAATTCGGGCAGGACATCACTGTCCAGATCAGCCAGGGCACAGAGCTTGGAATCCTCCAGACTTCTAACTGGGGACGAATCGGAAAGGGACCAAGGCGGGTTGCTGAAGAAGCCGTCAACTCCACTGGATCCGTTGGCCAAGACAATGGAATGGGAGGCTCCCCCTGCCACGCCAGCATTCAAAATGAACACATCCTCATCCCCATCACCGTCCATATCTCTGATACACAGATCGCGAGGAAAGCGCTGCTGCTGATCCAGAGTATCCACAGCAACCGTCGGCGGACCAAAAGAAGAGAATAAACCATTGCCGCGAGAAACCAACAAATGCAACTCGGCAATTCCTGTAGCTCCAGTGGACACAACAACCATGTCCTTGCGGGTAGGCAAAGCTTGCGAGATGTTGCCAAAGGCAAAGTCTGAAGTCATGGGCGGCAACACCACACCGCGCGGACCAAAGTAGGTTTGCGTGCCACCATAGGAGAAAAAGTCCTCGGCTTCGGCGCGCAAAGTAACCCTGGGCTCGGGGGGGCTCTGCCCCAGTTCAAAGCCGGTAATCTCCACCTGCAAAACCAGGTCCGCGGCACCAGACAAGCCGTCCGGCGAAGGAGGCATGGTGAACACCAAGAGATCCAAATTGGACAGGTCTTCCCGCACTGCATTGCGGCTTACCAAGGCTTCCCGCCCACCCTTGCGGATAAACAACTTGATGTTGGAAAAATCCAACTGCGGGCTGGCTAGATCGGCACCTTTGGTCAGATCCTGAAAATCAAAGGGCAGCAAGCCCTTGCCGGCCACGCCAACCAGGGTGCCACCGCTACTGGGTCCGGTCACTGGAGCAGAACCGGTGATGGCAGGGGTGTAGTACATGCGGTCCACAAAGGTGGACTGCCCGGTGCTCTCGTTGAACACCGAAACCTCGGAAGGGGCTGGGTAGCTACTGGCGGGAACCACTGCCGAGATGATCAGGTCGGAGCTGCCGGGGATCTCTTCCTGCCTCAGGTCTGTTGCCGTAAGCAGTAGGAAGGGGCCTTCCCCATTCCCTTGGCCAGGGTTTATTGTCTTCACCCGCATCTGCAGATCATTGACAAAGCCCCGCAATGAACTGACTCGCAGGCGAATCCGGTCCAAACCCAAGGTGGAAACAAACTTGCGCAATGGCAGAGGGGGATCCAATTCCGCTTTGGGCTGGCGCAAGAGCAGGAAGGGAATGGGGGGAGCCACTTCCACACCGCCCACCTCCACCACCATCTCGGCGGGGACATCCGCCACCGTCAAGTCCCCCACTGCTTTGCGGATCTCATTGTTGTTGTAGATGAAGCGCACAGTGGTGGCATTGGCATCGCCAAACTGCACCGATGGTAGATCCTGGTGGTCCGTCACCATGGCTCCGCCAGGCCCCACCGGCGCTCGCAGTAGCACCTGGATATCCGCCGTCGAGGGCGCCTGATAGTTACGCACCGAAATGCTGGGAAGGGAGGGCACAACCTGCGGTGCCAAGGGGCCTTCCGCCTCATCCGCTCCCAGGCTCAGGGCCGGCGGCAGAGGTGCTGGGTTGTCATCTTGGCCAGAGAGCACGGCGCCAACGATGCCCGAACCGCATCCGGACCCTGACAAGATCAGGGTCAGAGCACATAAGGCCATACATAACCGTAAGATACGGCTGATTCTTGGCTCTAGCATTGGGTCTTGGCAAGGAGTCTGAAGGGCCACCATCCTAAGCAATGTATCACCCCCACATCACCGGGTTGCCTGCTGCAGGGTAGAAAGGCTCTGCTTTCCCCGCAGGGCATGGGTGATCCGGCCCTTGGCATCGGCAATATAGCTCACCGGCGTCACATGCGCCCAGCCCACGCCGTGGAATTGGTCGACAAAGGCCTGATCCGCCATCAGCACCGGGTAGGGGCAAGCCAGCTGCAGCAGGGTCGCCTCGGTGACTTCTGGCTCGTATTCCTCCACCGCATCCATCATCACGCCAAGCACTTGCAGCTGGCTTGCATCGCTTTGCCGGAACAGTTCGCGCAACACGGGCTTCTCCGCCAGACAGTTGGAGCAATGGGAGCGGAAGAAGTTGAGCAACACCTTCTTGCCTGCCAAACGCTCCTTGTTCCACAGCTCGCCCTGCCGGTCCCGGAGTTGGAAATCCGGCAGCATCTTACCCTGCACCGCATGGATCTGCCTTGAAACGAGACTCCGCACCTGGGCCATGGTGATGAAGTAGAGCGGCACCAGGGACAGCAACAGATACAGGGGCCAGCGTCGGCGGCGGGTTTTTCCTTCTTCTTGCATTGCGACTCTGTGTATGTTCCCGCCTTGTGGCGGTTGATGTAAGGATTCGTATTGGTGGCGTGCCCTTTGGAGTGGGCGCTCCTTTGCTCGCTGGTCTGGATGCAGAGCCCGGCGTGGCCCTTGTACAAGCCAGCCCCACCAAACTGGTTACCATGCTAAGGCAAAACCTGCTGGATGCAGCCCTGGTATCCTCCATTGAGGCCTTTCGCCAGCCTGGTTATCAAGCGGCTGAGCAATATTGCATCGCCAGCCGTGGTCCAGCCCGCAGCGTGCGTGCCTTCCTGAAGCCTGGAATTTCCCTGGCCCAGGTGAAGACCGTGGGCCTGGACATGGGCAGCGAAACCTCGGCAACCCTGTTGCAGATCCTCATGGCACGGCGCTGGGGCTGCGGACCTTGCACCTTCACTCCCATCCAACCCAACACTGACTTGGGGCAATACCCCCAGGACCTGATCCTGCTCATTGGCGACATGGGACTGCAGGCGGAAGCAGGCCAGCATCGAATCTTGGACCTGGGGGAAGAATGGTTCATGTGGACCCGGCTGCCCTTTGTCTTCGCCCTGTGGCTGATGCCAGCCAAAGCCAACCCCACTACCATCCTGCCACTGCTACAAAGGGCTCGGCAAACCGCCATGGCCAATGGCATCCTGGATGGCACCGATGGCGCCATCTACTACAACCTGGGTGCTGAGGAACATCGCGGCCTGCTGCGCTTTGCGCAAGAAGCCGTGGCCTTGCACCTGGCAGACAGTCATTTTCAACCCACCTTTTGCAGCCACTCTCCCCAGCAGGCAAACCCATGAGCCCGCAAGATCTGTTTTCAGAGGAATCGACTTCCAAACCCATGGCAGCCAAGAAACGCAGCAGCAGCACCACCACGACCGCCGAACGCATGGCCAAGAGCCAGCGCGAGATCTCAGTTTCCGAATTCTTCACCAAGAACCGGCATCTACTGGGATTCGACAGCAAGCGCAAAGCCTTGCTCACGGCCATCAAGGAAGCCGTAGACAACAGCCTGGATGCCTGCGAAGAAGCCCGCATCCCGCCAGAGATCTTCATCAGCATCAGCCGCATGCAGGATCGAGAGGACGGCTACACCATCGTGATCGAAGACAACGGCCCTGGTATTGTCCCTGCCCAGGTGCCCAACATCTTTGGCAAGCTGCTCTATGGCTCCAAGTTTCACAGCCTGCGCCAAAGCCGTGGTCAACAAGGCATCGGCATCTCTGCCGCCGGCATGTATGGGCAACTGACCACCGGCAACCCAACCCGCGTGCGCAGCCGCACCAGCAAGCGCTCCATTCCCCACGACTATGTCATCCGCATGGACACCGCCCGCAACAAGCCAGTGTTCGAGGACAAGGCTGTGGACTGGGATGGCAAGACCCATGGCACCCGCGTGGAAATCGATCTGGAAGGCGAGCATCGCCGTGGCCAACGCAGCGTAGAAGAGTTCCTGAAGCTGGTGGCCGTGGCCAACCCACATGTGCAGATCACCTACGTTGATCCAGACAACAACGAAATCAAATACGAAGCTGCCACCAAGGAACTGCCCAAGGAAACCGACGAGATCAAACCCCACCCGCATGGCGTGGAACTGGGCATCTTGATGAAAATGCTGGAGAGCGCACAACATCGCTGGGTCTCCACCTTCTTGCAGAAGGACTTCAGCCGCGTTGGTCCAAAGGTGGCCAAAACAATATGCGACACCGCCAAAGTGAGCCACAAGGCACACCCCAAACGGGTGGCGAAGGAAGAGGCCAATCGCCTGAAGATGGCCATCGACAAGACCAAGATCATGGCGCCGCCAACTTCCTGCATCGCTCCCATTGGTGAAGAGCTCATGCTCAAGGGGCTACAAAAAGAAGTGGACGCGGATTTCTACACCGCCAGTAGCCGCTCGCCAGTGGTCTATCGCGGCCATCCCTTTCTTATTGAAGTCGGCCTGGCCTATGGACGTCCCGGTGACACCTTGGAGTTGGAGGAGAGCGGCAAGATTGTTGAATCGGAGAAAAAAGGTAAACGCCGCAAGAAGAGCGCCGACGAGGGACTCATGGGTTTTGCCGATGAGCCGGCACGCTTGATTCGTTACGCCAACCGCGTGCCTCTGCTGTACGAACAATCCGCCTGCGCGGTCACCAAGGCCATCATCGGCACCAACTGGCGAGGCTATGGCTTGTCCCAATCTCGCGGTACTGTGCCCATCGGACCTTTGGTCATCATGGTACACATCGCCTCGGTCTGGGTGCCTTTCACCTCGGAAGCCAAAGAGGCCATTGCCAGTTACCCAGAGATTCTCAAGGAACTGAAACTGGCCTTGCAGGATTCCGGACGCAAGTTGGGCACCCACATTCGCAAGGGCAAGAAGCTGGCCGGCGAATTCAAGAAACGCAACTACATCGAAACCTACATCCCCCACATTGGCCAGGCACTGCGAGACATCCTGGACCTATCCGAGAAACAAACCCAGGACAGCGTCATCAAACTGACGGAAGTCCTGGAAAAGAGCAGGAAACTCTAAGATGGCGGCGAAGAAGAAAACCAAGAAGAAGAGCGGTAGCAGCAACGAACGAACGCTATCTCGGCTGGACAAGATCACCCTGGACGGCATCGATAACTGTGCTGAGGACGTCTACAACAAGATCATGAAGCTGCAAAAACCGGAGATGAGGTTTCCGGTACGATCGCTCTCCAACGTACGCTACGACCGCCGTGTTGGGCATTTTCAGCTAGGCCGCTCGCGCAAGGAACGAACCCTCACCGTGAACACGGTGAAGTCCTTTGCCCAGACCCTGAAGCTCATGTCTTTTTCCAAAGACATGGTGAACGGGGATGATTTTGCCACCAAGCGAGAAGCCTATTACGTCAGCAAGAATTGGGGCGAAGCCAAGTTCAAGGAACAGCCCGAGTCCGATGCATGCATGGACGACATCGAAGCCTTGTTCTCTTTGGAAGGCGTGAACCGCGAACAATTGCGCTTCTATCCAGAAGAGCATGGCGGAGCGGTTGCTGGCGAACTCATCGTCATCGACAAGGACAAGGAGACCGGCGAAAACATTCGCATCGACTGCACCGGATTTGGCAGCGGGGCGTACAGCATCCCTCACTCAGTTGAGCAACTGAAGTTTGAAACCAAGGCCAAGTTTGTTTTGGCCATCGAGACCGGCGGTATGTTTCAACGCCTGAACAATCATAAGTTCTGGCGCAAATCCAACTGCATCCTGGTGGAGACATCTGGTGTTCCTTCCCGAGCCACGCGGCGCTTCATTCGTAAATTAAGCGATGACCTGAAGATCCCGGTGTATGCCTTCGTGGACTGCGACCCATACGGAATCTCCAACATCTACCGCACCCTGAAGGTGGGGTCCGGCAACGCCGCGCACCTGAACCAGTTCTTCTGCGTACCCAAGGCCAGTTTTTTGGGAGTCACACCACAGGACATCCTGGACTTCAAACTACAGGACGCCACCCACCAGCTGGCAGACGTAGACATCAAGCGGGCCAAGGACGCACTTAAGAACGACCCCTTTTTCCAGGCCCATAGCCCATGGCAAAAGGCCATCCAACAGATGCTGAAGATGGGGGTCAGAGCGGAACAACAGGCCCTGGCCAAATGGGGCTTGAACTTCGTGATCGACGAATACCTGCCACGCAAGCTGAAGAATCCCAACAAGTTCCTGCCCTAACACCCAGGGCAGCTTGGCGCCAACCCCCCTTCCCATGGTTGGCAGGGTAACATCGCTGCGCGAGGGAGCTAGCTATACTGTAGCGTGGGCAAACCAAGCATTGCCGGCCAACAGGTGGTACAATCCCCTAGTGGTATGACGCAGAATTAGTAGGCCTTTATATTAAGCCTCCCTACGCTTGCGGTGCGTAGGTATCGTTGGAGGCAAGACGATGCGCGTTGCAGTAGAGATTCAACTTACCAAGAGCGAGCGAAGCACCCTGACGAATTGGTCACGCAGTCGGAGAATTTCGGTGAGGCAAGCTCAGCGAGCCCGAATGATCCTTCTTGCCGCTGATGGCTACTCGAATGCGGATATAGCTGAGGAGATGAGGGTCAAGCGACACACTGTGGGGCGTTGGCGAAACCGCTTCAGCGAGCATCGCCTCACTGGTATAGAGAAGGACCTTCCTCGGGGAGGTCGTCCCCGTGCGAACGAGGAAGTTGAGAGTGAGATCATCCGCATGACTACGCAAGAGATCCCCGCGAACGCGACACACTGGAGCACGCGACTCCTTGCAGAGGAGATGGGAATCACGCAGTCGATGGTCCACCGCACATGGAAGGCCAACGGTCTGAAACCTCACTTGGTGAAGACGTTCAAGGTCAGCAACGATTCTCGGTTCGAAGAGAAGCTGCGCGATGTGGTAGGTCTCTACCTGAATCCACCCGAGAATGCACTCGTCTTTAGCGCGGACGAAAAGACGTCAATTCAGGCTCTCGATCGGACCCAGAAGAGCCTTCCACTGGTCAAGGGTCGATGCGGCACGATGACTCATGACTACAAGAGGAACGGAACAACCACCTTGTTCGCCGCGATCGAGTTGGGTCACGGCGAAGTGATCGCAACCTGCATGAAGCGACATCGACATCAGGAGTGGATCAAGTTCCTGAGAATGATCGACGAGCAAACTCCAGCTGAACTCGATCTGCACGTCATCGCCGACAACTACGCCACACACAAGCATGAGAAGGTTAAGCGGTGGCTGAAGCGCCATCCGCGATTCCACATGCACTTCATCCCGACAAGCAGCTCGTGGCTCAATATCGTGGAGGGGTTTTTCCGCAATCTTGATCAAAAACGCCTGAAGCGCGACGCGTTTCGCAGCGTCCCTCAACTCAAGAAAGCAATCATGGACTACATCGATAACCACAACGACGATCCGAAGCCGATTGTTTGGACCAAGGCCGCCGACGAGATCCTCGAAAAAGTCGGTCGCGCACGCGCTGCACTGAAAATGCCCCAACAGAGCGCATCACACCACTAGGTCCAACTGGTTCGGGATGGCCTTTCAACGCACTAGCAGGCCGTTGAAGAAGGGGTGATTTGGAGATTGTCGATCCCGAGACATCCGTTTTCTGCCCCGGGATTCTTATGGCGGAAAATAATGGCAGTCATTGCGATCCAGCAAGCTGGTTGGGGCCAAACAGATCCACAAAGCTCATATACGCGGCTGAGGAAGCCCTCAAAGCCCCTCTGCAATCCCCTTGGCGTCCCAACTCCAAACAGGCTACGCATGATCGTGCCAAGATTGCGTGCAGCGACATGGACCACGTACCGCTTTTTGACATTCTCGATGCCGCGCAACCAAGTCCGGCGTGCACCGCCTGACCCACAGGTGTGCGCAAAGCTTCTCTCCACTCGTTCACTTCGTAAGCGCTGGAGCTTTTTGGATCGCGATCCTGCAACACGCCGACGGTTTGCTCGATAAGCATCCTGCCACGATTCTGGTTTGTCCGTCCACTTGCGGCGGTTCTGTGACCGCGGCTGTGGTATGTAAGAAAGTATCTCTCTCTCGCTTAGCCATGCCAGGGTTTCAACTTTGTGGTAGCCCTTGTCGGCGACAACTGCCTTGTATTGGTCATCTTGCTCAGCACTGATCAGCACCGCCTGAGCCTCAATGATTCCGTCTTTCAGTGCCTCGCTGTCAGCAGTATCTGCATGGTGGATCGTCGCGGAGACGATGATCTCGGAGTCAGTGTCCAGCGCGTGCTGTGCCTTGTAGGCAAGGTGGGTACGCCCATCCTTCATCTTCGCGATCCTGCTGTCGGGGTCTGAGGGCGACTCCCAGTCCTTGTTCGAGGTCTTCTTCCCACGGCGTTTGCGATCGAATCGCCGTAAGTCCTCCTCCGTTGGGACTTCGGCCCCTTCTTCTTTCGCAAGCTCGCGCACGTAGTCATTCCAGCCCTTGCCAGTATCCTTGCGCACAATGGACTTCATTGCAGCATTGGCTTCCAACGTCGTTGTGTCCACGGCCAGTGCCTTGCCCTTCACCATGCCCTTGGATTTGGCGATCTTGACCACGAATGCAAACACCTCTTCGTGCACTTCTACTGGCAGCCGTTTGCGGATCACGGTCAAGCTGGAGTGATCAGGGGTCATCTCTGTCAGCAAAAGCCCAAGGAATTGCTGGAGCGAGCGGCTGTCACTGCAGCGCCATGCAATCCCACGCTGTGAATCCACACCTTCGAAATAGCCGACCAGCAGCATCCGGAAGTAGACGCCTGGCGGAATTGAAGGGCGGCCGCCTTCCTTGTAGTAGGGCTCGCAAAGCGATTCGACATAGTGATCGAACTTCGCTTCGCTGAGAAGCTCATTCAGCTTCGCGTAAAACGGGTGCCCTGGAGATCGGGGAAGATTGGTCGTCGAGACCAAAAGTGCTTGCTGCTTGTCGCGTCGTTTGCCAAGTGCCATGAAATATCCACCTCCGTGATTGGGATATTATCCCTACGTACGTGGATTGGAGCACGGCTTAACTACTTGGAGTTTTTCAACGGCCTGCTAGGGTCGGTAGACCTCAGCGCAAACAGGTTCAGCATCACAAAAGATCCGTAACCGTGCGCCTGCGCAAAATGCTTGCACCGACGGATCGTGGGATCATCCTTTACCGCGTCTGCCGTCGACGGATTCAAGCCAATGATTGCCAGTCTTTGCAGGCTTGAGTCCCAATTACGAACAAGAGTGTATCGGTATTTCCAGCAGTCAGAGAATATTGCGCAACCGCTCATTGCGTGCCCCCTTCGGCCTTGGCGGGTTCTAGCGCCTCTGAGAGGACATGATCCAGAGCCTCTTGCCCCCACTGCCACAAAGGCAAAGCCTTTCGCAGAAGGACTAGATCTTCTTCCAGTGCCTCATGCTTCTGGATCCATTCGCTTGGGTGAAAGATGCACCCGACACCAATTGCACGGTCTCCGGCTTGAATCACCTTCTTCAGGTCAATGCCGGCCATCATTCGCGCAGCAGTAACCACAGCCATCACAGCTTCTTTGTGTTCATGTTCTTTCAAGTCGCACCCCCCACTAAGGCCGCGGCAAAGAACAGAGCAAAGCCCACAATGACGGATGCCGCTTCAAGCACCCGATAGCGTGTGCGGCGCCTCATTGCGTCACCTCGAAGACATGCAAGGTCTGCCCATTCATTTGAGCGGTTCCCAGATAGTCATCTGGCACCACATCATCAGGCAAGATATTGCCTTCCTCGCAAACTCGGAAATACCGAAACACCGGGAGGGCACCAGGATCGCAAATAGCCCACAAACTCAAATCAGCACCGGATGGTGTGACTTGGAAAACATGCGCATCACTTGGCATGCTCACTTGCTGCCAAGATCCCCCAAATGGGGTGATCAAGATGAATTCATTTATTGCTTTCATCGTTCCTCCTCTACACCCACTCGCGGCAGCGCCAGCATGGTCGCGCCATCCAGGGCTTGATAGATCTCGTCCTCAGTCAAGGGTCCAGGCTCAGGCAGCCGCACTCCCATGCAGCCCAGGGCGGCGCCAAGCGCAAACCCAACCGTGCTGAACCACAGCAACTCGCGCACGCGGCGCTTCTCTTGTTCAGGGTTCATGAGCCATCCCCCTTCGACTTGCCCTTGCTGAACAAGTCCCGCTGCGGACAGGTCACGAAGTGGCTCACAAAGGCTGCATTGTCTCGCTCAAATTCCTGGCATCCATACCTGCCATGTCGGTGCGCAGAGCTGTAGACAGGCGCGGATGCGTCAAGAGGTATCATCTGAGTGCCAACGGCGGCCCAGATGATCTTGCGGCCACATCCCTTGCAGGGCACAGTCTTGAAGTCGCCAGAGCTCATGCGTCATACCTCTTCGCCAACCCAGCTTCCACGGCATCCTCGACCACTCCCTTGAGCTGCAACTCACTAACAAGCAGAGTCTTTGACGGAGGGCAGACGTGTTCGACGTAATGCTTATCAGCAAAGGGCACTGCTGGACGCGGGAGGGCGGACCCTAAGAGCAAGTAATTCCGCCGAGGCTCATCATCCACCAAGACAAAATCTTCATTGGCGGTAGAGACCTCTATCACCTGCGCGCCACAGGTAGAGCACCTGGAAATCATCGCTTTTTCCCCCTGATTGTCTCGTTCGCAGGGCGCTTGGGTGGCTCACGTTCCGGCATGTAAGGCTCACGCTTCTGGCAGTCGGCGTGGGACTTGTCGTCCGTCACGGAGACTTCATCCCCCAGCGGCGCCTCACAGGCCTGGTCTTCACCCTTCCCTTCGCCGGCGATGTCACCCTCGTCAGCCAACCCCGCGGGCAGGCGATCGAAGACCTCCTGTAGTAGAGCAATCAGCTTGCTCTGCTGGTCCCGGTGGCAATGCTCTAGAGCTGCCAGTAAAGCCTTGATCACCTCCAGGTCATGGTCTTCTGGTGTCTTGGTGGAGTGCAGCAATGGCAGGATCGATTCGCCTGTTCTGCTGCGACCAAAAAAGCCGCCCTTCGGGCTCTGCACGATCCCACCCTCGGCAAAGCCTCTTGAGAGGATAGCTTCCTTGACCACTCCCCTCAGCCTGACCCAGAACGACTCCGGTAGGGGCCATGAAAGGCCAAGCTCAAGCTCGACTTCGCCAGGCCTGGCCTTGCCCTTCTTGCCGGAGCTCAGCGCCTCAAGGAGGCCTTTGCGGTATTCCTCTTGCCACCCTGGCTTGCCGGCGGCCCGCGGATCCTCATCTGCCGAGGCCTCTACCTTGCCGCGCTCGGAAGGGGTAGCAGGGACCTTCAACACCATCCCTGGGGGCAAGGGCAAGTGGGGATACATAGGCTCGATCCGTGGCTCCGGCGGGCAGACGTGCTCGACCCAGCGCCGGGTCACGACACCAAGGCGGCCGGGCTCGCAGCCGGACGAGAAATGCCGGACCTGGCGCTCATCAACGAAGACGGTCTCAAACGCAGTGGCCGCATAGCCAACGCTGAACTTCCGGATGTGAGCTCCGCAGCCGGGACAGTTGATCAGGGCACCATCTGGTACAAATTTCTTCTTCATGGGAGCCTCCAGGGCATGGTTTGGCGGCGAAAACACGCGAACAAATTCAGACTCACTGAGCTGAATGGCCTGCTGTATTTCTCCGCCTCCATCGACAACGTGTTCAGCCCACCTGTGGGCGGCGCCGTTGGTCGTGAGCTCTGGGTCCATGACCCAGTTGGCGGCACCACCACTCAGGTTGCTGCTGGCTTCGGCGACAACCCGGACAACACCGAGCCCGCTTCTAGCCCAGAAAACCGTGGTAACTTCCTGGATAGCTCGGATGGCAAGGGCCCCATTGCTGTAAATGGCAAGCTCTACATGTCAGGCTTCGCCTCCAGCACTCAAGGCTTTGAGCTGTACTCCTATGACAGCACCGCCGGCATGGTCGCCATCCAGGACATGCACTCCTCCACCAACACCTTCACCGGTAAGCAAGAGAACATGTTTGTCCAAGGCAACGTGCTGCACTTCAACTGCGATGCTGACTACATCATCGACGTAGGCAAGGAATGGCATACCTATGACACCAACACCAGCACCCTGGGCTTGGTGAAGGACATTCGGCCCGGCACCGGCAACGCTGGTTTCGGCTTCAACCCTCCGACCTACAACAGCATCAGCGGCAAGTTCTACTTCCCCGCCAATGACAACAGCGGTGCAGGCACCGAACTGTGGGTTTCCGACGGCCTCCAAGCCTCTGTCGCCACACAGATGGTCAAGGACATCAAGGTTGGTAGCTCAAGTGGTGGCGTTTCCAGCATCGCCAACATTGGCGGCAGCGTCGTCTTCGAAGCCGATGACGGCACCGGTGACGAGCTGTGGATCTCTAACGGCACCCCCGCCGGCACCAAGGTTGTGAAGAAGATCAACTCCACGCCCAGCACCTCCACTGGTTCTGACGTGCAGAAGTGCTTCGCCGTGAGCACCACCAAGGTGATCTTCGGCGCCAACGACGGTTCCACCGGCATTGAGCTGCATGAAACCGACGGCACCGCCTTCGGCACCCAAATCAACCAGATCTTCTACCCAGAAACTCCTGGCGAAACCCTCGAAGCCACCATCCAGGGCTCCGGTGTTGTTGGCAACAAGTACGTCTTCGGCGCCAACAACGGCATCAATGGCCGGGAAATTTGGGTTTCTGACGGCACCGCCGGCGGCACCCAGTTGCTGAAGGACATCCGTACCACCCCCACCATCGTGGGGGAAAGTAGCCCCTCCGAATTTGTGACAATGGCCACCCAGGTCCTGTTCGCCGCTGACGACGGCGTCAACGGCAGAGAGCCATGGAGAACCGACGGCACCGCCGCTGGCACCTACATGATCGTCGACCTGCGCCCCGGAGTCAGCGGCAGTGGCAGCCCCAACAGCTCCTTCCCTGATCTGGATCGGGATCGTGAATACGACAACAAGTGGTTCTTCTACGGCAACGATGGCACCACTGGTTCCAACGAGCTGCACTTCACCGATGGCACCCTGGGCAACCTGACCTCGGTTGACATCAAGGTTGGTAGCAGTGGTAGTAACCCTCGTGGTTTCACCCAGTTCAAGGGCAAGCTCTGGTTCAACGCTGACGACGGCGTCAATGGCCGCGAACTATGGACCACTGACGGCGTCACCACCGCCATGGCCTTCGACCTGAACGCTGCAGGCCATGGTTCCGAGGATTACTTAGGCACTGGCCAAAGCGTCACAGACGGCAACGCCATGGTGATCTACAAGGGCGAGCTGTACTTCGTCGGCGACGACGGCAGTACTGGCTATGAGCTCTGGAAGACCGACGGCTCCTTGGTCGGCACTAGCAACGTTGCTGACATGCAGCCTCTGACTGCATCTCAGTCCAGTTCAGCTCAGTCCCGCATCGGGCAGATGGCTGTCATGGCTGGCAACCTCTACTTTGGCGCCACCTGGGAGCCCTCCGGCACCCTGGGGCCAAACAATGACGGTCAGGTTGGCAGCAACCAGACCGAGCCATTCTGCTACGACGGCGTCAGCGTCACCTTCCTGGGCGACCTGAACCCAGGTATTGACCCAATGTTCGGTGACATCTTCGGCAGCACCCCACAATTCCACCGCGTCGTCGGTGGCTTGCCCATGTTCCATGCCAACGTTGGCTTCTCCGGCGCAGGCGCTGTGGGCGGCGAGTTCATGACCACCGACGGCACTGCCGTCGGCACCGTGTTGGCAGTTGGCGACAACAACGCCGTGCTGAACGACCCCAATGACCCGCTGAGTGGCACTGGTACCCACTTGAGCTTCTCTTCCTTCGATCACCACATCCAACCCGGCACCCGCAAGCTGTATTACCAAGGTAATGACGGCACGGTTGCTGAGCGGGAACCATGGGTGACCGACGGCACCATTGGCGGCACCAACATGATCGTGGACTTCAACCCAAGCACCACTGGTACTCTGGGTTCCTTCCCCGGTGAGCAGAGAATGGTCCGTGGCGATGTGATGATGAACTTGCGCGAGCCTATCCTCGGCGAAGAGCTCTACACCTACTTCCCAGGTGCTAGCAGCTTCAACGTCGGCGTTGGTTGCAACAAGTCCAACAGCCAGGCCCGCGTGCCTGTCCTGACCTGCGAAGACCCTGTCCTGGACGGCCTCACCTCGGTGAGCGTCACCCTGGACACCGATGCACCGCTGACGCCCTGCGTCATCGTCATCGGCTCCGCAGCCATCGTGCCTGTGCACATCGGTGGTGGTTGCCATCTTTACACCGGCTTCAACGTCTTCACCGAGCTGAGCTCGACGGACGTCAGCGGCAAGCGTGTAATGTTTGGTGGCCCGCTGCCTGTGCCAGCCAACCCAGCCCTGATCGGCGTCACCGTGGCTTGCCAGGGTGTAGTCAACAGCGCCCCCACCGCACCTCTGGGCCTTGCTTTCAGCAATGGCCAGCAGGTCACCGGCGGCCTGTAAGCTGCTAGGCTCCCTAACCTGAGCGCCTCCTGGTGCTCAGGGCATCGCAGCCCGCCTTTCCCCCGGGAAAGGCGGGCTGCTTTGTTTAATGCCCATCTGCTGACAGGACTGCAGGCTGGCCCCAGCCCCTGCAGGCAAGCTGTGCCTCAGCATGGGTTTATGGCATTGGAGAATGGACTGAAGATTTTCCAGAATACCTGACCCAAGTTGGGGCTTTTTCCTCTTAAGGGAGTGTCAGGGCAATCCTTTTTGCCTTGGCGCTCTGACAAATGATGGGCGTGAAGCTTCGGCCTAACAAACATCGCCATCCTGCAATGCATGGGCAGGAACTTGTTGGAGAGTTGGTTAGAGAGACAGGGTAGCATTCCCCGGCTGGGCTTCGAAAGTGGCTCAGTCGGGGAACTATTTTTTAAGGCCACCTTGGCCAACGCAAATCAGCGACGACCCCATCGCAGCAGAGCATCCTGCCAGCCATCCTTGCTGGCACTCTGGTAACTGAACAGGGCCACTCCCTTGGCGCCCACCAGCCGCGCCTCTTCCAACTGGGCCATGGTCGTGTCTATGGAGCCACCAGCTTCCTGGTGCTTGTAGACACCAATTCCAGCGATCACCGGCACCCTGCCTGCCACCGCCACACATTGCCGCAGACGCTGCCTGAACAGCTGCAGGTCGGCGGTGTAGTTCATCGGAAATACCATGTCCACCAAGCCTGCCCGGGCCCAAGCCGGCCAATCCTGACCCAGGCGACCCCTGGCCTTGGCCAGATCCGCCACTACTGCCACGCTCAGCTTTGGTGCCCGCAGCAAGCCGATCTGGCCCCGACGAATCTGCCGCAACAACTGGCTGATGTGATTGTTCTTCTGCGCCATCCCCAAGCCCAGCGAAGGGTTGTCCGGGTAGCGCACATAGTCCAGGTGGATGCCATCCACGCCGTAGTTCTTGACGATCTCCCGGCACAGATCCGCCAGATAGTGGCGCACTGGGGGCAGAGCAGGATTCAGCCAACAGTAGCGCCCTTCCCTGGCCTGGGTCTTGCCGCCCTGCTCCTGCAGGAACCAATCCCGCCGACTATTGAACAGTTGCCGGGGATCCTTGGGCTCGGCCTCACCCTGCCAGCCAGGTAGCAGGTTGATCCAGGCATGCACCTCCAAACCAAGGGCATGGCCAGACCGCACCGCCTGGGACAGGGGGTCAAAGCCAGGCTTGCGAAAGCCAAAACGCTCGGACCAGATTTCCTCGCCCGACGAAAACAGCACGGTGCCGTTGCCCCGCACCTGGAACATCACCGCTGAGCAGCCCATGCGGTTGGCATCCTGCATGATGTTGCGGATGTCGGCGGCCTTGCTGTATTCAAAGCGACTGACCCACAGGTATTTGCCCATGGCGGCGGCGGGCTGAGGCCTGATTGCACAGGCAGGGAGGAGCAGGAACAGGCCCAAAAGGCCATAGCATCGGGAAATTGTCATCGCCAGGGACCATAGCCCAGAGCCCAGGTCAGAGCCAGGCAGATCGGGCTTGTGCTGGGCTCTCCAAGGCGCTGAGATCTCCGCTTAGATCTTCTCCTGAATCTCGCTACAAGCTCCCTTTCCCAGATGACGATAAACAGCGCACCGTGATAACTCAAAGCATGACCGATCTCCCCACCAATCTCCCCACCGCCGCCGCCGGCCTGCTCAGCAAACTGCAGGACCGCACTGCCTGCATTGCCGTGGTAGGCCTTGGCTACGTGGGCATTCCTCTCGTACGCGCCATGCACGGCGCCGGCTTTCAAGTTCTTGGCTTTGATCTGGACCAACAGAAGATCGAACTGCTGAAGGCCGGTAAGACCTACCTGCACCACCTGGGCGATGACCTGGTCAAGGATCTGGCAGCCTCGGATCGCTTCACCCCCACCGCCAATGAAGCGGAGCTGGCCCAGGCCGATGCCATCATCCTCTGCGTGCCCTCACCGCTGGGTGAGCACAACGAACCGGACATGACCTACATCGTCGAGTCCTCACAGATGGTGGCCCGCAATCTCCGCCCAGGCCAACTGATCTCCCTGGAATCCACCACCTACCCTCGCACCACCCGGGGTGACTGCCTGCCGATCCTGGAAAGCACGGGACTGAAGTGCGGCGAAGACTTCTTCTTGGCCTACAGCCCAGAACGAGAAGACCCAGGCCGGCAAGACCATGACACCCAGACCATTCCCAAGCTGGTGGGTGGCATTGACCCGGTAAGTACAAAACTGGCAGAAGAGATGTACAGCGCCGCCGTGAAAAAAGTCATTGCCGTGGACTCCGCCGAAGTGGCGGAGGCAGCCAAGCTGCTGGAAAACATCTACCGGGCCGTCAACATCGCCCTGGTCAATGAGCTCAAGCCCGTGCTGGGCGCCATGGACATCGATATCTGGAAGGTGGTGGAAGCCGCCGCCACCAAGCCCTTCGGCTTTCAAGCCTTCTATCCAGGGCCGGGCCTGGGTGGCCACTGCATCCCCATCGACCCCTTCTACCTCACCTGGAAGGCCAAGGAATTCCACCACAACACTCGCTTCATCGAACTGGCGGGCGAGATCAACTCCAACATGCCGCGCTATGTGGTCACCCGCACCGGTGAGGGGCTGAATGACTTTGGCAAGGCCATCAAGGGTTCGCGGATCCTAGTCTGTGGTATCTCCTACAAGCCGGACATCGACGACGTGCGGGAAACGCCGGCGGCTGAGATCATCAAGATCCTGGCAGACCTGGGAGCAGACGTGTCCTACCACGATCCGCACGTGAAAAGCTTCCCCAGCATGCGCAAGTACAACTTCCGCATGGATTCGGTGAAGCTGACCAAGGAATACCTGAATCGCTGCGACTGTGTACTCATTGTCACCAACCACAAGGCCATCGACTGGCAACTCATTGCCGACGAAACCTCCCTGGTGGTGGACACCCGCAACGTCATGGCTGGCCTGAAGAAGGTGCAGGCCACAGTGGTGCAGGCCTAGCCAGTAAGACTCAGTCCCGCAGGGGCGGTAGGAAATCCACACCCAGGGCCTGCTGGCCCGGACCCTGTTGCTGTTGCTGTTGCTGTTGCAGCGCCGGGTTGCTGGCGCCGACTTCGTACTGGACCAGCAGGAAGTTCACCAGGTTCTCCGGATGGCAAAAAGGCTCCGCATCCCGCGGCGCGCTGATCCACAGGCTCAGCACCCCTTCCACAGCTGAGGCCAGCAGGAAGGCGGCATAGGCCGGATCTTCGGCAAACATCTGACCCTCCTGGGTCTCCCGCGCCAACAGATCGCGGATGCGGGAACGCAGCAGGCGCTGGGCGCCGCGCAGATCCTCCCGCACCTGGGCGGTGAAGCGCCCCCGCAGCTCGGTGGCCAGCACCCGCAGCAGGCTGGCTGCCTCGGGATACTGGAAGTGGAAGGCCAGGTAGTCCACCAGGAACTGGCGCAGGACGCCTGCTTTCTCCCCCCGTCTGGTGGCCATGATCTGCGCCAGGGATCCCCGCCAATGGTCCAGCACCTCAAAAAACAGTTCCTCCTTGCTGCGGAAATGCATGTAGACCCCGCCCTTGGTCACTCCAGCCCGCCGACCGATCTCCACCATGCTGGCCCCGGCAAAGCCCAGATCGGAGAAGGCCTGGGTGGCGGCCTGGATGAGGCGGTTTTTCAGGGCCTTGTCGATGGGTTTTGCCATGCGGTGGTAGCAGCGGGAGGGGCCGTTTCTCCTTGTGGGACTAGAGCTTAGCAAGATTGAGATTCTTTGTGGTATCTAATAATGAAATACTATTGGGTATCCAAAGCCTCTAGCCTTCCGTTGTGCCGATGCAAGAGTCTATGGTGCCCGTCTTCCCCATGGCAGCCCCTTCCAGCAAACGCGTTACCCCGAGCCCCAAGCCCTCCTGGCTGAAGGTACCGATTCCCCAAGGCAAGGAAGTGGGACGGCTGCGGAGCATCTTACAGGAACGCGGCCTGAATACAGTCTGCGAGGAAGCCCGCTGCCCCAACATGGGTGAATGCTGGGATGGTGGCACCGCCACCTTCATGGTGCTGGGCGACACCTGCACGCGAGGTTGCCGTTTCTGTGCGGTGAAGACCTTCAAGGAGGGAGCACCGGTGGATCCGGACGAACCGGTGAAGGTGGCCGAGGCTGCCGTCGCCATGGGCCTGAGCTACGTGGTCTTGACCATGGTGGATCGGGATGACCTGGCGGATGGCGGAGCCGCACATGTGGCCGCCACCATCCAGGCCATCAAGCAGCGGCAACCGGACATGCTGGTGGAGGCCCTAACCGGCGACTTCCACGGTGACCAGGGACAAATTGCCACCACCCTGGAGGCCAAGCCAGACGTCTTCGCCCACAACGTGGAGACGGTGCCCCGGCTCACCCCCCGTGTGCGTGACAGTCGCTGCAGCTACGAGCTGAGCCTGCAAGTGCTGGCAGAGGCCAAGCGGCAAATGCCCAAGCTGGTAACCAAGACCTCCATCATGCTGGGTCTGGGTGAGAGCGACCGGGAAGTGGAGCAGGTCATGGATGACCTGCGGAACATCGACGTGGATGTGGTCACCTTTGGCCAGTACCTGCGCCCCACGTGGAAACACCTGCCCGTACGTGAGCATCTGACGCCGGCCCGCTTTACCGCCTATGCCGAGCGCGCCCGCCGTAAGGATTTTCTGTATGTGGCCTCCGGCCCACTGGTGCGGTCCTCCTACAAGGCTGCTGAATATTACATCGAAGGCATGCTGCGCCGCCGCCAGGCAGACGCAGTATCAACTGCAACAACAAGTGAGACGCCATGACAGCTGCCATGAGCTCTGATGTCCTGTCCATCATCGAAAGGGATGGAAAGGCCAGCAAGGACAAGGACCCCAATCTATCCGACGAACGATTGCGCCAGATCTACAAGGTGATGGTGCAAACCAGGATCATGGATGAACGTGGCCTGGCCCTACAACGCCAGGGACAAATCGGCTTCTACCTGCAGAGCCTGGGCCAGGAAGCCAGCCACGTGGGCAGCGCTGCCGCCCTGCTGGACAGCGACTGGTTGTTCCCCGCCTATCGGCAGGCAGGCATTCCGCTGCTGCGCGGCGTGAACCTGCAGGACATCACCTGCGAATGGTTTGGCCACAATGGCGACCCCAGCAAGGGGCGCCAGATGCCAGTGCACTACAGCCTGCGCAGCATCAACTACTTTTCGGTGAGTTCGCCCATCGGCACCCAGATCACCCAGGCGGTGGGCGCCGGCATGGCGGCGCGCATTCGCAAGGAAGACACGGTGTTCATGACCTACTTTGGCGATGGCGGCACCAGCTCCAATGACTTCCACGCCGGTTTGAACTTTGCCGCGGTCTACAAATCACCGGTGGTGTTCATCTGCGAAAACAACCAGTGGGCCATCTCGGTGCCCTCTTCCCATCAAACCGCCAGTGAGACCTTCGCGCAAAAAGCCCAGGCCTATGGCATGCCCGGCGTGCGCGTGGATGGCAACGATGTCTTGGCGGTCTATCGGGTCTGTAAAGAGGCCGTCGACCGTGCCCGCAAGGGTGAAGGCCCCACCCTGGTGGAAACCGTCACCTACCGCATGGGCTCGCACTCCTCATCCGATGACGCCAGTCGTTACCGGGACCAGAAAGAGTACGAAGCCTGGAAACAACGCGATCCAATCCAGCGCTTCCAGAAGTACCTGAAGCGCAAGAAGCTCTGGGACGAGGCCTTCGAAAAGGAAATCGAAACCGACTTCCGCGCCGAATTCAAAGCAGCCGTCAACCATGCGCGGGAGGCTGGCAAGCCCGACATTGAAAGCATGTTTGAAGGCGTCTACCTAAACACAACCCCACAACTCAACGAACAACGGGACGACCTCCTGAGTCTGAAGGGCCCCGCCGCCCAAATGACCGGTGAGTTCCCCCTCTAGGAGATTACGACAGATGGCAGAGATGACCTTGATCAGCGCCGTGACCGACGCCATGGCAACGGAAATGCGCCAGGACGACCGGGTAGTGGTGTTTGGCGAAGATGTAGGCAAGAAGGGTGGTGTGTTTGGCGCCACTATGGGACTGCAAGAAGAGTTTGGCGAAGACCGCTGCTTCGACACGCCTTTGTCCGAATGCGGCATCATTGGCACCGGAGTGGGCATGGCCACTTATGGCATGCGCCCCATCACCGAAATCCAGTTCTTGGATTTCATCTACCCAGCCTTTGACCAGATCGTTTCGGAAGCGGCCAAGATCCGCTACCGCAGCGGTGGCGAATACACCTGCCCCATGGTGATCCGTGCGCCTTACGGCGGCGGCATCCGCGGCGGTCACTACCACAGCCAATCCAGCGAAGCCTACTTCTGCCACACCCCTGGTTTGAAGGTTGTCATTCCTTCCACCCCAGCCGACGCCAAGGGTCTGCTCATCAGCGCCATTCGCGATGAAGACCCGGTGATGTTCCTGGAACCCAAGCGCATCTACCGCACAGCCAAGGGCGAGGTACCGGAGGGCGAACATGTGGTGCCCCTGGGCAAAGGCCGCGTAGTGCGGGAAGGCACGGACTGCACCATCGTTGCCTACGGCTCCATGGTCGGCGTGGCCGAGCAAGCTGCCAAGCAGGCTGAAGAAGCAGGCCGCAGCATCGAAATCATTGACCCTCGCACTCTGGTGCCACTGGATGAACAGATCATCCTGGACTCGGTGCAAAAGACCGGTCGCTGCGTCATCCTCTACGAAGCACCCAAGACCTGTGGTTATGGCGCTGAGATTGCCGCCATCATCGCTGAGAAGGCCATTGCCTACTTGGAAGGCCCCATCATTCGGGTGGCTGGCTTTGACACTCCCTTTCCCTACTCCCTGGAAAATCTCTACATGCCCGACGCACGCCGAGTGCTCAGCGGCATTGAAAAAACCTTCAACTGGTAAGACAGGACCTAAACATGGCAGACATGGAATTCAAACTCCCCGACATCGGTGAAGGCATCGCCGAGGGTGAAATCGTGCAGTGGATGGTAGAAGTCGGTCAGGCCGTCAAAGAAGAAGACCCCTTCGTGGAGGTCATGACAGACAAGGCCACCGTCACCATCACCATACCTTGGGATGGAGTCATCAAGGAGATCAGGCATGCAGCCGGCGCCATCGTGCCGGTGGAGTCGGTGATCGCCGTCATCGCCACTGGCGCTAGCGCAACTGCCGCGCCAGCCGCCCCAATAGCTGCAGCTCCCGCAGCTGCGCCAACTGCTACACCGGCGCCAGCTGCTGCGCCTGCTGCGGCCAGGGCTGTTCCTGCCGCTGCGCCGGCCGCTGTGCTTGTCGGCAACTTTGTGCAGGCCTCGCCCGGCAAGGTGCTGGCAGCACCTGCTACCCGCCGCCGCGCTCGCGAGATGGGCATCGACCTGCTGCAGGTCCCCGGCACCGGCCCTCGCGGTCGGGTTACCAACGATGATCTGGCCAAGCAACAGGGCGGCGCAGTTGCAGCACCGGCAGCCAAGGCGCTTACACCTGTGTCCATCGCCCCCGCTCCCCAGGGTGCCATCGAACAGCGCATTCCCTTCCGCGGCCTGCGGCGCAAGATCGCCGAGGCCATGACTCGCTCCAAGTTCACCGCCACCCACTTCACCTATGTGGATGACATCAACGTCACCGAACTGGTGAAGCTGCGCAAGCAGGCCAAGGAGATGTACAAGGAGCAGGGCATCAACATCACTTATCTGCCCTTCATCATGAAGGCGGCGGTGGAAGCCATGAAGCTGTATCCGGACATGAACTCCAGCCTGGACGAATCCACCCAGGAACTGGTGATCAAGCACTACTACAACTTTGGTATCGCCACCGATACGGACAACGGACTCGTGGTACCCGTCATCAAGAACGTGGACCAAAAATCCATCGTGCAACTGGCGCAAGAGATCCAACAACTTGCCGCTGACACCCGTGCGGGAAATATCTCAGTGGACAGCTTGCAGGGCGGCACCTTCACCCTGACCAACGCCGGCAACATTGGCGGCCTGTTCGCTACGCCGGTGATCAACTTCCCCGAGGTTTCGATCCTGGGCGTGCACGCCATCAAGAAGACCCCGGTGGTACAGGATGATGCCATTGTAGTTGGTGATGTCATGTATCTCTCCATCAGTATCGACCACCGTCTGGTGGACGGCGCCACCGGCGCGCGCTGGATGAACGTAGTGAAGCAAAACCTGGAAACCCCGCAGCGCCTGTTGCTGGGCAGTATCTAGGCCGAAGCCATGAGTAAAAGTCCTCCCCGACCTGCGAAGCGGAAAGCCAGCGCCCCAAGCACAGCCCTACTCACGGTTCTGAAACCGGATGGTAGTCTGGTTGCTGGGCACGATCCAAAGCTGAGCAACGAGACCCTGCTGCAGCTGTATCAGGCCATGGTGCAAGTGCGCGAATTTGATCGGCGCATGTTGATGCTGCAACGCCAGGGGCGAATCGGTTTTTACGGCCCCATCCTCGGCCAGGAAGCCGCCACCGTCGGCTCCGTGGCAGCAGCCCAACCGCAAGACTGGATCTTTCCTGCCCTGCGAGAAGGTGCCGCTGCCATGATGCGTGGTCTGGCTCTGGACGAAGCCATTGCGCAACTGGTGGGCAACCAAAAGGATCGCTGCAAGGGCCGACAAATGCCCTGCCACTTCACCTACAAGGAAGGCAACTACATGGCCATGTCCTCGGTGATTGGCACCCAGATCACGCACGCCGCCGGTGCTGCACTGGCGGCCAAGATTCGCAAGGATGACGTGGTGGTGCTGGGTTACATGGGTGACGGTGCGACCAGCGCCAACGACTTTCATGCCGGCATGAACTTCGCCGCCGTGCAAAAGGCCCCGGTGGTGATGATTTGCCAAAACAACCAATGGGCCATTTCGGTTCCGTTGAGCAAGCAAAGCGTTTCAGAAACCATTGCCATCAAGGGCAACGCCTACGGTATGCCCTCGGTGCGGGTGGACGGCAACGATGTGCTGGCAGTCTACGCCGCCAGCAAACAGGCCATTGATCGCGCCCGCCGCGGCGAAGGCCCAACCTTCATTGAAGCGGTGACCTACCGCCGCCTGGGCCATTCTTCTTCCGATGATCCAACGCGATACCGGGATGAAGCCGAGGTCAAGGTCTGGGAAAAACGCGACCCCATCGATCGCTACCGGCGCTTCCTGGAGAAGAGCAAGCTGTGGGACGATGAGAAAGAAGCCGCCCTGCAAGAAGACATCGCCGCCAAGGTCAACGCCGCCATCAAAGCCGGAGAAGACGCTGACTCTCCTGAGCCACGATCATTGATCACCGATGTCTATGCCCAGGTTCCCGCAAGCCTGGAAGAACAATTCGAAGAAATCAAAGCCAGCCGCGGAGAAGACACTCCCGATGGAGCCTTCCCCCTTTAATCTTATGAAGTACGACGTCACTATCATCGGAGCCGGACCCGCCGGCTATGTCTGCGCCATCCGCTCTGCCCAACTGGGCCTGAAGGTGCACGTTGTAGAAAAGGCTGCCATGGGCGGCGTCTGCCTCAACGTGGGTTGCATCCCCAGTAAAGCATTGATTGCCGCCGGCGGACTGATGAAGAAGATCCAGCACGCCGAGATCATGGGCATCACCACCAAAGGGGTCGACCTGGACGTGAAGAAGCTGGTGGCCTGGAAAGAAGGCATCGTTGGCAAGCTCACTGGTGGCGTGGCCGGTCTGCTGAAGAGCCACAAGGTGGACGTCAGCATGGGCGACGCCAAGGTCGTCGCTGCCAATAAGGTGGAAGTCACCGACAGCAAAGGCAAGAAGACCAGCATCGACTCCAAGCATGTGGTCATTGCCACTGGTTCCACCCCCATCGAAATCCCCGGCTTTGACTTTGATGGCAAGAACGTCTGGTCCTCCACTGAAGCCCTGAAACCGGAAAAGCTGCCCAAGCGCATGCTGATCATTGGCGGTGGCTACATCGGTCTTGAGCTGGGTCTGGTCTACCACAACCTGGGCACTGAGATCCGCGTGGTTGAATTCATGGACCGGGTTCTGCCAGGCATGGAAGCGGAGCTCTCCAAGGAGATGGGCCGCTCGTTGAAGAAAAAGAAGGTGAAGGTCCACCTGAAGGCCAAGGCCAAGTCCTACAAGAAAGGCAAGGATGGGCTGGATGTCACCGTTGAGGTCAACGGCAAGGACGAAGTGTTCGGCTGTGACGTGATCTTGTCCACGGTAGGCAGGCGCCCCAACGGCAAGGACCTGGGACTGGAAGCCCTGGGAGTCAGCCTGGACAAGCAGGGATTCATTGAGGTCGACGCCCAACGCCAGACCAACGTGGCGGGCATCTACGCCATCGGTGACTGTGCCGGCCAGCCCATGCTGGCGCATAAGGGCAGCCACGAAGGCCTGATTGCCGCCGCCGCCATCAGCGGTGACAAGGGTGCCGCCTATGATCCAGCATGCATCCCAGCAGTGATCTTCACCGACCCACAGATCGCCAGCGTCGGCCTGAGCACGGAAGAGGCCAAGGCGCAAGGCTTTGAGCCGGTGGAGGGCAAGTTCCCCTTCGCCGCCTCAGGTCGCGCCATGTCCCTGAACGAAACCGAAGGCTGGGCCAAGGTGATCGGCGACAAGAAGACCGACAAGGTCCTGGGCATTCATCTGATTGGTCCGGAGGTCACCGAACTGATTGCCGAGGGCGCCTTGGCCATTGAGATGGGAGCAACGGTGGAAGACCTGGCCAGCACCATCCATGCCCACCCAACCCTGCCCGAAGCGGTGATGGAAGCGGCGGAAGCGGTGCACAACATGGCGGTGCACATCTTCCAGAAGCCCAAGGCCAAATAAGCTGGGTCAACTCAGCGCAACCGTCAACTTAGCGCAACCATTGCTGGGCTTGGATCTGTTCCATGATCAGATCCACCAGCAGGGCATAGCCCTGACGGTTCAAGTGGGTGTCCTCGGGCTTCAGGGACACAAACAGTTCCTCAACCGCTCGCTGCCGCTTGAGCAACAGGGCCCGATAGTCCACCACCGGCACTCCAACATCCTCCGCCAAGTCCAACACCCGCTGCTGATCCGGGATCGTGGTGCCTTTTTCATTGACCATGTCGACGGAATTGAACAAGGCCGGCAAAGCCACCAGCAGGATGGGTAGGTTCCGTTGGCCACAGGCTCTGACCACAGCCTTGATGCGCTTTTGCGTCACCGACCAATGTTGGGGACCGCGGCTGTCAAAGTAGTCGGCCCTTTGCAAAGATCCGGTGTAGGCCTTGGTGACCAAAGCATAGAGCGCGGAACGGGACATGAAGCTCTTCATGCCATAGGTCAGAGGTAGCTCATCCACGTAGAGAAAGCGTAGACGGGGATCATACATGAAGGTACTGGCCACGTTGTCGTTGGCGTAGTAGACCAGGATCACCAGGTCGGGCTGCAGGTCAAAGCCTTGCTGCTGCAGGGCACGCAACTGCTGACCGGTGTGGTAGCCCGGCACGCCCATGTTCAAAACCTGCAATCCTTGGTGCCCTGGCTGCAAACGATCCTGCAACTGCGCAGCAATGGTGGCATCTTCGCCAACCCCCAAACCAAAGGCATAGGAATCCCCCAAGAGCAAAATGCGTTGGACACCGGCCGACTTTTCCTTTGGCAGCTCCGGCCCACGCATGCCCAAGGCATTGATACGGTAGAGGTTTTCGCCAACGCTAAATTCAAAACCCGGCTGCAGGCCATAGCGCAAGATGGGATCCTCAGAGAACTGCAGCATGCCTGCATCAGCCAGGCACATGTTCGCCGGCTGTTCACCTTGCGCAATACCCTCACGGAGAACCTGCTGCGCCGTGATGCGTGGATCGCCATAGAGACGGATCGCCACCTCTGCCAGAACTAGAGCAAGCAGAAAGCTGAATAGCAGCAGCAGGAGTTTCTTCTTCATGGTTTGAGCTTCACTGCTGGAACACCCGCAGGCGGGCCGGGTTGGCAAATTGTTTCGAGGCCATCAACAATTCACCTTTACCCTTCAGTAGGTCAAAAACATAGATAGCTCCCCGACCATTGCCGGCAAAGGCTCGCCCGGTGCCGTCATCCCCCAGGCCCATGGGATCAGCACTGGCATCCACCACATACAGTTTATCCTGCCAGAGCAAACCACCCACCGGATCGCGAAAATCTGCGTGCTGCCAAAGCAAGCGCGTGCTGCCATCCCTTCCATCCACCCGATAGACCGCACCCCGATGGCGATGTGGTTGTTCAGGGTCTGCATTCACATCCACAACCAGAAAGCTGCCATCGGTGTGGCGCAACAGGGTGATGGGACTCACCAGTCTCTGCAGCCTGACCAAAGTCTTGAGTGAATGGCTTTGGGACAGAACTTCAAAGATGGCGCCTTCATAGAGCTGGCCTGGTTGACGAAAGGAATCCGCATCCAACAAGTAAGCGCGACCTTCAGCGAAGCAAAGATCCGCCGGCGCGGCCAAGGGCATACCGGTGAACAACAGCTGCAGCTCCTGCAAGTCGGCAGACATGCGCCACAGGCTACCGGTGCCATTCTTCTGTCTGGCCAGGGCACGGGGATCGGCGTTCTTGTCCACCACCCAGATGCTGCCATCTTCGGCCTGGTACATCCGCCCCGGGTCCACCAGCCCGGCAGGCAAGGTCAACTCGTGGATCTGTTCACCATCAGCAGAAGCGGCAAACATGCGACCCTGGCCGCCGCCATTGTAATCCAACACCAGAAAACTGCCGTCGGCGCAGCGCAGGACATCGCAGGGATCCTGCCAAAGCTTGGACACCAGAAACGGTTTGGCGCTGGCCGTCTGCAGATCCACTTTGAAGATGGCGCCGGGGTGATTGCCATAGCCCATGGGATCCGCATCCTGATCAATAAGCAGGAACAGTTGCTTGTCGGTGCCCACTGCAGCACAGGCTGACAGCAACAAGGACATCAAAGCAAGGAGAGGGCCATGCATGCTTACAAGTTAGAGAAAGCGGTAGCGCAAAGATAGACTTGGCGTGGTGAAGGGAGCCGCGTACCCTGGGGCCATCGCCCGCCAACACCGCATCCACAAGCAGTACGAGTCCTGGCCCTACCCGCGCTTCCCCCGGCTGGTATCGGTGCCCCGCCACCACAGCTGGGAACTGAACCTGGATTACCTGCGGGATCGCTGCGCCCTTCCCGCAGCGCCAGCCAGACCACGCATCTGGGTTGCTGGCTGTGGCACCTTCCAACCCTACACCTTGGGACTGGCCAACCCGACAGCGCAGATCCTGGCCTCCGACCTGTCCACCGCCAGCATGGACATCGCGCGGCGCCGCTGCCTCTGGCATGGCCTCTACCAGGTGGAGTTTCAAGGCGTGGACCTGAATGACCCTGACACCTGGCCGGAGGGCCCCTTCGATTTCATCGAATGCTTCGGTGTCTTGATGAACTTGAACGACCCAGCAGCCACCCTGCGCGCGCTGAGTGAACGGCTCAGCCCACAGGGCATCCTGCGCATCATGGTCTATCCGCATTTCAGCCGGCAGCGCATCTTTCAAATCCAGCGGCTGGCCAGGCTCCTGGGCCTGAGCCTGGAAGACCGAAGCCATCCACAGTTGCTGCGACGCTTCATGTTGGCCCTGCCCCAGGATCACCCGCTGCGCTATGCCTTTGCCACCTACCCGGACAGCCAGAATGACGAAGGTATCGTCGATGGCTTCCTGCATGCCGGCGACCATGGCTTCACAGCCTTCGAACTGGGACAACTCATCCAGGACGCTGGCCTGCAAACCGCCAACCACATCCACCGCCCCTGGGGACAGCCGCAAGTCATGGCTCAGGCATTGGGCCTGCAAGGGCAGAGCCAGAGCTTTGTCCTCAACTACCTGGATCTGTGGCAAGAACTGCGCACCAACTTCATCCACTGCCTGGTGAAACAGGATGCGGAGCGCCCCTTACTGCAAGAAGCCGCCCCCTACCGCCTGCATCCCCTGCTCTCTCCCTGGTCGCCCAAAACCCGCACAAGCCAGCGGCTGCGCCTACTGGGCCAGGGACTCACGGGTATGCGACTGCCCAGCCGAACCCTGGCGCAAGACATCCATCTGCGGCCAGGCCAACTGCATGCCCTGGCCAGAGGCAAGGGCAGCCCTGCGTTGCAAAAGCAGGCCCTGGACTGGGGTGTTCTCCTGGGCGGTAAGAAGGAGCCCTGCATCCTGCCAAGCCATTCGGGCGATGAAGCCACTCCAGGTATGCAGGCCAGGGACAGCCAGCTTTTCGTGGGGCGCCAGACCCCCAACCCCCTCTACCGGCACCTGTTCCAGGCCTTCGCCTACCAGGTCCCGCCGCTGGCCGAACTGCCACAGCAATGGCAGAACTGGCAAGGCCAGGCCGAAGCCCTGGAGAGCCCGGGCGACTTCGGCCTCACCCCCGCCGCCACCTATACTGCCCACTCCCATGAGATCGATGACTGGCTGCAGCGGCAGGCCCAGGGAGGGGGCACCCAGATGCAGGACTACACAGAGCTGGAACTGGAGGATGAGCCAGGCTGCTTGACGGCGGTGCGCAACCTCCTGCGCCAGTTCCCGGACCTGCCGAAGAAGAGCTTCAGCGCCGCCGAGCTGCGAGAATTGTGGGTTCTCTGCTGCTCCCACCGGCTCTTATTCTGGGACAGCCGCTGCCGCCAGGATGCCGCCCAGGAAAAATCTTTCCCTGCCTGAAAGAAGCCGCACGGGGAAGTCTTCCCCCTGCCATGAAAGACTTCATCAACAACGGCTTCTTCGAAGGCGACATGGGCAACAAGACCGTCATGAGCGTGGGCTTTGTGGTCGGGGCCTTGGCCTGCATCCTGATGTTCGTCGGCTCTACGACCTTTTAGCTCAGCGCACAGGGGCTAAGCTTGCCCCATGCCCCAAGACCCTCACGCCCCCCTGGCCGAAGCCTCAGCCTGGGTGCGGCGCTTTGCCCCCATGGTGCCAGCCGGCAAGGTCCTGGACCTGGCCTGCGGCTCTGGGCGCCATAGCCGTCTGTTTCTGGACGCCGGCATGCAAGTCACCGCCGTGGATCGGGACCTACTGCAGTTGGGCTCTCTGGCCACTACCCCTGGCCTGACACCAGTGCAGGCTGACCTGGAGGACGGCAGCCCCTGGCCCCTGGGCGGCCAGAGTTTTCAGGCGGTGGTGGTCACCAACTATCTCTGGCGCCCGCTGCTTCCCCAGATCCTGCGCGCCGTGGCTGCCGGTGGCCTGCTGCTCTATGAGACCTTCGCCAAGGGCAACGAACAGCTAGGCAAACCGCGCAACCCGGATTTCCTGCTAGACCCCGGCGAGTTGCTGGATCTGGTGCGGGGCGAAATGCAGGTGGTGGCCTTTGAACAGGTTCGGGTTGAGATACCCAAGCCGGCAGTGGTGCAACGCCTCTGTGCCACCCGTGACTGGTGTTGGCCTGCCGAGGGTCCTAACATCCAAGCGTGAAGGTTCTCTACACCTATGCCGCCCCCCTGGAGGGCGAAGCCATTGCCCAGCAACTGGCTCTTAGTCTGTGCATGGGCGTGGGCAAGGCCGCCAGCGCCGCCAGCCTGAGTCGTTACCTGAATACTGAGACCATGCCGGACCTGCTGTGCTGCTTTGGTCTGGCTGGCAGCTACGGACCGGAACTGCAGGTTGGCGACCTTTGCCTGCTGGGCAGTGATCAATTGGCCGACGAGGGCGCGCAGAGCGAGCAGGGATTCATCAGCCTGGCCGACATGCAGCTTGGCAACACCGGCCCATTTGTCATGGATGCACAGTGGAGCCAGAGATTAGCCAGCATGCTGGGCGACCTACCGCTGGTGCACGGCGCCACGGTGAGCACCTGCAGCGCCACCGACGCCCTGGCTCTGGAACGGGCGCAACGCAGCGGTGCACAGGTGGAAAGCATGGAAGGCGCGGCGGTGGCTTTGACCTGCCAACTGCATGGCATCCCTTTGGTGCAACTTCGCTGCATCAGCAACCGCACCGGCGACCGGGACAAGGCGGGTTGGGACTTGCAGGGGGCAGTGGCGAAGTTGCAGCAGGCGGTGCTGCAACTGCATGGGGCACAACCTTGGTAGAGCCCATCTCCCTGGGCTTCTCCCCCTGCCCCAACGACACCTTCATGTTTCACGGTCTGGTGCACAGCCTGGTGCCATTGGAAGATATGGTGCTGCAGCCACAACTGCTGGACATCGAAGCCCTGAATCAAAGAGCACTGCAAAGCAGTGACCTCTTGGACGTGAGCAAACTCAGTCTGCCGACGCTGGCGCGGGTGGGCGATGCCTATGAAGTCCTGCAGGCCGGCGCCGCGCTGGGCCGGGGCTGCGGTCCGCTGTTGGTGGCCAGGCCAGAATTCCATGATGCACCCAAGCTGTCCGGTCGACGGGTGGCCATTCCCGGTGAGGGCACCACCGCCCATCTGTTGTTGCGCAGTTACGGGCCAGCTGACTTGCAACTGGAAGTCATGCGCTTCGACCAGATCATGCCGGCCATCAGCGCAGGCAAAGTAGACGCTGGCGTCATCATTCACGAAAACCGCTTCACCTACGAAGAGCATGGTCTTGCACTGCTGCTGGACCTGGGTGTGGCCTGGGAACAAGACACCGGCCTGCCTCTGCCTTTGGGAGTCATTGCCGCCCGCAAGGAACTGGGCACCCAACGCATCCAACAAATCGATGCCGCCCTGCAGCAGTCCATCTGCCTTGCCATGCTGCGGCCAGAGCTGAGTAAGGCCTACATCCGCAAACACAGTCAGGAGATCGACGAAGATGTCTGCCGCCAGCACATTGCGCTTTACGTGAACAAGTACTCTTTGGGCTTGGGCGAACAGGGCCAGACTGCAGTGGCAGAGATGCTGCGGCGGGCGTAAAGCTGGGTCCTTGCCCATTGCACAATCTTGGAACGAACAGACAATGGCAAGCCAACGAAGAAGGGTCCGTACCATGCGTTATAAACCCGCACACCTAGCTGTTTGGCTCTTACTGCTTCCCATGCAAGCCTTGCTCTGCCTGAACATCGGATTTAGCCAGACCCCGACAACAAAGCCCACTGAGCATCCAACCACTCAAACCACCAAGCCCGACCCAGCAATCCAGCGGATCGAAAAGATGGTGGAGCAGGCCAAGGCACAGGTGGCCGAGGGAAAGTACCCATCGGCACAAAATACCGTCAGGCTAGCGTTGGAAGCCGCTCTATCCCTGCCCAAGTACAAGGAGAGCAAGGAAGCGCAAGATCTATTGGCAGCGCTGGGTGAAACTGCTGACAGTGCCCAAGAACTGCGAGTCACCCATGCGGCATGGGAAAACGTGGTCCTCTACCGGGAAAAAACCTTGCCCGACGATCACCCAGATCTACAGGAGGCCCGCATGCAACTGTCCCTGGCAAAAAGAATCCTGGGGGATTTGCACGGAGCACTGGCACTGCAAAAGAAGGTCTACAAGATTCGCCTTCTCACGCTACCTGACGATCACCCGGACCTGCAAAAGGCTCGAGGTAACCTGGCAATCACCAAGGGAGCTCTTGGCGACCTGCACTCTGCCATGGCACTTCTTGAAAAGGTCCACGAGGTCTACTCCCGTACCCTACCTGACGACCATGCACAGTTGCAAAAGGCACGCATGGGTCTGGCCAGCATCAAACAAACGACAGGAGACCTGAAAGGGGCCAAAGCGCTGCAGGAAAAAGCCTATGAAGTCTATTCTCGCACCCTTCCTGAGCATCACCCCGATCTTCAGGGAGCCCGCAATGACCTGGCCAATACCCTGAAGGCACTGGGAGACATTCAGGCCGCTTTACAGCTTGAAGAAAAAGTCTACGAAGTCTGTTCCCGCACCCTCCCCGACGATCACCCAAATCTGCAGGCCATTCGCTTGAATCTGGCCCTCAGTATGAAACTACTGGGTAACTTCATCGGTGCCTTGCCGTTAGAAGAAAAAGCCTACAAAGCCTTCCTGCAATCCCTCCCCGCGGATCACCCTGACCTGCAAAATGCTAGAAGCAATCTGGCCGTGACCAAGAAGGAGTTCGGCGATTTTGAAGGAGCGCTGGAATTAGAAGAAAAGGCATACCAGGCCTTTTCTCGCACGCTTCCTGACGACCACCCCGACCTACAAAGGTCACGCTTGAATCTGGCCATTACCAAAAAGTCCATGGGGGATCTGCAGGAGGCGTTGGCGTTAGAGAAAAAGGTTTACTCAGTCTTTTCCCGCACGCTCCCAGATGACCATCTGGACCTGCAAACCGCCCGCCAAAATCTGGCCATCACCCTAAAGAATTTAGGGAACCTGGACGCAGCACTAGAGCTTGAAAAGAAAGTCATTGAGGTCCGATCCCACACTTTATCTGACGACCACCCAGAGCTACAGAAGGCCCGCCTGAATCTAGCTGGCACCCTAAAGGCCATGGGGAACTTGCAAGAGGCATTGGCACTAGAAAAATTGACCTACAAAGCCTTGTCCCACACGCTCCCCGATAAGCATCCTGATCTTCTTAGAGTTCGGGTAAATCTGGCTGACACCTTTTTTCAACTGGGGAGCTATCAAGATGCTCTGCCTCTATATGAAAAGGTCTATCAAATCTCCTCCCGCACTCTCCCCGAAGGCAACTACTCCCTGCAACAATCCCGCCTAGGCCTTGCTGCTACCAAGAGCATGCTTGGCAATCATAAAGATGCTCTGCCGCTTTTTGAGAAAGTCTATGAGGTCTACTCCCGCACTCTCCCTGAGGATCACCCTGACTTGCAGACAGCACGTAGGAACCTGGCTCTCATCAAGGTAGAGCTGGGAGATCTAGCTGGCGCCCTGACCTTATTAGAAAAATATCATGATGTCTTTGCCAACACCCACCCAGACGACCACCCGGACCTCCTCTCCGCACGCAGTTCCCTGGCAATAATCAAAACTGACTTGGGTGACCTAGAGGGCGCACTTCCTCTTCTGCAAATGATTCACCAGAGTCATTCCACCACACTTCCAGACCACCACCCAAAGCTTCAGAGGTCGCGCCTTAACCTGGCTCTCACCCAGTTCCAATTGAAAAACCATCATGCTGCGCGGGAACCGTTGGAATTGGCCCATCAAACCTTCTCCCGAATCCTACCTGGCTACCATCCCCGCCTACAAGATGCGCGCCAGCTCCTGATTTGGACCTTGGTTAAATTGGATGAACCTAAGGGGCTTCCCGATCTCTTCCGCCAGTGGCTGGAACACAACCGACAAGCCCTTAACACCAAAAGTCTCTACGCTCAAAAACCAGGGACCATGGCTTCGCTGTTCATGCCTCCTATAGACAACTACCTCACCATGGCTGTGACCTACGAGGAAATGTCGCCAATTGCAGTTCTACTCCCTGAGGTTCTCCTACTTGTAGAAACTCTTCGACATGCAAATGCGCGCTTTGCTCACTTTGCGAAACTTGGGCAGGAAAGCAGTCAGAATAAACAGCTTCAGGAACTGCAGGACCAAGTTCTTGCGGCAAGCAAGTTGGTGCTATCGATCGCCGAGCAAACCGTAGAGGAGAAGGAACCGAGCAAGCACCAAGTACTGCTGCAAAAACTGGAGGCGGACCTGACTGCCGCCATTTCAGAGAGGAGAAAGGTGGAAGCACAACTGCTGGCCTTCTCCAAAGACATTCTGGACTTGGATCCAAGCTCGGTCAGCGTGCAAGATTTGGCCAAGCAAATCCCACAAGGTGCTGTGGCCGTATCAGTGGTTCGCTATCAGTTCATGATGGATCTAGTGGTGTGATGCGCTCTGTTGGGGCATTTTCAGTGCAGCGCGTGCGCGACCGACTTTTTCGAGGATCTCGTCGGCGGCCTTGGTCCAAACAATCGGCTTCGGATCGTCGTTGTGGTTATCGATGTAGTCCATGATTGCTTTCTTGAGTTGAGGGACGCTGCGAAACGCGTCGCGCTTCAGGCGTTTTTGATCAAGATTGCGGAAAAACCCCTCCACGATATTGAGCCACGAGCTGCTTGTCGGGATGAAGTGCATGTGGAATCGCGGATGGCGCTTCAGCCACCGCTTAACCTTCTCATGCTTGTGTGTGGCGTAGTTGTCGGCGATGACGTGCAGATCGAGTTCAGCTGGAGTTTGCTCGTCGATCATTCTCAGGAACTTGATCCACTCCTGATGTCGATGTCGCTTCATGCAGGTTGCGATCACTTCGCCGTGACCCAACTCGATCGCGGCGAACAAGGTGGTTGTTCCGTTCCTCTTGTAGTCATGAGTCATCGTGCCGCATCGGCCCTTGACCAGTGGAAGGCTCTTCTGGGTCCGATCGAGAGCCTGAATTGACGTCTTTTCGTCCGCGCTAAAGACGAGTGCATTCTCGGGTGGATTCAGGTAGAGACCTACCACATCGCGCAGCTTCTCTTCGAACCGAGAATCGTTGCTGACCTTGAACGTCTTCACCAAGTGAGGTTTCAGACCGTTGGCCTTCCATGTGCGGTGGACCATCGACTGCGTGATTCCCATCTCCTCTGCAAGGAGTCGCGTGCTCCAGTGTGTCGCGTTCGCGGGGATCTCTTGCGTAGTCATGCGGATGATCTCACTCTCAACTTCCTCGTTCGCACGGGGACGACCTCCCCGAGGAAGGTCCTTCTCTATACCAGTGAGGCGATGCTCGCTGAAGCGGTTTCGCCAACGCCCCACAGTGTGTCGCTTGACCCTCATCTCCTCAGCTATATCCGCATTCGAGTAGCCATCAGCGGCAAGAAGGATCATTCGGGCTCGCTGAGCTTGCCTCACCGAAATTCTCCGACTGCGTGACCAATTCGTCAGGGTGCTTCGCTCGCTCTTGGTAAGTTGAATCTCTACTGCAACGCGCATCGTCTTGCCTCCAACGATACCTACGCACCGCAAGCGTAGGGAGGCTTAATATAAAGGCCTACTAATTCTGCGTCATACCACTAGCTGATGCACAGACAGTAGATGCTTCCGATATCCATTTCGTTGCCCTTTGCCTGGACCAGGGCGCAAAGATCAAGATCTTGCCCTTGGGAAAGATCGGCGCCATCGATTCTCTGCTTGCTGATTACCGCATTGCCAAGTCAACGGACAAAATCTTGACCAAGAATCTGCGGAAGGAAATCTTGGATCCAATCCTCATTCATTGCGCGGAGGCCAAGACCATATTCATTTCCCTGGATGAGTCTCTGCAAGGAATTCATCTGAACTCACTGCCCATGGAAAACGGCAAGCCAGTGAGCGAACTGTTCAGCATCCGCCCCATGGTCTCGCTGTTTGAGCTCCTGCAGATGGACTCCGCCGACAACAAGTAAGTCTTCTACTTCCAGCCAGGTAGGCCGCAGTGGCAGAGATGCTGCGGCGGGCGTAGATCGGTACCCATGGCACCGGGGACAAGCCAATCAGAGGCTATTTCCATATATTGCCTATTTTCCGGATACGGAAATTTGCGATATACTGGAAACAATGCCCAATCCATCACCCACCCCCATAACCGAACAGGCATTCCCAGCACTGCTAGACAAGCTGGACTCACCATGGGGAGCCACCGTCAAGCTGGAATTTGCCAGCTGGGACCCAACCACCAGAGGAGTTCCGGCTGACTACCATGTCCGCATCCACTGGCAGAACAAGTCGTACGAATTCGTCGCCGAAGCCAAAGGCCGAAGCACGCCACAGTCGGTGGACCAGGCCCTTTACCAAGCCCAAGGATTCGCCAAGGCCACCGGATTTCCACCGATGATCATCGTTCCCTACCTGGATCAACGCCAACTCGACAGACTCGTCAACGAAAACGTTTCCGGCATCGACCTGAGCGGCAATGGCATCGTCATCGTCCCAGGCAAACTTTTGCTTCGTAGCTCTGGTCAGCCCAATCGTTACCCCGAATCCCAACCGACAAAATACGCCTACCGAGGCGTGACCTCCATCGTACCCCGTGTGTTTCTCAGCCAATCAGAGTTCAACAGCGTCAACGCAATCAAGGCAGGAATCGAAGCGCGGGGCGGATCCGTAGCTTTGTCCACAGTATCCAAGGCCCTCACCCGCATGAAGGAAGACCTGCTCATCGAGCGCAGGGGATCGCGAATCCTGCTGCTGCAACCAGATGTCTTACTCAACAAGTTAAGAGATAGTTTCACAGCACCAGTGAACTTGCGGATGGCACGAGTGGACACCGATGGAAAGATCGCATTGCTCTGTCAACGAGTCAACAAGAAACGAACACAACCCCTCCTCTCCCTCTCCGGCGCATCATCCCAGATTCGCTACTCTGCAGGAATCAGATCCGATGAACCCATCGCCTACTGCGAAAGCCTGAAAGAAGTTCGTCAGCTGGCTGGTAAAGGATGGAAAGAGACAGAGCGATTCGCTGATCTCACCATTATTGAAACGAGTGATCGCACACCTTTCTTCAACACCCGCCAAGACGACAGTGGCTTGACCTACGCCTCGCCGATTCAGTCCTATCTGGAGCTGGCCGCCGGCGACAAGCGTGATCTGGAAATGGCGGAACAGATCCGCAAGGACATTCTGCGGAACCTCAATAGGACTTGATCCCGTGATCGCCATGACCAGCGACCCACTTACCAGCACGTTACTGGATCTTGACTCCGCCCTTGGAGGCAATGCTGAGCTCCTGCTAGGAGTCTGTCCCACGGGACAGCTGTGAATCCGGCCTCCAATAGCCTCTAAAATCGGAATAATATTAAGCCCTGGGCTCATCCCTGTACGTATTGAAGGCATGGCGCGTTTCAAAAAGGGTCAAGATCTCAACCAGCAGTTCCTCCTGCCTCCGTCAATCCGCGATTGGCTGCCCCAAGATCATCTTGCGTGGTACATTCACGACACCATTGAGTCGCTTGACACAGATGATCTCCTTGATCGCTATCGCGTCTGCGGCAAAGGCGAGTTGCCGTACGACCCACGGATGATGCTGCGAGTGCTGATCTACCCCCGGTGTCAGGATAGATGTCGCCTCTGAGGATCGAGGGGACCCGACCAAAGCTTGCTTTGGTTGGGCTCGATCCAACAAGTTCACCCGCAGGGTGAACGCCCCCCATGGGGGGCGAGTTTTCCACAAGTTATCCAGTGGGGCGGTGGAGTGATGATTCTTGGTTTACAGCAATGGTTTCAAAGTGCGCATGGTCCAGCGAATGACCGACACTGGTCCTTCTCGGATAACTGCGCCGGATTTGGCAGCAGAGGTTGGAGTTGCCCAATCGACCCTCTGGCGTTGGGTAAGGGAAGCACGTACCGTTTCCTTGATGAGCGGTACAGGAGGCAAGCCCGAGAAGGGATCGAAAAGTCCACGTCAGTGGACCCCAGAAGAGAAGGTGCAGGTCGTTATGGAGGCCATGAAAGTGGCCGAGGAGGATCTGGGAGAGTTTTTGAGGTCAAAGGGACTGCACTCTGTCGAGCTCGAAAACTGGCGCAAACTAGTCATGGAGGCGGCACAATCCGCTTTCAGCAACCCCAAGAAGGCCAAGCGACATGGTGCTTCGCCGGATGCGAAGAAGATCAAAGCACTGGAAAAGAAGATCCGCCGCAAGGACAAGGCCTTGGCCGAGGCTGCAGCTTTGCTGGTGCTCCAAAAAAAAGTCCAAGAGATCTGGGGGGACGAGGACAGCGACACACCCACGAGCAGCGAGACCTGATTTTAGGATTGGTCACAGAAGCCATCAACAACGGTGCCCGGCTGCACAAGGCGTGTGGGACCCTTGGCGTAGATTCAAGGACACTACAACGCTGGAAGCGGCAGGGCATCGGTGAAGATCGGCGAGCTGGCCCAAAGAGCGTGGTCGGCAACAAGATCAGCTCTGCTGAGCGAAGTATGATCCTGCAAATCCTCAACTCTCCAGAGTATCGCGACCTTTCTCCCAGTCAGATCGTGCCGAGGCTGGCCGATCAAGGAATCTATCTGGCATCTGAATCCACGATGTATCGAATCTTACGCGAGGAAAAGCAGCTCAAGCATCGCGCTGCTGCCAAGCCAGCAACACATCACCATCCCCGCGAACTGGTGGCAACAGCACCCAACCAAGTATGGAGCTGGGACATCAGTTACTTGCCTGGCCCGATCCGCGGGAAGTTTTACTACCTGTACACGATCATCGATGTCTTCAGCCGAGACATCATGGGCGAAGCCATCTATGAGGAAGAATGCCAGGTATTGGCGGCAGCCTTGATCCAATCGGCTTGTGATGCGCAGGGAGTGGATCCTGACAGCTTGGCTCTTCACTCCGATAACGGTGGTCCAATGAAGGGCAGCACTATGCTGGCAAAGCTTGAAGAACTCGGCGTCATGGCTTCATTTAGCCGGCCTGGTGTCTGTGACGACAATCCCTACTCAGAGTCCCTCTTCAAAACAGCCAAATACCGTCCAGAGTATCCTGCCCGACCATTTGAATCGTTGGAGCATGCGAGGACCTGGCTGGTGGCGTTTGTCCAGTGGTATCGGCACGAGCATCGGCATAGCGGCATCAAGTTTGTAACCCCTGCTCAACGCCATGCGGGGGAAGACATTGTCATCCTGGCAAAACGCCGGGAAGTGTATGAAAAAGCCCGTGCACGAAATCCAGAGCGCTGGTCAGGAAACGTGCGGGATTGGTCGCGCATCGAAACTGTCAGGCTCAACCCGAACACCCATCATGCAGCTGCGGAGGCAGCATGATGAATACATTTCAGGCGACAACTACCTTGACACCTACCGTCTACGCATACTGCACCGGAATCTTCTCTTCTCGCAAGATTGCCAAGCACCTAGAGGAGAGTGTGCCTTTCCGGGTGTTGGCAGCCAATCAGATGCCGGACCACCGCACGATTTGTCGGTTTCGGGCAGAGCATGTCGATCTGTTTGAGAGCTTCTTTGTCCAGATAGTGCAACTTGCTTGTGAGGCAGGCTTGGCCAAACTTGGCACCGTGGCAGTGGATGGCAGCAAGGTGAAGGCGAACGCCAGCAAACGCAAGGCTATGAGCTACTCGCGGATGAAATCCGAGGAGAAGCGGCTCCGTGCCGAAGTCCGCAGGATCACCGAGATGGCCAAGGGGATCGACAAGGACGAGGACGAGATGTTTGGTCCCGACTTTCGTGGTGACGAATTGCCCGAGGAGCTTGCGAACCGGGAGAGCCGCCTGAAGGTGATCCAGGAGGCAAAGAAGCGCTTGGAAGAACGCAAGGCCGAAGAAGACAAGCGAAAGGACGAGAAGAAGGCCCGCAAGGCCAAGGAAGAGGGTCGTGATCTCCAGGTGGCTCGCTACCGGAAACATCCCAAAGGCAAGCCACGGCCACAGGATCAAGAGAACTTCACAGACCCTGACAGTCGGATTATGAAAGACTCGAAGGGGTTTGAGCAATGCTACAACGCCCAGATTGCTGTCGACAATACGGAGCAGTTGATCATCGCGAATGGAATCACTGACAACGGTGCGGATACGGATCAACTTCTTCCGATGGCCGAGCAAGCGATGGAGAACACCGGCAAGCCGATCGAACGCCTGCTTGCGGACGCAGGCTACCGCAGCGAGGAAAACTTCGAGCACCTCGAAAACGCCAAGATTGACGGTTTGGTTTCGGTGGGCAAGGAAGGAAAGGCACGACCGGAGACCAGCTCAGAGCTCCAAGCTACTGCGCGAATGAAGCGAAAAATCGGGACCAAGTGCGGACGGGGCTGGTACCGAAAACGCAAGCACATCGTTGAGCCGGTCTTTGGTTGGATCAAAAACGTGAGCGGTTTTCGGTCCTTCAGCATGCGAGGTATGGCGAAGGTAAGCGGTGAGTGGGATCTAATCTGTCTTGCAACCAACCTGAGAAGGCTGCATGGAAAGCTGGCGATGTGAAAACCGAGGGAATCGGGCTATTACAGGCCAAGAAGCACCTCACAATCGTCATCATGGTCCCAGGCCCAAGATTGATGTAGGATCGGACGATCTGGGTTTTCCCAGCCCCACTAATGACTTATCCAGCTGCCACCTGGGAGACGCTAAGTTGACTTCCCGTGGGGCAGACTCCTAGGCAGTCATTCGCCCGCAGGCTTGGGCAGGAGTTTGGAAATCTCCGGCAAGGCCATGGGCAAAGCCAGGCACCAGGGGAGTGGCTGCATAATCTTGAACTCCTTGCCCGCATCCCTCCCGTGTAAATACTTCTGCAGACGCTGCAGGGACTTGGTAGCGGGGTGGCCCAGGCCCGGCACGCCAAGGACGGGTTTGTGCTCCAGGTGCGCGAACACGTACTGATTCATCAAGCCCACACCATTCACCAGTACCAGGGCTAACATGGGGTCGGACTCCAACATTAGATCACTAAACACCCCACCGGCTGCCTGACGCTCAGCAACCACCACCACTTCACCTTTGGCTACCGGCAACAAGCCTGGCAGATGCTTGCGCGCAGCGTCTAATGCCATCCCACTGCTGGGCAAACGCCCGGGCGATTCCATGATCACCAACAAGGCCTCATCCTTGGCGTCAAAATCCAGCATGCGCAGGTCCGACGCCAGGAAATCAGGCGCAGTGTAACGCGGTGATGAGGGGCGATGGTCCTGTACGTTCCAACTTGGTGCGCCGGGGATGAACAACAGCATGGGACGAGGAGCTGGCGTCTTGGGCAAACGCAGGGCCAGGCGCAGGGTGTGCTGCGGCCCCTTCTTCGGGTAGTTCTTCGCTTCCTCCACCGGTAAACCAATCTGCACCCAGCCGGACAAGCCATCCAGCGCTGGCTTCTTGTCCGTCAGGTTTTGCAGCACGGTCTCCGCCTGCTGCAACTCGCGCAGGGCCGTCATGGAACCGGAACCCGGCTCGCCCTCCCACACCCTCTGCACCGGCCAGATCGCTCCTTCCAGCATGGCACGTTGCAAGGGTGACAGGTCTGCCTTGAGTTTCTCAAAGCCCTGGAACAGAGTCAGGACCCGTTGTTTGTAAGCCCGCAAAACATGGAAGCTCCCGCTCAGGTCCACCCCCTGCTTGTTGTGCACTCGCACCAAATAGGCACCGTTCGCCAACTCCGCCACCGGCACCATGATCTTGCAAGCCATGCTGCGCAGGCTGCTCAAGTCCGTGTCTTCATGGATGTTGCCCTGCCAGCACAGTTCCCCTTCCCCATCCCGGACTTCCACGGCGAAGTTTTCCTTTGCGGATGCAGGCATGGAGCGCGGCGCATACACCGTCACTGCTTCTTCTGCGAAGACCAAGGGATCCACCACTTCCGGCATGGCAAACAGCATCAGGCTATTGGCAAACAACCAGTCAGCATCCGCATCCACACCTTGCGCCACGGCCATCGCCTTGACCATGGGCAGGAATGGGTTGCCATTCCCAGATTCCGCCAGGGCCTGGGCCACCGCCTTTTGCTCGGCAACTGGCATTGAAATACAAGCCTCCAGCAATTGCCGCCGCAGACCCAGCATCCAGGCATATTGCCGGCGCTGGTCCTTATCCACTTGAGCGTGCAGAACCACCTGGCAAGACAGGAGCAAGATCAGTAGGGCGGCGATTCGGGTTCGGATCATGGTCGGCGAAGGGGGTAGGTCTCTTTGACCCATTCTTGGAACCTGGCGTCAAAGTCCAGCACCTGAATATCATACACCGAAGCCAGGGCCTGCCGGGTTTCGGAACGAGGAGCTTTCAGGGCGGCAATCAGGGCGCGCATCCTGGCCCCGTGCTTGCTACCGCTCTTGCCACCCCTCTTGCCACCCCTCTTGCCATCGACATCTTGGCTGAGCAAGAACTCCACATAGGCAAAGCTCTGGGCATGGGCTTGCAGGCTGAGCTGGTCCGTATTGAGTTGATAGATTTCCAAAAACGGGATCAGCTTCCCTGCCTCCACCAACTTGCGCACCGCCACCCGCCATTTGCCGTTCTTGAAGCCCTTGTTCAATTCCAGCCCAACCTCTTCAAAGCAGAAGTTGTTGCACAGTTGATCGCAGCGGAATTCGAAGTAGTGCGCCAGACCCGCATCCAGCCAACCATGTTTACGGTTGTAGAGCACTTGATAATCCAACATGTGGTTCAGCAAGAGATGGGCAACATTGTGCCTCATGTTGCGATGCACATCCGCATCCGAGCGCATGGTCTGTCGATCCTTCCACATGCAATAGACCATGGCTTCCCCCATATACTTCAGGCCCGATCCCCCGCCGCTGCCCCGGGCCACTCGCGGTGCGACTTGTTTATGGTCTTCCTGCCGGGCAAACATGAACACCTGGATGGGCGCTCGCAGATCTCTTTCCTTGAGCTGCAGAACTTGCATGAAATCCCGACGCAGGTCTTCGATGCGCCGCAGGTAGAGATGGGCAAGTTGGTGGGTGGAGAATTTCTTCTTACCCACCTTCATGGCTTCCAGGGAGAACGCCAGTTGCACATGTGGGCTTTGCACATGCACCAGCCGCTTTGCCTTGCAGTGTTGATCCACCAACTGGCGCCGAGCCTGTAGCCAGGCCTGCACTTTCTGCCGTCGCTCCAGCGCTGCGTTTTGCACCGGCTCATTGGCGCAGATCTTGCAATCCGTGCTCAGACAACCGGCACAGACCGAACAGTCTGCGGCCACGGAGCAGAACTGCACCTGCGCTTCCAGTTCAAGCTCTTGCTTGGAGTGCCGACGGCAGGGCTGAAAGCCCTGGTGCTCACAAGCATTGCAAGGCAGCTTGGCTGCTGCTGGTTCTTGCCCCCAAAGCGGGCAGGCAAACAGGGTAAGCAGCAGGAATAGACAGCGCACAGGGCCCTTATCTATCCCGAAGCATGGGGTAACCCAAGAGTTCTGCCGGCTCAGTTGGCCATTTGTTCTTCGGCAAGCTCCTGCAGGCGGCGAGCTTCCTGCAGATTCAAGTCGAGGCAGAACCTGGCAGCAGGCTTGAAGCCAAGAGTATTGAAGAAGCCCAGCAGGTTGGGATTCTCCCAACTCACTTCCGTCTGCAGGGTCTGGATTCCCAGGCCAAGCAAGTTGGTTCGCAGCTGCCCCAGCATAGCCGCCCCCACACCCTTGCCATGAAAGTCAGGATGCACGCCAAAGGTGTCCAAGACGGCCACCTGCTCTGTGCTGCCGAATTCACCGTAGTAGACCCGGGACAAGAGGAAGCCAACGAAGGTGCCATCCAACTCAGCCGCCAGGGAGACTTCAATGCCGGTGTCCGACAATGCCTGAGCCAACTTCAACTTGAAGTATTCCTCACGATGCCGCCCGGTGTTCTTTGCATCCAATGCAATCACCGCTTGCAAATCATTGGGGCGCAGTCTCCGCACTACGACCTTGTCCCACTCTAAACTAGTTCCACTCATCATTCGTCTCCTTGCTATACGGTGCTATACGGTGCACTGACCTCCGTCCACCCGAATTGTCTGTCCAGTAATGTGCGAACTCAGCTGGGAGCAGAGAAACAGCACGGCCCTGGCCACGTCCATTGGTTCACCCAGCCGCTGCAGAGCAGTTTCTGCCAGGGCTCGGCTCGTTACTTCTTCCGGCAAGCTCGCCGTCATGCTGGTCTTGATCAGACCTGGGGCAATGCAGTTGACTCGCACGCCGAAGCTGCCCAATTCTTGCGCAGCCGTTTTCCCAAGAGCCAGAAGTCCGGCTTTGCTGGCGGCATAGTTGGCTTGTCCGAATTTGCCGCGCTGACCATTGATGGAAGACAGGAGGACGACGTTGCCGCCGCCAAGCTGCCGCATTCCTGGGGCCACGGCCTTCAGCAAGTGAAAGGCTGAGTCCAGATTGACCTGCAACACTTGCTGCCAGTCCGCATCCTTCATCTTCCACAGCACCGAATCCCGGGTCATGCCGGCACAGTGCACAAAGATATCCATGGGTGGATAGTCTTTATCCAGAGTTGCACACAGCGCCCGCAGGCTTTGCGCATCCCCCAGATCACAGGGCAGATCCACCCCCTCTGCGGCAGGCCGATCCACATTGATGACCTTTGCACCAGCAGCCTTGAGCAGCTGCACCACCGCCGAGCCGATGCCGCCACTGCCGCCGGTCACCAGAGCCTGCTTGCCTGCCAAAGACAGCAGTTCGGTCAACTCCTGTTGCTCACTCATATTAATCGCTGGTAAAGGCCAGGCCCTTACGCATCAGTTTGCGTGCCCGGAACGCTCCCCAAAGGGCGGCGCCGATGGCTCCCGCCATGACCGAATGCTGGTGTGCCCGGATATCCAAATCCGAACCTTGCTCCGCCGACAATTCACGCAGGGTGGCCATCAAGCCCTTGTCTTCTGCCAGGCCGCCAGTCACCAGCACCACGCCTTTGGCTCCCGCCGAGTTCAACAGTTTCAAATAGCGCCCGCCCATGGATTGGTGGATGCCTTTGAGAATGTTGGGAATGGTGATGCCCCGCGACACCATGTTGATCACATCGGTCTCCGCCAACACCGCACAGATGGAGGAACAAACCTCAGGCTCATCCGCAGTAAGTGACAGCGGGCCAATCTCGTCGATGGTAACCCCCAGGTAGCGGCAGATGTTCTCCAAGAACTGACCGGATCCTGATGCACACTGACTGGTCATCCGGTAACCAAGCACCTTGGCCTTGTCGCTCATCAATACGGCACGAGCGTGCAGAGCGCCGATGTCGATGATGGCTCGTACTTCCGGGTCCAAGAACAAAGCACCACGGGAATGGGTGGTCATGCCGTAGAAGTGTCCGGTGCGGAAAGGCACGTTTTCACCTTCGCCGGTGGTGGCAATGTAATCCAGGTCCCCGCGCTGCAAACTGGCCTCGCTTAAAGCGGCCTCTAGCGTGCTCTCGGTGACCTGCTGTGGATCCCGGCGGCGAATCCGCTGCATGTTTCCCGCCAGCATTTCCTTCTTGTCGGACTGGCCAGATTCATGGTCGCGCATCACCACCACCTTGATGGCTGATGACCCAACATCGATGCCTGCCGTTAGCAGGGTTTCTTTGTTTGCACTCATGCTACCGCCTCCTCTGGTTCCTCATTCTTAGTACTTCGCCAGGCAAACAAGGCTGCGCCCAGTGCACCGGTGTAGATGGAATCCGGGGAAATGTTCAACTTGCGCTCACCGTAGTTCTCCTTGACCAGGTTGCGCAGAGCCTTCACCGCCTCGGTGTTGTTGGCCACTCCGCCGGTAAAGGTAAACTCGTCATTGATCCCTCCGGATCTGGCCAACAAAGACATGGCACGCAGGATGATGGCGCGATGCAGTCCAGCCAGAATGTCTTCTCGTTTCTCACCGAGAGACAAGCGCTCCTTCAGCTCAGCACCGGCAAAAACGGTGCAGGTGGAGTTGATGCGCACCTTGCGGGTGGACTTGCCCGCCAATGGACCCAACTCGTGCAGACCCAGATTCATCTCATCGGCAATGTAGCCCAGATAGCGGCCGCAACCGGCGGCACAGCGATCGTTCATCTGGAACGAAGTCACGATGCCAATCTCATCTACTTGAATGGCCTTGGTGTCCTGACCGCCGATGTCCAAAACCGTGCGGGTGTTGGGGAACATGTGGTGCGCGCCCAGCCCATGGCAAAGGATTTCGGAGCGGATATGTCCTTCCGGGAAGGGTAGACGCTGTCGGCCATAACCGGTGCCCACACTGGAAACCTGTTGCAGCTCCACGTCCAAGACATCGGAAACCGCCTGCACCAGGTCTTCGTTGCCCTCTGGCATGCTACTCAAGGCAGCACGACCATGCTCATTGAAGCTGCCAACCGCATTGGTGGAGTTCTCCACCACCAGGATGGCCTTATCGAACAGACCTACCAGGATGTCGAATGACAACTCTTGTTCGCGGGCCAGCTGCTCCGCCAACTCCAGATAGCGACTGCCGGCCAGATCCCGGAAGAAGTCACTCTTGCGCTCTGCCTCGGGAGTGAACAATTCGCCTGCCTCCTCCCGCATCATGGACATGATGTTGGTCACCACCTCTCTGAACTGGGGCGACAATGACAATCGTTCCGCCTGGGCATGCAACTCTTCATCCAGGCAATTCAACTGACTGTGATACTGCTGCTCCCGGAAACGGAGTTCAAAGAATTGCAGCGAACGCTGATCCGCAAGGTTGTCGGCAATCAAAGTAAAGCGAGCATTGATCAGAGCCTCGCCAAGGGCCACCTGACAGGCAACATCATAGTTGCTGCGACTGTTGGTGATGCCTCTGCCCAGGATCACATTGTCCTGCCCCAATATCACCGCCTTGGTGGTGGTGGATCCAAGATCAATTCCGACACAGTACTGGATACTCACGATTGCGCCCCCTTCTTCTGGCTGACCATCTGGAAGTAGGATTCCAGGCGGTTCTTGATGTTGGAAGCCGAGAAGTAGCGCGGATCCACCAGATCGCTTTCCACAAAGCCGCCGGGTTTACCGGTTCGGTTTTCCACCTCGCGCAGGATCATCAGCTGGCCCGCACTGAAGGAGTTGCAGCTCTTGACCGAATTGATCAGGAAGCCGTCGGCGCTGTAGTCCTGCACGTAACGGGAGAGCATGTCTACCCGAGAAGGCAGGTTGAGGTTGGTGTAACAACCCATGCAATACTCGGCCAGACTTTCCAGAGGTCGGCTTGGTTCATGCCTGAAGCCATTGTCGTAGACCCCACCCACCTTGGTGTAACTGGAAGCAACAACCACCGCTCCTTCATCCGCGAACATCTTCCAGAACTGGCGGAAACTGGTCCAGTTGGGTGGGCCCTCCACCACTACCCGATAGCGCTCGTCTTCCAGATCGCCATTCGGCGTCACCGGGCCCTTGCCCTCCTTGAGGCGCTGTTCGATTTCCAAGCGCAAAAGCTTGTAGTAATCCACCGCGTCCTGGGTGCCGCGGAAGGCAGTGAAGATCGGGCCGATGTAATAGACCCCGCCAAAGTAGGAATCAATGGGCGAAGGCTTGTGCTTGGCTGACTCCAACACCCAGACCAGATCGTCTTCCGCCTGCGCGCTGCGGGCCAGGAGATCCTTCAAGCGATCTTCATCATAGGCCTTGCCGGAAATCTCCTCCAAGGCTGGGATCACCTTGTTGCGCAACTGATCCACTACGTACTTGCGCATGGGATCGGTGATCACCCCATCCCCCTGGTAGGGAACATGCAGCATGGTGGTCGGGCAGTTATACTCCTGTGCCAGGATTTCAAACCACTTCAGGAAGGTGAAGCAACCGGTGTAGGACAGCAGCAGCAGGTCCGGGTCGGGCAAGCGCTCTCCGGTTGGGCCAATGTTGCCGGACTTCAACATGCCAAGGTCGCACTTGACGTAGGTGCACACGTCCTCGGAATGACCATGTTTTTCCGCCAGCGATATGTAGTCCCGGGACTTGCCGCGCATGCCCGACTGCAGGGCATTGATCTCCGGCAGCACCGGCAACACATCGAAACTGAGTAGCAACTCAGTCAGGTTGCCGGGCACAAAGGTATAGGCACACTTATCACCCTTCTCGGGGGCCTGTGCCAGGCGGTGAAAGTGGTCGGCAATCATCTTCTTCTGCCGTTCTTGGCTGGCGTCCTTTTGCGACACCTCGCGCTGATCAACATTCTTGGTTTGGCTTGTCATAATCCTATTCTCCACTCCAAAGTTTGATGGAATCGGCGAAGGTTCCCGCCTGCTCACGCACCACCTGAAATTGTCCGTTATTTTCGCTGTACTTGAGTGCAGTCCAGGGGATGCCAGCAAACTCCACCGCGGACACGATCATTGGTTGATCCAGCAATGCCGGATCACAAAAGCTGGGCGCACAAAAGATCACGCCTTCCGCCCCACTGTGCTCAACTCTCTCCACCAGATCCCGACCCTTTTCATCCTCGTCGATGTAGCGGATCGCACTGGGGATCGCATCCTGCAGAAAACTGTTCACCAGGTTCTGCAGGGGATCACCCTTGGTAGGAATATCACCTTTCAACCAGCGATGAATCTGGATGAAGTCGTCGTCAACGATGTAGCAACCAGAGCGCTCCAGGGTCTTGATCAGACCGAGGGGAGGTTGCTCACAGAACGAGCCGGTGAGCAACACTCTGGCCTGATCCAAGGGCCGACGCTCCGGATCTGCCTGCACTGCTTCTTTGTAGGCAATGAGCATCTCGCAGTGCTCTTCCACCGGCAGCACCAAGCCAGCCCGCAAGACGCTGTACAACTCATGGGTGGGCACCTTCCATGGCTCTCGTCGACGTAGCTCATAGAGGTCCTCGACCAGGCGCCGATGTTGGTTGTAAACCTCAATGGCCTGCACCAACCGACTGTCATCCAGGGGCCGGGCGCCGCGCTTTGTCAGATCTTCTGCAAGCTGTTCCAACTCATGCCGGTAGAAGGTGCCACCGATTTCCTCGCTGAAATCCTGCGGCACATCCAGATAGCGCACCAGCTTGTCAGGGAACTGCATCTTCCACATGCCAGAAAGGTTGCGGATGACGTCACAGGTCGCCGGAAACAACATGCCATCCAGACAATCCAGACTGCCATTCAGGCCCAGCTCGATAGTGCTGCGGGGGATGTGGCAAATGTAGGATTGGTAGTAGGCATCACCCTTGATGATCTCCAAGTCCTCGCCGCCTCCCACAATGCCCACGGGCAGAATCCCCATGGCATGCAGGAGTTCTCTGGGCACATAAACCGGCATGTAGCCGATGGCCAAACCCTTGGTGCGTTTTTTCCACTCTTGCACCACACCGAGGGAGTAGTCCCGATTGATATTCTCGGCCCGTCCCAACAGCTCGGCCAGACCATTGTTATCTATGCATGTTTCCATTGTGGCTCTCTCTTCTGCAAAAATGAGGTGATGCCTTCTTTGGCATCTGTGGTGGCCATCAACTCTTCCAAGTAAAGGCGTTCGACTTCCTGCAGGTTGCGGAAGAAGCGTTCGTTGAAGGCATGACGCACCGCTTGCGCGGCAAATGACAGGCTGCTGGCCGAGTGGGACAGCAAGTGCTCATGGGCATAGGCAAGGGCCGCAGCGGCTGGATCCTCACAGAGCTCATCCACCAGCCCATGTTGCAAGGCTTCAGCGGCAGTCAGCACCCGACCGCTAAGACAAAGATCTTCGGCAGCACTGCGCGACATCCGCTCCGGCAGCAGCAAAGAGGCGACCGGGGCAAACACCCCCAGCTTGATTTCCGGCTGACCTAGCCGGGCATCCGCAGAAGCAAAGATACGGTGACAAAAGGCGGCCAGCTCCAGGCCGCCGCCCAGGCATTGACCCCGCAGCGCCGCCAGGGTGACCACTGATGATCCGGCAATGGTGCGGAACAGGTCATGGAATGAATGCAGCATGCCCGCAACTTGCTCCGGCAAATGCTCCTTCACGCTGGCACCAAAGGAAAAGTGAGCCCCCGCACCCTGCAGACAGATGGCCTTGAGACCCTGAGTTTCCTGCGCCCGGCAGAACACCTGGGTCAGCTCGCCAATCATGGCGCCATCCAGGACATTGGCCTTGGGCGCATCCAGGGTGACCTGCCAGAAGGCGCCGCCCTCCAGCTCTTCAACGCGAACAGCCATCTAGGCCGGCCCCCTTGCATGGGCTTTGGCCAGAATGTCATCCACCAGTTCCGGTCCCCAGACATCGCCTTGTGCCAGACGCTGACGCAGCAAGATGAAGTCCGCTTCGCGACAGGCTCGGCTTCCCTCGTGGAAGGCGCGGAATCCTGCCCGACCTTCATTCATCATGTTCAAGGCCAACCAGGCTCGGTTGCTTTCCCGATTCTTGTCCCAGTGTTCCAGCTTGTGCTTGCGCACAGATTCAATGGTCTTGGTCAGGCATCCTGGCATGGTCATGACCAACTTGGTCACCATGGCATCCACTTCCTGGTCCAGCAGACTCAGGTCCACCTCACCCTTGGCCAAGAGTTCCTTGCCCTTCTGCCGTTCCTCGCCCCGCTTGGCTTCACCAAAAACGATCTTGCCACCGGCATCAATCCAGCGATCGGTGGTCACCAGGGGATTGGCGACAAACTCGCCGTCGACCCGGAGCGCCGGCACGATCTTGCTGAGTAAGCCAAGCCGATGGGCCTTGTGCGCACTCCAGTGCTCACAAAGGGTGCAACTCTCCATGGCTGCCTCAATACCGACAAACAGGGGCAGGAAATCCGTGCTGCCGCCATCCGGTGCGGAACCGTGTTTGGGACCTGCCTGGCCAATCAGCGCCAGATCCTGGGCGATGGAGAAGTCACAGGCCATGCCAATCTCCTGGCCACCACCGATGCGCATGCCATTCACCCGACAGATGACTGGGCGGTCACAGTGCAGGATGGCCGTCACCATGTCGTTGAACAGGCGCATGTATTGGCGGTATTCCTCCGGCCTGCCGGCGTAGTATTCGGAATACTCAGCGGTGTTGCCTCCGGTACAGAAGGAACGGCTGCCAGCCCCAGTGAACACCACCGCCACACAGGCTCGATCATTGGAAGCCTGACGCATGCCCATGATCACTCCCTTGACCATGGCTGTGGTGTAGGAGTTCAGTTGACTGGGATTGTCCAGCATGATCCTTACGGCATGCAGGCCTTCAGCCACCTGGCCGGTGGAATCTTTGACCGGCAGGTGATCGATGACCACACCGGGGTAATCATGCACGGATGAAAGATCGTGGTTCTTGAACTCCATGGCTATTCGTCTGGTAAGAGGATGACCCGCCGCGAAACCTTGTGTTCGTGCAGGTCTTGAAAGGTCTGATTGATGGAAGCAAGGGGCCGCTTTTCGACAAAGGGCGCCAGCTTCACCCTGCCATTGAGCACCAGATCCAAAACCGCTGGATAATGCTCGGGCAGGCAACCCCAATTGCCTTGCACCGTGGCGTCAAAGGCCATGAGGTTGGAGAGGCGCAGGTTCAGCTTCTCCGGTGTGAAACCAACAATGGACAGGTAGCCCCCATGTTCCAGCAGACCGTAGGCCGTGCCTTGGCCAGCAGGGGTGCCGGAAGTTTCAAAGATCTTCTGCCTAAAGCCTGGCACCTCCTGATCCGCTGCCAGCTTGCGCACTTGCTTGCGAATCTCGCGGAAGTCCAAGTCCTTGGCAGAAAGGGTCAAGGCCGCACCATGCTCACCAGCAATGCTCAGCCGATCCTGGTCCACATCAATGGCAACGGTGGTGGCTCCCATGGCAGCAGCGATCTGCACGCCAAAACTGCCAACGCCGCCAACGCCAACAAACACCGCCAGATCACCGGTTTTCAAACCACTGCGAAGAATGGCCTGGTAGGGCGTGGTCACCGCATCGGCAATCACTGAGAGAGTCGCCAGGTCCAGGCGCATGGGGTTGCGCAGGGGATCATCCAAATCAGGCACCGCACACAAACCCGCACTGGGCACCTTCACATGACTGGCAAAGCCGCCGTGCACATCATTGCCGGGAAAGATCTGCTTCGGACAAACCGCACCATGACCCTCTTTGCAGGCCAGGCAAGTTCCGCAGGGCATGACCGCCGGCACAATGACCTGCTTTTGCAGCCATTGCTCCGCTCCCTCCCCCGCCGCAACCACCAGACCACTGATCTCGTGCCCCAACGTCAGGGGTAGGGTATGGCGGGTGGGCACCCCATCGTAGTAGAAGCCAAGGTCCGTGTGGCAGACGCCACAGCCGGCCACTTGAATTAACACATCTCCAGGTCCAGGAACCTCTTGCCGCGTTGCGCGCGCCATAGGTTGTGCCGGAGCCTGAAACTCCCATGCCATCACTTGCATCGAAACCTCATTGCGAATCCTTATAAAAACAGGGGTGGGTGTGCATGCTGGATTATCAATAGACTGATTTATCTATTGAAAACAAGGTGCTACTCTTTCGTTGGGTACTAAACTTCAAGAACCGATTTGGTTTTCAACCAAGTCATAGAAATCCACATATCCATTACGTGCACGTAAGCTGCCAGATGAAAAACCTAGAGCAAAGTCAACAGGACTCCCCCTCCAGCAACCAACTCCACCCCGTAGACATCCTCATGCAAGAGCACCAGGCCATCCTTGCGGTCTTGGATGCCATGGAAAATGAGGCCCGAGCAATTTCCAACAGCGGCAAACTGCGGCAAGACTTCTGGCTGAACGTCAGCGACTTCCTGGAAAATTTCGCCGACCTCTATCACCACGGCAAAGAGGAAGACCTGCTATTTCCTTGCCTGGTAGAATGTGGAATGGGTGAGGAAAACGGCCCCATTGGCGTAATGAAGCATGAACACGTGGAGGGCCGCCAGTTCCGTGAAAAGCTGCACCACAGTGCCACCAGCGGCGACGCCACAGGCGTGCAAGACGCAGCCCTGGGCTTTGCGCACCTGCTACGCCATCACATCGACAAGGAAAACGGCATCCTCTTCCAAATGGCCAAGCAGATCCTGCCGCCGGAAAAAGTGGAGAGTCTCTCCGTCAGCTTTGCAAAATTTGCTGCAGATGCAGCACCTGGTAGCGAAGTTGCATTTCGCGAACAGGCCAGGCAGATCTGCGCAGACATAGCCAGCCCAACACCATGAGATAACACCTCCTTCTTCCCTCCTGGGAAGAACTCCCAAGACTGACATCAATAGACAAGCAACACCATGAAGTTCATCAGCAACCTGAAACGGCAGTACCACTTCTCACGCTACCAGCTGCGCCCCTTTCGCCCAGCACTGGCAGCAAGGCAAATAGCCAAACGCGCCATCTCGAAAATGGGCGGCAAGCAGGGCTTCCGCATCATTGACGTGGCCCTGAGCTACCAGTGCGACCTGAAGTGTGAGCATTGTTCTGCCATGATCATGAAGCAGGAGAAGGACAAGCAATGCGTTCCCAGTCTCGAGCTGGACGACTACCGCAAGCTGGTCCAAGACGCCAAGGAACTGGACAACCTGTCCTGGAACATCACCGGCGGCGAACCCCTGTTGGTGCCATGGCTGGATGAGCTGATCACCATCATGGAGCCAAAGCGGCATTACGTTTCCATCCAGAGCAACTGCACCTACATGGATGCCAAGAGGGCCAAGGAGCTGGCCAAGCTAGGCGTAAACTGCGTCACCACCAGCCTGGACAGCAGCATCCCAGAGGAACACAACGCCTTCCGTGGTGCCGACTACTCCTACGATCGAGTGATGTCCGGCCTGCGCAACTGCCGGGAAGCTGGCATGAGCGTGCTCATTGGAATGACCGTCACCCACCAGAACCTGCGCACCCAGGAGACCAAGGATCTCATCGAAACCGCCAACGCCCAAGGCGCTGTGGTGGTACTCAACTCGGCGGTGCCTTGCGGTCGCTGGAAAGGCAATGCTGAGATGGTGATCCGCGGTGATGACCTGGAATACCTGAAGCAGCTGAAGCAGCAGTATCCCATGACCACCACCGACCGGGAGGTTGGCCGCAACAAGATCGGCTGCCCCGCCGGCATGGAGAAGATCTACGTCACTCCTTACGGTGACGTCACCCCCTGCCCCTTCATCCACATCGGCTTTGGCAATGTGAAGGACATGTCCCTGAAGGATATCGTCGGCCGCATGCGCCAGGTGCCCCACTTCAGCAAGTACCAGGACCACTGTGTCGCCGCGGAGGATCCGGACTTCCAAAAGGATGTCATGCAGAAGATCTACACCCTGGATGAACAGGCGCCGGTTTCGCACCAGAGCATCTATGGCAACCTGGACGGCGGCTGTGGATCCGCATCCGGTGGCTGCGGCTCGGGTGGTTGCTAGACCTCCCTATCCGGCCATGGAAAAGGAAGATAGGGCAATTTATTCCCTGTAAGAATAATTTTGTTTTATATCGCTGAGCATATAAACCGAGATTATACTCCTGGGGAATATCGAACCCATGAAACAGCAATCCCTCGTCCAAAGCCCACTGGCCCTGGGCCGCGCCCTGCGGGATGCCCGCCGCCGCCGTCGGCTGACCCAGAGTCAGGCCGCGGAGCTGGCTGGCATTGAACAACCAACGCTCTCGAAGGTCGAGCGCGGACTCGCCAGCGTGTCGTTCCATACACTCTTGCGAATCCTGGCGGCTCTCAGGCTTGAGCTGCTGGTCAGTGCCAAGTCTTCCGAATCGCAGGGCTCACCCTGGAGCGAAAAGGTGTAACCATGGGCAGGAAGCGCCAGACAAGAGTCCTGAACGTGGCCATGAACGGTCGTCGAGTCGGCAAACTCACCCTGCTCTCCCAGGGAAAATTGCAGTTCCAGTACGAGCCAGAATGGCTCGCCACCCAGACAGCTCCACCACTTTCTCTGTCACTCCCCCTATCAACCGCAGCCTACACCGGCGAGCCCGTCTGGAACTTCTTCGACAACCTGCTACCAAACAGCGACGCCATCCGACGCCGGATGCAGACTTCGCTTGGCGCCGCCTCAACACGGCCCTTTGACCTGTTGGCGACTGCGGGCAAGGACTGCGTAGGAGCACTGCAGCTCTCACATGAAAAAACACTCCCCGATGTACGGCAAGTAACCGCATCGCCGGTAGACAACGCCTGGATCGCAAACCGACTCAAGAACTATCGCAGCCTTCCACTGGGGATGTCCCCGGACGAGAAGGAGTTTCGAATCTCGATTGCTGGAGTTCAGGAGAAGACGGCACTGCTCTGGTACAAAGGCGCCTGGCATCAGCCGATGGGAACAACGCCCACAACCCACATCTTCAAATTACCAATCGGCCAGGCTCCCAGCGGCATCGATCTGAGCGACAGCGTGGAAAACGAGTGGCTCTGCCTGAAGCTGGCGGCGGAGTTCGGCCTACCTGTAGCCAACGCGAGAATCCAAGACTTCGAGGATGTACGCTGCCTCGTGGTGGAACGGTTTGACCGCCGCTGGTCCAAAGATCAATCGTGGCTCATTCGCTTACCACAAGAAGACATGTGCCAGTCCCTTGGTATTGCACCCGGCTTGAAGTACGAGTCGGAAGGGGGCCCGGGCATCAAACAGATCCTGGATCAGTTGCTCCACTCGGAGACATCCAGCGAAGATAGGAGCAACTTCTTCCGAGCCATCGTGGTTTATTGGCTTCTTGCAGCCATCGATGGGCATGCCAAGAACTTCAGCATCTTCCTCCTTGGCGGCGGCCGTTACCATATGACCCCCCTCTACGACATCCTCTCAGCCCACCCGTTGGTGGCACGAAAGGGCCTCAATGCCAGCGAACTGAAGATGGCCATGGCCCTTGATGGAAAGAACCGCCACTACCGCTGGAAGGGAATTCAACACCGGCATTGGATCTCAACCGCAGGTCACGCGCGATTCCTGGAAAGCACGGCCAGCGCAGTGCTGGAAGACTGTCTGGCTCGGGTGCCCAAGGTCATCGAAACAGTCTCCAGAAGCCTGCCAGATGATTTTCCCGCCGAGCTATCTGATTCAGTATTCAGGGGCATTGAGGTTGCCCGAAAGCGATGCATCTGACTCAAGGATCAGGGCAACCGCAACTGCTTGTGCATCTGCGGCAGGACCCGGGGAGTAAAACCCAGGCCCTGAGCCTGCTGCATCAAGGCCAGCAATGACGCCGAAGACAGGGCCTCTTGCACCGCGCCAAAGGGTGTCACCGGCTGCAAGATCAATTGGATGGCGTGGGCATGGTCTTGCAGTCTTTGCAAGGCCAAGGCAAAGGAGCTGTCACTGACCGCAGGGGTCAGCACCAGCTTCACGTCCACCGACACGCCTGCTGCCAACGCCGCTACCACACAGGCCACATGCTGCAGGCCATAATCACCGTCCGTCAGTGTTTCCGGCAGCTTGTAGTCCGCACTTAGATGAGCCAAAGATGCCACGCAATGTTGCAAGGCCTCAGCATCCAGGGCCGCCGTCTCCAGGTGCAGGGTCATGCCTCGTTGCTGCAGCTCTTCACCGAAGGCCAGCACAAAGCCAGGGTAGAGCAGGGGTTCACCACCGGTGAGCGACACCACTGCCTTGTCCCCATGACCAGCCTGTTGCGAAGCTTCCTGCGCCAATGCCGCAGCCTTCACTGCGGTCACCGGATTCTGCTGCAGGCGCTGCTCCTTGCCCAAATGCAGGGGGAACTCCGCTGGCGCGACGTAGCTATTGGGCGTGTCACAGTAGAGGCAGCGGATCGGGCATACCGCCACCCGCACAAAGGTCATCGGCTGCCCAACATAGGAGCCCTCTCCCTGAATCGAGGCGAACACCTCAATCAGAGGCGCCTTCAGCCCAAGGTTCATGTGCTGAACTGGCGGGCCAGGGCATTCAATGCCTGAATGCCGCGGGTCAACATCGCATCGTCGAGAGCGAAGGAGAGGCGGAAGTGGGTGTCGCGCTCTGAGAAGGCAGAGCCGGGCACCACCAACAGCTTGCGCTCCACTGCGGCTTCGATGAATTCACTTTCATCGGCACCATGCGGCAAGCTGGGAAAGGCGTAGAAGGAACCACCGGGCGGCACCAACTTGAATGCCGGATCCAGCTCAGCAACCAGACGATCCCGCTTTTGGCGGTAGTCATCCAAGTACGGCGTCATGTCCAGATCCAAGGCCTTGTCCAGGATTGCATACTGGAAGGGCGTGGGCGCACAGACGAAGGTGAACTGCTGCAGCATCTGCATGGCGTCCAACACTTCCGTCGGTCCAGTGGCATAGCCCATGCGCCAGCCGGGTATGCCATAGGTCTTGCTGAAACCGGAAAGCTGGATCACCCGATCCGTCATAGAAACGGGGGAGGCGAATTCATCGTCATAGACGAAGAAGTCATAGATCTCGTCGGAGATGACGTAGGCACCGACTCGCTCCGCTGCCGCCACCACTGCTTCGATCTCCTTGCGGCCCAACACTCCACCAGTGGGGTTGCTGGGCGAGTTCAAAAAGATGACCTTGGTCTTCTCATTGACCAAAGAATCGATCTCGGCGGGATCCAGATGGAAGCTGGGGTAGAGATTGTAGTACTTCACATCGGCGCCACAGATACTGGCCAGATGCCGATACATGGTGAAATGCGGGTCCGGCAGGAGGATCTCATCGCCGGGGCTAAGCAGCGCCAGGAAGGCCAGGAAGATGCCCCCGGACACTCCCGAAGTGAGCAGGCTGTTCTCAGGTCGCCGACCATAGCGCTCCTGCACCAGGTCCAGCAGGCGCTGGTTCAACTCAGGCAAACCCTGGGTCATGGTGTAGCGGTTGTGACCAGCGCGAATGGCATCGCAGGCCGCTTCCACCAAAGCTTCCGGCGGATCGTAGTGGGCCTGACCGATGGAAAGATTGATTGGATCTTCCATGGTCGACATCAGCTCAAAGATGCGGCGGATGCCGCTGGGCTGGATGCGACTCATTCGCTCCGCAAGCATGTTTTCTCCTAGTAGCATCCGCAAAGAAGCACGGGGACTGAGCATCCCCAAAGAGGACTCCAAGACTGACCGCCTGTTAGCAATACTGGCCGCCTGTTATGTGGCGGGCGTCTCTTCGCCGCCGGTCCCGGACTTCTCGGCAGCTTCAGCCTTCAACTGCTTCTTGGTCTTGACCTTGAAGCGGGTGCGCACCTTGGGCAGGCCGGTGACCGGATCGCCTTCTTGCCAGCGGCCAACTTCTTGCAGAGCTTGCATCCGCTCGACGCGGGTCCAGACGTTGCGTTCGCCGGTCATAGCGCCGGAAATCTTCAGACTTGAATGGATAGACATGTTAGTGGGAGGGTTTGCCCGCAGGTGCTGCTGCAGACATCAAGGAATAGGTCTCACATCTTACGGAAAGACTTGCTGGTCAAAGTGCCAACTCTGGGAGCAAAGTTGGGCTCGAAGTCCGGTGCGGCAATAGCTTTGAGCTGCTGCAGAGACTTCGACCCTTGCTCCAAGGAAGGCACATACAAAAGGGTCACCCAGAGGTCCTTTCCCTTGTAGGGGAACTTGCGGATCCGGGCATTATCCAGCCCCCTTTCCCGCAGGTAGAGAGCCAGGCGACTGGCCCGCTGGCGCTGCAGGGGGAGACTGAGGGACGGGAACGGTAGCACCATGTAGAAGAACTTGCAGGGGATCTCCTGCTCTTTTTCCGCATTCGCCACCCCGGACCAGTCCAGGCCATGGTTCAGGTCCAATTCGCCCTGGGCCTGGGGGCCGGTGGCCAGCACCTTGTCGCCACCCTTGCCACGGTTGAATTGGCTGAAGCCAAAGCCGCCCAGCAAGGCCAGCACCAGCATGCCCGCCAGCATCCAACCGGGCATCAGCAGCCCCTTGGGAACGCGGTTACCCGCGGCCTGGCCCACATTGCGCCCCCTGGGCTGGGCCTTGGCCTTGCTCTTGCCCTTGCTCTTACTCTTGTCGCCCTGCAGAGACTGGAAGGTCTGGCGGAACCAGCCGGCCAGACGCTCGCCAAGGCCAGGTTCTTGCCCTCGCTTGACAGGCTCACGACGCCGCGGCGCAGAGCCAAGGGCCGACCGCGGGGTGTTCCGCTCCGACAAGACAACAAATAGATCCTTGGCCTTTCTAGTCATGTTCCCTCCAAGCCACCGCTATGGGTGGAATTACCGCAAATCGAATACAGATAACAATTTAGGTCGGCAGGTCCGCACCTGACCGGAGCCTGACCAAGGCTCGCAACCTAGGCGGCGAAGCGTAGCCGAAATGCCCAGGCGCATCAATCACTTGCCCGCCAACAAGTCGCGGATCTGCTGCAAGAGCTCCGCCTTGGCCGGGCCCGGCGCCGCCAGGAAGGCCTGCCCCCGCCGTTTGGCCTCAGCAAAATCTTCCATCCGTTGCAGGGTATCCACCTGCGCCAAGAGGTCGGGCCCCACATCCAGGCCAGCCTGACGCCCCAGCTTCTCGGAACTCTCGAAGCTGGCCAAGGCCTGGGCATGACGACCCCGACTCAACAACACTGCACCCAGGGAAAATGGTGCCTGCGGTCGCTGCGGTAACAGCACAGTGGAACGGCGGAACAAACTCTCCGCCGTGGCCAAGGCTCCATCCTGAAATGCCTGCCGTCCGCTCTTCTCCAACTGCTTACAGGCCACCAGCAACTTGTTACGGGCCGCTTCAGTTGGCAGGTCCGCCGGTGCCAGGTCGATGAACTTGCGCAGGTAGTCCAAGGCCAGGTGGGCATCCTCCTTGCCCAGGGCCAACTGCCAACCCCGGTCCCGGTAGGCCTGGGCCAGGCGACGTTGCACCTGGAGATCCCCCCCCATGCGCTGGGCGGCGGACTCCAACAACACCACCGCTTCCTGGAACCTGCGCTGCTTACCCAGGGACGCAGCCTGCACCAAGAGCCCCTGGGCATTGTGCGGGTCCAATTCGCGGATACGTTCTGCCGCCGCCTGCAACACCTGCGGCTCCCACTGCTGTTGCATGTTCAAGGCCTGGGCGGCCAACACCGTGGCCAGGAAGCGACGCCCGTCCGGGTCCAGGGGGCGAAGCCGCAGATAGGCTTCGAAGTATTCCCGCGCTTCATCCCGCCGGCCCTGGGCAAAGTAGACCAGACCCATGCAGTAATGCAGGTAGGGATGATCCAGACCCTGCCCCATGGCCTTGCTGAGAGCCTGCTCCGCTTGCCTGGTCATGTCCTGACCCAGGAACAGCTTCACCTTGTGGATGTGCGCCTGCACCTGCATGGGCCGAAGTTCAATGGCTTCATTGAAAATACTCACGGCCTGCAGCAAGGAACCCCGCGCCTCCTTCAGTCGACCCTTGGCCAGCAAGGCGGCGTAGCAATGGGGATCGTTGTGCAGGGCACGCTGCAACAAGACCTCGGCCTCCTGCAATGCGGCTTCCTCTGGTTGCTCCGACCGCAGCAAGGCCATGGCTTCATAGGTCAGCACCCGCGGATGCTCAGGCTGCATGGCTCGCGCCCGTTGCACGTAAGCTTTTGCCTGGGACATGTCGCCTTCCAGAGAGGAGGCATGGGCGGCCAACAGACAAGCTGCAAGATGCAGTTCCGGATTGGCCAGGGCCTTTGCCTGCTCCACCACTTGTGCAGCCAACTGAGAAGCCTGTTGCAACTCATCTTGCCGCTGCAACAAGCGCACCTGGGTTGCCGCCGCCGCCAGGCGAAACTCGCTGGGCGGCAACTTTGGCAGGGCTTGCTGCAACAAGACCGATGCTTCCTTGCGCCGCTCCACAAAGGGCGAAGACTGCATTTCCCAAGCCAGATACACGGCAGCACGAGGCTTGTCCGCTGCATGCTCTCCCTTCTCGTTCTGCCAATAGGCCTGCGCCGACTGCATGTTGCCAGCGCGGGAGAAGCTGAAGCCCAACAACATGAGCAACAAGGCGATGCCGGAAATGACCAAGGGCTTGAGCGGATGTTGCTGCAGGAGTTGGGGCAGCAGTTGCGGCAGCAGGCACAGCAGGAACAAGACGAGGGCCAGAGCCAGGGCCATGCCCAGGTACTGGCTCAGGGCAACAAACATGACTGCTGACAACAGGTAGGGCAGCAGGGACAGGGCCATGGAGGCGGAAATAATCGCCAGCACCATGGGCAGGAGTTGACGGGATGCCAGGGCAAGTGCCACGAAAGCAAACAGGCCGGCCAACACCACAGTGCGCAGGCCCGGCAGGGCGGCAATCTCCAACAGGCCAGGCCACAACAGAAAGGCGCAGGCCATCAGAGTGGCGGGCCAACCCTTCCACACATAACGACTGAGACAGAAAGCCAAAGCACAGGCTGCCAACAAATGCAGCAGCATGGAAACCAGGCGCGGCGCCAACCAGCTGTCCAACAGGTAGCGACTGGCATGCACCAACAGGGCGTCGCCCCGCTGCTGTTCCAGCAGTTGTTGGCGCAGTTCCAGATCCTCTTGCCAACCCCCCAGCTGTTCTTGTTGCAGGTAGGGCGAATCGAAGGGACGGATGAAGGCCGAGCTGCCACCGCCGGAACAAAACAACCAGGCCATGGACAGGCCGAGCAGCAGCAGGACTGCGAGCTGAAGAGCGCCAAGACCATGGGCACTGCTCTGCTTCACTTCGCTCTGGTTCAAATCCTGGACAGTCATGGGGCGCGGGAATATAGCGGCTGCTGCCAGTGACGCCAGGGAGGGACATGGGCGGGGCAACGTGTCTACCCTGCCTTGCAGAGAGCAGCGCTTACTTCGCCTCTTCCGGCTCTGCTGCGGGCTGCGCCGGCTGCAGAGCTGCTGCTGGGGCAACCTGCATCGGGATTGGCTGCGCACCGACTCCCATAGGCATGAGATACAAAAAGGGTATAGCCAGGGTCATGATGTCACTCAAGGCGGCACGCTGTGCCTTACCGCCAAAATTCAGGGTCACACGCAGGTCACGGCCATCCGTTTCATACTGCATGCTCTCCAGCAGTTTGACCAATGGAGCAATGAGACGCTTCAGCTTCTCCTCTTCCGGCAAGGAAGCCACCGAGTTCTGCATGAACTCCTTGGTGAAGTCTGGCCCCACTTCGCCGGTTTCAAAACGGAAGATCACTTGCAACACAACTGCTGGGTATTTGGCATCACTCTTGGGATCCAGGTCCAAACGGATCAGAAACTCACGCAGCGGGTCCTCGGCAGCAAACATCTCTTCTTCGAAGGACCAGAAGACGCTCCCCCACTCCTCGCCATCGGCAATGTTACGAGCCACATAGGCCAAGGGTCGCTTCGCCCCAGCAAGCAGGCTGGTGAGCTGTGGCCGGGGAACACCGCCCCGGCGTTTACCTGAGAGTACCGATTCAATCAGCTCCCGGTCACCGTAGATGAGGACCTTGGGCTTGGGCCGCAGCAAAAGTTCCTTGCTGCTCCCCTGCCAATCATCGTTGTCCCAAGCAATGACCGCATGGCCAGCGATGGTTTCAGCCTGCCGCTCATCTTTCTCGCGCAGCTTGGGCAGCTGCAGTTCCTTGCGTCCGGTGAAGGCCACCACGGTCCGGCTCTGCGGCTCAAGCTCGTCAGCATCCGCTTCCTGGCCCTGCTCGCCAGCAGGGTTCCAGTTGTTGGTCATGGCACCTTGAATCTGCTGCAGGCTGTCCAGTCGGCAACCAAATTCCTTGCGGAAGTAGAGCAGGAAGGGTCCCTTCAACAACGACCGCTCCAACACTTCCCAGAGGTCGGTGTCCAACACAGCCTGCACATCCACGAAGAACTCGCTGCCGTACTCCGGCGGGAAGAAAGAGCGGGCGCCCAACTCTTGTTTGGCTTGGAGATCGCCTTGGCCAAAGGCGGCGGTAGGCAGCAAAGCCAGCAACGGGATCCAAAACTTCCGGTGTGTCATTCTGCTTCTTCTACAACTTCCTTTTCTTCAAACTCTACTTCTTCAATCTCTACCTCTTCTACGATCTGTTCTTCGATCACCATCACTGCTCTCCCCGGCGGCTGTGGCCCCGGTAGCCTCATTCCAAGGCCAAGATTGCGCCGGAGTTCTCGACGAATTTCCGGCACTACCATCTTCACGCCATAGCCCACCAGCCCTGTCACCATGCGAGAACCAAGATCGAACACTTCATCTGGCGTACCGATGTCCAAGGCAATCACCAGGTCCCGACCATCTTGCTGGAACTGCAACTTCTCCAGCACTTGTCGGAACTCGATGAAGAAGGGCATCTGCTGCTCCTGCTGCTTGCATTCGGCAATGCCCTCATCGATGAAAGCTCGTATCTGTGCCGGCCCCGCATCTCCCGATTGAAAACGGAGCAGGGCCCGGGCCAGGGCGGTGTTGCTCTTCTCATCGATTTGCAGGCCAACCAGGAACTGCCGCATCGGATCCTCCTCCGTCATCATCTCCCGATCCAAGAACGGGAACTGCTTGTGCGCCTCATCTTCGCCGGCGGGGAGGATCGCCGCATGGTAGGCCAGATAGGAATGCCCGGCGGTGAGAGCCATCAGGTCTGGACTGGGAACACCACCGCGATGCCTGCCGGTGAGAACGCCAGCAAGAGCTTCCTTGTCGCCGGCAACCAGCACCTTGGGCTGAGGCAGCACGAACAGTTGCTGGCGATACCAATTCGAGTCTTCCTCCCCTTCCACCACCACCGGGAAACCGCCCATGGCCTCGGCCTTACGACTGTTGTAGCCTCGCTTGCGACTAGGAATGGGCAGATCGATCCTTCGGCAGGAGGAGATGACCGCCACCGTTCGCTGCGGGTTGAAGATGAATTCCGGTTCCTCTTCCTCATCCTCTGCTTCAGCAACCCACTGCCCTTCAGCCAGGTTCACCACATGCAGGCTCTGGGCATCCATGAAACTGCAGCCAAAGTTCATGCGGAAGGCCATTTTCATCGCGCCGATGAAGGGAGATCGCTCCAGGGCTTCCCAGTATTCCGTGTTCTGCAGGGCCCGCATGTCCACGAAGGTTTCGTTACTGTACTCCGGCGGGAAGAAGGAACGGGCTCTCAGCTTCAGTTTGGCGTTCTCCTGGCCTTGTGCCATGGCAAGGGCTGGGAACAAGACGGCAAGGCAGACAAGAGACTGCAGGGCATGGCGCATGGGAATTTCCTCCGGTTCGATCTGAATCTCCCTCCTTCAGGGGAAAGGTCATCTTAGCAAGCTGGGTCGGAACATCCTCATTGCAGAAGCTGTGGTAGGGGAAGAACTGGCAAGCACCGGGTCCACACCCTAAGTTTTGCCGTCATGACCGATCCCCGGCATTCACTCCTGGGCCACCTGCAACACGCCGTCGACGCCTATGGCGGGGACCTGCCCCTGCCCCGGGTTAAGGCCAAGGCAGTCCCCGCGCCAGCTCCAGCGCCAGTCGAGGAAGAAAAAGGAGCAGCCACACCCACCCCCCAAAGCCTGGAGGCCCTGCAGCAGGAGGTCAGCCAGTGCCAAGCCTGCAAACTTTGTGAGGGCCGGAAAAACGTGGTGTTTGGCGAGGGCAGCCCCAAGGCCAAGGTGTTCTTCATCGGTGAAGCCCCGGGCCAGACCGAGGACGAAACCGGCCGCCCCTTCGTCGGCCGGGCCGGACAACTGCTGGACAAGATCATCGAAAATGCCATGGGCATGGGCCGGCAGGAGGTGTTCATCGGCAATGTGAACAAATGCCGCCCGCCAGGCAACCGGGACCCCCAGCCCGATGAGGTGGCCGCCTGCCTGCCCTACCTGCAGCAGCAGATCCAGCTGATCCGGCCGCAGGTCATCGTCACCCTGGGCCGGGTGGCCCTGTGGAACCTGCTGGGCACCCAGGAACCCATGAAACGCATGCGGGGGCGCTCCCTCACCTATCAGGACATCCCGGTGGTGGCCACCTGGCACCCGGCCTACCTGCTGCGCACCCCCTCCGCCAAGGCAGACACCTGGGAAGACATCAAACGGGTGAATCGCTTGCTGGGGCGCCCCGAAGTACCTGCCAGGTAGCTGCCAGGCTGTTGCCAGACTGCTGCCAGATCTGGGCCAAATAGCAGATATCCAGCTCTGGCACGGCTTTAGCTAGGCAAAATGAGCCGCATCTCCAGCTTGACCCTGCCCCGCCAGACCGCTACGGTCCGCCAGCTCCCCCCTGAAAGGGCCCACGCCATGGGCTCGCCAAATTCGAGCTGACGACCCCTCTAAGCTCACCTCCTAGTCCTGTATCCATTCAGGAAACGACAAGCATGAAGAAGTCCTCTTCCTCCCTCTTCGCCGGACTTGTTCTGCCATCAACCTGCTTGATGGCCATGGTGGTTTTGGGTGCCTGTAGCGGCACCCCGGCCGACCAGAGCAACCCTGACATGATCAGTCAGAATGGGGACGGTGGAACCACCGAAGTTCCAGCGACTCCACTGCCAGGCCAGAACCAGAACCCGGACATCCAGGACCAGGAGCGATCCGCCCTGGTGGCCAACGCCAAGAAGAAGGCCGAACACGCCTTGGAAATCGGCAACTGGGCCTTGGCCTTGGATCATGCTGACTATGCCCTGGGCCTGGCGCCCAATGACAAGGAGGCCCGCGACCTGTACGACCGCGCCCGTCGCCTTCTGGGTGAGCATCCTGATTCCGTGGAGCGAAGGACATTGGACATCGCCACCCAACTCCGGGTGGAACAGGAACAAGATCGGGCTCGCGCCATCAACGAACTCACCCTGGGCGATGCCAGTAGTTTGGAGAACCGCTACGACGCGGCCATCGAGCACTACAGCCGGGCGCAAACCATCCTGCACTATTCCCCGTACAACAGCCCAGGCAGCGACCTGAACCGTCGCACCAACGAAAAGCTGGCCCAGGCACGCCAGGCGCAGCAGGAGTGGCAGCAGGAACAGGCCAAGAATCGGGAATTGCAAGCCAATGCGGACCTGCAGAAGCAGGCTCGGATGCAGGCCTACCAGAAGGAAGCCCGGATCAAGAGTCTGCTGGAAGACGCCAACCTGCTGTTCCAGGAAGGCCGCTACACCTCTGCGGTGCAGGCCCTCAAGCAGGTCCAGCTGGAAGATCCATTCAACGGCCAGGCAGCCGCACTGCTGGAGCTGGCGGACCGCGCCTCCCACGACCAGTACATGACCCAGGCCCGCGCCAAGTGGTCTGACGCCTGGCAGCAGACCTTCGATGAGATCGAGATGATGGATCTGCCGCAGACCGATGTCATTGTCTACGACTACGATCGTTGGCGCGAAGTCCGGGAACGCAAACCCCTGACCTTCAAGTCGCCAGAGGAATTGCAGAGCCCTGAAGATGTGGCCATCCTCGACAAGTTGAAGAACACGGAGCAGGCCCACACCTTCGCCAACGCCAGCATCGAGGACTGGTCCACCTACTACAGTGGGATCACTGGAGTCAACTTCAGCATGCACCCTTCCTTGGAGGACCTGGATGAAGACTCCACCACCCTGGAAGACTTCCGCCTGCCCCCACGCTCGGTGTTCCAAGCCCTGAATGTCATTTCCGACGTGACGGGAGTCCACTGGCGCATCAACAACGGCATGGTGCAACTGGTCACCAAGGAATTCTCCGGTGGCAAGCTCTACCTGAGCAAGTACGACGTGCGCGACATTGTGGAAGGTGTGCCGGATCGCCCCGCACCGGAGATGAAACTGCAGATCGGTCTGGAGGACGAGGAGTTCCCCGAAGAGGACGATCCCACCCCCACCATCGTGGATGTGGGCGCCCTGACTGATCTGGTGCGAGCCAACATCGATCCCGATTCCTGGGATGTGGAAGGCGCCAGCATTTCCGATGCCCGCGGCGTCTTGCTGGTGCGGCAAACCAAGACAGTGCACCAAAAGGTGGAGCAGTTGCTCAATGACCTGCGCCAGGCGGTGGGCATCCAAGTGGACGTGGAAGCTCGCTTCCTCAAGGTGGAAGACAACTTCCTGGAAGACATCGGCGTGGACTTCCGCGGTCTGGGTAACGACTCCTCTGAGGGCATCCCAGGGCGTGGCATTGCCAACCGTCCCACCGTTGGTTTCGACGACTTTGGCCCGCCGCAGCAAATCAACCCGGCTTCCCCCGGCGAGATCGGCACTGGCACTGAGCCAGGCATCTTCTTTGATGACGGCGGCGACGGCGACATCATGGCCCGCACCGAGCAGCTGTATGATTCCTCCCTGGGTGGCAACAACGGCTTGGAGAACGGCGGTGGCCTGGCCCTGCAGTATGCCTTCCTGGACGATGCTGAAGTGGAAGCCATCCTGCGCGCCGTCAGCAAGAAGGACCGCAGTGAGGAAATCACTGCACCGCGCCTGCTGATCTACAACAACTCCCGCTCCAGCATGCAGGTGGTTCGCGAAACCTCCTACCTGAAGGACTTCAATGTGGAAATCGCCCAGGCGGCGGCTGTAGCCACCCCTGTGGTGGGTGTAGTGAAAGACGGCGTGGTCTTGGATGTGCGCCCGGTGGTTTCCGCCGACCGCAAGTTCATCACCATGGAACTCCGTCCAACGGTGATGACCCTGACCCTGCCCATGCAGACCTTCACCACTACCCTGGGCGTCGGCCAGCCGGTTTCCATCCAGCTGCCGGAAACCCAACTGCAACGGGTGCGCACCATGGTCACCGTGCCAGACGGCGGCACCATCCTGCTGGGTGGCATGCGGATCTCCGAGAAACAACAGCTCGAGTCCGGCATTCCAGTGCTGAGTCAGATCCCGGTGCTGAGCTTCTTCTTCTCGCGCAAGGGCACCACCATCTCCAGCCAGCGCCTGCTGATTCTGATCCGCGCCCGGGTGGTGATTCCTGGTGAGGACGAGCCAGTCCTGCCACCGGATGACTTCGAAGCCATCAACAGCCTGGCAGGCAGCCGCTAGTAGCTGCCAGCAGCTGAGCCAACCGGCACACACGCCGGCATACCCAGCCGGCATACACAGACCCGCTGCCCCTTACTTGGGCCGGCGGGTCTGCTTGTTTAACCGTGCCACGCCCCACATCTGTGCCGATCACCGGACTGAACTGCCGGGGGTCAGGCAAAATGGGTGCGGTCCTATCTGAACCCCTCGCTATACTCAGCCGTTCCCCCTGCTGGTCGAAGCCCCCATTCGGCCCCAGAGTCAGTCCTTAAACCCTCCTAACAGGTCGCAGGCGTCCGGAATGAATCACTTGCTTGTTCGCACTTTTGCCCTCTCGTCGCTGCTTTGCATCGGCACCTCCTTATCGGCGCAATCGCCGGAACTCCAGCGGGACATCAAGCTGGTCAATGCCCTGGTGAAGGAACTGCGCTTCATTGAAATGGCGCAGTTCGAGGTGGAGGCCATGAAGGTCAAATACCAGAAGAGCGATGACTTCAAGGATGTGGCCCAACTGGCCATCCAGGTAGCCCTGGGTGGAGCCAAGCGCCACGCCGACCGCAAGGAGCAGGGCAAGTTGTTTGCTGCGGCCCTGGAACAGTCCAGCGATTTCATCCAGCGCTACAGTGGCGAAGAAGTAGCTGAGCAGGCCCGCAACACCCTGTCCCAGGCTTGCCATGACTATGGCATCTTCCTCATCGGCGAAATCGAATTGGCCGGGGAAGACGAGCCCGAGCGAATCCCCGAACTGGAAGCCGAGGCCGCCAAGGTGTTCCGCCAGGGCGAAGAGGCCTGCGACCAGGTCAGGGCCCACATGGAGAAGCAGGGCAAGGACGAAGAGGTGGACTACTACCTCACTTGGATGCGCAAGGGTGTACTGCTGCGGGAGCACGGGCGAGCCATCAAGAAGGATCGGGATTACCTGCTCACCTCCGCCAGTGAACTGCTGGAGGAACTGGTGTTGAAGATCGGCGAAGAAACGCCGCTGGGCCAGCGGGCCCTGTTCGAAATGGCCCAGGTGGAAGACGTCCGCGGCGACATGGATCTGGCCATCGTCCTGTTCCAGGACACCATCGACAACATCTACGAAGCCCTGACCAACGAGAGAGAGGAGATGCAGCTCCCTCCCGCCACCAAGGCCCTGATCCTGTCCATGATGCAGGAGGTCTATGACACCCAGGCCAAGGCCCTGCTGAAGCAGGGCAACGGTGAGCAGGTGCTGGCGCAGGTGAACACCTTCCGCGAACAACTCAAGGAGTTGAATGCCAAGCCGGATCCCCGCTTTGGTGATTCCCTGCTGCTGACTGAAGCCCGCGTGATGGCCGCTTCCGGCAGCCAGGTGCAGGTAAGCGCTGCCTTGAAGGCGGCCAAGGACATCAATGACCGGCACCCGGCGGACTTTGTTGGCCTCAAGGCCAAGAACCTGATTCGTGACCTGATGGCCAGCTCTGGCGACCTGGTCACCGGCGACCTGTTGATGGAAGTGGCCAAGGGCGACTACCAGAACAAGGAATACGATGCTGCCATTGCCGGCTTCAAGAAGGCCCTGGGCAGCATGGATGAAGAGACCGCCGGCAAGCTGGGCTTGGAGACCTGGGATCTCATCGGCCGCAGCAACCAGGCGAAGAAGCGGGATCTGGAAGCCTGCCTGGCCTTTGGCCGGGGCCTGGATCTATACGGCAAGGGTGAGCAAAGCCAGTTCACCGCCGGCATGGCCAACCGGGGCAACCGGGCCATTCAGCGAGTACTGAAAAGCTCCAACCAGGACCCCACCATGCAGCCTTTGCGCAATCGCATGGAGAAACTCCTGCAAACCTACGACAGCCGCATTGGCGACGGCCTCAGCTATCGCAATGCGGAGAAGAAGAAGGGCCAGGGCAAATACGCCGAGGCTGCCAGATTGTACAAGCAGGTTCCTCTGACCTTTGTGAAGTACGAGCTGGCCCAGGCCCACGCCATCGACTGCCTGCGGCGGGACGGCAAGATAAAAGATGCTCGTGCCGCCATGGCCTCTTTCCGCAAGTGGCAAGAGGATCCGGCCAACGCCATTACCAAGGATGCCAAGGATTCTAAAACCCGCCTGGCATTCCGCAGCCAATCCATCGCCTGGATCAGCTACGGCGAAGGCCTCATCCTCTATGGTGAAGCCAGCGGCAAAGGTGGCGACGGCACCAAGTTCCCGGCAGTGATTGAACACTTCCAGAGCTTCGAACAACAACACGGCAAGAGTGCGCAGCCACAGATGCCGCGGGTGCATGACATCCTGGGCCATGCCTTCCTGGCAAGTGGCAACCTGGCCGAGGCCCTGGGACGCTATCAGACCCTGCAAAAACTGGGCAACGGCGAACACCTTGGCCTGGGCCTGCGCCTGCTCAACTACGACCAGGAACAGATCAAGGCTCGCCAGCTGGCCTATGAAACCGCCAGAAGCGATGACCCCCAGGCCCAGAACACCAAGGAAGCCTACAAGCTTTGGCTAGGCCAGCGCCAGGAAGCCTTGCGTCGCTCCCTGGACTACTGCAAGACCGTAGCTAGCCCGGACTACTGGTCCCTGAACGTCACCATGAAGCTGGCAGAGGGACTCAAGGACTGGAGCAGCACCGAATGGGCGGCACAGAAGATTCGCAGCGTCTTTGGCAGCAAGGCCAACTATGAAAACCGCATCTTGCACTTTGTCCTGCCCAGTCTGGGCCACGCCCTGCTCAAGCAGGGCGACCGCCTGCAAGAAGCCTATGACGTACTCAGCGAAGCTGAAAAGGCTCTGGGCGTGAAGAAGACCAAGAGCTACTTCGAGGTCTACCGCCTGGTGTGCCTGGCCCAGGGTGGCTGGCCCGAGTTTGACGAAAGCGGTCTGAACTTCCGCATCCAGCCCGGTCTTGGGCAAAAAGTAGCGGCCATCGACCGCTACTACCACAAGCCCTACAAAGACTACGCCACCAGCTCCAAGAATGGTCCGCGCTACTCCCTACCCTGGTACCGCTTCCACATGGAAGCCTTCTTCTTCGCCAAGCGTGCCGGTGGCGAAGACAGCCAGTATTCAGATTGGGCCAGGACACTCTATAGCAAGGCCCAGTCTACGGATGATTTTGAAACCCTGCGCAATCTGGGACCTGAAGGTGAAGAAGTCTTCAACCTGTTCCAGCAAGTGCACCGCATGAACTAAGCACTCAGTCCCCGATGACTCAGTCCCCGAAGAAACAGTCCCCGATGGAACAGTCCCCGATGGAAGGCCACAGATCATGAGAAGCTCCCGCCACTGCAAAAAACTACCTCTGGCCCTGGCCCTCCTGCTACCTGCCCTGGCGTTGACCCCCACCGGGCAGGCCCAGGGTAGGCGCATCAAAGACACCCTGGTGCTGGCCAGTGGTGAATCCATTCAGAAGGTGGAAGTGCTCAGTATGACCATTGCCAAGGTCACCTATAAAAAGAGCGGCAAGGAAGTCATCGTTCCCAGCAACAAACTGCTCAGCATCCAGTGGCACAACGCACCGGAAGCCATGACCCGAGCCGAGTCAGCACTGCGCCGTGGCCAGTTCGAAAACGCTGCCAACCTGTACCTGGCAGCTGCGAAGGAAACCAAGCGAGAAGTCATCCAGTTGCAGGTGAAGTTCTTCGCCGCCCGAGCCCTGGCCAAACTGGCGGCCATGGACCGCAAGCAGGCCGGCGCAGCACAGACCGCCGCCAAGACCTACTTGGCTGCCAGCAAGGACGGCTTCTACGTACCCGAGGCGCGGCTGATCGAAGCAGAAATGATGACCCTGCAGGGCAAACCCGCCGAAGCCATCAAACTGCTCAACGCCATGGATGGCGACGCCATCGCCCAGTCCTGGCCACTGAAGTGGACCGCCTATGCAAAGACATCTCTGGCCCAAGCACAGAGCAGCCTGGGCCAACACAGCAAGGCGCGCAGCTCGTACAACCAGGTGGTGAGTGCGGTAGAAAGCGCCTTGGGCGATACCAATGCCAACAACCACAGCCTGCTGAACCTGAAGATCAGCGCCCTGGTGCAGGTGGGCGAAACCTACATCGCCGAGAAGTTCTATGACGATGCCCTGAAGCACTTCCGCAACCTGGCCAGCGACGGCGGCAAGGGTCTGATGGCAGCGGCCAAGGCCGGTGAGGGCCAGATCCTCTACCTGCAGGCAAAAAAAGAAGGCCAGGATGGCCTTCTGCGCCAGGCACAAATCGCCCTGGCGCAAGCCTCGGTAGAACCCGGCTCATCCGCCGCCGACGCCGCCAAAGCGCTCTATTTCATGGCCAAGGTGCTCACCGCCCTGGGCGATGAGAAGGAAGCCGACGCCCTGGTGCGAGCCAAGTCCTACTACCAGAGCATCCGCAGCACCTATCCAGGCACTCCATGGGCCTCCCTGGCCGCAGATGAGCTAAACCAGTGAGCTGACCAAATGATGCCCACCTTGATGTCAAAGCTAGATTTTCTTCCCCAATGCGGGAATCATGGACTTCCACTGGGGCCCTGCATTACGCAAACTTCCGGTCCAGCATCCTTCATTGTCCCTGCACCTGGCATGGACACGACCCCATCCTCCAAATGACCCTTCGATGAGATTGCACATGTTTAACAAGATTCTGCCCGCCCTGTGTTCCCCGATGACTGCCGCCCTGGTCCTGGCCGCACCCGCCATGGCCCAAGAAGAAGGAGAAGGAGGAGAAGCACGGCAAAACATCATGGCCGAGGTGTTCGCCAATGCTGGCGTCATTGGCTGGATCATTGTGGTGATCTCCGTGGTCTCTCTGGCCTTGATCATCGAGAACTTCATGAACATCAAGCGCGACAAGCTGGCACCACCGGACATCATCGATGAGCTGGAAGCCTTGTTTGACGACGAGAACTTTCAGGAAGCCCTGGAGCTCTGCGAGAACGAGCACATGTACCTGACCAACGTGGTGGCCGCCGGCCTCTCCAAGTTGGGTCACCCCTTCGAAACCATCCAGTCCGCAGTGCGGGAAATGGAAGAAGAGGAAAGCGTGCGGCTGTTCCAGAAGATTGGCTACCTCTCCTTGATCAGTTCCACCGCCCCCATGATGGGCCTGCTGGGCACGGTGTCCGGTATGTTCGTCACCTTCGGCAACATCGCCGCAGCTGGTGGCTCAGTGAGCCCAGCACAGTTGGCCGGCGGTATCAAGCTGGCCTTGGTGACCACCATCTTTGGCCTCATCGTGGCCATCCCGGTGGGCGCCTTCTTCTTTGTCTTCCGTAACCGTGTGGTGCGGACCACCATCGAGATCAACGCCATTGCGGAAGATCTGTTCGAGCGCTTCCGTCGCAACGCCGTGAAGTAACCCTCGGCATCAACCCACACCTTAGGGAGCAACAAGCATGGCAAATTCGGACAAAGTCAAACAGGACGCAGAAATGGACATGACGCCCATGATCGACTGCGTGTTCCTGTTGATGATCTTCTTCGTCCTCGTCATCGACTTGAGCCAGCAGGATTTGGAGGATTTGATCCTGCCGGAAGCCAAGTTCCAGGAGCCTGATGACTCCCCACCGGATGTGCGCCCCATCGCCAACATCCTGCAAGACGGCAGCATCTACTATAAGGCGAACAAGCGCTTCGACCCCAATGACCCGGAATTGGGCAAGGAGAAGTACATCGCCGAGCTGCTGCAGGAATGGCGCAGGAACCCGGAACTGACGGTCATACCCGATCCTGTCAGTGGCGTCATGCTGGTAGACGACCCGGTGCTCATCCGCGCCGACAAGTGGACCGAGTGGCACTACATCGGCAAGTTCATGACCGCCTGCAGCCAACCCAAGGCGGCCTTCTGGAAACTGGAACTGGCCATGAGTGAGCAGGACAAGGAAGTCAAGATGCTCAAGGAAGCTGCAGCAGCAGGCAAGTAGGCTGAGACCCTAGGGCTGATACCCTAAGGCCGATACCCCAAAGAAACTCCCAATGGCAAAACAAAACAAGCTAGAGCAGGTCCAGGAAGAAGCCTCCATGGACATGACACCCATGATCGATGTGGTGTTCCTGCTCATCATCTTCTTCTTGTGCATCGACTTCAAAATCCTGGAAGCCAAGCTGCCCGCCTACCTGCCCAAGGATGTGGGTAGCCAGGCCACCAAGGTGGAGCCACAGGAGAAGCTGCGCATCCAGATCATGTGCACCAACTGGGGCACCGAGAAGCCACGCCCCAGCAAGACGAAGCTCGAGAAAGGTAAGAAGCGTTCCTACTACCTAGTGGACCACCGGGTGGAGTACTTCGTCGGTCCCAAGCGGGTGAAGACCCTGGACGATGTGAAAGAAGAGTTGGAGCGCATTGCCAAGGATCCCAGCAAGAAGCAGAAGGATCCAACGACTGGCGAGTTGAAGTACATGGGCGTGGTGGTGGAGCCTCGCCCACAGGTGGTCTACGGCGACGTGGCCCCTTTGGTGGATTGCATCTCCAGCATCAAGATCCCCGGCACCGAGGAAGCCTGCTTCGAGGACATCAACTTTGGTGGTGGCCTGGGTAGCAAGGGCGGCGGCAAGAAATAGGCGCACGAAGCAAAGCCAAAGCAAAGCCGAACGAACGCAGTGAACCCGAGCACCGGGTCCTGCGTTTTTCTCGTTAATGCAACGCCGTAAGAGATCGCAAGAAACAGAACAGCGAAGCGACATGACACCCATGATCGATGTGGTGTTCCTGCTCATCATCTTCTTCCTCTGCATCGACTTCAAAATCCTGGAAGCCAAGCTGCCGGCCTACCTACCGAAGGGTGTGGGCCCCAGTCGCCACGACGCGCCACCCCAGGAAAAGCTGCGCATCCAAATCCTCTGCAGCCATCGGGGCAGAAAAAAAGAACGGCCCAACCCCACCGGAAAGAGCGTGGCTTCCTACTACCTGGTGGGCCATCAGGTGTCCTACCTCATCGGCGCCAAGAAGGCAGAGACCCTGGAGCAATTGCGGCAGGAGCTGGAACGGCTCGCCAGAGACCCCAGCAAGAAGCAGAAGGACCCCAGGACCGGCGATCTGACGATTGTGATTGAGCCGCGCTCACAGGTGGTCTACGGCGATGTAGCGCCCCTGCTGGACGCCGTCGCCAGCATCCGGGAGCCCGGCACCCAGATCCCCTGCTTCCCCGACATCCACTTCGGCGGCGGCCTGGGTGGAAGTTCCACTGATCAACGCTAGCCAAGCTTCATAGCCAAGCTCCATAAAAGCAGCAAAGAGCAGGAAATGGGGCTGGCAAGGCCCCAAGAGCACGGCTAATTTTTCAAGCTCTAGGACCGTAAGCGGCCCCCTCCGTCCGGTTCCCTCCCCCCCCACTCGCACCCAACAGACTATGATCACGGAACGTCCACGGCTTCTTAGCGCCACGATCAGTGCTGTCCTTTTCTGCACCCTGTCCTGCTCCACCAACCAGACACCAGCGGGGGACCCAAGTCCCGCGATGGATACTGTTGCCGAGACGAGAGTCGAGGCAGAGCCCCAACAAGGGCAGGAAACCCTGCAGCAGCAACGCACTCGCGTCCTCGTGCAGAAACTTCTGCAAGACGCCCAGCAAGCTCGCCTGGATGGCAACCTGGAACTGGCATTGCAGAAGATGCTGGAAGCGCAAGACCGGGACCCCACCAACAAATCTGTGCAGCAAGATCTGGCGGCATTGAAGCGGCAAATGGGCATGGCACCGGGGCAGGCCATCACCCTGCATCAGCACATGGAGAACCAGCGGCTGATCAAGCAACAGCAGGCCCGGGCCGCGGTGCGAAACTTGATCCAACAAGCCAGGCAAAACACGGCAGACGGCAACTACAAGATTGCCCTGCAGAAGTACAAGAACGCGCAACTGCAGATCCACGTCCTGGATGACATGGACTGGGGCAGCTTGCCCGACGAGGTGGACGCCTTGCTGGCTGACGCCAAGCAGCAGCGGGCTCTAGGCGAGCGCTCCCGTGCAGTGGCCGCCCAGCAACAGGTCATCAGCCGGCTCCGCGAAGTTGAAGAGCGGCAGCGTGCCCGCATCAACGCCAAGGTGGACGGCCTCCTGCAATCCGCCACCGCCGCCTTCCAACACCGACGCTTCAAGCATGCCCAGGACCTGGCGGACGAGGCCCTGCAACAGGTTCCCAACCACGCCTTCGCCAAGGACATCTACAACGCAGCCACCAAATCCCTGCGCGAGACCCGCAAGGACAACTACTACGAGAAGAAGCACCAGCAATACCGCCGCATGATGGAGGAGAAGGAAGAGCTGGCGCAGGTGCAGACCGAGATCCTGGTAGTGGATCATGCGCAGTGGGAGAAGGCCAAAAACCGTGGCGGCCGCAAGCTGCCCACCTCCGCCGAATCGGCAGAGGATCTGGCCATTCGCCAAAAGGTCCAGGAAGCCACCTTCAGCAGCCACAAGTTCGATGCTGACAACGGCGACTACCTGGAGGTGATCAAGCTCCTGAGCACCGTCACCGGCCTGCCCATCATCGCCTCCCCCGCTGCCCGCACCATCATCTCCGACAGCGGTCTGGTGCTGGAAATGAACCTGGTAGCTCCCATTTCCCTGTCCAACCTGTTGGACGAGATGGTTTCCCGCAGCGAAGAACTGGCCTGGACCGTGCGCAACGGCGTGGTCATGCTCACCGACGCCGCTGGCGCCAGCGGTAGCAATGTGCTGGTGGTGCACGACATCCGCAATCTGGTCTTGCCCCTCACCGCCTTCATCGCTCCCAGCGTTGGCAGCCTGCCCACCGATGCCACTGAAGAATCTGAAATCCCCCGCACCGGTGGCGAGTCGGAAGAGCCAATAGCCTACATCGAGATCGACACCCTGGTCACCAACATCAAGGACGCCACCGACCCAGCTTACTGGGAGTCAGAAGGGGTCAGCATGGATCAGGTGGAAAGCGGCTATCTGCTCATCGTCGCCAACCCGGAAATGCACCGCAAGGTGGCCAAGTTCCTGGAAGACATGGATCGCTTCTCCACCACTGTGGTGACCATCGAATCCCGCTTCCTCACCGTCACCGACAACTTCCTGCAGGAGATCGGCTTCGACTTCCGCGACACCGGCGGCGCTGGCAACAAGGGCACCGTGGCCCCGCTGGATGACATCACCAACGGCAATGATGACAATGCCTCCCTGGGTCAAGGCAACTCCGGCACCGGTGATCCGGCAGCCAATCCCGCCTCCGGCTTCTTCTTTGATGACGGTGGTGATGGCGACGCCCGCTTGCGCACGGAGAACTTCTTCCGCGACAGCCTGGGCAACATCCTCACCCCCACCGGTGGCCTCACCGCTGCCTTGACCTACCTGGACGACATCCAGGTCAACGCCATCTTCCGCGCGGTGGAGAAAAACGAGAACGCCCAGATCGTCAACTCACAGACCCTGACGGTCCTCAACAACAACCACGCCAACATGGCGGTGATCAACCAGACCTCCTACATCCGCGACTTTGACGTGGAAGTGGCCCAGTCTTCCTTCATTGCCGACCCCAAGGTGGATGTCATCCATGACGGTGTGGTTCTGGATGTGCGTCCGGTCATCAGCCATGACCGCAAGAGCATCACCCTGGTGATGGAGCCCACGGTGGCAGAACTGCAACGCCCCATTCCGGTGTTCACCACTTCCCTGTCTGGCTCCACCCTGCCGGTTGCCTTCCAGTTCCCAACCCTGACGGTGAAGACCTTCTCCACCACAGTGCAGGTGCCGGACGGCGGATCCGTGCTGATTGGCGGCCTGCGGGAAGTCTTCAGCCGCGAACGTCGCGCCGAGATTCCTCTGCTGGCCAGCATTCCCATCATCTCCTTCTTCTTCAAGGAAGAAGGCGTCGTGGATGAAACCGCCTCACTCATGGTGGTTGTCAAAGCACAGATCACCGACGTGGTGGACGAAATGGATCGCCGGGTACGCTAGCAAACCTTTGCAAAAATCATTCGAAGCCAGCTCGATGTCCTTTAGCCCAGCTCAAGACACTTCTACAAAGGTCTGCTAAGTGCCCTGCCAGCTGCAAGGCCTGTTCTTCGACATCGATGACACCCTGTTCTCCACCTCTGTCTTCGCCGACAAGGCAAGGCGAGCAGCCATCGATGCCATGATTCGGGCCGGGCTGCGCTCCGACCGGGACACCTGCGTGCGTGAACTGGATGAAGTGCTGGCGGAATTTACCAGCAACTACCAGGGGCACTTCGACACCCTGATCCAGCGACTGCCGGAACAGGCTTCCTCCGGCCTCAACCGCGCCATCCTGGTGGCCGCCGGTGTCGTCGCCTACCACGAAACCAAGTGGCGAGAGCTGAAGGTCTACGACGACGTCTACGAAGTCCTGAAGTGGCTGGCCGGTACCGACCTGATCCGCGGCATCATCTCCCTGGGTTGGACAGTAAAACAAGCCGAGAAAGTCATTCGCCTGCGCATCCATGAGTTCCTGACCCCACAGGCCATCTTCTTCACCGACCAGATCGGCATCAACAAGCCCAACCCCAAGCTCTACCAGCGGGTCCTGGAGCAACTCGTCATCGACCCCGCCAGGGTCATGTACGTTGGCGACAACCCCACCCACGACATCGACCCCTGCAACGCCCTCGGCATGATCACCGTCCGCAGCCGCCGCTCCGGCAAACACTCCACCACCGAAGGCCAAACCAAACCAAACTACGAAATCGCCGACTTCTACCAACTCCGCGAAATCCTCCAACGCGATTTCGACGTCAAGAGCAAGAACCCCTAGCACCCCTTCGTTTTCCGGTTCCCCTGTTTTCGAGCTCCCTGTTTTCGAGCTCCCGTCTTCCTCAAGCTCCCGTCTTTCTCGAGCTCCCCGTTCTTCTCCGCTCCTCCGGTAAAACTCAAGTAGGGTCCGCGGAAGAATAGATTCCCTTTCTGGCGCCCTGGGTGGCGGCAGATTGGTTGGCGACGAGGAAGCGCCACCGGAGGCGTAGCTTCGCTACGCTGAGGATGGCGCGACTGAGACGCTAACCTAGCTGCCCCAGCCAGGGATGCCCGAAGGGGAAGCTATGATGGAGCGCACCCTACTTGAGTTTCGCCCAGTAGTCCTCAGGCATGTCATGGGCGATCTTCAGGGCGCCGTTGGAACCGCCGTGGATGGGCTCTTCGATCTTCATCACCTTGCCGCCGCCCATTTCACTTTTCATGGCTTCTTCGATGGCGGTATCCAGACCGCGGATCAAAGAGCCACCACCGGCCAGCAGGACTCGGTCGCGCAGGCGATATTGGAACTCAGGGTCGAAGGTGGCGATGAGCTTTTGCAGACCATCCACAATGGGCTGCACCAGAACCCCACAGGCTTCCTTGATGTGGTCGGTCATGTCAAAGGAGGTTGGCTTGCCATTCACTGGCAGGTCCACCATGACCCGTTCCGACGGATCACCCAGGAAGGAGTGCCGCTCCTTCATGTCCTTGACCATCTGCACCGAGAACTGGGCACCGGCGCAATGCTCGGTGATCAGCTTGGAGAGGGTTTCATCCACGGAATCGCCAGCCACGTTCAGGGTGATCTGGTCGCTTTCCTCGGGCATGGTGCCATGCATCCGGCACAGGTCAGTGGTGCCAGCGCCAATATCAATGACCAGCACGTCATCCAGCATGTCCAGGCCATAGGCCACAGCGAAGGGCTCTGAGCAGAGCATCACCGAATCCACACTGGCTTTGGCAGCGGTCAGGATGGCTTCCTTGTTCTTGATGGAAGCCTGAGCCGGCACACCAATCACCGCATAGATGAGTTCATCCTTGCGCGGGCGGGCAATGCGAATGGCTTCGCTGATGAGGTCCCGGGCCGCTTTGGCGGCGGTGCCATTGGACTCAGCATCGGTGTATTTCAGCACGCCCTGCGACAGCGGGCGATGAAAGTCCAGGGAGAGACGACGGTCTACAGCTTCTTTGCCAAACAACACGTCCTTCTGCAACAGCTTGCGGCTGACATGATCCTTGGGGTAACCGACGACCGAGAACAATGATTCTCGCACACCATTGCTGCCGGAAACCGACGTGCGTGAGGTGCCTAAGTCGACGCCGATGTAGAGAACTCCGTGGTCCTTGTTGCTGTCCTTTGTCTTGCTTTCTTTCTGGGTACTGTCCATTGATTACTCCGAGGTATCGATTGCTAAAACTCATGCTCCTTTTTGCAAGGCCAGATTGGCCTTGAACAGGTCTGTCATGAGTTCCTTCTTTCTTTGGTATGCCATGTCCTCGGGGTTCAGACCCTGGACATCGCGGTAGACTGACGAAATGCCCTGGTCCAGGTGCTTGAGAGCAGCCACGGACTGGAGGCGATGTTCTGTTTCCTGCAGGTTGCTGGACAACTTCTCGATGCGGCGCCGGAGCAGATCCACTTCCTTGTCACTCACAGCTTGCTGGGCTTCAAGGGTCGAGCGTCTTTGATTGCGCACAATGTCCATCACCAGGCCAAGGACCTGCGCCTTGCTGGCCTGTATATCCTCAGGGTTATCGACCTTGAGAGAAGCGAAGACGGTGTTCAACTGCTGGGCGATGTCAGTGTCTTCGCCGCCGTAATTCCCCAACACATCGCCGGCAGCCTGATCCAAGCGCTTCTGCAAGGCAGCCTGCTGCGCCAGCAGTTCCCGACGCAATGCATCCACCTGAACCTCCGCCTCTTCTTTCTGGCGGTGGGCCTCACTGTGCGAAGCCTCAAGCTCCTGGTTGGACTTGAGCAGGCGCATGAACTCTTCCTTGGTGGCAGAAGCCACCTCCCGGTGATCCAAGGCCAGCATGCGATGCCGCAGGCTGCGTTCCACCGATTCCTGGATGAGGTAGGAGATGCGGTCGAAGCCCAGGACATTGACCTTGGCTACACCCTTCTCCTTGAGCTGATCTACGGTCGTCCGATAGGACAGATTTCGCAGCGCATCCTGCAACGGCTTTCTGATTTTTGCCATGTCCTAGTTGCTCCCTTCTTCGTTGAAACTTCCTCTGCCAGTGGCTTCCACATCCATCTCCGCACCGCGCACTTCCGTTACGAACACTCCCAGGACATTGGCTCCCAATTCTTGCAGGGTGCGCAATCCATCCCGGGATGTGCCGCGGGAAGAGCGCTGCAAACGCACCACCAACAGGGCGCCATCAGCGGCTGAGGACAAGACACTGGCATCGGTGGTAGGCAGAGCGGCTGGCGTGTCGATGATTGAATACTGGTAGTGCTCCTTCAGCCGGGCATAGATATCCCCCATGCGCTGTCCGGTGAGGAATTCGGATGGAGCAGCCATGGGAGTGCCAGCGCCCAGAACCGAGAGCCCACGGATTCCCGTTGGCCGAATGGCAGCCTCCAGGCTGACCTTGCCCATAAGCACATCCGCCAGGCCGAGGCCTGCGTTGAGGTGCAGGTAATCTTCGATTGAGCCGGAGCGCATGTTGGCATCCACCAGCAACACCGGGGTGTGTTCCCGCTCAGCAAAGGACATGGCCAGGTTGATGGCGGTCACAGTCTTGCCTTCGCCCTGGCAGGCCGAAGTCACCACCAGACTCTTGCTGGAACCATCGGGGTTCATGGCAATGAGCTTGTTGCGCAGGCCGCGAATCTGCTCGGCGCGAAAGCTTTGCGGCTCGTGGAACATGACCACATAGGGGTTGACGGAGTTGTCCACCACCACCACATCATCATGGTCAAATTCAGGCCCCTTCTTGCCTTCCTTCTTTTGATTCTCGTCCAGTCGAAACATGGGTGTTGGTTACCTCTGTGTACCTTGCCTGGCAAGGGCGAAAAAGCATACCCCACGGTCGACCGTAATGGGCATGCAGTGCATAGTCATCGGCAAGGGGAGGGACGAAATCGGAGGGATCGAGGGGGAGGATTGGCCTAGCAAGGGAGCAAGCAGGCTGAAGGGGCCAATGCCAACGGCATTCCAAGCCCTTAGCTGATATAGAGCCAGGAGTAACCCTGCATTGCCAGCGCCAAAGCAAAAGCTTTGCTAGGCATCGCCCAGATCCACCCCTTTGGCCTTCGCCACCTCTTGCGCCGTGCTGTAGCCCGCATCGGCATGGCGAGCCACGCCCATGCCCGGGTCACAGGTCAGCACTCGGGTCAGGCGCCGCGCCGCCGCCTCGCTGCCATCGGCCAGGGTAACCTGGCCAGCGTGGATGGAACGCCCCATGCCAACGCCGCCACCGTGATGAATGGAAACCCAGGTAGCGCCCGCCGCCGTGTTCACCATGGCGTTGAGCAGCGGCCAGTCGGCAATGGCATCGCTGCCGTCCTTCATATCTTCCGTTTCACGGTAGGGAGAGGCTACGGAGCCCGTATCCAGGTGGTCTCGACCAAAAACGATGGGGGCAGAAATTTCGCCCTTGGCCACCAAATCATTCACCGCCGTGGCGAAGGCAGCCCGCTCACCGTAGCCCAGCCAGCAGATGCGCGCCGGCAAACCCTGGAACTGGATCTGCTCCTTGGCCTTGTGAATCCAGGTCACCAGATCCTGGTTGTCGGCAAACATCTCCAGCAGCAGCTCGTCGGTGCGGTAGATATCCTCCGGGTCACCACTCAGGGCCACCCAGCGGAAGGGGCCGCGGCCCTCGCAGAACAAGGGTCGGATGTACTCCGGCACAAAGCCGGGAATCTTGAAGGCATCCGCCACCCCTGCATCCCGGGCTTCGGTGCGGATGTTGTTGCCGTAGTCGAAGGTGATCGCACCTTTGGCCTGCAGGTCCAACATCAGCTGCACGTGCCGGGCGGCGGTTTCCTGTGCTGCTTGCACATAGGCCTTGGGGTCATCCTTGCGCAACTGCAAGGCCGCAGCCAGGGAGCGGCCATCGGGAACATAGCCATTCAGCATGTCGTGGGCCGAAGTCTGATCGGTGAGAAAGTCAGGCACCAGATCGCGCTTGAGCAAGGCCGCCAACAGCTCAGTGGCATTGCAGGTAACGCCTATGGACCACGGCTCACCCGCAGCGACTTTGGCCTGTGCTTGATCGATGGCTGCATCCAGATCATCCACCATTTTATCGATGTAGCGAGAGTCCAGGCGCTTTTGAATCCGGCTGGGGTCAACGTCTGCTGCCAGACAAACACCGCCGGCCATGGTCGCCGCCAGAGGTTGAGCACCACCCATGCCGCCAAGTCCTGCAGTCACTACCAACCGGCCCTTCAGGTCCGCATTGAAGTGTCGGCGACCGGCGGCGATAAAGGTTTCATAGGTTCCCTGCACAATGCCCTGGCTACCAATGTAGATCCAAGAACCGGCGGTCATCTGGCCATACATGGTCAGGCCCAAATCCTGCAAGCGGCGGAAATCATCCCAGTTGGCCCAGTCGCCCACCAGGTTGCTGTTGGCGATGAGTACCCGGGGAGCGTCTTCGTGGGTTTGAAACACCGCCACGCATTTGCCGGATTGCACGATCATGGTCTCGTCGGGCTTGAGCCGTTGCAGGGTCGACATGATTCCTTGCAGGGCTTTGTGGTTGCGAGCAGCTTGGCCTGAACCGCCATAGACGACGAGGTTGGCAGGATCTTCTGCCACCTCCGGGTCCAGGTTGTTCTGCAGCATGCGGAAGGCGGCTTCGATAGCCCAATTGGCACAACTCAGCTCCTTGCCTCGGGGAGCACGAAAGGTAGGGGTCGTCATAGTCCCCCTAGAGTAATCCGGAGGCCTTGATATCCCAATACCGATCCACCAGGCTGGCGGGCAGTTCGGACGGGCGCACATCCAGCACCTTCACCCCCCGCTGCCGCAGGCCCCGCAGGCCCCGCAACCGCTCCACCGTATATTGATGGGCCATGCAGTGGCGCAGCGACTGCTGCAGGCTTTGCACTTCCTGCTGCAGGACCTGGGCCACCGACTCCTCCCGCAGGCTGGCCACCAACACCAGATGCCGCCGGCGCAGAAGTTGGACTGCCGGCAGGATCTCGTCCGCGTCCTCATCCCGCAGGTTGGTGATCCACACCACCAGGCTGCGGCGGGGCAGCCTGGCCATGGCCCTGGTCGCCGCCTCCTCGAAGTCCGAGGGGGCGGTGGTGCTGTGCAGATCGTAGAGCTGGTTCAGGATGGTGGTGAGCCCGGCCGGGCCCTTCACCGGCGGCAACACCCGATCACTGCCGCTGAAGGTGAGGAAGCCCACGGAGTCGCCTTGCCGCAGGGCCACATAGCTGAGCAGCAACACTGCATTCAGGGCGTGGTCAAAATGACTCAGGCCCTCGTCCTTGCTGTGCATGCGACGGCCGCAGTCAATCAAACAGACCACCTGTTGGTCGCGCTCTTCCTGGTACTCCCGGGACACCAATTGTCGACGCCGGGAGCTGGCCTTCCAATCCACCTGCCGCAACAGATCGCCATCCCGGTACTCCCGCAGTTGGTGGAACTCCATGCCGGTGCCGCGCCGACGATGCTGGCGAATGCCCATGCTGCGCACCTGATCATCGGCGCCCATCACCGCATAGTGACTGACGGCGGCAAAATTAGGATAGACCTGCACCGTTTCCGGCTCGCCAGCAGCCACTTTGCGTTGCCAAAGGCAGAGTTCATGACCCAACAACATCTGCACCTGGCCAAAGTGCAGGTCACCGCGGCGAGTTGCCCGCAGGCGGTAGCGCAAGTTGACGGCGGCCTTGGGGGCCAGAAGCAAATTCACCGGCAGCCCCTCCTGCTCCACTGCGGTGGGATGTAAGTCATAGACCTGCACTTGCAGGTTCTGCTTTCCCGGATTGTGGATACTCAGCTCCACTTCACACCAGACTCCCAGGGGCCAGGAACTGGCAGTGCTGCGACTCACTTCCGGTATCAGCTGTTGGCTGAGCCACCAGGCCTGCAGCAAAGCCACCAGCAGCAAAACTCCAGCAGCCACAAGAACCCCCGTACTGAGCACTGGCCACACCGCTGCCAGCACTGCCAGCAGCAGCAATATCACCGCCAAGACCAGGAACAGGGGACTGGGTCTCATGTGCGCGGCGCTTCCACTTGCTCCACCAATGAACTCAGCACCCGATCGGCGGAGACGCCTTCAATCTCCAGGTCCGGTGCCAGGGTGACGCGATGCCGCAGCACGGGCAATACCATCTGCTTGATGTCGTCGGGCAACACATAATCACGGCCAGCCAAAAGGGCGTGCGCCCGCGCCACCCGAATCAAAGCAATGGCACCGCGCGGACCGGCACCCAAAACAATGCCCTGCCAACTGCGGGTATGACGCACCAGACGCACAGCATAGTCATGGATGCGATCATCCACCAACACCTGCGACACCATGCTCTGGATGAGCAACAGATCCTCCACCGGCATGACCTGCTGCACCTGACTCACGTCCAGGCGCTCGCCAACCTTGCCACCAGTGACCTGACGCACCAGGGCGATCTCTTCCGCTTCACCGGGATAGCCGATCTTGATCTTCAGCAAGAAGCGATCCAGTTGGGCTTCCGGCAAGGGGTAGGTGCCTTCTTGTTCGATGGGGTTTTGCGTCGCCAGAGTCATGAAGGGACGATCCAGAGGCATGGCCTCGCCCTCCAAGGTGATCTGCTGTTCCTGCATCACTTCCAACAGTGCTGCCTGGGTCTTGGCCGGCGCCCGGTTGATCTCATCGGCCAACAACAGGTTGGTGAATGCAGGCCCCTTGCGCAGATTGAAGGTGCCGCTGCTCATGTCGTACATCACATGCCCGGTCACATCACTGGGCATGAGGTCGGGAGTGAATTGCACCCGCGAGGATTGACCAGCAAAGGTTCGCGCCAAGGCCAGAACCAACAGGGTCTTGCCCAGACCAGGCAAACCTTCCAACAAGACATGGCCACCACTCAGCAGAGCCACCACCACCTGGTCGATGACTTCGTCCTGACCAATGATCACCCGGCGAATCTGCGCCACCATCTCCCGGGCCTTGGCCACCGCTGCGGTAAACTCCTCGCTGGGTGGAGCTGGCGGCGGCGCCAAGCTGTCGGGCTGGGCTGCGGTTTGCAATTCAGGCTGAACTTCGGGTTGAGACTGGCTTTCCGGTTGTTCCATGGGATCCGTCATAACTTCTTCCTCAGGGTCTCCATATCCCGCACCACATGCACGAAAGTATGGGAATCATCAATATCGTTGGCATACATGGCCGCTTGCACTCGCTTGCTGGGCAAGCCGCTGTGCTCCGCAAGCACATCCACCAGCTCCGCTTCCGGCAGGGCTGCATCATGGGGGCGGAGCAGCTGCAAGTCCTCGCGGATTTGCTGTCGCAGCCCGGACAATAATTCGTTTTGCAAACCTGTGCGCCAGGCAAAACTGCCGGCAGCATCCAAGTGCTCCAATAGACTGCGGCGTTCCGGCTGCATGGCGGGCAGCATCGGGCCAAAGCGGGCACCGGAGCGCCAGAGCACCAAGACCAATAACAAAGCCAAGGCCAAACAAGCAATCCAGGCATACTGCCACAGCAAGGTCCACATGCTGGGACTTTCGTCGCCATGCACGATGAGTGCCCCTTGGCCATAATTGCCGGAGATCAACTGCCAGAGTGCCTGCGCATGCTGCTGCTCACCAATATGGTCGTTCTGCCACAGATCAGCTTCGGCCAGGATCGTCACCAGGCCATCGCCATGGTCCAGTTGCAGGATCTGCGCCCAGGTATCCTCCTCATCCAAACCAAAGCTGTTGCGGGCCACTTGCGAATCATCGCGCAACCAGACCCGCCCACTCACTTTCAACTCACAGGTAGCCTGGCCAGAAGCCAGGTCGGCAGAAAAAGCGTAGCCTTCGTCTTCGTCTTCGTCTGCCTCATCAGCATCGTCTTCAATCTGGTCTTCGTCCCGCCAATCCTCGGCATGAATATTGAAGTAATCCAGCAAGGAATCAGCTTCTCCATCCTCCTGCAAGGAAGGAACGTTGGGGATCATCACCAGATGCCCCCCTTCATGGACCCAGGTAAGGACCTTCTTCTGCCACCTATCGCCAAAGTAGCGGCGCGGGGAAAACAGCATCAAGGCATCACCTGGAGGCGGCAGGGCCAACAGTCGCTGCGTCCGGCAACGCAATCCCATGCCTTGCAAGAAACGCTCTGCGGCCAGATATGAATTCTTGCGAGCTGCAGCACTGAGCCCAACCTGACGGGTGTGCTCCTTGTGCTCAAAGGTAGCGAAAAAGGCAGTGGCCCCCAATCCTATGAGCAGGGCAACGCACAAAACCAACAACAGGTGGGTGCGACTCATGCCCTGCCCCCAAAGTATTTGGGCCAGCCATCGCACATCTCCCGCGCCTGCAGTGGGGTCGGTAAACGGTGGGCATAGGCACAGGCCTGCCAGTGCCGGGTCAAGGCACCGAAGTAGGGGCCGGATTCTGCCTCTTCCAGGCCCAACACTAGCCGCAAGCAATCCCCTTCGGTGCTGGATTCCACAATGGGCAGGGATTGCACATGGATCAAATGCGCCAATGCCCCGCGATAGAGCAGGCTCAGGCAGGCAGCTGGATTGCCATCTTGCCACAAGGCCCATGCATGAGCCGCCAAATCCGCCGGCAATTCATCGGGTCGCACATCCAGGCCTCGCACGGTGGCCGGTTTCACCTTGGTGCCACCACTTCCAGCAACATTGGAGCCCTTTTTGAAGACTGACCAGAGCAGGAACAGCAGGCCGGCAATGCCCACACCCCATAGCAACAGGTAGAGAAGATTGCTGACCAAGCCTGCTCCTCCACCAAAACGGAAATTACCGTGATCACGAGAGTTGTCGTCCGGCTCAGGATCATGGATGCGCCGCCACTCCCAGGCCTTCTCTTCGTAGCCGAAGTCCCGGCTTTGCAGGGTCTCTTGGATCACCTCATCTGGTTGTTGCGGACTTTCTTGGGCCGGCAAGGAGCTACAGCACAGCAAGAGTACAGCCACGCCTGCGACCTTGCGCAGCCGGCGAGCAAGACGGCGGAACACAAGCTCAACATCCCATCCTTCTAGCTCGGTGCGTCGGTTCAGATACAAGGCAAAGCCTGCGATCACATAGAACGGCTCCACCAAACTCAATGAAATGTAGAAGATCACCGCCGCCTTCCATGATTGCTCATTGCCCAACATCTCAAACCAGTGCTCCATTCCCTCTCCATCTCGCATGCCCTCAGGCAACAGGAACTCCAAACCCCAGGAGAGCCCCGAGAGGAAGACGAGGAGCAAGGCGAATGACAACACTCCCAGCAGAAATCCATGCAAACCACCTTGGCTGCGCAAAACAGCTGAACGCCGCAAAAAAGCGCGCCCCCGTAGGCCCTCCAACTCCCCCACTGGCATCCAATAGCTGCGTGTGCTGTCCAATCGCCCCAGAGTAATGGCAAACAAGAAGCTTCGGCTCAACAGCCGGGGCAAGGCTTTGATCGTCTCGCCAAGGCTAGGAGTTGCCCCAAACAGGGCTCGACTCACCACAAACAAGGGGAGGCGATCCAGGATGGGTAAGAACCACCACCAAAGCAGCACAGCTGTGAGAGTGGACAGGAAATAGAAGCTGACGAAAAACAAGGGGATGGTGACGAGGAACCAGACTTGGTAAACCGGCCAGGCCCAGTGCTGCAGCATGCGGGTCCCCAAGTCCAGACTCTCTCCATGGGTGCGAGGACGAATGACAACGGCTGCCTTTTCAGGATCCATGCCGCCTCCGACCTGCCATGCTCAGATAGAGAATCACCAACAGCCAAAGCAAACCGCCGACCAAGTACTTGGTCTGCGGAGAGATAAATGTACGCGGCGACCAATAGGCCTCAATGACTGCGGCGAAGGCCACCATCACCGCAGCCCCTGCCAGAATGCGCAGGGCGATGGGGGCTGCCTGCCGTAAGGAGGCAGCGCGAGTCATTCGGCCCGGTGCCACCAGGGCCCAGCCCAAGCGCAGACCCGCCATACTAGAGATGACAAGTCCGGTGATTTCAAAAGCACCATGGGCGATGACAAAGGAGTTCAGCGCAACCCCACCACCAATGTTGTGCACATGCGCAAACACCACGCCTAGATAAACACCATTGTAAATCAGAAAAAACAGAGTGCCCAAACAGAAAAAGGCACCACCGGAAAACATGCGAAAGCAGATGGTGACGTTGTTCAGAATATATTTAGAGAATGCATAAAAATCGGAATCCGACTGCCTTTCGAATTCTCTATCCACTTGTTCTGCGCCCGCGGGGTACATGGATTCAATCATTTCCACCTGGTCTTGGGACAATACTGAATACACCAAGTCCGGTTGCAACATCACAGCCAAATACAAAACCACAGCGGGCGCTGCAAACAACAAGACGCTGTACCAGAACCACTTGATCTCAGCGCGAAAAGCACGCGGGAATCCATGGGTGAGAAATCCAACCAGACCAGACAGAGAAGCCCGGTTGGCTCCGTACATCCGCTCGTGCCCCAATAAGGCCAAGCGGTTTAATTGGGCAATCACCTTGGGGCTATAGTGCCGGTAGCGGGCCAGGGACAGGTTCTGACAAAGGCGCCGATACAGCGGCAGGAATTGCCGCGCCTTTTTTGGATCCTTAAGGCTCTTTTGCTGGCGCAACAAGGCCTCCAGTTCCTTCCAGCTTTGCTGATTGCGCTTTAGGAATCGACCAGGAGTCATTTCTCCTCCATGAGAAACTGTGCCATACCTTGCAGACGTTGCACCCCACGCTTCCCGGTAGCACCAGAGAGAGGCTCAGCTACATTTGCCAACTCCTCCAGGCGGGATGGATTCCAAGACGCGCTGCGCTCGGCAAATTGACAGACCGCTTGACGTTCTTCTGCAGTCAGGGGAACTCCCACCACCACCGATTCAATGGATTGGGACGCCGGCAACTTTTTTCTTCGCAACCGATTGCTGCGATGCACCACCACGGTACCTGCGGCGATGTCCCCCAAGCGCTTATGCTGCGGATGAAACAGCATGAGATTGGCTCCTGTAAGAAAAAAGAGGGGCAGGAAATCCGCAAACAACAGGAAGTTACGCAGCAAGGAGGCACTCAGCGTGACAGGCACCCCGTTGTCCATCACCACCTTCAACCCCATCACTTTCTTTCCCGCCGTAGCACCCTGAAAACGCAGTTCACAAAACACTGGATAAGACCAGTAGATAAGGAATGAGCCCAGCATCTCGAGGCCCTGTGCAGCACCTCCGATGAGCAGGCCCAACAGCTCCAGGATCAGACCAACCAAGGACAACAGTATGAGCAGGATGACTAAGTCCACCAGGAAGGCCACCATGCGAAAGTAGATCCCCGCCGGCGCCAGACTGAGCTCAACACCCTCTGGAGTTTCGAAGTAGTACAGAGAATCCAACTTCTCCTGCGGCGTCATGGCATGGGTTCTAAAAGGCTGCTCTCCTGCATCGGCCTAGACTATTCCAGGCCCTGGCTGGATGCCACAAAACACTGCCAGCCGGTCAGCTCAGAGCTTGAGAGACCTTACGGCCTTGCGCACTTGCGCCAGCAATTCGCCGTCCGCCACCAGGATCTCGGCTTGCCGCAGATCTGGCGCCAGGAAACGATCCTTCTTCAACGCCGGCACCTTTTGGCGAATGCAGTTGTAGGCAGCCTCCACTCCTCGCCCCGGCCGCAGGGGCTCACCACAGTCCAGACCTTGCGCGGCACAGAGCAATTCGATGCCCAGCACTTTTTCCGTGTTCAACAACACCTGATGGGCATGCCGCGCCGCCGTCACTCCCATAGAAACATGGTCTTCCCGATTGGCGGAGGTAGGAATGGTGTCGACGGAGGCAGGATGAGCCAGAGTCTTGTTTTCCGAAGCCAAGGCCGCCGCCACCACCTGCGGGATCATGAAGCCACTTTCAATTCCAGGTTCATGGGCCAAGAAGGGTGGCAAGCCCGAGATGTCCGGATTGACCAGGTTTTCCACCCGACGCTCACTGATGTTGGCCAGGGTGCACATGCTGATGGCCAGGAAGTCCATGGCCTGACTCACCGGCTGGCCGTGGAAGTTGCCAGCGGAAATCACTTCGCCATCAGGGAACACCAAAGGATTGTCGGTGACGGAGGAAGCTTCAGTAAGCAACACCTGACTTACATAGTTGACGGCATCCTTGGCCGCTCCATGCACCTGCGGCGCACAACGAAGGGAGTAGGCGTCTTGCACCTTATCGCAGTTGGCATGACTGGGCATGATCTTGGATGACCGCAACAGAGCCCGCAGGTTGGCTGCGGTTTGCATCTGTCCAGGATGCGCCCGCAGTTCGTGCACATCGGCGGCAAATGGTTTTTCCGAAGCACGCAGGGCTTCTACGGTCATGGCGCAGGCCATGTCACTCACCAGATTCAGGTTGATGGCCCGGTCCAAGGTCAGCAGCCCGATGGCAGTCATGATCTGGGTGCCATTGATCAAGGCCAGGCCTTCCTTGGCGGCAAGGTCCAGAGGCTTGAGGCCCAACTTGCGCAGGGCTGCTGCGCCCTGCATCAGCTTATTGCCGGCACTGCCATTGTAGACATGGCCATAACCCAGGAGCGGCAGGGCCATGTGTGCCAGGGGAGCAAGATCACCGGACGCTCCCACCGAACCCTGGGAAGGGATGGCAGGAATCATGTCCGCATTGATCAGGCGCAGCATGTTCTGCAGCATCTTCAGGCGCACACCGGAAAAGCCCCGGGCAAGATTGTGAATACGCAGGGCAAAGGCCAGGCGACAAACCTGCGGCGGCAACAAATCGCCAACACCGGTAGCATGGCTCAGGATCAGATTGCGCTGCAGGGCACCCAAGCGATCCGCTTCAATGGTCACGCCGGACAACTTGCCAAAGCCCGTGTTCACCCCATATACGGTCTGCCCCGAGGCCATGGCCTGCTCCACTACCTTGCGCGACTTCTGGATCTTTTGCTTGGTAACAGTGGCCAGGCTCAACTTGGTGCCGTGCTTGGAGAGAGAGACCAGTTGTTCCAGAGAGAGCTTCTTTTGGCCAACAGAAATCGAGGGCATGGCAGTGGGGTTGATGAGGGAATGAAAATGCCGCTTAGAATCTTCTAAACTGCAGGAACAGCTGCCGTTCCCGGTCAGTTTGCTCCGCCACGATAGGCCAGCCCAAATCCAATTGCACGGGAACTTCCAGGACTGGGATGTGGATGCGGACGCCGAACCCCACACTCACCCGGGGTTGGGTGAAGGAGTCGTCATCCAGGTCCAAACCGAGCATACCAAAGTCGGTAAACAAAACCCCGCGCAAGATTTCGGTCTCCCGGAGGTGCCTTTCCAGACGGGTTGAAACCATGGGAAATTGATACTCCAGGGAGCCCAACACCCGCACTTGACCACCGATCGGGTTGTCAAACTGGGAGGGTCCAACAAAGCGCTGATCAAAGCCACGCAGGTTGCTACCACCCATGTAGAAGCGCTCGGTGGGAAAGACATCCTTGGTGGAGCTGTAGGTATCCGCATAGTCCACTTGGAACTTGCTGAACAACACATGCTTGCGCTGCAGGGAATCCTCATAGATGGGCAACAAGCCCTCCGCCGAAGTCCCCAACTTGAAGTAGTTCTGGCCGCCACCAAAGGGTCCACCCACCAGCTCAGCATAGGCGCGAATCCGATAGCCCTCACGCGGAGACAGTCGGTCATCCAGATCTGAGAGGAACAGGCTGAGTTCCAGGGAGCGGATTTCCGTGCTGCCTTCGTTTTCAAAAATGATGGTGGGAGCGTTGAACTCCAACTCCTCCAACTCAATGGTCTCGTGGCGCAGGGTGGCCCGCACCTGCATGTTTTCATCCACAATGCGACTCAAACCCACAGAGCCGCCAATGGCATCACTGCGAAAGGTTTCCCAGCGACGGAATTGGCGAAAGGCGGACACCCGCCCACCAATGGTATCCACGTGCTCGCGAAACAAGTCCGGATCACTCCAGGTAATCCGGCCGGTGCTAATCTCGGTTCCTGGCGAAACGATCATGTCCAATTCCTGGCCGCCGCCATGGAAGGCCTTGGAATCGATAATCTCCGAGAAGATGGTGATTGGATTCCAGGAGCTAGGCAGCTTGAACAGATCAAAGTTGCGTTTGTTGTAGATGATGTTGCCCTGCACACCACTTGCAGTACTGACGCCAGCGCCCCAGATGAACGAGCCGGTTTCACCTTCCTGCACCGTCACATCCAGGTCCACCTGGTCCGGATCCGCCTCCACTGGCTTCAGCTCCATCCGCACACCAGAAAGACTGCGCGGGTCCTGGAAGTAACGGCGCGAGTCCAGCAAGCGCCGCGAACGATCCAGCAGGGAGATATCCAAGCGATCACCGGGAAACAGCTTGATGTCCCGCCGGATCACCCGGTCCTGGGTGTAGGTGTTACCCTTGATGCGCACCTCTCGGATCTGCTTGGGCGTGCCCTCCACCACCGTGTAGACCACCTTCAACTCGGACTTCTCCAGATCGAAGACCAGGCTCGGCTCTAACACTTGCAGCAGAGCCTTGGGCAGAACCATGCCAAATCTGCCGCGAGTGGCATGACCACGTTTGCCGTAGAAATTCTCCAAGGCGGCCATGTCACGCCGCACATCCCTGGCGTTGTAGAAGCTGCCGGGTTTCAGCTCGATGGAATCAAACACCTCTGCATGGGAGTAGAGTGGCGGTCGCATATCCTGCTGATTCTCACTGCGCTGCTGCACCAGCTCAACCGCAGACACGCGGTAGCGCTCGCCTTCGATGACGCGATAGGTCAGGTAGACCTTGCTGCGATCTTCGCTGAAGGCCCTCTCCTCCATCTGCACCCGGGCATCCAGATATCCATTCTGCCGATAGAAAATGCGCAGCTTCTCTACGTCATCTTCGATGGCCACATCGGAATAAGGCTCGCCGTTGAAGTAGACCCTTGGGCGACCTTCCAGCTTGGCGCCTTCGATGAGACCAGCGCCAAAGAAGGCTTTACTGGCCGGAAAGGACTTGTTGCCGCGAAACTTGACGCTCTCCACGCTCACCTTGGGCCCTTCATCAATGAAGAAGGTCAAGACACTGGCTTCCTCATCCGCCTTGATCTTGATGTGCACAAAATAAAAGCCATCGCGCTTGTAGCGTTCGCGCAGGATCAGACGGTAGCGCTCAGCAGTGATGGAGCTGACCACAGCCTGGGAACTCAAGCCCAGCAGAGTCCGCACCTCATCCCGGGTCATGTTCTTGTTGCCCTTGATCTCCACTCGATCAAAGTGCGGCGCTTCTTCCAGGACGTAGAGGAACACCTGCACACCATCTTTCACCGGCACGTATTCGGCGCGAGCGCGGATTTCCAGGTTGTTCCAGAGAACCGTCAGGTCCTCCTCAATGTTGGCCTTGCGCAGAGGCTTGCCCACCTGGGTTTTCAGATAGGCACGGATGGTAGACTGCTCCACCGTGGGTGGAATGATCTCAATGGCCTGAACCGTCTTGCCCCAGGGCTCGGTGCTCTGCTGCTCAGGGATCGTCTTCCCAGGGACCGCCTTCTCCTGTGCCGCCAAGGACCCCAGGCAAAGCAGAGTCAGTAACAGAAGCCCCAGCCACGGTAGCTCCAGCCGCAGTAGGCCCAGCCGCAGTAGGCCCAGCGTCACGAAATCGGCTCTGAGCGGCGCTGAAAGTTTTCAAAGCGCATGAACTGCCGGAAGAAGCGCAGGGTCACTTCACCGGTGGGTCCATTGCGCTGCTTGGCTAGAATAATCTGCGCCAGGCCGGCGTTCTCCTCAGTCTGCTTGTAGTACTCCTCGCGATGCAAAAGCATGATGACATCCGCATCCTGCTCGATGGCACCCGACTCACGCAAGTCACTCATGCGTGGCCGATGATCGTCACGATTTTCAACGTCACGATTGAGCTGCGACAGGGCAATGACTGGCACCTTGAGTTCGCGGGCCAGGCTCTTCAGAGAACGTGAAATGGTGGCGATTTCCTGTTGTCGACTTTCCACCCGTCCACCAGCGGTCATCAGCTGCAGGTAGTCGATGACAATCATCTGGATGTCATGCTTCTGCTTCAAGCGACGGCATTTGGCCCGCAGGCTGGTCGCGGTCAAGCCTGCCGAATCGTCCACAAAAATGGGCGCCTCGTACAGCAAGGCCGCTTCATCCTGCAACCGCAGCATCTGTGCATCGGTGATGCGACCCTTGCGCATGGCCTGGCCATCCACCTGGGATCGGGCACATAGCATGTTTTGAATGACCTGCTGGCTGGACATTTCCAGGGAGAACAGGGCCACGCCACATTTCTTCTGCGACGCCCGCTCGGTGATGTTCAGAGCAAAGGATGTCTTACCCATGGAAGGCCGGGCAGCGACAATGATGAGTTCACCTGGCTGCAGCCCAGAGGTAATGTCATCCAGGTCCACATAACCGGTGGTCACTCCAGTGAGACGGCCTTGACGATCCCGCAGCATCTCGATGCGACTGAAGGTCTCTTGCAGGATGGAAGAGATGTCCTTGATCTCGGTGGACATGCTGACCCGGGCGATCTCAAAGATCCGGCGCTCTGCTTCATCCAACAAATCCTTGGCCTCGGCAGCGTTCTCATAGGCCAGGCGAGAAATGTCCAGGCAGGTCTCCAGCAGTTGCCGCTGGATGGCCTTCTCGCGCACGATCTCGGCGTGGTAATTCACGCCGGCGGCAGAAACCACAGCACCAGCCAGGTCCAAAAGATGGTCCTTGCCACCCGCCTCCTCAAGCTGACCCAGCCGGGTCAGGGTTTCCTCCACGACGATGAGGTCACTCAGGGAGTGGGCATCGGAAGCCTTCAGGATGGCTTCGTAGACCAGGCGATGCTTGGGTTGGTAGAAGTCCTCGGCTCTGAGGATCTGCCCCACATCGCCCACCGAATCCGGGTGCAGGAGCAGGGCGCCCAGTACAGAGCGCTCCGCCTCCACATTGCAGGGGACACCGCGATTTTCAGATTGAGGTTGGAAGTCAACCACCCTGTTTGCCCCTCCCATGGGCCCTTAGGTTTTTGCTTAGACTACCGTTGCTGAATGTTACGAACCCCATCAGGCTGCGGGAAGCCGTAACTCCAAGTTGGCCGCTGACCTTAACGACCGGCCCAGCTGGGAGGCAAGAGTTGGCCTTCTGGAAGCCATGTGGACAACCTGTGAAATGCAGCGGCAGGCAGGCCCTTGGGGGCTGGCCCGGCCTCGGTCAGGGCGGCTAAATTTTGCGCCGGGCCAAAAAAACCTGGCGACAGGCAGCGGCTAGTCGCCCTGATCCACCAGGATGTGGCCGGAGGGCTCGCCGATTTCTCCATCCACCAGGCCCTGCTTGCGGAACTTGTCCAGGAGCTCGATGGCCTCGTCATAATCCACCCGCAGGCGACGCTGCAGGAAGGTGGCGCTGGCGCGGCCGGTGGACAGCATGAGCTCCTTGGCCTCGGCCATGAGTTCCGGGTCCTGGGCCTGGCTGGGGAACAGGCGCCCCTGCTGCTGGCGGTCCCACTCCTCCTGGCTGATGCGGGGAATTTCTACCGCATCGGTGATGATCTCCACCTCTTCGAATTCGGCTTCGACGGGCTCTTCGGCCTCTTCGGCCTCTTCCGCCTCTTCCGCCTCGGTGGCTTCGTCGGATTCGTCGGCTTCCTCTTCGTCCGTCTCCTCTTCCTCTAGCTCCTCGTCCTCTTCGTACTCCAGGACTTCGCCGTCTTCGCCCTCTTCCTCGTCGGTCTCTTCTTCCTCGTCGTCGTCATACCAGGAGTCTTCGTCTTCCTCCTCCTCCGCGTCTTCTTCTGCCTCTTCTTCTTCGTCAGCCTCTTCGTCGTCTTCTTCGGCTTCGTCTTCCTCAGCCTCTTCTTCCGCCCATTCCTCGGACTCGGCCACGACCTCAGCCTCTTCGGGGATCTCTTCGGCGACTGCCTCCACTGGCTCCTCCTCCACATGGTCGGGAAGTGGAATGCTCTCCAGGGGCTCGTCGTCCAGGATCAGCCGGGGCTCGGGAGCAGCCTCCTCCGCTGGGACAAACTCGCTTTCCTCCTCGGGGAAGCGCAGGCGCCGCAGTTCCGCCACCGCCTCGGTTTCCACTTCCACGGAAGCTCCAGCGCCGGCCAGCATGGGATTGCGGCCCAGAGAGTCGAAGTAGCGGTAGAAGAAGAAGTCGGTGGCCAGCAGCAGGGCAGCCAAGGCCAGCACCGAGGCCAGCAAGGTACTCAGGCCCAGACCAATGACGCTTTCCAGGCTGTTGGCGAAGAAGTCTCCCAGGCTGCCAGAGACTGCGCCGCCCTGTCCCAGGTTGACCACCAGAGCCAGACTGAGAGCCAGGGCGGTGACCCGCCCGAGGCGCTTGCCCGGTCGGTCCAGACTGCCGGTAATGAACCAAATGGAACTCCAGACCAGCACCAGCAGGCACCAGACAAAGGCGGGGGCAAAGCCAAAGAAGTCGTAGATGCCCACCACCAGGGACTGGAACAGACCCACTCCTGGAGCGCCAGCCGCCATGAACACCTTGTAGTACGACAAGGCGGAAAGCAGGAACACGACCATCGCCACCGGTAACAGGGGCAGAGCCCAGCCATACCGCAGACCTGTTCGCTTCTGGATAGAAGCTGGATACGTGCCCATTTGGAGCCTCCCGTTCAACCGCCGCTGCAAAACCTGATGTCGATCCTCCTAACCAAGATGGACCGGCGAATGGCTGGGAATGTAGCCGTTGGGGCTGACCCCCACAAGATTTAGTATGAGAGGAGGCAGCAGGATTCGGGCCAGCCGCATGCATACCGGGACCTGGCACTCCGTATCGCATCCTCGGTATCCCTGACATCAGCAGAAAAACCGGGCGGTCGGGCATCGGGCACTGAGAAGACAGCGCCCTGCTGCCAACCGCCCCCAGGCCTCGACGCCCTACTGCTGGGAACGCTGGGCATCGGCTTCCATGATCGTCGGGCCTGCGGGTGATCGAAGGTAAACCCACACATAGCCGTATCGGTCGTCGGGTATTTTATACTTCAGGACGATCTTCGACTGAGCTCGGCGCTCTTTTTGCAGTAGCTGCTGGCTCTCATTGTCCTCCCGCAGCCTGGCTAATCTTTCGAAGAAGTCCTGGTTCTGCTGCTCATTCAGCCTCTGCCCTTCCTGGATACCATGCTCCCCCCCGGTGTCAGGATAGATGTCGCCTCTGAGGATCGAGGGGACCCGACCAAAGCTTGCTTTGGTTGGGCTCGATCCAACAAGTTCACCCGCAGGGTGAACGCCCCCCATGGGGGGCGAGTTTTCCACAAGTTATCCAGTGGGGCGGTGGAGTGATGATTCTTGGTTTACAGCAATGGTTTCAAAGTGCGCATGGTCCAGCGAATGACCGACACTGGTCCTTCTCGGATAACTGCGCCGGATTTGGCAGCAGAGGTTGGAGTTGCCCAATCGACCCTCTGGCGTTGGGTAAGGGAAGCACGTACCGTTTCCTTGATGAGCGGTACAGGAGGCAAGCCCGAGAAGGGATCGAAAAGTCCACGTCAGTGGACCCCAGAAGAGAAGGTGCAGGTCGTTATGGAGGCCATGAAAGTGGCCGAGGAGGATCTGGGAGAGTTTTTGAGGTCAAAGGGACTGCACTCTGTCGAGCTCGAAAACTGGCGCAAACTAGTCATGGAGGCGGCACAATCCGCTTTCAGCAACCCCAAGAAGGCCAAGCGACATGGTGCTTCGCCGGATGCGAAGAAGATCAAAGCACTGGAAAAGAAGATCCGCCGCAAGGACAAGGCCTTGGCCGAGGCTGCAGCTTTGCTGGTGCTCCAAAAAAAAGTCCAAGAGATCTGGGGGGACGAGGACAGCGACACACCCACGAGCAGCGAGACCTGATTTTAGGATTGGTCACAGAAGCCATCAACAACGGTGCCCGGCTGCACAAGGCGTGTGGGACCCTTGGCGTAGATTCAAGGACACTACAACGCTGGAAGCGGCAGGGCATCGGTGAAGATCGGCGAGCTGGCCCAAAGAGCGTGGTCGGCAACAAGATCAGCTCTGCTGAGCGAAGTATGATCCTGCAAATCCTCAACTCTCCAGAGTATCGCGACCTTTCTCCCAGTCAGATCGTGCCGAGGCTGGCCGATCAAGGAATCTATCTGGCATCTGAATCCACGATGTATCGAATCTTGCGCGAGGAAAAGCAGCTCAAGCATCGCGCTGCTGCCAAGCCAGCAACACATCACCATCCCCGCGAACTGGTGGCAACAGCACCCAACCAAGTATGGAGCTGGGACATCAGTTACTTGCCTGGCCCGATCCGCGGGAAGTTTTACTACCTGTACACGATCATCGATGTCTTCAGCCGAGACATCATGGGCGAAGCCATCTATGAGGAAGAATGCCAGGTATTGGCGGCAGCCTTGATCCAATCGGCTTGTGATGCGCAGGGAGTGGATCCTGACAGCTTGGCTCTTCACTCCGATAACGGTGGTCCAATGAAGGGCAGCACTATGCTGGCAAAGCTTGAAGAACTCGGCGTCATGGCTTCATTTAGCCGGCCTGGTGTCTGTGACGACAATCCCTACTCAGAGTCCCTCTTCAAAACAGCCAAATACCGTCCAGAGTATCCTGCCCGACCATTTGAATCGTTGGAGCATGCGAGGACCTGGCTGGTGGCGTTTGTCCAGTGGTATCGGCACGAGCATCGGCATAGCGGCATCAAGTTTGTAACCCCTGCTCAACGCCATGCGGGGGAAGACATTGTCATCCTGGCAAAACGCCGGGAAGTGTATGAAAAAGCCCGTGCACGAAATCCAGAGCGCTGGTCAGGAAACGTGCGGGATTGGTCGCGCATCGAAACTGTCAGGCTCAACCCGAACACCCATCATGCAGCTGCGGAGGCAGCATGATGAATACATTTCAGGCGACAACTACCTTGACACCTACCGTACTATGCTCCACATGCAGATCAAAATTGAGAAACATGATGTTTCTGGCGACCTACTGGTCGATCGGAAAATGTGGTTTGCAGGAAAAGTGTCCGGAGACATTTCGGTAACCTCCGGTGGAGAACTCAATCTGTTGGGCATGTGCACAGGCAATCTGATCGTTGAAACTGATGGACATGCTTTAGTCGCCGGTACGGTTGTAGGCGAGGCCATCAACCGTGGTGGCACATTGCTCGTACACGGGATAGTCAGCAAAGGTGTGAGGACGATTGCAGGCAATACGGATGTGAGCCCACATGTGAAGGTCATCAACGCAACCGACACGACATTTTCCCCAGAGTGAGCTGGCAAACGAGGTGAAGGTTAATGAATGATTACTTTCTCAAATGTCATAACCAGTGTAGAGCCACCCTTCTGGATCCTCTACGGTGGTGTGGACGTAGACATCACTTCGGTAACCCGCAAAGCACATTGTAGACGCTGTTAGATCACTGGCCAACTTGCCTATAGCACTCATGCTCAAGCGGATCTCATGTGTGTGCCAGTTTCCCCGAATTGAAAATGGGTATCTGAGTGCGTCGCCATCGGGGTCAAAATGATGGAGTAGAACACAGAGTTCCCTGAGATGTTCGAGATCAAGAGGTGGGCCGTCACCGACATCCCGTTCATGTTGTCGCGCCCCAACATATAAGCCATCAACTGCACACTCGGCGATCTCCCATAGATCCATCAAGTCGTGACCACCGATCACGGGGACAAACAAATTCCCTATACGTTGCCTTGGGGTTCCTGGGTTCTCGCGCAGATAATCCAAAGCCTGGTCTGCGTACCGCTCCTCTAGCCGCCTTCTTCGACATTCTGGAAAAGCCAAGTTGTCAAGGAGAACATTCCTCATGATACAAAGTGCATTCTTGAACAACGACCGATTGGCTTTCTGATCTCTCTTCGATCGGCCTGCGGCCATAACCTCATGGCCACATAGTTCCGTGAAGTTCAACTTGCTGCGTATGAGAACTTTAAGGAGGTGGTCTAAGTAACGGTTAGAGATGACGCACTTCAGCCATAGCTCCATGCCGTGACGGATCATGTAGAGCGCTCCGGGGACCACAAAGTCGGTTCTCATCGCCCCCTTGACCAACTCCTCCGCGTTACTCGTGAAGAGAATTGAGTAATCACTCTGAGCAAGTGAACCGGGATAGAGCGCGGGCTCGGAAATTTCATCTCCATCCCGGAGTGCCCCCAGCAATCGCCGACACTCCAATGGAAATCCTGCAGCACCGCTCACGAGGATGGTTCTTGAGATAGTAAGGCGGCGCCTTCATCTGTCAGTTTGTAGACAAACCGACCCATAGGCCGTCTTGTGATAACCCAATGGCCGGATTCTTCTCCTGCATTCATGAGCCATTGCAATTGGGCAGGACCGCTTATTCCATCGATAGGGAGTCCGATAGAGGCTCCTTGACCAGCTATGGGAGGATGCAGAGTGCGCATGTACCGTTGCAGCGGGTTGAAGTTTGGCATAGTAGTTCGTAGTTGCGGTTAGGAAATCTTCGCTTGGAGGCTATGGGTTTAGCATTCTGCAGGCCAAACAGAGACGCCGACGGCCCGGGATGCCTTTTTCATTTTTCTATCAAAACTAGCAAGGGGAAACCCTGTACGCAGTGCGAGCTCCACATAGGATGCATCGTAAGATGTGAGGTCATGTGCACGAGCGATCTCCATGACAGCTGCATCGGAAGGGAGGGGATCGATTACGATCGGGAGCTGAGATAACAAGCCGAGAAAAGCATTGCTATCGGCCACCGTAATCCTCGCCGGAATACATCGTTCGTTTGAAATCAACCCATTGCGAATCTCATACCAAAAGATTGGCGGCACGATGCCTCCGTCCTTTTGAATTTCCTCAAGGACAGATGTACCGTAGACAATATCTTCACCTTTGAATGCAAGGCAAAGGATCGAGGAGCAGTCGGGAATGATCGCCATATCAGACCCGGTGCCCTTCGTGAATAGAGTCCAAAAGCTCTTCACGGGTCACCGCGGGTTTGCCTTCGTGAAAGTGCTTCAAGCGCTCCACCGCACGCGCGATACTTGCGGGATCGATTACCTCACAAGGCACTAGGCGTGCTAAGGGCCGCCCATGTTTCGTGATCTCGAAGACCTCGCCCTTGGCTGCTCGTTCGAGCAGTTCGCTCAAGCGAGTCTTGGCATCAAAGGAGCCGATTGATTCCATAGCATTTCTCCAACTGGTTGTCATCTAGTATAGCATACGCGTGATCGGCATTCCTGTCAACCGAATTGAAATCTGGCAAGGATCTTGAGTACGTAAGTGATTTCTGAGACTCCCATAGCACCGATTTACTATTCGTGATAAAATACATTATCAATAGTGAAAGCAGCCGGTGGGGACCACATGAACGACGAGACTAAAACAACAGATATCACGATTCGGGATGAGCCAGGGCGGCTTCTTTCGGCCGAACAATTCCAGCACCTGGCTGATGTACCAGCTGCTCTTGTCTGGCTGGCCAACATCGACAACCCCAATACCAAGCGTGCCTACAAGAACGATGTGGAGGCCTTCATTGCGTTCTGCGGGATCGAAAGGCCTGACGAGCTCCGTGAGGTCACAAGGGCGCATATCATCGCCTGGCGCAGCCATCTGGAAGCTCAGGACCTGGCGCCGGCAACGCTCCGGCGCAAGCTCGCGGCCGTCTCCTCGCTCTTCGATTATCTGTGCAATGAGAACGCTGTTGAGCATAACCCCGTCTCCGGGGTCAAACGCCCACCTGCAGACAGCAATGAAGGCAAAACGCCGGCACTCTCGGACAAGCAAGCCAAGAAGCTCCTGCAGGCGCCAAAAGGCGACACGCTCAAGGCAGTGCGCGACCGGGCCATCCTTGCGGTCTACCTGTTTCACGCGCTGCGGCGTACCGAGCTGTCAACGCTGAGCGTCGGCAGCCTGGCCGAGCGCCGCGGCGTGATGCACTTCCGTGTTGAGGGCAAAGGATCAAAAACGCGCTACGTGCCAGTTCATCCGGTAGCCCTGGAAGCGGTCTCGCTCTATCTGGGGATGGCGGGGCACGCAGAAGAGCGCAAGTCCCCCCTTTTCCGTCCTGTCCGCAACAATCGCACCGGAACGCTGGAGGAAGCCATCACAGGAGACGGCATCTACAAGATGGTCAAGCGCTACGCATCGGCCGCCGGCGTCCATGTTGACGGATTATGTCTCCATGCGCTGCGGGCCACGGCCGCCACCAACGCATTGGAGCATTCAGCTGACATCGCCTTTGTGCAGATGTGGCTCGGACATGCCAACATCAGCACCACCAGGCTTTACGACCGTCGAAGGTCTAAGCCGGAGGACTCCCCCACCTTCAAGGTGAGTTATTGAAAAACGCACTCGCCCCTCCACCACCAAATTCTACGGCCGTCGCGACCACAACCCGTAGGAGTCCGCCAGCTTCTTCGCGAACTACTAGCTGGGGATACCCGGAGGCGCCCTGCTTAGACCAAAGGCAGATCGACACCATCTCCTGGATTTGGGGGGCCTCAAAAATGAATTCTCAATCTAACCATTTGTAGCGGTCTCGGGGCTTGAGCTTGCCCCAGTACAACGCCGACAGAGCCAACACCGTGATAAAAAAGACCGCCATCTGTTTGGGGAGCCCGGAGAGTGCCAAACGAGCCGCGCTCTATTTTGACCACGTGTTGCACATCTATCTTGGTTTCGACGCTGCGCCTCGGCACCCGTTCTGGCCCGACGAGATTCGACATGATCATGATGCGAGTGCTCACTTTGGCCTCATGACTCATGCGCATGTGATGGCGGGGAACTCCACCGGCAAAGTCGATGATCGATTTCATGTCATCAAAGCAACCGACCCAAGGAACCACACCGATACACCGGTACTGTTTCCAAAGATGGACGGGTCCACTCAACAGCAACTCGAGCAAAACTATCAAAACAACACCGGCGGCATCCTCAACCAGCTCGACGAATTTCTCCGCCGTTACGAGGTCAAAAATACGGTCTTCGTCTCAGATCTTGATGATGCCTTCGCTACTTCCAGCGATACGCCTGATCCAGCTATCGTTTTGTCCGGACTGCCGGTGGTCGATACCAGCAACGCAAAATGGGATCAAGTAAAGGATTTCCGCGAGGACAATGAGTCTGTGCGAGCTTGCCGACGGCTCTGCGTATTCATGCACGATGAGCTCGAGGGGAAGAGCAAGGACTACATTGAAGATCGGGTGTTGGCTGAAGTTGATAGCTACCAATCCGCATGCGCAAAGCACGGATTCAAACTGTTGACTGGCTCTCTCACCACGATTTTTGATCAAGACAGTGCGATTGCCGCATCTGCAACAACAGCCACAGCTCTTTTGCTTGGGGTACCCTTGACGGCCGCCGCCGTCAGCGCCTCCGCTATTCTGATCGGCAAGCTATCGCTTCGTGTTGCGAAGGATTGTTATGCTCTCCGGGAGACGAAGCGGGAGCATCCTATTAGTTACATCGTTCAGGCTCGAGACACTTTGAACGCCAAGTAGCGACCACTACCTTCAAGGTGAGTTACTGATAATTCCAGAGTAGAGAGATTCTGAACGGTCAGATAGCAACGAGGCCCAGGGTCGCAAGCTCGGCGCGATAAGCGAATTCGAGCGAGCTGCGCCACAAATCAATGGTCTTCACGAAAAGTGTAAGTTGCGTATAGCTTGGGTTCCCAAGAGCCTCCGCCCCTGTCCGCATATTGCCGCTGTTGCCACTGCATGCTCCAAGCTTCTCGATGACATTGGCCGTGGAACAGCTTCGATTGTCGAGCTTCGACCAGTCAGCCCCCCACTCATCGCGGTGTTTGAAGTAGTTCGCAAAGGCATCGATAGCAGCTACCGGCGTTACACCGGTCCCCGCAACATAAGAGTCCCCGAAGCTAAGGATACCGGGCTTCTTACCAGAAGTTGCGCGGAGAGCATGCTTATCGCGCCCGGCACACTTGTGCAACTTCGTGATAGCCGACACGACAGCGGTAATGTGGACCTGACTCGTGACGAATGCAGTTCCAAGGAGGTTCTCGACGGTTTCGCATTGCGTATCTACAACCGCCTCATAGTAGTCTTCAAACCCCGTCTCTTCTGCCTGTTGGATCGCATCGATGCCACTTTGCACGGCCTTCGACAAGGCATAAAGGGCCTCATCAGACCCCTCGCGAAATACAAAGCTCTTGCTCAAGAACCGCAGATGTAAATCATACAGATTCATCTCATCATCCAGTTATTTGTGAATTATTGAGGCGCATTGAGTCAGCTGTCGGCTCACGCCAAGAAACGCGCTCTCTTTGCGAGCGCGTGTAAGAAGCGCCTCCCCGCAGGATTCCCCGCCATGTCCACTGTCACAGCGTGGCCGATGAACGCAACGAGCAATCCGCCGGCGATCTGCTCCCGCTGAGGAAGGCGGCGAATGAACTCCGCCGCTACAAGCCCCCCTATTGTCGAGTAAAACCTTGCTTGGGTTGTCATGGTTAAATCATTCCTTTCCGCGTGCGTACTTAATGAGAAGCCCGAGTGCCAGGAGCACGCCGCCAAGCACAAGAGCATCTGAAATCTGCTTACCCGCCTCGCGCGCGGCGGGTCCCGCTTGGCGAGCTCCAACACGCTGTCTAAGAGCAAGAAGAACTGAATGTGGAATACCTTCAATAGACACTTTGCAAGCTCCTTTGCCCTCCCACCGCTGCACTGTGGTTGCGTGAACCCCCAGCACCGCAGCGAACTGCGGAACCTGGAGCCCAAGAGCCTTTCGAATGCCGCATACTTCGTGCCCTGTGAAGATCTGCATTTACTATAGCATATACAGAGCACACGCTACTGCAAGTCTTCAGAAGACTCTAAACCACCCAGCTCTCTAGTCGACGCCGCAAACTCTCTAACTACATCACATAAAAGTAGTTATGTGATACAGTATTCCAAAGTGGGGGACACAACTATCTACAGATAAAGGTCTTGACAGCGTGTATCTTATAGGTTACAGTTGTTTTAGAATGCAGCCGATCTATGAAATCGAAGAGTACGTGACGACGAATGGGAAGAGCCCATTCAGTCAGTGGCTGCTGAAACTGAAGGACAAGCGTGCGCAAGCCAAAATCCAGGCACGGCTCACGCGCGCCACGTTCGGCAACTTTGGAGATTGGAAAAACATAAAAGGCGCCAAGGGAATCTGCGAGATGCGAGAGCACTACGGGCCTGGCTACCGCATTTTCTACAGCGTTGTCGAGAACAAGATTATCTTGCTCCTGGTCGGGGCCGAAAAATCTGACCAGGAGAAAGCCATCGAACAGGCTCAAAGCCGGTTGGATGATTACACGAAACGAAGGAGTGACTCATGAAACCAAGCAAATCGTTCAACGAGACAAGCCAAAAGTTGCTGAAAGACCCAAAAGTCGCAGCTCTATATCTTGAGGAGATCCTCGAAGATGGTGATGTCGAGATGTTCAAGGAAGCCCTGAAACAGGTTGCCATTGCACGCGTTGGCGGCATGACCGATCTATCCCGAAAAACCAACCTAGCTCGGGAAGCTCTTTACAGATCGCTGTCCAAGAAGGGAAATCCTCAGTTGGAAACACTCAACAAGGTGCTACACGCTTCCGGTCTCCGACTCTCCATCGCACCAAGCTAAATTCGATGGTCGCTTGACTCCCCCGCCTATCTGTGGAATTGGTGTGTGATGGATGAAGAAACTGAAACTGCGTGCTTTACGATCCTTGGTCGTGCGCTAGCCGAAGAGCTGACCGAAAACTATGAACTCGCCGCCAAACTCGAACCGCTGTTGAATGCACGTGTAAAGGATGCCGCCGCCCGAGATCTGATCGGGCTGGAGCCTCTCCCCCACCCCCAAAGTGACTGACTGAGGAGCCACAAATGCCATCCACTAGCGGATAGCGAAGCCTTCGCAGTCGCGCAAGAAATCAACGAACTCTTGCAGATGCTCACGCGTGGCTTGATAGGGAGAGAGAGAACCTGGTGTACCTGGATCAACGATAACGCCTGCCTTGCTGACACGGATTCTATCGCACTCAAGAATGAGCACGTCCCCATCCCACGCGCAAATGAATGACTCAAGTGTATCTGCGAGCTGGTTGCATTCGCGTGGAGAGGTCAATCCCGCACCATCGTTGGAGCCCCAGCTTGCCGGCACATCGAAGCCTGCAAGGTCCAACGCATAACAGATCGCCCTCCAACTCCAGATGTTTGCTCGAAAGTAGTTTCCGTTTTGACCGTATATGTCCATGCCCATGCCTATCTCCTTCTGTTGGCGGTTGAACTGCCTGGGAGAAAGCATGGCTTGAGTGAGAACGACCAAGGGTTTGGCGCGGGCCAGCCCGAGCAAAGCGAAGGGCCACACGGGCCCTTGGGAGAACGAGCGTCCATGCAACGATCAGGCTAGGTTCAATTCCGCCACCTGTGAAGGAGGACGCCGGCAGCACAGGCAAAGTCGACAACGGGGACGATTGAGGAAGCCATCACAGGGACCGGCATTCATGGAATGATCGAACCCAAGGCCTGGTATCAGTCTAAGACACGGTGAATTTCCGCCAACACCCTCTCCAGGGCCGCCCGGTATCGATGACACTCTCTGTGTGTAATACGGGCTTGATCGAGGGCATGCTGCAGGCCTTCGACGCTGTCAGATATGTCAAACATGGAAGCTGGGTTCGGTCTGATGGCTTGGCCTGTGTTTGCAACTGATTGACTGACCTTGGCCCTGGTCACTGATTTTTTTGGGCGCCCCCGTTTACGGGCAATACCCAGATCCCGCAGCGCCTTGTAGTAGTGGTAACTACCGATCTCTAGATCTTCGCTTTGAGCAGCATCTCGCGCATGGGCCAAAGTGATTCCTGGGTGCTGCTGCAGTAGCCTGCGCAGAAAATCATGAACTCTGGGATCGCGGGGTCCAGTCATTGTGCTGTGTTTAGTGCCGTATTGCTGTGGAAGCCCCCTATCCTGGCATGCAGGCTAACGGATCAGCAAACCAATGCGATGCCAGAAGTGAAGAGTTGCCTAGACATCTCTTCACTTTGTCACAGCTCATAGCTCAGTCAAGGATGACCAGGTCCCCCCACAAGGCGAAACCTGATCATCGACCGGCAACAAACAATCAACCGAGACACGATCCTGTGAGGGCGTTTCCGAAAGTAAAGGCTTTCCTAGCAAAGTCTTCAACCAGTCTGGTGCTCACTCTTTGTCAGATCACCCAAGGGATCCAAAATAGAACTCGTCAGCCGCATGGACCTTGTCGGTGACAGAATTCGAGAACACAGGAGGCACCGGACCTTCGGCCATATCCAAAGCGAGCGACTCCTGCCCGAAAACGCGCCGCCGCGACCAAAAACGCTTGCGAACACCAGCGAGCCCAATAAGCGGAAAATGTTCGCCCTTGCCGACAGATTTGAATGCCAACTTGTCAGAGTTTCGCACTGCCAAACCTACACTCGCATCCGCAAGGTCTAGATCTTCAATCGTGTCGGCGGATGCTTCAATCTCGATTGACGACCCTGACGACCCAGCAACTACCAATGTTTGCAACCCTGCCTGAACGAGCGTTGTCACGATCACATGTTTCCGATTCCACTTATCTGCCTCCCAAAGGGCAAGAACTTCACGGCCTAGTCTGTGCTGGTCTTCTATTGAAACCGTCTTACACCCTGCAGCATTAATAAATACTGAGTCCTCTTTGCTAAAGCTCACGTCGACCTTCGCCTTCAACGCAGCAACACCACTCGTATCTACCTGACCTTTTGTAGTGAACTTGAGAGATACGCTCCCCGATGTGGAAAACTCATAATGGTCGCCTTGTGAGTCAGAACGTTCCTTGATATCGCTAATACCATCGATATTGCGGATGTTATTTTCTCGGATAATTTTCCGGTCAACCAGAACTCCAACATCACCGAGTTCGATCGGTCGCCCAGTAGGGAAATTGCCGTAGAACGGCGAAAAATGCTTGTGAATCGCCTTTGTGAGAAGTCTATGCATCGATGCCATGACAGTTCTTCTTTGTGTAGTAGAAAGTGAAATCCCCTCCCCCCGTTTCCTTTACTTCAACTGACCACCGCAATCCTTACAGGGTTTCTAATAAAATCGGCCGCTGGACAGACGTGCATACCATCGTAGGTCGCTTGACACCCCCCACTGATCTGTGCATCAATGGCGTGTCGGGCATTCTTCCACCACACACTGGAATCGCCCAACACCGAGTCTATAAGCTCGTTCCAAACGTTCGGCCATAAAGCCGGATGGTCGTTGAATAAGGCCTCCGGGCCGAATAGATGGCACCGTTCGTTTGGGCGGGTTTATAGCATCCGGCTACCAGCCGCCCCCCTATTCGATCATGCTTATGTGATATAATTCATTATGTCACAGGTGCATAGCTACCGAATTCGATCGATAGGCAGGGGGCAAACAAGCCCACAGCACTGACAACGACCAAAGCTCAAGTTGCGATCTATGGATTGAGAATCCCGAGACAACCCCAATGAGGTAGCCCCGAGAATCCATCATTCCATATTAATTTTTGACGGCCCTTCGGCCGAATTACCGCACCGTTGTCGTAGGCACCCAATTGGTTGCCATATGCATGATGTCGCAACCTGCACCACAACCATTCGCCGTGTATATCAAGGCGGCATGGTGAATTGTATCTCCAATAGCCACTCCCGGCACGGGACCCGTAGTTTGAAGGAAGGGAAAAGCCTTTCCGCTACCATTCAAGGTACCTTTCCAGTTATTAAATGTAGGGGCACCACCACCCAACTGAGTAAGGCTAATCACAAAACTAGTAAGCACATCCGAATTCAGGGGGATCACAACACCTGGTGCCACAGTCACCCCAGGACAGTTGCCACTGACGGCAAAATTGGTGAAAACCCAGTAATTCGCGAAGGCATTACTCACTCCAGCATCTATAGTCAGGTTCTGCACCTGCACACCGGGCGCACTTACAGACATAGTATCGACATCAACAGTCAAAGATAACGGAGTGCCGGAGATCACAAATACCCTGCCAGTATTCACAGCATCATCTGAGGTGAAATGGGTGCCGTCAATACCAGGGTCGGACAGATCGTCCCATGCCGGCGCACCAATAATTATGTCGTCGTAACCATCGCCGTTCACATCTCCGGCACAACTCACGGAGTTACCAAAGAATTGTTGGGGTGCAGGGCTAGCAGGCCGTTGAAAAACTCCAAGTAGTTAAGCCGTGCTCCAATCCACGTACGTAGGGATAATATCCCAATCACGGAGGTGGATATTTCATGGCACTTGGCAAACGACGCGACAAGCAGCAAGCACTTTTGGTCTCGACGACCAATCTTCCCCGATCTCCAGGGCACCCGTTTTACGCGAAGCTGAATGAGCTTCTCAGCGAAGCGAAGTTCGATCACTATGTCGAATCGCTTTGCGAGCCCTACTACAAGGAAGGCGGCCGCCCTTCAATTCCGCCAGGCGTCTACTTCCGGATGCTGCTGGTCGGCTATTTCGAAGGTGTGGATTCACAGCGTGGGATTGCATGGCGCTGCAGTGACAGCCGCTCGCTCCAGCAATTCCTTGGGCTTTTGCTGACAGAGATGACCCCTGATCACTCCAGCTTGACCGTGATCCGCAAACGGCTGCCAGTAGAAGTGCACGAAGAGGTGTTTGCATTCGTGGTCAAGATCGCCAAATCCAAGGGCATGGTGAAGGGCAAGGCACTGGCCGTGGACACAACGACGTTGGAAGCCAATGCTGCAATGAAGTCCATTGTGCGCAAGGATACTGGCAAGGGCTGGAATGACTACGTGCGCGAGCTTGCGAAAGAAGAAGGGGCCGAAGTCCCAACGGAGGAGGACTTACGGCGATTCGATCGCAAACGCCGTGGGAAGAAGACCTCGAACAAGGACTGGGAGTCGCCCTCAGACCCCGACAGCAGGATCGCGAAGATGAAGGATGGGCGTACCCACCTTGCCTACAAGGCACAGCACGCGCTGGACACTGACTCCGAGATCATCGTCTCCGCGACGATCCACCATGCAGATACTGCTGACAGCGAGGCACTGAAAGACGGAATCATTGAGGCTCAGGCGGTGCTGATCAGTGCTGAGCAAGATGACCAATACAAGGCAGTTGTCGCCGACAAGGGCTACCACAAAGTTGAAACCCTGGCATGGCTAAGCGAGAGAGAGATACTTTCTTACATACCACAGCCGCGGTCACAGAACCGCCGCAAGTGGACGGACAAACCAGAATCGTGGCAGGATGCTTATCGAGCAAACCGTCGGCGTGTTGCAGGATCGCGATCCAAAAAGCTTCAGCGCTTACGAAGTGAACGAGTGGAGAGAAGCTTTGCGCACACCTGTGGGTCAGGCGGTGCACGCCGGACTTGGTTGCGCGGCATCGAGAATGTCAAAAAGCGGTACGTGGTCCATGTCGCTGCACGCAATCTTGGCACGATCATGCGTAGCCTGTTTGGAGTTGGGACGCCAAGGGGATTGCAGAGGGGCTTTGAGGGCTTCCTCAGCCGCGTATATGAGCTTTGTGGATCTGTTTGGCCCCAACCAGCTTGCTGGATCGCAATGACTGCCATTATTTTCCGCCATAAGAATCCCGGGGCAGAAAACGGATGTCTCGGGATCGACAATCTCCAAATCACCCCTTCTTCAACGGCCTGCTAGGATTGGGACTAGGATTAACAGTAAACAGTAAAGGATAAGGATTAATGGGCGAACTATCATCTCCCGAGAACACCTGAGCCAAGTCAGCTAATGAACTCCCAATAACTATGTCGGGAATGCCATCGCCGTTTACATCCCCAGCATCGCTCACCGAGGAACCAAATCGAGACGGATTGGAAGGAGGGGGAAAGGTTTTCAGCAGGGTAGTAGAGGGAAAGGTGACATCAAAACCGGAATACAAGTATGCATTGCCGCCGTTATTTGCCATCTGCGCTCCAACTATAATATCTGGAAAAGAGTCTAAGTTTATATCATCGACACCGCTGACAGAACTACCGAACCAATTATTGAGAGTGTTAGGCGATGCGATAGTGTGAATAGTGCTACCATCTTTGCCAGAGGATACCCGCACGAAGCCATTGCCAGCCCCAATTCTTGAGGCGCCAAATATGAAGTCGTCGTAACCATCGGAATTAATATCTCCAAAATCACTCACAGAGTGCCCCATCCAATCGCCAGCATTGCCACTTACTAAGGAATATTTGAGAGTGCCAAGGGGTGGCCCAGTGGTGCCATCAAAGCCTAGTGGTATGACGCAGAATTAGTAGGCCTTTATATTAAGCCTCCCTACGCTTGCGGTGCGTAGGTATCGTTGGAGGCAAGACGATGCGCGTTGCAGTAGAGATTCAACTTACCAAGAGCGAGCGAAGCACCCTGACGAATTGGTCACGCAGTCGGAGAATTTCGGTGAGGCAAGCTCAGCGAGCCCGAATGATCCTTCTTGCCGCTGATGGCTACTCGAATGCGGATATAGCTGAGGAGATGAGGGTCAAGCGACACACTGTGGGGCGTTGGCGAAACCGCTTCAGCGAGCATCGCCTCACTGGTATAGAGAAGGACCTTCCTCGGGGAGGTCGTCCCCGTGCGAACGAGGAAGTTGAGAGTGAGATCATCCGCATGACTACGCAAGAGATCCCCGCGAACGCGACACACTGGAGCACGCGACTCCTTGCAGAGGAGATGGGAATCACGCAGTCGATGGTCCACCGCACATGGAAGGCCAACGGTCTGAAACCTCACTTGGTGAAGACGTTCAAGGTCAGCAACGATTCTCGGTTCGAAGAGAAGCTGCGCGATGTGGTAGGTCTCTACCTGAATCCACCCGAGAATGCACTCGTCTTTAGCGCGGACGAAAAGACGTCAATTCAGGCTCTCGATCGGACCCAGAAGAGCCTTCCACTGGTCAAGGGCCGATGCGGCACGATGACTCATGACTACAAGAGGAACGGAACAACCACCTTGTTCGCCGCGATCGAGTTGGGTCACGGCGAAGTGATCGCAACCTGCATGAAGCGACATCGACATCAGGAGTGGATCAAGTTCCTGAGAATGATCGACGAGCAAACTCCAGCTGAACTCGATCTGCACGTCATCGCCGACAACTACGCCACACACAAGCATGAGAAGGTTAAGCGGTGGCTGAAGCGCCATCCGCGATTCCACATGCACTTCATCCCGACAAGCAGCTCGTGGCTCAATATCGTGGAGGGGTTTTTCCGCAATCTTGATCAAAAACGCCTGAAGCGCGACGCGTTTCGCAGCGTCCCTCAACTCAAGAAAGCAATCATGGACTACATCGATAACCACAACGACGATCCGAAGCCGATTGTTTGGACCAAGGCCGCCGACGAGATCCTCGAAAAAGTCGGTCGCGCACGCGCTGCACTGAAAATGCCCCAACAGAGCGCATCACACCACTAGATAAACGTCCACTAGGCCTGCATCCACAATAAAACCATTGTCGTATTGCGGGGACCCAACCATCATATCCGGCACGCCATCATTATTCACATCGCCGGCACCGCTCACGGAGAAGCCAAAGCGATCGCCTGTTTGCCCAGGGCCCAGAAACTTTTTGAGCGAAGCACCATTCATGCCAGAGAACAATTCTGCTTGCCCCATACCAAAGAAAGTGGGGGTGATGGGGGCTCCGACCAACATGTCTGGGTAGCCATCTGCGTTTACATCACCAACGCCGCTCACGGACCAACCAAATGCTGCCTGAACTGCCGAAGGAATTGATGGAAGGGTGAAGATAACATTGCCACATTTGCCGGAAAACACCTGCACATAGCCACTACCCCCGGAAACTTCTGCGCTGGCGCCCACCATCACGTCAGGGTAGCCATCACCATCCACATCGCCGACATCGCTCACAGCGCCAAACCCACCACCACCTACCAGGCCATCAAATCTGTGGATAGGACTCTGAGCAGTTGCCTGTGCTGCTACAAAGCCTAACATTGCATATACAAAAGCTGCTTTCATCACATTCTCTCCATCATTTCTAATTGTATTTGGCGCCTTTACCCGGCCTCTTGCTTAGCAAGAGGCCGCTATGGATTCCACAGAAAACCTGAATGTTTAAGCCAACCCTGATTCCGGCATAGGCCACCGGTCATCAGGAATTCGCGTGGGTAAACAATACTCGATCAACTCCCTTCCCTATTCAAGGGCTCCATGGTCTGAGAGGCTATTCTGGCCTCTCCTAAAGGAGGTGTAGGTCATGCCGGGTGCTGATTTCGTCTGGGGACCTTGTATTCGCAAAGGAGAACGCGGATAGCTGCATCTGAAACTCGGTGGGTTCCCGGTACAGGTTGTAGGCCCTCTTTGAGGATGTGGCAGAGTGCCAAGCCGCCCTGGCGGTTTGGCATCTAAGGAAAGGGCCGTGAGCCGTAGGGGCAGTCAAGGCTGGCCGTAGGCCACGAGCGGAGCGAGCTTGGCCTTTATGGCACCGAGGCTTGCGGCACAGAGCTGGGGAAAGCTGTTTGCGTTGAGCCAAGCGTACATAGAAATTGCGCACTGACTGCGTCGAGCATGTTTGATCGCTCTCGACGCAATGGACTTAGTTTTACGCAAGGTCGCATCAGTGCGCGTCACCACCCTACTCAACAAGCTCCTCAATCTCCAGGGGCTCCGGGTCACCGGAGCCCAATTTCAAGACGGCGAGATGATTCTCAGTGTCCACCGACGATTCCAGCTTCTGACCTGCCCACACTGTGGCAAGCGCAAGCGTGGCCGAGAATCCAAACGAAAGCGGCGATGGCGACACTTGGGCATCTGGGGCCATGAGGTTTACTTGGAGGGTGAAATACGGCGTTTACGGTGCAAGAAATGCAATGTGGTTGTGACCGAGGCGGTCCCCTGGGCCAGGCATGGCAGTGACTTTACCAAGCCCTTTGAGGATGTGGTCGCCCTGCTGGCGCAGCAAACAAACGTAACAGCCGTCGCCAGGCTGACTGGGATTTCGTGGGTGACCGTAGGAGCAATCGCTGAGCGTGTCGTCAGCGAGAACCTTGACCCAAACCGCTTTGATGGTCTGCGCCGCATTGCTGTGGACGAAATCAGCTTCCGCAAGCGACACCGCTACCTGACGGTGGTCACCGACCACGACAAGAGAAGGGTAATCTGGGTCGCCGAAGGCAAGAGTGCTGATGTGTTCAAGAGATTTTTCACCGAAATCGGTGCTGATGCTTGCGAGCACATCGAAATTGCCACCATGGACATGTCGGCTGCCTACCGAAAGGCGGCAGCGGAAAATCTTCCAAATGCACAGATCGTCTTTGATCACTTCCACATTGCCAAGTTGGCCAACGAAGCTCTCAACGAGGTCCGGCGTGAACTCATGCGCAATGCCGACAATCCCGATGCCAAGAAGGCAATCAAGGGAACGATGTGGGCACTCCTTCACCGCCAAGATAACACCACCGAAAAGCACATGGGCATCATCGGTCATCTTCGCCCGGAGCAACCACTTGGGCGCGCCTACTTGCTCAAGGAGACTCTGCTCGACATCCTGCGAGGCAGCATCAAAGAGTCAGAGCTTGCTCTTGATGGTTGGATGGCCTGGGCTTCACGCTCCCGACTCAAGCCATTCGTCAAACTCGGCAAAACGATCCGCAAACACCTTGGCGGGATCCTGGCTCTCTTCAAAGAACGATTCACCAATGGCCTGGCGGAAGGCATGAACAACAAAATTCGCCTCCTCAGCCATCGCGCCTATGGCTTCCACAGCGCAGCCCCTTTGATTGCTACCATCTTCCTCTGCTGTGGTGGGGTCAGGCTTCCTGACCTACAACTGCTTTAGGAGAACCGGTATTAAGCATGATGCACAGGTCTGGAAGATTATTAATTAGCCACCAATAATGACAAGCTTCATCGAGTGTTATTGGCACGATGTGGTCGTTCGCTAAAAACGTGTAGCTCTGCCAAAATGGCGTTTGTCGCACAAGCATGATAGAATCGGGAGTTTTCCTCACAAAGGCAGTCAGTCAGTTGTAAATGCAGGCCAAGTATTCAAGTCGAATCCAGCTTCCATATCTGACAGCATGGAAGGCTTGCGACATGTCCTAGGAGTCTGCCCCACGGGATGAGGAGGAATCCGGCCTCCGATCGCCCTCGAAATCGGAAAAAAGGTTAAGCCCCTGGCCCATCCTTGTACGTATTGAAGGCATGGCGCGATTCAAAAAGGGTCAAGATCTAAACCAGCAGTACCTCCTACCTCCGTCCATCCGTGACTGGCTGCCACAAGATCATCTTGCGTGGTACATTCACGACGCGGTCGGTTCGTTGGACACGGATGGCCTCCTCGACCGCTACCGCATCTGCGGGAGTGGTGAATTGCCTTACGATCCACGGATGATGTTGAGGGTCTTGATCTACTCGTATTGCACAGGGGTCTTCTCCTCCCGCAAGATCTCCAAGCACCTCGAAGAAAGCGTGCCTTTCCGGGTGTTGGCAGCTAATCAAATGCCGGACCACCGCACAATCTGTCGTTTTCGGGCGGAGCATGTCGATTTGTTCGAGAGCTTCTTTGTCCAGATCGTACAGCTCGCTTCTGAGGCTGGCTTGGTCAAGCTCGGCACCGTGGCAGTGGATGGCAGCAAAGTGAAGGCGAACGCCAGCAAGCGAAAGGCAATGAGCTACTCGCGAATGAAGTCCGAAGAGAAACGACTGCGTGCCGAGATCCGCAGGATCACCGAGATGGCTAAGGGAATCGACAAGGAAGAGGACGATCTCTTCGGTCCTGACTTTCGGGGTGACGAGCTCCCTGATGAACTTTCAAACCGGGAAAGCCGCCTGAAGGCTATCCAGGAGGCAAAGAAGCGATTGGAGAGACGCAAGGCCGAGGAGGACAAGCAAAAGGACGAGAAGAAGGCCAGCAAGGCCAAGGAAGAAGGTCGCGAGCTTCGGATGACTCCCCACCGGAAACATCCCAAGGGCAAGCCACGGCCAAAGGATCAGGAGAACTTCACGGACCCCGATAGTCGGATCATGAAAGCCTCGAATGGATTCGAGCAATGCTACAACGCTCAGATTGCTGTCGACAATACTGAGCAGCTGATCATCGCCAATGGAGTAACAAACAACGCTGCTGATAATGACCAGCTTCTTCCAATGGCCGAGAAAGCGATGGAGAACTCAGGCAAGCCGATAGAGCGCCTGCTTGCGGACGCAGGCTATCGCAGCGAGGAAAACTTCAAGCATCTCGAAAACGCCCAGATTGACGGTTTGGTTTCAGTTGGCAAGGAAGGAAAGAAACGACCGAAGACCAGTCCAGATCTCCAAGCTACTGCGCGAATGAAACGGAAGCTGGGAACCAACCGTGGGCGGGGCTGGTACCGAAAACGCAAACACATCGTTGAGCCGGTCTTTGGCTGGATCAAAAACGTGAGCGGCTTTCGGTCCTTCAGCATGCGAGGCATAGCAAAGGTGAGTGGTGAGTGGGACCTAATCTGTCTTGCAACCAACTTGAGAAGGCTGCACGGAAAGCTGGCGCTATGAAGGCCGAGGGAATTGGGCCATTACAGGCCAAGAAGCACTGATCTGCTCCCAAAAATCGTCAACGTGGCCCCAGGCCCAAAATCCATGCAGAATCCGTCGATCTGGATTTTCACAGCCCCACTAATGATTTTATCCAGCGGCCACCGAGGTGACGCTAAGTTGACTTTCCGTGGGGCAGACTCCTAGCCTGGACTATTCATGAATAGGTAAACCGCGGACTGTGGATCATTCGTACTAAGTGGTAACTACACGCTACTTGGAACAAACGACACCACAATCCGCATGGCCAAGCCTACTCAACAGTCTGTTATTCTTCCAGACATCGCCAAGAAGTCCGTCGTCCCCATCTTTGACGCAGAAGGACAAAGCTCCGATGGCGGTGCAATCCTGCTTGGCCAGCTCGATCAGCAACTCGGCCTGACCAGCGGACTTGCAGCTCAATTTTGCGATCGACGCAATCCGGGCCGCACAACACACGACTTTTTGACGATTCTCCGGCAACGTGTGTTTTCCATCGCCATGGGCTACAGCGATGGCAACGACGCAGCCAAAATGGCAAATGACCCGATCCTGAAAATGATCAGCGGCATGGATGCACTTGGCGAAGATCAGCTGGCATCGCAACCGACGTTATCCCGGTTTGAAAACATGCCCACGGCAAAAGAGGCTGTACAAGCCACACGTTGGCTGGAGAAGAAAGCTATTGGTCTGCTCAAGAAGCGTCATCGGCGACCAAAGCGCATCACCATCGACTTTGATTCCACTGACGATCCCACCCATGGTCAGCAAGCATTCAGCTTTTTCAATGGCTACTACGACACCTGGTGTTTCCATCCTCTCCTTGGCTTTTTGTCAGTGGATGGTCATCCAGATCAATTTCTCTTCTCCGCTCGGCTTCGACCAGGGAACTCAACGGCAAACCGAGGATGCATTCCATTGTTGCAGCGGACGGTCGCCGAGCTCAGGTACCGATTCCCGAAAGCAAAGATTCGTGTACGGTTAGATGGCGGCTTTGCAAACCCAAGGATCATCGCTGCGCTTGAAGATCTAAAAGTCGAGTATGTGGTCGCAATGGCCAGCAACAGCGTCCTCAAAGCGAAAGCCAAGGATTGGATGACCATGGCCCAGACGCTCTCTGCTCGCCAAAACGAATCCATCCAACTCTTTGGAGAGGCTGCTTACCGTGCAAAGTCATGGAATCGCGAGCGGAGGGTCATCCTCAAAGCTGAGGTGCTGCAGTATGAAGGAAGAAGTGCAAAGTCGAATCCTCGATTTGTGATCACCAATCTTCGGCACACACCGGAAAACGTGTACAAGATCTATCGTGGTCGAGGTGATTCCGAGAACCGCATCAAAGAACTACTGCATGATCTCGACATTGATCGCACAAGCTGCTCAAGCTACATCGCCAATCAATTCCGAGTATTGATGACGGCTACGGCGTATCTGCTCTACCAGGAGCTGCGCTGGCGCCTTCGTCGGACTGATGCAGGCCGCACCCAGGTAGGGCGATTTCGGGAAATGTTGATCAAGGTCGCAGCTCGCGTACAAGAATCAGTGCGTCGGGTAGTGGTCCATCTGCCGAAATGTTATCCATGGGTAGAATTGTGGGAGCGTGCAGCATGTGCTGTCAGTGCTCGCGGTAGACCAAAGACGGCGTAGCGCCGAATGGAATCCAACTGCATCGCATCTACTGCGCCACGGGACTGTACGGAGGTGGCCATTCCGGCGATATTTCAGGCCCATGGACCTTTGCCAACGCTCACTTCAGAGTGTCGAAAGCAAATCCCCTTGATTCTTCACCATGCCGGCCAGCAAGGACCAAAAAATCGCGATCAACAGCACACTCGTGAATAGTCCGGGCTAGAGAGCGTGTACTATAACTTTACTCCGATCGTGGGGTACTCTAAAGTCCTGACGCGTGAATAAGACCAAAGCCGAAATCGAGCGCAAATACCTGGTGTTGCTACTTCTCGTTACTGCAGGTTTGATGACCCCAGTGTTGTGGGGAGAATTTGTTTACGACGACATCTCCTTGGTAGTGCAAAACCCGCGCATCCAATCTCTGTCAGGTATCCTCTGCGACCCACTTTTTGGTCATGAGTACGCCTACTGGCGCCCGCTCACCGGGCTGTTGATGGGGGTGAGCATGGTGAGCGGTGGTGCCGCGGTGCTTCACGGAATTTCACTCACCATTCATCTCGCAGGGGTAGGAATTGCTTTTAGTCTGGCGAAGGCTCTTACCAAGAGCTTTAGCGCCGGGATCTTCACCGCTTCCATCTTCGCTCTGCACCCAGTGCAAGTCGAAAGCCTTGCTTGGGGATCCGCCGTGCAGGATCCACTGGTTGGACTGTTTGTGCTGTGTAGTTTGCAAAGTCTGGTGCGCTGGCGACGGGATGGCAGCCAAGGCGTACCGAAGTGGCCCATCGCGGCATTTGCCCTTGCGCTGCTCTCTAAAGAGATCGGCATAGTGGTGTTACCAGCCATGTTCCTACTCGATTGGTTGGTGCTGCGGCCAAACACAGGGACCGGGAAGCGGCTATACATGGGGCTCGGTGCTGTACTTGGAGTCTACATGTTAGCGCGAATGTGGGTGTTTGGGTCGGTCTTAGCTGGGTGGGATAGGGGTCAGGTTCAGATCGACCCAACCTTTGTCGGTGATCGTTTAATCACCGCCCCGATCGAAATCCTTGGGGAGTTCGTCAGCTTGATGGTCCAGCCTTGGCCTCTATTACCGTTTCGGGATGTCCCAATCGAAACTTCGGCAGAGGGGTTCATCACCCATACTCTTTGGCTTCTGCTGCCCCTCTGCTTAGGCGCATGGGCTTGGTATACTGGGCGCAGAGTTGCAGTGTTTGGTATCTGCCTCGCACTGGGCATCCTGTTGTTGCCTGCCCTACGATTTAATGCAATCGGTAGCTTCCCGATTGCCGACCGATACATGTACCTGCCTGTGTTTGGGTTTGCCCTGGCATTGGCCCCTCGCGATGCTTCACGTGGACATCTGGTGGCCGCCGTGGGTCTTGTTGCAGTTTTCTCTGTAATTGATACCTTACAGATTCCCGTGTGGCGCACTCAAGAGTGCTTGATTGAACATGGCCTGCGTTACTATCCCCAATCCCCAACCCTACTCAACATGAAGGGTAAAGCTCTGCTACGAGACTACCAGGCAGGAAGTGACCATGCCAATCTACAAGCCGCTCGGCGTAATTTCCTCGAGTCTGTGGAGCACAGCTCGCAGCCGCTAGGAAGCGATGTCGGATCCTGGCGCGGTACCCGCGAGGAGGCTCATCTAGGTTTGGCATGGTGTGAGCTTCTATACCAGCACCGTGAAGGCCAACCACATTACGGGGCTGCGATTCAACAGTTCAAAGATTGTATCAACGCACCGGGCGCGCCCGCTGATGCTTGGATTGGCCTTGGCGTGTCATATGGCTCTGCCGGACGGTTGGATTTGGCAGAGCCAGCACTCACTACAGCAGTCGAGATGGCGCCATGGAACGATCGTGCGCATTACAACCTAGGATACCTCTATTCGCAGATCGGCCGGAATGCCAAGGCGATTTTCCACTTAGAAACTGCTCTACGCCTGCAGCCTGAAAACAAGGGAGCAGCAAAGCTACTCTCGCAGCTTCGCTGACCGCATTTACACGTAATTGATTTTAGAAGGCGTTTTTAGAACACAATAACTCCGCCTCCATAGGCCGTTGGCGGCCTTCTCCCGCTGTTCCCAAGAGTGTATGTGCGCATCAGGAACCGGTGTGGGTGGCTCCAAGGATAATCAGGGAAGTGAGTTGGCCCCAAACATCCGCAGAATAGGGTTCTCCTAAAGCAGTTGTAGGTCAGGAAGCCTGACCCCACCACAGCAGAGGAAGATGGTAGCAATCAAAGGGGCTGCGCTGTGGAAGCCATAGGCGCGATGGCTGAGGAGGCGAATTTTGTTGTTCATGCCTTCCGCCAGGCCATTGGTGAATCGTTCTTTGAAGAGAGCCAGGATCCCGCCAAGGTGTTTGCGGATCGTTTTGCCGAGTTTGACGAATGGCTTGAGTCGGGAGCGTGAAGCCCAGGCCATCCAACCATCAAGAGCAAGCTCTGACTCTTTGATGCTGCCTCGCAGGATGTCGAGCAGAGTCTCCTTGAGCAAGTAGGCGCGCCCAAGTGGTTGCTCCGGGCGAAGATGACCGATGATGCCCATGTGCTTTTCGGTGGTGTTATCTTGGCGGTGCAGGAGTGCCCACATCGTTCCCTTGATTGCCTTCTTGGCATCGGGATTGTCGGCATTGCGCATGAGTTCACGCCGGACCTCGTTGAGAGCTTCGTTGGCCAACTTGGCAATGTGGAAGTGATCAAAGACGATCTGTGCATTTGGAAGATTTTCCGCTGCCGCCTTTCGGTAGGCAGCCGACATGTCCATGGTGGCAATTTCGATGTGCTCGCAAGCATCAGCACCGATTTCGGTGAAAAATCTCTTGAACACATCAGCACTCTTGCCTTCGGCGACCCAGATTACCCTTCTCTTGTCGTGGTCGGTGACCACCGTCAGGTAGCGGTGTCGCTTGCGGAAGCTGATTTCGTCCACAGCAATGCGGCGCAGACCATCAAAGCGGTTTGGGTCAAGGTTCTCGCTGACGACACGCTCAGCGATTGCTCCTACGGTCACCCACGAAATCCCAGTCAGCCTGGCGACGGCTGTTACGTTTGTTTGCTGCGCCAGCAGGGCGACCACATCCTCAAAGGGCTTGGTAAAGTCACTGCCATGCCTGGCCCAGGGGACCGCCTCGGTCACAACCACATTGCATTTCTTGCACCGTAAACGCCGTATTTCACCCTCCAAGTAAACCTCATGGCCCCAGATGCCCAAGTGTCGCCATCGCCGCTTTCGTTTGGATTCTCGGCCACGCTTGCGCTTGCCACAGTGTGGGCAGGTCAGAAGCTGGAATCGTCGGTGGACACTGAGAATCATCTCGCCGTCTTGAAATTGGGCTCCGGTGACCCGGAGCCCCTGGAGATTGAGGAGCTTGTTGAGTAGGGTGGTGACGCGCACTGATGCGACCTTGCGTAAAACTAAGTCCATTGCGTCGAGAGCGATCAAACATGCTCGACGCAGTCAGTGCGCAATTTCTATGTACGCTTGGCTCAACGCAAACAGCTTTCCCCAGCTCTGTGCCGCAAGCCTCGGTGCCATAAAGGCCAAGCTCGCTCCGCTCGTGGCCTACGGCCAGCCTTGACTGCCCCTACGGCTCACGGCCCTTTCCTTAGATGCCAAACCGCCAGGGCGGCTTGGCACTCTGCCACATCCTCAAAGAGGGCCTACAACCTGTACCGGGAACCCACCGAGTTTCAGATGCAGCTATCCGCGTTCTCCTTTGCGAATACAAGGTCCCCAGACGAAATCAGCACCCGGCATGACCTACACCTCCTTTAGGAGAGGCTTAATACCTGACTAACCGCCACTTTGTTACCAGGAATCTACTTGGTTTAAATATATATAATTTGGCTGTTCAACGCAATATCTCTTTTAACGCCTGGAAACAACTCACCTGCATCCAATCTTTTATTCAAATATACAATGCTTGGCTTAGCCGATTTCGCCTTCATTTCATTAAGGCACCACACCGTATACATGACACTTATCATACTTGTATTATCTAAGTTTTTTATAAGTTTTGGGATAATAGGCGGGCCAATTTTGACTATTTGACTTGTGACCTCGTTCGAGACCAAAACCACGTGCGGACCGCCCATACTAAACCCATCGACTGAAAGGTGCTCCAATTTGGATATGAGATCATCCGAAATATCCATATTAGGTGGATCTGGCGCCCTATGGTTAGGCGGATCGAAATCTCTATGGCAAGACGTGCACGCAGCGACACTATAGAGCACTGTAGACAATACGGCAGCGACACACACACGAAGTGTGACTGCATTAGGAATTGCTAGCATAATTTGATACATCAATTTTTTCTACACCAAGAGCTAATGACTCTAACTTTATTGACGATTACAGCCCCTGTCCTATCAATAGTCCACCTCCACCGAATACCACACCTATTGTATTTGCATTTTTTGCATGCCGAGTAGAAGGTCGTTACAAAATCTAGCTGAGCCTTACAATTTGCAGGGGCTCCAGGAACATCTGCGAATGTTATTCTCCCATTTGTTGGAGATCTTCCCGGTGCGTACAGCGGAAACCATTGCCCCAAATCCAAGGTTGGCTCATTGATCGGATTTCCAATAAGCCCTCCATTTGGGGGGTTCACACCAAAAGCAGCCAGATATCGCGTAACGGCAGCCAAATAATTACCATTAGCTGATATAATTTTAAATGTCTGCTTTACCTTGCAATTCCTCTTCCCGCACCAAGGGGCAGTTATTTGGATTTTATATCTCGCACCTTCTGGCCCCGCTGCACTTCCGTCACCAACAGCTCCCCAAGTATTTTCTGTGGCTATATAGTCATCCACATTGAATCTTCCAGTAAATGCGCCTTTTTGCACAGCACTTGGCTTACCTGTAACACAGCAGTCACTCAACAGGCCAAATGGGTCTCTCCAGTTCCAAGGGTCTCCACCAAACGCGGAGTACCCATTCCCCTGCCCATGTCTCCACATGCCTGACGGATCAATGGTCCTAAACTCATCCCTCTTTGGGTCATAGTAGCGGTTGCGGAAGTAGTACAGTCCAGAGTCACTATCCGCACGCCGCCCTTGGAACATGTACGGGTTTCCAGTCACCAAGTTTATTTGCGTTGCGTACGTTGGCAGACCAAACCACCCGTACTCATAGGTCTCCACGACAGCCCCGGTGCTATCTGTCATGGCTCCTGTCGAGCCCTGGCTGTTGCAGTGGTAGTAGTAATCCTTCGGGCCACCAACAGGTGGCGTGTGATCCGTCATTCGCAAGTGCTCATCGATCCCAGCACCGTCCACATACTCGCGGTATTTGGCCCCTGTAACCAGATTGCTCTCCTCGATGACCTGATTGCCTCGCCAAAAATCCCACCGCCAACTGGGGCCAGCCACACATGTAGCTACCCGCCTGCCATCCGCATCATAAACATACAGGCTTGAGACGTAGGTATTAATGGGGGGCCCAGCAAGAGTCAGCTTGATGTGGACCAACCGGTCTTGTGAATCATACTCATAGTCAATCGGAGTAGCAGCGGCGATGTTCGCCAATGCGCCATTACTGTCGTAGGTTTGCCCTATTGTGTCTAAGGACGTGTATTGATTCAAACCACCTGGGGACACATCCAGCAGTGGGTTAATGTGCTTTGGAGTTGGAGTCCCCGGAGGGTTTTCTGCTGCACCGTCAAAGAACACTGTCATTTTATCTGCACCATCGAGTTCCCGATAGCTGTTGGTTGCGTAGTTGCATTTGAACTCCAACATGCGGTAGGCCGAGTCAAACACGTAAGTATCCTTGCGGTTACCCAGATGTTTCCTCTTTTCATTAATCCTCCGGTTGGTGCCAACACCATTGGTGCCGTTGTATTCATTGGTGTAACAAGTAATTTGCGCATTCAACGCATCTAGTGGTGTGATGCGCTCTGTTGGGGCATTTTCAGTGCAGCGCGTGCGCGACCGACTTTTTCGAGGATCTCGTCGGCGGCCTTGGTCCAAACAATCGGCTTCGGATCGTCGTTGTGGTTATCGATGTAGTCCATGATTGCTTTCTTGAGTTGAGGGACGCTGCGAAACGCGTCGCGCTTCAGGCGTTTTTGATCAAGATTGCGGAAAAACCCCTCCACGATATTGAGCCACGAGCTGCTTGTCGGGATGAAGTGCATGTGGAATCGCGGATGGCGCTTCAGCCACCGCTTAACCTTCTCATGCTTGTGTGTGGCGTAGTTGTCGGCGATGACGTGCAGATCGAGTTCAGCTGGAGTTTGCTCGTCGATCATTCTCAGGAACTTGATCCACTCCTGATGTCGATGTCGCTTCATGCAGGTTGCGATCACTTCGCCGTGACCCAACTCGATCGCGGCGAACAAGGTGGTTGTTCCGTTCCTCTTGTAGTCATGAGTCATCGTGCCGCATCGACCCTTGACCAGTGGAAGGCTCTTCTGGGTCCGATCGAGAGCCTGAATTGACGTCTTTTCGTCCGCGCTAAAGACGAGTGCATTCTCGGGTGGATTCAGGTAGAGACCTACCACATCGCGCAGCTTCTCTTCGAACCGAGAATCGTTGCTGACCTTGAACGTCTTCACCAAGTGAGGTTTCAGACCGTTGGCCTTCCATGTGCGGTGGACCATCGACTGCGTGATTCCCATCTCCTCTGCAAGGAGTCGCGTGCTCCAGTGTGTCGCGTTCGCGGGGATCTCTTGCGTAGTCATGCGGATGATCTCACTCTCAACTTCCTCGTTCGCACGGGGACGACCTCCCCGAGGAAGGTCCTTCTCTATACCAGTGAGGCGATGCTCGCTGAAGCGGTTTCGCCAACGCCCCACAGTGTGTCGCTTGACCCTCATCTCCTCAGCTATATCCGCATTCGAGTAGCCATCAGCGGCAAGAAGGATCATTCGGGCTCGCTGAGCTTGCCTCACCGAAATTCTCCGACTGCGTGACCAATTCGTCAGGGTGCTTCGCTCGCTCTTGGTAAGTTGAATCTCTACTGCAACGCGCATCGTCTTGCCTCCAACGATACCTACGCACCGCAAGCGTAGGGAGGCTTAATATAAAGGCCTACTAATTCTGCGTCATACCACTAGGCTCTATGGGATTGAAGCATCAATCTACCAGGAGGCCTGCCGTCCAATATGGCACCGGGATGGTGAAGGTCAGCCAATCCGCGCAGTGGATCACCCAGATTTGATCTTGCACGGTGGGTATCCCCACAGCTTCAGCGTTGACAAGCTCGGAAAGGACTTCACCACGCCACGCCTGAAAGTGGGTGGATTCACCGGCTTCGATAAGGAGCACTGGAGCACCAACCACCTATGCGAATATGCAAGGGCAACCGGGTGACCAGGGCGCCTTGAACCTTTGCGATGCGCTGGTAGATCACTGGATGCTTAGCTATCCCTACGAACCCAAAGGCACGACGCACCACAATCAAGGTCCAGACAGAGCCGATGGGCGAAACCTGTGGGCTTTCACGCAGCTATACCTGACCACTGGCCGTGCAGAT
>CBDFNI010000009.1:0-1667487 GCA_965250175.1 Planctomycetota bacterium | reverse complement strand
TGCATGCGAAAAAGGTCTACGACATCATTGAGTCCAGGCCTGACATAACAATGCGACGTCCTGATCCTAGGCGAGGGGATTTCAATTGGTGGCCTGCATGGGAGGTGGCAACCAAAGCCTGGGGGATGAGATCTGCCGAGGATGTGTTAGGCCTGGGGCATGATCGTTCGTCTGCTGTGGCAGAAGTGTTCTACGAGGAAGGCACCAAGGTGATCGATGGAGTGCGTCGAGTCGGCTACACCGTCAGTGAGGATGGCAGCTTCTTTGCGCCGGCGGGTTACGGCATCCAGACATGGACCTTGCCCGCCATCCAGATTGCATCGCCAGCATGGGCTGATGAGATGATCAGTGCGGACCCAGAGGGGATCAGGGATTGGGTTTCTCCAGCATTGGGGAATTAGTTTTGTCTTACATAACTAAAGACCGCCTAAAAGAGCTTCGCGGCTTGTGCGACAGAGCCACAAGTGGTTCCTGGAACTGGAGGACAATCAGCGCATTACACCAAAAAGATTTCGAGCAATGGTTCCGGGTATACCTACGTGGAACTCAGAGCAGTGTCATTCATTTGGTGCATGCGATTGAACATCCAAGATCAACTGATGAGATCGCCATGCTCTCCGCAATTGCTGGGAACGGTCCTAACAGCGAGAATAACGCAAAGTTCATTGCTGCTGCTCGGAAGGCAATGCCTGAATTGCTAGATGAGGTTGAGAAGCTGAGAAAGATGCTTGATCTTGAGCTGCCGAATCTAAGGGAAAGGGTTGAAAAGCTAGTGGTATGACGCAGAATTAGTAGGCCTTTATATTAAGCCTCCCTACGCTTGCGGTGCGTAGGTATCGTTGGAGGCAAGACGATGCGCGTTGCAGTAGAGATTCAACTTACCAAGAGCGAGCGAAGCACCCTGACGAATTGGTCACGCAGTCGGAGAATTTCGGTGAGGCAAGCTCAGCGAGCCCGAATGATCCTTCTTGCCGCTGATGGCTACTCGAATGCGGATATAGCTGAGGAGATGAGGGTCAAGCGACACACTGTGGGGCGTTGGCGAAACCGCTTCAGCGAGCATCGCCTCACTGGTATAGAGAAGGACCTTCCTCGGGGAGGTCGTCCCCGTGCGAACGAGGAAGTTGAGAGTGAGATCATCCGCATGACTACGCAAGAGATCCCCGCGAACGCGACACACTGGAGCACGCGACTCCTTGCAGAGGAGATGGGAATCACGCAGTCGATGGTCCACCGCACATGGAAGGCCAACGGTCTGAAACCTCACTTGGTGAAGACGTTCAAGGTCAGCAACGATTCTCGGTTCGAAGAGAAGCTGCGCGATGTGGTAGGTCTCTACCTGAATCCACCCGAGAATGCACTCGTCTTTAGCGCGGACGAAAAGACGTCAATTCAGGCTCTCGATCGGACCCAGAAGAGCCTTCCACTGGTCAAGGGCCGATGCGGCACGATGACTCATGACTACAAGAGGAACGGAACAACCACCTTGTTCGCCGCGATCGAGTTGGGTCACGGCGAAGTGATCGCAACCTGCATGAAGCGACATCGACATCAGGAGTGGATCAAGTTCCTGAGAATGATCGACGAGCAAACTCCAGCTGAACTCGATCTGCACGTCATCGCCGACAACTACGCCACACACAAGCATGAGAAGGTTAAGCGGTGGCTGAAGCGCCATCCGCGATTCCACATGCACTTCATCCCGACAAGCAGCTCGTGGCTCAATATCGTGGAGGGGTTTTTCCGCAATCTTGATCAAAAACGCCTGAAGCGCGACGCGTTTCGCAGCGTCCCTCAACTCAAGAAAGCAATCATGGACTACATCGATAACCACAACGACGATCCGAAGCCGATTGTTTGGACCAAGGCCGCCGACGAGATCCTCGAAAAAGTCGGTCGCGCACGCGCTGCACTGAAAATGCCCCAACAGAGCGCATCACACCACTAGCACAGGGTTATTTGGATCCACCTGGCCAGGCCACTCTCGCCTGGAATTAGCGCTGCAGCAGGCGGTAGCTAACGGTGATGGATTTCAGCGTCGGTGACACCAGGGCCACGCCGTTCACATTGTTGCCCATGATGAAGCGCCAGTTGAAGTAGCGCAGGTCCTGCGGCAGGAAGCTTTCGGAGGGTCTGAGCTACCCAGTCCGCCAGTTGTGCCTGGAGTGCCTGGAGTGCCTGGAGTGCCGCCACCGCAGGCAGTAAGGCAACAACCGCACCACCTATCACCATATAAGAAAGTCGTGAACTTGAGGCAATACCACTGTTCATCCAGGTATTCGTCAAAGACCTGCTGATGTTGGAAGCGTCAAGGCGAATTGATGATGCTCTTCGCCATGACGCCTCCTCTTGCGACTTGATTTGCCCGCATGCCATCTGCCCGTGGTCCGGATACCTATCTAAGCCTATGTAGGCGTCCTTGCCTCCTACTCGCCAACCTGTCAACCATAGAGTACGGTCAAGCGTCTTCGGATCACCCCAGCCTATTAACCGGCTCAGTCCTCAGCGCGCTGTGCGTCGGCTTCCATGATCACCCCAGCAATTGGCCGACGCAGGAAGACCCAGACATGGCCATGGCGGTGAATGGGGGTTTCGAGTTTCTTGAGGATCGCTTTCTGGACTTCCTGTTCCTTCTTCAATGTTTGGTACCGCTCGTTCCTCTGTTTATACTGAAACAGCTTTAGAATGAGTTCTTCATCCTGCTGCTCAGTTGGTCTTTGATCCTCAGCAATGCCATGCTTCTTCCTGAAGTCCTGAATAAAGTCTTGGGTGATCCTGTTGAGCTGGGAGTTGAGCGGCTCCAGAGCAAGGCGCGCAGCATCTCGTTGGGCCTTCTGGGCCGGATTGATCTTCGGCTCCTCACCCGTGGACATGCTGATGTCTCCCAGCAGCAGGTCCATGTGGCCATCCTCGTTCCAATCCGCCACACAGACCTTGCTGCGGATCCCGCGGCGGTTCACCCCAGGGATTAGCTTACTCCCGGGCACCAAGATCACGCCCGCCGCCAACTGGGTCATGCCTTGGGTTGCGGTGTTGCGGAAGAAGGTGACCACACCCTTGTCGTCACCCACCAGTAGATCCAGGCGGCCATCCCCATCCCAGTCCGCAACGCAGGGGCCGGCATCAAAATGCACAACCAAGGGTTCGCCATCCACCAAGATGGGTGCAGGGTTGGCAAAGGCCGGCGCAGTGGCACTGCCCTCATTGGCAATCCAGAACACCTTGCCCTTGATATTGCCCACCAACAGATCCAGGTCACCATCTCGATCCCAGTCGGCGGCAAAGACCGTGGAAGCGAAGCCCACATTCAGGTTCTTGCCATCCATTCCCTTGAGGATCTGCGCCGCAGCAAAGCCCTTGTCACTGCCGGCAAAGCAATACAGATCACCGGGCATGTACGAGCCGGAGAGCATGTCCTGGTGACCGTCACCATCCAGGTCCACCAACTGTGGACTAAAGCCAATGCATCAATACCTGGGGACCTTTGCAACTTCCCCACCAGCCCTGAAGTACTGGAAGTCGGTGAATCTGGGCTGACCTTTCTTGCCCACATTCTTGTAGATGCGCAGCGCCCCCTCGCCCTCAGTGTTCTTATCACCGAACTGCCCTACCAACAGATCCTTCAGACCATCGCCATCCATGTCAGCCAGGAAGGGTGCAGCATGACCACTGCCCACATTGATGGGCTTGTCAGCAGCGAGTACTTGGAGGGGAGCATGCAACTCCGAACTCCGCTCTTCTCCCTGCGCAAAAAGAGATACGGGTAAGGCAAATGCCAGCAAAACTGGATTCAGATTTTCGAAGTACAACATGTCAGCACAAAGAAGAAGGGGGACCGAATAGACACAGGGAGCAGAACCCCTTTGGTGAAGTTCTGCTCCCTGCCAAGGCAAGGCGAAGCCTTGCCTCTTTACCTACCTTATGGGGTCGTCGTCATGGGCACCCAGTTGGTAGCCAACTGGAAGGTGTCACAACCAGCGCCACAACCATTGGACGTATAGACCAGGGCGGCATGGTGCAGGGTGACGCCAAGAGGAGCAGGCGTTGGGCCAAAGGTGTTCAGGGATGGCGAAGCCATACCCGCAACATCCAGAGTGCTCTTCCAACCCATAAAGGTGGGAGCGCCACCACCCAGTTGGGTGAGGCCAATGACAAAGCTGGTCAAGGGATCCGGCTGGTTCAAGGGAATCACCACACCTGGGGTCATGGTGACACCAGGAGTGTCGCCACTGGCAGCAAAGCCGGTGAACAGCCAGTAGTTCTTCAGGGCATTGCTGATACCCGCATCGATGATCATCGTCTGGGAATTGGCCACACTCAGGGACAATGCATGAGTGTCCGCCGTCAGGGACAGAGGCGCACCAGAGACCAGATAGGCCCGGCCATGGCTGGTGCCGGGAGCATCGGCTGGGTCATCCCAGAGCCATGCACCCAGCAGAATGTCAGGGGCACCATCAGCATTGACATCACCAGCAAAGCTTGCAGCCTGACCCAAGGCGTCCGCGGCGACCTCACCAGTAACGGTGTATAGTGTTGAGCCGTCCTTGCCGGAGAATACATAGGCACGACCATTGGCATCAATGTCATCATTGGTGTCGTCAGCGGTCCACATGGTACCGTCTGGGCCGGGTTGCTGGCCGTCAAGACCATCTGGCCCCAGGGGATCCACATCAAAACCAGTGGCACAGGCAACGACATCGCCATAGCCATCTCCATTGACATCGCCGGCTTCGGCCACGGTCATGCCCATGGAATCAAATTCAGCGCCACCGTCAAAGGTATACAGAGTACTGCCGTCGAAACCGGAGAACACATAAGCACGGCCAGCGGCGCTCATCTCGTCACCGGTGGCAGGAGTTCCGTCCGGGTCCACTTTATAGGCATCGGAGCCGACTATGATATCCGGGGTGCCATCACCGTTGACATCACCTGCACCGCTCGCTGACCGTCCCAAGCTATCCGAGGCATTCTCGCCATCGAAGGTATAGAGGGTGCTGCCAGTTTGGCCTGAGAACACATAGATACGACCGGCGTTGGAGAATTCATCGCCTGTAGAGGGAGTGCCATCCGGATCCAGATCATAACCATCGGCGGCGGCAAGTAGTTCGTCAAAGCCGTCACCGTCCATGTCTCTGCCAGCGGCCAGTACCTCACCGAGGTGATCATTGGCCCTCTCGCCATCAAAGGTGTAGAGGGTGCTGCCGTTGATGCCAGAGAACACATAGGTACGACCAGCGCCGGACAGCTCGTCGCCACTGGAGGGAGTGCCGTCCGGGTCCAAATCAAAGCCATAGGCACAGGCAGCGATGTCAGCGTAGCCATCCAGGTTCATATCGCCGGCAATCGCCACTGAGCGCCCCATATTGTCGCTGGCGTTCAGACCATCGAAGGTGTAAAGCGTGCTGCCATCCTTGCCGGAGAACGCATAGGCACGACCACCGTTGGAGACCTCGTCACCAGTAGCAGGAGTTCCGTCGGGATCAGGATCATAGAAATGGGTAGCAGCTGCGATGTCGGGGAAGCCATCGAAGTTGATGTCACCGCCGCCGCTCACAGCTCGAGCCAAACCGTCCGACGCCCGCTCACCATCAAAGGTGTAGATGGTGGTGCCATTCTTGCCGGAATACACATAGATGCGACCGGCATTGCTCAACTCGTCGCCGGAGGCGGGAGTGCCATCGGGATCCAAGTCATAGCGATGGCTAGTGACGGCGTAGTCGTCATAGCCATCCTGGTTGACATCGCCAACACCGCTGACGTAGCGAGCCAGGTTATCACCAGCATTGTCACCGTTGTGGTAGTAAACCACGCTCTGCGCCTGGCCCAGGGCCGGCAGCAGAGTCATGGCCCCTAGCAGCAGGCTTGGAACGCCTAAGACCTCTAGGGTCGAAGGAGGAGAATAGGGAATCTTGATATTAGTCATGGGAGTTGCCTTCCTAATGGAATTGGAAGCAGGAAAAGCCGCCACACCCTGTGACGGCTGGGGAAAGGGATCTGCTCGCAACTCGGCAGTTGCGATCACAGGGGTTCCAACGGAATCCTCTTCGACGACGGCTGCTTGAGCCGAAGCCGGTAGGGAAAGTTCATCTAGACTGAGCTCTCCGCCACCGGCGGTAGAGATGTTCAAGGCCAAAGTCATGGCCGCCGCCGACAGGGTTCCCGCAGCAACCCAAAGGCCTACCTTGCCCAGGACAAGGGCAGAGCTGCTAGCAGCGGATTGCGCCGCCAGAGAAACCGTAGCCTTGGACAGGACCACCTCGCGCATGGCAGCCAGGCCATAGGCCGGAGTAGTCAAGGCCACACTGCCGGCAACCAGGCTGGCGGGCAGTGCCTTGCGCAGCATGGCCAAGCCACGAGAAAGCTGACTGCGAACCGTGCCGGACTGACGATCCAAGTTGAGAGCAATCTCCGAAGTGGAGAGACCGTGCCGCAGATGCAAGTTGAGTACTGGCTTGTAAGGATCAGGCATCCTGGCAATGGCTTCAGCTACTGCGTCGGACAGGTCCTTTGCTTCAAGCTCTGCAGATGCATCAGGAGCGTTACCCTTTGCCAGACGCTCCGCATCCAGCTTGCGGCCGGACTGCCGATAACGATGCAACGCAGTCCGTTGCAGGATGGCAACCAACCAGGATACGACGCTGGCCTTGTGTTCAAAATCAGCCCGCCCTTGGATTGCCACCAGGAAGGTCGCCTGCACCAGATCCTCTGCCTCATGGGGGTCAGGGGCCAGGTGATTGGCCACCCGCAGCAACCTGCGTGCGGTGGCATCAAAGACCTCAGCCAAGAAATCCGGGTTGCCCGTCTTCTGGTACTGGAGGTAGGCCTGATCAATGGGAGATGCTGTCATTTCAGTTCATTGGTTCCACAACTCGCCAATCTGTTGCAGAGAATCCAGATTCCTGGATTCTAGGGCATTGCCCAAATCCTGGGCAGTGCCTGGAACAGCCCTTCTTATAAGGACTTCCAACCCAAGCTCGCCGGCAGCAATTCTGCCTTCCATGGCCTGCGAAGAATGGGCTTGGGCAGTTTGGCAGGTCATTGCACCGCAGCTGGGCGGGCGCTCTGCCGCCGCCCCTCCCCGCCAGGTTTCGCCTCTTCCGGCACATTTAAGGCAATGCGCTCAAAGGCATCTGGCCATCATTCTTACCCTTACGCAGAGAGCCGATGTTTCCAGAGCCAAGCGCCATGCAGCTGAAATTGCCCCGGCGAAAACAAGTTCCTGTTGGATGCAAGTACATCAGTTCAACAAGTTGGCTTTGTTCCTGATCGGTTGGCTTTCTTTGGGCGCAATGGCATGCGCCCAAGACACAGATCCCCAAAGCAAGGTGCAACCGACGAAGGAGGTCGCTGGCTCAGCTAAATCCATGCCTGCGCAGCAGGCAGCAAGGAAACAGAGCCTGCAGCGTCCCAAGTTCAGCTTCCTTCGCTTCAACGAAGACTGGTCATCCCTGCAAGGCGCCGATGAATCCCAGCTCAATGATCCCTGGGATGGGCTGAAGTACATTCCGCTTTCGGAAGAGGACGACATCTGGTTGAGTTTGGGCGGGCATGCACGCCTGCGCTACGAGGGCTGGTCCAACTTTGGCTTTGGCGGCGCCCCCAACAACGATGACAATTTGCTGCTGTGGCGAATCAGCACCCACGCCGACCTGCATGTGGGCGAGAACATGCGCGCCTTTGTGGAAGCCAAGCACGCCTACGCCACCGACCGGGATCTGGCCGGCGGCAACCGTACTCTGGAGCGGGACAGCCTGGCCCTGGAACAGGCCTTTGTGGACTACGTGATTCCCCTGGCAGACGGCCAAAGCCTGACCATTCGACCAGGCCGCACAACCCTGCTGTTCGGCAAGCAACGCCTGGTCAGTCCACTGCCCTGGTCCAACAGCCTGCGGCGTTGGGATGGCATCAACCTGATCTGGAAATCGCAGAACTGGAAGGCCACTGGCTTTGCCACCCAGTTCGTGCCCACCAATAAGTACGACCACAATGAAGCAGATCGGGACATCCTGTTCTGGGGTGTGTATGCCACCGGCAAGCTGCCGGATCAGGGCATCGACCTGGACCTCTACTATCTGGGCCTGGATCGCACCATGGCTGCCTTCAACGGCACTGCCGGTGGCGAAGAGCGCCACACCATAGGGCTGAGAGTCAATGGCAAGCTTGCAGATAGCAGCTTGGACTACGACGCAGAAGCTGCCTATCAGTTTGGCCGGGTGGGACAGGCAGACATCAATGCCTACATGTTCGCCAGCCAGGTCGGCTACAAGTTCAAGGAATGTGACTGGTCGCCGCGGGCCTTTGTCGGCTTTGATCTGGCATCAGGTGATGACAAGGCCGGCGGGGATGTGGAGACCTTCAACCAACTGTTCCCCCTGGGCCATGCCTACATGGGCTACATCGATGCCATCGGCAGGCAAAATATCATGGACCTGAGCTTGGGCGCCTCCGTCAATCCCTGCCAGGGAGTGACCGCCAACCTGGCGCATCACTTCTTCTGGCGGGAGAGTGACAACGACGCGGTATACAATGCCGGTGGCGGCGTGCTGCGAGCGGCTGGTGCGGGCAGTGACGAATCCCTGGGCTCGGAACTGGACTTCACCCTGAAGTACAAGTGCTGCGCCCACACCGCCTGGCTGTTTGGCTACAGCCATTTCTTTGCCGAGGGCTACATTCCCCAGTCCGGCGCCAGCAAGGACATCGACTTCGTCTACACCCAGGTGCAGTACACTTTCTAGCTTCTAGACAGCTTGTCCCTAACGAGACTGTTAAGAAGAAAAGGCCTCGAAGGCGAACCTTCGAGGCCTTTATGCAAAGGTAGGAAGTCTAATGCATAAGCTCAAGAGCGAGTGATGGCATAGCCAATGTCAGCTTGCCGATTTCGGCATTCCGCATAAACTGTGCTGTCAAACTGTAGGGGTTCTCGCCCTAGAGCCATGAAGGACCTACGCAACGAGTTGACAGCCTGGCTCATTTAGTTGGGAAAGATCCGAATACCTCCCCTGTGGTATCGTTCACTGGCGCAAACCCAACCGGAGATCGTCAAAGTATGTTGTTATCTAGATTGAACTTAGCTACCGCCTCCAGCTTGCTCTTTTTGCTTCCTTTCGGCCTGACGCAAAGCCTTGCCAAGGCCCAGGCACCCTGCGGCAACCTTGCCCCCCTGCAAAGCATTGCCCAGGACGCAGTCACCAGCCTGAACCTTCCCGGCGCCTCCCTGCAGGTCAAGCAACACGGACAAAGCCTGTTCCAGCAGACCTACGGCAACTACGACCTGCAACGGACCGTGGCCATCGCTTCGGCAACCAAATGGCTTTCCGCCGCCGTATTGATGAGCCTGGTGGACGACGACCTGGTTTCACTGGACGACAAGGTGGGCACCTACATCCCCAGCTTCATCGGCAGCAAGGCCAACATCACCCTGCGTCAATGTTTCTCCCACACTTCCGGCCTAGCCGAAGATGACCCTTCTCTGAGCAACAGGTTCATCACCCTGGCACAGGCGGTGGAGAACATCTCCCTAACTCCTCTCATCGCCACACCCGGCACTGCCTTTGCCTACGGTGGCGTCTCCATGCATGTGGCGGGCAGGGTCTGTGAAATTGCCGGCGGCAAGCCATGGGCAACCCTGTTCCAGGAACGCATCGCCACACCCCTTGGCCTGACCGACACCCACTACTACGCCTTCGGCATCACCCTGAACCCACGCATTGCCGGCGGTGCTCGCAGCAGCCTGGGTGACTACATGAAGTTTCTGGAGATGCTGCGCAACGGTGGCATGCATGGCAACACGCAAGTTCTCACCGCCCAAAGCGTCGCCGAAATGTTCCGCGACCAGACCAGTGGCTTGACGGTGATTGCCACCCCCCATCCCAATGGCGCACCCTACGGCATCGGCACCTGGCTGGACCAGCAGGATGGGCAAGGGCGCCCCCTGTTGGTGAGCGGTGCCGGCGCCTTTGGTTTCACCGGCTGGATCGATCTGCAACGCAACGCCAGCGCATGCTTGCTTGTGTTCAACACCTTCCCCCAGGTCTGGCCCTTCGTGGAACAGATGCAAGAGGTGACCACCACGGCCCTGCAACCCCAAGGGATAATCTGTGCCGGAGCATTCACCCCGGCCTGCAACGGTGACATCTGGATGAATGGCAATGGGCTGCCCCGCTCGGGCAACACGGACTTTGCTCTCTTCGCCACCGCTGCCCCGGCCAACGCCCAGGGATTTCTGGTCGTTGCACCGGGCACCGACCCCATCGGCACTCCCCTGCTGGGTGCACAGATTCATCTGCCACTCAACATCCCCCCTATACTCTTCGGCGTGCAAAGCGACAATAGCGGCACAGTGGTGACTCCGGTTCCTCTGGCCGGCGTACCCGTAGGCCTGCATGCTGGCGCCCAGTATCTCTGGCTTAACCCAGCCGGCTGTGGGCAAGGCGACAGCCTGAGTGCCAGCCAGGCGGTGGAGATCTTCGCCCAACTGCCCTGAAGGGAGAGAAACACAGGGCTTGTAGGCATGTGCGGGGTGGCCTACACCTTCTCTGCCACTCCCCCAAGCCATGCCCTGTCCGCCCAGCAAAGATCAGTTCCTCCCCATGACTCCAGCAGAGATCCGGACTTTGGGTTGGGAGCAACCGGACATCGTCTTTGTCTCCGGTGATGCCTACCTGGATCACCCCTCCTTTCCCGCCGCCCTGCTGGGCCGAGTGCTGCAGGGGGCAGGCTTCAAGGTGGCCATCTTGTCGCAGCCGGATTGGCAGAACGCGGATGCCTGGCGGGCCATGGGCCGTCCGAAACTCTTCTACGCGGTGAGTGCGGGCAACATGGACTCCATGATCAACCACTACACCGCCAACCGCAAACGGCGCAACGAGGATGCATACTCACCGGGGGGACGCATCGGCCTGCGGCCGGATCGCCCCACCAACGTCTATGCACAGCGCTGCCGCGAAGCCCATCCCGGAGTGCCGGTGGTCATCGGTGGAGTGGAAGCCTCCCTGCGCCGCATTGCCCACTATGACTACTGGTCGGAAACCGTGCGCCCCAGCATGCTGGTCTCCAGCAAGGCCGACCTGCTGGGCTTCGGCATGGGCGAACAGAGCATCCTGGAAATCGCCCGTCGCCTGCAGGCCGGCGAATCGGTGCGTGACCTACGGGACATGCGCGGCCTTGCCTACTTGCTGGGCAAGAACGAAGGGCAGCCGGAATCCAGTTTGGCGCTACCAAGCTATGCAGAGGTGAAGTCCGACAAGCGGGCCTTCGCCGTCATGACCCGCATCCTGCATCATGAAACCAATCCGCTGAATGCCCGGCGCCTGACCCAAGTACATGGCGACCGCTGCCTGGTGATCAATCCCCCGGCATTGCCCTTGTCGGAGAACGAGATGGATCAGATCTACGATCTGCCCTACACCCGCCGGCAGCATCCCAGCTATGCCGAACCCATTCCGGCGCACACCATGATCAAGGATTCGGTCACCATCATGCGTGGCTGTTTCGGCGGCTGCACCTTCTGCTCCATCACCATGCACCAGGGGCGCATCATCCAGAGCCGCAGCCAGGACTCCATCATCAAGGAAGTAGAAGGGCTGGCCAAGGACCCGGATTTCAAGGGGCACATCAGCGACCTGGGCGGCCCCACTGCCAACATGTATCAGATGCGCTGCAAGCAGCCGGAGGTGGAGAAAATCTGCCGCCGCCAATCCTGCATCCATCCCAGCGTCTGCAAGCTGCTGGGCACCAGCCACAAACCCACCATTGAGCTGATGCGCAAGAGCCGCCAGGTGAAGGGCATCCAACAGGTCAACATTGCCTCGGGCATTCGCATGGACCTGGCACGCCACGACGAGGAATACCTGCAGGAGTTGGCGGAGCACCATGTGGGCGGTCATCTGAAGGTGGCTCCTGAACATGTGAGCACCCGGGTGCTGGACAACATGAAGAAGCCAGGCATCCACACCTTCGATGAGTTTGCCGAGCGCTTCGATAAAGCTTCCCGCAAGGTGGGCAAGGAGCAGTACCTGGTACCCTACTTCATCGCCAGCCATCCCGGCTCCATGGTGGAAGACATGATTGAGCTGGCGGTGTTCTTGAAGCAGCGCGGCTACAAGCCACGGCAAGTGCAGGACTTCATTCCCGCCCCCATGGACGTAGCCACCTGCATGTTCCACACCGGCCTGGACCCCATGACCATGCGTTCAGTGGACACGGTGCACCGACTGCAGGATCGCAAAACCCAACGGGCCTTGATGCAATTCTTCAAGCCGGAGAATTACTTCACCGTGCGCAAGGCCCTGCTGGAGGCGGGCCGGAAAGATCTCATCGGCAAGGGCAAGCTTTGCCTGATTCCGGAGAAGGCTCCCAAGCAAGCCATGCAGGCCCGACGCCAGGATGCGCAAACCGATGGCAGCGGCAACTATGTGCACGCCAGGCAGGCCGGCCTGCAAAAGAAACGACGTTGATTACTGATCCTGGCTTGCCACAGCTCCCGGCCTGAGGTTATCCAGGAAGTAGCTGGTCATCAGCTTATAGAGATGCCGGCGGGTGTTGGGCCGCTCGCGGATGCTGTGGGATCGGTTGGGGTAGGCCATGAAAGAGAACTGCTTGTCATGCCGGATCAACACATCCACCAAGCGCTCCGCACCCTGGTAGTGCACATTGTCGTCACCGGTGCCGTGGATCAGCAGCAACTTGCCCTGCAGACGATGGGCGTGGGTAATGGGTGAACCCTCCTTGTAGCCCTCCGCATTGGTGCTGGGCAAACCCATGTAGCGTTCCTGATAGATGGTGTCGTACAACATCTCGTCAGGTACCGGCGCCACTGAGATGCCAACGTGGTAGAGCTCCGGGTGGCGAAACAACATGTTCAGGGTCATGGAACCCCCACCGCTCCAACCCCAGATGCCAATGCGATCCGGGTCCACCCAATCCCAGCGTTGTTGGACGGCCTGCAAACCCGCTGCCTGGTCTTGGGAATTCAGGATGCCGATCTTGCCATAGATGCTCTTGCGCCATTCCCGCCCTCTAGGAGCAGGCGTGCCCCGGTTGTCCAGACTCATGACCACATAGCCCTGTTGTGCCAGCAGGAGATGCCAAAGGTAATTGGAGCCAACCCAGCGGTCGACCACTGTCTGTCCCGCAGGTTCGCCGTAGACATGGAAGATCACCGGCCAGCGCTTGCTGGCATCAAAGTTCGGCGGCTTGATGCACCAACCGTCCAATGCAACTCCTTCTCCTACATCCACGCGGAAGAATTCGGCCTTGCCCTTGCTGATCTTTGCCAGGCGCTCCTGCAGTACTTGGTTGTCCATGAGCACGCGCTGCACCTTGTGTTCCGGCAGGGAAACCAGATCCACCCGGCGCGGTTGACCAAAGGCAGAGTAGGTGTGAATGGCCCAACGACCATCAGGGGATAGCTCATAGCCATGCCAACCACCTTGGTCCGCCGGGGTGAGTCGTTCAGGTTCGCCACCGGCCAGCCCAAGCCGATACAAGAAGCGTTGGCTGGGATTGTCAGGTGATGCAATGGCGTAGGCAAAGCCACTAGCTTCATGGATCAACTGGATCTCCAGCAGGTCACTGTCCCCCTTGCTCACCGGCGACATCTTGCTGCCATCCCGCGATACCCGGTAGAGATGCCGCCAACCATCCCGCTCGCTCACCCAGGTAAACTCCTTGCCATCATCCAGCCAACGCAGGTCATCCACCGGGTCCAGCCAGGCGCTCTCCTCTTCGGTGAGGATGCATTGCACAGCACCGGTGGCGGCCTTGGCCAGCAACAAGCGGTTCCGATTCTGCAGGCGATTCAGATGCTGCAGCACCAGCTCGTCAGAGTTTGCCGCCCATTCCATGCGGGCGATGTAGTTTTGCCGCGGGTCACCTTCCACCTGCATCCAGGTTGTCTCCCCACCGGCAGCAGACACCACGCCCACACGGCAGGAGGAGTTGGTGGTCCCCACCTTGGGGTATTCCACTGGCACGACCTTGGCATAGATGTGGGACAGGTTGTCGATCATGAGAAACTGACCAACGCCTGACTTGTCCAATTGCCAATAGGCAATGTGTTTACCATCCGGACTCCACCGGAATCCATCCCGCAGGTCCAGCTCCTCTTCATAGACCCAGTCGAAGGTGCCGTTGACCATGGTGGACGAACCATCCTGAGTCAGCTGGATGATGGACGCATCCGCAAGAGACTCCACGTAGATGTTGTTCTTGTGCACATAGGCGATGCGATCGCCCTGTGGGGCGAACTTGGCAAACTGCATCCAGGTAGACTCGAGCTCGCCACCCAGCTTGCGGATGGCAGTCTTGTCGTCGCTTAGATCCAACACCCAGTAGTCACCCCGGGTGTGGTACCACCAGACCCGCCGGGTGTTGGTGAACAGCAGCAGCTTGCTGCCATCTGCCGACCAGGAATAACCCTTCACCGGCATGGCCTTGAGCCTGGCTGCAGTCACCAGCACCTTGCGCTGGCCACTTTCCGGGTCGTATTGCACGATGCATTGGCCCTTGCCTTTTTCGGCGGATTCCACCGTGGTGTAAGCGGAACCATCCTCCAACCAATGCGCCGGACCAAAACTCTCGCTGCGGAACTCGCCTGGGGTCCAGATCTGGTCCACGGTCAGGCGGCCGGCGTCCTGCGCCAGCAAGGGCGCAACCAAGAAGAGAAGACTCGTCAAATGGATTGCGATTGCTTTCATCATGTTCCTATTGGGCAAGCTTATCACTAGACCACTTCAAGCACGGGTTGGCCAAGGATGTCCATCTTTGGTTGGACTCCCAAACCTGGCTTGGTGGATGCGGCCATGCGACCGTTTTTCCGTTGCGGCGCCCCATCCGCATTACTGACCGTCACATAGCTGTTGAAGTCGGTGGAGGTGAACAAGAATTCCGTGGGCGTACTGTGCGCCAGATGGGCAATGGCAGCAGTGACAATGTCCCCACCCCAAGAGTCTTCAATGGTCATGGCAATGCCCAAGGAGACACAAAGGTCCCGCGCCTGCCGCGCCTTGGTCAGACCACCAAACTTGCTGATTTTGATGTTCATCACATCGGCGCCATGATCGGCATGGGCTCGTAGCAGCACTTCCATCCCATCGATGCACTCATCCATGACAAAGGGATGGTCAGTGAGCCGTCGTACCGACAGGCATTCCGCATAGCTTGGGCAAGGCTGCTCGATGTAGACATCCACATCCCGCAGCGCCCGCACCACCCGCACCGCTTCGTGCATCTGCCAACCGGTGTTGGCGTCGGCAATGAGCTTGTCGCTGGGATCCAACACCGCACGCACCGCCTTGATGCGTTGGATATCCTCATTGGCATCCCCTCCCACCTTGAGCTGGAAGCGGCGATAGCCTTCTTCTCGGTAGCCAGCCACGTTGGCAGCCATGGCTTCCGGCTCCTCCTGAGAAATGGCGCGGTAGAGATGGAAGTCCTCGCCATAGCGTCCTCCCAACAAGTTGCACACCGGTTGCTTGGCAACTTGGCCGAGGATGTCCCAGCAAGCCATGTCCAGGCCAGACTTCACATAGGCATGACCCTTGAGGGCAGCATCCATCTTGCGATTCAACTTGCCCAGTTGAGTGGGGTCTTCACCCAACAGATGCGGCCCCAGTTCCTGGATGCCGGCACGCACCCCAGCTCCATAGGCCGGCAGGTAGAAGGGTCCCAGGGGACAGACTTCGCCATGGCCCACCACGCCTTCGTCAGTTTCCACCCGCACCACTGTGCTGTCGAAAACGTCCACCGACTTGCCACCGGACCATTTGTAGCTGCCCTCGTGCAGGGGCAGGTCCACTTGATAAGCTTGAATCTTGGTAATGCGCATGGAAACTCCTGTTGTCTATAGCGCTGAATAAATACGCTATAGCGGTTATCAAATCTACCCCCCATGAAATCAATCCTGACCCTTCTGCTCCTGGCCCTGCTCAGCCCAACGGCCCTGACCCAGGACTCCCGCCCCCTGCAACCCCAGTGGCAAGTGCAGGAGAGCCCCTGCAAGGCCAGCCTGCGCGGGCTTTGTGCGGTGGACAGCAAGGTGGCCTGGGCCAGTGGCAGTGACGGAACCTTCCTGCGCACTGAAGACGGCGGCCAGACCTGGCAGGCTGGCGTCGTGCCCGGCGCCGAAAAACTGGACTTCCGCGATGTGCAGGCCTTCGACAAGAACAGCGCCATCCTGCTGAGTGCCGGCGAGCCAGCGGCCATCTACTGCAGCAACGATGCGGGCAAGACCTGGACCCGGACTTATGAGAACAAGAGCGAGGGAGTGTTCTTTGACGCCATGGATTTCTGGGATGCAAAGCATGGCATGGCCTTCAGCGATCCCATAGCTGGTCACTTGCTCATCATCCACACCAAGGATGCCGGGCGCAGTTGGCAGCAGGTTCCCAGCAAGAACATCCCACCGGCCATGAAGGGCGAAGCCGGCTTCGCTGCCAGTGGCACCTGTCTTACAACCGTGGGCAAAGAGCGTGTATGGATCGGCCTGGGCGGCAAGCAGGCGCGGGTCTTTGCTTCTGCTGATCAGGGCAAGACCTGGTCCGTCAGCAACACGCCCCTGGCACAGGAAAGTCAAACTGCGGGAATCTATTCGTTAGCCTTCTTCGATGCACAACACGGCGTCGCCGTCGGCGGCGACTACACCAAACCTTTAGACAGCAAGGCCAATGCTGCCATCACCGAGGATGGTGGCAAGACCTGGCAAGCCATCAGTAAACAGCAACCCGGCGGCCACCGTGCCTGCGTCACCTACTTGGGCAATAGCAAGGGACAGCAGTTGGTAACGGTAGGACGCCAGGGTACGGACTTCTCAATTGATGGCGGCAAGACCTGGAAACCCTTCGGCAGCCTGGGCTTTTACGTGGTCAGCTCGGCCAAGGACGGCAGCACCTGGGCAGCGGGTGCCAATGGTCGCATCGCCAAACTCGTCTGGCCTTAGCAGACTGCTAACGACCGCCCCCCATCTCCAACCAGGTGCCCAGCTTTTCTTGCTTGGCCTTTTCATACAGGTAAGCAGCCGCAGCCAGATCTTCGATGGACATGCCCAGGGACTTGAACAGGGTCATGTCCTGATCTGATTGGCGACCCTGGATGGCACCGGTAAGGACCGCCCCCAGATCGCCCAGTAGGTGCGCATCGGTGATGGCACCTTCTTTCTTGGCCAGAATGAATTCGCCAGCCTCATTGCACGTGGCTTCACAACGGTCGCCAAAGAAGCGACAACGCCGTACCGCCTCGCCGTCCAGTTCACGGGTACTAGGGGTGTGCGCCCCCACTGCATTGATGTGCACACCCGGTTGCAGCCAGGCGCCCTGCAGGATCGGTTGCGGCGAAGAAGTCACGGTGCAGATGATGTCCGCCTCTGCCACAGCTTCTTGAGCCGACCTACAAGCCTGCACCGACAGCCCATGCAGTTGGGATTGTTTGGCGGCGAAGGCCTGGGCTTTAGGCAAGGTCTTGCTATAGACCTGCACTTGCTTGATAGGCCGGCAAGCCAGCATGGCTTGCAGATGACTCACCGCCTGCACTCCCGATCCCAGGATGGCCAACTTGCTGGCGTCCTTGCGTGCCAGCAAGTCGGTGGCAACGCCGGACACCCCTGCCGTGCGGATTGCGGTGATGGAGGTGCAGTCCACCAAACATAACAGGCGACCCTGCTGACCTTCGAACAGCATCACCACCCCATGGTGGGCATCGAAGTCGGTGCCGGAGTTCTGCGCAAAAACCGTGGAAGCCTTGAGACCCATGAGATCCTTGGAGTGCCAGTAGGAAGGCAGGCTAGCCAGGGCACCACGCTGCTCTGGCAACCACATCACCGAGCGCGGCGGCAGGGTGAAGTCTCCTTCGGCCATACCCTTGAGCACATCCTGCATGATGTCCATGCACTCCCGCATGGGTAGGAGCTGCTCCACTTCTCTCTGGTTGATGACGAGGACCGAGTCCATTGAGTGATCTCCTATAGAACCGGACTGCCATGCTTTTGAATGCGCCTCGTTGCGGCAACCAATTCCTTGGTAATCCCCGGCTCATGGGAAGAGTGACCGGCGTCTGGCACTACCACAAGCTTAGCCTCCGGCCAGACCTGGTGCAGATCAATGGCGGTCTTGATGGGACAAACAATGTCGTAGCGCCCATGCACCATGAAGGCAGGGATGTGGCGAATCCGATCCACCCGGCCCAGAATGAAATCATCGGGAAGGTTCAGGGCGTTGCGGAAGTACAGGGCTTCCAGCCGCGCCAACGGCCAGGCCACTTCGTCAGTGGCAAAGGCGCCAGCGAACTCTTTGTTGGGTAACAGGGTGCAGCAGGAGCCTTCATACACACTCCACACCCTGGCTGCAGCCAGGGCCGCCTGCTTGTCTTCACCGGTCAGCAGACGCCAATAGCCTTCCAGAATGTCGTCACGATCCTTGGCCGGCAGGTGTTCGGCAAAGGGTTGCCAGATTTCCGGCTGCAGCATGCGTATGTGATAGAACCACCAATCAATCTCTTCCCTGCGCATCAACCAGATGCCGCGCAGTACCAAAGAACGGCAAGCTTCTGGATGTACGATGGCGTAACAAAGCGCCAGGGTGCTGCCCCAAGACCCACCGAAAACATGCCAGGTCTGAATTCCTCGATCTACCCGCAGGCGTTCCATGTCCGCCACCAGATGCGCGATGCTATTGTCTCGCAGCTCGCCACTGGGCCGCGACCGCCCACAACCCCGCTGATCCACCAGCACGATGCGGAAGAACTCAGGGTCGAAGAAGCAGCGATCCTGAGTGGAACAACCCGCACCCGGCCCACCATGCACAAACAGGATCGGCTCCCCATTCGGGTTGCCACACTCCTCCCAGTAGAGAGTGTGCCGATCATCTACCGCCAACTCGCCGCTGGCATAGGACTCGATTGCTGGAAAGAAGTGGGCATTGGCCATGGCTGGCACCATACACTATAGCCATGAAGTTTCGCTATAGCAGACGCGGCCAGGTGTCAGCGATACGATAGCCGCCAGGCCAGGGGTCGCTGGGGTCCAGCCTTAGCTGGCTGCTGCCGGTGATCCAGGCACGTCCTGCTATGGAAGGGTAGATGGCCACCCTGTCACCCACGGTGGTTTGTGCCTCAATCCTACCCAGGAACTCGGAGTCGATGATGGAGCGTCCGACCAGGGTGTCACCCACCGCCGCCAGGCCTTTGGCATGCAGGACCGCCAGCCGAGCCGAAATGCCTGTGCCCGTCGGTGAACGATCGATTTTTCCCGGCCGAATGACCACCGCGTTCTTGCTCACCTTCTGTCCTGCTTCCTCAACGATGGGTTTGGCAAACTGGCAGAAAGAGATGTGTGCCCAGTCCGGGTTGGTCGGGTGGCGAAAGCCAAGTTGCTCGGTAGCTGCCTTGGTGATGCGCACCCCCGCCTCGGCCATGTCCCGAGCCTCATCCGGTTGGATGGCAAAGCCTGCAGCATCAGCGTCAACAATCACGAAGCTGTCCCCACCGTAGGCCGTATCCACAGTGAGTGTTCCCATGCCTTCTATTTCAAGGGCTACTTCCAGTTGGTCAGCAAAGGATGCCACGTTGCGCACAGTAACCAACTCCACCTTGCCGTCTTTGCACTGGGCAGAGACTTCAACCAGCCCTCCCGGTGCCTCCAACACCAATGTGGTTTGCGGCTCAGTCATCGGCAGGATGCCGGTTTCCAACAGGACCGTGGCCACGCAGATCGAATTGGACCCGGACATGGGCGGAGTATCTTCTGGCTCCATGATGATCCAACCCATCTGCGCCAGCGGGTTTTTTGCTGGCACTAGGAGGTTCACATGCCGGAACACACCCCCTCGGGGCTCGTTGAGGACGAAATTGCGCAGCTTTTGATCCGCAGCAATCCACCGAGACTGGGCCCAGATGGTATCTCCCGGTGGCGGCGCCACACCCGCAACGATGACGTCCCCCACCTCGCCTCCCGCATGGCAGCCAACAATGTGAATCTCTTGGTTTGTTCCCATGTCTGTAGCCCCTTTGAATGAGGCTCGCCGCCAGCTTGCGCTCATTCTCTTGGCAACGGAAGAATAAATTGCAGCTCTAGCCGCTATCTTCTCCTGCATGCACCAACCTCTCTTCCTGCTAGCCCTGGCCCTGGCGAACCTGCTGCCCTGGGCCCACTGTCAGACATTGAAACCAAAGCCAGGCATCGGCCAGGAACTGGCCCAGGCTCGTGAAGCGGTGCTCAGTCAAATTCGCTATGAGCTGGACTTCAAACTGGAAAAGGGCATGCAGGCCACCACCGGCACCTGCACCATCCAGTTCAACTACCACCCCGAAGCCAAGAGTAAGGCACCGCTGGTCTTGGACTTTGCCGGAGAGACAATCTACATCTTCGCCATCAATGAGCACACAGATGTCGACGTCCTACACGTGGCCAACCACCTGGTCCTGCCTCCGGGTGCTTTGCGGTCAGGCCTGAATACCATCCGTGCCACCTTTACTTCCAAGGTCGCCGCCACCGGCACCCCACTGACGGTCTACAAAGACAAGGTTGACCAACAGGAGTACCTCTACACCCTGCTGGTTCCCGCCGATGCCCACCGCCTGTTCCCCTGCTTTGACCAGCCAGGATTGAAGGCTGTGTTTGCCTTGAGCCTCACCGCGCCCGAGGACTGGAAGACCATCAGCAACGGCAGGCAGGTGGGCATTGCCAATGGCAAACGCATCTTTGCCGACACCGAGCCTCTTTCCACCTACCTGTTTGCATTTGCCGCTGGCCCCTTTGTGGTCATTGCCGACAACAATCCTGCGCAACTAGGGGAGCTCAGCATTGCCACCCAGATGTTTCTGCGACAGAGCAAAGTCGAGGAGATGCAGGCGGAAGAGATCTTTACCATGCACCGCCAGTCGCTTGAATGGCTCAGCGATTACTTCCAATACCCCTACCCCTTCCACAAGATGGACATCGTGGTGCTGCCCGGCTTTCCCTACGGCGGCATGGAACATGCAGGCGCCATCTTCTACCGAGAGAGCGGTCTGGCCTTCGACCATGATCCAACGGAAGGCGAACTCACCAAACGCAGCACCCTGATCTACCACGAAGTCAGCCACCAGTGGTTTGGCAATCTGGTGACCATGCAGTGGTTTGATGATCTCTGGTTGAAGGAGGGCTTTGCCACCTTCATGGGCTACACCCTGTTTGAAACCTTGGAGCCGGGCAAGCATGCCTGGCTGCGCTTTCATCAGCGGGTAAAGCCAAAGGCCTATCAGGTGGATGCCACTGCCGGCACCACACCGGTGTATCAAAAGCTGCAGAACCTGGCGGAAGCCAAGTCCGCCTATGGCGCCATCGTCTACAACAAGGCGCCGGCTGTGCTGCGGGAACTGCATGCCCGCCTTGGGCCACAGAACTTTCAGAAGGGCCTGCAGGTATTCTTGCAGCGCCATGCCTTTGGCAATGCTATCTGGCAAGACCTGATGCATGCCTTGGAAGAAGCCGCCGACACCGAGGCCTCGCACTGGTCCAACCGCTGGATCTTGAGCGCTGGCATGCCCCGCATCCGCGCTCAGTGGCAGGCAGAAGCGGGCAAGATCAAACAGTTCCACATCTTGCAAGAAGCGACGCTACAGCAAGGGGAACAGCAGACTGAGGCATGGCCCCTGCAACTGTCTGTCATGCTCATCTACCCGGACGGCGGCAGCCAACAGCATCAAGTGGTGGCACAAGAGGCCCGCACCCTAGTCAAGGAATTGGCCGGCACAGATGCTCCGGCCTGTGTGCTGCTCAACCCCAAGGACATTGCCTATGGTCAGTTCCTGCTGGATGCCGCCAGCCGCGATTACCTGCTACAGCACGCCATGGAATTGCAGGACCCCCTCACTCGCGCAGTGGCCATGGCGGCCCTGTACGAAACCTTGCGGGAAACTGAATTGGCACCGGCAGCTTTCGCCAAACTTGCCTTGCAAGCCCTGGCAAAAGAACAGGACGTGGGCAGTCATGCCTGGTTGCTAGGCAGCCTGCGCACCACCTTACTGCGTTACATGAATCAGGATCAGGCCAGGCCGCTGCTGCAAGAATTTGGCGACATCCTCTGGCAGCAACTGGAAGGAGAGCGTGGGGGCATCAAGCTACAATGCCTGCGCATGCTCATGACAGTCGCCTCTGACAGCAAAACTGAAAAACTCTGCCAGCAGATCGTTGCGGGAGAGGACCCGGTCTCCAGATTGAAGTTGGGCAAACGAGATCGCTTCAAGGCCGCCGCGGCCTTGTTGGCCATGGGAGCAGACGAAGACATCTTGGGCAAAATGGCCGAGAGAATGGGCAAGGAAGACATTGGCCGGGAACTCTACATAGCCCGGGCCGCCAGCAATCAGGCCAGCAACAAGGAAGAATATTACGCCAGTTATCTGCAACTGGACGAGCCTCCAGAACAATGGATCAGCGGTAGCCTGGGCAACTTCCATTGGCCTGGCCAGGAAGCTTCAACCCTGCCCTACCTGCGCAAAGCGCTGGATCAGGTACAATGGGTGAAGGAGAACCGCAAGATCTTCTTCATGCCAGCCTGGATCAACGCCTTCATCAATGGCCACAGCTCCAAGGAAGCACTACAAATCGTCGAAGCCTTCCAGCAAGAGAATCCTGACCTCCCCCTCGACATTCGCCGCAAGGTCCTGCAATCTACCGACAGCCTACGGCGCGCCGTACGCATCCAAGAAAAATGGCAATGAGAAAGATCAAACGCTTCAGCATCTTCGCCTTGGTCGTGGTGATCCTGGTCTTCATCCTCAGCAACTTTGAGGAAGCCGACATCTCTTTCCTCGGCTATTCCTACACCATGCCCCTGGCCTTCCTCATCTTCACCATCCTGTGCCTGGGTTTTGTGTTGGGGATCCTCATTATGAGCCTGAAGAATAAGAGGGCCAAGGCCAAGGCCGCCCAAGCTGCCAAGGCTGCCCAAGCTGCCAGCACTATCGTCGACACTGGCACAGGTACCAGCGCAAGCAAGGGCTAACGCTCTTCCAGGATCTCAATGTCATAGCCATTGGGATCCTTGACAAAGATATAGCGCGAGGATGACTCGGGCTTGCTGCGCCGATACCACCACTGCCGCCGCTCCACCTCAGCCACCACAACCTCCAAGTCCGGCACGTGCAAGGCCAGGTGGCCAAACTGATTCCCCAGGTCATAATCTCGGCCATCGTGGTTGTGGGTCAACTCAATGTGATAATGCCCGGCGGCATCGGTAAGGAACACCAGAGTCGCGTCATCACCAATGGGACGACGGCGCACTTCCTGCAATCCCAGAAAGCCGGTGTAGAAGTCCAAGGTGGCGTCCAGATCTTTGACGCGGATCATGGTGTGGGCAAGTTTCATGGCAAGTCTCTGAGGATGGAGTGCGGGTATATGGAAAAGTCTTTCTAGCCGCAGGGAGCCCCAGGCATACTGCTCGGTGTGAAAAAGATTACCTACGCCAAGAATGTTGCAAGCCTGCTGAAGGGCAGCACCGCTATCTGTGTCATTGCCCCGGCCCTAACCCTGGCGCGGCCGCCCAAGATCTTCGACACCAGGCTACAACCCATCTTCAAGATCCTGGGCAAGGACGCGCGTCCCGGCAACATGGGCAGCGTTGTCAGCTCCATCACCGACCTGAAAGCTGGTCCGCACCAGCTGATCATAGCCGCCCTGCCCAACCAGGTTTCCCGCTACAACTGCCCGGCCCGTTCTGAGTGCGTGCACCGCCTGCTAAGTCAGGCCAAGCTTGAAAGTCACAAGAAGGCCGGCGTCCTGCTCATCCTGGATGACACCGACCATCTGTTGCCGGTGTTGAACAAACTGGCTCGAACCTTCCCCCTGCTATCCCTGAAGTCCGGCAAACAAAGCAGTGGTTCGGTGCAAGTCCTGGCCATGGACAAGAAGGGCAAGGTCCTACCCATCCCCAGCAGGGCAAAGCTAACTTTGGATTGCAGTCGCGAAGCAGCTCGCCTGGTGGACACCCCTCCCACCGACATGAATCCTGAAGCCCTGGCAAAGGATGCACGCAAGCTCTTGCGCGGCATCAAGAACGTGCGGGTGTCTGAAATCGTCGGCGCTGATTTGCTCAAAGCCCGCCTGGGAGGCATCCATGCCGTCGGCCGCACCGCCCTCAAGCAACCGCGTTTGTTGGTGGCCACCTACACACCTCCGAGCAGCAGCCGCAGCAAGAAGCTGCGCCACCTTGCCCTGGTGGGCAAGGGCATCACCTACGACACCGGTGGCCTGCACATCAAGGGACGCGGCGGCATGGAAACCATGAAGGCAGACATGGGCGGTTCCGCTGCCGTGCTGGGTGCCTTTCGCGTACTGGCTGCCAGCGGCTGCAAGCACAAGCTCAGCCTGGTGATGTGCCTGGCGGAAAACGCCGTCGGCCCCCGCGCCTACAAGCCCGACGATGTCATCACCCTGCACTCAGGCAAGACGGTGGAGATCAACAACACCGACGCGGAGGGACGCATCGTCCTGGGCGACGGGGTGAGCTATGCGGCGAGAGTCCTGAAGGCCGATACCATTCTGGATGCGGCCACCCTGACCGGCGCCCAACTCATCGCCACCGGCATCAACCATGCAGCCATCTTCAGCAATGACGCGGCATTGGAGGAGAAGGTTCGCCTGGCAGGTTTTGACAGTGGCGATCTGGTGCACCCCATGCCCTTTGCACCTGAGCTGTACAAGCGCGAATTCACCAGTCGCATTGCCGACATGAAGAACTCGGTGCGCAATCGCGGCAATGCCCAAGCCAGCTGTGCCGCCCAATTCATCTACTGGCACATTGAAGACACCGATGCCAAATGGTGCCATGTGGACCTGGCGGGACCTGCCTTCATCAACGACCGCGCCACCGGCTATGGCACGGCACTGCTGGCTGAGGCGGTGCGAAGACTAGGCTAGGTAGAAGACCGATCGAGTCCCTTTCCACAGCCCTTGCCTAGCCAATTACGGAAGAGCGAATCGAGCCCGCCAACCTCCAGAAGCATGACACAGTGAATTACATTGGGCCTGGCCCCATCCCATGTGATAACCTCCAGTCCACGGCAGTTTCGGAGGGAATCAGCCTAAACATCCATGGGGTAACAAATGCTCGCTCTCAAAAGCCTGACTCTCACTCTGCTCTTGACCACCGCTGCGGCGGCCCAAGATCCCGTAATCACGCTGTCCATCAGCCAACCCACCTATGAGATCGGTCAAACGATCTTCTTGGAGATCTCCGGCACTCCTGGCGCCTCCGCCTTTCTGGGGATTGCCGAGAACAAACAGACCACCACTGTGCCCGGCATCGGTGACCTGTGTATCGATCCTAGCGATCCCTCCTTCCTGTTGATTGGCTTTCCCAGCCTGCCGCCAACGGGCACCGTCGTTCTCTGCGACGGCGTTCCCTGCGATCCAAGCCTGGCTGGCTTGCAAGCCTTCGTGCAGGCTGTGCAAATTTCCTCCGGTCAGGTGGACGGCATCTCCAACTGCGTTGAGGTCGAACTGGTTGACGGCGATTGCACCGACGAATGCGATGGCGGCATCGTGATCCTCGGCGTGCAAACAACCTTGACAAATCTGGATGGGGCCACCGGCTCCTTGCAGATGTCAGGACAAGCCCACAACAAGGCGGATGCCATCGGTGAATTGACGGTGAACAATGTGGACCTCAACGCCCTGCCGGCCCTTCCCATCAGCAATGCGGACGGTTCCGTGAAGCTGGTGAAGCTGGAATGGGATGGAGACTCGCTGCTGGTGCGGTGGGAATTGGACGCCAGCAACTATGTCGGCAGCCCCGGTCGAGCTGGAAAAATGTCCAATGAGACAAACTTCAGCACGAGCTTCGGCAACGCCGCCGCCTTGGAACAGATCCACACATCCTGTTCCCAGCCCCTGCCAGTGGGCATGGTATTCGGCGAATACGTGGTCACTCGCCTGATTGACTAGAAGTCCGTTCAGAACAAGTAGGGCAGCAAGCTCAAACCTAGTGGTATGACGCAGAATTAGTAGGCCTTTATATTAAGCCTCCCTACGCTTGCGGTGCGTAGGTATCGTTGGAGGCAAGACGATGCGCGTTGCAGTAGAGATTCAACTTACCAAGAGCGAGCGAAGCACCCTGACGAATTGGTCACGCAGTCGGAGAATTTCGGTGAGGCAAGCTCAGCGAGCCCGAATGATCCTTCTTGCCGCTGATGGCTACTCGAATGCGGATATAGCTGAGGAGATGAGGGTCAAGCGACACACTGTGGGGCGTTGGCGAAACCGCTTCAGCGAGCATCGCCTCACTGGTATAGAGAAGGACCTTCCTCGGGGAGGTCGTCCCCGTGCGAACGAGGAAGTTGAGAGTGAGATCATCCGCATGACTACGCAAGAGATCCCCGCGAACGCGACACACTGGAGCACGCGACTCCTTGCAGAGGAGATGGGAATCACGCAGTCGATGGTCCACCGCACATGGAAGGCCAACGGTCTGAAACCTCACTTGGTGAAGACGTTCAAGGTCAGCAACGATTCTCGGTTCGAAGAGAAGCTGCGCGATGTGGTAGGTCTCTACCTGAATCCACCCGAGAATGCACTCGTCTTTAGCGCGGACGAAAAGACGTCAATTCAGGCTCTCGATCGGACCCAGAAGAGCCTTCCACTGGTCAAGGGCCGATGCGGCACGATGACTCATGACTACAAGAGGAACGGAACAACCACCTTGTTCGCCGCGATCGAGTTGGGTCACGGCGAAGTGATCGCAACCTGCATGAAGCGACATCGACATCAGGAGTGGATCAAGTTCCTGAGAATGATCGACGAGCAAACTCCAGCTGAACTCGATCTGCACGTCATCGCCGACAACTACGCCACACACAAGCATGAGAAGGTTAAGCGGTGGCTGAAGCGCCATCCGCGATTCCACATGCACTTCATCCCGACAAGCAGCTCGTGGCTCAATATCGTGGAGGGGTTTTTCCGCAATCTTGATCAAAAACGCCTGAAGCGCGACGCGTTTCGCAGCGTCCCTCAACTCAAGAAAGCAATCATGGACTACATCGATAACCACAACGACGATCCGAAGCCGATTGTTTGGACCAAGGCCGCCGACGAGATCCTCGAAAAAGTCGGTCGCGCACGCGCTGCACTGAAAATGCCCCAACAGAGCGCATCACACCACTAGCTGCGCCCCCTCGATTCCCCCCGGCGCCGCGGCCGCATGGAGCGCAGCGGCGCTGGGTTGGCCAGGGCGTGCATTATACCCTCACCGTAGTACTGCAAACGCCAGGGCTGCAGCAGTCCGCAGCCGGCCAAGGTGGTCAGGTTCTCGGGAACGGGATGTATCCGACACAAGGCAAGCATGCTCTGTTTGTCCAGCACCAGAGAAGCGTCGGTGTTGCGCTGCGTAGCCACATTCTTGCGCCACAATCGCAGGGCCTCATGCACTCCTCGCTGCTCGTCGCTGAGGCGGTCCAACTCAGAACTGTTGTTGGATGCTCTGTTCGTCGGCAGGGGCTCAAGGTCAAGGGCCCGGTCAATGGTTTGCAGAACCATTGCGCCGTAGCGCTCCGTCAACTTCGGGCTCATGCCCTGCAGATCCCGTAGGTCTGCCTGCGAATCCGGTTGCTCTATAGCCAACTCGAGCAGAACTTCATTGCCCAGAACCTTGAAGGCGGGACGGTTGAGTCGATCCGCTTCTTTATGCCGCATAACAAACAATTCCTGCAAGACCCGTTGACGCTGCGGGTCCAGCGCATCTGAGCCCTTGATGCGCGAAAAGTCTGCTGGACGGAAGGGGCGCTCTTCGGGAATCAGAGCTTCCACCCGCCGGCATTCCGCCGCGCATTCCAGAACATGGATCTCGCCCGCCTGCCAGAGGCGATGGCGCAGATCATCCGCCAGATCCAGCAGGTAGCGGGTATCACAAATGGCATAATCCAACTGCCCCTGAGTCAGCGGACGATTGCCCCAGTCGCTGCGTTGGTAGCGTTTGTTCAGGATAACCCCAGCGAAGTCCTTGAGAATGGCAGCCAGACCAATGGTCTCCATGCCCAGGGACATGGCAGCCACCTTGGTGTCAAAGACGCCATAGATTTCCACCGGCATGGTCTTCTTCAGCATCAACACATCGAATTCAGCGTCGTGAAAAATCTTCAGGATGCTGGGGTCGGCTAAAACCGGTACCAGGCGCGACAGGTCCAGATCCGCCAAGGGATCAACGATGTACTCCCCCTTTGGCGTGCTGATCTGCACCAGGCAAAGCCGCTCCCTATAGGCAAATAGCGGGTTGGACTCGGTGTCCACGGCGATGACGGTCTGCCGCTCCAGCAACTCCACCAAGTCCTGCAGCGCATCATCACTGTCAATGAAGACAGGGGGCTGAAAACTGGCCTGAGGTTCTTGCGGCATGAGTCCCTATAGAAGCACCAGTCGGCGCCGCAGGAAAGGCTGCCTTGCCCTTGCACACCGAATTCATTCAATCTTCACATATTGCAGCTATGCTTCTCGCCAATGACTGCGGCCAAGATTTTCGTCATCGAAGACGAGGAAGACATTCGCGAGATCCTGGAGTACAGCCTGACGCGGGAAGGATTCTCCGTGACCAGTGCCGAGGATGGCCTGCGGGGCCTCTCGGAAGTAAAGAAAACCATGCCTGACCTGATCCTGCTGGATCTCATGCTGCCCGGCATGGATGGCTTGGAGATCTGCCGCAAGCTCAAACAGGCTGAAGAGACCAGCGACATTGCCATCGTCATGGTCACCGCCAAAGGCGAAGAATCGGATATCGTCCTGGGTCTCGGCCTGGGCGCGGATGACTACATTGTCAAACCCTTCGGCACCAAGGAACTGGTCGCTCGCGTGCGTTCCGTGCTGCGTCGAACCAGCCAAGAGGAGGTCGCCACGGAGGCTCCCGTCCAGCACTGCGGCGTGCGCATTGATTTCAAGAAGCACAAGGTCTGGAGTGACGACGAGGAAGTTCCCTTGACCGCCACCGAATTCAAAATTCTGGCCATGATGCTGCGCCGGCCCGGGCGAGTGTTCACCCGCGACCAGATCCTGTCCGCCGCTCGCGGCGAGATGACAGTGGCCATGGACCGCAGCGTGGACGCCCACATCAGAACCATCCGCAAAAAACTGGGGCAGCAGCGCGATGTGATTGAGACCGTGCACTCCATTGGCTATCGCCTGAAGGAGGCCTAGTTGAATTTCTTCTGGAAGGTCTTCTCCGGCACCATCCTGGTGATCCTGGCCACAGCTTTTGTGGTGGACTTGCTGGTCACTTCGGTGGTGCGAGATCGCCTGGCAAATGAAATCAAACAGAATGCCCGCGGCACAACGCCCCTGATTGCAGCCATTGTGCAGAAGGATCTCAGCAAAGACGGCTTGGATTCCAGCACTCTGGAACAGATGGATCAGCTCCTGCCGGGAAGCCGAGTCACCATCATCGGAGCAGATGGCCAGGTTCTTTTTGACACCCATGAGAACCCCGCGGAAATGGACAACCACGGCGGGCGCACTGAGGTGAAGAGTCCCGGAACCACGGTGGAGCGCTATAGCCGCACCCTGGAAAAACACATGACCTATTATGCACTGCCAGTAGTGCAAGATGGCAAGACCGTGGCATGGGCAAGAGTTGCTCTGCCACAAGAGGATATCCAAGAGCGTTTGGCGGAAGTCAAAAACGCTATTCGGGTCGGCGTTCTAATTGCTGTTATCTCCGGCCTGTTGGTTGCCTTCTTCATTGCCAGGCGCGTGACCCGACCGATCACTGAAGTTGCCGACCTGCTGCAGGCTCTTGGCCGCGGAGAAACCCACCGCCGCCTGCCCATTCGCGGCCGGGACGAGATCGGCAACCTGGCCAGATCAGTCAACAGCATGGCCGACGAACTGCAGGAGCGACTGGATGTGATTGCTCGGGATAGGCAGGAGAAGGATGCCATCCTGTCCGGCATGACGGAAGGCGTCATTGCCGTAGATCAAGAACAGCATGTTGTGCTCATCAACGCCGCCGCCCGGGAAATGGTTGACGTGGTGGGCCAGGACATCAAGGGCCGACCAATCTGGGAAGTCACGCGGATTCCCGAGATCACTGGCACCGTGTCCACCTGCCTGAGCAGCGGCAAGAAAACAGCCAACGAGGTCCAACTGCTGGTGCAAGAGACAGAGCGGTCTTTGCAACTGGTTGCCGCCCCCTTCTTTGACAATGCGGGGCAAACCAGTGGATGCGTGTTGGTCTTGCATGACCTTTCTGAACTGCGGCGACTGGAAAAGGTACGACGGGACTTTGTCGCCAACGTTTCCCATGAGCTGAAAACACCACTGACCTCCATGCGGGGCTTTGTAGAAACTGTGCATAGCGATCCAGACATGGATCCCAATACCAGGACGCAGTTTTTGGCCAAGGCCCTGGCTGCTACCGAAAGGCTCTCGGCCATCCTGCAAGACTTGTTCTCCCTGGCCCGCATTGAATCTGAAGAAGGCTCACTGGTCTCGCAGCCCTTGGACCTTGTGGATCTTGCCAAGGACTGTGTGCGGAATGCTCAAAGCACTACGGAGATCAAGGTCAACCTCTCGGCCCCTGCCGAAGTCATGCTGTGTGGCCATAAGGACTCCTTGGAGATGGCCTTGTCCAATCTTCTGGACAACGCCATCAAATACTCCCCCACCGGGGGCGAGGTGAATTTCCGCATCAGCGCTGCCCAGGAAAGCGCCACCCTGGAAGTGGAAGATTCGGGCCCCGGGATTCCCCTTGCCGAGCAGGAACGCATCTTCGAGCGCTTCTACCGGGTGGACAAAAACCGCTCCAGGAAGCTGGGCGGAACCGGCCTGGGACTCTCCATCGTGCGTAATGTGGTCGCGGCTCATAGTGGCCAAGTCTCTGTAAATAGCCAGGTTGGAAAAGGCAGTACCTTCAGCGTCGTGCTCCCGCGCTGAATTCACCAGGCCTTCACACTTCCTTCACAGGCCTGCGGCACCCTTCTGGAAATGAATATCCAGGAGGAAAAGAGAATGAACCGCATGATCCCAGCACTGCTTTTGTCCGCCCTTTGCGTGGCCTGCAACAACTCAGATAGCAACGGCAACGCCAAGAGCGGCAGCAATGCCACCGCCCTACAGGGCACCGTCGCCATCGATGGCTCATCCACGGTCTACCCCATCACCGAAGCGGTGGCCGAGGAGTACCGAGCGGTAGCGCCTGAAGTAAGACCCAACATTGGTGTTTCCGGCACCGGCGGCGGCTTCAAGAAATTCATCGCCGGTGAGACGGACATCTCTGATGCCTCTCGCTACATCAAGCAGAAGGAAATCACAAAGTGCGCCGAAGTCGGCAAAGAATTCATTGAGCTACCGGTGGCCTATGACGGCCTTGCCGTGGTGGTCAGCAAAAAGAACGACTTTGCGAAGTCCATGACCATCGCTGAGCTACGCAGCATGTGGAGCGCAGACTCCACCGCCAAGAAGTGGAGCGATGTTCGCGCCGGATGGCCTGACCGAGAATTCAAACTCTATGCACCTGGCCAGGACTCGGGGACCTTTGACTACTTCACCGAGGTCGTCAATGGCAAGTCTGGCAACTGCCGTTTTGATGCCACCTTCTCGGAAGATGACAATGTCTTGGTGCGCGGTGTCACTGGCGACCCGGATGGCATCGGCTTCTTTGGCTTTGCCTACTACCACGAAAACTCCAAGCAACTCAACATTGTGTCCATTGATGGCGGCAGGGGCCCCATCACTCCCAGTCACGAGACCATCGAGAATGGCGCCTATGCCCCTCTGTCTCGCCCGCTGTTCATCTACGTGGCCAAGAGCGCGGCAGCCAAGCCGCAGGTTGACAGCTTTGTCAACTTCTACATCGACAACATGCGGAAACTGGCCTCTGAAGTCGGCTATGTCGGTCTGCCGGCGGAACTCTGCGACGTTATTCGCAAGCGCTATCAAAACCGGGTGACCGGCACCTGTAGCGACAAGGAAGGCTCCTTGCTGGAACTCTACCAATAACAGCAGGGCGGCGGCAACGGTGACTGATATAGCAACATTGGATTCGCAACAGCCCCCTGGCAGAGAAGCGCCCTTGCAGAGCAACTCCGTCAGACAGTTGCAACTCGGTCGGGGGCAGGCCCGCCGAATCAGGGAAAGCATCATTGAGCGACTGCTGCAATGCTGTGCCCTGGTTTCGGTGTTGGCCAGCTTCGGTATTGTCTTCATCCTGGCCAAGGAGTCGCTGACCTTCTTCGCAGAGGTGGGCGTCTTTGAATTCTTGCTGGGTACGCGCTGGACACCGCTACTGGAGCCTCGCAGCTTTGGTGTGTTGCCACTGATCGCCGGCACCTTATTGGTCAGCTTGATTGCGGCAGTGATCGTCATCCCTACAGGCAGCATGGCTGCTGCATACCTGGCCGAGTACGCATCGCCAAGGTTTCGCCGCTGGCTCAAACCATCCCTGGAGATCCTGGCTGGAGTGCCAACCGTAGTCTATGGCTACTTTGCCCTGTCCATCGTGACGCCGGCCATCCAGTTCATTCTGCCTCAGACCCAGGTGTTCAATGCGTTGTCGGCAGGCATCGTGGTAGGCATCATGGTGCTGCCTACCGTTGCCTCCTTATCCGACGATGCCATGCGGGCCGTGCCAAGGGCAATGCGTGAAGCGGCATTTGGTTTAGGCGCGACAAAGCATGAGGTCACCCTGGGTGTGGTATTCCCTGCAGCGTCATCAGGCATCATTGCCTCTTACCTGCTGGCCATCAGCCGCGCCATAGGCGAGACCATGATCGTTTCCATGGCTGCGGGCTCAACGGCCAAAATCACCGGCAACCCTCTTGAGTCCGTGCAAACCATGACAGGCTACATCGTGCAGGTCAGCCTGGGTGACACGCCCGCAGGGACTACCGAATACCAAACCGTATTTGCGGTGGGCCTGGTTCTGTTCTTGATGACCCTGGTGATGAACATCGTGTCACAGAAGGTGAAACGTCGATTCAAGGAGAAGTACGGATGAGTGAGCTGAATACCACAGCCACCCAACAAGATCGCCACCTGCAAAAGCGACGGCTCAAGGGGCAAAATTTCAAATGGCTGACCTTGAGCGCCACGGTCATGGGCATCCTGGTGCTGACCATCCTGCTAGTTGGCGTCATCAAAGACGGCCTGCCCTACTTGACCGGCACCTTTCTGGAGTCCTTCCCTTCCCGCACGCCCAGCAAAGCCGGCTTTTTTGCCGCCATCATGGGCAGCCTCTGGTGCATCGTTCTCACCGCTCTGTTCAGTGTTCCACTGGGGGTTGGGGCTGGTATTTACCTGCAGGAATACGCAAAGAAGGGCCGCCTGCACAACTGGTTGGATCTACTCATCGCCAACCTTGCCGGCGCGCCATCCATCATCTACGGGATGCTGGGTCTGATCACCTTTGTCCGCATGTTCGATGCTTTTGGCGACAATACCAGCTTCCTTGGCCTGCCCCTGCCCTTCGGTCGCTCTGTTTTGGCTGGCGCCCTTACCCTGTCACTCCTGGTTGTTCCCGTCATCATCATCACCACTAGAGAAGCCTTGCGCGCTGTCCCTGATTCGTTGCGGCAAGCAGCATTTGGTTTGGGCGCAACGCCCTGGCAATGCGCCAGCCATCACGTCCTGCCGGCTGCCTTACCAGGCATCATGACCGGCGTCATCCTGGCCTTGTCGAGAGCCCTTGGCGAGACTGCGCCCCTGATCCTGGCTGGCGCCCTCACCTATGTGGCTTTCGCTCCACAAAGCATCGCCGACCCATTCACCGCCATGCCCATCCAAATCTTCAATTGGGCATCCCGCCCCCAGCCCGAGTTCCACTCCTTGGCCGCCGCCGGGATTGTGGTGCTCCTATCCGTGCTATTGGGCATGAACGCCGTGGCCATCCTTCTGCGCAACCGTGCTGAAAGAAGAAAGATCTCATGAAACAAGCCATCGTCAAGGCCGAGAACGTCACCATCTCCTACTCCGGAAGCCCGGCAGTCCGAGAAGTGTCCGTAGAGGTCCAACGCAACGAAGTCACCGCCATCATTGGCCCATCCGGCTGTGGCAAGAGCACATTGCTGCGGGCCATCAACAGGATGAATGACTTCATCGACGGCGTCAGCGTGGATGGCAAGATCCTGTTTGAAGGCGCCGATATCCACGCTGCCGATGTGGACCCGGTGGAACTGCGCCGCAAGATCGGCATGGTGTTCCAAAAGCCCAACCCCTTCCCACGTTCCATTCGTGACAACATAACCTGGGCACCAAAGATCTCCGGCTATCGCGGCAACATGGATGATCTGGTGGAAAAAACCCTGCGCGAAGCCGCACTCTGGGATGAGGTGAAAGACAAGTTGAAAGCGTCGGCCTTGGCTCTATCTGGCGGTCAGCAACAGCGCCTTTGCATTGCTCGAACCCTGGCCATGGAACCTGAATTGTTACTGATGGATGAGCCCTGCTCTGCCTTGGATCCCATTGCCACCTCGCGCATCGAAGACTTGATCGACTCTCTCAAAAAGAACTACACCGTGGTCATTGTGACCCACAACATGCAGCAGGCCGCACGCATCAGCGAGACAACCATGTTCCTCTATCAGGGAGAGCTGGTTGAAGCCGGCCCCACCACCACAATCTTTACCCACCCAACACAACAAAGAACCGAAGGCTACGTAACCGGCCGCTTCGGATAGGTCCCAACATCATGACAAAACACCTTGAACGCGATCTGGCACACGTCAAACAGCTCGTCCTGGCCATGGGCGGGCTGGTGGAACAGTCTCTCGAGCAGGCAACGGTTGCCTTGGTCAGAAACGATGAAAACTACGCAAGGCGGGCATTGGCGGCTGACAGAGAGATCGATCGCAAAGAGCTGGAGATCGATGAAGAATGCCTGAAGGTCCTGGCACTCCACCAACCGGTTGCTGGCGACCTGTGCTTCATCACCGCCACCATGAAGATTACCAACGATTTGGAGCGCATCGGCGACCTGGCCGGCAGCCTGGCAGAACGAGCCCTCTACTTACTCAATCGCCCGCCTCTGGACGAGCGCTTGGCCTTCGAAGAAATGGTAGCCCACACCCGGCAGATGCTGCGCGACGGCTTGGATGCCCTGATCTCAGAGAACTCCGAGCTGGCCAGGGAAGTTTGCACTCGCGACGACAAGGTGGACGACTTCAACCGCCAGCACTTCGAGGTCTTGCAAGAGCGCATGAAGCGAGACCCAGGTTCCGTGGAGGCTGCAGTCGCTCTATTGTCTGCCTCACGACACATCGAACGCATCGCCGATCTGGCCACGAACATTGCCGAAGACGTAGTGTTCCTGGTGGAGGCGGAAGACATCCGCCATCCATCCTTGGCGGATGAGCCAGACTAAGCAAAGCCCTAATTATCCTGAATCAGGGCGCAGTCGTCATGTGCACGGCGTTGGAAGCCAACCTGAAGTAGTTGCAGTTGAGACCGCAGACATTCAAGGTGTAGACCAAGGCCGCATGGTTGATGGTGATGCCAATACCCACCGGTACCGGACCCGATGAGTTGAGAGAGATCGAAGCCTTGCCCTGCTCATCCAAAATGCCTTTCCAACCCACAAAGGTGGGGCCGCCGCCGCCCAACTGGGTGAGGTTGATGGCAAATTCAGTGAGCGCATCCGAATTCAGGGGGATGGTGACTCCAGGCCCCATGGTCACTCCAGGCGAGTTGCCACTGGCGGCAAAAGCGGTGAAGAGCCAGTAGTTGTTGTGAGCATTGGCCGCCCCCGCATTCAAGGTGAGGTTCTGACTGCTGGCCTTACTCACGGACATGACGTTGGTATCCGCCAACAGCGGCAACTGTCCGGAAAAGACTCGAGCCATGCCAGAAATCTCACCATTCAGGTCGGACAGCCGAGCACCAACGATGAGATCAGCAAAACCATCTCCATCCACATCTCCGGCGCTACTCACGGATCCGCCAAAGAAATCGCCGGTGTATTCGCCGTCAAAGGAAGTGAGGAGGGTGCCATTCAGACCGGAGAACACATGCGCAGTACCCGAGTCGGTAGAGCCATTATCATCGCCATAGGCACAACTATCAAATCAGAGTAGCCATCGCCATTCACGTCGCCGGCACCGCTGACTGAATAGCCGTAGCGGTCGGCAGCAGAATCGCCCTCACAGACGTAGAAGGGCTTGCCATCGAAGCCGGAGAACACGCATGCACTACCGGAGTCTGTCCCACTGTTGTCATCATTGTAAGCACCAACAATGACGTCGGCGTAGCCATCCGCATTCACATCCCCAGCATCACTCACGGAGAAGCCGAAAAAGTCACCGGCGGCATCGCCATCGAAGGCGTAGAGGACCAAGCCATCCTTGCCGGAGAACACTCGCGCACTACCGGCGTCGATGGCCTTGTTGTCGTCAAGGTAAGCGCCGACAACCAGGTCGCCGTAGCCATCCGCATTGACGTCGCCGGCACAACACACGGAGTAACCGAACTTGTCGCCAGCGGACTCGCCATCAAAAGTGTAGAGGGTGGTGCCGTTCTGGCCGGAATACACCCGCGCACTGCCGGCATCGATTCCCTTATTGTCATCTCCGTAGGCGCCAACGATGAAGTCGTCATAGCCATCGTTATTGACATCCCCTGCCGCATGCACGGAACCACCTAAGGAGTCGCCACCAGAATCACCATAAACTGTGTAGAGGTGGAGGCCATCCAGGCCGGAGAATACACAGGCACTACCGGAATAGACGCCCGCATTGTCGTCGTTGAAAGCGCCAATGATGAAGTCGGCATAGCCATCTCCATTCACATCTCCTGCAGCACAGACGGAGGACCCGAAGCTGTCAAAGAAGGAATTGCCATTGTAGGAATAGAGCAGAGCCCCATTGGCGCCGGAGTAGACTTTTGCGCTGCCGGCGGCGAAGCCCTTGGTAGCGTCGCCGGGGATGCCAATGATGAAGTCGGCATAGCCATCTCCATTCACGTCTCCCGCGCCACTCACGGAGGTGCCCATCAGGTCCCCGTACGAGTCGCCGCTGTAAGAGTATAGATGGCCCTGAGCTGGGACCATGCCTGTAAGAAGGACCAACAAAGCGAGCAGGGTGAGCTTTGGCATGTTTGGTTCTAATTCCTCATGGGACAGATATCCGACCCAATATGTGCTGGGAGCATGCCTGACCCCCAAAAACCTGCATGGGCAAGAGGAGAGGACGCTTCCGTTAACAGCGGGAAAAAGGTCTGGCCTGGGCCAAAATCTTTCGCCCCAGGCCAGTCCCGCCGATTTGCCCATGCGCCCATGCCACCGCGCCGCCAGCCTGTTCCGGATCAGCTCCCACAACACCTCTATGCCAATGACTTTAGGAGCGGCCAGCAACTGCCACCCAAGCGATGTAGGTCTCCCTTGCGGCCTCGGCCGACCAGAGTACAATGCGGCCTGCCACCTTCCCGTTGGCGCCGTCACCTGATGGAACTGCCGGGCTGGTGGTGCACTCCTTTGTGCCCCCGCAACTGACCTCGTAGGTCTGCTGTGGGGGTTCATTATTTAACTCAGGACCTGCGGATCTCAGGCAGCCAATGGCAGCAAAGCCGACAGCCTGAGCGGCCCCTACCCGGCCCTTGCAGCACTCCTGACCAGCCACGAAAAAAGCCCGTAAACCTTTACAGGCAAACGGGCTTGGATGGCGAGGACGACGGGACTCGAACCCGCAACCACCGGATCGACAGTCTAAAACTGGTCCACTCTTACGTTGGCAAGTTCCCTCTCCCAACCAGGTAACCAGCAAGGCTTTGGAGCTACTCATGGTGAGGACGCACAACAAAACTCGGCGATGTTGCCCCACTTTGTTGCCCCAATCTATCCATGAAAAAAACACGCAAACGCCCAAAGCGGTAGGTGTCAAGGTAGTTGTCGCCTGAAATGTATTCATCATGCTGCCTCCGCAGCTGCATGATGGGTGTTCGGGTTGAGCCTGACAGTTTCGATGCGCGACCAATCCCGCACGTTTCCTGACCAGCGCTCTGGATTTCGTGCACGGGCTTTTTCATACACTTCCCGGCGTTTTGCCAGGATGACAATGTCTTCCCCCGCATGGCGTTGAGCAGGGGTTACAAACTTGATGCCGCTATGCCGATGCTCGTGCCGATACCACTGGACAAACGCCACCAGCCAGGTCCTCGCATGCTCCAACGATTCAAATGGTCGGGCAGGATACTCTGGACGGTATTTGGCTGTTTTGAAGAGGGACTCTGAGTAGGGATTGTCGTCACAGACACCAGGCCGGCTAAATGAAGCCATGACGCCGAGTTCTTCAAGCTTTGCCAGCATAGTGCTGCCCTTCATTGGACCACCGTTATCGGAGTGAAGAGCCAAGCTGTCAGGATCCACTCCCTGCGCATCACAAGCCGATTGGATCAAGGCTGCCGCCAATACCTGGCATTCTTCCTCATAGATGGCTTCGCCCATGATGTCTCGGCTGAAGACATCGATGATCGTGTACAGGTAGTAAAACTTCCCGCGGATCGGGCCAGGCAAGTAACTGATGTCCCAGCTCCATACTTGGTTGGGTGCTGTTGCCACCAGTTCGCGGGGATGGTGATGTGTTGCTGGCTTGGCAGCAGCGCGATGCTTGAGCTGCTTTTCCTCGCGCAAGATTCGATACATCGTGGATTCAGATGCCAGATAGATTCCTTGATCGGCCAGCCTCGGCACGATCTGACTGGGAGAAAGGTCGCGATACTCTGGAGAGTTGAGGATTTGCAGGATCATACTTCGCTCAGCAGAGCTGATCTTGTTGCCGACCACGCTCTTTGGGCCAGCTCGCCGATCTTCACCGATGCCCTGCCGCTTCCAGCGTTGTAGTGTCCTTGAATCTACGCCAAGGGTCCCACACGCCTTGTGCAGCCGGGCACCGTTGTTGATGGCTTCTGTGACCAATCCTAAAATCAGGTCTCGCTGCTCGTGGGTGTGTCGCTGTCCTCGTCCCCCCAGATCTCTTGGACTTTTTTTGGAGCACCAGCAAAGCTGCAGCCTCGGCCAAGGCCTTGTCCTTGCGGCGGATCTTCTTTTCCAGTGCTTTGATCTTCTTCGCATCCGGCGAAGCACCATGTCGCTTGGCCTTCTTGGGGTTGCTGAAAGCGGATTGTGCCGCCTCCATGACTAGTTTGCGCCAGTTTTCGAGCTCGACAGAGTGCAGTCCCTTTGACCTCAAAAACTCTCCCAGATCCTCCTCGGCCACTTTCATGGCCTCCATAACGACCTGCACCTTCTCTTCTGGGGTCCACTGACGTGGACTTTTCGATCCCTTCTCGGGCTTGCCTCCTGTACCGCTCATCAAGGAAACGGTACGTGCTTCCCTTACCCAACGCCAGAGGGTCGATTGGGCAACTCCAACCTCTGCTGCCAAATCCGGCGCAGTTATCCGAGAAGGACCAGTGTCGGTCATTCGCTGGACCATGCGCACTTTGAAACCATTGCTGTAAACCAAGAATCATCACTCCACCGCCCCACTGGATAACTTGTGGAAAACTCGCCCCCCATGGGGGGCGTTCACCCTGCGGGTGAACTTGTTGGATCGAGCCCAACCAAAGCAAGCTTTGGTCGGGTCCCCTCGATCCTCAGAGGCGACATCTATCCTGACACCGGGGGAAGAAGCTGCCATCGATGCCGACTTCCACAGCATTGCCGCCGGCAACTTTGTACTGCCCTGCCGCACCGATGGCTGGCATTGTCGCGAGATCGACAGAGCCGAGATTCGACGAATTCGCCGGATCAGCGCGCTGGAACTCGAGGTCATTGTAGTCCGCCAGACCAACAAGAGCCTGCACCGAGACCGCACCCTGCGGTCGTCCGGATTCCTGGCCGCGGCGCTGCATCGTTTGGCAGGCGCTGAGTAGAAGAACGACGAAGAGAACGACGCACTGCGGCCAACCACGAGAAACGATCATCGAACTCAACCTACTTGCGGACAAATCGACCTTGTCGACCGGGAAGCCCTCGCGCAGCGACTTGGGCGGACAGGTAGTCCAAAGCGGAATTTTGCTGGCCGCAGCCGGCGGGTCAAACCTATCCATCACCCCATTCCATCACCTGACTCTCTTATCCACAACCCTGAGCACCCCCTTTCCAGCGCATGGGCAACAGTGCCCATCGCCAATGCGGTATCAGATCCGGATTCGGTCTAAAAATCCGTTGCCTACGGACAGGCAGTCCAAAGCGAGATTTTGCAGCCCGCAGCACAATTGCTGTTGGCCACCCTCCCAGGTGAGGACCTGCTCCAGCTCCCAGATTCAGGTGGATGATTCAGTCTTATCGCTGCGTAAAGCGGTAGGACACGCTGAAGGATTCAATGATGGGCGAAACAGGTGGGTTGGCCTGGACATTGTTGCGCATGATGAAGCGCCAATTGAAGTAGCGCACATCCGCAGGAGTAAAGGACTCATTGGGACCACCAAACTGATCGGTAAAGTTGGCAACCATGAGGCGGTTGGGATCTTCTTGGTATGTGGTCAGGTTAAGGTTGTACAGGTAGGTCCAGGTATTGCGGGCATTGCGATCATCCCAGTGCTTGATGTGGGCATCGCCAGCAATGCATGGGCTCAGAGGAAAATTGGCCGCATTGGGTCGGCGGCTAGCTCCGGCTTGAGCTGGCCAGGGATTGGGATCTATCTCACCAGCAGCGCGAAACTCTGGCATCACTGCGGTGCCGGGCGGCAGATCTGCCAAGGGAGGTTCAAAGTCAAAGGTGAAGTCAGGTAGCATGCCCTGGCCAACCTGGTAGGGCCCCAACCTGGGATCGGCGCCAGCTGACATCACCTCGGGCATGCGGTGAGGATTCATGATGTCCACAAAGCCAAAGGTGACTACCGAGCTGCGCTTCAGGAAGTCAGCCATTATCCAGTAGAGGGTGTTGTCACCGGGGGGAGTGCGACCCCCATTTGGAATGATGCCCCCCGCGGCATTTGCCCATTTGAAACTGCCTGGCCCCACGATGGTGGGGCCCGATATTCCAACCCCCCCGGCAGAATACACCCGAAAGTCTGGTCTGGGACTGGAACCCACGGAGATACTGACCTGCGAACCGTTCTGGCCCGATGCCTGGAAAGGGTCATCCAGGGGCAACTCCGGTGAATCCGGTGAATCCGGCAAGACTTGGAATTCCGCCAGCAGCGGCAGGCCAATGCTGCCAACCAATCCCTCAGTGCGGACATCTCCAACCGCTGGCGCTGCCAGCAGGGTGTTTGACTGGGAATACCAGCCCCCCAACTTCACCGACAAAGAAGATTGGCCATTGATCACTGGGCCATCGATGACGTTGCCGCCCATGCCAGCACAAAAGGGAGACACCACATATGGATTGGGATCCTGGGAAAATAGAAAACGAGCTAAACCATTCCTGCCGCCTTGCACCAGGACCCTCTCATCTCGCCAGACAAACAAAGGATCGCTGAAACCCTGCAGGGTGGCATCCTCGAAGTCCGGCAGGGGCAGGAAACGGTTGACCAAGGTAGGCTCAAGGATGGTGTCCTGACTTGAAATGGTCAGCACAGCCTCCTTGAAGGCAGGGTGCGGCTTCGGGCGATCATCGATTACCCCGCCGGCATCCAGGTTCCTGGCAAAGTTGGAATCAAAGTTACCCCTGAGCCCAGAATTTGGCATGGCGGGCGTAGCCGCAGCGGCAAGGACACAGGTTTCCGGTCGATATTCCGAATGCCCCAAGAACAGAGATACATTGTCGAATTCGTCAAAGGTGATGGGGCTGGCCTGGAACGGCGCCCAATACATCTGCTCCACATCCAGGTTGAAGTCATTCGGATCGGTGCGCGACAGACTGAAATCGATTTCCCGCCACAGCGTCTGCAGACGGCTGCCAAAGGGGTTATAGGGATTTTGAATTGGTGCACTAAACACCAGGCCGGCGGAGGTGGTGACGCGATGGGGCCCGGTCGTAGTCGTCGGGCACCACTGCAGCGGATCTGGTGGCGCCGGTGGAATATTCTGCGGCGGCGGGGGCACCTGGTTTCGGTTGTCTACCACCCTGGTGACCCGAGCCGTTTGCCGCGCCTGCAGCTGCCCTGATGCCAGAATGATCACTGGGCCAAACAAGTCTGGGACAGATAGCTCTGCGGCTCGGGGCGTCTCTCCTGCAACAGTGACTTCTTTTGGGTAGTCGGAACCAGGTTGATCACGGTAGAGGCTGGGTCTTTCATCCTCATCCTCCGCCGCAAAGCGCCGCACCACGTAGGCCACCAGGTTGTTGGCAAAGCGGGGTTCTGTGGTTCCAAGTCGGTTGCTGGTATCCAGGGTGAAGGCTTGAATCTGCGATGTGATGACGGAGGTCTCGGATTGGAAATCCAGGAAGTTGCCTGCCAGGTCTTCAATGCCGCCGGGTCCCGCGAACAGGTGGAAGTAGTACTGGTATGGCGTGCCCTGCGTCGCCGCATCCCGTATGGCGTCATCCAGGTAGAGTCCCTGCGTTGGTTGGATGCGGATGGAGGTCTGCGAACCCGTCTCGTCAAAGACCCGGCTCTGCACCAGATGCGGAGTGCGGAACTTGGCTATGAACTCCGGATTGTCAATCTCCGTAGCAGGCATGCCACGCTCCTCAAGGAACCCGGCAATTTCCACAGGGTCCAGCAAGTTGCGGGTGGCAATGAAGGCGTTGTCCAGGGGACGCAACTTTGCCAGATTGACCGGCTTGCTGAAGTGCACAATGGCACCAGCAAAGGGTGAAACATCTGTCCCACCCAGGGGGGCCGGGGTGAAGTCCAAGAAGTTGGCAAAGTCGTCACCGTAATACAGACCAGATAACGGATTGCTGCGCTCCGCCACAAACTCCGCAACCAGAATTGCCTGTGGCGCAGAGTTCTGCGCAAAGAAGGCCTGCAACAAATCTACACCCTGATCGTCGACTTGCGCAGCCACCACCACATCCACCCGCTGCACCGAGGGTAGGCCCAGGTCTGCCTGTGGTTCTTGCAAGATATCCAGGCTGAAGGCCAGTTGGCTGCTGTCGTCAAACAAGCGCAGCACATCCCCTTGATCGATCTCATGGCTCAGGCCATTCTTGAACAGACTGATGACCTTGGTTCCGGTAACACCAGGACCTATGCCTTCCAAGAGCATGGGGAGGTTACCAACCACCCGCGGCGGCAAGTTGTCCAGGACGAAAACCCGGGACAGCTCAGAGGAATTGTCATCGTCGTTGCCGGAACGGTAATCACGAATGATGCTGGCAACACCAGAATTGTTGCGACCACTTGCGGCAAAGGAATCCGCCTGCACACCGGGGATGCTCAACGGACCCGCAAGAGCCACGGCCAGACGAATGTTGGCACCAACCTGATCCGAAGAAGCGGGCATGCCCTCGGCAGTGTTCTTGGCGTTGAATCGCAGCCCTTCGCTACCCAACAGCACCGAGTCAACCAGGATCTGGTTGCCCCGTACTACAAAGCGGCTGGGAATCACCTGGAAGTCACCGGTATCCTGGGCATCGTTGGGATCACCGACGATCTTCAGCAGCTGGATGGCTTCGGAGTTCTTGATGCCAATGACCTGGCCAAAGGCATTCCGGTCCACGAAGAAGTCGTCGGTAATGCCCAGGTCCCTGGCAAAGGTCAGGCGCAGCCCGGCATTGCGAGCCACCACCGGATAGGGAACCACACTGGTGTCTCGGCCGGACTGGTCCGGAGAAATCAGGCGTGCGCCGTCATCCAAGGCATCAAAGGCTGCCCTGAACTCAGCCGAGCCAATCTCACGGGTAATCAGCAGACGAAGCTGCAGGGTCTCCGGATCAGTGTTGGTGAAGTCATAAAGGATTTCATTGTCCTTTAGATTGGAGTTGCCATCGCGTTGATCTGCGATGTTGGAGCCAACGAGCACATCTATTTGCACCAGCTCCTGCAGAGAGATCGCACCCACCGTGCGCAGGCCGAACACATTCACCAGACGGCCCTGGTGCACGGATACCAAAGCAGCGTTGCCGCCAGGTCCACCAATGTTCAGGTTGCCGGTCTTACCAGCACCCCCACCACAGGCTGCCAATGCGAATATGGCAAACAGAAATGCCAGGCCGCAAAGTCCACGCCAAAGCTTGGCATTGGGCAATGCCAGATCATGATCCGCCCCTAGCAGAGGAAGCGGTTCCTGCTCTCTTGCAACCCATGGGTTCACAGCTGGGTTTACAGTTGGGTTCACAGTTAGGTTTATAGACGAATACCCATGCAGTGCTGGCGCAATGGGGGGAACAAAAGGTGACTAGGAAGAATAGTGAGCCGTAGCCTGGTAACAAGTACCATGCCGCCTATCAAGCGCCGGGGTTGATTACCTAACCATTGAGTTAGCAAGCGGTTGTTGCCCTGCACCCCGACATGCTTGCAATGCTTGTGCGGCATTGGGCAAAAGACCTGAGCGAAGGCGCACCCGTTCCAAGCCAAGCATCGGCGCGCAGGCCCAGTATCATGGGCCTGCCGCTACTTCCAAGTCCCAGCCAGGCGGTGGCTAAGGTCATTGGCAAAACGAGACAGGAAAATCAGGAAAATTCCCCAATCGTGCATGGAGCTTTCTTCTGTCTGGAAGGACATGGCGGCGCAGTTGCAAATCCAAGGCAGCCTGGGGCTCGCCCATCAACAACAGGTTGGGACCAGCACCAGCTCGACGCCTTCTTCTTTTGAGCCACTGCGTCGCCTCCTGAGAAGGCGCTGGTGAGAGCCGGACAGATTTGCTTATTGGAAATTTCATCCCAAGCCCGGGCGTTGAGCACTTATTCATTGCAGCCCAATCAGACCCGAGCTTTCAAACATGTCGACGCCCCAAAAGGACACCAACGGTAACAGTCAAACCATCTCGACTGAGATTCCATCCGCCATGGAGCGATCCCCGCAACAGCTGCAGGAGAATGATCTAGAGAAGATCTCCAGCCGGCGAGGCTTGCTGACCCTGTTGCGGCAGAAGGGCTTCTCTACGTCCAAGGTGCTCAGCACACTGCACTACGAAGAAGAGCTGAAGAAACTACAGGTCGAGATGGTTCAGTTGCAAAGGGCAGTACAGCTCGAAGGGCGCCGTGTGGCAATCCTGTTTGAGGGCCGGGATGCAGCTGGCAAGGGCGGAACCATCCGGCGATTCATCGAGCATCTCAATCCGCGCACCGCGCGGGTGGTGGCACTGGACAAACCAACCGCGATGGAACGCGGCCAGTGGTACTTCCAACGCTACGTGCAGCAACTGCCCAACCCCGGAGAGATCCGGTTCTTCGATCGCTCGTGGTACAACCGTGCCGTGGTCGAGCCGGTGATGAAGTTCTGCGACAAGCCTCAATACAACCGGTTCATGCAGCAGGTACCGGAGTTCGAGCACATGCTCTACGAAGACGGGGTGGAGGTGATCAAGTTCTGGTTCTCGATCTCCAAGGAAGAACAGGCAGATCGCTTCAAGTCGCGCAAGGTCAACCCACTCAAACAGTGGAAGATCAGTCCGGTGGACGAAAAGGCCCAGGATCGTTGGGACCTCTACACGCACTACAAGGAGGAGATGTTCAGCATGTCTCACACCACCTTCAGTCCGTGGATCATCGTCAAGGCCAACAACAAGAAGCGCGCCCGCCTCGAGAGCATGCGCTACGTGCTCAGCCGGCTATCCTACAAGGGCAAAGGCAAAGCGGGGACCTCACTACACCCGGATCCTGATATCGTACGACGGTTCCACCGGTCGAACCGGCAGATCGACTGAGTCACGTCACCAGACCATGCAAACCCTCGGCATCGATATCGGCGGATCAGGGATCAAAGGGGCACCCGTCGACATCGAGCAAGGCGTGCTACTGGCGGAGCGTTGTCGTATCCCGACCCCGAAGCCTGCCACGCCCCAAGCGGTAGTCCAGGTCGTCGCGGCGATCGCCGAGCACTTCGCTTGGCGGGGGCCAATCGGCTGCACGGTGCCAGCGGTGGTTCAGCACGGAGTGGTTCGTACGGCGGCAAACATCCACGCAGAGTGGATCGATACTCGGTTCGCGGACCTGGCCGGTCGAGCCACCGGACTGCCGGTGCACGTGCTCAACGATGCGGATGCGGCGGGACTGGCGTCGGTGAAGTTCGGCGCGGCGAAAGACCAACGCAACCTGGTATTCTTCATGACCGTTGGCACAGGTATCGGCACAGCGATCTTCATCGATCAAACCCTTGTGCCGAACAGCGAGTTGGGCCACCTGACCCTACACGGCATGGATGCGGAGACCTACTGCTCGGACCGAGCCCGCAAGGGAGAAGACTTGAGTTGGCCGGACTGGGCGGCCCGCTTTCAGCAGTATCTCGACCTGATCGAGAGTTTGCTTTCGCCGGACCTCTTGATCATCGGCGGTGGTGTCTCGCGGCCGAAGAAGGCAAAGAAGTTCTTCGACCACCTTAGCTGTCGAGCCGAACTGCGACTGGAGACCCTGGAGAACGAGGCAGGCATCATCGGCGCCGCCTGTGCCGCGGCGGCGTTGCCGTCCTGAACATTCGCTCAAGTAAGCTTCGAGTCTGATCTGGCCGGAATAAATGAGTTCCAGCTACAGCCTGCTTCCGAACGCACACCTCCCGAATCCAAGCTCTCACCAATCGGTAAAATTGCCTAAACCAAAGGGTCAGGAATTTAGCTCTTCCTAGCATTCTGCGCTGCTTGGGCCCGCCGACTACAGCGCCAACGATTGCGCCAATCCGTGCACAACCGGGAGATATCGCCCTTTGCTTAGACGGGTCAGGTCACCCCCAAGTTCATCGAGAATAACATGGTGCCGGCATCGATAGGAAAATCTACTAGTGCAGCCAAGTCGTCTGCCAAGGCCCGGTAGATTGCACCTCGACGACGCTCGGTGCATCGTTCCACTTGAAGTGTGACAAGCCAGGTCGCATGCGAAGGATATCCCCAGCCTGGATCTTGGTAGCCGCCAACTTGCGAAACTCTGAACCGATGCCCAAGTGGAACTCCCCAGAGAGAACCGTGATGCTCGCCGCTTGGGGATGATGATGCGGCAGCTCGCGACTGCTCGACCCGGAGCGGATCCTTATGACAAAGGGACCACTTTTGCCTGGATCTCCGTACAGCACGGCCACCTCGTCGCCATCCGGTCGGGGTGTCCACCGCATATCCTGCGGTTTGATCACGATGGGGAGGCGATCCGCCGATCCGAGCTTTCGATGCGCGACACATGCCCCACCACCGCAGGCATCTCCTCGATGGGTGTGCCCATCCGGCTTCAGCGTGTTGCCCTGAGCATCGACGTATGCCGAGCCCCAGGGGCCGGTCGCGTGTATCTCCAGTTCCGCCGGCTCCTCAACCCACTCGTAGTGACTGACACCGGCGGGGTTCACCGAGAATGTACCTTCGACAAGATGAATCGCCTTTGCACGATCGAATGAATCCCCGTAACCACGAAAGTATGAACCTGAGAGCACCGTGACGAACGCGTCGTGTGGGTGATAGTGCGGATCCTTGCGATACCCGGAAGGATACCTGAGGCGAAGTCCGAATGCACCTGCGTTGGATGAGTCACCGTAGAGCCGTGCAACCTGCACGCCGGAGGGCTTCGTCTCCCACCGCAACTCGGAATTCAGGATGAGGACGTCGTCCGACGATTGCGATGTCAACGCGATCCTTGCATCGGCATCAGAGCAAGAGGGCAACAAGAAGAGCAGAGAACAGAGGACCGCGACTGCGGCAACAATTGAAATTCGGATCATGACTTGCCTACCTATGAAATGAGCTATTTACCAACCAGACTGGTGTCAATATTGAATGGAAGCATGGCCTTTGGCTTTCGTGCGCCTGGCCACAATCGCGGCAACAGCATGCCGACTGCGATGACCACCATGATCACCCACTGCATCGACATCGGAACCTCGCCGAGGAGAACGAACGCGAAGAAGATGCTGAACACCGGATTCAACATTTGGGAATTCGCCACAACCTTGGTGGAAACAGTTTTGATCGCACGCAACCATAGGATCTGGGCCGCGACAATTGCGAAGACGGAGTAGATGACCATCAAGATCCACAAGTCACCGGTGAAAGCGTCCATGAAGTGCATCGGCCCGAAGACGATCAGAGCGAAAACGAAGAAGAGGATTGACGACACGAAGTTTCGGAAGAACACATAGGTCTGGATGCTGACCCGGGGCAATATCTTTCGGCTTACCACTTCGGTGAGCGCGAAGAATACTGTTGCGAGCAGCACCAAGACATCCCCGCGTTGAATATCAGACCCAGCGTTGTTCATTACGACGAGAACGCCGACTGCAAGTCCAATGATGCCATAGCCAAGCACTTCCGGAAGCCGCACTATGTCTCGGAAAAATAGAAGCCCAAGCAAGACGTAGACAATGCCGTTGAATCGGGACAACAGCACCACGTTGGTCACCGTAGTCGCTTCGAGTGCAGTGAACAGCAGCGCCGGATAGATCGTGGAAAGGACGGCCGCCAGGAGCATCAATCCCTTCATTCGCCTTGGCAGCGCGATTAGTTCACTGCTCACGCGCTTGGGCTTGGCGAACATGAGTGTGACCAGGCCGGCGCAGAGATTACCGACGAACAAGACGTTACAGAACGACACCGGCGTGTTGGCCAGTTCGAGCTGTGCCCCCCGTTCGGTCAACAGCTTCAGCACTGGTGGCCCGAGTGCGAAGAGCATCGTTGCCGAGAGAAGCAAAACGAGGGGAATGTGTTTTGACCAGGCACCCGCCAGCGGATGCTGCGGGAGGCTGCCAGCGAATTGTCGGCTACCGAGTGCCATGGTCGACCTCCTGCTCCTTGCCTATAGGTTGGCTGGCACAAGCTTGAAGACGAAGTAGCCAACAGGACAGGTTTGACCATCTCTATTGAAGTGCGCCGTGTCGGCCTTGCGGGTGGGCTGCTTCGGGTTCAGATCCTTGTCATCAGCAAGATAGGTAGCACCAGCATCGCCACCGGAATCCCAGACGTAGACTGGGACACTAAGGCCAGGCACCCACCGGTTGTGCTTATAGAGTTGGACAGAAGACACGCCATAGAACCAATCTGGGCTCGGCGCGATCATGCCTACAAAGGATACCAAGGGAGCGTCATTGGCAATCTCGAATGTCGTGGCAACAGAGGGATGGACCGGGCCGGGACTGCCGTCGCTGAACTTGATCACACTACCAACCTTGTTGGCGCTAATCGCCGCCATGATCTCGGCGTCCAGCAACGCCGGCTTGCCAGTTTCTGACAGCTTTTCCAGTCCGGTAGTCGGCTTGACACCTGGGGCAAAGATGGCGTAGCTCGAGTTGTGGGTGGCACCGATGGCCGGCGTCATAAAACCCTGCTTCGCGTGTGGGAAGGGGTATTCCACAGGGTGAGTTGCAGGATTCCAGGTAGGAACGAAGCGGATTTCGTACCTCGCAGTATCGGAATCCATCATTCCCGTCGTTGACACACTGACTTTGGTTAACAGGCTCGCCTCAGTAGGCGACGCATTAGTTGCCGGCATTCCGACAGATGAACAAGATCCAAGCCCAAGGCTGATTCCAAGCGCCAGGATTCCGGGGAGGGAGAGGGGTGTCACTGAGTTCTTCATTGTTCTTTCCTATTGAGAGTTGAATTGAGTAAGGGTTCGCCATTTAGTTGCATGGCGGGGTTCAGGATTTCATCTTGGATCGGATCAATGTTCCAAGCGGTGCACTGCCCCGGCACTGCTCCCCTTGCTGCAGGCCCTAAACCTCGCTAGGATCCAGGCTTGCCTCCAAGCTCGCCAAATTAGCCAACTTAATGAACTCGCCAAACAAGCCAGGGCACTCAGGAGATAGGCCAGAGAGATCGGGCCCGAGAGTTTCTGATCCCAAACGAGCCATGACCGAGATTCTGCGCTTACACGGCGGGCGCATGCTCGCTGCAGCACGGAAAATCCTGGCCAACGAAGACGAAGCGCGAGATGCGTTTCAGGATGGAATGCTCGCAGCGTGGAAGTCGCTACCAACCTTCGAAGGGCGTTCGGAACTTTCTACCTGGGTGCATCGCATTGTCGTGAATCACGCACTGGAGAGGCTGCGGAAGAGGCAACGCCAGAAAGAGCAGTCACTTGAATCCCTCCTCCCCACCTATACTGACTATGGCCACCACCTCGAATCGCCAAAGAGATGGGCTGAGGAGCCTGCAGAAATCTTGCAACGCTCCGAGCTGTGCTATCTGGTCAACGAGAAGATAGCCCGGTTGCCGGAATCCTATCGGCTGCCACTCATTTTGTTCGAAATAGAAAATCGAGAAATCTCTGAAATCGCAGCCCTGTTGTGTACGTCTAATAACGCAGTGAGAATACGCGTACACCGCGCCCGACAGGCGCTCAAGACTCTCCTCGAACCCCACGTTGTTGAGACTGAAGCATCATGAATTGCAAGCAGCTAATCAAACGACTCTGGGAGTACTTCGAGAGCAAGCTCTCAGACGAGGAACATGACGAAGTGGATGCGCACGCGGCGGACTGCTCGACATGCGGTCCGCTTCTGGAGAAGTGCAGGGAGCTGTCCTGTCGTGATCTCACCGAGTTCATGGGCGACTACGTGGAAAATCAGCTATCGCCTGAGCGCAAGGCGATCTTCGAACGTCACCTGACCGTGTGCACCGACTGCATCGCGTATCTCGACGCCTACCGCAAGACAATCGCCCTGGCGCGGACGAGGCCCGAGTCCGGTGTCGAAGACATGCCCCCCGATCTGTTCTGCGCGATTCTCGATTCCTGGACCGAGGACGACGACTGAGGATTCACTTAAAATTCGTGTTCATTAACAATGAATGCCGAAGACTTTGAGTGATCGATAAAATTCCCCTCATCCTCCAGCAACGCAGCACCCAATTTTTGACCTGCAGGAGAACTCATCCCCTCCATAAGGGCTTCTTCTGATTCATACCAGACCTCAGCAACGCCATCATATTCAGGCAACATTCCTCTAGAAGTTCTTAGGCCTTCATTCAAAGGGGTATCTACTGTGTGTGATTGAACATATTTTTTAGCACCCATTGCCTCAGCATTGTTCATGAAGAATGGGCCATGCTTATTCATCCAATAATCTTTGAATTCCTCGCGAGTCAAATTTGAGTGTCGGGTTAAGCACATTATAAATTTTATCATATTTCTTCACTCCTCGTTTTACTGGATGTTTCGTGTAGCAAGCGTCACGTGAAAGCGGACCGGCCACAATGCGGGAATCATTGGACAGGAATTCCAAACCAGGATTTTTCGTTCCGGACACCAGGTTCAGAACTCTTGATCGCAGCATTTCACCACTCCCCCCACATCTCCACAACCCAAGGCCCGCCCTAACAGGCCGTTGAAAAACTCCAAGTAGTTAAGCCGTGCTCCAATCCACGTACGTAGGGATAATATCCCAATCACGGAGGTGGATATTTCATGGCACTTGGCAAACGACGCGACAAGCAGCAAGCACTTTTGGTCTCGACGACCAATCTTCCCCGATCTCCAGGGCACCCGTTTTACGCGAAGCTGAATGAGCTTCTCAGCGAAGCGAAGTTCGATCACTATGTCGAATCGCTTTGCGAGCCCTACTACAAGGAAGGCGGCCGCCCTTCAATTCCGCCAGGCGTCTACTTCCGGATGCTGCTGGTCGGCTATTTCGAAGGTGTGGATTCACAGCGTGGGATTGCATGGCGCTGCAGTGACAGCCGCTCGCTCCAGCAATTCCTTGGGCTTTTGCTGACAGAGATGACCCCTGATCACTCCAGCTTGACCGTGATCCGCAAACGGCTGCCAGTAGAAGTGCACGAAGAGGTGTTTGCATTCGTGGTCAAGATCGCCAAATCCAAGGGCATGGTGAAGGGCAAGGCACTGGCCGTGGACACAACGACGTTGGAAGCCAATGCTGCAATGAAGTCCATTGTGCGCAAGGATACTGGCAAGGGCTGGAATGACTACGTGCGCGAGCTTGCGAAAGAAGAAGGGGCCGAAGTCCCAACGGAGGAGGACTTACGGCGATTCGATCGCAAACGCCGTGGGAAGAAGACCTCGAACAAGGACTGGGAGTCGCCCTCAGACCCCGACAGCAGGATCGCGAAGATGAAGGATGGGCGTACCCACCTTGCCTACAAGGCACAGCACGCGCTGGACACTGACTCCGAGATCATCGTCTCCGCGACGATCCACCATGCAGATACTGCTGACAGCGAGGCACTGAAAGACGGAATCATTGAGGCTCAGGCGGTGCTGATCAGTGCTGAGCAAGATGACCAATACAAGGCAGTTGTCGCCGACAAGGGCTACCACAAAGTTGAAACCCTGGCATGGCTAAGCGAGAGAGAGATACTTTCTTACATACCACAGCCGCGGTCACAGAACCGCCGCAAGTGGACGGACAAACCAGAATCGTGGCAGGATGCTTATCGAGCAAACCGTCGGCGTGTTGCAGGATCGCGATCCAAAAAGCTTCAGCGCTTACGAAGTGAACGAGTGGAGAGAAGCTTTGCGCACACCTGTGGGTCAGGCGGTGCACGCCGGACTTGGTTGCGCGGCATCGAGAATGTCAAAAAGCGGTACGTGGTCCATGTCGCTGCACGCAATCTTGGCACGATCATGCGTAGCCTGTTTGGAGTTGGGACGCCAAGGGGATTGCAGAGGGGCTTTGAGGGCTTCCTCAGCCGCGTATATGAGCTTTGTGGATCTGTTTGGCCCCAACCAGCTTGCTGGATCGCAATGACTGCCATTATTTTCCGCCATAAGAATCCCGGGGCAGAAAACGGATGTCTCGGGATCGACAATCTCCAAATCACCCCTTCTTCAACGGCCTGCTAAGTCCAGTTATTCACGCCTCTGCACATACCCCTCCCCTGGCAGCACTCTCTCCCACCCTTCGACCCTATTGCCATTGCCTACTCAGCCAAAAGGCAACCAACCCGGTGAAACAGGATCCGGAGCCATGGTCGGTGCCATGGTTGGCAAACCCAGCTGACTCAAGATCCGCGTCACCGCACGCCCCTCCATCACAAAGCGCAGCACCTTGCGCCGTCCCGTTCCCGGTATCTGGGGGATTGCACCGCGGACCATGACGGTGATGGCATCGACGAGATCGTGATGCTGACATCCGATTCCGGTGCATCCCATTACCTGGTCGTGGCTGATCCCACTTCCAGCCGCACCTGGGCCCAGATGTTCGAAATATCGGGAGGGATACCGCAGCCTCGCAGTGGCAGTAAGCTCAAGGTCATTCGCGGCGCCAACGGTGACTTCAATGTTGACGGCAAGTCGGACGTGTTGATTTCCTATTCCATGGGCACAAAGGGCTTCTTCAAATTGTTCCTTGGCGATCCCCTGGCCCAGCCAGGGCAGCCTCCGCTCCGCCCTGCCTACTAGACCTGAAACAAGCGTAACCCCTTATCCAGCAGGCGGCAGATCACTCGACCCCCCCTCTTCCCAAGGCTTATTTGGCGAATGGCCAAAACCCCAACGCCGTGGGGGTAGCGCTTGAAGTGAAGGCATGAGTGCTGCAACGATCACAGAATCGCAATCGTTGAATTCAGCGCTGGCTTGGTAGGCGCTGCGATTGCCAGTGTCAGGTCTGTGGCGTGATAAACACGAACTCGAAAGTTGACCGTGTTGAAAATGGAGTTCCTGACCTTTCTTCCCACCTTCATCAGGATGCCAGCTCAGATCGTGAAGACTGGTCGCCGCGTGATCTTTCGACTGCTCGGCTGGAACCGGTGGCAGCAGGTCTTCCTTCGTGGCTTAGGTTTATTACGCCGAGGGCCCTGCTGCTTCGCTAAAAGGGCCATGGAAAATGACATAAGGCGGGACAGATTATTCGAAAAGTTGTCACGGAAAAATGGCCGCCATTTTTCGGGAGAACCTGTCGCAAAAGGAAGGGTTCAAATCATTAACAGGCAGACAATGCGGTTTGCTCGTCCTAATTACCTATCTCTCGGACGAGCCCTTCATGCAAAAAGTGTTGAGCAGCCGGAAGATGCGGATCTTCGCTGATGCTCTTTGTTCTCAGCAATTCCAACCTGAACCTCAATGGTCAACCCGACCAAAGCGAGCGAAGCAACTGTGGTTGCATCACTCGATTGAGCATGAGGGCGACTGCAGTGAACAAGGGTAACTCACCACAAAGCTCCAACTGGAGAATTCATATGCGTTTGGCTTTGGTGATAACTTGGTGTCTCGCAGTCTGTACTCCGACATTTGCTCAAGGCGATTTCCCCACCGCGGAGGGCTCGGGACTGCTAGTGTCCGGTGACTTCAACGAGGACGGTTGTGATGATGTCCTCGTGTTTGGGTCAGATATCAACGGCACTTGCCAAACTTATCTTGGCAGCAATACACCGCCGTATTTTGTCCTAGGGAATCAATGGAGCTATCTGAATTCAAGAGCCATCAACGATACCCCTAAGTGGGTCGGCGGACACCTTTGGATTCCTGTTGTGTACTACAGTCAGCATCGTGCAGCCATAGTCGAAATCTATACCTTCAAGAATCAACACTGGTCTCGGGCAGGAGCGCACAGCCTGGATCCAGGACTCGCGGGTGCGGGTGTGAGTTCCGTAAAGATCACTGCAGCTGGAAGAGACGTAGACAAAGACAATAGGGAAGACGTGTTTGCTGCGTGGGCTGAGAGCTCTGGAACTACAAACTGGGCGGCATACCTGAGTCTTACTGGGAGACACAGTGAGACCATGTTGCCACAGATCAAAAACCACCCAAGAGAATTTGAGATTGCAGACGTTCATAGCGGCAACTCACTCTTCCAGGGTGAAGAAGAGTTCGTTGTCGTTTACAGTGGCTGGTTCTTTCACAGCATGAGTGGGTTTGGTGTCCAATCTCTAGGGAAAGGCCTGAAGCCTGAAGCTGGCATCTGGTCTGGCAGGTCACCCACATTGCCATCCAGCGGATTCTGGCCATACATCGGAGTCAGTTGTTATGGCAACTTTGGCACCTACAAAGGAGCGACAGGGTCTCTTCTGGTACAGATTGCAACTGGACCAGCTGTAGTGTTCGAACCTTGGGTCGAGGCTCCTTATGTCTCCAACTATGGTGAGATCCTGTGGACCCAATCCAGTTCCAGGTATCTGGGAGACTGCACTGCAGACTATGACGGTGATAGCATCGACGAGATCGTGATGTTGACATCCGAATCCGGTGCATCCCATTACCTGGTCGTGGCTGATCCCACTTCCAGCCGCACCTGGGCCCAGATGTTCGAAATATCGGGAGGGATGCCGCAGCCTCGCAGTGGCAGTCAGCTCAAGGACATTCGCGGCGCCAACGGCGACTTCAATGGTGACGGCAAGCTGGACGTGTTGGTTTCCTACTCCCTCGGCAAAAAGGGCTTCTTCAAATTGTTCCTCGGCGATCCCTTGGCCCAGCCAGGACAGCCCCCGCTCCGCCCCGCTTACTAGCCGTGGCTGACGGATCACAAAAGCCATAGCAAGCCCTTCTCTGGCTCCCGTCGTAGATGGACACCGGACTCCCTGGCGCAAATCTCCTCCACCAACTGCTGGCCATGCGCGAAACCTCACCGGCTTCGTCGTCATTCTTCGCCTTCAGATTCTGCAGCACTGCCTTGTGCAGCGGTCCATCGGCGCCCGTGACCAGACTCAGGGCACCAAGGTCAGAGGGGTGGCATTGCTGGTGAACACGACGGTAACCGTCGAGTCCAAGACCCCGAAGGCGTGATGTAGCTGCAGGCCGATCAGCGAGGGGTTGAAGCCCGCCGGCAGCTGAAATGAGGTGGTTGCAGCGCCGCTGGAGTCCAGACGACCCAATGAGCTGGGCAGGAAGCTGGAGTTGGGATTGAAGGCCGTGTAGTCGAAGTAGATATCGGGATAGCCCAGAGGCAGGGTCAGTCCGTGGATCTCGAATCCCGGTTGGGTGCCGGAGATGGATCCCAGCACCAGGTATTCCTCATTTGCGTTGTCCGGCCCGGCGTTCAGATTCATGGTCTGGCTACCCCCACTGGCCACGGACAGGGTGGCCGGCGAACTTTCCAGAGGCAGATCGTTGGTTGAGACCTTGAGCAGGGCCAGATCGGACTTGTCAGGGTAGGTCCAGACTGGCGCGTAGAAGTTGCCCGCGTCGTCCCAGACATTGACACCACCAAAGCACAGGTCGCGAGAACCCAGCAGGGCGTTGATATCCAGGAATTCGCTGCACTGCTTGGTGGCCAGATCGATCTTGCGGATGGTGCTGCGGTCGTTGTTGTTGCTGACGAAATAGAGCGACCGACCGTCGGGACTGAGGCTGAGGTTGTAGAGTTGCCACCAGTTGGTGCCGCAGACCGTGGTGAATTCGGTGAAGCTGTCCTTGCTGCAGTCGAGCCGGTAGATCTTCTGGGTCGCCGCCTCAAGGCAGTAGACGATGTTGCCGGACTGAGTGGGAGCGATGGCTCCGAGCTCGATACCGAGGAAGAATGACTTGACGACGGTGGTGTTGCCGGTGGCCAGCTCGTACTTGACGAGGCTCAGGCCGCTGCCCGATTCCTTGGCATAGTAGGCGTTGCCGGAGTTGTCGGTGTAGAAGACATAGCTCACGGGCTTGGATTGACCCACCACCTGCATGGCACCGTTGCCGGTGTCGTAGCGAATGAGATGGCCGTCGGGATAGGTCATGGCGTAGATCACCCCCGGCGCCCGCGGGTTGAGGGACAAGCCCTTGATGCCATAGAACTCGATGAACACCCCGCTGCGCTCCTCCGCCTTGCCTGTGTTGGCAATCACGTTGAGGTTCTTGGTCATCAAGAACGGCTGGGTCTTACTGAAGTCGACGACCTGGTCCGTTGCCGGATCGATGGTGTAGACATGGGCGCCGCGCAGAAATGGACTGGGGTCGTAGTCGTCGCTGGCCAGGTAGATCTTGCCGTCGGCATGCTCCATGAGGAAGGTGTGAACCTTGTGCTGGCTTTCTCCCGGCATCCAGTTGTTGGCCGCAGTGGAGATCGACTTCAGGTCCCCCAGAACACTGATCTTGTCAGCCACGGGATCGTACTTGCAGATGGCCGCATTGCCGCCGGACTGCAGATGGTTGCTTGCCGTCATGTAAACATCGCCTCTGGATGAGACGCCCAGGCCGGACCAGCAGGAATGCGTGCGGAACCCGGGCAACAGCGAGGCACTGCCCGCCTTGCCATCCACGGTCAGATGGATCAACCGGGCAGTAGGCGTCTGGGCAGCCAGGTCGGGTACTAAAGCACAGAGGCCCGAGAGCAAACCCAGGCCCGAGAGCAGCAAGTGGCTGAGATGAAGTGGGAAGGTCATGTATGCCACCTGTTCTGGAGATCCTTGTTGAGCAGTTTGCCGGCTGGCTGCGATGGAGAGCATCACTACGACTGGTGATGAGGCCGGGGCTTAGGGGATTTGATTTGGCAGCCGTTTCTGCGTCCTGGCAGCCCCATATCAAAGAACATATCCTCCTAAGCCCGTATCTGCCAGCGAGCTAGGGAGTCCCCGTCCCCTACGGAGGGCGCATCCCCAGACTTGGAGCCGCAGAACCAGCGAACAGGCCATCCAGACCACGCACTTGGTTGCGGGCGGTGGCGCACAGGCTGGCACTGAGGCTATTGCGGCATGAAAGGCTGGATCACCTGGGCAGCCGCTCTATCCCCAGCAGGGTTCAGGCCTAACAGGCCGTTGAAGAAGGGGTGATTTGGAGATTGTCGATCCCGAGACATCCGTTTTCTGCCCCGGGATTCTTATGGCGGAAAATAATGGCAGTCATTGCGATCCAGCAAGCTGGTTGGGGCCAAACAGATCCACAAAGCTCATATACGCGGCTGAGGAAGCCCTCAAAGCCCCTCTGCAATCCCCTTGGCGTCCCAACTCCAAACAGGCTACGCATGATCGTGCCAAGATTGCGTGCAGCGACATGGACCACGTACCGCTTTTTGACATTCTCGATGCCGCGCAACCAAGTCCGGCGTGCACCGCCTGACCCACAGGTGTGCGCAAAGCTTCTCTCCACTCGTTCACTTCGTAAGCGCTGAAGCTTTTTGGATCGCGATCCTGCAACACGCCGACGGTTTGCTCGATAAGCATCCTGCCACGATTCTGGTTTGTCCGTCCACTTGCGGCGGTTCTGTGACCGCGGCTGTGGTATGTAAGAAAGTATCTCTCTCTCGCTTAGCCATGCCAGGGTTTCAACTTTGTGGTAGCCCTTGTCGGCGACAACTGCCTTGTATTGGTCATCTTGCTCAGCACTGATCAGCACCGCCTGAGCCTCAATGATTCCGTCTTTCAGTGCCTCGCTGTCAGCAGTATCTGCATGGTGGATCGTCGCGGAGACGATGATCTCGGAGTCAGTGTCCAGCGCGTGCTGTGCCTTGTAGGCAAGGTGGGTACGCCCATCCTTCATCTTCGCGATCCTGCTGTCGGGGTCTGAGGGCGACTCCCAGTCCTTGTTCGAGGTCTTCTTCCCACGGCGTTTGCGATCGAATCGCCGTAAGTCCTCCTCCGTTGGGACTTCGGCCCCTTCTTCTTTCGCAAGCTCGCGCACGTAGTCATTCCAGCCCTTGCCAGTATCCTTGCGCACAATGGACTTCATTGCAGCATTGGCTTCCAACGTCGTTGTGTCCACGGCCAGTGCCTTGCCCTTCACCATGCCCTTGGATTTGGCGATCTTGACCACGAATGCAAACACCTCTTCGTGCACTTCTACTGGCAGCCGTTTGCGGATCACGGTCAAGCTGGAGTGATCAGGGGTCATCTCTGTCAGCAAAAGCCCAAGGAATTGCTGGAGCGAGCGGCTGTCACTGCAGCGCCATGCAATCCCACGCTGTGAATCCACACCTTCGAAATAGCCGACCAGCAGCATCCGGAAGTAGACGCCTGGCGGAATTGAAGGGCGGCCGCCTTCCTTGTAGTAGGGCTCGCAAAGCGATTCGACATAGTGATCGAACTTCGCTTCGCTGAGAAGCTCATTCAGCTTCGCGTAAAACGGGTGCCCTGGAGATCGGGGAAGATTGGTCGTCGAGACCAAAAGTGCTTGCTGCTTGTCGCGTCGTTTGCCAAGTGCCATGAAATATCCACCTCCGTGATTGGGATATTATCCCTACGTACGTGGATTGGAGCACGGCTTAACTACTTGGAGTTTTTCAACGGCCTGCTAAGGCACTACTCCTAGGAGGGGGTATGGCCAGCCGCCAAGCAGCTTGCCCACAGCCCCCAGCTGAGCTATAATCCGCCCGTCATCTACTTGTTGGCACCGCCATCTGGCGGTGTTTGTCGAGTTGGATGTGCGCCTCCTAGCGCCCCTGCTCCTTGCCTCGTAGGCCGGGATGTAGGGGTTGTTTTTTTAAGCAAGCCTGGATTCGCGCGGCCACAACCCGCGGCTGCCCTCCCACCCTACCTCGCGGTGAGGCAGTTGCCTCCGGGTTCAAGTTCCTGTGCTGTTTAGGGGTTAGGGAGAGCCATGACTTTCTTATTGCCTTTGCTGCGCCATCTTTTCGAGGAGGAACAAAAGGCTCCTACAACCAACGGAACGCAGAAGTCTTCACCACGCAGAACACCTGACCACCTAGTTGGATGCCCAGGTCATCGATGGCATTCTGGGTCAGCTCGGCGCGGATCACCGCATCCTCAGCAATCTGCACATGCACCAACTGCCGACCGTGCAGGGGGGAGAGGCGCACCACCGCACCCTTTAACTGGTTGCGGGCGGAAACTCCGCTCAGCGTCTGCAGCGCCAACATCACATCATCCGGCCCCACCGCCACCTTGCCCGCATAACCCGGTGACAGGGCATAACCCGGTGACAGGGCCTTGAAGGGCAGGGTCAGCTCCTGCTCCCCCACCCGGGCGGGCACGTAGACAATGGAAATCTGCCAGCGCTCCTGCACCCAACGCAGGTACGACAGGATCTGCCGACGCAATTGCAATGCCATCGCCGCCAAGGGTTTATCCATCAACAGCAAGCTGGGGCAGCCAAGAAACGTCGCCTCCTGAGATTGCCTTCGTGAGAGCTGGACAGATCGCCTTTGTTAGAAATTTCGACCCCCGCCCGGGCGTTGCATACCTATTCGTTGCATCCCAATCTGACCCAAGCTTTCAATCATGTCAAAGCCCCAAAAGGACACCAACGGTAACAGTCAAACCATCTCGACTGAGATTCCACCCGCCATGGATCGATCCCCGCACCTGCTGCAGGAGAAGGATATAGAGAAGATCTCCAGCCGGCGAGGATTGCTGACCATGTTACGACAGAAGGGCTTCTCTACGTCCAAGGTGCTCAGCACTCTGCACTACGAAGAAGAGCTGAAGAAGCTGCAGATCGAGATGGTTCAGTTGCAAAGGGCAGTACAGCTCGAAGGGCGCCGCGTGGCGATCCTGTTTGAGGGCCGGGATGCAGCTGGCAAGGGCGGAACCATCCGGCGGTTCAACGAGCATCTCAATCCTCGCACCGCGCGGGTGGTGGCACTGGACAAACCAACCGCGATGGAGCGCGGCCAGTGGTACTTCCAACGCTACGTACAGCAGCTGCCCAACCCCGGCGAGATTCGATTCTTCGATCGCTCGTGGTACAACCGTGCCGTGGTCGAGCCGGTTATGAAGTTCTGCGACGAACCTCAATACAACCGGTTCATGCAGCAGGTACCCGAGTTCGAACACATGCTCTACGAAGACGGGGTGGAGTTGATCAAGTTCTGGTTCTCGATCTCCAAGGAAGAACAGGCAGCACGCTTCAAGTCACGCAAGGTCAACCCGCTCAAACAGTGGAAGATCAGTCCGGTCGACGAAAAGGCCCAGGATCGCTGGGACCTCTACACGCACTACAAGGAGGAGATGTTCAGCATGTCTCACACGACCTTCAGTCCGTGGATCATCGTCAAGGCCAACAACAAGAAGCGCGCCCGCCTCGAGAGCATGCGCTACGTGCTCAGCCGGATGTCCTACAAGGGCAAGGGCAAAGCGGGGACCTCACTGCACCCAGATCCTGATATCGTACGACGGTTCCATCGGTCGAACCGGCAGATCGACTGAGTCACGAAACCATGCAAACCCTCGGTATCGATATCGGTGGATCGGGGATCAAAGGGGCACCCGTCGACATCGAGAATGGCGAGCTACTGGCGGAGCGTTGTCGTATCCCGACCCCGGAATCTGCCACGCCCCAAGCCATAGTCGAGGTCGTCGCGGCGATCGCCGAGCACTTCGCTTGGCGGGGGCCAATCGGGTGCACGGTGCCAGCGGTGGTTCAGCACGGGGTGGTTCGTACGGCGGCAAACATCCACGAAGAGTGGATCGATACTCGGTTCGCGGATCTAGCCGGTCGAGCCACCGGACTTCCGGTGCACGTGCTCAACGATGCCGATGCAGCGGGACTGGCGTCGGTGAAGTTCGGCGCAGCGAAAGACCAACGCAACCTGGTCTTCTTCATGACCGTCGGCACGGGTATCGGCACAGCGATCTTCATCGAACAGACCCTTGTGCCGAACACCGAGTTGGGCCACCTGACCCTGCACGGCATGGATGCCGAGACCTACTGCTCGGATCGAGCCCGCAAGCGAGAAGACTTGAGTTGGTCGGCCTGGGCGACTCGCTTTCAGCAGTATCTCGACCTGATCGAGAGGTTGCTTTCGCCCGACCTCCTGATCATCGGTGGCGGTGTCTCGCGGCCGAAAAAGGCAAAGAAGTACTTCGACCGACTGTACTGTCAAGCCGAACTGCGACTGGAGACCCTCGAGAACGAGGCAGGCATCATCGGCGCCGCCTGTGCCGCGGCGGCGTTGTCGTCCTGAACAATCGCTCAAGCAAGCTTCGAGCCTAATCTGGCCGGAGTATAACGGCTTCCAGCTACAGCCTGCCTCCGAACGTGCCCCTCCCCCAGCAGAACTCTCTCCCATCCTTCGAACCTATAGCCATTGCCTACTCAGGCAAAAGGCAACCAACCCGGTGAAGCACGGACCGGGGCTATCGTCGGCGCCATTATTGTCCAACCCAGGTATCTCAAGATCCGCGTCTCTACACGCCCCTCCATCACAATGCGTAGCACCTTGCGCCGGCCTTCGCATTGATCACATTTCAGCACTTCCTGCAAAAACACCCGCTGCATCAACTCGCCCACAAAAGCCGCCTACACCGCACACGACAAGACCATTGGCCTTGAGATGAAGGCAATGGGGCTCATCAGCACCGCCTGTATCCCATTGCGTCAGAAAATGCGCAAACAGATGAGGGTGGAATGAAGAAGGTAGGGAATGTCACCCCGGTGTCAGTTATGACACAGTTATCTTACCCTCCGAGTGGACATGGTGTTGGTATTCGGAGTCGATGGATAACGATCTCTGAGAATGCTTGTAGAATGGGTAAAAAGTGCAGATTCGTAGTGGTGCCAGTTATGGTTGCCCTGTTGCTCTTGATCAGCATTGTTTTCATAAATAATGATGGAGCGCAGATGTTGCCCCAGGGTCAGAAGGACTTGGGCATCGAGGATCAGGTTTCACAACTTCTTGCGGGTGATCCCAAAGGGGAAATTATGGAGTCCCTGCTGAAGGTCGGTGCTCTAGCTGCTAGATTGGATGTGCATGACAAGAAGAAGACCTTAGTCTTGTTATCCGTCCTGCAGGAAATGGGGCCTCATGGCGTCAGCGTTGTGCCAGAAGTCGTGCAGCTGATAGAAAGGTGTGATCTAGAAATCAAGCCGTACGCGTACACCTGTTTGGCTCGGATGACGCCATTCATGTCCAGGACAAAAGGGCAGCGACTTTCCAAGAAGATCTATCAAGAGCTACATCTCATGCACGATGAAATGGCAGAAGTGACGTTTGTCAAGCAGTGCCTCATAGCGCGCTGGATGGCATATAGGCAAAATAGCTACAAGGGAAGCTTCATTCGTCGGCGAGTCACAATTGACATACACTGCTCAATTCAGAATCTGAAGAAGAGGTGTAAGGTTGCTAACATTGGAGAAGCGCACTTGGCCTGCGAACTTCTTGGCTGGAAGGGCGCTGAGGCGAAAGAGGCAATTCCTCTGCTAGAGCGATACATGGAAAGGCATCCAGGACCATTTGGAGGAAATTGGATCCGTGGTATCAAAGGAAAAGCCATTCATGTGACCAAACACCACGACAACACAGGGCGGGTCGCTGCCAGGTCTATTCTGAAAATCTGTGGAGAGGAACAGGCGCCCATCTCGGCCCACTGCGTACTTCTGATCTATGGCCTAAGGTATGAGAAGTGGAATGCAATTCGAGCCCTACGAAATTATGAGGAAGTGGATACAGGAACGGCGAAAGCTGTCTTGCAGTTGCTGAAAGAAGAACAGGATGCAGACCTTCGTGTGGAAGCACTCACGACACTGGAGGTATTTGGGCCGCGAGCAAGGGAGGCAATTCCTTTCCTGAAAAACCTGAGTAAAGGCGAGGATGAGCGGCTTGCTGCACAGGCCAAGGCAGCATTGATTCCGATTATTGGCGAACCCAACTCGAAGTGAGGTGGGCAGGCAGTCCTAAGCGAAATTTTGCTGGCCTGCCGAGGATGGGGTAACTGCATCATTTCGGGGGTGAACAGGACCAAGATCGCCTTCAACTGCCAGGTCAGCGAGCAGTACTAAGTGGGCTACTGATTTTCTGCCGGGTTGGACTCTTCTGTGACCGGCTCTTCACAGACCGGCGTCGGTAGGCAGACATCGCCCATCTCTTCGATCATCACTTCGCCCATCTGTATCCTGCCCATCTCGACCCCATGCTCGGGGGCTACAAGTCCCATTACTGGCCGGGGGTTTTCGATCTGCTGGGTCTTGGCCGGCGGCGCTTGCTCGGTCTTGCGCCCGCAGGCAAAGAGTAAAGCGGTCAAGACCAGGCCAGCCACCTTGGCCAGCTTTAGCCGCAGGGCTTTCACACCCACCGGGCAATCCTGCACCAGCACCGTGCCATCGGCGCGTCGCAGCATGCGCACACAGACCCGACCCTCCGCGTTGTGGATGAGATCCTCTGCCTCACTCTTCTGCATGCCGGACAGGTTGTAGACATTCAGTTTGCAATCCTGGCAGTGGCGCACCTTGTCATCCCCCTGCATCCCTTCCCATTGGGCGGAACAGGGCGAGGCTATCTTGAGTTGCTGCAGGAAGTCGTCGGTCTGAGTCGCGTTGGTTGTCATCTATCGTTCTCCTTCGTTTCTAGGTCGCAGCGAAAACGTGACGGTTCCACCTTGGTTCCACAGTTTTCTTGCTGCATCGAAGGCAGTCAGCCAAAGCACAGTGGCAAGGGAGGCACAGTGGCAAGGGAGGCTACAACCAACGAAAGGAGGAAGTCTTCACCACACAGACCACTTGCCCACCGATCTGGATGCCCAAGTCATCGATGGCATTCTGGGTCAGCTCGGCGCGGATCACCGCATCCTCAGCAATCTGCACATGCACCAACTGCCGTCCGTGCAGGGGGGAGAGACGCACCACCGTACCCTTCAACTGGTTGCGGGCAGAAACTCCGCTCAGCGGCTGCAACGCCAGCATCACATCATCCGGCCCCACCGCCACCTTGCCCGCATAGCCAGGTGACAGAGCCTTGAAGGGCAGGGTCAGCTCCTGCTCCCCCACCACGGCGCGCACATAATCACCTTCTTCATGGCTAAATCCCACCACCACCTTAAGCAGGCTGGCGGTGGAGAAGGGCTCCACCTGTTCCCCATGCAGAGTCTGCCCCAGCACATCAAAGACCTCGCCATGACCACAGACCTTGCCCTGGCCCAGCACCACCATCTGCTCCGTCAGGTCCAGAATCTCCGGCAGTGAATGGCTCACGTAGACAATGGGGATCTGCCAACGCTCCTGCACCCAGCGCAGGTACGGCAGGATCTGGCGGCGCAGTTGCAAATCCAAGGCAGCCAGGGGCTCGTCCATCAACAACAAGCCGGGACTTGCCAACAAGGCGCGCCCCAGGGCCACCCGCTGGCGTTCGCCACCGGACAGGTGGGCCGGCTGCCGCTGCAACAGGGGACCCAGCTCCAGGGCTTCCACCACTTCCTTCGGTGCGGGACCCTCTCTCCCAGCACCAGCCAGGCGATGGCCAAACAACAAATTGTCCCCAGCACTCAAGTGCGGGAACAAACGCAGGTCCTGGAACAGGAGACCAACCCGTCGTTGATGCGGTTGTACGAACAGGCCTTTGTCAGCATCTGAGAGGCAACGGTCTTGCAGATGCAATGAACCTTCCTGCGGGCGCAGAAGTCCCGCCAGCACATGCAAGAGAGTGGTCTTGCCACTGCCCGATGGACCAAACAAAGCTATGATGCCAGGCGGCAGTTGCAGATCTACTGCAAGCTCAAAGTCACCACGACGAAAAGTGAAGTTGGCGCGCAGGCTCATGACTTGTGCCCTCGTCGAACCAGGACTTCCGCCAACACCGTGGCGCCTACCGCCAGGCCAACACAGATCCAGATCAGTCGCCCGGTGGATGTGTCCTGAGGATCTTGGTGCGCTGTCCAGATGGCCAGAGGTAGGGTGCGGGTGCCCGCCATGTTGCCGGCAAACATGATGGTGGCACCAAACTCGCCCAGGCTGCGGGCAAAACAGAGCAGAGCACCCGCAGCAAGACCGCTGCGGGCCATGGGCACGGACACGATGCAAAAACGGCGCCATGGTCCAGCACCCAGGGTGGCCGCCGCTTCTTCCAGCCCCGGATCCACCGCCTCAAAGGCCTGCCGCATGGTGCGCACCATGAGCGGCCAGCCCATGACCAGGGCCGCCAAGGCCGCACCCTGCCAGGTGAAGGCCAGCATGATGCCAAAGCTGTCGTGCAGGAAGGAACCCAGCAAGCCTTCCTTGCCCAAGAGCATGAGCAGGAAGTAACCCACCACCACCGGCGGTAACACCAGGGGCAGGATGACCAAGGCTTCCACCAGCAAGCGCAGCCGGCTTTGCGTGCGTGCCAGCCAGTAGGCCAACAGCATGGCCGGCAACAGGCCCACCAAGGTGGCGGTGCAGCCCACTCGCAGGGACAGTCCCAGGGCTTCCCATTCGGCTTGACTGAAGAAGGACATCATGAACAGCATCATGCAGCAAACATCAGGGAAACATGGGTTTGAAACCCAGTGCGGCAAAGTGTGCCGCAGCTTCCTTGCTTAGACATTGGGCCAACAGTGCTCGCGTCTCTGGCGAATCCGCAGCCCGCAACAGAGCAATTTCGTAGCGCACATCCACCGGCAATGCTGCAACCACCCGAACATCTTTGCAGCTGCGGGCATCCGTGGCATAGACCACGGCCATGGCCACTTCGCCCATGGCAACCAGCGCCAACGCCGCCCGCACATCCACCGCCGCCAAGATGCGCTGTTCCTGCTGCAGGCTTTGCCAGAGCTGCAAATCCAACAAGGCGGCCTTGGCATACTGCCCCGCCGGCACATGCGCCGGGTCCGCCATGGCCAGAGGCCCATCCAGAACCTGGGACCAATCCAGGTCCGGCCCCAGATCCAGGCTTTGCAGTTCGCTGGCGGAAGGGACCACCAACACCAGACTGTTCTGCAAGTAGGAGCGGCGGCTGTCCGGCACCAACAACTGCAGTTCATCCAGGTACTGCATCCATTCCCGGTTGGCAGATACGAACAAGCTGGCCGGTGCGCCATGGACAATCTGCCGCGCCAGCAGGGAGGACGCAGCCGGACTGATCCTTGCCGGCAACTGCAGCGCTTCCATGGCATGCCCCAGACTGGCAGCAACAAAGACCTGCGGCCCTTGCTGAGAACCACAGCTGGCAAGCAATGCTCCAGCTAGCAGAGCCAAGACCTGCAAGCTACAGGAAGTAGTCGCGGCGCTCTTCGGAGAATTCCAAGGCAGACAGGTCGGCATCGGATTCAATCAGGTTCTCCATCCACCAGTTGGTGCCGTGGTAGAGGCAGGTGACTTTCGCACAGTTGTGGCTGGCATCAAAACCATCCAGCAGGCCTTTGGTCTTCTCCGCCGTGGCATCCGCACTACCCACATCCTTGTAGGCATCCTTCTCGCCAATGCGGGCATAGTCCACGCCGCGATAGGCGGGGCAGTTGAAGGTTCCCGAAGGCGTCACCACCTGGCGCAGGAACTGCATGTGGCAGGTCTTGGGTTGGTTGGTGAAGTCCTGCCACTTGTCCTGCTCCAGCAGGCGCAGGTTGGTGCTTTCCATCACCCGATAGCCGGGGCGCTCCAAGGCCTTGGCCTTGTCCACTTCCGCCACAATGCGCTCCCGCACCTTGCGCAGGTCGCCTTCCGCCTTTTCCGGATCCATGATCTCAGCGCCCTCATCGGTGCGCTCCAGGAAGGGCTTGAAGGAGATGTAGTCAAAGCCAGCATCCCTGGCCCGCGTTGCCCCGTCGACGATTTCGTAGATGTTCTCGATGACCTTCACATCATCCCGCGAAGCTCCCTTCCAGGTAATGATGAAGGAGTAGCCCATGTCGAAGTTGGGGTTGGCGGCCTTGATCTTCGGCACCCAGGAGCAGATCTCATCCAGGGTCAGGGTCTTGCGCGAAGGGTTGTGCATGCGCTGGAACACATCATTGGAACCGGAGTCCAAAGACAAGCGCACCCAGTCACCCTCCTTCAGGAAGGGCGCGATCTCCAGGATCTTGTCGTTCTTGCTGCCATTGGTGACCACCGCCACCTGCTGGTCTAGCTCCTCCTTGAGGAGCTGCACAAAAGAAACGAAGCCCGGGTAAAGAGTGGGTTCACCACCACCGATGAGGATGACGCTCTTCAGGCCGCGCTGGGCCATGATACGCAGGGAGTTGCGCAGGTCTTCATCCGCATGGCGCACCGGAGAATTGAGGATGTCCCAGTCGATGCAGTGGTCGCACTTGTAATTGCAAGCGGTGGTCAGATCCAGGTTGATGGACACTGGCACCAGGTGCGGGGTCTGCGGCTCAGCGATTCCTTCCTTCCGGGCCTGGCGCAGGGTGCGCTGCCACTTCAGGTAGTCCACCACCATGGGCAGCACCGTGGGCTGCCGCAGCTTGGCGGTGAAGTCATGGATGTTCTCAGCCCGACGCGTTGCTGTGCTGGTCGTAGCTTTGGAAGATATGCTGGCAGAATCGGGCCCGCTGCTGGATGTCTCGGGACTCGTTTCGAAATTGGTCAAGGTTGGCCTCTCTTATGGATTGGGCAAAACGATACACCAGAGCCGCCGTCGGGTCATCGATGCTCACACAACTATCCCCAGCAACCATCTGGATCTGGTAATCCGCCATGCGGATCTGCCGATCCATGCGCCGGCCATTCACTGCCAGCCAGGCCGGGCGCGGCTGGCTTTCGCTCTGCCACATCTCAAAGCGCCCATGCACAGGGGGGAAGGGCTCCTGCAACACCAGCTCCACTGTCAAGCCAGAGGCCATATCCAAGCCCGAGGCTTCATCGCCGGCTCCCAGAAACTCCAGGCTGCTGATCTGGGTCTCTGGGCCGATGGGCAACAGGGCCTGGCAGAGGCTCAAATAATGCGACAAAGAATCCACCAGCATCACCCGCCCAAGCCCGGTGGGCGAGAGCCGCATGCTGATATTCCGGATTGGCTCTTGCTGCCAGCCGGGATGCAGCTGATCCATGGCGGGCAAGACCATGGGCCACTGGCAGTTTTCCATGAGCAGGACCTGTTTCTCGGCGAAGGCCTCGGCCAGGGCCGGTATCTGTGCGTGCTGTTCCGGGCTGAGCAGGGGTTTTTCGCAGAGCACCGGCACTCCGGCTGCAAGTGCCGCCTGCAGGGCAGCCAAGTGGGTTTCCATGGGCGAGGCTATCACCAAGGCCTGCAGGTCTTGCTGCAGCAGGGCTTGCAGGCTGCCACAAGCAGCCACTGGATGGCCCAACCGCTCCTCCAAGCCAGCCGCCGCCGACTGGGCCCGTTCCTGGTTGCGCCCAGCCACCGCCACCACCTGACAGTTGGCCTGCTCCAGGAAGCTGGCCAGAAACGGTCCCAAGCCATTGCGCGAGCGACCCGCACCGACAATTCCACAGCGTAGCTTCATGCTAGTAGCAGTTTTGAGCATCCCCGCTGTGGAGATGCAACCAACAATGCGTTAAGCAAGGATCCATGGCCGTTAAAAACATCACCAGACTCACCGCTCGTAACGCCGACAAGCACGTCCTCTACCAGAAAAGCGTGCAGGCGCCGGACGTGGACAGCCAATTCTTCTACCGCCTCTACAAGCGCATGACCGGCAATCCCCTGCGGGTGTTCCGGGAAGATTTCTGCGGCACCTTCATCCTTTCCTGCGAAATGGTGAAGCTGCACAAGGAAAACCATGCCATCTGCGTGGATCTGGACGGGCCCACCTTGGACTGGGGCCGGGAACACAACCTCTACCAGCTGACCCCGCAACAGCAGGAGCGGGTGCATATCCATCAGGCGAATGTGCTGGAAGTGCATGAGCCCAAGGCGGACCTGATTGCGGTGATGAACTTCAGCTACTGCATCTTCAAGCAACGCCCGCAACTGAATGAATATGTGCAGAGCGCCTACAACAGCCTGCAGGACGGCGGCGTCCTGGTCATGGACATCTGGGGTGGCAGCGAGACCCAGGTGCTGCAGGAAGAGGCCAAGGACGTGGAAGGCTTCACCTACATCTGGGACCAGGACGACTTCGACCCCCTCACCTACAACATCCTCTGCCGCATCCACTTTGAGTTCAAAGATGGCACCCGCATGAAAAATGCCTTCGTCTATGACTGGCGCCTGTGGACCATCCCCGACCTGCGGGAAGCCATGCAGGCCGCTGGCTTCCAAGACATCCATGTGCTCTGGGAAGGCACGGAAAAAGGCTCCGACGAGGGCAACGGTGTCTTCCGCCGGGTCAAGCGCGGCGATCCCGATGAGGCCTGGATTGCCTACGTGGTAGGAGTCAAACCTTGAAAACTGTCGTGCTGATTGGTGCCGGCAAGATTGGTCGCATGGTGGCGCACATGCTGGGCCACAGTGGCGACTACCACCTGCGGGTGGTGGACAATGAACCCGCCGCATTGGAGCTCATCTGCAACAAGACCCCAGGCACCGAGCCTGTGCAGATGGAATTCACCGATGCTGCGGCCCTGGACAAGGTGATGAAGGGCGCCGACGCCGTCATCTCCTGCGCTCCCTACCACTGCAACCCACAGATCGCCAAGAGTGCCGCCAAGCAAAAGCTGCACTACCTGGACCTCACCGAAGACGTGAAGGTCACCAACCAGGTCATGGAGATCGGCAAGGACGCAGGCACCGCCTTCATCCCGCAGTGCGGCCTGGCGCCCGGCTTCATCACCATCTGCGCCATGCACCTGGTGAAGCCGATGACCGAGGTCACCGACCTGCACCTGCGGGTGGGCGCCCTGCCGCGCTATCCCTCCAACATGCTCAAGTACAACCTGACTTGGAGCACCGAGGGCCTGATCAACGAGTACTGCCGCCCCTGCGAAGTGGTGCTAAACAACAAGCCCACCACCGTGCAGCCGCTGGAAAACCTGGAGACCCTGACCATCGACGGGGTGCGCTATGAGGCCTTCAACACTTCTGGCGGCCTGGGTTCGCTGGCGGACACCCTGGGCTCCAGCGTGCGCAATGTGAACTACAAGTCCATCCGCTACCCGGGCCACAACCATCTGCTCAAATTCCTGCTGAAGGATCTGCAGATGGTGGATCAACAGGACACCCTGGCGGAGATCTTTGAGCGTTGCCTGCCCACCACCTTCGCCGACCAGATTGTCATCTTCGTCTCTGCGGTGGGCAAGTTCCGCGGCAAGCTGACGGAGAACGTCTACGCCCGCACCATCTACCACCAGGAAATCGACGGGGAGAATTGGAGTGGCATCCAGATCACCACGGCCGCCGGCGTCTGCGGGGTGATGGACATGATGTTCGAAGGCCACTTGCCGCAGAAGGGCATCGTGCGCATGGAAGACGTGGACTATGACACCTTCATCCACAACCGCTTCGGCTGCTACTACGCCTAGCAGACCAATGAATAAGGCATGAGCGCCAGTGCCCGCGGCATTGCCCTCACCATGCACCTGCTGCGGCAGCAGGCATGGGTGCAACAAGATCCCGCCGCCAAAGAATGGCTGGATGGCGGCGCCCTGCCGGAACGAACCTACCTGCAAAAGACCAAAGGCTTGGAACGGCGCCTGCTCAGCTGCCTGCGCCTGCCTTCCCTGAGTCGCCTGTTTCTGCAGTTCCTGCAGTGGCGCTTTGCCCACACCCCCAGCCACCTGCTGCAGCGCAAGCTCTGGTTTCTAGAGATCGCGCAACAACAATTGGCGCAGGGATGCCAACAGGTTCTGCTCTTGGGCAGTGGCTTGGATCCTTTGGCGGGACATCTGGCCAGCAGGCATCCGCAGGTAGAGTTCTTTGAACTGGACCAGGCGGCGGTACTGGCATGCAAGGAGAGCCAATCCAACCTGCACCTTCTGGCCCTGGACTTACAAGAAGCAGACCTGGCTACTGATCTTGGCGCAGCGGATCTGACCCAGTCCCTGCAACAGCAGCCAGCCTTCCAGGCTCAAGCCCCCACCCTGGTCCTGGCGGAAGCCCTGTTCATGTACCTGCCAGAAAAAAAGGTCCGCCAGATTCTCAACGCCCTGCCCCATTGCTGCCCCGGCCCACTCACCCTGGCCTTCTCCGCCATCGACGCCCAGGCCCTGGAGAAACCCAACAGCGGCCTGGCCCGGGTGGCCCGCCATCTGGCGCGGCGAAACGAAGGCTTTCGCTGGACCACATCACCCGGGGAGATCCGGAAAATCTTGCAGGAAAGCTATGATGTCACGGGACAAACACTCAAGCAGACCGAGTACGGCGAGCTATTCTGCCTTACCCAAGTATCCGGAAGGGCCCAAATATCCGGAAGGACCCAAGCATCTGGAAGAATCAACCCATGAACTACTCAACCCTTTGCCTACTCCCCGCCCTTGCCCTGGCCTGCGCCAGCCCTGGAGATCCCCAGCCAAGGCCCCAGACCACCGCAAGTGGTCTGCAGTATCAAATCATTCAATCCGGCAAGGGTGCCAAGGTCGAACCGGGCAAGGAGGTCGGGGTGCACGGCATCGGCAGCTTCGCCGATGGCAGCGTGTTCTGGACCACCCGGGAAACCGGCCAGTTGTTCTACTTCGTCACCGGCACAAAGAGCGTGATCAAGGGCTGTGAAGAAGGTATTGGCATGATGCGGCAAGGCGATCGATACCTGTTCACCATGCCGCCAGACCTGGCCTACGGCGAAAAAGGCTCGGGCGAACTCATCCCCGCCAATGCCACCCTGATCTTCGACTACGAGGTGGTCTCGGTGGAAGAGCCCAAGAAGTCCATCAAGGAGGCCATGCGCGCCGCCATCAGGGAGCAGGGCATGCCCCAGGCCATCGAACTGTATTGGCAGCTGAAGGCCGAGCAGCAGCAGGACTACAATTTTCGCCCGGACCAATTGGACGGCTTGGCTTACCAGCTGCTGAAAAATGACCCGGACCAGGCCATCGCCATCTTCCAGTTGGCCGCCAGGGAATACCCGGAAAGCTACCGACCCTATGAGGGGCTTGGCGACAGCTGGTTCAAGAAGGGGGACAAGCAAAAGGCCGCTGGCTACTACCGCAAGGCTCTCGTCATCTATCCCAACAACCGCTGGGTGCTCAAGCAGATGCAAGCCATCAAAGCCGCCCAATAGGGAGAATCGCCTCTAGGCAGCAGAAACAGGGCAAAGACAGCCATTACCATCCCTGCTAGCATACAAGCCATGGCCTTCCGCCTCCTGTTGGCTCCGCTGCTCTGCGTCAGCCTGCTCCCCTGCCAACAGTTGCAGGAGGTGCGGGAGCTTCCCGGCATAGACAGCACCACCCCCGCCGAAGCGGCTGCCCGTAAGGAGAAGCCGAAGCCTGCCCAATGGAACAAGGCAACGGAGAAGTCCGTGGATGCGGGGCTTGCCTGGCTGGCTGGGCAGATGCAAAGCGGGGGCTACTGGCTCGGGGATGTGGGGCACAAGCAGATGGATGGCTACATGGTGCAGCGCTCGGTGGCTGAGCAGCGCCAGCAGGGCCAGGGACACATGGGCGTAACGGCACTCTGCGGCATGGCCTTCCTGGCCGGTGGTCATCTGCCGGATCGGGGGGAGTACGGCCCCCTGGTGCGCAAGGTCACCAACTATGTCCTGGAGCATGTGCAGGAGAATGGCCTGATCAGCGACAGCGGCAGCCGCATGTACAGCCACGCCTTTGCCACTTTGTTTTTGGCCCAGGTGCACGGCATGGCCGGCGACCGCAAGATCAAGACCGCCTTGGAGCGCGCCGTGCACATCATCGTGGATGGGCAGAATGTCCATGGCGCCTGGCGCTACAATCCCTTCGACGAAGAAGCGGACCTGTCCGTCACTGTCTGCCAGCTGCAGGCCCTGCGCGCCGCCCGCAACATCGGCATCCAGATCCCTCGCGGCACCATCGACAAGGCGGTGGTCTACCTGCGCGCCAGCCAATGCCGCTCCGGCCGCAGCAAGGGCCTGTTCTACTACAAGATCCGTGGCCGCGGCGCCTACCGGAAGAACCGCCAGTTTTCCATCAACGCCGCTGCCATCACTGCCCTGGTGAGTACCGGCGTCTATGAGAAGGCCCTGATCAACCCGGCCCTGGATTTCCTGCAGCAAGAAGCCCGGCAGGTGACCAGGGACTACCCCCGGCACTACTATTACTGGTATGGCAACTACTACGCCTGCCAGGCCTTATTCCACGCCGATGGCCTGATCCAGGACGACTGCTTTGGCCCCTATTTCCAGGCCACCCGCCAGCAGCTGCTGACCAGCCAGGCCAGCGACGGCCGCTGGCGCAACAATGTGGGCCCTGGGGACCCTTTTGCCACCGCCGTGGCCTGCATTGTGCTGCAAATTCCCAAGCAGTATCTCCCCATCTTCCAGCGCTAGTCAGCCCACCTTTCCCACCTGCACTGAGCTGCGGCGACGTAACTCCTTGCGTCTACTGCGTCGAGCTCCGTCGCCCTTCTCTACAGGCCATCAAGGCCTGTCTCCGCGGGGACTCGGTCGCCCTCCTTGTATCCACAAGGAGTTACATCGACTCGCTTCGAGCGTTGTGGAAAAGGTGGGCCAGGGTTGGATCAGAGGGTCCACAACGCCCCAGGCCAACCGTTGAAACGGAGCTGGCAAAGCGCTTAGGTAACGCCCTTCGATTAATCAGTTGACCGCATACGCGACCCAGGGAGGGACCCGCATGATCCGTTTCGCCATCGTTTCTGGCTTGATCTTCGTTTCCAGCACCTTTGCACAGAACCAAAGCCAGACCCCAGACCAGACAAGCAGTCTGGCCCCCAGCCAGGAATCGGCCACTGCCGACCTGGACAACCTTCGCCCTGGTGGCGGCATCTTCGACCGGATGCAAACCGACTACAGTGAACGGGCCATGTTCAACCAAGGACATGGCGACTTCATTCTGAAGGCCACCCGCTTCCGTCCCAGTATCCAAACCAGCCTGATGTTGCTGCCGGAGAGCGATGTAACCAGTGAAGCCGGTGACTTCCAACTGCTGCATTTCAACGGCGATGCCAGGGTACACATTCCCATGGACCCCGACAACTATGCCATCGTTGGCGGTGAAATTGGCTTTCGCCGTTACCAGTTTGATGGCGGCGCTGCCGGCGCCCACGATGACACCTACTACAACCTGAGTGCCAACCTTGGTGCGGGCTTTTTTGTGGAAGACAACCTTCTCATTGAGGCCATCCTCTCCCCCGGGATCTACAGCGACCTGGACGGCTCCCTGCACAGCGATGACTGGAAGTTCTTCGCCAGTGGCCTGGCCACCTTCCGGCAGGATGACAACCTGTTCCTGAAGGCAGGCCTGGAGTACTCGGAACTCTTCCGCGACCTGAACCTGGTGCCGCTGTTGGGTGTATCCTGGCTCATCGACGAGGAATGGCGCGTGGACGTGCTGGCCCCGCGCTACGCCGAGGTTTCCTACGCTCCCGACACCCAGACCACCATCTTCTTCGGCTTCGACATCGACGGCGACGAGTATCGGGTGCGCGCTCCTTCCTCCGCCGGTGCTGGCAAAACCAACATCTCGGTGCAGGAAATCCGCTGGGGTATAGGTGCCCAGTATCGTTTCACCGATGAACTCAGCGGCTACGCCCGGGTCGGCACCACCCTGGCCGGCGACTACAAGGTTTCCGATGGCACCGGTGCCAAGTTTGACGGCAGCATCGAGCCACAGGCCTTCCTGGAAGTGGGCATGGGCTGGGATTTCTAGCCTAGAAACTACAGCACGCTAGAAAAAGCGGTCAGGCAAGGAGAGGAGTCAATTTCCAGCACTCCACCCATGCCTGACCGCTTTCTTCGTTTCGGGCCGACCACAGGATAGGATCAGTCCTGTGAATCCCAGCCGCCGCCAGATCCTGCTTTGGGCAGTCGCGCTTTTTACTGCCGCCTTCGCCCTCTACGCACCCTCCTTGTCCCACGGCTTCGTGGAGTACGATGACAAGCGGATCCTGCATTCCCAGTCCAAGCTGTTCAACCAGGACTCCTTCAGTGACAGCCTGACTGAGATCTTTGCCGACATGCCGCGGGAAGAGCCGCTCTTGCTCAGGGACATCACTTGGGCCTTGGATGCCCGCATTTTTGGTCGCAAGAATGCCTTCGGCTACCACCTGGGCAATGTGCTGCTGAATGCATTCAACGTCGCCCTGCAGTTCATCTTCCTGCTGTTGGCTACCAAAGCCTTCCGCTTCTCCCTCATCTCAGCGGCACTGTGGGGCGTGCTGGTGGTGCATGTGGAACCGGTCTGCTGGGTCATGGGGCGCAAGGACGTGCTCAGCACCTTCTTCATGCTTGGCGCCCTTATTGGCCATCTCTGCTTCCTGCAAAGCAGCAACACCAAGCACCGGACTCTGTTCTATCTGCTCGCTCTCCTCTGCACTGCGGCGGCACTGTATTCCAAGATGTCAGCCCTGCCGCTCTTCGGGCTACTTGGTTTGCTCACTCTGTTTCGCCCATTTCTAGATGGCCAGAAAAGCGGCGACAGTCCCATTGATCTTGGGACCCAAGCAGAGAAGTTGCTGCCGCTGATCCCCCACACCGTCCTCTGCATTGGGGTCTATCTCTGGTACTCGGGTGTCCTGAAGCAATGGGACCTGCACCACTCGCCGATCCTGGGACGGGGCCCGGAGTTCTATACCCCAGAGCATATGTGGACCCTGATCCGCATCCTGCCCATGGTCATGGCAATGTACTTGAAGTACATCTTCTCGCCCTTCCAGCGGCCCTTGGCCTGGGACTGGCCCAATGCCAGCATCCCCTTTTCGCCTTGGGAAATTGCCGGCTCCCTGCTGATTGCCGCAGCCATGTTCATGCTCATGCTGCGCCTGTACAAAACGCGCAAGGATCTGTTCTTTGCCGCGGCAGCGTTCTTCGTGCTGATGATCCCCTATATGAACATTGAGTACATCGGCATCTGGATCGCCAACCGCTACGCCTACTTCTCGTCGGCCTGCCTGGTCTGCATCCTGGTCTGGCTTGGCGCCAAGGCCTATGCCCGTTCCGGCAGCCTGCTACGCCGGGGCATGCTTGTTGTAGGAGGCGCCTACTTTGTGTTCAGCTGCCTGCAGAGCATCAACGATCAACAAAAGTGGCATAGCGAGCGCAGCTTCTGGGAATACGAAATTGCCCAGGATCCGCCGTCCATCTTGAGCACGCAGAACATTGCCAGGATCAACCTGGCATCCATTGCCAAGCTGGATGCCATGCCAATCAAGACCGACCAGGTCAAAGCCAAACGCCAAGCCCTGATAGCCCAGGCCCAACAATGCCTGGCCAAAGGCATCCAAAACTATGCAGCCCTGGGAGTAATGGATGACAAGAAATCCAATTACTACGCCGATCAGCGTGCCTACCACGCCAAGCACCATTTCTACCTGGGTCGCTATGCCAACCTCAACCGGGAATCCCTGCAGGAACAACTCAAACACTACCAGCGTGCCTTCGATCTGGGCCTGTGGAACAATGCGGTGCTCTTCGCCATGGGTGACACCCACATCAACCTGGCAGCCCAGGCCAATGGCGAGAAGCGCCGCAAGTTGGCGCACAAGGCTTTGGATTTTTACAAACCGGTGCTGCTGGACCAGAAGCTGAGGGGTGGTGAGCGGGCATTGGCCTTGGATACTTTGCAGAGCATCAAGCTTCACTTCCCCGCCAAGCAGTACCCAGCCCTGCAGCAAAGGCTCGCTGAGATGGAAAGGAAGCAGCTGCAATGAGCACACCGCGCCCCCTGCAACCCGGTTCTGGCCAAACCCGGCGGACTCTGCTTTGCGCAGCCCTGCTCTTTGTTGCTGCCTTCGCCCTCTACGCACCATCCCTGTCCTTTGGCTACGTGGAGTACGATGATCGTAGGATCCTGCAGACCCAGCCCAAGCTGTACAACGAAGATTCCTTCAGCGACAGTCTGCACGAGATCATCACCGACCGACCGCGAGAAGAACCACTGCTCATGCGGGACATAAGCTGGGCCCTGGATGCCCGCATTTTTGGCTTCAAGGATCCTTTTGCCTACCACCTGGGCAATGTGCTACTGAACGCCTTCAACGTCGCCCTGCTCTTCATCTTCCTGCTGCTAGCCACCCAAGCCTTTCGCTTCTCCCTCGTCTCCGCCGCTCTTTGGGGAATTCTGGTGGTGCATGTGGAACCGGTCTGCTGGATCATGGGCCGCAAGGATGTGCTTTGCACTTTCTTCATGCTTGGGGCTCTCATCGGCCACCTCTGTTTCCTGCAAGGCAAGAACACCAAGCACCGGATACTGTTCTATCTGCTCGCTCTCCTCTGCACATTGGCGGCGCTGTATTCCAAGATGGCAGCCCTGCCCCTGTTCCTGCTGCTGGGCCTGCTCACCTTGTTTCATGGCTACCTGAACGGCAAGCAGGCAGCCGACGCACCTCTGGACCTGCGGGCACTGCTGAACAAGTTGCTGCCGCTGACCCCCTACATCATCCTCTGCTTTGTGGTGTTCGTCTTGTATTCAGCTGAGTTGCGAGCCTTTGCTGAACAACAAGGTACGAAAATCCTGGATCGGGGCCCGGAGTTCTACACCCCAGAGCATCTGTGGACCTTGATCAGCATCTTGCCCATCACCATGGCGATGTACCTGAAGTACATCTTCTCACCCTTCGCCCACCTTCTGGCCTGGGACTGGCCCAATGCCAGCATCCCTTTGACCACAACGGAACTGGCCGGCTCCCTGCTCTTTGCCGCCGCTATCGTGGCAGTCATGGTTCGCCTGTTCCTGCGACGCAAGGATCTGTTCTTTGCCGCGACAGCGTTCTTCGTGCTGATGATCCCCTACATGAACATCGTGTACATCGGCATCTGGGTCGCCAACCGCTACGCCTACCTCTCATCCGCCTGCCTGGTCTGCATCCTGGTCTGGCTGGGAGCCAAGGCCTACCAGAAATCCAGCAGCGGCCTGCGCCTGGGCATTGTTGTCGTCGCCGCTGCCTACTTCGCACTGAGCTGTGTGCATAACTTCATCGAGCAGCAGAAGTGGCAAGATGAGCGCAGCCTCTGGGAATACGAAGTTGCCCAGGATCCCCCGTCCATCTTGAGCACGCAGAACATCCCCAGAATCAACCGACTCCCCATCATGGAGTTGGACGACAAGATGACCAGAAGCAAACAGGACCAAACCAAACGCCAGGCCTGGGTGGTGCAAGCCAGGCAGAGCATTGCCAAAGGCATCCAGACCTATGAAGCCCTGGGCTTCGTCGAATCCAAGTACCACGCTGACCAGCACAACTATTACGCCATGCTGCATTACCACATGGGTCGCTACGCGAGTTTCAGCGGGGAAAGCCTGCAAGTGCAGCTTGCCCACTATCTGCGTGCCCATGAGCTCATTCCCAAGAGCAAATCCGTAATCTTCGCCATCGGCGACACCTACGCCAACATGGCGGGCCTGGAGCCTGGCGAAAAACGCAGAGAGCTGGCAAATCTCGCTCTGAATTTCTATGGCCAAATCATCTTGGGCGGAAACATGGCCCAGGAGGACCTGAGGTATGCCTCCTATGTCCTGCAACAAATCAAGGTTCACTTCCCCGCAGCACGGTTCCCCGCCCTACGAAAACGGATCAGGGAATTGGAAAGGCAGCTGCGATGAGGTCCCCTAGCCATTGGGAAAATCAGCCACAACACCCAGGGACTTGTCAGGACTGGCAGCGAGATGCGGGAAAAATCGCAGCTAGACAAGGCAGTCAGGCAAGAGCCGAGGTAAAGTCAGCGCCCTCTTCCCATGCCTCTCGTCTCCCCTAGCCACCTGCCAGCCGCAGGTTTAGATCAACCCCGTGATTCCTGACCTGCGCCAGACCCTGCTTTGCGCAGCAGCACTCTTTGCTGCCGCCTTCGCCCTCTACTCACCATCCTTGGACTTTGGATACGTCGAGTACGACGACTACCGCATCCTGCAGACCCAGCCCAAGCTGTTCAACGAGGACTCCTTCAGCGACAGCGTGGTGGAGATCTTCACTGATCTGCCGCGGGAAGAACCACTGCTACTGCGGGACATAAGCTGGGCCCTGGATGCCCGTATCTTTGGCCTGGGCGATACTAGCATTGAGCAAGACAAGAAAGAGGCCTTTGGATTTCACCTGGGCAATGTGCTGCTCAACGCCTTCAACGTTGCCCTGCTGTTCATCTTCCTTCTGTTAGCCACCCAAGCCTTTCGTTTCTCCCTCATCTCCGCCGCTTTTTGGGGTGTGCTAGTGGTGCATGTGGAACCGGTCTGCTGGGTCATGGGGCGCAAGGATGTGCTCTGCACTTTCTTTATGTTAGGCGCTCTCATCGGCCATCTCTGCTTCCTGCGAAGCAAGAGCACCAAGCACCGGAGACTGTTCTACCTGCTCGCTGTCCTCTGCACTGCTGGCTCGCTGTTCTCCAAGATGGCAGCCCTGCCGCTGTTCATCCTGCTGGGCCTGCTCACCTTTTTTCATGGCTACCTCAACGGCAAACAGGCAGCCGACGCCCCTCTGGACCTGCTGGCCCATCTGGAGAAGTTGCTGTGGAAGTTGCTCCCGCTAATCCCCTACATCATCCTCTGCTTTGGGGTATTCGTCTGGTACTCGGGTGTGCTGCGGGAATTTGCCGTAGAACACCACACGAAAATCCTGGACCGGGGCCCGGATCCATGGGCTCCTGAGCATATCTGGACCATGACCCGGATCCTGCCCATCATCATGGCGATGTACTTGAAGTACATCTTCACTCCCTTTGAGCATCCCCTGGCTTGGGACTGGCCCAATGCCAGCATCCCTTTGACCACAACAGAACTGGTCGGATCCCTGCTCTTTGCCGCCGCCATCGTGGCAGTCATGGTTCGCCTGTTCCTGCGACGCAAGGACCTGTTCTTTGCCGCGGCGGCGTTCTTCGTGCTGATGATCCCCTACATGAACATCATGTACATCGGCATCTGGATCGCCAACCGCTACGCCTACCTGTCGTCCGCCTGCCTGGTCTGCATCCTGGTCTGGCTGGGAGCCAAGGCCTACCAGAAATCCGGCAGCGGCCTGCGTCAGGGTATCATCGCCATCGCCGCCGCTTACTTCGTGCTGAGTTGCGTGCAGAACTTCATCGAACAGCAGAGGTGGCGCAATGAACGCGCCTTTTGGCAGTACGAAGTTGCTCTAAAAAACCCTTCCATTCTGTCCACGCAAAACATCCCCCGGATCTACTTGATGCCCATCAAGAAACTGGATGACAAGAAGGAGAAAACCAAAGAAGACGTGGCTCAGCGCAAAGAATATGTGGATGAAGCCAAGGCCAGCCTGGCCAAGGGCCTGCAGAACTATGCCGCCCTGGGCATCAAGCAGACCGATTACCATGCAGACCAGCACGGCTATTACGCCCGGCACCATTACTACCTGGGTCGCTATGCCAACATCAACAAAGAGTCCCTGCAGGTGCAACTCAAGCACTACGCCAAAGCCTATGAACTCCGACCCAAGAGCCGTTCCGTACTCTTTGCCATGGGCGACACCCATATCAACATGGCAGGCAGGCTACTTCGCAAGAAGCGCATCTCACAGGCAGATAAGCTGGCGCACCAGGCCATGGATTTCTACACCGATCTGATTACCGGCGGCGAGCTACCCAGCAAAGACAAGGCACATGCCAAATTCACCATGGGCAACGTCAAGAAACACTTCTCCGAGCAGCAGTTCCCGGCCCTGCGCAAGCGGATCAAAGAATTGGAAAGAATCCTGCAAGCCGGACCAGGAAGTTGGAAATAATCCTGCAGCAATGAGCTCCCCCACTCGCTACGCCAACTATCCGCAGCTTGCTGATCGGGCCATCGTCTGGTCTGAAGTGGCCCGCTACCTGCGCCGGGACGCCCAGAACGTGGGCACCCTTTTGGAGCTGGGTGCCGGCTACTGCGATTTCACCAACCACTTCCCTGCCGAACACAAGATCGCCCTGGATCTGAATCCGGAGATGGCGCAGTTCGCCGAACCGGAAGTGGACTTCCGCGTGCAGGATGCCACGGACCTAGATGCCATTGCACCCGAGTCTGTGGACCTGGTCTTCAGCAGCAACTTCCTGGAGCACCTGCACGACGACCAGCTGCAACGGCTGCTGCCTTCAATCCAGCGCGTGCTGAAGAAGGGCGGCAAGCTGATGCTGATCCAACCCAACTTTGAGCGATGCAAGGAACACTACTGGGACGACGAAACCCACGTCACCCTGTTCTCCCATCTCAACATCAAGTCCTACATCGAGCCCCATGGTTTCACGGTGCGCAAGTTGCTGCCAGGCTTGCTGCCCTTCTCCATGAAAAGTCGGCTGCCCAAGTGGCGCATGATGATTCGCATGTACCTCATGTCCCCCATCCGACCATTCGGCGCCCAGATGTATCTCTTGGCGGAGCGCAAATAACAGCGAACCAACCATGTGGAACGGCAAGAAAGTCTCCCTGATCTTCCCCACTTACAACGAGAAGGATGCGATCCGCGCCTCCATCGAGGAGTTCGACGCGGTGGGTATCCTGGACGAGATCATTGTGATCAACAACAATGCCGCCGAGGGCACCAGTGAAGAAGTGGCACCCACCAATGCCCGAGAAGTGCACGAGCCGACCCAGGGTTACGGCGCCGCCATCCGCCGCGGCTTCAAAGAAGCCACGGGCGATTACATCATCGTTTCCGAACCGGATCACACCTTCCGCGGCGCGGACATCATCAAGCTTCTCTCCTATGCCGATGACTTTGACGTGGTCTACGGCAGCCGCACGGTGAAGGAACTGATCTGGCAAGGCGCCAACATGGGCATCTTCTTGAAGTGGGGCAATTACAGCGTAGCCAAGCTGATGGAGATCTTGTTCAACTGCACCTCCCTCACCGATGTGGGCTGCACCATGCGCTGCATCAACCGCTCCGCTCTGCAGACCATCGAACCTTACTTCACGGTGGAAGGCAGCTTCTTCGGTCCGGAGATGATGATCCTGACCATCTTGAAGAAGCTGAAGATCATCCAGATCCCGGTGAACTACACCAAGCGCATCGGCACCTCTTCGGTCACCGGCAACAAGATCAAGGCCTTCAACCTAGGCATGCGCATGATCTGGCTCATTGTGAGCTATCGCTGGCTCAGCTGGTTTGGCGCCAAGCGCTTCGCTGATCAGCAAGGCTAGTCGGCCATGCACTGCTGATACAGGTCAATGAAGCGCTGGAAGCAGTGCTGCTTCTCATAGTGCTCTTGGCAGTGTTGGCGGTTGGCCGCTCCCAGTGCCCGGCGCTGGGCCGAGTTTGCCGCCAATTGATCCAAGACCTCCGCCATGGCCTGCGCTTTTCCAACGGATACCAGGAAAGGCCTGTTGTCATCTGCGAGCATGGACGCCACATCGCCAACCTGGGTGGACACCACCGGCAGACCACTGGCCATGGCTTCCAACACAGTCAGCGGCATCTGCTCGGTGAGCGAGGACAGGGCAAACACATCCATCTCGGCGTAGGCCTGGCTGGTGTCAGCGATCTGACCAAAGAACTTCACCTGGTCATGCAATCCAAGCTCCGCCACCATGGCCTTGAGCGCGGCCTCTTCCGGCCCCGCACCATAGAGCCGTAGTTCGGCCTGCTGCCGACACTTGCTCAGCGCAAATGCCTGCAGCAGCAAGGCCTGGTTCTTTTCCTTGCGCAGGTGCCCCACATGGCCAATGACCAGGGGCTCCGCCGCCGCCTTCTGCCTAGAGGTCGGCGCGAAGCGCCGCAGGTCCACCCCATTGGGCAGGTAATGCACCCTTTGGGCCGGCTGCTTCCAACGTTGCAGCGCCAGATCCCGCAAGCGCATGGAAGGCATCACCACCGCCTTCGCCGTCGGCAGCAACAAACGCCGCGCCCAGATGCGCCGGCGCAGGTAGTTCTGGATCTCGTCGGGACCAAAGCCATCTTCGTGATGCACCAGGGGACAGACCTTGGCCAGGCGCGCCGCCAACACCGATTCCATAGAGCCCCAGTTGTAGGTGAGCAACAGGCCCGGCCGCTGCTCCTTCAGCACTCCCGCCATATGCCGTGCCACTGCCAAAAAGTTGCCTTTGGGCGGCGGCGGCAAGACCTGCACCAGGTCTGCCATTTCCCCAGGGATGCGCTGCATGCAGCCCGTGCGCCCGTCCATGGCCACCACCACATGCTCCGTGCCCTTGGGCATCATCGCCATGAGCTGGGCCGCGCGAACCTCCAGACCTCCCGGTTCAAAGGAGGGAAACACGTGCAGCAGCTTGCTCATAGGGTCGGGGAAGGAGGCATCAGCGTTGAGGGTAGCCGGCAGGGGCCTACATTCCAGCCTCCCTCCCCGCATTGGGGGGCAATGGGGAGCAATGGCGAATCGTCCAGACCCAGCCTTTACATGCCTTCCCGATCCGCTACCGTTCCCCGCCCCGGATCTGGCCCCCAAGGCCCGGTCCCCCGCCGGGGCGTAGCTTAGCCTGGTAAAGCGCCTGCTTTGGGAGCAGGAGACCGGAGGTTCGAATCCTCTCGCCCCGACCACCTTGCTCTCGGAGTAAAAGTCGCTTAGGCAATCTGGTGCTAACCATGAGCCTCAACCCTTGGGGTTGCAGAGCAGCCAAGAACCCCAATACTCAGGGGTAGATGGATAGCGAACTCAAGTCCCTGCTATGGATGGTGACAGTGTCCTTACCGGTTGGACTCATAGCCGGCGCTGTGTTGCGCTGGCGCAGGCCCGATTGGTGCAAGAGGTTTGCAAAGCACAGCCTTAGAATCGGGTGGCGAACGTACGCTTTGCACACAACATTATTCACCGTAGCCGGCTTGTGCGCGTTGGCGATGGGTCACCCCTACTTCAGCATCTTCTTTTTCTGCTTTGCGGGCATGCAGATTTTCGACCTGCTCCGCTACGGACTCAGGCCCATTGACCCAAAGATGGAAGAGCGAATCGACGCCTTCTATGGGAAATAACTGACCAGCGGCATCTACGATCAAAGCACGGATTCATCCAAACGCCGCCCCGAGATCACTGGCTACTTCGAACTGGTGTCCGCAGTGTTCGCGCATGGCGACGAGGGTGACTTTTGGCGGCCTTCGACGGCGGCAATCAGCGCGGCGATACAGAAGAACCTAAACCTCAACCTGAGGTGTGAGCTAGGTGCCTTGGGAACATCAGGGGTTGACCCCTCCTGGGCTACCGCATATAGCTGAGAGATCCAAATTCACTTCTTTAAGGATTACGCAATGCGCCTTTCCATAGCCATATTCTTCTGTGTGGCCTCAACCTGTTTCGCACAGGGGACTCATACCTTTGATGGCGACAGTGCTTCGGACGAGTTTGGTAGGTCGGTGAGCAGTGCCGGAGATGTTAACGGAGACGGCTACGACGACATCATTGTCGGAGCATATCTAGACGACAACAACGGACTTGGTTCTGGCAGTGCTCGAATCTTCATGGGTAGCCCATCAGGAACCTTCACCACCTTTGTAACCCTGAACGGCGACAATGCTAATGACCAGTTTGGCAGGTCAGTAAGCGGTGCCGGAGATGTGAATGGCGATGGCTACGATGACGTCATCGTTGGTGCTCGATTGGATGACAACAACGGATTTCGTTCCGGCAGTGCTCGAATCTTCATGGGTAGCTCATCAGGAACCTTTAACACCTTTGTAACCCTGAACGGCGATAGTGCTGACGAATGGTTTGGCCAATCAGTGAGCGATGCCGGAGATGTCAACGGAGACGGCTACGACGACATCATCGTTGGGGCATTTTGGGATGACAACAACGGACTTAATTCCGGCAGTGCTCGGATCTTCATGGGTAGCCCATCAGGAACCTTCACCACCTTTGTAACCCTGAATGGCGATAATTCCGAAGACAGCTTCGGCTTCTCAGTGAGCAGTGCCGGAGATGTTAACGGAGACGGCTACGACGACATCATCGTTGGGGCACCCGGCGATGACAACAACGGACTTAGTTCCGGCAGTGCTCGTGTTCTTCTGGGTGGGCCCTCAACTTTGTTTACGACCTCCGTAACTTTGAATGGTGATAGTGCTGGAGACAACTTCGGCAGTTCGGTAGGTGGTGCCGGGGATGTTAACAGAGACGGCTACGACGACATCATCGTTGGGCTTCTCTAGACGACAACAACGGACTTGATTCCGGCAGTGCTCGGATCTTCATGGGTAGCCCATCAGGAACCTTCACCACCTTTGTAACCCTGAACGGTGATAATTCTGAAGACAGGCTCGGCTTTTCGGCGAACGGTGCCGGGGATATCAACGGAGACGGCTACGACGAAGTAATCGTTGGGATTCCTTACGACGACAACAACGGACTTGATTCCGGTAGTGCTCGGATTTTCATGGGTAGCTCATCAGGAACCTTTACCACCTTTGTAACCCTGAACGGCAACAGCAGTGGAGACGCATTTGGCTGGTCTGTGAGGAGTGCAGGAAATGTCGACGGCGACGATTTCGATGACGTCATCGTTGGTGCTACTTGGGACGACAACAACGGATTTCGTTCCGGCAGTGCTCGTCTTATCCTTGGTGGCCAATTAGCCACCTTTACCACCTTCGGCACCGGTTGCTCCGGCTCTCCCCAACCCCCTGAACTTGATTCCGCTGGCAGGCCAAAGCTAGGAGTCTGCCCCACGGGATGAGGAGGAATCCGGCCTCCGATCGCCCTCGAAATCGGAAAAAAGGTTAAGCCCCTGGCCCATCCTTGTACGTATTGAAGGCATGGCGCGATTCAAAAAGGGTCAAGATCTAAACCAGCAGTACCTCCTACCTCCGTCCATCCGTGACTGGCTGCCACAAGATCATCTTGCGTGGTACATTCACGACGCGGTCGGTTCGTTGGACACGGATGGCCTCCTCGACCGCTACCGCATCTGCGGGAGTGGTGAATTGCCTTACGATCCACGGATGATGTTGAGGGTCTTGATCTACTCGTATTGCACAGGGGTCTTCTCCTCCCGCAAGATCTCCAAGCACCTCGAAGAAAGCGTGCCTTTCCGGGTGTTGGCAGCTAATCAAATGCCGGACCACCGCACAATCTGTCGTTTTCGGGCGGAGCATGTCGATTTGTTCGAGAGCTTCTTTGTCCAGATCGTACAGCTCGCTTCTGAGGCTGGCTTGGTCAAGCTCGGCACCGTGGCAGTGGATGGCAGCAAAGTGAAGGCGAACGCCAGCAAGCGAAAGGCAATGAGCTACTCGCGAATGAAGTCCGAAGAGAAACGACTGCGTGCCGAGATCCGCAGGATCACCGAGATGGCTAAGGGAATCGACAAGGAAGAGGACGATCTCTTCGGTCCTGACTTTCGGGGTGACGAGCTCCCTGATGAACTTTCAAACCGGGAAAGCCGCCTGAAGGCTATCCAGGAGGCAAAGAAGCGATTGGAGAGACGCAAGGCCGAGGAGGACAAGCAAAAGGACGAGAAGAAGGCCAGCAAGGCCAAGGAAGAAGGTCGCGAGCTTCGGATGACTCCCCACCGGAAACATCCCAAGGGCAAGCCACGGCCAAAGGATCAGGAGAACTTCACGGACCCCGATAGTCGGATCATGAAAGCCTCGAATGGATTCGAGCAATGCTACAACGCTCAGATTGCTGTCGACAATACTGAGCAGCTGATCATCGCCAATGGAGTAACAAACAACGCTGCTGATAATGACCAGCTTCTTCCAATGGCCGAGAAAGCGATGGAGAACTCAGGCAAGCCGATAGAGCGCCTGCTTGCGGACGCAGGCTATCGCAGCGAGGAAAACTTCAAGCATCTCGAAAACGCCCAGATTGACGGTTTGGTTTCAGTTGGCAAGGAAGGAAAGAAACGACCGAAGACCAGTCCAGATCTCCAAGCTACTGCGCGAATGAAACGGAAGCTGGGAACCAACCGTGGGCGGGGCTGGTACCGAAAACGCAAACACATCGTTGAGCCGGTCTTTGGCTGGATCAAAAACGTGAGCGGCTTTCGGTCCTTCAGCATGCGAGGCATAGCAAAGGTGAGTGGTGAGTGGGACCTAATCTGTCTTGCAACCAACTTGAGAAGGCTGCACGGAAAGCTGGCGCTATGAAGGCCGAGGGAATTGGGCCATTACAGGCCAAGAAGCACTGATCTGCTCCCAAAAATCGTCAACGTGGCCCCAGGCCCAAAATCCATGCAGAATCCGTCGATCTGGATTTTCACAGCCCCACTAATGATTTTATCCAGCGGCCACCGAGGTGACGCTAAGTTGACTTTCCGTGGGGCAGACTCCTAGGTCAATTCTTCACCCTTGAAATCAATAACATCATCACCCCCACCACCGGCGGCCTGATCTTCGGTGATTCCAACACCTTCTGGAACAACGTTCCCCTACCCCTAAACCTTGCCGTCATTGACATGCCGAACTGTGACCTGCTGGTGAGTGAGGTCCTTACCCTTCCATTCTCTGTAGGCAGTGGCAACAGCGCGAATCTGATTTTCTTTGTGCCCAACGATACCAACCTACTAGGAGTGACATTCTACAATCAAGCATGGGTGCGGGATCCGAATGCCAATGCAGCTGGAATTGCCGCCACCAATGGTGCCAAAGGTGTGATTGGGTTCTAGGAAATTGGCTTACTGGCAATGGACTCTTGGGCCGTATGGCAGACCGAGTTTTTTCGCAGACTGGATCCGAGACATCGACAAAGCCCGGATGGCGTAGGTTCTGTATCGGTTGCTCAAAAAGAAAGAAGCGGAATGAGGCCACGCGATGGAGACGAGAGCGAAAATTCAGGCACCGTGGGACGAGATCACGGCGGCATAAACTCTGCTTTCCCGCATCCATTATTCAATATTGCCGGGACAGCGGTGTAGGTTCATGTCTATGGGAGAGATAGCTGCGTCCAATTGCGAACACGCCCGTCAACGCGGTTGCGTCTACTGCCCGACCTGCGGAGTCAGGTATGCGCCCCGACCGAAGCGGCAGCGCGATTTCCTCTCTTGGCTCTTCGCCCCAATAGAGTTCGTAGCCCGGATCTACACACCGGTCATGGCAACTGCGGAGCTGGATGTGACTGCAAACCACCAGGAGATCCGCTCCGGTGATCCCGAGAGGATTCGGCAGTCACTGGGCTTCCTGCTGGAACTGGCACCGCAGGCGCAAAGGATTCGACCGGTCATCGAAGGGTTGATAGACCACGAAGACCTGGACATCGCCCTTCGCGCCCGCGACGTGATTGCAGCCATGGGCCCCAAGAAAGGTAACTGATGTAGCAGGGCCAGTCTTTGCTACCGAAGAACGCCTCAGCTGGCACTGATGTGCAGAACCACCGCGGCCTGAACTCAGAGCACTTCCGCCGCCCCGCGCAGTGGGGCAGGCGGAGTAGCAACAGCCTTGTTCGGCAAACAGACCAGGAACGAACCCTGCAAACCATCGGGCGCATGCAGGAACTCCTGGGCAACCTTGCTGCCGGTGGCCTCCACATGCTCGGTGAGCAGGCCTCGCAAAAGCTCGACTTGTTCGTCGTTCATTTGCTGTGGACTCACATACTCGCGGTTGAGATTGGACTGTTGGTCCTGGCGTAGGAAGACAACTCCTCCGGTCATGCCGGCACCCAGATTGGCGCCGGTTGCCCCCAGGATGACGACGGTTCCCATGGTCATGTATTCACAGGCATGCATGCCGCCCCCTTCGATCACCGCGGTCGCCCCACTGTTGCGCACGGCGAAGCGGTCCCCAGCCCGACCGTGACCAAAGAAACGACCACCCGTAGCACCATAGAGGGCGCAGTTGCCGATGATGGCATTGTCCGCGGGCACAAAGCGCACGCCTGCAGGGGGTCTGATGACGATGCTGCCACCGGACATGGATTTGCCCACCGAGTCATTGGCTTCGCCGATCAAGTCAATGGCAATGCCGGCGGTCAAGAAGACGCCGAGCCCCTGACCGGCGCTTCCCGCCAGTTGCAGACGGATTGAGTTCGTTGGCAGATCCAGCTCTTCTTCGCTCAGGCTGCCGTCCTTGATCTGCTGCATGCGCAGCTCGTGCTTTCGACGGGCGACAGCGTGGCACAGTCGCGCGGGAATGGCGCGATCCGTAGGATGAATAGCAAGATCCAATTGCACCCCCTCCCCCACCAAGGCAGGTGCGGCAAGTTCATGGATCTTTGCGTTCAAGGAACCGATCTTCCGCTCCGGCGGCGACATGGAAGTCGCACTAGTGGTATGACGCAGAATTAGTAGGCCTTTATATTAAGCCTCCCTACGCTTGCGGTGCGTAGGTATCGTTGGAGGCAAGACGATGCGCGTTGCAGTAGAGATTCAACTTACCAAGAGCGAGCGAAGCACCCTGACGAATTGGTCACGCAGTCGGAGAATTTCGGTGAGGCAAGCTCAGCGAGCCCGAATGATCCTTCTTGCCGCTGATGGCTACTCGAATGCGGATATAGCTGAGGAGATGAGGGTCAAGCGACACACTGTGGGGCGTTGGCGAAACCGCTTCAGCGAGCATCGCCTCACTGGTATAGAGAAGGACCTTCCTCGGGGAGGTCGTCCCCGTGCGAACGAGGAAGTTGAGAGTGAGATCATCCGCATGACTACGCAAGAGATCCCCGCGAACGCGACACACTGGAGCACGCGACTCCTTGCAGAGGAGATGGGAATCACGCAGTCGATGGTCCACCGCACATGGAAGGCCAACGGTCTGAAACCTCACTTGGTGAAGACGTTCAAGGTCAGCAACGATTCTCGGTTCGAAGAGAAGCTGCGCGATGTGGTAGGTCTCTACCTGAATCCACCCGAGAATGCACTCGTCTTTAGCGCGGACGAAAAGACGTCAATTCAGGCTCTCGATCGGACCCAGAAGAGCCTTCCACTGGTCAAGGGTCGATGCGGCACGATGACTCATGACTACAAGAGGAACGGAACAACCACCTTGTTCGCCGCGATCGAGTTGGGTCACGGCGAAGTGATCGCAACCTGCATGAAGCGACATCGACATCAGGAGTGGATCAAGTTCCTGAGAATGATCGACGAGCAAACTCCAGCTGAACTCGATCTGCACGTCATCGCCGACAACTACGCCACACACAAGCATGAGAAGGTTAAGCGGTGGCTGAAGCGCCATCCGCGATTCCACATGCACTTCATCCCGACAAGCAGCTCGTGGCTCAATATCGTGGAGGGGTTTTTCCGCAATCTTGATCAAAAACGCCTGAAGCGCGACGCGTTTCGCAGCGTCCCTCAACTCAAGAAAGCAATCATGGACTACATCGATAACCACAACGACGATCCGAAGCCGATTGTTTGGACCAAGGCCGCCGACGAGATCCTCGAAAAAGTCGGTCGCGCACGCGCTGCACTGAAAATGCCCCAACAGAGCGCATCACACCACTAGTAGCTTTGATCGGCTGCAAGAGCTCGACCAACGACAGGCGCCTCTGCGCAATCAGATCCACGTGCTGTGGTGAAGCCGTCAGCAGATCCATACGCCCACGAAGCGCTGACAGGCTGGGCACGCCGACCGCAAGCAAATGTTCGCGCACCTCCCCGGCAATGCGCCGGAGGAGTCGAACGACTGCGGCGGCACTGCCGCGATAGCGCTGCTTGTACTTGGGGTTCTGGGTCGCAATGCCAGTGGGACAGGTATTCTTCTCACACACTCGAGCCATGATGCAGCCCTCGGCGATCAACAAGAGCTTGCCGAAGGCGAAGCCATCGGCACCCATCGCTGCGGCAATCATGATGTCTCGACCCGTGCTCAGGCCACCGTCGACGCGCAACTGCACGCGGGCACGCAGGCCGTTCTGGCTCAAGGCGCGGTGCACTTCTGACAGGCCGAGCTCCCAGGGCAAGCCAGCATGCTTCATCGAACTCAGTGGTGCTGCACCGGTACCGCCATCGCCACCGGAGATCATGATGATGTCGGCACCAGCCTTGGCAACACCCACCGCAATGGTACCAATGTTCGAGTTGGCCACCAGCTTCACCCCGACAGGAGCGTTTGGATTGAACTCCCGGAGTTCATGGATGAGGCCCGCCAGGTCTTCGATACTGTAGATATCATGCAGCGGAGGCGGCGAGATCAAATCCGTGCCCGGCGTCGCGTGGCGGGCGCTGGCAATGGTTGAATCTACCTTGACTCCCATCAGCTGGCCCCCCTCACCGGGCTTTGCCCCCTGTGCCACTTTGATTTCGAAGGCCTTGCCGGTGGCCAGGTATTCGGCAGTCACACCAAAGCGTGCTGATGCGACTTGCTTGATGGCTGCCGTGGTTCCATCCAGGTAGTAGTAGGGATTCTCACCCCCCTCACCGCTATTGCTCGAACCACCGATCTCCCGCATCGCGTGGAAGATGTCACGTTGGGACTCGGCACTGATGGCACCGAAGGACATGGCCCCGGATACGAAGGTCCCAAGGATCTGTTCGATGGGCTGCAGGTCGTCAACAGAGACCTGGGAACCGCAGGACCGCAACTCCATCAGGTCGCGCAGGTGCAGGGGTGCGTCGTCCCGACCCGCGGCGACGAAGGCATCGTATTGCTGAGCACTGAGGTCTTGTTCCGGATCTTGCTCAAGGCCGGCGTGGAGCAACTTGGATCGCGCTGCAGTCATGCCATGCTTCTCACCAACTTCGCCACGGGCCTGTTCGCGCAACTGGTAAGTGGATGGTCGCGGCCCCGACCCCGGTTGCGCAGTCTGCGCCAGCACATTGGCACCGATATCCTCCAGCTCGATTCCGGCGATGGGGCTGCGTAAGCCAGGGAAGTACTTCTTCACCAGACGGGGTCCAAGCCCAAGGGCAGCGTACAACTTGGAACTCTGGTAGCTCCGCAACACCGAGATCCCGGACTTGCTCATGATCTTTAGCAGGCCTTCCTCGAAAGCTCGGAGTATCTTGTCCTCACTGACCGCGTCCTGAGCGAAACGTAGAGCCAGGCGAGGGCAGACTGCGGTTGCGCCAAAACTGATCAAGGCGGACACCGAGTGCACCGAACGAGCATCTCCCGTATCAACCACGAGGGAAACGTCGAGCCTTCGACCTGCACGGTTGAGGACCCGCACGACGGAGCGCAAGGCCAAGAGGCTCGGCACAGGTGGGCAATCAACGCTGGCAGAACGGTCACTGAGAATAATGAGCGTGAAACCCTGTTCACGAGCGTTGAGCGCCTCAGCACCGATGGCCTCGACCCGCTGACAGAATCCTTCGAGCCCCGACGCTCGATCAAAACACAACTCAATCTCGCAGCCACGCAGTGGTGCTGGCTTGTCCCCCATCGTCTGCCGACGCAGCGCCACCAGATGGCCCAAACTAAGGATTGGCGAACTGATCCCATACACCGGCATCAGTGGTAACATCTCCTTTGGCGCGAAGATATTGGGTTTCGGTCCCAGAAATGCGCGAAGGTCTGTGACCATGCGCTCGCGCAGGTAGTCCAGCGGTGGGTTGGTGACTTGGGCGAAGTGTTGGTAGAGGTAGTCGAACACCGGCCGTGGCTCGTTGGACAATATGGCAATGCGTGCCGTATCCCCCATGGAGCCGATGGGCTCCTTGCTCAACTTGCACATCGGCCGCAACACGCGTTGGATCTCCTCGAGTGTCGTGCCGAACAACCACTGCTCCTCGGGATCCACCGGCTCCGTCACCTGGTCCGGTTCCAACAACTGTGTTCGGGATTCAAATAGGGCCCCCGCATTCTCGCGCGAGTCCGAGGGATCACGAAAGTGTACCCGGCCAGTGTCCAGGTCGATGCGCACCGCCAAACCAGCACTTAGCGCTCCCTTGGCGATCACTTCGGTGGCGTCGCACTCGAACACCCCAGCCTCCGAGGCGAGGTAGAAGCAGTCCTCGGTCTGCTCCCATCGACAAGGGCGGAAACCGTTGCGGTCGAGCCGTGCTCCGACGGTCTGGCCACCACCGTAGGCGATCAGTGCTGGGCCGTCCCAAGGCTCCAGGGCCCGACTCCAAAAGCGGTAGAAGCTGGAACCGGTCTGAGCTGGCGGCATCAGCAGTGCCAGCAGATCTTCCACATGCCGCATGGAGCTCCGATGGGTGAGCGCCTCGACCATTTCGTTGAAGCTACCGGAATCGCTGATCTGGCTATAAGTCAGCAACTCCTCTTTCGGCAAGCCCAGATCAATCTCCCGGGATCGAGCCCAGGTGCGGTTGCAACGAATCGTGTTGATCTCGCCGTTGTGGCAGAGCATTCGGAACGGTTGCGCCTTGTCCCAGCTGGATTGGGTATTGGTGCTAAAACGACGGTGGAACAGAGCAAAGCGGGTTTGGAAGCGAGGATCCTGCAAGTCGAGGTAGAACCGTGGCAGATCTGCTGAGGTGGTCAACCCTTTGTAGACACAGGTGTCGGAGGACAAGGAAGCGAAGAAGAAGGCCCGGTGCAGACCCGCTTCCTTGTGCCGACGTCGCACTTCTTGCTTCGCGCGGTAGAGCAAGGCCTCATAGGAAGCCCGCGTGCAGCAATGCTCCGGCCGGCGCAGGACAGCATGCAGAATTTTCGGCATGCATGCGCGAGCCTGGGCACCAAGCACTGTGGGATCGGTGGGAACTTCCCGCAAGGAGAGCACATCCAGCCCCAAGAAGGCCAAGGTCGAGGTGAACACCGCGAGGGCCCGTTGGCAAACCCAGGGATCGTCGGTAATGAACAAGGTGGCCAGCGCCACGGAGTCGGGCTCGATGCCCAATACCTCATAGGGGATATCGACCAGTACACCGGCGCCGTCACCACTGCGGCCGTCGGCGGCACAGGCGCCACGGTGCTCCAGGTTCTTCAGGGCGCGCAAGGCATCTTGCAGAGTTGCGTGGTCGCTGGTGCCATCGCGGCGAGCTACCAATCCTACCCCGCAGGCAGCCTGATCTTGTTCCAACAACGAGGGGGACATGGGGAGAGGACGGAAGGGTGGACGAGAAGCGACCATAGGATCGAGGGAAAGGAGCGGAAAAGGATGGACAGTAGCCTTCTTTTGATCATAGCCCGCTGTCCCCCTATCTCCGCAACACAGCCAAGCTTCCAGGTTCACATTTTTCCAGAACCCACTGCAGCAGCCCTTCCAAGGTCTCTCGATATTGCGCGCACTCCTTGTGCACCAGGCGAGCTTGCTCCAGGGCATGCTGCAAGCCTTCCATACTGTCAGGGGAACTGAGGCCGGCAGCCCGAGCATGAATGGGTTGCCCTCCCTACCCGCCTTGCATGCCCCTACCGGCGGCAACTCAGGCGTACATTCACCAGCCTGGAAGGGAGTGTCCCTTGTTTATAGGACTCTAGTTCACCGGACCCTAGTTCAGCGGACCCTTGTTCAGCGGACCCTGGCCGCTCGTCCAAGACCAGCCTGCTGATGCTGGGCCCGCCGGGATGAAGTCCGGTAACGACCACGCAGAGGCGTCTGTTGAATCTTGATGGAGTCCACCGACACTTGGAACTCTCGTTGGCAACCACCGCCAAATAGATGCTTGCCCCGGGCTTGGAACCGACCATTATGGGTATGGGTGATTTGCACCGCCACTCGACCGTTCGCATCAACATAGGCAGGAGAGAGAATCGGTGCAGTGATGTGGGGACGCCCACTTCGATTCTCCACCCAACGGTGCACCACCTGCCATTTTTCTTGTTCCCAGCAGTACAGTGCAAGGGCAGCCTTGGTTCCTGGTCGGGATGCAGTGCAGTCGATCTGCAAACGCAGATGCTTAGTAGGCAGGCCCAGGGCCTGTAGACGGGCAGCGGGCGGATTGATTGTTGACAAGCCGACTTGCAGCTGCGCCCGGCCAGCATCGGATGCGTAAACCAGCTGTTCCCTGTCCCTGTCGCGCAAGGAAAGCACACCGCCCTCCTTTACCTGCCCCCTGGTGACCTGACTATCGGTTAGCGGAGGCGGTGCAACCTGCAGGATTTGGTTGGTGCCAACTCTGGGTATGTGGCTCACGCTGCCATCGGGGAACTCCACCACGACTTCATCAACTCTAAGAGCATCCTTGGTACCAAAAAATGCCTCAGCAGGCTCCTGGCCAAAGGAAGAGTTGCCACAGGTGATCAGGCGCAGCTGTTGGTGAGATCCTGTGCGAACCCTGACCTTGGCACAAATAGCCCTGCTATTGGGACCAGACATCCGCGGTTGCACCACCAGATAGGAGTTCTGGTTGTCGGTTTCATTCTTCATCAAGCGAAGCATGCCATTCAAGGTGGACTGCATCACATCCAGATCCCCGTCCCGATCAAAATCCACTGCCGAGATACAGCTGCCATAGAACTGATCGCCCAAGCCCACCTGCGGAGCCATGTCTGCAGAGAACCACTGCGGGCCGCCGCCTTGATTCAGGAAGAAGCGAGTGGGGTCATCCGACCACCCTGGTTGGCTGAAGCCATTGGTGGCCAGGAGGTCTTCATAGCCATCCCGGTTGGCGTCAAACAAGGTGACTCCCCAGCCCCAGCCACCATTGGCAATGCCCTGCTGCAGGGAGATGTCAGTAAAGGACATCTGGTTTGCCGTGCTGTTATTCTGTAACAGGACATTGTGACCAATGTACTGGCCCCCGATTGAAAAGATGTTGGTGATGGCAATGTCCAAATCCCCATCACAATCAAAGTCACAGAGAGCGCGACCCATGCAGTTCATGGTGATGTTCACTCCCCAATCCTTAGCCATATCCTTGAAGGTGCCGTCCTTCTGGTTGACCAGCATCAGGTCTTCGATGTAATCCACGGACGACGAAATATCCACCCAACCGTCGTTGTTGAAATCCGCCATCACCGGCTGCCACTGGAAATCCCGCAGTGGCTCGCGCACCCCAGAGGTCATGGTAATGTCACTGAAGGTGCCGTCGGTCTCGTTCAGGAACAGGCGGGACACACCGCCATACATGGTGGCGTAGATATCCAGGTAGCCGTCGTTGTTGATATCCCCAGCGCAGAGACCACCACGATGGCCATAGGCCTCCGGAACAGCCAGGCCAGATGACTGGCTTTGGTCGGTGAACTGCAGGGAACCGGTCTGGCGGAACAGGCAAAGGGCAGGCTCAGGATTATCTGGATCTTGGGCATCGCTGGCGGTCAACAGGTCCAACTTGCCATCTCCGTCATAATCCAGCCAAAGGGCCGCCCTGGCCTGGGTCTTTGCAGCCAAGCCGGCATCCTGGCCCATCTCCACAAAGGTCCCCCCATCATTCCGATAGAACCGGTTGGGAACGTCTTTGTTGGTGCCCAGGAAGAAATCCAGGTCCCCATCGTCATCCACATCCGCCACTGAGAAACCGGTGCCCACCGGTGGTGGGTTGGGGTAGTGGATGTTCTCCGCAGTACCGAAGGTAACGCTCTGGGCAAAGAGGGACAGGGGCAGTGCAAGCACCGTGCCCATGCGGGCAATGATGTTCAAGTAGAGCATGGCGGATCAACTTGGGATAGGCAACGTTGGCAAGCAAATGCCACTGATACCTGTAAGGGCCTGAGAGCTTGGATCCGTGTACAAAGAAATGCCTTTCCTTGTATCTGGGAACTGAAAAGGCTGATGCTGCAACCCATTTTCGCTGCTCAGTACTGGACCCTCCCTGCTTTTCCCCTCCCTTATCTCCTTCCGGCCTATGCCGAATTGCCCACCCGTCAATCCAAGACCTTGCGAATCAACAGCAGCAACCCTTCCAAGGTCTCCCGATATTGCGCGCACTCCTTGTGCACCAGGCGGGCTTGCTCCAGGGCATGCTGCAAGCCTTCCATACTGTCCTCCATGGAAACTGAGGCTGGCTTGGATGATCGCTCTGGGTTTGCAAGCGCCGGCCTGCCGTTGGTTGCCGGCACTGTTTTCTTCGGCCGTCCCCGCTTGCGGCCAATGCCCAGATCACGCAGGGCCTTGTAGTAGTGATAACTGCCAATCTCCAGACCTTCGGTTTGCGCAGCTGCCCGCGCATGAGCCAGGGTTATTTCAGGATGTTGCTGCAGCAACTTGTGCAGGAATGTAGGTATTCTGGGATCGCGTGGTCCGGTCATGATGCGGTGCTGAAGTAGACAATACTACCGTGGAAGCCCCCCCTATCCTGACGGGCAGGCTAGCTGCTCCAGCGCGCAATTCGAGTCCCAGCAGAAAAAAACCTGCTGCGGGCTAGGAAAGAGCCGCCAGCACTACCGGATCGTCTTCCAGGGCCTTGGCGATTTGCAGCTTGCAGGCCAACTCACCGGCATCCAGGTCCACCGTCTTCAAGTCTTCGGGGAGCAGGATGTTGCCCTCCAAGTCCGAAATGATCTCAACCCTGGGTAACAGCAGCTCAGTGGATTGCTTCAATACCCGAGCCAACTCATCGGAAGTCAACTTGACCAGCTGCCCATTGGGGTAGACACCGTTGGTCTCGATGAATTTGCGCAGCAAGCCAGAATGAAAGTGGCCTTCCATGCTCAGCATGATGCGGTAGGCCTTGATGGGAGACATGGGTCGCTTGTAGGGACGAGCCGCCGTCAAGGCTTCATAGACATCACAGATGGCAACCACTGAGGTGATCAATGATTGTTCATGCTCATGCAATGTTTTGGGGTAACCCTTATGGGCATTGGTTTGGTGATGACCAAAGGCCGCCGTTACCGCCATGGGGTCACAATCATCGTGATCCAACAGAATCTCTGCGCCGCACTCCGGGTGGCGACAAATAATCTCTCGCTCTTCATGCGTCAGGATATTGCGAGAGTGCAGGATCTCGAAGGGGATCTTGGCCTTGCCCACGTCATGCAGCAGTGCAGCGGTTCCCATGCGCACCAGCAAGTCCTGATTGGTTGTCAGAGCACGGGCAAAGTGCAGCACCAACAGACTGACGCGGACCGAATGGCCAAAGGTGAATGCATCGTATTGGTCCTGCCGAGCCAGACTCAGCAATGGACCGTTATCCGATTCCAGCCCAGACAGCATCTGCTCGGCCTGCTCCTTGACTGGTTCGAAGTTGATTCGACCACCTGTGCAGATGGACACAGTGATGCTCTGCAGCATGTCCATCATGGACTGGTACATCTGCACAGGCACATCCAGTATACCTGCGCTTTTTTCCTTTGATCGCAAGCTCAGGTCACTCTCTTCCCGGAACAGTGGCATCAGGGAAACGTGACTGCAGTTCTCCTTCAATAATTTGGCATTGAACTGCTCCACCCCCTCACCAGGCTCAGGCTTCAACAACAAGTTCTCCACCAACTTGCTCAGATCTTCATCTGGGACATTCTTGTGTATCTCGATGCCGCCAGACTCCCACTTCTTCATCGGCTTGATGATCCTGGAAGCTGCCAAACTGGCCCCCAGAAGTGGGCGTTGCTGAAACACCAGATATTCACTGGCAACCGAAATCACGATCGAGTCCTCGTTCAGCAACTCGCAAAGCTGCTGCAAGCCCTCTTGAACTTCATGGATCGAGTCAAGAACCCGTTGATGAGAACTCCAATAGATCTGGGTATTCACCAAGCACGACACCAGCCCATCGACCACTCCGGTCACGATATTCGTTTGCAGGACTTCCCTTTCTTGATCGCGCATGACTATTTACTCCTCGCAGATTGCAAGGCGTTCAAAACCTCTTTGGCAGCCTGCCGAACAGGCTTGGTCAACTTGCTCTTTGAAAAGAATCCGCCGGCCTTGCTCAATTCTTTCAAGAACAGCATGGTTGTAGGTGAGTCGAGATGGCGCAAAGCGCTGATGGCGTAGAGGCGGCGTTCAAGCTGTTTTGTATCTCCCTCCGTGTCGCGAATGAATTGCCGCACCACCTCACCACTGGCTGTGCGGACCTTTTTTGGATACTTGCCATTCCGAACACATTCGCATACCTCTGCAAGATAGGGTCCAGGGATCAATTCAGACGGTGCGATAGCCCGAATCGCTGCGGCTTCAGCTTCCGGCAGTTCCATACTCTTCAAGAACTGCACCAAGGGCACGCGTGTCCACTCCTCACCATGCTGGGCTATGACCTGCGCCAATGGCAATACATGCGGCGAATCCACCGAGAGAATCTTGTCCACCCTGCGTCGACTCAGGATGCCATGACCTGATGTCAGCTCATCAGTAGCTGACAAGATTTTCGTTGGCCCTACTCCGTAACAGACATCACTGATCTTCTCCAATTCCACTTTGTCCTTGGCTTTCAGAGAGTCCAAGAAGGGCACGAATTGGTTGGGGAATACCGCGGCTACCAATTCGGGCCGCAGGTAATCCATTTTTTGCAGGGCTTCGGTGAAACCAGCCCGTTGCAGGTACTTGATTACCCGCCAGTATGGACGGCATCGCTCTGTCGTGCCCTTATTGGAAAGACAGACCTCCACATAAGGCTGGTAGATGGACTCTGGATCCTTGGCGGTATTGAGCACAGAACGAATGGGCTCATAAAATTCCACAGCCTCCTCCTCATCGCAGCGCACCAGGTGATGCAGGTAGATTCCCAGCATCTCCTCGGCAAAGCCTTGCTGTTCCAGATCTAGAAGCAAGTCCGGGGACTCTGGCAGCGCATGGTATTCATCCAGCAGGGCCTGCAGATCATCCAACACCTTCTCGTCGCCAGGGCGACCACTAGGCAAGATTTCATCATGGTGGTCTTTATGCTCAGCAGTCTGAAAGGAGCTGAAGAACTTTTTACCAACGGATGCCATCAAACTGGACATCTCCACTTCCCCGCCAACCACACCTGTTTCCAACAGCTCCATGATTTGCTTCTCTGCAATGTCAACCACCTGGCTGACGATGCTGCGAACCATGTCGTGATCAGACAGGGTTTCCGAAGGCAATGAATTGCGGATTTGACTCAGAATGTCCAAGCGAGTCTTGGAATGATCTTCTGTAGAATCCTGACTGACTCGTTTTTGCAAGCTATCAAGCCTGCCCATCAATTCGTCAGAGGTGGTCAGAGCTTGCATGACGGCATCATTGGTTGCCGGGCCATGCTCGGCGCCACCGCCTCGCAACTTGACTCCGGCCTTGGCTTCGCTGTTCAGCCCCTCCTCATCATGACTACCGGCAAAGACCAATTCCATGGGGCGGACACCGGCATAAGCCTTGGGCCACATGCTGTTGAAGTTGGCTCGCTTACCGCTGCTGAAGTTCTGCCTGAGCAACTCAGCAAACTGACCAAGGGATTCAGGATTGATATGTGCATCAAACTCAACGCCACCCAAGGCTGCTTTGGAAAAACAGTCTCGCAACCAATTGACGCGAACGCCTTCGACGGCGACCTCGATATGACCAATCATATAGTTGGTCCCTTGCCGATAGACTCGTAACGGCTCGCTGCCATGCTGGTGCCGCTTGACTCCCTGGCACACAAGGGCCGCCGACTCCAATACCCGCTCGTTGTTGCTAGGGTAAATGAAGCTGTTCTTCAGGTAGGCAGCCAGGTCGTCCAGGAAGGCTGCCTCACCAGTCAGGGCAATGTTGTTTTGTTCCGCCTCAACCATGTTCTATCTGCCCTCTCATCGGAGTCGGAAGCCATATGGCCTTACCTCCCTTGCCCATGAATCTGGCTGAATCTTCACGAGCCAACAGACCTGCGCATTCTTTGCACAGTCGGATATCCGACGAAGCCCGCGTTCTAACCCGACGGCACGCCGACAATCGCCCGGGAAAACTCTCCACAGGATTCCACAACCATCTCTTATCTCCTTATAGTTCAGGCACTTAGGTTATCCACAAGAATCTGGGGACAGTGGCCCTGATCTTGCTCCTGGACAGCCGTAGCACAACCGGGATTCACAGCATCATTGACTGCTCGGGCCCAGGGGTGAATTGCCCTTGGGTCCATTTTTATGGGCTGAGTGTCGGGAGGATTTGCCGCAGGGCGACCGTTCCTCAGACGGAATGTCGCCAGACGGACTTACGCAGGAGGAAGGTCAGCAGGTGTGCAAGGCTCAGCAAGCTGAACAGAACTGCCCCTGCCATGGCCAGAATCAGCCACCCATCGCCCACCACAGTCTCACCGTCCTGGTCATCCAGGGTAGCAGCCAAAAAGACCAGCAGAACACAGGCCACCAGCATGACTGAGGAGAAAGTCATGCACTTCCAACAAGAGCCCAACCGGGATCTAAGAATCTTGGTCTTCATGGTGGTGAACATGCGCGATACGACATTTTATCACGCAAATGCTCTCTATGCACTGAGAAGAATTCCACGCATAGGCAGGTCCGATTAGGACCGGCGCAGGAATAAATTCGACTTTCTCACGCCCTGGATGGCGTCAGGTTTGGGCGCGCCGAAGGAGCGGAACCGCAGGCGTAGCCAAGCTACGTCGAGGATTACGTGACCGAGGAGAGCCCGAAAATGGCGTGATCCAGGAATGTGAAAAGGTGAAGTTATTTTTGCGCAGGTCCTTAGGCCAACAAGAAACTCAGGTCGGCACCAGGAGAATGATCTTGGCGCTCCTTGCCCTTGGCGAAGACCACGGCACCACAAAGCCCACGCAACTGCAGACTCTGTCCATCAAGATGCAACATGCCACCCTCTCGCAGACCAACGACAACCTCATCCCTGACTTCATGGAATTCACGGATTCGATCCTCCCTGGTCTCACCTATATGACGAGATCCGGGTTCCGGGTCTATGTAATGTGGGTTCAATAGAATGGGCAAGAGACCCAGTGCATCGAAAGATGGTGGATAGATGATGGGCATGTCGTTGGTGGTACAAATGCTCAGGCAGGCAACATTGGACCCAGCACTGGTTCCCACGTAAGGCATGCCAGCCGCCACCTTCTGCCTGATCGGCTCCAACAAGTCTTCGGCGTAGAGACGATGCAGCAGGCGAAAGGTATTACCCCCGCCGATGAACAATGCCTGCGCCGCAGACACCGCCTGCCGCGGATCCGCAGCCTGGTGAATGCTGTCCAAGTCCATGCCCATGCGCACAAAGGCCGCCCGCGCCTTCTCTGCATAAGCATCCAAATCACCACCGGCATAAGGAACGAACAACACCCGCTGCAACCCCTGCAAGAATGACTTGAGCTGGGCCTCGCAGTGCGCAAGAAAATCACCACCATGTTGGGTGGAGTTACTGATCAGTAGCAGCTTAGCCATGATTCACCTCCATGGACCTGTCTTGCGCCTTTCGCGTCTTTTGTTCAACTTGGCTCTATCCCGTGGGCCACAACGGTAGTCGTCAACAACCTTGCAACCTAAGGTGATGGTGCGGCAGCGCAGCTCTTCCTTACCAATGCTAATCCACTGCAAGTGATGAACACTGCCGGCATAGGCATCACCCTGCAAGAACCACCGTTCCGTCCTGGCTTTGCGCTGGGGAACCCCCATGCCCCCTTCACCGATATACACCACACCTTGCGGATCCTTGATGCCAAAGCGAATGGGCACGGTTCGCTTCGCCACATGTCCATCACTTTCGCAGGCAAGATCCGGCAGGTAATCGTCGAACAGGGGCACCCAGTGTTGCAACCCAGCGCTGGCCCGCTTGACCGCCGGCCAGGCCGCCCGGTGGTACTGCAACAGTTGCCAACGTATCCCTACCGCTTGTTTGAACTGTGCCTCCAGCCAATCTCGCTGGTCGCCACCCATACTGATTTCCGTGTTCAGGGTAAGCCACAGGCATTCCTTGTTGAGATTGGTGGCAAAATAGTTCTTACCAAGCCCACCCCCAGGGCTGTCGAAGACCTGATCAAACAAGGGGCCATAGGCCTCGTGGTTACCGCGCGCAGGTATGATCGGCAGCATCCTGCCGGTCTTGCTGACGCACAGTTCATAATTGTCCAACCAGGCAATCCACTGCGTCAACTTACGGCCATCAAACACATAGTCTCCACCATGCGCCAAGGCCATGATCCCTGGTTCACGTTCAGCAAGAACAGAGATCATCTCATTGATTTTGCATCGATCGGCCAAGCCACTGCGGGAGTCACCGCCGAATAGCAGACTGAATGCAGCATCATCAGCGGGCGCCGTGCGAAAATGGAACTCCCTTGAAGCCTGCCCATCGCTCACCATCACCAGGTAGTAGATGGTGCCAGGCTGCAAATCGCGCAAGCGAGCATGGTGATAGTAGAAGGGCAGCTTGGGTTGCTTGGTGTTGGGTTGCTTGGTGTGGGCAGTGAACAGGCCATCCGCGCTGCTGTCACAGTGCTCAGCATATTCGAGCAGCTTGCCCTCTCGACTCACAGTGTCGTAGTACACCCGGTGCTGCTTGCCCTGGCCTGTGGTGCTCCAGGAAGCCGTAACTTGTTGCTGGGGGTTCCCTGTCCAGATCAGCCGCCAATGCCTGGGCTTGGTATCGGACTGGACTTCAGGTTCCTGGGCCCGCAGGGCCATGGCACACAGGCTCAAGGCAAGCGGGGTAAGCAGGAAAACAATTCTAAGGCTTTGATGCATGGGAGGTTTGAGAGAAATGGTAGAGCAAAGTCAGAGGGACAAGTCCGTGCAACAGACGAACCATACAGGCATCCAGACCATCCCAGCCTGAATGTAACATGCGGCTAAAGGCCGTGATCAGCCCCCAGAAACACATGTAGAACAGCAGCCAACGCCAGCGGCCTAGCAGCAGGATCACAGCCAAGAGCAAATCCATGATACCAATGGGCACCATCAGGTTGCTGGCAACAGATTCACTGATGGGAAAGTCCAGACGCCGGAAGGCCATGAGGATCAGGTCGAGAAACTGCGGATGCTGCATCAGGGCTTCCACACCGTGCGCCGCAAAGGTCACGGCAAGAGCCCAGCGCAAGAGCCAAAACCCCATGCGCGCCTTGCCCGCCACAATCAGCATATAGGACAGAGGGGCCAGATAGCGGACAGCAAGCGCCAGGGGCAACAGATGGTAGTAGGCCGGGTGCTGGGCAAAGCTGGCCAGCATTTCCGCCAGACCCCACAGCATCAACATGACCATCAAAGGCCAGGTGCGCCGGAAAAAGACCAGGGGAATCAGCAGCAACAGCGCAATGGCGGCGCCGCGAATCAGCTGCAGTGCCGCAGCCTCACCCCAGTGCAAGTGCATGAACAAATAAGAGAACACCGGCCCATCGTAATACCACAGGTGCATGGCAAGGCCGGCACAGAGGAAGGCCAGACCCAGACGTAAAGGCAGCAAACCCTTTGCCAATGGCTGCTCAGGCACAACTCTCGGCTCAGCGACTACGGAATCACTGACCATACGGTCGCCGATGAAGCGCAAAGGTTGCGGGTGGGACTCAGACATACAGATGGGAAGGTCGGGTCTGCTGGATACAGAAACACCTTAACCGCCGAGCTGATCTGCCACAGAGGTTTCTCCACTCTTCTCCGGCCGCTTCTCAGCAATTTCGTAGCGCAGCCAGCGGCAGTCAATGGGACCATTCATCACCGGCAGCTTACGGCTGGTACGTAAACCCAGCAGGCGCGGCATTTCCGGATTGCCGCAAAGGACCTGGGCTGTCGCCCCCTGGCACTCTTGGTGCAGGAAATTGCCCAGGCCCGACCAGGAATCGCGCAGCTCCTCGCCATCCTCAAGCCGCAGGCCATAAGGCGGGTTCACCACCACCCATGCTGGCTTGGGTTGCGGCTCGAATTGCCGCACGTCACCAACGGTAAAATCAATGAACTGGGCAACTTCCGCGGTCTCGGCTGCCAATCTGGCCAGCTGGATGGATCCACCGTGACGGTCATTGCCCTGCAAACGGAAGGGCAATTCGGCACGCACTTGCTTGCTGGCCTGCATCCGCAAGTCGGCCCACAAGTCCTGATCACAATCCGACCAGGTCTCGAAGGCGAACATGCGCTGCAAGCCCGGTGCCCGGTCAGTGGCCATGCAAGCGGCCTCGATGAGGAAGGTGCCGGAACCACACATGGGATCCACCAAGGGACTTTTGCGATCCCAGTCCGACATCAGCAACAGCCCCGCAGCCAGAGCCTCGTTCAGCGGGCTCTTCACCTGGATCGGCCGGTAGCCGCGCTTGTGCAGACTGTCACCGGACAGGTTGCGGTAGAGCGTGGCCCGGTTGCGCAGGATGACCAGCTTGATCGGCAGGTCTGGTTGTTCCGGATCCACATTGGGTCGCTTACCGCAGCGATCCCGGAACTGATCAACGATGGCATCCTTCACCTTGCGGCCAGCATACTGGGAGTGGGTCATCTCCGAATCCCGCAGCGATGCATCCACCGCCAGGGTCTGGTCCAAAGACATGAAGCGCTGCCAATCCAAACGCTGCACAAAGCTATAGAGATCTTCCGGACTGCGCACATTGCCCTCGAGCAACTTCTCCTGCACGCGAATGGCACAGCGCAACCACAGGTTGGCGCGATAGCCAAGAGCACGATCACCGCAGTAGGCAGCTCCGCCACGGCGCTCCTGGATGTCCTTGGCGCCCAGGTCTTGGAGTTCCTGCACCAGGGCCGGCTCCAGGCCAAGGCTGCAGGGGCTGAAGTAGTCAATGCTCATGCTGGCAGCATACCCATTAGGCAGGGCCAGGGAAGCCACGCTGAAATGCCATTGCCATGACCCTTTCACTATGTGAAGGTGCTGCGCAGGTAATCCCGGTTCATCTGCGCGATCACCGACACCTTGATCTCCTTGGGGCAGACCGCCTCGCACTCATACTGGTTGGTGCAATTGCCCAGACCCTCTTGGTCCATGGCTTCCACCATATTCCGCACTCGCTGGCGCCGCTCTGCCTGGCCCTGGGGCAACATGGCAAACTGGGTCACCTTGGCGCCGACGAAGAGCATGGCTGACGAGTTCTTGCAGGAGGCAACGCAGGCACCACAACCAATGCAGGCCGCCGCATCCATCGCCGCATCCGCGTCGACCTTAGGGACGGGAATGGCATTGGCATCCTGAGCGCCGCCGGTATTGACGGAGACAAAACCGCCAGCGTTCATGATGCGATCAAAAGCGGTGCGATCGGTTACCAGATCACGAATCACCGGGAAGGCGCCGGCTCGCCATGGCTCCACATAGATCTCATCGCCATCCTTGAAGCTGCGCATGTGCAACTGACAAGTCGTGGTTGCTTCTTCCGGACCATGGGCCACACCCGAGATCATCAGCGAGCAGGTGCCACAGATACCTTCTCGACAATCGTGGTCAAAGGCAATGGGCTCTTCACCCTTGGCGATCAAATCTTCGTTGAGCTTATCCAACATCTCCAAAAAGGATTCATTGGGACTCACATCATCCATGGCGTAGCGCTGCATCCGCCCCTGGCTCTTGGCATTCTTCTGCCGCCAAACATGCAAGGTGACTTTCATTTGTAGCTCCTCACGCTGAGCTCCACGTTTTCGAATTCCAATTCTTCCTTGTGCATCTCCGGTTCCGCATCGGTGCCGGTGAACTCCCAGGCGGCAACATGGGCATAGTTGGCGTCATCACGCATGGCCTCGCCATCCTCGGTCTGACTTTCCTCGCGGAAATGTCCACCACAAGACTCGCTGCGAATCAAAGCATCGCGCACCATCAACTCGCCGAATTCCAGGAAGTCCGCCACCCGCCCGGCCTTTTCCAGCGAGAAGTTGTAACTCTCCGCCTCGCCCAGCACCCGCAAGTTGCGCCAGAACTCTTCGCGCAACTCGGGAATCAATTGCAGAGCCTTGCGCAGGCCCGCATCGGTGCGCGCCATGCCGCAGTGATCCCACATGATCTGGCCCAATTCCCGGTGGAAGGAATCCACACTGCGTGTGCCATTGATGTTCAAGAGACGCTGGGTGCGCTCATTGACGGCCTGCTCCACCGCCTGGAACTCAGGATGCTGGTCGGTCACCGCCCCTGCCTTTTGCCGCGCCAGATAATCGCCAATGGTGTAGGGCAAGACGAAGTAACCATCCGCCAAACCCTGCATCAGGGCACTGGCACCCAGGCGGTTGGCACCGTGGTCGGAGAAGTTGGCCTCGCCGATGACAAACAGCCCCGGCATGTTGGACATCAGGTTGTAGTCCACCCACAGCCCACCCATGGTGTAGTGCACTGCGGGATAGATGCGCATGGGCACCTCATAGGGATTATCGTCGGTGATCTTGTGGTACATGTGGAACAGGTTGCCGTAGCGCTGCTCCACCGTATCCCGACCCAGACGTTGGATGGCATCCCGGAAGTCCAAGTAGACTCCCAAGCCACTGTCGCCCACGCCCTGCCCAGCATCACAGGCTTCCTTGGCGCTCCTGGAAGCAATGTCCCGGGGTGCCAGGTTGCCGAAGCTGGGGTACTTGCGCTCCAGATAGTAGTCCCGTTCATCCTCCGGAATCTCATTAGCCGGCCTTTGGTCACCGCCCTGTTTGGGCACCCAGATGCGCCCGTCGTTGCGCAGGGATTCGGACATCAGCGTTAGCTTGGACTGATGTTCCCCCACCACCGGAATGCAGGTGGGGTGGATTTGCGTGTAGCAGGGGTTGGCAAACAAGGCGCCCTTCTTGTAGGCGCGGAAGGCAGCCGTCACATTGCAGCCCTTGGCGTTGGTGGAAAGGTAGAACACGTTGCCGTAACCACCGGTGCCCAACACCACCGCATCGGCGGCATGCCTGGTGATTTCGCCGGTCACCAGATTGCGCGCCACGATACCCTTGGCATGACCATCCACCACCACCACATCCAGCATCTCAGTGCGGGTATGCATGGTCACCTTGCCTAAGCCAATCTGCCGCGACAGGGCCGAGTAGGCTCCCAACAAGAGTTGCTGGCCGGTCTGCCCGCGGGCATAGAAGGTGCGGGAAACCTGCGCCCCACCAAAAGAGCGGTTGGCCAACTGGCCGCCATACTCCCGGGCAAAGGGCACACCCTGGGCGGCGCACTGATCAATGATGTTGCCGCTCACCTGCGCCAGACGGTAGACGTTGGCTTCCCGGGAGCGGAAATCACCACCCTTGATGGTATCGTAGAACAGGCGAAAGACGGAGTCGCCGTCGTTCTGGTAGTTCTTCGCCGCGTTGATGCCACCCTGGGCAGCAATGCTGTGGGCGCGGCGGGGACTGTCCTGGAAGCAGAAACAGTCAACCTCATAGCCCATCTCGGCCATACTTGCGGCGGCTGAACCGCCGGCCAGGCCACTGCCCACAATAATGACACGGTACTTCCGCTTGTTGGCTGGGTTCACCAGCTTCAGATTGAAGCGATGCCGGTCCCACTTTTCTGCCAGGGGACCTTCTGGAATCTTTGCATCTAGTCGCATGGGGAATTTCCTAACTTGCTGGGACCAGGCCCAGGCGAATACAAAGAGGAATGGAAATGAAACCGGCACCAATGAATGCCGCCAGGATGACGCCGGCCTTTTCGATCAGCGGTGTGTAACGCCCATCGCGAATGCCCAGGCTTTGCATGGTGCTGGAAATGCCATGGCTCAAGTGCCAGGCCAAAACCAGATTGGCCAGCACATAAACAGCCACCACCATGTTATCGCTGAAGCCAACCACCAGCATGCTGTAGACATCATGGCGCTCCACCATCTGACCGCCTTGCAACAGCGATTCCGTTTGCTTGAAAGCCTCCGCATCGGTCACACCAAGGGTGAGGTGCAGCAGGTGATAGATCACATACAGCAACACCACCAGGCCGGACTGCAGCATGTAGCGGGAAGCCAGGCTGGCCTGCACCGTCTGCATGAAGGCATACTTCTGCGGCCGCACTAAAGAGTTGCGCCGACTCAGGCGGACCCCGGTGATGATGTGCAGGCCAAACACCAGCAACAGGCCAATGCGGGCGGTCCAAATCAGAGCCGGCCGCTGCACCAACCATTGGGCATAGTCGTTGATGGCGGATTGCCCAACAAACACCAGCAGGTTGCCTGCCAGGTGTCCCAGGACAAAACCAAGGAGGAGGAGACCGGTCACCGCCATGACAACCTTGCTGCCGATGGAGGACCAATAGAAAGTCTGGAACCAGTGCATGCGGGGGCGCTTCTCCGGAGCCGAATTCACTTCAATTCACTTCAGGACAAGCGGGTAGAGAATGCCTCCAAACGGCTTTAGGGCAAGGAAGTTTTCGCTGCAGCGCAGCAGGCCAGAGGAGGGGGTTATCCTGCTCCGGACATTATTTAGACTGATTTGCCCCATGGCCGGCCACCCTGGGCGCATTCAGCAATCCTGTTCCCAAAAAACCAAAGAGTTACCATGCAAATGCACCGATTCTTTCCCGTTCTTACTGCCCTGACCGCCCTGGCAGCCACTGCCCCGGCGCAAATCAGCCCAGAGCTCAAAGCCCCTTTCGCCGCCCAATGCGGCTCTGAAACCCTGGACATCGCCCAGGTCGGCCACGCCGCTCCCCTGTTCACCGACTGGGATGGGGATGGCCTGAAAGACCTGCTGGTGGGCCAATTTGGCAAAGACGAAGATGCCGGCACCCTACGCATCTACAAGAATGTGGGCAGCGCCCAGAGCCCCAAATTCGAAGACTTCACATACTTCCAAGCCGGCGGCACCACCGGCAAGGTCCCCGTTGGTTGATGCATCGGTTTCGGTCCGCAGTTGGCGGACCTGAATGGCGATGGCCACAAGGACATGGTGAGCGGCTCCTGGCCCGGCGAATTCTACATTTTTGCCGGCAGCAAGGACGGCAAGTTCGCAGCTCCCGTGAGCCTCAAGGATGAGGCCGGCAAGGAAATCAATGTGGGGAAAGCCTCCGCCCTGGTCATCCGCGACTGGGACAAGGACGGCGACCAAGATCTGTGCGTAGGCACCATCGATGGTACGGTCTATTTTCTGGCCAATGAGGCCGGCAGCTTCGGCCAGGCCTTGGAACTGCAAGCCGATGGAAAAGCCCTCAGCGCCCACCACTGTGGCCCAGCCATTGCTGACTGGGACGGCGACGGCAACCTGGACCTGCTGTTGGCCGACGGCAACGGCCAGGTACAATTCTTCAAGAACCAAAACGCCAAGGGCCTGCCCAAGCTTAGCGCCGGTGTTGTCCTAGTTACCGAGGCCGAAAAAGAAGGTGAGTCCTACGGTCGTCGCGACAAGATCGATGTGGCGGACTGGAACAACGACGGCAGGCTGGATCTGCTGCTGGGGGATTTCCGCTCCAAAGAGGGTGTGGCTCCGGAGATGACCGAGGCCGAAAAAGAAGCCAAGGCAGCGGCGGAGACTGCACTCAAGCCCCTGCAGGAAAGATACATCAAGATCTACAAAGAGATCCAAGCAGAGATCCGCAAAGAAATGGGTCTGAAGGAAGAGCAGAAGCCCAGCAAGGAGCTCCAAAAGAAGCTGGCTAAGGCAATTGAGGAAAACAAGGCACTATACGCCCTGCGGGTAGAACAAATGTCGCACAGTAAAATCCTGGCCAAGTTCCACACACCCTTCACTCACAGCGGTAAGGTGTGGGTCTTCCTGCGCAAGGCTGAGTCCACCGCGGTGGGTGCTGTCCACTAAGGGCCAGCCAAGACGACTAACCCAAGACACGGGGCAGCTCAAGCATGGGCTGCCCCGTGTTGCGTACGGGCGGTATGGTGCCGCTGCCCCCAAAGGCGGGGTTTAGTGGATTAACAGGGCCTGAACATTAATTAGACTGATTTGCCCCATGGCCGGCTACCCTGGGCGCATTCAGCAATCCTGTTCCAAAAAACCAAAGAGTTACCATGCAAATGCACCGATTCTTCCCCGTTCTTACTGCTCTAGCCGCCCTGGCAGCCACTGCCCCGGCGCAGATCAGCCCGGACCTACAAGCCCCCTTCGCCGCCCAATGCGGCGACCTGGCCATCAACCTGGACGACCTGGGCCATGCCGCCCCGCACTTCGCTGATATTGATGGAGATGGCCTGAAAGACCTGCTGGTCGGCCATTTCGGCAAGGATGAGAGCAAAGGGGCTCTCAGCATCTACAAGAATGTGGGCACTGCCCAGGCCCCCAAGTTCGCCGCCCCCAGCTTCTTCCAGGCCGGTGGCACCACCGGCAAAGTCCCCGTTGGTTGATGCATCGGTTTCGGTCCGCAGTTGGCGGACCTGAATAGCGACGGCCACAAGGACATGGTGACCGGCTCCTGGCCCGGCGAAATCTATATCTTCGCTGGCAGCAAAGACGGCAAGTTCGCAGCTCCCGTAAGCCTCAAAGATGAGGCCGGCAAGGAAATCAACGTGGGCAATGCCTCCGCCCTGGCCATCCGCGACTGGGACAAGGACGGTGACCAAGATCTGTGCGTGGGCACCATCGACGGCGAGGTCTACTTCCTGGCCAATGAGGCCGGCATCTTTGGCGAAGCCCTGGCACTGCAAGCTGACGGCGAGACCATCAGCGCCCACCACGGCGGCCCAGCGGTCGCTGACTGGGACGGCGACGGCAACCTGGATCTGATCGTGGCCGACGGTGATGGCCAGGTGAGCTTCTTCAAGAACCAAAGTGCCAAGGGCCAGCCCAAGCTTAGCGCCGGTGTTGTCCTGGTGCCCAAGGCCGACAAGGAAGACCACAACTCCTACGGTCGCCGCGCCAAGATCGATGTGGCGGATTGGAACAACGACGGCCGCCTGGACCTGCTGCTGGGGGATTTCCGCTCCAAGCAGGGTGAGGCACCGGAGATGACCGACGCCGACAAAGAAGCCAAGGCCGCTGCCGAGGCAGCCCTCAAGCCCTTGGACGAAAAGTGGAACAAGATCTTCAAATCCATCAGGGAAGACGCTCGCAAGGAGATGGGCCTGACGGAGAAGCAGAAGATGAGCAAGGAACAGCAAAAGGAATACTCCAAGAAGCTGACTAAGGCAATTGAGGAGAACAAGCCATTCCAAGCCGTACGAGCAGAACAAAAGCCACACCATGAAGTCATGGCCAAGTTCCGCACCCCAAACATCTTCAGCGGCAAGGTCTGAGTCTTCCTGCGCAAGGCTGAGTCCACCGCGGTGGGTGCTGCCCACTAAGAGTCAGCCAAGACATCTATCCAAGACACGGGGCAGCCTAAGCATGGGCTGCCCCGTGTTGCGTTAACCTGGCTTACGCAGCACGAAGACTCGTGAGCCATAGATGCCCAGATGCCTGGACAACCAAGAGGTCAAGCCCACCGGCAACGGCGCCAAGGCCAGGCTGCCTGGACTTTCTGCCAGCAGGTGCAGGCCCGAAGCTAAAAAGCGCCGGCGCCAGGCCTGCACCCGAGTCTCCCGCAGCTCATGCCACATGGAATCAAATTCGCCGTGCACGCCTCGACCCAGGGCGGGAGTCAGGGTCAATAGAGAGGTGAAGGTGGCCAGCACATGCCCCCACCACAGCCCGGAGGCAATGGGCACCACATGGCAGGCCACCGCACCGGGCTGCATGGCATCGTACAGAGCCTGCAGGTTGGCAGCCTGATCGGGGAAGTGTTCCACCACATGCGAGGTCAGCACCACATCCACAGACTGGGGAGCCAGGGGCAGGCAGCGCACATCCATCACCCCGTAAAAACAGTCCTCTTCCGACCCATACAAAGCCGCCGCCTTGGCATCCCGATAGATGTCAGAGCAGATAGCCTGCTGGACAAATTCCCGGTAGAGCTGACGGTGATCCTGAAAGCCCACTCCCAACTCCAACAGCAGGGGACGGGGTGTAGGCACGAAGCGCCGCAACTGCTGCGCCACCGCCTGCAATTCTTGTTGGCGCAGGGGTTCGATATCCTGAGCCCGCAAGACCCACCGCCGCCAGAACACCAGCCGGCGATAGAAGGTTTGCAGGCGCAGCCACCATTGAGGTTTGGCTTTGGCCACCCGCTGGGTCTGGGTGCGCGGACCATCATAGGCCTGCGGCATGAAGCTGGGCGTATCGCCGGCCAAGGTCTGTGACTGCCATTCGCAATCCTTACAGGTCAGTGCCGGCTCTTCTTCTTGAGCCAATCCACCGCCACAGAGCGGGCAGCAGAGGGCCTGCAGGAACTTACTCGGGCGAACCTCTGTTTGCACCTTTGATTGAACCGTCACTCTGCCCGCCTCCGTCGTACCAACAACCACAGCTCACCCCACTGCCGCCGGTTCAACCAGCGACTAAAGGCCAGGTAACTCAACGCGCCAACGATGATCATCACCAGTAAAGCACTCAGTGCAGGCAGGAAGGGTGGCAGCTGCTGCCCCACCAGCCAGGTGCAGAGCATCATCAGGGCCGTCACCAAGGCCGGGCGCCAAAGCACCTTGCCCAATTTTCGCAAGGGCACACCTATTAGCCGCAGCGGGATGTATAGGCCGGGCACTGCCAACAGCACTGCCACCACAGCAAAGCTTTGCGCTACGCCAGCCACGCCCCAGCGCAAGCCCACTACAAAGGCCGCTACCACACAGATACCAGCAAAGACCCCCCAGCAGAGCATCAGGCCCGTACGGTTCTTGGCCTGATAGATCAAGGACACCGAAGTCACCACAGACTGCGCCATGCCCACCACCGCCAAGGCGGCCAGCACTGGCAGCATAGGCGACCAGGCTTCCCCAAACAGACCCAGCACCAGGGGTTCGCGCACCACGAACAAGCCGCCCAGGCAGGGGAACATGAGCATGGCAGTAACCCCGGTCACCTTCAGCCAGGCATTGGCAAAACGCGCCTGGTCATTTTGGATGCGGGAGTACAAGGGAAACATCACCCGAGAGATAACCGTGTTCACGCTTTGCAAAGGCACCAGCAGCATGCGGCAAGCCAGGGCATAGTAACCCAGCTCAGTACGACCCAGCAGCTTGGCAATGAGCAACTGATCCATGTTGCGGGTGAAGTAGTTCAGCAGCTGAAAGCTGGTGAGGTTGGCACCAAAGGACGCCACCGAACGCAGGTCTGCGTTACGAAAAATGAACTTGGGTCGCCAGGCACAATGCCCCCAAACCAACAGCGTGGTCAAAGCCGTGGTGACCAGGGTTTGCAGCACCAAGGCCCAGGCACCCGCACCCAAGAAAGCCGCCGTCACTCCGACCGCGGTGCCCAGCAACAAGGCAAGCACTTCGATCTGTGCCAGGCTTTGGAACTTCAATTGCCGCTGCAACAAGCTCTGCTGCACGATGCTCATGCCAACCAACAACAGACTGGGCGCCAGGGCTTGCAGGATGAGAGTAAGTTCGGCATCGGCAAAGAACCAACTCACCCCAGGTGCGGTGAAGAACAGCAACAAGGTACCCGCCAAGCCAATGCCCAGGTTGGTCCAGAACAGAGTGGAGAGCAGGGAGTCGTCCACCGATTCGCGCTGCACGATGGCAGCTCCAGTGCCCAGATCCCGGAAGATCATCAGGAAACCCACCACCACCGCCGCCATGCCCAGCAAGCCAAACACATCCGGCCCCAGGCACCAGGCATAGACCGTGGTACTACCCAGATGCAAAGCCACGCGGCTGAACTGCGCCAGGGCAGTCCAACTGACCCCAGACACCACTGCCTGTTTGATGGGCGGAGCAGCAGTTTGCATGTCTAGGTCCTGATCTCCAAATCCTGCAGGCTCTTGCGTTGGGTCTGGCGCTGCTCATAGGCCAGGGTCTGCGCCGGCAAGTCTTGACTCAAGACCGAACCACTGGCCAACCAGGAACCCCGATGCATGGTGACGCCGGGCAGCACCACTGAGTTCAGTCCCACCGCACAGTAGTCTTGAATCACCACAGGCCCCAGGATCATCGCTTGCTGGTCCGGCCGTGCCATTGAGGTGAAGGCATACTGTTGCCTATCGCTCTTGTCTGTAAGGTTGCGGTAGTGGTGGGAGAAGCTATAGACGGCGGATCCAGAAGCGACAGTACAGGCTTGGCCAATCTGGATTCCACCAATGCCGGACAAGACACTGTTGGGAGCAATGTGCGTCTGGTCACCGATGACCACTTCCCCCAAGGCAGGGGTGAAGTTCGGATTCTCTTTCATCAGCGTCACCCGCTCACCACCGGGCGGACCGGCAAGGATGATCACGTTGCGATCGATCCAGCAATGCTCACCGATGCTGATGAACTCCGCACCTTGAAAGTGCGCGCCAACATCAATGCGGGTGTGCTTGCCCAGGGAAAGCAAACGCCGTCGCCAATACCACCGACGCAGGATGAAGCCCAGGGGACCCGGCCAATGACTGATGGCCAAGAGCCAAAGGTCCAAGGGCAAATGCAGCAACTTACTGATTGGTCCGGTCATGCCATCAAAGTGGGAAGGTTGATGCAGCGCGCCACCGCCTCGCAGGCATTGGGGCACTGGGAAAAGGGTTCATGCTTTGGATGGGTAGTGCCCAGGAACCACTGACCGGGCTTCACGCCAAAGATCTTGCTGCTGCGCTGCAGGTCCTGCTTGTCTGCCGCATCAACCAGCACCGGATAACGCAGGAACACCGGTTCTGAATCTTCCAGTACCAGGGGCTTGCCATAGCCCTTCGTCTGGCAGACCTGATCCCAGTGCAGGGCCTGATGGCGCCGTTGGGCATTGAAGCGATCTGCCTTGGCCAACTGCTGGCTGGCCAGCATGGCCAGGGCTGGCGACATGCGCCGACCGTACCCAGCGGGCTGGGTACCCTGCAGTTCGGCAGGAGAAATGGATGCCTGGCGATGCTCGCCGTATTGCAACTTCGCCAGGTCACCCCGCCACCAGCGCTGGGGATCCTTGTTCTCATGATAGAGCAGCAGCACATTGTAGAGGGCCTGCTCCACCCAGGCATCCTCCGGCCCGGCAGCAGCCTGCTGCGCATTCTGCAAGGCCTGCGCCAGTTGAGCGTCATTGGTGGTAGCCACCCCACCCATGTAGGAGCAGAAGACCTTGGACTGCTCAGAGGAATAGAAGGCCATGTCCGCCGCATTGCCCAAGCGCTTTCCTTGGAACCGCGCACCGGTTGCATGACTGCAGTCTTCAATGATGCGAAGATTGTGGGCACGAGCCAGCTGCAGCAATGCTTCGTAGTCCCGGCTCACCAAACCATAGAGATGCTGCAACATGAGCACTCGGGTCTTGCTGGTGATGGCCTGCTCAACCCGCGCCACATCCAAGCCATAGCTTTGCAGCTCGATGTCCACGAACACCGGCTGCAGACCGGCGAAGCGCAGAGCGTTGGGCACCACCAGGCAGGTGTAGCCCGGCAAGATTACTTCGTCGCCGGGCTGCAGATCCAAGGCCGCAAGGCAAGCGCTGAGAGCTTCGCGACCAGAGCCGAAGGCAAAGGCGGTGGCGGATTCATTGAAGGTGGCGAAGTCCTGTTGGTACTGGGCAAGGGCGTTGGCGGATTGCCATTGGTCTCGCTGCGCCAACAACCGCCGCACCAGGGCCACATCATCGGCTTCCAGGGTCATGCCCGCGTAGCCCACCGCCGACACCGACCGGCCGGTGAGGGCCTGCCAGAGATTGCTAGACTGGTGCGCACCAACCTGGGCCAGGGATCGAACCAAAGTCTTCATCGTCGTACTGCCGACCGCGGCTCCTGGATGCATCCAGGGCCCATGCGATGGCTCTTTCATCGGCCGGCGAGAGTGTTGAACTTGAGGACATATGGCCTGACCCCGGACGGGTCCGGCGCTATGATCTGGGCGAGAAGAATGGAAGAAAATCAATCCCCCGCCACCAATTCCACCATCAGCAAAGAAGAGCGGCAATGGGCCATGTTCACCCATTTCAGCGCCTTGCTAGGCGGGGTCGTGCCCATGGCCAACATCATTGCGCCCATCGTCATCTGGCAGATGAAGAAGGAGGACATGCCCTTGGTGGACGATCAGGGCAAGGAAGTCCTGAATTTCCAGATAAGCCTGACCATCTACATTGGGATAGCTGTCGTACTCTGCTTCATCCCATTTTGCTTCCCCATGTACATCCTGCTCGCTGGCCTTGGTATCTTTGGCCTGATCATGACCCTCATTGGCGGCATCAAAGCCAACGAAGGTGAAGCCTACCGCTACCCGCTTTGCATCCGCCTCATTCGCTAGGAGTCTGCCCCACGGGATGAGGAGGAATCCGGCCTCCGATCGCCCTCGAAATCGGAAAAAAGGTTAAGCCCCTGGCCCATCCTTGTACGTATTGAAGGCATGGCGCGATTCAAAAAGGGTCAAGATCTAAACCAGCAGTACCTCCTACCTCCGTCCATCCGTGACTGGCTGCCACAAGATCATCTTGCGTGGTACATTCACGACGCGGTCGGTTCGTTGGACACGGATGGCCTCCTCGACCGCTACCGCATCTGCGGGAGTGGTGAATTGCCTTACGATCCACGGATGATGTTGAGGGTCTTGATCTACTCGTATTGCACAGGGGTCTTCTCCTCCCGCAAGATCTCCAAGCACCTCGAAGAAAGCGTGCCTTTCCGGGTGTTGGCAGCTAATCAAATGCCGGACCACCGCACAATCTGTCGTTTTCGGGCGGAGCATGTCGATTTGTTCGAGAGCTTCTTTGTCCAGATCGTACAGCTCGCTTCTGAGGCTGGCTTGGTCAAGCTCGGCACCGTGGCAGTGGATGGCAGCAAAGTGAAGGCGAACGCCAGCAAGCGAAAGGCAATGAGCTACTCGCGAATGAAGTCCGAAGAGAAACGACTGCGTGCCGAGATCCGCAGGATCACCGAGATGGCTAAGGGAATCGACAAGGAAGAGGACGATCTCTTCGGTCCTGACTTTCGGGGTGACGAGCTCCCTGATGAACTTTCAAACCGGGAAAGCCGCCTGAAGGCTATCCAGGAGGCAAAGAAGCGATTGGAGAGACGCAAGGCCGAGGAGGACAAGCAAAAGGACGAGAAGAAGGCCAGCAAGGCCAAGGAAGAAGGTCGCGAGCTTCGGATGACTCCCCACCGGAAACATCCCAAGGGCAAGCCACGGCCAAAGGATCAGGAGAACTTCACGGACCCCGATAGTCGGATCATGAAAGCCTCGAATGGATTCGAGCAATGCTACAACGCTCAGATTGCTGTCGACAATACTGAGCAGCTGATCATCGCCAATGGAGTAACAAACAACGCTGCTGATAATGACCAGCTTCTTCCAATGGCCGAGAAAGCGATGGAGAACTCAGGCAAGCCGATAGAGCGCCTGCTTGCGGACGCAGGCTATCGCAGCGAGGAAAACTTCAAGCATCTCGAAAACGCCCAGATTGACGGTTTGGTTTCAGTTGGCAAGGAAGGAAAGAAACGACCGAAGACCAGTCCAGATCTCCAAGCTACTGCGCGAATGAAACGGAAGCTGGGAACCAACCGTGGGCGGGGCTGGTACCGAAAACGCAAACACATCGTTGAGCCGGTCTTTGGCTGGATCAAAAACGTGAGCGGCTTTCGGTCCTTCAGCATGCGAGGCATAGCAAAGGTGAGTGGTGAGTGGGACCTAATCTGTCTTGCAACCAACTTGAGAAGGCTGCACGGAAAGCTGGCGCTATGAAGGCCGAGGGAATTGGGCCATTACAGGCCAAGAAGCACTGATCTGCTCCCAAAAATCGTCAACGTGGCCCCAGGCCCAAAATCCATGCAGAATCCGTCGATCTGGATTTTCACAGCCCCACTAATGATTTTATCCAGCGGCCACCGAGGTGACGCTAAGTTGACTTTCCGTGGGGCAGACTCCTAGCCTGATCTAACCACCCTCGCCCTGCTGAAACTTCCGATGCTTGAGGAAGTGCAGCACCTGGGTGATGCTGTCCTCGACAAAGGTGAGAAAGGTGTGGTTGTAGGGCAAACGACATGCATCCTTGGCGCCGGGTAGCTGGGCTTCCACCACCGACACCGTGTGATCATCGTCACCATCCACGTCGTCGTTGCGCCCTTCGTCATCGGCCATGCCGCCGTAGAGAATGCCCACCTCGCCCCGCGCCTTGTCATCCAATTTGCTATAGAACTCGTGTTCCGGGCTGAGTTGCAAGGCCGCCTCAGAGCCAAGGATCAGCTTGAAGAACAAGTTGTCCATCCGCTTGTCCGTCAGCTGGGCGCCGCGATGGGGAGTCGCTATATAGACACAGCTGTCCGGTGTCACAGCTTTCGGCTGTTGCAGGTAATAGCGGATCACCAAACCGCCCATGGAATGGCCAATGAAGGAGATCTGCTGCGGCTGCTTGCCGAATTCCAGTTGCGTGTCCTGCAGGTAATTCTCCAGCGACGTTGCCAACTGTTCCGCGTGATCTTCGATGTAGCCGTGCGTGCTGTCGTAGGTTGGGTTGAACACCTCATAGCCATGCTCCCGCAAGGCCCGCTCCAACTTCCAAAAGGAACCGGCGGATCGGGCAATGCCGTGCTGCATCACTATCAGATGCCGCTGGCCATCATTGTCCGCCTGCAGCTCAGGCCGATGCCCATACCAGCCCACGTTGAGCAGATAGTCCATGGGTGTGGACAGGTTCATGCAGCCCACCAGCACCGGAGTCAGGTAGATGGCACAGACCAAAAACAGATATCGCAGTCCGCGACGCCACCAAGGACGACCGGGTTTATTTGCTTCATCACTCATGCGTTGTGCATCCTTGGGCCTTCTGGCGCCTGCTCCAGAACCTTTGCTTCGTGGGCAACTACTTGGTCCAAGCGGGCCTGAACTTCATCCTTGCTGAACAGCTTTTCCGCCAGCCCCAGATAGAGCACGTAGTGGCGGGCTTCCGATGTGACCAGTTCGGCATAGAAGCTGGATATTTCGGCATCGACGCCAGAAAAAGCCTGGGCCAGCAACTTCATTCGCTCGCAACTGCGGGCTTCGATCACCGCCGCGCAGAGCAACTGATCCAGCAAGCGCTGCGGTTCCTGGCCACGCTGCACCTGCAACAATTGATTGGCATAGGGGCTGGGATGAACTGGGCCAAAGGCAATGTTGCGCCGCGCCATCAGCTCCAACACCTGTTCAAAGTGCTCCAGCTCTTCCCGCGCCACTTCCGACAAGGGCTTTTGCAAGAAGCCATGCTGCGGGTAGCGAAACATCAAAGTCAGGGCCGCCGATGCCGCCTTGCGTTCCAAGTGGGCATGCTCCAGCAACAACTCTGATAAGTGCGGGAGCTGCTTTTCTGCCCAATGGGCTTCGGTGCAAAGACTGAGTTTGAACATGATGGCTGGGTTAGGGGATCAGGGTTTCAGCTCGGGTCGCATGCTGCGCCGACGGTAAAGGTACTCCACCAGCACCAAGAACAGACAAGCGAAGATTGCATACAGGGCGTGCTCCCTGGCCTGGCCCTGCGTCAGGTCTTGCTGCACTGCGACAGGCGGCTGGTACGCTGCAGGGGATTGCAAAAAGGTAGCCGCCAGACTTTCAAGCTCTGCCAACTCGCCAGGCACGGGCATGGCCGGATGCAGTTTAGGATTTTCCAGCAACACCAGGGCCTCGGCAGATGGCAAAGGCGGCTGCAGACTCTGCACCCACTGCGCCAGCCAGGCAGGAAAGCTTGAATGCTGACGCCAGGCGCCACCCCAGTTACCCATGAAGTCTGCCGTCCACACTCCCACCCTGCCCAAGCCGCGGTTGGCAAAGGCCAGCAAGGGTAACCCTTCCTGCCCCGCCACCAGCAGGGTCTGGCTGTCGATGCGGCCGCGCACCGGCAGCATGCCACCCAAGGATGGGAAGCCCGCATCCGGCCTGGGCTGCAACAGGGCAGACTCGGCCACGGCGCGCACCGCCAGGGTCAAGGGCAGGGGCAGGGCAGGGGCCGGGGGAGTTTCAATGGCCAATTCCAGTTCAGGTTCCGGCTCTGGATCTGACTCAGGTGTGGGCTCGGGCTTCTTCTCTTCTTCGCCAGCCTGCACCAGGACCCGTTCCACTTCGGTCATTACCAGACGAGGCACAGCGCCAAAGTCACTGTGTAGCACGTATCGCCCACCGGCCCGGTCAGCAATGTTCTTGGCATCACGAGGAGCCCGCGGATCTTCTTTGATGTCATCGTCGGCCAGGATTTGAATCAAGGCAAAACCTACCTTGTCCTGCGCCAACTGCAGGGCAGCGATGGGCGCCATCTCCTGAGAATCATGGATGACTCCATCGGTGAGCACCACCACCTGCTTCACCGGAGCCTTGCTCTGGTGAAGCATCTCGCGGGCAGCATCCAGGGCGCGGGCCAGGAACGTCCCCCCGTCAGGGCTTGGCAGGGTCTGCAAGGTCTTGCCCACTGCCTTGCCATCTCCCACCGGCAATAGAGGAAAGACCCGGCGCGGTTCTGAACCAGCGGCAGCGGCAAAGGTCACCAGACTCCAAAGGTCGTCGGCCTGCAAAGCAGCCACGGTCTTCCTCACCGAGTCCTTGGCCAGATCAATACGACGTTGCCCCTTGTCGGTGCGAGCGCCCATGGAACCAGAAAGGTCCAAGACCAGCACCATGGCCACCTGCCGGCGCTGCACTTCTGCCAATTCAGGATCCTTGATCTCCAGGCTGGGATCCACCTCCTCTCCTTGCTCCGGTGCTGGCTCGGGGATTTCCGGGGGCGGATCCTTCGGTTCCGGCTGACTTGGGTCTTGCGGCAATGCTTCTCGCGCCAGGCAATGCACCGGCAGCAAAGAGTGCAAGGGCTCGCCGGCTTCGGGCATGGCCCTGCCCACCAGGAACAAACCGCCGCCCGCATCCACGTGCAAAAGCAATGCTTGTTGTTCCTTGGGAGAAAGAGGATCCAAGACCAGCACCACCTCCGGCAATTGCTCTGGCAAACGGGCATGCACTTGCACTGGCATGCCCTGCACTTCCAGGGCAGCGGCCAACTCCGCCGCCTTGGCTCCCACCAGGGCCATGGCCTTGGGCGCTTGCACCAACAGTTCCGCCTGGCCAGTCAATTGCAAATCGTCCATGGCCAGATGCAGAGACAGGCTATGGGTGCCTTGACTCTCCGGCAGAAAATCCAACTGCAATGGCTTCGCCCCCAGTTGGAATTCTTGCCGCCAGACCGGCAGCCCCTGGGGATCGCTGATCTCCATCCAACCGGACAGGGTGAGAGCCTTTGGTTGTTCACCCAGTCGTAATTCCAAGGCCGCCGGTCGCCCCTGCTGCAAGGGACTCAACAGACGCAGGGAAATCGTTGCTGGATCAACGGGCGCGGGTTGACCAGGCACTATGGCCTGAACCATCTCCCTATTCCCACCCGCAGTACTCTCAGCAGCGTCAGCAGCATCCGCTGAAAAAGAACCGTTCCACCACAGCAACACCGCCGGCTCCCCCGCCGCCGCCAGACGAGCCTCCGCCAAGCGCTGCCGCAGGCGTCCCTGGCCCGCCAGCACCTGCGCATGCGGCGGCAACTCCGACTGCAGCAATGGCGCAGCAGCAGTGGGCAACACCAACACCGGTGGCTGCAACAGCTGCGACTCTTCTCCTGGCAAGTTGCCTAGACCCAAGGCCAGGGCTGCCACCACCAGCAAGCTGGCCAGGCGAAGCAGCCAGGCATTGCGGCGACGCCAGACCAGGCTGGGCAAGGCCAACAACAAAGCCAGGATGGCCAAGGCCATGGTCAAAGTCATGGATCGTCCTAGGGCAGAAACACCGGATACAGCCAGTCGGCACGGTCACCAACAAAACCACCAGCACCAAAGTCTACGCTCAGGGTCAAAAGACCCTCAGGCTTCACAGCCAACAAGCCAGTGCAACGCGGAGCCTGCCCTGGGCTGAGACCCTTGGCACTGAACAACACCTTGCCCCCACTCTTCACCGACACATCCAGACTAGCCTGGATGGGCATGGCCAGGACTTCGTCGTCCACTCCTACCATGGCCAGGAAGTGCTGGCAGCCTTTGGGCACACGATAAGTCAGAATGCTACGACTGTGCACACCCAGACCACGCACATAGCTGTGACCCTGCACCGTCAAAAAGCCATCGGTCTCGCAGCGCTTCTCCAGCACAAAGCCACCACTGGCACTGCGATCTCGCCGGAAGGGAAAGATCGGCGCTGAACCGAAGGGGGTTTCGCCCCGATCTTCTTCGATGCGCACCGGTTGCATGGCAGACAACCAATGCAAACCCGCATGGTTGAAGCCCAAGGCAGCCACCTGTGTCATGGGCAATTGCAGGCGACCAAACTCACTTTCCAGATGCAGCGACTCGCCTTCCACCTGCAACAGGTCCACCTGGCATAGGTCGCCACCGGTGGTCAACAGAGTGCAGGAGCGGGATTTGCTATGGGAGGTGCCCTGGTTCAGGGCGACACCGGCCAGGCGCTTGTAGTTGTAGAGACGTGGCGAGCCTTCCCGCCCCAGGGAAAACAACACCCCTTCCGCCGTGAACCGCTCCAGGGCTCCCTGCAATACATCCAGCCCGCGCTCGGCGGGCAAGAACAGGGCCTCGTCCAGCTGACCGCCGTGGGCCAGCTGCACGTCTTGCCATTGCACCACCTCCGCCTGCTGGCGGAAGATCATGGCCAGCAGGCGATCCACCGGCACCTGCAGCTTGCCCAGGACCTTGGATTGCAGCCAGAACTGCTCACCAGCAGTGTCGCCACCGGTCAGCTTGCCCTTCAGCTCATCCCCACCCACCAGACGCACCGCACATTCGGCCTGCACCTTGGCAGCTTGGCGAGAGAGGGAGAGAACCTGCAGCAAGGGGCATTGGCTGGTCTTGCCTTTACCATCCTGGAGCTCCAGCACCCCGGCATTGAGCCCCAGAACCTTCACCTGGGCCAGGCTGCCATCGGTCCGGAGGATCTGGAAATCCTGGGCCGACAGCTGGCCCGACAGCTGGGCCGACAGCTGGGCGGCCAGGATTCCACAGGTCAGGAGCAGGGGTAAAGCGTGTCGTCTCATGTCAGAATGTCATTGTAGGCCTCACCGGCCCCAGGGTGCGCTGCCACTTTGGCGCATGGCCCCGAATCCGGAACCCCCCTAGCCATGTGACCTTCCTAGAATGATGCGGCGCCCAGGGGGGATTGCACGGCTTTTTACGGCAGATCCATGGCTTCGGCCAGGAGATGCCCAAGTCCGGCACTCGGTTTGCTTTGCGCGGGGCAGACGCCCGGTTCGAGACTGGGCACAGTCCGTAGCTACCATCCCCGATTCAACAACGAAAAGAAGCCCCAGAATCATGGTCAAACAACTCACTTTCGAGACCGAAGCCCGCGAAGCCGTGCTTCGAGGTGTATCCAAGCTAGCCCGAGCCGTCACCTCCACTCTCGGCCCCCGCGGCCGCAATGCTGTCTTGGACAAGGGATGGGGTGGCCCCACGGTGACCAAGGACGGCGTCACCGTCGCCGAGGAGATCGAACTCACCGACCCCTACGAGAACATGGGAGTGAAGCTGGTCAAGGAAGCTGCCAGCAAGACCTCCGACGCTGCCGGCGACGGCACCACCACTTCGACCCTGCTGACCCAGGCCATCGTCGAGGAGGGACACAAGTTCCTCACCGCCGGTGCCAACCACGCCGACATGATCAAGGGCGTCCGTCAGGCCACCAATGCCCTGGTCACTGAGCTGGGCCGACTGGCGAAGAAGGTGCCCGGCACCGACGCCAAGGCCATCACCCAGGTTGCCACCATCGCCGCCAACAACGACGCCAGCGTCGGCAAGATCATCGCCAATGCGATGAAGAAGGTTGGCCAGGACGGTGTCATCACCGTGGAAGAAGGCAAGAGCATGGAGACGGAAGTCGCCGTGGTCGAAGGCATGCAATTCGACCGGGGTTACCTGTCACCGCACTTTGTCACCGACCCGGACTCCATGAAAACCGAGTTCCGTGACTGCCTGGTGCTGGTGCACGAAGAGAAGATCTCCAACGTGCGCACCCTGGTGCCACTGCTGGAAAAGGTCAAAGAGACCAAGAAGCCCCTGCTGATCATTGCCGAAGACGTGGAGGGCGAAGCCCTGGCCACCCTGGTGGTGAACAAGCTGCGCGGCATCGTCAAGGTCGTAGCGGTGAAGGCACCTGGCTATGGCGACCGGCGCAAGGCCATGCTGCAAGACATTGCGATCCTCACCGGTGGCGAAGCCATCTTCAAGGATCTGGGCATGGAGCTGGAAAAGATCAACATCAAGCAACTTGGTGTGGCGAAGAAGGTCATCATCACCAACGACGAGACCACCATCGTTGAAGGCAATGGCAAGCCCGGCGAACTCAAGGCCCGGGCCGAACAGATTCGCCGCGAAGTCGACAGCACCACCTCGGACTACGACCGGGAGAAGCTGCAGGAACGACTGGCCAAGCTCACCGGCGGCATCGCCGAAATTCGCGTCGGTGCCTACACCGAAACGGAGATGAAGGAGCGCAAAGCCCTGGTAGAGGACGCCCTGCATGCGACCCGCGCTGCCATTGAAGAGGGCATCCTGCCCGGCGGAGGCACCGCCCTGATACGGGCCGCCAAGGTCCTGGAGGGAGACTTCTGCAAGAAGAACAAGATCACCGGCGACGCAAAGTTCGGCGCTGACATCTTGAAGGCAGTGGCCACCCGCCCGCTGCGCACCATCGCCAGCAACGCCGGCCAGAATGGCGGCCTGGTTGTGCGCAAGGTGCAGACCGGCAAGGGCGTCAACTTTGGCTACAACGCGCTGACCGAAGAGTATGGCGACATGCTGGAATTCGGCATCGTCGATCCAACCAAGGTCACCCGCACCGCACTGCAGAACGCCTGCTCCGTTGCCTGCCTGCTGCTATCCACCGACTGCGTCATCACCAATGTGCCAGAGCCTGCAGAACTGCAAGCCGCCGGCCCCGAAGGTATGGGCGGCATGGGTGGTATGGGTGGCATGGGTGGTATGGGCGGTATGGGCGGCATGGGCGGCATGGGCGGCATGGGCGGCATGATGTAGCCCCGCTGACCTTCACCCCCCCTTATTCAAACAACGAACACAACCAATAAAGAGAAACATAACCATGGCTATTCGACCATTAGATGACCGGGTGATCCTGAAGATCCTCGACGCCGAAGATGTTAGTGCTGGTGGCATCGTGCTGCCGGACAGCGCCAAAGAGAAACCACAACGGGGCAAAGTCACCGCAGTTGGTGAAGGCTCTCGCAGCAAGCAGGGCAAGCGCATTCGCCCAGAAGTCAAGAAGGGCGACGTCGTCCTGTTCGGCAAGTACGCCGGCTCTGACGTGCAAGTTGACGGAACGGAATACAAAATTTTACGCGAGAGCGAAATCCTCGCCAAAGTGGAGAACTAAAGAACCATGGCTAAGCAAATCATGTTTGATGAGTCCGCACGCCGGAAGGTAGTGGACGGTGTTATCAAGTTGGCCAAGGTGGTCAAAGTCACTCTCGGCCCTGCTGGCAAGAACGTCATCATCGAGAAGTCCTTCGGCGGCCCACAAGTCACCCGTGACGGCGTGACGGTGGCCAAGGAAGTGGAACTGGAAGACCCCTTCGAAAACATGGGGGCCAAACTGGTGCAAGAAGTCGCCACCAAGACCAACGACGTGGCCGGTGACGGCACCACCACGGCAACGGTTTTGGCCGAGGCCATTGTCACCACTGGTCAGCGCTTCCTCACCGCTGGCGGCAACCCACAAGACCTGCGCAACGGCATTGATATGGCTGTTGCAGCAGTGGTCAATGAACTGGAGGCTCGCAGCCGCAAGGTGAAGAACCACCAGGAAATCGCCAACGTTGGCGCCATCTCCGCCAACAACGATCCAGAGATCGGCCGCTTGTTGGCCGACGCTGTGGAGAAGGTTGGCCAGGAAGGCGTGATCACTGTGGAAGAGGGCAAGGGCTCTGACACCGAGCTGGACTTCGTGGAAGGCATGGAGTTCGACAAGGGTTACATCTCGCCTTACTTCATCACCGATCCGAAGACCATGAACGCGGTTCTGGAAGACCCCTTCATCCTGATCTTTGAAAAGAAGATCAGCAATGTGCGGGAACTTCTGCCAGTCCTGGAGTTGGTGAGCACCAGCGGCAAGCCGCTGTTGATCATCGCCGAGGACGTGGAAGCGGAAGCTCTGGCTGCCCTGGTAGTCAACCGCCTGAAGGGTGTGCTGAACGTCGCAGCGGTAAAGGCTCCTGGCTTCGGTGATCGCCGTAAGGCAATACTGGAAGACATGGCCACCTTGACCGGCGGCCAATGCATCAGCGAAGACCTGGGCTTGAAGCTGGAAACCGTTGAGTTGACCCAGCTGGGACGCGCCGCCAAGGTCGTCATCAGCAAGGACAGCACCACCCTCATTGAGGGCGCGGGCAAGAAGGCTCAGATCAAGGCGCGTGCCGAAAGCATCCGCTCCCAGATCGAGCAAACCACCTCCAGCTACGACAAGGAAAAGCTGCAGGAACGTCTGGCCAAGCTCACTGGTGGCGTAGCCATCATCCGGGTCGGCGCCATGACCGAAGCTGACATGAAGCAGAAGAAGCAACGTGTCGAGGACGCCCTGAATGCCACCCGCGCTGCGGTGGAGGAAGGCATCGTTTCCGGTGGCGGCACCGCCTTGCTGCGGGCCAGCCTGGTGCTGGACAGCCTGCGCGCCAAGGGCGACCAGCGCTTCGGCATCGAGATCGTCAAGGCTGCCTGCCAGGCACCCCTGAGCCAACTTGCCACCAACTGTGGCGAAGAGGGCGCAGTGATCGTCGACGAAACCTTCAACCGTAAGGGCAACGAAGGCTTCAACGCCCTCACCGGTGAGTGGGTGGACATGTTCAAGGCCGGGGTCATCGACCCCACCAAGGTGGTGCGCACTGCCCTGCAGAACGCAGCCAGCATTGCCGGTCTGATCCTGACCACCGAAACCCTGGTCACTTCCGTCAAGGAAGATGAGGATGCAGTCGAAGGCTCGGTAAGCTAAGTTAGCTTTAGCAAATAGATGCCGCCGGCAACGACCCCTCAAGCAATTGGGGGGGGTCACCGGCGGCAATGTCATAGATAAGGGCAGAGCGATATGGCCAGCAAGCGCGACCACTATGAGGTTCTCGGAGTGCAAAAAAGCGCTGCTGAGGACGAGATCAAGAAGGCCTATCGCAAGCTTGCGATGGAGAACCATCCCGATCGCAACCCTGATGACCAATCGGCCGAGAAACGCTTCAAGGAAGCTGCTGATTCTTATGCAGTGCTTTCCGACAAGGAAAAACGAGGCCGCTACGACCAATTTGGCCATGCCGGCGTGGATGGCAACTTCGGCGGCGGCGGTGCCGGCGGCTTTGCCAATGTAGAAGATATCTTCTCCGCCTTCGGCGACCTGTTTGGTGGCGGCGGCGGTGGTATTTTCGACCAGTTCTTTGGCGGTGGCCGAGGACGCAGCCGAGTGCAACGGGGCGCCAGCCTGCGAGTTGACCTGGAACTCACCCTGGAAGACGTGGCCCTGGGGGTGAAGAAAACCCTGGAGATCAGCCGCAACGAGCCATGCGGAACCTGCGAGGGCAGCGGCGCCAAGCCTGGCACCTCACCTGAGACCTGCGGCACCTGTGGTGGTCATGGCGAAGTGGTTCGTAGCCAGGGCTTTTTCTCCGTGCGGCAAACCTGTCCCAGCTGCCGTGGTCAAGGCAAGACGGTGAGCAATCCCTGCCCCTCCTGCAAGGGCCGCACCGTGCAGCCCCGCAAGGTCCCCATCAACATCACCATCCCTCCCGGCATTGAAGAGGGCCACGTCGAACGGATCTCCGGCCAAGGCGAACCCGGTGCCAACAATGGTCCAGCCGGCGATTTGGTCGTCGTCATCCACGTTCACCCGCACAAGGTTTTCACCCGCTTCAATGACGACCTCCTGGTGCAAACCAACATCAGCTACCGTCAGGCAGTGACCGGCGATTCCATCGAAATCCCCACCCTGACCAATGAAACCGTTGTGCTGAAAATTCCCGCCGGCACCCAGCCAGGTAGCAAGCTGCGGGTGCGCAACCATGGCCTGTCCCGTATGGATGGCTATGGCAAAGGCAATCTAGTGGTGCAAGTGCAAGTTGAAGTCGCCACCAAGATCACCAGCGAACAAGAAGAGCTGCTCTCCCGCTTCGACGACATCGAAGAGGAAAAGCATCAACGCAAGAAGAAGAAAGGCATCTTCGAAAAAGTAAAAGACATCTTCCACTAAGCCCTAGAGCAAAATGAAGAAGAAGAAACAACAACAACAGAGCGACGCGAATCCAGCCGAGCCTCTAGAACAAACCGAGGCCAAGGCTCAGGAGAATGTGCAGGTGCAAGACGAGGCACAGACTGAAGACTCTGCCGCCAAGAGCCCTGCCGACGTCGTAGACGAAACTGCTGCCCTTTTGGATGAACGTGATCGTCTGCAAAACCAATTGCAGCGCACCCTGGCTGATCTGGCCAACTTCCGCAAACGCCGGGCGCAGGAAATGCAGGATGCCCGGAAGCAAGGTCTGGAACTCATCGTCAAGGAACTCCTGCCGGTGCTGGACAACTTCCACCTGGCTCTGCAAGCAACCCAAACATCAGGTGCCGATGCCACCCAAGCCCTGACCCAGGGCATCACCATGGTGCAAGGCCTGCTGGAAGACGTGCTATCAAGGCATGGCGTCAAAGAGGTCCCTGCCAACGGCCAGAAGTTTGACCCATCATTCCACGATGCCCTGGGAATCGATCCCACCAGCAACGAGGAGGAAGGCATGGTCGCGCAGGTAGTGCAACGAGGATACAGCATTGGCAGCAAGGTCATCCGCCCAACCAAGGTCATGGTGGCGGGCAAGCTGCAGCAGGGCGCAGGGCAACAGGATCCGGAACAAGGCAAGACTGATTCCCCTGAGGCTGGCTAGACATGCCCACCTACGCATATGAATGCCAGGCCTGCGGCCACCAGTTCGAAAAGTTCCAAAGCATGACCGCATCTGCCCTGCGCAAATGCCCCGACTGCAGCAAGCTCAAGCTGCAACGCCTGATCGGTCCTGGTGCCGGCTTCATCTTCAAGGGCAAGGGCTTCTACACTACCGACTACCGCAGCGAATCCTACAAGGCCGGCGAAAGTGCCGACAAGGCCAGCTCTTCCGCGGATGACAAGCCCAAGTCGAAACCGGAAAAGAAGCCCAAGCCTGCCAAGAAGTCGAAAGAATAGCCCGACCCTGGCCAGCAAGCGCGGTTATAACATCCCCAATGCACAGCCTTCGCCAGTTCGCTGCCTTTGCCCTGCTGACCAGCCTATGGTCCTGCACAGCATTCTTCTTCACTGGCACCCACTATCCTGATCGCAGTCGCCCAGTGGTGATGATCGATACCAGGAAGGGCACAGAACTTGGAGCAACCACCACCGAAGGCATCCTGTTCTTGAATCAAGGACAAGCTGAAGGCTCCTGCCAGGTGCACTTGTTCCTCGGCGACATCCCCATCATTGAAGATGGAGTCATCCAAACCTTTGGCAGCGCCTTCTCCAGAGCAATCATCGACCTGAAGCATCAGGCCGTCCCCATCCTGACCAGGGAAGTGGGCGCCCAGGACTCCATCACCATCATCCACATGCAGGGCGAAGGGGCCCGCTACACCCCAGCTTTCCAGGTGAAGAACGAACTGGTTGAGGGTGACGTGCTGCACTGGCCAGGAGAAGACATTCCCCTGGGCGCCGGTGTATTCGTCAACCCAGATGCGGAGCATCCTGCAGGCTATCGCTTCGCCGGACTCATTACTGGGGAAGTCACTTACGCCGATCAAAACGGCAAGAAGCGCTACCTGGTATTTGCCGGGCCGTCCCACCTGCGCAAGGCCCTGGCCCTGCCTAGAGCCAGCCGCCCCCAGGAAGTCATCCGCCATCGGCCGGACGGCATTTCAGTGCGCAAATAGAGTCGGTAGGCCTGCTCTAGTTCCGACGCCTGTCACTCGCGCCTATTCCTTGCGCCCCTATTCCTTGCGCCCCTATTCCTTGCGAATACCGAACAGTGCCATCACTGTGTCTACCACTTCCTTCAGGGCGAAAATCACCAGGTTGTCCAAGCCGCGAATCTTGTCTTCGCCCCGGGGTATCAAGACCTCACCGTCTTCTCGGGCAATGGCTCCCACAACACAGCCCTTGGGGAAGCCGGCCTTGGCCAGGGTCTTGCCTACCACCTTGCTACCGGGCTTGACCTCCAACTCCAACACCACTGCCTTGCCCTCCTCAATGGTAGCGATGGTGCTCACGCTCTCGCTCCGGATGAAAGAGAGAATACGATCGGCGCAAATCAAGCGCGGCGAAACCGCCACGTCGATGCCCAACTGTTCGTAGATGGAGACGTAGTCTGGTTTTTGCACCAGAGCCACGGTGCGCTTTGCCTGCAAGCTCTTGGCCAGCTGGCAGGACATCAGATTCTTCTCATCCTCATTGGACAGTCCCAAGAAGGCATCCGCATCCGCTACATGCTCTTCTTGTAGCAGGGAAAGGTCGGTGCTATTGCCATGCAGGACCACCGCGCCATCCAACTGCTCGCTCAGCCTGAGAGCATCGCTACGATCCCCCACAATGATCCGGGTCTTCACATGCAAGCGTTTGAGTGCCTTGCTGACCTGCACGACGATGCCAGAAGAACCACAGAGCAATACATCACGCAAGTAGGTGGTCTTGGCTCCGGTCTTCTTTTCAAAGGCACCCAGAGTTTTGGGTTCACCCAGCACCATGGCCAGATCTCCCGGCAACAGCATGTCATCACCACCGGGAATGATCACATCGTGGTTGCGATCAATGGCAGCAATCAAGACTCCCTGGGGAATCTTCAATTCCTTGAAGGTCTTGCCCAACAAGGCCGAGTCATCGTGCATGCGCAGGCGACGCAGTTGGATCTTGCCTTCGGCAAAACTCTCCACTCCCACTGCCTGATTCTGGCGGATGGTCTTGACAATTTCCTCGGCGGCCAAATCCTCCAAGGACAGCAGCAGATCAAACATCAGGTTCTTGCGGAAGAAGGTGGGATTGCCCCGCAGGGGTGTGGTGTCCTTCAATCGCAGCACCGTGGTCTTGGCTCCCATGCGCTTGCCGAACAGGCAGGTCAGCATGTTCACCTTGTCACTATTGGACACGGCAAGCAGGACATCCGCAGCATGGGCATCAGCTTGATCCAGGATGTCCGGATGGGAACCGTCCCCCACCACGGCCTTGACGTCCAGAGCTTCGCCTACCCGGCGCATCTTCTGCGGGTCTTCATCCACCACCGTCACAGTGTGACCTTCCGTGGAAAGCACTTGGGCCAGGTGGAATCCCACCTCCCCCATGCCAACAATCAGGATGTTCTTCATGGGCTGCTCAGAGCATGGAGGGGAACCCTCCTTTGATCCAGTACTTGGTTTGGTATTGGCCAGGAGGTATCACTCACTCACCGTGGCAAGCGAAGCTCAACCCAGGCGCCCCATCCTCATTCTAGACAACAAGGACTCCTTCGTCTGGAATCTGGCCCAAGCCTTCATGGTGCTGGGGAAAGAAGTCGAGGTGCGGCGCAGTGATCAAATCAGCCTGCCTGAGATCTCCGACCTGGGCCCCCAGGCATTGGTGCTCTCCCCCGGGCCCGGTCGGCCGGAGAATGCGGGCATCTGCGTGCAAGCGGTGCAAGAACTCTCAGGCTCACTGCCCATCCTGGGCGTCTGCCTGGGGCATCAGGCCATTGCTCAGGCTTATGGCGCGACCATCCAGCGCTCGGCCCCCTGCCATGGTAAACCATGGCCCATCCAACACGACCAGCAAGCCCTGTTTGCCAACCTGCCCAATCCATTGACCGCCTGCCGCTACCATTCCCTGGTGGTGGAGGCCTCTCTGCCCAGCAGCCTGAAGACCACGGCCTGGTCAAAGGAAGGTCTGTGCATGGCCCTGCAACACCAGAGCCACCCCACCTTCGGGCTCCAATTCCATCCAGAATCTTTCCGCACTCCGCTAGGTAGCTTGCTGCTGCAAAACTTCCTGCAGGTTTCCACATGATCCAGTGTCGCGACCTACAAATGCACTTTGGCCCAAGACCCGTGCTGGAAAAGGTATCCTTCCACTTGGATCGCGGCGAAACCGTAGGCCTGGTCGGCCCCAATGGCACCGGCAAGACCACCTGCCTGCGTATTCTGGTGGGACTGATTCGGCGCAGCGCCGGCCAGGTCCTGATCGGTGGCCTGGATCCCTCGCAAAGGGCGGTGGATATCCGCAAGAACTGCAGCTACCTGCCGGGGGAAACCAGCATCTACCATGGCATGCGAGGACGTGACTTCCTGCGCTTCGCTGCCAGCTTCTATCCCCGGCAACAACCCGAACTCCAGCAGCGCCTGCTGGACGCATTCGAGCTGCCCCTGCACCGCCGTCTGCGGCACTACTCCGCCGGCATGAAACAAAAGCTGGCCTTGGTTGCTACCCTGACACCGGATGTGGACCTCTACATTCTGGACGAACCAGACCGCGCATTGGATGCTCCCACCCGCTTCTTCCTGCGTGACGTGCTGCACAGCTTGCAACAAAGCAACAAAACCATCTTGCTGAGTTCCCACCACTTGCGAGAAATCGAGGCAGTGAGTCAGCGCCTGTTGTTCCTCATGCAGGGACGCATCCTGCCGGAAGCCAAGGTGGATGCGGCCAGAGACAAGCTACGACAACAAATTCGCCTGCGTCTGCTGGGCAAGAATCCATTGCCCGCCGGAGCAACATTGCTGCATGAACACGCTGACGGCAGCCTGCAAGTCAGCGTCGACCAGGCCCCATTGCAATGGCTGGCCCAACTTCCAGCGGAACAAGTCAAGGCAGTGGAGTTTGGCTCTGTGCGCCTGGAAGAACTCTATCAAGCGCTGGCCGGCGGGGAGGCATCCCCATGATCGTAGCCAAGACCTGGCGAGAGACCCGTCTGCTCATCTTGATCTATCTGGTGGTCATGCACTTGCTGATGCTGCCACCGATTCTGCTTTGGGAAGACCTCTATCATGACTTTCAGACATCCAGCCTGTTTGTCGCCTTGGGCAAGTTCTTGCCCGGAGCGGTAGAGGGTCTACGCAACCCTGTAGAGCAGAAGGCCTTTGCCTATTTCATGGCCATTCAGCTATTTTTCCGCGCCATCAACTTCTGTGGTATCGCCTTCGCTGTTCTGCTGGGCACCTGTCTGGTTGCCCGTGAACGGGAGAATCACACTCTGGAGTTTCTCTTGGCGCGACCGATTTCCCGCTCACGCATTCTCTGGTCCAAATTCTGGGTCACCGGCCTGGCTCTGACCATCCCCATCTTCCTCACGTCCTGGAGCACCATTCTCCTGAGTTCTTACATGGGTTTTTCCCTGTCCTTTGCCAACCTGAGCCTGGGAGCCTTTCATAGTTCCCTCTTTGTTCTGGGCATGCTTGCCTTGACCACCCTGTGCTCGGTGATCTTTCGCAGCCAGATGCATGCCGCCGCCACCGTCGGACTATTTGTCATCGCCAACCTGGCCATTTACTTCGTGCAGACAGTTCGCACCTTCAGCATCTTGCAACTGTCCGACTTCGACACCTATGCTCGTGTCATGCTGGGCAACGTAAACTTGGGAGGGTTGTTCTGGGAACAAGGCATCTGGCTCTGCATTGCTGCCGCCGCCCTCTATGCCCTGGCTGACTTCTTGTTCCGGAGGGCAACTCCCTGATGATTGCTCTGCAAGTAAGCTGGATCATGGTCTGCGAGATTGTCCGAGCCCTGATCGCGCCAATCCGCCTGCTGGCCTACCGGCCCAGACGACGCTATTGGCGAGAACAAGGGGCAGCCATGCTGCAAGCGGCGCAGAGCAAACAAACTCACGACACCCTGCCGGATTTTCTGGCTGGTCGACGCCTGGGCGGTGGTCACATCTTCATCTCCGCCGGCGAGACCTCCGGCGAAAGCCACGCCATCAAACTCATGGATGCGGTGGCTGCCCAGGGCGGTCAGGCTCGCTGGTCCTGCTTTGGTGGCCCGGCCATGAGCGCTGCCGGCGCCGACCTGCGCTACCCCTTGAGCGACCGCACGGTCATGGGCCTGGCCGGCGTCTTCAAGAGCCTGCCCTTCCTGATCAAAGCAATCGCTTGCTACCTTCGCTTCCTGCGGGACACCCCACCGGACCTGGTGGTGCTGCTGGACTACCCCGGCCTGCACATGGTCATGGCCGCCGCCGCCCGTCGCCGTGGCATTCCGGTGATCCACTACATTGCTCCCCAGTACTGGGCCTGGGGTCCCTGGCGCATGCGTCGATATCGCCGCTGCGTGGATGCCAGCCTGGCCATCCTGCCCTTTGAATCCTGGTTTTTTGCCAACGAAGGCATCCCCTGTGAATACGTAGGCCATCCACTACTGGATGCAGAGGAAGAGAAGCAGACAGGCCCAGAGATGGCTGGCCAACTAGATTCCGCCCCCACCCTCTGCCTGATGCCTGGCAGTCGCAGCAAAGAAATCCGCCTGCTGTTGCCGGACATGCTCGACCTGGCTCGCCGCCTAAGGCAGGACCAGCCTACGCTACAGGTGGTGCTGCCGCATACGGACCCTCGCAAGCAAGCCCTGATCCAGCAGATCCTGCAAGAGCAACAGGCTGATTTCGTGCAGTTCCACCTGGGCAGCCTGCAGCCCTGTTTTCGCGCCGCCCGATTGATTCTGGCCAAATCAGGCACCGGCTCCCTGGAAGCCTGCCTCAGCGGCACCCCCACTGTGGTGATCTACAAGCTTGATGGTTGGATTGCCGAGCACTTTTACCATACTTACCTGAGCGTCCCCTTCATCGCCTCAGCCAATCTGATCGCTGGCAGGGAGGTGGTGCCCGAATTTTGTTTTCGCCATTCCGAAGCATGGCAAGAAGTGGAACAATCCGTCCGACAACTCCTGGCCGATACACCCCAACGCCAGCAATGCCTGCAAGACCTGGCCATGTTGCGCCAGAAAATGGGAAATCCCGGCGCCAGTGCGCGAGTTGCTCGATGGTTGCTGCCCTTTTGTAAATCCTAGACGCCATGCGCCAACCGCTCCCCAAACCAACTTCCCTGATGGACCTGCGCAGCCTGCTCAAGGTACTGCGTAAGGAAAACCAGTTGGTGGAGATTGACGCCCAGGTGAACCCAGACCTGGAGGTAGCAGAGATTCACCGTCGGGTCATTGCGGCTGGTGGACCGGCATTGTTGTTCAAAAACATCAAAGGTTCTCCCTGGCCGGTGGTGACCAACTTGTTCGGCACCCAACGTCGGGTGGAACTGGCCTTTGGACCTCGACCGGAAGCTTTGATCCAGCGCCTGGTGAAGCTGCCGCAAGAATGCTTCCCACCCAGCCTGGGCAAACTCTGGGAAAACCGCGACCTGTTCAACAGCCTGCGCAAGTTGGGACCACGACTGCAAAAGAAGGGGCCGGTCACCGCCGTGGTGGAACAACCGCCCGCCCTTGGTCGCCTACCCCTGCTGCGCACCTGGCCAGAAGACGGTGGTCCCTTCATCACCCTACCCCTGGTGCACACCGAACACCCTCTGGGCCTGGGCTCCAACCTAGGAATGTATCGCATCCAGCGCTTCAACGACCACCAGTGCGGCATGCACATGCAGATCGGCAAGGGCGGTGGCTTTCATCTGGCGGCGCATGATCGCCTGGAACGAAGCATGCCGGTGAACGTGAATGTGGGTGGCCCGCCTGCACTGATCCTTTCAGCCATCGCTCCGCTGCCGGAGAACGTGCCGGAACTCCTGCTGGCATCTCTACTCATGGGCAGTCGCCTGCCCATGGCGGAAAACCCCCTGGGCCCCATTCCCGCCGCCGCCGCTGCGGAGTTCGTGCTGGTGGGCGATGTGGATCCGCTGCTCACCCATCCGGAAGGCCCCTTCGGTGATCACTACGGCTACTACTCCCTGCAACACGACTATCCCCTGTTCAACGTCAGGGGACTCCTGCGGCGCAAGAACCCCATCTTCCCCGCCACCGTGGTGGGCAAACCCCGGCAGGAAGACTTCTTCCTGGGTGACTACCTGCAAGAACTGCTGACGCCCTTCATCTCCCTGGCCATGCCCACGGTGAAGCAACTCTGGTCCTATGGCGAAACCGGTTACCACAGTCTGGCCGCTGCTGTTGTAGACGAGCGCTACAAGCGCGAAGCCATGGCCACCGCCTTCCGCATCCTGGGTGAAGGTCAGTTGTCCCTCACCAAGTTCCTGCTCATCACCGATCAACTCATCGACCTGCGGGACTTCAAAGGCACCCTGGAGCACGTGCTGGAACGCACCAACCTGGAAACCGACCTGTATGTGTTCGGCAACCTGTCCATGGACTCCCTGGACTACTGCGGCCCGACGGTGAACGAAGGTAGCAAGGGCGTGCTGTTGGGCTTGGGCAAACCAGTGCGCGAACTCTCCTTTGACTTCACCGGCCAACTGCCCCAGGGATTCGAGGAAGCCCAGGTCTACTGCGGTGGTTGCCTGCTGGTCTCCGGCCCAACCTACGAAACCGAACCCCTGGCCGCCCGCCGTCTCAGCCAGGCAGAGGCCCTGGAAGCATGGCCCCTGGTTGTGTTGGTGGACGACGTGGAGCGAACCGGCCGCAGCGACATCAATTTTCTCTGGACCACCTTCACCCGCTTCGAACCCGCCGCCGACATCCACGCCCAACGCAGTCGGGTGGTGCGCAATCAGTTGGTGTATGAAGGCCCCATCGTCATCGATGCCCGCATCAAACCCACCTATCCCAAGGAACTCTTTGCCGATCCGGACACCAACAGCCTGGTGATGCGACGCTGGCAGGAATACTTCCCCGCCGGCATGGAGATGGGCGATAGCAGCCTGGGCCACTTGGACTGAGTTGGGCATTGAGCACCTTGCAAGCCAAAGTCCCCATCATCATTGGCAATCTGGGTGCGCGGGCCATGATCCGCCAGACCAAGGGACAGGCAGCGGACCGCGATCCCTTGTTGGATCAACTGCGCCGCCTTGCAGACCTGGGAGTCACCGCCGTCGAGGACTACATAGGCTGGTCGCAGATTGAAGCAATAGAAAGCAAGCCGGACTTCTCTCTCTACTTGCATCATCAGCAAGTAGCAAAGGACGCCGGCCTGCAGTACCAAGCCTATCTCTGGATGCATGCCCTGCCGCGGTGGATGTACCAGGACAACCGTTTCGTTCCCTTTCGCTGTCTGGAACACGGGCAAGCCACCCAGTCTCCTTCGATCTTTGCACCCCAGACCCGGCAACTCATGCAGCATTTCTTTGCCCTGGTGCAAGAAGGCCTGGGAGCTGGCATCGACGGCATCACCCTGGCCATGCCCTGCGACTACGGCGAAGTCGGCTACCCCACCGGCATGGGTGCCTGGGTGCTTGCATGCCCGGAAGAATTCCAGCACTGCCACGAAGGTTACTGGTGCGCCGATGACTACGCCCTGCAGTCCTTCCAGCACAGCATGCTACAAAAGCACGGCAGCCTGGAGGCCCTGAACAAGGCCTGGGGCACAACGCATCCAGACCTGCAAAGCCTGCGGCCCCTCAGCAACCCGGCATCTGCCAAGGCCAACGCCATCTACCGGCAGGACTTTGTGGACTGGTACAAGCTCCAGGTTCTCACCTTCATGGAGCAATGCATCGGTGACGCCAAAACCAGTTTCCCTGACATTCCGCTGGGCATGAAGTTGGGTTACGGCGGCGAGCGAGCCATGTATGGCCAGGACTATCATGCTCTTAGTCAATTGGCACAAAAGCACCAGCTGCAGATCTGGTCTACCCATGGCAGCCTGCCGGTGCATCACCACAAGCGCATCCAAACCCTTTGCCGCATTCTGCAAGTCCCCTACTTCGCTGAAGGTCTGAGTGAGCTGAGCCGGAAACAAGCCTGTGATCGCCTGTTCGAAGACGCCGCCGACGGTGCCCAGGCCTTCTTTGAATTCTTTCACAGCTTCCATGCCCATGAGCAGGACTACCTGCAACGCATGCCTTTCCTGCGCGGCGAAGCGCCACAAGTGGAAGTAGCCCTGCTGTTCAACAGCAGCCAACAGGCCATGCAGCCGGACCTGTCCATCCCTCAAGGTTTGTTGGCGCTGGGCGATCCACTCAGGGATCTGCTGGACTACGAAATCCTGGACGAACATCTGCTGCAGGAAGATGGGGCTTTGGCCAACTATCAGGTCCTGGTGCTGCCGGACCCGCGCCCCCTGCGCAAGGCCAGCTGGGACAAGCTGCGCGCCTTTGCCGCCAGCGGCGGCATGGTGGTCCTGCCGGATCTGCAGGCCAGCCCAGAGATCATGGATGCGGTCCTGCAATGGCAGGGCAGCGGCAGCAAACAGATGCAGGTAGGCTTCGACCATGGGGAAGAGTGGTGGCACAGCGGCGAATACCAGGGCATGGAATTGTCCGAAACCTTCTTCCCCGACGGTGACCCCAAGACCCGCTGCCGCTGGACCGGTAGCCAATGTGGGCTGCGCCTGCCGGTGAACCCGGAGCAGGGACCATGGCAGTTACAGATTTCCCTCTATGTGCATCCGCTGTTGCAGGCGGACAGCTGGAGCCTGGCAATCAATGGCAGCCAGGTGCAGCGTCTGCAGAAACAGGGCGCGCAAAGCATCCAGTTGGAACTGGGGCCGAAAATCCTGGGCGACTCACAGGTCCTGCACCTGCAATTCCAAGGGCAAACCTTCCAACCCTCCCAGCATGGTGAGAGCCCAGACCAACGTCATCTGGGTCTGTTGCTAAGACAGGTCAACCTGCAGCAGGCCGGTGCTGGTGGAAGGGATAACAAAGCCGAGCTGCATGGAGAGGTGAATCTGCATGCCCTGCGACAACACTGCAGTGAGCCCATGGGCAAGGGCGCCATCATCCACGCCCCCAGCAAGGACCTGCCATCCCTCTGCGCCATCATCCATGCGATGGCTGCCCAGGGCTCGGTGCAACAAGCACCCCGCCGGGACGGAGTACGAGTGGCTCGCTTCCAGGATCGACTGCTGGTCTACAACAGCAACGAACATGCAGTGGAAACGGAGCTGCGTTTGAGCAAGACACAAAGCGTCAAATTGCACTTGGCGGCGCTGGAGATGCGAGAGGTGGCCTGCTAGGCCTTCTTCCGAACCGCCTTCCTCTTTCTTTTGACCTTCACCCCGTGGCTCGTCGCACCGCTGGCCTTGCTGGAATCCAACAGCACCATGTACTGGCAGGGCCGCCGACCCTTGTTGCAGTACTCCACGGTGGCAGGACCATGGGTGACGGAATCCTGAGGACCCAAGACAATCTCTTCGCCATTGATCTGGAAATGCAGGCGCCCGCTCAGCACCACCAGACACTCCAAGACACCGTGGCGGTTGGGGGCCAGGGAACCGGTACTCTGCTGCGGCGGCAAGGTGTAATGCAGGTGCTCAATGCTCCGTTCCAGGAATGGATGGGACAACACCCGCCGTTCCAAGCCGGTTTCCGGATCCACCATGGCAGGGCGCTCGTTGACCCGCTCCACAGTTAAAGGCAGCGCTGGCTGCTCGCCCAGAAGATCAGTGAGGGTACAACTCAGGGCCCGAGCCACATTGTAGGCGACGCGGACCGTGGGGTTCTTCAAGCCGCGTTCCACTTCGGAGATCATGGTGCTGCTAACGCCGGACTTGCCAGCCAGGCCATCCAGGGTCATGCCCAGGTTGCGGCGGCGAAGCTTGATGTTCTCACCAATCTGTTGCGAGGGATCGTGCATGGCTAGGATGTACGCTATAGCGAAGGCGCTGTCCAGCCAAGCTTTCATGACTCCCGGGGCCGTTGAGGCTAAATTGGACCAAGATAAGGAGAGGTAATTATGGCACTTGGCACAAAGACTAGAATTCTGACCTTCCTGTTGATCAGCCTGCTCTGCTCCTGCGGTGTCAACAAGCACCGGGCAGAACACCCAGGCAACAACAAGAATGTCTATAAAACCGTCTTTCGCGCCGAGGTGCCTGATGACGTGGAGCTGATCAACTGCGTCTATGTTTCCTACACCGCAAAGTGGTGGGCCGTTGGTCGCTATATTTTTCCGCAAATGCCAAGGTGGGCATTGGAGCTGTTGGCGCCCCATTCATGGGTGGAAGAACAAAAGATCTACTGGGGCATGCGGGATCGATTTTATGACCGGGGAGCCCTGGACTCCTTCCAAGAAGGCATCACTTGGTTCAAACCTGGGGTAAAGGACTATGTTGCCTGGCAGCAAGAAAGCACCTCAATACCATACGTGTACATGTATGTAAGTCATGATGCAGACCGCCAAGGAAAAAGACATGTGTACATTGGAAGGCGCTGAGTTAGGCCCATTAGGTAAACACTGCGGCCTCAGTCAATAGCCAGAGCTATGACCAAACCCGTACTACCAACCGCCGGTGGGATGGGAGTCAACAACAGGGGGTGACCATGCATGGAACTATCCAAGCTGGCGTAGTAGGCCTGAGCCTTGCTGGAGCCAAGAGAACTGGTGCTTTGCACCCACACCGCGGCTCTCCGCGTATCCATGACCCGCACCGTGCCATCCACCACGTAGGTGCCAACGGCAAATTCGCCGATGGCGAAGGGCTGTGAGGCGGGGGCACTGGACAGGAAGGTCAACGCCTGCTGGTTGGCAATGGAGAGAGTGCCAGTACCCACCGAATAGACCACCGATCCATCGCTGAGCACGTTCAAGCTCTCCAGATCCTTGACTGCGCTGGTACTGGCTCCGAGGCCGGCGTAATTGGTTACCGCAACCGCCTGGGTACCCAGTTCCATATTGAACTTGTAGACGTTCTCATCAAAGAAGAGCCCCCCCGCCCGCACCGGGCGACCGATGAAGTAGACCTCACCACTGGCATTGGGAGCCGAGCGTGGCTCATTCCTGTAGACGAAGGCCTCCAGTTCCAGGCTGGGTGCTGTGCCGGAGGAGAACTCGGAGCCGGTGATGTCCACCAGCGCACCGCTGGCATTCACGCAGATCAGATCCAGGGCATTGCTGGTACTACTGTTGGTGAAGTCCCGCGCAAAGTAGAAGTTCTGACCGTTGTCCGACACCATGCTCCACTTGACGTTGATGTTGCCCACGTTGGTGAGGTTCACCACGGTGGACAGGTTGGCACTGACTTTGTAGAGATCCAGGGCTGTCGAACCAGTGCCGGCAAACACCAGAATCTCGTTGTTGGGCAGGAAATGCGGCGTACCAAACCAGTTGGTACCGCCGGGGAAACCAGCCACCGGCGTCACTGCACCTGCCTGGCTGCCATCCGTATTGACCACGTAGATCGGGATAGGGAGGGCCCTCGCGGGCTCCCCCCTCCCACACCACCCGGCATGCGGGTCCGCACCGGGCGGTTCAGTTCGACTTGACAAAGTGTTGCCATTGTTGTGAAAGATTCAGGAGGCCTTGATCTGCAAAGTACTGGTTCGGGAGTCCAGCGTGGATCTGTTGCGATCGGGATAACCTCCAAGTTCCCTTACGGGACCCGGAGATCTTCCGCGCGTCGTCCACGCCTAGACGCCGGAGGGCTCGGCGGCGACCACTGCCGGTGCTCCATTGCTTCAGGAGGAAGCTTCGGAGACGGCGATGGATCCAACTCTCGAGCGGTATCAGGACGGTTGGCGTTTCGATAAGCTGGAAATAACCAAGCCATCCCCGCAGGTAGCGGTTCAGCTCAGTCACCATCTGCTGCAATGAGATGCCACGATGTCGTCGCGTCAGCTCACGCACTCGATCCCTCATCCGTTTGGTGGATTGGGGGGCAAGTCGCAGCTTCGGTTTCAAGCCGTTCGTTACGCTGTGGCCCAGAAACTTCCGTGTCCAGGGTCTGGCAACCGCACTCTTTTCCTCGTTTACCTTCAAACGAAGGCGTCTCTCCAGGAATTTCCTGCACGAGGCCATGACGCGTTCCCCTGCTACCCTTGACCGCACATAGATGTTGCAGTCGTCGGCGTATCGGACAAAGCGGTGACCCCGGCGCTCAAGTTCCTTGTCCCACTCATCGAGCAAGACGTTGGAGAGCAAGGGTGAGAGTGGCCCACCTTGCGGTGTGCCTTCGTGCCTCTGCGCGATAACGCCATTGCTCATCATCCCCGCCGATAGGTATCGACGGATCAGTCGCAACAACGCCTTGTCTTCAATCCGGCGTGAGAGTCGCTCCATGAGGATGTCGTGGTTGACTCGGTCGAAAAACTTCGACAGATCCATATCCACGACCCACCGGTAGCCTTCGGCTACGTAGCTTCTTGCCTGCTTCACCGCGTTATGCGCGCTGCGGCCGGGTCGAAAACCATGGCTCGATTCCGAGAACGTCGGGTCAAATATCGGAGTTAGCACAATAGCGATTGCTTGCTGGATCACCCGATCCAGCACCGTTGGGACTCCAAGGGTCCGCGTACCGCCACTTGGCTTTGGGATATCTACCCGCCGCACCGGTGCCGGTTCATACGTCCCCTCCATGAGCGCAATGGCCACTTGGCCACCATGCTCACGGAACCATGCCGGAAAGCCTTTGATGGTTAACCCATCCACTCCCGGCGCTCCCTTGTTGGCCTTGACCCGTTTCCAGGCCGCCTCCAAGGTCTCCTTGCGCATCACTTCTTCCAACAATGGCGATCTTGCGGCTTCGGATTCCTTCAACGCCGGAATAGCTTGCTGCACCGAGGATGGCCATAACGGGTACCGCCCGCTGACTCCATCCCGGCCTTCTCCAAAAGGTAAAAGCTTCTGCTGCACCACTAACTCCGAGTCTCCGGGCCGTCGCCTTGACGATCTGTTCGGCCCTTCGATCGATGCGCACGATCTACTATGGCCTCTGCTGACTTCTGCCGCTCCATCCCGGACCGTTGCCGGCCCGGTAGTCCCTTCGGGACAAAACGACAGATCTCCTCAGGTAAGATCCATAACCTTCGCTCCACTCCCGCCGCATCTACCACTACGCCTTCCGAGCAGGTATTGGGTTTCGTCTTGTGTTGCAGACTCACCCAGACGCCTTGGCCTAATGCGATTCGTGTTCCTCGGGACATAGCTTCCCCTAGGAGTCTGCCCCACGGGATGAGGAGGAATCCGGCCTCCGATCGCCCTCGAAATCGGAAAAAAGGTTAAGCCCCTGGCCCATCCTTGTACGTATTGAAGGCATGGCGCGATTCAAAAAGGGTCAAGATCTAAACCAGCAGTACCTCCTACCTCCGTCCATCCGTGACTGGCTGCCACAAGATCATCTTGCGTGGTACATTCACGACGCGGTCGGTTCGTTGGACACGAATGGCCTCTTCGACCGCTACCGCATCTGCGGGAGTGGTGAATTGCCTTACGATCCACGGATGATGTTGAGGGTCTTGATCTACTCGTATTGCACAGGGGTCTTCTCCTCCCGCAAGATCTCCAAGCACCTCGAAGAAAGCGTGCCTTTCCGGGTGTTGGCAGCTAATCAAATGCCGGACCACCGCACAATCTGTCGTTTTCGGGCGGAGCATGTCGATTTGTTCGAGAGCTTCTTTGTCCAGATCGTACAGCTCGCTTCTGAGGCTGGCTTGGTCAAGCTCGGCACCGTGGCAGTGGATGGCAGCAAAGTGAAGGCGAACGCCAGCAAGCGAAAGGCAATGAGCTACTCGCGAATGAAGTCCGAAGAGAAACGACTGCGTGCCGAGATCCGCAGGATCACCGAGATGGCTAAGGGAATCGACAAGGAAGAGGACGATCTCTTCGGTCCTGACTTTCGGGGTGACGAGCTCCCTGATGAACTTTCAAACCGGGAAAGCCGCCTGAAGGCTATCCAGGAGGCAAAGAAGCGATTGGAGAGACGCAAGGCCGAGGAGGACAAGCAAAAGGACGAGAAGAAGGCCAGCAAGGCCAAGGAAGAAGGTCGCGAGCTTCGGATGACTCCCCACCGGAAACATCCCAAGGGCAAGCCACGGCCAAAGGATCAGGAGAACTTCACGGACCCCGATAGTCGGATCATGAAAGCCTCGAATGGATTCGAGCAATGCTACAACGCTCAGATTGCTGTCGACAATACTGAGCAGCTGATCATCGCCAATGGAGTAACAAACAACGCTGCTGATAATGACCAGCTTCTTCCAATGGCCGAGAAAGCGATGGAGAACTCAGGCAAGCCGATAGAGCGCCTGCTTGCGGACGCAGGCTATCGCAGCGAGGAAAACTTCAAGCATCTCGAAAACGCCCAGATTGACGGTTTGGTTTCAGTTGGCAAGGAAGGAAAGAAACGACCGAAGACCAGTCCAGATCTCCAAGCTACTGCGCGAATGAAACGGAAGCTGGGAACCAACCGTGGGCGGGGCTGGTACCGAAAACGCAAACACATCGTTGAGCCGGTCTTTGGCTGGATCAAAAACGTGAGCGGCTTTCGGTCCTTCAGCATGCGAGGCATAGCAAAGGTGAGTGGTGAGTGGGACCTAATCTGTCTTGCAACCAACTTGAGAAGGCTGCACGGGAAGCTGGCGCTATGAAAGCCAAGGAAATTGGGCCATTACAGGCCAAGAAGCACTGATCTGACCCTGAAAATCGTCAACGTGGCCCCAGGCCCAAAATCCATGCAGAATCCGTCGATCTGGATTTTCACAGCCCCACTAATGATTTTATCCAGCGGCCACCGAGGTGACGCTAAGTTGACTTTCCGTGGGGCAGACTCCTAGGGCTTCCTTCCCACCCCACCTCGCGGTGACGCAGTTGCCTTCGGGTTCAAGTTCCCCCTGCAAGGGTCTAGAGAAGACTTTCACTTCACGGTTATGAATCATGATGAGCGCACAACACATTGGGAGTGGTGGTACCGCCACTCCCACCGATGCAGGCAATCTTGGTGGCAGTACTGTCCAAGACGGCGTTGAAGGTAGTGCCCGTCTCCCGGTCTTCACCAAATTGGTATTCCAATTTAGTGCTCACAGCAAAGGCGGTGATGTGCTCACCGAGAAAGTCCCCGTGTTGTCAATGTTGCGAATGGCAATCAGGTCATGATTCGCTGAGGTGCTGGTGCCCACTGGCAGGGCCACGGTGCTGCCGTCGGCGGAAACCCGGTAGCTACGAGGCTGCATGAAGCTGATGGCCTGACCCGTACCTGTGGTTGGCAGGGTAACTGGCGCCAGGATGGCAGAACCGTTCAATGGTGCCCAGTAGAGAGCACCACTTGAGTTGTAGACGAACACTACCTGGTTGGCGACGATGATCTTGCCGCCGCCCCAGGTGGTAGACACCACGCCGGCAGGAGTGATATCCAGGGTGGCGGAGAAGGTCGACGGCCAATTGCTGTTGTCGGTTTGCATCATCACGACCTTGTCGCTGGGACCAGCAGAGGTGGAGGCATAGTCCAGGACACCGATGGCCACACTCCCGTCAGCGCTGAAGGCCCACCAATCATCGTAGGTATTACCAGGGTCGGAACTGCTGGTGCTGCTGGTAGTAGCCGTGCTACCGGTCAACTCAGTGATCGTGCCCAAGCCCCGGTCGATGGTCAAGGCAGTGTAGTCCTTGGTGCTGGCGGCATCATTCACCAGCAAAAAGTTGCGACCATTGGGCAGAGCGATAACCGGAATCAGACTATCCCGGCAGTCCTGCATGACCCGGTCCTGTTTGTGGATGTTCATGTCCACCCGAAAGTCAGACCAGGTGCCGGCGTTGTAACCCTGCACCCAACCCCGGGGCCCCACGGTATGCAGCTTCTTGTTGGTATCCCAGTTCTTGGGAGTGAGGGCCAAGGGGTCGCCCATGTTTAAATCAACCACCCCTTGCAGGCTGCGACCGATGCTGGCGGTGGTGCTGCCCGACCCAACCATGGTAGCACCGATACCGCTGACGATGGTGGCCACTACCTCGTTGTCCGACAGGGTCACAGTTGTGGCGGTGGCGTCGCCAAACTGAATGTCGACGATGATGCCCAGAAGCGCCAAATCTGTGGGCATCAAGAAGGGCAGCACGTTGCTGGCCTGCAAGGGTCCCTGGATTCGCACAACGATCAAATTGGAATCGAGGAAGAAGTCGCCAAGGATGCCTGTTGCTGCTGGGAACTGAGTCACCTGATCCGTGTGCGCTCCCGCCACCAGAAAAAAGGTATTGCCGATAGAGGAAGCAGGAACCCGCATCTCCAACTTGAGGGTGTTGCCCAAGGCCGGCGCCGAGGTGAGCTGAATGATGCGGTCCTGCGAAGATAGGCCACTGACACAAAGAGCGGCGGCAGCCGCAATGGTGAGAATTCGGGACATGGTTTCTCCTGTTGACTTGAACACGGGCTCGGACATGGACGGACAGAAGGACCTAATTGAAGGCTTCTGCCGACAAACGGTAGGTGACACCGCTGCACCAGGACATTTCACCACTCCGCCCCCATCTCCACAACCCAGCCACCGCTCTAAGCCCGCATTTTCCCGACTCCCCACTACCTCCCGGCTGCACCATTCCCCTCCCTTGAGCCTGCCTTCAGCTAAGCCAGACCTACGCAGCAAGGAAATGCAGACCGGCAAGGTATCATGCAGAATCATACCCACTGCCAGCCGAGAACCTGAGCCCCCCATCGCATCCAACTGCAGGCGTGCAAGCCATGTTAAACCTGAACCCCATGGAATCGACCATCATCAAATTGATGATCGCATTTGCCATCGGCGTTGCGCTGTGTGGGATGTTGTTCGGATATTCCTTCACCCATATATCTGGTGATCACTGGTATTTAGCCACTCTCCTACTATCTCTCGCATTCATTGCAGCCTTGGTGCTGGCAACATTGACACCGCAAGCGTGGCTGTGGGTCGCCGGCGCAATGCTGACTCCCACTCTCACCATGAATATCACTTGCATGTCCGGTGTGTACGCCGAAGGCAAGGGGGTGGAATGGGCCTATCTCCAAGTCATTTTGCTTGTTTCCGGCGTCACGCTTGCAGGCGCCTTTCTTGGCAGATGTCTTGGCCGATCCCGCTTCTTGGCCAACAGACAAGACAATCAGCCACCAAGCTCATAGACTGCCAACCATGGCCGAGCCCTACCAAGACCTATCTCCCGAAGACGCCCACCTTGTCATCCAAGAACAGTCCGAACTGCAAATCCTGGACGTGCGCACCGAGCCCGAATACCAAAGCTATCGTTTGCAGGGATCCAAACTGATCCCGGTGCAGGAGCTGCAACAGCGGGTCGAAGAATTGGACCCCAACCTGGCCTACCTGGTGCACTGCGAACACGGCATGCGCAGCGTGGCCGCCTGTGAGTTCCTGGCCAGCCTGGGCTTCAAGGACCTGCGCAACCTGAGCGGCGGCATGGCGCAGTGGGCAGCCAGCGGCCTGCCCATGGAACAGGGGTAGTTGGCAATAAACCAGCGGCCAAGAGTCTCTACCGCAATCAGCTAACGGCAGGAGTTGTCTGCTGATGCTCCCGCCGGTGCATCTTGATATCCAAAACGATCTTGCCGGCAATGAGGATGAGCAGCAAGAACATGGGGCTGCCCAGAATTATCACGACGAAGGCACCCAAGAGAATGGCCATGTGCAGGACAACAATGCGACTGTAGGGAGCCATCATCAAATTGCGCAAACTGATGCGCTGATGCTCACCCTTGGCAATGTAGTTGTAGGCAAAAGAAAACAGATGACTGCCTGCCAGGGCCAATATCGCCCATTGGCCTCCTTGTTGCAGCACCTGGTCCGCCATAGCCTGCAGCGATGCCAGCGGACCATTCTCGGCAACACCGCCTGACTCTCCACCAAGCAAGAAGGAGATAAAGACCCCGTGCACAAAGCAGAACAGGCCGTAGTGCAGGGCGAAGAAGGGAATAAGGAACAACTTGGGCACATGCTCGGAAGGCTTGCTGAGACCAGCAGTGCAGAACATGAACTTGAGGATGGTAATGGCGCCGATGGCCAGGTTCTCCAACCAATAGAGCCCTGCAACCTGTAGGACAGTCCAATCCCAGACAAGCACGCCGATCAGCGGCAGGACATTGGCAGCAACGAGAACAGCAACGGTAAACATCTAGAACTCCTGATCCCTTGAACTCACCTGCACTTCTGCAGGCCGAACTAGCGGCTGTCAATCATGCACCAAGCAGGGAGAGGAGCAAATGGATCGCTCGACCTATTTGCGTTATAATCCACGCTCGTCGAAGTCACAGGAGATGCAGATGGAAACCAACGAGTTGCCAAACTACGACATGACCGACAATCCCACCGGATGCTGCCCTCGCTTCAATCCGCAGGGATGGGATGACCAGGAGCTGCACTTCCAGGAAAAGCTATTTGTCCGCGCCAAGACAATGAGCATCGTTCACATCCCATTCAACATGGGGAAGGTCTTCAAAAAGACCTTCAAGGCCATCGAAGATGCCGGCGCCATGGACGAGAACAACTTCATTGTAATGAGCCGCGACCTTTCAGCATGGTCAGCAGAGCACCTGTTTGCCGTGAGCCATCCGGTCTCTGGACAGGAGATGGTGCGGCTCAATGGAGAGTTCCTGACCACCGTTTTTGAAGGTCCTTACAAGGAAGTGCCGCGCTGGTACAAGCCGGCCGTACAGAGTGCGAAGGATCGCGGAAAGGTCACGGACAAGGTCTACTTCTTCTATACGACCTGCCCGAAGTGCGCCAAAACCTATGGCAAGAACTTCGTCGTGGCAGTGGTCGGCATCTCCTGAACTCCAAGGACTACCTGAAGTAGAACCGGTTGGGGCGCACCGGGGCAGCTCAATAGAAAGAGACCCTAGCATCTCTCTCGTGCACGTAAGGGTTTGCGCCATGCCATGGCCAGTTGCTGTGGGGCCCCCAGTTCTTAAGTCTTGCTGGCCGAAGAACTAACGAACAAAGGGTGAACTAATGATCATAGGGTCAGGGTAGACACATGAAGACACCGCCAAAGCCAAGGAACGAAGCCCAGAGACTCCAATGCCTACGGAGTCTTGGCATCCTCGATACGCCCGCAGAAGATCGATTCGATCGGATCACACGGATTGCACAACAAGTGTTTGATGTGCCAATCTCGTTAGTCAGCCTGGTTGACGAAAACCGCCAATGGTTCAAAGCATGTATTGGTTTAGACGTGCTAGAAACTCCTCGTGACGTTTCCTTCTGCGGTCATTCGATTCTCGGCGAAGACGTCTTCGTTGTTCCAGACACATTTTTGGACAAACGCTTCGCCGACAACCCACTGGTGACCGGGGGTCCTAAAATCAGGTTTTATGCCGGTGCTCCACTAACTTCGCCGGAGGGTGAGAAGGTCGGCACGCTTTGCGTGATCTCGCCGGAACCACGACAGATTCAGCCCGATGAGCATCAATTGCTTCTAGATCTGGCTGGTTTGGTCGAGCAGGAACTCTTCTACGCTGAGATCTCCCAGGCACGTGAGTCCGCGACCAGCGCAAACCGCGCCAAGACCATGTTTCTGGCGAACATGACCCATGAGATTCGCACGCCAGTGAACGCGATTATCGGCAGCTCCGAACTTCTTGACTTGAATGGTCTTGATCCGGACCAGGCTGAATTGGTCAACACCATCCATTGTGCCAGCGAGTCCCTGCTATCACTGGTCAACGGCGTTCTCGACATGACGAAAATTGAGGAAGGCATGCTCGACATTGAGCAGTCGACCTTCTGGCTGCACAACCTGCTTGGGGACGCCCTGCGCATGATTGCAGTCACCGCTGAAACCAAGGGGGTTACCGTTGCCGCGGAAATAGGCGATGGGCTTGACGTGAGTGTTACGGGAGATTCTTGCAGGATTCTGCAGGTGCTCCTGAATCTGCTGCAAAACGCGGTCAAGTTTACCGACGTTGGCACTGTGACTTTGTCAGCGGAAGTAGTCTTCAATGGGCCAAAGCAAGTCATTGCCCGCTTTGAGGTCACCGATACTGGTATCGGTATCGCCCCTGACCGCCTTATTCACGTCTTCCGTCCGTTCCAGCAGGCAGAAGCGTCGACCACCCGTCGCTTTGGCGGCACCGGACTTGGCCTTTCAATCAGCCGTGAACTGGTGCAGCTAATGGGTGGCGAGCTACTTGCATCCAGCAAGGTTGATCAGGGTTCAACGTTCTGGTTTGAGCTTCCCTTTGAAGTCCACGAAGCTACGGCGAAGGAGCCATGTCCAACTGCCACCGAGATCGATCAACAACGCAAACTGCTGCTTGTGGATGACAACCCGCTAAACAGGAAAGTTGCGATGATGCAAGCTGGGGCCCTTGGCCACGACATGACTGCCGTGGGCTCCGGTGAAGAAGCTCTCAGTTTGTTGGCGAATGGTCACGGCTTCGATCTGGTGCTGATGGACCTCCATATGCCTGGGATGAATGGTCTCGATACAACCAGAGCAATAAGGGACCAGGAAGAGTCAGGTTTTCATGTTCCAGTAATTGCGATGACCGCCAGCGCATTCGAAGACGATCGTCGCGCATGCAATGAATCAGGAATGGACGGCTTCCTGTCAAAACCAGTGCGCCTTGCGCAGTTGCGCACCAGCCTTAGCGAAGCGCTTTCATCTTAGAGAACTCCATCTCCCAGACCTGGCGCAGCGCCTCCATCACCGCACCCGCTGAGCCAGCTGCAACATCTTGTGGCGCTCACTTGCCGTAAGCCTATCGTCATCTAGATGTTTGTTCAGAAACTGTTTCGCTCGCTCAGCCTGCCGCGACTCCAAGAGACTTAAGGGATAGGCGTACAGTGATTCCACCGGCAAACGTTGCTTTGCTCCCTGCAGAGCTGGAATCGCCGCATCGAACAGGCTGATGGCTTGAGCAAATTGGCGATGTTGCACATGGAGTATGGCTCGGTACACCGAGAGCATCGCACTATTTTTGTACATGGATTCGCCATCCTGGAGAAGCGCCTGAAAAGCCCGTGAGTCCCGACTGCGCGACGCCGCTTCCAGTGCCGCATAACGCAAGGTGTACAAGTCCGGGTAGCGTTGCAGACCCCGTTGGAAGATCTCCAGCGCGGCCTTCTGATCACCCGACTCAACATGGGAAAGGCCAAGATCCAAATACGACCTGGAGGAATCAGGCTTGATCTCGAGAGCTTTCTTGCAGTAACGCAGACGTGCTGCCACATCCCCGCGCAGATCCGCCAACCTGGCAAGCTCGGGATAAATGCGCTCGCCGTAGAAGTCTTCATACCCCGGGCTCCGCAAGGCCCGTTGCAAGGCTTCCTCAGCCTTCGACTCCTCCTGTAGCGCTTCCGCCTCGCTCCCTCGCATTCGCATGACCTCTGCGACGCGAGCGTAGTAATAAGTGAGAGAAATGAGCGTGAAAGGATTTTCCGAATCAATGACCAGAGCACGATCAATGTAGTGTTTCCATCGTTGGCGTAGCTGCGCGCCTTCAGGGGTATGAAGCCCCACCTTCTCTGCAGCCTTATTGTATTGCTTTCCTGTAGACAGCTGCATGCGAATCGATTGGGACTGTGATTGCGCCTCGTGTTCGAACAGGGTCATGTCGTCGGCCCAAACACCACAGCGCACAACAATCACCAGGCAACTCATGCCCAGCCATGCTCCGGCGAAGGCGGTCAGCCCAAGGCGCCACTTCCGATCCAACTTGGATCTGCGAATCCACGAGAAAGCCCAAGCAACAATGAAGCACAACGCGACTCCAGGCGTGTACATGAAGCGTTCACCGTAGATGCTACCGACCGGCACCGCGATGTTGGACGAAGCGAAGCTGAAGCCAAAGAATAGCGCAACAGCAATAAACAGGGCGGGCTGCTTGTGTGCGTAACGCAACCCTGCGGCAATTCCAAAAAGGAAGATCAGGGCAGGAATCAGAAAGCGCAGATCACCGAAACTCTCCACAAGCTCAAAAGTCCTATAGCTGTAGTCCGCGCAGAGCCAAAATGGGAACAAGACCTGCAGCAAACCATAGCCAAGAACCATCACTGCCGTACTGATTCGCACGACAGCATCCTCACGCACAATGGGGTTGTTGACCGTCAGGATGTACATGTCAACATTCTGGATGCACAGATAGAGCAGCCAGCCGAAAAATATCGCCGGCAGCAACACAGCAAGAGCCCAAGGCAGCATGCATGGTCGGAGAATTCCACAGATGCTGGCGGCCGGATCTACGTTGCGCCAATGGCAGGCGAGGGCGAACAGGGGAATGAACGCAGCCCATGCCAGTCCACTCTCCTTGGCACCGTAGCTGAGGAAGATACTCACTCCGACACAACAGAGAAAATACAGCCGGTGTTTGCCCGTCCTCTTCATTGCGGCGAGGAACATCAATAATCCGAGCACACCAAACACGAGGGAAAGAATCTCCCCACGCCCAACGATTGAGATGACTGGATCGCTGCGTAGCGCGTGCAAGCCGAACACCGCCGCACCCCCAATCGCGGGCCAGGTATCACAAAAAAAACGAAGCAGGAGCAGATAGATCAACCAGGTCGCCAACAGATGCAGCCCGATGTTCACGAAATGCTGCAGAGCAGGCCCGTCGCTGATCTGGTGAACGAGCGCGAAACTCATCACGGTCGTTGGCCGCAGATTGCGCGCCGGAGATGTGGATTCCTTGCCGTAATGCGCTGTGTAATAGGCCCCAACTCCCTGCCACTCCGCAACCATGGTGTTCGGGAAACCACCATCCGCCGGCGCCATCACATAGTGCCGATCGTCGTAGGTGAAATCGTTGAAGATACTCCTGGCGTAAACACCGAAGACCAGCAACAAGACGATCGCGAGACACTTCGCAGGGCTCATCACGCTGGAGAGTATCACAGGATGGCGTAGAGTCCAACTCAGGACTCTTCATCCCGCAAACAACCAACGATCCAAAATCTCCACTGACTTCTGGATCTCCTTGATCGACACCCACTCCCCATCCTGGTGTGCCTGCGAAGTCGCACCCGGCCCCCAGTTGATGGCGTCAATACCCAGGTTGGATAGGCCCCACATCGGTCCAGGCTTGTTTGGCTACCACTTCCAGGTTGCCCGCCACATCTTGCAGTTGCTTGAGCAAGGGATTGTCACCGCAGACCTAGCCCGCGGGACAGAAGTCTACAATCTCGAACTCCGCTTCGCCCTGCAGCAGTCCTTCCATCTGACTGCACACCGCCGCTCGTCCTGGCCCGGCGCAAAGCGGTAGTTGATGTTCACCACGAACTGATCCGGCACCACATTGCGCGCGCCCCGGTACTCCACCATCGTCGCACTCACCACTTCATAGAAACTCAAGCCGAAGTAGATGTGTTCCTTACGCTCCAGCTTTGCCATTTGAAGGGGCTTCCGCCCAGCAACTGAACATGGGGAGCACCGGAATTTACTATTGCACTCAAACTCCGCTGCTTTTTGTCCGATCATCCGGTCCTAGCCTTAAGGATCACAACACAAAGGCTCCGGCGAACACCTTCTTTCCGCACCCTGAATCAGGCATGACTCCCAGGGTAGAAGGTCCAGCTCCTTTCCTCATGACCCTGGCCGCCTGGTGTTGCAAGACACAACACAGGCCACCGCAGGCTTAACAATGATTACCAGCGCGAGTCCCATCCAGGTTCTCGGGCATGCCCCTGCGTACTCAGCCCGAAATGCGAGAACCAAGGTCGGCTAATCCTTACGTAAACACGCCACCCACATGCGATTTTCTGTTTACCGTAACCTGTTATCCAGTAATGGGTAAGAGCGCGCATTTAAGATCTCTTCAGTTCTACCACTTCGGTTTCCTCAAGAAGAGGCGCGATCTTGGTCGAGCCTTTCAAGTGAATGGTGGTGAGCGTCAGGAAGATGCGAATCTTCGCTGAGGCTCTTCGTTCTCAACAACTCAGCCTCAATTCTCAGGCAAATGCTGCGAACTTAGACAACGCACTGTCATTACTCCGACTCGGAAAGGAGGAATAATGGTGAGGTCTTTATTTGTATTTGCAGCGCTTGTTCTACTGGTACCACAGGTTGATTCTCAGAGTCAAATTTGCGGGCTGCTCAATGATGTAGCCGACAGCAATTTCGGCCATTCAGTCAGCGATGCCGGGGATGTGGACAAAGATGGCTACACTGATTTTATCGCTGGGGCGCCAAGCTCATCAGGCCCAGGCTCTGCGAAAGTAGTTTCTGGCGTGGACGGAACAATCCTACATGCCTTAACTTCTCCCCTTCTGGCCAAAGATCACTATGGCTATGCCGTGAGCGATGCCGGGGATGTGAACAATGATGGCACCTCCGACCTGATTGTTGGGGCACCTCTCGGCTTTGGCGGCAGAGCCTATGTGCACTCTGGCGCCAATGGCAGCATTCTCCACACCTTTGCCTCTACTCAAAATAGCTCACGATTAGGCCAATCCGTAAGTACTGCCGGAGATGTGGATCTTGATGGGTACATCGATCTGATCGTTGGAGAGCAGGATTGGGATGACAATGTCAACCTACTGGTGAACGTGGGCAGGGCGATGGTGTACTCGGGAAAAACTGGCACAAGCATCTACCCTGCCAATCAATTTAAGGGTACCACCGAAAATCAACAGGTTGGCACTTCTGTCAGTGATGCTGGCTCGGTGAACCTTGATGCCTGGCCTGACTTCATAATCGGCGATCTACGTAGAGCTGGTACTGCTTCATCCTTTTTTGCAAATCGTGATGGCGGTGCTACGGTCTACTCTGGCAAGGGCGGCACTATCATCCACACCATGACTAGCGCCAAGCTTGATGACTTTTTCGGTCTCTCCGTAAGCGGTGGCGGAGACATAAGCGGCGACGGCGTTCCCGACGTTGTTGTTGGCACCTTGAAAAGAACCGTACACGTCTATTGGGATCTTTACACCACTGTCCAAACCACTGCTCTTGACAATGCATCTTCTAGAAGCCATTCAGTGGACTTTGTTGGGGATATAAACTCCGATGGCTACGATGAGGTGGTGGTTGGAGACACCCCTAGTGCCGGTGCGCGATTGGTCTCTGGCATTGATGGCACTATCTTGTTTAGTTTGTCTGGTTCATCCAGATCAAACTATGGCCAATCCGTTAGTGGTGCTGGGGATGTGAATGGGGACGGCATCCCCGACGTCGTTGTTGGTGCAAACAGCTGGGATGATCCGGAATCCTCTTCCTCAAATATAGACCAGGGCATGGCCTTTGTGTATTCAGGCACCCCGCTCGCATTAACTGCAGACGTCCATCAAATGTCGGTGAGCGAGGCTAGCACCCAAAATATCAACATTGATGCGGGGGCGGACAATGCACTGGCAAACTATTGGATCTTCACCAACTTTGCCGCCAGCGGCAATAGCCCTGGAGTGACCGTGGCGCCAGGTGTCACCATTCCGCTGAACCCTGATGCCTTCCTTACCTTTACCTACAGCATCACCCGGCTGGGCGGAGGCGCTCCCACTTTAATGGGCTGGAAGAGCACTCTCAATGCCAGCGGACAGGCCTCAGCATCCATCAATACATCTGGCCCCATTGCCGTCGGGATTGGGGAATCTTTCAACCATGCTGCTCTGGTCTACACCGCAAATGGCTGTGGGGTTGGTTGTGACACCTTCCAGTTGGCCACCAACTGGGTTCCTCTGACCATGACTCCTTGAAGGTTGTCGGTTGTCGGCTAAACCCGGACAAGGATCAGCGCCCCACAAACAACCAGCGATCCACAATCTCCACTGACTTCTGGATCTCCTGCACCGACACCCACTCCCCATCCTGGTGTGCCTGCGAAGTTGCGCCCGGCCCCCAGTTGATGGCGTCGATACCCAGGTTGGATAGGCGCCCCACATCGGTCCAGGCCTGCTTGGCCACCACTTCCGGATTCCCCGCCACATCCTGCAGTTGCTTGAGCAATGGATTGTCACCGCAGACCTTGCCCGCCGGACAAAAATCAACGATCTCGAACTCCGCCTCGCCCTGCAGCAGTCCTTCCATCTGACTGCGTACCGCCGCCTCGTCCTGGCCCGGTGCAAAGCGGTAGTTGATGTTCACCACGAACTGATCCGGCACCACATTGCGCGCACCGCGGTACTCCACCATCGTCGCACTCACCACTTCGTAGAAACTCAGACCGAAGTAGATGTGTTCCTTGCGCTCCAACTTTGCCAGTCGATCCAGCAAGCCCGCCGCCTTGTGGATAGCGTTGTCACCCTGCCAAGGTCGGGCCGAATGGGCCCGCTTGCCCTTGTAGGTCACCCGAACATGGGAAGTGCCCAGACAACCCAGCTCAATGCGGTTGTCCGTGGGCTCCATGCAGATGGCCAGGTCCGTGGCATCGAACCACTCTTTGGCTGCGTCATAGATCAAGGGCATCTCGCTGTCCACATAGGGCCCCTCTTCTCGCGCGTAGAGCACTGCCACCAGGTTGCAGTTGGCTGCTTCTTCCTTGTTGCGTTCCAAAGCATCCAGCAACACCGCGTCGGCGGCCTTCATGTCGGAAGCGCCCAGGCCATACAGCTTGTCGCCCTCGCGCCGCACCGGGTTGTCCGAAAACTTGGGTACCGTGTCCGTGTGCCCCACCAACATCAGCGTCGGCTTGCTCTCATCCGGCGCACGCATCACCACACAGAGGCTGTTGCCTGCCCGCACTAGCGCATGGGGCTGCCGAGCCTCTAGACGCTGCTGCAACACATCCGCAATCCGGGTCTCGTCAGCAGTGACGCTATCGATCTCCAGAAGCTGCTGGCAAAGCGCCAGCACCCGTTGCAGGTCCTTGGCCATAGCTAGACGCTCACTGCGAACTCGCGCAGGGTGTCGTTGAGGCTGGTCTTCAAGTCCGTCGAAGCTTTGCGTTGACCAATGATCAGAGCGCAGGGCACCTGGAATTCACCGGCGGGGAATTTCTTCGGCATGGTGCCGGGGATGACCACCGCATTGGCGGGCACCTCGCCCTTGGTGATGGTTGGTTCCGGGCCGGTGACGTCAACGATAGATGTACTCTTGGTGAGCACCACGTTGGCACCCAGCACCGCTCGCTCCCCCACCTGGCAACCTTCCACCACAATGCAGCGGGAACCAACGAAGGCACCGTCTTCAATGATCACCGGTCGGGCGCCAGCGGGCTCCAACACACCGCCGATGCCAACGCCACCACTGAGATGCACATGGGCGCCGATCTGCGCGCAGGAACCCACCGTTGCCCAGGTATCCACCATGGTGCCGGCGCCAACACGCGCACCGATGTTCACGTAGGAAGGCATGACCACGGCACCGGCTTCCACGTAGGCGCCGTAACGAATGGTGCCCGGCGGCACCACCCGCACCTTGGCCTTCTCCAGGCCATGCTTCAGCGGCACCTTGTCATAAAACTCAAAGGGCTCCATCTGCATCACCTGCATCTTGGCCACGGAGAAGTAGAGAATGCAGGCCTTCTGCAACCAACCGTGAATTTCCCAGTCGCCGTCTTTCGGTTCGGCAACTCGGACTTCGCCTTGGTCCAGGAGGAAAACAGCCTGCCGCACCGCCTGCTCGTAGGATTCCTGCTGCAGCAGGGCGCGGTCGGCAAAGGCGGCTTCGATCTTGTTCTTGAGTTCTTCTGACATTGCTTCTTGTCTTGGTGGGGTCTTGTCGTGTTTCTGGAGCCACAGTTCGGCGGCTTCCCTACAATCCAACAGGCTGGGCAGCAATGCAAGGCGGAAGAATACCTCCTGGCCCGGACCGACGAAAGAACCGGGCGAAGCGGCGATGCCTGCCCGAAGGCAGCTCTTAGCATAAGCTAGGTCGCTGCTGCCCTGGGCCTACTCCGTCAGCGCACCTGCGGATTGAGCTTCTTCTCCACGGCGCGATCATCCTCGAAGCGGATCACAATTGAACCTGGTCCCCAATGGGATTCTGCGGGGCGGAGCTCCGGCGGAGGGAGATACCACCTGCGATGGCTACGCCCAAATGCATCGTAGCGGTTGCCCTCGACCAAAACCGGCGCACCCAGCATGTCTTCCACCACAGCGCGGCTAGAGCCAACTTCAATCCGCGCAAACGCCTCCAGCGTGTCCAGCGCGTCCATGCTGCGCAGGTCTTCCGGGCCTGGGTGACGGCGCACGTACGGATTGAGCTCCTTCCCCACGACGCGACCATCCTCGAAGTGGATCAGAATTGAACCTGGTCCCCACGGGGAGTCTGCGGGGCCGAGTTCCGGCGGAGGGAGATACCACACATCTTTGCCATCATTAAACTCTGCCACCCTCCCGATATCGAACATCACCGGCGCACCCAGCATGTCTTCCACCGCAATGCGGCTAGAGCCAATTTCAATCCGCGCAAACGCTTCATGCGCGTCAATCTTGCGCAGGCCTTGTTTCGGCACATTCGTCGAACAGGCTCCTACCGCTAAAATGGCGGCGAGGAGGATGAGAATGCAACATCTAGACCGCCAGGCTTCCATCACCCGGCGCACGGCGAAGGCAGATTCGATCTTGTTCCTGCGTTCTTCCCCCATTGTTTCTTGTCCGGTTCGTTTCTCTAAGGCCACAACTCGGCAGCTTCCTTACACTCTAGCAAGCTGGGCACCAATGCAAGGCGGAAGAATTCCTCCTGGCCCGGGCCAAAGAAAGAGCCGGGCGAAGCCACAATGCCTGCCTGCAAGCAGGTCTCCGCGTAGGCCACATCGCTGCTGCCCTTGGGCACCTTGATCCACAAGAAAAGAGTCGAGCTGCCGGGATAGACTTCCATGCCCCGCTGGCCAAACAAGTCCAGGAACACCTGGCGCTTGGCCTTGAACAGCTGGCGCCGTTCCGCCACATGGGCACTGTCCGCCCAGGCCACGGCGGCCGCCGCCTGCACCATGTCCGTGGGTGCCACCCCCATGCCCGCTCGGAAGCGCCGATAATGCGCCAGCAGCTCTGCGTCACCGGCCAGAAAACCAGAGCGATAGCCGGTCATGCCGGAACGTTTGCTCAGGGAGTGCACCGCCAGACAACCCTTACGACCAAACTCCAACAGGCTACGCGGTGGCTCTGCATAGTAGAGGTCCACATAGCACTCGTCGGAAACCAGCACAAAGCCATGCTCCCTCTGCGCATTGACCCAGGCCTGGAACAACTCCGGCGTCAGCAACTGACCCGTGGGGTTGTGGGGATAGTTGAGAAAAACCAGAGCGGTGCGGGAAAGGACATCTGCCGGCAAGTCCGCCGGATCCATCATGTACTGGTTGCCCGCGTTCAGCTGCATGGCATGGAGTTTTGCCCCGGCGAACAAGGCCCCAATCTCGAACACCGGATAGGCCGGCTCGCCATAGATCACCAGATCCTTTTGCGAGGGAACGTCCACCATCACCATGGGCAAGTGGAAGATGGCTTCCTTGCTGCCTTGGCTAGGCAGGATCTCAGTGTCCGCATCCAACTCCAAACCGAAACGCTGCTGCATGTAGCCGGCAGCGGCCTGGCGCATCTCCGGCAATCCCACCACCTTGGGATACTGGCTCACTTCTGCCAGACCATCCCGACAAGCCTCACGGATGAACGCCGGGGTGGGCTCGATGGGATCGCCGGTGCCAAAGTCGTAGACCTTCTGTCCCTTGGCGCGAAGTTCGGCCTTGAGTTGTTCCAAGCGCAGCATGGGGTAGGTCTGCAACTGCCTGAGTTGTGAGTTCATGATCTTGCTTCTTTCTGTTCTTTCTAGCTAGGGCCAGTTGCCCGCCGCGCCCACAGGGACAACAGGTCGGGGTAGGAATCCACGTCCGCCTCCCTGGCCAGGGTCACCACCTCCAGCCCAAGGGACTCTGCTCTTCGTACCGTGGCCCGGAACACGGAATCCGCACCTTCCTGCAATCCGGCAAACAGTTCGGGGCAGGGCTGGCTGAGGGCCAGGAGGTAGTAGCCACCCCCCTGGTCCGGCCCTAGCACCAGGCGACCGGGCTGGCACTGCTGGATGGCTTCTTGCACCCGGGCCATGGGCAGGTCCGGCGAGTCGGTGTTGCGAATGACCACCGGGTCGGAACCCTCAGGATCCGAACGCTCGGCAAAGCACTCCTGCAGACAGTGCTGCATGCGCTGCCACAGGTCAGCGCCCTGCTGCGGTCGCAGGGTCATTCCCTTGGGCAGGTACTGGGCCAGAAAGGCCAATTCCTCAGGCTCGGCTGGCCAACCATAGACCAGGGTCCGCGCCCCGGGCACAGGCTGCACACACTCCTGCAGGAAGCTGCCATAGAGTGCGGCGGCCTCTTTTGGCAGTAAGGGTGGGCAGAGTCGCGTCTTCACCAGACCCGGGCGGGGTGCCTTGGCGAAATAGACCACTGTGGCTTCAGTTGCTGGGGTTTGTCTGCTCAATGCATTAGTCTGGGGTTTGGGCAAACCTTAACGGCAGCGCTTCGTTGTCGAAAGAACCAGCCCTGGCCCAAAGCGAGAAGAGACCGAGATGCGATCACGCAAGAACCTTGCGACCCTCCTGACCCTGACCTATCTGGCATCCTGCCTGCCCACCCTCAGTGCCCAGACCCCCTATAAGCGCGAGATCGACGGCATGGTACGCCAGTTCCGGCAGGACGCCGGCAAGGACCACTCCCTGGGTGACGGCTCTTGTTTGCAGACGGCACAGATCCTCACCGCCATGGGTCACTGCCACCGCTTCTACTCCGCCGCCGATGGCCCCCTGGTGCGGCAGCCCATCCACTTCCTGTTCCTGAACCGGCAGGCTGATGGCTCATTCAAAAGCAATGGCCAGGACGATGCGGCGCTGAGCACGGCCTGGGTAGCGGAAGCCCTGGCGGTTCTGGATCCGGAAACCTACGGGCAGGAAATCAAGACCGCCCAGCAGTGGCTAACAGACCGCAAGCTGGATACCCAGGTGTTTGCAGCATGGCCCGGCAAGGCAGCAGCCGGAAAAGATGAAGAGCAAACCAACCCGGTGCATAGCCTGCTAGGCATGGTGCGAGCGCAGGTGGACGCCCGCCCGAAAGGCGAGGTTGCCCCCACCGCCACCTACCTGCCGGTGCAGGTCAAGGGCTTTGACTACTTGATGGCGCAACAGGAAAAGGGCGTGTTCTACGTCAACGTGCCCATGGGTGAAGGACCAGATGCAAAGATGATGCGGGTGCCGGAAGTGGGTCTCACCAGCATGGCCCTGGCGGCCCTGCAGACCAAAGCGGCAGAACTGCGCAGCGAGCAGGAACAGGAAGTCATTGAGCAAGGGATCTCCTTCTTACTAAGCCAACAACACAAGGATGGTGTCAACCGCGGTGCCTTCGGCGAGCACACCCTGAACTATGTCACCTGCGCTGCCATCCAAGCGCTGGCCCCTACGGACACGCCGGAAGTGAAGGAAGCCCTGCAGGCAGCGCAACGATACATCCTGGCCATCCAGAACGTGGAGGACCGGGGCTACGCCAGCAATGACCGGGACTACGGCTCCATTGGTTATGGCGGCGATGAGCGCGGCGATTTAAGCAACACCCAGTTTGCTGTGGAAGGTCTACGCAAGACCGGCTTGGATCCCTCACACGAAGCCTTCAAAAAGGCATTGGCCTTCTTGGAGCGAACGCAAAACCTGCGGTTAGTGAACAATTACGAAGGCAAGACCCGGGCGGATGATGGCAGCTGGCAGAAGGTACAGAGTGACAACGACGGCGGCTCGGCCTACGCGCCGGGCAACTCTCCCGCCGGTTACAAGGAACTGGCGGACGGCACCAAGCTGCCCCGCAGCTACGGCTCCATGACCTATGCCCTGCTGAAGACCTACACCCTGTGTGGGCTAGAGCAGGACGATGAACGCATTGCCGCAGCCGTGGATTGGCTGCAGAAGAATTGGAGCATTCATATCAATCCCGGCTCGGATCCCAGCATGGGTGAGAAGGCCAGGTATCAGGGCCTCTACTACTACTACATGGTCATGGCCCAGGCACTGGACACTGCCGGCATCGACGGCCTTGATGTGTCGGCAGATTTCAAAGCAGCGGATCCCGAAGCCGAAGGCGTGATCATCAACTGGCGCCATGAATTAGAAAGGCAATTGACCAGGTTGCAGAACAAGGATGGTTCCTGGGTGAACGACAAGAACTCCCGTTGGTGGGAAGACCAGAAGCTGCTCTGCACCATCTACGCCATGCTGGCCTTGGGCCGGTGCGAAGAAGCATGATCTGGCCGCAGGCAGCGGCCTGGTTTTATCACCGCCTGAATAGCCAACGCCACCTGGGTGTGGTGGATCCAAAAGCACAGACCTTTTTCGATCTGGGTCCCAAGGATGTGTTGGCTGCTTTACAAACCGATGCATTGCAGGACCTGACAGAGCTGTTGCAGCAAGGCAACATGATGAATCAGGCACCTGTGTTCGATGTGCCGGTGGATCTGCCGGGCAAGATCATGTGCCTGGGCAAGAACTATGCAGCCCATGCCGCGGAGTTTGGTGCGGAGGTTCCCAATGAGCCCATTTTCTTCACCAAGTTCGTAGACAGCCTGCTGCCTTATGGTCAAAGCATTCGTTTGCCGCACTGGATAGACACGCGCATTGACCACGAAATTGAATTGGCGGTGATCTTGGGTTTTGCAGATCCGGAAAACCGGGGCCGCAAGTACGTGAGTGCAGAAGAAGCCATGGACCTGGTGGCGGGCTACACCATCCTCAACGATGTCACCGCCCGAAAGATGCAGGGCGAAGACCGCAAGGCCCAGCATCCCTGGCTGCGCTGCAAATCCTTCGACACCTTCTGTCCCATGGGCCCATGGGTGCTGCCCAGGCAAGCCATGCCCAACGTCAATGACCTGGACATTCGGCTGCAAGTGAACGACGACTTACGCCAGCAGAGCAACACCAGCCTGATGGTGGTGGGCATCACCCAGGCCATCGCCTACCTGTCGAAGCACAGCACCCTGCGCTGCGGCAACATCATCGCCATGGGCACGCCAGAGGGAGTGGGCCCACTTGCAGATGGCGATCAAGTTGTGGGCGCCATCCAAGGCATCGGTGAACTGCACAATCCAGTGCAGCGGGAAGCGCCGCCTCTATAGGTCGGCTACCTCTGGTTTGGGTATACCTGTGGGGCTGAACTTCCCACTGCAGCTTCTACTATCGGGGTAACTGCCTTTCTCCACAGTGGGTCTTCAAGTTCAGGCATGTGATCATCGCTCAAACCATGCAGTGTAAGACTGCTAGTAAGCTTGGCTTTCATAGCTTCCTGACCGAGGACATGGTCATTGTAGAACTGCTCACCGTCATCCAAGCCTCTAAGGTAAGCCTTGTCCTTCTCAGTCATGTTACTCCAGGAACCTACTGAGAAGCCCCAATGCTCGTATGCCACTCCTAGGTAGAAGGCAGCAGCTCGGATACCGACATCGTCCCGTGACAACTGGGCTGCATCAGGTCTGTCGCAGGAGCTGACAGACATGCAAGAGATGATCGCGAGAATAGTAGCCTTGATCATTTACTGCCCCCTCTGCGGACAGGTAATCCAAACTAGAAAGTTACGATCCGGACAGCACCGCACAGAACCCTTCATCGCAATCTACCTCCACTACCACTACATTTCCACAATCTGGTGCAGCGGGAAACGCCGCCTCTATAGACACCGACGCAGTCACGACCCCGCATCGAGCTTTCTCAGATAGTCTCTCGCTGCATCCGATCGCATGAACCGCAGCGCCGTCAGGCCCGCCTCGCGGTCATCTTCCTTGCTCGCCGACTCCAACCATGCCCGCAGCAATTCGAAGGCACCATCCACGCCGGACTCACCCAGCGCCAATGCTGCTGCGTGGCGCCGGGTCGGATCCCTGGAGTTCAACGCGGCCTTGACTTTGGCAAGCCCGGCGCCGCCTTGGTCCAGCAGCAGAAGTGTGGTGTAGCATTCGGTCCGCACATCGAAGTCATCAGCGCCCATCGCCAAGCGCAGCTGCACAAGGTAGAAGCCGGCGGGATCGCCATGGCGGGCCAGGCAGCGAGCAGCGTTCGCCTGCACCCGTGATTTGTCGGTAAGGTGGCGAGTCAGCAATTCGAGCACGCCCGGCACGGCGAGCCGCACCAGGCCAGCGGCACCGCGGGCGCGGACGTCGGTGGCAATATCGACCGGCCCCTTGCTGTCCCGGACGTAACGAAACAGATTGGCAGCATAAAAGAACGGATGTGGGTCGTCGTGGCCCACTGCGTCCAGCGCTTCCAGCAACACCAGTGATGTCAAGCAATCCGGGTCCTCCGCCTCGGAGTCGAACATTCGCGCCAAGCCTGCGCGCAGCTCGGCTTCGACGCCTGACACCAGTTCGTCACGGACCCGGCCCGCCGCCTTGGCAACAACATGGCGACTGGTATCAGCTAGATAGGGAGCCAGCAACCCGGCCACGCCCTCCAAGTGGTTGAGCGCAATCAGACGTTGCTCCACGTTCGACATCAGTAATGCACCTATAAGCCCAAACCACCGTCCACCGCCAGGTCCTGGCCGGTGATGTAGCCAGCGTCTTCCGCCAACAACATACGAATGGCCGGCATGAGATCCGCAACCTGACCCGCGCGCCCCGCCGGCACCTTGGACTGCATGCGATCCTGACTTTCCTGATGCGAACTCTCGTGGCGAATGATGCCCGGCGACAGCACATTGACCGTGACCCCCGAAGCCGCCACTTCCTTGGCCAGAGAACGCGCCAACGAAACAAGGCCCGCCTTGGCGGCAAAGTACGCCGGCGCCCTGGTCTTCGCCGTACTCTGGTCAGCGCCGGCGGCGGCGAACAACAACACCCGCCCGCGCTTCGCCTGCACCATCGCTGGCACCACATGCCGCAAAACCAGGAAGGCTGAACGCAGGTTGCTGTCCAGCATGCGTTGGAACACTGCCGGATCCGTGCCCAGCAATGGAGCCTCCGTAAATTCACCAACACAGTGCAGCAGAGCCCAGGGTGCGCCGTGCTCCGCTAGCAAGGCAGCCGTTGCCTCTTTCACCGAGCTATCATCGCAAACATCCACCCCGCTGCGCCGAGACCAGTTCACACAGCGCTGGCCATACTCCTCAACCACTCCTGCACCAATGCCGGAGAGTCCTCCGGTAACCAGGATTCGCGGGGCCTTGCTCATGCCCAGATATTAGCTGCTGGCCGCGAGCTAGAACACCGAGATCCGATCCAAGGGCCAGAAGCGCAAGCGCACTCGGCCCTTCAGCAGGGTATGGGCCACCATGCCAAAGTCCCGGGAGTCGCAACTCACCGGACGGTTGTCACCCAGCACGAAGTAACTGCCCTCAGGCACCTGCCAACAGCCATGGGCCTGTTGGTCCACCACATGCTGGAAGTCCTCCGGCAGGTGTTCCCCGTTGACCGAGATCTTGCCGTTTTGCAGTAGCACCTGGTCGCCAGGCAAGCCCACCACCCGCTTGACGAAGTCCAGGGATGGATCCCGGGGATAGCGCAGCACCACCACATCAAAACGGTGCACGTCCGCCATGGAATAACTCACCCGATCCACCACCAGGCGGTCACCTTCCTCTAAGGAAGGTGACATGGACAGCCCCCGCACCACCGAGACCTGCACGACAAAACAATGGAAGAGAATCACCAGCAGGGCGCCTAGCCCAAGATCCCGACAGCACTTCTTCCAGCGGCTGCCTTCTTGCCTGGCTTCTGGGCTGGCTTCGAAAGGCGCCAAGGTTTCCGGCCATAGCAGCGGCACTTCAGCTGCCAGGCTTGCTGTGGTCGCTTCTTCAGTAACTTGGCCAGGCCCCATAACAAGGCTTATCGAACACCTGGGGCCGAATCATGAATCGCCCCCAATCTGCGTTAAGGGGTCAAGACGTCGCCGAAGCAGCCGATTATTACCTGGGACACCGCAATGACAAAGCAAGGGACAGAGAACAGAGATCTGCTGGCTGAGGAACGCCAACGTCGGCAAATTGTTCAGTACAGCCACAAGATTCCGCCACTACCCGACGTAGTGACCAAGCTGATGAGCTTGATCCAGAATGGGGAAACCGAGCCCAGCCAGATTGAGGCGGTGTTGGTGCACGATCCGGTGCTGGTGGGCAAGGTGCTGGGTTTGGTGAACTCGGCCCTGTTTGCTCTGAACCGGGAGATCTCCAGCATCAGCGATGCAGTGGTGATGCTGGGTTTTGCCCCACTGCGCAGCCTGGTGCTGGCCTACTCAGCCGCCAACTTCATGCAGGAGGATTACTCCTGCTACGGCTACACCGAAAAGGGCCTTTGGCACCATAGCGTCGCTGTCAGCGCCGCTTGCCGTCGCCTGGCCAAAGTCCACGGCATGGCCAGGGAGGAACAGGAAACCATGTTCCTATCCGGACTGCTGCACGATGTGGGCAAGGTCCTCCTGGTGCCCCAGCTCAACCAGCGTCGCGTCAACCTGCGCTCCTTCCCCGGCAGCGTCTCCGCCATGGAAAATGCGGTTGCCGGCTTGGATCATACGGAAGCCGGTGCCCTGGTGGCCACCGTATGGGGCCTGCCGGATTCGGTGCAGGAGCCCATCAAGCAACACCATGGAGGGTCAGGTCCTGCGGACTACCGCGAGCAGGCAGCCATCCTGCGGTTGGCCAACGCCTTGGCTCATGAACTGGGCATGGGTAAGCTGCCCGGCCAGAGCCAGGAAGCCAACTACCGGAGCGAAGACCTGCAGGCCCTGAATCTGCAAGGCGATGCCTGGGACAGCACTCGCAACGAAATGATAGCGGCGGTGGACGAGGCCATGACCAGCATGGCCAAGATCGTCGCCTAAGTGGCTGCTAGGTGGCTCCTAGGGTAAGGGTGTCGACAGGCTGAACGCCCAGATCCCGGTGCCTGTGGCGCAAAGGGCTGCAAACAAAAACAGGTAGACGAACAGGCGATGCATAAAGCGCCACTTGGGTCGCCGCCATAGCATGCAGCCACTGATCACCACCGGCAGCACCAGATAGGCGGCGGAGCGGGAGAAGATCTTGTGGATGGCCATGGGCCGTTCGGGAAAATCCCGCTGCTGCCCCAGCTCCAGGGCCAGGAACACGGCAATGGTCAGCAACACAATGGTGACCAGGGCGCGAATCAGATGGCTCTGGCGCTGAGCCTGTCGGCCACTGCGCACAGTGAGCAGCAAGCCAAACACCGTCAGCAACAGGGCGATCCAAAAGGCAATGGTGACCATCGCTTACAAGGCATAAGATCGTCGGCAGTAGAAACAAGCAAAACTGCCCGGCAAACTTCGCCAGTAACCATGCCCATCGAACTCACCCGCCAACTCCCCCCTGCAGACTGCCGCATTGCCATCGCGGTGAGCCGCTTCACCCAGGACCTGTCGCAGCGACTATTGGATGGCGCCCTGCAGACCTTGCAGCAACAAGGCGTGCCCGATGCCAACATTTTCCTGGTCTGGGTACCGGGAGCCTTCGAGTTGCCCCTGGCCTGTGCCGCCTTTGCCGAGCACCAACAGCCGGACGCCATCCTGGCCCTGGGAGCGGTGATCCGCGGCGAAACCAGCCACTATGACTATGTCTGTGGTGAGGCGGCGGCCGGCATCCGCGAGGTGGCCCTGCATTACGGTGTGCCGGTGTTGTTTGGCGTGCTGACCTGTGAAAATCGCGCCCAGGCGGAGGACCGGCTGGGCGGCAGCCATGGCCACAAGGGCGCAGAAGTGGCCCAGGCAGCTCTGGATATGGTGGGCGTCATGGCCGCCATTCAGGAGCCCTAGCAAGCCCGGCCAACAAAATCTGCCGCCGGCAGTTGTTGGTCTGCTTGCCCTCGCTAACCTATCAAGCTTCCGCATTGCTCTTTTCCCCAGCACCTGAACACCCATGCGTCGCCGGACCAAAGCTCGAGAGATAGCCGTCCAGTTCCTTTATCAACTGGACCTTCGTGGCGTAGAGGTGATGGATCATCTCACTGAGTTCGTGCACGGGGAATCGGAAGAAAAGGAAGTGCGTGAGTTCGCCACCCGCCTGGCCAGCGGCAGTCGGCGCATCCAAAAGGAAGCGGACGAACGCCTGCGCGAAGTCACCCGCAATTGGGACCTGGGTCGCATGGCCACCATCGACCGCAACATCCTGCGCATGGCGGTATTTGAATTGCTGCACTGCCCGGACATCCCGCCCAAGGTCACCATCAACGAGGCCATTGAGATCGGCAAGAAATTCTCCACCGCCAACTCCGGCGCCTTCATCAACGGCATCCTGGACCGGGTCCGGTTGGATGGCGTGAAGACCGCCGAAGCGGAAAAGGAAGCTGAGCAAACCGAGAGCCTGAGTCAGGACAGCTGATGCTGGGAAAACTCTTCGCCAGCCTGAAGAAGACGCGGGAAAAGTTGGGGTCCGGTCTGCAGAGGCTGTTCTCCATGGGACGGAAGCTGGATGAAGACTTCCTGGATGAATTGGAGGAAGTCCTCTACACCGCCGACCTGGGCCCCACTGGCTCGGAACTTGTCGAAGAGTTGAAGCTGGCCTACCGGCAAAAGGAAATCCAAGAGGTGGCGGAGGTGCCGGACTTCCTGCATCAAGCCCTGCTGCAACGCCTGCAAGGTTGTGACGGCAAGCTGCCTGAAGTGCACAAAGGGCCAAGGGTCATCCTGGTGGTGGGCGTCAACGGCTCGGGCAAGACCACCAGCATTGCCAAGCTGGCCTACCTGCTGAAACAACAAGGCCGCCAGGTCATGGTGGGCGCCGGTGACACCTTCCGCGCTGGCGCCGTGGCCCAACTCAGCCTGTGGGCGGAGCGCCTGGACATCCCCATCATCAAACAGGAAACCGGCGCCGACCCGGCGGCGGTGGCCTTTGATGCCACTTCTGCAGCCGTGGCTCGCGGGGTGGACGATCTGATCCTGGACACTGCTGGTCGTTTGCACACGCAAAAAAACCTGATGCAGGAACTGGGCAAGATCGTGCGGGTGGTACGCAAGAACATCCCCGACGCCCCCCATGAAACCCTGCTGGTGCTGGACGGCACCACGGGTCAAAACGCCATTCGGCAGGCGGCAGAATTTGAAAAGACCGCCCAGGTCACCGGCATCATACTGACCAAGCTGGACGGCACCGCCAAGGGTGGTGCAGTGTTCGGTATCCGCGAGCAATTGCCCCTGCCAGTGAAATTTATCGGCGTGGGCGAGAGTCTAGAAGACCTGGAACCTTTCCAGCCGGAAGAATTCGTGAACGCCATCCTGAACTTCGAGACCAGCTCCAGCGACAAGGCATGAAGCCCATTCTGGCGGCGTGCTTTTTCTTGCTGCTGGCTGTCCCCTTCCATCCGGATTGGCAGGACTATGAGGTGGCCCGCCGCGGTCTGTTGCTCTGCATGCTGGCGGGTATGTGCTGGCCGCAACAGCTCTGGCCCCAACAAACAGCAAAGGCAGCCCTGCCCCTGTTGCTGCTCTGCCTCTGGGCCGGCATCCGCAGTTTCGGCGCCACCAATGCGGGCTATGCCTGGCAACAGTGCTTCTACCTCTGCGCCCTGACCCTGCTATTCATCCTGGGCAGCCAACAGCGCATGGAGTTCTGGCTGCGAGCCATCCTGCCCACTGGCATGGTGGTGAGTCTGTTTGGCCTGCTGCAACTGCTGGGCCTGCCCTTCCCCGCCAACAATTCACAAGCCATCAGCAGCCTGGGCAACCTGAACGTAGCGGCTGAATTGCAGGCCATGGCCGGCGCGGCTGCTGCGCTGTTGTTTTTGCAAACGCAAAGTCGGCGGTCACAAGTCCTGGCTTTGTGGTGCTTGTTCCTCTGTGCCTGCGGCGTGGTGGCCAACACCTCCCTGTCCGGATTGATTGCCCTGCCTCTGGCCTGTGGCTGGAGTCTGGCTAAGTCCAAGAGTTCCAGACGGCGCAAGGGCGGACTTGTTCTCTGCCTGCTGTTGGGCCTAGCCTTGGGCTCGGTGTTTCGCATCTTCCCAGAGGACAGCTCGACTCAGGAAGTGCAAGTCACCAACACTGAAACTCCTCCTGCTGCACCTTCCACCATCGCTGTGCGCCTGGCTCTCTGGCAGGGCGGCTTGCACATGCTGAGGGAAGAACCAGCACTGGGTCATGGCAATGGTCAGTTCCGGGTGTTCTATCCCAAGTACCGCACGGCGGAAGAAATCGAACTCTCCAGTCACGGTCGGCGCTTCCTGGCCTCCCCCTCCACCGCCCACAACGACTACCTGGAGCTAGGCATCGAACTGGGTTTGCCGGCCTTGCTGCTGTTGGCCTGGTTTGCGCTGCGCCTAAGGCGGCATGCTGCCTTGGCACAGATGGGACCACTGCTGGCCTTTGCCTTCCTGGCAGCCATTCGATCGCCTTTGGGCAATGCGCCGGTGGCGGCCTTTGCCTTCTTGCTGGCCGGAGCTGTGTTGCAACAAGCACCAGTCATCAAACTACCTCACCGCCGCTGGCTGTGGCTGTTGTCGCCGGGCCTTTTGTGGGCCGGCGCCAGTCAGTTTGGCTCCCAGTGCCTGGCCACCGACTACGTGCAACAGGCGCGGCAACAACAAGCAGCCAAGGCCCTACCCGCCTTGGATCGCGCGTTGTGGTGTCATCCCTTCGATCACAACCTGCTGAGTGCTCGGGCCGGCTTACAACTTCAAAGCGAAGACATCAAACGTCTGGGAAGCATCGCACCCCATGACACCTTGACCTTGTTATTGCTTGCAGAGTACCTGCGCAACGACGGCAAGTTGGAACTGGCACTGAAGACCCTGGCCACCTTGTTGGAACAAGATCCGGGCCAAGCCACGGCTCGGCTGCGCACTGCGGAGATCCTGCTGCTCAGCGGTCAACTGGAACTGGCCCTGGAAGCTCTGTATGTGGAGCCACCGCAAATCCTGCGGCAGGGCCTGCAGCAAACTCTCTTGGATCTGGCAGCGGCCATGCAAGAGCGGGGTGATGAAACCATGGCCAAAGAGCTGCAGCGAGAGGCAGCCTTCGTGGAGAGCTTGGATCTGTTGCGGGACAAGCCTGGTAGCATCACCACCGACGCTGCCATCATACGCTTTGTGCCACTGTGTGAAGCCAACGACCTTCGACCCATGGTGCTGCTGGCCCTGCAAGCCTTGGCTATGAAGAACCGCGACCTGGCCTTGGAGATGGCCAGGGCCGGTGAGGATCGCCGCCTGCAGTGGTCGCACCTGCAACTGCTGAAGCCCTGGCTTAAGGACCTGCAGTCCTTGCAACCCTGGCAAGAGTTGTTGGTGCTGAAGGGTAACTAACAAGCACCAGATCCTGGCAAAGAGCCCAGCCGGGCTCACAAATCCGGCTATTTCCTCCGCCCTTCCTGCAGTGCTGGAGTCCTGCAGGAATCAGACTTGCTCCACTGCCCATCTTCCGCCGCATCCCCAACTACGCCTGGAGCTTCCTGGCTTTGGTCTGTGGCATTGCCGCCGGCGCTGTGGCTCCCGAATTCCTGGCACCGGTGGCCAAGGGCACTGCGGCAGCCATCCGCGTGCTGGTACTGCTGGTGCCCGCCCTGATCTTCGTAGCCCTGAGTCCGGCCATTGCGGCATTGCTGCGCAGAGGATTGGCGGGACGCTTTGCAGCAGCGGTCTTGGGCTGGTACCTGTTCAGCTCTTTGCTGGCAGCACTGTTTGGCCTCAGCCTGTCCTCAATTCTGTTCGGCCTGCCCCTGTCAATCGACGATCAGCATCCCTGGGAAGAAGCCAAGGCCATGCTGGCGAGTTTGGGAGAAGGCGGTGCCTCCTGGCCGCTCTTGGCAATCGGACTTGCGGTGCTGGCGGGGCTCTTGGGAGTACGCAACCAGCGGGTTTTCTCCTTGCTCGGCTTCCTGGAGAAGGGCATGCGCTCCGCTGGCAGATGGCTCACCATCATCATGCCACCGGCACTCTTTGCCTTCGGCATTTCCCTGTCCACCAAACTTGGCGGTGCGGCCACCCTGGGTTACTACCTCCTGGTCTGCGTCTACACCTTGGGCCTGTGCCTTTTGTGGTGGGCCTTCTATGTCTTCGTGCTGCTGCGCTTGCTGACCCGTCAGCCATTGGGCCCCATGCTGCGCCAGTACTACCTGCCCACCGCCCTGTTTGCCGCCGGCACCTGTTCGTCTCTGGCCACGCTGCCGGTGAACTTGCTACACGCTCGCCGCAGTGGTGTGCGCGACGAAGTGGCGGACTTCGTCATCCCCTTTGGTGCGGTCTGCAACATGGACGCCAGTGCTCTGGCCTACATGGCCTATGCACCGTTGATCCTAGGAGTCTGCCCCACGGGAAGTCAACTTAGCGTCTCCCAGGTGGCAGCTGGATAAGTCATTAGTGGGGCTGGGAAAACCCAGATCGTCCGATCCTACATCAATCTTGGGCCTGGGACCATGATGACGATTGTGAGGTGCTTCTTGGCCTGTAATAGCCCGATTCCCTCGGTTTTCACATCGCCAGCTTTCCATGCAGCCTTCTCAGGTTGGTTGCAAGACAGATTAGATCCCACTCACCGCTTACCTTCGCCATACCTCGCATGCTGAAGGACCGAAAACCGCTCACGTTTTTGATCCAACCAAAGACCGGCTCAACGATGTGCTTGCGTTTTCGGTACCAGCCCCGTCCGCACTTGGTCCCGAGTTTTCGCTTCATTCGCGCAGTAGCTTGGAGCTCTGAGCTGGTCTCCGGTCGTGCCTTTCCTTCCTTGCCCACCGAAACCAAACCGTCAATCTTGGCGTTTTCGAGGTGCTCGAAGTTTTCCTCGCTGCGGTAGCCTGCGTCCGCAAGCAGGCGTTCGATCGGCTTGCCGGTGTTCTCCATCGCTTGCTCGGCCATCGGAAGAAGTTGATCCGTATCCGCACCGTTGTCAGTGATTCCATTCGCGATGATCAACTGCTCCGTATTGTCGACAGCAATCTGGGCGTTGTAGCATTGCTCAAACCCCTTCGAGTCTTTCATAATCCGACTGTCAGGGTCTGTGAAGTTCTCTTGATCCTGTGGCCGTGGCTTGCCTTTGGGATGTTTCCGGTAGCGAGCCACCTGGAGATCACGACCCTCTTCCTTGGCCTTGCGGGCCTTCTTCTCGTCCTTTCGCTTGTCTTCTTCGGCCTTGCGTTCTTCCAAGCGCTTCTTTGCCTCCTGGATCACCTTCAGGCGGCTCTCCCGGTTCGCAAGCTCCTCGGGCAATTCGTCACCACGAAAGTCGGGACCAAACATCTCGTCCTCGTCCTTGTCGATCCCCTTGGCCATCTCGGTGATCCTGCGGACTTCGGCACGGAGCCGCTTCTCCTCGGATTTCATCCGCGAGTAGCTCATAGCCTTGCGTTTGCTGGCGTTCGCCTTCACCTTGCTGCCATCCACTGCCACGGTGCCAAGTTTGGCCAAGCCTGCCTCACAAGCAAGTTGCACTATCTGGACAAAGAAGCTCTCAAACAGATCGACATGCTCTGCCCGAAACCGACAAATCGTGCGGTGGTCCGGCATCTGATTGGCTGCCAACACCCGGAAAGGCACACTCTCCTCTAGGTGCTTGGCAATCTTGCGAGAAGAGAAGATTCCGGTGCAGTATGCGTAGATCAGCACTCGCAGCATCATCCGTGGGTCGTACGGCAACTCGCCTTTGCCGCAGACGCGATAGCGATCAAGGAGATCATCTGTGTCAAGCGACTCAATGGTGTCGTGAATGTACCACGCAAGATGATCTTGGGGCAGCCAATCGCGGATTGACGGAGGCAGGAGGAACTGCTGGTTGAGATCTTGACCCTTTTTGAAACGCGCCATGCCTTCAATACGTACAGGGATGAGCCCAGGGCTTAATATTATTCCGATTTTAGAGGCTATTGGAGGCCGGATTCACAGCTGTCCCGTGGGACAGACTCCTAGGGCAGATCTTCGGATTGGAGGTGAGCTGGACCCTGCTGCTGGCGGCCTGGCCCGCCATTGTCTTATACACCGTCGCCGCCCCGGGCCTGCCGGCGGGTATGGGCACCGCACTTTGGAGCTCCACCCTCTTTGCCAGCATGCTGGGACTGGAAGGTGAAACCCGGGATGACTTCGTTACCCTGTGGATCGCCATGGCCGGCGGCATCCCCGATATGCTGCGGGCCGCCACCAACTGCACCGGCGATGGTTTCACAGCAATGATCTTCCACAGCCAGTTCCACCGCTTCGCCAAGAAGCCAAAGGTATGACCATGCGTAGTTTCCTACTGCTCTCACTTTTGACCTTTCTTGGTTCGGAGCTGCAAGGCCAAACCCTGCAAACGGGTCCATGGCAGGCTTCACTGCAAAGCCCTGGTGGCGAACTGAAATTCGGTCTGGAATTCCGCATGGCCGACAAGGAACACCGGGCCTGGATCATCAATGGCGAGGAGCGCATTGCGGTGCCCCAGGTGGTAGTTGCAAAGCAGAGAATCAACTTGCTCATTCCCCATTACGGATCCCGGATCACTGCCAGCATTTCTGCAGACGGTCGTTCTTTGCGTGGCCGCTGGCACCGAGTCATAGGAAAAGGCGAGAGGAGCATGGCTTTTCAAGCCCAGCACGGCATAGCAAAGACCACCGAGCGCAAGGGCATGGATCTCACCGGCAAGTGGGCGGTGCAATTTTCTTCAAGTGAAGAGTCAGCGGTGGGCATCTTCCAGACACCGGCGAAGGGCGGAGCTCGCGGCACCTTCCTCACCACCACCGGGGATTACCGCTATCTAGTGGTATGACGCAGAATTAGTAGGCCTTTATATTAAGCCTCCCTACGCTTGCGGTGCGTAGGTATCGTTGGAGGCAAGACGATGCGCGTTGCAGTAGAGATTCAACTTACCAAGAGCGAGCGAAGCACCCTGACGAATTGGTCACGCAGTCGGAGAATTTCGGTGAGGCAAGCTCAGCGAGCCCGAATGATCCTTCTTGCCGCTGATGGCTACTCGAATGCGGATATAGCTGAGGAGATGAGGGTCAAGCGACACACTGTGGGGCGTTGGCGAAACCGCTTCAGCGAGCATCGCCTCACTGGTATAGAGAAGGACCTTCCTCGGGGAGGTCGTCCCCGTGCGAACGAGGAAGTTGAGAGTGAGATCATCCGCATGACTACGCAAGAGATCCCCGCGAACGCGACACACTGGAGCACGCGACTCCTTGCAGAGGAGATGGGAATCACGCAGTCGATGGTCCACCGCACATGGAAGGCCAACGGTCTGAAACCTCACTTGGTGAAGACGTTCAAGGTCAGCAACGATTCTCGGTTCGAAGAGAAGCTGCGCGATGTGGTAGGTCTCTACCTGAATCCACCCGAGAATGCACTCGTCTTTAGCGCGGACGAAAAGACGTCAATTCAGGCTCTCGATCGGACCCAGAAGAGCCTTCCACTGGTCAAGGGTCGATGCGGCACGATGACTCATGACTACAAGAGGAACGGAACAACCACCTTGTTCGCCGCGATCGAGTTGGGTCACGGCGAAGTGATCGCAACCTGCATGAAGCGACATCGACATCAGGAGTGGATCAAGTTCCTGAGAATGATCGACGAGCAAACTCCAGCTGAACTCGATCTGCACGTCATCGCCGACAACTACGCCACACACAAGCATGAGAAGGTTAAGCGGTGGCTGAAGCGCCATCCGCGATTCCACATGCACTTCATCCCGACAAGCAGCTCGTGGCTCAATATCGTGGAGGGGTTTTTCCGCAATCTTGATCAAAAACGCCTGAAGCGCGACGCGTTTCGCAGCGTCCCTCAACTCAAGAAAGCAATCATGGACTACATCGATAACCACAACGACGATCCGAAGCCGATTGTTTGGACCAAGGCCGCCGACGAGATCCTCGAAAAAGTCGGTCGCGCACGCGCTGCACTGAAAATGCCCCAACAGAGCGCATCACACCACTAGAGTCTCCCCTCCCACTCTTTTTGCCCCCCATGCAACCAGGCATCACCACCCGCAAAGAGCTGCAAAACCTGCGACGCATCGTCGTCAAGGTGGGCAGCGCCGTTATTAGTGGGCAGCGCCGTTATTACCCTGCAGGGTAAACTGCAGCCCCAGGTCCGGACCGGTTACATAGGTAACAAATCAGCCTCTCCTAAAGGAGGTGTAGGTCATGCCGGGTGCTGATTTCGTCTGGGGACCTTGTATTCGCAAAGGAGAACGCGGATAGCTGCATCTGAAACTCGGTGGGTTCCCGGTACAGGTTGTAGGCCCTCTTTGAGGATGTGGCAGAGTGCCAAGCCGCCCTGGCGGTTTGGCATCTAAGGAAAGGGCCGTGAGCCGTAGGGGCAGTCAAGGCTGGCCGTAGGCCACGAGCGGAGCGAGCTTGGCCTTTATGGCACCGAGGCTTGCGGCACAGAGCTGGGGAAAGCTGTTTGCGTTGAGCCAAGCGTACATAGAAATTGCGCACTGACTGCGTCGAGCATGTTTGATCGCTCTCGACGCAATGGACTTAGTTTTACGCAAGGTCGCATCAGTGCGCGTCACCACCCTACTCAACAAGCTCCTCAATCTCCAGGGGCTCCGGGTCACCGGAGCCCAATTTCAAGACGGCGAGATGATTCTCAGTGTCCACCGACGATTCCAGCTTCTGACCTGCCCACACTGTGGCAAGCGCAAGCGTGGCCGAGAATCCAAACGAAAGCGGCGATGGCGACACTTGGGCATCTGGGGCCATGAGGTTTACTTGGAGGGTGAAATACGGCGTTTACGGTGCAAGAAATGCAATGTGGTTGTGACCGAGGCGGTCCCCTGGGCCAGGCATGGCAGTGACTTTACCAAGCCCTTTGAGGATGTGGTCGCCCTGCTGGCGCAGCAAACAAACGTAACAGCCGTCGCCAGGCTGACTGGGATTTCGTGGGTGACCGTAGGAGCAATCGCTGAGCGTGTCGTCAGCGAGAACCTTGACCCAAACCGCTTTGATGGTCTGCGCCGCATTGCTGTGGACGAAATCAGCTTCCGCAAGCGACACCGCTACCTGACGGTGGTCACCGACCACGACAAGAGAAGGGTAATCTGGGTCGCCGAAGGCAAGAGTGCTGATGTGTTCAAGAGATTTTTCACCGAAATCGGTGCTGATGCTTGCGAGCACATCGAAATTGCCACCATGGACATGTCGGCTGCCTACCGAAAGGCGGCAGCGGAAAATCTTCCAAATGCACAGATCGTCTTTGATCACTTCCACATTGCCAAGTTGGCCAACGAAGCTCTCAACGAGGTCCGGCGTGAACTCATGCGCAATGCCGACAATCCCGATGCCAAGAAGGCAATCAAGGGAACGATGTGGGCACTCCTTCACCGCCAAGATAACACCACCGAAAAGCACATGGGCATCATCGGTCATCTTCGCCCGGAGCAACCACTTGGGCGCGCCTACTTGCTCAAGGAGACTCTGCTCGACATCCTGCGAGGCAGCATCAAAGAGTCAGAGCTTGCTCTTGATGGTTGGATGGCCTGGGCTTCACGCTCCCGACTCAAGCCATTCGTCAAACTCGGCAAAACGATCCGCAAACACCTTGGCGGGATCCTGGCTCTCTTCAAAGAACGATTCACCAATGGCCTGGCGGAAGGCATGAACAACAAAATTCGCCTCCTCAGCCATCGCGCCTATGGCTTCCACAGCGCAGCCCCTTTGATTGCTACCATCTTCCTCTGCTGTGGTGGGGTCAGGCTTCCTGACCTACAACTGCTTTAGGAGAACCACAAATCAGTCCGGGCACATGGGTAACACTTTGGCGTGGCCTTGGGGTGGCGCTGGGGTCTCTTGTGCCGGATGACCTGGTGCGAGACAGACCCTGTGAATGAGCGTTTGAAGTTTGTGGCGGCCCACCAAGATGGCCGCCTGTCGATGACAGAACTGTGCGAGCGGTTTGGGGTTAGCCGGAAAACTGGCTACAAGATCCTGGCTCGATATCGTGATGAAGGACCTGAAGGTCTACGGGACAGATCCAGAGCGCCAAAGCGGCATCCCAATCAAGCCCCACCAAGAGTGGAGGCGGCGATTTTGCGGGTACGAAAACACTACCCAACTTGGGGATCCAAAAAGATCCGAGCTGTACTGGCACGAGAGCACCCGGAAGAAGTTTTGCCGGCAAGGAGCACAGTGCATGCTGTGTTGAAACGGGCGGGTGTCGTCATGTCTCGTCCCCGACGTTTGCGGCGGCAGCCCAGTACATTGTCGTTGATTCAACCACAAGCACCCAATGACGTTTGGTCCATAGACTACAAGGGCTGGTTTTGTGTCGGAGATGGCACTCGCTGTGATCCACTGACGGTGAATGATGCCTTTAGCCGCCTGTCGCTGGAGTGCCGTGCATTGGTCTCGCCGAAGCTGTTGGACGTGCGCCGCTGCTTGGCAGGTGCATTTAGGCAGTATGGCCTACCTCTCTACATGCTTAGCGATAACGGGTCTCCGTTTGGGTCGAGGGGCATTGGCGGGATTTCTCGCTTAGGAGTTTGGATGATACGGCTTGGAATTCGACCAATGTTTATTGAGCCAGGTAGACCAGATCAGAATGGTCGTCACGAGCGATTTCATGAAACCTTGAAGGCAGAGACTGCCAACCCTCCTTACAAAACAATTCGAACCCAGCAGGCTGCATTTTCACGATTTCAATCCATCTACAATGAAGAGCGCCCGCATGAAGCTCTAGACATGCAAGTGCCAGCCGAAGTCTACGCGCCTTCGCGGAGGACTATGCCTTCAAGGCTGCCGCAGCATGAATACTCAGATGACTTTGCTGTCCGACAAGTGCGAAAGGATGGCACCATGAAATGGGCTGGAGGCTATGTCTTTATAGGGGATGCACTGGTAGGCGAGAGCATCGGCCTGGAACATGTGGATGACGACGTATGGATTGTCCATCTCGGCTGCATGCAGCTGGGAGTGCTGCATGAGCGGTCCAGGGTCGTGATCCCCCTGCCAAAAATCAGCGAGTAGGGGGGAGGGCCCATATACTGAGTAGCGAATATGGGGGGTCGCTTGCCGAAATCCTCATTTCCCTGGCTCAAGAGGCTCCCCCCATGCTCTAGCCCCTGAATCCCTGAAAATGAGCATTGTGGGTCGCAATCCTGCCTCCCCCAGAAAGTGTTACCCATGTGCCCGTACAAAAGTGTCACCCATGTGCCGGGTTGCACCCTACCGTGGCATGCCAAGTCAGCAACACCACCGCCTGACAGAGCCTTCAGCCGAGGGTCCATTTTGGGCCCGCCTCAAGTTCTGCCAGCTCCTCTTCAAGGGTGTCACCTTGAGGAAAGCGCTCCGCAGTCTTTGGCACACCCCCTGGCCTGTTGCCCCGTCTCCATTTTGGGCACAATCAAGAAGACGAGTCAAGGTCCTTGAGGATCTAAGGAAATGGTATAGGTTCGCACCGCTTTCCTGCTTTCCAAAACTACGCCACCCAGAAGGAGACCTCATGCGCTTTGTAGCGATCTATCTATCTGCCATTCTCTCTTTGGCATCTCTAGTTACGGCTCAAAGCCATCTTTACACCTTTAACGGCTACTCCCCTCGTGACCAGTTTGGCCTTACCGTAAGCGGAGCCGGAGATGTAAATGGCGATGGCTACGATGATGTCATTGTGGGAGCCAACACTGCCATTAACAACGGTGAATTTTCAGGCAGTGCGCGAGTGTTTTCAGGGCTGAATGGAATCCTACTCTATACCTTTGACGGCGACTCTGCTGGTGACCAGCTTGGCGGCTCAGTCAGTGGAGCTGGGGATGTAAATGGTGACGGTCACGACGATGTCGTTGTGGGAGCAGTTTTTGCCAAAAACGGCATTGGTCACGATACAGGTAGCGCGCGAGTGTTTTCGGGAGTAGATGGAAAAACCCTCTATACCTATAGAGGCGACTCTAGGGATGACCGCCTTGGCTTTTCAGTCAGTGGGGCCGGAGATGCAAATGGCGATGGCTACGCCGATGTGGTTGTTGGCGCATTAACGGATGACAATAATGGGACTAACTCAGGCATGGCACGGGTGTTTTCAGGAGTGGATGGGAGCATTCTCTATTCCTTTGACGGCGACTCTGCTGGCGATCTTTTAGGCAGATCAGTCAGAGGGGCCGGGGATGTGGATGGGGATGGCTATCCCGATATCATTGCTGGCGCACTTTCTGATGACAACAACGGGAATCAGTCAGGCAGCGCACGAGTATTCTCGGGAGCGAATGGTGGTATTCTCTATACCTTAGACGGCGACTCTGCTGAAGACGCGTTTGGCTTTGCAGTCAGTGGAGGTGGAGATGTAAATGGCGATGGCTACGCCGATGTGATTGTTGGAGTTTTTGGAGACAACCTCAGAGGCGGCACCGGCTGGGCGCAAGTGTTCTCAGGTGTCTTGCTACCCTTGACCTCAGATACTCACTTGATTTCGATAGCTGGTGGCACCCAGACCCTTTCCCTTTCTGCTGGTAGCGAGAACGGCGGTCGCAGATACCTCATGCTAGGATCTCTTGGAACATCTCCAGGATTTCGATTCGGCCGGCATCACATCCCTCTGAACCCCGACATCTGGTTCTGGGTAACGGTTCTCTACGGCATTCTTCCAGGGTTCGATTCCAGCCCGTATGCCAATCCATTCGGTCAATTCAAAGGGCAACTGGACATCGATGGAAAAGCGGAAGCATCTTTCACTTTGCACGAGGAATCTCTCCGCAGCCCAACCCTCAATGATCCCAGCTTGGTGGGGACAACCTTCTGGCATGCCTACGTAGTGCGCCGTGGACTCTTTGGCATTGAAATGGTTAGCAACGCGGTCCCAGTCACTATCGCTCCCTAGGAGTCTGCCCCACGGGAAGTCAACTTAGCGTCTCCCAGGTGGCAGCTGGATAAGTCATTAGTGGGGCTGGGAAAACCCAGATCGTCCGATCCTACATCAATCTTGGGCCTGGGACCATGATGACGATTGTGAGGTGCTTCTTGGCCTGTAATAGCCCGATTCCCTCGGTTTTCACATCGCCAGCTTTCCATGCAGCCTTCTCAGGTTGGTTGCAAGACAGATTAGATCCCACTCACCGCTTACCTTCGCCATACCTCGCATGCTGAAGGACCGAAAACCGCTCACGTTTTTGATCCAACCAAAGACCGGCTCAACGATGTGCTTGCGTTTTCGGTACCAGCCCCGTCCGCACTTGGTCCCGAGTTTTCGCTTCATTCGCGCAGTAGCTTGGAGCTCTGAGCTGGTCTCCGGTCGTGCCTTTCCTTCCTTGCCCACCGAAACCAAACCGTCAATCTTGGCGTTTTCGAGGTGCTCGAAGTTTTCCTCGCTGCGGTAGCCTGCGTCCGCAAGCAGGCGTTCGATCGGCTTGCCGGTGTTCTCCATCGCTTGCTCGGCCATCGGAAGAAGTTGATCCGTATCCGCACCGTTGTCAGTGATTCCATTCGCGATGATCAACTGCTCCGTATTGTCGACAGCAATCTGGGCGTTGTAGCATTGCTCAAACCCCTTCGAGTCTTTCATAATCCGACTGTCAGGGTCTGTGAAGTTCTCTTGATCCTGTGGCCGTGGCTTGCCTTTGGGATGTTTCCGGTAGCGAGCCACCTGGAGATCACGACCCTCTTCCTTGGCCTTGCGGGCCTTCTTCTCGTCCTTTCGCTTGTCTTCTTCGGCCTTGCGTTCTTCCAAGCGCTTCTTTGCCTCCTGGATCACCTTCAGGCGGCTCTCCCGGTTCGCAAGCTCCTCGGGCAATTCGTCACCACGAAAGTCGGGACCAAACATCTCGTCCTCGTCCTTGTCGATCCCCTTGGCCATCTCGGTGATCCTGCGGACTTCGGCACGGAGCCGCTTCTCCTCGGATTTCATCCGCGAGTAGCTCATAGCCTTGCGTTTGCTGGCGTTCGCCTTCACCTTGCTGCCATCCACTGCCACGGTGCCAAGTTTGGCCAAGCCTGCCTCACAAGCAAGTTGCACTATCTGGACAAAGAAGCTCTCAAACAGATCGACATGCTCTGCCCGAAACCGACAAATCGTGCGGTGGTCCGGCATCTGATTGGCTGCCAACACCCGGAAAGGCACACTCTCCTCTAGGTGCTTGGCAATCTTGCGAGAAGAGAAGATTCCGGTGCAGTATGCGTAGATCAGCACTCGCAGCATCATCCGTGGGTCGTACGGCAACTCGCCTTTGCCGCAGACGCGATAGCGATCAAGGAGATCATCTGTGTCAAGCGACTCAATGGTGTCGTGAATGTACCACGCAAGATGATCTTGGGGCAGCCAATCGCGGATTGACGGAGGCAGGAGGAACTGCTGGTTGAGATCTTGACCCTTTTTGAAACGCGCCATGCCTTCAATACGTACAGGGATGAGCCCAGGGCTTAATATTATTCCGATTTTAGAGGCTATTGGAGGCCGGATTCACAGCTGTCCCGTGGGACAGACTCCTAGCGGAAGTCGCCGCCTCGCATCCAGTTTGGGCACAATTTGAGCACAGTCACCCAAACCGACGCTTAAAAAGAAACTGGACGGACACCCCCGGTGTCAGGATAGATGTCGCCTCTGAGGATCGAGGGGACCCGACCAAAGCTTGCTTTGGTTGGGCTCGATCCAACAAGTTCACCCGCAGGGTGAACGCCCCCCATGGGGGGCGAGTTTTCCACAAGTTATCCAGTGGGGCGGTGGAGTGATGATTCTTGGTTTACAGCAATGGTTTCAAAGTGCGCATGGTCCAGCGAATGACCGACACTGGTCCTTCTCGGATAACTGCGCCGGATTTGGCAGCAGAGGTTGGAGTTGCCCAATCGACCCTCTGGCGTTGGGTAAGGGAAGCACGTACCGTTTCCTTGATGAGCGGTACAGGAGGCAAGCCCGAGAAGGGATCGAAAAGTCCACGTCAGTGGACCCCAGAAGAGAAGGTGCAGGTCGTTATGGAGGCCATGAAAGTGGCCGAGGAGGATCTGGGAGAGTTTTTGAGGTCAAAGGGACTGCACTCTGTCGAGCTCGAAAACTGGCGCAAACTAGTCATGGAGGCGGCACAATCCGCTTTCAGCAACCCCAAGAAGGCCAAGCGACATGGTGCTTCGCCGGATGCGAAGAAGATCAAAGCACTGGAAAAGAAGATCCGCCGCAAGGACAAGGCCTTGGCCGAGGCTGCAGCTTTGCTGGTGCTCCAAAAAAAAGTCCAAGAGATCTGGGGGGACGAGGACAGCGACACACCCACGAGCAGCGAGACCTGATTTTAGGATTGGTCACAGAAGCCATCAACAACGGTGCCCGGCTGCACAAGGCGTGTGGGACCCTTGGCGTAGATTCAAGGACACTACAACGCTGGAAGCGGCAGGGCATCGGTGAAGATCGGCGAGCTGGCCCAAAGAGCGTGGTCGGCAACAAGATCAGCTCTGCTGAGCGAAGTATGATCCTGCAAATCCTCAACTCTCCAGAGTATCGCGACCTTTCTCCCAGTCAGATCGTGCCGAGGCTGGCCGATCAAGGAATCTATCTGGCATCTGAATCCACGATGTATCGAATCTTGCGCGAGGAAAAGCAGCTCAAGCATCGCGCTGCTGCCAAGCCAGCAACACATCACCATCCCCGCGAACTGGTGGCAACAGCACCCAACCAAGTATGGAGCTGGGACATCAGTTACTTGCCTGGCCCGATCCGCGGGAAGTTTTACTACCTGTACACGATCATCGATGTCTTCAGCCGAGACATCATGGGCGAAGCCATCTATGAGGAAGAATGCCAGGTATTGGCGGCAGCCTTGATCCAATCGGCTTGTGATGCGCAGGGAGTGGATCCTGACAGCTTGGCTCTTCACTCCGATAACGGTGGTCCAATGAAGGGCAGCACTATGCTGGCAAAGCTTGAAGAACTCGGCGTCATGGCTTCATTTAGCCGGCCTGGTGTCTGTGACGACAATCCCTACTCAGAGTCCCTCTTCAAAACAGCCAAATACCGTCCAGAGTATCCTGCCCGACCATTTGAATCGTTGGAGCATGCGAGGACCTGGCTGGTGGCGTTTGTCCAGTGGTATCGGCACGAGCATCGGCATAGCGGCATCAAGTTTGTAACCCCTGCTCAACGCCATGCGGGGGAAGACATTGTCATCCTGGCAAAACGCCGGGAAGTGTATGAAAAAGCCCGTGCACGAAATCCAGAGCGCTGGTCAGGAAACGTGCGGGATTGGTCGCGCATCGAAACTGTCAGGCTCAACCCGAACACCCATCATGCAGCTGCGGAGGCAGCATGATGAATACATTTCAGGCGACAACTACCTTGACACCTACCGCTCGCGCCCTGAGGAACAGGCGGGTATCCGAGTTCCTCACGAATTCTGCCTGCTTATCAGCAAGTAGGATGTCGAACCCAATCTGGCAATGAAAGACGCATCGAATGTCGTAGCCATCCATCAGGGTCACGCGCTCCTGAGTCCGGCCCGCGAGAGCAGTGAAGCATACCTCTGTAAATTCGTAAAAAGTGGAGGTTGGTCCCTGTAGTAGAATACCGGTGGGGTTACACTCAAAGAAAGGAGAGTCCAGTCCGATGAGCAGCTCGCAGAAAACCTCTGTCCGAATGACTTCCAGACGCTATGTCGCGTTAGTGGCCACCACCGCCGCTTTGATTCTGGTCGCCTCGTTCTCTTCCGGGTTTGCGCAGAACGTTTTGCTTGTTTTCATCGGCGCTATCGCGGCCGTGCTCGTTGCAAAGTTTCCCCCACTCTCGGTGCGCGAGGCCGCGCCGCTACTTTTGACACTCACATTCCTTGGCCTATTGGGATCGACCATCTTCCTCGCTCTTGAACTCTCAGGACGACCTGCCACGGACAGCCTGCCCTTTCCCCGAAACGATGGAATGCTTGCAAACTTCATTTCAGGCCCCGGGGGGCCGGCACGCAACACGTTCGGAGGACAGTTCTCAATCATGTCCGATAGCAACTGGAACTTGAGTTCGAAGATATGGTTCAAGCGGGAGACTGAAAAGAGCAAACCAAGAAACGGGTTCCTTCGGATCCTATTCCAACTGGAATCCAACGAGGATCGAGAACCCTACGGAGGGATCTATTCCGACCTCTCCTACCCCCCCCCATCGACCTTCAACGTTACGGACTTCAACTATCTGAGCTTTAGAGTGCGACTCGGCCAATCTTCGGAGGAAGCTCCAATCTCCGTGATGCTTGTTTTGTACTCGAAGAATGTTCAGAACAAGCATTACGCTTTTCCCAGCTACAAGATCGAAGGAGACCACCTCAGCGGAGAGTGGCAGCCGATCCGGATCCCCCTATCGGAGTTTGTGGAGCCCTATTTCGTAGATTTTGGTGCAGATATGACACTCGATCCAACAGAGGTCTATCGCTGGGGAGTAATCCTAATTGGCGAGCCTGGTCGCACGACACACGGCTCGATTGACCTGGATGACGTCCGCTTTGAGCAGAGGTAAAACAGACCCGACGCGCACAGGGCTCTTGACCCTAACCGTCGCAATCTGGACTCCACTTCTTATCGGCTCTATCGCCTACCTCAGTTCTTCGCTCCGGCCACTTGCTGGATTCACGCAATGGACAATGTTCTTGAGCCTTCTAGCCGGCTTTCAGGTAGCACTCATTACGCTCTCCTATCATGCGGCAAAACTGGTACTGCGCGTTTTCGAGGGCGATCCCGGGGATCCAATTTGGCGTGTTGACAACTTCAACCGTCGTGTCGCAGTTCTCTTGTTCACGCGAGACGATTGGAGGGACGGCATCGCCCAGCAGGCTCTCGAAGCAATTCGCCCAATCGATCACCTGTTCATATGCGACGACAGCCAGACTGATGACTTCCGTGAACAGATAGATTCATTCGCCGCTCTGACCCACCGACAGTGCACCCTTATTCGCCGGGACAACCTCGAAGGATTCAAGGCGGGCAACATCAACCACGCTCTCGCCCACATCGATTCCTGTTTCGAGTTCCTTCTGTTCCTCGACCACGATACACGAATCGGGGCAGAGCTAGTTCAAACGGGCGTGAACGCCTTGTGTTCCGTGCCGCACCCGCCCTTCGTGCAGTTCCCACTGATCGACGATCCGTGCCAGCCGTCCCTTTTCTCCAACGACCTACGCGTATCGTTACGGATAGGACACTGGTTCCATTCTCTACGAATTCGCCATGGCCTCCCAGTGTTCGTCGGCCGAGCGGCTATGCTGAGAAAGGAGGCCGTGCAAGCCATAGGTGGCTTTCCCGAAACTATCACGGAGGACATCGGCTTAACCCTCCGCCTCCTTGGCGCCGGGCTGACCGGCCGGTACGTCAGCACGCCAGCGGCAGAGGAAACCGTTCCCCAGGATTACCAACGCTTTCGCTCTCGGTACGTTCGCTGGTGCACTGGGACAGCCTTGAGCTGGGCGCAACGCGAAACACGGCCGCCAGTATCAATGATCCTCTCAGCGATCGGAGTAGACGGCCTTCTTCAACTCTCAAGTTTACTATATCCAATGGTGGTTCTGTGCTTCGGGCTTGCCTATTCGCTGCACGCATCTCTGACCGATCGTGACTCGTCGGCATCCAGCTTCCTCCAGTACACTACGCTGATTGCTATGCTTGCACCCTCCATCCCCACCTTTTTTGTCCTGCGACATCCCTGGAACAGTCTGAGGGTTTCGGCAATCCAGTTCGCGGTCTATCTTTCGCTAGTTGTTCCATGCATTGTGGCGCTAGGATCAATTGTCCTCGGCCACCGCGTGACTTTCGTGAATTCCGGAAACAAGGCGGCCAAGCCAGCTGCCGGAAGCCCAAGCGAAGAAAATCAGCCCCTGTCCGCGAACGGCATCGGCACGATGTTCATCGAAGCCTTGGTGTTCATCTCGATCACTTTGTCGCTCGGATCAAATGGCCAGTTTGGACTTCCACTGGCTGCCGGAATCCTCTCTGGTTTGGTGTTTCACTTTTTCTCCTGGTCGCACCCAATCGCTAGTATATTCAAGTTCCTGCCGTTTGCCCTCGCCCTAATCTGCCTGGGTCGGGTGGTCTCCTTCTGAACCTAAACACCGTTTGTATTTCCGTTTCGAACGTAGTTACTACGATTACAATGACAGCGCCCTATCACCACTGAGAAGTCCGTCACCATTTCTCTACAACAACTTGCGATGCTTCGCTCCCAAGACAAAAACCAGACGGCGCCCCACGACCGGCTGTTCTGATCCTCCTTTGCCGCGTCTGATCCGGTTGGCGAGACCACCCGCATCTCCAGAAATATCAGGGGGAAATAACCCCTTGTAGAGGTGGGTTACCCTGCCTGTGGGTAAGTTTTTTGGCTGCCTTCTTCTCATTCTCAAGTGGGATAAGGTTTACTATGCCTGTGAACACAGACGAAGGATTCTGGATCGATGACCAGATACGGGCACAGCTTCGCGAGCGTGTCGAGGCGGCGGTGACCGAAGGTATCCGGCGAGTTGCCGCACTCCCGCCGGCTTCCTATCGTCCGAGTCACCACCAGTGGCCAGAACTCGGATTCTTCGAGAACGGTCTGCCGAACTTCTCAAGGCCGCTCTTCGGCGGAGCCACCGACTACAAGTCCCTCTTCCACGGCTCCCAGCCCTCGATAGAGGAAAGTACCCTGCCCGCCCTCGAAGACCTCTTGAAGTTCCTTCACAACAACGAGGATGTCCAGAAGAGCATCTGCCCGACGTCACCAGAGATAGCCGAAATGTCGGTATCTCTCCTTGTACTCTATGTCATCGAGCGGTGCCTGCATCTCGACATCCGCGTTCCCAACAAGGAAACATTCGACCATCTCTACACTCCGCTCGAAGTCGGCTACTTCGGCAAGCGCCTGCGATTCGACATCGCGGTGCCAATCGTTTGCGCGCTTTTCTCTGAAGATCGCTACAAACTCGGTGAGGGCGTCTATCTGTCCCGCATGGAAGATGACTTTCAGCTCGCGCGCGCGAGAATCGACTACTACGGAAGCGGCACGCACGCCCCCGGTGTCAGGATAGATGTCGCCTCTGAGGATCGAGGGGACCCGACCAAAGCTTGCTTTGGTTGGGCTCGATCCAACAAGTTCACCCGCAGGGTGAACGCCCCCCATGGGGGGCGAGTTTTCCACAAGTTATCCAGTGGGGCGGTGGAGTGATGATTCTTGGTTTACAGCAATGGTTTCAAAGTGCGCATGGTCCAGCGAATGACCGACACTGGTCCTTCTCGGATAACTGCGCCGGATTTGGCAGCAGAGGTTGGAGTTGCCCAATCGACCCTCTGGCGTTGGGTAAGGGAAGCACGTACCGTTTCCTTGATGAGCGGTACAGGAGGCAAGCCCGAGAAGGGATCGAAAAGTCCACGTCAGTGGACCCCAGAAGAGAAGGTGCAGGTCGTTATGGAGGCCATGAAAGTGGCCGAGGAGGATCTGGGAGAGTTTTTGAGGTCAAAGGGACTGCACTCTGTCGAGCTCGAAAACTGGCGCAAACTAGTCATGGAGGCGGCACAATCCGCTTTCAGCAACCCCAAGAAGGCCAAGCGACATGGTGCTTCGCCGGATGCGAAGAAGATCAAAGCACTGGAAAAGAAGATCCGCCGCAAGGACAAGGCCTTGGCCGAGGCTGCAGCTTTGCTGGTGCTCCAAAAAAAAGTCCAAGAGATCTGGGGGGACGAGGACAGCGACACACCCACGAGCAGCGAGACCTGATTTTAGGATTGGTCACAGAAGCCATCAACAACGGTGCCCGGCTGCACAAGGCGTGTGGGACCCTTGGCGTAGATTCAAGGACACTACAACGCTGGAAGCGGCAGGGCATCGGTGAAGATCGGCGAGCTGGCCCAAAGAGCGTGGTCGGCAACAAGATCAGCTCTGCTGAGCGAAGTATGATCCTGCAAATCCTCAACTCTCCAGAGTATCGCGACCTTTCTCCCAGTCAGATCGTGCCGAGGCTGGCCGATCAAGGAATCTATCTGGCATCTGAATCCACGATGTATCGAATCTTGCGCGAGGAAAAGCAGCTCAAGCATCGCGCTGCTGCCAAGCCAGCAACACATCACCATCCCCGCGAACTGGTGGCAACAGCACCCAACCAAGTATGGAGCTGGGACATCAGTTACTTGCCTGGCCCGATCCGCGGGAAGTTTTACTACCTGTACACGATCATCGATGTCTTCAGCCGAGACATCATGGGCGAAGCCATCTATGAGGAAGAATGCCAGGTATTGGCGGCAGCCTTGATCCAATCGGCTTGTGATGCGCAGGGAGTGGATCCTGACAGCTTGGCTCTTCACTCCGATAACGGTGGTCCAATGAAGGGCAGCACTATGCTGGCAAAGCTTGAAGAACTCGGCGTCATGGCTTCATTTAGCCGGCCTGGTGTCTGTGACGACAATCCCTACTCAGAGTCCCTCTTCAAAACAGCCAAATACCGTCCAGAGTATCCTGCCCGACCATTTGAATCGTTGGAGCATGCGAGGACCTGGCTGGTGGCGTTTGTCCAGTGGTATCGGCACGAGCATCGGCATAGCGGCATCAAGTTTGTAACCCCTGCTCAACGCCATGCGGGGGAAGACATTGTCATCCTGGCAAAACGCCGGGAAGTGTATGAAAAAGCCCGTGCACGAAATCCAGAGCGCTGGTCAGGAAACGTGCGGGATTGGTCGCGCATCGAAACTGTCAGGCTCAACCCGAACACCCATCATGCAGCTGCGGAGGCAGCATGATGAATACATTTCAGGCGACAACTACCTTGACACCTACCGCACGATACCGTGACCGGGGCAGCTACCCATGCGATCATCCTAGAAGACTGGCAATACGACCGGACTCAACCGTCCCACCTTGACGATCCCTTTAGCCGCGTCAGCTTCTATAACCGTGACCTAATCTCTCGAATCTTTGCCTGCCTGCGCGTTGTTACGGGAGCAGATCTGGGCTACGCGCAGATCCTCGTAATCCCCCGCGGCTGGGCTCGACAGTACACAGCACACCTCCCCCCGATTGAAGGAACTTCCATTCGGGCCTACCCACCATGGTTCGACAACTACCGTTGGTTGGCCCAAGTACCAACGCTGACCGGAGAGGACTTGGAGTCCGTCGCCGACACGTGGCGCCGACTGGACGGGATATCAAAGGAGTCGGTCCACCTGGCACTGCGTAGAATCAACCAATGCTACATGCGAGAGAGTGAGGAGGATCTCGTCATCGACGCAACGATCGCCCTGGAGGCGCTGCTAGCAAGTGGAGAGAACGCGGAACTTACTCACAAACTCGCACTGCGCGTGGCTGCCCTTTCCACCTTAGACACCGTGGTCCAGAAGGCTCCAGGCCATGTGTTCAAAGAGACGAAGGCGGTTTACTCGCACCGAAGCGCCATCGTCCACGGGAGCCATCGGGCACAGAAGAAGCGCATTATTACGTCTGTAGGGGCCAAGGACCCAACATCGTCTGTGGGCCTTGACTATCTCCGGATGTCGCTCCGCGTGCTGATTAGGAATCAGCGGTATCTCGATCCTGCTCAGATCGACGAGGACCTTATCCTCGGAAGCATGTCGACTCGCGAGGAACCATAACATAACGATGCACCCGTTCGACAAGCAATCGTTGGCCGCAAGAAGGGTAGGTCCCCTAGAAGTAGTTTCCGTAATAGAGTAGGACTGGTATGAATGAGACTCGCGTATCCAAAATCGTTCTCGAAAACGCAGTGCGAAGGTATGATGAGGAGTGGAGGTTCCACACACAATTGGTTCAAGAACTTGGAATTTGGCTTACGGTGGGGATGCTCATACTTGCAGGGATTGTCACGGTGGCTGGTGGCATAAACTCATTCCCGACAAGCTTCACTCATAGCTTTCGATTGCTTTTTCTCCTGCCGGCCGCTGCGACTTTCGCAGCGGCCGTATCCTACCTTCGGAGGTTTTTCTTCGGGACTAACATCAGGGTTGTTAGCCACGCCAAGAAGTGGGTCGACTTTCATGACAGCCTCGTAGGCCACTATGGCAAGGCCGATATCGAAAAAGCCCAAGTTCATTGGGTTCACGATCTTGCCCTTGCTTACTCAGAAGCGGCGGACGACAATCGAGCGGAGAACAAGTCAGCTGCAAAGGAACAGTTGCAAGCCAAGAGATGGATTGCAATATCAGGATTATTCTTGGCGGCGGCCGGCATTTTTCATCTATGGAGTTAAAAGTAATGGTAACTAACAAACCTGATGAACCTGAGGACAAGTCGGAGCCGCCCCCGGTTCGCCCGCCAAATGACATAATCAAGACGAACCAACCTATTCCCAAACGACCGGAAAACGAGTGGATTCGGGAAACAAAAGAACAAGAACCAGGCTCTAAATGACCGACAAGTAAACTATACCAATAACCACCAGAGTAGAAATGACATCAAAACTCAATTCCAGAACAACCATGCATGCCGGTAGCAGTTCTTCTGAGGAATCAACACCATCTCCCACGAAGCCATCCTCCAGCGAACCAGCACCTACGCCCCCCTCAAACGAGACGCTCGAGAAAGGCGACAAGTAAGGAGTCACTTGCCTGTCTTCTTACACATCCCAGAGCTTGGGAACTCTTTGCCATTGATCCAGCATCTATGCTTTCTCCCAAGGGTCAAAGCTCGTAGCCCCATCACCCTTTAGCCGCCAGTGCGTTACTCGTGGGGCTCGAAGCCACTCGGGGTCAACGGAATTCTTGGCGAGCCGGTTGTGATAAACGTGCAGAGCAGGGTCCCCATTGGGATCCAGCTCAAGGACAGCGATTCCGCTGATCGTCGTGTTCGCCTGTTCCGTCATTTTCTTGCCGGGACCGGAGCGAGCCGCTTGGAACTGAGGCTGCATTGACAGATCGTGGGGGACATCTACGGGCACGACATCTAGGCCCTGCATCGCAGTGGCCACGGAATACGGATCGGTGTGTTGCCGAGTCAATGGAACATTGTTGTGAACAACGAGCAGGGCAGGTGCAGCTCCGTCAGATAACGCCTTGAGCTGCGTTGCTGCGGACTGGATAGCCTTTCTTATTCGGTCACCGGGTCTTGTACCAACCGCGACAACTTTCCCCGCCTCCCGCTGACGTGCGGCCTTCTTCTCTTCAGGGTTGGGGTCGAACTGCTTCACCTCTACTACCATACGGTGACCCAAGAGGTGGACTTCATAGTCGGGCCGGCGGTCGCCTGCCTCGGCGACGCGAGACCATGGGATTGCGAGGCTGCTGCAAAGGTCTTCGAATAACTGTTCCGACTCGGTCTTCTTGCTCACTGCGACATTCCCTTAGTAGAATCCGGCCTGATTGGCTCCACTGGAGACACTACCCACAAGTGCCATTCTTGCAAAACTCACCCTACTCCCATACCAGAATCAGCTGGTAATCACGACCGGCGTTCCGACCGCCCCCCCCCTTTTCTGCTCTCGGGTTCATAACCCAAAGCATGCTCTGAGAGGTTGAGAGCAATTCGACTCCAAGTCAGCAAATATCTCCGGCGCTGGACGCGGATCCTGGGGCTGGCATAGAGCCTGCCCCTGCCAGGCCTTCGCCCCATCCCTTTACCACTACCCCACTTCCAACCACCCTTTAAATGCCATCGCCCCTGGGCTGTTAACCCAGGGGCGATGAACGAAACCTGACATGGTCAGGACTGGTAGAGCGAACCGAACGCTCTTCGTAACTGTTTCGGTTACGAAGAGCGTCTTGGTCGGTGATAACCCCATCGAATTCTGACACTTCCTGCTCAATCTCCGACACACACCGAGAAAACTTGTAGCCAGACCCCCCATGCCTGGCTACACTTTGGAACATGCCAGTAGACCCGTATCTAGCCACGTTGCCCAGCGTTTTTACCAGCGCCGAAGCCCATGGCAGTGGCGTCTCCAAGCGGCAACTCTACTCTTGGCGTGACCAAGGCCTCATCGAATCTTTGAGTCAGGGCTTGTTCATGCAGGCAGGAACAGAAGGGGACCCTGACCTGATCGAGATCGCAGCTCGCGCACCCAGCGCAACCCTATGCCTGACCAGCGCACTGGCTAGGCACGGTCTCACCGATCAGATCCCAGAATCCATCCACGTCGCCATCGAACGAAGTAGACGCCCACCACGCACTACAGCGCCTGTTACCTGGCATCGGTTCGAAGAAGCAAGCATCAACATAGACAGGCAAGAGTTCCAGGTGGCGGAAGGCTACAAACTCGGTGTCTATGGGCCCATGCGGTCCATCATCGACACCTTCCGACTTCGACACCTGGAAGGCCATGATGCAGCCATCGAAGCACTTCGTAGGTGGCTTAAGCATCGAGGCAATCAACCCAGCAACCTCCTCGCCATGGTCCGCCACTTCCCCACCGCCGAGAAATCCATCCGCACAGCACTTGAGGTCCTGCTGTGAAAGACCGGCCAACCCGGCAAACAGTGGATGGACGTGCCTACCTGGATCTCCGCTCCCTTGCGAAAAAACGTCGCCGGCCAACCGCCGAGCTGCTGCAATTCTATGCCCTCGAAGGATTTCTTACCCGCCTACAAGTATCACCACAAGCACACCGATTCGTGCTGAAAGGCGGCACACTGCTCGCCGCATTCGATGCAAGAAGGCCAACGAAAGATATCGACCTGGCTGCTACGGGCATAGCCAATGACACCGAGAGTGTGCGCACCGCAATCCAGGAGGTGTTAGAACTCCAGCCTGCCATGGCAGATGGACTAAACTTCGCCACGGCCTTGACAAAGGCTAAAGCTATTCGCGAAGACAACGACTACACCGGCGTAAGGGTCTCGGTTCCCTGCAGCCTGGCATCTGCCAATCTCGACTTCCACATCGACGTCAACGTCGGGGATCCAATCCGGCCAGCTCCTACCAAGATATCGATTCCGCGCATTCTTGGGGGCGAACCCATCACGATCACCGGCTACCCAATCTCCATGGTCCTCGCTGAAAAAATTGTCACGGCTATACAGCGAGGCTCAGCAAATACCCGTTGGCGAGACTTTGCGGACATCCATGCGCTCTCCCGGAACCATGCTCTTGCAGCCACCGCACTGAACCAAGCAATCCATACTGTGGCGGAACACCGACTGGTTGAACTCCAACCACTCCGAGGCCTACTTCTCGACTTTGCTACCTCGTCCCAACTAAAGTGGGCCGCCTGGCGGCGGCGATTGCAACTAGAGGATCAGGTGCAGGAATCTTTCGCGGACCTCATGGAGGACATCTTCCAATTTGTCGACCCCTTGCTCACCGCAATGGATCTGGACGCCAATTGGAATCCGATATCAGCAGCTTGGGAACCACCGACAAAAAACGAATCATGAGCATTCAATCTCAGATCAAGCGCCTGCTCTTCATCAGCAGCATAGACACTATTCCTAAATCCATGGTCAGTTGCTGTCCAAGTGCTCTTTGAGCTCGCCACGAAGCGCGGGATAGCGACTGTACTTGGCCTGAATGCCAGCAACCCACTTGTCGGTCCTGGGAGTCGGGTCGCATGCTGCACAGGCAGCCACCAGCTGGGCAGCATGGCCATAGTAGCGCCGCCTCTTGTTCTTGGTGACTCCCGCCACTCGCTTCTCTGCCGCCTTGCGCATGGATTTTAGAACTTCAGCGTGCGACTTGGACAATCTGGATTTGTCAACACAGACCAATTCCAGGACCTCATGCAACTCTGGCGTGACCAGTTGGGGTTGATCCGGGTCGGCAGTCATCCATTCGAGTTCCGCCATGCTCATTCCCCAAGTAGAAGATGACAGAGTATGACCAAAACCGGAATCAGGATCCGTGCGCCCCATCAACTTGTGGAAAAGCGGAAACAGCAGATGTCCCGGGTGCTCCTCCCTTGACCACCCCAAACCCGGCGCCCCCGCCAGCAGCTTCGCCGCCGATTCTAGGTCATCAAGCAGAACAAAAAGCAGGGCCCGCTGGCGCTGCTCACTTTTAGGGCAGTTCGCAAGCGCCTTGGCTGCCCTCTTCTTCAAGGCGACCTTGCTGCCCGCCACCCCAAGCCATCGCCGTAACCGCAGCAAACTCGGTGTATCCCGCCAAGCGCGTTCGAGTCGAGCGGGAAGATCCCTGCACCCCAATTCCTGGGCAGCCAAGGCCGCGCCATCCAAGAACCCGGCACGGTGGTATTTCTTGTCGCTGACTATTTCAGCAGCCTCTTCGTGTGCCTTGAGAGCAGCTTGCCAATCCCCAGCCTTGACAAGATCCTCGCACCAGGATCGCAAGTCCTCTGCTCGCTTACTCGAACGCGCCAGCTGTGCCAACCCTTCGGCTCCATCCATCCTTTGCACAACTTCCCGCAGCCACCTGTCCTGATCTCTACCCCAGTCGCCTTGGCGGTCCTCCATAGCACCATCATCGATTTGCGCTCGCCACTTTGGAAGAAACTGTTCAAATCCAGACAGGGGTTCAACAGCCACCTGTTCCAGCTCATGCAAAGGCCGCCAAAACAGCCCCAACCCCCCCATCTTATCTATGGCCATCCGCACGGCCGGCGCACGATGCTCGGGAGTGGTGGCCATGTAAATCGAAACCACATACTGCGCAGCGCAGCTAGACACATCCACGCTCAGAACCTCGTCCAGCATCTCATCCTGACCTAGATAAATCTCGCAATCCGCGAGAGGAGGAAGCAGGGCAGCGAAAATCTGCGAGGCTTGCTTGTAGTCTTTGGCCAAAAATGCATTCGTGCCCTGGCGAAGGTATTCTTCGACTCGGAAAGGTTCGGCGCAGCCTTCACCTTTGGCCTTTTCAACAAACGAAACAACTTCGGCAACGCAATGATTTGAGGGCCCCGGCGGAACCCAACCACTTCGATTGCGAGCCGCTCGCCCAACAAGCTCATCGATGAACCGGCCGCCCGCCTGCGGATCAAGCTCCAACAGCATATCCAATATAAGCTGGCGCAGTTCCTCGGATTTCATTGCCTCCAGCGCACCATTGAGGATTTCAGTATCAGGCATCCAGGCGAGTTTACGCCTCCTTCCCATTACAAAAGCTCCAATTCCCGACCTAGGATCTTGTTCACAAAACACTCACCGAAGCTCTCCTTGCCGACAAGATCACGGATGTGCTGCTGGGTTTCTTCCGCCCGCCCCATATTTTCAGCGGCCTGCATGGTGAAAGAGTAGGCATTCAAGACATCCAAGCTGGTCACATCGTAGCCGTATCCTTCAACCAACCAACGGAGGGCCGCCATCCCCGCCCCCTGCGCAAAGGCTGGGTTCTTTTCAGCGAAATCCCTGGCTGCTCGGGTAAGAGTCTGTGGCGAACAAGGCGTGCGATTGGCCAGTGCTATGGCCTCATCGAAAAGCTTGGCACTCTTGGCCGCTGCAAACCACTTACCTTCCGCTCCGGGCGAAAGATTGACCAGGTCCTCTAGAATCTCCGCTGGTTTCTTATGGGGATACTTCTTTGCCACCGCACGAAACCAACCCAGGTAAGTCCCCGCGCGGTTGGCAGTCAATCCATACCTCTGATAGGCCTCATCAATGAACCCCGAGGACAACAAGATCCCTTCGCACAGACCGTCGATCTCCTGGTCATTGGCCCAGGGACTCCGACTATCTTCGGCGTAGGCAATTGCCTCACCTTTCTTGCCCTGGGCCACCAAGGTCCGGACCGCCCATTGCCGATAAGGCCAAAAGCTCACTGCCTGCAAGACCTCCAGCAACTCCTCATATCGGTCCGCAGCATAGAGTGCACTTAAGCAAGCGGCCGTCCCGTGAAAGTGGCACCCAGCTTTCTTGTCAGGGCCAAGCGACATCCTTGTCGGACCAAGTAGCCGATCTGCCCATTTTGCAGCAAGCTCAGCAGTGCCACAAAGCTCTCCCCAGTAGTCGGTGAGGCATTCGATGTAGGGCATCCGATCTTGTTCGTGGGCGGCAAACAACCGATCCAGCCACTCCTCGCGCGCCTTGGCATCCGCTGGAGCTTGAGAAATGACCGGCACTAGTTGATCAATAGCGTTGTTGACAGCAGTACCAATGGCTCCCGAAGAGCTGTCCACCTGTTCAAGAGATGGGGCAAGCTTTTCCAGAAACACCACGGCACCCTCAGCTGCCAGGACTGGGTCTAGGCGCACCATCTTCTTGATCTCGGAAAGCGCTTCCTTGATCCTCTTGATGGCTGGTTGCGACTTCCACCCGAATGCATTCCGGCGAAAACGGGCTCTGAAAGTCCACTTGTGTGCTTGTGTCTTGGGCATCTTGCTATACATCAACATCATTGCCTATTTCGCCTCACTACCCTTCAAGCAATATGAAGCTCAAGGCAAGCTGTGTAATATCTCAACGCGTTGGAAAGAAAACCACGGCCTTGCACTCGTCAGCTAAACCGTAGTGTTGGAGAGCGCCCGGTGGAAGCCTCCTTCAGCCAAAGAGTATTCTGATATACATGGTCTGCGGCAGCATTCGCCGGGAGCGGCAACCATGCTGGAGCCCCGTCGCCTACGCACCGCTTTCTAAATACTTGTCCCGTTTATTGAAAGCATCCAAATTAACCCAATGCCCTTGTTGAGCTTCTTCCCCACCGCAATCCGATTCTTGTTCAACAGCCGGCACCTCGCCCTGGAGAACTTGGCCCTCCGCCAGCAGCTCGTCGTCCTCCACCGTAAAACGCCAAAACCCAAACTTCGCTGGGGCGACCGCCTGTTCTGGATCATCCTCTTCCGCTTCTGGTCAAGTTGGCGAGATCATCTGGTTCTGGTCAAACCGGAGACGGTCATCCGCTGGCATCGCCAGGGGTTCCAGTATTACTGGCGGTGGAAATCCAAGGGAAGACCGGGTCGCCCAAAGATCCCTCGGCAAGTCATCGAACTGATCCATCGCATGTGCAAGGAGAACCGAACCTGGGGAGCGCCCAGGATCCAAGCTGAACTCGTCCTCTTGGGCCATGACCTTGCCGAGTCCACTGTTGCTCATTACATGATCAGGCATAGAAACAGCCTGCCATCACAAACTTGGAAAACGTTTTTGCATAACCATCTCAATTGCACCGCCGCCTGCGACTTCTTCGTGGTCCCCACCGCAACTTTCAAGCTCCTCTACGGCTTCGTAGTCCTCTCCTTGGATCGCCGGCGCATATTGCATTTCAACGTTACAGCCCACCCAACTTCCGAATGGACAGCCCAGCAACTGGTAGAAGCCTTCCCAGGAGATGAGTTCACGCCCAATTATCTCATCCGAGATCGCGATTCCATCTATGGCGCTACCTTCCCTCGCAAGGCCAACATTCTTGGTATCGAAGAAGTGATCACCGCCTACAAATCCCCCTGGCAGAACGGTTATTGCGAACGAAGCATTGGCTCCATACGCCGCGAATGTCTGGACCACATGATCATCCTGTCAGAGAATCACTTGCGGAGAACACTGAAGGAATACATGGCTTACTACAATGCGCATCGCACTCACTTGGCATTGGACGGGGATTCGCCTCTTGGGCGCGAAGTCGAAACCCCTGATCTTGGACGCGTAATCTCCATCCCGCATCTCGGTGGCCTCCACCACCGATACACTCGGGCTGCCTGATTCCTGGTCACGGGTCTGATCAAAATCTGAGCTACCGCTCTGTACTCGCACCGCGCGGCCAACAAAAACAGTGCTGAACTGAGGGCAAGCACTCATTTCCATACCACTTTCTCGCCAATTTACATCTTCACCATGAGAGCTTGACCAGCAAACATCCATGTCAACTCGACACGCGCATGCCAGGATGGCATTTTCGGTAGGGACAGCAATCAGGTCGCCCTCCAGCAACTCCAACAACTCATCGATCTGATCCAAACTCAGAAACCGAGGATCCCGATGCGGAGGTTTGGGCCGAGGCACTTCGGACACTGGATTCTTCTCCACATAGCCACAGCGAACAGCAAAGGTCATCAGGGCGTGCAGGATCTCTCGATGCCGTAACAGCGTTGCCTGCGACACCGAATCATGCAGAGCACGATGAGCAAAGAACTTCATCACACTGGCGGTTGTCACCTCATCCACAAACTCAGGCTTGGCAAAATCTCGGTATGCCTTGATGCGCGCCTGGTCATTGAGAACCGTCTTGGGTTGCTTGTTGGCACGAGACCAGGCCTCATATTCATCCACCAGCGCCGCCATTTGCATCCTTGCAGGAGCCTCTGGTTCCGCGCTAGGTCGCTTGGGGTTGTAGAGCCGATACTCCAACTCCACCCGCAGCTCTTCCGCGATCTTTTTGTTCTCAGTAGCCAAGCTTTGCCGGCTCTGCCTGCCATTTTTTCTCCAGCGCGCGTGCCAAACTCGACCGCGCTTGAACAGTGTCACTTTCATCGACGAACCTCTCAGACTCGCCGCCCCGCTTCGGATTTTGAGCACAATTTGAGCACAGTGGCCCAAACCGACGCTTAAAAAGAAACTGGACGGACAAACGTAAATGCCTGTCCGCCCAGTAATTCCAAATGGTAGCGGGGATAGGATTCGAACCTATGACCTTCGGGTTATGAGCCCGACGAGCTACCGGACTGCTCCACCCCGCGGTGTTGGAGGGCGAGAAGGATATAGCCAGGGCCTATGGCTGCAAGAGACAGTTCTGGGGAAGTAAAGAAAACCTTCCCCGCCCCCGGCACCCCCTGCCTACTTGGCTGCCAGGTTGGCCCGCAGGTCCTGGAAGCGCTGCCAGAGGAGCTTGTCGCCGTCCTTGGGGTACCAAAGGCGCTTTTCTTCCAACTTCTGCAGCAGGTCCTGCCGTTGCTGGGCATCGGCGGTTAGCGCCCGCGCCTCCAACTGAACCAGGAAACAGTGCGGATGCGCCGCTTCCTCGGCATTCTCCAACAGCCACTGGCAGAGGGCGGCAGCCTTGTTGGCCAGAACCCCCTTCTTGTTGTTCGGACTCTCCTCACTCTGCTCCACATAGGCCTCAGCGATGGCAATGCCCAGGCTGGTGGAGCGGCCTTGCAACTCCTGCTCATCGGGGATCCCCAAGCTGCGCAGCGTAGTGGAGGCAGCATCCAACTGACCTTCCCGCAGTCGACTCTGAGCTGCCAGCAAGGTGGCCTCCTGGCGGTAGCTACCTTGCAGAGTCTGATCCGCATCATCCAACCACTGCTCCGTCAACTGAATGAGCTCCAGCTGGGCGGCAGCATCCGCACTCACCGCCAGGCAACGCAGACGCAGGATGCGGGTATCCTGATTGTCCTGAATGTCACCCTCGGCGGTTGGCCCTTCCCGCGCATCCATAGCGCGGAAGGCCGCGGCGACCCAAGCAGCTTCCAACTGATCCGTCGCCTCGCTTGCCTGCCAGGGATTCGCCTGATCTCGCAGCATGGCAGTCTGCAGGATGACTCGCCAGATCCACTGCTCCAACTCCGGATTGTTGCTGGCCAGGGATGCTGGCTGGGTCTTGGCCAGGTGGAAATTGAGGACGCGCATCAGATCAGCGCGATCCTTCAACAACACCAGGGTGTCGCAGGCCTTCAACCATTGGGCTGGATTCAAGTCCTTCTGCTTTGCCACATAGCTCAGCCCCTCCATGAGATCCCGCAGGCGTTGCTGATCAGGGTTGCTGGTCTTGCGCAGAGCTTGCACCGTTTGATTCAGACAACGGATCACTGCGTCTACATGGGCATCAGGATTCATCCGCACCAAATCCCGCAAGGTGACGATGAGTTGCTTGAAGACCCGCTCGGAATCTTCTTCCTGCAAACGATCCTTGACCCGATTCACCAGACTCTGGCCCCAGCGCAACTGCTTCTTCTGGTCCGAGGTGGGAAGCACGGCCAGCTTCTCGGCGGCCTTGAAGCGGATGTCTTCCAAGGGATCCGCCAACAAATCCATCAACCTACCGACATAGTTATCCTGCCGGGCAACATCGTCAGCAATGAGTCGGTTGAGTTCCTCCAGGGTGAATGCTCGCAGCCCCAATTCTATGGTCTGGTCCGCCACCAGAAGCAGAAGACGATCAAACACATCGTTGCGGTGTTGACCCTGGGCATCCTTGGTGTTCATCACCACCACCACCTTTTCACGCAGTGAGAGATCCAAGCTGGAATCCACCAAGGCGCGGTTGAGTCGAGCCAGCCACTCCTGACTGTCCGGATCCTCAGGTCCCGGCGCAAACCAATCCGGATGCTTCAAGGTATCCAAGGCAGCCGCCAGGAGCTCATAGTTGCCAGTGCCCTGGGCATGGGCGACCAGAGCCGCCACCAGGTGACGATTCTCAACATTGAAGTAGCTACGCAGGCCACGCAGGGCGGCAAGACGGATTGCCGGTTCTTCTTCGGCGGAGAGCTTGAGACGCAAAATGGCCTGCTGGTTTTCCCGCACCGTCTGGTCTCCGGCTCGCGCCAGATAACTGGAAACCTCCAACAACAACGCGTAGTCCGGAGACTCAGGAGTCCTGCCCAGTTCATCGTGCAGCATCTGGTAGAAGACCAGGCAGTCCTTGCCAACCTCCAGCTCCACCAACTCTTCCTGCAGCTGCACCAGGCAGGCACGCATGATGCCCGGCGGCTCCTCCTGGAACACCTTGTCGCGGATACGTTGCCACTTGTCCGGCACCGAGGAGTGCGCCAGCAGTCCCACATGGTCGGCCACCTCACCCATCCACTTCTGCTGCAATTGCGCCTTGGCGGCTTCCGCTTTGCGGACGCCGCTCCGCGCCGCATCCTCTGCCAGGGCCAGGTAGCTCTTCTCACGATTCAATGCATACCAGGTCTGGAAGCTGGCCAACTCATTGAAGCGTCGGTAGGTCAGCGCATAGAGAGCGGATCGCGCCGCCTTGCCCAGTTCCGGGTGCTGCAAGTGCCCGGCCAGCAACGGCGCCAGCAAGGTGTGTCGAGACTCCCCCACTGCATACAGGGCAGCTTTTTGCAAGGTGGGCTCGCTGGCTTCCAGCAACTTGCGAATGGCATTACCCAGTTCCTGGCTCTGCATGGCAAACAGGCATGCCCGGGCCTGGGGCTTCAGGGCCGGTTCCTGCCCAGCGTCCTTCGGCTGAACAAAGTAGCGCACCAGCCGCGGCACATAGGATCGCCGGATCTGATCGCGGTTGCGCCCTAGAGCAAAAACCGGGTCGTTGGTCACTGCCAGACGCACCGCCAGCGCGTTGAGGATCTCTCTGGCAACACCGTGGGGATCACTGTCGGGCACCAGCCTCTCCTGCAGGATTTCATGCGCCCTGGCATCATCAAAACCCAGCAAGGTTGCCACTGCCTGCACCCGCTCAGCACGCCCCTCTGGCCCTTCCTTGGCCAAAACTGCCCGCCACTTCTGCAGCTCCTTCTCCTTATCCTTGTCGGATTGCGAAGAAGCGTCCTGGGCCTGCACGCCCTGGGCCAGACCCGCCGTCGGCAGCAGCAGATTCAAGGTCAAAAGGATGGCGAAAAACTGCGGCCCTGGGTTCATGTACACTTATTCCTACGTTGCTTCGGCCCTAACTCCTCTTCAGTCAAACGCGATGCGAGGCAGCATGGCGTGATGAAGTCGGGGACAGTGTAACTTAGATCGGCGCCTGACCCACGGGACATTTGCCCAGAACGGTCCTTTCTAGCCTTCACCGACGAAGTTGCCCAGAATCTTCACCGGCAGGTCCTGGCCGGTGAACATGCGGAGCTGGGCCGCCGCCTGATGCAGGAACATCTGCATGCCTGGCACGGCAATGCCACCGGCAGCGGCTACATCCTGCAGCAGACGGGTGCGCCGGGGCCGATAGACCATATCCAGCACATAGGTGCCGGCTGCTACCTGCCAATCCGGCAACAGGCGCTCATTGGGGTGGGTGGGCCCACCCACCGGAGTGGCCTGCACCACCGCTCGTGGTTGCATCTGCGCCAGCAGGACGCCATCCATGCGAGCCAGTTGGAAGCCATGCTGCCGGGCAAAGTCCCGCACCGGCTCCAGGCTGCGGGGCATCAGGGTGACTTGCATACCCATCTGCTGCAGGGCGATGGCGCCGGCGCGAGCCGCTCCACCGCCACCCAAGACCACGGCTTCAGCGCCGTTTTTGCCGCCGTCTTTGCCACCGGCTTTGGGGACAGCTGCTTGCAGACCAGCACCTTCCAGGGCTGCACGCACGCCATAGACATCCGTATTGAAACCCTGCAAGCCCGCTTGCTCCGAATAAACCAGAGTGTTCACCGCCCCCACTTGCATGGCCACCTCATCCACTTGATGGCAGGCTTTGAGCATGGTGGCCTTGAAGGGCGCAGTCACCGACAAGCCTTGCAAGCGTGAGCCGGCCAACATCTGCAACACATCTTGCGGGCGCGAGGATTCAAAGGGCAGGTAGATGCCTGCATGATCCAGCATGCGAAAGGCGCGGTTGAACAGGGTCGGACTCAAGGAGTGCCGGGCTGGATTACCCAACAAGCCAAACAATGCAGTCTGTGGTGAAAAGCGCCGCAGGTCATAGATGCCGGCAAGTTGATCCACGGACAACTGACCAGGGGCGACCACATGCGCTGCGTTCACCGCAGCATAGGTAAAGGGCGAACCCCAAAGGCAGGACAACACCCGACTCGGCCAGGCCTGGCCACCCATGGCAAAGGCCATGGTGGGCTGGCTCTGTTGATCCGTGTGGGCAAGGAGATCCAACACCGGGGCGGCCTCCGCCAGGTCATGGGCGGTCACCGCCAGCTTGGCCATATTGCCCCCCATGGCCAACAGCCGGTCCCGTAGCCCAGGCAGATCGGCGGTCATGCCGGTGAGGTTATGGTGGGAGCGCACTCGCAGGCGCAGGCTATCGGGCATCGCCGGTTGCCAATCCTCCCAATCTTCCAGATCCAAACCCGCTGCTCCCGCATCGATCCAGCGCTGGAGCAATTCTTGCCGCTGCTTGCGACTGCCACGGTATTGACCGCCATCCTGCGGCATGCGGCAGGTGATCAGGCAAGGGGCGGGCAATGCGGCCAACAGGGCAGCTGGCTCCACCTCTGGCCGCAATGGCCGCAATCCATCAATGCGCAATTCAAGCCAGGACGCTCCGGCCATGAGTGCCTGGCGCGCCTGGCTGAGCATGCCGTCAACATCTTCGGCAAGGACAGAGGCAATGATCTTGGCCATAGTTCTAAGCCTGCTCCTCTGACTGCGGTTTATGAGGCTGTGGTTTATGCGGCTGCGGTTTATGCGGCTGCGGTTGATGCGGCGGTGATTTCTGCTTTGTTTGCGCCATCTGCAGCGCCCGCTGCATCAACACCGCATAGGCCTGAGCCAGGGCCGGGTCTTGCTGCTGCAAAAGCCGCTGATGCTCCGCCATGATTTCGCTGTCCCCCCGCACTGCCGGTCCGCTCAGCGCCTGCACCGCACCTTGCTGCCGACATGAATCCAAGGCTGCCTGCATCAAGGCGGCGGTCAATTGCCTGGCTTGCGGCTCTTCGCATGTAAGAGCAAAGAGTTCGCTGACCATGTGGTTGAGAGCCGTCAGACCATTGGCAGCCAACACACAGGCGGCATGGTAAAGGGGACGATCCCCGGCCTGCATCACCACCGGTTGCATGCCTGCCGCTGTCGCCAATTGCCGCAACTCAAGCAGAACCTTGGCGTCGCCCTGCAGGACTGCCGGTTGCCCCTGCATGCGAGCATGGCCGGAGACGGCATCGGCAAAGGGCGAAAGCGGATGCAGGGATCCCACGGGCACGGCTCTGGCGGCCAGGGGCGCAAGTACCTCCAGCCCGTGGTAACCACTGGCGTGCAGGCAGAGCTGCGGCAACTGCTCGGCCCGCAAACTGGCTGCCAATTGCTGCGCCACCGCTGCACATTGCTGATCGCCCACACTCAGCAAGAGCACATCGGCGGCAGGGATCTCAGTCATGTCCGACAGAACGCGGCCAGCACCCACAAAGGCCACGGCAGCCTGAGCACTTTGCGGACTGCGCCCCAAAAAGCCAAGCACCGCAAGCCCTGCCGACTGCCAACGCCGCGCCAGAGCCTGGCCGACGCGACCGGGTCCTATGATGACAACACGCACAGCCAGACTCTAAACCCAGCGGAGCAAGTTATGCACCGGTTTCATGCACCCTGCCGTCTCCATCATGGGCTCCAGCCTGCTTGCTCCCCTGCTGCAAGCGCTGTCGTTCCTCGCTGCGGCGGGCCAATTCCTTCAGGTAGGATTCATCCAGGATCTCGCTGACATCGTCCAGATCGTCAAATTCCACCGGCCGGTAATCCGCCTCTTCCGAGCGCTCCATCTCGGCGGCATAGGCCCGCACCACAGCCCGGTGCAACTCAATACGGCAGGCAGAATTGATGGGGTGGGCCAGATCCGCATGCAGGCGGGCGCGCCCGCGATGGTCCCTTTGCGCACGATTGGAATCCAAGGCACTGCCACAGGAATTGCAGTAGGCAGCGGTGACGCAGTTCTTGTTGTGACAGCGATCGCAACGATCCGCCAGCTTGCGACTGGGCATGGCCACGAAGGGGCCCTTGGCACCTTCAATGATCTTCAGATCCCGCACGACAAAGGCATCATCCAGGGTAACGCTGCAATAGGCCCGCAGCTTGTTGCGGGGATCCATGGTCAACTTGACCCGAACTTCAGTGATGTTCATGTGTCCCCCCTCCTTGCATTAGCTCCGCCCTTGCCCTCGCCCTGGCGGACGCGTGCCCGGCAAGTCAGCTGCCGGGAAAGGAACACAGCGGGCTGGCGCGCGGGTTTGTGGCCCTGACCGGGTAACCACAAACTGGACGCCGTCCGCCGGAAAAGTTGCCGCGGGATCCGCGGCCAAAGTGGCGCATGCCTGTTGGCAGGCGGCCTCGTCAGCAAAGGCCAGGAACAGCGTAGAGCCACTGCCAGACATGCGGACTTCCGTAAATCCTGCCTGCTGAATGCGGCGCTGAATCTGCATCAACCCAGGGTAGAGCTGCATGGCTGAAGTCTCCAGATGGTTGGGAAACCCCCTTGGCACGGCTAATTCCTTATCAGAAAGGGCCTTATCAGCCAGGATGCTAGCGGGCTCCTGAGCCAGGGTCAATTGCGGTCCAAGGTTTTTGTAGACAGCCGGAGTGGAGGTGCCAAAGGCGGGCAGGATCAACAGGAAGTGATAGCAGGGTGGCTGCGCCATGGGCTGCAGTTGATCCCCCACCCCGCGACCCACCTGGGTGCCTGCCGCCAGGAAGAAGGGCACATCCGCTCCCAGGCCACGGGCACAGTCCAGCAACTGCTCCGCCGACAGGGGCTGGCCACTCAATTCGTTCATCAGCAACAAGGCAGTGGCGGCATCGGAACTGCCACCACCCAAACCGCCACCGGCAGGGATACGCTTGGTGAGGTGGAAGCGAAAGCCAGAGCTGAGTTGCGCTGCCGCCAAAAACGAGCGGGCGGCACGCAGCACCAGGTTGTCTTCGCCTGCCACCACTGGTGATCCAGTGCTGGTTTCGCTGCACATCTGCAAGTGCAGTCCACTGGCCTGAGACTCAACCACCAAAGTGTCCGCCAGCGCCAAGGCATGCAGGATGGTCAACACCTGGTGGTAGCCGTTGGGGTAGCGGCCCAGGACTTCCAACATCAGGTTGACCTTGGCGGGGGCTTGAGCCTGCAGCGCCTTCACCGTGCCGGCACCTTGCTGCCAAGGCTAGGCACAGGTTCGCTGAGAGACATGTTGTCAATCAAACGAGTACGGGTGCCATCGGCATGGGAAACAGTTGCCGCCAACAACAAACGACCTTGTTGCACCGGCCCAGGTGCCAGTTCTTGCAGATCGGTTTCGCTGCGCAACTGCAAGTATTCCAACTGCAAGCGCGGCTCCGCCTGCAGGACTTCCTCGGCGGCCTGCAGCAGACGCTGGGCATCTTTTTCGCCTTGCTGGTAGAGGCACCGGGCCTGATCCAAGGCGCGGAAAATACAGGTGGCGGCCTGCCTCGCCGCCTTGTCCAGACGCCGATTGCGACTGGAAATGGCCATGCCATCAGGATCGCGCAAAGTGGCACAGACCTGCAGGACAGTGGGGAAACCCAGATCCCGCACCATGGCTTGCAACACTGCCACCTGCTGGGCGTCCTTTTGCCCAACATAGGCAAAGCTGGGACGAGCCAAGGCCAGAAGCTTGCACACCACCGTGGTCACGCCCTGGAAATGGCCAGGCCGGTGAGCATCTTCCATGCCCAGACCGTCCTGCGACACCGAGACCTGGGTCTTGAAGCCTGCGGGATACATGTTTTCCGCGCTGGGCAAGAACACGGCGTCGACCTTGGCCTGGCGCAGGATCTCCAAGTCATCCTGCAGACTGCGGGGATATTGCAGCAGGTCATCCGGGTCACCGAACTGCAAGGGATTGACGAAGATGGTGGCGGCAACTCGCTGGCACTGCTGCCGCGCCTGGCGCAGCAAGGACAAGTGACCTTCATGCAAGGCCCCCATGGTGGGCACCAGACCAGTGCTAAGACCGGCCTGCAACCACTGCGTGTGCAAGGCGGCAAAGCTATCCGGGTCATGACACATCTGCAGCTCCGGATCCAAGGGCAGGGCATCCAGGTCGACGCCCAAGGCGGTCAGGGGCTGCCGCACAAATTCCCGCAGCAGCAGGCGCGGATGTGGCACCTGCAAAGCCTGGGTGTCAATGCGTTGCTCGCCATACAACAACAGGTCCAGGTCCAGGGGGCGAGCAGCATTGCGGGCTGCCTGCAGGTCACGGCCGGCCTCCACCTCCACCGCCTTGCAGATTTGCAACAGGGCCAGGGCCTCAAGGCAAGTGCGTAGCCGTACAGCGCCATTCAGGTACGGCCCTTGCGGCTCACTGGAACCTATCGCTGCACTCTCGTGCAGGGGCGAAACTTCATCGATTTCGATCCCCGGCGTCGCCGCCAGCCGCACCAGGCCCTGCTGGATGTTGGCCTGGCGATCGCCAAGATTGGCTCCCAATCCCAGGTACGCAGTCACCCAGCTAGCGGAATCGGAGGGGCTGGAATCAGTGGCGCGGGTCTTCAACGATGAATGTCTGCCAGGAATGGAGTGCCAGGAATAGAGTGCAGGTTTAGAGGGCTAGGGTCAGTTCAGATGTGGCGGTGGCGCAGCGGACTCGGCCGAAGACGAAGCCTCCTCCGTTCCGCTCCCTGGTGGGCCCGAAGCTTTGCCACGGGTCAGCAATCGGTAAGCACCCAAGAGCACACCAGAAAACACGTAGACCACAATGGCGGCAAACAGGGCAAACTGCCACTCCAAAGCCGCCAGACCCACCGCCACTACCAGGGTGGCGAGGAAAGGAAAAGAGTGCCGCCCGCGCAAGATGGACACCACCAGGTGTGGATAGGGAATGCGGCTGACCATCAGCAGACCGAGAGCAACCAGGAGCAGGGGCAGGGCTCGCACCAGCCAGATTTCCAGATCCATGCCATGCAAAAGACTACTGAACCACTGAGCCTCTTCACCACGGGGCGCTTTGAGCACACAGAACAGCACGGTGAGGGAGGCCACCACAGCTGCCGCCGCCGGCGAGGGCAGGCCGGAGAACTCTTCATGGTCTTCGCTCTTGGCACCTGGAGTCTCCACGTTGAAACGGGCCAGGCGCAGGGTGGCACAGAGCACATAGATGACGGCGGCGACGTAGATGGCCTTGGGCGGCAACTGCAACACATTGGCCACCGGCGGCACGTGGAAGTCTATGAGCACCTTGGCCAGGAAAGCCGGCGCCACGCCGAAGGTGACCATGTCAGCAATGCTGTCCAACTGCGCACCGAAGGAGGAGGTTTGCCGGGTCAGGCGGGCCACGGTGCCATCCAAGGCATCGAAGACCATGGCCACAAAGATCAGCAGGGCGGCAGCCTCCAGTTTCTGGATCACTTCCGGCCCCATGCCCAGACTGGGATCGGAATGGGCCGATAACCACACGGCATCGGCGGCCTTGGCCACCGCCAGGAAGCCAAAGAACACATTCCCCAGGGTGACCAGGGAAGGCAGGATGGGCACGGTCTTCAGGGCACGGAACCCGCGCCGTGGTGAGTCAGGCCAATCAGGCATGCGCTGCGTCGACATGGGGAGAATTGTAGCGAAGGCGAGAGCAGAACACCCCAGGGGACTTGGGATTCACCGGCTGTTAGCTCAAGGAGTCCATCACTCGGGTCACCGTCTGCCAGGGCAACAGACCCAGATGGTAGATGCGCAGGCCCGCCATGCCCCGCAGCCGGGCAAAGTCCGCCAATTCCCGCAGCTCCTTTTCGTTGTTGAACTGCGGCGCCTTGGGCCAGAAAGCCAGATTCACCGGCGTCGAGCCCAGATCCTCATGCCGCCAGGCCGCCTGCATTTGCTGCAAGGATTCGCCGTAATGGGTGACGATGACCTCGTCCACCAGACCATTCATGGCCGCCAGGGGCTGGCCCAATTGGCTGCCAGTAAACAGGGGGTCCATTTTCAGATGCACCGACAGGCGCAGGCCCTGGGGCATGAGCTGGCGCACGGCAGTCAGAAACTCAGCGTAGACCAGGCGCCGGTGTTCCAGCATGAGCCGCAGTACATCTTCCTGCAGATCCGCCTGCAACTGATGCAAGGACTCCTGCCTGTCCCGAGCAAACAAGGTCAGCGAGTCCCCCGCCACCAGTTCACCATGCAAAAGGATGTGCACTTTTTTCTGCAGCTGTTCCGCATCCACTCCCAGACCGTTCAGGCGATGAGCACAGGCATCGCAAAAACAGTAGGACAGCAAGAAGTCCAGATAAGGATCCACGGCAAAGGAACTCTTGTCGTGATGGCTACCATGCTTGTAGCCCATGAACCCAGCCGCTTCCAACTCCAAGCTGGTCAGGCCCGGATGCTTGGCCACCGCCTCGCAGAGTTGCAATCCATAGCGATGCACCGCCGGCTGCGAGGGACAAAGAGCATAGTCGTAAACATCGCCACAGGCATTGCGCACGCAAAAGCCAGGATGACTCCGCGCCAGACGCGAGTTGTGGTTCAACACAGTCCAGGCATGACAATTCAGACCTGCCTCCGCAGTTTGCTGTACGCCTTGACTGATCGGGGAGTCCTCTCTCTTGCGCACGAAGGACGCTGACTTTGGCTGCAGGGGCCCATCGAATTCGCCGGCGTAAAAATGCACCGTGCCATCTTCCAAGGAGCGCAACAAATCGGCTCCCGGGGCATGACCGCCGGTGGGCGTAGTCCAGCGACCGGCATGATAGGCGCTGGCCATGGATACTTCATCCAGGCCATGCCGGCTCAACCAATCCAACCCGGCATGGGTTTTCAGTTCGTGTAGATTCCAGGGATGCAGGTAGGCACCAAGGCGAAGTGTCATGCCTTTAGGATAACCCGAGCCGGGGCGATGTGGTAGCAGGTGGGCAAGCTTCGCTTCTTTAGCGCTTACGTAATTGATCCAGTGTCTTCTGGATATTGGGCTGGATGTCAGCTTCCCGCGGCGTGATGTGCTGCAAAGCGGCCTGCAGGGACTGAATAGCTTCCTCTGTGCGATGGGTGCGCGCCTGTACGATGCCCAAGGCATAGTGGGCCCGAGCAAATCGAGGATTCAGTTGCAGGGATCGGCGATAGAGCTTTTCTGCCTGCTGCAGATCCTTGAACTGCTCCACCCAGAGGTTGCCAAAGTTGAACAGGGTGACCGGGTCGTCAGGATTCACCGCCAGGGCCTTCTCATACTGGGCCTTGGCCTCTGCATAGCGGCCCAATCTTTTCAGGGCATTGGCCATGTTGTTGCGGGTCAGGTAATGAGGCGACAGGGCCAGGGATTTCTGGTAGGCCTGCACCGCTTCGGCATACTTCCCTTCCTGGTACAGCCGCATTCCCTCCTGGCGCTCTGCCGTGCCCGAGGAGTCGGGAATGTAGTAGCTGCCTGTTCGTGCCCAGAATGCACTGTGGCTCAACAACAGAAGCAGGGCCAGGCCAACTGCAAACAAGAATGTCAGTTCACGGCTATGGCCCTTGGGCTTGAACACCATGTCCCACAAGGTCAAAAGGCTGGTGGAGGCCAAGGCAATGGCCACCGGCATGATGCTGATGCGGTAACGAGCGGTGATGAAGAACAGACAGATGGCCCCGGCATAGGCCAGAAGAAACAGCAGGGGCCAACGCATGCGCCAAAGCGCCGAGCGGCCACCACGGATCAGCAATAGCGATGGCGCCAGCAGAGCCAGGAACAACAGGTACCGGGCAGTCAGAGGATTGCCCAGGGTCCAGACCTCCTTGCGCACGGTCTGGTAGTTGTGCCCCAGTTGGGAGATCTCCTTGGGATTGCAGAACATGATGGCCTTGCGCCGCATGAGCACCAACCAGCGGACTGGATCCTCAGCGATTACGCCATAGGCCTTGGCCTTCCACCAGGCCGAAGCCTGGCCATAGTTCAGGTCCTCGCCACTACTATGCCGGGCCAGGTGGTAACCCACCGGGTCATCGGGAAAGCTGTAGCCCTTGGGTGTCTTGAACACACCCATAGCACCGGGTTGGTTGCCGATGTAGAAGTTCACCCCGGAGTTGGCTGACAGCAGGATGGCCTCGCCACTCACCGCTATGTTGCGCACAGTGAAAGGCAACACTGGCAACAGGGCACCCAGACAGAGCGCCAGGCTAAGACCCAGGGTGCTTTTCACCATGCCCGCTGTCTTGCGTTGCTGGCTCTGCTTTCCGGCAGTCTGCTTCGCAGACTGGGATTTATAGGAGCCAGCGACCTCCTTCGTCGGTTGCCGGTAGGCCACAAGCCAAAGCAATGCCAGCATGGCCACCACCAAGGCCAGGCCAGTAGGTCTCAGGGTTGCGGACAAACCCAGCAACAAACCCACGCCAAACATAGATTTCAGGCTCTGCTTGTCCTGCTGCCGCACCAAGACCCAGAGGGCCGCCGTCAGCAACATGCCCTGCAGGCTGGCCACCACAATGGCGGCGTCATAGTGCAGCAAGGGACCATACAGGGCAGTGAGCAGTCCCGTCAGGATCGCCACCCGCCGGCCAGCCACGCAGGCGGCGGTCAGCGAGATGAACAAGGTGGTCAAGGCTCCCGCAACTGCCTGCAGGTAGCGCACCGCCATGGCATGCAACTCCCCCTGGGCATCAGTGAACCAGGACAACAGATAGGGATACATGGGCGACATCAAGTACGGATGCTCGCCTACGCCCTGCCCCATGCTGATGTCCTTGGCGATCTGCGCATAGTAACCACTGTCCAGATGCAGACCTTCCAAAGTGCCTGCCGCCTGCGCCACCCACAGATGCACAATACGCGCCAGCAATGCCAGGCCAAACAAGCCCAAGCCCCAACGCATGCCGAGAGGCGGTGGTGCTTCTGCCTGATTCACGACTTTTTGCCGCCAGTGGCACTACGGCCCAACTGTGCCAGGTCGAAGCCGTGCTCCAGAAAAACCCTCTCGGTGATGTCCAACACCGATTTCACATAGTTCCGCTTGGCGGCATAGGGCCCAGGGAAGAAGGAGCGCTTGAAGCCGTAGGTAAGAATGTCTTTCAGGCTCTTGGGCGTGAAGGGGAAGGTCTTCACCGCCTTCATGAATTCATCGGTCACCGTGGTGCGCGACACCAAACGGTTGTCGGTGCAAAGGGTGACGCTCAACCTCTCCTTGCGCATCTTGTTGAAGGGATGCTTGCGCAGGTCGCGACGAAACTCGGGAATGGTCTGCTGGTTGCTCGTCAAACACACCTCAAGGGTGATGCGCCGATCTGCCACGTAACGCACCAGATTTTCCACGTATGATTTTCGATCCTGGATGCTGGCATCCTGGATACGACGAGCGGAGAACAACCAGGTGCCATGGCCAATGCGATCGGCGTGGCAATCGGTGATGGCCTGAAAGATGGACTCGGGACCATAGTCTTCGCCGGCATGCACGGTCTTGCCCAGGAAGTGGTCATGCACCAGGGTGTAGGCCTCCACATGGTCCTTGGCGGGGAAACCGCGCTCTTGTCCGGCCAGGTCAAAGCCCACCACCGGCAGTCCATGCTCCCGCACCGCTTTGACCACGACCCGCGCCAGCTCCAGCGATGCCAGGCCATACAGTTTTTCCTGCGGCGCGTTGGGCATAGCAGTGAAGTAGGCACTGTAGTTCTTGGAAAACACCGGCAAGAAAAAACGCAGGGCACAAACAATGATGCCCACATGAAACTCTGGCAGCCGCCCCTCGCGCACCGCCATTTCCCTGTTGATCTCGCGCTGCGCCTTTCGCATCCCCTGACTCACGGCTTTCAGCACCCGCATCATGCTCATGCCTTCATGGGCGTGAAGCTGCGGCGCAAATCGCACTTCTGCATAGAACACATTTTCGTTGCGACAATCCCAGCACAACTCGTAGGCGGCTCGCTCCAGGGATTCCGGGTCTTGCAGACAGGCCACGGTAAACTCAAAACCCTTCAGGTATTCGGGCAGATTCTTGTAGGCGCGCTTGAAGACAGTGCGCAGCAAGCCTTCCGGACTGGCGCTGGGTAATTTGACCTTGCGCTCCTTCGCCAGTTCGATCAAGGTCTCCAACCGCAGGCTACCATCCAGGTGCACATGCAAATCGGACTTGGGCAGCGCGGCAATAAGCTCGCGAGTAAATTCAGGTCGAGGGCTGGGACCAGGCATATGTGTATGGATGTGGCTAGCGAATCCCGGGTAACCATAGTCACGGTCAGTCGTGACGCAACCAAAGGAAAGACTGGAGTTCCATGCTGAGCCAAGTTTGGCAACTACTGCAGGCCAATAAGGAAGAAGTTGCTCATCTAGGCAGCCTGGCAAAAACCCTGCAGTGGCCCAGTGAGCCAGCTGCTCCCGCCAACACCTGGCGCCACGTGCAGCGCATCCAATTGCCCCAGGGCACTTACTACCTGAAGACTTTTCTCCGCAGCCAGTGGAAAAACCAATGGCGCAACCGGACCAGCAAGCCCCACTGCCGTTTGGACGGTGAACGAGAAATGCTAGTGGCCTTGGCCCTGCAGGATCGGGGTATAGGCACGGCGAGACCCATTGCAGTGGGCCGACAGGGTCCTTGTTCCTACTATCTCTGCGCTGAACTCGAGGGCCAGAGTCTGGCTGAAGTCTGGTCCAAGGGGCAAGGCAGTCGCCAGTTGGCCTATGCCGCCGCGCGCTATGCCGGGCAGATCATTCGACAGGGTGTGCTATTGCCGGACTTGTCCGCCGACCACATTTATTGCCAGCCTTCCATGCCAGAGCCGCAGTTCGCCGTGCTGGATTTGCACAATGGTCGCCTGGCCCAACGAATGAGCTCCCGCCAGGCCTTCCGCATCTTGCGCCGGTTCCGCAAATCCACCCGTCACCTGGCACTGTCACGACTCCTGGTCATGGGCTTCGCCCTGCGGTTCTTGAAGGCGGCGGGACTAGGCCAACACAGCCGCAAGATCCTGCAGCGCCTCGGCCCCATGGATACCCATGGTCGTTACGAACTGGACTTCCGCACCAAGGCCTACCGGCAGCGCAACCCCAAGCGGGGCCAACAGGAGCTGCGCCTGCTGCACCGTATCTGGCCCGGGCAGGCTGGCGACCTGGTCTTGGACATGCCTACAGGAACCGGTCGCCTGGCCAGCACTCTGCAAGATGACTTCGCCGTCAGGCTGGTGGGCGCCGACCGTGCCATGGCCATGCTCAGACAAGCCCAGCAACGTGAGCCCAGCTTGCCACTGCTGCAGGCCGACGTCATGGCCCTACCCTTCGCCGATGCCAGCGTGGATGGCATGGTGATGTTCCGCTTTTTGCATCACCTTCCCGCCGCGCAAGCCAAACAAGCGATCCAGGAAGCGGCGCGAGTCAGCAAGAGCTATCTGGTGATCAGTTTCTTTCACCCCGTATCCCTGCATCATCTGCAACGAAAAATCCGGCGCCGCATCAGTGGCAAGGCACAGACCCGCTTCGCCCATGGGCCAGGCCAGATCAAAGCCTGGTTGGCTGAGCAGGGCTTCGTTGCAGAACAACTGCTGGGCCAACGACCCTATCTGCAGGATTTCTGGCTGGCCAGCTTTCGCCGGCGGCACGACAACGAAGATTAGTCTTCGTCGAAAATACCACCCAGGACATCATCCAGGGCACTGCTTCGGCTCTTCTCATCGTCGTTGGCATCCAGCGCCTTGAAAGCCATCTCCATGGACTCTTCCATGCTGAAGTGCACGTCATCCAAGGCCTCTTTGCCACCGGCTGGCACCAATACCCCTTCGCGGGCAAAGCGCACCAGGTACTGGTAGAGGTCAAAGATCGGCAGGCCAATGGCTGGCGCCAATTCCTTGGGTGACATCTTGCCATCAATCATCGCCAGCAACTTGAGGTCCAGCACCGTCAAGTTCAGCCCCTCCATTCGCGCAAACATATTCTTTTCCGGCTGCACTGGTTCAGTGGGCTCAGGGAAAACCTTGAGCAAGTCAATCCAATCATCAATGCGCTTGTTGCCTTCCAGCAAGATCGGCGTGACCTGCATGCGCATGTTGTTCTCCTTGACGAAGTCCGGCAGCCCCTTCAAACGCCGGTAGTAGAAGCTGCATGCCCCATCATCGCCGAGAAAATCAAACAGCACTTCCAAGCCAAAGTCCTTCGACTGGTCTGACAGTTCTTCAGGCGGCAGGAAGCCCAATTCCACCAGACTCACCAACAAGGGGGTGGAGTCATCGGCATGCTTCACCTCGGCCTGCTTCAGCAAGTCCGCAGGTATCTCCTGGTAGTTCAAACTGTCCACACCAGGCATCACCCGGCGCACCAGATGGTGTGGGTCCAGATAGGCCACTGAGCCCCTGTCCATGTAGATGTCCAGCCGGTTGTCCACCTTCTCGATGCTCAGCATGCCGGTGTACTTGCCGCCACCCAACAACTGCAGCACTTCTTCGATGCTGATGAAGTCAACTCGACCGGCAAAGCTGAAGTCCTGCGGCCGAACCGATTCCAGAATCACCTTGTCCAGACAGTTGGCAAATTCAGTCAGCACGGTGCCAGAGAACAGGCAACCCATGACCCACTCAGCCGCCTTGGTCTCGGTAACCGAATCATCGCCGGCCAGGAATTCACGAAAGCTGCGGCGCAGGCGCGAGAACAGGACCTCACCCAACAAGTCACGGCTGGCAGTCTTGGTGCCCTCCATGTTTTGTTTGCGCCGCCACAACTCACCGGCAAGCTGCATCAAGTGCTCAAAATCATCCCTCGACTTGTCATTGTCCAACTCAACCAGGGAGTCGATGAGGGAACCAACGCGCACCTTGAGATCCGCCGCCAGATCTCCTCTTCCTTGCTCAGCTGTTTCTTGCTTCATGTCCATGCTGGTGTGTCCCAGTTTTCGACAAGGCAGGGAGGGGGTCTTGACTCGCATTGGGGAGCTCTGCCAGCCGCCCACGCCATCGAAGTCTTCGGCTCGATTCTTCCCGGCAGTTCTCCCAAGAAACCGCAGCCTTCCCGGGCTATCCTTGCCGGCATGAGCAGGAGACTTCGCCTACTGGCCTTCTTGGCACCCACTTTGCTGATCAGCATGCTATCCACGGGCCTGCCAGCGCAGCCGCCGCCGACGAAACAACAGGAACAACAGGAGCAACAGAGCCAAAAGGAGAAGGATCCTGAGTCCGCGCAAAGCTGCGGCAGGTGTCACACCCAGATCCACCAGGAGTGGCAGGAGTCCAGCCACAGCAAGGCCTGGGAAGGCCAGGTCTATCAAGCGGCCCTGAAGAAAAAGAAGAAACCCAAGTTCTGCCACAGCTGCCACATTCCCCACCGGGTCCTGCCGCGCTTGGGCAAAAAGCCCCAGACTCGTAAAGAAAGACTGCACGAGGGCGTCACCTGTGTGGCTTGCCATGAAATGGACGGCAGCATGCACGGCCCCTTTGGCGCCCAAACTGAAGCCCACCCAAGCAGCAAGAACAAGGCCTTCAGCAAGACTGGCAGCAACCGCCTGTGCGCCTCATGCCACGCCACCAAGATTGGTCCGGTGCTGCCCCTGGCCAAGGACTTCGCTGAGGCAGGTCTTGCCGCCAAGGGCAAGAGCTGTGTGGGCTGCCACATGCCCAAAGTAGAGCGGCAACTGGCGGTGAATCCGGAAACCGGCGAGCCGATGGGAGAGGTTCGGAAGGGGCGACGCCACAGCATCCTGGGACCCAACAATGTGGAGTTCTGCGCCAAGGCTTTCAAACTCAGCGCCAGTAAGGAAAAAGGCGAATGGGTGCTGCAGATCAAGAACCGCGCCGGTCACCGAGTCCCCGGCTTGAAGATCCGCGCATTTCGATTCACCCTGCGCCAGCTCGACGCCGAAGGTGAAGAGCTGGCCAGTGATCAGTTGACCTTGAGCCATGACAAGGGCCTGAAGGTCGGTGAGACCCTGAGTTTTCCCTTCCCATGCAAGGAGAACGCTCAGCAATGGGAAGTCAGCATCCATCACATGTTCCAGGGCGAGGAGATTGCTGAAATCAGCAAGACCACGCTGGAGTTCAACTAGCACCCTATAGCACCCTTGCGAGACTTACCTTGGCCACCGAACCAACCAACACGTCCTACAAAGAAGAAACCCGAGAGGTCCTGGCGGAACTAGGGCTGACGAAATCCGAGGCGGCTGTCGCCCGGCCAACGTCTGGCCACAACTCCTCCATGCTCATCCCCTGTGAGGGCCAGGACAACCGCCACTTCCTGCTGAAGTACCTGATCCCGCCGGCCGACGGCAAGTACTACCCGGCTGGGGTTCGCTGCGAAGACTATGCCCGGCGGGAGTGCGCCTTTTATCGCTACCTGGACACCATGGATCCGGAACGGCGCATGCTCCCGGCACCCCGCACCATCATGCTGGATTCCGGTGACCCGCCCCGTTGGATCTTGTTGGAACGCATCCCCACAGCAGTGGGCCCAGCAGAAGAGGTTCTGAGCATTTCCCATGTGCACAGCCTGCTACAGATGTTGCAGCAGATTCCCGCCAAACAACTCATGGGCCGGCGGGACTTTCCCCTCAACCGTTGGGACACCCTCAGCTACTGGGACCGGGTGCGCCTGATGTATGACCCGGTGCTGTTCATCATCGGTGAAGGGCTCTGGGACCAGGTAAAGCTGTTCTTCGAGCAAGCCCTGCGTTGGACCGAGTCACGCCCCCCCACCCTGGTGCACGGCGATTTCACTCCACAGAACATCTTGGTGGACGAAGAGGGCGATCCCTTCCTGCTGGACTTCGAACGCCTGGGCATCGGCAACGAGGACCACGACTTCGCCTGGTTCTGGATCCACTCTGACCGTTCACAAGAATGGAAACGGGATCTGCTGGCCCGCTACTGGTCGCGCCACGTTGGCTCCGCCCGCATTCGCTCCGAGTGGGGCATCCGCGCCGCCCTGGTCTACCTGGCCCTGCGCCGCCTCCGCTTTGACTACCTGTCCCTGGGCGAAGAGGCACCGCGCCAATCCCGAAACCTGGCCCTGCTGGACGCCGCCCTGGTGGGCGGTCGAGAACTGTTCCCCATCTAGGCGAGAACCAGGGGGATTACGTCAGCTGCCGCCGCGCGTCGGCAGTTGGGGTGCCGTAGGCTTGCGGCGGCATACCGTTCACGTCAGAGGAATGGAATCATAAGTCCTTAGGAAGGGCTAGTTATGACTCCACCGGGACTTTTCCCCTGGTTGGCACGGGCTTTGTTCTTATTCCTGCATCATGGCAAGCAAAGCAAAAGTCACCACTGTCTACACAGATGATCATTGGATGGCCGCCATCAATGCTGGCGACGTCGAGGCGGGCTTGGAGGCATTGCAAGGTCGCTACGGCCGCCGGATCGAGCAGTTTGTCATGGGCATCGTGCAGGACAGTCATCTGGCCCAGGATGTCACCCAAGAGACCTTCATGAAGGTGTTCTTGAAGAGCGATTTCTACGAGATCGGCACCAACTTCCGCGCCTGGCTTTATGAAATCGCCCGCAACCAGGCCCTCTCCGCCCTGCGTTCACGCAAGCGCAACCCCCGCCCGGTTACCAGCTTGATGAGCAGCGATGAAGAAGCAGAGGGCGACATGCTGGAGCAGATCGTTGATGGAGGCATCCAGCGCAACCTGGAAGAAGACGAATTCATGGCCGCCTTTGCTGATGCAGTAGCCTGCCTGCCCGAGCGTTATCGTCAGGTATTCACCAGCTGCGTCATACAAGGCAAGTCCTACCAGGAAGTGGCCAAGTCATTGAAGCTGCCTACGGGCACCGTGGCCATCCGCATCATGCGGGCACGCAAACGCTTGTTCCAAGCTTTGTCTCACCACCTGGACCGCCTGCGCCGCCCACCGGCCTGCATCCAGTAGCAATAGCCGCCAGAACCAATAGCCGTAGGAAAGGTGGACGTCAGGCTGCATGCGGGCCATTCTTCTGGCCATGCAAGCAGTGAGTATGGAATTCACCCTGGCCGGCACCCAGTGCAGCCTGGAAACCGGTCGCATCGCCCGCCAAGCCGGCGCCGCCGTGCTTGGACGCAGCGGTGATACTGTCATCCTCGCCACCGTCGTGGCAGCACCGGAGCCACGACCCGGAGCTGACTTCTTCCCCCTCACTGTGGAGTATCGGGAAAAGCTGGCGGCAGTGGGAATCATCCCCGGCACCTACAACCGGCGGGAAGGTCGCATCTCCGACCAGGAGGTGCTGATGTCACGGCTCATCGACCGCAGCCTGCGCTCCCTCTTCCCTGCCAGTTATCGCGCAGAGGTGCAAGTGCAAGTCAGCGTGCTGTCGGCGGACCCGGCCAACGACCCCACCACCCTGGCCTTGCTGGCGGCCACCGCCGCGGTGCACCTGAGTCCGGCACCAGCCAAGGGCCCAGCCGCCGGCCTGCGCATCGTCGGCACGGATGCCGGCTTCAGCACCTTTCCCAGTCTGGAAAAGCGGGCCGCGGCCAAGCTTGATTTCGTTGTCAGCGCCGGGCCCGATGGTCTGGTGATGGTGGAAGGCGAAGCCAAGGAAGCTACGGAAGCTGAGTGCAGCGCTGCCTTGGACCAGGCCTTGGCCTGGTTGCAAAAAGTGCAGAAGCAGTTGGTGGATTTCGCCAAGCAGGCCGGCAAGACAAAGTATGCCCTGGCTGAGGAACCCCTGCTCCCCAGCATCCCCAGCGCCGTGCAAGAAGAACTCAGCCAGGCACTCTCAGCCGACAAGCAGAGCAAAGCCGAGCGCAGTCAGCTTGTGCAACAAATCAAAGATACCTACCTGCAAGGCCTGGACGAAACAGAACAGGCCGAGGCCGCCGCAGCCCTACGCCAATTGCATACACAGCTGGTGCGGGAAGCCATCTTGGCAGACCAACGTCGCCCGGACGGCAGAGGCGCCAAAGACATTCGCCCCATCTGGTCTGAAGTCGCCTGGCTACCTCGCCCACACGGCTCCGCAATCTTCACCCGCGGCGAAACCCAGGCACTGGTCACCTGCACTCTTGGCACCGCCCAGGATGCGCAACGCCTGGAGAGCCTGACCGGCAAGGGCGAAACCAAGTTCATCCTGCACTACAATTTTCCGCCCTACTCAGTGAATGAAGCCCGACCCTTGCGTGGTCCCGGCCGCCGAGAGATCGGTCATGGTCATCTGGCTCGCCGCGGCCTGACTGCATTGCTGCCCATGGATCAGGACTACCCCTATACCATCAGGCTGGAATCGGAAATCAGCGAGAGCAACGGCTCCTCATCCATGGCCACGGTCTGCGGCAGCAGCATGGCTTTGATGCAGGCCGGCGTGCCGCTGCGGGCAGCTGTTGCCGGCATCGCCATGGGCATGGTGGCGGACGACAATCGCTGCGTTGTGCTCTCGGACATCCTTGGCGAAGAGGATCACCTGGGCGACATGGACTTCAAAGTAGTCGGTACCAACCAGGGCATCACTGCCTTGCAGTTGGACAACAAGATCGGCGGCCTCAGTTCAGCCAAGCTGGCTGAGGCTCTCAGCCAGGCGCGGGAAGGCCGACTGCACATTCTGAAGGAGATGGCCAAGTCCATCAGCAGTCCAGCCAAGGAGATGTCCCTGCACGCACCCCGGGTGGTGAAGACCAGCATCCTGCCGGAAAGCATAGGTGCCCTGGTTGGTGCCCGCGGCGCCAACATCCGCGAGATCCAGGAACGTTCTGCAGCCAGAGTGAGTGTGGACGATCATGGCCAGGTACTCATCTACGCGGCAGATGGCAACTCCGCCAGCAAGGCCCTGCGCATGGTGCAGCAGTTGGTGGGAGTGATCAAAGCGGAGCATTACTACAACGGCACCATCACTGGCGTGAAAGACTTTGGCAGCTTCGTCAAGATCAACGAGGTGAACGAAGGCCTGGTGCCGAATGAAGAGCTGCCGGAAAACGGCGACTGGCCAGAGGGCAAGGCAGTGGTGGTCAAGGTCCTGGGAGCGGATGACCGGGGTCGCCTGCGCCTTTCCATCAGCGCCGCTCTGGGAGTCGATCCAGCATTGATCCAGTTCTAGCGGGCTTAGCGATGCTGCCGTTTAGCAGAATCCTGCACGGCGCCATGCTGGGTGGAGACAATGCGATGCTCGGTGCCGTCCGCTGTGGTGACGGAAGCAAAACTGCAGGAGGTCTGAGAACCATCTTCGTGCTCCCACCATTCCTGCCCCTGCAAGTCCACCACCTTGGCCACCACCGGTGTCAGGGGCGGCAGTTGGCGATTGCGACGAATGGGTGGAATGCCGTCCTCTACCCGCACCCCATTCAGCGGTGGCAGGAACTGGCCCGGCCCCACTTGGATGCCGGCGTCTACCCATGGCAGAGTCAAAGGAACCCGAGTACCCGGGGGATAACGACGCCCCACCTCCACCGGCAGGACAGGCTGTTGCGGCACAGGCGCAGCACTCTCTTGGCCTGGCAAGCTGGCGGCAGCCTGGAGGTTGGCTGTCGATGACTCAGGGTCATTCCCTGACACTGGAGTCGGCACTGGAGTCGGCACTGCCGCTACCTTGTCAGCTGCAAGGGGTTGGCTTTGCAGCCAATGAATAGCAAAACCACCCAGCAACAACAGGCCGGCGGCCAGCAGAACATACTTGCGGCTCTGAAGCATCAGTCCTAGTTGACCACCTGGAACCAGTATGCGTTGGTGGTGCCAACCAAGGCACCAGTACCCTCATTGATGATGGCATATTCCAGGCCCAACCAGGTGCCAATGGTTGCGGGGCCGAGAGCAGGAAAGCTGATGCGCGTTGGGGAAAACCAAAGGCCATTGGCATCCACAAAGCCATCCATCAAACCATTGCCCCAGAACAAGGTCACAAAGGGATCAGCTAGGTTCAGTTCCGCCATCTGGCCTTGGGAAGGAGTGCCGCTGGGATGCACGGACAAGCCCACATTCAACAGGGGCAGGACCCGATTCCCGGAATGGCTTATGCTGGTAAACACATCCATGCCAACACTGCCAGCAGTGCTGGCGGCGTTACAAAAACCATTGCCCACGTTGTAGCTCAGCGCATCGTTCAGAGCCAAGGTGGGATCGTTGTTCTCTGCCCAGGAAGAACGTATGGCCAAGGTCGGCTGGTCTTCGAAGTAGCCCAGCAAGGGTGAGGAATAAAAGCTGGGATTGCCCGGCAAGGTCTGGGCAGGATCAAAGTAGGAGATGGTCCGTGTCGGTCCGGGAGTAGCCCAACCCCAGTGCGCTGGCGTAAAGTCGTTCTCAGAAAAACCGGTGGGCAGACTTTGCGAGCCCGGTGTCTGGTAGTGCTCACCACCCTCTGCTTGCAGAGCCATGATCATCTCCGCGTTGGCACCTCCGGTAGAAGAGCCGGGAATCAACACTGTCAGGTTGTAGGTCACCGTCCAGATCTGCGTGGAATCCACCAAGGAGCTATCCAGCAGTGGCGTGTGCAAGGTGTTGTAGGTAAGCAGGGGGTTCTGCGAGAAGTCCGGCTCAAAGCCATTGCCGAAGGGAGAGCTACTGCCCTGACTCCGGGCCTTGGCCCGGTAGATGGAAAACCTGGGCACGTACTGGGGCACACCGGGCTGGGTTTGCCCTGCTGCTGTTTGCGAATACATGGACAGGGGCGTGGAAGACGAGGGCCGGGTAGCAACCATGTGCCCCGTCACAAATCGATCCTCGTAGCGCAGGTTCAGTTGGCTTGGATACCAGACCCAGGTCAGCGAACCGGCGGCGACCCCCGTCGGGCTGGCAGCCATGTAGGCCGAATGTTGGGCGCCGGGTAGCTCCAAGGCAAAACCGGTGGTGGGATGGGTGGCAATCTGTGCCGCATCCACGGCGGCAAAGCGGGCCACCTCATTGAAGTTCTGGGCGCCCAGGCCAGTAGCAAGCAAGGTGGCTAGAAACAAGGGGAGGACAAGGTGCTGCGGTTTCATGGTGGTGCTATCTCCAAAGGTCACTGAAAGTCTTCCCCATCTGTAGGCAGGAAGAGCCAACGGTTACTTGCATAGTTACCGCTTCTTTAGCGTGGCTGGGGCAGGGCCCACAGTCTAAGTGCATTTACGCAGATTTGCAGGGGCCCGGCTCATCCTTCGGCCAGGAAAACACGAGCCCTCAGCCCGCATCTATCCATCCCATGGCCACACCAGCAGTTCCGGCATGACCTTGGCCACCCGCTTGGCGTGCTGACTTTGCAACAAGGCATAGTCATGGGAGTCCGGCGGGCCTCGCCGCAGCACCGAGCACTGCCCATTCATCACCTGCAGCCTATCAGTGGCCGTCAATTCCAGCGACGGGAGGCTGCCGTCCGCCAATTGCATGTACCACCTATGCCCGCCGCGAGCCTGGGGCTTGCGCGCTTCTCTCCGCAAGATTTCCCGACAAGCCGCCAATTCCGCCTCCAGCTTGCGCTGTCCTTCCAACTCCGCCTGCTGTGCCTTGTCCTGTTGCCGCCGTTCAGTACGCAGTTTTTCCAAGGCCGCCTGCTTGTCTCCCTGCTCCTGCTCAACGCCCTTGCGCCCCACTTCCTTGCGATGCACCCGCTCCTCATGCTTTAGACGGCGGGCTTCCTTGTCGGAGATGACTTTGGCTTTTTTCAGGGCGTCGCGCAGATTTCCCATGCTCCGACTCTAACCCTAATCGAACTTCACGGCGATGCCCGTCTTGCCATCGCCCATGTTGGCCACGCGAACCAGTTGCCCTGGCACTGCTTCTTCCTGCCCTTCGATTTGCACCAGCACCCGCAGCGGCTCATCCGCCAGGAAGTAGACCCCATCGGCTGTGATGTTCTCGCCAGGACCCTGCACGGCGGATTCACAAAAGGTCACCGTCACCTGTTGATCCATGCTGGCCCGACCCCCTTGCCGGCGCTCTGCTTGTGCCTGGTTGCTTTGACGTTGCTCTGCCATCAAGAACTGTTTCGTCTCACTCTGGAAGCATTCTTGAACTGGAACTGTGCAATCCTGCCACAGTCACTAGACTGCGGGCTTGCAACCTTCAACTGAGACCCCCTACCTGCGGGAACCGGGCTATGCGGAACGCTATCGCGACCAACGCTTTAGCAGCGGTAGCGGCTCTGCCACCCACCAGCGGGAAGTGCGGGCCCTGCAACAACTGCTGCAACAGGCCAGCATCCCGCCCGGGCCTTGGCTGGATCTACCATCGGGTGCAGGCCGCATGAGCGACCATCTACCCGGCACCGTCTGGCAGTCCGATCGACACCTGCAGATGCTGCAAGCCTGTCCGCAGCAAGGGCCGCGGGTGGTGGCCAGCGCCCAGCACATGCCCTTCGTGGATAACGCATTTGCCGGCGTCCTCTGTCTGCGCCTGTTGCAACACATCCCCCACGCGGCAGAGCGCGTGCAGATCCTTACGGAATTGGCCCGGGTCAGCCGCGGCCCGGTGCTGTTCTCCTTCTTTCACGCCATGTCCCTGCAACACGGGCGGCGCAAGATCCGCCGCATGTTGGGCAAGCGCAACAGTGGCCGGCAAGCCATCTCTTGGCGGCAGTGTTGCCAGGAAATGAGTCAGGCTGGCCTGCGCCCGGTGGCCTGGCAGCCCCTACGCCGTTTCGTCTCTGAGCAATGGCTGGTGTTGGCAGAGGCTGAGGCTAAGGGCTAGGAGTCTGTCCCACGGGACAGCTGTGAATCCGGCCTCCAATAGCCTCTAAAATCGGAATAATATTAAGCCCTGGGCTCATCCCTGTACGTATTGAAGGCATGGCGCGTTTCAAAAAGGGTCAAGATCTCAACCAGCAGTTCCTCCTGCCTCCGTCAATCCGCGATTGGCTGCCCCAAGATCATCTTGCGTGGTACATTCACGACACCATTGAGTCGCTTGACACAGATGATCTCCTTGATCGCTATCGCGTCTGCGGCAAAGGCGAGTTGCCGTACGACCCACGGATGATGCTGCGAGTGCTGATCTACGCATACTGCACCGGAATCTTCTCTTCTCGCAAGATTGCCAAGCACCTAGAGGAGAGTGTGCCTTTCCGGGTGTTGGCAGCCAATCAGATGCCGGACCACCGCACGATTTGTCGGTTTCGGGCAGAGCATGTCGATCTGTTTGAGAGCTTCTTTGTCCAGATAGTGCAACTTGCTTGTGAGGCAGGCTTGGCCAAACTTGGCACCGTGGCAGTGGATGGCAGCAAGGTGAAGGCGAACGCCAGCAAACGCAAGGCTATGAGCTACTCGCGGATGAAATCCGAGGAGAAGCGGCTCCGTGCCGAAGTCCGCAGGATCACCGAGATGGCCAAGGGGATCGACAAGGACGAGGACGAGATGTTTGGTCCCGACTTTCGTGGTGACGAATTGCCCGAGGAGCTTGCGAACCGGGAGAGCCGCCTGAAGGTGATCCAGGAGGCAAAGAAGCGCTTGGAAGAACGCAAGGCCGAAGAAGACAAGCGAAAGGACGAGAAGAAGGCCCGCAAGGCCAAGGAAGAGGGTCGTGATCTCCAGGTGGCTCGCTACCGGAAACATCCCAAAGGCAAGCCACGGCCACAGGATCAAGAGAACTTCACAGACCCTGACAGTCGGATTATGAAAGACTCGAAGGGGTTTGAGCAATGCTACAACGCCCAGATTGCTGTCGACAATACGGAGCAGTTGATCATCGCGAATGGAATCACTGACAACGGTGCGGATACGGATCAACTTCTTCCGATGGCCGAGCAAGCGATGGAGAACACCGGCAAGCCGATCGAACGCCTGCTTGCGGACGCAGGCTACCGCAGCGAGGAAAACTTCGAGCACCTCGAAAACGCCAAGATTGACGGTTTGGTTTCGGTGGGCAAGGAAGGAAAGGCACGACCGGAGACCAGCTCAGAGCTCCAAGCTACTGCGCGAATGAAGCGAAAACTCGGGACCAAGTGCGGACGGGGCTGGTACCGAAAACGCAAGCACATCGTTGAGCCGGTCTTTGGTTGGATCAAAAACGTGAGCGGTTTTCGGTCCTTCAGCATGCGAGGTATGGCGAAGGTAAGCGGTGAGTGGGATCTAATCTGTCTTGCAACCAACCTGAGAAGGCTGCATGGAAAGCTGGCGATGTGAAAACCGAGGGAATCGGGCTATTACAGGCCAAGAAGCACCTCACAATCGTCATCATGGTCCCAGGCCCAAGATTGATGTAGGATCGGACGATCTGGGTTTTCCCAGCCCCACTAATGACTTATCCAGCTGCCACCTGGGAGACGCTAAGTTGACTTCCCGTGGGGCAGACTCCTAGGCGGCGGCTTTGGTCTCTACATCAACCAGAACCACTTGACAGGCTCAACCATATCAAGGCATTGTCGTCATTGGCACCCAGGCAGTGGCCAACTGGAAGGAGTCACAACCTACCCCGCAACCGTCCGAGGTGTAGACCGAGGCTGCAAGGTGAAAGGTGATCCCAATAGGAAAAGGTACTGGACCGCCGGTATTCAATGAGGCAGCAGCCTTGCCAACCGCATTCAGGGTACCCCTCCAATTCACAAAGAAGGGGGCAACACCACCCAGCTGGGTGAGGCTGATTACCCAACTGGTCAAGGGATCAGGCTGGTTCAGCGGAATCACCACCCCAGGCGCCATGGTGACACCAGGGGTATCCCCACTGGCAGCAAAGCCGATGAAGAACCAGTAGTTCTTAAACGCATTGCCGACCCCTGCATCCAAACTCAGATTCTGGGTACTGGCTACCCCCATAGACATCAAATGAGTGTCCGTGGTCAGAGGTAATGGGACACCGGAGAACACCCTGGCACTACCGAATGAACCGCTGCCATTGTTGTCCAGATAATCCCCCACAATCACGTCATCGTATCCGTCGCCATTGACGTCTCCGGCTCCACCCACAGACCAGGCAAAGTTACCGTAGACAGCATCACCGTTCAGGTCATAGAGGGAAACTCCGGTCAGCCCACTGAACACTCTGGCGTATCCGGAAGTTGGGCTGAGGTCGTCACTCCGGTGTGCACCGACAACGAAATCGACTTTGCCGTCTCCGTCCACATCCCCTGCACCATCAACGGAACTGCCAAACCTATCCTCAGCGGCATCACCGTCAAAGATCCTGAAGATCCTGCCGTCCTTGCCAGAGAACACCCGGGCACTGCCGGCATTGTTGGCAGTGTTGTCGTCGAATGGAGCTCCGACGAGGTAGTCGTCATAACCATCGCCATCCACGTCGCCGATGCCACCTACTGAAGACCCCAAACGATCACCAATGGAATCTCCGTCATGGAATTGGAGTAGGTTGCCATCCTTACCGGAGAACAATTGTACCGTGCCGGAATCAGGACCTTTGTTATCGGCATAAATGGCCCCGACCAGGAAATCAACGTAGCCATCGCCATTTGCATCCCCTGCACTTCCCGCTGCATAGCCAAAACCATGCAAGGAGATGCCAGCCAAGTAGGGCCAGCCGTCTTTGGTATATAGACTGCTGCCATCCTTGCCGGAATACACATACATACGGCCAGCAGAAAAGAACTCATCGCCGCTAAGTGGTGTGCCGTCGGGATCCACGTCATATTCCGGCGCAGTGATCAAGAGGTCGGCGTAGCCATCTGCGTTCACGTCTCCAGCCCCGTCCACGGTCCAACCAAACAAGTCGTAGGCCGCTTCTCCAGCAAAGGTGTAGAGGGCACTGCCATCCCTGCCGGAGAATACCCGCGCACTTCCTGGGTAGGCGCCCAGACCTGGGGCCCCACTAGGGTTGCCAACGGCTCCAGCAATCACATCCGGGTAACCATCGCCGTTCACATCCCCTGCAGCATTCACCGAGAAGCCCAGGTAGATGTGCTTGGTATCCCCTTCGGAGGCATGAAGAATTCTGCCGTTTTTACCGGAAAGGACCTGCACACTTCCGGCGTTGGTTCCACTGCCTCCAACGCTGTCGCTTCTGTCGTGCAACGGCACCCCGACAACGAGATCCGCGTAGCCATCGCCGTTCACGTCACCGGCACCACTCACCGCAAAGCCCAACCAATCCGCGTAATCATCGCCGTTGAAGATATAGATTTGACTCTGAGCTGGCACCAAAGGTGCGAAGAGAAAGAGTGCAACCAGCAAATGCGTCAGGTGCATGAGGACTCCTTCAGGAATTGTTGGATGTTGAAGTAGTGAGAGTACGACACATAAGCATCTAAGGCACCGTCGTCATGGGCACAGCGTTGGTGGCCAGCTGGAAGGTGAAACAACCAGGGCCACAACCATCCTCTGTATAGACCAAGGCCGCATGGTTGATGGTGATCCCCGCAGGAACAGTTACCGGACTCAGGGTTTGCAAGGTGGCGTTAGCTTTGCCACTGGCATCCAAGAAACCCCTCCATCCCACAAAATGAGGAGGGCCGCCGCCAAGATAGGTGAGGTCGCTGAGAAACAGGGTAAGAGCATCCGGATTCAATGGGACGGTGACACCTGGCGCAAAGGTGACCCCAGGACTGTTTCCGCTGACACCGAAGTTGGTGAAGATCCAGTAGATCTTCAGCGCATTCTCCACTCCCGCATCCAAGCTTAGATTCTGCACGCTGGCAGTACTGACAGACATGAGATGGGTATCCGCAGCAAGAGCCACTTGCATTCCGGGAAACACACGCACATAGCCTCCGTATCTAAAGCCAGTATCAGCTCTCGAAGCTCCCACAATTACATCGACATAGCCATCTCCGTTCACATCTCCTGCACCGCTAACCGACGAGCCCAAACAATCATCAGCATGGTCACCATAATATGCGAAGAGGATGTACCCATTCACCCCTGAGTAGACTCGCGCGCTCCCAGATCTCTTGCCGTTGGTGTCGTCACCCCGTGCTCCGACAATAAAATCACTATAGCCATCACCATTTACGTCACCCGCACCACTCACAGAACCGCCAAAGTAATCCTGTATGGATGGATCACCGGTCAAGTCATAGAAGCTGTTCCCATTCACCCCGGAAAAAACTTGCGCCTTCCCCCCAAGCCCGGAACCTGTTCCAACAATGAGATCGGCATATCCATCACCATTCACATCACCGGCTCCACTCACGGACCTGCCAAACCCAGACCCTTCGACAGTGCCTCTTAGATAATGAAGGACACCCCCACCCTTCCCGGAAAACACTTGAGCGCTGCCAGTCCGCTTAAGATTGCCGTTATCACTTCGCTTGGCTCCCGCAATGAAATCAGGGTAGCCATCTGCGTTCACGTCCCCTGCATCACTCACTGAATTGCCAAATTCAATATTGTGGGCATCTCCGAAAAATCTAAAGAGAACGGCTCCATCCAATCCAGAAAACACGGTTGCGCTTCCTGGGGAGTTGCCCTTGAGACGATCGCCCGGAGCCCCAATCAGTAAATCACTGTAGCCATCACCATTTACATCTCCGGCCCCACTCACGGAAGTGCCGAAGTAAGCGAAATTGAACCCGCCATAAAAGGTGTAGAGAACGCCACCATCCAGGCCAGAGTACACCCGCGCCCTGCCAGCGCCAGTGCCGTAGTACCTATCACCCGGCCCGCCAACAATGAGATCCGGATAGCCATCGCCGTTCACATCTCCGGCGCCACTCACAGGGGTATGAGAATCCCAGTTTTCGAGGCTAAGCAGAACAGTGCCAGTCTGGCCAGAAAACACCTCAGCGTTGATCCCCTTGAAAGAACCAGCGATGAAATCTGCATAACCATCACCATCTACATCACCGGCGTCACTCACGGAATGACCAAGGTAATCGGATTGGATTGCACCAGCAATGGAGTAGAGAGGGCTCTGAGCCAGGACTGGCGGCAGCAGAACCAAGAGACCGACCAACATGAGCGAACGCATGGAGACTCCTTCTTTTGAGGCTGGCGAGAACCGGGAGGCATGGTAATGCCCGCCCCTACCAACTGCAATTGCCCCAGGCCTACAACTGCCCTTATTGACCCGTACATGAAGCTGGCCAGCCAAGGTTAACGCACAGAGCCCCCGACATAGCGGGGGCTCTGTGCGATCGAGCAAGGCTCGATTCGGATCAGGATCTCGCTATCGCTTGTGCACCTCTTCCACGTCTGCAATCTTGCCAGGGCCATGGCAGACTGAACAAGTCTCGATGCCTGTCGCATTGCTGCGATTCACCACGTTCAAGACCCCGTCGGGGAGGGACAGCTGACCACCGTTCTGCGTCATGTGCGCCCAGGAAAAGTCGCTGGTGTGGCAGTAGAAGCAGGTCGACGACACCGGCGAGTTCACCCAATCTGTAGCATTGGGGAGGGTGCCACGAGCTGCCAAGGTCGCCGTCCTGTCCAAGTCCAAGCCATTGGCCACTCCGGTGCTGCGGACGGTTATCGGCAGCACGTTGGCATTCAAAGGCAATTCATAGGTGCCCGGCAAGTGGCAAGTCAGGCAGTCATTGGTTTCGGCTCCGCGGGGGAAGGTCACCTCATCCCAGTTGTAATAGATGCCGTTCGACCGGTTGCGCACGTGCTCATAGTCAAAGGTACGGAAGCCGGAGGCGTGGATACCATGGATCATGTCTCTCATGTTCTGGGTATCTTCCGGATAAGTCAGCGGATCATTGCCGAGCACGCCCGAGGTCGCAGGATTGATATTGGCCGGGTCCACCGTGCGTCCACTGCTAGTCAAGTTCGGAACGTGGCACATCACGCAGATGATGGCCGATCCCGCACTGAATACGCGGTTGCCGCCGTGCCCTTCGAAGATCTCGTGGCACTGCGAGCACTTTGCGCTGTCCACAATTTCACGACGTGTTACGTCTCCGGTCACCGCTGCCACCGCCGATGTCGTGTGCAGGGACACGTCATAGGCTCCATTGCTGTCCAGATCCTGCCGCATGTAGGACTGCAGCCCCACTGCACGCAAGGTGGCGCCTACGGGGAACTGCTTTCCCGCGTCGGTGATCGTCGCCGTCATGACACCGTCACCGGGATTGAAGCTCAGGGTGCCGATAGGAGCGGTGGTCTCAATGGGTGAGAAATCGCCGAGGCTTGCGCTGATGGGTTGGCCAGCAGTTTGCCCCAGGTTGTTGTAGTCAGCCGGGGTGGCGATTCCATCTTGAGGCAACGCATAGGCCAGCAGGAAACTTGGGAAGCGGAAGACTACTCCGCTGCCATTCTTGAACTCTGCTGGCAGGTTCGTGACATCCAGGGCAGTACCATCGCTGAGGATCTTGAACTGGACCGTCACGTCGTTGGTAGTCCCATCGACCACGGTATCGATCATCTCATAGACGATGCTGTGCTGGGCCGCAAAAGGCAGATCCGGGTTGTTCTCCGTCACGTTGGGCGTCGCATGGACGGTAGTAATCTGTGGCTCTGAGTGGCAAAGCACGCAAACCGAGTTACTGGCCTGCACACCACCGGTGTGTGCGTTGGCTGCATTGGGCCCAAAATTATCATGGCAACCACTGCAGGCCGCTTTGTTCGGCAGGGTCCGCCAGTTGTTGGCCTCCGGCGTCGCGATGTCATCACCATTATGACACTTCCGGCAGTTGATCACATCTTGCGGATAGGTCACCTCTGAATAAGAAATCCCACCATCCAAAACGGTGAAATCACCACCTCTGTGGATCCGGTGGATCATGAAGGCGAAGTCGCCTTCACCATCAGACAAATCGGGGTTGTGGCACTGCACGCAGTACTCAACCTCGAAGCGACGACCATGAAAGACCAGCTTGTCGTGGCACTCGTTGCAACTAGCCATCGTGGCAATCTTGCGGTTGGTGATGACCATGCCTCCATCGGGAATGAAGTCCATCCAGATATTCTGCTCTTCCAGAGATACGCTTCTACTGCCAATCTGACCGGCTACCCGGTGCGTCAGCATGGGCTCGTAGGGCACTCCCGGCACGCTGGTAACGTCGGTGTTGAAGGTGAAGGTGTAGCTGCCATCGTTGTTGTCCACCAGGGATGCACCGGTGTCGTAGTCCGGTTCACCAGTCGTGGCGTCACGAACATAAGCCACTAGGGTGGCCGGATCACCGCTGTCCGACGCAGTCGTCTGGCTGGGCTTGGCAGGAATGACCTTGGTGATGGTGAAACGGACAAAGCGGTTGCTGTCTTCCCAAAACGGCACCAAACCGAGGATTGGCACACCAGCGTCGGTCTTCAAGGTGAAGGTAACTACCGGTGGGCTAGCGATGGAGACGTTGGTGATCTCCCCCACAAGGTCAAGTTCTGCCAACACTGAATCAGGCACCGTCGAAGCATCAATTCCAACCAAAGGAACTGGGCCAATTGGGCCAACTGGGGCAACTGGGCCCTGAGGGCCCGTGGATCCTTCACATCCCAAGGGAACAAAGACACACATCAATCCGAGAAAAGGGGGCGCCAATTTCTTAAGAGAAATACGGATCATCGAATTCACCTTGGGCAAAAGGGGGGAGGAGATTTCTGGACAATGGTCCTTGGGTGCAACTTCTGCGGCTAAAGCGAAATTTCTGCCACTAGTCAATTCTTTAGCCTTTTCCTGACAGCTAATGCGGTCAGCCTCAGCAACTTACGTACACGTAAGGCTACTTCGCTGGGCAACTGATGGCCGCCGGACAGCACATCCCGTCGACCAAAGAGCCTTCCCTCCATGGACGCGGCTCTCTGCCTTCACAGCAAAACGGATCCCAGCCTTGTGGCCCCATGATCCCGACGACCTTGACAGGCTATCGCAATCGGGAAGCTACAAGCTGGCCAGGTAGTGATCCTCAATCATCTGTGCAACACAGCAGGTGAGCTTCTTGCCCATGGGGATGTGCAGGAACTCATTGGGGCCATGAGCATTGGACTGCGGTCCCAGCACCCCGGTGATGAAGAACTGTGCCTTGGGGAACTTGTCCCCCAACATGCCCATGAAGGGAATGGAACCACCTTCACCCATGTAGACCGCTTCCCGACCGAAGTAGGCCTGGGATGCATTGGTTGCCGACTCCATCAACCAGGGTGCCAGATCCGGCGCATTCCAACCCGAAGCACCCTGCTCCGCTTCAAAGCTGACCTTGGCGCCGTAGGGCGGGTCCTGCTCCAGCAGCTTCTTCAAGGCTTCCGTTGCCACCAACGCGTCGGTGGTCGGTGGCAGGCGCAGGGATACCTTCACCGAAGTCCCTGGCCGCAGCACATTGCCCGCATCCGTCAGGCTGGGCAGGCCTCCGGCACCGGTGATTTCCAGCGCCGGCCGCCAGGTGCGGTTCAGCACCAGCTCCGGCAGATCCGTGCTCACGGCACCCGCTCCTTCCACAAAGGGGAAGCGCTCATGCATGTTGCTGCCCAGAACCTGGGCTGAGACCTTGGCCTGCTGCAGACGCTGGTCAGGAATGTCCACGTGGAAGTCCTTGGGCAGGATCACACCGCTGTCCTGATCTTCCATGCGACTCAGGAGTTGGCGCAGCACGCGGAATGTGGAGGGCACCGAGCCACTGGCATCGCCGGAGTGCACACCTTCTCTCAGGATCTCGATGTTCAGGTTGCCACCCACCAAACCGCGCAGGGAAGTGGTGCACCATAACTGGTCATAGTTGCCACAGCCCGAATCCAGACAGATCACCAGGCTCACATCACCGATGCGCTTTTGCAGATGATCGATGTAGAAGGGCAGGTCATAGCTGCCACTTTCTTCGCAGCCTTCGATGATGACCACGCAGCGGTTGTGCTTACCACCCTGCTCGCGCAGAGCACGAATGGCAGCCAGCGAACCGTAGGCGGCATAGCCGTCGTCCGCACCACCACGACCATAGAGTTTGTCGCCCTTTATCACCGGCTTCCAGGGTCCCAGGTCGTCATACCAACCTTCCATCTCCGGCTGCTTGTCCAGGTGCCCGTACAACAACACCGTGTCGTCGGACTCGCCGGGGATTTCCATGTAGATCACCGGGGTGCGTCCCTCAAGCTCCACCACTTCAACTGTCATGCCTTCAATGGGTTGCTCCTTGCACCAGCTGGAGATCTGCTCCACCGCCTGCGCCAAGTAACCATTCTTCACCCAGTCCGGATCAAAGGCCGGCGACTTGCAAGGGATCTTGATGTAGTCCACGAGCTGGGGAACGATGGACTTGTCCCAGATGTCGTTGACGAAATTGCTGGTCTTGCTGCTGTTCATAGTCTTTCCTGTTTCGGCGTGTAGGTCACTTGGAGGGGGTATCTACCATTCCACATTCGCTGCTGGAATCAAGCTCGGCGCTGCAGATCTGCCAGGGCTTCTGCGATGCGAGGGAATTTGAAGGTAAAATCCCCCGCCTGCAAACGGCCGGGCACCACCCGGCGACTCTTGATCACCAGTTCGGTCTCGGTGCGCAGGAAGAAGGAACCGATTTCCAGCATCAAGCGATTGGCCGGCAGACCAAAGCGCCGACCGCAGGCCCGCCGGAACAGAGCCATGAATTCCCGGTTGGGCAGAGGCTCGGGAGCGCTGATGTTATAGGCTCCGGTCGCATCTTCGTGTTGCATCAGCCAATCCAGGGCACGGCAAAATCCTCTGTATGGATCCAGGACATGAACTGCCGACCATCCCCCATGGTGCCACCCAGACCCAATCGCACCATCTTGCGCATGACTTGATAGACCCCTCCGGGTTCATTGCCAAAGACCATGGCCGTGCGCAGCACAACCTTGCGGGTTCCGGGCACCACTGCAGCAGCAAACTCCTCTTCCCAGGCCTTGGCGATCTGCACCGAAAACTCATCCTTGGCATCGGCATGGGCACCAATAATGCCGGTGTCCTCTTGGTGGGCTGCGCCATAGGTGTGCTTATAGATGGTGGCCGTGCTGGAGTTCATCCATAGCTTGGGTGGCTTGGCGCAGCCCTTGATGGCCTTACCCAACACCCGAGTGGAAAGTAGACGCGAGTCCATCATCTGTTTGCGATTGGCCTGGTGATATCGACAATCCACAGAACGACCTGCCAGGTTCACCACCACATCAGCCCCTTCTAGTTCCTTTGCCCATGGCCCCAGGTTCTCACCATCCCAGGACACATGACGTGCCGGCAGGTCAGACACCTTGCTACGACTGATGACTACCACCTGCTTTCCGGCTACCCCCCACCACTTGGCCAGGGTTCGCCCCAGGAAGCCGGAACCGCCGATGAGAATGATCTTGTTGGCTGTCATGCTGTGCAGAACGCTATGGCGAGGTATCAATTTCCCTTAGCCAGACTGGGGCAGGGGTCGATAGCAGACCAGGATGAAAACAGCAATCTGCCTGATCTTTGTGTTGGTCGTCGCATTCAGCTCTTGTGGCAAGCAAGAGGCTGCGCCTATGCCAGGCAAGCCAGCACTGCCCACCTTCAGTGCCATCCCCGGCGACGATGCGGAGTCTCCCTTGAAGGTTGCCAGTGTGGCGCAGCGGATGTCTGGGGTGCATAGCAGCATTCTGGCCGCCTACCATGGCCAGATCCTGGTGTGGACGGGCAAGGTGCTGCAACAGGAACCGGGCCAATTGGTGGTGGGTGTACGTAGCCTGAAGTTGGTCATGGTGCCGGACCATCAGGTCGGGAGCTTTGCGCCAGGTGACCAGATCACGGTGCGTGGCGTGGTGGAGCGAATGGATGCAGGCCAACGCCTGGTGCATTTACAGGCCAATGCCCAGGTCACGGCCCTGGCAGCCGCTCCCCGCTAAAAGAACTCACCGGCCTGCCTGGGGAAGCGTAGAGAAGAAATTGGTGCAGTGGGAATCTTCCGCCACCTCTACGTTAGGATGCCAATCCTAACCTCCCTTAGTTCCTCACCTCACCCATGAACGCACGCTTCCTCCTGATCCTACTGGCCGTAGTGGGCCTGCTCACCGCTGTTCTATTCTGGAACCAGATCATTCCCGATGCCGTTCCCATGCCTGGCAGCCCGAATGATCCCCCGGCAGCCGAAGCGCCGGATCTAGGCATCAGTGGCAATCCAGCCGCGGCTGTAGAAACGAGCAGTCGGACTCGCCGCCAAGCCATTGTGGATACGGCGGGCAGCAAGGACCCCGTCTATACCAAGGCCCTCTCCGGCTTTCGCGGCAGGGTGGTGGACAGCTTGTCCCAACCGGTGGCGGACTGCATGGTGCGGTTTTTTCGCCTCGACCCAATGATGCTGCAAAGCCCCAATCTGTTTGCCGCAGAGCTCGAACAGGATGGCGGGCATGCTTCCCCCAAAGTGGAAGTCGATGAGACCCTGACCCAGGCAAATGGTGAGTTCCTGCTCAGCGGTGTCTGGCCTCGAGCTTTCTATCTCTGCACTGCGGATGCTGATGGGGATAACCGCACCACCAGATTGGTTGAACAAACACCTGGGCCCGGCGAAATCGTCGACCTGGGAGACATCCAACTGGCAAACCTGGGAGTGATCGTCGGCCAGGTGATGGATGCCAATGAACAGCCAGTGGTGGGAGCACAGGTCCAGTCTACGGACCTGCCTGCCTTCATCTTCGACATGTCACCAATCAAGTCGTTTGATCCGGAAGGTGTGGCCATCATTCGGGAAGATCCGGCCAACCCAATGATCATTGAGTTTCCGGCCTGGGTGAAAAAGTACCACGACATGCTGCCCATCCCCATGACCACCACCGATGCCCAAGGCAGGTTCCGGCTGCTGGCAGTACCTCCTGGGCAGAATGTGGTGCTGGTGCAGGCCCGAGAGCAGTTACCCCTGGCAAAGAAGGGCGTGCGGGTCAGGGCCGGGCAGGAGAAGGACGTGGGAATCATGCAGATGAAGGCCGGTGAACAGCTGCAGGGCCGAGTGGTTGAGGGCGAAGACCAACCAGTCGCCGGAGCGCAGATCATCGTCGCCAGCTCCAATCCCATGTTTCCCGTGGACCTGGGCAGCTTTGTTGGCACCAGCGATGCTGAGGGTTACTTCCAGACCAAAGGCCTGCCACCCACCACAGTATCCGTTGCGGCACGCCGGGATGCGGGGCAGCCCTGGGTCGTGTTGGCAGGTCAACCGGTGGATGGCGACATCAAGATCCAACTACCAAGCAGTCTGCACCTGACCTTGAAGTTGACCGACCATCAGGGGCAGCTGATCAAAGATGCTCAGTTCAAGCTTTTGCCTACCAGTAAGGATGCTCCCTTGGACCTTGGTTCTCTGGGACTGGTGAAGTGGTTGGATCTGAAAAAGCGGGTGCAAAAAACTGAGGATGGTCACTTCCGCATCAGCAAGTTGATTCCTGGGACTTACAGCCTGGCGGTGAAGAGCCCAGGCCATGCTGCCGGCAAGTTGGACTTTCAACTGCAGAAGAACATGGAGTCCGAGCTGGCCTTACAAGCAGAAGTCGCTTTCCAGTTGCAAGTGGTGAATGCCCAGGGTGAGCCGGTGCAACACGCTGCCATCTATCTAAAGAACACCGTCCCCGGCGGCCGCAAGATGCAGATGATGGAAATGCCCATCCTGGCTGGTCACAGTAATGCACAAGGCAAACTACGGGTTGACGATGCGGCAGCCGGCAAGGTCAAACTCAGCGCCATCCACCCCGCCTATGGCATCAGCGATCTGGAATTCGAGCTGCCCACCGACGATGTGGTGCGGATCCAGATGGCCACGCCAGGCAGTATCACCGGCGTGCTCACTGAAGCGGGCCGACAACCGACACCGGGTAAATGGACCCTGGCTGTGTTTCGCGACTGGAGCAATCGCAGGGAAGGTGCCATGCCGGACATGCCACTGCTGGCATTGGCTGACCTGGAAGGAAAGTTTTCCGTCCAGGGTCTGCGCCCCGGAAAGTACCGGGTCATGGTCATCTCCTCCATGGCAGCCCTCACTTCTCCCGGCGGCATGGCCACCTTCATGATGAAGGCTGGCATGCAAATGGGCGCTGGCAGAGGTCGCAACAGTGAACAAGTTGAAGTGGCCAGCAATGCCAATAGCCATGTGGAATTGGATGCCATCCAAGCCCCGGAAGCGATGGACGGCCCCTCTGCTCCCGTCTCCGGCACCGTCATGATCAATGGCCGACCGGCCGACGGCATGCTGGTGACTGGCTGGGGCAGAAGAAGTCTGATGGCAACAGTGGACGCCAATGGCCGATTTGAACTAGGCGAGGTGAAAACAGGCAAGATCGGCCTGCAACTGCGCGACCCATCCGGCGAATCCGGATTGGGGGGGCCCCACAATTCTTATCTCTGGCAACGATACATAGAAGTGAAGGAAGGCGAACCGCAGCTGCTGGACATCACCCTGGATACGGGAGCCCTGGCGGGCTTGGTGTTGAAGCTGGATGGTTCACCGGCTGCAGGAGTTCGTGTGCAAATGCATCGGCAGAGCGAGGAAAACGATGCGCAAGCTAGCGATTCCAATTTCACCGTGCTGACCAATGCACAGGGCCGCTTTGAACTCGCCAAGCTACCGGCTGGCAACTATGAACTGAACATCATGGGGAAGGAGAATGGTTATGCCCAACTCACAGGCGTCGAAGTCCTGGCAGGAGGTAGCGTGACCGGCATCATCCTGCGCCTTACCAAGGTCATGGAAGTCTCCGGCAATATTGATTTGAGTTTCTTCGGCGACACCCCGCCTGAGAATGTCTATCTAGCCCTGCAGCACAAGGATCGGGCCGCCGCCGAAGGTGACCGGGTCAAAAAGGACGGCAGCTTCAAGATCTCCGGTCTGCCGGAAGGAAGCTACAGCAGTCAGATTTATGTCTGGGGGCGTGGAGCCGGGAGGAAGTACCGCGATGGCAAGCTCAGCCTGGACCAAGAGCTGGTCATCAAGGGCCAGGACTTGCAAGACCTGCAGTTGGGCATCGTGTTTCAGCCAAGGGATAAGAATCAGGAAGAGGAATAGCCCAGGCCTTGCCTCCTATTCAGGGGCCTCCTATTCAGGGGCCGGCTGATCCAGAGCCTCCTTAGCAGCGGCCTCCTCATCAGGATTCGGCTTGACCTTCTTCTCGTCCGGGTCTGTCAGCTTCGGTGGTGGCGGCACCGCCAATTCCACCGCATTCACTTTGCCCAGCTCAGGTGTGAGTTCCGCCTCCACCAAGACCTGACCTTTACGCTCTTCCTTCTTCACCACGATCTGGCTCACCGATGAGCGCAAGATGAATTTGGTGGGCTGGGCCGGCAGGGTCAACAACACATCTTCTTGGCCTGGCGATAAACGAGGTCCTTTGATCCGAGATTGGGAACTTGAAATGCCAAGAGCCTTCCACTCTTCGGCCTTGGGTGATTCAACTTGCACCTCCAGCCTTTCCGCCCTGGCCATTTCCGCTCCTTCTTCCGCCGGTCGCAAGTGAACCTTGACCGTGGTGAGAGAAAGTGACAGATCCAGGTTTTTACTGTCCCCCACTTCCAGATCCAATCCATCCTCCGCCTGGTGCAACAAGATTCCGGTGGCCATATCCAGGACCTGTAAGCGGTAAGTGCCCGGCCGAAGAACGAATTCGAATTGCCCATCGCGACCTGGAACATAGTACGGGCCATTCACCCGATATCCTTGGTAAGCATCCCAGGCTGCAAAGTTCCTACTGGCAATCACCAGCAATTGATCCAGAGGAATGGCAGCGCCACTGCAGACAACCTTACCGGTCAACACAGCAGGCTGGTCTGTGGATGCATCACAATCCCGCTGCAATTCCTGCTCACGAATGCGCAAGGGTTCTACGCTAAAACTCACCGTCCCGCCATTGCGGGGAGCTCTTAGCATGACTAGATGCAAATCATAACCCCCAGCGGCCAGCCCCTCGAAGGCATAGCTGGCATCTGCACCCAGCTCTGCCAACAACTGGTGCCTGGGGGTACTGCTGCTGGAGTCGCGAGGGGTCAGTCTCGCATGGTAACCAGGTTGCGGAACAAAGCCCGAAAAGCGGCCGGTGAACTTGTAACCCCGGTTCATGGATAACTGCAGGCCTTGGCGATGCTCCGCCGTAGCCAATTCCAGCTTCATGGGCTTGGGAGAAGGACGCTCAGAATGGGAAACCGAAAGCTCAATCTTGCCTTTGGCCAGGCTATCAATGCGGAACTTGCCCTCCTTGTCGGTCCTGGTTTCCTGCCCCTTGCTGACATTGCCCCGACTATAGAAATAATTGGGATAGGGGTCTCCACCCTGCCTGGACACCACCTGCACCTTGGCATCCATCACCGGCTTGCCGGTTTCACCATCCAAAACTTCACCCTCTAACACGGCCTCTTTTTCCAGCTTGGCTTCCAAGCGCAGCGGTTCCTCATCCGTCCAGGTCAAATCCCGCAACAGCAGGGGCAATTGGTGAGACTCCTGCGCCACCAGCACAGTGGAGAGCAACAGACCACAGCAGGCAATAACAGCACGCATAATGAACTCCTCTGGGCACCAATCCCGTAGGAGGCCAGCATACTAGCTGCGGCGAAGTCTTGCTAACGGGTCTTGTTAGCGCAGCAGCAGATCCAAGGGGCTGGAAGATCTGCCGATCAGGTTGATGGGGCTGGTGTAAACCCAGGCAGCCGCGGTGATGGTCCGGTTGACAAAATTCCCCACTGGTGCCCCGTAGTAGGGCAGATCCAGGCGGACTCCAGCCTTGCCGTTGGCATCCAGCGTGCCCATGAAGTTGATCAGCCCCGGGTCACCACCAAGGGTGAGACTCCAAACCAAATCCGTAGCCGCAGAGTGCTTGATGGGCAGGGTGTCTCCCGGAAGCATGAAGCCTGGGGCCTGGCCATTGAAACCAAGTACCATGAAGTAGGGCTTGCCGGCCCGGGCTTCGCCACCACGGATTTCCATATCCCAGGGCTGCGCGTTGTTGGCTTCCGTAAAGTTGGTGGGACACGTAAGGCTGATATCGACTTCCGGACTGAAGGGCAGATCCAACCAAGAGGCATTCACACCGTTATCGGTCAACACCTGAGTGGTGCTGGATTCCAGGTATGGGAAGGTGACAAAGCTAGGCAACATGGGTGAGCTTCGCATCCAGTGGTTGCGCACATACAGCTTGAGCACGGTGCCTGCAGGCAACACGGTGGATACCAGAGGCATGGTGATGTCCACTCTCTGCGCCACACCGGCAATCGCACCGGTAAAGCCTCGGGCTTCACCACAGAGCATGACATCGCTGGTCGCTCCTGGCAGGCGGGCCATCAAGGCTGCGGCTACGGTGAAACGCTGCGCATCGCTGTTCACCATCAGGCTGACCCTGGGATTGCCCACCATCTCAGTCTCTGCCTGCAAAGCCGGCAGGCTGAAGACTCTTTGCGACAATGGAATCTTCTGCAGGATGGTGGTCAGGCTCCAGTTGCTCACTGCACTGACGACGAAGGCCGAATCATAGCCAGCTTCCACCTGGTGACTGATGACGGTCGGGACGCCAGCCACGGTCGGCTCGGTGTCTGACAACAGACCTTGATCATTGAGGAAGAAACGATCCGTCGCCGTGGGAACGCTATCCAGGAAGCGCTGCCCCCAGGGATAGGTCGAATTGGTGATCTTGCTGTCTTCCAGGGGCATGACCCCCAGCACAAAGGCCGACTCATCATCCACACCATTTTGGATATCCCACATGAAACGGTCGAACCAGCGGATGCGCAGCTCTTCTCGCAGCAGGGACTCATAGGTGTTCCATGGACTCCAATGACCATTGGTAGACAGGTGTGCCCGCGCCGGAGTCAAGATTGGCAGGCTGGCAATGGCCTGCATGCTGTCTTGCGGCGAGCCGATGCCATCCCAGAATGCATGGGCATAGAAGATGGGCACATCGGTAGTAGCCAACTTTGACAGGTAGGGCCGATCAAGTTCACTTTCCCAGGTATTGCGCAGACCAACCGGATCCTGGCTTTGCCAGAACAGATCAATCTGATCCTCCACATCTTCATCACGAACAAAGTGCGGACTGCCATAGTTCCAGTTCAGCAGATCAATGCTGAACATGTTGCCGTGCCGCAGCACACTGTCTTGGAACTCAGCCACATACTCCCATGGCGCCACGCAGCTGATCTTGGGGAAGGCAATGGAGCCGGTTGCGCCGCGTCCGGGAATGGTGACGGTCTTTTCGGAATACGCCGCAGCAAACCAGGCTTCAATACCACCCTGGCTGACGCCGGTAATGGCCACCTTGGTGGCGTGTACGATGTTCGGATACTGCTGGCGCACGAAGGCAATCTGCTCCGCCAGATCGTACTTCTCCACAGCACCATAGAAGGTCAGCCCTTCGGTGAGTGGATTCAGAAGCTTGGCATCGCCTTGACCACGAACGTCATAGGACCAGACCGCGTAACCACGCTCGGCGATACCTGGATTCACTGTGCGTTGGCCACCCAGGCCATGCACGTGGATCACCAGCGGCCAACCGCAGCTGGGGGTGGGAGCCAAGGGGTAGAGAAGCTCGCCCCGGGTCTCATATCCATCGTCGTAGGTTACCGGCACATTGGTAAGGCCAGTCAGCGGGAAGCCAGTGGTGGGCACCGGAGGCTTGACGCACTGAGCCCCTGCGGCAGCGTGCAATGAGAGCAATGCCAGCAAGGACAGGGCTAATATGCGCAGGTTCTTGAGTGAGGTGTACATCATGAGGCAGGAGTGACTATCCAGGAAAACCAAAGGATCACCGCGCGGGGCATGGTCGCGCCTTCAAGTGTCCCCGATCTACTAGTCTCACGGGGCCGGAAGTTAGTTTCCTGAAAACGAAAAACGACGAGTGATAAGGTAAAAAAGACGGGTCTCTCAGGAAAGCCTGTAGACCTGTTTGCGGCCTAGTAAGGATAACTCGCTCCTCTTCCCATGCCGGCAGATTTCCATCCCGCCGTAATGCCCCCAAGCTGTTGCCGGGATTCCGCCAACAAAACTGAGGCTAAAATCGATCAAAGGGACCATCCCAAGGGACTTTCAACCGAATCAAGCTCATCTGTCCCATTTTGGCCCAATCTAGCCCTCGGCCATCCCGCCTGCCGCGGCGGGAATCCGCCAGGACCCCTGGCGAAAAAAAACTAGGCCAGAAAATCCAGGGCCAGTTCCGGCGGCCGCGCAATGATGGCATGGCCAGCACGCAAGAGGATGGGGCGCTCCAGCAGCTGTGGATGGGTCACCAGAGCCTCCAGCAGAGCATCTGACCCGGCTGAATCCAGTTTCAGCTCTGCATATTGAGCTTCCTTGGGCCGCATCATCTGCCGAGGATCTTCGATTCCCAGCCATTGCATGAGGCGTTGCAACTGCTCTTTGTTGGGAGGCGTTTCCAGGTACAGGAACGACTCAAAGCTCTGCCCCTGCTCCTGCAATAACTCACACACCCGTCGTGACTTGGAACAATCGGGATGATGATAGACGGTCACTTCCTCAGCCACAGTGTCCCTCTCAATTCTTCTTGCGACAGTCCATCATGTAACGGAATGAAAGGTACTTGGCGGGCCAAAACCCAGTGCAAGCATCCACAGTCTTCCAGATCCATCTGGTGCGGTCATTCAGGAAGCTGATGATGGTGTTGTCGTAGCGGACTTGCACATCGAAATCCTTTTTCAGCACGCCGGGCAGGCCGAACTGATTCTTCTTCAACAATCCCCATTCGGCACGCCGCCGCATGTGATACCAAAGAATGCTGGGATTGATAACATTGGGCTCCACCGCCACATAGCGGCCATGCGGCTTCAACACCCTGCTGATTTCCGACAAGGCCTTGGGGACATCCGGCACATGGTGCAGGAAATCCCAAGAGTGAACCACGTCAATGCTGGCATCCTCGAAAGGCAACTCCATGGCCGAAGACTCTCTGACCTGGCAATTGGTCAAGCCCTTGGTCTGGATCAATTCTTGCGCCATATCCAGCATGGGGATGCACACATCCACCCCCATGAGATTTTCCGCATGCTGCGCCAACAGGGGAAAGTAGAAACAAGTGCCACAGCCAACATCCAGAAGGGTCTCCACCTTCTCAGGAAAGTTCTTTTTGAAGGCCTCCGCCAGCAGAGCCTGGACCATGGGTCGCTTGTCCAGGATGTAGGGGTCAAAGCGCTCGTAGTAGTCGCCGGTCTTGTCCTCCAGGACCTGGCGGTAGTGAGTTCCAATCTGCTTCAGGTCGTAGAGCAAGTTTCTTAGGTCTAAATGGGGTGCGAGGGGTCCTCTTCAGTCTACCCCGGCCAATCACTGGTGCGAGAGTGCAAAACCGGATTACCATAGACCCGCCAGGAAGGGGCTCTCGGCCCCAATCAAGCAGATCCCTGGCAGAGGGCCTCGACTTCCCCCACTTCCTTTGGCACGGCGGTGGTGAGGACCCGGTGCCCGGCGCTTGTCACCAGCACATCGTCCTCGATGCGGACGCCAATGCCGCGATACTCCTTTGGCACCGACAGATCCTTCTTGCCGAAGTAGAGCCCCGGCTCAACTGTCAGCACCATGCCGGCCTGGAACCGCACCGGTCGCTTCTGGGCATCCACATAGGCCCCCACATCGTGCACATCCAGCCCCAGCCAATGGGAGGAGCCATGCATGAACCACTTGCGGTAGGCGGCTTTTGCCACCAACTTCGGCACCTGGCCACGCAGCAGACCCAGCTTCACCAGCCCCTTGGTGACCACCCGAACCGCCGCCTTGTGCGGAGCATCCCAGGCGGCACCAGGCTTCACCGCCCGGATGCCCGCCTTCTCCGCCGCCAGCACCACCTCATAGATGGCCCGTTGGGCCGGCGTAAATTCACCGCCTATGGGGAAGGTCCGGGTGATGTCGGCGGTGTATTGGTTGCATTCGGCACCGGCATCGATGAGTAGCAGATCGCCCCGGCGCAGGCGCTGATCATTGTCGATGTAATGCAGGATGCAGGCATTCTTGCCACCGGCCACAATGGGCAGGTAACCCTGGCGCATTGCACCCCGGCGGCGAAACTCTGCCTCCAACTCTGCCTGCACCTCATACTCATACATGCCTGGCTTGCATGCCTGCATGGCTCGACAATGTCCTGCGGCGCTGATGTCGGCGGCCTTTTGCATGTTGGCGATTTCCTCTGCGTCCTTGCGCAGGCGCATCCCCGCCAGCACCGGTCGTGGATCTTCAATGGGCAGGTGACTGGGGGCATTGCTGCGCTTGCCCTGTGTCGCCACCCTCTTCAGAATGCGCATCAAGCGCTCATCAAACTCGCCATCCCGCCCCAGGGTATGGAACAGACGGCTTTGACCCTGCAACAGCCGGAGCAGCTGTTTCTCCAGGGCATCCAAGGTATAGGCCTCATCCATGCCGTAGAGCTTCTTCGCTCCCCTCACCCCTGCTCTTGGTCCGTCGTACACTTCCCGAGCCGGATCGGCTCCTTGCACAAACAACACCCGCTGCAAGCTGCGCGGCCCCTCGCGCCAGGCCAGCAACACGGCATGGGGCTCAGGAAAACCAGTCAGGTAATGGAAATCACTGTCCGGTCGAAACTGGTAGTGCACATCACCATTGCGCAGGGCTTGAGGAGCAGTGGGCAACACCAACAAGCCATCGCCCAGTTGATTCAAAAGCTTCTGACATCTCTTTGCATGCATGGCTGAAGGCTAGCGAACTTGGCCCTGCGTCGCCAATTCTTCCAAGGCCTTGCCGTGCAGACGGCAGAGTTGCCAGTCATCAAAGACCCCCGCACCCAGGCTGCGATAAAACCCGATGGCCAGATCATTCCAGGCCAACACATGCCATTCCAGCCGGGGACAGCCCATGGCCACGGCAGCAGCCGCCACCGTCGCCAGCAAATCCTTGCCATGACCATGACCACGGGCAGCAGGAGTCACGTAGAGATCTTCCAGGAACAGGCACTGCCGGGTGCGAAAGGTGGAATAGCTTTGAAAGGTCAGAGCATAGCCCACGGGCTTTTCCTGGCCGTCGTGCACTTCGCATGCCAACCATGCCTGGCAGGGTGCCGGCTGCGCCGCCAGATCCTGGGCCAGGCTCGCAGCGTCCGCCTGCATCTCATGGCCGAGCTTTTCGTACTCCGCCAACTCCTGGATCAAACCCACAATATGTTGCGCATCCGCCGGCTTTGCCTTCCGGATAATGGTCTTGCTGGCCATGTCTAAACTCCACTTTCGCTCCGCAGGGGGTGAATTAATCAAGTGGCAGGGAACCTGGCCAGGCTGGACCGATATCCTGATCCCAGGCTGGCCTGCCAGACCAGCAACCTACCCAATTGTCTCCCAAACCAGCATCATGAAGATTCAAACAACCCGCTCCACTCTCATCGCCGCTGCCGTCTCCGGCCTTCTGTTCGGCTCCAACATGGGTTGCAGTAAGGAAGAAGTCAAAGACCCGGCACCGGGCACCAGCACCCCCGCCCCCGCATCTCAGCCTGGGAGCGTGATGGAAAAGCATGTCTGCAAAGCCCTGAACAGCTGCAAGGGCCAGGGTGGCTGCGGTAGCACCAAGGGCAAGAACGAGTGCAAGGGCAAGGGCGAATGCGCCACCGTCGCCCACCATGACTGCGGCGGCAAGAACGACTGCAAGGCAAAAGGCCTCTGTGCCGTGCCCCTGAAGCACTAGCCGATCACCGGGCCTTCCGCCCCGGGAATAATTTCATGTTGACCGGACCCCTTCGGGGAACCGCATCGTAGAGGCGCGCCTAACCCAACCTGATACCCAAGGAGATCCATAGCATGAACAAGACCAGATCTAGCATTATCGCCGCCGCCGTCACAGGCCTGTTGATGGGCAGCACCACTGGCTGCCAGTCCAGTGCCCAACCGCAAGTCGCCGAGATGGGCCTGGAGAAACACGCCTGCAAGGGCATGAACGACTGCTCTGGCAAGGGTGGCTGCAAAGCCGGTGACAACGACTGCGCCGGCAAGAACACATGCAAGGGCAATGGCGGCTGCGCCACCGTCGCCCACCACAACTGTGGCGGCAAGAATGACTGCAAAGGCATGGGTGGTTGCAAGAGCGGCAACAACAGCTGCGTCGCCAAGAACGACTGCAAAGGCAAGGGTGGCTGCAAGGTGCCCGTAAGCTGCGCCGCCAGATAACAGGCCCCCATGCAACTCACAGATCTCGTCCAACAAAACCTTGGCATTGGCATCGGCCTGCGCCACAGCCACTACGGCCACATCCTCAGGGAATGGCCGGAGCTGGACTGGTTCGAGATCCTTTCTGAGAACTACATGCACACCGGCGGTCGGCCGCTGCATGTGCTGGATCAGGTAGCGGAGCGCTACCCCATCGTCATGCATGGTGTCTCCATGAACCTGGGCTCCACCGATGCCCTGGATCGAGATTACCTGCAAAAGCTCAAGGCCCTGCGGCAACGCTGCGGGGCCTTGTTCATTTCCGACCATCTTTGTTGGACAGGTGTGCAGGGCAAAAACCTGCATGACCTTCTGCCCATGCCCTACACCGAAGCTGCCCTCAAGCACATGGTGCAGCGCATCCAACAGGTGCAAGACATCCTGGAGATACCTCTGGTTCTGGAAAACCCCAGCACCTATCTGGAGTTCGCCCAAAGCCAGATGCCGGAATGGGAATTCATCCACCGCATGGCCAAGGATTCGGGCTGCGGCCTTCTGCTGGATGTGAACAACATCTACGTCTGCGCCCAGAACCACGGCTTTTCTGCGGAACAGTATCTGCAGCAAGTCCCCTGGGATCACGTGGTGCAATTCCATTTGGCTGGCCACACCGACAAGGGCACCCACCTGCTGGACACCCACTCCGCACCGGTCTGTGATGCGGTGTGGCAATTGTTCGCCCAGGCACATCAGCTCAGCGGTGGACGCTCCACCTTGTTGGAGTGGGACGCGGACATCCCCAGCTTTGATGAAGTGCGGCTAGAAGCAATGAAGGCCAAGGATGCCATGGCGGTGACAAGCCATGCCTGAGCCTTCCCTGCAGGAACTTCAGGAGTGGATGTCCATTGTGGTGGAACACCAGAAGGACGCCGCCGCCGGCAGCAGGAGCAAAGCAGCGCACGCCCTCATCCCCCAGGGTCAGGTCAAATCCGGCAAGGTTGTCCTGCCCAATGACCGCATGGATGTGTTCAGTCGTTTGGATGTCTACAACGGCGGCTACTTTGCTCGACTGAAGGAAGTGCTGGAGAGTGACTTTATCGGCCTTGTGCACGCCCTGGGTGAGCACCCTTGGTTTCACCTGGCCCTGGACTATGTGCAGCGCCATCCCAGTCGCCACCCCAACCTGAACCAATTCAATCGACAGCTGCCGGAATTCATTGCCAGCCGCAAGCAACTGCTCCACCGCTCCTTCCTTCGGGATCTGGCAATGCTGGAAGTGGCCATGACCAAGGCATTCGATGCCCCAGAGTTTGAGCCCATGGACATGAACAGTCTGCAAGGCCTGACGCCGGAAGAATGGGAACAGGTTGTATTCACCCTCAATCCATCCCTGCAAATCCTGAAGTTCAGTTATCCGGTGAACCCCTACCTGCAAGCAGTGTTTGATGGCAAGGAACCTGACATTCCCACCCGGCAAAACTCCTATGTGGCGGTCTACCGCAAGGAAGACAGGGTCTGGCGCCACGACCTGCCCCGCCCCTTGTACCTGGCGCTCAGCGCTCTGGCGCAAGGTCAGCCCTTGCAAACAGCGCTACTGGCCGGTGGCAAACACGACCTGGACCTGTCCCAGTACTTCGCTTCCTGGTCCGGCGACGGCTTCTTCACTGCTGCACGGCTTGCGCCATAGGATACCAGCGGTTCAAGGACTCGTTGAAATCCGCCAGGCTGCGCATCTTGACGAAGTCGGCTCGCGCTTGGGCACCATGAGGATGGCGCTGACCGTACTTGATGGCCTGAGTACGCAAACGGCGCAGAGCCATTGCTTCGGCGTAGTAATCCAGCGCATGCCCGCAATAGAGCTGTAGGGCTTCTCGCTGTTGCAAGAGATCCGGCTGCATGGGTTCCTGTCCCGCCAGCAATTGCTCAATCTGGCGGAAGATCCACGGATTGCCGATGCAACCCCGCGCCACCGTCACCCCATCGACGCCGGTCTGCTCCATCATGCGCAACACATCCGGCGCCGTGTAAAGATCACCGCTACCCAGCATCACCTGATCACCAAGATGCTGTTTGACTCGCCGCAAAAACTCCCAACTGCTGTCGCCCACGTACTTCTGCTGCACGGTGCGACCATGCACGGTGACCGCAGCAATTCCCAGGGCAAAGGCACCATCCAGAATCCGGAAAAAATCAGCCTCGGCGGCCTTCGTATCATTCACGCCCCGGCGCATCTTCACCGTCACCGGCACCCTGCCAGCACAGGCCTGCACCACTTCTTTGACAATCTGCAAAGCCACTTCCGGCTGCCCCAGGTGGTAGCCGCCACGGCAACGCCCCAGCACCTTGTTCACCGGGCAGCCAAAGTTGATGTCCACCAGGTCATAGCCCGCCTCCACCATGGCGTTGGCCGCAGCGCCAAAGTAATCAGGATCGGCTCCCATGAGCTGCCCACCCACCGGATGGTCATCATCGGGAACATCCAAAGTAAGGCGTTGGATCTTGCCCTTCTCCACCACCAATCGATCCAGCACCACTTCGTTGAAGCAGAACCGCGCCCCATGGGCCCGCGCCACCCGCCGCATGGGCAGATCGCTATAGCCGCTAAGCGCCGCCTGCACCGCAGGCATGGGGATCTCTATGTTACCGAGCTTGAGCATTCGCCCAAAAGCTTAGCCTACTACTCCCAGCGCCGCGATAGGCGGAAGGCGGCATTGATCAGGCCAACGTGGGAGTAGGTCTGCGGGAAGTTGCCGGACTGCTCACCGCTGGCGGGCAGGATGTCTTCGCTGTAGAGGCCCAGTTCGTTGCCCAGGGATAGCAGATGTTCGAACAACTTCCGCGCCTCATCATGGTGGCCAATGATGGCCAGGGCATCCGCTGCCCAAAAGGAGCAAACCGTGAAGGCTGCTTCCTGGGTGCCAAAATCATCTTCCACGTCGTAGCGCTTCAACAATCCGTCCACCGCCAGGGCTTTGCGCACCGCCTGCACGTGACTGACACCCTTGGGGTCGCCATCGGCGAAGAAGCCAAAGTGCAGAGCCAGCAAGCTGGAGGCATCCAAGTTGGGCTTGTCCGCCGCCTGGGTCAGGGCACCCAGCTCGGCATTCCAGCAACGAGTCTCCAACAACTCCCGGCTGCGAGCCATGAGGCCCATGGCCTTCTTGCGCAGAGCTTCGTTGCCCACCACTTCGCCTATCTCAGCCGCTCGCTTGGCACCGGCCCAGTGGGTCAACAGGGTGAAGGTATGCACTTGGGTATTGCCGCGAAGTTCCCAGAGCCCGGCGTCGGGCTGCTCAATCTTGTTTTCGATCTGTTGCAGCAACTGCTCCACCAGGCGCGTGGCTCCCTTCAAGCCATCGGCGCCAACAAAACGAGTATCCAACAACATCCGACTGATGCCCAGGATCATCTCGCCATACACATCGTTCTGCACATGTTCATGCGCCTGGTTGCCGACCCGCACCGGCTTTTCCCCTTGATAGCCATCCAGGTGGTCAAGGATCTCTTCAGTGAGCTTCGCTTCACCGCTAATGGAATACAAGGGTTGCAGGTCAATGCTGCAGACCGCCTCCCCGCAACTCTCCAGGATGTTTCGCAGGTAGAGCAAGAAGCGCTCCATCTCGTCGAAATGTCCCAGACGCTCGAAGGCGTTCAGCGAAAAGTAGGCATCGCGCAACCAGCAGAAACGGTAATCCCAGTTGCGACCCGATCCCGGGTACTCGGGAAGGCTGGTGGTGGTGGCGGCGATGATGGCACCGGTGTCCTCATACTGGTGTAGCTTCAACACCAGGGAAGAACGGATGACCTCCTTCTGGTAGTCCCGGGGCACCCGCGAGTGCTTGACCCAGCGCCGCCAGTAGTCCCGAGTGCGGGAGTAGAAGCTTTCCGCAGTTTCTTCCAGACCTGACTCCAAAGGCTCCCCGTAAGTCAGGACCATATGCCTGTTGCTGGTGAGCAAGAAGCTGCGCTCCTCATTCAAATAGCTCAGGGGAATGTTGGTAGTGAGACGGGTGGGCGCCGGCATGCCACGATATTCGATGTGGTTGCTGGCCATCCAAGAGTCCACCTTGGCCTTGCCGTAGTCGTAGGTCGGCTGGCACCGAACCCGCACCAGGGGCTCACCTTCCAGCGGGCGTAAGATCCGCACCAGCATGGTGGGCTTGAAGAAGCGGTCGTAGAGCTTGAAGCGTGGCGCGAAGTCCAACAATTCAAAGGAACCCGTGGCACAAACAAACACCGTGCGCAGAATGTTGGTATTCTCTACGTATTCCTGTTGGATACTGGTGGTGTTGACACCCTCCACGTCAAAGCGGCCACCGCACTTTTCATCCAGCAGGCTGCCGAATACAAAACTGCTATCCATGCGCGGCCAACACATCCAAGCAATCTTGCCGTCTGCGACCAAAGCGCTATATGCGCAATTGCCGATGATTCCGTACTTCAACCCTGGTCACCCCCGACAAACAAGTCGTTCTTGAATGAGAAACACATCTGCTGATCATCCTATCGCCCAACAAGGCTCCCAGCCTACATCCCGGCGCCTTGTAGTGGCCAGCAATCGTTTGCCGATCAACCTCAAGATCACCGACAAGGGCATCCACACCCAGGTCAGCAGTGGCGGTCTGGTCTCGGCTTTAGGCGGCTTGCAGGGCGACAGGGAGTTCTCCTGGGTAGGCTGGCCGGGCAGCGTCATCCCCGCCAAAAAGCAGGCGGAAGTGAAAGAAAATCTGGCGGAGCAGAACCTTTGGCCAGTGTTTCTATCCCGGCCGCAGGAAGAACATTACTACCAGCGCATCTGCAACCAGACGCTCTGGCCCATGTTCCACTATTTCACCGACCTGGCGGCCAACAGCCCCGAATCCTGGGATCACTACCTGGAGGTGAATCGCCTATTTGCCGCGGCCATCCTGGAGGTCTGCGAGCCAGGCTGCCAGGTTTGGGTGCAGGATTTCCACCTGATGCTGGTGCCCGAAATGCTGCGGCAGGCACAACCGGACCTGGAGATCGGATTTTTTCTGCATATCCCCTGGCCGTCTTCAGAAATCTACCGCCTGCTCCCCCTGCGTGAAGCCCTGCTGCACGGTCTCCTTGGCGCGGATTACATCGCCTTTCACACCAATGACTATGCCAGCCACTTCCGGACTTCCTGCCTACGGGTCCTGGGACTGGAATCTGAGCCGGATGGCATCACCCTGGGCAACCGCCACATTGGCATCGGTCGCCATCCCATCGGCATCGACACCCATCACTTCCAAGAAGTTGCCACACGACCACGCACCCGCAAACTGGTGGATGACCTGGCGCAGCGCTACGCCAACCGAAAGCTCATCCTGGGCGTGGAACGCTTGGACTACACCAAGGGCATCCCGCTCAAGCTGCAAGCCTTCCAACGCTTCCTGGAACAGAATCCACAACGGGCCAAAGAGGTCACCCTGCTGCAGATCATTGTCCCCTCTCGCATGCATACTCCCGAATATCAGGAGCTGAAGCGGCAGATCGAAGAGCACATTGGCCGCATCAATGGCCAGCATGGCGGTCCGGGCTACACGCCCATTGAGTACATGTACCGCAGTGTCAGCCAGGAGCAGCTGGTTGCTCTTTATGAATACGCCGACATTGGTCTGGTAACTCCAGTACGGGATGGCATGAACTTGATTGCCCAGGAATTCGCCCTCTGCCAGGAAGAGGGTTCCGGCATGCTGGTGCTCAGCGAATTCGCAGGTGCGGCCCAGTGCCTGGGCGAGTCCATCCTGGTGAATCCCTGGGACGTGGAAGGTACCGCCGACGCCATCGTTGCGGCCTTGGAAATGTCAGGCGAAGAGCGCAATCAACGCATGAAGAGCATGGTGCAGCGGGTGCAATCCATGGACTGCAAGTTCTGGGCACAGGACTTCCTGCGAAAACTCAGCGAAGCCGCCCAGGCCAACAAATCCATGCTGGGCCACAAGGCGATGAACGGTGACGAAGCCACCCAGCTATGCCAGGCCTTCGCCGCCGCCCCACAGCGCATCATCATCCTGGACTATGACGGCACCCTGCGAGAACTGGCTTCTCGGCCGGAGCTGGCGCAACCAACGCCGGAGATCCTCAGCCACCTGCAAAATCTGGCCGCCCTGCCAGCAACTGAAGTGCACCTGGTCAGCGGTCGCCCCGCCGATGTCCTGCAAGAGTGGTTTGGCGAGCTGCCCATTCATATGGCCGGTGAACACGGCGCCATCAGTAAGGCCAAAGGAGAAAGCTGGCAAGCACCGCAGAGCAGCCGTCTGGACTGGATGCCCCGGGTCGAGCAAATGCTTACGGAAGTCACCCGCGAAGTCCCCGGTTCCATGTTGGAGCGCAAGCAATTCTCCATCGCCTGGCACTACCGTCGCGCCGATCTGGATTACGGTCTATGGCGAGCCCGTGAATTGCACAGCACCCTGGAAACCGAACTGGGTCATCACGGCGTGGAAGTCATTGCTGGCCACCGGGTCATTGAAGTGCGGGCGGCTGGCATCAACAAGGGCAGTTACGTCCAACAGGTGGTGCAAGACCTGGACAGCGACAGCTTCATCCTCTGCGTTGGCGACGACCGCACGGACAAGGACATGTACCGAGCTCTGCCGGCGCACGGTGTCAGCATTCAAGTAGGCAAGGTCATTGAAGAGGCCAAGTACACCATCCCCAGCCCGGCCAAGGTGCGAGAACTCTTGCAGTTACTGAGCGAACAAGAAATTCAGGTGGCCTCCGCCAATTCACAGGGCTGATGCCAACACGGCGGCATGAGTGAGAAGACCCGCCACTTTCGTATCGTCCTGACCAAACACGCACCCTTCGACCTGCGGCTGGCACTCTTTGGTCATGGCTGGATCGATCTGGATCCGCACCACTGGGACCCGACATCCCACAGCTTTCACAGCGTGCTGCAGGCTGGCAAACAGACGGTAGACCTTACCCTGCGGCAAACTCCCCATGCTCTACAAGGTCGATTGACCAGCCGGGAAACATTGACGGATCAGGCAGTAAGCAAGGCCAAGGCGCAGGTACAACGCATGCTGCAGCTAAACCAGAGCAGCAAGCTGGCCGAGTTCTGGGATCTCTGCCAGGACACGCCTCGATTGCACTGGGTGGCAAAGCAAGGCGGTGGTCGCCTGCTTCGTTCAGCCCACTTGTTCGAAGACCTGATGAAGCTGCTGTTCACCACCAACTGCTCCTGGGCCGCCACCCGAAAAATGACCACGCGCCTGGTCAGCGCACTAGGCAAACCAGCACCTTCTGGAAAACGGGGCTTTCCCGCGGCAAAAGACTGCGCAGCAGCAGGCGCACAGTTCTTTCGCCAAGAAGTTCGCGCTGGCTATCGCGCCAACTTCTGCGCTGAACTGGCCCAGCGCTTTGCCGAGGGCGAGATGCAAGATGAGGACCTTGATGACAGCAACCTGGCAACGGATACGGTACGCAAACGCCTGCTTGCCCTACCCGGCTTTGGCCCCTATGCCGCTGGTCAAGCCCTGCGCTTGCTAGGCCATTACGATGACCTGGCTCTGGATTCCTGGTGCCGCAACAAGCTGGCAGAGTTGGCAGGCCGCAGGCAAGCACCCAGTGAAGCAACGGTGCGCCGGCGCTATCAGACATTCGGCAACTTTCGTGGCCTTGCCCTGTGGATGGACCTGACTGCTGGCTGGCATGAGGGTGAGGATCGTCTACTGTAGTTTTCTCGATGACCAAAGCGCTGAACAAAACTGCATTGCCGCCATGGCTACCCAATGCCATCTCAGCCCTGCGCATCCTATTGATTCCCGCATTCCTCTGGCCCCTGCATGCCTGCCAGCAACTGTCCGAGTCCGCGGAACAAGGAGCAAGCTTGCGACTCACGGCCTGGGTCATCCTGGTTCTGATTGGCATCTCCGATCTGGTAGATGGCTATCTGGCTCGCCGCTATCAACTGACCACAGCGTTGGGCGCCACTCTGGATGCATTGGCTGACAAGTTGGTGCAGATCGCCGGCATCACCTATCTCACTTTCTGGCATGGCCCAGCCTTCGCTGCCATTCCTCTTTGGTTCTTTGGCTTGCTGGTAGCTCGTGACTTCTACATGGCCTGGGGTTGGATCTGCCTGCGTCTGCGGCATGGGAAGGTGCGCGTGGTGCATCATTGGCATGGCAAACTGGCCAGCGTGATGATCTTCTTCCTGCTCTGCGGGATCATCGCCGGCATGTCGGCAGAACTAACCCTGATAGGCCTGATCTGCATTACCGCCCTGATCGTTCTTAGCACTGCCTCTTACTCCAAGGATGGTTGGGCCCAGTGGCGAGAGATCGTCACCTGACACCAGGTAAAAGTGTTATAATGAGCCTCTCTATGTAGGAGTGGCACAGATGATTCAAAACATCATGGTGGGAGTTGATGGCGAGGGTCTGTCGGATCACGCCGTAACCGCAGGTCTTTTTCTTGCCAAGAAGCTTGCTGCAGAGTGCGAACTGGTGCACTCGATTTCGCTGGAGCCAAGCTTCAGGGACCGCTTGAACAAAAACCACTGGGCTGCCATACAGGCCGATCTCCTGGCAAAGACCCGGGCCGCCTGCGCTTACCATTTGCTTCCCATACTTGATGGCTCTGGTTTTGACTCGGCATGGTTGGCAAATGCTCTGCACGTGGTGCTGGGTAAACCCGCATTCGCTCTGCTGGATCGAGCGGAAAACCGCCATTCGGACCTGCTGGTTCTTGGCGCCCACAAGCATCGGGGCATCTTCGATTTCGGCTCCACCTCCCGCTCCATCATGGCCAGGAGCCACTGCCCCATCTGGGTACAGTCCCAGACCTTCGCAGCAATCCAGAACATCCTGGTGCCCATTGACCTTTCCCCCAACAGCGCCACCGCCCTGGCCTTGGCAAGATCCATTGCCGAGAAGCTGGGGGCCGACTTGACGGTGCTGCACTGCTTCGTACCGCCGGACTTCGCCTACGGCGGCTCCCTGGCAGATGTGGCCAGCAGCCCGACCTATGTTGTGGAAGGCTTGCAGGAACAGGAGCAGAAGGATTTCGAGAACTACATGGCGGAATTTGATCCGCGAGGAGTCAGGGTCGAAACCCGCTTTGCCCATGGCGAACCGTCGGAATGCATTCTCCAGCTGGAAGATTCGGTGGACCTCATCATCATGGGAACGCATGGGCATACGGGCCTGAGCCGTGCCGTGCTTGGCAGCCAGACCTACAATGTGATGAAGTCCGCCCATCGGCCGGTGCTGGCGGTGCCGCTGCAAGACAGAGCCTACCTCGCTCCACCCACTAGCTAGCTGGCCAAGTTTTCTCGTCAAGCACTCGAAGATGTCCAGGCCGAGGTCTATGGTCTGCCGCAACATGCTTCGACACCAGCAAAGGGGAAACCATGGCAGAAGGTAAACGACCCGGCGGACTCACGGCCCTGGCCATCTTCAACTTCGTCTTTGGTGGGCTTGGCTGCCTTTTATCAGCGATATTGGCGGTGCCCATTTTCATCTTCCTGCGCTACCAAGCTCCAGGAGCCGAACCCCCTCCAGAGCTACAAGAAGTGATAGATACCGTCGCGGAGGCTGGCCTTATTCCTTACGCCTCAGTGGTTGTCATGTCCTTGCTGAGCAGCGTCTTGGAAATCCTGGCGGGCATTGGCTATTTGCTACAAAAGAAGTTCTTGGGGCGCATGATCGGCAATGCTTACGCCGTCACTTCCCTGGCATACATTGCATTGGGCACGGCATTCTTACCGGGTGAAGATGGGGGCGGTGGTGACATCGGCACCATCCTTGGACTCATCTATCCGATGCTGACATTGATCCTCATCAACACCACCTTCAAGGAAGACTTCGTCAACTAGGTTTGAACGCGCGCCACGTCAACCTCATCTCCCGCTACTCCATCCGCTATTCCGTGCGTGGTGGTGTGGGCCTGGTGTCCTTGCTGCTCACCCTGGTCTTTGGCCTGGGGGTTGCCCACATCCTGCTCAAACCAGCAGAGATGGCCTTGACCCAGGCGAAGAAAATCGGCTTTGAGAACCTGACTCAGGAAGAGTTGCTGGATGATTTCATTAATGACCGTGGGGTACGCCGGGTGGTGGACTGGATCCTCACCGACAAGGCTGCCGCCGAATCCGAGGATGCGGCGGTGCAAGCCCAAGCCAAAGAAGACGCCAGGAACTGGAGCGCCCACCTGCTTAACGATAACCCCGCCTTGCTTTCCGCCATCATGCTCATCCTGCTCTATGGCTGGCCACTGATGGTGAGCATGGGCGCCTTCAACCTGTTTTCCGGCGACATCCAAAGCCGGGGCCTGCGCTATCACTTGATCCGTGCCGATCGTTCCAGCATCTACTGGGGCAGGGTGCTTGGCATGATCCTCACCCAAAGCTTCATCCTGGTGGCGGTGATGAGCGTCATCACTGCCTACATGGCCATGAAGTTGCCCTTCTATGGCTGGGGCCCCCTGACGGCATGGGGCCTGCAGGGCCTCATGGCCTTGGTGGTCCTCAGCCTGCCATACATCGGTCTCTGCGCCTGGATCTCAGCCAGCATCAACTCCCCCTTTGGCGCACTCACCATCATCAGTGCAGCACTGGGTGCCGTGCCCTTACTAGCCCTGCTCGGGCAGAGCCAGTGGAGTGGCCTGGGCTACATCAACTACTTGTTGCCCTGGGGCATTCAACATCAGCTGTTCCACCCCGAGCCAGCAGTAATCATCACCACTGTGCTTGCCTGCCTGGGCTACGCCGCGGTCTTTTTCTATCTGGGGCAGCGCACCTTCCGCAGCCGGGACCTGTAAACCAAGCATGACTGAGCTCGCACTGGACATCCAGGATATCAGCAAGGCCTTTGGCAACACCAAGGCCCTGGATCAAGTGAGCATCCAGGTGCCGCAAGGCTCCATTTTTGGCTTGCTAGGGCCCAACGGTGCGGGCAAGACCACCCTGTTCTCCATCATTGCCAGCTTTTTGCACAGCGACGCCGGCAAGGTCAGAGTGCTGGGCACCGATGTGAGCCACATCTCAGAGTTGCAAGGACGCTTGAGCATCCTGCCCCAGGATGCTTTGTTTCAAAACAACGTTCCCATCCTGGAACAGCTCATGTTCTTCCGCCTGTTGGATGGACAAGACAAAGCATCCGCCGAAGAGGAAGTGCGGGAGACCTTGGCAAAGGTGGGGCTGGAGCAATACATGAAGCGCGGGGTGCAGGCCCTGTCCCACGGCATGCTCAAGCGCATGGGCATCGCCCAGGCCTTCCTGGGTAACCCGGAGGTCATCATCCTGGATGAACCCACTGCCGGGCTGGATCCCCAGAACGCTCGTCAAATCCGCGACCTGATCCAAGAGCTACAGCTGTCTCGTTCCGCAACCACAGTCATCAGCTCCCACAACCTGCAAGAAATCCAGGAACTCTGCGATCATGTAGCTATCCTGCATGAAGGCAAGTTGATGGTCACCGGCACAGTGGAGGAAGTCACCAGTTCAGGCAGGTTGCTGGAGCTGGAGTTATCCCAACCTCTGACGGAATCCGAGCAGGAGAAGCTCGGGTCAACAGAATTCATCCAAGGCATACAACAGCTGGGGAGGCGCAAGTACAGCCTTGCCCTACAAGATAACAGCAAGGATGCGGACATCGCCGGCATCCTACGCTGCCTGTTGGACATGAACTGTGTTCCGACACTATTGCGCGAAGGCAACAGCCTGGAGAAGGTGTTCCTGCAAATGACCGGTGGCAACTCCGATAAGAAGACGGAAGCTCAGCCCTTGGATTCGGCGCCACGAATTCGCCCGCGACCCAACAACATGAAGTAGCGGATGCGGGAAGGGGCGTGGCTGGAGACCACCGAAACCAACACGATCAGGCACAGCACCCAGGCCTGCCAGGGATGCCAGTAAGGCAGCGTTGCCAGCAACAGTAGTTTGCTGAGCACAATCAGCCCCCGCACCTGCAAGAAGATGGCGAAGCTTTCATGCAGATCCAGCAACAGCAAGGCCAAACCAGTGGCCAAGGTCCCCCACAACCAGGGGCCTCGGGCTTCGTTGGCAACTTCCAGCACATAGCTGCCAACAAAGATGCCGGCGCAGAGAACATGTACCGCCCGCAGACCAATCTTCACTTCACGCCGGGCAGGAAAATCGCGGGGCGTCGACGGAAAAAGAAGCTTGCTCAGGCGGCTCATCTACGAACCGGGGACTTGCCCTTGCCCTCACGCAGCAAAATGCGCTGCACATCCAAGGCCCGCGGCGCATTCAACACCTTCTCGCCGACCTTTCGGCATTCGGCGGTGGTGTAGCTGCTCAGCACCTGCAGCATGCCATTCAGCCGCACTGGTGCCACCGAGAAGCTGCGGATGCCGACCCCGACAAAGAAGGGAATGCGCTGGGCATCGGCAGCTCCCTCGCCGAACACGATGAGCTCTTTTTCCGCCTTCTTGCAATCCTTGGCCATGCGCGACAACAGTTCGAACAAGGCTGGATGCACGGTTTCGTAGTACTCCCGCACATTGTTGTTGTCCCGATCCGCCGCCAACAGATGAGCCTGCAGATCGTCGATGGCAACCACCACAAAATCACTCTCGTTGAGGAAGGCATGCAGGACGAAGGCAGCTGCAGGAACCTCCACAATGGGGGCTATCCGCAGGGTGTCCGCACAAGGGATGGACTTCTTGCGCAGCTCCCCACGCTCTTCCAGAATGGCTGCCTTGACCCGCTGCAGGTCTGCCAGACCAGTAACGAATGGTACCAGCACGGCCGCATTGTTCTGGCCGGCGGCGGCTCGCAGGATGGCCCGCAGTTGCAATCGCAGGATGCCGTTGTCCTCCAAGAGGGCGCGCACGCCGCGCAAGCCCATGGCCGGGTTTCGCTCGTTGCCTCCCGGCAACTGCATCACCCCGGAAGAGGAACTCACATCCAACAATCGAAATTGCACGGGCAACTCAGAAGGGCCACGTAGAACCTCCTCATATTGGTTCACCAACATGTCCTCTGATGGGGACCGCTTATCCACCAGGAATAAAAGTTCCGTGCGGAACAGCCCCACACCATCCATGGACATGGTGCGAGATAGCCCGACCTCGCCGACACTGCCACAAGAAGCGTAGATCATCACCGGTTTGCCATCGCGAGTGGTGTGCTTCTGCTGCACCGGCGGCACCTCCAGCTGCCGGTTTTTTTCTATGGAGGCCTCATATTCTTCGCGCAAACGCTGATCAGGATTGACATGCAACTCAGCCGAGCTGGCATCCAAGATCACGAAAGCACCGCTCTCCAGTTTGGCCGGCAGGTCACGAATTCCAGTAAGAGATGGGATCCCCATGGATCGCGCCAGGATGGCGGCATGCGAACTGATGCCTCCTTCCTCTGTGACGATGCCCTCAACCTGCTCATTATCCAGGTTGAACATATCAGTGGTAGAGAGCTTTCGCGCCGCCAGGATATAGCGACCGCTGGGACGAGCAGCTTCTTCCCTTTCCTGCTCCGCATCCTTCAGATTGCTCAACACCCGGGTAGCTACATCGCGGAAATCGCCAGCCCGCTGCTGCAGGTATTCGTTTTCCACCAACTTGAAAATACGATCGTAGCTGTCCACTACCGCATTGATGCTGGACCGCACATTAAGACGTTCCTCCAACACCAGAGTCTCGATCTCATTGACGAATTTGGGATCCATCAAATAGCCGATGTGGGTATCGAAGATGCGCAACTCATGCTCCCCCAGGCTGTCACCATGCTTGGTTTTCAGCTCTTCAATCTGCTCTCGGCTGGCCTTGAGTGCATCGCGTAGGCGATTCAGCTCCTCCTCCACCTGGTCGGATGAAATGCGCTGCGGGTAGCCCGCGGCCTCTTCAAAACCTCGCAGATACACCAGCCCCTGGGCAATGCCCTCAGCTACAGTTTCTCCCTTGTAGATTGTCACTGGTAATTTTTCATTAAATCAGGGTCGTGGGCCCTAGCCGAAGCAGCCGGAAGGGCCGACAGGACGGGGGCCTCAGAGTCCGGAGTTTAGCCACAAGCTGCCCTGGTGACTGCCGATTTTTTCGGGTTCTCCTAAAGGAGTTGTAGGTCTGGAAGCCTGACTCCACCACAGCAGAGGAAGATGGTAGCGATTAGTGGGGCTGCGCTATGGAAGCCGTAAGCGCGATGGCTGAGGAGGCGAATCTTGTTGTTCATGCCTTCCGCCAGGCCATTTGTGAATCGTTCCTTGAAGAGGGCCTGGATCCCGCCGAGGTGTTTGCGGACCGTCTTGCCGAGTTTGACAAATGGCTTGAGTCGAGATCGTGCTGCCCAGGCCATCCAACCATCAAGAGCCAGATTTGAATCTTTGATGCTGCCACGCAGGATGTCGAGCAGAGTCTCCTTGAGCAGGTAGGCGCGCCCAAGAGGTTGCTCGGGGCGAAGATGACCAATGGTGCTCATGTGCTTATCGGTTGCGTTTTCTTGGCGGTGCAGGAGTGCCCACATTGTTCCCTTGATTGCCTTCTTGGCATCGGGATGAGCGGCGTTTCGCATGAGTTCGCGCCGGACCTCATTGAGAGCTTCGTTGGCCAACTTGGCAATGTGGAAGTGATCAAAAACGATCTGTGCATTTGGGAGGCTTTCCTCTGCCGCTTTGCGGTAAGAAGCCGACATATCCATGGTGGCGATTTCAATGCGCTCACAAACATCAGCTCCGATCTCGGTAAAAAAACTCTTGAGTACATCGGCACTCTTGCCCTCGGCGACCCAGATAACCCTTCTCTGGTCGTGGTCGGTGACCACCGTCAGGTAGCGGTGGCGCTTGCGGAAGCTGATTTCGTCCACAGCAATGCGACGCAGACCATCGAAGCGGTTTGGGTCAAGGTGCTCGCTGACGACACGCTCTGCGATTGCTCCTACGGTCACCCACGAAATCCCAGTCAGCCTGGCGACGGCCGTTACGTTTGTCTGTTGCGCCAGCAGGACGACCACATCCTCGAAGGGCTTAGTGAAGTCACTGCCATGCCTGGCCCAGGGGACCGCCTCGGTCACGACTACATTGCATTTCTTGCACCGCAAACGCCGGATTTCGCCCTCCAGGTAGACCTCATGGCCCCAGATTCCCATGTGCCTCCATCGCCGCTTTCGTTTGGATTCTCGGCCACGCTTGCGCTTGCCACAGTGTGGGCAGGTCAGCAGCTGGAATGTTCGGTGGACACTGAGAATCATCTCACCGTCTTGAAATTGGGCCCCGGTAACCCGGAGCCCCTGGAGATTGAGGAGCTTGTTGAGTAGGGTGGTGATGCGCACTGATGCGACCTCGTGAACAGAGTCCGTCGCGTCGAGAGCCTCTAAGCATGCTCGACGCAGTCAGTGCGCAATTTCTATGTACGCTTGGCTCTGCGCAACCAACTTTTCAACTCTGTGCCGCAAGCCTCGGTGCCATAAAGGCCAAGCTCGCTCCGCTCGTGGCCTACGGCCAGCCTTGACAGCCCCTACGGCTCACGGCCCTTTCCTGAGATGCCAAACCGCCAGGGCGGCTTGGCACTCTGCCACTGCCTCCAAGGATGGGCTACAGCCTGTACCGGGAATCCACCGGGTCTCAGATGCAGCTACCCGCGCTCTCCATTGCGTATTCATGGCCGCTAGGCGAAATCAGCACCCGGGAGGACCTACACTTGCTTTAGGAGAGGCTTTTTTCGCCCACCCCAGGTTGGGCAGCCAGCCAGCCCCGGCTATCTCAAGCTACTGGTTGCCCCGCAGCCACAAAGCACTCACAATCTGCCCCTACATGTTTCAGCCAATCTCGCGCAAGAAAGGTAGATCTTCATAGAGCATGGGTGTCCATCCCTCAGCCATCGTATCTGATGGCGCCGAAATCGGAGCCGATGTCGACATCGGCCCCTTCTGCTTCCTAGGCCCCCAGGTTCGCCTTGGTGACGGCTGTCGTCTGCATTCCCACGTGGTGATCGATGGTGACACCCACCTGGGAGAGCAGTGCGTGGTCTTCCCGCAGGCGGTGCTAGGCTCCCTACCCCAGGACAAAAAGATCCGCCCCGAAGATCCCCAGGGGCAGCTTCGCATCGGCAGCCACAACCAGATCCGGGAACACGTCACCATCCACGGCGGCACCATCCACGGCCGGGGCGTCACCCAGGTAGGCAACCACATCATGCTGCTGGCCACTTGCCATATCGGCCATGATGCAGAGGTCGGCGACCACGTAGTCATGACCAACGGCTCCATGGTGGCCGGTCACGCCCTGGTGGAGAACCACGCCATCCTGGGGGCCATGGCAGGTGTCCACCAATTCACCCGGGTGGGCCAATACTCGATGATCGGCGCCGCAGCCATGGTGACCAAGGACGCTCCACCCTTCAGCCTGATTGCTGGTGACCGTGCCAAGCTGTATGGAGTGAATGTCATTGGTCTCAAGCGGGCCGGCTTTGACAGCCGGCGCCTGGGCCTGATCAAGCAATGCTATCGCCAACTGTTTTGGAGCGGTGGCACCCTGGCAGAGCGCGTCGAGAACACCCGTCCTCTGGCTGGAGATGACCCGGCGGCCCTGGCCCTGCTGGAATTCCTGGGCCATTCGCTCAGAGGGCTGACCATGCCGAGGGGACGCAAAGAAGCTGCCGAAGAAAAATTCCCTTCAAACCCGACCTAGGCATGAGAGCCATTGCTCAGCGTCCACTCCTAACCCTTGGCCTTCTCTTTCCCTGGCTGCTCAGCGGCTACACGGGAGAAGAAACCTCGGCGACCCTGCCCAGCGCTCCCCAGTACACCAACCGCTACCTGGTCACTGGGGATGGCAGCGAGTTCTTCCTCGTCTCCATGCCCGGCGCTCCGGTATTGCACTGGCTGGCGATGAATCCCGCCGGCCCCCTTACTGACCCAACTGATTTTCCTGGACTTACCCACGCTATTGCCCGAGCCAGTCTTTCTGGCACTGAGGCACCAACGGCGGAAAACCAACCCGGCTCCTTGGTGCTTAACCTGGATCGCCTGGAAGAACTGCAGCAACGCCTGAAAAACCTGCCCACGGACACCCCCAGCGAAACAGCCAGCCGACTGCGTCAGGAACTGGACAATCAGGCCAATGAGATTCGCCGCTTTTCCGACCCACTGGCATGGGAAAAGCGACTGCGCCAGGCACCGGCCAGCGGCAGCAAACTACAACAGGTGCCGGGCTATGCCGTATTGCAAATAACCACGACCACCAGTGCCGCCAGGGCAGTGGCGGAATTGGTGAAGGAACGGCGCGACCTCGCCGTATTGCGCCACGTGGACACGCACTATCAGGAAGAGCGGCAACTCTGGTTGGCACAACAAACGCAGGCAGAGACCCGGGCTCTGCGCTATTTGCTGGCCAAATCGCCCACCACCTATCCTTACCACTCCGCTCTGGCCCAGGAATCCACCGCCAGAGTCAGCAGGCCCCAGGCCATGCAGATCTATCGCCAAACTTACGCGCCGCAGCAGTGCCGGCACATCTTGATCGGCAGCTTCCCAACGGACGAAGTTGTCAAAATGCTGGAAGAGGTTTTTAGCCCGCCCCCCAGTAAGGACAAACAACAGCAGTCAAAAGAGCCGGCGAAAAAAGCGATCAACCATTTCCCCGAACCCATTGCGACGAAGACAACTGGGCAGGACTTGCTACCTGTGCAAGAGCCGCCACCCTTGCAGGACCCCGACCTGTGGATCGGCTGCCCCTTGCCCAGGGTCTACAATCCCCTGCATCTGGCCATTCTCATCCGCTGGCTGAGCAATGGGGATGCAGGCTACTTGATTGAGGATCTGCGCAACCAAGGTCACCAGCAAACGACGGTGGACATCACTCTGCCTCTGGCAGGTTCTTCTGGCATGCTGCTGATCCATGTTCAAGACCCAGAAGCCAAGACTCCAGAGCAGCGCCAGGACTTGCTGCAACTGCTGCATGACGCTTTGGATCGGGCGTGCTACTATGGCCCCACAACTGAGCAATTGCTGGAAGGTCAGCAACATTTGAAGGCCCAGCAAAGCCAAGCACTCAGCCATGCCACAGGACTGGGACTCTATCTGGCAAGGTTTTGGGCTCTCTCGGGAAGCGTGCCTTGGAGCGGCCTGAAAGCCGACCAACCGGTGAATGCAGATCAATGCGGCAGCCTGATCCTGAAAGTATTTCGGCGCTCCAATCGCCTTACCAGCCTGGCAGAAAAGAGCGAAGTCGACTTGCCAGCAGAAATCGAACCGATTGCGCCGGAGGAATCGCGATGAAGGTTGCCGGCTTGCTATCTATCCTGCCGCTGCTGGCTCTACCTGGCTGTTGGAGCGAAGGCGTGGCCTTGCAAGGGCAGCCCCGGCCAGTGCCACCGCCATCCGTCATTCCAGCTGCACCGGGCACTGCTGGCAATTCCGCTCCCCAGACAGGCACGCCCAAGTTACCGACCGGACCGCGGCTCAGGTCACTGCTCAGCCCCATGCCCCTGGAGGGGTCAGCAGATCTGCACTTTGAAACCGGCGACGGTCCAATGGCATTCATGGTCAGGCAGGCAGCTCCATCGGTAGCCCCACTGCCCAACCGGGCTTTCTTGCACCTTAGCCTGCCCGCCGGCTTTGCCGTGGACCAACCAGGCCTGGGCGCATTGGCCACCAAGGCCCTGGTGGAAACACCACTGAGCAACTTGGGGCAACCCTCGCTGCGCAAATCCATCCGCAACCTTGGCGGCAGCCTGCAAGTGGAAGTGGGTCCCAGGCGCACTGTAATGCTCATTACAGTGCCCATCGAGGAATGGCAGAAGGCCTTGCAAAGTATGGCGCAACACTTGCAAAGCAACCAATGCAGCCGGGCTCAATTCAACCAACTGCAGGTACAGCTCTGCAAGGAAACCGTGGACTCCTGGCAACAGTCCCCGGTGCTGGGACATGTAAGCAGACTGATCCAATTCGGCACCATGCACAGCAGAGAGCTGTTACAGATTCTAGAGACCACGGATTTGCCTGAACTGCACAGTTATCAGCTACAGCACTTCCAACATCGCGGTGCAGCACTCGGGCTCTGGCTGCAGGGCGAAGCAATTGCGCCAAAGAAACTAGTGCAGAAGGCCACTGAGATCCTGCTGCCCTGGTTCAGCAAAAAAGAGCCCGTCGCCGACACGACCGGCAACCGGACCACCCAGCGCAAAGCCACAGGCAAGCCCAATGGCATCTACTGGCTACCTGGGTCCGCAGAACCGGAGGTCGCACTGATCCTGCCCAGCTCGGCAGCAAACCCACTACACATGAGTGTAGAAGAAGCCCTGTCCATGCGTGGAGTAGGCGGCCGGTTGGAAGCCGAGCTGCAGGCACAGCTCGGACATCCTCTGGTCTTCCAGGCCTTTGAGCTGGGCAACTACGACCAGCGCTATCTGGTCTTGAGGAGCAAGGTCCGCGTCGAGGAAGTCTCCGGCATTTGGCAAGCCCTGCAAAAAGCTCGCACCTCCCTGGAAAAAGATCCGCCACAAAGTGAAGAGCTAAGACACGCCAAAGATCGCGTTCGCCTACGACTGCTTGCTCAGGCAAACCATCCAGGAGAATGGTTTGAAGCAGTGCCAGCAAAAATGTTGCTGGGCATGGAAGGTGAGCCGCAAGTCAATCTGCAGCGCCTTGAACTGATCGATGGGGCACAACTCAAACAAGCAGCCATCGACTATGGCAAATTGCCCCTGGCCATGGTGGTGATCGGTGGCAAACCACCAAAAAACCACAACCTGCCTCTGGCCATGCTGGACTCGGACACCCCAGTGGTCCGCACGCCGACAGTACAGCAGCTTGAAGGACAAGAAAAACTGGCAAGTGACCTGTTGACCTTGGCGATGTCTGCCGCTGGCGGCGTTGAGGAGTTGCAACGTGGACAGGGTTACGTGTCGCAAAGCAACATCAGCATCAACGGCGACTGGACTGTGCTGCAACAAACCTGGTTTCGCAGTCCCGATCGCCTACGACAAAGCAACCTGATTTTGGGCAGCACCATCGAGAGCACAGTGTGGAAAGACCAGGGCGAAGAAAGTTGTCGTGGCGAGAAGATCAAGCTACCCGCCGGTCAAGCCCACCAACTCACCGCCGCCGCCAACCGTCATCCCATCATGCTCCTGGCTGCCTGCGCCAGAGGGCAAAGTAAGTACCAGTGGATTGGCACCCGCCAACATCAGGGACGTGAGCTGGCAGTCCTGGAACGCATCGATGGCATGCAAGCTCGACTGCGTATCGCCATCGACCAGCAATCCGGCATCATTCGGCAGGTGGAAACCAGCGAACACCGGCAGGACCTGGGCTTGGTTCACATTCGCGAGACCTTTGACGACTACCGCCAACAGGGGCCATTCAGGGTTCCCATGCGCATGCTCACCAGCATCGAGGACGCGGCGGCCAGTTTGGAAACCAAGTGGTCCGAGTTCACGGTTCGCCAACCCAAGCCAGAAGAACTGCAGTTTGGCGGGCCCACTGGCAAGTAGCTCACTCCTCGTTCAGAACAGCCAGTATCCCTGCGGCGGAAACTCGGCGGCCATACCAGACAAGCTTGACCGTTGTCGGCAACATGGCGACCTGAATCTGATGTCGATTGTTTTCGGCAACACAAAGAATCCACCTGTTGGATTGAGACCCACTCACTTGCCGAACTTGACTCAACTTCTTTTCCAGATAACTCTGAGTCCAAAAGCCAACGATCTCCACATACCAATCTTGGATCAGGAAATCCGGAAACATCCATGAGCTGCCCACTCTTAGGGGTGTTGGTTCTCGAATGATGGATACTTCAGGTGCCAGCTTGGACAAGTCACGCACCAGCGCCTCTTCCACCTTGCTGTCATAACGGCGAGGCTCCTTGGCGGCAGGCAGAGGGTCTCGATGATCTGCCAGGAAGTTCAAGCTCTGATTGCCGATTCTGCACTTCGCTTGCAGCTTGAAGACACCGCACCATGGCAAGAGGGGTAGAAGCTGGGCCAGCAGGCTGCCATAGCGCTGCGTCTGCTGCAGAACTGCCAAGGGACCTGTGATACGAAGCCATGTACCCTGGCCTGGGGAATAGCTAAGAACCTGACACATCAAACCCAGAAGCTTGACCATCTTGACGATCAAGCGGGATTGCTGATGAATGTGTACAGTCAGGGCCTGGCTGTGTCGCAACACCGCCTGCGCCACGGCCAAATTGCAAGCCATGGCCAAGCCCGCTGGATGCAAATCATCAGGCATGGAACGCAGGCGTTGCTCCGCCGGTAAGTCGGCAAACAGGGATGCCAGCAACTCTTGACAACTCACGGAAAAACGATTGGCCATGATGGGCAAAGCATCTCTTGGATCTTCGTGCCGGGCTGCCTGCACAAAGACCGGTAACCGCAGATCAACAGGTAAACGCGTAGCCTCTACACGAAAGCCCAGCATCTGTTTGAGAACATGCATGGCCAAAGCCTTCTTCTTTTGCCCTGGCTGCTCATGGGCACGCAGGCGCCGGTCCAATTCACTACAGGACAATCCCTCACTGGCGGCAAAGGCATCCAGCAATTCTCTCAGCCAAGGATGGTCAGCTTCGTGCAAATAAAACGGCACAATCTGCCCACTACTGACTGTGTACGGGATCAGCTTGCCGGGAATGGAGATGCGCCGGGAACGCATTCCTAGCTCACAGAGCCCTGGCGGCACTCGAAGGACTGCCTGGTGACCAATTGATAGAGGATGGCATGGTCCTTACCTCGAGTTTTACGCAGCAACCGCCCTACACGCTGGCAAAGCTCTCGCGTACCCTGACTCGACCCCACAATGATGCCAACCTTCGCCTCCGGCACATCAAATCCCTCGTTCAACACCCGAGCAGAAACCAATGCCCGGATCTCTCCCCGGCAAAAAGCTTGAATAGCCATCTGCCGTTCCTTTCGAGCAATGTCACTGGTGATGGGCATGATCAAGAACCGCTTGGCTATGGCATAGGTGGAAGGCTTATCGGCGGTGAATACCAGCAGACGATCCTGTCGGTGCCGCCGCAACAAGACATCCAGCACCTGCAACTTGGCTTGGGTCAAACTGACAACTCGACGAGCACGATGCCAGGCAACCATGGCCCGCCGCCCTGCTGGTGTGTGCCCCAGATTCCTGGCCAGGTCCAAGAAGCTGACCTGCAACCCACTGGCCAACAAATGGCCATAAGCATCCGTGTAGGCACGGCGGGCCTGGTCATAGCGTTCTTGTTCCTGAACATTCAAGGGCAGCAGCAAACGCAAGCCCTGACACTCTGCCAGATATTCCCCGCCCAAATCCTGGCGACTGATGTGCAAAGCAATGGAGCCCATGCCCACCTCCAGGCGCTCGGCCTCCTTGCCCGAAGGCGGCGTCGCCGTCAGACCCAAGCGCCAGGGCGCCGTACTCATGGCTGGTATTTCACTCCAAGCAGCGGAACCCAGATGGTGCGCCTCATCCACCACCAGCAACTTGAAGCGGTTGCCCAGCCTGGGCATGACCTTCGATGCACTTTGATAAGTCGCCAAAGTGACCGCTGCCAACTTCTGCTGGCCATCGCCGAAGATGCCCACCGGCCCCTGATAGAACCTTGCCAACACCTCTCGCCACTGCTGCAGCAACACCCGGGTGGGCAACAGGCAAAGAGTGCTACTTCTACAGGCCTGCATGGCAGCAATGGCCAGATGAGTTTTGCCACTGCCTGTAGGCAAGACAATGACACCACGTCGCTGCTGGCCCTGCCAGGCTTGCAAGGCTACGGACTGGTAGGGCCGGAGATCTATGACGGCATAGGTCGCCGGTTTAAGGTCAGCTTGCCCACATCGATCATCCACAGCAAATGGAATGGCCAGCAAGAGCTGCAACAGACGAGGATGGTCAGCACCAAGGCAGCGGTAACCCGACAAGTCCTCATCCCAAGAAACCCAGGGCAGACTCTTTTCCAATACCGGCAGCCGCCTGGACAGGTAGCAAACCAGGGTACCCTGATGGTAGAGGAGCTTGCTTTGGCAGGTAGCATGCATGACCCGTGGTCTGTGCAAACAAACAGAGCACGGTTACCTGATGTTTTCGGCAGCACCCCTAGGAGTCTGCCCCACGGGAAGTCAACTTAGCGTCTCCCAGGTGGCAGCTGGATAAGTCATTAGTGGGGCTGGGAAAACCCAGATCGTCCGATCCTACATCAATCTTGGGCCTGGGACCATGATGACGATTGTGAGGTGCTTCTTGGCCTGTAATAGCCCGATTCCCTCGGTTTTCACATCGCCAGCTTTCCATGCAGCCTTCTCAGGTTGGTTGCAAGACAGATTAGATCCCACTCACCGCTTACCTTCGCCATACCTCGCATGCTGAAGGACCGAAAACCGCTCACGTTTTTGATCCAACCAAAGACCGGCTCAACGATGTGCTTGCGTTTTCGGTACCAGCCCCGTCCGCACTTGGTCCCGAGTTTTCGCTTCATTCGCGCAGTAGCTTGGAGCTCTGAGCTGGTCTCCGGTCGTGCCTTTCCTTCCTTGCCCACCGAAACCAAACCGTCAATCTTGGCGTTTTCGAGGTGCTCGAAGTTTTCCTCGCTGCGGTAGCCTGCGTCCGCAAGCAGGCGTTCGATCGGCTTGCCGGTGTTCTCCATCGCTTGCTCGGCCATCGGAAGAAGTTGATCCGTATCCGCACCGTTGTCAGTGATTCCATTCGCGATGATCAACTGCTCCGTATTGTCGACAGCAATCTGGGCGTTGTAGCATTGCTCAAACCCCTTCGAGTCTTTCATAATCCGACTGTCAGGGTCTGTGAAGTTCTCTTGATCCTGTGGCCGTGGCTTGCCTTTGGGATGTTTCCGGTAGCGAGCCACCTGGAGATCACGACCCTCTTCCTTGGCCTTGCGGGCCTTCTTCTCGTCCTTTCGCTTGTCTTCTTCGGCCTTGCGTTCTTCCAAGCGCTTCTTTGCCTCCTGGATCACCTTCAGGCGGCTCTCCCGGTTCGCAAGCTCCTCGGGCAATTCGTCACCACGAAAGTCGGGACCAAACATCTCGTCCTCGTCCTTGTCGATCCCCTTGGCCATCTCGGTGATCCTGCGGACTTCGGCACGGAGCCGCTTCTCCTCGGATTTCATCCGCGAGTAGCTCATAGCCTTGCGTTTGCTGGCGTTCGCCTTCACCTTGCTGCCATCCACTGCCACGGTGCCAAGTTTGGCCAAGCCTGCCTCACAAGCAAGTTGCACTATCTGGACAAAGAAGCTCTCAAACAGATCGACATGCTCTGCCCGAAACCGACAAATCGTGCGGTGGTCCGGCATCTGATTGGCTGCCAACACCCGGAAAGGCACACTCTCCTCTAGGTGCTTGGCAATCTTGCGAGAAGAGAAGATTCCGGTGCAGTATGCGTAGATCAGCACTCGCAGCATCATCCGTGGGTCGTACGGCAACTCGCCTTTGCCGCAGACGCGATAGCGATCAAGGAGATCATCTGTGTCAAGCGACTCAATGGTGTCGTGAATGTACCACGCAAGATGATCTTGGGGCAGCCAATCGCGGATTGACGGAGGCAGGAGGAACTGCTGGTTGAGATCTTGACCCTTTTTGAAACGCGCCATGCCTTCAATACGTACAGGGATGAGCCCAGGGCTTAATATTATTCCGATTTTAGAGGCTATTGGAGGCCGGATTCACAGCTGTCCCGTGGGACAGACTCCTAGGAGTCTGCCCCACGGAAAGTCAACTTAGCGTCACCTCGGTGGCCGCTGGATAAAATCATTAGTGGGGCTGTGAAAATCCAGATCGACGGATTCTGCATGGATTTTGGGCCTGGGGCCACGTTGACGATTTTCAGGGTCAGATCAGTGCTTCTTGGCCTGTAATGGCCCAATTTCCTTGGCTTTCATAGCGCCAGCTTCCCGTGCAGCCTTCTCAAGTTGGTTGCAAGACAGATTAGGTCCCACTCACCACTCACCTTTGCTATGCCTCGCATGCTGAAGGACCGAAAGCCGCTCACGTTTTTGATCCAGCCAAAGACCGGCTCAACGATGTGTTTGCGTTTTCGGTACCAGCCCCGCCCACGGTTGGTTCCCAGCTTCCGTTTCATTCGCGCAGTAGCTTGGAGATCTGGACTGGTCTTCGGTCGTTTCTTTCCTTCCTTGCCAACTGAAACCAAACCGTCAATCTGGGCGTTTTCGAGATGCTTGAAGTTTTCCTCGCTGCGATAGCCTGCGTCCGCAAGCAGGCGCTCTATCGGCTTGCCTGAGTTCTCCATCGCTTTCTCGGCCATTGGAAGAAGCTGGTCATTATCAGCAGCGTTGTTTGTTACTCCATTGGCGATGATCAGCTGCTCAGTATTGTCGACAGCAATCTGAGCGTTGTAGCATTGCTCGAATCCATTCGAGGCTTTCATGATCCGACTATCGGGGTCCGTGAAGTTCTCCTGATCCTTTGGCCGTGGCTTGCCCTTGGGATGTTTCCGGTGGGGAGTCATCCGAAGCTCGCGACCTTCTTCCTTGGCCTTGCTGGCCTTCTTCTCGTCCTTTTGCTTGTCCTCCTCGGCCTTGCGTCTCTCCAATCGCTTCTTTGCCTCCTGGATAGCCTTCAGGCGGCTTTCCCGGTTTGAAAGTTCATCAGGGAGCTCGTCACCCCGAAAGTCAGGACCGAAGAGATCGTCCTCTTCCTTGTCGATTCCCTTAGCCATCTCGGTGATCCTGCGGATCTCGGCACGCAGTCGTTTCTCTTCGGACTTCATTCGCGAGTAGCTCATTGCCTTTCGCTTGCTGGCGTTCGCCTTCACTTTGCTGCCATCCACTGCCACGGTGCCGAGCTTGACCAAGCCAGCCTCAGAAGCGAGCTGTACGATCTGGACAAAGAAGCTCTCGAACAAATCGACATGCTCCGCCCGAAAACGACAGATTGTGCGGTGGTCCGGCATTTGATTAGCTGCCAACACCCGGAAAGGCACGCTTTCTTCGAGGTGCTTGGAGATCTTGCGGGAGGAGAAGACCCCTGTGCAATACGAGTAGATCAAGACCCTCAACATCATCCGTGGATCGTAAGGCAATTCACCACTCCCGCAGATGCGGTAGCGGTCGAAGAGGCCATCCGTGTCCAACGAACCGACCGCGTCGTGAATGTACCACGCAAGATGATCTTGTGGCAGCCAGTCACGGATGGACGGAGGTAGGAGGTACTGCTGGTTTAGATCTTGACCCTTTTTGAATCGCGCCATGCCTTCAATACGTACAAGGATGGGCCAGGGGCTTAACCTTTTTTCCGATTTCGAGGGCGATCGGAGGCCGGATTCCTCCTCATCCCGTGGGGCAGACTCCTAGCCCGCCCGCACTTTCACGGTGCGGCCGATGTACTCCATCATCTCCCGCAGGCGGTCATAGTCCTCGTGACGAAGACGGAACCAAGTGTTGACCAGCCAACCCTTCTCCAGGCCCACAGTGGGCGCCCCTCGTTCGGGCACTGCCTTTTCATAGATGGCGTCGCCGCACTCCCGGTAGACCGCCTCCAGACCTTCGTGTCCAAAGTAACGACCATCCCGATCAGGACGGATCTGAATGGAGCCGGCGGCATACTTGCGGCTGGGAGCCTGCTGCGTCTTGCCAAAAGCAACTGCCGAGGCCCACTCCCGATACACATCAAAATCATTGGCGGCGCGATAGAGATCCCAGATGCGTTCACCGGCAGGTCGCGCACCGATCTCAGAGAACTTCAAACCCTTGGGGCCAAAGAACCACTCCATGTGGGTAGCGCAACGAGACAAGCCCATCAACTGATTGACCCGACGAGCACAATCCTTCAACTCTTGATAGGCGCTCTCATCCAAGCGGTTGGTCACCGCGATCTGCGGCGAGATTTCACGATTCACCGTGGCTTCCAAACAACCAGGATAATAGTGGGAAATGAACTCATGACCGGGCTCGTCATCCAACACGATGGTGTCAAAGAAGCCTTCGTGCCCTTCCACATATTCTTCCACCGCAACCGAACGCCCTTTGGTCAGTCCTAGCTGCGGCAACAGCTTTTCCAAGGCTGCCTTGGACTCCACCCGGTGCGTGTTCAGGGAACCAAATCCAGCTCGCGGCTTGATGATGACTGGATAGCCTTCGCGCTCGACGAAGTCCTGGATTTCCTTGTCACCCGAAGCGGCAATGGAAGCCGCACAGGGAATCCCTTCGGCCCGCAGAAACTCCTTCATCGTCGACTTGTCCCGACACAGTTCCGCTGTTCGCACAGAAATACCGGGCAAGGCCAGGGCTTCCCGCAGGCGTGCAGTGCTCAGCACCAGGGTTTCATCGCACATCTCCACCCGGTCGATGGGACGGCGGTCGGCCACCTTGCGTGCCGCTTCCTGAGTCTCTGCCACATCAAACAAGTTGCGCACCTGGACATACTCATCCAGGTAGGGCTTAAGTTTAGCTGGCAACTTGTCGCGGGCAGCGTGCCCCATTCCGGTCACGGAAACGCCCAGCTCTTTCAGGCCTCGGACAAACTCGATGTAGTAATCTTGCGCTTCCGGCGCCAAGAACAGGACATGCATGGCGAGAAGATTACCACCTCGATCCCACCATCACAATACAACCACTGCCATCTTCATTGGGTCACTTCGGGCGCAGCGACGTTTTGAAGAAAGAGCGAACGTCTTCGAGGCTGGCCCTTTGCAGAGGATAGTTTGCAGACCGTTGCCACTTATCCTGAAACCTATCGTCGTCAAAATGGTCGTAGGCCCAGTCGAGCAGGTCCCCATGCTTGTCAAAAACATAACCGGAAGAGCCAGAGGCAGTCGGGGAGATTTTGTCACCGCATGCCATCACATAGTCCTCGCCATCCACTAGAAGCCAGAAAAACCATTCATCCATTTTGCACCACTTGGTGAAGTCCTCGAAGGTCTTCACATTCGCTGGGGGTTCAAAGGGTTGGCGAAGTCTCCGGTGCCTCTCGGCCAGGGCAAAGAAAATGAAAATTCCCCCCCACCAAACCCAGCAACAAGACTGAAACTACCCAACTAATCCGGCGATGCTTCATGTTCTGAAAGCATAATCATCCGATCAAAGATTCGTAAGTGAGCAAAACAGACTTGCTGGTGCATCGCCCAATTATTCGTGAACGACTGCTTCTTGTGTTTCTCCTAAGCAAATCTTGTGAACAAGCCCAGAGTGCGAAGCCAACTTCTGACACTCAGGGGATTCTCTGCGTTCCCCAATCAACTAGTTTGATGGCACCAGCACAGGGCTCTTTAACCCGACCGATGGCCTCCGAACTCATGGTGCGAAGAAGGGCGAAGCCACGCACCGATGCATTGGGAAATGCCTCACGTAGTCTGGCAACCGCTGCCAACAGGGTAGCCCCTCTCGTCACAAAATCATCCACCACCGTGATGGCTCCACTCGCCGACAAGTCTGGGATAGCCCGCAACGAATCATAATGATCCACCACTGATGGCCTGTCTTCCGGGGCGCTGAACGCGGCCTTGGGCACAGCCACCACTCGCTTGAGACAGGCAAGCCACTGCAGACCAAGTCCGGCGACAACGAATTCCTCACAAAGATCCCGTGCAGCCCAGCGCGATTTTGGATCCTTCATCGGGGCGTGGCCTGGCATTGGCACCAGAGTCGCTGATTCTGACAGGAATTTCTTACGGATATCCTCACCAAGCTCATTGCGCAATCTCTCCCCCAACTTTTGCTTCTTCGCCCACTGTGCAGTTTCCTTTTTCACTGCATTTCGAACTCGCCGAGAAACCACCGAGACCTCACTGGGGAAGGCTATGCGGCTTGGGTTGTAGACGAGAAACGAGGCGAACTCGATCTCAGAAGGAAGCTTGGGTTCGCTCAACTCGACTTTCCTCTGGAAGACTTTCGAGGAAAAGCTCCGTGGTCGACTCAGAAAGAACAAGCGCTCCGTACCGCTGCAATTCGCTCGTCCACTCGTGCCCCGCTGCCACCAGAGATTCCAGAATGTAGAGAGGTCGCCCAAGGCGGAGGGCTTCCCAGCCCTGATGAACGGTCCCACTCTGCTTTCCTGCTTCGACAATGACCGTGGCATCAGAAAGGAGCGCCATTGTTCGATTTCGCATAGGGAACGCACGTGGCCCGAGCGATTCTCCCTCTGCAAATTGACTCACCGCCAAGTGATCCCGCATGATGCAGTCCTGCAGGGTGCGATTTTCCGCTGGGAAACACTTATCGAGCGGAGTGCCTAGCACGGCGATGGTTCGCCCTCCCTGCTGAATCGCTGTCGTGTGTGCCGCAGTGTCGATACCTTCAGCGAGGCCACTCACAACAACAACTTTGTGCTCAACGAGCAGAGCAGAAAGCTTCGCTGCACGCTTGAGGCCACCGGCTGTAGCTTTCCGCGAGCCAACGATAGACACCCTTGCGCCTAGCGTTACCAGCTCCGTATCACCTGCGACATACAGATTCGTTGGTGCGTGCTTCCTTTCGACCTCATCCAGAGGACCAAGAAGCTGCTCTACAGTGACCTGCTCACCTAACATACGTCTATTGTCCACGACTTCGCGTATTGAGTAAACCTCTTCGTTGATAGAACTTTCGCGTCCACCCTGCCACCGGGGCGCCTACTGTCCACCGAAGATCATATCCAGGCCGACGAAAAACTGGTGCTCGCCATAGAGATCCTCGTTGAAGGACACCGGCGGGCGGCTGGGATTGTTCAGGAATGAGTAGCGGGCCACCACCGCCATGCCGCCGCCAACGCCAAAGGCCAGATCCAAGCCGCCGCCATAAAAGTAATCCTCGCTACTGCCTACACCACTGGCATTCAGCGTGCGCACGTATTGCAAGGCAGCCTTGGGCGTGATGATGAAACCATCGCCAAACACCATGCGGTAACCCAGGATGCCATCGGCCCAGAGATTTCCCTGTGGATGCTCCGCCCGGTTGTTGTAGACCCGGTCATCCTCGTCACTCAAAGAAGCATCCACGTCCAGCTCAAACACGCCGCTGGCGCCATTGGGGATGAACATTTCCAAGTGCGCCTGACCGCGCCATATCCCCCTCGGCAATTCGCTTTGGAAACCACCCGTTACGCCCCAGATCTTGCTGCTGTCATTCTGCTCACGCTCCGCCGCTATGGTCCACAGATAGCCAGATTCCGGCAGGCCGCTGCGACGATTCAAGGTAACCGTGTTCTGCTCCAGAGTGATACGGGCACCGTAGGCGGAAAAGTTGTCCGGCTCAGTGAAGTCGCTGGCCGTGTCCTTGTTGCGAGAAAAATCATAGACCTTATAAAAGGTGCTGCCTTCCAAACGCATTCCCGCATCGACCTCGCGGGACACTCCCAACCTTGCCCCGTAGTCCCGGCCTTCGTACCGACCCGTGGGCACAAAATCGTCACCGCTATAAAAGCCTTCGCGATAGAAGGGGAAGGCGCGGCCAAAAAGCTCCAAGCGTCCCTGGGTGGGTTTGCCGGGAAACACCTTTTCCTTGAGCCCAAAGTAGACGCCGTCACGACCGGCATAAGCATCCATGATCCACGGGTCCTGGGGCGAGACTTCCTTGGAGTGGTAGTAGATGAAGCCATCGGCAGCAAAATCGTCTTCTTGCCCGGCGACCTCATTCTCGCTTTCGGCCAAGGTTCCACTAACTCCGGCGCGCACCTGCAATAGAGATCGCTCAGCACGCTCCCGGTTGCGGACCAACATGAAGTCTGCATAACTCTGCGCCTGCATGGCAGATGCCAAGACCAGAAAGACCACGACTACGGACCAGGCTCGGGATTGCATGGGGCGAAAGCTACTGCATTCGCCGGCTGTGAGCTAGGAGTCTGCCCCACGGAAAGTCAACTTAGCGTCACCTCGGTGGCCGCTGGATAAAATCATTAGTGGGGCTGTGAAAATCCAGATCGACGGATTCTGCATGGATTTTGGGCCTGGGGCCACGTTGACGATTTTTGGGAGCAGATCAGTGCTTCTTGGCCTGTAATGGCCCAATTCCCTCGGCCTTCATAGCGCCAGCTTTCCGTGCAGCCTTCTCAAGTTGGTTGCAAGACAGATTAGGTCCCACTCACCACTCACCTTTGCTATGCCTCGCATGCTGAAGGACCGAAAGCCGCTCACGTTTTTGATCCAGCCAAAGACCGGCTCAACGATGTGTTTGCGTTTTCGGTACCAGCCCCGCCCACGGTTGGTTCCCAGCTTCCGTTTCATTCGCGCAGTAGCTTGGAGATCTGGACTGGTCTTCGGTCGTTTCTTTCCTTCCTTGCCAACTGAAACCAAACCGTCAATCTGGGCGTTTTCGAGATGCTTGAAGTTTTCCTCGCTGCGATAGCCTGCGTCCGCAAGCAGGCGCTCTATCGGCTTGCCTGAGTTCTCCATCGCTTTCTCGGCCATTGGAAGAAGCTGGTCATTATCAGCAGCGTTGTTTGTTACTCCATTGGCGATGATCAGCTGCTCAGTATTGTCGACAGCAATCTGAGCGTTGTAGCATTGCTCGAATCCATTCGAGGCTTTCATGATCCGACTATCGGGGTCCGTGAAGTTCTCCTGATCCTTTGGCCGTGGCTTGCCCTTGGGATGTTTCCGGTGGGGAGTCATCCGAAGCTCGCGACCTTCTTCCTTGGCCTTGCTGGCCTTCTTCTCGTCCTTTTGCTTGTCCTCCTCGGCCTTGCGTCTCTCCAATCGCTTCTTTGCCTCCTGGATAGCCTTCAGGCGGCTTTCCCGGTTTGAAAGTTCATCAGGGAGCTCGTCACCCCGAAAGTCAGGACCGAAGAGATCGTCCTCTTCCCTGTCGATTCCCTTAGCCATCTCGGTGATCCTGCGGATCTCGGCACGCAGTCGTTTCTCTTCGGACTTCATTCGCGAGTAGCTCATTGCCTTTCGCTTGCTGGCGTTCGCCTTCACTTTGCTGCCATCCACTGCCACGGTGCCGAGCTTGACCAAGCCAGCCTCAGAAGCGAGCTGTACGATCTGGACAAAGAAGCTCTCGAACAAATCGACATGCTCCGCCCGAAAACGACAGATTGTGCGGTGGTCCGGCATTTGATTAGCTGCCAACACCCGGAAAGGCACGCTTTCTTCGAGGTGCTTGGAGATCTTGCGGGAGGAGAAGACCCCTGTGCAATACGAGTAGATCAAGACCCTCAACATCATCCGTGGATCGTAAGGCAATTCACCACTCCCGCAGATGCGGTAGCGGTCGAGGAGGCCATCCGTGTCCAACGAACCGACCGCGTCGTGAATGTACCACGCAAGATGATCTTGTGGCAGCCAGTCACGGATGGACGGAGGTAGGAGGTACTGCTGGTTTAGATCTTGACCCTTTTTGAATCGCGCCATGCCTTCAATACGTACAAGGATGGGCCAGGGGCTTAACCTTTTTTCCGATTTCGAGGGCGATCGGAGGCCGGATTCCTCCTCATCCCGTGGGGCAGACTCCTAGGCTGCAGCGTAAGCAGACAAAAGGCTGTCGATCTCAGCGTCCGTATTGAAGCGGCGTCGGATATCTTCCCGCATGCGCACGCCCAGAGCCCCGGCCGATGATCGATTGCGGGCCAGGGCCAACACACACTTGGCCATGCTTTCTTCATCGTCGTAGAGCAGCCCTGTCTCTTTGTGCCGGATCAGATCAACGTTGCCAGGCACCCGACTGGCAACCACCGGTCGACCCAGCACCCCGGCTTCCATGATCACCGGACTCAAGCCCTCAGAGAACGAGGTGTTGAGCACCACATCTGCATCCATGTAGGCGGCACCCATGCGTTCAGGTGACAAGGCGGGCAATACTCGCACTCGCACTTCTGAGCTGGCCAGTTCCTTGAGGTCAGCGGCATAGACCGGATCCTGCTCGGCACCGATGATAATCATTTCTGCTTCCACGCCGGCTGCCTGCAGAACGCGCACCAATGACAAGGCACGGTGTTGACCCTTGATGGGACGGATGCCGCCGGGCAACAAAATCAAGAAGCGGTTTTTCGGAATGCCCAGGGAGCGCCGCAGGTCGGTACCGCCAGTGGGCATGCTCTTGGCTGCCCGCGGCACCACATCAATCCTGCCGACGCTCTCGGGCACCACCTTCTCCATGCGCACTTCGGCTTCCTTGGTAGGCACCAACACCCGATGGGCGCGGCGGAACACTTCGCACACCAATGGTCCTTCTGTTGCGTCCACCATGTCCTTGTGAAAATCTTCACCGCTGATGGAAACCACCCAGGGAGTGCGCAAGCCCAGTAGCTTCAATCCCATGCGACAGGCATCGTGAGCATGCACGATATCCGGCTGGAAGCGCCCCATGATACCGGCAAAGGACTCCTTGATATCACCCTCCGCACCGGCGCCGTAGAGCTCAGCAAGGTGACCGCGACGCTGCAAGCCTTCACGATAGCGCAATACCGTATTGGAGCTGCCGCGGTATAGCTCCGCGGGACTGGGCGTCATGAGTAGGACCTTCACCGTTCATGTTTCGGCCAGTCCCCGGCCCTCGCCTAAACCCTATCTGACATTGCATCTAGCTTTGCAGGGCCTGACGCAGGGCCCGTACTCGCTGTGGGTCCACCGGCGCCGTCACCCGCCCGTCCCGTTTCAAGGCAGTGCCGACGATGGCCCCATCGCAATGGGGCCACAGCTGTGTCGCATTCTCCAGATTGAGCCCGGAGCCGATCCAAACCGGAAAGTCCCCCAGGGCCGCCTTCATCTGCAGCAGCAGATCCAAATCCACCGGTTCTCCAGTGCGGGCTCCACTCAGGATGAGACCACCAGCACCGGAACGCTCTGCCAGATCCAGGGCCGCCGCCAACGGGTCCACGGGAACCAGGGGGGCGGCATGCTTCACCAACAAATCCGCCAGGATGATGGTGTCGCTGGACAAGCGCTGGCGATAATCCCGCAGGCGAGCGGCTTCGCCATCCACCAGGCCCTGGTCGGTGACATAGCTGCCGCAAAGAACATTCACCCGCACCCAACGGGCATCGGCAATGGCAGCAGCCCCCAGGGCCGCATAACCATCGTTGCGCAGGCAATTGATGCCCACCGGCAGACCATGCCGAGACCACAGTTCCCGAGCAACCACCGCCAGTGCCGCCGGCACATCCGGGTCCACCGGCTCCGCTGCATTGCCCTTGCGGAAGGGCGCATCGCCAAAGTTCTCCACCATCAGTCCGTCCACCCCGCCTTCCACCAGGGCCTTAGCATCCGCCAGAGCCGCTTCCACCACCTGGGAAAAACTGGCGGCAGACCCACCCGCCGAAGGCAGGGCTTGAAGGTGAACCACAGCAAGAAAGGGAGAGTGCATGCTGGGTCAGAGGATAGCATTCCTCGCCAACATGCGCAGCAACCGCTACTGGCCCTGGATCTGGATTAGCCTCGCTGGCCTGCTGGTCCTCCGCACCGGCCTGCGCCCGCCGGATCGCGGCGTCATCCTGGATCATCTGGAATTCGGTCGGCGGCTGCTGCAGGGTCTGGATCTGTATGCGCCCTTCGGGGAAGACAAGCCCCTGCATCCACCGTACCCACCGTCCTTCGGTTTGCTCACTGCACCCTTCTCGCTGTTGCCCACCATGCTGGCGCGCTTCGCCTGGGGCATCTTGCAGATGCTGGCGCTCTATAGCATTGGCCTGAGCCTGCGAGAATTCCTGCGGCAGTGGGCACCCAAACTCCTGCCGAACTTGCATGTAATCTTGCTGTTGACGGCATTGGTCGCCAGCCGCTACATCCTGCGGGACACCCACGGCGGTGGCGGCAACCTGATCAACCTGGCTCTGGTGCTGGCTTCCCTGCGCCTGGCCCGGCAAGGGCGGGAGCAAAGGGCCGGCCTGTTACTGGGTTTCTCCCTGGCCACCAAACCCACTGCCTTGCTGGTGCTGCCCCTGCTTTGGTTTTTGGGCCAGCGCCGCACCGCCAGCACTGCGGTGCTCACCGCCTTGGGCTGCATGGCCCTGGCCTTGGTTTGCCTGCGCCAGGATCTGGCACCCTTCCTGCAATGGTTTGACGGCAGCCTGCAGTACGCCGCCATGCGCGATGTGTTTGCCACCCCCGCCCAGGGTTTCCCACCCTTCACCTGGATGAACCAATGCCTGCGCTGTTGTGTGCAGCGTTACCTGGGAGAAGTGCCCGCTGAATTCGCCGCCCAGGTGCCGCACTTCTTTGGCGGCCTGGGCCTGGCCCCTGCTGTGACCGCGTGGTGCAACAAGCTCTTGGGCCTGGCAATGCTCAGCGCCACTGCCTACCGAGTCTGGCAATACCGGAAAGATCCAGCCGCCAGACCCTTCCTGGTGGCGATGGTGTTGGCCCTGTCTCTCCTGCTCTCCCCCATCTCCTGGAAGGCCCACCATGTCGCCCTGCTGCCGGCCCTGTTCCTCATGGTTTGCCAAGGCATGCAGGGTCGACGCTGGGCCTGGTATTTCCTGGCCCTCTACTTCGGGCTCTGCACCCTGGGCGAGCAGTTCGTCGGCCGGGAGTACAAAAACCTGCAGCAGAGCCTGTACCTGGTCACCGCTGGCACTGTGGGCCTCTGGGCAGTTCTCTGGTCAGGCGTGGCCAGGGCGCAAACCCAACCGCAAGAAGGGTTGGCAAGGACCAGCATCCGGCGCTAACCTGCCCGCCGCTTCCCCCCCTTCTCCCCCCTCCTTCAGAGAAACGAGCAATCCATGGGCCTCGCTTGCGGCATCGTCGGTCTCCCCAATGTGGGCAAGACCACCATCTTCAGCGCCATCACGCAAACCGACACGGGCACCCGCTCCGAATATCCCTTCAGCACCACTGAAGCACAGCGCGCCGCGGTGAGCGTGCCGGACCCAAGGTTGCATGACATCCAGAAGTACATCGAGACCAAGAAGGTGATACCGGGCCAGATGACAGTGGTGGACATCCCTGGCCTGGTGGCCGGGTCCAGTACTGGCGAAGGCATGGGCACTGGGTTTTTGGGCTCCATCAAGGAAAGCGATGTGTTGCTGCACGTGGTGCGCTGCTTCGACAAGGAAAGCGTGGAACACTCCACCGGTTCCATTGACCCAGCCACCGACACCGAGATCGTCGAGATGGAATTGGCCCTGGTGGATCTGGGCACGGTAAGTCGCAACCTGGAACGAGTTGCCAAGCGAGCACGCGTTAGCGACAAGGAAGCCCTGGCGCAACAAGCGGTGTTCGAAAAAGCCAAAGCCCACCTGGAAACCGACAAGCCCCTGCGCATGGCGGAGTTCAGCCCACAGGAAAAAGAACTGCTCAAGCCGCTGTTCCTGATGACCATCAAGCCGGTGTTGTTCGTGGCCAACGTGGGCGAAGATGACCTGGAAGGCAAGTCCGAGCGGGTGCAGTCCCTGCGCGACTATGCGCAGCAGACGCAGGCCGACGTCATCCACTTCTGCGGTGATCTGGAGGCGGAGTTCATCCGCATGGACGATGAAGAGCGGGAGATGTTCATGGAAGAACTGAACTTCAAGGAGTCTGGCCAGGATCGCTTGATCCACGCCGGCTTCAACCTGCTGGGGCTACAGACCTATTTCACCGCCGGCGAAATCGAGGTGCGAGCCTGGACCATCCAAAAAGGCGATACGGCACCCAAGGGGGCGGCGGTGATCCATACGGACTTCGAAAAGAAGTTCATCCGCGCCGAGGTCTACACCTACGAGAACCTGATGGAGTACCACACAGAGGTGGCCATCAAGGCAGCGGGCAAGATGCGCGTTGAAGGCAAGGACTACGTGTTGCAGGACGGTGACATCTGTCACTTCCTCATCGGCAACTGAGTCGGACTCTCCAGCACCAGGATTCTCCGCTCCTTGGCCAGGGCTCGGAAGGCTAAAGGCAATTCCAGAGGGCGATACCGAGGCAACGCCGCCCGCACCTGGGCGGTCTTTTCCCGCCGGGCAGCATTGTCCAGAAGTACCAGAAAGCGGGACTGCCTGCCCTGCTGGATCAACTCTTGTGCTGTGTAGCGCTTGGGTGCTGGGGGCCGTTGGCCGGCGTAATACAGCACCCGACTCATGTCCCCGCCCACCGTCTCACCTTGCCGCAATTGCTGTTGCAGGTAACGCCCTACTTCCATTTCCGCCTGGCGATTCTGGTCGGTGACCCGCAGGCCAAGTGCAGCACTCATGAGCACAATCAGAGCCAGCAGCCGACCATGCCAGGGCCTGGGAACCACCGCCAGACCCAGGGCGGCCAGTGGCGCCACCGCAAAGATCCAACTCACCAGGAAACGTCGCCGCGGTAAGAAGCAGGCCAACAACAAAAACACCATCAAGCCCAACCAGAGCATGGGTTTCGCTTCAACCCGGCGACGAAACAACACGGCATAGGCGGCAAACAAAGCCACCAGCCCAAAGGCTTCCACAAACAACCAGGGCAGCGAGAGAAGTTGTCGGCCAAAGCGCATGACCAGCGCCCCGAGATCCGGCTCCACTGCCAGGGTGCGATCCCAGATGAAGGGCAGCTTGGCCATCAAGCCATAGCCATGACCATGACTGCCGCGCCAAAGGCTCAACAGGGCCACCGCAACCAGCATGGGCAACATGGCGCGCCAGGCTTGTTTCGGTTTGCAAAGCAGGAATGTCAGAGGCAGCAAGATAGCTTCCGGCTTCACCCAGTAAGCCAGACCGGCAAGGCATCCCAGAAGCCACCAGCGCTGTCGGGTAGCAGCCCAAAAGCCAAAGCCCGCCAGTAAGATGAACAGAGGTTCGGAATACACCTCCGCCGCGTAACGCACCGGCAAGGGAGCCAACACCACCAGGCAACCAGCACAGCGCCCACTGCCGGCGAACAAGGCTTCGCTGGCTTTAACGATGGGGATCACCGCCAAGGCCCCCAGCAGACAATTCACCAGCTGGCCGGCCAGAAACGAATCCATGCCTATGCTGATGGGCATGGCAATGAGCATGGGTAGCAGCGGCGAGAAGACTTCGCTCAAGGCCAGATCCACCCGCCCTGCGGCAAACTGCTCCGCCATCCACAGGTAGTTCACCCCGTCTTCCGAGGGGATCACCGTCATGCTTGCCACCAGCCAGCGCCAACAGGCACCCACCCCCACCAACACAGCAAGATAGCGCCAAGAGGTCATGACAGGGCATGGCCCGCTTCCAATGCCACCTACCGGCCTGGCCATATCGCTTGATGGTCCCACCCACCCAGCGTATCAGCATGACCCTGGCCTAACGAGTCACTGTGGCAGCGGAGTCAGTTTGTTGGAGGTTTGGCCCTCTAACAACTCGGCCAACTTTTGTTCCAGACCAAGACGGCGAAGATTCATGCCAACGACCTTGCCAGTCTTGCCTTCCACCAGGAAGTTCATGGGCACAACCGTGACCTTCCAGCTCTGACAGACCGGGCTCTTCGAACCGATCAGATCACTGACGTTGATCCAGGGGAGATCTTCCTGCTTGCTAGCCTCTACCCAGGCATCTTTCTTTTTGTCGAGAGAGAAGGCATAGATCTCGAAACCCTTGGCATGGTATTTCTCGTAGGCCTGCTTCAAGTAGGGAATCTCAAGCCGGCAAGGGCCACACCAGGAGGCCCAGAATTCAACCAGGACATACTTGTTGTCGGCCAACACCTGGTCAAGCTCCACCGTCTTGCCAGTGGTGTCCGGAGCGGCAAAGCTCTGGATCTTCTTGCCCAAGGGGCTGGCCGCTTTCCTCGCCGCTAGTTTCATCTCCTGAAAAGCAATGCCTTCCTGAATCCACAGCTCGCTTGGATGATCTTTTAACATGGCACGCAGGGCACCCAGCTTCCACTGGCGCAAACCAGGCAGCAAATCGGTAGCAAGCCTGCGCAAGTTCAAGTCCGAGTGGCCGGTGATGATCTCCTGCAGGACCGCTACTTGGATTTCCCTGGCCGCCGCAGCACGCTCCGCGCCCTTCGCCGCCAATGCCTCCACCTCTTCCAAGGACTTGCCATCCTTGCGGGCCACTCTGGATTCACTGTAAGCCTGGCGACTCTCTTGCTTGGCTTGCTGGAAGTTCTGGTCTGTTTGCCATGCATACAGGACCGAACCGTACTTGCCATCAAGGATGCGGATTGCACTGCCGGACTCACCGATGAGGCGTGTCGTACCAGCTTCCAACAAGAAGCGCTGCCCAGCCATGCCACTCACTCGCCGACCACCATTCTTGCCCTGGAAGACAATGAAATTCACCAACTGGCACTGGTCAAGATCACCTTCGATCCGTGCCTTGCCATCCTTCAAACTGGCCCGGGCTATCAAGTTCTTGCCCGCCAAGAAATCGTCGACGCTGCGGCCCTTCTTGTTTTTGTCGCTCTTGGCGGCGGCGGGCTTGGCGGCGGCGCCAGACATGCTGACCGCACCGGCATCGGGGCTAGCGGCAGGCTTGCGGACAGGCGCAGTCCAGGCAATGAATTCCCCCTCGGTGTAGGTGCGGGAGAGATCGATATCTACCTGATAACGCTCACCCTCCTGGGCGGTGCACAGCGACGGAATCACCGCAAGGATCCAAGACAACAATAGCTTCTTCATTTGGGACTGACTGGTTGGGATGTGGCAATCGGTACGGAAAAACCCAGCAACATGCATAAGGGTCCTGCCATTCCAACAGATCGGTCTGGGCTCTCTGAAGCCGGGGATTTCCCTGGGATTTAGGACAATCAGTTTCTGCGCGGCGAAATTGGCTAGAAACCGGAGCAGATATAGATTCGACCACTGTCCAGCAACCCATTGACCGGGTCACCGTCCCACTGCGGCGCAGAGATGACCAGATCGATGAGGCCGTCCTGGTTGATGTCCCCAACTCCGGCCAGGGCGCTTCCCAACTCATCTCCCTGCGGCCATCGCCCCTGTGTTCCACCATGCTCGCCTTCGAAGGTACAGAGAACACGGGGACCGGAACGAAAGGCGATCCAGCGGCCAGAATAAAGGTAGACCCTGCCATTACCCATGATGCCATTGGCAGCATCCCTGTGCCAGTTTGGCGCCCCAACTGCGATGTCCGGGTAGTCATCACCATTCAGGTCACCGACAGCAGTCAACGCTGCACCCAGGTAGTCTCCGGTTACCGAGGAACCTGTTCCGGTCTCCCCGCCGATGAAGCTAGCCAGCAGACTCTTATCCCTGCCGGAATAGACATACACGGCTCCGCCTCGCTTGTACGGCTTCAGCAACTGACCTTCGGCAGCGATGAAATCGTCGTATCCATCCAGGTTGATGTCGCCTGCAGCACTCACCCGCATACCGAATCTAGGGCCCTTCTTTGCCAGGCTGCCGTCAATCTGGTGGATAGTGGAACCATCACGACCGGAGTAGACAATAACACTCCCGGTCTGTGATCGACCATTGACCGCCGCGTGGGGAAGGCCAACCAGGACATCACCGTAGCCGTCCTTGTTTACATCGCCGGCAGAGGTCCCATTCATCCCATATCCAGACCTTGCAACAGGAGTGAAGGTGTGTGCGGTCATCGTGGTGCTAGCCCTGCCGGCGGCGACATCCACACCTGAGAACACGTAGACAGCCAGTGCTCCTGGTGCGCACACCATTACGTCGGGAATGGTATCCATGTCCACAGAGCGGCCGCCACTGAGTGATTGTCCCAGGGCATCGCCTCGTTCTACTTTCCGGGTACCTCCCAAGAACAAAGATCCCTTGTCCCCGGCAATGCTGTGCATAAGGCTGCCATCCTTGCCGGAGTAGAAGTAGACCTTGCCGTTACCCCGCACATCATCGGAACTTCCCAGGATATTGTCAGGACCGTCCAGGTCCGCATCCCAGCCGGGAGCCCCAACCACAATGTCACCGTAGCCATCGCGGTTCAGATCGCCCGCCCCACTGACTGCTATGCCGAATCTGTCCTCGGCGGCTTCTCCTTCAAAGGTATGTAGCAGGCTGCCATCCCTGCCAGAATAGACCTGAACAACTCCAGTGAAGTCACCCAGAGTCGAGTGCCTGGCGGAACTCTGCCCCACCACGATGTCCTGGAGGCCGTCGCCGTCTACGTCACCGGCCCCAACCAATATCCTGCCTAGACCAGCAGATGGCTCGGACCCGTCAAGACTGAAAAGGGTCTTCTGTGCCAACCCAGTACTGTCCATGGCTTCTGGAAACAGTGCCGGCACGACCCGGAAGGAAACAAAGTCCCAGTTTCTTCTGCACCATTCGGCAGTTGCGGTGACAACAACCCGGTCGGGCAAATCCAATACCTGTAAAAGTTGAGGGAAGTGCAGAGTCATCCGTACAAGCCAAGCCAAATTACTGGCCACCTGCCGCCTGAGAGTTGTGGAAGGAAGCGCCCATCCACCCGCTATGGCATCCACATCAAAAGCCCCAAAACTCTCCAGGACAGCCTCCACATCATGGCTGGAGAATGAAGAGTTATGGGACAGGGGAAGCTTGCCAAAGAAATCCGGGGACAAGGTCGGCTGGCGATAGCTGACAGCCTTCTGACATCTTTCGTACAAGCGCCGAAAACCACCGATGCGCAATATCCCCAGCAGATCCTGCAACTCACCTGGGCTTGAATTGCCCAACAAAGCCTTGGGCACCGCGTATCTGGCTTGCGCCAGATAGGCAGACAAGTCATCCAACTCCAAGGCCGCCCCCGCCAGGGCCAGTCGATATTGGGGAACGTCGGAGAACTTCTCTACCAGGGACGAGAGACGGTTGCGTGCCTGATGGATGCGACCGGCCCGCAGATCCAATTGGGCCAGGCGATAGGCAGCCAGGGAGAAGGAGGCGTCCGCACGCAGCAGGTCTTCGTACCCCTGCCGGGCCTGTTGCACCTCGCCATCGGCCAGTAGCAAGTCAGCTTGAACCCGCGCCAAGTATGCAGTCCAGAATACCCCAAACTCTGACGACGGCGTAAGCGTGCCCAAGAGGTGCTTGGCAAAGTCCACATCCCCCTCCTGCAGGATCGCATCGGCCAGAGTTACGGTAAGGAACTGGGCGCTGGGAAAAGACTCTACTGCCCGCCGTAACCTGGGATGGGCCAATCCAGGCCTTCCATCCAACTGGTAGAAGACCCCCAAAACCGCATCCATCAGGGGCTGGTCCTTGCGCACAGCACTCAATCCCTTCCAGGCATCCTCGCAGATAACCAGGTTGCCAGTGAGGTAGGCCAATAGACCCAGGGTCTTGCGATCCTGGGGCGAGGCACTGGCCATGTCCTGGGCATTCAGCCTGGACATCGCTCCGGCCGCAATGATCTGTTTCACCGCCGCAGTGGTTCGTGGCCCCAGTACGGCCAAGGACTCGGACAATACCCTGGAGCTGGCCACCAGCTGTGCCGGGTTTCGTCGCCTGGCGCCTGCACTCGGCAGTTCCGGTACCAGAGCGACAAGTTGACGCTCCAAGACAAGCTCCGGGTCCTGCTTCAAGGCCAGAGCCTGATCATAGGCCTCTAGCGCTTGCCAGACGTTAAGGCTCTGGGCGGGATTCCAGTAGCCCCAAAGACCGGTCATGAGACGGCTAGGACGCACTTCCCGCGACAACAAACTAGAGCGTGCCTGCTGGGTGAACTGCGCCACCCGCTCATCCACCTGACTCAGGTTTAGCAGATAGGAAAACACCGGTAGCAACACCCCGGCCACCAGCACTGAGCCAGCCACTGCGCCTAACAGTGGCCGGCGGTTGCGTCGCACAAACTTGCCTGCACGTCGAACTGGCCCAGCAGGGCGTGCTTTTATGGGTTGCAGGAGAAGCAAGCGCTGCAGGTCGTCGGCAAATTCACTGGCGGTGGCATAACGACGTTTCGGATCAACCTCCATGGCTTTGAGCAGGATCGTCTCCAGGTCCTTAGGTACCTGAGGCGCCAACTTGCGCAGTTTTGGCACCCGCCCCAACTCAATCTGCTTGAGCAGCTCATTGCTAGTGCGTCCATCAAAGGGCGGCACCAAGGCCAGGGCCTCGTAGAGCGTCACTGCCAAGGCATAGATGTCTGCCCGGTGATCCACCGTTTCAAGGTCGGTATGAAACTGTTCGGGTGGCGCATACACCGGAGTCCCGACGAACGCTCCACTGCCGGTCAGGGAACCTTGCCCATCCGATTCATACACCAGGCCAAAGTCCGCCAACATTGGACTGCCATCGCTACGGATGAGGATGTTCGAAGGCTTCACGTCCCGGTGCACCAAGCCTGCCTGGTGTACCTTGGCCAGTGCCCGGGCCATGGTGATGCCCATTTGCACAAAGTAATGCAGCAAGCTGTCCGCCCCCTGCGAAGCTCGATCAAAGCCAAGGATGCGCCCCAAATCATCCAAGGTAGCTCGGTGCCCCAACACCCGGAGCTGGCCTATCACCTGACGCAGGCTGGCACCTTCTATCCACTCCATCTCGAAGGCCAGTGTGCCTTCATGCTCCAGCACGTGATAGATCTGCACGATGTGGTCATCGCGCAAACGGGCAAGGGCCCGGGCTTCTTCCAGGAAACGCTGCTTGGACCGTTCCGACAGGCTCACCGCCGACGGCAATACCTTGAGTGCAACCTGGCGCCCCAGGCTTTCGTGCTGTGCCAGATACACCGTCCCCATGCCACCCCGACCCAACTCTCGCAAAATCTCGTAACCCTCGAACGACGGTTTGGCCGGCACCTTCTGCAGGGCAAATTCCTGGGCCAATTCGTAGGTCTCCTGGATCTGCTCCTTGATCTGAGGGTGCTCTTGCATGGATCTTTCCAGATCAATCGCCCGCCCATCGGCAAATGCATCCTGGAACTCTTCAAACAAGCTGGCCAGCAGCGAATCCTTCCCCTGTGTCCGTCGAGCTTCTTCCATCACTCAGGCTCTCCCATGATGGAATCACCCTGCAGTCGTCGCCGCAAGAGTTCACGATACAAGCGTGCCCCCAGGAAGAAACGGTCTTTCGCCGTAGTCAGACCAATGCCCAAGATCTGGGCAACTTTGCGGATTGGCTGATCCTCAAAGTAACGCATGCGGACTACGGCTTCGTATTCCGCCGGCAGGTCTGCCAAGGCTTCTTCCATAGCTGCCACCTGCTCCAGCTGAACCGCCACCCGACTGGGCGTAGTGGACCCCGCTGGCAGGATGCCCGAAAGACTCATCTGACTATCCTGAAGTAAACCCGAGAACCTCTTGATGGGTTGGTTGCCACCGCGTTTTAGCGTCTTACGGTCGCGCACCGTGACACGAATTCGATTCTTGGCGATACCCAGCAACCAGGCTCGATAGCTTCGGGCTCCCTGCCAAGTGTGTTTATCCCGATCTCGCCAAGCCATCATCAAGGTCTCTTGCAGGATGTCTTCAGCGGAACACTCCCGCTTCAGAAAGGGACTCATCCAAGAATTGATGACCACCAAAAGCACCTTCGGATCCAGGCTCTCAATCAGTTGTCCCCAGGTCGCGGGATCCCTGTGGGGATGATTGGGGGAAGTCGGCTCTTCTGCCATGGGGAAGCGTTCGGGGGACAACAGGAACCCCTCCATCATACATGCTTTGCCGGCGGTCGTTGGCATGGTTGCTGCCGTACTGCTGAAACGACCGCAGGGACCAGAGCCTGAATCTGTCCAGACGCTGCTCCCTGCGATGGCCGAGTCAGAAACCCGGCTGGTCTTTGCTTTCTTTCCCTAAGGAGTCGTCGTCATCGGCACCCAGTTGGTGGCCAACTGGAAGGTATCACAACCAGCGCCACAGCCATTGCTGGTGTATACCAGGGCAGCATGGTGCAGGGTGACCCCGATAGGCGCAGGCGTTGGGCCAAAGGTGTTCAAGCTAGGCGAAGCCTTGCCAGCACCATCCAAGGTGCTCCTCCAGCCCGTGAAGGTGGGAGCGCCGCCACCCAGTTGGGTGAGACCAATGACAAAGCTGGTCAATGGATCCGGCTGGTTCAGGGGGATCACCACGCCAGGGGCCATGGTAACACCGGGGGTATCGCCACTAGCAGCAAAGCCGGTGAACAGCCAGTAGTCCCCAAGCGCATTGCCAACACCAGCATCAATGGTCATGGTCTGGGAATTGGCTACGCCGACAGACAACAGATGGGTGTCCGCAGTCAGGGACAGCGAGGCGCCTGAGTAGGCATACACCTTGCCATTGTCGCTGGCGGGGGTGTCCCAGCGTCGCGCACTGGCGCCAAAATCATCCTGGCCGTCGCCGTTGATGTCGCCCAAACCACCAACTGCAGTGCCAAGATCGTCACCGCTGGCACCAAAGGGACCAGGGACGCCACCATTCTCACCATCGAAGGTATAGAGCACTGAGCTACCAAAGCCATTGGCCATGAACTGGCCCGAGTAGACATACACCCTGCCATTCGCCTCGATCTCGTCGCCGGTGTTGTTGGTGCCATCGGGGCCAGGATTTGCCACCTTGGCCCAGCTAGGCGCGCCGGCTGCCACATCTGGGAAGCCATCCGCGTCTACATCGCCTACTCCCGCCAGAGATCCACCCAGGTTCTCCAGTTGGATGCCGGTGAAGGTGCCCATGACGCTCATGTCCTTGCCAGAAAAGACCTGGACCTCGCCGGCATTGCTGGATGGGGAAGTGACATTTCCTTCGGCAGCCATGAAGTCCGCATAACCGTCCAGGTCAATGTCCTGGGCAGCGGAAACGGCCCAGCCGAATCGATGCTTCTTCAGATCCTTGCCTTTGATGTTATAGATCTCGCTGCCATCCTTGCCCGAGTAGACAGAGATCGCACCGTTATCGGCGAAGGTAACCGTGTCTTCCCGAGGTGTTCCCACCAGGACGTCACCGTAGGTATCACCATTTACATCGCCGGCATAGGCCACAGCTCGGCCATGCTCATCACCAGCAGGCTTGGTGAAGGTGTAGGACGTCGTGGTTACACTGGCTGTGCCAGCTACGATGTCCACGCCGGAAAACACGTAGGCCGTCGATGCGTTGTAGGCACCCACAACTACATCCGGAGTCGTGTCCGTATCCATGGAACCGCCACCGCTGACGGAGTAGCCCAGTCTATCATTGGCAGCACCACCGGCGATGCTGTGAATCAGAGAGCCATCCTTGCCGGAATAGAAATAGACCTTGCCGTTGCTGAGGGATTCATCACCGGAGTTGTTGGTGCCGTCAGGACCTGGATTTGGTATCGAGTCCCAGAGGTAAGCGCCAACCACAATGTCCGGGTTGCCGTCGCCATTCAGGTCGCCGGCTCCGCTCACCGACCAACCCAAAGTGTCACTCGCATTCTCGCCATCAAAGGCATAGAGCACAGTGCCGTCATAGCCGGAATAGACATACGCACGACCAACGTTGCTAGTCTTGAGGAGGGGACCGGTGCCATCGGGATCAGGAATATCCCAGCTGGTCGCCCCAGCCAAGATGTCAGCGTAGCCGTCAAGGTTCACGTCGCCAACGGCGGCCTGGGCCATGGACTGACCTAACCGATCGAAGGAAACTTCGCCCTCAATGCAGTAGTACAAGCTCTGGGCCGAAGCGGAACTGAAAAGGCCGACAACGGCGATAGCCGGCAGGATGGGGAAGAAAGATTTCATATTGAACACCTGTTATGTGTGGAGGCTTTGGGAAATTCAGACGAGGCCATTACTCACTGTTGCGATCAAGCGTAATTTGTTGAGGCTGATAGCATGGGTGAGACCGGCACATCGCCGAGACACTGAGACCCAGGCCTCCAAGAAGACCTGCATCTCAACCCCCCTACAGATCCAGAAGCCGGAGGAAGGGCCGGAACTTCCCCAAAAAAAACGGAATGCCGGGAAATCACCGGGCCAGGGCAGGCTCAGGTAGACCTGATCATCGCTTCTTGGCGGCAGCCTTTTTGGCTACAGCGCCATTCTTGGAGACAGCAGTTTTTGCTTTTCTTGGCGCTGCACGCTTTGCCTTGCCCCGTTTAGCTGGGGAACCAATCCTTCGCCGCTTGGGGTTGATGGAGAGCTTGATGTTGATGCCAAGAGCAAGGGCGACTTTAGTAAGGGTAGCCAGTGACCTCCCTTTGGCATCCCCATCCTCAATGTCGGAAATGACAGACTGAGTAGTCCCAACCAAGTTGGCAAGTTGAGTCTGAGTCATCTTGGCTTTGTTTCGTGCATCGAAGACAAGCTTGGCTATCTCCATGATGATCCTGGTCTGCTCAAGTCGAGCTGGATAGTTGGGATCATTGGCCGCCATCTGGTCAATAATTTCGACGGCACTCCTAATCATTTTGGTTTTTGCGGTCATGGGCGTCACTCTTCCATTGCTTGTTTGTGGGTGTGCCTGCCAGGCGCGACCTTGAATCGCTGACGGCGGGTTATTGCTCTTGAGATCTCTACCTGGGGTACCTTTGCTGTTTTCTTGATGAAGCCATTTGTCGCGACCACGATGCTTCGGTCGTGGAAGAAGAACAAAGCGCGGTAGTTGACCCCCTCGTGCTTCACACGAAACTCGTAGATTCCGTCTCTGAGAAGAGCTGAGTATGGGCGGTCATTGCCCTGGCCTAGTGGTATGACGCAGAATTAGTAGGCCTTTATATTAAGCCTCCCTACGCTTGCGGTGCGTAGGTATCGTTGGAGGCAAGACGATGCGCGTTGCAGTAGAGATTCAACTTACCAAGAGCGAGCGAAGCACCCTGACGAATTGGTCACGCAGTCGGAGAATTTCGGTGAGGCAAGCTCAGCGAGCCCGAATGATCCTTCTTGCCGCTGATGGCTACTCGAATGCGGATATAGCTGAGGAGATGAGGGTCAAGCGACACACTGTGGGGCGTTGGCGAAACCGCTTCAGCGAGCATCGCCTCACTGGTATAGAGAAGGACCTTCCTCGGGGAGGTCGTCCCCGTGCGAACGAGGAAGTTGAGAGTGAGATCATCCGCATGACTACGCAAGAGATCCCCGCGAACGCGACACACTGGAGCACGCGACTCCTTGCAGAGGAGATGGGAATCACGCAGTCGATGGTCCACCGCACATGGAAGGCCAACGGTCTGAAACCTCACTTGGTGAAGACGTTCAAGGTCAGCAACGATTCTCGGTTCGAAGAGAAGCTGCGCGATGTGGTAGGTCTCTACCTGAATCCACCCGAGAATGCACTCGTCTTTAGCGCGGACGAAAAGACGTCAATTCAGGCTCTCGATCGGACCCAGAAGAGCCTTCCACTGGTCAAGGGCCGATGCGGCACGATGACTCATGACTACAAGAGGAACGGAACAACCACCTTGTTCGCCGCGATCGAGTTGGGTCACGGCGAAGTGATCGCAACCTGCATGAAGCGACATCGACATCAGGAGTGGATCAAGTTCCTGAGAATGATCGACGAGCAAACTCCAGCTGAACTCGATCTGCACGTCATCGCCGACAACTACGCCACACACAAGCATGAGAAGGTTAAGCGGTGGCTGAAGCGCCATCCGCGATTCCACATGCACTTCATCCCGACAAGCAGCTCGTGGCTCAATATCGTGGAGGGGTTTTTCCGCAATCTTGATCAAAAACGCCTGAAGCGCGACGCGTTTCGCAGCGTCCCTCAACTCAAGAAAGCAATCATGGACTACATCGATAACCACAACGACGATCCGAAGCCGATTGTTTGGACCAAGGCCGCCGACGAGATCCTCGAAAAAGTCGGTCGCGCACGCGCTGCACTGAAAATGCCCCAACAGAGCGCATCACACCACTAGCTACCCTACCCAACCCTAACCCTAGATTCTCTCTGACGGCACAGTCCATCCATGCAGGATCCCTTGCCATCCAATCCAGCTGGCCCCGCACTCCATTGCGACCCCAATGAATGGGCGGATCTGATCCAAAATCTGGATTCGGGGACCATTATGGTCGCAATTTCCTCTTGGATGAGTAGCCGCCTATTACAGAACTTCACGGCGGAAGACATCTGGCAGGAAACCCTCTACATGGCTTGGCGTGATCGAGAATCCCACGAATGGCATGGACTCCGTTCCTATCGCGCCTGGCTATTGGCCATCGCCAAAAATCGCATTCGCGACGCCGCCGATCGGATAAACGCGCAAAAACGCGGTGGCGACCGGCAAGTAGACAACTTCTCCCTGCTGCAAGCGCGGCATGACGCTTCAGTCTCCTCCTTGCTGCCACCCGGCTCAACAACTCCCAGTCGTGTAGCTTCTCAACGTGAGCGGGCCGAGGCAATGGATGAATCCCTGCGCTCCCTACCCAGCGAATTGGAGAAGGTCGTACGACTCTGCCTGATTGAAGAACTTCCCATGCGGCTGGTGGCGGAACGCGTTGGCGTCAGCATGACCACAGCGAAACGCCGACTGTTTCGTGGCGCCGCCCTCTACCGATCCAACCTGCAAAGGCTTCTCGGTTATAGATCCACCGCTGGCGGTCATATCACCTTATGACCGGGCCGCTGCCAGACCCGGACACCAACGATGACCTGATTGCCGACATCTTTCACGGTTTCGTAGATGACTTGCAGGATGGACGCACTGTGCAGCTTGATGCGTTGATCCAGAAGCAGCCTGAACTGGAAAAAGAGATTCGCGAAGCATGGGAACTGGCTTCCAACGTGGCTGCGCGAAAGACCCGCGTCCTGCCCACCTTTGAGGGCTATGAAATCCTGCGTGAGCTGGGCCAAGGCGGCATGGGCACGGTCTACCTGGCACGACAGAAGAGCCTGGGCCGGGAAGTCGCCCTGAAGGTTCTGCCCCCAGCCGTGTGCCTCTCGGCCAATGGCAGGCAACGTTTCCTGGATGAAGCTCGGGCCCTGGCTCCCCTGCACAACGACCACATCGTCAAAATCCACGACATCATCGAACGGGATGACGCCCTGGCCTACGCCATGGAGTGGGTGGAAGGCAAAAGCCTGAAGCAGATTCTGGACGAGCTGCGCCCGCACGGCCGCAATGTTCCCATCTCCCTGTTATCGGAATGCCTGGGCACGAAAGACGGTGGTATCAAGGCCGCCAACTTCACCCAGTACCTGGTAAAAGTGGGCATCGACATCGCCCGCGCATTGGAGACGGTGCATCAAACCCGCATGGTGCACAGAGACGTAAAGCCTTCCAACATCCTGATCCGCCGCAACGGTAGCCCTCTATTGGCAGACTTCGGTCTGGCTCGCGGTTCGGACACCACCTTGACCCTTACCGGAGCCTTTGTTGGCACCCCCGTCTATGCCCCACCGGAACAGCTCCGGTCTTCTGCATTTGAACCTTTGGATGGGCGCACCGATGTCTATGCCCTGGGCGTAACCCTGTATGAAGCCATTGCCTTCGTGCAACCCTTTGCCGGCAAGAACACCGTGCAGATCCTGCGCAAGATTGAAAACGGCGAAATCCGTCGCCTGCACAGCTATGCCCCTGAAGTCCCTCGGGATCTGGAAACCATCCTGGCCAAGGCCATGGAATCCAATGTCAAGGATCGCTATGCCTCCGCCGCCGAGTTCGCCGACGACCTGGAACGACTGCTTCGCTTGGAACCCATCCAAGCTCGCCCAGCAAGTATGGCACGACGCTTCAGCAAGTTCGTCCGCCGGCATCGGCGGCCCTTGCTGGCGGGTACCATCAGCGCCTTGGCGGTGGGCGCCACCATCCCGCCCATGCTTGAACATCAGCGCTATCGAGCCTCCATCCCGAGCCTGGTGGCCAGCTATGAGCTGAAGGCCCGCACCCATCTGCTTTCACCGGAGAGTGGAAAACTGGCCTGGGCACAATTGGCCTACGGTCGCCACGTGCTGCCACCAAGCCTCACTGCCGGCAAACTGGGGCTTTTTGAGGCCCTGGAAAACTACGACAAGGCCCTGGAGCATAAGCCAGACAATGAGACCCTGCGCCTGGAGCGGAACGTGGTCTTTCTGGTGGCCAGCCTTTTGCCGCAGGGTGATTCCGGCGTCGAACACCTGGAGCTGACGAATGTTGCCAAGGAAATCGGCCCGGTCCTGGAGGATGCGGTCAAACAACTGGCAGACGGCGAAATGGAGTTGGAACTGGACCCCCAGGCCGTCGCCCAGACCTCAGCCGAAGATCGCAAGGGCCTGGGCCTATTGGCCTACCTCATTGGCGACTACAGCCTTTGTGAGCTGGCCTGGAAAGATCTGGATTCAGTAAGCGCCAAACTTCCCCTGGTGGATGCCGCCCTGGGCATCCTCTACCACGCCGATGGTCGCCCCTCCCGAGCTTACCCCCGCCTCCTGCGGGCCCACCAATCCTTCCAGAAAGCCCCCTTCTTGCGCATCAACCTGGCAGACACTGCACTTTCCCTGCAGGACGTGGAGATGGCTGAACACCTTGTGGGCAACGCGGAAGCCTCCCTGACTGATGCAGATTGGACGGCCAACCTGCAACCCACGAGCCAGAACCTACTGCGCCGGGTGAGGGCCGATCTGATGGTGGCCAAGGGACAACAGCAACCGGCTCGCGAAGAATATGAACAGCTCCTGCTGCATCGCCCCCCGTATCAAATAGCCAGCCTGCGCCTGGCCCAACTGGACCTGGCCAATGGCGAACAGGACTCTGCCATCCAACGCCTGCAAACCCTGGTTGCCCAAGCACCCAGGGTTGCTCGTTTTCGTCTGGTGCTGGCACAGGCCGCTCTACAGGCGCAGGACCTCCCCCTCTATCTCGAGCAGGCAGTGCAGGCCGTAGCCTGGGACTATGGCGTGGATCGTTCGCCTGGCACCATCCGAGACCTGCATGAGATCCTCAGAATTGGTGGCTTACAGCGCCTCTACCGTGAGGGTCTTGCCCTTACCAATTTCCATCCACCCCTCTCCGAAGTGGGCTTCCCCAGGTACAACTGGAAGAACCTGTCACCTGTCACTTCCACCGAAGGGGCGGAAAGTTTGATTGAGCATCTTGCCAACATGCGACGAGATGCCACGCAGATCCACACCTACCCCGACACCAACCCGGCAGTGCAACGCAGTGCCCAAGCACTGTCAATCTTCTCGCGTGTGACCTACCACTTCCCCAGCCTGTATTCCATTGTTGACGGCCCCAGCCAATTGGCCCTGCGCTACGGCGCAATTTGGAGCCGGCAGAACTGGCAAAAAGAAGTCATCCCTGGCATCCAGGCACTGTTGGACCGGCCCAGTGTGGTGGATGCCCAACACCACATCTATACCATCTACGGTCCCGCCGCTGGCCACGATCTTTCGGATGCTTGCCATATCGGCGATGTGAACAAGGACGGCTGTAGCGACTTTCTGGTGGCTGCCTTCAATGATGGCAGCGGCTACGCCAAGCTGATCTCCGGTAGGGATGGCAAGGTCATCTACGAATTCCAAGGCGAGCATGACGACGAAAGCTTCGCAGTGTCCAGTGCCGGTGCTGGGGACACCAACCGGGATGGCTATCCAGACATCATCATTGGCGCCAGCAAGGGCAACTACGCCAAAATCTACTCGGGGCTAGATGGCAGCACCCTGCACTCCCTGCAGAGCGAGATCCTGCGGGGCGGCTTTGGTTCCACCGTGGACGGTGCTGGCGATGTGAATGCGGACGGCTATGGCGACGTTATCGTTGGCGCATTCTTGGCCAACTACGCTCGCGTGCACTCGGGCAAGGACGGCAGCATTCTACACACCCTGCCCGGCAACAAAGTTACCGACAGCCATGGCGTCGTCGCCAGCGCCGGCGACGTGGACAAGGATGGCTATGCCGACTTCATGGTGGGAGCATTCACCGCCGGCCAAAACTGGCACGGCGAGGTCAAAGTCTACTCCGGCCGGCTAGCCAGCTCCGAGCTAGAAGAAGAGCGGATCCTGCATCGCTTTGTCGGGCGCGCACCGGGCGAGATGATCGGAACCTCCCTGTGCAGCCCTGGAGACATCAACGCAGACTCCTATCCGGATTTCCTGATAAGCGGTCGAACAGCCGCCAATCTCTACTCCGGCAGGGATGGGCAACTGTTGCAGGCCTTCACCGGCGATCCGCATCACCCTTTGCGCAGAACCGTTGTCGGCAGCGCCGGCGACATCAACCTGGATGGAGTCCCTGACCTGCTGCTGGCCAGCCGTCAACAATTTGTGAGCATCTATTCCGGCAAGACAGGCAGACCGCTGCACACCTTTTTCGGTCAACCTTCCGGCCTCGGCTTTGGTTTCAGCGTGCATGGCGCCGGCGATGTGAACCAGGATGGCTTCCCCGACATCCTGGTAGGCGCTTCCCTGAACAACCGCAACGGTGAAGGGGCTGGTTGCGTGCATGTCCTTTCCGGACGCAAACTTGAGCTCACCACCGATGTCCACGAATTCTCCCTCGCCAGCAAAAACACCCAGACCCTCTATCTGGACGCCGGCAGGCAATGCGCCGGCTACCAGTATCTGCTACTGGGGTCCATGAGCGGCACCCAGCCAGGCAGCAGCCTGGGCTCGGTCCACTTGCCCCTGAATCAGGATGTCTGGACCCGACTGAGCCTGGAACTCGCCAATTCCCCCTTGCTCCGATTCAGCAAGGGGCACCTCAATTCCATGGGCCAGGCGGTGGCCAGCATCCATGCCGGTCCCATCGCCCATGCTCCCCAACTCGTCGGCCGCACCATCCACCACGCCTTCCTGGCCGGTGCAACCCGGCACATGGGTGACACTTTTGTACGGGCACATGGGTAACACTTTCTGGGGGAGGCAGGATTGCGACCCACAATGCTCATTTTCAGGGATTCAGGGGCTAGCAGGCCGTTGAAAAACTCCAAGTAGTTAAGCCGTGCTCCAATCCACGTACGTAGGGATAATATCCCAATCACGGAGGTGGATATTTCATGGCACTTGGCAAACGACGCGACAAGCAGCAAGCACTTTTGGTCTCGACGACCAATCTTCCCCGATCTCCAGGGCACCCGTTTTACGCGAAGCTGAATGAGCTTCTCAGCGAAGCGAAGTTCGATCACTATGTCGAATCGCTTTGCGAGCCCTACTACAAGGAAGGCGGCCGCCCTTCAATTCCGCCAGGCGTCTACTTCCGGATGCTGCTGGTCGGCTATTTCGAAGGTGTGGATTCACAGCGTGGGATTGCATGGCGCTGCAGTGACAGCCGCTCGCTCCAGCAATTCCTTGGGCTTTTGCTGACAGAGATGACCCCTGATCACTCCAGCTTGACCGTGATCCGCAAACGGCTGCCAGTAGAAGTGCACGAAGAGGTGTTTGCATTCGTGGTCAAGATCGCCAAATCCAAGGGCATGGTGAAGGGCAAGGCACTGGCCGTGGACACAACGACGTTGGAAGCCAATGCTGCAATGAAGTCCATTGTGCGCAAGGATACTGGCAAGGGCTGGAATGACTACGTGCGCGAGCTTGCGAAAGAAGAAGGGGCCGAAGTCCCAACGGAGGAGGACTTACGGCGATTCGATCGCAAACGCCGTGGGAAGAAGACCTCGAACAAGGACTGGGAGTCGCCCTCAGACCCCGACAGCAGGATCGCGAAGATGAAGGATGGGCGTACCCACCTTGCCTACAAGGCACAGCACGCGCTGGACACTGACTCCGAGATCATCGTCTCCGCGACGATCCACCATGCAGATACTGCTGACAGCGAGGCACTGAAAGACGGAATCATTGAGGCTCAGGCGGTGCTGATCAGTGCTGAGCAAGATGACCAATACAAGGCAGTTGTCGCCGACAAGGGCTACCACAAAGTTGAAACCCTGGCATGGCTAAGCGAGAGAGAGATACTTTCTTACATACCACAGCCGCGGTCACAGAACCGCCGCAAGTGGACGGACAAACCAGAATCGTGGCAGGATGCTTATCGAGCAAACCGTCGGCGTGTTGCAGGATCGCGATCCAAAAAGCTCCAGCGCTTACGAAGTGAACGAGTGGAGAGAAGCTTTGCGCACACCTGTGGGTCAGGCGGTGCACGCCGGACTTGGTTGCGCGGCATCGAGAATGTCAAAAAGCGGTACGTGGTCCATGTCGCTGCACGCAATCTTGGCACGATCATGCGTAGCCTGTTTGGAGTTGGGACGCCAAGGGGATTGCAGAGGGGCTTTGAGGGCTTCCTCAGCCGCGTATATGAGCTTTGTGGATCTGTTTGGCCCCAACCAGCTTGCTGGATCGCAATGACTGCCATTATTTTCCGCCATAAGAATCCCGGGGCAGAAAACGGATGTCTCGGGATCGACAATCTCCAAATCACCCCTTCTTCAACGGCCTGTTAAGGAACGTGCCATTGGCGCCGGAATACACCTCAACAACGCCAGCGGAGGGTTTTTCATCTCCGGTGCCAGGGGTGCCATCTGGGTCATGAGTTCTGCTAGCTGACCCCACCGAAAAGTCGGGATATCCATCAGCGTTCTGATCCCCTACAGAGCCACAGTTGCCACCCTTACTCTCATAAGTATAGATGTCTCTTTGTGCATTGCCCAAGGGGGAAAGCATGGCAATGGCACCAATCAGCAGGGCGGAAGCGCCTGCGCCAGTGAGTTGGAAAGTTGGTAAATGGAAATTCATGGTAGCTGCCCTCCTCTGGGCAAGGTGTCAGGGAATGAAAGCGCCAACAAAAATGGTGATGGCGAGGTTAGCGGATCCTTCTGCATTGCCGACGAGGTAATGGTATAAGACCCAACGGGTTCCCCCACGGCGATGGCATGCGCCACTGCTTTGGGGGAAAGCTCATAAATGCTCGCTTGCGACAAGTCAGCTGCGCCGCTGGCATCCCCTATCAGTTGGGGGACGGCCAGATGGGGAGCCACCTGATGCAGCTCCGTGGCGGTACGATCAAATACCGGACTCGGGTAGTTGGGGCCCCTGGTCTGACAGAACATCAGAACGAGCCCATTCAGATCATGCTTCGACTTGCTCACACCCTCCTCGACTTGGGGCAGTGGGTTTGTGACGAAAAGAACCAAATTAACTCTAAATTTAGCTCCTAAAGCATGCCAAGGACACCTGCAGGCCATTGCAACTTTACGCCTTACCGCATCGCTTAGCCTGATGGGAAGGGAGGAGGCTCAAAGCACGGAGTAAGCGCCCCAGATCAGGACCCGCATTCAACCCCAGCTTGATCAACGGCGTGCCAGCAATTTCACCCTCTGCATAGAGACCAGCAAGGGCGGTCTGCCCATTGGCATCGACTTGGGCAAGCGCGGGTAGGAGGACTCTGGTGCTTTACGACCAAAGAGTTTGCGGAGCGAGGAGAGGAGGAGAGTCAGAGACTATGCGGAGGACCGGAACAAGACCATGGATGCCCTGCTTGTCAGAGGGACCCTGTTTGCCAGAGGGGCAGAGAGAAGCTGGGCGAAGCAGCGCCTTCGTAGCTCTGCGCTCCTTCACCGGTTCAGCCCCAGACAAGGTTCAGGCCTTTTTCTCGTCCTAGCCGCCCATCTGCGTGGCCTGGCTTTTCTTAGCCACGGTTTGTTGGTTGCGATATACCCAAACCCCGGAAGTGCGCTTGGCCAGGGGACGCAGCTTCAACTGCTCCTTGCTCAACTGCATGATATGTTCGCGGGCTTTCAGCTGCTCTGGGTCCTTCAATAAGCGCGCAGCGGCCGCCTCCCTTTCTTCCTTTGAGGCGTCCTTCATCTCCTCCTGCCACTTTGCGTACTCCATCTTTCGCTTGTCCGTCAATCTCTTCAACTCAGCATCCAGTTCAGTCAGACGCTTCTTCTCGGCCTCACTCAGCTTGGGGGGGGTTGGCAGTAAGTTGAAGAAACCGCCAACCAAGAGATCCAGGTCGCCGTCGTTATCAAAATCCAGCGTGTCCACATACCAATCGGTTTCCGGGCCTGAATTGCCATCGGGGCTGTTGGCAGGCTTTAGCAGTGACACCGGCGCAGCAAAGACAGGCGCGCCAAGCTTGCCAATGTTTCGGTACAGGTAGGCCCCACCCTTGAAGCTGCCGCATACCAGATCCGTCAATCCGTCCGCATCCCAATCCACGGTACGGGCGGCAGTCATGCCTCCAGGCACATTGAATTCCTTGTCCCCGGCTTTTAGCAGGATATTGGTGCCAACAAAGCTGGGAGCTCCTGGCTTGCCTTCGTTGCGCTGCAAGTAGAGGCGACCTTCCTTGGCTCCCAAAAGCAGGTCGTAGTCACCGTCGTTATCCCAATCCCAGGCAAGCGCGGACACCTGGTGATCCTGAGGGTTGGTGGCACCGGCAGGGCTGCGATCCACATCGCAATACTTTCCCGTCTTCTTGTCGAAGTGGTGCGACAGGAGAATAGGCCGATCCTTGGCATCGCGAATGTAGGCAGGTTCTTGCCATCCACTATCACTCCCTGCAACCATATAAACGACGCCCTCCCAGGTGGCGGCGACGATGTCATTGTGGCCATCAGCGTTGAAGTCTGCGAACTGCAGACTCATGCCAATGCATCACCAATTGTTGAGCTTGAGTGGTTCCTTTTCACTGGTCTGCAGAAACTCCAGCTTGCTCCAGTCCAGATCGTTCTTGCCCTGCTCCCGCTGAGCCACCTTGATGTTGCCCATCAGATCACCAATGAGGAGTTCCCGTTGCCCATCTCCATCCAGGTCATGGAGGGTCGGCGAGGGATAACGAATCCCGGTCAGTGCCTCGCCCCCAGCGGTGAGTTGCTCGGGGGCGGCAAACTTGCCGGATACAGGGTTCTGCGCAGTTGCAGTGCTGGCCAGGACACCGCAAACCAGGGCAAGCGGCACAAACAAACGAGATAGAGAATGGGACATGATTTGGGTCGCTAAATGGTTTGGAGACAGGGGAGCAGGGCGGCCCCAGGGGGCAGGCATCCTAGTGGTGTGATGCGCTCTGTTGGGGCATTTTCAGTGCAGCGCGTGCGCGACCGACTTTTTCGAGGATCTCGTCGGCGGCCTTGGTCCAAACAATCGGCTTCGGATCGTCGTTGTGGTTATCGATGTAGTCCATGATTGCTTTCTTGAGTTGAGGGACGCTGCGAAACGCGTCGCGCTTCAGGCGTTTTTGATCAAGATTGCGGAAAAACCCCTCCACGATATTGAGCCACGAGCTGCTTGTCGGGATGAAGTGCATGTGGAATCGCGGATGGCGCTTCAGCCACCGCTTAACCTTCTCATGCTTGTGTGTGGCGTAGTTGTCGGCGATGACGTGCAGATCGAGTTCAGCTGGAGTTTGCTCGTCGATCATTCTCAGGAACTTGATCCACTCCTGATGTCGATGTCGCTTCATGCAGGTTGCGATCACTTCGCCGTGACCCAACTCGATCGCGGCGAACAAGGTGGTTGTTCCGTTCCTCTTGTAGTCATGAGTCATCGTGCCGCATCGACCCTTGACCAGTGGAAGGCTCTTCTGGGTCCGATCGAGAGCCTGAATTGACGTCTTTTCGTCCGCGCTAAAGACGAGTGCATTCTCGGGTGGATTCAGGTAGAGACCTACCACATCGCGCAGCTTCTCTTCGAACCGAGAATCGTTGCTGACCTTGAACGTCTTCACCAAGTGAGGTTTCAGACCGTTGGCCTTCCATGTGCGGTGGACCATCGACTGCGTGATTCCCATCTCCTCTGCAAGGAGTCGCGTGCTCCAGTGTGTCGCGTTCGCGGGGATCTCTTGCGTAGTCATGCGGATGATCTCACTCTCAACTTCCTCGTTCGCACGGGGACGACCTCCCCGAGGAAGGTCCTTCTCTATACCAGTGAGGCGATGCTCGCTGAAGCGGTTTCGCCAACACCCCACAGTGTGTCGCTTGACCCTCATCTCCTCAGCTATATCCGCATTCGAGTAGCCATCAGCGGCAAGAAGGATCATTCGGGCTCGCTGAGCTTGCCTCACCGAAATTCTCCGACTGCGTGACCAATTCGTCAGGGTGCTTCGCTCGCTCTTGGTAAGTTGAATCTCTACTGCAACGCGCATCGTCTTGCCTCCAACGATACCTACGCACCGCAAGCGTAGGGAGGCTTAATATAAAGGCCTACTAATTCTGCGTCATACCACTAGCAGTATTCACTGGAATACGAAGTCCATGGGAGATGTTGGAGCCCGGCGAGGAAAATATATCCCCCGGCCAGCACCGCCCCATCAGAAGCCCCAGACCTTCACTTCCGGCTGCAGCTGCACAGCGAACTTGTCCGCCACCTGCTGCTGTACCTTGTTCAGCAGGGCCAGGAAGTCCTCGCAGGTTCCTTCACCTTCATTGATGAAGTAGTTGGCGTGCTTGCCGCTCACACTCACATTGCCGCAGCGCAGCAATTTGCAGCCGGCCCCCTCGATCATCCGTCCCGCCGAGTCACCTTCCGGATTGGTGAACACACAGCCCACCGAGCGCTGGGTCACTGGCTGGGTAGCATTGCGCCGCTTCAACGAGTTCTCCATGCGCTGGAAGATTTCCTGGCTGTCGTCTTTCTGTAACTCAAAAGTTCCCTGCAACACCAACTGGTCACCCAGTCCACCATCCCGGTAGGAAGGTTGCATGCTAGCCTTGTCCATGCTGTGCAAGCGACCTTCCGCATCCACCAGCGTCAGGGACACAAGATGGTCGAAGGTTTCCCCGTCGCGAGTACCGGCGTTCATCGCCACCGCGCCACCAAGCTGGGCGGGGATGCCAATCAACAACTCCAAACCAGCCAGGCCAATGTCCTTGGTGGATCGAATCAACGAAGGCAGACTCACTCCTGCGCCCGCCGTAATGCGATTCTCATCCTGCACCACCCGGTTCAACTTGGCCAGGGAGAGCACCACTCCAGGCATCCCCGCATCGGCCACCACAACGTTGCTCCCCCCGCCAAGGCAGTGCAACGGCAGGTTCAGTTCGCGGCAGGCCTTAACCACCAGAACCACGTCATCTTCGGTGGCCGGTTCCAGATAGAACTCCGCCGGACCACCGATGCGAATGTGGGTCAACGGCGCCAAAGACACCTGTTCCCGCAGCACACCGCGGAAGCCCTGCATGGCACGACGAAACTCAGAGGCGCGCAACGACATCATCCACCACCTCGTCAATATCCCCAGCACCCAAAATCAGCAGCAAGTCCTTCTCACTGCGTGCATCACACAACAAATCCGGCAGGTCCTGCACCGAGCCACCATGCTCTGCCTGACCACCCAATTCGCGAATGGCTTCCACCAGATCCTGGGAGCAAACCTTGTCGCGAATCTCTTTGCTCTCCCGCGCGCCGTAGATGTCGGCAACGATGGAATGGTCCACCACACTCAGCACTTCAGCGAACTCATCCAACAGATGCAGGGTGCGTTGGTGCTGGTGCGGCTGGAAGGCCACCACCAGGCGATGGCCGGGGAAGCGACGGCGCGCCGCCCGAATCACCGCCCGGATCTCCGCCGGGTGATGAGCATAGTCATTGATCAGGCGGCCGCCATTCTGGCCGCGGTGCAACTCAAAACGACGCCGCACCCCATGGAACTCTGCCAGACCATGGCAGGCTGCTTCCAAGTCCACATCCACAATGCTCACCAGTCCCAGGGCAAACAGGGCATTGTTCATCTGGAAGCGGCCCGGCAGGTTGAGATGCACCCGCGGGAGGCGACGGCCTTGGATCATGGGCACGAAGGAATAGCGTCCCAGGTCATCCTGCACATCGCAGGCTCGGATGTCGGCGAACAGGCCAGAGCCCACCCGCAGCACCCGCACATTTTCCGCCACCGCCTGGATCACCGGGTCCGGCAGAAACTCATCCACCAACACCGCGCCACCGGGTCGCACCTTGGCCAGGTAACCGGCGAAGGCTTCGATCAGATCATCGGTGGAGGGATAGCAGTCAATATGGTCATGATCCAGGTTGAGGATGGCGGCGCCGTAGGGCTGCAGTTGGTGGAAGGAACGATTGAACTCGCAGGCTTCCACCACCATCAGATCATCTTCGCCGCCATAACCGTTGCCTCCCAGCCCCGGCACCTCACCACCCACCAGGTGCGAAGGATCGGCTTGCGCAGCACGCAGGGCAGACACGGTCAAGGCGGTGGTGGTGGTCTTGCCGTGGGTGCCAGCCACCGCCAGGGTGCGCTTGCCTTCGGAAAGTCGCCCCACCACTTCCGCGTAGAGCAGGGAAGTAAAACCACGGCGTTCGCATTCCTGCACCTCCGGGTCGGTCACTGGCACGGCGGCGGAGCGAACCACATAACCATTCTCGCCGTGCACCTTGTCCGGGTGATGTCCAACCCAAGTGAGAATGCCTTCCTTGCCCAAAGCCGCCAAGGCGTCACTCACTACGGCGTCACTGCCGGACACGTCCGCGCCGATGCCTTGCAGCAATCTGGCCAGCGCCGACATACCGGATCCACCAACACCAATGAGATGATAACGATTGCTACCTAGCTTCAATCCAGGACTCCTATGCCTTGCAGGTCGGTAAGGATGTTGTTGCAGGCATCCTTGGGCGCCAAGGCGGCAGCATTGCTGCCCATTTGCTGCAGAGTGTCCTCTTGCAGCAATTCTCTGAGACAGTCGGCCAAGGTTTCGGGAGTCAAGGCCACTTCTTCGATCAAGCGCGCAGCCCGCGCATCTTGCAGGACCTCGCCGTTGTGCCACTGTTGCCGATCCTTGTGGTACGGGTAGGGCACCAGGATGGAGGCGCGTCCCACTGCCATGAGTTCGGCCACCGTGCTACCACCGCCCCGACAGATCACCAGATCCGCCGCCGCATACAAGCTGGCCATGTCGGCAACCATGGGCCAGACCATGGCGGACACCATATGGCCATCCGCCGCCACCGCCGCATAGTCGGCACGCACCTGGGTTTCTTCACCCTTGCCACTCAGGTGCAGCACCTGCACCGGCCGACGCATCTGCCCCAAGGCTCGAGGCACTGCCCAATTCAGGGCGTGGGCACCTTGGCTGCCGCCGGTCACCATCAGCACTGGAATGTTCATGGCCAGACCCAACCTGGCCCGCGCTTCGGACTTGGACATCTTGCCCAGTTCCGTGCGCAGCGGCGTGCCGGTGAACAGGCTACGCCGTAGCTTCTGTTTGCTGGGCAAGCCCATGTAGATGCGCTTGGCAAAGGGCAACAGAAAACGATTGGCCCGACCGGTCACCGAGTTCTGCTCCAGCAAGCACAGCGGCAGGCGCAGGCTGGAGGCAGCCAGTCCCGCCGGGACGCCGGTGCTTCCACCGGCCACCACCAAAAAATCAACTTCTTGTTTCTTCAGGAATCGGCGCGCAGCGAAGGTAGCTCCCAGCATGCGAAAGGCACCCTTGGGCCCCACTGGAAAGGCCCCCAGTTTTTCTTGCGGGCATGGACAGTCCTGCAGCATGGCCTGCTCCACATCCCGCCCCTCGGTGAGCAACACCGACTCATGGCCGGCTCGCCCCAGGGCATCAGCCAGGGCCATGGCGGGCATGAGATGACCACCAGTGCCACTGCTGACGAGACAGACACGTTTCACCACGAGCTTGGGTTCCTTAGCAGAGTGCTTGGCTTAGCAGAATAAAACTAGCGCGGTGCGGGGAGCTTCAGATCCATACCCAGACGCAGACTGCGCGGGTCGGTGATGTGATTCAGCGTCATGATCTCATCGGCGTAGGTTTCGGTGCCGTAGAGTTTCTTGGAGATCTTCGCCGGACTGTCACCCTTCACCACCTTGTAGGTTTTGGGCAGCACACGGGAAGGAGGCGGCGCCTGGATTCCAGAGATGGTAGGAATCTTCAGTACCATGCCGGGACGCAGTTTCTTCGGATCCAAATTGCCGTTGGCCTGGGCGATTTTCTTCCACAGGGTCCGTCGACCATAGAATTGTTTGGAGACGTCCTCCAGGTTGTCGCCCTTGCGTACCTTGTAGGTGCGCAGCAAAGGCACTTCAGGCACTGCCTGGCGCACTGGCTCGCGGGCAGCCTGCGGCGCAGGCTGGGTTGCCAACTGGGTCACTGGCTGGGGAGCCTGTGCCACATTGGCTCGCTGGGACGGCGCTCTGGCCGGCTGATCCCGACGGTCCATGTATTCCTCCAGCTCGGCGTAGAAGTCATCCACATCGGGCACCGACTCCTCAACCACAACTGGCGCGGTGACGGCAGTGGCTTGCGCCGCCTGCGAATCACCTGGCCCCATGACCGCCACACCCAGAATCAAGAAGATGACCAAGCACAAGACATAGAGTCCGTATCGTTCCAGCTGACCCATTCCTAACCTCCCTTATACCAGCGGGCATCTACCCGCGCTGCGTTACCAATAAGACCGACGGAGGCCAGGCAGACCACCAGATTGGTGCCCCCCGAGCTCAGCAAGGGCAAATCAATGCCCTTTGCCGGAGCCAACCCCGTCACAACAAGAAGATTGATGGCGGCTTGCATGCAGATGGCCAGGGTCAACCCAAAGACCACCAAACGCATGAAACGGTCCTCACAATTCAGGACCAGCCGCAACCCCATGTAGCCAATCGTGCAGTAGAAAAACAGCACGAGGATGGAGCCAATAAAACCGAGTTCTTCGCCGATCACGGCGAAGATGAAGTCGTTGCTGGCTTCTGGGACAAAGCCCATTTTCATCCAGCCATTGCCCAGGCCCTGGCCAAACCAACCGCCGGAAGCGATGGCCACTTTTGACTGCCAGACCTGACCGCCGATTTCCGGTTCCAGGAAACCCACCAGCCGTTGCCGCACATAACCCTTGGTGGCGGCCAAGGCCACAGCAGCGGCCAGCACCGGAATACCCAGGGCGGCGAAGTAGAAGAAACGCACGCCAGCAGCAATGCCCATGCAGGCCACCAGGCCCAGGACAAAGAAGGCGTTGCCATTGTCGGGCTGCAACATCAAGGCAGCGGCCAGCACCACCGCCGGCCACATGGTGTAAAGGATTCCCTTCTTGAACTCGCGAATGTTCGGGCCAGCCTGAGCCATCAGCAAGGCGCAGTAGAGCACGGTGAACACCCGGGCCAGATCCACCGGCTGGAACTGCATGTGGGCGAAGTTGATCCAGCGATGGGCGTGGTTCACCTCCGCACCCATGAAGGCTGCCACCAGGCACAGGCCGGTGGTGATAAAGAAGCCCAGCTGCGCAAAGCGGATCACCCAGGACATGGGTGCCATGGCGCAGACCAGGAATGCCACCAGACCCACCGCCAGTTTGGAACCCTGGGCCTTCATCGCCATCAGAGCTCCCTGCCCGCTGCCGTTGAGTGCTGCCGATCCCTGCACCGACACCGCCATGATCAGCCCCAGGCAACACAGGGCAACGCAGGCAAGCATCATCCAGTCCAGGCTACGGTCGTGCAGCTGGGCAGCAGCATCCGCATCCGGTGCCAGTGACCGATCCCGCCCAATCCTGCCTGGAAAGAAAGACATTAACGAACCTTGAACAATGCCAAACTGAACAGGGCCAGCAGAGCTGCCCCGATCCAAATGCGCACGACAAGCCGGGTTTCCGGCATGCCACCAAACTGAAAATGATGGTGCACAGGCGCGCAGCGAAAGACTCGACGTCCAGTGGTCCGAAAAGAGATCACTTGGATGATGACCGACAGGGCTTCCGCTACGAACACCCCTCCCACAACAAACAAAACCAACTCAGTCCGACTGACCAGAGCGACATAGCCAAGGGCACCGCCGAGCGCCAAGCTGCCTACATCGCCCATGAAGACCTGAGCTGGAGGAGCGTTGTACCATAGGAAAGCCAGAGAAGCACCCGTAATTGCTCCCAACAGGACAGTCAGTTCGCCGCAGCCGGGCACGTGGCTCACCAGCAAATACTCGGCCAGGTTTCTATTGCCGACAAAGTAGGTGATACCGGCGTAGGCCAGGCCGGCGATGAGCACACAGCCGGTAGCCAGGCCGTCCAGGCCGTCGGTAAAATTCACCGCATTGGCAGCCCCGGTGAGCACCAGCACCGCCACCAGCAGGAAGGGCAGGCCGAAATACAGGCCCAGACTCCAGGAATACTCATGCAAGAAGGGGAAGTAGAGCCGCGGTCCGCCCACACCCGCCTCCAAGCCGGCCTGGTGCTGCAGGCACCAGCCGATGGCCAAGGCGCCCAGGGTCAGGGTCAGCTGCTTGGCCTTCTTGCTGATGCCATTCCGACCCTCAACCTTGAGCTTCACCCAGTCATCCCAAAGCCCCACCAGGGCAAACCAGGCCACCAGCAGCAGCGCCAGCAGGGAATACTTGTTGTGGCCGTCAAAGCGCATCCACAGGGCGCCGGCCAGCAGCACCCCACCCACCAGGAACAGCCCGCCCATGGTAGGAGTGCCGGCCTTGGCCTTGTGCAGATCCGCCAGCTGCGCCGAATCGGTCTTGCCCACATCCTCGCCAATGCCCTGCCGGCGAAAACGGGCAATGAGAATCCTGCCGCCCCAGAGGCTGATGAAGAAAGCAGTTAGGGCCGCCGCCACCGTGCGGAAGGAGATGTAGGCGAAGAGGCCAAAGCCAGGGGCTGTCAACCAGGCTTTGACCAGTTCATAGATCATCTGCCGGCAAAGGGATCCAGCCGCAGGCTCAACTCATCCACCAGACGTTCCAGGCCGATCTTGCGGGAAGCCTTGCACAGCAGGGAATCGCCCCGGCGCAGCAACTTGTGCAGTTGCTCGGTGGCCTCAAACACATCAGCGGCCTGAATCACCGCCCGCTTGGCCATGCCCCCCTGACGCGCCGCCTCGGCTATGGGAATGGCGCCATCACCCACGGTCACCAGACAATCCACGCCGGTCTTGGCCACTTCCATGCCCACGGCCCGGTGCAACTCATCACTCTGCTCACCCAGTTCCAACATCTCGCCCAGCACCACAATGCGGCGGCCCTTGCAGGGCATGCCGGCCATGGCCAGCAGCGCCGCCCTGGCCGAAGCCGGGTTGCTGTTGTAGGTATCATCCACCACCTTGATGTCGCCGATCTCCTTACACTCCAAGCGCCGGCTGGTGGGAGGGATCTCACTCAAGCCCTGCAGGATGACGGGCATGGGCACGCCCAACTGGGAAGCAGCGGCAATGCTGAACAAGGCGTTGTAGACATTGTGTGAACCCATGCGCGGCAGGGTCACTGGTGTCTCGCCCTGCAGACGGAAGGAGGTTCCCAGACCGTGGAATTGCACATCCGTCGCAAACCAATCCGCTTCCCGGTCCACCCGCACAAAGCTGCACCTGGCGGGAGTCTCCTTCTGCATGGCCACGCAGGCCTGGTCATCGCCGTTGAGGATGGCCAGGCCACCCTTGCGCAGATGCTGCAGAAGGCTGGCCTTTTCCTTGGCCACTCCCATCAGGTTGCCCAAACCTTCCAGGTGACCCTCCGCCACGCCAGTGATGATGGCAATGTCAGGCTGCACCACCTTGGCCAGGTTGCTGATCTCACCGGGAGCATTGCTGCCGATCTCCACCACCGCTGCCTTGGTCCTGGTCTTCAGAGCAAACAGGGTCAGCGGCACACCGATGTGGTTGTTGAAGGACTTGGGTGACTGCAGAGTTGGAAACTGCTGTGCCAACACATGCCCCAGGATGTCTTTGGTGCTGGTCTTACCACAAGAACCGGTGATCCCCACCACCTTGGCCTTGTGTTGACTGCGATACTCGGTTGCCAGATCCAACAAAGCCCGCTGGGTATCCGCAACCTTGATCAGGAAACCCTGGGCAGGCAAGCGGGAGCGAGCCACGGAACTGCTGACAATGGCACCACTGGCACCCTTGGCCAAAGCCTCCAAGACATAGTCATGGCCATCAAAGCGATCGCCGGTCAAAGCAACAAAGCAATCACCGGAACGCAGTTCGCGACTGTCGATTACCAGGCGCTGCGCCGGTCGACCCTGACGCAGGACTCGCCCCTTACAAATTCGGGCTATGTTTTCCGCACTCAACAACTTGGCCTGGCCACGGCTGCTTGACAGTTGGGTAGGCATCATGTTTTTCGTTCCTTTGCCAACAAGGCTTCCAGGCTCACCTGGCGATCGTCGAAGGGCACCACCGAATCCCGCAGGACTTGATAGCTCTCATGTCCCTTGCCGGCCACCAGCACCGTGTCCCCCGGGCGCGCCGTATTGACGGCTCGGCAGATGGCTTGTGCCCGGTCCGCAATGCGGAAGAATTCTGCTCGTGCCGGCTGCATGCCAGCCTCCATGTCATCAATGATGGCTTCCGGATCTTCCGAACGAGGATTATCACTGGTCATGATTCCCAGGTCAGCATTCTCCGCCACCGCCTTGGCCATCAAGGGTCGCTTGCCCTTGTCACGATCGCCGCCACAACCAAAAACAACAATGAGGCGACCATCGGTGAGACCCCAGAGGGCTGAGCAAACCTTGGCCAGGGCATCCGGGGTATGGGCGTAATCCACATAGAGTCGAACCCCTTCCTTGTGACCCACCAACTGCAAACGACCATCCACCGGTCGCGCCGCTTCCAGGGCAGTGGCAATGCTCAGCTCGGACACTCCCAGGGCCAGACTGGCGCTGGCCGCCGCCAAGGCATTCTGCACATTATGCAGGCCAGGCAAACGCAGCATCATCGCCACCCGACCCCGCGGCATGACCAGATCAAATTGGGTGCCTTCCAAACTGCAGCGCAAATTCTCCGCCCGCACTTCGACTTCCCCATCCAAGCCGAAGTAGCGCACTTTGACCCCTGGCGCCAGCTTCTCCGCCATGCGTTGGCTGGCATCCGAATCCGCCGACAAGCAGGCAGTGGCGCCGGCACGCAGGCCGGCAAACAACTTGGCCTTGGCCTCGGTGTAGGCATCCAAGGTGCCATGGTAGTCCAGATGATCCTGGGTCAGGTTCAGGAAGACTCCCACCTGATAATCCACGGCGCGCACCCGCTCTTGCACCAGTGCATGGCTACTCACTTCCATGACACAAGCTTGGGCCTGCCGATCCTGCATGTCCCGAAGGTAGCCCTGAATGCGCAGAGGGTCTGGCGTGGTGTTGGTTGTGGGCACCTTGCGGCCGGCAAAATCCCAGCCATTGGTGCCGATGACACCGACCTGCTTGTCTTCCAACTCCACGCAGTTGCGGATCAAGTAGGAGACCGTGGTCTTGCCATTGGTGCCGGTTACTCCAACCACCGGCAGGCTCTTGGAAGGATGGCCGTAGTAGAGGGCAGCGGCATCCGCCAAGGCCTTGCGCGCGTCGGCAACCACCAGCACCGGGCAGGGCAGGTTCAGGGCCTGCTCTGCAACCACCGCCACCGCGCCGCGCTGCACCGCATCTTGGGCATAGATACTGCCATTCTGGCGATTGCCGGGAATGGCAAAAAACAGCGAGCCCGGCTGCGCCTCGGTGGAGTTGAAGACCAACCTCTCCACCACCAAATGGCGAAATCGCTGCACCTCACGAGGTTGCAGCTGATCCATAATAGACTGGAGGCTGACCACCCCCCAACCTCGGGAAAGACCCGAAGGATAAGCTAACTCTGTCATTACCGCCCTGTTTGCATTGGGCCCGGGACCGCCTCCCGGACATCAGACAACCACGCACTGACCTGCGGCACCTGATGCCGCTGATCCAACTGCTCTTGTGCCAACGCGGCCAAGAGCAGACGACCAGCTGCAGGAGCAGCATAGCTTCCACCGTAGAAACGGCTAGCACGATTCTTGCGTACCACACATACAGCCAGATATCGCGGGGCATCCACAGGAGTGAAGCCCACGAATGTGGCTGTTTTCATTCGACTGCCGCTGGCCTTGATGGGCGAATCTGAGGTGCCTGTCTTGCCACCCATCAGTTGCCCCTCATAGCCCAGCTCCCGCAGCATCTTGAACAATCGCGACCCGGTGGCGCCGGGCTCATCGCTGACCACCCGCGCCATCGCCTGGCGAATGTACGCCACGGTCTGGGGGGACAAGAAGCGCTCGCCCCCCTGATCGATGGGGTTGGCCAGGAACCTGCCATTGTGTTCCACGCCAGTCACCAGCCGCAGCTCTCGCTGCCGGCCGGAGAGCAGGCACAGATAGGCCCGGGCCAGCTGCGCCATGTTCACCGTCATCTCGTAGCCAAAGCTGAGCGAAGGGCCGGTGAAGCGGCCCAGTTGCCGATCACTCATGGTGTCCAGGTTGCGACTGGGCTTACCTGCCCGTTCACCAGGCAGGCCCAGAGTTGTGGACCGAGTAAAGCCATAGCGTTGCATGTAGTCCTTGAAGCCCTCCCGTCCCAAGCGCTGCCCCACTTGCACGGCACCAATGTTGCTGCTTTGTACCAACACCCCTTGAGGGTCGAGCACACCGCAGGCATGCACATCACGGATAATGCGACGACGATGCCCGGACACCCGCCAGCCATAACCCGGCATGGTAGGAGTGCAGTCAATCTCTTCGTGCCAACCCAGCTTGCCCGACTCCAAAGCCATGGCAAAGGTGAGCGGCTTGACCACGGATCCCGGCTCGAACAAGTTTTGCAGCGGCACGAAGGCCGTGGCTTCATCTGCCTTGCCTGGATAGTGGGAAGCCATGGCCAGGACATCGCCGGTTTGCAGCGAGATCAACAGGATGCCGCCCCATGCCATAGGCGACTTGTATTTGGCTTCCACCTGGGCAGCAGCTTCCAGCAACGATTCATGCGCTGCCTTCTGCAGGTCCAAGTTCAGACTGCAGCGCATCACATCCGGTTGCGGCGGCGGCGTTTTCTTCGCTGACCAGAAATGCCGGCCGCGAGCATCGTGGGACAACACCCGCTCGAAGGACAGAGCCTGCCCCTGAGAACCAATGCGCTTCTTTGGCCAGAGACCGGCAAAGCTCTCCATGCCGGTGAACACCTCGTGCACATCCTCCTGCCGGCGCTCCGCATCCCACACCCGATCCTGGATGAAATAGTTGCCCACCACGCCATGGGTCACCTCACGACCCGGATAGGTGCGGACATACTGACGCAGGAACTGCAGGTTCAGGCGGCCAGGTTCTTCCGAGCCCCGCCGATTCCACTCCTTTTGCAACTCCTGCAATCCCAGAATGACCTCTTGCTGGTCCACCTGGGTTGCCACCAGGAAATCCACCCGCGCAAAGCGCCCCCCAGCACCTGAACGGCAGCGAGCATTCTGGATTCTGCCCCGCAGCCGCTGCGCCATATCGGCTTGCCGGGCTGCTGAAGGCTTGGCGCCGGCAAACTGCTGCGCCAGACGTGTTGCCACCCGTTGCACAACCGCTGCAGGAATTTGCACCGACTCGCTTTGCTGTCGCTTGCCCTTCAGCTTGACCCGCAATCCAGCCCGGATCTCCAAGACGGGGCGGTCATAGGCGAGACGCCGGTTCTTGGCATCGACAATGGTTCCGCGAGCAGCTGGCAAGACTTCCACCGCGCGCTTCTGCTGCAAAACCTGGGCGCGGTTGGCATCCGCCAGATTGCCCTGCATGTACAGCAAACGCCCAAAGATCAGCACGGCCAGACAGCCAAGCAAGGCAAAGCACAGCTGTGCTCGCGCTCGTTCTCTTCTTTGCATGGCTTTCCTTTAGTTGCTCACTTCAACGATGACTGCTGGCCAACATGGCCTACTCCAAATTGTCTGGCAGGCGCCATTCTTCCAGGCGCGCCAATAGCCGCGCCTCATCCAACTCCTGCCGCATCAACTCGGCGCGCCGACCGTATTCCACCTGCACAATGGTGATGGCTCGGGTCAATTTTTCGATGCGTTGTCTGGCCGCCAGGTTCTGCACCTTGATAGCCACTGTCGCCACCGCCAGCCCAACCACCAGCGCGAAGGTCATGCCTGCGAGAACCCACTTCACGCTGCCTCCTTGATTCCGCAGCGCAACTTGGCACTGCGGGCTCTGGGATTGGCCAGGCACTCTTCACGACTGGAGGTAAGGGGCTTGCGGAAAGGCAGTCCCATGTGTTCTCGCATGAAGCGCTTGACGATGCGATCTTCCAACGAGTGAAAGGAGATCACCACCAGGCGACCCCCCACTTTGAGACAAGAATAAGCCGCTGCCAAACCTTTGCTCAGCTGCCCCATCTCGTCATTGATGAATATGCGCAGCCCTTGAAAGCTGCGAGTACAGGGATGGATCTTCTGCTTTCCCGCAGCCGGCATGGCACTTCTGATGATCTGCGCCAACTGCAGGGTACGGTGGATGCCACCGGCCTGTCGCGCCTTGACGATGGCCCGGGCAATGCGTCGGGAATGTCGTTCTTCGCCGTATTCGTACAGCACCCGTGCCAACTCCTGCTCATTGACCCGCTGCAACCAACGCCCCAGTTCCTGCCCTTCGGCCTGATTCATGCGCATGTCCAAAGGCCCATCGACCTGGAAGGAGAAGCCGCGTTCTGGGGTATCGATCTGCATGGAACTCACGCCGATGTCCAAGAGCACGCGATCGCAATCGACCAGACCTTCTTGGCTGAGGACTTCGGAGCATTGGCTGTAATTTGCATGATGAAGAGAGACCCTGGTTCCGGCCGATGCAGCCACTGACAATGACTGCTCGGCATGAACCAGGACCTCCTGGTCCCGATCTAGACCCACATACCGCCCCCCGGGGCTGATGGCCTTGATGATTTCCCTCCCATGGCCGCCAGCCCCTACGGTTCCGTCCACCACCGTTTGACCAGGCTGCAGATCCAGAGCATCCAGTGTCTCACGGAGGAGGACAGGCACATGCAATGCACCCTGACCGTCGTCCCCCTCCGGGACAGAGCCTAAATCAGCTTCCTTTGTCATAGTGATCCAAGCTCCCACCGACCGCCCGGCAAGTAGGAGAAAGGTCGACCACAGGCTAACCCCTGTGATCGATGGACTTCACGACTGCGAAACAGCCGTGGATCCAACCAGGTTATTGTCAGAGAACTCGTTGTTGTCTTTGGCAGACTGCAATGCGGCCTGCCACCGTTGTTTGGACCAAAGCTCCACGGCCTGGCCGGTGCCGACCATGACCACTTCGCTGCTCTCGTCGATGCCTGCGTACGAACGCAGGGCTGCGGCGATAACGATCCTGTTACTCCTGTCCGGACGCACCGGCTCGGCATGGGCCAAGAAAACGCGGCGCATATTTCGTTGCTGGCGACTTCCCAGCAGGTCCTGCCCCACCATGGCGGCCACCTTTTGCCAGGCCGGCTGGTCCAGCAACATGAGGCAACCGTCGAAGCCAGCGGTGAGGGTGAAATCCCGATCCGTGGGGGCAACCTCGTCCAATAGGCGCTTGGGGATGATGAGTCTTGCCTTATCATCGAGTCCATGCACAGAGATGCCCAGGTAGGTTGCCATTGCGAAGAGATGGAGGCGAATCTGCCTCAGCACCCACCCTACACCCACTGAGCCCTAGATCAAGCCGTAGTTTCTGGGGCTAGCACCCACGTAGCACCCACCATCTTTCTAACGCCACCAGGGCTGGGGGAGCGGATCCGCCTTTGGTGCCACAGCTTGGGGCCAAGACCCGGAAGGCGGCGGAAGAAAAAAACCAGGGGGCCGGGCCAGGCATGGGGCAATTTATGTAAGTCATTTTATAAAAGCTACTTCTGCCTGTTCACCGGAATTTTCCGGCGCTCGAGGCCAGTCCTGGCACCCATAGACCAGCGCCCCCTGCCACAGATGGGTTGCCCGATGCTTATTTACACCACCCGCCCCAGTGGCACTTTCTCTCTTTCCCTTCCCCTCTACCTGGTTGCCCTGCTGCTCCTGGCTTGCCTGAGCCTGGGCAACGGCGCCAAGGCCCAGGGAGACTACGTCAATTTCGAGATCCCCACGGTGAAACCCATGGATCTGGCCACCGTGGCCGGCCGGGACTACCTGCTGGTGTGCAACACCCCCGACAACGCGGTGGAGATCTACGACACCACGGACAATAGCCTGCTGCAGCGAGTCGAAGTAGGCCTGGCCCCGGTCACGGTGAAGTACAACCCCATCCTGGGGCGCTTCTTTACCTGCAACTACCTGGGTGACTCCGTCTCCAAGGTGCGCTTCATGGATGATGGCGGCCTACAAGCACCGCACGCCGTCATGGAACGCACCGCCTACGTCGGCGATGAACCCTGCGACATTGCCTGGAACAGTGATCAAAGTTCCTTCTTGGTCACCTTGGCCAGCCGCAGCGCTGTTGCCTGGGTGGAAACCGCCACCTTGATCCACATGGGCCCGGATTTTGGTCGTCGCATCAACCTGACCATCCCATTGTTCGACCCCGTCGCCCCGCATGGACTGAAAGAGCCACGGCGCATGGTCAGCTACAACAATCGCTTCTACATGCTGAACCACAGGGGCGGCAACTCAGCGAATTACGACTTCGACATCTTCGGCATTGATCTGCCATCACAGACCCAAGTGAAGATTGGCGGCTTGGGCAGCATCAACGGTGGCATGGAATGGGGCTTCGACGATCGCCTCTATGTGGTGGGCACCATGGCACGCAACGAGTTGCTGGGCGAAGCCGCGGTGGCAGCAGCGCCAACAGGCTTCACCCAAAGCCATGTCTATCGTGTCAGCAACATGTTGACTGGCAACCCAACCGTCGACGACCGCAACATCAACCTGGACCCCATCACCGGCAACCCGGTGGGACCTGGACAAGCTCTTTCGCAGCCGACGGACGTAGAGCTCATGCATGTTGGTATCGAGGTGCGCAAGATCTTCTTCACCGCCTTCCAATCGGACCGGGTTGGCATCCTGCGACCGGACAACGGCCCCGCCAGCCAATGGCAGATGAGCCGCATCGACATCCCCACCCTCAGCGCCAGCCAGCCTCTGGCAGGACCTCGCGGGCTATGCTTCAAGCCACCCAATGGCTTGCCCAATGACCCGGGCTTCCGCCTCTACTGCCTGAACGGTCTGTCAAATTCCATCACTGTCATTGATCCCATCAATGAAGTGGTGCTGGACAACTTCCCGTTGCAAAACGACCCCACCCCGGCCTACATACGCCAGGGACAGGAGTTCCTCTACAGCGCCAAGTTATCGGGCAATGGCTTCACTGCCTGCGCTTCCTGCCACGTGGATGGTCGCACCGATGGCATCGCCTGGGATCTGGGCGACAAGTCCGCCACCCAGGGCGCACCCATTCCGCCACTGCTCGTTGACGGCATTGCCTTTGTTGAAAATCCTCCCACCGAGTTCCCACCAGACAAGGGCCTATTGGTCACGCAAAGCCTACAGGGCCTGGTCAACCATCATGTGGAATCCACCGGGCAAGACCTGCTGACCAATGCTCCCTATCACTGGCGGGGAGACCGCGCCACTTTCCTGGATTTCAACGGCGCCTTTGTCAATCTCATGGGAGCTCCAGACATTGGTAACGACCCCAACGATCCAAAGGGTCTCACCGCTGTAGAAATGCGACAGTTTGAGCGCATGATCAATAGCGTCGCCTACCCACCAAATCCGGACCAGAATCTGGATCGAAGGTTCGACGGTGACTTCGGCGCAGCAAACGCGGAAGACGGCATTGGCTCTTTGCGCGGCATCAAACTGTTCCACACCCGCCCCTTCCCCACCGGTGTGTTTGCCGGCCGCTCCTGCGTGCAATGTCACTCCCTACCGGAGGGCAGCAACAATCGCCTGACCCTGGAAACCTCATTTGGCAGTCCCGGGTCGCAACCCCTGGAGACCGCCGCCAGCCGCGGCATTCGCCAACGGGAGGGCATGCTGGAAACTTCTCACTTCAGCCTGTCTCTCACCCGCATCAGCGAAGCAGGCCTGTTGCACAGCGGGCATGAACTGGCCAGCAGCGACACTCCTCCCGCAGGAGTGGCACTGTCCATCAACTGGTTCCTGTTCATTGTGTTTGGCCCGGCCTTTAGCGGCGCGGACATCTACAAACTGGTGGACCTGATCGCCGCCATGCAACAGTTCGACTCCGGCATCGCTCCGGTGGTCGGCGCTGTGCACAGCCTTTCTGCCCTGGATGACTTCTCCACTTCCGGCACCAATGCCTTCTTGAATCTGGTGGAAAGCGAATCTCGCAAGGCCCACGCCGGATTGGTGGCATACTTCCGCGACGGCGTTGCAGAATCCTCCTACTACTACGACGTCACCGTGACTCCACCGGTTTACCGGCAGGTCATAGGCAGCACGGGCATGGTGTTCACCCGACCCAATTTGCTGGCCAAGGTCATAGCAGGTGATGACGTGCTCATCTTCCAAGCGGTTCCAGTGGGCTCGGAACGGCGCATCGCCGGCATCAACAACACAGGAGTCGTGCCCCTGCCGGGCCTGGCCCCAAGCAACCTGGGATTGCTGCCCATGCGGGCCGCCACCCAATGGGAGGACGTGCCTCTCATCACCAAGAACTGGCTCCCGGGCACCGGCCCCAACGACTTCAACTGGGATGGGCAGACCCCTTCAGGCAGCCCCATACCCACGCCTTTGAGTCAGCAGACAATCCGCATCTACCAGCATGCCTTGAAGGATCTGGTGCCACAGCTTGGCCTTGACCAGTTACGTCACGAAGCACCGCGGCGCTTCCGGGTGGCGGGCAACGACATTCGTCACGGCTCCAGGCTACGCATCTGGATGCCCGATCTGGACGTCAGCACCGGCAACCCCACCATCGACATCGCCAAGTCCCGGGAACTGACCATGAACTTGTTCCCCACGGATAAGGTGCTTCTGGATGGTCGCCGGGTCTGGGAAACCACAGTGGAAACCGACCCCATGTTCACCTACCAGATGATGTTGGGTGGCCTGAACGCCCCTGGCGTGCAGGAAGCCCTGCAAGGTCTGCTCACCGAACCTCCAGCACCTGGTGACTTCAATCCCTTGACCTGGAACAGCTACAAGGTCGCAGTGCTCAACAAGGACGGCACCTTTGCCTACACCGTAGGCAACCAACGGGTCACCATCCAATAAACCTCTACTGTGGGAAAGTCTCCGTACCTGGTCGCAAGCGCACCAGGTACGAGCTGTCCGCCTGCTTGCCGATGTTGCGGATGCGACCCTTATAGGTTTGGTAACCCTTCTTGCTGATGACGATTTCGTGATCCAGTATCACATTCTTGGGCAGCTCCACCGGCGTGTAGAGATCGATGATGTTCATTTTGGGTATGGAGACCATGGCGCCGGAGGGCACGGAGTTGATCAGGATGGTCTCCGGCAGGGCCTGGTCGCCGGGAAGCGTAGTAGGGTGAACAGCCGGCGCCTACGAGCAGGCCTAGCAGGGAGAGAGCGAGAACGCGATGCATCATGGGATTTCCTCTTCGGGTTCCAAAGGTTCAACTGGCTCGGAAGGTTCTGAAGTCAGGGGCGGTGGGCCGCCGTGCAAGGTCGGCGCCAAAGCCAACACATAGGTATTGTAGCCATCGCGCACATGCACGCGGACAAACTGTTCCGCTCCCGTGGGGCGCCCGCCTCGTCCCACGCGCAGGCCGATTTCATGATCGCCGGCGGGAAGTTCCAGACGCAGCACCTGGAATGTGGCGGGCAACAGACTCCAGCAGCGCAGATCCGCCTTTTCCATGGCGGTCCAAATGATGCCTATCAGATCTATTCCCAACTGGCCCAATTCCTTGTCCCGGTTGCCACTGCTGTGCTTCTTGCTCTTCTGGTTTTCGAGGATCTCTTTGCTGGCTTCAACCACAGTCAGCTTCAACAGCCGCCGTAACACGGCTCGCGCAATGATGTGATCGCGCATGGCGGCAAACTCGGCCAAGGCCATGGCTTCCACATCGGTAATGACTGCGGTCTGACCAGCAAACTCGCCATTCACTTGCACGAACATCTGCCTGGGGTTGTCCGCATGCATGGCTAGCACTGGGATGGGCACCTTGGTGATGTTGGGAATCACCGTCCGGTCCCGATGGTGGTTCCAGATGAGCTGGGCAATGGCCAGGGCCGGACCAGTGGGAGCAATGCGCAACTCCTGGCGAAAAGGCGCCCGCCCCACCATGGCAATCACATGCACCACGCCATTGCCCTTGGCTGAATGCTGACCCTCCCGCACCCGCTCTAGATCGGCGGCGGCAAAGGGAAAGTCCGGCTCCAGCTCCTGCACCTTGGCAAATTCATTCTCCGCAGTTCGGATATGCCTGGCGCTCTCTTCATTGATGATGGCGCGGAGGTAGGAACCAAAGGCCACCAGCTTGTAGCTGTTCTTGGGTTGGTGGCCGGAACCATCGTCGAAGGACTTGATGATCTGCTGTTGGCGATCCAGGACCTGGAAGGCATAGGCGCCCGCATCCAGGCCTCCGCTCATCAGATCCGCCACCGCCAGGATGGCCCGCACCAACACCTGTTCGTAATCCGCACCCTCATAGTCCAGGCTGCGGTCATCCAGGAACATGGCGCCGAAGGACTCGAAGAACCCGGTGCCCGCCAATTCATCCAGGCGATCCCGGGCCGAACGCAGAGCGGGGATGGCCTCCTTGGGTTGACCCAGGGCATGACTGGTGATGCCCAGCTCCAAGCTGTAGAGGTGGGCATTGTCGCTGTCGGAGTTGCGCAGCTGCAACAACTGTTCGTGCGCAGCCACGTAGTCACCGACAGCATAGGCCTGCCGCACCCCCAGCATGGGATCAGCCTGGCAGGCCGCCAGACCGAAGACCAGGGCCAAGAGGTATCTTGCCGTCATCTAGAACTAGTCGGTGAAGGCCTTCCGTACCAACTGGGTTTCTTTGTAGTTGTTGCCAGAAGCCACATCCACCAACTCCATGGTAAGACGGTAGTTGTGCTGACGCACATCCTGGCCATCAGTTACACCACGGGTAATGGAAGCATAGAGGAGGCACTCAGCAGGGTTGTTCTGCTGCTCCATGATCGCCAAGAACTGGCGACGCTTCTTCGGCACGAACAGATCGTCGGGCTTCAAACGACCTTCCCGCAAACCCGCATCTACGTAGCGGCGACTGATGGTTTGATAGCCTTCGAAGTGATTGATCTTGGTGTCGATGACCTCATAGATCTGCTCACCCCATTCTCCCAACTCTTCCGCAGAATGGTTTTCTACGCTAATGAAAGCCACCTTGCGCACCTTGCGGTTCTCAAAATCATCCCGATGCCGATTCAGCAGCTTGTTCACCGCACCCTCGATGAGGCGATCATAGGTAGCAGCACCAGCGCCATCTGTGTCCACGTAGTCCTGCTCCGTGTCCGTCATGATGCGCCCCCGATCCGTGGAACAGGCGGGCAATAACAGGTATAGCAGGCTCATCAGCCACAGCTTTTTCAGACTCATAGTTTGTTGCGTCATCATCTTCTTTCCTCCCTCTAGATTATTTGGCCTCTGGATTACTTGGTGGGTTGTTCCTGGTTGAGAGGCTTGTCAACTCCAGTGATGGGTTGGTGCGGGGCTCGCTCCGGGCCACTGCAAGAGTGCAAACCCAAAGCCAGGATGAACAGCAGGCCAAGCGCCTGCCCAATCCTTCTCGTCTTGGTCTTCATGGCATCACCCTAGGCAGCGGCCATGGCCAGCGCCACAGGTGGATCTAAGAATCTGCAGTTTCAGCGGCACCTGGTGAATCGCTCTCTGACTCATCGCCCAAGGCAGCCATCAGCTCTTCCCGCAGGTTGGCCAGGCGATCCGCGTCCAAGTCCGGTGCCTGCAAGGCCACCGGCTCCATGCCCTCCACCTTGGGGTCCAAAACCAACATATCTGCCGCTTCTTGTTCCGGTGTCGTGGCATCCACCATCTTCAAGCGCCGCTTGCGCAGGAGGAGCAAGGCCACCAGGTAGCGCAGTCCCGCTGCATTCTCGCTGCTGTTGCCCGGCTCCCCCAGGCGGTCAAACAGCATGCGCAGGGATTCCAGGTCCAGCACCGCTTCCTTCTTGCCACCCGTCCCCCGCCGCACTTTCCAGTGGAAGGGCAGGGAGTCATCGGACTCCCTCAGTTGGTGAAAGCATTGCTGGCAGAGTTCATGCCGCAGACAGTCCGGCAACTGCAAGACCGCATAGAACTCCTGCTCCACTGGCAATGGGCAGCTGGGTTTCTCACAGCGCTGACGATCTTTGTGGATTTTCCACTGCTCCAATTAGAAGCCTCCTTGATTGCTCTTCAGATTCAAAACCCAGTCCTGCCAAAAACGCGGTGGCTTGTTGTAATGCCGCAGCCCCGAAAGCTTGAACAAGGTCCGCTCCGCTGCCTCGCGCCCCTCACGATCATGGTTGAAGTAGGCATCGGCATAAAAATGCACAATGGCCGCCGCCGTTTGCTGATCATCGAAGCGCGCCAACTGTTCTACCACCTTGCGGCGCACATAGGGATCAGGATCTTCTTGCACCACCCGCCGCAGCAGGGGCAAATAGGCATCTCCAGCCAGGCTCAAACCCACATAGGCTTCGGCCCGCACCGCATAGTCATCGTCGCCTTGAGCCATTTCCAGGACCTGGCGGGCCTGGGCATGGGACACCAGACCCGCGGCCACCCGCATGATCTGCCGCCGCACAAATGGATCGGAAGTCTGCTGCAGGCTGTCGGCGATGCCGGGCAAGACCATGGGCCCCAGAGCTACCAGGATCTGCACCCCCAGACGATTCAGCTGGGCATCTCGCCGCAGCAACAGCTCCTGCACGATGTTGGGCACCACCACCGGCCCCATGCTCTGCAGTTCTGCCACCGCCCGAGCAAACCATGGATCATCCGCCTTGAACAAGGAGGCTTGCAGACCCTGGCGAGCCTTTTCGGTGCGACGAATGGATTCCTGGGCATAGCGAATCATGGCCAGAGTCATCCAGGTAGCGGTGTTGGCCTTGCCCAGCAGGGGCTGGCGGAGCTCTGCCAGCTTTGCATCCTGACTGCGAAAGCCCAGCTCCCATTCCTTCAGCAACTTGGACTCAGCCTGGTCGAACTCGGGACGATCCAGTCGCTGCGGCTGATACTGGGGAGTACTGCATGCCAACAACAGAAGTAGGGGGAGCCAACGCATGCTGATGAATCTAGCGGGCCAGCCCGTACTTCCCACCACTTTCGTTGGCGAGGTGGCGCAAGTTCTTGGAGATGCAAGGAGGGAGACCGAGTCCCTCGGAGGCAGGTTTGGTGACCTGTCGAGAAGGACGACCGAGCTCGACGAAGTAGATCAATGGACTGGCGGCAGCGCAGCCCAAAGGGGCGGCAAATGCGGGCTCATCGTATGATCGCAACGCTGGCCTTGGGCAGGTAGCCGCGCCGATCCGCCACCTGCACTTGCAACCAGGAGGGGCCTTCGCCGAGAACCTGCAGACTCACACCCTGGCTGATCTTCATCAAGGCCGACAGGGATGCATTGGGCTCCGCTCGCAACGCTACCTTATGTTGCAGCACCACGCCCTGCGGAGGCCGCGCGGGACCAAAATGGCCAATCTCCAGAATCAGCAACACGGCGGGCAAAGCAAGCACCAGCCCAAACCAGCGCCAGGCACGGCCGCCGAGAAACAGACAGGCCGCCGCCGCCACATTCAGCAGCAAACACAGCCAAAAACTTTCCGTCTGGGTCAGGCTATCCCGCAACTTTACCAGGGTGTCCAGAATGGACTCGGCCTGGGCATCGCCGACACCCAATTTTAGCCGCACCAAGGCACGGTTGGCACGCAGCTCAGGGTCTCTGGGCATGACCAGCCGGGCTCGTTCATAGGCGGCCAAAGCCTGGGCGAATTGCCCTTGACGGTAGAAACAGTTGCCCAGGTTGTATTGGGCCCGGGGATTTCCCACATCAGCCAGCTCCTGATAGATCTGCGCCGCCACGGGATAGTTGCCGGCGCGATATTCCCTGGCCGCCTGCGTCGTCTGCGCCGCCAGATCTGCGTCCTGCGCCCAGCCAGGTGTGAGCAACAAGAAGAACAGCAGCGCCGGCAAAACCTTGCTTGCTGCCGCCTTTTCCAACTGCCCCACCTGGGCCTCAACCTGGGCGGCATGCAAACCACCGCCACCGCCGTACCGGGCCGATACGCCGGACTCCACCATGCGCATGGTTTCATCCGCCAACTCCGCCGCCACTCCGCAGCGCCGCAATCGATCATCCAGATCAGGGCTGATGACTGCCGCTTCTGCACAATCCAAGCGATCCGCCAGATAGGTCAACAAGGCAGCAAGAGGCTCGGCCTGCGCAGCCATCTGCTTGTGAAATCTACCCAGAGCAGATCGGCGCCGCTGGCCAGTGGAATCCGCACGGCGAATGCGATAGCGGCGCAGGGAGAAACCCAGGAAGGCAAACAAGGCCCAGGGGCAGAGAGCCAACAAGGCACTCAGCCAGGGCGCGGGCAAGGCTTTGTTGCTGCCACTGGCAGCACCGCGCAAGGGCTTCATGTCAAAGATGTCGTCGACGCCGGGCTCCAGGGCTGCCAACTCTTCGCCCTCAGGCATGGCCAGGGCTTCTGCGTTCTCCAAGGGAATCACCTTCAAGGGCAACTCGGGGCTATGCAGCTCCTTATAAACCTCCTGCCCCTCTTGGGTGTCAAAGTAGTTCCACTTGATGCTGGGAACGGAACTCACGTCTGCTGTCTTTGGCGTCAGGTCATAGATGACTTCCACCTCAACACTGCTGCGCTCTTCAATTTCGCCCAACACATGAAAGCCCGGCACATCCTCGAGTTCAGGCACGCGATAGAATTCATTGTTGCCAGCGCCCAGGATGCGCAGCTTCAGCTTGACACTTTCTCCCACCTTGACCTGCTGCCGGTCCAACTCTGCCTGCAGCTTGAACTGACCTACGGCACCCGAATAGTCATGCGGTCGTCCGGCCTCCGGCAGGGGCAGCACTTCCAACTGCAGAGGCTTGCCGTAGACATGGAAGACTTCCGATTGGCGCCTATTGCGCACCACAGCGTAGCGAAGCACCGGCGCACCCAGGTCCTTCTTGCCAACGCGAGTGGGCAGGAAAGATTTCTCGAAGCGAAATTTGTAATAGCTCCGGCCGCCACGCCGGTAGTCCTTCTCAAACCGCACCGGCTGCAAAGTTTCGTTGAGCAGCAAATACATATCCGGGTCAGGATCCTCCTCCAGCAGATTGCGCGCGCCATCCATCTCCGACAACCAATGCGCCCGCACCTCCACTTCGTGGTACTCCACCAACTTCCTTTTATGGGTTGTCGTTCGAGAAGGGATGGAAAAGCTATTGTCCACCCCAAATTCCACGGTGATGCGGATGGGTTCGTGCACGTAGACACGACTGCGATTCAAGCTCACATTGAGGAAGGCATATTCGCCGCCTTTGATATCCCTCACCGCCTCAATGACGATGGCTTTGGTTTGCTGGGTGCCGGCACCGGTGGAAACAGGAAAGGCCGGGATGGTGAATCGACCTTCGCGCTGCGGGGTGATGTGCAGGGGATAACTCACAGTGCGACTATGACTCCATTTGCCATTGGCAAAGCCGCGGACCTCCCTGAAGGAGGGTGTGCCAAGCTTCAACAGCAGCCCGTCCACCTTGGGGAGCTCCGGCGGTTTAGGCCGTCGCTCGGTGTAAATCAGCAGATTCACCACAGAAGACTCGGTCAAACGAACCACCGCCGGCTCCGGACCAATGACCTCCAAGTGCTCTGGGGCGCCTTGCGGCAAACAGAGAGCCAACAGGGTTGCGGCTGCCAACATCACCAGTCCTTCTCCACCTTGGCTCGACGTCTCCGCATCTTCTTGCGCAGCTCCTGCATATCATCCTCCATGCCTTCCAGTTGCCGCAGGATGTGTTGCCGCTCTTCCTGGCTGAGTTCCTTGTCCGGATCACCCTCCCCGGGAACAGGTGGCGGGGCCTCAGACTTGCCTTGGCCCCCTGACTTTTCCTCCTTCTTGTCTTCCTGCTCTGAAGGCTTCGGCTCGGGTTCTGGCTTCGCATCCCCGTCCTGTGGATCTTCCTGCTCGCCGTCCTTCTGCTGATCCTTCTTGTCCTGATCTTTTTTGTCTTTGTCCTTCTGGTCTTTGTCCTTCTCGTCCTTGTCCTTGTCGTCCTTATCGTCCTTCGACTTATCCTTGTCCTTCTGCTCTTCCTTTTCCTTTTCCTCCTGTTCCTTCAGCTTTTCTTCCAGCTCCTTTTGCAGCAACAAGGCCCGCTCCAGATTGCGCCGCAACTCGGGCTGGGCTGCGGAAGGTAACAGGGCTCCGCTTTGGTAGAACCGACGAGCTGACTTGGCCAGCTTCAAGGCTTCCTTCAGATCTTCTTCCGCCTTGCTTTGCGCCGCCGCAAAACGCAGGTTGCCCAAAAGACCATCCCGCAGCGGAGCCAACTTGCCGCCGGAAAGAGTGGCTGCCATTTCCGCGTGGGTCTCCGCCTCCGCCGTCTGACCTGCGCGCCAGAGAGCCAAAGCCAGATTGTAGTGCAGCTTGGCGCTGTCGGGCTGCCGCTGCAGAGCTTCGCTGAAGGCCTGGGCTGCAGCTTGATATTCACCGGCCTGATAGAGTCGTAGTCCGTCTGCCACCGGATCCGAACCGGCAAACAACAGGGCTGCCAAGATCAAGCTCTTCATCGGCGTCTCCCTCCCAGCCAACACAGCTCCAAGCCCAGCAGCAACAGGGCGGGCAACAGGGTCCATTGGAAGCGAGGCTGAAAAACCGTTTCCTCGCCGGCCTCATAAGCTTTCTTCAGCATGGGATCCAAGCGCTTCAGTTTCAGCTCCAGCAAAGGCAGGGCATAGGCATCGGCCCGGAGGAACTCACCGCCGGAAGCCCTGGCCAAGGCACGCAGTCCATCACTGTCCATGGCTGAAACCACCTCATCACCTTGTTGATTCTTCAAGAAACTCTGTGACCCGTTTTTCTGCAGCAGGATCTTACTGCCAGCAGTAGAACCATAACCCACCGCGTGCACGATCACATCCTGCTCCGCAGCATCTGCAGCAGCTTGACGTCCCGCACCGCGCAAATCCTCCCCATCCGTCAGCAGGATAATCACTGACGAGCTGTTGTCTCCCTCAACCACCATGTCAAGGGCACGACGCAGAGCCTTCGCCAGGTCGGTCCCCCCGGTGCGAACTGTATCCGTACTCACCTCCTGCAGCAGATAGCGGAAGGAATCCAGGTCATGGGTGAGAGGCACCACCAGTCGGGTATCGCCGGCAAAGGCCAACAAGCCCACCCGGTCACCGCCCACCAATTCCGCCAGCACCGCTCGAATGTCTCGCTTGGCTTTTTCCAGCCGGTTGGGTCGCACATCCTCCGCCAACATGGAGCGGGAAGTATCCAGGCAGAAGATCAGGTCCAGACCCCGACGCTCCACCTTGACCTTCTCCTCGCCGTAGCGCGGCTCCATGTAGGTCAGGAACAACAGCAGCCCAGCCAGCATCAAGCGACTGGCACGCCCCACGGGAGAGGGCCCATCATCCAGGCACAAGGCGCCGTAGGCCTGCCGGGCTTTCTGCCGCTGTTGGCAGAGCCAGAACACCAGTCCCCAAAACAGCGGCGCCAATAGCAGCCATGGCCAGAGTTCAGGGTGATGGAATGACAACTCGTTCATGGCAGAGCCCGAATCCAGACAAATTCCAACAACAGGGCCAAAGCCAGCAGGCCTACTCCCAAAGCAAAGGGATAGACAAACCAATCCACGGTGCGGTAGCGCGGGTCTTCCAGTTCAACCTTTTCCATCTGATTGATCTGGGCATAGACCTTTGCCAACTCGTCGCCAGAGCGAGCAGCAAAGAACAGTCCATCGGTTGTCTTGGCAATGCTCCGCAGGCTTTGAAACTCCAAGGGCTGGACCCCCAGGATGGGATGATAATCTCCATTCCCCACGCCGATGGTGTGCACCTTGACGCCGGCATCCTTGGCCAGACTGGCCGCATCCTTGGGCAAGATGTCCTGCACATTGTTCTCGCCATCGGAGAGCAGCACGATCACCTTGGACTCCGCCTTGCTTTCATCCAGGCACCCAACAGCCTTGGCCAGGGCTCGGCCAATGCCGGTTCTATTCTCCGGCGAGCGCGGCTTCTTCGCCTCCACCGAACGCAGGAATGCCAGCAGAGCATCCTGATCCAGGGTCAAGGGACAACGCAGTTCCGGATAGAGGGCAAAGACCAGCAGACCTACTCGGTCGTGCTTACGATCCTGAGCAAAGGCCTGAGCCTTTTCCTTGGCGGCTTGGATGCGGGTCGTCTCCTTGTTGTCCATGTCTGTTTCCAACATGGAACTGGACAGATCCAGCACCAGCATGATGTCCACCCCCTCCTCGCGCAGCGGCATCACATCCCGGGTTACCGGTCGGGCAGCGGCCAGGGTCAACAGACTCAAGGCCAAGGCCAGCATGGTCAGGGGCAGATGCACCAGACGAGATCGCAGGCTGCGGGGCAATTCGGCAAATGGCAGCACACTGGCCGCGGGCAAGGCTGCTCGCGGACGCAGCAGGCGCCAGGCATAGAGCAGCCAGAAAAGCGGCAGAAGCAACAGCAGCCAGGGATCCATGGCAATCATGCCACTGCCTCCTTTGCCTTTGTAGGATCTGCGGGCTGTTGATCCTCCCTGGTTTGCTGGATGAAGTCTTCGGCCGTTTTGAATGTTTCCTCATGCGCCTGGGCTTCGGGCAACACCGCAGCAAACTTCACCAGATCACAGCGTTGCAGGAATTCCTGCAAATGCAGACGTTGCTGAGCATCCAAATTGTCATTGGACTGGGCAGCCAGCAGAAACTCTTCCGTGGTCCATTCCGGTGCCCGCAAGGCAAAACGCTCTTCCAGATAAAAACGCAGGATCTGTGATACCTGCACATAGAATTGCTCCACCTGCGCCGTTGTTTCGAGAGGCAGATCTCGTAGTTGCTGCAGCGCCCGCAAAGCCCTCTGGTGCGCAGGCCTGACCACCAGCACATTGCGCACTGCTCGCAGGTTGCGTCGTCGCAAGAACAGGATGATCACTGCTAAAACCATCTGGCTGAACAGGATCAAGAGAATGGACAGCCAGAAATAGCTGCGGGCGGGGAATGGCGGCGCCGGTGCTTCCGCCGCTTGCACATCCGCATCTTTTGCCAGCACCGAGACGACTTGCACCTGCAAGGCATCGGTGGTGACAGTCCGATCTCCCACAGTGACCTCAAAGTCCGGGATGACCAGGGTGCCAAAATCCAAGGGACGCAGTTGCATAGTGGAAACCTGCATTCGGCCATCGCCAAAGGGCTGCCAGACCTGGGCAAGGTCACCGCTAAAACCGACGGGTACCTGCGGCGTGAATTTCACATCCAGATCCTTGTCCGCATACAAATACAGACGCAGGGTCAGCTCCTGCAACAGCGGCACCTGGGTTTGAGATAGCTCTACATGCAGATCCAGAGGCGGGTTGGGCTGCCAATCCACGGACTCTTGCTGGCGGCAGCCAGCAAGAATGAGCAGGCAAACAACCATTGCCAGACAAAGCAGTCCACAACTGAACAGTTGCCGATTCATCGGTGCGCCCCCCGCAGTTCCCGCATGCGGAAAAAATTGACGATGGGATCAGCAATGCTGCCGCCGGTAGTCAAGTCCAGGCAATCCACCTTAGCGCGACGGAATGCGTCATCCTGGCCCTCGCGCATGGCCAGCATGTTGGCGGCATAAGCCTCCCGCACTTTGGCAGAACTACTATCCACCCAGCAGCTCTTGCCGGTCTCCAAATCCCGGAGCTGCAACAAACCAGCCTCTGGCAGGCTCATGGTACTCGGATCCTGCACCCGCACCGCAACCACATCGTGACGCCGGGACAGCAGACGCAGGGGGTGTTGAAAATCCCCCACCAGGAAATCAGACACGACAAAGACAATGGCCCGCTTGCGCTGCACCCGGGCAGCATAGTCGAGGGCACTGGCCAGATCACTGCCCGAGCCCTTGGCCTCCAAGGCCAGGACTTCCCGAATCAGGCGCAACACATGGCTGGTCCCCTTCTTGGCCGGCACATAAAGCTCGGTTTCCTCACTAAAAGCAATGAGGCCGGCCTTGTCGTTATTGCGCGAAGCGGCCAGGGCGATGCAGGCACAAAATTCCGCGGCGGTTTCCCGCACGCTGCGAAGCCCAAGTGAAGCATCATTCTTCTTGGTCGAAGCAAAGGATGTGGATGGTGAAACATCCAGCAGGAACAACACAGTGAGCTCCCGCTCCTCCATGTATTTCTTGATGTGCGGCCGACCAGTGCGGGCTGTCACATTCCAGTCCACGGCGCGAGGATCATCGCCTTCCACGAACTCACGCACCTCGTCAAACTCGATGCCCGTTCCACGGAACACCGAGGAATAGCCGCCCATCATGACATCCGTAACCATACGGTTGGTGCGCAACTGAATGCGCCGCACTTGGGCCAGAATCTGCGGGTCAATCACGGAACCGGGACGTTATCAAAAACCTGCTGCAGGATGTCTTCGGAACTCAGCCCCTCCGCTTCAGCTTCGTAGGTCGTCAACACACGATGGCGCAGCACCGGCAAGCCAACGGCCTTCACATCCTGCGGCGTCACAAATCCCCGACCAGCGAGGAAGGCGTGGGCGCGAGCAGCACGGGTCAAAGCAAGAGAGGCGCGTGGTGAGGCACCATAGAGAATCAGTGGGCGCAAGCGCTCCAAGCCCACCCCGGCAGGTTCGCGAGTGGCGAATACCAGGTCAACGATGTAGGACTTCACCTTGTCATCCAGGTAGATGGTGTCCATCAAACGCCGCAGCTCTTTGATCTGCTCCAGGTCAATGGCTTGCTCCACCTTGGGGAGGGGCCCCTGCCCACCCATGCGATCTATGATCTGCAACTCTTCTTCCTTGCTGGGATAACCCACAACCAACTTCAACAAGAAGCGATCCACCTGCGCCTCAGGCAAGTGGTAGGTGCCCTCTTGCTCCACTGGATTCTGCGTAGCCAGGACCAGGAAGGGATTGGGCAGGGGATAGGTTTCTCCGCCCAGGGAAACCTGCCGCTCCTGCATGGCCTCCAACAATGCGGATTGCACCTTTGCCGGCGCTCGATTGATCTCATCCGCCAGCACCAGGTTGGCGAAAACTGGACCCTTCTTCACCGACCATTCGCCAGTCTTGGGATTGTAGACATGGGTGCCCACCAAGTCCGAAGGTAGCAGGTCAGGGGTGAACTGCAGGCGGTGGAATTGTCCGCCCACGGCCTGGGCCAGGGTGGATACGGCCAGGGACTTGGCCAGCCCAGGCAATCCCTCCAACAACACGTGGCCGTCGGCCAAAAGGGCGATGAGCAAACCATCCAGAAGCTCAGCCTGGCCAACAATGACCTGGGACACAGATTGGCGCACTGCTTGCAGTTTTTTGGACTGCTCCTGAATGCGCTCGGCGATAGCTAGTACATCAGTCATGGATAATGGATCAAACGCTAAGGTTTGCGGCAATACGATAACAAACCCGGACAAACTCCCCAATCAGGAAGACGTCGGAGTTACTTCTCTGCCGAAGCCGCCCGCACGGCGGCAGCATGGTAACGGTAACGCTCGGCAATGGACTCCAGGGCCTGCCGTTCGGCATAACGGTTGATGGAACCGAACTCCGCGCCGGTGGTCTCCCGCAGCATGACACCGGTCAACACCCGGATATGGGGCTTTTCTGCAGTGACCAGAATGCGCGTCAGCTCTCGCACCGCCTCCACCCCGACGCCTGGCGCAAGGTCAGCGCTGCGCAGGGGAGATTGCAGGCCTTCACGAGCTAGAGCCTGCAAGTACCACTGGCTCTGACTCTGCTGGCGATGCACCTGATACCACTGGGTCATTGCCTCCCAACGCTGGTTCTTCAGGGCCAGATCCAGGCCGGTAATCTCCGACAGGGCCAACACAGCAATCTGCTGCTTGGTTGAATTCAACATGGCGATGAGATCCGGCACCACAATGGGATCCTGGAATTCCGCCAACAACCCCACCAGGCGCGCGCGCATCGGGCCCTGAGGTATCTTGGTCAGATGCTCATGCAAGGCCGGGGGCACTTGCAAGGCACCTTGCTTGCGCAATGCCAAACGAACTTCCTCGATCTGCAACTCGTCCGCTTCGGTCCGAGACTCCAGACAGAACCGCGCTGCCAACAGACGAACCGCATTGGCATTGCGGAGTTCACCCAGGGCACGAATCGCATAGCGCTGATCCGTTGCACCAGGCATGAACAGGGCCTTTTGCAATATGGGCAGGGCATCGGGCCCGCCAATCTTGCCCAGGGCTAGCCAAATTTGTCGGCGAACCTCGGATGTCGCATCAGCCTCCAGTGCCAGCAGGGTCGGCAAGGCTTCGCGGGCGCGCATGATGCCCAAAGCATAGACCGCCGTGCTCTGCAGGTTGACATCATCACTGCGAACCAAAGGCAGCAACTTGGGCACCGCCCGCAGGTCACGGGAACGAGCCAATTCATGGATGGCTGCCAGGCGCACCTGTGGGTTGGGGTGCTGCAGGGACAACAACACCCGCTCGGCGCCCAGAAGACCGAACAAGCGAGCAGCCCATTGACCGGTCTGCACAGCATCCTGACGATCCAAAACCTCCAATGCCCGCCGCCATACCTGGTCACTCTCGGGCAACATGGCGATCTCCAGCATGCGAAAACCATGCTCATCCAAGCTTGGTTGCTGTCGTGCCACCCGCACCAATTCGAAGGCCTCCGCCTCGGTCAACTGCTGGGGCAGATCAGCAAGTCCGAGCAGATGCTCCAGAGCCTGGCTTTGCCGCACCTGCGACATGCTTCCCAGACGGTTGACAATGCGCTGGCGCAACCACTGGTCCCGGTCACTGGCGGCATCAGCAAAAGCCTTGGCATGCTGCCGCCAAAAAACCACCGCATCCGGCTCCTGCTCCGGATCCCGATAACTTTGCCAGAGCTGCGCCTGCTCCCATTTCCACAACTGCTCCCGCAGCGCTCGGGCCAAGGCCGCATGCTGATCAGGGAGGCGCAGACGTGATCGCCGATCGCCCACCACCAGATCCAGGGTGCCACTGGTTAGCACGGCCGCCTGGGAATGAGTGCCGCTCATAAAACCCAGCTTCATGAGATCCTGCACCAGGGTCTGCATGGCAGCGCCGCTAAGAATGTATTGGGTGGTACCCTTTGGCACTGCATCCACCGACACCGTGGCGCCACGAAAACTCAAGCTGCCCTTCGAGTCGGTCCAGGTGAGCAAAGCCATCTGTGCATTCTCTGCATCCAAAACAATGGCCGCTCGGGTACCGACAAAACCCGCCCGAGCATCGGTCCACCACTGCTGCCAAAGATGTCCCTGGTTGCGAAAGTCTTCGCCGGTGAAGCGCACCAGCGCGGCCAGCGCCGGCCCCTGCAGCAGATTCAGATCATTGATGAATTCCTTCGGTGCCACCACCAGCATCAGACCATCCACTATGCATTGATCCAGGGCCTGCCCACCATCCAGGTCCGGTGAAGACTGGTAGGCCAGCTCCGACAGGGCAGTGGCCATGACCACTCGCGTGAAGGGATCTGGACCCAGCAGCTCCTTGCGAAATTTGGGCACCGCCTTCGCGGGGATGTAGGACTTGCCTTGCTGTGCTGCCAGTTGCAGCAAGGCAAAGGTGGCATAGGCAAACTGCCGTCCACGCACCGGCTTGTCCAAGACGGCATGGAGCTCCGGCACAATCTTCGGGCCATGCTCCACCAAGGCCAGACAAGCCTCCCGCGCAAGCCCCCGCTGGTTGGCCAGGAGCTGTAGCAGGCGTGCAGTTGATTCAGTTGCATCCAGTCGTGCCAGCAGGCGGATAGCCTGGCGGCAGACATCCTTTTTGCGTTCCTTGCTCAGCAGCAAAACCTGCGGCAGGTCCTCCTTGCTGACTCGATCCAGCAAGTACTGCATGGCTGCCTTTCGCGCCGTCCCATACTTGCAACTGAGACAATCCAGCAAGCGCTCCTTTGCCCGGACCCCCAGCAAATGCACCATGGTGTCCATGACTTCCTGGGTCGCCGAGCCCATGGCCTTGGTCTGCAGAAGAAAGTACAACTCCTGCCCATCAGCCGGCTGGCCGAAATGCCGCAGCACATGCATCAGGCCGTGCACCATGTCGGGCTTGGCCTTGCGCACAGCATTCAGGGCCATCTGCTGTGGTGCGTCGTAGTCCTGCTTCAGCTGCTGCAGGATCAAAGCCACGCCATTGTCGGAGAGGCGCTTGGATTTCCGCAAATCCACCACGTCTTGCAGGAACTGTTGCGGGTCATTGACCTTCCGGCGAGCGGCGGGATGTTGCGGAGCAGAGGTCTTCACCGGAGGCAAAACCAGGCCGCCGGGCCTCTTCACAGGACGAGAGCCATCTTGCGGACAGAACACCGCAAGAAGAAAGGGAAGGGCTAGATGCATTGCGCGGGGGGATGCTGTACGAGTACGGACTAAAAATCAGTGGGGTCTGATGGCCAGGACTATAGCGTCTTGACGCCAACTTGCCCTCCCACTTGCCATCCCCAGCAACCCAACCCAAGGCTGGAGCAGCCCAGGTAACAAAGCTATAAACTGTTGATAGCGATATCATTAGAGACATCGCCTCCGACCGGAGCGCGAGCTTGAAGCCGCCCATGATGCTGGTGCACTGCACCCTGATCCTGGTTTCCGTGCTCTTTGGCCTGAGCTATGTACTCACCAAGGAGATCCTTGCGGTAGTACCGGCCCAGGCCTGGGTGTTCTACCGCATGCTCTGCGCCACCCTGCTGCTACTGCCATTTGCGCTGCTGAGTCGCCAGGCCTGGCCACAACGAAAGACCTGGGGCTGGCTGGCCTTGGCAGCCACCGTCGGCATGTTCGGCAACCAGATCCTGTTCACCGAGGGACTGGACCGCACCACCCCGGAACACTCCGCCATCATCAACGCCGCCATTCCCGTACTCACCATCGCCATTGCAGTACTGGTGCGTCAGGAACAACTGCGCTGGTCCAAAGTGGCTGCGGTGGTCATCTCCATGTCCGGCGTTTTGTACCTGCTGGAAGCGGACCAACTGCTCTCGCAGAACGACTTCACCAGCGACACTCTCAACGGTGACTTGCTCACCATCAGCAACGCCCTGTCTTTCTCCATCTTCCTGGTGATCATGCGTCATCTGGGACAGTCGGTGCAGGCCATGACCGCCACTGCCTTTTGTTTCATCCTCTCCACCACGCTCATCGCCGGCTGGAGTTATCCCAGTTGGAGTTGGGAAAGTCTGGAACCACTGCTGTCGGGAACAACCCTGGCGGCGGCACTCACCGTGATCATTGGCGGCACGGTGTTGAACTACCTGTTGAACAACTGGGCCCTGCAGCATGTGAAGAGTTCGCAGGTTGTTCTCTACATCTACTTCCAACCCCTGGTTGCCGTGGCCTTCGCCGGCATCCTGGGCTATGAAGCCCCAGGGCCGCGTTTCTGGTTGGCTGGCGCACTCATCGCCGGCGGTGTCTTGCTGGAAAGTTGGGCCAAACGCCGCCGCGACCGGCGCTTGCTGGCAAGCTAAGGTTGCTTAACGAGCCAAGCCAGGCGAAGTCCACCTGGGTCTGATCCACCACTCTACTTTTCCAGCTCCTGCAACTTCGTCCTCAGTTCTTCCATCGACATGTGGAACAGCTTTTGGATCAACTCTCTTGAGCCCGGATCCCGGTCGAAGTGCGCCAGGAAGGCTCTTCCGATCTCAGCGCTCATCCGGGGATAACTCTCTAGCTCCCCAAAGGAGTGCTCCCACCACTTCCACATTCGGTACATGGGGTCCTCCGCGTCTCGTAGTGCAACCACGATGACTTCGACTGCCACGTCGTAGCTTCCCAGCAAAATCAAGACCCGGGCCATAGGCCATGCCATCAAGGATTCCTTGTTCTGACGGGCATGCTCTTCGATGAACCTGATGTCGGAATCCTTCGTCAGTTTGCCAAGTTGATCCAGGTATCCAACAAGCTTCATTTCCAGATCCTGGCCTTCCTCGCCATTATCAGGGTTGCCAAGCTGTTCAACGAGTGCCTCTATCTTGTCGATCTTCTCCTGCACAAGGCGGCTCGGTGTTGAGCTCGTACCATTTATGCTTGCTGGATTCGTGGCACAAGCACTGATCAGGAACAAGACCAAGACCACGATGCCAACCGTCGGTCCAATTCCCGGCGTGGAGGGGGATCGATAGTTCGTGTTCGATGCGGAGGTCATTGCATCATCCTAGTCTTGAGCACCACGGAGTCCTAAATGGGATTAAGGTCCGCAAGCGAACTCATGGCCGGCGGTGCATTGCAGGTAAGAAAATTCCGTGGTGGATGATTGGCAGACGTTCCGTTTCACCCAGTGTCCCCAAAGCACTGAGAGGAAATCGAATGCAAGCTATCACTACTCTTCGTCTACTGGTCTGCGTAATCGCACTGGCATCGAGCACATTCGCACAACTGCCACCGGTACCCACGCCGGCGGAAAACCCCAGCACCCCTGCCAAGACCATCCTGGGCAAGATCCTCTACTGGGATGAACAACTGTCCAGCGACAACACGGTATCCTGCGGCACCTGCCACATTCCCAGCCATAGCTTCAGCGATCCGCGCATGGCCACCCACCCAGGCAGGGACAGCTTGTTCGGCACGGCGGACGACGTGCTGGGCTCACCCGGCATCATCAGCTCCGATGCCAACAACCGCTACCAACCAGACTCCCAGTTCGGCTTGGATACCCAAGTCACCAACCGCAACAGCCCCACCATCCCCGGCTCGCAGTGGGCCAACGAACTGTTTTGGGATGGACGCGCTCCCAGCACCTTCCTGAACCCGGAAACCGGCGCCGTCAGCATTGCAAGTGGTGGTGCATTGGAAAGCCAAGTGAGCGGACCACCGGTGAGCGATGTGGAAATGGCACACACGGATCGGGACTGGAGCGAAATCAACCAGAAGCTGCAAGGGGTCAGACCATTGAGCCTGGCCAGAAACATTCCGGCGGACATGGCGGCTGCCTTGTTGGGCAACGTCAGGTATCCGGAGCTATTCCAGGATGCCTTTGGTGACCCAGGCATCAGCGGTGAACGCATCGCCTTCGCCATCGCCAGCTATGAACGCAGTCTGATTCCGGATCAAACTCCCTGGGACCGCTTCGTGGCCGGCGACAACAGCGCCATGACCCCGGGGCAGATTGCAGGTTGGAACTTCCTGCGCAACCAGAGCCTTTGCTTGAATTGCCACACCCCGCCCCTGTTCACCGACAACCGCTTCCACAACATCGGCCTGCGCCCATCCATTGAGGACACGGGCCGCATGGCAGTGACCAACAACCCGGCAGACCGGGGTCGCTTCAAGACTCCCAGCCTGCGCAACGTTGGCCTGCGCAATTCCCTCATGCATGTAGGCTGGGTGGACAGTGTGCAAGACGCGGTGGCATTCTACAACGCGCCACCCTTCCCGCTGGTTTCACCCCAGGGTCATAGCCAGTTCACCGCCGACCAGGACCGCATCCCCACTGCCAACCCCAATGTGTCTATCCCGTTCAACCAGGTGCGCATCCCACCACCGGTGGTACCCGCTGTGGTGGACTTCCTGCAAAACGCCCTCACCGATCCACGCATTGCGGCCGAAGCCTTCCCCTTCGACCGACCAACTTTGCACTCTGAGTTGCAAGCAGCCAACCCGCGGGTTTTTCGCAACGGCTCCGCAGGCAGCGGCGGCCTGACTTCCCGCATGTTGGCCATCAGCCCGCCACGCATGAGCAACCCGGACTTCAAGCTGGGTTTGCACAACGCCTTGGGCGGCGCCCAGGCCCTGCTGCTGTTGTCCCTGGACCGCACTCCGCCCAACACCTTCTTCGGCCAGATCCCGGTGCACGTGGTGACCACTCCTTCCGTCCCCTTCCTTATGACTCTGTCAGGGGCGGGCCAGGGCGCCGGCAAGGGCTACGCAACTTTCAAAGCAGGCATCCCCTTCCAGCCTTCGCTGGTGGGCATGAACGTCTTCGGCCAGTGGTTCGTCGGTGACGCGCAAGCTCCGGACGGCATCGCCGCCTCCAATGCCGGGCATTGGCGCCTGTTTTAGAGGCAAGCGCTGGGAAAGGGCTGCCAGCCAGGGGAATCGGGGGAAAGGGCTGGAGCCCGGGCTGGGGCTGGGGCTGGGGAGTTGCGTCTGCGCGTAATCGCTGCCTGGGGGAGGGGCAAAACGGAGGGATTCTGCGAAAATCCGGGATTAGGCGTCACGCTCTCCGCTTTGCAAACCTTCACAGGGTGCCATGCAACCCGGTGCAACCCGGCACATGGGTGACACTTTTGTACGGGCACATGGGTAACACTTTCTGGGGGAGGCAGGATTGCGACCCACAATGCTCATTTTCAGGGATTCAGGGGCTAGAGCATGGGGGGAGCCTCTTGAGCCAGGGAAATGAGGATTTCGGCAAGCGACCCCCCATATTCGCTACTCAGTATATGGGCCCTCCCCCCTACTCGCTGATTTTTGGCAGGGGGATCACGACCCTGGACCGCTCATGCAGCACTCCCAGCTGCATGCAGCCGAGATGGACAATCCATACGTCGTCATCCACATGTTCCAGGCCGATGCTCTCGCCTACCAGTGCATCCCCTATAAAGACATAGCCTCCAGCCCATTTCATGGTGCCATCCTTTCGCACTTGTCGGACAGCAAAGTCATCTGAGTATTCATGCTGCGGCAGCCTTGAAGGCATAGTCCTCCGCGAAGGCGCGTAGACTTCGGCTGGCACTTGCATGTCTAGAGCTTCATGCGGGCGCTCTTCATTGTAGATGGATTGAAATCGTGAAAATGCAGCCTGCTGGGTTCGAATTGTTTTGTAAGGAGGGTTGGCAGTCTCTGCCTTCAAGGTTTCATGAAATCGCTCGTGACGACCATTCTGATCTGGTCTACCTGGCTCAATAAACATTGGTCGAATTCCAAGCCGTATCATCCAAACTCCTAAGCGAGAAATCCCGCCAATGCCCCTCGACCCAAACGGAGACCCGTTATCGCTAAGCATGTAGAGAGGTAGGCCATACTGCCTAAATGCACCTGCCAAGCAGCGGCGCACGTCCAACAGCTTCGGCGAGACCAATGCACGGCACTCCAGCGACAGGCGGCTAAAGGCATCATTCACCGTCAGTGGATCACAGCGAGTGCCATCTCCGACACAAAACCAGCCCTTGTAGTCTATGGACCAAACGTCATTGGGTGCTTGTGGTTGAATCAACGACAATGTACTGGGCTGCCGCCGCAAACGTCGGGGACGAGACATGACGACACCCGCCCGTTTCAACACAGCATGCACTGTGCTCCTTGCCGGCAAAACTTCTTCCGGGTGCTCTCGTGCCAGTACAGCTCGGATCTTTTTGGATCCCCAAGTTGGGTAGTGTTTTCGTACCCGCAAAATCGCCGCCTCCACTCTTGGTGGGGCTTGATTGGGATGCCGCTTTGGCGCTCTGGATCTGTCCCGTAGACCTTCAGGTCCTTCATCACGATATCGAGCCAGGATCTTGTAGCCAGTTTTCCGGCTAACCCCAAACCGCTCGCACAGTTCTGTCATCGACAGGCGGCCATCTTGGTGGGCCGCCACAAACTTCAAACGCTCATTCACAGGGTCTGTCTCGCACCAGGTCATCCGGCACAAGAGACCCCAGCGCCACCCCAAGGCCACGCCAAAGTGTTACCCATGTGCCCGGACTGATTTGTTACCTATGTAACCGGTCCGGACCACCCAACAAGATTGACCAAGCCTTCATCAACTACCAACAAACCGGGGACCCGGCGGATCTAGGTCAGGTCTTCGATGCCACGGCTAGCAAGCTCTTGCAGTTAGCCCACCATCTTTCGCCGGAGCCAAGTGCAGCGGATGATTTGGTGCAAGCCACCTTCCTCACCGTCATTGAGCATAAGCACAAGTACAAGCCTACCGGACATGTGGTCGCCTGGCTGTTCGCCATTCTGGCCAACGAAGCACGGTCCAGGCGCCGGGCCTTAGGACGGACGCTGAAGGCAACTGGGCTCGAGAACATCGACACGAATTTAATCCAGGACGGGGCAGTTCAAAACCCGCAAGAGGAACTGGAGCGCAAGGAACTTACCAAGGCGGTGATGGAAGCCATTGGCAAGATGCCGGAGCTGTACCACCCGATCTTGAACTTCCATCTGCGTTACGGGCTTTCGCCATCGGAAATTGGCCTCAACCTGAATCGCCCAGCCTCCACTGTACGCAAACAGCTCGCCCGTGGTTTGGAATTGCTGCGGCAGTCATTACCCGCCAGCTTCATCGCCGGCAGCGTGGTGCTGACCACCCCAGCAACCGGTCTTGCCGCCATGCGCGAGGTGGTGATGGGCAAGGCTTCTGCTGCTGCCTCTGCTTCCCCTGCTCTCATCCTGGGCAAGCTAGCCCTGTGGACCGCTGCTGGAACCCTGACGGCAGCCGCCCTGGCGGTGTCTATCTACGCCCCCGATGAAGGGCAAGTGACCTTTGATGAACTTTCCCCCAAGGCCAAGGCGTCAGTCGTGGCTCAAAAGGGAACCGTGGATTCTTCTGCGATCGCCATCTCGGCACTGCAAGCGGATCCTTATCCCGCGTCGTCACGCATCGTGAAAACGTTTTCTTCCCCTGTATCCCAGGCGCCCGGAGGCGCAAATACCATGACTAAAGATTTATCCCATTCCTCCCTCTCCCATAAACTCGGCGTCCCGGGCCTGCTGCTGGGGGCCATGACTCTGCTTCCGACCCTGGGCCAGAGCCAGAGCGTGATCTATTACTACTCTGGCGAGAACGGGAATGACAACCAGGGCTTCTCCGTGAGCGATGCCGGCGATGTGAACCTGGATGGCACCCCCGATATCGTGGTCGGTGCGAAAGGCTATGATGCGGATCCTGACGGCACGCCGGCCACCGGCGACGAGCTCGCTGACGCTGGCCGTGTGTATGTGTATTCCGGCAAGGACGGCACGACGCTGTGGACCTTTACTGGCGAGAACGCGAGTGACAAGCTGGGTTGGTCCGCGAGCGGCGCCGGCGATGTAAACGTTGATGGCTTCCCCGATATCATGGCCGGTGCGTATCACTATGATACGGATCCCGACGGCACTCCGGCCACCGGCGACGAGCTCTCTGACGCTGGCCGTGTATATGTGTATTCCGGCAAGGACGGCACGACGCTTTGGACCGCCGATGGCGAGGCCGCGAAGGACAACCTGGGCACCTCCGGGAGCAGCGTCGGTGATGTGAACTCTGATGGCAACCCCGACGTCGTGGCCAGTGCGCCCTTTTGGGATGCTGATTTCGCTGGCCCCGATGGCACCGCTAACACCCTTGACGAGATCCGAGCCAATGGCCGTGTATACGTGTATTCCGGCAAGGATGGTACAACGCTCTATACCGTCGATGGCGAGAACGGTGGCGTGTCGAACCCCTTTCCCGGCTTCTTTGTTGAGGATGGTGACAATCTGGGTTTCACCGTGAGCGGTGCCGGCGATGTGAACGGTGATGGCACCCCCGACGTCGTGGCTGGTGCGATTTCATATGATGCGGATCCCGACGGCACTCCGGCCAGCGGCGACGAGCTCAGTAATGCTGGCCGTGTGTATGCATTTTCCGGCAAGGACGGCACTACGCTTTATACCTTCATTGGCGAGGCTTTGGGTGACCAGCTGGGCTTCTCCGTGAGCGGTGCCGGCGATGTGAATCTTGATACCTACCCCGACATCGTTGCAGGTGCGCGGAGCTATGATCTGGATCCCGACGGCACTCCAGCCAGCGGCGATGAGTTCGTTGATGGAGGCCGTGTGTATGCATTTTCCGGCAAAGACGGTACGACGCTGTGGACCTTTGATAGTGAGCAAGCGGGGAGTCTGCTGGGCACCTCCGTGAGCGATGCCGGCGATGTGAACGGCGATAGCTACGCCGACATCGTGGCCGCTGCGTTTGGCTGGTCTGCAGATCCATTGGGCCCCGACGGCACCCCGCAGACCGCTGACGATATTCGATTCAATGGTCGTGTATATGTGTATTCCGGCAAGAACGGCGCGACGCTCTATACCGTAGACGGCGAGAACGGTGGCGTGATCGGACCTTTCGGTGGTCTTTACTTCGGTGATGGTGACTTCCTGGGCAACAGCGTGAGCGGCGCCGGCGATATGAACGGGGATGGTACCCCCGACATCCTGGCCGGTGCGCCCTTTTGGGATGCCGATCCACTGGGCCCTGATGGCACCGCGGGCACCGGCGACGAGTCCATGGACAATGGCCGGGCCTACGTGATCTCCAGCACCTCGATGTCCCTTACTGCAGACAAGCACCTGTTGTCGCTGAGCGTGGCCAACTCCCAAACCATGACCATCGATGCGGGTGTTGTCAACGCAGGCAAGAACTACTGGCTGTTCACCGGCTTTGCTGCTAGTGGCGACACCCCCGGTGTCGTAATGGCCCCTGGTGTGGTGATCCCACTGAACCAGCCTGATCCCTTGACCAGCTTTGTCATTGGTCTCACCCAGCTGGGCGGTGGCGCTCCCACCTTTGTTGGCTGGAAGAGCACTCTGGATGGCTTTGGCAAGGGGACGCCTTCCCTGAACACCTTTGGCCCAACGCCAGCACCCCTAGGCATCACCCTGCACCATGCTGCGTTGGTCTACACCTCGGATGGTTGCGGTGTTGGCTGTGATACCTTCCAGAAGGCTACCAACTGGGTGCCGATGACAACCACGCCATGATAGGAACCAGGGCTTCCAGCACTTGGGAGTCCTATCCATGGTTGCATTAGAGACAGGCGGAGCTGAGTCTTCTGGACTCAGCCCCGCCTGTCGCATTCATACCCCCTACCATTTTCTTCTAGGGCAGCCCCAGACTGGCAACACGGATTTCGACTACGCATTCTTGCCCCGACATGCTGATCGGTCTGTCCGGTGTCAAAGCCCGATCCTACCCGCAGCCGGGCGGTTTGATGGAATCGACCAAGACCTGCACTTGCTCGGGTCGCGCCAAGGGGAACATCAGTCGATCCATGTGGTCATCCGGATCATCGGAGTCGGCTCGCCGGATGTAGCCTGCACGCACCTGGTATTCGATTCGGTGGTGGCGAAGCAGTCGAGTCAGCTCCAAGGTGATCCAGTGCGGCACGTCGACGAAGGGCAGGATCCCATCGCCTCCGATTGGAGTCGGCGCACGGCCGGGATTCACTTGCACACCAGCTCATGGCCATCCTCTCATTGCCACATTCCATCACTCCCCCACCATCTCCACAACCTCCACAACCCATGTCTTCGCCCTAAGCCCACCTTCTCCTGACTCCGTAAGCGCCCGGGCACCGGGTCTGCAGTCGGGGCGGTGTCTCCCTTGCGGGCGGACATCCCCGAAAAATAGCGGGCGAAATCCGCGACCTGCCTTACTGTCCCACCCCCGCCTCGTCGCCGCACACGGGCGTGCGTCGGGGTTTGCAGCTTCCTGCTACGAGATACCGCCATGGGCAGAGCCTACCAGAACCGCAAAGAATCCATCGCCAAGACGTCTGACGCCAAGGCCAAGGTCTACAGCAAGTACGGCCGTGAGATCTACATGTGCGCCAAGGCCGGCGGCCTGGATCCCGCCGGCAACTTGCTGCTGCGCGGCCTCATCGATCGCGCCAAAAAGGATCAGGTGCCGAGCCATGTGATCGATCGGGCGATCGACAAGGCGCGAGGCGGCGGCGGCGAGGATTTCGCCCCCGCCCGCTACGAGGGTTTCGGCCCGGGGGGTTGCATGGCCATCGTCGAATGCCTCACCGACAACCCGACCCGAACCTACGGTGACGTGCGTCAGTGCTTCGTCAAGACCAACTCCAAGATCGGCAGCACGGGCACGGTGCTCCACATGTTCGATCACTGCACGATCCTGGTCTTCGCAGGTGAGAGCGAAGACGCCGTCCTCGAAGCACTGCTCATGCACGACGTCGACGTCACGGATGTGGAACAAGCCGATGGCAAGATCACCGTATTTTCACCCAACACCGAGTACGGCAAGGCCAAGAAAGCCCTGAGCGAGGCGTTTGGAGAAATCGACTACGACGTGGATGAAATTCAGTTCATCGCACAGAGCACCACCGCAATCGGCGCCGATGACATGCCGATGTTCGAGAAGTTCCTGGCGATGCTTAACGATCTGGACGACGTACAAAACGTCTACCACAACGCCGAACTGTAGGAGCCGGGCAGCGGCCGAAGTGGTACCCGCAGGCAGACAGGCCGGCCATCATTTTTTGGATGAGTACAGATTCAGCCATCCACAAAGGCTGGCGGAATATCCACTCCAATCCTATGTTTCACGGACCATGAACAAGATCATCACCCTCCTTGCACTCCTGATGTTCCCCCTATCTGCATACGGCCAGGCAGACCCGCTAAAGAACGGCCTGTACGCCGAACTGGCTACCAGCAAGGGCAAGATCATTCTCAACCTCGAGTTCGAGAAGACACCGATGACGGTATGCAACTTCGTCGGGCTCGCTGAAGGCAAGCTTACCAACAAGGAAAAAGACTCCGGGGCCCCCTATTATGATGGGCTGATCTTTCACCGGGTCATTCCCAAGTTCATGATCCAGGGCGGCTGCCCGCAGGGCCGGGGAACCGGCGGGCCGGGATACAAGTTCGAGGACGAGATTCATCCCGATCTGAAGCACACCGGACCAGGCATCCTGTCCATGGCAAACTCCGGCCCTGCCACCAATGGCAGCCAGTTCTTCATCACCCATGCAGCCACACCGCACCTCAATGGCAAGCACACCGTGTTCGGCAAGGTGATCACCGGCCAGGACGTTGTCAACAAAATTGCCAAGGGCGACATGATCGACAAGGTCACTATTCTTCGCATCGGCGATGCTGCAAAGGCATTTGATGTCAGCGACGCCGCTTTCTCGAAATACCGCGAGGCAGCCAAGACCAACAGCCCAGGAGCGAAGGCAAAGAAAGAAGCGATGGCCTTCCTCGCCGCCAACAAGCTCAAGGAGGGTGTGAAAACCACCGCCAGCGGCCTGCAGTATTCCTGGATCAAGGAAACCAAGGGAAAGAAGCCGGCGAAAACCGACACTGTAAAGGTCCATTACAAGGGCGCCCTGGTCAACGGCACCGAGTTTGACAGCTCCTACAAGCGCAACAAGCCCATCGAGTTTTCATTGAACGGGGTGATCCCGGGCTGGTCAGAAGGCGTGCAACTGATGAACCTGGGCAGCAAGATCAAGTTGTTCATCCCGCCAGAGCTGGGCTACGGCGCGCGTGGCGCCGGCGGCGTCATCCCGCCCAACGCGGCACTGATCTTCGAAGTGGAACTGCTCGAAATCAAGTAAGTCGAGTCGTGGGCGGGTAGTCCAACCCGGACTTTTTTCTGCCTAAGGCAGACCCAGGCCAACGACACAGATATCGCCGACGTAATCTTGCGCCACTGGCAGCAACATACCCAGCTTGGGCGCCACGAAGGTCACCGTCACCTCCGCCCGACAAGCCACACCCAGTACATGGCCGGTGTCGCCATGCAAACCACTGGGAATGTCCACGCTTAGCTTGCGCGCCTTTGCCCCATTGAAGTGCTCCACCCAAGTTCGAGGTACGCCGCTGAGTTCGCGGGTCAAGCCCGTACCGAACATAGCATCCACACACACCGCATCGGCGGGTAGATCTTCAGGCGGTAAGGCACCCACTTCAATCTCATAGCCCGCCTTGCACAGGATCTGCAACTGCAGATAAGCGTCCGGTGCCGTCTTGGGATTGGGCTCAGCCCACAAGTAGACCTTCGCCGCAGCCCCCAGATGCCTGGCCGCCGCCAGACCATCGCCACCGTTGTTGCCCGGGCCACAGTAGATGAAATAGCTATCGCCCATCTCTCGCGCAGCCTCCGCCACCGCCCGGCTGGCATTCTCCATCAATAAAATGGAAGGCATGCCCAGACGCTGCACCGCGTCCTGATCTACTGCCCTGGCCTCTGCCACTGAGATTCCCTGCTGCATGATCTACTCCTCCTGCACGGCCTTGCGTGCCTGCACCAACAAGTCCAAATCCGACAGCGGATCCAAGGCCCGCAAATCCCCCAGACCACTCTGCTTCGTGCCCAACAACTCTCCCGCCTTGCGCAAGCGCAGGTCTTCTTCCGCCAGAGCAAAACCATCCGTAGTTGCACACAATGCCCGAATGCGCGGGCCCGGCTTACCCACCAACAAACACAACCCCCGGCGCTGCCCCCGCCCCACTCGTCCCCGCAACTGATGCAAGGTAGCCAGGCCAAAGCGATCTGCACCCACCACCACCATGAGGGTAGCCTTCGGCACATCCACCCCCACCTCCAAGACCGTAGTCCCCACCAGCAGCCGTACCCTGCCATCGCGAAAGTCATCCAGGACCTTTTGCCGCTTCACTGTCTTCATCTGCCCATGCACCAGGCCGCAATTGAATTTTTTCGCCAGCAGAGCATGCAAGTGCACCGCACCCCCCTTACTGCCATCCTCCCCCACCTTGGGACAGACCACGAAGACCTGCCCTCCCCGACGCAGATGCTGCGTCATGGTATGCATCGCCCGCGACCACTGCTTGCCCGGCAGGTACAAGGCCGGTGCCGAGCGATGACCCGGCGGCCGCTGCCTTAGGATCTGCTGGGACAAATCACCAAACAAAGTCAGGCACAGGGTGCGAGGGATGGGCGTCGCCGTCATGTAGAGCACATGCGGGTTATCCCCCTTGTGCAAGAGCTGTAGCCTCTGCCGCACACCAAAGCGGTGTTGCTCATCGATGATCACCAAACCCAGCCTGGCAAAGACCGTGTTCTTGGAACAAAGCGCGTGCGTGCCAAACACCAACTTGGGCTGACCACTGCGCAGTTCCTCTTCCAGTGCAAGACGCTCTTCCGGTTCCTGACTTGCAGTCAACAATCCAGGCTGCACCGGACTGTCCTGCAACCAACTTTTTAAGCCCGCATGGTGCTGCTCCGCCAACAACTCAGTGGGCGCCAGGAAGGCCACCTGCCAACCGCGGGCCAGGGCCGCCAGGGCGGCATAGAGGGCCACTGCCGTTTTGCCCGTGCCCACATCCCCTTGCAGCATCATACCCATGGGCGAAGGACCGCGGATTTGCTCGATTAGAGCGGCGACGGCGGTCTCTTGTTCGGCGGTGAGTTGAAATGGCAGGCGGCTACGGATGCGCGTATGCAAGGCTTCATCCAGGGAGATCTCTGGCCCATGGCAGGCCTGCCGTTGCCGCCGACCCCGCTCCACCCGCCGAAACAGAGCCACCGCTTCCACCAGGGCAAAGCGTTGCCGAGCATTCTCATACTCTTGCAAATCCACAGGCTGATGCATGGCGCGCAGAGCCTCTGCATAACCGGGGAAGGTATGACGCAGGGACGGCGGCAGATCCTGCAAGACCAGGGAAACCAGATCCACCTGGGCCAGGGCCTGCTGGATGAGGCTGCGCAGTCGGGCTTCCGATACTCCAGGCACCTCCGCATAGGTGAGATGACAGGGCCCCTCCTGCACCTTGTCAGCGGCAAACAACTTGGGGGTCAACACCTGCAGGAGCTTGGGCTTGATCTGCAAGCGACCTTCAACCCAGTAATCCCGGCCCGCCGGATAGGAATTCTTCAGGTAGGGCTGATTGAAGAAGCGGGCGGCCACCGGCAGGCCGGCTTCCGTACTCAGAGTCACCGTCACCATGCTGCGCCGTCCCGGCAACCAGTTCAGGCGGCAGTTGTCCACTCGCCCGGCAAGGCGCACAAAGCGACCCTCCAGTTCGGGATCCGGCTCGGCCAGATCCAAGGCCGCCAGGTCCGCGGTCTCCAGTTGCAGAACCTCCTGGTGCCGGCGCGGGAAGAAGCGGAGCAGGGCGCCGAGATCGGTGAGCCCCACGGCTGCCAGGCGTTCAGCCAGTTTGGGTCCCACCCCACGCAGCACCGTCAAGGGCGCATCCGCCTGGCTGTTGTCGCAGTTCTGAACCGGTGCCGTATCGCCTTTCACGCAGCTCATGTTGGCCAAGAGTCCTGGCCACCACAAGGGCTAGTTCGGCTGGGGTTTGGGCTGGGATTCGGGCTCCGCTTTCCCCTTGGCCTTCTCCCTGGCCTTGCGTCGCTGCTCCATGCGCTTCTGGCTTTCCATGTAGCCCTCGGTGCCGAACTGAACGCCGACGCCCAACTTCTTGTTGTTGTCGTAGTAGGGGCGGCCGTAGTCGATGAATTGCTCCGTATCGAACTTCCGGAAGCTCAGGAAGGGGCGCTTGGCCATGCGCTCATGCACCAACACATTGATGGGCTTGAGCGCCTTCGCTTGGCCCTGATCGTCATAGTAGAAGGTGTCCCGGGGGCCGGATTCCAGGCGCATCTTCTCGTTCTTGGCATCGAAGCCCTGCCAGGAACTGCGGGCAGTCATGGCTTTGGAGTGGGTGCGCAATGCGGTCATTTGGATGCGCGCAAACATGGCGCTTTTGTCCGTATTGGGCCGATCATCAACCCACAACCGGTGCAACACCTTGGCATGCTGCAGCTCCACTGCCAGATCTTCCGGATGCCAGAAGCCAGGCAGGCAATGCACCACCCTGCTGCCGCGGGACAGCACAAACATCTGGATGTTGCGGGGCCCGGCACCATTGGTGGTGCCTACCGCCGCTTCGTCGCATTTGTAGCCGTGGGAAGAGCCCACGTAATCTTCCCGGTTGATGTTCTTCCAGCCGACGACAAAGTCGTTCTTCAGGATGGAGAGCACCGAATCACTGGCCAGGGACACGCCCCGCAAACTCTGCCCAGCGCTTCAAAGAAAACCATCCAGATCTCCCAGGGCCTGGATCCACAACACCGGCTTCTTGCTGTCCCGTCCTGCTTCCAAGGCTGAACCCAGGTTCTTGTGCCACCTCAACTCCCGCTTCAGCCTGGCCACATTGCTGGCAACCTGTTCGCCAGGGACTTGCAAGCGCTTGAAGGATCGGGCGGCCCGCATGGCACGCCGGTCCATCTTCTTGGCCTGCTTCTTGACCTGCTTATTGCCCTGCTGGTTCGCCTGCTGATTGGCAGGACGGGAAGTAGGGCGGGAGGTGGGCCGGGTGGTCTGTGCCCAAAGCCCTGACGACAGCAAGGCGCAGGCTAGGAAGGTGACAGTGAAGGCGGAAGGTTTGAACATGACAACTCCTCAATCATCCATTCTTATCGCCCTGTCGCAAGCCCACAGTGAAGGAGGCCTCTAACCTAGGTGCCCAAAAAGAGGCGATGTTCCCGGAATCGAGCTTCCAAGCCTTGTTGGGCTTCCACCAGCCTGCAACCCATGGGCGACATGAGTTTCTGCAATTGGTCGGCAATGGCGTGCATGGACACGGCAGTGGCCCCATCCGGATCTGAAAGCACCACTGGCAGTTGGTTCAGACGGCGTTGGGTAATCTGCGGGTCATCCGCAATTTCACCCAGGTAATCCAGCTGCACGCCCACGTGCTTATTTGCCACCGACGCCAGCCGCTCAAAGGTGGCCTGGCCATGACCTTCTTTCATCACTCGATTGACCACCACCGCAAAGCGCATGTTCTCGTTGCGCTGCACGCAGCACTTGATCACCGCATAGGCATCGGTCAAGGCGGCGATCTCCGGCTGGGTAACCAGGATCACCAGATCGGCAGCCAGGAGGGAGAGGACATTCTGCGGAGAAATCCCCGCCCCCACATCCAATACCAGAGCATCACTGTCAATGGCCAACTCCCCCAGCATGCCACCCAGCATAAGCAGCTGACGGTCATCCAGGTCGGTCATCTGCATCACCCCGGAACCGCCGGGTACCAACTGCAAACCCTCATGGGTGGTAACCCGCAATTCGTCCACCGTGGTCTTGCTGGCCAGGAAATGCTGCAGCGTTTGCTCAGGCGTGACACCCAGCAGCAAATGGTCACAGGCCAGGCCGAAATCACAGTCCACCAACACCACGGACTTCAGCCGCTGGCTCAGGAGAATGGCCAGATTGGTGGCGAAAAAGGACTTGCCGGTGCCACCCTTGCCACTGGCAATGGCGAAACTGGCAGCTTCGCGGCGGCGCTGGGTCGACTGGTGGGCCGGCTTCTGGGCACCGAATAAACGGCCGAACAGCCCGCGGCCCCGCGGCCCCAGGGCGGACGGGGAGGCAGTTGCTTTGCCACTCCCGCTCTGTTTTGTCGCCCGTCTGACCATAGGATCCAGCTTCGCTACGGCCTCCCTGGGCACGCTGCGAGCAAGGAGTGATTAGGGCAGAAAGGCGGGGAGAACGCAAGCTCCAAGGTCCTTATCAAGGGCTTGCCAGCAAGACTTGAGCCTTGGCTGGCGGCTGGAATCGGCTACCGTTTGCTCTCCTTGAAGGTGAGGCCGGCTTGCGATCCCTAACTGAAGAACAACTCGAATTTCTCAACCGCTACGACTTCGACATTCTGCTCTGGGAAAACTGGCGCAAAGGGGTGAAGGAGCGCTGGTACAGCAAGGAGAACAACTGCCTTGAAGGTGAGATCCTGGTGCCGGAGAGCGGCAGCATCCACGGCCTGCCGCGCCGAGATGACCCAGAGTACAACGTGCTGGAAAGCATCGGCATGCGTTCGCTGGAGCGTAACGAGTTGGGCGTGGTCATCCTCAACGGCGGCATGGCCACCCGCTTTGGCGGGGTCGTCAAAGGCGGCGTCAAGGTGCTGGGCAAGCGCAGCTTCCTGGCATTGAAGATGCAAGATGTGCGACAGATGCAAGAAGCCTGCGGCCAACGCATCCCGGTCTACTTGATGAACAGCTTCGCCACCGACGAAGCCACACGGGAGCACTTCAAGGAACACGACAACTTTGGCTTGGACGCCGAGCAAATACACCACTTCACCCAGTTCATCTCCGTGCGGATGCAGAAGGACGGCGACTTGTTCCTGACGCCTGCAGGAGATATCTCTCCCTACGGGCCGGGTCACGGCGACTTTGCCGCCGCCTTCCGCCAGCACGGTCTGCTGAAACAATTCCTGGCCTGTGGACGCAAGTATCTGTTTATCTCCAACGTGGACAACCTGGGGGCTCGCATCAGCCCGCTGGTGCTGGGCCACCACATCCAGAAGCGGGCGCAAGCCACTGTGGAACTGGCGCCCAAATGGCCTGACGACACTGGCGGTTCACCCTATCTGCTAGACGGCAAGCTCCAACTGGTGGAGCAGATCCGCTACCCCAAGGGTTTCGACCCTGACATAGTGGATGTGTTCAACACCAACACCTTCCACTTTGACGCCAGCGCACTGGACCAGGACTTCGACCTGAACTGGTACTTTGTGGAGAAGGAGGTCGAGGGACAAAAGACCGTGCAAATGGAACGTCTCATTGGCGAGTTGACGCGCCATTTGGAGACTTCGTTTTTGCGCATCAAACGCACCGGACTGGACAACCGCTTCTTGCCAGTAAAAACGCCGGAGGATCTGAAAGCATGCCAGGAAGAAATCGCGGCCCTCTATCCTGACTCGAAGGGCAGCAACTCGAAGGGCAGCAACTCCTAGACAGTGACTCCTAAGAGATGTCGTCCAGGCGAATTTCGCCATCGCCCAGGTGCACGGCATGACCACCCACCCGCACGCGGGAGAGTTCATTGCCCTTCACATCCACCAGCACTTCCACCATGCCGGGCCGCCCCACTTCCACACCCTGCTCGATGAAGGCCTGGGCACCGGGTGCAGCCAGCAGCACCTCTTGCTGCACCAGGTAGGAACCCAGGCAGCCGGCAGCTGAGCCGGTCACCGGATCTTCGCCGGGAGTCACCGCACCAAACCAGACGTGGCGAGCATGGGCCGCGGCCATGGCATCCTCGGTCTCCTGCGTGAAGGCATAGAACATGTCAGTGCCAACTTGCTCAGCGATCTGCCCACACAGCCCTGGATATGGCACCAAACTGCGGATAGCCCGCAGGTCCCGCATCGGAATCACGAACCAGGGCACGCCGGTGTCAACCACCATGGGCACCATGTCGGCGAAGTCCAAAGCTGACTCATCCACTCCCAAGGCCTTGGCCAGGGTGGCCTGATCCTTATATGGCTCGCCAAAGCTGGGAGCTCTCTGGGTCATGACCACGGAACGCAGTTCGCCCTCTTGGAACAGCACATCGGCGGGTAGGACACCGGCGGGCAACTCAGCCTGCACCGTGAAGTCCCGACCATCATGGTCATAACGGCCAGTGCTGGCCAAGACATAGTGGGTCCCCACCACCGGGTGCCCGGCCATTGGCAGCTCCCGATCGACGGTGAAGATGCGCATGCGCACATGGGCATCCCCGGTGCTGGGAGCAAAGCAGAACACGGTTTCCGACAGGTTCATCTCCCGAGCGATGTTCTGCATTTCCCGATCGGAAAGACCCTCGGCTTCGGGAAACACCACCAAAGGATTGCCGCCAAAGATCTCCTCGGTGAATACATCAACACGGTGATAACGATAAGTTCGCATAGGATTTCAGGAGGCAACAACCACGGTTCCCAGCCGTCGGTTGGTTCGATCATGGTAATGCACCAGGGTGGACCCCAAAGCACAGCTGGCAGTGGGAGCAACTCCCATGTCGCTCAACATACCCAGCAAGCGTTCTTGCTCCACTTCGGTTTGATTAAAGATCAATAGCACACCGCCTGGCCGCAGACAGGCCAAGGCTTTAGCCAACAAACGCTGAGGCTGGTAGTGCCCCAGGGGCAAGCCCCACTGCAGCAGGGCATAGCGCGTCAGGAAGGGATAGAACATGGTAACCACATCCAAGCCCTGCAACTGACATTGCATGAAGTCCTGCACCTGGTACTGCACCTCATCATTGTGCAACTGCTGCACATAGGCCTGGGCGTGGTCGGCGCGGGAGTGCAGGTCACTGTAGACACCGTGACCATCCAGTTCCAAACCCCGGAGCTCAACCTGCCGGGGCTTTTGGGAACCCAGCTGCCAGTAGCGCAAGAAGCGCTCTAGTCCGTAGACATAGCTCCAGTTTCTGGACCCTACATCCAAGGCCCGCAGCTTACCTGCAGGAAGAGACACGGAATCTTGCGTGGCTTCCAACAAACGATCCAATGCATCCAGAAGTTGCAGATTCTCGCGGTAGTCCAGGCGGTTGGATTCCTTGCGCAATTCCTGCAACTTGAACTGACAACGGAGATGTTCTTCCCGCGCCACGGCCCAGTCCTTTTCCTCACCTTGCAGGTAGTCAAAGAGTTCGGTCTTTTCCTCATTCACCAGCAGCGGACAACCCCGCTGCCAACGCAAGCTGCGTCGCAGTTGAAAGGAAGCGGTATTTACCGGAGCCCGCATCCACACCAGACTTTTCTTGAGGATCCCTGCCATATCAATGCCAGGAACACTTTCGACCTGCTGAGGACCTGGGAATTAGCTGGAAAAGCCCCGCCGACCAAAAAACACCGCCACTTTCGAGCCATCGACGAACTGGGCCGAGCGGGGCTCAGCCGTCAGAACCTCGGCAAACTCAGGACCATAGAACGAAGCCGCATCCCCCTGGTAGCCAGCACTTTGCACCGACCAATAGCGCCAGGAAGGATGGTCCACCCGGTACTCCAGGGTCTCGCCATTGGCCTGCCGGGTATAGCCGTAGTAGTGCTCCAAGATGAATTCCTCCTCCGAACCCACAAGCATCTCCTGGGATCTTCCGGAACAGCGCAACTGGATGACATGCTCGCCGCCGGCACCTTGCCAACCGTACTCCGCCCAGCCCACAGCATTGGTCTCGGCATCGGGCAGGCAAACCTGCGAATACATGGGGCAGGTGATGTAGTTTTCGTTGTAGACCCCTCGCGCCATTGCGGTGATGGCTCGCTTGGGCACCACTTCCTTGATGAACACCACTCCTCGTCGCCAACCCTCGTCAGTTTGACGTCGTACATAGAAGCGCAGGTTCACTTCTTCGAAGTTGCGATGGAAGGGTACCGGCACACCCAACACTCGCGTGCGCAGAAAGCGAAAACCCACCAGACTCAGCAGGCAATTCCCCTCATGGAAGTCCAACTCGGTGCCCGCCGGCACGTAGGACTCCAACAGCCCCGGGTCCACCGCATAGTTCAGCACGGCAAGGTGATGCCAGCGAGCCGAGAGGAAGGGGATGCGCATTGCCTTACCCTAATTCATCTGGCCGCGCTTTACCCCAGACAATCTCGCAATGCCCGGGCGGTGAAGATCGGCGCCATCTTCTTGCGCCAGGCCACTTCGTGGTCCGTGTTGTCCATGGGGCGCGCTGGCTTGAAAGCTGCTTGCGCCGCCGCCTGAATCAATTCTTCCGTCGCCTTCTGACCCCGCAACATGTCCTCAGCGGCGGTGGCGTGGATGGCGTAGGAACCAGCACCGCCAATGCGAATCTTCACCTCCTGGATCACATCCCCATCCAGATGCACACAAGCTCCCACTCCCAATACCGGGAAGTCGAAGGTATCCCGCCGGCGCAGCTTCCGGTACGAGGCCCGCCAACCATTCAAGGCCGGCAGGTGCACCTGGGTCAGCAGCTCACCGGGCTTCTTGGTGAGATATTGGATGCCGTCGTCGTTGTAGAGCGCATCCAGCTTGATGCGGCGTTCACCCTCGGCGGATACCAGGGTCACTTCCGCATCCATGGCGCACAACAGGGGCACCGAGTCCGAACTCTGCACTGCCCAGCAACGCGGACTACCCGGGGCCACCCAGCAGATCGCCCCCTTTTCCTTCATGCAAAAATCGATGGACTCCCGCCATTCGAAGGTCTGGTCATAGTAGGTGCAGCGGGTGTCCAACAGCAGGTTGCCGCCGATGGTGCCCATGTTGCGCAACAAGGGTGTGGAGATCAGACTCACGCAGTTCGCCACCGATGGATACTGCTCCAACAGCTGTTGGTTGTGTTCCAGATCGGTGAGGCTGGTCATCGCCCCCAGGGTCAGGCCGGACTTGCCATCGCCGGACAGGCCTTGCAGTTCAGCAATGCGTCCTAAGCCCACCACTTCCGTCGGCGTTTGATGCCGACGCTTCATGTTGGGATAGAGGTCGGTGCCGCCGGCGACAAAGCGGGAAGCCGGACCGTGTTCAGCGACAATCTTTACCGCTTCAGCAGCAGTCTTGGGACGGTGATAGTTGAAGGTTGGTAGCCTTAGCATGACTTGCCTCCCGCCTTTTGCGTTTGTATGGCTTCGCGCTCCACTTCCACACCAGTGCCACCCTGCCAGGGTGTGCGCACCCGACGGGGTTCGGGCCAATTTTCATCCGGGGTCTTGTCGGGACCCACTCGCGGATCCTTGCCTTTGGCTTTCAGTTGCATGCCGGCAAAGATCTTCTCCTGCGTCACCGGGATCTCATCCACCCGCACCCCGACGGCGTCAAACACCGCGTTGGCCACTGCCGGCATGATGGGCAGCAAGGGACCCTGGCCCACTTCCTTGGCGCCATAGGGACCGTTGGGATCCGGATCTTCCACCACATAGGTGACGATGTCCGGCATCTCGAAGGTGGTGGGACTCTTGTATTCCAACATGGAAGGAATCTTGTGCAGGAACAGCCGCTGGCCCTTATGCGAACGATCCCGGTAGGCCATCTCCTCCATCATGGCTTCACCCAGGCCCATGTAGACACCGCCTTCAATCTGCCCCATGGCAATGGTGGGGTTGAGGGAGCGACCAATGTCGTGGGCCACCCAGATCTTCGGCACCTTGTAGATGCCGGTCTCCGGATCCACGTCAACTTCCACCACCGCACAGCTGTAGGAATAAGAAGGGCTGGGGCCAACGCCACCACCCTTGAAGCGCGCTGCACTCTTCGGCGGACGATAGGAGCCGACGGTGCCGATGGTGCCAAAAACCGACTCGGCGGCCACCACCGCTTCGGCAAAGCTCATGCCCCGCTCCGGATCCTCGGCGTCGAACACCCGCTCGTCAGCAAAGACCAACCGACCCTTGGGCACTTCCAATTTCTTGGCGGCGCCAGCGGCGACGATTTCCTTGGCCCGCTCCGCTGCCTGCATGGCAGCGTTGCCAGTCATCACCGTCACCCGGCTGGAATAACTGCCCAGGTCCACCGGCGTCAGGTCGGTGTCGGCGGTGATCACCCGCATCTTCATGGGATCCAGACCCAGGACTTCGGCAACCACGTAGGCCAGGACCGAATCACTGCCCTGACCAATGTCGGTGCTGCCGCAGAACACAGTGACCAGGCCACTGCGATCCAGCTTGAGTTGCACACCGGAGTGCGGCATGCCGTTCCAATAGATGGGCAGGCCGGCACCGGAGAGATAAGAACTGCAGGCCATGCCCAGACCCTTGCCATGTGGCATCTTTGCCCGGCGCTCTTTCCAGCCGCAGCCCTCCACCACCTTGTCAATGCAGGCACCCAGGCCCATGGAGCCGATGCGCATGAAGTTGGCGGTGAGAGATTCCTTGGGCGCCAGATGCTTGCGCCGGATCTCGGCGGGATCCATGCCCAGGTCACAGGCCATCTTGTCCATCTGCACTTCCAGAGCAAAGCGCGGCTGCACCGTGCCGTGACCCCGCTTGGGACCACAGGGCGCCTTGTTGGTGAAGTAACGGGCACCACGGAAGTGGTAGTTCTTCACCTTGTAGGTCACGGTCTGCAGAGCACCGGTGTAGAAGGTGCTGGCCACGCCATATGAACCATAGGCGCCACCATCCAGGTAACTCTCAAAGTCCAGAGCCTGGATCTCGCCGTCCTTGCTCATGCCCATCTTGGTCTTCATCAAAACCGGATGCCGACCACGGTGACAGTAGAACACTTCTTCCCGAGTCAGCGCCACCTTCACCGGCCGACCAGTCTTGCGACTCAAGGCCGCCGCGGCTATCTCGTGATTGAAGGGATCCGACTTGCCGCCAAAGCCACCACCATTGGGACAGGCAATGACGCGAATGTTAGTGGCTGGCAAGGGCGCCAGGACTTTGGACAGAGCCCGGTGCAGGTAATGCGGGGTCTGCGTGCTGCTCCAGATGCACAGCTTGTCGTCGGTGTCATACTGGGCCAGGCTGGCGTGCTGCTCCATGGGCAGGTGGGTGTTGCCTTCGAAGAAGAAGGTGTCTTCCCGCACATGATCGGCGCTGTCGAAGCCCTCTTGCAGGTTGCCAAACTCCAGGTTGATGAGCTTGTGCGCATTGCCGGCGTCGGCGTATTCGTGAATCTGCGGCGTCTTGGTCTCGGCAGCCTGGAAGATGGAGCCCAGGATCTCCAGGGGCTCATACTCCACCTTGATGAGGCGGCAGGCTTCCCAGGCCGTGTCCTCATCCACGGCTGCGACGGCCGCCACCGGATCACCAACAAAGCGCACCTTGTCGATGCACATGGTGTGTTCATCCTGGCTCACCGGCAAAATACCAAAGGGTTCTGGCAGTTCCTTGCCCAGCAACACCGCATGCACACCGGGCATGGCGACCGCCGCACTGGCATCGATGCTCTTGATCAGAGCGTGAGCCATGGTGCTGCGCAGCATCTTCATGTGCAGCATGCGCGGCAGGCTCATGTCGTCGGCGAACTGGGTCAGGCCGGTGACTTTGCTGCGAGCATCCACCTTGCGGTAGGGCTGCCCCACCACTTTCAGATCCTTGGCCTTCTTGTCGTGCTGGTGGTAGCGGTCCGAGTACTCTGACTTCTCACTCGGGGGCTTGTCGCTCTTGGCCTTGTCACCCTTGCCATTACTTTTAGTGGCCATAGATGCTCTCCTTGCTGGGCTCCGCTTTTTCTCCGCGCATGCGAGCCGCCGCCAGTTCAACGGCCTCGTAGATCTTCAGGTATCCGGTACAGCGGCAAAGATTGCCCGCCAACTCTTCCACCAGGGTCTGGCGCTCGGGCTTGGGGTTCTTTTCCAACAGGGCCTGGGCAGTCAACAAGAAGCCCGGCGTGCAGTAGCCGCACTGGGCCGCACCCAGATCAGCAAAGGCATCCTGCAGCGGGTGCAGGGTTGGACCATCGGCCATTCCCTCCACGGTGCGGATGTCCTGACCCACCGCATCCTGCGCCAGGACCAGACAGGAAAGCACCGGCTTGCCGTCGAGCAATATAGTGCAGGTCCCGCACTCGCCCAGCTCGCAGCCGTGCTTGGTGCCGGTGAGGTTCATATCCTCCCGCAGCACCTCTAGAAGGGTCTTGTGGGTGGCGTAGGCAACCTGGTGCCCTTCGCCATTGACTTTGAATTCCGCCAGCTCGGTTCGCGGCTGCGGAGGTTTTGCATCAACCTTGGCCATAGTCCGGCCATGCTAGCGAAAGCGGCGCCAGGATCTAGCTCCTTGGCGGCGGGGGGCGGGCTTTGCGGGAAACGCGGGCGGATGAGGGTAGATGGCAAGATAGTGCAGGCAGGGACTCGCGGACTTCTTCGGTAGCCGGCGCAGGGACCTTGGTGAAGACGAGCTGGGTCACGGTGTTCTCCCCCGGAACCAGTGTGAACTTGCCCTCTGCCTTGATTTCGTACTTCCTCTTGTCAATCACCAGCCTATGGATGGCCTGGTATTCCACGGGAACCAGATTCACCATCTGGAAGTCGCCCAGAGCATCGGTCTCCACCGGCACATCCCCCACCTGAGAATAACCAGGCTGTCGATGCCCAGTCCCACCAGACTTCGGACGCTGGTGCCACAGGATGAAGCTCTCCTTGACCAGGGGCTTCCCATTCAACGTGGCACGACCCGAAAGGCTTGCTGGAGCCAAGTGGCTGATGTCCACTATCATGCTGCGTGTTTCACCGGCACGAGGACAGGTATTCCAAACCAGATGGAACCCCATACACAAGCGACGAAATTCGAGGTGCAGGTCGATTTGCTGTCTATTCCGGAAAGAACGGCTCAACGTTCTGGGCTATCGAGGGTGAGAAAAGGAATGATATGCTAGGCAGATCAGTGAGCGGCGCTGGCGATGTGAACAATGACGGTGTCCTGGACATCGTGGCCAGCCAGATTGGTTGGTCAAAGAGTGAGCGCGGCTTTGAAGGGCAGGTCAATGTCTACTCTGGCAAGAAGGCGCCGTCCTGGAGGACAGGTATTCCAAACCAGGGTTTTTAGTTCCAAACACCACCGTTCAGAATTCTTGGTCGCCACATTCCATCACTCCTCCCCCATCTCCACAACCCTGCCTCCGCCCCAAGTCCGCTTTTTCCCGGCTTGGTACACACCCCTGGCTGGCGTCAACTACCTTCCCCCTGTTCTGCTTGTTGCCGTTCAGCCAAGCCTACCCACCTAACCTGGACTATTCATGAATAGGTAAACCGCGGACTGTGGATCATTCGTACTAAGTGGTAACTACACGCTACTTGGAACAAACGACACCACAATCCGCATGGCCAAGCCTACTCAACAGTCTGTTATTCTTCCAGACATCGCCAAGAAGTCCGTCGTCCCCATCTTTGACGCAGAAGGACAAAGCTCCGATGGCGGTGCAATCCTGCTTGGCCAGCTCGATCAGCAACTCGGCCTGACCAGCGGACTTGCAGCTCAATTTTGCGATCGACGCAATCCGGGCCGCACAACACACGACTTTTTGACGATTCTCCGGCAACGTGTGTTTTCCATCGCCATGGGCTACAGCGATGGCAACGACGCAGCCAAAATGGCAAATGACCCGATCCTGAAAATGATCAGCGGCATGGATGCACTTGGCGAAGATCAGCTGGCATCGCAACCGACGTTATCCCGGTTTGAAAACATGCCCACGGCAAAAGAGGCTGTACAAGCCACACGTTGGCTGGAGAAGAAAGCTATTGGTCTGCTCAAGAAGCGTCATCGGCGACCAAAGCGCATCACCATCGACTTTGATTCCACTGACGATCCCACCCATGGTCAGCAAGCATTCAGCTTTTTCAATGGCTACTACGACACCTGGTGTTTCCATCCTCTCCTTGGCTTTTTGTCAGTGGATGGTCATCCAGATCAATTTCTCTTCTCCGCTCGGCTTCGACCAGGGAACTCAACGGCAAACCGAGGATGCATTCCATTGTTGCAGCGGACGGTCGCCGAGCTCAGGTACCGATTCCCGAAAGCAAAGATTCGTGTACGGTTAGATGGCGGCTTTGCAAACCCAAGGATCATCGCTGCGCTTGAAGATCTAAAAGTCGAGTATGTGGTCGCAATGGCCAGCAACAGCGTCCTCAAAGCGAAAGCCAAGGATTGGATGACCATGGCCCAGACGCTCTCTGCTCGCCAAAACGAATCCATCCAACTCTTTGGAGAGGCTGCTTACCGTGCAAAGTCATGGAATCGCGAGCGGAGGGTCATCCTCAAAGCTGAGGTGCTGCAGTATGAAGGAAGAAGTGCAAAGTCGAATCCTCGATTTGTGATCACCAATCTTCGGCACACACCGGAAAACGTGTACAAGATCTATCGTGGTCGAGGTGATTCCGAGAACCGCATCAAAGAACTACTGCATGATCTCGACATTGATCGCACAAGCTGCTCAAGCTACATCGCCAATCAATTCCGAGTATTGATGACGGCTACGGCGTATCTGCTCTACCAGGAGCTGCGCTGGCGCCTTCGTCGGACTGATGCAGGCCGCACCCAGGTAGGGCGATTTCGGGAAATGTTGATCAAGGTCGCAGCTCGCGTACAAGAATCAGTGCGTCGGGTAGTGGTCCATCTGCCGAAATGTTATCCATGGGTAGAATTGTGGGAGCGTGCAGCATGTGCTGTCAGTGCTCGCGGTAGACCAAAGACGGCGTAGCGCCGAATGGAATCCAACTGCATCGCATCTACTGCGCCACGGGACTGTACGGAGGTGGCCATTCCGGCGATATTTCAGGCCCATGGACCTTTGCCAACGCTCACTTCAGAGTGTCGAAAGCAAATCCCCTTGATTCTTCACCATGCCGGCCAGCAAGGACCAAAAAATCGCGATCAACAGCACACTCGTGAATAGTCCGGGCTAAGCAAAGGGCAACATCCCCGGTGATGCACGAGCCGATGCAATCGGTGGCGCTGTAGTAGGCAAACCCAAGTGCCGCAAGATGCGCGTCACCGCACGCCCCTCCAGCACAAAGCGCAGCACCCTGCGTCTGCCCCCGCAGGCATCACACTGCAGCACATCCCGCAAAAACACCCGCTGCATCAACTCCGCCCACAAAAGCCGCCTGCGCCGCACACCACCAAGCCATGTCCTGCGGCTGGCATCCGGCAGGGAGCGGGTTGCATTGCCTACTGCTTCTACCAACGGCGGTACCACCTTGCGCCGACCCTTGGCCGCCGGCGCCAACACACCATGGTAGGTCAGCACATGCGCTCGCGGATACGGCACCAGTGCTGCCAGCCTTGAGATGAAGGTCATGGGGCTCATCAACACAGCCTGCGTCCCATTGCGCCATGGATGCCGAAACCGGTACACCACCTGCCCCCGCCGGGTCATCGTCAAACGCTCACCACACACCGCAGGCCTGAGCAGGTAGCGGCACAGGTGCTCCAACTTTTTGCGCTTCCCTGCTTTCACATGCACCCCGGCATGTAGGGAGAAGCCCCCAACATCGGTACATAGCCGTTTCTTGTTTGACGAAACCCTGGCATCCTGTGCCGACATTTCCGCAAACAGACCCAACTGAGTAACCTGTGCTCCAGCACTCGCCCCAAAGGGGATCTTCCCCTGCACTGCCGCTGCCTGGCACACCGTCAGAGCGTTGTGCTCATCAAAACTGTCCGTCGCCAGACCTTCGTCTGCATCCAGAAACCCCCGCCGCTGCAGATGGCCAAGGATCAGGCGGCGCACATGACGGCACAGCCAGGCAACTTCCTTATCGTGCAAGGCTTTTGCCCGCTGAAACCTTGGCACTGACCCCTCCTCAAGTCCCGTAAACACCCCATCCAAAACCACAGCATGAAAGTGAGGGTCCAGGCGCAGAGCAGAGTCGAAGCGTTGCAAAACTGTCACCGCACCACAGCGCCCATCCACTTGCTGCTGGCGCAAAGCCCGGCGCCGATAAAAGCCCAGCACTGACCGCATGAAGATGCCCCGGACCTGCCGGCAGACCTCAGGGTGGAAAGCCAACAGGTAGCGCAGTTGCGGCGGCAGACTCAAGACCCATTGCCGCACTCGAACTGCCGGCAGCACATGGTCCACCAGATGAGCCGCCATGTCCGCCATGCGCCGTCCACCACAGCAGGGACAAAAGCCACGGCCCTTACAAGAGAAGGCTACCAGAGCATCCCTGCCACATGTCAGGCAATGGACCCGGACAAAGCCTTTGCTCAGCAAGCCGCAGTCCAGGTAGCCAAACAGCTCCCGCTTGACGAAGGTCGGTAGACCGGATCGGTCCGGGTCCGCTTCGACCTGCTGGATGAAGTCCTGCAGATGATTTGCCAGCACCCGGTAGAGCACCGATTTCTCCGGCTCCCGCCGCTGGTAGGCCACAGATACACTGGCACAAATCTCCGCCACGCAGAGGCGGTGCCAAAGAAGGCTGGACGGTTACGCATGGGACAGGGGACAAAGGATAGCCGAACAACTATCGAGACTCACTGAGTTCCTCCCCCGGCACCTTCAACTCCGCTGTAAATTCAGTCAAGCCTTCTGGCACGAACAAGGTGCCCAAGGAGACTCCCTTGGCTTTCCCGCCCAACAAGTTCACCTGACTCCGGTCAGGGGAGAGGGTGAAGTGCCACTCACCTGCACGCAGATCAGGTATGAACAACATGCCCTCAGCATCAGAATGACCCGTCCCATTTTTTTGCAGCTGGCCGGTGCGGGCCTGCCAAACAACTTGGCGATAGGCCAGAGAGATGTCAGCCGCCCCGGCCTGCAGTTGAACCTTTGCTTCGGTTCGGGAATAGACAATGAGCTCGTGGCGGTTCTCGCCCGGCGCCAACATGAACTTGCTCTGGCTGCTGACCGGATACTGCCGCCTTCCCTGCATCACCTTCAAGATCACTTCATACTCACCGGGGATCAAGTTCTCCATTCTGAAGGCACCCAGGGAATCCGTCTGCACCGGTATATCCACTCGCATGGCAGACTTGCCACGGCGCGGATTGGTCCCGGAAGGCATTGGTCGATATCGACGCAGGGTCAAATCCCCCTCTACCACTGGTTTGCCATTCACCATGGCTCGGCCAGCAAAGCTGGCGGGAACAAGATGGCTGATGTCCACTACCATGTCGCGTTGTTCCCCTTCACCGATCTCCCACTCTGGACCAAGGATTGCCCACTGCGGGTAATAGGTAGGTGGCATGCGGAAGCTGAGAGAAATGTCATAGGTGCCCGGCGACACATCTTTGATCTGGATGTTGCCGTCCACGGACACCTCACCCTCGTTGGTGCCAGCTGGAAACTCATAACCGGTCTTGGCACTCCGCAGGCGCAGATGACCAATCTGCCAACGCCCCTTCCGCTGCGGCGACAGTCGTTGCCATAGTTCTTTGGGTTGGAGTTGCACGGAAACCTTGGCCGAAGTCATGACGGTCATCAGCACTTCTGCGGCACCTTTCTGTAGCTGCACACCTTCTATCTTCGCTGGCTGCGCTTCGTCGCTTTGCGCCATTAGGTCCATAGGCTGCCCATCAGCTGGCCCCATAAGCAGCACCCGACCCTCTTTGTCCGTGAGGCCTTCGTCATATACCAGGGAAACGCTCCGGCTAATGCTAAGACCACTCATCCTAAAGCTACCACGCTTGGCCAAGCGTGCGTCTTTCAGCAATAGCTTGGCTCCACGCATTACATGCTGTCGGCCTGAACCGTCAGGAATCTCAACCACCTGACGGAGCAATTGCACTTTGCAGCCAGATACCGGTCGGCCATCGCCATGCAGCACTCGCACCGACTGCGACACCAGGGGATAGAGCTGTAGGGTGAATTGAGTATCGCCTGTGGCAGCGGTGTCCACAAAAGCAATACCATTGCATGCCAGACTCTTGTCCTCGGGGTAAACGGTCAAGGCATAAGTCGATCCAAGTAGACAAGGAAGGTCCACCTGCCCTGCTTCATGCCTACCCTGTAAAATCACCTTTTCGCCGGCGCCCTCTGCATGGGGACGCTGCAGGGGATCATCGCGCCAGGGAGAGATATAAAAACGCAGACCATATTGCTCCACCGGATGACCGGTCTCTGCGGCCACGACTTGCAAGTGAAGCTTGGATTCAGGCCCTCGCATCTTCTGCATTACCAATCGCAGATCGGATCGACCCCAAGGCAAAGGACCGGGTAGATGTAGATCCTGATAATCAGGGATATCCACCACATGCAATTCCTTTGGCACTAGCTTGCCTCTACGTTGCAAACGGAAAAAGCCATCTGCCAAAGTGTGCTCGACATAGAAGACGCGCCTTCCCTGTAAGTCATCATAGGAAAGCTGCATGGTTTGCTTGCCCAAAGCCTGACCACCTTCGCTCTGCAGCACACCCTCAATCAAGTCCGCATGGGGAACCTGCAATATCAGCGTTTTCGTTGCCAAGGTTTGGTTCGCTGAAATTTTCAAGACCTGCTCCTGCGCTGGTTTGAATTCAGAAACCGCCAACACCCATTCCCCCGCCGCCAGGCAAAGTGATCCGGAGTCCACCAAGCCATTGGCATCACTGCTGAAGTTGAGCCTGGCCCAAGGCACGACCACCAACCCTCTACGCCGCGCATCCGGCAGCTCGGCATTCAAGGACATGTTTAACCCGCGGACAGCTTGATTCTCTTGGTCCACAATTTGAATCTGCACGCGAGCCCCTAGCGAAAGAACAAATCACCAATATCCAACTCACTGAGCTCCCGAACCTTGCCGGGCATTGCAACCAGGATGGCTCTGCCCTTCGCATATAGAATCAATCGTGGATTCGAGTACTTGCGCAGGCGCAGACTGAACTTGCCTTTATCATCACTGACAGCATGCTGAACCCAACTGGGAATGTTCTCCGGGTCACGCAAGACAGATTGATTGACATTGAGCAACACCTTGCAGTTCGACAAGGGGAAACCCGTCTCTGCCGCAATGCACCGGCCGTGGAGGAGGTAGAAATGTTTCGGATCTATTGCCGGTTTCTCATCCTTGTCGATCCTTTGTCGATGACCCTTCGTTGTGACAAGTTGCTCTTCCGCAGATTTCTCAGCTAGCAAAGCCTCAGCCGAAAGAGAAGCCTCTTGTTCCTGTGCATTCTGCGGCAACGTCTCCAAAGCTCCTTCTGGAAAAGTCCCGCTGGAACGAATGACCACAACAGTCAAACCCAAGCACAGGAACAAAGCCAACAGCAGCAGGACTCTCCTATTCATCATGACGTCCCTCGTTGGCAGAGGATGGTTGTCCAAGCTTTGACCTCACTTGCCTTCCTCTGCCGGCGCCCGCAGCTCCGCGGTGAAGTCCGCCTGGCCCACAGGCACAATCAACATGCCCAAGGGAACACTATTGCTCTTACCTGGAACTGGCATGAGCTGGAACTCCAACTCCCCAGCAGGCAGCACCGGAATATCAAGCAGGCCTTGGTCGTCAGTAGGATCCTTGAACGGTTGGTAGAAAAAGATCCCCTTCACTCTCCAGGAAACCCGGCGGTTGACCAGGGCTTGCTTTCCATCTGCAGATAGAATCCGAATCCGGGCTCGGGTCTTGGTGAAGACAAACAGGACATGACGACTCTCGCCGGGCAGCAATACAACTTTGTCCACCGCAACGATCTCCCTGACAGGACCGGAGCGCGCGACCCGCAAGACGGCCTCATATTCGCCGGGTACAGCATTCTCCATGCTGAAAGCACCTTGAGCATCGGTCTTCAGTTTCAAGTCAACCAGCCGCGTTCTCATTCCTCTAGGTTTCTCCCTTCGAGAAGCCGCTGGCTGACAACGTCGCAGGATGAATTCTCCCTCGGCCAGAGGCCGCCCATTGAGCATTGCCTCCCCAGTTAGATTCACAGGAACCAAGTGACTGATATCCAACTCCACGCTGCGTTTTTGCCCTGCCTGCACCTCCCAGGGCCCATCAAGAATCACCCGCTGCTCGATGTAGGTCGGTGGCAGTCGCAAGCTCAGTTCTATGTCATAAGTCCCAGGTGGCAGACTGCTGACCTGAATACTCCCTCCTTTGGACACCTCACCCTCACCAACCAAATTGGGAACATATCTGCCGGTCTTTGCACTGCGCAATCGCAGCCTGCCTGGATTCGGCTTCCCATCCCACGGCATTGACAATGCGTTGCCAATGTTCATTGGGATGTAACTGAATGGATAGCTTCGCAGAGGAAACAACGGTCATCACCCGTTCCGCCGCGCCATCCTGCAACAGCACCCCTTCTTCTAGTGCAGGCTGCATATCCTCACTCTGCGCCCACAGCAATAGAGCCTGGCCGTCCCCAGGACCCGACAATTGCACCCTACCCTCGTGGTCCGTAAGCCCTCGATCATACTGCAACAAGATAGTAGACAAATAATTGGGCCATCCCTTAGTTCGCCTACTGGGCAGATAAGCATACTCAACAGGAACGATGAATCCGTGCAGCATAGCATTGATGCTTGGCCCGCCTGTATTTCTGGACATCCATCGCAGCAACTGCACTTCACAGCCAACAACGGGCTGCCCATCTGTGTGAAGCAATCGCACCGACTGCTTCACCTTGGGAAAAAGCAACAAGGTGAAGTCCGTATCTCCAGACGCAGCTGTATCTACAAAAGCAATGCCGTTGCAAGCCAGGTTTTTCTTATGTGGATATATGGTCAAGGCATGGGAGTATTCCGGCAAGCAAGCCAGACTCACACGTCCATCCTCATGGCGGCCATGCAATATCACTTTCTTGGCAGCAGCTTCAGCTTGAGGACGTTGCAACGGACTTGAAGTCCAGGGTGAAGCATAGAATCGCAGGCCATAGCCCAACACTGGCTTGCCGGTTGATGCCTCCAATACCCGCAAGTGGAACTGGGGATCCGGCCTTGCCTTCTTGTGCATGACCAAATGCAGGTCTGTCCGCCCCCAGGGCAGAGGACCAGGAAAGTGCAACTCTTCATATTCCGGCTGGTCCACAACATGCAAACTTTGCGGCTCCTTCTCGCCGCTGCGCTGCACTCGAAAGAACCCGTCTGCAAGAATTTTGGTAGACATGTAAATGGTGTTCGAGCCAGGACGGAGGCGCCTGGCGCGCTGACATGAAACCTGCAAAGTTCGACCAGCCATTGGCTTTCCTTCTTCATCCATGATCACCCCAGCAACGATGTCTTTGGATGGCACTTCCAACACAAGAGTGCGCTCTACCGATTTCTGCCCGGGAAGGATGCTAAGCGCAGGAAACTCTTTCGGCGGCTGAAACTCGGAGACACGAATCTTCCAGTCCCCTGGGGACAAACTATTCTGGCCAAAGTGTACGACTCCGGCAGCATCGCTGAAATCCTGAATGGTTCTCAAGGGCTCTGCTTTGGATTTAACGAGCGGCGCAAGATCACCCTGATATATGAGAGTGACTTGCACTCCCCGAACCGGCAGGCTGCCTTGGTCCAAAATTTGAAGTCGAACTCTGGAGCCAAGTGGCAATGCCACATCCCCCAATTCCCATTGCTCACGTTCATCGACTTTCCATGAATTGATCGCCAACGTGACCCGGTGTGGGGCAAAGAAGACCAACGGCGGATGCCGATGTTTTTCCCACTGTAGCTCCAGACGGAAGAAACCATGCTCATCACTAACGGTCTGGGGAAAATGCAGGGGAATGGCGTCCAGATTCAACTTCAAGTTCCAGCGATCGTTTAGAACCACCTTGCAACCTGGCAAGGGCAAACCATCCTCCGCCGCCACACAACGACCAGTGATGAAGTAGAAGCTTTTGCTATCCCCTGCAGCATTCTTGGACAATTCTTGACGCCGAGCTTTATCAGCAGGAGCTTGCGCTGTCCCTGATGCCTCGGCGTGCAAAGCCTCAGCAGCAAGTAGATCATCCTGCTCATGCAATAGCTGGTGTGCCGTCCCCAAAGCCCCTTCGGGCAATGCCCAGCTGGAGCGAATGGCAACCACTGCCAAACCAACAAGCAGGACCAAGCCCAAGAGGAACAGAATCTTCCCATGCATCGAGGTTCGCGTCTTCCACACTTTCATGACGGCGGGCCAGTGTAGCACGGAGTCCCGCCGAGAGAATGTCCGAGGAGGTATCGACTATGTAATCAAGTCCTGCCTCTAGTCCTCCAACTGCCCCTCATCGCTCTGCAGCTTCTTCGCCAACTCTTCGGCTCGCTTCTTCAAGGCTGAAATCCGCTCCTTGGGCTGCGGCTTCTCCTCCTCCAAGGCCTTGGCTTTCGCCAACAGCTTCTCTCGTTCCTCCCGCAAGAGCTCAACCTTCTCTGCCTTGTCGGCCTTGTCGAAGATCACCCCTTCCGGCGTGGCGTCGGGAGCACGCTTCTTCCGCTTCGGATTTTCGCTGGGCACGATGGGCGCATCTTCCGGCAGTGGGCGTTGGTCCATGATGGTGGGCGAAGCAATCTCGATACCCGCGTTGTGCAGGTTGTCCAACACCTCGCGCCGCAGCAGCGAGCGGGTGGTCAACAAATGCTTCACCTGATCCGAGATGCCAGCCACCCGATAGGTCACCGCGTAGTTGCCCAACTCCGTAACTTGCACGAATGGATCGGTGAGGCCCGCTTCCCGCGCTGCCTCTTCCAACAGGGGTTCCACCTGGGCATGGGAAACGCCGTAACCCAAAGACAGGGTCGTGGAGATGATGGTGCCCGAAGCCCGCACTACCGTCACCGGCTGAGACACCAGGTACATGTTGGGCAGGGTGGTGAGGTCCCGATCCTCCGTCTGAATCTCAATATGGAACAGACCCCGCTCAGTGACGCGACCGAATTCATCACCAATGCGAATGAAGTCACCGGTGCGAAAGCTGCGCACGCTGCGCAGCATCATGCCCGCCATGATGTTGGCCACGAAGGTGGTGGAAGATAGAGCGATGACCGCAGTAAGGATCAAGCCCAGCAGACCCACCAACTGACCCTTCATTTCACCATCAATAGGCAAAGTCAAGATGATGCTGACGATGGCCGCGGCGGTGAGCGCCAACATGAGCAATTGCCTGGATAGCTTTTCGCTCTGCGCCACCTGCAGCTTGGGATGCACCAAAAACCTATGAGCCAACCACAAAGCCAAGGTGCAGACAGCTATGGCTGCGAGAACCGGCAGAAACTCAGGCAGCGCTTCGAGGATTTTCTTTAAATAATCCATAAGTTCCCCCCCAAGGTATGGGCAATGGTTGAGAAGACAAGCAACATGGATTCAACAGCCGCAGGTTTTCCCGGCTGCCTGTTTCTTCGAAGATGCCAACTGCAGACTCTCCAAAAGCCCAAAGTCGCAAGCGCAGCCTCATGGCTCGCCTTTGCCTGGCCCTGTTGACGGTTTGCTTCTGCCTCGGTCTGGCGGAAGTAGCACTCAGAGTTCTAGACCTCCCCCGCGACGCCAGCTTTCACTTCATGGGACCGGAGCTGGACAACAGGGACCTGTTTGCGCAAGACCCCCTGCTGTTCTGGCGCCTGCGCCAGGACCGGGACACCTATGCAGTCAATACCCATGGATTCCGCGGGCCTTGGCCCATTAGCAAGAAGAACGAACGGGAACTGCGCATCCTTTGCCTTGGCGACTCATGCACCTTTGGTTTCGGGGTCCGGCACGAACAGGCCTATGGACCGCGGCTGGAAAACAAACTGCAACAAATGCTGCCGCAGCGGGATGTCTCCTGCTTTCTGGGGGCGCTGCCTGGCTACAGCACCCACCAGAACAAGATCTTCTTGCGGGAGTACGGTGCACAGATCAAGCCAGATGTCACCATCCTGTACTGTGGTGTTTGGAATGACTTCGTGCCGGCCATCGGCATGACTGACGCCCAGCGCAGCGAACCCATGGAGTCCGGCAGCATCTTGCATTCGCTGCGACTGACAGCTCTCTATCGCAAGGCCACCAGCAAGGCCGCCGCCTCCACTGAAGAAACTCGGGAAGCCTACAAGGAGGCTTTCAGAGGAGGCAAGGCACCGGATGGCCGCCGGGTGCCCATTGCCGAATACCGCAGCAACCTGGTGGCCATGGTGGAACAAGCTCGCGCCCTGGGCTCCCATGTTCTCTGTGTGATCCCTCCCCTGCCCGCCAAGACCTTGGTTGAGTTTCCCATTGCCAAGGATTACCGCCAAAGCACCCGCCAGACCATGCAGGAAAATGGCGTGGCGATGTTGGAAGGCAATGACGAGTTCGCAACCTGCATCGACGCCTACCCATGGCCACAGGAGGAACCTCTGGGTTTCCTGGATTGGGTACACCCGGACAATCTTGGCCACGAATTCCTGGCCCAAGCCCTACAGCAGAAGTTGATCCCCCGGGTTACTTCGATCCAACACAGCCAAGCTGGCGGTGACCCGGAGAAGGGGCCTTTGGCGGACGCCACAATTTCGCCGGTTCAGGTCTCTTGCCTCGAGAGCACTGCGCTACAGGTACACCTGCAGCAAGAACTGCCCGCAGCCTGGCTGCAACGGGTAGAGCTGGGTGAGCAGTGGATACCCGATGTGCAAAGCAACAAGGATGGCCTGCTGCTGCAACTGCCGCCCTACCTGCTTCCCGGCGACCAGGCCCTGCGCTTCCTGACAGAGACTGGCTGGCATACGGCAGAAGAACCGCTGCGGGTACTGCCAGTGGAACTTCGGGCCACTCTGAGTAAAGAGGGCAATAACCTGGTGCTGGAGGTGGAAATGGCTGGCCCACCTGGCTGGGGCACCATGTTTTGGCTGTCCACCAAGCTGCGGCCGCAGCCGGTGCAAACCCAGTTCGGCTCCTTTCACCTGGCCGCATCTCCTGACGGCCTGCTGCCAAAATTGCCCGGGCTCTTCCGTTTTGACAAGTTGGAGCTGCTGGGATTTAGCAAGCAGGTGGACAAACATGGCCAGCTGCTTGCTCGCCAAGTCTTTCCCTGGCCCGAGGACAAGTTGCCTAGCAAGATCTACTTGCAGGGCGGCCTGCTCAATGACGCAGATCAAAGATACGGCGTCATGACCCAGGTGCTCACCCTGTCACTGCCCGAATGATTACTTCCCTAGCAGGGCAGCAATCTTGTCCACCCATTCCTGGTTGAACCACTTGAACAGATCCTCTTCGCTGATTCCCTTGGTAACTATAGTGATCAGGTGCTTGCCCCAGAGAATGATTTGCAAGTTGAAGCCATTGTCACCCTTCTTCTCCAGCATACCCTTTTGCTCATTGTAGCCAATGGCTTCCTGATCCGGGTTGCTCTCAGCAAGACCAAAAGTCATATTCAGCATCTGGATCAATGGCGAATCCATCACACATGAGATCTTGATACTCTTGCCATCGGCCCCATTGAGGGTGTGCTCAATAGGGTCGGCAATGCTACCGAGCAGGTTTTTTGCAAAAGGATTCCCCGCGTTCCTGTTCCTCCGTGGCTTCTTTACGGTGAAACCCTCAGGGTTGGGCATTGCTGCGATGAGAGCCTTCTTCAGCTCCTCCTTGGCAATGCGGATGGCCTCCTGCAGCTTGCTGATGGCAGAGCTGAATTTCGGTTCTCCTAAAGCAGTTGTAGGTCAGGAAGCCTGACCCCACCACAGCAGAGGAAGATGGTAGCAATCAAAGGGGCTGCGCTGTGGAAGCCATAGGCGCGATGGCTGAGGAGGCGAATTTTGTTGTTCATGCCTTCCGCCAGGCCATTGGTGAATCGTTCTTTGAAGAGAGCCAGGATCCCGCCAAGGTGTTTGCGGATCGTTTTGCCGAGTTTGACGAATGGCTTGAGTCGGGAGCGTGAAGCCCAGGCCATCCAACCATCAAGAGCAAGCTCTGACTCTTTGATGCTGCCTCGCAGGATGTCGAGCAGAGTCTCCTTGAGCAAGTAGGCGCGCCCAAGTGGTTGCTCCGGGCGAAGATGACCGATGATGCCCATGTGCTTTTCGGTGGTGTTATCTTGGCGGTGAAGGAGTGCCCACATCGTTCCCTTGATTGCCTTCTTGGCATCGGGATTGTCGGCATTGCGCATGAGTTCACGCCGGACCTCGTTGAGAGCTTCGTTGGCCAACTTGGCAATGTGGAAGTGATCAAAGACGATCTGTGCATTTGGAAGATTTTCCGCTGCCGCCTTTCGGTAGGCAGCCGACATGTCCATGGTGGCAATTTCGATGTGCTCGCAAGCATCAGCACCGATTTCGGTGAAAAATCTCTTGAACACATCAGCACTCTTGCCTTCGGCGACCCAGATTACCCTTCTCTTGTCGTGGTCGGTGACCACCGTCAGGTAGCGGTGTCGCTTGCGGAAGCTGATTTCGTCCACAGCAATGCGGCGCAGACCATCAAAGCGGTTTGGGTCAAGGTTCTCGCTGACGACACGCTCAGCGATTGCTCCTACGGTCACCCACGAAATCCCAGTCAGCCTGGCGACGGCTGTTACGTTTGTTTGCTGCGCCAGCAGGGCGACCACATCCTCAAAGGGCTTGGTAAAGTCACTGCCATGCCTGGCCCAGGGGACCGCCTCGGTCACAACCACATTGCATTTCTTGCACCGTAAACGCCGTATTTCACCCTCCAAGTAAACCTCATGGCCCCAGATGCCCAAGTGTCGCCATCGCCGCTTTCGTTTGGATTCTCGGCCACGCTTGCGCTTGCCACAGTGTGGGCAGGTCAGAAGCTGGAATCGTCGGTGGACACTGAGAATCATCTCGCCGTCTTGAAATTGGGCTCCGGTGACCCGGAGCCCCTGGAGATTGAGGAGCTTGTTGAGTAGGGTGGTGACGCGCACTGATGCGACCTTGCGTAAAACTAAGTCCATTGCGTCGAGAGCGATCAAACATGCTCGACGCAGTCAGTGCGCAATTTCTATGTACGCTTGGCTCAACGCAAACAGCTTTCCCCAGCTCTGTGCCGCAAGCCTCGGTGCCATAAAGGCCAAGCTCGCTCCGCTCGTGGCCTACGGCCAGCCTTGACTGCCCCTACGGCTCACGGCCCTTTCCTTAGATGCCAAACCGCCAGGGCGGCTTGGCACTCTGCCACATCCTCAAAGAGGGCCTACAACCTGTACCGGGAACCCACCGAGTTTCAGATGCAGCTATCCGCGTTCTCCTTTGCGAATACAAGGTCCCCAGACGAAATCAGCACCCGGCATGACCTACACCTCCTTTAGGAGAGGCTGAATTTCTTCCCCTCAAACTCCATCAAGCTTTCATTGATCAAGGTAGGGAAGTTCTTCGCACTAGGCTTCTTCTCCCGAGTCTGGCTAAAGCCGGGAACAGCGAAGAGGCAGCAGGCAAGGATGGTGAGATGGAATTTGGCCGCAGGTTTGTTTGGGTAGGTCATGGCGAGCTGTTTGCTAGGGGTTGAAGATGAAGAACATTCCAACCCCATAGCTCAGCAAAGGGGCGAGGAGCGCGCAAGGTTTTCCTCGCGCAACGGACCCAATCCTCGCCCCGCCAGTTCCTAGCTGCGGTCGGCTGGCCCCTGTCCGCCGCCCTGTTGGCTGGGAGGCTGCTGCTTGGGAGACTGCGACTTGGCCCGACTCCGACTTGGCCGCATGAGGCTTGGCTACGACCTCCTCTGCCTTGGCAGTCTTCACCTTCGCCTTGGCATTCGCCTTGTCATCCACCAACTTGCCGAAGAACTCGGGCATCTCGACGCCGCCCACGTCCTTCATCATGTTGAGCATGGGTGGCAGGGAACGGCCCAGGTTCTGCAAGAAGCCGGCAGTGGAATCGCCCTTTGAACCATCCCAGACCACGATCTTGTCGAACTTGATGTTGGAGATAGCCTTGGCTGCAGTTTCCGAAAGCTGTTCCAGGTGCTCCAGCATGAGCAGTTGGAAGGCTTCCTGTGAACCACCACAACCCTTGACGATGCGTTCCAGACCTTCGGCCTTCTTCGCCAGGATTTCGTACTCACCGCGAGCTTGCGCTTCCAACTTGGCATAGGTCGCCGCCGCTGCGGCATCCGCAGCAATACGAACTTCCTGCGCGTCGGCTTCGGCGTCCACGATTTGCTTGGCCTTGGCAGCCTTGGCCACTGCTTCCAACTCGGCCCGCTTCTCCTGTTCCACCTTGCGCCCCATGGCTTCCGCCGCCCGGGTCTGCGCTTCGTACTGAGCTTCCAACACCGCAGCTTCCGCTTCCCGATGCCGCGTCTCACCCAACTGGTATGCCTCGGCCTGCTTCACCCTGAGGGTTGCATTGGCATCAGCAATATCCGCCTTGGAAAGGTTCTCACCGGCCACTGCCTTGGCGTCCGCATTGGCCACGGCAATACGCATGCCGCGCTCCGCCTCCTTGACCTGGGACTCCTGATCAAATGCAGCAGTCTGCTCACCAATGACGGTGTCCCGCTGCAAGGAAGCCACTTCCACCGTCCGGTCACGGTCCGCTTCCTTGGTGCCAATGTCCCGCACCTTTTCCGCCTGTGCCACCTGCACGGCGCGTTCCCGGTTGGCTTCCGCCACACCGATAGCACCCTTCTTCTGCTGTACTGCCACGTCAATCTCTGCCTGCTGCACCGCGGTGGACGCTGCCTTGCGTCCGATGGCCTCGATGTAGCCGGACTCATCAGTGATGTCAGTGATGTTCACGTTGATCAGCACCAGGCCAATCTTTTCCAACTCACCTTCCAGGGATGTCTGGATGTTCTCCAGGAACTTGTCCCGGTCGCGGTTGATGTCCTCGATGCCCATGGAGGCGATCACCTGGCGCAGCTGACCAAAGATGATGTCTTCCGCCTGCTTCATGATCTCACCGGTCTTCAAGGCCAGCAAACGCACAGCGGCGTTTTGCATGACACCCCGTTCGGTGCCGATGGCGACGGTGAACACAGAGGGCACATTCACCCGAATGTTCTCAATGGACAGCGCTCCCTTGAGGGGCACTTCAATCTGAATGGGATCCAGAGACAGGTAGTCGTAGTCCTGAATCAGCGGCCAGACAAAGGCGCCACCACCATGCAAACAGCGAGAAGACTCACCCTGTTTGATGCGGCCAAAGATCACCAATACCTTGTTGGAGGGGCAGCGCTTGTAGCGCTTGGCCACCACCATGAACAAGCCGAAGAGAATGAGGATACCGGCGCCGATAAGCAGCAGTAGAAAAGCATTCTGTCCGTCGGTGTTTTTCAACCCAGACGGAGATTGCATCAACACAGACGCGACTGACAAAGACGTAGTAAGCATGGTTCTCTCCTTATTGTTCCACCAGTGAAGTTACTTCCAATATTTCAGTGCCGCTCAGTCCGGTTACACGGATAGCAGCACCGGTGGGGATCTCCGGCCCCGAGGTCACAGCCTTGCGGGTGATCTTGCGACCTTGCACCGTCAAGGTGACTTTGCCCTCGCCGGCAAACTTACCGGGGATGCGCAGGTAGACCTGCCCCCGACAGTTCACGGCATTCTTGAGATTCATATTTCCTGAGGAGTGCAACTCCGACAGACCCCGCATGAGGTAGGCGACGATGAAGACCGCGACGGATCCTGCAGCGAAGGAAATGACAATGGTCCAGTTGTTGTCCATCTCCGCTTCAATGCAAGCCAGCCCGGTCAAGCCAAAGAAGGTCAGGAAGGCGACCACGGTCTTTAAGGACAACACCTTCAGGATGCTGTCGCTGGAATCCGCGAGATCAGCGGCGTCGGCAGCGTCGGCGGCCAGGCCGCCACTGGATTCCCCCGCGCCATCCAGAGCATCACTGGCATCGCCAAAGTCCGCATCCATGTCGCCGTCCATGTCGCCACCGACAAAGATCAACAGCAGAGTCTGCAGGATCAGGACGCCACCACCAATGGCAGCACAGTAGAAGTAGATGGATTCCATAGGCCTGGGGGTAAAAACCAGCACGAAAGCAGGGTGCTGCCGGGCCAATATGGCCCTATTGAAAACGGATACAAGAGAAACGCGTCGGCTAGTCGCCAACCGCCAACCCTTGCGGTGATCTGCTCCCTAGTTTGACTTGCCGGGCCAGTTTGACCCAGAAATTGTCCCGAGGGGTTGCAGGACAGCATGCCAGTGCTTGGCATGGTTCATGGTTAGGTGCATGGGAAAAGGACAGGGTCCTCGCACTGACTTTGAACTGCTAACGTTTGCGTTGGCAGATATTCTCAAAAACAGCTCTCTTCCTTTGCTAGCGCATTATCTTTGGGGATCTTAGCGCGCCAGCACCCGCACAAAGCAGTTTCCTAGCATAGCGAAACGAAAGCATTTTGCAAGCATGTACGATTTACCGCATTCAACTTACGACCATCCACATTTCTCTAACCAAAGGAGAACTGGGTGAACTCTGAACTCTTTTCCCGCAGTCGGATCATGGAATGCATCAAAGATCCAAAGAATCGGCGACGCATCATTTGGACTGCATCCATAGTTCTGGAACGCATGGTTGTTGCCCGCTACCCAAATTTTCCCAAGCTCGAATACGCCAAGGTGAAGCGCACCTTAAAAGAACTCTGCGCTGACAATGTTCTGGTTCAACGCCCTCGCCTGCACACGCATTTCACCCTCAAAGAAACGGCTTACATGCGGCCTGGTGATGTCGAGGGTCGCAGACATGGAGAAACGAAGGTGTTTCACTGATCCAACTTTGCAAGCGGAGCCTGACTTGAATTAGCAGGTAACCATCCCTTACCAACGCACTCTCGTGTCCTGCAAGAGGAGTTCAGCCAATTGCATCATTCCGGGCTCAGGCAGCAAACCCATGCATTCCGATACCTAAAGAGTTCAACAAGCCAAGCCATGGCCTGCATCGCCATGACAAGGACAGCCAAACGCATGAGAGAACTCACCAGCCAACTTCCACAAGTCGATCCTAGAGAACACAATGACGAGTTCGCTCGCCTGCCGGAGGGCGTCAAGGAAACCGTCCGCAAGGACTGGCAGAAGCAAGCTGAGCAAGATGCCATGTGGGCAAGGAATCAACAAACCCGGCTAAAGCAGGACTTGCTGGGCGGCGCTGTGATCTTCTTGCTGGCGCAACTCTTGGATCAGGGATTCTTCTTCGGCTTCCACTTCATGGGCATTCTGCTGGCCACGGGTGTTGGCGCAGCAGTTGGTTTCCTTTGGCACATCACCAAAGCAAACAGATTTACCGGACCCCTCATCAGCTTCGTTATCGGCATCCTCTTCGCAATATTCTGTGGCTATGTAAGCGTCTTTGACCTACTGTCCATCGTGGTGTTCTCTGCGGCCGAGAGGATCACTCGCGAAAGCGAGCGCAGCGGCTGGTAGACCAAAGTTTCAACCCCGCCTAGAACGGTAGGCGAGACAGGTCCACATTGCCGCCGGACAGGATGATCCCTACCCGCTTGCCGGAAAAGTCCAACTTCTGCTCCAGCAAAACAGCCAGGGGTAACGCCGACGATGGCTCGATTACAATCTTCATCCGCTCCCAGATCATACGCATGGCTTGGATGATGGATGCCTCCTCGGCAGTGACGATGTCGTCCGCCCGGGCCTGGATGATGCCGAAGGTCAATTCACTCAGAGAAGTCAGCAAGCCATCGGCAATGGTCTTGGGATTCGTTGATGGCAGCAACTGACCAGCCTTGAAGGAACGGTGCGCGTCATCCGCACCGGCGGGCTCACAGCCGTACACCTTGATACCCGCATCGACTCCCTTGCTCGCACAGGCGCTGCCGCTCAACAAGCCACCGCCGCCTACTGGTGCCAGGACCATGTCCAAGTCTTCACCTTCCTTCTTCACTTGTTGCAAAAGCTCCAAGGCCGCCGTGCCCTGACCGCAGATGATGCGCCGGTCATCATAGGGAGGAATGAAGATGGCACCGGTCTCGGCCACCACTGCCGCCAAGTTCGCTTCCCTGGCCTGTAAAGTGGATTCACAAAAAGTGATCTTGGCTCCATAGCCCGCCACCGCCTGCTTCTTCACCGCCGGCGCATTCTCCGGCATGACGATGTATGCCGGCACGCCTTGTATCCTTGCGGCCAAGGACAAGGCGGCAGCGTGGTTGCCGGAGGAATGGGTGGCTACCCCACGCTGCAGGCTGGCTTGATCCAAACTGAGCACAGCATTGCAGGCACCGCGGAACTTGAAGGCGCCCACCTTCTGGAAGTTCTCGCACTTGAAGAAGAACCTGGCCCCCAACAACGCATCCATGCTGCCGCTGGTCAGCACCGAGGTCTGGTGAATGTGCTCCTGGATACGCGCATGGGCCGCACGGATATCTGCCAGGGTGGGGATCGTTGGCTGTGAACTAGTTGGCGAAATCGACATGCAAATCTTTGCCGGCGTCCATGGCTGTAGGGAGAGGAGTGTCGCTGCAGCCACTTCTTACAGGGCGGTACCGATGGAATCGCAAAGGGTAATCCCCTGCTCATCCCAGCGCCCACCCTTATTCCCCAGCGGCAAACTAGCGCGGTGGCATGGGCCGCTGTAGGGGGCGATTCCCCATCTTTCCGGCGCTGTTGATGCGGATGCCATCCTCATGCACAGCGAAGGTCAGGTCCGCATCACCCAGAGGATCGGGCAGAGGCACGACCTGACGTCCTAGGCGATGGTCAACCTCCATGCGCAGCATCCGCAGCTTGGCCACAGTCTGCCGTTTGATCTGCTCAACTGAGATCAAAGATGCGGGAGCAATAAACATCCCGGTCATTGGGTTGTCACTTTGCGCCACAATTTCGCCCCTTCGCTGGATGTAGTCTTGCCGATCGGACCAGGACAGATTTCGCTTGCTTGCCAGATCCTGGTAAGCATTGCGAAGCTCCTGGACACATAGGGCCTTCATCAAGCGTTTGGAAAAGCCATAGCGAGCAGTTGGCAATTCGTCCCATTCGTCATCTTCTTCAGCCCCAACTTTGTGGTAAGCAAGGAGAAGAACTTCATAAAACGCATTCTCCGATATCAGGGTGAAGTGATCATCCAATTTGGCCAGACCTGAAGCCAACAATTCCAGCGCTTCGGAATTGAGACCGTCCAGAAATTCAGACTCCAAGGCATGAATTGGGATTGCGACAAGAGCAATGCCAATCATCTCCTCAATGAGGAGGGGCGCATGGGTGAAGTCAGCCCCCATGGTTGCCGCATCCAGGAGAATCTGCACTGCTGCAGCGCCACGGCCAGCTTCTAGATGCACCAGGGCCTGATAGTGGGCCGCATTGGACAGGCTTCTAGCAGTCAAAAGGTTATGAATCATCACGTTGCTGAAACCGTTTTCCCAGACAACGGCCCGGCGATTATCTGAACAGTGAGCGCCTGCTTGCAACAGCTGCAAAGGCTCACTCCACCGTTTCAGTATGGCAGCCTGCTCCTCTTGCGAAACCTGCGCCTGCCTGTTGATGAGTTGGTTGAGGATGCCGCCGGCACCATCGTCAACATGATCAGCACAAGCTGCAAAGGCCTGATCATAAGCCTCCCAGGCATTGCCCGGCAGTGACTCGCCCCACAAGGGACTGCGTTGGAATTTTCTATGTTCCCATGCCAGACGCTGCTCCTCCGCCCAGGTCTGCATTGCAGTCCAATGCTGGTCAACCCTGATCTTGAAGGTCAGACCTGCGACCACTGCCACAACAATGATCCCAGCAAGAATGCCAAGGAAGCGAATGGGTTTGATGTTGATAGGCAGCACGACCTATGGATCGACGCGCAATCTCCATGGCATTGACCCCTTAGCCCCCAGCGCCATGGCATGGCTGCTGTGAACTAGCGATCTTGTCTACCTCACCGTTGTTCCCATCCTACTGCCGGCGCACCAGGGAACTGAAGGCCTGCCGGTACTGCAGGGGTTGCAGGTGACGCTGGCAGTATTCTTTCAGCACCTGGGTACCAGCAATGTAGCCGTGAATCGTAAAGCCACGTCCATCCCGGGCAGTGATCTTCAGGGGTCTATTCACGGGCGCCTTCTTGTGTAGATGCTTGTCGGGCTTGGCCAGACGCACATGTTCTACTGCCGACCAGGGGATGTTCAGTTCGGAACCAAAAGGCGGAATGCGGGTCAACCCATCTTCATCCACCAGAATCTTCTCCCGCAGCATGAAGAGAGCAACGAGCCCTAAGACGGCAAATGCCAGGACTGCCATGAAAAAGTCTGGGCCGACCTTTTCCATGCCAACCACTACCACCACCGGGACCATGACCAAAAGAGAGTAGAGAGCAATGAGCTTCAAACCCAAACGCAGTTCCAACATGTGCCCTGGGCCGCGTGGGTTGTCACTTACCCGATCCCTCCCCAGTTTTAAAAACCAACCCAAGGCCAAGGCCGGCAGGATTCCAACAGCCAGGATCTCCACCCACCAGATGGAAACTAGCAACTCTGCCTCATAGATAGGAACCCCATGCGCAGTAGTTTCGCCGGGTCATGTTGAGGAAACAAGACCGCGACTCTAGTCGCGACTGGAACCCATCACCATCATCACGAAGTAAAGCAGCTGGGCGGCGGCCACCAGAGTGGCGGCCACATAGGTGAAGCCGGCGGCGTACAGCGTCTTGCGCACACCGGGCATTTCGTCCGCAGCCACAATGCCCGAACCTTCCAGGATCTTCATCGCCCGAAAAGAGGCGTCGTATTCCACCGGCAGGGTCACCAGGTGGAACAGGACCGCAGCGCCAAATGCAGCCACCCCGATCCATGCCAAAGGCGACAATGTGCTGACAAGGATGCCAACAAGGATCATGGGAAAAGCCAACCGATTGCTAAGGCTGACCACTGGCACCAGGGAGGCGCGCCAGGCCATGGGCGCATAGGCCTGGGCGTGCTGGATGGCGTGACCCACTTCGTGTGCCGCCACCGCCACCGCCGCCACCGAGCGGCCGTTCAGGATCTCGCCGGAGAGGCAGACCACCTTGCGCCGCGGATCATAGTGGTCGGAAAGCATGCCCGGCACCGGTTGGATCTGTACGTCATGAATGCCGGCGCCCTGCAGGATGGCTCGGGCCGCATCGGCACCGGAGTAGCCACTGCGAATGGCCACCTTGCTGTACTTGTGGAAGGTGCCTTTGACCCGGCTGCTGGCCCACATGGCCAGCAGGGCAAAGGGGACAATGAGAGCGAAGTATAAGAAGTAGGGTTCCATGAGTTCTGTCTGGAGGGATAGGACAGCCGTTCTACGAACCAACGGGCTGTTCTATTTCAGCAGAACTGCAAACTACTTCTTATCGGCGACCAGAAGACCGGCCACCGGAGGATCGACCTCCTACAGGGGCACCGCTGCGGCGCGGGCCTCCGCGACCGCCGCCGTTTCGACCGCCGCCGCCACTTCTTCCACCACCACCGCGACCACGACCTTCTCGTGCTTCCGTCGCCGCCACCCCTTCCTGAGAGGCTTCGCCAGCTTCCTTGTCGGTCTTCGCATCCAGGTTGTGCAGGATGGCATTATGCACACCCCGATCCGCCCCAGTGACCAGACTCAGGGCGCGACCCTTGTTGCCGGCGCGGCCAGTACGGCCCACCCGGTGCACATAGTCTTCCACTGCCCGGGGCATGTCGTAGTTCACCACCAGGGTGATGTCGTCCACATCGATACCGCGAGCCGCCACGTCCGTGGCCACCAGGCAACGAATCTTGCCGCGGTTGAAGGCCTGCAGCACCGTGTAACGAGACTCGGCTGATTTGTCGCCGTGGATGGAATCCGCCGCCAGACCATCTTTGCGCAGGGAGTTGCCCAGACGCTGGGCTCCCAGCTTGGTCTTGACGAAGATCAGCACCCGACCCCGCTCCCTGCTGAGCACATCTTCCAGTTTGCGGATCTTGTCCGAGCCATTCACCTGGACAAATTCATGGCTGATGGTGGCCGCCGCCTGTGAACGCCGACCCACCTGGATCTTTTTGGCGTCGGGCAAGAAGTCCTTGCACAGGTGCGACACTTCCGGCGGCATGGTGGCGGAGAACAGCAGGTTCTGCCGATCATCAGGGCAGCGCATGAGGATCTTCTGGATCTGCGGCATGAAGCCCATGTCCAGCATGCGGTCCGCTTCGTCCAGCACCAGGGTCGTAACCTTGGACAGTTCGAAGTTACCCCGCTCCAGATGATCGATCATCCGACCAGGACAGCCAACCACCACATCCAAGCCGCGCTTGAAGGCGGACTCTTGGATGCTCATGTTCACACCACCAAAGGCGGTGCAAACTTTGATGTCAGTGTGGCTGGCATACAAGCGCAGGTTTTCTGCCACCTGCACGCAGAGTTCGCGAGTTGGTACCAGGATGACGGCACGCAGGCCGGGTTCGAGGTCCAACATCCCTTCCAGGATGGGCAGGCCAAAGGCTGCGGTCTTGCCGGATCCGGTTTCGCCACAGGAAATAAGGTCGTGCCCGTCGAGCACGAGAGGGATGGAGTTCTGTTGAATTTCGGTGGGCGCCTCATATCCGGCGGCCCTGACTCCATCCAAGATGGGCTTGCTTAGCCCGAGCTTCTTGAATGTCACGTTGTTTGTTTTTCTCTTGCCTAACGGCTTACTGATTATCTCTTGCCCGACTCTTGGTCAGGCGAACGCGACCTTCGCGTTCCTGCCGGCCTCGCCGGTCTTTTCATGCCCCGCTTACCGGACTCCGTCTGCCGGGATCAAATGGGGCTCCTCCAAAGGGCGCCTAAGTTGAATGTTGATCGATGTCTCATGCACCGATGTCTCTTTTATCGACAGGCTGGCGGTTTGCCTTCATTCCGCACCTATTACGGCCCATCGTATACCTTCCTGCCAGGATTCCAGCAGGAATCTAGCCCTCCCTGGGCTGGACCGGCGGCAGTCTACCGCGCCTCCCCTCTCTTGTTAAGGGCCTAACAGCCGCCGGGAGAGATCTGTTTGCAGAAGACCCTGGGGATCCAGCTGGGCCTTGAGGGCGCGGAACTCCTGCTCCGCCTGGCTGCCGTGGATGCGGCCGAAGGAAGATGCCTGCAATACCGCATCCTTGGCATAGTAGAAGCGCCCCCCCGCCTCCAGCACCACCTCGGCCATGTCCCGGCAGAGATGCCAGAGCCGCTGCCGCCGCCCCTGAGTCACCGCATAGTCCATGGCCATGGAAAAGCCATCCACCGCATGGGTCATCAAGAAGGGATCAGGACGGTGGCGCTTCAGCACCCCCAGGTAGGGGATGAAGCCCCGCTGCTGGCTCATCTCAATGAGCTTGCCCAACACCCGCGCCGCCTCATTAGCGGGCACGAAGGGTTGGAACTGGATCAGGCCACCGGGGCTGAAGGCCTTCTTCCAATTGGGCACATAGTCCAGCAGGAAGTGGAAGGCACCGTGGGTTTGCAGGTACGGCGGCTTATTGGCTTCCATGGTGCCGGCGCGGAACTTGGCAGCATTCAAGAAGCGCAGCATGCCGCCCTTGACGACGCACCACATGCCAGGCCAGGCCCAGGCCTTGGGATAGATGCCCATGATTCTTGAAGGCACATCCTGCAACTCGGGCTGCAGCAACTTCTCGCCCGCCGGATCCTCGCCGGCCTTGCACTGATCCCCGCGGTGAATCAGACCGCGACCCAAGGCCTTGCCCTTGCCATAGTAATCCAGCCAACCCACCAGGTAGTCGGCACTGTCCTTGTGCTCATTCATGTAGGCCAGGTTGGCCTGCAAGTCTGCTGTCGCCACAGCGGTGACCCGCAGGCGACCGGAGTACACCTTCTTCAACTGCAGGCGCAGCTGCAAAAAGCACCCCAGCATGCCAAAGCCGCCGATGGCCCCGTGGAAGACCTGCGCATTCTCCTGCCGGGAGCAGTCCAGGATTTCGCCCTGGGGAGTCAGCAGGCGGAAGCTGAGGATGTGTTCACCAAAGCTGCCCAGGGCAAAGTTGTTCTTGCCATGGATGTTCATGGCCGCCGCTCCTCCACAACTTACTTCCATGGTGCCCGGCACCACCGCCGGCCAATAACCAAAGGTAATGGCATGCCGCCACAGCTGCCGGATGGTCACGCCAGGCTCTACCAGGGCCACACCGGTTTCGACGTCAAAGTCCAGCAGCCGATTCATCCTGGTCATGTCCAGGAGGTGGCCACCGCTGTTCAAGGAGGCATCGCCATAGCTGCAGCCGGAGCCACGCAGAGCCAGGCTCCCACCTTTGCCCTGCACCTCCGACATGGCCTGGGCAACTGTCTCTGCATCCTGCGGGCGGCAGACCTGAGAGCGGCCGGAGACCGCCATGCCCCAGCCCTGGACCAATTCCTCTTGCCAGGAAGTCAAACTTTCAGCCTGCGGAAAATGAAGGAAGGAATGTTGCGAATGATGAACATGACCAGACGCCAACGAGCTGGGATGTAGGCCACTGCCTTCTTCTTGGCGACGGAGCGCAGGACCAATTCCGCCGCCCGGTCGGCGGAAATGACCCAGAACATGCCCTCCACTCCTTCGGTCATGGGAGTCTGCACGAAGCCGGGACGGATGGTGGTAACCACCACGCCTTGACGCCATAGCCGGTTGCGCACCCCTTCCAGGTGCACGTCCATGCCGGCCTTGGAAGCATTGTAACCCGGCCGGCCCACACGCCCGCGATCCTGGGCCACCGAACTGATGCCGACAATCTCGCCGCTGCCTTTGCTGGCAAAGCGACGGCTGGCGGCGTTCACCCAGGCCATGCTACCCATGGTGTTCACCTGCACCTGTTGCAGGTCTTTGTCGGTGTCATACTCGTCTTCTTGCAAGGGGGGCATGACGCCGGCGGCATAGAACAGGGATCCCACCGGCCCCAGGTCCGCTTCGATTTGTTGCCATAGGCCCTCGACTTCGCCTGCCTGGCAGACGTCGTGGACATAGGCCTTGCCGCCAATCTCTTGGGCAATGCGTTGAATCTCTTCGGTGCGGCGAGCCAGCAGGGCGACCTTGCGACCTTGGGCTGCGAGACGACGGGCCAGGGCTTCACCGATACCTGAAGAAGCACCGACAACGATGGCTGTGGAGGATGTATTCATAAGCAGCGACTTAGCTTGCCCTAGAAGCCGGTCCTAGACAATCGCGAAGGCTAGAGGTTGCGCAGACGAATGGCGCGGGTAGGGCAACTGCGCTCGCAGGCCATATCCCTGGTGCACTCGTAGTTGTGCAGTTTGCGCACCACATTGCCCATGGGCAGGGCCGCATAACCGTCCGTCGCACAGGTGACGGCACAGACGCCACAGTTGATGCAGGCATTCATGTCCACATCCAGCTGCACATAGTCCCGGGGCTCGCGAATGGTGCGATCCACTTCTTCCACCACATCCACAGCACAGCTGTAACGGGTGAGGGCATGGGTACTCAGGACTTCCAAGGCCTCGCGCTCGCCAATACGGATCAGCTCGCTCACGTCAGGGTCATCCAGCACACCGATGTGCGCCACCTTGGGCTTGATCAACACCACCTTGTTGTCGGCATAGCGATGCAGGTTGTGCTCGTTCAAGGCAACTCCCATGAGTTCATAGGTCTGGAACAGGATGTGCGGCAGGGTGGGACGGTAGGGAACCTTCTTGTGATGATCCTTGATGGTCAGGTCTACGGCGATGATCAGATCCGGGCGGCGGGCATGGGCCAACTTCAGGCACAAGGTCTCCGCCATGCCACCATCGATGAAGCTGTCGCCGTCCAATTCCAAGGGTTCAAACACGCCGGGCAAGCAAGCGCTGGCGTAGACCGCGTCCGCCAGCGAAATCGGCGGCGCCTTGGGCAGGCCAAAGTACTGCATGGTGCCCGAGGTCAACGACAGCGCATTGCAGAAGAAGGGCATGTTGAGACCAGCGAAGGTGTTCTGCGGCAGGTTCTTGGCCAAGGCATCGCGAAACGCCTTGCCCTTGTAGACCGAAGCATGCCGGTAGCCCTTAACCAGGAACTTCAGGATGTTGATCTTGAAGTAGTCCTTCACGGAAAACTCTTCCGCCACCTCTTCGATGCCCTGGGAATCCACCCCCGCAGCGTACTGCGCACCAATCACCGCCCCCATGCTGGTGCCAATGACCTCATCCACGTGCAATCCCAGGCGCTCCAGGGCCCGAATCACTCCGATATGGGCCCAACCGCGCATGCCGCCGCCCCCCAGCACCAGAATGGTCCTGGGCCGATAGGAGGGGGTGCTGCCGTTGGCAGAGCCATTCAAAGCCGTTGGATATGACATAAGTCCGTTGTTCCTATGTTCTGCGCCGCAAGGGTTGTTCAGAACCTGCACACAAGGGAGAGAAAGATCCCTCCCCTGGTTGTCGATAGATCGGATCAAAGGGCAAGTTGCCTGAAACCAGCCCGGATTCTGGAGCTAGAACATACCGTTGGGGTTAACACCACTGCACTATGGCAAATTGGCAAGAGGTTGAGAAATGGTCGAGAGGCCAGATGCGGAGCTACCAAGACAAGCAGCTAGCTCGCTACGTCCAGGAATACCTCTACCCATTCAGCCCGTTCTATAAGGACCATTTTGACCGGCATGGGGTCAGACCAGAGCAGATCCGTTCGGTGGCGGATCTACAGCGGCTGCCAGCCACCAGCAAATCCGACCTGCTGCCCACCGAGGAAGACCTGCAGCGCTTCAAGAAGTTCATCCTGCAACCGGACGCAGCAGCCATCAAGAATGCCTGGCCCCTGCAGCGCAAGCTGCCGCTGCTGCTGCAATCCTGGATGAAAGGCAAGGACTGGGTGAAGGAGAAGATTCGCCGGGAGTTCTATCCCTGCTTCATGACCTTCACCACGGGACGTTCTGCGGAGCCGGTGCCCTTCTTCTACTCGAGCCACGATTTGCAACGCCTTCGCTACACCGGCCGCCGGCTGGTGCAGGTGCTGGGGCTGAATCCGGAATTCCGAGTGGTGAACATCTTCCCCTACGCACCACATCTGGCCTTTTGGCAGGTGGTCTCTGCTGGCTTTGAAAGCGGCATGATGGTGCTGAGCACAGGTGGCGGCAAGGTCATGGGCAGCTCCGGTGACCTGCGAGCCATCAGTCGCACCAGGGCGCAGGCTTTGCTTGGCGTGCCCGGCTATGTCTATCATCTCCTGCGCCGCGGCGTGGCAGAGGGGGTGGACATGTCTGCAGTCAAATCCGTGGTGCTGGGCGCCGAGCGGGTGCCCCCGGGCATGAAGGAGAAGATCCGCGAAATGCTGGCGGAGATGGGTGCCAAGCAGGTCAAGGTCTTTGGCACCTATGGCTTCACCGAAGCGCGTATGGCCTTTGCCGAATGTCCCACCGAGGAGACGGACTGCTACTCCGGCTACCATTTGTATCCGGACCTGGCGATCTTCGAGGTCATCGATCCCAAAACTGGCCAGGTTGTGCCGGAGGGAGAAGATGGCGAACTGGTCTTCACTCCCATCACCGGCCGGGGCAGCACGGTCTTCCGTTACCGCACCGGTGATCTGGTGCGCGGCGGCATCCAATATGAGCCCTGTCCACACTGTGGTCGCACCACCCCACGCATCAGCAGCAACCTGACCCGGGAAAGCAGCCTCAAGGATCTACAGCTACTGAAGATCAAAGGCACCCTGGTGAACCTGGAAGACTGCGCCGAAATCTTGAGCAACTTGACCGAAGTCGACGAGTGGCAGGTGGAGTTGATCAAGAAGGACAATGACCCACTGGAAGTAGACCAGGTCGTGGTACATCTAGCCCTGCGCGGCAATGCCGACGAGGAAGTCACTCGCATGAAAATCCAGGAAGCCTTCAAGGGACGCATTGAGATCTCCCCCAACCGGGTGGAGTTCCTGCCTTTGGAGGAGATGCTGCAGAAGGTGGGCATGGAGACAGAGATCAAAGAAAAGCGGTTCGTGGATTCGAGGCCCCAATATGACTGAAGGAAACAACCTAGCCATCATCGATGGCCTGAGAACTCCGTTTTGCAAGGCGGGCACGGAACTCCGGGGAGCGATGGCGGCCGACATGGCCAGTCACGTGTTCCGCGAAGTAATGGATCGCAGTGGCCTTGACCCCGCATTGGTTGACGAAGTCATCCTTGGCTGTGCGGGACCGGCCCCCAACGAAGCCAACGTTGCCAGAGTTGCAGCCTTGCGCGCAGGACTGCCACAGTCAGTGCCTGCCCTCACGGTCATGCGCAATTGCGGCTCGGGCATGGAGGCCTTGTTCACCGCTGAAGTTCGCATGCGAGCAGGACAGGGCGAGGTCTTCCTGGTGGGTGGTGCGGAATCCATGTCCAACTATCCATTGCTGATGAACGAGAAGCTCAAAGGCTTCTTCGAGAAGATGTTCAAAGCAAAGAGCCCGGTGCAAAAGCTGCGTCTGCTTGCCAGCTTCCGACCTTCATTCCTGAAGCCCCGGGTAGCCATCTTGGAAGGTCTGCGAGATCCAGTCAGCGGCTTGATGATGGGTAACACGGCGGAGAACCTGGCTCGACGCTTTGGCATCCAACGCCTGCAGCAAGACAACTTCGCCTTGCAAAGCCATCTGCGTGCTGCAGCGGCGCAAGAGAGCGGCCGCTTGCAACAAGAGATCAGCCCGCTCACGCCACCACCGGCATTCAAGGGCATGGTCAAAATGGACAACGGTATTCGTGCCGGGCAGAGCATGACTGACCTGCAAAAGCTACGGCCAGTGTTCGACAAGCAAGAAGGCGATGTCACGGTTGGCAATGCTTGCCAGGTCACCGATGGCGCCGTAGGCATGCTGGTCATGCAAGAAGACAAGGCACGCAGCCTGGGCTTGCAACCCCTGGCCATTGTGCGCGGCAGTTCCCGCGCCGGCCTGGATCCCGCACAGATGGGACTGGGGCCAGTGCATGCAGCACCCAAGGCGCTGAAGGATGCGGGCTTGATGCTGCAAGACATCGACCTGTTTGAAATCAATGAGGCATTTGCTGCCCAGGTCCTGGCCTGCCAGGAAGCCTTCGCCAGCGACCTCTACTGCCAACAAGAGTTAGGCATGAGCAAAGCCATGGGTGAAATCAGCTCGGAAAAACTGAACGTCAACGGCGGCGCTATCGCCCTTGGTCACCCCATCGGCGCGACCGGCGCTCGTCTGGTGCTCAGCATGGCCAAAGAGTTGCAAGCAAGTGGAAAACAATTTGGCATGGTTTCCCTCTGTGTAGGAGGAGGCCAAGGCCAAGCGTTCGTGTTGGAGGTAGCATGAGCTCCGTGACCAAAGAGAAGAATCAGGTGACCCAGCCAGAAGAAGGTGTCGTTCAACTTACCACCGACGTTTCCGGCATCGCTGTACTGCGTCTGGGACCAAGCTCGGAACAAGTCATCACCCTGACCGAACGGCGTTTGGATTCCTTGAAGGAAGTAATCCTGCGCCTGCAGAAGAATGAGGATTTGCAAGGGCTGGTCGTCACCGGCCCCGGCCCAGGCATGTTTGCCGCTGGCGCTGACATCAACCTGATCCAGAGCATTCAAGACGCCGAAGAAGGTGAACGCGCAGCCAGTAAAGGCCGCAGCATCTTTGGCTTGTTTCAGGAATTGAAGGTGCCGGTAGTGGGAGCAATTGAGGGCCCCTGCCTGGGCGGCGGACTGGAAATGGCGCTGTGCTTTGACCTGCGAGTAGCCAGTGACCTTGGCGGCACTAGCATTGGCTTGCCGGAAGTCAAACTCGGCATCGTCCCTGGCTTTGGTGGCACCCAAAGAATGGCACGCCTGCTTGGTCTGCCAAAGGCTTTGGACTTGATCCTGCAGGGCAAGGCCCTGACCGCAGCCAAGGCCAAACGCGTTGGCCTGGTAGACCGAGTGGTGCCGAGCGCTCGCCTCATGCAGGCGGCACAACAAGAAGTGGAGCGCTTGATACGCAAGCAACGCAAACAGCCGAAGCGTAAATTAAGGGGCATGGACTACTGGCTGAGCAACTTTGCACCCCTGCGCAACTTCGTCGCCGGCAAAGTGCGCAAGAAACTAGAGCATGGCCAAGCGCGCTTCTACGCCGCTCCCAAGGCGGCTTTGGAGCTCTGCGTGGAGGCCTTCAGCCTCAGCCAGGCAGATGGCTTTGCCAAGGAGGCAAAGGTCCTGGGCCAACTTATCGTCAGCCCTACCTGCAAGGCACTCGTGCATCTCTACTTCTTGACCGAACGTGCCAAGCGACTGGGCAAGTCGCCCGATGCACAGCCGGTTGCACAAGCGCAAGTCATTGGCGCCGGCGCCATGGGTGCCGGTATTGCCGGACTGATGGCCAACCGAGGAGTGCACACCAGACTCTGCGACCTGGATGAGAATTCCCTGGCTCGCGCCAAGCAGCGCATGCAAGGAGGTCTGAACAAACGCCTGCGCCGCCGCAGCATCAAACGCCACGAGGCAGTGGCGGCCCAAGATCGACTGGCAGTCAGCGCCGACTGGAGCAACCTTGCACGGCGGGACTTCTTCTTGGAGGCCGTGGTCGAGGACCTCAGCCTGAAGCAGAAACTATTCAAGCAAGCCGTCGACAAGGGCTTGCCCGATACCGCAATCCTGGCGACCAACACCTCTTCGCTGCCGGTGGACGAAATGGCTGAAGGCCTGCCAAATCCGGAGCGCGTGGTCGGCATGCACTTCTTCAATCCACCGGAGAAGATGCCGTTGGTGGAAGTCATTCGCGGCAAGCGGAGTTCCGACGCGGCCATTGCCACCACCTGCAAGCTAGCAGTCCGTCTGGGCAAATTCCCAGTGGTGGTCAAGGACCACCCCGGCTTCCTGGTAAATCGCTGCCTGGCACCGTATCTAAATGAAGCAGCACGGATGATGCTGGAAGGCAGCGAACCTGAATTCATCGACAAGGTCATCCTGGACTTTGGCCTGCCCATGGGGCCCGCCCGCCTCATGGATGAAGTTGGTTTTGATGTCGCCAGCAAAGTCAGCGAAGTCATGTCCGCGGCTTTCCCTGAACGCATGCAGCCCAGCAGCCTGTTCGCCGCCATGGTGCAAGCCGGTCACCTGGGCAAGAAGAGCGGTGGCGGCCTCTATGATGCCCATGGCAAGAAGCCCGGACCCGGCACCAAGGTGCTGCAGGGTTTGCGCGGGAAGTACATGGAAAATCCATTGTCCCGTTCCGAAGTCTTGGAGCGCCTGATCTACCCCATGGTGGATGAAGCCTATCGCTGCTTGCACGAAGGTCTGGTGGATGCGGAAGAAGACCTGGATCTCGGCATGGTCATGGGCATGGGCTTCCCGCCCTTCACCGGTGGCATCACCATGTATGCTCGACAAGAAGGGCTGAAACACATCCTGGCCAAGCTGGAAGAGATGTCGCAGAAGTTGGATTCGCGATTTAATCCAGGCCCCGGTTTGCGGCAGGCCGCACAAGGCGAAGACCAGGGCAGCTGATCCATTTTTTGCGGAACGCAAATTCTTTCGCGAGCCCTCTTTCCTAAGTCTTGTTCCTTGGCATGGGAAGCTTGCGAACCCTGCGCTGCAGACCCTCTATTCTGCAGCTCACGAGAGGGAACATGGTTACCCAAGCTCGCGTCCCACATAGAGATAATGCGATTGCCAGGCTTTTCAGATAAGCCTCATTTCGCCGATATGATGGGGTAGATTCCTATTCTGGAATCGCCTGCGGAGAGTTGGAACAAGCACTCAACTCAGCGCAGGCCATCGCTCTTTTTCTCAGTGTTCATCCACTCCTGTGAGTGGTGAGGTTTCATTGAAGAAGCTTGCCTGTTTGTGGCTGTTGATTGCCGCAGGCTGCGCTTCGCAGCCTGCTGGGTACGGCTCCATCAGTAGAGAAAAAGCTTGGGTCGCTGCAACGCCCGCACCATGGACAGTACAGGCATGGACCCTCTCACCGCGCATCGGCGTGGAATATCTGCCACCCGAAGACGCCCTGGGCACACAACTTAGCCTCGATGCCCCGCTACAGGCCCGCCTACCGGGCACGGCCCCAGACGCTACGCAGAACCGTATAGCGGGATCGGGGGGAGAGCCGGAACCCAGCTCCAAGGGTCGCCTGGCTCGCGATCTGGAAAGAGCATATGCGCCACCCCGTTATGAAGGATCCCGGCTGCCGGAGTGGAACTTGCGGCAAGAGCACATCTCCAGCATCGATAACACCATGGAGCGCATCTCCATGCGTTTCTTGCGGGAACTGATGGGTGAAGATCGACGCCGGGTGCAGCGCGCCCTGGGCAGCCCGATCATGGCCATCCAAAACCGTTTTCAGTCCACGGTCATGGAGCCCGACTACCTGGACATTCGTTATCAAGAAGACATCGAACGCCTGGTATCCGAACACGGCACTCGCATGCTCAACCGTCCCTTGCGTTCCTCGTTGAAAGAACTGCGAGTGGTCACTGACTTCGAAATGGTGCTCAAGGAGTTCAAAAAGTCGAACATGCCATTGTCCGGTGATTACCGGGAATCCCATGGTAGCCGCCGCCAACGTGGCCGCCTTTCCATTCGTGTCCGAGCCAGCAAACTGGACAACCCCTTGGAGCTGTCTTGGATCCACAGCGGTTGGCGTGTCGGCTCTCACCTGGAATCATTCAAGCTTTCCTACGGCAAGAATGTACTGGAGGACCTACGCTTGGAAATGCGTAGCACTTATGCCTATGACCATGGCGAGACCAGGGTCTTCGGGCGACTGCGCTACACCTGGAACAAAAACACCTTTGTCAATTTCCTCATCGGCAACAACATTGACATCTTCAGCGGACCAACAAGCTATCCCGGTGGCCCACCGGAAAGCGACCCCACCAAGGCCGCCTTGTTCTATGTTGAACACTTGTTCTAGAGCAATCCTGCTGCTGTGCTTGACTGGCTGCAGCATGCAACCCCTGCCCAGGAACCCACGGCCGCCGCTACCCATGCCGGCCCATCTGCAGAAGAGCCACGCCTTACCCGGCCCAGTCCACGAAGACTTCCTGGTCCCCCTGGACCTCAACATCAGCAGCGAGAAGGGTCGCATCTTTCGCGGCCAATTGACTTGCGGCACAGAACATGCCGAATTCCACCTGCTGCTGCCTGAAGACCAAGAGCCGGAGGCATTCCTGCTCTGCCTGCCCATCCTGGCCGGCGGCCAGGGTCTCATGTGGTACATCGCTCAGGACATGGCCGAGCGCGGTTACGCCGTAGCCTGGATCCAACGGGTTGCCTCAGCCATGAAACCTGGCCAGCGGGGCCCGGAAATCGAGACCCTGCTGCGCCGGACGATCCAGCACAACCGCATGGTCCTCGCCTGGGCACGGAATCAGCCATGGCTGAAATCTAACAACCCCAGCTTGCTGGGCGTCTCCACCGGGGGCCTGGTAGGCAGCGTGCTGATGGCCCTGGAACCATCCCTAGAAGGCGGTGTGATCTGTCTGGCGGGCGGTGACCTGCCTAGTCTGGTGCTGCACAGCGGCGAAAGCCGCTTGATCAAATGGCGACATTGGCGCCACCAGACGGACAACCTGAATGATTCGGAAATCCACCGTGAACTGGCCCGGGAAGTGGTCACGGAACCGGCTCGCTTCGGGGCCTATGTTGCCAGTGACAGGGTGCTCATGGTGGCTGCCACCCTGGACCAGGTCATCCCCTGGCAGAATCAGGACCTTTTGTGGGAGTCCCTGGGCCGACCAAGACGTCTGCTCCTGCCCTTGGCCCACTACACAGCCGCTCTGGGGATTCATCCTATCCTGAACTGGGCAGACGAGTTCCTGCGCTCTCGCCGAGTCCAGAGGCCGGAGCTGCTGAGCCGACCCTGACTGGGCCAGGCCTCGAGAAATCATCTAGAACTTGCATCCAGACTGCCACCCAGGTCTGATCTCCGCCCCCATCTGAACCCCCCAATTGACCATCCCCATGTCAGCACTTCCCACCATCGTTTTCTCCCTCCTGGCCACCTCTGCCCTGTTGGCCCAAGACCCCACCAGCAAACCAGCCAGCAAACCAACTGGCACGGCGGAGCAAAAGCTGATCATCGTACCTGATTTGCCTGACACAGAGTTGGCCGACCAGCCCCTCACTCAGGAAGAAAAGCTGAAACAACTGCAAGCCTCCCTGGAAAAGCTGCAACAGGAGAAGCTCAGCCTGGAGAACGCCGCCAAGAACGGAGGTCTGGTGCGCAGTTTTCAAAAACGCCAGGAGCTGCGGAGCTCGCTGCAAAACCCCCACACCGTCAAGGTCAAGGGTGGTGGTATCAGGAAGCGGAAGGCACGCATGCTAGTGGGCAAGGAATTGGCCGATCTGCCGGCAACCACCATCGCCGCCATCGAACGCATGCCCATCCTGCAAGAAGAGCTGGATCAGTTGGTAGAATTCACCCGCAGCCATCCTGCCATGGGACAGGCCAACCCGAAGACCGCAGCCTTGGAAGCCTTGTTCCTGGCACGGGCCTCGGAAGCCAGCTTTGGCAGGTATGCCACAGCGGCCAAGAATGAAATCATCAAGATCCAAGCAGAGCTGGAAGCCGGCGCCGACTTTGGCGCTTTGGCCAAGCGACACTCCATGGATCCGGAGACGCGGATCAACGAAGGCAAGATGCCAGAGGTCAGCTGGAAGGACCCCAACTTGGACCGCATCTTTGCGCAGGCCATGTTCTCCCTCAAGGTAGGCGAGGTATCCGACATTGTGCGGACGAGATATGGCTTCCACCTGATCAAGCTGCTGAGCTTGACCAAGGGTGACACCCCTGCCAAAGACCGGGCACAGGTCCAGCACATTGTCAAACTCTACACGCCGGCCAAAGAGAAACTGGGAGCCCTGCACCACAAGGTAAATCGAGGCATGATTGACCTGGCAATCCGCGAGGAGAGCCTGCGCCCACATCTGCCCAAGCAGTACAAGTAAGCCACCAGGCACCACCGAACACTTTACCAAAGCAAAAAAGGGAGGGGTCCCATGTTCCGCCGCAGTGGCAGCGTCATCTTCTACGCAATCGAGGGCGCAATGCCTGATCTGCAAAGCGACAGCTTTGCGCAAAACCTGGCCAAACACAGGTTCCGCAGTATCGAGAATGCCGCTTCTGAAGAAACTTCAGTGGGCTGGGTAACGCAGGCTGATCCCAGCGGCAACAGCTTCGAGCTGGAGGATATGGACTTTGATGGCAAGGTCTGGATGCGCTTTCGCATCGACAAGAAAGCCATCCCCACCAAGTGGATGGCCATCCACCGCACCGCGGCGGAGCGAGCAGAAGGTCGCAAACTAACCAGCAGCGAAAAGAAGGATCTGAAGGAAGACTTGATGCAGAAACTCCTGCCTCGAGTACTGCCTTCCATCAATCTTGTGGACCTGGTCTACCTGCCGGAGCAGTCATCCATCATGCTCTTCTCCACTTCGCAGGCGGTGAAGGAGGCCTTCACCAGCTTGTTCTACAAGACCTTCAGCACATCACTGCAAGCCTCCGACCCATTTCAGTTGGCGCTGAACCTGGGACTTACCAAGGAGCAGTCGGAGTCACTGGACCAGGTTGGCCCGATCAATTGGCCCAGCTGGAACAAGAAGCCAGAAGCGGCTGACTTGACCATGCGGGAGGGAGCCTGATGCAAGACAACCCACACGCCTTTTTGGGCGAAGAGTTTCTCACCTGGCTTTGGTATCGCATCGAAACCGACGGCGGCGAATTCAATCTTGGTAAAGATGGCGACAATGACAGCATCGTTGGCCTGGTGCTGGATGACTTCATTGCCTTTGCCGCCAAGGATGATGATGAAACCCAGCAGACCCTGCGCCACGGCCTGCCCAGCCGGAGTGCGGAAGCAGCCACTGCCCTGCGCAACGGTCGCCGTCTGACCCGGGCCAAATTCACCTTGGCGCAGGACGACGACATGTGGAGTTTCACCCTGGATGGCCCCAGCATGGCCTTGCTCAGTGTCAAGCTGCCGGAAGACGACGAGGACGCCAGCTCCCCTGAGGAGCGCAACGGTGACCGCATGCAGAACTTCATGGGATTAAAAAGCCTGATCAATGGCCTCTATCGCCTGTTCCTGCAAGAACGCCTGCAGCCTGAGTATTTGCACACCGGCGCTGAACAACAAGCCAACTGGATGGCTGGGCGATAAAGCAAAAAAGCTCTCCTGACACATATTGAGCCGCTTTGGTTACAGTGGTTCATATGTTCCACACCCGCCAACACATAGATTTCGGCCTTAGCAGGCCGTTGAAAAACTCCAAGTAGTTAAGCCGTGCTCCAATCCACGTACGTAGGGATAATATCCCAATCACGGAGGTGGATATTTCATGGCACTTGGCAAACGACGCGACAAGCAGCAAGCACTTTTGGTCTCGACGACCAATCTTCCCCGATCTCCAGGGCACCCGTTTTACGCGAAGCTGAATGAGCTTCTCAGCGAAGCGAAGTTCGATCACTATGTCGAATCGCTTTGCGAGCCCTACTACAAGGAAGGCGGCCGCCCTTCAATTCCGCCAGGCGTCTACTTCCGGATGCTGCTGGTCGGCTATTTCGAAGGTGTGGATTCACAGCGTGGGATTGCATGGCGCTGCAGTGACAGCCGCTCGCTCCAGCAATTCCTTGGGCTTTTGCTGACAGAGATGACCCCTGATCACTCCAGCTTGACCGTGATCCGCAAACGGCTGCCAGTAGAAGTGCACGAAGAGGTGTTTGCATTCGTGGTCAAGATCGCCAAATCCAAGGGCATGGTGAAGGGCAAGGCACTGGCCGTGGACACAACGACGTTGGAAGCCAATGCTGCAATGAAGTCCATTGTGCGCAAGGATACTGGCAAGGGCTGGAATGACTACGTGCGCGAGCTTGCGAAAGAAGAAGGGGCCGAAGTCCCAACGGAGGAGGACTTACGGCGATTCGATCGCAAACGCCGTGGGAAGAAGACCTCGAACAAGGACTGGGAGTCGCCCTCAGACCCCGACAGCAGGATCGCGAAGATGAAGGATGGGCGTACCCACCTTGCCTACAAGGCACAGCACGCGCTGGACACTGACTCCGAGATCATCGTCTCCGCGACGATCCACCATGCAGATACTGCTGACAGCGAGGCACTGAAAGACGGAATCATTGAGGCTCAGGCGGTGCTGATCAGTGCTGAGCAAGATGACCAATACAAGGCAGTTGTCGCCGACAAGGGCTACCACAAAGTTGAAACCCTGGCATGGCTAAGCGAGAGAGAGATACTTTCTTACATACCACAGCCGCGGTCACAGAACCGCCGCAAGTGGACGGACAAACCAGAATCGTGGCAGGATGCTTATCGAGCAAACCGTCGGCGTGTTGCAGGATCGCGATCCAAAAAGCTCCAGCGCTTACGAAGTGAACGAGTGGAGAGAAGCTTTGCGCACACCTGTGGGTCAGGCGGTGCACGCCGGACTTGGTTGCGCGGCATCGAGAATGTCAAAAAGCGGTACGTGGTCCATGTCGCTGCACGCAATCTTGGCACGATCATGCGTAGCCTGTTTGGAGTTGGGACGCCAAGGGGATTGCAGAGGGGCTTTGAGGGCTTCCTCAGCCGCGTATATGAGCTTTGTGGATCTGTTTGGCCCCAACCAGCTTGCTGGATCGCAATGACTGCCATTATTTTCCGCCATAAGAATCCCGGGGCAGAAAACGGATGTCTCGGGATCGACAATCTCCAAATCACCCCTTCTTCAACGGCCTGCTAGCCTGCACCTAGTGGTATGACGCAGAATTAGTAGGCCTTTATATTAAGCCTCCCTACGCTTGCGGTGCGTAGGTATCGTTGGAGGCAAGACGATGCGCGTTGCAGTAGAGATTCAACTTACCAAGAGCGAGCGAAGCACCCTGACGAATTGGTCACGCAGTCGGAGAATTTCGGTGAGGCAAGCTCAGCGAGCCCGAATGATCCTTCTTGCCGCTGATGGCTACTCGAATGCGGATATAGCTGAGGAGATGAGGGTCAAGCGACACACTGTGGGGCGTTGGCGAAACCGCTTCAGCGAGCATCGCCTCACTGGTATAGAGAAGGACCTTCCTCGGGGAGGTCGTCCCCGTGCGAACGAGGAAGTTGAGAGTGAGATCATCCGCATGACTACGCAAGAGATCCCCGCGAACGCGACACACTGGAGCACGCGACTCCTTGCAGAGGAGATGGGAATCACGCAGTCGATGGTCCACCGCACATGGAAGGCCAACGGTCTGAAACCTCACTTGGTGAAGACGTTCAAGGTCAGCAACGATTCTCGGTTCGAAGAGAAGCTGCGCGATGTGGTAGGTCTCTACCTGAATCCACCCGAGAATGCACTCGTCTTTAGCGCGGACGAAAAGACGTCAATTCAGGCTCTCGATCGGACCCAGAAGAGCCTTCCACTGGTCAAGGGCCGATGCGGCACGATGACTCATGACTACAAGAGGAACGGAACAACCACCTTGTTCGCCGCGATCGAGTTGGGTCACGGCGAAGTGATCGCAACCTGCATGAAGCGACATCGACATCAGGAGTGGATCAAGTTCCTGAGAATGATCGACGAGCAAACTCCAGCTGAACTCGATCTGCACGTCATCGCCGACAACTACGCCACACACAAGCATGAGAAGGTTAAGCGGTGGCTGAAGCGCCATCCGCGATTCCACATGCACTTCATCCCGACAAGCAGCTCGTGGCTCAATATCGTGGAGGGGTTTTTCCGCAATCTTGATCAAAAACGCCTGAAGCGCGACGCGTTTCGCAGCGTCCCTCAACTCAAGAAAGCAATCATGGACTACATCGATAACCACAACGACGATCCGAAGCCGATTGTTTGGACCAAGGCCGCCGACGAGATCCTCGAAAAAGTCGGTCGCGCACGCGCTGCACTGAAAATGCCCCAACAGAGCGCATCACACCACTAGTTAGCAGCTAGGATAGGTAGTCTTCCGGCGGCAAGGCGGGGTCCGCTGCCTGTAGCATGGACCAGAAGCGCCGCTCGGCGCGACGGAACAAGTGCAAGGCACGCTGTTCGTCATCCACTGATGGTCCGGACCAGGCACCGGCATCAGCTTTCAGGTCGCCATACAACTGCACAAGTTCCGCCGCTGCCTGCGCCGCCGTCTGCAACTTGGGCGGTGCTGGCGCCTGCAGGTCTGCCAGACGCTTCTCCTCCAACATGAGCATGGTCAAGCTGGCAGCATCCCCCGCCGGATAGAAGGCGCAGGAAGCTTCCGGCCCCCGTTCCCGATAGGCAGGAATGTCGGAAGCAATCACTGGCAAGCCCAGAGCCAGGGCTTCGTCCAGCACCAGACCATAGGACTCGTGGCAGAGCGAAGGCAGGATGGCGTAGTCCCCCTGCAGCGACTGCAGTTGACCACTGGGGAAGGCGCCGTGAAAGTTCACTTCAATGCCCCGGGCCAAACGATGCAACTCCGCCAGATACTTGGGGTCCGCTGCCTCGCCCCAGACATCCAGAGACCATTCGCCCCACACCGCACGCATGGCATCCAACACCGACTCCAAACCCTTGTCCGGATAAAGCGCGCCCCAGGTCACCAGGCGTTGGCCCCGCGGTTGGCTCGCTGCAGAAGGCTGGCTCGCTGCGGCAGACTGGGTCGCTGCGGAAGGTAGAGTCGGCGGCGCCAACAGGGGCGGTGCTGCCACGGTGATCGGCCCCAGGTCAGCCAAGGCCATGGCCTGCAGGCCCTGGGCATGGGCGGCACTGGGTGCCAGCAAGAGATGCGCCGCCGCCAACTCATCTTGCAAGTCCGCTCGATGATGGGCAAAGGCCTCCGCCACTTCCGCATCATTCATGAAGGGCGGCAGGCCCATTGGCGCTTCCGGTGGCAACACTTCGTCTTCCCCCATGCGCCGCACCACCCTGGCCAGGGGGGCAAAGTAGTCGTGCATGGTGATGACCACCTTGGCCCCACACATACGAGCCAGTCGGCCCACATTGGAAGTCAGGCGTAGCCAGTGCTGCACATGCACCACATCCGGCTGTTCGGCTTGGAAGATCTGACGCAGGCTTTGGGCAACGCCCGGATGGTAGGCCTTGTACCAGTGCTCATAGTAGAGATCGTCCCGGGGCACTCGCAGCACCCGCAGGCCACGGTGCACCGACTCCTGCACCGTTTGCGGCGAACCACCCTGCAGTGAACCACAGACCAGCAGAACTTCATGCCCTGCCTCCTGCATGGCCAAGGCCAGGGCTTCCACCGTACTCTCAGTACCACCCTGCAATTCAGGCGGGAAACCGTGCAGAACCAAACAGATCTTCATAATCGTACCCACTTTGTCACCGCCGCAAGCCCAGGCCGGCGGCCTTGGAAACCATGCAGCAAGCCCTTGGCCTTGGCCATACCCAGCTGCCAGCCACTGCGCAAGAAGACCAGGGGCAGACCCAGGCAGTCAATGAGCCAGAAGGCCGCCCACAGCTTCAGGCTGCCGTGACGACGAAGGTAGCGCAGGCTGTTGTTGGCCATGAGGTATTTACGCAGTGGTGACTGGCCACCGCCGGAAGATGAGCCCGGTGCATGGGTGACTCGCACCCAGGGCAGCCAGAGGATCTTCCGCTGTTGCTGCCATAGGCGCCTGCCCAGATCCGCATCCTCCATGTACATGAAGTAGCCTTCGTCCAGACCACCATTGGCCTGTAGGTCACTCAAGCGATATAGGGCACAGGCGCCAGGCAGAAAATGGGTGAACGACGGACCCTGATCCTGCGGCGCCGGCGGCTGACCTTGTTGGCTCAAGCGAGTCAGGTTGGCGCAAAACCCCATCTGGGCACCCGCTGCCCAGACCATGCCATCCGGCCGCAGGATGGTGGGCCCCACCCCAGCCAGGGAGGTATCATTCTCCAGGGCCTGCACCATGGGCTGCAAGAAACCCTTGGGCAGGCGCACATCGTTGTTGAGGAACAGGACGTGGCGCGCGCCTTGGTCCACGGCCCATTCGATGCCCCGGTTCATGGCAGCACAGTAGCCCAGGTTGGCGTGCAGCAATTGCAGTTGCACGCCCTCGCCATGCACCTCTTGCCACAGCAACTCTTCATCCTTGGCGCCTGAACCATTGTCCATGCAGAGCACCAACATGTTGCTCTGGCCGCATGCCCGCAGATCCTCCAGACACTGCAGGGTCAGCCATGCCTGGCGCCAATTCAGTAGCAGAACAGCAACCTTTGGCTGGGAAACGGCAGCCTGAGAAACAACAGGTTCAGTCACAGAACCTCCCCAGGAGACGCCAGTAGCCAGCAAAGAAACCGTTCAGGCAACGATGCAAGAAACCCTTGGCGCCGCTGGCCGCCAGCCCCGGATTCAAAGTCAGGGGACCACCCACCAAGAGGTCCCGGTCATCGGCACAGCGGCCTTGCTGTGCAGCACGGCGCCAGGTCCGAACCTTGGGCAGCAGACGCAACAAGGCCCACTTGCCTTTGAGCCAGGCAAGAGGGTGACCCTTGGCGGTGGCAAAACAGAGCTGCAGCAGTTCATAGCACAGCTGTGCGGGTAACAAGACGAACAGACTCTGGGCCTGCAGGCAGGTCAACAACACCAACCAACGGTTGCGACTGTGCAGGAACACGCGCCGCGCCGGATAGGGATCGGATTTTTGCCGCATGGACAAGTGCGCAGTCCCACCGCCGTGCTGCACCACCGCATCGGTGCAGAGGCGAATCTGCCGACCATGCATGCGCAGGCGCAGGGCAAAGTCCGTGTCTTCAAAGAGGATGAAGAGGGCGTCGTTGAAGCCGGCCAGTTGCAGGTAGTCCTTCTTGTGCACCAGAAAACAGAGAGCCACCAGCCCACCGATGGGGTGGTCCAGCTTGGTGGCCTGGCTGAGGGGTTGGAACCAGTGATGCAAGACCAGCAGTCCCAGGAAGTGCACATCGCTGCCGTCGTAGTGCAGGACATCGGGACGATCGGCACAGACGGAGCGGGCCTGCACCACGGCGGTGTCGGCATGGGCTGCCAGGCATCGTTGCATGTGAGCCAGGGCTTCGGACTGCATGACCACATCGTTGTCGATGCACAAGACCAGATCATGGCTGGCGTGGCTGACGCCGATGTTGCGAGCCTTGGCCGGCCCCACATTGCTGCCGGTGTCGACGATGCGCACCTGGGGGAATTCCTTGGCGACGAATTCCCGGGAGCCATCCTCTGAGTGGTTGTCCACCAGGATGATCTCATCAGGCGGCGGATCCTGGGCGACAATAGAGTCGAGGCAGGCCTTCAAGTAGTGCCTGCCATTCCAGTTGATGACCACCGCCGAGATCACAGGGGCAGCCTATCCTTGGCACAGGGATAGACAAAGAGCTCTAGGTAGAATCCGTAAGGACTGGTGCACTGGCTTGTCCTATTACCAGATCTATTGACCAGCCCTACTGACCAGACAGTGCGCGGGCCTGGCGCTGCTCCCGCTCGAGCACTCGCGGGTCCTCAATCCACCAAAAGCCTGCCGAGTCCACGAACACAATGCGATCACGGCTACGCTCATACCAGGCGGCCCAGTCACAGCGACCATCCACAGATGCTGGCGCAATGTCGGGATGGACATAACGCTCCAGCAGATCTTCGGCTGTTGCGGACTTTTCCTTGTCCTCGCCCCCGGCAAGTTGAATCCAGGTCTCCAAGCTGGCCCGCTCCCCGTTGGGAGTCTTGAGAACCTTCGCATCGGTGTCGACTTCAAAAACCGTCGTGTACCTGGTTCCCTTGTGGGAGGGTGTTTTGCCGCTAAACACATAGGCGAGGTTTTCGTCGAGCCAGGCCTTCAAACCCTCGGGCGTTGCCACATATCCTTGCCGCGACTCTTCCTGGACCGTGCCCAAGAAGTGCTCCTCAATACCACGCAGGTATCCCACTCGCCGATTCAGCTCCAAATAGATCCACAGGGACCTGCGAGTCGTGCACGCAAAGGGAACGGTGAGGCTATGCCGCTTGCTGGACATGTAGTGGATCACATTCTCCAATGTGCCCTGGGCTGGATCCGTCAATCGTTGTGGATCAATGGAATAACCCCAGTAGAAGTAACGACCCTGCCGAGCCAACGAGAGGCTGCCAATCATCTTGCCCGAACATCCCTCAGCCAGGTTCTCAAAGCCTGGGACATCGGTGAAGAAACCTTCATGGCTGACAATGGTCGGGTTCCAACCGTCCGGTTTTGAAACCTCGAAATCTACGACTTCATAGGTCTCTCCCATGCCCTCGGGATAGAGGGGCGAAGTAAGGTCCTCATATTGCTTTTCCCGCGGTGTCTTGGTGGAAGGAAAAACGACGGCATTGGGATGATTGAAGATGCTGTGTTTGAGGGCCAACCCGTGGCCCTGGTGGTTCATACAAATTCATATGTAGCCACTGGTCATGGCCAGACCATGCGCCTCGATTAGTCGTGTGCCGTTGAGCCCCACGGCTACCACCGGAGTCTTTGTTCGCGGGAAGGATTCTGGATCCACTCTTTTGCCTTTACGGAAGAGCCTGGAGTCCGCGATCACTACGTCACTGGCATCACAGAGCTCGCTGGAAACCTCCGCATATGTCGTCACTGTCTGGGCAAAACCACGCTTGGCCAGCCAATCAGCGATACGTTGGCTGCGCTCTCCCTTCTCATCCACAACCAACAAGACCTTCAGCGCTGCCACTTCTCCATTGAGACTGATCTCCATGGGCTCGAGGCACATCATCGCATCACAGACCTGGAAACGCAGACTGGCCTGAACCGCATTGCCTGGCGCTACCCGAGAGATGGCTTGGACCAGGCGTTGGGACCCGGCGACCTCCCCTGCCGCATTCATGGGAACCCGCAGTGACCCCACCGCTGCGAAGTGAGCGCCATCACCCAGCTTAAGAGTCACGGGCTGGCCACTACCGGTGTCGCGACCATACATGTGCCACTCCGGCTGGATTTGCACTTCCACCACAATCTCAGAGGACGTTGCCGTGGCAGAGATCTTGAGGGGGGCATCCTCGGGAAGGCCGGTCACTTTGAGCGGCGACTGGGCCAATGCAAAAGCTGCAAAGGCTGCCTGGAGGAACATGGCCAAGAGAGAAAGAGAGAAAAGTCCAGGTCTACGCATGGGAACACTCAATGGGAGAGGAAGTGGGCGGTTGCTCCGCCATCCACCAGTTAACGAAGTCCGGGGCTCCTGACCATAATTCCAACCTGAATAAATCGCAGAAAATCTGTGCTCCATCCTCCGAGCCATGCGCCGGTATCCCGGGTGCAGTGCTACAGACCCACCAAGAGCTTGCCGTTCTGAACCTCAAGCACCTTGACGGTTTGGCCCTTGGGGATGGGTGCGTCTAAACAACAAGCATCGAAGTCCAGGCTGCCAATGCGCACCGTGGCTGGTTTTTCACCCCGCACAAAGAGTTCGAACATGCGCTCGCATTGCGAAGCCTCACTCTTCGTTCTCCAGCGAGTCGAGTTCAGGAAGAGTATCGCCAGGTTGGGGAAGTTGACGAGCGTGCCTTGCGTTGACAATCCAGACGGTCTTGGTCTCTTCGAGGATAGTAAAGAGCAGCATGAACTGCCCAATTGTCATTGAACGCACTTCGTAGGGGCAGGAGGAATCCTCCGGTGCCCACGCACAACGTCGAGGCATGTCCGCAAGTGATTCGCCAGCTTGCAGAATTCTTTGCAGCCAACGCACCGCGGTTTCTGGCGCACCCTGTTCATTCGCAATGTAGACAGCCTGCTCGTACAACTTCTCCAACGCTAGCGGAGCAATCTTGACCTCGTAGGTCATCTATCCAGCTTCAACCCAAGTTCCTCAGCAATCTGGTGAATCGCTTCCTTGAACGGTTTGCCTCGACCGGAACGCAGGTCCTTCATGCTTTGTTCGATGGTTGCCAGGCTCTCCGCAAGCTCAGCCTTGTCCGCCAACTCATCAAAGGCTTCTGGACTCAAGACCACTGCATCCGTTTCACCGTTGGTCGTGACGTAGAGCGGTCGACCGGTTTCTCGCACCTGCGTCAAATGCTCCCTGAGGTGCTGGCGATGCTCCGAAAAACTGGTGATGTCAGTGCTGCGGGCCATGTTTCCTCCATCGGCTTCTTGTACCATACTCTGTACATGTTGACACAGATTGCAATCGGCGTCAAACCACCAGAGTCATAGTCAATCCAAGCCGGCCGGCCAGCCCTAACGATTCCAGGGCATCCTTGCCAACAGCAGACCCATGCCACACCAGTCGGTGACACCGGCGAAGATCAGGCCCGAGCCAACGAAGGCAGGCAGCACCCAGAACCATGGGTTCACCAGCAGCGCCAGCACCACGCCCAGCACCACCAACAGACCAGCACCGATGCGCACCTGACGCTCCAGACTCATGCTGCCCTGACCACGACTGATGGGCAGACCAGCAGCTTCCCAGGCATCCAGCCCGCCATCCACCACCTGCACCTGCTCAGGAGCAGCGTCGGCAAACCTGGCCGCCGCCTTTTTGGCGCGGCTGCCGGTCTTGCACAACAACAGCACCTCCTGGCCGGAAAAACCCTGAAGGTCCAAAGAACCGAGCTCCCGTTGCTCTGAGCCTTCTACCCAGGCGGCACGGCATTCACCCTTGGTTCGAACATCAACCAGAACGGCGCCCTGGCTTTGTTTCTGCGCTGCAGATTGGGGACTGATGAGTTTCATTGCAGGAAGATTGCGAAGTAAAGAAGGGAGGTAATCAGCGGATCAATGATCCATCAACTTTCAACTTCAGGGTCGTCTTTCAACAAGGACTTGCCCTTGCTTTGGGCCTTGGCAATGGCGGCACGGGCAGCTTCCACTTCCGCCGCTGGCACCCGGATGGCCACCTCCAAATTGCCCATGGCTCTTTGACTGGCGGCAAAACCATCCTGCAGCAAGGTCTCGTTATGCTGCACCGAGATGCCCGCATCCTCCAGCACCGCCACCAACACCTCTGCTTCGAAAATCGTCGGCGCCTTGGTCAAGACCACCCAATCGCTCAATTCACGTTCATCCATATTTGTTCCAGTATTGCTGCCAAAAGGGGAAAGACCCATTGTACTCCCCCGCCATGCCTGGCACTAGCCGCAGCTTGCCAACTAGCACCTACTTGCTGGCTAACACATGCTGAAGTTGGCCAGAACGGGGGCAAGCCAGCCTCCCAGCACAAACCGATCCATAAGGAAGTTCAAAGCGGTCATGCTGAGGACCAAGGTCCAGGTGCGGCCAGGCGACCAGCGGTGATAGGCACGCAGGGCCAATAACCAGAGCAGGATTCGCATCAACGCATAGAGCAGGAACACCAGCCACTCCTCGAAATGGACTGCCACCAAGGCCAAGGGAATCCCCAACAGCAGCCCCAGGAAGAAGCGCAGACCCGCTGCCCAAAACGAAGTTCGCAGCCGCAAGGGTTCTGGCCCCTTCTTGGCCAGGCCCGGCAGGCAATGCATCAGCAGATAGATCCCCAGCCAATAGACCAGGAGCTTGGCCGGCAGCAACAGGAGGTTGGGATCATCCAGCATGGCACCCTACCCTTCGGTAAAGCAGAGAATCGACCTGCAATCCGATTCCTGGGCCGCCCCATATTGGCGGAGTTTTGCCATGATTCTTGACCTTAATTCGGGCTGGGTCACGTAGGCTCAAAGGCTTGGTCAAGGATCAGGTTTTGGCCAATTATTCTCACCTCTTTGCATCCTCAATATCATGCGCGCAGCCTCACTTTTCTTGCTTTTCTTTGCCTCTGCTTGCACCAGCCTCCAGTTCCACAATGAAGAGCTGGTATCCAGCGAATTCGTCCAGCAGCAGCAGGCCACCAAGGTCACCGCCACCTTTGAAGTCTACGCCTCGGAACGCCGACCGCTGAGCAGCCATGACCCGCTGGAATTCCAGGCCAGGGAAGACGGGGTGCTGATGCCTTCAGAATCGCAACTGGAAAGCAGCTGCGAGAACCATCCGGTGGACTTGGTCATCCTCATCGACACCAGCCACAGCATGTATGAGGCCGGCCTCATCAGCCTGGTCAAGAACATGGTGCGCAACCTACAGAAGGGGCTGAAGGCCTACCCGCACAAGCTTGAAATCCGCGCCTTTGCCAATGACATCGGTCCGGTCACCTCCATCGAAAACATCCCGGAGAAAACCGACACCAGCAGTGGCAAGAACCGCTGGAACTGCCTCTACCACGCCCTGGGCCAGGCCATGGACAAGCACCCGGAGGGCACCTTCATCCTGTTCACCGACGGCGCCGACAACTACAGCCAAAACCATGGCATTGTATCCATTCGCGATATCGAAAAACGAATCCAAGAAAACAAGCTGGTGGTGCATGCCACGGGCTTTGCCAACGTGGGGAAGGAATCGGACCTGGAGGGTATCTCCGGCCGAAGCGCCCTGGCTCGTCTGGCGCGAAACGGCAGGTTCATCCAAGCCAATTTGGAGAGCAAAAACGGCAAGCCCGCCAAAGACGATGAGGTCAGCACCCAGGAAAAGATCCTGGCGGCCATTGTCAGCAAGATCCGCGCCACCTACACCGTCTCCTATTACTCACCGCACCTGAGTGGTCAACACAAGGTGAGTATCGAAGGCAAGTGGAAGAAGAAGAAGGGTCGCTCCAAGGATCTGCTCTGGGGCGAGAAGGTGGGGGAAGACGTGGACGGCCCGCAAGAACCTACAGCGGCACAGCCAGACTAGCGAAATCCCGCTCCGCCTGGCTGGCCCAACCACGGTTGGCCAGGGGGCTGGCCGGGCTGGGATGCAGGATGCGACCAAACTGCAGGTCATAGTCCAACTGGCCATATCCCAGGTCATGTCCAGCCAAGGCCTGCTTGGCTTGCTTCTCCGCAAAGGCCCCCACGCCAATGACCATCTTGGGCTGCTGGATCTCCACCACCCGGCGCAGGAACTGGTTGCAGATGGCGAACAGGGGCTCCCGCTCTGACTTGGGCAACTTGTCCGGGGTGATGTTGCGGCCGCTGTCCGCCATGAACACCAGGGGACAGAAGTTGTGCACGAAGAAGCGTTGGAAAAAGGCATCCGCCTGACCAAAGCGTTCTTCACACCAACCCCACAACCGGCGACCACTGACTTCGGAGCGAGTGCAGGCAAAGCCTTCGATGGGGCGCTTGGGATGTTCTGGCTCAGGCTTGGTCACAGGGGCTTGAATGCCCAAAAAGTCCCGCACCGCCGCCACCTCACCAAAGGGCACCCCTGTTTGCGCCATGCCAAAGGGTCCCGGGTTCATACCCAGCAACAGATAGTCCCTTTGGCCAACACCGTAGCGTCGCAGGTAGGCTGCATGGGGTTTCCAGGCATAGTCCAAGGGGTTGTAGACATAGGCCACCGGAGCAGCGAACTGCAGTTCGCTGATTTGCTGGATGACTTTCTTGCTGGCTCGAAGCAGGGGCATGACAGAGGAAGATTGGGCAGAGTCACCTTAGCGCAGGGGCAATTCAAAGTCTTTCGCCCGGCACACCTGCCGGCGCTTCAGACAGTAGGGCAGGTTGCACAAAGCTGCCAGGCTGGCCTTGAAGCAAACCCAATAGCCACCTTCCACCGACTTGATGTTTTCAAACAGACCAATGGTGCCCACTGCATCGGTAACCTCAGAAGAGGCTTGCTTGCTGCCCAGCCCCTTCTTCAGGAACACCCAGGGATAGGACAAGACCTGTGGCCAGGGCACGTACTTGAAGGCGAACAACCAGAAGTTGCGCACGTGGTAGTAGAGGCTGCGCTTGCCATGACGCATGCCGAAGGGGGCCTTATGGAACACCTCAATGCTGGGCACCATCTTCACCCGGTAGCCCAGGTTCAACAGTCGCGTGGTCAGGTCCCGCTCATTGCCAAAGATGAAGAAGCGGATGTCATAGTAGTTGGCTTCGCGCAGCGCCTGGCGCTTGGCCATACTGCCGCAACCCCGGAAGGTGGCCATGTAGCGCGGCTTGTTCAAGGCCTCGGAGTTCAAATAGGCTTCAGGCATCTCCGGCTCCACCACCTTGGGTGAGAGCAGCGCTGTGCTGGCGGGTTCTTTAGCGAACTCCGCCAACATCTTCTCCACGAAGTCGGCAGGCAGCACCACGTCGTCATCCAAGATGCCCACGTATTCTCCCTTGGCGGAGGCAAAGCCCACATTGAAGGTTTCGCAGGCACCATAGTTGGAGTGCGGCATGCGGATGAGTTGCACTTCCGGAAACTCTTCTTGCACCATCTCCGGCGTGCCGTCGTGACTGTCATTGTCCACCACGATGACCTGGCAGGGCTTGACGGTTTGCTGGCGGATAGCCTGCAGGTTTTCCCGCAGATCACCGATGCGATTCCACACCGAGATGACCAGGGATACATCTGCTTGAGAGTCTGCTGCCTGGCTCATGCTTGGGGTTCGTCCTTCAGCAAATAACGATAGAGAGGTTCCGCCATGCCCAAGACCTGGGCCAGCTCTGCCGGCCGTAGATCGGCAAACACCTCACAGTGCTGGATGCTCTGGTCTTCGATGTTCACTGAAGCAGCGTTGTCCCGATGCAGGATCTTTTCGCGGAAGTTGTTGTAGGCCAACTGACTTTCGAAGGCCGCCAGGGCATGTTGCTTCTGCTCCATGAAGGCGGTGAGATCAAACATGGTGCCACCACAGACCACCTGGTTGACGCCGAACAAGAGCACTCGACACGTTGAAGGCAGGGCGGCGGCGGCCCGCACCACCGCATGGGCCACAGCACGGTGATCCCGATGGGCTTCGGTGAAGAAGAAGCTGTAGAGGGTCTGCGGTTGGATTTCCTGGAAGGCGGCTTCGAACTTCTCCGTCACCCCAGCAAGATGCTCTGGCACTTCACCGTCGGGGAAACCCAGGGAACGCACATCCTCCACCCCCAGGCGAGACAAGGCGGCGCGACCTTCCTGGCGGCGCAGGGCAGCGATGTCCCCGTACTTGCCATCCGGATCACCTTGCGCCCCATCCGTGGTATGCAAAACCGTGACCGGATGACCCTGCTGACGATGCCAGGCCAGCATGCCACCACAGGCAATCACCTCGTCATCTGGATGGGCAGCCAGCACCAAGACCGGTGCATCCAGGCCTTCCTTTGGCAGCAGCGGTGGGAACAGATGGTTCATGAGTGCAAGACCTTGCGGTAGAGGTTGCGGTAGAGCCTGGCCGCATCTTCGATACTGGGAAAGCTCTGCGGAATGCTATTGCGACACTGCTGGTAAGCGTCACCATCGTTGCGCAAAGATGCCATGGCCTGATGCAGTTTATCCACTTCGCCGGCAGGCACCACCAGTCCACCGCCGCGGGCCACCCGTTCTGGCAGAGCCCCCCGATCAGAAACAATCACCGGCACGCCGTGGGCCAGGGCTTCCTCCACCACCAGCCCATAGGTCTCCTGGCAAAGGGAAGGGAACACCGCCAGGTCCATGCTTTGCACCGGGTGCGGCTGATTGGGTTGATAGGCTCCCGTGCACTGTAGCTCCACCCCCAGGGCCCGGGCCTTGGCCTGCAGCTGCACCTGGAATTCTTGCTTCGGAAAACCACCGGCCAGATGCAGGCTGACATTCGGTATGCCTGCAGTTGCCGCCAACAGGTCCGACAAACCCTTGGACTCATCCAGGTTGCCAAAGCTGCCAATGCGGAACACGGCGGGCTGCCCAGTACTATCTTGTGGCTTTGCCGGCACCGGCTCCAACAGACCATGGGGAATGACTTCCAATCCCCGGTCCAACAGGTCATCGGGCAACTTGAGATGCTGCAAGGCTGCGTCGGCGCAGGCCTGGCTGGGGGCAGTGAGGGCCTGGGCAGCAGTGAGCTCCGCTCGCAAGTTGGCATCCCGTTGCCGCAGTTCAGCACTCACCAATTCTTCCGCCTCCCCCAATTCCAGGTTGGCACAGGAAATGCAAGCATCCCGCTGCATGGCCTCCGGACAGACAATGCCTGAACCCGCAGGTGGCGCCCGGAAGAAGCGCGGGCAATGGGTCCACATGTCATGCAAGGTTGCCACTGTGCTTAGATCCATTTCCCTGGCCATACGTAGCAGACCATCGCTGAGATGGGACCAGTGATGGGCATGCAGCAACTGCGCCTTCTCCTTTTGCAGGATTTGTTGCACCAGCTCCTGGATACGCGGCCGGGGCACATTCAAGCCATAGCCTTCTCCAGCTTGCAAGGGCAAGCGAAACACCGAGATGCCTTCATCCTGCTCCTGGGTAATGTCTTCGCCGGCGTGGGGAAGTTCGCTGCCACAGATCACCAGGACCTTCACGCCTTCGCCACGCAGAGCATGGGCCAAGGCCTGCATGACCCGCTCGGTACCGCCGCGAAACTCTGGCGGGTAGTTGTTGCCGCAGAGTGCAACTTTCATCGTCCTACCTTCATGAAGCCAGAATCTCCCGCACTGCAGTTTTCAAATCACGCCGCGCCATCGCCCGATGCTCCGGATTTTCATGCCGCCGGCCGGCACGAAACCATTCTTCCCAACCACGCAGGCGCACCAGCAGCCGCATGTATGGGCGCACCATGGCCCCATAGTGCTTCTCATAGAAGCTCATGCGGTTGCGATGCCACACCACTACGAAGTCTTGACGGCCGCGAGTGGACGCACCCTCGTGATGCATGACCTGAGCCTCAGCCAGGTAATGAACCTTGCGCCCCTTCTGCCAGAGCCTCTTGCACAGGTCCACATCATTGAAGAACAGGTAGAGGTCCTGATCCAGGCCACCCATGTCCAGATACTCCTGCATTCGCATCATGAAGCAGGCACCCGGTGGCTGGTCCACATCCCGCGAATGCAGGTGATCGAAGGGCTGCATCAAGTAGTTCTTCTCCACCCTGGATCCCGGCCAGAATTTGCCAAAAATGGTATCGTAACACAGTGCCGTGCCCAGGCCGGGAAAGGCCTTGCAGGCCCGCTGCACCGAACCATCCGGGTTGATCAGCCGAGGCGCCACTGCACCGTAGTCTTGATGGGAGCGCAGGAAGTCCAGGCACTGATCCAGGGCACCGGCATGCGGCTCGGTGTCAGAGTTGAGCAACACCACGTATTCAGGCGCGAACTCCGACATGGCCGCCTTGGCGCCCTGGTTGTTACCCTCCGCGTAGCCACGGTTGGTGGCATTGCGCAGCAGAGAAACCTGCGGGAACTCAGCAGCGACGGCATCGGCAGAGCCATCGCCACTGCCATTGTCCACCACAAAAATCCGCCGCGAGTAGCGGGGCTGCTCCGCATGCAGAGACCGTAGGCAGGCCAGGGTCAGGGCCTTGGTATTCCAAGACAGGATCACCACCGCCAGGTCCGTATTAGCCACCGGCCACAACCTCCGGTTCGGTTGCATCCTGGGGAATGCGGGTGTAGCGATATATGCCCAGCAGCTTTGCCGGCGAAGCAGAAACATCCAATGCCCGGAAGTAATAGGTCATCGGGCCAATGCTGTTGAACAGTTCATCGCCCACGGTCCAGCGCTGTCCATCGCCGAAGATGGCGGCGGCCAGGTAGAAGTTGGGGTCCAAAGCCACCTCAACCAGCACCCGTCCCACGGGCTGGGTGAATTCAATGACTGGCTTGGTCTTATGCGCACCCAGATCATGAATCTGAGCATGCGGCGAGAGTTTCGAACGCTTGATTGCCCACTTGCTGCCAAGGATGCGCCGGCTCATGTCGTACAGCCAGACCCCAGTGCGACCATACCACTTGCGGTAATACAGCCGCCGGCTGATCCAATAGCGCTGCATGGCCAATTCGTTATCTGTTTGCCCGCTCTGATTGTAGTAATGCACCAGCTTGGCACCCGCCACTTGCACGATCTCATAGCCGGCTCGACGAATGCGCATGGACAAGTCAGTGTCTTCGTAATACAGCGGGAAGCGCTCATCGAAGAAACCAATCTCATCAATCAATGTGCGGCGCAGCAAAAAGCAACAACCCGACAACATGGGCAGACGCACATCTTGCTTGGCATCCCAGACCTTGAAGGCTTCGCGGCTGCGCTTCTCCGCATAGCGACGCACGAAGTATGGGCTCAGCCCCGCCAGAGTCAGTCGCCAAAGGTCTCCCAGTGTCGGTAAGACATTGGGTGGTAGCCGACCCTGCAAGCCCTTGTCCCAATATCCCTCCGGCGCCACCGCCCCAGTCTTTGGCTGCGTCTCCATATGGCGCAGCAGCATGTCGATGCAGCCAGGCTGGAAGTAGAGGTCCGGATTGCAAACCAGGATCAGGTCGCCGCTGGCATGGGTATAGGCCAGGTTCATACCTTTGCCGTAGCCACCATTTTCCTGGTGCAGGATGAGCTCGCCATTCATGGCAGCCAATTGCTTGCGCATGGTCTGCTCAATTTCTGGCTCCCGCATGGGCGAGCAATTGTCCACCACGATGACTTCGATGGCCATGACCGTGCCATCAGCATTGAGCGGCGGATTGGCCTGCAGGGATTGCAGCAACTCCATGCATACCCGCCAGGAGTTGTAGTTGACGATGAGAACCGACAGTCGGCTCAAGCGGTCCTCTCCGAGCCAGAAGATTGATCTGTGGAGCCACTGGCTATGTTGGGTTCCTGCACCCACTTGTGGTCGTGCAAGAAGATGCCCAGGTCACGGGTTCGATTCTGCACCACCAGATTCTTGTCGGTGGGCAACTGATGAAAGCGATGCACACCGTGACGGTCCAGCACCCCGGTCATCACCACATACTCGCCGGAGAGCATTTTCATATCCGGTAACACCAGAGTGATGATCCCTTCATCCATGTTCACTGGCACCCCATCATCCTCGGTGCCAAAGCAGCAGATGATGCTGCGATCGGCGCTGGTCACCGCTACCCCCATATTGATGGGCTCGGGAATTGCACCATTCTTGACGTGCATGCGCACACCAAGGGTCATACCCGGTGAAATGGTGTTGCGTGCCTCACCGCTTTCCACATCGATCAACTGGGCCGAAATGATGCGAGGCAGATCTTCGGCGGCCTTGATGTCACCCATGTCGGTGGCGCGCTCTTCCTGGCTGGCCAACTGATTCTCGTAGGTGGAGTACTCATTGGTCACCGCCACCGCATCCCCCATCATTTCCAGCTTGCCGTCCTTGAGCCACAGGGCATCCGTGCAGATCTGCCGCACGTCATACATGGAGTGGGAACAGAACAAGATGGTCTTGTTGCGGTTCTTGTAATCGAAGATGCGATCCACGCATTTGCGCTGGAAGTGCATATCCCCAACGGCCAGGATCTCATCGATGATCAACACGTCCGGGTCCGTAGCCACTGCCACACTGAAGCCAAGACGACAAACCATGCCGGAAGAATAGGTGCGCAGCGGAGAATCAATGAAGTCGTGCAACTCGGAGAAATCCAGAATCTCCTGATAGCGCCGGTCGGTTTCCCGCCGCGGGATACCCATCATGGCCGCATTCATATAGATGTTGTCGCGACCACTGAAGTCCATGTGAAAGCCTGCCCCCAACTCCAGCAGACTGGCCACGCGACCGTGCATGGTGTATTCGCCGGTGCTGGGAAAACTGGTGCCAGTGAGAATCTTCAGCAAGGTGGACTTGCCAGCACCATTGCCTCCCACCAGCCCCACACACTGGCCGGCATGAACATCAAAGTTGATGTCGTGCAAGGCATGCACCGGCTTGTGCCGGGGTTGATCATTCCAGGGCAGGGCCTCCTTGATGCGGTCATAAGGACTGCCATAGAGGCGGTAGGTCTTGGACATACCCCGAACAGAAATAACGGGCTCGCTGCTGCTCATACCAGGTCCGCAAACTTGTTCTTGCGGCTCATGAAGAAACTATAACCACCGACCAAAAGAACCAGCGCCCAAATGGCGGCCAGGCCCAGGTGGTACCAAAGAGATCCGGGCACATGCTCTCCCACCCCCAAAACCTGGCGGTGGGCCATCAATAGAGGATAGACCGGATTGCTTTGGAAGATGGGGAAGAATGGCTTGATGGCTTCCTTGCTCAGCATGATCTCCGGCCACCAGAACACCGGTGAGAGGAAGAACATGGCTTGCATGAGAATGCCATAGATATGGCTGGCATCGCGCATGAACACTTGCAGAGCAGCCAGGAACAACCCCACTCCCAAACTGAAGGTGATATGCACCCACAACAGCAGCGGCAAGGCCAACAGGTTCCAGTCCAGGTTGATACCGCCTATGCTCAGCCCAACACTGATGAGCACTGCCGCCCCCACCAGATAGACCATGGTCGCCACCATGACATGAGGCACCGGCAACAACTCACAGGGGAAGGCCACCTTCTTCACCAGGTTGCCGTTTTCCAACACCACATTGCAGCAGCGCACGGTGGCTTCGCTGAAAGCAGTGAAGGCGATGATGCCAGAGAATAGATACATGGCAAAGGCCTTGTCCGGACCAGCTCCCGGGGCCGCCTTGGGACCAAACAAATAGCCGAACACCATGTAGTAGATGGCGAACATGATCATGGGCTGCACCAGCACCCAGAAGATGCCCAGGAAACTGCCGTGAAAACGGCCCAGCAATTCCCGCCGGAAGAAGTTCCAGATCAGGCCCTGATGCTGGAGGATCACCACAGGATAGGACAAGACCGGGGCCACATGCTTGAGCATGCCACGGGCGGCGGTCTCTGCCGAATAATGCTGTACTGGAGGCGACGTCACTGGCGGGAGCTTTCTAAGGGTTCGGGGCTAGGGGTTCTTGTCTAGGGGTTCAGTTGCAAGGTTCGGGATGAGGCCAGGGCCGGCAGTGTAACAAGAGATTCTGCTCACAGCCCACCCTCTTGCTATCGACCGAATGATGGGACTTCCTCATCGTCCAGATCCCGGGGCTCAGCGGGGCCCTTTTGCCCCTGTAACAGAGGCATCCCCAGGTTGCCACGCAGCATCGCCTGCAGGACCTCTTCATCGATGCTGTGTTGCCCAGCAGCCTGCCAGTCTTCCTCCCGCGGCCGCAAGTTGCGGCCCATGTCATCGATCACCTGCCGCTCCACATAGAAGCGCAGCAGGTTGACCCCGCCTTCCTGATGCTCGATTTCCATGCGCATGCGCCGGCGCTCGGCGCGACGAAAAGCCCCCGCCGCGCCCTTCCACCGGGACTGGTAGACCAAGAGCCCCTTGTCCGTAGCCGCCACATCGGTCTTGTAGCCATGCCGCTTGACGGCCTGCACCGCCCGACTCCAGACCACGCCTGATGCCATGTCCGGCACTTCCACTTCCCGGTAGGCAAAGCTGGAGCCAAAGCAGGAGGTAAGCAGGCAGGTCAGGAGGCAATAGCTGATCAAACGCATGGGCAGGAAGATAATGGAGGGAAGTGCATTTAGCATCATCAACATGACCAAGCATGCCCTGCTCTTTGATTTGGATGGAACCCTGGTGGACTCCCTCCCGGACATCCACGCCAGCGCCAACTACATTCGGGGGCACTATGGACTGCCGTCCCTGAGTCAAGACGAGGTCAAGACCATGGTGGGCGATGGCCTGCATAAGCTGCTGGAGCGGGCCTTGGAGTTGGACCCGGAGCAGGCCAATTCCCAACGCTTCCAAGAGGCTCTTGGCCTCTACCGGGAACATCACGCCCAACAATGCATCAAGCTGGTGCAACCCTACCCCGGCGTGCGCCAGCACCTGCAACGCTGGGCCCAGGCCGGACACCCCATGGCAGTGGTCACCAACAAACCGACTGTGTTTGCCAGCAAGATCATCCACCACCTGGCACTGCAGGAGTACCTGCCGGTAATCATCGGCGGTGACACCCTGCCGGAAAAGAAACCCCACCCGGCTCCCTTGTTGCATGCCATGCAACAACTGGGCTCACCCAAGCAAGGCATCATGGTGGGCGACTCGGTGAGCGACATCCGCGCCGGCAAGGCAGCGGGACTGCGCACCGTCGCCGTCACCTTTGGCTACCGCAACGAAGAAGTACTATTGCGCGCCGAGGCCGACGAGTACTGGCCACGCTTCGGCGAGCCGCAGGCCTGATCAATCCTGCAAGCCCGACACTAGTCAGTTATTCAGGCTGCAGCAAGACCTTCTGCCGACGCCGGAACAGCAGGCGAAGGGGCACTTCTGGCAGCTCAAAGGCCTTGCGCAGATAGTTCTGCAAATAGCGCTCATACTGGCCGCGGAACAGCTTCGGCTCGTTGACAAACAAAATGATGGTCACTGGCTCGGTGCGGATCTGCGTGGCATAGAACAGCTTGGGGATCACCGACTTGCTGCGGGGCTGGAGCTTTTGCTTGGCCAGGGTCAAATGCTCGTTCAGCTTGGCCGTGGGCAACTTGGTGCGCGCTTGCTTGCGCAGCTCAAACAGCAGTTCCAGGGTGTCATCCATATTCACCGCATCTATGGCGGAGATGAAGGAGACCGGGGCAAAGGACAGGCCGGAGAGCTGTTGCTTGATATAGCTGTCCCACTTTTCCAGCGACATGTCGTCGCCAGCCAGGTCCAACTTGTTGCCCACCAGCAGCACCGGCTTGTGGTGCTCCACACAGTATGCCGCCACCTTCTGGTCCACCTGACTGATGGTGGAAGTGATGTCGAACATGTGGATCACAATATCGGCACGACGAATGCCTTCCATGCTGCGGCTATGGGAGAAGAACTCAATGGCATCCGCCAAGGAACTCTTGCGACGGATGCCGGCGGTGTCGATGGCCATCATCTGCCGTCCACCAAATTCAAAGGTCACATCCACCGCATCCCGGGTGGTGCCAGGGACCTCGGAGACGATGACTCGATCTTCGCCCACCAATTGGTTGATGAAGGTGGACTTGCCGGAGTTGCGCTTCCCCACTACCGCGAATTTGAGAATGTCCGATTCCTCTTCGGCTTCCTTCTCGGCATTCTTCTCCCGCCGCTTCTTGGCCTGCAAGGCAGGCAATTCCTCCACCACCCGGTCCAGCAAGTCCGAGCAGCCGAAGCCCTCGTTGGCACTCACCGCCAGGGGATCACCAAAACCCAGCTTGAACCAATCGCTGACCGAATTTTCCTCCCAACGGGATTCCACCTTGTTGACCACCGGCACCACCCTGTCGGAGAGGCGGCGCAGACGCTGCGCTACCATCTCGTCGCCGGGCACCAGACCGTCCTTGGCATCCACCACAAACAGAATCAGATCGCTCACCTCCAGGGCCACCTGGATCTGCGCCTCGATGTGCTCCTTCAACAGGTGATCGTCAACCAGGCCCAGCCCACCCGTATCGATGAGTTCCAGATGGTGGCCGCGCCATTCCAGGGTCACCGAAACCCGGTCCCGGGTCACCCCGGCAGTGGGCTCGACAATGGAGACCCGGCGGCCAGCAAGCCGATTCAGCAGGCTGGATTTGCCCACATTGGGCCGACCGACAATAGTAACGCGCTTGAGTTCCATGGTGGGGGGAAGGAAGGTAGGCTTTGGCTAGGCCAAGACAAGCCCCTAGGCTGATCAGCTCCCCTCTAACCAGTCCCCATGAAATACGACAAGATCCTCAGCCAGGTCATCCGCCGGGCCTTCGTGCAGATGGTAGCCATGGTGCATGTGGCCAATGACCGCCCCAATGCCGGTCCAGGCGACCCCAAGGTGGGCGGCCACCCAGCGGCCTGTGCCTCCTGCTTTGACCTGCTGGCGGCCATCCATCTGGTGGTTCGCCAACCCGAGGATTACATCTGCTGCAAGCCCCACGCCTCCCCCACCGACCATGCCCTGCAGCACCAACTGGGGCTCTACCGCCACAAGGATGGCAGCTGGCTGGAAACAGCCGAAGGCGAGGCGGTGATGCACCGGCTGCGGGACTTCTCCCATGACGGCAAGCCGGTATTCCAGTCCTACCACTCGGATTTTGACCCCGACTGCTACCACTACCTGCCCTCCGGCTCCGTGGGCATCCCCCCGGTGGCTGCGGTCTATCTGGATCTGGCCCACCGCTACGCCCGCAGCCACGGCTGGGATGTGCCCAACCCCCACTTCTGGTGCATGATGGGCGACTCGGAATTCCGCGAAGGCTCACTGATGGAAGTGCTGCCGGAGGTGGCGGAACGGGAGCTGGACAATGTCACCTGGATCGTCGACTACAACCGGCAGAACCTGGACGGCACTCGCATCCCCAACAAGCGCGGCCTCAAGGGCACCGACGCAGACCGCATCGAGAAAACCTGCGCCGCCAATGGCTGGCGGGTCATCCAGGTAAGGCATGGCGCCTTCCGCCAGCAGATCTTCAAGAAGCCCGGCGGCAAGGCTCTGCAAAAGGTGATCGAACACGGCTTCACCGACTACCACTACCAGATGCTGATCTGGAAGCAGGATGTGGAACTCATGCGCCAGGCAGTGTTGGAAGTGGATGCCAAGTGCAGCAAGCTCATAGACAGCCTCAGTGATGAGGAAGTGATCCACCTCTACACCGACCTGGGCGGTCATGACATGGATGTGCTGGTGGAAGCCTTGCTGGAAAGCAAGAAGGACGACCGCACCCCCTGCATCCTGGTGGTGCACACCATCAAGGGCCGTGGCCTATCCAGCTACGCCGCACCGGGCAACCACTCCGCCCTGCCACCAGAAGACGAGGTGAAGGAACTCCTGGCCAGCGAAGGCCTGGACCTGGACCGCCCCTTCCAGAAGTTTGCTGATGACTCGCCGGCGGGCAAGTGGCTGCAAAAGCGGGGCGACATGCTGCGGCAAGGCATCGAAGCCGACGACGCCATGCGCCAGGCCAACCGGGAAAAAGTGACAGCATCCCTGGACGCCGTCGGCGGCATTGCTGAGAGCCTGAACATCAACCTGAAACTGGTGCCCATGGCCCACACCCAGTGGATGTGGGGCCAGATAGCCGCCAAGTTGGTGCGCATCGGCGTGCACGATGAACTCAGCCAGGCAGGCAAGGCGGCAGGCAAGGACTTGATCGAAAGCGAAACTCGCTGGGGTCCAGTGGCGGATCTGATTTTGACCATGGCCCCGGACGTGGGCACCAGCACCAACATCAACCCCGCCATGGATGAGAAGGTCTTCGGGCCTGACTCGGAAACCAACTGGGAAAAGAAGTTGGACCTGAAGCAGCGGCTGCGACCGGAACTGGCGCCCACCGATGAGGCCTGGACCCGGCACATTCGTTTCGAAATCGCCGAGGCTAATTGCATGTCTGCCGCCGGCTCCTTCGGCAAGGTGGGCGACTTCCTGGGCATCCCCTACCTGCCGATGATGACGGTCTACGACTTCTTCATCAAACGCGCCCTGGATCAGCTCTACTACAACCTCTACTGGGAGTCGGGCTTCATCCTGATGGGAACGCCTTCCGGCATCACCCTGGCGGCAGAAGGTGCCCAACACTCCTGGAAGTCGGACATCCAGATTCCCAACCTGGTGACCTGGGAGCCCAGTTTCGCCCAGGAAATGGATTGGATCATGTGCGATGCCATCCGGCGCCACATGGAAGGAGACAACCAGGGCCGCAAGGGCGTGCTCGTTCGCGCCGTCACCCAAGGCCTGCGGCAAGACATGCTGATCCTGAACCTGCGTAAGCAGGTGCGCTTCAAACTAGAGCTGCCGGCGGGCGCTGAGCTGGGAGTTTCTTCCGCCGACGGTGGCTTGAACGAAGCAGAGGCACCTGCCATCAAGGACGCAGAGATCTTCAGCCAGTTGCGCCAGGACGTGCTGCAAGGCGCTTACTACCTGTGCAACTACCAGGGCTACCGTGGCTACAACCCTGGCGAGAATGTAGTGAACCTGTTTGTCATGGGCGCCTTGGTGGGAGAAGCCGTGGCTGCCAGTGAACAACTGCTGCAACGGGGCATCTACGCCAACGTCGTCGTGGTGAGTTCCCCCAGCCTGCTGTTGGGCATCCAAGCCCTGGAAAACGACTACCAACACCTGCGACAAAACCTGGGCATCGCCGGACGCCTGCACCTGGCACCAATGACGGAGCAGGGCCTGGACAGCATGGACACGGTGGACCTGGCGGGCCGCCGGGTACCAGTGGTCAGCGTGCATGACGGCGAAGAGGGGCTGCTGGACAACATCGGCTCCATCGTCGGCGTGCGGCAGGTAAGCCTGGGGGTGCGCAAATTCAGCAAGTGCGGCACGCCGGAGCAAATCTTCCAGTACCACGGCATCGATCAAGAAGGCATCGCCAATGCCTGTGGTCAGGCCCTGGCACAAACCGCCCTGACTCAGGTGCGCCTGAGCAAGCAGGCCTTCAGCAACCTGCAGGCCGGTCAAGGCCAAAGCCAAAGTGGCCAGAGCCAGAGCGACTGGCAGGAACTCTGGCCCGATCCGGTCTAGAAGTGGGCATGAACATTCCACAACAACGCCAGGCGTCGCTCAACTTTACGCCCATCCTGGCTGGCGCCGCCCTGGTGCTGGCGGGCTATCTGGTGCTGGACAAGTTTGGCTGGTTCACCCCCGCCCCCAAGGGTGAACCACGCCTGGTGCAGGCGCGGGGCGACCTGGCGGAGTTCGAAAAAACCACCATCCAGATCTTCGAGGCGAACTCACCTTCGGTGGTGCACATCACCACCAGTGCCATGACCTACGGTTCTCAGGGTTACCAGGAAATCCCCAAGGGCACTGGTACTGGCTTTATTTGGGACAACCTAGTGGTATGACGCAGAATTAGTAGGCCTTTATATTAAGCCTCCCTACGCTTGCGGTGCGTAGGTATCGTTGGAGGCAAGACGATGCGCGTTGCAGTAGAGATTCAACTTACCAAGAGCGAGCGAAGCACCCTGACGAATTGGTCACGCAGTCGGAGAATTTCGGTGAGGCAAGCTCAGCGAGCCCGAATGATCCTTCTTGCCGCTGATGGCTACTCGAATGCGGATATAGCTGAGGAGATGAGGGTCAAGCGACACACTGTGGGGCGTTGGCGAAACCGCTTCAGCGAGCATCGCCTCACTGGTATAGAGAAGGACCTTCCTCGGGGAGGTCGTCCCCGTGCGAACGAGGAAGTTGAGAGTGAGATCATCCGCATGACTATGCAAGAGATCCCCGCGAACGCGACACACTGGAGCACGCGACTCCTTGCAGAGGAGATGGGAATCACGCAGTCGATGGTCCACCGCACATGGAAGGCCAACGGTCTGAAACCTCACTTGGTGAAGACGTTCAAGGTCAGCAACGATTCTCGGTTCGAAGAGAAGCTGCGCGATGTGGTAGGTCTCTACCTGAATCCACCCGAGAATGCACTCGTCTTTAGCGCGGACGAAAAGACGTCAATTCAGGCTCTCGATCGGACCCAGAAGAGCCTTCCACTGGTCAAGGGTCGATGCGGCACGATGACTCATGACTACAAGAGGAACGGAACAACCACCTTGTTCGCCGCGATCGAGTTGGGTCACGGCGAAGTGATCGCAACCTGCATGAAGCGACATCGACATCAGGAGTGGATCAAGTTCCTGAGAATGATCGACGAGCAAACTCCAGCTGAACTCGATCTGCACGTCATCGCCGACAACTACGCCACACACAAGCATGAGAAGGTTAAGCGGTGGCTGAAGCGCCATCCGCGATTCCACATGCACTTCATCCCGACAAGCAGCTCGTGGCTCAATATCGTGGAGGGGTTTTTCCGCAATCTTGATCAAAAACGCCTGAAGCGCGACGCGTTTCGCAGCGTCCCTCAACTCAAGAAAGCAATCATGGACTACATCGATAACCACAACGACGATCCGAAGCCGATTGTTTGGACCAAGGCCGCCGACGAGATCCTCGAAAAAGTCGGTCGCGCACGCGCTGCACTGAAAATGCCCCAACAGAGCGCATCACACCACTAGGTCACATTGTCACCAACTACCATGTGGTGAAGGGACACGATGGAGACCTCATCCATGTTCGCCTACACAACAAGAAAAGCCTGGTGGCATCGGTAGTGCAAACTTATCCGGAATCTGACCTGGCAGTGCTACGACTTCGTGGCACCGTCACCAACCTCCGACCAATCCCGCTTGGTCGTTCCAGCGACCTGCAAGTCGGGCAAGCTGTGTATGCCATTGGCAACCCCTTAGGCCTGGACCACACTCTGAGCACTGGCGTCATCTCCGCCATGGGGCGAAGCATCACCACGGAAATCGGCCAGCTTGACAATGTCATCCAGGTGGATGCCACCATCAATCCAGGCAACTCTGGCGGCCCATTGTTGGATTCCGCCGGCCGCCTCATCGGCATGAACACGGCCATCACCACCCAGTCAGGTGGCATCGGCTTCGCCGTGCCGGCAGACGACATCAACGAATTCGTGCCCCAACTCATTGCCGGCAAGAGACCCCTGCGGCCCCTGCTGGGAATCAAGATGGCCAGAACCCTGCGCCTGTCTCCATACAACATCGGCTACGACTTTGGTGTGGCCATCGCCACCCTGTCGCCGGGCTTTGGTGCCGAAGCTGCTGGCCTGAAACCTTTCAATCTCAACCTCAAACAAGGCGACGTCATTGCCGCAGTTGACGACAAGCCGGTGGAGACCAGCAACGCACTGCTACGCATCTTGGCCCAGCACAAGGACGGCGACAAGGTGCAGGTCACCGTGGCCCGTTTTCAGGACGGCAAACCAAGCCTGTTCATCGTGGAAATCACCTTGCAGGTGAACGTTACAGCCAAACCCAACGACTAGCTGTCCTAGTCCAGGATGCCAGCCGCCTTCAGACCGAGAGGCAACTTGCTCGCGAACTCATGAAGTTCCTAATGTAAGGTCCAGGCACTTGTCACCAGAGATCCGCGTGGCTACACCGTTAACTCAACCCAGGGAGGGACTCAGATGACGAACCACATCGACCACGACAAGCTGATAAAATACGCCCACGAGCTCGACAAGAAAGTGAGGAAGTGGACCGAACGCGAGCTTCGCTCGACCTACTCCAGCGAGCACCTGTTGAACCAGGCACCGACTGGCGATGGGGAATGCTCAGCAGAACGGCGGCCAAGCACTCCCAAGTCTCAGACTTCGAGCTGAGCAAGAGAACCCTGCAAAGGCAGGAGGCTCTGTACGATCAAAGCTCCCAAAGCTTGGCTAACGGGACTGCGAAATGCGGACCTTCGCCAATGCGCAGTACGCTATTGCCCGCATAGAACACGATGCCGCCCTGATAGTCCTCACCAACCTGGCTTGCCAAACGCTCCAAGCCTTTGGTGTCTGCCATATTCACTGACTGCGAGGCCTTCACCTCCACCCCCCAAACCTTGGACCCACGCGTTAGCACGCAGTCAACCTCAACCTTATCCTTGTCGCGATAGTAGTAGAGTTTCAGCGCCGGATCCGTCCAGCCAGCCTGTGCTGACAACTGCTGCACTACAAACGACTCCACCAACGCACCAAACCGATTTCGCCGGGCATTCCAATCATCCGGTTGCAAATCCATGAGCGAAGCTGCCAGACCGCTATCCATCAGATGAACCTTGGGGGATTTGATCAAGCGCTTGGCACGGTTTCGATGCCATGCCGGCAACAAGCGAACCAGGAAGAGCCGTTGCAGGACCGCCAAATATTGGTCCACCGTCGCCCGAGCCATATCCAGATCATTGCCCAGATTGCTCACGTTCAAAAGCGCTGCACTTTGACTGGCCAAGGTCTCGATCATTCGAGCCATTTTTTCCACATCACGCACATTGGCGATATCCCTCACATCACGCTCCATGACCGCATGCAGATACTGCCGGTGCCAAATCCGGGCGCGGGGGACTGAGCGAGCGTAGGCTTCCGGATACCCCCCCGTCAGCAGACGAGTCACAAGCTTCTGTCCGGCAGACTCAGGCGTGGGTCGGATTTCAGTTTTCAGCTCACCATCCAGAAATGCTTGTAGAAAAGCGCCACTGGTTTGCTCCTTCTCCGATTCGGTGAAGGGATGCAGATGCAGAATCTCCATGCGCCCTGCCAGGGATTCACTCACTCGCGGCAACAACAGCAGGTTCGCCGATCCTGTGAGGAGAAAACGCCCTGGCCGTCGATCTCGATCCACTGCAACCTTGATCGCTCGCATCAATTCGGGAACCCGTTGCACCTCGTCCAGCGTGACTTGCTCAGGCAAACTGGCCACAAACCCCGCTGGATCGTCGGCAGCAGCGCTGGCAAAAGGCTCTTCATCCAGGTTGAAGTACGCCCGATCCGGCGCCACCCGCTGTGCCAGAGTGCTCTTGCCCGCCTGGCGCGGCCCCAGCAAGCAAACCACCGGCGTATCCTCCAGGGCAGTTGCAATGGAGAACTGCAGGCTGCGGGGGTAGAAGCTGGGTTTGGTATCGGCCATTTGCAAGATAGGATATCGGCCAATTGCCAACTATCAATGCGTCTAATTGCTAATTACACAATCGGCTGATTGCAATCCAGCACATGAACAAAGATTCTAACATCTATTATTACAGTATCTTACGTCAATTTTTGCGGAGAGTCTCTACCTAGCCGAGAATCCCTGCCGCCGGCAGCCGCGCTTCCACCACCTGCTGCTCTGGATCCATATCCCGAAGCACCCCAAAGTGTGGGAAAGTGGCATTCAAAGGTGTGGAAAAGTGGTAGTGGAGCCTCGTATGGGCGGTGCCAATCTGTGCACTCTGGGCATAAAGCAGGGCCATGCCCCGTATCATCAGCCCAGGATACCCGCCGCCTTCAGGCGCGCTTCCACCACCTGCTGCTCTGGGTCAAAGCCTCTTAGCATGATGTGTTCTGCGGTAGCCTCGTCCAGGGCCGCGGCGGGCACCAGACCCACCAGCTCACTCTCGACGATTTCAACCTGTGCCGCCTTGGCCTTTTCCGCCACCGCATCAAAGACCGTGCGGATGGAGGTCACATTGAAGTCCAACAGATTCATGCTCACCTGCGCCATCTGCCGGTCGTCCAGGTAGAAGCCCATGGCTTGCACTCGCTTCAGACCACCGTCCCGTTCCCGCACTGCCTTGCTGATCTCCTTGGCGATGGCCACATCCTTGGTAGCAAGGTTGATGTTGTAGGCAATGAGGAAGGTGCGGGCACTTACACCCACCGCTCCAGCACTTTCATGCATTTGGTTTGGGCCGAAGTCCGGCGTGTAGTCCGGGTCCTTGCCCACCAGATCCTGCAAGCCTTCAAACTGCTTGTTGCGCACATTGCCCAGGATGCGGCGGTCTTCCCGGTTGGCAGCCTTGGCATACATGAACACTGGCAGGTTCAATTCCTTGCCGATGCGCTCGCCCACCTTCTTGGCAATGGCCGCCGCCTCTTCCATGGTAGTGGAGCCCAGGGGCACGAAGGGACACACATCCATAGCACCCATGCGCCGGTGTTCGCCCTGGTGTTGGCGCAGGTCAATGAGCTGCATGGCCTGCCTGGCACCCAGGAAGGCAGCTTCAGCCACCGCTTCCGGCTCACCGGCCAAAGTGATGACGCAGCGATGGTGTGCTGCATCCATTTCATCTGCCAGGCAAGAAACTCCCGGCACGGCGGCCATGGTCTTCACCAACTTCTGCACTACGGCAGCATCCTTGCCTTCAGAAAAATTCGGCACGCATTCCAACAGTGGTTTCATGGCTTTATCTCGAAGAGTCGTTGTTTGTTTGTTTCTGCTGCGGCGCGCTCAGGACACGTGCAGTTCACGTTCGGTCATATTCACATTCACGGGCACACCATTCTTGATGGTCATCACCACCGGGTTGCCACCAAACTTGTAGCCCAGGGATTTGTAGCTTGGCATATCCAAGACCACCATGTCCGCCTGCTTGCCCGGGTGCAGGGTACCAATCCGATTGTCCAGATGCAGGGAGGCAGCTGGGTTGATGGTGCATGCATGGATGCATTCCTCTGGGGTCATATGCAACAGGACACAGGCCAGGGTAATGATCATGGGCATGGATTGCGTGTGGCAAGAGCCCGGGTTGTAGTCCGTCGCCAAGGCCACTGCACAACCGCTTTCAATCATCGCCCGGGCTGGCGCATGGCTAGACTTGCCGAGGAAGAAAGTGGTCCCCGGCAGCAACACCGCCGTGGTCTGCGACTGCGCCAGGGCTTCCATGCCCTGCAGGGAAACGCGCCCCAGGTGGTCCGCAGAATCGGCTCCCAATTCCACTGCCAGTTCCGCACCGGACATGGGCAGCAACTCATCCACATGCATGCGCAGACGCATGCCCCGCTCCTTGGCCGCCTGCATCACTCTGCGTGACTGGCTGCGATCAAAGACACCGGGCTCGGCAAAGACATCGCAGGATTCACAAAGACCCTCCACCTTCGGCAACATCTCTTCGATCACCAGGCGAACATAGCCATCCCGGTCTTCCCGGTATTCCGGTGGGAACTCGTGCGCTCCGAGAAAAGTACGACTCACCGTCAAGGGATGATCCTGCTTTGCCTGGGTCAAGGCTTGCAAGCTCTTCACTTCCGAATCCGTACTCAGACCATAACCGCTCTTGCCTTCAATGGTCGTGGTGCCATGGCGCAGGAATCCATCCAGATGTTCCACCACCTTTTCCGTCAGGTCAGCCAGGCTGGCATCCCGCACCGAGTGGATGGAATTGAGGATGCCACCACCGGCAGCAGCGATGGCCATGTAGTCCGCGCCGGCGCAACGCATGTGGAACTCATCCTGGCGGGTGGCCATGAACACTGGATGGGTATGGCAATCCACAAAGCCTGGCAGCACCAGATAGCCGGAAAGATCAATCTCTTCCCTACTGGAATAGCGCTGGCGAAGCTCAGCAGTGGGGCCGGTAGCAACAATGCAACCATCCTGCACCGCCACGGCCCCATCCTCAACCAAACCCATGGCAGCCATGTCCTTGCCCCTTCTAGCCCCCCGCTCCGGCCCATCAGCCAGGGTAATCAATTCCTGACAGTGGACGTAGAGTTGGTCAACGGGTTTGGCGGCTTCCTGGCTCATGGGGATTGGATATATACCCCATGGTCACCAGCGATATCAAAGAGCAAAGGTCTAACAGGCTGTCAATCAGAGAGCCTGACCGATGCGCCGGCGGATGGACTGGTAAATGCGCTTGCGGGCGCGGAACACCACCATCTTCAGGGCTTCCGGCCGGATCTGCAGCTTTGGCGCCAATTCGGCATAGCGCATGCCCGCCACCTCCACCATCTGCAAAACAAAGCGCTCCTTGGAACTGAGGCCGGCATAGGCCTGCAGGTATAGCTGCAAGAACAGGCCAAAGGTGGACTGGTCCCGCCGCAGCTCCTCGCTGCGGGCAACCAGCATGTCAGGACGCCGCGATTCCAGGTCGGCCTGCCGCGACAACAACTCAGAAGAACAGTAGGTCACGTGGGAGCCTCGGCCGAATTGCCGCATGGAACGGCGCACCGCATTGTCCACGATGGTGCCGGCCCATGCTCTAAAGGCGCCGGGACGCCGTGGCTCAAAGCGATCCGGATAGTTGAAGATGTTGATGTAGGCGTCCTGCAGGACTTCTTGTGGATCCACCTGCAGGTGCAAGAAGCGCACCTTCGCCTCTACCCTCGCCGCCAATTGTTCCTTGGTCAGACGAACCAATGCCTCAAAAACCTGCGGGCAACGCTCCCGACGAAAGCGATCCATCAGGGAGGTGGCTTGAGCATCGCGGAGCTGACGAGCGTCCATGTTGCGGCCGGCCAAGGCTGGGGTCGAAGCCAATGCGGTCATAACCAGGGCATGAGCGAATCTCGGGCCAATCTCCACAAAGCCAGGGGGTCATCTGGACCGACTAACAGAAGTGCAAACCAGAAGCGAACTTACAGATCCAGAATGGTGCTGAGCTCACCCTGACATGGAGGCTTGGAGCGCCTCTTTTGGGCCAAATTGAACAGCACTTGAGCGATTTGCCGCAGGATTCCGATCCTTCAGGGATGAGACGGGGCCTTCCCGCTCAGGCAAGCCTTTGAAAGAGACTCTCGAAACCAACAACACCCAGCCCGGACTCTATTCGGTACTGGCGATCCAAGATCTGCGCCGCCGGATCCTGGCAGCGCGTTCCCAGCAGAACTCCCCGGCCCAGGATCTACAACAACTGCTAGCCTTGGATCCCTTGTCAGTGATTCGCCTGCTCCGCATGGTGCACGCACCGGTGAGCGCCGTCGGCCAGAAGACCCTGTCCCTCCCCTTGCTCATGAAAGTGGCGGGCAGGACCGTGGTCCAACGCGCCCTGGACGTGACCACCGTAGCCTCGCAGGACACCGGCCCGATCCGCGAGCTGTGGTTGCATGCTGTAGCCACCGCCCTGTCTGCACGTTCCTTGGCTGAGACCTCAGAATGCATGGACCCGGACCAGGCCTACTTCATCGGCCTGCTGCATGATCTGCCACAGTGGCTTCCCTACATGATCCCGGGAAGGAATGAACCTCTCTCCCGGCAGGAAACCACCCGCATCATCAGAGAGTGGAACCTGCCTACCGCTCTCCTGCAGGTGGTGAACTGCAACAGCACGCAACGCAAAGCAGCCAGCAGCGCTGAACTGGATTCGCCAGAGGCCCTGATCGGCGCCGCCGAATTGCTGGCGGAATTGGCGGACTATTGGCATCCCGGAGAAGGCGAGGCGAAGAACAAAGAGTTCCTGCTCACTCTGGTGAGTCGGGAAGAGCTGGTTGCTGCCCAGAACCTACGCATGCAACTCTCCGCCACTTTGAATCCCTTCATGTTGGAGGCCTCATCTCTGGTGCCTGGCAACACGGGGATCGATGAACATGAGCAGCTGGCGCTGTTCCCGGTAAAGAGCCATGGCAGCCTGGCGGAGGTGGTCACCTCCCTGCTGAGCTGCAATGCCTCTGCCAACTACCGCGGCATCATCACCGCCACCACCGCAGCCGCCCTGCGCTTCTTGAACTTTGAACGCGCCTTCATGGTGCAATGGTCCACGGTGACCGGTCGCTGCTGGATCCGCGCCAAATCAGACCTGTCACCCCGCCGCCTGGAACCCATGATGGTGGAACCCACCAAGGCGGAAGCAGCGGTACTGCGCCTGGCCCATGACTCGGAACATGCACAGCGCCTACCGCGGCCCATCACCGAAGGCCATGGACTGCTGACCACTCTGGGAGTGGACGAAGTACTGGTAGCACCGCTGAACACCGGCTTGCAAACCTGTTCCTTCCTGGTGTTGGACCGCACCCTGTCCGGCCGCCCCGTGCGACCTGAAGTGGACCGGGCCGCCGCCGAAGCCCTGGCCGGCACCGCCTCCATCCTGAATGAGAATCTGCTGCTGCGTAAACTGCGTCGGCGAGCCGACCAATTCGCCCTCACCGACCCCCTGACCCGACTGTTCAACCGCGGTTGGGGCATCTCCACCTTGGAGCGGGAAATGGCCAACGCCCGCCGCTCGCCCCGCCCCCTTACCGTGCTGATGCTGGATCTGGACGACTTCAAACATCTCAATGATGAGTACGGTCACCTGGTAGGCGATAGCGCCTTGGGCCTGACCGCCGAAGTCCTGCGCAAGACCCTGCGCAAGACCGACATCATCTGCCGCTACGGTGGCGAGGAGTTCATGGTTGTGTTGCCGGAAACCAACCTGGAACAGGCCTCAATCCTGGCCGCCCGTGTCTTCACCAGCCTGGAATCCCGCGGCAAGGAAGCCGGCTTGCCCCTCACCGCCTCCATCGGCCTCACCGTGGTGAATCCAGAGACCGACACCGTCGAATCCACCCTGAACCGAGCCGACCAGGCCCTCTACGCCAGCAAGGACCGGGGCCGCAACCGCTTCTCCGTAGACTCGCCCGTATGAGCACTTCTGGCCCAGCCAAGTCTTGGGAAAAAGGGGCCGCTGGACGGCAGCCGGCAAAGATGCTTATGCTAGGGGCTCTCGTGGAAGATCCCGACAGTTGTAAAACCAGGGGAGGTGGTCGCCGGCAATGGTGATGCATCTCCCGCCGATGACCAGTAGCCTCCTCCAGTCACCTGGGGTGGAGCAAGACGTCTCACTAGAAGGCCTGGGCCTCGCCCTGCTTGCCCTGGTGCTGTCGTCACTGGGCGCCCATGCCAGCTCTGCCCTGCAAGTCTATTCCCCCACCAAGCTGGCGAAGAAGCTGGCGCCGGAACGGGCCGAGCAAACCCTGCAAGAATTGCGGCGTTTTGACATGGAGTATCGGGTCGCCGCCCGCTTGCTGATGATTGGTGGCGCTGTCGCCATGCTATTCCTACTGAAGGACAGCGTGCATGGCTCGATGGGCAACATCATCACCCTGGCTCTGGCACTCAGCGCCCTATTCCTGGTGGGCGTGCTGCCGGCGGCCATTGTGCAACGCCGAGCCGAGGCCCTGGTGCTGTTCAGCCTGGGCGTGTTGCGCTGCCTTCGCCTGATTCTGCAATACCCGGTGATCAAACCACTGCTCTGGCTCAGCCGCCCAGTGCTGCGGGCCTTGAAGATTCCAGACCATCCCGCCAACGATCCAGAAGAACTCAGCGACAACATCCTGGCAGCGGTGGCAGACTCGGACAAGTACAACGCCCTGCCCGAAGAAGAACGCCTGTGGATCAGCAACATCGTTGAACTGAAGGACCTGCACGTCTCCGAAGCCATGACGCCGCGCACTGACATCGTTGCCTTCGAGGATGGCACCTCCTTGGACGAAGCGGTCAAGCAGGCCATCAGCTCGGGACACTCCCGCTATCCGGTCTACGACGATGACGTCGACAAGGTGGTGGGCATCTTCTACGCCAAGGACGCATTGGCCCGGCTGGCCGGCGGCAAGGACACCAGTGCGGACACGGTGAAGGACATCATGCGCAAACCCCTGTATGCGCCAGAAAGCATGCCCTTGAACCAATTGCTGCGTGAATTCAAGACATCCAAAGTGCAGATGGCCGTGGTCCTGGATGAGTACGGCGGCACTGCCGGGCTGATTTCCATCGAAGACATCCTGGAAGAGATCGTCGGTGACATCAACGACGAATTCGACCCAGACGAGGAGCAGCCAATCCAGGTCATCGAGGATGCCCGCATCGTCGAAGTCTCAGGCAAGACCCGGGTAGATGAGTTGGATGAAGTGCTACCCAGCAAGATTCCCGAAGGCGAAGAGTACGACACGGTGGCCGGCTTTGTGTTCAGCCACCTGGGACAGATTCCCGCCGTCGGCACCACCTTTCAAGCCAACGGAGTGGAGTACAAGATCCTCAGCGCCAACGATCGTCGCATCGGTCGCCTGCGCCTGACCTTGTTGGAACCCCAACCCTCCGACCACTGATGGTCTACGTCCAAGGACTCGTGTGGAAACGTCACGACTTCCGCGAGAGTAGCCGGCTCATTACCCTGATCACCAAGGATCAGGGCAAGATCACGGTGCTGGCCAAGGGCGCCCACCGCAGCAACAGCCAATGCCTGGGCAAGGTGGACTTCCTGAATAGCCTGTCCTTGAAAATCTCCAAGGGCAACCTGCCCACAGTGCACCGGGTAGCGCTGCTGCATGAACCCCGCAGCCTCCGCCAACCCCGTCGCTACCTGGCCGCCAGCTACCTCTGCGAATTCTTTGATCCTGCCTTGCCGCAAGGAAGGGTGGACGACGGTCTTTTTACCTTGCTCCAAGGCGGCGTGCGCCTGTTGGAACGCTGCCCCACCGGCAGCATGCCGCAAGTGTTGCATGGCCTGGAACTACGCTTCTTGCAGGAGCTGGGCCTGTTGCCACCACTCACCCACTGCAGCCGCTGTTCACCCGAAACCGCAAGCCGGCCACTCTTTGCCGACGGACAAAGCCCGGCGCTGTTTTGCCAGGCACATGCAGCAGCGGGAAGTCGAGCGCTACCGACGGCCATCCTGTCCTGGCTTGCGCAGTTGTTGCAATGCCCAGCCCGCCAGTGGCATGGCCTGACACCTCCGCCGCGCGGCACCGACAAACTTTTGGGCAACTGGTTGAGCCTGGGCATCGAGCGCCAGCCAAAGCTACGGGCACAGGCTCTAGCAGGCTGCTGAAGAATGTACTCTGCATAAGCCAGAGTTCTTGGCCATGGCGCCAGGGCTTGCGATCGGATTCAATAGCCGCACATGCAAACTCGCTCCCCCATCGCTGCCTGGCTTGGGCTTGGACTGCTGCTGGCCTTGGCCGGCTGCCAAAGCCTGATCCCACCACAAGACCCCATTGACGCCCTGGATCGAGCTGAAGCCTTGTTGGCACAGGGCAAGGCGGAAGAAGCTCGCGCGGTGATGAAATACTACGAGGAAGAGTTCTACCTGCAGGATGACCTGGAGCGGCGCAAGCTATTGCGGAGTATGGCCTTGTTCCAACTGGACGATGGCTGGCGGGCATACACCAAGGAACTGCGCAGCTTTCCCGATGACCACCCCTTCAGCCGCCTACGGCCGGATGTAGCCAAACTGCAATTCCAGATCGGCGCCTTTCTCTGCCAGAGTGATGGCAGTTTCTGGCCCTTCTACAATGACAAGAATCGGGGCCGCAACGTGTTGGAACACTTCATCTTGCATTACTCCCACAATCCCTTGATGGCCGATGCCCTCCGCATCCTGGGGGATCTGGCCTTCGACGAGCAGGACTATCCCCTGGCCCAACAACGCTTCACCCAACTGGTCACCCACGACAAGGACAGCGAATGGGTCACCCTGGCCAGCTTCCGCGTGGCCATGTGCCACTTCCTGAGCCTGGAGGGGCCGGATTACGACCTGCAGGAGATGGAAAAGGCGCACAATGAGCTGCGGGATTTCCTGGCAGGCAGGGTCGAACAACCGCGGTTCAAGAGCACAGCCATCGAGGCCTTACGTATTGTGAAACAGTGGCTTGCGAAAAAACACCTGATCATCGCCGACTTCTACTGGCGGGTCGAAAACCGCCAGGGTGCAGTGCACCACACCCGCCTGGCTGCCAACCGCTACCCGGAAACCGAGGCTGGTCTGAATGCCAGCTACCGCCTGGAATCCCTGAGCCAGGAGCTGGAAAACGGCCCGGATATCAGCCCTGAGGAACTTCAATGAGAGCAAGCCATCCTCTCCTGCTCCCCGTCCTGGCCCTGATCCTGGCCCTGTGGGCAGGCTGCGGTTACAGCCTGGGCTACCAGCAGAGCCGCCATCCCGGGATCCGCAGCATCGCCATCCAGGTGGTGACCAACCAGAGCTATCGCCAGCGGCTGGAAATCCCCCTCACCAGGCAATTGCACGAGGCCCTGAACACCTATTCCCAGTATCGCCATGCCCCCACATCACGGGCAGATGCGGTGCTGACGGTTGAGATTCTGGAAGTAGGCAATAGCCTATTGGTGGCGGGTGCGACCGCACCTGTGAACGAAGGTGCCCTGGATCTGGTCGCCCGGGTACAACTTGTGGAGAAACGCACTGGAAACGTGCTCGTAAACACCACACGAAGGGACCTGGCCGAGTATCGGACCCTGCTGCTGGAAGACCAGAGCAGCGCCCAGGATGAATTGGCAGCCGATCTTGCCCGCAAGATCGTACTTGCCCTGGAAAGTGACTTCTGACGAATAAAGAGATAGATGCCTTGCTAGCCCGCAATGGGGCAGAAGCGTAAGAGAATCCATGAGCGATAAATCAAGCCCGACACCACCGGCAGACAACGAAGCCAACAACCGCACCAGCGCCAAGAAGCCTCGGGGCTATGGCGGCGTGGCCCTCATCATGCTGCTCCTGCTGGCCCTGTTCCTGATGGTGGCCAATGTGGGCGGCAAGACCCCCAAGTCCATCTATGACCTGGAAACCGCCCTGTTCGATGGCCGGGTGACCAAGATGGACATTGAGAACAGCAATCTGCTGGTCACCATCAAGGGTGAGAAAGCAGATGACAAGGACGTGAAGTACCAGGTGGTGGCCGGCCCCTTCCTGGATAACGAAGCCGACCTGGCCATGCTCAAGAGCCTGATCCCAGAGACCCTGGACCTGACCAGGTACAACAGCAGCAACTACAACGGTCTGGATCGCTTTCTGAGCGATCTGCAAGAAGACCGGATCTCGGTGAGCCAGGCCTTCTTCATCAGCCACAAGAAGAACCGCATCGAGCAAGAAGGGTCAGGGGATGAAAAACAGGCGAAGAGAGAAGGTCCGCTCAACTTCCTGAATGCCCTCATCCAGGAAGGCAACGACCAGGCCTATGTGCGGGTCACGCCTGCGGGAAGCTCGGGTGCCGCAACCCTGCAGCAAGTGCGCAAGGAATTGCAGGCCCGAGAAATCCCCATTGTCGACCGGGCCATTGCCCCCAACTCAGCTTCCCTGCAAGTCTCCGAGCAGACCTCCACCATGTACTACCTGTACATGATGGGGCCATACCTGCTGATCTTCCTGGTGTTCTGGTTCTTCATCATGCGGCAGATGCGTTCGCCGGGTGCCGGCGGTGGCGTGCTCTCCTTCGGTCGCAGCCGGGCTGCGGTCTACACCAAGGAGAACCGCACCAACATCACCTTCGACGACGTGGCCGGCGCGGATGAGGCCAAGGAGGAAGTGAAGGAGATCATTGAGTTCCTCAAGCACCCGGGCAAGTTCGCCAAGTTGGGCGGCATCATTCCCCGTGGCGTGCTGCTGGTGGGCCCTCCCGGCACCGGCAAGACCTTGATGGCCAAGGCCATCGCCGGCGAAGCGGAAGTGCCCTTCTTCAGCATCTCCGGCTCAGACTTTGTGGAGATGTTCGTCGGCGTAGGCGCCAGCCGGGTGCGTGACCTGTTCAAGCAGGCCCGGGAATCCAGTCCCTGCATCGTCTTCCTGGACGAGATCGATGCTGTGGGTCGCAAGCGTGGCTCCGGCATGGGCGGCGGCCACGATGAGCGGGAACAGACCCTGAATGCCATCCTGGTGGAGATGGACGGCTTTGACAGTGACAAGGGCATCATCCTCATCGCTGCCACCAACCGGCCCGACGTCCTGGACCCAGCCCTGCTGCGGCCCGGTCGCTTTGACCGGCAGATCGTCATCGACATGCCCGACGTCAAGGGTCGGGAAGAGATCCTGAAGGTGCACGGCCGCAAGGTCAAATTGAGCCCACACGTGAACGTGCGCAAGGTGGCGCGGGCCACCCCTGGTTTTAGTGGCGCTGACCTGGCTGCCATCATCAACGAAGCCGCCATCCTGGCCGCCATGAAGGGCCAGGATTCGGTGCAGATGGCCGACCTGGAAGAGGCCCGGGATCGGGTGCGTTGGGGTCGCGAAAAGCGTTCCCGCGCCATGGAAGAAGAAGACCGGCGGGTCACTGCCTACCACGAGGCAGGCCATGCTCTGGTCTCGGTGAATCTGCCGGACATGGATCCGGTGCACAAGGTCACCATCGTTTCCCGCGGCATGGCATTGGGCGCCACCATGTCCCTGCCCGAACGAGACGACTACCACATGCGCAAGAAGAAGCTGCTGGGCATCATTGCCATGTGCTACGGCGGCCGCATCGCCGAAGAGATGGTCTTTGGTGATATCTCCGCCGGCGCGCAAAATGACATCGAGCAAGCCACTTCCCTGGCCAAGACCATGGTCTGTGAGCTGGGCATGTCGGAAGTGGTGGGCCCCATCAACTATGCCAGCAAGGCCGAGGCGGGGTATCTGGGCCGAGAGAACGGTCTGGCCTACGACATCTCCCAGGACACCATGGAGACCATCCACAAGGAGATCCGCAGCATCATCCAGGAACAATATGCCCGCGCCAAAGGCATCCTGGAAGAGAACCGGGAGACCCTGGACGCCATCGCCGAAAGCCTGCTGAAGTTTGAGACCATCAGCGGCGAAGAGGTTGCCGCAGTAATCCGCGGCGACAGCCTGGAAGAGTTCCGCGCTGCCCAGGAACGCCACGAACGATCCACCACCCCACCGCCAGCCAACAAGCCTGTGGATGAGCCGGATGTGGGATTGGCAGGCAACGAAGGCCTGGCACACCCTTAGCGCAAACCAACATGGGCCGGACCCAGATCATGGGGGTGGTGAATGTCACCCCCGACTCCTTCTCCGATGGCGGCCAATTCCTGGACCCCCAAGCAGCCATCCAGCACGGCCTGCAACTGGTGGAGGAAGGTGCCGACATCCTGGACCTGGGAGCAGAGAGCACCCGCCCGGGCCACCAACCGGTGCCGGCGAAAGAGCAACTGCATCGCCTGCTGCCGGTGCTCAAAGGCCTGCGGCAAAGAGTAGAGCTGCCCATTTCCATCGACACCACCAGAGCAGCGGTGGCTGGCCCCTGCCTGGATGAGGGCGCCGACTGGATCAACGACACCTCAGCCCTGACTGCGGACCCGGAATTGGCGCCCTTACTGGCGCAATCCCACTGCCAGGTGGTGCTCATGCATCAGTTTGTTCCACCCCGCCCCAGCATGCCGGAGGCAGTGGCGACGCCGCAAATCATGGATTCCTTGGTGCAGAGCCTGCAGCAGATGCTGCAAACGGCCATCGCCGCCGGCATTCAGCGCAAGCGCATCTGGTTGGACCCGGGCCTGGGCTTTGGCACCTTGCTGGATGACAACCTGCATATCCTGGCACAAATCAAACGACTGCAGGCCCTGGGACAACCGCTGCTGGTGGGTCCTTCGCGCAAGCGCTTCATCGGTCACCTCACCGGCCGTCCAGTGGAGCAGCGAGCCTTCGGCACCGCAGCCAGCGTGGCTTTTCTAGCTTTGCTTGGCGTCCAGGTGGTTCGCGTGCATGATGTGGCTTCCATGCTAGACGTAGTCAAGGTGGCGGACGGCATCAGACAGGCTACGAACAGCGCGAATCAAACCGGTATGTCCTAAGGATGGATTTTCCCCAAACCCCATACGGCTGGGTACAGATGCTGATCGAGGTGGGGTTCTTCTCCATCTGCATCTATCTGGTGTTGCGTTTCCTGCGCGAGACCCGAGGTTCGGGAGTGGTGCGCGGACTCACCCTGATCCTGCTGTTTGGCGTCATCGGCCTGAAGGCACTGGTGCTGGCCTTGGACCTTACCAAGATCGGTTATGCCATGGACCAGATGGAGAACATCGCCATCCTGGGCCTGATCATCGTCTTCCAGCCGGAGATCCGCAGTGCCATTGTGCGGCTGGGTGACAATCCCTTCTTCGGCCGCTTCTTGAAGGGCGAAGTGCAGACCATGTCCCGGCTGCTGCGCTCAGTGGCCCGCCTGAGCAAGGACCGCATCGGTGCTTTGATTGCCATTGAGCGAGAAGGCTCCCTCAGCACCTTGGCGGAAACCGGCATCACCATCGATGCCGAGCTGAATTCCTACCTTATTGAGTCAGTGTTCTATCCGGGCAGTGCTCTGCACGACGGTGCCATCATCATCCGCGACGACCGCATCGTCGCCGCCTCCTGCTTGCTGCCCCTGAGCCAGAACCCGGAAGTGGACAAGCGCCTGGGCACCCGCCATCGCGCTGCTTTGGGGCTGGCAGAAGAAACCGACGCCCTGACCATCGTCGTCTCGGAAGAGACCGGCAAGGTTTCCGCCGCCCTGAGTGGCCGCCTGCACCATGACCTGAGCCTGGAAGAGCTGGAAACCCTCATTGACGATACCCTGTCCACCACCGGGAGGCGCCGTTGAGCCCCAAGCGCAGACACAACCGCCGCGGTCGGCAGAACTGGATTGGCAGCATCATCAGTGATCCCTGGCGGAAACTGGCAGCCATTGGGCTGGCCTTGGTGGTCTGGTTTCTTATCGACAAGGTAATTGCTGAACCATTGACTACTGACTTCAACTTGGCGGTGATGCACAAGGATGGAGCAACAGCTGGGCACAAATTCCAAATCCAATTGTATTTGCCCTCCACTGCCTATTCCGCCAGCGAACAGGACTTGGAAAACGTGCTGGACGATTCCCCCTTGGATAAAAAATTGGTCACAATCTCCTTCAACGGTGCCAGGGGCGTGATCAAGAACATTCGTGATGGCCTCACTTTGGAACTCCGCCCCACGGAAGAGCAGCTAAGGGAAAGTCTGACCAGCGGCTACACCTTCACCAAGGATGATTTGAAGGATAGCACGCCAAATAGAAGAGCCCAAAACCTCATCCAAAGCATGGAACCTGGCACCATTCGCCTGCGGCATCGCCGCAATTCCAAGAAGCCCATCCCCCTGAGCGGCGGTAATGTGAACTTGGAAGTTAGAGACCAAAGCCTGCGCACCCGAATCGACGAAAACCAGGCTCGCTTTGATCCATCCAGCGCCACCTTGATTGGTCCAGAAGAGGAACTGGGCAACATCACCAACGAGACCAGGCTCTTCCGTGCCAGGATTGAAAGAGCAACCGACAACCAAGCCTCCGCTGTTTTGGAATTAAATCCGCTCTACGCACACCTGAAAATGGAGAAGGATGTCACCGTAACCTACAAGGTACGCCCCAATCTGGTGGCAATGGAGTTCAAAGATGTGCCGGTGCTCCTGGACAAGGAAGGCATTCAACCAGATCAACGCAAGCTTTTCGAATTGGACCGGCAGACCGTCGACATCACCTTGCTCATCGAAGAAAAGCTGCAACAAGAACTAAGCAGCAGACCCTTGAAGGATCTGCGGGCCTGGGTGGATGAGCACCTGCGCTTGTATGTATCCCTGAGCCCCGACAGCTTGCCAAAAAACCCTGGAGACCAGGATCCCACCACACCCAAGGCCTATCTCATGTTCTTCCCTCCCAACGCACAGCCCATCAAGGGCGAAGACTACAGCGAAGGCGACATCCCGACAGTGAAGGTCAGACGCAAGTAACCATGAGCCAAGCTGAATTTGTTCCTCCTAGCTTTGGCACTGATGGATTGCGTGGTCGGGCCGGCCAGGCCCCCATCGACCCCATCACCATGCGCCGGGTCGGTGCCGCCCTCGGCCTCTGGCTGCAACAACGCGGACCGGAACACAAGCGCGTGCTTCTTGGTCATGACGGCCGCGCCTCTGCTGGCTGGATCATGGAATGCCTGGCGGAGGGCATGGCCGCCACCGATGTGGTGGCCATAGACCTGGGCCTGATCACCACCCCCGGCCTGGCCTACTGCACCCGTAGCGAAACTGCAGTGGCTGGCATCATGATCAGCGCCTCCCACAACCCGGCCCAGGACAACGGCATCAAGATCTTCGATCATGACGGGCAAAAACTGGACGACGCCACCGAATCCGAGATTGCCAGCCTGTCTGCAGACGCAGAATTCGACCAGAACAAACGGGCCCGCATCAAAGAGGATGCGGGCCTGAAGAATCGCTATGCGGAACACCTGCTCAACCTGTTCCAGGACTTGGACCTGAGCGGCCGCAAGATCGCCCTGGACGCCGCCCACGGCGCTGGCTCGCATCTTGCCTCGATGATCCTGGAAGCCCTGGGAGCGGAGGTGATCGCTGTTGCCAGCAAGCCTGACGGCAAGAACATCAATGCGGGCGTCGGCGCCCTGCACCCAAGCCATCTGGCCAAGGTAGTGCTGGCGCAGCAAGCGGACTTTGGCATTTGCCTAGATGGTGACGGCGACCGGGGCATGTTCATCGATGAACAGGGGCGGGTGCATGACGGCGACTCGGTGCTGGCCCTGCTGGGGCCGCAGATGCTGGCTCAGGGCCAATTGCCGGCAAACACTTTGGTTGCAACGGTGATGAGCAATCTGGGCCTGTACAAGGTCCTGCAGAGCCATGGCATCAAGGTACACCAGACCCCGGTGGGCGACCGGGCGGTGGTGCAGGCCATGCGCCAGCATGGCTATGCCCTGGGCGGCGAGCAGTCCGGCCACATCATCCTGGCCGGCGACGGCCAGCACACCGGTGATGGCATCTTCACCGCCCTCAAGCTCATGGCCACGCCCAAGTTCTTCAGCCCGGGACCAGCCCAGGCCCTGGGCGCGTTTCAGAGTTTCCCGCAGCTGTTGATCAACGTGAAGGTAAGCGACAAACCAGACCTGGCACCCATCGCCAGCATCCAAGAAGCGGTGCAGCAGGTGAATCAAGCCCTGGGGGATGAGGGGCGGGTGCTGCTGCGCTACTCTGGCACGGAAAACCTCTGCCGGGTCATGGTGGAAGGACCGGACGCAGCACAGGTTCGACAACACGCCGAAAAGATCGCCGATGCCGTGCGGCAGGAGTTGGGCCAGCAGTTGGACCAGCAGTTGGGCCAAGATCCTGGGGACACATGAGCAGTGCAACTGCCGGACCAGCCCTGGCACTCATGTGCAGCGCCGGCGCAAACCAGCTAGCCCTGCGCCTGGCCAGTGGCGAAATCTGCTCTCCCGAACCCAGCAAGACAGATCTCAACTCACAGGTGCAGGCGGCCTTTGCCCAACAGCAACTCAGGCCAGAGGATCTGGGCAGTCTCTATGTGGACCTGGGCCCGGGCTCCTACACTGGTCTGCGTATTGCGGTGACCTTCGCCCGCTTCGCGCAAAGCTATCTCAACATCCCGGTGTTCACCACCACCAGCTTGCAATGCATGGCCTTGGCAGCCTGGGAAAGCGGACAGGTCGACGCAAAGCAAAAGATCCGCCCGGTACTGGATGCCCGGCGTCAACGCTTTCACCATGCCCTGGTTGAATTGCAGGAGACGGCTGTGTTGTTGCAGCAACCCGCCGCCGTCCCCCACGCCGAACTGTTGGCCAGCCTGCAGGCTGACGAAGTACTGCTGGCAAGCAAGGAGGTGCAATCCATGCTGCAGGAGCAAGGCGAGCTGCAGACCCGGCTACTCAGCCCAGTAGACTTGGATGCGAGTCTGCTGTTCCACCCCAAGCTTGGCTGCAAGCCGGCAACTTCCAACGACCTGGACCCCCTCTACCTGATGGGCAGCTACGCCGAAAGTTAACCGGGGGCTTACCGACGGCTTAACGAAAACAGCCTGTTCAGCAGGCTAAGGCCCACCAAACAGGCTATTGAGTATCTGTGGAGCTGCCATCAGCTCCTAGGCTCTACAGATCCTGAGGCTTCAGAGTCTTGCGCTTGTTAGCGATAGCGCGGGACTCTGCACCCTTGATCATGTCGCGCACAACTTTGTCCAACGCTCCGTAGAACTCGGAGGAGACGTTGCACTTCTTGGTTGCGCCCTTGGTCCGTGACTTGGAGATGATGAGCTCCACGGGACCGGCCTTCTTCTTCTTTCTTGCTGCCATAGTATTTTGATCCTTTGACGATCGGGTTTTTTTTGGTTCCCACACACCCCTCCGGCGTGTGGCGACCGAAGTTCAGGAGTTTGTCTTCGCGAAATTTGCTGTCAACGCAAAACACTGCGATTCCTGGCCGAAACCGGTGTTTAGAGGCAGATTCTTGCATTTTCCTCGTTTTGGAACGCATGCGCATCGCATTTTGCCCTTACCGCCCAGGCTGCTAGATTGGCCAGAGCCACGTCTGGCGCATAGCATTTTTGCCTCTTCCCAGGTCCAATACCCCCCCTTGAGTCGCAAACGTATCCTCTCCCTGTTCCTGATTTTCCTGGTCGCCCTGACCGGCACCACCTACTTGGTGCTGCACCGGACAGGTGCTTCCAAGGGCTTGGTGGAAAGGGCGCTAGGTAAATTCCTCCGCGATTTCCGGCTGCAAAACGCCCGCTTCAACATCTCCTCCGGCAGGATCACTGTGGACAAATTTGTCATCCCGAACACGGAGGGAGACGATGGGGTGCCGATTCTGGAGGTAGACAAAGTCGAGGTGGATGTCACCACCAATCCCCTGGGCGAAATGGGCACGGTGCAGCGACTCATCCTGAATCGGCTCACTCTGAGCCTGGATCTGGCCCAGGGAAAGATCTTGGATTTCAGCAAGATTTTACAGGACGCGGGCATGCCAGAGGCCAGTGATCAGGTCCCCGCCATCACCATCCACGACTCCAGGCTGCTGCTCCGCATGGCCCAGGGGGCCGAAGTTCTGCAGTGTAGCGAACTGGAATTGCTGCTGCTGCCCACCGAACAGGGCAAGGGTCACATGGAATTGACCGGCTCCATGCGTTCGCCCTTTGGCCACGAAATTCACGTCAAAGGCAGCGGCAATCTACGGCAACAGAACTTCCGCATTCTGCTTGAGGCCAATCAGGTCCCCATCCTGCCCCGGCAGGCACGGCTGTTCAGCAGTGCCGCAGCAGACTACCTGGAAGCGGCAAAGATTTCGGGCATGGCGCAGAAGGTCAACCTGTGGATGGAATTGGACAGCCAGGACGAAGAAACCAAATGGGGCGGCGGCGCCAGCTTGGAATTCACTGACCTGAATGCGATGGCGCCGGACTTCCCCTATCCAATCAACGGCGCCACTGGCAAGGTCTTCACCAGCATCGAAGAACAGGGCACGGTGAAGTTTCAACTGCAGGACAAGGGAGCCGACGGCAGCCTTAGCGCCGTCGGCGTGCTCAGCAATTGCTTCGCAGGAAAACCGCTGGTTGACCTGGAAGTCAAAGCCCAAGGCATCTTGATCAGCCCCAGGCTCAAGCGGGCCATTGATGCCGGCGCGCAGGTCATGGCGCAGGAAATCTGGCAGGCCTTTCAACCCCGGGCTGGCCGCATTGATGCCAACCTGCACTTGTTCAACAAAACTCCCGGCGGCGCCCTGATGGCGGCAGCTGACTTGGACCTGCATGGCCTGGCCGCCACCTTCCACGGCTTCACCCCCAAGGATCCGAAGGCACGCAGGATCAGCTTTCCCTACCCGGCCCAGAACATCAACGGCAAGGTGCGAATCCGCCCCGGCGTGGTCATCCTGGATGACATCACCGCCGAGGCCAAGCAGACCCGCGTCACCTTCAGTGGCGACATCCAGTTCCCAGACAACCTGGTCACGCCAAACCTGGACATCATCTGCAGCAAACTCCCCTTCAACGCCCAACTGCGCACGGCCTTGGACACCTTGCTTGCAGGTGGCGGAGAGATCTACGACGAATACGCCCCGGAGGGCGAAACCGACATTTCAGTCTTCCTGCGTCCCGACAGCGATGAGTCCGGTCCGCTGGATTTCCGCGTCAACATCCAGCCGCGCATGGCCAGCGCCTGCTACAAGGATTTCCCCTACCGCATTCATAGCCTGCATGGCCAGATCAAGATCAATGACCAGGCGGTTTCGCTGGACTTGCAAGGCAGCCGGGACCAGGCGGAGGTTTCCCTGCATGGCCGCTTCCGGCTGCACCCTGATCAGCATCTGCGTTCCGAACTGTGGATCAATGGCAAGGACCTGCCCATTGATGCGGCGCTGAAAGAGGCCTCCCAAGGCGTCTCCAAGACCCTGAGCGAATCCTGGGACTTCTTTCAACCCAGCGGTCTCCTGGATTGGGAAATCACCCTGTGGAAGGAGCGAGATGCCCAGGACTATGACTATGACGTGCATCTGAACCTACGCCAGGGAGGGGCAACCATGCGTGCCTTCCAGCTGCCGATGGAGAAGCTGAACGGCGAAGTCTTTGTGCACGGCACCGGCAACAACAGCCGCACGGACATCAGCGCCCTGCGCGGCGAAGTTCGCAACCTGCCTGGTGACCAACCGGCTCGCATCTTGATCCAGGGCACCGTCAGGAATCAGGATGACAAGGTCTCCGCTGATATCAGCACCCTTTGTCGCAACCTCCGCTTAACCCCGCAACTGGGCGCGGCCCTGGATCAGGCCAAAGCCTTTGACATCTCGACCTGGAACACATTGCGGCTGGATGGCTCCATCGACTTGTTTGCACGGCAGCAAAAAGCGATCGAAGACAAGGAGATGCAACAAAGCTTCCGGGTGCGCCTGAAGAACATCAGCTCCGACGCTGCCATTCTCCCTGGCCGGGCGACAAAGATGAATGGCGAAGTGGAGGTGCACGACGGCATCGCCACCTTCGCTGAAATCCGCGGCCTGATGGACGGCAACCCCATTGTTTGCCGCAGCGGCACGGCCCAGCAGAAGGCAGGGTTCACCATGCTCAAACTCACTGCCGAAGCCGACAGCATTCCCATCAACAAAAAGACCGCCAATCTGATGACGGGGCCGCTGAAAGAGAACTTCCTGCAACACAACCTGCAGGGCACGGCCAAGATCACCCAGTTGGATTTGGAGTTTCTCCTGCCAGAGTCCGGCCCTGGCTTTTCCTCCAAATTCAACGGCCAGCTCATGGTGGAGAACCTGTCCTTGGACATGGGCATTCCAGTGCAACACCTGACCGGAGTCGTCACCATCAGCAAAGGCGAGGTTGACAACAATGGCGGCGAGGTCCAGGGAGAGCTCAAGGACGTAGCCTTTGCCACCTTCAAGACCCAGGGCCACAACCTATCTGGTCAATTCAAAATCGATCCGCAGCAACTGCAAATCAGCCACCTCTCCATGGATCTGCATGGTGGCAAGGTGGAAAGCGCCAACGACCAAGACATTGCCCTGGCCTACAGCTTTGCCGAGGAAGGCAACCTGACGGCAAATTTGCGCTGGCAAGGAATTGGGCTGAGTAGCTTGCTCCATTCCGCCGGCACCGCTACCGCCCAATCCTATCAAGGCCTGCTGGATGGCAATCTGCGCATCCTATCCCTGAGGGGTGGCAACCTTTTGGACATGCACGCCCAAGCAGACATCTGGGTAAACAATGGACGTTTGGGAGAGGTGCCTATCTTCACCCCCATCTATTCCTATCTAAACCCGGAGTTCCGCCCACAATTCAACTCCGCCCGACTGAGCCTGGAGGTGCTGGATCGCAAAGTGATCGCCAAGGACATCGAAATGAAGTCTCCCCTGGTAAAACTCACCGGCTCCGGGCAGCTGCAGATGGATGGCCAAATGGACATTACCATGGAGATTCCAGGCCTCTTTGGCCCTGGTGCCGATGTGCTGATCCTGCCCACCATCGTTGACCTGTTTGTATCCAACCTTGCAAGGTTTCAACTCTACGGCTATCTCCGTGATCCCCAGGCCAGTCCCAAGCTGCCCTGGAACAGCCGAAAAACCTCACAGCCCATCGGCCCGATCCCACCCTCACCCCGCCCACCGGCACCACGCCCACTCACACCCCGCCCCATGGCCAAGGAACCCGCCAACAATCGATGAATTTGCATGCTGTCATCATGGCCGGCGGCTCCGGCACCCGCTTCTGGCCAGCTAGCCGGAAAGCCCATCCCAAACAGTTCCTGCCCCTGGCCAATGGCAAGCCATTGCTGCAGGACACCGTGGATCGGGTCGCCGAACTCACCGGCAAAGATCGCACTTGGATCATCACCAACGCACTGCAAGCGGAGGGAATCCTCAAGCTGATGCCTGACTTCCCCAGGGACCATATCCTGCTGGAGCCAGAAGCCAGAGACACGGCCCCCTGCGTTGCCTTGGCCGCGGCCCAAATCGAAGCGCAATCACCGGGGGCGATCATCGCCATGATGCCAGCCGACCATCTCATTCAACCAGTGGCGGACTTCCAAGCCTTGCTGGCAAAGGCCGCAAACATTGCAGCGGACCGTGAAACCCTGGTCACCCTGGGCATCCAACCTTCCTTTCCGGCAACCGGCTTCGGCTACATCGAACTGGGCCAGCAGCTGGACGCCGACGCTCCGCAGGTGCATCAAGTCAGCCGCTTCCTGGAAAAGCCCGACCAATCCACTGCCGAGAGCTTTTTGGCCGCCGGCAACTTCCTGTGGAACAGCGGCATTTTCATCTGGACCTACCAAGCCCTGCACCAGGCCATGGCTGCCGCCCATCCCGAGCTGGCAATTTGCACCAAACAGATGCTCGCCGCAGCCCAGCAGCAGGACCAGGCCAGCCTGGAGAAGCACTTCAAGCAGAGCCCCCGCACCTCGGTGGACTACGCCGTCATGGAAAAGGCCCGCAAGGTGGCAGTGATCCGCGCCGACATCCAATGGAATGACCTGGGCTCCTTCCTGGCCATGAACAGCGTGGTGCCCAAAGACGCCCAGGGCAATGTTGCCCTCACCACTGGTCCCTGCCGCAGCTTCCTGCAGGACAGTAAGGACTGCGTCGTCTACGGCGATACGGGCCAGACCATCACCCTGTTCGGCGCCAGTGATCTGGTGGTGGTGGCGGTGAACGACGCCATCATGGTTTGCCCGAAGGACCGCGCCGGCGACCTGAAGGCTCTGATCCAAGGCTTGCGCGACGCCGGCCACGAAGAATTGCTGTGAGTCCGGAAGAGAGTCAGATCAAGCGGCTCTTGGCCCTGGACTTCGGCGACAGACGCACGGGACTGGCGGCCACCGACTACACCGGCAGCATCTGCACTCCCCTGCCAGCACTGGTGGGTCTCAACGATGCGGACTGCGTGGCAGCCATCGTCGCTTTGGTGCAAGAACGAGAATGCCAGACCGTGATCATCGGCTTGCCCCTGACCCTGACCGGCGAATATGGTCCCCGTGCCCAACGCACCCAGACCTTCAGCAAGCTCCTGCAACAATCCTGCCCCTGCCCCGTCGTCAGCGTCGACGAACGCTACTCCACCGAAGAGGCCCATGGCCTGTTGAGCCAGGCGGGGATGAAGGCCAGCCAAAGACGAAAGCTGGAAGACAGCGTCGCCGCCCTGGTGATCCTGCGCCGCTATCTGGCCGGCCGCTAAAGCAACCAGCTGCCCGACCAGGTTTCAGCTCAGATACCGGTCTGACGCCGAGCCCGATTGCCTGCCCGGGGCTTCACCCGCATGACCCTTTGGCGCAGAACACTGGCAAACACCAGAAACAACACGCCGCCGCCCAACAGCAATAAAGTACTGGGCTCGGGCACCGGCGGGGCAGGCGGGGGTGCGGCGTCAACCAGCAGCATGGTAAGGGCGAAGGAGGTAAGCAAAACAACCCCGTGGGTGTCAGTCCAAGTTGTGTAGCGAAGAGGTGTGCCGGCGGCGGGATACCCGGGCCGGGCGGGCCACCATAGGGCAATCTTCCCCTATGACAAGGTCCTGAATTCGGGCAAATGGACGGACTCTTGCCGCAAGAAAAAAAGCTGCTAGCCTGCTGCGGTCCGATTCCCGGGCGGCCGTCGGCGAGTAATCGCGGGAGGAAAGTCCGGGCTCCACAGGGCAGGGTGGTGGGTAGCTCCCACCGCTGTTTCAGCAGGGAAAGTGCCACAGAAAGATACCGCCGGCCTGGTGGTTGTATCGCAACCACCGACGGTAAGGGTGAAAAGGTGAGGTAAGAGCTCACCGCGGGGAGGGAGACCTCCCCGGACCAGGTAAACCCCACTCGGAGAAAGATCGAATAGGAGGGTCGCGTTGCCCGCGCCTAGATCCTCGGGTTGATCGTTGGAGACCAGCTGCAAGGCTGGCCCTAGAGAAATGGCCGTCACCACCGGCTCCTGACGGTGGGACCAGAACCCGGCTTACGGGAATCGGACACTTTTCATCCTTCGGGGATGCATCAGGACTGCTTGGGCTTCAGAGCTGCTTGGGCTTCAGGGATGCTTGGGTTGGTGATCCCGAATGCGCTGAGCCTTGGCCGCCGCCTGCTTAAGGGCCTGGCGCCGTTCTCCCGGCGGGATGGGGCTTGCTCCGCCCAGGTCGCGGCGCAGGTAGGACCGCAGGAACCAGAGACGCTGTTGGCGGCTGACAGTGACCCCCCAGGGGATTGAGGCCAGCAGGCCGGCCAGATCCTTCAGCAGCCATCGGCGGAAGCGCCAGCGGGGCCGCATGACCCGTTCCAGGTCGATGAAACCCGGGGCCATGCTGGGATCCAGGTCCGCCGCCGCGAACAGATGGTTCCAATACAGATCCCGAAACACCAGGCCCTGCTGGTGCAGGCGCCGCACCATGGGCGCCACCTGACTGATGGCATAGCTCACCGCCTTGGGCTCCTCAGCCAGCAGGGCGTCCATGGGCCGGCCCGGCAATGCGGCCATCCCAAGGGCGGTCTGCGCCCCCTGCCGAGCAAAAAACAATCTCTGCGGCACTCGAAAGCCCAATTCCGCCAACTCCTGAAGCCAACGCCATTCCGCCTTGGCATCGCCAACACGGCCTTGGCGCAGCTTGCAGAACAGCAGGCCGCCGCTGGGCAAGCTGTGCATGATGGTGCGACGGCATGGGGCAAAGCGCACCGTCCGACCCCGCGGGTCCCATATCGCCGCCTGGGCAGAGCCATAGTCCAGATAGGACTGAATCTCCGGATCAAGGTCTTTGGCAAACTGAATAGACATTCTCTCTTAGTCCGCTTGTGCGTGCTTGCTGGCTACACTTGGCAAGGGTAGATTCACCGTCTCGCTTCAACCCAAGGATAGCCGTTCTAGATGAATCCTAATCAGGTCCTCGGAGAGGAAAACCCATTCGAGGCAATGCACGCCAGATTTGATCTGGCCGCTAGCAAATTGGGGTTGGAACCCGGTCTCTACAACATCCTACGGCAACCGGACCGGGAGCTCACGGTAAGCATCCCCACCTACATGGATGACGGCTCCCTGCAGGTGTTCACCGGCTACCGGGTGCAACACTCCACCACCAGGGGTCCTGCCAAGGGCGGCATCCGCTTTGACATGAATGTCAATCTGGATGAAGTGCGCGCCCTGGCGGCATGGATGACCTGGAAGTGTGCGGTGGTCAACGTGCCCTTCGGCGGCGGCAAGGGCGGGGTCATCTGCGACCCACGCAAGATGTCCCGCGGCGAGCTGGAACGGGTCACCCGGCGCTACATCACCTCCATCATGGACATCATCGGCCCTGACCGGGACGTACCAGCGCCGGACATGGGCACGGATGGCCAGGTGATGGCATGGATCATGGACACCTACTCCATGCACAAGCGGGCCACTTGCACATCCATCGTCACCGGCAAGCCCATTGAACTGGGCGGCTCTTTGGGACGTATCGAAGCCACGGGCCGTGGCCTGCAGCTGTGCACAAGAGAAGCCCTGCAGCAACTGAAGATTGACCCGAAGGAATGCAGCGCGGCGGTACAAGGAGCCGGCAACGTGGGCCAGGTCTCTGCCAAGTACCTGAATTCCATGGGCATCAAAATCATTGCGATCTCCGACATCCATGGTGCGGTGGTGAACGAGGACGGCCTGGACGTGGAAGCCCTCAACGCCCATCTGAAAAAACACCGCGGCCTGCAGGGCTTCACTTCCGGTGACTTGATCACCAATGCAGAGCTACTGGAGCTGCCAGTGGACATCCTGGTGCCGGCGGCGACGGAGAACGTGATCACCAGCAAGAACGCCGGCAAGATCAAAGCCCGGCTGGTGGTGGAAGGGGCCAATGGCCCGGTCACCCCGGCAGCGGACCGGGTAATGGAAGAGAAGGGCATCATTGTAGTACCCGACATCCTGGCCAACGCCGGCGGCGTCACTGTGTCCTACTTCGAGTGGGTGCAGGACCGCATCGCCTTCTTCTGGACGCAGGAAGAGGTGGACACGCGCATGGAAAACATCATGGTGACCGCCTACCACGATGTGGCGAAGATGGCGGAAGCCTTTGAGGTCTCGCACCGCATCGCCGCCTACATGCTGGCGGTAGACCGGGTGGCCAAGAGCCTCCGGCTGCGCGGCGTTTACGCCTGAGGTTTCTACCTACTGCTCCGAACGCTGAGCGTCGGCTTCCATGACCGCCGCAGCCGCAGGTGATCGCAAGTAAACCCAGACATAGCCGTGGTAGTAGGTGGGCGCCCGATACTTCTTGACGATTTCATACGGGGCTTGGCTCTGCTCTTCGAGTGCCTGGTAAGCCTGGTTGTCTTCCCTCAGGCTTTTAAGCAACTGGTTCCGCTCCTGGACCTGTAAGTCGCTGCGCTTCTGGCCCGGTTGCAGTGGTTGGATGCCATGCTCCCGCATGTACTCCTGTTGGATGGCAATGAGTTTCTTGCTGATATCCTTTCTGGCAGCCTTTGCCGCATCCCGCTCAGCGCGCTGAGCCTCGGTCATCTCCGGCTCAGGGCCCTTGGTCATGCTGGCATCACCCAACAACAGGTCCAGGCGACCATCCTGGTTCCAGTCAGTAACAAAGAGCCTGCTATAGCCACCGCGGTGGTCCCCCGGGCTGTCATACTTGCCCTTGGCTACGAGTACCCGGCCAGGGGCCAACTGTGGCAGGCCGCTGCTGCTGGCCTTGTTTTGAAAGAAGGTAACCTTTCCCTTGCCATCGCCCAGCAACAGATCCAGCTGGCCATCGCCGTCCCAATCCACCACACAGGGGGCAGTATCCCGGTGTACTTCCAGGGCTTCACCCTCAATTGCAACCGGTCTAGGGCTGGCAAAGACAGGTACCTTGGTCTGGCTCTGATTGGCAATCCAGTACAGCTGCCCCTTGATGTTGCCCACCAGCAAATCCAAGTCACCGTCTGCATCCCAGTCGGCGGCAAAAACGGCGGATGCCTGACCTACGTTGAGAGGCTTGCCCTCCTTGTCCTTAAGGATCTGACCTGCCTTGAAACTGCGATCACCGTTGCCGGAAAAGAGGTACAGGTCGCCGGGCCGAAAAGAGCCGGAGAGCATGTCCTTGAGGCCATCACCATCCAGGTCCACCAACTGTGGACCAAAACCAATGCATCAACCCCCAGGCACCGCAGCCTGAGTGCCGCCGGCCTGGAAGTACTGGAAACCATCAAACTTGGGCTTGCCCTTCTTACCCAGGTTCTTGTAGACGCGCAGGGTCGCCGCCAGGTCACCCTTCTTCTCAACCCCCTTGCCAAAGACACCCACCAGCAAGTCCCGTAAGCCATCGCCGTCCATATCCGCCATAAACGGTGCGGCAAAGCCAACGTCATCCCCCACATCCAGGGGCTGCTCGCCACTTAGGACCTGGAAGGGAGCTTGCAGCTCAGGACTTCGTTGCTCCCCCTGCGCCAAAAGCGTTGCCGGGAGGGATGCCAGAAGGATCAGAAGGACGGGTAGAAACTGATGTGATTGCATGATTGATCAGGAGTCTTGTTGAGAGAGCTTTGAATCGCAAAAGGACGCAGGTCTTGTGTCGTACCACAAGTAGGCACAGGGATCAGAACATCAGTTTTCTGTCGGTCCATCGCTTCATCGATAGAAAGGATCAACGACGGAAAGGATCAACGCAGCAAATTGACATCCACCGGATTGCTGAAACGGAGACCACGGTTGAGATAGGCGTAGGCAAAGCTGAGGCAGCTATCGACGGGAAGATGATAGCCGCCCGGAGGAATGTCCATCCCTACCCGAGCCCTGCCTGATGTATCCAACCTGCCGAAGAAGCCAGGAATCTGCCGCTTGAGACCTGCCTTGAGGACCAGGAAAAACACCGGATCCGGGTTGAGGGGGATCGTTAGACCGCACCTGAGCTGCATCCCCGGGCTGGTGCCGGCATTGGATGCCAGCATGAGGTAGGGGCGGCGCCGAGATTGCGGGCCTGCTTGCAGGACAAAGTCCAACTCCCCACCAGTTTGTAGGGAGACCTGGTTTGGAAACACTACAAGACGATCGTTGGTGAGGGTCAGTGGCGTTCTGGGAGACAGCAACACCGGGCCCTGACCATCATCTACGACAATGCGCAGGTTGGCCAGGCCGACACTGGTACCAGCAGTCACCGCAAAGCTGTAGGCCCCATTGCACAGGTCCTGGACCTGGCCGATCTGCACCGCTGCACTGCTCTCGGCATCCAAGTTCACGGTGACCGTTGCGCCACCGGTGGTGATGGGGGCGCCAGTCAGGTCGTGCAGCATGACGATGGCCTGGGTCTGGGTTTTACCATCGGCGGGTAGGGCTAGATGGTCCAACTCTACCATGGAAAGGTGATGGTCCGGGCGCCCTTGCTTTGCTATACGAAAGGCATCCAGCAGCTGCTGTAGCTTGAACACCGGATCACGCCCGGGGACGTCGGCAGGATTTATCGAATTGAAGTTCATGTAGTAGGTGCCCCTGGCACAGCAGCCATCCTCTGCATCTCCCTGCCTTGCCACGATCATGTAGCCGGTGTGGGAAGACGAAGCGGGATTGCAGCGCCGATCACCACCCTGAGCCCGAGCCGCCTCCATGCCAGCCATCAACCTGGTGGCCAAGTCGCCGGCTGTGTTGCGCACGGCGGCTTCTGCAGCACTTACCACCGTCTCATCCACCATGATGTTGGCAGCAATGGCGTAGGCAATGTCTCCCACCCGGCCTGTGACATGTCCAGCCCAGAACGCGGTAGAGCTACCCGTGAAGGCTGCAGCACGGCCCTGGACGTCGACAATGGCATGCTGGCAGTTAGAATCGGTAATCAGGGTGGCCAAGACCTCTTCAGGAGAGGTCCCCTTGTGCAACGAATTGAAAAAGAATAAGTGACCCCAACCAGCACAACTGGCCTGGGATATAGCACCGCCCTTGCCAACAACGATGACCGGAACATAGGGTCTGAGATCAAAGCCTAAGCAAGTAGCGGTGCCAATGGCCACTTCCCCGGTGCGGTTGTTCACCAGGATGATGGACCAGGTAGCCGGCAGTCTTTCGGCAAGCAAAACCACCAGAAGGGCGAAAAGCAGGTGCAGCTTGAATGCGGTCTTGTTGATTGCGGTCATGGCTCTGTGATTGTACCAGGGAGCAGGATTTGTTGTATTGGCTGGCGAACGAGGGATGGTGCAGGGAGCAGGAGGGTTGGGGCTAAGGTGCCGCACCATGGAAGATGTGCCGCAGGGACCAGAACTCCATTGCGGAACTCTGATCCCTGCGCAGCCGAGACAGTGCCTCAGCAGTTTCTACTTACCTTGCCTATCAAGGCGTCGTCGTCATCGGCACCCAGTTGGTGGCCAATTGGAAGGTGTCACAGCCAGTGCCACAGCCATTGCTGGTGTAGACCAGGGCGGCATGGTGCAGGGTGACGCCCAAAGGAGCAGGCGTCGGGCCAAAGGTGTTCAGAGAAGGCGAAGCCTGGCCAGCGCCATCCAAGGTGCTCTTCCAACCGGCAAAGGTGGGAGCGCCACCACCCAGCTGGGTGAGACCGATGACAAAGCTGGTCAAAGGATCCGGCTGGTTCAGGGGGATCACCACGCCAGGAGCCATGGTCACTCCGGGGGTGTCGCCACTGGCAGCAAAGCCGGTGAACAACCAGTAGTTCCCCCCAGCATTGCCCACGCCAGCATCGATGGTCATGGTCTGGGAATTGGCCACGCTCAAGGACAGTTCATGAGCATCCGCCGTCAGGGACAGCGGGACGCTGGAGATGACTCGGATCCGACCATTGCTCAATTCCTCGTCGCCGGTGGATGGAGTGCCGTCGGGATCCGAATCATATCTTGATTCACTGACAATGAGGTCTTGGGCGCCATCCAGGTTCACATCGCCAGCGTCGCTCAGTGCCACCCCGTGTTTATCGATAACATTCGAGCCTTGTGAGGTCCAAAGAATCGAGGCGTCCTTACCGGAAAGGGCATACACACGGCCAGCAGAGGATTTCTCGTCGCCGGAGCCGGGAGTGCCGTCGGGATCCGCATCCCAGCCACTCGCCCAGGCCGCGAAGTCGAGGGTGCCATCCAGGTTCAAATCGCCGGCACCGCTTACGTTTGCAGCCATACTATCACCTGGGTTTTCGCCCACAAAGGACAACAGCGTTGAACCGTCCTTACCGGAAAACAAACGCACACGACCTTCGTTTGAGCTCGTCTCGTCGCCAGTGCCCGGAGTGCCGTCGGGACCAAAGGGATCCACATCGTAGCGGTTGGATCCAGTGATGACGTCATCGTAGCCATCCACGTTCACATCGCCGGCACCGCTTACGTTCAAACCAAAAAAGTTGTCAGAGCCGTCATACTGGCCCAGGCCATCAAATGTATGAATCGTTGAACCATCCTTACCGGAATAGACATAGGCTCGGCCAGTACCCCTATTCTCATCACCGGAACCTTGGATACCAGGTCCGGACCGGTTACATAGGTAACAAATCAGCCTCTCCTAAAGGAGGTGTAGGTCATGCCGGGTGCTGATTTCGTCTGGGGACCTTGTATTCGCAAAGGAGAACGCGGATAGCTGCATCTGAAACTCGGTGGGTTCCCGGTACAGGTTGTAGGCCCTCTTTGAGGATGTGGCAGAGTGCCAAGCCGCCCTGGCGGTTTGGCATCTAAGGAAAGGGCCGTGAGCCGTAGGGGCAGTCAAGGCTGGCCGTAGGCCACGAGCGGAGCGAGCTTGGCCTTTATGGCACCGAGGCTTGCGGCACAGAGCTGGGGAAAGCTGTTTGCGTTGAGCCAAGCGTACATAGAAATTGCGCACTGACTGCGTCGAGCATGTTTGATCGCTCTCGACGCAATGGACTTAGTTTTACGCAAGGTCGCATCAGTGCGCGTCACCACCCTACTCAACAAGCTCCTCAATCTCCAGGGGCTCCGGGTCACCGGAGCCCAATTTCAAGACGGCGAGATGATTCTCAGTGTCCACCGACGATTCCAGCTTCTGACCTGCCCACACTGTGGCAAGCGCAAGCGTGGCCGAGAATCCAAACGAAAGCGGCGATGGCGACACTTGGGCATCTGGGGCCATGAGGTTTACTTGGAGGGTGAAATACGGCGTTTACGGTGCAAGAAATGCAATGTGGTTGTGACCGAGGCGGTCCCCTGGGCCAGGCATGGCAGTGACTTTACCAAGCCCTTTGAGGATGTGGTCGCCCTGCTGGCGCAGCAAACAAACGTAACAGCCGTCGCCAGGCTGACTGGGATTTCGTGGGTGACCGTAGGAGCAATCGCTGAGCGTGTCGTCAGCGAGAACCTTGACCCAAACCGCTTTGATGGTCTGCGCCGCATTGCTGTGGACGAAATCAGCTTCCGCAAGCGACACCGCTACCTGACGGTGGTCACCGACCACGACAAGAGAAGGGTAATCTGGGTCGCCGAAGGCAAGAGTGCTGATGTGTTCAAGAGATTTTTCACCGAAATCGGTGCTGATGCTTGCGAGCACATCGAAATTGCCACCATGGACATGTCGGCTGCCTACCGAAAGGCGGCAGCGGAAAATCTTCCAAATGCACAGATCGTCTTTGATCACTTCCACATTGCCAAGTTGGCCAACGAAGCTCTCAACGAGGTCCGGCGTGAACTCATGCGCAATGCCGACAATCCCGATGCCAAGAAGGCAATCAAGGGAACGATGTGGGCACTCCTTCACCGCCAAGATAACACCACCGAAAAGCACATGGGCATCATCGGTCATCTTCGCCCGGAGCAACCACTTGGGCGCGCCTACTTGCTCAAGGAGACTCTGCTCGACATCCTGCGAGGCAGCATCAAAGAGTCAGAGCTTGCTCTTGATGGTTGGATGGCCTGGGCTTCACGCTCCCGACTCAAGCCATTCGTCAAACTCGGCAAAACGATCCGCAAACACCTTGGCGGGATCCTGGCTCTCTTCAAAGAACGATTCACCAATGGCCTGGCGGAAGGCATGAACAACAAAATTCGCCTCCTCAGCCATCGCGCCTATGGCTTCCACAGCGCAGCCCCTTTGATTGCTACCATCTTCCTCTGCTGTGGTGGGGTCAGGCTTCCTGACCTACAACTGCTTTAGGAGAACCTTTATTCTCCGCTCAAAATATGTGATCCGACTCAGGGAACCGTAGTCAGCGGAACGAAGTTGGTAGCCTTATGATAAACAGCACAACCTGGACCGCAGCCATCAGCACTAAATATCAGAGCTGCATGGAAGAATGTGAGCCCCTCCAATACCGGATCAACTATGCCCCCTGCATGATTGAAAGATGCCGTTGCCATGCCAAAGACATCAAGAGTGGAAAAGGTATTGGTCAACACGGAACCGTTTCGCAGAACAAAGCTCAAATCTGTCCACGCATCCGCATTCAAAGGCATTGTCACAGTGCCTATCTGGAAACCTGGGGAAGTCCCAGTCAGAGAACCAACAATCACGTAGTTGGCATAAGGATAATCTGGCATGCACAAGGTCCATTGACTGCTTCCACCATCGTTTAGCGAGATTAGGTGGCTACTTGCGACCATAGAGGAGCTCACCCCAGACAACACTCGCGCAGACCCAGATTGGGCTCCATTATTGTAATCATTTGGAGCTCCAGCAACGAAATCGCTAAAGCCATCACCATTCACATCCCCTACGCCACTCACCGACCACCCTAAATTGGCATCGTTATAACTTCCATTGATTACGAAGAGCTCAAGTCCATCTTTGCCAGAATACACCCGCGCACTTCCCGCATCATTTGCATATGAACTGTCAGTAAAGCCCCCCACGATGACGTCAGCATAGCTATCTCCATTCACGTCACCCGCACCGCCTACCGACCATCCAAAATTGGGTGAGTTAGAAGAATTGCTCAAACCACCGCCCAATACATAAAGATCTACCCCGTCTTTGCCAGAATACACTCGCGCAATACCATTCCTAGTGGTGTGATGCGCTCTGTTGGGGCATTTTCAGTGCAGCGCGTGCGCGACCGACTTTTTCGAGGATCTCGTCGGCGGCCTTGGTCCAAACAATCGGCTTCGGATCGTCGTTGTGGTTATCGATGTAGTCCATGATTGCTTTCTTGAGTTGAGGGACGCTGCGAAACGCGTCGCGCTTCAGGCGTTTTTGATCAAGATTGCGGAAAAACCCCTCCACGATATTGAGCCACGAGCTGCTTGTCGGGATGAAGTGCATGTGGAATCGCGGATGGCGCTTCAGCCACCGCTTAACCTTCTCATGCTTGTGTGTGGCGTAGTTGTCGGCGATGACGTGCAGATCGAGTTCAGCTGGAGTTTGCTCGTCGATCATTCTCAGGAACTTGATCCACTCCTGATGTCGATGTCGCTTCATGCAGGTTGCGATCACTTCGCCGTGACCCAACTCGATCGCGGCGAACAAGGTGGTTGTTCCGTTCCTCTTGTAGTCATGAGTCATCGTGCCGCATCGACCCTTGACCAGTGGAAGGCTCTTCTGGGGCCGATCGAGAGCCTGAATTGACGTCTTTTCGTCCGCGCTAAAGACGAGTGCATTCTCGGGTGGATTCAGGTAGAGACCTACCACATCGCGCAGCTTCTCTTCGAACCGAGAATCGTTGCTGACCTTGAACGTCTTCACCAAGTGAGGTTTCAGACCGTTGGCCTTCCATGTGCGGTGGACCATCGACTGCGTGATTCCCATCTCCTCTGCAAGGAGTCGCGTGCTCCAGTGTGTCGCGTTCGCGGGGATCTCTTGCGTAGTCATGCGGATGATCTCACTCTCAACTTCCTCGTTCGCACGGGGACGACCTCCCCGAGGAAGGTCCTTCTCTATACCAGTGAGGCGATGCTCGCTGAAGCGGTTTCGCCAACGCCCCACAGTGTGTCGCTTGACCCTCATCTCCTCAGCTATATCCGCATTCGAGTAGCCATCAGCGGCAAGAAGGATCATTCGGGCTCGCTGAGCTTGCCTCACCGAAATTCTCCGACTGCGTGACCAATTCGTCAGGGTGCTTCGCTCGCTCTTGGTAAGTTGAATCTCTACTGCAACGCGCATCGTCTTGCCTCCAACGATACCTACGCACCGCAAGCGTAGGGAGGCTTAATATAAAGGCCTACTAATTCTGCGTCATACCACTAGATAAATGAAATCCCTGGAATGTGGATCGATAGAGGTGTCCAGAAACCACTCTTTAGCAATGATAGACAGAAAGGTGGATTTCTGAACACCCTGAGGCCCATATAGAACAAGCATGCTGTCCGCTTTGCACCCAGGATCGAAAACACGGGCCACAGCCTGGATGAAAAACAGACGAATCATTTCCTTCGACACTTCCATGTTCGAGTTCGACTTTTCACCAGGGACTAAGATTGTCCCCAACAGATTGTTCAACCGTTGCTTGCCATCCCACTCCAAGCCTTTGAGGTATTCTCGGACCGGATGGCGTATTCGTTTCTTGCAGACCGCAAATATCGCCTGCGGGACATCCTGGTTGAATGAGAGTCCGTATCGTGTCTCCAGGTCTTGTCGAATTCCAAAGTAGTCTGCATCATCCACAGGGCTGCTCTTCTCAGTATTGGGATCGACGAGCATTTCTGTGTTTCCCATCTCGTTCATCCACAGGCGATCCTTCCACTTCTTGTCGATTGTCAAGATCAGTTCCAAGTTCGCTAGGCTCCGAACCGGGTTGCCATCTTTGTTTCTGGTCAAGCCGGGAAGGTCGGAACCATCTACCTTAGTTTTTCTTTGGCTTTTATCCCTGCCTTGGCGTTCACCATCACCATGGCCGTAGAACTCTCCATTGCAGCCCTCAATTCCTTTCTGGATGGTCGCCTTACTGTAATCCTCACGATTCCACTTTTCGCGGAAGAGGGCGGATCTACGAAACAGCCGTTCAATGCGGTCAGGGTCGTTGCCAACCCAAAAAGCAAGCTTACAGCACAGAGCCAAATCCGCTCGGCTTGCATCGTTGCTGTATGCCGAGAGGTCACCGTGATCAAAGAGAGATGAAAACTCAGCACCGTTCTTTGCGGTCCTGGCTTTTTGTAGCAACTCCTCGTCCGTGATACTGCATGCATCCGCATTTCGGTTCTTGGGAGGCGCCTTTGATGGCCATAGATTAGCACTCAGATTGTTTAGAGCAGCTTGGCTATCGTTGATGGACGTGGCAAGCCCATCAATCTCCAACTGGTGTCCTGTCATCGTGAAATACCGATTTGCGCTGTAAATCTCGATTTCCTTACACCACTTCAACCTACTGCTGCGCCCCCCTGGGTTTCCGGTGTTTGGATTTTTGAACTCGCCGCGAATCCAAATTTTTACTCCTCTGCCCCTTGGACTGATCTCCGTGTAGGAGTTGAACTCCAGAATCAGCTTCTTGGCTTCTGGGTGAAGACTGCCGGTGGAGTCAATGCAGTCATCGATATCGGCCCCGGTGTATGGATCGTCTGCAGAAAACATGAAGCCAATGCCATCTACGTATTCCTTGGCTGTAACCATGCTGCCGTCACTTGGAGTTGGATTGCACATCTTCTTATAGACCTCGACGGTCTTCTCGAAAGGCGCCCAAGTTTGAGGGTTTGTAGAGCTGGCTTTCAGGGATGGACTGAGGGCTTGGTGGGGAATCTTGGTGACACGACCATTTGATCTTCCATACCGCCATAGGACCCACTGCCTCCGGGCGCGTAGGTCCTGGGGGATTGCTTCGGATCTTGTTGGATCAAAGACTATGGGTGAGGTGGCTGTGGTCATGGGCGCACCTCCACAATGCTGTCGAACGGCTCGAATGCATGGACGTATCCGGGCTCTTTGTTCCCATTTGTTCTAGCGATTGCCCCATCCTCCATGAACCTGCAGATGACTAATCCATCAGCAGTATTTTGACCAATTAAGCAACTTCGATGCTTGCCAACTGGCGCATTAACTGCGCTGCAGATCGAGCAGGGCTCGCCCAACTTTGCGAGGTGGTATGATGGCAGCAGGTCAAGAACAGGTGCGCTCTTTTCGCTGGCCAGGAGTAGGCGACCCACAGCTACCTTGAACCCTGGCTGTTGAATTGTAGGTACTATGGAAAGATCCAAAGCAACCTCCTCACTCCGCGCTAAAGCCGTCAATTGGCCCAATCGCAACGGCATGCAAGAGCCACTGTTATGGATTGCCAGTACAAGCCCCTTGGCAGGTTGTTTTTGCAGCCATCCAATGGATGCCCCAGGAGCGCCCTCCACCATGATCCGCAGATCAGTCGTCAGCGGTGGTTGATGAAAACGTATTGAAGGTTGTCCTATAGGCGTTAAGCTTCCTGCAACAGCATTTATTTGGTAACCGGCTTCATCTCCTGGCAGGGAGGTGGGGCCGTTGTTTTTGGATGGTTTCATCGGCGATCTCCTTTCTTGTTGCTGCTCATTGCTGCTGTCCCTCCTTATCCAGAGAACTTCTCCCATTGCCCTTATTGCGAATGGAGAGGTTGAAGTCTGGGCATGGCTTGCCAATGGTCTTGCCCATCGCAAACAAGCACTTGGCCTGGGTCTCAAATCCTTGCTGCCTGCAACGACCGATGAGCTCCATGACTGCTCGTGGGTCATCGCTCTTCTCGATCTCTGCCTTCAGCTGGTTTTCTTGCCTGCGCAGCTTCCTTTTGGAGTATGCGGATCGGTAGCAGAAGTACCACTCCGTTAGAGGTCGGCGAGCTTCCTTCCACCAGAACTGCACATCTTGGCGTAAGAGGTAATGGTCAAGCTCCACGTCTTTCCACTCGCCACCCCTCAGCTTGCAGTCCAATGCAAGGTCTTCAGGGTGAGCCGAATGACCGTTGGGTTTCAAGATCACATCCTTCGTGGTTCCCGTCTCTTGCTCCATCACCGACCTCCCTTCCGCTGGCCGCGACAGCTGGATGCTTGCTGCTGGTTCCTGCCAAGGCCAATGGATTCGAGGTAGCGGCCGCCTGCGGCTTTCGAGGTGCTAATCTCTGCCGCAGATTGCCGCTCAGGGGATTGTCCAGAACGTGAATTGGAAGCGGACTCGACAAGGAACCGGCGGACCGCTGCGGTAGAGGTAAACCATCTCCCGCTGATCTTGATGGCCTGAAGCCGCCCCGACTGTGCTAACCGCAAATGACTCCAAAGGCTTCCCGGCAGTCCTCCAGACCGGGCAGCTTTGGGCAAAGGCCTGAGCCCCTCGCTGGTCAACAGATCCACCAAGTCCTCAGCCGTGCTCGATATGCTCTTACTGCTGTTCATCATCGAAATGATGAGCAGCACCAAGCAGCAAGTAAGGGTGTCTCAGATCAGATTCGGGGGAGGGGTCGGGGTTTTCGAGTTCAGGATAGCCTCACGCCTAGCTTGACGCTGGGCCAACTTCTCGCGCAACTCCTTCTGAGCCTCGGGTGTTGAGCCAGCTTCCATAAGTTCTTTCGATTCCACCCAGGGGCGGTGAGGAGCATCGCTAGGCCAACTTCCAGCGCAGTAGCCACCCCGAGGCTTGTAGTGAATCAAAATTCCCATATCGGTCAATTTACGGAGTTCCTTGCGGACATTGCTGTGATCACTCTGCTTCAATCCAGCTTGCGCGACATCAGGTGTCCTCAATCGATAAACTCCTTCTTCAGCAAAAGGCGCAAGCAATCTCTGCTGAACTTTCCCTAGTTCGTAATAACTCACTTCACTCCCAACTTTATTCGCGGTGTGCGCAAGAACGTAACCACGCTTCCCACCCAAGTGTTTCAAAATACCCTTGTCCACAAGGCTACGGAGAACGCGGCTGGAATCACTCGTGTGTGCACACGGCCGGTTAGGCAGCGTAGAATCTTCAGCTATGTTTTCACCGGTAATGGGTGCATCGGCTTGCGATGCCACCATTGTCTCCAGGAAAGCCAATTCCTTTGGCGTAATTTGAGGAAGCTGTGAGTTTCTCTGTGGATAGCCGTTCGCAACTTGCCGTAGCCTTTCCATTATCGTGGAATTCTGTTTTGCCCACTCCTCATAAGTGAGTGCATCGTTCGGATCAGGCGAAGGTTGCTGACTAATAAATGCTTGGACTTCTTTTTCTGAATATTGTTTGCAGGTATGCTGTTCGCTAGAGATGGTTTGGCGCATTCGACATTTACTGACTCGTTCAATGGGGCACATTTTCCAAGGTGTAGGGGAGGCCATAAGAGATTTTATATTATTTATTGCTGCCAAATCCACCCCAATAAGTGCCAAGTAACACCCAGATGGCCATGCTTACCCAAACTTAGCCATCGTCTCCACCGCCAACCGTGTGTCACGTTCGGCATAAATCGTCGTCACGCTAGGGTCGGAATGTCCCAAGACAGTTCGCACAGCCTCTAGACTGCCAAGTTCCTGGCGCAATCGAGTTGCGCAGGCATGGCGCAGTTGGTTGGCGCTCCAGTGCTCCACTTCTGGTCCCGCCTTCTCGCATGCCCGGCTAATCGCAAGGTTGAAACCCTGCGTGTTGTAGTGAATCCGGAACTTCCGCTTGGGATTCTTTCGGATCTTTTCCGCACGCTCAACCTGGGAAGGCTGCACCTTCGTCTTCCGGTTTTTCCGCTGCTGCTCTTGCCTCCAGGCCTCAGCCTCCTCTGGCTGAAACAGATACTCAGTCGGGTTGAGTCGCAGGAATGGCCTGAGGATTTCCTGGGCTTGAGGGCCAAGAGCAATGATCTTGCTTTTGCCGTGGTGCTCCGTCTTGTGGGTTTGCGGGACATAGATCCACACGGGCCCGCTGCGATCAATATCGCAAGTCCGCATCTGACAGATTTCGTTGGGCCGCATCCCACTGTGCCACATGGCCAGCACCATAGCGCGAACCTGGGGACTCAAGTGAGGCAGGGTGGCTTCCACGGTTGACCACTCCACCGGAAGAATTGGCTTGGGCTCTGGAGCCTTTGTCCTTCCCCTCTTGAGCGGCGCCACAGCTTGGAGAGCTTGCAGAATGGTGGGATGCACAAGCTCCTCCGAGATGCCCCACTTGAATATCTGCCGCAGCCTACGACAGCTTGAATTGACGTAGGGCCGGCTCCAGCCCTTGGAGACCATCTGCTCCCGGACTTGCTTCAGCTTCAGGGGCGAAAACTCGTTGACGGACTCATCGCGGTAGAGCTGGAGTAGAGGGCGGGCGGCATACTTGAGGTTGGAGAAGGCGCCGGTCTGGGTGCCATCGGGCTTTCGGTAATAACCCTCGGCCCAATGCAGGAACTTGGCAGCTAGGTCCTCAATGCTGATGCCTTGTTGATTGATCACAGGCAGGACTGCTCCACGAGGGATGGGCTCCCCCACCAAGTAGGCAGCCACCACTTTCCTGTAGCCCCGATGGCTCTCGGGCGAGTTATAGAGGCCGGGCAGGTAGACCTGCCGACGCTTTCCATTTTCGCCCCTGATCAGGACGAACGCTTTATTTCTTGTCTTGTGCCGCAGGTAGGACGGCGGCTTGGGCACGCGATTTTTCATGGTTCAACTCCAAATTGTTGTCAGATTGACAACACTTCAGGACCAATTGCCGCGTTCGCCAAAAAAGGCGAAGTGCCCAAGTCATTGGGATCAGCTAAGTTGTGATGGTGGGCCGTGCTGGACTTGAACCAGCGACTTCTACCGTGTGAGGATAGCACTCTACCACTGAGTTAACGGCCCTTACCGGTGGGGCAGCCTAGCGTCTGGCGGCACTGTGGGCAAAGGGAAATCCATAGGGCCAGAACCCCTAGGCAAGGGCCTTTGGCGGGAGAAATGGCGGCTGCGGAGGGCGCCTGACCCCGGCCTGGGCCGAACCTGGCATTCCGGCTGAAGCGCAGGTGCCCATGTGTCCGATAAGAAAGCGGCTTTGCTAAACCGAGGGACCCTATGTTGATCAATTGCGCACTGGCGAGTGTTTTGCTCGTTCTTCCCCAAGAGCCTGTACCCCAGGCTCCCACCACTCCTGTAACCAGCACCGAGGCACAACCAGCCAAGGCACAACCACAAGAACAAGATGTGGTGGCGCTAGCTGGACTGCTACCAAAGGAATGCCTGGCGGTGTTCTCGGTGTCAGCCACCGCTGCACACAGCAAGGAACTGGCAAAAACCGGCCTTGGCCAATTGCTGTTGCCTTCGCTGCGCTTCATGCCCATGGACGACATGAAGGGCGAGTTCGCCGATACCCAGCTCAGCCTGACTGACCTGGGTGCAGCACTGAGTCATGGTTTCAGCATTGCATGCCCAGGCCTGCAATTATCAGGTCAACCCAAGGTCATCTTGGTGGCCAACATGGCTGACGCCACGGAGAAGATCCAGACCGAGTTGCGCAGCGTCCTGGAAACCGTCCTGACCGGACAAACCATGGCACCCTACCGCAAGGTCAACGAAGTGCAGGTCTGGAGTGGCGAGTTCGCCCCAGAGCAACTCTTCTTCTACGCCTTCAAGGACCAGACCTTCTTTGCCAGCAACGACTACGACGAACTGGAAGCCTCCCTCTTCCGCGCCCACAAGAGCGAACTGTCCAGCCTGCAAAACAACGAGCGCTACCAGATCTTCGCCAGCAAAGCAAAGGCGGAAGGCCCTGCCTTGGTCAGCTTCTTCATGAAGCCCAACACCTTGCTGGATCAAGCGCTTAGCTCACTACCGGCGCAGTTCAGCCGCAAAGCCCGCCAGATCCTGGGACAGTTGGAATTCCACAAGTTCAGCGAGCTGGGCACCATGCTTCGCGCCAAGGATGGCCTCATCCACGACTACACTTGGATCAGCTACCCAGAGCCGCGCACCGGCCTGTTGGCCACTCTCATGGGTTCTGATCAGCAAGTTGATGCGGAGCTGTTCAAGAGCATCGACGCCGATGCCATTTCCGCCACTGTCTTCCATCTGAACTTCAGACAACTCTTCGACGACGTCCTCGCCTTGCTGACAACCTTCGATCCCAGCATGACGCAGATGGCAAAGATGCTGCAGGACGATCTAAAGCAGAGCACCGAAGTGGATCTGGCCAACGACGTCCTCTCGGTCATGGATCACCGAGTGCTCTTGCAAGAGTGGAAATTGCCGGGCCAACAATCCCGCCACATGGCCATCAGCATTGGACTGCGCGACGGCCTGCGCTTTGAAAACGCGCTGAAGCGCCTGCAGAACACCTTGCCGGTTTCTGCAACCAGTGTGGACGGCATCGCCGCCTACGCCCTGGCAAATCCAGACCCCAAAGCCAAGACCGAAATGGTCATTGCCACCTACAAGGGTCAGGTATTCCTGGCTACCAGCATGTCCGCCGCAGAGCGCATGAAAGCGGTATTGGACGATCCCGCCGGCAATGCAGAGGTCGCTGTGGCCTTGGAGAATTTGTCGACAATGCCCAATGCCTTCTCCTGGGCCAACACCCGTGAGCTGGGCAAGACCTGGCTCATGAGCCTGGGTGAAGAAATCGAGGAAGTTGCCCTGGCCAAAGAGTTGGCCAACAGCCTGGCGCAGATGCAAGATCCCATGCTGAGCGCTTTCTACCAAGAACATGAGGGCTTTGTCGCTCGCGGCAGCTCCCCCATTGGCAATCCCTACCTGAGCCTGACCCTGGCCATGGGCTTACGCGTTGGCCTGAACAAGCTGTCAAGCAGCGCCCTGGGCAATTCATTCAGCCAAGGCTCTACCGAAGAACTCACCCAGCTGATGCACGACATCCAGCAGGCCGAGATGGATTTCAAGTCCAACAGCAGCCGCGATGTGAATGGCAACGGACAAGGAGAGTTTGGCAACCTGGACAACCTGGTAGCCAACGGCTTCATCCTGCCGAACCACCTTGGCGAAACCCAAGGCAAGGGTTGCTACCTGTGGAACAACCACCGCATCAAGGTGCTGCTGCCACAAAGCCTAGAACTGCGCGAACAAAAGTTCGTGGTGGTTGCCTGGCCCGCCAACAACATGACTGGCGAAGTCTATGCCCTGACGCAAAACAACCAATTGCAGGTCAACGACATTCTGGCGCAGAGCGAAGGCATCGTAGATTTTGACCTGCGCGACCTGTTCGCTGAAGGCGAGTTCGAGAGCGAGCTCACCACCGGCTGGCGCTCCTTGGAGTTGAGCCCGGTGACAGCTCCGAGCCTGGCTTCCGTGCAGCCGCATGAAGAAGCCTCTGTGCGTGAAGCCTATGAACACCTGCTGCGCGCTGAGGCAGCCAACAAGGCGAACCTGGAAATCCTGAAATACCTGCGGTCGCCCCACTCTGGCATCGTCGCCAGAGCAGCTTTCACCGTGCGCAAGCTGAAGATGCAACAGGCCACGCCACAGCTGGCAGACCTGGTTGCAACTCACCCAGAAACCTTGGTGCAACAGCACGCCTTGTATGCCTTGATCGCGTTCAAAGATCAGCAATCCATTGCTGCATCGTTGACCGCATTGCAGTCTTCAGACCCAACGGTGCGCGGCCTGGCTGCCACCAACCTGGGCAAGCTCAAGGTCAACAATGCAATGGAGCCATTGCTCAACCTGCTCTCCGCCAATCCCGAGGAGGACGGCAAGGATCAAGTGGCCGCGCTCTGCGCCCTGGCAGACATTGGCAACCCGGCTTGCCTGATCCCAGCGGCAGCAGCCAACAAGAGCCCCAGCAAAAACCATGGCCACGCCTTGGCATACTTGTTCAGTCAGCTCTCACCGCAGCTGGCTACCAAGGCAGAAGTCGCAGCCTTGCTGGTGGTGTTGGATAACGACAGCACCCTACTGCGACGCTACGCCATCCAACGACTGGGCACCTTGGGCGACCACAATGCAGTCAACGCCTTGGAAGGACGTTTGACGCAGGAGAATGAACTGCGGCCCCTGATCTTGGTTTCCCTGGACAACATCCGCGGCAACAAGCACAAGACAGGTGATGGCGCCGACGGCTCACCCAGGTTGGGACTCAGCGGTGCCTTGCAAGAGACTACCGCCAGGAGCAAGAGCTTCTGGAACTCCCTGCAGCGAAGCCAGCGCTACATGCTCATGGGCGCGGTAGCTGGTGTGCTCCTGATCATCATGATGATGTTGGTCCTGCGTTCCCATCGCCGCCGTAAAGCCGAAGGCGAAAACTGGGCAGCTATGGTTGCCCCTAGCGACGACTTTGCTGGCAACGAGCCTGCGTATGAGGAGCCCTACGAGGAAGTAGCCTATGAAGGTGAGGCCTACGAGGATGAAACTTTCGCCGAGACGGACCTGGCAGAAGGTACCGAAGAAGGCTCTGAAGAAGAGCCATACCAAGAGGACTACGACTACAACGAAGAGGTTGGTGAGCTGGACATCCTGGCGGAGGGCGAGACCGACTCCGAGTGGAATGAATACGGCGAAACCAGCGAAGTCCATGACGAGAACTTCTTTGAAGAGGAGTTCCAGGACCAGGACAACCGATCCTAAACTGAAAGCTGACCTGCTATGCGCGCTGCTGTTGCTGCCCCTGGGATTAACAGCCCAGGAGGCGCGACTCACTCTCAGTCTGGCCGCGGATCCACAGCAGAGCGGGCCCGCCGCCCTGGTCTTCTTTCGCCAGGAGTGTCTGGGGCGCCTGGCACATTGGCCTAAGGGTCTGAGCCCCTGGCAGGCTCTGCAAGTGCAAGTTGAACTCCCCTACCGCTTGCGTGTCAGCAGCAGCAAGCAAGGGCTTGGCCAACACAGCTACTTCCAGGCCCGACTGGAAATACCGGAACTGGGAATCTTGTTTGGCCACTGCGATGTAAACGGCAATGAAGCCTGGCACGGCCGCGGTTTGCAATGGCAAGGCGGACGCCTTGCCTTCTTGGCCAAGATGGCGGGCATCGATCACCATGGGGTGGTAAGCCTGGACATTGCCGCCTATATCGGCCAACTGCTTGCTGGCAGCAGCTGCCAGGACCCTTTGGGTTTCTTGCTGACAGCGGGCGCGGCGGAATGCGGCGACCTGCAGCTCTACATGCCGCCCCCAATCAACCCCAACCCGGAACAGCAAACTGAAGAGTGGGAGATCATGACCGTAGGACCCAGCGCCTGCGGCATTCTACTGCCGGCCATCTTGGCTCTGGTTGCGGATCACCAATCTCGCCCACAGAGCGGCAGCTTGCTCCACGGCGATAGTCCAAGTGAATTGCAGCGCTGGATCAGCGTGGCTCGATGCAACCGCAATGCGCAACGGGCACAGGCCGCTCGACAGCTGGGATGCTTGCCCGATCCCGCCGCCGTGGATTGTCTGGAGCGCCTGCTGCTTACCCAGGACGAGACTCGCCTGGCTGCCATGCAGGCCCTCATTCTGATGTCCAGTAGCAGCTCCTTGCCACAAGTACTGGCTGCCGCATCCCCGGACATACCCTTCACCGAAGAGCTGGCGCAATGGATCAGCAACTCCATGCAAGCCAAACAGCGGCCACAACCCACCGCACAGGTTGCCGGCGGCTTCAATCTGCGCCCTCTGTGGTGGACCGTGCTGCTGGCCAGCTTCATCACCCTGCTGTGGCAGCTACGCAAAGGCGCCTGGCTACCAGCAAGCCCGACTACTTAGCAACGAAGTTCACCAGGCGACCCGGCACCACGATCTCCTTCAAGATCTTCTTGCCACTCAACTGCTCCGCAACCTGGGCGCGGGCTTCTTGCAGGATCAGGTCCTTGGCAGCATCGGCAGCCACAGTGACCCGACCGCGGACCTTGCCCATGATCTGCACTGCATACTCCACCGCATCATCCTGCAACATGGCTGGGTCAACTTCAGGCCAAGGCTGATAGGACAACTCGCCCACTGCACCCATGCGGGACCAAAGCTCCTCGGTCATGTGTGGCGCGAATGGATTCAGCAGAATCAACAAGCGTTGGGCCTGACTCCGATTCAACTTGTCCACCGCCTTGTTGGCCTCGTTGACAAAGATCATCATCGCCGCAATGGCGGTGTTGAATGCCATGCGATCAATGTCCTGGCCCACTTTGTGCACTGCCCGGTGCAAGGTCTTTTCCAGGTCAGGGTCCGCAGGCTGATCAGCTTGCAGGTGGGACCGGAGCAAGCCTGCCGACTCCTCTGCCGGCACCAGCAAGCGCCAGACCCGCTTCAGAAAGCGATGCACCCCTGGCACATCCTTGGTGTTCCAAGGTTTGGGATCCGCCAAGGGCCCCATGTACATCTCATACAAACGCAGAGAGTCGGCACCGTAGTCCTGGATCACCTCGTCCGGGTTCACCACGTTCTTCAATGTCTTGGACATCTTCGCCACGATCTTTTGCAGCGGCTCACCGGTGTCCTTGTGCTTGTAACCATCCCCATCTGCGACTGCCAAATCCGCCGGTATGGTTGCACCGCGTTGGTCTTGGAAGGCGAAGGACAGGATCATGCCCTGGTTGTAGAGCTTCTGGAAAGGCTCGGCGGTGTGCACCACGCCCAGGTCAGCCAACACCTTGTGCCAGAAGCGCGCATAGAGCAGATGCAAGACAGCATGCTCGGTGCCTCCCACATAGAGATCCACCGGCCCCCAGTACTGCTCCGCCGCCTTGGCACAGAGTTCACTGTCATTGTCCGGATCCATGTAGCGCAGGTAGTACCAGCAAGAGCCTGCCCAGTTGGGCATGGTGTCCAATTCGCGGGTAACCGCTTCGCCCTTGGCATTCGTTGTCTGCACCCACTGGGTGGCTTTGGCCAGGGGCGGTTCGCCCTTGCCTGCTGGACTGAACTCCTGCATGTCCGGCAAAGTCAATGGCAGTGCATCGTCGGGCAACAACTCCACCCGGCCATCGGCGTGATGCAGGATGGGGAAGGGTTCACCCCAGTAGCGTTGCCGGGAGAACAGCCAATCCCGTAGACGATAGGTAACCTTGGCCTCGCCCACTCCCTGCTTAGCCAACCAATCGATGGTGGCACGCTTGCCCTGGGCAATGCTCATACCCGCAAGATCCAGCCCCTCTTCGTTGGCTGAGTTGATATAGGTGGCTTCACCGGTCCAACACAGTTCAGCCTTGGCCACCTGCTGGTCGACTTGCTGATCGCCGGAGTCGGACTTGAAGATCGGAGGAATGGGAATGCCAAATTCGCTGGCGAACTTGAAATCCCGCTCATCGCCGGCAGGCACCGCCATGATGGCGCCGGTGCCGTAGGTGGAGATGACATAGTCAGCAATCCAGATGGGGACCTTGGCCCGGGGATCATCCGCTGGGTAGACCGGGTTCAAGGCATAGGCCCCGGTGAACACTCCGGTAATCTCCTTGGCCAGGTCGGTGCGATCCAACTCACTCTTGGCGGCGGCCTTTATTTGATAAGCCTCCACCGTAGCTCGCTGCTCATCGGTGGTGATTTCGTTGACCAAAGGCAGCTCCGGCGCCAACACCATGAAGGAAGCGCCGAACAGAGTGTCCGGCCTGGTGGTAAAGACCCGGACCTTCTGCTGGTGATCTTGCAGCTTGAAGTCCACTTCCGCGCCTTCGGACCTGCCGATCCATTCCCGCTGCATGGTCTTCACCGACTCCGGCCAATCCAGCCCCTCAAGATCATCGAGCAGGCGCTCAGCGTAGGCGGTGATCTTCAACATCCACTGCTTCAAGGGACGCCGCACACAGGGATGGTCACCCCGTTCACTCCGACCATGGATCACCTCTTCGTTGGCCAGCACCGTGCCCAGAGCATCACACCACCAGACCGCTACTTCGGCCTGATAGGCCAGACCCATCTCAAACAGGCGAGAGAAGATCCACTGTGTCCAGCGGAAGTACTTGGGATCCGTGGTGCTGATTTCCCGACTCCAATCATAGGAGAAGCCCAGGGCCTTCAGCTGCCGACGAAAGTTGCCAATGTTGGCGTTGGTGGAGACATCGGGATGGGTCCCGGTCTGGATGGCGTACTGCTCAGCCGGCAGACCAAAGGCGTCCCAGCCCATGGGGTGCAGCACATTGTGGCCTCGCATACGCCGGTAGCGAGCAACAATGTCGGTGGCCGTGTAGCCCTCCGGATGCCCCACATGCAGCCCGGCACCTGATGGGTAGGGAAACATGTCCAGCACATAGTACTTGGGCTTGCTTGCGTCGAAGCCCGGTTGGCCCGGGTTGGCAACGCGGAACACTTGTTTTTCGTCCCAGTACTGCTGCCAGCGTGGTTCGATCTGGGAAGGATTGTAGTCTTGAGTCCCCATGGGCCGAGCAGTATGACCGCCGCCAGCGCTGGGTCCACTCTGCGGCCAGCTTTATCAGGTGTTGAAACGCGAGGAGAAGTGAATCGATGGAGCAAGTGGCGCAACGGAACTTCCACCTGATCATGGCCGGACTGCTGCTGGGCATCCTCATCCTGGACCAGAACCGCGAGCACCTGGCCTTCTGGAGCCCCCCCATGGTCAGCGGCGTCAGCCTGGCCCTGGCGGGGATCTGGCTCTGGCATGCCTTGAACCTGCGAATTCGCAAGCTGCAGCAGAGCAAGCTGGTGCTGGAGGATCGCATGCAGCGGGCCGAACGCAAAATCGATGGCCTGGAGCAGGAGCTTCTATTGCTGCGTCGGCGCCCCTTGGATTTTTAGCCTGCCTGCTCTTTCGGCCGCTCTTCCCGCAGGGGTTGGCGATAGGTCAGCACCAGGGCTGGGGGCACGTTGCGCAGCACCGGCTGGGAGACGGAGAATTCGGCAAAGTTGCGCAGCGCCAGCTGGCGGAATCGTTGCGCTGCCGGCAGGCGGTAGGCATGCACGTACTGGAAGGTGCGAAACTCGCCGTCGGGCACCAGGACACGGGAGGTGGTGGCCAGGATCTTGGCCTGCAGTCGCACCGGCATGGCGGCAAAGGGCAGACCAGAAATGACGGCGCGGGGCGCTGACAAGTCCCGAGCCTTCAGGATTTCTTCCACCTCTTGCACCAGGCCATGGTGAAAGTCCATCCCGGGGAAGTGCTGCTGCAGCAAGGACAGAAAGTGGCCATCGATCTCGATGCCCAGGTAGCGCGCATCGCCTGGCAGGACTTCTTGCAAGGCCGCCGTCATCGGCCCGGTACCAGGACCATACTCCAGCACCAGATCCCCCGGTTGCAGTTGCAAGCCGGCAACGATGGCCGAGGCCAGATAACGAGAGCTGGGTATCACCGAGCCCACTGAGCCCGGATTGGCCAGGAACTTGCCAAAAAAGCGCATGCCGTCTCGCAGCTTAGAAGGCATCAGTTTGCACCAATATGGAGCCAGCCAGCACCCGAGCTGAGCAGGAGAGGCGGAAATCAGCACCAAGTCCCATGCGTTCCAAAGTCCCCTTCTCGTGTTCCTCAGGCTCGGAGAGGCCTTCTTGGCCTTGGATGATGCGAACCGGGTCAGTGCCACACATGCCTTGAGTGCAGCCAGTGACGATTTCCACTCCAGCGGTTTCACTGGCAGCCAAAATGGTCAAACCCGGTTGCACCCGAGTTGTCACACCCATTGGTTGGAAGCTAACTTCGACCATCTTGCTTGCCGGCATGGGGGGAACAATAACTCACATGCGCGCCAGAGCCAGAGACTGTAGAGACAGTTGGCTGCTGAAGAACTTTCCATGCCAGAGAATCCAGACCACTACCGTTGGCAGGCAGCAATATTCGCCCTGAGCCGGCGACCGGTATTGCTGGGCCGAAAACTCCTTGCCCCCCGCATTCAACAGGGGACACAGGTCCTGGAAGTCGGTTGTGGCACCGGCCAAAACCTGCCAGCCCTGCACCGGGCTGTCGGACCCAGGGGACATGTGCTGGGTCTGGAGTGCTCTAAATCCCTGGGCCTTAGAGCAGAGAAGCTGCAATGCCCAGGTCTGCAGGTGCTGCGCCAGTCCTTTGAACAACATCCGCTGGCGCCAAACAGTCTGGATGCCATCGTTTTCTCCTACTCCTTGAGCATGATGCCGGCTTACCAACAGGCCATCCAGCAAAGCCTGCTGGCCCTGCGCCCCGGCGGCCAGATCCTGGTCCTGGACTTCCTGCATTGCCGCCTGAACTGGCTGGCAGGGCTGATGGGCAAGATGCACGTGCAGCTAGGGGAACAGCGGCACGAATTGCTGCAGCAAAGCTTCCAAGGGCCAGAGACCCAGGTACATCGCGCCTATGGCGGGCTTTGGTCCTGGTACTTCCTGCAAGGGCACAAGTCCCATGGCAGCAAATAGAAAGGACGGAAAAATCCCTCTCAAGGCCGCATGCCATCCCCGTATTAGGCCGCAATCGGCTATCCTCACTCCCTGTTCCCAGCCCCCATCACTGGCACCGAAAGCTTTCCGATGCGCATTGAGCCCCCCTCCGCCCTTGGCCACCTGCTGGCCCACTCGCTGATCGCCCTCTGTTTGCTTGGCCTGTGGGGCGCGAGCCCGGCGCCAGCCCAAGACCAGCCCGTCCCGCCCAACCAGCCTGCCCAGCCCGACCAGGGCAAGCCAGAACGGCGCCGACCCCAAATCCTGGCCCTGAAGGTGGGCACGGTGGTGCCAGTTGACGGCCCCGTCATCAAGCAAGGGGTCCTGCTCATCGCCGGCAATCGCATCCTCGCAGTGGGGCCTGCCAGCCAGATCAAGGTTCCGGCCCAGGCCAAGGTGCTGGAATTCCCGGATGGCTATGCCTACCCAGGCCTGGTGGACGCCCTCTCGACCGCCTTCACAGACGAGAAAAACGTTCTAAGTCAAGGAACTAACGCAGGTTCTGACTTTTACGAAGCCCTGGATCAAGGCCATCTGGAGCACCAGACCCTGGTCCAGCACGGGATCACCACCTGCTACGTAGCCAACCGCTCCAACAGCAGCTGGCGCGGCCTGGGCGCCATCATCCGGCCGCAAGCCAAGGGCTTCGCCAACCTGGCAAAGCACCGACATGGCGGCCTGCAGATGCGTTTGACCAGTGGCAAACGGGCCAGCCATCCCCTGGACCGACAGAAGATGTTCGCCAACACCGGCAAAGAGTTCGATGCCTTGGACAAGTACAAGAAATCCTTCAAAGAGCACGCCAAGGCACTGAAGAAGTACGAGAAGGATTACCAGGCCTACCTGGATTCCTTCGGCAAGGGCAAAAAGGCCAAGCCAGGCAAAAAAGCGGCAGCCAAAACAAGCAAGAAACCCCCAGCCAAGCCCACGACCAAGCCAGAAGCGAAACCCAGCAGCAAAGCTGAGGAGAAGCCGGCGAAAAAAGAGCAGGGCACCGAAGATCAAACCAAGGCCAAAGCCAAAGCCAAAGCCGCCGAGAAGCAGCCGAAGGCAGCGCCAGCCAAAAAAACTGCCGACAGCAAGAAGTCCAAGAAGCCAAAGTACCCCAAGGCACCCAAGAAGAACCCGGCGCAAGAAGCCCTGTTGCGGGTGCGGGATGGCAAGCTCTACCTGCGGGTGGAAGCACACCAGGCCGATGAAATCCGCGCTGCTTTGAAGATGGCCAAGGAGAAGAAAATCCCCCTGCTCGCCTTGGAAGAAGCTACCCAGGCCGGCAGCATGATTGAGGAACTGCAGGAGGCGGGAGCACCGGTCATCATCACCCAGTTACTGCCGGACGCAGAGGAGAGCAAATCCCCCTTTGCAAAAAGGCGCATGGGCGACCTGCCAGCCAAGCTGGCCACGGCCGGTATCCCCGTGGCCCTGGCTTCCGGCGACGCCCAGGTTTCCCGCCATCTCCCCATGCTGGCTGCCTACGCGGTGGGCAAGGGCCTGCCGGAAGAAGCCGGACTGCGCGCCATCACCCTGACGGCAGCAGAAATCCTGGGCATTCAGGATCAGGTCGGTTCCCTCAGCAAAGGCAAGTTGGCCGACGTGATCATCACCGACAAGCCGCTTCTGCACAGTCAATCCCGCATCCTGCAGGTGTTCTCCGCCGGCAAGACCCAATACCAAGCGCCATGATCCTGCCCATTGTCACCCTCACATCCCTCGCCCTGCCGCAAATCCAGGGCGAAGCGGAACCTCTACTGATCAAAGCTGAGCAGATCCAGCTGGCACCGGACCAGTCCCTGGAAAACAGCGCCATCCTGCTGCGCAAGGGCAAGGTCGCCCTGGTGGGTGACGAGATCCCAGCGGATTCAGAACAACGGATACAGGTGCTGGAATTCAAAGGCACTGTCGTCGCCGGCTTCATCAACGGCCACAGCTACCTGGGACAGGGCAAGCACCTGACCGAACAACTGGACGCCTTCACTCCCGAGCTGCTGGCCAGCGATGCCTTTGACCCCTTTGCAAAAGCGCTGCTGGCTGCCGCCCAACAAGGCACCACAGCGGTGGCCTTGGCTCCCATGTCCAGCAACATCTTTGCTGGTCAAGCCAGCGTGGTGCAAACGGGCAAGATTGGTCGAGTGGTGCTGGAGTCCAGCTACCTGAAGTTGGCTCTACTGACCCAGGCTCATGATCAGAATCGTTATCCCACTTCACGCATGGGGTCTGCCGACTTGATCCGCAAGGCCTTCACCCAGGCACAACATGAGCAAACTGATTTTCGCCTGCAGTTCCTGGCCCAGGCCCTGCGCAACGAACGCAAGTTGGTGGTGCATGCCAGCAAAGAAGGTGAAATCCAATCGGCACTGAAACTTTGCCAGGAGTTTGAGCTGCACCCGATTCTGATGGGCTGCGAAGAAGGTCATGAATGCCTGGACCAACTGGCCAAATCCGGCGCCGCTGTAATGCTGGCACCGCTGAACTTTTCCAGTTCGAAAAAACAGTTGCGGCTACCGGCCATGCTGGAGCAGCACAACATCACCTTTGCCTTCATGGCCGAGTCCGCCGAACAACTGCGGATTTCCGCAGCCCTGGCCCATCGCTATGGCATCAGCAAAAGCACAGCCATGGCTGCACTCACCAGCAACCCGGCACAGATGCTTGGGGTTGAGCGCAGCATGGGCACCTTGCATCGCGGCAAGGCGGCCAACCTTTGTGTGTTCAGCGGCAACCCCCTGGACCTCTCCGCCAAACTTCTCGCCGTCTACATCGACGGCAAGGCCATCGACCTGGACGCTACATCAGAATGAAAATCCTGCTCTACCTTGGCTGTCTGCTGTTGCCCGGAGTGGCAAGCGCACAGGAAAGTTCATTGGTCCTCAAGGGGGCACGCATCTATGCAGTGAGCAACCTGCCCATAGACAATGGCATCATCATCCTGCAAGGCGGCAAGATCCAAGCCATTGGCGGTGCCGACCTGCCCATTCCCGATGGCGCCAAGGTGGTGGATTGCAGTGGGCGCACCATCACCCCGGGCCTCATCGATGCTGGCACCACACTCAGTATCGAGCAGAGCGACGCCAACGAGCAAGCCAACGAAATCACCCCACACATGCGGGTGCAGGACGCCATCAACACCGAGCACAAGAGTTTTCGCATGCTGCGCCAGCATGGAGTCACCGCTGTGCAGATCAATCCAGGCAACCGCAATGTCATTGGCGGCCTGGGCGCGGTGCTGAAGACCCATGGCGCAAGCGCCGACGATATGCTGCTGCGAGAGGCCTCAGCCCTGCGCATCACCCTGGGCTCCGAGCCCAGCAATGGCAACCGCCCTATCCGCTTCGGCACTCCCCAGGGCATCTACTACCGCCGGCCAGGCACTCGCATGGGCGTGGTCTGGAGCCTGCGCAAGGCATTTTATGACGCCCTGGACTATCGCCACCGCAAGACCGTGCCCGGACCAGAGAAGGAGCCCCAGTCGGACCCGGGCAAGGAAGTCTTGTTGCGAGTTTTGGATGGCGAGCAAAGTGTGCACACCGTCGCCCGCGGCGAGCAGGACCTACGCACCGCCCTGCGCATCGCCAAGGAGTTTGGCTTCCAAACTGTGTTGGAAGACGCGGTGGAGGCCCATCGCGTGGTGGATGAGATCGTCGATGCGCAAGCCAAGATCATCTTTGCTCCGCCCAGCTTGAACGGTGCTGACAACCCGGATGGCGCTGAAGGCCGCTACCACACCTTGAACATGCTGGCGGAACACGGCGTGCCCTTTGCCATCAAGACCAACTCTGGTCTGGGCACTCGTCAACTGGGCCAAGAAGCCATGGTTGCCATGCGCAACGGCCTGTCTTTCGACAAGACCTTGGCTGCCGTCACCATTGTGCCAGCACAAATCCTGGGCATCGACGATCGCCTGGGTTCCCTGGACCGCGGCAAAGACGCGGACCTGGTGGTGTGGTCCGGACAACCCTTCTCCCCCACCGCCAAAGCCGAACAGGTGTTCATCAACGGTCAGGACATCTCCCAGCAGTAAACCAAAAGCAGACATCATGAAACGAACTATAGTCACTCTGGCATTGCTTGCCTTCGGCGCCACCAACCTGGCCAGCCAAGAACTTCTGGCCATCAAAGCCGGCAAGGTCATCACCATTAGTGAAGGTGAATTGCAGGACGTGCTGATCCTGGTGGAGAACGGCAAGATCAAAGCCATCGGCAAAGACCTGGAAACTCCCTGGGATGCCAAGGTCATTGACGCCAGCGACAAGGTCATCATGCCTACCTATGTGCTGGCGCACACCAGCGGCGGCATGAGCCAGGGCAATGAAAACATGGCCAATGTCCCCTTCCTCACAGTGCAGGATGCAGTGGACCCGGCTTCTTCCTTCTTTGCCGAAGCCCTGCGCAATGGCATCGGCACCATTCACGTCATCCCCGGCAACAACACCTTGTTGGGTGGCTGCGGCATGGTTGTGCGACCGCACGGCAAGACCGTGGAAGACATGGCAGTGCTGACTCGCAGCGGGCTGAAGATGTCCCTGGACCCAGGTAAAGGCAGTCGCATGGCCAAGATTCAGCAAATGCGCCGCGCCCTGACCAATGTCCGGGATGCCATGGCTGAGCTGGAAAGAAAGAAGCAGGAGTTTGCCAAGGAGAAAGCCGCCGGCGCCACCGAAGCGGAAGAGTTCGAAGAGAAGCTGGACGAAAAACAGCAGCCGATAGCTGATCTGTTAACCGGTAAAGAACGCGCCTTCTTCTATATCCCCTCCACCGCTGAGCTGGCCCAAGCCCACAAGTTGTTGCTGGAGTTCAAGCTCAACGTTGTGCTGGTGCTTGGCCACCGCTGCCACAAGGCCAGTGCCCTGCTGGCCAAATCCAAGCTGCCCATCATCCTGGATCCGCGCATGGAGTATGAGGAAAAGGACCCGCAAACCGACAAGGACATTCAGTACTGTCCGGCTGCGACCCTGCATGGAGCTGGCGCCCAATTCGCCATTATCACTGCAAGCAGCGGCATGGAGCACTACCCCTGGTGGCAGATGGCCACGGCCATTCGCAACGGCATGCCCAGGGATGCGGCCCTGCGCGCCATGACCCTGGTGCCCGCCAAGATCCTCGGCCTGGATGATCAGTTCGGCAGCATCGAAGTGGGCAAGGTGGCAAACCTGCAAATCCTCACCGGCGATCCGCTGCAAGCCACAACCTGGGTAAGCGAAGTGCTGCTGGAAGGAAAGAGCGTCTACCAACGCAGCAAAGACCAACAACTGCAGCACCTGTTTGGCGAAATCGAAAGCAAGCCCCAGGACCAAGAAGGCAACGACAAGTGAAATCCATGCGTCCGCAATTCCTCGTCCTGGCTCTCGCCATCTTCGCCTTCCTTGGCAATGTGGCCGTTGGCCAGACCCCCAGCCCAAGTGAGGGAAAGATCACCGCCCTGTTCTGCGGCAAGCTCTACCAAGGCAATGGCCAGGTACTGGAGCAGGTCTATCTGCTGGTGCAAAACGGCAAGGTCCTCGCACTGCGCAAAGACCCACCCGCAGACATTTCCATCATCGACGCCACCGACAAAGTAGTCATGCCCGGCATTGTTGCTGCCGACACTGATCTGAGCCAACACCAGGACAGCAACTACAACATCACGCCGGACTTCGTAGCCCTGCAGGGATTCGACTTCATGACCCCGCAATACCGGGCCCTGGCCGGCGGCGTAACCACAGCCTACCTGTCTCCCGGTCGCCAACGCTTCATCAGCGGTCAGGGCTCAGTGGTAAAACTGCACGGCTCGGACATGGTGCAGCGGGTGCTGAAAGAGCACGCCTGCCTGCGCATCACCATGGGAGAAGAGGCCAACACGGCGCCAGCGGTGTTCGAACCCACTGCCCAACCTTCCGCGGACAACCCCCTGCTACCGGCCAGGCGACAATTCCCATCCGCGCGTATTTCCCAGATCAATGAACTGCGGCGCATCTTTCATCAGGCACAGAACTCTACCGACAGCATGCAAGGTCAAGGTAGCAGCGAAGACCAATACGCTGTGGAGCCCCTACGCCAGACCATCAAGGGCGACCTGCCGCTGCGCATTGGCTGCAAGGCAGCGCCGGACATCCGCAACGCCAACCGCTTCGCCCAATCCTTGAATGCAGACCTGGTGTTGGAAAATCCGGTGGAAGTGGAACAGGCCCTGTCCATTCACCAGGGCAAGCCCTGGAAAGTGGTCTTCCGCCTGCCAGTGCGTCCCGGTAAACAAAACCCGGGCGGCGAAAACCGCCACCAATCTGCAAAACGCAACCGGCCAGACAACTGCGTGCTGGCAGCAAACAGTGGCGCCACCGTGGCTCTGGTTCCAGCTTCCGACGAAGACATTGGTGACTACCTGCTCAGCGCCAGCCTTGCCATTCGCCTGGGCATGACCCCGCAACAAGTGCTGCAATCCATCACCCTGGATGCCGCCCGCATCCTTGGAGTGGATGACCGGGTTGGTTCTTTGGAGCCGGGCAAGGACGCCGACTTCCTGGTGTTGAGTGGCGAACCATTTGCCGTGGGCACCTTGGTGGAAGACACCTTTGTGGATGGTGTGCAGGCCTACCACCGGGAAAGTAAAAGTAAGGTGCTGGCCATTCGCGCTCAACGCATCATTACCTGCGAGGGCTTGGACATCGAACAAGGCGTCATCCTGATCGCCGATGGCAAGATCAAAGGCATTGGCAAGGATATGGCCATCCCCCATGGCGCCCGGGTGATTCATATTCCTGACGGCGTGGTGGTACCGGGCTTCGTGGACTCCTACTGCCATCTGGGCCTGTCCGGAGAAGGCACCGCCATCCCCGCCGGCAATGCGGGACAACAGGTGGCGCGAGTCATCCAACATGATGACCCGCTGATGCTGCAAGCCGCCGCCGCCGGACTCACCACGGTCATGGTGTCCGGCCTTGACTCCGGCCTGGTCTCCGGACGAGTCGCCGCCATCAAGACCGGCGCCAAGAGCCAGGAGGCCATGACCCTGCGTTCCATGGCAGCCATCCGCTTCGTCTACGACGCCATTGACCCCAATGGCATCAAGTCCCTGGCTGGCGCCATCAACAAGGGCAAGAAATACATCGAGGCCTGGAAGAGCTACGAGAAGAAGGTAGCGGATTACAAGACCGGCAAGCTGAAGAAGAAACCCGCACCACCCAAGGTGGATGCGGAGACCATGAAGAAAGATCCGGTCTCCGGCACCTGGGACATTGAGTTGGAAAATCTGCCCATCCCCGTCCCTCTGAAGGTCAAGTTCGACCTGCAGCTGGAAGACAGCACGGTGACCGGCCAGATCCGGATCAAGGTCGGCGATCGCCCGGAGCAAGAGTCGCCCATCACCCAAGGATCTTTCGAGGATGGGGTGCTGAGCATCGAGTCCAAGCAAGAGCGGGGCTCAAGCTCCTTCACCGGCAGCATTGAAGACAACAGCATCTCCGGCGATGCCAAGCTGGGCATGGGCCGGCGCAGCATGGACGCAACCTTCACCGGCACTCGCCAAGGCGCTGGTGAAGATGGCGACGAAGAAGAAGAGGAAGCTGGAAAAGATGACAGCCCCAAGGAACCCAAGGTGGATGAAAACCTGGAACCCATCCGCGCCCTCTTGGAGAAGCGGATCCCAGCCATCATCACCTGCAAGCGCGCACCAGCCATCCAGGCAGTGGTGAAGTGGTTTGAGGAAAACAAACTGCCCTACATCCTGCAGCAGGCCAACGACGCCGTGGAAACACCAGAAATCCTCAAGGGCCACACCCCCAACGTGCTGCTCCTGCCAGGAATGGTTCAGCACAAAGGCAAGCAGACCGTCAACTCAGCCGCCAAATTCTCGGATCTGGGCCTGCGGGTAGGCCTGGTATCCGGCGACACCGCCGGATCGCAATACCTGCCCATGCACGCTGCCATGGCCGTGCGCTATGGCATGGACCCACAAGAAGCATTGAAAGCCCTGACCCTGTATCCGGCGCAAATGTTTGGCCTTGCGGATCGCATTGGCAGCCTGAAGCGAGGCAAGGATGCAGACCTGGTGGTGTTCAACGGCAATCCCCTGGAGATGACCAGCCGCGTGCAACTGGTGGTGATCAACGGCAAGGTGGTGGTGGACAAGCGATGAACAAGGCAAGCATAAAGCTGACTCTCGCCGCCTGCCTGTTAGCGGGAACTGCATGGTCGCAAGAACCGGCGGGCAAACTGTCCATGGACATCCACTTTGGCCCCCGCGCCAAGGAAGACGTCGTGGCCAAATGGGGACCAGACAAATTGCCCAGCCCCGGCTACGCCATCAAGGCGGACAAGATCTTTCCCATCAGCGGCGACCCCATCTACCAAGGCGTCATCCTCACCAAGGACAGCAAGATCCTGGCCGTGGGCTCGGCAACAGAGATAAGCATTCCCGCAAACTTCAAGGTCTTCGACATGGGCGACTCCTGGGTGCTGCCGGGCTTCGTCGACCTGCACTGCCATGTGGCGGCTGGCATGGGCGACCTGAACGATTCGGCTCACGCCACCAATCCGGAATTGCGCACCCTGGATCTGGTGGACCTGGATCGGCCCACCATGCGGCGCGCCCTGGCCGGCGGCGTTACAACAGTGCTGTTGCTGCCGGGCTCCGCCACCAACATGGGTGGCTTCAGCACCCTGACAAAAGCCCATGGCAAACCGGATGAAGCCCTCATCCGTTTTCCCGGTAGCTTGAAGATCGCCCAGGCCGGCAACCCGGAACGCCGCGCCGGTGACCTGGGCATGAGCCGCCGAGGCATGAACCAAAACCTGCGCTTCACCTTGGAACGGGGTCAGCGCTACTACCAGGCCTGGGAAGACCATGCCTTAGGCAAAGGACCCAAGCCCAAGTTCCAAGCAGAACTGGAATACCTGCGCGGCCTGTTCCGCCACGAGTATCCCGTCACCGTACACACGCAGGCGTATCAGGTGGCCCTGGAAACCATCCGCCAACTGCGCGGCGAGTTCGGTCTCTGGACCGTCATCGACCATGGCACCTTTGATGCCTACAGGCTCAGTGGCTTTGCCAAGAAGATGGGCGTGCCGGTGTGCAATGGCCCACGGCAGTACCACTTTGATCGGCAGCAGTCCCGCTTCATCGGCCTGGCCGCCGCCTGGTATGCCGGAGGCAGGCATGGCTGGCAAGAGGATGTGGCAGGACTGGGCATCGACGGCATCGGCATCAACACTGATTCACCGGTGGTGGCCCAGGAACAACTCAGCTTGCAAGCCGCCATGTCGGTACGCCTGGGTCTACCCTTCGCCGTGGGCCTGCGAGCCCTGACTCTCAACCCAGCTCGCTTCATTGGCATCGAGCATCGGCTAGGCTCTTTGCAAAAGGGCATGGACGCGGATGTGGTGGTCTGGTCCGGGGATCCGCTGGACCCCCGCTCCCATGTCATCTTGACCCTGGTCAACGGCCGCATCGCCTACCAACGCCAGAAGGATCGCCCACTCTTCTGATGTTGCTGCGCCCGTTCATTCTGCTGCTGTGTGCACTGCCGCTTTGGGCACAAGAACCTGTGCTAGCGGTGCGGGCGGCGCGCTTCCTGACCATGGCCGGCGAGCCCTTGTACAATGCAGTGCTGCTGATCAATGACCAGGGCAAGATCCAAGCCCTGGGCAAGGACCTGCAGGTGCCCAACAAAGTCAAGATCCTGGACCTGGGAGACAGCACCGTATGCCCCGGCTTTGTTGATCTGCACCACCATGTGAGTGCGGGCCAATCCGACTTCAACGACATGGCGCATCCCCTGAACCCGGAACTGCGGGTCTATGATCAGGTGCGGCCCAGCGCCGAAGCCATCCACCGCACGCTCAGCGGCGGGGTAACCACCACCTTGTTCATCCCCGGCTCTGGCACCTTCATCTCGGGCTTTGGAGTGTTGTTGAAGATGGCCGGCAAGGATCCGGAAAAGATGATCCTGCGCAAACTGGGAGCCATGAAGGTGGCCCAGGGCTTCAACCCGGAACGACGCGCCGGTGATCTGGGCCTGTCACGTGCTGGTTCCAGCCACCTGCTCTACCAAGCACTGCGTCAGGGTCAGGATTATGCCCAGGCCTGGCGTGACCATGCGGCGGGCAAGGGCGACAAACCCAAGTTGCAACCTGCACTGGAACAACTCCGCCTGGTCATGGACCGCAAGGTGCCGGTGATCATCCACACTGCCGGTGCACGAGACTGCGTGGCCACCGCCCGCATGTTCCAGGATGTGTTCAAGGTCAAGATGATCCTGTCCCACGGCACCTTCAACGGACATTGGGCTGCCAGCGCCCTGGCCAAACGAAAGACTCCGGTGAACCTGGGGCCCCGCACCTACGAATTCACCAAGGACGGTCACTTCCAGGGTATCGCCGCCGGTTATTACCAGGCTGGTTGCACGGACCTGTCCCTGAACACCGACGCACCTGTCATCCCACCGGAACAGTTGCAGTTGCAGGCCGCCATGTCCGCCCGCCTGGGACTGCCCTACCGAGCCTCCCTGGCAGCGCTCACCATCATTCCGGCTCGACAAATCGGCATGCAGCATCGCCTGGGCTCACTTGAGCCCGGCAAGGACGCCGACTTCATCGTCACCAATGGTGATCCCTTGGACCCAAGGTTTCCGCCAAAGCTTATCTACATCGAAGGCAAACTCGTCTACTCATCAGGAGCGTCGCAGTGATCGCAAGAACCCTTTCCCTCTGCCTGGCCCCGTTCCTGGTAATCCTGGCCACCAGCCTGCCAGCCCAACGCCCCCTGGCCATCACCAATGCCCGCATCCTCACCATGGAAGGGAAGGTCATTGCCAAGGGCACTGTGCTTGTGCGACAAGGCAAGATTGTGCAAGTGGGTGACAAGGTCACCCTGCCCGCCGGCGCCAAGGTCATCGACGCCAAGGGCGGCAGCCTGATGCCAGGACTGGTATCCGCCTACTCGCGAGCCGGCCTGCCGGGCAGCGGCAGCGGCAGGCAAAGAAGCTTTCGCGGTCGCGGCGGCAGGCAACGGGTGCAGACCCAGACCAGCTCCGGTCCACTGTCCAACAAGGCCGCCAGCAAGGTCAGCGATCAGCTCTATGCTCGGCAGAAGATCTTTGGCCAACTGCTGGCCTGCGGTGTCACCACCCTGGCGGTAGCTCCCCGCGGCGGCGGCTTCCCCGGCCAGGGCGCCATCCTCAACCCGGCGGGCAAGACGGCGGAGGATCTGGTCGTCGACAGCGCTGCCTTCCTGGTAGTGAACCCGGCCAACAACAGCAAGGCCAAAAAGATGCTGAAGGAAACCTTCGCCAAGGCCAAGACTGAGTTGGATAAACGCAGCCAGCCCAAACCGGCAGCACAAACCAAGAAGCCCGCGAGCAAACCTGCTAAACCTGCCGCCAGCAAGCCCAGCGAGAAGAAACCAAGTCCGGGCAAAGCCACCGATCCCAAGCCAAAGCCTGCCAAACCCAGCAGCAAACCAGAGGCAAAGAAGGCGCCAGCCAAAGCCAAGAAGAAAAAGAAGAAGCCTACTGACCCCAACATCGTGGTGCTGGCTGATCTGCTCGCCGGTCAACAACGGGCACTGCTTGGTGTCAACTCGGCAACGGACCTGCTGCACTACTTGGATGCCGTACCCGACCTGCGCTTTCCCACCTGCATCCTCAACATCGCGCACAGCCCCAACACCGGACTGCTTACCCGGGTCAGCGACAAGATCAAAGACCTGAAGATGCCGGTGCTGATGAACCCATCCTTGACCATGGTCCCTTACACCGACCATCTGTTGAATCCCGCCGCCGAACTCTGCCAGGCAGGCGTCCAGGTGGGCTTCATCTGTGGCGACAGCAAAGAAGATGTAAAGAAGCTGCGGGCCAAACTCATGCTGCTGGTTCGCCACGGCATGGATAGCCAAGAAGCTTTGGCCGCCGTCACCCTGGTCCCCGCCAAGATCCTGGGCTTGGACAAAAAACTAGGCTCCATCAAGAAGAACAAGGATGCGGACCTGCTGCTATTTGATGGCGATCCCTTGGACCCCAGCAGCAGCTTGCTGCGGGTTTGGCGCAAGGGCGAAGAAGTAATGGAAGAAGAGCTATGATGCGGATGCAAACATTGATCGTCGGCCTGTGCCTGGCACTCAGCCCCCTGGGCATGGCGCAAGACAGCAAGAAGACTCAGGAAGAGCAAAAGGGCAAAGAGACACCAGCGAAGCAGAGCGAACCCAAGTATCTGGCCATCACCGGTGCGGATGTTTATGTGGGCACGGGTCAGTTGATGCGCCGCGCCACCATCCTCATTGCTGACGACAAGATCAAGGAAGTGGGTCCGGGCATCGATCTGCCGGAGGGCACCACCATCCTGGACGCTGAAGGCAAGGTTTGCTGCCCCGGCTTCGTCATCGTCAAGGCTCCCAACATCGGTGGCGTCAGTTTACGAGCAGGCGAAGCCAAGGATTCTTGCAACCCCTTCGACCCGCAGATTAAGTTGGCCCTGTCCGCCGGCATCACCGCCTATATCACTCAGGCTTCAGGTGGCAGCGGGTTGCCCAGCGGCAAGAGCGCGGTGATCAAAATGGCCTTTGGCGATCTGGACGGCATGGTGGTGCAGGAAGGCACAGTGCAGTCCATGCGGGTGCCTTTGAGCATGGCGAAGATGCAAGCCCTGCGGGACGCCATCAAGAAGGCCAAGGAATACCAAAAGGAACTGGAGGAATACCAGGCCAAGGCGGCAGAGGAGGGTGACAAGGGTAAGGGCAAGGCCAGCAAGGAAGACAAAGGGGACAAGGACGCCAAAAAGAAAGGCTCGAAGAAACCCAAGGCTCCCAAGGGTGCTGAGGATCTGCTGAAAATCATGGACGGCGAAGCCAAGCTGTGGATCTCCTGCCGTGCCACCTACGACAATGACCGCATTCGCCAGGCCCTGGCCATCGCCAAAATGCTGGGCCGCGGCGTGATCTTGGATAGCCCCCTCACCGCCTGGTCCATGGCTGGGGAAGTGGCGGCCTCAGGCTCCATGGCCATCATTCAACCCCGCCAACAGATGGAAGCAGACCCGGCCCGGCCGGACAGCACCGGCAGCAACATGGCCATGGCCAGGATCCTGGACGCGGTCGGCGTGCCGGTGGCGGTTACGCCAAGCAGGAGCATGATGGGCGGCCCCACGCTGGGCACCGGTGGCATCCTCGGCCATGACCTGAACACCCCGCACATGGACGCGGCCTTCGCCGTGCGTGGCGGGCTGGACAATCATAAGGCGCTGCGCACCATAACCTTAGATGCTGCAGCCATCTGCGGTGTGGAAGCCCGACTGGGCTCCATTGAAGAGGGCAAGGATGCTGACATCTTGATTCTGGACGGCGATCCGCTGCACTATAAAACCTTCGTGCAGACAGCCATCGTCAACGGTAAGGTCGTCTACGAGAAGGCTAAGGAACCCTTCTACGGTCACATCAAGCGTCAAACCCGCTAAGGGCATAGGCCTGGCCTCGCTGCCCAAAACTACCTGTTGAACCCGCAACGAACCGGTTCACCCGAGTCATTTACGCCATAGGGAAATGAGCACAGACGTTCAAAAGGAACTCGACGACTTCTTTCGTAGCCTGCGACAAGCATGCAACGCCCGTGATATCAAGAGCTACCGATCTCACTTCTGGACGGACAAGAGCTTCCTCAACCTGGATGCTTCTGGCCGCACCGATGTGGGCTGGGGTTCCTATGAAGAAGTCCTCGACCAGGAATTCCGCTATCTGGACACCCTGCGCATGGACTTCAAGAACCTGAAGATCCAGAGCTTCGACGACAGGTTTGCCTTGGTTGCCGGAGGATACAGCCTCACCCAGGTGGACCCCAGCGGCCGCGAAGCTCATTCCGGTGGCCGGGTCTCCTTCACTTTGGCGCGCATCAAGGATGACTGGAAGGTAGTGGGCCAGCACTTCTCCCTGTCGCCGGACAGTGATCTGGAATAAGCCGGATCTGGAATAAGCCGACCGCAGGGGCCGCATATCTCAGGGCGAGAGTGTCAAAGGAGGGGAACGATGGCGCTGCCCTTCGCGCTCCGTCAGCAGCACCAAGGTGACTCTGGCCAGATCACTTTCCTCCAGGCCAGAGCGGCTAAGATCCTCGGCCAGAAAGTTCACCGGCAACACGCAACGGCCAGCACTATCCAATCGGCCACGCCAACGATGCAGGAAGCGCTGCACCTGCCCTGCCTGCATAGTGACCTGTGCCAGCTCAAAGGCCTGGTTCGGCAACCCGCACAACAGGATCTGCTGGTTTTCCTGCATCAGACTGGCTGGCACCCTGCCCACTGGCACCCAGCTGAGCTCCTGCCCCAGGGTCTGGTTGGGCGGTTGGTATGCCACACTCAATGAATCTCCGGCCTTGGCCGCAATGCGATACTGCAGCCGGCCACGGGGATCCACTGGGCAGGTAACGACCTTGTCATCGCCATCTTGGCGCAGCAAGAGCCGGAGTCCCGGGCGGGAAACAGACAGGGCCCCCTGCAACAGCACCTCGCCTGATCCCATGGGGAACAACTGCCAATAGGCCTTGGCCAAGGTCGCGGGCGAGTCCGGTGCCAGCTCCTTGATGGCGGGCGGCGGCACTTCGGTGGATGGCCTGCCATCCCCAGGTGTCACGGGATCCACCACTTCAGCCTCCACCTCTGGTTTGGCAATGGGCGCGGGCGACATGCCATGACCCCGCAACACCGCCTGGGTTTCAGTGATGACGCCGCTGGCCTGTATCTGCAAGCGAGCCTCCTGCGGACCTGCAACCGTGGGCGCAAAGCGCAGGGTCAGTTCCACCTTCTGTCCCGCCTGCAGTCGCTTGGGCACCTCCGCCGGCAAGGTGAAGGCGCCGGGCGAAAGCTGGACCTGCAAGTTGAGAGGTCGTTTGCCGGTGTTGGACAGGCGCAGGATCTGTTGCACCCATTGTCCCAGGCGCACAGTGCCGAAAGACAGCCGACTGTTTTCCATCTCCAGGCGTGGCGCCAAGGGATGGAAAAATTCCAGCGGCTCCACCTTGGACTCAACTGCACCTTGAAAGGTCACCCGCACCCCTCCCTGGTCAGCATTGGAAAGCACTTCCCAGGCAGTCACCGTGGCTGGCAAGGACCGCGACGCAAAAACCCGACCGCCCAGGTCCACGGCGCGAAACTCCAGCGAGCCTTCTTTTTCATAGGCAAACAACAGCAGGTCACCGCCCTCCATCCAGGGCCAGGAGCCCTGGCCGCCATTGACGCTGTCCGGCAGTCGCCGCCCCCCTTCGGTGAGGTATGGATATTTCACCCCGCCGCCCCGCTGGATCACATGCAGATCCAAACTCTCCTCCACCCCACCGGCCAGCACAACCAAATGCTGACCATCGGGGGACAGCCCACAGACACAGTTGCTGGCTGGATTTTTCAGAGGCAATTCCACCCCTTGCCATGAAAGCAACAAAATCTTGCCCTCTTGCTTGCCCTCCTGGCGCTGGAAGCGGACCCCTTGCGCCTGCAGACCACTTTCACTCAGCGGCTGCACGATCAACGGACCAGGGGTCACATCCTGGGCGGGCGAGATTGTCACCAGCACCAGGGCAAGGAGGATAAGCAGGGTTGGCATGCTATAAAGTTGAACCTACCATGCTGAATGGGAGGCCGCCAAGTTCAAGCAACTTCGAGCCCGAAATGGGCAAGAAAGTGGCTTACACTGCTTATCCTCCCTTGTTCATCCAATTGTTCAGCCAATTTGGGTTCAGCCAATTATGGCCCTCACCTATTAATGCGCTCACAACTCAAACACAACACCCAGGCGGAGCCTGGCCAGCCCCAGGCTCCCGACTTCCAGACCAAGCACAAGATTCGCCTGGTCACCGCCACTTCACTCTTTGATGGCCACGATGCGGCCATCAACATCATGCGGCGCATCGCCCAAAGCAATGGTGCGGAAGTCATCCATCTGGGACACAACAGATCTGTCCAGGAGATCGTCGACGCCGCCATTCAGGAAGATGTGCAAGGCATTGCCATCACTTCCTATCAGGGTGGCCATGTGGAGTACTTCAAGTACATGCACGACCTGCTGCAAAAACGCAGTTGTGGTCACATCAAGATCTTCGGCGGTGGTGGCGGCGTGATCTTGCCGGCGGAAATTTCTGAGCTGCAAGCCTATGGCATCACCCGCATCTACTCTCCCGACGACGGTCGTCATCTCGGCCTGGACGGTATGGTGCAGGACATGCTCACCCTCTGCGACTTCCCGGTAGGTGGCGACATTGATCTGGCAGCCATGCAAGCTGGTGACTTCCGCGAAGTAGCCAAGGCCATCAGTGTTGCGGAAGCTGACGCCAAAGCCCTGGTCGGCCGGCTGGGGAAAGTGCAAAAACTAGCTCCAGTGCTGGGCGTCACTGGTACTGGCGGCGCTGGCAAGTCTTCATTGATCGATGAGATGGTGCGTCGCTTCCTGCTGGACTTCAGCGACAAGCGCCTGGCTATCTTGTCCGTGGATCCTTCGCGGCGCCGCACCGGTGGCGCATTGTTGGGTGATCGCATTCGCATGAATGCCATCAACAATGACCGGGTCTACATGCGCTCCCTGGCCACCCGCGCCGCCAACGTAGCTCTAGCCGGCTGTGTAGCCGAAGCCCTGCTGGCACTGCAGACCGCAGGCTTCGATCTGATCATTCTGGAGTCCTCAGGCATCGGTCAATCAGATACCGAAATCGTCGAGCACGCTGACACTTCTCTCTATGTGATGACGCCGGAATACGGCGCTGCCACTCAGTTGGAGAAGATCGACATGCTGGACTACGCCGACATCATTGCCATCAACAAATTCGATCGCCAAGGCGCACTGGACGCCTTGCGCGATGTGAAGAAGCAATACCAGCGCAACCAGAAGTTGTTTGAGATGCCGGTTGAAGAGATGCCAGTGTATGGAACCATGGCCTCCCAGTTCAACGACACTGGCATCAACGCGCTCTACAAAGCCCTGATTGCCTGCCTGGCCAAGAAGACCGATTGCGATCTGCATTCAACCCTGCAAGTGCTCGAAGCACTGCCGGAAAAGCAGCAAGTCATCCCATCACGGCGCATTCGTTACTTGGCAGAAATCGCCGAAAACAACCGCGGTTATGATCAATGGGCAAGCGAACAGGTGGCCAGCGCCCATCGCCTGCAACAACTGCACGGGGCCATTAAGCAGCTGCGCGGAAACACTGAGCAGCTGCAGAACGACGCTGCCATCCTTACCCTGCAAAAGCAGGCAGAACTGGAGCAGAAGAAGCTGGATCCAAAATGCTGGGAAGCTTTGCAGACCTGGGACCAGCTGCAGGCCAGCTACAAGGAAGAGTTCTTCCACTTCCAGATCCGCGACAAGAAGTTGCAGATCAAGCAACGCTACACCTCCTTGTCAGGCTTGTTGATTCCCAAGGTAGCCATTCCCCGCTACCAATCCTGGGGCGAACGACTGTCCTGGTTGCTGCGTGAGAATGTCCCCGGCAGCTTTCCCTTTGCCGCCGGTGTCTTTCCCTTCAAGCGGGAACACGAAGACCCCACCCGCATGTTTGCCGGCGAAGGTGGCCCGGAGCGCACCAATGCACGCTTCCACTACGTAGCCAAGGAACAACCAGCCAAGCGTCTGTCGACCGCCTTTGATTCGGTCACTCTCTACGGCGAGGATCCTGACAGCCGCCCGGACATCTATGGCAAGGTTGGCAATGCGGGCGTTTCCATCTGCACCCTGGATGACACCAAGCGTCTGTATTCCGGCTTCAATCTGGCGGATCCAAAGACCTCCGTGTCCATGACCATCAACGGCCCGGCCCCCATGCTGCTGGCCTTCTTCATGAATACTGCCATCGACCAGCAATGCGAGCTCTACATCAAGAAGCATGGCTTGCTGGATGAGGTGAAGGCCAAGATTAACGCCAAGTTCAAGAAGCTTGACTTGCCACCATCGCAGTACCGGAACGATCTGCCCGACGGCAATGACGGCTTGGGCACCCTTCTCCTGGGGGTGACCGGCGATGAGGTATTACCAACCGACGTTTACAACGAGATCAAGGAACGCACTCTGCAGTCCGTGCGCGGCACAGTTCAAGCCGACATCCTGAAGGAGGACCAGGCGCAGAACACCTGCATCTTCTCCACTGAATTTGCCCTGCGCATGATGGGCGACATTCAGGAATTCTTCACAGCACAGCGGGTGCGCAACTTCTACTCGGTCTCCATCTCCGGCTACCACATTGCCGAGGCCGGCGCCAACCCCATCACCCAACTGGCGTTGACCCTGTCCAATGGCTTCACCTACGTGGAGTACTATCTGGCGCGCGGACTTAAAATTGACGACTTCGCGCCCAACCTCTCCTTCTTCTTCAGCAATGGCACCGACCCGGAATATTCGGTCATTGGCCGGGTGGCTCGACTCATCTGGGCCAAGGCCATCAAGCTGAAGTACAAGGGCAACGAACGCTCACAAAAGCTGAAGTATCACATTCAGACTTCCGGTCGCTCCCTACACGCCCAGGAGATCTCCTTCAACGATATTCGCACCACGCTGCAAGCGCTCTACGCCATCTACGACAACTGCCAGAGCCTGCACACCAACGCCTATGACGAGGCCATCACTACGCCGACGGAAGAATCCGTGCGCCGCGCCATGGCCATTCAGCTCATCATCAACCGAGAACTGGGCCTGGCAAAGAATGAGAATCCACTGCAGGGCTCCTTCATCATTGAAGAGCTGACCGATCTGGTTGAAGAAGCGGTGCTTTTGGAGTTCGAGAAAATCTCCGAACGCGGCGGTGTGCTTGGCGCCATGGAAACCATGTACCAGCGCAGCAAGATTCAGGAAGAGTCCATCTACTATGAGACTCTGAAGTCTTCCGGCGAACTGCCCATCGTTGGCGTCAACACCTTCCTGGGCAAGGACGGCTCCCCCATCAGCCAACCGGATGATGTCATGCGTTCCACCGAAGATGAAAAGCAGGCACAGATTCAATCTCTGCAAGCAAGTTGGAAAGCCGGCGCAGATCGATCGACGCAGGAATTGGCAACCCTGCGCAGCATCGCCCTTCAAGGCAACAACACCTTCGCCGCCTTGATGGAAGCATGTAAACATTGCTCTCTTGGCCAGATTTCGCAGACCCTCTATCAGGTGGGCGGTCAGTACAGACGCGGCATGTAATGGGAGATCTAGACTGGCACACCCTTGAAGGTTTTGTGCTGCCGGCCGTGTTGCAAAGCACCGACAGCCAGAACCTACCACACCTACAAGCCCTTGCTTTATTGCGGCGCCAGCAAGCCTGGTCAACTCGCGACATCATCAACCGCGCCAAACCGGAAGATGCCCGCCAACAGGCGGCATGGGCGGTGAAGCAAAGCGCCCAGGAGCTTGAAATCCGCTTCGATCAACGGGGCGAATTCGGCATCGACCCCGACGACCCCAACCCGGACTTGCAAGATGTGTGGGCTGGTGAGAGCGGCGTCTCCATTAGCCATCAAGGAGACCTGGCCCGAGTCCTGCATCAGATTGACCTACGAAAAGTCCCCATCACCTTGGAAGCGGGACGCGCCAGCCTGACCGGTCTGGCATATCTGCTGGGCATTGCTGAACAACGTGGCATCGACGGCAAGGAACTGCGCGGCGGCGTCAACTTTGACCCCATCTTGCTGGCGCTGCTACCGGAACCCATCCTGCCAAGTGAACAGATCTGGTTGGAAGCGCAAACCTTGGTGACTGCTTGCCAACAGCATTGCCCCGGCATCCGACCCCTGCTCATCGAATGCCAGGTCCACCCCTCTTCGGCTGTCCTTGAACTTGCTGGCAGCATCAGCGCAGCCATAGCCTGCATTCGCCAACTGCAAAGCATGGGTCTGGACATACAGGGCATCCAAGCCGCCATGGCCTTGCGGGTGGACGTTTCACAAAACCTGCTGATGGCCGTTGCCCAGTTGCGAGCCCTGCGCCTGCTGATGGCCAAGGTTGCTCATGCCTTTGGCATGGACCCAGCCAAACCCATCCCCATTCACGCCTACACCTCTCTCAGTTATTTTCACCGCTCCCGCATCTTCGACCTGCAGACCAATTGGCTCCGCAACTCGGTGCAAGCATTGGCCGCGGTGCTGGGCGGCTGCGACAGCTTGACGGTGGAACCCGCCGATGCAAATCCGGACAACATTGACAGCCTGGGATTGAATCTTGCACGCAACCAGCAACATCTGCTGCGACATGAGAGCATGCTGCACCGGGTAAGCGATCCACTGGCCGGATCCTACGCCATCGAGACCATGACTCACCACTGTGCCAGCCAGGCCTGGGCATTGGTGCAGCAGATCGAAGGCAAAGGGGGCATCTTGAAGAGCAAGCTCTTGCAGTCCATGGCCGCCGACACCAGCAAGAAGATGGTGGAGCAGCGACAACAACGCAAGCAAAGCATGATTGGCATCAACCGCTATGTGGACCCGCAACTGGAGGGGCGGCGCAAACCAACAGCAGAGCTGGATGCCTGGCAGGAGAAATGCCACAGGGAGCTACAACAGGATTGCCAGGATTGGCGACAAAGCCGTGATCCGGCACTGCAAGCGGCACTGGACCAACTTAAGGAAGGTCAAAATCTGTGGCAGTCCCTGCGCACCGCCACCGCCCTGGGCGCCTCCATCGGCGAAGTGGAGGCTTGCCTGGAAGCCGGCCAAGATGAATGGGCAGAAGGAGAGGAGGCAGGCAGTGGCGACGAAGACCTGCATAGCAGTGACAATACAGCGTTCGAGAGTGCAGATTTCGAGCTCCTGCGCCTAGCGCAAGAACACAGCAGTTGGCCGCGCACCTTGCTGGTCTTGGCCGACGACTCAGCCAACAGCCGTAAAAACATGGCCAGAATGACTGACGTGCTGCGTGCCGGCGGGCAGAACTTTCAACAGCAGGATATACCTTGCTCGCTGGACCAGGCCAAAGAACTTGCCGGACAAGAGAAGGTGGATGTCTTGATCTACTGCCACGACAAGAGCGAACTGTATCGCTGTGGTACTGACCCATCTATTGACAACCAGGTGCAGGCTGTTCTAGGGCAAGACATGAATTGCATCGCTCTACTGCAGTACCTGGCCATCCTCGGCACCTTGCAACAGCTAGCCCAGACTCCCGGCCAGGATTTGCTGGTGCAAGGCCTGGAGGAAGAGGCGGAGTCATGGCGACTGGGCCTTGCCGCAAAGGCAGGAACAAACTGATGCAGCCCGATTTCCAAAAAATCCCCTACGGCTTCAGCGAAGTACCCACCACCAGTGGCGAGCAAGCAGCGGAACACGCCACCCCAGAACAAATCCCCGTGCACTCCTTCTACCAGGCGGCGGACTTGCAGGGTCTCTCGCATCTGGACTCGGCACCGGGCAAGGCGCCTTTTGTCCGCGGCCCCTACCCAACGATGTACGCCGGGAGGCCGTGGACCATTCGCCAGTATGCGGGCTTCTCCACCGCTGAAGAATCCAACGCCTTCTACCGTCGCAACCTGGCTATGGGTCAGCAAGGCCTGTCCGTGGCCTTCGACCTGGCCACCCACCGCGGCTACGACAGCGATCACCCGCGCGTCACTGGTGATGTAGGCATGGCTGGAGTCGCCATCGACTCCATCCTGGATATGAAGACCTTGTTCCACAAGATCCCGCTGGAACAGGTCTCCGTATCCATGACCATGAACGGCGCGGTCATTCCGATCCTGGCCTTGTACATCGTTGCGGCGGAAGAACAGGGAGTGGCCAGGGAGCAACTGAATGGCACCATTCAGAATGACATCCTCAAGGAGTTCATGGTTCGGAACACCTACATCTACCCACCAGAACCATCCATGCGGCTCATCGGCGACATCTTTGCCTACTGCGCCGCACACATGCCCAAGTTCAACTGCATCTCGGTGTCCGGCTATCACATGCAAGAAGCGGGCGCCACTGCCGACATAGAACTGGCCTACACCCTGGCTGATGGCATGGACTACCTGCGCTGCGGCCAGCGCGCCGGCCTGGCCATCGATAACTTTGCCCCGCGGATCTCCTTCTTCTGGGCCACCGGCATGGACCTGTTCATGGAAGTGGCGAAGATGCGCGCCGCCCGCATGCTCTGGACGCGTATCGTCAAGAGCTTGGGTGGCGAGAAGGCCAAGTCCCAGGCATTGCGCACCCACTGTCAAACCTCCGGTTGGTCGCTGACTGCACAGGAGCCCTTCAACAATCTGACTCGCACTTGCATCGAAGCACTGGCTGCCACCCTTGGCGGCACCCAGAGCCTGCATACCAATGCACTGGACGAAGCCATAGCCTTGCCCAGCGAATTCTCTGCTCGCCTGGCGCGCAATACTCAACTGGTGCTGCAAGAGGAGACCAACCTGTGCCGCACTGCTGATCCACTGGGCGGTTCATACTACGTGGAGGCACTGACCCATCGCCTGGCAGAGCGGGCCTGGACCTTGATTCAGGAGGTGGAAGCGCTGGGCGGTATGGCCAAGGCCATCGACAAGGGACTGCCCAAGATGCGCATCGAAGAATCAGCTGCTCGACGCCAGGCGCGCATCGACTCGGGCAAGGACGTAATTGTCGGCGTCAATCGCTTTCAACCCCAGCAAGAAGAAGTGCTGGACACCTTGCAGGTGGACAACTCCAAGGTTCTTCGCTCGCAACTGGCCAACCTGGACGAGTTGCGCAAGCAACGCAATCAATCCGAAACCGACGCGGCCCTAGAGGCAATGACCGCCGGCGCCGGCGGCAAGGCCAACCTGTTGGAGCTGGCGGTGGCTGCGGCCCGGGCTCGCGCCACCTTGGGCGAGATGTCTTTGGCCATGGAAAAGGTCTTTGGTCGCTATCAAGCCAAGACACACATCATCTCCGGCGTTTATGCTCAGGAAGCCAAAAACATGGATGAGCTGCAAGAAGTCCGCAAGATCACCAAGACCTTCCTTGAAGAGCAAGGTCGTCGGCCCCGTATACTCATTGCCAAGATGGGCCAGGACGGTCATGACCGCGGCGCCAAGGTGATCGCCACTTCCTTTGCCGACATGGGCTTCGATGTGGACATCGGTCCGTTGTTCCAAACTCCAGAAGAAGTGGCCAGGCAGGCCTTGGAAAACGATGTTCACATGGTGGGCATCTCCACCTTGGCCGGCAGCCATCGAACACTCATCCCCCAACTCATTGCAGAGCTCAGACAACAGAGCCGCCAGGACATCCTGGTAGTGGCTGGCGGCGTCATACCACAGGCTGATCACCAGGCACTGAATGATGCAGGCTGCGCTGCCGTCTTCGGCCCCGGTACCGTCATCCCCACGGCAGCGAAGAAATTGCTTGGCCTGCTCATGGGCTAACCCGTCTTTGACTGGTGTTCTCGCATCAGGCTGGCCAAGGTGGTAACCTGCCTGCTGACCTGACATGACTTCATCCAAATCAAAGCCACACTTCTGCAAGCCGGAGGCCTACGAGCTCTTCGAAACGCAGGTGCTTGACTTGAATGCGGACGGCGCCCTGCTGCGTGCGGCGGTAGCCATCTCCATGCATCAGCTCGGCCCGGTGGATGTGTTGGAGATAGAAGACCAGCTGGAGAAACTTGCCAGCAACATTCGAGCCCGGGTCCGCAGCGACAATCCCAAGGCATTACTGACCCACGCACATCATGTGCTGTTCTATGAAGAGGGCTTTGCCGGCAACGTGGATAATTACTACGACCCGCAGAACAGCTACCTGCCCTCGGTTTTGCGCAGCAAACGCGGCCTGCCCATCGCCCTGACCCTGATCTACAAAGAAGTCCTGGAACGCCTGGGGCTGGCGGTGGAGGGCACCAACGCTCCGGGGCACTTCTTGGCCGGCGTCTACATGGATGGCAAGACCATGTTGGTAGATCCCTTCTTCCAGGGCCGCGTGCTCAACCAACAAGAAGCATTCGACCGCATCGAACAAGTCATCGGCAAGACACCGCGCAGTGCCACCCTATTGAGGCCGGCAACACCCCGGATCTGGCTGGCTCGCATGCTGCAAAACCTGCAGATCATCTTCGAACAGTCCAGAGAAAGGGGCGAACTGGCGGCCATGCTGGAGCTGCATGCTCTGCTGGACGATGCCCCTCCGGAACACGACGCTCCTGCCGAGCACGATGCCCCTCCCGAACATTGAGTAGCACTCCTTGAGCAAGATCACGGCAGAGCTGAAGCAGGGAATCCTCAAGAGTGACCGCCTCGCATTGGCGCAAGCCATCACCTTGGTGGAAAGCCAACGCCCGCAGGACCAGGATCGAGCGCAGGATATTTTGCAGGCGCTTGCCCAGCACACTGGCAAGAGCCTGCGGCTTGGCATTACCGGCGTGCCCGGCGTCGGCAAGAGCACTTTCATTGACAGCTTGGGTAGCCAACTCACGGCGGCTGGCCACAAGGTTGCGGTTTTGGCTGTGGATCCATCCAGCGCCATCTCAGGCGGCAGCATCCTGGGCGACAAGACCCGCATGCATCGGCTGGCCCATGACCCCAATGCATTCATCCGCCCCAGTCCCGGCGGCACATCTCTGGGCGGCGTCGCACGTCGCAGCCGCGAAGTCCTGCATCTCTGTGAAGCCGCCGGCTATGACGTGACCTTGGTGGAAACCATCGGCGTGGGCCAGTCAGAGGTAGCAGTCGCCAACATGGTGGACTGTTTTGTCCTGCTCATGCTCACCGGTGCCGGCGACGAACTGCAGGGCATCAAGCGTGGCATCATGGAGCTGGCGGATGTCTGTATCATGCACAAGGCCGACGGCGACAATGCGGAGCGGGCAAATAGCGCCGCCCAGGAAGTTCAAGCCGCCCTGCACATCCTGCGATCCCAGCAGGATGGTTGGCAGGTTCCAGTGCTCACCGCTTCCTCCCTTACCGGTGATGGCCTGGACAAAGTCTGGACCACGGTGCAACAACAGCAAGCCAGCCTAGGTAAGGATGGCTTGGAACAACGACGCAGCCAACAACGGCTGCGTTGGTTCGAAGACACCCTCACTGACCTGCTGACCCAGAGTCTGTTGCAACAACCGCAACTGGCCCAGGCCATGGGCAAAATGCGCAAACTGGTTGAGGACGGCAGCATGCAACCCACCGCGGCAGCTCTGGAAATACTTCGCTTGCAGCAGTCGTCGTAGCACCCCCTGCAAATCCCTAAGGTATCCCAAGTGGGACCTTTTGTTGATGTTCGAGCCAATTGCAGGTGAAAGGGATGGGATATACGATGCCCTTGCCATCTTCGCTGAAGGATCCACTATGCGCCCTGTTTTGATACTTGCCTCCGTCTCTCTTTTCTTTGCCTCCCCAGCTCTTACTCAGAGCCCTCTCTACACCTTTGACGGCAATTGGCCTGGCGATTATTTTGGCTACTCCGTGAGCGGTGCGGGAGATGTGAATGGGGATGGTTACGCGGACCTGATAGTCGGCGCCTACCTGGCTCTGGATACCAACGACACCGGCATTGCACGTGTTTTCTCAGGTCAGAACGGTGCTGTGCTCCACACCTTTTCTGGCAACTCCCCCTTCGATCGATTTGGCTATTCCGTAAGCGGTTCGGGAGACGTCAACAATGACGGATACGCGGACCTGATTGTCGGGGCTACGGGTAACGACAGCAATGGCAACGACTCAGGCAGCACTCAAGTATTTTCCGGTGTGAACGGCAACCTTCTTCATGCCTTCAACGGCGATTCTGCTAATGATTACTTCGGCTGGTCCGTTAGCGGTGCGGGAGATGTGAACGGAGATGGCTCCGCAGACTTCATCGTTGGGGCATATGGTGACGACAACAATGGCAACAGCTCTGGAAGTGCGCGGGTATTTTCCGGCATTGATGGCAGCATCCTGAATACCTTTGACGGCGATTCCGTTGGCGACAAATTAGGCTATTCCGTAAGTGGCGCGGGCGATGTGAACGGGGACGGCTACTCAGACCTTGTTGTCGGGGCATTTCATGACGACAACAACGGCAGCGACTCTGGCAGCGCTCGATCTTTCTCCGGCATGAACGGCAGCATTCTCTATACTTTTTTCGGCGATTCCGTTGGCGACGAATTCGGCTGCTCAGTGGGTGGCGGTGGCGACATGAATGGGGACGGTTACGCGGACCTTATCGCTGGAGCTCGCTTCGACGATAACAACGGTATCAATTCGGGCAGTACTCGAGCCTTCTCCGGCATAGACGGCAGTGTCTTCTATACCTTGGACGGCGATTCCGTTGGCGACGAATTTGGCTATTCCGTGAGTGGTGCGGGGGATGTGAACGGAGATGGCTATGCAGATCTAATCGTCGGCGCATATCTGAACGACAACATCAGCAATGCTTCGGGCAGCGCACGAGTGTTCTCAGGAAAAAATGGCAGCGTTCATAACACCTATTACGGTAACTCCTCTAATGATTACTTTGGCTGGGCCGTGAGCTGCGCAGGAGATGTGAACGGGGATGGCTATTCGGATCTGATCGTTGGGGCACATCGTAACGACAACAATGGCAGCGACTCTGGTAGTGCTCGAGTGCTCTCCGGCGTGAACGGAATCATGCTCCACAGCTTCGATGGCGACTCTGCTATGGATCACTTTGGCTGGGCCGTGAGTGGTGCGGGAGATGTCAACAATGATGGCTACGCTGACTTGATAGTCGGCGCCCATCATGACGACAACAATGGCAACGACTCTGGCAGTGCTCGAGTATTCTCCGGTATGAATGGCAGCATTCTCCATACCTTTAGTGGCGATTCCGTTGGTGACGAATTTGGCTATTCCGTGAGTAGCGCGGGCGATGTGAACGGTGACGGTTACGCGGACCTTATCGTTGGAGCCGTTCTCGACGACAACAACGGTAGCAATTCCGGAAGTGCAAGAGCGTTCTCAGGCATTGACGGGAGCACCTTCTACATCCTGGATGGTGATTCCCTTGCTGCTGAATTTGGCTCTTCGGTGAGTGACGTCGGAGATGTGGATAAGGATGGCTACGATGACTTCATTGTTGGGGCGCACCTCGACAATCAAAGTGTCATACAATCAGGTAGCGCTCGAGTGTTTTCCGGCGTAAACGGCAACACGCTCTATACCTTTAGTGGCGATTCTGCTGCTGATCAATTTGGCTGGTCCGTGAGTGGCGCGGGAGATGTGAACGGAGATAGCTACTTAGACTTCATAGTGGGGGCATATGCTGACAACAACACCAATGGCATCCGCACTGGAAGAGCTCGAGTGTTCTCCGGCATCAACGGTGGCAACCTCCATACCTTCGAGGGTAATTCCTCTAACGGCCGGTTTGGTTGGTCCGTGAGTGGCACGGGAGATATGAACGGGGATGGTTACCCGGACCTTGTCGTTGGGGCTCCCCTCGATGGCAACAACACCGGCAGTGCTCGAGCGTTCTCAGGCATTGACGGGAGCATCTTGAATTCCTTTGACGGTGATTCCGGATCCGACCATTTTGGCTGGTCCGTGAGCGGCGTTGGGGATGTCAACAATGATGGCAACGCTGACTTCATCGTTGGGGCCCCTCTGAATGATAACAATGGTAGCGACTCTGGTAGCACACGAGTGCTTTCAGGCAAGTTGCTTCCCCTGACTACGGACACCCACTTGATGTCCATTAGCACCGCAAGCGCCCAAAACTTGAGCATTGATGCAGGCGTAGCCAATGCCCTGAAGAACTACTGGGTGTTCACCAACTTTGTCGCCAGCGGCAACAATCCAGGAGTAACCTTGGTTCCTGGCGTTGTCATCCAATTGAATCCGGATGCACTTACCACCTTTGTCATTGGCCTGACTCAGTTGGGTGGTGGGAACCCCACCTTTGTGGGCTGGCAAGGCATCTTGGATGCAAACGGTAGGGCATCGGCTTCAATCAATACCTTTGGCCCTGTGCCGGTTGGAGTTGGGGAATCGATTACCCACGCTGCCTTGATCTACACACTGAACGGTTGTGGGGTTGGTTGTGACACCTTCCAGATGGCGACCAACTGGGTGCCAATGACCACCGTACCCTGACTCCCTACCACCAACTACTGCACCTGGAAGATGGTGTTGGCCCGCTGGTAGCCGAAGGGATCATTGGTGGTGTCCGGATCCACTGGCAGACCGTTGTGCTCGCTGTGCTGCAAGCCATGGGAGAAGATTCTGCAGCCCAAAACCCCGGCGCTGTGACCAGAGCCGACAGTGGTGAACACCCCACGGGAGAGACCCAAGCCCAACGGATTCACTGTCGGATCCACTACCCCGATCTGATGATAAGCCCCTATACCAATAAGACTGGCAGTGTCGGGAATGGTGCCAAAGTTCATCTCCAGAACCCCACCTACTGCTGAGGACGTCCGGTTGTATTGCAGCAATTGATTGACCCAAAGTTCACAGCCCAGGATGCCGGTTCCGGGCAAGACAAGAGGTGGATTGAAGGATGTCCCCAAGATCGCAATCAGCGGGATGTTGGGCCGGTTGGTGGTGTAGCGATGGCTATAGCTGCCACCAATCCAAGACCCCACATGGACGGAGGAGATCGGTGGATTCACGCAAGAAATGAAATTGGTAAAGGAACTGGCCCCCTCACTGGTAGAGCCACCCCAATTGTAACTGTCCGCCAGCCAGGTCCCACTGGTGGTGCTGGGCGTGTAACTGCGATATTCAATGGCCAGGGTTTGGGTGTTGGCCGGAACCATAAAAGGCTGGTTGAAGGGGAAGTTCACCGGGAAAGGTGCGGGCAGGGTGGAAGGAATACCGGAGCTGGGAAAGTTGATATTGGCTGGCGCCGCCACCGAGCCCAGCACCAGACTCAAGTTGCTGCCGTGGTTGCGGTCAAAGTCGCCCATGTCGGGTTGCCGGGCTGGCAGACCATCGGTGGACAGGCACATCCGCATGGTCTTGGTATGAGCCGTGGTATTGCTCAAGGGGAAACCGAGATAGCGGCGCACGCTTAAGCTGGAAATGGTCTTGGCACTGCTACCCCAGGGAAAGGTCTCCGCATCAAACAACTCCACCACCCGGGCTGGATGGAATTGCTCCGCCCCATTGCTGATATCCCAGCCCGCAGAAGCGCCGGCGTTGCCTCCGGACGCATCCTTGCCCACTGGCAAAGTCTGCGAGTTTGGCGCCGACAAACAACTTCGCGAAGCAGCATGGTTCAGGATGGAGGTGCGGGATGCCAGACCAAAACTCCCCAGGTCATTGTTACAGCCACCCAGGCTGGAACACATGATGCGGCAATCCGGACTGCCGCAGTGGTTGGCACTCCAGTTGTGTCCAAGTTCGTGTGCCACCAGGCCAATGTTGGTGGAAAGACTGGAGATCACCCGGCTGACGCCATAACCAAAGCTCTGACTGCACACCACTCCTACAGAGGCGTAGCCAACGATGCCGGAGAAAACACCCTTGCCGGTGAACAGGTGGGCAATGTCCCGTTGCACCCCTTGGTGCGAACTGTTCCAGCGATTGCGGAACTCGGGCAGGAGCTGGGTCAGGTCCGTGTTCACGTAGGTCGGGGTGGTGCGAATGATGATGCTGCTGACCTTGTACTGGATCTGCACATCGTTCTGATAGATGGCGTCCACGCCGTTGACGATGGCCATGACCGCACTGACGGTGGCAAACACCGAGCTGCCATTGCGCAGGTAGTATTCCCGATCCACATCGATGGCCAGCTCCGCTTCCGTCATGCTGGCATTCGCGCTCGCCCCAGCAGTGGCCGGCGCCCGCAGCTGGGGTGCCTGCGCTGGTGCCTGCCCGACCGGGTCGGGACAGCCGCATGACACCGCCGGCCGCAACAGGTCCTTGCCGCGACAAATGAAGTGACTGGCAGCGGGAGCAGCGGGCACCACGTCAGTACAAGGGCGCACTTCCCAGACCTCGCCTTGCTGGCGAATCAAAGCTTGCAACTGGCCATTCACCACCGTCGCTGCCACCAGACTGTCGCGCACTCCCGCCACCCGACCACGCAGGGTGGTCATAGCTGGCATCCGCATTGGCTTCACACCCTGGGCATCTTGCACCAGCAGCTGAAAGTTCTGCTTGCGGATTTCATAGGACTGCAGCACCAGCTTGACGTCCCTGTCACCCAGACGCACAGCAAGGTTGAAGGGCCGTGCCGGCCCTGGCGGCAAGAGCAGATCCTGTAAGGTGCCAGCTTGGGCCGAAAAGGCCTGCAACACTTCCCTTGGCGCGGGAGCTTGCCCATGACCTGGCAGCGTCAGGCCGAAGAAACAAAGCAGAAGCAAGCAGCCTGAAATTAGCGAAGGTGAGGTACGCATAGACCGCCATCCTGAGCCTCAGACTGCAACTGTCAAGCCACTGCACCGAAGCCGGGAAAATCAGGCCATAGCCAACTGGTTGCGCAGGGATTCCGCGCCCCCATCCAGGACTTCCAGGGTCTTGGCATCCCGGTAATGGCGTTCCGCGTGGTATTCCACCGTATAGCCATAGCCGCCGAGGATCTGCACGCCTTCATCGGCAGCCAACACCGCTGCCTCCACGGCGTTCAACTTGGCCATCATGGCCTCTGCCTTGGCTGCCTGACCCTGGTCCGCCAGGCGGGCAGCGTGATAGGCCTGGTGTCGAGCGGCTTGGGCGCGCCGCCGCACATCAACCAGCTTCAAGCCAACAGCCTGCTGCTTGAGCAGAGCCTTGCCGAAAGCCATACGCTCCGCCGCATGCGCCTTGGACAGGTCATGGCAAGCGCTGGCCATGCCCACGGCCATGGCACCTCCAGCAATGCAGGCGGCCAGATCGCTGCGGGCAAAAGCGGCCTTGGCTGCATCACCCTGAGCTAGCAGAGTATCTGCAGCGACCTTGATTCCCGAAGAGTCGACTCCGGAAAAGTCCAGACTCCCGGGCGCCGTGGCGCGAAAGCCGAGAGCGACACAGGCTTGCCGAACAACTGCATCCGCCGGCAAGCTGAACAAGAAATTCTCGCCGGCTTCATTGCTGGCTGCCACCAGGAAGACATCCGCTTCCATCGCCGCAGTGACCATGGCTGCTTGTCCGGAGAGTTGATAACTGCCGCCGGCATCCTGCACCTGAATGCCCAGCTCTGGCCCCACGTAGGCCGCCAACTTTGCACCACTGGCAATCTCATCCCGCAGCGCTGCAGCAGCTTCGGACATACCACTGCCGTCCAAGCCATAGGCACAGAGTCCAGCTTGCGACAACAACAGGCGCGCACTGGAACCGCAGACCTTGGCCAGCTCTTCCGTAGCCACCGCCAAGGCCATCAAGCCCATGCCTGCCCCGTCGTTCTCTTCCGACACGGACATGGCCAGCAGTCCCAATTCGGCAAGGCCATCAAAGCTCTCCCGCACAAACTGGCAGTGTTCGTCTTTTTCCAGGGCCACCGGCTCAATCTGGTCTTTCGCCAGCTTTTGAACCGTGTCCCGGACCATGTCTTGCTCTTCAGAGAGCGCAAAGTTGTGCAGCATTATTCGATTACCGATACAGAGGGCAAAAATATAAAAACTTGGGGCCGGTGCTTTGCTGCAGGAAGCTACTCACTGTGTCCTGCCAGTTGGGCACCTGCATCTCGGTGCGGCCAGCCAAAATATCCATGAAACCGGGCAGGCGTCGCTGCTCAATGACTTGGGCAGAAGTCACGCCGCCGATCATTAGATGCAGTTCTTCTTCCGCCTGCTCAGCGGTGCGGATCATGTCCAGCAAACCATTGTCCAAGGCCTGCTTGGCGGAGTAGATGCGACCGTCCGCCAACTTCATCACCTGCTCGCGACTCAAGCTTGGCCGCCCCGCATCGACGATGTCCACAAAGCGCTGGTACATCTCGTCGACAATATCTTCCATGAGCTGCTGCTCTTCTGGACGCACGGGACGCGACGGCGACAGGATATCCTTGAAGGGTGTGTGCTTGGATTTGAAGGCAACTTCCGAGACACCAATCTTCTTCATCGCCTCGGCAAAGTTGTAGGTGCTCATGATCACACCAATGCTGCCGGTGATGGTAGTAGGGCGGGCAACGATGCGGTCGCAGGCAGCAGCAATGTAGTAACCACCCGACGCAGAAACGTCACCGAACAGGGCCATCACTGGCTTGTTGGTATCGACCTTGAACTTGCGGATCATGTCATAGATCAGATCCGAGTCAGTCACGCCACCGCCGGGCGAATTGATGTCGAACAACACTGCCTTGATGCTGGCTTCGTTCTTCGCCAGCTTCAGAGCGCGACGAACTTGCGAAACGGTGCCGCCGGAGCTGCCCAGAGTGAGGGCGGCCTGCTCGGAGATGGCTCCCTGAATGGGGACGCGCAGGATGCGGGTATCGTCCGCCTCCACATCACCGCCAACCACCACAGTTTGATAGCCTCGATCGTCGTCGATGGCGGCACCGGTCGTGGCAACGCCACCGATGAATCCGGCAGCCAGGAGAATGAGATTCAAGGCGCCGGAAATCATCAACAACAGCGCCAGGAACAGCGCCACGTAGAATGACAGGGAGCGCCCTTCTGACTGAGGTAGGGGCGGCGGCAAGGGTGGCCGGGCCTGCGGCTGCGATTGCGATTGCGATTGACTGTCACTCATCAGGCCAACACTCCGCGAGCCACCACCAGGCGTTGGATGTCCGTAGCACCTTCGTAGATTTCAGTGATGCGCGCATCGCGCATCAGACGCTCTGCATCGCTGGCACCGGTGGCTCCCGCCACACCCAGAATGGACACTGCGGCTCGAGCCGCACGATTGGCCAGACGACTACAGCAGAGCTTGGCCATGGCGGCTTCCACCGAACAACGCTCACCCTGGTCGCGCAGGGTTGCGGCCCGCCAGATCAAGAAGCGGTAGGCGTCCATGTCCGCACACAGATCCGCCAAGGTCCATTGCGCATCCTGGGATGAGCTAGGCCGTCCCTTGGCATCCTTCTGACCGGCAAGATGATCCCGGATCAGTTCAATGCTGGCTCGGGCAATGCCCATGCCCTGGGAAGCGATACCCAGCCGGCCACCATCCAAGGTGTCCAGGGCGATGGTGAATCCCTTGCCCTCCTCACCCAGCAGGTTGGACTTGGGCACCCGCACATTGTCCAAAAGAATCTCAGTGGTGGGCGAAGCCTTGATACCCAGCTTGCGCTCCTTCTTGCCGATACCCACGCCGTCGTAACCACGCTCCACCAGGAAAGCCGAGATGCCCTTGACCCGCTCCTCGCTGGTGCGAGCAAAGACAATGTAGATGCCCGCTTCCGAACCGGTGGTGATCCACAACTTGGGACCGTTGAGGATGTAGTCATCCCCATCCTTGCTGGCCTGACACGTGAGGCCAGCGGCGTCGGAACCCGCTCCTGCTTCAGACAGGCAGTAGGCACCCAGCCATTCGCCAGTGACCATCTTGGGGAAGTAAAGTGCCTTTTGCTCCTGCGTACCCCACTTGGCCAGGGGCGAGCAAAACAGGGAGTTGTGCACGGAGACAGTCACGCCAGTGGAGGCGCAGGCCGCGTTCAACTCTTCCAGCATGATGCAGGAAGCCAGGTTGCCCAGCTCGGAGCCACCAAATTCGCTGGGAATGGTGACCTTGAGAAATCCCGCCGCCGCTGCCTTGGCAATGATTTCCTTGGGGAAGCGTTGCTCCTGATCCAAGGCTGCGCCGTGCGGCTTCACCTCATTCTGGGCAAAGGTTCGCACCCGCTGCTGGAATTCGGCAAGGGTTGGCGAGAGTTGGAAGTCCTGTGTTTGTGGATTCATTTGTTGTAGTCGTAAAAGCCTCTGCCGGTTTTCCGGCCCAGGTGACCCGCAGCCACCATGCGTCGCAGCAAGGGGCAGGCCCGATACTTGTCATCGCCCAAGCCATCCTTGAGCACATCCAGGATGCTTACCACCACATCCAAGCCAACAAAGTCAGCCAGGGCGAGAGGGCCCATGGGATGGTTCATGCCCAGTTTCATGATCTCGTCGATGCCTTCCCGCGTACTCACATTCTCCATCAAGCAGAAGGCGGCCTCATTGATCATGGGCATGAGCACCCGGTTGCTGATGAAGCCCGGATAGTCGTTGGCCGCCACCGGCACCTTGCCCAGAGCCTTGGACCATGCCAACACCTTGTCGGTAGTGGCATCGGATGTGTCCTGGCCACGAATCACCTCCACCAACTTCATCAGCGGCACTGGATTCATGAAGTGCATGCCGATCACCTGGTCCGGGCGCTTGGTCGCCGCTCCCAACACAGTGATGGATATGGAGGATGTGTTGCTGGCCAAGACCGCGGACTTGGGCGCCAGCTCGTCGGCCTGCTGGAAGATCTTCTTCTTGATCTCGGCGTTTTCAGTCACTGCCTCAACCACCAGGTCACAGTCGGCAAAGCAGTCCATGCTGGTGGTGGGCTGCACCCGATCCAGGATCTCCTTGGCCACCGCAGCGGTGATCTTTTCCTTGCTGACAAAGCGCTGCAGGCTCTTGTCGATACTGGCATAACCGCGCTGCACGAATTCGTCTTTCAGGTCAACCAGATAGGCCTGCGCACCATGACTGGCAAAGACCTGGGCAATGCCATTGCCCATGGTGCCAGCGCCTACTACTGCAATTTTTTGCGGAATCGTCATTAGTCCAAGTTCTCCACCGCCAGGGCCACAGCGTTGCCGCCACCCAGACAAAGACCCGCCAGACCCCGGGACAATCCGCGGTCTTTCAGGGCATACAAAAGCGTTGTCAAGATGCGCGCACCGGATGCGCCAATGGGATGCCCCAAAGCAATGGCACCACCGTGCACATTCATCTTGGCTGGATCCAATTCAAGAGTTCGAGTCAAGGCCACCGCCTGCGCGGCAAAGGCCTCGTTCAACTCCACCAGATCAAAGTCCTGGGCTTGCACCTTGAGCAGGGCGCAAACTTTCTGCACCGCCACTTCTGGAGCCATCATCACCCACTCCGGCGCCATGCCGCCAGTGGCATAGCCCAGGATCCGCGCCATGGGTTTGAGGCCCTGGCTCTTGGCTACGTCTTCATCCATGACCACCAGGGCTGCCGCACCATCATTGATGGTGGAAGCGTTGCCTGCGGTCACCGAACCACCGTCACGCTTGAAGGCAGGGCGCAACTTGCCCAGTGACTCCACTGAGGCATCGGCCCTAGGCCCTTCGTCGCTTTGAAACACCGTCACCTTGCCCTTCCGGTCCTTGAGTTCCAAAGGCAGGATCTCAGCGTCAAACTTGCCGGCTTGTTGGGCAGCCACTGCTTTTTGGTGACTCTCCACCGCGTAGGCATCTTGCTGCTCGCGGCTGACTTCATACTTGTCCACCACCAGCTCGGCGGTCATGCCCATGTGGAAGTCATTGTAAACATCCCACAGCCCATCCTGGATCATGCCGTCCAGCACCTGGCCGTGGCCCAGCCGTTGACCAGCCCTGGCCTGGGGCAGGTAGTACGGCGCATTGGTCATGCTCTCCATGCCGCCGGCCACCGCACAGTTGAGATCGCCGGCCTTGATGGCCTGGGCCGCCAACATCACGGTCTTCAGGCCAGAGCCGCAGACCTTGTTGATGGTGGTGGCACCCACGGCGTCGGGAATGCCGGCGCCGCGCAGGGCCTGGCGGGCCGGGTTCTGGCCCAAGCCAGCCGGCAACACACAACCCATGAGCACCTCTTGCACAGCATCGCCAGCCAGACCGGCTCGCTTCACCGCCTCGGCCACGGCGGCGGCGCCCAGCTGGGTGGATTTTTGCTTGGCTAAGGCCCCTTGGAACCGCGCAATCGCGGTGCGGCAGGCAGAAACAATGACGGGACGGCCCATGATGGCTCTCTTATTGGCTAATTGTGAAGGAAGGAAGGTGAGGGGGAGAGAGAAGAGCCCGGTGAGTTTAGGCCGGGCCCGGGCAGTTTCAATGCGGCTTCAGTGCCCACTTCAATGCCCAGAAGAGGGGCAGTTTTTCGCCAGAGTACATTCCTCGCAGCGGGGCTTGCGGGCCGGACAGACCCCTCGACCATGCCAGATCAGGGCATGGGACAGCCAGATCCAGTCCTTGCGGGGCACTTTGGCCATGAGATCCCGCTCCACCGGCACCGGCCCGGTCTCCTCCGTCAGGCCCATGCGCCGGGCCAAACGGCCCACATGGGTGTCCACCACCACCCCCACCGCCTTGCCAAAGGCGGTGCCCAGCACCACGTTGGCGGTCTTCCGCGCCACTCCAGGCAGGGCCAGCAGTTCCTCCATGGTCTGCGGCACCTGGCTGCCATGCTCCCGCCAGACTTTTTGCGCCGCCCCCTGGATGTTCTTGGCCTTGTTGCGGAAAAAGCCGGTGGAATGGACCTCCTTCTCCAGCAGGGGAATGGGCACCTGGGCCAACTCCTCCGGCGTCCCCCACTTGGCAAACAGGCCCTTGGTCACCATGTTCACCCGCTCATCGGTGCACTGGGCGGACAAAATCGTCGCAATCAGCAGCTGGAAGGGGCCATCGTGCACCAGGGCACATTCCGGGTTGGGATACAGCCGGCGCAGGCCCCGCAGGATGGCACGGATGCGCTTGCGCTCAGTCTCAGATACGGGGCTGGGCTGGGGCCTTGGCATGGGACAAGGGCTACAGGCCGAGCCCCCCCAACGCAAGGGTTCGGCGCAAGCCTGGCCTTTGCCCGGCTTTGCCTTTGCCTTGCCCCGGGGGAAGGCCTAGCGTTCTCGCGCCATGAACCATTGGACCCTGGCTATTATCCTTTGCCTGGCTGGCCTGTGCGGCGTTTTGCTGGCGCCGCTGGCCGCACGCCGACCGAGCCTGCGGGCTCACAGCCTGGCCTTCGCCGCCGGCGTTTTGATCACGGTGATCGTCGCCCACGTGATTCCCGAGGCCATGGCGCACAAACCACACGTCGCCGGCGCTCTGATCATGCTGGGCTTTGTGGCCATGATGATCCTGCAGCAAAAGGTGCTGAAGGCAGACCCCTGCTGCGGTCACGACCATGACCATGCCAAGCACGCCGGCATCCCCAGTTACCTGGCGCTGGTGGCCTGCTCCATCAACGATGGCATCCTGATGCTGGCAGACAAGGAACCCAGCCTGGGTTCACCTCTGCTCTGGGCCATGTGCGCCCACAAGATCACCGCCAGCTTTGCCCTGCTGTGGTTGCTGCAGGAAACTTCCACCGGCCTGAAGCCAGCCATGCGCATGCTCTACATGCTGATCTTCGTCATGGTCACGCCAGCCACTCTGTTGCTGCTCAGCCAGGGCAGCGCCGACCTGGAACATACCATGAGCTACGTGGTGGCAGTGGGTGCCGGTGCTTTGCTCTACGTGATCTCCAGTGGCATGGTGCCGCGGGTGGAACACACGGCGAAAGAGTCGGGGAAGGGACAGGTGCTGGTGACCTTCCTGATCGCCGTGGCCATCACGTTGGCGGTGGAAAATGCCGCCCCCCATCACCACAGCTTTGGTGAGGGGCAAGGGCAGCATGATCATGATCACGACCATGACGGCCATGATCATGGTGATGATCACAAGGATCACTAGCCGGGATTAGTGGCCGGTGCTGGCCACCTTGGGAATCTTCCTGTCGATTAGGAACTCTTGCCGGTGAGAAACTCGATGAGCTCCGGCACACCGGGCGCCCCGCGCCGAGAGCGGATGGGGTTGTCCAGATCGTTGGGATCCAGAATGAAGTAGACGGGCAAGCCACCGTCACCCACACCCACGTACTTGTCGCGCAATTGAATGATCCTGTCGAAGAACGGGCTGTTGGACTTGTCAGTATGCAGGCGAGCTTCGATGAATTTCTTACGTAGGATCTTGGCAACCTCAGGTTTGGAAAAGTGACCCTTTTCCACGACGCGGCAATTCACTCAAGTGACGCCTGTAAAGTTCAAGAGCACCTGCTTGCGGAGCTTCTTGGCATCCGCCACCGCAGTATCAAAGTCATCCTCTACGATGCGATGCTCTTTGAGAGAATGGCCTGATCCATCCCCTGCCATTGCTAGCTTATGGGAATAGGGAGGCTCAAAGGCTCGCATAACCTCGTTTTCCAGGGGATAGCCCAAGGCACCATAGCCGAAGTAGAGAGCCAGCAAGACTGTGCAAAGGCCGCTCAGCATGCGACCGCCCCCTACCTCTCCACTCTCTCCTTGGTAGCGGATCATGCCCAAGAGATAGAAGCCTGCCACCAGGAAGATGCCCATCCATATGGCCAGGAACAATTCACGAGGGAGGGACTCAAGACCCCAAACCAATTCAGCGTTGGAATAGAACTTCAGGGCTGCGGCAATCTCAATAAAAGCGAACAACACCTTCGCAGTATTCATCCAGGATCCACCTCTGGGCAACTTGCCGGGCACCAGGGCCAGCACCACAAAGGGAATCGCCATGGTCAAACCAAACACCGCCATGCCCAGAATGATTCGCGGGATGCCACCGGACTGACTTGCCACCGCCAACAGGGACCCCACAAAGGGCGCTGTGCAGGTGAAAGAAGTGATGCACAGGGTCATGCCCATGAGGAACACACCCATGAGGCCACCCTGAGAGGAAGCCTTGCTGGCAGTATTCATCAAGAATGCCGGTGGCTTCAGATCAATGAGTCCCAACAACGACAAGGCGAAGAACACAAACAAGCCCGCCAACACCATGTTGGTCACGGGATGGGTGGCAAAAGGGACGACAATGGGGCCAATTAACAAACCAATGATGACAAAGGTCACTACAATGCCAATGCCATAGAGCAAGGCCAGGGGCAGCACGCTGCCGCCTCGCGCTTCCGCCTGCTTGGTAAAAAAGGAGATGGTGATGGGAATCATCGGGTAGGTGCAAGGCATCACCAGGGCAAACAGCCCTGCACCGATGGCCAACAGGATGATCTCCCAAAGACCCTTCTTGCTTAGATCCTCTTTGCCCTTTGATGCTGAGCCTGTTCCACCGCCCATTGACTCTTCTTCTTGCGGCAAGTACTCAGCTCGCGCCTCTCCTGAATCCACTCTGAAGCTGGCCCCAATGCTGGCATGAGTAGCATCAAGACAGAGCTCGTGGTCACAAACCTGATAGCCAAGATTGGCGAGAACATTGTAATCCCCCATCTCTGCTCCAGCAGGAATCACCAGCTTCTGGCGAAGAGCGAACTCCCCCTCCAGCCAATACTCGGTGATCATCTTGTCGCCAATATCTTTGGGATGCGCTTCACCCTGCGGAACGTTTGCCCCACCGTTGAGCTGCAAGTCCTGTGACTGGACCTGCAAACTGATGGGGGTTGACTGAGTTTCGCCGGCACCATAGGCGTGCCAGCCCGCACCGGTGCTGACCTTGATCTCCAAGACCACCTCTTCCCCTGCCCGCGCCACGGCTGGAAAGATGGACGCCTCCGCGCTCAGGTTCGTGCCATGATGCACGCTTGGCATGGCTGGCGGTGCAATCTCAGCCTTCTCCCCAACCTCTTCCTTGACCGGCTCTTTGACCTCTTCTTTCGCCGGCACCTTGGGCACGATCTTCAATGCCGGTTGCAGCATCCCCGCTTCCACCTGCAGTCTGGCGCCCAATTCTGCTTCGTCCGGCGGGTCGCACATCATGTCGTCGCAGGCCATGTACTTCACCGTGGCCTTCGCCCCGTATTCCCCGGCTGCAGCATCCGCCGGCACCCGCAGCTTCTGCGTCACCGTGTAACTGCCTTCCAGGAAGTACGACACCATGCCTCCCTGATCGTGGGGCATGCCCTGGGGCACAACCGGCTTGCCCACCACTTCCAAGCCATGCGGCTCCACAGTCAGGGAAGTCGGGATGCCGGTCTCTTCCATGCTGCCATAGGTATGCCAGCCAGGAATCACATTCACCTGAATGCTCAAGGTGACCTCATCCCCAGGCCCGGCCTTGGCCGGTTGGAAGCTGGCCTGCATGTCCAAGCGATTGGCCTTGTGCTTACTCGCCGGCAAGTCCAGGGCCTTCACCGACTTCTTGGCTTTCTCCTTAACCCCCGCCACCATGACCTTGGCGCCCAGCACCGCCTCATCCGGCGGGTCGCACATCATGTCGTCGCAGGCCATGTACTTCACCGTGGCCCTCACCCCGCATTCCCCGGCTGCAGCGTCCGCCGGCACCCGCAGCTTCTGCGTCACCGTATAGCTACCCTCGAGGAAGTACGACACCATGCCTCCCTGATCGTGGGGCATGCCCTGGGGCACCACCGGCTTGCCCACCACTTCCAAGCCCTGCGGCTCCACCACCAAGCTGGTCGGGATGCCGGTCTCTTCCAGGCTGCCGTAAGTGTGCCAGCCAGGAATCACGTTCACCTGAATGCTCAGGGTGACTTCATCGCCGGGCTTGGGGTCGGCAGGCTGGATGCTGGCCTGCATGTCCAGGCGATTGGCCTTGTGGGTGCTGGACGGGAGCTCCTGGGCCTGGGCCAGGGCGGTCATCGACAGCAGAGAAACTGCCAAGAGGCAAAGTTTGGAGAGTCGCATAGGTAGCATGATAAGGGTTACGCGGGTCCGTGGTCCGGTATGGTGGCCGAGGGGCTGCCAGGATCAGGCAAAAATCTTCGGCCAGCACAAAAAACCGGCGGCCAGGCGCCAAGGGGAAGGGGGGAGGAGAGGTCTAGGGAGCCACAGCCTATCCGACCAAAATCCCCCTGGCAACGCGGCACGGCCGGCAATGAACCAGGCCTACCCCTCTCCCCCTATCTCTCCCTATTTCCTCCCCAAGCAGCGCCCATGCTGGACATTGGGCGCATTACACAACTTATGCCACATGGCCGGCGGGCCGACTTTGGCTCTGAAACTGGCTGTCATTCCGGAACGGCGCCCCCCGAACCTCTTCGACAATGAGCTGGCAGATGGGCATCAGGGGATGTAGCGAAATCGGGTACTGGCCCATATTGATCATCTCCAGAGTGTGGTGATGGCTGGGGATCAATGATCAGCCTGCCCCCATCCAATGCCGCCTGAATCTCCACATTGGAGAGGATCATGCTCTGAGAGGGATGCTCTCCCTTGTGCTCGTCGGCATCACTGCCCACTTCTGGCCATCAACCTCGACGACCTTTACTTCAACACAGCCATTACCGTCCCCTTCCTCCCGGACCGAAGCCTTGTTCACAAAGAATGCGCGGTCGTCGACCTCGACCGTGCGCTCATCGCTGAACATTCCTGGGCTGATTCGGCACTGAATCCACTTGCTCATGGTTTCCATCATTTCCTCCCTGGGTTTCATCTTGTGGAACCAAGCATAGCTTTCTGCCCGGAAAAAACCCAAATGCCCCGGTGGAGCTGCGCCAGACATCACTTCCACACGAACCTGAACGCGGGCCTGAGAATGGTGGAGACGACCGGAGTCGAACCGGCGACCTTTGCATTGCGAACGCAACGCTCTACCAACTGAGCTACGTCCCCGTAGGCCTGTTGCCGGGATCCTAGCCGGAGCCTGCGCTGGGGCAAACCCCAAAACCAAGGCCCGGAATCAGACCTAGAACTCAGGACCTGAGCTCAGGGATCAATGCGCTGCAGCAAGCCCGGCCGTGGGCTGCCCTGCGAGCGAAAGCCCGGCGGGATTTCTCGCTGCGCCAGAAACAGCCGCAGGCCGGTGAGCTGCAACTGGCTCTGGGCTCGCCGATGCATTCCCAGCTTGGCCACCAGGGCACCATCCACCCGGACAGGTCCGTTCTGCAAATGCACCGCCCCCTGGGCCACCAGGCTGGCATCCACCTGCAGGCCCGGCGCCGCCTCCTCGCTGGCAGCAGAAGAGGGCAAACCCAGATGGATGGCACCTGCTCCCTCCACCGAAGCTGACCATTCCCCGCTGACCGCCACCAAGGTCAACTTGCCCGGGCCGCGCACCTGCAGGCTACGCCCCAGGTAGATGTTGCCCTGCACCAACACCGTCAGCGGTCGGCGCAGCTCCAGGATCAGTGGTCGATCTCCCTCGGGCAACCAGAGATGGCCCGGCAGCACCAGGATGCCGTCGCCGGGCAAATCCAAAGGACAGATACCGGCGGCATTCACCTGCGGCACATAGTCCCGACCATCGGTCCCCTCCGGCAAACGCAAGAGAGCGATGGCCCCATCCTCTTTCAGCCCGGGCCAGCGCATCCCTTGCGCTGGCGATGAGAGGTCGAGCAAGTCAAACAGGCTCGGAAAGTCCTGCTCCGACTCCAGCAAGTGCACCTGCTGCTCCTGCGCCGCCAACCATTCTTGCAGTCCAGGACTATCCTTCCACAAAGCGGCAGGCAGACTCAAGGGATGGCTCAGGCATAAGGGCCCCGAACCAGACAAGAAATCACAGGCAAAGCGCAGGTCTGCATGATGCTCGCTGACCACATGGATCTGCAATTTGCCGCCTTCAGCCTCACTGCTTCGCAGCACCAGGCAATCGGGACCAGATTCGGTGGCAAACATTCGCTGCTTGCCGGTAGCAAGGTCTGCCGCAACAGCAGCAAAAGCTGCTTCGTCCGCCGCAATGCTGCCCACCACCAATGCTCGCTCCTCGTGCAACTGCTGGGTTGCATCGATGACCTCATTGACTTGCCAGGCCATGTAGAGGAGCACACAGGAGACCAGACAACTCACCACAAAGGGTAAGACATCCACACCGGGACGCTTCACTTACAACCCCCCGGACCAGCCCCAGCAATGGCCAAGGTCCTGTCTGGTTCGTTGTGCACCAAGCGCAGCAAGGGACCGGCTGCGTCAAACAAGACCACCGGACGGCGACCAGAAAATGCTGGAGCCCAATCCACCTGGCCCAATCGATTCGCCAACAGGTCCGACTGCTCCTGCATGTTCTGCACTGACACCTTTTGGCTCTGGCGCAGCAACATGTTGAATTCATGTAGGGACTGCTGATCCTTCCTTACTTCCTGAGTAATTCGCTCGGCGGTGGAATGCAAGATCAGGGCGCCAATGATCACGGCAATCAGCACCGTGAACCAGATGCTCCGTTCCACACAGCGGAGAGCAAAGCTCACTCAGTCACCTGCCCGACTGACTGCTCGACCACAACTGGTACAGCTGACTGTGTTTCTTCAAGCTCAACCACATCGCTGCCAGCCTTGGCTCCCGCCGGAGGGTTCTCATTCAAGTAGTCCAGGAGCCGATTGAATTCGGTCGCCACTTCCGTCAGGCAATCGCCGCGACGCAGATGCAAGCGAAACCCAATGTCGCCACCCCGAGCCTTGGCCATGGAGCTGACAATGCGGCGCACTGGTCCCATGAAGCGATGGGACACTCGGATGGACTGAGCAAGTGCCAGCAATCCAGTGACAACGGAGAAGGCAACCACCGCCAGAGACAATGGCAGCAGGGATGGCAGCTGAATCTTGGCACCCTGCGCCTGCTCCATGAGCTGGCAGCCGAAATACACAACAGTTGCCGTGGAGAATAGCATCACCGTCCCTGGTAACACTGCCATCAACAATGCCAAACGCCAACCGGGGCTCCCTCGAAAATCACCCTGGGATTCTTGGCGAGATTTTTCTGACGCATTGCCCTGCCAAGACGAATGCCGTCTTTGTCCTCTCTTATTTATTTGTGTCCAGGTCTTCCCCATAGCAACGCAGACTGCGGCCAACGCTTTCCCGAGAACGTACGGCCAACGCTCTGATGTAGTAAGAATCGGCAATTTCAGCCTTTAGGTTGAATGACATTTCCACAAAACGGCGCAAAAGAAAGGCGCGGCATTCTTCCGAAGAAGGAGCCATAGGACCAACGCGAACTATGTTTCCAGGGGAGGGTCGCGATTGACAACCCAATGCTATAACGCTCAGCAAGTTGCTTCGATGCTGGGGATCTCTCTCGAGACCCTGCGCAAAGAACTCAGACAGAATCGCAAGGCCCTGCCAGCGCAGGACCCGCTCACTCCCGATCTCTACCCAAAAGAGCTCGTGGATGCGTTGCGTGCCGTTCTGCAGCAGAACAAAGCACCTGCTAGCTCAGTAACACCTAAGTCAACGCCTACACCAATGTCTGCACCTACACCAATGCGCGGATCCGCTTCGGCGAAGATCTTTGCAGTAACCTCTGGCAAAGGAGGCGTTGGCAAGACTTCGCTTTCCGTCAGCATGGCAAGCGAGTTTTCCAAGCGCGGCTTCCGCACAATTCTATTGGATGCGGACCTGGGCCTTTCCAATGCACACATCATGGCCGGCATGCAGCCGCGCAAAACTCTGTCTGATTACCTGGACGGATCCGCAACACTTGTTGACATCATCAATGATGGCCCAGCAGGCCTGCGCATCATCTCTGGCGGCAGCGGCGTCAAGGACATGGCCAACCTGGATGACATTGGTCGCAACAGGATTCTGGATGCTATCAATGAATTACGGCCATTCTGCGACCTGATCATATTGGACACCGGTGCTGGCATTTCAAAAGCCGTAACTGACTTTGTATCCATCAGTGATCACACCATTGTTGTCACAACCAGCAACTTCGCAGCGATTGCTGACGCATACGGCATTGTCAAAGTCATGGTGCAGGAGAATACAAAGTCTCCCATGCATCTATTGGTCAATCGGGTGCGTTCACCCGAGGAAGCAGACCAAGTGTACAAGAAGCTAAAAGGATGCACCGAAAGGTTTTTGAGCTTCGACCTCAACTGGTTGGGCTTACTGCCGGAAGATAGCAGTGTAGAGGGTGCCGTGCTCAAGCGGTCGCCATTCTGCGATGCCTATCCGAATGGCGTTGCCACTCGGTATCTGAAGAAGATTGTCACAGCTCTGGAACGGTTCTTACCAGCCGTAGCAGTGCAAAAGACTCCCTGAATCAGAAGGGCGGATAGAAGGAGAGAGAGGGTCCCGGCAAAGGAAAACCTCACTAATTCACGCGCGTGCGTGAAAATTGCGAACAACGAATGGCGACTGGGAGAGAAGTAGGATGACCCGTCTGACTAATCAGAACACTGATGTGAATTCACGAGTTGGAGAGAACCGCGGTACGACTGCCAATCCGGCCAGCACTAATGTGCAGGCCGAAAGCAATCATCCCGCAGCTGCCGAAAAGGAAATTTTCGGACGCCAGGCAAACAAGGGAATCCTTGCCGAGCGCGTAGCCCAGGAGCTGAATGTCCCCCGCCGTACTGCGGCGAGGGTGCTGGATGCCGTCCTGGACTCCGTGACCGACCTGCTACGCAGTCGGGGCAAGGTGGCTGTAAAGGGCTTCGGCACCTTTGAGCGGAAGATTCGCAAGGGGCGGGCTTACAAGCACCCCCTGACCGGCAAGAGCATTGATGTGGCCGACAAGGAAACCATCATGTTCAAGCCGAGCGATCAGCTCACCAGCCAGACCAAGACTGGCGCGACGCCCCGGCAGCCCCGGGCCTCGAAGAACACGGGTCAAGACGACATCCTGTTCAAGGGCTAAGCAGTAGCTTCGATCGGGCCTGGGTTCCCTTAGGAGGATTTTCCTGAGGGTTAGCTAGGCCCCTTCCATGTACACAAGCTATCCTCTGGAACCGTGTCCAGCGACCAAACCAAACCACCAACCTACCTCTCAGCCTGCGTCCAGTTCAATCTGGACCGGGGGAAGGTAGAGCCAAATCTGAAACGAGCCGAGGCCGGCGTCCGCAAGGCTGCCGAAAAAGGTGCTCAGCTCATGGTGCTACCAGAGCTGTGGACCACCTCTCTGGTTCCCGAGCCTTCAGTCAAGTTGATCCGTGAGTCCAGAGATGCCGAGCGCGCCATGGTGCGACTCAGCAAGGAACTGGGCGTCATGATCATTGGCGGCGGCTTGCTGGAAGAGAAGGGCTCACTCTATAACCACTGTCAGGTAGTGGACCGGGGCAAGGTCTTGGGCAGCTACCGCAAGATCCACATGTTCTCGGTAAGCGGCGAGAACAAGATCATGACTCCTGGTGATAAGCCTCTGGTGCTATCCACTCGCCTTGGCCGCATCGGTGTGGTCATCTGCTACGACATCCGATTCCCCGAATTGGTTCGTCACTACTTCGAACAACACGTTGAAGTTCTGGCGGTGCCGGCGCAATGGCCGGAAGCTCGTTCCGGACACTGGCGCACTCTGTTGCAGGCTCGCGCCATTGAGAATCAGATGTTTGTCCTGGGCTGTAATCGCACCGGCTCGGAGACATCGCTGAAGAACAAAGACACCCTGATCTTCCCTGGCGACAGCAGAGTCATCGACCCCATGGGTGAAGTCATTGCCAGCGCTGTTGGCGAAGAAGAACCTTTGCTGGCGGAGCTGGAACTGCGCCGGGTGGAAACCATGCGCAGGATCATGCCCATCCGCCGCGATCGCCAGATCGAAACCTATCGCAAGCTCTGGAGCAGGGCTTGGGAGGCGGAGCCCGCGCCATCGCAAGGCCCGCAGTAGGGGTTAGGAGAGAAACTCAGCCAAAGCATCCTTGGCTGAGGAGCGCTGCAAACGAAGGAGGGCAGCACTCTGCAGTTGGCGCACCCGCTCCGCGGTAATGCCCAGATCCACGGCGATTTCACTCAGGGTCTCGCTGCCTTGGCCATGCATGCCATAGCGGCGAATCAGGATCTGCTGCTCCCGTTCCGAAAGCTCATTCAGCAAGTCCTGCAACCGTTCCCCCAGGTCACTGTCCTGGATCGACTCCGGCACCGGCAGCAGTCGAGAATCCACCAGGCGGCCAGCCATGCTGGAACCTTCCGTATCTCCAGGCATCGTCGCATCAATGCTCACGGCGTAACGCTTGGTGTTGAGCAGGTCGCGCAATCGTGACTCGGGAATATTCAACTTGGCAGCGATGGAGGAAGGGGAGGGCACTTCCTTGCTGGCCTGCTGCAGTCGCTGGACCTTGCGCAGGGTCTTTTGCACCCAGATGGGAATGCGCACGGTGCGAGAACAATTGTAGAGGGTTTTCAAGATGGCCTGATGGATCCAGTACTGGGCATAGGTCTTGAAGCGAACGTCGCGTCGCCAATCGAATCCTTCAATGGCCTGGAACAAGGAAGCATTGCCCTCCTGAATCAGGTCTGCCAGATCCACTCCCAGCCCGCGGTAACGACGGGCACAAGCAGTCACCAAATAGAGAGTCCCTTCGACGAACAGATTGCGATGGGCCAAGAGGTCTGCCGATGCCTGACTCAATGCATCCGAGTTCTCGCCAGCCGCCACCACCCGCTGCTGCAAGAACTCGTGCCGCCGGGCCATGCGAAACTCCTCACTGCGATCCAAGCGGGGTAGTTGGCGCAACTCAGCGGCAAACTGCCCGGGCCAGGCGATCTTGGCACCTATACCCGAATCGGCGGCGGGCAGGGGAAAGCGAATGCCCAGCTTCTTCTTGCGGAACTCCCGCAGCAGCTGCTGCACCCGCCGATCGAAGGAGGCCACAGGCACGTCCAGGCACTGATCCAGGTCCTGGAGTTCCCGGGTGCAACCCGGCACATGGGTGACACTTTTGTACGGGCACATGGGTAACACTTTCTGGGGGAGGCAGGATTGCGACCCACAATGCTCATTTTCAGGGATTCAGGGGCTAGAGCATGGGGGGAGCCTCTTGAGCCAGGGAAATGAGGATTTCGGCAAGCGACCCCCCATATTCGCTACTCAGTATATGGGCCCTCCCCCCTACTCGCTGATTTTTGGCAGGGGGATCACGACCCTGGACCGCTCATGCAGCACTCCCAGCTGCATGCAGCCGAGATGGACAATCCATACGTCGTCATCCACATGTTCCAGGCCGATGCTCTCGCCTACCAGTGCATCCCCTATAAAGACATAGCCTCCAGCCCATTTCATGGTGCCATCCTTTCGCACTTGTCGGACAGCAAAGTCATCTGAGTATTCATGCTGCGGCAGCCTTGAAGGCATAGTCCTCCGCGAAGGCGCGTAGACTTCGGCTGGCACTTGCATGTCTAGAGCTTCATGCGGGCGCTCTTCATTGTAGATGGATTGAAATCGTGAAAATGCAGCCTGCTGGGTTCGAATTGTTTTGTAAGGAGGGTTGGCAGTCTCTGCCTTCAAGGTTTCATGAAATCGCTCGTGACGACCATTCTGATCTGGTCTACCTGGCTCAATAAACATTGGTCGAATTCCAAGCCGTATCATCCAAACTCCTAAGCGAGAAATCCCGCCAATGCCCCTCGACCCAAACGGAGACCCGTTATCGCTAAGCATGTAGAGAGGTAGGCCATACTGCCTAAATGCACCTGCCAAGCAGCGGCGCACGTCCAACAGCTTCGGCGAGACCAATGCACGGCACTCCAGCGACAGGCGGCTAAAGGCATCATTCACCGTCAGTGGATCACAGCGAGTGCCATCTCCGACACAAAACCAGCCCTTGTAGTCTATGGACCAAACGTCATTGGGTGCTTGTGGTTGAATCAACGACAATGTACTGGGCTGCCGCCGCAAACGTCGGGGACGAGACATGACGACACCCGCCCGTTTCAACACAGCATGCACTGTGCTCCTTGCCGGCAAAACTTCTTCCGGGTGCTCTCGTGCCAGTACAGCTCGGATCTTTTTGGATCCCCAAGTTGGGTAGTGTTTTCGTACCCGCAAAATCGCCGCCTCCACTCTTGGTGGGGCTTGATTGGGATGCCGCTTTGGCGCTCTGGATCTGTCCCGTAGACCTTCAGGTCCTTCATCACGATATCGAGCCAGGATCTTGTAGCCAGTTTTCCGGCTAACCCCAAACCGCTCGCACAGTTCTGTCATCGACAGGCGGCCATCTTGGTGGGCCGCCACAAACTTCAAACGCTCATTCACAGGGTCTGTCTCGCACCAGGTCATCCGGCACAAGAGACCCCAGCGCCACCCCAAGGCCACGCCAAAGTGTTACCCATGTGCCCGGACTGATTTGTTACCTATGTAACCGGTCCGGACCCCCCTTAAAAAAGAACACTACAGCGTATATCTACCGGGAGTGGGTAACGCTACTCGTTATGTATGCACGCTCTGGGAAATCCCTACCACCAAGGTGTTCACAATGGTGGATACAGAATACCACGCTGAACTCCGGCGGATCATGCACATGGAGACCGGTCCAATTGCCAAAGCCTCTGCCTGGGCTCTCAGCGATTCGGACACCTATATGGATCGCCTCAAGCGCAAGGTAGCAAGGGCAAACAGCAAACCAATCACCAAGGAGATTGCATGCACTCCTTGCGAAGAAGAACCTTTTACCAACATCCCACCCAGAACTGGTTACTATCGCTTCGTCCGAAAGGAGAAGGGGAAAACTCTGGGAGACAGCAAGAATCAATCCACCGAGAGCCCCTGGCACACGGCACACTTACATCTAGCCCAGACCTATGAAAACGACGGCAAGAGAAAGATCCGGGAGCCGTTCAGCCCTTTCGTTTTCGATCGCCTGGTCGAAAACATTGCCACTGCCATGCAGCCGGTGGAGGGGAAATACCGGACCACGACAGGTCGAGGAAAGAACCGAAACAAGACCTCGATCGAACTCTGGGTCCTGTGGGAGGTCCCCTTGAACGAAATATTCGACGGCATCAGCTCAAAGCACCACCAAGGGCTGCGACAGGTGCTCGGCATCCCCAAGGCGGGCACGGACTCAAAATAGGCGAACAACGGCGCCCTCTCTTTGCCGACTCCCTATCCCTGCAACCGCAGCCTTTTCAGGATTGCTTGGGCCATTCTGCCAACAATGCTGCCCAGGCCTGCCGCTCTCGCGCTGGCGCAAACAAAGGCGCCAAGCTCTGACTGCACTGGCGCAGTTCTGCGGCAAAGTCGGCGTCGGCTTCCAATCGCTGCAGCAAGTTTGCCAAGGCTTGCACATCTCCAACAGGGAACAGCCCGGGGTGCTTCTCGCCCAACAAGCCAATGGAGGAGTGGATGGCCGTCGCCAAGATGGGGACACCCAACACCGCAGCTTCCGAGATCACATGCGCCCCACCCTCCATCTTGGAGCTGATCACCAGGGCCTTGGCCTGCGCCAACTTTTCCATGGCCTGATCATGAGGCAGGGCGCCGGGCCATTGAAGGCGAGGATTCTGCTGCACTTCCAAACTGGCCTGCTCCCCGTAGGCGGGATCGATCACTTCCCCCAGCAGCGTCACCAAAACCTTGGAGTCCGAAGGTAACAGTCGGGCAGCCTTTGCCGCCAACAGCGGATCTTTCACCTCCCGCAAGTGCGCTAGCACCAACACCGGAAAGTTTGAGGTCACTGGCAAAGCCGAAGGACTGAGCGCCACGGACTGCAGAATGGGTCGCACCTTGCTTTGTACTTCGACTGGCAAAACTTCACCCCCCTTCGGGTGCAACACCACAATGCGGTCCGCCAGAGCAATGGATTCCTGTGCCTGCGCACCATGGGGCAGGTCGCCATAAAGATCAGTCCCCGTCATGGCGACAATGACCTTCATCTCCGGCCGCGCCTGTTTGCCCGCCAGCAAAGCCCCATGGCTTTTGCTGGCGTGCAGGCAAACCAGAACATCCCAGCCTCCCGGCTCATATTCCTGCGCCACCTGCACTTGATGCCCCAGGTCCGTCAGCATGCTTGCCCAGCGCCGAGCGGTGACCGCATTGCCAAGCAGGGCATCCACAGCTGCCGGTGAAACGATGAGAATATTCATCGCTAGCCCCCTAGAGCACAGGTGCGGAAGCCGGCATAGACATCCTTGCGGAAGGGTTCAAAGAAGTTGCGGTACTGGCGGCGATGCATGCGCTCCGGCGTGCACCAGGCAGCACCGCGCAACACCATGCGCGTGCCAAACCAGGGTTCCGAATACTCCTTGTAGGAGTCCGGGGCAAAACCCGCATAGGGCAAGAACTTGCTGGCTGTCCATTGCCAGGCCGGGCCAAACATCTGCTGCATCCTGGAGTCTTGCGACGCCACCTCCCACTCTACTTCCGTGGGCAGACGACGCCCGGCCCAACAGCAATAGGCCTGGGCCTCATCATGGCTCAGGTGCAGCATGGCTTGCTCTGGTTCTACTTCGAGCCACTGGTCAAAGAAGCGCTGCTGCCACTTGCCTGCATCACTGCGACGCCAGTACTCAGGCGGAGCACAGTCTTCAGCTTCGATGAAGGCAGCATACTGGCCTTGGGTCACCAGCCTGCTGGCCATGGCGAAGGCGTCATGGTCGACGCTGTGCGCCCACTTCTCATTATCAAAAACAAAACTGTCATCCCTGCTGGAGCCCAGCTGGTGAGACCCGGCGGCAAAGCTCACATCACCCTTATCCTGTACCGCCGAAATGGGCGAGCCTTGCAGGAAGGCAGGCTTGGAGTACGCCAAAGTCTGCCGGGTGTAGGTAAAGGCCTCGTTGTGCATGTCATGATGGAACACAGACAACAACAGAAAGTAGCGCAGCTCCGCACTGATCTCTGCATCCGGCAGCGCCATGACATCCTGCACCCGCTGATGTACCCGGTCGAAGAACTCCAGTGTCTCTGACCAATCCGGCAGGTCACAAGCCCACCGATCGTCGTGGGGCAGGATGATGGAGTTGTAGATGGGGTCCAGGTCCGGATAGCGGGCCTCTTGGCCCAGGCTATGACGCAGCACCCAATTCTCGGTGAACCAGGCCACGTGCCCCAGTTCCCACAGCGGCGGATTGACGATGCCCAACTGCGGTCCCCGGATCTGCGCCGGCGTCAGATCCTCCACCAACGCACGACTGCGCTGGTGGATGTCATGGAACCAATGGCGGATTGTGGACAGAGGAGGCATGTGCTCCCCACCGAGTCTACTTGGTGCGCTTGATGATGTGATAACCGAATATGGTTTCCACCACGCCGGAGGTTTCATCCACTTCCAGTTTGAAGGCGGCCTCCGAGAAAGGCTTGGCCATGGTTTCGAAATCGAAGGAACCCAGGTCACCGCCCTTGGCGGCGCTGGGGCAAGAGGAATGCTCCTTTGCCAGGTCAGCAAAGATGTCGGGCTTTTCCTGCACCAACTTCAGCAGCTCTTCAATCTTCGTCTGCGCCGCATCCTTGCTTAGCAACTCCTTGCCTGCAGCAGGCTTGGCTTCGGAACCCTCGAAGGGGATGAGGATGTGTGAAGCCTGGACTTGCCGCTCTTCCTCGGCCTTCTCATCGACGAGGTCGGCGAACTTCTTGGTCAGGTTGCCCCCCAACCAAGAACTGACTTCATAGACCCAGCTCTGATGCTTGACGGAAAAAGCCTCCATGGCATTCATGGACTCGATGTAGTCACTCCGTTCCTGCATCTCCTCCTCGCTCAGCTTCTCGTCCTGCTTCAAGGTGGTAATGCTCTTGGGATCTGGCCCACGCCATTCCGCCTCGCACTTCACGTAGAACTTGTCTTCTACCTTTGCCACGTGCAACACATAGGTGGGCTGCATGCTCATCTCCAGCTTGTAGGTGGTGTCAAACTTCAGGTCTTTCTTCTCTTCCGCCGGGAAGAAGTTCTCAAAGCTCAGATAGCCCGACGCTCCCAACACGGCACCCACCTCACCATTGGCCTGCTTGCCTTGGGGCACACCTTGCAACTCCGGCCTGCCGTTTTCGGAATTGAGGATGCTATAGCTGCCTTCCGGCCCCAACACATCCACCCGGGCCACATCATTGCGCTCGGTTTTCAGGATGTCCTTGTCCAGATAGTTCAAGTTGTCAGAGCTGAAGGAAACTGGCTGGCTGCTCAAATAGACAGTGTCTTCCGTGCTCAAGCGCACATAGTTGCCGCGTTGATCATCCAGGAACTTGCCGGCAATCACTCCAAGAATCTCTTTGCCTTGGGCATCCTTGAAACTCAGGGTGGTGGACTCATCACCGCCACCCACACCCAGATCAGAGTGGGTATCAGCGGACTTGGAGATTTCCGCCGCACAGCGAATGCGGTAACAGGCATCGATGAGGCCACCATTGATCTTGCCCATGCTGGCGGGATAGCCCAGCTTGGAACTAACCACAAAGCCTTCACCCTGCTTACGTAACTGCACAAGCCCGTCTCTGCCCTTCACATCGATGCTGGCAATGCTTTGGGCATCAAAGGAGAGGACCAAGGGTCGGTCCTTGACGAACTCAACGACTACCTCACCAGGGCCAAGAGCCAAGATCAGGGACCAGACACTCAATAGCAGGGCCAACACCCCGCTGATGGTTAGATTCTTACTGCTCATACTCCACCTCGAACTTGTACTTTCCGCTTGGTGTATCGCATGTATGCGAGGACCACGCCGAAGATCAAAATCAAACCGGGGATAACCCAGGTGTTCATACTTTCCAGACCGCTCTTCAAGCTCTCGATTTCTTCACGAGCCTGCCGCTGCACTTTGCGCAAAGCACCCTGCTTTTGCCGGATCTTCACTTCTGTTTCACGGCGCTTGGTGTCGGCTTCAGCTTGCAGCACACCTACATTTTGCTTGGTCGCCTGATCCTGCAATTGGTTCAGCTCAGTCTGAAATGTCTGAATTTCCCTCTTGATGCTCTCGATCTGGTTCTGGAATTCCAATTCCGCCAGGCGCTCCCTTTCGATGATGTAATCAAACTGGGGCCGCACCTGTTGGCGACCACGAACACTCATCAAGTCTTTGGAACCAGCCAAATACTCCAATCCGCTCTGCAGGAAGGAGGCATTGGAATTGTGTGAGTTGAACATGCCGTAGTTCAGCAACCTGGGATCAAAGGCCCAGGAATTGGTAAGCATGTCCACATCTGTCACTACCAAGATTGAGTTCTCTTCTGCAGTCACCGCCAATGGATTGGCTTCGCCTTCTTCCGGATTCGCCGCAGGATCTTTTTCTTCACCATTCTCGGCATCCGCCACCTTGGGTCGCCCGCCTGGAAAGGCGGTCTTCAACTTGCCGGTGATGATTGCGGCAGTCCATCGCGACTCTTCGCCGGGGACAAACTTCTGGTTCAGCAAGGCAGGATCCAAACCCATTGGCCCACCCAACTCCATAACCGAGCCTTCCCAGACATTGCCAGTCTTGGTGGTCATGACCAGCGGCTGCACCTGAGCCTCCACCCCCTCAAGCTTGGTCAAAGCACCGGCAATGAACTGGTCCACCTGGGACAAGGACTGGCTCAAGGCATGGTCAGGGTTGAAGCATCCCTTGGCCTGCACGAACTGGGTCAGACCAATGAAGGAAGTGGGTCCCTCTCGGCCAGAAATCCGGCCCATCAACTCCTGATCACCCACAAGTTTGCCCGCATCCATCCGCACACCCCATGCAGACAGCAGCTTGTTGATGTCGCTGCCGCGCTCATAGGTCATACCCGCATAGGGGTTTTGCGGATCCTTAGGCGGCTGATCCTGGTAGCAGAACGGATCCACAAAGAAGAGGGCTCGACCGCCGCCCATAACAAACTGATCGATGGCATACAGGGTCTTGTCAGAGAATTTCTTGGGGTGGATCACCAGGAGGTAACCAATGGAAGGATCGATCTTGTCCTGATCCTGCTCAATCTTCTGCACCTCATAGGAACGCTCCAGCAGCTTGATGATGCCCCAGGCCGATTGCACCTGCTCCCCCATCATCTGCTTCATGCGCGCCATCTGTGGAGTCAAATTTTCGCCGGTGACCGGCAAAGAAGACAACACACCAACCTTGGTCTTCTTGCGTTTGCCAGCCTGATCCAACAGCTCGACAATCTTGTATTCCACCTTGCCTTCTTCGTTGGGGGTGAAGAACGGTATCACCTGCCGGGCACCGGTGTCTGAAGTCACCGCCAGACCAAAGTAGAAGACGTCCTTGTCCGGCAATGGATGAGCCTGAATTTGCAGGCGATCTGCTTCTTCCGCCGCATCGGAGTAGGGCTGAGGATCATATTCCTCCAGCACCAACTTGCCTTTGCTGTGCCTGCTCAAGGAGCGGACCAAATCTCGCACGTAGTAATAGTAGTTGTTGAACAGGGCAACCTGATCACTACCCAGCCGATTGATGGCCTGCTTGCTGTAGTAGAGCTTCAGATTTAGCGGTCGCTGTAACTTATCAACGATAGCCTTGCTGCCATCAGACAGGGTGTAACGGCTATTGGAAGTCAGGTCTATGGTACCGCGCCCCCGCAACACCTTGCCCACAATGAATGTTGAGCAGAATGCGATGATGAGGATGAAAATGGTCCCCAGGATATTTCGGGTAGTGTTATTCATCGGTCTAGTTATTGCGCCTTGCGCTCGTCAAGCATCACACAGGAAGCCAAGAGAAATCCTGCCATCACTGCGAACATGAAGAACAGGTTGCCAAACTCCAAGACACCTCGCTGCATCGTGTCGAAGTGAGTCAAGAAACTCATAGACTCCACAAAATTCAGCAGGGGCGCCGGCAAGAATGAAGACAGCGCATTGATCATGGAAGGCCAGCCGGCCACCACGAAGAAGCCACAGGCCAAGGCTGAAATGATGAAACAAATCACCTGGTTCTTGGTGATCACCGAGAAGAAACTGCTGATTGCCAGATAACTGCCAGCCATCAAGGCCGCGCCCAGGTAACCGGTGAATATCGGCCCCCACTCCGGATCGCCGAGAAAGGCCACGGTAAAGACCAGAGGCAGGGTGAACAGCAGGGCAATGATAAAGAAGACCCAGCCGGCCAGGAACTTGCCCAGCACCGCTTGCGGCAGGGTCACCGGCAAAGTCAGCAACAACTCAATGGTGCCGGTGCGCCTCTCTTCCGCCCACATGCGCATGGCAATGGCTGGAGCAAACAGAGCAAACAACCAAGGCAGCTGGCTAAAGAACACAGTGAGGCTGGCCTCATTCCGATCAAAGAAGTGATCCCTGAAGGTCAAAAAGGAACCCAGGGCCAAGAACACCACCAGGAACACATAGGCCACTGGCGTGCCGAAGTAGCCATGCAGTTCACGACGAAAGACTGCTCTAGTAGGACTCATGCTGCGCTCCCTTTGCTGGTGATCTGGCGGAAGTAGTCTTCCAACCTGCCCTTGCCTTTAGCACTCAGCTCTGCTGGCGTGCCATCGGCCAAAACCTTGCCGTGGGCAATGATGATGGCGCGACTGCATACCGCCTCCACCTCTTCCAGGATGTGAGTGGAGATGATGATGCACTTATCCTTGGCCATACCCCTGATCATTTCCCGCACATCGTGCTTCTGGTTGGGATCCAGACCATCGGTGGGTTCATCCAGAATGAGGATGCCCGGGTCATGCAAGAAGGCCTGGGCCAACCCCACCCGCCGCTTGTAACCCTTGGACAGGGTTTCGATCACCTGATGATAAACGCTGTCAACACTGCACAAGCTCACCACCCGATCGATGGCGTCCTTGGCGGCCTTGCCCTGAATGCCGCGGACATCGCAGACGAACTTCAGGAAGTCCTTCACTGCCATCTCGCCATAGAGCGGTGCGTTCTCCGGCACATAGCCGATGAGCTTGCGCACCCCCACCGGGTCTTGCAGGATGTCACAGCCCCCAACCCTGGCAGTACCACTGTCCGGGGTGAGGAAGCAGGTGAGGATCTTCATGGTGGTGGATTTCCCAGCCCCATTAGGGCCAAGGAATCCCAGCACCTCACCTTTCTGCAGCTGGAAGGAGATGTGATCCACCGCATGGATGGATCCGAATGTCTTTACGAGGTTGTCGACTTCTATCATCGCGAGTTCCTAGATGGGGTCTCTAGCAATAGAGATAGGACTTCGGGGGTCCTATGCAGGCAAACGCCGCTGGACTACCAGCCCGAAGCGAAACTCCAAATTTGCCGAAAATTTCCCCTGGGTCAAGCCTGCACTAACGCAAAGCGCCCCCCGATCCTTAGTTGGGACCGAGGGGCGCCTGCGGGAGGCCACCTGCTACGACCTGCTAAGGCCTACTGCACGCCGTCCTTGTAGCCGGCAACGCCAGGGGCGGCGTCCCAGACATCGGGCCAGCCATCGCTGTCCGAGTCCCGGCGCAGCATCAGATCCTCGCCGTAGGCCTCAGTGATATTGGTGCCAGCGGAGGAGCGGATGGTCACCCCATCGGTGTTGGTGAAGGGGCCCTGGATCTGCAGGGGGGTCCGGAACAGCCACTCGGCATTGAAGCGCTCCATGCCGGTGTTCATCCCCGCCACCACATGGTGCCGGGAAATCTTGCCATCGCCGTTGATGTCGGCGGGCAGGGTTTCAATGTCGTAGAGCACCAGTTTGCGCAGGAAGCCCAGCAGAGCCTCCTTATCCTTGGATTTGGCCCGGCTGAAGGCATGGCGCGAAGCCCTGGCTTCGCCGCCATGGCGGAGGATTGCATCCTCCAGGGTGAGGGACTGGCCGTCATGGCCCCAGGGGAAACCACTGCCGACGCCCCACAGGGGAGCGGTGCGCCAGAGGCGGTTCAGGTTACCGCCAAAGTCCTTTTCTTCGAAACCCTTGCCCATGTCGTGATGGCGGAAGTCCGCAAACATCCCGTGCACATGGAAGGATCCCAGCTGGCGCTCATAGCTGTCGCCCACCTTTTGGAAGAGCTCGGTCAAACGACCTTCAAGACGCTTTTCCTTTGGGTTCCACTTGGCCGCAAAGTCGATGAAGCGACGATCACCTGTGCCGACGCCCCGCTCGCCTTCGGCCATGATCTTCCAGTTGTCCACGTGGCATTGTGTGCAACGCATCTTCCGCATGAGATGCAGACCCTTGCGATATTCACCTTCGGTGCCGGCAAAGGCTGGGCGCGGCGCGTTCAGCATGAACCACTCGCCCAAGTCCAAGTCACCTTCACTGATCTCATTCAGGTGGCCGTCGCCATCGTCATCGTCACGGCTGAAACCCAGGGGGTCCACATTGTCCCCGGTGTCGGGAGTCGTGTGCGAAATCGGGAACTGAATGGCGCCAGCCAGGGTGGGAGCACTGATGCCATCACCATCCGCATCCGCATTGCCACTGGGGTCGTAGGCTTGCAGGCCACCATGGGCATTCCATGGATCCCACAAGAAAGCCCGATTGGTGGGATTGAGTGCAGCGCGGCCAGGGCCTTGACCCCAACCCCAGACGATCATTTCAAAGTTGTAGCCGAAGGTCTCTACACCATCCACTGCAGTGGCATCGGCAACCAGGTTGCCGTCATTGTCCACATACCAGACCTTGAAGATGTTGTTGAGCTTGGGGGTTCCCGTGTTGCCGTTACTGAGGGAAGGGCGACCATAGTTGATGTAGGGACCACGCCGATCACTCTTGACCAGGACACGGTTGCCGCCAGCAGCAGCCTCAGCTGCATTGACCCAGCCATCCCCATTACTATCCAGCTCCTTCAGCATCATGCCGCGGATCTGCAGGGCCAGCATTTCGGTCAGACCAGCGCCAAAGTAGTGCGGTGTGTTGCGGCCCTTGCCCGAATCCTTGTGGAAGGTGACGCCACCACCAGGATTGCCCTGGGGCAGGTTGTGACAACCCGAGCAGCTCACCTGGTTTTGCGCAGTGATTTTGGCGGTGGTGCCATCAGGCATGGGACCGCCCAGATTGGAGATACGAGCATCAAAAACACCATCCCGACGCCGGAACTCACGGAAGTTCAGGTTGCGCCCCAGCTGATAGGCCAGGTAGGGATCCTGCTGCAAGAAGTAGGCGGTACCACCTTCCTCAGAAGCGTCGGCGCTATGGATGGCACGCACCCGCTTGTTTTTGATGGAACGGCCAGAAACATCCACACCAGCTTCTCCAGAACCGGCCAGTTCAGGACGCTCGTTATATTGGGCCCAGGTAGGAGAAGAGATGACTACGAAAGCAGCTGCACAGGCAGCCGCCAGGAGGCGAGTGTTGCGAATCATGGTTGATCTGTCTTGAGTGGCAAAAAAGTGGCTTCCCAGAATCACGTCTGTATGAGCGGCGAGGCTCTAGTGGTGTGATGCGCTCTGTTGGGGCATTTTCAGTGCAGCGCGTGCGCGACCGACTTTTTCGAGGATCTCGTCGGCGGCCTTGGTCCAAACAATCGGCTTCGGATCGTCGTTGTGGTTATCGATGTAGTCCATGATTGCTTTCTTGAGTTGAGGGACGCTGCGAAACGCGTCGCGCTTCAGGCGTTTTTGATCAAGATTGCGGAAAAACCCCTCCACGATATTGAGCCACGAGCTGCTTGTCGGGATGAAGTGCATGTGGAATCGCGGATGGCGCTTCAGCCACCGCTTAACCTTCTCATGCTTGTGTGTGGCGTAGTTGTCGGCGATGACGTGCAGATCGAGTTCAGCTGGAGTTTGCTCGTCGATCATTCTCAGGAACTTGATCCACTCCTGATGTCGATGTCGCTTCATGCAGGTTGCGATCACTTCGCCGTGACCCAACTCGATCGCGGCGAACAAGGTGGTTGTTCCGTTCCTCTTGTAGTCATGAGTCATCGTGCCGCATCGACCCTTGACCAGTGGAAGGCTCTTCTGGGGCCGATCGAGAGCCTGAATTGACGTCTTTTCGTCCGCGCTAAAGACGAGTGCATTCTCGGGTGGATTCAGGTAGAGACCTACCACATCGCGCAGCTTCTCTTCGAACCGAGAATCGTTGCTGACCTTGAACGTCTTCACCAAGTGAGGTTTCAGACCGTTGGCCTTCCATGTGCGGTGGACCATCGACTGCGTGATTCCCATCTCCTCTGCAAGGAGTCGCGTGCTCCAGTGTGTCGCGTTCGCGGGGATCTCTTGCGTAGTCATGCGGATGATCTCACTCTCAACTTCCTCGTTCGCACGGGGACGACCTCCCCGAGGAAGGTCCTTCTCTATACCAGTGAGGCGATGCTCGCTGAAGCGGTTTCGCCAACGCCCCACAGTGTGTCGCTTGACCCTCATCTCCTCAGCTATATCCGCATTCGAGTAGCCATCAGCGGCAAGAAGGATCATTCGGGCTCGCTGAGCTTGCCTCACCGAAATTCTCCGACTGCGTGACCAATTCGTCAGGGTGCTTCGCTCGCTCTTGGTAAGTTGAATCTCTACTGCAACGCGCATCGTCTTGCCTCCAACGATACCTACGCACCGCAAGCGTAGGGAGGCTTAATATAAAGGCCTACTAATTCTGCGTCATACCACTAGTTACATTTGAATTTCTGGGAACAAAGAAGAATGCATGGTGAGAGGGGTGCATGAGGATATTTTCCAAGCGTTTTCTTACCAGCCCCTCCAACGCAAACAGCCGAACAGGCATGACCACTAAGCTAATACCCATCCCATGGCGGCTTTAGCCATCCAAGCCACCGGCAAAACCGTACCTGCACGTGAGAATTGCAGGACAAAACTCACGCCCTTTCACCCTATGATCGCCAAGCAAGGATGACCAAAGCTCAACTCGGTTCAAAAGCTCGCCCCCTGCGCGTGGCCGTCATCGGCTCCGGCCCTTCGGCTTTCTACGCTGTGGAGGCTCTGTTCAAGGCGGAAGGCCTGCATGTGCGGGCGGACGTATTTGACCGCCTGCCCACGCCACACGGCCTGGTGCGCGGCGGCGTCGCTCCGGACCATCAAAAAATCAAAGCCGTCACCCGGGTCTACGACAAGGTGGCTGCAGACCCGCGTTTCCGCTTCTTTGGCAATGTCTGCCTGGGCAAAGACATACAAGTCACCGACCTGCAAGAGCACTATGACCAGATCATCTACGCAGTTGGCAATGAGGACAGTCGAGATCTGGGCATTCCTGGCGAAGACCTGATTGGTGTGCATTCCGCCACCGAGTTTGTCTTCTGGTACAACGGCCACCCTGACTATCGCAATCATCAGTTCGACCTGGGAGGAGCCCGTCGTGTTGCCGTTGTTGGTAACGGCAATGTAGCCATCGACGTGGCTCGCATCCTGATCAAGGACCCGGATGCCCTGCAGGAAACCGACATCGCAGATCACGCTCTGCAGGCCCTGCGCCAGAGCTGCATTGAAGAAGTGCTACTGCTGGGCCGCCGAGGGCCAGCGCAGGCCGCCTTCTCCCCCAAGGAAATCCAGGAGATTCAAGACCTGGACAATGTGGATCTGCTGGTAGCCCCGAAGGACATGAACCTGGACGAAATCTCGCGCAACTGGATCACCAGCAAGGCGCCCAAGTCGGCACAGCGCAATGTGAAAATTCTCACCGAACAGGCGCAACAAGACAGCAAAGACCAAGGCAAAAAAGTCAAAGCCTGCTTCCTGGTATCACCTGTGGAGATCAATGGTGAAGCTGGCAAGGTGTGCGGCATCAAGCTGCAGAAGAACAAGCTGGGCTTGGACAACAACGGCGCACCGCGCCCCAAAGCCATCGACGTCTTCCAGGAAGAAGCTGTGCAGCTTGTATTCAAAGCCATTGGTTACCGCGGCACGCCCATCCCTGGAGTGCCCTTCCATGACAACTGGGGCATCATCCCCAACCAGGACGGCCGCGTGCGGGAAAGCGCCAACGGTCAGGTGCTAGCCAACCAGTACGTAGTGGGCTGGGCCAAGCGTGGCCCCACCGGCCTCATCGGCACCAACAGCCCCGACTCCAAGGCTACGGTGGCGCAGATGGTGGCGGATCTGGCGGATCAGCACAAAGCAACCCTTCCGCAAGGAGAGGAGAAGCAAATCCCCCAGCTTCTGGCGTCCCGCAACATTCCCTACTTCAGCTTTGCAGATTGGCAGATCTTGGACCAGCTGGAGCGCCAACAAGGGGAGGCCACCGGCAGGGTGCGCTGCAAATACACCGACATCGCCGCCATGTTAGCTGCAGTGCAGAAGGCAAAGACGGGCTAGGAGTCTGCCCCACGGGATGAGGAGGAATCCGGCCTCCGATCGCCCTCGAAATCGGAAAAAAGGTTAAGCCCCTGGCCCATCCTTGTACGTATTGAAGGCATGGCGCGATTCAAAAAGGGTCAAGATCTAAACCAGCAGTACCTCCTACCTCCGTCCATCCGTGACTGGCTGCCACAAGATCATCTTGCGTGGTACATTCACGACGCGGTCGGTTCGTTGGACACGGATGGCCTCCTCGACCGCTACCGCATCTGCGGGAGTGGTGAATTGCCTTACGATCCACGGATGATGTTGAGGGTCTTGATCTACTCGTATTGCACAGGGGTCTTCTCCTCCCGCAAGATCTCCAAGCACCTCGAAGAAAGCGTGCCTTTCCGGGTGTTGGCAGCTAATCAAATGCCGGACCACCGCACAATCTGTCGTTTTCGGGCGGAGCATGTCGATTTGTTCGAGAGCTTCTTTGTCCAGATCGTACAGCTCGCTTCTGAGGCTGGCTTGGTCAAGCTCGGCACCGTGGCAGTGGATGGCAGCAAAGTGAAGGCGAACGCCAGCAAGCGAAAGGCAATGAGCTACTCGCGAATGAAGTCCGAAGAGAAACGACTGCGTGCCGAGATCCGCAGGATCACCGAGATGGCTAAGGGAATCGACAAGGAAGAGGACGATCTCTTCGGTCCTGACTTTCGGGGTGACGAGCTCCCTGATGAACTTTCAAACCGGGAAAGCCGCCTGAAGGCTATCCAGGAGGCAAAGAAGCGATTGGAGAGACGCAAGGCCGAGGAGGACAAGCAAAAGGACGAGAAGAAGGCCAGCAAGGCCAAGGAAGAAGGTCGCGAGCTTCGGATGACTCCCCACCGGAAACATCCCAAGGGCAAGCCACGGCCAAAGGATCAGGAGAACTTCACGGACCCCGATAGTCGGATCATGAAAGCCTCGAATGGATTCGAGCAATGCTACAACGCTCAGATTGCTGTCGACAATACTGAGCAGCTGATCATCGCCAATGGAGTAACAAACAACGCTGCTGATAATGACCAGCTTCTTCCAATGGCCGAGAAAGCGATGGAGAACTCAGGCAAGCCGATAGAGCGCCTGCTTGCGGACGCAGGCTATCGCAGCGAGGAAAACTTCAAGCATCTCGAAAACGCCCAGATTGACGGTTTGGTTTCAGTTGGCAAGGAAGGAAAGAAACGACCGAAGACCAGTCCAGATCTCCAAGCTACTGCGCGAATGAAACGGAAGCTGGGAACCAACCGTGGGCGGGGCTGGTACCGAAAACGCAAACACATCGTTGAGCCGGTCTTTGGCTGGATCAAAAACGTGAGCGGCTTTCGGTCCTTCAGCATGCGAGGCATAGCAAAGGTGAGTGGTGAGTGGGACCTAATCTGTCTTGCAACCAACTTGAGAAGGCTGCACGGAAAGCTGGCGCTATGAAGGCCGAGGGAATTGGGCCATTACAGGCCAAGAAGCACTGATCTGCTCCCAAAAATCGTCAACGTGGCCCCAGGCCCAAAATCCATGCAGAATCCGTCGATCTGGATTTTCACAGCCCCACTAATGATTTTATCCAGCGGCCACCGAGGTGACGCTAAGTTGACTTTCCGTGGGGCAGACTCCTAGGTGAACCACAACGGACCATGCCCGAGCACCACATTGGAACCAACTCGGAGACACCGTTGTGGTCAGGTTGTGGTCAGCAAGATCGGCCACATATTCGACCGATGGGGCGGTGATCGGGTCCTGATCTTCGTCTTCTCCGATGCACCAGGCGCCGGTCTTGAAGACTCGCATCCATGTGCCGCAGGTGTTCCGGCTTTTCCCGTCCACGCCCAGTTTGATGTATCCTTCGCCCTCGGACTTCAGTGGCTCAGCCTTCAGGACGGTGTCTACATTCGCTCGGAATGTGCTGGATCCGCGTTCTTCATTCCCGCCTCTGTTCGAGTGGTGAACAGCCACAACTGCAGCCTGGCAGAGCTGGGCCAACTCCTGGCATCTGCTCACAAACAAGCTGCCGGCCTGCTGGTTGTTCTCATCGCCACCCGCAATGGTACAGCTGACCGTGTCGACGATGATCAGGGCCGGCCGATCGTCCTCCCGCTGGTCTTGGAAGTGGGTTCGCAGGCGTCCGAACTCTGCACCGTCCAGGAAGCTGACGGGCGGCAAGAACCTCAAGTTGTCAGCTGCTCCAGGATGGTCAAGGAACCAGCTCGTGGGGTCTTCCAGCCTGCTCTTGCTCCAAGCCAGGCAGCGGTCCCAACTGGCGCCGACGCCTTCGTACTGCAGGATGGCTACCCCGCGTCGCGCTGTCTTGATCCGGCAACCTGCCCATGAATCACGGCCATCTGCTACTGACAGGGCAAGGTCCAAGGCCATGCAGCTCTTGTGACTGCCTGGCTTGCCGAACAACAAAATGACTTCCCCGGTGGTGGCCAAGCCTTTCACGACCCAGGCTGGGCGCGATGATTTGGCCAGGTCCCGCGGGCCTTTTGGTAGGAAGGGAGCGGCGCCAGTTGCTTCGGCTGCCAGCGGCATGTCAGCGATACGCTGTTTGATGCCTGTAGCGACCACCAGCAGATTGATGGCATCCTGGTCGCCAGCCCTTTTCGCATGCTGTTGAACAGCCACCAGGAAACCTTGCCCATCATGCAGGTAGGTTTCCCGCAGCTCGCCTATTTCGTCCGGGCTTATCTCGGCGAAGATTTTGGCAAGCCCAGGACCAAGCACTTTTGCGTGCCAGGCGGTTGCAAGTGCCTCCCGCAGATCAATGTCGCGCTGTTCGCTGAGGGTAACCCGTGCCTGAGCGCAGAGCACATCCCAAGCCTGCCGGTAGGTGGCGAAGATCCCTGGCCTTCCTGCGACGAAATTGCCCAAGATCTCATCCAGCGCAACCGCACCACCGCTCCCCAGCCTTGCTTCAAGCAGTTCTTTTGCTGCGCGGTCGCTTGGGTGCTGCCAGTCCGCGAGTTTGCTGGCGATGTGTGCAATGGGGTCGTCTTTGACCAGGCTTGGCGCTGTTGTCATTCAGCCACCCTCTCGCGCAGAAAGACGGCCATTGCACCTCTGGCAGTTGGCCAGGCTTCTCCATATCGCCGGCGAAGCTCTGCAGGGGTGTGGCATTGGTATTGTTGGAACACTTGGTGCCCCAGTTTCAGCATCTGCGCGTTCACGGGCCCTTCCAAGATTTCCAAAACGGCCTCGTCCTCCTTGCTGAGCTGGTGTGTTATGATCTGATGCACTGCCGCGGCCTCCCCAGGGGTTCGTCGGCTCGTATGCTTCGGCCGTGGCGCGCTCCCTGAAAGCTGGTGCGCTGCGGCCGGGTTCGTTTGGGTGTCATAGGTCGCCCCCGGCGGTTTCTGTTAGCACCGCCGAAAACCGAGTGAGTTCCTCGGTGGTTGTGCACCAGGTGCCGCCAATCTTGAAGCGACGGAACCGAACCCCCCCTAAGCCCGCCTGGCTCCACCTGTAGACCGATGCAAGGGATACGCTTTTGCCGTTGGGGCGGCGGGGAAGGAAAGCTGGAATTGCCGACAATTGGATCGGCGTCTCACCTGACCACCAAGGGTCTCTCTTCGTCTCGTCCATAATCATGGACGCTACACAAATTCGCCAAGGGAGGCCGAATGCTAAGTCGGGTCTTGTGTACGCCTAATCGTACACGGATCGTGCACGCTCAAGTCGCTCTGCAACGTCACGGCCTAGCGGTGTCAGCTCCCAATACAACGTGCCGGCGTTTTGGGTCTCCACCAACTGGATAGGCGGCTCCGGTTTCCAATCTGCCATTGACGGAGTCGCCAGGCGCACCTGCTTTATCTGTGCCTTACTGGGGGCTTTGGTGTTGTGTTTGGCCTGGGCAAGTTCGGTATAGCTCATTGGCTTCTGGCTTGCTGCCAGTAGCAACACAACTTCCCGCTGAACTGGGTTCATTGCGATCATCACCGCGTCGGCGTTGTCCACCTCGTTCTTCCTGGCCTGCACCCGGCCTTCCAATAGGTCCAGGATCTCGGCAAAGCTCTTGAAGTTCCAGTTGCTGCACAGCGACCAGGTGAGCGGGGTTTTTGACTGCTGCAGCACCTCAGACCAGTCGCCAATCACCTCCAGTCTGGCAGTCTTGTTCTCCCGGATGTCCCCATGCAGAAATTCCTCCTGCAGCAATTCCAACCGCGTCCGGTTCTGAAGCAGAAGCTTGGCCCGGGCCTCATCGTCTTTGTTGTCATGCGCTTCGCGCAATGCTGCCAGCAACCTCAAGGCTCTGTTTCTGTCTTCACGGTTCATGCTTGCCCCTCCCGGGTCGAAAATAAATGCCGCCAAGAAGCCCGGCCAAGGCGAGACTGCAGAATGGCCGAGGCCGGCACAACTCCCTGGCGGCGGACGAAGAATATGGATTTCACGGCGCGGCAGTATCCTCCACCAGCCAGTGGGCCTCTTTGCCATGCAAGACCACCTCTGCTATCATGCCCTGCATGGTTGGAAGGAAGGGCTTCATCCGATTCGCGGTCATCTTGACGACATGCTGCGTCATTGTCTTTGGCACCCGCCAGAAAGCACCAGAGGGAATGCCAGCTATTGGTTTGGCTATCGAGTACAGAATATGGGGTTCTAGTGACATGAGAAGTGGGGGTGGTATTGTGAAGGGATACAGCGGCGGATGGATGCTTTTCAGTCACGGGGGGAGAGTTCGACTTGAAGACATTGAGCGTATGTGGCGGCCGTTGACTGGGTGTATAAACCGCTGAATCCAAGTAGAGCCGAAGCGGTCTAGCATGAGAGCGTCGACTTCGTAACTCATCCCACCTGCCCCCTGATCCAGACCGCGAACTCCTGGCGCTCTTGGTTGTCCAGCTTCAGGAAGGACTTCTGGGCCTTCTCGTAGTCGCTTGCCACCTTCACGATGCCGGCGGCTATGGCTGCCTGCCGCACGCTTGGAAAGTCCTCAACCTTCACGTCGGGGAAGTCGCGGGCCAGGCGGGCGGTTAGGTATTCCTGTCCTCTGCCAATAAAGGTAGCGTCACTACCTTTTCCCTCCCCCTTCTTGGGCCGTCCAACCTTCCCCAACGTGGCAACCTTCGCCCCTGCCGGCGCCGTCTTGATCTCGGCCAGGTCTTCATTGCTCAGGCCCAGGCCGTGCGGCTGCGGGTAGCTGTAGAACTCTCCCAGGCTCTTGAAGGGCTTGCCGTCCAGGTCGCGCAGCGTGCCATAGCCACCCTTCTTTTCCACCAAGCCAATCCACCTGCGCAGGGAGCGCACCGTTGACTCTGAGTCCTTGAGCAAGCCCAGAAGTTCCAGCCGGACCGCCACCGCCCAGTCGTGCGTGCCCGCTGGTGCGTCAAGGCTTCCGACTTCTGAATGAATTCCGCTGCTCATACTGTTCTCCTTGTTGGTTGGTGAATGGTGGGCGGCCCTTTGCGCCGGCCTGCCCAGGTTGCGGTGGGTTAGTGGCGGGGTGGGAAACTGCATTCAGCCAACTGCTCAAGCATGCCCAGAACCTTGAAAGTGTCACCAAGCCCAAAGAAATGACTCAGCCACACCACGAAAAAAAAGGGACTGTTGTCCGTGTAAGTGATGCCGTCCGATTTCATCAGACCGTCTCCGTCACGGTGGTCCTTCCACCTCTCCTGAATCAGGTTGTGAACTGCAACCTCAACAGGATTGGTATGGTGCGGCTTCCCTTCAAACGCCTCCAAGAGGATAGCTTGGACATCATCACGCGAGAAATAGTCATAGGCCGTTACTGGTTCACCCTTCGCTTCCTTCGCCAGGCTTAGGAACAGGTCTCGCACCTTGATAGGCTGAAAGTCCGGGTCCAGCCTCAGATACTCCCTAACCGCCAGGCCCTTGGACTTGTCAAAGAACTCGGCCATTGGCAGGGCCTGCAGGGGGAACTCTGAAAATTCAAGGAGACCATCCGCGTCAATGTTGACACACTTCAGCAGGTCGCCGGCAGTGCTGTTGAGGATGACTAGGAACGGATAGAAGCTAATGGCTCCAGATTGGCTCACAAGACGAAATTGCGCCGTCAAGTCCTCAGTCCAATTGTCATTTACAAACAAGAGCCTCTCCTAAAGCAAGTGTAGGTCCTCCCGGGTGCTGATTTCGCCTAGCGGCCATGAATACGCAATGGAGAGCGCGGGTAGCTGCATCTGAGACCCGGTGGATTCCCGGTACAGGCTGTAGCCCATCCTTGGAGGCAGTGGCAGAGTGCCAAGCCGCCCTGGCGGTTTGGCATCTCAGGAAAGGGCCGTGAGCCGTAGGGGCTGTCAAGGCTGGCCGTAGGCCACGAGCGGAGCGAGCTTGGCCTTTATGGCACCGAGGCTTGCGGCACAGAGTTGAAAAGTTGGTTGCGCAGAGCCAAGCGTACATAGAAATTGCGCACTGACTGCGTCGAGCATGCTTAGAGGCTCTCGACGCGACGGACTCTGTTCACGAGGTCGCATCAGTGCGCATCACCACCCTACTCAACAAGCTCCTCAATCTCCAGGGGCTCCGGGTTACCGGGGCCCAATTTCAAGACGGTGAGATGATTCTCAGTGTCCACCGAACATTCCAGCTGCTGACCTGCCCACACTGTGGCAAGCGCAAGCGTGGCCGAGAATCCAAACGAAAGCGGCGATGGAGGCACATGGGAATCTGGGGCCATGAGGTCTACCTGGAGGGCGAAATCCGGCGTTTGCGGTGCAAGAAATGCAATGTAGTCGTGACCGAGGCGGTCCCCTGGGCCAGGCATGGCAGTGACTTCACTAAGCCCTTCGAGGATGTGGTCGTCCTGCTGGCGCAACAGACAAACGTAACGGCCGTCGCCAGGCTGACTGGGATTTCGTGGGTGACCGTAGGAGCAATCGCAGAGCGTGTCGTCAGCGAGCACCTTGACCCAAACCGCTTCGATGGTCTGCGTCGCATTGCTGTGGACGAAATCAGCTTCCGCAAGCGCCACCGCTACCTGACGGTGGTCACCGACCACGACCAGAGAAGGGTTATCTGGGTCGCCGAGGGCAAGAGTGCCGATGTACTCAAGAGTTTTTTTACCGAGATCGGAGCTGATGTTTGTGAGCGCATTGAAATCGCCACCATGGATATGTCGGCTTCTTACCGCAAAGCGGCAGAGGAAAGCCTCCCAAATGCACAGATCGTTTTTGATCACTTCCACATTGCCAAGTTGGCCAACGAAGCTCTCAATGAGGTCCGGCGCGAACTCATGCGAAACGCCGCTCATCCCGATGCCAAGAAGGCAATCAAGGGAACAATGTGGGCACTCCTGCACCGCCAAGAAAACGCAACCGATAAGCACATGAGCACCATTGGTCATCTTCGCCCCGAGCAACCTCTTGGGCGCGCCTACCTGCTCAAGGAGACTCTGCTCGACATCCTGCGTGGCAGCATCAAAGATTCAAATCTGGCTCTTGATGGTTGGATGGCCTGGGCAGCACGATCTCGACTCAAGCCATTTGTCAAACTCGGCAAGACGGTCCGCAAACACCTCGGCGGGATCCAGGCCCTCTTCAAGGAACGATTCACAAATGGCCTGGCGGAAGGCATGAACAACAAGATTCGCCTCCTCAGCCATCGCGCTTACGGCTTCCATAGCGCAGCCCCACTAATCGCTACCATCTTCCTCTGCTGTGGTGGAGTCAGGCTTCCAGACCTACAACTCCTTTAGGAGAACCAAACAAGAGACGCGAGTATTCCTTGCCTTCCACGGCAGCAAGCTGTGAGACGGGCTTGTTCAGCCAATTGTCGTCGCCATGAAAAGGAACCACCACAGGGTCCTGGAGGAAACGCGGTTTCGGGTCTTGGGTATCAGTTGTCATTGGTCTAGCTCCTTGCTAGGGGTTGTGAATGCGCAAAGTGCGCGGGGAAATGTGTTCGGTCTGATCCAACCAGGCGCAACTGATGCCGGGCCTGGTCGTGTGCTGCCTGCAGGCTCTGCGGTGCGCTGCGGCTGAATGCTTGGCGCCAGTTGTCGCTGAGCAGCAACGGCAGGCGCTTGGTCAGGATGGCGCCGACGCTCCCGGCCTTGCCATCTCGGGCGATGTCATGCACCAGCAGGGCAACAGCTTCGGGTGCGGCCCTGCCCATCTTGCGGACCAGCTCCTGCGCCCATGCTTGCCGGCGGCTTGGTTTCTTGTCGAGGTAGCCGGCGTGGGCCAGGATGGCTTCAGTTTTTCCAATCGGTGTTCCGCTGCGGTTGTCGGCAATCTTGCGCAGGGCGGCATGGTCGGCGATGAGTGTCAGCGTTCGTTCCCGGCTTCCGTCGGGTTGGTGCTTCCGGCTTGTGGGTTTGCCACCGTTGGCGATGCGCTGAAGGACTTCGGCTGCCGGGTAGTTCTTGCCCTGCATGGCGGCCAGTGCCTCGGCCAATTCCCTTTGCGCAGGTCCCCCAGGTTTCTTTTCAGGGGCTCGGCTCGGTTGCTTTGGCTTGGTGGGTGGCATTCCGCTTCGCGGCGGTGGGGCCACCCTCTCGGGCGCCAGCCGTCCATCATGAACCGAAGGTGAATCGGCTCGGGACTGGCGCAGCCCTTCCTTCGGGAACCCCTTGGGTTCTTTGATGGTTTGTGCTGATGAGCTGCCCACCCCCTGTGCGGATGAATTGCCCACCCCCCTGGGTTCGTTCTGGCGGCCTGTTTCAGCCTGGCGGGCCAGCTCCCTGGCTTTCTCTGGCCCGGTGTGGATGCCACCCATGGCGGCCAGCTTCCGCCGGCTCACGGTGTATCCCTGGAGTTCCTTGGTCCCGTACTTGGTTCGCAGTCGCTTGCGCCAGGTCACCCCGAAACCCTCAGCAACCAGGGCCTGCCTGGCGGCTTTGATGGTGGCCCGGTCCAGGCCATGTTCCTCAGCCAGATGGGCATCGAACGGCACCCAGCGGGAACCGTCTTCTGCCTGGCCATTCTTGAAGGCGCGGACCCCCTGCCCGTGCACGGCAGCCATGCCCAGCTTCAGTTCCGGGCTGTAGTCCAGACTGCGCAGGACCCGCAGCGGCATGGGGTCACAGAATGCCCCGGTGCCTCGCTCATCCGTCCAGGCGCCATAGGCGGCACGATCCAACTGCAGCAGGCCATCATTCACCACCGCGAGCCCGTCCTTCAGGAGTGAGCCCCGGTAGCGCCTGGCGGTGTTTCGGCTGCGCACTCCGACCATGCGGGCAAGTGCCGCGACGTTGTTCGGGACGGTGGCCCGGTCATCCAGCAGCAGGGCGAGCAACAGCAGCGGCCCGGCAGCTTCACCAGGTCGCCGGCGGGGAAGCCAGACGTGGGACTGCCAGGCGCCGGCATTCGGTTTGCAATCCTTGCGGGGCGAGGTGGCGGCGCTAGAATGCATCGCAGCCTCCGTTCGACAAGGTGCTCACGCACTTCGTTTGGCGTTGGTTTGTCTTCAGGCCCTCGCACTTCGGCCGTTCAAGCTTGTGCGGGGGCTGCTTTTTGTACGGAGCACCAGGCGGTTCGGGCACTCCTGAGCAGGCAATCCCGAAGAAACCCTGGGATCTGCGCGGCCACAGCAAACGGCCACAATCGTGGCCCATTTCGCGGGCTTTTCGGCGATTTTGCCGATGCTGGCCACCAAAGGAAAAACCTCCGAAACCGTGTCTAGTGCACGACTTCAGAGGTCTTTGAGATGGCGAGGACGACGGGACTCGAACCCGCAACCACCGGATCGACAGTCATGCCGAATGCAATGGACGGTGTGAGACAGAGATGGTCACAGAGAGCCTAAGTGGCTCATTCAAATGGCCTTATCTACCATCCACCTTGGACAGATCAGGACAGCGATTGACAGGCTGGGGGCATAGGGTGGGGACAAAAAAGGGGACAATCCTGAGGTACCAGCGAACTTGGCCAGCCATGCAATAGCACCACAAATTGAAAAGCATGCCAGAGTGGTTCAAGTGGCGATTGATTGCTGGCTGATCAAGAGAGACACCGGCATCGCATCAGATCCGATATCAGCGCAACCAATCTGCCTTCACCGAGCCAACACCGATGATGCGCTGAAAACAAAGATTGCTGATAAATGCCTTCTCAGCATTTCACGCTTCAATTCGGTACCGTTTTAGTTTTCGGACCACACGGGACCTAACTTAGGGGTTACTTTAGAACAAGATCGAGCACCGGATGTTCTCGTATATCACGATGAACTGACGCGGCAAGCCACTCACGAGCCTTGCTGTGTTAGTCAGCTTGATCGCTGCCACCAAAACTAGCCAGGGGCTTCGCATTTGCTGTGAACTCGACGAAAGGACGCGAGATCACCGATGCACAACTCGACAGCGTCAACTTTCGACGAGACTCGCTCCACGGAGACTGGAACTACGCCATCCGCCGACACTCGAAACCGCGGAGTGCGAGGAGGTGAAATGACGCAGTTATTTCCTGACATTTCCTCACTCTTCCAGTTGACCAGTCGGCTCGTCCGTTGGCACCGCCCATTCTGCGTCGAACGCTGCATGAATACGCGTGAGTGCCTCAGCACGAGATATTGCGCCTTTCTGCTCGTAGGAATTAGCAACATGCCGCGCTAAGTCCACGAGCATCAAACCCCAAGCAGCCGGATCAGCCCAAAGCCCGGTTTCAATCGTGACATGCTGTGAACCATTGGCTGCCCAAACCCGCAGCAATTCAATTGCCTGTTTAGCAGATAAAGCGGCAGGCGGTATAGATAGCTCTTTCATATGTCCTCTCATTATAGCAGGTGACTGACTAAAGAATGTCTAGCAAATGGGTGCGACTCCGGCCAATGGGATCTCTTTTATTTGAAACGTTTGGAGACAGCCTCGCGGGCACCCCTCCCGTAATTTGCTGGATTCGCTTATGTTCGGCAATTTCGCGTGCTACCTTTCCACCTGGGACAGCCGTAGTTTTCTCAGTGCCCGGCAAAAGGCGCCCCGATTGCGCGTGTTTAGAAAGACGACCTGGCATATTTCCTGACTGACCGACGTATGTCTGACCCGGCGCCTGCTGATCAGGAAAATCATAGATTCCTTCCTTAGCAGGCGGGACTTTAGCAGGCGGGACTTTAGCAGGCGGGGCTTTAGCAGGCGGGGCTTTAGCAGGCGGGGCCTTGTTCCCACCAGAAGGTTTACCCAAACCCAATAACGATGCTGCTCCAATAAACCCAAGGAAAGCCCCTCCAGACATCTGAAAAAAGCCCTCCCATAGTAAAGTTTGATTGTAAAGCTCTAATTCATGCGCACCCGTTAGGGACCCCCACCCAAAACCAAATCTGTAATATAAGATATTGTCTCTACCAAATACTGCATAATCTAGATGATCTTGTATTTCTGCAAAATGATCGGGATCCGATACAGAGCCGTCTTTGTGTTTAATCTTATAGTCATTGATATTTCCGCTTGGGAATGCGGTTGGCATCGTCGACTCATAAGTTCCATTAGGCCCATCATCGACTGTATTGAATCCAATAATATCTACAGCAGATGTTGGTGACGATCTACCATACCCATATCCATTCCATAAATTTCCTGAGTCATATGAATAACCCATTGGGTCAGGAGAGAAGAACTTACCAGTTAGCGGATTATAATATCTGTTCCAGTTATAAATAGCGCCCGTTTCATGATCTACACGCTTCCCATTCCATAGGAACGGATTTCCGACGGTCGAATATTGCCCCTGATAAACACCTGCAACATAGACCGAACTCTTACCAAACGGGTCATACTCAATCCTCTCAACTTCATTACCCTGGTCATCAACAAGCAGCACAACAGATTCATGGTACTTCTGATGGGCAAAGCACGGTGTATGCGTGACTCCTCCTTGCGCATAATGATTGCTGTTAACATAAGTCACCAACTCACCAAGCCCGTCACCCCAGACAAATGTTTTCGAAGCAACCATCTGATTATCCTTCACAATAATGGTTTCTAACTCTTCCCAACCATCGTAAGTGTAGTACTCAACCTGCTGGCCATAGACCAACCGGAGAATACGGCGATTGCTTACATCATATCCGTAAGCATGCCATAACTCAAACGTGCATGAGATCGATGATTGTGCCCCCCCACCACTTTCCTCTATACTTGACCCTGATGAGATTGGACCCGAATCATTTATGACAAGTGTTGTAGAAAGCCGCCCTGCTTTACGCAATTGCTCAGCCTTTTTAATGATTCTTCCATAATCCCAGTTCAAGCCCTCCATCACCCGATTCCTTGCAATTGCAAACTGCTCAGGTGTTACAGCATGTGAGTGACCACCCTCCACGCTCTGCTGCAATGCTTCAACTCCACCACCACTTGAAGCTTGCGAGGTCGTCTCCACACACTTCCAAACTTCCGTAAGACGGTTCAGGTAATCATATACGTAATAGCAAACACCATCGTAGAACAGATTTCCGGCGGCATCATACTGATAGCCCTCCAAGCCGCTTGTTTGCAGGCCAGGATTCGTCCACCAATATCTGTTGGAAATATTGGAAATACCATCTTCTGTTTGATAGTCCCTGATATAACTCGAAAAGCTGCTTCCCGTAGGGTTGCTTCCAATATCAACACTTTCTCGGTTAATCGCCTTGTCCAGTGTGTATTTCTTCCGCTCCAAGTAGACACTGGTTGTATCAACAAGAGTGTTGCCCATACTCGTTGCATCTAAGCCTAACCACTGCTCTTTCAATTGGTGAAAATCGTTATACACAAACCTGTCTCCACCACCAATGTAACCAGTACCCTGTCTAAGATGGAATTCTTTGACTAGATTGTCAGCAAGGTCGTACTCTAGGTCGAATTGAGACATAACCGTGCTAGCCACAGTGTCTTTGATTTGCCCCATTCTTCCATAGGAGTCCCAGATATAAGCTGTTTTCCCAGTAGCAGCGCCATAATGTAGCTCACGCTCATTCACCATACCTGCCCTATGCTTATAAGTCGCAAGAGTAGAGCTTACTGATTGACCTGGCAGCTGAGCATCGATTTGGGACAACCGTCCGATACTGTCTCCAGCAAAGCTAAGAATCGTTCCATCCGAATACCTCAGGCCATCACGAAAATAAGGATTCGAACCCGTATAGAGATGATCGATTACGGGTTCATCGCCATTAACATCACCTTCGAAAAAATATTTCTCTTTGTGCAAACGCCCCAGACTGTCCCAATCATTAATTTCCAGAGAAACTATCGTGGGAATAGCCCCATTTAGTCGAATGGTTCCGTTTGAAGTTATTTGACCTAGTAGATTTCGATTGAAAATTTCTTGCCTAGTCAATTTTGAAACCTGAATTGGATTGTTTTGCATCTCCCTGACAAGAAGGTTTCCACTTGAATCATAGTGATGGTCAATCCTTGCCCCCCTCCCTTCATATATGAACTTCACTCTGTCGGCATCATCATATTCATAGAATAGGCTATTTGGCTTATAAGGCGACGAGGCAGTTGGTTTGTCCAAATAGTTTGCGCCAGGCCGCTGCTCAATGGTTAGTCGGTCGATGTGGTCGTAAATACTTCGGACCAAAAAGCCATTCCCATCTACGCGATCGATCTGCGACTCTCCATCTTGAAACCCTTGATCAGTGTAGGTTCTGTTTAAAACAATGTCGCTGGGCAACCCTACAAGAGCCCTCTGTACCTCACGCCCTAATCCATCGTAGTAATTCCATATATTTTTTTGCGCTGCGTCAATGTTACACTCAATGTTACCCAAGCTATTGAAATAGCTGTACCAGCTACGCGGTATTGCCAGTCCGTCAAGACCACTGTCTTGACTACCTATAGCAATTCCTCCCATTCCATAAATTGGAGAGCTCACATATTTATTTACAGAATTTGATCCCGTGTGCACTTCAAGCTCCGCAAAAATCTCAACTTTTTCAATCCTGTCAGTTTTTAAATTATAATAATATTCTTTTTTGTTCTGGCCAACATTTTGCAAATCCTCCTCTCTTATTAATTGGCCTTTGTTGTTATAGCTATACTCAAAATCACCGGACGTATCCGTCACTTTGATTACTTGTGACCTCTTATTGTACGTGTATTCTGTATCACTACTGACAACTGGTGGGGAAGCTATACCGAGGATTATTTCCTTGACCATAACGGCCCTCCCTACCTCATCTCTTTCGTAATCAATTTTAGAAAGATTAGGGTCTGCTGGAAGAGTATTTGGATCTCGAATCGATTCACTGACTAGGTTACCAAAAATGTCAAACACATACTCATTCCTTGCGCCCCCTGTGGCACCCACATAGAACACAAACGGAGCTCCCGTTCCATATTGAGTTGGCTGAACTCCTGTCGGGTTCACAACGGCATCGATATATCCTGCATAGTTCCTCTCATATTGATACTCGCCTTCTCCTGGTTCGATTACCCGAACAATCTCTAAATCATTGTTGAAGAAATTTTTTCCGCCAACTTTTGTGGTTTGGGTTGGATGTGAAAACTCTGTTTTATAAAGAGCCCCATACCCATCAACAAAGAAGGTTTTCTTGGTACCATCTGCTGCTGGAGCCCCATTTGGAACCCCGTTTGGGTACTCGATACTGCTAAGAACATCGCCAAAATACTCGTATTCCCACTTCAACATCCATGGATCCGGTCCACCTAGAGCATCCGTTCCATTGTCATTCATGTGTAGAGGTCGCCTATCTCTATACTCACAGTAGAGGCGATCACCAACTCTTTGCCACTCACTACGCACCCAGTCTCTGGGTGATCCAACCGCTTGCCCATGAGCATGATGTTGAGTGTCATCGTGCTTTCGATTCCAACGCAGTACTACTGCAGGATTTCCCCATACATCATAATATATCCGACTAAGATCTTTGGTTCCCCCTTTTGGAGTCTCCTGTCTAATAATTCTGTTATCTGCACCCCTTATATAGGTTGTCGTGCTTTCAATTGTTGGTGTGGTCACACCTTCATTCGCGGTTATCCTAAGCACACGCCCCCAATCATCTTGTTCTATTTTCGTATCTGTAGAGCCGCCAACACTGTTAACTCCAGATTTGATACGAATCAATCGATCGTTGCCGTAAGCTTGACCACTGGCATATTCAAAGGCTGTGTAAACTGACGTATCTTCTGTGTCATAGACCTTTGTTACCTTCCCCTCAGTATCAAATACCGTTGTCTCAACGATTGTTTGTGTCCCACCACCTGGAATGGATATAAGAGGACTTGTTTCAGAGATTACATCAACCTTATGTCCTGTATGAGGCCAGCCATTTGCTGCCCTTACTGGCTCCCTTAGCTGAGTTCCATAGCCAGTTGTCCATACTCGTTCAGAAGTCGTCCCCTTCGCCTCAGTTATTTTTTTGAGAAGGGCGCCTTCTGCGATATTACCAAGCGTGTTTGGGTCGGAATCGTCTACGTCATACCAACTATCGGTGTACTCATACTCTGTTAGCACATCTGGACCATCAGCAGGTTGGGCAATGTGCTACTCAACATCCTTCCTGTTTGGATGTCATAGGAGAAGTAGCTCTTCCTCCCTGAAGGCTCTTCTACAACCGTTGGGTTGTTGCATCCACAACACCCATTGCCGTAGCTGTACTTCCATTCCAAAGACGCTGGCTCAGCATTGGGACCGGGGCCATATTCTGCTTTTCTTGGCATGCCTTGTTCCGAGTCCTCCGGTTTGGCGATTTCACTCGTCAGCCTGGACTGTTCGTCGCTTGTGTAGATGTGCTCAGTTACTTGAGGATCTACCCAGTGGGTTGCTTTGACATACCAATCTCCCGCTCCTGGTCCGCTTGCTTCCTCCTCATCGTACCAAAACTTATGGTAGTTGCCGTGGCGATCCCACTGCTCTGATATTCTCCACACAGAGTATGTTTCAACAGTAGGCCCAGGAGCAATCGCATCATCCTTTGCATACTCCAACTGCTGGGTCACTGTCCCAGTGCCCAAAAACGTCGTTGGCTTGCTGGTGGAGTAGTACTCCCTTAAATAATGGATCTTACGGTCACTGGTACCGGTCAAAGGTTGATACTCAAATTCCAGCACATAGTACCGATCCGTCTCTGTGCTTAGATCATAGAGCTGTCCTTCTGGTGGCAAATCACCAGGTGTCGCAGCACTGATCACCGCAGACTTTGGGTAATAGATGTGTGTCAACAAGCCTGTAGTTGGATCAAACCTGTATCCCCATGTTAGATCAGCCACGGTGAGATTATCTCCTGGCGTATTGCCCAAGGTCACGTTTTCATATGTGACCTCGATCTGGTTTGCCACACTGTGGTCATACTTCTCCTTGTAGCCCAAAGGATGATTGACCTCCAGAAGCCGGAAGGGCGCGGTTTCCTCGTATACAAAGCTTGTCCTGTTGTCCCATGGATCATTCATCCATTGGATTCGATAGAAGATCTGTCCTCCCAGCGTGGTGTATTCCTTGAACTGCGAAATGGTCCCATCTAGCTCACGCAGCTCCATGACATACTCGCCGTTCTCTTCGTCAGTGCCTTCCCAGTAGACATAGACTCTCGCCACCAAATCGCAGTTATCAAACCATGCCCGGTACCTTGGCGGCTTATTTGGGTCAACAGGAATACCGTCAAACTCCGGGTCCACAATCATCGAAGTGAACTGATACACCTTTCCCAGAATATTGCCTGGTTCGATGTAGGCTTGGTTTGGTCGAATCCAGAAGTCCTGAATGCTTGATGACGACCCTGAACCTCCCGATCCGCCTCCCCCTGCTGAAGTGCAAGAGGTACAAGTTACTGGGTCAGGGTCATTAGGATCATTCAGGTAAGCCTCAATACCCGGCTCCGGAACCGTCATGTGAGTGATGAGATTGTAACTTAGCACCATCCCACCGGGAATATCATCGGGCCGACGAGGGTCGTTTCCGGCCCCTTCTGTGACTGGCACTTGGGGATATACAAAATTCAGCCCGCCCTTTTGAACAGGCTGAAAGGGTGAAGGCACAGTGAGCATAGCATGACCGGTCAAAGTAACAGATTTATTGGGTCTCAGTGTTTTACCAGATCCGCTGGCCTTTGATCCGCCACTTCTTTTTGATAGACCACTTCCTTTGTTACGAGACGGTCCGTTGGACTTTACTCCAACCTGTTTAAATATCTTACTCTTAGTAGCACCAATCAATTTGTTAGGCCCGGAAGCCAGACTTTTTGGTTGTTGTTGCGCATCAACAACAGGAGCAAGAAGGAAAAGCGCCAAAAGAAATGGTGAAGTCATAATTCTCATCATTTTCATACTTATGAGTATCGTGCGAAGGTTTTTGTACAAGTTATGCGCACTGCCAACTAGCAGCGTCCACTACAAAGTGATCTAAATTGCCAAGCGATGGAGGGGTAAAGTTTGGCGTTCCACCCTTGATCTCAGCTTGCCTGGAATTTACCTGATGCTGGAATGATCCCAAACAGATAGAGTCAGTGCCTACCAGGTGCACTGACTCCGATCTACCAGTTACCTCTCGGTGGTTGGCACAGATAGGCAACGCCCTATGTAATTGTCTCAGCCTATTCCCAAAGCATGATTGCCGGACAATGCGAGATCTTTCCGGGATTGGAGAGGATGCAGGATCCAGAGAGCTTATAGGGGAATCTGGTGCCCCTGATGCGACGCAGGTTATACCTCGCAGCCTGCTGAAGCGACACCCAACAGCCCAGCTTCTCTTCCGTTCATGCTTGCTGGATACTTGCCGCTTCATCGCATTGGTTGAGGCCTCAGGACAGAACAGACAAAAGCAGGTGCCTCTATAGTTAACAGGTAACGAGACCGGGCTTTCCCGGTGACTTTCTGAAAAAGATTTGCCTTGAGCCCTGGGATTGGCCGCCAAACTGGATGTGGACAACTCCATAAGACCTTATTTCATAATAGGTAACGGTAAGAGTGGTCCTCCTCTCCCTGCTCCAAGAAAAAATGGTCGGCAAACCGAGCCTTCGGGTCCCGAGCCTGGTGTTGTTTGACAGTTCTTCATGAACGATCTGGGTGCAACATGTTCTTGCCATCACGCCTACCTCAACTTCAGCGACCAATCCTTACAGGGTATTATGCCGAGCAAGGGCGGTCCAAAACCTGGAGTTGAATGGATTGCCAGATCTACTCATGGGAACCTTCCTGGGCAAACCTTGTGCCACACTTCCAGTCAAATGTCGAGTTGCATGTTTCCCCAGCATCAGATTCATGCAAGGGCGCTGGAAGCATCCAACTTGCACGTTGTCAACGTATCAGTTTCACTCAACCGACATCCCAACTGTCAACTATCCGACGGTTACTGTCAACGCAGCGACACCTGCCATCGAACAGAATGGTGAAACTGAACCGCTCGTTCCAGGAACCATTCCATCCTCTAGACGCTTGATGCCAGCGGCTTTGATCCTTACGGTCTAGCATCCCTGGTTAGGGGGTGTGATGTTTACGCAGCTAAGAAGGAGACAACCGTGAAGAGACAAGCAACAGGGAACTCGAATGGATCGGAAATGGCCTTACCTCCCCTCATGTGGATTGCACGCCGCTACGACGACTTGCTGCTCAATGTCTCGCCTGCAATTCAGGTTCTCCTAAAGCAGTTGTAGGTCAGGAAGCCTGACCCCACCACAGCAGAGGAAGATGGTAGCAATCAAAGGGGCTGCGCTGTGGAAGCCATAGGCGCGATGGCTGAGGAGGCGAATTTTGTTGTTCATGCCTTCCGCCAGGCCATTGGTGAATCGTTCTTTGAAGAGAGCCAGGATCCCGCCAAGGTGTTTGCGGATCGTTTTGCCGAGTTTGACGAATGGCTTGAGTCGGGAGCGTGAAGCCCAGGCCATCCAACCATCAAGAGCAAGCTCTGACTCTTTGATGCTGCCTCGCAGGATGTCGAGCAGAGTCTCCTTGAGCAAGTAGGCGCGCCCAAGTGGTTGCTCCGGGCGAAGATGACCGATGATGCCCATGTGCTTTTCGGTGGTGTTATCTTGGCGGTGAAGGAGTGCCCACATCGTTCCCTTGATTGCCTTCTTGGCATCGGGATTGTCGGCATTGCGCATGAGTTCACGCCGGACCTCGTTGAGAGCTTCGTTGGCCAACTTGGCAATGTGGAAGTGATCAAAGACGATCTGTGCATTTGGAAGATTTTCCGCTGCCGCCTTTCGGTAGGCAGCCGACATGTCCATGGTGGCAATTTCGATGTGCTCGCAAGCATCAGCACCGATTTCGGTGAAAAATCTCTTGAACACATCAGCACTCTTGCCTTCGGCGACCCAGATTACCCTTCTCTTGTCGTGGTCGGTGACCACCGTCAGGTAGCGGTGTCGCTTGCGGAAGCTGATTTCGTCCACAGCAATGCGGCGCAGACCATCAAAGCGGTTTGGGTCAAGGTTCTCGCTGACGACACGCTCAGCGATTGCTCCTACGGTCACCCACGAAATCCCAGTCAGCCTGGCGACGGCTGTTACGTTTGTTTGCTGCGCCAGCAGGGCGACCACATCCTCAAAGGGCTTGGTAAAGTCACTGCCATGCCTGGCCCAGGGGACCGCCTCGGTCACAACCACATTGCATTTCTTGCACCGTAAACGCCGTATTTCACCCTCCAAGTAAACCTCATGGCCCCAGATGCCCAAGTGTCGCCATCGCCGCTTTCGTTTGGATTCTCGGCCACGCTTGCGCTTGCCACAGTGTGGGCAGGTCAGAAGCTGGAATCGTCGGTGGACACTGAGAATCATCTCGCCGTCTTGAAATTGGGCTCCGGTGACCCGGAGCCCCTGGAGATTGAGGAGCTTGTTGAGTAGGGTGGTGACGCGCACTGATGCGACCTTGCGTAAAACTAAGTCCATTGCGTCGAGAGCGATCAAACATGCTCGACGCAGTCAGTGCGCAATTTCTATGTACGCTTGGCTCAACGCAAACAGCTTTCCCCAGCTCTGTGCCGCAAGCCTCGGTGCCATAAAGGCCAAGCTCGCTCCGCTCGTGGCCTACGGCCAGCCTTGACTGCCCCTACGGCTCACGGCCCTTTCCTTAGATGCCAAACCGCCAGGGCGGCTTGGCACTCTGCCACATCCTCAAAGAGGGCCTACAACCTGTACCGGGAACCCACCGAGTTTCAGATGCAGCTATCCGCGTTCTCCTTTGCGAATACAAGGTCCCCAGACGAAATCAGCACCCGGCATGACCTACACCTCCTTTAGGAGAGGCGCAATTCAAGCTAGGCTGAACGGCATCACCAGATCCCCAATTGACCCCAACCTGCTGACGTCCCAGGACGTGCTTCAGCATGCAGCCATCTCCATGCTGAATTACTATTCGCGAAAAGAGGTCGAGGCAGTCACCTTTCACCGCTGCTGCGCCACCGTGCTTACCTTCTGTATTAATATTTGCCGGAATGAGGCGCGAAATGCGGCGCCTCCCAGGGCTGTTTACAGTAAAATATTGGGTACCTTGGAATCCCGAGGTTATCGCCCTATGCAGCTGTAGGCTACCCGCCTCAAAGGCCACTCTCCAAGCAAGTTTCCTTCCCATGCCTCCTTTTCTGCCCGTATAGGGCCTGGAGGCTGAAGTGAAATTTGAAGAAACACCAGAGTATCGCAAGATGCTCGGTGAGGTGCTCGACAAGCTCATCATTGGCAATCCTCTCCTGGACAAGGAAGCCTACAAGAAAGCCCTGAAGGAATGCTCCAATGAGGAATCTAGAGCGATGCTCACCAGCATGCACCAATCGGCCCAGGAAGAACTGGCTGAGTATATTCGTCGCATGAGGAAGGAATCGGAGGGTGACTGACTAGCTACAAAGCCTGATCCAGCACTGACTGGATCTTCTGCAAGGCCTTGTACAGCGAATCTCGCTCAGTCTGTGACCAGACCCCCCAAAGCGGATCCAAAGTCTAATGAACCCGTGACACCCTATCGTGGGAACCCTGGCTGGAAAAAGTTCACGCTCTTCCCATAGAGCTTGGCAAAATCTTCCAGCTCTACCGCGTCCGCTCTGCGCTCACCCGTTTCTGAGCGAGAAATGAAAGACTGGGGTTGCTTCAACTTTTTGGCTACCTGTTGTTGAGCAAATCCGGCATCCAGCCTCGCCTCACGTAGACGATCAAGAAACTGCCGATAGCGCCGGGTTTGGGTCGAAGCCATGGGTTTCGTAAGCAACTGACCTGTGTCCGAACTGGGATCAATGGCCCGGTTGACAATTGCTAATTGGTTGCTAGCATCTGCACTCTTCTCTCGATCTGAGAGAAGGACTGAAGGAGATTCGCAATGCGGTGCGGGGTATCTGATCGTTTTTGAGTCAGGTCAAACCCAAGCGCCAATATCGGAATCTCCGTAACCTGATTCCTGCTCTCTACCCTGCATTATGATTCTCCGCTCCTTCGATTTTATCTCTAACTCTGTACTTAGCGCTTCTGGAAGCTCTAGAGGGACAGCAGGTGATTTCCAGCGCCCAGGCAGCTTTCCTTCCGGAGGCAGGCCTAGCAGGCCGTTGAAGAAGGGGTGATTTGGAGATTGTCGATCCCGAGACATCCGTTTTCTGCCCCGGGATTCTTATGGCGGAAAATAATGGCAGTCATTGCGATCCAGCAAGCTGGTTGGGGCCAAACAGATCCACAAAGCTCATATACGCGGCTGAGGAAGCCCTCAAAGCCCCTCTGCAATCCCCTTGGCGTCCCAACTCCAAACAGGCTACGCATGATCGTGCCAAGATTGCGTGCAGCGACATGGACCACGTACCGCTTTTTGACATTCTCGATGCCGCGCAACCAAGTCCGGCGTGCACCGCCTGACCCACAGGTGTGCGCAAAGCTTCTCTCCACTCGTTCACTTCGTAAGCGCTGGAGCTTTTTGGATCGCGATCCTGCAACACGCCGACGGTTTGCTCGATAAGCATCCTGCCACGATTCTGGTTTGTCCGTCCACTTGCGGCGGTTCTGTGACCGCGGCTGTGGTATGTAAGAAAGTATCTCTCTCTCGCTTAGCCATGCCAGGGTTTCAACTTTGTGGTAGCCCTTGTCGGCGACAACTGCCTTGTATTGGTCATCTTGCTCAGCACTGATCAGCACCGCCTGAGCCTCAATGATTCCGTCTTTCAGTGCCTCGCTGTCAGCAGTATCTGCATGGTGGATCGTCGCGGAGACGATGATCTCGGAGTCAGTGTCCAGCGCGTGCTGTGCCTTGTAGGCAAGGTGGGTACGCCCATCCTTCATCTTCGCGATCCTGCTGTCGGGGTCTGAGGGCGACTCCCAGTCCTTGTTCGAGGTCTTCTTCCCACGGCGTTTGCGATCGAATCGCCGTAAGTCCTCCTCCGTTGGGACTTCGGCCCCTTCTTCTTTCGCAAGCTCGCGCACGTAGTCATTCCAGCCCTTGCCAGTATCCTTGCGCACAATGGACTTCATTGCAGCATTGGCTTCCAACGTCGTTGTGTCCACGGCCAGTGCCTTGCCCTTCACCATGCCCTTGGATTTGGCGATCTTGACCACGAATGCAAACACCTCTTCGTGCACTTCTACTGGCAGCCGTTTGCGGATCACGGTCAAGCTGGAGTGATCAGGGGTCATCTCTGTCAGCAAAAGCCCAAGGAATTGCTGGAGCGAGCGGCTGTCACTGCAGCGCCATGCAATCCCACGCTGTGAATCCACACCTTCGAAATAGCCGACCAGCAGCATCCGGAAGTAGACGCCTGGCGGAATTGAAGGGCGGCCGCCTTCCTTGTAGTAGGGCTCGCAAAGCGATTCGACATAGTGATCGAACTTCGCTTCGCTGAGAAGCTCATTCAGCTTCGCGTAAAACGGGTGCCCTGGAGATCGGGGAAGATTGGTCGTCGAGACCAAAAGTGCTTGCTGCTTGTCGCGTCGTTTGCCAAGTGCCATGAAATATCCACCTCCGTGATTGGGATATTATCCCTACGTACGTGGATTGGAGCACGGCTTAACTACTTGGAGTTTTTCAACGGCCTGCTAGCAGATCGCTGCTGTTTTTTGCTTCTGTGCTCCTAGCTTGCATTGCAGGGCTCACCCTTCTCAACATTATTTCCTGATGAGCATTGAGTATTCAAACTCCATCTCATTGCTTTGATTGTGCCAGCCGACAATGGGACTCGATTGTCGGCGTACACACCTCTTCATTGACTAAGTTGCAAAGTTCCTTTTGGCGTTCCGACTACGACAGCAGCGTGGTGATGAAGGGCGGAGAAAATCAAATCGTAAGTGTAGGTATTCACAACGCAGACAACGCGATCTTTTCTCTCTATCCGGGGAAGGAATGATCGCTGCGGGAGGCGTCGCATGGGCGTCTCCCGTATTTTATAGCTCTTAGGTAAACACGGTCAGACAGGTGCTACCCAGCCTGACCAAGCATTCAGTCATCACTACAGCTTATTCCCTGGTCCTTCTCCAAGATGCTCAGGCAGAATCCAGGGTCGATAGCTGGTAGTGCCCGATAACACGCATATTCGTCGTCATCGTTGTCATTCTGCTGGCACCTCCACAACGCTTTGAGCAGAGCAGATGCAGCGGTTGACTTCATTTCATGAAGTGCGTGGTATGCATTACCACGTCCTTCCTTTTCACCCTTGGCCACCTCATCAATCAATCTGGGCAGCGCAGCCTCTCCCAGGTCTGCTGATTCCAGCGCTGACGAGCAGGCGCTCGTTGGCAAGGCACACGCCGGAGACGCGCCACATACCCGTAGGGTCCGAAAACTCAAACGGAGTGATCCACCACGCGGTTTACAGCTTCGGAGCCAACTGCCGACAACAAGTGGATAACACCCGGATCCTTCCGCCTTCAGCTGCTTCTCGCAATCTTCGCCGGCTGGGTCAACCGACAACAGCCCAAGTCGTTGACTATCTCATCGAAGAGAACAAAGCCCTCTGTGAACAGCTCAAAGGGCGACTGTCCAGGAAGACCTGGCCGAGGCTGTCCTTAGGATGAGGAGTGAAGCAGAGGGTGGCTAAATAGCTACAGAGCCTGATCCAGCACATCCTGAATCTTCTGCAAGGCCTTGTGCAGTGAATCCCGCTCAGTCTGCAATTCCTTGACTGATGCCAGCAGGCCGTCCAAAGGAGTTGCAGCTGTCATTTTCCTTGGGCGCCCTCGACCCTTCTTGGCTGCGGCCTTCTTTGGTCCACCCTTCTTGTTCAACGATTTCCAGACTGCCCAGGTGCCAAGACTGATACCCAGTGCGTCTGCGATCTTCTGACCCGGCCATGGATTCGGACTGTTCTTGCTGCCGTGCTTCTTCAGCATGTCCTGCCGTTTCTTCTTGTCAGCGTCAGAAAGCTTTCTGCCTCTGCCTCCTGCTGCTTTTTTGGTGGCCTTGCGCTTTGTAGAGGACTTCTTCTTGGTTTTCTTTTTGGTTGCCATTGCTTTCGGGTCGGATTATGAAACGTTGCCAGGTAAATGAGATTTATTTGACAATTACATGAGGTCTACACTTACATAACACTGGCCTACCTTGTTAGTAAGACATATCGGGGTAAATTCAGCATTTTTCAGGGATCCTTCCCATATTGCTTTTGTCATGAAGACCGCACCTATTTCCATATCCGACCGAGTAGCTCAGGTGCTGCAGGTCTCTCCCGAGCTGTCATTGGAAGAAGTACGAGCTCGCCTAGCCCTGGAGGGCATCAAGGTCCACCATGCCCAATACAATCAAGCCCAGGCTAACTTGGGGCTACGCGCCAAGATCACCAGGAGGCAGCGCACTCCATCGCCGGTAGAGCCAGAGGTCGCACCACTGGAGTCACCAAGAGAACAGGCAACCACCCCGCCCCAGGTTGAACCCACAGACTATGTAGACTTGATTGCAGCTGTTCGATCTCTTCATGAAGAACGGGCTGCACTTCGCGCCCTACTCCAGAAGATTCTGGAGATTGTGAACGAAGCTCTGTAGGCAGGAGCAGCTCCCACACCAACAACCTTGGATGACACTACCGATTCGTCATGGTCGTCGGCGTAGTCACACTGCAACATATCTTTGAAAAACACCCGCTGCATCAACTTTGCCCACAAAAGCCGCCTGCGCCGCACACCACAAGGCCATTGCTTGCGCTGGCATGAGGATGGAAATGGCATACAACGCCAGCCGGGATAGGAAGGTTATGGGGTGGCTCAGCTACACTTTGTCATTTCCACCCATCAATGGGGTACGCGCGCTTAACCTCGCACAATTTGCAGTAAACTGGGTCCATGGTCTAAGGAGTAAGTCTATCGATGCGCCACCAGATGCTGCACTGCTCTCCGTCTGCGGATGCTGTTGGGCGCACAAGAACTCGGTGGCCGTGCCCGCAGACCGTGGTAGTCCGTCCCGTAAGAACAAGTGTGCCTGCGCCCTCTACGGAAGGGCCACCACCTGACGGGGCCTTGAAGAGGGTGACAGTGACGTTGCAACCACCCCGGTTCTCGATGGTCACGCACATGGGGAATTGGTGTACGGCCTTGGCGATGAAGATCTCCTCAACCGAGTTCTTGTGAGCCTTGAAGCTGAGACGCCCTGGCCCAGCGACCGTGAGGCCTCCAGCATCGAAGGTACGGAAAGAGGTCGGGGTTGAGCAGGAGGCCACAACAAGAACTATGGCAACTAGGGTAAGGACTCGCATTATAGTTCTCTCACGGGGGCTGCAGGGGGACGACAGCAATCGGGAAGAGATATTGCGGTCCACAGACCTGCGGACAACTCTCTCCATCTGATCATTCCACCACTCGCTCCCCCTATCCACAACCCAGCCTTCCTCCGAAATCTGCTTTTTTATCTCAGTACACACGTCACCCCCGGGCAGCACGCTCTTATTCTCCTCAACCTCTTCCCCTTGCTAACTCAGCCAGCCTGCTCGGCCAAAGGGCAACAATCCCGTTGGCTCACAGGTTCAGTCACCTATACAGTTTCAGATAGCAACAGAGCAATCTGAGCAGTCGTGGTCTGTTGCATGAATACAGCCCCCCCACGCACGCCGAACCCGGTTGAAATATGGAGAAGGTAGAACCTATGCAAATGCAACACATCACTGCGTCACTACTGTGCAGCCTTTTGCTCGGCTGTGGACAAGACATTCCCATAACCCCACAACAGCCCCTAACACCGCAGCAACGCCTGAAACGTGCGACCGACGAATTGACAACAGCGAAGACGACAGACGCCAGATTTTATGCACTGAATGATGCGGCCAAGGAGAGCTTTGTAGCTGGCAAGGTTGAGGATGCCCAAAAGTACGCACAGGAGCTGATGACTCTATTGCCGAAGTTCAAAGGGAATTGGAATTATGGGAACGCTGTGCAGGACGCTAATCTCGTGCTTGGCCGAATTGCCGTGCAGGAAGGACGCATTGATGATGCTAAAGCGTATCTGATTGCTGCAGGGAAGAGTACCGGCTCACCGCAGATGGACTCTTTCGGGCCAAATTTGAGCTTGGCGAAAGATCTACTTGAGAAAGGCGAGGTAGATGTAGTCCTGGAGTATTTTGAGTTGTGCCGAAAGTTTTGGAAAATGGACAATGGGCAATTGGATAAATGGAGTCAGCAGGCCAAGGACGGAAAGATTCCCAACTTCGGAGCAAACCTAGTTTACTGAAGTCATCCTCACTTAGCGGAAGCATTGAACGTGACCTGACCCTGAAAATGAGTCCGGCCGCACTTGCCCCAAAGGGGATCTTCCCCTGCACCACCGCAACCAGGCACACTGTCAGCGGAATACAGAACCGCCCTTGATGCGGCGATCGCGTCAGACTCCCATGGCTAGTTCAAATTCACCATCTCTTGTCGGAAGATGCACGTCCACCTCTTCGGCATAACCTTCAACTTCCTCGAGGACCTGCTCCGGGTAAACAAAGAAGAACTCCTTCCTGGAGTTCACCAGGTTGACGCGGTCCTTGGAGAACTTGGCGTGGAGGAACTTCTCCAACGTCGGTGCATCCTCGCTATAGATAAAGGCGTGGACATCAAACAATTCGGGGACAGAGGCATCCCCAAGCTCCTTTACACGGTCTTGAGGGTTCACCCTACGTGTCATTCCAATCTTACAAATGCCGTCCCCAAACGATCTTCGATTGGAGATAACGTACACGTAACCTGCTCGAGTCTGCTGTGCCATTGAGATCGCGCGGGTTTCAACTTCTCGCATTTTAGCGAGCTCTAGTTTGTGTGCATCGATTTGTGATTGCATCGATGAGACATCGTCGCCGCTCAAGAATTGCAGCTTGGCGAGCTCCTTCGCAACCAATTCTTCATGAGATTCCCTTTCTGACGTTGCCTTTTCTGCAGCTGCCTTGATCCTCTTCTCCTCTCGTTCTGCTTCTCGGGCGATCTTACGCTCTTCCTTTTCCCGTTCCTTGATAGCCGATGTAAGCTCATCCAGCTCGAACTTGAGTTCAAACTCCTTGAGACGAAGGTCGAGGTAGGCCTGCTGTAAATAGACTTTCAGCGTGTCGCCCGAACCGTTGATTTCATGAAAGGCCTCTATGATGCGATCCTTCAGGCGATTGATGTTGTTCCATTCGACCAATGAGATCGCCGATTTACATGCGTTGTCGAAGCAGCGCAATCGCAGCTTGACCTCACGGTTCACCAACTTTGTCCCTCCCGCCTTTCGATTGTTGACGGTCCAGGCTTCCTTGCAAGAGCAGGCAGTCTTGGCTTTCACCATCCCCTTGATTTGCTCACGCACGTTCGAGAGGGAAGATTCAATTGCTTTTGGCGAATCTGTACCCGATTTAGGCTCGTAGGGTCGAGCGTCAACGGTGCCTATTCCTAGCTCGTAGCAGCTGATCCTGTGTTGTGCCTGTGCGAACTCTTTCCTGTAGCCAACGTAGGAGTTTTGCAATGACTCGTACTCCGTTTGGAGCTCCTGCAGCCGATTCACCTCTTCCTGCCTGGGTTCGATCTGCTTGCGCAAGGCCTTCAGTTCTACCTTGGCTGCTCGATATGTGTTGAGACTCCTGACAGCAAAGATAGCCAGGAGGACAGCAGTAACACTCAGCCCAATAGTGATCAGCATTCTCGGTCCCCCTTAGATGGTTGCTGGCAACTCGGTCAGTTCGGTCTGTTGTGCCGACAGTTCCGCGTTGCGTACTCGTTCAGCTTGGCGTATGAGGGCTGATTCGCGAAATTCTCTCGCTTCTACTTCGAAGTACCAGTCACTCTCAACGTTCATCCTAGCCATCTCAGTTTCAACTTGCCGGGGCGTGACCCGGAAGAACTCTTTCCGGTGGTTATCCGTATTGACGCGATACTGTCCAAAAATGTTGTGAAGCCTACTCTCCACTGAAGGTGCGTCATCCGCGAACGCTATGGTGTGCACATCGAAACGGAATGCCACACTTGCATCGCCTAGTTCGATCACGCGGTCCAAGGGGTTGAGGCGCCTTGTCATGCCAATCTTGACAACGCCATCGCCAAAACATCCTATATTGGAGATCACATAAACGTACCCGGCGCGTGTTATTTGAGCTTGAGACAGAGCCCGACTCTTCTTCGCCTTGAGGGTTTCGATCTCACGTTGGAGTCGCTCGATTACCTTCGCCTTGTCATCACTCTCCATGTCGAACAACAGTTTGGCTCGTTCCTTGGCAAGTTGCAGGGCCCGCTCCTTCTCATCGATATCATCTACTAGTTCATCGATCGCATCTTGACTTGCGTCCCCGCCGCCTTGAGCCTTCAGCAATAATCGCCGCGCCTTTAGCTTCTCCTTCTCATGCTCCTTCCTGACCAAGTCCGTGTGCCAGATCTCCAGCTCCTCCCTTTTGAGCAAAACGTAGGAGAAATCCAAGTGCACACCCATGGGTTCGCCAAGCTTGTCGATCTGGTCATTCAAGCGCGAGAGTTTCGACTTTGCAGTGTCCATAGTGGAGTGTCGCAGGGTTTTCCTGATGACGTCAAATTCATTGTTAAAGGCTTTGAGCGCCAAGTTCTTGTACGCCATGGCCATCTTTTGGCCTTCGCTTTGGCTGTCGTTGACAGACCAGTGAGCTGAGCACGTTACGGCGTCTCCCGAAAGAATGACTCGCAGTTGTTTCGCTTGAGCGGAGTCGATTCTCTGCTTCAGCTTCTCATCGTCATCGAAACGGAAAGTGGGCGGAACTAGGCCAACGTCAATGGCTCTTAGCTTTTCTCTCACCTCAACGTGGCGCACCTGAAGTCTCTCGAAAATCGGGCGGCCTGCATCTATCTTGCCTTGAACCGCTTGCGACTCACTCTTGAGGCGTTGAACAGCGTCGATCACTGGCTCGCTTCGAATCCCTTTCCTCAGCTTCTGAATTTCACGGCGGAGGGCAGCTCTAGCTCCTGTTGCGAATAGGGTTAGAGTGCCGACAGCTACAGATATGATTACCGCAGTAGCGTTGAGATAGGTCAGAGGATTGTTCATTCGGTCTCCGATTCAGGGTAGTAGGTGCGGCCGAAGCTATGTGATGGGATGGGGATTGCGCAACGATGATCTTCGCAGCCTTGCTGCATGGATGCCCCTGCAGTGCCCGCTCTCACGAAGGCTTTGTGGCGATGCCAGGATGGCAATCACGACGATGAAAACTATTGGTGCTATCGTGCGCTGCGCACTATTGCCCCCAAGTACTGCCTAAGCATTGTGGAGAAGGCCCCCAAGGAAAAGGCAGTGGAGAGGGAAAATGACCATTTAGGTGTCCAGCTACCTGTAGCTATCACACAACTTCCCCAGAGCAATTTTCTGCCCCTTTTCCCTTGCCGTAACACGAGAACACCTCGGTGGCCCAATCAAATACTACCACCGCTCAGCACACGCGTTAGCGATCGGCCCTGACTCCTTGGTCGAGTCAGCGAGGCATGCAGCCTCGGAAACTATGAGAAGTGCTGGACGATTCGGTAAAACGCCAGCATGCCCGTGGCAAACGAGGCACCAAGGCAGCCGGCCAGTTTTCCTGCGGTCACCCGCGCCCTCTTCTGCTCTTCGGTGAGAAGTTCAAGATACCTACGCAACGTCCAAACGATACCGGGCGACTTAACCATCCGAAAGATCGTCGGCTGCAGCTCAGGTACTGTGCATTTGATCGCAAAGTCATCCAGAGAGTGAGCCCCCGTGGTGCGCATGCCGTCTGGTCGTCGAATGATCGTAAACCCGGCACCCCCCTGACGCATCTGATCCCCATCTGCGTCGCAATGCTCCAAGGCGTACCTGATTCGCTCTGACATACCGGCCAAGCGCTTGCCAAAACCGTTCGACGCATAATAGGTGTTTACCGCAGCACCGACCAACACCACAATTAAAAGCGAGGGGAAGACAAATCTCGTCACGATCATTATCCATCCCTTCGCATCAGTGCCAATACTCGACGCCTCAAACGTTTGCGCTACTAGCGACGCGATCACGGTAGCAGTGTTCACCGCGAATACCAACCAACACAGTTTCTCAACCTTCGGCGGGAACGTTGGCTGCCTCATGATTTCATCGTTCAATGGCGGATCAGGGGGCTTCGACATCATAATTTTTTGTCGCGGCTGTCGCACACATGACTGGCGTAGATCCGCCGCATGGAGGCCCTCAGATCATCTTGGTTCATTGACTCCATATTAACCTGTGCGTACGACAACACAAGTTCCTATGTGAACCTTGTAGGCAGGTGTACATTGCCACACGGTCGGTATCAGCAATCACGGACTGGCGTTCCTAAATGCTCACCAGCCGCATATCCATCAATTGGTAAGTAGCACAATGCGCTACAGTAAGGATGAGGTTGCCGGGAACCAGAACACCTAGCCCGCCCTTTTTGGTAATCCGAACAGTCGCCTCGGCGATGCTCTTCTTGATGTCTTCGGAAAGACCCATGGTCGATTGGTGTACCGAGATTCCTATTTAGTATCAAGAGCTCACTGGAAGTGAATGGAGTAAGCATTGTGATGCCATACTCACCTAACCTCACGACCAATCCCGGCTCTGTGTTCTCGACGACGTGCACGGTGGAGAGAAGAAATGGCCACTATCCATGTCCTTGATGCAAAAGCAACCAAAGCAAACCGTCTTGGTGGGCACCAAAGAAAAATATTGAAGAACATTTGACCCAATCAATAAGAATCATGGCCTTCGCCCGTTCCTATGGGAGGTTGAGTTCCACACTTTTCCCAGTTCCAGCTCGCCGCCGATATTAGGGACATGAAGAAGGTTACCCATTCGCTGATGCCTAGGCTCGGATCTGCGATTCTGCTAGCAGGCCTCCTAGCAGGCCGTTGAAGAAGGGGTGATTTGGAGATTGTCGATCCCGAGACATCCGTTTTCTGCCCCGGGATTCTTATGGCGGAAAATAATGGCAGTCATTGCGATCCAGCAAGCTGGTTGGGGCCAAACAGATCCACAAAGCTCATATACGCGGCTGAGGAAGCCCTCAAAGCCCCTCTGCAATCCCCTTGGCGTCCCAACTCCAAACAGGCTACGCATGATCGTGCCAAGATTGCGTGCAGCGACATGGACCACGTACCGCTTTTTGACATTCTCGATGCCGCGCAACCAAGTCCGGCGTGCACCGCCTGACCCACAGGTGTGCGCAAAGCTTCTCTCCACTCGTTCACTTCGTAAGCGCTGGAGCTTTTTGGATCGCGATCCTGCAACACGCCGACGGTTTGCTCGATAAGCATCCTGCCACGATTCTGGTTTGTCCGTCCACTTGCGGCGGTTCTGTGACCGCGGCTGTGGTATGTAAGAAAGTATCTCTCTCTCGCTTAGCCATGCCAGGGTTTCAACTTTGTGGTAGCCCTTGTCGGCGACAACTGCCTTGTATTGGTCATCTTGCTCAGCACTGATCAGCACCGCCTGAGCCTCAATGATTCCGTCTTTCAGTGCCTCGCTGTCAGCAGTATCTGCATGGTGGATCGTCGCGGAGACGATGATCTCGGAGTCAGTGTCCAGCGCGTGCTGTGCCTTGTAGGCAAGGTGGGTACGCCCATCCTTCATCTTCGCGATCCTGCTGTCGGGGTCTGAGGGCGACTCCCAGTCCTTGTTCGAGGTCTTCTTCCCACGGCGTTTGCGATCGAATCGCCGTAAGTCCTCCTCCGTTGGGACTTCGGCCCCTTCTTCTTTCGCAAGCTCGCGCACGTAGTCATTCCAGCCCTTGCCAGTATCCTTGCGCACAATGGACTTCATTGCAGCATTGGCTTCCAACGTCGTTGTGTCCACGGCCAGTGCCTTGCCCTTCACCATGCCCTTGGATTTGGCGATCTTGACCACGAATGCAAACACCTCTTCGTGCACTTCTACTGGCAGCCGTTTGCGGATCACGGTCAAGCTGGAGTGATCAGGGGTCATCTCTGTCAGCAAAAGCCCAAGGAATTGCTGGAGCGAGCGGCTGTCACTGCAGCGCCATGCAATCCCACGCTGTGAATCCACACCTTCGAAATAGCCGACCAGCAGCATCCGGAAGTAGACGCCTGGCGGAATTGAAGGGCGGCCGCCTTCCTTGTAGTAGGGCTCGCAAAGCGATTCGACATAGTGATCGAACTTCGCTTCGCTGAGAAGCTCATTCAGCTTCGCGTAAAACGGGTGCCCTGGAGATCGGGGAAGATTGGTCGTCGAGACCAAAAGTGCTTGCTGCTTGTCGCGTCGTTTGCCAAGTGCCATGAAATATCCACCTCCGTGATTGGGATATTATCCCTACGTACGTGGATTGGAGCACGGCTTAACTACTTGGAGTTTTTCAACGGCCTGCTAGGCAACCGGTGAAGACACAACGGGCCTTGAAGGACGAAGAAGTCACTGAACTCCTACGAGCTGCTGATGACGAAACTCGCGACATCTGGATCATTTTCATAGAGTCGGGATTGAGAAAGAACGAGCTGGCTACCCTACGCTGGGATGACGTGGATTTGGATCAGGCCGCCATTCATGTCAGAGCTGAAGTCGCCAAGTCCAACAAGAGCAGAACGATTCCCATGCGAGCCAATGTGAAGAAGATCTTTCAGCGGCTCTTCGATGGGTGCCACTCTCCCACCGACCTCATCTTCCCCATGATCCGAGGGCGAGGTTTTTACAGCTACGTCCTCCAAGAATTTGACAAAGATCTGGAAGCAGCTGGTATTGAAAAGGAAGGCATACACATTCATGCCCTGCGCCGGACCTTTGCCACCAGACTGATCAAGGCCGGGGCCGATCCCAAGAGCGTCCAGACCCTTCTGGGCCACTCCACCCTGGAACTGACCTTGCAGCTCTACACGGACGCCAAGGCCATGGATCTTAGGGGATGGATGGACAAGCTGCCTGACCTGGTCCATGAGCAAAAAGGGCCCTACCTGGCAGCCGGATGATTTGGGTCCGGCCTTTGCTGGGCCCCTCTAACTCTCTCTGTTCCTTTGGTAGGGAGCAACTGCTCCCATTCTCTTGAAGAAATCATCTGCGAAGGCAACGCAGCTGTCCAGCAACCAGCTACAACCACCAAGCCCCAGAAACTTATCCGGGAACTCTGGGTTTCCGTCTGCCATTCTTGGATTGCGCTGATAACTCCTGTTCTTCAAGTCATCTGCGAGACCATGCTGCTCCTTTGACGATTGGGTCAATGGTTTGTAGTGGACCAATTCATTGCGAATCTTTAGGGCAAGTTTGAAGTCCTGGAAAGGATTCTCTCCAGGATCAAATTTCCCTGATCCTGCTACTTGTATTGCAGTACTGATTTTGTACTCCAGGCGAGCTCTCTCATCTCTTCCGCCCATGAATTCCCATGTGGCACCAAGAACTTCAGCCACACGACCTTCAGGAAACTGCCAGTTTTGGGCTCGGCATTCAGCGACATCTTGATACATCTCATTGACTGCCGCCTCCACAAAAGCAGTTGAGGTCATGACAACTCCAAGCGCATAAGCCTGATGCATACCCATATTGGCTGATTCCTGAGGCTTCTTTTCCTCATCAGCAAGAAGCTCCACGAAGTGGGAAGCTGCTTCCAAATACTTGACCGAAAAGTAGGACCGTATAGACAACTCCGCCTCACTAACGCGGCTGTCAGATTTGACACTCTTGGCGGCTATCAATTGGACTGTCCTCTTTGGCTCTGCTTCTTCCTTGCTCATGAGCACCTCTCCTTTGTGAATATTTCCATCTCCGGTCCATGTACTATCCAAGAGATCAATCAGCTTCCAAGCGTTAGACAGAATCAGCCCTGGTCTGATCCGGGAACCAAGCACCCCCTCAGATTCCGCCAGGGAGAGGAAATTTTCTGGCAGATCACAGAACTGCACCAGCCCTACCAGCAATTGAACCCTGGACTCCAGAATTCCTGGCAAATGTCCCTACCCCACCCGCCTATCACCGGGCCAGGTTCCAGAACGAGTGATGCCTGTCCTCCCTACCCCTGAACCTCACCACATTCTTCTCACCCCTGGATATCCGGTATCAGAGCTTCTCGATAAGGGGGACCAAAAGGGGGACCGCCCCTTCCCATGGAGCCTTTTCCAACCACGAAAAAAGCCCGTAAGTCCTTTCGAACAAACGGGCTTGGATGGCGAGGACGACGGGACTCGAACCCGCAACCACCGGATCGACAGTCCGGAACTCTAACCAATTGAGCTACGTCCCCAGAGGGGGCGGGAATCCTAGCCACCAGAGTCGGGGATGCAAGTCTGGAATCCGGCCCGAATCCTAGAGAAAATGCCAGGCCGCTCCTCTCCCCCTGGGATGGCCCATCTGGAGCCAGGAACCTAAAAATGTCGGCCACACAGGCTCTCGCCCATGCAGCCGAACTTTTGCCACTCTTCGCTCTCGTGGTGGCTACCGGTCTTTTAGCACTGCGGGAGGGGACCCGCTGCCGACGGGCAGGTCTCGCCACCTGTTCCGCCGAAATGCTTGCCAACCGGCAACGGCGGGTTCTACTGCACCTCCTATCCGGCCGTTCCGGATCCTTTGTTGAAAGACCATCCATGGCACTGAGACTACTGGCCTACGCCCCCGACCAGGACCTGCCCCCCCACCTCAGCGTCGATGGTATGAGCCCCAGTGGCCCCAACCTCTCACACTGGCCTGGCAATCGGACACCTCCCATCTGGAAGGCGGACCTGAGCACGGGCATCTGTGCCAATTTCGCCAGGGCGCAACCGCAGGAGCAGGAGAACTTCCTGGGCGCCGTCGAAGGCGTGCTCAACGACCACTATGACACCGACGGCTTTCTCTCCCTGCTGATGGTGTTGCAGCCGGAGCTGGCCTTGGCCCATGAGGAACTTTGCCTGCTTGCCGCCGGCACCGGGGACTTCCAGGCCTACCAAAGCGAGCAGGCTTTTGCCATCGACCGCATCGTGCAGAACCTGGGCAAGACCACGGTCTCCCCATACGTAATGGAGTTTCAAGGGCTGGATCACCACGCCAAGGATTTCTCGCGCTACCAATGGCTGCTGGACAACGCTGCCCGCGTCTTGCAGCAGCCGGAAGAATTCACCCCACTGTTCGCCGAGGAACTGGCACAGGTACAGGACGAACTGCGACGGGCAAAGGCCGGCAGTGTTCAGAGCCAGAACTTCCCGGACCAAGGTCTCTGTGTTCTTCACAGCAAGTGTACCTTGCACCGCATGACCTTGAATACTTTGGCGGGCTGCTACCGGGTGTTGCATATACAGAAGACGCCAGAAGGCCCCTTGTACCGCTACCATGACCGCACCGAAAGCTGGTTCGAAGTGGTCACTTTCTCTCCCCCCAAGAGGCGCGACCTGAGTCCCCTGAGCAGGCGACTCCAGGCCATGGAGGAGGCCGGCGGCAGCAATGAGCAGAGCCAATGGTCGGCGGATCCAGCGACGGAGCCGGTGCCCGAGCTCTACCACGGCATCCCGTCTATCCAGGCCTATGGCCAAATCAGCCGCCAGTTGACGCCCAGTAGGCTCATGCCTGAAACTGTATGCCAGGAGTTCCTAAGCTTCTTTGCCCAGCCCAGGCAAACAGGTTTATCAGAAGAATCCAACCTACCCGTATATCCGAGGCAGTAGCCTCTCTCATTCATCTCCAGCCCTAGCCAATCATGAACACCTATCTCAGCCTGGCGCTCTGCGCCTCAACTTTTCTGTTGAGCCATGGCGTGGCTCAAGAAGCCCCACCCAGCAACAAGCCAAGCGCACCCGTCCACACCGGACAAGTGGTTCACATCATCACTCATGATGTAGCCCTGGTCAAAAAAGCCCTGGGCTACCTAAGCAAGGAAGTTGAAATACCTGAGCTTGAGGAGGGTAAACACCTGGAGCTGATCATGCTTGGCGACGGTAACACCACCGTGGAGCTCAGGAATGGAACCCGCAGCCATAGCGTCGTTCAGCTTGCACCCCCGCAGTTGATGGAGATCTATAAGGATAAGATCAGACAAAACTCCCTCAGCCTGCAGCCTATCTTCATCTACACCTTGACCCAGCAGCTAGAACTCAACCTCGCCGATGCGCAAAACATCATCGATGGCTTTGCCAACCTGCCCAACCAGATCCAAACACTGAACATGCAGCTGTTTGACAATCAGGGAAGCAAGCCAGGCACAACCCGGTATGAAATTGATATCTCAAGTGTTCCGGATACCTGGCTGGACAGAACTATCAGGCTGCTGAAACCACATGCGAATGGAGCACCTGAACCCCAGGAACCCAACCCCCCTCTGTCCCTGCAATTGTCTGTAGACGCCGCAGGCATGGAGGAGACCTTGAAACCAATGGTCAGGGTCATGGCGCATCTCGGCTGCCGAAACCAATTGACCAAAGACCGCAACTCGGCGGTCTACGACAAGATGCTGAAGTTCCAAGATTGGTCCGTATGCCTGGTTGCCAATCCAATCGAAAAAACCATCACCACCATTGGCGCCCTACGAAACCCGGAGGGAATGAGCGAACTCCTGCAGAGCAAGGACTACGCAACCATGACCAACGAGCAAGGCAACCTGCATCCAATGGCAGAACTCCACCTGCAGCAGAATTTCTCGAAACACAAAGAAGTCCCCCTGCATATCATCACCTTGAGCGGCGGCCCACAAGGCGTGGTCCATAGCTTCACTGCTGTTGCTGACAAATACGTCATCCAAACCACTCAGCAGAGCAAAGAGGAAGTCATTCGCATCATAGACAACGCTCTGGAGCACAAGGTCAAGCAATCCCCGCTCCCTGGCAATGCGATGCTCAAGATCAGGATTGACACGCACCAGGTGATAGCGCTGATCATGCCGCAAGAACCGATCATTGCTCCCCGGAATCCACAGACCTTTTGCGTCGTCACCGTTGGCCATTCCCCTCTTGGCCTCAGAATCACCATCAACTTCGAATAATGAGTGGGAAAAATCTCCTAAAGGACAAGGTCCAGCATCTGGACCTGAACACCTTCAACCCCGTGCCGCTTGTGGATGCCATGGACAAGATGGCTTTTCAGGCCCGCAATACCGCCAAGGCCGCGCAGATCTACGAGATGATGCTGCGGGACAAGGACTGCTGTGTCATCCTCTGTCTGGCTGGATCCCTGGTCAGCGCGGGTTTGAAAAAGGTCATCCTGCAGATGGTGGAGAATCACATGGTGGATGCCATTGTCTCCACCGGCGCCAACATCGTCGATCAGGACTTCTTTGAAGGCTTGGGATTCCATCATTACATCGGCACGCAGTTTGTGGACGACAACTTGTTGCGTGATGAAGCCATCGATCGCATCTATGACACCTACATCGACGAGGATGAGCTGCGCATTTGCGACGATGTCATGGCACAGATCAGCGACAGCCTGGAGCCCAGGCCCTATTCATCCCGCGAATTCATTCAAGAGATGGGCGCCTACCTGGACAAGAATGCCAAGAACCGCGAATCCATCGTGCTAGCGGCATACAAGAACCATGTCCCCATATTTTGTCCGGCCTTCAGCGATTGCAGCGCCGGCTTTGGCATGGTGAAGCACCAATTCGACGCCAACGTCGCCGGCAAGCCCAGCATGTCCATGGATTCAGCCAAAGACTTCCTGGAACTCACTCGCATCAAAATCCTGTGCGAAGAAACCGGACTGTTCATGGTGGGCGGAGGCGTCCCCAAGAACTTCGCCCAAGATATAGTGGTGGCTGCGGAAGTGCTGGGCAAGGAAGTCAGCATGCACAAGTATGCCATCCAGCTCACCGTTGCCGACGAACGTGACGGCGCTCTCTCTGGCTCAACCCTGAAAGAAGCCAGCTCGTGGGGCAAGGTCTCCACCAACTTTGAGCAGATGGTGTTTGGCGAAGCAACGGTGCTGATGCCCTTGGTGGTGGGCTATGCCTACCACAAGAACGCTCACTCTGGCCGCCAGGGCAGACGCCTGCAACGAGATCTGACGGCACAAACCGAAGCGATCTAGGCCCAGCAACATGCCAATGCACCGGGTCCAAGTAAGCCCGCAAAGTCTGAACAACTCCCTGCTAATTGCCCTGCTCTTCCTGAGCCTGGGATTCTACGCCATGCGCTGGAATTTCTGCTTCGTGATCGGCGCGCTCATGCTGCTGGGGATTTTCTTTCTGGGGCGCTATCTCAACAGCGTGATCCGCATGCACGGCGTGCATGGCGAAGGATTTCGCGGCTTCCAGGAAGCCATTCGCCAGCAGCAACATGCCCGCGCCAACATACCGCGGCAGATCTTCTGGCTACTGTTCACGGTTGCAGAGGCCGATGGTGGCTCAGAGGTCAAGGAACGCGAACTGGTGCGTCGCTTTTTGCTGGAGCGCTTTCCCAACCATGCTGCTGACTTGCAGCAGTGGGAAGCCGAGCGCCTGCCACCAGAACAAGTTGCGGAACTGGCCACCGGCCTGGGCAAGATTCTGACCATCTCCGAGCGGGAGACAGTGTTCTGCTGGTGCTGCCTGGTGGCCTTTGCCGATGACCGCTACCAAGATCAAGAGCACAAGTTCCTGCAACGCATTGCCCAGTATTTCGGCTTGCAATCGGAACACGCCCGCCGCTTGTTCAACTATGCCAAGCAACTCCACCTGAATGGCCACACCCACGGCTCACAACAATCTCAAGCCGGGGGCAACCGCGCCAGGAGTGCGGTCAATGATCGGAGCCATGCCCTGCAGGTGCTGGGCCTCAAACAAGGTGCCAGCAAAGATGATCCATCGGCAACTGGTGAAGCAGTTTCATCCGGATAAGCACGCCCACCTGGGACCGGTGGCGGCGAAAGAAGCAGAAGAGCGTTTCCGCGAGGTGCAGTCAGCCTACGAGCTGTTGCGGGCCTGAAATAGGTGTAGGATCTTGCCATGGTCAAGATCATCGCAAGCTATGAGGGGCAACTCAGCTGCACTGCAACTCACGAGCCCTCGGGAACCGCAATAACAACCGACGCCCCCAAGGACAACCAAGGCTTGGGACGCTCCTTTTCTCCTACTGACACCGTTGCCTCCGCTCTGGTCACCTGCGCCATGACAACCATGGGCATTGTCGCCCAACGTGACGGCATCGCCTTGGGCAAGATGGAAGGGCAGGTGGTCAAGAACATGGTGGCAACCCCCCACCGCCGCATTGGTTCGCTGCCCATCGTCCTCACCATCCACGGTAAATACTCAGAGGAAGAAAAGCGCAAGCTGGAACACACCGCCAAGAATTGTCCGGTGGCCCGTAGTCTGCATCCGGATGTGGAGTTGCCCATAGAGTTCACCTATACGGATGAGGCCTAGGGTTCTGTGACTTCGGAATCAGAGGCTGCAGATTGCCTGGCTACAGTCTTTGCCTACCACCAACGCAGCAAACATCATCCACAGCAGTTTGCTGCTTCCCTGGGCTACTTGGATTGGGCCAACCAACCAGATCCGTTTCGCCGATTTCTGCCAGCACCAATGCTGCGCCTGGATCTGCAGGTAAACAAAGCAACGCAACCTGCAGCCATAGATCGCAGCAGCATTTCCCAACTCTTCCTGGACTCCCTGGCCTTGTCTGCCTGGAAAGAAGCAGCTGGTTCGCGCTGGGCACTGCGCATCAATCCATCCAGTGGCAACCTGCATCCAACAGAAGGATACCTATGTTGCGGGCCGATCGCCGGCCTTTGCGCCAGTGCAGGCGTCTATCACTATGCACCGAAAGAACATGCATTGGAGCTGCGGCAACAGTTTTCCAGCCAGCAGTGGGCGACACTCAGCCAAGGCTTGCCCCCAGGCAGCATCCTCATCGGCCTCAGCTCAATCCTTTGGCGGGAAGCATGGAAGTATGGTGAGCGGGCCTTTCGCTACTGCCAGCACGATGTGGGACACGCCATCGGTGCCATCATGGTTGCCGCCGCCAACCTGGGCTGGCAGGTGGATCTGCTCACTTCCGTGGGAGATGCGGATCTGGCCCAGTTGCTGGCAATCGACCAACAGAGCGGCAGTGAAGCAGAACATCCCGACTGTCTGCTGGCAGTCTATCCCCGGGGACCAAAGCCATGGCGTGGTCAACAGCAATACACCCTGCCCCGCATAGACAAGCGGCCGGTGCCTGGTCAACCCAATCAACTCAGTGCCGAGCACCACGACTGGCCCATTATCGATGAAGTCACAGACGCTTGTGGGAAACCAGAAGGTCCCTTGGCCCAAGCCAAGCATCAATCATCCATAAGAACTGGCTATCCCCGCTCCATCATCAAGCAACGCCGTAGTGCGGTGGCCATGGATGGCAAGACCAGCATCAACCGGGATGACTTTTACCAGATGCTGGAAAAGCTCAGCTGCCAACTTGCCTGGCGACCACGCATTCATCTGGCCATCATGGTGCATCGAGTGGACGGTCTGGAGCCCGGCTTATACTTCCTTTGCCCCAGCGACAAACAAGGGGACTTTGCCGCGGCCCTGCGACCTGGCTTTCGTTGGGATCCTGCACCGAACTGTCCGCCAGACCTGGCGCTCTATTGCCTGGAACCGGGTGATGCCCGTGGTCTGGCCCAGGCCAGTTCCTGCCAACAGGAAATCGCTGCCGATGGCTGCTTCGCCCTGGCCATGCTGGCTGAATTTGAAGACTCCCTACAAGCCATGGGTCCGTGCTTCTACCGGCACCTGCACTGGGAAGCCGGTTTGATTGGCCAAATCCTCTACCTGCAGGCCGAATCCCTGGGCATCCGCGCAACTGGCATCGGCTGTTTCTTCGACGACGTTGTGCATGAGGCTTTGGGCATCAGTGACATGAAGTTGCAGGACCTTTACCACTTCACCGTGGGCGGACCGGTGGAAGACACTCGCTTACAAAGCCACCCACCGTACTAGCCTTCTTAGCCAGCCTTTCGCAACTTCCGTTCTTCCACCATGCAATAGAGGGTAGGCACCACGAAGACGGTGATCAGCACCATGGCCATGCCACCGAAAGACGGAATCGCCATGGGGACCATGACATCCGAACCCCGGCCAGTGGAAGTGAGCACGGGGATCAGGGCCAGGATGGTGGTGGCAGAAGTCATCAAACAGGGCCGGATACGACGCTTGCCCGCCAGCACCACTGCTTCACGCACTTCGGTCACTGATGTGGGTACCTGCTTCTTGAAAGACTGCTTCAGATAGGTCGCCAGGATCACGCCATCGTCGGTGGCAATGCCAAACAGGGCAAGAAAACCCACCCATACAGCCACGCTGAGGTTCAGTGGCGACACCTGGAACAGGTCCCGCATGTCCACGCCGAAGACGCTGAAATCCAAGAACCAGCCCTGGCCATACAACCACAGCATGATGAAGCCACCGGACCAGGCGACAAAGACGCCGGTGAAGACCATGAAGGTCGTCAACACGGAACGGAACAGCAAATAGAGGATCATGAAGATCATGAACAAGGCCAGGGGCAACACCAGCCGCAGGGTGCGCTCCGAGTGCAACTGATTCTCATAGCTACCGGTGAAGCGGTAACTCACGCCGGCAGGCAATTTCCAGGCACCGGTATCCAGTTGCTGCTGCAGATATTCCTGGCAGGTCTCCACCACTTCCACTTCCGCCAAACCAGCCTGCTTATCAAAGATGACATAACCAACCAGAGTGGCATCCTCACTCTTGATACTTTGCGGACCGGGCACATACCGCAGCTCAGCCAACTGCCCCATGGGAATTTGTGCTCCATCTTTGCTGGGCACAATGATGGACTGTAACGATTCGATTTGATCCCGAAGTTCGCGCTGGTAGCGAACCCGCACGGGATAGCGTTCGCGACCCTCCACTGTAGTGGTGATGCGGCGACCACCGATGGCAACTTGAATTACATCCTGCACCTCTTGGATGGTCAGACCGTAGCGAGCAATGGCTTGCCGGTTGATGTCGATCTCCAAGTACGGTTTGCCCTCAATACGGTCAGCTAGGACAGTTTCTGCCCGCACCGAAGGAACCTGCTTCAGCAACTCTTCAATCTGCAACCCCACCGACTCCACCGTTGGCAGGTCCGGGCCATAGACCTTGACTCCCATGGGCGCCCGCATGCCGGTCTGCAACATGATGCGGCGAGTTTCGATGGGCTGCAGCATGGAGGCCCGCGTCACTCCAGGCAGAGCTGCTGCTTGTTCCACTTCGCGAAAGATGTCTTCCGGACTGTGGATGTGGTCTCGCCACTGGCGAATGGTTCGACCCTGGTCATCGGTCATATACTCCGACTTGTAGTTGATCACCGTTTCCACCATGGAGATCGGTGCAGGATCCAAGGGACTCTCGACACGACCAATCTTGCCCACCACAGATTCCACTTCCGGAACTCCGCGGATCAGCATGTCCTGCTTTTGAATCACATCCAATGCAGCACCAATGGAGGCGTGGGGCATGGTGACAGGCATCAACAAGAAGGACCCTTCATCCAAAGACGGCATGAACTCCTTGCCCAAGCCTGGGAATTGCTGAGTAGCGTAGGACCAGGCCTTGCTTGTCTGCAGGGATTGAGGCGCCCAGCCAAAGAGCGACTGGAAACCCAACCAGCCCAGCAGGCCAAGAAACACCAACAAGCCGGGGATACTCAGGAACAACAGCTTGTGTGCCAGGCACCAACGCAGAATTCTCTCATAGCATAATTGGAACAGGTAGAAACAGAGCAACAACCCACCCAACAAGCCCAAGACAAACACGCCATTGACCAGACTTCGATTGGGACCCAAGGGTTGCCATTCACCGGCCAGGGTGATGGCCAAGATCAAAGCCACCAGCAAACCCACATAGAACATGCCGCCTCGAACCTTCGGACGACCGCGGAACAGCAAATGGGCAAAGGGCGGAATGATGACAAGGGCAACGAAGATCGAAGCCAGCAAGGCAAAGGTCTTGGTGAAGGCCAGGGGCTGGAACAATTTGCCTTCAGCTCCGGTCATGGTGAACACCGGCAGGAAACTCACCACGGTGGTGAGCACCGCCGTAAGCACCGCAGCCCCCACTTCCGATGCACCTCGGTACACTGCTTCCATGCGTTGCTGCCAAGAGCCCCCTTTTGGCAGGTGCTTGAGAATGTTCTCACACAGCACAATGCCCATGTCCACCATGGTGCCAATGGCGATGGCAATGCCGGACAAGGCCACCACATTGGCGTCCACCCCAAAGTGCTTCATGCCAATGAAGCACATGAGCACCGCCATGGGCAGCAGGCATGAAATCAGCAGCGCACTCTGCAGGTGTGCCACCAGCACCAGCACCACGATCATGGTCACCAGGAGCTCCTGGCTCAAGGCTGCCTTGAGAGTGCCCAGGGTTTCATGAATGAGGCCACTGCGGTCGTAGAAAGGCACAACCTGCACCTGCGACACCGTGCCATCGGCAAGGGTCTTGGATGGAAGACCTTCGGAGATCTCCTGGATCTTGTCCTTCACTCCCTGGATCACCGCCAGCGGATTGGCGCCGTAGCGCACCACCACGACCCCGCCCACTGCCTCGGCACCACCCTTGTCCAAAGCCCCTCGGCGCATGGCTGGGCCCAAGGCGACGGTGGCCACTTGCTTGATGGTCAGCGGGACATGGTTGGTCACCTTGATCACTGCCTGCTCCAGATCCTGCAAGTGCTTCACAAAGCCCAGGCCACGGATCACATACTCCACAGAGTTGACCTCGATGGTGCGGGCCCCCACATCTACATTGGAATTGCGCACGGCTTGGAAAACTTCGTCCAGGGTTACGCCGTGGGCACGCAGCGCGTCGGGGTCCACGTCAATCTGATACTCCTTGACGTAACCACCGATGGACGCGACTTCTGCCACTCCCTCCACACTGGCCAAGGCATAGCGAACCTGCCAATCCTGGATGCTGCGCAGCTCCTGCAGGTCCCAACCACCACGAGCCTCGCCTTGCTCATCCCGCCCCTCCAAGGTGTACCAGAACACTTGACCAAGGGCGGTGGCATCCGGCCCCAGGGTTGGCTGCACGCCGCCAGGCAGAGTGTCAGCGGGCAAGCTTGCCAGTTTTTCCAGGATGCGACTGCGAGACCAATAGAACTCCACGTCTTCGTCGAAGATGACAAACACCGAGGAGAAACCAAACATGGAATTGCTGCGGATGGTCTTCACCCCAGGCGTTCCCAGCAAGGCCACGGTCAGGGGGTAGGAGACCTGATCCTCCACGTCCTGCGGTGAACGCCCCGGCCACTTGGTGAAAACAATCTGCTGGTTCTCGCCGGTGTCGGGAATGGCATCTACCGGCACCGGGTCCCGCGGCAGCCAGCTAATCTGCCAATCGAAGGGAGCCACCAACACGCCCCAACTGAACAGCAACACGGTCAACATGGACACCAGCAACTTGTTCTGCAAACAGAACCGCATGATGCGGTCCAGGGGCGAGGGATGCATGGGATCTGTCATTTCTGGACTCCCGCATGTTGCCGCTCCACCGATCCGCAACGCAGCATGCTGGCACCGAAGTAGGGGTTGGCAATCTGCTCATCGCTTTGCAACCAGGAAGCTCCCGTGTTGTTGAAAGCCATGGGACAGTGCATCTCAAAGTGCAGGACGGATCCTGCATGGCCAAAGGTCTGCTCAATGCGCAACAGCACCCGACTCAATTGATCAAAGGTCTGCCGTAGGTCTTCGATGGTCTGCGGCGTCTCGGCAACCAATGCAGCCTGCAATGCCGCCAGCTCGGAGGCCGCCGCCGGTAAATCGCCAGGGTCCAAGCCCTGCACCACCTTCACCGCCGCCTGGTACTGGCTTTGCGCCAGGCTCAGATCATCCGCCGCCAAGGCAACTTGTATGGCCAGGTAGGCCGTAAACAGCGGCTCAGTGCCGGCGCGAAAGGCCGCCCCTTCGCTGCCAAGATAAGTACCTGCTTCGCCGGGCATGGACATCATGCTGGGCTTGGCCTGAATTTGCAGGGCCGAGTCGATGAGGAAGGCGCCCTTGCTCACCACCCGTTCCCCTTCCTGCAGGCCGGCCAGAACGATGTAGTGGGATTCGGAGCGTGGTCCGAGCACAACTTCGCGCCCTTCATAGGTGGGTCGCTCCTGATCTATTGCCTGCACATAAACCACCGCCCGCTTGCCAGTGACCAACACCGCCGAAGCTGGCACCGTCAACGGCTGCTCACTGGCGCCCGAACTGGTCACGTAGCCAAGTTCCGCCGCCGGCACCAGATCCATGCCGCAGATATCGCATTGACCCGGAGCATCCTTGACGATCTCCGGATGCATGGGGCTGATCCACTTGCCTTCCAGGCGCGGGTCTAGCACGCGACCGGCTTTGCTAACATTGGCCCGCACCAAAGCACGCACAAACATTCCCGGCTTCAACTTCTCCTCCGGGTTGGGCAGGTTGACCCGCACCTTCACGGTGCGCGTGCTCTCGTCCACGGTGGGAGAGATGAAGGATATCCAGCCGGAAACCACTTCGCCGGGCAGGGCTTCGGCCTGCACCGAAACCTCCTGGCCATAGCGAATCCAGGGCAGGTCCTGCTCGTACGCATCCAGCCGCAGCCACAACTGATCCATGCCGGCAATCTGATAGATGCGGGTGCCGGTCTGCACATAGTCACCCTCATTCACCGCCTTATGGATGACGATGCCCTGGCTGGGAGAATTGATGAGAATGTGATCCTCCGTCGTTCCCCGCTCTTCAATCTGCTGCAACTGCTCTTCGCTGAGCCCCCACAGCAGGAGTTTGTCCCGAGCCGAGTCATAGGCCTGCTTGCTACTTTCGGTGAGGAAAGGACTCTCGCCCTTGCTGCCATCCAGGCGTTTTCGTGCCTGCAGCAATTCGGCCTGGGCCGTCACCACTTCGGGACTGTAAAGGGACACTAGATGATCGCCCTTGCGCACGCGGATGCCTGTGTAATCCACGAACAGACGATCCAAGCGACCAGGCACCCGAGCCGAGATAGTTCGGATGCGGGTTTCATCAAAGTCTACCTTGCCCACCATGCGAATGGTTTTCTGCACCAGACGCCGCTTGACCTCAGCAGTTTCCACCGCCAAGAGCTGACGATCATCCTCGGACATGGACATGCGACGCGGCCCTGGGTCATCCCCAGTTCGCATTACCAGGTCCATGCCGCAGATCCCACACTGACCAAATTCAGGCAAGACGAACTTGGGGTGCATGGGGCAAGACCAAAGTTCAGCCTGCGTGCTTTGTGGCGAACCATCGGAGTGGTCATGGCTCACGGTGCAACGACCCAACCAGATGCCCATGGACAAGAAAACCAGGGCAGCGACTACGTATAGAAACTTCATTGCAATCCTTCTCCAGTAAGCGCCTTGAGGCGGGCACCACCCTGCAGGTAATCCCTACAGGCTCGCCAGTAAGACAATTCAAAATCCAACAGCGCTCGCTCGCTGTCCATCAACTCCAACACCCCCGCTCGTCCTGCCCGATAGGAAGCTCGGGTCACTTGCAGGGCTTCCCGCGCTCTGGGCAACAAGCTGTCCCGATACAGAGCCACCTGCCGAGCGGCATCGCCCAGGGCATAAGCGGCCAACTCTACGTCCGCCCGCAAATCAGCCAAGCGCTCGTCATGCTCATAACGTGCCGCTCCCAGATCGTGTTGGGCTTGCCGTTCTGCGGCGGCATAGCGACCGCGCCAGATGGGCAAGGTAAACATCAAACGCAGGGCATAGGGATCATCACCACTGCCAGAAGTTGCCGGCGCCAAAGCACTGCCAGTTTCCACATAGTCCAGACCCAGACTGAAATCCGGCCAGGCCTCCAACCTGGCCAACTCCAAAGCCTTCTCCTCGCTGGCAATCATCTGGCGCAGGCGCAGCAATTCTGGATTCTGCTCCGCCAAATGCTGCAGCATGGTTGCAGCTTCCACTGCCATGAGTTTCGGCTCCTGCAGTTCGGGCAACGGCAACACCTCGCCCTGCTTGGCATTCAAAGCCGCCGCCAGACGCGCACTCAATGCCGGTCGAATCTGCCGCAGGGACTCCACTTGATTTTCCAACTTACCCGCCTCCACTTGCAGACGCAGCAGGTCGGCCTGACCTCCACCACCCTGCAGCCGCCCCTGCACCACCGGCTCCAACTGCTGCAGCAGTTGCAAGTTGCCCTGGGTAATGCGAATGGATTGCGCCAGATAGGCATACTCGTAGTAGGCCACCACGATGTCCCGCTCCACTTGCAGGCGTTTGGACTGCACCTGCTGCCACAGTGCCTCCGCTCGCTTGGCCGCTACATCACCGCGCAGCTCCAATTTGCCAAACCAGGGGAACCATTGACTAATGCCGTAACGACGTTCTTGCGGCCCAGTGCGAGTCTGCACTTCTTCTATGTATTGGGTGAAGGAGAATTGCGGGTCCGGCAGACTGTCAACCTGCGCTACCTTGGACAGGCCCGCCTGCCACCGCTCAAATTCGCCGCGTAGACCCGCATTGCGCTGCAGGCCAAAGTCCAGGTAGACCTGCAGGTTCGCCCGGTCATAGAGAATGGCTTCATCCCGCCGAGCCGCCTTTTCCGACGTGGACATGGGAGAGCGGAATTCTTGATAGAGCGCCGCTCGTCGCTCTTGGATCAGTTGACGATCCTGGGAGGTCTGGCAAGAAACCATTCCCAACAGGGGAATGGTCAAGGCCGCCACGGACCTCAAGACAGTGATTTTCATCGGGATTCTTGTTCAAGGATTCTGACATGCAAAGGAACACAGCAAACCCAGAAGGTTCGCTACCACTTGCATGAAGTCCTAGAGCAAGAAGCTGCAGAGCAGGATCTGCAGCGGCGGCCCGGTTCGAGCCCGTGCTATTGGCTGGATCTGCCAGGTTGCGGACAAGGCCGGCACAACTTGCACTGTGCTCGAAGGAGGCAGCATGGCCACTGCCGACTGACTGCATGGCCACTGCCGACTGACTGCGAGGCAAAGTGCCAGCATGGCTGGGCAGGTCACTTTTGGGAGCGGGCTTGTCAGACTTACCATGATCAGAACCCTTAGCACCAGAGTCGCAGCAAGAAGAAGGCGCCGGCTGCAGACTGCAGCAGCATTCCACTCCCGTCCCTTCCGCCTGGCTCATTGTCGCCTGGCACTGACTCGGCAGCAGCCGGGGCATGAACAAGACTTGCACCAGCAGCAGGACTGCCGTCACCAGGTACTTGTTGTGCATGAGCTTGTTCATCGGACTTTTACCAGTATCGGCCAGCTTTACGGGGTCTGACAAGCACCGGAGAGAAAGAAATCCCCGCTATTTGGGGAAATGCCCCGCCAATGGGTAAGGTCATGCCACGAGAATCCCCCAAACCCTGATCCCAAAGGCAGGCGGCCACCATGCAACTCGTCCGCGCAGCGCTCAAAAACCCCTACGCAGTCGTCGTTTTCTTGTTGCTGGTCATGGTGCTGGGGATCAACGCCCTGCGCCGCATCCCGGCGGATCTCCTGCCCATTTTCAAGAGTGCGGCGGTGCAGATCGTCTGCCTCTATCCGGGCATGCCCCCCGAAGTGGTGGAGAAGGACATCAGCTCCCGCCTGCAGCGTTGGACCGGCCAGTCCGTGGGCATCGCCCGCCAGGAAGCCAAGTCCATGCTGGGAGTGAGCATTGTGCGGGACTACTTCCGCGAGGACATCAGCCTGGACACCGCCATGGCCCAGGTCACCTCCCTGGCAGTGTCGGACATGTTCTACCTGCCACCGGGCACCCTGCCGCCCATGGTCATGCCCTTCGACCCGACAGCGTCGGTGCCGGTGTGCCTGCTCAGCATCTCTTCCGAGACCATGAGCGAGAAGGAACTCTACGACGTGGCCTACTTCGAGATGCGCAACCGACTGCAGGCCATCCAGGGCGTCATCGCGCCAGCGGTGTATGGGGGCGTGCTGCGGCGCATCTTGGTGTATGTGGATCCGGAGAAGTTGGAGGCCCGCAACATGTCGGCCCTGCAGGTAGCCGAGGGTTTGGACCAATCCAATCCCTTTGTGCCCATCGGCAGCGCCACCTTGGGCGGCACCGAGTACTTCATCCTTTCCAATGCCATGGTGGAAGACATTGAGGAACTGAATGACATCCCGCTCAGCGTCGTCAACGGCGTGCCCCTGCGCATTCGGGATGTGGGCTTTGCCAAGGACAGCCACCAGATCCAGTCCAACATCGTGCGCATCAACAGCCGGCGCCAGGTCTACATCCCGGTCTACCGCCAACCCGGTTCCAACACCCTGGCCATCGTTGATGAAGTGCGACGCAAGGCGGAGACCATCCTGGATTACATCAAGTCCACCGATGAGAAGGCCGCCGACCTGCGCATGGAACCGGTGATGGACCAGTCCATCGTCGTGCGCAATTCCATCCGCAGCCTTAGCTACAGCGCCATCCTGGGCGCCATCCTGGTGGCAGCGGTGGTGTTCCTGTTCCTGCGCTCCCTGCGTTCCACGCTTATTGTACTGCTGGCGATACCCCTGGCGGTGCTGGGTGCCCTGGCCGGTCTCGCATTCACCGGCAACACCATCAACGCCATGACCCTGGGCGGGCTGTCCCTGGCCATTGGTATCCTGGTGGACCAGTCCATCGTGGTGATGGAGAACATCAGCCGCCACCTGCGCATGGGCAAGACTTCAATGCAGGCAGCCCTGGACGGCGCCGGCGAAGTGGCCCTGCCGGTGTTGGTGAGCACCCTCACCTTCATGGTGGTGTTCTTCCCGGTGGTCTACCTCTCCGGCATCTCCAAGTTCTTGTTCTCCCCCCTGGCCTTGGCAGTGATCTTTGCCACCTTCACTTCCTACCTGCTGGCCATGGCCTTCATTCCGACGGCGGCGGCACGGCTGGTGCGAGCCAAGCAACGCAGCACCGGTTTCTTTGACCATCTGGCCAATGGCTATCGGGGCCTGGTAGCGGGAATCCTGCGCCTGCGCATCCTGGTGCTGGTGGCAAGCGTTGCCTTGTTTGTCTTGGCCCTGTTTGGCTTGGGTAAACTGGGCACCGAGTTGTTTCCCACTGTGGACGGCGGCCAATTCATGATCCTGGTGCGCGCCCAACCCGGCACGCCCCTGGTGGATACCGAAGCCCTGGTGCATGAGATCGAACAGGTGGTCATGCAAGAGGTGGGACAGTACGACCCGGAAGGCAAGGATCCCAACTCGGACCTGCAACTGCTGATCTCCAACATCGGCGTGCTGTACGACTGGCCGGCGGGCTACACCCCCAACACTGGTCCCATGGATGCCTTCTTGTTGGTGCAACTCAAGGACAACCGTCAGCACACGGCTCAGGAACACGCAGCGCAACTCCGGAAACGACTGAATCAGGAGGAGTCCCTGGCCGGCACTGAGTTTGCCTTCGACACTGGCGGCATGATGACGGCGGCACTGAACATGGGCCTGCCTGCCCCCATCAACATCCAGGTCAGAGGCAGCAATCTGCAGCACTGCCAAAGCATTGCTGAGGCCATCGTCCGGGAAGCCCAGCAAGTATCCGGCACCGTGGATGTGCGCATTGCCGAGCCCACCAACCACCCGGCCCTGCGCATCAACGTGGACCGGGTCAAGGCCGCCACCCTGGGCCTGACCCAAGAAGAGGTGATCAAGAATGTGGCCACCGCCATCAACTCTTCCTGCAACTTCGCCCCGGCTTTCTGGATCAGCCCGAAGAATGGCAACCACTACCTGATGGGAGCCCAGTACAGCGAAAACAACATTGAGTCCCTGGACACCCTGCGCAACATCCCCATCACCAGCGCCAACGCCAAGCAGGTGACCCTATTGAAGAACATTGCCACTATCGAGCGCACGCAAACCCCAGTGGTGGTAAATCACCAGAACATCACCCGCACCATCAACGTGTTCGCCAATGTTGAGGGCCGGGATGTGGGCTCCGTATCTGCCGCCATCGAAAAGCGCCTAGGCCAAGGGTCAACGCGGGATTTGATCGAACAATTCAAAGGTCAGGGCTACCAGGTAATCACTGCCGGCGAAGTGAAGAGCATGCGCGACAGCTTTGGCAACTTCACCGAAGGCCTGCTTATCGCCACCATCCTGGTCTACCTGATGATGGTAGCAACCTTCCGCTCCTTCCTGCTTCCCCTCGCCATCCTGCTCACCGTGCCCCTTGGTCTGGTTGGCGTGGTCGCCATGCTCTGGGCCACTGGAACCCACCTGAGTATCCCCGCCTTCATGGGTCTCATTCTGATGGTGGGCATCATTGTGCAGTATTCCATCCTGCTGGTGGAATTCGCCGCCCGACGACAACGGCAAGGCGAACCCTTGCAAACCGCAATTCTGGACGCGGCTCGTGATCGCCTGCGCCCCATCCTGATGACTTCCCTCACCACCGTCCTGGCTCTGACACCAATGGCCTTGGGGCTAGGTCAGGGCAGCGAAGCCAATGCGCCCTTGGCACGCTCCATCATCGGCGCCGTCATCGGCGGCACCGTCCTCTCCTTGCTGGTGTTGCCAGCCATCTACTCCATCCTCGGTCGCTTTGTGAAGAGCGAAGAAACCAAGCCGGAACTCGCCTGACATGAACATCATCCGCATCGTCTTGTTTCTGGCAATGACGCCCTTGGCCTTGACCCCCTTGGCCTATGCCCAGACTGCCAAGCCTGTCACCGCCCTACGAGTCAGCAGCGAAAACCTGCAGCTGAAGAGCAGCTTACAAGCCGAAGTGCTACCCATGGCCAGCGCCCGCCTGGTCTCACGGGTCACCGGCTACGTCGGCAAAATCCTGGTGCATGAAGGCCAGGAGGTGGAACAAGGTGCAGTGCTGGCACAACTGGACTGCCCGGACCTGCAGGCCGCATTGCAAATGGCCACCGCCGCCAAGACCCAGGCAGAAAGCCAGGTGCAAGTTGCGCAGAGCCGGCAGCAGGCGGCGGCGGCAGAAGTGGCAGTGGCAGATGCCTTGATCCAGAAACAAAAGAGTCAGTTGCAAATCGCCCAGGTGGCAATGCAGTTGGCGCAAGCCAACCACCGCCGGATGCAGCAATTGCACGAAGAGCGAGCCACCACCGACGAAGAACTGGAAGGAGCGGAGATGATGTTGGCCAAGGGCCAAGCGCAACTGCAGGCCCAAGAAGCGGAAACTCACGCTGCAGGAGCACGACAAAAACAAGCCGCCGCCGCCATGCAGGTCTGCGTGGCCGAGCAGGAACAGGCAAAGGCAGGCGTGCAAGAAGCCATCGCTGCTGCCAAGGCAGCGCAGGTGAATGTGTCCTTCGCCAGCATCACCTGCCCTTATCCCAAAGCTCGCATTACCCGCCAACTGCTGGACCCGGGCACCCTGGCCTTGGCCAACCAAACAGCCATCCTGGAAGTCATGGACATGCAAAGGGTGCGGATTCGCATTCCGGTACCAGAAGTTGACGCCAATCTGGTGCAGCCCGGCACCGTCCTGCGCATCATCCGCCCCCATGCCGATATAGCCGCCACCATCACCCGCACCACCGGGGCGGTGGATATGGAAACACGCACCATGGCCGCTGAGGTTGAACTGGATAACGCAGGACAGGACTGGATCCCTGGCAGCTTGTGCAAGGTTGAATTGGTGACGGCCCAAATCACCGATGCCCTCATGGTCCCCAGCCTGGCTCTGGTTCGGATGGGCGCCGATCACTACCTGTGGTTGGCCAAGGATGGCAAGGCCCTGCAACAAAAAGTGCGGCTGGGGCGAGACCAGGGATCGCGACTGCAAATCCTGGAAGGCCTACAGGTCGATGACCTGGTCATCTTCAAGGGCTTCGCCCGCCTCCGGGATGGCGATCCGGTGAAGGTGGAAGAGGTAGGAGGTTAGCCTTGCACAGTCTCTCTCGTTTGTCTCTAACTTTGCTCTGCGGGCTCACTGCCTGCGCCGCACCGAAGTTGGATCCCATCCTGACCCCGGATTGGTCGCCAAAGACACGCGGCCAGGAATCCGCCACCAGCGCTGAGCTGCCACCGCGCAAGAAGGACGCCTACCCTCTGGACCTGCAAACCCTGTTGCGCCTGGCGGGCGACAAGCCGTTGCAGATCAAGCTGGCCATGGCGCGAGCCCAGAGAGCGAAAGCGCAGGAGTCCCAGGCCTGGAGCCAATGGCTACCTGCCCTGCGCCCGCGGCTGGCCTTCCACCGTCACGATGGCTTGACCCAAGATACCGGCGGCACCTTCTTGGATGTGAGCAAGCATCGGGTGATCGCCGCCAGTGGCGTAGACATCATCCTCAACCCCGCCGACGCCATGTACCAGTCCATTGCCGCGGCGCAACGCAGCCGCGCCGGCATGCTGGGCATTCGTCAGGCGCAGAACATGAACCTGGGTTACGCCATCGATCTGTATTACGACCTGCTGCAAGCCCAGGCCAATCTGGCCATCAGCAACCGTGCCGAAGAACACGCCGCGGAGTTGTTGGCCATCGAGGAAAGCCGGGAACGGCAGGGTGTGGGCCTACCCGCCCAGGTGCTGCGAGCCAAAGCCTTCCTCGCCTCCACCCAAGGCAAGGTTGCGCGCCGTCAAGCGGATACCACGGTGGCCAATGCCAAACTGCGGAGTCTGTTGCTGTTGCCGCAAGGCGCCGAAGTCGTACCGGTGCAAGACAAGATAGTCGCCATCAGCTTTTCCGAAAGCCAAGCATCCTTGGAACGCCTGCTGGTCTACGCCCTGCAACACCGCCCGGACTTGCAAGGTGCCAGAGCCTTACGAGAAGCTTCACAAACCGAACGCAGCCAGGCCGACTGGTCTTGGCTCATGCCACAGGTGCGCCTCGGCGCCGAGTACGGCGGCCTGGGCCGCCGGCTGGACAGCCTGCAAGACAGTGAAGACTACGTTGCCGCGGTGGAATGGGAGTTGAGTTTCAGCCGTGCCAGCCAGGCACAGATCGCCGATGCCAGATTCGAAGAGGCGCAACTGCAGGTGCGGATCGTCAAGCAGCAGATCATCACCGAACTGCAGACCGCCAAGGCCCGGCTGGAAGCCAGCAGCGCCAGCATGCAGGCGGCTGAGCAGGAGCTGATTGCTGCCGCAGCCGCCGCCCTTTTGGTGGACAAGCGCCACCAGCAGGGTGCAGCCCTGTTGCTCGAGGTGATGGATGCCCAGCGCAGCCACATGCAAGCCAGCATTGGCCTGGTCAGCGCCATCTGCAATCACAACCGGGCGCAATTCGAGCTGCAACGAGTGATCGGCAGCAAGGGCCGAGAAGCGGAGTAGAGCCGGCAGGCCAACCTGCCGGCTATCAACCTACTGCTTCTTGGCCTTCATCTCCGCCAACAAGGAATCCACGGCTTCGTCCATTTTCTCGCCCCGCACATTATAGAAGCGGATCACACCCTCAGCATCCAGGATGTAGATGGTGGGCCAACCGCGGACGCCCCACTTGGCAGCTATGGGGCCTTGGGTGCCTTCCGGACCGTTCCAGAAGCTGCGCCAGGTGATGTTTTCTTCTTTCAGGCGCTGTGCCAGAACCTGCTTGTCGTCGTCACTGTTGACACCGATCAAGGCAAAGGGCTCGTTATCCAGACGCTTCACGAGCGACCGCTCGTGGGGGTACATGCCCCGGCAAGGGCCTCACCAATCGCCCCAGAAATCCAGCACCACAACCTTGCCCCGATAATCGCTAAGCTTGAACCCAACGCCATCCAGATCCTCGCCAACAATGTCAGGGGCAGTCATGCCCACCTGCAGGTTCTTTTCGACGAACTCCTCGCCTCGTAGCTGAAGGCCAAGCAGGCTATCGCCGGCCAGCTTCTCAGCCATTTCCATATCCTTGTTGGCAGCAGCTAGTTTCGCTTCACTGCTATTCTTGCGGTTGCGCAACACAATTTCGGCACGCGCCCGATAAGCATGGGCCTTCACCAGGTCATGGGGCGACTTGTCGATAATCATTTGCAGTGTCGGCTGTAGTTCAAAGCCAAGACGCGGAGCATACCAGGAAAACAAGTCAACGAATTTGCCGATCTTCGAGCTTTCGATGTGCTGAGACAAAAGAGTGTTGATAGCAGACCTTCGCACATCGTCGTCGCGAGTCTTAGCAATCAACCACTGCAAGAAAGGAATGGCCCCATCGGTACCGGCAAACTTCTTGGCGCCATCCTGGAACCTGGAAATAAACGGCTTTTTGTCGAGAGCAGGCACCGTGCCTCTAAGCTCTCTCATCTTTGCAGAATCTTTAGCTGCACGTGCGGCCTGAAATTTTTTGCTCCTGAGCACTTCATAGTATCTGGACATTCGCGCCGCATCAGCGTCACGAAACTCGCGGTCCAGGAGTTGAAACAACTCCTCGGCCGTTTGGGCGGCATTAGGTTTTACCGGCTCTTGCGCCGGCAAGGCGGCCAGAGTCAGCGCGCCAAATGCTGCTAAGAATAACATTCGCATGATCGATTCCTTGAAATTGGGTTAGATAGCCGACGTCCCGTCGACGGAAAAGCATGTTCGCAACGAGCTGACATGTCTATCCGCGAGCTCTATTTATCTAATTCTGCCCGCAATTCCACATTCAAGTAGGGACTCCAGCGCTCACTGCAGGGATGCACCTGGCACACCTGGCCCAGGTCATTCTCCAGGGGCAAACCCGCATTGGCCCAGTGAAAGATCGAGCCCTCCAGGTTGTGCACCTTAGTGAGCCCCGCCTGCATGAGCTGATTCGCCGCCCGGGATGAGCGATATCCCATGGCGCAGTAGAGCACTACGGGCCGGCCGGCACTGAGTTCCTTGACTCGCTGCACCAAACCCTTGCCTTCGGGAACATGCACCGCACCAGGTATACGGCTGACGGCAAACTCATCGGGCCGACGCACATCCACCAACAAAGTCTGCCCAGCAGCAACTTCCGGCAGCTTCCTCGCCAAAGTCTCCGCGCTCATGTGCGACACCCTGGGAAAATCCTTTTCCAGCTTTTCCAGGTAAGCGGCCCACTGGCTCTGACTCTCCGCCAGGCTGGACTCTGGCGCTGGCTGCTCGGAGTTTTGACATGCTGCCAGCAACAACAAGGGCAGGGAGTAACGAAGTAGAATTTGCATCAGACAACTTTCACCTTGGACCCAGGCACCAGATCCATCTCCTGGCTTTCCTTGAACTGCACCCAACACTTGCTGCCCCCGTCGTAATCCACCGCCTCCAACAGCAGGGTGGCCGGCTCACCGAAGACGCTGCAGTCCTGGGCCAGGGGCTGATCCAAGCCGCGCCACATGCGGATGAAAGGATTCTCTTCCCACTCCTCGCCAATGCTGCTGGGCTCAGTATGGCCGGGGTGCACCACCGTTTCCTTGGGCAGCTTCATCAGCACCTCCATCAACGAATGCTGGATCTGGGCAAAACTACCATGGCCCGGTGCGCGGGTACCGCCAACGCTGCGTCGGAAAAGAGTGTCACCAGTGAACACCCGCTCTTCGTTCACCAGGAAGGCCAACTGCCCCAGGGTGTGCCCAGGAATGTGCAGGGCGCGAATGTGCAGGGCGCCGGTCACCAATTCCTCATCATGTTGCAAGCGCTGATCCAAACCACCGAACAACTCTTCTTCGGCGGCATGGCCACAGATGGGACAGCCGAAACGCTCCTGATACTCCTGGTTGAACTGCACGTGATCCAGGTGATGGTGGGTGCAGAGCACATGGCTCAGAGTCAGTCGTGCTCCTGGATCTTCTGCAGGATCGGCGCTGTGGGCCCACCGGTGTCGATGAGCACCGCATGCCCACCGGGCTGGTCCGCAACCAACCATGTATTGGACAGCCAGTCCGGACTCATGCTTTTCTCGATGATCATGTCAGCGCAGTTGTACCTGAAACATCCGTCCCTTGCTGCCGTACTGCACCGCTCGCACTGACATTTCTAATGACTCGGCCAAGGCTTCCAGTTTCTGCCAGCGCTGCCGACGCTGCAACAAGTCCGCCGAGGCCTTTTGCTGCTGGTCGAACACCCACAATTTTGCCAATCCAGCCTGCTGCATGAGCTGCCACAGGCGCAGCAAAAATTCCTCGTCCACCGGCTGCGGGATCACCCAGCGGAAGTGATCGCGAAACAGCAGCCGCCTGCCATTTCCTTCCCCCACCTCAAACTCATCCAGGCCATCCAGCCAGGTCTTCTGGAACTGCCAGCCTTGGTGCCGGGTACGGCCATAGAGACCAAACATGCAGAACTCGCGGAAGTACACCGCATCACCCGCCTCGGTCAGCCGCCACAATTCCGCCGCCTCTTCCGCAAACACCACCTCGCTATCCGTCGGGAAGTCATCCAGGTCAGGACCCTGGAAAGCCAGCAGGGAAGAACCCCCCGCCACTACCAAGGCAAGGCCAATGAAAGTTCCCCGCAAGCCGCGACTGCGCAAGCCAGCATGGACTTCGTCCAAGGCCAGCACGGCAAACATCAGCATGAAGGGAAAGAGGATGTACTGGTGCCTTGGTCGACCACCAAAGGGATAGATACCCTTGCTACCCAAGAGCAACAGTACGGCCCAAAGCATGAGCATGATCAGGATGACAGTTGCTCGGCCAGGATGCCAGCCCGCAGAAACCCGGCGCAGGTAGCGGGGCAAGAGCAACAGGGGCACCAACAACAGGGCTCCCACTAAGATCACCTTCCAGGATCCCGGCACCGATTCAGGCTGCAGGTCCAAGGGGGAAAAGCTCTGCAGCAGATATGCCGTCCCGCGCAGGGCAAAGTCCACCACCGACTCACCCTCCGCCAGGTAGTGTCGCCCCAAATGACTGAAGCCCACTTCGATGCGGCTCATGGTGTACTTGTAGTAGGCCACCACCGCAGCCATGGAGCACAGGGCAAAGCAGAGCTCCGGCCAACGCAGGCTCCGCCACCAAGACCGGTACAGCCCCAGGTCCAAGCGGGTCACCACCAGCACCGCCGCAAACATGGCGGCCAACACCAGCCCCACCGAGTAGTTCAGACCAAAGGCAATGGCGCTAGCCACCAGGAACAGGGCTATCCTTCCTCTTGCTGCTGGCCTTTGCGGATCCAACATGCCCAGCAAGGCCCAAAAAGCCGTGAGCACAAACAAGCTCATCAGACTGTAGGCCCGCACCGCCACCGCCATGTTGGTGTAGGCAAAGGACGAAGCCAAAAAGAAGCAACCCAGAAAGGCCAAGGCGCGGCTGGTAGCCAGGCGACGCAAGACGAGGAACAGTAGAGGTATCTGCAGTAGCGCCGGGATGATGGAGGCCAGCCGCGGCCAGATGGGGTCGTAGCCTATATCCACCAAGGGCCGCAGGATGAGGTAGTGCAAGGGCGGGTGCGGATCCCGCATGACTTCCTTCAGGAACTTGCTGAAGGGTTCGACTTCGCCAAAGAAGATGTGCCAGAACTCGTCATAGCCAAGATGCCAGGTGCGGGCGCAGTAGACCTGCAGCACACCGGTCGCCAATACCAGCAAGCCCAACACCCAGGCATCCATACGCCGCAGGGCGAAGCTGGCGGTCACTTGTAGATTTGCTACCTGACTATGTTCTTGTTGATCGTTCCGCATCCTGCCACCGAGGTGGCTTGCAAGGATTGCGGAAGCACTGAACTTTCGCCAGCACCATCTCCGGCGTGTTGGGCTTCTAATTTCACTAGTTGCCTTGCGTCATCAACAGCCCATTGCTCAGGTCCGTTGCCAAGGGCGCTGTGCCAGTAGGTCCCACTCCTGCCTGCACCGCATGGCGTACACCCATGAGGGCTGGAGAATTGGGGATGGTCTGCATGAAATCCCATTCGCCCAGGGCATTGGCGGCAAAACCAATGGGTACGAAGTTGGCAAAGACATCCATGTAGAGGTTGCAGCCCGCCACCGACACCGGCCGCGTCGCCGCCGAACCGATGAGCAGCATGCCCATGTGCAAGGGCCGGCCTCGATCCAGATGCAGGGTCAGGCTTTGACCCAAGACTGGATCAGGAGCCTGGATGCGCGGCGCCAGACCCGCCGCATTGCAACCTGGCCCCATGGACTCCGTAGTGGCACCGGGATCCAAGAGCCAGAGTTCCTTGCCTTTGGCTGCGTGGCTGGCGGCAAACATCAGGCGCCCACGCAGCATGACCATCGGCCCTGGAAGTGATGAGGCGACACCGGGCAACAGGTCCGCCACCATGTTGGTGCCCGCACTGGTTGCATCAGTACGCCACAGCTCAATGCCATTGACGCCATTGGTGGCGGAAAAGAACAGCTGCCGCTGGCCTACAGCTAGAAGATTGAAGGGAAAGGAACCTGGCAAACCAGGCGCAATGTCTTGCACCAGGGTGGTGCCCGCAGGGGTGCCATCAGTACACCAAAGCTCGGTCCCCACTGTCTGGTCCAAGGTGGTGAAGAACAACTTCCCCGCCGCTGCCGTCAAGGCGTTGGGTCGCGAACCAATGGAACCAACTCTCAGGTCCTTGACCAGGGTGGTGCCCACCGCCGTGCCGTCACTGCGCCACAGCTCCATTCCATTCACCCCGTCGTTGGCGGCAAAGAACAAGACATCGTGCATCCTGGTCAAATGCAAAGGCGCCGAACTCCGCAGGCCTGGCGCAATGTCCAGCACCATCTGGGTGCCCGCCGCCGTACCATCACTGAGCCAAAGCTCTTGGCCAAGATTGGCATCCTGCGCGGTGAAGAACAGCCGATCCTTCACAGCCACCAAGCCATTGGGCAGGGAACCCGACGCCCCAGGTACGATGTCGCTGACCATTGCCGTGCCGGCAGTACTGCCATCGCTCTGCCAGAGTTCAAAACCGGCATTGCCATCATCGGCAACGAAGAACAGGCTGTTGCCCACTACCGTCAACAGCGAAGCTCCCGAACTGGCAGGTCCAAGGTTGATATCCTTTACCAAGACCGTGCCTGCTGCTGTCCCATCGCTCGCCAGCAACTCCACGCCAGTTCCCGGCGCAAAAGCGGCCAGGTAAAGGCGGTTGTTCATGGCCACCAGGCCAGAAGGCGCAGACGAATCCGGGCCGGGCCAAATGTCGCGAACCTGCACCGTGCCCGCCGCCGTGCCATCGCTCTTCCACAACTCCCGACCGGTGCCGCTGGCCAGGGCAGTGAACAACAAGGTGTCACCCACAGCAGTAAGGTCTTTGGGATCGCTGCCATTTGCGCCGGGCAGGATGTCCGCCAGCAGGTTGGTACCCAGAGTGCTACCATTGGTCAGCCACAGCTCTCGTCCCTGCACCCCATCATCGGCGGTGAAGAAAACACGATTGCCCAGGGAAACGAAGTCCTTGGGATCCGCATTCAGGGTGAAGCCCGCCTGCGCCGGCAGGATGTCATCCAGCAGCACAGTTCCCCCAGTGCTGCCATCGCTGGTCCACAGCTCCACCCCATGCATACCATCATTGGCAGCAAACAGCACCTCGCTATTGAGCCCACCAAGCAACATGCCACTGGGATTGGAATCGCCAAAGAAACGGCCACTCTGGTTGATGTCCTTCACCAACAGAGTACCCGCCGTCGTGCCATCACTCTTCCACAACTCTCGCCCTTCCAATCCAGTAGTGGCATTGAAGTAGAGTTCGTTGCCAGCTGCAGCCAGGTTGGATGGCACGGAACTGAAGTCCGCTGGCCCGGTGAAGATGTCCTTCACCAACACCGTACCAGCAGCAGTGCCATCGCTCTTCCACAGCTCAATGTTGATCAGATTGTTGTTGGGTGGAGTGCCACCATCGTTGGCGCGGAAGAACAGGGTGTTGCCCACCACGGTGAGTTCTTCCGGATTGCCGTCGCCAGTGCCAGCAAAGATGTCCTGCACCAACACCGTACCCGCCGCCGTACCATCGCTTTTCCACAGCTCACGCCCCGTACTGCCATCCTTGATGGTGAAGAACACTTGGTTGCCCATGACCGTCATCTGCCGGAAAAAATTACTTCCTGGGCCGGGGATGATGTCCTTTACCAGGACGGTGCCCGCTGCCGTGCCGTCGCTCTTCCACAATTCCTGACCATTCGCTGTAGTGATGGCGGTGAAGAACAGGGTGGAACCCACGGCCCGCAGCTGACTCACGTTGGCATGGCCGGAGCCGGCTTCGATGTCCTTGACCAGAACCGTGCCCACCGCAGTTCCATCACTCTTCCACAACTCCAAACCACTAGCACCGTCCGTTGCTTGAAAGAACAGGTTGCTGCCCATCACGGTCAAGGCTACGGGAAAGGAGCCTGCCTGGGCCGAGCTAGAGTTGATGTCCTTCACCAGGACTGTGCCGGCACCGGTGCCATCACTCATGTACAGCTCAAGGCCACCACTGGCAGCGCGAGCCTGGTAAAACAGCTTGCCGGCAAAGGCAGTGAGCTGACTGGGTTGGCTGCCGCTCCCTCCAGGCCAAAGGTCGATGACCAGTGCGGCGCTGCCCGAACCAACCTGACTGCTCCACAACTCCCGACCATTCACCCCGTCATCGGCGGTGAAGAACAGGCGGTTGCCCACGGCAGTCAGTTCTGCGGGATCCGAACTGCCAGAGCCAGGCTTGATGTCCGCCAGCAGCACCAAGCTGCCGGCCAAACCCGTGGTGACATAAGGCTCCCGCCCGGAAGGGCCATCGGCCACCAGGAACACATCCGCACCGATACCGGTGAGTTGGCCTGGCCAGGAAGACTCGTTCACCGGCACCTGATTGATGTCGGTCAACAAACCAGGTTGCTGAGCGGACAGGACAGGAGTCAGACAGAGGAACAGGGGGGTAGATAGAACAATTCCCAAGACAGGCAGCAGTCTCATAACAGACCTCAAATGTTTGGGACGGAAGGTGGAGGGAGGCGACCCTTCGGGGCAGATAGCCCAGTCAGAATCAGTGGTCACCAAAAATCGGGGCCCAGCTCCAAAGTCCGTCATTTCGGCGCCAGGCGACGCGGGCTACATTAATCGAAGACGCCATCCATGACGACCCGCCATAAGGGGGGAGATGGCAGCTCTGGTCTTTGCCGCGGGCAGATGTCTGGCAAAAAGAAGTTGCTATGCGTTCTGCTTGTTCATTGCTGGGGCCGAATGCCTGTTCATGCCCCTCGGCACAGCACTGGGCATCTTTACTCTTGTGGTGATGACACGCGAAAGCGTTAAAACCTCGTTTGTTGGCCAAGCCGAAGAGAATGATTTGGACGGTGCCAACTAGTCCGATTACGGCCGGCGGCATTAGTCGAGCTTCGACACGGAAACCCATTCGCCAATGGCCTTGAGTCCTCAGTCTTATGTAGGATGGGGAAACTCAAAATAGAAAGGGCCCAAAGTCGCAAAGCGACTTGGTTTTGGTGGCAATGGCATGAGAGGCAGAAAGGAAGCAAGGCGAGTAAGGAACCTGGCAGCGCGCTTTCATTCCCCACTCTGGTACTGGGTTTACTTCGCTCTCTATGGTTGCGCTGTCGCCATCCACCTATGGCTTCTGTACTCCATTGGTTTCCCGGACACACCACCAGATCCAGGTCCAAACCAAACTCTAGAGCAATTTCAGCAGTGGTGTGATGACCAGCAAGCCAGTCGCAGCATCGACGCCAGCCTTTGGATGATCACCTCGATCCTGTGGATGGAAATCACCGTCGCCCTGTGGCTCTGGATCCTGACCAGTTTCCGGCAACTGACCTTCTCCTACCTGCCCCCGCTGTCCCCCACTCTCGTAGCCCTGGAAAAGTTCGAAGCCCCAGGTTCTCTTCGCCTCAGCATGCTTGGCCTGAAGAATTGGATGGGCAATGGTCGCAAGCGAAGCAGCACCAGGCGATAATCCTGCGCCATGAAGAGCGACTGGCCGTACGAGGACGCAAAGAACACCGCTGCCATTAGCACCAAGCCCGTCTTCCAAGGCGGACTTCCCATCCTCTGGATATTCCACGACGAAGACGATGGCTCTTGGCAATTCATGTGTGGGACAACAACCGAGACCAGCGAAGCCATGGTTGTTGCACTGGAAAGAGTTGTCAAACTCGACCCCACAGTGATGGAAGTTGCTGACCTGCCACTGGGGTGGATGGCCTGGCGGGACTCGCCAAAGGACGCCTGGAAGCGAGCCCCAAATGTGCAACCCCCTGAAGCTGGCGAATCAGCGGAATAGGATGATTACTATCCAGACCATGGAAAAAGCCTTGCGGGTAACTATCCCTCCTCCCCACCTCTCCGCGCACTACTGCAACTTCCACATGGCAGGCTCACCAAACTTGGTGAACTAATCGGAGAAACAATGGTGGGCGATGACGGGCTCGAACCGCCGACTTCCTCCGTGTAAGCCCGATTTTGCTTGAGACAAAAGCACGGCTCAACACTCCGAAGTGGTGCTGAATCTGCACCTTATCGCAAATGAGCAAACTGTGCAAGTTGGGCATACTGGGCACTAAAAAGCAGGACTTACAGTGTCCAACCCCGTTTTTGAGCCTCTCCTAAAGCAAGTGTAGGTCCTCCCGGGTGCTGATTTCGCCTAGCGGCCATGAATACGCAATGGAGAGCGCGGGTAGCTGCATCTGAGACCCGGTGGATTCCCGGTACAGGCTGTAGCCCATCCTTGGAGGCAGTGGCAGAGTGCCAAGCCGCCCTGGCGGTTTGGCATCTCAGGAAAGGGCCGTGAGCCGTAGGGGCTGTCAAGGCTGGCCGTAGGCCACGAGCGGAGCGAGCTTGGCCTTTATGGCACCGAGGCTTGCGGCACAGAGTTGAAAAGTTGGTTGCGCAGAGCCAAGCGTACATAGAAATTGCGCACTGACTGCGTCGAGCATGCTTAGAGGCTCTCGACGCGACGGACTCTGTTCACGAGGTCGCATCAGTGCGCATCACCACCCTACTCAACAAGCTCCTCAATCTCCAGGGGCTCCGGGTTACCGGGGCCCAATTTCAAGACGGTGAGATGATTCTCAGTGTCCACCGAACATTCCAGCTGCTGACCTGCCCACACTGTGGCAAGCGCAAGCGTGGCCGAGAATCCAAACGAAAGCGGCGATGGAGGCACATGGGAATCTGGGGCCATGAGGTCTACCTGGAGGGCGAAATCCGGCGTTTGCGGTGCAAGAAATGCAATGTAGTCGTGACCGAGGCGGTCCCCTGGGCCAGGCATGGCAGTGACTTCACTAAGCCCTTCGAGGATGTGGTCGTCCTGCTGGCGCAACAGACAAACGTAACGGCCGTCGCCAGGCTGACTGGGATTTCGTGGGTGACCGTAGGAGCAATCGCAGAGCGTGTCGTCAGCGAGCACCTTGACCCAAACCGCTTCGATGGTCTGCGTCGCATTGCTGTGGACGAAATCAGCTTCCGCAAGCGCCACCGCTACCTGACGGTGGTCACCGACCACGACCAGAGAAGGGTTATCTGGGTCGCCGAGGGCAAGAGTGCCGATGTACTCAAGAGTTTTTTTACCGAGATCGGAGCTGATGTTTGTGAGCGCATTGAAATCGCCACCATGGATATGTCGGCTTCTTACCGCAAAGCGGCAGAGGAAAGCCTCCCAAATGCACAGATCGTTTTTGATCACTTCCACATTGCCAAGTTGGCCAACGAAGCTCTCAATGAGGTCCGGCGCGAACTCATGCGAAACGCCGCTCATCCCGATGCCAAGAAGGCAATCAAGGGAACAATGTGGGCACTCCTGCACCGCCAAGAAAACGCAACCGATAAGCACATGAGCACCATTGGTCATCTTCGCCCCGAGCAACCTCTTGGGCGCGCCTACCTGCTCAAGGAGACTCTGCTCGACATCCTGCGTGGCAGCATCAAAGATTCAAATCTGGCTCTTGATGGTTGGATGGCCTGGGCAGCACGATCTCGACTCAAGCCATTTGTCAAACTCGGCAAGACGGTCCGCAAACACCTCGGCGGGATCCAGGCCCTCTTCAAGGAACGATTCACAAATGGCCTGGCGGAAGGCATGAACAACAAGATTCGCCTCCTCAGCCATCGCGCTTACGGCTTCCATAGCGCAGCCCCACTAATCGCTACCATCTTCCTCTGCTGTGGTGGAGTCAGGCTTCCAGACCTACAACTCCTTTAGGAGAACCGTTTTTGATGTCCATGGACACAACCGGCAACCACCTTCCAGGGCGGGAGGGTGCCGAGCAAAACTTGGGGCAAGTGGACATTATTGGACATCAATCGCTCAACCATTCCTCAAAGCCAAGCAGCTCGCACTCAGTCTCCCGACGTAGAATGCAGGCATGGATCCGAGACAAACAACTCCAGTCATGCTCTGTGGAAATGGCTATTGGCCCATAGGAACTCCGCTACCAAACCGTGAATCCAACTACATCTGGACTCGAAGGGAGCCGGTTGGAGTGATACCACCCTGCAACAACACACCGCCAAAGATCCTGGTCCCCTCCCTACTGCGGCCCGGCGACTCCAAACAAGCCACCAACTCAGCCCGGCCCATGTCCGAGTTCATCCATTCCCAACAGGACAAGCTAAAGAAACGTGGCAAGCCCAGGGGGCAGCCTCTGAGTGCCTCTCCTCCTCTGTGGCTGGATGGGAACCGATACGCCGCCTTGACGATGTGTGGCCGTCTGGTGACCGTTGAGAATCCCAGGCCGGAAAATGGCAACAAGGGACCCTGGGTTCGCTTGGCCACCCAGGAAGAAATCTGCCGCCTTATGGCCGTCAATCGACTCATCCCGACGGTGATCGCCCTCTACAAAGGCGACAGCCTGGAGAAGACTCCCACGGTCACCCGCTACAAGGCGCACTTTCACCTGGGGACGGCTCTGCAAGCTGCCCTGGCTCGGTCCATGGAGATTGAGAGGGCCATCACCGAACAGGTTGCCAGGGAGGAGACCGCCCAAGCTGCTCAGCAGAAACCCAAGCCACCAGTAGCCAGGCGCAAGAAATCCCAGTTCAAACCAGACGGCAGCTTCATCATCTTCCATCCAGCCACAAAGCAGGATGGCTTGCCGCCCTACGCCATTAAGATTCCCGGCTGCCCTGTCCCCGAAGCTTTTGAGGACTGCCGGAAAGCTGACCGCTACATCGCAAAGCGTAGAAATCACATTCACCTACCTCCCGGCTGCCAGACGGCACGGGTGATGGCAAGAGCGAAGGTGCAGCCAGTCTTCCGCAAGGTGCTCACCAGTCTACCAAGAGACCCAGAGAAGCTACTGGAGATGATCCGCCGCGAGCCACGGATTGTGCTCCCCGAACTACATATGGAATGGCAACCGAGGTTCGCTCAGGGCGAAGATGGCGAGTGGGATCCACAACCCTTCCGGAACAAGGGAACGGTTCGGCACAAGGTCCGACATAACCTGCTTGTCGAGCTGCAAGAGACAAGTGCAGAGACAGCGAGGTTGATTGAGGATCTGGAGATCCGAGAGATTGTGGAGCCTAAAAGATCCACCCCACAGGCGATCAGGTGCCGGAAGTCTGCTGCCAAGATGCGGAAGTCGTCTTGGATCTACCCAGAGATCGCGGACGAAGTGGAACAGCTGGCCGATGATTTGAACGAACAAGACCGTCTCAAGAAGATCGCAGGGGAAACTTCTGCCGTAATCAACGGGGCGAAGAAGGTCGCCGACAAGGCTCAGCGCAGTCTGCCACAGGACTGGAATGTGGACATGAACCTAAACGCCTTGGAAACCAGCAAGGACTGGCAGGAACTGTCTCAGCGATCACAGACTGCGTCAAAGGTCGATGATGGCCATTGGATCCGCGCTCCGATTGAAGTGCGTGGACTCAATGGAAGCAGGCCACAGGGCCGCTTGGTGGAGTTGCGAATCGATGACCTGGTTGGACTGCTGGAGCAGTTTGGGATGGAAATCGAATTCTGGTTGATCAAGGACAGCACCGATGCAGCACCACGATGGGCATTGCCGGTGAGGCTTGAGCAACTTGGCAGTATTTGATCTGCTTGCTCAGAACGTCGTGCCAATGCTCAGGAACCCGGTAATGGCATCATCATTCAGATCAAAGACACCAATGTCGTAGTCGCTATGAGTGAATTCAGCACCAAGGTTGAGAAACAGGTCTTCGGAAAGTAGCACCTCGAACCCAACTCCCCCACCGACGAAGAGTCCACCGCCATCAGAACGATCACGCGCTGAAGTCAGGCTGTCAGAGTAGGTTGCCTTGCCCCAGGTGTGGCCGTAGCCAACGAATCCTTCCACATAAGGACGAACTGACCCTTCAATGCGCGGAATCCAGTAGCGCATCGTTGGCGCAATGGAAGCTTCAATGCCTTCAGCATCAAGCCTGAGGGGCCCACCTGATCGTTTGTCCACGTCCTTATGGACAACGCCGATACGAAGACCGATCTCAATAGGGAAATCAGGAGATCTTTTACTGATCTGGAACCTGCCACCCAGGCTGTAGCCGTAAGCATCTACATTACCGCTGGGTGGTGAGTCAGCATCGCTGTCCAGGCGCCCTCCGGTGAGGCCAACTTGGACAAGAACTGCTTCTGGATTCCGTCTGGCAGGACCATCAGTGATGGTGCAGGAAGTAGAAAGGACGGCGAGGGATAGGGCCGCAAGGGCAATGGTAGCTTTGTTCATGGCATACCTCTAGCCCGCCTCGCAGCCCAAAAAGCTACGACAAGCAAGGCAATTGAATGTGACTTATAGTCGTCTTTTAAGGTTTGCCGCCTTAGGGGAATTGTGACTTATATTCCGTGGTCCGATGATCTTCACTCAAGGACGCTTGTTTTGTGGCATCCGCAGACAAGAAGACAAGCGCCTATCTGGTAGCTTTTGGCCAAGCCATCCGTCAAACCCGAGAAAAGCAGGGACTCTCACAGGAAGATCTCAGTTTTGAATCTGGGTTGGATCGAACCTATATCAGCGGCGTGGAGAGGGCTGTGAGGAACCCCACGGTCAAAACGGTTCTCAGAATATGCCAAGCACTCGGCACCAAACCGAGCACCCTGATGCGACGTGCTGAGGACTACGCTGATCAGTGATAGTTCAACCCTGAGTAGAGAGTAGAGAGTAGAGAGTCCGCCGGTTGAACGTGAATGAGCTGGCTCGATTTGCCAGGATCTAACAGAGGCTGCAAGATAACCTGTGAAGAAATATTAAAACATTAAGCACAACGTTCAAGCCTCACACAACCTGGCAGGAATTATAGAGCAACTCCAAAGAGGATTAGATAAATTATTAGAAAAGGACTACTCAATTCGATTCAGCAATTATCTTGATTTTGTTGATAGGAACATCCTCAACGACTAAAGATTTTTCAATATTCACTATACCCAATTGCCTATACTTTATATTCCTACCAGAAAAACGGCCTCTCCTAAAGCAAGTGTAGGTCCTCCCGGGTGCTGATTTCGCCTAGCGGCCATGAATACGCAATGGAGAGCGCGGGTAGCTGCATCTGAGACCCGGTGGATTCCCGGTACAGGCTGTAGCCCATCCTTGGAGGCAGTGGCAGAGTGCCAAGCCGCCCTGGCGGTTTGGCATCTCAGGAAAGGGCCGTGAGCCGTAGGGGCTGTCAAGGCTGGCCGTAGGCCACGAGCGGAGCGAGCTTGGCCTTTATGGCACCGAGGCTTGCGGCACAGAGTTGAAAAGTTGGTTGCGCAGAGCCAAGCGTACATAGAAATTGCGCACTGACTGCGTCGAGCATGCTTAGCAGGCCGTTGAAAAACTCCAAGTAGTTAAGCCGTGCTCCAATCCACGTACGTAGGGATAATATCCCAATCACGGAGGTGGATATTTCATGGCACTTGGCAAACGACGCGACAAGCAGCAAGCACTTTTGGTCTCGACGACCAATCTTCCCCGATCTCCAGGGCACCCGTTTTACGCGAAGCTGAATGAGCTTCTCAGCGAAGCGAAGTTCGATCACTATGTCGAATCGCTTTGCGAGCCCTACTACAAGGAAGGCGGCCGCCCTTCAATTCCGCCAGGCGTCTACTTCCGGATGCTGCTGGTCGGCTATTTCGAAGGTGTGGATTCACAGCGTGGGATTGCATGGCGCTGCAGTGACAGCCGCTCGCTCCAGCAATTCCTTGGGCTTTTGCTGACAGAGATGACCCCTGATCACTCCAGCTTGACCGTGATCCGCAAACGGCTGCCAGTAGAAGTGCACGAAGAGGTGTTTGCATTCGTGGTCAAGATCGCCAAATCCAAGGGCATGGTGAAGGGCAAGGCACTGGCCGTGGACACAACGACGTTGGAAGCCAATGCTGCAATGAAGTCCATTGTGCGCAAGGATACTGGCAAGGGCTGGAATGACTACGTGCGCGAGCTTGCGAAAGAAGAAGGGGCCGAAGTCCCAACGGAGGAGGACTTACGGCGATTCGATCGCAAACGCCGTGGGAAGAAGACCTCGAACAAGGACTGGGAGTCGCCCTCAGACCCCGACAGCAGGATCGCGAAGATGAAGGATGGGCGTACCCACCTTGCCTACAAGGCACAGCACGCGCTGGACACTGACTCCGAGATCATCGTCTCCGCGACGATCCACCATGCAGATACTGCTGACAGCGAGGCACTGAAAGACGGAATCATTGAGGCTCAGGCGGTGCTGATCAGTGCTGAGCAAGATGACCAATACAAGGCAGTTGTCGCCGACAAGGGCTACCACAAAGTTGAAACCCTGGCATGGCTAAGCGAGAGAGAGATACTTTCTTACATACCACAGCCGCGGTCACAGAACCGCCGCAAGTGGACGGACAAACCAGAATCGTGGCAGGATGCTTATCGAGCAAACCGTCGGCGTGTTGCAGGATCGCGATCCAAAAAGCTCCAGCGCTTACGAAGTGAACGAGTGGAGAGAAGCTTTGCGCACACCTGTGGGTCAGGCGGTGCACGCCGGACTTGGTTGCGCGGCATCGAGAATGTCAAAAAGCGGTACGTGGTCCATGTCGCTGCACGCAATCTTGGCACGATCATGCGTAGCCTGTTTGGAGTTGGGACGCCAAGGGGATTGCAGAGGGGCTTTGAGGGCTTCCTCAGCCGCGTATATGAGCTTTGTGGATCTGTTTGGCCCCAACCAGCTTGCTGGATCGCAATGACTGCCATTATTTTCCGCCATAAGAATCCCGGGGCAGAAAACGGATGTCTCGGGATCGACAATCTCCAAATCACCCCTTCTTCAACGGCCTGTTAGAGGCTCTCGACGCGACGGACTCTGTTCACGAGGTCGCATCAGTGCGCATCACCACCCTACTCAACAAGCTCCTCAATCTCCAGGGGCTCCGGGTTACCGGGGCCCAATTTCAAGACGGTGAGATGATTCTCAGTGTCCACCGAACATTCCAGCTGCTGACCTGCCCACACTGTGGCAAGCGCAAGCGTGGCCGAGAATCCAAACGAAAGCGGCGATGGAGGCACATGGGAATCTGGGGCCATGAGGTCTACCTGGAGGGCGAAATCCGGCGTTTGCGGTGCAAGAAATGCAATGTAGTCGTGACCGAGGCGGTCCCCTGGGCCAGGCATGGCAGTGACTTCACTAAGCCCTTCGAGGATGTGGTCGTCCTGCTGGCGCAACAGACAAACGTAACGGCCGTCGCCAGGCTGACTGGGATTTCGTGGGTGACCGTAGGAGCAATCGCAGAGCGTGTCGTCAGCGAGCACCTTGACCCAAACCGCTTCGATGGTCTGCGTCGCATTGCTGTGGACGAAATCAGCTTCCGCAAGCGCCACCGCTACCTGACGGTGGTCACCGACCACGACCAGAGAAGGGTTATCTGGGTCGCCGAGGGCAAGAGTGCCGATGTACTCAAGAGTTTTTTTACCGAGATCGGAGCTGATGTTTGTGAGCGCATTGAAATCGCCACCATGGATATGTCGGCTTCTTACCGCAAAGCGGCAGAGGAAAGCCTCCCAAATGCACAGATCGTTTTTGATCACTTCCACATTGCCAAGTTGGCCAACGAAGCTCTCAATGAGGTCCGGCGCGAACTCATGCGAAACGCCGCTCATCCCGATGCCAAGAAGGCAATCAAGGGAACAATGTGGGCACTCCTGCACCGCCAAGAAAACGCAACCGATAAGCACATGAGCACCATTGGTCATCTTCGCCCCGAGCAACCTCTTGGGCGCGCCTACCTGCTCAAGGAGACTCTGCTCGACATCCTGCGTGGCAGCATCAAAGATTCAAATCTGGCTCTTGATGGTTGGATGGCCTGGGCAGCACGATCTCGACTCAAGCCATTTGTCAAACTCGGCAAGACGGTCCGCAAACACCTCGGCGGGATCCAGGCCCTCTTCAAGGAACGATTCACAAATGGCCTGGCGGAAGGCATGAACAACAAGATTCGCCTCCTCAGCCATCGCGCTTACGGCTTCCATAGCGCAGCCCCACTAATCGCTACCATCTTCCTCTGCTGTGGTGGAGTCAGGCTTCCAGACCTACAACTCCTTTAGGAGAACCGAAAAACGCCATTTTGTTGGAACCCTGGGCACTGACAATTCAAATCTTCCCTCACTATCAGTAGTAACAAGATTGACACTATACTTGGATAATTTGGAAATTGCAGTTTGAGAATCAACAGCCTCTAACCATACCCCAGAATGTAATGTATCCTGATTTTCAGGTATCAATGTGCTAAAAGAAACGTTTGTGGGAAAAACGTTAAAAGTAAGACCTGGAACAGGAAAACCATCACCACTTACAACATGGCCAATAATTGATGTAACATCAGGAATCGGAATATCGAGACTTTCAATGTTTTCTACGTCACTCCCTGATGCTGAATTCAATATAAGCCTAAGCATTGAAAAGGAGCTTTTGGTATTAGCAGAAATAGTCAATGGCCTTCCGGAATTAGGAAGCATGAAATACGCATAGCCATTCACAGCGTTCTTTTCACTAACTGAGAATGGGAATACTGTTGATTTAGAGCTAGTGGTGTGATGCGCTCTGTTGGGGCATTTTCAGTGCAGCGCGTGCGCGACCGACTTTTTCGAGGATCTCGTCGGCGGCCTTGGTCCAAACAATCGGCTTCGGATCGTCGTTGTGGTTATCGATGTAGTCCATGATTGCTTTCTTGAGTTGAGGGACGCTGCGAAACGCGTCGCGCTTCAGGCGTTTTTGATCAAGATTGCGGAAAAACCCCTCCACGATATTGAGCCACGAGCTGCTTGTCGGGATGAAGTGCATGTGGAATCGCGGATGGCGCTTCAGCCACCGCTTAACCTTCTCATGCTTGTGTGTGGCGTAGTTGTCGGCGATGACGTGCAGATCGAGTTCAGCTGGAGTTTGCTCGTCGATCATTCTCAGGAACTTGATCCACTCCTGATGTCGATGTCGCTTCATGCAGGTTGCGATCACTTCGCCGTGACCCAACTCGATCGCGGCGAACAAGGTGGTTGTTCCGTTCCTCTTGTAGTCATGAGTCATCGTGCCGCATCGACCCTTGACCAGTGGAAGGCTCTTCTGGGGCCGATCGAGAGCCTGAATTGACGTCTTTTCGTCCGCGCTAAAGACGAGTGCATTCTCGGGTGGATTCAGGTAGAGACCTACCACATCGCGCAGCTTCTCTTCGAACCGAGAATCGTTGCTGACCTTGAACGTCTTCACCAAGTGAGGTTTCAGACCGTTGGCCTTCCATGTGCGGTGGACCATCGACTGCGTGATTCCCATCTCCTCTGCAAGGAGTCGCGTGCTCCAGTGTGTCGCGTTCGCGGGGATCTCTTGCGTAGTCATGCGGATGATCTCACTCTCAACTTCCTCGTTCGCACGGGGACGACCTCCCCGAGGAAGGTCCTTCTCTATACCAGTGAGGCGATGCTCGCTGAAGCGGTTTCGCCAACGCCCCACAGTGTGTCGCTTGACCCTCATCTCCTCAGCTATATCCGCATTCGAGTAGCCATCAGCGGCAAGAAGGATCATTCGGGCTCGCTGAGCTTGCCTCACCGAAATTCTCCGACTGCGTGACCAATTCGTCAGGGTGCTTCGCTCGCTCTTGGTAAGTTGAATCTCTACTGCAACGCGCATCGTCTTGCCTCCAACGATACCTACGCACCGCAAGCGTAGGGAGGCTTAATATAAAGGCCTACTAATTCTGCGTCATACCACTAGTTGGTCGCCTGCATTCAGAGCCTAGCAGGCCGTTGAAAAACTCCAAGTAGTTAAGCCGTGCTCCAATCCACGTACGTAGGGATAATATCCCAATCACGGAGGTGGATATTTCATGGCACTTGGCAAACGACGCGACAAGCAGCAAGCACTTTTGGTCTCGACGACCAATCTTCCCCGATCTCCAGGGCACCCGTTTTACGCGAAGCTGAATGAGCTTCTCAGCGAAGCGAAGTTCGATCACTATGTCGAATCGCTTTGCGAGCCCTACTACAAGGAAGGCGGCCGCCCTTCAATTCCGCCAGGCGTCTACTTCCGGATGCTGCTGGTCGGCTATTTCGAAGGTGTGGATTCACAGCGTGGGATTGCATGGCGCTGCAGTGACAGCCGCTCGCTCCAGCAATTCCTTGGGCTTTTGCTGACAGAGATGACCCCTGATCACTCCAGCTTGACCGTGATCCGCAAACGGCTGCCAGTAGAAGTGCACGAAGAGGTGTTTGCATTCGTGGTCAAGATCGCCAAATCCAAGGGCATGGTGAAGGGCAAGGCACTGGCCGTGGACACAACGACGTTGGAAGCCAATGCTGCAATGAAGTCCATTGTGCGCAAGGATACTGGCAAGGGCTGGAATGACTACGTGCGCGAGCTTGCGAAAGAAGAAGGGGCCGAAGTCCCAACGGAGGAGGACTTACGGCGATTCGATCGCAAACGCCGTGGGAAGAAGACCTCGAACAAGGACTGGGAGTCGCCCTCAGACCCCGACAGCAGGATCGCGAAGATGAAGGATGGGCGTACCCACCTTGCCTACAAGGCACAGCACGCGCTGGACACTGACTCCGAGATCATCGTCTCCGCGACGATCCACCATGCAGATACTGCTGACAGCGAGGCACTGAAAGACGGAATCATTGAGGCTCAGGCGGTGCTGATCAGTGCTGAGCAAGATGACCAATACAAGGCAGTTGTCGCCGACAAGGGCTACCACAAAGTTGAAACCCTGGCATGGCTAAGCGAGAGAGAGATACTTTCTTACATACCACAGCCGCGGTCACAGAACCGCCGCAAGTGGACGGACAAACCAGAATCGTGGCAGGATGCTTATCGAGCAAACCGTCGGCGTGTTGCAGGATCGCGATCCAAAAAGCTCCAGCGCTTACGAAGTGAACGAGTGGAGAGAAGCTTTGCGCACACCTGTGGGTCAGGCGGTGCACGCCGGACTTGGTTGCGCGGCATCGAGAATGTCAAAAAGCGGTACGTGGTCCATGTCGCTGCACGCAATCTTGGCACGATCATGCGTAGCCTGTTTGGAGTTGGGACGCCAAGGGGATTGCAGAGGGGCTTTGAGGGCTTCCTCAGCCGCGTATATGAGCTTTGTGGATCTGTTTGGCCCCAACCAGCTTGCTGGATCGCAATGACTGCCATTATTTTCCGCCATAAGAATCCCGGGGCAGAAAACGGATGTCTCGGGATCGACAATCTCCAAATCACCCCTTCTTCAACGGCCTGCTAGTGACAAGGTTCGCAATCTGTTCATGGCGCAGTTCAAAGACATCATTGCCAACTTCTTCCCCGCCTTCGCCCATGCCTGCCCTCACCTACAAGAGCACGAAATGAGCTGGCGCATCCACTTCATGATTGGCTCCATGGCCCACACCCTGGCGGACATTTTCAGCCTGAAGGACTTCTCCCAGGGACAGTGTGATCCCAAGGATGTGCAGGAGACCACCAGGCAGATGATTCAATATGCCGCCGCCGGCCTGCGCGCGCCTGGCTTGCAAGCCAAGCCCAGCACCCAAAAGAGTCAGGAGCAGTGTCCATGAAGCTCCTCACCCTGCTGACCTTGGCCCTACCGCTACTCTTCGCCTGCAGCACCATGCAACCCATGGAAGCCGAGGTGCTGCTGCCCAAAGTGCCGGAACAATGGCAGGCAGGCGCCTCTTCCAGTGGCACCTCCCCCAGTGGCGAAGTGCGCGGCGATTGGTGGCAGGATTTCCAGGACGAGTCCCTGAACCAGGTCGTCTTGCAGACCTTGCACCACAACCCTGATGTATTCGCGGCCCACGCCCGGCTCGCGGCGGCAGCCATCCAAGCAGACATTGCCGGGGCCGATCTTTATCCCAGTCTGGATGCTGGCTTCGGCTGGAACCGGCAGCGGCAGAACTTCATCGGCTTTCCCATTCCCGGCAGTGGCGGCTCGGTGCTTAGCCAAACCTTCACCAGCTACGGTGTCAACCTGAACACTTCCTGGGAGCTGGACCTGTGGGGCCGCATCAAGGCTGGCGAAGATGCAGCCGTCAGCGAGTTTTCGGCATCCATGCAAGACCTACGGGCGCTGCAACAATCCCTGGCGGGGCAGGCCGCCAAGGCATGGTTCGCTCTGCTTGAGGCCCAGCATCAATTGACTCTTACCAATACCACAGTGCAGAGCTTTGCTGTTACGGAACGACAGGTGGAAAGTCGTTTCCAACGGGGTATTCGTTCTTCCCTGGATCTGCGTCTGGCCCGCACCAATCTGGCCACGGCGAAGGCTCAGCAAGAACTTTGGCGCGAGTCCTTGGACCGGGCACGGCGACAATTGCAAATCCTGCAGGGCCAGTATCCCGACGGCGAAACTGTAGAAGACAAGCAGATGCCGGTGATCACCGGTCCGGCACCTGCAGGCTTGCCGGCCCAACTCATGCAACGGCGACCGGATCTGGCCGCCGCTGAATTGCGACTGGTGGCAGCCGGCCATCGCACCGAGGCAGCCAAAGCTGCCCTCTATCCCAGGATCAGCCTCACCGGCTCTGCCGGGACATCCACTGCCGAGCTGGAGGACCTGGTGGATACGGACTTCTTTGTCTGGAGCCTGGCGGCCAACCTGACCCAACCCATTTTTCAAGGCGGACGCCTGCGCAACGAAATCAACCTATCGGTGGTGCGCGAAGATCAGGCCTTGGCGGAATTGGCCAACCTGGCCCTGCGCGCCTACGGCGAAGTGGAATCTGCTCTAGCCGCAGAACAATACCTGGCAACCAGAGAGTCGCTGTTGGCCGAGGCCAGCAAGGAATCCATCGCCGCTCGCGATCTCTCGGAAGATCGCTACCGCAAAGGCTTGGAAGATTTCATCACCGTTTTGAGCGCACAACGATCCGCATTGAATCTGGAAAGCCAATGGCTCGGCATCAAACGTCAACGCCTTGACCTGCGGGTGGATTTACACCTGGCCCTGGGCGGAGGCTTCCAGGCAGACACAAGCTCAGAGGAAAACTTGGAGGAGCAACCGTGAAACTCACCTTTCTAATCATCACTCCCATCGTTGTATTGTTGCTGGGTGGCCTAGCGGCCTGGCGGCTCATGGAAATGAAGGATGACGTAGTCATCCAAAAGCCAGAGATCAAACCCACCCTGGTGCGCAGCATGCTGGTGGAAGCTGAAGACCTGAGCTTCACCGTGGAAACCCAGGGGACGGTCAGCCCAAGACTGGAGATCACTCTCATTTCTGAAGTCTCGGGTAAGGCCCTGCAGGTTTCCCCTGCCATGGTCTCCGGCGGCTTCTTTGCCAAGGGCGATGTCCTGGTGCAATTGGACGACCGGGATTACCGGCTTGAGGTCACCCGTGGCGAAGCCCAGGTGGCCCAGGCAGAGTTGGCCCTGACCATGGAATTGGCAGAGGCTGAAATTGCGCGCCAGGAATGGGGCAGCCTGGGCAAGGGAGAGCCTTCCCCCCTGGTGCTGCGCGAACCACAGATCGCCGAGGCCCGCGCTTCCCGTAGCGCTGCCATGGCCAGCTTGGAAAAGGCCAAGCTGGACCTGGATCGCTGCCGCTTGTTGGCACCGTTCCGTGGTCGGGTGCGCAACAAGTCCGTGGACCAAGGACAATTTGTTGGCATGGGAAGCGCCTTGGCACAGATCTACAGCATTGAAGATGCGGAGGTGCGCCTGCCACTGAGAGACGAGGAACTCTATTACCTGGATCTGCCCCTGCATGGCTCTAACAACAAGCCCGGCAGTCCGACAGCACAACTACCAACGGTGGTGCTGACAGCAAACTTTGCCGGTGTCCCGCAACAGTGGGAAGGTCGCATCGTCCGCACCGCCGGTGAACTGGATGCCAAGAGCCGCATGGTGCATGCCATTGCCAGGATTGAAGATCCTTACGGCAGAGGTGACAGCCAGCAACAAGCACCGCTGACGGTGGGCATGTTCGTCAAGGCTGGCATCAAGGGAAAGACTTTCACCGACGTGGTGCGCATTCCTCGCGCTGCCCTGCGCAAGAATGCCAAAGTGCTGGTGATGAATTTGGATGCGAACAGCAAAGAGAAGAGCGCCACCTACAGATTGGAGCAGCGGCCGGTCAACATTCTCCGCCAAGACAAGCAGCACGCCTTCATCAACCAAGGACTCGCAGCCGGTGAACGCATCTGCCTCTCACCATTGGTGACGGTGGACCCAAGCCTGCCGGTGCAAATTCAGGAAATCGCCATCCCTGCTGAGAGCACTTCGAAATGAATCCGGAAGAGCAAAAAGGCGTCATCACCTGGTTTGCGCGCAACCCTGTTGCCGCCAACTTGTTCTTGGCCGCACTGATCGTCTTCGGCCTGCTCTCCTTGCGCAGTCTGAAGCGCGAGACTTTCCCGCAGAGCGACTCCAACATGATTTCGGTTTCCGTCATCTACCCTGGGGCTGCACCAGCAGAGGTGGAAGAAGGCATCTGTCGCCGCATCGAGGAAGCCATTCAAGGGCTGACAGGGATCAAGAAGATTACCTCATCCGCCAACGAGGGAGCCGCCGGTGTCACCGTGGAAGTCCTGCGGGAGTACGACGTCCGTCAGGTGCTGGACGATGTGAAGGCCCGAGTGGATGCCATCGACACCTTCCCGGTGGATGCGGAACAACCCCTGGTGCAAGAGGTCACCATCCAACGGCAGACCATCAACATCGCCGTGACCGGCGACCCGGAAGTCGTCGACGAAGCAGGACTCAAGATCATCGCCGACAACCTGCGGGATGAACTCACCAGCATCAATGGCATCACCCAGGTGGAGCTGGCATCGGTGCGACCCTACGAAGTCTCCGTCGAAGTTTCCGAGCATGCCCTGCGGCGTTATGGCCTGCGCTTCGAAGACGTGGCGCAAGCCATTCGCCTGTCCTCTCTGGATCTCCCCGGCGGCTCGGTGAAGACCGCTGGCGGCGAAATCCTGATCCGCTCCAAGGGACAACGCTACCTGGGGGCTGAATTCGCCGACCTGGTGCTCATCAATCGAGCCGATGGCACCCGCATCACTGTGGGCGATGTGGCCACCGTGGTGGATGGCTTTATGGACACGGATCAAGCTTCGCGATTTGACGGCAAGCCCGCTGCCCTGGTGCAGGTGTTCCGCGTTGGCGACCAGGACGTGCTGGAAGTCGCCGAGAAAACCAAGCTGCATGTGGCAGAGGCGAGGAAACGACTTCCCCCAGGTATCACCCTCACCAGCTGGGCAGATGAAACCGTCATCCTGAATGGACGCATCAGCCTGCTGGTAAGCAACCTGACTACGGGCTTGTTCCTGGTGTTCCTGGTGCTGGCCCTGTTCTTGAAGTTCCGCCTGGCCATTTGGGTGGCCTTGGGCATTCCCATCTCCTTCCTGGCCTGCGTTGCCTTCATGCCCACCCTTGGCGTGTCGGTGAACATGATCTCCCTGTTCGCCTTCATTGTGGTCTTGGGCATCGTGGTGGATGACGCCATCGTTGTGGGCGAGAGCGTCTACACCCACCGGGGCAAGATCAGAGACAAGTTGCAGGCGGCCATCGTCGGCACCAAGAAGGTTTCCATCCCCGTTACCTTTGGTGTCTTGACCACTGTGGCTGCCTTCTCGCCCATGCTGGACATCCCCGGCAATGCCCGCAAGATCTGGCAGGACATTGCCATCATCGTCATTGTCTGCCTGATGTTTTCGCTGGTGGAGTCCAAACTCATCCTGCCAGCACATCTGGGTCACTACGCTGGTAGGGACAAGGCTCCCACCTGGTTCCTCACCAAGGCGTGGACCACGGTGCAGAGCTTCTTCACCAACAAACTGCACCGCCTGATTCATGGCCCCTACCGCACTGCCATTGAATTCTTCTTACGAGCTCGCTACCTGGGCCTGGCTCTGGGGCTCACTTCTTTGCTAGTCACCGGCGGCTGGATCGCGGGCGGTCACATCAGCACCCTCTACTTCCCGGATGTGGAAGGCGACAACGTGGTGGCCAGCCTGACCATGCCCCTGGGCACGCCGGTGGAGGTCACTTCTGCCGCCATCCGCAAGCTGGAATTGGCAGCCGATGAGTTGGGCAGGGAACTGGATGCCGATGACTATTGTGAAGAGGGTCCAATCTTTCCCCACAAGCTGGCTTCCGTCGGCGACCAACCATGGGCCATGGTGCAATCCCAAAACATGGGGCAGCGGGGCGGCTCATTCTCCGGCGCCCACATCGGCGAGGTAAACATCCAACTGGCGCCGGCGGAGCTACGCAGCATCACCAGCAAGGAAATTGAAAAGCTCTGGGAAGAAAAAGTTGGCCCCATTGCTGATGCTACCGAACTGAGCTTCACTTCCTCTTTCTTCAGCACCGGCAAGGACATCGACATTCAGCTGTCCAGCCAGAACATGGAACATCTGCTGGCCGCCAAGGAGGAGCTCAAGGACTACCTGCGCTCTGTCAATGCGGTCAGCGACATCAGCGACAGCTTTCGCGCCGGCAAGCAGGAAGTGCAACTCAACATCAAACCAGCAGCCGAAGCCTTGGGCATCAGCTTGATGGATTTGGCTCGGCAGGTGCGGCAGGGTTTCTACGGTGAAGAAGTGCAGCGGGTGCAGCGCGGGCGCGAAGACATCAAAATCATGGTGCGCTACACCGAGGACGAACGACGCTCATTGGGCAGCTTGGAGGACATGCGCATCCGCACTCCAGAAGGCGCCGAAGTGCCCTTCTCCACCGTCGCCACTGCCAGTTACGGTCGCGGCTACGCCACCATCAAGCGGGCCAACCGCGCCCGCATTGTCAACGTCACCGCCGAGGTGGACGCGAAGCAAAAGGGCACCAGCGCCGACAAGATCCTGCAGGCGGCGGAAAGTTCAATCTTGGTGTCACTGCAGGCCAAGTATGCCGGGCTGCGATACTCCCTGGAAGGTGACAACCGGGAGCAGACAGAGACCATGCAAAGCCTGATGGCAGGCTTCGTCCTGGTGCTGTTTGTGATCTACGCACTGATGGCCATTCCCTTCAGGTCCTACCTGCAACCGCTGATCATCATGACTATCATTCCATTCGGGCTGGTGGGAGCAGTTTGGGGACATGTGGCCATGAGCACCGACCTGAGCATCATGTCCATGTTTGGTCTGGTGGCCCTGGTTGGCGTGGTGGTGAATGACAGCCTTGTGCTGGTGGACCACATCAACAAGACCCGGGAAGCAGGCACTCCTATGTTCAAGGCAGTGCATGACGCTGCCCTCAGCCGCTTCCGCCCCATCATCCTGACTTCGCTGACCACCTTTGCCAGCCTGACGCCCTTGCTATTGGAGCGCAGCGTGCAGGCCAAGTTCCTCCAACCCATGGCCATCTCGCTGGGCTTTGGCGTGCTGTTTGCCACCCTCATCACCCTCTTCCTGGTGCCCTGCGTCTACCTGATCCTGGAGGATGTCCGAGGTCTGTTCAGCCGGCGACCCAAGACTGCCGACAGCCCAGCATAGAATCTTTTTGCGCAGGGGGCTTGCCAAGCGAGACCACTGCCTCTTGAATTTCCGCCCCATGAGTCTCCGCCATCATCATCGCCATCATCGCTCCTCCCAGGGGCCGGTGCAGGCGTAGATCCAGGCTGGATTCCTCGCCCTCCTCGCCGGCCACCATTAGGCCGGCGCGCGTTTATGTGGCGTCGGCTGGTGCCTTTCCTAGGTAAGAACCACTCCGATGTCTCAACAATCAAACGCTCGTAACCTCCGCCTGGCCCTGCCCAAGGGCCGCATGCAGGAGGGGGTCTTCAGCCTGCTGGCCGATGCCGGCATCCAGATCCAGTCCGGCAGCCGCTCCTATCGCCCCAGCCTCAACCTGCAGGGTTTCGACACCAAGTTGTTGAAGCCGCAAAACATCATCGAAATGCTGCACCAGGGCTCCCGGGATGTGGGCTTCGCCGGCGCCGACTGGGTGCAGGAACTGGACAGCGAACTGGTGGAGTTGCTGGACACCAAGCTCAATCCAGTGCGGCTGATTGCGGCCGCACCGAAAGAGATGCTGGTGGATGGCAAGCTTCCCAATCGTCACCTGGCAGTGGCATCCGAATACCAGACCCTCACCCGCAAATGGATTGAGAAGAAGGGCTTGGATGCTTCCTGTGTGCGCTCCTACGGCGCTACCGAAGTGTTCCCACCTGAGGATGCAGATCTGATTGTGGACAACACCGCCACCGGCTCCACCCTGGTTGCCAACGGCCTACAGATCGTCGACGAACTGATGACCTCGTCCACTCGCATGTATGCCAACCCCAAGACCATGCAGGATCCCAGCAGCCGGGAGTGCATCGAGAATCTGGTGTTGTTGGTGCAATCCGTGCTGGAGGCCAGAGCACGGGTGATGGTGGAAGTAAACATTGGCACCGAGCAACTTGAGGCCTTGGTGAAGGTGCTGCCCTGCATGCGCAACCCAACCATCTCCCGACTCTTCGGCGACGCCGGCTACGCAGTGAAGGCGGCGGTCATGCGCAAAGAACTGCCGAACCTGATTCCGGCCATTCGCGCCTGTGGCGGCACCGATCTGGTGGTCACCAGCCCATCCCAGATCATGCCATGAGCAAGTCCAGCAACATCAAAGCTGTGTCACGCATCGTGCCTGGGGACTCTTACAAGGTCCCCACCGCCACGGCCCTGGTGGACCTGCACCTGGAAGGCAATGAAGGTCTGCGGCCACCGCCTTCTTTGCTGGCGGGCGTCCTGGCTGCAGGAACAGAAGTGCTGCGTCGCTACCCAAATGCCGGTGCACTGGAAACTTCACTGGCAACATTCTTGCAGGTAGAAGCTGAACAGGTGGTGATTACCGCCGGCGCAGACGAAGCCATCGACCGCATCTGCCGCGCCTACCTGGAACCGGGACGCGAATTCATCCTGCCGCAACCCACCTTCGAAATGTTTGGCCACTACGCCAAGCTGACCGGCGCCACCCTGGTGCCGGTGCTCTGGCCAGGCAACGACTACCCGCTGCAAGAGGTGCTGGGCAAAGTCACCACCAACACCGCAGTCATTGCCGTTGTCTCACCCAACAATCCTTCCGGCGCCACCGTACCTTTGTCGGTCATTGCAGAACTGGCCAAGGCAGCACCGCAGTGCTTGATCCTGCTGGACCTGGCCTATGTGGAATTCGCCAATGAAGATCCCAGCCGGGAAGCCCTCAAGCTTGGCAATGTGGTCATCACCCGAACCCTGTCCAAGGCCTGGGGCCTGGCAGGCCTGCGCGTAGGTTACGCCGCCGGGCCGACTGAGGTAATCCGCAACCTGCGCAGTGCCGGTGGCCCCTACTCGGTTTCCGGACTTTCCATCGCGGTAGCACAGGCTGCCCTGGCCAGCGCCCAGGAACCAGTAGCAAGCTTCGTTGCCTGCATTCAACAAGAACGCCAACAGCTCTGCGCTTTGTTGGCTGAGCTTGGCGCTGAACCCCAGGACTCGCAGGCCAACTTTGTTCTGGCCCGCTTCAAGAATGCTGCCTGGGTGCATGCGGCATTGACGGGCTTTGGCATTTCGGTGCGCATATTCGGTGAGCGACCGGGCTTGGAAAACAAACTGCGCATCACCTGTCCAGGCAATGCGGAAGACTTTGCCCGGCTGAGCCGCGCCCTGCGCTGCGCCCTGCAACCACAGGCCCTGCTCTTTGATATGGATGGAGTCCTGGCTGACGTCTCCGGTTCCTATCGCCGCGCCATTCAGGAGACAACTGCTTCTTTTGGCGCCAGCATCAACAACACGGATATCGACAACATCAAGGCCAAGGGCAATGCCAACAATGACTGGGTGGTCACGCAGATGCTGCTAGGAGAAAAGGGCATCAAGGTGGACCTGGAGCAGGTGACGCAAAGATTTGAGGAGCTCTATCAAGGCAGCGACCAGCGCGACGGTCTCTACAAGAATGAAACCCTGCTGATCAGCGCTGATGTTCTGGAAAACCTGGCCAGTCGCTATGCCCTGGCGGTGGTGACCGGGCGCCCGCGCAGTGACACCCTTCGCTTCCTTGAAGATCACAACATCGGCCACTGCTTCAAAGTCACTGTCTGCATGGAAGACGGACCACTGAAGCCCAAGCCTGAGCCTGTCCTTGCTGCCATGCAGCAGCTGGGCACGGATCTGGCGTGGATGCTGGGTGACACGCCCGACGATATCATGAGCGCTCGGCAGGCAGTCGCCTTGCCCATTGGCATCTGCGCTCCCAACCAATCTCTCGAATCTGCATCAACAGCAATGATGGCCGTTGGCGCAGCATGCACACTCAAGTCCTTCTCCGAATTGGAACCACTGCTGCCATGAAATCTCGCCAAGCCAAAGTTAGCCGGAAAACCAAAGAAACCGACATCTCCCTGACCTTGTCCCTGGATGGCAAGGGCACCGCGAACATTCAAACCGGACTGCCTTTTTTGGATCACTTGCTCACCAGTTTGACCAAGCACTCAGGAATTGACTTGAGCATCACCTGCAAGGGCGATCTGGAAGTTGATGATCACCACAGCGCAGAAGATTGCGCCATCGCCATTGGCCAGGCCATGGATGAAGCCCTGGGCGACCGCATTGGCATCCAACGCTTTGGCTATGCCTACGCCCCCTTGGACGAAGCCCTGGCCCGGGCAGTCTGCGATCTCTCTGGTCGGCCAGGGGCCTTTGTGAATCTGGACCTGAGTCGCAAGTCCCTGGGCACCCTGGCTTGCGAAAACGTAACCCATGTCCTGCAGTCCATGGCCGTCGCCATGCGCGCCACAGTACATGTGGACATATTGCGCGGCGACAACGACCACCACAAAGCTGAGTCCGCCTACAAGGCAACAGCTCTGGCGCTGAAACAGGCCATCGCCCTGACCGGATCCGGATCCGTGCCCAGCACCAAGGGATCTCTCTGATGCCGACAAACAAGGTACTCGTCATCGCAACCGGCACCGCCAACATTGCTTCCATGTTGGCTGCCTTGCAGAGACTGGGGCAAAACCCGGTACCGACGAGTTCGGCCAAGGATGTGGTTGCTGCAGACTGCGTGGTGTTACCTGGAGTTGGCGCCTTTGCTGCAGCCAAGGCAAACCTGGACCAACATCAGCTTGGCGAGGCCTTGCAGCAGCGCGTCGCCGAGGAGAAGAAGACCCTGGCCATCTGCCTTGGCATGCAACTGCTCTGCGAATCAAGCGAAGAAAGTCCCGGTTGTGCGGGCTTGGGCATCGTCAAGCAGCGGGTGCAGCGGTTTCCTGACACAGTGCGCGTGCCGCAGCTTGGCTGGAACAAAGTCATGCCGGACCCTGACTGCCGAATCCTCAGCGAAGGCTACGCCTATTTCGCCAACTCCTACTATTTGCCGGCAGCCCAATCACCTTGGTGCAAAGCCACCACATCCCATGGCATCAGCTTTGTTTCGGCCATTGAAAACGGTCCAGTACTAGCCTGCCAATTCCACCCTGAGCTCTCCGGAGACTGGGGCATGCAAACCCTGGACAACTGGATCCAAAGTTAAGGTGCTTACCAAACGAATCATCCCCTGCCTTGATGTCCGCGACGGCAGAGTCGTCAAGGGTATACAATTCAAAGGCCTGCGCGATGCTGGTGACCCAGTCGAACTGGCACGGGCCTATCAAGACCAAGGCGCAGACGAACTGGTCATTCTGGACATCAGCGCGACTCCTGAAGGCCGCAGCAATCAGACGGACACTGTGCGAAAAGTTCGCGAGCAATTGTCCATACCTCTCACTGTTGGCGGCGGCGTGCGCAGTGCAGAGGATGTGAACCGACTGCTGCATGCCGGCGCCGACAAGGTTGGCGTCAATACCGCAGCAGTTCGCAACCCTGAAGTGGTAAAGGTCATGGCCACCCGCTTTGGCAGCCAATGCACGGTTGTTGCCGTGGATGCCTATGGCACCGGTCCAGGAAAATGGGAACTGGTGGTGACTTCGGGAAGCGAGAAAATCAGCCTGGATGCCATCCAGTGGATCAAGACGGTACACGATCTGGGCGCCGGCGAAATCCTGCTCACCTCCCTGGATCGAGATGGCACCAAGTCTGGCTATGACTTGGAACTACTCCGTGCCGCCAGTCAAGCCGTCAACATTCCCATCATCGCATCAGGCGGGGCGGCATCACCCCAGCATCTGGTGGACGCCATCGAAGCCGGCGCCGACGCAGTGCTGGCCGCTTCGATTTTTCACTACAAAGAACACAGCGTCGGCACCGTCAAGACATTCATGGCCCAGGCAGGAATTGAAGTAAGAAGATGATCATCCCATCCATAGACATCATGGACGGACAGGCTGTCCAACTCATTGGCGGCAAGGAGCGTGCCCTGGAAGCTGGCGACCCGCTGAAAATCCTGGAGAAGTTCAGCCTGGCCGGCGAAGTCGCCGTCATTGATCTGGATGCAGCACTGGGCAAGGGCAGCAATGCCCAAATCATCCGCGAGATGGTGAAGCGTGCGCCCTGCCGTGTTGGCGGCGGCATCCGCGATACGAAGACAGCCATTCAATGGCTGGATGCGGGAGCCAGCAAGATCATCCTGGGCACCCGTGCCGTCCCCGAAGTCCTGCGCGAACTTCCCAAGGAACGAGTTATTGCTGCCTTGGATGCGGTGCACGGCGAAGTTGTGGTCAAGGGCTGGCAGGAGCGCACGGGCACCAGCATTGAGGACAAACTTGCTGAGCTGAACTCCATGGTCGGCGGCTTCCTGATCACCTTCGTGGAACGGGAAGGGCGGCTGCAAGGCATCGACTTGGACAAGGCAAAGGATCTGGTTTCCCGCGCTGGCTCTGCCAAGGTCACCATTGCCGGCGGCGTCACCACCCCCACCGACATTGCCAACCTGGACAGCATAAAAGCCGACGCCCAGGTGGGCATGGCTCTCTACACCGGCAAGTTCAGCCTGGCAGAAGGAATCGCAGCCAGTCTGCATTCCGACCGCGCCGATGGCCTGTGGCCCACCGTGATCTGCGACGAGTCTGGCCTGGCACTTGGCCTTGCCTGGTCCGACATGGAAAGCCTGGAAACAGCGGTGGAGCGCGGCCTTGGTGCATATCACAGTCGCACCCGGGGTTTATGGGTCAAGGGCGAATCCTCCGGCAACACGCAACGCCTGCTGAAGATTGACCAGGACTGTGACCGGGATGCCCTGCGCTTCACCGTGCGCCAAGAGGGCACCGGCTTTTGTCATCTCAACACCTGGACCTGCTGGGGTGAGGACCAGGGCTTCTCTTCCTTGGGACGCCTGATTCAGGCGCGAGTCAAAGACGCACCTGCGGGCTCCTACACCAAGCGACTGCTCAACGACGCCGACCTGTTGTCGGCCAAGATCATGGAAGAGGCCAAGGAATTGGTGGAAGCAAACAATGCGGCAGAAGTGACCCACGAGGCGGCTGACCTGCTCTACTTCACCCTGGTGGCCATGGCCAACAAAGGCGTCAGCATTCCTGACATTGCAGCTGAACTGAACCGCCGATCCTTGACTGTCACTCGGCGTCCAGGCAACAAGAAGGAGAACAACTGATGACCAGGCTTTTGCGCATGGTTCAACCATCCCAGGTAGGACAGCAGCAAAGCGATCCGGTGGATGATCAAACGCTACTGCAAGCCCAGAAGATCGTGGAGGAGGTGCGCAAGCAGGGCATGCCAGCCCTGCAATCCTATGCCCAGAAGTTGGATGGCTATCAGCCGGGCACGCCCATCATTCTCGACAAGGCAGAATTGCAAACGGCTTTACATTCTCTACCTGCACTGGACCGCAGCCTGCTAGAGCGCACGGCTGAGCGCATTCGCATCTTTGCCCAGCAACAACGGCAATCCCTCAGCGAGTTTTCCCTGCAGATCCAGGGCGGCACTGCCGGGCAAAGCATTGCGCCGGTGGACAGGGCTGGCTGCTACGCCCCGGGCGGGCGCTATCCCTTGCCTTCTTCGGTCTTGATGACGGCAGTCACCGCACGGGCAGCTGGAGTGAAGACTGTCTGGGTAGCTTCCCCCAAGCCAGGGCCAATAACCAAAGCTGCTGCCGCCATCGCCGGCGCCGATGCCCTGTTGGCGGCGGGTGGCGCGCAGGCTATTGCCGCCCTGACCTACGGCGTCGACGGAATTCCGGCATGCGACATGATTGTTGGCCCCGGCAATCGCTGGGTCACCGCGGCAAAGCAATTGGTGTCCGGCAAGGTTGGCATCGACATGCTCGCCGGCCCATCAGAGTTGGTGGTGGTTGCGGATCAAAGCTCCGATGCAGAACTCGTGGCCGCCGACTTGTTGGCGCAAGCGGAACATGATCCCGATGCCATACCCACCCTGGTTGCCTTGGATACACAGACCATCGAGAATGTAGAAGCAGCTCTTGCCAGACAGCTCAAGGATTTGCCAACGGCCCAGACTGCCCGAGCCGCATTGCAAAACGGACAAGCCGTACTCTGTGCCGACCTGCCGGAGGCCATTGCAGTCTGCGACAACATTGCCCCAGAGCATCTGCAAGTACTCTGTGCCTCAGCTGACCAGGTTGCGGCGCAATGCAACCACTACGGCGCGCTATTCATTGGTGCCAAATCAGCGGAAGTCCTGGGCGACTATGGCGCTGGACCCAATCACGTGCTGCCGACGGGGAATACGGCCCGGTTCAGCGGCGGCCTGAGCGTGCATTCCTTCCTGCGGATCCGCACCTGGATGCAGCTCACGACAGGCGATGCTACTGGATCCCTGGCGGCAGATGCCGCCGCCCTGGCCCGGCTGGAAGGCCTGGAAGCCCATGCCCGGGCAGCCGACCTGCGGCTCTGACTGGGGGCACTAACTGGGGGCGCCAACTGGGGCGCTCTGCCTGTCTTGCCTGCGCTACACTGGCGCCATATCAGGACGGCAATGGAGGGGGCTAGCCGGGAGGGAGGCATTGATTTATAAGGAGTTACGTCAATCAGCACCCAGGCACCGGATTTGCGAGTATGTACAGTCCCAACCCGGAAGATCGCCATGATAACCAAGCTGCAACTCCTACCCCTTCTTCTCCTCGCCTTCTGCTTTAGCGCCGAAGACATCCTCGGACAAAGCCGCCGCGGCTCTTCTGCAGGCCGCTCCTCGGCAGGCCGCTCCTCGGCAGGCCGCTCCAGCCGCTCGGCGCCCACTCGTTCGGCACCCACACGCTCCGCTCCCACACGCTCCGCACCCACACGCTCGGCACCCCAGCGCTCGGCGCCCACACGCTCAGCAACCTCTCGGTCTGCCCCTCGGCGCGCCACCCCCAGCCGCTCTTCATCCCCCCGCAGCAGCAGCTCCCGCTCAACCAACCGTGCATCTTCCTCCCGCAGCGGAGCGTCCAGAAGCAGCAACAGATTCGGCAGCCAAAGCAGGACCCTCCCCAGCAGCGGCGACCTGCGAAGCGCCAGATCGTCCACTGCCAGGAGAAGCAGCCAGAGCAGAGTGAACAACAGCCGCGGCAATGTCTCTACCGGCCGAGGTGCGCAAACTGGACGGCAGACTCGCTATCAAAGCTCAGGCAACAACCAATCCTTCGGCAGCCAACAAACCAACCCCACCAATTCCAGCCGCGCCAACTATCGAGTGCGCTACTCCATCAGTGGCTCCCCCTCCGTAGGGTCGAGCCGCAGCAGCAGGGTGCAGCCAACAAGCCAGCGATACGTCAGGACCAGAAGCGGGAGGGTGCAATCAAAGAGCCAGCGATACGTCAAATCCGGAAGCCAGAGGTTGCAAAACCGGGTGTCGCAGCGAATCAGCAGCAAGGTGGAAACCCGCCTCGGCCAGCAAACTCGCTCCGCAACTCGCTCCGCAGCAGGCAGCAGCCGACTGCAAGCCAGGACCACCCCAACCAGGCGCAGCCTGGGGGCTCGCTTCAACCTGGCTGCCAGTCCCAGACTCAGCGCGACTAGCAGTCGCGTCCTACAACCACAGGCTGCAAGCCTGGGCAATGCACGATCCACATCTCGCACTGCCAACACGGGCCGCTTCACCAGCGGAGCCCTGAACCATCTGGGCACAGCCGGGCGTTATTCAGGCCATCACTATGATAACCACAGCAGCCATCTCGGGCTCTCCTTCGGCCTCAACTTTGGCCACCTGGGTCTGCACTATGGCCATCACGGCTACGGCTTCGGCTACCACCACTATGGCCACCACTATGGCCACTACTCCCCATACCTTGCCCTGAATTGGTGGTGGCCCACGAGCCACTACCAAGTTCCCTATTACGTAAACGTCTACGACAACTACTGCCCACCCGCCGATTACAACGCCATTGACTACGGCTACAGCACAGCGGATGCCGGCACGGTCATGGCAGATCGGCCTGCTCCTAAGGTTCCCGCGGCGGAAAGCGCGGTGGCCCGCCATGTGCGACTTGGCGACTTCTACTTCAAGGAAGGCCGCTACAGCGAGGCAGCAGAAAGCTACCTGCGGGCCATGAGTCATGCCCCAGAGGATGCCAGCATTCATTTCTTGCTGGCCGACGCCCTATTTGCCATGGGCGACTACCATTACGCCGCCTACATCATCAACAAGGCCCTGATCCTGGACCCCGGAATGGCCGGAGCCACAGCGGACAAGAGGGAATTCTACGGCAAGGCAGAGGACTTCGCTGAACACATGAAGACGCTGGCAGCTTACGTGGCCGAAAAGCCCTATGACCCAACCGGACATCTGGTCATGGGCTACAACCTGAAGTTCTCCGGCAAGGCAAAAGAAGCGGAACAGGCTTTCCAAAAGGCGCTGGAGATCAGCCCAGACAACCAGGCCGCCAAACTGTTCCTGCAGGCCTACAAGGAGGAAGCAGCAGCTAAAGAGAAGGCTTCCGCCACGCCAAAGGAAGAGGCCGCCAAGTAGCAAGTCGGCCTTTCCCATCCGCATAATTACCTTCTCCCCCTGGGGTACCATCGGCTAAAAAGGGGGCATGCCACGACAACTGGATCACTACCTCAAGTCCCTCATCCCTGACGAAAAGTTCGATTTCTACAGCGCTGTGCGCGACTTTTCCGACCAGCAAATCGCGCCCAATATCCTGCAATGGGAGCGCAATCATCAGCTGGTTCCCGATGAGTGCATCCAACAAATGGGTGAGCTGGGTTTGTTCGGCATTCCCATCGGCGAAGAGTTTGGCGGGCAAGGTGGCGACCAGACCGACCTGGTTCTCATGGGCCTTGCCCTTGGCTATCACAGTCAGTCCGTAGCCATCACTCCAGGCGCAGCCATTTCTTTGGGCGCCAAACCCTTGCAGCTATGTGGCTCAGAAGAACAGAAGAAGGCTCACCTGCCAGATCTGGCAGCAGGGAAGCGGATGTTCGTCTTTGGTCTTTCAGAACCAGGGCGGGGATCAGATGCGGCCAACCCTGAAGTGACGGCCAAAAAGGATGGAGACCAGTGGATCATCAATGGCGAGAAGTGCTGGTCAACCAATGCGCACTGGGCCAGCCACATTGTTGTCCACGCACTGACCAACCCTGAAGGAGCCAACGGCAAGCGATCTACCTGCTTCATCGTTCCCATGGATGCTCCAGGGGTGCATTACCAGGAGATGAGCGGGAAGCGAGTCTGGGAGCAGTCCAGCACCGGCTCGGTGATTTTTGAGGATGTCAGGGTTGCTGGCGATTGCATCCTGGGAGAAGAAAACAACGGCTTCAAGGTGATGGTCACCACCCTGAACGGCGGCCGCCTGTTTGTGGCCTCCCTGGCTCTGGCATCGCTGGCCTTTGCCTTGGACAAGTGCCGCGTCTACGCCGAAGAAAGGATCCAATTCCAAAACCAGCCCATTGGCCGGTTCCAACGGGTGCAGGATGTCATCACCGACATGGATACGGCACTTGAGCGCAACATCACCTGGCTGCTCCACCTGTGCCGGATGTATGACGAAGGCAAGATGGAGAAGGAGCAAGCAGCCAAGGTCAAGGTTGACTCCAGCCGAGTTGCCAGCGAGCTGCTTCCTATGGCAATGGAAATATGCGGCGGCGTTGCCTGCCTTGACGAATTTGGGCTCATTCGCCACAACAACGACCTGTTCGTCACGCGAGTGGGAGAGGGATCCAACTTCGCCCTCAAGGACCTGCTGATCCGCCCGTTGCGGAAATAGGCTGGCTACACCAGGATTTCGCCCGGCCCATCACCGGCCAGCAGGGAATGGAACTCTGGTGACTTTCCGCATTCGGCCAGGTATCTGGACTGCACATGGGCCTTCACCTTTTCAGCGGTCCCAGGCCTGATCAGGGCGATAGCGCAGCCACCGAATCCAGCACCCGTCAATCTAGCGCCATACACTGAGTCCAGCTCTCGGGCCGCATCAGTGATCACATTCAGTTCGCGGGAAGACACCTCATAGCTATCTCGGGCTGAGGCATGACTCTCATTCAGAGATCTACCCAAAGTCGAAATGTCCCCCCGGCGCAATCCCGCAACCGCCTGGTCTACCCGCGCCTTTTCAGTGATCACATGAAATGCTCGGTCACGAATGGTCCCAGAGAGCAAATCACCTGCGGCCTCCATGTCGTGGATGGTGTAAGCGGCCAAACAGGGCAATTCTCGCACCCCCCGCAAGACCTGATATGCGGTTTGACATTCTCTTACACGATCATTGAAAGCACCGCTGCTAAGCCGGCGAGGCATCATGGTATCCATGACCAAGACCTCCACCTGATCCGAAGCAAGGGGCACGTACTCGAAGGTCTGCTTGCTGCAATTCAAGAGTATGGCCTGTCCTCGCTTTCCCAGGGCTGAGGCGAACTGGTCCATGATCCCGCACTGCAGCTTCACATAGCGGTTCTCTGCCCGATGGGAGATCAATGCCTTCTCGACAGGAGTTAGCTCGAGTGAATTCAAAGTGCTCAAGGCAGTAATGGTCGCCATCTCCATAGCAGCGGAAGAAGACAGGCCCGATGCAATTGGAAGGTCACAGGCGAATACCATCTCGAAGCCCTGTGCGCTACCGGTCTTATCCTGCAACTCCTTCCACACGCCAAGTGGGTAACTGGCCCACTGATGCTCGGGATTCATCTCCTCGCCCACATCCGCTGTAGTGCAAGACAAACTGAAATCCATATTCAAACTATGCAGCTTGATCACATTGTCCTTGCGCAGGCGTGCCGCCACATACAAGCCACGATCTACCGCTACGGGAAGGACCTCACCCCCGTTATAGTCCAGATGGGCGCCAACCAAATTGACTCGGCCGGGAGCAAAGAACACGCGCGGATCGTCGCCAGAAAACTTGGCCCGAAAATGCTCTAGCGCAGTGTTGGCAAGGGGAATTTTGAGCTGTGTAGAAGTCATTGGTAGCGAAATGCCAGTACCGTCCGATACTCTGATATTCCTCAGCAAAAGACTAGAACAAGTTGCCATTCATTGGCGGCTGACTCCCATATGAGGAGATCGACGAATACCAGCAAGCACTATGAGGACATTTCATCTTCTCCCCCCACTTCTAGCTACCCTTCTCTGCACCGGTCTGCTGGCGCAAGACACAAAACCCAGCCAAGCGGCGCCTGAGCTGGACAAGAAGCCAGCAACAGCCTTGGGTCCATTGACTTATGCAGAAAATAAGGACACCAGGATTGCCCGGGCCAACGATCAATTTTTCACCTTGCACGACCTCCTTGAGCACATTGACAAGAGGCACCGAAGTGGGGTGTTGGCCTTGGCCAAGTCAGGGAATTTCCGGTCTACGCTCCAGTCAAATGCTCTGCTCATCTGGATCCGTCAATTCGCTGACATCAAGGGCCTTGAGCAAGAAGCTAAAGAAAGAGAGATCAAGCCCGAAGCCCTATTGGAAGCCAGACAAATCCTTCTCGACAAGGAATTTGAAAAGCACCTCCAGGACTACAAGGCAAGTCATCCAAACAGCGAAGATGGATTTTCAGACGCTACCCTGCGGCACTTGCGCAAAAACTATCTGCTCAAGCATGGGCTTGCATTGGAGGTGGAGAGCCTGCTGTTGGCGATGATGCCCCAGTCACTAACGCAGGCCGATGTCGACCAGTTTTACCGCCTCAACCCCGAGATCTTTGTCGGCTTGGTTGATCTTGCTCACATCTTTGTAAATACCCGCGACCCCAAGTCAGGCCGGCTGCTCACAGGTGCCGAACAAATCCGCAGCATTCAGAAGATCGCCAACATAAAAAAACGCTTGAAGAAGGATGGCAGCAACTTTGAAGAGGTCGCCGCGCTTCTTTCTGAAGATCGACGCAGCGCTGCCAGTGGCGGCGTGCTGAGCAATGTCAATCGATTCGATAGAAGGCTGCCAGCAAGCATTTGCAGGGCTGCATGGACTTTGGCAAACGGACAATTCACTGGACCCGTGGAAAGCCAATACGGACAACACTTTGTCAAACGCATTGAATTTCACCAGACATCCACCATCGTCCGCCTTGATCCAAACAACGAAAAAGTCCGCGAATTTGTATACCAGTTCCTGAAGGAACAAATCCTATTCAAGACCCGGGAAGCCTACCAGGTCAAGACTCTCTACTAGCCAATCCCCTCTACTGCGGTGGCATCCGCGGCGGCGACAAGCGGTAAGCCACAATCGTCTTCAGGATCTTGTAGCCTGCCAAGAGCGTCCCGCGCAGGGTACCGGTGATCTTGCTCTTACCGATCCTCTTGCGATAGCGAACCGGGACCTCCATGACTTTTAGATCGCAGAGCTTTGCCCGCAACTGCATCTCCACGGTCCAACCAAAATCCTGATCCTGCATGCCCAGGTTGAGTAAGGATGACCGGCGGATGCATCGGAACGGCCCCAAGTCAGTGCAGGGAATCCCAAAGAGCAGACGCATGAGAATGGTCGCCAAGCGGTTACCAAACCTGGCCTGTGGCAATAGCGCTTGGCGAGAAGTCTTGTTGAGCATTCTAGAGCCAATAACCATGTCAGCCTCCCCGCCCAACACTGGCTGCAAAAGGTCCGGCATATCCTCAGGGTAGTCGGAGTAGTCACCGTCCAAGAACACCAGTACATCATAGCCTTCGGTATTGGCTATTCCCCGCAGGCAGGCAGATCCATAGCCCATGCGACCTTCATGAACAACCTGGGCTCCACAAGATCGAGCAACTTCAGCAGTTTGATCAGTTGAACAATTATCCACGACAATGATCTGATCAACGACCTCTTGCGGAATTGCTTTGAGCACTGAAGGAAGGCTCTGCTCTTCATTGTAAGCAGGAATGACCACAGCAATTTTTTGGCCGCCATCGTGTTTCATCAGGATGGCGGAGCCAATGGCAATTTCACTGAGAACACGGTTCGACCAGGGCTGGATTGTTCCAGCTCAATTGATCCACCATGCGCCTCAGCTAGCTTCCTACAAATGGCCAGGCCCAAACCTGTGCCGGAAGTCTTGGTGGTGAAATATGGCTCGAACAACCTCTCACGGAGCTCATCCGGAACGCCCGGCCCATTGTCCATCACTCGATAGACGACTTCTTGCCCTTCAACCGCAGAGGACATCTCTATCACTCCATTGGACACACAGGCCTGCGATGCATTGTGGATCAAATTCAGGAACAAACGGCGCATTTCCTGTTTATCCGCAAGGACCTGGGCCTCAGCAGCAGCAAAACTGAAGCGCACGTCTATCGATGCCACTTCGCTCATGCTGGAGACCAATTCTCCCACTCCTTTCAGGATCTCATCGGCTGAAACAAGCCTCACATCCCGGGAAGGAGCACCTGCGAATTGCCTGAAATCTTCGGCGATTCTATCGAGCGCACTGGTTTGCTGAATAACAGTCCGAGCAAGCCGATCAGATAAGGATTCCCATCGAGGGTCCTGATCATTTTTCGCCCGCAACAACAGTTGCGCACCCATACGCATTGGGGTCAGCGGATTTTTGATCTCATGCGCAATTTGCCGAGCCATTTCAGCCCAGGCAGCCTGACGCTCTGCATTCCTCAACTTCTCACGATTTTCACTCAGGTCAACAGCCATTGAATTGAAGGAGCGACTCAAATCAGCCAGCTCCGTACTGCCCTTGGCATCAACACGGACAGAAAGGTCGCCACCCGACACTCGACGCGTGGCCTCTGATAGCCGTTTTACAGGTCGGATAATCGCACGCGAAGCAAACATCGACCAAAGGGAAATCACCGCGATCACGATTGCCATGACGACCAGCAACTGTTGGCCAAACTCACGACTCTTTTTGAACAGCTCATCATCGGTTGCATGCAGACCGATGTACCAATCGAAGTTTGACTCGGTTATTGGAATCCTGGTAAACCCAGCACGTCGACTTTCTCCTGTTTTGCTGATGAATGATGCCTTACCTGATCCGTTTTCCAGATTAAGGACAGCCTGCAAAAACTCCCCTGGATACAAAACCTCGCCATACTGCTGTCTATCCGTATGCGCCAGAACCCCTCCATCCTTGTTGCACAAGAAGACCTTTGCCGAGTTGAACTGGGCATCTTCAACCAAGAACGAACCCGTACTATCCAGAACGTCCTGCATTTGTTGCCATCGCAACAAGCAATACAAAACGCCCAGGCTTCCGTCCGCCATCTGCACAGGTAGGGCAAGCCCCAGACTATAATCATCCGGATTCTTTGACGTCTGCTCAGTGTTGCGATGCAAAAATGGAGAGAAGTGCCTGTCAATCCATACTTCAGCTACCGATCCCGAACGCAATTGCTGAAACCAATCGAAGCTGGCTACTGATGTCGGCTCCAAAAATGCCAGCTCATCTTCCTTCTCTGGATCGTTTATCCTCGGACTGCGGCTGACGCAAAGCACCTCGCCTTCTCCATCAGCAAGAATCACAAGGTCAAAACTTGGATTCGCCCCAGCGATAGAGGCAACTAGCTGCTCAAAAGCATCTAGCTCACCAACCTCCTGACACAGGCTGCGTACCGCCGTTGCGAGAAACCAGCCTGCACGCCTGGCAGAAGCCAGACTGGATTCGATATGCCTACCTGCATTGGCTGCTTCTCTAGGCAGATATACATCTACTACCTCTTGCTCCAGGCTTTCCCGCATCTGCATACGGGCATACCAACCAAACACCAGGAACGGTAACGCCGTAGACAAAAGCAGCGCCAACAGGAATCGGGTTGTCAGAGAATTGACGCGCACTGATTATCCCGCAGTGAATCACTTATCTTGTTGCGAACGAAGGGTCGCAATCTTCTCCATTACATCCTTGTAGCCAGGGCAAACTGAATTCGCTTCTTCATACAAGTCCAAGGCAACATCACCATCTCCCTTTACCTCCGCCTCTTGACCTTTCTGATAAGAGTCTGCGGCAATCTCCAAAGCCGAATCCAGGTTGTTTATCCTGGTCTTGACTTCTTTGAACCCCTGGGGCCAGGCTTTGTCTATGGAGCGGTAGATCTCCAATGCGGCTTCATAGTGGTATTGGTATTCCAGATCCTTGGCCTTCAGATATTCTTCGCCAGAGCGACGCTGTCTGGTTTCGAGAATCAACCCACTAATCTTGTCCCGCTCCCCATGGGAAAGATCATAAGCCTTATCAAGCACGCTATCAGCTTCGTCAAAGGAGCCCTTGCGAATCATCATTTCCGCCATTGAACATAGCCGCATTGCCTCGACTTCATCCTTCACGGACAAAAGGCGATCAGCCAGCTCCGGAGCATCCTTCATAACTTTCTCCACTTTTTGATATTCCATCAACGCTGCGCCATAGCTTCCCTCCGCCTGCAGCTTCTTGGCACGCTCATACCTCTCCTCCGACAATTGCCGAAGAACTGACTCCCGATTGCGGCGCACCCCCTCTATCGAAGGATCATAGTTTTCAGCAATGCTGTAGTGCCATTCGCTCTGCAACAATTCTTGAACCTTCCTTGCCCGAGTGCCCTCAATGTCATGGGCAAGAGCTATTTCATGGCGTTTGCGAAAGTGATCGTTCACTGCCTGAATTCCCACAAGAGCCTCCGGATACTCGGGAACATATGACAACGCCCGGTTGTAGACCTTGAGCGCCTCTTCAAGATCTTCTTCCCACCGATAGTTATCCCCCTCCTCCACAGCCCTGGCGGCAAGCTTGATTCGGGCTTTGGTATGCAGAATTTTCGCTTGGCTATTCTCCGGGTCGATCGCCAAGGCTTTCTCCAGTTGCTGTATGGCCTTGATTTCCTCGTCGGCAAAAATCAGATGCCTGCCACGCTCCAGGAGAAAAGCCGCGCGACGTTGCCAATACACCTTTTCCAGCTCCGCACTTTCCGGGTGCTTCTCTCGGGCCTGCGCCACGACCCAATAGGCCTGAAAGTGATTCTCCTTTTTTGCGTAACGCTCACTTTGGTCCAACGCATCATGCGGACCCTGGCAAGATACCAATAGAAGTGCTAAAAGGCTTATTCTTGACCCCGCACCGCTCACGGACAATTTCATGGTGAATTTGAAAACAGCTTTGGATGACTCTAAGAGTAGCTCAGGATAGTGTGGCCGGGCCGCCTTTCCCACCACTCTCGTGCGGGAGGCAACGCAATTCTTCCTGTTTGGAGCCCTACAACTGGCAATCATGCAAACCAGCCCTACCTATGACCTGGAACAATACCGGTAGGTGTCAAGGTAGTTGTCGCCTGAAATGTATTCATCATGCTGCCTCCGCAGCTGCATGATGGGTGTTCGGGTTGAGCCTGACAGTTTCGATGCGCGACCAATCCCGCACGTTTCCTGACCAGCGCTCTGGATTTCGTGCACGGGCTTTTTCATACACTTCCCGGCGTTTTGCCAGGATGACAATGTCTTCCCCCGCATGGCGTTGAGCAGGGGTTACAAACTTGATGCCGCTATGCCGATGCTCGTGCCGATACCACTGGACAAACGCCACCAGCCAGGTCCTCGCATGCTCCAACGATTCAAATGGTCGGGCAGGATACTCTGGACGGTATTTGGCTGTTTTGAAGAGGGACTCTGAGTAGGGATTGTCGTCACAGACACCAGGCCGGCTAAATGAAGCCATGACGCCGAGTTCTTCAAGCTTTGCCAGCATAGTGCTGCCCTTCATTGGACCACCGTTATCGGAGTGAAGAGCCAAGCTGTCAGGATCCACTCCCTGCGCATCACAAGCCGATTGGATCAAGGCTGCCGCCAATACCTGGCATTCTTCCTCATAGATGGCTTCGCCCATGATGTCTCGGCTGAAGACATCGATGATCGTGTACAGGTAGTAAAACTTCCCGCGGATCGGGCCAGGCAAGTAACTGATGTCCCAGCTCCATACTTGGTTGGGTGCTGTTGCCACCAGTTCGCGGGGATGGTGATGTGTTGCTGGCTTGGCAGCAGCGCGATGCTTGAGCTGCTTTTCCTCGCGCAAGATTCGATACATCGTGGATTCAGATGCCAGATAGATTCCTTGATCGGCCAGCCTCGGCACGATCTGACTGGGAGAAAGGTCGCGATACTCTGGAGAGTTGAGGATTTGCAGGATCATACTTCGCTCAGCAGAGCTGATCTTGTTGCCGACCACGCTCTTTGGGCCAGCTCGCCGATCTTCACCGATGCCCTGCCGCTTCCAGCGTTGTAGTGTCCTTGAATCTACGCCAAGGGTCCCACACGCCTTGTGCAGCCGGGCACCGTTGTTGATGGCTTCTGTGACCAATCCTAAAATCAGGTCTCGCTGCTCGTGGGTGTGTCGCTGTCCTCGTCCCCCCAGATCTCTTGGACTTTTTTTTGGAGCACCAGCAAAGCTGCAGCCTCGGCCAAGGCCTTGTCCTTGCGGCGGATCTTCTTTTCCAGTGCTTTGATCTTCTTCGCATCCGGCGAAGCACCATGTCGCTTGGCCTTCTTGGGGTTGCTGAAAGCGGATTGTGCCGCCTCCATGACTAGTTTGCGCCAGTTTTCGAGCTCGACAGAGTGCAGTCCCTTTGACCTCAAAAACTCTCCCAGATCCTCCTCGGCCACTTTCATGGCCTCCATAACGACCTGCACCTTCTCTTCTGGGGTCCACTGACGTGGACTTTTCGATCCCTTCTCGGGCTTGCCTCCTGTACCGCTCATCAAGGAAACGGTACGTGCTTCCCTTACCCAACGCCAGAGGGTCGATTGGGCAACTCCAACCTCTGCTGCCAAATCCGGCGCAGTTATCCGAGAAGGACCAGTGTCGGTCATTCGCTGGACCATGCGCACTTTGAAACCATTGCTGTAAACCAAGAATCATCACTCCACCGCCCCACTGGATAACTTGTGGAAAACTCGCCCCCCATGGGGGGCGTTCACCCTGCGGGTGAACTTGTTGGATCGAGCCCAACCAAAGCAAGCTTTGGTCGGGTCCCCTCGATCCTCAGAGGCGACATCTATCCTGACACCGGGGGCCGGAGGCGTAGCCTTGGCTACGTCGAGGATGGCGCGACCGATGAGCGGACAAAGATGGCGTGATCCAGTGCGCCAGATCTAGGCTTTTCCGATGAACTCCTCGAGATCATCTTTCAGCTCCTGCAGCCCATAGGTGGGCACAGTGATGCACCGATAGATGATCCGCTCCAAGTCTGGAGGCGTCTTGGGATTCAACATCTGCGGCGGGCAGTAGCTGTAGAAGTATGACAGCGACAAGCGAACCGTCTCACCACCAGAGGGGGCCCCAGCGTATTCCCAAGGCACCTCATCAAAAGGCAATGTCCCCGTCAAGATCTCATAGATCATGATGCCGATCCCCATCACATCCGCCTTGCTGTCAGTTCGCAGCAGAGGGTTGTAGTGAGGAGTCGTGGTCACGACATTTTGGCTTGGCACCCGCATGGCAGGGTCAATCATGACAACCTTGCCACTTGGCTTGATGATCAGATTCTCAGGCTTCAGGTCCCCATGGTATTCCAAGGTCCCTTTCTCCTTGAGGTCGATCAAAGACCGCACGGCAGTCAGGAACCAGTTCAGGTGGATCCCTTCCAAACCTCGAATCTTTTCACGCAGGGTCTTGCCACGCACAAAATCGAGAACAAGAACAGGCCTCCCATCGACGGTTATCCGTCGTTGAAGCTCTACCATGTTCATCGACTTGTTCGCTTCAAGCAGATCAGCTTCGGCACGCAACATGGCATCAACTTCGTGCTCATCAAACAAGTCGATGCGCGTTCCGCCAGGTTGCATGAACACAGCTTCTGCTGGCAGCTCATCAGGACTGATTCCGTCTGGACTACGGCGACCAGTGACTTCCAAAAGGCGAGTCACCTGCCGTCCTCCACCCGAAACATGCCCAACTTTGAGCGCTACCTTGGCACCGGATTCCTCATGCTCAGCCTGATACACAGAGGAGAACCCTCCGCGTCCCAAGAATCGGCTAATCCGATAGCCCTGAATAATTTCTCCGACCGCAAGTTTCATCATTGCGTCTAATAGTCCCAGTTGCTTGTTATCCGCGGTCCTTTACTACTAACTGAGTAGTTTTTCGGTAACCACAGCAGGCAAGTTGAGAACCTTTACCTGGCCATCTCCAGCCCCCCATGACGGTGCGGATTGGCACGCAAAAGAAGGCGGTTTTTGAGTTCTATTTCATCACCTCAAGGCAAGTTGACCATATTTGCAGCAGACCTGACCTGCCGACCGTTCCATTCGCCAACGGCGTAGAGGTGGTAACTTTGCCCGGCAACCATGGCCTCCCGGAAACTACCCCGCGGTTCATATACCCGGCCAGAGACACTCTCCGACCAGGCAATCTCTTGCAGATCTTGATCCAGAAGGACCACACGCCAAGACTCGGATTCGAAATTGGCATCCAGCACGATGCGCATTTTCTCGCTGGCCGCCCCCGGCACCACACTGAGCAGCATTTCGGGGGCCCCCAATTCCGCATCCGGAATCTGGGATGCAGTATCCAAATTCTTTTTCTGATACTGATTCCCGTCTAAAGGGATGGGGTAGTTCGGGTCGAGGGCTATCCGTAAGGCCCATACCAAGAGCACAATCCCCACAAGACGAGTCCATTGGAACTCCCCGTTGCCCCTCTTCCTAAAGACTTCAATTCCAATTCGCCTTGGATGTGCCACACTTCCCTTATCGGAAACCTGATGCTCCCATCTTTGCGAAGTTTTACAGCCCTGGTCAGTCTGTTCGCCTTAATTGCTTGTGGCGGTGGAGGAGGCGGTGACGGTATCCGCAGAAGCCAAGCGGATGACGCCCTCCCCTCATTATCAGCTGCCACCTTCATTCCCGCCGCATTTGCCCCTTCCGGCAATGACTCGCTGCAGCTCCTGATGTCCGAGGATGCCAGCCTGGCCACAGGAGAGCTTCTCACGGACCTGGACATAACTCTATCCAGCGGCAGCCTCGGCAGCGTGACTCAGCCCCCCACCCTGCTCAATGCACGGACTGCCCTGATCGAATTGGGCCCAGGTGCCAGTCTCAATCCAGGACTCACCACCATTGCCTTTGCCGTCGGGAATGATGTTGTTTTAGACACAACCAACAACCTGGCAATCCCGAACACGCCTCGTCTCATTTCATTGGGAGACGGAGACAACCCGGCGATTCAAAACCTGACCTTGAATGGCATTGATAATTTTCTGAATGGAAACGGTGCCGCGGGGGGGACATTGCAAGTCCCAGAACACTCGTTCACGATTGACATAGCCCATTCTGATCCAAGCAGCCCGATGGACGTTTCTCAGTTCATCATCACGGCCAGCATAGCGGTAGGGGTAGATGGCGATTTTCGTCAGCCTGGGGTAAATCTGGCTGATGCCTTTGTTCCAACAACGAGTCCGTCTGCCACATCTTTCCTGATTCCAACCAACGTGACCTTCCAGGATGGACTCACCAACCTGTCAGCATATGCGGTTGATTCCACTGGAATGATTTCATCCATGGCGAGCTTCACCTTCCTGGTGCGCACCGCCACAGACGCTGTCCTACCCTTTGAGGCCACTACCAATCCAAGCCAGGTTTGGTATCTGGACCTATCCCGGGACATTGAGTCATACAGCATCAATGTTTTCGATTTTGTAACGCCCGTACGAGTCCACGCGGGTGCCAACTCAGTTGCTGACATTGAAGACCTGTTCATCGCTTTGGGTCTACTATCTTCCAGCCCCATTCCCAACCTCTCGGGGAGCCTGAACAGCAACGAAGTAGTCATGAACTGGTACAGGTCCCTGGTTCTACAAGAGCTCAACAACTTCTACGATAACACCAACGTCACCTTCACATTCACCTCCCCTGGCACCTTCCCAGGCGGGGCAAGTTCGCTGCCATATGCATCCCAGTCATTTTCTCAGATCTGTATTGCGGGAGCTGAAGACCCATCCGGTTCCAGCGGCACCTTTGGCGTTGCCATTTTCGACCCTCTGAATAGAAACCAGAACAACAACTGCCTGCTCAATTTCAACGGCACCCAAAGACTCGGAGTGTTTCTACACACCATCATCAACCAAGGATTCCTTTCGCATCCTGCCACTACATTCCGGGCCACCTATGACCCGTTCACACCATCGCGATTTGGCAACCCAGTAGGCGATTTCATCGACGATGACCGCAGAGTCCTGGGCACCTTGATCGACGGGCGCACTTCACAAATGAGCATCGCCCTTATCAGAATCGCTCGATTCACCGCGGTCATTGCCGCACATGAGTGTGGCCACTCGGTAGGACTGGTTGCCAATGGCCCGGTGCCTACCGGCTTGTTCGGCAACGATTCGGCCAATTTCCCTGTATTCCCGGCATCAGCAGCTGATGGCCACATCAATATGCCAAGCGCCCTGTTCCCTGGAGTTTCCGTCAACGTCATGAGTCCCACATTCACTTTTGACTCCACCTTGGCACCCGAAACCGATTTCAATACACTGAACCGCGCCTACCTTCGGCAACAAGTTGTGATCAATGGGAACTAAAACAACTATCAAACTGCTCATTCCAGCCATGCTGGCCCTGGCCAGCATTCTTCCTTGCCAACAGCTGCGTCGTGCAGTGTTAGCCGCGGACGCTGTGGTCGTCGCCACTGACACCCGGGTCATCCCTCTGAAGACCCATATGGCGCATCGCCTGACTATTGCCGACGCCCTGAAGGGAACCGATGCGGAAAAGATAACTGTATTGGTGGTGAAGAATGCCTCCATCCACAGCAAGCCGGTGCCTGGTCAACGTCGCCTGTATTGCCTGCACGACTGCAACCAGACCGCCCTCGATGCCGGCCTGCCTCCGCAGTTTGCTCCTTACTACAAGATGAGCGGCTATCAAGGCAGCAACCCAGTCATTGCAAAAGATGCACAAGACAATGCAGCAATAGTCTTCGCCAAAATCATGCTCAGGGCAGAGGAAGGCACTGCTCCGCAAGAAGTTGCCACCCAACTCCTAAAACTGGCTTTCATCAAAGACCGGAACGTCCGCAAAGAGTCCATCGAAACCCTGGCCGAACGCCAAACCTTGCAATCGCATATCGATGAAATCTCCATGACTCGAATCCTCTCCCGAGCTGTGGGAGAAACGGATGACATCCCCTACAAAATTGCGTTGGCGTCACTATGCGCTGAGAAGCGCATGGACAAGCTCATTGATTCTCTGTGTGCCAGTGTGGAGCAAGTAGGACAAGAAGAGTATCTGTGCGCACTCGGCAGACTGGCTGCCTACCTGCACAAAGAACAGGCGACCAACGTCCTGATGCCGCATATATCCAAGACAAGCGGCACCATCAGAAAACGTCTCATCATAACCCTCGGCGCAACCTCCACAGAGTCGGCCTTGGAAGCCTTGGGGAAATTCAAAGAGGCTGATGATTCACCTTCAGTCATTGCAGCTCTCGGAGTGCACGGCTCGCCCAAAGCGAAAGTCCTCTTGAAAAAGGTTTCCTTGCGCAGGGCCAAGCAAGACCTTCCGAAGAAGTAGCGGCTTATCGTTGCTGCTTTACCGGTAGACGGCGAGAAACAATGCCGTCCAACTTTTGCACCAACTCTCGCACTTTCTTGCGGTCGGCAAAGGTTTCCGGAATCGGCCACACGGCATCAACTTGCCGGCGCAAATCAAGCCCGCGCAAGAAGTAGCGAGGCCCCCCCATGCTGCCACCGAAAGGCCTGACAAAGAACAGCTTGCTGCTGCCGCCTATCTGCCATTCAACCACCGGGGTGTCGCTGGTTTCCTTGTAGAGCCCGATCATAACTGGCCCTTCACTGACTCTGGTTATCAGTCGGAAGCCACCGGCAAGCTCAATCCAAGGCTCACCAATCGATCCCGGGGGCGTTGTAAGAATGCGTTTCGGAAACAGTTCGTCAGAGAAACTGGACAACCTCTGAGCCACTTCCATCACTTGGGGGAACTGCACAGATTTTTTTGGCGCATGGCCTGGAAGCAAGCGCAATGAAGCAGCCAGAACATCACCAATGATAACCAACCTTTGCTCAGGGTAGTTGCCCGCCTCCTCTTCCGGGCAGAGAACCCTTTGCAGTGCCAGCAGCGGCCCGCTGGCAGAAGCTTCATACAACACTTCACCGTTGCCAAGCGCCATGAGGGTAGGAGCCACAAACACACCCACCCCGAAGATCTTGCCACCGCCTCTTCTCCCATCCCAAAGACGATAGACAGCGCCCGCGGATTTCACTTCCACCGGCCCCAGGGTTGCGGCACCACCAACGGGCTCCTTGATGCGAATCTGAGTGCCGTCAGCCAACAGAATTTTCAAGCCCCGGAAGTATGCCAAGGTGCTTTCACCCGACCGCAGATGCAACCTTCTGTCGGGTGAAACCAACAGCTCAGCACCGCTGGGAAAATCCAACTTCACGCCTTCCATTTTTGCCCGGATCCAGACTCCACCAGGAGTTCGGAGTGAAGACTTCTGGGCCAGCAACTCAGCATGGGCAGCACTGACGCCGCCATTGCCGAGAGCCAGCGCCGAAGGCTTGCAATAGCCACTCTCCACAGCTCCATGCGTCACGATGACTTCGGAGCTTGCGGGAATCAATTGCTGGAGGACTACCAACGCTGTCAATATCGCCATAACAAGGGTGATATCGGCAGCTTTGCACCGGGACTGATGCGAATTGCAGCAGAATAGCCCCCCCGCGCTGCAGGGGGGCTGACAAAGCCTGGATCAGTGCTTGGCGCTGTCGAACTGCTCTTCTTCGGTGGATCCCGACAAGGCAGTGGTGGATGACGTTCCGCCGCTGACAATGTTGGTCACCGCATCGAAGTAGCCGGTGCCAACTTCCCGCTGGTGGCGAGTTGCGCTGTAACCGAATTCTTCGCTGGCAAACTCCGATTGTTGCAATTCGGAATACGCCGCCATGCCGCGAGCTTTATAGGCGCGGGCCAACTCAAACATTCCATGGTTGAGCTGGTGGAATCCGGCCAAGGTAACAAACTGGAACTTGTAGCCCATGGCGCCCAATTCCCGCTGGAACTTGGCAATGGTCTCGTTGTCCAGCTTTTTGGCCCAGTTGAAGGAAGGTGAGCAGTTGTAGGCCAACAGCTGATCGGGGTAGGCACCCTTGACTGCTTCGGAGAACCTCTTTGCTTCATCCAGGTTGGGCTCCGCCGTCTCGCACCACACCATGTCAGCATAGGGTGCGTAGGCCAGACCCCGGGCAATGGCCTGATCCAGACCAGCGTTCACCCTGTAGAACCCCTCAGCCGTGCGGTCGCCAGTCAAGAACTGCGCGTCCTTTGGGTCAATGTCGGAGGTGATCAAGTTGGCAGCATTGGCATCTGTCCTGGCAACCAGCATGGTCGGCACTTGCATCACATCGGCAGCAAGCCGAGCTGCCGTCAGAGCCCGAACAAAGGTCTGGGTCGGCACCAAAACCTTGCCACCCATGTGGCCGCACTTCTTCTCAGAAGCCAACTGGTCTTCGAAGTGCACCCCACTGGCGCCGGCTTCGATCATGCCCTTCATCAACTCAAAGGCATTGAGTGGGCCGCCAAAGCCCGCCTCCGCATCGGCAATGATGGGCGCAAACCAGTCTCGGGTCACCTTGCCTTCCATGTGTTCGATCTGATCTGCACGCTGCAAAGTAGCATTCAGCCGACTCACCAACATGGGCACGGAGTTGGCCGGATATAGGCTTTGGTCCGGATACATGTTGCCGGAAACGTTGGCATCTGCAGCGACTTGCCATCCACTGACGTAAATCGCCTTCAAACCAGCCCGCACGCTTTGCATCGCCTGGTTGCCGGTCAGCGCTCCCAAAGTGGGCACATAGTCTTCACTGTGCAGCATGTCCCAGAGCTTTCTCGCCCCTCTATCTGCAAGGGAATACTCGATGCGCACGGAGCCCTGCAGCTTAGCTACATCCTCTGCACTGTAGTCGCGTTGCACCCCAGCCCAGCGCTTTTCTTCCCACGCGTTGCTGGTTCCGTTTTTAGATTTCGAGCTTTGTGATACCTGATTCATTGGCTTAGCGGTGTCCATTGATGCTTCTATTGTTCCTCTTCTAGAATTTTCTCGTATGCGATGCTGGTGAGGAAGTCCTCGAATTCAGAGTCCAAAACCAGCTGCAAAAACAGTTCCTTTGCTGCGGCGCATTTCGATCTGCGCGCTGCGTCGTCAGCGAAATCAGCATTGATGCCCTGCATCACATCTTCGGTAACCGAATTGATCAGTGCTGCATCGACAACTTCACCGGAGTCCAAGACGACATTGTGTTGCCGCCATTGCCAGATTTGAGCTCTGGAGATCTCTGCGGTTGCGGCATCTTCCATCAGATTATCGATGGGAACACAGCCAATGCCGCGCAACCATGATTCCATATACAAGATCCCAACCCGAAGGTTGTGACGCAGGCCGGCAAGGGTCTTGGCGCCATTGGGAACGCGTAGGAGATCCTCAGCCTTGACCTCAACGTCGGTGCGCATCTTGCTCAGCTGGTTCGGTCCGCAATCCTGGAATTGCTCCCTCGCCAAGGCAACCAATCCGGGATGCGCTACCCAGGTGCCGTCATGCCCATCACCGGCCTCCCGGCTCTTGTCGCGACGCACCTTTTCCATTGCCTCCTGGTTGCGCTCCGCATCATTCTTGATGGGAATTTGCGCTGCCATACCACCGATCGCATGTGCACCTCTACGGTGGCAAGTCTTGATGAGCAGTTGGCTGTAACTTCTGAGGAAGTGCTGATCCATGCCAACCAGGCCTCTGTCAGGAAAGACAAAGTCACTGCGCTTACGAAACTTCTTGATGACACTGAAAATGTAGTCCCAACGCCCGCAGTTCAGCCCCGCTGCGTGATCACGCAATTCGAATAGGATTTCATCCATTTCGAATGCAGCCAGAATGGTCTCAATCAACACTGTCGCCTTGACCGTGCCGTTCGGCAATCCTAGCTCCTTTTGCGCAGCCACAAACACCTTGTTCCATAGCCGCGCTTCCAGATGCGACTCAAGCTTGGGCAAGTAGTAGTAGGGGCCCGATCCTCTTTGCAGAAGCTCGCTTCCGTTGTGCAGAAGATATAAGGCGAAGTCAAAAATGGAGCCGGACACCGGCTTGCCATCCACCAGCACATGCCTTTCGTCCAAATGCCAGCCCCGCGGCCTTACCACCAGCGTGGCTGGATTTTCCACCAGGCTGTAGGACTTGCCAGTGCGCGGATCTTCAAAACCAATGCTCCGGCGAACAGCATCCCGCAGGTTGATCTGGCCCTGAATCGTGTTGTCCCATGTAGGCGTATTTGAATCCTCAAAGTCCGCCATGAATACATCCGCGCTGGAGTTCAGCGCATTGATGATCATCTTCCGATCCACCGGACCGGTGATCTCCACTCGCCGATCAGCCAAATCAGCGGGGACTGGAGCAACTTGCCAGTCACTTTCCCGAACACCTTTGGTTGTCGCAAGAAACCCAGGCAGTTGACCAGCATCGAGCTGGCTCTGGACCTCACGTCTCTGCTGCAGCAGCTGTGCTCGCTCCCCCCGGAACTCCCGCTCCAGCTTGGCTATCAGCGCCAAGGCCGGCGCTGACAGCACCTCCGCATACTCCGCTGACATGGGCCCAACGATTTCCAGGCCTTCAACTTGGCTAGCAAAAGACGATTTGGAGTGCATATGACGAGAAGGTGAAGGTTTACTGGCTGACTGGTTGGAATCCGGTCAAGGCAGGTCAAGCTGACGCGACATTTTGGCCAGGCAATCTTGACCTAGAATGCCACGCTTTTACAGCCATCGTCACTTTGAGGCGGAGTGAAACACCCTATCTGCAGTGTGGGTCTATGTTTCCAATGCCATGGATTGTTTTGCTCACAGCCCTGGCCTGCAATCTTAACTCCTGAAGCAGAATGTTATTTCGCCCTCGCCTCAACGACGCCGCATCAGCAATCGCCCCCTGTCCAGGGTAGTTCGACACTGCATGATCAAATCTGCTCCAATCACTCCATGGACGGGAAAGGCGCCCGGGTTGAGCCGCTGCACCACGGGCAAGCTTTGATCCACAAACTCCACAGCTGAGATATGCAGTTTCAAATTGTTGACCTCCTGCACCAAAACCGCCTTGCCACCTGGGCTGTGGAACTGCCGGTAGCCAACTTCAGCTCGTTTCTTTCCACCCGGCAGTGCCTGTAAACCCAACTCAGTCAGGCTGCTATGACTCGCCCCCGTATCCAGGATAAACCAGAGGTCAGTCCCTTCAACGCGCACCGGCACCAACATGCTGTCCTGCACAAACAAGCAGGGCACAGCCTCCGCGTCTTTCAGGTCACCCAACATGTTGAACACAACAGAGCCGCGATGGGGATAGAAGGAAAACTTGAAGCGCGAAAGAACATCCAGACCCACCACTCCGGCAGGAGAGCGCTCGGCACCACCGAATGGATCGCGCAAGGCCAGCAGTTCATCTTCCACCACCAGAACCGGCTGCGATCCCAAGTCCACATCACCCAATGAAAACGAAGGAAGCACACCGATCCAGACAGCAAAAGTTCTGCCCAGACCATCGCGTCCCAAGCCAAAATCAACAATGTCGTGAACGTTCAGGTCTTTGGCGAGACTCTTGGTCAGCGTCGTCCTTGAGGTCCCAGTATCCAAAACAAGGCTTCGCTTCTTGTCGCCAAAGGAGCACACCATCTCCGGTAATGACCCTTCAATCATGGGAAGCTCCACACCGGGCACGTCAACTCGACGGCGCACATAGGGCAGAGCTCGGGTCAGATCCGCCAGAGTTCTTCTCGGTGTCTTGGACTCGCCGGAGCTGCTAGCTTTCAGATAGTGATACGACTCTCCGTATCTGCCAAGCTGGAAATACAACTCGCCAATTTTTCCGTTCAACTCGGGTCGGTTGAGAGAATGAATTTCGCCCTGCCTGGCAAAGTCAACCAGATCATCGAGAGCGCGCTGCCACTGCCAACGCATGATCTTCAACTCGATGCTCCAAAAGACAATTCCCTCGTGCATAGGGAAGCGCTCGCGAGCCTTGTACAAGATGTCCTCCGCAGAACTCAGGCGACCGTCACCAAAATCCTGAACCACTGCCCGCAGGTATTCTTCAGGCCCGGCAGTTTCTTCGCTGGACAGATATGAGGCACAGCCAAGTAGGCTGCCGATTGCAGCAACACAGATCAGGCCTAAACTTTTCAACGGTCTGCTAAATAGACGTAAGCGAGATGCTCACACTGGATAAGGCATCAACGCCTCGGTCCGCCTCTTTGAGACCCACCCAATGGGTCAAGATTTTTTGGTAGGTGGAAAACTGCGAAGGCACAGCACCAAGCAACAAAGGCGAACTGGCTCGGACACAAGTCACCTTCAAGGTCCAACTCCGACCTGCTTCCAACACCGCCGGCACGCCTGCCTGAAACTCGCGAAAGCTATAGCCTGTGGCATCCCACGGCAGCACAGCCGTCCAGTCCTTTACATCGGAACCAGTGTCCGAACGCAACTGGACGATGGCATAACTGGCCTGGGCAGGAAGGGTAAGTCCAAAGGAGAAGCCGGTGGCTGGAACCGCATCGCCAGAAGTTATTCCTGAGAGCAGAGGGAGCGGCAAGAAACCTGCGCCCTGATTGGCGGCATCGACGAATGAAACAATACTGCGCTGCTCTACAGCGGCTCCAGCACTGCTGGTTGAACCACCCAGAGCTAGCCAGTAACGGGTCAGGCCAGGCGGCAATGTCGGCAATGAAACTGAAACATCGTCCCCTGCGGGGGTGATGTTACCGGAAACCATCCTGGCAAGGTCCACCACCAGTCCGTTGGCAAGCTCTCCGGCAAGGTCAAAACTCAAATCGGCGTCGGTTATCAGGGCATCTTGATTTAGCAACCCTCCAGTAACCGAAAACGAACTACCTACAATGTGCGCGAGATCCAGGTCTTGCACTTGTCGGCTACCTTCCAGGACGGAAAGCCCATTCGTCACCGCCATTCTTTCCAAGGTAAAGACCCCGGCCAGATCTGTTCCTTCAATAGCCACAAGTTGGCCTGCTCCCGCAGGCACGCCACGCACATAGGAGCTTCCTCCAGTCACTGCTGGATCAAGCTGTACGGGCGTTGCTGCGGTTGAAGGTAAAGCTAGAACAGTTTCGTCCATCCAGTCCTGCAAAGTCATCCCACCGCTGCTGCTTACTCTGCGAACCCTGCCAACTCCCAAGCTGTTGGTGATGTCGCCCTGATACATGCCAAACCTGGCAAAGCTGCCAACCTTCGATTGCAAAGGTCTTTCGATTGGCATCTCCAATAGACCTGTAAGCGAACTGTTGAAAGAGACTGCGCTGGTCACAGTTGAAGATCCAGCAGTACTCTGCATAACACAAGTCACATCATCACTCTGCGGGACCCCCACTTGCAGGCCACCGAAGATATCCGTCTGACCAACCAGGCCAGCGCCACCTACGGTCCCAACAATGACATATGCCCCACTCAGATGGCCCGTGCCGTACTGATCTCGGGATTCAATGCGTGTCCCTCCATCAATATTTAATGCCCAGAAAGTTTCTTGGGCAAAGCTGCGTAGTGAATTATCAGCGAAGCCGTTATTCAGACGTGAAATGAATTGAGTTCGAAGAACGGTGTCCCCATTACGAGGAACGGTAGATACCGCACCAAGGTCACCGTCAGCCAGGTCTTCGAAGAAAACCTGCGCATTGGCATCCGAGGTACCAACATCGCCAGTCAATCCAACGGATGAGCTGACACGCAATCGTTGATAGGGCACCGCAAAGCCACGGCTCACCATCAAGACTCGCAAATTCGTTACGCGCCTGGAATCCAAAGTGACATCGCCCATGTCCAGTGTTATCGGACTCAGCGCCAAGGGGAGCAGTGACTGGACAGGCAAGAGAGATCGTCCGCCGTCTAGCTCAATGTTGACGTTCCGAGCAACACCGCCCGCATCAAATCCAGCCATTGCCGGAAGCAAGAATACACCTGCCCCATTGCTTCGGGTGCTGGCTTGCGGCCCACGCACCAATACTCCAGGCAGCGGGAACCCAGCAGCATCCAAAACCCGACCTGACACCGTGGTGGTAGCCGCCACATCCACAGCAAAGCAATAAAGCCCACCCTTGGTGACAGAACCAACCGGAGCCTCGATTTGCCCCGCGTTTTCGGTGCCAGTTCCAACCAGAACCCAATCGCCTGTTGTGGGCTCAAGATAGTATAGGTTGGCACTCGCCGCTGCAGGCAAGTTCAGCTCTGTGTTGGGAATCGCCAACTGTGCGCCAGGGAGGAACTGGGCCCCCAAGGGATGAACCCATATGGCTCGAGAGGTCAAGGCGGCTGTTCCCGTAGTCGCTGGTACGCCGATAGGAAGATGCTCAACAGCCAACTTTGCCAGCTTCAAATCCTCGCTTATCGCTGCGCCAAAAGTAACCGTATCACCTGCAGATACCGTCAGTACTGCGCCAGACTGGGCGGTGTCATCCAAGACAACAGTTGCAGGCTGTACTCCCGCCGCAAGATTCTGCACCTGACTTGCGAACACATCGGGAAGATAGATGGTATATGGCAACTCATTGCCATCAGGGGTGTCAGCAGCAACGGCGATCACCCCCAATTGATCTCCATTTTGCGCCGCCGCGTTATCGCCCTCTACAGAGAGAAGGCGACGACCACTAAAAACAGCGCGGAGAATTCCGCGGCCCAAGCTGCCAGTTGCTGCTGTTGGCCCCACTCCTGCCACTCGAATGGTGGCACCCACGACCGGCTTGCCGGCATCATTTCGCACCAGCACCCGGTAGTCCCCCGCCGGCAATACATCCAAGTTGGGCCCAATATCCGAGCCTGTTCCGCGGGAACAGCCAAGCACCAACAGCAATCCAGCCCAAGCAAACCCAGCCCTAGCAAACAGAGTTCGAATCATAGCAGGTCAACCCCTTCCATCGTCTTGTGTGGCGACAATCCCAAGAGCGGCAATAGGGTTGGCGCGATGTCACAAAGCCTCCCACTGGACATTGCTTTGCCTTTAAGTCCATCGCCAACGACAAAGAAGGGCACGGGATTGGTGGTGTGTGCTGTATGTGGACTGCCGGTCTGCGGGTCGATCATCATTTCACAGTTACCATGATCCGCCGTAATGGCAACAGACCCGCCCATGGCAAGATACTTGGGCACTATCCTGGCCAGGCACTGATCGACGGCCTGCACAGCTTCGATTGCAGCAGGGATCACCCCTGTGTGGCCAACCATATCTGTATTGGCAAAATTCAGGATGGTCAGATCAGGCCGCTCGTTATCCAGATGGTTCAACAACTGGTTCGTCACCTCAACCGCTGACATGGAAGGCTTCATGTCATAAGTAGCGACCTTGGGGCTCGGCACCAAGATGCGTTTTTCCCCAGGGTATTCCCTTTCATCTCCACCCGATATGAAAAAGGTGACGTGGGCATACTTCTCAGTTTCTGCAATACGCAGCTGACTGAGCCCCGCATTACTCACTACTTCAGGAAAGATACCCTTCAGAAAACTCGGCTCATAGGCAACTGGGCAAGTGAAGTCTGCACGGTAGCGAGTCATGGTTGCCAGATGGAAATCCAAGGATTCACCACACTCAAAATCATTGAAGTCATCCATGGTCAAAGCCATGGTCAGTTGGCGGGTTCGATCCGTCCGATAGTTGAAGAAAATCCCAGCGTCCCCACTGCGTATCCGGCCCTTGTTCTTGTCACCAATGATTGCCGGCAACACAAACTCATCGCCTTCTCCCTTGGCATAGGACTTTTGAATGGCGGAAGTTGCGCTGTCTTCTACCGAACCAATGCCGTGGACCATACCCGCATAAGCCACTTTGGTTCGCTCCCAGCGCTTGTCTCGATCCATCGCATAATAGCGACCAATGACGGTAGCAATTTTGCCAACCCCCAGATCAGTCATGTGCTTTTCAACATCAGTCACATAACCGAGAGCTGAGCGCGGCGGAGTATCTCGCCCATCCAAGATGGCATGCAAGACGACCTGATCACCGGCAAGGCCTTCGCTCTTGCACAGATCCAGGAGGGATTTGAGGTGATGATCCGAACTGTGCACCCCGCCATCGCTGACAAGGCCCATCAAATGCAGGGTAGACCCGGCACTCTTGGCATGATGGATAGCCCCCAACAGAGCTTGATTCTTGGCGAACTCACCATCAGCAATGGATTTGTCGATGCGACTGATCTCTTGGTAGACAATGCGACCAGCGCCGATGTTGAGATGCCCGACTTCGGAATTGCCCATCAGGCCACAGGGCAAACCCACATCTTCACCACTGCAATCCAACAGCGAGAATGGGTAGTCCTGGCGCAGGCCTTGGAGAAATCGAGGGTCAGCTTCAGTGATTGCGTTGGCCGGAGAAGCTGGTGCTTCACCGAAACCATCCATGATGATCAAGGCTAATGGTCGACTCATGCGAGATGCTCGCTCACTACCTTAGCAATAGCACCATGACGCGATTCCACTTCATCACGAACCGCCTGTGATCGGGACAAGGCTGTTTCAGCCAACTCCCTGTTCTTCAGATACGCTGCGTTGATCCGCACGTTCATGAAAGCGCCGATAGCTCCGGCCCGCAGCAACTCTGCTCCCGAACCCAGATCACTAACGATGTTCTTGCCGATGCAAGAAACCACATTGTCCACCGCCACCAGCACATCCCGCGCCAGCGCCAGGGTTTCTTCGGGGACGATCATGGCTCCCACCATGCCATCTTCAATGGCCTTGCTTCGAGCTTCCTTGTCTGCCTCCGTTTCCTTCGGCAATCCGTAGGCTGCAGAAACTCCGTCAAAGGAATCGCAGTCCTTCTGCGCCATGGGCAAGGCTTTTTGCAAGTAATCCGCCAGGGTGCTTTCGGCAGCTTCTAGATCTGCATCCCGATCGATATTCGCCTTCTTGCCTCTGCTGAAGCGAACCACCATCAGCAACAAGGCAGCCCCCATGGCTATAGACATGGCTGCCGCCGCACCGCCACCCGGCGTTGGGGTTTTTGCCGCCAGGGATTGGGTAAGATCTTCGAATGACTGTTTGATCATAGCTTTGAGGCTGGGTCCGGAGTGGGTTGATTGAAGGCTGATTGTTCACGAGAAGCCGCAGTTCTCAAGCATCTTAGCCCGCCTTTCCCATCACGCTCGAAAGCCCAGTAGAGAGGGGTGGGAAGAGCGGGTTACAGCATATCGTTGCCAAGAGCCATCGGCGGCGGGATGATCCAGCCATGCGCCATTCTGCTCTTCTGCCCCTGATTCTCGCTTTGATCCCCGCAGCGTGCTCCGCACCATCGTACCTGCAGGAATTCCAGGCCGCCATGCTGGCTGCCCCGACCGGCGCTACGGCCAAGCTGAGCCTGGCTAACGGTGAAATCCTGTCGATTTCAGCCCCATTGCGGGCTGACCTCATCCCGGCAAATGTTCGTGTCGTCGCCAACCAGATCCAGCCCGAAGGCAGCATGATCTATCTGGCAGAAGAATGGGGCCCACATGGGCATGGCTATCGCATGGAAAAGGCCTACCAGCTGCAGGGTAAGAGCCAGGTGCGTTCGGTCCTGATCGCACCCGATGGTCGGATCCTGGCAAGGAGCCACCAGATTCTGGATGTGGAGGCCAACGCCCCAGCCAAGGTTCTGGAACTGGCCAACCGGGATCAGGCTGCCATCCTGCGGATTGATGTCATTCAAGCTGGGCCTGAACAGCCAGACCTCTACCAGGTCATCAGCCAGGGGGCTGATGGCAGCCAGACTGTCCTAACCTGCAAAGAGGATGGTAGTCAGATCAGGCGGGCCAGCATCTTCCCAATGCATCTCAGCAACTATCGCTGAAACACCGCATCCACCGGCAGGATCTCAACATTTTCCGCAGAGAGATCAATGGGAAGACTCTCAATGATCTTGTCTTCGTCCAGAACCTCCTGCCCAGGTGTGCTTTGATAGGAAATGGGAGTCGCCTCGCCGGCTAGCAAAGCATCGCGGAACGATTCCGCTTCCTCCGTGACCACAACATACTGCAGCCGGTCACTACGCAAGCACTTGCGAATCACACGATTGACCTGTTCTACATCCAGCTTGGCCAAGCTGTCTTTTACGTAGGGCGCAAAATCTCCAACCTCATAGAAGGCGCTGTCGATGGCGTAACCCAGCTTGCGATCCTGGGTCTTTACCAACAGGTTTACAAATTTGGACAGGTAGGCTCGGGCCGCGGTAAAGGCCTCGGCTGACATGCCCTTTTCCACCAGTTGACGCAGCTCATAATTTGCGGCCTTGAAGGCAAACAAACCGTTCTCTGGCAGCACCGGTCGAATCCAGATTTGAAAGATCTGGCTTTGCCGCGCCAGGTTTGGCGCCGGATGAAAATTGGACCCGCCATTGGGGAAGTACTCAATGTAGGCATAGTCCCCATAGTTCAGGCCGCGAATCTCCCGCAATCGCTGGTACAGGAAAGAGTTCTCAGACCTGTGTTCACCCAGATAAGAGCGCACCAACCACAAGGCTGGCCAATCGGGATGGCTTCTGGTGATGCTTATGGGGAAGCCAATGTGTATTCCGGTCGCTCGAGTTTGCTTCTTTACAATGGTCAGCCGGTTGCTCTTGAGCTCAACAGGCGCTGCGACTTCTCTAGCCGCAAGTTTGGCCTTGGCCGGCCCCAGATCCAACTCAATCTGCTGTGCGAAGCCTTTGGGATAGCCACCTGATAGCCCAACCAGAAGATTTTCCGGACGCATGTGTGCGGTGTAAAATTCCTTCACGTCAGCAAGGGTCAAACCATTCAAGGATTCAATGCTGCCTTGATTGTGGTGCCCATAAACGTGATCACCGTAGATGCGCTGATACAGAATTTCCTTACCCGTCTCCTCATCGTTGGACCGACGCAGGCTGTCGTCCAGATAGCTGGCGGCATCAGAGACAACTCGATTCAGATCTGCCTGCGCAAAGGCAGGCTCTAACAACATCTCGCGCAGCAGCTCATAATAAGCCTGCAAGTTGTCACGGTGGACAGTGCCAGAAAACACTGTCATCTCCTTGTCCACCTGCGATCGCACGCCGGCAGCCATGGGATAAAGCGCGGCCAGGATTTCTTCGTAGCTGTGATTTCGGGTGGCTGCGTTGCACAACATCCGCGCTGTCACATAGGCCAACCCCTCCTTGCCGGCCGGATCGTCCGCGGCCCCTGTTGCATAAAGCAACCTAATGCTCACCAAGGGCGATTGGCTGGGCTGCAGCACTCGACTTGCCGGCAGGTCCTTGCTGGCAGAGGCATGGTCAGCTTTCGACTTCAACTTGACCGGACCCATCTCAGGCTTATCGCCGGCACAAAGGGTTGCGACGGTTCGACCGGACTCCAGGAAGTAGCGCTTTGCGACAGCTTGCAGGCTTTCCGGCGTCACCTCTGCATAGTGGGCAAAGACCTTGTTGATGGTGGCCGGAGTTCTGGTGCGGGCAATCGCCCCTGACAATGCACTGGCAATCCCTTCCGAACTGTCCAAACCAGCTGCAAACCGATACCGCAGGTTGGAGCAGACTTGCACCAGACGCTTCGAGTCAACCAGATTTGTTTTCAGACCTTCACAGGTAGCAATGATTTGATCACGGACATAACCAAGATCCTCAACGTTCTTCGCCTTGGCCATGACCATGAGGAGGTACGGATCCTTATGGTCAGGGAAGTAGGCAAACAAGGACTCTACTTTTTGCTCCTTGATGTAAAGCTTGTTGTAGAGGGGAGAGGTCTGCGAGAAGGCAACTGACTGCAGGACATCCAAGGTAGGCATGTCCGCATTATCAGGAGCAAAAGCAGGGCCCTTGAAGCAAACGACAACCCAGGGCTGGGTCGGGCTTGACCATGGAATATGGCAGGTCAGTGGTTCTTCTTGTTTCGGCTCAACTGGAATTTCCGCCGTGTAACCTCCTGGCTTCCATTCCCCCCAATGCTTGCGCACCATTGACAAAGCCTGCTCTCGCTGCAGGTCGCCAACCAACAGGATGGTCGTGTTCTCCGGGTTGTACCAGCGCTTGAAGAACTCCAAGCTGTAGTCATACATCCTCGGCATCTTGACGATGTCGCGGAGAAAACCCATGGTCGTGTGCTTGTAGGTGTGCTGCGAATATGCGGTGTCCCGCACAACCTCAAAGATCTTGTTGATGGGGTTCGCGCTGTTCTTGTTGTACTCACCAAATACCGCTTGCGACTCGGTGCGGAACATCATCTTGGAGTACTTCAGGTGTTGGAAGCGATCCGCCTCCATCATCAACACCGTGTCCAGATCTTCCTTGGCAAAGGTAGTGTGGTAGTTGGTGAAGTCGTCGGTGGTATAAGCATTCCTGTCGGCGCCGGCACGCTTGAACACAGCTGCCTGCTCTGTGCTGGTGTAATTCTCCGTACCACGAAACATGACATGCTCAAAAAAGTGGGCGAAGCCGGACCTGCCTCCCTCAACCTCGTTTCTTGACCCCACTCCCACCAAGACATGCAGAGCAATGATGTCTGGAAATTCAGTAGGGATGGTGATCAGGCGGAGACCGTTGGGCAGGTCGTCCACATGAAACTCATAGGGGAAGACTTTTTCATCCTGCGCCAACGCCGTTGCTTGACCAAAGCAAGCGCCGAACAGGGCAGCAGCCAAAACACCGGTAAACTTCTTCATGAGTGGATCAATCATAGAGGGATTTCAATCGGAGCAAAATCGATGGCGTCACACGCGGTCAAGTAGTAGCGGATGCCATCTGCCAGACCCTGAAACCCATGCTTATGGTCCTTGCCGTGGAGATGGCCGTAGACACATATACTGACCCCAGCTTCCTTCAGCATGGGTATCGCTGCAGTTTCCCTGCCATCCGAATACTTGGGTGGGTAGTGAATCAATGCCAGGCGACGGTCCGCCTCCATCTTCTTGCCCGCCTCGATGGACAACTTCAGGCGGCCTATTTCACGCTGGAAAATCTTCTCAGCCTTTTCATCCGCCCATGGCGCATCCGGTGGATCCCATAGCCTGGCACCAATGACCACCGTGCCGTCTGGCATCTTGATGGCGTTGTTTTGCAACAGGTGCACCGATTCATCCAGAACCGCGCGAACCTTGCTCAAGGATGTCCACCAGGTGCAGTGATTGCCCTTGATCAAGATCTTCTGGCCAGGGCGCTCTCCCAGCCATTGCAAGTCGGGCAAAGCTTCTTGCAAGCTCAAGCCCCAGGAGGTGTCGCCCCCTACCAAGACCCAATCTTCCTCTGTCACCATCGCATCCCAAGCCAACCTTATTTTGTCAGCATGACCAACCCACTGTGGACCGAAAATGTCCATGGGCTTGTCGGTGCCTAAACTGAGGTGTAAGTCGCTGATGGCAAAGAGCCGCATTGGAGTTTTTCCAGGCTGCAGGAAAGGAGAAGTGAGCCGGTCATACTAACGAGAGCCGGCAAATTCACTAGCAGACCATTGAAGAAGCCCCCGGTGTCAGGATAGATGTCGCCTCTGAGGATCGAGGGGACCCGACCAAAGCTTGCTTTGGTTGGGCTCGATCCAACAAGTTCACCCGCAGGGTGAACGCCCCCCATGGGGGGCGAGTTTTCCACAAGTTATCCAGTGGGGCGGTGGAGTGATGATTCTTGGTTTACAGCAATGGTTTCAAAGTGCGCATGGTCCAGCGAATGACCGACACTGGTCCTTCTCGGATAACTGCGCCGGATTTGGCAGCAGAGGTTGGAGTTGCCCAATCGACCCTCTGGCGTTGGGTAAGGGAAGCACGTACCGTTTCCTTGATGAGCGGTACAGGAGGCAAGCCCGAGAAGGGATCGAAAAGTCCACGTCAGTGGACCCCAGAAGAGAAGGTGCAGGTCGTTATGGAGGCCATGAAAGTGGCCGAGGAGGATCTGGGAGAGTTTTTGAGGTCAAAGGGACTGCACTCTGTCGAGCTCGAAAACTGGCGCAAACTAGTCATGGAGGCGGCACAATCCGCTTTCAGCAACCCCAAGAAGGCCAAGCGACATGGTGCTTCGCCGGATGCGAAGAAGATCAAAGCACTGGAAAAGAAGATCCGCCGCAAGGACAAGGCCTTGGCCGAGGCTGCAGCTTTGCTGGTGCTCCAAAAAAAGTCCAAGAGATCTGGGGGGACGAGGACAGCGACACACCCACGAGCAGCGAGACCTGATTTTAGGATTGGTCACAGAAGCCATCAACAACGGTGCCCGGCTGCACAAGGCGTGTGGGACCCTTGGCGTAGATTCAAGGACACTACAACGCTGGAAGCGGCAGGGCATCGGTGAAGATCGGCGAGCTGGCCCAAAGAGCGTGGTCGGCAACAAGATCAGCTCTGCTGAGCGAAGTATGATCCTGCAAATCCTCAACTCTCCAGAGTATCGCGACCTTTCTCCCAGTCAGATCGTGCCGAGGCTGGCCAATCAAGGAATCTATCTGGCATCTGAATCCACGATGTATCGAATCTTGCGCGAGGAAAAGCAGCTCAAGCATCGCGCTGCTGCCAAGCCAGCAACACATCACCATCCCCGCGAACTGGTGGCAACAGCACCCAACCAAGTATGGAGCTGGGACATCAGTTACTTGCCTGGCCCGATCCGCGGGAAGTTTTACTACCTGTACACGATCATCGATGTCTTCAGCCGAGACATCATGGGCGAAGCCATCTATGAGGAAGAATGCCAGGTATTGGCGGCAGCCTTGATCCAATCGGCTTGTGATGCGCAGGGAGTGGATCCTGACAGCTTGGCTCTTCACTCCGATAACGGTGGTCCAATGAAGGGCAGCACTATGCTGGCAAAGCTTGAAGAACTCGGCGTCATGGCTTCATTTAGCCGGCCTGGTGTCTGTGACGACAATCCCTACTCAGAGTCCCTCTTCAAAACAGCCAAATACCGTCCAGAGTATCCTGCCCGACCATTTGAATCGTTGGAGCATGCGAGGACCTGGCTGGTGGCGTTTGTCCAGTGGTATCGGCACGAGCATCGGCATAGCGGCATCAAGTTTGTAACCCCTGCTCAACGCCATGCGGGGGAAGACATTGTCATCCTGGCAAAACGCCGGGAAGTGTATGAAAAAGCCCGTGCACGAAATCCAGAGCGCTGGTCAGGAAACGTGCGGGATTGGTCGCGCATCGAAACTGTCAGGCTCAACCCGAACACCCATCATGCAGCTGCGGAGGCAGCATGATGAATACATTTCAGGCGACAACTACCTTGACACCTACCGGAAGTGCCAAGAGGCGCATTGCCCTGGGGAATGAAACCTGGAAAATCCGGCGATGCCAATCGCTGCTTTTTTCTCTGTCATTTCCTGCCTGCTGCTTGCCTGTTGCCTAGGCGCGCAACAGCCTCCCAAACCACCCGAGGGTTACGACGCTGACCTGTGGAAGAAGGCATGGGAACTCCACCACAATAGCATGGTGATCGATAGCCACTCTGACACCACCAGCCGCATCCTGGATGAGGGGTTCGACATTGGCCAACTTTCAGATACCGGCCACATGGACCTGCCTCGCATTCGCCAGGGCGGCCTGGACTGCCAGATTTATTCCATCTATGTGGCAGCGAGCTACTTCGGCAACGAAAACCTGAGCTCCAAAGAGGCACTGCGGGAGAGCCAGCCAAATGCCAGCGCCCGGCGGGCCATGGACATGATGGATGGCTTTTATCGCAGCATCAACAAGTACCCCGAGCAGATGCGGGCCTGCTTCTCGGTGGCAGACATCGAGAAAGCATCGGCAGAACAAAAACACGCCGCACTCATGGGCATTGAAGGTGGCCATGCCATCGAAGGTGACCTGGGTCTGCTGCGCATGTTCTACCGCCTGGGCATTCGCTACATGACGCTGACCCACACCAACCACAATCACTTCGCTGACTCCAGTGCCCCCATCGAAGCGAGATGGAATGGTCTCAACCAACTGGGCGTGAAGGTAGTCAAGGAGATGAACCGGCTGGGAATGCTGGTGGACGTGAGCCACGTCAGCGATGCCTGCTTCTACCAAAGCCTGAAAGTCAGCAAGGCGCCAGTCATCCTGTCTCACAGTTCTGTGCGCAGCATTTGCGCGCACCCGCGCAATGTTACCGATGACATGCTGAAGGCTCTAGCGAAGAACGACGGCGTCATCATGATCAACTACAACTGTGGCTTCATTGACGGGGATTATGGCAGCCGCAGCATTGGGCACCAATACAAACTGTCAAGCCGCGAACGACGCCTGGCAAAGATGTTCCCCGAGAAGGGTCCCAGGTACGAAACTGGGCTGGCCGCTTTCCTTGAACTCAACCCAGCCCCCAAACCGCCAGGCATCGAAGTTCTCATTGATCACATCGTGCATGCCTTGCAGGTGGCCGGCGCAGATCACGTGGGTCTGGGCAGCGATTTCGACGGCGTCGACTGCGTGCCCAAGGGGCTAGAGGATGTAAGCCATCTCCCCAAGATCACCTACCACTTGCTGCAGAGAGGCATTGCAGAAGAGACCGTGCGCAAGGTGCTGGGCGAAAACTTCCTCCGGGTATTCCGCAAGACCGAAGAGGTGGCGCGACAACTTGCACAACAACTACCGCTGATGAACGATCCTGAGTCGGATCAATTGCCAGTGAAGCGCTAGCCTATGTGACGCTCAACCTCTTGCATGTCGGCAAGCTCTGCCCACTGACATTCCGGCCCACCGATGGTGGCCTTGGCATAACCCACCAGCTCCCGGGCCAATTTCCGAAACGGCGTGCCATCGGGAGCCTGGGCATCCAAACCCCGCTTGGCTGCATCCAGATGCAATGCCTGCAGTGCCGTCGGATCATCCAAAACAAGGCGCTCGGAAAGGATTTCCGCCTTGGCTGTAGCCTTTTTGCAGTAGATCAACCCGGAGAGCAAAGCCAGGACACTGCGGGCCAGCTTCCAGTCCACCGCATCAAAGCAGCGCACTTCCAGGTAATTGCGGGGCCGCACATGGGGAAACAGCGACGACAGGTGCAGGCTTAGATCCGCCGTGGACACCAGGCCTTGAGCAACCGCGTCTTGCAAACTAATTTCCGGCGACTCCACTAAATCCTCATCACCGCGCAAGAACAGCATGATCGCCTGCCTGGCGAACTTGATGTAGCCATCCACAGCCGTCTCCGCATGCAGAATACCTGCCGGCACTCCAGTCCGTGTCTTGTCAGTCTCCAACCAGACATTGTGTCGGTAGCTTGCAAAGCCAGAGTCCTTGCCGGCTATCTGACGCGAGTTGGCAGTAATGGCCAGGAGAACGGGTGACAAGCGATACAGTAGAGCCAGCTTGCGCCCGGCATCCTCCTTGTCCTCCACGTCATAGGCCAATTGAAAGCCTGCCGTTGCCCGCATCATGTTCCGCGTCAATCGCCCCCGAGCCGGCATCCGCGCATTCATGATTTTGTATCGGGTTCGCGGCAGAAGCTCCAAATCCTCGACCTTGGTCACCGGTGCATGTCCCAGGGACACCAGGTGGTAATCTGTTCCAGCAAGGCGCTTGTCCACCACTGAAAACATGGACTGCATGATCTCTTCGATCTCTCCCAGGCTGGATCGGGGAGTGGTGGCAATTTCCAGCTGCCCACCCGGCTCCATGGTCAGTGAAAAATCGCCGCCATCCACATAGTTCAGCACACCACCATCAAAGGACGCCTTGCCCTTGAGATCGGCGGCGAGATCAGCCATCAGTCCCCGACAGAAGGCGAGCGGTGCATTTTCCGCGGTCTGCCGATGCAGGACCAGGAATTCCATTTCGATGCCTAGAAATTTGCGGCCTTGGGCCATGGGCGAGCCCAAGATCTGCGACTCGATTGCCGCATCCAGGTCAGTCAGGGTCAGGGTTTCGGTACTGGTCATGGAGCTCATCACAAGTGTCCACTATTGGGGGGGAGCCAGAGAAGGCCAGGATGAAGAAAATCGTCCGCGGTTACACGCAAGGATCCAAAATAAGATCCTGCAGAGCAGGCTAGGCTTCTGCTGAACCAGCCAAACCAAGCTCCCGCAGTACGGCATGCATGAATGCCACCATTTTGGCAATGGTTGGAGCCGTCACCACCAGGGGATTGAAGAGCTGGATAGACGGTCGCAGCAGGTTTCGGCAGCCAAGGAGGTGGAACATGCTGCCCCGATCAATGCTCGAGTAGCTCTCCCCCAACAGTGCCTTGGCCACTACATCCATGGCCCAAGTCTCTGGGGTGCCCTTGAGGCCCAACTCAGCCCGCCGAGCCAGGCCGGCGTCGACCAGAACCGCTTCGAAGATGGATGCCAGATGTACCGCCGCCATTCTGTGGTCTCGCCCTGCCATGGCCCGATCCAAGGAGCGAATGTCCATGCCAACCATGGAGCGCAAGCGGGGATCGGAAATCATCCGGGTGTTCAACTGCAATGTAGCAATGGGTTGCACTGGAGCCTGGTGCACCGGCTGCTCTGTTACGATGGATGCCGTGCGCCCAAACTCAGCAGCAGTGAACCTGCCAACGGGAGCTTGCTTTGCCTGCGGCTCTGCCTCCGCGCCGGGCAAGAGGTTGCGCTTCCCTTCCCAACCGCCTTGCCAATCTTCCTGCGGCAGGCTGGCGGTTTTCTCGATCTGATGCGTTGGCTGGCTGGCCGTAACCTTCTCTCCGCTCAGCTTGGCTTGAATGCTCCTTAGAAGCTTGGCCACTTCCTCGTTGTAGACCTGACCATGGCCTGGAGAAGGGATCTCCTTCACCGGTTGCGTCGCACACTCAATAGCCAAATCTGCCAGGCTCTGCTTCTTGCCCTGCAACCAGTCCTGGTCTTTCTGCGGCATGTTTTTGGTGACCAACAACTGCACCGCCAAACCGCGCACCGAGTGGATGCAACAGGCCACCAACAGGTTCTCGTCTTCCTCACTGGCTTCCAGCTTGATCGGATCGCTGTAGGCCGCCATGGCCCGCTCCAGGTAATCCTTGAGACGCCGAACCTGGCTGTAATAGCTGCTCAGCTGTGGGGGTCTATCCAGGCTTCTTTCTTCTAGGCTCACAGACCACCTCTGTAGGTGGCTCATGACCTCTTTCACCGATTCCAGACTCTGGACGGCAACGACCTTGGATATTTCCCGACTCGTCATAGATAAGCTTTCCTGGAGCTTTGACTATCGGTTGATAAATCCAGACCTCTTGACCGACCAAGCAGGAAAGTCGATAAATCAGGCCTGAAAGGACTACATTGACCAACTATGCCCCTCTATTCCAAAACAGGTGACCAAGGCAACACAGGCCTGTTCAACAACGTTCGCGTTGCCAAGTTCGACTTGCGCATTGAGGCCTATGGCACTGTCGATGAATTGAACGCTTTCATCGGCCAACTGCGGGCAGAGGCGGTGCCGCCGGACATGGATCAGCGCCTGCAGGAAATCCAGGAGACCCTCTTTGAACTGGGTTCTGACCTGGCCACTCCCGGGGCCCAGGCCGCCGTGGCCCTGGTCAAGGAAGGCATCGGCAAGCTGGAGCAGTGGATTGACGAGAGTGAAGCCGTCTTGCCACAGCTGCGGTCTTTCATTCTGCCTGGCGGCCACCGGGAAGCGGCAACTTGCCACATCTTGCGTACCGTAGCCCGCCGCGCCGAGCGCCTGTTCTGGGCCCTCAGCGAAAAGGAGGGGGCACCGCTAGAACATGGGATCTACCTGAACCGACTCTCGGACCTGTTCTTCTCCTGGGCCCGGCTCAGGAATCATCAGCGGGGCATCGCTGACATCACCTGGATGCCACGGTCCGCTGGGCAGTAGGCACGAAAGGGCTCAGTCAGGGAAAAGCATGCCAAAGGAACAGGAAGCGTGGACCGGTCTAGACTGGTCCAGCCGCCGTGCGACCCAAGCGACAGGCGCGGCGCAGCCACATCATGGCGCGCTCCACCTCACGGGGGCCGTTGACGGGTATCTCGACAAACTCACGAAGCGTCGGGTCGCCATTATCTGGCTGCCGCTTGGCTCCCTGAATTTTCAAGGCTTCAGTAACTTGGGGGGGAGCAAGCTTCACCACCACGCCCTTCTTGCCTAGATAGGCGAAGACTTGGCCGCGGACGAAGAAACTGTCCTTACCATCCACTTTTTCACGGGTTACGTCTTTCCAGGCGCAAAGCCGCTCTACAATAGTTGCAATCGGATCCATGGGGCCAAGCGAGTATAACTGTTTGCCAGCTCATCACCCATGCCGGAATCCAGAACCAGCAAAAAAAGCTGTGATTCACCCTGCCGGAGGGGGCATTCAGGCATCAGCCACGGCTGAAAAGGTTCTTCAGCACCAGAAAGGCCATGGCGGGGTATTCGTCCAGACGGCGCCGCAGGTAGGCGATGGCCATGGGCCAACCCTCAGCAAAGGGCACATAGAGCCGAGCCTTCACCCCTTGATCCACCAATTCCCTCAGTAAATGGGGCCTGGGCACCCCATAGAGCATTTGCACCTCAAACTGGTCCTTGCTGATGCCCCGGCGCTCCACCACTTCGGCCAGGAAACGACGCACCCAGCGCTCATCATGAGTGGCAAATTCCACATAGTGGCCCCGCTCCAGCAGTTTTTCGGCGTAGCGCAACATCCGCGCCTTCATCTCCTGCTTGTCGGAGATGGCATGCTCCGCCGGCTCGCGATAGATACCAATGACCAGACGCACCCGAATTCCCGGCGGCAGCCGGTCCAGATCCTGCTCCGTGCGGTGCAGGCGGGTTTGAATCACGGCGCCCATGTGCTGGTGACCCGCCTCGTGCATTTCTCGCAGCAGGTCCAAGGTGTAGTCGGTCCAGTGCCGGCTCTCCATATCCATGGAGAGCGCCACACCCCGGCTCTTGGCATGCTCGCTGATGCGAAAGGCCGCCTCTCTGGAACCCTTGGCCTGCCCACCCTGGTCCATGGGATCTGTGGTGTAACTGGACAGCTTCAAGGAAAGAGTGGGACGCCCGTTGTCGGCGGACAAGGCAGCAGCCTCAGCCACCGCATCCACCATCCGCAGGTAGGTCTGCACATTGGCCTCGGCGGCCTCTTCGGTCTCGATGCCCTCCGCCAGGAGATCCAGGGTGGTGCACAGTTGGCGTTTGGACCACAGCTCGCCAGCCACAGCGATTGCCTTTGCTAGCGAATCCCCAGCCACGTAGGGGCCGGCAAACAGGCGAACCAGCGGCGGTGGAATCAGGCGGATCAGGGGATTCATGGGCCGGGATTATGGGCAATCCACTGGCAATTACTAGCTTGACCAGCAAGCCAGAGCCGCCAACTGCCGATGACATAGACGAATCAAGGCAAGGAACTCATGAAAATCGTCTACCTGATTGAAACCGCCGCCGAGATCTGGGGCGGAGTCAAGATCGCATTGGATGGGGCCAACCTGCTGACCGACCGAGGTCATCAAGTGACCGTTGTCAGCAAATCCCCAGCACCCACCTGGATGACCCTGCGATGCGCCTTCCAGCAGGTAAACCAGTTCGACGCTGCTTCGATTCCGACGGCAGATGTGGTGATCGCCACCTTTTGGACCACGGTGCCCGCTGCCATCCAATGCGGTAAGGGCATCCCGGTGCACTATGTGCAGGGCTATGAAGGTGAAAAGCTGGAGAACGCGGAGCTGCGCAGCAAGATCGAAGCCGTCTACCAACTACCGGGCACGCACAAGATCACCATCTCTCCACATCTCAGCCAACTGATGCGGGAACGCTTTGCCTGTGAGAGCACGGAGATCTGCTACATGGTGGATCATGACAACCTGCAGCCGGGTCCCGCGCGCAGTCAAGCGCAAAAGCCTGTCCGCGTGGGCTTGGTAGGTCCCTACCAAATCGACTGGAAGGACATTCCAACCGGTCTGGCGGCCTGTGCCCTGGCCAAAGAAGCGGGCATGGATCTGCAAGTGGTGCGCATCACCAACACCACTCCGCATCCCGCCGAACAAAATCTACCCTTCCCCGTTGAGTGGCACGTGCAGGTGCCGCCGGAAAAGATGGGCGAACTCTACCGCAGCATGGATGTCTTCCTGGGCACTTCCCGCGGCTCAGAAGAAGGCTTCTTCCTACCAGCAGTGGAAGCCATGGCCTGTGGTGTGCCCTGCGTACTCACCGACATTCCCTGCTTCCGCGGTTACGGGACTGGCCAATATGCTCTGTTCGTGCCACCCAAAAGTCCCATGGACATGGCCGAAGCCATGGTCATGGCCTCTTGTCATCCAGCAGTGAGCCAGGACCTTCGCCGTATCGGACTGCAGGTTGCAAGCAAGTACACGCAGCAAAACCACATCAACGATCTGGAGCAGTGCTTGCAGGAAATACTGGCAACACACTTACCCAAGCACAGTCCGGCAACACCGACAACATCAGAAACATCAGCGACACCGCAGCCCAACGATATTGACCTCAATGAGTTGAGCCAGGGCATCGTCCAGGCCCTTCGCCAGGCCAGCGACCTCTATCTGGCCCAGGGCCAATATGGGGAAGCGGTGCAACACCTGCGAGCCTGCCTGGAACTGCAAGCCAAGAACGAAAATGAAATCCGGGCGCAGCTCGCCTACGCCCTCTACCTGGCCGGCAATGACAAGGAAGCCCTGCAAATCTACGATGCTTTGCAAGCTGCCGGCACGCACAGCCCCGAAATCAAAGCCAGCCGAGCCATGGTGTTGTTTACCACCCAACGACATGCCGAGGCCGCTGCTGCCTTTGAAGAAGCCTTGGACCTGGGCGGCGAAAGCGCTGAGCTGGTGAATAACCTGGGCGTGGCCTATTTCCATTCCCAGAATCACGAATCCGCCAAGCAGTGCTTCCAACGGGCGTTGGTCCTGCAACCGGATTACACAGAGGCCAAAGAGAACTTGCTCAAACTGCAGCACGGCTAGTCGTGAAGTTTCTCTGCAATCTACCGCTGGAATGCTTCGCCAACCGCGACACCTTTGGTGAACACCAAATTCTGTCCTACGGTCCGGCGGATCGCATGTGGGTAGACAACAGCTTCTATGCCTTCGATGTGACCTTCGATCCCAGCGAAGAGTCGATCCATGCATTGCTGCAAAGGTTGCCTGCTGATTTCCAACCGGACGCCTTGCTGTTGTATTGGCCGGATCAAGAACCGCTGCCAGCCCAATTGGAAGAATGCCCCTTTCCCACCATTGGCGTTGTTTCCGACTACAACCTGTCGCTGCCGTACATCACCGGCCTCTGGCCCTTCTTTGATCTGTTGTTGGTGGATCGACCCGGCGTCTCGTTGTTTTCACAACTCAGCTTTGCCAACGTCCAGCAACACTGCCAATTCACCTTCAAGCAACCCAGTCACCACCTCATGGGTAACGAGCCCCGGGATTTGGATCTGGTCTTTGTCGGCAACCTGAATCCTGCGGTGCAGTGGAAGCGCAAGCCTTGGATCGATCGCCTGGTCAATCTGCCCAAGCTGGGTATCCGCACCGAGATCAAATCCGGCATCTACGGTGAAGACTATGGCCGCCTACTGAATCGCGCGAAGATCGGCTTCAACCACTCGGTGCGCGGGGAAATGAACCTACGCGCCTTTGAAGTTCCCGCCTGTGGTGCTGTCCTGTTCATGGAGGAAAGCAACCAAGAGGTACGGGACTTCCTGGTGCCCGACGAAGAAGTGATTCTCTACAACGAGAACAATCTGGAGCAGCTTCTGCTGCAACTGCTGGCCGATGAACCTCGGCGGCAAAAAATCGCCCAGGCCGGCCATCGCAAGATTCAGCAATTCGGCATGGGCAACCGACTGGCAGAGGTCGCCGGCCTCCTGCAATCCCGTCAAGGCGAGCGCACCCACGCCCTGGCCTACGAAACAGCTCTGGGTCGCGGCACTGCCATGCTAAACACCTGGGCCATGGGTGAGGGCTTGTTGCGCGGCCTGCAAACAAGCCACCAACTGACGCCGGAAGATCCCCGCCCCCTCAACGCATTGGCCCTGGCCAATTTCAAGGTTCTGGGCCAGGCAGGGTTGGGCGAATGCCTGCGACTACTGAATCAGGCTTGCGCAGTTTCCCACAGCTACATACCCGCGGCCCTGAATCTCACCTTCCTGCTGCAAAGCATGGGTGAGATTGCAACTGCCCGCCGCAGTTCAGAGATGGCAGCAGCACGGCTGGCTCTGGCGCCCCAGTGGCGCGACCTGGATGGCCCAATCTTGCCTTTGGGTTATGCGGAGCGCAGCATCCTTACTGCACATGCCTTGGGCGAAGCCATCCGCAACAACCGACGGCAGGACTACGCCAGCCATCTGTCAGCCATGACTCAAAGCGAAGTCCTGGCCCTCTGAACTGACCGGCGGCATTGCCACCGCCAACTGCATGGCCATCTCTTCTGCCTGATCATCGCTTTGCGCATCCCACAACAGATCCGCCAGGCCCTGATGCACCTCTTCGCGCACATCGCGCAGCAACTGCTCCAAGAGATCCAAGTCTGCCTCCGCGCCAAAACGCGTTTGCAGCAGCGGATGCTCTATCGATTTTTCGCCCCAGAGCTCTTCCGGTAAGGGACGGTAACGGCAGAAGAAGCCCATATGCCAGGGCAGGAAACGCATGGCTCGCTTCTTGCCCAACTCGTCGTCCCGGAAGTGTTCCCGCATGCTCTGGGCCAATTGTCGGTAGATTGCCAATCGTTCCTTTGCTGTGGGCAACCAGGTCTTTTCTTCGCTGATCTCGCGAAAGATCCAGGGCTTGATCAAGGCACCACGCGCCACCATGACTGCGGCACAGCCCGACTGCTCTTGTCGTCGACGCGCCTCATAGTGGGTCAGGATATCGCCGTTGCCAATGATGGGAATGCTGCGCTCTTGCACCAACTGAGCAACCAAGTCCCAGTTGGCTGCTTTCACATAGCGCTGTTCCTTGCTCCGAGCATGCAGGGTCAATGCTGCGGCTCCCGCTTCTTCCGCCAGTCGCGCCACCTCCGGCGCATTCACTTTCGATTCGCTCCAGCCGGAGCGAATCTTCACCGTCACCGGCACCGGCAATGCCTGGCTCATGGCCTCCACCACCTTGGCCAAGGTGGCAGGCCTTTGCAACAAGGTTGATCCCATGCCACGACGCACCACATCATGGATTGGGCAGCCAGCATTCAAATCCACGAATTTCGCCCCACGTTCCACCGCCAGAGTCCCCGCCCGCACCGCCTCGTCAGGCTTGGAAACAGCTAGTGGTATGACGCAGAATTAGTAGGCCTTTATATTAAGCCTCCCTACGCTTGCGGTGCGTAGGTATCGTTGGAGGCAAGACGATGCGCGTTGCAGTAGAGATTCAACTTACCAAGAGCGAGCGAAGCACCCTGACGAATTGGTCACGCAGTCGGAGAATTTCGGTGAGGCAAGCTCAGCGAGCCCGAATGATCCTTCTTGCCGCTGATGGCTACTCGAATGCGGATATAGCTGAGGAGATGAGGGTCAAGCGACACACTGTGGGGCGTTGGCGAAACCGCTTCAGCGAGCATCGCCTCACTGGTATAGAGAAGGACCTTCCTCGGGGAGGTCGTCCCCGTGCGAACGAGGAAGTTGAGAGTGAGATCATCCGCATGACTACGCAAGAGATCCCCGCGAACGCGACACACTGGAGCACGCGACTCCTTGCAGAGGAGATGGGAATCACGCAGTCGATGGTCCACCGCACATGGAAGGCCAACGGTCTGAAACCTCACTTGGTGAAGACGTTCAAGGTCAGCAACGATTCTCGATTCGAAGAGAAGCTGCGCGATGTGGTAGGTCTCTACCTGAATCCACCCGAGAATGCACTCGTCTTTAGCGCGGACGAAAAGACGTCAATTCAGGCTCTCGATCGGACCCAGAAGAGCCTTCCACTGGTCAAGGGCCGATGCGGCACGATGACTCATGACTACAAGAGGAACGGAACAACCACCTTGTTCGCCGCGATCGAGTTGGGTCACGGCGAAGTGATCGCAACCTGCATGAAGCGACATCGACATCAGGAGTGGATCAAGTTCCTGAGAATGATCGACGAGCAAACTCCAGCTGAACTCGATCTGCACGTCATCGCCGACAACTACGCCACACACAAGCATGAGAAGGTTAAGCGGTGGCTGAAGCGCCATCCGCGATTCCACATGCACTTCATCCCGACAAGCAGCTCGTGGCTCAATATCGTGGAGGGGTTTTTCCGCAATCTTGATCAAAAACGCCTGAAGCGCGACGCGTTTCGCAGCGTCCCTCAACTCAAGAAAGCAATCATGGACTACATCGATAACCACAACGACGATCCGAAGCCGATTGTTTGGACCAAGGCCGCCGACGAGATCCTCGAAAAAGTCGGTCGCGCACGCGCTGCACTGAAAATGCCCCAACAGAGCGCATCACACCACTAGCTGCACACCGAAGCAGGATTCGGATTCGTGCCGACGCAACAGCGCCAGCTCTGACTTGCTCTTGCGCAACAACTGTCGCGCATAGGCCATCTCCGACACCGTGATCTGCGCGCCAAAAGAAACACACAACTTGCGAAAAGGCAGATTACCGCCTTTCGTCAGCGGTGAGAGAATGGTCTGTCCCTGCCAGTTCATGCTGTTTCCCCTGCAGTGAGGTGTAGAAAACCAATGGGGTCGCCAACAATGGCCGCCTCCAACATCTCATCGTCCGCCGCACATTGCCAATCCCGCTGGGCGGCTTCGTACATGACCCACGGCACCTCTTCGAAGGTGCAGGTCAGCCAACAAGGCAGAGCCACTGCCTGTAGACAATGGGCAACCAGGGCATGCACCAGGGCACGCTCCGCCAGGAAAGCATCCACATCCAGAGTCACTGGCGGCACCCGGCCGTAGGAAACACCGGAGATAAGAGGATAGGTCTCCGGATCATTGAGCACGCTCACCATGGACAGGTGGTCGTAGTTTTGCCCCAGCTCAACCTGCACGGCTTCGGCTACCTCAAATTGCAAACTATCAGCCAGTCCAAGGGCTTGCAGGCTGCGGTTCAAGCTCTCGCACTGCCGCGCATCTCGGTTGATGATGCGAACCTGCCGCTGCAGATCCACGACCTCCATCACCAATGCTGGCAACTCAGCAACCCCTGCCCCCACATAGAGACTGTGACCCTTGCTAGGGATCCGAGTAGCCAAGGCTTCGGCCCACTGACAACCCAGCTCCAACGCCGGCCCCCGACGGTCCTGCCAAAACTCTTCACCACCCTCGTCGCAGTAGATCTCTCCCAGGGTCGGGTAATCCAAGGCGGCGAACAGGTCCGCCAAGATCAGTTGGGTACGGGCGCCCAGCTTCATTGGGCCAACCCGTCCAGGCCACGCAAATACTTGAAGCTGAATATTCCAGTCTGGTGGCCATCATTCCAGGTGAAGGTGAGGGCATAGCGCCCCACCAGCTCGGTGCTCAGCAGGACGATGTCCTGCCTGACCTTGTCATCCTGCAGCAGCTTCTTGCCCGTCCACTCCTCCACACACTGGGCGCAGGGGCAGGCCAGACGGAGATCCCGCGCCATGTAGCGGGAATTGACCCCATCCTTCCAGGAAATTTCCAGCTCTTGGGGAGAGACGAGATTGACGGCCTTGGGATCCATAACTGCGGTGACAAGTAGCTCATCGCCATTCCATTCACCAGCGGGATTTTCACAGATCTCCAGGCGGGGCTTGTTCCCAAGCCCCGGCCAGGGCAAAACCATGCCATGAAGCTTGGTTCCATCATCCTTGCGGGAGGCCGCAGCCGCCGTATGGGGCAACCCAAAGAGTCTCTTCCCTTCCAGGACAATTCCCTGCTGGGACACACTGTAGACACCCTTCTGGACTGCACCTTCCCGGTGTACGTCGTCGCCAGGGATACGGAACAGGAACTACCGCCACTCTGCCTGGAAGTGGAATTTGCCTACGACCAGGAAAGCGACCAGGGCCCACTCATGGGCATTCGCTCCGGTCTGGAAGCCTTACAGGGCCAGTGTGACGCTGCCTTCGTCATTGGCTGCGACCACCCCTATCTGGACCCTGACAGTGTGGGCTGGCTGGCGCAACAGCTGGGCGATCATGACATGGTCATTGTGAAGGCCGGTGACACCCTGCAACCGCTGGGTGCTATCTACCGCCTCAGCATCCTGGATACGGTGAAGACCATGCTGGCTGAGGGTATCCACACTCCCAAGACCCTGGTTGACCGAGTTCGCGCCCGCATCATCAGCGAAGAAGAACTCACTGCCTTCGACCCCGAGCACCATCTGATTCGCAACCTGAATAGTCCGGAGGACTATCAGAAGGCCCTGCGGGATGCCGGGTCGTCGGGGGACTGACCAGATTCACCACAGCTCAACTGAGTAGAGCGGCAGTCCGCAACAAAGTTGGCTAACTACGCCATGGCAGGGTGGTCGATGCCATGGCTATGCCTGGTGAAACCCTGACCGAATTGCTGGCGTCTCTTGGCGCCTTTGTCGCCTGCGTACTCTGGTTGACTGCCGGCGCACGCCTGCTGTTCAAAGCCCATAGCACCCGGTCTCGACCTGATTTTCTCATCGGTCTGGGCCTCCTGGTTGGCGGCGCCCTCATCGGCTTGACCACCATGCCCTTGGCCGGCTTCAGCCCCTTCCCGGTGGAAGCCCTGGTTCTGGGAGCGGTGATCTTCTGGTCCACCGAAGGCGACGAAGCCAACGGTATGCAACCCGGCGACATCTGGCTGCCCGTTGCTGCCATCACTGGCCTGGGCCTGACTCTGCATCTCTGCTTTGCCGCACTGGGCGCGCAACCGGTGCTGGCCTTTGGCAGTTTCGAAATCCGCCCCTTGGAATTCCCCGTTCTGATCTTGCTGGGCTACCTGTGGCACCGTTGCCGCAAAGGCAACATCCAGGACCCGCAACACTTGCAACGCAATGACCTGCGCGAGTTGCTATGGACCACTGCCGGCGCCAGCCTTGCTGTGTTCATCGGTGGATTTGTGGCAGACCCCTTCCGCTTTGTGTTGCTGAGCCTGGCCCCACTCTCCTTTCTGATCCGCGAGTTCCGCAGCAGCCAGATGCAGATGCGCTACTTCGCCGCCGTTGCCATGGCTTGCACCTTGGCTTTCATCAGCTTGAACCATGCCCAGCAAAGCGCGCGGCATCAGCTTTGGTTGAACAGCGCCATGCAGCAACTGTCTGTTTCGCGCAACCACCATCAGGCCTTGCAAAAACCGGTCAACATGGCGGTGGACACCTGGGCGCACGAAGAGCCAAAGAAGCTCTATGCCAGAGCCAACACTGCATTCCAAGTCGACCTTGGCGCTTTGGCCAACACCTTTCGGCAGGCGGCAGGGGCACCCAGCACCGTCAACGAAATCACCCAGACATTCCAGGCACATCAGAAGTGGGGTCAGGAAGTCTTCGCAGCCATTGCCCTGCGCAATGCGGTTTGGGGCGACACTGCTGCTGCTGGCCGGGAAGAAGCCCGCGCCCGGAGCCTACACGCGGAATGCAAGCTGGCCCATGCCCGCGGCATGGCTGGCATCGATCGACTGCAGGGCGTCATCAACGGCTCCCTGCAACAACTTGGCACCCAGATCACCAAGGCGGACTCCCTGTTCTGGAGCCTGCTCTGTGCTCTAGGCCTGCTGGGCGCCGTCTTACTACACAAAATTCAACAACAGGAGACTCAATCCATGAACCCAGAAACAATGATGGAGATGCGCGAAAACGTGCTGAATTACGCAGCGATCATGGCCTTCAACGAAAAGGCGCTGGCGAAAGAGAAAAAAGAAGCCAAACCGAAGCACAAGGTATTGGTGGTGGATCACTCGGAACAAGATCGCAAGCAACTGCAAAGCACCCTGGAACAAAACGGGCTGCTGGTCAGTCTTGCTGAAGACAGCCAGACTGCCTTGGATGCCTTGGCCAAGGAAAGCTATGACCTGGTGCTGATGGAAATGCAGTCCGACGACACGGACGGCTTTGCCACCACCGAAACCCTGCGCCAACGCAACGACCAGACACCAGTGGTGCTGATGAATGGTCAACCCAATGCAGAAGAAATGCAGCGCAGCGACGCCGCTGGCTGCAACGGCTTTGTGCAAAAGCCTCTAGCGGAAGAATCGTTGACCGCCCTGCTCAGCGAACACTTCCCCAGCCCGGCGACGGATGCTGCGACGACGGATACGGCAGCAGAAGAAGACTAGTTGCCGAAGCGGCCATCGGCCACCGCTTCCCGCGCCAGGCGATCCAGCTCCTTCAACTTGCTCTCCATGGAAGAGGGTAGAGCCAAACGCTTGATGACCTCCTTGTCATAGCCGCCCCGGGCGGCGTCCAGGGCTTCGGCCATGCCAATGCGATCCGGAGCCTTTGCCGGCAGCACCTGTTCCCCATCCTCATCCTGGTCTGCAACCATGGCCAGGATACCTGCATCGTGCAGACCCTGGTAAGCCCGATCCACCCACTCCTTGGGCACGTCTAGATCCTGGGCAAAGGCCACCAGGTTCAAGGGCTTTTCTCCCAGCAAGTGGCGACGGCAGGAATGGTCCACCAGCAACAACACCAGCCGCCGGTGCGCCGCATGGGAAGGCGGCGGCACATCTTCAGGAGCGCGCAGGGCATGCACGTTCTGCACGGCGTAGGAGACCTCCGCCCCGACCAAGACAATGGACCAGGTGACCTGCAAGTAGATCAACAGCAGGGGCAAGGCCGCCAACACACCAGTGATGGGGTTTAAACTCGCCACGCCGGACTGCGACTTCAGGTAGAGCTGGAAGATGAGCAGCCAGGCAGAGCCGGAAAATACCCCGGCGATCAAAGCGGATCGCCACTGCACTTTGGTGCTGGGCATGATCTGATAGATGGCAGTGAAGGCAATCCACAGCATCATGTGCGGCACCATGCCCAGCCCGGCATCATAGAGAGCCGCCAACCAACTGAACTCCTGCCGCAGGTACTCCACCCAGGGCCCGTCATGCAGTAGGGAACTCAGCACAATGGCGCCGGCCACCAGCAAGGGCACGATGACCAGAAGCGCAATGAAGTCGGTGATGCGACGGTACCAGGGGCGGCGGCGCCCAGCCTTCCACACATGGTTGAAGGTCAGCTCCACCTTGGTAAAGAGAGCAAATCCCGAGTAGGCAATGATCAAGCTGCCCATCAGGCCCAGGGCGCCGAAGTTCACCGCATTGATCTGGTCCATCATCTTCTCGGCGAAACCCTGCAGGCCTCCCGACAAGCTGGCAGTGCTCTCCTTCATCCACTGATCCAGGAAATCACCAAAGCCAAAGCCCTTGGCGACGCCAAAGACCAGGATCAACATGGGGCCCAAGGCCAGCAGGGTGATCATGCTCAAGCCGGCGGCCTGGATGCCGCCCAGGTTGTTGGCAAAGCGCTGGGCTGTATGCACCACCACCCGCATGGAGCAGAAACCCAGCCGGCGCGCAAAGGGAGCATGGCGCAGGTTTTCCTGCCATAAGCCTGTTTGCAACCAGGCACGAAAACGTCGGTAGAGACCAATCACAACCGCATGATCGTGAACACCCGGAGCCTTGGCGCAACCCAAATCGACAAATGCCAGGCCGCCAGCTATAGATGGTGACATGCAAGTCACCATCCTTGGCTCCGGCACCGCAGTCCCCACCCTGGATCGCTTCCCCACCGGCAGCCTGGTGCAAGCAGCGGAGCAGAACATCCTGGTAGATCTGGGCCCCGGCGTCCTGCGCCGTCTGCCCCAGGTGGGCCTGGGACTGGAGGAGATCACCACCGTCCTGCTCACCCACTACCACACCGACCACTGCGCCGACCTGGCCGCCCTTTTATTCGCCCTGCGCAATCCACGTTATGCCGGGCGCCCGCCCCTGCAGATCAAGGGGGCCAAGGGTCTCAAGGATCTGTTAGCCCAACTCACCGCCGCCTGGCCCTGGCTCAGCCCCAAGGGCTACCAGCTGGAGGTGGAGGAAATCCAACCCGGCTCCTTCAATCTTGGCTCCTCGAACACTGGCTCCTTGCAGGTCCAAGCGGTAGCCATCCAGCACACGGAGGCCAGCCTGGCCTACCGCATCCAGGCCCCCAGCGGCGCCAGCGTGGCCTTCAGCGGTGACGCCGACGTCTGCCCGGGCCTGGCCCAGGTGGCCGCTGGGGTGGACCTGTTCTTGTGCGATGCCGCCTTCCCCAAGGCCCACCGCACCGCCGGCCACCTGACTCCCGAACTGGCTGGCGCAGCAGCCCAGGCTGCCGGCGCCAAGACCCTCTGCCTGACCCATTTCTACCCCGAATGTGACGGTCACGACCTGGTGGCGGAAGCCCAGGAGTCCTATTCGGGCAACATCGTCCTGGCGGAAGACTTAATGAGCTTCCAACTGCCTTGACGTCGAGGCCCCTAGGCGGAATCCTTCCCCGCCCTGAATAGACCCTACCAGGCCCCGCGCCCCAGACACCATGACCCAGCAAATCGAAAAGCACACCTTCAAAGCGGAAGTCAACGAAGTCCTGTCCATCGTTGTCAATTCGCTCTACAGCCACAAAGAGATCTTCCTGCGGGAGCTGATCAGCAACGCCAGTGACGCCCTGGACAAGCTGGCCTTCCAATCCCTCACCGATCATTCCCTGTTGGGCGACGATCAGGAAATGCGCATCGACCTGATTCCCAACGAAGCATCCGGCACCCTGACCATCCGCGACAACGGCATCGGCATGAACCATGACGAGTTGCTGAACAACCTGGGCACCATTGCCAAGTCAGGCACCAAGCAACTCATGCAGTCGCTCTCCGCCGAGCAGAAGAAGGACATCTCCCTCATCGGCCAGTTCGGCGTTGGCTTCTACTCCGCCTTCCTGGTGGCCGACAAGGTCACCGTCACCAGTCGCGCTGCCGGCGCCGACGAAGCTTGGATGTGGCGCAGCGAAGCCCATGGTGAATTCACCCTGGAGCCCAGCGAGAAAGAAGCCCGTGGCACCAACATCATCCTGCACCTGAAGGATGACATGAAGAACTTCCTGCAGGACTGGGAGATCCGCGGCTTGGTGCGCAAGTACTCAGACTACGTGCGCCACCCCATCCAACTGCAGGTGGAGAAGACCAAGCCAGTGGGCGAGGAAAAAGACGAGGATGGCAACCCCAAGGTCACCGAGCAGGTGAAGGAATGGGAGACCATCAACAGCGCCAGTGCGCTGTGGACGCGCCCCAAGGCAGAAATCACCGACGAGCAATACAACGATTTCTACAAGCACCTGAGCCATGACTGGGAAGACCCGCTGACGCACACCCACTTTAGGGTGGAGGGCACGCAGGAACTCACCGGCTTATTGTTTGTCCCTGGCCGTGCACCCATGGACATGATGGGGCAAAAGTCCAAAGGCCTGCGCCTCTACGTGAAACGGGTCTTCATCATGGAAGACTGCGAAGAGATCCTGCCGGAATGGCTCCGCTTCACTCAAGGAGTCATCGACTCGGAAGACCTGCCCTTGAACGTCTCCCGGGAAATCCTGCAGAAGGAGCAGGTCACCCGTGGCATTCGCAAGCAGGTCATCAACAAGAGCCTGTCCATGCTGTCCGACATGGCCAAGGAAGGCGAGGTCACCATCAAGGACGAGGAAGGCAAGGAAAGCAAGACCAACCGCTATGAGCAGTTCTGGCAGCAGTTCGGCAAGATCCTGAAGGAGGGTATGCACTACGACCCAAGCCATAAGGATGAGATCGCTCAGCTCTGTCGCTTCGAATCTTCCCACGGCGAAGGCCTCAGCTCCTTGCAGGACTACGTGGACCGCATGCCGGAAGATCAGGAGGCCATCTACTACATCATCGCCGAGAGCATGGAGACGGCGAAGCACAGCCCGCACATCGAAGCCCTACGCAAGAAAGGGTTCGAGATCCTATTCATGGCGGACGCCGTGGACGAGTGGGTGGTGCAGAGCCTGAACGAATTCGCCGGCAAGAAGCTGGTGTCCGCCGCCAAGGGTTCTCTGGACATGCCGGAAACCGAGGAAGAAAAGAAGCAGAAGGAAGAGAAGACCACCGAGTTCTCCGGCCTTTTGGAGAACGTGAAAAAATCTCTGGCACAGCACGTGAAGGAAGTGCGACTCACCAACCGTCTGACCGACTCGCCAGCATGTCTGGTCATCGATGAGAACGGCATCAGCCCCTACCTGGAAAAGGTGCTGCGAGCCAACGGTCAGGATGTGCCGGAGCAAAAGCGCATCCTGGAACTCAACCCGGAGCACCCTGTCGTCGTTCGCCTGCAAGCCATGGCCGCCGATGAAGGCAAGGCAACGGAAGTGGAAGAATGGGGCGAGCTCCTGTTCGACCAGGCGCTGGTGGCGGAAGGCAACCTCCCCGCCGACCCAGCCAAGTTCGCCAAGGCCATCAGCAACCTGATGCAGAAGGCAGTGGACTAAAGGACGAAACACCCCCACCCATAAAATCCCCATAGCATTGGTGCAAGCCGGTGCGCCTTCGCTCGGGAGTGTTGCCACAAACCACCCATGCAAGGCTCCGTCTCGCGTAGAACGAAAGCTATAAGCGGCTGATAGGTGGAGCATTACGGATTACGCAAGGATACCATATGGGCGGCATGGAAATTGAGGTCCGACTGCCTTACGGCATACTCCTTAGTTCCAGGGTCCTTTTAGCTCCAGGCCCCTTGCATGGACTTGACCTTGGCATGCTTTCCGACGATAGATACCGCCGTGATTGCAATGAAACAAAGGATCCCCCCGTTGACCGGCCTTCACAGTCTAGGATTGTTTTTTGCCCTGTCCTGGCTGACAGCCTGTGGTGGTGGAGGTGGTAAAACCGCCAATCTCAACACCGGCGGCCCAGGTGGCAATGCCGCCTTGGTGTCCGTGCACCAGGGTCGCCTAGTGGATGTGTTCGGCCTGCGCCAGGTTGGTGCCCTCTCTTTGCAGGAGCTGTATCAAAGAGACGTGCTTATCGGTTCCAACATCACTGACCAGCGCGATGGCAACTCCAACTTAAAGGATAATGAAATCCTCCATGATTTCACCAACACCAACCCGGACAACCTGCAGCCCCGTCTGCTGATTACTCGGGAGATTGGCTCCATCGAATTCAAGAATGCATTTGACGCCTTGGATGCTGGTGTTCGCCTGATTTCGCCGGACCAGTTTGGCAGGGATACCAGTGTGGTTCCCTATCCGGTGGTGGCCCGCAATGCGGCACTGCGCCTGACCTTTGCCACGGACCTGGGCATCACCGATGACTTCTTCGTGGATCGGGATATCAACGGCCAGATCATTGGTGTGAAGAACACCGAGGCCATCCAATTGCTGAATATTGTTGGCGATCCCACCGATGCCCAAGACGCAGGCGACTTCCAGATCATCCCCAGCCGCTTTGTGGTGCGTGGCAATCAGATCCTGGTGGATCCGGTTCTGCTAGGTGGCGAAGGGCTGCAATTCAACACCAAGAACACTGCCTCCGGCATGCCCGCTTCTTCGGATCAGACCGGTGCCAACATCCGTCTGGCGGTGGCTTTGGATGGTCCGCTGCGCATTCCTGGAATTCAGGCAGACTCATTTGCCGTCAATGGTCGCAACAACTCAGGCGTAATCAGCGTCATTCGCGATTTCCGTTCGGGTAACGACAACGACAGTTCCTCCGAGTTGTCACGCGGCTTCGTCTTGGACAACCTGCCGCCGCGGGTGGTTGGCAATATTCCTATGCTGCTGGAGGCCAACCCTCTGCTCCCCGGCGTCCCCGGTACTCGGGTCATCAAGCTGTTCAAGAATGGTGTGAATCATGAGGTAGACCGGGGTGACGTACTACGTCTGTTTGATGACAGCGGTGCCCTGGCCTTCAGTCTGGATGTGCTGCAAGAGCCAAACGCTGATCTGGGAATACCCTCGGTACAACGGGTCGAGGTTGTGGTGGCCGAACAGGTCAATGACCAGGGCACGGACCTGCTGCAGCAGTTCTTCCAGAACAACACGGCACCGCAGGCCATTCTGGTTGCAGTCTTTGTAGCAGAGCGCATCAACCCGCTCTCCGGCTTGTTCTACGGTGATGACTTTGCCAACTTTGTCGACTTTACTCCAGCGCCCCTGGGTGGGCAGGACATTTCGCCCTTTGCCGGCGCCATTATACGTTTCAGCAAGCCGGTGAATCTGGCCAAGCTGCGCCCCCTGGATAACGCCTTCATTGCCACCCGCAACCTGCTGGACCCAGAGGAGATCGGCGAGTTCCTGGAGGAGCGTCTCATGCCGGCGACGGAGATCGACAACCCCAAGTTCATTGCCAAGTTCCGCACCCCGCACCTGGTGCAAAGTCGGATCTTTGATGAAACCGGCTCGCAGACATCCATCCGCATTCAGCCGACTCAGGGACTCTACCTGGATGATGTCATGCGCACAGCCGCGGCGCAGGGCGAGCCCTTCCTGTACTATTTCCATCTGCTTACCGGGCCCGGTGGGGTGGAGGATCTGGCCGGCAACTTCCTGGATTTCCAATCGGTGACTTCCGTCGTCACTTCACAGATCCAGGCGTTCAATCTGGATACCAGCAATCGCCCTGGGACCACCGAGCCACGCTTTCCCAACAATCTGGTGGCCTATGTGGTAAGGCGCTTTGCTGCAGTGGACGAGGATGAGAGGCCCAGCCTCTATCGTGTTGCGGACGGCCTCGACTATCCAAAAGAGGTGACGGCGGAGGGAGGGCGAGCCCTGGCAGCGGAACTTGCCGTACCTGACCTTTTTGGTCCAGTGAGTGTGCTGACCTCAGGGCAGCTGCAGGCGCGGCAGACGGCGCGGATTACCAAGGTGGTGGACGACCGCAACCAGGTGCCGCCACCGCCGCAAAACCTATCCCCCGTGCCCGCAGATCCACTGCAGTGGTGCCCGACATCAATCAATAGCGCGGAACAAGTCATCAACGTTACAGCCAATGTGGTGTTTGGTGCGCCGATTCAGAATCCCTTGAATCCATTTGGTTGCCGCTTGCAGACGGTGTGGCGGGAAATCGATCTGAGCCTCTCTCGCACCGATCCCAATGACTTCAATCTGGATGTGGAGCAGATGTACTGGGCGCCATTCAGGGCCAACCCCATCACCTTCGACGAATTTGACAATGTGACCCTGTTCTTGGCCCATTCCGAATACCGACCCGAAGCTTGTATTGACATCAGGGGGGCTACCCCCTCCCTGCCGGGCTCCGGACTCAAGTCGGTCTTTGAAATCAACTATGCCCGCAACCTTGATTCCAATGGCGCGGTGGCATTACGGCCGCCGTCGCACCCTGCCTTCAAGGAGGCCGTGCTGAGAATTTCCGGCCAGGACATCGTCATTGAGCCCACCGGTGTCAATCGCTTCTTGCCCATGCCTGATTTTGAGGATGCAACCCTACAAGGGTTTAGCGACCCACTGTTTGTCTGGCGCGATGAGAGGAGTCTGGTGCAAGGCGGTCGCAACGACCTTAACCGCTTTAGCTTTACCCAGATCCCCAACCCGTACCTGGTATCTCCCTTCTGTGCTGGCATGGGCGGCAACGTGATTGACGGGGCCAACAATAGCCTGTCGGTCAAGCTTGGTGGCTGGTACACCCAGGCCAACACTTTGCTAAATGTGCCACAGGTCGGAGATGCTCGCACCGAGGGACTGGTGGGCCCCATTGCCTTACCGCTGCTGGCGGACTTCCAGATCTTGCCGGATTCTCCTGAGTTGCCCCTGGATGATCCTTTCCAGGCCTCGGGCCAGAATGGTTGGCAAATCAGCCTCCCCGTGACATCCAGTCCCCGGCCAGACTTCCGGGCATACTCAGCTGGTGGGGTTGGTGCCTCGGGTCCCATCACTGTTGCGCCAGGCAGCAACAAGTGGGCTATTGCCTCTGGTGGCATTGTCCCCAATGGCGGAATTACCCCGCCCTTGGACAACTCGGTCTACTGGGTGATGTTGGACTTCTTGAAGCGCAGTTCTGTGGTCACCTTTGGTTTTGTGGAGATCAAGAATCCCCACCGCATGCCTGACTCTGTGCCGGTTGGCAGTGATCCCCGGTTGGGTCCCTACCAGGTTGACCAGAACATGCTGCCGGACTTTACCTTTGATTTTGAGCCGCCCCTGTCAAATCTGGCACCGGGCACCTCGGTGGTACCCGAGTTTCGTGCTGCTGGTGAGGTTGATCCCACCCCTTGGACGATTGAGGGCGGCACGGTGGGGCGAAACCCCAAGGCCCACAATTTCCCCTTGAACCCCTGCATTGCCGGGGATGCCCACATTCGCCATTGGGATGACCGTTCGGTTGACCCAGGCCAAGGTGGAATCGCCCGTAATACCTGGACCTACTTCTACAACCGTAACCTGACCACTTATCAGGAAGACCCCAACCGTCTCATGGACTCTGCCTTTACCAACCAGTTTGGCGGTCCCAATGAGACCTTTGCCCGTGAGGATGTGCGCTACTTCAGTTGGCGTTTCATCATGCGCAACAACGTGCAGATCGATCCGCCCGTTTCACCTACCCTCGAATCATTCAGCGTCTCCTACCGCTTTACCCAGCGATGAAACCACGGTGGGCAAGCTCAACACCTCCATGCAAGAACTCTCCTCCTCCCCGGCGAGAGCCTGGAGATCATCACCCGGCTGGACAACCTGCGACCCCTGTGGGTGAAGACCGAGCAGGTCATCAGCATCAGGGAAAAGGGTGAAGAGAAGCCTCGGGAGCAGGTGGAACGGCACGAGTATGAATTCGACTGGGGCGAGGACAAATAGGCCACGGCAGGCCTCCTCCACCAGCACAAACAGCTGAGGGCTGGCGATCCGGCGCCCTGGCCATTAGCTTTTCCCCATGACCAATTCGCAGACTGTGGCATCCGGCCAGGTTGTCTCCATCCACTTCACCCTCACCGCCGACGATGGTTCCGTCATCGACCAGTCCTCCGGCGGGGATCCCATGTCCTACCTGCACGGCGTGAACCAGATCGTGCCAGGACTTGAGAACGCTCTGACCGGCAAGGCAGTAGGCGAGAAACTCAAGGTCCAACTCAAGCCAGAAGAGGCCTACGGCATGCGCGAAGATGAAGCCATGCAGACTGTGGACCGGGGGATGTTTCCTCCCGAAGAAGAGCTGACGATTGGCCTTACTTTCCAGGCAGAGAGCCCGGACAGCCCGAACCCCATCATGGGCCGCATCGTCCAGATGGAAGGCGACCAAGTCACCGTGGACTTCAACCATCCGCTAGCTGGCATGAACCTGAACTTCGACGTGGAAATCGTCAGCCTGCGCGCTGCCACCGACGAAGAGAAGAGCCACGGTCACGCCCACGGCGAAGGCTGCGAGCACGACCACTAGGGGGTCGGATGCAGACTCAGGCTCCGTGGTAGACGAGCTGCCTAATCCCGAATCTGTTCTCGGCACTTGAGGAAGGTGCGCACAGGTCCCGACTACACGACGATGCAAGGCTCGTTTGCCGCACGCTTACGTGAGATCCTGATCCGTGACCATCCTTCGACATCGGCGGAAGGATGAAAATAGTCAAAGCCGGGGCAAAAACCTCTCCGCCGCGGGCGTTGCAGAGGCATTGCCGGGCGGTCCGTACGCCGCCCTACCTCCATTCCTCAGGATACGAACAGAAGGTTGAACCCATGAGTAGCAAGACAGCCGACCTGGCAGGCCCAGGGATCGGGACCTACCCCGAAGTTGAGCAGTGTCTCCCCAGCAACTACCAATCCATCCTCACCCCCAAGGAGACCATGAAGGCCTTGTTCGCGGTGAAGAACTACATCGAGGAAAACCTGTGCAAGGAGCTGAACTTGATGATGGTACAGGTGCCGCTCATCGTCGACGAGGACAGTGGCGTCAACGACTACCTGGACCGGGACGGCTCCCGCACGCCGGTGGACTTCACCTGCGGGCTGGGACTTGACAAGCCGATCCAGGCGCAGGTGGTGCAAGCCGCCACCAAGTGGAAGCGCATGGCACTGCGGCAATTCGACTGCCAGGCAGGTGAAGGCATCTGCACCGACATGAAGGCGGTGCGCAAGGACTACTTCCTGGACCATGACCACAGCTCTTATGTGGACCAGTGGGACTGGGAAAAAGTGATCACCCCGGAACAGCGCAACCTGGACTACCTCACCACCACGGTGAAGGCCATCTGGAAGGTGTTGCGCGGCGCCGAGGAATGTGCCCAGGAACTGTTCCCGCAGCTGAAGAAATCCAAGCACCCCAGCTTGCCCAAGGAACTGGAGTTCATCCACGCCGAGAAAATCCTGGAGATGTACCCCGACCTGCCGCGCAAGCAGCGGGAGACCAGGATCATCCAGGAGTACCCGGCAGTGTTCATCTACGGCATCGGCTGGACCCTGAAGGACGGCTACCCCCACGAGATGCGGGCGGCTGATTATGACGACTGGGTCACCGAGACCAGGTCCAAGGATGGCGAGCTCATGCATGGTCTCAATGGCGACATCCTGGTGTGGAACGACGTCACCAAGCGACGGCACGAGCTGACTTCCATGGGCATCCGGGTCACCAAGGAGACCCTGCGTCAGCAACTGGAGTTGAGCAATCAACTGGACTTCCTGGATCTGCCCTATCACCAGGCCATCCTGAACGATCAGATCCCCCTGTCCATCGGCGGCGGCATCGGCCAGTCCCGCACCTTCATGTATCTCCTGCAGAAGGCGCACCTGGGTGAAGTCAGCGTGACGGTGTGGCCGAAGGAGCTGAAGGAAATCTGCGCCAGGAAGAACATCCACGTGCTGCAGTAACAACACAGCTGGTTTTAGTAGGGGTCGTGAGGCATGGATCACGGCCCCTATGTGTTGCTGCCACCGACGAAAGGGTTACAGCCGAATCGAAAGTAACGGCGCTGATGCTCTGCAGGTTGCCGCTAACCAGTTGGCAGGGTCTCCCAAAGGAGTGAGGCATAAGGCTCCCCTAGGCATTTTGTCGATACTTGACATATTAGTCATACTTGACATATTCTGAAAACTAACCGGTGAACACAGCAGGGCTCCCAGCGGCCTTCCGCCGGTCACGCCGAGACGGCAAAGCGCGAGACATCGTTGCGCTAAGGAGATCCTGAATTTGATTCGCAACGACAAGGAATACCGAGAGGCTGTTGCGCGCCTGGCAGAGGAGCGGAAGCGCCTGGAAAAATACCGCTCCAAGATGAAGTCCGAAGGCCTGAACAAAGATGGCATCCGCAGAGTCCTTGAGCCAATACGCAGCTTCCACCTGCAGCTGCGCGAGGAAGTGGAAAGCTACGAGCGGCTAAAGCAGGGTAATCCTGGAGAGGTGCACAATCTGCATGGTCTCGGCCGCATGCTTGTGGGAATCCGAATTGCGCGGGGAATCAGCCAGCGGGAAATGGCGGAGCGACTCGGCGTGCACGAATCTCAGGTCTCCCGCGATGAGCGAAATGAGTATCACGGCATCACGGTAGAACGAGCAGCGCGAGTGCTGGATGCCCTTGAGGCTGACTTGGCTAGCGCGTTCAAAGCACCGGTATTGCCGTTTCAGAAATCCTAATAGGATGCGTAGCGGGCTCAGCTTCGCCCTACCACTTATAGAACCCTTCCCCGCTCTTCTTGCCCAGCTTGCCGGCGGCCACCATGTCCCGCATCAACTGCGGCACCGTAAACGCCGGGCTGTTGAGCTCCTTAGCCAGGTAGTCGGCAATGGCCATCCTTACATCCAACCCCACCAGATCCGTAAGGCGCAGCGGGCCCATGGGGTGGCGGTAGCCCAGCTCCATGGCCTTGTCGATGTCTTGCGGTGAAGCCACGCCGGCTTCCACCATGCGGATCGCCTCCAAGCCAAGGACCACGCCCAAACGGCTCGTCGCAAAGCCCGGCGAGTCCTGCACCGTAATCGACTCCTTGCCGATCTCCTTGGCGAAGGCCAGGACCTTGTCCAGGACCTGCTGACTGGTACCAGCCGCCTGCACCACTTCCAACAGCGGCATCAAGGGCACCGGGTTGAAGAAGTGCGTGCCCAGACAACGCTCAGGACCGGTCACAGAGGCAAAGACTTTGGCCAGCGACAACGACGAGGTGTTGGAAGCCAACACCGCATCTGCCGGACACTGCTCCGAAATGGTGCGGAACAAACCGTTCTTCAGCTCCACGTCTTCCGGGATGGCTTCCACCACCAACTGGGCATCCTGCACCGCGGACTTCAGGTCCACCGAAGTGCTCAGGTTGGCCAAAGTGGCGGCCTTGTCTTCCGCCGTCGCCTTGCCCTTCTGCACGCTCTTCGTAAGGAAGCTGTCGATCTTGCCTAGAGCACCATCCAGGAACTCCTGCTTCACATCCTGCAGACAGACCTTGCTGCCCGCTGCCGCGCAGACCTGGGCAATGCCCGAGCCCATGGCTCCCGCACCAATCACTGTGACCTTTGAAAACACTGGTTTGTTGCTCATCTCTTTAGCTTGCTACTTCTTGTTCTTGTTCTTGTTCTTGCTGCGCTGCAGAAAATCATCCATGCGCTGATGCTTGTCCTCGCTGTCGAAGAGCACCGCCTGGGCCATGCTCTCCACTGCCACCGCCGCCGCTTCACCGGGACGGGAAAGGGCATTCATCGTCGCCTTGGCCATGCGAACTGCCAAGGGGCCCCGGGCAGCAATTTCTTCCGCCAGCTTGATCGCCGCCGGCAGAACTTCCGCGTCCTCCACCACCTCGTTCACCAGGCCAATGCGCAGGCACTCGGCGGCGTCGATCATGCGACCGGTGTAGATCAGTTCTCGGGCCTTGCCCAGACCCACCAGGCGCGGCAGGCGGTAGGTGCCGCCGGCGGCAGGGATGATGCCCAGGTTGACCTCCGGCTGACCCATCTTCGCCGAGCTGCCGGCTACTCGCAGGTCACAGGCCATGGCCAATTCACAACCGCCACCCAGGGCGTAGCCGTGAATGGCGGCGATGGATGGTTGGGGAAAGTCTTCTATGCGCTTGAACAGTGCCGAGTTGATGGCGGCCAGAGCCTGCGGTGACTTGCGTTCCTTCAACTGAGCAATGTCGGCACCGGCGGCGAAGGCCTTGCCGCCCGCTCCTTGCAGCACCAGCACGGCGATGTCGGGAGCATCCGTGAGTTCATCCAGAATGTGGTGTAGCCCCTGCACCATCTCCAGATCAATGGCGTTGCGCCGCGCCGGCGCATTCAGGGTGATGAGCGCAACTTTACCGCGACGCTCCAACAAGACTTTCTCTGCTTCACTCATGCTTCTTAGGTCAGGGCGCTGTAGTTCAGGGCGCTGTAGTTCAGGGCGCTGTAGTTCAGGGCGCTGTAGTTCACGGCGCTGTGGTTCAGGGCTCCAGGACAATCTTGCCAAAGGCTTTGCGGGATTCCAGGATCTCGTGGGCGTGCTGCACCTCGCGCAGAGGCATGACCCGGTCCACCACCGGATGCAAACGTCCCTGCCCCACCAGATCCACGATGTGCATGAGCTCACCGCGACTACCCATGGTGTTGCCGATGATCGACAGGTTCTTGAAGAACAACTGCCGCAGGTTGATGGTCACTTCCGCACCGGCGGTGGCCCCGCAGGTGACCAGGCGACCGCCGCGAGCCAGGCAGCGGATGCTGTCGGTAAAGATCGTTTGCCCCACGTGCTCGAACACTACATCCACGCCCTGCCGGCCGCAGAGCTGACGCACTTCTTGCACAAAGTCCTGCTTGTTGTAGTCGATGGCGTAGTCCGCCCCCAAGGCCATGGCGGAATTGCATTTCTCCCGACTGCCGGCGGTGGCAATGACTTGTGCACCTTGCATGCGGGCAATCTGCACAGCCGCACTGCCGACGCCGGAACCGGCACCGTGGATCAACACAATCTCACCGGCCTGTAGCTTGGCCTTGCTCACCAACATGGACCAGGCGGTTTGAAACACCAGGGCAAAGCCAGCGGCTTGCGGATAGTCCAGACCCTGTGGCTTGTTCACCACGTTGCTGTCCGGCACCACTACAAAGTCGGCGGCGCAACCATCCCGGGATTCGCCCAGGATGTGATAGTCGGGGCAGAGTTGATCGCGGCCAGACTGACAAGCAGGGCAGACACCGCAGGAAACTCCCGGCATGACGATGACTTGATCGCCTTCCTTCACGCCATGGGCACCAGGCCCCACCGCATCCACCACGCCGGCAGCATCACTGCCCAGGATCAAGGGCAATGGGAACTGATGGCCCGGCACCCCACGGCGCACCCACAGATCCATGTGATTCAAGCCAACGGCATAGACCAGAACCCGCACTTCCCGCGGACCGGGTTCGGGCACCGGCCGCTCTTCGATCAGCAGCTTGTCCACTCCCCCATGCTCATTGACGACGACAGCTTTCATAACTCAGTGCCCCTGGTATTCCGCATGCCGCTTCTGGTTGTAGGCATTCAAACCCTCAGCCGCATCATCACTGGCAAAGAGCTTGGCCTGCAGCTCCCGCTCCAGGGCCAGACCGGATTCCAAGGACATCTCCGCGCCGGACTGCACCGCCCGCTTGATATGCCCCACCGCCATGGATGCGCGCCCTGGCGTGCAAAAACTACGAGCGTAGTCCAGCACATGCAGCATGAACTCCTCTTCGGCAAAGACCTTGTTCACCAGTCCCAGGCCAAGAGCATCATCCACGCCGAAGTTATGTCCCTCGGCCATCAACTCCAGAGCTTTGGCCTTGCCCAGCATGCGCGTCAGGCGTTGAGTGCCGCCAGTGCCCGGCAACACGCCGAGGGCAACCTCCGGCAGACCAAACTTGCCACTGCCCTGCTTCGCCACCCGCAGGTCAGCGGCCAGGGCCACCTCCAGACCACCGCCCACCGTATGCCCATTGAGAGCAGCAATCACCAGCTTGGGCGTCTGTTCCAGACGGGACAGGGTTTCGTTGGCGTGCAGGCAGAAGTAGTACTTCCAGGTGGGATCTGCCCCTTCCAACATGCCGATGTTAGCGCCGGCACAGAAGAACTTGTCTCCCTGACCGGTGAGCACCAACACCTGCACCTCGGTGTCGAAACGCGCCTGCAGGATGGCCCGATCCAGATCCAACATCATCTGATGGGTGTAGGTGTTGGCCGGGGGATCGTTCAGAGTCAGGATGGCCAGATGACCATCCTTTTCATACTGCACCAGGCTCGGGCTGGATTCGGACATGCAAGGGCTCCGGAAGGGGAATGGGGGGCCGAGCATGGTATCAGCACAGGCCCCTGAATCTACCCAGGCCAGCGCCCTTGAAAACCAACCTTTCCGGCCTAGGTTGGCTTTCTGGGCACCCATATGGCCGAAGTCAGCAAAGTTTGGATCGAAGAGGGCTGCATTTCCTGCAACCTGTGCATGGACATCACACCAGAGGTCTTTCTGGTGGAGGATGGGCAGGACTGCAGCATTAAGGCCGATGCAGCCCAGTGGTTCAAAATGCGCCAAGAGGAAATCATCCTGGCCGCCGATGACTGCCCGGTGGAAGTCATCAAATGGGAATAGGGTGGAGTAGCCAGTCTGATCCTCTAGAGAAAGCCTCCAGAGAAAGCAGGGCAGGGCTTTCTCCCTTCCCCAGGCCTGCCTAAAATAGGGGCCCGGCTTACAGGCCTGACCAAACCATGATCATCGCCAAGACCATCCTCATGCCACTGATGCTCTGCCTCTTGACGGGCAGTGCCTGGCAAGAACCACAAGAGGTGGACTTCACCATCTTGGCCGAGTTCACCTACACCGAAGGCATGACCCTGCCGGAGAACATCCAGGCCCTGGATGGCAAGATGGTGAAGGTGCACGGTTTCATGTCCACCGAGGATGGCAGCACCGGCGAAGTCACCGACTTCATGATGGTGAATGACGCCTGCGGCTGTGAGGGTCAACCCATGCTGAACGAGATCATCTTCTGCGCCATGCCCGAAGGCGAAACCACCAAGATCCAACCGGGCGCCGTGCAAGTGATTGGTGAATTGCATGTGGGCGAGGAGAAGGAAGAAGACGTGGTGGTTGCCCTCTACTGGTTGGGAGTGGAAAGCGTCCAATAGATGCGGCGCCTGCTCCTCACTCCCCTGAGCCTGTGCCTGCTGTTGCCGGCGGTCTGCGGCCAAAGCCAACCTACAACGCAGCCCAGTAGCCAGCCCACCGATTGGCAAAGCATGTTGGACAAGGCGCACAAGCATCGTCGCATCATGCTGCGGCGGGCCGCCGCCAACAAACTTGCCAAGGGCAGGGATGCAGCGGTACCCAGCATTCTGGCCTACGCCAAACAACATGGCCGCAATGTCCTGTGCCAGGAACTGCTGGAGGCCTATGGCAAGACCGCTGACCTGGGCCCCCAATGCCTGGACATGCTGGCGGACCTGGCCAGCGACCGAGAGTTCTATTGGCGCTCTCAGGCCCTGCGGGCGGTGGCCAACAATGCCCAGGCCCGCCATCGACCGCTTTTCTTGCAGCAGTGGGCCGATCCCGCCCATCTCAGCAGGATCCAGGCAGGCCGCGGCCTGTTGCTCCTGGGCCAGGACCCAGACAAGGTCCAAGCCCTGCTGCAGGATCCGGACCCGCGAGTCAGGCTGCGAATGGCCAAGGCCATGGCGGTCCAAGGCCAAAAGGAAGGCTTCCCCACCCTGATCCTGGCCCTGCGCCAGCAGGGCCAATTCTTCGACTATCCCTGGGCCCTGAGCCTGGAAACCGAGGCCTTTCGCTGCCTCAAGAAGTTGGCGGGTAAGGACTTTGGCTACCAAATCGGGGCCGGACCGCAGGCCAACCAGGCAGCCATCCTGGCTATGGAGGCCTATGCCCGGCAGGGCAAGCCCGCACTCTATACCCCACTACCGGTGGCTGAACCCCTGGCCCTTACCTACACCGGTGGCTTGGAAATCCGCTCCTGTGCCCTGGGCGATTTGTTCCTGGCCTGGACTGGCAAAGGCGAATTGGTCTGGGGCCTGCAGCCACAGCAGCGAATTCTTCTGCCCACCCCGATCTGGCAGGGGATTTCCGGCCAGGCCCTGGTCGCCGGGGAAAAGGTCCATGGCAAGGTGGTCTGCGATTATCTAAGGTTCCGCCACCAGGATTCGGGAGTGGACCAAAAATCCGTTCCGCAACATCTGCCCGAAGAGATTGCAAGCTGGCTCAAGACCCTGGCCGCAGGTCTCGAAAAATGGAACAGGCCTGAAGACGCTCAACAGATTCTCTCGCGACTCCAGCAATTCATCCAGGACAGGAAAGAATAGACATCTATGTGCGGGATCATCGCAGTGTTGCGGCGCAAGACACGCCGCCAGGCTCCAAAGCCAGAACAAATCCAGCAATGCCTGGCACAGGCCAAGACTGCCATGCTTGCCTCGGCAGACATGACCACCAGGTTGCAGGCCTGGCAGGACACCGCCGGCCATCTGCACCAGGCCAACCAGTTGTTGCTGGGTGCTGCCGGCCTTTCTTGCTTACTGCAACACCCTGAACTGCAGCAGGAGCTGGGCGGCTGCATGCAGGAACTGCAAGACCAGGTGAATGGGCAGGAGCAGGAGCTGGATCAGGCGGATGGCGACATCACCGACGAGCTGGAAGCCTTGAATGCGGCTCTGGTGGATCTGAATGACAAGATCTGGGCCCTGCGCCGGGATCGACTGCGCACCGCCGACACCGTCACCTACCTGGGCGGCAGCAAGCTGAGCGCCAGCGCCATGGAGAGCTATCACTCCATCACCGTCGCCCTGTCTGCCTTGGACCGCCTGGAAGTGCGGGGCCGGGACTCCGCCGGCATCCACATTCTGGTGAGCGGCCACGGACTGGACCTGGACTCCAAAGAAATGCAGGAGCAACTGCAGCACCGCCTGGAGAACCGCTTGTTCACCAACGGCGCTGTTCGCCAGGCCGACGGCCAACTCTGCTTCATCTACAAGGCAGCAGCCGAGATCGGTGAACTGGGCGACAACGGCAAGGCCCTGCGCCAGGCCATCCGCTCAGACAAGATCCTGGCCAAGGCCCTGGCCGCCGAAGCCGCCGAAGCCGTGGTGCTCTGCCATACCCGTTGGGCCAGTGTAGGCATCGTCAGCCAGGCCAACGCCCATCCGGTGAACCACGAAGAGACGGACCGGGAAGGTCCCTATGTCACCGCCGTGCTGAATGGCGACGTGGACAACTTTGCCGAACTAGCCAAGGCCGCGGAGCTGCAACTGGCGACGGAGATCACCACCGACGCCAAGGTCATCCCCAGCCTGGTTTCCCGCCGTTTGGCTGAGGGCGAAGAGCTCACCGAAGCCTTCCGCCAAAGCGTATCCAGCTTCATGGGTTCGGTGGCCATCAGCAGCCACACCGCCGTGGCCCCGGGCAAAATGCATCTGGCCCTGCGCGGCAGTGGTCAGGGTGTCTACGTCGGCCTGACGGAAGACAGCTTCATCGTTGCCTCTGAACCCTACGGCGTGGTGGAAGAAACCCAGAGCTACCTACGGCTGGATGGCGAAACCCCTGGCAACCCGGACAACCCCACCGCCAGCCAGGGACAGATCCTGGTGTTGGATCGTGAGTATGCCGGGGAGTTGCAGGGCATGCAGCGGCTGGCCTATGACGGCACTGCCCTGCCCATTGCGGCGGACGAATTGCAGGAGGCGGAAATCACCACCCGCGACATCGACCGCGGCGACAACCCCCACTTCCTGCTGAAGGAAGTGTCCGAAGCACCCCGCTCCTTCCACAAAACCCTGCGGGGCAAGATTCAAACTGTGGGCGATAAGCTGCGGGTACAACTGGGCGACGAGACCCTGCCGCAGATCGTGCGGGAAAACCTGCGGAGCGGTCACTACCGCCGCATCCTGGTCATTGGCCAGGGTACTGCAGCGGTGGCCGGCCAGGGCGTGGCCGCCGCCATGCAAGAGGCATTGAAGTCCACCGAGTTGCAGGTGCAGGCGCTGCCAGCTACCGAGCTTTCCGGCTTCCATCTGCTGGACGACATGTCCCACTGCCTGGTGGTGGCCATCAGCCAAAGCGGCACCACCACCGACACCAACCGCACTGTAGATTTGGTACGGGGTCGGGGTGCTGCAGTGTTGGCCATCGTCAACCGGCGCAACTCCGACCTCACCGACAAGTCCGACGGCGTGCTCTACACCTCCGACGGTCGCGACGTGGAGATGAGCGTGGCCTCCACCAAGGCCTTCTACTCACAGATCGCCGCCGGCTTCCTGTTGGCCTTCGCCATCCAGCAGGAGATCCAACCCAAGGAAAACGCGCAACGACAAGACATTCTGGCCGCCTTGAAAACCCTGCCGCAGACCATGCGGGAAGTGCTGAGCTTGCAGGACGACATCCAGCAAGCCGCCGCCAAACATGCCCCCCGCCGGCGCTATTGGGCAGTGGTGGGCAACGGCAAGAATCGCATCGCCGCCGCCGAGATCCGCATCAAGCTTTCCGAGCTGTGCTACAAGTCCATTGCCTGCGACGCAACGGAAGACAAGAAGCACATCGACCTGAGTTCCGAACCGCTGATCCTGGTTTGTGGCGCCGGCCTGACCGGCTCCACCGCTGATGACGTGGCCAAGGAGTTGGCCATCTACCAGGCACACAAGGCAGCCCCCATCCTGATCGCTTCGCAAGACAGTCGGGACTTTCCGGCGGCCTTGGACACCATCCGCGTGCCGGCGGTGCATCCGTCCCTGGCCTTCATCATGTCCACCATGGCGGGGCACCTGTTTGGCTACTACGCCGCCTTGGCCATCGACGCCTTGGCCAATCCCCTGCGTCTGGCTCGCTCCGCCATCGAAAGCAAGGCTTCCGCCTGCGATGACGCCGAGACCCTGTTGCGGCAGTTGGAACCGGACCTGCAGACCTGCTGCACTGAGTTCTTCAAGGGCCTGCGGGACGAACAATACAACGGCCAGTTGGAAGCCAGCACAGCGGTGCATATGGCATCCTTGCTGCAATACGCCCTGGGCACCAAGCCCTTGGAGTCCTACCAGATTGAAATGGGGCAGGTGGGCACGCCCAGTGTGCTGGTGGAGGAACTCACCCAGGCATTGAGTAAGGCCATCGATGAACTGACCCGCCCGGTGGATGCCATCAAGCATCAAGCCAAGACGGTGACCGTGGGCATTTCCCGTTCCGACGAAGCCCTGTTAACGGTGCCCCTGGTACGCTCCCTGCTGGAAGCCGGTGCCACCCGCGAGCGCATCGCCTACCGCGACCTGCGCACCCTGGCTGCCCTGGACCCGGCGGTGGCCGAAGTCAGTGGCGCCACTCGTTACGCCATCTCCGGCGACGTGCGCAACAACGGCGCCACCATCAAGGTGGTGGGCAGCACCGGCATCGCCGCCCACATTCCCTCCCGCACTGCACAGGACAATCGCCTGCGCGGCACCAAGCATCTGGTGGCCAGCGAGCGGCAGACCTGGATCGCCCGGGGACGCAGCGACGATCGCACGGTAGTCCTGGTGCCAGAAGTGCAGGCTGGTCAGTGCGTCGGCCTGACCTTGTTGCATGTGCAATTCCAAGATCACATCTCCGCCACCGCCATGCGGGATGTGCTCAGCGGCTACCGCAACCGTTACTCGGCCCTGCGGGATCTGGTGACGGAAACCGATCCCACCTTCCGGGATGAAGTCCTGGCGGAGATCCCCGTGGCCGAAATGATGACCACGCCGGTGCACATCCTGGCCGATCGCTGGCGCATTACCCAAAAAGGATAAGATGGCCGAAGCCAAAAAGGTCATCCGGCACCCGCTGCCGGATGTTCAGTGGCCCAGCAAAGAGCAGGCGCAGAGTGGTCGCTGGTTTAAGCCCATCACCATGAATCAGATCACCGCCCGCACCCGCACCTGGGTGCCGGCCATGGTGCCCTGGCGCGCCACCGATGAGGGATTTGTCACCGACAATGTGCTGGACTGGTATGGCCGCTTCGCCCGCGGCAAGCCAGGGGTCATCGTGGTGGAGGCCACCGGCATCCGCGACATCCCCAGTGGACCCTTGCTGCGCATTGGCCACGATCGCTTCTTGCCCGGCTTGCACAAGTTGGTGGAGAGAGTGCAAAAAGAGAGCCAAGGGCAGACCCGGCTGTTCATCCAGATCATTGATTTTCTGAACATTCGCCGGCGCCCAGAAAAGACCAAGTTCTTCCAACGCTTCCTGCAGATCACCAAAGGGCATCGACAGGCCTTGGCCCATCTGCAAAACGAAGATGAGATTCGTCAGGCACTGGCGGCAATGGATGAGGCCGCCCTGCAGAACATCCTGAGCGCCCGTGAATACCAGGACTATGCCATGGGTTTTCGGGAGAGCGTGAACGACTGCCACCTGCCACACATTGCCGAGTTACCCAAGGCCTTGCCGGATTTGTTTGCAGCAGCCAGCAAGCGAGCGCAGCAGGCTGGCTTTGACGGCGTGGAATTGCACTTCGCCCATGCCTACACCATGGCCAGCTTCCTGTCGCGGCTGAACATGCGCGGCGACGGTTACGGTGGCACGCCGGAAAACCGGGTGCGCCTACCCTTGGAAGTGCTGCAAGCCACCCGCAGCGTACTGGGCAAGGACTACTGCCTGGGCATGCGCATCCTGGGTGACGAAGTCATCGAAGGCGGCAGCCGCATTGAAGATGCGGTTTACTACAGCGAGCAATTCGCCGCCGCCGGTGCCGACTTCATCTCGGTCTCCAAGGGCGGCAAGTTCGAAGACGCCAAGCAACCCAAGGTGGGCGAAGCCGCCTACCCCTACACCGGCCCCAGTGGTTTGGAGTGCATGCCCACGGTGCGCAGCGATGAGCGCGGCCCCTTTGGCCGCAACGTGCAGCTGGCCGCGGCCATCCGCGAAGCAGTGCAGGCCACTGGCAAGCAAACCCCCATCATTACTGCTGGTGGTATCTGCTCCTTCCAACAGGCGGAAGACATTCTGGCCCGTGGCGAAGCCGACATCGTCGCCTCGGCGCGGCAAAGCCTGGCGGACCCGGACTGGTTCTTGAAGATGGAAACCGGCTACGGCGAACAGGTGCGGCGCTGCATCTTCACCAACTACTGCGAAGGCCTGGACCAGAAGCACAAGACCGTCACTTGCCAGTTATGGGACCGAGACTTCAGCGACGGTAGTGAGCCCACAAAAAGCAGTGACGGCAAACGCCGCCTGTTGCCGCCGGATTGGGATGGGGCGGGCAGCTAAAACTTGCAAAGAAATCTGTTCCCCGGACAATGACCCGGGAACACTGACAAGCGAATGGCGCCATACGCCTCATGATTCACTACTACACCCCCCTCCTTCTCTTGATCTTGCTCGTCGGCTGCGAGTCCCCGACCACTGACTCCCCTGCTGAAGTGACAACTGAAAATCCCGACTCCCTCATCCTCTGGTATGGCAAGACCAAGGAAGCCGCCATCGCCCAGGCCGAAGCCACACACACCCTCTACCGAATCGCTCGGGAGGATGGCAAGCGCTTCCCCATGACCCGCGATCTACGCGAGGGCCGCGTCACCTTCGAAATTGACAAGGGAATCATCAGCTATGCTGTCACCGAGTATCGCCGTGGCAGCCGCATGGAGGGTGTCGCGGACTTGAAGCTAAGGCCCTACATGGGATTGAGCGAAGCCGACGCCATGGCCCTGGCAAAGAAAAATAGCGTGCCCTGCCGAGTAGCAAACCGTGACGGCAAGCCCCAGGCGCTGACCATGGATCACCGTCCAGACCGGGTCAATCTCTCCGTCATAAGCGGAGTGGTGGTCGCCGCCCGCTTCGGCTGAGCCAGCGATTACGCCTACGACAATAGGTTGCGCTTCCAAAGCCGCGCGTATGAGCGGCAGACCGCCCACACCATCACCAGCAAGGCGATCACGGTGATATGGAGCGAAACTGTGCCGAAGACCGTCGGGGGTTGCTGCACATACCTTGCCACCAATGACAACATGCAGCAGATGATGAACCCGGAGCTGTACACGCTCCAAGGCGACATCAACGGCCGAGGTGGCCGGGGCGACTGGGGAGATCGGCCAGCGGAGGAATAATAATCCGACAAGCCCTGAAAGCCGCACACCACTCCGCCAAGTCCAAACGCGGCGCCAAAAACACCTGCCACCATAGGGTCATAGAGAGTCGTCATAAGTATCTCCGTTATTTGCACGCTCCGACGAGCGGAACTCCCCTCGCTTCTCGACAGGTTCCGAGCTCTGGTTATCTAGTCATTTCCAAGTCCAAAAGGATGAAGGTTCGTACACCAACTCGAACTGCACTGAGCGGGCGGTGGAACGAACAATGCCCACGTTGTCGAAGACAATACCGTAGGTGCCGGTAAGCGAAGTGGGGAGGTCAAAGGTCCCCTCGGATTCATGATCGTACTGCTGCATGACGCTTTCGTCAGGCCCCAGCACCGTCACGAAGACCATCGTATCCGTTGACCCGTCATGCATGGAACCGTCGGACTTCCACCGGCCCCGCAGCCTTCCTTCTGCGTTAGTTGCAATGACAGTGCCCACCCATCGCTCCCCACTCTGCACCACCACATCCTGGCCAGCACGCATGCTTGGCTTGAGGAACAAAAGGGCGAAGCACATTGCTGCAAGGCAGATGCCAAACTGGGCGGCGATCACAGCTGGTCTGCTGGCAGTACTCTGAACAGCGGCGCTCTCAGAGTCCGCAGCCGGCTTCCGCTTCCGGCCAATGATCTGCACCGCAATCAAGGACAACAGACAGTGGGACGCGAAAAACCAGAGCCCGGGCTCAGCTTCAGATACCGACTGCACCTCAGCATTGGGGCTGGAGCGGAGCGAGAAGATGGTCAGCAGGATGGCCACCACAAAGACGTCAGCCATGGACCACTTGCCGATGGTCTGCACCACAGCCAGAGCAGCGTTGCGCAGCCGCCCATGTCCAGCGCGCGCAGCGACCATGGCCAACAACAGCTTGAGCGATGGGGTCACCAGGCTGAACAGCACAATCAGTCCTGCCACCCATGTCTTGCCGCTGGAGTGCAGCATCTGGATGGAGGTCAGGATGCTTTTACTTTCACTCTGCACCACCGAGTCACCCACCACCGGCATGGACATGGTTGCGGTCATGGACATGATGGGTGCGACCTGACCGACAATCATGCAAACCACGGCAAGCAGAATGAGACAGCGGGCAAACTTTTGTGCGTCAGAAGAACGTAGGCTGCCAAACAAACCAAGACCCATGAAGGCCAGCGCCACCCACCCAAAGAGCCAGGAATAACTTTCCGCCGCCGCTTGCAGAGTCTTGGCACCACCGAGCAGCGCTTCCGTGACCGCTTCCTTGTCACTGCCGGAGGGGCGGAAGCCCAGGGTGGCACCCTCGATCCAATTCGCCACCGTAGTGTCAATGTTCTCGCCCAGGCCCAGCCGCGCGTAGTAGGCGCGGAAGTAATCCGATGACCAGAGGGAAAGCTGGGTGATGCGAATGGCCAGCCCCAATAGCACAGCGAACAACCCGCTGAACAGGGCGCGATAGATCCAGGTGGTCATACAGGAGCAGGATACCAGGACGACACCGGTACGCGGAAGTGTGAGATGCTAATCTGTAGGCAAGTCTAGTTCAACGCGTGGACGCGGGACCAAGGGCTACAAGAGCTTCCTGCAACTTGTCCAGGCTGCCAACCGAATAGCCTCGGTCGTGGAAGAACACCACACGTCCATCTCCATCCAGCAGCAACACTCGCCCGGTCAGACCGTCTTCGTTGCCGGTAAACTTGGCGACGGGAGCAGCCTCGCCATACAAGGTCACAACGCCACCCCAATCCTCTTCAGGAATCCCGCGCCGCATCCCCGAATCGATGAAGCCAGAGAACATACGCGGCGCCATCCCAGGAATCGTCGGCACCTCGTAGGCCCGCACGCCGACCTTGGCCTGGGAAAGCCCGAGCAACCACCGGTCAAGGTCGAACTGTGCATCCTGGTCGTAGCCCACCAGCAACAGCAGCGGCGCACCCTTCCCTACCGCCGGTAGCTCAACATCCACGCCATCCAGCGCTGTCCCGCGCACCGACGGAAAGACTTCGCCGGTGGGATTACGACGAGGGTAGGTCGTCGAGCAGGAGCCAAACGAGAATGCGACCACAACGAGCGCAACCACCGTACCTATCCAAATGAGCTTCTTCACCTGTGCATATCCTTTCTTTCTGGGCCTGGCCTGAGGCTATATGGCTCACCTTATGGGACAGATATGACAGGCAGACAATCCAATCGGCGAATATGACAGACATGGGCAGGCGAGGTGCAGATGAGAGCTGCGCAGGACTGGGGCCCCAACCATGCCTGAGGGTTTTGACAGATCCCGCCAGAGACTCTTCAATGGCGGATCGCACCTCTACAGGAGAAACAATGCTTCGATCCACCACCCTTACCCTCGCCATCCTCTTCACCTCTGCCCTGGGCCAGGCGCAGATGTCCGGCACCTACACCATTGACCCCATTGGCAGCGGCCCCCGCAACTTCCCCGACTTTGCTACGGCCTCTTATGAATTGTTCATGCAAGGCGTCAGCGGGCCGGTGGACATCCAGGTGGCACCAGGGGACTACCACCAGAGCTGGGTACTTAGCAGCATTGCCGGAAGCTCCCCCACCAATACGGTGACCTTCATCAGCTCTACTCCACTGGCAGCCAGGGTGTTTCGCGGGAACCAGGGGCTCTTCGTACGCTTGCGCTCTACTGGCGGCATTCCAGTACAGTCCATCGTCTTCGACGGTTTTGAGATCAATGCCGAAAGCAACTGCCACGACATCGAGATTCGCAACTGCCTGATCAATGATAATGTGTTCGCTCACAACACTGTGGATACGGGGCCCAATGATAATCAGTATTCCTCCGATTGGCGCATTCATCACAACCGCTTTGAAACCAGATTCTCCGGGTTGAGTCTAAATGCAATCGATGGACTTAGTATCCATCACAATGAGTTCACTCCAGGCGATAACAGCAGCACTATCATTAGCGTCAGCAGCACCATTCCTAGCCTGAAGCGCACGAGAATCTTCAACAACTTGATTCAAGGACAGGGCCTAAACGGTAGCGCCGTGCAATTGGGTGGCAGGAATATCGACCTGGATCACAATACCATCATTGTAGGAGCGCAAAGGGCTGCTCTGACCATATCTGGTGCCTTTGGCATGTGGAGTGAATGGCGCAACAACATTATCGTCAACTTGTCGGGATTGTGCATGGAGATCGATTCACCAGAGCCCTTTTCCCTCTTCGCCGACCACAACATTTACTGGAGTCCAAACAGCTCGCCCCTGGTCAGGGATTTTAGCGATCTGATCATCACTGTAGACCATCCCAACCTGGCCAGCTGGCAGGCGGCCTCCGGCCTGGACAGCAACAGCCTGGAAGTCGACCCGCTGTTCATCAACGACAGCATCCTGCCCTATGACCTGAACTTGATTGCCACATCTCCTGCCATCGGCGCTGGAGACAACCTGCATCCCTGGGTAACAGATGACTTTCTGGGCAATGCTCGACGCAACCCACCGACCATTGGTGCCTTTGAGCTGCCAACACAGGTGACCTTCAACACCTTCGGCAGTGGCTGTGCCGGCAACGGCGGTCAGGTGCCGGTGCTGGGCTACAGTGGCTCTTTGGACATTGGCTCGGTTGACTTTGCCATCACCTTGAGCAACGCCAATGGCGGCCTCACCAGCAAGGCGTTCTTCGCTGCTGGCGTCTCCAACACCTTTTTCGGCGGCACTCCCCTGCCCTTTGACTTTGGTGGGGGCTGCAGCCTGCTGCAGTCCGACGACTTCTCTCTCCTGATCACCGTCGGTGGCCCCTCTGGTGCGGGCAACGGCAACACCAGCCTGTTGCTGGGTATTCCCAACGACCCCAACATCCTGGGCCAGGATATTCATTTCCAATGGGGCGTGGTAGATGCGGCCGCCGCCGGCATTGGGGTGGCCTTCAGCAATGGTGGGACGGTGAGTCTGTAGCAAAGCTGCGGCAAACAGCCCATGCTGCCGCCGCTGTGCTGGGGCCGAGCGGCTAGCTGAAGAATCGACATAGAGAACTGGTGAGAATTCAGGGCTGACCGATAAGCTATCCGGTAAGTGCCCCCCTCCCTCACCTCCCGGCACCTGACAACTCCATGGAAACCACCAACTTTCGCAAAGTGATGTGCGCGAATCGCGGCGAGATTGCCATTCGCGTGTTTCGTGCCTGCACTGAACTGGGCATTCGCACTGTCGCCATCTTCAGCGAAGAAGATCGCCATCATCAGCATCGTTACAAAGCAGATGAAGCCTACCTTGTTGGCCGGGGCAAAACGCCGGTGGGTGCCTATCTGGCCATGGATGACATCCTGGACATTGCGGAACACGCCAATGTGGACGCCATCCATCCGGGCTATGGATTCCTGTCGGAGAATGCGGACTTTGCTGAGGCCTGCAACAAGCGCGGCATTCGCTTCATCGGACCGAGCCCAGAAGTGGTTCGCAGTCTGGGCGACAAACTAAAAGCAAGGAAGCTGGCAGAGGCAACCGAAGTGCCAGTGGTGCCTGGCATGACCTTGGATCTGCAAGATCCCGAGACCCTGCCAAAGGCCAAAGCATTCTTCCAAGAGCACGCTCCGGTGATTGTCAAAGCCACCCACGGCGGTGGCGGTCGTGGCATGCGCATCGTCAAGGATCTGGAAAGCTTGGAGGAATCCATTTCGCAGGCCAGCAACGAAGCGGCCACTGCCTTTGGCAGCGCTGAAGTGTTCCTGGAGAAGTTCTTGGACAAGGTCCGGCACATCGAGGTGCAGATCCTGGGTGACACCAAGGGCAACCACATTCACCTCTATGAGCGGGACTGCTCGGTGCAAAGGCGGCATCAAAAGGTCATCGAAGTTGCGCCGGCCCCCGCATTGGATCCAGTGCTGCGCCAACGCCTGCACGCTGACGCCCTGAAACTAGCGGTGGCCACCAATTACCACAATGCGGGCACGGTGGAGTTCCTGGTTGCCGGCGACAAACACTACTTCATTGAGGTCAATCCCCGCCTGCAGGTGGAACACACGGTGACCGAGCAGATCACTGGAGTGGATCTGGTGCAGGCGCAGATCAGCATCGCTGAAGGCCATGCTCTCTCCAGCAATCGGGTGCGCATCTTTGGCCAAGACTCAATTCAGCCGCACGGCTTTGCCATTCAATGCCGGATCACCACGGAAGACCCGGAAAACAACTTCATGCCGGACACCGGCGACATCCTGGCCTACCGCAGCGCCTCCGGCCCCGGCATCCGCCTGGACGTAGGTAATGGCTACCCCGGCGCCATTGTCTCCCCCCACTATGACTCGCTGTTGGTGAAGGTGACCTCATTTGCCGTCACCTTCGAACAGGCCATCCGCAAGGGCTGGCGCGCGCTGCAGGAATTCCGTATCCGTGGCGTCAAGACCAACCTGCCCTTCCTGGAAAACGTGCTGCTACACAAGGTGTTCAGCTCAGGGCAGGCCTACACCCGCTTCATTGATGACTCACCGGAGTTGTTCCATCTCAAGAACCGTCGCGATCGGGCCACCAAGATCCTGCAGTACCTGGGCGAAGTCATCGTCAATGGTCACCCCACCATTCCCGAGGACGAACGCTTGTCGCCCACCAAGCTGCATGAACCGGTGGTGCCCATCACTCCAGAACATCGCGCGCCGGACGGCACAGCACAAATCCTGGAGAGGGAAGGGCCGGAAGGTCTGGTGCGCTGGATCAAGAAGCAGAACCGGCCGCTGATCACCGACACCACCATGCGGGATGCCCACCAGAGCTTGCTGGCCACTCGCATGCGCACCAAGGACATGCTCCGCGTTGCCCATGCTACCTCCCACCTGGGCAGCGATCTGTTCAGCATGGAAACCTGGGGTGGCGCCACATTCGATGTGGCCTATCGCTTCCTCAACGAGGACCCCTGGGATCGGCTGCGTCAACTGAAGGAAGCCATTCCGAATTTACTGATGCAGATGCTGCTGCGAGGCGCCAATGCCGTGGGCTACACCAGCTACCCAGACAACGTCGTTGAAGAATTCATCGACGAAGCTGCACGCACCGGCATCGACATCTTCAGGGTCTTTGACAGTCTCAATGACCTGGAGAACATGCAGTTCGCGGTGGATAGGGTCATCAAGACCAACAAGATTGCCGAAGTCTGCATCTGCTACACCGGGGACATCGCCAACCCGAATCGCGACAAGTACAATCTGAATTACTATGTGGAACTGGCCAAGCGCATCGAAGGCATGGGTGCGCACATCCTTTGCATCAAGGACATGGCCGGTTTGCTGCGTCCACAGGCAGCGCGCACCTTGATCAGCAAGCTCAAGGAAACCGTGGACCTGCCCATTCATCTGCACACTCATGACACCAGCGGCAACGGCATCGCCACCCTGCTGGAGGCCATTGACGTGGGCACTGACATTGTGGATGTGGCTCTGGCGCCAATGGCGGGCCTGACAAGTCAGCCCAGCATGAACGCCCTGGTGGCCGCACTGCGTGGAGGCAAGCGCGAATCCGGCCTGGGCAACAAGACCCTGCAGCCCCTTGCTGACTACTGGGAGTCGGTGCGGGAATACTACCGCCCCTTCGAGTCCGGCCTGCTCAGCACCACCTCGGAAGTCTACTTCCATGAAATCCCCGGCGGTCAGTATTCCAACCTGCGACCGCAAACTGCCTCCTTCGGTTTGCTGGATCGCTGGAAGGAAGTCAAACACGCCTTCGCCGTTGTCAATCAACTTGTAGGCGACATCCCCAAGGTGACGCCCAGCAGCAAGATGGTGGGCGACCTGGCCATCTTCCTGGTGCAAAACGACCTGCTGGTCTTGGACGAAGACTTTGACCAATCGGTAGCGCTGACCAAGCAACAGGTGTTGGAAGCAGCACCGCGCCTGGACTTCCCACAAAGCGTGGTGACTTATTTCCAAGGTCACCTGGGCCAACCCGTAGGCGGCTTCCCCAAAGACCTGCAAGATGCCATCCTCAAAGGCCTGCCGGTGGTGACCGAGCGGCCCGGCAAAACCATGCCGCCCTTGGACCTGGAGAAACTGCGCCAGGATCTTAGCAAAAAGTATCGGCGGCAATTGACCAAGGCCCAGGCCCTGAGCGCCGCCCTTTATCCAAGGGTCATGACGGATCACTTGGACTTCTTTGCCAAGCACGAAGACGTTTCGATTCTGGAAACACCCCAGTACTTCTACGGCATGCAGCACGGCCAGGAAGTCTGGGTGGACCTGGAGCCGGGAAAGACCCTGGTGATCTCTCTCGAGGCAGTGGGCAATCCCAGCAGCCGCGGCATGCGTACGATCTACTTTGACCTGAATGGGCAAGGCCGGCAGATCACTGTGCGCGATCTAAACCTGGCCAAGGATGTGGTTGCCAGCCGCAAGGCCGAAACCGACAATGACAACCATCTGGGTGCGCCCATGCCGGGAACTGTGGTGACCATCCACGCCAAGGCCGGTGACAACGTCAAGGATGGTGAGCCGATCCTCACCTTGGAAGCCATGAAGATGGCGACGGTGGTGCGGGCCCATCGCGACGGCAAGGTCAAGGAAGTCATTCCAAGCCTGGGAACCAGCGTGCAGTCTGAAGACCTGCTGGTGGTCATGGAGTAGGACTCACCAACCCAGGCGCGAAATCATCGGACCGTGCGCTGGGTTGGATGCCATGACAAACTTGGAACACTTGTCTGGCAGCAGGGGAATGTGTTGAATGACTTCTTCCAGGCGTTCCCGCTGGCTGGCTGGAGCCTTGCATTCCACCACCAGAATGGCCGGGTTGGGCGTGGCAAAGGAACGACCCAGATGCAGGCGGTGGCGTTGATCGAAGGATCGCAGGTTTTGATCCACGGTGATCCGCACCGTGCGATCGGCGGTGATCAGGTACTCGCGCTGGTAGGAAATCCATTGCGCCACCTCAAGTCCATGACTCAGGGCATGGCGCCATTTGTCGTCGCAGTGGGCCAACAGGCTATTGCGGAATGCGCTGCGGCTCACTCCTTCCACATCAATGGGCACCGGGATCTTCAAGATGTTTTTGCTGCCCAACCTGTTCATGCGCAGCTTGCACTCCAACACACCCTGCACCCCATGGGTGTCGGAACCATACCAGCGAAAGCGGATCTTCTTGCGATGGCTGATACCAGCAAGATTCTCATCCAGGGCATGCCCCTCCGGCGTGTCAAAGTAGACACTCTGAACTTGCCGGGCTGGATATAGGGTGCTGATGCAGGCGGGGTGCAACTTCAACGCTGCCATCAACCGAGGCAGGGCCCGCTCCTCACAGACCATCTTGATTTCGTAGCGAAGATCGGACTGCTGCATGGCTACTTCCCCAGGATCTTCAAGCGATACAACTCGTCCACATCCACCTCGGTGCCGGGAATATCTTTATCGTCTACCTTGAGCACACAGGGGTCCTGCACCAGATAGGGCTGGCGGCCGACCTTCCCTAGCTTCAGGTTCTGGATGTAGATGGAACTGGGACCGTACTCTGGTTTCTTGATATAGACAGCCAGGGCAAACTGCTGCACCGAGTCGATCTGCACATCTTCTGCCCGTAGTTCAGAGAGATCCTTGGCTACCAGACCAATGGCGGCGCTCTCTATCACACAGGACTTGACCTGCACCTTGCTCTTTTCGCCGGCAGATACACATTTGTCGCCGACGGACTGGAATCGGCAGCCCTGCACCAGGATATCACTGCCACTCACATCCACTCCATCTTCAACACTGTTCTTGAAGACGCAGTCGCGCACCGTGCCGGTGACAAAATCACCATCAAACATGTCGGAGGCAGCGCCATCGATGGTCACGTTGTCCAACAACATGTCACAGCCATAGATGTTCAAAGCATCCTCCCCACGAGCATCCAGGATCTGGCAGTGGGTCAAGTCCACTGGCGCATAATAGAAGGTGATCCCACCAGGGCTCTGCCAACCACCGCGAGCGATAGAGTGCGCGCTGCGCACTGTGATCTTCTGCCAAGTACTCCGCTCACCGGTGTTGAGCACCACGATCCCTGCCCAGCCATCTGTTTCGTTGGCCGGCAGGAATTGGACATTCTGCAGATGCATCGGCGAGGTGCTCAGCATGACCGCGTCCTTGGCAAAACGCAGCACGGTGCCTTTCTTGGGGTTTGTCTTGCTATGCAACACAAGGTTTTCGGGGAGCACTAGATCGCCCTGCACCACAAAATCGCCTTCCCGCAAGTAGAACTTGTCGCTGGTCAGGTCGTATTCAAGACACTCATGCAGCGACAGGGCTTGTGCCAGGCTTGGAGATTTTGGCCGACCCTTCTCCGCATCCAGAGGATCTTGCAGACGCCGCACATTCAAAGCTTCGGACACCGTCTCGTCGCTGGACAACAAGCCGTACTGCACCGACAACTTCAACTTGGCATTCTTATCCAGCACTGAGCCTTGGCGAATAGCATCCTTGATGGCCTTGACTTCCTGCAGGTAGGCCAGGCGGGCGTTGAAGGGGAAGCGGAAGCGGACATGTCGACCATCCCGTGGCAGAGCGATGCCATCTGCGCCCCGCCGCAAGTTTTGCATCACCGGGTCCTTGCTGTTCACAGCCCTGGCAGCAGGCACCCGGCTACCATTGCTGAACTGAAAGCTCTTCACTTGCACTGGGACAAAGGTGGTGGCCCAGGCATCCACTTCGATCATCACATCGTCATCCTTGCCCACACCAAGCTCGCCCAGGATGCGACAGGAAAAGTTGGCCGTACGGTGGGGATGAATGATGTTGCGGATCTCTGCAGCCTTCCTCAGAAGCGCATTCTTTAGGTAATCGAACTTCAATTCTTTCGGCAGGATCCTTTCCGCCTGCAGAGCCTGTTCGATGCGCAAATATTCAGGCTGCACCGAAGCCATGAAGTCTTCCACGTAGCCCGGCCGGGAAAATTTGTCCATGACCCGGAAGGCTTCCTCATAGCAGTACGGGCTTTTCATGAAGCCTTTGGCCCAGAGATGGAAAACCACCAGACCATACTTGCCAGCGCCTGGTTGTGGTTGGGTGTCAAACATCACCGGCTCCAGACGATCCTGGACCGGGTCATGATAGAAGCGCCACTGGTGCCAGGCCAAGCCATGGTCCGCATTGAACATGCTGTACAGAGCCAGCATCTTGCCTGTGGCCTTTACATCCAGCAGGTCGTCAATGGTCCTGCCCTGCAACTCTTCCAACTGCTGACGCTTCACCGGCATATTGGTTGGCATGCCCTGAATAATCTGTCGCTGCAAATCACGCATCTGCCCCATGGAGCGATGCAGACGTTGGTTCAGACTATCTACTTTCCCCAGGTGCTTCTCATTGAAGGCGCGGATGTCTGCCCAAGACGCCTCAGTCATCGGTAAGATCACTCTGGGGATGGGCTTGCCGTGGTGGAAATCATACTGCAGCCAGGTCGCCCACATTGCATCTTCATTGAAGCGTAGGATGGGACCATCTCGTCTGCCCTGGGACTCCAGCATCTCCTTGGTGAAGTGTTCCTCCAAGTAGTAGACACCCAGGGATCGACCATTGACCTTGACGTAGACAAACCGGGATCGCGGCGCCAGCAGACCTTCACGCAGGGCAGCCTGCATGAACAACCACTCGGTTGTGTATAGCCTGGTCCTGGGATGCTGGATGGAAAAACGGCTCATGCCCAAGAGCGTTTTCTTGCCCAGATCGACACGGAAGGACCACTTGTCAGTCTTTACATGATCCGTCCAGTCACCCTTGATGCGAATCTTGGCTTTGACGTCCTTGCCACCCGCGCTCACCGTTGCACCCACCAGGTCCCGGTCACGGATGACGCCATCTTGCAGAGCTTTCTTGACGATCCGCTCCAACACCTGGGCGTCAGCCTCGGCCACCTGCAAAGACAGGGTTGCCAGTTTTGCGCCTGGATCAATGGGCACATCTGGCCCTGGAGCAAAGGGACCGGCCGGTGGCTCGGTAACTTCGACCTTGCCATTCTCCGGCGGCACTTCGGGAGGACCCGAAACCAGGCCACGCACCACCATGCCCAGCACCAATCCAGCAAGCAATAGCAAGGGACCGACCCAAAGCCTGCTGCGGTCACTCTTGCTGTCTTTGGTGATCATCGAATCTGCAAATGGCTGGGGGCTTATTCCAGGCCTTCCCATTCAATCAAGGATACGGAAGCGCCGGGCAAGGAGGCGCGGACGCCAGCCAATAGCTCAGCTACCTGGGTGCTGTCCGCAATTTCAACCAACAAACTGGCCTGGAACTCACCGGCACCACAGTCAACCCGACGCAGATCAACCTTGCTGCAGTACGCCTCCACTGCCGGCATGAGTAGCTGCAATTGCTGAGAGCCAGCTTCTGCCCCGGCGTCATCCGCCAGGGGAGCGGCAATTTGCAGCACGGTCCGCTGCGGTGGTTCGCCACGGCCCAGACCACTGCGAAGACTCAAGAACAGGAGGATGGCGACGAACACCACCACTGTTGCAAAGGTGGGCCACCATGGATCCGTTTCACCACCACTAGCTCCCAATCCCACTCCAACGGCAATGGCCAAAAAGAGGTAGGCCAGTTCTTCCGGCTCCTTGATCGGCGTGCGGAAGCGAATGATCGACAAAGCACCGACCAAGCCAAGGGACAAGGCCAAGGATGTCTTGACCACAGTGATCAGCAAGAAGGTTGTGGTGGCGATAAAGACAAAAACCCGCGCAAACTTGCTCTTGTTGGAAAGCACCTGCGCATAGCGCAGGTAGTGCCAGGTCAGGATCTGCGACAGGAGAATGGCCAGCACCAGATTGACCACCACAACCGGCAAATGCCCTGACTGCAGGGCCTCTCCATCAAAAAACTTACTTAGGGTATCCTTCCACATTGCAACCTACTTACGGTTTCACAGCGACGAGGCGACAGGCTGCATGCACAGCCAGAGCTGGGTAACTTACCCATGATCGGAGACATGCGAAAACAATTCTATGCATCCATGATCCTCTTGTCGGCAACATGGGCATTAGCGATCCAGGACCCCCAGGCCTTGGAGCTCTTGCAAGCCTAGAACCTGACCCGGAACCTTCTGATCATTCACGGTGACCAGGCTGGGAGCCTGCACCAAGTACTGGTTTGTGGACACCAGGCCGCGGGCCAGGATCTGGCTTGCGCCAAGGGCTACAAGGGCATAGCGGCCTGGATCCACCACTGACAAGTCCTGCATGTCGATCTTCGATTGCTGCATGGCCAGGACGGCGATGCCAACCCTGTGCATCTGGCATTCAAGGATGGATAGCTGGCCTGCATGACCGGCCAGGACAGCACAGCCCTCCAAATCGGAAAATTCACAAAACCGCAGACTCATGAATGCCCCCTGAACCATCAAGGCCTGACCTGCCACCTGCTGAATGCGACACTGAACCAAGTTTGCATTGGAGCGGAAGAACTGAATGGCAACTGTGCCTTTGGCTGGCCGCATCCCCCGGAAATGCACATGCCGCAATCGACTATCGGATGCTGCATCCGTGACTTGCAGGCCGGCCCACCCCATATGCTTGTCCTGCGCCATGAGAACAATCTTGCCCGCTTTCCCACCCTGCCAACGCAGTGCTGCCGAAGTGATCAGCCTGGCTCCCGGCGCGAAGCGAAGAGTGGTCCCACCCTCCGCATGCAGAATCCTCCCAGCAGGGATCCGCAGATCTCCCTGCACAGCAAAATCCCCCCGCCGCAAAAACAAGCGATCCTGCTCCAGGACATAGCCAAGGCAAGCATGCTGTTCCAAGGTAGTCATCAAGTCATCAGCCAGATCGTTGTCAGCCGGGGGGAGAAGGATCTCATGCACCCTTAGCGACTCAGTCTGTGATGTCTTTGCGCCAACGATTCGATATCTGACGGTCAACTTGTTGGCAGTCAGGGGCAATCGCAGCAAGAGGTGTTGGCCCTTTTTTGGCAAGAACACCGCATTGCCAGCCCGGCGATACTGTTGCTGGTCCTGGGCCAGACCCCTTGCCGCCGACAAGGAAGCACCAGCCTCAGAACGGAACTCCTCCAAAATGACTGGCAAGTCTGTCTGCGTCCAGGCAGCAACTTCGACGCCAAATCCGGGAAGAACACGCCCGGACAGGCGAACGGTGCCTGGGACCTGGAAAATTCCACGAAGCAACTTGCTACGCTGCTCCAAGGCAGTTCGAACGGCTGACATGTGGTGATCCTCAGGAACCGACCCTTCCGCCAACAGGGCCTGGGCGATGACCTGAAATTCATCATCCAGAGAGTCCAGCAAGGACTTCAAATAGTCCGGCTGCACCATCCTGGCCAAGGCAACGAACACCGCCTCGCGAAAATAATCGGAGTGCATGTACTCCTCCACCATGAGATTGGCGGTGGCGATGCTCTGCACGCCAAAGCCTGGAGCAGGCTCAACATCAAAAATCACCGGTTCCAAGCGATCCAAAACCGGGTCGTGGTAGAAACGCCACTGACGCCAATCCAAACCATGCTCCGCATGGAACAGGCAATACAAGGCCAGCATCCGACCCAGCTTGCTGGCATCACAAACAGCATCTACAACTCCGCCCAACTCTGCCGCCGAGGGCTGTGGATTCAGCTGCTCCTGCCAGAAACGATCTTGCGGCTGCTTCTCAATCAACACCTGCTGCAATTTCCGCAGCAAGAACAGCCCACGGTGCAAGCGATCATTGAGAGCATCCGCCCTGCCCAGGTGCTGTTCGCCGAAGGCATCGATGTTGGCTCGCTGCACCGACCCCATACCAGTCACGGCGAAGGGCAGACCATGAGTCGGGTCAGAAACGTATTGCAGCAGACCCTGCCAAATCAGGCTTTCGTCAAAGCGAACCACCGGACCATCGCGACGGCCCTGGGATTCCAGCATCTCCTTGGTGAAATGTTCTTCCAGGTAGTAGACGCCGCAGGGTCGATCATTGATGACAACCTGCACAAACTGAGAACGCGGCACCAGCAACCCTTCCCGGCGCGCAGCCTGCATGAACAGCCACTCCAGCCAAAAGCCACGAGTCTTTGGATGTTGAATGGAAAAGCGACTCATGCCCAACAAGGCGTCTCCCTTGAGCTCCACCCTGAATGACCACTTGTCCGTGTCCACATGGTCCACCATATCACCCTTGATGCGAACACGTCCCTGCACCTCCTTGCCACCAGCAAGGAGTCGTGCCGGCACCAGACCTCCGGCTTGGATCCATTGATCCCGCATGGCCTGATCTCTTACCGCCTGCAACTTGTGCGCATGCTTCTCCGCAATCCACATATGCAAGTTGACCAGATCACCTGAGACAGGCCGCTGGCCTTTGGCATTCGCAGCAAAGGGGCCGCTTAGAGAAGGTAAGGAAGAAGAAGTCACTGGCCCATCAACGGACTTCGGCACTCGCTCCATGCTGCCGAGAAACACCATGCCAAGGACCCCGCCCACAGCAAACATCAGCAGGCCCAGACCTCTGTGCATCGTCTTGCGCTGCACTTGCATCATGAAACCATCAACTCAGCCATTAGTGACTCAGCAGGTTTACCAAGATCTTGGCGGCGCCCACATGAGCCTTGCGCAATTGCCTATAGAGAGCCAAGGAGCAATAGACGTATTGGCCATTTCCGTGCTGACAAATCAACAGCGCCCCTTGCTGCTTCGCCTCGCCACCATCTGCCATCTCGGTCAATGGTTGCCACTGCTTGGCCCACTTCTCAGGAAGATTCAGCCCTCGCTCTTGCACCCAACCAATAAAATCACCGGGAACGATCTTGTTTGGACTGTTCCAGATGGGGTGATCCGGTTGCAGCATATTGACTAGAGCCCCCTCTTCAGACACTCGATTACGACCGACTTCGAGGGCATAAGGAGCAAGCAGAGATCGCTCCTTGCTCTCGTTCCACTCATGTGGCTTGTGGTAGAAGCACACCACACGGCCGCCTTGTTCACAGTAGTCCAGGATGCGCTGTCTTTGCTCCTTCAGGTCTGGGCGATGGTGATAAGCCCGAATGCCCAGCACCAGGACTGAGAAAGAATTCAAATCTGCCGTCGACAAGCTGGCGGGATCCAAGGCCTGGAATGGAATTCCCAGTTCCGCCAAGGCCACTTGAATGCTGTCGTCAGGACCGCGTATCAAACCAACCCGAGTATCCTTGCGCATGCGGATATTGGTGGGTTGCAAGCGAATGGAGGCCCGGCCGGGGCTCAACTCAACTAGCACATCGCCAATGCCCACCAGCTTCTCCGGTTGAAATTCCAGATCCACCACCACGCGAATGGTGGACTGTATTGGCGACAACAGGAAATTGTCAGGACTTGCCTCCACTTTGCAGCCGGCGGGAGCCTTGAAGGAAAGGGAAGCTTTGCGTGAACTCTGCCCGTTCCACTTGACGTTCAGAAAGACACGCTGACGCTGGCGCTCTTGCAGAGGCACATAGAGGGCCTCATGGTTCCAGTTCAACTGCACCAAGGGCACAGCAGTGAAAGGCAAGGCCAAGGCCTGCTGGACCGGCACACCGTCCAGTTTAAAGCTAAGCTGCGGCCGCAACCAATGCGGCACCACCAAATCTGGCTGCAGATCAGCCAGAGGACCATAGCAGGCCGTTGAAGAAGGGGTGATTTGGAGATTGTCGATCCCGAGACATCCGTTTTCTGCCCCGGGATTCTTATGGCGGAAAATAATGGCAGTCATTGCGATCCAGCAAGCTGGTTGGGGCCAAACAGATCCACAAAGCTCATATACGCGGCTGAGGAAGCCCTCAAAGCCCCTCTGCAATCCCCTTGGCGTCCCAACTCCAAACAGGCTACGCATGATCGTGCCAAGATTGCGTGCAGCGACATGGACCACGTACCGCTTTTTGACATTCTCGATGCCGCGCAACCAAGTCCGGCGTGCACCGCCTGACCCACAGGTGTGCGCAAAGCTTCTCTCCACTCGTTCACTTCGTAAGCGCTGGAGCTTTTTGGATCGCGATCCTGCAACACGCCGACGGTTTGCTCGATAAGCATCCTGCCACGATTCTGGTTTGTCCGTCCACTTGCGGCGGTTCTGTGACCGCGGCTGTGGTATGTAAGAAAGTATCTCTCTCTCGCTTAGCCATGCCAGGGTTTCAACTTTGTGGTAGCCCTTGTCGGCGACAACTGCCTTGTATTGGTCATCTTGCTCAGCACTGATCAGCACCGCCTGAGCCTCAATGATTCCGTCTTTCAGTGCCTCGCTGTCAGCAGTATCTGCATGGTGGATCGTCGCGGAGACGATGATCTCGGAGTCAGTGTCCAGCGCGTGCTGTGCCTTGTAGGCAAGGTGGGTACGCCCATCCTTCATCTTCGCGATCCTGCTGTCGGGGTCTGAGGGCGACTCCCAGTCCTTGTTCGAGGTCTTCTTCCCACGGCGTTTGCGATCGAATCGCCGTAAGTCCTCCTCCGTTGGGACTTCGGCCCCTTCTTCTTTCGCAAGCTCGCGCACGTAGTCATTCCAGCCCTTGCCAGTATCCTTGCGCACAATGGACTTCATTGCAGCATTGGCTTCCAACGTCGTTGTGTCCACGGCCAGTGCCTTGCCCTTCACCATGCCCTTGGATTTGGCGATCTTGACCACGAATGCAAACACCTCTTCGTGCACTTCTACTGGCAGCCGTTTGCGGATCACGGTCAAGCTGGAGTGATCAGGGGTCATCTCTGTCAGCAAAAGCCCAAGGAATTGCTGGAGCGAGCGGCTGTCACTGCAGCGCCATGCAATCCCACGCTGTGAATCCACACCTTCGAAATAGCCGACCAGCAGCATCCGGAAGTAGACGCCTGGCGGAATTGAAGGGCGGCCGCCTTCCTTGTAGTAGGGCTCGCAAAGCGATTCGACATAGTGATCGAACTTCGCTTCGCTGAGAAGCTCATTCAGCTTCGCGTAAAACGGGTGCCCTGGAGATCGGGGAAGATTGGTCGTCGAGACCAAAAGTGCTTGCTGCTTGTCGCGTCGTTTGCCAAGTGCCATGAAATATCCACCTCCGTGATTGGGATATTATCCCTACGTACGTGGATTGGAGCACGGCTTAACTACTTGGAGTTTTTCAACGGCCTGATAGGGCAACTGCAACTCCCTCGGCTTGCTAGCAGCAACCTGCTTCCCTTGCAGTGAACCCCGCAAGTCAGAGATCTGAACATCATCCGCAGCCTGCATTGAGATGCTTACTTCACCTTCGCTCAGCTGGACAAGAAAATCTGAATCCAATCGCGCTTCAATCTTTACCCCGGACCCCAGAACGATGATCTGTTGCAAAGCCTGCAGGCGCCGGTCCAGCCGCCGCTGAACATCGTCGCTGTTGGTCAGAGCGCGCAGTTTGCGCAAAATCGGCACCAGGCTCCGCGCCCGCTGGATGTGTTCCGCACGACTTGCAGGTAAGGCAAAAGCCTGCAGTTGCGCGTCCAGATCGTCAAACTCCGGCACCGCAGCTTTGGCTCGCGCCGCAAATTCAGCATCGGCAAAGACGGTTGGCAAGGATGCTACGAACTCCTGGTCTAGATCCCCCGCCGGCAGCACCCGAGTCCAGCGATCCGGCAGCAGCCTTGCTGCATCATAGGGACCAAATGGACCCTGTGTCCGATGCTGCAGCCAACCCCGGTAAGCCTGCCGGGCATAGGTCTGGCCGGTGACCGAATCCACTTCGCTCACGGCAAATTTGAATGCGGGCTCGCCCTTGGCTGCTCGCTGATACAAAGGAATATCCAAGCCCTGCAAGACTTCTTGCGCCGCCACTGCAGTGGCGCGATGGTGGCCATGCTCACGACCCGGGCGATGGTTGGTCAGCACCACGTCTGGTGCCACGTCCTGCAACTGCTTCTGCAATTCCTGCATGAATGCCGGCTTCCCCCATACCTGAAAAGCCTCATCAGCAGTTTTGCAGTAACCAAAATCCGCAAAACCCATCCAGCGAACCCGGGTGCCGGTGTGCTCCGCTGCCGCTAAAGTTTCCTGGATGCGGATGCGCGCCAGGTCCGGACCAATTTCACGACCGATGGCATTCTGTCCACCCTCACCACAAGTGCTGTAAAGAGTCACGGTACGAATACCAAAGCGACGACGCAAAAAGACCAGGGTGCGTGCCGCTTCGTCATCAGGATGCGCCGCCAGATTCAAGACTACCGCATCACTGCTGGCATCCATGCAGGCCTGGCGAAAAGCCGCAGTGTCCTTATCAACCAGCAGCTCCTTCTTGCTGTCGGCGGCGTCCTGCTCCTCAAGCTTTTCCTTGGAATCGGCCACCGGTGCCGGCATCTGATCTGCCAGCGGGGATTCCGTTGGCTCCGGGCCCGAGCCACAGGCCACGAGCAACAAGAAGAAAGCTGGTTCTCCTAAAGGAGTTGTAGGTCTGGAAGCCTGACTCCACCACAGCAGAGGAAGATGGTAGCGATTAGTGGGGCTGCGCTATGGAAGCCGTAAGCGCGATGGCTGAGGAGGCGAATCTTGTTGTTCATGCCTTCCGCCAGGCCATTTGTGAATCGTTCCTTGAAGAGGGCCTGGATCCCGCCGAGGTGTTTGCGGACCGTCTTGCCGAGTTTGACAAATGGCTTGAGTCGAGATCGTGCTGCCCAGGCCATCCAACCATCAAGAGCCAGATTTGAATCTTTGATGCTGCCACGCAGGATGTCGAGCAGAGTCTCCTTGAGCAGGTAGGCGCGCCCAAGAGGTTGCTCGGGGCGAAGATGACCAATGGTGCTCATGTGCTTATCGGTTGCGTTTTCTTGGCGGTGCAGGAGTGCCCACATTGTTCCCTTGATTGCCTTCTTGGCATCGGGATGAGCGGCGTTTCGCATGAGTTCGCGCCGGACCTCATTGAGAGCTTCGTTGGCCAACTTGGCAATGTGGAAGTGATCAAAAACGATCTGTGCATTTGGGAGGCTTTCCTCTGCCGCTTTGCGGTAAGAAGCCGACATATCCATGGTGGCGATTTCAATGCGCTCACAAACATCAGCTCCGATCTCGGTAAAAAAACTCTTGAGTACATCGGCACTCTTGCCCTCGGCGACCCAGATAACCCTTCTCTGGTCGTGGTCGGTGACCACCGTCAGGTAGCGGTGGCGCTTGCGGAAGCTGATTTCGTCCACAGCAATGCGACGCAGACCATCGAAGCGGTTTGGGTCAAGGTGCTCGCTGACGACACGCTCTGCGATTGCTCCTACGGTCACCCACGAAATCCCAGTCAGCCTGGCGACGGCCGTTACGTTTGTCTGTTGCGCCAGCAGGACGACCACATCCTCGAAGGGCTTAGTGAAGTCACTGCCATGCCTGGCCCAGGGGACCGCCTCGGTCACGACTACATTGCATTTCTTGCACCGCAAACGCCGGATTTCGCCCTCCAGGTAGACCTCATGGCCCCAGATTCCCATGTGCCTCCATCGCCGCTTTCGTTTGGATTCTCGGCCACGCTTGCGCTTGCCACAGTGTGGGCAGGTCAGCAGCTGGAATGTTCGGTGGACACTGAGAATCATCTCACCGTCTTGAAATTGGGCCCCGGTAACCCGGAGCCCCTGGAGATTGAGGAGCTTGTTGAGTAGGGTGGTGATGCGCACTGATGCGACCTCGTGAACAGAGTCCGTCGCGTCGAGAGCCTCTAAGCATGCTCGACGCAGTCAGTGCGCAATTTCTATGTACGCTTGGCTCTGCGCAACCAACTTTTCAACTCTGTGCCGCAAGCCTCGGTGCCATAAAGGCCAAGCTCGCTCCGCTCGTGGCCTACGGCCAGCCTTGACAGCCCCTACGGCTCACGGCCCTTTCCTGAGATGCCAAACCGCCAGGGCGGCTTGGCACTCTGCCACTGCCTCCAAGGATGGGCTACAGCCTGTACCGGGAATCCACCGGGTCTCAGATGCAGCTACCCGCGCTCTCCATTGCGTATTCATGGCCGCTAGGCGAAATCAGCACCCGGGAGGACCTACACTTGCTTTAGGAGAGGCAGAAAGCTGTGGTTGGGAATTTCGGCATCATGACTGCTAAGGAATCTAACCTCCCAGCCGCTCACAAGCATCTGCCAACACGGTATCAGCCACCGCAAACTGGAAGCGCATGCTGCGAATACCATCTGGATTGGCATAAAACACATGCCCAGGCACGGCATTGATGCCTTTTTGCTCAATCAGGCGCAGGACGGCCTGGTGCGGATCCACATCCCCAAAAACATCCCGGTAATCCGCCATGACATAATAAGCGCCCTCCGGTTTGCTAAAGCGATAGCCACCTTTTTCCAGAGCAGCACAGAAGAGGTCACGCTTACGTTCATAGTCAGTTTGCAGATCAGCATAAAAAGCTGGCGGAAGATCCTGCAAAGCCTTGGTCACCCCACGCTGCAATGGCCTTGGTGCGCACACATTCATTTGATCGAAGACCCGCCCCACAGCATCCACTACATCCTTGTTGCCAGCCAGATAACCAATGCGCCAGCCAGTAATGGAATAGGTCTTGCTGAAACTGCCCATGGTCAGGGTGCGGTCAGCGAAGCCAGGCATTGCCGCTGGCGACAGGTGCTTGCGCCCATCAAAGCACATGTATTCATAGACTTCGTCGGTGAATACCAGCACCCGGGTGCCCTGCAAGACTTGGGCGATCGCCTCCAGATCCGCAGCAGAAAACACTTTGCCCGAGGGATTGCCCGGGGTGTTCAAAACCAAGGCCCGAGTCTTGTCGGTGATGGCATCCTGCAAACGCTGCACATCCAGGGCATAGTCCTCGGTCCCCAAAGGCACACAAACGGGAACCGCACCAAATAACTTCAGGCAGGAGTAGTGGTAGGAATAGAACGGCTCAAACAGGATGACCTCATCCCCGGGCTCAATCAGAGTCATGCCAGCGGCAAAGAAGGCACCGGATGACCCGGTGGTGATCATCACTTCCTCTGCCCCACAAGAAAGCCCATTGAACTCCCGCAGCTTGCGCGCCACTGCATGGCGCGCTTCGGGCAAGCCGGCATAGAAGGTATAGGTTTGCCGGTCGTCGGCACCGGCGATGCTCTGGGTGGCGCCTTCGCATAGAGGCCCTGGCGTATCCAGGTCACAAACCCCCTGCCCCAGGTTGATGCCATTGGGAACCTTGTTGATCACCTCGGTGAGGGAGCGCAGCAAATTTTCCGCTTGCAAATGCTCTCGCCGACGAGCCATGGGTCGAAAGGTTGAAGCCATGGCGGGACTATAGGCTATCGCTGCTTGAACCACCATTGCTCTGCCAGCTTGATGGCAGCAGCAGATTCAGTAGGCGGCAATTCAGGGTCGTAACCAAAAACCCCACCGGCAAACTCCTGCAGAGCCAGCGCCGCCGCCCGCCGGCGATTGGTCACCGGACTGCGCAATGCCTTCAAGACTTCCGGGATGGTCTGCTTGCCTTGGCGCAGCAGGTGACTGACAGCCAAAGTCACGTCCTGCCGGCTGGACTGAATTCCCAAGGACTGCAGTTTCACATAGCTTGGTTCCTGCACCTTCTGGAACTTCCGCCGTAAGAACAGCATGGCAAAAGCAGTGTCCACTGGACTGCCCGGCCCCTCCAGACCTCCTGGGCGGTATTCATAGCTGCTGCGCCAGGCGCCTGTTTTCTGCTGCATCTGCAGCAGCATGTCAGCGCCAACTTCATACCAGTTCCGCCCACCCACCAATTTTCGGTCACAGAGAATCGCCGCCCGCTCCAGGCCATAGTGGAAGTAAAGGCAAGAGCTGGCCTGCGGATACCCCATATCCTCCTTGTGCGCCGCCATCCACAGCCAGGCTTTATCCACCGCCTGGCTCACCTTTGCCTGCTGCTCCTTCGGCAGCTTCGCCCCCAGCATCTGCTGGCAAACCTGCAACACGGCAACCCCCGCCACGGTCATGGAAGAATAGGCATGCTTGCGCCGCTTATCCCGGCTGTAGCCAAAACCGCCATCCGCATCCTGAATCTGCAACACTGTGTTCAGGGTCTTCTGCCAAATCTCTGCATCAATCTCGGCCCCCATGCTCTCTCCAGCACGCAAGCCAAGGGCCGCGTATTGGGTATTGCTGAGGTCCCACCATGAATTGCGCTTGGCATAGGTGAAGCCCCCGCCCGCCCGATTGCGCAGCAGGGTTTCAACATCCCCTTGCAGCAGATCTTCACGGTCAGGGAACGCAGGCATCTCCGCCATCACCATCAGTCGCAGGGCGGCTCCATAAGTACCGCGCAAATGAGCTCGCGACAACTTTTTGCAGGCACGAGAAAATGCCCGATTGTCGCTGGGCACGCCGTCATGAACAGCGGCCAGGCAACACAGTGCCAGCAGGGCACCATTGGTTTGTTTGAGATGCTTGAGCAGGGCTGGACGGGCCCTGTGCAGCGCCTTTTGAATCTTCGGTTCTTCCTGCGCTTGACCCTGGCCAGCGGTTATGCATATTGCCACCAACATGATTCGGGTAAGCGCATTCCCCATATCGCCATGCTACGCTGACACCGGCCTGACACCCATAGAAGCATGAAGATTCTCATCAGCGGCGCATCTGGTTTCCTGGGAACAGCTGTCTGTGCAGCCCTGGAACAACAAGGCCATCAGCTCTCCTACCTGGTGCGCAGAACAGCTGCCAACGCCCAGGAGATCCAATGGGACGCAACCCGAGGAACCATCGACAACAGCCGGCTCCCTGGCCATGAAGCGGTGGTCCATCTGGCAGGAGAGAACATCGCGGCGAAGCGCTGGAACCGCAAACAACGCCAACGCATTCAGCAAAGCCGGGTGCGGGGCACCCAGGTTCTCTGCCAGGCTCTGGGCAACCTGCCAGAACCGCCGACCTGCTTGATCAGCGCCTCCGCCGTTGGCTATTACGGCAACCGGGGAGTCAGCGAACTCACTGAGGACAGCCCGGCGGGACGGGGCTTCCTGGCAGAAACCGGTGTCGCCTGGGAAGCCGCCGCCGCACCGGCAAGAGACGCGGGGATCCGCGTGGTGTATCCGCGCTTTGGCATGGTGGTGGCCAGCCACGGCGGCGCCTTGGCCAAGATGCTGCCCATCTTTCGCCTGGGCCTGGGCGGCAAGATCGGCAGCGGCCAACAGTATCTCAGCTGGATCAGCCTGCGGGACGCGGTTGCGGTGATCTTATGGGCCCTGCAAAACGATGTTTCAGGTCACCTGAACGCCGTGTCACCACACCCGGTCACCAACCTGGAGTTCACCAAGGCCCTGGGCGGAGCCTTGCACCGCCCCACCATCTGCGGCGTGCCAGCCTTGGCCATCCGCCTGCTGCTGGGAGGCATGGCTGATGGCCTGTTGCTAAGCAGTGCGCGGGTGCTGCCAGAAAAGCTGCAGAAGCTAGGCTTCCAGTTTCAGGACCCGGAACTCCTGCCCTTGTTGCAGGAGAATTGTGAGGGCTAGAAACCTACCAGCATGGCCAGGCCGCAGGCCAACATGCCCAGGCCGGTCACTGTTTGCATACGCAGCTGCGGCATCTGTGGCAAGGCCCGCAGGCCCAGAGCAACACAGCCTAGCATGGTAAGCAGGGTGGCCAGGCTGAATACCGTCGCCACCAGGATGGCTGCAGCCATGCCCTGTGCCGAATAGGTTGCCAGGGCCTGGGGGATCAACCATTCACAGGGCCCCACGGCAAAGACCAGCAGCAATGCCGGGGTGCCGAGCTTTGGCATCCGGCGGCGACGCCAGACAGCAAGCAACATGACCAGACCCAGAGCCATGAGCAAGCAGGCTGCGGTCAGGGCCATGCCGGAAAGCAAACCCTGCACCCAACTCATGGAAGTAGCTGCCCAGCCCAGGGCCAGAACCAGCAGCAGGCTAGACAGGCAGTGCACAACACCACAGGCCAGCGTAATCGCCAGGCTGCGACGCAAACTCCAATCCCGGAGACGGCCCAGACCAACAAGGGGGAGGTAGTGATCAGGGCCCAACAAGGTGTGCAGGACACCTACGCCAGCGGCGAGAACAAGTAAGGCTGTCATGGGCAGGGATTATTCACCATTAAGGAGCTGTCTGCATCAGTCTTCTCGGTAGCGATGGCTTACCGGCACCCGGCGGCCACCCCAACACCGTTGGGAGACCCGCAGGGTCGGCGCATACTGGAAGCGCTTGAACTCATTGCCTTGCACCATGGCATAGAGCTTCTGCACAAGGGCAGGGTCGGCATCGGTCTGGGCGGCGGTAGCCCCTACTGACATCTCTTCCTCCACCAGATAGCGCAGGATGGGATCCAACACCTCATAGGGCGGCAGGCTATCCGTGTCCTTCTGGTTCGGACGAAGCTCGGCGGAGGGAGGCTTGCTGATGGAATGTTCAGGGATGCGCGTTTGCTCCCGGTTCAACCAATGGGCCAGGGCATAGACCTCGGTCTTCCACAGATCAGCAATCACCGCCAGACCACCGCACATGTCGCCATACAGCGTGCAATAGCCCACGGAGCACTCGCTCTTGTTGCCGGTGGTCAGCAGCAGGTGACCGAATTTGTTGGCATAGGCCATGAGCAGGGCACCCCGCGCTCGCGCCTGCAGGTTTTCCTCAGCCACATTGGGCTCCGTTCCAGCAAACAGCGGCTGCAACACCTGGGAATAACATTCTTGCAGCGGCGAGATGGGCAAGGTGTGCATGCGGATACCCAGATTCTCCGCCAAGGCCTTGGCATCCTCCACCGAATGGGTGCTGCTGAAACTGGAGGGCATGGCAATTCCCTCCACAGCGTCGGCACCCAAGGCATCCACTGCCAGGGTAGCGGTCACTGCCGAATCGATGCCGCCGGAGAGGCCCAGCAAAACCTTGCTGAAGCCAAACTTGCCTGCGTAATCGCGAATGCCCTGCATCAAGGCCTGACGGTGCATGGCTTGCGGCGTCGGCTCCACAATGGTCTCGGTCCAAGGCTCGGCCGTATCCACTACCTGCACGCATTCTTCAAAGTACACTGGTTGGCAGGCCACACCCTCGGGCTTCACCGCCAGAGAGCCACCGTCAAACTGCAGGGCAACATTCCCGCCCACCTGGTTCACGTAGACGATGGGACATTGGTGCCGAGTTGCGGCGGCCTGCACCATCTTGTTGCGGAAGGTTTCCTTACCCAACGACCAGGGGCTGGCAGAAAGGTTGATCACCACTTGGGCCCCTGCCTTCACCACTTCCGCCACCGGATCCAAGGCATAGTGACGGCTGTCAAAAAACAGCTCGTCGTTCCAGCCATCCTCACAGATCACCACTCCCAGGGTGGTGCCGGCGACCTGGCACAGGTTCTGCTCCGGATGGGTCCAAGGTTCAAAGAAGCGCAACTCATCAAAGATGTCATAGGTGGGCAGCAGGCACTTGCGCGCCACCGTGCGGACGATGCCATCTTCCAGCAGAGCCACGCCGTTGTAGAGTTGGCGCCCCAACTTCTTGCCCTCTTCATTGCGCAGCAGACAACCCACCAAGGCCGGCAGATTCGGCGGCAGGTTGGCAGCAAGCTCTTGCAAGCTCAGATCGTGGGCCTGCAAAAAGGCTTCCCGCAACAGCAGGTCCTCTGGCGGATAACCGCAGATGGCCAGCTCGGGAAACACCACCAGGTTTGCCCCCTGGCGCTGAGCCTGGGCGGCGGCCTTTTCCATGCGTCGACGGTTTTCGGCGAAGTCGCCCACCGTGGTGTTGATTTGTGCCAGGCCAATCTTCACGGCTTAGCGCACTTCTGCGGGCAATTGAAATTCAACGGACTCGGGCACACCGTCCACTTCTTCCACTGACTTGGCGCCAAGTTCCTGCAGGTGCTGCACCACTGCCTGCACAGATATCTCCGGGGTGGAAGCGCCTGAGGTGATACCAACGGTGCCTACTCCCGCCAACCACTCAGGCAGGATCTTGTTCTGATCCAGAATCAGATAGGCTGGCACGCCGGTGCTGGCGCCAATTTCCCGCAGACGGTTGCTATTGGAACTGGTGTCATCGCCAATGACCAACCACAGGTCCACCTTGCCCTGCAACTCCTTCACCGCCATCTGGCGGTTGGTGGTGGCATAGCATATATCTTCCTTGCGCGGCGTCACCAGGTTGGGGAATCGTCGCTTCAGCACATCCATGGTGCGCATGGCCTCATCCAGACTCAGGGTGGTCTGTGTCAGAACCGCCACCTTATCAGGATCAGGTACCTGCACCTCTTCGGCCTCTTGCGGACCAAACACCACCAAGGTCTGTTCTGGCGCTTCGCCAACCACGCCTTCCACTTCCACGTGGGCACGATGGCCGATGAGCAAAATGGTGTGGCCCTGGCGGGCAAACATCTGCGACTCCTTGTGCACCTTGGTGACCAGGGGGCAGGTGGCGTCCACCGCCACCAGATGCAAATCCTTGGACTCCTGCACCACATTCGGAGCCACGCCATGGGCCGAGAAGATCACATGGCTGCCAGAGGGAACCTCTGAGAGTTCATCCACAAACACCGCACCGCGGGCCTGCAGATCCTGCACCACCACCGTGTTGTGGACAATCTCATGGCGCACATAGACCGGTGCACCGAACTTATCCAGGGCGCGCTGGACCACCTCGATGGCCCGTTCGACTCCGGCACAAAACCCTCGCGGGCGACTCAGTAGGACTTTCACGGCCCAGAGTGTGGTCCGAGATTCCCTGCGTCACAAGTGGCAGTTTGGGCGGTTCAGCGGAATTCCAACATCAGCGAGGTGCCAAACAGGCTTTGGCCGCTGAGGACCGTGTCGTGGTCGTCTGCTGTCTGCATTTCCACGGCCACTCTACAGACCCCCAAGGGACCGCAAATGGAGGTGCTCAAGCCGCCTGAGGTGACCAGGAGCATGCCATTGGCGGCGGGATCAAAGGCTGCCGCCTGGGCGTGCACCGTTTCCCCAACCAAAGCGCGCAATGGCGGCACCGGCAGGGGAAAAAAGGCCGTGCCAGTGGGATCGGTGGTGGCGAACTGCCGCAGCAGAACGGGATTGACCACCAAAGAACATCCGGACAGCAAGGGAATGGCATCGGCGGGATCCAGGAGCCCCACTCCCATGGCCAGCACCGCCGCCACGTTGGGGTGGGCATGCTGCAGGCGATAGGTCATGTTGCCGCCAGCCAGCACACTCAGCTGCCCGGCCAGGTCCAACTGCAATGCCTGTGGCGGGCTGGTGCTGGACACACAGCCAGCCCCCTGAACGCCATAGCTGGTGATGGTGCTGCGACAGCCAAAGGGTGAATCCATGCGGTAGAGCCCGGAAGGCTGCTGGTAGATCTGAAAATCCACCACCATGCTGCTGGCCAGCTCCTCCCCCCGCACCGGTGACAAATCAAAGAACACCGGATGTTCGAAGGGAAAGGGCACATTGTATGGCCTGGGCCCGGCGGCCATGGGCGGCTGTGCCGGCAAATTGAAGTAGTTGCTGATGCCGGAGTCCTTGATCACATAGGTCCAATCCGGGCCATGATTGTCCTCGAATACCGGGTTGGCTGACTCCGCCCGCACCGTGGAGGTGGAAAGGCTGAGGGCAGTGCGGACAAATGACTTGGCGGCCTGGGCCTGGTTGGGGACGGTGTTGTCCGCCCGCAAGACCACCTCCTGCAAGAAGGTCGGCCCGGTGAAGGGCAGTTCCTCGGAATTGTAGATGCACTGCATGCGCAGCGGCTTGCTGCGGGCGAAGGGGAACAGCTCACCGCTGCCTCCTTCAACCTGATTGGCCGGCTGGCCTCCCAGGCTTTTGGGCACCAGGTAGGTTTGGGCCGGCAGCCATCCGGCGGCCAGGAAGATGGCGCTAGCCAAGGCTATCCACTTTGGGGCTGGGTTCGATCTCATGGGCTTTTCCTGCTCTCCGACTCCCCTGCCATCGTCCAGGACAGAGCTGGAACTTGACTTTGCCAGCCCGGGGGACTACTTCCCCCTGCCCCAAACCCGCATTAACCCCTGATAACCTCTAGATGCTCAGTACAGAAGACGTCAAAAACCTGATTATCCAGGTCCTCCCGGACGCCGAAGTGGCGGTCCAGGACATGACCGGCACCTCGGATCACTTCGATATCAAAGTGGTCTCCAAGGCCTTTGCTGGCCTGGGTCGCATCGACCAACACAAGATGGTGCAGGCCGCCCTGGGCGAACACCTGACCACCACCATCCACGCCGTACAAATCAAAACCACCACCCCCAACTAGGATTACGACCATGTGGACGAAAGAAAAGATTGCGAAGCTTGTCACCGACAACCCCATTGTTCTGTTTGCCAAGGGCAGCAAGGAGCAGCCCCAGTGCGGCTTCTCGCACCGCGCCATCCAAGTGATGCAGCAGGTAGGCCAGCCCTTCGAAGTCATCAACATCTTCGATGACCCCGGCATCCGCCCAGCGCTTGTGGAATACAGCAACTGGCCCACAACACCACAGCTGTTCGTCAATGGCGAGCTCATCGGTGGCTCGGACATTGTCCTGGAAATGTACGAAAGTGGCGAGCTGAAGACCAAGATCGACGCCAAGGTCTAAGGCCGGTAACAAGGGGCCAAACACCCCACATGCTCAGCGATTTTGACTTCGCCTCGGTAGCTCCCTGTCTCTGTATGAGACCACTCGCTTAAGGCCATCGTTTGCTTTTCCGACATCACGCATGTCAAGAAGCAATCGGGCCATTCAATAGCGATCAAAGGGAGTACCGCATTGTCCAGCCAAGATCATGGTCTACCAGAGCAGTCGACCATTCAAAATCATGTAGCATTACCAACCCACGATGAAGAGATACCACAGCGACGCTATGCGTCTCTTCATCGCGCTCTAGAGCAAGGCAAGGAAAGCGACGCAAGCTGGGTAGAACTCACCAAGGTCTGTGTGCAAATAGGCAACACAGACGAAGCGGTGAAGGCTGCCCGGAATGTGAAAGATGCTGCCGAACGTCATCATCTAGAACGTTACCTCATGCGGCTAGGCCTCATGGAGCGTCCTTCCGAGCGCACTCGCCGCGAAGAGAAGGAGCGGGTTACCGTCAACCTGGAGAGCACCTTCAAGGATGAGGTCAGCTCCGCATTCCGCTTCCTCTTTGAGGATCATATGCCGCTGACGGTGATGGTTGCGACGCTCACATTTCCTCTGGTCATTGGCCTGGGTGGTTTCCTCACCTCTGGTAGCAACGCACTGTTGTTTCCTGCCATCGCCTTGATACCAGTGCTGACCATCCTGGGTTTGGTGGGCGCACTTGCCCGACAGATCCTGGTGGAGGCTTCGGAGGGACTGGATGATGCACCGCGCATTCCTGAACTGAGCCAACTGGGTCATTCTGCCACGCGCTTCCTGCTGGACGCCATGGCCCTGGGTTGCCTGTTCCTGGCTCCTGGCCTGGTCTGCCTGTTCATCGGCATGCCATTGCATCTGTCGCTGGCCACCCTGGCAGTGGGCGGCCTGTTGGCACCCATGGCCTTGGCTCTGCGGCAGTTGCGCAATGACTGGCAGTCCATCTCACCCAAGGTGTTGTTCCCGGCCATCACCCGCGCCGGCATGCCCTACCTGGGTGCCGCATTGATGTTCACCCTGCTGTTCAGCCCAGCGGTGGCGGCAGCGGTTGGCACCATGGGTTCGGACCTCTACTTGCAGGCCTCCTTTGTCGGCCCGCTCTGTGTCGCCCCCCTATTCATCACTTCCAGGCTCACCGGCCGGGTCATGCACCTGCGCCGCGAATCCTTGGGCGAGTTGCTGGTTGGTGAAACCGCCGAACCAGTCAAAGCGGAGAACAAGAAGGCTGCAACCAGTCCGCAACGGACTCCACAGCGGCCTTCGCCACGACCTTCGCAACGCCCGCCAATGGGTAGCCCCATGCGGCAAAAGGCAGGAACGCAAAGAGCAGGGGCCCAAAGAACAGGAGCAAGAACAACTCCCGCCCAAAGAGCAGCGGCGCAAAAGGCAAAGGCCAGAACCAGTCCTCTGGGCGCACTGGGCGCACTCTCACACCCTGAAGCTCAGGGCCAGGCCAAACGCCCCAAAGCCAAGCTGCCCAGCTCTCTACAGAGCCAATCGCAACCACAGGTCATTGGCGAGGCACCACCGGACTTGACCAACATGCCTGGCATGCGGGTGCTGCGTGGCGAAGAACGGGAGAAGGCCGGTGCCGCGGTGCCCATCAAGAGTCGGGATCATTCGGATCTGGATTGGGAATGATCGGCAATGGTGAAATGCTCTGGGCGACCGCCAGCGATATAGCGGCGTAAGCCGTAGACTCCCAGATAACACAGCGGCGTATCCACCAGAGCGCAGAGCACCTTGAACAGCCATCCATCCAGGATGGCTGTTTGTATATCAGCAACAGGCCACACACCAACAAACAGCACACACACCACAAGTGTTGTGTCCACCAACTGGGAAAAGACGGTGGATACATTGTTGCGCCACCAGAGATGGCGACCCTTGGTCACCCGTTTCCAAAAGTGGAAGATCCGGATGTCCACAAACTGCGCCACCAGGTAGGCAACCATGGAAGCCAGGATGACGCGCCAGCCCTTACCGAACACTTCGGTGAATGCCTGGGTTGAAGCTGCGCTCCCCTCAATGGCTTCAAAGGGTAAAGCCAGGAACAAGATGCCCGCCACCAGAAGGGAGGCAAACAGACCACAGAACACCACCTGGTTGGCGCGCTTCCTGCCATAGACCTCGGACAGGATGTCGGTGATCAGGAAGGTGAGGGGGTAGGGCAGAATGCCGACGGAGATGATGAAGGTCTTCTCCACGAAGCCGAAGTCCAGGCTAAGGCTGGTGAACTTGGTGGCAATCAGGTTGCAGGTCACCAGAGCGGCGATGAACAACCCGCCCAGCAGCAACAGCCCGCGCAGGGCACGCTCTTCGTTCGCTTGCATAGGCTTGGCTTGCATAGAGCCGCCAGTTTGCGCTCGAACCCGGCTGGAACAAAGGGCTTTGTGGATTGCCAAAGCCAGTTTGCCGCACTCCCCATCCGGCCCATGAGTAGCCTTATTAACCCCAAGATTAGGAAGGATTGGTCATCATTCTTCCATTCCAGCTATCCTACTGAGGGAAGGGAGAGCAATGACTTTCGATGATGGTTCAACCCATTAACTGCGCCATCATTTCGGGGAGGGGCACAGCTTTGATTCCGCTGACCACTGGCTAGCGCAAGGCTGCGAATCCCTTTGGCATCGGCGCCTCGAAGACCAGGCTGTCACCACCTTGCGGACCTGGGATGGTCAGGCGAAGCGCGTGCAAAGCCATGCGTGACCCGGCTGTCCCATAGCGATCGTCGCCGACCACCGGGTGGCCGATGGCAGCCATGTGTGCGCGGATCTGATGTCGGCGACCGCTGTCGAGGCGAACCTCGAGAAGACTGTTGCCTCGATCGCTGCTGAGAGTTTGGTACTTGGTCCGAGCGTCCCTGGAGCCCTCGCCAACACCGACATGCACGCGCAGATTGCGATCCTCCCAGAGCGGCTTGTCGATCACTCCGGTCGCCGGCATTGGCTGACCTTCGACCATGGCCAGGTAGATCTTCTCGGCCTCGTTCCATTGGGATTGAATGGACTTGCAGACTCCCCTGGACCGGGCGATGAGTAGGACTCCGGAGGTTTCCCGGTCGATGCGGTGGACGGGCCAGAGTTGGGCGGGATGACCCGGGCGTGAGAGCGAGTCTCTGACCAGGGACATGGCGTTGCGCTTGTCATCGTCGTCAGTGGTGACTGACAGCAGGCCTGCCGGCTTGTTGATGGCGACCAGGTCATCGTCCAGGTAGATGGGCGTGAGTTTGGACGGGGGGCGGCGTGGTCCTGTGCCGGCGGCTCGCGAGCTGATCTCGACACGGTCGCCGGCCTGCAAGGGGTGATCGTGACGGTGCACCGGTTCATCGTTGACGGTGATGCAGCCCAGGCGCAGTCGGTCCTTGAGCGTGTTGCGTTTCCAGCCCTCGAGGGTTGCAAGCAGGTAGGCGAGCAGGGGGGCCGGTGCGTCGACTTGGAGGCGCTCGGACATGGAGGAGAGGGTAGCTGTCAAGCCGAGGAATTCTGTAGCTAGCGAGTGGATTGCTTCAAGTACTGAAACAAGGTAGTTACCGATGTCGCCACCGAAGCACTGAAGGAATTCCTCCACAAACGCAAAGGCAAGAGAGATGACCTTTGGCGAGCTGCCCAGGCGTGCCGAGTGACGAAAGTCATGCGCCCCTATCTAGAAGCCATGGCATGAAAGAGAGGCAACCCCGGGACGTTGCCACTTCTGCCAATGAGGATTAGAGATTTCTAAATGCCGACCTAATAGGCACTTCTCGCCTATCCATCATTTGACGAGGTCTGGCTACCCGATCTGGGCACCAGAAGGCCCATGGCGCTAGCAGGCCGTTGAAGAAGGGGTGATTTGGAGATTGTCGATCCCGAGACATCCGTTTTCTGCCCCGGGATTCTTATGGCGGAAAATAATGGCAGTCATTGCGATCCAGCAAGCTGGTTGGGGCCAAACAGATCCACAAAGCTCATATACGCGGCTGAGGAAGCCCTCAAAGCCCCTCTGCAATCCCCTTGGCGTCCCAACTCCAAACAGGCTACGCATGATCGTGCCAAGATTGCGTGCAGCGACATGGACCACGTACCGCTTTTTGACATTCTCGATGCCGCGCAACCAAGTCCGGCGTGCACCGCCTGACCCACAGGTGTGCGCAAAGCTTCTCTCCACTCGTTCACTTCGTAAGCGCTGGAGCTTTTTGGATCGCGATCCTGCAACACGCCGACGGTTTGCTCGATAAGCATCCTGCCACGATTCTGGTTTGTCCGTCCACTTGCGGCGGTTCTGTGACCGCGGCTGTGGTATGTAAGAAAGTATCTCTCTCTCGCTTAGCCATGCCAGGGTTTCAACTTTGTGGTAGCCCTTGTCGGCGACAACTGCCTTGTATTGGTCATCTTGCTCAGCACTGATCAGCACCGCCTGAGCCTCAATGATTCCGTCTTTCAGTGCCTCGCTGTCAGCAGTATCTGCATGGTGGATCGTCGCGGAGACGATGATCTCGGAGTCAGTGTCCAGCGCGTGCTGTGCCTTGTAGGCAAGGTGGGTACGCCCATCCTTCATCTTCGCGATCCTGCTGTCGGGGTCTGAGGGCGACTCCCAGTCCTTGTTCGAGGTCTTCTTCCCACGGCGTTTGCGATCGAATCGCCGTAAGTCCTCCTCCGTTGGGACTTCGGCCCCTTCTTCTTTCGCAAGCTCGCGCACGTAGTCATTCCAGCCCTTGCCAGTATCCTTGCGCACAATGGACTTCATTGCAGCATTGGCTTCCAACGTCGTTGTGTCCACGGCCAGTGCCTTGCCCTTCACCATGCCCTTGGATTTGGCGATCTTGACCACGAATGCAAACACCTCTTCGTGCACTTCTACTGGCAGCCGTTTGCGGATCACGGTCAAGCTGGAGTGATCAGGGGTCATCTCTGTCAGCAAAAGCCCAAGGAATTGCTGGAGCGAGCGGCTGTCACTGCAGCGCCATGCAATCCCACGCTGTGAATCCACACCTTCGAAATAGCCGACCAGCAGCATCCGGAAGTAGACGCCTGGCGGAATTGAAGGGCGGCCGCCTTCCTTGTAGTAGGGCTCGCAAAGCGATTCGACATAGTGATCGAACTTCGCTTCGCTGAGAAGCTCATTCAGCTTCGCGTAAAACGGGTGCCCTGGAGATCGGGGAAGATTGGTCGTCGAGACCAAAAGTGCTTGCTGCTTGTCGCGTCGTTTGCCAAGTGCCATGAAATATCCACCTCCGTGATTGGGATATTATCCCTACGTACGTGGATTGGAGCACGGCTTAACTACTTGGAGTTTTTCAACGGCCTGCTAGGGCCACCTCATCCCCCACCCCCTGCTTGACAGTATTCACTTTGCATTGTAAAGCTATCGCCTTGTGCCGCCCAAGAGCTGCGCATTCAAGACCATGGAACTGAACAAAGCCCTCGCGCAAATCTCCGAGATCCACGCCCAGGTGCTGAAGAGCGAGATCTTCAGCGGCTACCGAGCCATCACCATGGCCAGCACCGGCGCCCTGGCTCTGGGAGCCGCCGGCCTGCAACAAAGCCTGATGCCGGCAGAGTCCATGACCCGCTTCATCCTCTACTGGCTGCTGGTAGCCTGCGCCGGCGCCTTCGTCTGCGGTGCAGACATCTTCTTTCGCTCCATGCAGCAAGAGCGCGCCAGCCTGCGGCGACGCAGCATCCTCGTTGTCGCACAGGTTCTACCGGCCCTGCTGGTGGGCGCAGTCATCTCCGTCATCCTGGTGCAAAAACACCCCTCCATGCTGGGGCTACTGCCCGGACTCTGGTGCCTGCTGTTTGCGCTGAGCATCCTCTCATCCCGGTTGCAGTTACCCAAGACCATCGGCTGGGTCGCCGCCTACTACGTCTTGGCTGGCATCTACCTGTTGTGGATCGCCTCCCCTTCGGCCATCCCCTCCCCCTGGTGCATGGGCATGACCTTTGGCTTTGGCCAGCTGGCCATGGCCCTGGTGATCCAGATGAACTTGCCAAGGAGGGAACTTGGCAGCTAGAAAAAAGCCGAGTAGCAACAGCAGTTCGGGTCACTTCTCCTACCAGGGACTGGATCGAGTCCTGCACGAGAAGGCGCGGCTGGGCATTCTCACCGCCCTGCTCACCCGCACCGAAGGCATTCTGTTCACCGAACTGAAGGATCTCTGTTCTCTCACCGACGGCAACCTCAGCCGTCACCTGCAAGTTCTGCAGGAGACCAAGCTGGTGGAGCTGTGGAAGGGTCAGCAAAGCCGCCGACCACAAACCCTGGTACGCATGTCAACCAAGGGTCGCAAGCAGTTCCTCGCCTACCTGGAGGAGTTGCAGCGGGTCATTCAGGACGCCACCGAGAGCCAGGACACCGCCGGCGGCTTCCAGCCGGCCTAGGGCCCGCATCGTTATTACTATCAATCTAACACATCCATTTAGCCATTTACTTTGCATTGCAAAGTAACAACCGAGGAACATCATCATGAAAGTTATCAAGGCGCAAGCCATGGGCCTTTGCTTCGGCGTGCGGGACGCCCTGGATCTAGCCTTCAGTCAACGCGAGGCCAAAGACATCACCATCCACGGTGAGCTGGTACACAACGAAGAGGTGTTGGGGCGCCTGCAAGAGAAGGGCTTCGCCATGGCTCCGGAGTTACAGGCTCCCGAGCTGAATCGACAAGACATGCCACCAACCCCAAAGGTCCTCATCACCGCCCACGGCATCAGCCACAAAGAACGGCACCGACTGCAGCAACAAGGCAAGCAATTGATCGACACCACCTGCCCCCTGGTGCGCAAGGTGCATGATGCCGCCAGCCGCCTGCAAGCAGAGGGCTACCACGTGGTGGTCATCGGCAAGGCCGGGCATGTGGAAGTGCGCGGCATCGTCGGCGATCTGCAGTCCTACCACATCCTCTCCTCCTGCAAGGACGCCTGCTACCTGCCCTACAGCAAACTGGGCGTGGTGTGCCAGACCACCTTCATGGTGGGCGAGGCCCAGGCCATCCTGCGAACTTTGCGCGCACGCAACCCCCGGGCCAAGATCCACTTTGAGGACACCATCTGCGAACCCACCAAACAACGCATCCAGGCCTTGCAGTATCTGGTGCAGAGAGTGGACGCCATGGTGGTGGTGGGTGGCAAGAACTCCAACAACACCAGGCAACTGGTTCGCTTCTGTGAAGCCCATGGCCTGCCCACCTACCACATCCAGAAGGCGGCTGACTTGGACCCGGACTGCTTCACCGACTTTCATGTTGTCGGCCTCACCGCCGGTACTTCGACCCTGGACTCCACCATCGATGAAGTCTGCCAAGGCCTGCAAGAGCTGAGCAAGGTCCATTCGCCAACGAACAGCAACGGGAGTGTGCAATGAGCAAAACCGTTCCCTTTGACCTGCGCGTCGCTCCCTACCTGGACCCGGAAAAAGTAGTTGGCCCGATCCAAGCTCGCTCGGCTTTGTTGACCAACCCCTTCTACCCCCGGGATCCCCATGCCAGCTTCGGCAAGCATGTGCTGACTCCCAGCCTGGCACTCACCAGCATTGCGGCGACCACGCCGGCGGACTGGCAGGTCTGCTACTGGGACGAGAATTTGCTGCAGGGTCCCCCACCCTGCGAACCCTTCCCCGAAGTGGTGGGCATCACCGTGCACCTTACATTCGCCCGGCGAGCCTATGCCCTGGCCAGGTGGTACCGGTCCCGCGGCGCCATCGTCATCCTGGGTGGTCTGCATGTGACCGCTTGTGCGGAAGAAGCCGCAGCCCATGCCGATGCCATCGCCATTGGCGAAGGAGTGCAACTGTGGGGGCAGATATTAAATGACATAGCCAATGACAAGCTGCAGCCGGTGTATCGCGGCAGCTACCGCAAAGCCTACCGGGATGACCCCATGCCGCGGCGGGACCTGTTGCCCCGACACAGCTTCCTCACCACCAGCAGCGTCATCGCCACCCGCGGCTGCCACAACCGCTGTGGCTTTTGCTATCTAGCAACGGAGGGCTTGCACATGCCCTACCAACTGCGGGACGTGGAACAGGTAACGGCAGAGATTCAGGCCGACGGCCAACCCTACACCGTGTTCATTGACAACAACCTGGGCTCACGCAAGGACTACCTGCGCCAACTCTGTCGCGCTCTAAGACCCCTGCAAATCATCTGGAGTGCGGCGGTGACCATCGACGTGACCGATGACCCAAGCCTGGTGCGGGAAATGGCTCTGGCCGGCTGCACCGGCGTCTTCGTCGGCTTTGAGTCCCTGGGCTTCGGCAACCTTAAGGCTTCCCGCAAGAAGACACCGCCGCCCAAGGACTACGCCCGACGGGTGGCCATCCTGCACGACAACGGCATCCAGGCCAATGGCAGCTTCGTGTTGGGCTTCGACGAGGATGACAAGGATGTCTTCCTTCGCACCACGGACTGGATCGAAGAGAACAGGTTGGAGTGTGCCACCTTCCACATCCTCACTCCCTATCCAGGCACTCCGCTGTTCAAGCAAATGGAGGAGGAAGGGCGCATCCTGCACAAGAACTGGGATCTGTATGACACCGCCAATGTGGTCTTCCGCCCCAAGCGCATGAGCGTGGAGGAACTGGCCGAAGGCTATGTGCAGTGTTACCAACGGCTGTTCTCCCACCGTTCCATCTGGCGGCGGCGACCCAGTGACTGGCATGCGGTGCTGCCCTACCTGGCCATGAGCTATCTCTACAAGCGCTCCAATCGCTTCTGGCACCTGCTCATCCGGCATGGCCTAACGGCCAAGGTCTGGTGGCCACTGGTGGAAGCCACCCGCCGGCGCCACCTGCGCTTCCGCCGCCGCTTGGCGGAAAGCCCCGAAAGAGCCACGCCCCTGCGCGGCCCCAGCATCATCAGTCCCGGCGTCTAAAGCCTCACTCACTCCCATACTCTCCATGACATCGCCATGAGGGAGGCAAGACGCCCTCAGCTCAAGCCGTCCCTGGACTGTAGACGACTTCACCTCCTAGAGAGGGTTGTGCTACACTGTGGTACAACTCCATGATCCCAGAGGAGGACAAACATGGCAAATCGAGAAAGCATCAGTGTGTCGCTCACTCCGGAGCAAGCGAAGTTCCTGGCATCGTGTGTCGCGACTGGCCGTTATCAGTCCACAAGCGAAGTCGTTCGTGAAGCAGTTCGAGATTTCGAAGATCGAGAAGCCCTACGACAAGTGCAAATTGAACGAGCAAGAGCACTCATCCTCGAGGGCGCACAGCAGCTTGATCGCGGAGAGGTCGTCGATAGCGAAACCTTCTTTAGCGAATGGGACAAGGAGCTGGACGAGCTTGAAGCTTCGCAAAAGCCTATGCCCGAATGAGCCGGATTGTCCTCTCCAAGGCTGCACGCTTAGATCGACGGGCCATCACAATGCACACTGTGGATCGATTTGGCATCCAACAAGCCAGACGCCTCCGCAAGATGTTCGAAAGGACACTGAATTTGCTTGTCGAGTTTCCACGCACTGGGCACACCAATGGAGAGCTAGATCCTCCCGGCTACAGCTTTCGCTACACCATCGTGTCGAAGAGCTTCATCATCGTTTACCAGCCAGTTGAGGACGGCATTCGCGTCGCTCGCCTCCTTCATGGCGCCATGGACATCGCTGCCGAACTCGGCCGCAATGCAGGAGATGGGGAATAATCAAAGATGACGGGATGTGCATTCAGGTGTAGTGATCAGGAAGTATGAAAGCGAAGCCATCAGGTAGCCTGGGACAGCGCTATCTAAAGCGAAGCGCGAACTACCCACTGTGGCGATTTGTAGCGGAGTGGCTTGTGTGGTCGGTGTTGGCACGAATACCAGCGGCCATCCTTCTTGCGCTTCTGTTCGGCAATGACTTGCACGGCAACATGCAAGAAGTCATGGATTGGTTTTCCCTACCAATGGCAATCCTCGTGGCAGTGATTGTGGCACCAGTTCTGGAGACCGTGATCTTTCAGAACATTCCACTTTTGCTCCTCCGGAAGATGGGCATGCGTGGAATGTGGGCCTGCACGCTGAGCGCCGCTTTGTTTGCTTCAGTGCATCTATATGGGTTTGCGGTTGTCGTTATGGTTTTTTTCACGGGATGGGTATTCGCCGCCGCAATGTGGGCTCACCTGAACGGAACTTTTTGGGGTGGAGTCAGAGGAATCGGACGACTGAGCGCCTTACACAGTGTGCACAACGCCCTTACGATGACTGTGTATCTATGCGTAAACTGACAGGGCACTTGGGGAGCAATCGCCACCACTTGCCTTGTCCCGCCCAGCCCAACCGCTACACTCCCCCGCCTATGCGCGACAAAATACTCATCGCCAACGGTCAAGGCTTCTGGGGGGATTCCATCCTCGGGCCTATTCGACTGGTGCGCGAAGGCCCTCTCGACTACCTGGCCCTGGACTACCTGGCGGAAGTCACCATGAGCATCATGCAGAAGCTCAAGAGCCGTAACCCGAAGGCCGGTTACGCCACCGACTTCATCACCATGCTGGAACGGATCCTGCCGGACATCACCCAGAAGGGCATCAAGGTCATTGCCAATGCGGGCGGGGTCAACCCAGTCGCCTGCATGGAAGCCACCTTGGAATTGGCTCGCGCCCAAGGCCACAAGGGTCTCAAGGTGGGCGTCATCCAAGGCGACGACATCCTGGAGCAGATTCCCGAACTGATGGCCGACGGCGAAGCCTTCAGCAACATGGATGATGGCAGGCCCCTCAGTGAGGTGGTGGATCGCATCAGCTCCGCCAATGTCTACATCGGTGCAGCACCGGTGGCAGAGTGTCTGGCCAAGGGTGCGGACATCGTCATTGGCGGTCGCATCACCGACCCGGCCCTGGTGGCCGGCCCCCTCATGCACGAGTTTGGTTGGGGCGCAGAGGAGTTCGACAAGTTGGCCGCTGCCACCATCGCCGGCCACATCATTGAGTGTGGTGCCCAGTGCACCGGTGGCAACTTCAGCGCCTGGCGCGAAGTCAAGGACATGGTGCGCATTGGTTATCCGGTCATCGAAGCGCACAAGGATGCCAGCTTCTACGTCACCAAGCATGACAACACCGGTGGTCTAGTGGATCGCCGCACAGTGATCTCCCAGCTGCTCTATGAGATGGGTGATCCGGATAACTACCTGACGCCGGACTGCACCGCCAACTTCGCCTCAGCGCAGATCGCGGAGGATGGCAAGGACCGGGTCAAGGTGGACGGCATCAAGGGTGCGCCGCCACCGGAAACCTACAAGGTCTCCATCTCCTACCACAATGGCTATAAGGCCACGGGCCAGCTCACCGTCTCTGGTCCCGATGCGGTGGAGAAGGCTCGCCTCTGCGCAGACATCGTTTTTGGTCGCCTGGAGACCGACGGCGTCAGCTTCACTGAGGACGAGAAGCTGATCGAGATTCTGGGCAGTGGTGTGTGTCACGAAGGCATCAACAAGGTGGAAGATCCCGCCGAGGTGATCCTGCGCCTGGGCGTCAAGCATCAGGACAAGGCAAAGGTCAACCGCTTCGGCATGGAGATCGTGCCCCTGGTGACCAGTGGTCCTCCCGGTGTCACCGGTTTTGCCGGCGGCCGCCCCAAGGCCCAGGACATCATCAGTTACTGGCCCGCCCTTCTGCACCGGGACAAGGTGCACACCAACACCCGCGTGGAGACTGTCTGATGGCTAAATGCAAACTCAAGGACTTCGCCTACGCCCGCTCCGGCGACAAAGGGGATGGCAGCAATGTGGGCATCTTTGCCAGCAACGCCGAAGACTACGCCTTCCTGCAGGAGCACTTGACGGTGGATCGGGTCAAGCAGCACTTCCACGCCATCTGCCTGGGCAAGGTGACGCGTTATGAAGCGCCCAACATGATGGCGCTGAACTTCATCCTGCACGACAGCCTGGGTGGCGGCGGTAGCGAAAGCTTGAAGACCGATGCCCAGGGCAAGTGCCATGGGCTGGCCTTGTTGGAGATGGAAGTGGAGAGGGAGACGAAGCGCTGAGTCTGTTGGAGCAAGTTCGACAGCGGGCATCCAAACTGCAACAGCGCATCATCCTGCCGGAAGTTCAGGACCCTCGCATCCAGGCGGCCCGTAAGGAGATTCAAGATCACCAGCTGGCGGAAGTGATCTGGGTGGCAGAGCCCAGTGCCCATCCGCGTTTCGCCGACGCCTGCGCACTGATTCATGGGCGCCGACAACACAAGGGCGTCAGCCAGGAACAGGCCCGGGAGCTGGCGCAGCAACCCCTGCACTTTGCCGCCGCCATGGTGGCCCTGGGCGAAGCCGATGCCTGCGTGGCCGGCGCTGCCCACGCCACCGCTGAGGTGATTCGCGCCGGACTGCACTGCGTTGGCACAGCGCCTGGCATCGCGGGTGTCTCTTCCATGTTTCTCATGCTGCGGGACGACCTGGCCTTGAGCTACGCCGACTGTGGGGTGCTGCCGGATCCCTCGGCGGAAGAACTGGCTGCGGTGGCCCATAGCACAGCAAGCAACCACCAACTCTTCACCGGTGCAGAACCGCGGGTGGCCTTCTTGTCCTTCTCCAGCAAAGGTAGCGCCCAGCACCCGCGGGTGGACAAGATGCAACGAGCATTGGCCTTGTTCCAAGAACAGTGCCCGCAATTTCTAGCCGACGGCGAGCTACAGTTCGATGCCGCCTTCGTGCCGGCAGTGGCCAGGCATAAGGCGCCCCAAAGTCCGCTTGGCGGCAAGGCCAACGTCTTCATCTTCCCCGACCTGGACGCCGGCAACATCGCCTACAAGATCAGCCAACGCCTGGGCGGTTTCATGGCCCTGGGCCCACTGATTCAAGGCCTGGCCAAGCCATGCCTGGATCTGAGCCGAGGTTGCGAAGTGGAAGACGTGGTGACGGTGGCTGCCTTGGCCGCCTTGATGGCGGCGGAAGGCAAGGCTCAGGCTTAGACTCAGGCTTCGGCAGCAGGCTCTACCTGCAGCAGCAGCGCATCCTGCTCCACATTGTCGCCTTCCTTCACCAGGATCTCCCCCACCAAACCAGCGATGCCAGCGGTCAGCTTGTGCTCCATCTTCATGGCGGTGAGCACCAGCAGGGTCTGGCCGACCACCACTTCATCCCCAGGCTTCACCATGATCTTCTGAATGGTGCCGGTCATCGGCGCATGCAGACTGCCGCTGGCTTCGCCCACATCCGCACTGGCGCCGCCCCGGTGATGCTCAAGCACATGGGTCTGACCATTCAAGCGCACCTGCAGGTTCTTGCCGGCGGGAGCCGCAACCACATCGTAGGTTTCGCCATCCATGACAAAACGAATGTGACCATCGGGCAATCGCCGCGCCAGCACTTCGTACTGATGCTCGCCCACGTTGACCTTGAAGACGCCATCGTCAACATCCTGCAACTGCACCGGCAGACGTTCGCCATCGCGAAGGAAGTTCTTGGTGTAACTCATGTTTACTTTCCCTCCCAAAGACGAAACGCGCCCAAGGAACTGAACACGTCGGCAACCGAGGCCTGTGCGTTGCCCTTTGCCACCATGCCGGTTTCCATGGCCTGGCAGAGCATGGCCCCCACATAGGCGGCATCACCAGGCGGACCAGCAGGCCCCTTGGTCAGCTCCGGATGCAGTTCCAGAAAATCAGTGCGCAGCTGGGCATCGCGGAAACCGTCGCTGGCCAAGACCCGCTGCAAGAAATCCACATTGCTGCCAATGCCCAGATAGGCAGTTTCCTTCAGCGTTTTCAGCATGCGGTGGCGGGCGGTTTCCCGGTCCTGGCCATGGACAATGATCTTTGAAAGCATGGGATCCCAGTGCACGCTCACTTCCACGCCTTCATGCACGCCTGAATCCACCCGCACGAAGGGCCCGCTTGGTTCGATGACCCGGCGCAGGGTGCCAGCGGATGGCAGGTAATCCTGCTCCGGAACCTCGGCATAGATGCGAGCTTCGATGGCATGGCCACGGGGGCTGAGATCCCGGTCACCCAGGATGTCCGGCAGGCTTTCGCCGGCAGCAACACGCACCTGCACCTGCACCAGATCCAAGCCGGTGATGAGTTCGGTCACTGGGTGCTCCACCTGCAGGCGGGTGTTCATCTCCAGGAAGAAGAAGTTGCCATTTTCGTCCAACAAGAACTCCACTGTGCCTGCGTTGTAGTAACCCACATGGCGGGCCAACTTGGCGGCGGCTTCACTCATGGCTTGGCGCAGTTCCGGACTGACACCAGGAGCCGGCGCTTCTTCAATGATCTTCTGGTGGCGACGCTGGATGGAACAGTCCCGCTCGTTCAGGGTGATCACATTGCCCTGTTGATCGCCCATGATCTGGATCTCCACATGGCGGGCGGGATGGATGCGCTTTTCCAGCAGCATGTCGTGGTAACGGAAAGCCAACTTGGCTTCGCGACGACAGGCAGCAATGGCTTCCAGGAAGTCTTCTTTGCGCTCCACCAGTCGCATGCCCTTGCCACCCCCACCACCGGCGGCCTTGATCAGCAGAGGGAAGCCCAGCTTCTCCGCCTCGACCAACATGTGCTGATCATCCCCGTCGTCCTTGTGATAGCCAGGGACCACCGGCACGCCGGCGGCAATGGCAGCTTCCTTGGCATGTTGCTTGGAACCCAGAACCTCCATGTGATCCGCGTCGGGACCGATAAAGACGAGCCCTACCGCCGTCAGGCCGCGGGCAAAGTCCGCATCCTCGCTGAGAAAACCGTAGCCGGGATGCACTGCCTCGGCCTCCAGCTCAAAGGCGGCATCCAGAAGCTGCGGCACCTGCAGGTAGGAGGAACCGGCGTCGTGACCGCCCAGGTTGTAGGCCAGGTTTCCGGCGGTGACATGGGGAGCATCCGCATCCACATTGGAATGCACCATGATGGGCTCGATGCCCATTTCCCGGAGGCTGTGGGCGATGCGGATGGCAATCTCGCCCCGATTGGCAATCAGGACGCGGCTGAAGGGAGGTGAGCTGGACATGGCTGGGGACTGTAGCAATCTGCATGTGAAGAAACAGTGTCTGACCTGACCTCGGCTCAGGAATGCCCCCCGCTTGACCACCTCTGGTCGCCAGCCCATGCTGGCCGCCATGCCCACCTGCCCCGTCTGCAATAAGCAAGAAGCCAAGCTCCTCACCCAGGGTGAGGACTACGAATATCACAGCCTGCCGGACACCTTTTCCATGTGGCAGTGCCAGAGCTGCAGCCATGGCTACCTGGACCCCATGCCAGCGCCGGAACAGCTGGGCACCATCTACCCGCCTACCTACTACACGGTGAACCCGGAGTCGCCCATGCACTTCAAGGGCTTCATCTTCAGGACCAAGATGAAGCGAGATGTGGGACGCATTGTCGAACTGGTGAAGGAACGAAAAGTGCGCTCGGTGGTGGATCTGGGTTGCGGTGACGCCGAACGTCTGGCCCAGGTGGGCGAAGCCCTGCGCCAGGAACGCGGCCATGATGTGGAGTGCATCGGCGTGGACCTGCAGCCGGACGCCAAGCGCAGCGAGGCCCTGGCCCAGCGGGGCGTCAAACTGGTGCAGGACAACATCGAAGAAGGCCTGGAAGTGCTCACCGACAACGGCCACGACCTGATCATCATGTGCCAGATCTTTGAGCATCTACGAGACCCCCGCAGCGTCATGCAGACCCTGGCGCGCAAGCTGGCACCGGGGGGGATGGTGATGAACGAAACGCCAAACCTCGGTGGCATCGACTACTTCTGCTTCGGCCGCAAGTGGTGGGGCGGCTACCACATCCCCCGACATTTTCACCTGTTCACCGTCGGCTCCCTGACCCGGGTGACCGAGGACGCTGGCCTGCGAATCTACCGTAAGGGTTTTATTCCTTCGGGTTTTAGCATCGTCAGCACCCGCAACATGTTCGGTCTCACCAGCATCAAGCGGAGTCGGCATTGGATGGAGTGGGTCAACATCCAGAACCTGTTCGTGGTAGGCTTTCTCACCGCCCTGGACCTATTTTGGATCAAAATAGGCCGGCAGACATCCAATCAATTCATGTTAGCGGAGAAGATCTGAGGATCCTCCCCATGCATTCATCATGGCCTTTGACCCATACATTCCGCACCGCCAAAACCTACTGACCTCCGATGAGGTGCGGGAACTGAGTTGCCTTCGCCCTTGGCGAGTGCTGCGTGACATGTCCATCCAATGGATCATCATCCTGACGGCCTGGACCACTGTGGCCCTGTGGACCCATTGGTGGGTGGTGGCGCTGCTGCTGCCAATCATTGGCACGCGGCACTATGCCCTGCACATCCTGGCCCACGATGGTTTCCACCGGCGCTTGTTTGCCAACTTCTGGTGGAACGATCTGTTCACCGACATGTTCCTGGTCTGCCCTGCCTTTGGCGTCACCCATGTGAACATGGGCAACCACCAACTGCATCACCGTAATCTGGCGCGAGCCAGCGACCCGGACCGGCACAAGTACACCAGCAGCACAAAAACAACTCGCTTCGAAACCCTGCTGTATCTCATGGGCTTCTCCAGCTTGGGGCCGCTGCTGCGCAATGTGTTCGGCATCGGCGCGGAAACTCCCAGCAACGAGAGCAAGGGCGAGACCAGCAAGAAGAAGAAGGAAAGCTTCAACCTGCGGGACATCTGCCTGCTGCTGTTGTGGCAAGGCGGCATGATTACGGGCTTGAGCTACTTCATTGGCTGGTGGGCCTACCCGGCGCTCTGGCTGCTGCCGGTGTATGTGTTCTCCTACTGCGGCGACCTGGCTCGACAATGGCTGGAACACTGTCACCCAGAACCAGATGATATTGCGGACCAGCACCGCCTGATCACCTACTCAAGCAACCCGTTGGAGCGCATGTTCTACGCCCCCATGAACATGAACCTGCATATCGCCCACCACCTGTGGACTTCCATCCCCTACTACAACCTGCCAAAGGCTGACCGCCTGATTCAGGAACGCAACACTGCACCGGAACTGATCTGGCGCAAATCCTACGTGGGCACCATGCTGAGCTACTTCCGCGCCCTACCGCTGCCGGAGTGCAGGCTGGACAAGCAGGCTAGGAGTCTGCCCCACGGAAAGTCAACTTAGCGCTACCCCGGTGGCAGCTGGATAAGTGATTAGTGGGGCTGTGAAAATCCAGATTGACGGATTCTACATGGATTTTGGGTCTGGGGCCACGTTGACGATTTTCAGGGTCAGATCAGTGCTTCTTGGCCTGTAATGGCCCAATTTCCTTGGCTTTCATAGCGCCAGCTTCCCGTGCAGCCTTCTCAAGTTGGTTGCAAGACAGATCAGATCCCACTCACCGCTCACCTTTGCCATGCCTCGCATACTGAAGGACCGAAAGCCGCTTACGTTTTTGATCCAGCCAAAGACCGGCTCAACGATGTGCTTGCGTTGTCGGTACCAGCCTCGTCCGTACTTGGTTCCAAGTTTCCGTTTCATTCGCGCAGTGGCTTGGAGATCTGGTTTGGTCTCCGGCCGCTCCTTTCCTTCCTTGCCCACTGAAACCAAACCGTCAATCTTGGCGTTTTCTAGGTGCTCGAAGTTTTCTTCGCTGCGATAGCCCGCGTCCGCAAGCAGGCGCTCTATCGGCTTACCTGAGTTCTCCATCGCTTGCTCAGCCATTGGAAGAAGTTGATCATTATCCGCAGCGTTGTTTGTGACTCCATTGGCGATGATCAGTTGTTCCGTTTTGTCGACAGCAATCTGAGCGTTGTAGCACTGCTCGAATCCATTGGAGTCCTTCATGATCCGACTATCGGGGTCCGTGAAGTTCTCCTGATCCTTTGGCCGTGGCTTGCCCTTGGGATGTTTCCGGTGGGGAGTCATCCGAAGCTCGCGACCTTCTTCCTTGGCCTTGCTGGCCTTCTTCTCGTCCTTTTGCTTGTCCTCCTCGGCCTTGCGTCTCTCCAATCGCTTCTTTGCCTCCTGGATAGCCTTCAGGCGGCTTTCCCGGTTTGAAAGTTCCTCAGGGAGCTCGTCACCCCGAAAGTCAGGACCGAAGAGATCGTCCTCTTCCTTGTCGATTCCCTTAGCCATCTCGGTGATCCTGCGGATCTCGGCACGCAGTCGTTTCTCTTCGGACTTCATTCGCGAGTAGCTCATTGCCTTTCGCTTGCTGGCGTTCGCCTTCACTTTGCTGCCATCCACTGCCACGGTGCCGAGCTTGACCAAGCCAGCCTCAGAAGCGAGCTGTACGATCTGGACAAAGAAGCTCTCGAACAAATCGACATGCTCCGCCCGAAAACGACAGATTGTGCGGTGGTCCGGCATTTGATTAGCTGCCAACACCCGGAAAGGCACGCTTTCTTCGAGGTGCTTGGAGATCTTGCGGGAGGAGAAGACCCCTGTGCAATACGAGTAGATCAAGACCCTCAACATCATCCGTGGATCGTAAGGCAATTCACCACTCCCGCAGATGCGGTAGCGGTCGAGGAGGCCATCCGTGTCCAACGAACCGACCGCGTCGTGAATGTACCACGCAAGATGATCTTGTGGCAGCCAGTCACGGATGGACGGAGGTAGGAGGTACTGCTGGTTTAGATCTTGACCCTTTTTGAATCGCGCCATGCCTTCAATACGTACAAGGATGGGCCAGGGGCTTAACCTTTTTTCCGATTTCGAGGGCGATCGGAGGCCGGATTCCTCCTCATCCCGTGGGGCAGACTCCTAGCCTGGACTCCCCACCATGCTCGTGAGCGAGGTGGCGCAAATCCTTGTGGATACAAGGAGGGCGACCGAGTCCCTCGGAGGCAGGTTTGTGACCTGTTGCCGGCTCTGAATTCCTGGTGTCCGCTGCGCGGACACCAATATATCGGAGCCAGCGACCTCCTTCGTCTGTTGAGAAGTGACGACCGAGCTCGACGCAGTAAACGCAAGGAGATGCGACGCCGCAGTAGAGCGTGGTGGGGGGTCAAGGCTAAGCCGTCTGAGGCGTAGACAAGGACAAGCCTTCTTCCGCCGCCAATTCCGCCAGCCCCAACGGTGAGCGAACAGGCAAGTTCTTGCGACGATAGTGCGCATTGTCCGACTCCTGGCCCAGGCGACCCGTGTTCACCGGATGCCAGAGATGGAACACACTGCAGGTATGCCAGACACTCTTGGGTTTAACCTTGGCTACCCGTAAGCGGTTGCGCAGATCCGAATCCTCCCGTGGACTGTTGACGAAGGTTTGGTCCAAGCCATTCGCCGCAAAGTAACTGGCACGATCTACGGAGAAGTTCAGGCCGTAAAACTTTGGTTTGCGACGCTTGCCAATGGCCAGGTAGTAGAGATTCAGAAAGTGGATCTTCCGCCGCTCGCGCCGACTGGCGGTGGTCTCCAGATCTTCAAAGGCACCGGAGCTGATGTCATCCGGGGTGATCCCAGCAGAGACTTCCTGAGTCAGACGGGTGTGACCGCCGGCGGCGAAGGTATTGGGTCCAAGCACGTCCAGGTGGCGCTGCACAAAATCGTGGGCCGGAACACAGTCACCATCTGAGAACAGGAGATAGGGCGCTTGGCTATGCAAAACGCCCAGGTTGATCACCCGCGACTTGCGGAAGCCCCCATCGGGCTGCCAGACATGGTGCAAGGGGACGGGGAAACTCTTCTGATGCCTTTCAATCACCGCCCGCGTGTCTTCCCTGGAGCCGTCGTCACAGACGATCATCTCAAAGTCCTGATTGCTCTGCCGCGCATAACCGAACAAGGCCAGATCCAGATACTCTGACTGGTTGTAGGTGGAAATGAGAACGCTGGCGATAGGCGGCATGGCTAAACGTTATTCAGCGATTGCTTCGGAGATGACTTCGGCAAGAAGATCAATCTGTGCCGAAATATCTACGTGATGATTGCCGACAAAGAAACCATTTCGATCCACCAAATTGGCATTGGGCAGTGAACCGTGGATCTCGTGGTCAAAGTATTGGATCACATCATTCTTGGTGAAGTTGCCCGCCACAATAGGGCGGCATTCGATGTCTCGAGCACGCAGGCGGGCCACCAGATCCGCCCTTTGCCATTTGCTTTCGGGCCGGATCACCAGAGAAAAGCCAAAGGCACTGCTCTGCCCCAATTCCTGCTGAATCAGTAGCTCGGGATGGTCGGCAAAGCGCTCTTGGAAGTACCGGGCATTCTGGCGCCGACTCTGCACAAAGGCAGGAAGCTTTCTCAGCTGCTCGCTGCCGATGGCGCCGCTCATCTCCAGGGGACGCAAGTTGTAACCCGGCAACACAAAACGAAACTCCTCCAGGAAGGGATCCGCATGCTTTTCCACCAGATGATTGGGATTGGGAAGAGAGCGGGTCCAACCATGGGCGCGGAGGGACAAGAAGATGTGGTAGAGCTCTTCATCATCGGTGAGCACAAGTCCGCCTTCCATGGTGGACATGTGATGACTGAAGAAGGTACTGAAGGTGCCGGCAATGCCAAAGGTGCCGGCCTTCTTGCCAGCAAACTCAGCCCCCAAAGACTCACAATTATCCTCCAGCAGCAGGATGTCCTTACCAGCCACAATCTCCTGCATGGTGGTGAAATCATTTGGATTACCCAGAAGGTTCACCGCAAAGATCATTCGCGTCCGCGGACTGATGGCCTGGCGCAGCGCATCCAGATCCATGTTCAGGGTGTTGCGGTCCACGTCCACGAACTTCAGCCGCAGCCCATACTGGTGCAATGGCGCATAGGTGGTGGACCAGGAAACCGCCGGCACGATGACTTCGTCGCCGCGCTGCAGTGGCCGCTCGCTACGGTAAAAGAGACCGGCAACTGCCAGCAGATTCGCCGACGAACCAGAATTGACCATGACGCAGAAACGACTGCCATGATAAGCGGCGAATTGGCTTTCGAATTCGCTGACGTGGCTGCCCATGGAATAGCGATCACTCTTGATCACTCGCTGGATGGCGTCGACCTCAGCTTCATCCCAGCTGCCGACGGCCAATGGATAACCTTTCACTTTCCTGCCTCCCTCTCGAGAAAGAACTGATAAGCCCGTTTAATTCCTTGGGCCAGGCTGGTGGGCGCCGACCAGCCAAAGTCCTTGGCCAAGGACACATCCAGCAACTTGCGCCGCATACCCACGGGCTTGTCCAGGTCGTGACGAAAAGTCACCTGCGCCTCAAGCACTTCAGCAATGCACTGATAGTACTCGTTGACACTGTAGTCATGACCAAGCCCGACATTCATCAGCGGTGGCAACTCGTCGTAGCGCTGCATGGCCAGGACAATAAAATTGGCCATGTCCGCAGCGGCCATGAATTCGCGGCGCGCCTCACCATCACCCCAGATTTCCACCGCTGCCGAATTGGCCTTGGCCTGATGCACCTTGGCGATGGCGGCAGGAATGAGATGCGCCTTGCTGGGCTCAAAGTGGTCGTAACGGCCATAGAGGTTGCAAGGAATCAGCGTCTTGTAGGGACGCTGTGGATGCTGGGCTGTGGCGTACTCACAAAGACGGGCAACGGCAATTTTCGCCAGGGCATAGCCTTCATTGGTGGGCTCTAAGGGCCCCGCCAACACCATGTCTTCCCGCAGCAGGTCCGGTGAATCCTTGGGATACATGCATGAGCTGCCAAGGCTCAGCAAGCGCGGCACCTCTCCTTCCATGGCAGCGGTGACCAGATTGATGCCCATGCTGGCATTTTCCGCCAAGAAGGCCGCTGGTGCTGCAATGTTGGCTTGGATACCTCCAACCCGGCCTGCGCAGTGCACAATGCAGTCCGGCTTTTCTTGTGCCAGATATTTCTTGGTTGCCGACCAATCCAGCAGATCAAGCTCTACCCGCCGAGGAGCCAGGACCTGATGCTCGGTGGTCGCCAAGGCATCCAACAGATTTCGGCCCATCATCCCAGAGCCACCGGTTACCAGGACTTTCATAAGCCCGCATCTCGCACGGCCCGCTCACGGCGGGCTGCCTTCACATCGTAAGTAACCATTTCGCTTACCATGGACTCCAGGCTGTGAACAGGCTTCCAACCCAAACGTTCCCGCGCCTTACTGGCATCGCCAATTAACGCATCCACCTCGGTTGGACGGTAATACTTGGGATCCACCTCAATGAGCACTTGTCCCGGGCGCAAATGTTCCGGCGCCGAGCCAATGGCTTCGCGGAATATCTCAGCATCCACAGCGGCAATGACTCCGGTCTCCGACTCTCCTTCACCCTTGAAGCCAATTTCGATTCCCACTTCGGCAAAGGCAAGCTGCACGAAATCCCGTACCGAATTGGTCTTCCCTGTGGCGATCACATAGTCATCGGATTCGTCCTGCTGCAGCATCATCCAGGCGGCCTGCACGTAGTCCTTGGCATGACCCCAGTCCCGCAGCGCATTCAGGTTGCCCAGATAGAGGCGATCCTCCAGCCCCAAGGCGATGGCCGCCGCAGAGCGCGTGATCTTCCTGGTAACAAAAGTCTCGCCGCGGACCGGGCTTTCATGGTTGAAGAGAATGCCATTGCAGGCAAAGAGACCGTAGGCCTCGCGATAACCAACGGTGGTCCAGTAGGAGTAGAGCTTGGCAGCGGCGTAGGGGCTGCGGGGATAGAAAGGCGTCTTCTCCGATTGCGGAGTTTCTTGCACCTTGCCATAAAGCTCCGAAGTGCTGGCCTGATAGAAGCGAGCCCTATCGGTCATGCCCAAGAGTCGGATGGCCTCGAGCAGACGCAGAGCGCCGATCGCATCACAATTCGCCGTGTACTCCGGCATCTCAAAAGACACCGCCACATGGGACTGTGCAGCAAAGTTGTAGATCTCATCCGGCTGCACCTCTTGGATGATGCGAATGAGATTGCTGGAGTCCGTCATGTCACCATGGTGCAAGATGAAGCGTGCGCCTTCTTCATGCGGATCCTGGAACAAGTGATCGATTCTGCTGGTGTTGAACAGAGAACTGCGCCGCTTGATGCCGTGGACGATGTAATCCTTCTGCAGCAGAAATTCGCTCAGGTAGGCACCATCCTGGCCAGTGACACCGGTAATCAGGGCGACCTTCCTCTTCATAGTATTCGCAATGGGATTGGGGGAAACGGGAGCTCTGTGGAGCTTGGGTGGAGTGTGAAGATGCTAGGCAGAGAGCCGGCGCCAGGACACCTTGAACCTGCAAGATGAATCTGCAAGATGCAAAAACTTCGCCTTGTGCTTCAAGCCCGACGCTTATGGTAGCAGCATGCCCAAGTTCATCGTCATTGAACATTTGATGCGCAAGGTTGGCGGCCACTACTACAGCCATGCCTTGGAGGTGCTGCACGCTGCCGAAGCAGCCGGCTTCACCCCCGTCCTGGCCATCAGCAGGGAGTTCTCCGAAATGGAGCAGCTGCCCTCGCACTGGCAAGTTCTGCGCTTGTTCAGGAACCGCATCAACCGCATCCACCGTCCTGCCAGGCAGGCAGGGCAAGGCCGCTCCCTGGGGAAGAGCCTGAAATCCGCCCTCCGCTGGTTCCGGCGCATCCGGCACAAGAACATGCTCAGCTTTGCTGACGCCTTGCAGGAGCTGTTCACCCAGGTGAGCCTGGAGCCAGGTGATCAGATCTACTGTGCCACTGTGGAGGATTTGAATCTCCTGGGTCTGGTCCGCTTCATGCAAGCCAACCCCAGCGCCAAAGTGGCGGATTGGCATCTGCAGTTTCACTTCAGCGTCTTCACCGGACGCGACCCTGAGTACCCAAGTCAGGCCAGGAATGTCCGCGGACTGCAACGTCGGCTGCGCTGGGTAGATTCTCAGCTGTCGCAGGAACGTGTTTACTACTACGCCACCTCGGTGCCGCTGACGCGCCAGCTCAACTACCTGGGTGCATTTCAGTTCGACACCCTGCCTTGGCCCGTTGGTGACCAATTTCAACCCACGGCCCATGCCAACCCCCAACCACCCCTGCGCCTGGTTTGCGCTGGCGCCCTGCGTCCGGACAAGGGCGGCGAATTGTTGGGGCCCCTGGTGCAGGCTCTGCAAAAAGACTTTCTGCAGCCGGGCAGAGTGGAACTCCTGGTGCAATGCGGCAACCGGGCCAAGGAACTGAAATTGCTTGGGGACACCGAGCAGGCGGGACTCAAACCGGTCCCTTTTCCCTTGGACAACGAGGGCTACGTGGAACTGGTCACCCATGCACACATTGGTCTGCTGCTCTATGACTCAGTGGATTACTTCACTCGATGCAGCGGCATCCTGGTGGAACTATTGGCTGCGGGAGTGCCGGTGCTGGTGCCATCGGGCTGCTGGTTGAGCGAACAGATCCAAGCTGCGAACACTGAGCACCTGACTCAACTGCTGCAGACATGCAACGAAATCCAGCGCTGGGACAAGAGCTGTTTTGCTGCCGACAACTCTGCCACCCTGCAACCCAGCAAAGCATGCCAGCACGGCAGTGATTTGCTGCTGCGCTTCTGCTGTGCCGGTGCCGACCAGCCAGGGGTGTTCACCAAAGTGCTGCTGGAGCAGTTCAATGCCGAAAGAGAATTGCTGCGCAGCCTGTCACACAGTCCCAGCCGCAGTGCCCAACAGTCCTTGGTCATGTTTCCCCTGGCCGCCCAGGCAAGTACGCTGCGCCTGCAGTTCACCGATCCCTATGGCAATGCTCCCGTGCCCCTGCAACAGGTCGAGGCAATATTGATCCAAGGCAAAGACGGACACCAGGCCATGGGTTGCCTGGGCCTGGCCATAGACAGCCCGGAATTCATACCGCAACTGCTGGAAAACATGGTGAATTTCTACCAGCACTACCGCCAATCCACCCTGGCATTCTCTGAGTCCTGGCGACGGCGACATTCCGCCAAAGAAAACCTGCAGATCTTGGCGAAGACATGCCAAGCGAAATCTCCCATGGCAAGGAGCTAGCGCAAAGCGCAACACTGCCTCTGCAGGACTGTCCAAAGTCACCGCAAGCTGGATGCCGATGATGGGTGAGAGGCACCTTGACTTACACAACCACTGCAAGCATTCAGGCTAAGAACATTTGCCAGGCTGTCCAATCCCAGGTCAGCCAGGTCGTTGCCGTCCACGAAGAGGTGCTGGAGACCCTGATGATCGCCATGATCGCCAGGGGACACGCGCTGATCGAAGGCATTCCAGGAACCGGCAAGACCCTGCTGGCCCGCACCTTGGCGCGCTGTTTTGGCTGCGACTTTCGCCGCATCCAATTCACCAATGACCTGATGCCATCCGACATTGTTGGCAGCATGGTCTGGCGACCCGGGGTGGAGAAGTTCAGCTTTGTGCGCGGGCCGCTGTTCAGCAATCTGGTGTTGGCCGACGAGATCAATCGCACCAGCCCTCGCACCCTGTCCTGCCTGCTGGAAGCCATGGAGAATGGCATGGTTTCGGTAGAAGGCCACACCCTGCAGCTGGGCGAACCCTTCATGGTCATGGCCACCCGCAATCCCATCGAATTTCACGGCACCTTCCCCATTCCGGAAGCCGCCTTGGATCGCTTCCTGGTGCGCACGGAACTCCGCTACCCGGATCAAAAGCAGGAGCTTGAACTCTACCGGGGGCGCGATCCCGAAGCGCAACTGGCGGAGCTAAGCCCCATCATTGAGCCAGAGACTCTGCTGGAACTCATGCAGATGGTGGAGAAGATCGAGTTGCATGAGCCGGTAGCTGATTACTGCTACCGCATCGTGCAAGCCACTCGGGAACACGAGGCCTTCGCCTTGGGTGCCAGCCCGCGGGCGGCACTGGCTTGGATCAAGGCGGCGCGAGCCCGCGCTCTCATTCAGGACCGCAGCTATGTGCTGCCGGATGATCTGCAGGCTCTCGCCATACCTGTGTTGGCGCATCGACTGTTTCTCAAGGGCAGCGGTGACGCCGGCGAACTCCTGACGCAGATCTGCGCCCAAACCCCAGTGACCTTGTAGCCCCATGCGTCTTACCAGGCTGGGAGTGAAAGCGGCGTTCTTCTACTGCATGCTGCTGGCGGCCTTCTTTGCTGCCCCCTACCTGAACCTGTTCTTCTTACTGCTGGCATTTTTGAGTGTGGTTGCTGTGCTCAACCTGTGGTGGGGCTTCCGCAATATGCAGGGGGTGCAAGGCGCGATTCTGGAACTCAGTCCGGTGCCGGCAGGGGCCGGCAATCAAGGTCGAGTGCTGGTGCAACCGCAGCAACGAAAACGCCTGCAACTTGCAATTGAATTGGTGATCAATCGCAAACGAATTGCCGCAGGCGGGCCACATGACATCGAGAAGAACCAGAGTGAAGCCAGCCTTGACCTTCATTTGCCTGACTTGGCCAGAGGGCTGCACAAGGTAGAAGCCGCCTACATCCATTCCAACTTTCCCCACGGCATCCTGCGCCTGCAGCGCAAGCTTGCCTGCCAGGAAACACTGGTGGTCTACCCGCAGCCTAAAGATCTGTCAGAGTTCCGAGATCGCGGTGAACTGTTGCAAAACCTGGGAGGTCAGGAACAGACAAACGCAAAAGACCTGGGACCGTCTGGTTTGCGCGAATACCAGTCAGGCGACGAAATGCGGCAAGTGCATTGGAAAGCCAGCGCCCGACGGGCCGAGCTGGTGGTGAAAGAATATGCCGACGAAGCCTTGCCCGGCTGGGAGATCCAGTTGGATCTGCGCTGCAACGCCGACAGTCTGGAGGCATCCCTTTCGCTGCTAGCAGCCTTGGTCTTGCTGGCGCAGGAGAACAAGGAATGCATCACCCTGCATAGCCAGGACATGCTTGGCACCTTCGGCACCGGCCATCGTTCCTGGTCCGAACTGCTGCATTATCTGGCGGCAGCACAAGCCCTGCCCAACGACGCCATGGCTCCGCCAGCAGTTGGCCCCACCGTGCTGCGCCTACCAGCGGAGGCGACATGATTGCACCGGCGGTAAAAACCTGCTTGCTGATCTTGGTGGTTCTGAACCTGGTCTTTGTACAGATCACCGGCGCAGTACAAATCGGCTGGCTAGTGGTTCTCTATGCCCTGGCCCTGGCGTCACCGTTCTTATCACCCCTGCAAAAATTCTGGCTCTACCGCATGGTCTGGAACGCCGGGCTGGTGGCCATCTTCACCCTTCTGTTACTGGATACCCAACAGAGCGGTATCCAATACATGCTTGAAGACGGCTTGACCCTGGCTGCTTTCTGTCAGGTGCACGCCCTCAACAACCTGCAAAGACAAAAGCGGCCGGATCTGGTCTTCTTCAACTCCTTCCTCATCACCCTGGTTACTGGCTTCTTCAGCCAGGACCTGGGTTACTGCCTGGTCTTTGTAGCCTATGCCATGGTGTTGCTGGTGGGTCTGCATCTGCAAACATGTGTCGATCTGAACCTGCGCAGGGTCATCAGTCGCGGCAGCCGTCAGGGCGCTGTAGCCATCCTGGTCACTGCTTTGGTGTTTGTCTTCTGGCCCCGGGACTTCCAGCGTAGCGGTCTGGTGGATCCGGAACTTGCCCAGGCCATGGCCATGCAGCAGGTGGGCTTCAGTGATCGGATTCGTCTACAACATCAAGGTCAAACCAAGGCATCAAACAAGGTGGCCATGAAGATCCACCTGCGCCAGGGCAAACCAGATTCACTGCCCATGTACTGGCGTGGCATCACCTTCTTGGATCTCACCCAACAAGGTTGGATGGCGGACCGGCGTGGTCAGCTGGCATCCTGGTTCCACTTGGACCCGGTTTGGAATGAGGAAGATCGGGGAAGCTGGCAACGCCAGTCACTTGCGAACAGTGCTGGCCAAATCATCCAGTTGGAGGTGGAAGTTCTGCATCCTTCCTCCCAGCGCCTGTTCACCCCTTTGCAGTCCCTGCGGGTGCTATGCGATTTGCCTTTGCAGCCTCTGCTGGATGGCAACCTGCGCCTTAGCCATGCCATACCCGCGAGAAGCAAAGCACTGCGCTACCAGGTGAGCATGCATGCAGATCCACTCCCGGCAACCACATTGCAGGCCGGCTACCGCCAACGCGTTCTCAGCTCATTCCTGCAACTTCCGGAAGGAATGATCCCCCCCAGCGCCAGACAGATTCACGACCAGCTGCGACAGAAGCTGCCAGCCCAGGCGAGCAACTGGGACCTGTGCATGGCCTACCGCACCTTCCTGTCGCAGAACTTCAACTATCTGTTGCCGGGAGAGCAGGGTGCTGCTGGTAGTTTTCACGCCTTCCTGCAGGGCGAAGGTGGTGGGCACTGTGAATACTTTGCCTCGGCCCTGACCATCCTGCTGCGCATGGACGGCATACCCTGCCGCATGGTTGGCGGTTTCCTGGCCCACGAATGGGATGAAGAAGAGAAGACCTGCACTGTGCGCGAACGCCATGCCCACGCCTGGGTGGAGGTATTCAACCCAAAACAGGGTTGGCGCACCGTGGACCCAACTCCGGCACGGCAAGCTTTGGCGAAGGAGCAATCCTCCATGCTAGGCAGCCTGCAAGACAAACTCTCGGCCCTCTGGCTGCAGGTGACCAGCTTTGACGCGCAAAGCCGCAGCCAGGCCATGGCCTGGTTGCGCGACCGGCTAGCAGCCCTCATCTACTTTAGCCAACTCCATCCCTTCCAGCTTTTGTTGGGCCTCAGCCTGCTCCTCTGGCTGCTGCGTTGGCGGCGCCGGCCGGCCCCAGTTCAGGCCAGCATCCGCAACTATCAGCGCTGCCTGCGGCGGGTCGGATTGCAAATGCGCCAGGGCGAAACCCCGCGCCAGCTCCTTTTGCGGGCACAGGATATGGACCTGCCCCCGACCCGACTCAAGGCCCTGGGCCTGGCCACCCGACAACATGAGCACAGTCGCTACGCCAGCGTCTGACATTGGGGACTTGACATTGTCGCCCCTCCCTCTTTAGTTGCCCCTCCCATGAGCCCCCAAACCACAACCCTGAAGACTAGCCGCCGCAACCTGCGCGCCGCGATTCTAGGGCTACTAGTGGTTCCCATGGGGCCGCCACTGTGATCTAGACCTCTAGACCCAGTTGCACGCAAGGCCCGCCCCCAAAAGGACGCGGGCCTTTTTCGTAGGCCCACCTCTCAACCCTCTCTCCCAGAACACTCCCCAGAACCGGACCGAACCATGAAGAAAGACGCAAACCGTTTGATGATCTTTGACACCTCCTTGCGCGACGGCGAACAAGCGCCGGGATTCAACATGAACCTGCCGGAGAAGCTGAAACTGGCACAAGCCTTGGCAGACCTTGGGGTGGACATCATCGAAGCTGGCTTTCCCGCAGCCTCAGAGGGCGACTTTGCTTCGGTGCAGGCAGTGGCTCGACAGATCAAGGGGCCCATTATTTGCGGGCTTGCCCGCTGCACCAAGAATGACATTGCCAAAACCGCCGAGGCCCTGGCTGATGCGGAAAAGAAACGCATTCACGTATTCTTGGCCACCAGCGCCATCCACCGCGAGCACAAGCTGAAAATGGCCAAGGCGGAAATCATCAAGCGCACCACCGAGGGCGTGCAGATGGCCCGCAAGTACTGCGAAGATGTGGAATTCTCCGCCGAAGACGCCGCTCGCACCGAGCCGGAGTTTCTGGCGCAAGTCGTACAAGCAGCCATTGAAGCTGGCGCTGGCACCATCAACATTCCGGACACCGTCGGCTACGCAGTGCCGGGAGAATTCGGGCAGCTGTTTGAGTATCTGATGAAGAACGTGCCCGGTGTTGAGAACGTCATTCTCAGCGTGCACTGCCACGATGACCTGGGCATGGCTGTGGCCAACAGCCTGGCCGCCGTCAAGGCCGGTGCCCGCCAGGTGGAGTGCACCATCAATGGCATCGGCGAGCGGGCCGGCAACTGCTCACTGGAAGAAGTGGTCATGGCCATCCGCACTCGTTCCGAATTCTTTGGCGTGCACACCGGCATCAATACCCAACGCCTCTGCCCCACCAGTCGCTTGCTGAGCACCATCACCGGCATCAATGTGCCACCCAACAAGGCCATCGTTGGCGACAATGCCTTCGCCCATGAGGCAGGCATCCATCAGCACGGCGTCCTGCAACATAGTGCCACCTACGAAATCATGCGGCCGGAAGATGTGGGCCTGGAATCCAACAAGATGGTGTTGGGTAAGCACAGTGGCCGCCATGCCTTCCGCCAACATCTGGAAGACATGGGCTATCACCTGGAGGAGGAAGCCTTGGTGCGGATCTTCAAGGAGTTCAAGCTGCTGGCGGACAAGAAGAAGGACGTGCTGGACGCCGACATTGACGCCCTGATCATTGGCACCAGCATCCGCGACTCCGGGCCCTGGAAGATACAAATGCTCCATACCAACGCCGGCACCGGCGTCATTTCCGGCGCCACCGTGCGCCTGGTGCACGAGGACGGCCACAGCAAAGATGAGGCAGCTGTTGGCGATGGGCCAATTGATGCTACTTTCAAGGCCCTGTCCCGGGCCACCGGCATCTCTCCCCAGCTGCGCGACTTCCAAGTGCACAGCATCACAGTGGGCAAGGATGCCCAAGGCCAGGTGTCGGTTGCCGTTGAACACAAAGGCAAACCACACCGCGGCCGGGGCTTCAGTACCGACATCGTGGAAGCTAGCGCGCAGGCCTTCCTGGACGCCATCAACCACATCGAACGACTCTCTACCAACGACTCCAAACCATGCAAGCAACTAAGTTCATCTGGCAAGACGGCAAGCTAATCCCCTGGGAGAATGCCACCGTGCACGTCATGTCCCATGCCCTGCACTATGGCTCTGCCATGTTCGAAGGCATTCGCGTCTATGAAACCCCGGAAGGCCCCTGTTTCTTCCGGCTGCCCTGCCACATTCGCCGTCTCTTTGACTCGGCGAAAATGTACTACATGGACATGCCCTATAGCCAAGAGGAGATCACTCAAGCCTGCCATGAGGTGGTGCGGGAGAACGGTCTCACTTCGGCCTATGTGCGACCCATTGTATTTCGCGGCTATGGCACCATCTCGGTGAACCCCCTGAACTCACCGGTGAAAGCTTCCATTGCCGCCATCAACTGGGGTGCCTACCTGGGTGAAGAAGGTCTGGAGCAGGGCGTGGACGTGTGCGTCTCCTCCTGGAACCGGGTCGCCCCCAACACCATCCCCGCCATGGCCAAGGCCGCCGGCGGCTACCTGTCCAGCCAACTCATCCACATGGAGGCCCTGCGCCAAGGCTTTGCCGAAGGCATTGGCCTGTCCACCGATGGCATGGTCAGCGAAGGTGCCGGCGAAAACATGTTCATCATCCGGGACAACCAGATCCTCACCCCTCCAGCTGGCGGCTCCATCCTGGCAGGCATCACCCGGGACACCATCATGCATCTGGCGCAAGACCTGGGCCTGACCCTGAAGGAACAACCCGTTCCCCGGGAGATGCTCTACATGGCGGACGAGATCTTCTTCACCGGCACCGCCGCCGAAGTCACGCCCATCCGCTCGGTGGATCGCATCAGCGTTGGCGAAGGCAAGCGCGGCCCCATAACCACCCGTATCCAGGCGGATTTCTTTGGCCTGTTCAACGGCAAGACGCCGGACAAGCATGGCTGGCTGCAAAAGTTGGCGCCGAAGAGCTCAGATGAAACCAAGCACCCTGTTTAGCAAGGTCTGGGACCAACATCAGGTGGTCCCGGAGACGGCAGACCGGCCTGGGCTGTTGTACATCGACCTGCAACTCATCCACGAGGTCACCTCACCGCAGGCCTTCACCGAGCTGCGGCAACGGGACCTGCCAGTTCGCCAACCGCAGCGGGTGCTGGCCACCATGGACCACTCCACCCCCACCACACCCTTGAATAGCAAGGGGCAGTTCACCGGCATGGACCCGCAGGCAGCAAAACAGGTGAAGACCCTGGAAGACAACTGCCGGGACTTCGGCCTGACCCTGCATGGCCTGGGCAGTGAGTATCGCGGCATCGTGCATGTGATTGGCCCGGAGTTGGGCGCCACCCAACCGGGCAAGACCATTGTCTGCGGCGACAGCCACACCAGCACCCACGGTGCTTTTGGTGCTCTGGCCTTCGGCATCGGCAGCACGGAAGTGGGCCATGTCCTGGCCAGCCAATGCCTTTTGCAGCGCCGACCCAAGACCATGTCCATTCAAGTGGATGGTCGATTGGCCAAGGGCGTCAGCGCCAAGGATCTGATCTTGTACATCATCGGCAAGATCGGTGTGGGTGGCGGCACCGGCCACGTCATTGAGTACCGGGGCGAAGCCATTCAGGCCTTGGATATGGAAAAGCGCATGACGGTGTGCAACATGTCCATCGAAGCCGGTGCCCGCGCCGGCATGATTGCGCCGGACGAAACCACCTTCGCCTACCTCAAGGGACGTCCCATGGCGCCTCAGGGCAAGAGCTGGGACGCTGCGGTAGAACAGTGGCGGCAACTGGTGAGCGATAAGGGCGCCAGCTTCGATGCCCAGGTCAAGCTGAATGCCAACGACATCCCACCGATGATCACCTACGGCACCCATCCGGGCATGGTCATGGGCATCACTGAAACCATTCCCACCGACCCCAAGAATCCAAACCTGCAAAAGGCCATGGACTACATGGGCCTGCAAGCGGGGAAGGCCCTGCTGGGCCAGGCCATCGACGTGGTGTTCGTGGGCAGTTGCACCAATGGGCGACTGAGTGATCTGCGCCAGGCCGCCAACATCCTCAAGGGTCGCAAGGTGGCCCAAGGCGTCCGCGCCATGATTGTGCCCGGCTCGGAACAGGTGAAGAAACAAGCCCAAGCAGAGGGCCTGCACCAGATCTTCCTGGCAGCCGGTGCTGAATGGCGCGAACCCGGTTGCTCCATGTGCATTGCCATGAACGGCGACATGTTGCAGCCCGGCCAGTACGCCGTGAGTACCTCCAACCGCAACTTCGCCGGTCGCCAGGGCAAGGGCTCGCGCAGCTTTCTGGCCAGTCCCGCCAGCGCCGCTGCCGCCGCCGTGCAAGGCAAGGTCACCGATCCCCGGGAGTTCATGGCATGAAGATCCAATCCAAGACCCTGGTGCTGCCCGTCGCCAACATTGACACGGACCAGATCATCCCCGCTCGCTTCCTCACCACCACCAGCCGCGAGGGTCTGGGCAAGTTCGCCTTCGCTGACTGGCGCTATGACGATGAGGGCAAGAGCAAAGACGACTGCATCCTCAATGACCCCCGCGCCAAGGAATGCCAGGCGTTGGTAGGTGGCCACAACTTTGGCTGCGGCTCCTCCCGGGAACACGCGCCCTGGGCGCTGTTGGACTTTGGCTTTCGCGCCGTCATCAGCTCAGAAATCGCCGACATCTTCCGCTCCAACTCGCAGAAGAATGGACTGCTGCCAGTACTGGTAGATCCTGACACCCACGCCTGGCTGCTGGCCAATCCCTGGAGCGAAGTCAGCATCGACCTGCAAAGCCAAACCCTGTCCCTCGCCGATGGCAAGACGGTGAACTTCCCCATGGATGGCTTTGCCAAGCATTGCTTGTTGCAAGGCCTGGATCAGCTGGGTTATCTGCTCAGCCAGGAAGCTGCCATCAGCCAATTCGAAAGCACCCACTAGAGAAACCAAGCATGCACGCAGTCATCGCCAGTTTGCCGGGAGACGGCATCGGCCCCGAAGTCACCAGCCAGGCCGTCCGCGTCCTGCAGGCCGTGGCGCAGAAGTTCGGCCATCAATTTGAGATCACCGAAGCCTTGATCGGCGGCGCTGCGGTGGACGGAGTGGACGATCCCATGCCGAAGGCCACCATGGATCTCTGCAAAAGCGCCAACGCCATCTTGCTGGGTGCAGTGGGTGGACCCAAATGGGACGACGCACCGAAGGACAAGCGGCCGGAGATCGGCCTGCTCAGCATTCGCAAGGACCTCAACCTCTTTGCCAACCTGCGGCCGGTGGTCCCCAACCCCCTGCTGTTCGCCGCCTCACCCCTGCGCCCAGAACTGCTGATCAACGTGGACATCCTGTTCGTGCGAGAACTCACCGGCGGCATCTACTTTGGCGAAAAGCAACGCCACAATGGCACCGCCATGGATCAGTGCATCTACACCACGCCGGAAATCGAACGGGTGGTGCGGGTGGCTTGCAAGTCCGCCATGCAACGAGACAAGCGCATCACCTCGGTGGACAAGGCCAACGTGTTGGAAACTTCAAAGCTGTGGCGAGAAGTCACCCAGCGAGTGGTAGACGAAGAATACCCGGATATCCAATTGGATCACCTGCTGGTGGATGCCGCCGCCATGCACCTGCTCAGTCGCCCCGCCGACTTTGATGTCATCGTCACCGAGAACATGTTCGGCGACATCCTCACCGACGAATGCTCCATGCTGGCCGGTTCTCTGGGCCTGTTGCCTTCCGCTTCCCTGGCCGATGGCAGCTTTGGTTTGTATGAACCCATCCACGGCTCGGCGCCGGACATCGCCGGCAAGGGCATCGCCAACCCCTATGGCAGCATCCTCAGCGCCGCCATGTTGCTACGCCATTCCCTGGGCCTGGAAGCAGAGGCGCAGGCGGTGGAAGCCGCCGTCAACGCTGCCTTGGAAAACGGCACGCGCAGCCGCGACCTGGTGGCCAGCGACGCGGATGCCTGCAGCACGGTGCAGGTCGGCGACGCGGTGGTGACGGCCCTTGGTAGCGCATAGTTAGGGGCCCGACAGGGACCCCGACCAGGCCTCAGGGCCACATCCATTGAAAACAACGCGTTGTTTTCCAGGGTAGACCTTGATTTTAACCACATAAAAGACGATGTTCGGGCCATGGACAGGCTTGTTTCCAGCGAACTCGATGCGTGGCTCTTAGACCCGGAGCGCCGCCCCCTCGTCGTCAGAGGGGCGCGCCAGGTCGGCAAGACCTGGCTCATCCGGGACCTGGCAAGACGCAATTCACGCAAACTCATCGAGGTCAACTTCGAGCGAAATCCAGACCACGCGCGTGTCTTCGACAGTGGCTCCCCAATGCAAGTCTTTCAAGAGTTGTGCCTCCTGGCTGGCAAGGACATGGAGCCCAGCGAAGGGCTGTTGTTCATCGACGAGATCCAGGCAGAACCCACTGTGCTTGCCAAGCTCCGGTGGTTCGCAGAAGAGCTTCCCGAACTACCGGTCGTCGCAGCGGGAAGCCTGCTGGAGTTCGCCCTCAGTGCACGGGGCTTCTCAATGCCCGTAGGTCGGATCACCTACCGCTATGTGGAACCGCTGAGCTTCAACGAGTACCTACGAGCCCACTCTCAAACTCAGTTGCTCACACGGCTCACGTCTTGGTCTCCCAGCGATGAGTTGGGTTCCCTGGCCCACAGTCAAGCGAGCCTTTGGTACGAGCGCTACTCCATGGTCGGTGGCATGCCAGCCATCGTCAACGCCGACGTAGAGTACGCCGATCCGGCACGCTGCCGACGTCTGCAAACCGACCTGATGGCAACCTATCGTGACGACTTCGGCAAATACAGCGGACGCATGGAGCCTCACCTGCTCGACCTTGTCCTGGTGTCCGTTGCCGCACAGCTCGGTGGGAAGTTCGTCTACTCCAGGGCCGCCGAAGGCCTGAAGCATCAGCAAACAAAGCAATCACTTCAGCTCCTGGCCAAGTCCCGCTTGATCACGCTCGCTCCCCACAGCATTGCTGATGGAATTCCGTTGGCGGGAGCCATGGATGAGAGCAAGCGCAAGGCTCTGTTCCTCGACATTGGGCTGGCGCATGCGATCCTCCGCACTCCAGCCGCCCAAACCTTCCCCCACCTGGCTGACCTGGGAGCCAACATCCAGGGCAAGCTCGCAGAGCAGCTCGCCGGTCAGCAATTGCGTGTCCTGAACCCGGGCTCAGGTGATGAACCGATGCTTCATTACTGGCAGCGCGGCGGTGGACGCCCCGGCGAAATTGATTATCTCGTCGAAATCAACCAAACCATCGTACCTGTTGAACTCAAATCAGGCGCCTCAGGGTCGATGAAGTCGCTACACCAGTTCATGCACGACAAACAGCTCAAAAGCGCCCTTCGCGTGGACGTAAACCCACCATCTGCAATGACCGTTGACGTAAAAACCACCCAGGGTCATCGTTCTTGCTATCAACTTCTCTCCTTGCCTGGCTACTTGCTATGGAGAGCTGGAGAGCTGCTGCAATCCGGTCACTGAAAGCTGGCCAGGTCCCTCACTCTGCCAAGAAAAGAACGATAATTGCGCGCCCATCACTCAATTATCGTTCATCTAAAGGGCAATTATCGTGCGCGAATTAGATAAAGCGAAGCACTAGTGACCAGGGCTTCACGTTGGATCGACAAGAACATCTAACGGCTCGCTCGACGGATCTTGGCCCTACTCCTCCGCCAAGATCGAAGTCAGGTAGGCCATGGCGGCACAGCCCAGGGCCAACTCTCGCTCGTTCACTTCCTCCACCCGATCCCGGTCCGAGTGATGGAAGTCGAAGTAGCGCTGCGAGGATGGGAACAAACCAAACAATGTCACCCCATGCGGCTCCAGGAAGGTGATGTCCACCCCTCCATGGCCGGGCAGCAACACCCCCATGTCCATGGGCCGTAGATGATCCAGCTTGCGCTGGTATGCCACCTTCGCCTCACCCCTTGCCGTGGTGGTGAAGCCCCGCGGATCCAAGCCTCCACGGTCCGACTCGATGGCGGCATGATGCAAGTGCATCTCCGCCAGGTGATCCTCCACGTAGGCTGGCCCACCGCGGACGCCATTCTCCTCGTTCATATAAAGCACCACCCGAATGGTGCGCTTGGGTTTGATGCCGGCAGCCTGGATCAAGCGCACCGCCTCCAGACAGTGGATCACGCCACAGCCATCGTCATGTGCTGCTTGCCCGATGTCCCAGCCATCCAGATGTGCGCCGATGAGCACAATCTCCTCCGCCTTGCTGGTACCAGGCAGATCCCCCACCACGTTGGCCGACTCCTTGTCCGGCAAGGTCTCGCAGGACAAAAGCAGGCGCAAACGCACCGGCCCTTCCTTCAGTAGCTTAGCCAGGCGCTCCGCACCCATAGTGCTGATGGCCGCCGCCGGCACCGCTGGCACATCGGCGGAGTAATGGGTCATGCCGGTGTGCGGAAAGTCATCCAGGCTGGTGGTCATGGAGCGCACAATGGCGGCAATGCCACCAACCCGAGCCGCTTCAATGGGACCATTGCTACGCTGCGGCACCGCATCGCCATAGGCCATGAAGGTGTTCAAGAAGGCGCGGGGCATGGGACGGTTGAAGAAGATGATCTTGCCCTTGGCCTCGTCGCCCAAAGCTTCCAATTGCTGAAAGTTGCGCACCATGAGCACTTCGCCCGAAAGGCCTTGTACTGGCGTAGCAACCGAACCACCCAGGGTCAGGATATTGAAGGCTTCGCCATCTCCGCCTGCTGCCTTGCCCTCTAGGAGTCTGTCCCACGGGACAGCTGTGAATCCGGCCTCCAATAGCCTCTAAAATCGGAATAATATTAAGCCCTGGGCTCATCCCTGTACGTATTGAAGGCATGGCGCGTTTCAAAAAGGGTCAAGATCTCAACCAGCAGTTCCTCCTGCCTCCGTCAATCCGCGATTGGCTGCCCCAAGATCATCTTGCGTGGTACATTCACGACACCATTGAGTCGCTTGACACAGATGATCTCCTTGATCGCTATCGCGTCTGCGGCAAAGGCGAGTTGCCGTACGACCCACGGATGATGCTGCGAGTGCTGATCTACGCATACTGCACCGGAATCTTCTCTTCTCGCAAGATTGCCAAGCACCTAGAGGAGAGTGTGCCTTTCCGGGTGTTGGCAGCCAATCAGATGCCGGACCACCGCACGATTTGTCGGTTTCGGGCAGAGCATGTCGATCTGTTTGAGAGCTTCTTTGTCCAGATAGTGCAACTTGCTTGTGAGGCAGGCTTGGCCAAACTTGGCACCGTGGCAGTGGATGGCAGCAAGGTGAAGGCGAACGCCAGCAAACGCAAGGCTATGAGCTACTCGCGGATGAAATCCGAGGAGAAGCGGCTCCGTGCCGAAGTCCGCAGGATCACCGAGATGGCCAAGGGGATCGACAAGGACGAGGACGAGATGTTTGGTCCCGACTTTCGTGGTGACGAATTGCCCGAGGAGCTTGCGAACCGGGAGAGCCGCCTGAAGGTGATCCAGGAGGCAAAGAAGCGCTTGGAAGAACGCAAGGCCGAAGAAGACAAGCGAAAGGACGAGAAGAAGGCCCGCAAGGCCAAGGAAGAGGGTCGTGATCTCCAGGTGGCTCGCTACCGGAAACATCCCAAAGGCAAGCCACGGCCACAGGATCAAGAGAACTTCACAGACCCTGACAGTCGGATTATGAAAGACTCGAAGGGGTTTGAGCAATGCTACAACGCCCAGATTGCTGTCGACAATACGGAGCAGTTGATCATCGCGAATGGAATCACTGACAACGGTGCGGATACGGATCAACTTCTTCCGATGGCCGAGCAAGCGATGGAGAACACCGGCAAGCCGATCGAACGCCTGCTTGCGGACGCAGGCTACCGCAGCGAGGAAAACTTCGAGCACCTCGAAAACGCCAAGATTGACGGTTTGGTTTCGGTGGGCAAGGAAGGAAAGGCACGACCGGAGACCAGCTCAGAGCTCCAAGCTACTGCGCGAATGAAGCGAAAACTCGGGACCAAGTGCGGACGGGGCTGGTACCGAAAACGCAAGCACATCGTTGAGCCGGTCTTTGGTTGGATCAAAAACGTGAGCGGTTTTCGGTCCTTCAGCATGCGAGGTATGGCGAAGGTAAGCGGTGAGTGGGATCTAATCTGTCTTGCAACCAACCTGAGAAGGCTGCATGGAAAGCTGGCGATGTGAAAACCGAGGGAATCGGGCTATTACAGGCCAAGAAGCACCTCACAATCGTCATCATGGTCCCAGGCCCAAGATTGATGTAGGATCGGACGATCTGGGTTTTCCCAGCCCCACTAATGACTTATCCAGCTGCCACCTGGGAGACGCTAAGTTGACTTCCCGTGGGGCAGACTCCTAGGCGCAACTCTTCCACTTCACCCCGCCGCCAATGCGGCACCATCACCTTCTCCAACTTGATGTTGCTCATACCCAGGCGCTGCATGATGCCTTTGCCCCACTGCACTGCTACATCAGCGCCAGCCGAACCAGACAGGCGATGCGGTGCCGTAGTACACAGATCGGTGAGCAAGGCGTAGGACTGGCCCTGATCCAATGCCATGGATACCAGCTTCTCGGCTCGCTTGGCCAAGGCAGCCTCTTCTATCTGTGGCGCTGACTGACAGGCCCAGATAAAGAGCAAAGTCAACAAGACAAGGAACCACCTCATGAAATCCATCCTGCCTGGCGCTTCTCCAAGAATGCGCTCATGCCTTCCTTGGCTTCCGGTGTAGCACGCAGGGCGGCAATCCAGCGGGAAGTCACCGGAATGGCATCTTCCAGGGAAAGAGGTGCCACCTTGCGAATGAGTTCCTTGGCGCTGGCCACTGCCGCCGGGCCGGAACTGAGCAGTTGTTCTACCGCAGCTTGCACCGCCGCATCCAACTGTGCTTCCGGCACCGCCTTGTAGACCAGGCCAATGCGTTCCGCCTCCTTGCCATCGAAGCGTTCACCAGTCAGGAACAGGGTGCGCGCCCGACCTTCACCAATCTTCTGCATGACAAAGGGCCCAATCACCGCCGGCACAATGCCCAGCTTGACTTCGGTGAGACCGAACAAGCAGTCCTCGCTGCAGATGGCAATGTCCACTGCTGCAGTCAGTCCGGTGCCACCACCCAGGGCATGGCGATGGATGCGCGCAACCACTGGCTTCTTGCAACGGGCAATGGCCAGAAACATGCCGGCCATCTGCGCAGCGCTGGCTTGGTTCTCTGACTCGGGCAAAGTGGCTTGGTCTTGCATCCAAGCAAGGTCAGCACCGGCGGAAAAGCTCTTGCCGTTACCGGAAAGCACCACCACTCTGGTCTGCGCATCGTCGTTCAAGTCGGTGAACACCTGCTGCAATTCCTGCACCACGGCGCCATTGAAGGCATTGCGCACTTCCGGTCGGTTCAAGCGCACATGCAGGACAGCTCCCTCACGTTGCACTTCCAAGGTCTCTAGCTTGTTCATGGACTCCCCATGGTGAACTGCCAGGGAATGGCTGCAACCCAAAATTGCTAGCCAGGCCCTTCATCTACACTGGCGCGCTACACTTCTACCTGCATTCGCAGGCGCACGCGCCGCTGGGTCCGGATCTCGTGCTGGCCGGCCCTTACTCATGGTCAACCTCCAGCACTTCCCATTGCCCGCCCTTGTCGGACCCAATGCGGCGAAGCGCCCCCCCGGCCTTGAGCTTGCTGAGCTGCCATTCAATACCTTTGGCAGTGATACCGATTTCCTCTGCAAGCTCCTTCGTCGTGATGGAAGGTTGCTGCCTGATCAAGCGAAGGACCTTCTCCCTAGTTTTCTCCCTAGTTTTCTCCCTAGTTTCTTGGGGAGTTCCTCCCAAAACCAAGCGACCATCTTCCGCAGCAAGACTGGCGAGGTACGCGGAGGAGAAAGGGAACTCAAACCACAGGTCTCTGGGCTCCGCCCGAACCTCTGGCTCCGGCGTCCCAACCTCGCGGCATGCATCCAACACCCGTTGGATGCCCCGCCCCCAAGCCTCGATTTCACCAGCCCTGAAGAAGGCGTTGGCGACATCTGGGTTGTAGGGCTCCGAGGGATGCTCGCCCATCAACTTCGCGCTCGACCAGTTCTCAGGCAGTTCGCCCGGATTCCAGATCACCAAGCGATCCGAATAGACGCGAATCTGAATCGGAGCGGGAACCGCATAGTCACGATGGACAACGGCATTCAGCAGCGCCTCCCGCAACGCACTCGCCGGCATGGGGTAACTCTCGACCCGTTGAATCCCCTCGTAGCTGATGGTGGCCTTCAGGTACTTCGTCAGCAGCAGGTCCATGGTCTTGTCGACCTGCATGAACAGATCACCTTGCACCTCGTCGTGATAGCGCAGATCGGAGTCACTCGCGAAGTAGCCAATTTTGATGGCAGCACCTGTAAAGAAGCGCTCAGGATCGGGATGGAACAGCAAGACTGCAGCCCGCTTGAGGTACTGGCCTTCCATTAGCCGTAGCTTCCCGAGCAACCCGGTATCGTCCTCGCCTAGATCATTTGGTCCGAGACGTTGGCTGCGCATCGCTCGCTCACGAAACCTGGCCAGAGCTGCCGCATCCAAGTCCGCAACCCCAACTCCCGGTAGCGGCACGCCGTCCCAGCGCTTGCCGATCTTGCCCAACAGGAAGCGGTCGAGGGCCGCGCCCTTGAGTACCTGCTTGGTGCTGCCGCTGCGATAATGGTACTCGCCACGGTAACTGATCGGCACCGGATACGGCTCTACCACGATCCGAAGGTACGACTTTCCGTCCTCCTCCAACAGGTTGATGTCGCCGACGATTCCGAGTAGGTCGCGCAGCTTGTTCGGCAACTCCTCCATCAGCTTTACAGCGCCCTCGAGGCCCACCACTTGCCCCTCGTCGTTGCGGCCGACATCCAGCACACCGCCATGCGCGTTGACGAAGCCACAAAGCCACTTAAGGTATTCGTCACGCCAGGACTCTTTCCATTCGGTGTACTGGTTTTCATTCATGCGCAGACCTCATCTGGGCGCTTCTCGAAGCTCTCTCGCCATGTCTTCAGGGATTCGAGGTGGTGAACACCTGCTGCAATTCCTGCACCACGGCGCCGTTGAAGGCATTGCGCACTTCGGGGCGGTTCAAGCGCACATGCAGGACAGCTCCCTCACGTTGCACTTCCAAGGTCTCTAGCTTGTTCATGGACTGCCCATGGTGAACTGCCAGGGAATGGCTGCAACCGAAAATTGCTAGCCAGGCCCTTCATCTACACTGGTACGCTGCACTTCTGCCTGCATTCGCAGGCGCATGCGCAGCAGCAACAGCACGGACACCACCGCCAGACCCACCACCAGGCCCCACCAGAGACCTTCTGGCCTCATGCCGATTGGAAAACCCAGCAAGTAACCCACCGGCAGACCGATGATCCAAAAGCCCACCAGGTTGATGAGCATGGGTCCACGGGTATCCGCCATACCACGCAGGATGCCGCCGGCCACCGCCTGCAGACCATCCACCACCTGGAAAAAACCCGCCACCGGCACCAGGACCACGGCCACCGCCAAGGCAGCTTCGTCTGCGGTGAACATGCGGGACAAGGGTCCGGGCCAACACAGAAACAGGGTGGCGAAGCCCAGCATGATCAGGGTAGACAAGGCCAAGGCACTGGCCGCCGCTGCGCGAGTGGCCGCCCCATCCCCACGACCAATGCCATAACCCACCCGCACGGCGGCAGCAAAGCCGATGCCCAGGGGCACCATGAAGGAGAGGGAAGCCAGTTGGATGGCAACTTGATGGCCAGCCAACTGAGTGGCACCAAACCAACCCATCATCAGCAGTGTGCTACCGAAGGCGCCAAACTCCAGGATGAGTTGCAGGCCAATGGGCGTGCCCAGGCGCAGCATGCGCAGCAAAGCGGCGGGATCCAAACACTGCCGTTGCCAGGGTCGCAGCAAGGGCCCAAGGGTGCGCCAACCCAGGCACAACAAACCCAGGGCCATGCACCAACGACAAACCAGGGTCGCCCAAGCTGAACCCAGCACACCCAAGGCTGGGAAACCCCAGTGGCCGTAGATCCACAACCAATTCAGCAGCACGTTGCAGGCATTGGCCAGAATTATGGTCCAGACAATGGGCGCCACGCGGGAGAAGGACTGCAGCCCCAGGCGAAACACCATGAACAACAAGAAGGGCAGGATGCTGGGGATGAGGATCCACACGTAGTCGGTGGCCACCGCCGCTACTTCTACTGGTTGGCGCAAGAGTCGCAGGGCAGGCCCGCTGCACATGTAGATCAAAGCCAGGGGAACACTCAGCCCAACTGCCAGCAGCAAACCCCGCTGCAGGTTGCGCTGTACTGAGGGCATGTCCTTGGCCCCCACACCCTGGGACAACAAAGGGTCCAGGCACATGAGCACGCCAATGCCAAACATCATCACCATGAAGCTGATGAAGTTGCCCAGGCCAACGGAGGCCAGGGCTTCGCCGGAAATCTGACCCACCATGAGAGAATCCACGAAGCCCAGGCTGACCATGCCCACCTGCACGGTGACCACTGGTATGGAGAGCTTGATCAGGGCTCGGAGCTCGTGTTGCCAAGATGAGGACATGGGGTGGCAGACGCTAATCCAGAATCTAGCAGGAGGATATGGCAATGTGCCCTAGCCAGGATGGACCACCAGGAGAGACCAGTTGCGTTCAGCCGAATGAAAGGCCTACCGACGCCGTGAAACGCGCGCAGGGTATTTTTTTCAACTAAGCTGTCCCAAATCTCGCCTCCCATGTTGATACGGGTGCCATGCCTACCTCCCCCATAGATCAGGCCTTCGTTCGCTTCCAAAAGACCGGTGACTCGGATGCCATGGCCCAGGTTTTTGATGCCACGGCACCGGCCCTGGAGCGGATGGCGCATTACCTTGTGCCGGACAGCAACACGGCTGACGACCTGGTGCAGGCCACCTTCCTGACGGCCATCGAACGGCGGGAACGTTACGACCCGAAGAGAAGCCGGGTACTGCAATGGCTGATCGGCATCCTGGTGAACTGTGCCCACTTGAAACGCCGTTCCATGGGTCGCTTCACGCACATGGAAGAGGCGCTGGAGAAATCAGCGGAAGCAGGTGATGGCCCACTGCAGAAAATGCAGGCCAAAGAACTCACCGACAAGGTGGCGGAAGCCATTGCCAAGCTACCAGAGGTTTACCAGCCGGTGCTGAACTTCCACCTGCGCTACGGACTCTCCGCCCAAGAGATTGGCTTGAGTCTGAATCGACCAGCAGCCACGGTACGAAAACAAATTACCCGCGGCCTGGCCATGCTGCGCGAGGCCCTACCCGCCAGCCTCATCGCAGGTGCTGCGGTGTTGACCTCGCCGGCACAAGGCTTCACTGCCATGCGTGAAGTGGTGATAGCCAAGGCTTCGGCTGTGCAAGCTGCAGCGAGTTCTTCGTCGGTATTGGCTCTGAGTCTGTGGACCGCTGCCGGAACCCTGACGGCAGCCGCCCTGGCGGTGTCCTTGCTGGCACCCGATGAAGGACAAGTGACCTTTGATGAACTTTCCCCCAAGGCTACGGCGTCAGTCGTGGCCCAGAAGGGATCAGTGGATCTTCCTGCGACCGCTTCGGCGGCACTGCAAGCGGGTCCTTTCTCCTCGTCATCACGAGTGTTGATGAGGATTTCTTCCCCTGTTCCCCCTGCGCCAGGAGGCGTAAGCACCATGACCCATTCTATGATCTCCAATTTCATCCCCTCTAAGGGCCTGAGCGTCCCAGCCCTGCTGATGGGGGCTATGACCCTGCTTCCCACGCTGGTTTCGAGCCAAAGCGTAATCTACTACCATGAGGGTGAGGACACCCGTATCATCCTGGGTCAAGCAGTGAGCGGTGCCGGCGATTTGAACGCTGATGGCTGCCCCGACATCGTGGCTAATGCGGTTTGGTATGACGTGGATCCCGACGGCACTCCGGGCAACGGCGACGAATTAGGTGACGCTGGTCGTGTGTATATGCTTTCCGGCAAGGATGGCACAGTGCTATGGACTAGCGATGGCACGGGCAGGCTTTTTAACCATGGTTCATCCGTTGCCAACGGCGGCGATATGGACGGCGATGGACGCGGTGACGTCATCGTTGGTACCAGGAGATACGATGTCGATGAACTGGGCCCCGACGGCACCGGTGGCTTCCCCAACAACACCGGTGACGAGATCACAGAAAATGGTAGGGTTAGTGTATTGTCAGGCAAGGACGGCACTTCGCTTATGGATGTAGATGGCGAATTCTTGGGTAATTACTTCACGTACGGCTACTGGTTCGGCGCAGGTGAAGGATTCGGTAGTTCCGTAGGCAATGCCGGCGATGTGGACGGTGATGGTATCTCCGAAATCGTCGCCGGTGGGTCACGCTGGGCTTCCAGTTTCTTTGGAGCGGACGGTATCAAAGACCCCGCACCCGGTCCGGATGGCACGGTGGGCACCGCTGACGATGTTAGTGATGACAGCATTGACGAGGGCCGTGTCCTCGTGATCTCCTTCGCTTCGCGGTCGCTTACGGCGGACGAGCATCTGTTGTCCTTGAGCGTGGCCAATTCCCAGACCATGACCATCGATGCTGGTGTGGCCAATGCTGGGGCGAACTACTGGCTGTTCACCGGCTTTGCTGCTAGTGGCGATACCCCCGGTGTCACCATGGCCCCTGGCGTGGTGATCCCCCTGAACCAGCCAGATCCTTTGACCAGCTTTGTCATTGGTCTCACCCAGCTGGGTGGTGGCGCTCCCACCTTTGCCGGCTGGAAGAGCACCCTGGATGGCTTTGGCAAGGCTTTCCCTTCCCTGAACACCTTTGGCCCAACGCCTGCGCCTTTGGGCATCACCCTGCACCATGCCGCCCTGGTTTACACGGCGGATGGCTGTGGTGTTGGTTGTGACACCTTCCAGTTGGCCACCAACTGGGTGCCGATGACGACAACGCCATAGGGCTTAGTCAAGAAGACACAGTCGAGACTTTACCTCGACTACTGCAAGGATCAGGACTTCTGCAATGGAACCTGGTCCTTGCGCCGTTTTTGAGTAATGCAAGCGAGGAAATCAACATGCAAACATCGTTATCCATCTCTCTAGTCATCATTCTCTTGGCCCCCCTCGGCGCGCAGGATGAGGGCCAACAAAGTCCCGAGCTACAAGACCCCTTCAAAGTTCTTTGTGGCAGCAAACCCATCAACGTTGATTTTGGCCACGCTGCTCCCTTCCTGGTAGACATGGATGGCGACGGCCTGCAGGATTTGCTGGTTGGTCAATTTGGCAAACCAGACACCGTGGAAAAGGAAGGCAATGCAGGCCTGCGGATCTACAAAAACGTAGGCAAGGTGGGTCAACCTAAGTTCGAGCACTTCCGTTACTTTCAGGCCGGCGGCACCGCCGGCACAGTGCCCGTTGGTTGATGCATTGGCTTTGGTCCGCAGTTGGTGGACCTGAATGGTGACGGCATACAAGATATCATTTCCGGCTCCTGGACCCCCGGCGACCTTTTCCTCTTTACTGGCAATGCTAATGGCACTTTCAACAGCCGCCAGGCGCTGAAAGACAAGAGTGGCAAGTGCCTGAATGCGGGCACCACTACCACGATATTTGCCGCAGACTGGGATGGGGATGCAGACCTGGATCTTATTGTGGGCAACATCAAAGGAGAGGTGCACTGGATTGCCAATGAGAGCGAAGGAAAGGCACTGGTATTCGGGATCCCGATACACCTGAAGGCCGGCGACAAACCTCTCTACGTATTAAGGGAAGCAGGTCCATGTGTCGCGGACTGGGATGGGGATGGCTATCTGGACCTGATTGTGGGCGATGAGGAAGGCACTGTCACCCTCTTCCGTAACACCGCTACACAAGGTCTGCCACAGTTGGCGACAGGCAAGACACTGGTAGCCAAAGGCAACCCCAAGAACCCAAATGACGGGCCCGGGATCCGGGCAAAGGTCTGCGTGGCAGACTGGAACGAAGATGGCCACCTGGATTTGTTGCTGGGGGATTATCGCCAGGTCTTTGATTATCGTGAGGTCTTGGATACAGACCAGAAAATCACTGAGGCTCAACGCAGCGAAATTGATGGCGCCCTTACAGCCATTAATAAAGCCATTCATGATATGGACCGCTTGGATTTAGATGTCCGCCAAGATTTCATGGTGAAACTTGGCTTGATTAATGGTCAGAAACTGAACGAACAGCAAAAGCTTGACCTGCACACAGAGCTAAGCAGCATGCATAAAAATAGCGAAGAATACCGAGCCCTGGAAAGTGGGGCAGGAGCTCAGGGGGCTATCCTTGGTAAATACAAGAGGTCTACAACCGATAGGATCGGTCATGTCTGGGTTTACTTGCGGAAGCCAGCAGAGGCAGCGGTCATGGAAGCCGACGCCCAGCGTTCTGACGGCATGTAAGTCAGGCGCCCAGGTCCCGACGCAGGCGCTGTAACTCTACCTGCAGCTCTTGCACCTGCTCCTCCAAAGCCGTCACTCGTTCTTGCAAGTCCGGCTCCTGCGCGGCTGAAACTTCTGCCACTGGAGCCGGCTGCAGGTGCGGCAAGGGCTTGGCTGCAGGTGTTGGGGTAGAATGCGCAGGAGAAGGCATGGCTTCTTGCACCACTGCAACCTGATCGGCTTCATCCCCCAGTAAATGCCCCCAACGCTGGTCCCGTTCCCTTGGCCGATGCGGCAACTGCTGCACCAAGGCTTTCGGCAACCTGGCCCGTAAGGATTCCAACACCGCCTGCACCTCCGCCGGTGAGCCGTGAAAACCCATGCGAGCCACCCGCGCCTTCAGAGCACCCGGCGCCTGCGGCCCACGCACCATCAGCTCCACCATCACCGCCAACTGCCGGTCGTCCAGGTCCAGCTGCTCCTTCAGCCGATGCCGGTAACGCTCCGCCCGGCTGCCCTCCATTGTGGTGGCCGTCACCCATTCATCTTCAATGAGTTTCATCAAGGCGCCGCGCACCTCAAACACCTCCAGACCCATCTCCGGGTCCCGGTTGCTCTTCTGGTTGCAACCCGCCAGCAGCGAGTTCTCCGTCAAGGGATAGGTCTCCGGCACCGCCAGTGCCTTTTCCGCCAGCACACCCAGGATGCGAATTTGTGTAGGGTCCAACATGTTCTGCCTGCCTCTCGATTTTCTCTGCGACTACATGCGGAATACGGGCGCCCGATAGTCAGGGATAGGCATATTCAAGGAAGCGGCGATGGACAGGCCCAAGGCGTCCCTTGTTTGCCGAGGATCCAGGATGCCGTCATCCCAAATTCTGGCGGTTGAGTAGAAGGGATTCCCCTCGTGCTCATACTTCTCCAGGATGGGCTGGGCGATTTTCTCCTCTGCAGCCTTGTCGAAGCCTTCACCCTTGGCCGCCAACTGCTCCCGCTTCACCGTGGTCAGCACTCCCGCCGCTTGCTCGCCGCCCATCACCGAGATGCGGGCGTTGGGCCACATGAACAACAAGCGTGGTTGGTAGGCCCGACCACACATGCCGTAGTTGCCAGCACCAAAGGAGCCGCCAATGATGACGGTGAACTTGGGTACCTGTGCCGTCGCCACTGCCTGCACCATCTTGGCGCCGTCCTTGGCGATACCCCCCACCTCGTATTTCCTCCCAACCATGAAGCCGGTGATGTTCTGCAAGAACAACAGAGGCACCTTGCGCTGGGTGCAAAGCTCAATGAAGTGCGCTCCCTTCATCGCCGACTCGGAAAACAGGATGCCGTTGTTGGCGACGATGCCCACCGGATTGCCGTGGATGTGGGCAAAGCCCGTCACCAGGGTGGCACCATAGCGGGCCTTGAACTCATGCAGGCGACTGCCGTCCACCAAACGGGCGATGATCTCCCGCACGTCATAGGGTTGGCGAATGTCCGCCGGCAGCACACCCAGGATTTCATCCGGGTCATAGGCTGGATCTTCCGCCGGCATCAGCGCCAATTGGGAAGGCTTCACCGTGTTCAAGTGGCTGACAATGTGGCGGCACTTCTCCAAGGCCTGCTCTTCGTTTTCTGCATAGTGATCCGCCACGCCGGAGAGGCGGGTGTGCACATCGGCACCGCCCAGATCTTCTGCTGACACCTCTTCGCCGGTGGCTGCTTTGACCAAAGGCGGCCCCGCCAGGAAGATGGTGCCATTGCCCTTGACGATGATGCTCTCGTCACTCATAGCCGGCACATAGGCACCGCCCGCCGTGCAAGAACCCAGCACCACCGCCACCTGCGGAATACCCGCCGCCGACATGCGCGCCTGATTGTAGAAGATACGACCGAAGTGATCCCGGTCGGGAAAGACCTCGGCCTGCAGAGGTAGGAAGGCGCCGCCAGAATCCACCAAGTAGACACAGGGCAGCCGATTTTCCAAAGCAATCTCCTGGGCGCGGATGTGCTTCTTCACCGTCATCGGCAGGTAGGTGCCACCCTTCACCGTGGCATCATTGGCGATGATCATCACCTCGCGCCCGGACACCCGACCAATGCCAGTGACCATGCCCGCGCCAGGGGCGGCATCGTCATAGAGACCGTTGGCCGCCAGGGGGGAGAGTTCCATGAAGGGGCTGGCCACATCCAGGATGCGCTGGATGCGTTCCCGGGGCAGCAATTTGCCGCGCTTGTGGTGCCGCGCCACCGACTCCGGGCCGCCGCCCTGCTTCACATGGTCCACTGCATCTTGCACTTTCTGGGCAAGTTGCAGGTGGTGATCGCGGTTGCTTTGAAACTCCGGGCTGGAGGTTTGGATCTTGGAGTGAATCACTTCGGACATGGCGGCGAAGCGTACAGCTTCCATGGCTCAGATACGATGCTTTGGCTGCAAGCTATCGGTGCAAGACCTGCAGGCGGCTGCGACCGCCGGCTTCCTTGCTGAGATGCACCTGCACATCCATCTGCTCCGCCATGCCGGCAACATGGGAGACCAGGCCCACCTGCCGGCCGCTGGCCTGCAGGGCATCCAGGCTGGCCAAGGCCACCTCCAGGGTTTCCGCATCCAAGTTGCCAAAGCCCTCGTCGATGAACAGGGATTCCACCCGCGTGGACTGGGCCGAAAGCGACGACAGGCCCAGGGCCAGAGCCAGGGAAACCAGAAAGCTCTCGCCACCGGACAGGCTGCGCACCGAGCGTCGCTCATCCGCCATGTCCAGATCCACCATCTGCAATTCCATGTTGGCATCCGGCACCCGCTCCAACCGGTAGCGGGGCGCCAGGTCTTGCAAATGCTGGTTGGCATTCACCAGCAGGCAATCCAGGCTGAGGCTCTGGGCAAAAACCCGGAAGGCCTTGCCATCGTGTGAGCCAATGAGCTCCTTCAGTGCCTGCCAGATCTGGCAAGCTTCCTGCTGCTTAAGGATCTTGGGCTGCAGGGCTTTTTGTTCCGCCTGGGCATCCTCATCTTTGCGCAACTGCAGGCGAACTTCGCTGTGCAGGCTGGCAGCGGATTCCACTGCCGCCTGGGCGACCTGCATCTGCGCCTGCAGATGCATTTCCGGATCCAGACCAGCCGGATCCAGGCCAGGAGGCTCCTGCGATAGGTGCGCCTGCAGGAGGCGCTCCCTTTCCTGCAACAGGGTCTGCCAATGGCTGGCCTGGCTCTGCGCCTGTTGAAGTTGTGCTTGGCGCTGCTGCAAGGCCTGAGATTCGGCCTGCAAACGCTCAAGCAATTCCGGTGGCGCTTGCTTCCGTTCTGCCAGGACGCGGCAGGCGGCCTGCAGGCTTGTCAATTGATCGGGGACAAGGGACTGCAACAGCTTTTGCTCATGCAGCAGGCTGGCCAACTGTGCTTGCAAGGTTTGCAACTCCTGGGAACGCTGCTGGAACTGCTGCACCTCCGCCGCCAGAGCTTCGATGAAGCTGCCCGGATCCTGCTGCAACTTATCCTGCCAGGCTGAACGCATGTTCAGCACCTCTTCCAGCTCCGCCATGGCCTCTTGCTGGCTTTGGCTCTGCAGGTCCATGTCGGCCTGGCATTCTTCCAAAGCCTTGGTCTGCTGCTGCAGATCAAGTTCCAACAGCCGCAGCTGTTCCTGGCTGCCCAACCATGCCTGGTGCAGCGAGTCCGCCTTCTTGTCCGCCAGCAGCATGGTCTCCTGCAACTGTTGATACTTCGCTTCGTCGTCGGCCAATTGCTGCTGCAGACTGGCCAACTCAGCCGCTGATACCGCCTGGCCTTGCTTGCTGAGTTGCGAGTTCAGTTCATGCAGGATCTGCTCCTGACTTTGCACCTCTTTGTTGGCGGCGGCATGTTGCTGCAAGAGTGCATGTTGTTGGGAACGCAATTCCTGCACCCGCGCCTCCAGGGCATGGGTTACCGAGTCTGCTTGCTCCTCCCCGTAGGGATGCTCCAGGGCACCGCATAAGGGACAGGGTTCGCCATCCAGCAGATGTTGACGATGCTCCGCCAGACTCAAGGAACGCTGTGCGGTCTGCCAAGCTCGCTCCGCTTCTTTGAGGCTGGGCTCGCATTGGGCCAAGGCCATTTTCGCGGCGTCGGCGTTTTGCTTGGCAACATGGCTGGCTGCCGTCGCCTTTTGACTGGCTTGCTGCAGTTGCAGGTGCTGTTCACCTTGCTTGCACTGCTGGCGCAGGTCCTGCAAGGTCGTAGTCAGGTCGGATGTCATGGCATTGGCCGCCGCCACTTTCTTGCCATTGGCTTGCTCCCAGGCCAAACGTGCCGAGGCAACCTGGATGGCCAGTTGAGCCGACTGCTCCGCCGCCGTTTCGCTCTGATCCTGCGCCGTCAGCCGCGATTGCTCCAGTTGATCCAATTGCTCTTGCGCCCTGAGACAACGCTGCAACAACTTCTGCCAACGGGGCCACTGCTCCACCAACTCACGGTGGTCTTGCTTGTTGTCCAGCCAGGCCTGCAAGCTCTCCGCTTCCTTCTGGTAGCTTGCCTGCATATAGGCCTGGTCACGTTGTTCCTGTTGCAGGAAGCCCTGAAGTTGCTGCATGGCCGCTTGACCTTGAGCCTGCAACTCCTGCACCTGTTGGCTGGCCTGTTGCCAACTCTGCTGTGCTAACTGCCGTTCCTTCTCCAGACGCTGACGCTCCACATGCCAACGGTGCGCCTCTTGCAGAACTTGCAATTCCTGGCGTAGCCCTGCCAACTCCTTGTTGCGCTGGGCCAGCAAGGCCTGCGCCTGTTGCCGTTCTTCCAGTGACAAGCAGTGATGTTCTTGTTGGCGCGCCTGCAGAAGTTCCAACTCCTGCTTTTCCTTACCGGCGCGGAGGTGCGCGGCTTGCGAAAGCTCACCATAGATGGCGGTGCCGGTCATCCGCTCCAACAACTCGGCTCGCTCACCGCCATTGGCATGCAGGAAGGCAGCGAACTCGCCCTGAGCCAACAGAACCGAACGACGAAACTGATCAAAGCTCAGGCCCAGGCGTTCCCGAATCGCCGCCAACACTTCCTTCTTGTTGCCCGCCACTCGCTGCTGCGTGTCCAGAGACAGCAACTCCAAACTCTGTTCCTGCAGGCGACCCTGGCTGCGATCCCGCGCCCGCCGCACCGACCAGCGACTGCGATAGCTCTGACCATCCACACCACAAAAATCCACCTCCGCATAACCGTTGGTACTACCGCGGCGAAGGAGGGAGCGCACATCATGGGCTGGCAGACGCATGTGAGTCGCTTCATCCATGCGCCCCACCACCGCCCCACCGCGATCCGCCAAACGCGGCGTACGATCAAAGAGGGCCAGACAAAGCGCATCCAGCAAAGTGCTCTTGCCGGCACCCACCGTGCCGGTGATGGCAAAGAGGCCAGCTTGCGCCAGGGGTGGAGTGGAGAGATCCACCTCGAAGTCCCCCGCCAGGCTGGTGAGATTGCAACCGCGAATGGCCAGGATCCTCAAGCCTGCCCCTCCCGTGCACCTTCGGCAGTGGCGATCTGGGGCGCTGCAGATTGCTGCAGATCATCCAGCAGATCATGGAAGGCAGCCAACAGAGCAGCAGGAGCCTCACCGTCATGCTTGCTCTTGTACAATTGCAGGAACACATCTTCCGGCTGCAGGTTTTGCAATTGGCTGGCAGGACTTTGCGCAGCAAGGGGCTTCTGGTCACCGGGATATTCGCTGCTGAGTTTCAACAGGCGCGGCGCCTTGTCTTGCAGCAATGCTTCCACCTGTTGCCGCAGGTCCGGACATGGCGCATCCAATCGCACACAGCATTCCAAAAAGGGCTGGGGCACTCCCGGCTGCATCTCGGGCAGGGCCGCCAGCAGTGGTTGCAACTCCGCCAGGGGCAGGCTGCCGTTTTTCGGCAAGCGCAACATATCAATGCTGCGGGGCACGCTTGGCGTCTCCACCTTCTGCAAGACGCCAGCCTGCACTTCCAACAGACAAACTTGATGTCGGTACTTGGCTTCCGCCATGGACAAGGGCAGGGGCGAGCCGCAGTAGCGCATGCTCTCTCGCCCAGCCACCGCCTGCGCCTTGTGCAGATGCCCCAGTGCCACATAGCACAGGTCATCGGCAAAGATATCTGCTGGCAAGGCATGTTGGTTGCCGCCCAGGATCTTCCTTTCACTCAGATCCGAGAGCTGGGTGCCCACCATGAAGCAATGCCCCATGGCCAACAAAGCCTGCTTGGGCTGCAACTGCTCACGGGCATACTGCAACACCTCCTGGTAGACCTGACGCACGCCTTCGATGAGGTCATCCTGCTGTCCCAGATTCAGATCTCCGGGACGCAGGAAGGGCACCGCAGCACAGTGCGCCGCCACGCTGCCATCCGCATCATAGAGTGGAATCACCAGCCGCTTTGGATCCAAGCGACCCTGGGCGTCCCGCAGGGTGCCCAACACATGCACGCCTTGGTGATGCAGGAGCTGCTGGGGCGACTGCAGGCGCAGGCCGGAGTCGTGGTTGCCGGCAATGGCCACGATCTGCAATTTGGGCTGCTGGCGCTTGGCCGCCGCCAAGAAATCAAACCACATGCCTACCGCCGCCGCGGTGGGGTTGGCCACATCAAAAACATCGCCGGAAATCAGCAGCACATCCACACTGGAGCTCTGCAGGGTGGCCAGCAGCCACTGCAGGAACTGCGCATGCTCCGGCTGCCGAGAAACGCCATGCAGGCTGTGTCCCAGGTGCCAGTCGGAAGTGTGCAAGATACGCATGGCGATGATGGTAGCGGCGAGGTACAAGAAAATCGCATGGCCACTGTCTTCATCACCGGCGCCACCGGCTTCGTTGGCGCCACCCTGCTGCCAATGCTGCACGCCCAAGGCCACCAGCTGCGTTGTCTGCTGCGACCTGGAAATCCCGGCGAGAACCTGGTGGGGATTCCCCATGAGCGAATTGTTGGAGATCTGGCCAACAGCGAAGCCTTGGCGGAAGGGTTGGCGGGCTGTGACCTGGTGGTGCACCTGGCGGCACTGGTTTCCTTCAGCAAGCCCGACCGGCAAAGGATGTTCCAGATCAACGCCCAAGGCACGGCGGTGCTGGCCCGGCTAGCACGGGAGGCAGGCGTGCAACGCTTCCTGCACATGTCCAGCGTGGCGGCGGTGGGCGGTTGCCGGAATCCGCAGGTGCTGGATGAGAACAGCCCCTACACCTTGCATAAGTATGACCTGCCCTACTTCCACACCAAGTTGGCGGCGGAGCAGGCGGTGTTGGAAGAAGTGCAACGGGGTCTGGACGCGGTGGTGGTGAATCCATCCTCCATGTTTGGCCCCGGCGATCGCCGCAAGGCCGAAGGCTCTTTACTGGATGCGGCGCAAAAGGGGCGCATTCCCTTCGCCCCGCCGGGCGGTGTCAACGTGGCGGATGTGCGGGATGTGGCTCGAGGTTGCCTGCAGGCCTTGGAATCCGGGCGCCGCGGTCAGCGCTATATCCTGGGGGGAGAAAACCTGCATGGCCGGGAACTGGTGGAAACCATCCTGGCCCAGGCCGGTCAACCGGCGCCGCGCTTTGGCTTGCCGGCAGTACTCCTGCGTGGCCTGGCAGTGGGCGCCCGCCTGGTGGAAACGGTGCATCCTCTGCGGCCACCGATGACAGCGCAGATGCTGACAATGGCACCGATGTACTTCTGGTATTCCTCCGCCAAAGCGGAACGGGAACTGGGCTACCACCACGGACCGGTGGCCCCCGCCATCCAGGAAGCCTACGCCTGGATGCGAACGCAAGCGCAGAAGTAGCTGAGGTAACGACTGTGGGTTGCTGGCACTGCTTAGCAGGAGGGTGAGGTGCCCTCTGGGTAACGGCCCAAAAGCAAACCAGAAGAAGGAGAGTCCAATGAACATCCATACAACCATCGCCAGAAGTATTGCCACAAGCATCGCCGCCAGCTGCCTGCTGCTGGCTCATCTGCCAGCCCAGGACCCCTGCCCGAACCAAGGCGTGCAGCGCGTAGAGTCCAAGATCAGCTATGGCCCGGTGCGAAAGTGCGGCGATGGCATCATCCTGCAACAGGGCGGAGTGACGGTGCGCAACAACGGCGGCGCCTGCCCCACCTTCGCTATCTATGAGCCGCCCCACGATAAGCCCACCCCAAAGCAAGGCTTCTACACCGTTGATGCAGGCACCGTCCCCGTGTTGATGTTGGAGTTTGAATGCAGCAACCGCTATTTGCTGTTCTTCATTCCCGTGGGCAGCAGCTGCGAAATCACCCGCCGGGCCAATCTTGCGGGTATCCAGAACTATCGCGAAGTCTCCTGCTCTACTCGCTTCCGCAACCCGCAGCCGGAACTACAGACTGGCCTGCCCACGCAGGGAGCCGTGCAAGGTCGGGCACCGGTGCGAGGTTCTCGATGAAAGGTCTGGTTGCAACCTGCCTGCTCTTGCTATTGCTGGGCCTGGGACTGTTTTTGTTCCTGGGGCATGACACCGCCATCCCGGAGCAGACTCCTGCCAGCCCAAGTCGGATAGCCGACACTGAGCTACCATCCAACGACACGTCCACTAGCGCAGAGCAATCCAATCCAGGTCAACGCCAAACTTTGCCGGAGAACTCTCCCAGCGAGCCCGCCATTACCTTCGCCGCGTTTCTGGAGCAACTGGTTCACATTGCCCTGCAAATAATTGAAGCGGATGCGAAGGGCGAAGATGCATTGGCCAAGAAACTGGACAAACAGGGCAAGGAACTCCTGGCCCAGGTCTGGATGAAAATACCCGCACCGGATGAGGAAGCCCTGCAGGCCATCACTGGCCTGGCAGCCTCGGATACTAAAAAAGCCACCACGGTCAGGCGCACTCTCTGCCTGCAATTCATCCAGAAGGGCCTGGGTCGACGGTACCAGCGGTGGCGGCTACATGGTCAGGGCCAGGCCCTGCATTTGCTGCTGGCTGCCATCCTCAACAACATTCCCCAGGATGAATGGCTGGCACAAGAGCTGGGCAGCCTGCTCATCCAACAGCCCTACCTGGGCCTGGAGGAGGAACACCAAATCCTGGCTCTAGTGGAAATGGCGCCCGAAGATCGCTTCCTGCTAGCCACCGCCAGCGAACTCCTGCTCACCCTTTGGCACAACCTGGAAGCCCAGGGAATCCGACAGTCAGGGGAACTGGAACGCCTGGCCCTGATGTTCAAGGACGATGCCAATCCATGCCGGCGTCTGGCTGCCTTTCGCTACTTGATGGCCAATAGCGCAGAGTACCGAGAACAGATCCTTACCGAGGCAATGCAAAGCGGAGACTCCCAACTGATTGCTGCCCTGGCCAAGACAGCGGCGGAACTGCTTGACCCTGAAGAAGCCATGCGCAGCCTGGCCAGGCTGGCTGAGGTTTCCGGACGCCAGGTCATGCCAGCGGTCATGACCTTGGCTGGACGCCAACCTGGAGTTCTGCAACAGCAATACCAGACACATCTGGCTGCCAACAGCAGAGCTGGTTTTCGCGCTGAACTCATTAGCGGGGCCGGCTTCCAAGGCGGCACACAAGGAGTGGACCTGGCAAAACAGGCTTTGCGACAAGACCCTGACCCGGAAGTTCGCGCACGAGCCTTGTTGGTCATCAGTGCCAAGGCAGATATGGCAACGGCCAGACAAGACTTGCAGGCCGCCATCCAAACGGCAGCCAGTCAGCATCAACCCCAGCTGGGTAATCTGATCCTGGCCTTGGAAAATCTGGCCAACAGATCGGATGCGGATGCTTCGGGAGCTGCTGCACCTGTGCGAGAATTGGCGCAGCAGTTGCTCGCCTTCCCTCAGCTCAGCAATGCTGACCGACAGCGGCTAGAGGGAATGGAGAAATAGCCTCAGGCTATTTCTTCTTCTCGTTGTGCACCGTGTGCTTGCGCAAGCGAGGGCAGTACTTCTTCAAGCTCAGCTTGGGAGTTCCGGCCTTCTTCATGATGGTGTAGTTGCGCTCACCGGTCTCGGTGCACACCAGATGAATGATCTCTTTCTTCTTCTTGGGCTTGGCCATGATTCACTTCCAGGCGCCAGTTCGGGCTGAAACAGCCGCTTTGGCGGGCGGGGAAATGTAGCGGGCCGAGCCCCCGGGTCAAGCCTGCCTTGCCCAGAGAGCTGGCCTACCAGGAAAACTGCATCAGCGGCACGGTATTCCGCATCACCCCAAAGGGGCTGATCAGGGGCGGAGCCGGCGGCCAGGGCTGGCTGGGATCGGGAGGATAGGCCATGACAGTGGCCGCATCGCTGTTAAGTCCCACGGAGCCCAGGAAATAGACCACCGCATTGCTGGTGGCCAACTGCGCCACATTGGTGGTGGGATCCTGCATCCAGGCCTGGAAACCCACACGCAGGCCACTGAGGGTGGGGTCAGCGGGCACCGGCAGGCTCACATTCAGGCTGCCGGCAGCGCCGGTGGCCAGGCGCACCGAGCTCGGACCACTGGGGAAGCTATGGGTCAACACCACCAGCGGCTCCACCCAGAAGTAGCAGCCGGGCGCGCCGAGAAAGTCCAGGAGCGAGCCCCCCAGAGTCTGGTCCAGGAGCGAGTCGGCAGCCACATTGAAAAACACATCGGTGTTGGCCAGGGCATTCTCCAGGCGGATGACCGCGTTGCTGCCCAACTGTGGGTGCGCGGTCTGGGAAGTCAACAACATGGGCGGTGCGCCGGCACCTGAGACCGAGCCACAGCCGCCATAGCCCACATTCACCGCCAGACCCACATCCCCCTGGTTTTGCAGGTAGATAGCATCCACCCAGTTGCCCGAATCCACGGTGAATGATGCGGCATCACTCTCCCATTCCACGAACAGGTCCGGGCCGTGAAACATGAAGGGTTGACTGAAAGGCAGGTTGATCATGGGCTGCCCCACCCCCTGTCCAGGCAGGTTGGGGCCGGTGGCTGGCAGGTTCAAGTTGGTTTCCCGGGCCACCTGGGTGAGATCCGTAAGCGGATGGGCCAGGGGTGGATTCCAGACCTTGGTGGACTGGCTGGCCACCAGATCCCGGTTGTCCTGCATGTTCGCCCTGATCTGGTTCATGGTCATCTTGGTAGAAGCCAGACGCAGGGTGAAGGAGAGGGTTTTGCCCGCATAGGCCGGTTCGTCCGCAAAGCTGGGACGCCGGAACTGGATACCCGTCAGGCTCTGATGCTGCATGGCCGTGGGCAGGGTGGACTGCCGCATCAGCACCTGCATCAAGCCCTGGGACCAGCGGGCCGGCAGGGACAGGCCACCATTGCCAGGTGCTAGCTCGAAACCCGGCGGCACAGTGGCAAGGCCTTGGGCAGCGGCGGGAACCAGGGAGATCAGGGAGAGAATCAGGGTCAGGGGGAGGGTACGAGCCATTTTCATCCTTGCCATGGGGGCTATCAACTTCTGGCTCCATCGTCCATTCCAGGCTCTGGCCTTGATTGGGGCCTGGATTGAAGGGGCGGCTGGCAGGGCGGCTGGCAGGGCGGCTGGCCGCCCGGCTGGGCCATTTAGGACCCGGCCCGGGGTCCGAAGACACCGGGCCGCAAAATCCACGGTCGCCGCCAATTGGACTTGACCCTCTCTTCCCTCTTCCTGACAGCCGTATCGGTACGAACTGCGTTTGGACTGAAACCCCTACGTTGGGCTTCCCGGAATTCTTCGCAGAATTGCCATTGGCGCCCTAGCAGGCCGTTGAAAAACTCCAAGTAGTTAAGCCGTGCTCCAATCCACGTACGTAGGGATAATATCCCAATCACGGAGGTGGATATTTCATGGCACTTGGCAAACGACGCGACAAGCAGCAAGCACTTTTGGTCTCGACGACCAATCTTCCCCGATCTCCAGGGCACCCGTTTTACGCGAAGCTGAATGAGCTTCTCAGCGAAGCGAAGTTCGATCACTATGTCGAATCGCTTTGCGAGCCCTACTACAAGGAAGGCGGCCGCCCTTCAATTCCGCCAGGCGTCTACTTCCGGATGCTGCTGGTCGGCTATTTCGAAGGTGTGGATTCACAGCGTGGGATTGCATGGCGCTGCAGTGACAGCCGCTCGCTCCAGCAATTCCTTGGGCTTTTGCTGACAGAGATGACCCCTGATCACTCCAGCTTGACCGTGATCCGCAAACGGCTGCCAGTAGAAGTGCACGAAGAGGTGTTTGCATTCGTGGTCAAGATCGCCAAATCCAAGGGCATGGTGAAGGGCAAGGCACTGGCCGTGGACACAACGACGTTGGAAGCCAATGCTGCAATGAAGTCCATTGTGCGCAAGGATACTGGCAAGGGCTGGAATGACTACGTGCGCGAGCTTGCGAAAGAAGAAGGGGCCGAAGTCCCAACGGAGGAGGACTTACGGCGATTCGATCGCAAACGCCGTGGGAAGAAGACCTCGAACAAGGACTGGGAGTCGCCCTCAGACCCCGACAGCAGGATCGCGAAGATGAAGGATGGGCGTACCCACCTTGCCTACAAGGCACAGCACGCGCTGGACACTGACTCCGAGATCATCGTCTCCGCGACGATCCACCATGCAGATACTGCTGACAGCGAGGCACTGAAAGACGGAATCATTGAGGCTCAGGCGGTGCTGATCAGTGCTGAGCAAGATGACCAATACAAGGCAGTTGTCGCCGACAAGGGCTACCACAAAGTTGAAACCCTGGCATGGCTAAGCGAGAGAGAGATACTTTCTTACATACCACAGCCGCGGTCACAGAACCGCCGCAAGTGGACGGACAAACCAGAATCGTGGCAGGATGCTTATCGAGCAAACCGTCGGCGTGTTGCAGGATCGCGATCCAAAAAGCTCCAGCGCTTACGAAGTGAACGAGTGGAGAGAAGCTTTGCGCACACCTGTGGGTCAGGCGGTGCACGCCGGACTTGGTTGCGCGGCATCGAGAATGTCAAAAAGCGGTACGTGGTCCATGTCGCTGCACGCAATCTTGGCACGATCATGCGTAGCCTGTTTGGAGTTGGGACGCCAAGGGGATTGCAGAGGGGCTTTGAGGGCTTCCTCAGCCGCGTATATGAGCTTTGTGGATCTGTTTGGCCCCAACCAGCTTGCTGGATCGCAATGACTGCCATTATTTTCCGCCATAAGAATCCCGGGGCAGAAAACGGATGTCTCGGGATCGACAATCTCCAAATCACCCCTTCTTCAACGGCCTGCTAGGAGTCTGTCCCACGGGACAGCTGTGAATCCGGCCTCCAATAGCCTCTAAAATCGGAATAATATTAAGCCCTGGGCTCATCCCTGTACGTATTGAAGGCATGGCGCGTTTCAAAAAGGGTCAAGATCTCAACCAGCAGTTCCTCCTGCCTCCGTCAATCCGCGATTGGCTGCCCCAAGATCATCTTGCGTGGTACATTCACGACACCATTGAGTCGCTTGACACAGATGATCTCCTTGATCGCTATCGCGTCTGCGGCAAAGGCGAGTTGCCGTACGACCCACGGATGATGCTGCGAGTGCTGATCTACGCATACTGCACCGGAATCTTCTCTTCTCGCAAGATTGCCAAGCACCTAGAGGAGAGTGTGCCTTTCCGGGTGTTGGCAGCCAACCAGATGCCGGACCACCGCACGATTTGTCGGTTTCGGGCAGAGCATGTCGATCTGTTTGAGAGCTTCTTTGTCCAGATAGTGCAACTTGCTTGTGAGGCAGGCTTGGCCAAACTTGGCACCGTGGCAGTGGATGGCAGCAAGGTGAAGGCGAACGCCAGCAAACGCAAGGCTATGAGCTACTCGCGGATGAAATCCGAGGAGAAGCGGCTCCGTGCCGAAGTCCGCAGGATCACCGAGATGGCCAAGGGGATCGACAAGGACGAGGACGAGATGTTTGGTCCCGACTTTCGTGGTGACGAATTGCCCGAGGAGCTTGCGAACCGGGAGAGCCGCCTGAAGGTGATCCAGGAGGCAAAGAAGCGCTTGGAAGAACGCAAGGCCGAAGAAGACAAGCGAAAGGACGAGAAGAAGGCCCGCAAGGCCAAGGAAGAGGGTCGTGATCTCCAGGTGGCTCGCTACCGGAAACATCCCAAAGGCAAGCCACGGCCACAGGATCAAGAGAACTTCACAGACCCTGACAGTCGGATTATGAAAGACTCGAAGGGGTTTGAGCAATGCTACAACGCCCAGATTGCTGTCGACAATACGGAGCAGTTGATCATCGCGAATGGAATCACTGACAACGGTGCGGATACGGATCAACTTCTTCCGATGGCCGAGCAAGCGATGGAGAACACCGGCAAGCCGATCGAACGCCTGCTTGCGGACGCAGGCTACCGCAGCGAGGAAAACTTCGAGCACCTCGAAAACGCCAAGATTGACGGTTTGGTTTCGGTGGGCAAGGAAGGAAAGGCACGACCGGAGACCAGCTCAGAGCTCCAAGCTACTGCGCGAATGAAGCGAAAACTCGGGACCAAGTGCGGACGGGGCTGGTACCGAAAACGCAAGCACATCGTTGAGCCGGTCTTTGGTTGGATCAAAAACGTGAGCGGTTTTCGGTCCTTCAGCATGCGAGGTATGGCGAAGGTAAGCGGTGAGTGGGATCTAATCTGTCTTGCAACCAACCTGAGAAGGCTGCATGGAAAGCTGGCGATGTGAAAACCGAGGGAATCGGGCTATTACAGGCCAAGAAGCACCTCACAATCGTCATCATGGTCCCAGGCCCAAGATTGATGTAGGATCGGACGATCTGGGTTTTCCCAGCCCCACTAATGACTTATCCAGCTGCCACCTGGGAGACGCTAAGTTGACTTCCCGTGGGGCAGACTCCTAGTCTTTTCGACCCATGTCATCCGGATCCCCGAAGGTTGCTCTCGTCACCGGTGCCAGTCGCGGCATTGGCCTGGCCATCGCTCAGGCCCTGTCCCAGGCAGGCTATGCGGTTGCTCTCACCGCCCGCAGCCAGGTCCAGCTGGAAAAGAATCTGGCCAGCCTGCAAAGCGACTTCCCCAACATGGCCATTGCTGCCGACCTACTGGACCCCCTGGCTCCACAGCAGATCTTGTCCAAGGTGCAACAGACCCTGGGTGAGCCAAGCGTGTTGGTCAACAACGCCGGCACTGCCCCCACCAACAAGATGGAAAACTCCAGCGATGCAGAACTGGAACAAGTGTTGGACCTCCATCTCAAGGCTCCCTTCCGTCTGATCCGAGCCCTGCTGCCCGGCATGCGTAAGAGGGGCAAGGGTTGCCTACTGCAGCTGGCTTCCAGTGCTGGCCTGCGGGGTTTCCCCTACACCGCAGCCTACACTAGTGCCAAGCATGCCATGGTGGGGCTGACCCGTGCTCTGGCAACGGAGATTGCCGGCACCGACATCAAGGCCTATGCGGTCTGCCCGGGTTTCGTGGATACGGACATCACCCGCAAGGCGGCGACAGACATTGCTGCCCGCGGCAAACAAACAGCAGCCCAAGCCCTGGCCAAGATGGGTGAGATGAACAATATTGGCCGCCTGCATTCGGCGGATGAAGTGGCCCAGGCCGTGTTGCATCTGGTCCAGGAACAGCCCGAAGGTTGCGTTTGGGATCTGGACAGAGACCCACCCGCATTCGTTTAGCAGATGGCAGACAAGATCATGGACAAGTCATTCGATTTTCAATTCCAAGTCACAGATCTTGGGGTGGCCGTCATCACTCTGGATCGCCCGGACAGCCTCAACTCCCTGACCTTTGAGATCTATGGCCAACTGGAACAGTTGTTCGTGGATCTGGCCCATGAAGACCAGGTGAAGGCGGTGGTGCTCACCGGCAATGGCAAGGGTTTTTGCAGCGGTGGCAACGTGCACGACATCATCGGCAAGTTGCTGCAACAGGACATGGCGCAAACCCTGGCCTTCACCAGGATGACTGGTGCTGTGGTACGCAACATGTGCAAGTTGCAAAAGCCCATCGTTGGCGCCATCAACGGCACCGCCGCCGGCGCCGGCACCGTGCTTTCCCTGGCCTGCGACATTCGCCTGCTCTCGGAGAAGGCCACCTTTGCCTTCCTGTTCACCAAGGTGGGCCTCACCGGCGCCGACATGGGTGCGGCACATCTGCTGCCCAAGGTTGTGGGCACCGGAGTGGCCAGCGAGTTGCTGATGTTGGGTGACAAGATTGACGCACAAGAATGCCTGCGCATTGGCCTTGCCAACCATGTGTATCCCCATGACCAACTCATGGACAAGGCCATGGAAATGGCGAACCGTCTGGCACAAGGACCGGGCCTGGCCCTGGCCATGACCAAGCGTCTGCTGCTGAACGAAGCCAACATGGAATTGGATGCCGCCATCGAACAAGAGGCCCAGGCACAGGCCATCTTGCTCCGTGCCGACGACCACCGCGAGTTCTACAACTCCTGGCAGGAAAAACGCAAACCACAGTTCAAGGGACGATGAAACCAGCACTGCTTTATCCGGATCAGGAACTCCCCAAGGAACTCTGCAGCTTTGCCGAGGGCATTCGCAAGTTCGCCCACAAGAAGCTTGAACCCCATGCCCGGCGCATTGATGAGGAGGTGGTGTTCCGCACAGAATCGGTGACAGAGCTTGCCGCCGCCAAAATCCTGGGCGGCCCCATCTCCAAGAGCTTTGGCGGTGAAGGCTGGAGCCCCATGCAACTGGCCGTTGCGCACGAAGAAATCGGCGCCGTCTGCGGCAACACCCGTGGTTTTCTGGCGGTGCACACTGGCCTGGTGGCCCAGTGCATCGAACAGTTCGCCGACGAAACGCAAAAGCAGGAATGGTTGCCCAAGCTCATTGCCGGCGAACGCATCGGTTGCTTTGCCCTGACCGAAGAAGAGGCTGGCTCCGACGTTGCCTCTCTTGCTTGCCGCGCCAAGGGCAATGAAGACGGCTATAGCCTGAGCGGCAAGAAGATCTGGATCACCAACGGCGGCATCGCCCAGGTGGCCATTGTCTTTGCCACCGTCAACCCGGAACTGGGGCGGGATGGCATCACCGCCTTCCTGGTAGACCTGGAGCAAGAAGGTGTGCAGCGACTGCCCATGGAGGGTCAGGAAACCGGCCACCGCGGATCCAGTCACGCACAGTTGATCTTCGAAGACGTGGAAGTCGAACCCGCCGCCGTCATGGGTGGCAAGGGCAAGGGTTTCAAGGTGGCCATGGGCGGCTTGAATGCAGGCCGCCTGTCGGTGGCCGCCGGTGCGGTGGGCATCCATCGCGCGGCACTTGAAGCCAGCCTGGACTTCGTCACAAAGCGCCAGCAGTTCGGCAAAGCCATCAAGAACTTTCAGATGGTGCAGGAGCGCATCGCCGACATGGGCATGGAACTGATGGCGGCGAGACAACTGGTCTACCGCTGCGCGCAACGACGCATGCAGGGCGAAGAAAACCCCGGCGACCTGGCCGCCGCCAAGTTATTCGCCACAGAAGCCGCCTCCCGCGCCGCGGACCAAGCCATCATGCTGCACGGTGCTAGGGGTTACACCACCGCCTACCCGGTGGAGCGCCTGCTGCGGGACAGTCTGGCCCTGCGTATCTACGAGGGCACCAGCATGATCCAGAAGCTGATCCTGGCGCGTAGCCTGTTGGGTACGTAACCGCCCAGCTACCTGCCCTTGTTGGAGAAGGCGATGCTCAAGGTCGCCTGATCTTCCCAGACCTTCTGCATGGGATCGCCGGCTTCGTACACCGTCATACCCTGTTGCCGGTACTCAGTGAGGATTTGCCCCGCATCCACATTGCGCACATTCACCAGGAAGTTGTGCAGGAACTCCAACCGCAGGTGGCACAGATAGGCCGAGCGGATTTCCTTGCCATCGGCCGCCCGACCAATGACCACATTGGGCGCTTCGATGCGCACCCGCACATAGGAAGTAAAGCCCTGGGCATTCTTCACCAGATCATTCAGGGTCTCGGTGAGCTTACGTGACTTGATGGGTCCAGCCTGGTCTGGGACAAAGACCGCTGACAGGGGTGCGGAGAAGGTTACCGTGTCTTCGCTCTGGGCAATCTCCAGGGACTTGCCGCTCTCCTTCTCGAAGTCCTGCTGGGCTTGCATCACCATTCTCTGCATGGCCTTAGGCTGGGCCCTAATAATGGCCGGGGACTGCTGGGTTTCACCGGTCATCTCTTCACCCAAGCTAAACTCGTCGTCCTTATGTGAGTTCACATCGCCATGATCATTGTTCATGGCCCAGGCAATGGATTCTTTGACGATCTTCAGCTTGCGCAGCTTGGTTTCACCAATGGCGTAGAGCACCACGAACAGAGCGAACAACAGGGTGAGCATGTCCGCATAGGACACCACCCAGGCTTCCATGTTCTGATGCTCTTCCGCCTTGTGCTTCTTGCTCATGAATCACCCTGATTGGAAAAGGCAATGCTGAGGGTAGCCTGGTCTTCCCAATTGCGGCCCACGGGATGGTTCGGCGGGTAGATCATCAAGCCCTGTTGGCGAAACTCGGTAAGAACCTGACCGCCATCCACATTCTCAATACCCTGCAAAAAGCTGTGCAGGAACTCGTTGCGCTGATGACAGAGTCTTACTGACCGCACCAGGGTACCCCTGCGAGAACGACCGATGACCACATTGGGCGCTTCAATGTGCAGACGCACATAGGCGGTGAAATCTTGTGAATTGCGCACCAACTCCCGCACGGTGTCTTGGATCTTGGTGGACTTGAACTTACCTACCTGGCCCGGCGCAAAGAAAGCAGACAGAGGAGCGGTGAAAGAGACGGTGTCATTGGTCTGATTGATCTCCAAGGACTGACCTGTCTCTGTCTTGAATTGCTCCGGCAGGGATTCCAGCATCAGGTCCTGCATGTCTGCAGATTGGGACGTGATCAGCGGCCGAGCATCATCAATGGGGCCTTGGTTTTGATTGGCCTCCTTATGAACGCCCTTGGTTGGCGCCTGCCCCGAACCCTTCTCGTTGTCGGAAGCCCAGGGAATGGATTCCTTGATGATTTTGGCTTTGCGCAGCTTGGTCTCGCCAATGGCATAGAGCACCACAAACAGCGCAAACAACAGAGTGAGCATGTCTGCATAAGACACAACCCAAGCTTCCATGTTCTGGTGCTCTTCGTGCTTATGCTTCTTGCCCATGGGAAGAGCCGCGGCCTACTTGGCTTCCTCCGCCCCATGGCCATGCACGAACACGGCCAACTTGCTGCGCAGGGCGCCCGGCGCCATACCGGATTGAATGCCCACTACACCTTCCAACACCATGGACATGAGCAATTGCTCATGCTGGATCTGGCGTTTGATCTTGAAGCTGTAAGGCAGGCAAACCACGTTGGCGAAACCCACTCCATACACGGTAGCGACGAAGGCCACAGCAATACCGGGACCGATCATCGCCGGCTTGTCCAGGTTGGCCATCACGTGCATGAGACCCAGCACCGCACCCAGCACACCAACGGTAGGTGCAAAGGCACCCCAGTTGGCCCAGAACTGCGCACCGGCCTTACCGTCTTCTTCCTTGATCATCATGTCGGTCTCGACAGTGTCGCGAATTGCCTCAGCCGTATTGCCATCGATGGCCAGCCCCAGGCACTTCACCATGAAGGGATCGCTGTCGCTGGCTGTGGTGTATGTCTCCAAAGCCAACAGTCCTTCCCGGCGAGCCTGGTTGGCCAATTCCAGGAGCTTGTCCATGGTGCCCTTGAAATCCATCTTGGGCGGGATGAACACGCACTTGATGGCCCAGATCACGTTGCGCGTGTCCGAGGTGGGAGTGGCGCACATGAGGGCACCCAAGGAGCCCATCATCACGATCATGAAGGAGGGTAGGGAGAGCAAGGCCCCGGGGTGGCCGCCTTCCACCACCATGCCACCGATGATGCCGATGAAGGCAATCACCAGGCCCAAGATTGAAAAGAGTTCCATTCCCTCGCTCTGCTCCCCTGCTCTGCTAATCCTGCTGTAAGGCTCGCTTGCTAGCCGATTCAAAGCGCCTATGCGCCCATTTCATTGTTGGCATCGGCAGCCCTGCCTTGAGGCCTGAGTTCGGATGAAAAATGCCGCAGGAAAGCCTATTCCCGGCCGAGTCCGGGATACCTTTGGCCTGCACCCTGGTTTAGATTTTCCAGTCCGAGTCCACCCGAATTAAGGAGTGTTGCAACATTGGTCAATTGGCCCGACTACTGGAATCCCAAGAACGAAACCCTGCCCAAGGACCAACTGCGCGCCCTGCAATTGGTCAAGCTGCAGCGGTCTGTGGAATACGCCTACAACAAGAGCCCCTTCCACCGCCGGATCTACGATAGAGCAGGCGTCAGCCCGGGTCAGATCAAGACCCTGGATGACATCCGGCGGCTACCCTTCATGACCCGCGAGGAGTGGATGGAGTGCCAGGCGGAGCAACCCCTGTTCGGCGACCTGCTCACCCGCCCACGGGACGCCGCCATCCGTTACCACCTGACTTCCGGCACCAGTGGTCGGCAACCCCTGCGGGTGCTGGACTCCCGTAAGGACTGGGCCTGGATTGGCGAACAGTGGTGCTACGGTTTTTGGGGCTTCGGCATCCGCCCCACCGACACCGTGTTCTTCGCCTTCTCCTACGGCTCCTTCATCGGTTTTTGGGGCGCGCACTACTGCTGCGAGAAGATGGGTTGCCTGGTCATTCCTTCCGGCAACATGAATACGGAAGGTCGGGTCAAGCAGATCGTCGAAATGGGCGCTACGGTTTTCTGCGCCACCCCCACCTATGCCCTGCGCCTGGGACAAGCGGCCCAGCAAATGGGCATCGACCTGCACAAGGAAGCCAAGGTGCGGCGGGTGATCGTTTCCGGCGAACCCGCCGGCAGCATCCCAGCCACCAAGCAGTTGATCGAAGAGATGTGGGGCGCCAAGTGCGGCGACACCGCCGGCATGACTGAGATTGGCACCATCATGATCTTCGAATGTGAAAAGCAACCCGGCGGCACCCACATCATTGAAGATCACTTCATAGAGGAAGTGCTCAACCCGGATACCGACGAGCCGGTGGGTTACGGCGAGCGGGGCGAGCGGGTGGTCACTTCCTTTGGCCGCGGCTTCATCCCCTTGATTCGTTATCGCACCAAGGACCTGGTGGTGAAGGTGCCGCACAGCAACTGCTCCTGCGGCCGCACCGGTGACATCTATGAGGGCGGCATCCTGGGACGGGTGGACGACATGAAGCTGGTGCGCGGCACCAATGTCTACCCCCGGGCGGTGGAAGCCATCGTGCGTGAGTTCCCCGAGATCGAAGAGTTCCAGATCATCCTCACCAGGGTGGACAACGTGCGCGACGAGATCACCGTCAAGGTTGAACTGGAAGTCGGCGCCGAGAAACTGTGGGACGCCATGAAGCCCAAGCTGGGCAAAGCCCTGGCGGAAAACCACGAAGGCTTGCGCTTCAATTTGGAACTAGCCAGGCATGGGGAGCTACCCCGCTTTGAACTGAAGGCCAAGCGCCTACAAGACCTGAGGCCCCAGTCATGAGCAACACAGACAATAAAGACCTGCTCGGCCAGGAGATGACCGCCGACGAAAAGGAGATCCTGGCACTCTACCGTAAGCTGAAGGAATTGTCCGCTCGCGAAGACCTGGCACCCTGCGCCTTGATGAACATCCGCCAGGCCATGGTGATGCTGTGGAATGCCTGCGTCGACTTGGACCTGATCTTCGAAGAGCCGGGCGTGGACTAAATATAGCTCCTAAAAGCTTCAGGTCAGATCATTCCTGCCAATCGTCGCCGGGCATGATCCGCAACATGAACCGGTCGAAGAGCGGGACAGTGAAGGCAATCTCCCCATAGGTGGGGCTGTAGATCATCCCTTTCTTGATCAGTTTAGCCCGATTTGGCCCCAGGCCAGTGACCTTGACACCCATGACTTCTGCAAGGTCACCAATGCGATGCGGGCCAGCCCCAAGCTGGGCCATCGCCCGTAAGAACTTCTTTTCGCCGGGTGTTAGTCGGTCAAAGCGCACACGAAAAAAATTTTCATCGAGCCGCGCAAACACCTTTTTTGATGCGGCCTTGATCACATCTATTCCGATCGGACTAGCCTCAGCAGAATTCCATGCCAAATACCCCCACTCCTGCAAGAAGTAAGGGTAGCCGCGCGTCTGCCGATAGATTTCTTTCAGTGACTTGGAATCGAACTTAACCCTCGCTGCTTTCGCTGGCTCTTGCAGGGCTTTGGCCGCTTCCGCCTCTGATAACGCACTGATGCTCGGGAAACTGAACAACCGCTCCGCATACGACTTGGATTCCCCAGCCAGACCCGGCAGGATCGGCAACCCAGCGCCCAACAGCACCATGGGCAACTGACGCTGCTGGAGTCGGTGCATCGCCATGATCAGCGCCCCCAATTCTTTATTGGTCAAATACTGAATCTCGTCGATTAGTAATGCAACAGAGCACCCGCGATCCGCTGCGGCCTCTGCGATGGCCTGAAACACGTTGGGAAGATCACTCTCAATATCCCCGCTATCTGCGGCCCCGATCTCCGGCTCGATGTCCAAACCGAAACTCACCCCTTCATACATCACTTTGAGCGATCCGATGAAGCTGCGCAAAACCGCCAATCCACGGCGAACCTTTTCCTTTGTCCCCTCCAGTCGATTCAGCTCAAACAGCAGTTTCTTCAGCTGCGGTACGAGCAACGAACCCAGCGCTTTGTTTTCATGCGCTTCCACCGAGATTGTCCGGTATCCCGCATCCTCAGCCAATCGCTCAATCTGATTCAGCAGAACAGTCTTTCCCACCCCACGCAGACCAATCAGGAGCATGCTTTTCTCAGCTCTGCCGGCTTTGATCCGGCCAAAAAGCACGCGCGCCTGCTTCAGAACCGGGTCGCGCCCCACTAATTCCGGCGGCGGTGAGCCTGCCCCAGGCGCAAACGGATTGTCGATCGGGTCCATGGGGGGAATATAGCGAGTTATAGGCAGGTATAGCAAGATTCAGCTATAAGTGCCTATAACTCGCTATAAGCTCCTCCAGCCCCCACAAACACCCTCAGCACCCCATCCCAGGGGGAGTTGATCCAATTCAACGCCGGGGCTCTAGCACCCGACTCTCATAGCGGCTGGACTCGTTTTCAGGATCAGGTCAAGGTGACGCCCCCGTTTGGCTTGGCTAATAGGTTCAGAAGGAAACACTCGTACACCTACACCCTCGCTTGGGTTCTGCACTTCGCTTTCCTCTGCCGCGAGCGGCTTTGCTCCTGCGCCACCGAATGTACTCATCCCCCCTCTCATCCCTTCAGAACCTTGGCATTCCAATCCTACTATTGGGGGCCATGACCCTGCTGTCCACCATGGGTCAGTCGCAGAGCGTGATCTATCATTACAACGGCGAGTGGTCGGATAACTGGCTGGGTAGATCCGTGAGTAACGCCGGCGATGCGAACATGGATGGTTACACCGATATCGTGGCCGGAGCACAGTTCAATTCCTCTAATCCCGACGGCACCCTCGGGACTGGCGACGAGGTAGGCGCCGCTGGTCGAGTATATGTGTACTCCGGCAAGGATGGTACGTGGCTTCATACCTTCGATGGCGAGAGACAGAACGACTACCTTGGCATCTCCGTGAGCGGTGCCGGCGATGTGAACTTGGATGGATATGCCGACATCGTGGCCGCTGCGTATGGCTATGATCCTGATCCCTTGGGTCCAGACGGCACCCCTCTCACCGGCGATGAAATTCTTGAAGCCGGTCGGGTATATGCATTCTCCGGCAAGGACGGCTCAACACTGTGGACTAGCGATGGCGAACACACGCGCACTTGGTTAGCCTCCGTGAGTGACGCTGGGGATGTAAACTTCGATGGTTACAACGACGTTGTCGCCGGTGCATTTGGCTATGTTACTGACCCCGACGGCACTTGGGGCTCCGGTGATGAACTCATTTATTCTGGTCGTGTGTATGCGTATTCCGGCAAGGACGGCACGACCCTGTGGACTCACGATGGCAAGCGAGCTAACGACAACCTAGCAGGCCGTTGAAGAAGGGGTGATTTGGAGATTGTCGATCCCGAGACATCCGTTTTCTGCCCCGGGATTCTTATGGCGGAAAATAATGGCAGTCATTGCGATCCAGCAAGCTGGTTGGGGCCAAACAGATCCACAAAGCTCATATACGCGGCTGAGGAAGCCCTCAAAGCCCCTCTGCAATCCCCTTGGCGTCCCAACTCCAAACAGGCTACGCATGATCGTGCCAAGATTGCGTGCAGCGACATGGACCACGTACCGCTTTTTGACATTCTCGATGCCGCGCAACCAAGTCCGGCGTGCACCGCCTGACCCACAGGTGTGCGCAAAGCTTCTCTCCACTCGTTCACTTCGTAAGCGCTGGAGCTTTTTGGATCGCGATCCTGCAACACGCCGACGGTTTGCTCGATAAGCATCCTGCCACGATTCTGGTTTGTCCGTCCACTTGCGGCGGTTCTGTGACCGCGGCTGTGGTATGTAAGAAAGTATCTCTCTCTCGCTTAGCCATGCCAGGGTTTCAACTTTGTGGTAGCCCTTGTCGGCGACAACTGCCTTGTATTGGTCATCTTGCTCAGCACTGATCAGCACCGCCTGAGCCTCAATGATTCCGTCTTTCAGTGCCTCGCTGTCAGCAGTATCTGCATGGTGGATCGTCGCGGAGACGATGATCTCGGAGTCAGTGTCCAGCGCGTGCTGTGCCTTGTAGGCAAGGTGGGTACGCCCATCCTTCATCTTCGCGATCCTGCTGTCGGGGTCTGAGGGCGACTCCCAGTCCTTGTTCGAGGTCTTCTTCCCACGGCGTTTGCGATCGAATCGCCGTAAGTCCTCCTCCGTTGGGACTTCGGCCCCTTCTTCTTTCGCAAGCTCGCGCACGTAGTCATTCCAGCCCTTGCCAGTATCCTTGCGCACAATGGACTTCATTGCAGCATTGGCTTCCAACGTCGTTGTGTCCACGGCCAGTGCCTTGCCCTTCACCATGCCCTTGGATTTGGCGATCTTGACCACGAATGCAAACACCTCTTCGTGCACTTCTACTGGCAGCCGTTTGCGGATCACGGTCAAGCTGGAGTGATCAGGGGTCATCTCTGTCAGCAAAAGCCCAAGGAATTGCTGGAGCGAGCGGCTGTCACTGCAGCGCCATGCAATCCCACGCTGTGAATCCACACCTTCGAAATAGCCGACCAGCAGCATCCGGAAGTAGACGCCTGGCGGAATTGAAGGGCGGCCGCCTTCCTTGTAGTAGGGCTCGCAAAGCGATTCGACATAGTGATCGAACTTCGCTTCGCTGAGAAGCTCATTCAGCTTCGCGTAAAACGGGTGCCCTGGAGATCGGGGAAGATTGGTCGTCGAGACCAAAAGTGCTTGCTGCTTGTCGCGTCGTTTGCCAAGTGCCATGAAATATCCACCTCCGTGATTGGGATATTATCCCTACGTACGTGGATTGGAGCACGGCTTAACTACTTGGAGTTTTTCAACGGCCTGCTAGGCACCTCCGTGAGCGGTGCCGGCGACGTAAACTTGGATGGCTACGCCGACATCGTGGCAGGGGCACCTGGCTATAGTCTTGATCCTGACGGCACATGGCGCACCGGCGACGAGATGTACTCAGCTGGCCGGGTATATGTGTATTCCGGCAAGGATAGCACGACACTTTGGACCTTCGATGGCGAGACCTTTGCCAACCAACTGGGTGGCTCTGTGAGCGATGCCGGTGATGTGAACCTGGATGGCGCCCCCGACATCGTGGCAGGGGCGGCTGGCTACGCTCCTGATCCCGATGGTACTCCTTTTAACAGCGACGATCAATTTTACGCTGGTCGGGTGTATGTGTTTTCCGGCCAGGGCGGCAGGGTTCTTTTGACCTGCGATGGCGAGAATAAGGGTGACCAGCTGGGCATCTCCGTGAGCGGTGCCGGGGATGTGAACCTGGATGGCACCCCCGACATCGTGGCAGGAGCATACCGCCATATTTCGAATCCCGACGGCACTCGGTTCAATGGCGACGAGCTCCTTGACGCTGGCCGAGTCTATGTAAATTCCGGCAAAGACGGCACGACGCTCTACTCATTCGATGGCGAGAATGAGGGCGACTCTCTGGGCATCTCCGTGAGCGGTGCTGGGTATGTGAACTTGGATGGCACTCCCGACATCGTGGTCGGTGCGTATCGCTGGGATGATCCAGCGCAAGCAAGGTGGACGACTCATGGGCGGGTCTATGTGATCTCAGGCACCCCGCTACCCCTGACAACGGACACCCACCTGATGTCCGTTGGAGCAGCCAGCGTGCAAAAGCTGAGCCTGGATGCGGGCACCGCCAATGCCTTGAAGAACTACTGGATCTTCACCAACCTTGGCGACAGCGGTGCAAGCCCCGGCGTGACCGTGGCGCCAAGAGTCACCATTCCACTGAACCCTGACTTCCTTACCGCCTTTGTGGGCAACCTGACCCACTTAGGTGGCGGCGCTCCCAATCTTGTGGGATGGAAGGGTTTCCTGAATGCCAATGGTCAGGCTTCTGGCCACATCCAAACACTTGGCCCCGTGCCTGTTCTGGTAGGAATCACGGTGAACCATGCAGCCCTGATCTACACCGCAGGTGCTTGCGGCATTGGCTGTGACACCTTCCAGTTGGCCACCAATGCAGTGCCCATGACGACCGTACCCTGAAAGGGTGTATTGCTAGTGCACCAACTCGCAGGCCTCGAACACCGGGCCCTGCATGCAGGTCTTGGCGTAGGGCCAACCACCGAAGCGTTCGCCCTGCACCGCTACTGAGCAACCGTTGCAGACGCCATAGCCACAGGCCATGTAGGTCTCCAAACTCAAGAAGCAACGCAGCCCCTGCTCGGCACAAAGCTTGGCCACTGCATCCATCATCGGGTCCGGGCCACAGCAGAACACCGTTTCACCCTTTTGCACCTGACCCTTCTGTAACAGGTCCTGCAACAGGCTGGTGACCAGGCCGTGAAAGCCATGGCTGCCATCGTCGGTGCAAAGATGGGTGTCCGCCAAACCATCGAAGTCTTCCCGGCCGGCCAGCGCCTCCTTTGTGCGACCACCGAACAGCAGCCGGGGCTGCGGCTTGCCCAGGGCCTTTAGCTGACGCGCCAAGAGCAGGAAGGGCGCCAGACCGATGCCGCCGGCGATGCAGATGGGCTTTTCAATGTCCAGGGAGAAGCCCTGCCCCAAAGGTCCGGTCAGCCACAGCTCATCGCCGGGCTTTAGCTGGGCCAGAGCCTGGGTTCCCGGCCCCACCGCCTTGATGAGGAAGGAGCCGGATTCGCCGTCAACACCGCGGTCATAGAGGGAGAAGGGTCGCGGCAGGAACACCGGCCAGCGCTCTTCCGTGCGCAACATAAAGAACTGCCCGGGCAGGGTCTCTGGGATCGGCCCTTCTACCTGTAAGGCGAGACAGCCGCCGCCCAGGGACCGCAGACTTTGGACTTGATGCCGGTTGGTTTTTGTCACGACCCATATGAATTACCACAGCCAGTGGCATCAGGACAGAGTTTGCATGGCCAATGGCTGCCATCAGACAATTTCCTAACTGCGAATTCCGCATCTGGCCCTAACTCCTTTCGATGCCAACCACGCGATGCCAAGGACGCTCTCCATGCAGCCGCCTGATCGAGCCGGAACAGGGCATGAGGCTTGGGGCCCCTGGCACTGGTCCCTGTTACCTGTAGCCTAACGACCCCCTCAGCTCTCTCAGTCACTCGTATACATGCATTCCATCAAGTTCCTAGCCCCCAGGCTAGCGGGTATCGGACTCCTGCTTCTCTGCGCCAACTGCAGCGGCCATTCGGGTCAGACCCCCCCACTATCTCCCACTCCCCCCGCCATTCCCGTCTTCACCGATGTGGCAAGCACCGCACAGCTGCTGTTCACCGGCAAGGTCGGGCCAACCTACTATGACAACTCCAGCGACAGCCCGAACTTTAGAGCCATCATGCAACGCAATATGGGCACTGGCGCCGCGGTGGGAGATTACGACGACGACGGTGATCTGGATGTCTACCTCCTGGGATATTTAGGCCATCCCAATCGCCTGTTCCGCAACAACCTTGACCTGGGAAGCAAGACATTCACCGAAGACACGCCCCCGGAACTAGTGGTATGACGCAGAATTAGTAGGCCTTTATATTAAGCCTCCCTACGCTTGCGGTGCGTAGGTATCGTTGGAGGCAAGACGATGCGCGTTGCAGTAGAGATTCAACTTACCAAGAGCGAGCGAAGCACCCTGACGAATTGGTCACGCAGTCGGAGAATTTCGGTGAGGCAAGCTCAGCGAGCCCGAATGATCCTTCTTGCCGCTGATGGCTACTCGAATGCGGATATAGCTGAGGAGATGAGGGTCAAGCGACACACTGTGGGGCGTTGGCGAAACCGCTTCAGCGAGCATCGCCTCACTGGTATAGAGAAGGACCTTCCTCGGGGAGGTCGTCCCCGTGCGAACGAGGAAGTTGAGAGTGAGATCATCCGCATGACTACGCAAGAGATCCCCGCGAACGCGACACACTGGAGCACGCGACTCCTTGCAGAGGAGATGGGAATCACGCAGTCGATGGTCCACCGCACATGGAAGGCCAACGGTCTGAAACCTCACTTGGTGAAGACGTTCAAGGTCAGCAACGATTCTCGGTTCGAAGAGAAGCTGCGCGATGTGGTAGGTCTCTACCTGAATCCACCCGAGAATGCACTCGTCTTTAGCGCGGACGAAAAGACGTCAATTCAGGCTCTCGATCGGACCCAGAAGAGCCTTCCACTGGTCAAGGGCCGATGCGGCACGATGACTCATGACTACAAGAGGAACGGAACAACCACCTTGTTCGCCGCGATCGAGTTGGGTCACGGCGAAGTGATCGCAACCTGCATGAAGCGACATCGACATCAGGAGTGGATCAAGTTCCTGAGAATGATCGACGAGCAAACTCCAGCTGAACTCGATCTGCACGTCATCGCCGACAACTACGCCACACACAAGCATGAGAAGGTTAACAGGCCGTTGAAGAAGGGGTGATTTGGAGATTGTCGATCCCGAGACATCCGTTTTCTGCCCCGGGATTCTTATGGCGGAAAATAATGGCAGTCATTGCGATCCAGCAAGCTGGTTGGGGCCAAACAGATCCACAAAGCTCATATACGCGGCTGAGGAAGCCCTCAAAGCCCCTCTGCAATCCCCTTGGCGTCCCAACTCCAAACAGGCTACGCATGATCGTGCCAAGATTGCGTGCAGCGACATGGACCACGTACCGCTTTTTGACATTCTCGATGCCGCGCAACCAAGTCCGGCGTGCACCGCCTGACCCACAGGTGTGCGCAAAGCTTCTCTCCACTCGTTCACTTCGTAAGCGCTGAAGCTTTTTGGATCGCGATCCTGCAACACGCCGACGGTTTGCTCGATAAGCATCCTGCCACGATTCTGGTTTGTCCGTCCACTTGCGGCGGTTCTGTGACCGCGGCTGTGGTATGTAAGAAAGTATCTCTCTCTCGCTTAGCCATGCCAGGGTTTCAACTTTGTGGTAGCCCTTGTCGGCGACAACTGCCTTGTATTGGTCATCTTGCTCAGCACTGATCAGCACCGCCTGAGCCTCAATGATTCCGTCTTTCAGTGCCTCGCTGTCAGCAGTATCTGCATGGTGGATCGTCGCGGAGACGATGATCTCGGAGTCAGTGTCCAGCGCGTGCTGTGCCTTGTAGGCAAGGTGGGTACGCCCATCCTTCATCTTCGCGATCCTGCTGTCGGGGTCTGAGGGCGACTCCCAGTCCTTGTTCGAGGTCTTCTTCCCACGGCGTTTGCGATCGAATCGCCGTAAGTCCTCCTCCGTTGGGACTTCGGCCCCTTCTTCTTTCGCAAGCTCGCGCACGTAGTCATTCCAGCCCTTGCCAGTATCCTTGCGCACAATGGACTTCATTGCAGCATTGGCTTCCAACGTCGTTGTGTCCACGGCCAGTGCCTTGCCCTTCACCATGCCCTTGGATTTGGCGATCTTGACCACGAATGCAAACACCTCTTCGTGCACTTCTACTGGCAGCCGTTTGCGGATCACGGTCAAGCTGGAGTGATCAGGGGTCATCTCTGTCAGCAAAAGCCCAAGGAATTGCTGGAGCGAGCGGCTGTCACTGCAGCGCCATGCAATCCCACGCTGTGAATCCACACCTTCGAAATAGCCGACCAGCAGCATCCGGAAGTAGACGCCTGGCGGAATTGAAGGGCGGCCGCCTTCCTTGTAGTAGGGCTCGCAAAGCGATTCGACATAGTGATCGAACTTCGCTTCGCTGAGAAGCTCATTCAGCTTCGCGTAAAACGGGTGCCCTGGAGATCGGGGAAGATTGGTCGTCGAGACCAAAAGTGCTTGCTGCTTGTCGCGTCGTTTGCCAAGTGCCATGAAATATCCACCTCCGTGATTGGGATATTATCCCTACGTACGTGGATTGGAGCACGGCTTAACTACTTGGAGTTTTTCAACGGCCTGTTAAGCGGTGGCTGAAGCGCCATCCGCGATTCCACATGCACTTCATCCCGACAAGCAGCTCGTGGCTCAATATCGTGGAGGGGTTTTTCCGCAATCTTGATCAAAAACGCCTGAAGCGCGACGCGTTTCGCAGCGTCCCTCAACTCAAGAAAGCAATCATGGACTACATCGATAACCACAACGACGATCCGAAGCCGATTGTTTGGACCAAGGCCGCCGACGAGATCCTCGAAAAAGTCGGTCGCGCACGCGCTGCACTGAAAATGCCCCAACAGAGCGCATCACACCACTAGCTGACCTGGGGCTAGGTCGGGTCGCGCACTTCGCCGATTTGGACAATGACGACGATCTGGACCTTCTACTCATCAATGACGACCAAGGCATTGTGGGCAGTTTGCCCAGTCAGATTTTTCAGAACAACGGCGATGGGACCTGGACCAACAAGACCGCCGGGTCGGGCTTTCGGCCCGTTGGTCATCTTCGTGCCGGTTGTGCCCTGGCGGACTTCGACAAAGACGGCGACTTGGACATCTATGTCACCAACTGGGGCATGGAACTAGCGAGTGGCAACCCTCTGTTTTCGGGCTCCAATCGCCTCTACCTCAACCAGGGCGGGTTTGTCTTCATTGATGTAACCGAGGCCTCTGCCAACCTGGGTGTCTTGGCGCGAGATAGCTTTACAGCCATCTTCACCGACTTTGATGACAACCAGTACCCCGACCTGTATGTAGCGCTGGACCACACCACCGACGAATTCTTTTGGAACGATGCCGGCGTATGCAGCAATGCCACAGCCCTGGTGGGAACAACGCACGTGGGCAATGACATGGGTGTGGCACCGGCGGATTTCGACGACGATGGTGACCTGGATCTGTACGTCACCAACATCACCGATCCCCTTAAACAGTTCGGCAACTCTCAAGGCAATGCCTTCTACGTCAATCAGCAGAACGTGTCGGGCCTGGTTGAGTTTGTGGACCAGGCCATGGACCATAGCCTGCTCGACACCTACTGGGGATGGGGGGTGGAGTGGCTGGATCTCGAACATGATGGCGACCTGGATCTGGTGGCGGTAAACGGCTTTGACGAGTTCGTTCTTACGGCGCAAAGCGATACTTCCCCCATATACCAGACGCCAAGCATCTGCTTTATCAATGAGGGCAGCGGCAAATTCAGCCGCACAACCCTGGGGCTACCCGGTGACTCCCGGTGCCTGATCGCATTTGATTATGACCGGGATGGCGATCAGGATCTCCTGATCACCAACGTGCGTCAGCCGGTGCGGCTGCTGGAAAACCAGAGCACCAACCCAGGCCATTGGCTGGGTGTGACGCTAGGCCCTGACCGATACGCCATCGGCGCCAAGGTCTATGCCACCATGGGCACTGTAACCAAACGAAGGGATGTGATTGCCGGTCACAGCTATCTGGCGGGCACCCCTTCGGAGGTGCACTTTGGCCTGGGGTCGACAACAAGGGTAGACAAGCTGCGGGTAGTATGGGCTGATGGCACTGAACTCATCCTCAGGGATGTTGCAACTGATCAATACCTACGCCTCCGGCGCTAGACCCGGAATCTGAAAGCAGTATTGGGCCTGGCAGGGAATCCTCTGTCCCTTGATCCGCCTGGCGCCAGCAAGAATTAGCCCAGCCAGTGGAATCAGGGCGGAGTTAGCCCATACTGCGCCGCCCATGGATCCCAACCTGAGCACCTGGATTGCCATCCCCCTGCTGGGCTGCATCATTGGCTACATCACCAACATGTTGGCGGTGAAGATGATCTTCCGGCCCATCAAGCCGGTGAACATCCTCGGCTTCAAGCTGCAGGGCCTCATTGGCCGGCGTCAACAGGACCTGGCCAAGAACATTGGCCGGGTAGTGGGCAGCCATCTGGTGGAGCACAAGGATGTGGTGGAGAGCCTGTCCAAGATGGATTTTGAAGACCTGCTGGTGCAGGCCCTCAACGAAGGCCTGGGCAGCAAGATTGCCGAGCTGCGCAGCCTGCCCCTGATCGGCGGCTTCCTCACCGATGAGCGCATCGACGAAATACGTAACTCCTTTGTTCAAAGTATGTTGAAGAACAAGGACAAGATCATCGTGAAGCTGGAAGAGGCAGTGGAGAAGGGCCTGGATGTGCCCGGCCTGGTGGAAGAGAAGGTGGCCGCCTTCCCCATCACCCAGCTGGAAGAGATGATCCTGGAGGTGGCCTCCCGGGAGCTGCGGGCCATCGTCATCCTGGGTGGCGTGCTTGGGCTGGCCATTGGCCTTTGCCAGGCGGGTCTGGTGACGTACCTGAACTAAGGCACTATGGAGCATGCAATAGGTAGCGTCATGAAACCCTCCATTCTGCTTTGCATCCTCTGCGGCCTGTTCGCACCCACCAGCCTGAGCCGACTCAGCGCCCAGCCCGACCAATTTTGGCTGCGGCAGAGTGGCTTTGCAGAGGCAGAGGAGTTGGCCCCCTTTCGCACCCTGATGGGCCTGAATCTGGACCTGGATAAGGACTACAACAGCCAGCTGCGAAGCCTGTTGCAGGACTTGGAGTTGATGCAACGGATAGCCCAGAGCAGCACTGAGGGAGAGGTCTTCTTCGATGAGCGAGGTTTGGAAGTCTGTTCAGATCCGGAATGGCGCAAAGCCTATGAGCGCATCCAGTCCAGCAGCCTGCGCATGGGTGGCCACCTGGGCATGATCCTGCGCAAATGCGCCACGGTGGATCAACGTAAGACAGCCTTGTATGGCATGTTCTACCTCAACGACGTGCAGGCCGTGTTTGACCTCATCGCCCACGTCCCCGGCGAACCCCTGGCCAGACTGCGGCAGCAGACCTACCAGCGAGCTATTCCCTACCTGCAGGTGCACCTGCCCAAGAGCAAGCCCTTCAATCCCGCCAAGCCCAAGGGAATCATCAGCACCCGGTATGCCTTCAACGCCTGGCCCTTCATGCAACTTTGGCAACAAGAAGAAGCGACGCAGCGAGCCCAGGGCCTGTGGTTCTTGGGCGAAGTGCTGCGCATTCGCCCTGACCTGGGCCGCGAATTTCTCAAGCATAGTCGGGATACTCTGCCGGGCCTGCTGGCGGACAAGGACAAAGAGGTGCAAGAACTGGCAAAGATCTACCTGGGCAGGATCGATAGTCGAAGGCCGGATGCAGCCAAGGACCGCAAGCTTGAAGAAGTGCTGTACGACTTGTTGCCCCCCATTCGCCATATCTCCAACGGCGTCACCGAACTGCACCCGAGCACTGACCTGGAGCAAATTGTAGCCCAGGGCCAAAAGGCTTTGCAGGAAGGCAGCATCTGCAAACGCCGCGCTGGTGTGCTAGGCAACGGCAGGAACTACCTGGGTGTGGAAATCCTGGCGCTGCCCGGTCCGCTGCAAAAACTGGGCATTCCCCTCGGTGCAGTGATTACCCATTTGAACGGTACGCCAGTAACCAATGCAGCGGGACTGCTGCAGGTGCTGCGGCAGAAGCTGGCGCAGCAGCAAGCAGTGCCGCTGCCTTTGCCGCCGGCGCCGCCAGCGGACAAGAGGCAGAGCAAGGCAAAGGTAGCGGAGCAAACCGTCCTATGTGCCTTGCTGGTTGACTTTGTCCACAAGGACAGGGCCTTCGTCAAGGAATTCCGGCTGATCAAGTGACCCTGGTTAGCCTGGAAAAAATCGAACGTCGCTTTGGCGACCTGGTGGTTTTGGACGGCGCCAGCCTGCGCGTTGACGAGCGGGATCGCTTGGGGGTGATTGGTGACAACGGTGCAGGCAAGACCACCATGATCCGCATTCTCGCCGGTGTGGAAGAAACGGATCGCGGCAACCGCATACTGCGCCGCGGCCTGCGCATCGCCTATGGCTCGCAGATCCCAGAGCTGCATACCGGCGTCACCGTGTTGCAGTTTGTACTGCAGGGCAATGGTGAGTTCCGGCTGCTGGAGCAGCGGGTGCGGGAGCTTGAAGCCAAGCTGGCACAGGATCCCGGCGATGCGGATACCCTGCAGCAGTATGGTCACCTGCAAAGCGCCTTTGAAGCCGGCGGCGGTTATGAGCGAGAGCACCTGTGCAAAAAGGTCCTGGGTGGCCTTGGCTTTGCTGAACTTGACCTGAGCAAGGATGTGGAGGTGCTTTCCGGCGGCGAAGCCAGTCGATTGGTGTTGGCGACCTTGATGGTGCAGCCGGTGGATTTGCTCATCCTGGATGAACCCACCAACCACCTGGACCTGCAAGGCATTGAGTTCTTGGAGAACTTCGTGCAACGCCACCCAGGTGCTGTGGTGGCGGTGAGTCACGATCGCACCTTCCTGGATCGGGTCGCTACTCACATCGTCGAAGTGGACATGGGCAAGGCCAACCGCGTCAAAGGCAATTACACTGCCTTCAAGAAGCAGTCGGATTTGCAGCTGCTCTCTACCGGTCGCTCCTATCAGGAACAGCAGGAGTTCATCAAGAAGGAGATGGACTACATCCGCAAGCACATGGGCAGCCGCCTCACAGCCCAGGCCAAGGGTCGCCTGAAACGACTCAAGCGATTGCAGTTGATCCAACGGCCCAAGAACAAGAGCTCTGAAATGAAGCTGCGCTTTCGTGGTGGCGGCGGCATGGAGGGGCAGGCAATCTTGGAAGCGGAGAACCTGGGAGCCCGCATTCCCCAGGGCCCAACTCTGTTCAGCCAGGCCAACTTCCGTCTCTACCACGGCGAGACCCTGGGCATCGTCGGCCGCAACGGAGCCGGCAAGACCACCCTCATGCGCATGCTGGCCAACCACAGCCAACCGCAAGAAGGCAGCCTGCGCCGGAGCAAGGCCAGCACCGCAGGTTACTTCAGCCAGGAGATGTCCGACCTGCCCAGCCATGGCACGGTGCTGGAAGCCCTGGCCGCCATGGCCACTCCACAGACGCCGCCCAAGGATCTGCGTGACCACCTGGCGCTATTCTTGTTCAGCGGTGACGAAGTGGACAAGCAGGTGGAAACCATGTCCGGCGGTGAGAAGCGCCGGCTCTGCCTGGCCCGGCTGACCTATGGCGACTACGACTTTCTTTGTCTGGATGAACCCACCAATCACCTGGACATCACGGCGCGGGAAGGGCTGGAAGAGGCCCTGCGAGGCTATCCGGGGGCGGTTGTGGTCATCAGCCACGACCGGCAGTTCCTCCAGGAAGTGGCTGGCCGGATCCTCTATGTAGCGGATGGCGGGGTGCGTGTTTTTGATTCTGGCCTGTCCCAATGCATGGAATTCCTGGCGCAGTCAGGCAGCCAGGAACGGAAAAAGAAGAAGGCCCAACAAAAACCCGCCCCCAGCACAGCCGCTCCTTCCCGGCCCGCTGGGCCAGAGAAGATCCGTAATCCTCTCATGTTCAAGAAACTGGAGGAGGAGATCTTTGCCATGGAGGAAGAGTTGGAGACACTGCATCGCGCCATGGAGCTACCAGAAAACTACAGCGACCACGAAACCTTGCTGACCCTGAACCAGCAGGAGGAAGAAGTGCAATCAAAGTTACAGGCGGCCTACGAACGCTGGGAGAACTGGTCTTGATCGACTTGCTGCAACATCTGCAAACCAGGGTTCAAGAAACGCTGGGTGAGATCCCTGAAAATCTGCGAAAGGCCATGAGCCTGCAGGTCCCCAAGGACCGCAGCTTTGGCGACTTCGCCCTGCCCTGCTTTCCCCTGGCCAAGTTGCGGCAACAAGCGCCGCCGGTGATTGCCAAGGAACTGGCAGCGGCCATCGGCAGCGACGATGTGATTGAGTCCGCCCAGGCGGCGGGTCCCTTTGTGAACTTTCGCTTCCAACGCCAGGCCCTGGCTCGCAGCGTGGTGACGGGCATCCTGGAACAACGAGCTCCATACGGCAAGGCTGCCGCCACCGGCGAAGTCATCGTCGTGGATTACTCTTCGCCCAACATTGCCAAGCCTTTCCACATGGGCCACCTGCGCTCCACGGTGATCGGCGCAGCACTGTGTCGTATCCATCGCCATCTGGGCCACAAGGTACACGGCATCAATCACCTGGGTGATTGGGGCGCGCAGTTCGGCAAGATCATCACCGCCTTCAAGCTCTGGGGCGCAGAAGACAAACTGCAACAAGACCCCATGCGGCACATGTTCGACATCTATGTGCGCTACAGCAAAGAGGCCAAGGAGAACCCAGAACTTGACCAACAGAGCGCGGAGCATTTTCGCCGCCTGGAAAGCGGCGAAAACAACGAAGAGCGACAACTCTGGCAACGTCTGCGAGACATTTCCATGCAGGCCTTCCAGGGCCCCTACCAACGACTGGGCGTAGACTTTGATCACATCACCGGCGAAAGCTTCTACGAAGACAAGATGGAAGCGGCGGTGGCCCTGGTCAAAGAGGCGGGAGTGCTCACCCATTCCGAAGGCGCCGAGGTAGTGGAATTCGAAGGCGAGGGCATGCCTCCCTGCATCCTGCGCAAGAGCGATGGCACCACCATCTACGCCACCCGAGACCTGGCTGCCATTTTCTACCGGCAGCAGGAATACAAGTTTGACCGGGCCCTTTATGTGGTTGGCAGTGAGCAGAAGTTGCACTTCCGGCAGTTGAAGCGGGTCTTGGAGCGCATGGGTCGTCAGGAGGCTGCCCACATCGAGCATGTGGATTTCGGTTTGATCCTGGCGAAAAACCCCGAGAGCGAACGCTGGGAAAAGTTTGCCACCCGTGGCGGCAATGCAATCTTCCTCAACGAAGTGCTGGACGAAGCGGTGGCTCAGATCAAGCGCATCATCCATGCGAAGAATCCGGACCTGGAGAACGCCGAACAGATCGCCGAGCAAATCGGGGTGAGCGCTATCATCTTCAACGACCTGCGTAACTCTCGCATCAAGGACGTGAAGTTTGATTGGCAGCAGATGCTCAACTTTGAGGGCGAGACCGGACCCTATGTGCAATACGCTGTGACCAGGTTGGCCAGCATCCTGCGCAAGGCGGATGTAGACCTGGGCGATCTGGGTGAGGTTGACTATTCACTCCTCGCCGACGCCGATCAGGTACTCCTGAGCATGCTGGACTTCGGTCCCAGCGTGCAGCGGGCTGCCGCACAAAACGAACCCAGCATCATCACCAACCTGATGATTCAAATCGCCGGTGGCATTCACAGCTACCTACGCGACCACAATGTCATTCGTTCCGAACCGCAATTGCAGCAAGCGCGCCTGGCCTTGGTGGCCGCAGCGCAACATCTCCTAAGCAAAGGTCTGGGCCTGCTGGGAATCGCGGCCCCGGAACGCATGTAAACCCGAGGCAAACTTATGGATCTGAACTCATTCCTGCGCGACATTCCCGACTTCCCCAAACCCGGCATCGTCTTCAAGGACATCTCGCCGCTGCTAGCCGATGCCAAGGCGCTCTATACCGCGGTGCAACAGATGGTGCTGGCGTTGGAGGGCCTGCGCATCGACAAGGTGGCAGCCATCGAGTCCCGGGGCTTTTTGTTCGGCACCCCCATCGCTCTGGCCCTGGGGGTGGGTTTTACGCCCATCCGTAAACCAGGCAAGCTGCCCTGGAAAACCAATGCCATCGAGTACGTGCTGGAATACGGCAACGATTCCCTGGAAATCCACCAGGACGGGGTGCATGCGGGGGAGCGGATCCTGCTGGTGGACGATGTTTTGGCCACCGGCGGCACCATGCAGGCGGCCTGCAAGCTGATCCACGACATTGGCGGCGAAGTGGCCGCCTGCAGCTTCCTCCTGGAACTGGGCTTCCTGGAAGGGCGCAAGAAGCTGCCGGACCAGCGCATTGAGAGCCTGTTGATTGCTACATAACGCCTTTTAGATAAAGGCTTTATAAAAACACCTCAAGAAATCAGGGTTTTAGCTGAACGAAACCCACCGACTTGCCGATCTATCATGGCTGGCCCAAACAGGTCAGCACCGTTCTTTTTCGCTTCTCGATAATGGCAAAACCACCGAAAGGTGGTGACGCAAAGCCAAGGGCCTAAGACACACAAGTGTCATGGCAGCCGGTTCCCGAAATGAAGCTGGATTAGTTTCTTAAAACTACCAGAAAGAGCCTCAAGGACAGGGCATGGGTTAACCGCAGGGCAAGGGCCTTGGTTTGAAAGAAGCGCTTGAGTTGCAGTGATGCAATTCGCCTTAGACCCAACCGATTAACGCCCTTCCTTGGAGAATCCTCATGGCTCGTTCCTCCGCACTCCGTGCCCCCACCTCTCGCCGCAAGACAACCGCTGCAAAGTCAACCGCAACCAAAAGCAGTAAGGCCAAGAACAATGGTCTCAAGCGCCTGAGCGGCGGCAAGGCCAAGACGGCAAAGAAGGTGAGCAGCAGTTCTTCTGCCAGCAAGACGGCCAAGAAGACGGCGGCCAAAAAAACTGCCAGCAAGAAGACAGCGGCCAAGAAAGCCCCCAGCAAGAAGCTGACCAAGGTTGCCAAGGCGGCACCGGAAGCGGCAGAACTGGAACGGCCACTGCATCGGGAAGCCCCAGTCCTGAGCATGGAAAGCGATCTGGGTGATCTTTGGGCCACCTTCAAAAGAACCAACGACCAGAACCTGCGGAACATCATCATCGAATTGCACATGCCCTTGGTGCGCACCATCGCCGAGAGATTGCTGCAGACCTTGCCGAAGTCCATTGACCTGGATGACCTGACCAGTGCGGGAACCTTTGGCCTGATGGATGCCATCGGCGGTTTCGACCTAAGCCGTGGCATCAAGTTCAAAACCTACTGCACCACCCGTATACGCGGCTCCATCCTGGACGAACTGCGCTCGCAAGACTGGGTGCCCCGCCTGGTGCGCCTGAAGGCTCATCGCCTGGAAAAAGCGCACCGCAAGCTGGAAGGTGAACTGGGCCGCGACCCCAACCAGTATGAGTTGGCGGAAGCCATGGAAATGAATCTGACTGAGTTGCAGGCCACCAGGGCCGAAGCTCACGCCAAAGCCATCTTCTCCCTCTCCGAGAAGTGGGATGACGGCAACGATGACAGCGACATGGAAAAGGTCGAAATCCTGGCGGACAAAAAATGTCAGGATCCCACCCAGACCATGCAGCAAAAGGACATGCTCGAGGTCTTGACTTCGAACCTGACCAAGAAGGAAAGGCTCATCATCATCATGTATTACTACGAGGGCCTTACCATGCGCGAAATCGGCGAAATCATGGAGCTTACAGAGTCCCGCGTTTGCCAGATTCACAGCAATGTCATGTCCCGCCTGAAGACTCAGGTGGACCAGGTCAGCCTGCAAACTAGCTAGGCTCCGAGCGGCTGTACATTTTTTCATCAGCGGGAAAGAAAATCGCTGCAAACTGACATATCCAGTCTGCCGATAGAGGTGTGGGGTTGCGCAATGAACACATGCCCCACAGCAGACACGAAAGTTCAGATGGGATGAAAGACACCGCTGTCACCGGACAAGTCGAACAGAAGCTTGACCAACTAGTTGCCGGTATGGCAACCAGTGTTGGCTCCGCCCTAGGCTCCCTCATCGAGCCTGAGGTGAATGTCAGCGTGGCTGGTGAACTGCGGCTGACAACTGCCGCCGACTGGCTGCAAAATCATCCAGGACAACATGCCATAGTGCGCGGGCGCTTGCATGGGCAGTCCACTGAACATCCGCTTTGCTTCATCTTTGACGGCGCCTGCACTTCAACCCTGGCGAATATCCTGGCAGGCAGCACTGAAGATGCCATTGAGGAAAAGCGAGCGCAGGGAGAAATCTCCGAAGAAGACATGCAAGCCCTGGTAGACCTGGGCAGCAAACTCTGCGCTGAGGTGACAAGCCACCTTGCCCAGAAGGAAGATCCTGCAGCGAGCCTGGAATTGCAGGATCAAATCCTGCTGGATCCTGGCCAAGACGCAACAGAGCAACTTGGTTCTGGTTCTTTGGTGACCTGTCGTCTGCAGGTGGACATCGGCGAACTCGCCGCAAGCCCGGCCTACTTGCTGGTAGACGCAGCAACCGCCGAAAACTGGAATGGCTGCGCATTGGATCTTGCGGGGCCGGAGCGGCCTGCCGCTCCCCTGCGCGGTAACCTGGCCACCTACGTCATCGAGAAAAAAGTCATGGCAACGGTACGAGAAGCATCTCGCACCGTTGGGCTGGAGATCTTTCCGCACAGTAGAACGGAAATCCCCAATCCTTCCGCACACAAGGGCCAGGTGGTCCTGTTGGAAATTCCGGTCGGCGAAGACCGACGCTTCGAGTGGGCGAAACGGCTCAAGCAACACCAGGACGAGATCAAGGTGGCCCTGCTCATTCATTCCCCCTCGCGGGGACGCGTGCTGCAAGGTTATCTGACACAGGCTGATGTCATTCTTGGCTGGCCTTGCAAACCGGAAACCCTGCACGCCAGGCTGGATACTCTCTTGCCACCAGCGGCAGAGGATACCGTGGAGGAAGCGCAGGATCCTCCGGCGCCCGAGGAAAGCTAGCTACCGGCTTCCTGCTCCCGCTGCTCCTTGACAGCTTGCTTGACCACAACCGCAGCATCTTCGGCTGCACGCTGGATGTAATCCAAGGCCTGATGCGCAGCTTCCAGGCTGCCGCCAGCCTTGCCCACAGCGACTTGGGTGTAAACCACTGCCAGGAAGTTGTTGACCTTGTGAATGAGTTCACGACTGCTTGATGACGCCATGGCAAGACACTAACCCGCTGGGCATGTGTTGCACAAGACAACAACACAATGTGCAAGACTTGGGCGAACTCTGGTAGTCGCAGGTGGCGCAACCACCAGATCTTGCGCTTTTTCATTTGGCACTGCAATTGCTCTTAGGCGAGGAGCGAAGGCATCGCTAGCGACAAAAAGGTCAATCTATATGAAGTCAAAATACGCCTGGTTACTCCTCCCCCCCCTGATGGCCTTCATCATTTTCATGGGCCCCATGAAGAGCAGTGACAACAGTCCTGTAAAGGCAAACTCGGCGCAAGAAGCACCGGTTGCCAAGTCCGCCATTGGCTCCAAACTTCCCGAAACCCCTAGCCTTTGGCAAATCGGCACTTCGCTGGCTGGCATCCTCCTGGTGGGTGTGGCTGGCATCATGCTGTTTGCCCGCTTCAAAGGTCAAGGCGGGGTCACTGTCAATGGGGACTACCTGACCCTGCGGCAGACCCTGCGCTTGAATGCCAAGCAAAAGATCTATGCCGTGGAGTGTGAGGATCAAGTCCTGTTGCTGGGAGAGTCTGACAACAACCTTTGCGTCCTGAACGCCAGGCCAAACAGGCAATTGGTAGAGGATGCTGAAGAGGTCTTCAATCGGGAGGACGAGCTGGACGAGGGCGCAGTGCCACGGGACATGATCATCCCACGCATGGCCCCGAAACCCCGGCAGCAGAAAAGCTCCGCCAGTCTTTCGGACTTCAAAACCCTGCTGAAGCGCTCGCGCAACAAGGTTCAAGTCTGATGACAAGACTGCTCACCATTCTGGCTTTGCTCTTTTGCCTGTTGTTTACCCAGCAACAGGCTTTCGCGCAGGATAAGCCCGCGGATCAAAAACTCATCGGCGCCCAGGCAGACCCAGGCGGACAGGGCCAAAGTAATGGCCAGGGAGGCGCACGCCTCAGCTTGAACTTGTCCGGCGGCGTATCGGATTCGGAAAACCTGAGCAGTGCCTTGGAGATCCTCTTGATGATGACTCTCCTGTCGCTGGCTCCAGCCATTGTCATGACCATGACATGCTTCACTCGCATTGTCATTGTCCTGTCATTCCTGAAACGCGCCATGTCCATGCAGGATCTGCCGCCGGCCATGGTTGTCACCGGGTTCTCCATCTTCATGACCATTTTCATCATGAAACCGGTGATTACGGACATCAACGAAAACGTCTACAAGCCCTACGTTGAAAACGAGAGCTACACCTTCTTACAGGCTGCGGATGACGCCGGTAGTCGGCTGTCCGACTTCATGCTGCGGCAAACCCGCATCGCCGACCTGGATCTCATTCACCGCTTGAGTGGTGAGAAGACCAAATACAACCCGGAAACCGTGCCTTTCCACATCGTGGTACCGGCATTCATTTTGTCGGAGATCAAGACAGCCTTCCAGATGGGATTCGTGCTGTTCTTACCCTTCGTCATCATCGATCTGGTCATTGCTTCAATCCTGGTCTCCATGGGCATGTTCACGCTGCCGCCTGTTGTGGTTTCCACTCCATTGAAGCTGTTGCTGTTCATCATGGTGGATGGATGGAATCTGGTGGTTGGTTCTTTGGCCGAGAGTTTTATCCCACAAAGTTGACATGGACGAATTCGCCATAATCGATCTGACCACGAAGACGCTGATCACGGCGTTGATGATCGTCTCACCAGCACTGCTGGTGGGAATGACAGTGGGCCTGGTCATGAGTCTGTTCCAGACGATCACCTCGTTACAGGAACAGACCTTGGCCATTGTCCCCAAGATCATCGCCGTGGTGTTCACGGTCATTCTCATGCTGCCCTGGGTGTTGGAAACCCTGCGAGAATTCGCCAGCAGCCTGTTCTCCAACCTGTCCAGTTACGGCCCGAGCGGAGGCTAGCGACCTTGGATCCTCAGGCCATCGACATTCACGCCATCACGCAGTATGTGCCATCTCTGCTCCTGCATTTCGCAAGAGCAGGTGCATTCCTGTACGCGTTGCAATTGTTCGGTGCGCAAAGAGAATCCAAGATGCTGCGTCTGGTGCTGGCCATGTCCCTGGCTTCCATGTTCTGGTGGCTGGATGAAGACAAGACCATGAGCGCCGTCGGGGGTTTTGAGCACTTTGCCGCCTCGGGATGGATGGGTTTGACGATTTCTTCGATGCTGGAAGTGGCCATTGGCCTGGCAGCTGGCTTCACCCTCAGCCTGATAACTGGCTGCCTGAGCACTGCCGGTGAAATCGTCAGTCATGACATGGGCTTCAGCATGGCACAGATCATGAACCCGGTCACTGGTCGAAGCAGTGCTGTGATGTCGCAGTTTTTCCAGACCATTGGCATGCTCAGCATCTTCTCTCTGAATCTGCACCATGGATTTTTGATGGTGCTGCAAAAAACATACAGCCTGATTCCGGTTGGCCGCGGCTTTGACATCACCCCAGTGTTCGAGCGTATCAATGGCCTGGTGGGCGACGCTCTTGAATTCGCCATGCGCTACGCCATCCCCATCATGGGTGTGTTGGTGTTGCTGACCGCAGTCTTGGTGATGCTGTCCCGCGCCGTTTCCAACATCAACTTGATGGAGTTCAGCTTTGGCCTGCGCATCTTGCTGGCCATGTTCTCTTCCGTCTTCTTTATCTCCCAAGGCATGCCGTTCTTGGAGATGATGTTCCATCACATGCTTGATGGTGCCTACGGCTTGTTTGAAGGAGCCTAGGCCATGGGACTGTTCAAAGACGACGCAGGGAAAACTGAAAAAGCCACGCCGGAAAGGCTGGGACAAGCCCGCGACAAGGGACAGACTCCCATTTCCAAAGAGTTCACCATGGCCGGCAGCCTGCTCATCGCTGTGTTGGTCATTGAACACCTGGGCTGGTGGCTCTGGGATGGCTTCAAGGAACTGTTCTATTGGGGCATGGATGTGAAGATGGCGCGGCAAATGCTGGAAGGCGGTGAAACCGACAGCATCATGCGAATTGCGGAGCACACAGGCTCATTACTGGCCGCACCCTACTTCACCTTTGTAGCGATCTTTGTCTTCGCCACTTTGCTAGCTGGCTTTGGCCAGATCGGCATCAAGATTTCCAAGAAGGCCATTGGCTTCAAACCAGAGAAACTCAACCCAGTGGCCAACGCCGGCAAGCTGTTCAAGTTCTCGCAGGTGATGAAGACCCTGCTCTCAGCCCTGAAGATCCTGGTGCTGGGCAGCGTCCTCTACTTCGTGCTGCGGGGCCGATGGGAAGACTTGGCCAGCATGCATCAGAACGACACCTTCATGGAGAGCGCCACCATCATCTTTGAACTGGCGCTCAGCGTGTTCTTCTGGATTGCCGTCATCGTCATGGCCATTGCCCTGGGTGATATCTTCTACCAACGTTACGACCATCAGAAGAACCTGATGATGACCAAGCAGGAAGTCGAAGATGAGCGCAAGCGCAACGATGGTGATCCCTTTATCAAAGGCCGCCTGAAGAACGCAAGATTGGCGCTGATGAAACAGCGCATGATGGAAGCCGTACCAAAGGCAGATGTGATCATCACCAACCCCACCCACTACTCCGTGGCTCTTACTTACGACCGTTCCAAGAACGCAGCGCCACAGGTTGTCGCCAAGGGTGTGGATGATCTGGCATTGCGCATTCGAGAAATAGCCAAAGAACACGATGTCATCCTCATGGAAGACCCTCCTCTAGCACGGGCCCTGTTCCGCGCCGTCGAGGTTGGCAACGAAGTCCCCGAAAAATTCTACAAGGCCGTAGCAACGGTGTTGGGCCACGTCTACCGCATGAAGGATCAGGTAGCATAAACCATGTCCACTGACCAAATAGAATCCGAGAAGAAGAACAACAACGGTCTCGCCCTCTTCATGATCGGCGTGCTGGCGGTCATGTTGATCCCAATGCCGCCGGCCATCTTGGACGTGCTGCTAACCATCAACATCAGCATCAGCTTGCTGATCATGATCAGCGTGATGAACTCCGCCAGGCCGGCAGAGTTCTCATCCTTCCCCACGGTGTTGTTGTTCACCGCTCTCTTCCGCTTGTCCCTGAACGTGGCGTCCACTCGACTGATCCTCCTGGACGGCAGCCCGGGTAAGATCATTACCGCATTCGGCGACTTTGTGGTCGGCGGTCAGTTTGTGGTGGGCATCATTATCTTCCTGATCCTGGTGGTCATCCAATTCGTTGTGATCACCCGCGGTCAAAACAGGATCAGTGAAGTTACGGCTCGATTCACCTTGGACGCCTTGCCTGGCAAGCAGATGTCCATTGATGCTGACTTGAGTGCAGGCATCATCTCCAACGAAGAAGCCAAAACCCGCCGAAAAGAGCTACAGGACGAAGCACAGTTCTATGGCTCCATGGATGGCGCTGGCAAGTTTGTGCGTGGCGATGCCATCGCTGGCTTGATCATCACCGTCATCAACATTGTGGGCGGCATCATTCTTGGCACCCAATTCAATGACATGACGGTCTCGGAAGCCGGCCAGCACTACACCCTGCTGACGGTGGGTGACGGACTGGTATCGCAGATTCCTGGCCTGATCATCTCCATATCTGCCGGTGTCCTGGTTACCAAGAGCAGCAGCGATCGCGGGCTGCAGTCCGAACTGAACTCGCAGATGCTTGGCCGCCGCCATGCCTTGCTGTCTGTGGCCGTAATTTTCACGGCAATCTCCTTGTTGCCGGGGATGCCCACCCTGCCCTTCTTGTTGGTTGCAGGATTGCTCACCTTCAAGAGCATGAACATCAAGGCCAAGGATAAAGCTGAGGCTGAAGTGCCAGAAGAACCCGAAGTAGACGAAGCAGAGAGCGAAGGCGCTTCCATTGAAGCTCTTCTTTCCGTTGATCGACTGGGTATTGAAATTGGTTACCGCCTCATCTCCCTGGTAGAGCCAGGTCGTCATGGCGGCTTGCTGGATCACATTCGTTCCGTGCGTCGGCAGTTTGCCACCACCCTGGGTCTGGTCATCCCACCCATTCGGGTCAAGGACAACATCCAGATCGATCCTGGTGAGTATCGCATCATGCTGAATGGCCAGGCACTGGGCACCGGCGAACTGCGGGCGGGCCACTACCTGGCCATGGATCCCAGCGGCACTGCCGGTGACATTCCGGGCATCGACACCATCGAGCCAGCCTTTGGCTTGCCTGCCAAGTGGATCAACGAAGCCGACAAGGACAAGGCCGAGATCATGGGTTACACCGTCATCGACGCGCCTTCCGTGCTGGTGACCCACCTCACTGAACTGCTGAAGAAGCATGCCAGCGAACTGCTCAGTCGCGACGATGTGAAATCCTTGGTGGACAACTTGAAGATCAAGGCGCCGGCAGTTGTGGAAGAATTGATTCCCAGTCAACTCAGCCTTGGCCAGGTGCAACGCGTATTGGCCGGTCTACTCAAGGATCAGGTGCCTATCCGCAACCTGCAATCCATCTTGGAATGCCTTGCCGATGCGGCGGCAGACACCAAGGACATCGGTCAACTTACGGAGCGGGTGCGTGGTCGCCTGGCTCGCACCATTGTCGAGCCCTACTTGAATCCGGAGGGCACCCTGCACGCCGCCGTCATCGACCCCGCTTTGGAACGCAGCTTGTCCGACGCCATTGCTGGCTCGGAAGGCATCGCCACTTTGCCGCCGGGCTTCCTCAGTCGCTTTGTGGACAACACGGCTGAAGCCATGGCATCCATGATCCAGGACGGACGCGAGCCGGTTCTCATCACTCGCGCCTCTCTGCGACCTTTCTTGTCTGAAGCAATCGCTGGAGTCATTCCCAACGCGGCAGTGCTCAGTTATCAGGAGACATCTCCCGTCAAGAAGGTTGAAACCACCCAGCGCATTACGGTCCCCGCCAGCTAGACAAACAACATGATACTCAAACGCATAGAAGCATCTTCACTGGACCTGGCCCTGGCCAAGGTGGAGAAGGAATGTGGCAGCAACGCCCTGGTCTTCGATACCCAGAGAACAAAGTCTGGCTACATCGTAGTCGCTGGCAAGCAAGCCAAGGTGAATTCCAGTAAGGCTGAATTGACTCCGAGCAACCGGCGATGGACCAAGGGCTTTGCTCCCATAGCGCAAAAAGCTGAACAGTTCGGCCTGGCCCCAAGCATCCTGGCCGCCGTGGAGAAAGCCTTGATCGGCACCAAGGTGCACCTTGGTCGGGCAGGTGACCCGGCCATCCCCAGCATGTCCGCCAAGGTTCTGCGTAGCTTGATCCACACCAACGACCTGGACCAACCTGAATTCCGCGTCACCGCTTTGGTGGGCCCCACCGGCGTTGGAAAAACCACAACCCTGGCCAAGCTGGCTGCCCGCGCCAAACGGGAACTGGGTCAGAGCATCGCCATCATCTCCTTGGACACCTATCGAGTGGCGGCGGTGGAACAACTTCGCGCCTACGCTGACATGCTGGACGCTCCCTTCGACGTGGCCTTCACTCCCCTCGACCTGCGCCGCGCCCTGATGCAACACGCCGAGGTGGATCGCATCTTCATCGACACCACCGGCCGCAGCCCATTTGACAACGAATCCCTGTCATCTCTGGCCGGTAGCCTGGGCAACAGCGAGCCCGCCACTGTGCTCTGCTTGCCCGCCGGCCTGCGCCGCTGCGATGCAGAATCCACCCTGTCTTCCTTCGCCGGCTTGAAGCCCCAGAGCATGATCATCACCAAATGGGATGAAACCCATGTCCCGGGTGAAACCCTGTCCCTGGCCATCGAGAAGGAACTCCCCCTGTCCTTCATCACCGTTGGCCAAGAGGTTCCCGAAGACATCGTCACCGCAGATGCTGGCGCCCTGGCGGCCAACGCCCTGTGCATGGATGAGCAAGTCGCCGAGGCGGTGCTATGAATCGACATCAAGCGAGTTCTCTGCTGCCCCAGCAAGCTTCCTGGATCACCGTCACCGGCGGCAAAGGTGGCGTGGGCAAGACCCTGGTGGCAGTCAACCTGGCCCTACTCATTGCCCGCGCAGGTTACCGAACCCTGCTGGTGGATCTGGACCCTGGACTGGCCAATGTGGATGTGCACATGCGTCTGGCGCCAAAAAACAGCCTGGAAGATCTGGTGGATGGCAAGTGCACCGCCAGTCAGGCCATTACCGCCGGCCCCGGAGACATCTCCATCCTCTGCGGCACCAGCGGCTCAACGCGTCTGGCCGAAGGCGACCTGGACTTCATCAACGCCACCATTGAAACCATTGATCGCAGCGCCCAGGACTACGATGTGGTCATTTGCGACACTGGCGCCGGCATTGGCCGCCTGGTTCTTTCCGCCTGCCAACGCGCGGACCTGGCCATTGCCGTCAGCTCGCCGGACCCGGCGGCGATGACCGACACCTACGCGCTGTGCAAGTTGTTGATGATACGAGATCTTGCTGAGCCCAAGCTGTTCATCAATCGGGTCAGTAATCGTGAGAACGCCATGCGCACAGCCACGCGACTGAACACGGTGTGTCAAAAATTTCTACAACGCAATCTGGACACCATCGGCTGGCTAAGGACGGACAGTCACTTGGAAGCCTCAGTTCGAGACCAGCGGCCCTTGGCCCTGTCGAGCAACGAGGCAATCATGGAAGACCTGCGGGCTCTTTGTGCCCAAAGCCTGGCAGAACTCCCCAACCTACGCCGACGCAAGAAGCAAGCTGGCCGCAACAGCCTGCAGCGGGTTCGCCAGCAGCACTGAGTGATTCGTAACTTTCACCCTAAACCCCAACTGCCCTTACTACCGAAGATACTGTCATTGCTGTTCTCCTAAGAGCACAGCACAGGCAAGGATACGACCAGGTAGAAACAGGTATGTCGGCGGGGAAGAACGAACTATCAAAATCAGCGGGGGTCTACTTCGCTGGCATTGCATTCGCGCTGACCTACCTGCTTACCACAGTCTTTGGTGGTAACGGCATGACTGCAGTGATTCGCAGCACTGTGGTGGCCGGCCTGACCATGATCATCGGTCCCTTTCTGATGCGCCCGGTCATCAACACCATCCTGGATGCCATCGCCCGCGACCGGGCAACAAAGGCGTCGGCAGAGGATGCTAAATGAGAGCATCCACCGCCAACCCTCTGCGCAGCAAGGAAGAGCGCGACAAACTGGTAGAACAATACCTGCCGCTGGTCCGCTACGTAGCTGAACGCTTGCCGGTCACCATGCCGGGAAGCCTGGACCGGGATGACTTCAATTCCATTGGCGTCATGGGTCTAATGCATGCAGCCGCCGCCTACGACCCCACCCGCGGCGCCTCCTTCAAGACCTTCGCCTATACCGCCATCCGTGGCGCCATCCTGGACGAAATCAGAAAGCACGACCCCATTCCCCGGAGTCGCCGCGACCGTCTACGCAAACTCGAAAGAGCCAAGTCCCACCTGCGAGCTGATCTCCACCGCGAACCCACCATCGAAGAGCTGGCGGAACACATGGAGGTTAAGGCAGAGGATCTGGACCAGGACCTGCTGGCCCTACACACCTTTCGCATCCTGTCACTGGACGAAACCTACGGTGGCAACAGCGGCGAAGGGGTGAGCATGGTTGGTGACCTGGCCAACACTGACGACTGGGCTCAAGCGCCGGATGAAAAGGCCGTCAAACGAGAATTGGTGGACAAGATGGCTCGCGCCATCAGCGAGCTACCAGAGGTCGATCGCCATGTGGTCGTCCTCTACCACTACGAAAACCTGTTTCTCAAAGAGATCGGTGAAATCCTGGGTGTCTCGGAATCCAGAGTTTCGCAGATTCTGACCCGAGCCTTGGCTCGGGTGCGTGCACGCATCGGCGATAGTAAAGAAGTAGAGGAGGAAAATTGAGATGGAAACACCCTCAGTTCGTGCTACCCCAAGTCTTCCCCAGCTAGGCCTCGGTCGGCTCAATCGCGAGCAGGATCGGAAAGGCAAGGGACGAAACTTCGATCAGGCCCTGGCCAAACATAAGAACAAGGGCGAAGACAAAGACAACAATAACGACAGTGTGGATTCTGACGACACTCAGCAATCCCGCTCTCAACACGCCCTGGCAAGGATGTTTCAGAAACCTGCGCCAAAAATCCGACAACTAGAAGCAGATGGCGAGCATCACGTAGACCTCTTCGCGTGACCCTTCTCGCTTAGGCAAAGGATAACAAGTCTTCAATGGCGACTCCGTCAAAAGTAAACGGGATCATTCCCTCTACCAATGTCAAGCGAGCCCAACAAGCCGCCTTGATTGATTGTGGCGACAGCAGCAATGGCAAGTCGGCGGGCACTCTAGCCGTCATCCCCATCCTGGAAGGGGACGTCGTCGCTGGTATAGAAGTCCGCTGCAGCTGCGGGGCGTCCACCATGGTTGAATGCGTCTACGGGGAGGAAACATGAGAATCGCCTTAATCCCAGTGTTGGCAGCCTGCCTGCTTTTTAGCTCCTGCTCCGCCATCACCAAGCTCCTGTCAGATCCAGGTCGCGAACCCGAGCTCAACTCTGAGGGGAGCTACCTGACGAAATCAGGCAACAGCAACCAGATCGAACTGGGCCCGGACCAGACCAATCTCCTGGAAGCCTTCAAGACCGTCAAAGAGCAGAATGCTGAGTTGAAGAGCAAGGTCTCCCACCTGGAAGACCTGAACAACAACCTGCGCTCTCGCCTGGGCGGCACGGAGGCTTCATTGAAAAGTTTGCGGGGCAATCACGCCGTTGCCAACGATTCGATGGAACGCCTGCGCAATGATCTCCGCGACCGGGAAGCCAAGATCCTCAGCCTGAGCCTGAGCAACGCGCGCTTGGAGCAAGAAGAACTCAAACTGCGCATCGCTTCATTGACCAGTCAAATAGAAGGTATGGACCGGGGCCGCAATCATGCAGCCACTCCCTTACCGAGTCGGGGTCGCTAATGGTTACCAATTACAGCAAGCTCGCGCTAGCTGGCCTGGCCCTGCTGTTCGGCGCCAACAGCTGCTCTTCGGTGAAGAGCCCTGGCCGCAAGGTGGCAAACTTCTATCTGGCAGATGACCGGGACCTGGCCAGCATTCGACGGGTGATGGTCTTGCCTTTTGATCTGGCAGATGGAATCGACGCCGACCAGGACATGCTGCGTCAACAATTCATCGGCGAACTGGTGAAGGTGCAGCGCTTCGAAGTTGTACCACTGCCAAGCAATGCTGAAGAAGATCGATTGATCCACGAAAGCCTTGAGAAGGGCCACGCTTCGTTGGAGGCGATGGTCTCACTGGCCAACCGTTATGAACTAGACGGCATCATAGTGGGCAGGATCACCAACTACCGCGCCTACCTGCCGCCAGTCATTGGCATGCAGGCTCGCCTGTTTTCGGTGCACTCCGGCTCCTGGGTCTGGGTTGCTGAAGGCAACTACGACGCCAACGATGCCACGACGGTGGAGGACCTGCAGCACTATGCCCTGTCCTTCCAGGCGGAAGAGAGCTCCATGCACGGCTGGGAACTCAACCTGATTTCCCCCGCCCGCTTCGCCAAGTACGTCAGCCATCGTATCGCTGGAACTTGGAAGTAGGTAGCTGGCGTGAATGCTGGCCAAGGCATCAGCAAAACTGAAGCTGAGCCTGCGGTCCCTCCACCTGAGTCAGGCCAACCAATCACCTGCCTGCCTGGGATGGGTGTGTACCGAGTCGGGAAAAACGGACTTGGGGCGAGGGCTGGGTTGTGGAGATGGGGGAGGAGTGGTGGAATGTGGCGGTGAAGAGTTCTGAACGGTGATGTTTGGAACGAAAAATTCTGGTTTGGACTACCGGTCCTCGGTAGGCGGTGCCAGACCTTGGACGTTGCCCAAGAAATCCATGATCCGACGCCCGACAGTATTCGCTTCGCTGCTGGCAGTATTGGCTTTCTCAGCATGCGACAATCGAGAAGAACAAACAGCGATCGACGGCGTCTATCATTCAACCGCAACTGAGAGCGCCGCCCGAGCTAGACAATTGCCCACTGAACCGAGCGAAGACGTTTCAGCGCTTTTGGGACATATTTCACTCCCAACCCAACAACGTGCCGAAGTCGAGGATTACCTCCCAAGCTCCGCGATTGAATGGATAGTGCACGCTAAGCTGGAGAAACCTCTCGATGCTAAGGAGGTCGCATCGAGATTCGGCAAGGACTGGCGGGCGAAGTTTGAAGGTCTCACAATCTTCGGGTTGGATGTCGCCACGGATCACTGGACGCTCCTTCTATCCACAGACGGCCCAGAACAGGTCAGCGGCCTGCAGTTTGCTTGGATGTATTACGCATCTTGGTCAGACGAGTCAGAACTGGCCTCTACTGAGATGTATCGATCTCGGCTCAAGGCGGTGGAACGCGAGTTGAACCAACTCACTCCGTCGAAAGTCAGTTCGGAGGTAAAGCCGCAGGACGCTTTCGAGAGAGCACAGTATTTGAGCACTCTGAATGAGCGTTTTGACCGAAGCGTGGCGGTTCGACTTACTGCGCCGCAGGGTAAGCGCTTTTCAGGAAGGGCGATTTGGGACGTGATGCTTTGTCTAGGGCTTCGATGGGGTGACATGGACTGCTTTCACTGGCAGAACCCTTCGGAATTCGGCGATGATTTTTTCTTCAGCGTTTGGACATCGAGCCAACCCGGGTATTTCCTCCCCGAAGAGGTAGCTGCTGATCGAGTGAACGTAGAAGATCTCGTCTTCGGATACTCTATTCCTCGGAACGCAGATCCCGTAACAGTCTATGAACGGATGGTGAGAGCGGTGGAGTATACTCAGAAGCGATTGGGCGGCAGCATCACTAGAGAAGATGGCCGCCCGCTGGATGCTGAGGCAACACTGAAAGAGATTAGGTCGATCACAGATGAACTGAGCAAGCTAGGATTCAAGCCTGGGAGTCACAACGCTCTTCGGCAATTCTAAGAAGCATAACAAGACGCTGGACACCAAGACCTGACCCACTCTGAGTCGAAACCGCCATGCCGAAGCTTGCGTTTCCAACTTGGGTACCTGTGAGAAATCACTCACCTGGTAAACCTGGCGCTAACTACGAAACGCCCTAGCTGTCAGACAACAGCCCTGCCGCTGCACCGCGGTAGGCTTCAAAGCTGTCCAAGGCGCCACTAGCCAAACGCTGCCGAGCCGCATCTACCAGCTGGCTCCGACCATCATCCTCATTGCGCAGGCGCTGGGTCAATTCCTCGACCCGAGCCAGGGTGGCCTTGCCATCCTGGCTGATGGAAGCCTTGTCCTGCACCGAACCATGGGCTGGCACGTGCGGCTTCAGAACCTTCTGCGCCGCGCGGTCCGCGCTGCCGTGGTTCCGATTGATTCCACCTGAGTGATTGATGTTACCTACATCCATAATTAGATGATCGGCATTCGGTCTCCGAGTTTTAGCTGCAAGCCCTGATTTCGTCGAAAAAATAGGCGGTCCCATGACAACGGCCCTATGCAGAACTTGCCGGCTCGGCAGTTCCTGCCACCCCCAAAACCGGCAGTTCCTGCCGACCTCTCTGCCGCCTCCTTCCTGCCCCACCGCCCCAGCCCCAAGCTATGGGGAATTCATCTTTTCTTTCACGCTTGGCACGCAACGTGCTGCTTGGTTGTCGGCTGATCATGCCAACAAGAAGGGAAGTGAGGAAGTGAGCTACACTGCATACGGACGCATCGAAACAGACATCACCAAGGTGCCTACACCTGCCAAGGTGAAGGAATGGGCGTCTGAAAGCTTTGAAAGCAAGCTGCAGGCGCAGAGCAAGCAGGCTGCCAGCAAGCGCTCCGAGCCTGCTCCGCAACGGTTAGACTCACGCAACCCAGAGGTCGAAGCACAGCCGCAAGCCGAAGTGTCCAACAAAGCAACACATGGCAGTACGGACCAGACTCCTCAACAAGAAGTCAACGCAGCACAGGATCAGGGCCAGGCACAGGTCAGCGACACAGCGCAGCCTGAGCATGACTTTGGCCAACAGCCAGCCCAGACGGCACAAACGCATTCACATGGGGAGGGTTCGGGACTGCGGATCGAAGCAGGCAAAGGTTCCGAGCCCACCTCTGTTTCTTCGCCAGACTCATCTCTGTTTGCAGCTGGCAAGAACAACAGCCAGACTTCACAGGTAAGAATGGTGCAAACTGGGGCAGTAATCCCAGCAACGGTAGCATCCACAAGCGGAGTAACCTCCACCAACGTCAGCACCCAAGCTAGCCAGCAAATCAGCAGCACTGCCCGCACTACCGGGCCCGCCACCACTGGCTTCAAGACATTCAGCCAACAGGCACTGCAATTAGCAGAGGCCGCCAAGGACTCCGTGTTCAAGCAAGTCGCCATGCGCATCACCCCGGAGGGTGGTGAGATGGTCATGCACCTGGATCCACCGGAGCTGGGTCAACTGGACCTGCGCATGGTTGTGGAGAAGGGTGTGGTCACCAAGCTGTACATCGGTGCCGAACGTCCCGAGGTAGCCATGATGCTGGAGAAGCACATGCACGAACTCAAGCAGGTGCTCAGCGATCAAGGGCTGACCGTGCAGGATGCAGAAGTCCAGACCAAGGACTTCAACCAAAAGCAATCGAACGATCGCCAGCATGGTGCCGGCGGTCAAGAACAGGCAAACGAATTGGAAACCAATGAGCCTTGGGGTGCGCAGCATCTACAGCAGGCGGGTTTCGTCATCGGCGAAGGATTGGACTTCTGGGTTTAGGGAGAGACAGATATGGAAAACATTCAAGGAATTACTGATACCAGTTTCAACACCGGCGGCAGCAGCGTCGTTTCCAGCGACGGTGGCAAGTTCGGCGACAACGTCTTCTTGAACCTGCTGGTTACCGAGCTGAGCAGCCAGACACCGCTGGATCCAGTGGACAACAATAGCTTCATGCAGCAGATGTCCACCTTCTCCACCATGGAGGAGCAAAAGCAACTGAACGACAACCTGCTGGCCCTGTTGGACTTCCAAGGCGTGTTGGCACGACTGCAAGGTCTGAGCGAAGGCAGCTCCCTGCTAGGCAAGGAGGTCACCTACACCAACGCTGATGGAGCGGTGGGCAAGGGCATAGTGGAGTCAGTGTTTGTCAACGAGAGCGGCGAAGTTCGCCTGAGCACCGGCAGCGAGGAAGCAGGCATGAATGACATCTTGGGCGTGTCACAGCCAAAATCTGAAGGCGCCGGCTCGGAAGACAGCAGCAAGGAAGAAGCATAGTCCCATGGTTAGTAGTTCACTATTCACCGGCCTGTCCGGTTTGCAGGCGCACTCGCGCTTCATTGATGTCATCGGTAACAACCTGGCCAACATAAGTACCCCGGGCTTCTGGGGCGCCCGTGCCACCTTCGGCGACATCTTGAGCTTCACTCAATCGCCTGGCTCAGCGCCCAACGGCAACTTTGGTGGGCAGAACCCCATGCAGGTTGGTCTGGGTGTGAAGGTTGGATCCATCGACCTGCGCACCGACCAGGGCACCTTCCAGGACACCGGTCGCCCCATGGACATCGCCCTGCAGGGCAAGGGCTTCTTCACCCTGAGTGATGGAGCGCAGAACTTCTACACCCGCGTGGGCACCTTTGGCGTGAATGGCGATGGCAACCTGGTGGATGTGCGCAGTGGACTGAAGGTGCAGGGCACCAACGGCAACATCACTGTGCCAGTCTCCGGTCTGCTGCCGCAGCAGGCCACCACCAGCATTGACCTGCAGGGCAACCTGTCCGCCAAGGTGGATGGGCCGCTGACGGAAACCCTGCAGTCCGAAATTCCTTTCAAGACCGGCACCCCGGCCAGCAAGGCCAGCACTCTTGCCGAGCCTTATGACCTGACTGGCTTTGCCGGAGCCACTGCCGGCACCGGCGTTCCCATGCGCATCTATATCGGCAACAAGAGTGCGCAGGAGGTCAAGTTCGACGCCACCATGTTTGCCGGCGGCTTCACCGGTGCCACCGCCGCTGAAATAGCTGGGCAGATTCAAAGCGTCCTGGGCAGCGATGTCACCGTCACTGCCAGCGGCGGCACCTTCACCATCGATACCACCAAGCTGGGCAGCGAAGCCAGCATTCGCCTGGAAGAAGGATCCTCCGGCATGCTAACGGCCCTGGGCCTTACCCCCCAGCTGATCAGCGGCACCGAAACTCCGGCCATTGGCACCACGGACCTGGGCCAGCTTGTGGGTCGCACCAGCGCCTACGTGGCGGGTGACACCATTCAGGTGAGCGGTAACAAGGCTGACGGGGAGCCAGTGTCCAACACCTTTACCTACGGGGCTGCCAATGATGGCACCACCATGGCTGACCTGTTGACCTTCATCAACAACAACTTCGTCACCTCCCCCACGGCCAATCCGGACAACGGTTCGGTGGCCACCCTGGATGCCACGGGTCAGCTCACCCTGGCCGCCAACGTTCCCGGCGACGCCAGCATGAGCTTTCGCCTCACCGACCAGTCGGGAAAGATCAACCTACCCAGTTTTGATCTGTCCCAGAACGGCACCGGCCCCGACACCCATAGCACCACCATTGATGTCTATGACAGCCTGGGCAACTCGCACCCGGTGACCATGACCTTCACCCGGGACGCTGCCAACACAGCCATGTGGGATCTGAATGCCAGCATCGATGCCAGCGACGGCACCATGGTTGCGGCCACCATCACCGGCATCCAGTTCAACACCGATGGCTCATTGGGCGTTCCTGGTTCAGGCTCCACCTCCCTGGTGTTCGACTTCTCCAACAACGCTGCCCCCGGCCAGGTCGTCAATCTGAACATGGGCACGCAGAACAGCTACAACGGTCTGGTGATGACCGGCGACCAATACTCCGCCGCCGCCATCGATCAGGATGGCTTCACCGCCGGTGAGTTGTTGGCTGTGTCCTTCACCCAAGCCGGCGAGCTGACTGGTCAATACAGCAATGGTCGCTCCCAGGTTCTGGAAACTCTGCGCCTGTCGCTCTTCGCCAACCAAAACGGCCTCCTGCGCCAGGGCGAGACCATGTTCGTCGAGGCACCCAACTCCAGCAACCCCATCTTCACCACTGCCGGCACCGGCGGTGCTGGTGTGGTTCGTTCCGGATCGCTGGAAAACAGCAATGTGGACATCGCCTCTGAGTTTGTGAAGTTGATCGAAGCCCAACGTGGTTTCCAGGCCAACTCCCGTGTCATCACCACCACCGATGAGATCCTCGCCGAACTCATCAACATCGTGAGGTAATCCATGGCTAGTCTTGCAGAAGTATCACTGGTACGGGGATTGAACTTTTTGGCGGACAGTCAGTCCACCATCTCCAACAACCTGGCCAACATCAGCTCCAGCACCTACAAGCGTCGGTTGCCGGTGACTGAATCCAGCGGCCAGTCCTTCAGCAGCTTTCTCAACAGCTCCTTTCCCAATACCACCTTCAACCAGTCCATTGATTGGTCCGTAGGTAGCCTGAATGCCACCGGCAACCAGGCGCATGTGGCACTCAAGGACGAGAACCAGTTCTTCAAGGTGCTGAGTGGTAACGGTCAAGAGTACTACACCAGAACAGGTGACTTGCAGATGAATGCGGCTGGCGAGTTGGTAACCCGCAGTGGCTATCGCCTGCTGGACCCTGACAACAGCCCCATCAACATGGACAGCCTGATTGGCGATGGCAGCTCAGACCTGAGCAGGATGAAGATCTCTTCCACAGGTCAGATCACTCTGAACACAAATACTGCCGGCGCCAAGCTGGGGGTCTTTGCCATTGAAGACAAGTCCGGTCTCAAGCCCATTGGCGACGGCCTCTACATGAGCACCGGAAACAAAGAAATCCCCGCCGTCGCTTCCAACGAAGTGGCGCAGGGATCCATCGAACAAAGCAATGTGGACAGCGTGTCGGAGATGGTTGCCATGATCGTCAACCAACGCTCGTTCCAATCCACTATGGGCGCTCTCACAACTTTGGGGCGCATCAAAGACTCATACTCCAGCGCACTCAACAGGTAAGGAAACCAATCCAATGCTTAAAAGCCTCTACACAACTGCCACGGGAATGAAAACCCAGCAGACGATGGTGGACACCATCGCCAATAACATCGCCAACGTAAACACGGCGGGTTTCAAGAAGGCCCAGGCCTCCTTTGAAGATCTGCTCTACGTGACCTTGCAAGCGCCTGGACTGCAGCAGGACGCCTCCGGTACGCCAAGCCCCATCGGCTTGCAGCTGGGTTCGGGTTCGCGCCTGTCCGGGACCACCAAGATCTACAGCTCGGGTGTGTTGGAAGGCACCAACCGTAACTTCGACATCGCCATTGAGGGCGATGGCTTTTTGGAAGTGCAGCTCCCCGATGGCAGCAGTGGCTACACCCGCGACGGTCACCTGCAGGTGAACGCCGATGGCAAGCTGGTGACCAGCGCTGGCATGGTGCTGATCCCAGAAGTCACCCTGCCGCCTGACCTGTTGGACATCAGTTTTGGCCCCACCGGCCAAATCACCGGTCGGGTTGCCAGCACGCCGGATACCACCAGCAACTTTGGCACGCTCCAGTTGGTGAAGTTCATCAATCCCTCAGGACTCTTGGCGGATGGCGGCAACATCCTGCGGCAGACCGCAGCTTCCGGTGCCGCAACGCAAACCGCACCAGACACCCAGGGTGCTGGCAAGATCCGGCAGGGCTTCATCGAGCGCTCCAATGTGGAGATTGTCAACGAGTTGGTGAACCTCATCGTCGCCCAGCGCGCCTATGAGGTGAACAGTCGTGCCATCAAAGCCAGCGATCAAATGCTGCAGACCGCTACCAACATCGTCAGGTAAGCAACTAGGAGAAAGATCATGATTCTAGCCAGCATCATTCTTGTAGGTCTCCTTGGCGGTGACGGCGAACAGCCGCCACCACCAAAGAAGATCCATATCCAGTGCAAGAGCGACGTCATGTTGCGCGGCAAGGAAATCCTGCTGCGGGATCTGGCCTCGGTCAAAACCCCTGACCCTCGCCTCACCGAGAACCTGCGCAACATCTCGTTTGGCGTGCGGCCAGCGCACAACTACAACCGCATCATCACCCGCGATGATGTGCTGGCTCGCCTGCTGAAGGCGAAGCTGCGCCTGGCGGACATGCTGGTGGATGGGGCTACGGAAATTGCCGTGCAGCCGCTGACCACCCGATTGACCCGTGCACAGATTCAAGAAACTGCCAACACCGCTCTGGATTCCTTGCTGCAGTTGGAAACCAACCCTGACATCGAATACCAATTGCGTAGCCAGTTGCAGAACACCGCTGTGCCACCTGGACGCCGCTCCTTGGAGCTGCAAAGCGAATTACATGGCAACCTGCGGCAAAGCAGCGCTTGCATCAACATTCTGGTGATGGTAGATGAGGAGCTCTTCCGGACCATACCAGTGCACTACGCCCTCAAGCGCTTCTCCATGGTGCTGGAAACCAACAAGCCAGTGCGCAAGGACCAAGCACTGGACGCCAGCAACGTCACCATCAAGCGAGTGGCGACTCCGCATGGCACTTCCATGTGGCTCACTGACATGAATGATCTGAGCGGCAAGGTCTCCGTCAGCAAACTACCCGCGGGCCAACGCCTGATGCCAGCGCATTTGACCGAGCCATCGGTGGTGCACGTGGGCGAAATCGTTGACCTGGTGTCTGGCAGCAACCGTGTGCGCATTGCTCTCAAGGTGCGCGCCATGGAAAGCGGCAGCATCGGCCGCACCATCAAAGTGCAAGTATTGAGCAGCAAGAACCCTCGCGTGCTGTTTGCCCAAGTGCAGTCCGCTGGCTTGGTGCGTATGCAACCCGCAGGAATCAGGTAATCATGAAGAAGCGATCAATAATGATAAATGCGCCCTTGCTGGTGATTCTGGGCTTGGCCATGTGCCAGGATCTCACGGCACAAAGCCTGTACACCAGCACCCGCACGCCAGTCGCTGCCATCGAAGATGTGCATGCTGCATCCATCGGCGACATCCTGACTGTGGTGGTTGCTGAAAACCACAAGGTCAAGAACGAAGACAAGGTCAACCGCAGCACCGACACGGATCTGGCTGCTCGACTGGAAGCCTACACTCTGAACCCCAGCGCCTTCACCAGCACTCCCCTGCCCAAAGTGGACATTCGCACCGAGCGGGGCATGACCGGTCAAGCCAAGCAAGAAAAGGACTCCGCCCTTACTGCAAGAGTTGCAGTAATCGTTGTGGATGTGCACCCCAATGGCAATTTGGTGGTTGCCGGTCGTCGCGTCATCGAGATTGATGACGATGTCAAGACCTTGCGCATCAGTGGTCTGGTGCGACCCCTGGATATCACTACCAACAATACCGTCACATCTTCGCAAGTGGCTGACGCTCGCGTTTCCCTGACCAGCGAGGGCGCTAATGCTCGCTCTACCACCAAAGGTCCTGTTGCCACTCTTTTTGACACCATGCTCTGGGCAGTCTGGCCCTTCTAATGCTCATGAATAGGAACATCTTCATCGCGGCCGCCCTCCTTGCGGCAAGCCTCAGTGCCCAGAATCCACTGCCAGTGGTTCGCCTGGGCAACATCACCGAGGTGCAAGGGGCGCAAGCCAACGTTTTGAACGGCCTCGGCCTGATTACCGGTTTGGACAAGACCGGTGACAGCTCCAAGGTGACCCGCCAGGCATTGGCCAACTTCATCAAGCGCAACAACTTGAATGTCAATGTGGCTGACCTCTCAACCGGCGGCACTGCCATGGTGGCTGTGCGTGCGGTTTTGCCGGCCTTTTCCAAAGACGGCATGGCCATCGACCTGCATGTGAGTGTCATCGGCGACTCCAGTTCTTTGCGCGGTGGCACCCTGCTGCCCTGCGAACTGCGCGGCTGGGACAACAATGTGCATGCCACCGGCTCAGGCCCCATTGCTGTCAACGCCATCAAAGCAGGCAATGCCAATGCCTCTTCCGCGCAAAATCATTCCACTGCCGGCCACATCAGCAACGGCGGCACGGTTGTGGATCCTGTGCAATCCTACTACTTGTCGGAAAACGGTCACCTGGAGCTGCGCTTGCGCAATCCAAGCATCCATACCGCGATTTCTGCAGCCAAGGCCATCAACAGCAAGATGGCTGAAAGCGGCTACAAGGCCATTCCCGTAGATCGTTATCTAGTGCGCATCACCATGCCCAAGGACATGCAAACTGAAGTCAATGCAATCCACGTGCTGGATTCGGTAGGCAACCTGACGGTAACCATCCAAGACAAGGCCCGGGTCATCATCGACGAAACATCCGGTTCCATCATTGCTGGTCTTGGGGTGGAGATATCGCCCTGTGTGGTGGCTCTGGCCAACCTGACCATCTCGGTCATATCCGACGATTACATTTCACAGCCCAACACCGGCGTCAAGGGCCCCGGCACCACCGAGAGAGTGAACCGCACAAGCATCGACGTCCAGGTGGAGAGCAGTGACCCCAAGCCATTGACCGGTGGTGGCGCCACGGTGGCCGAATTGGTGGCCAATCTGAAATCCTTGCAGCTTGATCCCCTGCAGTTGATTGAAGTGTTCCAACAACTCAAGGCCGGCAACTTTCTGCACGCAGAACTGATCACTCGCTAACGAGACAAGACCATGGAAATCAACAGCACCCAAACCCTGGTGAATTCAAGCAAGCTGGAAACGGCCATAGCCAAGCGCAACGAGGCGCAGGATGTTGCCAGCATGTTCGAACAGATCTTCGTCAAAAAGATGGTGGAGAACTTCCGCAAGTCCAATGTGCCTGGTCAGGAAGGCGGCATGTTTGGCGATGGCCCAGGCGCAGACACCTATGCCCAATGGTTTGACGACCACATGGCCACCCACTTGTCGGACAACGGCGACATTGGCATCAGCAGCATGTTGATGAAACAGTTTACAAAACTAGGCGAGATTCAAAGCCAGAGCACCGGGAAGGAGATCAACTATGAGGCATGAACAACTAGCCAGGTCACTGCAGCAGCTATTGGATAGAGAGGCCAAGGCCTTGACAGGCATCCGCAAGGCCATGGTGGAAAACCGAACTGTCTTTGTGTCGCTCGGCGCCAACAAACTCAACGTCGGCGTGCAAAGCCTGGACAAGCATTGGCAACACATTGCTGAAATGGAAGAGCAACGGGAAGCCATCGCCAAGGAAATGCAGACACTGGCAGGCAGCAAGCAGCCCTTGTCTTTGGCAAGAATCCTGCTCGACCTGCCCATGGATTTGCATGATCAATTGCAAGCGTCGGCGAAGCTGGCGAAGAAGGAAGCGCAATTGGTACGAGTAGAAAACATTGTTGGCACCCGCCTGCTGAAGCTGTCGGAGCAGGCCAACGAATCCATTTTGCATGGCATCATCGATCTGAACCGGAAAGGAACTGGTTATGACTGCCACGCGCGAAGCACTGCCGCTACCCAGACTCAGGGCAACCTGATCAGCGGCACCGTATAGAGGAGAACAGCATGACCTTTGGTATTGGACTTAGCGCTGGTTTGAAGGCACTTTCTGCCGCACGACTCGGTATCGAGACGGCGGGCCAGAACGTTGCCAACGCCAACACTCCAGGATATTCCCGTCAGCGACTTCTGCAGTCGGCCACCATGCCCTTCAACACCGCCAATGGTATGCAGGTGGGCACCGGCGTGCAGGTCAATGACATCCGACGCGTCATCGATACAGGCCTGATCCGTCGAGTGCGTACCCAGATTGGTGAATTCGGCCGGAGCGAAATAGACTTTGCCCGCCTGCGGGAGCTGGAGAACGTATTCAACGAACCGGATGGTGGCTTGAGCACCAACCTGTCCGACTTCTTCGGCCAGATCCAAGGCCTGCAAAGCAACCCGGCGGATACAGCATTACGCGGCGGCATGATCCAAGGCGGCCGCGGCCTGGCCGTAAGCATGAATCAACTGGCCAACCGCTTCGATGAAATCGAAAGCAGTGCCTTCCATGAAGTCACCGGTCACCTGCAGCGAGTCAACCAGCTTGCGGGCTCCATCGCCCAGCTCAATAGCCAGATTGCTGCTATTGAATCGGGCAGCTCCACGGCCAATGACTTGCGTGACACTCGTGAAATGCAAATTCAAGAGATCGCCGGTCTCATGGATGTGCGGGTGCTGGAACGCAGCAATGGCGTCGCCGACGTTCAGGTCAGCGGCTTCTTGTTGGTAGCTGGTTCACGCACCGCAGAACTGAGCGCCAAACAGAACAGTGACGGCAAGACCGAGGTCTTCGTTGCCAGCAGCAAGTCGCCAGTGAACATCAATAGCGGTCGTATTGCTGGCTTGCTGCGCAACGAGCAGACAGTAATTCCCAAGATCCTGGCCAAGCTGGACAAGATGGCCAAGAACCTGGCTTTGGAATTCAATCGAATCCACAGCACCGGCACCCCCAGCTCGGGTTCCTTCAAGCGATTGATCTCCGACAATCCGGCGCAGGACCTGAACGGTAACAGCATCGCTGGCGATGAACTGCTGTCGCAGAGCGGCTTCCCCTTTGACATCCAAGATGGCGAGCTCTACGTCACCATCACCAATGAGCAGACCGGCAACCTGCAGCGTCACCGGCTCGAAGTGAAACCCGAGTCCATGTCCTTAAAGGACCTGGCGGCGAATTTGAATGCCATCGACCACCTGAGTGCCACTGTAGATCCAGTGGGACGAATGCGGCTTGCCGCCGACAGCGGCTACGGCTTTGACTTTGGCGCCAAGCTGGACCCGATGCCGGACAACTTCAGCTCCTTCGGCAGCGCCTCAGCGGTTGCAGCCAGCAATAGCAGTGGTCCCTATGACATGAGTGGCTTACCGGCAATGGATATCACCATTGCTGGCAACACTCACAACATCACCTTCAGCGCCAGTCAATTCCAGAACCCGGCCAGCGCTACGGCAGAGGAACTGGCCGCCGCCATCAACAGCACGCCTGGATTCTCTGCTGATGGCGAAGCGGCAGCGATAGGTGACAGGATTGTCATTCGCAGCAACACGCCCGGTAGCACTGCCAGCATTGACATCGTTGGCCCGGCACAAAGCACTCTGGGCTTGCCTGCCGGCACGGTCACTGGTCAGGACAACGGTGGATTGAAGATTGAGGTGCAAGGCCGCTATACCGGCGAAGACAACGGTCAGTTCGTCTTTGTCGCCGACAACGATGGCACCCTTGGCGTCACCGAACCTCTGAGCATCGGCGTGTTCAACTCTGACGGCCAGCGCATTGCCACCATCGATGCCGGACCCAATGGATCGGTCACCGAAGAGTTCGTGGAGGTCCGCGACGGCGTCAGCATCAAGATCACCGGCACCGGCGACATCAGCGCCAGTGGTGGCGACGTCTTTGCCTTGGACACCTTGGCCGATACCGACACCAGCGATGTCCTGGTTGCAACTGGTCTCAATTCTTTCTTCCAGGGTAGCACCGCCGCTGACCTTGCCATCAATAGCGAACTGGAGAAGAATCCGGGCCTGCTGTCCATTGGCATCACCGGCGAAGCTGGAGACACCGCCAACCTGGAGAAGATGCTGGATTTCCGCGACACCAACATTGCGGAGATGAACAACCAGCGCGTGGAAGGCTTCTACAACAACATGGTGGGAGACCTGGGCTTTGAAGTTGCAGGTGCTGAAACCATCCTGCTGGCGGAAGACCAATTGATGGTTGCCTTGGAGGAACAGCGCCAAAGCATTTCCGGTGTCAATCTGGATGAAGAGATGATTGATCTGGTGGCTTACCAACAGGCTTTTGAAGCCGCGTCCCGTCTCATCAATGTGGTCAACGATATGACCAATACCCTCATCAACCTTGGAGCCTGATCCATGAGCATGCGCATCACTCAATCCATGCTGTATTCCAGATCCTTGCTGGACATTCGGCGCAGCACCCAGGGGCTGACCCAACTGCAACAGCAGGTGGCCTCAGGGCATCGCATTTCCCGGCCCTCGGATGATCCAAGCTCCATGTTGCGAATCATTCCGCTGACTAGCGAGATTCGCAACCTGGAGAACTTGCTGGAGAATGCCACCATGTCCAAGGAAACCTTGAACATGTCTTCTTCTGCCTTGGAGGAAGGGTCCTCCATCATGGCGCGGATGAACGAGCTGTTGGTGCAGGGTGCCAATGGCGCTGTCTCCGCCAGCGACCGGGCCAGTCTGGCAGTGGAAGTTGAACAGCTGCTCAGCGGCATGGTGGGCATCGCCAACACCCAACGCAATGGCAGCTATATCTTCGGTGGCAAGGAATCACAAAACCCACCATTCACATTGGTCAATGACGCCAATGGCAAACGCGTTGTCTACAGTGGCAGCCAATCCCCGCACGTGGTGGACGTGGCTCCGGGTATCGACACTGTCCTCTACAGTCCCGGCGATAATGTGTTCCAGGCGCGGGATCGCAGCCTTACGCAGATCGCTGGCAGCACCGGCGCAGCCCCTACCACGTTTCATGACACCGGCACTGGCTTTGGCCAACTGCAAGTCAGCTTCGACGGTCTCAGCAATCTGCCGGCAGCAATCACTGCTGGCAGTGGCGGCCCCAACACGGCACTTGGGGTGCTGAACTATGACTACAATGCGACCACCGGTCTGAGTATCAATGGTGGACCCCGCTTGCCGACCCCCATCACTGATGGCGTGTTCCCCACTGGCGATACCCCACCGCAAACCGTCAGCCTCTCAGTGTCTGGGCCAGTGGTTCCAGCCACTGGCACCTTCAACAGCAATGCTCGCCTGAGCACAGACGGTGGCGCCACCAGCAAGCTGGTGGATTTCAGCAGCAACACGGTGCAGGTGCAAAACTCCTTCGACAGCACAGTACTCAACGTGGATGTCACCAACCTGAGTGCTGCTGGCACCGACGAAGTCACCTATCAGGGCACTTTCGACGTGTTCACAGTGCTCATCGCCGCGCAGGACACCTTGGCCAACAAGGATGGCTTGCCTGACATCGAAGTCCAGGATCGCCTACGCCAACTCATTGGCGAATCGCAGCGCGCGCATGACGATATCCTGACCGGCTTGCAGGAATCCGGTTACCGCAGCAACAGCATGGATCTGTTGAAGGATCGGGTAGAGAACCTGGTAGTGAGCGATGAAGAGTCACTTTCCTTGGTGCGAGACACCGACCTGACCGAGGCCATCACTGCCTTGACGCAAAAACAGTTCGCCTACCAGGCCAGCCTGCAGATCAGTGCACAAATCGTCCAAACCAGTCTTTTGAGTTTCCTCAGGTAAGGCAATGAATCTTAGAGACATCCCCAACATCTCCCCCATCCAGGAAAGCAACAAGCCGGCTGAGCAGGCTCAGGCTACGGACAGCACCGAGTTTCGCCGGATGCTGGAACGCTTGCAGAACATCTCCGGCAAAGAGGATGTGGACAAGGTGGATGACACCGTCGAGTTTGCCAAGGCCATGCAGAAGGCAGACGATGATTTCAGTTCCATCATGGACCTGCGCAAGCGGTTGGAAGAAGCCTTCCAAGGCAAACAGGCGTGAACGCCATTGCAACCAGTCGCGAATTCAGGACCCTGACCCGCAGGGATCTGGAGGGTCGCATTGAACTGGTAGCGCATCTGGTAGCGGAGTGGATGGACCTGGGCTCGGCACAGACGCTGCAAAACACCTTCCCGCAGATCTACCACCCCTTGGCCAAGGCTCAGCACTGGGGCTGCATGGAAAGCGGCAGCATGCTGGCGCACCTGGTCAGCCAACAGGTGCAATTGAATCCAGGCCAGCGCATCTTGCTGCTGGGCTCCGTCTGCACCCGGCCTGACCAACGCGGTCAAGGATTGGCCAGCAGCCTCATCGCACAAGTCTGCCAACAGGCCCAGGCCGACGGCCTGGATGCAGTGCTGCTCTGGTCAGACCGGCATGACTTCTACCAGCGACTGGGCTTCACCCCCGTCGGCCTGCAATACGAAATCCCCTTCTCCTGCCCCAGCGGCACAAACCCTACTGGCCTACGCCTGGCCCAGGCCAAGGACCTGGAACAACTGTGGGCCCTGCACCAACAAAAGCCCATGGCAGTGCAACGCAGTCTGGGACAGATGGCCCTGGCGCTGATGGCCCAACCCATGACCACGGTGGTGCGCAGCGAGGCAGGGGAGATCACCGCCTATGCCTGCCTGGGCAAGGGCGCCGACCTGCAAGGCTGGTGGCACGAATTTGGCGGCAGTGATCCGCAGGTCTGGTTGTTGCTGCAAGAAGCCATGGCCTGGCTAGGCCTGAAAGACAGCATCCTCATGCTGCCCGGCTATCGGCGGCAACTGCTGGCCCAAGTGCAGGCACAAGCGCAGGCCCAAGTGCAGGCAGCGGCAACCCTGCCCAGCGCCCTGCCCTCTGCCCTGGGCCTGGACCTGCGAGGCGGCTGCCCAAGCGAGCTGTTCCTGGACGGCTTGGACTCCATCTAAGGCACAGATTCGGTCTTCCACCGGTCTAGCAAAGGGTTGAAAAACTGCGCTGGGTTAGGGCATTGCCGAGACTCTCGCCCTACACTGCGCGGCCCACGTACTCCCTACGTTGGATGCGGCCGCTCCGGCGCCCCAGAACATTCCGGATAAACCTTCATAAGTTCAATGAATATAATAGTTTGTATCAAACGCGTCGCCGCCACCGACAGCAAGATTGCCATTGGTGCCGACGGCTTGGAGATCGACCCCCAGGGGGTTGAGTTCGTCCTGAACCCCTATGACGAGATCGCCATGGAGGAAGGGATCAAGACCAAGGAGACCCAAGGTGACGGCAGCGTCACCGTAGTCACCCTGGGCACCGCCGATTCCGTGAAGGAATTGCGCACCTGCCTGGCCATGGGCGCCGATCAGGCCGTGCTGCTGAAAAGCGAGGGGGCCAGCCTGGACTCCTACGCCACCGCCGAGATCCTGGCCAACTACATCAAGAGCGTCCCCCATGACCTGGTGCTGTTCGGCAAGCAGGCGGTGGACGGCGACGATGGCCAGGTGCCCCAGCGGGTTGCCAGCCTTTTGGATGTGGCCTGTGTCACCGATGTGAAAGGATTGGAACTGAAGGACGGTGTCTACACCGCTGAGCGGGACATCGAAGGCGGCCGGGAACGGGTTCGCTGCCCACTACCCGCCGTGATCTCTACCAACAAGGGCCTGAACGAACCGCGCTACGCCAGCTTAAAGGGCATCATGTCCGCCAAGCGCAAGCCGCTGGAAGAAGTGGACATCTCCGCTGTCGCTCCCGCCACTGCCGCCAGTTCCCTGTCCCTGCCACCGGCGCGCCCGGATGGCAAGATTCTGGGTGAGGGTGCCGCCGCTGTCGGCGCCCTGATTGACGTCCTGAAAAACGAAGCCAAGGTCCTCTAGCAACGAAAGCATCATCATGAGCAATAACATTGTAGCCATTGCCGAAGTCCGCGACGGCAAGATCAAGAAGACCACTTTGGAAGCAGTTTCTGCCGCCGCCGACCTGGCCAGCCAGACAAGCGGGCAGGTGGTTGCCCTGGTAGTGGGTCATGAACTCAGCAACGTCAGTGCAGAGCTGGCAGGCGCCGGCGCCCAGCAAGTGATTGCGGTGGACGCCCCACACCTGGCCAGCTACAGCGGTGACGGCCACAGCCGTGCCATCGTCGAGCAACTGCAGAGCCTGGACCCAGCCGCCGTGTTGATGGCGCACTCCGCCATGGGCAAGGACCTGCTGCCACGGGTTGCCGCCAGCATGAAGGCGGGCCTGGTGAGCGATGCCACTGCCCTGCACTTCGAAGACGGCAAGTTCGGCGCCACCAAGCCGGTGTTTGCCGGCAAGGCCTACCGCAAGAGCATGGCGGTGAACTCCCCCTTCATGGCCACCCTGCGTCCCAACAACTTTGAGGTCAAGCCCGGCGCAGGTGCTGGTGAGACCACTTCCGTCACTCCTTCCTTCGGCGCTGAAGAACTGAAGGCCGTGGTGGCCGAAGTGGTGGCAGCCGCCAGCGATCGGGTGCCCCTGCAAGAGGCCAAGGTGGTGGTGGCCGGCGGCCGCGGCCTGAAGTCTCCCGAGGACTTCCACCTGGTGGAAGATCTGGCGGAGGCCTTTGGCACCGGTGTTGCGGCGGTGGCTGCTACTCGCGCCGTGGTGGACGCCGGCTGGCGCCCACACCGGGAGCAAGTTGGCCAGACCGGCAAGGTCGTGGCCCCCACCCTCTACATTGCCTGCGGCCTGAGTGGCGCCATCCAGCATCTTGCCGGCATGCGCACTGCACGCTTCATCGTCGCCATCAACAAGGACGCGGAAGCCCCCATCTTCAAAGTGGCGGACTACGGCATCGTTGGCGATGTGTTTGAAGTGTTGCCCGCCCTCACCGAAGCGGTGAAGAGCGCCAGCGCGCACTAAGCTACGCTTGGCTACTGGCGTTGGCCCGTTTAGCTATTGGCGCGGGCCAAATACCGCCGTGCCCACCCGCACCAGGGTGGAGCCGGCGGCAACGGCCGCTTCCAGGTCCTGCGACATGCCCATGCTCAGAACCGGCAGCCCCAAACCATAGGTCTGTTGCAGGCGCCGATGCTCAGCAGCCACCGCTGCAAACACCGGGGCCGGATCACCCTGCAGTGGCCCCATAGCCATCAGACCCTGCAGCTGCAGGTTTGGGCAGTCCTTCATCAAAGCCAGCATGGCGCCATCTACCTCGGCCAGGGCAAAGCCATGCTTTTGCTCTTCGCCAGTAGCATTCACCTGCAGCAACACCGGCAGGCTGCGGTTCTCCTTTGCCAATGCTTCCTGCAACACCTTAGCCAATCGCATGCGATCCAGGCTCTGCAGCAATTCCAGATTCGCCACCTGCAGCAGCTGCCCCACCTTGTTGGTCTGCAAACTGCCAATCAATTGCCAGCGCAAATCCCGACCGGCCAGCTCCTGGCTTTTGGCCACCAGCTCCTGCACGCGATTTTCACCAAAGACCTGCAAACCCAGGCCATTGGCTTCGACAATCAGGGCGCTGGGATGCCGCTTGCTCACCGGCAGCAACTCCACGCTGGCAGGGTCACGCTGGCAGGCATTGCAAGCATCGGCAATTCGCTGCCGCACCCCTTGGATCCGCTGCAGCAAGTTCATGCTGACCAATGCGCAGTGAGCGGTCCAGGAAACAGCATGCGTCCGCGATTGATCAGCACATCCTTGCCGGCAAAGTCATAGTGGGATAGCAGAGCATCATAGGCCTCGTAATCTTCCACCTGCCGCACCCAATCCCGCAGCGCGGCGGAGACCCGAGTTTCGCCCTCCTGGGTGTCGCCCAGGTGGCGACAGAGCTGTCGCATGAACTGGGAGGTCTCCTTTTCAAACAGGCTGCTTTCTACCTCTTCAGGGTCAAAGCCCATCTCTGCCAGCAGGGTCTGACGATAATCCGCAGCAATCATCCGCAAGGACTCGCCGAGCATGACGCGCTGGGTTGCTTCTTCGTTGTTGAACATGGGCCTTGGTGGAAATTGAATCTAGTGCCGGAAGTAACGAGCACCGGTGAAGACCATACTCATACCAGCTTTGTCAGCAGCAGCGATCACTTCATCGTCCCGCTTGCTGCCGCCGGGCTGGATCACAGCAGCGACGCCAGCAGCGGCAGCGGTCTCGACGCCGTCAGCAAAGGGGAAGAAGGCATCGGATGCCAACACCGCCCCCTTGGCCAGGGCCCCGGCCTTCTCAACGGCAATTTTCACCGCATCCACCCGGCTCATCTGCCCAGCACCCACACCCACCGTGGCGCAGACTCCGGACTCATGCCTGGCCAGAACGATGGCATTGCTCTTAACGTGTTTGCAAACCCGCATGGCGAAGTCCATGGTGGCAAGCTGGCTTTCACTGGCCTTGGAGCTGCTGACACTGGATTCAGCACCAGCCTGCAAGCCTGGGTCATAGGTTTGTAGCAGGAATCCGCCAGATACCTGACGCATCAAGACCTGGTCCTTGCTGTTGGGCTGACCATTCAGACTAAGCACTCGCAGGTTGGCTCCCCACTTGGCGGTGCGCAGGATTTCCAAGGCAACGGGCGCTACTTGTGGGGCAATCACCGCCTCCAGGAAAGTGCCCTTGTCCACCATGGCCTGGGCGGTTGATCCATCCAGTTCCTGGTTCATGGCAACGATGCCGCCAAATGCCGAGAGGGGGTCTGCGGCCAGGGCCGCCGTGAATGCAGCGGCCAGATCCGATGCGACAGCAGTGCCACATGGGTTGTTGTGCTTGATGATGGCACAAGCAGGCTGGGAGAAATCCAAGGCCAGAGCCAGGGCCGCATCCAGATCCAGGATGTTGTTGTAGGACAACTCCTTGCCATTGAGTTGTTGAGCGCTGGCCAGGCTGGGCGTGCTGGCATCCGGGTTCTTATAGAAGGCCGCCAACTGATGTGGGTTCTCGCCATAGCGCAGGTCCTGGACCTTTTCCCCCACCATGCCGACCTGTGGGCCGAACAAAGGCTGCGCTTCGTTGCCGGCCCGTTCCTGGTCAAACCAGGCGGCAATGGCAGTGTCGTAAGAAGAAGTGTGGGCAAAGGCCTTGCCGGCCAGCTCACGACACAGACCTATGTCCAGCTTCCCCTGTTGCTGGCTGAGTGACTGCAAGACCCGGGGATAATCCGATGGATCCACCACCACGGCAACGTGGGCATGGTTCTTCGCAGCACTACGGATCATCGTTGGACCACCGATGTCGATGTTCCCCACAACGTCCTGGCGAGCTACGCCGGGCTTGTCCACAGTGGCGCGGAAGGGATAGAGATTCACCACTACCAGATCAATGGGATCGATCTGATGTTCCTGCATGGCCTGCACATCCGCCGGCATCTCTCGTCGCGCCAGGATGCCACCGTGAATCTTCGGATGCAGGGTCTTCAGTCGTCCGTCCATCATCTCCGGCGAACCGGTGTAGGCGGCGACTTCCTCCACCGGCACGCCGGCTTCATTAATGATCTTGTAAGTGCCACCGGTGGACAGGAGGGCAAAGCCCAAATCCACCAGACCCTGGGCAAACTGGGCAACGCCAGTTTTGTCCGTTACCGAAATGAGTGCTCTTCTCTTCATTGCTTACTGCTCTTCTTGCCCTTCAAGTAACCTTCGATGAATGGATTTAGATCGCCATCCAAAACGGCGTTCACATTGGAGGTTTCCACCCCGGTCCGCAGGTCCTTCACCATTTGGTAGGGATGCAAAACATAGGACCGGATCTGGTTACCCCAGCTGATGGAACCCCGGTCACCATAAAACTTGGCCAATTCCGCCTCGCGCTTGGCCTCTTCCAGCTGATACAAGCGACCGCGCAGGGCCTTCATGGCCTGCGCCTTGTTCTTGTGCTGGCTCCGTTCGTTCTGGCATTGCACCACAGTGCCGCTGGGAAGGTGGGTAATGCGCACGGCAGAGTCGGTTTTGTTCACATGTTGGCCACCGGCTCCACTGGCCCGGTAGGTGTCGATGCGTAGGTCCTTGTCCACAATGTCCAGATCGATGCTGTCATCCAGCTCCGGCACCACTTCCAGCGATGCGAAGGAGGTTTGCCGTCGGGCATTGCCGTCGAAGGGCGAAATTCGCACCAGACGATGCACGCCCTGCTCCGCTTTCAGGTAGCCATAGGCATAGGGCCCACTGATGTGCAGAGTGGCCGTGCGGATCCCAGCCTCCTCGGCAGTTTGATAGTCCTCCTGCACAACATTGAAACCCTGGGCGTTGGCCCACTTCATATACATGCGATACAGCATCTCGGCCCAGTCCGAAGCGTCGACGCCACCGGCTCCAGGCTGCAAGGTGATGATGGCATTGCTGGCATCGTGCTCGCCGCCCAACATGAGCTGGAACTCCACCTTGTCCAGCACCTGGCTCAGGTTATGGGTGAGCTCTTGCAAGTCAGCCTCTACTGCATTGGCGTCTTCTTCCGCCATTTGCAGCAGCACTTCACCATCCTCCAGCAGCTGCGATGCCTGCTCGATAGGCTCGATGGCAGCGGTGCAAAGCTTCTTTTCCCCCATCAAGGCCTGCGCCGACTCCTGGTTGTCCCAGAAGCCCGGCTGGCTCATGCGATTCTCTATCTCGGCCAGTTGCCTACGCTTGGATTCGTAGTCAAAGAGACACCTTCAGCTGGTTGACGCGGGAAAGTGCCTGACGGAGAGATTCGCAGTATTCGTTAAGGGACATCCGCCAGGACGTTAACGATTCTTCGGGGCGTCGCAAGGGGAAGAAACATGCCGCGACAGGCACTGCAGGCAAAGGATCGAAGTCGGCGAATCATGGCCTGCCGCGGCATAGTGTATCTTGGTCGTCAGCCCTGTGGGGCGACGCCATCAACCTTGACGGTCGACACCAAATAATCGGACAAGAGGCCGCCGGGATGAGCCGGGGAAACTGCGCTAACAAAGGCAGTGTTTGGACTTGCGACCGTTCCCATGGCTGGGTTGGCGGTTCTTGTGGCAGCTTGCCGCAGATAAAAAACTTGCCGGCCCAAACAGGCCAACAGCCCAAACCCGCCATGCTGCCAGGGCTAAGGGTTTGCGGCTGGCGGCAAACTTTTTGCCCGCCACCAGTGACCAATTATCAGTCGGCGGGCTCTGGCATGTCTGGCAAAGAGACTTCGTCAGCTGAAGCCTCAGCTGGAGCCTCCGCCACCGGCTGCAACTCCGCCTTGACCTTGGTGGTGGCCGTCACGAATTGGCGAGCAACCACAAACAAAGCCAGCACCGAGATAGCTGTCCACATGTAAGCCAATTGGCTTAGCAACAAGCCACCTGACGTGTTCTGATTCACTTCCAAGACTCGAACCAAGGCTTCACCTATAGCCGCGGATACCCCCAAATGAAGGAACGTCCACAGCAGAACCAAAAGGCAGATCTGCATAGGATAGCGCAGCATCTTGAACAGAGCCACCGAGCAAGCCAACAGAGCAGACTTGCCTTGGCGCAGGTTCAAACTGGCCATGGCCACCTTGGTCAGGAACAGCATGATCAAGAACAAGAAGGCCTGCAAAGCGCCCAGGACTTCCACAAGAACCCGCAGGTTGAATAGCCAGGGCAGGAAAGAAGGGGACAGCACAACATCGCTGTTGCGCCAGTATTCAGTTTCCAACCAGTGCTGCAGGAGAAGCAGGGGCGAAAAAGCCAGCGCTATGGCCAACAGACCAAAAAACAGGATCCGTAGGTTACGAACAAAGAACCTGGCCGACTCCGCCAGGAAACCTGAATAGCCCAGACGCCGCCCCGTGCCCACACAGGTCATGACCCCGCCAGCGAGGAAGAGTCCTACCAGCAGGCTAAACAGCATGGCGCCACCGAGCTGCGGGATGGATTCGGGATGCAATCGGGCCAGATCCGTATCCAAGGACTGGTTCAACAGGAAGGTCTGCCCAGGATGATGCGAAAGATGCGCATCCGCCGCCGAATTGCTGGTCAACAACACCAGCAAAGCAACCAACGAAAGGACAAACCAGAAGGTCAGCCAAGCCCGGCCGTGCCGCAGGACCATGCCATAGGAGGTCCAAACCATGCGAATGGATTGCTTGAACTTCACCCGATCAGCCCCGCATAAAAGAGCTGGCTCTGCACCTGCAGCAAACGCCGCAGGCCACGATAGGCCGCCGGCGCCTGGTTCCTTTGCTGGGACCAGGCATTGTTCAGCAAGTTGCTGTCCAACAGATAGACACCCGCTGGATAACAGTCATCTTCAAAGGAGCCATCCATGGGCGGCGGATCCACCCAGACCTCCTGCAGCGCGCCGTAGACCTCGCCATCCAACTCATCGTCAAAGACGAATTTATGCGAGCCACCCTCCTTCGATGACCAGACCTTGGTCACTGGCTTTTCCAAACCGGCGAAGGTAAAGCGAACCTGCACCCGCGCCGGCACATTGCCGTAGTCACGGATGACTACCTCCTTGCGCTGGGCTTGCAACTTCATCTGGCCGAAATCGATGCCAAAGTCCAGCCGGGCATTGGCAGCAATGGCGGCCAAGAACAGATTCTTCGGGCCAGCCCCCAGCTCCTTCTCAAGCAAGGCAACGAACTGCGCCGAGTTGGGATGCTGGTACTGGGTCTGCTGAAAATAAAGGCGCAGGAATGCCCACCAGCGCTCCTTGCCAACCAATCGCTCCAAAGTGCTTAGCAGCGTCGTCGGGCGAGAGTAGCTATTGCTGATATAGCTGTCCCGGTTCCGAAACTGCCAGGCCGAACCAACCATGGGATCCGGATTGGTGACGCGCAAATAGCGCGCCCGCTCCCGCAATGCGTCCCGATGGCGAACCTCACGGAAGTAGGTCAGGGACGGCTGGTCACGCAGTAAATCCAAAAGCGGCGTGGAAGGCATGAGCACCAGGCTGGTGTCTTGCGGCAACTCAACCTGCAGCCATTCCTGCACCTTGTCGGGGAGGGATCCCAAAGGCAGCTTTGCCAGTGGGATTTGGCCATATTCAGCCAGGCCCTGCTGCGGAGACATCTTCCCGGCCATACCTGCCAGGTTGAGCAAACCAAATTCACTGGTGCGCAGCATGAGCTTGCGTCCTTCTGCCGGCACCGCCCGGGCCAGTGTTCGGCAACGACTTTCGGTAAAGGTTGTCAGACCTTCATCCAACCAGGGTTCCTCGAACTCGTTGCTGGCGGACATTCCGTAGAAGTATTGGTGGCCAAATTCATGGGTCACCACGCTCTCAGGAGTGTCAGCGCGACTGTGTGGGAACAGTTTGGTGCCAGCACAAATCAGCGTGGGATATTCCATGCCTGCTCCCAGGCGATCTCCATCAGCGGTGAGTGGCTCCGCTGAATCCACGATGGTCAAGGCCTGGTAGGGATAAGGGCCAAATCGCGAGCCATAGAATTCCAGTGCGACCTTGGCGGCCTGCAAGTGTCGGTCTATCTGAACCTGGCTGTCATGTTCCACTTGCAACAACAAGATGAGCTGGACCTTGGATGCCTCATCCACTTCCACATGCTTGCTGAAGTTCTTGCTGGCCACCCAAGCAAAGTCATGCACGTTCTGCTGCCTGAACTTATGGACGGTCTTTTCCCCCTGAGCCTCTTCACGGGCCTCTCCGCCAGTGGCGCCGACCTTGAATGCATTGGGCAAGGTGATCTCCACCTGGTAGTTGGAGAAGTCAGCAAAGAACTCAGAGTTGGCGTGGAACTGGTGGCAATTCCAGGCATTGCCGTCAGCCGTGTCCTGCAGCACACCCAACTTGGGAAACCATTGCATGCAGAAGAAGCTATGGTCGCCTACCCAGCCGGTGCGCCGATAGGCCTTGGGCAGCTTCACCTCAAAGCGGGATCGCAATTCAATGCTCTCTCCCGGCCCCACTGCCTGCGGCAATTCCACGCTGATCACCGTGCGGTCATCAGGGTTTTGATCGTCGGGTCTGATGAATACCCACTGCAGGTCAGTCTCCCCTCCGGGTCCTAGCAGCCTCAGCTCCTTTAAATGGATGCCGCCAAATTCCTTATGCTTGGCACTCCAGCGTTGGCGCCAGTCGTGCCCCACCTCCTTCATGAAGGTGGACTCAAAATCCCTGAAGGCATTGAGGTAGAGATGGAACCGTAGTTCCTGGATGGGCGCCTTGCTGGTGTTGCGCCAGGTGATCTCCTGCGATCCCTGCAACATCTTTTCCGACGGCGACAGCTCTACCTGCATGTGGTAGGTGCTGACCGGCTCTTGGGCTCTTGTTGGGCTGAAAAAACCCAAGCCTGCCACTACCAGGAAGGCGCAGCCGCCATTGCTCGCGAATTTGAAGATCTTGACCATAGGTACCACCCCAGTTGATGAGGATGGCCTCAATGGCCTGGATTCTGAAGACCCTTCTAAAAAAGTCGCTGTAAAGGCGCGGCCGGGAAGTGGTTCGATGACGAGGTTGGATCCCGGCGAGTCGCAGCAAGGAATTGAAACGCAGTCGAATTGGGGGAATTCGACCAGGTTTTGCGACGCAGCTGTGGCACGTCGGGGTCAACCGCAGTCCGATCCTCAGTTTTCGGCCGCGCCTCTAGGTTAGTTGCTGACGGGGGTCTGGTTGACCTGGCTATTCTTGCGGCGCTGGTAGGCGGCAGCGGCGGAGCCGTAGGATTTCAGCTTGTTGTAGAGGGTCTTGGTGTCGATGCCCAGGATGCGGGCGGCGCGGGTTTTGTTGCCATTGGTGGAGGCCAGCACTCGCAGGATGTGCCGTTTCTCGATCTCCGCCAGCGGCGTGCGCAGGACTTCTCCTTCCTCATCCCCTTCACTCACCATTTTCCGCAGAGCCTTACTCCCTTGCGTGAGGACCATTTGATATTCACCGCCCTCCAAGCGACCGCGGAACTCCTCGAGAGTCTCACAGATGGTAACCATGCACCCCCAATCTGCGGTGGCAGCGACAATCTCACTTGCCTTGGAATCTTGGGGTGAGAACAACAGGAGCCGTTGGCCTAAGGACATATAGGTACTTCCCTTTTCGAAGGAGCCGAATCTGAGTGAACGAGCAGGCAGGCTGCTACGAGAGGCCAACCCCTAGTTTCAGCAAATCCCCCCCTTTTTCCCGGGATAGGCCTGCCACCCAGGCCTGTGCGTTACCGCTCAGACCTGCGGCAGAGAAACCGTGAATTGACCTTACTTCTTGCGCAGCACGACGATGCCCCGCTTGGTGGCAATCTCCACCAAGGGACCACCGGCGCCCACTTGCCCTTGAATATGCCAACCCTGCTCCTTGGCAACCAAAGAAGTCAGACCAAACTCATTCTGCCCCTCACCGCCCTCCGTGCGAGCGTCGGCACGAAAGGCACAGTCGGGGGGGATGTAGCAGTGGATTTCACCTTCCTCACTGCTGAGTTGCACATCGGCAACCAGATCCATCATGGTGGCCCGAATCATGCCCTTGGTCGTCTTCGCCCGCAGCGCCCCCCGATGGTCCTCCACCAACACAGCATCGGTGAGAGACTCCAAATCGGCGTCGGCGCTGACATTCTTGACCACCACAGTGCCATCGCCGGTCTTCACTCGAACCGAGGCCTGACGCACATTCACATCCACATTGCCCTTGTCCAGATGCAGGTCCAATGCCAGGTTCACCGGCACCTTCACCACCACGTCAAATTGCTGCATGGTGCTTTTGGGGTCAACACCTTGGGGCAATCCCAGGACCTGCAGGGATAGAGTGCCCGCCGTCTGCTCCTGGGTCTGGACCAGATCAAAATCAGCCGCCTGCAGATTCTTCCAGTCCTCTTCCTTGTAGGCCGAACGTAGGGTTCTGGCGTGGTAGGACACCACCCCAGGCGGCCCTACCCGCACCTCGATGTGACCAACGGGGTTGAAGATCTTCAGGGTCTTGATGTGGGGTGGACAGGAGAATTCCCCCTTCCTCTCGCCTTCCACTTTGAAGACCTTGAAGTCCAGCATGAATACCCCCACAAGCATGGCAATGGGCAGTAGGAGGAACCAGATAAAGCGATTATCCTGCTTGGGAGTGCTCATCTTGGGTTACTTGCTTATCCTATTCTCTTCGTGAAGGATCAAGAGACTCGACTGTGTCCGGCTTGCTGGTCAGCGGTGGGCCTGACAAGCCTGACCTGTGACCAGTGTGGCGTTTCCCTGGCCAAGCCAGCAGGCAAAGGAGTCAGGGTCTGGATTGCCCTGGCTGGAATCTTGGTCATTGCTGTGGCCAGTTACTACTTCAGCTTGGCTGGGAAGCCGGCTGAGCATAGTGACCAAAGCGGGGAAAGCGAGACGCTTGCCCAGACAAAGGACCCCATAACCCAGCAGGAGGCCCCAGCTCCCGCCAATCCCGGTGCAGAGATTTGGCGACACTACCACTTGGGCGTCTACACGAACACAGGCCCCATCACATTGCTTGCGGTGATGGCCCAAGAAGACGATTGGCCCAAAGAGCGCTGCCACTTGCTACTTCCTCTTGAGCAGTTTCCTGCCCGTGGCCCCCTGAAAATCAATAACCAGGAGATGGCCTGTACCGTCGTCCATATGGACTGGGAAAATGGCTTGGTACTGTTTTCGGTAGCTGGCAACGTTTTGACGCAACAAGGGGTAGAGCCAGCAGTGCTGAATTCGCCTGACGCCACCCTCTCCCGCCAGCCCCTAAGCCTAGCCATGGTGCGCACCTTGGGTTCTTGGTTGGGTCAGCACCGGGGGATCAGCCTGGACGAAGCCCAACAACAATTCCGCAGCCGTCAGCCCCAGTACATCCTGGAGGATGCCACCGCACTGTGCTGGAGCAACAAGGAGGAAGGCCCCAAGGTTGGCGATGTCAAAAAAGCCATCGCCATGTTGGATAGCGGCCTACACCAGGTTCGGGACCACGAAACCAACCAAGAATTCACCCAACTGCTGCGCAAATGCCACCAGTTGCTGGTGCGGCAGCTGGCCAAGTCCAACCTGGCTGAAGCCCTGCAGCAAGGCCAACAAAGCCGGCAGCTCTACCCGTACTACACACCGCTGCTGGAAGATCTGGTCTATCTGAACCTGCAAAACAGTGACCCGGATCAAGCCCTGGATCTGTTCCATGAGTTCCGGCGAAAATCCCCCGCAGCGGCAAGGAAGATGAGCAATGATGTGGCCAACTTCTGCCACAAGCTGGCAATGGGGATGCTAAACAACCAACAGTTCGCCGAGGCGACGGCTCTGCTGTGGAAAACCATGCAGCTCTTCCCCAACCGCGCCAACTTGAACATAGCCATGGCCAAGGCCTCACTTGGGTCCAACAAGCCGAAAGTCGCAGTGGTCTATGCCCGGCGAGCAGCCCAACTGGACCCGGCCTTCAGCAAGCAGCTCCGCACCTACCAGGAGGCGGTGGACCGGGCCAACAAACCCAGCATGGTGCGCATTCCCTTCGATCCCAAGACCCACATCATCAATGCCAAGGCCAGCATGGCCGGCCATGACCTGCAATTGGTGGTGGATACGGGAGCCAGCCTGACCACCATGCCCCTGAGCATGGCCAAGCGCCTGGGTTATTCCAAGCCCACCAACCGCCGGGTCCAGATCTCCACCGCCGGCGGCATGGTGGAGGCAGAATTGGCCCTGCTGCCCTGGATTTCCATCGGCAGCATCAGGGTGAATAAGGTCAAGGTCGTGCTCATGGACCTGCCAGGAAGCCTCGCTGGCAAGGGGCTTTTAGGCCTGAACGTTCTGCGACGCCTGAACATGCAGATCGACAACGAAAATTCCCAGCTGCTCCTGCAGAAGAAGTGACCTCTCCGCCTGCCGAAGAAATGCCAAGGACCAAGGAGTTCTCCCTACTTACCCCCGTCTGCCAGCACTGGTACTGGACCAGGGCAGCGAAGCCGATGGGAACCAGGGCGAGCCAATGGCCTATCAAACCCAGATGAATACCGATGCCCTCTCCACCGTGGCCTTCAACCGGGCCATGGCTGAGTATGCCGACGGCCTGAAAGGCTTCGCGGCGCGCATGCTCAGGGATGACGTCATGGCAGAGGACATGGCCCAGGACGCCTTTTTGGCCCTCTACCGGAACATGCACAAGGTGCCTGAATCCGCATTTCGCCCCTGGCTCTACCGGGTGACCCGCAACCTCTGCCTGGACCAGTTGCGCCGCCGCAAATTCAAGATGCGCCTGTTCCGCGACCTGAGCAAGGACAGCGAGTTCGAACTGGTGCCCGAAGACACCCAGGGCATCCGGCCAGACCAGCACGCAGAATCGGAAGAAGCCCGCATCGCCATGGAGGAAGCCATCGAGAATTTGCCCGCCAAATTCCGCGAAGCCTTCCTGCTCTGTGAAGTCCAGGGGCTGAGCTACGAAGAAGCCGCCAGCATCATGGACTGCCCAGTCAAAACCGTCTCCACTCGTCTCTTTCGTGCGCGCCAGCGCTTTCGCACCGCGGTCGCCAAGGTCATCAAGGTCTAAGCCCCCATGCATTGCCGAGCCTATCAATCCGAAATGTCCCAGTGCCTGGATGGCCGCTTGTCCAGTGCAGCGCGCAGCAAACTCATGCAACATCTGCAGAGTTGCAAAACCTGCGATCAAAGCTGGAGCGAATTGCAGGAGGTGCAGAACCTGACCCAGGCCTTGCCCCAACATCGCGTCAGCAACCAGTTTCGCCAGGATGTGTGGCAACGAATCCAAGCCGGCGAAGGCTCCCCGGACAGTTCCCTGGCACAACCCGTTGCCACTAACACCAAACTGCGCTACGGCTTGGGGGGAGCAGCGGCCGCCGCTGTCTTCTTGCTGGGCCTCAACTTCCTTAGCCAGCCGGAACCAACGGTGCTACCACCGGAGCTTATCACTCAGAACCCTATCGATCCGCCCACGGATGATGATCCCAAAGATGAGCCAGCTCTCCTGGTCGAAAAGCCCCCCCTTTGGGAGCGCAACCAGCTGACGCCGGCCGCCCTGGCCAACCGCACCGTTGGAAAAGTGCAACTTGCAGCCCGCAACCTGCGCCGCAACAGCAACAACTTGCCGCCCCAGCAAACTGCTCTGCCCAAGGTCATTGAGCGGGACCTGGTGGTGCTGGATCAGGGTCTGCGCCTGCTCGAGCGTCTGAAGCAGGATCAGTTCCTGGAATTTACCGGCAATTCCCAGCAATGCCTTACCCGGGCCTTGACCACCTTGGAGAACCTGGGTCGCCCCCAGGATCTTTCCCAACTGCAGAAGCTGCTGGGCAACCTGAACATCTGCCCACTGGAAGACCTGCCCCACAACCTGCGCTTTGCGCCTCGCTCCATCCGTAGCAGCGACATCTTTTTCCAGACACTGTTCGTCTTCTCCAGGAAGAATCCAGAAGCAGTGCAGATCTTCGTGATCCCGCTCATGCGGATCCGAAACTTGCCTCCCACGCCGCAATCAAAGCTAAGGCCGCAGTTGCAACAAGACCGTTAGCAGGCCGTTGCTAGCGCTTGATTTTGCTCTGCTTTTTGTGCCGTTGAACCAGAGGGGCAGACAAAGCCACCAGCCCTCCCAGCACCACCAACACCCAAGCGGTGCGATCTGCTTCCCGTAATACGGAAGCTGGAATTTCATCCAAGGCCAAGGCGGCCTTGGTCACTTCGTCCTGGAACATGAAGGTCAGCTTGCCAATACCGCGCCACAAGAAGAAGGTGCCCTGGGCCTGACCCCGCATGTAGTTGGCCATGGCAATCTGGCCATGCAGCACCAATCCGCCACCCAAGAGGATTCCACCCAGCAGAACCAGCCAATATCGCGTCAGAGTGAGGGCCATTCGCCAAGCCTACTGGCTCCCAGCCTTGCTCAGGGGAAAAGTGCATTCTTTGCCATAGAACACCACTTCATAACGGGGTGCCAAGGCCAGGATCAAATCGCTGGGGCTGCGAATGTCTGCAGCCTTCACCTTGGCGGTGACCTGCCGGAGGCCGGTCTCTTGCATGTTCTTCGAAGCCTGCACCACGATGCCTGGCAGGTTCAGCACCAAGCCTAGATCCAAGCCCGGCAAGGTCTTCTTCTGCCGCTTGAAGAATTCCTGCAGCATGGGATCTTGTCCCTTCTCCCGAACCTGGCGAGCCTTGTCCTGCGCCTGTTTGTAGGCCGCCTGGCCGGTTGGGTAATAGATCAGCCGGATGGTTCCCGCATGCTCACCGGCCTGCAGGATCAGATCCGCCTTGCCCTGCGCCAAGCCACCCTGCCGCAACTGGGCCAGGTTCTTGAAGCCCAGCTTCACCTCTACGTCCTGCCGACGCCCACACACTTTGCTTTCATGCTTGAGCAGGCTAAGCCCATGCTTCGCAACCTCGGTGCCGACCTTTTCCTTGGCGAATATGGCCGACAGATCCTGCTTGGCCCCCATGGGGTTCATGGCGCTGGCACGCAGTTCCATCTCCGCCAAGACATCCTTGGGGATGCTCATCTTCAGCACCTGGGAACCGGAGCCATCAGCGTTGATGGTGAGGGTCTGCTCAAGCTCCAGACAAGAGGTCAAAAGCAGGGCGACCACGGCATAAATCAGAACTCGCATCCTTAACTGTTCGGCCGTTGCCATGGCATTTCTGGAGCCAGCCTGCGACGATCCCTGCATGCCCATATGGCTGGAAATCCTGCTCGGTCTGATCATTCTACTCAGCGGTGCCGAATTGCTGGTGCGCGGCTCCGTAGGTCTGGCCAAGACCATGGGCATTCGCCCCATACTGGTTGGCCTGACTGTTGTAGCCTTCGGCACCTCCGCACCTGAACTGGTGGTAAGTCTGACAGCCGCGGTCCGCGAAGGCAGCGCCGATATGGCATTGGGCAACATCTACGGCAGCAACCTGGCCAACATTGGCCTGATCCTGGCCATCACCATTTTGATCCGGCCCATGCTGAGCATCACCGATGGACTGCGCTTCGAAGTGGGCTGGCTGCTGGCAGCCACCGGCATCGGCATGCTGTTGGCGGCAGACGGCGCCTACGGACAATGGGATGGCATGCTGCTGGTTGGCCTGTTGCTGGGCTTTTCCTGGTGGGCCTTCTACCGAGAGAAACAAGTTTCACGCCAGAAAGCGGAACAGAGGGACACCCTGTCGCTCCGTGCTTTGCCTGCGCAGATTGTGATGGTCATCCTGGGGCTCCTGGGCCTGGTATACGGCGGCGAATTTCTGGTATCCGGCGCCGTCCGCCTGGCCAAGGATCTCGGCATGAGTGAAGGCCTCATTGGTGCCACCGTCGGAGCCATCGGCACCAGCCTGCCTGAACTGGCGGCCTCCGCCATGGCCGCGCTACGTGGCCAACCGCAGATGGCCCTGGGCAACATCGTCGGCAGCAACATCTTCAACCTGTTCATGGTGATGGGCATGACTTCCATCGTGACCCCACTGGCGATGGACTGGAATGAACATGGGCTGCGGGTCTATGCCGGCCTGGCTCTCTCCCTTATCCTCGCCTTCATGTTGCTGAAAAACCTGCGTATGGGTCGAGGCCTGGGCAGCTTGATGCTCGCCGTCTACCTTGGCTACCTCACCTGGGAAGTCTACAAGCTGAACCCCTAGCCCGATCTTCCCGCCATGTTGCCCAACCCAATCAGCTTCCTGCAAGAACATGCGCCTTGGCTCTTGGATCCCAAGCTGCAAGTCTGCGTGGTAGGTTCCGCAGCATTGGCAGAGGCCTGCCAACGGCAACAACTACCGGCACCCAAGGTCAACGACCTGGATCTGTCCTGGTGCTTGGAGATCAAAGAGGGGGAAGCCCTGCTACAGCAGCATCAGGTGTTTCAAGCCACCACTCAGGCCAATCAACAAAGGGGCACCCTGGCCATGAAGGTCGCCGGCCAGCGCTTGGAGATCACCAGCTTTCGCGGCGACAGGACAATTGACGATCCCGAACAACAGATTGAAGCAGACCTGGCCGGGCGAGACATGACCATAGGCGCACTGGCCTGGTGGCTCGGCGAAGATCGCATCCTGGATCCCTACGGCGGCTTGCAGCATTGGCAAGAACGAAAGGTGGTGGCAGTAGGAGAGGTCAAGCAACGCATCACCGAACATCCCGTGCGCTGGCTACGCTATTACCGGCGGGCGCAGCAATGGGGCTTCAGCTTGCAACATGAAATCCGCAAGGTGGACCTGCCGGCGGACACCATCTTGCAGGCACCGCCCGAAGCCATGGCCAGCGAACTGCGTTCAGCCTTGCTGGACTGCCCTTCGCCTGGCCGCTTCTTGGCTGAGTTGTTTGAAGTTGGACTCTTGCAAGCCATGGCACCTGAGCTGGCGGCGCAATTTGACGGCCGACCCGCAGGCCCCATTCGCCATCATCCGGAGATTCATCAGGGCCTGCACTTGATCCTGGCACTGGAGTGGATGCATGTGCGTGCCATCGCCCTGTCACAAAAGGACCGGGCCATGGTCATGTTTGCCGTCCTCTGCCACGACCTGGGCAAGGGCAACACCGAAGCACAACGATTGCCGGCGCATCACGGCCATGAACAAGACGGTGTCGCCGTTGTGGATCGCTTACTGCAAAAACTGCCCGGTCTCGCCGACCGCCCCAGCAAGCAACTGGCACAGGCGGTGTGCGCCTTGCATACCACCGCCCGCAACATCGCTGAGCTGCGTCCGGGCAGTCGAGCCAAACTCTATGCCCAGTACTTTCGCCGTAAGGATTTCCCCGTCGACCTGTTTGCCCTGGCCCTGGGAGCAGATGTAGGGGGTCGCCTTGATCGGCAGGCGGAAGGGGAGCAGGTGGCCCAACAGGTGGCCAAGGACATCGCCTGGATCCGCACGCAGTGCAGTCAGGTTGACGAAGGTCAACTGTGGTCCCAGTTTGGCGAAGACAAGGAGCGCTTCCAGCAGGAGTTGCACCAAGCCTGGGCACGGACCCTGCAGCAATACCCGGCTTGAGGGACCTCGGCTTTTGAGTTCCCCCTTCTGATTGCTACGCTGTATCCATGCTCAGTCTCCAGCACTATCAAGATCGCCGTTCTCAGTTCCTCAAGCTCATTCAAAAGCCCGTCCTGTTGATGGCCGGTGGGGAACGATCCAGAAACTACCCTGATCAGGTCTATCCGTACCGCGCTGACAGCAACTTCATGTACTTCTTTGGGCAGCCAGAACCAAACTCCGCGGCCATCTTTGATCCGCATTCCGGTAAGGTCACCCTGTACCTGCAAGAGCGCACCACCGCTGGCGCGCTTTGGCATGGTGCGGTGCCTGACTTTGCCGCCATGCAGGAAACCCACGGTGTAGATCGGGTAGCTTCTCTGCAACAACTGCAGCAGGATGCCAAGGCTCTCCGGGGAAAGAACCTGGAAACCATTGCCGTGCCAGACCATCGCGCCACCGCCACCGCCCTTGAGCTCACCGGCGAGGAACTGGACTTTGACAATGCCGCAGCCATTGGCAATGCAGACCTCATTCAAGCCATTGGCAACATGCGGGCGCGCAAGACCGATGCGGAAGTCGCGCAGATGCGCCTGACTGCGGCGGTAACTGAAGAAGCCCACGTTTCCGCCATGGCCAACACCAAGGCCGGCATCCTGGAGCAAGAACTTGTCGGCCATGTGCACGGGGTGTTTTCACGGCACGGTTGCCAAGAAGCCTACAACTGCATCTTGAGTGTGCGCGGCGAAGTGCTGCACAACCACAGTCATGATCAAGTCTTGCAAGACACGGACATCGTGTTGTTGGATGCTGGCGCCGAGAACGCCAGCGGATACTGCTCCGATGTCACCCGCTGCTGGCCGGTCAGCGGCAAGTTCAGCCCCCAGGCCGCCGACATCTACGACATTGTCTTGGCTGCTGAAGTCGCTGCCATTGAGCTGGTCAAACCTGGAGTGCGTTACCGCGACTTGCATATGTGCGCCAGCCGGGTGATCGCCCAGGGCCTGGCGGACATGGGCATCCTCAAAGGCAATGCGGACTCCCTGGTGGAGAGCGGCGCCCACGCCCTGTTCTTCCCCCATGGCGTAGGTCACATCATCGGCTTGGACGTGCATGACATGGAAGGCTTTGGCGACGCCATCGCCTACCCCAATGGCAGGCAACGCAGCCCGCAGTTCGGCACTGGCTACTTGCGCCTGGATATGGACCTGGAGCCGGGCATCAGCTTCACCGTGGAGCCGGGCATCTACTTTGTGCCAGCTATCCTGCAGAGCGATGACTTCCGCCAACAGTTCAAGGAACAGGTGGACTTTGCCAAAGCGGAAACCTTCTTGCAGATGAACGGTCGTGGATTTGGTGGCATCCGCATTGAAGACGATGTGCTCTGCACCGCAACTGGCTATGAGGTCATGACCCAGAGCACGCCCAAGCAACGTCAGGAAGTGGAAGACCTGGTAGGCAGCGCCCTCTAGCAAGCATGAAACATCGCTGCCCTTGGGCCGGGGACGACCCGGTGTATCAGGACTACCATGACCAGGAGTGGGGTGTGCCTCTGCATGACGAACGCCGGCTGTTCGAAATGCTCATCCTGGAAGGTGCGCAGGCAGGTCTGAGTTGGATCACCATCCTGAAGAAGCGCGACAACTACCGACGCGCATTCAAGAACTTCGAGGTGGCAAAGGTTGCCAGAATGCGCCCAGCCAGCCTGGACAAACTCATGCTGGACAAAGGCATTGTGCGCAACCGCCTGAAACTGGAAAGCACCCTGAGCAATGCCAAGGCTTTCTTAGCTGTGCAACAGGAATTCGGCAGCTTTGATCGCTACCTCTGGAACTTCGTGCAGGGCAAGCCCATCAAGAACCGCTTCCGCTCCATGAAAGAAGTTCCTGCCCACACCACGATCTCCGACAGCCTGAGCAAGGACCTGAAAAAGCGAGGCTTCCGCTTTGTTGGTAGCACCATCTGCTATGCCTTGATGCAATCTGTGGGCATGGTCAACGACCATCTCACCACCTGCTTTCGCTACAAGCAGGTCTAACCCGTTGTTACCCAAGATCATGAAAGCAATCGCACCCTCCCTGCTCCTAGCGGCCCTGCTTCTAGGTTCCCTGTTCGCCGTCAGCTTGCCGGCACAATCCCCTGGCCTAACGCCGGAACAGGTCATGCGCCTGCGCACGGTCACCGGCGTGTTTGACTGTGGCGATGCTGGCGTTGCTTTCACTCGAATCGAGCCGCGGCTGGCGGGCGAAGCTTCCGGCCGCGCCAGGCAACACCTCTACTTGTGCAAACAACAGGGCCAGGCCTGGCAAGAGCAGGTGCTGGTCGGCAGCAAGCACAGCATTCATGGTGTCGCTACGCATGCAGGCGGCCTGAGCTTCATTCAAAAAGGGGCCGAGGATAAAACGCCGCAGGTCTATGCCATGGATCTGCAAGGAGGCGAAGTGCAACGCATCACCCAGGTGGCAGCAGGGGTGCGCAGTTACAAGTGGAGCCCGGATCACAGCAAGCTGGCCTACACCAGCTCGGACCCTTTGCCTGCGGATATTGCCAAGGCCAAGAAGGCGGGCTTTCGGCAGCGGGTAGTGGACGAAGACTTCCAACACATCAGCCTCTGGCTGCTGGACCTGGAATCCGGCGAAAGCCAGCTTCTGACAAAGGACAGGTCAGTGTTTGGCTTTGAGTGGAGCCCCGATGGCAAACAGTTGGCCCTGGCCCTGGCACCCCGCAATCTGACGGATGACAGCTACATGTTCAAGCGCCTGTACCTGACCGATCTGAGTGGCGAGGTAAAAAAGCTGGTGGACAACCCGGGTAAACTGGGCTCCTTCTGCTTTTCACCGGATGGCAGCAAGTTGGCTTACATCAGCGGCTTCGACAAGCGGGACCCCCACGACGGCAGCCTGTTCATGGTGGATATACAGGATCCCAATCCGCTTTGCCTGTCCCATGGATTCAAGGGCATGGTGCAAGACATAGCATGGCAAGATGAGCAACAGATCCATGCCCTGGTCAGCGAAGGTGTGCGAACCTACATCAGCACGGTGCAAGCTACTGCAAACACGTCCACACCCCGAATACAGAAGATCATGGGCGGCGAAGGCGTCGACTTTCACCACCTCAACCTGCAAGGCGACAAGGCATACGTCACTGGTTCCAACGCCAAGCACCCGGCGGAGGCCTTTGCCTTGGATCTTAAAGACAAGAGCATGCAACGCCTGACCGACTCCAACCCTTGGTTGGCGAAGGTGCCCATGGGTAGCCAAGAGATCATCCGCTACCGGGCACGGGACGGTTTGCAGATCGAAGGCCTGCTCATGTATCCGGTGGACCATAAAAAGGGGCAGCGCTATCCCATGGTCATCGTTGCCCATGGTGGCCCGGAGAGTCACTTCACTGAGGGTTGGAACACCGGCTATAGCACCTGGGGCCAGATCCTGACGGGCCGCGGCTACTTCGTCTGGTATCCCAACTACCGAGCCAGCACCGGCTACGGCGTAGACTTCGCCAAGGCGGACCACGGGGATCCCATGGGCAAGGAGTTCACCGATCATCTGGACGCCATCGATCTGTTTGTGGAGCAAGGCCTGATTGATCGGCAGCGGGTGGGAATCGGCGGCGGTTCCTACGGCGGCTACACCGCAGCCTGGGCGGCCACTCGCCACTCCAAGCATTTTGCTGCAGCGGTCAGCTTTGTCCCCTTCGTGGACATTCGCAGCAAGTGGTTGACCTCCGACATCCCCTGGGAGTTCTACTACGTGCACTATGAAGAGACCCTGCCGCACATGCAGCTGGGGCTGCTATCGGATCGAAGCCCCCTCAGTTACGCTCATCTTTGCGAAACCCCGCTGTTGTTGCTGGGCGGCACTGCCGACCCACGGGTGCACCCTAGCCAACCGCACATGCTCTACCGCGCAGTGAAGATGAGCACCAAGACACCGGTGCGCTATGTCCAATATCCTGGTGAAGGGCATGGCAATCGCATCAACACCAACCGCTACGACTACTGCCTGCGCACCCTGCGCTGGTTTGACCATTACCTGAAAGGTGAGTCCGCTTCCCGACAACGAACGCCACCTGACTTGAACTTGGATTACTCCGACTGGTATGCCAACCACTAACACACACCGCGACTTCCGCCACACCAAGATCATCTGCACCATGGGGCCCGCCAGCCATGACAGCCAGACCATCGAGGAGCTGGCCACGGCGGGTATGAACATTGCCCGCCTGAACATGTCTCACGGGGACCACCAGAGCCACCTGCTGACCATCCGCCGCATCAAGAGCCTGAATCACAAACGGCTCAACCACCCCATTTCCCTGCTTCTGGATCTGCAGGGTCCGGAAATCCGCACCGGTGAAGTGCAAAACACCGTCGATCTGAAGGTTGGCGAGATCTTTTCGGTCAGTGTCATGCCCGTCGAGGACACGGAAGAAAAAAGCATCCATGTCAATTACGAAGACATGATCGGCCACCTGGCAGTGGGCGATCGCATCACCGTAGACAATGGCATGATCAACCTGGAAGTCCTGGAGATTCAGCAGCACAACCTGCAATGTCGGGTGTTGGACGGCGGCACTCTGGGATCGCGCAAGCACATCAACCTGCCAGGCGTTCGCGTCAACCTGCCATCTATCACGGCCAAGGACAAGCAGGACATTCTGTTCGGCATGCAAAACGAAGTGGACTTCATCGCCCTGTCCTTCGTGCGTTCAGCCCAAGCGGTGCAGCAGGCCCGCGACATCATCGATGAAGCCGGCGGCCACCATTGCCAGTTGATTGCAAAGATCGAAAACCAGGAAGGCGTAGATAACTTCGATGAGATCCTGCAAGTCGCAGATGGCATCATGGTGGCGCGGGGAGACTTGGGCATGGAAGTGGAAATGGCAGAACTGCCCATCATCCAACGCGACATCGTTCGGCGCTGTGCCGCCGCCGGCAAGCCAGTCATCGTCGCCACCCACCTGCTGGAATCCATGATCCAGAACCCCATCCCCACCCGCGCCGAGGTCAGCGACGTGGCCAACGCGGTGGAAGAAGAAGTGGACGCCATCATGCTCAGCGGCGAAACCGCCATGGGCAAATACCCGGTGCGCTGCGTGGAAGTCATGGATCGCATAAGCCCGGCGTATCGAGAAAGAAGAAGGCCTGGAGTTCTTTCGCCTCCGCCAGACCAATGACACCTTGGAAGAATTTGCCCACAGTGCTTGCCGGATGGCGGACTCACTGGGCGCCAAAGCCATAATTGCCATCACCCGCCGCGGCATCCTGGGCACGTTGGTGGCCAGCTATCGACCGCGCAAGGCCATCATCTATGCCTTCACCAACATGAGCACTGTGCGTCGCAAGCTGTGGCTCTACCGATCCATCGTTCCCTTCAAGATGGACTTCTCCAGTGACCCGGAAAAGACAGTACGCGCCGCCCTGGAACGGTTGCGGGAACGCGACCGGGTGCTGCCCGGGGATCCCATCGTGGTGATTTCGGATGTGGCGGCCGGGGACGAAAACGTCTGCGCCATTCAGGTGCGTACCCTGACCTAGTAAGGCGGGCTAGTGAGTCAAGACGCAAGAGACGCCCAGGTAGGTCAGCCGCTCCTGATAGAACTGCCCAAAGGGGGAAAATCCCTTATAGGCCTCTACCAGCAACTTCACCCGCCGACCTTCGCCGATGCGGGAGCCGACTTCAATGCCAGCCTTGATGCTCAGATCAGGGTTCCAATCGGTGTACTGCCAGGACTTCAGATCTACTGCCGCCACTGGCGTGATGGTTTCCAGGTTCTTGCGAAACTCCACCCCACCATGCAAACGGCCTCGCCGCATGCCAGGCGTGCCCACCGTAAGCACCACCGCCCCACCGCCATACAGACGGAAGTCTCCCAAGTCACGGGAGTAGAGCGATTCCAGGTAGTCCACACTGTAGCTGGTGCGCTTGCGGCCAGTGGTCTCAGCATATTCATCGCCAAGGTGTGAACTCTGGTGCACCACCTCAAGGCGAATCGAGTCGGGACCACTGCGGTAGGTCAGTGGCACTGCCACCATAAAGTCAACGTCAACCAAAGGCTGGGAAGGTGCCTCGGCGTCAAAGAGAGACATCATCATGCCGTAGAGGCCGACCTGTAGCCCATCCTTCGGCTTTTCATCTGGCCAGCGGATGAGCCCAACGGAGGCGCCGAAACTGAACCGGCCGCCATTGAAACTTTGTGCCACCTGATGATCGTGGGAGCCATAGGCCACACTGGTGCGAGGCGCCAGGGGGTCTGCGGTAAGGGACTCAAACAGATGGCCGACGGGAAAGAAGCCGGCCTTTGTTTGCTTCTCTTGCTGCACCAAAGCACTGCAGCCGAGGCCGCAGCCAAGACAGAGCAGCAAGCAGAGTTGACGAGCAATTGAGCTCATGCGCATGGAGATGAGTGCCGGATGGGGCATTGCATCTGAGAGTTCGGAAAAAACTACCAGTCTGCTCAAGCCTCAGCGAAGCCATTTCTGGATTTTGCCCCCCTATACCCACTCAGCCATGGCCAGACCCGCTTCTTTGGCCCAAAGCTGCAGTACCGTGCGCGCCAGGGGTTTGGGCTGGCGGTTGCACGGCCCCAAGGCTTCCACTATCTCCCGCTTGTTGGGATCAACTTCGATGGTCAGCAATTTTTTTGCCTTCTTCTTTCTTTCCACGACCAAGGTCCAGATCGAGGAGTGCCCACGCAAGCACTTCTCAGCGTAAGCGGCAACGCAGTGCCGCATCTTCAAGCTCTCCAAATGTAAATCTTCCGAAGTGAGCAGCTCGTTGATGCTCCAAACCTCTTGGTCTGCCGTCAGGGAACTGCCTCGCCGGAACGGCTGGATACCGCTTGGCGACCAGCGCACGTTTTTCCACAACCGATCAAGGTACCAAGGCCGGCGACACCATTCCCGCACCTCCTGGACAAAAGACTTCATGCTTCTGCCGCGCATGGACAAGGATGGCTGCTCCGGCGCAAGAATGTAGGTCACACCATCAGCGCCTTTGAACTCCTGTGACTCAAATCGTCGCTGCTGCAAATAGCTGATGGACAACCTGACAAATCTGCCTCGAAACTTGGGGTAACGAATGAAGAATCGAATCACTGACTCCCAGAACTCGTGATGCATGAACGACTGACAAAGCAGAGTGCCACGCAGACAATCCGCCAGACGGGCGTCACCACCCAAGGCATGCACTTGACCCCAACGCAAAGCCTCTTCCGCCTTGTAGTCCGCCGGAGCTTGCATGAAGTAGTGCGCCATTTTTTTGCTACAGGGCAAGGGCAAGTCCGCAGAACGGATGTTATTTCCGGCACCAATATGCAGGAACCAACGCTGGTACAGCCTGGCCTTACCATCACCTTGAAACCAAGCTCGATGAAGGAACTTAGGCACTGGCCAGGAGGCAAACAGGTGCTGGGCCAGCGACAAGATTCGCTGGCGGGAACTGTGGGACCGAGGTCGCCAAGTCTCGATAGGCCGCAGGACCTGATCATGATACTGGGCCATGCGTAATACCGCCCGGAGGTAGAGGGTGTCGGGGCGTGTGCCCTCACCCAATCTCTCCCAGAGCAAACCAGGGCATCGCTTGACAACCTGCTTTAGCAGACGGCGAGTAAAGCAGCGGCGGGCCGGATCATAAACCCTTTTACCCATCAACCGGTTCACCACCAGCATCTGCTCAGGCATAACACGACACACTTCACCCTCCAGCAGGGGTAGCAATATGCGATCTGGCCGGCGCAGACGTCGTGTCTCGCGTAGCTTGACCTTGGCTCCCTCGCGAATGAATCGCAAGACCTCCCTATCCAGCTTTTGCGTGGACTTGACAGTGCTTTGCACATAGCCATGCACCTTGCACCAGTCGAAATACTCTTCGACAGTAGCCAGGCCCAATCGTTCCATATGTGCCCGCATGTCCTGCGGCAGTGCTTGCAGAGGTACAGCCGTAAACTGCTTCTTTCGTTTTTTTCTCTTGGTAGACATGGACCTTCCCCGGCCCTCGTGTGTCGCGAAGTACAGACCGCTGCTATGGGCGCGGAATAACCCTGTTAGCGGTCGGCGCAGTGTGCACGCGCAGTGCGTACGCACCGGGACCGCTAAGTCATGAATGGGAAGCTCTCTAGCCCTTGACTGAAAGCAATAGGACCGGGAGCCTTACGCCGCCGGGTCCTTACCTAGCTGCGTTACTAACTCCCGTAATGGGAGAAGCCGAGTTGTTGAATGAGGTATCGCATGTTCAACTAACCTTGTTCAGGTTGAGGCGAGGAGATTACACATCCTCGAGCCTGGTGCAAGCCCCTTAAGCAAGCCCCTTAAGCAAGCCCCTTAAGCAAGCAGTCTATCGATGCCTTGTTTTGTCGAGAGCTTCGACAGCGCGCTTAACAAAGTCCGACACCACAGGCTCACTGCTTTCTTTTGCATCCATCTACCGGCCATAGGCTTGCCTGTCATACAGAAGGCAAGCCTATGCAGCATGATAATAATGCTGACTGTGCCGAGTTCGAAGTGAGTCTAGGGCTTGCCCAAAAGCTCTTGCAACTTCGCATCCAACTTGTCGCCACGCAGGTTGCGGGCAATCACCTTGCCGGTACTTCCGTCGATCAAGTAGTTGGCGGGGACCCCAGTAACTTCGCACAACTTCTTCGGCTTGCTATTCATGCCGAAGCCCGTGTTTATCCAAGGCATATCTTCCTGCTTCGACGCTTTATGCCAGGCTTCTTTCTTGTCGTCGATGGTGAAGGAAAGGATCTCGAAGCCCTTGTCATGATAATGAGCATAGGCCTTCTTCATGTGGGGAATCTCAGACCGGCAAGGGCCACACCAGGAAGCCCAGAATTCCAGCAACACGCACTTGTTCTTGGCGCAGACGCCGCTCAACGAAACCGTGGTTCCATCGATTGAGTTGGCGTCGAAATCCTTGAACGCGCCACCGACGCGGCCGATCTGCTCGTTACGCTGACGCTTGGCCAGGCGCTCTTCTTCCCTGACGACGTAGGCCGCAGCCCATGCATGGTCTGGGTCCTCTTGCAGAATGCTCTTAGCGCCTTCCAGCTGCCAACGCCCACCCAACCAGGCGGTCTGGATAGCCCACTGCCGCACAAGCAGATTGGGATGAGTCTTGGCAACCTTGCCGCGACCTCTCGCCTCGATGTCAAACAACTGGTTTTGGATTTCTCCACCTCGCTTATAGCGAGCATCCTTCTCTTCCTTGGTTTCCCCAGGAACAGCCCTGAAGGCTTTAGCCATGGATGCATTTGCATCCTGATACTCGCTGGACTTCTTCCATGTGTTGTAGACTTCGTCGTTGAAGTAACCACCTGAGATCAGGAACTTGTGGCGGTCGTCCATCTCCATGACCAGTTCACCGGGCTCCAGAATAAATACCTGCCCCTTGGTCGGAGCTAACCGATGACCGCTGAGAGAAACTCCGTCCATCACATAGAAGTAAGCCTGCCGCAGCTGGTCTACCTCACCTTCGAGAGTGAACTTCCCATCCTTCAGCGTAGCCCTCCCAACTTCGTCCTTCATCTTCTTTGACGATGCCGGGGTCGCGCTTCCCTTTGGTTTGGCTGGTGCCATTCCAGCAGCAGGCGCCATGCCGGTAGCGGGGACCATGCCGCCAGCAGCAGTCATGCCACCGGATTTGGCAGCCGAGCTTCCCTTCACAAAGAGAACAAAGTTACCACTAACATATGATTTGGAGAGGTCGCCCTTGATGACGTAGCTCTTCTTCTCACCGTCTTGCGAGACATCTTTGGGATCCTGAGTTTTACCCTGCGGCGCAGACAACATGGGCAGCGCTTGGATGGCACCGCCGAGGAACAGAGTGGCAACAAGGAGAGAAAGGTGAGAGTTCATAGGATTCATCGTGGATGAGGGGGGAAGGTGCTAATCAGCTACCAATGGTCATCGTACCAGCCATTACTGATCGCAAGTCTTCGGTACTGTTCGCATACTGTTCGCAAGTCTCGTGCCACGACCCCAAGCCCCCATGAATGGCCGATTCTGGCCAACAGCACCGCTGCAAGGGGGATCGTCATACCGAAATGCGGGGAAACGAAATTCCCATATGGGAACACGCGCCCCCGCAATGATCACCCCTCACCTTCCAGCCAAACCCTGCTGACCCAGGAACTCGGCAAGAGCCCGGCCGGCGCAGGCATTGCCCCGAACATTGAAGTGACTGTCGCGCAGGTGATAGACGTGGCGCTGCCCGTCATCGCATGGCTTCACTGCCCGCAGCTTTGGTAACAGGTCCAGGCAGGGAATGCCCAATTGCGCCAAATGCAGGCCGACAATTTCCTGCGGCCGACTGCGCTGCAATGCCAGCCCTCCTGCTCGACCCCTGATGTCTTCCCACAGCCCATCGTTCACCTGAAACTCATCGGGAATCAACATGCAGAGCAAGGGCGTCGATCCATGCGCCTCCTTGATGGCCGTCAGGATCCTCAACATGGGGCCGTAGTTCTCAGTTGCTCCTGCTCCACAAGAATACGAAGCTCGGGCGATTTCCACTTCCAGGTATCCCTCAGGGGTAAAGGTGCCCTGCTCCTGCATCACATCCCCTAGCCAGGGCATGTCCGTTGCCGACGAAGCCGTGGGCTGGGCTGCAGCCTGATGCTGCAGTTTGCCAAGCCGCCGCCACAACACACAGAGCAACACGTTTTCGCGATCGAACCAGGAGGCCAACAGGGATCGATCCACCAACCAGCGATGAGAGTCCTGAGCGTCATTGCCCAAGAACAGGTTGATGAGGATGGCATCGGGCTGCAGCGCCAGGGCTTCGGTCTCCAGGATATTCAGGTATTCCGGTGGCCCGATATCCGGCAAGCCCATGTTGTAGATCTCCACTCCTGCGCATTGATCTTCCGCAACCGTGCTGAAGTGCAGGACATGGGGAACGATGCCCGCACTGAAGGAATCACCAATACTAATGACCCTGATTGCCTCGCCCTTCTCGCCCTGCAATTCGCTGTCGTAGTAGCCAGCGCTGTTGCAGGGAAAACCGAATCGCAACTCACCTTCAGAAAAGCGCTGGTCAGCGATCTTTGCCAACACCGCCTGGTTGCTGCGAGCAAAGATCGGGTGGGGATACAACTGCGCCGTCATTCGCAGGGCGATCTCCATGCCAAGCACCACTAGAAACAGGTTGGTCAGAACAAGGTCAGCGCTGCGCCTTACCTTCGGCGGCAAGATGCGCCGCCACCAGGCTGCGGTCAAAAGCAGGAAGGCCAGCAAACCCACGGCAAAGGCCAGACCGAGCAAAACCCGTGGTGCCCGGAAAGACTGCTCCCGGAACAAAAGGAACAGCCAACTGCCGATCAACACGAGGCCGGCCAAACGCAGCATGGCCCAGGTCACGGTTTGACCCTTCCTGCCTAGACGGATGCCCGAGGCCAGAATCAAGAAACCGGCGAGCCAGGCCAGGCTGATCCAGGGCCAGCCAACCCGATTGCCCACATGCCAACTGGCATCGGGACCATTCAACTGCAAGAGCGATAGAATCACCCAGTACAAGCCCAGGGCATGCATAGCCAACAGAACCCAGCGCTGAGCCAGGCAACTGCTGCGCTGCGAGATGGTTGGCGTGATGGTTGGAATTTCAGCGTTGCCGGCGGATCCCTGCATCCACAGATTCCACTGCTCCCCATTCATCCTCGCAATGAAGTCGTCGCCCTAACCTTAGTTTTTCCTGCTGCCAGACGGCAGAACGGATCTTGCCGAAGCCCCATCCCTGGCTACCTTCCTGGCGTGACCAAAGCTAAGCCCCCGCAAAAGAAGCGCCACCACATCTGGCGGCACATGCTGCTCTACTCCTGCGCAGCCATCTTTCTGCTCAGTTTCGTTCTACCCGCCGCCTGGATTGAGGCTCTGTTCAGCAAGGGGCTTTTCCCAGTCGTGCAAGCAGTGCTGGTGCCTGGCTTTGGCTGGCTACCCTTCCCGGTGATGGGGACCTTGCTGGTCCTGCTGCCCATCGGCTTGTGCATTTTCGGCTGGCGACGCTGGCGGGCGGCGCGGCGGAACGACAGCAAAGTGTTGGCAATCCTCGGGGCTGGTTCATTGCGCGGGTTGCGCCTGGCACTCTATGCCTATACCTGCTTCTTGCTGCTCTGGGGCTTCGGCTATCGCCGCGTCCCCATCGAGACCCGTTGGAACCTGGGCAGCGAACTGCCCGAGTACAGCCAGGCAAAGGAAGTGCAGGAACGTCTGCTGGCCCTCATCCATCGCGACTGCCCTGTGGATCAACCGGATGAAATGCTGGCACTGCAGTCCGTCCTTGCCGCCGAGCTCAAGTTGGTGGAACAAATGGAGGGCTGGACACCTGAGTTGCCGGCGCAGGTCAAGCATCCTCCCACCGGATGGTTTTTCGCCATCGGCATCCTGGGCATCATCTCGCCCTTCACCTTGGAGGCCCATGTGGAGAAGGCTCTGCCCCCACCCATAAGAATCGGCGTCAGCAGTCACGAAGTTGCCCACCTCTTGGGCTACTGCGGCGAAGCCGATGCCAACCTGGTGAGCTTCGTCGCCGGTCTGCAGGCGGAGGACAGCTACGCACGCTATTCCACCGCCCTCACCATGCTGACCTACACCAACTCCCTGGTTCATCGGGGTGATTTCTTATGGCTCTACAGCAATCTGCCCGAACGGGCCCAAGCTGATCTGAAGGCGTGGGTCGATGCGAGCCGGCGCTATAAAATCGAAAGCCTGAACAAGCTCACCACTGATATGAATGATGTCTACCTGCGAAGCCAGGGAGTGAAGCTGGGCCATGGCGATTACTCCCGGGGTTACACTCTGTTTGTCAGCGCCTGGGCCAAGGGCCTGGTGGAATTGCCGGCGCCGTATAAAGAGAGATAGGTTCTGGGTCCCTGCCCTGACAATTACTCACAACCGAATTGATCTCTTCCCAATTGGGAATTGCCGCAAAGAGTGATGGCCTGACTCAGATCTGCCCATGGCTAGGTAGCAGACAAAGTCAGGAAATCTGCCAAGAACAACGGTGCTTTGCTGCTTCTTAATAACGCTTCTGAATAGAGCAATTATTCATTGAAGGAAGCCTTGCAGGGACTCGCCCGTGCCATGATCCACCGATACCATTGATCCAACGTGTTCCCTTCGTCCCCTTCCCTCACCTCTGCTCTGCATGCAGTCATTTTAGGAGTTTTCCACATGAAATTCAGACACCTTCTCACCGCCGCCGTTCTAGTCACCGCGGGCCTCCAAGCGCAAATCCCCTTTGGCCATATTGGCGTGTCCATGCGTCGTGCATCCGGAACCTGCGCAACAGAAACCGAATCCGGTTTTGTCGTCGTGGATCCGGTTAGCCTCTCCACAACGACCCTAGAGAACTTGGATAACCACCCAGCCAAGTCCATGATTGATGTTCTCAGCGCTGTGGAAGACCCGATAGTCCCAGCCAAGCTCTACCTGAATGGCGCTGAAATGACCTGTTTCATTGGCGCCCATATTTTTCCCGCCCTCCTCACCGGCAACCGTCACCCAGACATTGTCAAGGTCAACCCCGCAGGAGCCCCTGGTTTCACCTTCCCCCGGCGCTCCCGCACCTTTGGCAGCACCAACTTCCTGTTCACGGTTGCCGGCGGTAGCAACCAGGATCTCTGGGATGCGGACCTGACCCTTCCCACCTTCCCGGTCACCAGGATCATGATGGGCACGCCGTCATCCCTAGGTTTTGCTGACGGGCTGACCATCATCGGTCAGCGCGCCTATGTGGTCTACCACGATGGCGTGGATGCCACCACTGGGGCACTGCCTTCCATCCTCAAGTACGTCGATTTAAGCGACCCAAACAAGCCGGTAACCGAACTGATGGACTTCAATCCGGGTTCTGGTGTGAACGACCTGCCCTATGCGGACAACATCACCTCCATCGACCGATTTGCCGGCACCAGCCTCCTGCTGGCCGGCTTGGACAACGGTGATGTTCGCTTGATTGACGGCAACACCGGTACCATGGCTCCTTTCATCAGCACTGGCCTGGGCAAGATCACCTCCATCGTAGGTAGTGCTAATGGCGTTGATAACTACATCTCGGTGGATGAAGGAATGGACATCAATGGCGACAACATCTATTCGGTGTACACCTTCCCCGTATTGAGTCAGATCTTCACGGTGAAGAACCGGGAGATCCGCGACCTCTTGGTGGGCCGCCATGACCAGGGCTCGGTGGCCTACTTCGGCGATGGTTGCCCAGGCACCAACAGCACCAACCCGCGCATGGCCTTTGGCGGCTATCCCACCCAGGGCAATGCGGCTCACATCGTCAAGATGGAAGGCGGCAACCCCGGACAGCTGGTCTTCGTGATCGCTGGCCTGGATCGTATCGATACGGACCTGGGCTTCCTGGGTGCGGCTGGCTGCAACCTCTACACCAACGAGGTGTTGAAGTTCACCACCACGGTGCAGCCTGATGGAACGGCCTCCATTGCCGCTGGAATTCCCATCGATCCCTCCATCATTGACATCCCCGTGATCACCCAGTGCGGCATCGCCGATCCTGGCGCCAACTTCGCTGGCCTGGTCACCACCAATGCTGCGGAGTTGATCTCCCGCTAGTTCGTCTGCGCAATCTCCCCATCTTCTGGATGGAGAGTCTGGAAGAGGCCCGTGGCCACTGGTTGCGGGCCTCCTTTGTTTGCTGATATTTACTTTTTCACCCACACCCTTCTCTACCCATCATGCTTCTCAACGCCCTCCGCACCGGCTTTGCCCTCTCTTGCCTGCTCACTGTTGCCACGGCACAGCACCAGGCACCACCCATCTTTCAAGATCTGGATTTTCAGACCGCCAAGGCACAAGCGCAAAAGGAAGGCAAGATCTTCCTGGTGGATGCCATGACCAGTTGGTGCGGTCCCTGCAAGCAAATGGATCGCAGCACCTGGATCGACCAGGGTCTGGTGGACTGGATGCAAAAACACGTTGTTGCCATCCAGTTGGACATGGACGAGCACGAAGCCTTGAAGAAGGAGATGGCCATCAAGGCCTTCCCCACAATTGTCATCTACAAGGGCGACAAGGAATTTGACCGGGTAGTGGGCCTGCGCAACGCCCCCACCATGAAGCAATGGCTACAACAAGCTGTCGCCGGGCGGACAGAATTGGACCAGGTGCTGCTGCAGCTAGAAGAGGTCCGCGGACTTGAGGATGCCAAAGTAGATGTGCGGCATCGCCTGCATCTAGCGAACAGCTTGCTGGAATACGGACAATTCAAAGAAGCAACGGCGGAATACCTTTGGCTGTGGAACAAGATCCCCAGTCTCGCTCCCAAGCTCAACCAGCAGCGTTGGACAAAGATGCGCTGGAGTTTGCAGTCCCTGACCAGCAAACATGTGCCGGCGCAGGAGCAGTTCAAAGCCATTCGCGATGCACTGACCAACACGGTGCAGGCAGAAACAGCTGAGCTGCATTTGCAGCGGGACTGGCTGGAGCTGAACAACGTTTTGGGCGAAGACTCCCTGACCGTGGCGTGGGCAGAGAAAATGGCCCAGACTCCTGCCGGTGTGCAGCGGCTTAGAACATTGAATCACCGCCTGTTCCCCATGTTGGTGGCCGCTGGCAAGTGGCGGGAGGCTGGTCTTGGCCTGAGCCAACCGGTAACCACCATCGCCCAATTTGGCTCACAGTTGGGTGCCTATGATGTCTCTGCCAAGGCTGAGACAAGCAAGGGCAAGGAACCTAAGCCCATGAGTATGCCCGCCATCCCCATGGGTGGAATGAAACCAAAGCCCTCCAGCACTCCCAAAGATGCCGCCGGCGGCAAGCCAAAATCCATTCCCGCCATCCCCATGGGTGGCGGCAAGGGTATGGCACCCGCCATACCTACCAAGGGAAAGACAGGTCGGCAAGCGCAGACCCCGGAAGAGGTAGCCGCTGAAGTCCGGCGTCGCCTGACCAATAGCTTCCAGGAAAAGGCCAGCCAGTACTATGCGGCCCTATTGGCAGCGGACCGGAAATCAGAAGCTGGCAAGGTCGCTGAACAGCTGTTCCGTTTTGTGGACGAAAAAACTGCCCGCGCTTCGCTCTCGGTCACCATCAAGCAAGCTGGCTGCATGAACAAAGTGCCCGAATCCCATGGCCATTGGCTGAATGAAGAAACACACTAATCAAAACCAGTCAGCCATTTGTTTACGGAACGGCACTGAATTGCCTGAATGGGTTAGACTGCAAGGGCTTTGGCAGAGAGATTTGCCAAGGCCCTCGCCTCACAATGAGATAGAGCCCGCATAAGGAGCTCCTGATGCATCTGCGAACCCGAATCTTCCTGCTGTTTGGCGCACTCCTCGCTCTGGTGCTGTGCGCGCAGTGGTGGCTATCTGATTCGCTGACCAGGGAGATGGAGCGGGAAACGGCCAAGATCGCCAATAAGGCTGTGGAGGACACTACTGAGGCCCTGCGCAAATACGTGGACCTGGCCAAGGAATTAGTGGCAGAGGAGGACGAGCATCCGGCTCTGCCGATGCTTCCCATGAACGCGTCCTATCCTGGCATCCGACAAAAGGGTGAGGACTTTTTTACCACCCTCACTCTGGGTTCCATCAGCATCTTTGTTCTGGGATTGATTGTCGCCGGCTTTGTCGCGCACCGAGTGACCGTCCCCCTGCGCAACCTGGCACAGGCTGCCGTAGAAGTAGGCCAAGGCAAGCTGGGCACTCATGTCCCCCAGGTCATGGATCCGGAAATGAATGCCACCATTGCCGCCTTCAATCAGATGTCCACGCAGTTGGCAAAGCTCCGGGAACAAGCGGAAAAGATGCAAGAGCAGCAACACCTCACCGAACTTGGTGAAGTGGCGCGGGGCATGGCCCACAGCCTGCGCAACCCCTTGAATGTCCTGGGCCTGGAAATGGACGAGGTGTTGCAGGAAGGCTCCACCGAAGAACAAAGACAAGGGCGAATCACCAACATCCGTTCTCAGATCCAACGCATCGATCGAACCCTGCGCTCCTTCCTGGCATGGTCCGTGGAAGGCGTAGGCGGGGTGCAAGAAGTCGACGTTGCGGAAGTCGCAGAAGATGTGGCCTTGGAGGTTTTGCAAGATCCACAATTGCAGGTGAAGCTTCAGGTATCAGCTGAGTCCTGCAAGATTCCCGCCCTGGCTGCCGAGCTTCGCAGTGCCATCCATTCGCTGGTGGTCAATGCAGTTGAAGCCTCCCCCGCCGGCAGCACCGTGCACCTGCTAGTCAGCCCGCAGACCGATGACGGTGTGATGGTCCAAGTCATTGACGAAGGCAGCGGCCTTGACCCAGTCATCCGCGAGCAATTGTTTACCCCGCACTCCACTACCAAGAAACGTGGTGCGGGCATGGGACTGTTCCTGACTTCACGCCTGGTCAAGAGCCGCTATGGTGGCGACCTGCGCTTGCAACCCAACACCCCCAAAGGCACCCAGGCCATCATGCAATTGCATCCCCGAGGGGAGGACCTACATGGCTAAGGGCAACATCCTGTTGGTGGAAGACGAGCTTGCCCAGCAGCAGTTGGTGGCGGGCATTTTGGAAAAGTCCGGGTATCAAGTATCGGTGGCTACCAGTGTGGAAGAAGCCCTGGAACAATTCGACACCAAGGACATCGACCTGGTCTTGTCCGATTGGAAGCTTGACGGCAACCGCGATGGCCTGGAACTTCTAAAGGAAGTTCGACAACGGGAGAAGGACGTGGCCTTTGTCATGGTCACTGCCTACGGCACCATCGCCCGGGCGGTGGAAGCGGTGCGTGCCGGCGCCGATGACTATCTGCCCAAGCCCTTCGAAAAAGATGCCCTGTTGTTGATGCTGCAGCGGAGCCTGCGAGCTCGAGACCTGCTGGCAGAAAACCGTCGGCTGAACGAAGCCTTGACCGATCGCGATCGCCTGGTGGACCTGGTAGGCAAGGCACCCACCATGCAGAAGATCTATCGCCAACTACAAAAGGTGGCAAGGACGGAGGCCACCGTGCTCCTCACTGGAGAGAGCGGCACCGGCAAGGAACTGGCTGCCCGCGCCCTGCACAAGCTGTCGCCTCGATCCGGCGGCCCATTCGTGGCGGTCAATTGCGCCGCCATTCCAGAAGGCTTGATGGAGTCCGAGTTCTTCGGCGCCGTCAAGGGAGCCTATAGCGGTGCCCACAGCAACCGTCAGGGCAAGTTCGCTGCTGCCCATGGCGGCATCCTGTTCTTGGACGAAGTGGGAGAACTGCCGCAAGAACTGCAACCCAAACTGCTACGAGTACTGCAGGAGAAGAAGGTGGTGGCCGTTGGTGACACCAAGGAAACCAGCGTGGATGCGCGAGTGGTGGCAGCCACCAACCGTCAACTGCGACAAGAAGTGGCCAGTGGCAGGTTTCGCGAAGATCTTTTCTACCGTCTGAACGTGGTGCCCCTGAACATGCCGCCGCTGCGCCAACGCCGGGAAGACATTCCCATGCTGTTGGAGCACTTCATCCTGGAAACCACTCGCAAGCACCATGTGGATCGGCCGGAGTTTCCCAGCCAGTTGACCCGGCGCCTGCTGGACCATGGCTGGCCCGGCAATGTGCGCGAGTTGGCCAACACCATCGAGCGCCTGGTGTTGCTGTCGGAGGATGGCAGCGCCAGCATGGACGACCTACCGCAGAACTTTGAAGTCGAGGACAAGAGCGAGGGCAACTACCAACTACCGGCCGCTGGCATTTCCTGGGACGCCCTGGAACGGGATTTCCTGGGGCAAGCCCTGCAACAAAGCCATGGCAACCGAACTCGCGCCGCTGCTCTTCTGGGCATGCCCTACCGGGCCTTCTTGTATCGCCTGGAAAAGTACGAGCTGAAGTAGCCCGAGTAGCAGGGAACTTTCGAAAGCAAGAACCGGAGTGCAGCGGCTTCTCAAAGCGGCATGCTGATTACATGCATTCGCACAGTCAGGCCAAAGCAACCCGCACTTTCCACATTTCCTCCCCAACTATGTGCAAACTGGAAACTCAACCACAACATGATCCACAACGTTGGCAAGCGGTACACAAGCGTCAAGCCGCAGCAGATGGAGAGTTCTGGTATGGGGTACGAACCACTGGCATCTACTGCTATCCGTCCTGTGCTGCACGCAAACCAAAGCGGGAAAATATCCTCTACTTCGCTTCGGTCACCGAAGCCGAAGCGGCGGGCTTCCGCGCCTGCCGAAGATGTCGGCCTGACTTGCCGCCTCGATCCCAAGAGCTAACACGACTCATCGTCCAGGCCTGCCAAAGCCTGGTAGACCCTGAGTCACCAGTGGCCCTGGAAGCATTGGCCAAGGCGGCGGGCTTGAGCCCATTCCACTTCCAACGCCTGTTCAAGCAAGTCACGGGTGTGACGCCCAAACAATATGCCAAGGGACAACGCAGCGAGAAAATGCGCCACGCCCTGGCGACACAGGACTCGGTAACCGCAGCCATCTATGCCGCCGGTTACAGCTCGTCCAGTCGCTTCTATGAATTCTCGCAGGCCATGTTGGGCATGCGACCCACCGCCTATGCCCGGGGCGGAACAGGGGAAAGCATCCGCTGGCAAGTTGCAGCATGCGACCTGGGGCAGGTGCTGGTAGCCGCCACCGAAAAAGGACTGTGCGCCATCTTCTTGGGGGAGGGTGCCAAGCTCCTGCAAGCTGACCTTGCCCAGCGTTTTGCCAAAGCAAAACTGGAACAAGCCGACAGCGATTCCAACTTTGCCGCATGGGTCCGACAGGTGGTTGCCTTGGTCAACGGGAACGAGACCAACAAGGATCTACCCATGGACATCCGAGGAACCCTGTTCCAACAAAAGGTATGGCAGGCCCTGCGCGAAATCCCCGCCGGCCAAACCGCCACCTATTCCGACATAGCAAACAAGATCGGCAAAGCCAAAGCAGTGCGTGCCGTGGCCTCTGCCTGTGCTGCCAATCCATTGGCAGTTATCATTCCCTGCCACCGGGTTCTGCGGCGGGACGGCGGCATTGGCGGCTATCGCTGGGGCGAGGAACGCAAGCGCAGCTTGCTGGACCGGGAGAAGGGCGGATGAAACGACTCGCCATCGCCCTCATAGCCTGGGGAGTGCTGGCCCGTTTATCCGAGCTCTATTTCCTTTCTATGTATTGGAACTTCTCCGATTCAGCAGCGCCTTCCCGATTCAGGGGAACGGGTTGAATCCCAGCCGGGTTGATCATCTGCACCACACAAAATGGCACCCGATCCACTCGCATGTGTCGCAGGTTGCCCGGCGACATGGATTTTATGTCCGTCCAAATCATAAGCTTGGAAGAGGAGCGGAATGAACCCTTGTACTTGTAGATCACGCCCTTGTTTTCACCTCTATCCACCAGCTCTTTGCCTTCGAACCGGTACTCCTGGAATTTCAGGGGGTCGTTGTCAGAACTCCGGTAGGTAATGACCTTGTCCCGGTCCTTCAGCTCTATAGTGAAGACGAACTCCGGAGGGTTGGTGAAGTCCAAAGTCATCTCTGCCTTGGGATTCTCTCCCACCGCCATGCAACCGCCGTTGGCCTTGGGTGTCTCCTGTGCAACTTGGGGTTTCTCAGCCGTTTGACAGGAAACAAGAAGTGCCAGACAGAGGGTTTGTAGCAACCTTTTCATGCCCCAGACTCTAAGGAGGTCGAATCAACAGGGCTACAACTCAGGTATAGTTCCCAATCTCACCCACCTGCTACTTCTCCCTTCCCAGCTCCGACCGATGACCAAAGCTGAAGACGATCGATCTCTCACAGGCATTGATGTGGATGCAGCCTTGCGCTCGATCCTGGAGGGAACCGCTGAACAAACCGGCGACAAGTTCTTTCCTTCGCTGGTAGAAACCCTGGCCCGTGTGTTGGGCACCCAAGGCGCCTGGATCACCGAGTACTTGCCAGAGCAGAAGCGACTGCGGGCCGAAGCCTTCCTCCTGGGGGGCGAATGGGTAAAAGACTTCGAGTACGACATCAAGAACACCGCCTGTGAGCCAGTGATTGAAGAATGCCGCCTGGTACATATCACCGACAATGTGGCGGATGTCTTCCCAATGGATCCGGATTTTATCAAGCATGGCGTGCGCAGCTATCTGGGCGTGCCACTGTTAGATCTCAACGGCAAAGTCCTTGGGCACCTTGCGGTCATGGACAAGAAGCCCATGCCGGAAAATCCTCGATGCCTGGCCATTTTCAAGATATTTGCCGCTCGAGCAGCAGCTGAACGTCAGCGCATGCGCGCTGAACAAGAGGTGCGAGACAGAGAGGAAAAACTGGGACGCCTGGTGGATGGTGCCATGGACGCCATCATCGAGTTCGACTCCAGCATGAGAATCAGCCTGGCCAACCCGGCGGCAGAAAAAGTGTTTTGCCAAGAAGGAGAACAGCTCCAAGGCCAAGACTTCCAAAATTACCTGGCTCAGGACAGCCGCAGCAAACTAACTGGCCTGACAAGGGATCTTGCACACCAACCAAGCGGTCAACAGTGCCAATGGATCGCCGGTGGCCTACAAGCAGTTAGCGCCAGCGGCGCTAACTTTCCTGCGGAAGCCACTCTCTCCCTTTACAGCGTAGATGGAAAAGTTTTTCACACGCTCATCCTACGCAACATCAACGAACGTCTGGCAGCCGAGCAACGAATCAAGAACCTGGCAGCCGAGACCGAATACTTGAAACAGGAGATTCGTGAGCTGCAAGGCTATGACGAAATCATCGGCAATAGCGAAGCCCTGCGCCTGACCCTCCAGGATGTACAACAAGTTGCCATCACTGATGCGACGGTTTTGATCTATGGCGAAACGGGATCCGGCAAGGAGTTGATCGCCAGGGCGATTCACAATGCCAGCAAGCGTGCAGACCAGGCTCTGGTCAAGGTCAACTGCGCCGCCATCCCCGCCAATTTGATTGAGAGCGAATTCTTTGGCCACGAAAAAGGCGCCTTCACCGGCGCGACGAGCAAACGTGAAGGGCGCTTTGCTTTGGCCCATGGCGGAACCATTTTTCTGGATGAAGTTGGTGAATTGCCCATCGAATTGCAGAGTAAGTTGCTGCGGATACTGCAGGAAGGCGAATTTGAACCGGTGGGAAGTTCCAAGACCCGCAAGATTGATGTGCGAGTCTTGGCAGCAACCAACCGAAATCTGGAGACAGCCATAAAGGAAGGGCAATTCCGGGAAGATCTTTTCTACCGACTGAATGTCTTCCCTATCCAGGTACCTCCGCTGCGCGAACGAGGCGGGGATGTGATTTTGCTTGCCCAGGCATTCATCAAGCGATTTTCCTCTCGCATGGGCCTGGCCAGCAAGAATCTAAGCCCTGCCGCCATAGAGAATTTGCAGTCCTATTCCTGGCCGGGCAACGTGCGTGAGTTGGCCAATGTCATAGAAAGGGCACTGATTACTTCCTCAGGCAGCGAGCTGAACCTTGACCGGGCGCTGCCAAGCCAATCAAGGCCCACCCAGACATCTACACCAGACGGCGAGGCCAATGCCACCCGCATTCACACCATGGATGAACTGCAGGAAATGGAACGTAGCAACATCATCAGGGCATTGAATGCCTGCAATTGGAAGATCTCCGGTGCCAGCGGCGCAGCCCAATCCCTGGGTATGAAGCCTTCCACCCTGACTTCACGCATCAAATCATTGGGTATCGAGCGGAGTTAGGCCAAGCGATCCGCTGCTCACCAAATCTCGTGAATTTTCCGCGTGAGATCTCGTGACTTGCCAAATCTCGTGACCGTTTGCAAAGCTGGATTGTGGGCTCAACCCCCATGGATAGGCATTGATAGGCGGAATTGCGACTTTGCAATGCCTTGGCACACAGCTTGCTCAAGGACCAATGCAGGCAAGTCGCAGGGTGCGGCTACCAGCATGACTCAACAACTCAATTCAATAAGGAGAATTCAATGTCACAGCAAACAGAAGCAACGATGGTCAACGGCGTAAACTTGGACGACCTCATGGGCAATATCAAGTTGATCAAGCAGACACCGAGCCTGGCACAGTTCAAGTTTCGGGCCGATGGCGAATGGATCGACGGCGCCCGCAACCGCACAAAAATCAAAGGCTTCTACGGCACTCACCAGGAACTCCAGCATGCCGAAGAATACGAGCATCTGGCAGACGAGCCCCCCATACTCTGCGGCTCGGACAAGTCGGCAAATCCGGCGGAGTATCTGCTCAGCGCCCTGGCCGGTTGCCTCACAACCAGCATGGTTTACCACGCTGCAGTCAGAGGAATTCGCATTGATGAGCTGGATACCCAGCTGGAGGGCGATGTGGACATTCAGGGCTTCCTGGGATTAACCGACGATGTGCCGCGTGGCCTGCAAGGCATCACGGTCAAAATCCAGGTGAAGAGTGACGCCTCTGCCGAGCAACTCAAGCAGTTGGCGGAATACTCAGTGGTCTACCACACCCTGAAGAACCCTCTGCCTGTCAGCCTCGAAGTGATCAAGGACCAGTAGCTGAGCAAAAGTCTGGTCCCCTTCTGGAGAAAGGTCCATGCTCTTTATAAGGGCATGGGCCTTTCTTCAGATCAGAGACATGCAAGGCTCCCTCCGTTAAAGTCTGCGCCGTCCCAATTCTCATGAACAACATGCGCAAACGCATCTACGAAATCATCTTCGAAGCGGACACCCGAATGGGAAAAGCCTTCGACGTCTTGTTGCTGGTGGCCATCCTGGCCAGCGGCGTGGTGGTGATGCTGGACAGTGTGGAGGAAATATCCGAGGGATACTCAGGTATCCTGCTGGGACTGGAATGGTTCTTCACCATCCTCTTCACCGTGGAATACGCCCTGCGTCTCTACTGCGTGCGCAGGCCTTGGCGCTATGCCACCAGCTTCTTCGGCATCGTCGACCTGATTTCCATCGTGCCCACTTACCTGAGCATCTTCTTCGTCGGCGCCCAGCATCTGCAGGTCATCCGCATCCTGCGCCTGCTCCGTATCTTCCGCATCTTCAAGTTGGTGCGTTACCTGACTGAGGCAGCTTCCCTGCGCCAGGCCATGGCCGCCAGTATTCCCAAGGTCAGTGTGTTTCTGGGCACCGTGGTCACAGTGGTGGTCATTGTCGGAGCACTGATGTATCTCATCGAGGGGCCTGGCGAGCCCTTCTCCAGCATCCCCAAGAGTATGTACTGGGCCATCGTCACCCTCACCACCGTGGGCTACGGCGACATCACTCCGGTGACCGTGCTGGGCAAGACCCTGGCTTCAATGCTGATGATTGCTGGCTACGGCCTCATCGCCGTACCTACCGGCATCGTCACCGCCGAATTGATGCACATTGGCAAGCCGCTTTCCCCCAGCACCCAATGCTGCCCCCATTGCCTGGGCGAGGGCCACTCCATGGATGCAATCCACTGCAAGTTCTGCGGCACCAAGTTGAACGAGGACAAAACAACTTAGTGCGCATGCAGGTGTCGCAAAAACTCTAGCAAGCTCTCTGAATACTCCTGCGGTGAACTGAACAAGAGCCTACCGTGGGCGGCATCGCCCAGCACTACCAGTTCGGACTGTTCGGGTATGGCGGCGTGCAAGGCCTGGACCTCTGCCAGCGTGGCGTACCGATCCTTGGCGCCAGCAAAGAACAGCACCGGAACATTCTTTGGAATCCCGCCAATGGCCAAGATCGGCGCAATAGAGTAAGGGTCGGCCACAAACAAGGGCGCCACCAATGCCAGGCCATGGTAGGCAATGGTATCCAGAACAGGTGGCAGGAAGATGCTGGTGCGGTTGCGCACCGCGGTGTGCAGGTCACGGTAGGGACATTCCAGAATGTAGCCGGACACCCTCTCACCAAGACGCCCCACGGCAAAGATGGCAGCCGCCGCACCCAATGAAGTGCCGCGAATGACAATGCGTCGGCCAGGGAACTTCCTTTCCACGAACTCCACCGCAGCAATGACATCCGCCGCTGCACTTCGACCAAAGTCGTTCACATCGCCGGTGGAATCACCATGGCAACGCAGGGAAATCGCCAGGGATGGATAACCCTCTGCAGCCAACAGCTCCGCATAGGGCAAAGCGTTCCTGCGGGAGCCACCGTTGCCGTGCAGAAGAATGACGATTGGAAGATCCGCTTGGCCGGCAAAAAGCCATGCGCCCAGAGCTTCACCATCGGCGGTCTGCAGGCTGTGCTCCGTTGCGGTTGCCCATGCAATTGTGGGCAAGGGCTCTACGCTTTGCCCATCAGCGCGCCGGGTCAACTTGTAGACCACAGCGGATGCGGAGGCGATCCAGAGGAAGGCCATCACCAGCAGGGCCAGGACAATCCGATGCCAGCGCCGCCGAGGAAGAAAACTGGTCCTTGATAGAGTCAATGTCTCACTATTTATACCAAGGTCCTGCCTTGTATACTTCCAACCATGACAGCATCCACAACTGGTAGTCGCAGAAACTCAGCCATCCTGGTCACCGGCGCCGGCGGCGAAGTGGGCCACGGCCTGATCCAGACCTTCCACAAGCAAGGGCTGCGCGACATCGTCGCCATCGATATTCGCGAGCTGCCGGAGGACCTGCGCAGCATGTGCATGGAGAGCTTTGTCGGTGACATCTGTGACAGCTCATTGCTGGGACGGCTGTTGGCCATGTTCGAGATCCGCGAGATCTACCACCTGGCCGCCCTGCTCTCCACCCGCGCCGAGTTCACGCCGGAGACTGCGCACGAAGTGAATGTGGGTGGCACCATGGGCTTGTTGCAGCTGGCTTCAGAACAGGCGCGCTCCCACGGCCTAAGGGTGAAGTTCATCTTCCCCAGTTCCATCGCCGCCTACGGCATTCCCGACTTGGACACCAAGGCCAAGGCCGGCGCCGTCAAGGAGAACGAACACTTGCGCCCCTCCACAATGTATGGCTGCAACAAGCTCTACTGCGAACACCTGGGTCGTTACTACGCCAGACACTACCGGCAACTTGCCCAGGATCGGGTGGACCACATCCTGGACTTTCGCAGCCTGCGCTTTCCTGGTCTGATCTCCGCCGACACCTTGCCCTCCGGCGGCACCAGCGACTTCGCCTCGGAAATGATCCACGCCGCCGCCTCCGGCCAGCCATATGCCTGCTTCGTGCGGCCGGACACGCGCATTCCTTTCATGACCATGCCCGACGCCATTGCTGCCCTGGAAGCCTTGGCCGCCGCCGAAGAGAAGGACCTGCTGCGCCACACCTACAACCTGGCCAGCTTCAATCCCAGTGCAGGAGAATTGAAGGAACTGGTGTGTGAACACTTCCCCGGCGCCCAGATCACCTTCGAACCAGACGTGCAACGCCAGGCCATCGTGGATTCCTGGCCGGAAAACGTCATCGACGATGCGGCACGCAAGGAGTGGAAATACTCCCCCAAACATGACCTGGCTTCCGCCTTCGCCGACTATCTGGTACCGCGCATCAAGGCCCGTTACCAGTAATTCCGCTACTGCTCATCGGGTGACTGCTGCCAAAGGCAAAGTTCATCTCAATATAGATGGTGTCCATGCCATCCAGGCTCGGCTGGTCACTGTGGAAACGCTCATAGCCCAAGCGGAAAGCCAGATTCTCTGACGTCTGATGGGTGAAGAACACACTAGTGCTGCGGGTTTCCAAGTTGTCGTCGGCAAGGCTCTCGCTGTAGTCGAAGCGGCCGCCTACATGCAACTGGGAAAAGAGCAGGTACTGCCCCCAGACAAATCCGCCTAGAGGAGTGAGGGATGGGGCGGACAAGGTCTCCACATCTGCATAGTACAACTCACCGGCCAAGACCAGAGCGGAGCCATGCTCATGGTGGCCGTGCAGATCACCGTGTTCTTGTTCGCCTTCCTCATGCTGTTGATCCTGCGGCCGCCAATGGAAGCTGAAATCGGCTCCGTAAAGACGTGCCTGCAGATCCCCCATCATGTCTGCACGGCCGGCAAACACCGATGCACCCAATTCAAAACGAGTCGTTTGCGACATATCCACCGCCCAGGCCAACCTGCTTACCACAGCCGGGTCTTCGCCGGCATTGTCCTCGGCAATGGCAATGTCGCCGCCATTGAGCAGAGCGGTGGTCAAGCTCAACTCACCACATGCCGCATTGCCTACGCCCAAGCCAAGAGCAAAGCCATCTTGCACCAGGCCTTCTTCTCCCAGCAGGGTCTGCAGGGAATGGGGACGGGTAGTTTGCGGCAGGTCATGGATGTGCAAACGATTGTACTGGCCAAATTGCGGGCGCATGCGACCCACGCGCAGAGAAAGATCCACTGGTGCACTGGCCAGGTCCGGCAAATCATGCAGGAACAGGTTGCCCTCTTCGATGGCAGTTTCGTACTTGCCTGGTGATTCGGCTTCAATGGCCAGCACCACATAAGCATCCATCCAGGAGCTTACCTCCATCTCCATCTCGATCTCCACCGCCCGCAGGCTGAAGCGATCGTCAATGCCATCGCCTGCGTCGTTGACCACGGAGCGGTCATCCAGGCGCCCGACAAAGTTGCCATAGACATTGAGGTCTGGAACCGGCAATTCTTGTGCAGGCAAGACGCCAATTACTGACAGGAGCACCGATGAGACAGATAGTGGGTTCAGGGACAAATGCATAGGGGAAGGGCAATCTACCCCAACAAGGAGGCAAGCAAATAGAATTCCTTCCTCTATGATGCTTTGGTGCGCGCTCAACTCTTGCATCTCCATGGCCCCCTGCGTGGCCATACCCTGACCTACGACGCGGTTCATCTCCTGGTGGGCAGCGACCCAGATGCCCAGGTTGGCTTCCCCGCCGACACCCAAGGTATTCAGGCCCGACACGCTGAAATTGCCTACCGGGAGGAAGACTGCCTGTTCTACATCCAGGCCCTACAAGGCCAGGTTTTCGTCAATGGTAAGCAGATCAAGGAGATCGTGCTGCAGCATGGCGACATGCTGGAGTTTGGTGCTGGTGGCCCGCGGGCTCGTTTTCGCATTCACATGCGCAAGGGCACAGTGTGCAAGCCCGTGCGACAAATGCTGGGGGATGCCAGTGAAGTCGGCCAGGCCGATGGCGCATTTGCCTTTTCCCAGTCCTTCATCCGCGACCTGTTCACTCATGCCACCCTGACTCTGAAGGTCGGCTTTCCTCTCATCATCCTGATTCTGGTGTTGGGCACTTCCTATGCTGCTGGATGGCTTGGCGCCAAGCGCAAAGTGAATGGCAGTGGGACCGATCTAGCCCAGATCATGCGGGAGCTGGAAACCTCGCGGGAGGTCTTGGCCAAAAGCGAAGCGGAGATGAAGGAGCTGCGGGAACAAGTGCAGCGCACCACGCCAGTGGTTGAAGAACTCATCGCCGCCAACGCCGCCCTGCAAAAAGTGCTGAAAGAATATGCCTTCGGGGTCTGCCTGATTCACGGCATCTACGGCTACCGCCGGCCCAACGCCAAAGATCCCAGCAAGATGACTGAATTACTGGACAGCAACAACCGACCCTGGCGCAGTGAGTATGTGGGCTCCGGATTCATGGCTTCAAGCAAGGGGCACGTGGTCACCAACCGGCACGTGGGTGAGCCCTGGTGGCGCACCAACACACACCAGCAATTACAATCTTTGGGCTTCAAGCCCTACTTCCTGCATTTCACTGCCACCTTCCCCAAGCAAAAAGTGCAGGTGGTGGATCCAAAGACCGTCAAGGTCTCCGCCACTGAAGATGTGGATATAGCAGTCTTTCGAGTGGCAGCCAAAGGCATCCCGGTCCTGCCGCTGCACAAGGGTTCCCTGGACAGCATGCGCGGCGGCAAGGTCATCGTGTTGGGTTACCCCACCGGGGTCAACGCCATCTTGACCAAGCTGGAGCCAAAGACCTACGGTGAGATCGTTTCCGGCGTGCAGGACCTGAAGACCTTGATCAAAGGCCTGGCTGCTCGCAGCTTCATCCAGCCCCATGTCACCCAGGGAGCTCTGGGCCAGATCATGGACAAGCAACTGGTCTACGATGCCGTCACCACTTCCGGCGGTTCCGGTGGCCCGGTGTTCAACGCCAAGGGCCTGGTCATTGGGGTGAACGCTGCCATCCAGAAGGATTTCACCGGCTCCAACTTCGGCGTGCCGGTGAAGTATGTGTTGCCGCTGCTTGAACCCTAGTCAGGTTTGAGCTGCATCCGCATGGCGATGTGCGGGATGTTGTCTTCCATGAATTCGTCGCCATAGGCAACGAAGCCCAGCTTGTCATAGAAATCTCGCACCTGGGTCTGTGCGTGCAACTTGACCAGCCCAGCACTTGACTGCCTGGCCCAGCCTAGAGCCGCAAGCATCAACTCTCGGCCGATGCCCTGACCGCGATAGGCAGCCAGCACCGCCACTCGTTCCATCTTCACAATGGCTCTCGCATCGACTCCCGCATCCAGAAGGCGCATGCGCATGGTGCCCACCGGCCCTTCCTCGTTGATGGCCAGTAGGTGCAGCGCCTGATCATCCAAGCCATCGATTTCCACTTCCTCGCTCACTCCCTGCCCAACGACAAAAACCTGGCGGCGAATGGTAAAGGCCCGCTCCAATTGGGCAGGCGTTTGCACGTTGATGATGTGAACCCCAGTCATGGACAACAACTACTGGCTGGGAGCTTCTTCCAACAAGATGTGCAACATGTTGTCGGTGAACTCAGCGTTCATGGTCAGCCCCAGATGGTCACCGCTCAAGAATGTCTTGTTGGTCCAAGGGATATTGCTCTGCAGACCAAATTGAAATGGCTTGCCCTCGCGCTCGTCACCAACCGCGCTGTACCTGGGCACTGTTTCATCACCAGGGGATAGCAGGGCGCTGCTGTTGCCAAAGCTTGGCAGCAAGCGATCGCCTTTTTTCTTCAGCAGGGCACGGGTCAAGGTTGGCCGACTACCGGAAGCAAAGAGGTAGATGCGAGAAGGGCATGGGTTTTCCGGCTTCTTGTCCATGGCGGCATGAAACAAACGAGCTCGCTCCAGGCACCATTGCAGATAGGTATAGGCCTTGTCTCGTCGTTCTTCGGTGGTCTTCGCTTCCGGCAACAACCACTGCAGCATCTTGTCCGCCTTCTTGTCCATCAGCCCCCAACCATTTTGTCGCCAGACTTCAGGATCCATCAGATCCACCTTCGCCGCCTGCTTGTTGCTGTCCAACAGCACGCCATGCCGGCTCCGCGGCAGCAACTGGTAGATGGACGCCATACTGCCCAGCAGGGCTTTGTGATAACGGGGTAGCAGGAAGCCCGGTTTGAATCCCTCCTGCAGTTGGCGCAGCGAATCAATGGAACCCAGGTTGGGCGTGCCCACCAGGATCATGCGATCCACTTCCTTGCTGCCAGCCCAGGTCACCGTTGCTTGAGTGCCGTCTTCCGGCAGGTCCGCCGCACCATAACGCAGGTAGTAGCGGGCCAGAAGCCCGCCCATGGAGTGGGCAACAATGTCGAAACGATAGCCCTTGCCCAACCATGCCAGCAGTTCCGTTGCATGCATGATGGATTCCTCGCTGCCCTCTTGCCGCAGCTTTTTGATCTTCAGCATCGCGCGGCGATCAATCTCCTTGCGACTTTCCTGGATGAACTTGTGCAGTGCGACTGCGTTTTGCACATTGTCCCGGCGCCAATCATAGAAGAAGGTGTAGCAGGTGAAGTGATCGTCGGCGTAGCGCGGACTCAAGGGCTCATAGGCAATGGGATCCGTGTAGCCACCGGCCCCCAGCGCCCTGATGATGTTGGCATAGATCTTCACCGAGATGATGTTGAACAGGATGCTCACCTTCAACGCAGTCAATGGCCCCGCGGCATAGACATCCTCCTGCTCCGGATCGTAGTCAGTGCAGCAGGCCGGCGGCTCCAGCGGTAACGCAATCGCACGGGCACCTTCCTTGGAATCAGGGTCCAAGGTGTCGGAGGTGAAAGCACCCCAAACCGTTTTGCCAGTAGAGCGCTGTGCCAGGCGCGCTCCCAGGATGCCGTGGATCACAATCACCGGGTTGCGGACCTCGTTGAGGGCTGCGTCCTTGTAGATCTCGGCAATGTTGGCGTGCTCTGGGGTGGTAGAGCAAGCGCCCAACAAAAGACCAAGGAGACAGGTGGCAGTTTTATGCATGGCTAGAGGCTCCAACAACAAAGCGGGCCAGATCCTAACCGAATCAGGATCTGGCCCGCTCTATAAGCCTTGGAATTGGCCGGAGCAACCGGCAGCAACTATCCCGGTGTCACCTTGGCTCGCTTGCCCTTGCGCTCCACGGTGAATCGTTTGTTGCCCACGGGCACGCCATTCATCTTGAAGTCCGGCATGTCATCGATGACCGGATCCAATTGCACTTCACCAAAGCGGACGGCAAAACCGCAGGCAATGCGGAAGATGTTGTCCATGATGAAGGAACCCATGTGCATGTCCATGCCGCGGAACCGGGAAGCCTTGCCGGAATTCGAGCTGTAGTGCTCGAAGCTGGTGGCCACATCCACATTATCCAACTCGCCGGACATCATGGAGACAGTTCGCCGGAACAGTTCGCCCAGGATCTTCTGGGCTTTCTTGTTGCCGCGCTCAGCAACGTAGACCAGGCCTTCCATGATCTGCGAGTTCACCACGGGGTAGGTCCGACCATTGTTTGGCCGGCCCAGACGAGTCCCCTTCCAATGGCCATCTGCATTGTAGTAGGGGTCCGACTGAGAAAGGGTCGGCACTGGGTACTTGGTCCAGAACTCCTTGCGGTTGGACAAGGTGGACAGCATCTTGTCCACCATGGCCGGAGTGGGGATGTCAGTGGCCAAGGGATAGAAGCCCACAGCAGCCATGACCCCGGTGCGGCGCCGGCTCTTGGGATCAATGTCCATGAAGATGCCGTTGTTCTCATCCCACATCCGCTTGCGGATGATGTCATGGATGACTTCGGTTTCCGCATGGAAGCGGTTGGCCATGGACTTCTCCTGTAGTTCCTCAGCCACCTGGCCCAGGAACTTGACCATCCGGTAGCGGAACACGCTGACATCCACACCCTTCAGGCGGAATGTTTCCTCTGGATCCGTCTCCTCATCATTGCTCTTGTCGTTCTTCTCCGAAACCACCGTGAAGCGGCGGGAGTATTCCTGACCTGCCTCGAAATGGTTGACGATGTCCGTCAGACCACTGCCTTCCGGGTCGCGGTTGTTGGCCAACCACTTCACATAGCGCTGCATGGACATGAGCACAGCCCGCTTGGTGGCCCGATCCGAATGAATCAGGTCCAAGGCTTCAAAGCCACCACCCCAGTCAGCGTGGAAGAAATTGGCTTGTGACAGGCTGCCCAGGCTCAAGACGCCAGGCACCATGCCGTTCTGCCGGATGTTCTCGAAGAACACCTTGATCAGGCCGCGGGCGTAGGTTGGATCCGCCAGCCAACGAGCCTCCCGCATGATGGAAGGTGCGCTCTGGGCGGTGACATGATGCTTGAAGCCAATGCCTTCGCAAACTGCAGGGCTGCTCATGTTGCCCACACCGTTTTGCACCCGCAGCAGATGCAGCATGTTCAAGCGATGCTGCACGATCCTCTGGATCTCCTTGCTCTCGCATTGGAACTTGGGCGCCTTGTCCATGAAGGCCAGATAGCCATTCTCATCCTTGGGGTCCGGACGACGGGGCCGGTAATTGATGCCTTTGCCCTTGAAGATGATGTTGGCTTCGAAGCGCTCGTTGGCCTTGGTGCCCGCCTTCAGGTTGAAGGTGCGGAACAGTCCCAGGTAAACCCGAGCAGAACCCAGAATTGGACTGGGCTTCACCATGGGGCGCTTGGCCCGCGGCGTCTTGAACTCCCCCATGTCATACCAAGGGGTCTCTTCATAGTCAGGGCGATCACTGCCGCCTTCGCAATGGAAGGCCTGCAGACACTTGGCGCCCTTGGAACTTGGACTGCTCCAGACAATCTCCACTGGCACCGAGGTGCCGTCGGTACAGTCCAGCTTGCGCTTGATCCGGAAGCTGTCTCCCTCCAGGGATGGAGCCTCGCCTTCCACATCGGTCATGGTCCACTGGACGACAGAGATTTCCCGCTCGGCCTTGCCAGACACATCCATCTTCAGGTTGGACACACAGCGATCATCGGTGGTCACCAGGCGGGTCTCGGTCACCGTGAAGTTGCCACCATCGGTGTAGGTCACCACGGTGGCACCATTCTTCATGGTCCAGTCCTTGATCTGCATGGTGAGGGGCGAACCCCCTTCCACGAAGGCCAGGTTGTAGAGGCCTGGATAGCAGGCGCTGTAGATGAAGGTGTTGTCAGCAAAGCCCGGCGCCATCTGGTAGCGCTGATACTCTGATGCGTAGCTCACGTAGCCCCCACCACCGAGGGCGATCTTCTTTTTCTGGTTCATGCTCTCACTTGCTCCCCTGGCTTACGGGTAGGGCAAAAAAAGCCCGCCGCGGGGGAAAAAAGCAACCATCGGAGGGACTCCTGTGACCTGCAACAGGGTCTGGGGACGGCGCTTTGGGTTAGGATGGATTATGCCGGACCGTAATTACTCGATCTGGATATAAGTCCGTGTTTGATAAGTATGTATGTCGTTTTCCCAGGTCAGGAAACGGTCAAATTGGCAGGATTTTACCGCCAATTCCGGGACCTCCGGAACCCCAGCTTCTCGCATCTTTGGCCGCTGGAGTCAAGCCTTCGTTCAGGGCTTGCGGAACAGCACCACCCGGTTGCTGTTGGTCCCCTTGCGGTTGTTGTCCACGCCCCAGCAATTGGCGGTCTTGGTGAACTCCTGGGCGTTGATCAACACCAGCACCGGCTGCAATCCAGCCTGCAGACCACAGGGAACCACCGCCTCCTCCAGCTTCACCTTGCCACCGCGGATCTCCCCCACCTCAAAGGCGATGTGACCGCCTGGCTTGAGCAGCCGATAGAGCTCGCCGAACACCAGAGTCATCAAGGTCTGCCAGTCCTCCAGCTTGCGATACATGGAAATGGGCACGCCAGGGGCATCGATGCCACAGAACCAACAGCGCAGCCAGTTGTCGTCGGCATACTGCACCACGTCCAGGAAGGGTGGCGAGGTCACCACCAGGGACACCTTGTCACTCTCCATGCCCGGCGTGTCCTGCGCTCTCTCCGTCAGCAAGCGTGCCTGGCCCTGCACCGCAGCCAGAGCCTGGCGGTCCTTCTCGTCCAGTCCCCGCAGCAAGGCGCGGCTCTTGCGCAGGATCAACTCCTTGACCCGACGAGGCTCCGGCTGCTGCTGGCGTTTGTCATTGATCTTGCGCTGGGCATCCACGGTCACCGCCTGATTGGGCGGCAGGGTGTAGACCGAGAAGAAACCCGGGGAATGGCCGGTGAGGCGATTCACCGCCACCATGCGGATCCAGTCATCCACCCCATCACCGGTTTCTACACGCTGCAACAGGTATTGCCGCAGGGCACAGATCTGGGCCAGGGTTTCTGGGTGGTAGAACACCAACAGCTCTTCCGGCAACTCACCGCTATAGCTCAGGTCCAAGCTGGCCAAGCGCTCCGCCACCTCTGCCAGGCTTGGCGGTCGCAACCGGGGCAGGGTGAACACCCGGCTCAGGGGATTCACATCGCAGCCCAGGGGAACCCTTCCCCCCAGGGCCGCTTCCACCAGGGTGGTGCCACGGCCGGCAAAGGGGTCATAGACCAGATCTCCGGGCTGGGTTAGCCGCTGCATGAAGAAGGCGGGCAACTGCGGCTTGAAGCAGGCCCGGTAGGAAACCTCGTGCAGGCTATGCCCGGCCCTTTGCTTGCTGGTCCAAAACTCATTGGTGAACACGGGCATGGAGCGTCCACCGGCCATCAGGCGGGTTTCCAGACTCTGGGCACCAAATTCCCGAAACCGCCGCAGGGCGGGGATCAAGGGGTGCGGCTGCTCAGGCTTCGCCTGCAGGTCGCCAAATAGAGCCTGTTGAACTGGAGTGGGAGCCATTGCCTGGTCACGAGAGCTTTGCCGAGCGTTGCTCCCAGCCTAGCAGGGCCTTTTCTCCCCTCAACAAGAGCCCCAAGCCAGACCTTGCCCCTGGCCAGCGGGGGGGTGTCGGGATATGGCGCGTAAGCATTTATGTAATAGAGGCTTATGAATCCAAAACCAGGAAGCCTCCAGGCCTCCGCAGGAAAAAATATCCCAGCTTTCTGCGCCCCGCCGGAGCAGACGGCCGACCAGAAGCCTTGACAAGTTAACGGAGCACCCCCTAACAAGGCCGCCCCACAACCCATGGCCACCAAGAAAAAGACCACCAGCAAGAAGAAGGGCAAGGCACTGGTCATTGTCGAATCGCCGGCCAAGGCCCGCACCATCGGCAAATACCTGGGCCCCGACTACATCATTGAAGCCAGCGTCGGCCACATCCGTGACCTGCCGGCCAATGCCGCCGAAGTGCCAGCCAAGTACAAGAAGGAGAAGTGGTCTCGCCTGGGCATCCAGGTGGAAGAAGACTTCAAGCCCTTATACGTGGTGCCCAAGGCCAAGCGGGAACACATGCGCCGGCTGAAAAGCCTGCTCAAGGACGCCGACACACTCTATCTGGCAACTGATGAAGACCGCGAAGGGGAGGCCATATCCTGGCACCTGATGCAGGAACTCAAGCCCAAGGTGGAGATCAAGCGCCTGGTCTTTCACGAGATCACCAAGAAGGCCATCATGGAGGCCCTGGCCAATCCCCGTGACATCAACACGGATCTGGTGGAGGCACAGGAAACCCGCCGTCTGGTAGATCGCCTCTTTGGTTACCAGATCTCACCACTGCTGTGGAAGAAGATCCGCCCCAAGCTCTCCGCCGGCCGCGTGCAAAGTGTGGCAGTGCGTCTGGTGGTGGAACGAGAGAGGGAGCGCATGCGCTTCATCTCCGCTGGCTACTGGGACTTGCAGGGGAACTTCCAGGCGAAGACCGACGCTGCCTTCGACGCCAACCTGGTGCGCCTGGATGGCAAGCGCATCGCCAGCGGCAAGGACTTTGATCCTGACACCGGTCAACTGAAGCAAAGCAAGAGCGCGCAACCAACCGTGCATGTGCAGGAACAGCAGGCCAAGGAACTGGCCGCTCGCCTGCAAGGTCGGGATGTCAAGGTGCTCAGCCTGGAAAAGAAGCCGTACAAGCAAAGGCCGGCTCCGCCCTTCACCACCAGCACCCTGCAGCAGGAAGCCGGTCGCAAACTGCGCTTCACTGCCAAGCGCGCCATGCAAGGTGCCCAGCGCCTGTATGAGAACGGTCACATCACCTACATGCGGACCGACTCCACCACCCTGTCCGGCGAAGCCATCAGTGCTGCCCGCAACTTGATTCAGGAAAGCTACGGCAAGGAAAACCTGCCGGCACAACCGCGCACCTACCAGACCAAGGTGAAGAACGCGCAAGAAGCGCACGAAGCCATCCGCCCCGCCGGCTCCGCCTTTTTGCATCCGGACAATTTACCCAAAGAAGTCGGCCCCGATGAGCGCAAGCTCTACGACCTGATCTGGAAGCGCACTGTCGCCAGCCAGATGGAAGACTCCCGCGGCCATCGCACCACCCTGGTCTTGGGCATCGACGAAGCGGAGTTCCAGGCCACCGGTCGCACCATTGAATTCCCCGGCTTCCGCCTGGCCTACGTGGAAAGCGCCGAAGACGCGGACAGCGCCATGGCCGATGCGGAACGCCTGCTGCCGCAGGTACAAGTCGGTGACACGGTGAGCACCAAGGAGCTGAGTGCCGAAGAGCATCGCACGCAGCCACCAGCCAGACTCACGGAAGCCAGCCTGATCAAGGAGATGGAAGCCCGCGGCATTGGTCGCCCCAGCACCTACGCCTCCATCATCGACACCATCCTGGCCCGCGACTACTGCTACAAGAAGGGCACGGCCCTGGTGCCGACCTTCACCGCCTTCGCCGTGGTTCGCCTGATGAGCGACTACCTGCCGCATCTGGTGGACTACGAGTTCACCGCCAAGATGGAAAGCGATCTGGACGAGATCAGCAACGGCAAGAGGCAGCGCTTGGATTACCTGCGCGCCTTCTACCTGGGCAACGGCACTCCCGGCCTGCAATCCACCCTGGCGGATGTGGAACAGAAGATCGACCCGCGGGAAGTTTGCAGCATTCCCCTCGGCCAGTCCGAGGATGACAAGCTCATCGAAATCCGTGTCGGTCGCTATGGGCCCTACCTGAATCAAGATGGGCTGCGAGTCAGCGTGCCCGATGGCATGGCTCCCGACGAGCTGACCCTGGAAGTGGCCAAGGAACTTCTGGCCAAGGGCAGTGAAGGTCCCAAGTCCCTGGGCATCGATCCGGTATCCGGTCTCAATGTCTTTGTGAAGGTGGGCCGCTTTGGTCCCTACTTCCAACTGGGTGATCCAGAACAACTGGACGGCGAACGCCCGAAGATGGCTTCCCTGCTGAAGACCATGAGCGAAGAAACCGTCACCCTGGAGGACGCTCTGGCAGTGCTGGCCTTGCCGCGAGAACTTGGCATCAAGAAAACTCCCGACGCCGAAGATGCACCAGGCAAGGAAGAAAAAGTACTGGCCCAGGACGGTCGCTTCGGCCCCTACCTGCGCTGGGGCAAGGACACCCGCAGCATCCCCGCCGAAGAATCCCCACTCACCATTACCTTGGAAAAGGCCATGGAGCTGTTCGCCCAACCCAAGACCCGAGGTCGTAGCCAACGCGCCGCCCCCAAGGTGCTGAAGGAACTGGGCAAACACCCGGAAAGCGAAGAGGTGATCAAGATCCTGGACGGACGCTACGGCCCGTACGTCACCGACGGCACCACCAACGCCTCGGTCCCCAAGGGTGAATCCCTGGAAGAAGTGGATCAGGCCAGGGGCATCGAACTCCTGGAAGCCCGGGCCGCCCTTGGACCTTCGAAGAAGAAGAAAAAGAAGGCCAAGAAGAAGACTGCCAAAAAGACCACGAAGAAGAAGGTCAGCAAGTAGGCGCAAACTTGCGCAGATCTCTTGCCAGGGCTTGGCGACAAGCCCCCACCGCTGGACAATCCCCCCTAGCCATGACAGCCATCGACCCGAGCCTAGATCTCTTTGCCGAGATCGAACAACTCAAGCAGAAGCGGAACGCCACCATCCTGGCCCACTACTACCAGGACCCGGACATCCAAGACCTGGCGGACCACCTGGGCGACTCCCTGGACCTGGCCCGCACAGCCAAGGATGCCGAGCAGGTGGAAGTGATCCTGTTCTGTGGCGTGCACTTCATGGCGGAGACTGCCAAGATCCTGAACCCGAAGAAGACGGTGATCATCCCGGACTTGGACGCCGGCTGCTCCCTGGCAGACTCCTGCCCCGGCGACAAACTGCGGGCCTGGCGGCAGAAGAACCCAGACCATTACGTGGTCACCTACATCAACTGCTCCGCCGAAGCCAAAGCCGCCTCGGACATCATCTGCACTTCCAGCAACGCTGAGCAGATCATCCGCTCGCTCCCCAAGGATCGCCCCATCCTGTTCGCCCCGGACAAAAATCTGGGCCAGTGGTTAATCCAAAAAACCGGTCGCCCCATGGATCTGTGGCCCGGCACCTGCCAGGTGCACGTCACCTTCTCCGAGCGCAAGATCATCGACTTGAAGGCGAAGAACCCAGGCGCCCATTTCATCGCCCACCCGGAATGCGAAGCCAACATCCTGCGCCACGCCGACTTCGTTGGCTCCACCCGCAAGCTGCTGAACTACGTGCGGGAATCCGAGGCGCAGACTCTCATTGTGGGCACCGAGACCGGCATCATCCACACCATGCACAAGGCGGCACCGCAAAAGACCCTCATCGAGGTGCCGGTAGAAAACGCCCACGGCTGCGAAGGCTGCAATCAGTGCCCGCACATGAAGCTGAACACGGTGGAGAAGATCTACCTGGCCCTGCGCGACCTGCAGCCGGAGATCAAGATGGACGAAGAACTGCGCCAGGCGGCGGCCATCCCCCTGGAACGCATGCTGGAATTGAGCTAAGGCCAATTGGCTTTCACTTCCTGCACTATCGATAGATAGGTTCGACGAATATAACCATTGCATGTTGCTGTCTCGTCTAGCCATCCCCCTCCTCAGTCTCAGCCTGTGCAGCTGCAGCCTGAACTGGAATTCGCCCAGCCCGGATCCGATTCTCCGAGAGAGCAACAGCAGTATTGGTTTCCTGCTGGTGCCAGTAGTTCATCTGGAACCTGAATTTGACCCGGATGACAGAGCACCTGTACCCGGCGTGGATGCAGATCTGGAAAACGGCCAAGGGTGGGGAGTGCAGGTCAGAGGCATCACTGGCGGCGCGGGTTTTCAAGGCACCTTCATCACCGCTGAGCATGATGATCGTGTCAGCACTGCCCGCGCCGACTCCTACATGGGCATGGCCTCCTTCATCTTTGAGTGGGGAGTCGACCCGGAAACCATCAACGAGAAGGTCACCCCACCCGTCGCCCTGCTCTACAGCGCTGGCATAGGTGCGGGCTTCGGTGGTGTGGATTTCGACTCCCTCTACAGCGACTCATTTGGTGCCGCAACCCAGATGCAGATGGGTCTGCGACTCCGGTTTTGGCAACGCCTGGACCTGGGAATCCAAGGCGGCGCCTTCTTATGGGGATATCCCAGCAACACCCTCGGCTACGGCAGCTACGCCGCTTTGGAACTGGCCCTGCATTTCTAGCGCCAACAAGGCCCCGCCTTGGAACTGCTTGGGATTATCTGGTAAGCCTTGAGGCCGAATCGGGCAAATGCGGTCGCTTTGACCACATCCCCGATCTTTCGGACATCCCATGCTACTGCTGTTCGTCATCGCCATCTTCTCCGGCGCCGGCCTCCTCTTCCTCGTCCAACCCATGATCGCCAAGCAATTGCTGCCCATGTTGGGTGGCAGTCCGGCGGTGTGGAACACCTGCATGCTGTTCTTCCAGCTGGCACTGTTGGCGGGTTACTTCTATGCCCACATGCTGGCGCGCATCCCCGACCGCCGGCGACAACTGGTGGTGCATGTGGTGGTCATTGCCCTGGCCATGCTCACCTTGCCCATCGGCATGAGCGAAGAGGCGGCTCCCCAAGGCGATGGCTCTCCCAGCCTCTGGCTCTTGCTAACCCTGGCCAGCAGTGTCGGCGCGCCCTTCTTTGTCCTGGCCTCCGCTAGTCCCCTGCTGCAACGCTGGTTTGCGCAGACCGAACACAAGTGGTCCGCCGACCCATACTTCCTCTACGCCGCCAGCAACGCTGGCAGCATGTTGGCGCTGCTGGGTTATCCCTTCTGGATGGAACCCAGCATGGTCCTGGGCGCACAACTCAGCTCCTGGTCCTGGGGCTTTGGCGCCTTCGCCCTGCTAGCGCTCACCTGTGCAGCAACAACCCTGCGCAGCAACGGCAGCACTGAGAAACAAGTTACAGAACAACAAAAATCCAAAGGTGAGAACCAAGCCATCACCACCGCCCTCCGTTGGCGCTGGATCGCCTTGGCCTTTGTGCCCTCCAGCTTGATGTTGGGCGTCACCCAACACATCAGCACCGACGTTGCCACCACCCCCATGCTCTGGGTGGTGCCCCTGGCCATCTACCTGGCTACCTTCATCGTCGCCTTCACCAAACAGGGTCGGGTCATCACGGCGCAGGCCAGTCGCCTGGTTCCCTTTGTCTCTCTGGCGGTGGGCATGCTGCTGATTGCCCTACTGGTGGACTTCTCTGGCTTCCAGATCACCGTGCATCTCATTGGCCTGGCCATTGTCGGCCTGGCTTGCCACGGTCGCCTGGCAGAAGAACGGCCCAGCGCCCAACACCTGACTGAGTTTTATCTGCTGCTCTCCGTCGGCGGTGCCTTGGGTGGAGTGTTCAACGCCTTGCTGGCGCCGGTGCTATTCAACTGGGTTGCCGAGTATCCCATTGCCCTGCTCCTGGCTTGCTTCTTGTTGCTGGCAAAAAAACCAGGGGCCGCAAGTTCTCAAGCCTGGTGGCACGTACTCATACCTCGGGTGATGGACATTCCCGCCATGATCCTGGTCTTTGCTTTGTTCTATTTCGCCTTGGACATCAGCAACTGGTTTGACGCTGAGTGGTTCATGAAAAATATCATCCGCTACCCGCCCTACCAAATCCTACGAGCTATCCTGCCAGCCCTGGGTTGCCTGGTGTTCTTCATGGATAAGAGGGCTTTTGCCATGGGTCTGTTGGTGTTGTTTTGCTTGCCGCAATGGTCCGTCCTGGACGAAAAGGTCTACACCTCGCGCACCTTCTTTGGTGTGCACAAGGTCACCAGGGACCCAGCAGGAAAAGGTTATTGGCATCTGTTGAAGCATGGCTCGACCGATCACGGCTACCAGTACAGCTTGGAACCCCTGGCCAGCCATCCCACCATGTACTACACCAGATCGGGTCCGGCCGGCGACCTGATGGCAGTAGTGAAGCAGTCTGCGGGCCCCAAGCATCTGGCTCTGGTGGGCCTGGGTTCCGGTGCCCTTGCGGCCTACGGTCAGCCTGGCTGGCAGATGACCTACTTCGAAATCGACCCCGAGGTCTTGTTCCTGGCCAAGGACTCGGGCTACTTCACCTACCTGAAGAACAGCAAGGCCAAAATGCAGTACAAGCTGGGTGATGCCAGGCTGCAGCTGGCCAAGGACGAGCAGAAGTACGACGCCATTTTCCTGGATGCCTTCAGCTCCGACGCCATTCCCATCCACCTGATCACCAAACAGGCAGTGGAACTCTACCTGGATCGGCTCAAGCCCGGCGGACTCCTGACCTTCCATACCACCAACCGGCATCTGGACCTGAATCCGGTGCTGGGCAATATTGCCGCTGACCTGAAGCTGACGGCTCTTTGGCGCTACGACCGTCAAGTTACCTCGAAGGAATTCCACAACCTGAAAAAGCAAACCTGCAGATGGATTGCCTTGGCCAGAAAACCAGAAGACCTGGGTAAGTTGCGCACGGACAAGCGCTGGATGGAACTGAAGGCGGACCGGCGCAAGCGCACCTGGACCGATGACTACTCCAACATTTGGGGTGTGATGCGATAGCCTATGACCATGAGCAACCCCCTCGCTGAAGAACTGCAGTCCAGCCGCCGCGCCAAGCCTTGCACCCTGGTGATATTCGGCGCCACCGGTGACCTGACCAAGCGCAAGCTGGTGCCTTCTCTCATGGGTCTGGTGCAAGACGGTTTGCTGCCGCCGGGCTTTTCCGTCGTTGGTTTTGCTCGCCGCCCAAAGAGCGACCAGGATTTTCGCCAGGATCTGCTGGCTGGGGTGAGCAAGCACTGCCGGGGTGAAGGCGAAGCAGCATTCGCGCAGATGGCGGAGGGCATCTTCTATCACCAGGCCACTTTCGAAGAGCCGGAGGGCTATGCCTCCCTGCTAAAGAAGCTGGAGCAGATCGACGGCCAACGCGGCACCAAGGGCAATCGCATCTTCTATCTGGCCACGCCGCCCAGCGCCTATTCGGGCATCCTGCGCAACCTGAAGGAGAGTGGCCTGTCACAAGAACGGGGCGATCGCTTTGCCCGAGTCATTGTGGAGAAGCCCTTCGGTCGCGACCTGGCCACCGCCCATGCCCTCAACACGCAGGTGGCTGAGGCCTTCCATGAACACCAGGTGTTTCGTATCGATCACTACCTGGGTAAGGAGACGGTGCAGAACATCCTGGCCATGCGCTTTGCCAACGGCATCTTCGAACCGCTGTGGAACGAGAAGTACATCGACCATGTGCAACTCACCGTGGCCGAGTCCATCGGTGTGGAAGGGCGCGGCGCCTACTTCGAGGAGGCGGGCATCATTCGTGACATGATCCAGAACCATCTGCTGCAGGTGCTCACCTTGGTGGCCATGGAGCCGCCGGTGGATCTGAGTGCGGATGCGGTGCGGGATGAAAAGGTAAAGGTGCTGCGGGCCATTGAATCCTTCAGCAAGCAGGAGGTGGCGGACAACACGGTGCGCGGCCAATACGTCAGTGATTATGTGGGCGGCCAGGAAGTGCCCGGCTACCTGCAGGAAACCGGGGTGGCCGAAGCTTCGCTCACCGAAACCTTCGCCGCCGTGCGCCTGCGGGTGGGCAACTGGCGCTGGGCCAACACGCCCTTCTTCCTGCGTTCGGGCAAGCGCCTGCCGCGGCGGGTAACCGAGGTGGCCATCCACTTCAAGCGACCGCCGCATCACCTCTTTGCCGGCAATCGACTGGATCCCAACGTGTTGTTGTTGCGAGTGCAACCGGACGAAGGCATCAGCATTCGCTTTGGCTCCAAAGTGCCCGGCCCGGACATCAAGATCCGCGACGTGCGCATGGACTTCCGCTACGGCTCGGCTTTTGGCGGTGACTCCGCCGACGCCTATGAACGCTTGTTGTTGGATGCCATGGTGGGCGAATCCACCCTGTTCGCACGACGGGACGAAGTGGAAGAAGCCTGGCGCATCGTCGATTCCATCGTCGCTGGCTGGGAGGGCGTACAACCGGAACCTTACGGCGCCGGCACCTGGGGACCCCAGGCCGCCGAAGACCTGCTTGGGGAGGAGCGCAAGTGGAGAAAACCCTAGATATCCAACTGCAGCCCAAGATCGACGCCCTGGAACCAGCACTGGCCCAGACCTGGCGGCTGGCGGAGGCGGAAGAGCCAGACGTTCCTTTGAACCGATCGCTTACAGTCAACTTCATCGCCGTTTGTGACAGCGCCGGCGAAGCCGAGATGATGGCAGCCTTGGAACAGGTGTTGGCCAGGCATCCAAGCCGCGTGTTCCTAGTGGTGGTGGATGACTCGCACAAGGAATTGCAGGCGCAAATCACCGCCAAGGTGCAGGCGCAAAATAGCTGCCGGCAGATGTACTTGGAGCTGGTGCGTTTGCAAACCAACACTGCTGACTACCCGAAGCTGCACAACTTGATTCGCCCCTTGCTGGTCAACGACATTCCCATCCAACTGTTCTGGGGCATGGGTCTGCCCAAGGACATGCAATTGGTCACCTCCCTGGCGGACATGGCGGCGGGCTGCATCTTTGATTCGACCCTGTTTCGCGGCGACGACTGGCCGCGCCTGCACCAACTGCAGCACCCGCGGCCCATGGATCTCACCTACCTGCGGCTGAGTCCCTGGCGGCGCAGCCTGGCCGAAGCCTTTGAACACTTTAGCTGGCAGGCCGAAGGTCCCGTATGCCAGGTGCGCTTGGACATTGGCAAGGGAGTGGGCGCCTTGGCCGCAGCCCGCAGCCTGGAACATTGGTTGGTGCAAAAGTTGGCGGCGAAGGTGCAGATCCAGAAACTGGAAGATGATCTCGCCCCGCCCTGTCAGCCGCTTTGCTTGGACCTGCAATATGGCCCCGTGCATATTGGCATTCGGCATCTCTGCCACAGCCCGCAGTTGCAGGTGGAGATCACCCTGCAAGAGCAATGCTTGTTGCCGTACCAGGTGCAGGCATCCGCCGCCAGCCGCGGCAACTTGTTGGCGGCGGCCTTAGATCGTCTGGCCTAACAGTTCGGTTGGCTTAACTATCGATTGGCCTAGAGCCTATGACTTTGGCGTCGCCGGTGAATCCGTTTCCGGTTCGATCTCTGGTGCAATCTCTGCTTCGGTCTCTGCTTCGGTCTCTGCTTCAACTTCAACCGCCGGCTTTGCTGGCTCCGATACCGGATCAGGCGCCCGGAACAGGAAGGCTGCTTCGCCCATGCGATTCGCCGGGCCCAGCAGCACTGCCACATCGCCTTCTTCCAGGACGGTCTGCGGGCGGATGGAGATGTCCGTCTGCTTGTCCCGCTTGATGGCCACCACTGTGCAACCGGAAATGCGGCGTAGGTCCGAATCCTGTAGGGCAAAGCCGGCAATGCTGCTACCGCTTTCTACCTTGAAGATCTCCACTCCCAGACCCGGCACATAGTCCGCCAGGTGTTGGTTGTCCACCTGTGTGGGTCTGGCCGACTTCTTCACGCCATAAGCCTTGCTACGCATGGCCTTCACTTGTTTGCCCACCTGGTCGTCAGGCACCAGGTAATGCCGCAGCACCCGCACCACGATTTCCACCGAAGCTTCCAATTCCTGCGGCACCACATCATGCACACCCATGTTTTGCAGGGCTGGCAACTGACTCAGGTAGGTGCTTCGCGCCACTACGTGCAGCTTGGGCACCAGGCGGCGTGCCAAGGCAGCGGTGCGCAGGGTTGCGTCGTTGTCGTTCATGGCTAGCACCAGCAGACGGGCGCGTTTGATGGCAGCGGCATTCAGAACTGTCTCGCGACTGGAGTCTCCCAGGAAGATGGGTATTCCAATCTTCTTGAAGGCCTTCACCGTGGCCGCGTTCATCTCAATGGCCACATAGGGAATGTCCAACTCCCTCAGGGACCTGGCTACAGCCTGGCCAGTGGGGCCAAATCCCACGATCACCACATGACTCTCTCGCTGATCCTTGCCGCCGCCTGGTTCCCGGTGCGTAGGATCCTTGCCACCACTGCGAGTAAAGCGCCTACCCAACATGAGCATGAGGGGCGTCAGGGAAATGGACAGCACCGCCACCACAATGAAGATATCTTCCAGGGAGAAGCCCTTTCCCAGATCTCCTGACATGCCCAACTTTCCCCGACCGACTTGCATGAGCACAAAGGAGAACTCGCCTACCTGCGCCAGCAACAGGCCTGAGCGGATGCCCACCCAACGGGGCAGGGACAGCACCCGGCTGGCCACCCACACAAGGAAGGCCTTGCCCACCACTACTAGAATCAGGGCCAGAACCACCATACCTGGATGTTCCAGGATCACCCGGAAATTGAATAGCATGCCGATGCTGACAAAGAACAGGGAGCTGAGGGCATCGCGGAAGGGTGCCACTTCCGAAGTGGCCTGATGGTGGTAGCCCGACTCGGAGATGACCAGGCCCACCAGGAAAGCACCCAGGGCCAGGGACAAACCCAACTGGGAAGTCATCAGGGCCGCCGTCAGACAGAGGGTGAAGACGGTGAGGACAAAGACTTCCCGGCTGCGGGTGCGGGACACCAGGTCCAGGATCTTGGGCACCAGCAACCATGCACCTACGGTGATCAATGCCAACAAGACCAGAGTCAGGCCCACTTGCTGCAGAGCATCGCCCCAACCCACACCACCCCCACTGGCCAGCAAGGGCAGGAACAAAATCATGGGCACCACCGCGATGTCCTGGGCCACACAGATGCTCATGGCCAGACGACCCACCGGTGAACCCAGCTCACCCCGGTCCTGCAAGAGCTTGGAGATGGCGGCAGTGCTGGACAGGGTCAGCAGAAAACCGATGAAGATGGCGGTGCCCGCATTCACATCGGCCAGCAGGCCCACAAAAAATCCCAACAGGATGGTGAGGCCGACCTGCATGCCACCACCCAGGATCAGGGTGCGGCGCATCTTCAGGAGCTCCTTCAGAGAAAGCTCCATGCCTACGGTGAACAACAGCACCACCACGCCAATCTCCGCCAGCTGCTGCACCAGCTCCTGTTGCTTGACCAGGCCAAAGGAATTCGGCCCCAACAAGGCCCCGGCCAGCAAGAATCCCGCTACCGGTGGCACCTTCAGGTTGTGGAACACCACCACCACCGCCACACAGAGCGCGAACAACAGAGCTAGATCCAGCAAGAGGTTGTCTAGTCCGTGTTCCAATAAGGCCAACATGCTTGTGGTGGGCTGTTTTCTTCCAGCACTTGGGCCCTACGCTAAGCCCGCCAATGCTTACCTTTCGGTATCCGTCGAGAAAGTCTCGAGCGGAAGGGAAAGCTCAACAATAGAGGGTTCAAGTCTCCCAAGCCATGGCGATTCGGCGCGAAGCTCAGGTCACTGCTCAACTGCTGGAATTCATCCAGAACCACCCCGGTTCCAGTCGCAGCTCCCGCCCCAAACCTGATGCCAGGCTATCCACCAGCACCTCCCTGACCCATGGATTGTCGGTGCAGCTGTTTGAAGCGGCGCTGCAATCCCGGTTGCAAGACCTGGAGGCGCGACGACTGAAGGACAAGGGCCTGTCGCATTACACCATTGGCAGCAGCGGTCACGAAGCCAATGCAGTGTGGGGCGAACTGCTCAATATCGACGACCCGGCCTTCCTGCACTACCGCTCCGGCGCCTTCATGGCGGCACGCAGCCGCAAACTTCCGGGCGAGACTCCCATCTTCGATGCCATGCTCTCCTTCACCGCAGCGGCGCAGGATCCGATCTCCGGCGGCCGGCACAAGGTGCTGGGCAGCCGCAGTCTGTGGGTGCCACCCCAGACCAGCACCATTGCCAGCCATCTGCCCAAGGCAGTGGGTCTGGCCTACTCCCTGGCTCGCATGCAACGCCTAAAGCTGCCCTGTGCCGTGCCGGAAGACGCGGTGGTCTACTGCTCCTTCGGCGATGCATCCGCCAACCACGCCACCGCCCAGGCTGGCTTCACCGCCGCCGCCGCCGCGCAAGTGCATCGACAACCCTGTCCCATCCTGTTTGTCTGCGAAGACAACGGCCTGGGCATCTCGGTGCGCACTCCCGATGACTACATCGCCCAACTGTTCAGCCAGCGACCGGGTCTGCACTACTTCCATGCGGATGGCGCCGACCTGCTGCAAGTGTACGAAACCGCTGGCGCCGCTTTGGAATACTGCCGCCTGAGTCGCCGGCCGGTGTTCTTCCATCTGCGCACCACGCGCCTGTTGGGCCATGCCGGCTCCGACATGGAGTCCAGCTACCTGGACAAGGAACAAATTACGGCGCAGGAAGCCCGCGATCCCCTGCTTGGCTACGCCGACCTGCTGCTCAGCAAGGGCAGCCTGCAGAAGACCGAGATGTTGGAGCTCTACCATGACCTGGAGCAGCGCATCCAACGAGCCGGTGAGGAAGCCAGCCACCGGCCCAAGCTGCAGACCGCAGCCCAGGTCATGGCGCCGCTGGCTTTGCCCGAACCCAGCGACCTGCGGCCTGCGGTGGCCGAGGACAAACAACGCCAAAAGATCTTCAAGGGTCGCCTGCCGGAAGATGAAGACCGACCTCGACACATGGCCTACCGCATCGCCCAGGGCCTGCACGATGTGATGGCCAGCTACCCACAGGCCTTTGTCTTCGGTGAGGACGTGGCGAAAAAAGGTGGCGTCTACCATGTCACCGACGGTCTGCATGAGAGCTTCGGCGGCGGTCGGGTGTTCAACACCATCCTGGATGAAACCACCATCCTGGGCATGGCCCAGGGCATGGCCCAGGCTGGCTGCCTGCCCATCTGTGAAATCCAATACCTGGCCTACATTCATAACGCGCTGGATCAGATCCGCGGTGAAGCCGCCAGCCTGCGCTTCTTCAGCAACGACCAGTTCCGCAACCCCATGCTGGTGCGCATCGCCAGCTTCGCCTACCAGAAAGGTTTCGGTGGCCACTTCCACAATGACAACAGCATTGGGGCACTGCTGGACATTCCCGGTCTGATCATCGCCACCCCGTCCCGCGCCGACGACGCTGTGGGCATGCTCAGGACCCTGGCCGCCGCCGCCGTGCAAAGCGGTTCGGTGTGTTTGTTCCTGGAACCCATTGCCCTCTACATGCAAAAGGATCTGCATGAAAGTGGGGATGGTCTCTGGCAGTTCGCCTATCCCAAGCCTGAGCAAGCCGTGACTCTGGGCGAAGCGCAGGTCTACGGCGCCAGTAGAGAAGATGACCTGACGATCATCAGCTATGCCAATGGCCTCTACCTGAGCTTGCAGGCGCAAAAAGATCTGGCCGCATTGGGCATTCGTGCTCGGGTGTTGGACCTGCGCTGGTTGGCGCCACTGCCCATGGCGCAGATATTGGAACACTCCCGCGCCACTGGCCGCATGCTCATTGTGGATGAATGCCGGCAAAATCAGGGAGGGCCCTCGGGCTTGATCCTTGCCCAGTGTTGCAGGGAGAGTTTCTTGCAGCGGCGCATCGCCGCCAAAGACAGCTTCATTCCCCTGGGACCCGCCGCCAACCTGTTGCTGCTGCAAAAAGAAGACATCGTCGAGGCCGCCGTTGCTCTGAGTCAGGAGGAACGGAAGTGAGCCGACCCACCGCCGTGTTGTTCTGCCCCGGCCGGGGTTCCTATGGCCGGGAAGAACTGGGTTTCTTGAACCGCCACCTGCAAGACGGCCCGGTGGCCAAGATCTTGCAAGCCCAGGCTGCAGAGATCCTGGAGTTGGATGCGGCTCCCAGCTTCCGCCCCAGCCAACATCTGGACGGCCTGCATGCCGCCGGCCTGATCTACTTCGGCACCTTGCTGCAGCTGCAACATTTGCAGCAGCGCTACCGCATTGTCGCCGTGGCCGGCAACTCCCTGGGTTGGTACAGCGCCCTGGTGGCAGCGGAAGCCCTGTCGGTGCAGGATGGCTGGCAGCTGGTGACCACCCTGGCCAAGCTGCAAAAACAGATCCCCGGCGGCCAGATCCTCACCACCTGCGTGGATGAGCAGTGGCGGGAAGATCCCCAGGCCCGGCGCCAGCTGGAACAGGCCATGGCCCAGACCCTGGCCCAGGGAGCGGAGTACTTCGTCGCCCCTTCCATCCATTTGGGCGGCCATGAGGTGGTGGCGGGGAACCCCAAGGGTCTGCAATACCTGCTGGGCCTTTTGCCCAAGCGGCAGGTGGGCCAGCGGACATTCCCCTTCCAGCTGGCGGGCCATGGCCCCTTCCACAGCAAGCTCTGCACCAGCACCGCCGTGGCCAGCCAAAAGCAGCTGGCGGAACTGGCCATGCAGCAACCGCAACTGCAGCTCATCGACGGCCTGGGGGGCATCCACAGCCCCTGGTCAGGAAGCCCTAAAGCACTGCTAAAATACACTTTACAGCAACAGCTGGTGAAGACCTTCGACTTCAGCCAGAGCGTGCGCTGCGCCATCCGCGAGTTCAACCCGGAAGTGCTCCTTTGTGCTGGGCCGGGCCAGAGTCTGCGGGCGCCAGTGGGCCATGTGGTGTTGCGGGAGGGCTATCGGGGCATTCGCAGCAAAGAAGATCTCTTTCAGGCCGACCTCATCCGTATGGACTAGGACCAATTCTGGCCCCTCCGCCCCATCCCGGACTGGTGGCGTCCAGCCTCTGGCTTTATGGTTCGCCGCCCCCTGCCTGGGGGTTTTCCCATCTCACCGATGGTTCCCGTTTGAACTCATTGCAGCACTCTATCCCTATGCGTACTTCACTGCGTCTTCCTGCTCTATTCCTCAGCCTGACCCTCGGCCTCTGCCTCCCCACCACCGTCTCCGCCCAGGAGAACCAGGAGTTGGGCCGCATGTGGACCTTCGAGAACCCACCCCTGGGCTACCTGGAAGAAGAATACGGTTTCAAGCCCGACCAGAAGTGGCTCGACACCCTGCGCCTGTCCTCCCTGCGCTTTGGCACCTGGTGCTCCTCCTCCTTCGTCTCCCCCATGGGTCTGATCATGACCAACCACCACTGCGTGCGGGACAACATCGCCGACGTGCAGGGAATGGGGAACGACTATGTGAAGGATAGTTTCTATGCCACCTCCTACGATGATGAATTGCCTCTTGAGGATCGCGAAGGTAATCCCCTCAAGGTCTACCAGTTGGCGAAGACGGTGGAAATCACCGACAAGATCAACGAAGGGGTGACGGCGGAAGATGACGACGCCGCAGTGCAGGAGAAGCGCGACGCCAACAAGAAGAAGATCCTGGAAGCAGCCGAAACCGAGCACGAAGGCTTTGAGCCAGAAGTGGTCAAGCTCTACGCCGGCGGTATCTTCCAGCTCTACCTCTATAAGGTGTACGACGATGTGCGTCTGGTCTGCTCTCCCCACCTGCAGACTGCCCACTTTGGTGGCGACCCGGACAACTTCACCTACCCTCGCTACAGCATCGACTTTTCTTTCTGCCGAGCCTATGAGGATGGCAAGCCCGCCGACACCGCCAAGCACTACTTCAAGTGGAGCAAGGCTGGTGCCAAAGACGGTGATCTTGTTTTCGTCACTGGCAACCCGGGCAGCACGGAAAGACTGCTGACCAAGGCGCAGATGGATTTGGCCAGGGACGTGAGCAACCCCATCGGCATTGACATGCTGGACAGCCAGCTGGGTATCCTGCGAGGTTTTGCCGAGAGCAACCCACGCTTTGCCAACGCTATGCGGCAGCAGATCCTGGGCTTGGAAAACTCGCAAAAAGCCACCAAGGGTTACCAGAGTGGCTTGTTGGATGAGAAGCTCATGGCGCAAAAAGTCAAAGCGGAAGCCGCCTTCAAGAAGCGCGCCGCTGAGCACCCGGAACTGGGTGAGGCATCCCTGAAGATCTGGGATCGCCTGGCAGATGCTGCGCAAAAACTCAAGGGCCTGGAACCCAAGGCCAGCTTCTACTCGCCCAGCTACTCCGGTCCTTTGAGCATGGCCAGCCTGCTCTGCCAAAGCCTGGACCCTGCAGCCACGGAGGAAGAACGGGAGAAAGCCAGCAAGGAACTGAAGGGCGATGTTCGCCAGGGCCGCAACCGCAACATTCCCTTCTATGACGTCCTGTTCGCGAACCACATGGAACTGGCACAGAAGTGGCTGCCGGCCGCTGACCCCTACCTGACCCTGCTGCTAGGCGACGGCAGCATCGAGGACCTGCGTCAGAGCTTGAACGAAGATCCCCTTGCAGGCAGGGAAGGCGGCGAGATCCTCAGACAACTTAGCGAAAGTGATTGGGAAACTGTGCAGAAGAGCGAAGTCAATTCCATCGTCATCGCCCGCCAGCTGCATGCCATGCAGGGGGAAGTGAAGGAGCAGGTCGAAAAGCTGCAAGCCATCATCGAGGCGCAGGGCGCTGAGCTTGGCAAGGTCCTGTTCGCCTGCTACGGCACCAAGGTCAGCCCCGACGCCACCATGACACCTCGCTTCAGTGACGGTCTTGTCGCGGGTTACCCCTACAACGGCACCAAGGCTCCCTACCGCACCACCTTCTACGGTCTCTATGGCCGCAACAAGGAGTTCGACAACCAATACCCCTTCAACGTCCCCCAGGTATGGCTGGACAAGAAGGACAAGGTGGACATGAACATGTCGGTGAACTTTGTCAGCACCAACGACATCATCGGCGGCAATTCCGGTAGCCCCATTGTGAACAAGGACCTGGAAGTGGTCGGCCTGATCTTTGATGGCAACATCGAGTCCCTGCCCAACAAGTACGTGTTCAAGGATGAAGTGGAGCGTTCGGTTTCGGTGCACACCCAGGCCATCATGGAATCCCTCAGCAAGATCTATGACGCCACCCGCGTCGCCAATGAGCTCATGGGCAAGTTGGAGGAATATGTAGAAGATGAGGAAGAGGAAGACGAGGAAGTAGAGGCCGAAGAAGCTGCCACCGAGTTGGAACCGGCCCAAGGGGAATAACCCACACCTCCCACCAGTAAGAGCACAACAAGATGAGAAGGAATCAATCGATGAAGCGAAACACTGCCCTATGCGGCCTGCTTTTCCTGGCGCTGGGCGCCAGCAATCTTCCCAGCCAGGACAACCACCTGGAGCTGGGCAAGATGTGGACTTTCGAAAACCCACCCCTGGCCTACCTGAAGCATGAGTATGGCTTTGAGCCGGACCAGAAGTGGCTGAACTCCCTGCGCCTGGCCTCCCTGCGCTTCGGCCGCGGCTGCTCCGCTTCCTTTGTCTCGCCCAAGGGCTTGATCATGACCAACCACCACTGTGTGCGCGGCGACATCGCCAAAGCCCAGGGAAAGGAGGACTGGATTCAGGACAGCTTCGTCGCCACCTCCCTGGAAGGCGAGGTCAAGTTGAAAGGACTGACGGTGCAGCAACTCATTTCCATGGCCGACGTGACGGCGCAAATGAACGCCGGCGTCGAAGATGGCGATGATGACGCCAGCGTCGTGCAAAAGCGCAAGGCCAACCAAGAAGCCATCATGGCCAAAGCACGAGAGGCCAACCCGGAACTGTCCCCACAAGTAGTCAGCCTCTACCACGGCGCCCAGTTCCAACTGTATTCCTACAAGGTCTACAGCGACATCCGCCTGGTCTGCTCGCCCCACCTGCAGACCTCCCACTTTGGCGGTGATCCGGACAACTTCACCTACCCGCGCTACGGCATCGACTTCACCTTCTGCCGCGCTTATGAGGACGGCAAGCCCGCCGACACCCAGCAGCACTACTTCCGCTGGAGCAAGGAGGGCCCCAAGCCCAACGAGTTGGTCTTCGTCACTGGCAACCCGGGCTCAACCGGCCGCCTGCTGACCATGGCACAGATGCACTTGCTGCGAGATGTCTCCTACCCCATGCGCTTGGATCAGATCGACGAGACGGTACGCATCATGAGCGATGCTGCGCATGAGAGCCCGGAGTACGCCAAGCAGAACAAGGCCCAACTGCTGCGCCAGCAAAACAGCCAGAAGGCCATCCGTGGCTATCTCAAGGGCCTGGATGACGACAAGCTCATGGCCATCAAGGCCAAGGCAGAAAAGGACCTGCGCGCCCAGATTGATGCAGACCCGGAACTGAAGGCCCGCTTTGGCCAGGTCTGGGATCGATTGGATGCCATCAGCGCAAAGCAGGCTGCGATCCTGCCCAAGCTGAGCCAGTACACCCCGCGCCATTCCCCAGTGCTGCAACGGGGCATGAACATTCTCAAGGCCCTGGACCCGGAAGTCCCAGCCAACCAACAGGAGCAGGCCAGGAAGGCTGCCCTCAAGGACATCGAGCCCAACAAAGTGACAGACAAGCTGTTTGTCGCCCAGATGACCCGCGCCAAGAAATGGCTGGGTGACAACGACCCCTTTGTCAAGCTCATGCTGACGGGCGTGGCAGCGGATCAGGTCCCCACATTGCTGCAGAGCAGCGAGCTGGCCAAAACAGGCTACGTGGAAGAACTGCTGGCAGGTGGCATGGATGCGGTGCAGGCCTCCAAGGACCTGGGCATGCAGGCCGCCCTCTATCTCAAGTCAGTGATGAGGGATAACGGCAAACAATACCAGGAGCTGGGGGCGCAAGAGGCTGTGCAGGCTGCCAAGATCGGCCAAGCCATCTTTGCCTGCTACGGCAGCAATGTGAGCCCGGACGCCACCTTCACCCTGCGCCTGAGTGATGGCCTGGTGAAGGGCTATGCCTTCAACGGCACCATTGCCCCCTACCGCACCACCTTCCACAGCATGTATGGGCGCAACACCGCTTTCGAAAACAAGTATCCCTTCAACCTGCCGGATATCTGGCTGGACAAGAAGGATGAGATCGACCTGGACAAGGGGGTCAACTTTGTCAGCACCAATGACATCATTGGCGGCAACTCCGGCAGCCCCATCGTCAACAAGGACCTGGAAGTGGTAGGCCTGATCTTCGATGGCAACATCGAGTCCCTATCCAACCGCTTCCTGCACGGAGATCCGGTGCATCGTTCCGTGAGCGTGCACGTGGAAGCCATCATGGAAGCGCTCACCAAGATCTACAACGCCAAGTGGGTGGCGGAAGAACTGCAATCCGCTGCACAGACGGCAGAGAAACAAAGCGAAGAGCCCGCCCCAAGCACAGAAGCGAAGAACACTGAGGCGAAGGAACTGGAACCCACCCACTAAGGGTTACAAGATATCCAGTAGCCCTGTTTGTTGGTTGGTGAGTGTCTCCACGCTGGCGCGGTAAGAGCTGCCGGCGGCAAAGCACGCGCTCCAGGGTAGCTCGCCTGGATAAGCAACCTCGCCCAGGGCGCCGGCCACAAAGGCGCGGGAGAGCTTGCTCAGCTCCGGATTGGTCAATCTGTTGCGCAGTGGCTGCACCATGCGGAAGTCACCGATGAGTCCCATGGCACTGGCCACCGCCGCCAGGCGAGCCGTGTCACTGTCCTGGCTGCCAAGTTGGGCGAGCAACAATTCCGTTGCTCCCTTGTCTCCCAACTTGCCCAGGGCCACCGCCGCCCGTCGCAAGAGTTCCGGCCGACGCACGGACTTTTGCACCAGGTGACGAATTTCAGGCACTGCCTTCTCTTCCCCCATCAGGGCCAGGCCGATGCAGATGAAACCCGCCAACTCATTCTGGTTCTGGTTCTCGCTCAGCACCTGACGCAGTAAGGACCCTGCTTCCTTGAAGCCAGCCAGGCCCAAAGCCACCGACAGGGCTCCTTGCAGGTCTTTGTTGCGGGCCTTGCGCAATTCCGCCGCCAAGGCATCGCCGACCATTGTCAAGTCAGCTTCGTCTGCCTCTTCGCCCTGCTCCGGTTCCTGTTGGTGCATCAACACGCCCAGGGCAAGGGCTGCCCAAGGCTTCTCCATGACCTTCTTGCCCCGACGCAATGCCTGCAGCAGGAAGCTGCGGTTGGCCTCGCCGCCGATGCGCCCCATGGCAATGAGGCAGAAGGATCTGGCCTGGCGATCATTCCCGTTCTTGTAGTACTGCCGCAGAGCCTGATGAATATCCAGGTCCGTGGGCAGGGAAAGCGCCCCCAATGCCAGGGCCGCAGATTGCTGCAACAGGTTGTTGCGGCCACTGCTCCGACCCAGCTCAGCAACAAACTGCTGCTTGAGGCGTTGGTGGTCCGCCGAATCGCCACGCTTTAGCAAGCGCCCCAGGGCAATGGGGACATGAGCCTGCACCAGTTGGTCGCCCTGCCCCAGGTCCTGTGCGTAGTACTGCTGCAAACTGTCCATCGCCTGCCACAGCAAGCGCCGACCTTTGCCTTCGGCGGACAGATTCAGAACACCCATGGCATTCACCACCGCCACCCGGGTTTGACGGTTCAAGTCTTTGGCTTCCAGCATCTGTGCCAGCACTTCCCAGACCTGCGCTTTCATCTTCGGCGTGCCTTTGCGGCCCAGCAGACCCAAGCCATAGGCAGCGAAAGAACGGGTGCGGTCATCCACGTCACCGTCACCCAGCAATCTTCGACCCTTGCTGCCATCCAGAAGCAGGGCCTGCAAATCCGGCCAGGCCTGGGGCATGGCGGACAGGCCCATAGCCAGAGCCGCCGTCTCACGAATCTCCTGCTGGTCGGACTTCAAGTGGGAGCGCAGGAGTGCGAGCAAGTCCTCGTCCTGCAGATCCAACTTTGCCAAGGCCATCAAGCAGGCGGTCACCAGATCCGGTTGCTTGCCGGACTGCAGGGCCCGTTGCAGGGCCGGCAACATGATCTGCTGCCGTTGATGCTTCGAAGGCGCAAGGCTGGGGGTGGAACCAACCGGCCGGCGCGCCCCAAGATACCAGAGATCGGAATGGGTGCGGCCACCAGTGCCATAGACCGCATTCCTGAGCAGGAGGAAGGGATCCTTGTTGAAGCTCCACCAAACCTGCCAGCGACCCAGATCCGGCCGCAGCGAACCGCTAGGGGTAAAGGGCCCAGCGGGACCAGCCGACCCGGGGGTGGTTGGGCCTGGTGCTCCGCCACCTGGGGTGAGGGGCGGTCGAGGAGCCCCGGGGCCACTGGACAGCCGCGGATCCTTGACCACCTTTCTGACCACGGGCGGGGCTCGATATCGACCACCGTGGGCCCAGAGGGCATTACCGGCCAGCAGTACTGCCAGCAGAATCAGGATCACTTTTCCCATCCGCGCATCATAGGCCCTGAGCGGCATTGTGGTAACCGACGAAGGAGGTCACGGGCACCTAATAATACCGGCCTGCGCAGCAGGCAGCAGGATCACAGAGCCCCGTAACCGACGAAGGAGGTCACGGGCTCACCTTTATCCATGCCTGCGCAGCAGGCAGCAGCAACCCAGAGCCGGCGACCGGCGAAAGGATGGCAAAAGCAGCAGCATGCAGGATGCTTCCGGCCTATCCGGCTGCTGGCTTGGCTATACTCCCCGCCCGGCATTTTCCCTATTTCGTAACCCAGACCCCCACCCACCCAAGGCCCATGAGCTTCAGTTATCGCGGTAGAACCCTCAGCAAAATCGCCGTCATTGGATCCGGACAGATCGGTCCTGACATTGCCCTGTTCTTCACCAAGGTCTTCTCACCCCATGGCGTACGCACTGTCGTCGTTGACGTGGCCGACGAGGCTCTGGCAAAGGGCAAGGCCAAGTTGGAGAAGAAGATCGCCAAGGGCGTGGAAAGCGGAGCCTTCTCCGCCGAACAACAGGCTGCCATGCTGCAGCACGTGGATTTCACCAGCGACTATGACGCCATTGCCGGCGCCGAATTCGTGGTGGAGGCAGCCACTGAAGACAAGGGCTTGAAGAGCCGCATCTTCAAGCAGGTGGAAACTCTGGTGAGCGACGACGCCATCCTGGCCAGCAACTCTTCGCACTTGGAACCAGAAGTCATCTTCCAGGATGCCAAGCACAAGGATCGCACCACTGTCATCCACTACTTCTTCCCCGCCGAACGCAACTTGATGGTGGAGATCGTGCCCAGTGCTGACACCAGTGCCCAGGTCAGTGACTGGCTCATGGGCTTGTATGAAAACATGGGCAAGGTGCCCATCCAGGTGAAGTCTCGCTACGGCTACGCCTTGGACCCCATCTTTGAAGGTCTGTTCCAGGCCTGCGCCTTGCTGGCGGAAGAAGGCACCGGCACAACCAAGCAGATTGACACGGTGTGCAAGAAGGCCTTGGGCATGACCGTGGGTTCGTTCACCGCCATGAATCTCACCGGCGGCAACCCCATCACCAACGTTGGCCTGGACAACTACACGCAGAAGATCAACAAGTGGTTCCGCTCCCCGCAAAGCCTGCAAGACAAGGTGGCCAAGAGCCAAGCCTGGGACACTCCCAAGCGCGGCGAAAAAGTCGAGGTGCCGGCAGAGCTGAGGCAACAGATCGAAGCAGACCTGCGCGGTGCCTACTTCGGCCTCTGCGGCGAGATCGTGGATGCGGGCCTGGTGAGTATTGCCGACTTCAACATGGCGTTAGGACTGGCCCTGGACATGCGCCCGGCCTTCAGCTTCATGAATGACCTGGGCACGGCGGAAGCCCTGCGCCTGGTCACCGCCTATGCCGAAAAACATCCGGGCTTCCCCATTCCCAAGTGCCTGCAGGAACAGGGTGCAAGCAACAAACCCTGGGACATCCCAGTGGTCCTGCGCAAGGACGTGGACGGCATCGCTGTTTTGACCATCCGCCGCCCCAAGGTGCTCAACGCCCTGAACAACGAGGTGTTCGAGGAACTGCGGCAGCGCCTGCAAAGCGCCGATGCCGACCCCAAGGTCAAGGCCATGGTGCTCACCGGCTTTGGCAAGAAGGCCTTCGTCTCGGGAGCCGATGTGAACTTCCTGGCCAAGATTCAAAACGAAGCCGAGGGTGAAGCCACTTCTGCTGGTTCGCAGTCCGTGTTCAACGACATCGAAGATCTGCAAAAGCCAGTGGTCTGCGCCATGAACGGCCTGGCCTTTGGTGGCGGCAACGAACTGGCCATGTCCTGCACCATGCGCATTGCACAAAAGGGCCTGAGGGTCCTGGCCGGTCAACCGGAACCCAACATCGGCATCATTCCTGGTGCCGGTGGCAGCCAACGCCTGCCCCGCCTCATTGGCATCGAACAAGCTCAGGCCCTGCTGCGCACTGCCCGCCCCATCTCTTCCGCCAAGGCCCTGCAACTTGGTCTGATCAGTGAAGAAGTTGAAGGTGACTTGCTGCAACGCGCCATCACCCTGGCGCAGGATCTGGCCAGCGGCAAACTACCGCGCCCCGGCATGCAGAAGGGTCCCATGCGCGATGTGCCGCAAGAACTACCGGCCATGGAGCTGGGTCACCTGAGCAAAAAAGTGGATGCCATCCTCTGCAAGGCCATCTTGGAAGGAGCCAAGATGAACTTGCGGGATGGCATCGCTTTTGAAGCCAAATGCTTCGGAGAAGTCTGCGGCACCAAGGACATGCGCATTGGTGTTACCAACTTCCTGGAAAATGGTCCACGCGCCAAAGCGCCCTTCGTGCACGCCTAGTTTGTTGGATAGATAGGGAGTTAGTTGGCCATGCGGATACGCACCACCGTGGCCAACACATCATCCCCGCTAAGGGTGTAATTCTTGACCCAGATGCGCTCGCCAATGCCGACTTGATTCAGGCTGATTTCGACCTTGTCGTCGTCAGCTCGGAACAGGAAGGCATTGCCGGCAAGGCGAACCCGCAGCGAAGCAACGCTCTGGCCATTGACGATGAGGGGATCATCCTTGCGGGGCACCATGACGATGGTCCGCACACCTGGTAGCACCTCCCCCACCTGGCCTTCAATTTCGGGCACAGCACCGCCAGGGTTGATCCCTTCGTCTTCGATTTCTACTTCATCAGCACGCACTGCCCCGTTGACCACGGGACCGTCCCATTCCACCTCTACCAGGGCACCTGTTTTCAGGGCATTGAAATCCAGTAGCTGAAACCGCAGACCACTGCGGAAAATTTCAGCATTGCCGGCTAGCACCGTGAGCACGGGAAGATGGCTAGCGTCCAATTCAGCCCCGCCGCGGATCACCCGCAGGACCTGCAGTTGGAAGCTCCGGTCAGCAGAGTCCAGGCTCTCGATATTCCCCACCACTTTGCTCTCAATGCCACTGGAAGGGCTGGATGAATCATCCACTTGGATGGCCTCGACCTGCAAATTCATATCGCCATCCAGACTGCCCCAGAGACAAAACTCTGTGCCGGGAACCAGCAGGTTGAAAAACTCCTGCAGGCTTAGCCGGGCGGAACTTTCTGATGAAGTCAGAATGGCACTTTGCGGAACCGTGAAAGTCAGACTGAGATCTCCGGAGGTGGAGTTGGGCATGGCCTGCACAGTTTGCTGCGCCGCCGAAGCAGTCACCACTTTGAAGCAGGTGCCGCGCAATTCTTCGAACTCACTGCGGCGGCAGGCCAGATGCGGTGTCCAAACCTTGTCGCCGGAGCTGTCATCCTGGACATCCAAGCCACCTTGGTGCCGGAGGACCAACCAGGAAGAAGCCTGATTGTCATGGTGGTAGAGGTCTTCCAGTTCCACCCGGTGATCACGACGCTCAACCCTGGCGTCTTCTAGTCGCCCATCAGGCGTACGCATGCTCATGCCTGATTGGAAAAGCAGGTGCATGGCCACGTAGTCGCCATCGGCAACGCCAGTCAATCGCAGGCTGTCCAATTGACCTTCCACGTCTGCCAGCACAACCGGGGAACTATTCCTCAGTAAGTTGCCGGTGAGCTCACCGTCTGCCCGCTCCAGCGCCACCGCATCCAATGTGCCGGTGAGTTGGGTGTCCGAACCGGTGGCGGAATCAATAAAAAGAAAGGCTGTTTGCGCCTGGCCGGAAGTGGTGTCTGCCGTACGGCCATTGCCCCCCCCGCCACAGCCGGTGACAAGAAGGAGTGCGGAGATAATCCATAGTTTTACGTTGTTCAGTTTCATGGCTGATTGCTTCTCTGTTGTTTGAAGTTGGGAATGGAGGGGGTAAACGCAACTGCCATACCAAAGCCCCAATGTGATGGAACCGTCCGCATTGCTGACAGGCCCCGCACGGAATCCGGACAACAGGCAAAGGGCCAGGCCGGAAAGACCAACGGCACGAAACTTGGTATGTTTACCCAACCATGAAGCCAAACATCACTCTCCTCCTCCTATTGGCCAGCGCCCCCTTGGCGGCCCAGGATCGGATCGCCCTGTTGGAAGGCAGCTCCCCCAGCTCCCTTTCTCTGCGGGTGCTGGATGAGGCAAACCCCCTGGCTCCGGGCCAGGTGCTGCTGCAGCAAATGGAATTCCTGCCCCTGGAGATGACCAACCGCACAGAGCAACAAGCACTGCAGCACGATCGTTCGCGTCTGGTATTTCGACAAGGACTCTGGCGAGTCGAACTGCCCGACGGCGGCCGACTCTTCCACTACCGGCGCCAAGGCGGCGCCATTTACGGTTACCTGTTGATCCATCCCCATGGCGATGCAGAAGTGTTGGGAGAACTACCGGGTATCGGAGTCGGATCCAACACAACTCCCTTTGGCGATCGCATTGCAGTGGCAAGCGACGGCAAGCACGCTGCCATGACCCTGCTGGACGGCAGCCTGTTTCTGGTTCGCCTGGACGGCGGCACTTATCCTAGTGGTATGACGCAGAATTAGTAGGCCTTTATATTAAGCCTCCCTACGCTTGCGGTGCGTAGGTATCGTTGGAGGCAAGACGATGCGCGTTGCAGTAGAGATTCAACTTACCAAGAGCGAGCGAAGCACCCTGACGAATTGGTCACGCAGTCGGAGAATTTCGGTGAGGCAAGCTCAGCGAGCCCGAATGATCCTTCTTGCCGCTGATGGCTACTCGAATGCGGATATAGCTGAGGAGATGAGGGTCAAGCGACACACTGTGGGGCGTTGGCGAAACCGCTTCAGCGAGCATCGCCTCACTGGTATAGAGAAGGACCTTCCTCGGGGAGGTCGTCCCCGTGCGAACGAGGAAGTTGAGAGTGAGATCATCCGCATGACTACGCAAGAGATCCCCGCGAACGCGACACACTGGAGCACGCGACTCCTTGCAGAGGAGATGGGAATCACGCAGTCGATGGTCCACCGCACATGGAAGGCCAACGGTCTGAAACCTCACTTGGTGAAGACGTTCAAGGTCAGCAACGATTCTCGGTTCGAAGAGAAGCTGCGCGATGTGGTAGGTCTCTACCTGAATCCACCCGAGAATGCACTCGTCTTTAGCGCGGACGAAAAGACGTCAATTCAGGCTCTCGATCGGACCCAGAAGAGCCTTCCACTGGTCAAGGGCCGATGCGGCACGATGACTCATGACTACAAGAGGAACGGAACAACCACCTTGTTCGCCGCGATCGAGTTGGGTCACGGCGAAGTGATCGCAACCTGCATGAAGCGACATCGACATCAGGAGTGGATCAAGTTCCTGAGAATGATCGACGAGCAAACTCCAGCTGAACTCGATCTGCACGTCATCGCCGACAACTACGCCACACACAAGCATGAGAAGGTTAAGCGGTGGCTGAAGCGCCATCCGCGATTCCACATGCACTTCATCCCGACAAGCAGCTCGTGGCTCAATATCGTGGAGGGGTTTTTCCGCAATCTTGATCAAAAACGCCTGAAGCGCGACGCGTTTCGCAGCGTCCCTCAACTCAAGAAAGCAATCATGGACTACATCGATAACCACAACGACGATCCGAAGCCGATTGTTTGGACCAAGGCCGCCGACGAGATCCTCGAAAAAGTCGGTCGCGCACGCGCTGCACTGAAAATGCCCCAACAGAGCGCATCACACCACTAGCTCAAGCTGCTTGATGGCGGTGACTATCTGATCTTCCTTGAATTTGGACTTTCTCATGCATCTTTCCTCGGTCTTGCATTATGAGAAAATCCGGCCTCCGCGTGGAACGGTTTTCAGGGCAACGTCAAAGCAAATACGCGATCACGTCTTGCTGATGCATGTTTACCCATCCAGAAACGGTCAGCACCTGCAGCGTTTGGAAGTCGGCTACCATGCCGCCATTCTACGCACACTTAACGTGAGGCAACACCAAGAGCTACGAAACGGCCGACTTCTTGGATAGGACGGGCAGGCTAGAAGCCGGTTATGTGGCAGTTCCTTAGCCGAAACTCCTCCTTGGAGCGACCTCCGAGTGCTAATTGTCTAGTGCGTTCAATCCCGACTGCGCCCAAGTCTTGTACAAACCATTGCCAGGCTCGTCTTGCATTGCCAATGCATTTTCGTACGCCTCGCGAGACTCGTGTGAGCGGTTAGCGCGTCGATAGATATCGCCGAGCTCAACCCACTTGCACGCGAAAGACTCGAGCGCGTTTGAATCATGGCCTTCGAAAGAAGCGAGGTGGCTTTGAAATAAGGCGATCGCACGGTCATGCCCACCACACAGTGAAGCTAATTGAGCCTCTCGAGGTAGCAGGGCTCCTTCAGATTCGTTCTCTATAAGCCAGGGTGCTTGGCGCAATTCCCGAAAAACTGCTTCGCAGCCATCAGCATCTTCGCCTGCGTAATAGACATCGAACTTGTGCGAAAGCGTGTTAACAACGCCTCGTTGGAACCTTGACTCCGACTGTTGAGTGAAATAGTTTTGCGCTTCCTCAGAAATATTAAGCACTTCGTCCCCATTGGCATGATCAACACGAAAGCGATGCACTGCCTCTGAGCACTTGGTGTGCCAGTATCCGTACCAGTGCTCAGCCCGGCCGGCCGAGTCAATGCTTTTTCGCATCCATTCGTTTGACTCGTCGAACTCTCCCCTTAAATAGGGTTCTCCTAAAGGAGTTGTAGGTCTGGAAGCCTGACTCCACCACAGCAGAGGAAGATGGTAGCGATTAGTGGGGCTGCGCTATGGAAGCCGTAAGCGCGATGGCTGAGGAGGCGAATCTTGTTGTTCATGCCTTCCGCCAGGCCATTTGTGAATCGTTCCTTGAAGAGGGCCTGGATCCCGCCGAGGTGTTTGCGGACCGTCTTGCCGAGTTTGACAAATGGCTTGAGTCGAGATCGTGCTGCCCAGGCCATCCAACCATCAAGAGCCAGATTTGAATCTTTGATGCTGCCACGCAGGATGTCGAGCAGAGTCTCCTTGAGCAGGTAGGCGCGCCCAAGAGGTTGCTCGGGGCGAAGATGACCAATGGTGCTCATGTGCTTATCGGTTGCGTTTTCTTGGCGGTGCAGGAGTGCCCACATTGTTCCCTTGATTGCCTTCTTGGCATCGGGATGAGCGGCGTTTCGCATGAGTTCGCGCCGGACCTCATTGAGAGCTTCGTTGGCCAACTTGGCAATGTGGAAGTGATCAAAAACGATCTGTGCATTTGGGAGGCTTTCCTCTGCCGCTTTGCGGTAAGAAGCCGACATATCCATGGTGGCGATTTCAATGCGCTCACAAACATCAGCTCCGATCTCGGTAAAAAAACTCTTGAGTACATCGGCACTCTTGCCCTCGGCGACCCAGATAACCCTTCTCTGGTCGTGGTCGGTGACCACCGTCAGGTAGCGGTGGCGCTTGCGGAAGCTGATTTCGTCCACAGCAATGCGACGCAGACCATCGAAGCGGTTTGGGTCAAGGTGCTCGCTGACGACACGCTCTGCGATTGCTCCTACGGTCACCCACGAAATCCCAGTCAGCCTGGCGACGGCCGTTACGTTTGTCTGTTGCGCCAGCAGGACGACCACATCCTCGAAGGGCTTAGTGAAGTCACTGCCATGCCTGGCCCAGGGGACCGCCTCGGTCACGACTACATTGCATTTCTTGCACCGCAAACGCCGGATTTCGCCCTCCAGGTAGACCTCATGGCCCCAGATTCCCATGTGCCTCCATCGCCGCTTTCGTTTGGATTCTCGGCCACGCTTGCGCTTGCCACAGTGTGGGCAGGTCAGCAGCTGGAATGTTCGGTGGACACTGAGAATCATCTCACCGTCTTGAAATTGGGCCCCGGTAACCCGGAGCCCCTGGAGATTGAGGAGCTTGTTGAGTAGGGTGGTGATGCGCACTGATGCGACCTCGTGAACAGAGTCCGTCGCGTCGAGAGCCTCTAAGCATGCTCGACGCAGTCAGTGCGCAATTTCTATGTACGCTTGGCTCTGCGCAACCAACTTTTCAACTCTGTGCCGCAAGCCTCGGTGCCATAAAGGCCAAGCTCGCTCCGCTCGTGGCCTACGGCCAGCCTTGACAGCCCCTACGGCTCACGGCCCTTTCCTGAGATGCCAAACCGCCAGGGCGGCTTGGCACTCTGCCACTGCCTCCAAGGATGGGCTACAGCCTGTACCGGGAATCCACCGGGTCTCAGATGCAGCTACCCGCGCTCTCCATTGCGTATTCATGGCCGCTAGGCGAAATCAGCACCCGGGAGGACCTACACTTGCTTTAGGAGAGGCTTAAATAGGCGATATAGCCAAGGTCATACTCCAACATTGAAAGTTGCCTCAGTTCCTCATTCGACATCGACTCACGTTCCGCGAAGCCTTCGTGTAGCCGCTCGAAGATGCTGGCGGCACGCTCGAGATCGCCATCCCGTCGAACGCGGTCGGCCAAGCTGCGCCGGAACTCGTCCCGCAGACGAGGATAGTGTGTGCTCGGAGCTGTCTTTGGCGGAAATTCCTGCGCATCGATCATCTCCAAAAACGACCGATAAAATGAAAGGTCTGGCCGATAGACCAAAAGTGCATGGATGTATTCGGTATCGACCGCTCGCTGAGAATTCACTTCGTTCAAGATGTAACCCAGTAGTGTCTCCGGGAGGAGTTGCTCGTACTGCCTGGTTGACCCATCACGCAAACTGCTGTAGCCACGTGCGAACATGTGTATCGCTGCTTCGAATCGACGAGCCGCGTTCATAGTGGGTATATAATCGGTGTCCAGTAAAAGCGCAGACAACGCGGACCAGTTTTCTGAGACTAGATGCTGCTCCGCTTCTTCCGTGAGATTCCGCGTCTGATCAAATACGAACGGTTGTTCCTGAAAGTACTCGCCAATTGCTTGGTGACTCAGTGGGCTCCGATAACGGTCGGCAGCGACTTCTCCAACTAGTCGATGGTAAAAAATGTACGCTTGTTCTTCGTCGACCGACCTCTGAGCCAGGTACCCAGCGAGATCTGAGACTAGGCGTGACCAAAGGATGATGGGGATACGTCGGCGCTCGGTCGTGATACTTGGAAGAGGATTCCGAGCAGAATTGACCAACTCATCGTAAAAGTCATCATTCCTCGCTAGTAGCCGAAGCAGTTCAGATTCCGTTAAGCCCCGATGCGCTGCCGCGAGCCAACCTAGGGTGAGCGAAACGAGCGTTTCTCCGTGGTTCACCTCTCGGCCGAGGTCGTCAAACCGGTGCGAAATGAGACCTCGGATATCGTAGGGCAACGGCTCATACGTCTCCGCTGCTGGCTGATAAGAACGCCAGCGCAAGCTGTCCTCGAATGCGAGTTTCAAATACAGCGGTAAGGCAACGGACTTAGCACGATCAATAAGGCCGTCAAACTGTTGCTCTGTCAGCCGCCTCTTTGCCTTAACTAGCCATCGCTTTAATAACGCTTCCCAATCTTGCGACTTCAGTGGTTCAATCGCTGTGATGCCGTTGTCACTGAATCGCTCCTGCAACCGTTCACTCGTACGGCCAGACAATTCTCCAGGCCGCTCTAACACCGAAACGATAAGTTTAACGCTGGTTGGCAGGAGGTCGGGTATCCATCTAATCGCGTTGGGGTGATCGCTTGCTTCCAGCTGATCAAGCGCATCTACGATAATAACAGTCGTATCTGACCCAGGTTCGCTTTCGAGATACTCGATTATTCGACGGCTGGTATCTGCGGCGTGGGATATCTCTGGCTGGTTAAACGACTTGTCGCTTTCGCGCAATTCACGCTCAATGCCTAGCAGTAGGCTGTCGACTTCACTGGAAGCGGGAGTGGCGCCAACGTAACGTGAGATTACTCTCGTGGCTCGCTGGTTTGTTAGCTGAAACGAGAGTTGGGCCAAAAAGGCCGTTTTTCCACTGCCAGACTCACCTGAAAAGACAAGCGGTGTGGTGTGTTCAGCGTCTTGAACTCTCTGGATACACTCGTCCAACTGCGATTGGCGACCCGTGTAGTTTTGACGTCGTTCTTCACCAAACTCATTGTGGGCTTGGCGCTCTAAGAGAATTTTTCCTATGGACCTGCGTCGTATCAGTTCCTCGTCAATCGCCTTTTTAAGGTCGGCCTCAACTTGAGCGGAAAAGTTTGCCAAGGAGTATCGAGGTTTTCCCAAGAACCAAAGCGAATTGAACGTGCGAATATTGCTGGGGGGTACAACCTCGCTTAGTTTTACAACTAGCCCCTTAATGTGGTCTTTTTCATTCGGCTCTTGATAATTTGTAGCATTCTCGCCGTACGGACCCAACCAGATTTTTCGCTGATAAACAAAAACCTGGCCTTGGGTGCTACCGGGGGCAAGTAAGCCTGCCGTTATTTCTTGATGAGTTGCGGAGTGCTCGTATTTGTTTCGCTTGTGGTCTTCCAGGGGCCACCCAAGGCTTGCGATGCCGTTCAAAAAAGCAGCGCGAATTCGCATCTCTTCTACGTACCATATCTCGCTGTCCTCGTATCTTCCAGTCCTTGGTTGTAATACCACGCAAGCAGGTAGGGAATTGTCGTCGCGCTGATACCAACGATCGAGTAAATTCTTCTCACTTGGTGGCAACTCTTCGTATATCTCGACGAATTCGTCCCACTCGATTTCATACGCAGCAGGCTGGCTACCATAGCGATTGCCTATAAGTACGAGAAAGTTCGGACGTGGCGACAGGTGTTGGCAGCGGTCAAGCTCCTGCAGGCAAATTTCCATGCCGCGTTGGTCAAGCGACGCGTCTGAACTTACGCCCCATCTCAAATCTATCGCTTGAAATTTTGCGCCGCGTTCTTCGCAATATCGTTCAAGGTTCAAAAACGCGCCACGTTGAAGTGCATTCCGCTCATCTCGAAAATCTGCAAATGTTGAGCTTACGAATACTCTAAATACTGGCTTCATCGGCCGTCCTTTCTAAAATGCGCGTAGGTGTTGCTGCTATCGATGGCGTTTTGCGAACGCAATCTGGCACAGACATGGTGCCATTCCTCTGTCGTCGCGAAAAATTGACTCATAACTAGTATAATACCCAATGACATTGGACGAGACAAATACCGCTTCCTTAGACGAACGCGTGAATGCCTTTAAAGCCTTAACGGATCCAAAACTGCTGCACGGCAAGCTAGTGGTGTGATGCGCTCTGTTGGGGCATTTTCAGTGCAGCGCGTGCGCGACCGACTTTTTCGAGGATCTCGTCGGCGGCCTTGGTCCAAACAATCGGCTTCGGATCGTCGTTGTGGTTATCGATGTAGTCCATGATTGCTTTCTTGAGTTGAGGGACGCTGCGAAACGCGTCGCGCTTCAGGCGTTTTTGATCAAGATTGCGGAAAAACCCCTCCACGATATTGAGCCACGAGCTGCTTGTCGGGATGAAGTGCATGTGGAATCGCGGATGGCGCTTCAGCCACCGCTTAACCTTCTCATGCTTGTGTGTGGCGTAGTTGTCGGCGATGACGTGCAGATCCGAGTTCAGCTGGAGTTTGCTCGTCGATCATTCTCAGGAACTTGATCCACTCCTGATGTCGATGTCGCTTCATGCAGGTTGCGATCACTTCGCCGTGACCCAACTCGATCGCGGCGAACAAGGTGGTTGTTCCGTTCCTCTTGTAGTCATGAGTCATCGTGCCGCATCGACCCTTGACCAGTGGAAGGCTCTTCTGGGTCCGATCGAGAGCCTGAATTGACGTCTTTTCGTCCGCGCTAAAGACGAGTGCATTCTCGGGTGGATTCAGGTAGAGACCTACCACATCGCGCAGCTTCTCTTCGAACCGAGAATCGTTGCTGACCTTGAACGTCTTCACCAAGTGAGGTTTCAGACCGTTGGCCTTCCATGTGCGGTGGACCATCGACTGCGTGATTCCCATCTCCTCTGCAAGGAGTCGCGTGCTCCAGTGTGTCGCGTTCGCGGGGATCTCTTGCGTAGTCATGCGGATGATCTCACTCTCAACTTCCTCGTTCGCACGGGGACGACCTCCCCGAGGAAGGTCCTTCTCTATACCAGTGAGGCGATGCTCGCTGAAGCGGTTTCGCCAACGCCCCACAGTGTGTCGCTTGACCCTCATCTCCTCAGCTATATCCGCATTCGAGTAGCCATCAGCGGCAAGAAGGATCATTCGGGCTCGCTGAGCTTGCCTCACCGAAATTCTCCGACTGCGTGACCAATTCGTCAGGGTGCTTCGCTCGCTCTTGGTAAGTTGAATCTCTACTGCAACGCGCATCGTCTTGCCTCCAACGATACCTACGCACCGCAAGCGTAGGGAGGCTTAATATAAAGGCCTACTAATTCTGCGTCATACCACTAGGTTACTCTTCCGGTTACGGCGCCCCTTCTAGCAGGCCGTTGAAGAAGGGGTGATTTGGAGATTGTCGATCCCGAGACATCCGTTTTCTGCCCCGGGATTCTTATGGCGGAAAATAATGGCAGTCATTGCGATCCAGCAAGCTGGTTGGGGCCAAACAGATCCACAAAGCTCATATACGCGGCTGAGGAAGCCCTCAAAGCCCCTCTGCAATCCCCTTGGCGTCCCAACTCCAAACAGGCTACGCATGATCGTGCCAAGATTGCGTGCAGCGACATGGACCACGTACCGCTTTTTGACATTCTCGATGCCGCGCAACCAAGTCCGGCGTGCACCGCCTGACCCACAGGTGTGCGCAAAGCTTCTCTCCACTCGTTCACTTCGTAAGCGCTGGAGCTTTTTGGATCGCGATCCTGCAACACGCCGACGGTTTGCTCGATAAGCATCCTGCCACGATTCTGGTTTGTCCGTCCACTTGCGGCGGTTCTGTGACCGCGGCTGTGGTATGTAAGAAAGTATCTCTCTCTCGCTTAGCCATGCCAGGGTTTCAACTTTGTGGTAGCCCTTGTCGGCGACAACTGCCTTGTATTGGTCATCTTGCTCAGCACTGATCAGCACCGCCTGAGCCTCAATGATTCCGTCTTTCAGTGCCTCGCTGTCAGCAGTATCTGCATGGTGGATCGTCGCGGAGACGATGATCTCGGAGTCAGTGTCCAGCGCGTGCTGTGCCTTGTAGGCAAGGTGGGTACGCCCATCCTTCATCTTCGCGATCCTGCTGTCGGGGTCTGAGGGCGACTCCCAGTCCTTGTTCGAGGTCTTCTTCCCACGGCGTTTGCGATCGAATCGCCGTAAGTCCTCCTCCGTTGGGACTTCGGCCCCTTCTTCTTTCGCAAGCTCGCGCACGTAGTCATTCCAGCCCTTGCCAGTATCCTTGCGCACAATGGACTTCATTGCAGCATTGGCTTCCAACGTCGTTGTGTCCACGGCCAGTGCCTTGCCCTTCACCATGCCCTTGGATTTGGCGATCTTGACCACGAATGCAAACACCTCTTCGTGCACTTCTACTGGCAGCCGTTTGCGGATCACGGTCAAGCTGGAGTGATCAGGGGTCATCTCTGTCAGCAAAAGCCCAAGGAATTGCTGGAGCGAGCGGCTGTCACTGCAGCGCCATGCAATCCCACGCTGTGAATCCACACCTTCGAAATAGCCGACCAGCAGCATCCGGAAGTAGACGCCTGGCGGAATTGAAGGGCGGCCGCCTTCCTTGTAGTAGGGCTCGCAAAGCGATTCGACATAGTGATCGAACTTCGCTTCGCTGAGAAGCTCATTCAGCTTCGCGTAAAACGGGTGCCCTGGAGATCGGGGAAGATTGGTCGTCGAGACCAAAAGTGCTTGCTGCTTGTCGCGTCGTTTGCCAAGTGCCATGAAATATCCACCTCCGTGATTGGGATATTATCCCTACGTACGTGGATTGGAGCACGGCTTAACTACTTGGAGTTTTTCAACGGCCTGCTAGGCCGGGGACTTATCCTTCCACATGAGCAAGGTCTCTGGTGACCAACACCATCAGGGGTGTTCAACACCGCCCACAATCACACCAGAGCCAAACTTGGTGGGTAAGGGCAAGGGTAGCATACCCCGCAATTCCCACCGCAGGGCGCCAATGAAAAAATAGTTTATGAGACTATAGGCGGCCAATTGTTGACCACCCGGTGCCGAAGGATAGACACCACTCTCATGGACCTAGGCGCATGCTTCCGTAGCCAAGAGACGGCATCCACTTCACAACCAGATTCATGCTGGGGGCACGAAAATGCCACACCCAGGATCTACCCAGGGGGGGGCCAGAAGCTAGATAATATCCACCTCGCTCTCCCTTTGCATTTGGGTTAGCTGGTAAGGCGCAAACTCACCAATCGGATGTGGGTAGTCTCCAGTGCGGAAATGCGTGAGATCCATGAGAATAGTTGGCCACTTCGCATGCTCTGTTTTCATGGCGAATTCCAACGCATCACCAAAGCTGGCAAAACACTGAAGGGATATATGACCCTTTTTGGGCAGAACCCAAACACGGTACTCCAGTACCTCTTCCAGTGGCAAGCAAACATGCTTCCCTATGGAACAATTCGCAGGGTAGGTACCAATCATGCTCGGGTCGACGGCTAGGGGGTAGAAGGTGCCTTTTATCAAAATCAATCTCCTTGGATTGCCAATGCACCACTACTCCAGCCCCTGATCGCGTCAGCGAGAATTGCGGTGCCTCAAATCGAATGGGGGGACAGGGACCAAGGAAGACTATCACCTGATCTTGGTCATGCTCTGCGCAAGCCCCATTGAATACCGCATCCATGACACTCTTTGGCGGACAATCATCGCCATGGCCTTCCACCCACTTACTATTCCCTTCCTGGACAATGCCCTCCGTACTCTGTTAACCTTGCCACCGCGCCCACGGGACGTAGAGCCTCTTCTTCCTAAAGCGGGGGTCAGGGGTTCGAATCCCTTCGGGCGTACCATGTCTTCTGGCACCTGAACTTGCGCGGGAGCTGGATCAACACCCTGAGTTGCGAGGCGACCCATGAGAACCGTATCTGGCCTGTTCTTTGTTGCGCTCATCTTGCTCTCGAGCACTGCGCGCGCCACCCTGCCCCTCCCACAGGAGAACAAAATGCCGGCAAACACACGGTGGAAATTCGGAAACCCGCAAGATCCCCAATGGTGTGCATTCCGTGATGAGAAGCTCAAGGCCATCGACAGTTGGTGGGAAGCCTTCGAAAGTAAAAAGTCCGACATTGATGCTATGTTCAACCGGGGAAAGAAGTGGGACCTTGCCGAATGGATGATCGTTCACCTGCAGGCCATTGACCCGCGGCTCATGTGGGAGTTCGGACCAGGGTTGAATGGCGGCCATCGCCTGGTCATCACACCAGAATCCGACCGAGAATTACGCCCCCTCGTTGAGACCATTCTCAGCCGAGCGCCCAAGATTCATGGTTTTGAGTTCTACACCCATCGCCTGCCCGAGACGGCGGAACAGGCAGAGCAGATCTTGACAGCCCGCGGGCTTCGTTCACTCAAAGGAGCAGTTGTCCAGGTTTCGCCTGGTGAGCACAACACAGTCGATCTGACGTTCTATTCGCCGGAGTTCATGAACAACGATGACGATCCTGCGGACTTGAGTGCAGCCTTCATCTGCACGGAATCGATTCTGGGTGAACAGGTCTTGGACACCTGGGTCGGAGTCATCGAAACCACAAATGAGAAGGGTAAGAATTCGGTCCCCCTTTCCGAATTACAGGATAGGGTTTCCATAACCATCCAAGCAACCCAGGCGAAGCTACCCGAAAAAACCCTTGCAGCCATACCCGACGGGATACTCAAGGGGACACTGTGGAAGCTCAAACCGAAAGATCGTGATGACTACCCGCGCCAACTGGATCTCATTGTTGGCAGATCCATCCTGCCGGGCATGTGGTCCGCGGCACACTCCGACACCACCTTCTTCTCAGAGCGATTCTCTCGTCACAACGAGAGATTTTGCTATGTGAAGCTCGACGGCACCCAGGGACTTGCAGAAGAAGGGTTCGCGGACAAGGCGGAAATCGAAGACGCACTGGATGCGGCTCTACGCAAAGGCGGCCTTGGCGCAGTCGTAGGCGGAGGAACCGGCAAGCGTTACTCGTACGTGGACTTGGCACTGGTGGACTTGGACAAAGGAATCTCGCTTGTCAGGAATATCCTTAGCACAGGCAAGGTTCCAAAAAGAAGCTGGGTCCTGTTCTTCGACGCGGTGTACGCAAACGAATGGGTCGGCATCTACGACGACACTCCACCCCCACCAAGATAGCCAAGAGGCCGAACTGCCTACCGAACCGGGAGAAGACTCATATGCGTTCAAGCCGTTGATGCGCTTCATCAGCTCGAGAACACATGTCAAAGGTTGGCGGAGCTGAGAACCCCGGCCGGCTATTCCGCTACATCCGACAAACGATAACATCCTCCAACTATCCCAGCTTGGAAGTATGGACACAGCAGCAGACCCATGGCAAAGAAACACATCTACCACACCGACTCGGGCAAGAGGCTGGAGAAGCCGAATTGGTCAGCATGGGTTTCCGCCAGCCGCACCCGCAACTTCCTCCTTGGTGACCCAATCCTGGATTGGCTGGAGCTCTATGGCGAGGACGAGGGCTTTCACAAGGACAGCGAGCAAAAGCACCACGACCCACGCACTGACTTTCTGGACTTCATCTTCAGGAAAGGCCAGGAATTCGAACTTGCCATCCTCGCCCTCCTGCGCCAGAAGTTCGGCGCCGACTCCATCGCCACCATTGCTTCTACCTACACCGATGCCAAGTCAGCCGCCAAAGCCGAAGCCACCTTCGATCAAATGGCTGCCGGCGTTCCCTTCCTCTACCAGGCCGTCCTGCGCGATCCCGAGAACCGCTGCTATGGCATGCCCGACCTTTTGGTGCGCAGCGACTACCTGAATCGCCTGGTGCAAGAGCCGCTGCTCACCGATGCGGATGTTGCGCGGGGAGCTCCAGGTCTGGGACTTCCTGCCCATCACTACCGGGTAGTGGACATCAAGTTCAGCACCCTGAATCTGGACGCCCAGGGAATCAGCTTGCTGAATTCCGGCAGCAAGAAGAGCTACAAGGCGCAGGTAGCCCTCTACAACCGGGCACTGGGCCGCATTCAGGAATATGCAGCGCCGCAGGCCTACATCCTGGGGCGCAAATGGGAATACCAGTCCAAGGGCAAGACCTACCGGGGCCAGAGTGCTTTGGAACGCCTGGCCGCAGTGGAACTGAATGGCCTAGACCGGGACATCCAAAGCCATGCCGATGCGGCTTTGGACTGGGTCCGGCGGCTGCGGGAAATGGGCGCTAGTTGGAATGCGTTGCCGCAGCCCAGCATCCCAGAGCTGCGTCCCAACGCCGGCAACCAGAGCGATCAGCCCTGGCATGGCGCCAAGAGTGAAATCCTAAGTCAGACCAAGGATCTCACCATGCTTTGGAGTGTGGGCAACAAGGGCCGTGACAAGGCAAAGCTCAAGGGCTTCAGCTCCTGGGACGCGAAGGGGCTGACGCCTGCTCTGTTAGGGAAGAAGGGCTACACCGCACGCATCCTGCAAGCCATTCTGGATGCGCAGCGGGATGCATCGGGGCAGCTGGTCTTCCCGCAAAATATCGTCAACAACAAGGGCGGTTGGAAGGAGCGCAAGAGCCTGGAGTTCTACGTGGACTTTGAAACGGTCTCCGACCTGGATGATGACTTCAGCGCGCTGCCCGAGGCCGGTGGCCAACCGCTGATCTTCATGGTGGGCTGTGGCTATGCCGATGCCAGCAAGCCGGATTCTCCCTGGACCTATCGCAGCTTTACCGTCACGTCCCTGACAGAAGCGGAAGAAGTGCGCATCTTGCAGGAATGGACCGCGTGGATGCGGGACGTTACGGATCAGGTGTTGGGGCAGGGGGCGGACCTGCCACCGGTGATCCACTGGTCAAACGCTGAAGCTTCGTTTCTAGGCAATGCCTACAACTCCGCTCAGGAACGGCAGCCGGAACAGAGCTGGCCGGAGATCCCCTGGTTCGACTTCCTTTCGGAGGTGGTGAAGAAGGAACCCATCGTCATCAAGGGCTGCTTGGCCTTTGGCTTGAAGGCCATCGCCAAGACCATGCATGGCCATGGCTTGATTTCCACTTCTTGGAAGGATGGGTCGACGGACGGGCTGGGCGCCATGGTTGGAGCCTGGTGGTGCCACCATGAAGCGTTGCGTCTGGGTTGCAGCATGACCGACCTGGATCTGATGCAGGAGATTGCGGACTACAACGAAGTGGATTGCCGGGTTATGTGGGAGATTGTTCGGTACCTGCGGGAGAAGCACTGAGTACTTACGGCATTGCCTTGCCCACATTCAGCCAACCTCAGACCAGAAAATAGTCTGAAGATTGTTGACACTCGGATGTAACGAAATCCGTTTTGGACCACAGAAAGAAGGGGATGCTTGCTCCACAATGGTCAGAGTTCTCGAAGGCACCCCACTCACCGCTGGGCAGCTATGGCAAAGATCTTCGTTTTCCTTGAAGCCAAAGCATGACCGAAGCTGTCCAAGTTGCGCAGATTGACCGGCTTCGAGCCATGCAGAAGGAGCAAGAGTGGCTTGAGTTTAAACGCAATTACTACGAGCCTCAGAAGCTTGGTGAATACCTTTCTGCACTAGCAAACTCAGCCTGTCTGTTGGGTCAGCCGCATGCATATTTGATTTTCGGCATCGATAACGAGACTCACAAGGTTGTGGGTACCAATTTTGATCCATACACGGTCAAAGGTAGTGGCAACCAGGACCTCTTGCCTTGGCTCACAACAGGGCTGCGCCCTAATACTGGCTTTGAGACCTTTACCGTCAACCATCCGGATGGTCGCATCGTCCTATTTGAGATCTATCCAGCCCGTGATCAACCGGTGGAATTTTACGGGAAGGCCTACATCCGCATAGGTTCGAGCAAGACTGCGCTGGCCAACCATCCCGAAAAGGAACGATCTCTCTGGGCAAAACGAAGCGACTGGTCAGCGGAGACCTGCCAAGGTGCCACCCTAAGAGATTTGGATCCGGAGGCGATCCTGATGGCCCGCGAACAGTTTGTAGTTAAGCACCGTGATCAGGCAAATGAAGTGGCCAAATGGGATGACATAACCTTTCTAAACAAGGCCAAAGCACTGAAGCAAGGGGCTGTTACTCATACTGCCTTGCTCCTACTTGGCAGAGCCGAGTCAGCATCGCTGCTTACCCCTGCAGTAACCAAAACCTCATGGGTACTAAAAGATGCAAACAACCAAGAGCTCGACTACGAACATTTTGGGCCACCTTTTCTTCTAGTTGGCGACCTCCTGCAAAAACGCATTCGCAACCTGATCGTGCGCGCCCTACCCAGTGGAACACTGTTTCCACAGGAAATGATGCAGTACGATTCATGGGTTATCCGCGAAGCTTTGCACAACTGCATTGCCCACCAGGATTACAGATTGCACGGACGCATCACCGTAGTTGAGTTTCCCGACCGGGTACTACTTACCAACGTTGGTGACTTTTTACCAGGCGATGTCGGGACTGTGATCCGGCAGAATGCTCCGCAAGCCATCTACCGCAATCCGTTCCTAGCAGACGCAATGGTCGAGCTGAACCTGATCGACACCCAAGGCGGAGGGATCAAGCGCATGTTTGAGACACAGCGCCGGCGCTCGTTTCCCCTTCCAGACTATGACTTGACCGCACACGACCAGGTTGCAGTAAGCATCAGCGGACGAATTCTGAACGAAAGCTATACCCGCCTATTGATGGAACAGACAACTCTCGATCTTGGACTGGTGATGCTGCTAGATCGCGTGCAAAAGGCGCAGCACATCAGTCGCGAAGATTGCCGCGTCTTAAAAGCAGCCAAACTGGTCGAGGGCCGCTATCCAAACCCCATAGTTGCTGGCTCCATTGCCAAGGCCACCGGCCATACCGGTCGACACATTCGTGAACGCGGCTTAGACAAGCAGTACTATCTCGACCTCGTCCTGGAGCTAGTTCGGGTGCATGGGCCGGTAAGTCGCCGCGATGTGGATGATCTGTTGCTGGGAAAACTACCCGATCGCTTAACTCCCGAGCAGAAGCTGCGCAAGGTTCATAATCTACTGCAAGAACTTCGCCGATCCGACAAGATCGTCAATCAAGGCTCACGGGCGCATCCCAAATGGTTTTTGGCTGAAACAGACCGCGATTGAGCAAAGGAACTAGCTCTAGAGCCAAGCAGGAATATCCATAAGTATCTGAAATAGAGAGGCTTAAGTCTTTGTTAAAGCATGGCTGGTAGCGACATTTTAGCAAAGGGATTAGCAAACCAACCTCCTGTGTGAGGCCTTCAGCAATGGGGAGGCCTGTGTCTTGGGTTCTTGGAAGGGGGCTAAACAATACTGGGGTCGGTGCAAACCAACCCCAGTCAAGTTCATAACGCCCAGGTTCCTAAGCCGGCACGGCAACCACCCGCGGATCGAATTCACTCAGAATCTCCCGCAGGGCCAGGCGTGCACGGTGCAACCTTGACTTCACCGTGCCTTCCGCCACACCAATCTGCTTGGCGATGTCGTCGTATTCCATGCCCAGCTGTTCGCGCATGACAAAGACCTGGCGCTTGCCCGCGTCGATCTGCTGCAAAGCCGTGTCCACCGCATCAGAAAACTCGTTGAGCTCAGCCTGCCGCCTGGGCTGCATGGCGCGTTCGTCCGTCAGATCCCATTGGCCTTCTTCTTCGAACTTGGAAGAAAGCGAACTCGTCTTCAGCTTCTTCTTCTTCAGCACATCCAGGCAGTGGTTACGCACAAAGGTGAACACCCAGGTGGTGAACAGGACGCCGCGTTCCACATCGAAGCGATCCAGGGCACGGAACACCTTGAGCATCACATCCTGGGCGATGTCCTCCATCTCGCCGCGATACTGCGGCCCCAGAATGCGGTAGATGAAACCCAGCATGGGCTGGTGCAGGTCCCGAATGAGTTGCCGGGTGGCGGTTTCATCGCCGGCTTGGGCCAAGAGGACAGTCTCGCTGGTGATCAGGGTGCGCATCGTTCTATTTCCTATTGCTGGGAGAAGTCATGCCCGGGATTGCCCGAAGCCATGGCTATCACGGAATACTAGACCGATCGTTCCAGAATATCCAGCCCTCTGCCTTTGGTTCTTGATTTGGGGCCCGGGCAGGGGCCAAACTCCCCTGCTGTTCCGCCAATCTCACAGCTCCCTACACTCCTTAACAAGTGCGCTACGAAGGCAAGATCTACCGCCCACCGTCGGAGGCCAACTCCTACATCCTGCAGGCCACCATCGGCTGCTCCTGGAACCGCTGCACCTACTGCGACATGTATCGGGAAAAGCAGTATCGCCAACGGGATATGGCCCAAGTGCTTGAGGACATTGAACTTGCGGGCTCGACGCATGCCCACTACGAGAAGGTCTTCGTGGCCGACGGCGACGCCCTGATCATGGATCTGGCCTCCTGGACCCAGATCCTGCAGGCCCTGAAGGCGGCCTTCCCCAGCCTGCGCCGGGTGAGCTGCTATGCCATGGCCTCCAACATCCTGGAGAAAAGCGAGGCGGAGCTAGCAGAACTGAAAAAGCAGGGCCTGGATCTGCTCTACATCGGCCCGGAATCCGGGGATGACCAGACCCTGAAGCGCATCGCCAAGGGCAGCACCGCTGCCGAGCATGTGACCGCCGCACAAAAGGCCAAGGCTGCGGGCATGGCCATGTCGGTGATCTTCCTTCTGGGGGCCGGCGGCACCGAGCGGAGCTCTGAACATGCGGCCGCCTCCGCCGAGTTGGCCAGCGCCATGAATCCGGAGTATCTGGCCGCCCTCACCCTGAGCGTGATCCCGGACACCCCCATGGCGCGCATGGTGCAGAAAAGGAAGTTCGAATTGCCCGACGCCATGACCCTGTTGCAGGAACTGCGTATCTTTGTTTCCGCAGCCGCACCAAGGGATAGCCTGTTCCGCACCAACCATGCTTCCAATTACCTGGCCATTGGTGGGCGACTACCCAGGGATCGGCAAGGCATAGTGGATACAATTGATCAGGCTCTGGCGGGGGACATCGCCCTGCGCCCGGACTACTTCCGCGGACTCTAATATGACCCAATGTGATCTGGCCATCATCGGCGGCGGCATTGTTGGCCTGGCCACCGCCTATCAGGTGCAGCGCGCAAGGCCCGATTGCAGAATCACTGTATTGGAGAAGGAACCGAGCCTGGGCCAACACCAGACCGGTCACAACTCCGGCGTCTTACACACGGGCATCTACTACAAGCCCGGTTCGCAAAAGGCCAAGAACTGCATTGCGGGCAAGTTGGCCATGCAGGAATTCTGCGCCCAACACGCCATCCCCTTTGAAGTCTGCGGCAAGGTCATCGTCGCCACCCAGAATTCCGAACTGCTGCGGATGCAGGACCTGTATGAACGGGGCAAGGCCAATGGAGTTGCCTGCAGCCTGTTGGACAGGGACCAGTTGCGGGAACTGGAACCCCACTGCGCCGGCATCCAAGCCATCCATGTGACGGAGGCGGGCATCGTGGATTATCCCGCCGTAGTGCAAGCCCTGGCCAAGAGCATTGGCGAGGCGGGCGGCAAGATCCTGACGGGCTGCAAGGTGCGGGGCATTCGCGAAGACAGTGACGGCGTGGTGCTGGAAACCTCAGACGGCACAGTGCAGGCCAAGCAGATGATCAATTGCGCCGGTCTCTATTCCGACCGCGTGGCCCGGCACACGGTGCCTGACCTTGACCTGCGCATCGTCCCCTTCCGCGGCGAATACTACAAGTTCAAGGCCAATGCCCCGCGCCTATGCAAGAACCTGATCTACCCGGTGCCGGATCCGGCCTTTCCGTTTTTGGGCGTGCACTTCACCCGCATGATCAACGGCGAAACCGAGGCAGGCCCCAACGCGGTGTTGGCCCTGGCGCGGGAGGGTTACCGCAAGAGCAATGTGCACCTGCCGGAGCTGTTGGGCACCCTGTGCTATCCGGGCTTCCTGCGCCTGGCGGCCAAGTACTGGCGCATGGGCTGTGGCGAGATGTGGCGCTCCTTCAACAAGGGTGCTTTTGTGCGGGCACTGCAACGGCTGATCCCGGAAGTAGAGAGCTCACACCTGGAACCAGCGCCGGCCGGCGTGCGCGCCCAGGCCATCTCCCGGGATGGCAAGATGCTGGATGACTTTTCCATCCAACAGAAGGGCCGCATCATCCATGTGTGCAACGCACCTTCCCCGGCGGCGACGGCTTCCTTGAGCATCGGCGCCCACCTGGCAAGCCTCTTGCCAGACTAGGGAACTAAGTCCCGCTGGCTTTGGCGCTGGAAAGAAAGCTGAAGCGAAACAGCAGCTCTTCGGTGACTTCTTCTACCGTCTTGCCGGAAGTGTGGATGGTCACCTCCGCTTGCTGGTAGAGCTTCTCCCGCTCACCCAGGATGTCGCAGAGATGGGTGAAGGCCTGGTCGTCATCGCCCATGGGACGGGTATCGCCCTGCGATACCACCCGCACCCAATGGTCTTGGGCCTCGGCGTGCAACCAGACGGTGTAGGAACTCAGGCGGATCAGGTCGAAGGTGGAGCGCTCGGTGACCAGGCCGCCGCCGGTGGCCAACACCATGGGATTGCCTTGGGCAATCAAAGCCTCCAACACCCGCCGCTCGGTGCGGCGGTAGAAAATCTCGCCGTGCACTTCAAAAATCTCGCCCAGGCTGAGCCCCACTTCCTGCTCAATGCAGGCATCCAATTCCACAAATTCTCGCCCCAGGCGCTTGGCCAGATCCGCCCCCACCGTGCTCTTGCCCGCTCCGCGCAAACCCAGCAGAGCAACGATGCCGGATTTCTCCTGATGCCGGTCGCCCGAGGGCACATGGCCGTTGCTGATTCCCCGCAACAAACCTTCGGGCGTGGTGCCCAGACCATCCGCCAGTTCCAGGGTGCGCAGCAGGGAAGGGTTGGCGCGGCCACTCTCAATCTCCGCCAGGAAGCGCTCGGAGATGCCGCTACGGCCAGCAAGCTGCCGTCGGGTGTAACCCAGTTCCTTGCGCAGGTCCCGGACGGTCTGGCCCAGGTTGTGAAGCAGTGCTTCCTTCCGGTTCATAATTTGCACTATATTGCCGTTTCCCGCAGATTTGCAAGGTGCAATATGCTGTATTCTGCTTGTTGACCCAGATCCAGCAAGCTATAGAACTCATCCCCTTACGGCACCTCACAGCCCAAAACCCTTCATTCTGGCCACCGCTCGCCCACCATGATTGACTTCAATTCCCACCCCAGCCAATACAAGCATTGGACCCTCAGGACCGAGGGCCCCATCGCCTACCTGGACATGGCGGTGCACCCGGATCACCCCTTCGCCGACGGCTATGAGCTGAAGCTCAACTCCTATGACCTGAGCGTGGACATCGAACTGGCGGACGTGGTGCAACGCCTGCGTTTCGAGCATCCGGAAGTGAAGGTCGTGCGGGTGAGCAGTGCTTTGGACCGGGTGTTCTGCGCCGGCGCCAACATCGGCATGCTGGGCGCCTCCAGCCATCCCTTCAAGGTGAACTTCTGCAAGTACACCAACGAAACCCGCTGCTCCATCGAGGACAGCTCGGCCCACTCCAATTTGAAATGGGTGGCGGCGCTGAACGGCACCACCGCCGGCGGCGGCTACGAGTTGGCCCTGGCCTGCGACGAAATCTATCTGGTGGAAGATGGCAACAGCGCCGTCTCCCTGCCGGAAGTGCCACTGCTGGGTGTGCTACCGGGCACTGGCGGCCTCACCCGCATGGTGGACAAGCGCATGGTGCGCCGGGACCACGCGGACCTGTTTTCCACTCTGGAAGAAGGCGCCAAGGCGAAGAAGGCCAAGGCCTGGAACCTCATTGATGGCAGCTTCCCCAAGAGCAAGTTCGTGGAAGGCGTGCAGGCGCGGATGCAAGAACTGGCGGACAGCCTGCCCAACAAGGGAGAGAAGGGCATCAGCCTCAGCCCCATCAAGCCAAACATCAGCAAGGACGGCCTGAGCTACGAATACGAATACGTGAACGCGCAGCTCTCCCCCAAAGACCGCACCGTCACCCTGACCATGCGGGCGCCCGCCACAGCGCAGCCGAAAACCGGCGAGGAGTATGTGCAGGCTGGCGATAAGGCCTGGGCCATTCGCTGCTTCCGGGAACTCAGCGATGCCCTGTGTCACCTGCGCTTCGAGCACGACGAGCTGGGTCTCATCCTGCTGAAGACCAGCGGCGACCTGGACGCCATCCTGCAGGTAGAGAAGAACCTGCTGGCCAACAAGGAGCACTGGTTGGTGAACGAGGTCATCCAGCTGATGGCGCAGACCCTGCGCCGCTATGAACTCTCCGCTCGTAGCTTGTTTGCCCTGGTGGAGCGGGACTCCTGCTTTGCCGGCTCCTTCATGGAGATGGCCCTGGGCGGTGATCGCATCTACATGCTGGACGATCCCGATCACAAGGTGGAGATGGCCATCAGCCCTCTCTGCGACGGTGAGCTACCCATGCCCAACGGCCTCACCCGCCTGCAGAGTCACTTCCTGGCCAAGCCGCAACACGCGGCCAAGCTTGCAAAGGAGCAACCACGCGTGGAAGCGGAAGAGGCGGATGAGCTGGGACTGGTGACCGTGCTCATTGATGACCTGGACTGGGATGACGATGTGCGCATCGCCATCGAAGAACGGGTATCCTTGTCACCTGACTCATTGACCGGCATGGAAGCCTCGCTGCGCTTCGCCGGCGCTGAAACCTGCGATTCGAAAATCTTTGGCCGCCTGAGTGCCTGGCAGAACTGGATCTTCATCCGCCCCAATGCCACCGGGGCAGAAGGTGCACTGACGCGTTACGGCCAACCCGAACAAGCCCGCTTTGACTGGAGAAGAACATGAGTATCGACCTAGACGCAAAAATCCCCAACAACGTCAACCTGAAAGACAACAAGCGGCTGCTGCGGGCACTGGAGAAGTGGCAGCCCAAGTTCCTGGAATGGTGGCACGAAATGGGCCCGTCGGAGTTCAACATGCACGACATCTACCTGCGCACGGCAGTGGGCGTGGGCAAGGGCGGTTGGGCGCACTTCGACTACGTGAAGATGCCTGACTACCGTTGGGGTATCTTCCTGGCAGAAGGCAACGAGAATCGCAAGATCCACTTCGGCGACATGATCGGCCAACCGGTCTGGGATGAAGTGCCCGGTGAATTCCGCAACCGCATGCGTCGCTTGATTGTGACCCAGGGCGACACGGAGCCGGCTTCGGTGGAACAGCAACGCCTGCTGGCCCACACCGCCCCCTCGCTCTACGACATGCGGAGCCTGTTCCAGGTGAACGTGGAAGAAGGGCGGCACCTGTGGGCCATGGTCTACCTGTTGCACACCTTCTTCGGTGCGGACGGACGGGACGAGGCGGAAGGCCTGTTGGAGCGGCGCAGCGGCAACGAAGACCACCCGCGTATCCTGCAAGCCTTCAACAACCCCATCGACACCTGGGTGGACTTCTTCTGCTTCACCACCTTCACCGATCGGGACGGCAAGTATCAGCTGGCTTCCTTGGCCGAGAGCGGTTTTGACCCTCTGGCTCGAACCACCCAGTTCATGCTCACCGAAGAGGCCTACCACATGCAGACCGGGGAGAACGGCGTCGGCCGCATCATCCACCGCGCTGCGGAGCTGATGAAGGATGGCAAGTCACCCAGGGATCACGGCGCCATCCCGCTGGAGATCATGCAGAAGTACATCAACTACTGGGCTTCGGTCAGCATGGATCTGTTCGGCGGGGAAGACTCCACCAATGCGGCGGAGTACTTCGCCTCGGGCCTGAAGGGTCGCTACCGCGAAGGCGATGGCATCTACAAGGATCCCAAGGCACTGGAACAGTCCTACAAGGTAAGCGTGCCGGAAGGCAACCACATGACCGAGAAGGAAATCCCCCTGCGTCGCGCCATGAATGGTCTGCTGCTGGATGCCTACATCGCCGACTGCAAGCGCATCGTCGCGCGTTGGAACCGGGACCTGAAGACACAAGGCGTGGACGCCGAAGTCAGCCTGCCGGACAAGAAGTTCAACCGCAACCAGGGCATCTACTCGCAGCACAAGTTCTCACCCAGTGGCGAACTCATCTCTGCCGAGCAATTCGCCCAGGGCGTAAAGGATTGGCTGCCCACCGATGAGGATCGGGATTACGTGAACTCCTGCATGAAGCCAGTGCATGAACGGGGCAAGATCGCTGCATGGATCGCGCCACCGCAACGCGGCATCAATGAGCAACCTCTTGATTTTGAATACGTCAAGTTCCACTAGACCACTCAATAGAAACCGGAAATGACCCAACGTCTTCTCTATGTGTGCGAAGGTGGTGACTGCACTGAGCGGGGCTCTGGCGATCTGTTCGACAAGATCAAGGAGACCATGACGGAGCTTGACCCGGAGGAAGAAAAGATCCGGGTGCGGCGCTATCCCTGCTTTGGTGGCTGCGAAAGCGGCATCAACATCACCCTTTTCCCTGACAAGGTTTTCTACAGCCATGTGAAGGAGACCGACCTTCCCGACATCGTCCAGCATGTGGTGGAAGGCGGCGAACCGGTGAAGCGGCTCATGGGAGCGGTGCAGCCGGATGTGGAAGAAGTCATCTGGGAAATGCTGGATTCGCCCTACTAGGCGAATCTTCCCACCCCTTTCCACTGCGGTGACGCAACTCCCTGCGCCTACTGGACTGGGGCAGCCTGGGGTCGTAGCTTTTGCGCTGCATGGCCGCTTCGAATCATAAAGCCCGCTCCTGGATCGCCCGGATCCTGCTGCTCACCTTTGCCATCCTGGTGGCACTGCTCATGGGCGAGATCTGCCTGCGCGGCTTCGCCCACCAGTCCTCCATGCTGATGGGGGCGGACATCACCGTCTGGCTGGAAAACCAGGAGTCGAAGAAGCCGGGCTTCGTGGCGGATGCTGAGCTGGGCTTCCATCCGAACCTGGACGGTCGACGCTGGGACGAATTTGGCCGCCATCGCCCCAACCGTAAACAGCGGGCGGAGAACCTGGCGGCCAGCAAGAGCAACAAGACGCCGGCCAAGGTGTTGTTCGTGGGCGACTCGGTGACTTCCCGTGCCAAGATTTGCAATGCCATCCAAGCCGAGTTCAAGGATGCGGGGATGCAGTGGTGGAATGGCGGGGTGGAGTCCTACAACACCCTGCAAGAGGCGATCTACTATGAGCGCTACCTGCAAGAAAGTGAGCCGGACCACGTGATCCTGACTCTGCACAACAATGACTTCGGCATTACCCCGGCGGGGTTTTTCACCGACGACGGCTTCTTCACCATGCATGCTCCAGGGCGCGAACCCCTGCAGATGCGGGCACGCTTATTCCGCTACAGCCACCTCTATCGCTTGCTGTTCAAGTGGCGTTTGCAGAACTGGATGGCCATGGAGCATGACGAGGCCAGCAAGCTGGTGCAGCAAGGTCTGCGCCAACTACGGGACAAGCTGAAGGCACAGGGCGTCAAACTCTGGGTGCTGCTGCATCCCATCCTGCTGGAAAAAAAGGATTGGCAGGAACGCCAGGTGCAGAATCACCAAAGCGCCCTGACCATCTTGCAGGACTTGAATATCTGGCACGTGGATCTCATGCCGGCCCTGGAAGCAGCATTGGCCGACGGCAAGAACGTGCAGGTCTTGCTGGGTGATACCTGGCATCCCAATGCGGAAGTCTCCCGTTACTTCGCCCAACACGCCGCGCAGGCAGGTCTGCTGCAATAGCTCCCCTACACACAGCCCACAAATCGGATTGCTATGTCACAGAACATTCTCCTGACCCAATCACCCGAATCCGAAAGTCAGAGCCTGCAGAGCTACCAGGAAGAGGGTGGCTATGAGGCCTTGCGCAAAGCCCTGCAGGAGCTGAGCCCAGCAGATGTGCTGACGGCGGTGGAAGAATCCGCTTTACGGGGTCGGGGTGGCGCCTGCTTTCCCACCGCCATCAAGTGGCGGCTGGCCGCGGGCGAAGAGTCAGCGGAAAAATACGTCATCGCCAATGGCGGCGAACATGAGCCAGGCAGCAACAAGGACAAGCACCTGTTGCAGTTCTACCCGCACAAGGTTTTGGAGGGCATGCTGCTCTGCGCCTATGCCACCGGCGCGCAGGCCGGCTATCTCTATGTCATCGAAGACATGCTCAAGCCCATCGCTGCGGCAAAGAAGGCCATGGAAGAACTGCGCCAGGCCAAACTCATCGGTACGGGGACCGTGGGCTCAGGGATTCTGGGCAGCAACTTTGCCTTCGACCTGCAGATTCATCTGGCCCCCACCACCTATGTGGCCGGGGAAGAAAGCGCCGCCATTGATTCCATTGAGCAGGGGCCGGGCAAGCCACGCAAGAAGCCGCCCTATCCGGGCCAGGCCGGCTTGCATGGCAAGCCCACCACGGTGAACAACGTGGAGACCCTGGCGCATGTGCCCAGCATCGTTCGCCAGGGCGCCGACTGGTATCAGGGCATCGGCACAAGTGAAAGCAAGGGCACCATGTTGTTCACCCTGGGCGAACAGCTGGTGAATCCCGGTGTCTATGAGTTGCCCTTCGGCGCCACCTATCGACAGTTGATCTATGACCTGGGTGGCGGTCCAAAGAGCGGCAAGGAAATTCGCGCCGTGTTGCCGGCCCTGTCCTGCGCCTTCCTGGCAGCGGAGCATCTGGACACGCCCATTGACCATGCCGCCCTCAAGGCCTTGGGCACAAGTCCGGGCTGCGGCGGCGTCAGCCTGGTGGAAGAAGGCGACGACATCGTGCAGCGGGCGCAGGAGATCGCCCAGTTCTTCATGGACGAGCAGTGTGGGCAATGCCCCCCTTGCCGGATGGAAACCAACCAACTGGTGCACATTCTAAAAGGTGTGCAGGAGGGCAAGGGGCCGGGCTATGCAGCGCAGATCCAAAAGATCACCAACTTCGCCCGCGGCAAGGGTCACTGCTCCCTCATCGAAATGGCCGCCACCCCCATCGTCTCGGCGGTGAAGTTGTTCGCCCAGGACTTCGAAGCCAAGGCCAACCCCTAAGGACCCAGCATGCAACATGCCCTGGTGGACATCGGCGTCAACCTGACCAACAAGGCCTTTCGCTCCGACCGACAAGCGGTGTTGGATCGGGCAAAGTCGGCAGGAGTGGAAATGATAGTCATCACCGGCACCACGGTGCCCGAAAGCCAGGCTGCCGCCGAACTGGCGGCGACCCAACCAAATTGGCTCTATGCCACCGCCGGCCTGCACCCGCACCACGCCAGTGATTGGAATGTGGACTGTGCGACGGCAATCCTTGCGCTGAGCCAGAGTCCACAGGTGGTGGCCATGGGCGAATGTGGTCTGGACTTCAACCGCAACTTCTCCACGCCGGAACAACAGCTGACCTGCCTGGAAGCCCAGCTGGAACTGGCGGCACAAACCCAACTGCCGGTGTTCCTGCATGAGCGAGATGCTTCGGACGCACTCCTTTCAATCCTGCAGCGGCATCGCCCCAAGTTGCAGGCAGCGGTGGTGCACTGCTTCACCGGTTCCGCAGAGGCCCTGCGTGCTTACTTGGACCTGGACCTATACATCGGCATCACCGGTTGGGTCTGCGATGAGCGACGGGGCAAACCGTTGCAGGAACTGCTGCCACAGATTCCCCTGGACCGACTGCTGCTGGAATCCGACGCACCCTACCTGATCCCCCGCAGCATTCGCCCCAAACCCAAGAGCGGGCGCAATGAGCCGGCCTACCTGGTGCATGTGCTGGCTACCGTGGCGGAATGCCTGGGCCTGCCGGCAGAAGAAGTGGCAGCAAAGACCACGCAGAACGCCAAGACCTTCTTTGGTCTTGCAGAGAGCGACTAGGCCTGCAGCTCTTCGACAAAGGGTCCTCGCTAAGATAGATTTTCATTCTGGCGCCCTGGATGACGTCAGATTTGTTCGCGACGAGGAAGCGACACCGGAGGCGTAGCCCTAGCTACGCTGAGGATGGCGCGACTGAGGAGCGGACGAAGATGGCGTGAGCCAGGGATGCCAGAAGGGGAAAGCTATTTTAGCGCGGGCCCGTAGGTGGGAATCTTCCAGGACACCATGTCATCCAGCAGCAGGAAGGCCAGGCGATAGGGCAGGTCGTTCTCCACTTCGTTGTCGCCATGCAGGTCCTTGATGGCGCGGGCCACACCAGCAACCCAGACCTGGGCGGGCAGATTCTTGGCGGCCATGCGCAGGGTCCAGACCACATTGCGGTCGGCGCCGTTTTCTTCGGCGACGATGGCTGCCAGGTGGGCGCGGGTTGAGTTGATCACCGGGGAGAGGGAGCGCATGGCTTCCACCCCAACCAAGTTGCCCGCATCGGCAAACAGCAGGGGCGCAAATTCCTTGGCCAGGAAATCCGCCGCCATGAAGCCACGCTGACGCGCCATGCTCAGGCTGTCGGCAGTGTTGATCAGCATGGGCACACGCCGACGCAACAAACGATCCCTGACTTCATCGCTGGGCAGGATGTCATTCAGGGCACGAACGTAGGCGGCAATCACCGGGCAGGTGCAGTCCGGGCCATCGCTGTGTCGCTCGCCGGCCAACCATGCCACCATTTCCATGGCGCACATGCCATCGTCACGACTTGGATGGCTACCGGGGCGGATGGGGAACTGGGGGATAAGAGGCTTGCGCATGTCGGGTGGAATTTCCAGGCGGGAGGTGTGCCTAGAATTCTAGCCCAAGTACTGCAGCCTGTCGGGGCCCCCAGCAGCGGCCAAGGGTGGTGCCAAGAGTGGTGACGGCCACCTACCCATGGCATGACGGGTTATAGGTTCGAACTAACCTCATCGCCGGACAAGTTCAGGGTCTGATAGATCTGCCGCGTCGCCGAGGACTTGTTCAGGGTGTAGAAATGGATGCCCTGCACCTCATTGTCCAACAGGTCTCGGCATTGCTCCGTAGCCCAGTGCAGGCCCACCCGCTCCACCGCCTCGTCATCATCCGCGCAACGAGCGACTGCGCGTATCAAAGCTGCGGGGAAGCGGGCGCCAGCCGCCAGATCTGACATCCTTCGCATGCCGCTCACCGAGGACACGGGCATGATGCCTGCCAGGATAGGCACATTGATGCCCTTCAGAAGGCAGCGCTCGCGGAAGTCATAGAAGTCCCGGTTGTCGAAGAACAACTGGGTGCAGATGTAGTCGGCGCCGGCGTCCACCTTGGCCTTCAGGTAATCCATCTCCAACAAGCGATTGGGGGTGCTGGGATGGCCTTCCGGAAAAGCAGCCACGCCAATGCCAAAGCCGCGCTTGTCCGGGTGCAGCCCGCCACCGTGTTCATCATTGAACTTTTTGATGAAGCGCACCAGATCGTCAGCATGCTGGAAGGCATCCTTGGAACGATCATAGCCCACCAGATCCTGAGGCACATCGCCACCCAGGGCCAGGATGTTGCCAACACCGGCCTTGGCATAGCGCTCCAGCACATCCTGCACCTCTTTCTCCTGATGGCAGACGCAGGTCAGGTGTGGAATCGGCGAAATCGCCGTGTCATTCTTGATGCGCACCACCAGGTCATGGGTGAGCTCCCGAGTGGAGCCGCCGGCACCGTAGGTGACAGAGACAAAGGCAGGCTTCAACTCCTCCAGCTTGCTGATCGCCGCAAACAGGGCTTCCCATGACTTCTCCGTCTTCGGCGGAAAGAATTCAAAGGAGAAGGTGGTGGGCGTCGTTGCGAAGATGTCCTGGATATGCATGGTCTGTTGGAACCTTTGACTGATCTAAGGGTCGCAAGGGTATGGTTTGCCTCTTGGCTCATCAACTCTATCCCAATCCTTCCAAGCCTAATGCCTCCTCTCCTTGATTGCTTTGCCGTGTGCCTACCCGGCTTGGAACCCCTGCTCATGCAAGAGCTGCAAAGCATCGGTGCCAAGGAAGTGCAGCCAACTGCTGGCGGCGTGTTGTTCCAAAGTTCCAGGGAATGCCTGCATCGCAGCAACCTTGAGCTGGGACTGGCCAGTCAGGTTCTGGTGCGCCTGGGGGAATTTGGCGCCAAGGGCCTGGATGAACTGGTGAAGAAGAGCGGGCGGATTCCCTGGCAGGACTATCTGCATCCAGATGTGCCAGTGGCGGTGAAGGCCAGTTGCCGCAAGTCGCGGCTCTACCACAGCGGTGCGGTGGAACAGCGCATCCGTGAAGGCATGGCCCTGAAACTGGGAACTCTGAAGCTGGACAGCGAGCAAGCTGCTGCAGACGAGACCGATGATGGCGAACAGCCGGTGCAGGTGCGGGCTCGGATCTTCGACAACCAATGCACCCTTTCCCTGGACATCTCCGGCCAGGCACTGCATCGCCGGAACTGGCGACTGCAAAGCGGCAAGGCGCCGCTGCGAGAAGACCTGGCGCGGGCACTGTTGTTGGTATCGGGTTGGGACCAACGCAGCCCACTGCTGGATCCGATGATGGGCTCGGGCACCATTGTCATTGAAGCTGCCACCATGGCGCGCAACATGGCGCCGGGCCGGTTGCGGAGCAACGCCCTGACTCATACTCGCTTGTTCGATGCCAAGCTCTGGCAGGAAGTGCAGGCCAAAGCTGAGGCGCGCATCCTACCTGCCTTGGACTTCCCCATCCTGGGCAGTGACCGGGATGCGGGTGCTCTGGAGATTGCCCAGGCCAACGCCCAGCGCGCCGGAGTGGATGAGAACCTGAGTCTTAGCGAGGCAAGCTTGGGTGCAGCTGAATTTCCCGAAAGCCAAAGCGGTGCCCTGGTGACCAACCCGCCGTACGGCCAACGCATGGGCAAGACTCACAGCCTGCAAAACTTGTATCAGAGCCTGGGCAAACTCATCGCCAGCCTGCCCAGCACCTGGCAGCTGGGAATCCTGGTGGCGGATCGACGCATGGCTATGAAAACCGGTGTGCCACTAAAGACCGCCTTGCTCTGCGACAGTGGCGGCACCAAGGTGCGAGCCATGATCCGGAAGCAAGCAGAGACCAGAGAGCAGCCAGAGGTCGAAGAACAGCCAGAGGTCAAGGAGCAGCCAAAGGTCGAGGAACAGCCAGAGGTCAAGGAGTGACTGCTGCTGCCACCACTTGCCGGTAGAGTTCGGTGGTACGCCTGGCCATGAGCCTGGCATCAAACTTTTCCGCCGCTCGCGCCTTGCCCGCACTGCCGATTGTCTCCGCTTCTTGCGGATGATCCAGCACCCACTGCACCGCAGCAGTCAGAGCGTCCACATCCTCCACCGGGAAGTGCCAACCGGACTCGCCGGTCACTAAAACCTCGCGCATGCCGCCCACATAGGCAGCGATGCAGGGCGCACCGGTGGCCAGAGCTTCCAACAAGGCAACGCCCAAACCTTCGAAGCGGGAAGGCAGACAGAACAGGTCCGCCGCCGCCAGGGCATCTTCCACATAATCGATCTGTCCAGGAATCCGCACCTCGCAGTGGTCCGGCAGCTGCTCCGCCAATTGTTGCAGCTTGGCCTTCTCCGGCCCTTCGCCACCGAACAGCCAGACCAGCCGACGTCCCTTGGCAAGCTGCAAACGGGCCATGGCCGCAAGGATGAGGTCGTGGCCCTTGCGATGATGCAAAGAGGCGGTGGTCACGGCGAAGAAATCGTCATTGCCCAGGCCCAACTTCTTACGGGCAGCAGCGCGGGACTCCTTGCGCAACTGGCCCAGTCTCTGGGTGTCCACGCCTTCGTTGATCAAGTGCACCATGGCGGGATCGATGCCAATCTTCAGGATGGCTTCCTGCACGCCAAGGGAAATGGCCACCACGGCGCGCACAGCCTTGCCATAGAGCCAGCGGCGATAAGCATCGGCGCGTAGGGGATAATCCATGCGCCGGGTGACAACTTTGGGTGCCAGGCTGGAATTCAGCACACCTGCCAGGGAACCAACCTTGTGGCTGCGGGAGCAGGCCAGATGCACCAGGTCCGGTTTGAACTTGCCATACAAACGACGCAGTTGCCAGGCCGCCAGCAAGTCGAAGTTGTTGCGGATCTTCACCTCGATGACCGGAATCTTCAGGGCTTCTGCATGCTTGCGAAACCCTGCATCCGGATTCATGGCAATGGTAGACTCCACGCCCAGGTCCTTCATGTGCAACAGGGTTGCGCGGAGTTGGTTTTCGCCGCCGGAAAAGCCCTTCTCAGCCAAGACGTGCAACACGCGCATGCGCTAACTCCCCTTCACGAGCTCAGCCGGAACCGGATCAATGATTGCATCCTTGGCCATCAGGTCATGGTACTGGTCGCGGACGTCCAGCACTGAGTCCGGCAATCTACGCAGCGGCAGGTCGCCGGCCAGGGTAGCAAGAATGTCATCCACCCGATCCTCATACTTGTGCTTGGCCATGACCAGACGGTAACCGTTCTCCGCAATGCTCAGACGCTCATCTTCATGGGCAAGATAGTGATCAATGGCAACCAAGCATTCTTCCTGGTTCTTGAACCAGGCCAGATGCTTGCCATTCTCAAAGACATCTTCCATGCCAGGCACATAGTGCAGCAAATGGAAGCCCCGGCAGGCCAGAGTGAGGAACACACGATTGCTGAAATAAAGCGGCGAGTCGTGATCCTGATTCAGCCCCAGAACAATGCGACTGGTAGCACAGATCTGAGCATAACCGCTGGGATCCACTTCATGGCAGTAATGCAGTTGCGGGTACTTCTGCAAAGTTGCGGCCCATGTTCTTTCCGGGCCAAAGACCTCAACCCGATGGTGGTTGGCCAGCCATCCCAGGAATCCAGGGCGGTTACCCAGGACACCCGGTGAACCAATGAAGGCAATGTCTCTTTCGAAGACGGCAGCGGTGCGCGGAAAGGTCACCGCCGGCTTGTGGAAGGTGGGAGAAAAACCACTCATGATGAAAGAGGCATTGGTCAGGCCTTGGCGCTGGTAGTCCCGCACCAACAGCGGCGACGAGAGGCAGAGCAGGCGCACATGCTGCACATAGGCCAACTGCGAGGAATCCAAATTCACTCTCGGCTCCTCCATCCAAACTACGGTGGGAATCTCCTTGGAGATCTCCTCCATCAACTCCGTGGGGAGATCATGGAAAAATACGAAGCAGAGATCCGGGTTGTAGAACCTCCGGAACATGCGCACGGTAAGGCGCATGCCAAACTTGCTGAAGTAGCGCTTCAAGAAAGAGCAGTTCAACCACCGCACGTGCAAACCACGGCTGCGTAAGGCTTCCACCAGTGATCCGGTGCAGCGGGTTCGCGCTTTGGTCTTGCCGATGAACAAGACCTTCCTGGGTTTGATTGGCTTGCCTGTTGCTGCCGGGTTCATCTCAGTTGCGGATTCTTTCATGCTGACTGCACTTTCGTAGATGGCACTCCGAGTTGACAACTCTTGGCACCATCGCGACCTCCAGGCAGGGGGCACCCCCGGGTCACAGATAGAAGTTAGCCGCGGCCTGCAGAATCAGGAAAGCAATTCTGAGAGTGGCTGCGGCGGCTGAAGCTGTGCGGGTCCGCACAACAATGCATGAACAGTGACGCTCTCTCAGCCACTTGTCAGCCGTCTGCTAATTGACGATGGGTTGGACCTGCGGCGCCAGGAAGAACCTGCCGATCTTTACCTGGAAGCGTTCGCCGCCTTCCCGCTCAAAGAGATAAGAACCCTCCATGGTGCCCCAGGAGGTGGGAAGCGGACAGCTGCTCAAGTATTCGAAGCTCTCGCCTGGAGCCAGCTTAGGAAACTCACCCACCACGCCCGGCCCCTCAACATCGCGACGGACGTTCTCTGAATCCTTGATGATCCAATGCCGGGAAAGCAAGTGCGCCGGCTGATCACCCTCATTGCTGATCACAATCCGGTAGGAGAACAGGAATACGGGCACATCCGGGTCAGACTCCTCCGGCCGGAATTCGGCCACAGCTTCCACCCTGACGCCATGCGTCAGCGTGTTCGAACCGGGACCCTGTGAAACTTTGGCACTCATGTGGCCTCCATATATACGGCGGCGACCGGCTGAATAAAGGGGGTCATGCAGATTGCCATGGCAACAAGGTTTGGCTCAGTAATCTGCCCGGCGCAGCCGGTAAAGATGCACCGTTTCCTCGATCCGGCGGACACCGTCGGGATCCCGCCACCAATCATCCGCCACTGAGACAATCCTGCCGCGCAGGCCGTCACTTTGGGATGAGGCCAAGAACAGCGCCAGCTCGGCGGCGTCATCCGGCGGCCGATTGATGCCCCGCTCCGGATGCGGTTTGCCGGTCCGGGCCTCTTCCTCCTCCACCATCTTCAGCTTGTGCGGGCTCCAGACCATCCCGGGCTCAACGCAGTTCACATTGATGCCCGTATCCAGAAGCTCGGCCTGCAGTTGGTCAGTGAAGCGGCAGATGGCGGCCTTGCTACAGGCGTAGGCCGTGGCATTCACCCCCACCCAGGGGAAGAAAGCACCACCACCGGTGAAGGTGAGGATACGGCCCTTGTTGTGCTGCCGCATGGTCGGCAGGACGACACGAGCAGAGTTGAAGGTGGCGCGGAGATTCTTGCTGAACACCTGATCCCAATCCAAGGGATCCACCTGATCGATGGGCTGGTGCGCACCACTGCCGCCGGCCGCCGCCGCCAGGATGTCCACGGTGCCGTAACGCTGCAAGGTGGCAGCGACCAAGGCTTCCACCTGATCCAACTGGGTCACATCCGTAGGCTGTGCCATGACTTCACCGCCGGCAGCTGCAATGGCAGCCACGGTAGCGTCCAGGTTTTCTTGATTGCGCGAAGCAATCACCACCTTGGCTCCTTCGGCAGCAAAGCGTTCCGCCACCGCACGGCCTATGTTCCAACCGCCACCGGTAACGATGGCCACCTGATCTCTAAGCAGTCCCGACACTATTTGAGGCCCGGAGATTCGGACTTGTTGCCGCGGCGCACCTTGGCGCGATGGCTGAAGGATGCCACCACATCGGGACGCCCCATATTGGCCACCGAGCAGTTGGCGCACACGTCGCGCAACTCCATGTTGAAGATTTGGCTGCGCAGCTCCTTGTAGGGCTTGCCGGTCCAGATTTCGCGGAAGTCCTGGGTCTTGAAATCACCAAAGGTGCTGAATTCAAACCAGGAGCCGCAGGGGAAGACGGTGCCATCGGGATTGACGTGGATGTAGTACCAGGGGAAGTAGCAGGCCCGGTTGTGCAGCTTCTTGTCCTTGGCCTTGAGCAGGAACTCCCGGTTCTTGGCATTCAGGTAGTCGGCAATGTCCAGCGAGCCGGATGAATCAGCGCCGGCGGCGGAAACCTCCAAGGCGCTGCTGCCCGCGCCCTCGCTGCGTTCAGCATCGGTGACGTCCGCTTCGCCCATGGATTCGGGAATCTCCATGGGGATCTGCACTTCCATGCCGACTTCGTCCGCCACCTTGCGCATCTCCCGCAGCATCTCGTTGCACAGCTTGGGATCGTTCATCAAAGTTTCATCTTCGATGCCCAAACCGCCCATGACCGCCATGTGCACGAAGTTCATCTGCCTGACGCCCTTTTCCTTCATCAGACGAATCAGCAAAGGCATCTCTTTGATGTTGCGACGCATCAACACAGCAGTGGCACTGAGTGCGGGGAACTCCGAGTTGTTGGCCTTCTTGATCTCATTCACCAGATCAAAGCGATTCATCAGCGTGTCCCACTTGGCGGGAGTGCGGATCTCCTCAAAGGTTTTCTTGGTGCCAGCATCAATGGAGATGGTCAGCAAAGGCATCTGTACATCGATGACCTTCTGGATGATGCGCTTGTTCAGCGCGATGCCATTGGTGGAGAAGTGGAAGTTGGGCACCTCGTGCTCCCGACACAGCTCCAGGGCGCGGGGCAAGTCAGGTGCCAACAGCGGCTCAGCACTGGAAGAAAGCACCACATCGTGGGCGCGGGGGAACAAGTCGTTGGCCACCTTCTCCAGCAGCTCCCCGCCCATCGTGGCTTTGTTCTCCACGAAATCAGGGTGGGCAAAGTGGCACATGATGCAACGCAGCTGGCAACGGCCAACCATGTCCAGCTTGACTCTTAGGAAGCGCTTTTCTCGGATCTTAGGCATGGGTTTGGCTGAGAGTATACCTGGGAATCGCCAAGCCAAGGTATCGTCCCCCCAGAGAAGGGAGCAGGGGGCAATTCTCTATCCTCCGTCCCATGGCAGGTTGGCAGGCCAAAAAAGCTTTGCCCAGGCAGGCCAAGTGCTGGCAAACCCTTGCATCCTTCCCGCTGGCGGTTTCTTCTGTGCAGGCTTTGCCCCCCCCAGTGTCCCCCGGAGCCCACCATGCCATTAGCGGCAGCTGAAAAAGCCCTTCTCGAGGAAAAGCGTCTACTCAATCGTGCCGAAGCTATGGCAGTGGCCGAGCTTTCCCTGGACCACCTCCCGGACCTCATCGCCCTGGCGCATAAGGTGCGCATGGCCTGGCGGGGACCGGAAGTGGAACTGGAGAGCCTGATCAACGCCAAGTCCGGGGCCTGCGCCGAGGACTGCGCCTTCTGCTCCCAGTCCGTGCACTTCTCCACCGACATCGATGTCTACCCCTTCTTGCAGACCGACGAGATCCTGCAGGCGGCGAAGGAATCCAAGGAAGTGGGCGCCACCCAGTTCTGCATCGTCGTTGCCGTGCGCGGCCCCAACGAGAAGCTGCTGGACAAGGTGCTGGAAACCTCCAAGGCGGTGATGGAAGAAACCGGCATGGAGATCGCCTGCTCTTTGGGCTTGCTGGAACCAGCACAGGCCAAGCGCCTGGCCGATGCCGGCATCAAGCGCTACAACCACAACCTGGAAGCGCCGCGGGCGCGCTTCGCTGAAGTTTGTTCCACCCACAGCTATGACGACCGGGTGGCCACTTGCCGCACCGCCAAGGAAGCCGGCATGGAGCTTTGCTGCGGCGGTATCCTGGGCATGGGTGAAAGCCTGGCGGATCGGGTGGACTTCGCTTTTGAACTGCGCGAGCTGTCGCCCTGCGAAGTGCCCATCAACTTCCTCGACCCACGCCCCAACACTCCCCTGGCAGAACAGCAAATCCTGCCGGCGCGAGAAGCCCTGCAGGCCATCGCTTTATTCCGGCTGATCCTGCCGGATGTCTGGCTGCGTCTGGCTGGCGGTCGCGAAAGAGTTCTGGGCGAACTGCAGTCCATGGGACTGTTCGCCGGCGCCAACGCCCTGATCGTGGGCAACTACCTGACCACCACCGGCCGCAAGCCCGAGGATGATCGCCTGTTGCTGGACACTCTTGGCATGCCCATCGCCGAAGGCGTTGGCGAAGGCCGCTATGTGGTGGATGCCACGGGCTCGCACGCCCTGCCCGCCCGCGCCCCAAAGGTGTTTTGAGCCCAAAAGTAGAAGGCGCCAACGCCCGCCGGACCCAGGATTTGATCCAGCAGGATCGGGCCCATGTCTGGCATCCCTTTACGGCCATGCAGGTGTGGCTGCACGAGCAGCCCCTGGTCATTGACCGCGGCGAAGGCTGCGAACTCATTGACACCGATGGCAATCGCTATCTGGATGGAGTTTCCTCCCTGTGGGTCAACGTGCATGGCCATGGCCATAAAAAGATCGATGCGGCCATCAAGGCGCAGGTGGATCGCCTGTCCCATTCGACTTTCCTGGGGCTGACCCATCCAACGGCCATCCAACTGGCGCAGCGGCTGGTTGAAATTGCACCGGGCCAACTGAACCGGGTGTTCTTCTCCGAGAACGGGGCGGCAGCGGTGGAGGTGGCCTTGAAGATGGCCTACTCCTACTGGCGCAACCTGGGGCAGAAGCGCCGCCGCTTCGTGCGCTTGGAGAATGCCTACCATGGCGACACCATTGGCGCGGTTTCGGTGGGCGGCATCTCCCGCTTCCATGAAACCTTTGAGCCCCTGCTCTTTGCCACCGACTCCATCCCTTCGCCCTACTGCTACCGCTGCAGTCTGGGCAAGACCTTTCCGCAATGCGAACTGGCCTGTGCCAACGCCCTGGAACAGGTGCTGGCCCAGCACGGCTCGGAAGTGGCGGCTGTGATCGTGGAGCCCTTGGTGCAAGGGGCAGCGGGCATCATCACAGCACCCGAAGGTCACCTGCGGCGCATTGCCGACATCGCCAGGCAGCACAACACTCTGCTCATCGTCGACGAAGTGGCCACCGGCTTTGGCCGCACCGGCAAGATGTTCGCCAGCGAGCACGAAGACATTGCGCCAGACCTGATGTGCATGGCCAAGGGCATCACCGGCGGCTACCTGCCGCTTTCCGCCACCCTGGCCACGGAGAAGATCTTTGCCGCCTTCCTGGCTGCGCCGGAGGAACACAAGACCCTCTACCACGGGCATTCCTATTCCGCCAATCCCCTCTGCTGTGCGGCGGCCCTGGCCAACCTGGATGTGTTCGAAGAAGAACAGAGCATCCAGAAGCTGGATGCCAAGGTGGCCCGGCTGGAGAGCTTGTTGCGCCCACTGCAGGAGCATGCGCATGTGGGCGAAATTCGCCAACGGGGCATGATGGTGGGCATCGAGTTGGTGGCTGACAAAGAAAGCAAGGCCTGCTTTACCGAAGGGCAGCAGGTGGGAGTTCAGGTGATCACCAAAGCCCGAGACAAGGGCGTCATTGTGCGCAACCTGGGCGACGTCATTGTCCTCATGCCACCCTTGGCCATCAGCGACGCCCAACTGGAACAACTGGTGGGAGCAGTGACTGCTGCCATCCAGGATGTCTGCAACACAGTGCCATGACTTTTTTCCGCCGCGAACTGGATGCCTTGCAAAACCAGGGGCTAAAGCGACAGCTGCGGCTGCTGGCGGATGCACAGCAAGTGCGCGCCAAGGTGGACGGCAGGGAACTGCTGTTGTTCGCTTCCAACAACTACCTGGGCCTGAGTCATCACCCGCAGGTGGTCGAGGCCGCCTGTGCCGCCGCCCGACAATGGGGTGCGGGAGCCGGCTCCGCTCGCCTGGTCACCGGCAACATGGGCATCCATAGGGAACTGGAAGCGGCCCTGGCACAATTCAAAGGCAGCGAGGACGCCTGCCTGTTTTCTTCCGGCTACCTGGCCAACCTGGCCATGGCCAGCCTGCTGCAAGCTGGCGACGCCATCTTCTCCGACGCCCACAACCACGCCTCCATCATCGATGGCTGCCGTCTGTCCCCGGCCTCGGTGCAGATCTATGGCCACGGGGATGTAGCGCAGTTGGCGGAGATGCTCAGCACCTGGCGCCAGGCCAATGGCAAACGGCGCGCCCTGGTGGTCACCGATTCCGTGTTCTCCATGGATGGGGACATGGCATCCCTGCAAGGCATCCATGAACTCTGTCAGCAGTGGGACGCCATGCTCATGGTGGATGAGGCACACGCCACCGGCGTGGTAGGGCCAGGTGGACGCGGCGGCGTGGCGGCGGCTGGCCTGGAAGGACAGGTGGACCTGGTCATGGGCACCCTGTCCAAGGCCCTGGGCTCCGCCGGCGGTTTCATTGCCGGGCGGCAAGACCTGTGCGACTACCTGCGCAACAAGGCGCGCTCCTTCATTTTTGACACCGCCCCCGCCCCCACTTCCACTGCCGCCGCCCTGGCAGCCCTGCAGGTGTTGCAGCAGAACCCGCACTTGCCCCAACTTGCATGCCTGCGCGCCAGGGAACTGGCCACAGGTCTGGCGCCACTCTTCTCCCAAGTGGCCCTGCTCCCGAAAGTGACCCTACCCACTGCCGCCATCGTGCCCCTGGTGGTGGGCGAAGCAGAGCAGGCCGTGGCCCTGTCCCAGCGCTTGCTTGCCCAGGGTGTGTTGATCCCCGCCATCCGACCCCCGGCAGTTCCCGCCCATGGGGCCATGTTGCGGGCCACCGTCACCGCTGAACATTCCGCTGCCGATGTGCAAACCGCCATCGCCGCCGTCGCCACCGCGCTCAAGGAAAGCCATGATCTACTTCATTAGCGGCACCGACACCGGCGTGGGCAAGACTGTGGTGGCCGCAGCCTTGCTGCAATGGCATCTGCAACAGGGCCGCAGCGCCGCCTACTACAAGCCGGTGCAAACCGGCGTGGATGCAGGAGAGGTTGGCGATCGAGACTTCGTGGCGTCGCTGTGCCAGGCATCGCAACAAGAAGCCCCCTGCATTGAAGGCCTGCGCTATCCCCTGGCCCTGGCACCGGCCACCGCCGCCAACCTGGCCAATGAATCAGTGCCCTGGGAGCAACTGGTGGCGCAGGCGGAAGAGCTGGCCAGCCGGCACGAGGTCCTGTTGGTTGAGGGGGCCGGAGGCTTGCTGGTGCCGATGACTGAAAGCCAGAACATGGCGGATCTATGCCAGGCGCTGGACGCCCAATTGATCCTGGTCTGTCGCCCTGGCCTGGGCAGCCTGAACCACACAGCCCTGAGCCTGGAAGCCGCCCGCAGCCGCGGCCTGCAGCTTGCCGGGCTGGTGGTCTCGCCTTGGCCGCAGCCAGCTGACCTGGCACAAACTACGAACTTGCAGGCATTTAGGGATATGGCCCCGATCATTGGCGTGCTCGAGCAGAGCCCTGGCCTGGACAGCGCCAGCCTTGCCGGCGGTGGCAGCAGCTCGCCCCTGTTCTGGTGGGAAGGGCCGCAGGACCACTGACATGGGCAGTTAAAAGAACCAACAAAGCTGAAGTTGCGCTCTTGCAGATCCGAAATTAAACGATAGTTTCAAACGACTGTTCGACACCTCGGAGATTGCTTGAACCCCACCAAAGAACGCATCCTGGATGCAGCGGAACACCTGTTCAGTGAGCATGACCTGTCCGCCACTTCCCTGCGCGCCATCACCAGCGCCGCCCAGGTCAATCTGGCCGCAGTGAACTACCACTTCGGCAACAAGGAAGGCCTGATCCATGCAGTGTTCGCCCGGCGCCTGGAACCAGTGAACCAGTGAACCAGGAACGCTTGCGGGAACAAGGGCAGGCAGAAAACCTGGAAGCCCTGCTGCATGCCTTCCTGCTGCCGGCCCTGCGCCTGACCCAGGATCCCGCCGGCGGAACTTTTTGTTCCAAACTAGTGGTGTGATGCGCTCTGTTGGGGCATTTTCAGTGCAGCGCGTGCGCGACCGACTTTTTCGAGGATCTCGTCGGCGGCCTTGGTCCAAACAATCGGCTTCGGATCGTCGTTGTGGTTATCGATGTAGTCCATGATTGCTTTCTTGAGTTGAGGGACGCTGCGAAACGCGTCGCGCTTCAGGCGTTTTTGATCAAGATTGCGGAAAAACCCCTCCACGATATTGAGCCACGAGCTGCTTGTCGGGATGAAGTGCATGTGGAATCGCGGATGGCGCTTCAGCCACCGCTTAACCTTCTCATGCTTGTGTGTGGCGTAGTTGTCGGCGATGACGTGCAGATCGAGTTCAGCTGGAGTTTGCTCGTCGATCATTCTCAGGAACTTGATCCACTCCTGATGTCGATGTCGCTTCATGCAGGTTGCGATCACTTCGCCGTGACCCAACTCGATCGCGGCGAACAAGGTGGTTGTTCCGTTCCTCTTGTAGTCATGAGTCATCGTGCCGCATCGACCCTTGACCAGTGGAAGGCTCTTCTGGGTCCGATCGAGAGCCTGAATTGACGTCTTTTCGTCCGCGCTAAAGACGAGTGCATTCTCGGGTGGATTCAGGTAGAGACCTACCACATCGCGCAGCTTCTCTTCGAACCGAGAATCGTTGCTGACCTTGAACGTCTTCACCAAGTGAGGTTTCAGACCGTTGGCCTTCCATGTGCGGTGGACCATCGACTGCGTGATTCCCATCTCCTCTGCAAGGAGTCGCGTGCTCCAGTGTGTCGCGTTCGCGGGGATCTCTTGCGTAGTCATGCGGATGATCTCACTCTCAACTTCCTCGTTCGCACGGGGACGACCTCCCCGAGGAAGGTCCTTCTCTATACCAGTGAGGCGATGCTCGCTGAAGCGGTTTCGCCAACGCCCCACAGTGTGTCGCTTGACCCTCATCTCCTCAGCTATATCCGCATTCGAGTAGCCATCAGCGGCAAGAAGGATCATTCGGGCTCGCTGAGCTTGCCTCACCGAAATTCTCCGACTGCGTGACCAATTCGTCAGGGTGCTTCGCTCGCTCTTGGTAAGTTGAATCTCTACTGCAACGCGCATCGTCTTGCCTCCAACGATACCTACGCACCGCAAGCGTAGGGAGGCTTAATATAAAGGCCTACTAATTCTGCGTCATACCACTAGGAGAATCAGAAGGCTGCCTGGGGATTGATGAGTTTGCATAGCTACTTTGTTTGTAGGGAGAATTGTTCTTGTGCCTTGCCAGATTTAAGGCGCAAGGACCAACGCCCAATTGCGGAGCCCTGATCCTTGCGTTAACCGAAGCAGTGCCCCGGTGTGTTCATACTTTCCTTGCCCTTACGGCGTGGTCGTCATCGGCACCCAGTTGGTTCCCAACTGGAAGGTGTCACAGCCAACACCACAGCCATCCGCCGTGTAGACCAGGGCGGCATGGTGCAGGGTGACGCCTAGAGGAGCAGGCGTGGGGCCAAAGGTGTTCAGGCTAGGCGAAGCCATGCCCGCACCATCCAAGGTGCTCTTCCAGCCGGCAAAGGTGGGAGCACCACCACCCAGCTGGGTGAGACCAATGACAAAGCTGGTCAATGGATCCGGCTGATTCAGGGGGATCACCACACCAGGAGCCATGGTGACACCGGGGGTGTCGCCACTGGCAGCAAAACCGGTGAACAGCCAGTAGTTCTTGCCAGCATTTGCCACACCAGCATCGATGGTCATGGTCTGGGAATTGGCCACGCTCAGCGACAACAGGTGCTTGTCCGCCGTCAGGGACAGCGACGCGCCGGAGATCAAGTAGGCCCGGCCATGGCTCTGTAGGTCATCATAGGTGCCCGCAGTACCGTCAGCGCCAGCGACACCCGGGTCACTGAGGTCATCCCAGCTCCGCGCACCGGCCACGATGTCGGGGGTGCCATCCAGGTTCACATCCCCGGCTCCGCTCAAGGAGCTGCCCAGCCCCTCACCCTTGCTGTAGTTCCTTCCATTCGAAGGTCTGAAGAGCGTGAAAGCCTGCTCGCCTTCCATGGTCCACAGCGTCGTGCCGGCAAGGCCGGAATACACATACACACGGCCAGAATTAGGGATCTCGTCGCCGCTGCCCGGAGTGCCGTCGGGATCGGGGGAATGCCAACGCGTACCGGCCACGATGTCGGGGTAGTTATCCAAGTTCACATCGCCGGCATCGCTCACGGAGCCGCCCATGGCGTCACCCGCGGCCTCGCCATCGACGGTCAACAGCGTCGTGCCGTCCTTGCCGGAAAACACATACACACGGCCAGCAAAAGAGAGCTCGTCGCCGCTGCCCGGAGTGCCGTCGGGATCCACATCATAGCCAGTCCCACCGGCCACGATGTCGGGGAAGCCATCAAAGTTCACATCGCCGGCTCCGCTCACGGAGGCACCCAGGGAGTTACCCGCGGCCTCGCCATCGAAAGTATAAAGCGTCGTACCGTCCTTGCCGGAAACCACATACACACGGCCATTGTCATCGAGGTCATCGGTGTACTCGTCGCCGGTCCACGGAGTTCCATCAGGGTCTATCATGCCATCCGTACCATCCGGCCCGAGGGGATCCACGTCATAGCCATACGCACCCGTAACGAAGTCGGGGGTGCCATCAAGATTCACATCACCGGCGTCGCTCACGACAGAGCCCTGGAGGTCACTCGCGGTCTCACCATTGTGGTAATAGACCACGCTTTGGCCTTGACCCACGGCCGGAAGCAAAGTCATGGCCCCCAGCAGCAGGGCTGGGACGCCCAGGTTATGGGAGATGGAGGAAGGAGGGGTTTTATTTGCATTCATGTTATTGGCGCCTCCTGGCGCAGGGGAAACAGGGTTAGAAATCGCCATCAACACACGTGTTGACGGGGAGAAAGGATCCGCTTGCAGTGCCGCCGAAGCGGTCGCAGGAGAATCCACGGATCCCTTGGGGGCCACGACATGCGTCACAGCCTTTGGGGGAAGTTCATCAAAGGTCACTTGCCCTTTATCGGGGGCGTAGAGGGTCAGCGCCAGAGCGGCTGCCGTCAGGGTTCCGGCAGCAATCCACAGGCCAAACTTGCCCAGGCCAAGAACCGACGAAGCCGATGCGGCTTCGGCAGCCACAGTAGTAGCCTTACCAAGCACCACTTCACGCATGGCAGCGACACCATTAACCTTTGTGGTCAACACCACCGTGCCAGCGATCAAGCTGGAGGGGAGTGCCTTGCGCAGCAAATCCAAACCGCGCTCCAGTTGCTTACGAACCGTTACCGGGGTGCGGCGAAGGTTCACCCCGATCTCCGAGGCAGACAAGCCATAGCGCAGATGCAGATTCAATACCGGGTGGTACAGCTCAGACATTTTGCCGATGGCCTCCTCCACCGCCTCGGACAACTCCTTCCGCTCCAGGTTTTCCTGTGGGCTGGTTTGCTTCGACTGTAGGAGGGAATCCACATCTTCAAGGGAAGGGCCGGAGGCCAGGATGCGTCCCGAAGAACGGCGCAACACCCGAGCATGGTTCACCATGATGCCGAACAGCCAAGACAACACGCGAGCTTCCGCCTTGTAGTCCTGGCGGCACTCAATGGCGGTGAGGAAGGTGGCCTGCAGCAAGTCGTCGGCCACGTTGAAGTCCGGCGTCAGGTGGTGACTCAAGCGCTGTAAAGCCACCACTGTGCCATCAAACACCTCTGCCAGGAGTTCGGGGTTGTTCGTCTGCTGGTAAAGGACGAAGGCCTGGTCCACTTTGTTCGGGGTAACCGTCATGGTGCCTACAGGGAATTGGGGGGCCCCTATCGTGACAGCCAATGTAGGTATTTTTCAGGATTCCTGCGGACAGCCCGCTGTTCCAGCCAATATTCCTTCAGCTATTGGCGCCCCAAGTGCCCATCCGACAGCTCATTCCAGCCATGCAGCCACTGCACTTACTCGCCACCGCATGCAATCCCCTTCTCCCTAAATCCCGGCATCTTCACCCCCACCAGGCAAAGATGAAACTTGGATCCTTGCTGGCTCAGACAGCTCACCAACTCCTAATTTAGGAACAATTAGGAGTAGATTAGGAGTTGCATAACCATCATCTGCACAAAACCTTGTGTAGATACTGCCCTTGAACACCTGCCCCCAGGGCCGCCAACTTCTTGGGGATGAGCCCCTGCAGCGAGAGGAAAAGATCAGGGCGCTGCAAAGCTGAAGGCCTCATTCCTCAGTTCGTACAGGAACAGCCCGCAGCTCACGCTGCCCTGCTCAGCAAGTCTCCCAACTCAGCAAAGCCTTCTAGGCTTTCCGGCGCTTGGCTTCAGCAATGATGTTCTTGGCCAAACGGTTGGAAGCCTCATTGGGAGCGATGTTCTCATCTTTGGCGATGGTCCAGAGTTCGCGCAGCGCCTGCGGGATGCGCTCAATGCGACGCAGGCTCTCTGCCTTGTCGTAGCCACCGGGCGCAACTTCGCAACCCACATTGATGATGCCACCGGCGTTGATGACGTAGTCAGGCGCGTAGAGAATGTCACGCTTCACCAGGTCTTCGCCATGGCGAGGCTCCAGCAGAGGATTGTTGGCAGCACCGGCCAGGATCTTGCAACCCAGGGTGGGCAAGGTTTCATCGTCGATGATGGCACCCAAAGCACAGGGCGCAAACACATCCACATCCAACTGCATGATCTCATCTTCCTTCACCGCCACCGCACCCAGTGAATCCACCAAGGCCTGCACCTTATGCTCGTTACGGTCATAGATGAACAACTTGCCGCCGGCCTCGGCCAGGCGTTCGCAGAGGATCGAGCCCACCGCTCCAACACCCTGCACCGCAAAGCTGCGACCCTTCGGGTCATCATTGCCAAACTTCCAACCCAAAGCCGCCCGCACACCCAGGTAGACACCGTAGGCGGTGTAAGGCGAAGGATTGCCACTACCACCGTCAGCTTCCGAGAGTCCAGTGACATACTTGGTGGCACGACGAACGATCTCCAGATCCTGGATGGTGGTGTTGACGTCTTCAGCAGTGATGTAGAGACCATCCAAGCTGTCGATGAAACGACCCATGGCCAGATACAGCGCCTCCGACTTGCTTACCTTGGGATCGCCGATGATCACCGCCTTGCCACCACCCAGACCAGTCTGGGCCACAGCGGACTTGTAGCTCATGCCCTTGGACAGGCGGAGTACATCAAACAGGGCGTCCTTCTCTGCAGGATAGGGCCACATGCGCAGGCCACCCAGGGCTGGTCCCAGGGTGGTGTCGTGCACTGAGATGATGGCATGCAGGCCAGATTCCGGGTCTTTGGCGCGCACTACGCGCTGGTAACCCTCGGTGGGGATGTCCGTGATCTCCATGGGAAGCAGATTCTCAGGGGAAGCTAAGGTGGTCATAAAGGGCGGCGGACTATAGCAGGGAAGCCCAGTCCGTCATCCCCGAAAGTCGGCGTCCAGGGCCCCGGCCCTGCCTTGTTGAATCTATACAAGCCATTCTATTGCAACTACTTATGGAATTCTAGCAGCTGCAACAAGGGGGCAAAAGTCATCCCAGGTTGGAAAGATTCCTGCACTGGCATGGCTGGAATGGAGCGCCGCAACAAGGAGCCCAGGCATGCAGCCACCCCTGCCCCATCGCCATGCTGGAACACCCACTCCTGGCCATAGGCCTCAGCGACCAGGTTCCTGGCTTCACCGGGATGGCCCATGAACAAGATCGGTCGCCGGGCCATGAAGTAGTCGTAGATCTTGCCGGGGATGAAGATGGCGTCCTGGGCCTCGGCACCGTTGATCAGCACCAGGGCATCCATGGCCTGCATGGTTCGCAGAGCCTGGGCATAGGGCAGGTAGTCATAGCGATGCACCTGTGCTGCCAGATCAGCATCCAACTTGCCGCAGTCCTCCGCCAACAGCTTGGCCGAATCCCCCGCGTCACAGTACACATGCAATTGAATCTGTCGGCGTTCCTCCGCTGGCATTTGTTGCAGAGCAGCAAGCAGTGGCCAGAGACGACGACGGGGAAACAGGGTCCCGAAAAAACCCAGGTGGCAGCCCTCAGCCAAATCTGGCAAGGGACTTTGTTCCGCCAGTTCTGCAGCCACCGCATAGTCCGCCGTGTTGCGCATCACTTGTACAGTGACTCCGGCAATGGGACCCACCGTATCCAGGAAGGCCTGGCGGGCTTGTTCGCTATTGACAAACAAAGCGTCACAGTGCGCCAACATGCGCCGCTCCAACCGACACAAACGATCCTCCCAGGCTTGATCTCCCTTGCGGTTCCAGGGGTTGCCAGTGCACAGGTCACGGTAGTCCACATAGATAGCAAGCTCGGGTAGCTTGCGCCGCAACTGCGGCAGGCTGAGGATCTGGGTATGCGGACTGCAGCAAAGCAGCACCGCTTCAATCTGGTTGGCCCGGAGGATCTTTGGCAACTTGCGCCGTAGCGCCCAGGCCCAGGCCAGGAAGCCATCGGGCAGGGGAAAATAACGCGGCAGGGAGAAGGCCAGGCTGCGCAGGATCTTCTCGCAGAAGTTGGCCGCCACTGGTTTCGTCACCAGAGCTTGTCCGGACAAGGGATGCTGCACCACCTTCGACGGTACCAAGGACCGCAAACTGGCATCTAAATCCACCATGCCAGTGGTATCCGCTGTGATCCAATGCACTTCATGCCCCGCCGCCAGCAATGCCCGGGTCATGCGCAGCACCCGGTGCGAGGCCACCGCCTTTTGCGGTGGCGCGTAGTAACTGACGATGCCGATGCGCATGCGCAGCGAGACTACCGCCCGAAACCACGAGTTTGCAACAATTTGTGCCCTCCCTTCTGTGGCACCCGGGCAATCCAAGCCTTAGCTTTGCCCGCCCTCACTTCATGGCCTTCACCAAATCCATTCGCAGCAACATCCTGAGCAACACCACGGGCTATGCCGTCACCGCCCTGGTCGCTCTAGTGATGACTCCCTTCATCGTCACCCAGTTGGGGACGGTGGCATATGGCCTGTGGATCTTGATTGTCTCCCTGACGGGCTACTACGGCCTGATGGACGTGGGCGTGCGCGGTGCGGTCAGCCAGTATGTGACCCGCTATTGGACCCAGAACGACATGAGCAGCGTCAACAAGACGCTCAGCTCTGCGGTCATCATGCTTTCCGGCATCGCCCTGCTCATCCTGGGCATTTCAGTATTGGCGGCGGAGTTCGCCCCCACCTACCTGCAAGACAGTGGTCATGGGACATCAGACCAACAGAGCATCAACCCGCAGATGGTGCAGGATTCCTACTGGGTCATCCTCATCACCGGTTTGAGCGCGGCGCTGGCGCTGCCACTTTCCGCCTTTGGCACCGCAACTTTTGCCCGCCGTCGCTTTGACATCAGCAACGGCATCGTCATCGGCGAACGCCTGCTCTCCGCCGGCCTGCTTTATTATGTGTTGACCGAAGGCCATGGACTGCTGGGCCTGGCCATTGTCAACGCCAGCACCATCACCCTGGCCAACATTGTGCGGGTGGTCCTGGCCTACCAACTCCTGCCGGGCCTGCACATCAAGCTCCGCTCCTTCAGCACCGCCGCATGCAAGGAATTGAGCAAGTTTGGTGTGGCTAGTTTTTTGGCCAGCGTCGCCGACAGATTGATCTATACCACCGACGTGGTGATCATTGGCTTCGCCCTGCCGGTGACCACAGCCATCGCCGCCACCTATGTCACCCACTATGAGCTTAGCTCCAAGCTCATCCCCTATTTCCTGCAGATGATCAACGCGGTGGTCTGGACTCTCACGCCCTACGCCATTGCCTGTGATGCCCGCGGTGACCGCCCGGCCCTGCAACGGCTCTGGCTCAAGGGCAGCCGCGGCATGTTCCTCCTCACCGGCCTCATCGCCGGCGGCCTGATGTTCATGGGCCGCGACTTTCTAAGCCTGTGGGCACCTGCGGGTCATGCAAGCGGTGAAGGAATCATTCCTGGCGAAACCCTGATGTCCGGCACTTCCATCTTGGTGCTGCTGGCGCTGGCTACCCTGTTGCGCACCAACATGGCCGTAGGCCGACAGATTCTGTTTGGCATGCGAGAAGTCAACATCGTGGCCAAGGTGTCCCTGGCCGAAGCCATCTGCAATCTGTTGTTGAGCCTGATCCTGATCCGCTACTACGGACTATTTGGCGTCATCCTGGGCACATTGATTCCGACGGTGGTGTTCCAGCTGTGGATCCTGCCCCACTTCCTCATGCGACGGCTATCGGTCTCCTTCTGGCAGACCTACGCCATCGTTCCCCGCGGCGGCCTCACCTTGATGGTCTGCATGGGCATCTGCTTTTATGCCCTGGATCCTTGGATGCCGGCGGCGAACTGGGGCTTTTTTCTGCTGAAGTGTGCAGCCATCGCCATCCCTGCCATCTTCATTGGCCTCTGGGTTGGCACTTCCAAGGAAGAGCGTGCGGATTTCCGCAACCAGCTGCTGCGCAAAAGCAGCTGACAAGCTACTTGGCTACCAGGGCATTTCCGTGCTGTTGAACTCTTCCTGGATCTCAGGCAGATGCTCCGCCACTTGCTCCACCGTCAAGCCAACCTGCTCCCAGACCTGGTCATCCAATGCAGCCACCGGTAAACCTTGCACCGAAGGCATACCTTGATCCCAGGCCACCCGGTCCGCCAGGTGAATCAGGGATGACAAGGATCGATGGAAGGGATCCTTGGAGGGTGAATGGTGGTAGCGGATGGCAATGGTCAGATCTTCCGGCAGGAACCACTTGATGGCCAACACGGAGCCCACGTCGGCGTGGCTGAAGCCCATCAATTCCGTTTCGTATTCCACTTCAGCCCGACCGGCTTCGGCGGCCTTTGCCAACACCTTGCCATAGCTCTCCGGCTCGTTCTCCAACAAGATGATCTTGCCAATGTCGTGCAGCAGTCCGCAGATATATAGGTCTTCTCCATGGCTGTCGGTGAAGACATCAGACTTCGAACCCAAGACCCGGGCAACGATGCCGGTGAAGATGGAATGCATCCAAAAATCCGCCAGGGCGAAGTTGGGCAGTTCCACCAGCTTTTTCTTCTTCTTGTCGAACAGACTGAACACCGCCGCCTTGGTGGCCACCTTCTTGGTGACGGAGAAGCCCATGATGGAAACCGCCAGGTTGACCGAAGAAACCCGCACCTGCAGGCCATAGTAGGCAGAGTTCACAATCCGCAGGATGTTGGTGGCCACCGCCGGATCGGTAGAGATGACCTTGGCCACATCATCTACTGATGATTCAGGATCGGCGATGACCTGATTCAGCTTGGTCAGCACCTCCGGCAAGGTGGGCAGTTCTAGAGTCTTGTTGATCAGACTCAGGATGTTGTTGGATTTTGCAGCGGTATCGGACATGGACCTGGTTCCCCCGCCCTCTTATCGAGATCAATGGTGATTGCCTTGAGAACTTGCGGCCTGGCGTTTACGAGAAGGGGGTGAAGGTCCTGTTTCTCTGCCACCGCGTGCCCAGTCCCCCCGATAGGGGGGACCGAATCACCACCTACCACCTGCTGCACCACCTCCTCGCCCAGGGCGCCGAGGTGAGGGTGGGTTGTCTGGCGGAAAACGCCGCTGACGTGGAGGCGGCGGCAGGTCTGGCAAAGTCGGTGACGGACATCTGTGCGCCGAAGATCACCCGCCCCATCCGCAAATTGCTCAGCCTGCGCGCCCTTTGCACCGGCCAGGCAATGACCATGCCCTTCTTCCACAGCTACCGCCTGTACCGGACCGTGCGGCGCTGGCTGCGAGAATCACCGCCAGATGTCATCTTTGTCTACTCATCCTCCATGGCGCAGTACGCCATGGGTAGCAGCGACAGTCTGCGCCTCATGCACTTTGCCGAATTGGACTCGGACAAGTGGCTGCAATATGCCGAGCATTCCGGCCCCTTGGGGCGCTGGATCTACGGCCGCGAAGCGCGCTTGCTGCTGCAGTTCGAAACCAGGATCGCCAGGCTGTTTGATCACTCCCTGGTCGTCTCGCAGGTGGAGAAGGATTTGTTTGAAGCCAAGATCTCCGGTGTCACACCTCTGGTGCTGCCCAACGGCGTCGACATCCAGCACTTCGCCAGTGACAACGGCACCAAGCGCCACCCACACACCCTGATCTTCACCGGGGTGATGGAATACCAACCCAATGTGGAAGCCATCCAATGGTTTGTGCGGGAGTGTTGGCCGCAGATCCGGCAGCGCTTTGCGGATGCTCGCCTGCTGGTGGTGGGCAGTCGCCCCAGCTCCAGCATGCTGGAGTTGGATGGCAAGCAGGGCATCACGGTGACCGGCCGGGTGCCGGTGACGCCGCCCTATTTCAATCAAGCCACTGTGGCCATCGCCCCCATTCACTTGGGCCGCGGCGTGCAGAACAAGGTGCTGGAAGCCATGAGCATGGGCCTGCCTGTGGTTACCTCCAGTCAGGCGGCCCAGGGCTTGGGACCGGTGCCCGCCGACACCCTCTGCGTGGTGGATTCGCCGGCAGACACCACCGCCGCCATCTGCGGGTTCTGGGACTCACCCCAAAAGGCCCGGGACATGGGTGAGCGGGCCGCCGCCTTCATTCGCCAGAACTTCACCTGGGAAAGAATCTACAAGCAGTTCGACGGCATGATCCGCCAGGGCAAGGATTAGGCAGGACTTCTAAAGGCCAGCTAATATCTGCACCCGGGTACCCTGGATGCGATACAGCACCCGCAGCCGCAGCTGGGTGTCCACCGGTTCACCAGCAAGGGTGGCGGGACGGAACTTCCAGGCCTGCACCGCTTGGATGGCGGCTCGATCCATCTCCCGCTGCGGTGCTGTGCTGCCACATGACTGCAGCAATTGCACCTGCTGCGCTCGCCCCATGCGGTCCACCTGCACCAGCAGGATCACCTCCCCCTCCATCCCCAGACGCAGGGCGCGGGGTGGATAGTCCGGCGCCCGATTCTGCTCCTGCAAGGGTTCGGCCTGCACCATTGGTTGTGGAGGCTGGGGCTCGGCCGGCTGGGGCTGGGCGGGCTGCGTCTTTGGCAGCGGCATCAACCAGACCTGGGCTGGCATGTCCTTGGACTCTGGGGCTGGAGGAAGTGTGGCCTCCGGATCCTCTTCCACTGGTTCCGCTTCTGCTGGCATTTCTTCCACTAGCGGGTCCGGCATAGGGGCCGCATGGGGCTGCAGCTGGAAATCCCTGGGCAGCTCCGCCACCTGGATCTGCTGCATCTCCCACCGCTCCTGCACCGGCAGAATGTGCAGGCGAGCCGGCTGCTGGGAATTTTCCAGGCCAGACTGAACCCCATAGACTAGCCCTACGATAAGGCTGCCGTGTATGAGTATGGCGGCGCTGAGGAATCGGATCTGCATGTAGGATCAGGACACGGCGGGAACAACGACTTCGAAGACCAGCGGTTGACCCAAAACTTATCAGAAAGATCCCCTGTGACGCATCTCCCCTTTCTCTACCGCTGCAGCCTGCTCGGCTTCTTGCTCCTGGGCCCCTTCTTGCTCCTGGGCCCTTTGCCGGCTCAGGGGGACGCCGAGGGTCAGGAGAGCCAGAAACAGGATCCGCCACCCACCCACACGGTGGTGGTCACCGCCACCCGGGCCCAGCAAGACCCCTTCGATCTGCCGTATTTTGCCTCCCTGCTTTCAAGCCTGGACCTGGCGGGCCGGCTGCAGACCCGCAGCACCCCGGAAGCCCTGCGCCAGCTGCCCGGCATTTCGGTGCAGAAAACCGCCCACGGCCAGGGTTCGCCCAAGATTCGCGGGCAGACTGGATTCCAGACCCTGCTGTTGGTGGATGGCATCCGCATCAACGACTCCACCTGGCGCTCCGGCAATGTGGAGTATTGGAACCACGTGGACCCCATGGCCCTGCAGCGTCTGGAAATTGTCCGTGGGCCAGCCTCCGTGCTCTGGGGCTCGGACGCCGTCGCTGGTGTTGGCCATGGCCTGCAAAAGCAGCGGGAAGAATTCAGTCCCGGCGTGCATGCCAACGGCATGGTCCTGCTGCGCTACGCCTCGGCGGAACACTCCTTCATCCACCGCAGTGAAAGCCAGGGCAACCTGGGAGAGGACTTCGGCTGGCATGCGGGCTTCACCTATCGGGACTTTGGCGACCTGGAAGCCGGCCAGGATGTGGGACGCTTGCATGAGACGGGCTATCGCGAACGAGACGGCGATGTGAAGCTGAGCTTCCGCCCCGCTGAACACCAACGGCTGTCCTTCGCATTGCAGCAAAACCATCTGCAGGATGTGCCCCGCACCCACTCCACGGTGGACAACGTGAGCTGGCGCGGCTTGACTTCGGGCAACGACCTTCTGCGGCAGCATGACCATCGCCGGCAGCTTTATTACCTGCAGTGGGAAGTCCTGGCCGGCAGCTTCTTTGACAGCTTCACTGCCACCACCGCCTTCAAGGATCGCTATGAGCGGGAAGATCGCCTGCGCGCAAGCCTGGTGCGGGAGTTCAATGTCACCCGGGTGAAAACCCTGGCCCTGTTAGCGCAATTCGTCAGCGGCAATGGCTGGGGCGAATTGGTCTACGGCCTGGACTGGTACAAGGACTTTGTGGATTCAGAATTCCGCGACTTCAATCCGGACGGCAGCTTTCGCAGCAGCCGTAACCGGGGCACGGTGGCCGGCGATGCGGAATACGACTCGCTGGGCGCCTACGCTCAACAGACCACTGAGCTTGCCGATGATCTACAACTGATCTTTGGTCTGCGCTGGAGCTACATCAACCTGAGCGCCGACGATGTGGACGTGCCCGGCGACAGCTCCTCGGTGGATCACATCTCCGACCACTGGCATGCGCTGACCGGCAACCTGCGCCTGCTGCACAAAACCAACAACAGCCTGCGGCTGTTCACCGGCCTGTCCCAGGGCTTTCGCGCTCCCAACCTGGCGGACACCACCCGCTTCGACATTGCCCGCTCCGGCGAACGGGAAATCCCCGCCGCAGGTCTGGATCCGGAGCTCTACTACAACCTTGAGGCTGGCGCCCGCTACGACGACGGCAGCCTGAGTCTTTCCGGCACCGGCTTCTACACTCTGGTGCGGGATCAAATCTCCCGTTTCCGCACCGGCAATCTGGTGGCCGGCGATCCAGAAGTCAGCAAGGCCAATGTGGGCGATGGTTGGTATGCCGGCTTTGAACTGGAAGCTGCCTTGAACCTGTCGTCAGTCTGTCTGGATGACTGGCAGGTCTTTGGCTTTATGGACTACGTGGATGGCCGGGTGGACCAGATCAATGATGCAGGCTTGCAGATCCGGGATCGCCCCAAGGCCATGCCACCGCTGAGTGGACTGCTGGGTCTCCGCTGGCAGCATCCATTGCAAGACATGGGTGCGGAAATGTTTTCCCGCATGGCCTACCACGTGAAGCCCAGTCGCTATACGGAAGCGGATGCCAACAACAGCCAACGCATTCCCCCCGATGGTCTACCTGGCTTTGCCACTCTTGGGCTGCGAGGCTGGTGTCGCTTCAACCAACACCTGAAGGCATCCCTGGCCTTGGAAAACATGGGCGATCTGGACTACCGGGTCATGGATTCGGGCCTGCAAGAGCCGGGCTTCAATTTGATCTTCACCCTGCAGGCAGATTTCTAGGCCGGTCTATTCCAAAGGGGCTGAAAGCGGCAGTGAATCACAGATAGAATGCCGGACTGGAAAGAACCTGAGTTGGACCGATGCCCCGCATTCCCTGGGCTGCTCTTGATCCCCGGAATCAAACAAGGAAGGACCCTATGACCAACAATCTAGACAAGCAGGCTGTGCTCACCCACCTCAACAAGATCCTGGAGCTGGAGCTGGCCGGCGTGGTGCGCTACACCCAATTACGCGTTGATGATCTACGGCTACAACCGGATCCCCATCGTTTCCTGGATGCAGGGCCAGGCTGACGAGTCTTTGGCCCATGCCCGGCGGGCGGGGGAGATGATCACCCACTTTGGCGAACATCCGTCGCTGTCCATCGGCCCCCTGTTGGAGACCCACAAGCACGACATCGGCGACATCCTGCGCGAATCCATGGAGCACGAACGGGGGTCGCTTGAAACTTATAAGGAACTGCTAGCCCGGACTATTCACGAGTGTGCTGTTGATCGCGATTTTTTGGTCCTTGCTGGCCGGCATGGTGAAGAATCAAGGGGATTTGCTTTCGACACTCTGAAGTGAGCGTTGGCAAAGGTCCATGGGCCTGAAATATCGCCGGAATGGCCACCTCCGTACAGTCCCGTGGCGCAGTAGATGCGATGCAGTTGGATTCCATTCGGCGCTACGCCGTCTTTGGTCTACCGCGAGCACTGACAGCACATGCTGCACGCTCCCACAATTCTACCCATGGATAACATTTCGGCAGATGGACCACTACCCGACGCACTGATTCTTGTACGCGAGCTGCGACCTTGATCAACATTTCCCGAAATCGCCCTACCTGGGTGCGGCCTGCATCAGTCCGACGAAGGCGCCAGCGCAGCTCCTGGTAGAGCAGATACGCCGTAGCCGTCATCAATACTCGGAATTGATTGGCGATGTAGCTTGAGCAGCTTGTGCGATCAATGTCGAGATCATGCAGTAGTTCTTTGATGCGGTTCTCGGAATCACCTCGACCACGATAGATCTTGTACACGTTTTCCGGTGTGTGCCGAAGATTGGTGATCACAAATCGAGGATTCGACTTTGCACTTCTTCCTTCATACTGCAGCACCTCAGCTTTGAGGATGACCCTCCGCTCGCGATTCCATGACTTTGCACGGTAAGCAGCCTCTCCAAAGAGTTGGATGGATTCGTTTTGGCGAGCAGAGAGCGTCTGGGCCATGGTCATCCAATCCTTGGCTTTCGCTTTGAGGACGCTGTTGCTGGCCATTGCGACCACATACTCGACTTTTAGATCTTCAAGCGCAGCGATGATCCTTGGGTTTGCAAAGCCGCCATCTAACCGTACACGAATCTTTGCTTTCGGGAATCGGTACCTGAGCTCGGCGACCGTCCGCTGCAACAATGGAATGCATCCTCGGTTTGCCGTTGAGTTCCCTGGTCGAAGCCGAGCGGAGAAGAGAAATTGATCTGGATGACCATCCACTGACAAAAAGCCAAGGAGAGGATGGAAACACCAGGTGTCGTAGTAGCCATTGAAAAAGCTGAATGCTTGCTGACCATGGGTGGGATCGTCAGTGGAATCAAAGTCGATGGTGATGCGCTTTGGTCGCCGATGACGCTTCTTGAGCAGACCAATAGCTTTCTTCTCCAGCCAACGTGTGGCTTGTACAGCCTCTTTTGCCGTGGGCATGTTTTCAAACCGGGATAACGTCGGTTGCGATGCCAGCTGATCTTCGCCAAGTGCATCCATGCCGCTGATCATTTTCAGGATCGGGTCATTTGCCATTTTGGCTGCGTCGTTGCCATCGCTGTAGCCCATGGCGATGGAAAACACACGTTGCCGGAGAATCGTCAAAAAGTCGTGTGTTGTGCGGCCCGGATTGCGTCGATCGCAAAATTGAGCTGCAAGTCCGCTGGTCAGGCCGAGTTGCTGATCGAGCTGGCCAAGCAGGATTGCACCGCCATCGGAGCTTTGTCCTTCTGCGTCAAAGATGGGGACGACGGACTTCTTGGCGATGTCTGGAAGAATAACAGACTGTTGAGTAGGCTTGGCCATGCGGATTGTGGTGTCGTTTGTTCCAAGTAGCGTGTAGTTACCACTTAGTACGAATGATCCACAGTCCGCGGTTTACCTATTCATGAATAGTCCAGGCTAGGCCTGGTGGAGGGTCAATCAGTTTTACTTGAGGAGTACGCGCGGGAAATGATTGCCGCCGAAGAGACACACCAGGGCGAAGTGGACAAGATGCTGCGCAAACCAGGTCAGGTTGGCACCTACTCTGATTGAAGGCCGGGCTGTTCTTACAGCCTATTCTTCTGTTAGTTTCAACTTGGAATTCTCGTCGAGTCCATAGACTCGGTGGAGAACAGCCAAAACAAGTTCTGTTGCTTTGTCGACATCCTGTTCAAACTTCACAATATAACTCACTTGTTCTCCGGCGGGCGGGCCGCCGGGGTAATCTTGAGTCTGATATGCCTCGGGACCTGGATAGCCAAGGTCTGTGAACACAGCCTTTGCCTTTATCTTTTCCTCCGGCGAGAGGGTCTGGGACGGTAGGTCGAGAAGGAGAGGCTCTCCCTTTGACCCGGCAACCTGCACGAACTTGCCAGACGGGGCGGCTTCAATAATGACGAATGCTCCAGATGGTCGCGAGAGGAGCCGAAGGAGGGCCGCTCGCACAATCTCGCGGTGCACCTGGGGCTCGGTCTTTCGCCCACACCCGACAAGCACGCAGACCGAAAATACCACGCCAATAATGATAGCTGTCTTCATCTTCTCATGCCCCAACCTCACGCCTCAGCAGACCCAGAGGGTCGAACAGGTAGTCCAAAGCGAAATATCGCTGCCTGCAGCAGACTGGTCAAACCAATCCGTTAAACATTCCATCACTAACTCCCCTCTCCACAACCCATCCCCATCCCAAATCCTCTATTCCCAGTTCTGCACACACGCATTCCCCAGTAGCAATGAAGCGCATTGTTAGCGGGCAAGAAGTCCAAACCTGAAACTTGCCGCCAAAAGCCGACTGGTCAATTCTATCCATCAATCCAATCCATCACTGCCGGAACCCTGAGGGGAGAGCAGGATTAATCCGGCGATCAGCCCGCCTTCTAAATGCGCTTGTGCATCAATTTCCACAGCATGAACGTGCACAGAGAAACAGTGATATCCAGCAGTGCGAGGTTTGGAATGGGATGGATCCACTTGTCCATATTCCTGGTACAGCCGAAGTACGGCGGACCATCACCGAAGGCCTCAGCCCACATGGCAACATGAACTGCACCCAATGCCACAGCAATAGGTACTACGACGGCACCGAAAATGATTCGTATCACTATTACTCTCGGAGGGGCAGGGCTCAAGACCTTCGCCTGGGTGCGGAATATCCTTCCATAGCCTGCTACGACGCCTTCTTGACCAAACGGTAGATTTTACCGTCAAAGGCCAGGACCAGTAACTCGCCGTCCGGTTCCTGGGCGAAAGAGGCAATCATCAAACCCTGACGATGGAGCAACTGGGTCACTGCGTGCTTGCCATCCTGCCGATCTTCCCGCACTGCCCACACGCGCCCGCTGACAAAGTCACCATAGACGTACTGGCCTTGCAACTCGGGATGCTTTGTCCCCCGGTAGACATAACCACCTGTCACCGACAGGCCATCCTTGCGGGGATACTCAGCCACCGGTGCGATGAGATCCTTGGGTAGGTCGGCCTTCTTTGTTTTGCCGAAGAGATGCTTTGCCTCCATCAGGTTCCAACCGTAGTTGCCGCCCTTGACAATGCGGTCCACCTCTTCCCACAGGTTCTGCCCCACATCCCCGCACCACATCTCTTGTGTTTCGCGATCAAAACTGAAGCGCCACACATTGCGCAGGCCATAGGCCCAGATTTCGCCCCGGGCATCCTTGTTATCCACGAAGGGATTGTCTGCGGGAATACGGTAGGGCTGCTCAGCGGTGGCACCGCGCACATCAACGCGCAGGATGGTTGCCAACAAGGTTTGTAGATCCTGCCCATGGTCGTGGGGATCGTTGGCCCAGCCCCCATCACCCAAGGCAATGTAGAGCATGCCATCAGCGCCAACCAAAATGGTGCCACCGTTGTGGTTGCCATAGGGTTGCTCCACCTTGAGCAACACCAGTTCGGAGTCGGGCAGGGCCTTCAGTTCGCCATCCTTCTTCTCCGTGCCCAGGCGCGAGATCACCGACTCGCGGGTGAGCACTTTGAACTCCCGCTTACCCCTCTTCATCATCTTGTTGCCGGTGACCTGGGAATAGTAGATGTAGACAAAGCCGTTGTTGGCAAAGTCCACATCAAAGGCGAAGCCCAACAGACCCTCTTCATTGTGACCCTGGGGTTTGGAGCTGGGACTCAGGGTCTTTTCCTGCCAGTCCAGAAACACCTGCCGTTTGCTCCCGCCACTCTGAGTAATGCGGTAGATCATGCCTGCCTGCTCCACCACGTAGTACTGCCCCGGGTCGCTGGCATGATGGTCCAGATACACCGGTCGCTTGAAGGACTTCTGGCTGGGGAAGGCATTCACCAGGTCATAGTCCGGCGTCTGCTCCGGCGTCTGGGCTGACTCCTGGGCTGGCAGCAGGGAGGGCAAGGCCAAGGCAAGGGAGAGGGTTGGCAGCAGCTGAGCAACATTCATTATCCCCAACCTACGGCTCCCGGCCCTGCATCGGTTGAAAAATCACCGCCCTGACCGCGCCATTCATCAGGTATAAATTGTCCCCATGATTCAGGTGCAAGGCTTGCGCAAATCCTTCGGCTCACTGCAGGCGGTGGACGACCTCAGCTTCCAGGTGGCCCCCGGCGAAGTCCTGGCGCTGTTGGGCCCCAATGGCGCCGGCAAGAGCACCACCGTGCACTGCATGGTGGGCCTGGAGAAGCCGGACCAGGGCCAGATCCTCATCGACGGGGTGGACGCCATCAACCATGGCCCCAAGGCCCGCCGCCTCCTGGCCTACGTGCCGGAGGTCGCCAACGTCTACGACAGCCTGACGCCCATAGAATACCTCAGCCTGAAAGCCCGGCTCTATGACCTGCCGGAGGAGCGCATTGCCGCCTCCTGCCAGCGCCTGCTGGATGGCTTCGGCCTGTATCCACGGCGGCACGACCCCATGGTCAATTTCAGCAAGGGCATGCTGCAAAAGGTGGTGATCTCCTCCGCCCTGATCACCGAGCCCAGGGCCCTGGTGCTGGATGAGCCCCTGAGCGGCCTGGACGTGGAGACCACCCTGGTGCTGAAGGAACTCCTGGGCCAGTTCGCCCAGCGCGGCGGCGCCGTCCTCTACTGCAGCCACATGCTGGATGTGGTGGAGACCGTGGCCCACCGGGTCGCCATCCTGGAGCGCGGTAAGCTCTTGGCCCTGGGCAGCATGGCGGAATTACGCCAGCAGAGCAGCGGCGACAACCAGAAACTGGAAGCCCTGTTCCGCGAGCTGACCTCCGCCAGCGATCCGGCGGCCCAGGCGCAGAGCATCTTGGGTTAGCATTGGCATAGCACTGGAGGTAACCCGGGCCGGCGGCTAAGTTTCCCGCCCCCCTTTCTACCTTTCTACCCCTCTCCCATCCCATCCTTGCACTGCTATGTCTGAAGTCCTGAAGACCCTGATCTTGGGAACCGGCCCCGCCGGTTACACCGCCGCCATCTACACCGCCCGCGCCAACATGGAACCAGTGGTGCTCGCCGGTCACGAACCCGGTGGCCAACTCACCACCACCACCGACGTGGAAAACTATCCGGGCTTCCCGGAAGGAGTCATGGGCCCGGACATGATGGAGATGTTCAAGAAGCAGGCGGAGCGCTTCGGCACCAAGGTCATCCAGGAGCATGCCGACAAGGTGGACTTGAGCAAGCGGCCCTTCACCGTCTCCACCACCGCCGGCAACAGTTACAAGTGCAACACCCTCATCATCAGCACCGGTGCCTCGGCCCAGTACCTGGGCCTGCCCAATGAACTGGCCCTGCAGGGCCGTGGCGTTTCCGCCTGCGCCACCTGCGACGGTTTCTTCTTCAAGGAGAAGCTGGTCTACGTGGTGGGCGGTGGAGATACCGCCTGCGAAGAGGCCTCCTTCCTCACCAAGTTCGCCCGCAAGGTCGTCATGGTGGTGCGCCGGGATGTGATGCGCGCCAGTAAGATCATGGCGCAGCGGGTGAAGGACAATCCGAAGATTGAAATCCTCTGGAACAGCCAGGTCACCGACGTGCTGGATGTGGAAGCAGGCAAGGTCACTGGCCTGGAGCTGATGCACTCGCAGACCAAGGAGAAGTCACAGGTGGAGGCGGAAGGTCTGTTCCTGGGCATCGGCCACAAGCCCAACACAGACATCTTCAAGGGTCAGCTGGACATGGATGATGTGGGCTACCTGCAGACCACACCGGGCCGCACCGCCACCAACGTGGCTGGCGTCTTTGCCTGCGGCGACTGCCAGGACAGCTATTACCGCCAGGCGGTGACCGCCGCCGGCACCGGTTGCGCCGCTGCCATCGAGGCGGAGCGCTGGCTGGAAGAGCAGGAACACGCCTAGGCGCATTCCCCACGCCTTCTCGCCACAATTTTTCCTGCAAGAGCCGGCGCTAGCCGTTAACTCCGACGGGGTGCTGCACTAGTTCTGTTTGTGAGCAATGCAGACAAACGCAAGGTGCAGGATCTCCTGCAGCGGCTGGCACAGCTGGAAAGGCTTTGCCCGGCACCGGAAGAAGCTGCCATCCTGTCCGTGGCCCGGCAGGCCCTGGAGGACGAGATCCAGAAGCTGACCTACGGCTCCCTGGCGGTCTACCGCAACGGTGACAATCTGGACGCCATCAGTTTGGGTTAGAGCGCTGCAATGGCTGCTGCAATGGTTTGGGTCTGGGGGTATGGTCTGGCGCAGCCCTGACCCACACCGACCCTATGACCTACACCGACAAGGAACGACAACTTCTGCAGCCCTACTTCTCCCAGCTGGAGCCCCGCGAGCACGCGGACATCTACCTGGTGAGCAACCTGCCTCAGGAAGTAGCAGCCACTCTGAACGGAGTCTACTCCCGCAGCCAGATGTCCATGCGCGACAATTTTCTGGCGCGCCTGCGCAAGGGTTTGGAGGAAACTGGCCGCAACCTGGAAGACCTGGACCTGCAAAATCCGCAGCAGGATTTTCTCAGCGAGGTCATGGCCAACAAGGCGGGCAAGTTCCTGAAGACCTACGCCATCGACCACGGTCACAACTCCCTGCGGGAAGGATCCATCGTGCACCTGGCGGTGGAGAACGTCTCCCAACTGGTCACCCGTTTCATCCAGCGCGAACGGCGCTGCAGTTTCGAAGAGTCTTCCACCCGCTACATCTCCTTCAGCCAAGAAGGGCATTGGCGCGACCCGGAAGTCATGGCCATGGGCGGCAAGGCCGCCGCTGCCTACGAAGAGATCCTGCAGATCACCTTCCCGCTGTATGAAGAACTCAGCGACAAGCTCATGGCCTTCCTGAAAGAGGTCCGGCCGCTAGGGGAGGACGAAAAAGAAGGCCCCTACATGCGCAGCCTGCGGGCCGAAGCTTTCGACGCCGCCCGCTATCTGCTGACGCCGGCCATCAACACCAAGTGGGGCATGGTCATCGATGCCCGCACCCTGTCGGACCTGATCAGCGAACTGCTGAGCCATCCGCTGCAAGAATTCCAGTTGGTGGGCGAGCGCCTGAAGACCGAAGCACAAAAGGTTTTGCCCAGCCTGTTGGCCCACGCCAAGCCCATCGCCTTCCAACAAGACCTGCACCAGCGAATGCCGGTGCTGGCCAGCGAACGGGGCGTGAGCAAGCGGGTGCACGGCGAGGGTCAGCCCGGCATCACGCTTTTGGACTACGACAAGGATTTGGACGCGCGGCTCTTGGCCTCTCTGCTCTACGAACAGAGCAACCTGCCCTACAAGGATCTGCTGGCACAGACCCAGGCCATGACTCCCGAGCAGAAGGAAACCCTGCTGGACAACATCCTGGCGGCCCGCGGCAGTCATGATGCCCTGCCCCTGGCCTGCGAAGGTGCGGCGAGTTTCGACTTCGAAATCATGGTGGACTTTGGCGCCTACCGGGACATCGGCCGGCATCGCAAGGGCCTACAACAACAGCAAGCCCTGACCACCGCCCATGGTTACCTTACTCCCCCACTCATCACTGAGGCGGGCATGGAAGATCGTTACCGGGAAGTGCTGGACCGGGTGGCTGAGCTGCAAATGGTGGTAGCCGAAGCCCATCCCCAGGCCGCGGGCTACGTCACTCCCTTCGCCTTCCTGCAACGCATCCGCATCATCTTCGAACCCCGGCAGGTGGCCTACTTCGTTGAGCTGCGCTCGGGACCTGAAGGTCACTTCGCCTACCGGCAAAGCGCCTTGGATCTCTATAACGAAGTGAAGCGAGTCTCACCCCTGTTCGCCCGCTGCATCCGCGCCCACGAGGGCGCCGCCTTCATGGGTCGCATGGAAGCGGAACAAGGGGCAGAAGATCGCCGCAAGCGCCGCATGCAGCAGGCTGGGGATTTGTAGGGGGAAGTAACAAGGGTCGAAGGCGATTGCCGAGGGGGCAGAAGCATGGGTGGATCTGGGATTCGATTGGCATGGGGCGCTGCACTCCTCAGTGCTGCTTGGCTTTTTCCCCTCTCTTGCAGCGGAGTCTCCAGCAACAGGGACGTGAGCGAACAACTGCCCCCCCGCTTCATTCGTTACCGGCACTTTGGTGAGCACGCCTGGTCCCTGGCATTTAGCCCTGATGGCAAGTACTTGGCTGCCGGCGGAACTGGACAACCCAATGTCATCCTATGGGATGTTCATGCGGAAAAGGCAAAGGCCAGCTACGGCGTGGAGGGTGCAGAAGGGATCAACCACCTTTCCTTCAGTCCGGATAGCAAGCTGTTGGCGGCCTCTGACAAGGAGAGGGACCTCAACCTTTGGGACACTTGCACTGGCAAAAAAGTGACCATCCCAAAAGAGCTAAGCAATCACAGCAGTGCCGAAGCAACGTTTTTACCCAAGGGAAAGGTCTTGGCAATCAGGAGATACAGCAAGCATGGCTTACAGCTCTGGCAATACCCTGAATTCAAAAAGGTCAGCGAGGCCAGGTTCGCCCCCGACAATTTCAAGTTCTATAAGTTCAGCTCAGATGGCAGCTTCGCCATCTTCTACAGAGGCGACAAGGAAATCCGGCTATGGGATCTGCATCTGGGATCTACAACAAGGACCATTGCCCATACCCATTGGCACGCAGATGACCTTACGGTTCACCCCGATGGCAACCTCATCGCGTGGACCGATGACGGGGAAATCATGCTTTGGGACATCGCACAACAAAGGACCGTGCGCACCCTCATCCATGAAGATGGCTGGAGGTTAAGTCTTGCCTTCAGTCCAAACGGCAAACTTCTGGCATCAGGTAGCGCCGGACACTGGAACCAAGCAAGAAACGTGAAGCTATGGGATGTGGCGACGGGACGCGAACTGCAGACCTTGCCATGGGATGGCGGAATGGTTTGGAGCATTGCCTTCCATCCTGAAGGCAAGATTCTGGCTGTAGGAGGAGAAGGCGGTGTGGACTTGTGGACCCTGTCTTTAGCGGGGAAAGAAGCATTCGACTAGGAGTCTGCCCCACGGGATGAGGAGGAATCCGGCCTCCGATCGCCCTCGAAATCGGGAAAAAGGTTAAGCCCCTGGCCCATCCCTGTACGTATTGAAGGCATGGCGCGCTTCAAAAAGGGTCAAGATCTCAACCAGCAGTACCTCCTACCCCCGTCAATCCGTGACTGGCTGCCTCAAGACCATCTTGCGTGGTACATCCACGACGCCGTCGAGTCGTTGGACACAGATGGACTCCTCGACCGCTACCGCATCTGCGGGAGTGGTGAATTGCCTTACGATCCACGGATGATGTTGAGGGTCTTGATCTACTCGTATTGCACAGGGGTCTTCTCCTCCCGCAAGATCTCCAAGCACCTAGAAGAAAGCGTGCCTTTCCGGGTGTTGGCAGCTAATCAAATGCCGGACCACCGCACAATCTGTCGTTTTCGGGCGGAGCATGTCGATTTGTTCGAGAGCTTCTTTGTCCAGATCGTACAGCTCGCTTCTGAGGCTGGCTTGGTCAAACTCGGCACCGTGGCAGTGGATGGCAGCAAAGTGAAGGCGAACGCCAGCAAGCGAAAGGCAATGAGCTACTCGCGAATGAAGTCCGAAGAGAAACGACTGCGCGGCGAGATCCGCAGAATCACCGAGATAGCCAAGGGAATCGACAAGGAAGAGGACGATCTTTTCGGTCCTGACTTTCGTGGTGACGAGTTGCCTGAAGAGCTATCAAACCGGGAGGGCCGCCTGAAGGCAATCCAGGAGGCAAAGAAGCGCTTGGAGAGACGTAAGGCCGAAGAGGACAAGCAAAAGGACGAGAAGAAGGCTCGCAAGGCCAAGGAAGAGGGGCGCGAGCTGCAGATGGCTCGCTTTCGGATACATCCCAAGGGCAAGCCACGGCCAAAGGATCAGGAAAACTTTACGGATCCAGATAGCCGGATCATGAAGGACTCCAATGGATTCGAGCAGTGCTACAACGCTCAGATTGCTGTCGACAAAACGGAACAACTGATCATCGCCAATGGAGTCACAAACAACGCTGCGGATAATGATCAACTTCTTCCAATGGCTGAGCAAGCGATGGAGAACTCAGGTAAGCCGATAGAGCGCCTGCTTGCGGACGCGGGCTATCGCAGCGAAGAAAACTTCGAGCACCTAGAAAACGCCAAGATTGACGGTTTGGTTTCAGTGGGCAAGGAAGGAAAGGAGCGGCCGGAGACCAAACCAGATCTCCAAGCCACTGCGCGAATGAAACGGAAACTTGGAACCAAGTACGGACGAGGCTGGTACCGACAACGCAAGCACATCGTTGAGCCGGTCTTTGGCTGGATCAAAAACGTAAGCGGCTTTCGGTCCTTCAGTATGCGAGGCATGGCAAAGGTGAGCGGTGAGTGGGATCTGATCTGTCTTGCAACCAACTTGAGAAGGCTGCACGGGAAGCTGGCGCTATGAAAGCCAAGGAAATTGGGCCATTACAGGCCAAGAAGCACTGATCTGACCCTGAAAATCGTCAACGTGGCCCCAGACCCAAAATCCATGTAGAATCCGTCAATCTGGATTTTCACAGCCCCACTAATCACTTATCCAGCTGCCACCGGGGTAGCGCTAAGTTGACTTTCCGTGGGACAGACTCCTAGCCCGCCTCACTCACAATCCAAGCAGGGTCTACTTTTGCGGCTGCAGCACAACGATTTCGACGTGCTGCTGCTTTGGCTTCAACTTGGTAGTATCCAGCGTTCTGCGCACCGCCTTGCAGCCCTCTGCCTTGACCACAAGCACTGCGGTCTTGCTGACCGGGAACTGAGGCGCAACCATGGCAAAGGGCGGCTTTGATCTGCTATACCCACCCCAGTTGCTCGCAAAGGTGCCATCCTCCTTTGGCTTGCAAGCACCCTTCCCCAGGACTCTCCCCCCTTCCTCTTCAATAGAGACCTGAGCCTCGGTGCTCAACCAGCGAAATCTGGTTTCCTTGCCCTCCATCATATCCCGCATCAACGCACCGAGCTTGTCCAATGAGAAGCCTTGCAGAGAAGCAACCGCATCCGCAGTGGTCCCCTCTGTTGGCTGCAACAAGATCACCATCAAGCCAGACATTTCTGGACGTTTGACTTGGCCAGCGATGAGTTCGATCTCACCTAATGGCTCTTCCACCAATGAAATAACATGGCGGAATGGCTCCTTGTGGCCCTGCACTGCGATGTTCACCGTCAACATGGTAGCAGGCAATCCAGATACTGTGACACAACCGTTTTGATCGGTGTTCACGGATTCATAGCCCTTGAAAGGTCCCTTGTTGAAGGTCGCTCTTTGACCATTGACACCAACAAAGGAAAGCTGGGCATTGCTCGCTGGAAGACCTTGAGGATCCACGACGCGTAGCTCCACCATTCGCTCCTTGAATAACATGGCAGGCACCTCATGGTCTCCTTGCTTATAGAGACGTTTCTCAGCTGACCACGTAGCGTATCCCTCGGCGGTTATTTTCAGTCGAATCTCAGCCTCGGGTAAACCAATAAATTCATATCTGCCCTGGTCATCAGCAAAGCTTCGAGCGGAGGCCTGTGAGCCCCAATCCGTTTGCAAGTAAGGCGCGACATTGAACCTGCGGATAGGCTCTTGGGTCACCGCATCCAATACCTTGCCCTTCAGCACCACCCCGCGCATGGCTTGCTCATCCAGTTCCAGCAATACGCCTCGAGTCCCTGACTCCACCTGCAACTTGCACTGCAAGTCACCGTTCATGGGATGCTTGGCTCTCACCGCAAATTGACCTGCGTAGAGGTTTGGGAAAGAGAAGCCGCCATCCTCATCCGTGTGGGTTTCGAACTTATCGCTGAGCCGCTCCCAGGTCAGAACATGCCCAGTGACATAGCCAACGTCCGCAAGCCGATCCCCTTCGATCCATACATTGACACCCCGCACGCCATTGCCATTCATATCCACAACGCGACCGAAGATGGCCAATGGCGGGGAAAGCACAATTTTCAACCCGCCTTCAAGCTTGCTGAAGCAGCGGCATTCCAGATGCAGGGCATGGTCCGGATGAAAAATCCTCAGGTATGCCCCATCATTTCGATTGAGCCCATCAAACCGAAATCGGCCTTGCGCATCGGTTTTTGTTTTTGGGATAGTCATGCCGGAACGCAACTGCACCTGGGCATTTATTACAGGCACACCAGCCTTTGTTGTGACAACTCCCGCAACAGCTTCTCCCGCCTCAAGTACCACCTCATGCTCTTTATCAGGTGAAGCGAAGCGGCCTTGCCACTTGGGAAAGCCTTCCGCTTGTACATTGGCAGAAACGCCGGAAGCATTGGTTGGCCCTAGCCGAAAGCTACCGTCTTCTTTGGTTATGGCGTGGGCTGAATAGCCATGACCTTTGAACACAGCATCGATGTCCGTACCGTCTTGATCGCTTTTTTGACCTCCACTCGAAGCCTGAACTTTGGCACCAACCACCGGCGCTCCATTCGGGCTCAGAACCCGTCCTCGATAATGCTTGGCCGGCCCCAAGATGATGGTCAGCCCATCAATCAGCCTACGATTTTTGATGCTGCCATAGCAGCCTTGCTCACAGTGCATCCCAGCAGCAATTGCTGTTAAGGAAAACCCGTCGCCCATGCCCTGCAGCTCAAAGACCCCTCTTGATCCGTGGTCACGATGCGATCCGCTTTGTGCTTGTCGGAGCCAACGATGTACCCGCTCCCCGCTCCATTCCATCCATGTACTTGGGCGCCGGAAACTCCCTTTCCTTCCTGATCCACAACATGACCCCGCAGAGTCGCCGGCGGGTTGATATAAAATTCCTGACTATCTGTCCGGCCGGGGACCAGCCACTTTTGGATATCTCTTTCCGCGAAGGTAGATGCCTCACCGGAATAGACCTTCAACCAACAGAGCTTGGCGGATGAGCTGATCCGCAACTCGAAGCGCCCATCCTTGTCCGTCACCAAACCTGTTTCCGGTTTGAGATAGGCAGACATGGGATCTACGTATGCAAACACTCTCACCCCAGCCACCGGCTCACCGGATCCCCGCACCTTGACAAAGCCCACGAAGGAGGGAACCGCTTCTCCATCAGGTAGAGGAATGGATTGCCTCTGTGCCGTCTTCGGCTGCTGCTTATCATCCGAAGCAGTGCCGCTCAAGATCCTCGCTTTTATATCGCCTTCATCCGTAAGGACATCGGCGGTTGGAACCTGCATCCCTTCGGGTGCGGGGATTAGATCACCAGCAAAAATATAGGTGAGTGCTGCCAGCGCAACCAGACCCACCCCCAGCAGCAACCTGGGGCCACTCATTGCCATTGCCAATCTCCTTCTTCCATAGAGGGCAGCCTACTTATTCTTAATCTCCTGCAAAGCCTCGTTCATCTTGAACAGGACGATCATCAGCTCGCAATAGATCCTGACCAGGAGCGAGCCGACGACGATCATGAGGATCCCCAAGAGAAATCCCATGACCCCTCCTAAGGTGAACATGTTCGTCACTCCACCAATCACCATGACAAAAAGCATCAACCAATAGACGATGTTGATGATCTTGGGGGTAGTCATGGAATCGAAGGACAGCAGCTCTTTCATGGTCAAACTCCTACAGATAAGGATTCAAAGGAGTGCGCAGCTTAACCTCTGCCCGATTTTGTTCTCCAATGCAAAACCTGGTGCCCGTTCAGGAAAGCAAGGGTAAAGATCCTGACTGGCTTGAACGGGACGGGCCATCATACTGCACAGCCTGGCAATAGATCACCCCAAGCCTATCGCCCTTGTTCTTGCGATTTGGCGGCAGGAGTGGATGCAGCCTGAATACGCTTGACCAGTTTCTTGGCCTCCGGCTCGGTTAGACCTGAGATGTGACCCCGGCACGGAGTGCTGCTCCGCAGCACGAAAGCCATCACAACCCTGCCATCCACAATCATGGCGTAGACCTCACCCGAGACTTTAATTGTCCAAGCTGAATAAGCCTTCTTCCTCTCCTCCTTGAGAGCATACCGCAGATGGCAAGTTCTCCCACCAGAGACCATGGCCACGCGCAACGAAGCAGGATCAAGATCGTCCTGATTGAAATGCTCCCCGTGCATGTTGACGGGCAACAGCTCCACTAGATACGCCTGCTCCTTGTTCGGACCCTTCCGATAATCCTCCTTGCTGTACAAAGGAACCGCGCCAATTTTTGAGCCCTTGTTCAGCGCAAAACTAAACCCCCACCGGCGCGGGTGATCACTGTTGGGTTTGATGAGGTGAGGACACCATCGCAGCTTGGAGCTCTTCGGCCCACCGTGTTCGGCAGAAGCCTTGTTGTAAACCTCAATGGCGCTTAGATCCTTCTCCAGGATCAGCTTGTGCACTGGTTTGGCCATCCATGCCAGCAACCGCTTGCGCTCTTCTGCCAGATCAAAATACACCCTCTCCTTCTCGTACTCGTCGGTGGCAAGAATGCGCATCTCCAGAATGGCCGGCTTGCTGCTTGTCTTGCCGGCGGTTTTGTTGGTCGCAGCGGAACGAGGATCTCCCTCTTGCACTGAACCACTGGGAGTGGCAGTTCCGCAGAGCATCAACACAAAGATACAGATGAGAGTATTCTGCATGCGCTATCCCGTCAGCCAGATTCAGCTGAGCCCCCGACATGATAGGGAAGGCAGGCAGGTTTGCGCAACCGGCTAGACTATCTGCGGCAAAGAGCCAGGGACGGCTTGCGGGGCCAGCCAGCCAATGGTGGAATAACTCCTGGCAGTGCCCAGTCCACCAGCCTAAGCAATTGTTGTTGCTAGAATAGGATTCAGAACGAGGAGAGCCATGTTTGCAAAGGTAGCCATCCTGGCACTGATACCAGCTTGTCTTTGGGACTACGACACCATCCAGATGGAGCGACAGCGCTTCCCCAATGCACTGGAACTGATCACCGGCAAGTTCCTGCGACACAGTGAGGAATTCTATGCTTGGCGCGTCAAGGATCGCAAGGCACGCTTGCAGACTGAGCCACAAAACCTTGCCCTGTATGACGACCTTGCGGTGGCCTACGACAAGCTTGGTCAGCATGACAAGGCCATCGAAACCATCCTGGGGAAGCAGAAGTTGGGCGGCGATCAATACCAAACCCTGGCCAACATGGGCACCTTCCATATTCATGCCGGTCGCTACGACGAGGGACTCCTGGCCATTCGGCAAGCCATCGCCATCAACCCTGATGCCCACTTTGGTCGCGAAATCTACCAGGCCATGCTGGTCGAATACCTACTCACGAAAGTAACGGATGATGGTTTGAGTTTGCCGCTTTCCGCCTACTCTCAACCAGGAGACTTCGTCCAATACCTGGGTGATCACGATCCTGATTTCATGGAAAAGGAGGGTTCAACCAAAGCTCTCAAAGGAATTCTGGGAATGATGCGCTTTGGCCATCACGACTCTCCCGTATTGATTGAGGTTCTGGGCGAAATACTCAGTTTTCCATTCACCTTAGAAGATGGCAAACGCCTGGCTGCCCGAGCGTTCTTGAAGGCTTCCTACGAAGTGAAGAACCTAGCCAGCAAAGAGGCCTACCGCCAAAAGGCGAAGGAAGTGTTGAGCCTGCAAGTCAGCTCATCTTTATCGCAGGAGGAGCTTCCATTGGAGGATCTGGAGCTCTCCTTCAGGGAGGAACTTCAGGAGGCCAATCTCTGGTATGACAAATTGCGGCAGCAGGAAATCGCCTGGATTGCGGCCGGTACAGATGTGGATGAGATGTTTCGGCAGACCTACTACATCGAACCGCAAATCAGTCCGCATAGCTGGATCAAGAGTCATGTGCGTGAATTAACCTACGCTGCCATAGCTCTCATTCTGGTCTGGCTCATCATCATCGGGCGTCGCCATGGCCACTTCCACCTGAGGAGAGTGGCATAACGCCACCGCCATGAACACCCCACCCATGCCAGCAAAACCACGACTCCTGTTCAATTGCTTCGCCCTGAAGCGCAAGTACGACCCGGGGGAGCTGTTCCAGAACCAGTTCTATCGACGCTACGGTAGACAATAGGTACCCCAATGTGGATTCGCGTACGACCTGACATCGCCTGGAGTGACTTGTTGTCCGGACTCTGGGGCACCATGTTTGCCCGTAACCGTCATTCCACCGCCAAGCGTTTGGAGATGCACTGGTCGAACGACTCTACAACAAAAGCAGCGCCCGACGGCATGGCCTGCCTCTCCGTGCGCTCCGCCTTGGATCTCTTGCTGTCGGCGCTGGACCTGCCCAAGGGCAGCGAGGTTTTGTATTCCGCTGTGACCATCCCCGACATGGTGCACGTGGCTCGGGCACACGATCTGGTGCCGGTGCCGGTGGATGTTGAAGGAGCAGACCTGCGAGTGAACGTAGACGCTCTGCGACGCGCCATCGGTCCCCAATCTCGAGTGCTGGTGGTGGCGCACTTGTTTGGCGCCCTGCCAGACTTGAGGGAAGTGTTGCAGGTCGCCAAAGACGCGGGACTGTTCGTGGTGGAAGACTGCGCCCAGGCCTGGTGTGGGCATGAATTCCGCGGCGACCCCCACGCCGACGCCAGCCTGTTCAGCTTTGGCGCCATCAAGACGGCAACTGCATTGGGCGGGGCTTTGGCTCGAATCAAGGACCCGGCGTTGTTGGCGCGGATGCGTGAACTGCAATTGCAACAGCCGGTAGAGAGCCGACGGGCCTTTGCCAAAAAGGTGTTCAAAAACTATCTCATGGGCCTGATGGCGACCAAGCCGGTGTTCAGCACCATGGTCTGGCTGGCCCAACGCCGCGGCCTGACGGTGGACGGCTTGATCACCCGTCTCTCGAAAGGCTTCCCCGGCAAAGATCTCATGGCGCAACTGCGCCGACAACCCTGTGCCGCACAGTTGCGCTTGTTGCATCGTCGACTGCGGAAGTATGACCTTGGACGGATTCAGCACCGAGTGAACAAAGCGCGGATGATCATCGAAGCGCAGGGCCTGGCGGAAACCTGCCCGGAGCTGACGGATTCGCGACACAGCTTCTGGCTGTTCCCCTACCAGACTGCAAAACCGCAGGCCTTGGTGAAAAAGCTATGGACCTGCGGTGTGGATTCCGCCCGGCGAGGTAGCCTGGCAGTGGTACCCGCTCCGGAGGGACGACCGGAACTGGCCTGCCCCTCGGCAAAGGCGCTGCTAGACAGCATTGTTTTCCTGCCTTGTTATCCAGAGTTGCCGGATGAAGTGATCCGCCGCATGTGCAAGGCCATGCGGGAGCTATAAACCTATTCGCCTGACATGACGGAAAAGAACCCATATCAACCTCCATCCGCTCAGCTGAATAACGCTGTCGAAGGCAGTTCTCTGGGAACGGTGCTTCTCTCCTACTTCTGGAAGAACCTCTACTTCAAGTTGTTGACCATAGGTGCAGTGCTTGTCGGGCTCCTCTTATTCTTCTACATATGGAAGAATGAACGGCGGCATGAGCTCGAGGCTGCCATTGTTGGCTATGTATTCCTTTACGGAATCGCAGCTCTATTCGGATGGGGCATCCATATGATCTGGAACTCGCGCAAACTACGTGGCGCCCAGCAATGGATCGCATTCATTCTTGGGCTGGCCATGGTGGCAATACCAGTGGCGTTGTTTGCATTTATATTCTGGGCTGCCGCACGACTCCCAGACTAGCAAAGTCTTAACCAAGCTCTGAGTTCAGCGATTTTCATCCTCGCTGCCTGCATCCGCGCCCAACTTCTCCGGCGGATCCACCTTGATCTTCACCCGGTTGATCTTACCCAGCTCCGGGGTGAACTCGTGCTCACCGATGGGCTCAGGTTCTTCCAGATTCTCAGTCTCGCGCAGGGCATTAGCGTTGGAGTACACCCTCAAGGTCGTTGGGGCAGGGGGCAGGAACAGGTGGACTTCACGTTTCCCGTCGGTCAGAGAAACACCCAGGTCTGTAGCCATGCCAGAGGATCGCATCACCTGGATCAGCTGGAGCTCCTGGCCGTCCTCTTCAGAACTCTCAACGATAGCTTCCAGATGTGAGGCGACGACCTGCCCCGACTCCTCCATGGGTTGCAGGTGAACCTTGACCAGGACCGGGTCGACTATGATCACGCAGCTGGTCTCGTCATTCGGATTGACTCCCATCTGATGGCGGGACTCCAGCAGCGGGATGCCAGTCAGTGCATCCAAGACTTGCAAGCTGTGCTTGCCCGCGTTGACCTTGAGGCTGAAGCTGCCATCAGCAGCCACCATTGCCATGTGATCACCCCCTTGCATTTGCAGCATTGCCTGGATGTCGGTTTTGTCCACTCTGGGCCTGGCAGTCACCAACAATCGAGACAAGGGGATTGGGGCACCCCGCACAGTGATTTTCCCTCGAATCACGCCAGGCATGAGTTCAGACACATCGACCTTCCGTTGCAGATCCTTCTTGCCAAAACGAACCGTATCAATCTCGGTCTGCAACGCTGGCAAACCAGGATGAACTTGCGGGGTCAGGAGATTGAGGATATATTTACCTGGCTCCAATCCAGAGATGGTGAAAGAACCATCCTTGGCAAGTTCTGCGCTGTTCTCTCCTTGTTGAAAACCGGAAACTAAATTGAAGGCGTTTCGAAACATTTCCTCCTCTTGACTCAGACTGACTCGCATGCCCGGAGTAGCCTGAACACCCGTAATCTTGGCCTTGAGCCGCGCTCCCTTGGCCATGCTCAACTGCAAACCCTCATGGGTTTCGGCAGCTTCCAAATTCACCGTAACCGCATCAGCATCCGGCCTTCCCTGCATCTGCACTAGGAGTCTGCCCCACGGGAAGTCAACTTAGCGTCTCCCAGGTGGCAGCTGGATAAGTCATTAGTGGGGCTGGGAAAACCCAGATCGTCCGATCCTACATCAATCTTGGGCCTGGGACCATGATGACGATTGTGAGGTGCTTCTTGGCCTGTAATAGCCCGATTCCCTCGGTTTTCACATCGCCAGCTTTCCATGCAGCCTTCTCAGGTTGGTTGCAAGACAGATTAGATCCCACTCACCGCTTACCTTCGCCATACCTCGCATGCTGAAGGACCGAAAACCGCTCACGTTTTTGATCCAACCAAAGACCGGCTCAACGATGTGCTTGCGTTTTCGGTACCAGCCCCGTCCGCACTTGGTCCCGAGTTTTCGCTTCATTCGCGCAGTAGCTTGGAGCTCTGAGCTGGTCTCCGGTCGTGCCTTTCCTTCCTTGCCCACCGAAACCAAACCGTCAATCTTGGCGTTTTCGAGGTGCTCGAAGTTTTCCTCGCTGCGGTAGCCTGCGTCCGCAAGCAGGCGTTCGATCGGCTTGCCGGTGTTCTCCATCGCTTGCTCGGCCATCGGAAGAAGTTGATCCGTATCCGCACCGTTGTCAGTGATTCCATTCGCGATGATCAACTGCTCCGTATTGTCGACAGCAATCTGGGCGTTGTAGCATTGCTCAAACCCCTTCGAGTCTTTCATAATCCGACTGTCAGGGTCTGTGAAGTTCTCTTGATCCTGTGGCCGTGGCTTGCCTTTGGGATGTTTCCGGTAGCGAGCCACCTGGAGATCACGACCCTCTTCCTTGGCCTTGCGGGCCTTCTTCTCGTCCTTTCGCTTGTCTTCTTCGGCCTTGCGTTCTTCCAAGCGCTTCTTTGCCTCCTGGATCACCTTCAGGCGGCTCTCCCGGTTCGCAAGCTCCTCGGGCAATTCGTCACCACGAAAGTCGGGACCAAACATCTCGTCCTCGTCCTTGTCGATCCCCTTGGCCATCTCGGTGATCCTGCGGACTTCGGCACGGAGCCGCTTCTCCTCGGATTTCATCCGCGAGTAGCTCATAGCCTTGCGTTTGCTGGCGTTCGCCTTCACCTTGCTGCCATCCACTGCCACGGTGCCAAGTTTGGCCAAGCCTGCCTCACAAGCAAGTTGCACTATCTGGACAAAGAAGCTCTCAAACAGATCGACATGCTCTGCCCGAAACCGACAAATCGTGCGGTGGTCCGGCATCTGGTTGGCTGCCAACACCCGGAAAGGCACACTCTCCTCTAGGTGCTTGGCAATCTTGCGAGAAGAGAAGATTCCGGTGCAGTATGCGTAGATCAGCACTCGCAGCATCATCCGTGGGTCGTACGGCAACTCGCCTTTGCCGCAGACGCGATAGCGATCAAGGAGATCATCTGTGTCAAGCGACTCAATGGTGTCGTGAATGTACCACGCAAGATGATCTTGGGGCAGCCAATCGCGGATTGACGGAGGCAGGAGGAACTGCTGGTTGAGATCTTGACCCTTTTTGAAACGCGCCATGCCTTCAATACGTACAGGGATGAGCCCAGGGCTTAATATTATTCCGATTTTAGAGGCTATTGGAGGCCGGATTCACAGCTGTCCCGTGGGACAGACTCCTAGCACCGAGTACTTCCCCTTTCCAAGGCTGCCAATGCGAAATTTCCCTTCGGCATCCGTCTTGATCGTTTCCTCTTCTCCCTCCATCCCAGGTATCTCTGGGAAAAATCCCTGTTGGGCAACACCCTCTGCCTTCACCTTGGCATATACCCTGGCGTCTACAATAGGCTCTTTGGTGGCTGCATCCACCACCACCCCAGAGACCACCGATTCCTTGAGCAGCTTTACTTCCAGTTTGTTGGACTCACCTTCAAGCCAGGACAGGTCATCTTTGACCAGAGGAGCAAATCCCTTGGCGCGAACCATCAACCTGCCATCATTGCCCGAATTTTCCGCTGTAGGCCCAGGAAGAGAAATCTCTCCAGGAAGCTGGTTCTCTTGGGCAGAGCTCTGGAATTGCATGTCCAGGAACTGGGCCTGCATCATGAAAGCACTTGAGACATCCCAAAAGGCTGCTGCCTTGAACTTTTCAACAGCCTTATCGCTCTCCGCTTCCAGCACACGCAGCTTTAATAGTTGCTGATGGGCCAGCCTTTTTTCTTCCTGGAGCTGCAGATCCGCAATGGGCCCCTGACATACGGCACTCCTGATTTCTCTTTGCACCTGCAGTAGGATCCCTTGCATGGGCCTGGCAACGATCCGGTAGCGCTGGGGACAATCCAGATTGATGCGAAAGCGGCCATCCTCTTTGGTGCTTGCCGCACTCTCGTGCCAGCTACTCTCATATCTGATCTGCACATGGGCATACATTGGCTTGCCTGCCGCATCCAGCACCTGACCCTCTACAAATCCGCTTTCCAGCATCTCAATGAGTAGGGGTTCTTTGACACTGACAAAGGGGAACTGCTGTCGATAGAAACCTTCCGCATGGATCTCCAGCTTTACCCCAGTGGGGAACACACCCGGGAGGCGGAACGCTCCGTCCTCATCGCTATTAGCAAAACTTGAGTAGCCGCCAAACTGGTTTGACAGGTTTGCCATAGTGGAGCCATGCATTTGCAAGAAGTCCTGAGCTACAACCCTTACACCCATCAATGCCCTTCCATCCTTCCGCCGAACTCGCCCATGCATGGTCACCCCTGGGGGCAAAACAATGGAACCCATATCAACATAAGCGGTACCGGCCTTCTGGGTGACCTTATAGGGATTCCATCCTGGCATCGCAAAATATGAAAGCACTTTCGCTACTCGCCCTGGAGCAACGACAATCCCACCATATGCACTCTGCATGTTCTTGAGGCTCATTGGAGGCAGCAGGAATTCGAAATACCCGTACTCATCGGAGCGGACATTGGGACTTTTAAGAGCATCTTCGGTACATAGCTCATCCAAATTGCCATGCAAAATACATGCTTCGGCAATGGGCTTGCCATGCTCGTCCACCACCCTGCCTTGCAAGTAGCAAGGCTTGTTCTCCACCTTCTTTGTGCTCACCTGCACAATGGTGGCCTTGCCCTTTTCCACCGGTACCTGTGCAGCAACCGTCACCGTCAGCAGCAGAACACACACCAGCACCCAACGATTCATCACCATGCCATCTCCTTCAGGTCCAACCCAACACCGCAACCGAGGAGAAGCATACCGTTCAGTCACTGCTTCAGGCCAGCATCAAGCTTCCGCTTCCACCCCAAATGCCTGCATGGCAACCTTGCGCACCGCCTTCAGGTCCATCTTGCCCGTGCCCAGGATCGGGATGCTGTCCACCTTGATGAACTGATCCTGCTTGGGGATGAACAGATTGGGCAGGCCGCTGTCCGCCATGCCCTGCACCACTGCGGGAATGCGATCTTCTGCCAGGGTATACAGCACCGCCAGGCGCTCGCCCTTCTTGGCATCGGGAATGCCGGTCACGGCGAACACCTGCTCGGTGCTTTGCGCCACCTGATGCAGGGTCTCTTCCACCTTGCCATGCGGCACCATCTCGCCACCGATCTTGGAGAAGCGGGAGAGGCGATCGGTGATGCGAATGAAACCGTCTTCATCCACCATACCAATGTCGCCGGTGATGTACCAACCCTCGCGCATGGCCTTTGCCGTCAGGTCGTCCCGGCCAAGGTAGCCTTGCATGATGTTGGGGCCTCGCACCAGCAGCATGCCGGCCTCATTGGGCGGCAGCAGCTCAAAGCTGTCCTGCTGCACCGCCTGCACTTCCACGCCGGGCAGGGCCTGGCCCACATAGCCACGACGGTAGCCCGGCTGATAGAAACCTTTGGCCCGGTAGTCAAAGGCGCTCACTGCCACCACCGGTGAACATTCGGAAGCGCCGTACCCTTCCAGGGGACGGATGCCAAACTTGTCTTCGAAGGCCTGGGCCAATTGCGTCGTGAGTTTTTCCGCACCGGTGAGCACCAGACGCAGCGAACCAAACTGGCCCGGCGTGCAGCGACGCATATAGACCTGTAAGAATGTGGGCGTCGCCAGCAGGAAGGTGACCTTTTGCTTTTGCACCAGAGGGCCAATGACCGCAGCATCCATCGGGTTGGGATGAAAAATGCATGCCGTACTATTGTGCACGCTGTACCACAGCGCCATGTAACCAAAGGAATGGAAGTGGGGCAGGATGCCCAGCAAGCGGTCACTGCGGGCGGCATGCAGGATCATGGAGACTCCCTCCACATTGGCACCCACATTGCCGTGGCTCAGCATCACACCCTTGGGTTCGCCGGTGCTGCCACTGCTGAAGATGATGGTGCACAGGTCCTTGGCCTTGACGGGTTGCGTCGCGCCACAGGCCTTTTCCAACCAGGTCTTGGGTGCCAGCATTCCCAGCAACATGGCGGTGAAGCGCTGCATCGGCCCCATGCACTGCAGGAGTTCAGCAAGGTCCAGGACCTTCACTCCCTCCGGCAGTTGCACGCCGGCCTTGTCCAGGAACTGTTGGCTGGTCACCACCTGGGTGACTTCCGCCTGCTTGAGGGCCGAAGCCATGCCCGCCGTGCCAGTGGTGAAGTTCAGGTTCACAGAGCAGCGACCGGAGAGGGCGGCGGCGAAGTTGCATAGGGCTGAGCCCACGGAAGGTGGCAACAGGATGCCCAGCCGTTCATTGGCCTGCAGCTGTCCGCGCAGGCAACGGGCCAAGGCCACTGAGGCGGTGAGGGTTTTCAGCAGGCTGAGTTGCTTGCCAGAGGAGTCGGCGACGGCCAAGGCCCATGGCCGGCGCCGGGCCCGACGGATCAGCGCATGATGCAGGGCGGCACAACGGCTCTCCCGTTGGCACCAGGCTTCCCGACCCAGGGCAACTACCTGTTGGCGCACGGCGTGCACCGGTGTGGTGGCCGGCAGGGGAGCACCAAAAGACACGGTCACCGGTCGCGGCAGCGGACCATCCAGACTCTTCAGGAAGCCACCGCCCTTGTGACTGAACAGTGAACCCCAGACCTGATCCAGGTGCACCGGGATGATGGCTGCACTGCGACCTTTCAAGATGCGCTCCACCCCGCGACGGAATGGCAGCATGGCACCGGTGCGGGTGATCTCACCTTCGGCAAAGATGCACACCAGTTCACCCTTTTCCAGATACTCACCAGCGGCCTTCATGGCGCGCATGAGTTCCTTGGGATTGCCACCAGAAATGGGGATGGCACCCAACACCTTCATCAAGGGTCTTAGCATCCAGTTGTGGAAGTAACCCGAATCCACGATGAAACGCACAGGCCGATCGATGCTGCCAATCAGGAACAAACCATCCACCAGGGACACGTGGTTGGCCACCAGCAAGGCGCCGCCGGATTCCGGCACATGCTGCCGATCTACCACTCTGAGGCGGTAGAGGGTGTGGGTCAGCAGCACCAGGCACATGCGAATCAAAGCCATGGGCAAGAGCCAAAGGGCCCAGATGGTGCCGGCCAGAGTGAAGACGCCCGCAACCAGGATGATCTGGTCCGCCTTCAGGCCCATGCTTGACAACCAACCGCAAAGCAGAGTGCCTGCCAGAACACCGCCAAAGACAAACACGTTACTCAGGGCGATAACACCACCGCGGTTGTCCGCCGGCGCCCGCCATTGCAGTTGCGACTCCATGGGCACCAACATCAATCCACTGGCCACGCCCAACAAGGCCATGGTCACATAGGTGCCAACCAGGCCGGGAGTGAACAATCCCATGTAGAGGGTGCCCAAGCCCAGGCCCAGAGCACCCAAGGGAATCAAACCCACTTCAATGCGACCGCGAGAAATCCAACCAGCCAGCACTGCGCCCAGACCCACCCCCACCGCAAAGGCAGCCAGGACCAAACCAGCGGGACCATCCCCCATGCCCAGGTTGTTGGCCGCGTAGATCAGGATGTCCTGACCCAGCAAGGAGCCGACCGCCCAAAAGAAGGTCAGCCCCATGACCGTCAGCCAGAGACTGCGATCGGCGCGCAGGCTGCGCCAAGAACGCGTAATGGTTTCCAGAGTGCCGGCACTTTCGCGAATGGCAGGCACCCTGGGCACGAAGAAGGACGCCACCAGACCTACGGTGGATAGGGCAACCAATACCATTCCCGCCATCCAAGGTTGCGCCACCCCATCCTTCAGCAAACCGCCAGCACCAGTGCCGGCGATGATGGCCATCATGGTCCACATGTTCAAAAGACCATTGCCCTGGGCCAGGCGATCATGGGAAAGCAGTTCGGGCATGATGCCGTACTTGGCCGGCGAGAAGAGGGAGCTTTGCAAACCCATGAGCCCCAACACTACCAAGGGCATGATCTGGTCGGTGGGATCCAGATACAAGACCAGGGTGCCGGCGGCCATGAGCAGGAGTTCCAGCACCTTCATGGCCAGGATCAGGGAACGCTTGCTGATGCGATCGGCAAGGGAGCCGGCGGGCAGGGAGAACAGCATCAAGGGCAGGGTGAACACCACAAAGGCCAGGGTGATCTGCTGTTGCTGCGCCGCCTCAACCGTCATCTCCTGCTGCTGCGCCACCGCCGGGGTGATCGCCTGCTTCATCAGGAAAGCCACCACCATCTTCCAGGCGTTGTCATTGAAGGCGCCAAAGAATTGAGTGGTGAACAAGCCCCCTAGCGGGCGGCGGGATGTTTCCATCGGGCTTTCAACTTGACTCATGGGTGATTGATCCTAACAACACCTGCGGGGAAGAATCCCTCGCAATTCCAACATCTACTGCGTAGACACGGCTCCAACGTAGACATGAGGCCAGAGCGGACCTAGACTCCTCCTTCCCTTACCCAACTCAAAGGTATCGGCCATCACCATGAAGCAAGCCATGCAAAAACTCTCCCTCAGCCTACTTGGTGCCACTGTCCTGGCCCTGGGCAGCGCCTGCAGCAAGACTGCGGACTTCGATGGCGAGGTATTTCGTTTCACCGCCATCCCCCACGAGAACCAAACTGAACTGCGGCAGAAGTTCGCGCCGGTGGCGGCCTACCTGAGCGAGAAGCTGGGAGTGAAAGTGCAATATGTTCCGGTGTCGGATTACCCGGCTTCGGTGAGCTCTTTTGAAAACGGCTCGGTGCAGATGGCATGGTTCGGTGGCCTCTCCGGCGTGCAAGCCAGGATGCTGGTGCCGGGAGCCAAGGCCATTGTCTGCGGCAAGGAAGACAAGGCCTTCAAGTCCTACATCATTGCCCACAAAGACAGCAAGCTACAAAAGGGCGACAACTTTCCCATGGCCGCCAAGGGCATGAGCTTCACCTTCGGTTCCAAGGGCTCCACCTCTGGCCGCCTGATGCCGGAATACTTCATCCGGGAATTCACCAAGCAAGCACCGGACGAATTCTTCAAGTCCGCAGGCTTCTCCGGCTCTCACGACAAGACCCTCAAACTGGTTGAAGAAGGTGCAGTGCAAGTGGGTGCGGTGAACTACTCCACCTACGACAAGCGGCTAAAGGAAGGCAAGTTGGACGCCGACAAATGCCGCATCATCTGGGTCACGCCGGATTACTTCGACTACAACATCACCATCCACCCCGAAGTCGACACGGCTTTCGGCGAAGGCTTCATGCAGAAGGTACAACAGGCCTTGCTGGACATGAAAGACCCACAGCTGCTGAGCGCCTTTGCCCGCAGCGAAATGATACCCTGCAGTGACAAGGACTTTGCCGCCATCAAGGCAACGGCGGAAGCCTTGGACCTGCTGCCCAAGAACAATCAGAGGTAGCCTTGCCTGCATCCGGCACCGCACTGCGACTGCATGAAGTCGGCGTCGTCTTCAACGGCAAGGCGGCGCTGCGCGGAGTGAACCTGGACATTGCGCCGGGCGAAGCGGTGGCTCTGGTGGGCCCCAGTGGCTCAGGCAAGACCACCCTGCTGCGCCTGTTCCATGCAGCGGTGCGACCAACGGCGGGCACAGTGAGCCTGGATGGCAAGGCCATGCGTGATCACTCCACCAAGAGCATGCGTAACCTGCGCAGTCGCATTGGTTTTGTGCATCAGGATCTCAGCCTGGTGCCCAACTTGCGGGTGGCACAAAACGTGTTGGCGGGGCGGCTGGGCGACCGTGGCCTGTGGTCATCCATGAAGTCCATGCTCTGGCCCAGCAAGCAGGAACTGGCACGGGTACATCGCATTCTGGAACGTGTGGGCATCCCGGAAAAGATCTTCCAACGCACCCATGAGCTGAGCGGCGGCCAACAACAACGGGTGGCCATCGCCCGCGCGCTGTACCAGGACCCTTCGGTCATCCTGGCAGACGAACCAGTTTCCTCGGTGGACCCGGCGCGGGCCAAGGACACAGTTGCTCTGCTCACCAGAATCTCCAAGGAAGAAGGCATCACCCTGTGCATGAGCCTGCACAACCTGGACCTGGCGCGGGAATCTTTCCAGCGTCTGGTGGGCCTGCGGCAGGGTCGACTGATGTTCGACTGCCCCACCCAAGACATCAAAGACAGCGAGTTCCGCTCCCTCTACCAACTGGATCAACAGGAGATGTTGGATGACGGCTGTTGAAACACCAGCTGCACCTGCACCCGTGGGTGCGCGCGGCCTGGTGGTGCTCAGCATCCTCTTGGCCGCGGCACTCTGCGCCTGGCAGCTTGACCTGCACCTGAATCTGCCTTGGCCCAACCAAGGTGGCATGCGCATCGCCAGCGAGTTCTTCGCCGCCGCCTTCAGCCCGGCGCTGACCTATGAAGATCCCAGCCTGCCCGCCAGCACCATGCCCTTTGGCTTACTGGTGTTGCAAGCCACGGGGAACACGGTGGCCTTTGCGGCGGCGGCCATGAGCCTGTCGCTGATCTTGGGTCTGGTCTTTGGCTTCCTGGCATCCACCGCCTGGTGGGCGGAAGACCAGGGTAGCCGAGGCCTGCGGCGAAGCATCTATCTGTGCAGCCGCATGATCATCGTTGCCATGCGTTCGGTGCATGAACTGTTGTGGGCGGTGTTGTTCCTGGTGGCCTTCGGTCTCACGCCCCTGTCCGGCGTCATCGCCATTGCCATTCCCTATGGCGGCACCCTGGCCAAGGTGTTCTCCGAGATGCTGGAAGAGACGCCTCGCAACACCGCCTTCGCCCTGCGCAGTGCCGGCGCCTCGCCCCTGCAGGTGTTCAGCTTTGGCCTGCTGCCGGCGGCCTTGCCGGACATGGCCGCCTACGCCTTCTACCGCTTCGAATGCGCCCTACGCTCGGCGGCAATCCTGGGCTTTTTCGGCCTGGAAACCCTGGGCTACTTCATCAAGTTGTCTTTCGATGAACTGCACTACGGCGAAGTGTGGACCTATCTCTATGCCATGTTCGCCTTGGTCATCGGCATGGAAGCTTGGAGCGGGGCCCTGCGCCGGAGGTTTGTGGCATGATCAGCCAACTGCAAGGCACAGCGCCAACGCCGGCGCAGACCCAGAGCCTGCAAGAGCTCTGGCGCCAACGTCCCCGCAGCCGCTTCTTGCGAGTCAGCCTGTTGCTCATGGCCTTGCTGGTAGCTGCGGCCTGGCTCAGTGGCAGCATGGACTTTGGCTACACAAGTTTCAGCCTGGGCAAGCTACAAGCATTCTTTGTCGCCAACCGCCCCCACCCCATGCATGGGGAAGACTGGCAATGGTCGCAACTGTGGCTCTGGTTCAAGGATTTGATGCTGGATCGCGGCAGCACGGCAGCCCTCTCTACCCTGTCGATCTCAGTAGTAGCCGTCACCCTGGCCATGTTGGTGGCCATGCTCTTGGCCCTGCCGGCGGCACGCAACCTGGGCCGAGCCGAACCCTTCTTGCCGGAAGCCCGGCAACCCTCAGCCTGGCAGGTGCAGAGCTGGCGCGCCCTGGTGACCTTGACCCGTGCCCTGTTGATCTTCCTGCGGGCCATCCCGGAATACGTCTGGGCCTTCTTGTTCTTCGCCATGCTTGGCGTCTCCGCCTGGCCCGCCATTCTTGCCTTGGCCATTCACAACGCCGGCATCCTGGGTCGACTGGCAGCAGAGACCGCGGAGAACACCCGACCGCAAACCATGGCCGCCCTGCGCGGCTTGGGCGCCCGCCGCCGGCACATCGCCATCTTCGGTCTGCTGCCCCTGGCCTTCCCCCGCTTGCTGCTCTACTTCTTCTACCGCTGGGAAACCTGCGTGCGCGAAGCCACGGTGTTGGGCATGTTGGGCATCGCTTCTCTGGGCTTCATCATCGACAACGCCCGCACCGCTCAACGCTACGACGAAATGCTCCTGTTCATCGGGCTGGGTGCCGGCATTGTCATGGCCGGCGATCTGCTTTCAGCCCTGGCTCGGCATCTGGTGCGCAAATCTTAGCTAGCGACGTTCACCGGCGAGCACTCTTAACCAACCAGACGTCAATTTTTTCCCGCACTGGTTTCTCCAATTCCCAGCCATTGCCAGGATTCCAAAAGGTCACACGAAGGTTCGGAACTGCCGCACTAAGGCTCTGCACTTCCACCCCCAGTCGGTCGATGGCCATGGGCAGGAACATGGCAGAAACAACTTCTCGATCCACACCAATGGAAGCAAGCGCTTGCTGGGCCTGCTCTTCCCCGAACAGCAGGTACTGGCTGAGTTCTGGGCTCTGCTTGCTCTCACCCGCCGGGCGCGAGTCGTCAAGATCAGGAGTAGCGCAGCCAGACACCAGCCCAGACACCAGAACTGATGCGGTAATGATCAGTGCAAACCATGGCGCAGTGGACTTCATAAACTGTCAACTTCGGCAGGCGCAGAGCTGGTGCGCAATTCTTGGCTGACCTTTAGCCAGCGCCGGCCTGGAAGTAACCATCCCACAGCTGGTCCAGGCGCGCAATGGCCTGTGCTGGAGCCGGCACCCGGAACTGTGAGCCATCTCGCTGAACCAGCTCCAGTCGTTCCAGCTTGTGCAAGGCATCCTTGACCTCGAAATCCACGTCCACATCCAGACGGCTGGCAAACCACTCCTCGATGGCTGTATCCAATTCCGTTTCCGTCGCTGGACCCTGCACCAGCAAGAAGAAGTAGCCAAGGATGGCTTCCTTGCATTCCTCTTCCTCGGCTTCATCCAGCAAGCGATGGAACACGCCGGCGTTGTTGTCCAGGTTTTTGAAGTAGAGGTTATCCGTCAAGGCTTTCATGAACTTGATCTTGCGGTTCTTGAACTTGCTCACCTGGCGGAAGACAAACATGGCCAAGGTTCCCAAGCCAACGGCCAGCGCCACCAGGGCGCCATCGCTGATCTCCACGCTCTCTTTGCGTAGCCCAAGCCAAAATGCAATCAAGGAGCCGCAGAGCAGAAGAGTACCCAGCAACTTGGTGCCGACGACTATGGCACCGCCCACTGCGGCGGGGATACCGATCAGCAGCTTGTCCTTGAGCTTCATGCGCACCGCCGTGTTGGGGAACAGCATGTCCAGATCGGCCTTCGGCACGTTCTGAAACAACTTGATCACCGTCGAGCCAGGTTGGAACAACAGGTCCTTGCGCTCGGCAAAGTACGCTGCACCCTTGAACTTCACGTAAATTGCAACCCGGTTGTAATTGGCGAACTCGATTTCCTTGCGCCGCAATCCCAACATGCACTTCACCGTTGCCCGCCGCTGAGATTCCCCCCGGCAGAAGAACAACACCTCTTCGAAGTCGTCGAAGTCCACATGCAGGCGGATCTTGAACAGGGACTCCGCCGCCACCGCCATCTTGAAGTCCCGCTCATCAATGGCGTCGTAGTTGGCTGCCCGCAGCACCGCACTCAGACCTGCAACCAATTCCTGTTGCCTGGCATCCAGGTCTGTCGCCGCCGAAGACTCCAATTCCCTGGTGTCCGCATCGGGATCGAAGGGCGCGTAGGCATCCTTGAGTTTCTCCAGGGTCTGGTGAAACTCGAAGTGGAACACGCTGGCCAGGATCGTCGCAAACTTTCGGAAGTGCTCGCGGTCCTCAGCGGAGAGTCGATCGTCCGCCGCACACAGCTCCACCAGATCGGACTTCCGGTAGGGAATGAATCGTTCGCGTGTTGGTGTTGTGTTCACAAAGAACAGTGAATCAGAATCTGCAGTGATGGCAAAGAAGTTGGCAAAGTGTTTCTGCCCTCAGCGAAATCTTGGGTTCATCTGCTTGGCGGTCCATGCCGCTGCAGATTGCAGCTCGAACACCATTCCTCGCCGCCTAAGCGATCAATCTCACCATCGCAGTAGTAACAAAGGTTGTCTTCAAAGGGGGTGATGGCACGAAGATTCTCTTTGAGATTTGTTGCATCGATCGTTCTCAAGCCAGACCAAACCAACCAAATCATCAAGATGGGAAAAACAACACGTATGGTCCAAATTAAGCCCTCCTCTCCTTGTTTGAAGGGAGCAATCCACATTGAGACGGCGATCGCTGCGAGCCAGGCCGCACCAAAGAACTTGAGAAACCGGATGAAGGAATGCATCCTTGGTAGTTGCCGGGGAGAATTGCCGCATTCACTACAATGCCATCGCCGCCTGAACCCTAGAGGAAGGATCGGCACCCAATAAAGATGTGCGAAATCAAAGGATCGAACCTGATTGGCAATGGCGCTCGATGCACAGGCAAGACAGTAGTCCGGCCGGTATCCCATATGGCGCTGAAACCACCGGTACCTTCCAGAGATAATAATCACAGAGGCAGATGAGCAGCAGTGTCAGAAGCAGGATCTTTCGGTTCTGGATCGCGCTCCAGCTCAGACCCCATCCCGCGCTGCTCCTTTGCAATCCCCCTGTCGTCGCCAAGAATATCGATGGTGAATATGCCCAGCACAAAATCGAGAGCTTCAACCACATCGACTCTGGCACCGAATCCGATCAGAAACCCCATATCAAACCCGACTGCACCCAATGGTGGCGCCCAGCTGTTGTAGGGAGCACCTGAGCGACCAAGCCCTTCGAGGCGCTCAAAAGGAACGACGACTCCACTGTAGGCTCCCCTTTCCTCTTCAGTCACAATCCCACCCAGCCCCAGCTTGGTACGTGAACCCCAATCCACCTTTGACGCCATCACTAAAGAACTTGCCAAAAATGAAAGGGCCAGCATGAACAGCGGCTCCAGCTGACAAAGAAGTTTGAGATGACAAGCCGGTTGCATGGAGATGGGCCATATCTGTCAGATCCTTCCGCCGGTCTTCCAGATACGCACAGCTGCTAAACATGAGAAGTAGAACGGCAAAGAGAAATATCCTCATTCCAATATCCTGATATGCTGCGGACACAGGGTTCCTGAATAACCAAGTATGAGATAGAGAGAATGGAAACTGCATTTGGATGGCTTGGCCAGATCTTTGAGGCCCTTCTACAATTTATTCCACGCCTGGCGATCATACGGAACACCCACCAAGCGGTGAAATGGAAGCTGGGTGGCAGAGTCGTGGCCATTGCGAAAGGCCGTCGCACTTGGTACTGGCCGCTGGTCACTGATTTGGAAACCATCGTCGTGGCCAGACAGACATTGAACCTGGCTACTCAGTGTTTGATGACCAAAGACCAGAAGCAAGTCGTCGCCGGCGGGTTTGTTGTGTACCAAATCAACGACGTGGTCCAGGCCATTGGTGAACGGAACTGGGATGTGGAATCTACAGTCGGTGACATTTCCATGGCCGCCATCGTCGAGGAAGTGATGCAACAATGCCTTGACGACCTGCTCAAAGAAATAGCCGCCGGCTTTGCCGGAAAATTCAATGAGCGCTTGACGGAGAACTGCCGCGAGCAGCTCCTGCAATTTGGTGTCTATGTAGACCGCGCCGGGCTGACAGATTTCAGCACCTGTAGGGTCTACAAAGTTCTCGGCGCAGACATCAAAGCGGCCGCGGAATAAGTGGAGATGCCAAAGAGTCCGGGATCAGGCCCGCCTAAACTGGCGGAAGCGTTCTTCAAGAAACTCTGCCAAGGGTCGAAGGACAGATAATCCAAACCAGGATTATTCGTTCCAAACACCACCGTTCAAAACTCTTTGCCGCCACATTCCAAGACCATGATGGTGATGACGATGGCAAGCACTCCATCGCAAAACGCCTCTAGCCCGGACTATTCACGAGTGTGCTGTTGATCGCGATTTTTTGGTCCTTGCTGGCCGGCATGGTGAAGAATCAAGGGGATTTGCTTTCGACACTCTGAAGTGAGCGTTGGCAAAGGTCCATGGGCCTGAAATATCGCCGGAATGGCCACCTCCGTACAGTCCCGTGGCGCAGTAGATGCGATGCAGTTGGATTCCATTCGGCGCTACGCCGTCTTTGGTCTACCGCGAGCACTGACGGCACATGCTGCACGCTCCCACAATTCTACCCATGGATAACATTTCGGCAGATGGACCACTACCCGACGCACTGATTCTTGTACGCGAGCTGCGACCTTGATCAACATTTCCCGAAATCGCCCTACCTGGGTGCGGCCTGCATCAGTCCGACGAAGGCGCCAGCGCAGCTCCTGGTAGAGCAGATACGCCGTAGCCGTCATCAATACTCGGAATTGATTGGCGATGTAGCTTGAGCAGCTTGTGCGATCAATGTCGAGATCATGCAGTAGTTCTTTGATGCGGTTCTCGGAATCACCTCGACCACGATAGATCTTGTACACGTTTTCCGGTGTGTGCCGAAGATTGGTGATCACAAATCGAGGATTCGACTTTGCACTTCTTCCTTCATACTGCAGCACCTCAGCTTTGAGGATGACCCTCCGCTCGCGATTCCATGACTTTGCACGGTAAGCAGCCTCTCCAAAGAGTTGGATGGATTCGTTTTGGCGAGCAGAGAGCGTCTGGGCCATGGTCATCCAATCCTTGGCTTTCGCTTTGAGGACGCTGTTGCTGGCCATTGCGACCACATACTCGACTTTTAGATCTTCAAGCGCAGCGATGATCCTTGGGTTTGCAAAGCCGCCATCTAACCGTACACGAATCTTTGCTTTCGGGAATCGGTACCTGAGCTCGGCGACCGTCCGCTGCAACAATGGAATGCATCCTCGGTTTGCCGTTGAGTTCCCTGGTCGAAGCCGAGCGGAGAAGAGAAATTGATCTGGATGACCATCCACTGACAAAAAGCCAAGGAGAGGATGGAAACACCAGGTGTCGTAGTAGCCATTGAAAAAGCTGAATGCTTGCTGACCATGGGTGGGATCGTCAGTGGAATCAAAGTCGATGGTGATGCGCTTTGGTCGCCGATGACGCTTCTTGAGCAGACCAATAGCTTTCTTCTCCAGCCAACGTGTGGCTTGTACAGCCTCTTTTGCCGTGGGCATGTTTTCAAACCGGGATAACGTCGGTTGCGATGCCAGCTGATCTTCGCCAAGTGCATCCATGCCGCTGATCATTTTCAGGATCGGGTCATTTGCCATTTTGGCTGCGTCGTTGCCATCGCTGTAGCCCATGGCGATGGAAAACACACGTTGCCGGAGAATCGTCAAAAAGTCGTGTGTTGTGCGGCCCGGATTGCGTCGATCGCAAAATTGAGCTGCAAGTCCGCTGGTCAGGCCGAGTTGCTGATCGAGCTGGCCAAGCAGGATTGCACCGCCATCGGAGCTTTGTCCTTCTGCGTCAAAGATGGGGACGACGGACTTCTTGGCGATGTCTGGAAGAATAACAGACTGTTGAGTAGGCTTGGCCATGCGGATTGTGGTGTCGTTTGTTCCAAGTAGCGTGTAGTTACCACTTAGTACGAATGATCCACAGTCCGCGGTTTACCTATTCATGAATAGTCCAGGCTAGGCGATTCTTGGTCATGGGCTCGCCACAAGAAAGTCAGTGTAGCCTTCGCTCCCGGTCGGGCTATACCACGTTGACAATTCGGCTTCCGGGTTGAGCTCGATTCCTTCGGCGAACCGGCGGACGAGGTCTGGGTTGCTGATGAATGGGCGGCCGAACGAAATCATGTCGGCGCCGCCCGTGGCAATCGCTTGCTCGGCCGTCTCCTGAGTGTAGCCGCAGTTGCCCATGATTGGCCCGCTGAAGACGGCCCGGAAATCGGCCAACGTCATCGGCTCACCTAGGCCGTGACTGCCAAACGCCAAGCCGTCCAAGACATGTAGATACGCAAGCCCGCACTGGTTCAGTTGCTGTGCCACGTAGGTGAACTGCTCACGAAACTCCGGCGACCCCATGTCGTTGAAGACACCGTTGGGCGACAGTCGAACCGCGACCCGGTCGCTGGGCCAAACCTCACAGACGGCCGTCACGACCTCGTGCAACAGGCGATATCGCTTCTCGACGCTTCCGCCATAATCATCCGTTCGACGATTGCTCTTGGACTGAAGAAACTCATCCAGAAGGTATCCGTTGGCCGAGTGCACTTCGACTCCATCGAATCCTGCGTTCCTGGCAGCCTGCGCAGCGCGGCGATACTGGTCAACGACTCCGGCGATCTCGCCGGAGTCCAACGCACGAGGCGTTTCGTGAGGCTGCTTGCCGGTGGGCGTGTGAACGTAATCCTCGTTGATTGCAATCGCGGATGGTGCTACTGCTAGCTGACCACCGTGAAAGCTGCTGTGGGAAGCCCTTCCGCAATGCCACAGCTGCAAGAACACCGTCCCGCCCGCTTGATGAATCTTCTCGACGACCGTTCGCCAGGCGTCTTGCATTTCTTGGGTGTAGATTCCCGGCGATTGAACCCAGCCGTTGGCTTGCTCGGAGATGGTGACACCTTCCGTGATCACCAACCCGGCAGAGGCGCGTTGAACGTAATACTCGGCCATCAACGCATTCGCAACGCGCTCGGCTCCGGCACGAGCACGCGTCATCGGCGCCATCGCGATGCGGTTTTGAAGTTGAAGGCCTTGCAGTTCGAACGGAGAGAGGAGGCTTGGTGAAGATGTCGTCAAGTTTCAGTTCCTTGTGTCTGGGTGGCGCTCTACCGCACCCAAAGCAGATCAGCTTCGGCTCGATCTCCGCTTCAGTGCGCAGTGGTTATGTCGAAGATTCCCGCCTTCTGGCCGCTCTTGACCGGTCGGTCCACATCGTCCACCATTTGGACCGACCGGCGCAATCACTGTCGTCGCGAGCAGGGCTAGGAGTCTGCCCCACGGGATGAGGAGGAATCCGGCCTCCGATCGCCCTCGAAATCGGAAAAAAGGTTAAGCCCCTGGCCCATCCTTGTACGTATTGAAGGCATGGCGCGATTCAAAAAGGGTCAAGATCTAAACCAGCAGTACCTCCTACCTCCGTCCATCCGTGACTGGCTGCCACAAGATCATCTTGCGTGGTACATTCACGACGCGGTCGGTTCGTTGGACACGGATGGCCTCCTCGACCGCTACCGCATCTGCGGGAGTGGTGAATTGCCTTACGATCCACGGATGATGTTGAGGGTCTTGATCTACTCGTATTGCACAGGGGTCTTCTCCTCCCGCAAGATCTCCAAGCACCTCGAAGAAAGCGTGCCTTTCCGGGTGTTGGCAGCTAATCAAATGCCGGACCACCGCACAATCTGTCGTTTTCGGGCGGAGCATGTCGATTTGTTCGAGAGCTTCTTTGTCCAGATCGTACAGCTCGCTTCTGAGGCTGGCTTGGTCAAGCTCGGCACCGTGGCAGTGGATGGCAGCAAAGTGAAGGCGAACGCCAGCAAGCGAAAGGCAATGAGCTACTCGCGAATGAAGTCCGAAGAGAAACGACTGCGCGGCGAGATCCGCAGGATCACCGAGATGGCTAAGGGAATCGACAAGGAAGAGGACGATCTCTTCGGTCCTGACTTTCGGGGTGACGAGCTCCCTGATGAACTTTCAAACCGGGAAAGCCGCCTGAAGGCTATCCAGGAGGCAAAGAAGCGATTGGAGAGACGCAAGGCCGAGGAGGACAAGCAAAAGGACGAGAAGAAGGCCAGCAAGGCCAAGGAAGAAGGTCGCGAGCTTCGGATGACTCCCCACCGGAAACATCCCAAGGGCAAGCCACGGCCAAAGGATCAGGAGAACTTCACGGACCCCGATAGTCGGATCATGAAAGCCTCGAATGGATTCGAGCAATGCTACAACGCTCAGATTGCTGTCGACAATACTGAGCAGCTGATCATCGCCAATGGAGTAACAAACAACGCTGCTGATAATGACCAGCTTCTTCCAATGGCCGAGAAAGCGATGGAGAACTCAGGCAAGCCGATAGAGCGCCTGCTTGCGGACGCAGGCTATCGCAGCGAGGAAAACTTCAAGCATCTCGAAAACGCCCAGATTGACGGTTTGGTTTCAGTTGGCAAGGAAGGAAAGAAACGACCGAAGACCAGTCCAGATCTCCAAGCTACTGCGCGAATGAAACGGAAGCTGGGAACCAACCGTGGGCGGGGCTGGTACCGAAAACGCAAACACATCGTTGAGCCGGTCTTTGGCTGGATCAAAAACGTGAGCGGCTTTCGGTCCTTCAGCATGCGAGGCATAGCAAAGGTGAGTGGTGAGTGGGACCTAATCTGTCTTGCAACCAACTTGAGAAGGCTGCACGGAAAGCTGGCGCTATGAAGGCCGAGGGAATTGGGCCATTACAGGCCAAGAAGCACTGATCTGCTCCCAAAAATCGTCAACGTGGCCCCAGGCCCAAAATCCATGCAGAATCCGTCGATCTGGATTTTCACAGCCCCACTAATGATTTTATCCAGCGGCCACCGAGGTGACGCTAAGTTGACTTTCCGTGGGGCAGACTCCTAGCCCTACCTAGCGAAGACTCTCGAATTCATCCCCAGGAGTCCAGCGCGGCTCCTGGTCATCGTTGGCGGCACGCAGCAAACACTCCAGGACCAAGCGCGTGTCCGCCACCGCACCCCGCAGATCCCAAGTTGCCAGGTACTCATCGCTGGGCTGATGGTAACGGGTGCGGGTGTAGGCGCCCTTGACCCGATTCTTGCCCCTGCGGTTCTCCAAGAACTCGGATCCGACCTTGAAGTAGGCCGAGGGGATACCATGGCGGGCAAAGGAAAAGTGGTCCGAACGGTAGAACAGGCCCAGGGAGGTGTCCGGATTGGGCACCAACTCGCGACCGCGCCGAGTGGCCACCTCTTCAGCCAGCGCTGTGAGGCTGTTCTTGCCATGGCCCACCATGGCAATGTCCCGGGTCTCGCCCCAGATGTTGATGCTGTCCAGATTGAAGTTAGCCACCAGTTGCCGCCGCGGGAAGGTCGGCTGCCGAGCATAGAATAGCGAACCCAGAAGGCCGGACTCCTCACCGGTCACCGCCGCAAACAGGATGGAGCGACGAGGTTTGGTTTCTAGCGCAACACAGGCCCGAACCAGACTCAGCATGGCAGCAACGCCAGAGGCATTGTCCAAGGCACCGTTGTAGATGGCATCGCCCTTCTTCGGCGTGCCGATGCCCAGATGATCAAAGTGCGCCGTCACCACAATGACCTGATCCTTCAGCTTGGCATCAGTGCCCGGCAACAAACCCAGGACATTGGCGGAGTCAAAGGGGCGGGTCTTGTTCTTGGTCTGCAGGCTCACCTTGACCCCCAAGGGCACCGGCTTGAAGTCCCGCTTCTCCGCCGCCGCCCGCAACACATCCAGATCATGCCCGCCCAGGGCCACCGACTTTTGCGCCGCCTCCTCGGAACACCAGGATCGCAACTGCAACAGCGGTGTGCCTTCTTCCGGCTGCAACCAGAAATCTTCCTGACCATGCCCAGCTTGAATGACCTGGAAGGGATAACCGGCCGAGGCGGTGGTGTGGATGACGATGGCGCCCACAGCCCCGCGCCGCGCCGCCTCCTCGTATTTGTAGGACCATCGTCCGTAATAGAGGCGCTTGGGCCCGGCAAAGAGCTCCGGATCCTGGCTGGGGTCATTGTTCATCACCAGCAAAACCTTGCCGCGAACATCCACGTCCTTGAAGTCATCCCAGTCCTGCTCCGGCGCCGTGATGCCGTAGCCCACAAACACCAGCTCAACCTGATCCCAGGCACTCTCAGGCGCAAGATTGCCCGCCTCGGCGGTGTAATCCGCCGGCGCCTGCAAGACCAGCTGGCCCTTGTCGCCCTGCACCCGCAGGGGCTGCTGCACCTGTGCCGTAAGTCCCAGCATGGGGACGGGCTGCTCCCAGCCGCCTTCCACACCTCCGGGCTGCAGGCCAAAGAGCTGCATCTGCGTCTGGATATAGAGGCGGGCCAGCCGGTCGCCGCGGCTGCCCAGACCCCGCCCTTCCACCAGGTCATCAGCCAAAAATCGGATCTGCGCGGCGATGCTCTCCTGGCTGATCAGCTGCTCCACCGCAGCTCCTGGATTTGCAGCCTCTTGGGCCACTTCTTGGGCCGCAAGGCTGGAGGAGAGAGCCACGAGGAGAATGCCATTCCTGAGCAACTGAGGTTCCATTCCTCTGAGGGAAAAGAGGCGTTTGCCGCAGCGCAAGGCTCCTCTATAACTTTCCGCCCACTTAGTAGGCCGTTGAGACAGTCATAGGGTTCCAACCCAGCGGCCTACTCGACCCCAAACCCATCATGGCTAGTCAAAAATCCCCACTGTTCCACCGTTCCGATGCCTTCGTCCGCCGCCACCTGGGCCCCCGCGAAGCGCAGATCCAAAGCATGCTGAGTACCCTGGGAGCCAGCTCCCTGGACGACCTCATGGACAAGGCCCTGCCGCAATCCATTCGCAGCAAGTCGGAGATGCAAACGCCGGCTGCCATGAGTGAGATGCAGGCCCTTGCAAACCTGCGCGAGTTGGCTGATCAGAACAAGGTGTTCCGCTCTTACTTGGGCATGGGCTACCACGACTGCATCACCCCGCCAGTCATCCTGCGCAACATTCTGGAGAACCCAGGTTGGTACACTCAGTACACCCCCTACCAGGCTGAGATCTCACAAGGACGCCTGGAAGTCTTGCTGAATTTCCAAACCATGGTCATGGACCTCACCGGCATGAGCATCGCCAACTCTTCCATGCTGGACGAGGCCACTGCCGCCGCCGAAGCCATGACCATGAGTCGCCGGGTGTTGGGGCGCAAGGCTGACAACAAGAACGTCTTCTTCGTCTCACAGGACTGTCATCCACAAACCATTTCCGTGGTGCGAACTCGCGCTGAGCCTCTGGGCATTCAGGTGCAAGTGGGCGATCCCAACAGTTTGGATTTTGGCGACACGGTGTTTGGCGCCTTGGTGCAATACCCCACCACCGATGGTCGTGTTGAAGACCTGCAACCCTTCTGTGACAAGGCCCACGCCGCTGGCGCCCTGGTAACCGTTGCCGCAGATCTGTTGGCCCTCACCCTGTGCAAGGCGCCAGGTGAATTTGGTGCGGACGTGGTGGTTGGCAACAGCCAGCGCTTCGGTGTGCCCATGGGCTATGGCGGCCCACACGCCGCCTTCATGGCCACCCACGAAGACTACAAGCGTCAGCTGCCTGGCCGCATCATTGGCGTCTCCATTGACGCCAAAGGCGACACCGCCTTGCGCATGGCACTGCAAACTCGGGAACAACACATTCGCCGGGACAAGGCCACCAGCAACATCTGCACGGCGCAAGTGCTGCTGGCCATCGTCGCCTCCATGTATGGCATCTACCACGGTCCGGAAGGCCTGCGATCCATTGCCAGGCGCACCCGAACCTACACTGGTGCCTTGGCCGGGGGCCTGCAAGGCCTGGGCTGCAAGGTGCACCATGCCAACTTCTTTGACACCATCAGAGTGACGCCAGCCAAGGGCTCCAGCAGTGATGTCATGCAGGCGGCGGTGAAGATGGGTATCAACCTGCGCGACATGGGCGACGGCTCGCTGTGCATTGCGCTGGACGAGACGGTTGAGATCAAAGACATCCAAGACATCCTGCAAGCCTTTGGCGCTGGCAAAGCAAGCAGCGAAGGTGAACTGGAAGCCTTGGCGGAAAAGACGCCGGAACTGCCCAAGACTGTGCAACGCCAATCGGCCTTCATGACCCATCCGGTGTTCCACCAGATCTACTCTGAAACCGAACTGCTGCGCTACACCCATCGCCTGCAGCAAAAGGACCTGTCCCTTACCACTTCGATGATCCCGCTGGGCTCCTGCACCATGAAGCTGAATGCCACGGCGGAGATGATCCCCATCAGCTGGCCCGGCTTCGCCAAGTTGCATCCCTTCGTGCCACTGGATCAAGCCAAGGGCTATCAAATCCTGCACCAGCGGCTGTCGGATTGGCTGATGCAAATCACCGGCTTTGAAGGCTGCTCCTTGCAGCCCAATGCTGGGTCGCAGGGCGAATACGCTGGCCTGCTGGCGATCCGCGGCTACCACCGCGCCAATGGCCAGGAGCAACGGGACGTCTGCCTGATCCCCAGCTCAGCCCATGGCACCAACCCGGCCAGCGCCATCATGGCGGGCATGAAGGTGACAGTGGTGGGCTGTGACGATCAGGGCAACATCGACATGGCTGACCTGAAGGCCAAGGCTGAAAAGCACAAGGACGATTTGGCGGCCATCATGGTCACCTACCCCTCCACCCATGGCGTGTTTGAAGACACCATCCGCGACATCTGCAAGACCGTGCACGACTACGGTGGTCAGGTCTATCTGGACGGCGCCAACATGAATGCCATGGTGGGCCTGGCCCAGCCCGGGGATCTGGGTGGCGATGTCTGCCACCTGAACCTGCACAAGACCTTCTGCATCCCGCACGGCGGCGGCGGACCCGGCATGGGGCCGATCTGCGTGGCCAAACACCTGGAACCCTTCCTGCCCAATCACCCAGTGGTGGCCATGGGCGGCGCCAAGGCCTCCGGCGCGGTGACAGCTGCTCCCTGGGGCAGCCCATCGATCTTGCCGATCTCCTATGCCTACATCGCCATGATGGGTCCGGACGGCCTGACCAAGGCATCGCAGGTGGCCATCCTGAATGCCAACTACATCGCCCACCGCTTGCAGGATCATTTCAAGGTTCTCTACACCGGGCAGAACGGCTTTGTCGCTCACGAGTGCATCCTGGATGTGCGCCCGCTGAAGGCCAGCGCCGGCGTCGAAGTCATCGATGTGGCCAAGCGCCTGATCGACTATGGCTTCCACGCCCCCACCATGTCCTGGCCGGTGGCCGGCACCCTGATGGTGGAACCCACGGAGAGCGAACCCCTGGCGGAATTGGATCGCTTCTGCGATGCCATGATCGCCATTCGCCAAGAAGCCTTAGCCATCGAGGAAGGCAAGGCGGACAAGCAGGACAACCCCCTGAAGAATTCGCCGCACACCGCCGCCACCGTCTGCTCTGACCAATGGGATCACAGCTACAGCCGGGAGCAGGCAGCCTATCCGGCACCTTGGACCAAGGTGCACAAGTTCTGGCCGCCAGTGGCACGGGTCAACGACCTGCATGGCGACCGTAATCTGGTGTGCATCTGCCCGCCCATGGAAGCCTACGCCGAAGACGATTCTTAGGTCTCCATGGCCAAGAGCTTCAGTTTCGACGCCCAGTACTACAAACGCTTCTACCAAAGCCAACGCAGCCGCGTGGTCAGCCCGCAGGACATCCAGCGGCTGGCCACCTTTGTCGCCGCCTACCTGCAACACTTGCAGATTCCGCTGCGCCGTGTGTTGGATCTGGGCTGTGGATTGGGTCACTGGCAAACAGCTATGGCGAAGATCGCCCCCAAGGCCAAGTACACTGGCGTCGAATTCAGTGCATACCTCTGCGAAAAACATGGTTGGCAGCAAGGCTCGGTGGTCAACTATGCATCAGCACGCCCCTTTGATTTGGTGATCTGCCAGGGCGTGCTGCAATACCTGGATTCGCACCAAGCCAAGGCCGCCATTGGCAATCTGGCGCAACTCTGCCAAGGAGCCCTTTACCTGGAAGCCCTGACCAAGAATGACTGGCAAGAGAATGTGGACCAAAAGGCCACCGATGGTGAGGTCTACCTGCGGCAGGGTAACTGGTATCGAAAACAACTTGCGCCGCATTTCATCAACTGCGGCGGTGGCCTGTTTGTAAGTCGCCAGGCGGAGATCGGGCTCTTTGAGCTGGAGCATCTGGACTAACTCGTGGACTTCTTCAACCAACAAGAGAACGCCCACAAAAGCACCAAGCGGCTGATCTTCCTGTTTGCCCTGGCAGTGATCGGCATCATCTTCGTTGTCTATGTCGCCCTGGCCCTGACCTTTGGCAGCCGTTCTGACGCCAGCTCGGGTATGAACCTGGAACTCCTGGCGGCCGCTGCTGCTGGCACCTTGTTGGTGGTGGGCTTTGGCTCCCTATACAAAGTGCGCCAGCTTTCCCAAGGTGGCAAAGCGGTGGCCACCATGATGGGCGGCACCCTGGTCAATGTAGGCACGCGGCAAAAAGATGAACGCCGCCTGCTGAATGTAGTGGATGAGATGGCCATCGCTGCCGGCATCCCCGCCCCACAGGTCTTCATTCTGCAAAACGAGCCCGGCATCAATGCCTTCGCCGCAGGCTTCAGCCCTAGCGACGCAGTCATCGGTGTCACCCAAGGCTGCCTGGCCCAGTTCACCCGCGACGAGTTGCAAGGCGTCATTGGCCACGAGTTCAGCCACATCCTGAATGGGGACATGCGCCTGAACCTGCGCCTCATGGGCATATTGTTTGGCATCACCTGCATCGCCACTGCCGGCTACATCATCATGCGCAGCGGCCGCTATGGCAGTTATCGCAGCCGCAAAAATGGTGGTGGCATCCTGTTCTTGGGGCTGGGCTTACTGATCGCCGGCTCCATCGGCACCCTGTTTGCCAAACTCATCAAGGCTGCCGTATCCCGCCAGCGGGAATTTCTGGCCGACGCCTCGGCTGTGCAGTTCACTCGCAACCCCTCGGGCATCGGCAACGCCCTGAAGAAACTGGCTGGTTTTTCCACTGGTGGCAAACTGCGCAACCCGCATGCCTCTGAGGCCAGCCATATGTTCTTCGCCCATGCCCTGAGTGCGGGTTGGGACAGATGGTTTTCTACCCATCCGCCGATGACGGACCGCATCAAGGCCATCGACCCCCTGTTTGCCAAGTTCAAGGATGAGAAACCACGGCAAGGCCATGCCGGATCCTACACTGACATGCCGGGCCAGGTCGCTGGCTTCAGCGACGCGACCATCGACAGCATCGGTCAAGTCACCGCGGAAAACATAGCCTATGGCGAAGGGCTCATTCGCAGCCTCCCCCTTAGCCTGACCGTAGCATTGCGCGACCCCTTCAGCGCCCGCGCCCTGGCTTATTGTTTGATCCTGAGTGGCGACTCGCAAATTCGCCGCGAACAGATACAGGCCTTGCAGGAAGAAGAAGTCGTCCAAACCGTGGCAGAAACCATGCAACTCCACGCCACCGTGCAGGATCTCGGACCAGGCATGAAAATCCCATTGCTGGACCTGATCATCCCCACCCTGCGCAGCATGTCCTTTGAGCAATACCAGAACTTCCGCGCCAACATGAAACGGCTCACGGGCTTCGACAACAAAGTCAGCCTGCTGGAATTCGCCATTGAGAAAATCTTTGCTCGCCACTTGGATGCTGCCTACCTGAAAGCCAGGCCGAGCACTGCCAATCAGCATTCCTTGTCACCCTTACTACCCGAACTCAGCGTTGTGCTGTCGGTACTTGCGCATAGCAGTCATGGCGACGCCGAGGCAGCTTTTGCAGCGGGACGAAAAAGATTGCAGGTGGTGAAGGGAAGCCAGGACATGCGCCTGCTACCTTCAGCCAAGTGTCACCTGGGAGCACTGGACAAGGCCCTGAATCGCCTTGGCCATGCCGTACCCGCACGAAAGCGCACAGCTCTGCAGGCCTTTGCCGCCACTGTGGCCCACGATGACATCCTGCACTGGCAAGAAGCAGAGGCACTGCGAGCCGTCGCTGATGCCTTGGACTGCCCCATGCCACCACTGCCAGGGGTGTTTCGGGACCAGACTGCCCAAAGCGTCTGACATCTTCTGTGTCGTATTGAGAACCCAAAGGTTCCACGTCAAGGAAAGTTGCAGCCCACCCGATGAAAACAAGCAGTTGGGAAAGGCGGGTTAAGGATCGGGAGCGCATTTGCAGCGAAGCGGGAAAACAATCTTATTGGGCCTGTTACTGGTCTCCAGTGGCGGCGCACTTTTAGCGTCAGTTGGCACGGAGGCATTGTCGTTGGGGCCAAGCATGGCCTTTGGCTTGCTTGTTGGCGGCATCGCTGCGCTCTTCCTGCTGCAGCCCACAACGCTGCAGAGAAAGCTTGATCAGCAGGCAGCAGAAACGCAGATCAATGGTCTGCAGGAGAGCCTGCAGGCAAAGGATGACTACCTGGCCAACACGGTGCATGAGCTGCGCACACCCCTCACATCCATCATGGCTGCCTTGGAAATCGCCCAGGATGGCCACCTGCTTTCGCCAGAGGAAATCCACGACTTCCTGAGGCAGGCCACAACCTCTTCTCGGCACATGATGTTTCTGATCAATGACCTGCTAGACGTGACAGCAATCGGAGCCAACAAGATCAAGATGGAGCCAAGCAACTGTGCGCTAGCAAACCTGCTAGACAACGCCTGCCGCTCCCTGCAAAGCCTGGCAAAAATGCGCCAGGTAGAAATTCAGGTGGAACCCAATGAGCAAGAACTGCGGGTACGAGCCGATGCCAGCCGGGTCTTGCAGGTGCTGATCAATTTGATCAGCAATGCCACCAAGTACTCACCGGAGGCGAGCAAGGTATTCGTACGAGCCCATGCCAAGAACGACCTTGCTGTCATTGAAGTAGAGGACCAAGGCCAGGGCATTCCCGCCGAACTGCATCACCAACTGTTTACCAGATTCTGCCGTTTCGAAAGCTCCAAGAACGTTACCGCTGCCGGCACCGGCATCGGCCTGCACCTGTCAAAGATGCTGGTCAATCTCATGGGAGGAACCATTGGCTACCGCAACTCTGAAAACGACAGCGGCTCAGTGTTCTGGTTCAGCTTGCCCTTGATCACAAGTGGACAGGAGAGCAGCCAAGAGGTAGACCCTGTGCATGACCTGCCCTCTATCAGTGATGCTAGCTCTGGCCCTGCAAGCCTTGCCCCTGGCCAGCACCCCACCCGTCAGGCAGGAGCCCCCAGCTAAGCTGCAGCGCTTCTACCCCCAGAGCGGCACCTACGCCCTGGGCATCCCCAAGAACTGGCGGCCGCTGGACCCGGCGGAAGCCATCGCATTGCGCCAGGGCAAGGCGCCAGAAATCGCCGCCAACCTGCCGGCAGACCTGGTTACCTTCAAACCCATCCCCGGGCGGCAGTATCTGTTGGGCAACATCGATGCGTGGATGAAAGGTAAATTTGACGGCCGCAGTCTGCTGATCACGGAAGAAGACGGCGAGCCACCCTTGGGCGAAGAAACCCTGCGGCGCGTCCGCCAGGAATACAGCGGCACCGGCAAGCTTTTGCAGGTGGAGCAAACCACCCTGGGAGACACCCAGCATCCGGCATTCGAATGCCAGGTGCAGCTCAAGGCAGAGGGCACATTCCCTGCCATTCGCAGCCTGGAGTACCTCATACCCACTGGCGGCAAACGGGTCAGGCTACGTTTCCAGAGCTGGGAATCGGACTACCCAGCGGCAGAAACAACCTTTCGCGCCATGGCCGCCACGGCAGAGTTGGGGCAGCCACCGGACGGCCCTGACAAACCCTCGGGAAAGCTCATAGATGCCGCAATCATTGGAGGCATCGTTGGCCTCCTCTTGATAGTATTGCACAAGTGGACTAGGGGTTAGGCGGAAGGATTATTGCTATAGCGCTTCGTTCATCTCCTGCAAAAATCTCCAAGCTAGATCCAGAGTGAGTTCATCGTCCACGAAGGCATCGCCGCATCGCCTCAACAAGTCCCTGTTCGCCTCCGGTGTGCAATGTGCCAAGCGCCTGCACATTGAATACCACAACCCAAAGGGCATCCCGGAACCTTCCGGCAACCGTAAGCTGCTTTGGGAGATTGGCCTGCAGTTGACTGAACTGGCTCGCCAGGGCTTCCCCAACGGTCAGCTGGTGGAAACCGAGGATTTTCCTGCGGCTGTTGCCCAGACCCATGAACTCCTAGCTGACAGCAGTGGCGGCGCCATCTTCAACGCTGCCTTTGCCGGCGAGGGCTTGGAAATCAGCTGCGACATCCTGCTGCCGGGCCGGGATAAGGAATTGGATATCTTCGAAGTGAAGTCCGGCACCAAGGCCAAGCCCCGCCACATCATGGACGTGGCCCTGCAAATCTACGTGTTGGAATCCCTTGGCTACACAGTTCGCAGCGCCAGCTTAGTGCACATGGATTCGGACTACCGCCATAAGGGCGGTACCAAATATCCAGCACAGGAAATCTTCAAGAACGTGGACGTGACCAAGCGGGCTCGCAAACGCCTGACCCGGATCCCCGATTACCTGGAAAGGTTCCAGGCCTTGTTGGACGACCCCACCACTCTGGAACTGCCAACGGGCACCTGGTGTTTGAACCCCATTCCCTGCGCCTTCCTCGCAGACTGCCGCAAGACGGCACCTGAGCATCCGCTGTTGGAACTGCCGGACCTCAACCCCAAGCAGGAGTTCGAATTCCACCAAGAAGGCATCGAAGGCATCCAGCAGATCGAGGCCCGACGTGACGGTCTGACCCTGACCCAGCGCCGGGTCCTGAAGAGCATGGAAAGCGGTAAATTGGTGGTGGAACCCCAGACCCTGGAAGAGCTGGACGACGTGGTCTTCCCCTGCTGCTTCCTGTCATTGGGCTTCAGCCTACAAGTCCTGCCTCGGCTCGCCGCCACCAGACCCTGGCAGCAGCTACCTTTCATGTGGACCGCCCAGATCCTGCATGAAGACGGCAAGGTGGAGACCAAGTCATTCCTGGCCGACGGCAAGGAAGATCCTCGGCCTGACTTCCTGCAGAGCCTGGCAACCTGCATCAGCGAAGTGGGCACTGTCCTCACCTACACCCCGCACTTCGAATCCAACCTGCAACCCATCATTGCCGATCTGCCCGATGAAAAGTCGGTGGTTGTATCCCTGCTGAACTGCGAACCCCTGTCCATGGATCTGAGCATCAACTCGGGCGTCTACCATCCCGACATGCGAGGGCAATTCAACCTGGAGGCCACTTACAAAGCGCTGGTCCCCAAGGGATCTCGCAAGAAGGGCCTAGGCATCAAGAATGAAGAACAGGCATCCCTGGCCTTTGGCCGCCTGCTCAACCCTCGCACCCGGGCAACCACCCGCAAGACCCTGCAGGAAGACCTGCAGGCCTTCGGCGAAGCCCGCAGCCAGATGATGCTGGAAGTCTACCAGGCACTTAAGGCCTAACCGTTCTCAGCAGAAACCTGGCTTTGCTCAGCGGTCTGTTCCGCAGAAGTTTCGACGGCCGCCTTCTTTGCAGCATCCACCTGCTCCTCAACCAACTCGGCGCGGGATAGGTAGGTGTAGCCCGCCAGTCCATCTTCAAAGCGCTTCAGCAAGCGGGCCGAGTGGTCCATCTTCAGATCGCCCCGCCGCAATGCTGCCTCTGCCGCCCGCCGCACCCGCCTGATCAATGACTGACGGTCATAGTTCACGTAGTTCAGCACCTCATTGACCGAGTCTCCTTCGATAACGCGATCAATGTTGTAGCCGTAGGTTTCATCCGCACTGACATGGATGGCAGTGGTGTCACCAAACAGGTTGTGCAGATCACCAAGGATCTCCTGATAGGCCCCCACCAAAAACATACCCATGTAGTAGGGCTGGCCTGGCCGCAAATCATGCACTTCCAAAGCATGCTTCTCATCCCGCAGGTCGATGAAACGATCCACCTTGCCATCACTGTCACAGGTCAGATCAGCAAGAATGGCTCGACGCCGGGGCTCTTCATGCAAGCGCTGCAAGGGCATCACTGGAAAGAGCTGCTTCACTGCCCAATGGTCAGGCACGGATTGGAAGATGGAAAAGTTGCAGTAGAAGGTGTCCGCCAGAGCCTTGTCCAAGCCCTCAAACTCTTCGGGCACATAGTCCAGACCCTTGACCATGCGATTCACACGGTGGCAGATAGCCCAAAACAGCTTCTCCACCAAGGCCCGACCCTTCAGATCCAGCAGGCCCAGGTTGAACATGCTGATGCCTTCTTCCTTCAAGTGCAGGGCATCATGGTAACTCTCCTGAAAGTTCTTGTGCGAGACGTTCTTCCAGGCCTCATACATCGCCTGCACCGTTGAGTTTTCATGCTCGGCGGCGGAATTGGGCGGGCTGTCCACATTGACCTCGGCAGAGCCAAGCACGTCGAATATCAACACCGAGTGGTAGGCCACCAAGGCGCGCCCGGACTCGCTGATGATTTGCGGGTGCGGGATCCCTTCATCCTCGCACGCCGTATGGATGGCGAAGACCACGTCATTGGCATACTCCTGCATGGAGTAGTTGGTGGAAGAGTGAAAGCTGGTCTTCGAGCCATCGTAATCCACGGCCAGGCCACCACCCACATCCACAAACTTGAGATTGGCCCCCAGCTTGCACAGCTCCACATAGATGCGGCAGGACTCCCGCAAAGCGTCTTTGATGGCACGAATGGCGGTGATCTGACTGCCAATGTGGAAGTGCAACAACTCCAAGCAGTCCAACATACCAACACTGCGCAGGCGCTCCATCACCTGCAGCATCTCCGTGGCATTCAAACCAAACTTGGACTTCTCCCCCGCAGATTCCACCCACTTGCCCGCACCCTTGGAAGCCAACTTGGCACGCAAACCAATGTGCGGCCGTAGTCCCAACTTTTGGCTGATGTGGATGATGGCATCCAGCTCTTCGAAACGATCCACCACCAGAATGGGATGCCGGCCCAATTGCTGCGCCAGGAGAGCGGTCTCGATGTACACCGCATCCTTGTAGCCATTGCAGACGATGACTCCGTCTTCAGCATCCATATAGGCCAAGGCCACCAGCAATTCCGGCTTGCTGCCAGCCTCCAGGCCCAGGCCAAATGGTTCGCCAAATTCCAACAACTCCTCCACCACATCCCGCTGCTGGTTGACCTTGATGGGATACACAGCCCGATAGCTGCCTTTGTAGCCGTGCTCCTTGATGGCCAGATCAAAGGCCCCGAACAGCTTGGCCACCCGATCCTGCAAAATCTGCGGGAAACGCACCAAAACCGGCAGCTGGTGACCGCGCTGCTGCAGGTCTTCCACCAGGGCACAAAGACTCACCGGCTTGGGCCCTGGCAATACGGTCAGGTGCCCCTGCTTGTTGATATCGAAATAACCATTGCCCCAGGACTTGACCTGGTAGAGCTCGGCGGCGTCCTGAGTGGTCCAGGCACGCAGATCATTGGTCTTTTTCTGCACGGGGCTTCTCCATTTTGGGGGGGGCCACCAGAAAGGGGAACTGAGAGGAGGGAATGGCCGGGGATTGAACAGCAGATGCCGGGTCTTGGGCAGGGGGCGGTGGGAATGAAATTCAGTCTTTGTAGCCCGGGTTCAGAGGCCTAGCCTTAGCGACCCTATTAATCCCCCCCAAAACCACCCTCCTACCCAACCAAGCTCATGTCTCTCAAGGAACTGGACCCTCAGGTTTGCGACTTGCTGGAAGCCGAACTCCAGCGCCAGGCCCTCACCCTCTCCCTCATCGCCTCGGAAAACCACTGCTCCCCGGCAGTGCGGGAAACCTGCGCCAGCATCATCACCGACAAGTACGCCGAAGGCTACCCAGGAGCCCGCTACTATGGGGGTTGTGAGATCGCCGACCAGATCGAAGAGGTAACCAAGAGCCGGGCCCTGCAGCTGTTCCCCGGCGCCGACGCCGCCAACGTGCAACCCCACTCCGGCACCACCGCCAATGTGGCGGCACTGGAAGCCCTGGCCGGTGCCGGCGGCGTCATCCTGGGCATGGCCCTGAAGGCCGGTGGCCACCTGAGCCATGGCTACCCCATGAGCCTCACCGGCCGCATCTTCAAACCACAGCAATATTCGGTGGACCCGGATAGCGGTCTGATCCGCATGGAGGAAGTGCGGGAGATGGCGAAGAAGCACCAGCCCAAGGTCATCATCGCCGGCGCCAGCAGTTACCCGCGCTGCATCGACTATAAAGCCTTTGCCGAGATCGCTGAGGAAGTGGGCGCCAGCCTGCTGGCAGACATTGCCCACCCCGCCGGCCTGATGGCCGCCGGCGTCATCCCCTCCCCCGCCGGCATTGCCGACGTCATCACCATGACCACCCACAAGACCCTGCGCGGTCCCCGCGGTGGCATGATCCTGGCCAAGGAAGCCTGGGCGAAGAAAATCAATTCCGCCGTCTTCCCCGGCGGCCAAGGCGGGCCACTGATGCACCAGATCGCCGCCAAGGCCGTGGCCTTCGGCGAAGCCCTGCAGGACGACTACAAGGCCTACGCCAAACAAGTGCAGGTCAACGCCCAACGGGTGGCTTCACTGCTGGCGGAACAGGGCCTGAACATTGTCACCGGCGGCACCGACACCCACATGGTGTTGGTGGACTTGAGCAATGACGATGTCACCGGCGCCGAAGTAGAAGAGCGCGGTCTTTTGGCCGGCATCTCCATCAACAAGAACATGGTGCCTGGCGACAAACGCTCCCCCATGGTCACCAGTGGTATCCGCGTCGGCACTGCCGCCGTCACCAGCCGGGGCATGGGCCTGAGCGAAATGGATGCCCTGGCCGACATCATCCTGGGACTGGTTCGCGGCAAGGATCCATCATCCTACCGTGGTCGCATCAGCGAACTCACCGCAGCCTTCCCCCTGCCGAATTAGCCCTACTGCGGAAACCCTACTGCGGATAGCGGGCGGTGATGGTGGTATAGATGCCACCACGCACCTTGAACTCGCCGACAATCTCCATGGAGCGAGGCTCCAGCAGGGCCACCAGCTCATCCAGGATGCGGTTGATCACCGCTTCGTGAAATGCTCCCTCTTCGCGGAAGCTCCACAGGTAGAGCTTCAAGGACTTGAGTTCCACGCAGCGCTCATTGGCGATGTAGCGGAATCGCAGCTCAGCGAAGTCCGGCTGACCGGTTTTCGGGCAGACGCAGGTGAACTCAGGACAGCGGAACTGGATCTCGTAATCCCGATCCGGCTTGGGATTGGCAAAGGTCTCGAGCAGGGACATGCCCTGTCTATAACCGGGAGGCGGCAGACAAGTCAAAGTCCATGCAAATAGGACCTTGCGGATGGGCACATTTTCGCTGCCGGCAGGGCATGCAAGCTGGTGCATCCTGGCGCTGCCAAACCTGGGCGCCGCGGGCGGCGGTGAGCAGCGGATCCTGGGGACCGCTAAGCAACAGAGTCTCGGCGCCGCTGGCATTCAGCACATGCGTGGGTCCGCGATCCGGGCCCAGGACCCGCCCACCACAACGCTGCAGCAGAACACCCAGGCCCACCAACTGCCGCAATTCACCGGCCTGTTGGCGCAGGATAGCTGCTCCTGCCGGCAAGCCTGCATCTTCTACCCCCGCCCCCAAGAGTTCCGGCCCCAGAAGCCACAACACCGGTTGCTCCTCCAGCTGCGCCTGACGCTGCATGGCCGCCGGCCACCAATGACGGGGATCGCTACTGGGCGTCACCACGAACAGGGTAAAGGGCTTATTGGGATTCAAGCCGGCAGCGGCCACCGCCTTGGCTGCCGCCTCTACCTCCGCGTCGCTGGCCAGCAACTGCGGCGGCAGATCCTCTGCCTCGGGCGCCAACTGCCGAACCAGTTGCAGGGCGACAGTGGCCGGATGCCCGGGCTCGGCAAAGTCCACCTTCTCCGACAACAAGATGCGGCTCATGGGTTCCTGACACTTGCTGCCCACCGCACCCAGCCGGCGACCAGCACCGGAGAGCCGAGCCAACAGGGCAGACTTCCAATTGCCCTGCAGGTCCAGGGCCACATCCGCAGCCAGCGCCCGCAGCCGCCGCCGACTCTGCCACATGCCTCGCCAACCGTCCCCGCGTCGGTGCGGGATGCAGGACTGCAGGTAGGGCAGGTTCTGCAGCAGTGGCAGATTCTCCTCCTGGCTTAGGAAGTGCAATTCCAGATCCGGTCGCGCCTGCGCCAAGGCCCGCACCGCACCCAGGGCCTGAGTGGTGTCACCCATGGCGGAGAGACGGATCAGCAGAACCTTCTTCACTTCTTGGCCTTGATCAACAAGGACTTGTCTCCAGCCTGGATGCGGAACACATCCCGATAGCCGGGCACTTGCTGTACGGGCAGGGGGAATCCTCCGTCTTCGTAGAGCACCCAAGCTCCGCTGGGTTCGGCACTCACGTCCGCCTTCCCTTGCACCGGCATCCCCGAGGCCAGGAGCAGTTGCGCCGCCACCAGACCCCGGCTCTGCAGCACTTGCACCTCTCGCTTTTGCAGCTCGCGGGCCAACAAGGCGCCGGCATGGCGGGAAGATCCGGGGGCGGTGTCCTTGTAGCGAATGCGATCGGGGAAGCCAAACCAGGCCAGCAGCAGGGGCAACAACAACATGCAAGCCAACAGGCCGCCGCGGCGCTGCACCAACAGAGGAGCCAGGGCCACCGCCAACAGCACAATTGGGGTCATGCCCGGATAAGGGTAGGGCAACCAGGGCATGGCCATCATAGCCAAGGCAGCCAGAGCGCCAATGGCAGCCAGAACCCGGCGGGGCTGGCTGGCCAAAGGACTCAGCAAACCCTGGCTACCTGCAACCATGGGCGCCAGACCGGCGATGATCATGGGTATGGCCGGCAACAGGTAACGGCTGGAGCGGGCGGGATAGAACAGCAGGATGAGCATGGCTCCCAATCCGCTCCACACACACATGTCCAGGGCGTTGACCTTCTTGCCGGCACGCATGCGACGCCACCAAATGGGTAGCCACAGTCCGAAGGGCAGGGTCAAGGCCAGGGCGCGGAAGATGTATTCGGGGATCTTCCTGAAGATGCGCCAACTCCAGTCATTCATGCGCCCCACACTTTCAGTGCTGGCTATCTCCGCCATATCCTTCACTTCGGTCAAGGCCAGAGAGTACGCCAGGCTCGGTAGCACCAGACCGGGCAGCATCCACTTCAGACAATTCCCCAAACGACCCATGCGCCATAGCACCCAGTAGGGCCCCAGCAAGAACATGAGCAGGGGCGGCCCCTTGGTCAGAAAGGCCAGGCCACCCAGGATGCCAGCCAGGATGAAGGCATTGCGGCTGGCTCTGGTCAGCAACAACACACAGGCTCCGGTCAACGCCGCAAACAGCGGGTCGATCTCGGCAAAGGGCACATCATGCAGCACCAGGGGCGAAGTCAGGATTCCCACAGCACCAACCCAGGCCGTCAACAAACCATGGCCAGGTCGCAATACCCGGAAGGCCAAAAGCGCCAGCAACCAGAAAGCCAACACCGAAGGCAGGCGCATGCTCAAGAGATGCATGCCGAAGGCGTGGTTGAAGGCTGCCAGGCACCAGTAGTAGAACGGCGGCTTGGTAAAAATGGGATCACCCCAAAGTCGGGGCACCATGTAGTCCCCACTCACCACCATCTCCTGCGCGATCTGCACGCGCAGCGCTTCGGTGCCGCGCCATTCGGGAAACTGGGCGTAGGGCCAGAAGGCCAGGAATGCCAATAGCAAGAGTGCGAGGGCTACGCGCATGGACAACACCTAATCCGGCTTGCTCGACACCTTGATCAGGTAGAGGTTGCGGATGTAGACGACAAAACCGAATGCCTGGCCAAGGGTGAACACCAGGTCTTGGATGTAGATTGCGTAGGTCAACAAAATGATCGAGCCAAACAGGCTCATGTACCAAAACGCCACCGGCACCACGCTTTGCCGGGCCTTCTCGCTGGCCAGCCATTGCACCAGCATGCGAGCAGAAAAAAGCAACTGCCCAAACAAGCCAAGGCCAACCCAAGCCAACTCTCCCCAGGTCTTGTCCGCAAAATCAAATTCAGCAAGCATCAGTGTTCCTCCTTGATCCCATAACGCAGCAGCCGATTGCGATACCAGCGCACCGCCAGACAGTCCTTCAAGCCGCGCAGAGCTCGATTACCCACTCCGTACTTGGCCCGGCCAGCCACCCGCGGGCGGTGATTCACCGGAATCTCTTCCACCTTACCGCCGGCATAGCGCACCAGAGTGGGCATGAAGCGATGCATGCCGTTGAACTTGGGCACCTGCAACCAGAACCCACGACGAAACATCTTGATGCCACAGGCCGAGTCCTGCACCCGGTCGCCGGTGATCCAGTTGCGCACCGCGTTGCCAATGCGCGATGACCAGCGACGCACCCAGGTATCCTGCCTTTGGGTACGAATTCCAGTGACTCCATCGCCGCTACCGGACTCCAACATCTGCAGCATGGTCACCAGATCCCTGGGGTCGTTTTGCAAATCGCCATCCATGGTGCAGACCCAGGTGCCAGTGGATTTTTCGATCCCCGCCAACAGAGCACCGCTTTGCCCAGACTGCTTTTGCAGGCAAAGAATGCGCAACCAGGATGCCTGCTGCTCCTGCTTCCAGGCCTGCATCAAAACCAAACTGTCGTCAGTGCTGGCGTCATCCATCAACAAGACTTCGAAGGGAGCCAGGGCGCCGAGCACCTGGGTAATCTCATCCAACAAGGCCCGCACATTCTCCGCCTCGTTGTGGATGGGAATGATCAGGGAAAAGCGCTTGTCACCTTTTGCTGCATTGCTATCCGGCAATTATTTATCTCCCTGCACTCGTAGCCGTGCATCCACCGCCACACTTTTCACGCCACGGGCGCCCAATATGAAAGGATTCACTTCAACCTCCTGGATGGCGGGAAAGTCTTCTACCAGTTGCTGCAAGCGCAGCAGGGATTCCTTGGCCACCACGGTTTGCGCCGCCGGAGCCCCGCGAAAAGCTCCTAGCAAAGCGGCCCCCTTGAGAGAGTCCAACATTTCTACCGGGTCCCGGTCATCCAGGGGCGCCACTCGCACCGCCACATCCCTCAGCACCTCCACATGGGTGCCACCCAGCCCCAAGGCAAACAGGGGGCCAAAGCGAGGATCCCGACTCATGCCCATGAGGATCTCCCGGTGGCCCTTGGCCTGCTCCTGCACCATCAGCCCCAGGCCCCTGAACTTCTTCAAGCGACGGCACAGGTCGGTGGCCGCATTGAACACCTCATCGCCGGTGTGCAGGTTGCGCAGCACCGCCTGATGCTCGGTCTTGTGCAGAAGCCCTGGCGCTTCGGCCTTCAACACCACCGGGAATCCCAAGTCATGGGCCGCGGCCACCGCGTCGCCGGGCTTCTTCACCCGCCGGGCCTTGGCCAGGGGAATGCCATAGGCCTGCAACACCGCCTCCGCATCCACGGTGGACAACCAACCATCCTGACCGCGCAATAGACTGGCCACCTTGGACTGCTGCACCTTGTACTTGGTTCGCTTGCCGGGCTGGCGGGAGGTCAACTGCTGCCGCCGTTGCATGAGCCGTAGGGTGCGCGCCGCATCTTCGGGAAAACGAAACACCGGAATGCCCTGGTTCTTCAACAAGGCCATGGCCTCATCACCCCGCTGCCGACCCATGATGCATGCCAGCACCGGTTTACCCTTACCCTGCACTTCCTTGACGATGGCCTGGGCCACCGCCATGGCATCAATCATGATGGGCGAGACAAACAAGACGATGAGTGCATCCACACCCTTGTCCCGCACCACTGCCCGCAAGGCCTTGCTGTAACGCTCGCCGTCCGCCGAGGCGATCAGGTCCACCGGGTTGGCGAAGGAAGCTTCCCGGGGCAGACCACGGCGCAAGCTCTGCTGCGTCAAGGCAGAAAAGCTGGCCATCTGCAGACCCAAACCCACCAGGGCGTCGGTGGCCAGGATGCCCGGCCCGCCCGCATTGGTCACCACCGCCACCCGATCACCCTTGGGCAAGGGTTGATGCAAGAGGGTCGCCGCCAGGGCAAACATGTCGCGGAAGGAATCCACCCGCAACACCCCACACTGGGACAGCATGGTGTTGGCGGCAATGTCCGCCCCGGCCACGCTGCCGGTGTGGGAACCGGCGGCGGCGGCACCGGCCCGGCTGCGCCCAGACTTCACCGCCAGGATGGGCTTCTTTCTCGACACCCGCCGAGCCACCTGCACGAACTTGTCCGGATCGCCAAAGCTCTCGATGTAGAGCAGGATGATCTTCACGTCATCATCATGCTCCCAGTACTCCATCAAATCGGCGGCGGTCACATCCACCCGGTTGCCCACGGAAGCAAACATGGCCACGCCCAGGTCATTGTTGGCCGCATCCGCCAGAATGGATTCACCCAAGGCACCGGACTGGGAAACCATGGCCACCTGCCCGGTCTTGATCTGGGTAGCAGCAAAGGAACCATTCAACGAGAACTCCGCCTCGGTGTTGATGATGCCCATGCAGTTGGGACCAATGACCCGCATGCCGTACTGCTGGGCAATCTCAACCAGCTTCTCCTCCCGCTTGATGCCCACTCCGCCAATCTCGCGAAAGCCGGCGGTCACCACCACCAGGCCCTTCACCCCCTTCTTGCCACAGTCCCGCGCCACCCGCAGCACATCGTCCGGCGGCACCACCAGAACGGCCAGGTCCACAGGGCCGGGTATTGCAGCCACGGTCTTGTAGCTGGGCATGGACAGCACCACTTCCGCCTTCCGATTGACCGGATAGACCGGACCGGTGAAACCGGACTTGACGATGTTGGCCACCACCTGATGGCCAATGGCTCCGGGACGGCGACTTGCTCCCACCACCGCCACGGAACGAGGTCGGAACAGTCCATCCAGGGAATTTTTCTGCTTGGGGGTCTTCACCGCCGCAGCCTATCCCTGGGCTATGGCTGGGTAAAGCTAAGCTCCAGAACTAAGGCAGGGCTAGATCCGGGCATAGGCACCCAAGAAGATCCACACTCGCCTATTCAATGTCTGAGAGCAGCTTATTGATCTCGTTCTCGTCGCTCACGAACTCTGCAATCCGCTGGTCGGTGTACAGCTCAACGGACGGCCTTAGGAGGATGCCCTGGTCGACTTGTTCAAGGATGAGCTCCTCTCCGGCTTCCAGACCGAAGGCCTGGCGCATCGCGGCGGGGATGGTGATGGCCCCTCGCTCGTTAATCGTGACACACACTTTCATGCGCTCACCATACCAAATATTGGCAATTGTGTAGAGCGGCACCATCATCCCTATGGCCGGACCTGTTCGAGCTTACTTGACCGTCGACGATGCCCTGAAGCCCCCGCGCCGAAGGGATCCAGCCAAAGCTCTCCTCACGGAAGAGTCGTCACCTGGCTTCACAAGCTGAGCGCTGCACTGCCGCCACAATCGACAGCAGAGGACCAGCATTCAGCCCATGCCTTTGGAATGCCGATAATGGCGATTAACACCACATTCGCACAGCCAAGGAGGCACCCATGCTGGTTCGAGACATCATGACGGCAAAAGTTTTCAGTCTGCAACAAGACCGCAAGGTCATGATCGCAGATGACATCATGAGCTGGGCGGAAGTTCGCCACGTGCCAGTGGTCGACCTGAACGACAAGGTTGTGGGCGTGGTCTCCCGCACCGACCTGCTGCGCTGCTCCCTGCCGAACGCTGGCAGCCATGATGAGCAGTTTTGAAGTGCGACAGCACCTGGCCTCAATGCAGATCAAGGACATCATGAGCAACCCGGTGTGCATCGATCCCGATGCAACGGTGCAAGCGGCAGCCCGACTCATGTGCTCAGGCAAGCGTAGCTGCCTGCCGGTAGTAGATACCCACGAGAAACTGCTGGGCATCATCACTTCCCATGACCTCATTGGTCTGCTGGAACGCATCGACCCCGCAGCGTTGCCCATGGGGGTGGACGCCGCACCCAGCCTGTGGGAAAGCGACAAGGTCGAACAACCGACTAGCCGGTGACTAAGCGCCGGCCTGCTGGATGTAGTCGGTCATCAAATGCCACTGCAGATGCAGGTCATGCTGATCCACATCCACCGGGCTCTTGAAGAAGCAGGAAAGATGCCGCATCGGCCCGGCCTCACCCCGGCGTTTTGCCAGATCCGCCAAGCGGATCATGTCCAGCACAATGGGTGCCGCCAGGATTGCATCGCAACCCTGCCAGGTGAACTGCAACGACATCTTATAGCCCAGGAAACCCTGGAAGTGGATGAAGTCCCAGGCCGTCTTCAAGTCGTTCAATGAAGGCACATAGTCAATGCCCACATGGGTGTGCAGCGGATAGCCCAGGATCTTACTGAGCAGGGCGTCTTTACTCTCGATCTTCGCCACCTTGTTCTCGCTGTCCGCCAGCACCACCCCATCCCGGTCACCCAGGATGTTGTAACCCTGCCAGGTGAGCACCTTCAGGTTGCGATACTTGAACATGGGCGCCAGACTGGACTTCACCAGAGTCTCCCCCGTCTTGCCATCCGCCCCCATGTACGGCGTGTTGTTTTGCTCGAACAACTCACGAATCGCCGGGATCAGCGCCGCGTTGCTGGGGGTGAAGTGGATGAAGGGCAGCGCCAATGAGGCCGCCGTGTAGGCATAGAGAGAGGATGGGCGCACCGCATTGACGCGGTTGGCGTCAATGGCCTTGTCAAAAGCAGCCAGGCTTTGGTGCGCTTTCGCCAGACGCAGTTGTGGTTCAGTGGAAGTGAGGTTGACGCAGATGCAGCGCTTCAACTTGTTGCGCCGCATGAACTCGCGGATGTCTTTTTGCAGGCGACGGATTTCCCGGCGCAGGTCCGGAGTCTTGGCACCGGCCTGGGCACTGGCCTGGGCACTGGCCTTGCTGCCCGCCAACTTGGTGATGCTGCGCCCGGCGTTCACCAGGCTGCCGCGGCGAATGTTGCCGTCTACCCTCTTCAAGTCCGTGCCCAGCTTGAGCAGCAGTGGATAAGGCAGAGTGCCCGTGTGATCATGAATTTCCCGAGCCGCCTGCGGCAAATCGCCCGAACGGATTTCATGACCGCCAAAAACCAACTGCGGCAGACTGGCCAGGGGCACCTTGGTAAAGGCCTCGGTCTCCGTCAGCAGGCCGGTGCTTTCCGCCAATTGCTTGGCAATGGCGCGGGCGCCCACCACCAGGGTGGTGGCCAGCCCCCCGCGGGCACCAAAAATCCAGACCCCCAGGCGGCCGCCGACAGAGCTATTTGAAGAAGTGCGAGGGTTCATCTTGGCGGGGGTCAAGGCGGCGAGTCTAGCCTACCGATGTTTGGATGTGACCGGTCTTTTCCGGCCGGTTTTCTGTATGATGGCCAACGTCGTCGGCCCCTTTCGAGTTCAGAACTAGCAACCATGCATCTTCTTTTTGATGCGCGCCTCCTACATCGCCCCTTGTCGGGTCTGGAGCGTGTGCAGCGCAATGTCATCCGGGAACTAGCCCAGCGGCCAGAAATTCGCCGCTTGCGGGCATTGGTCACCCAAGGCACGACGCTGCCCGATGATTTCCCAAAAAACGTCGAAGTCGTGCCGGTGAATGCCACCGAAGACATTCTCAAGGTCTTGCTGGCGGACAAAGCCGAAGATAGACCTGACGTCTACCACCTGAGCTACTTCCCCGACCGCACGCCACGGGATGTGCTGCTGCTTCTGGCGGCCAAGACCGCCGTGGTGGAAGTGCACGATGCCATCCTGAACCGGCATCCGGAATACCACCAGAACCAGGAATCCTGGGCCTGGTACCATGCCTTCGTCCGCTTGTTGGTGGGCCATGGCCAACGCATTCTGGTGCACAGCGAGTCCGGCAAGCAGGAAGCCATTGAAGATCTGGGGGCCAAGGCCGAACACATCGACGTGGCGCCTCTGGCGGTGGACCCATCGCTGACCAAGAAACTCAGCCAGGTGGAGGTGGCCGAAGAACTCAAGGCCTTGGGAGTTGCCGGCGACTACTTCATGTCCGTTGGCAAGGACTACCCCCACAAGGACCACGCCACCATGTTCCGGGCTCTGGCTCAGCTCAAAGGCGACAGCAAGATTGTCTGTGCCGGTGATCGTGTCTGGGATCGCCCCGGCGAAAGCAGTGGCGAGTTGTTGGCGAAGCTTGGATTGCAGGAGCGAGTCATCTGGCAGCGCGGCCTGAGTGACCGGCAAATCAAAGCCCTGCTGCAGGGCTCCAAGGGCTTGCTCTATCCCTCCCTGGAAGAAGGCTTCGGCCTGCCGCCCATCGAAGCCATGAACCTGGGGGTGCCGGTGGTGGCAGCCGAGTGCATGTCCATCCCAGAAGTCTGTGGCGACGGCGCCTGGCTCTTTGCTGCCGGCGACGACAAGACACTTTGTGAGCTGATGCGCAAACTGTTGGCCACCGGTACCGACGTGCGGGAGTTGGCAGCCCGCGGCATGAAGCGCGCCAAACAGTTTTCCTGGTCACGCTGTGTGGACGCCACTCTGAAGTGCTATGAGAAGGCCTTACAGAGCCGCCCCAACAAGGATCTGGATGCCAGCCAGATAGAAGCCCTGCTGCAGAGCCTGGGCAACAGTCCCTTCAGTGCTGAGAGGGAACTGCTGGCCTGGCAAGATCGCTGCCTGAGTGTGGAGAACAGCCTGCGGGAATTGGGAGGCGGCGCTGCTGCCACCGACGCCAATGGGCAGCCGCGACCACGCTGGTCCCTGAAACGGCGACTGGGCAAGATTCGCGCCGCCCTCAGCAGGCAGCCGGACTAGCTAACAGGCTAAGACAGCCAGCTTTCAAAGAGGATGATGCCCAGGTCGCGGATGTCCGGACCCATGTCCCGATCCACCGGTCGCAGGGATTCGCTTTCAATGCGAAATTCCAGAGTCTGATTGGCGGGCAGGCCTTGCGGCAGGTCAAAGCTCAGGTCCTGCACATCAGCAACCACCTGCATCTCGCCCAGTTTGTGATCCTCCACAAACAAGCGCACTGCATGTGGCTCAATGGGGCTGGCGATCTTCAAGGTGACGGTCTTGGTGCTGCCATTGTTCACCAGGTAGAACCAGGCCCGATCCTTGCACCAGCGGTAGGCCTGCACCGCACCGGGAGGTTGCTCCACGCAGTGCCAGCCAGCCCCCAGACTGCCCTGATCACTCTCACCCATGCGCAGGCGATCGCTGCTCTTCGCCGAGTGCCGATCATAGTAGGCCTCCACATCACCCTGGTGCCCGCCTTCGTTGAGCCCAGGAATGATGTGCCGCTTCACTTCCTCCAGACTGGCTTTTCGCAGCCGCTGCACCTTGATGCGGCGCCACAGTAAACTGGGCATGCGCAAGATGTTCCAGCGCCAGGCACGGCGAATCAAGTCCGCCAACTCGCGATGGAATTCCGGATTCACGCCATCAGCCACCAGCTTGTTCAAGTGCCGCAGCCGACCGCGCTCGTACTTCCTGATGCGGGGCAGCACTTGGCGCAGGCTTTTCCAATCACAGTTCTTGATCAAGGTCTGGATGCGGTTGCGCTCGCTCATGAAGCGCCGACGCAGGTTCCGCCCCGGATCATCGATGCTGTCGCCATGGAAGTCATGCCGGACGATGGCCAGGGGCGCGTAGTAGTTGCGATAGCCAGCCAGGCGAAAGCGCCATGACAGGTCCGTATCTTCAAAGTACATGAAGAATGCCGGATCCAGGCCACCGACCTTTTGAATGGCTGCACTGCGCAGCATCAAGGCCCCGCCGCAACCACCAAAGACCTCTTGCGGCAATGGCGAAGGATTATCATCCTTCTCCCCCACCTGCCGGTCCCAAGCCCAGCCCGCCTCGTTGATCTCAATGCCGGTGGAGTTGAGGATAGTGGGACAACGGTCCATGAGCATCTTGGAGCCCACCGCGGCAATGGATGGATCCAGCTCCGCCACCCGCACCAATTCACGAACCCAGTTGGGTTGCGCAATGGCATCCTGATTCAACAACAGGAAGTAGTCAGAGTCGCTGCTCTGCATCACCAGGTTGTTGCCGGATGCAAAGCCCAGATTCTTCTGCGACTCGATCAGGTTGATGCTGGGGTAGTGATCCCGGACAAAGGCTGCGGTGCCGTCGGCGGAAGCATTGTCCACCAGGGTCACCCGCAGGTTGGGGTAATCCTGGGCCAGGATGGAATCCAGACAGGGACCAACAATGTCCTTGCTGTTGTAACCCACCACCACCACTTCCGCCTTGGGATAGGCGCTGGCCTGGATGCACTCCACTTGCTGGGCCTTGTTCTTTTGCCCCTTGGCAAAGTCCAGAATGTCCTGGGCAGCGATCTCCCCTTGCTGCACGGCCAGACTCTTTTCGCTCAGGGCGCGAAGTAGATCTGCAGCACAGACCTCGCCGGCAGCAACCAGATTACCTTCCAGCTCACCGAACAAAAAGCGCTTCTTGCCAGGAGCCACCTCCATGCTGGCGGCCGCCACCAATTGCTCCAGCTGCGGCTGATCCAACACCAGCAGGCCTGGAAATTCCTGGGCATAGCGCAGCTGGAAGGTGTGGTAGGCACTGTCCGCCATCAGGTAGACCACCAGATCCAGCTCACCTTTTTCCACCATCTTGGGCAATTCAGACACCGGCCGGACCGCCACCTGCTGCGTCACCTGCGGGCTGATCTGGAAGGGGTTCTCCACTAGCACCACCAGCTCACAATGCGGACTCAGGCCCTCCAACAGGCCCAGGCAGCGGTCAGCCCAGACGGAGGGGAGAGGCGGTAGAGGAGAAACCAGCGCAAGCTTCATGGCCCTGCTCATACTTGCTGGCCTCTGCAATTGCCATAGTCCTTCCGCCCGGCCATTCTAGGATTTGGTTTGGGCTTCGTTTTCGTCGATATATCAGCACTGGTTGCTCTAATAGCGCTGCCTTCTCCTCCCCCTCCAACTCCGCACAGCAAGAGCTCGCCTGGACATTGACTCAGAAGAAGAAGAAAACAGTACGGCAGCCTGGCCCGGCCAAAACAGAACAGGTACCGCAGCAGGCTGACCGGCGTCTGGCGGAGCTCACCAACCAATCCGTGGAACTGCTGGAGCAGTTGGCGGATTCGCGCCAGGCCTTGGCGGCGGCGCAGAAGGAACAATCCCTGTGGCAACATCGCTACCATCGCCTGCATGAAGTTCTGGATGATGCACGCCGGCGGGTGCGCAGCAACCGTTCGCAGAATCTGCTGCTGCCGGAGGGAAATGCCAGACTACAGGACGTGGAGATCGTGTTGTGGAGCCCAGCATCTTCGGCGAAGGGCTGGCAGAACATCTCCACTGGCGATCTACCCGTAACCCTACTGATGCCATCCACTGCCAAGGAGTCTGCAGATTGGCAAGGAGCAAGGTTGCGGGTGCAAAAGGCGGACGAAGTGTTCCCCGCCCAACTCTGGAACCTGGGCATGGCCAGCAGCAATGCTCCCCATGTCCTCTTCCTGGCCGCCGGTTGCAAGATCCCCAGCGCAGAAAAACTGGCTGACATCCCGGCCTATGCCGCCGATGAAGTGGCCCTCGCCCAACCTGCATTGCAAGACGCTGCGGGAAATCTGAGTCTGGGCCTGCAGGAACAGCAGGACCTGCAGATGGCGCGCATGGCCATGGCAGCAAGTGGCAAGACCTTGCCACAACTGGATTTCGTCGCACCAGAAGCCTTCCTGCTGAGTCGCGCCGCATACGAAGAGCTGGGTCCCTTTGATGAAAACCTGCGGGGCACAGCGGCACTGCTGGAATACTGCCTGCGGGCACAGAGCAATGAACACCACCTGATCGGCTTGCCAGACTTGCAAATCCAATGCGAACCATTGCTCGACCTGTCCACCGAGAACAGTGAAAGCGACCGCATGGTGGTGCTGGCCCAGCATCGGCCGGGTGAAGTGGCCTTGGCCATGTCCCGCTGCCAGAGTTTCTGGGATCTATCGCCGTCAGAACTGCGGCAATGGCTGGGCACCGTCTATCAACGCCTGCCGAATGCTGCCCAGTGGCCTGAAGCAGTAGAGGTGTTAGTGCAAGAGTCGGTGGCCATCGCCGCACACACTCTTTCCGGCCCTGCCCTGCAGCAGAACCTGAAAAAGATGGAGGGCATTCTCTCGCAGATCGAAGAGCTGCCTTGCCAGGAAGAGTCGCCCCATCTCAGCGAACTGCATCGGCAAATCCGCTCGGTGTTACGCGACGGCCAGAATGAGCCGAACAAGGGCGGCATGCTAATGCGACTGCAGCAATTTCAAGTTCGCTTGAAGCTGGAGAGGGAAGCCAAGGGCGAACTCTTCCGGCTGCTGCAATCTGCACAGGAACACCTGCAGGAACTGAATAGTCAGAGCAAAGCGCTAGTCAACCAAGGGCAGGACCTTAAAAATCAGCTGCAGCAACGGGATGAACAGACAGGGGAACTGCAAACACAAATGCATGCTGCCAGCAAGGAGATCAAGAACCTGCGGGACCAGCTGACGCAGACCCAGGCGGCACACCTGCAGGACAACAAGGCCCATGAAGCAGAGTTCGCCCGCATGTACGAGCAGCTCGAACCCCTGCGGGTGGAACTGGAACGGGTTCGCTGCCTGTCGGAAGCGGCCACCCAGTTGCACCAATCGGAAAACCTGAGCGCCAGCGAGAAGATCATCTTGATGCGCCAGGATTACCAGACCGTGCTGGGCATGATCTGCGAAAGCCTGCTGGCACCCACCGACATGGTGCCAGAGCAGATCGTTGCCCGCATTCGGGATCTGGAAAGCACCCTGGCGGATCGCAACCGTTGGATCGCCTCCCTGCTGGCCGAACTATCCAACCGTCGCCTGAAGCTGGGCAAGCGAGAACTGCGAGAGCATGAACTGACTTTCCTGGCGGAACAGAAACAGGAGCAGGAGAATAAGCAGCTGCCATGAAGCTCTGCTATGTGCTGCATCAGTTCCTGCCTCGGCATGTCACCGGCACTGAACAATATGTGCGCTCCCTGGCCATGGGCATGCAGGAGCGGGGCCATGAGGTAAAGATCTTTGCCATGGAGCCACTGCTGAACCATGAGGTTCCAGGAAGGCTCTACTTCGAACGGGATGACAAGGTGGAAGGCATTCCGGTGCACCGCCTGGGTGTGCATCCCGAGCTGTTTGCCAACCGGGAACTGTCGGACTACCGCAACCCCATCAGTACTGGTTTGTTCGCCCAGTATCTGGACCAGGAACAATTTGATCTGGTGCATGTCTTCCACCTGCGCAACCTGGGCGTGGGAGCCCTGGCCGAAATCCAAGAGCGCAAGATTCCGCTGGTGGTGAACCTGATGGACTTCTGGTTCGTCTGCCCCAGCTTCCTGCTGCTGCACCGCAATGGCGAACTCTGCGACGGTCCACCAGACGATGGCCTGGGCTGCGTCTCATGCCTGGACCCAAAGCTGGGCCAGTACCTGCAAGAGACGCAGACAGACGACACCCTGCATGCCATGGCGAAGGATGCCGAGCCTCCCTTCGAAGAGGCTGACAGTCCGCTACGCCGAGCCTGGGCACTCATCGGCCGCAAACAACGCTTGCTGCCTCTGCTGCAGGCCGCCGACGCAGTGATCGCCCCCTCGCTCTTCTTGCAGAAGGTTTTCGAATCCCATGGCTTCCCCAAGGGGCAAATGCGCCATGTGCCCTACGGCATCGACCCACGTCGCTTCGGTAAGCAACGCAAGGATTGGGATAAGGATCCGAGCCTGCCTCTGGACATCGGCTTTGTCGGCTCCATCACCCCGCACAAGGGCCTGCACATCTTGATCCAAGCGCTGCTCGACCAGGAAAACCAGGACTGGCGCCTGCACGTGCACGGTGGACTGGAAACCCATCCCGGTTACACCGACGAAGTCAAAGCACTGGCCGACGACGACCCGCGCATTGTCTTTCACGGTGCTTTTGCACCGGATCAATTGGGCAAAGTGCTCACCTCCTTGGACCTGACGGTGGTGCCTTCCCTGTGGTATGAGAACACCCCGCTGATCATTTTGGAAGCCTTGATGATCGGTCTGCCCGTAGTGGCCTCGGACCTGGGTGGCATCTCGGAGATCGTGCAACAGGGCGACAATGGCTTTCTGTTCCCTGCCGGCAAAGCCGATGCCCTGGGCCAGGTGCTGGCGGACTTGCTGCAAGACCCAGGTAGCTTGAGCAAGCTGACCCATGGCAGCAACAGCCGCAGTCTGGACAACAACCTGGATGACTTTGCTGCCCTCTACCAAGAGCTGCAGATTGGAGCAACCGCACCTTGACCGCAGTACGGGTGGTCCTGGTGAATTGGAATGGCAAGGAATTCCTTGCCCCATGCCTGCAGTCCGTCGCTGCCCAGGACTACCCTGGCGGCGTGCAGGTGACGGTGGTGGACAATGGCTCCAGCGATGGTTCCCAGGCATGGCTGGCAGAGGCACATCCGGAGGTGCAACTACTAGAAAACCCGCAGAACAACTACTGCTCCGCCAACAATCTAGCGGTGCAAGAAGGCTCCACTGACCTGGTGCTATTGCTGAACACCGACACCGTGCTGCAGCCAAGCACCCTGTCCAACCTGGTGCAGGCCTTGCAGGCAAACCCCAAGGCTGCAGGTGTAGCACCAAAGATCCTCTACCCGGACGGCCGCATCTACAGCACCGGCATCCAGGAACGAGAAGACCTCTACTGGGTGGACCGGCAACAGGGCGAGCAGGACCAAGCAAACCATGCCTCACCCGAACCGGTGTTTGGTCTGTCCGGCTGCTGCGTCCTCTATCGGCGCCAGGCCTACCTGGAGGCCGGCGGCCTGAACGAAGACTTCCACATGTACTACGAAGACGTGGACCTCTCCCTGCGCCTCAAGGCCATGGGTCATGATCTTCTCTATGTGCCCACGGCAACCATGACCCACATTGGTCACGGCTCCATCAACAAAACCAGCCGGGGCAAAGACCATCTGGGCGAACGCAACCGACTGTTGGTGTTGGCCGCCCACTATCCCAAGCAATTCGCCGCCCAGTGCGTGCGCTCCCCCTGGTTCCAATCAGCCGCACCAGAAGACCTGCGTACCTTCCTGCCCAAGATTGGCCAGCGCCTGCAGCAAAGCGAGCCGAGCCTGGATCTGCTGTTGGCCCTGCGGGATCAAGTGCGGGAATACGCCGGCGAGTTGGACAGCGCCTACGGCGAACACCGCAACCTGCCCAAAATCCTGCAGGAGCGAGAGACCTGGATCGCCCGCCTGCTCCGGGAAGTGGCACGGCTACGCATCTACCAACTACCCTGGAAACGCTTGAAGCCCGGCGAGGCCGCCTTCCTACGCCGCTTCGACAAGAGCTAGGCAGGCCCGCTAGGGATTCTCCGGCAAGAGCTCAATCCGCTGGCGCCGGGCTGCATGGATCTGCGCCGGCTCCTTGCCCTCACCGCATTGCAGCACCAGACGATCCAGGCTTGCCCCTGACTTGCTCATAAACTGGCTGCTCAGAGTTCGACCCTTGATCTCCACCAGCAGGTAACCAAACTCCTCAATGCCCTTCAGCAGGCGAGGGTGCTTCTTCAGCGGACGGATGCTTTTGCCGCCGGTGCCGATCACCAATTGGATAACGCCCTCCAGGGGTTGAAAGCGCTGGTAGTTGTGCGAATCCCCGGACAGCACAAGGTCCACACCATGCCGCTGCAGGATGGGCCAAAGCGCCGCCTGCACCTGGGGCTGGTCGCCGGAACGCCCGCCAGAAAAAGTCGGCAGGTGCAACACCACCACCTGCCAGGGCTCGGCAGCATTGGCCAGCAAGTCATCCAACCATTGCAACTGCGGTCCTTCCGGCTGCAAGGTTGCCAGGAGGGCATCCAGAACCGTGACCCGCAGGGGACCCCAGGTGTAGCTATAGAATCGCTCCTTCTCGTCCACCCCGTTGGCCGGCAACTCAAAGATGTTGAAGTACTCATGCACATCCCAGGTGTGCAGGTCGTGGTTACCGAAGGTGGTAAACAGAGCCGTAGTCATGAGCACCTTTTCAAAGGGTCGGAAGAACCCTTCGTCAAATCCTCCCAACTGCACTCGGCCATAGTTGATGTCCCCCAGGTGCTGGAAGAAGTCCACCTTCTGTTTGGCGATCTGCTCGGCGATTTGCCACTGGTCCCGCTTGTGCAAGGAATCCAGAAAGTCCCGACAACGATCAAAAGCATAGGGCCGACCGCGAAACCACCAGGGCATGCCCCCACTATCGCCCAAGGTGGCGAAGCGCAGGGTGGTGGTATCGCTGTCTGGCGCCGTGCGGAACATGCCCCAACCACGGGGCTCCACAGTACCGTCATCGCCAAGTTGCATGGCATGGTAGGAATAGGGCTGCCCTGGCTGCAGCCCATCAAATTGATGGGTATGACTGCGCCGAGGCTCTTCTTCCACCTGCTCCCAGGCGCCCTGACCGTTCATGGCAGACAGCTTGACCCGCAGCCGACAGGCAACCTCATCAAAGCAGGCGATGGTGGCGGAGCTGGTGGTCACCTGCTGTACGAATGGCTGAGTAGCCATCGCTGCGGGGCCAATCTTCCTGAGGATGGCCAGGCCCACCACCAGGAGGGCTATGGCTATGAGTGCTATCTTGAGTTTGATAGCTGGGATTTATAGCAGAACCAAGGGCCCTACAAAATATCCAAGACGCCGGTGTTGGACTGGGTCAGGGTTTCCACTGTAGCTCGGTAGTTCATGTTGCGGGCTATCTTGGAGTTCCAAGGCAGTCGCTCCTTGTCCGCCACACCACCCAGAGCCTTCGCCGCGCAGGCGCGGGAAAGCACGGTCAGCTGCTCATCAAATAGCATGTCCTTCAACGGCATGATGGTCCGACGATCACCGATGAAGGCCAAGGCGGTGGAAATGGCACTGATCTTGGCCAGATTGGGATCCTTTCCCTGCAGCCGTTGGGCAAGGGTATTGGCCACCCTCTTGTCACCCAGCTTGCCAAGAGCAATGGCTGCCTGCTGGAGTCGCTCCGGCCGGCACACTGAAGTCAGGACGAGATCATGAATCTGGTCCTTGGCCTTATTGCAGTCCATGAGTGCCAGGCCAATGCACAGGTAGCCCGCCAGCTCATCGCTGTCTTTCTTCCTGCCTAGCATTGCCATCAAGTCATCTGCACTGTCCTGGTATTTGCACAAGCCCAGAGCCACGGCAAATGCGGCTGTGGCTTCCGGGTTCTTTACCTTCCTGAACTCCTTGGCGATGGCACGGCCAATGGTTTCATCCACCGCCGCATTCAGATCACCTTCTAACTGTTTGTAGCAGTACACGCCCAAGGCCAATGCGACCCAGGGCTTCTCCAGAGCCTTGCTGCCCTTGGCCAGCTCAGTGAGCAGCGCTGCCCGGTTGGCCTCACCACCGATCTGCCCCAAAGCAATGAGGGCAAAGTAGCGAGCCTGCGACTCCCTACCCTGCTTGTAGTACTGCAACAGTTCCCTGGAGTACCGCGAATCTTCTTCCTTGCCTGTCCTATTGGGCATCACCATCTGCCCCAAGGCCAGAACTGAACTCCGATAGATATCGTTGGGCCGCTTCTTCTTCGGGAACAGCTCCTTCAGGAACTGCTGTTTGTAGTAATGGTGCAAGGCGGAGTCGCCCCGACCCAAGAGCTTGGCAATGGCGGGAGGGACATGGGATTGGATCAATTGGCGGCTGCGACCCAGATCCTCTTTGTAGAAACCATCCAACTCCCGCAATGCGGATTCCAACAGGTACCTCTCCTGTGATTGCTCCTGGTCCAAGTTCAACAGCCCCATGGCGTTGATGACAGCCACCACTGTGTTGCGGTCACCGCGCTTCTCCTGCTGCAAAATTCCTTGCAGAGCAACAAAGGCCTGCTTTTTCACCGCCAGGGAATGGCTCTGATTTGCCAGCAAACCAAGACCATAGGCGGCGAAGGAGCGGGTGCGGTAATCCACCCTTTCCCGGTTCACCAACCTACGACCGGGCACAGCATCGGTGGCCAGCGCCACCAGATCATCCACGGCATCCTGCATGCCGGAAACGCCCATGGCCAGAGCTGAAATTGCTCGCAGTTCCTGGTCGTGGCTATCCAGGTTGTGCCGAAAAGCAGCGAGGATCCTGACGTCTCTACTGTCCTGACCGATCTTGGCCATGGCCAACATGCAGGCAGAGCTGAGGTCCCGCTGGTTTGTCGTCAGCAAGACACGATGGAGAGCTGGCAGGATCACACAGTCTCGATATCTTTGGGCGACGGCTTGACGTTTTCCTTGTCGGATCCATGACGAGTGGAACCCAGATAGAAGTTGTCCACACCCGTACGATTAACCGGTGCGTAAACCGCATCCTTCAGGTTGATGTAGGGATCCTTGTTGAACTCCCACCAGTACTGCCACCGACTCAGATCAGGTCCCAAGGCGATACCGCGACGGGGAGTCGTCGGTGCACTGGGAGCAGTACCCGGCCGCGCCACGCCACCAGTGGATGGTGTAAGGCCAGGAGAGGCAGTAGTCCCTGGAGATCGAGGACTGGGGGCACTGGGCCCGGGGGTACTGGGGCTGGGATTACTGGGGGCAGCCTGGTTGGCACTGGGAGCAGTGACTGTATCGCCGGGACCGCGGTACTGCCCGCCGCCAACTGAAGGCGTAGTTTCACACCCTTGGGCAGAGGCTTGATCGGGCAGCACAACCAAAAAACCCGCGCATGCTGCAAGACTGAAAACAATCAGCTTCTTCATGAGAGCTCCTATCTATCACCGTTCCAGTGCGAACCCAAACCGAACGGCGAATGCTAGCAGATTTGGCGCGCAGGGAAACCGGCGCTGGCGCAGATGAAAGGAGATCCCTGGAGAAGACGGCGCTGACAGCGCAGCAGATCAGCACAATTGCCCGCACTGCCAGCCAGTCAGACGAAGCTACCCATTTGCCAAGACCTACTTAGGCCAGATCATCAGCTTGCCGCCACTGACCTCAATCTTCTCCAGCTTCTGCAAACCGGCAGACATGTCCTGATCCTTGTTGACCCCGTCTGCCAGGTTTTGTGCTCGAAGAGCATCAAGGACTTCAGAGGGGAGCTCTTTGTCATTCACCTCGCCGCCTTTCAAGAACACCAGGAGATGGCCATCGTGAAGGCTGATGTCAAAGACGCCACTGCCATTGAAGTAGCGCCCCTCAACCATAGGTATATTCAGAAAATCCAAGGGGATACTGACTTCACCACTGATTTGGTCCTGGTCATCGATGCTGATAAAGACAAGGCCCTTCAGATCCCCCCAAGCTGGGTTGTTCTGGATCAAGGCATTGATGTCATCGGCGCCTAGTTCCAAGGGTTGATCCACGGTGCCAGCATCCAAACCACTTGCAAACTCTTCCCACCGCGCCTGCAGGGGCCCAAGGTCGGCATCCTGAATTTCAGCCACCGGCAATTCTCGCGGTGCATCATCCGTATACTCCCCGATATAAGCCTTTGCGCTGAACCAGATGATCGCCGCCAGAACGATGATCAAGATGATGACCGACAGGCAACCCCAGAACCAGCAGCCCAGGCCACCCTTCTTCTTGGCTGGCACCCTGGGACCATCTTGAGCCAAACGCTGCTCTTCCGCCTGTTCCAAATCCACCATGCAATCTCCTTGGACTAGTGAGTACTGCCCTCAGCCTACTGGGACGGGGCCAGAGGCACCACTTGTCTTTGCCGGGATTCAGTCCTGCAGCACGGGGCGAAGAGGCTGTTGCGCCACCTGCTCCGCCAACATCTCCTGCCAGACCTGCAGGGTCTTGTGCGCAGTGGCCTGCCATGTGTAATTCGCCGCCTGCTGCAGACCCTTCTGCTGCATCTCTTGCCGCAAGGCACTGTCCTGCAACAAAGCTGTCATGGCATGGATGATCTCCGCCTCGTTATCCGGTGATACCTGCACGGCGGCAGTACCGGCCACCTCTGGGATGGAAGACACATTGGAACAGAGTACCGGGCAGCCGCGAGCCATGGCTTCCAGCACCGGGAAACCAAAGCCTTCATAGAATGACAAGAACAGCAGGGCCAAGGCCTCACTGTAGAGCGCTTCTAAATCACTCCGCGAGACAAAGTCGGTGAACAGCACATTACCTATGCCTTGCTGGGCACAGTACTGCTGGTAGCGATGCTCTCGGAAACCCATCTTGCCCACCACCACCAACTGCAAATCTGGGCGGGCCAGCTGCAAGAAGGCACTCAGGGTGCTGGCAAAATTCTTATGCGGGTCCAAGGCTCCCACCACCAGGAAGAAGGGGTTTCTAGGATGCAGGCCCAGACGCTGGCGCATCTCGGGATCGGCTGGAGTCTTGGCCAGGGAATCGCTGTTCAAACCCGCCATCACCGTTCGCACCTTGTCTACCGGCAACTTCAAGCTGGCCAGCAGGTCCATGCGGGTAAACTCCGAGTTGCACAGTATTCGCCCCCCAAAGGCCTGCAACTGTCGCAGCCGCGACAAGTAGATGCGTCGCGCTTCCCGATCCATCTCATGCCAGTAATAGCGCAGGGGGATCAGATCATGAAAAGTGACCGTACTGCGGGGATGCCGCAGAATCCTGAGCGGCGAATCGAAACCCACATTCAAATCCATCTGCCCGGGGATATGCATGATGTCCACATCGTCGGCCTGGTATGCATCCACCGAACGGAACTGCACCCGCGCAGAAGCAGCAAACTTACTCAGCGCATCCGGCAGGTCCAGTTCGCCATAAAGGATGAACTGGCTTTCTGGCAACAGATCGAAGAGAGCCTCTAGGTGATAGATGGTGTAGTGACCGATACCGCGACTGGTGGAATTTGCGTAGTAGAGGTTGCGAACATCAACGCCAATGCGCTGCGGCCCAATGCGCTTCGGTATGGTCGCTGACATAGGTGGCAAAGATTGCCTGCCGGGTAGAACTGCTTCCTTGCACAGAGGAGCTCGGTTCGGCGTCAAGGAAGGCAACTGCCAACCTATAGGTAGCTCAAAAGCCAGGGGCTTGCGCAAGAAGAAGGTCGCTGAAGCAAGGCGACGGTCATCCATCTGCAAGAAGGCTTGAACGCTGGCCGGCACATCTTCCATATGCAAGGGCTGCAGCAACTGCAAACCACTCAGGGACAACAAAGCATCGACAAAATCCTGGGGCCGATAGAACTGGCCGTCCAACACATCATTGGTCAACACATCCGTGCTGATGGCCACCACCCCGCCGGGCTTTGTTACCCGCGCCATCTCCCGCAAAGCCCGGGCCATGCCCACCTGGCCAGCACAGAGATGCAACAGGGAGAAGGCAGTCACCACATCAAAACAGTTGTCGGGCAATTGCAGAGACATGGCCGACAGGCGCAGAGCCTTCATGTTGGCCGGCATTTCCGTCAGCGGCTCCGGCTCCTCCGGATTGCGTTCCATGCAGTCCACCGCCACCACCAGCTTGACCTGCCTGGCCAGGGCATGAGGCAAGGCATCGTTCCAACTGCCCATGGCCAACACCACCATCTCCGGCTGCAATTCCAAGGCATGATAGAGCTGCACCTGCTCCCAGGCACTGCGCTGTCGACGGTAGACATCTTGCTCCGCCGCATCACCCAGAACCTCCTGGGCGGACTGCCACCAGTCTGCATCTTCCCAATCCGCGACCTGGTAGAAGCGCGAAGCATGCTTGGGGGATGTATGCGCCAACGAAGGACTTTCAAATCCCTGCTCCTGGTACAGAGCCTGCAACTTGCCCAGGCGTTGCTCGAAGGCATGGTCACTGCTTTGCCGAGCCAAGGGAGCCAACAGTTCGATCACCGCCAAATGCAAATCGTAGATCAACTCTGGCTGTTCTGCAGCGCCGCCCAGATCCCAGAGCACTCGTGAAACTTCATAACGAGTCAGGGAGCACTTCCGACCCAGCTGCTGCTGCAGGTCGACGCATTGCTGCGGCGAAAGATAAAAGCGGGAGCGGGGACGAATGATCCAACCCTGACTGTCCACATAGCCCGCCTGCCGCCACTTCTGCGCCAGGTAGGCCTGCTTGTGCAGGGAATCTTCATCGGCAGCCTGCCCAATGGCGGCACCGGACTGATGTTCATCGTGCACGATGCCGGCTTGTGGATGGGCGAACACCTCGTAGCCCTTGGCCAGGGCACGCACACAGAAGTCGTCGTCTTCGTGCCAGAACAAACCCAGGCCTTCGTCAAAGCCACCCACATCTCGAGCTGTACTGCCGCGCACCCAGAATGAGAAGCCACTCACCACATCCACTGGCGCCAGCTCCTCCGGGCCAAGCAGCAGATGTCGGCAGTCACCCCTCAACTCAATGGGATGACCGGTCTTGCCCACCACGCCAGCCTGCGGATGCGCGTCAAAGGCTTGCAGAAAATCCTGCACATAGCCTGGCTGCACCAACACATCGTTGTCCAGAAAGGCAATGACCCCATCCTCCGGCAACTGCGGCAGGATCATCTTGAACAGTTGATTGCGACCGCCGGGCACCCCCAGGTTGACCTCAGAGAAATGCAGGTGCAAGTTGGGGATCTGCTGCGCTTCCCACCACTCCCGACTGCCATCGGTGGAAGCATTGTCCACCACGAAGATGTTGTACTCACCCTGGGTATGACGCAGGATGCTTGCCAGGCACTTTTGCGTGTGGGCCAGCGCGTTGTAAGTCAGGATGGCCAGATTAACGCGAGTCGGCCGGACCTGGCATGGGGCTCTCATCGCCTTCCTATCGGAGTTTTGCCGATTGGGCCTGAAGAAGACCTGCGGTTAATGACGACAAACCAGGGGTCATGGCAGGCATCCCCACACCCCCCCCGACAACCCCACCGACGGGTCCCCCGACAACTCCCCAGCTGCGCTACCTCTGGGTCTATCCCATCCTCAGTCCGGTACGCACAGCAAAGGAAGAAGGCTTTGCCCAGCGCTTGCGAGAGCAGGGGCATCAGGTGCAAGGCCTCGGCATCCCCTGCCCCAAGGGATGGCTCACCTTCCCCGACCTGGATCAACTCTGGCAACAACGGGATCCCATCCTGATGGCATCCTATGAACAACTTGCCCAAGCATTGGCACAAGCCGACGTGCTCATAGCCGCTGGCGGCTCCATGCTGCACCCGGCCTTCGTGGATCAGCTCTCCCAATTCAAGGTGTTCATTTGCGCCGACGACCCGGAACACTCCCACCATCTTTCCCAGCCAGTGGCAACGCACTTCGACCTTTGCCTGCCCACCAACATCGCCTGCCTGGACGACTACCGCAGCTGGGGCTGCGACAAGGTACATTGGCTGTTTCACGCCTACCGCCCCCAAGACACGGATCCAACTCTCACCGCCGACCGAATCCGCCAAGAAGAGCGCAGCATTCCGGTCTCCATGTTCTGTGAACGCACTTACGGACTGAGCGATCGCCATGATCGCATCGAAGCGCTGGCCAAGAGATTCTCCCAGGCGGTGCTACGCGGCAAGGGTTGGCCGGATGGTTATGCCAGCGAAGAGGAACGCTGGCAGATCCTGCGGCAAAGCACCATGGGCTGGAACCTGCACAACACCACCGGCCCCACCAACACCCGCACTTTTTCTCTGCCGGCCATGGGCATCCTGCAGATCGCTGACAACAAAAGCAATCTGGGACGGATCTTCCAGCTGGACCGGGAGGTCATTGGTTTTGACAGCATGCAAGAATGCATGGACAAGACTGCCTACTACATGGCGCACCCCGAGGAGGCGCGGGAAATAGCCGCCAGGGGCTGGCAACGGGTCACCACCGAATACACGGAAGAGAAGCTCTGGCTGCGCATCAGCTCGCTGGTGCAACAGTCCATGCAGCAGTCTATGCAACAGGGCCAGCCCACAGCAGCCATCCAGATCAACAGCAAGGCCAAACCTCGCCTTCTGCTGTTGGCAGATCGCCGCGGCTGGGCCTACGACCAGGAAGCACAGGCCATGGCCAAGGCCCTGGCGGATGAGTTCACCTGCAAGATTGCTTACGTGCATGAAGCGCCGGATCTCAGCCAGTGGCCCTTCGACCTCTGCTACGTATTCTTCTGGGGCGAGACCTACCAGCAAGCCTTCATCAGCAATAAGCAACAGGTCATCAAGCAGATCTCCAGCCATCGCTGGGCAGAAGAAGAAAGCTATGGCCGCCTGACGGCGGAACAGTTCGTGGCAACACACCTGCAAGACGCCGGCACCGTTACCTGCATCTCCAAGCGCCTGCAAGCACTCATCAGCCCTTATCGATCAGCGCATCTGGTGCCCCAGGGCATGGATGCCAAAAAATACTATCCCGGCAAGGCGCGCACCGGACCCCTGCGCATCGGCTGGGCGGGCAATGCACAAGATCCATGCAAAGGGCTGCAAGACATCCTGCTCCCTGCTGTTGGCAAAGAGTTCGAACTACACATTGCCGGCGGCGATTTCAGCCCGGCGGCCATGCTTAGGTTCTACCAAACTATGGATGTAATCTGCGTGGCTTCCACTGCCGAGGGCGGCCCCCTGCCACTCATCGAAGCCATGGCCTGCGGTTGCTTCCCCATCGCCGTGGATGTGGGCATTGTGCCGGAACTCATTGAGTCGGGGCGCAACGGCCTGGTGGCGCAACGCAGTGTCGCCGCATTCCAACAAGCCTTTACCTGGTGCGCAGCCAACCTGGGACAGGTTCGCAGCATCGGCAGCGCCAACGCCAGGGACATGCATCGCCAGCGCAACTGGCCCAAGGTAATGCAGCATCGCCGACAAGCCCTGCACAGTGCCCTGGCTGCGTCAGCCGGATCTACAGCCAGACCTGCAGACAAGCCCAAGATCTGCATCCTGGTGGACTTCGAAGACTGGGCCCAGGGCCTGAAAACCAACAATCTGATGCAATGCCTGGGTGACCGCTACCAGATCACCAAGCGCCTGCAACACGAGGCCACCGCCCAGGACATCGAAGATGCAGATCTAGTCATGCTCTTCTACTGGCGGCAGCTGCAGTCCATGCAAGATCTGCACGAGACCCTGGAAAACAATCGGCACAAGCTATGCATGGGCATCAGCTCACATAACGAGCTGGAAGGTGAACATCACGATGCGGGCCTGGCCTTGCTGCGCCGCATGGCCCGCCTCACCTTCATGAACAGTCGCCTGCTCTACGACGAGTATGCACCGCAACTGCTGACCCCCTCCTTCTACCTGCCCAACGGCGTGGACACTGAGTTCTTTCATCCACTTGCAGGCAAGGTTCCCGGCCAAACCCTGCGCATCGGTTGGGCTGGCAGTTTAGAAAACCACGGCGCCGAAATGCGCGGCTATCCCAACTTCATCCAACCCGCCCTGGCGCAGATAGCTGGCGTGGAACTGGTCACCGCCGCACGCGAGGATCAGTGGCGCGGACCCGAGGAGATGCGCAGCTTCTACCAATCCTTGGACCTGTACATCTGCGCCAGTCGCGTGGAAGGAACACCAAACCCCTGTCTGGAAGCTGCCGCCTGCGGCGTGCCACTGATCACCACAGCGGTAGGCAACATGCCGGAGCTGGTGCGGGACGGAGAGAACGGCCTGTTCATCCAACGGGACGTGCAAGACATCGTCCGGGCCGTCACCAGCCTGCGGGACAAGCCAAAACTCCTGGCCGTCATGGGCCAACAAATCCGCCAGGATGCGCTGACTTGGCATTGGCCACTGCAGGCCAGCAGTTACGGGATGATGTGGGACATCGCCCTGCAAAATCAGGATCGCAACCAAGAACTAACAGCAGAGCAATTCACCCAGAAAGGCGAGGAGCTGTATGGCGCCGGCAATTTGCAAAACGCCGCCCGGCACTTCCACTGGGCTCTGCTGCAAGACCCGTCCCATGCTCCCGCCCTCAACAACCTGGGCGTGTGGTGGAGCCAACATAACGAACCGGTCACTGCCTTGAGCTTCTTCAAACGAGCTCTGCAGCTGGGAACAGATCGGGAAACAATCCTTCACAATTGCAGCCACCTGGTGGCCAACAACCAAGAAATGAGCGAAGCAGATGCTGTACTACTACTGCGCTAACGATCGAAACATTGGCGACTACCTGTCGCTGCTGGGTGTGCAAGAAGCGGTGGGCCTGACCGGCGAAACCCGCTACATCGAGCGGGACCCACAGATCCTGGAACAGGAGTTCCAAAGCCTGTCGGCCACCGACTCCCTGATCATTGGTGGCGGTGGTCTTCTGAAGGACACCTTTGCCGCCTTCTGGATCATGCTCTTGCATTACCAGCAAGAAATTGGCTTTCAGTATTCGGTGTTTGGCATTGGCGTCTGCAGCCACAAGAACAAGAACTGCCTGCTGCCCAACCCCTTGCTGGAACGAATCACCCGCACCGCCACCGTGGCCTCCCTAAGACCGCCGCAGCCGGAAGCCCTGGTGCAGCATCCCGAAATCCGCAGCACCTACTGCCCCAGTCTGCTGTACATCCATGCACAGTACGGCCAGAAGAGACGCAGCAGCAATGCCAATCGCTGCCTGCTCTACGTGGACCATCCGGACCTGATCGGCGCCGAGGCAAGCCAGTTGGCGCAGCAGAACATCAGGAAGATCTGCAGCGATCTGGGAATGGAATTCCGCAGCACCAACAACATCTGCCAGGACAGTGCAGACCTGCATGCCCTGGTGCAACATTACCAGCAAGCTGACATCGTCGTCACCACCAGACTGCACGGCTACATCCTGGCCACCGCCCTGCAAAAGCCCACCCTGGCCATTTCCAATGACTTGAAGTTGGAAGGTCATGCCAGCCTGCTGGGCCTAGCCGCCCCGTTGGAACTGGAAGTCCTCAACTACCCCATGGCCCTGCGGGAGCAGATCCAAGCCTGCAACAGCATCAGCGACAACAAACTCAATCAGGCCATTCGCTGGATTGAACGGGAGGGGCGCCGCATCCGTGACGCTCACAGTACCACGACCCCAGCCACCGATGTGCGTCGCTGGCAGAGCACGGAAAACCTGTCGCCTGCCTGGGACGCTCGCACCGAGCGCATGGCAAAGATGATTCCCGCTGGCTCATCGGTGTTGGAATTCGGCGCTGGCCGCAGGGTGCTGGCGCAGCACTTGCCAGAGAGCTGTCGATACACCCCCTCGGATTTAACGGACCGCGGTCAGGGCACCCTGATCTGCGACCTCAACGGCCCAAGCCTGCCCCACTTCCCCGCCCATGACGTGGCGGTGTTCAGCGGAGTGCTGGAATACGTGCAGGACGTCCCCCGCCTGCTCAAGCACCTGGCAACTAGCTGCGGCAGCATCCTGGCTTCCTACGCCGTCACCGATCCCTTGCACAGCCAGGCGAGTCGGCGAGCCAACGGTTGGCTGAATGACTACTCAACCGATGAATTCCGCCAACTGTTCGTGGACGCGGGCTATGCGGTGGGCGAGAGCCAGGTCTGGGGCGAACAGGAGATCGTCAGCTTCCGCCTGATGGTTCCGGCAGCATCATGAACCTGCATTTTCGTGGCATCGTCCTGGGACCCTCGGGCTTCGCCCAGGAAGGTCGGGAATGGCTGGCGGCTTTGGAGGCAGGCTTCGCTCCCTCCCTGGAGGGAGCCTTGTTGGGCGACCAAGACATGCCGCTCAGTGAAGCCGAACAAACCTTGCTGCAAACCTGCGCCGCCCGGCCCCAGCTGCAGCCGCGCCTCTGCTTTCAGCACATGCTCATCCCCCACTTCGTGCCAGACCCACAGGCCAGTCTGAATGTACTGCACACGGTGTGGGAAGCGGAGGGCCTGCCCGCGGGCTGGGCTGACAAGCTCAACCAAGCAGATCTGATCTTGGTCATGAGTCCTTGGAACCGGGATGTGTTTGCGGCTGCTGGCGTGGCCACCGAAAAAATCCGCGTCATCCCGCCACCCTTTGCCGTCGAAAGGTTCAGCCCCAAGCCCCGACTCAGTCAGGCCAGGCAGCCGAATCAACCCTTCCGCTGGCTGTCGGTGTTCGATTGGCAGTTACGCAAGGGCCATGACCTGCTGTTGCAGGCCTTCGCCCAGAACTTCCAAGCGGGCGAAGCGGAACTCTATCTGAAGTTGGGTCACGGCCCAGAACACAGCACCGCAAGCCTGCAAGAACACTGCAACCAGGTGGTGGCACAACATGTCGGCAGCAGGCCGGCACCCAAGGTGAAGGTGCTAGGCGGCTTGTTGGCAGACGAACAAATGCGCCAACTCTATCAATCCGTGGACGGCTTCGTGCTGGCCAGCCGCGGCGAAGGCTGGGGACGCCCAGTGCACGAGGCCATGCTCATGGAGTTGCCAGTTGTCGCTTCCCATGGCAGCGCCTTGCAAAGCCTGCTGCCCAACGAAAGCTATGGCTTCCCGGTGCGCTGCCAACGACGAGCAGTTTGTGCCGCGGCAGCCTTGGAGATCCCTCAGTTCCAGGGCCTGCATTGGCATGAGCCGGACCTCGCCCACCTGGGCCAGCAGATGCGGCAGGTAACAGAGGACCCTTCCCAGGCACAGACCCGTGCCCAGCGTGGGCGCCAACACCTGCTGCAACTCTGTGACCCCCAGCGCATCGCCCAGGGCCTGGCTGCAGAGCTACAGCAACTTGTTGATATAGCTAGTTTTAGGAACGAAGCGGCAAAGCTCTGAAATGGGCCCCTTGCCCATTTGCAGGGCAATATTGAGAGATGCCAAGCCACCGGAGATGGGTGTTCACGATGAACTTGCCTACATTCGATCATTCATGCTATCATGATAGCATGGCACAACTGATCGTACGAGGGCTGGAAGACGATATCCGCGACAAGCTCCGGGCCCTGGCGGCGGAGCACGGGAGAAGCATGGAAGAAGAAATCCGCGAGATCCTTAGAACCGCTGTCCTGAGTGCATCTACTGCCCCACAGGCAAAACTGGGCTCCCGTCTTGTGGAACTGTTCCGCGGCTACGGCCTCGATGAAGAAATCAGAGAACTCAGAGGACAGGGCGTCAAACCGCCTGAGCTAGATTCGTGATCATCCTCGACACCAACGTTCTTTCAGCGGTGATGCAACGCCAACCACCCAAAGTGGTGATCGCCTGGCTCAACAAGCAAGCGACGACCTCGGTTTGGACCACTGCCATTACGGTGTTCGAGATCGAATACGGTTTGCGCCGGCTTGCCAAAGGCAAACGCCAGACTGATCTGAATAGAGCGTTTCAAATCCTCATCAATGAAGGGCTCGGCGGACGGATCCTGCCCTTCGATGCGGAGGCGGCACTGGCAGCAGGAACGATTTCAGCTGAACTAGAGTCCGAAGGCAAAAGGGTGGACTTCCGCGACGTGCAGATCGCAGGAATTGCACGCGTCCGTCAGGCGGTGGTTGCCACCAGGAACGCGAAGCACTTCGACCAATCCTGCACCATAGTCAATCCCTGGGAAGATAACTAACGACAGCAATCAACGCCCGCCAGCGTCACTCTGGGTGCGAAGTAGGTAACAGAACAGCCCGCATTGACACAGAACTGGCCGAGGAACTGCAGGGGGTAGCCATAACCCTTCCCTGTCCTTAGGTCGGAGTTTCCCCCCGGTGGGCAATCTCGGTATGGGCACTTTCCACCTTCCAAACGCTGCTTGAATGACCATTTCACTTGCAACACGCCATAATTCATAGGTTTCTGCATGTGAATCGGCAGAAACACACAGGTAGCCCCGCATCCTTCGTGGACGAACTGCAGGAGAACGGTCGCTATTCCTTCACTCTCGAAGAACTTCGAGCCTGGTATAGCCGCTCTGATCAAGGGCTACAGGCAGCCCTTGGTCGACTCAAACAACGCGGTCGCATCATTAGCCCACGAAGCGGATTCTATGTCATCGTCCCCATTGAGTACAAGAATGCGGGATGCCCCCCAGCCAGCTGGTTCGTGAACGAGCTGATGCGATTCTTGGCACAGCCTTACTACGTAGGCATCCTATCCGCAGCGGCCATTCACGGAGCAGCCCATCAACAACCTATGGCCTTTCAGGTCATCACGGACAGACCAACTCGCCAAGCCGTTGCTGCCCGGGTGCGCATCGACTTCCACATCAACCGAAATGTCGAAGCCATCCCCGTAGCCGAATTGCAAACCGAAACCGGCTACATGCGAGTATCCACACCAAACTCAACGGCATTTGACCTTGTACGGTACGCAAAAGCTGCGGGAAACCTTGGCAATGTAGGCACCGTTCTTAGCGAGCTTGCCGAAGTGCTGGATGCAGAGGCAATGGTTCATGCAGCACCCCTCTACGCAGCACCAGACGCACAACGTCTTGGTTATCTTCTCAATGTCCTTGGCTACCACCACCTTAGCCAACCGTTGGCCGACTGGCTCAGCAAGCGCCGATACCGCAAGATTCTCCTTTCACCGGGTCAACCAATTGGTGAATGCAAGCTTGATCAGCAGTGGAAGGTCCTTGCCAATGTAGATCTGGAATTGGACCTTTGATCCCCAGCGCACATGTCAACGTATGGCGGAGCAAAGCACCTTGGCCCAATGACTCCCAAGTTGAGCAAGACCTTGTCCTGTTCCGAGCCATTGTGGAAATCTTCAAGAATCCAGTTCTGCATAAGGCCTTGGCGTTTCGAGGAGGAACGGCTCTGCACAAGCTCTTCTTTGACCCACCAGGCCGTTATTCAGAAGATATCGATCTTGTACAAAGAAAAGAGGGCCCGATCGGTCCGGTCATCGATGCTATTCGCAACATCCTCTACCCCTGGCTTGGAGAGCCGCGTCGTAAGCAGGGCCAGGGTCAAGTCACCATACTCTACCGCTTTGACAGCACTGCATTGCCTGTTCGCCCCATGCGGCTAAAGGTCGAAATCAACACTCGCGAACATTTCGCGGTCCTTGGCCTTGGTTCCCATCCATTCACCGTCGACAACCCGTGGTTCTCCGGAGAATCAGATCTTCCGGTCTTTGCATTCGAAGAATTAATGGCAACCAAACTCCGGGCTCTCTACCAACGCAAAAAGGGGCGCGACCTGTATGACCTGTGGCTTGCTGTCCAATCACAAACCCACAAACTAAACAGGCAACAAGTCATCCATTGCTTCCAAAAATATATGGGCAACTCAAGAACCTCTGTCTCCCGCGCCCAGTTCGAAGACAACCTTAAGACCAAAGTTAAAGACCAACTCTTCCGCAAAGACCTAGACCCTCTCCTACCTACTGGCACTCAGTATGACGTAGAAACCGCCGCGAAAGCTGTGCTCACAGAACTCATCGCCCTGGTCCCAGGCTCTCCCTGGAAAGGTGAGGATAACGGATGACCCCCGTCACCGCCCGCCAGCGTCACTCTGAGTTCGTAGCAAGATGCGGCGCAGTTCCTGCATCTCGTTTCCCCTGTTGTCGTCGGGGAAGGCCATATTGCCACCTTCTTGCATGTCCGGATGCTCCGCCAGCTTGGCCAGGAAATCTTGCGCCCAGGGCCAACGCCCCTGCACACAGGCCAAAGCAAAGGCATCTTTCAACAGGCGGGAGTCGTCAGGAAACTTCTCAAACAACTGCCGGTGAAAATCCAGGGAGTCGGAAACGGAAGTGGTCACCGGTGGCACATCCTGCAAGTGACTGGGTTCCACATCACCGCTCATCTCTGCCAAAGCAAAGCCATGCCCGGGCGGCAGGAACGAATTCACTACATGCAGGGCCCGATTCATCGGACCATAGACACTGCCCTGCAGGGTAATGCGTTTGCGCTTGCCGAAGGCATGCCACTGCACCGCAATGGAAGGGCCCGACGCTGCCGCCGCACCCCCCACTACCCGGGGCACCTGGGCAATGCCTGAGGTATCCAGCAGCCGCGTCAGATGACGCACCGACAAGGGCTCTAGCTTGTAGGCACACATGCGACAGAACACCGGCAGGCTCACAGTAGGATCAAAGTCACTCAACAGGGAGGTATCCGCCTCGCGATAGATCACCCAGCCATCTGCCCAGAACTGGGCGCACTGCCGCACCTGCTGACCTCCACTGCTGCCTTCCCGATACTCCAGGGCCAGATAGAAATCCGGCGGCGGCCATTTGGACTGCCGCAGCCGCAGGCCCTTGCAGGAGGTCATCAGGGCCAAGATCAGACTCAAGGCCAACAAGTTCTGTGCACGTCGCCGCAACATTGCCACCTCAGCATAGCCAGGAATGCACAAGTGAAGACAGCCTTTCTTGTGTTGAGGCCAATGCTGGATAGTTTGACTGCATGCCTAGGAACATTGCTCTGCTTCTTGTCCTCACCCTCGCCCTCGCCTTCACCTGCGCCTTCACCTGCGCCTGCAGTCATTACAGTGACCAGCGGCTTACGGCACGCCAGGCGGTGATCCCCAGCCAGCCCTTGCAGATCAAGGCAGGCAAGCCGGCACCTGGCCTGCCGGGAGAGAAGCATTTCCGCTCGGTGCGGCAACTCACCTTCGGTGGCGAGAATGCCGAAGCCTACTGGTCCGGCGACGGCAAGACCCTGATCCTGCAGAGCAAGCGCCCACCCTTCGCCGGTGATCAGATCTACACCTTGGACCTGCAAACTGGCGAAACCCAGATGATCAGCACTGGGCTTGGCCGCACCACCTGCAGCTACTTCCTACAAGGCGACCGGCGCATTCTTTACGCCTCCACCCACCTGCACAGTCCGGACTGCCCGCCGCCCCCACCCCGCATCGTGCGCAAGGGCAGACCGGTGTATGTCTGGGCCATCTATGAAGGCTTCGACATTTTCACCGCCGACCCGGATGGCGAGCGCCTGCGTCAGCTGACGAAGACAGCGGGCTACGATGCGGAGGCCACGGTCTGCCCGGTCACTGGCCGCATCGTCTTCACCTCCATGCGCGATGGCGACCTGGAACTCTATTCCATGGAGCCGGACGGCAGCAATGTAACGCGCCTCACGAAGCGCCCGGGCTATGACGGCGGCGCCTTCTACTCCCACGACGGCCACAAGATCGTGCAGCGCTCCGGCTTCTTCCAGAACGAGGAAGAGGAACAGGAATACCGGGACCTGCTAGCCAAGGGTCTGGTGACACCATCGCGGATGGAGATCACGGTCATCGACCGGGACGGCAAGAACTTCCGCCAGGTCACCAACAACGGCAAGGCCAACTTCGCTCCCTTCTGGCACCCGGACAACAAGCGCATCCTGTTTGCCAGCAACAAGGATGCACCCAGGGGTCGCAACTTTGAAATCTACATGCTGCATGAGGATGGCAGTAGCGAGGTGCAACTCACCTTCAATCCCAGCTTTGATGGCTTTCCCATGTTCTCCCCCGACGGCAAGTACCTGGTCTTTGCCAGCAACCGCTTCAACCCTGCAGGTCAGGAGCGAGACACCAATGTGTTTGTGGCCCAGTGGGTGGAAGAGCCAGAGGCAGACTAGAGACTAGCAGTCATCAAGCGGCGGGCAGTCACCAGGCGAGGACGGCGACGGCGGTGGCTGCAGTTCATCCTGCAGGCGGGTCACGGTGCGGCCATGCAACACATGCTCTTCCCAGATCTCTTGCACATCCGCCAAAGTGACCCGCGAGTACCAGACCTGCTCGGGGTAGATGGCCACCGCCACGCCGCGATCACAAAAGCCGATGGAGCCACAGCCAGTGACCATGACCTTGGGCTTGAGGCAGGATTCCTTCAGCAAGCGGCGGAACTCGGCATAGACCTCCGCACTGCCCACCTTGGCGCAGGACTTACCCTGGTTGCAAACAAAGACGTGACGTTCTGGAAGCATGGCCTGCAGTGGAACCCTTAGGCCAGATCTTGGCAAGGCACCAGTGCGGAACAGATAGAAACGACCGCAGGGACCAGAACTCCATTGGCGGAATCCTGATCCCTGCGGCAGCCGAGATGTCTCCCGGTCTCTCCTTGCTAGTCGCTAAGCAACTAACAACCATATCATGGCGTTGTCGTCATCGGCACCCAGTTGGTGTCCAACGGGAAGGTGTCACAACCTACGCCACAGCCGTTGCTGGTATAGACCAGGGCAGCATGGTGCAGGGTGACGCCCAGAGGTGCTGGCGTTGGGCCAAAGGTGTTCAGGGAGGGTCGATACCGATGACCTCCAGGTGCCGAACAACTCAGTCGGCATAGGAAGCTGCAAAGCTGAGCATCCCTTCGACCCTACTGCTCCGAACGCTGGGCGTCGGCCTCCATGATCGCCGGGCCTGCGGGTGATCGCAGGTAAACCCACACATAGCCGTGTCGGTAGAAGGGTGCCTGATACTTCTTGAGAATAACCCAGCGGGCTTGGCTTTCCTTTAGAAGTGCCTGGCACTCCTCATTGTTCTCCATCAGCGTACGATACCTTAGAACCCTTTCCTGGTTCTGCTGTTCGCTGAGCTTTTGACCCTCTGGGATGCCATGCTCTTGCATGAACTCCTGCCGTTCTTTCTGGCTGATGACTGCAAGCTTCTTGTTGATCTCCTCATAGGCAGCCTGTGCCGCATCCAGCTCAGCGCGCTGAGCCTCGGTCATTTCCGGCTCAGGCCCCCTGATGGAGTTGGTATCGCCCAACAACAGGTCCAGGCGACCATCCTGGTTCCAGTCCGTAACACAAAGTTTGCTAATGATACCGGGGTGGTCCTCTGGGCTGCCATGCTTGCCCTTGGCTACGAGTACCCGGCCAGCGGCCAAGCGTGGCAGGCCATGACTGGCCAGGTTGCGAAACAAGGTAACCTTTCCCTCGCCATCACCTGACAACAGGTCCAGATGGCCATCGCCGTCCCAATCCACCACACAAGGCGCAGCTTTCCAATCCACCACCAAGGGTTCGCCCTCAATTGCTACTGGTCTAGGGCTGACAAAGACAGGCACCTTGGTCTGGCTCTGATTGGCAATCCAGTACAGCTCCCCCTTGATGTTGCCCACCAAAAGGTCCAGGTCACCGTCTGCATCCCAGTCGGCGGCAAATACGGCGGAAGCCTGACCTACGTTGAGAGGCTTGCCCTCCCTGTCCTTGAGGATCTGACCTGCCTTGAAACTGCGATCACCATTGCCAGCAAAAAAGTACAGGTCGCCGGGCCGAAAAGAGCCGGAGAGCATGTCCTTGTGACCATCGCCATCCAGGTCCACCAACTGTGGACCAAAACCAATGCATCAACCCCCAGGCACTGCAGCCTGAGTGCCGCCGGCCTGGAAATACTGGAATCCCGTAAACTTGGGCTTGCCCTTCCTACCCAGGTTCTTGTAGACGCGCAGGGTTGCCGCCAGGTCGCCGTACTTCTTAATCCCCTTGCCATAGACGCCCACCAGAAGATCTGGTAAGCTATCGCCGTCCATGTCCGCCATAAACGGTGCGGCGAAGCCCATGTCATCACCCACATCCAAGGGCTGCTCACCACAAAGCACCTGAAAAGGAGCTTGCAGTTCAGAGCTAGCTTGGCTCTCGCCCTGCGCCAACAGTGTTCCCGGCAGGGGTGCCAGAAGGAGCAGAAGGCCAGGTAGAAACTGATGTGCTTGCATGATGAGACTTGAGTTGCTTGGGAAGGGGTTTGGACTGAAAGCGGCTAAAGGACTTGGGTCATGCCAGAATGGCAACAAGGACCGAAGCACCGATCGGTGCTCCGGCCCTTGCCTTAGCAGAGGCAGTGCCCCGGCTTGTTGTGATCTACCAATACGTCCTATGGAGTGGTCGTCATCGGCACCCAGTTGGTGCCCAACTGGAAGGTGTCACAGGCAAAGCCACAAACCACCCGCCGTGTAGACCAGGGCAGCATGGTGCAGGGTGACGCCTAGAGGAGCAGGCGTGGGGCCAAAGGTGTTCAGGGAAGGCGTCGCCTTGCCAAAGCCATCCAAGGTGCTCTTCCAGCCGGCAAAGGTGGGAGCACCACCACCCAGCTGGGTGAGACCAATGACAAAGCTGGTCAACGGATCAGGCTGGTTCAGGGGGATCACCACGCCAGGGGCCATGGTGACACCGGGGGTGTCGCCACTAGCAGCAAAGCCGGTGAACAGCCAGTAGTTCTTGCCAGCATTGACCACACCAGCATCGATGGTCATGGTCTGGGCATTGGCCACGCTCAGGGACAACTCATGCACGTCCGCCGTCAGGGACAGCTTGGTGCCAGAGATTGTGTAGACACGGCCGTGGTCCTGTATGTCATCAAAGGTGCCCACGGTACCGTCAGCACCGGCGCGACCCGGGTCAGTGAGGTCATCCCACGAATCCGCACTGACCAGGAAGTCGGAGATGCCATCACCGTTCATATCGCCAAGGGCGCTCACGGAGCTGCCCAGCTTCTCACCTCTAGTGAAGTACTTTCCAATCCCAGTATGAAGGAGCGTGAAAGTCTGCTGGCCTTCGATGGTGAACAGCGTCGAGCCGTCAAAGCCGGAATACACATACACACGGCCATTGTCCTGCAGCTCGTCACCGGTGTTGGTGGTGACGGATCCACCGGTGCCGTCGGGGCCCGTAAAATCTTCATCCCATCTTTCTGCACCGGCCGCGATGTCGGGGGTGCCATCACCGTTCACATCGCCGATGCCGCTCACGGATTGTTGGCTTGTGCCCAGATTGTCACCCGCGTTCTCGCCATCAGAGCTCCACAGCGTCGAGCCGTCAAAGCCGGAAAGCGCATACACACGGCCAACGTTCTGGATATCGTCGAAGGTGTCGAGAGTGCCGTCGGGACCGGGCAGATCAAAGCCGATTGCACTGGCCGTGAAGTCGGGGACGGTATCACCGTTCAGATCGCCGACTTCTCTCACGCATATGCCCATGTTGATATCCGGATTCTCGCCATCGACGGTATAAAACAGCGAGCCGTCAAAGCCGGAATACGCATACACGCGGCCATTCTCCTTGATCTCATCACCGGTGCTGGAGGTGCCATCGGGGCCGAGGTAACTCTCATCCCATCCCTTTGCACCGACCAGGAAGTCAGGGAAGAGATCACCGTCCAGGTCGCCGACACCGCTCACGGATTGGCCAAATCCGTCACTCTTGAACCCGCCATTGATGGTATAAATCGCCGTGCCGGTTGCGCCGGAAAGCACATACACGCGACCAGCGGAAGATTGCGTGTTACCTACAGTGCCGTCGGGGAGATCTGAGTCATGGTTCTTCGCACCAACTATTGGTGTGATGCGCTCTGTTGGGGCATTTTCAGTGCAGCGCGTGCGCGACCGACTTTTTCGAGGATCTCGTCGGCGGCCTTGGTCCAAACAATCGGCTTCGGATCGTCGTTGTGGTTATCGATGTAGTCCATGATTGCTTTCTTGAGTTGAGGGACGCTGCGAAACGCGTCGCGCTTCAGGCGTTTTTGATCAAGATTGCGGAAAAACCCCTCCACGATATTGAGCCACGAGCTGCTTGTCGGGATGAAGTGCATGTGGAATCGCGGATGGCGCTTCAGCCACCGCTTAACCTTCTCATGCTTGTGTGTGGCGTAGTTGTCGGCGATGACGTGCAGATCGAGTTCAGCTGGAGTTTGCTCGTCGATCATTCTCAGGAACTTGATCCACTCCTGATGTCGATGTCGCTTCATGCAGGTTGCGATCACTTCGCCGTGACCCAACTCGATCGCGGCGAACAAGGTGGTTGTTCCGTTCCTCTTGTAGTCATGAGTCATCGTGCCGCATCGGCCCTTGACCAGTGGAAGGCTCTTCTGGGTCCGATCGAGAGCCTGAATTGACGTCTTTTCGTCCGCGCTAAAGACGAGTGCATTCTCGGGTGGATTCAGGTAGAGACCTACCACATCGCGCAGCTTCTCTTCGAACCGAGAATCGTTGCTGACCTTGAACGTCTTCACCAAGTGAGGTTTCAGACCGTTGGCCTTCCATGTGCGGTGGACCATCGACTGCGTGATTCCCATCTCCTCTGCAAGGAGTCGCGTGCTCCAGTGTGTCGCGTTCGCGGGGATCTCTTGCGTAGTCATGCGGATGATCTCACTCTCAACTTCCTCGTTCGCACGGGGACGACCTCCCCGAGGAAGGTCCTTCTCTATACCAGTGAGGCGATGCTCGCTGAAGCGGTTTCGCCAACGCCCCACAGTGTGTCGCTTGACCCTCATCTCCTCAGCTATATCCGCATTCGAGTAGCCATCAGCGGCAAGAAGGATCATTCGGGCTCGCTGAGCTTGCCTCACCGAAATTCTCCGACTGCGTGACCAATTCGTCAGGGTGCTTCGCTCGCTCTTGGTAAGTTGAATCTCTACTGCAACGCGCATCGTCTTGCCTCCAACGATACCTACGCACCGCAAGCGTAGGGAGGCTTAATATAAAGGCCTACTAATTCTGCGTCATACCACTAGTGAGAGGGGTTCGATTCCCCTATGCCGCTCCACTTCCGTCTCCCCCCGGCACCTGCGGTGCAGCCATCGTGTGTACGGGCTTGGGCCCTTGGGATACTGCGACTGATGCGATTGCGGCGTGGCCCAGTCAACTCAGGGTCAGAGGGCTAATGGGCCTGTGCCCGCTGCAGATTCTCTCTTGGACCTCGGCCCGGCTCGAGCTACGTGTGACCTCGGTCCCTGCGAGATCCTGCTCGGCTGCGAAGAAAGCTGCTTGGGGCACTTAGAGAAGAGGGAGCTGGTGCTGTACTCAGGCTCTTGAGGGTGGGTAGGATCGGTCATCATTCTGTCTTCCCGGCTGTCCTGCCGGGGTCAGGGAGAGCAATGACTTTCGATAATGGTTCAACCCATTAACTGCGCCATCTTTTCGGGGAGGAGCACACTGCCTCTAGCGCTCTCCTGACGTCGTGAGTACGATGCCCAAACCATCATCACGACGGAGGCCGCATGAGTAGTGGAAACCTGTACGACGTCATCGTCATCGGGTCCGGCATGGGCGGAATGACAACGGCGACCGCGCTGTCCCGAATGGACCACAAGGTCTTGCTTCTCGAGCAAGCACAGAACATCGGCGGGCTGACGCACACGTTTTCACGGGAAGGTTTCACCTGGGACGTTGGCATTCACTACTGCGGTACGTTCCGTCGTGATCAACCAAGCGGAAGGATGCTCGACTGGCTCAGCGGGGGCACAGTCGAGTTTCGCTCGGTTGGCACGGTATACGACACGCTGCATTTTCCGGACGGGTTCGAGCTTCCCGTCGGACGTCCGGCCGACGCGTTCCAGATGGAGCTCAAGGATCGGTTTCCCGACCACGCTACGGAAGTGGATGCTTACTTCGAAGCATTGCAGTCGGGGGAGGCGGCTTTGCGTCTCGCGACCAGCGAGCGATCGATGCCCGAGCCGTTCCGTTCCGCGCATCGCTGGTGGAACAAGACGAAAATCCAGCGATGGTGTGGTCGCACGACCGGTGAAGTCATCGCCGAGTGCATCACTGACTCGAGGCTCGCCGCGGTCTTGTCAGCACAGTGGGGCACCTTTGGCGGTGCACCCAAGAAGGCGAGCTTCGGCATTCACGCGACCATCATGAGTCACTATCTCGACGGAGCGGGCTATCCAGTCGGTGGTGCATCGGCAATTGCGAAAGGCCTCGTGCCGGTGATTGAATCAGCGGGTGGCAGTGCTCGTGCAGCCACTTCCGTCAGCGCGATCTTGATCGAAGACGGAACAGCTGTCGGCGTCCGCACGAGCTCTGGAGAAGAATTCAGAGCGCCGGTCATCGTCTCGGCGATAGGGGCAGGCGAAACCGTCAAACGCCTCCTCCCTCAGGAGATCCGCGAACAGGCGTGGGCCGTCGAGATCGCTGGCTTGAAGCCATCGGTCTGCCACTTCGAGATCTACCTCGGTTTCAAAGGGGACGTTGCGCGGCACGGTGCCACGCGCTCGAACCACTGGTTCTACGAGAGCTGGGACACCGATGAGGGCATTTGGTCGGACCTCGACGGTCCGATTCCCATGGTGTTCGCGTCCTTCCCTTCACTAAAAGACAAAACACACGATCCTGGTCCCTCGAACCACCACACCGGCCAGTTCATGGTTCTTGCCGATTGGTCCGCCGTCGCAGAGTTCGCTGAAGGTGGCGCCAAAGAGCGTCCCGATGAATGGGCAGCTTTCAAGAAGGGCATCGAGGCCCGCATGATGGCGTACTACGCGGAGAAGTTCCCGGCGCTCGCTCCGCTCATCGTCTACCACGAGCTCGCCACACCGCTCGCCGTCGCGAAGTTCACCGCGCATGAAAAGGGCGGCTTCTATGGGCTCGAAACGACGCCACGCCGTATCCTATCGGAGGCGCTCAGCCCTCGCACTCCCGTCCCTGGCTTGTTCCTGTCGGGGCAGGATGTGCTGACGCCCGGCATCGCCGGCGCACTGTGGGGTGGCATGCTCAGCGCGGCCGCGATCGATCCCCGCGTATTCACGAAGCTGGGGTGAGGCGTCCGTCATGACCACCGGCTAATCCTCTTGCTCTCGCGTTCGTAGCTCACTATCCCCAAACCAATTTTTGGACCGCCTACAACGAGGCCGCTTAGGGATGTACTGTTTGTCAATGCCCGTCGATGATGACATGGCGATGGCTGGGGGGCGCGAAGCCTTCGGATACCCAAAGAAGATGGCCGAGGTGATCCATCCAGCCTAGTGCTTCTTGATCTGCAGGAAGAAGGGCACCGCCGTCAGACTGGAAAGGCTGGTCTCCAAGGCCAGGCCGCTATTGCTAAGCGTCCAGGTGCTGCCATCGTAGGTAGCCGCAAACAGGTCACCATTGTGGTCCGCCAGCATCAGCATGCAGCGATCCTGGTGCCAGAAGGACTCCAGTTGCACTGACTCCGTAAAGCCCTTGGTCCAGACCACATCGCTCTGCAACACCCAGCCACCGCCCACCGTCCAGCGGGCCCAGTCCAGGGTGTCCGTCGCGTTGTCCGGGTAGACACAGACTGCTACCCCACTCTCGCCAACCCAACCCACGCCACCGTGGAAATCACCGGTGGACGCACTGCCCACCGCCCGCATGTTGGGATCCAGCTCCGCATCGTTCACCCAGGCAGCACCATCCCACATGGCCACGCCCAGTCGCTCCTGCGCCAGCATGTCAAAGAAGCCACCGGCAATGCGATTGCCGAAGGGCTCTGTTGCCAGGTCAACAAAGTCAGGCTGCGCAGTGGGCGCTGTGGCCACCTGCGTTGCCGTGCTGAAACTCGTAGCACCCGGCTCCTTTGCCGCATGGTAGAAACCATTGCTACCCTGCCGCGCCCAGGCCACCACCAGGCTGCCGTCCAAATGTTCATAGGCCAGGTCAAAGGCCCGGTTCTGCACCGCTGCGCCATTCAACGAAATAGCCGTTTCCAAGGCAGTGGCAGTGGCCGTCAGCCACTGGTCGCCATCCCAGATGCAAACCACCAGGTCAGCATTGGCGTCCACATAGCCCAATGCCACCTCGTCAGTGCCAGGTCGCGCCGCCAACTGCACCCAGGTCACCACCCCGGTGTTGGGATCAGGGTTGTGACCGGCACCGTCATTGATGGGCAAGGCCTGTTCCGCTGACCAGATGCTGCCATCATAGGTCCGGTAGACCGGCGTGGCGGTGTTGTTGCTAAAGACCACCATGGCATCGCCGGAGACATCCTCATGGATCAGATCAAAGCCCCGGCGGCTGACTTCCGCCTGGGCCAGGGCGGTGGAATTCCAAGCGAACACCCAGGTGCCACCACTGCCCAGCAACACATCCAGACTGGTGCCACTACCGGTGTCCGCAAGTACCGCCAACAACTCCTGACCGTTGTCACTGGCGAAAGTCTGCCGGGCGGAAACATCTAGGAAAGCCGCCGGGTCATTCTGGTTTTGATACTCGGTAGCAATCCAATCCGTCGAACGCGCCACACTGACAAAGCGCAACTCATCCAACACCCCATCTAAGGCATCGCCCGTCCCCCCCACATTGGCACCGATGGTAGTGGTGTCAGAGCTGTCCGTCAGGTCCGTGCTGCGGGCCAGACTGAGTGAAGGCACACCATCCACGTACAACCAAACCGTACTGTGGTCCCAGGTGGTGGTGAGATGATGCCAGGTGCCGGGAGTCAAGCTGATGTTGGAAACCAGGCTGTCCGAATCCAACTCCAGGTTCACATCCGCCGGCAGGGTATTGCGCATGCCCCACCAGTAATCGAAAGGTGAACTCGCACCCTTGGAAATCAAAGCCTGCCAGGCGCCGATGGACTCCAGCTTCACCCAGGCGGAGATGCTGAACACATCACTGGCGCCGGCAAAGTCAAGGGCACCGGCATGATTAACCGTCAGGTAGTCGGTCTGCCCTGCTTCAAAGTCCTGGCCAAAACCAATCTTGCCCGAGACCTTGGTGGGAGCTGAGCCAGCCTGACCATCCAGGCCGTTGGACGAAGAGTCCAACACTTCACCGGCGACACCGCTGTAGCTTCCCTGCAGATGCCAGACGCTGGCAAAGTTTTGGCTCCACACCGCAGTAGCCTTTTGCTGGCTGCCTACAGAGCCATTGCCGTAATAGAGATAGAGACTGGTATCACTGGTGGGAGACAGGATCGGCATGCGCACCCAGGCCACCAAGGCACCGGTGCCCGAGTCATAGCTTTCGATTTCGTGCGCCAACCTGGTGCTGCCATTGCCGGCGGTGAACAAGAAGTCATCGCCATCGGCCTGCGCCCTTGCTGCCAGGTCCGCATCAGTGATGCTCACCAGCATGGGGAAGTTCTGCAGGTCTATCGAACCGGACACCTTGCTTGCATCCACCGTCAGCAACCTGCGAGAAGACCAGTCCGAATGGTGCCAACCAACCGGGCTTAAGGCATTCACCGTCCACTGCACCGTGGCACTGGTGGCCAGGGTACTGGTTTCGGCAGACCAAGAAGTCAGGGACTCGTCATAGCCTCGCTGCTGCGCCGCCGTCACCACCCCTTCGCCATAGACCAGGCGAGCATCGTCCTGCTGCAAAACCGGGTCAAAGGAAACCGTAGCCTGTTGGCTCACCACAACCTGCGAACCGCCCGGATTCACCGTGGCGGTAATAGTTTTGGTCTCCGCCGTGTAGGTGGCAATGGTGCCGGTCGTCACCCCACTGCCATCCGTCAAGCCTGGCTGCAGGATGTTGTTCAGGCTGCCGTCGCTGCTGAGTTGCACGGTCTGTCCCGGCAGCGGGTTGCCGTTCTGATCCTTGACCGTCACCGTGATGGTGGCGGTACTTACATTGTTGGCCACCACGCCAGAGGTTGGCGAAGCCAGCAGGGTGGAAGTGCCCGCGTCCACCGCCGAGGGATCCCCCACAAAACCCACCGTGGGCTGAGTGGTAAGCACCACCTGTGAAGCTCCGGGATTCACTGTCACCGTAACGGCCTTGCTCTCGGCACTGGTGCTGGCCAAGGTACCCGTGGCCACACCGCTGGCATCACTCAGAGCCGGCTGCTGGATCGAGTTGTTGCTGCCGTCGGAGCTGAGTTGCACGCTTTGACCCGCCACCGGATTGCCGTTGCCATCCAAGACAGTGACGGTAATGCTGGAAGTAGCGCTGCCATCCGCCACCACACCAGAAGTGGGCGAAGCAATAGCTAAAGAACCACTGGCCGAAATGCTGGTTGAGTCCCCGACAAAGGTCACCGCCGGCGTCACCGACAGCACCACCGGCGTGCCTGAAGGATTCAGGGTAATGGTCAGAACCTTTTGCTCCGCAGAGGTGCTGGCCATGCTGCCAACTGCCACCCCATTGGCAGCACTCAGTCCTGGTTGTGAAAAGCTATTGTTGCTACCGGTGGCAGAACAGTCCACGGTTTGACCCGAGACAACGTTGCCGTTGATGTCCCGCACCGTCACCGTAACGGCAGCGCTGGCGCTGCCGTCCGCCACCACCGAAGTTGCGGGTGTGACTTCCACGGTCGACAAACTGGCACTCAGGTTGACGGCATCACCAATGAAGGTCACGGTGGGTTGCGGGCTCAGTACCAACTGACCGCCTCCTGGATTCACCGTAGCAGTGATGGTCTTGGTCTCGGCAGTGGTGCTGGCGATGCTGCCGGTAGCCAGGCCATTGGCGTCCGTAAGTCCTGGTTGCACCAGAGTGTTGTTGCTGCCGGAGCTGGCCAACACCACGGTCTGCCCCGCAACTCCATTGCCGTTTTGATCCCGCACAGTGACAGTCACCGTGGAAGTCGCCACTCCATTAGCCAGCACGCCGCTTACCGGCGTGGCACTGGCAATGGACAGGCTACCGTCTAGGTTGCTGGCATCACCGATGAAGGCCACTACTGGTTGCTGGCTTAGGGCAACCTGCGAAGCTCCTGGATTCACCACCGCGGTGACAGTCTTGCTTTCGGCGCGGATGGAAGCCAAGGTACCGGTGGTAATACCGCTGGCATTGGTCACCAGAGCGGGCTGGCTGATGGTGTTTTGAAAACCACTGGCAGTCAGTTCCACCACCTGGCCCGGCACGGCGTTGCCGTTGCCATCCAGGACAGTCACCGTGACGGTAGAAGCGGTGCTGCCGTCGGCCAACACATTGATGTTGGGCACCGCCACCACTGTAGAACTACCGGCGGACACATTGGCTGCATCGCCGATGAAGGCCACCGCCGGCTGGGTGCTCAAAACCACCGGCGAACCGCTGGGGTCGACGGTGGCGGTGAGGGTCTTGCTCTCGGCTGTGGTGCTGGCAATGCTGCCCACCGCCACACCATTGGCGTCGGTAGGCGCAGGCTGCACGAAGACATTGTTGCTGCCCGTAGAACTGAGTTGCACAGTCTGTCCCGGCACTGGGTTTGAGTTTGTATCCAACACAGTGACAGTGACGGTGGAAACCGTGCTGCCATCGGCGGGCACTGCTGTCGATGGCGATGCGATGACCGCGGACAAACCTGCCGACACGTTGCCGGCATCACCAATGAAACCCACCACCGGCTGGCTGCTGAGCACCACCGGTGAACCTCCCGGATTCACTGTGATGGTCAGGGTCTTGAGTTCGGCAGTGCTGCTGGCAATGGTGCCGCTGGTCACACCGCTGCCATTGGTCACCGCCGGCTGCACGAATGCATTGTTGCTGCCCGATGAACTGAGCTGCACCACTTGGCCGGGCAAAGCATTGCCGTTGCCATCTCGCACGGTGACGGTAATGGTGGATGTGGCAGAACCATCCGCCACCACATTGGCCAAAGGTAAGGCCACGGCGCTGGACAGGCCGGCGGACACATCGTTGGCATCGCCGTCGAAGTTCACGGTCGGCGTGACAGACAACACTACGGCTGAACCGCCAGGGTTGATGGTCACGGTAAGGGTCTTGAGTTCGGCAGTGTTGCTGGCAATGGTGCCAGAGGTCACGCCACTGCCATTGCTCAGGGCCGGCTGCACCAAGCTGTTGCTGCTGCCATTGGATGCCAGGGAAACCGTCTGGCCAGCCACCACATTGCTGTTGTTGTCCCGTACGGTGACGGTGAGAGTGGAAGTATCAGTACCGTTGGCGATGACGCCGGAAACCGGCGAAGCCACGGCAGTGGAATTGGTGGCGGAGATGTTGGCCGCATCCCCAATGAATGTCACTGCAGGCTGTTGGCTTACCACCACTGGAGTACCGCCTGGATTCACCGTAGCAGTTACGGTCTTCACTTCAGCAGTGGTGCTGGCCACAGTGCCGGTGGTCACGCCCAGAGAATTGGTGAGGCCCGGCTGCGCAAAAGCGTTGCTGCTGCCGGTGGCCGCCAGGCTCACCGTCTGACCAGCCACTGGGTTGCCATTGGCATCGCGGACGGTGATGGTGATGATGGAAGTGCTGGCACCGTTGGCCACCACATTGTTACTGGGGCTGGCCGTCACGGTGGAATTGGTCGCCGAAATGCTGCTTACATTGGCCACAAAGCTGACAGTGGGCTGCTGCAACAATTGCACCTGGCTGGCACCGGGGTTTACCAGCACGGTGACAGTCTTCAACTCGGCCATGGTGGAAGCTAGGGCGCCGGTGGCCACGCCCATCGCATCGCTAAGGCCCGGCTGCACGATGGAATTCAACACGCCATCACTGGCAAGTTGCACGGTCTGACCCTGCACTGGGTTGCCGTTCACGTCCCGCACGGTCACGGTCACAGTGGAAGTGGCGCCACCGTTGGCCACCACATTGCCGGTGGGATTGGCCAGGGCGGTGGACACGGAAGCACTCAGGTTGCTGGCATCGCCGATGAAGGCGACGGTGGGCTGGGTGGCCAAGGTCAATTCGCCGGGCCCAGGATTCACCACCACGGTGATGGTCTTGGTCTCGGCGTGGATGGAAGCCAGGCTACCAGTGGTAAGACCGTTGACGTCGGTCAAGGACACAGGCTGGGTAATGGAGTTCTGCAAACCGTCGGCGCGCAACTCCACCCGCTGGCCGGCAACCGGATTGCCGTTGCCGTCCCGCACGGTGATGGTAAGGGTGGAAGCATCCGTGCCATCTGCTACAACCGCGGAAACCGGATTGGCCACCACGGTGGAAAGAGTTGGGCTGAGGGCGTTGGGATCACCAATGAATTCCACCACCGGCTGCTGCGTCAACACAACTTGACCAGCGCCGGGGTTGACGGTGGCGGTGAGAGTTTTCACTTCGCTCAGGTCCGGCGGCACGCTGGAAGCAATGGTGCTGGCCAGGCTGCCACTGGCCACGCCGTTGGCACCGGTGAGGCCGGGCTGTACCAACACATTGCCGGTGCCGGTGGAGGCCAGTTGCACGGTTTGCCCCGGTACCGGGTTGCCGTTCACGTCCACCACGGTGACTGTCACATCTGATGTGTTCACCCCATTGGCAATCACATTGGTGGCGGGCGACACATTCACCGTGGAAGCGGAGCCGTCAATGTTGGTGGCATCACCGATGAAGGTGATGGTGGGCTGACTCAAGGCCACAACGGGAGTGCCGGAAGGGTTGACAGTGGCAGTGATGGCCTTGGTCTCGGCCTTGATGCTGGCCAGGGTACCGGTTGCTACACCGGCGGCATCGGTGATGCCAGGCTGCACCAGGGTATTCATGGAGCCGGTAGAACCCAGCTGCACGGTCTGGTTGGCAACGGGATTGTTGTTGCCGTCGCGCACGGTGACGGTGATGGTGGAAGTCAACACACCGTTGGCAACGATGCCGCTGCCCGGTGACACGGCCACCGAAGTGTTGCTGGGGTTGATGGCCTGATCATCGCCGATGAAGGGGATGGTGGGCGTTGATGTCAACAGCACCTGGGCAACCCCCGGCTCCACGAGGACAGTGACGATCTTGTTTTCCGCAACGGTGGAAACCACGCTGCCGGTGGCCAGGCCACTGGCGTCGGTGAGGGCAGGTTGGGTGATGAAGTTGTTGGTACCGGACACTGCGATCTGTACAGACTTGCCCAGCATGGGCATGCCATTGCTGTCCAACACGGTGACCTGCACTTGTGCGGCGGTGCTACCGTCCGCCACTACGTTGCCGGCAGGACTGATGACCACGGTGGAAGCGGTGGAAGACACACCGGGTGCTCCACCCCCACCGCCGCCTCCACAGGCTGGCAACAAAGGCAATACAGGAATGGTCAGGGCACAAAGCACCCGTCTGAATTTGCTCTTCACTTAACCTACATTTTCGCCGCCCCGAAATGGGAGGGATGCAGGAGTGATCGACGGGAGTGGGTTAAAGGCTAAAGGGCAGAATGCCCATGAGGTGGACGGGCTGGGTTACAGGTGATGGGAAATGCAACAGGTGAGGTAAGGCGCAGCAGAATGGGCTTACAGGGAGATGTGAATCTCAGTGCCTGGCTGCAAATTCAGCTCTTTGAGGACTTGCCAGGTCTTCATCTTTTCAACATCAAACAGGTCAGTGCCCTTTGTGGATTTGCTGGGTCGCAGGATCTTGGACGGGCCGGCGGGCACATCCTGCAGGCGAAACTCACCGTTGGCTTCAGCAGCCATGACGGCGGCATACAACAAGCCCTTCTTGCCTTGCCACACAAATATGGCGGGCGCATCACCGGTCTTGAGACGAGGTCCATTCTCTCCCCGAATGTGAGCAGTGGGGAGTTCCAGGTCCCAGGTATTCTCGCCCTTGTGCAGATCCAACTGGGCCAAGATGCGAACGCTCACCCAATGATCCCGGCTAGTTCCATCTGCCGCCAACTTCAAGCTGTAGGCGCCAGGCTTGGCAACCGCCAGCATGAAGCGTCCTTTCGCGCCCACCACTCCACGCACAAGATTGCTCCCTGACTCACTCTGCAAAGGCGTTAGCTCAACTGACCAACCCTGCATGGGACTGGAACCCAACTGCACATAGCCTTGCAGAACAACTTGCTCGGCGATCTGGCCCAGGACCAGATCATATTTGGTCTCTTGCCCTTCAAGCACTTCACAAACCCATGGAGTGGTCTTGTAGGGAGCGCCCATTCCCGTGGAGGAACTAGCACCCCAACGGCTCAATTCTTCGTCCCGCTGCTCCACCATCCATCTACCCGGCGTCAGGTTCTTGAAGTGGAACTTGCCACCCGGTCCGACTCTCTGGGTTTGCGCTGCCCCATCTCCGCGGGATATCCCCACGATCAAACCAGCAGGCCCACTACCTCCACCCGCTCCCAAGATGCGGCCGGATATACTGCCGCCATGGGTAAGCTCCACATTGAAGGGTTGCTTATCTCGCGCACGTTCCGCAGGGAAGGGTCCCAATTCAGCAATGGCATAGCCCTTTGCCGAGACGCGTATGTAGAACTGCTTCGGCTCCTTAAAGTTCAATTGAAAAACACCGTCATCCCCGGTTTGGACCGATCCCAAGGAACTCGTAGATAGCCATTGAGGAAACCCACTTTTTATTGCCGGACCACGGGCCAGACGATGAAGACTAACCCCTGCATCTGACACCTCTCTGCCATCAGCGGTCACTACCCCACGGAGGACGGGACACTCTTTCAAAGTCACGCGGATTGTTGGCGGGGCCCCCTTGATCGCCTTTGGATCCAAGTCCTGCAATGCCATACCAGCATAACCAAAAGCACTCACTCCGAGCGTAAAGGTCAATGGCGGCATGGAGAGTTCAACTAGGCCATTGTGGGTTCTCACATCCTTGGGGGGATGAATTTCCCATGAACTTTCCAGGGTGGACCTAGTGCTGACACTAAGTTCTGATATTGGCTCGCCATTCTCATCATGAACCCAGAGATGCAGGGGATGGGACTTGCTCAGACGCAGCACGATGTCGCTCCCCTTCCTTACCCCATAAGCTATCGCTGGACTCCAGTCCTTCTTGGGATCCTTCTTAGCACTCTCCTTGGAGTTCACGCTCGTGAATGTCTGAGGCTTTGCAAATATCGTGTGTGCCCCACTCTTTGCAGGCTTGAAAGAAAAGCGGCCATCCTCGCCGGCCATGGAATGCCCCTTCCATGTCCCACCAAGCCACGTACTACACAGAGAACTAATCAATGCCCATGGCACTGGCTCGCCTTCGGGATCCAAAACTACACCTTGGATCAGTTGCGTCTCATCATCTTCTCGCACAAGCACAACGTCCACGCCCTTGAGTTCCTGGCCTTGGATTACATGGACCATACCGCTCACACCTTCCCTTTCAGAGCTACCTATCTCCCTGTGGCCAGCTTTGACTTGGGTCTGACCTACATCCACCCCCGTCAGAAAGTACCTGCCATCCTCACCACTGCGACATTTCCCTCGTCCGCTGTCGGAGGTGCTCGAAAATACCAAACCTCCTATCTGTGGCGATTTTTGAGTTCGTCCTCCTGCAGACATTTCCACCCCAGCAAGGGGTCGCCCATCACCGTCCAGTACCCTTCCAGATATGGCTCCACCAGGCAGCAGTATAACATCCCCAAAATGGAGATCTTGGTCGACCTCTGGGTAACCCTCTAGTGGTATGACGCAGAATTAGTAGGCCTTTATATTAAGCCTCCCTACGCTTGCGGTGCGTAGGTATCGTTGGAGGCAAGACGATGCGCGTTGCAGTAGAGATTCAACTTACCAAGAGCGAGCGAAGCACCCTGACGAATTGGTCACGCAGTCGGAGAATTTCGGTGAGGCAAGCTCAGCGAGCCCGAATGATCCTTCTTGCCGCTGATGGCTACTCGAATGCGGATATAGCTGAGGAGATGAGGGTCAAGCGACACACTGTGGGGCGTTGGCGAAACCGCTTCAGCGAGCATCGCCTCACTGGTATAGAGAAGGACCTTCCTCGGGGAGGTCGTCCCCGTGCGAACGAGGAAGTTGAGAGTGAGATCATCCGCATGACTACGCAAGAGATCCCCGCGAACGCGACACACTGGAGCACGCGACTCCTTGCAGAGGAGATGGGAATCACGCAGTCGATGGTCCACCGCACATGGAAGGCCAACGGTCTGAAACCTCACTTGGTGAAGACGTTCAAGGTCAGCAACGATTCTCGGTTCGAAGAGAAGCTGCGCGATGTGGTAGGTCTCTACCTGAATCCACCCGAGAATGCACTCGTCTTTAGCGCGGACGAAAAGACGTCAATTCAGGCTCTCGATCGGACCCAGAAGAGCCTTCCACTGGTCAAGGGCCGATGCGGCACGATGACTCATGACTACAAGAGGAACGGAACAACCACCTTGTTCGCCGCGATCGAGTTGGGTCACGGCGAAGTGATCGCAACCTGCATGAAGCGACATCGACATCAGGAGTGGATCAAGTTCCTGAGAATGATCGACGAGCAAACTCCAGCTGAACTCGATCTGCACGTCATCGCCGACAACTACGCCACACACAAGCATGAGAAGGTTAAGCGGTGGCTGAAGCGCCATCCGCGATTCCACATGCACTTCATCCCGACAAGCAGCTCGTGGCTCAATATCGTGGAGGGGTTTTTCCGCAATCTTGATCAAAAACGCCTGAAGCGCGACGCGTTTCGCAGCGTCCCTCAACTCAAGAAAGCAATCATGGACTACATCGATAACCACAACGACGATCCGAAGCCGATTGTTTGGACCAAGGCCGCCGACGAGATCCTCGAAAAAGTCGGTCGCGCACGCGCTGCACTGAAAATGCCCCAACAGAGCGCATCACACCACTAGGAGTCTGCCCCACGGAAAGTCAACTTAGCGTCACCTCGGTGGCCGCTGGATAAAATCATTAGTGGGGCTGTGAAAATCCAGATCGACGGATTCTGCATGGATTTTGGGCCTGGGGCCACGTTGACGATTTTTGGGAGCAGATCAGTGCTTCTTGGCCTGTAATGGCCCAATTCCCTCGGCCTTCATAGCGCCAGCTTTCCGTGCAGCCTTCTCAAGTTGGTTGCAAGACAGATTAGGTCCCACTCACCACTCACCTTTGCTATGCCTCGCATGCTGAAGGACCGAAAGCCGCTCACGTTTTTGATCCAGCCAAAGACCGGCTCAACGATGTGTTTGCGTTTTCGGTACCAGCCCCGCCCACGGTTGGTTCCCAGCTTCCGTTTCATTCGCGCAGTAGCTTGGAGATCTGGACTGGTCTTCGGTCGTTTCTTTCCTTCCTTGCCAACTGAAACCAAACCGTCAATCTGGGCGTTTTCGAGATGCTTGAAGTTTTCCTCGCTGCGATAGCCTGCGTCCGCAAGCAGGCGCTCTATCGGCTTGCCTGAGTTCTCCATCGCTTTCTCGGCCATTGGAAGAAGCTGGTCATTATCAGCAGCGTTGTTTGTTACTCCATTGGCGATGATCAGCTGCTCAGTATTGTCGACAGCAATCTGAGCGTTGTAGCATTGCTCGAATCCATTCGAGGCTTTCATGATCCGACTATCGGGGTCCGTGAAGTTCTCCTGATCCTTTGGCCGTGGCTTGCCCTTGGGATGTTTCCGGTGGGGAGTCATCCGAAGCTCGCGACCTTCTTCCTTGGCCTTGCTGGCCTTCTTCTCGTCCTTTTGCTTGTCCTCCTCGGCCTTGCGTCTCTCCAATCGCTTCTTTGCCTCCTGGATAGCCTTCAGGCGGCTTTCCCGGTTTGAAAGTTCCTCAGGGAGCTCGTCACCCCGAAAGTCAGGACCGAAGAGATCGTCCTCTTCCTTGTCGATTCCCTTAGCCATCTCGGTGATCCTGCGGATCTCGGCACGCAGTCGTTTCTCTTCGGACTTCATTCGCGAGTAGCTCATTGCCTTTCGCTTGCTGGCGTTCGCCTTCACTTTGCTGCCATCCACTGCCACGGTGCCGAGCTTGACCAAGCCAGCCTCAGAAGCGAGCTGTACGATCTGGACAAAGAAGCTCTCGAACAAATCGACATGCTCCGCCCGAAAACGACAGATTGTGCGGTGGTCCGGCATTTGATTAGCTGCCAACACCCGGAAAGGCACGCTTTCTTCGAGGTGCTTGGAGATCTTGCGGGAGGAGAAGACCCCTGTGCAATACGAGTAGATCAAGACCCTCAACATCATCCGTGGATCGTAAGGCAATTCACCACTCCCGCAGATGCGGTAGCGGTCGAGGAGGCCATCCGTGTCCAACGAACCGACCGCGTCGTGAATGTACCACGCAAGATGATCTTGTGGCAGCCAGTCACGGATGGACGGAGGTAGGAGGTACTGCTGGTTTAGATCTTGACCCTTTTTGAATCGCGCCATGCCTTCAATACGTACAAGGATGGGCCAGGGGCTTAACCTTTTTTCCGATTTCGAGGGCGATCGGAGGCCGGATTCCTCCTCATCCCGTGGGGCAGACTCCTAGCCCTAAACAGGCGCGACGCAGTTCACCATGGCCTGCACGATGTCGCCGGACTCATACATGGCCTTGCCGTTCATCCAAAGGCAGGGTGCCTGGTCCTTGCCACCGAGACTTTTCAACTCGGCCATGCCTTCACCGTTGCCGCTCACATTGATGATGTTCAGATGGTCGCGCTGATGCAGGTTGTCGACCGCCAGCAAGGCAGCCCGGCTGGCGCCGCATTGGTTCTTCACGAACAGCTTGCTGCCACTGGGTAGGTTGGCTGGGCCTGCAAGGCCGGCGCCACTTTCAACCTTTTCGCATTCCGCCGCCAGTTCAGCCATGTCACGCTTGCCGCCGGGGCCCGCAGAGTTGGCGTACTGCACTTTGCCTTGGCGATCGACGATGACGGTGGCGCGGTCGGTGATGCCCGGTCCTTCCAGGTAGAGGCCCAGGGCTTGGGCCAGGCCACCCTTGGGTTCGAAGTCCGACAGCAGCGGGTAGCTGATGCCATTCATGCTCTTCGCCCAGTTGGCATGGGAGTAAACCGAGTCCACGCTGACACCCAGAACCTGGGTGCCGGCTGAGCGGAAGCGATCCAGCATCGCTTCCAGCTCAGGAATTTCATGAGTTCAAGTAGGGGTCCAATCCAGGGGATAGAACAACAGCATGTAGTTGCATTTGCCTTGCATGCTTTTTGAGCTGACTTCGCGACCAAATTGGTCCTTCAGGGCGAAGTCTGGAGCGTCGGCGCCGATGGCGATCATAGATGTTCCTTTCGTGCGGGGAGAAGTGGGAGGAAGGTCGCAATTGTAGCTTGGAGCCACCTTTGCTGGCGATAGCGGTTAGCTATTTCTTGCCCACCCGGTCCATGAACTCTGCCAGGTGTTGGCGGTAGGCGTCGGCCGCGTCATGCCAGACCTTGCCATGGCCGGATGGCTGGTGGATCCACAGTTGCTTGGTGCTATCCGTCGCCGGCAGGGCTTGGAAGGCTTGCTTTACAACTTCTGGGGGCATGCGGTTGTCCTGGCCGCCGCCAATGAACAAGACTGGCACAGCCGGATCCAACTTCGGGTAGTCATCCAAAGGTCGCACCTGGGACATGTCAAAGCCCGACCAACATTGCAGGGCGTAGAGGGTCAAGCTGGCTAGCGGTGCGGGGATGCCAAGGCCGTCTTTCCCCAGCATTCGCTGGGCTGTGTCGCGCAAGCTGGTGGCTGGGGCGTCCAGGACCAACCCGGCCAGTTCGGGAATCTGTGGCGCGGCTCTGGCCACAGTGATGCTGCCCATGCTGACGCCGAACAAAACCAGAGGTGCTGTCGGGCCGCCTTTTCGTTGCCGTAGCCAGCCTACCGCTGCTTCCACGTCTGCTGCTTCTTGCAGGCCAAAGGTGGCAGGCGCTCGGTAACTGCCGCCATGGTTGCGGCACTCCAACAGCATGACCTCGGCGCCCAGCTCGTGGAACATGGCGGCCACTGGTTCCAGTTCCAGGCCGCCGCGGAACAGACCGTGCACCAGCAGAACTGTGGCTCGAGCTGGAGCTTGTTTGGCGGGGACGACAAAGGCTCGCAGTTCTTGCCCTTGCTGGTTGGTAAAGAGCACGCTGTGCGACGGGGAGACGGCTGCCAGTAGAGTTTTTCTGCCTTGCAGCTGCCAGTTGCCTTGGGCATCCAGCTGCGGACCCTGGTAGTTGCTCTCATCTCGACGCGTGTGTACGAAGCGAGAGCCCATTAAGCCCAGCAGAGCCGGTAATAGCACAAAGACCAGGACTGGCAGCATGGCTAGGTTCCACCACAGGGCCTTGCGCCAAAAACCCGGCATGTGGCCCTTGCTCAGCCAGATGCCCAGGAACAGGCAGAGGCTGAGCGCCAGGGTTGTCAACAACAGCAGGCCTGTGCCCAGGAGTACCAGTCGCATGGGGGAGTCTTTCGTTAGGGGAAACGCAAAGCGTCTGCAGCCGTAAGAGCAGGTCGCTTTGCCAAGAACTCAACACTAGGAGATGCAGATGAGCAAGCTGGAGATGTTGACTGATGATCGTTTTGCCGCCCAAACCAGTGGCCCAGGCCTGGTAATGGTGGATTTCTATGCGGATTGGTGTGGCCCCTGCAAGGCCTTGGCGCCAACCGTGGAAGCCTTGGCCAAGCAGTATGCTGGTCAGGTCAATTTCCTGAAGATGGATGTGGAGCAGAATCCAGAGACTGCGGCGCAGTTGGGCATTGTTTCCATTCCAACCTTGGTCCTGTTTGCCAACGGCCAGGAGGTGGATCGGCTGCAGGGTCTGCAGCCGGCAGCAGAGATCCAGGCACGTATTGATGTCTGCCTGGCCTCTTGTTCAGCCAGCTGATCCTATTCTTATTCCTATTCCTCTCTCTTGCGCTGCCGCCCCAGCAGATACTGGCCCGGCCAGTGCTGGTCTTCGAAGTCGTAGAATTCAGCGGCGTGCAAGGTGAGGTGGGGGTTGTGCAGATGCGGTCGGGCCATGGCGCACAGGTCGGTGCGCCCGGCAGCCAACAGGGTGTTGCAGTGGTCGGCGCCCAAGATGGCGCCCACCGCCATCACTGGCATCTCCGCTTCGTAGCGAATCTTTTCGGCGAAGGGCGACTGGTACATGCGCCCATATTCAGGAGCAGACTCAGGTGTGTTGCCGGCGGTGGAGACATCGACGATGTCACAGCCAGCTTCTTTCAAGGCCAAGGCGGTCTGCACCGCGTCCTCGCCTGTGAAGCCACGTTCGCCCAACCAGTCCGTGGCGGAAATGCGTACGGACATGGGGCGTGACTTGGGCCAGGCCTGCCGCATGGCACGGAAGACTTCCATGGGGTAGCGCAGCCGGTTTTCCAGGCTGCCGCCATACTCGTCGCTGCGTTGGTTGGACAGAGGTGATAGGAACGAGGACAGCAGATAGCCATGGGCCATGTGCAACTCGATCATGTCAAAGCCGGCTTGCTCCGCCATCTTGGTGCTTTGCACAAAGGCGTCCCGCACCTGGTCCATGTCCGAACGATCCATTTCCTTGGGAACGGGCCAGTTTGCCTGGTAGGGCTGGGCCGAGGGGGCCATGGTTTGCCAGGCGCCTTTGCTCAGGGGTGTATCGTCCCCTTGCCAGGGATGGTCGACTGAGCCCTTGCGTCCGGCGTGGGCCAGTTGGATGGCGATCTTCGCTTTCGAGTTCTGGTGCACGAAGTCAACGATGCGGCGCCAGGCTGTCACATGTTCCGGAGTATACATGCCGGCACAGCCAGGGGTGATGCGACCCTCAGCGCTGACGTTGGTCATCTCCGTAATCACCAGGCCGGCACCGCCCAGGGCCCGGGTACCCAGGTGCACCAGGTGCCAGTCATGCACAGTGCCATCCTTGGCGGAGTACTGGCACATGGGGGAGACCACCACCCTGTTTTGCAGGTCCATGTCCCGCAGTTTGTAGGGGGTGAACATGGGGGCGGGATAGCTGCCGTCGCTGGCCTTGGGCGCCTTGACCTGCTTGGCGAATTCGTCCTTCGCCTGTGAAACCAGCACCGGGTCACGCTTTGCCAGGTTGTCGTAGGTGATCTGCTTCGACCGGCACATCAAGTTGAACTGGAACAGAGTGGGATTCTGTCCCAGGTAGCGGGCCGAGTTTTCAAACCATTCCAAGCTGGTTTGCGCCGCCTTCTGGGTCTTGATCACATCCACGTAGCGATCTTCTTCGTAGGCTGCCAGGATCTTCGGGATGCTGGCGCCCGGGTTGTCGGCGAATGCCTTGGCCAGGGCGATGGAGTCTTCCATGGCCAGCTTGGTGCCGGAGCCAATGGAGAAGTGGGCGGTGTGGGCCGAATCGCCCATCAACACAATGTTCTTATAGTGCCAGGTTTCGTTCTTGATGGTGGGGAAGGTGCGCCACATGGAACGGTTGATGAGCAGCTTGTCGTCACCCAGTTCTTCGGCAAAGAGTTCCTGGCAGTAGCGCTGCGACTCTTCCTCTGTGCTCTGTTCCAGGCCAGCACGGCGCCAGGTGTCCTCGGTGCACTCGACGATCCAGGTGCTCAGCCCTTCTTGGAAGGGATAGGCGTGCACTTGGAAGAGGCCATGTTCGGTTTCTTTGAATACGAAGGTGAAGGCGTCCAGCTTCTTGGTGGTACCGAACCAGGCGAACTTGCATTTGCGCCAATCCAAGCTGGGCTTGAAGTGGTCCTTGTGCTTTTCGCGAATCATGCTGTTGATGCCGTCGGCAGCCAGAATCAGATCGGCATCGGCGAACTGTTCCAGGTTGTCAATCTCGGTTTCGAAATGCAGTTGCACACCCAGGTCTCGGCAGCGTTGCTGCAGGATGAGCAGCAGCTTCTTGCGGGACAGACCGCAAAATCCATGGCCAGTTGAAGTGACGCAGGTGTCGCGGTAGTAGGTCTTGATGGAGTCCCAGTAGGCAAAGTTGGCGCGAACCTCGCTCAGGCTCTCCGGGTCGGCGGCTTCGATGTTGCCCAGGGTTTCGTCTGAGAACACCACGCCCCAGCCGAAGGTGTCATCGGCGCGGTTGCGTTCGTAGACGTGGATCTCTGTTTGCGGATTGGCCTTCTTCATCAGGATGCTGAAGAACAGCCCTGCTGGGCCGGCGCCGACGCTGACAATTTTCATAGCCGAATCAGATAGGGTTGGGGCCGAGAAATCCAGCGCCCATCCCACTCCCGGGGTGGTAGGCTTGCATTGCCCCATGAGCCAACCTGAGTCCAGCCCTGACCCTATCGAAGCCGCCTTGGATCGGGCCCTGAGTGAGAATCTCTTGGATCAGAGCTATCGGGAGACCCTGCGTCGCTACGTCTACAACCCCTCATCGCAGTGGCGGGTATGCTGCGGCAGCGGCTGTGATCCATGCATCATGCCCATTGCCCGAGCTGTGGATATGGTGCGTCAGTTGATCCAGTGGCCTGAACCGGCCCAGACCTAGCCACCCTGGCTAGTGGTGTGATGCGCTCTGTTGGGGCATTTTCAGTGCAGCGCGTGCGCGACCGACTTTTTCGAGGATCTCGTCGGCGGCCTTGGTCCAAACAATCGGCTTCGGATCGTCGTTGTGGTTATCGATGTAGTCCATGATTGCTTTCTTGAGTTGAGGGACGCTGCGAAACGCGTCGCGCTTCAGGCGTTTTTGATCAAGATTGCGGAAAAACCCCTCCACGATATTGAGCCACGAGCTGCTTGTCGGGATGAAGTGCATGTGGAATCGCGGATGGCGCTTCAGCCACCGCTTAACCTTCTCATGCTTGTGTGTGGCGTAGTTGTCGGCGATGACGTGCAGATCGAGTTCAGCTGGAGTTTGCTCGTCGATCATTCTCAGGAACTTGATCCACTCCTGATGTCGATGTCGCTTCATGCAGGTTGCGATCACTTCGCCGTGACCCAACTCGATCGCGGCGAACAAGGTGGTTGTTCCGTTCCTCTTGTAGTCATGAGTCATCGTGCCGCATCGACCCTTGACCAGTGGAAGGCTCTTCTGGGTCCGATCGAGAGCCTGAATTGACGTCTTTTCGTCCGCGCTAAAGACGAGTGCATTCTCGGGTGGATTCAGGTAGAGACCTACCACATCGCGCAGCTTCTCTTCGAACCGAGAATCGTTGCTGACCTTGAACGTCTTCACCAAGTGAGGTTTCAGACCGTTGGCCTTCCATGTGCGGTGGACCATCGACTGCGTGATTCCCATCTCCTCTGCAAGGAGTCGCGTGCTCCAGTGTGTCGCGTTCGCGGGGATCTCTTGCGTAGTCATGCGGATGATCTCACTCTCAACTTCCTCGTTCGCACGGGGACGACCTCCCCGAGGAAGGTCCTTCTCTATACCAGTGAGGCGATGCTCGCTGAAGCGGTTTCGCCAACGCCCCACAGTGTGTCGCTTGACCCTCATCTCCTCAGCTATATCCGCATTCGAGTAGCCATCAGCGGCAAGAAGGATCATTCGGGCTCGCTGAGCTTGCCTCACCGAAATTCTCCGACTGCGTGACCAATTCGTCAGGGTGCTTCGCTCGCTCTTGGTAAGTTGAATCTCTACTGCAACGCGCATCGTCTTGCCTCCAACGATACCTACGCACCGCAAGCGTAGGGAGGCTTAATATAAAGGCCTACTAATTCTGCGTCATACCACTATGATGTCGTCGTAGCCATCAAAGTCCACATCGCCGACATCGCTCATGATGTCACTCAGGAAGTCACTCTTGGCCTCGCCATCGAAGGTATGAATCGTCGCGCCGCCCTTGCCGGAAAACATATACACGCGACCAACGCTAGTAACCAAGTTACCTACAGTGCCATCGGGGAAATCCACATCATAGCCGGGTGCAGAGGCCGCGATGTCGGGGGTGCCATCACCGTTCACATCGCCAGCTCCGGTCACTGCGCCGCCCAGGGTGTCTGCTAGGTTTTCGCCATCGACGGTAAACAGCAGCGTGCCGTTATAGCCGGAATGCGCATACACACGGCCAGTGAATAGAATCAAGTTACCTACAGTGCCATCGGGGAGATCCGCAGAGTAGCCAGCCGCACCGGTCACGATGTCGGCGTAGCCATCACCGTTCAGATCGCCGACGGCGCTCGTGGATTGGCCCCTGGCCTGACTCGCGGCATCGCCTTGGTGGGTATAGATCACGCTTTGGCTCTGGCCCACGGCCGTGAGCAGGCCCATAGCACCCAGCAGCAGGGCTGGGACGCCGAGGTTGAGGGGGGAGGAGGGGGATTTCATAATATTGTTCATTGTATCTGCGCCTCCAGGCGCATTGGAAACAGGGGCAGAAATTGTCATCAACACTCGTGATGACGGGGAAAAAGGATCCGCTTGCAGTGCCGAGGTGGCGATCGCAAGAGAATCCACGGATTCCTTCTGAGCCACGACTTGCGCCGTAGCCCTGGAGGAAAGTTCATCAAAGGTCACTTGCCCTATATCGGGGGCGTAGAGAGACACCGCCAAGGCGGCTGCCGTCAGTGTTCCGGCAGCGGTCCACAGGGTTAGTTTGGCCAGAGCCGCCGAAGTCGAGGCGGCTTTGGCAGCCACAACCGTGGCCTTGCACAGCACCGTCTCCCGCATGGCAGCCAAACCAGTCGCGGGTACCGTCAGCACCACCGCACCGGCAATCAAACTTTCGGGCAAAGATTGGCGCAGCATCTCCAAGCCACGATGGATCTGCTTGCGAACCGAACCCGCAGGGCGCTCCAGGTTCGCCGCGATTTCCGAAGGCGACAGGCAGTAGCGCAAATGCAAATTCAACACTGGTCGGTACGACTTGGGCAACTTGGCAATGGCTTCTTTCACTTCCCGAGAAAGCTCCTGACGCTCCAAGGCAGCCTGTGGTGATTCTTGTTTGGCATCCACCAACTCTTCGGATGACCCCAATGAATCCATGTTGTGACCAGCAGCACGCCGCCGGACCCGGGCTTCATTGGCCAAGATGCCAAAGAGCCAAGAGAGCACGTGCCCCGTGGGCTTGTATGCCTCTCGCCGCTGAATCGCCGTGAGGAAGGTGGCCTGCACCAGGTCATCCGCCGCATTGGCATCCGGCGTCATGTGTTCCGCCAACTGCAACAAGCGGGCAGCGGTGCCATCGAAGACCTTGGCCAGATGCTCCGGGTTGCCCGTCTTCTGGTACTGCAGGAAGTCCTGGTCGATGCTTTTGTTCGCTGGCATGGCACCCCCTTAAGATTTGAGGAGCCCCCAGCGCGGCGAATACCTTGAGATTTTTTCTTCTCACCAAGAGGGAAATCGGCCTGACGCCGGGGTTAGAGCATCTTAGCCCCTTTGCCTACCCACCGCCGGAAAGGCCCAAAAGCTTCCGCCCGCCTCCCTAACCCACCTTCCTAGCCCATCTTCCTTGCCCATCGCCGAGCCACCGCACAGGCTGATGGCCTGCCCAGTCATCGCACTGGTATCCTGTGATGCCAAATAGACCACCAGCCCACCGATCTCTTCTGGCTGGATGATGCGCCCCATGGGCACCTGGGACATGGCCATCTTTTTCGCTTCATCGAAACTGACATTCATCGCATCCGCCATGCCCTGCATGCCGTCCTTTGCCATGATGGTGTCCACCCATCCGGGGCAGATAGCGTTTACCGTGATTTCCCGCGGTGCAAGCTCCAAGGCCAGGGCCTTGGTGAAACCAATGACCCCATGCTTGCTGGCGCAGTAAGCCGTGTAACCCGGCACGCCGAACTTGCCCAACACCGAAGAGATGTTGATGACCCGGCCACCGTCCGCCAGATTCGGCAGGGCTTCACAGGTGCAGAAGTACATGCCATCCAGGTTGGTGCGCATGATCTCGGTCCAGGTGTCCGGCCCTTCCACGGCGCAGGCATTGGGACCGCCCATGCCAGCGTTGTTCACCAGCAGATGCAGGGGTCCCATGGCCGCGGCCAGGCTCTTGAAGCCTGCCGCCACCGAAGCCTTGTCCGTCACATCCATGGTCTGGGTCCAGGCCTTGACGCCGCAGTCCTCCACCATGGCCTTGGTTTCTGCCAGCAAAGCTGCCCGGCGACCAGTGATGGCCACATGGGCGCCGGCCTGAGCCAAACGCAGGGCCACGCCACGGCCGATGCCGGTACCACCGCCGGTGACCACACAGCACTTGTCCTTTAGTTCATTCATGCTGGCACCATGGTCCGAGTTTTCCATACTTGCAAGCATCATGTGTAGGCCACGACTAGGTTTTTGCCAGGCACTGCTGCTGAGCATGTTGGGGTTAGTGGCTGGCGGCTGCGCTGGCCCCTCCTTGCGCTGGCCAGAAGGGCCGGTCCCTGGAGCAGACCAGCGCTCACCGCAGCTACAGGCCTATGTGGACTCCCACTATCGGGAACTGGGAGAACGGTTCCGCGGTCACTTGGATCAACAGCAGTTCCTCGTAAGGATGTACTCCGCGCGAGCCCTGTTCCTGGGCGATGACCATCGGGACAAACTGCATCACCAACGGTTGTTGCAGCTACTGCAGCACGTCAGTGATTTCTGGCTACGACCGGCCTTGGGCCTGGAGGCCATCGGCCAACAAGACATGGTCATGGTGCAAGAATTCCTGGCCGGCAAGATCGACATGACTCAACTGCGCAGCACCATGCGCAGACGAGATGCTGGCTCCTGGCTGGACAACCCGGATGTGGACTTTGAATTCTTCCGCCAAGTGCTGCAATTGGCCAAAGCCAAAAAACTGTCCGTGTTCGCCCTGGAACCCAGTCCCCGCTTGGACCTTGCAGTACGAGATGAAATCATCGCTCAAAACATTCGCCAGGCAGCGGCACGCTACCCGCAGCGCAAGATCATTGTGCTGGTGGGGCATGCTCACTTGCTGGGCCAAGGCAAGCTCATGGCCCGCGTTGGTTTGCCTTATGTGGCCATTGGCGCCGGCATGTCCGAAGCGCTGACAACTGACTACCAGCGCTTTGCCAAGCTCTCCAAGTCAGGCTACCTGGAGAGTCAGAGTGGCGTCTTGTTCTTCTATACCAAAGACGGCTTTGTCGACACTTTGCACTGACGAAGCACGTCCAAGGCAGCCACCCGATAGGCTTCTGCCAAGGTGGGGAAGTTGAAGATGTTCTCGACGAAAGTTTGCACCGACTGCCCCCCCATCATCGCCATCTGTCCCACGTGAATGAGCTCGGTGGCACCTTCACCCAGGATCTGCACACCCAGGACCTTTTCGCCTTTGTCGTCGCTCACCAGCTTCAAAAAGCCATCGGTGCTGCAGGCAATCTGGCCGCGAGCCAGCTCTGAAAACTCAGCCCGACCCACCAGGGCAGCAGCAAACTTTTCCGTGGCCTGCCCGTGGGTCAAACCGATGCTGGCCATTTCCGGAATAGTGTAGATGCCCATGGGCAGAAGGTCCTGAGCATTGGAGGACACCGGCAGGCCCAGGGCATGGCAAAGGGCGCGACGACCCTGCTCCATGGAACTGGCGGCCAGGGCCGGCGGGCCAATCACATCCCCTACTGCATAGACATGGGGCAGCAAGGTCTGACAATGGGCATTCACATCCAAGAGACCGCGACTGTTGGCTGCAAGGCCAGCGCTCTCCAGACCCAGGTCATCCACATTGGCCACCCGACCCTGGGCACAGAGCATCTTCTCGCTGCGCACCACCTGACCATTGCTGAGTCGGGTTTCCACCGCGTCCACGCCATTCCAGGAAACCTCTTCCACCTGCACGCCACCGTAGAACTTGCAACCCAACTCCTCTCTGAAGTGAGCGGTGAAGCGCTGGCTGAGTTCTGGATCCAGGAAGCCCAGTGGCAAGTCATACTTATCCACCATGGTGACCTGCACTCCCAGGGAACCAAAGATGGTGGCATATTCACTGGCAACGATGCCTGAGCCCAAGACGGTGAGAGACTTGGGCAGGTAGAGCAGGGACAGGATGGAATCCGAATCCAGAATGTGTTCGTGATCCACCGGAATATCATCCGGCGTGCGCGGGCGAGAGCCAGTGGCGATGACAATGATGTCGGCACTAACCAGACGCTTCTCGCCGCGAATGATCTGCACCTCGATCTCGTTGGCGGAATGGAAGCGGGCCTTGCCATGCCACTTCTCCACCTTGTTGCGATCTATCTGCGCCGTCATGAAGTCACCGTGCGCCTGAATCACCTTGTCCATATGAGACATCAGACTGGCCAATTGCAGGTTGTCCGGAATCTTCAGGTCGATGACTCCTTCGGTGCGCTTTTGAAAACCGGAAAAGCTCACCGCCGTTTCCCGCAGGGTCTTGGAGGGAATGGTGCCGCGGTAGACGCAGGCCCCACCCAGACCAACTTCCTGCTCCACCAGCAAGACGGACTTGTTGGCCTTGGCAGCCTGGATGGCGGACTTCTGTCCCGCCGGACCACTGCCAATAACCAAGACATCAAAGTGTTTCTGGTATGTCATTAGAGAATAGCCTCCACCATCTTGGCAATGGACTCGGCGTGTCCGAACAGTTTGTGCATGTCATCGGGATAGAGGTTCAGGTCGGCCACCACCTGGTGCTGGGCCAGTTCTTCCTGACTCTCCGGAGAAACAGTCGGGAACAAGGCATGAGCCATCATGTTGGACAGGCAGGCAATCATCGCCGCTTCGCCAAAGGCCGTGGCCTCGTCATAGCTGTGGTGATACTGCACCGCTTCCGCCACCAACTGGGGCAGACCCCACTCGGTCACCAGCAGGTGACCCACCTCGGGGTGATACTGATCCATGGCCGCCACCAGGGTGGCGCTGGACAGCTCCTCACCACTGCTCTTCTGCAACTCAGCCAGGGCATCCAGGATGATGGGCTTGCCCACATCGTGCAGCAACCCACAGAGGAAGGCGCCTTCCACATTGCGGCGGCGCAGGCGGGCGATCTCCTTGGCCAGGCATGCTGTAGCCAGGGAATGTTGCCATAGCTCGGACACCAACTGCCCATGGCTGCCTTGCGGGAACACCTTGCCCTTCACCGAAATGGCCATGGCGATTTCGGAGATCTGCCCCATGCCCAAACGACTCACCGCTTGTTGCAAGGAAACAATGGGCACCTTGGGCATCATCGCCGGCGAATTTGCAACCCGCAGGATGTGACTGGCAAAGGACTGATCCCGGTGCAGCACCTCGGACAGTCTGGCCGCATCCGTATCCGGCGAACTGCACAGCGACATGACTTCGCTGGCCACGCCGGGCAACAGTGGCAGATTGAACTTCTTGTCAGCAATGCGCCCTTCCAGCTCATTGCTCACGGCAGGCGGCAGTGCCTGGCCAGCACCTTGGGATTCTGTACCTTGGGATTCTAAGCGGCTCATGCCGGTATTTTCGACCAGGGCACAGGCAGACCTGTGACCTGAACGGCGCTTAGGAGTCGTCGGGGCGCTGACCGCGCAACTTCTTGATCTGACTGCGCTGCTTCTTGTCCTGCAGGCGGCGGCGCTGACTGCCGCGGGTGGGCCTGGTGGGGCGACGGATACGCCTTGGTGCCAAGGATTCCCGTAGCATGAGTTCCATCCTTAGCAAGGCAGCTTCCAGATTCTGCGCCTGGCTGCGATGCTCTGAGCTCACCACCTGCAAAGCTTCATCGCCGTCCAGCCTGGTGGCCAGTGCTGTACGAATCCGCAACACCTGGTCTTCGCGCAAAACTTCTTGCTCTTGCGCCGCCGTCAAGTCCAGACGCACATCCACTTTGCTGGACACCTTGTTGACGTTTTGCCCGCCAGGGCCGCCGGAGCGGGAAAACCGCACACCCAGAAAACGCCCAGGGATTTGCAGGGCATTGGTTATTTGCAGATCGCGAAGTTCCACCATGACATCAGCCGGGCAACAAGACTTGAACCAAGGCCTCCACCAGCTTCTCACTGGATAGTTCACCAGTATCTGGATTTGCGGCATCCACTCTGGGCAATTCATGTTCGTCGATGAATGACTCCAGCGCCTTGGCTTGCTCACTTTCCAGCACCTCGCCCGCCAGCAGAATCAGGGAGGTGCCATCGGCCTCGCAGCGCTGCAAGATTCCCTGCAGCGTCTGCCGCAATGCCACTGCATCCGCAGCTCCCTCAGTCACCGCAAACACCATGACCTTCGGCGCAAAGCTGCGATAGAAGCGTTCATACAAGAGCAACTGCTGCTGCGGTGTGCTGCCCAAAGTAGGCAGGGCCAGACAACGGCAGCTCCGGCCGCCCAACTGCTGCAACAAGTTTCCCTGCACACGGTCAGTAAGACTCAGACCCCGCTGGTCGGCGGCATCAAACAGCAGACCGCTGCCCAAGAACATGACGGTGAAATCATCCTTGGCATCTGCTTGGACTACATGCACAAAAGAACGGTTGCGCAGCCGACCGCTGAAAGCCATGTAGGCATTGTCTCCCGAGTCCACGCCAAAGTGCTGCTGCAGGCGCGGATCCACTTTGCTGCGCAGGTGAAATCCCTCCAGCTGGGCCGTTGCAAACAACATCCCCAGACAAAACAGCAGGCCCAAAAGTTGACTTCGCCAGGTGCTGGCCATTGCCAGGCCCAAGCCGCAGACACTGGCACACAAGACTCCCGGCAGGCTGGGCACGGAAGCCGGCAACACATCCTGCAACACAGTCAATCTGGCCAACAATGCGCCAAGCGGCAGCAACAACACAAAGACCAGAAAGTACGACCATGGTCGACGACGCCAGACCAGGACCATTCCCAGCACGGCACCCAGAGCAGCAGGGATGGCCAGAGCCAGCATGGCAAGTTGCTGCCCAGGCTGGGGCAGGATGCGCAGATCCTTCACCAGAGCATTGCCACCGCGGACATGAAAATGAAAGCTGCCATAGTCATCTACGGTGTACACCGCCGGCAGATCACTCCCCGCCACCCAGGCATGCACCCGCCGACCCCTGCCCATCAACTTCAGCGAAGCAGGCTGTCCCGCCGTCAACAGCAACCCGCCCTGCTGCAAACCACCCTGCCTATCGCCAAACAGGGCTTGTTCGCGACTGCGGTAGGGAGGGCCTGCCTGCTTGCTGGACAAACGCAGCAAGTGGAAACGGCTGGCAAAATTCGGCAGCACCTGATCATCCGGCCCCCATGGTTGCACCTTGCGGAACACCAGATCCAACTCTCCCATCGGCGGCAACTCCACGGTGGCGTGCAAATCGAAGTCGGCAAAGCTGTTCAGGATCTCCAAGGGTCGATCCGGCCGGACCACGTGGTCGGCGGTCACCTTGAAGGCCTGCAGCCGAAACTCAGGCTGGGGAGTGCTCCCCAGCGCCAGATATCCAGACAGACCACCGGCTGCTCCCGCCAGGACTGCCGCCAATACCAGATGAATTGATTTGCTTAGCTTCATTGTCCGCTTGGCGCCTTCGCTACTGGATCCTAGTGTGGAGCCATGACCAAGGACAATGTTGTTCTGCAAGCGAATCAGGTTGCCCTGCCGGAGCGCCTGGCGGTGGACGCCATGGTTGAAGTGCGCGACGGACTGATCCAGCGGGTGGGTTATTGGGACCCGGGCCAACAGCCAGTACAGCAGGTTGCCGGCTGCCTGCTACCTGGCTTGCTGGACTTGCAGGTGAACGGTGCGGCAGGCCATTCGGTGGATGAAGCCACGAGCCAGGCCTTGGACAGCATTGCCGAAGCAGTGCGAGCCGGTGGCGCTGCAGGCTTCCTGCCTACCTTGATCACCGCCAGCATGTCCGAGCTGAGGCAACAAGCCAGCCAGGTAGCAGAGTGGATCCAAGGCTATGAGGGCAACGGCGCCGCCCCCCTGGGCCTGCACTTGGAAGGCCCCTTCCTGCGCCAAGCCGGCACCCACGCCGCCGAGCATTTCCTGGAGCCCAAGCCCGAACATGTGGAGGCCCTGCTGCAAGCCTGCAAGGGACAGTTGCGCTTGCTGACCCTGGCCCCCAGCTTGCCCGGCGCCGCCAGGGCGGTGCAGCAACTGCGCGAGGCGGGAGTGGCGGTGGCCTTGGGCCATGATCATGGCAGCCAGAACATCGCCAAAGATGTCGCCGCCTGCGTGGAGGCTGGCGCCAGCATGGTCACCCACCTTTTCAACGCCATGGGTGAAACTCACCACCGGCAACCGGGCCTGGCTACCTTGGCCCTGGACACTCCACAACTCTCTGCCAGCATGATCCTGGACGGCGTGCATGTGGCACCAGCCACGGTGCGCAGTGCCTTCCGTTGCCTGGGTGTGGACCGCCTCATCCTGGTGACGGACTGCGTCAGTGCCATGGGCATGGAGGACGGTCGCTATCAGCTGGCAGGGATAGAGGTCATTCGCCAAGGCAACAGTGTGCGCAACAGCCAGGGCGGACTGGCCGGTTCTTGCCTGGACATGACGGGGGCCAGCCAGGGTTTCTTGCAGATGAACCCGGATGCGGGGCCCTGGTCGTTGTCACGGGTGGCCAGCACCAATCCGGCAAGGGTTTGTGGACTGGCGGAATGGGGCAGCATTGAAGTGGGCAAGCAAGCCAGGTTCACCCTGCTCAGGCCGGATGGAACTTTGCACTGCCTGTAAGCCAGGCAATTGCCCTAGCATCATTCACAAACCCATTACCCGAATAGGAAAGTCATGAGCGATTCTGAACAAGCAGCAAACCCCTACGCAACGCCAAAGGCCGAGGTGGCGCACAACACAGGCCACAGTGAAGATCGCACGGTAGCAAGCCGTGGATCCCGCTTTCTCGCTGCACTGCTCGACGGCATCATCCCAGCCATTGTACTTATCCCTATTGTCCTAATTACCGAGGTGTCCTCCAGCACGAGCGAGACCTCTAATGAAGAGCCAAGCTTTCTCTTCTTGGGCGTAATTGTGTTGGCGTTGTTGGTTTGGCTGGGCCTCCAACTTTTCTTTTTGTATCAGTCGCAACAGACCATTGGCAAAAAGATCATGAAGATCCAGATCGTGCGCAAGGATTACTCTCCTTGTGGCTTTGGTCGCATCCTGGGTCTCAGGATGATTGTCATGGGCGTGCTAGGCGTGATACCTATTGCAGGACCCATCATTTCCCTGCTCGACCCCCTGCTTATCTTCAGGAGCAGCAACTACTGCCTGCACGACGACCTCGCCGACACTATCGTGGTTGATCTCTAAACCCCAAAGACTCGACCCCCATAGATCGCTACCAAGTTATCACCGCATTTTTTGCGGTGATAAGACTGCTATTCACCGCATCCCCCAGCTAGACATACTCCTTTCTAACTATCAGATAACAACTTATGTCCGCGCCCAGCGCTAGCCTGGACTATTCATGAATAGGTAAACCGCGGACTGTGGATCATTCGTACTAAGTGGTAACTACACGCTACTTGGAACAAACGACACCACAATCCGCATGGCCAAGCCTACTCAACAGTCTGTTATTCTTCCAGACATCGCCAAGAAGTCCGTCGTCCCCATCTTTGACGCAGAAGGACAAAGCTCCGATGGCGGTGCAATCCTGCTTGGCCAGCTCGATCAGCAACTCGGCCTGACCAGCGGACTTGCAGCTCAATTTTGCGATCGACGCAATCCGGGCCGCACAACACACGACTTTTTGACGATTCTCCGGCAACGTGTGTTTTCCATCGCCATGGGCTACAGCGATGGCAACGACGCAGCCAAAATGGCAAATGACCCGATCCTGAAAATGATCAGCGGCATGGATGCACTTGGCGAAGATCAGCTGGCATCGCAACCGACGTTATCCCGGTTTGAAAACATGCCCACGGCAAAAGAGGCTGTACAAGCCACACGTTGGCTGGAGAAGAAAGCTATTGGTCTGCTCAAGAAGCGTCATCGGCGACCAAAGCGCATCACCATCGACTTTGATTCCACTGACGATCCCACCCATGGTCAGCAAGCATTCAGCTTTTTCAATGGCTACTACGACACCTGGTGTTTCCATCCTCTCCTTGGCTTTTTGTCAGTGGATGGTCATCCAGATCAATTTCTCTTCTCCGCTCGGCTTCGACCAGGGAACTCAACGGCAAACCGAGGATGCATTCCATTGTTGCAGCGGACGGTCGCCGAGCTCAGGTACCGATTCCCGAAAGCAAAGATTCGTGTACGGTTAGATGGCGGCTTTGCAAACCCAAGGATCATCGCTGCGCTTGAAGATCTAAAAGTCGAGTATGTGGTCGCAATGGCCAGCAACAGCGTCCTCAAAGCGAAAGCCAAGGATTGGATGACCATGGCCCAGACGCTCTCTGCTCGCCAAAACGAATCCATCCAACTCTTTGGAGAGGCTGCTTACCGTGCAAAGTCATGGAATCGCGAGCGGAGGGTCATCCTCAAAGCTGAGGTGCTGCAGTATGAAGGAAGAAGTGCAAAGTCGAATCCTCGATTTGTGATCACCAATCTTCGGCACACACCGGAAAACGTGTACAAGATCTATCGTGGTCGAGGTGATTCCGAGAACCGCATCAAAGAACTACTGCATGATCTCGACATTGATCGCACAAGCTGCTCAAGCTACATCGCCAATCAATTCCGAGTATTGATGACGGCTACGGCGTATCTGCTCTACCAGGAGCTGCGCTGGCGCCTTCGTCGGACTGATGCAGGCCGCACCCAGGTAGGGCGATTTCGGGAAATGTTGATCAAGGTCGCAGCTCGCGTACAAGAATCAGTGCGTCGGGTAGTGGTCCATCTGCCGAAATGTTATCCATGGGTAGAATTGTGGGAGCGTGCAGCATGTGCTGTCAGTGCTCGCGGTAGACCAAAGACGGCGTAGCGCCGAATGGAATCCAACTGCATCGCATCTACTGCGCCACGGGACTGTACGGAGGTGGCCATTCCGGCGATATTTCAGGCCCATGGACCTTTGCCAACGCTCACTTCAGAGTGTCGAAAGCAAATCCCCTTGATTCTTCACCATGCCGGCCAGCAAGGACCAAAAAATCGCGATCAACAGCACACTCGTGAATAGTCCGGGCTAGGAAACCAACTCACCGCGCAATGCCTGCACTTCGGCCCTGAGCTCGGCCTTGGCCTGAGCTGCCGGGGTAGCAGATGCCAACTGACTGGCAAACAATGCATGCATGGCATCCATACAGTCATCCTGCAAACAGGGGCCCTGACTGTGGAACAAACGCCTGAGCATCAGGTCCGTAAAGGTCATGGCGGCCTGGTTGCGAATGGCATGCACCGCTTCCACCCGCAGCAGATCCCGGTGCGGACAGATGGGCTGCAACCAATCCGCATCCTCCTTGCCTAGAGCACGAATCCCCGGCGCCTGCGAACCATGCCGCCACCAAAGAGGATCCCCCACTTCCCGCGGTCCAGCACCACCGGGCAGATGGATCTCACGAGAGGGTGAAGGGTCACGCCGCCCCAACAATGCATTCACCGCCCGCTCGGCAAAGGAGCGATGGGTGGTGAGCTTGCCCCCCACCACCGTGTGCAAGTCACCCGCCGCACATTGTTCATGCACCATATAGGCTTCCCGATTCATTGCCCCCGCCGGCCCTTTGCCCAGGGGCAAGGCTCGCCACCCCACATAAGCATGACGCACATCGGCACGGGCAGGCGGATCCTCCAGCAAGTACTCAAGAGCATGCAGCAAGTACTCAATGTCCTCCTCCGGCACTCCCGCCCGCTGGTTGCCGTCAGCCTCTTCCACCTCCGTAGTACCACACAAGGTGCCATCGGCGTGGGGGATGACAAATTGAATGCGCTGGTCGGGCAAGAAGGCCGCCAAAGCATTCTCACATTCCATTGCCGGCAAGACCAGGTGACTGCCCCGGCTCAGGCGCACCAGACTGGTGGCATCCACTCCTAACAGACGACGCACGCCATCAACCTCGGGCCCGGCGGCATTCACCAGATGACGGCAGCGCAGCTTGAACTCCATCCCGGTCAAGGCATCTTGCAGTTGCAGCTCGCCATCGGCGCCAGCCAGCACCGCCACATGGTTGAGTACAGCGGCACCGGCTGCTTTGGCCGCCTCCACCACCGCTACTGTCAGGCGTTGATCTTCGGTAACGCCGTCGAAAAACATGGCGCCGCCCAGCAGACCCTCTTGTCGAATTCCGGGAAAGGCCAGGCCACACTGCGCCGAGGTCAGGGAACGAGCCTTGGGCACCGACTGCCCACCAGCCAGGAGGCCGTACAAACGCAGACCCAGCTTCATCATCCAAGGTCGTTTGCTGCCGCCGGTAAAGAACGGCATCAGCATGGGCAGCGGCCGCACCAGATGCGGTGCCAGTCGGAACAAACGCTCCCGTTCATGCAAGGCCTCCCGCACCAGGGCAAGGTGGCCCTGTTGCATATACCGCAGGCCACCATGGATCAGCCGCGAGGAACGGGAGCTTGTGCCAGCAGCAAAGTCATCCCGCTCCACCAGCAAGACCCGCAGGTCCCGCAACGCGGCTTCCCTGGCAATGGCAGCCCCCTGAATACCACCGCCCACCACGATCATGTCGAAGGTCTGCCCTCCCAGGTCCTTTGGGTCACTACGCACAAACGCAAGAAAAGCAGACTGCGGAGGAAAAAGAAACAGACCGCAAAGTCTTGTGGCACAATGTTGCCTATGCGCATTGGGCCCTATGAGCTGAGCAGCATTGAAACTGGATGGTTTGCCCTGGACGGTGGCGCCATGTTTGGCGTGGTGCCGCGCAGCCTGTGGGAGCGAAAGCTACCCGCCGATGACCGCAACCGGGTGGGGCTGGCCTTGCGCGCCCTGCTGCTGGAAGAAGGGGATGGGCCGCGAAAAATCCTGGTGGACACCGGTATCGGTCAGAAATGGGACGCCAAGAGCGCCGACATCTTCGCCGTGGATCACAGCCGCCTGGAGCTGGAAAAGAGCCTGCAAGAACGAGGCCTGAAGACCAGCGATATCACCGATGTGTTGCTCACCCATCTGCACTTCGACCACGCCGGCGGCGCCACCAAGAAGATCGGCAACAAGATTGTGCCCACCTTCGAGAATGCCCAATACCACGTGCAAAAAGATAATCTGGCCTGGGCGCAAAACCCCACGGAAAAGGATCGCGCCAGCTATCTGCAGGAGAACTTCGAACCCCTGCTGGAAGCCGGTGTCCTGCAATGCCTGGATGGCCCCGGCGAGTGGCTTGCGGGCATTGAACTCATCATCAGCCACGGCCACACCAAGGCCATGCAACTGCCCCATATCCATGGCGCCGAAGGACATGTCACCTACTGTGCCGACATCATCCCCACATCGGTGCACGTCCCCGTGCCCTGGGTCATGGCGTACGACAACTTCCCCCTGGATTCCATGGCGGAAAAGAAGGACATCCTGCAACGGGCCACGGCGGAAGATTGGACCCTGTTTTTTGAACACGACCCCTTTGGCCCTGCCGCCAAAGTCATCCACGGCCCCAAGGGCTTTGCCGCAGGAGAGAGGATAGCCATCTGATTACGGACCTACCGCAACCCTGGCTGGAGAGTGCCCTGGATCTGCTGGATCTGCGACCCAGAGAGCGGGTGCTTGTGCTCAGTGCCCCGACCCAGGCGCATATCAAGGCGGTGGCGCATTCGGTGGGTCGTAGCGGCATGGTGATGGCGGTGGAACCCAATCGCAGTCAAGCGGAGCGATTGGCGAAGAAGGCGGCAAACAACATCAGCGTGGTAGCAATCGAGCCCGAGGGTGAGGAGAAGTTCGGCACCTTCGACGCCATTTTGGCTTGCCCCCTGAGCACTTTGGGTTGGCCACTGGAAAAATGGACTTCCCTGTTCGCCGCCAACTCCAGACCCGGCAGTCGATTCGTTCTGGATCTGCCTGGCGAAGTGCTGAATGAAAACCTGGCCTCCTGCTGGGAGCACATCACCGGCAACCGCCACGCCCTGCAGTGGTTCTCTGGCCCGGCGGAGTTGGACATGGCCCAGGTCTGCCGCGACGCCACCCTGCGCAACGTGCATGCTTCCATGGGCACGCACCTGGTTCACCTGACCGACCCCTTCATGCTTGCTGACTACCTGTCCGTTCTCGAAGACATTGCCGAAGAACAGATCCAGGAGTTGGGGCAGGCCCTGACTGAAACGCTGAAGGCCAACCAAGAGGTGGACCTGGTCTTTCACCGCACTAGGGTGCGTGGGCAGCGCTAGACCGCCTTTCTCACCGCTCCTCAGCCTCACCGCTCCTCAGCCTCAACGCTCTCCAACCTCCCGGCCACGATGGATCAATATTCCTCGAAACATGCAAAGCCGAGTGCGCGGCAAACCAAGAGCCTTCAAGGAATCAGCAAACTGGCTCTGCTTACCTTCTCCCTATTGCTGGGAGTGGGCTGCGCCGAGTGGATGCTGCGCGCCTACCTGCGCTGGCAGCACTCGCAGCAGCTTGCAGGCTTTACCAACGACATGGTGCAGGCCACTCCCGGCCAAGACACCCAGTACCAACTCATCCCCAACCACTCCCTCAGCCTGATCATCGCCGAGGGCAAGCCAAACCAGCATCGGTTCAGCTTCCGCATCAACAAGGACGGTCTACGGGGACCAGACCTGAATCCCAACAACGATGAACAGCGTCGGGTCCTGACCTTGGGCGACTCCTACACCTTTGGCTTTGCTGTCGGCCTGCAAGAAAGCTATGGAGCGCAACTGCAGACACTGCTGAACGCCCAGCTGGATGCGAATGAACCGGCAAAGCCAGTGCAGGTCATCAATGCGGGCATTCCCGGCTACAACTCGGAGCAGGAGCTGGCCTTCCTACCCCAACTCCTGCAACGCTATCAGCCGCAGTTGGTGATCCTGGGTTATGTCATGAACGACGCCGAGTGCGTGGTCATGGTGCCATTGGCACCGGACTACGCCTACCGCGACGCCTGGTGTTGGTTGTGGGAAGAAGCCAAGCTGGGCATCAACAGCCTCACCGAAAACTCTTGGTTCGAGGTCAACAAAGCCCAGTACAACACCAAATACCTGAGCAGTTTCAAGTCAGGCAACCCCAGGGGCCAACGATCCCGACAAGCACTGGCGCAGATGTCATGGCTATGCAAGGAGCGTGGCTGCGACTTCCTGGTGGCGATCCTTCCAGACTTCACCCAGCATTTCACCCAGGACTATCCCTACCTGTCGATCCACCAACAGGTCAAGGGCTGGGGCAGCAGCGATGGCTATGAAGTCCTGGATCTCTGGCCGGCATTTGCTGGCAAGAACAACATGGAGCTGCTGATCCCCGGCGACGGTCACCCCAACCCTCAGGCGCACCAAAGGTTTGCCCAGGAGCTGCAGAAGAAGGTCGCAGCCATCCTGAAGAAAAAATAGGAATGCGGCGCAGGAGTACGGCCAGTGGTTCCACCAAGGGTGAAGGCGAACCACCGACGCCAGACTAGACCAGGGCTTAACAGCCCCGGACCAAGAACGGGACAACAAACAGGCGAGAGAACAGCGAGAGCACTTGCGGTCTGGAGTCGGTGCTCGCCTTCTTTACTTTCCCTCTCAGCTGATCTTCTTTCTACAGGAACTGATAGCTGGGTCCGCCGCCACCTTCTGGGGTTTCCCAGTTGATGATCTGGTAGGGATCCATGATGTCACAGGTCTTGCAGTGCACACAGTTGCTGGCGTTGATCTTCAATTGCAGATCGCCGGCCTCGTTGGGCTCCATCTCATACACTGCCGCGGGGCAGAAGTGCTGGCAGGGATTGCCGTATTCCTTGGTGCACTTGTTGTGACAGATGTCCAAGTCCGACACTACAAGGTGGCAGGGCTGGTCTTCCTCATGCTTGGTCCCGGAAGAGTAGACATCGGTCAACTTGTCGAAGGTGATTTCACCATCGGCGGCCAGCTTCTCCTTGGCTGGGGCCGAACCCTTGTGGTACTGCTGCAGGGTCTGCATGAATTCATGACCAGCCTGACTCTTCATGTTGTCGTTGAACAAGGTGCCCTTGCCGCCGAACAGCACACCAAAGCCCGCATTCAGCAGGCCTGAGATCCGCCCCTTGTGGAAGCCCTGGTGGAAGTTGCGCGCCTTGTGCAACTCCTCGTGCGACCAATCAGCACGGAAGCGTTCGGCGTATTTCTGCGTGATCTTGGCCGAGAAGTCATTCGCCTTGAGACCGTCCATGATGGTCTCGGCCGCCAACATGCCTGAGCGAATGGCCAGGTGAATGCCCTTCAACCGCATGCCATTGAGGAAGCCACCGGCATCGCCGGCGATCATGAAGCCGTCACCAAACAGGCGAGGCATGGCATAGAGCCCACCCTCCGGCAGGCTTTTGGCGCCGTAGGTAAGCATCTTGCCACCTTCCAGATACTTGCGAATGCGCGGGTTCAGCTTGTATCGCTGGAACTCATGATGCGGATCCAGAGTGGGATCCTTGTAGTCCAGGCCAACTACCAGACCAACGGACACCATGTCCTTGCCGTCGGAACTCTGACCCATGCCATAGACCCAACCACCGCCAAAGGTGTCCGCCTTCAATGGATAGCCCAAGGTATGCACCACCGTTCCCGGCGGACACTGCCCAGCTGGCACTTCCCAGACTTCCTTCACGCCGATGGCGTAGACCTGTGGGTTGTTGCCATCAAGCGCCAGGTCCTGCACCAACTGCTTGGTCATGGAGCCCCGACTGCCTTCCGCCAAGACGGTGATCTTGCCGGCCAGGACAGCGCCGGGTTCGTGCGAACTCTTGGCTTCGCCATTTTTGTCCAAGCCCGCATCCTGCAGTTGCACACCGGTAACCCTGTCCCCTTCCCGCACCAACTTGGCGCCGGGGAAACCAGGAAAGATTTGCGTGCCCTTCTCTTCAGCTACCCCACCCATCCAAGTGATGAACTTGTTGAGACTGACCACGTACTTGCCATGGTTTTTCAAGGGTGGTGGGGTCATGGGCGCTTTCACGCCGCCCTTCTCCGTCAGCCACAGCATGGTATCGGTGGAAACTGCCGCCTCCACCGCGGCGCCCGAGTCTCGCCAATTCGGCATGAGTTGATCCAGGGCAATGGGATCCATGACCGCACCGGAAATCGAATGAGCACCAATCTCCTTGGCCTTCTCGATCAACACAATCTCCGGCTCCAGCTTCTCACCCTCACCCGACTTCTGCACTGCGGCATTGTGACTCTCCAACAGGTCAGCCAAATGAATCGCCGTAGCGAGTCCAGCCGGACCTCCACCTACGATCACAACGTCAAAATCCATGATTTCGCGGTCGGTCATTCTTCTTTCACCAATCCCTGTCTTATAGAGCCAATGTCAAGGGCCTTTTGCGACCTTCTACCAGTCGAAGTTTGCTTTTGGGAACCGGTTACACACGGTTTCCCACGGGCTACCTATTGTTGATGGTCATACGCGAGAGCCACAGCGAACCCAAGGCTTAGACCAGGGGTTTTCCCCACTTTCGCCGACCTTCAAAGATCCTCACCACATCCAACCTCACCCCAAAGGCCGACCCGATGAAGAGTACCAATCTGTTATCGCTGGACCATGCCAACCGCCTCTTACCCTTGGTAAAAGGCATCGCCGCTGAAGTCATTGAACGACGTAAGTTGCGCCAAGAACTGAGTAACGTTCGCGAAGCTTTGGAAAAAGCCCGCTCCCCAGAGGGCCTCACCCGCGCCCTGGCTGACCTGGACGCCCGCATCTATGAACAGGACGAAAGCATGTGTTTCTGCCAGCGGGAACTTAGCGTGCTGGGCCTGGGCGTCCTCAAGCTAGAACCGCTCACCATTCACTTTCCGGGCAAGACCAGCACCGCCAAGGTGGTCTTCTGCTGGCAAGAGGGCGAAAACCGCCTCTGCCATGGCCACCCGGTAGGCGAAGAAGAGGAACCCCGCCGCCCCCTCAAAGTCCGCGTAGTGTGACCGGCCGGGGTTACGGAACGCTCTGGAATTCAAAACACCGATGTACATAGTGAAGGCCTCTGCCAAGACCCCCCTTCACTGCCCATGTTTCATCACGTAGCCCTGTTCCGACTCAAACCTGGCATCACCCTGGAGAGGGTGCGGGAGGCGCGAGAGGAACTGGCTGCCCTGGTGGAGACCCTGCCTGGGGTCCTGCACTTCACCGTCACCGACAACCTGGCCAGCCTGAACTACGGCTACACCATGGCCCTGTTTTCCATGTTTGAAAACCAGGACGCCTTTCGCATCTTCCAACGCCATCCCAGCTACCAAAAGGTCTGGGATGACCTGCTTGAGCCGGTCATCGAGGAGAAGATCGTCGCCGAGGGCACCGGCGAATAGAGTAGTTCACCCAGGAATTCAGCCAGGAATTCAGGGCACCGTCTTGATCCCGGCTCACAAGCTGTTGCAATGCAGGGATGAACAAGGTGAAACGCGTTGCCGTGACCGGAGCCGCCGGCCAGATTGGATACAGTCTCCTCCCCCGTATCGCCAATGGCGACATTTTTGGCCTGGACACTCCGGTGGCCCTGCAGCTCCTGGAAGTACCACCAGTGCTGCCGGCCCTGGAAGGCGTGAAGATGGAACTGGAGGACTGCTCTTTTCCTCTGCTGCAAAGCATCAGTTGTTCCGACAAGCCCGAGGTTGCCTTCAAGGACGCTGACCTGATCCTGTTGGTGGGCAGCAAGCCCCGCAGCAAGGGCATGGAGCGTAAGGATCTGATCCTGGACAACGGCCCCATCTTTACCGGCCAGGGCAGGGCCATCAATGATCACGCTAGCAGCGACGTGCGGGTTGTGGTGGTTGGCAACCCCTGCAACACCAACTGCCTCATCACCATGCACAACGCTCCCGATGTGCCCAGGCATTGCTTCACTGCCATGACCCGCCTGGACCAGAACCGGGCGGAAGCCCAGTTGGCCCACAAGTCTGATGCGCATTGGGGCGAGATCAAGAATTTGATCATCTGGGGCAATCACAGCAGCACTCAGTTCCCGGACTGGAACCACGCCACCATCAAGGGCAAACCCGCCAACGAGGTCATCAAGGACCAGGCCTGGCTGCAGGGCGAGTTCATCCAAAATGTGCAAGGACGAGGCATGGCCATCATCAACGCCCGTGGCAAGTCCTCCGCACTTTCCGCCGCCTGCGCAGCCTTGGATCATTGCCGCAGCCTGTTCCAGGCAACCCCCGCCGGCGAGTTCACCTCGCTCTGCGTGCTCTCCGATGGCAGCTACGGCGTGGATGCTGGACTCATCAGCTCCTTCCCTTGCAGCACCGACGGCAAGGGCAACTGGGAAATCATCCAGGGCCTGGAGCTGAACGCCTTCTCCCAAGCCAAGGTGCAACTCAGCATTGATGAGCTGATCAGCGAACGAGAGACCATCGCCCACTTACTGAGTTAGGTTTGTCCTACCTCCTACTGTTCGCCGCTGGGCTGGCCATGGGCTGGATCAACAACCTGGCAGGTGCAGGAGGAGCTCTGGGTCTGGTGGCCCTGGAAGAGTTGGCGGGCCTGGACACCGCCACTGCCAACGCCAGCCTGCGCCCCGCCGCTCTGGCCATCGGCCTGAGCGGTCTTTTGGGTTTTCTGAGTAAGGGCCTGCGCATCCCCGGACGCATCTGGGCCCTGGGGCTGCTGACCATCCCGGGTGCCCTGGCCGGCTCATGGATGGCGCTGGCCCTGGAAACCTGGGTCTATCAAAGCTCCCTGGCTGGCATCCTGCTGCTGATGCTATGGCAACAAGGGCGACCGGGCAGCGCAGGTCGCCCTGTCCAGGCCAGGCATAAAAGCTCCATTTTCCTGCTCCTGCTGCTCTACACCCTGATTGGCGCGCACATGGGTTTCCTGCAGATCGCCGTGGGCCTGGTCATCATGCTCAGCCTGACCCTGACCCACAGCGAGGATCTGGTGCAGGTGAACTCGGCCAAGATGGCCTTGGTCATCATCTCCTCCGCCACCAGCACCAGCTATCTGGCGGCGAATGACTCCATCCAATGGTCCCCCGCCCTGACGCTGGCGGCGGGGGCCGGCTGCGGCAGCTTCCTGGCCAGCCGCTGGAGCGTAAGCCGGGGCCATGGCGCCGTGCGGGTGGTGGTCATCCTCATCTGCATAGCGGTGCTGACTCGCCTGGCTGTGCAGCTCTGGTGAGCCAAAGAGGAGTTTCTGGCCTGTTACAGAGTTTCTCACCGAAGAAATGGGGGTGGCCCCCATGGCCTTGGAAAGCTAAATAGACTCCTCCCATTCCCCACATAAATGCACATTCGCCATGCCTAAGCCCAGTACCACCGCCATTCTGATTCTGTCCATGTTCCTCCCAGCCCTGCCGGCCCAGGACTCGAAACCGCAGAACCCTCCAGCAGAAATTCCCACTGCGGATAACCCCACTGCAGACAAACCAGTGGCCGTTGCGCCGCAAGAAAAGAAGCCGGTGGAGATGGATGGCCCTGCCAGGACCACCATCGACAAGTGGAATGCCATGGCCTACCACCTGGGTACGGCGGGGGTAAAAAAGATCTCCTTCAAAATGGAGGTCATCCTGCCCCTGAAACTGCAAATGAATGTGGATCAAGCGCCCCCCAAGATGAAGGGCATCGGCAGCTATTACTTCGACGGCAGCAAGAAGAATCCCAAGGGCAGCCTGACTTGGGACAACGACTACGTGCGGGGGCAGATGACCCGGCAGGGATGGGACCCGGAACACCTGGATCTGAACTTCATCGCCGCCGGATGGTTGCGCACCCTGGATGATTGCAAGCTGACTGCCAAAGACGGGGCTGACGATGAGACCTGCCTGATTGTGGAGGGCAACTCCAAGGAGTTCTTCCGCGAACTCCGCTTCAATAAAGAGGGTGTGCTCACAAGGGTCATCCTGGAAATACCCCGGCCGAATGACGGTCCAGCGTGGGCAGAATCCATCAGAACCTACAAGATGGTAGACGGAAAACACCTGCTGACCGGCTGGAAAACCGACGCCCCCGATTTGAACTGGGTGTTCGAATTCAAGTTCATCTACCGCCAGGTAGGCAAGTTCCACGTCTTGGACCACGTAGTGGAAAACGCGACCCATGAGGGCAAACCGGAGAGCAAGATCCTTCGTTTCAAGGACTACAAGTTCAACGATGACGCGGTTGCGCCTGCAACAGGCTCAGACAAAGACAAGAAGAACTAGCCTTCAGGTTCAGGCATCACCGGGGACGCCGCAGGCTCTGGCTGGGTCTTGTAGCGGTTGTGAATCCACAGGTACTGCTCCGGGTAGCTGCGGATCAGATCTTCCATTCCCTCATTGATCCTGCGGATGAGGGCCATGATGTCTGCCTCGCGATCGCCGGTAATCTCCGGCTCCAGCACCCTGGGCACCACCAGCTTGAAGCGGAAGCCCGACCCAATTCGAATGCCTGAGGCCATGAACACAGCATGCCCATGGCGCACCGCCAGGGTGGCTGCCGAACGCTCATTGCTGGCCATCTCACCGAAGAATGGCGCAAAGGCGCCGCGCTGCCGCTGGTTCTGATCCACCGCCATGATCACCACATGCCCTGCCCGCAGCGCTCCCACCAACTGCCGAATGCCACCACGGCGCGGCAGCAGATGCAGGCCAAAAGCAGCTCGGCTCTGCTCGAGAAATTGCTGGATCAGAGGGTTCTTCGACACCTTGACGATGACATAGGTATTGCCCAGGCTCTGCGCCACGCCCATGCCACCAACTTCCCAGGAGCCCAGGTGCGGCGTAACACCGATCAAGGCATTGCCCCGGTTGGTCGCCAATTCAGAGGTGTCAATGCGATCGGCAAACTGGCCTTTGCGCAGGACCTTGTTGGCCCAGGTCATATCCAGTCCAACCTTGAAGATATTGCCGGTAGCGACCCGACCGATGCGCATGAGTTCTCGATCTGTCTTCCCTGAGGGGAAGGCATTCTTGAGCATGCGCATGGCATAGGCCTGCCGACTCTTGGCACAGCGGAAAAACAGCCGGCCCAGGAAACCAGCGCAGCCATAGGCAAAGGATTCTGGCAACAGGCTCAGAGCCTTCATCGCAGCCATGGCGATGGTGAAGTGAAAGCGATGCTTTAGCGTTACCTGCACGAGATTTTGGCCCGGGATCAGCAGCTAAAACAGGCCTCTCCCTACTCCGGAACCAGGAGAGCATGCGCCATCAACAGGGCGCATTCAACTAGATCCAATCTCCATGTGCCAGTACATGAGCATGGAAAATCAGTGCTTAGAGACAGACCGGGGAATGCCCCACCGTTATGTTGAGGTAAAGGCAATCCCATGAGCAAACATGTCGTCATCACCGGTGCCAGTTCAGGCATCGGCGCCGCCGTCGCACAAACCTTGGCGGCTGAAGGCTACCGACTATCCCTCGGCGCACGCCGGGTGGAACGACTGGCCAAGGTGGTAGCCGATGCCTGCCACTCGCCCCTGGATGTCACCGATGAGGCCAGCGTGGAGCGCTTCCTGGCCACTGCCCAGGCAGCCCATGGGCCCATCGACATCCTCATCAACAATGCGGGCCTGGCTCGTGGCTTGGAACGCATTGCTGATGCCGACGGTGTCGCCTGGCGAGAAATGATGGAAACCAACGTCTTGGGTCTGCTGCATGTCACCCGTCGAGTGCTGCCGCAGATGCTTGCCCGGGACACTGGCCACATCGTCATGCTGGGATCCATTGCCAGCTACCAGACCTATGAAGGCGGTAGTGTCTACTGTGCCAGCAAGCGGGCTGTGAGCTCCATCACCGAAGCCATTCGCCTGGAAACCCACGGCACCGCCATTCGCACCACCAGCATCGACCCCGGCCAGGTGGATACGGAGTTTTCGCTGGTGCGCTTTTCCGGCGACCAGGAAAAGGCTGACGCAACCTATCAGGGCACCATCCCCTTGACCGCCCAGGACATTGCCGACTGCATCAGCTTTGCCCTGTCGCGACCACCCCACGTCAACATCGACTGCATGCTGGTCAAACCCACGGACCAGTCCGCCGTGCACAAGGTCTACCGACGCAAGCCATGAACTGGGATCATGTCTACCTTCTGGTTCTGGCAGTCACCGCCATAAGCTTGCTGGCCACCGAAAGGGCGCCCATGAGCATGGTGGGCCTGGGCATGATCCTTGGCGTTGCCATCTGGCCTGGGCTGGTCTCCGCCAAGGAAGCCATTGCCGGCTTTGCCAATCCAGCCGTCATCACCGTGGCGGCACTGTACGTGGTTGGGGAAGGATTTCTGCGAACCGGCGCCGCCTCCATGTTGGCCAACCGGGTCCTGCACAGCACTGGCGGTAAGCAACTCACCATCTTGCTGCTCATCACCGTCATGGCGGCAGTGCTATCAGCCTTTGTCAACAACACCCTGGTGGTGGTGACTTTCATGCCGGTGATCACCACCATCTGCCGTGATACGGGCATTGCTCCTTCCAAGCTGATGATCCCCCTATCCTATGCCTCCATTCTAGGTGGCATGTGCACCCTGGTGGGCACATCCACCAACATCCTGGTAGACGGAGTGCTGCGGGAGCATGGCAAGGAAGGCATCAGCATGTTCGAGATGAGCCCAGTGGGCATCATCCTGGCGGGAGCAGGCATCCTTTATCTGGCCTTCTTCAGCAAGAAGCTACTGCCCAATGTGCCTTCCCTGGCCAGTCAGGCCGGTGCTGAGAATGTGCAAGAGTTCGTCACCGAGATCACCGTCAGCAAGGACAGCTCGCTCATCGGCATGACCATGCCCGAAGTAGCTCAAAGCATGGTGGATGAAGGCATGGTGGAAGGCGGGCCGCGACCAGTGTTGCTGGTGCGAGACGAGGCTCTCATCACCCCGCCCTTTGCCGACACCCGAGTGCAGGCCAAAGACGCCCTGATGGTCAGTGGGCCGGTGCAAGAACTGGCCACCTTGAACAGAAAGGGTGTCACCCACGGCAATGCGGAAGAAGGGGATCACTACGACCCCCGCACCATGACCTTCTTCGAACTGTCCCTGACGCCGGCATCCGGCTTGGTGGGGCGTAAGATCCGCTACCTGCATTTGAAGGAAGATCATGGCGCCGCCGTTGCCGGCGTCCTGCGGGCGGGGCGTCATCTGCGCGAGCGCTTTGCCGATCTGACCTTGAGTCACGGGGATGTGCTGCTGGCCTTTGGCGACGATCGCAGCAAGTCCTCTCTGCGCCGTAGCAGCGACTATCACCTCATCGAAGGCATCGACACTGGCATCTACCACAAAGAGAAGGCGCCCATTGCCCTGGCCATCATCCTCACCGTGGTGGCCCTGTTTGTCAGCGGCGCCTTGAGCATCGTCATTGCCGCCCTGATTGGCGCCTTTGCCATGGTAGCCACCGGCTGCTTGAATGCTCGCCAGGCCCACCATGCAGTGAACTGGGCCCTATTGGCCTTCCTGGCTGGCACCCTGGCCCTGAGCCGAGCGGCGGAAAATTCAGGGGCCAATGTCCTGCTAGCCCAGCTCATCAACGACAGCCTGGGGGGGATGGGCCCGGTCTTTATTCTGGGCGGACTCTTTCTCCTCTCAATCATCCTTACGGAAACCCTTTCCAACAACGCAGTTGCCATCATCCTCACGCCAGTGGCCATCGCCGTCGCCGAAGCTTCTGGGATGAATTACCGGCCACTGGTGCTGGCAGTGGCCTTCGGCGCCAGCTGCTGTTTTGCCAATCCCTTCGCCTACCAGACCAATCTGCTTGTGTTCGGCCCCGGTGGTTACCGATTTAGAGATTACCTCCGCGTGGGGCTTCCTCTGGACCTGTTGTTGGGCGCCGTGGGAATCACCACCCTCTCCCTCTTCTGGCAATTGTAAATATGTGCGCCAACGCCACCCTGCGTCCCAGCTTCGCCATGGCGGCGCTGGTCATCGTCTTTCTGACCCTCTACATGGCCGGCATCGTCACCTTCCCAGGCCAGGCAAGCCCCAAGGCCAATTGGCAGTTTTCGGCTGCGGAGACCCAGGTCATGCCTACGGACCAGGTGCCGGTCTACGACCCCATGACCCTGGCGCTGGACCTGCCCTTTCCCGCCTACGTCTATGCAGTGAGTTTTGACCTGACCAACGGCGCCATCAGCCTGTTCCCCAGCGATTACCTGGCCAGCAACTCGCAGAACCCCCTGCCCAAAGGCCAGCACCTGTTGCCAGGTTCACTGACCGATCCGGAGAACAAGAAAGACGAACAACAAAACTGGTTCGTGTTGGAAGGCGCCGAGTCCCTCAACCTGATGGTGGTGGTAAGCAGGGAACCATTGAACGACCTGCGGGCGGCCATGGCGAACCTGCGACAAATGGGCAACACCGCATTCGCCGACCACTCCATGGGGCTCTACATGCCGAGGAAGACCGAAGCCAACCGCAAGGGGAGGCCACCGGCCAGGAGCCACGTGCCCCACAAGCTGATCCAACAGGCCATGTATGATGAGAAGGCAGCAGACCCGCAGCGCATGCTGGCCTACGAAGAACTGCCAGAGGTTTGGATCCACGGCATGCTGATCCGCCCTAGCAAGCCTCGCCCCGGCGTCAAACGGCCGAATCAGCCCATCCTGCAAAAGCTGGAAGGTGCACTGCAAGAGAAACTGCAGGAACAGGACCAGTAGGCAGCAAGCCTGTAGGGGCTAGCCCAATTCTGCTTCCACCGCTGCACACAACATGTGCACACAGAGCAGGTGGCTCTCTTGAATCCTGGCCGTGCTCTCCGAAGGCACCTGCACTGGGCAATCCACCAGTGCAGCCATGGGCCCTTTACGGGTAGACACTAGTGCTCCGGTGCGCATGCCTTTTTCCTTGGCCACTTCCACCGCCCGCAACACATTGGCGGAAGAGCCTGAGGTGGAAAAACCCACCAGCATGTCCTGCGGCCGGCCCAGCGCCGCCAGCTGACGGGCGAACACCTCATTGAAACTGGCGTCATTGGCAATGGCAGTGACGGAAGGCACTTCATGGCCAAGGGCGATAGCGGGGTAGCCTGGGCGCTCCTTCACTTCAAACCAGCCCACCAACTCACCAGCGGCATGAGCGGCATCACAGGAGGAGCCACCGTTCCCGGCAAAGAACAGGGTCCCGCCATTGCGCAGGGTAGCCACGGCGGCCTCACAAAGAGCCTGGATCTGCGGCAGGCAGGTCTCCAGCAGACGCTGCTTGGTGGCAATACTTTCGGTGATGGCGTTCTCAAGGGCGGCGGGGTTCATCTTCGAATCGTAGGCAAAGAGCCGCCGTCATAGAACCCATCCCCACAAGGGATTCTGCACATTGGCCCGGCTCCCCCCAGACCCTTCCGGGGGCCTGGAGAGGCCAGGGGGCGAACCCAGAACTGTGCAATTTCTATGCAGTTTTTGCAATTATCCACATCTTTCAAGGGTTTCAACCGAGGATATCTGCGCTTGTGACCGATGAATCATGCAGTTTCTGCGGGAATCCGCGTGCAGAGCCAACAGCTCTAGCTAGCATTCCCGCCTTCTGGGGCAGCGTCGCCCCAGGCAGATTCGGATCTCCAACCTTAATTCAGAATCACCAACCATGTCCCAAACCGTCGACACCCCGCAAACCAAGTCCTCGTACTCCCGCGAAAACATCGAAGCACTGCTGAGTGAACACGATGTCAAGTTCCTGCGCCTGTCCTTCACGGACATCATGGGCAACAACAAGAACGTAGAAGTTCCCACCTCGCAGTTCGGCAAGGCCCTGGATGGCCAGATCATGTTCGATGGCTCCTCCATCGAAGGCTTCGTGCGCATCGAAGAAAGCGACATGATCCTGAAGCCCGACTTCAACACCTTCCGGATCTACCCCTGGACAAGCCCACACGGCAAGGCCGCACGCATCATCTGCAATGTAGCCCGACCTGATGGAACTCCATTCGAAGGTTGCCCGCGGCAGACCCTGATCAAGCAATTGGAAAAGGCTGCCAAGCTGGGCACCCAACTCAACGCCGGCCCTGAAGCCGAGTTCTTCCTGTTCGAAAGGGGAGAGAACGGCGAGATGACCACCATCACCAACGATGAAGCTGGTTACTTCGATTCCGCTCCCCTGGACAATGCGGAAGCCGCACGCTGCCAGATCACCAACGCCCTGCACGCCATGGGCCTGGAAGTGGAAGCCGCCCACCACGAAGTGGCACCGGGACAACACGAAATCGACTTCCGCTACGGCGACGCCCTGCAAACCAGCGACAACCTGACCACTTTCAAGTACGTAGTGCGTCGTGTTGCTCGGGACTACAACCTGCACGCCACCTTCATGCCCAAGCCCATCTTTGGCATCAACGGTTCCGGCATGCACATCCATCTGTCTCTGTTCAACGAAGATGGCTCAATAAACTTGTTCTATGACGAGAACACTGAGTCACAACTGAGCGAAATGGGCCTGCACTTCATCGGCGGCGTCATGGAGCACGCCCGCGCCATCTGCGCTGTCACCAACCCCATCGTCAACAGCTTCAAGCGCTTGGTGCCGGGCTACGAAGCCCCCACCCACGTTGCCTGGAGCATGCGCAACCGCTCACCAATGATTCGCATCCCGGACCGGCGCGGCGTCGGCACTCGCATGGAACTGCGTATGCCAGACCCAAGCTGCAACCCCTACCTGGCCATGTCAGCCATCCTGGGTGCAGGCCTGGACGGCATCACCAACAAGATCGAGCCACCGGCACCGGTAAACAAGAACATCTACACCATGAGCGCCCGCGAACGCGCCCGCAACAAGATCGGTGTACTGCCGGGCAACCTGAGCGAAGCCATCACCGCCCTGGAAAAGGATGAGGTAGTGAAGGACGCTCTGGGCCCACACATTGCCAACCACTTCATTGCTGCGAAGAAGCAAGAGTGGTCGGAATACATCGCCCAGGTGCATGACTGGGAATTGCACCGCTACCTGGGAACGGTCTAGCAGATCATGGCCACACGCCTGCCCTTTCATCCACCGGAAGTCCTTTTGTTGGGTCCCGGTCCATCGCCAGCGTCTGCACGGACGTTGGCGGCCCAGGCCGCACCCTTGCTGGGCCACTTGGACCCGGCATTCCTAGGCCTGATGGATCAAGTGCAGGCGGACCTGCGAGTGGTCATGGGTACGCAAAACCCATTTACCATGCCCATCTCCGGTACCGGCAGTGCCGGCATGGAAACCTGCTTGACCAATCTGGTGGAAGCGGGCGACCGGGTGGTGATTGGCACCAACGGTGTGTTTGGCGGGCGTATGAAGGACCTTGCCCAACGTCTTGGCGCTGAGGTAGTCGAAGTGAAATCCGACTTCGGCCAGGCATTGGATGCTGAGGCCATGGCGAAAGCGGTAGCCGCTGGCCCGACGAAATTGCTGGCCTTCGTGCATGCGGAAACCTCCACGGGGGTACTGCAACCGCCGGAAGAAATCATCAACGCCGCCAAACAACAGGGGGCCTTGGTGCTCATGGATTGCGTCACCAGCCTGGCGGGCAGTCATTTGGCTTTGGACGAATGGGGCGTGGACGCGGCCTTCTCCGGCACGCAAAAGTGCCTCTCCGTACCCCCTGGCTTGTCGCCGGTGAGCTTCTCTGCAGCTGCCATGCAACGCATTCAAGCCCGCCAGACAAAGCCACCCAGTTGGTATCTGGACGTGGGCATGCTGGCCAACTACTGGGGCAGCGGCGAACGGGTCTACCATCACACCGCTCCAATAAGCATGGTCTACGCCCTGGCCTCCGGCCTGGAACAGGTCATGGAAGAAGGTTTAGAGCCCCGCTATGCCCGCCACCAGCAAGCCGCCCAGGCTCTCTATCGTGGCCTGCAAGCCATGGGCATCTCCTGCCTGGTAGCCGAAGACATTCGCACACCCATGTTGACATCCATTCTGGTGCCAGAAGGCGTGGACGAAGCGGCTGCTCGAGCAGAATTGCGACAACGGCATCGAATCGAGATCGGCGGTGGCTTGGGCCCCTTGAAGGGCAAGGTCTGGCGCATCGGACTCATGGGCCATGGAGCCCGACTGCAGAGCGTGCTGCGAGTGCTCAGCGGCCTGGGCGATGTGCTGGCTCGTGCCGGACACAAAGTCGACCTAACAGCGGCACTGCGGCAAGCGGCGGGCTAACCCGCCTCTTCCACCTCGCTCGTGAGCGAGGTGGCGCAAATCCTTTGGGGATACAAGGAGAGCGACCGAGTCCCTCGGAGGCAGGTTTGGTGACCTGTCGAGAAGGACGACCGAGCTCGACGCAGTAGACGCACGGATTTGCGTCACCGCAGTAGAGAGGGGTGGGAAAAGTGGGTTAACAGGCCGTTGAAAAACTCCAAGTAGTTAAGCCGTGCTCCAATCCACGTACGTAGGGATAATATCCCAATCACGGAGGTGGATATTTCATGGCACTTGGCAAACGACGCGACAAGCAGCAAGCACTTTTGGTCTCGACGACCAATCTTCCCCGATCTCCAGGGCACCCGTTTTACGCGAAGCTGAATGAGCTTCTCAGCGAAGCGAAGTTCGATCACTATGTCGAATCGCTTTGCGAGCCCTACTACAAGGAAGGCGGCCGCCCTTCAATTCCGCCAGGCGTCTACTTCCGGATGCTGCTGGTCGGCTATTTCGAAGGTGTGGATTCACAGCGTGGGATTGCATGGCGCTGCAGTGACAGCCGCTCGCTCCAGCAATTCCTTGGGCTTTTGCTGACAGAGATGACCCCTGATCACTCCAGCTTGACCGTGATCCGCAAACGGCTGCCAGTAGAAGTGCACGAAGAGGTGTTTGCATTCGTGGTCAAGATCGCCAAATCCAAGGGCATGGTGAAGGGCAAGGCACTGGCCGTGGACACAACGACGTTGGAAGCCAATGCTGCAATGAAGTCCATTGTGCGCAAGGATACTGGCAAGGGCTGGAATGACTACGTGCGCGAGCTTGCGAAAGAAGAAGGGGCCGAAGTCCCAACGGAGGAGGACTTACGGCGATTCGATCGCAAACGCCGTGGGAAGAAGACCTCGAACAAGGACTGGGAGTCGCCCTCAGACCCCGACAGCAGGATCGCGAAGATGAAGGATGGGCGTACCCACCTTGCCTACAAGGCACAGCACGCGCTGGACACTGACTCCGAGATCATCGTCTCCGCGACGATCCACCATGCAGATACTGCTGACAGCGAGGCACTGAAAGACGGAATCATTGAGGCTCAGGCGGTGCTGATCAGTGCTGAGCAAGATGACCAATACAAGGCAGTTGTCGCCGACAAGGGCTACCACAAAGTTGAAACCCTGGCATGGCTAAGCGAGAGAGAGATACTTTCTTACATACCACAGCCGCGGTCACAGAACCGCCGCAAGTGGACGGACAAACCAGAATCGTGGCAGGATGCTTATCGAGCAAACCGTCGGCGTGTTGCAGGATCGCGATCCAAAAAGCTCCAGCGCTTACGAAGTGAACGAGTGGAGAGAAGCTTTGCGCACACCTGTGGGTCAGGCGGTGCACGCCGGACTTGGTTGCGCGGCATCGAGAATGTCAAAAAGCGGTACGTGGTCCATGTCGCTGCACGCAATCTTGGCACGATCATGCGTAGCCTGTTTGGAGTTGGGACGCCAAGGGGATTGCAGAGGGGCTTTGAGGGCTTCCTCAGCCGCGTATATGAGCTTTGTGGATCTGTTTGGCCCCAACCAGCTTGCTGGATCGCAATGACTGCCATTATTTTCCGCCATAAGAATCCCGGGGCAGAAAACGGATGTCTCGGGATCGACAATCTCCAAATCACCCCTTCTTCAACGGCCTGTTAACCCGCCTTTTCCCCGCTACCGTTCTGCTGGTAGAGGAAGGCCAGCACCTGTGCCACTGCCGCATAGGCCTGCACTGGAATCTCCTGACCCACTTCCATGGAACCCAGGCACTGCAGCAGGTCCGGATCTTTTTCTACCGGGATGCCATACTCTTCGGCTCGCTCCAGGATGCGCTGAGCCACTTCGCCGCGGCCACGGGCCAGGACTCGCGGAGCTGCATCTGCCCCTCGGTCATAACCAAGAGCAGCAACGTTCAGGGCTTTCTTCTGCTCAGGCATGGATGTCCACCAAACTCCGGGATGCGGAAGGCAAGGAAACCAGGTCAGAGCTGGGTAGCTCTTTTCCAGGAACCTGCTTCACCAACAATTGCCCCACCTTGAGCCCATGGGCTTCCAGCATGCTGCGCAGTGCAGGCACTGCTTCGCCTATCTTCAGGAATGCTGACGAATCCACCAGTTGCAGAATCACCGACACTGCCTCTCCCTGCACCTGCACATCGGCGCGCACCGACCCAAGCCTTGTGAACTCCAACAACAGCACCAGATTCACTGGACGCTGTTCCGACTCGTCTTGATTCTCGGCCCCACTGTCCGCATCGCTGGGCAATAAGAACATCCGTGCATCCATGAGCTCACCTGCCTCAGCCACCGGCAAGGGCAACCACTGCGGCACACCCTGCTCAGCACGCTGGGCATTGTCAGCCTCAATGGCGTTGAAGCCTGCAACCAGGGCCTGTGCCAGATTGCGTTGTTTGGCGGCAACGGCATCGGTGTTGGTAGCATCCAGCAATTGCAGCGCTTCAGCTTTCAGGCTGTGACGCAAACTCATCACTTCTGTCTGCGTTACCTGGGGAGCCGCCTTGTTTGACTTGGGCAATCGCAGCACCCGCACCTCTTGGTCATAGCCCAAGCGTCGCTGCACTTCTTGCAGATCGCTTGCCGTAATACTTCCCTGCTGCAGCGGACTGGACAGTTCTCCTGCGGCCTTACCGCCAAGAGTACTGGTCAACTTCGGCGCGGGTGCAGGCAAGAGATCGGCAAGCTGCTGCATGGCAACACCCAAGTCCTTGCCTCCCTGGCCCAGAATTCCGGATTGAGCGGCAGCTTGCAGACCAGGCAAAACCAAGGGCGTGGCAGACTGCAGCACAATGCGCGGCTGCACTTGGGCAACGGAGAAATTGTAGCTCTTGCCCACGGACAGGTTCAGCTTGCTGGAAGCTTCTACCAGCCCCCCCATCAAACCCATGAGCAGCTTGCCCGAGCCCAGGATTTTAACCACCGTACCCTGCACCTGTTGGCCCGGCTGCAAGTTCAACACACGCACAGCCGCCTCGGCAGACAAGGCCGTCGCCGTCCCCAGAGCACTGACCTGCGGATTGATGCTCTGCGGATTGATTCCCTGGCTTGCAGCCCCAGCCATCTTTACCGTTCCTCCTCTAACATTGGTCCTGCTCTAACAATGGATACCTAGGAGATATCGACCATCCACTCCCCCTTGCAAAAGAAGCTGACAGCTCTGGCCAAGGAGAAAACCATGGTGGTAGCCCACCGGGGACACTCCGGGGCCTTGCCGGAGAACACCCTTGAAGCCTACGCCGACGCCCTGCGCTGCGGGGCGGTCATGGTGGAACTGGACACCCGGGACACCAGGGATGGAATCCCTGTCTGTATCCACGACGCTACGCTGCTGGCTGACAGCAGTGGCACCAAGCTGGCGGTGGCAAATCTCAGCCTGGCGCAACTGCGACAGGTGCCAGCCGGGGCCTCAATCCCAACCTTGGAAGAGGCCCTGAACACCATCCAACCTGGCGCCATCACCATGATTGAACGGAAGGCCGGCAGTGCTGCATCCCTGTTGCAACTGCTGACCAGGATGGAACTCCTGGATGAGGTGTTGGTGCAATCCTTCGACTGGGACTGGCTGGATGAAATTCACGCCTTGCAACCCAGACTCACTCTGGGAGCCATGGGCGATGAAAAGGCACCCTGCGAAGTGACTCCCTCTTACCTGCGACGGCTAGAGTCCATCAAGGCAGCGATGGTGCATTGGCACCATCTCGGCCTTGCAAAGAAAGCCATCCAACATCTGCGGGCTCAGGGCTATCTGACCTGCGCCTACACTGCCAATTCGGACGCCGAGATGGGCAGGCTATTGGACTTCGGCATAGACGCCATCACCACTAACCACCCCCTGCGGCTCAACGAGTTAATGCAGGCTGATTAGTAGTGCTGATTAGCACTACTGATTAGTACTTGGCGAGCCAGTAAAGCATCCAATCCCAGAAGGTGAATGCTTTGGCATTGAGCAGGGAGACCAGGACCAAGGGGCCGGAGGTGCCAAAGCCGGAATAAATCCCACCGTCGATCAGGGTGACCTTCACCATCACTGACTCTGCTTCAGGATGCAGCAAGATGATGCCAAATTGCTGAATGCCCGCCTCGCGCATCATCTCCAGCTCAAAGCCACCCAGGTAAATACTACCATCCACATACTCAGCACCACCGGGTCCACCCAGGGTGTAGAAAGCCACGCTACCTTGCAGTTCCCGCGGCAGGTTGATCTGCAGGTCCTGATAGATCTCGGTGCCCACATACATCATTGTTTCCGTCACCGCGGAACCATCCCTGGATTTGGTCACCACTTGCTGCCCGCTCTCCAGCAGTACGCTGCTCTGTTGCACGGAATCGGTTTGCGCTTGCGCCATGGTGTTGGTGTTGTTTTGACTCGGCAGGTTCACCACACCACCATCGCCACCGGCGACCGGCTCGCCACCAAAGCCAAACAGGGAAGAGAGGGCCAGGGCCAGCACAGCCAGGAAAAGCCAGTAGATCCGTAATCTTGCTAACATCTCAGCATCCCTCCTGGGCGATGAACTGGAACCAGCATGGGAAACGTTCCACCAGGCCTGCAAGAAGCTCAGGCTGCTGACGCAGAGTTTCCAGCAGGGATTCTCTACTCTTTATTTCCATACCGATCACCCGTCGCCGATGCGGGAAGCCCTCATAGAGGCTGGTCAGATGCTGAGTCAAAGCATCAAACTCCCCGCACAACCCATGTGCCAAAGCCAGATTGAAGTAAGTCGTATGGAATCGAGGCTCCTGGGCAATGACACCCGAGTCCAATAGCTGTTGGAAGAATGGGATGGCCTGCTTCGGGCGATCATCTTCCAGATAAACATTGCCCAAGTTCTCCAAGGCATAGGCCCGGATGATCCGGTCTTCGCTTTCAGCCAAGACTCGGGAGTAGGCGTTGCGAGCACGATTGAAATCTCCCTCTACCTGGTAGGCCTGGCCGAGGTAGATCCGAGCCTCATGAAACTCCAAGGAGAGCATCAGTGCTTCACGCAGCAAACGCTTACCCTTGGCCAGATTCTCTTCCGCGCTCTTCGGCTCACGATTCTCGAACAGCGTCTTGGCCCGCACCCATTCACTGCCAGCATTCATGCCGTCGTCGCTGCCCAGTCGTTCCACTTCGTCCAACAGGTTTCGGCCACGGAGGCACATGTCCGGCACTGGCACTGGTTCTTGCGCCACAACCCTGGAGAAATTGGGAGAGACACCCATCAAGACAAAACCACGCCCCAGCTCATAGAGAATCCGAGCCAATTGACGCTGGTTCTCCAGCAAACGATGCCAGAGCTTTTCTGAGCGGGCTGAGTCCTTGCCAAAGGTGAAGCCGCGGAAGGCGGCGGAGTCCAGCACGTTCTCCTGGGCCTGGGTACCCAGAGCGGTACCCACTAGATCCACACCACTCAGCATCTTGTGGGCTCGAACCTGGTTGCGAACGCCCTTGAGGAAAGCTCCGCAGGAATTGCATAGGTCAGAATGGACCATGACCCGGCGGACCGTTGCTGCGTCCAGCTCACCATCGAGCATGGCAGATAGGTCGGCCTGAATTGGGGCACAGGGGTCCCGGTAGGACTCAACTAGATTGATTAACTTCATGGAGCTTGGCAGGGCTGCTTGAGGCGAAGAGGGTTGAGGAGTTCTTGGACGGCACAGGCTCGGGTAGGTCAGCATCAGGCAAAGTAGGAAGAGCCTGTGTCCCGAGCTCCTGAAAGGTGTGACTCAGTCGGCGGAAAATCTTGCGACGTCCGCGGAAGATCACCATCTTCAGGTTCTCCAAACGAATGCCCAGAGCATGGGCTGTATCTTTGTAGGAGCATCCTTCCACTTCCACCATTCGTAGAGCGCGTTGCTCTTTGGGCGAAAGGCGAAGGAACTGTTTCAAGTAGAGGTTCAGGTAGACCAAGTAGGTAAAATCCACCAAGGCTGCAGCTTCGGCATCGCGGGCAGAGCAGAAGGGATCCCGAATCTTTACATCCTCACGGAATCCCATGTCCTCATCCAGAGGAGTCACCTTGTCCAGACGGGCCTGACCCTTCAGAGCCTTGAGCAAGGTGTTTCGAGCAATGCGATGTCCCCAATTGCGGAAGGAATCCGCACGCTCAAAGAGGAAGCGCCTGGGGTAGCGATAGATGTTCAGGAACACTTCCTGCAACACATCCTGGCTGTCCACCTGGGTGAAGCCGCGCCGCATCTTGCCCTGAATGGCCCGCAGGAATGAATCCTTGTTCAGCTCATACAAGAGGGTGAAGACCTGGGCATCACCGGTATTTTTGTAGCAGTTCATCAGAGCGGAACTCACGCTGTCCATCCGTTCCTGCTCCGATTCTGGCGGCCTCTGCCCTGCTGCTGGCTTGCCCTTGGCAAGTTGGCTCAGGTTTTCGTCCCCCGTGCGTTCCCAGAGCTCCAGCAACCTCTGACTGAGGCTGTCTTCGCTCAGGAATTTGGCGGTTACAGGATCCATAATTGGTCCAATGGGGCATGTGGCCAACGTCTATGCTGCCATAGCTTTGGTGCATTGGCTAGTAACCACCGACGGAACAGATCCTGGCAAAATAGCTTAGACTTCGCCCAGGACTTCCTGTCTACCGCAAACCCTTAGGCCCGAGCGCTCTCAGGGCCCCAATGGAAGCTGGATCAGCATGCCCGCGGCGTGCTTGCCCAAGTTGTCCGGCAAGATGCGGCCACCGTGCTGCTGCACCAAAATTTCGCGGCAGCGGGCCATTTCCTTGGCAGCTTGCAAGTGCTGGGGATCGCCAACCCCTTGCAGACGGATCTGCAAGTGATCCTTGACCTGATTGATTTCCACCCGCAGGGCACCTTGACCACCAATGCGTTGAGCCGTTAGGGACAGGGCCAGGAACAACCCTTCAGCAAGATCCGTGGCGCGACCATGGCAGTGCGAAGCACCAGTGCAAGCAGGGATGCTGATGCGCAGCTCGGGGAAGAAGGTTTCCACCTGACCCTGCAGATCTCGCAGCAGGTCGTAGGCATCCACTGATTGAAAACCACCTACTGCTGCCTGCACTCGTTGCTGGATATCTTCATGCACAGCACGGCTCCAATCCAAGATCTCCGTCACATTGCAGAGTCGATTCTTGAGCTGGGCTCGGGTGCCTTCTTGCACCGCATCGTCCACTTCGCGCACGGCCATTTGCGCTTCTTCGATGAAACGCTCCTGACTCTCCACCACCACCTGCAACTCTTCGCCCAATGTCTCCAGAGCGCGTACGCCACCACTGCGAGCCACTTGCCCCACGGAAGTGGGCATGGAGGGAACCCCCCGGGCACGGCTCAGCTCCTCCTGTTCAGATTCCGGGGTCTCCGGCCCAACAATCAAAATGCGACTATGACTGGTCTGCTCATTGCTCCGGATCCGCTGGATGGCGGTGCTGAGCTCGCAGTCCAATTCATTCTCTCGTAGGATCACCACCTGACCGGAAGGGATGACAGTGCTAGACACTGGCTTGATCTTCTGCTCTTCAATGGTGACTGACTCTCTTTGACCTTCGACGCCCATAATAGGACTCTCCTCACATAGGGACTGATTCGCTGTCCTAGTCTCTTCGGCAGACACTCTTGGCTCTCTTGAGCCCATAAGATGGGAATTCCAGTGGTATGAACCTTCCCCCCCGCATCCTCAAGGAAATGGCCCATGCGGCCGGCTTTGACCTGGTGGCTTTCGGTCCGGCGGATCTAGGCCAGCACAGCGCCCACTTTGCCGCCTGGCTGGATGCGGGCCGGGCAGGAGAAATGGACTACCTGGAGCGCAACCGGGAGAACATCCAGGATCCCCAGCGCTGGGCCCCCGCCAGCCGCTCCAGCATCAGCCTGGCCTATGACTACGGCGGGCCGGAGGTGCAGCTGCAGGGCGGCGGTCGCATCGCCCGCTATGCCGTGGGCAGGGACTACCACCGCTTTCTGGGCAAGGCCTGCAAGCGAATCCGCAAGCAGCTGGAGGCAGAGGGGGTCCCCCGCGGCCAGATAAAGACCGGCACCGATGCGGCCCCGGTGCTGGAGCGGGCCTTGGCTGCCCGCGCCGGCATTGGCTTCCTGGCCAAGAGTGCGGGCATCATCAACCCCAGCCTGGGCCCCTACCTCCTGCTTTCAGAACTACTGACGCCACTGGAGCTGGAGCCCGACCCCATCGCCCCCGGATCCTGCGGCAGCTGCACCGCCTGCCTGGACGCCTGCCCTACCCAGGCCATCGTTGCCCCGCATCAGGTAGACGCCCGCCGCTGCCTGAGCTACACCACCATCGAGCAGCGGGGCTTCATTGCCGAAGACCTGCGGCGAGCCCAGGCTGACTGGTTCTTTGGTTGCGACATCTGCCTGGAGGTCTGCCCCTTCACCAGTAAGGGCCGCGCCGCCTTGCCCAGCAGCGCCGAGCGCCCGGCAGACCTGCAACCGCATCAGGCAGTGCAGAGCTACCAGTTGGTCGGCATCCTTTCACTCAGCGAAGCCGCCTACCAAAGCGACTGGCTGGGCACGGCCATGCGGCGGGCAACCCGCTCGGGCCTGCGCCGCAATGCGGCAATCGTCCTGGGCAACCTGAAGGACGAGGCCGCCATCCCCGCCCTGGCCACCGCCCTGCAGGACGCGGACCCGGTGGTGCGAGGACATGCCGCCTGGGCCTTGGGCGAAATGTCGCCGCGGCACCCTGCCCTGGCTGCCCAGATCCAGCGCGAAGAAGACCCGCGGGTCATGGCGGAAATCCATTCCATCTGGGATCGCTAGCCCGCCTTACCCGCCACGCTCGTAAGCGAGGGGGCGAAAATCCCGGTGGATACAAGGAGAGCGACCGAGTCCCTCGGAGGCAGGTTTGGCTACCTGTCGAGAAGGACGACTGAGTTCGACGCAGTAGACGCCTGGATTTACGCCACCGCAGTAGAGAGGGGTGGGAAAGGCGGGCTAGAAGCACGTTGTATTTTTGCACAGGCTGTTGCACAAATTAGACACCCTTCCTTGGTGCCCATGGCAAGGGAGCCAGAAGCAGGCCTGCACCACCCACATCCCTGCCAGGACCGGCAGCCCGTCTTCGGACAGCCGACCCTTGTCGTTTTTTTTGCACACCCGCGGCGCTCTCCGGGATCCGACAAGGCCCGGCTATCATTGCCTTAACTGCCGATGGCATCGTGGATTAGGCCAAAATATCTGGAGCAGTCAGCGACTTGGCAAGGCACTTGCTTCTCTAACCCCGACGCCTGACCGGGACCGGGATGAACGGACAGGGAGAAGAGGAACAGAGGCAACAGGGAGCAAGATTATGGGCAAGCGAGATTTTCAAGAAGACAAGAAGTGGTGCGGCAAGTGCAACGATTACCAGCCCTACCTGATGAGCGTGAATCGTTCTTACTGCGTCAGCTGCGGCTCCCAGGTTCGCCTGTTCAGCAAGGAAGACAGCCTGCGCTTCACCGACCAGATGCAAAAGCGTCGCTGGCAGGGAACCGGTTCCTAACCGACGCAGAAGGTCGCTGGCTCATCTGAATCCCTGTCCGCGCAGCGGACACCAGGATTATTCAGACGGCAACAGGCTGATATTGCCTCAGGGAGCTTTCTCCCTAGACTTCTTGCCCCCTTATTGACCCCCAAGAGAGCAAGAAGTCCCGTGTCAAAGCCCCAATTTCGCAACGAACCCTTCGTCGATTTCTCCCAGCCCGAAAACCAGCAAGCCTTCACCACAGCCCTTGAGCAGGTGAACAAGCAGTTCGGCAAGTCACATCCAGCATGGATCGGCGGCGAAGCCATCACCGATCGGAAAACCCTTGAGAGCCGGGACCCAGGCAACCTGGATCTGGTTCTGGGCACCTTTGCCAAGTGCACCGAAGCCGACGCCAAGAAGGCGGTGGAATTGGCGCATGAAGCATTCCAGGACTGGCGCTTCGTCAGCCAGGAAGAGCGGGCCAAGTACTTCCTGGACGCGGCCGAACTAATGCGGGAGCGCAAGCACTTGTTCTCCGCCGCCATGGTGCACGAAGCCGGCAAGAGCTGGGCGGAAGCCGATGCTGACACTGCCGAATGCATCGACTTCATGGAGTACTACGCGATGCAGGCTTTGGAACTGGCACAACCCCAGGACCTGGTGCCCTACCCCGGCGAAAAGAATGAGATGCACTACATCCCCCTGGGTGTTGGTGCGGTCATCCCACCATGGAACTTTCCCCTGGCCATCATGGCTGGCATGGCCACTGCGGCCCTGGTCACCGGCAACACGGTTGTCCTGAAACCAGCCAGCACCACCCCCTTCATCGCCAGCATGTGGGTGGACTTGATGTGGGAAGTCGGCCTGCCCAAGCAGGTGCTGAACTTTATTCCGGGCTCTGGCACAGTGGTGGGCGAAGCCATCGTCAACCATGCCAAGACCCGCTTCATCTCCTTCACCGGCAGTCGGGAAGTAGGCCTGGGCATTTTCCAGAAGTCCGCCACCACCCAGGATGGTCAGATCTGGATGAAGCGACTCATTGCGGAGTTGGGCGGCAAGGACGGCATCCTGGTGGATGCGGACTGCGACCTGGACGCGGCAGTGGATGCGGTCCTCGGCTCAGCCTTCAGCTTCCAGGGACAGAAGTGCTCGGCTTGCTCCCGCGCCATGATCCACCAAGACGTCTACGACAGCTTCGTCAGCAAGCTGATCCCCAAGGTAGAAGCCCTGACCCAAGGCCACCCCAGCGAGCTGAAGAACTTCATGGGTCCGGTAATCGACCAGGGCGCCAAGAAGAAGATCCTGGAGTACATCGCCATCGGCAAGAAGGAAGGCAAGCTGCTGGCTGGCGGCAAGGAAGCCGACGGCAACGGTTACTACGTGCAGCCCACGGTCTTCGGCGACATTGCCCCTGCCGCACGAGTCTCACGAGAGGAGATTTTTGGCCCAGTGCTGGCCCTGATCAAAGTGAAGGACTTCGCCGAAGGCTTGGAAGTCGCCAACAACACGGACTACGGCCTGACCGGCTCCGTCTTCACCAACAACGAAGAGCACAAGAAAGAAGCCCGCAACCGTTTCCACGTGGGCAACTTCTACATCAACCGCAAGTGCACCGGCGCCCTGGTGGGAGTGCATCCCTTCGGCGGCTTCAACATGTCCGGCACTGACTCCAAAGCTGGCGGGCCTGACTACCTGCTGCAATTCCTGCAGGCCAAGACCATCAGCGAGAAGGTTTAGCCAGAAGGCTTAGCCCGATCTGCTAAGGCTTGGCCGGTGGCACCTTGGCGCTGAAGCGTACCAGCTCAGCGCCAATGGCATCGCCAAAGCGATTCTGCAGATCCAGGGACCTGGCCCGACGGAAGTAGGCTCTGGCCTGCCGACCCTTGCCGGCCCGGGACTGAACCGTCGCCAATCCCAGCATGGCCTCCTGGTCCCATGCATCCCGACGCAGGATCCGACGGTATGCAGCTTCTGCCGGCGCCAACTCATTGCGCAGGTAATGCAGGTAGGCCTGGCGGAAGTCCACTTCCCGGGCCTGCCGCACCTTGGGCGAACGCCGCCGCCAGCGCCCAAACAGGTAGAGGAACAATTCTACCAGGGCATAGGTCTGCATGAGCGTAAGCAACAAGCGGTAGAACACCTCAGCGCTGTCAGTGCTCTCAAGGGCGTAGCGCACCACCAAAATGGCATCCACCAGGATCCAGCTGATGAACATCAAGGCCAGGCCACGATGCCGCCGGCCAGTGCGCAAGTAGCCATAGGCCACCAGCTGTCCCGCCAGGAAGATGCAAAGGTTGATAAGGAAGGACTCCGCGAACATGGGAGCGGATGATAGGTTGGGTTGCTTGCTGATGGAATGGCAGAAGCGTCGACTCTACCTCTTGTTTACTCCCAGTGCTTGTCGGCAAGCACCCTGGGAGACCTTGCAACAAGCCTTGCTTGGGGGGGTGGAATTGGTGCAGTGGCGAGTAAAACAAGCTGACCCCGCTGGCCTGCAACGCTGCATCCAGCTTTGCCAGGCACACAAGGTGCCGGTCATCGTCAACGATCAAGTGGCCCTGGCCAAAGAATCGGCTGCGGCAGGAGCCCACGTGGGCCAGGATGACATGAACATCCAGCAGGCCAGATCCATGCTGGATGCCCATCAGGTCTTGGGCGTCAGCACCCATAACTTGCAGCAGATGCAGGTCGCCATTGCTGCCGGCGCCGACCATCTGGGCTTCGGCCCCTGCTTTCCCAGCAGCACCAAGGGCTATAGGCAGGGCCTGACAAGCGCCAACCTGCAGGCTGCCTTGGCCAAGGCGTCGGTGCCAACCTTCGCCATCGGCGGCATCAACGCTGCCAACTTGCCCAGCCTCCTGGACCTGGGCTGCCAACGCATTGCGGTGAGCCAGGCCATCCTGGCGGCCAGCGACCCGGCTGCAGCCAGCGCTGAACTCAGCCGGATGCTGCCGCGGCTATAGGATCAACATGCCATCGCCGTAGGAGTAGAAGCGGTATTCCTGGGCAATGGCTTCGGCATAGACCTGCAACAGCTTTTCCCGCCCCACCATGGCCGCCACCAGCATCAGCAGGGTGGAACGAGGCAGGTGGAAGTTGGTCACCAAGGCATCCACCACCTGGGTTGACTTGCCCGGATACAAGAACAGGTCGGTCCAGCCACTGGCCGCCTGCACCAGCCGATCTGCCTGAGCACAACTTTCCAGGGTGCGGGCGGCGGTGGTGCCCACCGCCACGACCCGGCCACCCCGACGGCGAGTCTCCCGCACGGCCTGGGCCACCGACTCCTCCAGCGCGAAGTGCTCGGCGTGCATGCTGTGCTCCAACACCCGCTCCACCCGCACCGGGGCAAAGGTGCCGGGGCCAACGTGCAAGGTCACCTCCGCCAATCCCACCCCCTTGTCCTGCAAGGTCTGCAAAAGTTCCTGGGTGAAGTGCATGCCAGCGGTGGGCGCCGCCACCGCTCCGGGCACCTTGGCAAAAACGGTCTGGTAGCGCTGACGATCTGCAGCCACCGAATCCGCCCCCTGGCGCTGAATGTAGGGCGGCAGGGGCGCCCGGCCCACCTTGGCCAAGGCTTCTTCCAAGCTGCCCTGGGCGGCACGCAGGGTGAATAGCATCTCCCCAGAATCCAGCAGCGCGCCGGCCCGCAGGATCAAGGCGCCATCCTCCAGGAAAAGCTCCTCATCGGAATGGATCTTCCGGGCCGGCTTCACGTATCCGCGACACTCACCGCCCTCTTGCTGCAGCAGCAAAACCTCTACCTTACCGCCGGTAGATCTTTGACCACGCAGCCGGTGCGGCAATACCTTGGTGTTGTTCAGGACCAGGAGGTCGCCAGATTGGAGAAACTGCGGCAAATCTCGAAAACCTCGGTGTTCGGTCTGGCCAGTTCCCCGGTGCAAAACCAGGAGGCGTGAAGCGTCCCTGGGCTCCACCGGAACCTGGGCCACCAGATGTTCTGGCAAGGTAAAATCGAAATCCGAGACAAGCACAACTGACAGAGTCTATAAAACTGCCCTAGAGCCCCCACCAGCTTCCATGATTAGTTTGGAAACCATTCTCGCCGCCTGCCACGTGTGCCTGCTTACCCCGCTGGCCATCCTGAGCCTGCACAAGGCCTGGACCGTCAGCTTGTTCTTGCGCAACCGCCAGAACGAGAAGCAAAAACCTCAGCCTCAGCCGCTGCCTCCGGTCACCGTGCAGCTGCCCATCTACAATGAGCGCTATGTGGCGGAACGCCTGGTGCTTGCGGTAGCCGAACTGGATTACCCACGCCACCTGTTGGAAGTGCAGGTGCTGGACGACTCCACCGACGACACCAGCGACATCGTTCGCCGCAGCCTTGGCAAACTGCCCAAGGACCTGCGCATTCAACACATCCGCCGCCAGGACCGCAGCGGCTACAAGGCAGGCGCCTTGAAAAATGGACTGCGTCTGGCGAAAGGTGAATTCCTGGCCATTTTTGACGCTGACTTCCTGCCGCCCCGGGATTTCCTCTCGCAAGTAATCCCGGAGTTCACAAATGCAAAAGTGGGCATGGTGCAAGCGCGCTGGGCGCACCTGAATCGAAAATCCAATCTGCTGACGCAGATACAGGCTGTGTTGCTGGATGGCCACTTCTGCGTGGAGCAAGTTGCCCGCGCCAACTCTGGCTGCCTGTTCAACTTCAACGGCACCGCCGGGATCTTCCGGCGGCAGTGCATTGAAGATGCGGGAGGCTGGCAGTTCGACACCCTCACCGAAGACATGGACCTGTCCTATCGGGCGCAGCTGGCAGGCTGGGAGTTCCGCTACTTGCCACAGATCGCCTGCCCCGCCGAACTGCCGGTGGACATGAATGCCTTCCTTACCCAGCAACACCGCTGGGCCAAAGGCTCGGTGCAGACCGGACGCAAGCTTTCACGGCAGATCTGGCAAGCCACAATCCCAAGGCACGCCAAGCTGGAATCCGTCTTCCACCTGTTCGGCAACCTGGCCTTCCCTCTGCTGCTGGCCCTCATTCTCATCGCCATGCCCCTGCAGTGGGTTCGCTACTGGCAGGGTGTCAATACACCAGCCTTCTTCTCCTTCCTGGAAGGGCTGCCCATCCTGCTGGCCACCGCCTCCGTGCTATTCTACTACGGCCTGTCCCAGCAAGCCCTGGGGCGCCTGCGCTGGCAAACCTGCCTGAAGCTACCCTTGATCTTGAGCCTGGGCGCCGGCATCAGCATCAACAATACGGTGGCGGTGCTCTCCGCCTGGCGCCGCAAAACCGGTGAATTTCGCCGCACACCAAAACAGAACGTGGGCCCGGAAAGGTCACATATAGGACCCATCCAGTACCACTCGCCCCGAGGCATTCTCCCCCTGTTGGAACTGGGCCTGGGCCTGTGGAGCAGCACGACGGTCTATTTGTCCCTATGCCTGGATAAACCAATGTGGCTGACCGCAGCTTTCCACGGCATGTTTGCCCTGGGCCTGTTCTGGATAGGCGGCCGCTCCCTCGGCAACAACCTACGCTACTTGGGCAGCAAATCAGCTGCCGCCACCTACCGACCCGCCCAATCATAAAGCGGCAAAGCTCTGGAAAGGGATGTGGCCAGCAGACTATCCTGGGCCCGTGGAAGAACCGCTGCTCATCCTGATACCCGCCTGCAACGAGGAAGCTAGTCTGGGCCAGGTTCTCACCGAGCTGCAGCAGACCCTGCCCACGGCGGATATCCTGGTGATCGACGATGGCAGCAGTGATGGCACCCCCAGAGTCATCCAGCAACACGCAGTGCAGAGCCTGCGGCACCCCTTCAACCTGGGCTACGGCTCAGCCCTGCTCACCGGCTACGTCTATGCCCATCGCCATGGCTACCAGCGGGTGGTGCAGATGGATGCGGACGGTCAGCATGACCCAAGTTCAGTGCCCTGCCTGCTGGAAGCCTTGGATCAAGGCGCGGACCTGGCCATCGGCTCCCGCTTCTTGACCGGCAAAAGCAAGGCCAGCAGTCCATTACGGCGCAGCGGTAGTTGGATCTTGTCGCTGATGGTAAAGACCTGGACCGGCAAGCGCTTCACCGATCCCACCTCCGGTTTCCAAGCCCTCTCCTGGTCCGCACTGGAAGAACTCACTGAAGAAGGTTTTCCCGAGGATTTCCCCGACGCCGACGTGCTCATCGGCATGCTCAAAGCTGGCTTGAAGATGGTGGAGGTGCCAGTGACAATGCATGCTCGCAAGAGCGGCGTCAGCATGCATCGCGGCGGACGCGCAGTTTTCTATGCCTTCAAGATGCTACTCACCCTGTCCTTGTTGAAAATCCGCCGTCGATCTCCCTTCCGCTCCCGCTCCTCGCTGTTGCCGGCCCGCTGAAACTAAAGACCTCGCACCCTTCGCATCATGCTGCTCGCCTCAGACATCCCGGTCCCGCAAATCATCCTGGCCCTGACCCTGGCCGGTTCCACCCTGGTGGTGGTCATCGAGTTGGTGCGGCGGCGCAAACTGCGGGAAGAGTATGCCTGGCTTTGGATCAGCACTGCTGTCGTGCTCATGGTCCTGGCCCTGAACACCAAGATCATCGCTTGGCTGGCCAACCTGGTGCAGGCGGAGTCACCGCTTTCCATCCTCTACTTCTGCGCCCTGGCCTTCCTGATGCTGGTGTCCCTGCAATTCTCGGTACGACTGACCAAACTGAGTTTTCGCAACAAGATCCTGGCTCAGCAACTTGCCTTGCTGGAGAAGGAAATGCGTGATTTACGCGACGAACTGCACCCAACTGAACTGAAGCCAACTGAAATCCCTCGACCGACGCCGACAGCGACACCGACAACGCCGACAGCCGATTCTAGCAAAGCGGACCACACCTCCATCAAAGCCCATGAATGACATCCTTGCCGAGCTTGGCATCCAGCAAGAAAACTCCGGCGCCTACAACGGCAGCTGGTTGAGCACCAAAGGCGAACTGCTTTCATCCTACAACCCGGCCACCGGCGAAGTCATCGCTTCGGTGCGGGAAGCCAGTGCCCAGGATTACCAACAGGTGTCTGCTGCCGCCCATGCCGCCTACTTGCGCTGGCGACAGATTCCAGCACCGCAGCGCGGCGACTACGTGCGACGCATTGGTGAAGTGTTCCGCCAACACAAAGAAGCCCTGGGTCAACTGGTCACCATGGAGATGGGCAAGATCCTGGAAGAAGGTCGCGGCGAAGTGCAGGAGTGCATCGACATCGCCGACTTCGCCGCCGGACTCTCGCGGCAACTCTACGGCTTGACCATGCCCTCTGAGCGCCCGCAGCACGCCATGCGCGAGACCTGGCACCCCCTGGGTACCATCGGCATCATCTCGGCCTTCAACTTTCCGGTAGCGGTGTGGGCTTGGAACTCCATGCTGTCCCTGGTCTGTGGTGACGCCAACATCTGGAAGCCGTCCCGCAAGACTCCACTCACCGCCCTGGCCATGACCCGCCTGAGTGCCAAGGTTCTGGAACCGGAGGGGCTGGGTGCTCTGGTCAGCCTCTGCATCGGTCCGGACGAAACCGTCGGCACCGCCCTGGTAGATGATCCACGCATCCCACTGGTGAGCGCCACTGGCTCGGTGCGCATGGGCAAGATCGTGGCACAAAAAGTTGCCGCCCGCCTGGGTCGCTCGCTGCTGGAACTGGGAGGCAACAATGGACTGATTGTCCTGCCCGATGCGGATCTTGACATGGCCATGCGAGCCATCCTGTTTGGCGCCGTCGGCACCGCCGGACAACGTTGCACCACCACCCGCCGGGTGCTGGCGCATGTGGACGTGATTGATCAATTGCAGGCACAACTGGTCAAGGCCTATGGCCAGATACCCGCCGGTAATCCAATGGATGAAGGCGTACTTTGCGGTCCGCTCATTGATGAGGAGGCGGTGGAGAGCATGCTGCAGGCAGTGGCCCAGGCAAGCAAACAAGGCGGCCAGGTTCTGGTTGGTGGCCAACGGCAACAACTGGCCGGCGCTCTAGGCCAAGGCCACTTTGTCCAGCCAACCATCATCCGCGGCAAGGCCGACATGCCCATCCTGCAAACCGAAACCTTCGCCCCCATCCTCTACCTGATCCCAATCCAGGATCTGGATGAAGCCATTCGCCATCACAACGAGGTACCGCAGGGACTCAGCTCCGCCATCTTCACCAGCAACGTGCGACATGCAGAGCGCTTCCTCTCGGCAGTGGGCTCGGACTGCGGCATCGCCAATGTGAACATTGGCACCTCCGGCGCAGAAATCGGCGGCGCCTTTGGTGGCGAAAAAGAAACTGGCGGCGGCCGTGAATCTGGCTCCGATGCCTGGAAGAACTACATGCGCCGGCAGACCAATACGGTGAACTGGGGGGACGAGTTGCCCCTGGCCCAAGGCATCAAGTTCGGCGATTAGAGGCCCGGCACAGTGAGGGCAGTCGGCTCGGGTCAGATCTAGCCCTTGATGTAGACCGTGCGGGTCGTAGAGGGCACACCACCTGCGACCGCATGCCGCGTTGTCTCGATCACGAGATTTGGCGGGTGGGCTTTCCTCCTGGGCCACTGGAAGGACAAGGTGTGGGTCACTTTGCTCGTCATACCTTCGCGTCTGTCTGCTGCGCCCGAGTCGGAGTAGATCGTGCTGATGACCAACTGGTTACCTTGCCAGGTTGCCGTCGAGACCTGCTCCTGAACTCCTCGGCCCAGAAGGTGGGTGTTCTTGGACTCGGACCCATCCAGGGCGTAGGTGAACTTCAACGGGGGTTGCATATCCACAAGGGAGAAGAGCGTGCGTTCCACCGAGATCTCGCTTGGGCGCTGCACGATGGTGAAGGCCGGCCCCCATCCACTCTCGGCGGAAGGCGTTTCGTCTCGGGCGGCCTTCCTCGTCCACTTCCCGCCGAAATCGGGCCGTTGCCGCCCACTGGCAGGGATCGTATCGGAGCCCGCTTCAGGCGTCGTCTTCCGGGTTGCCTCTCCTCTGTCAGGCGGCGGTACGTAGGGATCCTTGGCCGTTACCGGAACGTTCGGGAAGCTCTCGACCGACGTCCTGAAGTCCGCGAGGATGCTGTCCATGACCGTCAAGACGCCGGGGTGGAAGTCCTTGATGTCGGTCTCCTCCTTCGGATCGTAGCGCAGGTTGAAGAGTCGGACCTTGGGATCGGGATTCGGACCAATGGGATCCGGCTTGAAGTCGTACCAGAGTTTCCAGTCCCGCCATTTGACCGCCAGCAAGTGACCATCTTGGCTCCTGTAGATGACACTCTGTCGGTTGGATTGGGCTTGCTTGCCCTCGAGGAACGGAAGTTGATTGACACCGTCAACCGGCCGATCCGTGGGCACCATCTCCGGGGCGCCTGCCGCCGCTGCAAGCGTCGGGAAGAAGTCGATTTCATGAACAATCTCGTTGGATACCTGGCCGGCGGGAATGCGGGCGGGCCAGCGGATCACGCATGGCGTCCGGATCCCGCCTTCCATGGCGGTGTTGTAGAAGCCGCGCCAGGGGCCGGCAGAGCCCCGCCACGGTCGCCGTAGTTCCGCCCCATTGTCTGGACACCAGAAGACGATGGTGTTGTCTGCGATTCCCAGTCGATCGATGGCCGCCAGGACGAGCCCCACGTTGTGGTCCACGTCAGCCATCGCATCGCCGATGTCTCCTGCGCCGGTGGTGCCGGCATAGTCGGGATGCGCCAGCGTGGGGAAGTGGATCTGTGTCATGGGGTAGTAGAAGAAGAACGGCCGACCCTCGCGCACGTTCCGCTCCATGAACGCAATCCCCCGTTCTGCCGCCTCGCGGTCAACGGTCCGCCGGCTCTCCATGTCATAGGGCTTCACTTTGCGCGAGCGCTCCCCCGTCTTTCCCTCCCAGATATAGGGCTCTTCCATCGTGGCCGGATTCCACGAATCAAAAAGCCTGTACTGGGCCGTGTGACTGGTGCCCGGGATCCCGTACCACTCGTCGAATCCTTGATCTTGGGGTTCACGTTGGCCTTGCCAGTCATCGCCGCCGACGTGCCACTTTCCGAACAGCCCGGTGGCGTACCCCTGCTCTCGCAGGGCTTCGGCCATGGTGACCTCCCATAGCGTCATGCCGGTAGCTTGTGTGCCGCCAGCCCGGACCGCGTAACGCCCGGTGAGCAACGCGATGCGGGAGACGGTGCAGGAGTACTCAACGTTGAAGTTCTTGAGACGGATCCCTTCGTCGGCGATCTTGTCGATCTGGGGGGTTGGCACGCCCCGAACGCTGCCGAAGGAGCCCACTTCGCCCCAACCCAGGTTGTCGGGGAACATCAGGACGATGTTGGGGCGTTCGGCTTCTGCACCATTGTCGCCAGCAGTACTTGTTGTTTGTGAAAACGCGGCGGTAGCGGGCAGCAAGACTGCGAAGAGCAATATGCCGAAAGCATGCCGAACGTCTGCCATTTCCATTGTTAGATCCATACTGATGTCGGGGTAGGTTCCAAGAGGCCTATCTGCAGTCCTAGTTCAGCCCACTGGGCAGTAGGCCCTTCCAGCGGGGCATGCTACGGCTCGCCCATCTCCCGTTCAACAGCCGCTGCTCCGACGGCGGTGGCTTTATCCTTCGGGGCCTCCTGGCTCATGCGCCTTCCCATGGATTGAAGAGCATCGCGCCGGTTTCAGCGAAGTCCTTAACGTTGCGCGTAACCACATGGAGACCGTAACGGATCGCGGTTGCTGCGACCAATCCGTCAGTCGCTGACAGAGTTCGTCCAGTCTTGTGGATTGCAGCGTCGAGTTATCCCCAGATACGTGCTTTGTAGTTTTGTTCGAGTCCCAGTAGTGCGGAGGCATACCTGTCTTTCTCCTTTCCAGCAGAAAGGGGGGCGAGGAGCGGGTTGGCATCGAGTTCGGCGACTAGACCGAGGCCATGGCCTTTTCCAGGCTCAAGGATTCCTTGGCCAGAGCGTGGTTGAAGATGATGCCCAACAGGCCATCCTCTGCCAGCTTCTTCAAGCCATCCAGCTCCGCCTGTTTGTGCACGGTGCAACGGGCATAGATGCTCATGCTTGCCGCCTGCACCACTGTCTTCAGGTCTTCCAGGTCCAAGGCAGGCTCACCGTCCTCTCCTTCGATGCGATTGTAGATCACATGCTGAAATCCAGCAGCCGCCATTTGCTCCAGGGCCTGCAGAGGCTTCAGGTCGGCGCCGCCTTCCCGTGGGCCGGTGTGCACCACATCGCCGGAAATATCCAGGGAAGCCATGATGCGCATGCCAAACTGCTCCACCAAGGACTTGGCTGTCGCCTCATCTTCGAAGAAAATCGGACCCAGCACCACCCGATCCGCTCCCAAAGCCAGCAGCTCTGTTACCCGCTCCGCAGTACGAACCCCCCCGCGCACCTGGAAGGGCAGCATTTCCGCCGCCATCTGCTTGAGCACCTCATCATTGTTGCCAAGACCGTGCACCGCATCCAGGTCCACCAGATGGAAGAACATGGCCCCCTGCTGCTGCAAACGCCGGGCTGTCCCCAGAACGTCATCGCTCAGCACCTTTGGCTTACCACTGGCTCCACCCTGCAGGCGAACCAGCTTTCCGGACATGATTTCAAGTGATGGGATCAGGATCATGGATTTGCCCTCTCTGATCATCCATCGTCAAGCTTGCGAGGGAACTTGTGCTAGCATCCCCTGCCGTCCGATAAATAACCCGTATTCGTCAGCATGAGCCATAGCATGGAATTTTCAGTGCCAGCAACCTGTGCCAATCTGGGCCCGGGCTTTGGTGTATTGGGTCTAGCAGTTGACCTGCCTATGCGCATCACTGTGCAGGAAACCCAGAACGCCAAGTACCGGGTGACCCGACAAGGCGAAATGAGTGGTGTTGCGGATGACCCTCGCCATGACAGCATCCTGCGCGCCATGCTGACTGCCGCCGAGAACTTCAAGATCAAGTTGCCCACTGGCCTGGATATCCACGCCGAGAGCCCAGTGCCGGCCTTCACCGGCCTGGGCACCAACTCAGCCAACTTTGCCGCCGGCCTGGGCATTGCTGTTCGCTACGCCAAACAAGCACCGGCCGCCGACGAACTCACAGATCTGCTGGTCACCCTGGGTGGCACCGCCAGCCATGGCGGTGCGGCTCTCTACGGCGGCCTGGTTGCAACCTGCCCCGTGCAAGTTGCACGAGAAGTGGTTTCGCATCGAGTGTTTCGCTACCCCATCAGTGAGAACTGGCACCTGGTGCTGGCTTGCCCAGAAATTCGAGTTGCTACCGCCGACGTTCGTCGAGTGCTGCCGGCGGCCCTGCCGCACAATGTCACCCGCCGCACCTCAGGGCGCTTGCTAGGTTTGCTGCACGCCCTCGCCGAGGCCGATGCAGACCTGTTGCAGAAGTGCCTGATCGACGAGGTGCATGTGCCTTACCGGCGCAATCTGGTGCCAGGCATGAATGAGGCCATGCTGGCTGGCCAGGAGGCGGGAGCTGCGGGAGTCACCATTTCAGGAGCCGGCCCCGCACTTGTGGCCTTTAGCCTGGATGCGGACAAGACCTCGGCCATTGGCGAAGCCATGAGCCAAGCCTTCCAACAGGCAGAGCTGAAATCCAAGGTGCTCAACTTGCGCCCGGCTACCGGTGGTGGCCTGCCCTCAGAGACAGAGAGCTAGCTCCATCCATTCTGTCTAGTTGGGAACCACCTGTTCCCGCAGGTAGGCCAGGTTCAAGGTATTGAAGGCGGTGCCCTGCACCAAGGTGCTGCGGAAGTCCAAGGCGGGCGCCATGATGTTGATGGAGATGCCTGGGAACACGGAGCTGGGCATGCGGATATGGCCGGAGCTTGAGCCAGGGAAGTTGGGGTTGCCCTGGGATGCATCGCCACCATAGAGCCCATTGGGCATGGGAGCGAATTGCACCAGCCCCATGGAGTGCCCACTTTCGTGCGCCGCCACCACAGCAGTGAAACGAGCCAGGCGCCCGATGGCCAGATCGATCAAACCAGAGCGAAGATCAGCCTGGCTGCCAGCCAGGCGCGCAGCATCACCATTGGCTTCACCAATGGGCACTCCCCCCGGCCGGCTGGGAGTGAAAGAATCAAAGGTGCTGCGAAAAGTGCTGGAGCCAACGGTAAGAAAGCCATCATTGATCATGGCGTGCAGGAAGACTCCCAGGCGATCCGTGCCCTCAAAGTTTTCCTCACAGTTGTCCTCCTGTTGGCCATTGTGCGCATCCAACAGGGCCAGGCCCAAGACTCCTGAACTGCCGCTACTGTCATAGGAACCAGCAAGGCAGAGTTGCGAGAAACCCACCCATGTCTGCGGCACCTGCACCTGCCCCACTGGAAACACTCCGGGCGAGTTGAAGGTATAGACAACATTGACACCCGCGAACATGTCCTGCAATTCGGCAAGGACAGCGGCCTTGAACCGATCCAGGACAACCTGGTTGCTATCGGCGGCACCGATCACATTGGGCAGAGGGCTGGGGCTCATCAGACCCATGAGCAAGAGCAATTCCTGCAGGTCAGCAGTACCACTAGCTCCCGTTTGCACCTGCACCGGCGTACTGAAGTTGGCCAGGTTGACAGAGTAGGATTCAACATCCCGGCTGATGTCCAGATACCACAACTGGCTCGGGTATAGGCTGGTCTCAAAGGGGCGCAGAGCGTCGGTGAATTCCCGCACCAGAAAGTCAAAGCTCAGCCCATGGGAAACGCGGCCACTGTCATCAACCACATAGCAGGTGATGCTTACCGCTCCTTGCGGGAAGGTAACCTGAGCAGGCACGGTGTAACTGGCGGTGGTCGACCCAGCCTGCACCAACAAGGCAGAAGTCAAATCCACTCCTGCAACCAACTCCTGTCCATTCACCGCCACCCCCCGGTTGGCCACAATCACTGAGCGCTGGCCCTGCACCGCGGTGCTGGCATCTGCAAACTGCAAGTCGATGCTAAAATTCTGGCTTGGCACCTGCAGGACACCACCCGCTGGACCCTGACCATTGAGCAGGCTGTGGATGCCATTGAGAGTGATGGCTAGCAACTGTGGCGACTCCGCATCGCCGGCGCTAACCAGTCGCGGCACATCGGCAATGGCCAATGCACCACTGGCATCCACCACCGCATCCTGATCGGCAGCAAACTCGATGCTGGTAACCCCTGGCTGAATGACTGCGCCCACACCCAGAACCACCTCGATGAGGCGGGCATGCACCTGGCTGGGCGGACTGGTCACCGTCCCCAGCAAACCACCGACAATGCTCAGGTCCGCATCATCCAAGAGCCGGCCAGCCAGCAGAGACACATTCCGGGACAGCAGAAATTGCAGTCGATCCCCGGGACCGGGGCTACCGCCGCCAGCCAGGACCACGGCGGAAACCAGGGTGGCCGGCGGGCTGAACAGGGGCAGACCAAAGCCACTGGGGCCGCCACCGCCGCCACCGCCGCCGCAGGAGGCCAGCAGCAGCCCGCAGGCAAGCATGCCCGCAGCTCTAGCACTAGCCCGGCTCTTTCGTTTCAACTTGCCCAGATCGTCACCCATACACTCATATTCTGCATATAAACCTACCATGACTTGGGGTCACCGGCTGGAACAGATTTCTGCGCCTGAATGGCCGCTGGCAGGGCGGCTTACTTCCCCTTGTCGAGGTAGCGCAGGATCCCCTGGGCAATGATCCGGTTGCCCTCCGGATTGGGATGCTGGTCGGTGGGGTGCACCCACAATTCGCGGTCATCCAAGCCGCGAAAATCCGGCAGCAGATCCACGCATTCGATCCCCTCCGCCGCACAGAACTCCCGCACCATCTTATGCAGCCCCAAGTAGGGGTAATTGTCACCGAGCATGGAGAGCATGGGGAAGATGGGCACCAGCATGCGCACGCCCTTGGCATCCAAGTGCTGCTTGATCTCCCGCAGGGCTTGCTGGGTCTCGTTCCAGGCCTTGGGCCTGTCCTTCACCAGAACAGAAGCATCGGTGGAAGCATGGTAGCTCCGCTGCCTGGATTGCCGCTCCGCCAACTGATACTGGATCTGGTTCAAGATGGCCGAGGCCCCACCGAGCCAGGGCTGCAACTCGGGCACGACATAACCCAGCATGGGAATGGGGCCCATGTCGTTCAGACAAAAGCCAATGATCACTACGTCCGGCTGCAAACCCAGGCCATGGTTCTGGATCCAATCCACGTAACCCGGCGGGTAGTGGGAACCAGTAGCAAAGCCAGCATTGATGACCTGCACCGGTGTCTGGTGCTTCGCATGCAGCATGCCTTCCAGTTGCTGCACCCAGGTATCCTGCACCAACACACCTGGGCCAAAGGTGAAGGAATCCCCCACCGCCAGGATGCGATACTCATTGCCTGGCTTTTGCGCCGGGAAATCTTCATCGCGAAAACCCAGGCTGTTGATCTGGATGCCGATGCAACCATCCGCATCAAAGTAATCCCAGCGGGGTCGGTCGTACCACTGCTTGAAGAAGGCGTCCTTCAGGATGACGCTGCCGGAGGCCTCAGCCGCATCACCTCCCTCTGCGGAAGTGCGCAAGGTGTGGATGATGGCTGACAGCAACACCGGCTCGCCCTTGGCGTCATAGAGCAGAGGCTGGGCATAGGGCTTGGGCTTCAGCCAACGAAAGGCCAGATCCGCCAGGAGCAAACTGACCAGGAGGGAGACCAACAGCAGGGTCATGCGTCGCAGCCATGGCTTGCTAGCGCTCAATTCGTTACCCCCCGCCGCATCAGTCGCTCAACCTTGGTCATAGCACCACTTAAGCCGCCCCATGCGGCATGCAGGAAGCCTATCACCTGCCAGGCTGGCCCACGAAGGGCCTTTTTTTGTTACCTTGTCCCAGACATTGCACCCCCCGTGTTTATCAGGGCGAATGAAGTCCCCATCCATAGAAGACGCGGCTTTCCTCCGCTACAAGAAGACCGGACACCCAGACGATCTGGCGCAGGTCTTTCATGCCACGCCCGGTGCAACCCGGCACATGGGTGACACTTTTGTACGGGCACATGGGTAACACTTTCTGGGGGAGGCAGGATTGCGACCCACAATGCTCATTTTCAGGGATTCAGGGGCTAGAGCATGGGGGGAGCCTCTTGAGCCAGGGAAATGAGGATTTCGGCAAGCGACCCCCCATATTCGCTACTCAGTATATGGGCCCTCCCCCCTACTCGCTGATTTTTGGCAGGGGGATCACGACCCTGGACCGCTCATGCAGCACTCCCAGCTGCATGCAGCCGAGATGGACAATCCATACGTCGTCATCCACATGTTCCAGGCCGATGCTCTCGCCTACCAGTGCATCCCCTATAAAGACATAGCCTCCAGCCCATTTCATGGTGCCATCCTTTCGCACTTGTCGGACAGCAAAGTCATCTGAGTATTCATGCTGCGGCAGCCTTGAAGGCATAGTCCTCCGCGAAGGCGCGTAGACTTCGGCTGGCACTTGCATGTCTAGAGCTTCATGCGGGCGCTCTTCATTGTAGATGGATTGAAATCGTGAAAATGCAGCCTGCTGGGTTCGAATTGTTTTGTAAGGAGGGTTGGCAGTCTCTGCCTTCAAGGTTTCATGAAATCGCTCGTGACGACCATTCTGATCTGGTCTACCTGGCTCAATAAACAGGTTCTCCTAAAGCAGTTGTAGGTCAGGAAGCCTGACCCCACCACAGCAGAGGAAGATGGTAGCAATCAAAGGGGCTGCGCTGTGGAAGCCATAGGCGCGATGGCTGAGGAGGCGAATTTTGTTGTTCATGCCTTCCGCCAGGCCATTGGTGAATCGTTCTTTGAAGAGAGCCAGGATCCCGCCAAGGTGTTTGCGGATCGTTTTGCCGAGTTTGACGAATGGCTTGAGTCGGGAGCGTGAAGCCCAGGCCATCCAACCATCAAGAGCAAGCTCTGACTCTTTGATGCTGCCTCGCAGGATGTCGAGCAGAGTCTCCTTGAGCAAGTAGGCGCGCCCAAGTGGTTGCTCCGGGCGAAGATGACCGATGATGCCCATGTGCTTTTCGGTGGTGTTATCTTGGCGGTGAAGGAGTGCCCACATCGTTCCCTTGATTGCCTTCTTGGCATCGGGATTGTCGGCATTGCGCATGAGTTCACGCCGGACCTCGTTGAGAGCTTCGTTGGCCAACTTGGCAATGTGGAAGTGATCAAAGACGATCTGTGCATTTGGAAGATTTTCCGCTGCCGCCTTTCGGTAGGCAGCCGACATGTCCATGGTGGCAATTTCGATGTGCTCGCAAGCATCAGCACCGATTTCGGTGAAAAATCTCTTGAACACATCAGCACTCTTGCCTTCGGCGACCCAGATTACCCTTCTCTTGTCGTGGTCGGTGACCACCGTCAGGTAGCGGTGTCGCTTGCGGAAGCTGATTTCGTCCACAGCAATGCGGCGCAGACCATCAAAGCGGTTTGGGTCAAGGTTCTCGCTGACGACACGCTCAGCGATTGCTCCTACGGTCACCCACGAAATCCCAGTCAGCCTGGCGACGGCTGTTACGTTTGTTTGCTGCGCCAGCAGGGCGACCACATCCTCAAAGGGCTTGGTAAAGTCACTGCCATGCCTGGCCCAGGGGACCGCCTCGGTCACAACCACATTGCATTTCTTGCACCGTAAACGCCGTATTTCACCCTCCAAGTAAACCTCATGGCCCCAGATGCCCAAGTGTCGCCATCGCCGCTTTCGTTTGGATTCTCGGCCACGCTTGCGCTTGCCACAGTGTGGGCAGGTCAGAAGCTGGAATCGTCGGTGGACACTGAGAATCATCTCGCCGTCTTGAAATTGGGCTCCGGTGACCCGGAGCCCCTGGAGATTGAGGAGCTTGTTGAGTAGGGTGGTGACGCGCACTGATGCGACCTTGCGTAAAACTAAGTCCATTGCGTCGAGAGCGATCAAACATGCTCGACGCAGTCAGTGCGCAATTTCTATGTACGCTTGGCTCAACGCAAACAGCTTTCCCCAGCTCTGTGCCGCAAGCCTCGGTGCCATAAAGGCCAAGCTCGCTCCGCTCGTGGCCTACGGCCAGCCTTGACTGCCCCTACGGCTCACGGCCCTTTCCTTAGATGCCAAACCGCCAGGGCGGCTTGGCACTCTGCCACATCCTCAAAGAGGGCCTACAACCTGTACCGGGAACCCACCGAGTTTCAGATGCAGCTATCCGCGTTCTCCTTTGCGAATACAAGGTCCCCAGACGAAATCAGCACCCGGCATGACCTACACCTCCTTTAGGAGAGGCAATAAACATTGGTCGAATTCCAAGCCGTATCATCCAAACTCCTAAGCGAGAAATCCCGCCAATGCCCCTCGACCCAAACGGAGACCCGTTATCGCTAAGCATGTAGAGAGGTAGGCCATACTGCCTAAATGCACCTGCCAAGCAGCGGCGCACGTCCAACAGCTTCGGCGAGACCAATGCACGGCACTCCAGCGACAGGCGGCTAAAGGCATCATTCACCGTCAGTGGATCACAGCGAGTGCCATCTCCGACACAAAACCAGCCCTTGTAGTCTATGGACCAAACGTCATTGGGTGCTTGTGGTTGAATCAACGACAATGTACTGGGCTGCCGCCGCAAACGTCGGGGACGAGACATGACGACACCCGCCCGTTTCAACACAGCATGCACTGTGCTCCTTGCCGGCAAAACTTCTTCCGGGTGCTCTCGTGCCAGTACAGCTCGGATCTTTTTGGATCCCCAAGTTGGGTAGTGTTTTCGTACCCGCAAAATCGCCGCCTCCACTCTTGGTGGGGCTTGATTGGGATGCCGCTTTGGCGCTCTGGATCTGTCCCGTAGACCTTCAGGTCCTTCATCACGATATCGAGCCAGGATCTTGTAGCCAGTTTTCCGGCTAACCCCAAACCGCTCGCACAGTTCTGTCATCGACAGGCGGCCATCTTGGTGGGCCGCCACAAACTTCAAACGCTCATTCACAGGGTCTGTCTCGCACCAGGTCATCCGGCACAAGAGACCCCAGCGCCACCCCAAGGCCACGCCAAAGTGTTACCCATGTGCCCGGACTGATTTGTTACCTATGTAACCGGTCCGGACCGCCAGGTGCAGCTTACCCTCCGCCGTATCCCAGCCGTATCCCAGAGCTGCGGGCTGCAGGGGCTCTCAGTCCCGGGGTTCCAGCCGAGGTCCCTGTGGGGTGTCGACGATCTTAAAGCCCGCTGCCAGGATCGCATCCCGCAGACGATCCGCCTCGGCAAAGTCCTTGGCGGCACGGGCGGATTGACGCTGGGCCAGGAGATCTTGCAGCTCATCACTGCCCGCCGCAGTGCCCGAACCATCTTCTGCCAAATCCGCTGCCTGCGGCTCCGCACCAAAACAGGCCAACACGTCCTGGAATCGAGCAAAGACCTGCAGTGCGGCAGCGGCGGCGGTCTTGCCAGGCTGCGCCCGATTGGCCGCCTTCACCAGACTGAACATCGCCGCCAGGGCCAGGCTGGTGTTCAGATCATCCCTAAGAGCAGCGGTGAACTCAGACTGGGCCTGTTCCATGGCCGCCTGCAAATCGTCCTTCCCAGCGGGCTCTTGCCCTTCGCGAATTCGCAGCAGACGGCGACGAGCTTCCTGCACCCGATTGATAGCAGACCGAGCATCCTGCAAACCCTGCATGGTGAAGTTCATGCTCTGCCGGTACTGCACCCGCATCAGCGCATAGCGCAATTCCTCGCCACTGTATCCCTTATCCAGGATCTGCTGCACAGTGAAGAAGTTGCCTTGGCTCTTGGCCATCTTCTCCCCCTCCACCATGAGATGCTTCACGTGCAGCCAGGTGTGCACAAAGGGCTTGCCAGAGTAGGCCTCGGACTGCGCCACCTCGCACTCGTGATGCGGGAACAGGTTGTCTTCGCCGCCGGTGTGGATGTCGAAGCTCTCACCCAGGTAATGCATGGCCATGGCCGAGCACTCGATGTGCCAGCCGGGAAAGCCTTCCTGTCCACCGGGGAAAGGTGCCGGCCATTTCATCAAGTGCTTGCTATCCACCTTCCACAAGGCGAAGTCCCGCGGGTTCCGCTTCTCTTCATTCACCGCCACCCGCGCGCCCTCTTCCAGATCATCAATGACCTTCTTCGACAGCTTGCCGTACTCAGCGAAGCGACTGATTTCGAAGTAGACATTGCCGTTCACCTGGTAGGCGTAACCTTCTTTTAAAAGTCGCGCGATTATTTGACCCATCTGGGCAATGAAGTCCGTAGCCCTGGGCAGGTGATGGGGCAGACGGAAACCCAAGATCTGCAAACAAGTCCTGAACTCGTCTTCATACTTGCGCGCCACCTCATAGGGATCCAACTTTTCTTTCTTCGCCGCCGCCAGCATCTTGTCCTCACCAGCATCCTCATCGTCCGCCGTCATGTGCCCCACATCGGTGATGTTCATCACCTGGGTAACTTGCAGACCCTGGTCTTCCAGGAAGCGACGTAGCAGGTCCGCCAGCAGGAAGGCGCGGAAATTGCCAATGTGTGGTGAGGAGTACACCGTGGGGCCACAGTGGTACATGGCCACCTTGCCAGGCGTCAGCGGATGGAAGACCTCTTTACTTCGGGTCAGGGTGTTATAGAGATGGATTGCCAAGAGAGCTTATGGAGTGGAGGATCTGCGCAGACAGACGGCAGGTCAGACGGTAGGAATGTTATCGTGGCGGATGAATCTACGACTCAACCCTGGAATTCCAATGCAGGAGAACAGCAACAAGTTTTCCAGGGCCATTTCCGCCTGCACGAATCCCTGGGCAGCGGCGCCAGCGGCACTGTCTACCGGGCAACCACCGAAATGCCCCTGGCCAGGCTAGACGCCGGCCATGAGGTAGCGGTGAAGTTCCTGCGTCAGGAGCTGATGACCGATCCCCTGGCCCAGGGCCAGTTGGCCAAGGAAGGGGAACTGGGGCAGCAGTTCGACCACCCCAACCTGGTGCGCATCTATGGGGTGGAAACCGTCCAAGTCCTGGGCCTGCCCCTGACCTACCTGGTGATGGAGTTGGTGCAGGGTCGCAGCCTGCGTAAGTTCCTGCAGGAATCCGGCTCCGCCGTGGAAGAGCTGGCCCGCCGCATCGGCCTGGATGCTGCGCGAGGTCTGGCCGCCCTGCATCAACGGGGAGTGGTGCATCGGGATGTCAAGCCGGAGAACCTGGCCCTCACCGAGGATGGCCAGGTCAAGGTCATGGACCTGGGCCTGGCTCGGCAAGGAGCAGAGGCCGGTGGCTATGGCAGCTCGGGTTCTGGTAGCTCGGGCTCTGGTAGCTCGGGTTCTGGTAGCTCAGTCTATGGCTTTAGCGGCAACCTGTCCTATGCAGCACCGGAAGTCCTGCAGGGGCAAAAGGCCACTGCCCTCAGTGACCTCTATTCCCTGGGCGTCGTGCTGTTCGAAGTGGTCACCGGCCGACATCCCTTCGCCAGGGAGGGCATGCAGGCCGATGACATGATCCATGCCCACACCCACAGCCAGCCCCCCAGACCCTCCCACTTCAAACCCCGCATCTCCGCCTTCCTGGAGCAACTGATCCTGGACCTGCTGCAGAAGGATCCCAGCCAACGCCCCCCCTCCGCCAGATCCCTGGTGGCCACCCTGATCCGCGGCGAAAACTCCCGCTACTGGCTGCGGCATGAGCAGCAAGCCCCCAGCCTGGCTTCCATGCGCCGCCTGCGCGCCATGCGCCGACCAGCGGAGCTCAGCTTTGTTGGCCGCAAGAAAGAATTGCGAGTGCTGGACAAAATGCTGCACCGGGTCAGCACCGGGCACGGCCGCGCCCTGCAGATCGGCGGCCCCCAGGGCATGGGGCGCCGGCGAATGCTGGATGAATGGCTGCAGGATAAACTCGACAGCAACCCGGAACTGGTGTTCCTGGGGGCGCAGGCGGTGGAAGAGCAAGGCCTGCAACGGGCCGCCACCTTTGCCCACATGCTGTTGGAGTGGTTCTTGCGCGGCGACCTGCCGGATTCCCCGCAAGCCCAACAACGGCTGGCCAGTCGCATCTTCAACGAAAGCGGCCTCAGCGAGACGGAGGCCCAACGCCTGGCGGCGGTGGTCTGCGCCACTGACGCCAATACCAGCCCCCAAGAACGGGCCAACCTCATCGTGCGAGTGCTGGATGACATCATGGATCTGGGCGGACCGCTGATCCTGCGTCTGGATAACGCGGAAGAACTCAGCACCACGGCCTGGTTGGTGCTGGAGCGCCTACTGGACAACATCCAGAACAAGCAGTTGTTGCTGATCCTGGTATCCCTGCACGAGCACAGCAGTAACCCGGGCATCTCCAGCCTGGCCCTGCGGGGGCTCACTTCCAATGAATACGCACAGCTGGCGGCACAACTCTTTGCCGAAGGTCAGATCCCCCATCAGCTCATTGCCGATGCGCACAAGATTCTGGCCGGCAGTCCAGGCAATCTGTTGGAAGCCCTGCGTTCCCTGCGCGCCGAAGAAAAACTGGGCGGCATCCTGGGTCATTACTTCCTGCTGGATGAGATCCAGGAAGTCCGCCCCGCCCAGGGTCTGCTGCAACGCTTGCAAAGCCGAATCAATCGACTCAACCCGCAGCAACGTTTCGTGCACATGGCCGCCGCCATCCTGGGCAACAGCTTCTCCCTTGCTGACCTGGCCGACTTGCTGGGACAGACCGAGCTCTCAGTACTGGAAGCCCTCTCCGTGTTCCAAGGGCGCATCGTCAAGACCAGCCGGGGTAAGGGTACTTTCCGTCATCGGGACTTCCGCCGCAGCATCCTGCGCATGATGCCGGTAGAGGCACGGCGCCGCCTGCATCGCCAGGCGGCGTGGGTGCTGGAAGATCGGGGGGCTGATAGCCTGGAGTTCGGCCTGCACCTGTCCCGAGCCGGCGAACACGTGCACAGTCTGGAACCCCTGCTGCAAGGCCTGGAGCAACTGGTGGCCATCGGCTCTCGACAACAAAGCCTCCGCATCAGCCGCCGCCTGCGCATTCATCTGAACGCCCTGGCACGCAAGCCCGAATACAATCAATTACGCCTGCGCTACCTGCATCTGGATGGCAAGGTGCTGCAACTTGATCATAAAGAAACAGCGGCTCGACTCAGCCTCCGCAAGGCTGCCTGCCTGGCCAAGGTGTTGCAACAACCAGAAGCAAGGGCAGCTGCCCTGGTAGACCTGGGCCAGTTGGAGTTGGATGTGGGCCGACTCAGAGCCAGCATGCGGCATCTGCAACAGGCCCTGTCCCTGCCAGGCGACTTCTCCCCCAGCTTGCAGGCCAAGGGCCTGGCCATCATGGCCCGCATCCATGGCTACCGCGGCCGTACAGCAGACGCCCTGGATTTCATGCAGCAGGCTCTTGCCCAGCTACCAGACATCAAGAGTGAACAGTGGGCCCACCTGCAAGTGGACATGGCTCGACTGCAGGGCTTGCGCAACCAACACATGGCAGCTCTCTCCCACTATGACCAGGCTGCCCAGGCCTTCGCCGAACTGGGGTCTGCCACCGGCCAGTTGCGAGAGCAACTGCATCGTGGTCATTTGCTGGCCAGTATGGGGCATCGGGAAAAGGCCCAGGCCATGCTAGAAGCGGCAGTGGAAGGAGCGCAACAGCTATCCAACCCAAGAGCCAAGGCCAAGGCCTTGTTGTTCCTGGGTGAACAATCCGTACTGCATGGCGATAAGGAGGCGGCGACGGATCAACTGCTACAAGCCATCGCCTTGGCCAGACAACAACAAGACCTGATCACCCAGAGCATGGCCCAACTCTACCTGCAATCCATGGGGCAAAAGGTGGAGGCAAAAAGACCGGAGCTACCGGTGCAACTCATGTTCTGGCGACTGCTACAGGCCGAGTCCCAACGGCGCGCCGGCCATGATGATGAGGCCCGCCACAGCCTGACCGCCACCACCCGACTGGAACGACAGATCACCGTGCCCTTGCATCTGCATCGCCGCCTCCTCTGGGCCACCGGCCGCAAACACAGTGACAAACAATTGGTGCAGGAGATCGCCGCAGACCTCCCCGTTGGCAACATGCGCCGGCGCTTCCTGGCCTTCCAAAAGAAGCTGGCACTGCAGTTCCTGGCTGGCTAACTGAAAGTTCGGATCTACAATGCGGGAGCCCCTTGAAAGAGGAGAACTCAAGGAAGAAGGAGAACTCAAGCATGCATCATCCAACCTCACCTCTTGTACTTGCACTGGCTCTCGCCTTACCAGCTGCGCTGCCAGCACAGGGACCTCAGTTGGGCTGGCGAGACCTGGTCGGCAAAAAAGCGCCGGCAATGAGTGTCGCCGAGTGGCTCAACACTGAAAACGAAGAACCATCCTCTGCGGCTATCAAGAACAAGGTGCGCCTCCTGCAGTTCTTCTCCCTCGAGCATGACCCATGGATCGGCGACACCGAGTACCTATGCAAACTGCATGACACCTACCATGACCGTGGCCTGCGCATCTTTGCCGTTGCCCCCGACTCGGCCGCAGATCTCCAAGCCAAAATAATTGACAAGCACCAGGCCAAGTACTGGATTGGCACCGGCCCCAAAGAAACCCTGATGCATAACTTTGCCGAGCCGGGAAAATACAGCCTGCCGCACTATTTCCTCATCGACATTACCGGCAAGGTCATCTCCTCCAGCGGCAAGGCCCCCAGCGAGCAGGAAGTGCTGACCCTGCTGAAGGAAATCTACGATGTTCGCCTTGGGCGCGAGTTGCACAGCAAGCTCAACGACGCAGTTTCATCGTACAAATACGACTGCTACAAGGTGGCCTTTGACCAGGCCAGGGCCATGTTGAAGGAAGCGGACAAGGACCTTGTTGCCGACGCCAAATTCCTCTGCAGCAAGATCGAGAAGCATGCAAAGCATCAACAAAAGGAACTGAAAAAAGAGGTGGGCGATCTGGGTTCGGCCAAGGCCTATGGCATGTTTCTGTTGCTGAAGTACCAATTCGGCAATGTGGACAAGGAGATCGAAAGCTGGACCAAGGACAACTTGAAGAAGCTGGCCAAGGCCCACTCGGTAAAGAAGAAGAAAGAGAACAAGGCCTGGAAGGACTTTGAGAGAGCATTGCAGAAGGCCAGCAAGGGCTGCAAAAACGACAAGCAGCGCCTTCGCAACATCAGCGAATATGAAAAGGTGCGGGACAAGCACAAGTTGACCACCGCCAGCTGGCTCGCCAGGAAACAGGCGGAGGCCTTGCAAGACGCGCAATAGGCAGCGGGCGAAATAGGTCGTCAGCAAGAGGGGAATTCCTCCCAGCCTGCCCAAGTTCTGTTGCATTGCCCTGCCCACTCTGCTGGCATGGCGGGGTTCCCCTTCCCCTTTCTCCCTTCCGAATGCAAGGAGGCATGCATGGCTAAGTATCTGCTCATTGAATCCCGCGACCCCTTCGACAGCGCTGATGTGCAACACAATCTGCAACTAGCCCAGGACCTGGCTGCCCATGGCAACCAGGTCACTTTGTTTCTGGTGCAAAACGGCGTGCTGCCCAGTCGCCCCAACCAACACTCCGCCCAACTGGCCACCGTGGCCAAGGCCGGAGTCACCATTCTGGCCGACGACTTTTCGCTCCGCGAACGCGGCATCGATGCCCAAAGGCTCTGCAATGGCGTCAGTGCGGCAGCACTGGACACCGTGGTGGATGCCATGGCTGAAGGCTGCAAGACAATCTGGCACTAACGCAGGAGGAATGAATCATGACCAACAAGAAAACTCTCACCTTTGCCCTGATGGACGCGCCCTTTGAAAACGCGCGCTGCACCACGGCCTTCCGCCTGCTGAACATCGCCGCCAAGCGGGGCTACAACATCAATGTCTTTGCCTATGAAGGAGCGGTGGGCCTGCCCTTCAGCAAGCAGGCAGCACACCCCAACGCGGTGCACGGCCGGGACGTGCATGAAGAAGATCACCCCCTGCCCAAGGAATGGGTGGCAGCGCTGATGCAGGAAAGCAAAGCCAATGGCGGCAACCTGGACTGGGTCAACTGCGGCCTGTGTGTGGACGAACGCGGTGCGGGGGAGGCCATTGAAGGCATTCGCCGCGGCACACCCGGCGACCTCTGGAAATTCGCCGAGCAATCTGACTGCACCCTGGTGATCCCAACCAAATAAGGAGGCCAAACATGAAAGCACTCAACATCATCGAAACCGCCTACCGGGCCACCATCGAAGAGCAAGACGACACCATTGTCTGGATCAGCCATGCCATGAAGGGCGCCGGCGCTGAGCTGGGCGTGTTGTTGCGGGGCAATGCGGTCAACTACGCCGTCAAGGCCCAGGACGCCAGCGGCCTGGCTTTTGGCGCCAAGGCACAGACCCAGCCGCCGCAGTTGGCTCAGGACTTGGTGAGCTTGATGGCCAAGGGCGTCAACATCCACATCATCGAAGAAGACGTGGCTGAACGGGGCCTGGAACGGCATGAACTGGTGGAGGGCCTGAAACCCATGGCCCGCGGCGACCTGCCCAAACTCTTCGCCAAATTCGACCAGGTCTGGCACTGGTAAACGGAAAGGCCATACCAGACCAATCACAAGCAAGCAGGGGGAAAGCGGAAGCCGAGTCACCATGGCTAAGGATCCGGGCCCCTAGCAAATGAGCCCGAATGCCTGCTTCGCCGAGGCAGTGCCCCGGCTGGTTCCTTCAGTCCCAAGAGGAGCTTGCCTAAGGTTACGGGATGGTGCTCATGGGCACCCAGTTGGTGGCCAATTGGAAGGTGTCACAACCAACACCACAGCCGTTGGGCGTGTAGACCAGGGCTGCATGGTGCAGGGTGATTCCTACAGGCGCAGGCGTTGGCCCAAATGTGCTCAGCTGCGGTGAAGCCTCGCCAAAGCCATCCAGAGTGCTCTTCCAGCCAACAAAGGTCGGAGCACCACCACCCAGCTGGGTGAGGGTGATCACGAAGCTGGTGAGGGGATCCGGTTGGTTCAGCGGGATCGTAACGCCAGGAGCCATGGTGACGGGGGTACCAACAGTTGCGGCAAAGCCGGTGAAGAGCCAGTAGCTCTTCAGGGCGTTGCTGATACCAGCACGGATGGTCATGGTCTGGGAGTTGCTCACGCCCAGGGACAATTCGTGCTTGTCCGCAGTCAAGGACAGCGGCGTGCCAGAAAGGACCTTCGCATAGGAACCTGGACTAGGAGTCTGCCCCACGGAAAGTCAACTTAGCGTCACCTCGGTGGCCGCTGGATAAAATCATTAGTGGGGCTGTGAAAATCCAGATCGACGGATTCTGCATGGATTTTGGGCCTGGGGCCACGTTGACGATTTTTGGGAGCAGATCAGTGCTTCTTGGCCTGTAATGGCCCAATTCCCTCGGCCTTCATAGCGCCAGCTTTCCGTGCAGCCTTCTCAAGTTGGTTGCAAGACAGATTAAGGTCCCACTCACCACTCACCTTTGCTATGCCTCGCATGCTGAAGGACCGAAAGCCGCTCACGTTTTTGATCCAGCCAAAGACCGGCTCAACGATGTGTTTGCGTTTTCGGTACCAGCCCCGCCCACGGTTGGTTCCCAGCTTCCGTTTCATTCGCGCAGTAGCTTGGAGATCTGGACTGGTCTTCGGTCGTTTCTTTCCTTCCTTGCCAACTGAAACCAAACCGTCAATCTGGGCGTTTTCGAGATGCTTGAAGTTTTCCTCGCTGCGATAGCCTGCGTCCGCAAGCAGGCGCTCTATCGGCTTGCCTGAGTTCTCCATCGCTTTCTCGGCCATTGGAAGAAGCTGGTCATTATCAGCAGCGTTGTTTGTTACTCCATTGGCGATGATCAGCTGCTCAGTATTGTCGACAGCAATCTGAGCGTTGTAGCATTGCTCGAATCCATTCGAGGCTTTCATGATCCGACTATCGGGGTCCGTGAAGTTCTCCTGATCCTTTGGCCGTGGCTTGCCCTTGGGATGTTTCCGGTGGGGAGTCATCCGAAGCTCGCGACCTTCTTCCTTGGCCTTGCTGGCCTTCTTCTCGTCCTTTTGCTTGTCCTCCTCGGCCTTGCGTCTCTCCAATCGCTTCTTTGCCTCCTGGATAGCCTTCAGGCGGCTTTCCCGGTTTGAAAGTTCATCAGGGAGCTCGTCACCCCGAAAGTCAGGACCGAAGAGATCGTCCTCTTCCTTGTCGATTCCCTTAGCCATCTCGGTGATCCTGCGGATCTCGGCACGCAGTCGTTTCTCTTCGGACTTCATTCGCGAGTAGCTCATTGCCTTTCGCTTGCTGGCGTTCGCCTTCACTTTGCTGCCATCCACTGCCACGGTGCCGAGCTTGACCAAGCCAGCCTCAGAAGCGAGCTGTACGATCTGGACAAAGAAGCTCTCGAACAAATCGACATGCTCCGCCCGAAAACGACAGATTGTGCGGTGGTCCGGCATTTGATTAGCTGCCAACACCCGGAAAGGCACGCTTTCTTCGAGGTGCTTGGAGATCTTGCGGGAGGAGAAGACCCCTGTGCAATACGAGTAGATCAAGACCCTCAACATCATCCGTGGATCGTAAGGCAATTCACCACTCCCGCAGATGCGGTAGCGGTCGAGGAGGCCATCCGTGTCCAACGAACCGACCGCGTCGTGAATGTACCACGCAAGATGATCTTGTGGCAGCCAGTCACGGATGGACGGAGGTAGGAGGTACTGCTGGTTTAGATCTTGACCCTTTTTGAATCGCGCCATGCCTTCAATACGTACAAGGATGGGCCAGGGGCTTAACCTTTTTTCCGATTTCGAGGGCGATCGGAGGCCGGATTCCTCCTCATCCCGTGGGGCAGACTCCTAGCGTCTCCAACGATGAGGTCCGCGTAGCCATCCTGGTTCACATCACCCGCTTCGCTCACCCACTCACCAAAAAAGTCATTCGAGGAATCGCCGTCAAAGGTATAGAGAACGCCTCCGCTCTTGCCCGAGAGTACACGGGCCATGCCTGAGTCAATACCGTTGGGGGCGTCATGAGGTGCCCCAACAATAAGGTCTGCGTAACCATCACCGTTCACGTCGCCAGCCCCACTCACCGACCAGCCAAAAGTGTCACCAGCGGAATCGCCAATAAAACTAGTGAGAATACTCCCACTCTTACCCGAGTACAAATAGGCACTGCCAGAGGCGACCCCATTGGAGTTATCCCCATAAGCTCCAACAATGAGGTCCGCATAGCCATCCTGGTTCACGTCCCCAGCTCCACTTACAGACCAGCCTAGGCGGTCACTACCGGAATCGCCGTCGAAGGTGTAGAGGACGGCGCCACTCACTCCTGAGAAAACTCGGCCCCTGCCAGAGTATGGACCATTGGTGTTATCCTCTGGCGCCCCAACAATCAGGTCCGCGTAACCATCACTGTTTACGTCCCCGGCTCCACTCACCGAACTGCCAAACTGGTCAAAAGCGGAATCGCCGAAAAATGAATATAGAATGCTACTATTCGAACCAGAATACACTCGGGCCATGCCGGCATCGCTACCGTTGGTATTGTCGTCTAGCGACGCAACTATGAAATCTGCGTAACCATCCTGGTTCACATCACCCGCCCCACTCACCGGAGTACCATACCCGCTATTATTTGCATTGAGTGTATAGATGTGATGTTGAGCAAAAGTCAACGACGTCAAGGAAAGAACCGAACACAGTATGATGATGCGCATATAGCCTCCTCTGACCCATCCAGCAGGTCGCTTGTTCATGGTTAAGCAGCAAAAGAACCGGGAGGCCATTGTACCCCATTTCAAAAACCTTTACTTCTTCTGCCACGAGCACCACCGGGCAATCCACTTCCAAGGTGACTTTTACGCAAGCATTCATAGGCTGCGTAAGGATGAATCTTGCAACCAGTGATTGCATTCCCAAACAAGCAGAAGTCACGCCATGACGTACAGATACAAAAGAAACTTAGGAACAATGACGCTGGTCCACAGTTGATGGCCAGCATGCCTTGATCTCATAGGACGCCGGGACCATCCAACGCTTATCCCTGCACTACAAGCTCCTGACCTGCCGCGATCAGTGCAAGCGATTCCATTACGTTGACCAATCCTGGCACTGGTAGGGAACTAGGCCAGACCCCGACGCTGCAGCTGCTTTTGGTACATGGGCACCAGACTCTGCAGGCGTTGCCGGCGTTGCTGCTTGTCCAAGCCCATGCCCGACATGAAGCGTAGGAAATCACTGCGCTTCATGGCCACCGGCAAGTCTGCCGCATGCCGGCGCAGGTAGCGGGCCATGCGCACCAACATGGCGTCCTCTTCTTCCTGGCTGAGCTGGTCCTGCAACTTGCACCGATCCAGATCCAACAACCACATTTCCACCTCACCGTCCCACCGCTCCCGCGCCACCAGATTGTCAGGATGCAGGTCCGGATGGTTCAGGCCAGCGGCAAATGCAGACTGCACCAGCGCACCGGCAAGGCGCACCGCCTGGTTACGACGCTTGGGATACTCAGCCAAGAATGTGGGCAGCGGCACCGCATCCTCCAACAACTCGGTCACCAACCGCAGGCGATGGAAGAAGAGGAAGCGCCGCTTGGAGAGGGCGGCGACCGGCACCGCCACCGACACCCCACGCCGCAGCAGTTCAGTCAGCAATTCCAACTCGCGCTGGGCTCGACCCGAATCCAGGTAGAGCTCGGTCAACAAGAAGCTCAGGGCGCCACCCCTTTGGTAATCACGGGTGGCCAAACGCAGGCCAGGCACGGAGCGCAGCACCCGCACTCCAGCACGCCCTTTGGCGGCGGGCAGAGGCTCGCCATCCTGCCACCAATAATTGGGCGGGAAGGTCGCAAGATCAGCGCGCAGCATGTCGCGGCGGCCGAACTCTTCTTGCAGCAGGAAATTGAGGTTTGCTGGCACAGCTAGGAATGGTAGTCCCCAAGGCTACAAAGCGACATCCTCCTGCGCCATGCCCTCCTGCCCCCACATGCAAGCCTATCTTCTTGACTCACGCTGTGCGGCTGGCTTCAGTTCGACCCATGAGTCATCGCATCTGCTCTCTCCTCACCCTCTCTCTCCTCTTTTCCCTGCAGCCACTGTTCGCGCAACAGCTGACCCACGGCCAGGCGGCGCCGCCCCTGACCAGCGAACATTGGGTGCTTGGCGAAGCCCTGACTAAGTTCGAAGAAGGCACAATCTACATCGTCGAGTTCTGGGGCGAGGACCCCAACATGGGCTTCACCCGTCGCAAGGACTTCACCGCCCTGCAGGAAAAGCACGGCGACAAGCTGAAGATCGTCGGCGTCATGCAAGACAGCGAGGACTTCGAGTTCGAAGGGGTTGCCGACTACTACAAGGAGCACGCCAAGGACCTGACCTGCCATATCGCTTGGGATGTTGGTGGCAAACTACACAAGGCCTGGGTCACGGCAGCTGACGAAAACACTCCCTCTCTCTTCCTTGTTGACGGCACCGGCAGCATCGCCTGGATTGGTGACCTGGGCTTCCTGGAAATTGTCTTGCCCAAGGTACTTGCCGGCAAGGTTGACAGCAAAGCACTGGCCGAGGAGAGCAAGGGTGCAATGAAGCAGTTCACCGGAGTCCTGCTCGTCGCTGGCATGAACCCAGCAAAGGCGATCGAGGTCATGGACAGGCTGCTGAAGAAATACCCCTGGATGGATTCCATGGTTGTGCCGACGGTTTACAACACTCTGTTGGAGATCGACAGCGAGGACGAGTACGCCAGCAAGGGCATAGAGGTTGCGATGCAGTTGCGCCCACGGCTCTGCGATGTCTGCATCGCTAGCAAGGACACTGACTGGCTGAACGGATTGGCCTGGTCCATTGTCGATCCCGAGCTCAAGCTCGAAGAACGGGACCTGGTCATAGCCGAGAAAGCGGCAACCAAGGCGGTGGAATTCACCCAGGAAAAGGACGCGGCGATCCTGGATACATTGGCCCGCGTCTTCTATTGGAAGAAGGACTACAAGCAGGCCATTGCCTGGCAGAAAAAGGCCGTCGCCCTGAGTGAAGCGGGAAATGGGCTGGAGGAAATGACCGCCACGCTGAAGGAATACGAGAAGCTCGTCAGCGAACAGTAACCCGGCGAAGTATCAGCCATGCCCCAAACCCTGCAAACGAAAGCCAAGCTCCTGATGATCCGCATGTCAGCGCTGGGCGACATCCTGTTTGCATTGGAGAGCCTGTCTTCCTTGAAGGAGGAGCGCCCGGACCTGGAAGTGGACTTCCTGGTGGATCAACGCTTCGCCTCCCTGCTGCAAGACCATCCGCTGATCCACCAACTCCTGGTCTACCCACGCAAGCAGATCTGGCGCATCCCCGCCTTCCTCTGGCGGCTTCGACGCAAGCGTTACGACCTGGTGCTGGATCTGCATGGCCTGGCCAAGAGCAGCCTGGCGGTGTTCGCCAGCCGGGCCAAACGCAAGGTTGGCTACGCCGCACCCGGATCCCGGGAGGGCGCCGCCATGTTCTACAGCGAAAAGGTGCACCTGCCCCTGCCACTGCCGCATCGGGCGGAACGCGGCTTACTTCTGCTGCGCGGCCTGGGATTGAAAGGCGAAGCCAAGGCACCGGTGTTGGCACAGGTAGAGATTACCAGCCCGGACCCGGACCATGTTCAGGCGCCAGTACAAGTCATCCTGCATCCCGGCACCAGCAACTTTGCTGCCTTCAAACGCTGGCCCCTGGCACGCTTCGTCGCCCTGGGCCTGCGCCTGCAAAAACATGGCTTGCGAGTTGGCATGAGCTACGGTCCCGGTGAAGAAGCCATGGCCCAGACCATGCAGGAGGAGATGGAGGAACTGGTGGTGATCAACGGCAAGGCTCTGGGCTTGTTGGGTCTGGCCGAGACAATGCGTCAAGCCCAGGTAGTGGTGGCAGCCGACACCGGACCACTGCACATCGCCGCCGCTCAGGGCACCAAGGTTGTGGCCCTGTTCGGCCCCAAGGACGCCGGCCTCTACGGTCCCAGGGGCGAAGGGCACAAGGTCCTCTTCCATGCCGTGCCCTGCCGGCCTTGCAAGTTGCGGGACTGCCCTTCACCACAATGCATCCTGGGAATTTCGGTGGATGAGGCAGAATCAGCCGTACTAGAACTGGTTGGTGCCTAGACCATGCAGCAGAGCGACCCATCACCGGTGGTTGTGATTCGGCATGCGCGGGAACGCATCAGCAAGTGCAGCCTGCGCTTCTTGCATGAGCGACCGGAGTTCACATTCTTCAAAGCCACCAAGACCTTCAGCTTTGATGCCACCGGCTATCTGTTGCTGGCTGTAGATGCCCCACCGCTTTCGAAGGGAGACCACGGCCTGCCCCTCCTGCTGTTGGACAGCACCTGGCGCTGGCTGCCAAGCTTGCAACGTTGCCTGCTTGGCGAACCCATTCGCCGCAGCATTCCTGCCGGCGTGCAGACTGCCTATCCACGGGTGAGCCGCCAGCACGAAGAGCCACCCCAGGGCCTGGCTTCGGTGGAGGCCCTCTATCTGGCAAAGAAGATCCTGGGCCAGGAGGACGAAAGCCTGCTGACGGGATATCATTGGAAGACAGAATTCCTGCAACGGGTGACTGCGGCGGGACTATAGGCCGGCACAGCCCCCTGCCTTAGCCCCACCTCATTCACTAAGAATTCACTAAGAGGCTGCCATGAATACCCTTCGCTTCGCCGCAGCAAGCCTGCTGCTAGTCTCCATTCTTCCCGGTCAAGGCATTGTTGCCGATCAGGCCGGCCGCGCCAGTTTGGTAGGCTGGGTACAAAACCCAGCCAACACTCGGGTTTGCAGCCAGATCCATCTGCAAAAACTTGGTGCCAACTGCCCGCCAGCCAACTCCCGCTTCTTGAGCCTGTGCAATGCCTTTGGCACCGGTGCCGGCGGCACCGCCTATGAAGCCCGACTGCATTCCGCCTGGGTCTCCAATGGCCGGGACATTGCCCTGCAGAACATCGACAGTGGCGTGCTCAGTTGCCGCTTCGCCGCCCGCCTCTCCAGCCGCAAAGATTCAGCGGTCACCGGCCTGGCCATGGTGGACAGCAAGAAGCTGCTGGTGCAATTGGACATGGGCGACGTGGGTAAGGACATCCATGGCATGTTCCTGCGCTTCTACGACACCAGCACCTGCCCTCCCACTCCACTCAAACGTGACTGCTCGCGAAAGCTGCAATCCACTACTGAACCAGGACGAGCCATGGGCTTGGCCTACGACGAAGCTCGGGGCTTGCTGTACTATAGTACTTCCATCCAGGGTTTTGCCGGCTACTCGAATGCCCTACATGTGGTGAAGCTCAGTGACCCTTGTACGGATGTGGCAGTGATTCACCTGCCCTCTTGCAGTGACATTCCCTTCCACGCCATCACCGGTCTGGCTTACGACGCCTGCTCGCAGCAGTTGTACGCCTCGGATGGTCAGACCTACCGGACACTAAGACTCACTTATCCGACGCAGGGTCGGTATGTGGACCGGGGTTGCTGCAAGCATGGCAGCAGTGATAACTGGCAAGGTCTGGCGGTGGTCCCCGGCGGCCATGCCAGGCAAGTGGGCAAGAGCTGTTTGCATCAGGCCTGTGGTCCCTGCAACAACATGGAGCTACTCACTTTTGGTGGTGACCTGGCCCTGGGCAACCCCCACTTTGGTTTTGCCCTGCGCGGCGCGCCGGGCAACAACCTGGCCTTCGCCGTCTTGTCTCTGGGTTCCTGTACCAGTGGTGTGAAGCTGCCGGGACTCTGCGGTCCAGTACATCTGAACCTGAATGGTCCTGGGCTTGTGGCCCTGGGCCCCTTCTTACTGGGAAGCTCAAATCAGTGCGGCGGTGCCATTCGGCTGCACACCCCCATCCCCGGCGACCCAGGCCTCTGCGCCGCCCCGCTGTGCATGCAGTGGTACATCCTCTGCCCAACAAACGGGCCGTGGACTGGCTTGAGCAATGCTTTGGACCTGAGGGTTGGTGGCGGGTAAAGATCTAGTGGTATGACGCAGAATTAGTAGGCCTTTATATTAAGCCTCCCTACGCTTGCGGTGCGTAGGTATCGTTGGAGGCAAGACGATGCGCGTTGCAGTAGAGATTCAACTTACCAAGAGCGAGCGAAGCACCCTGACGAATTGGTCACGCAGTCGGAGAATTTCGGTGAGGCAAGCTCAGCGAGCCCGAATGATCCTTCTTGCCGCTGATGGCTACTCGAATGCGGATATAGCTGAGGAGATGAGGGTCAAGCGACACACTGTGGGGCGTTGGCGAAACCGCTTCAGCGAGCATCGCCTCACTGGTATAGAGAAGGACCTTCCTCGGGGAGGTCGTCCCCGTGCGAACGAGGAAGTTGAGAGTGAGATCATCCGCATGACTACGCAAGAGATCCCCGCGAACGCGACACACTGGAGCACGCGACTCCTTGCAGAGGAGATGGGAATCACGCAGTCGATGGTCCACCGCACATGGAAGGCCAACGGTCTGAAACCTCACTTGGTGAAGACGTTCAAGGTCAGCAACGATTCTCGGTTCGAAGAGAAGCTGCGCGATGTGGTAGGTCTCTACCTGAATCCACCCGAGAATGCACTCGTCTTTAGCGCGGACGAAAAGACGTCAATTCAGGCTCTCGATCGGACCCAGAAGAGCCTTCCACTGGTCAAGGGCCGATGCGGCACGATGACTCATGACTACAAGAGGAACGGAACAACCACCTTGTTCGCCGCGATCGAGTTGGGTCACGGCGAAGTGATCGCAACCTGCATGAAGCGACATCGACATCAGGAGTGGATCAAGTTCCTGAGAATGATCGACGAGCAAACTCCAGCTGAACTCGATCTGCACGTCATCGCCGACAACTACGCCACACACAAGCATGAGAAGGTTAAGCGGTGGCTGAAGCGCCATCCGCGATTCCACATGCACTTCATCCCGACAAGCAGCTCGTGGCTCAATATCGTGGAGGGGTTTTTCCGCAATCTTGATCAAAAACGCCTGAAGCGCGACGCGTTTCGCAGCGTCCCTCAACTCAAGAAAGCAATCATGGACTACATCGATAACCACAACGACGATCCGAAGCCGATTGTTTGGACCAAGGCCGCCGACGAGATCCTCGAAAAAGTCGGTCGCGCACGCGCTGCACTGAAAATGCCCCAACAGAGCGCATCACACCACTAGCGCATTCGAAGAATAAGCGGCATTGCTGCACAAATCGAAACTGAGCATGGTTTGGGATTGTACAGGCTTGTGTTTAGTGAATGTGTACCGCGGCAGGCATCCAAGTTGCGCCATTCGGTTGAGAATTCGACAACCGATCATTACTTCCTGTTTCTGTGATGCAAATAAGCGTACTCTCAGGGCAGGATGGCGTTTTCGGTAGGCACAATGGTCTATTCCCGGAAAACGCCGCGTAGAATCTCGCTGTCAAGCACATCAAAGGTCTCTTGACGAGTAGACTGGTTCCTCCAGGTACTCCGGGGCAGATAGACGCAATTCGTTTTCACTCCACGATACGCGATGGCAATACGAGAGAAACAGTTGGTTACGATCGTTGGCGGTGGGAGCAGTGCACACGTTCTGATCCCCTTCCTGTCCGGGGCCGATTTCAAGGTCAACATCCTCACACGGAGGCCCGCGGAATGGTCGCACGAGGTAGAGCTGCAGCTACATTCGCCCCACGGAGAACTGGAAGAAACGTTCAAGGGCTCTCTGACTAAGATCAGTGACAAGCCAGCCGAAGTCATTCCCCAGGCCGACTTCATCGTTCTTTGCATGCCGGTGTGTAAGTACCGCATCGCACTTCACGACCTCGCCCCGCATTTGGACAAGAACAAGGAAGTATTCATCGGCACCATCTACGGGCAGGGGGGGTTTAACTGGATGGTGACCGAGATTGAGAACAAGTTCGATCTGAACAACGTCACCACCTTCGCCGTGGGTTTAATCCCGTGGATCTGCCGCGTTGTCGAGTACGGCAAGGTGGGGGTGACCTACGGCTGCAAGGAAGTTAATGTTGTGGCGGTGTCGCCGCCGGAACAGTTCCGTCCCCTCAACGATCTGTTTCTGAAGAACATTTGCGAGCGGTGGATGAAGAAAGGCGCCTTCCGGCAATCCGCCAACTTCCTGTCGCTCACCCTCTCCGTGGACAATCAGATCATCCACCCCTCGCGCTGCTACGGCCTGTTCCTCACCCACGGAGGCAGCTGGGCTCAGAAGGAGGACATACCGTACTTCTACCGTGACTTCGACGAGAGGTCGGCTGACATCTTGCGACAGCTGGACGGAGACTATTCCAAGATCCGCGATGCCATCAAAGTCAGGTATCCAGATAAGGATTTCACCTACATGCTGGACTACCTGACGCTCGAGCGCTTGTCGTACCAATCGGAGAACACGGATGTCCGGGAGTCTTTCGTCACATCGCAGACCTTGGGGGCGATCAAACCACCCACCGTGCATAAGGAGAACGGCGAGTGGACAATTGACACGAACCACCGTTTCTTCACGGACGACATCCATTACGGCCTCTGCATTGCGAAGTGGATGGCCGACCAACTCGGCTTGGCAGTGCCGACGATTGACCGAATCATTGAATGGGTTCAGGAGCTACGGCAAGAGAAGATCATCGACAACGGCAAGCTGCTATTGGAGAGCGAGAGCCTGGCGACAGAGTTCCTTTCTGGCGTCCCTCCCGTCTATGGCTTCAATTCCATCGACGAGGTCGTGAATTGAACTCGCCCTGTTAAAAGTCAGCCAGCAAGAGTGCCGAAGACGAAGAACAGAAGCAGCATCAGGATGCGACCCGCCTGCAACCTCAGGGTCCGGGTCGCCCGCTGCGCCGCCTGTGGATCGTGGGTCACCATCACCACTGTGCGGCCCTCGGCGTGGAGTTCCGCCAGTAGGGACATGATCTCAGTACGGGTATCCGGGTCCAGGTTGCCGGTGGGTTCGTCCGCCAACACGATAGCCGGATCATTGGCCATGGTCCGGGCCAGGGCCACCCGCTGCTGCTGGCCCACACTGAGTTCTGCCGGCTTGTGGTCCAGGCGGTCACTCAGTCCCAGCCGCTCCAGAAGGGCAGCCGCCTTGTCCTGCTGCTCCTGCTCACCGGCACCGGCCAGCAGCAGGGGCACCTGCACGTTCTCCAGGGCAGAGAGGTAGGGCACCAGGTTGAAGGTCTGAAAGACGAAGCCGATGTTCTCCTTGCGCAGGCGGGCACGCTGCTGGGGCGGCAGATCGTAGATGGATTGCTGGTCCAACAAGACCCGGCCCGAACAGGGCGAGAGCATGCCGCCCAGGATGAGCAGCAGCGTGCTCTTGCCGCAACCGCTGGGTCCCACCACGGCGATGAACTCCCCGGCTTCGATGTTCAGGGTGGTGCTGTCCAGGGCCCGCACGGTCTTGCCGCGCATGCTGTATTCCTTGCTGACACCTTCCAGACTGAGCATGGGTCAGAGCTCCTGAAGAGTGGTGCAGGGATCCAGATTGGCTGCCCGCCGGGCGGGAAAGTAGCTGGCCGCCAGGGCAATGGCCAGGGACAGGCCCAGGCCCCAGAATGCCAGGGCCGGCATGGGCAGTACCGTGATGCCGGCCAACCGCGGGCCCAGAGTCACCGCCAGGACCGTGCCCAGGAGATAGCCTCCCAAGCCGCCCACCAGGCCCAGCAGCAGGGCCTTGAGCAGGAACATCTTCAGGATCAGGGGCGAGCCTGCCCCCAGGGCCATCAAGGTGCCGATCTCCCGGCGCCGCTCGTAGACATTGGCATACATGTAGTTGGCGATGCTGACGCCACCGATGAGCACGATCACCGCCAGGAACACCAGCGACAGATTCGCCATCATCTGGTTGGTCTTGACCTGGGTGTTAACCACCTGGGTGATGGTGACCACGCGGGCATCCGGCAACAGGGCGTTCACCTTGGAGACCAGGCCGGCAAAGATCTCGTTGCAGCAGCCCACGATCTCGATGGCGTTGACCACCTCGCCCTTGTTGGTCAGGCGCTGCACCGTGTGCAAGTGGGCAAAGATGCGCGCATCATCCACCGTGCCGGTTTCCGGCAGGACGGCGGTGATGGTGAAGGGCTGGCCCAAGATCTCCAGGCTGGTGTCGGCTTCCAGTCCCAGCAGGGCAGCCACGTCCGCACCGATCAGCACCTGGTCCAGCTCCAGGGTCTCGATCACCCGCTTGCGCACCAGGGTCTCCTTGGCCACCGGTTTCTCCTCTCCCTCACCCACCACGCCGCAGCCGATGGGTCGGGAGAAGATCCCCGCACCGCCCCAGGCCGCCTTGGCCTGAAACTCGCTCTTGGGGAGGATGCCCGTGAGGGTGAAGTTCCGGTCCTGCAGCGTGACCGGCACCGAGAGCTTGGGCGACAGGTTGTCCAAGCCCTCCAGGTCCGACATGATCAGGCGGGTGACGTATTCCTCTGGAATCTCCTCGTCCTGCATGTCGGCGCTGTAGTAGTCCTGCACCGAGGCCGACTTGGGCAACACCAGGATGTTGGCTCCCAGGGAGTCCAGCTCCCGGGCCACCGCCTTCTCGGAGAAGAAGGTGATGTTCTTGATGGCAACGATGGCGGTGATGCCCAGCAGGATGGCCAGGAAGCTGGTGGCCAACTGGCGCTTGCGCTCGAAGATCTCCCGCCAAACCAAGGTGCGTAGCCGCATGTGATGGTCCTCAATCTACCGGGGGCCGCCCGGGCCCCCGCTTATCGTCCTAGTTTCAAATTCCGCCGGGACAGCAATCCACGTCTTCCAGGGCAGCGATGAACTTCGCCTTCTTGGTGCCACCGGTGAACCTGACCACCACCTTGCCCGGCGGAGCCAACAACAGGGTCAGCGCCTTCTTGCTCTTGGTATCCACTTTGAACGTCTTCAGGGTCTCGGCCTCAGCCGCATCCGCGGGGTCCACCATGACAGTCACCACCTTGCCGGCGAAGGCCTTGGCGGCAGCGAATCCCTTTACGCCCGCCAGGGCCGCATCGTTGGCCTCGGTCTCCTTGTTTTGCACGCACAGGACCACGTACTTGCCGTCCTGCAAGGCCTTCATACTCTTGGCCATGGCCGGACCGACAAAGCAGGCCAAAAGCTGTTCCTCGCTGAACTTCAGCGGCAGTCCCTTGGTGACGGCACCATTGGGCGCCAGGGCCAGAACCAGGGGCATGGGCGCTCGCGAGACCTTGAACTTGTCGACGATGGCCTTCTCCTCGGGATCCTTGATGGCCACAGCCACGGTCTTGGCCCGGTCCTTGACCTTGGCCAGGGCAGTGTCGAAGACCTGCCGCAACTGCTTGGTCTTCTGGTCTTCCTGCTTGTAGAAGAACACGAACAGGTAACGACCCTCCTTGGCGGCAGCCTCCATGGCTACCAGACCCTGGGCGGGGATTGAAGATACCAGGGCCATAACGGCCATGGCCTGTGCGAGTACGGATGCTTTCATGATTGACGGCATTGTACCCGACCCTGGCCCCCGCACAAACCCGCACTACTGCGCATTCCTAGCCAGAAGGCGAGAAGGTCGGGCAGGTGTAGAGCCAGGAGAGCAGATGGGACAGGTACAACAGAACTTTTACCGGCATGCGTCCAAAATCCGCTGCTGGATTGAAAGGGCCGAGACCCGATCCGCCGCCCCCTCCTTGCTGGATGACAGGAACAAGGGGCCGGCCTTTCCCAAGGCACTGCTCGCCTACTGCCAGCTGCCGGTGAGGGTGATCGAGAGGGGAAAGCCACTGGCCGTGATTATGGGGATTGCCATCGGTGTGAGGCTGCCATTCGAGCCGACGAGGTATTGCGAGATGGTGCCATTGGCTGAGTCCGCCACGAAGGTGTATTGATTGCTCAAATCAACGGCTATGGAACGGGGATCCGTCCCGGTCGCGACAGTGGCGGGTGTCATCGGCGTGAGGCTGCCGTCCGTACCAATGAGGTATTGCGAGACGTTGTTGCTAACCACGTTTGCCACATATGCATACTGCCCGCTCTGGTCAATGACGACGAAGGTAGGCTGCGTCCCGGCCGTGATTGTGGCGGGCGTCATCGGCGCGAGGCTGCCATCCGCACCGATGCGGTATTGCGAAATGTCGTTGCTAAGCTCGTTCGACACATATGCGTATTGTCCACTCGGATCAACGGAGAGGGAGGTGGGATTGGTGCCGGCCGTGACAGTGGGGATTGCCATCGGTGTGAGGCTGCCATTTGAGCCGACGAGGTATTGCGAGATGGTGTTGCTGTTCACGTTCGCCACATAAGCGTACTGCCCGCTTGGATCGACGGTAACCGAGATGGGTTGGGAACCGGCTGAAACAGAGGAGGGTGTCATCGGTGTAAGACCGCCATCCGTGCCAATGTCGTATTGCGAGACGTTGCCGAGATTTGCCACGTAGGCGTACTGCCCGCTTGGATCAACTGCTATAAAGTAGGGTTCCGCCACGCCAGCGACCACGGGGGGTGTCATCGGCGTGAGGTCACCGTCAACGGCGATGCGGTACTGCGAGATGTTGCCTCCCCTGTTCGCCACGTAGGCATACTGCCCGCTTGGATCGACGGTGACGGAGTTTGGCGTCACCCCGGCCACAACCGTAGGTGTTGCCAGCGCCGCGAGGCTGCCGTCCGCACCGATCCGGTATTGCGACACAACTTGGGTACCGAACGGACTTGCCGCGTAGGCATATTTTGGCACTGCAACTGCCGAGCTAGCGCCATTACTCAATGCGATGGAAACCAGCGCACCTCGCGCGGCAACTGTGCCAGGAGCAATTGGCGTGAGGCTGCCGTCCACACCGATCCGGTATTGCGAGATGTTGGTACTAACCTGGTTCGCCACGTAGGCGTATTGCCCGTTTGGATCGACAGTGACTGCGCGGGGCGTCGTCCCGGTCGCGACCGTGGCAGTTGCCATCGGTGTGAGGCTGCCGTCCGCACCGACGAGGTATTGCGAGATGTCGTCGCTGTTCTGGTTCGCAACATAGGCATACTGTTCGCCCGGACCGAAGGCTATGGATAGGGGACCTGCGCCCGCCGAAACCACCGGCGTAGGCATCGGCGTGAGACTGCCATCGGTACCGATGCTGAATTGCGAGACATCGTCACTGAAAATGTTCGCGACGTAGGCATAACGACCGTTCAGATCTACTCTGACGGAACGGGGGCCGTCGCCGGCCATAACCGTGGGCGTTGCCATCGGTGTGAGACTGCCGTCCATAGCGACGTGGTATTGCGAGACATCGTCACTACCAAAGTTCGCCACATAGGCATACTGCCCGCCTGGATCTGCGGCAATGTCGGTCGGCGTCGACCCGGCCGCGACCGTGGGCGTTGCCATCGGTGTGAGACTGCCGTCCACACCGATGCTGTACTGCGAGACGTCGTTGCTGCCCGCGTTCGCTGAGTAGGCATACTGCCCGGCCGGATCGACGTAAATCGAGAAGGGTTGCGACCCGGACGGAACCGTTGGGGATGTCATCGGCGTAAGGCTGCCATCAGTGCCGATAGAATATTGTGAGAGATTGGCGCTACTATTGTTCGCCACATAGGCATATTGCCCGCTCGGATCAACAGTAACGGCGCGGGGATTATTACCGGCAACGACCGTATCGATATACCGCAAGCGACCGGTCGAGTTGTTGACTACATAGGATGAGACGCTGTTGTTCGTCGTGTCTGCCACCAGGGCATAGCGTGCAATACGAACTGGATTGCTTCCGCCCGTGCCACCGCCGCCGCCACCGCCGCCGCCACCGCAGCCTGTCAGGCCGAGCAAAAGGGGGAGACTGTAAATCGATAGCCGATTGAACGAGTGCATGAGAATTCTTTTCATGAGCTACCTGCAATAGATGCGGGTGATAGTCAGGATTGTTTAGGGCATCGAGTTCAGATCTAATCAATTGAACAATGCAGCAGACTGCACTAGATCGTTAGTACTCAAGGCGGTAGTGGGACAGTATAGGTAGTTAATCTAGATCAAATTTTAAGCGCGCAGGCATTCCAAAGCGGGATTTTGCCGTCCGTGTTTACCTGCAGGCGTCCAAAATCCGCTGCTGGATTGAAAGGGCCGAGACCCGATCCGCCGCCCCCTCCTTGCTGGATGACAGGAACAAGGGGCCGGCCTGGGCATCTTCCAGCAGGCGGCCATGGCTACCCCGCACCAGGGAAGGATCGGTGCCGATAACGTCCATCAGGTAGCGGAAACCCAGTTTCTTCTTCGCCAGGTTCTTGGCGATGCGCAGTTTGGGGAAGCGGAGCTTTGCATCCAGGAACAATTCGCTTGGGTCGTAGCCAGGCTTGCGATGGATGTCCACCGTGTTGGCGAAGTCAGGCCGGCGGCTTTCGTCCAACCAGTAGTGGTAGGCAAACCAACAGCCCGGCTCCGCCACACAAACCAACTCGCCACTGCGCGGATGGTCGATGTGCAGGGCCTGCTGCCCCTGTCGATCCAGCACCTCGGCCACCCCGGGAAGCCCCGCCAAGCTCTTTTGCACCTTGCTCAGGTCGACGGCATCCCGAACGTAAACGTGGGCCACCTGGTGATCTACCACAGCAAAGGCCCGACTGGCACCAGCATCCAACAACTGGCCATGGCTGGTCTCCTGCACCTGCAAGTAACCCCGACGGTGCAGATGGCGATTCAAGAACACCGGCTGCGACACTTCTTCAATACCGTACTCCGACAACACCATGACCTGCGCACCCTTGGCCAGGGCCGCATCCGCCAGTCGACCTGCTTCAGCATCCACTTCAGCAACCGCCCCATGGCTTCGCGGATCGTCCGGCCCGAAGCGCTGGTGGTCATAGTCCAGATGCGGCAGGTAGGTCAGCATCAACTTGGGGTCATGCTCCTGCATTACCTGCAGGGAAGCGTCGACGATCCAGCGGCTGGAGCGGATGTCCGCCGCCGGCCCCCAGAAGTTGAATAGCGGGAATGGCCCCAGCCGGGACTGCAACTCCTCCTGCAGCAAGGCGGGATGGGAGTAGAGGCCCGGCTTCTTCAAACCATCCGCATGGTATTCCGGCCGTGGCGTCACCGATTGCGCCACATCCGCATACATGTTGAACCACCAGAACATCTTGGCGCAGGTGAAGCCCGGGTCCCGTTGCCGGGCCAGGTTGTAGACCTTGTCTCCCTGCACCAGTTGATTTGCCTGCCGCCAGAACATCACCTGCGCCAGGTCGCGGAAGTACCAGCCATTGGCGACGATGCCGTGTTCTTTGGCAGTGGTGCCAGTGAGGAAGCTGGCCTGTACCGTACTGGTCACCGCCGGAAACACCGTATCCATGGGGGCAACAAAACCCTGCGCCGCCAGCTCACGCATCCTGGGAGCATGGACCAGATCTTTGGGGCGCATCCCCACAAGGTTGATGACCAATAGTTTCATGCCGTGCTCTTTGCCGTGCTCTTTACCATGCCAAGGCCCACACAGAGCATAGTGTGTAGTTTTCTAGCATCTGCTCAAGAATTGTACAGACCACTGACGATCATGCCCGAAACCAATCTAGGGGATGATCCATGTCTAAATTCACCTTTGCCTACGCACTCCTCTTCGCCACCGGCCTCAGCCTGCCACTGGCTGCTCAGCAGGGCACCGAGGGAGCAGATGCGAAACAGCGACAAGCGCAAAAAATCCATAAGGTCCGCATGAAGGCCTGGGTGGAGGAGCACCCTAAAGTCGCCATGCGGATCCGCAAAGAAGCGGACAAGGATGGCGATGGCAAGCTGAACCAGGAAGAACACCGGGGTGCTGCTGTCCTGATGCGGCAACTCATGCAGGCCCGGCGGGAAAGGATCAAAGATCGCATCGACACCAATGACAACGGCAAGGTGAGCCCAGGCGAACTGCGTCGGGCCAAGAAAGTCAAAGACTGGGCGGACCGCAACAATGACGGCCGGGTTGGCCCCCTGGAGCTGCAAAGGGCCAAGCGGGTCAAGAACCGGGTGGATACCAACGACGACGGCAAGGTCAGCGGTGGTGAGCTGCGCCGGGCCAAGCGGGTGCATGATCGGCTGGACCGTAATGACGATGGCAAGGTGAGCCGGCCGGAAGCACGCAAGGCAGTCCGCAAGCACCGGAAGCCCGTGCAGAAGCGCTAAGCCCCACCGAGAAAGCTACAAGAAATCTGCTCCCCTGGCGGCTGCTATCGTAAGATGGCGCCGTCTCCCCCTGAATTCCCCTTACCCCCCGGTATCCCCCCTTCCCGACCCCCTTTCCCATCATGGTGCAGAACCCCGAAGCCGCCGTTATCTCCCGTTATTCAGCCGGTGCCCAGGCCCGTGAAGAGGCCCTCTGCTGCCCGGTCTCCTTCAATGCCCAGCACCTTAAGGTGCTCCCCCAGGAGATCCTGGAGCGGGATTACGGCTGTGGCGACCCCACCCCCTACGTGCAGGAAGGGGACGTGGTTTTGGACCTGGGTTCAGGGGCAGGCAAGATCTGCTGGATCGCCGCCCAGATCGCCGGGCCCAAGGGCAAGGTCATCGGCGTGGACATGAACCTGGACATGCTGGGCCTGGCTCGTCAACACCACGACGACATCGCCAAGAAGGTGGGCTTCGACAATGTTTCCTACCGGCGAGGCATGATCCAGGACCTGAAGCTGGACCTGGACCGGCTGGAGAAGGCCTTGGCCGCCGAGCCGGTTGCCAGCACCGAGCGCTGGCTTTCAATGCGGCAGATGGAAGATGACCTGCGGGCCAAACAACCGATGATCGCCGACGAGTCGGTGGACGTGGTGCTGTCCAACTGCGTGCTGAATTTGGTGCGGCCGCAGGACAAGGCCCAGCTCTTTGCCGAAATCTACCGGGTGGTGAAGACCGGCGGGCGGGTTGCCATCAGTGACATTGTCTCCGACGAGGACATTCCCCTGGCCATGCAGCAAGACGAGGATCTCTGGTCCGGCTGCATCAGCGGCGCCTACCGAGAAGACCTGTTCTTGGAAGCCTTTGCCCAAGCCGGATTCCATGGGGTGGAGATGGTGAAGCGAGACGAACAGCCCTGGCGCACAGTGAATGGCATCGAGTTTCGCTCAGTGACCGTGCAGGCATTCAAGGGCAAGGAGGGCCCCTGCCTGGAGCGCAATCAGGCCCTGGTCTACAACGGCCCCTTCAGCAGGGTACATGACGACGACGGCCATGCCTTTGTGCGCGGCCAGCGCATGGCGGTCTGCGACAAGACCTTCAAGCTATTGCAGCGGGCGCCCTATGCCGGGCAGTTCACCCCCATCGCCCCGCGCGAAGAAATTCCCCTGGCCGATGCCAAGTCCTTCGGTTGCCGGAGTTCTGCCCTGCGCAGCCCGCGGGAGACCAAGGGACAGGACTACCGGACCACCGCTGATGGGGGAGATTCCTGCTGCTAGCAGAAATTTGCTGGAGAACACAAGGGTCAGCCCCCCCGCATTCGATAGAAAGGGAGCATGCCGAAGTCGGAGAAGTTCCAAAGCCTACCTGCCCCATGGGATCGCATCTTTTCCCTGGGCACCCGCATCTTCGTGTGGGGTCTGTTCATTGGCATCCTCTACATCCTGCAGCCCTTCTTCCTGCTGATCTTCCTGACCTTTGTCTTCAGCCACATCCAGGCTCACGGGGTGCATGGGCTAGCGCATCGGATCAAGAGCCGAACCGCCCGGGTGATCCTGGTTTTCGTAGTGTTCCTGGGGGCCCTGGCAGCCACCGGCTACTTCATTACACCGCGGGTGAAAACCCAGACCCAGACCTTCATCAGCAACTGGGACACATACACCAGCCAGGTAGACAACGCCATCTATGACCTGATGGATGAAGTGCAACCGCTGCGGCATCTGCTAGAGGAGAAGGTAGAGCCCAAGAAGGATGGTCCGGACTCCGAGGGTACTGGGCCTGGTACAGGGCCTGGCACCGAGCCGAAAAGCCAGGAGCCCCGCAAACCCATCCTGGAAGAGATCATCAAGAACTCATTCGGCGGCGGCGAAAAGGGCTCAGACGCTTTGCTCAGCGACGTCACCACGACTCTCTTTGGCTTGGGTGGCACCATCTTGAGCTATGGCTCCGCCTTCCTGTTATCCCTGCTGTTCTCCTTCCTCATTGTGCTGGACCTGCGCAAACTCACCCAAGGTGTGGAAGGGCTGGCGGGCACCAAGGTGGGATTCATCTACAGCGAAGTGGCCCATACCATTCGGGACTTCGCCAAGGTGTTGGGCCGGGCATTGGAAGCCCAGCTCATCATTGCCATCATCAACACCGTCCTCACCGGCATCGGCATCTACTTCATGGGCCTGCCGAACCTGGTGTTCCTGTGCACCATCGTCTTCTTCTGCAGCTTCATTCCGGTGGCCGGCGTTTTCCTCAGCTCCGTGCCCATCTGCCTGGTGGCCCTGCAAGAAGACGGGGCCAAGATGATGTTCATTGCCATCGGCCTGATCCTGCTGATCCACTTCATTGAGGCCTACTTCCTCAATCCCAAGGTCTTCGGCCATCACCTGCGCATGAACGCAGTAGTGGTGCTCATCGTGCTCACCATTGCCGGCAAGCTGTTCGGCGTCTGGGGCCTGATCCTGGGGTTACCCATGGTGAACTACATCTTCGGCCACGCCATCCGCTTCCCCAAGCCGCCAGCTGAACCACCGGCACAAGCTACGGCTGAGCTGGCAACGAATAAGCCGGCCTCACTCAAGGGCGAGGCGCAAAAGAGCGCCACCTAGCTCGGCCAATCAGCTTGGCTAGCCTGCCCCGGCGCTCACCACAACCATCTTGTCCGGATGCAGATGAGTCTGCGCCACCCGACGCAGGTCTTCCCGCGTCACCGAACGGATGAGGTCGGGATACTTGTGCAGGTAATCGAAGCCCAGGTCAAAGCGCTTGGCGCGAACCACATAGAGGGCCAGGTTGGTGTTCCTCTCCAAGGCAAAGACAAAGCTGCCGGTGAGATAGTCCTGCACATCCTGCAACTCCTTGGCAGTGCAGAGATCGTCACGCATGCGCTGAATCTCTTCCAGAAAGCCTTGGATCGCTTTTTCCCGGTGTTCCGGCGAAGTGCCAATGTAGGCAGAGAAACAACCCGGCTCCTCGCCGGCAGAGGAGGTGATGGAAGCATGCACGCTGTAACAAAGCCCCTGCGCATCCCGCAGTCGCTTGGGAATGCGGGCGGTGAAGCCTGAACCTGAACCCAGGATGTGATCCATCACCGACAGGGCATAGAAGTCCGGATGGTTGCGGCGAATGCCCGGGTGGCCAAGGAACACATGCACCTGCGCCCGATCCATGGGAATGTGGATGCTGCGCTTTTCCTTCGGCATGTTTGGCGCAGTGGGGCGCTGGTGCTGCACCGATGGGCCCCGCAGGCCGCGGAAGTTGGACTGCAGAAGATCCAGGGTCTCCTTTACGGTTGCCGGCCCAGAAGCCGCCACGTAGCCATTGCCCGGCACAAACCATTGCCGATGAAAGCGTCGCAAATCAGCGGGAGTGCAGGCGGCGATACTCTTGCTGGTGCCGCGCACCGGGCGACCAAAGGGATGCCGGGCATAGACTTCCTTGCGGAAACGCAGGCTGGCCACCGTGCGGGGATCAGCTTTGTCCGCCTTGATCTCGGCCAACACCTCCTGCTGCACGCGTTTGACTTCCCGGACGGGGAAGGCCGGTTCCCGCAGCATTTCCACCAACAAGCCCATGGCCTTGCGGTTCACCGCTGCCGGGCATTGCATGGATCCGCCGGACGAACTGCCGTCCAGACTGCCACCCAGATCTTCGATGGCTTCGGCCAACTGCACCGCATTGTGCTTCTTGGTCCCTTCCTCCAAACAGTCAGCCATCAGATTGGCAACGCCCTCCTGCCCAGACGCCTCATCGCGAACGTCCACGTCGAAAACCACACCAACGGCAAAGGTCTGCACACCTGGATTCTGCACCGCCATCAAAGTCAAGCCATTGCGACACTGACGCTCGCCGATTTTCAGCTGCACATTGGACGGTTTATGCGCCGCTTGCTTGGCTGGCTTAGCTCCCATTCTTGCCCACCTTCGTCTTGCTGACTTTCTTGGCAGGTTTCTTTGCCGGCTTCTTCGCAACTTTCTTGGCGACCTTCAGAACCGCCTTCTTGCCAGCCTTCAAAACCGGCTTCTTGGCCACTTTCTTACGGCCGCCCGCCTTCTTCTTCTTCTTGACCTTTGTCGTCAGCCCATTGTTTTGCGGCAAGGACCAAACCACGTTCCAAGCATCCGCATGCAGGTAACGTCGTGCCACTTCCCGGATGCGACGACTATCCACAGTGGCAAACACACCGGGAATATCCGCCAGTTGCTTGTAGCCAGCAGCCGACTGCGCTTCAAAACGACCAATCTTCATGGCGGCGTCCAAAGTGGTTTCTTCTTCAAACAAGAAGCTGGTCTGTAACTGGGTGCGAGCCCGGCGCAGTTCAGCAGCGGACACGGATTCGGTTTTCAGGCGCTCCAGTTCTTCGCGGATAACCGTCTCCACTTGTTCCGGTCGCACCCCTTGACGCAATTCGCAACTGATCCAGAAGACGCCGGGATCCATCCGACTTTCGTTGTTCACCGAGACATCGGTGAGAATCTGCATATCCTGCACCAAGCGCTTGTGCAGGCGTGAACTGCGGCCAGCGCCCAGCACTGCAGTCATCACATCACAGACAAAATCCTCTTCCGAACCCATGCGACAGGTTTGAAAGGCGATGGCCATGCGAGTGATTTCACCCGGCGCGCGAATCACACAGCGACGCTCACCACGGGGCCTGGGCTCCGTCAATACCAGTGGCCGCTCCTCGCCAGTGGGCTTTATGCCAGCGAACAACTTGCGAATCTTGGCTTCGGTGCGCCCTACATCCATATCCCCCATCACCACCATGAAAGCCCGGTCGGGCCCATAGTTCCGCTGGTAGTAGGCGCGCATGGTATCCACTGAAACATCCTCCACATCCTGGCGCCAGCCGATGATGGGGTGATGGTAGGGATGCACCTGATAGACCAGACTGTCGGTGGCCAGGTAGAGAGAATGCCAAGGGTCGTCTTCGCCCATGGCCAACTCTTCCAACACCACATTCTTTTCCGCCAGGAATTCCTTTTCATCCAACAGGCAACCCCGCATGCGGCTGGCTTCAATCTCCAGCGCTGTGTGCCAGCGGTCCGAGGCCATGGAAAAGTAATAGGCAGTGACATCACTGTCGGTGAAGGCATTGTTGCTACCTCCCATGATGCTGGTGAGCTGATCTATCTCACCCTTGGCATACTTTTCCGTGCCCTTGAACATCATGTGTTCCAAGAAGTGTGACAGGCCGGTTTCGCCAGTGCGCTCGTCCCTGGAGCCCACCCGATACCACATCATGCTGCTGACTATGGGCAAGGAATGTCGCTCTACCAGCAAGGCGCGAAAGCCATTGGCTAGCTTGACTTCATGTACTTTGGGCAGCATTAGCTTGGCTCCTTCCCAGACGATGCATAAAGGTCTTCCACTTCTTTCTTGGTCAGGAAACGGAACTTGCCACTGCGCAGACCATGCAAGTTTAGACCTCCGATGCGGATGCGCTTTAGAGTCAGCACCGGATTCCCCATCTTGGCAAAGACCCGCCGGAGTTCGCGGTTGCGCCCTTCTTGGATGGTCACCTTCAGGTAGGTGCGGTCACTGGATCGCCGCTCCACTTGCACGCGAGCGCCGCCAGTGCGCCCTTCGGAAAGCCACACACCACCGCGAATCTTCTTCAGGGCTTCGTCCTCCACCCGACCGCGCACCAACACGGCGTACTGCTTGGTTACGCCATGGCTGGGATGCGCCACAATCTGCGCCAAAGCGCCGTCATTGGTAAGCAGAATCAAGCCCTCGGACTCTGCATCCAAGCGCCCGATGGTGTAGATCCGACCCTTCACCTTATCCAGATAGTCGATGACCCGTTCGCGTTGCTCATTGCGTGCGTTGGTGCAAACTACCCCCACCGGCTTGTTGAACAGAACGTAGACTGACTTTTCCTGCTGGACCTTTTCGCCATCAAAGATGACCTGGTCCACATGAGGATCAATGCGGGTGCCCAGCGCGGTGATGGCCGCACCATTCAATTCCACCCGACCGCTGCGGATCAACTCATCGGCGGCACGGCGGCTGCAGATCCCGGCGGAAGCCAGGAACTTGTTCAACCGCACCTTACCATCGTCTTCGATTTCGATGTCCAGAGGGGTGACGGTCACTGCCTTCGTCTGGAAGTCGCGTTTACGCACCGTCCTCTTCTTGGCCACAGGCCTACCGGTGGCCTTCTTGGCATAAACCTTCTTCTTGGTGACCTTCTTCTTGCTCACCTTTTTGCTGGAAACCTTCTTCTTTCTTGCCGCCAAACTAAAACACCCCTTCTACATCTGAAACCAGAATGGACATGCGACCAATGGGCGAAATGTAGACAGCTCCGGTGCTGGCGGGAACCAAGGCCGTATCGCCTTGCCGCAACACCAGCGGCTCATGCCGACCGCCGCTGCGCCAGCCCAAGCTGCCATGACCCTGCACCACCGAGATGACCTTGAAGATCCCGCCGGTGCCCAGGGTCGCTGGATCCGACAATTCCTGTCGCCGTAAACGGAAGAACTCATTGCGCACCAGCCATTCGCCGCCTCCCTCCATGGGCTGCGTTGGCGCCAGGGCCGGGTCGTCGGTGATGCGCGTTGCCTTCAGGGCCTTGTCCACGTGGGTCTCCCGTGGACGCCCCCAGTCATAGAGCCGGTAGGTGACATCTGAATTCTGCTGCACCTCAAACACCACCACATCCGGGCCAATGGCATGTACGGTGCCGGTGGGCACATCGATGGTGTCGCCGGCCTTGGGGGCGAAGGCATGCAACAGCTCCTCCACCTCTGCGGTGTGCGCGACCTTGGCAAAATCCTCCTTGCTCACCCCGGGCTTGAAGCCACGGATAATGCGAGCCTTGGCACCAGCGTGCAACACCACCCAGGCTTCCGCCTTGCCGCCATCTCCCTCGGCCTGGGCCAGGACATCATCCGGATGCACCTGCACCGAAAGCTTGTCCGCCGCATCGATGTATTTCAGCAGCAGGGGAAAGTAGCCGGCGGCGGTAGCCCGCACGCCTCGCCCCAGGAGATCGCCAGAATGCTCCAGCATCAGGTCCCGCAGGGTCAGATCCGAGCCGCGAATCTTGCTGGAACCATCGGGGCGGTCATACAGCTCCCAGGTCTCACCAATGTCTTCGCTGGCGGGCAGTTCCAGGCCCAGGACAGACTCCAAGGCACGGCCTCCCCAGACTTTGGGGAGAATCTTGCGTTCCAGGATGCAGGGGGTCAAATCAGCCATGATCTGGGGCAGGTTGTAGCCTTGGATCCGCCCAGAAACTAGGCGGCAACCAGGCAGCCCTGAAACTAGGCTGAAACCCAGCCGAAACTAGGCCTGGCGAGCCCGCGCCACCAGCCGGCGGGCTTCCTGGATGGCCGAGGCATCGGCTCCCTCACCCACCGCCATGGCTGCCAATTCCTGTTCCACAGCCTTTTGATCCAGAGTCCGAACCTGGGTCTGGGTGCGCCCCTCCACCACCGTCTTGGCCACCTGGATGTGCGTCTCGGCAAAGGCCGCCACCTGTGGCAGGTGAGTGACGATGCAGACCTGATGGTGCAGGGAAACATCCCGCAGCTTGGTCCCCACCTGCAGCCCCAGGCGACCGCCAATCTCCGCATCCACCTCATCAAAGACCAGGAAGGGCACCCGATCCTGATCAGCAATGCACTTCTTCACCGCCAACACCAGGCGCGCCATCTCACCACCGGAAGCTGTTTCCTTCATGCTGCGAAAGGGCTCACCGGGATTGATGCGCACTTCAAAATCCACCATGGTCGGGCCATGCAGGTTGGCCTCCTGCAGCAGGTTCTCCGCCGCCGGATCGCTGCCCATCGCCACCTGCAACACGGTCTGCGCCATGCCCAGACCTGCCAACTCCTTTTGCACCGCCGAGGCAAAGGGCTTGGCTGCCTTGCGCCGCGCCTTTGTCAATCGCTGCCCCAACTTGCCGGCCGCCTGCAACAAACGCTGCGCCTCCAGCTGCAATTCTTCCGGGCTGTGCTCCGGTGACTCCAGTTCCACAAGCTCCGCCTTGCATTGCTGCAGACGGGAAAAGAAGTCCTGCTCTTCGGGACCAAAGCGGCCCAAGGCCTTGCGCAATTCCGCCAGGCGATCCTCCACTTGCTGCAGGCGCGCCGGGTCCAGATCCAAACGACCCAGTCCGGACTGCAACAGGCGGCAGGCCTCCGCCACCTGCATGGCGGCATCACTGACCATGGTCTCGGCCTCCGCCAATTGCTTGTCAATACCAGCCGCCTGAGTCAAGGCACGTTCTGCCTGGGCCAACAGATCCGAAGCTGCCGGCTCGCCATCCTGCAGCCCCAGCAAACTCTCGTTGAGCAATTCCCGCAGGCGATCCACGTGGGCCATGAGTGCATGCTCCTGCACAAGACGAGCCAACTCACCGGGCTGCATCTCCAAAGCCTCCATCTCCGAGGTCTGAAAGCGCAGGAACTCCAAGCGCGACAGCCGCTCACTCTCATGCTCCAGTTGCGCCTGCACCTTCTCCTGCACTTTTCGGGCGGCGGTCAAGGCGGCGGCGAATTCCTGGCGCAGACCCTGGGTACCGGCGAAGGCATCCAAAGTTTCGCATTGGATTTCGGGGCGCATCAAGGCACGAGAATCGCCCTGGCCGTGAATCTCCAAGAGCCACCCACCCACCTGACGCAGCATGGCCAGGGTGGAGGGTTGACCGTTGAGGCGCACCTTGCTGCGACCCTGAGCATCAACGACGCGGGTGAGCAACAGCAGCCCTTCTTCTTCCACCTGCGCGCCACAGTCCTGGCGCAGGGCCTGCAAGGTGGCCTTGGCTCGATCCCCCTCGCCCAAACGAAACTCCGCATCCACCCGCAGCTCCTTGGCGCCGTGCCGCACCATGTCGGCGGAAGCCTTACCACCGCGCAGCAGCTTGAGGGCGGTGATAATGAGGGACTTGCCACCACCGGTCTCACCGGAGATCACATTCAGGCCCTTGGCCAGGGAGATCTCCGCCCGGTGGATGAGGGCCAGGTCATGGATGGTGAGGGTCTGCAGCATGGGACTAGTGTGTAGTTGGCACTGTGGACTGGCAAGAGTACTGTCACGCAGATGGCGGAAGACTCGCATAACCCCTACGCAACACCGAAGGCTGCCCTGGAGCCACCAAGGGTCAAGAGTAACCGGCCACTGGCTAGCCCTTGGGCCCGCTTGGGCGCCTATGTCATTGACACCCTCATCATCGCCTTACCCTTCATTGTCTATATGATCATGGACGCGGAACCAATATCGGAAGAAGAGGATTCGTGGCTACGCACCTTGTTTGTACCCAACTTCTTTGACGCCATGACCACTTTGGCCAGCGGCGCCCTGTTCTTCCTATTGAATGGCTACTTGCTGGTCACCCGCGGCCAATCCATCGGCAAGATCGCATTACGCATTCAGATCGTCGACATGGATGGCTCACCAACTCCTGCAGGACGCATCCTGGGAATACGGACTACCTTCTTCTACTTGGTCGACTTGATTCCACTCCTTGGCTTGCTCGACGTTCTATTCATCTTCCGCGCCGACCACCGATGCTGGCACGATATGCTTGCGGGAACGCAGGTGGTCAAGAATTCATAGGTCCGCAAGACCTGCCCGCTGCTGGCATGACTACCCCACAAGGTTACAGTCAGACAGATGGCGGAAGGCTTGAACAACCCCTACGCAGCGCCGAAGGCTGACCTTGAACAACCAATAGTTGAAAGTAACCTGCAACTTGCCAGCCGCGGGGCTCGTCTGGGCGCCTATGTCCTTGACACCATTATCATCATGGTCCCCCTCATCCTGGCTGCCTGGTTCATAGAGCTAGAAGATATCACTGACCAAGAATCATGGTTTTTCCGCCTGTTTCAGTCGTCCTTATCCAACGTCGTATTCACCTTCATTGGCTTTCTCATCTACCTATTGTTCAACGGCTACCTGCTGGTCACCTGTGGTCAAACCATAGGCAAACTCGCTTTGAAAATTCGCATTGTCGACCTTAATGGCTCCCGAACCACCGCCGAGCGGATCTTGTGGGCCCGAACCCTTGTTCCCTACCTCTTGGGTTTGGTCCCAATATTCAGGCTGGTCGACGCCCTGTTCATTTTTCGCGCCGACCGACGCTGCGTTCACGACTTCATTGCTGGAACGCAGGTGGTCAAGGTCACATAGGCTTCACCTTCTACCTCTCACTGCTTACCATGGGCTGCATACCCACTCCCCTTGATTCCAACCCCACAGGTGCAACATGACTGACCATGTCTACAAAATGATCGAACTCACCGGAACCTCCACCAAAAGCATGGAGGCGGCGGTGGAGAACGCTTTGGCCAAGGCCGCCAAATCCGTGCACAACATGCGCTGGTTTGTCGTCACCGAAACCCGTGGTGACATTCAAGATGGCGGCAAGGTGGGGCACTGGCAAGTCACCGTGAAGGTGGGCTTCACCCTGGATGACTAGCCAACTGGTTGTCCGCCCGTCAGCTATTTGTCGTCACCAAGACCAAGACGCTCGACGGCCTCTCTCGCGCTCACAATCGGGATGCCTGAGACTGCCTTCAAATCCAGCATACCGACGCGATCACCAGAGACGATCAGCGCCGCCTTGCCGGCAATCGCCGTTGCCAAAATGAGATTGTCGTCCGAATCAGGGGAGACATTGACCACGGGTAAGTCCGCTACCCAGATCGCTTCTTTTTCGAGATTCTCCAGCAGATGCTCCGCCTCCCCAGGCGCGATACGCCCTGCGATCTTTGGCCGTGCCAGAACGCCCTGCACTTCATCGATTTGCAGCTGAGACGTAACAAGCTCCAGCTTGCGCTCCAGCCACAGATCGACAAGCTTCGCCGGCATTCCGTTCTTTATAAGGACGCCGGAGATCAGGATGTTGGTATCAAGCAGGATTCGCACGGACCCACGCTACGGCTTCGTCGATTTCCGCCTGTAGCTCGTCAGGATCATCACCAGCATTGCGTTCACGAACTTCCTCGACAATCTCCTTGAGCATGCCGCGCCGCACAGCACTCTGCAGAGCTTCTGCCATTTCTTCCTCGCCAGCCTCCGGGTTTTCTTCGCGTAGCTGGGCTGCCATCTTTCGCAGTACCGCACTGCGCGCTGCCTCTTCCACGAACAAGGAGAGGTCGCCCTTCTTCATGCCGGTACGGGCCAGGTGGGTTCTCACCAGCCGGTCTGTCATCTCGTTCACCGTTACGTTCCACTTGGTCATGGCGTTTCTCCACTTGCAGCATCGGACTTAGGCGCCTATCCTAACGCCGCCTCCCGCCCCATGTCTAGCGGTGCATGGACAGTGGGAATAGGAGACTGCATTCAGGAGCACTCATCCAGATCCTTAGGTCCCACCCCGCACTTGGGCACCTCGAGTTGTGGACGCACCACCATGGATTTGCAGGTTGGGTGCTGCCGGGTCCAAAACCATCCACTGGGCATAGACGGAAAAGCCGATGAGGTTCGGATTGTTGGGAATGACAAAGTGGGCGATGGCCCGACCCAGTGCATTTGTGGGCAAGCTCTGGATCAAGAACAAGGGCTGCGGGTTCACCAACAACGTGCAGCCATCCACCGGAATGCTTGCCGCTGACAAACCCAGGAACAAGAAGGCCGTGCTGTTGGGCAGACCATCGGTGACACCAAAGGCAAAGTTGGGATTGCCCAGGAAGGGCAGAGTGTCAGTGCGGTAGTCCGGCGTAGCCAGACTACCTGGGCAACCTTCACCGTAGGGAATCACCGCCGGACTCAGCCCACCACCAGGACCGATGTACCAATCCACCGTCGTGGCATGCGTCGTAAAATGCAGGCCCAACATGTCTGCCACCTTCTGCCGTGCAGGCGTCGCAGGGTGCGTGCCATCATCCTGGAAGTCATCGCACTCCCAGATCAAGCCATCGCTGCGGGGCGTCAAGCCATCCGCCCACATGTATGGTCCCCAGGCAAGCCAAGGAGCCAGCACCGGACCTTGGGTGGCATCGAAGTTCAGCGCCGCATCGCCGTTGATCTGCTGTTCGATGAGCCACTTCACCGAGAAGCCCGACTCATAGGCATAGGGTTCCGGGTTCAAAGCCGTGCCCGCATAGCCGGCGTAGATGCGGGAAGACAGGTAGCACATCTGCAGGTTGGGGAACTTCTGCTTCAGGATCTGGCAGATGGTCTGCAGCAAACCCTGCAACTCCACCGCATGGGCCGGGAAGGGATCGGTGGGCGTTGAGACCGCCTCCTTCATCCACACCACCTGCACCTGTTGTTCGGTGACTCCAGCATCCGCCAGGCGCTGACTCACCGCGGTCCAGTAGGCAGCGTTGGGGTCGGCAATGCGACCGGCATGCTGCCCCCCTTGCGCACCGTCCACCACCCGCACAATACCTGCGCGGTTGGCATCCGCGTCACTCATGGGCACCCAGGTGGAGAACTCCTGGGTGGTGTTGGACATGCCGATGGATAGAAGCACAAGCTTGCCGTTGGCATCGGGCTGACCATTACTGTCCAGGGCTTGCAGGCTTTGAGCGATGGTGATGCCCGCATTCAAATGTGCCGTGGGAATGGCATTGCTCTGGTTGGGATAGAGACCACCACTGAAGCCCTGGTAGGTGTTCGCCCCCATGTCGATCAAGGGTAGAAAACCAACGGATGTCTGGTTGCAATCTTTCTGCGCACTAAGGCTGGGTGCGAGAAAGCAAAGGGCCAGTACCGAGAGACGAATCAAGGCGAGGGAGCACAACTTCATCAGGAACCTCCGGGGGAGAGTTCGGCAGGGGAGCCTGAAGAATAGCAAAGCTGCTGGCCGGATAGCCTGGTTTCCAAGTCCATTGGAAACATTCCCGGGTTCAAGGAGCTCTTAGCGCCAGTACAAGAACCAGTAGACCATCACGCCGGTCACCGACACATAGAGCCAGATCGGTGCGGTGACACGGGCCCAACGGCGGTGCCGTTTGCGCTTGCCCTGCAGACCAAAGAGGATGGTCAGCAGGATCATCGGCACCTGCACCACCGCCAGGATGATGTGGCTGACGAGGATGAAGTAGTAGAAGCTGCGGATGGCGCCTTCACCCTGAAACTTCACCGGCTCGGCGCTGTAGTGATATATCAGGTAGCTCACCAGAAACAGCGCCGACAGGCCCGCTGCCGTGAGCATGCAAATCTTGTGCTGCTTCTCCTTGCCCAGCTTGATGAACAGCAGACCCAACAGCAACACCACAAAGGTGATGCAGTTCAAGGTCGCATTGATTTGCACCAGATAGCTGTAATCCGTGTTGGCTAGCATGCTTGATTTTCCAAAACAGGGCTACTGAGCATCCCGTGCAGTGCGCCTCAGGGTGATCAAGGTGCCCAACATGAACATGCTAAAGGCAAAGGCCACTGTGATACCCAGGCACAGGCCCATGTCCGGCAGGCCCGCCGTCACTCCACTCTCCACGCCGTAAAGCGCATAGCGCAAGCTAGCCAGCCCATAAGTCAGCGGGTTGATGGTCATCAGGGCTTCCATCACCGGGTGCACCCCGTCCATGGGAAAGAAGGCTCCCGACAACAACAGCATGGGCATGAACAGCAGCATCATGATGCCGTGGTAGCCGGCGGTGGAATCCATCTTCCAGGCCAGACTGTAGCCCATGCCCGCCAGGGCGATGGCCAACAGCAGCATGACGCCGAAGGTGGCGAAGAAACTCACAAAGCCCACAGACACCCCAGCCAGCGGCATCAGGGCGAAGAACAACAGGCCATGGATAACCGCCAGGGTGGCGGCACCCAGGATCTTGCCCAAGGCAATGGCAGAGCGCGGCACCGGTGAAACCAACACGCCTTGCAGGAAGCCTTCCTTGCGGTCTTCGATCACCGTGATGGTGGCGAAAATGGCGGTGAACAGCAGCGCCATGGCCAGACCACCCACCCAGAAGTATTCGCCGTAGCTCTGGCCGCCGGGGGTGAAGCCGGATTTGGTGCGCAGGGCACCGGCAAACAGCATCCAGAAGATGATGGGTTGGCCCACGGAGGAGAACACCCGGGAACGGTCGGTGAGAAAACGCACCAGCTCGCGGTGCCAGAGTGAATAGATGGCCAGTCCCATTTAGGAAACCTCCCCTTTCTTGTTGCCCTTCTTTCCCTTCTTGCCAGCCTTGCCCTTCTTGGCCGGCTGATCCGCGTTGTCGGTCTTGTCGGTCCAGAATTTGTGGCCGGTCTTTTGAATGTAGACGTCTTCCAAGGAAGGCGGACTCAAAGTCAAACGCTCCACCCTGCTGGCAAAGCTCTCCATCAATTCAGATACTATCTGGTGCATATTTTCTGACTGCATGCGCAGGGAATTATCCACAATGGTGGGTTCCACGCCGAAGCGCGTCTTGATGTCCGACGCCAGCTCCTGCGGATTGCTGCACTCCAGTTCCAGCACCTCGCCGCCCACCGAATCCTTGAGTTGCTTGGGTGTGCCTTGGGCCACCACCGCACCCTCATGCAGAATGGTGATCTGATCCGCCAACTCTGCTTCTTCCATCAGGTGGGTGGTCAACAGGATGGTCAGGTCCTGGCGGCTGCGCAGGAACTGCCACAGGTCCTTGCGCGCACCCAGGTCCAAACCAGTGGAAGGCTCATCCAGCAGCACCAGCTTCGGCTTGGCCAGAAGACCCTTGGCCAATTCCACCCGCCGCTTGAGGCCGCCGGAAAGCTTGCCCACCTGATCCTTGGCGCGCTCTTCCAGGCCGGTATGTTGCAGCATCTCCGCCACGCTTTGCCGCAGCTCCTCGCCCTTCAGGCCATAGAGGTGGCCACCGTAGGTGAGGTTTTGCTGCACCGTCAGTTTCTTGTCCAAGGCCGGTGACTGGAACACGATGCCGATGCTCTTGCGAATCTCCGCCTTGTCCGCCGCCAGATCCAAATTCAAGACCTGCACCTCGCCTTCCTGCATGGGCAGGATGGTGGCCAGCAGCTTGAACAGGGTGGATTTGCCCGAGCCATTGGGCCCCAGGAAACAGTGTACCTGATTGGGCATTGCAGTGAAGTTCACCTGGCGCAGCGCAACATGATCGCCATAGCTGTAGGAAAGGCCCTTGGCCTCTACAGCGGCATCGCTCTTCTTGTCAGTGACAAGCTTGATTGGGTTCATTTCTCTTGGGATCAGGGGTAGGACTTGTCCAGGACCATCACCAGGAACAAGAGGGGGAGATAGATGATGGACACAAGAAAACAAAGGCGCATGGCAGTTGGATTGCGCAGCTTGGCTGCCAGCAGGATGGGCACCATGAAAATAACGCCCAGGCCAACAGCCGCAAACATGTAGAGGTCATTGGTCTGCCGTAAGAACCATGGCGCCAGGCTCACCACCAGCAAGCAAGCACCATAGAGCACCATCTGCACCGCAGTGCTATGCCCATCCGGATAAACCACCGGCAGCATCTTCATGCCGGCGCGAGCGTAGTCATCCCGATAGCGCCAGGCGATGGCCAAAAAGTGAGGGATCTGCCAGAAAAACAGAATCAGGAACAACACCACTGCCATGTCATCGATGACGCCACTGCCAGCCACGTAACCCACCATGGGCGGCAGGCCACCGGGCACCGCCCCCACCAGGGTGTTCAGGGTGGTGACGTATTTCAGTGGCGTGTAGACGAAGACATAGGTGACAAAGATCAGGCCACAGAGTGCGGCGGCATAGGGGTTGGCCAGGAAGTAGAGCAGGGTGACACCGGTGAGCGCAGACAGGGAGCCAAAGGCCAGAGCAGATGCGGGATGCAAGCGACCGGTGGGCAAGGGGCGCTGGCTGGTGCGATCCATGGCCACGTCCTTCTCCCGTTCCCGATACATGTTCAAAGCACTGCCGCCGATGGCCACCAGCAGGGTGCCCAACAGGGTGCCAATGGTCAGCTTCAGGGACGGTGTGCCCGGGCTGCCCATGAACAGGCCCGCCAACACGGCGAACACTGCCAGGCTGGATAGCTTCAACTTGCCCAGCTCCAAAAAGGCGGAGAGCTTGGCCACAGCCTTACCTTTGTTGGCGCTCACGTGTTGGCTCGGCCTGGGGTCGGAGTTCCGGGGGTCGGAGTGCCTGCAGGCTGGGGCACAAGGTTGCGATAGCTCTTGGCCACCAACAAGGTGGCGAACAAGAACAAGCTGGCTCCCAGCACCAGGTGGGCCGACTGTACAGTGGCACGGCCCAGGTATTCAATGTTGCTGGCATCTTTGGGACGGCGCACCGCAAGAGTGACGAAGCCCAGCAACAACTGCAGCACCAAGACCGTCATGACGATGCGGTTCAGCCGGGTGAAGCCGGGCACCGACGCAAACCTGGTGCCTGAGTAGGCCGAAGCAATGAGCAGGCCCAGAGCCACCACAAAGGCAAAGCCCACGTGGACCCACAGGGCGGCGGAATCATTGGTGTGACGCAGCAGGGCCCCCATTAACACCTGCAGCAGGATCAGGGACAGGGCGGTCAGCGACAGGCGGCGGGCCCAATAGGTCTGCCCCACCGGCACCTGGGTTCGGGGTTGCCAGGCCCGGGAATAGGAGAAGGCGATGAAGGCAGCCAGGCAGAGGATGACCTCCGCCAGGGTGCCGTGGGTCACCGAATTGAATATGGGCAGGTTTTTCCACACACCGGTGCCGCCCACCACGCCTTGCACGATCACCAGCAACAAAAAGAGCCAGCTGATCCGCCGACGCCAGGAGCGGCGGTTGGTCCGGTGCACCCAGTAGACCAGCGCCAGGCTCATCAAGCCAACGAGGGCACCGATCAGGCGGTGGCCATGCTCCAGGATGCCATCCAATTTGGCGTTGGCCGGCCACAACCACTGGCCATCGGAGTCTGGCCAGGTAGTGAAGGCCATGCCCGAGCCGGTGCTCGTAACCATGGCTCCCGCCTTCACCAGCAGAAAGATCGCCACCACCAAGCAAACGCAGTAGGCAAACAGGCCCGGCGAATACAGGGCGTGTGGCTCCAGGTGGGATTGGGACTCGCTGGATTCCAAGGGGTCAGTTGGGGCTAGGGCGGAGGTCATGGGGCCTCGAAACCGACGAAGGAGGTCGCGGGCTCAGATGAATATATGCCTGCGCAGCAGGCAACAGGATTACTGGGTCCGAAACGATACAAAGCCAGACCAATTTCGCCCGTTCTACTAACGATATTCCGGCGCCAGCACCCGGGCCCCCAGCTGCAGGGTGCGGGGATCCATGTTCATCATCAGGCTGGCGGAGCGGAAGGCATCGGTCAGGTGGATGGCCTGATTCACCGCCTCCACCTCCTGCACCGAGCGGCCGGCCCGTTCTTGCAGCCAACGCTGGTCCAAGGCCTTGTCCACCTGCTCTTGGAATTGCTCGCCCAACTCCGCCGGCACGCTGGACACGGTCTTGTATTGGCTGAAAGCCGGCTGCTGCAAGACCTCCCGCTCCACCCTGGGGCGCATGCTGATTGCCCAGCCCTGATCCATGGGCCCAGCGCCCTGGCGCAGGAACTCCCGCGCCTGTTGCAGCACCTGACGCATGGGCTTGGACTGCAGGTAGAGCAGACCATTCACTTCTTCCGGCAGGTCGGCTTCCAGGGTCTTGAAATCCGTGGTGCTTTCCAAAGAGTCCACGGTGCCCAGGCGGGACTTCACCATGTTGCTGATCAACGGGCCGGAATTGCTGACGATGAAGAACTGTCGGTAGGTGCACAGTGCCAGGCAGCCGGTGCCAGGAATGTGAGGGTTGGCAAACTCATAGGCCACATCGCCGCTGCTGCCATCACCTTGCCCCAGACCCAGATCCAACTTGTAGGCCTTGCTGAAGGCAAAGGCCCCCCGATGGCTCGCCAGGGTGGTGATGAATTTATTCAAGGACTGGTTCAAGACCAGACCGCGACCACTGGACTCCCGCACCCAGAACACCCAGGCCCACTGCGGCATGGGTGACTCTTCGTTCACCGGGAAGTAGCGCTTGAAATCATCATCCCGCACATTGGGCTGGAAGACGATGCCAATGCGCGGCATGAAGGAGAGCTGCATCTTGTCCACCAGATCCAGGATGCTTTTGTATTCTCCCGTCTCGCTCAGGGCTTGATTCAGCAGATCCTGCTCATCCACGTTCAGGCCTGCCTGATACATTTCGCGCAGGAAGTCCCCCGGTGGCATGCGCAGGGCGGCAGCGGCGCAGACATTCTTTGGCACCATGCCAAAGAAGCTGCCCATCCATTCTTTGCGCTGCATGGCATCGCTCTTGAACAACTCCCGTTGGAAGGCCGTGTGCACCGAGTCGTTCACCACCAGATTACTGAGCAGGGAAAATGAGTTGGGTTCGAAGATCAGCGAGCCGGACAAGAACTTCCAACTGCGCGGGTTGACGAAGGAAGCCAGCATGCGCTCGTTGCGCCGGTCCTCGGATCGCGGGTCCGGCCAGTTCTGCATGCCGGGAAAGCGCGCCAGCAACTGATCGACGCGCAGGTGAAAGCGCAGGTTGTTGGGTGCATCCACGTCGGAACGCTTGCTCCACTCTTTCAAGGGTATCTCAACGTTCTCTATGATATGCGCCGAGGTACTCAAGCCTTCCTCATCCGCACCTGCCGCCAGTGCCAAGGACTCCTGCAACAAGGCAATGTCATTGGCCACCATCAAACAGTCCAGGTGCTTGGCCAGATACATGGGCTGCGCCTGTCCTGGCATGGTGACCACGTAGTGTTCGCCCTCGGCCTGCAGGCTGATGCCATTTTCTTCCAGCTTGTCCCGCACCATGCCATAGGCCATCAGCCCATAGTACAAGCGCACCCAGATACTCACCCGGGTATAGGCGCACCACTTGCTGCCCTGCAAGCCAGTGGAGCCCAGGCGGCCAGCCACCTGAACTTCCTGACCCAGCACATCCTTGAGAATGTGCAGGCCCGCATTCTGCATATCCTTGCTGGCCCGTTCCACCTCCTGCAGCGAACGCTCGATGCCGGCCTGTTGCATGGACTGGTAGAAGTCACCATTCTTCAGACCAAACTTCCAATACTCCTTCTCCTGGATGTCCTGCCACAGGGGCGGGTTGGGGAAGTCGTTGGGGCGGGAACCGAAGTCAGCCAGCAAGCCCACCTTACGCACGTAGAAGTCCACATTCCGGGGCACCACATCGCCCATGGCGGCGAGGGATCCTTCCAGGGGGTTGTAGACCAGGGCCGTCACCAGGAGGAATAGGATCATCACCAGGCTGGCGATCACCAGGGCGGTGACTTTGGCTATCTTCTTCAAACGCATATCTGGCAGACGGTAGCGAAGGCAAGGGCTGGACGGAACCTAGAGTACTTGCCGAAGCGGGAAAGACGGTCCTGGGCCCCGCTTCTTGCGGTGAAACAGGGCGCGAGGTGGTTTTCTCATCACCTCTGGCTACGGTGATTGCATGTCCGCCTTGCAAGCCAGTCTGAAGTCCCAATCCATCCAAGAATCCACCACCCTGGCCATCAGTGCCAAGGCCAACTTGCTCAAATCCCAGGGCCAGGACGTGGTCTCGCTCAGTGCCGGTGAACCGGATTTCGGCACCCCGGAGTCGGTGTGTCAGGCCGCCATCCAAGCCATCCAGAATGGTCAGACCCGCTACACGGCGGCCACCGGCACCCCGGAACTGAAGGCCGCCGCCGCCCAGTGGTTCGAGCGGGAATTCAACCTGAACTATGGGCCCAAGCAGATCATGGCCACCGCCGGTGTCAAACCGGGCCTGCAGCTGGCGCTGATGAGCCTGATCAACCCTGGCGACAAGGTCCTGATCCCCTGCCCCTACTGGGTCTCCTACCCGGCCATGATCAACATTGCCGGCGGCATCTCCATCGATTTGCCCGGCGTGCCAGACCAGGACTTTGTGCACAGCGGCGAACAGATCATGGCCGCCGCCAAGGAACACGGCGCCAAGGGCATCATCCTCAACTTCCCCAACAATCCATCCGGTGCGGTGCCCAGCAAGGCCCAGATTGAAGAGATCGTGCATGCTGCCCGGGAAACCGGCATGTGGGTGCTCTCCGATGAGATCTACTTCAAGCTGCTCTACGACGGTGCCGAACATTTCTCCGCCGCGGCAGTGCCCGGCGCCAAGGACTTCGTCGTCGTCGCCACCGGTGGCACCAAGAGCCACTCTCTCACCGGCTGGCGCATCGGCTTGTTGGCCGGACCAGAAGAGATCATCGCCGCCGCCGGCCGCATGCAGAGTCAAGCCATGGGCAACCCATGCAGCATCAGTCAGGCCGCCGCCGTTGCCGCCTGCGCCGACACCTTCGCCGATGAAATGGACATGCGCATGCAGGCCTTCAGCCAGCGCCGCGCCTACCTGCTGGAAGAAGTGAACAAGATCCCCGGCATGAGCCTGCGGCCACCCAAGGGCGCCTTCTATGCTCTGGTGGATGTGCGACCTCTTTGTGAAAAACTGCAGATGGACGACGCGGTGATCGTCAACCGCCTGCTGGAAGAACAACTGCTGGCAGTGGTACCCGGCTCCGCCTTCGCCATGCCCGGCTTCATCCGCCTCAGCTATGCCGCCAGCATGGAAGACCTGAACAAGGGCGTCGCCCGCCTGCGGGCATTCGTCGACAGCTGCGCATGAGTAGCCAAGTGCCAGAACCCGAACTGCTGGATAACCTGGCAGCCATCCCCAGCGACCGCCAGGGCCTGTTCACCACCTTTGCCATGCTGCGCTCCTTCCGCCAGGGGCGCACCACTCAGGGCAAGCCCTATGTGGACTTGGAGATCTCCGACTGCTCCGCCACCGTGGCGGGCAAGATCTGGGACGACGCCGACAAGGCGCAGACGGAAATTCGCCAGCTGCGCTGTGGCCAACCGGTGAAGGTGATGTTTCACGCCGACAGCTACCAGGGCCGTTTGCAACTCAACGTCAAAGGCCTGCGGGCGGCGGAATCTGGCGAAGCCAACTACCTGCCAGCCCAGGTCTACGGTGAAGGCATCGAACTGGTGGAAGACCTGCTGTGTGAAACCCTGGTCTTCGACATCGAAACCGTGCCCGCCACCGACAAGCGCAAGCTGCCCAACTCGGTGGCTGAATCCCTGGGCAAGTTCGCCGACCGGCGGGAAATGGAGAGTGCCGCCATCATGGGCATGTCGCCCTTCTTCGGTAAGATTGTCTCCCTGGCCCTGGGCGAAGGCGAAATCGAACTGGACCGACAGCGAGTCACCACCCTGGTGGTGCCGCCGGAGGGAGCCGACCACAGCGCCTATCCGGATTGGATGCGGCCGATGACTGAGGGCGACCTGCTGCGCGCCTTTTGGAGCCTGGCCAGCGCGGCAAATGTGGTGGTCACCTTCAACGGGCGAGGCTTCGACCTGCCCTTCCTCATCACCCGCAGCCTGATTCACGACATCCCAGCAAGGGTAGATCTGGTTTCCAGCAAATGGTCGCTGCGCCCCCATCTGGACCTTTATCAGGTCATGTCCCAGGACAGTCGCGGTCTGGGTCCGCAAAACCTGGACGTGGTTTGCTGGGCCCTGGGCATCGAAAGCCCGAAGGGTGCCATGGACGGTTCCATGGTGGCACCGGCCTATGAGCGGGGCGAGATCGAAGAGATTGCCCGCTACAACGTGGCGGATGTGCACGCCACTACGGCGGTCTATCACAAACTGCGGGAGAGCATCCTGCAGTTCCGCAAGGACTGGTAGCAGCCGGTAACGTTCCCTAGGAGTCTGCCCCACGGGAAGTCAACTTAGCGTCTCCCAGGTGGCAGCTGGATAAGTCATTAGTGGGGCTGGGAAAACCCAGATCGTCCGATCCTACATCAATCTTGGGCCTGGGACCATGATGACGATTGTGAGGTGCTTCTTGGCCTGTAATAGCCCGATTCCCTCGGTTTTCACATCGCCAGCTTTCCATGCAGCCTTCTCAGGTTGGTTGCAAGACAGATTAGATCCCACTCACCGCTTACCTTCGCCATACCTCGCATGCTGAAGGACCGAAAACCGCTCACGTTTTTGATCCAACCAAAGACCGGCTCAACGATGTGCTTGCGTTTTCGGTACCAGCCCCGTCCGCACTTGGTCCCGAGTTTTCGCTTCATTCGCGCAGTAGCTTGGAGCTCTGAGCTGGTCTCCGGTCGTGCCTTTCCTTCCTTGCCCACCGAAACCAAACCGTCAATCTTGGCGTTTTCGAGGTGCTCGAAGTTTTCCTCGCTGCGGTAGCCTGCGTCCGCAAGCAGGCGTTCGATCGGCTTGCCGGTGTTCTCCATCGCTTGCTCGGCCATCGGAAGAAGTTGATCCGTATCCGCACCGTTGTCAGTGATTCCATTCGCGATGATCAACTGCTCCGTATTGTCGACAGCAATCTGGGCGTTGTAGCATTGCTCAAACCCCTTCGAGTCTTTCATAATCCGACTGTCAGGGTCTGTGAAGTTCTCTTGATCCTGTGGCCGTGGCTTGCCTTTGGGATGTTTCCGGTAGCGAGCCACCTGGAGATCACGACCCTCTTCCTTGGCCTTGCGGGCCTTCTTCTCGTCCTTTCGCTTGTCTTCTTCGGCCTTGCGTTCTTCCAAGCGCTTCTTTGCCTCCTGGATCACCTTCAGGCGGCTCTCCCGGTTCGCAAGCTCCTCGGGCAATTCGTCACCACGAAAGTCGGGACCAAACATCTCGTCCTCGTCCTTGTCGATCCCCTTGGCCATCTCGGTGATCCTGCGGACTTCGGCACGGAGCCGCTTCTCCTCGGATTTCATCCGCGAGTAGCTCATAGCCTTGCGTTTGCTGGCGTTCGCCTTCACCTTGCTGCCATCCACTGCCACGGTGCCAAGTTTGGCCAAGCCTGCCTCACAAGCAAGTTGCACTATCTGGACAAAGAAGCTCTCAAACAGATCGACATGCTCTGCCCGAAACCGACAAATCGTGCGGTGGTCCGGCATCTGGTTGGCTGCCAACACCCGGAAAGGCACACTCTCCTCTAGGTGCTTGGCAATCTTGCGAGAAGAGAAGATTCCGGTGCAGTATGCGTAGATCAGCACTCGCAGCATCATCCGTGGGTCGTACGGCAACTCGCCTTTGCCGCAGACGCGATAGCGATCAAGGAGATCATCTGTGTCAAGCGACTCAATGGTGTCGTGAATGTACCACGCAAGATGATCTTGGGGCAGCCAATCGCGGATTGACGGAGGCAGGAGGAACTGCTGGTTGAGATCTTGACCCTTTTTGAAACGCGCCATGCCTTCAATACGTACAGGGATGAGCCCAGGGCTTAATATTATTCCGATTTTAGAGGCTATTGGAGGCCGGATTCACAGCTGTCCCGTGGGACAGACTCCTAGCTTGGCTTCGGCACGCCGTCGAAGAACTCCACTTCGCCGGTCTCCAACGAGTACTCGGCGCCGACGATGAGAAGTTGTTTCTGCTGGATCAAACCTTCGATGATGGATGATCCATGGCGCAGGTCATCGGCTGAGGTGCAGACGTTGGCCCGCACGGCGTGCTGCAGCAAGGCCTCCGGATCTTTGGCAAGATCAGTACTAGCCAGCGCATTCACCGCCGGTCGAATCCGCTTCACAATAGAGCGAAGGTTGGGCGACTGATCATCCACCGGCTGCCGCAGCTCCTCCAAGGTGGCCTGCACTGCACCGCATTGGGAGTGACCCAATACCACCACCAATTGGGTGCCAAATTTGGCGGCAGCAAACTCGATGCTGCCGATCTGGGTTTCGGCAACGATGTTCCCCGCCACGCGAATGACAAACAGATCACCCAGGCCTTGATCGAAAACCAACTCAGCCGGCACTCGCGAATCTGAACATCCCAAAATGATGGCAAAGGGTTCCTGTCCCGCCGTCAACTCATTGCGCCGCATCTGCCCAGTAGAAGAGCCTGCCCCCTGCATGCCAGAGACAAAGCGCCGGTTGCCTTCGCGCAGTCGTTCCAGTGCTTCTAGTGCTGTGATCATTGTTCCTGCCAGCTCACTTACTTGGTACCCACCGCAATCACCAGTTCACAGGGTCCGCTAAAGCCGCCCCCAGCCTCAAACTCGCCAAGGCGTTCATGGATTTCTTGCCAGGCTTCATCCTTCTCCTGTTCTGAAAGGCCTGACAACATCTGATGCAGAGCACCAAAGGACTCCTTCTCAAACTGTAGACACTCAGCAGCCGACTCAACCTGCAAGGGCGCATCCACCACCTTGACCTCCACGTCCTTGAAGCCAGCCTTGGTAAAGGCTTCTGCCAACACCCCGTCGCCACCCAGACTAAATGGACCAGGTTGGCCAGGCAGCGGCGGCGGCAGGTTGGCACGACGCCTGATGATGGAAACCGGAATGGAGAAGAAGCCGTTCTTGTCAGCAGTGGAGTAAACCATCGCCGCCACCTTACCGCCATCCTTGAGAGCATGGCGCATGCCAGCCAGGGCACGTTGCTGATCGGGGAAATAGATCATGCCAACTCGAGAGATGACGGCATCAAAGGATCCGGCCGCCAACTCAGAAAGGCTTTCGCCATCCATTACGCGGGTTTCCACATTGGTGAACCCGGCTTCGCTTGCCATGGTTGCGGCAAAATCAAGAATGGTTGGGGACAAGTCAGTGGCCAAGACACGGCCACCAGGACCAATTCGATTGGCCACGATCATGGTCTGATCTCCGGCACCTGCGGCGACATCAAGCACGTGACTGCCGCTGCCAACACTCGCCATATCCAACATGGTTTGGGTTGGAGCCCCTAGCCACTGTGACAACAGTGGCCCCCACCGATGCCAGGCTTCAGCAGCCGAATCCCATTGCTGCAAGGTCGTTTCCTTATAACGGACAGGATCAAACTTCGGCTTCTCATCACTCATGGTTTAGGTCTAGGGCACAGGAACGATCACGCAGGCGCTGGATCAGCAAAGCATGCTCGAGTTCTTCTAGCTAGTCAAACAGATCTAGCCGGAACTCATTGCTTGGCTCCACTGGCAGGAAATCAACCACAGCATTCGCCATCTCCACTGGGCACCGCTGCAACAAGAGATGCGGACCATCAAGGGACACTGGGATGAGTTGCTTCACCCTGCCAACACACTGGGCCAAACCACGCCCAGCCAGCAGACGATCCTGCTTGCCTGCCACATACAACAGAGGAACTGTGATGTTCTCCAATTGCTCGCGAACATCCACCGTCAGAATCTGGCGCAGCCGATGTGTTAGCACCCTTGGCTGCACCGAGCCTATAGCAGCCTTGAGCTCTTGCACGAGTTCGGGTGGCGCGCCCGCACCCAGGAGATAGCGCCTGAGCAAGGATTCGGGCATGCGGCCTGAAAACAATGGTGCCAAGACTCCCAACCACCGCAGCAGCCTGGGCAGGGGATTGGCAGCAAAGGAAGCAACCAAGATCAGCGCCTGCAAATTGACGGGAGCAGCCGCAGCGTGCTGAATGGCGATGGGCCCGGAAAAGGACTCCGCCAAGAGGACGTAAGGTCTGTCCGCAGGAATGGCCGCATGGACCAGGGCGAGCAATGCGGGACAATCCAGTTCCTTGTCAGGCGGATAGGAGATCACCAGGCTTGGGTAACGCCCCTGCAATTCAGCTACGAACCGACCAAACAATCGCCCGGTGCCATCCATTCCCGGCAGCAACACCAAGGTTGGCTGCACTCTACTCCTTCTCCCTTAGCTGACTCTCTTTGTCGCCGGTGCGAAACATGAGCCAGAAACAGAACATGGCGGCGGCGAATGAACCCAGCCAACTCACCGAAGAAATCCACCACACTGGCGTACCAACGAACGCCCACCAACCTTCTGGATCCCACAACCCGTGTTTGAGTGCTTCAAACCAAGAACCATGAAAGTCGGGGAGATGCACCAGGGTGTAGTACATCGTTCCGCCAATGCGCAGAACGGGGGCCAGGGCAATGAAGATGGCTGCGGCAATCAGGAGCCGTCGCTGTCGCCGTTTGCACTTGACCATTTTTCGCGCCACTAATCAGTGTCGTCTCGGTGATAAACAACATCTTGCTTTCCCGAAAACAACGATCCCAGCCCACCAAGAATCCACCCAAAGAACATGCCCAACAGTTCGTACAGCACGGCGCCGACACCAGTAAGAACCAGGCCAATGGCGACATTTAACACCAATGAATCTTCTTTCCCTACTTCGCTAGTGGTGTGATGCGCTCTGTTGGGGCATTTTCAGTGCAGCGCGTGCGCGACCGACTTTTTCGAGGATCTCGTCGGCGGCCTTGGTCCAAACAATCGGCTTCGGATCGTCGTTGTGGTTATCGATGTAGTCCATGATTGCTTTCTTGAGTTGAGGGACGCTGCGAAACGCGTCGCGCTTCAGGCGTTTTTGATCAAGATTGCGGAAAAACCCCTCCACGATATTGAGCCACGAGCTGCTTGTCGGGATGAAGTGCATGTGGAATCGCGGATGGCGCTTCAGCCACCGCTTAACCTTCTCATGCTTGTGTGTGGCGTAGTTGTCGGCGATGACGTGCAGATCGAGTTCAGCTGGAGTTTGCTCGTCGATCATTCTCAGGAACTTGATCCACTCCTGATGTCGATGTCGCTTCATGCAGGTTGCGATCACTTCGCCGTGACCCAACTCGATCGCGGCGAACAAGGTGGTTGTTCCGTTCCTCTTGTAGTCATGAGTCATCGTGCCGCATCGACCCTTGACCAGTGGAAGGCTCTTCTGGGTCCGATCGAGAGCCTGAATTGACGTCTTTTCGTCCGCGCTAAAGACGAGTGCATTCTCGGGTGGATTCAGGTAGAGACCTACCACATCGCGCAGCTTCTCTTCGAACCGAGAATCGTTGCTGACCTTGAACGTCTTCACCAAGTGAGGTTTCAGACCGTTGGCCTTCCATGTGCGGTGGACCATCGACTGCGTGATTCCCATCTCCTCTGCAAGGAGTCGCGTGCTCCAGTGTGTCGCGTTCGCGGGGATCTCTTGCGTAGTCATGCGGATGATCTCACTCTCAACTTCCTCGTTCGCACGGGGACGACCTCCCCGAGGAAGGTCCTTCTCTATACCAGTGAGGCGATGCTCGCTGAAGCGGTTTCGCCAACGCCCCACAGTGTGTCGCTTGACCCTCATCTCCTCAGCTATATCCGCATTCGAGTAGCCATCAGCGGCAAGAAGGATCATTCGGGCTCGCTGAGCTTGCCTCACCGAAATTCTCCGACTGCGTGACCAATTCGTCAGGGTGCTTCGCTCGCTCTTGGTAAGTTGAATCTCTACTGCAACGCGCATCGTCTTGCCTCCAACGATACCTACGCACCGCAAGCGTAGGGAGGCTTAATATAAAGGCCTACTAATTCTGCGTCATACCACTAGGAGTCTGCCCCACGGGATGAGGAGGAATCCGGCCTCCGATCGCCCTCGAAATCGGAAAAAAGGTTAAGCCCCTGGCCCATCCTTGTACGTATTGAAGGCATGGCGCGATTCAAAAAGGGTCAAGATCTAAACCAGCAGTACCTCCTACCTCCGTCCATCCGTGACTGGCTGCCACAAGATCATCTTGCGTGGTACATTCACGACGCGGTCGGTTCGTTGGACACGGATGGCCTCCTCGACCGCTACCGCATCTGCGGGAGTGGTGAATTGCCTTACGATCCACGGATGATGTTGAGGGTCTTGATCTACTCGTATTGCACAGGGGTCTTCTCCTCCCGCAAGATCTCCAAGCACCTCGAAGAAAGCGTGCCTTTCCGGGTGTTGGCAGCTAATCAAATGCCGGACCACCGCACAATCTGTCGTTTTCGGGCGGAGCATGTCGATTTGTTCGAGAGCTTCTTTGTCCAGATCGTACAGCTCGCTTCTGAGGCTGGCTTGGTCAAGCTCGGCACCGTGGCAGTGGATGGCAGCAAAGTGAAGGCGAACGCCAGCAAGCGAAAGGCAATGAGCTACTCGCGAATGAAGTCCGAAGAGAAACGACTGCGTGCCGAGATCCGCAGGATCACCGAGATGGCTAAGGGAATCGACAAGGAAGAGGACGATCTCTTCGGTCCTGACTTTCGGGGTGACGAGCTCCCTGATGAACTTTCAAACCGGGAAAGCCGCCTGAAGGCTATCCAGGAGGCAAAGAAGCGATTGGAGAGACGCAAGGCCGAGGAGGACAAGCAAAAGGACGAGAAGAAGGCCAGCAAGGCCAAGGAAGAAGGTCGCGAGCTTCGGATGACTCCCCACCGGAAACATCCCAAGGGCAAGCCACGGCCAAAGGATCAGGAGAACTTCACGGACCCCGATAGTCGGATCATGAAAGCCTCGAATGGATTCGAGCAATGCTACAACGCTCAGATTGCTGTCGACAATACTGAGCAGCTGATCATCGCCAATGGAGTAACAAACAACGCTGCTGATAATGACCAGCTTCTTCCAATGGCCGAGAAAGCGATGGAGAACTCAGGCAAGCCGATAGAGCGCCTGCTTGCGGACGCAGGCTATCGCAGCGAGGAAAACTTCAAGCATCTCGAAAACGCCCAGATTGACGGTTTGGTTTCAGTTGGCAAGGAAGGAAAGAAACGACCGAAGACCAGTCCAGATCTCCAAGCTACTGCGCGAATGAAACGGAAGCTGGGAACCAACCGTGGGCGGGGCTGGTACCGAAAACGCAAACACATCGTTGAGCCGGTCTTTGGCTGGATCAAAAACGTGAGCGGCTTTCGGTCCTTCAGCATGCGAGGCATAGCAAAGGTGAGTGGTGAGTGGGACCTAATCTGTCTTGCAACCAACTTGAGAAGGCTGCACGGAAAGCTGGCGCTATGAAGGCCGAGGGAATTGGGCCATTACAGGCCAAGAAGCACTGATCTGCTCCCAAAAATCGTCAACGTGGCCCCAGGCCCAAAATCCATGCAGAATCCGTCGATCTGGATTTTCACAGCCCCACTAATGATTTTATCCAGCGGCCACCGAGGTGACGCTAAGTTGACTTTCCGTGGGGCAGACTCCTAGAGCATGGGGGGAGCCTCTTGAGCCAGGGAAATGAGGATTTCGGCAAGCGACCCCCCATATTCGCTACTCAGTATATGGGCCCTCCCCCCTACTCGCTGATTTTTGGCAGGGGGATCACGACCCTGGACCGCTCATGCAGCACTCCCAGCTGCATGCAGCCGAGATGGACAATCCATACGTCGTCATCCACATGTTCCAGGCCGATGCTCTCGCCTACCAGTGCATCCCCTATAAAGACATAGCCTCCAGCCCATTTCATGGTGCCATCCTTTCGCACTTGTCGGACAGCAAAGTCATCTGAGTATTCATGCTGCGGCAGCCTTGAAGGCATAGTCCTCCGCGAAGGCGCGTAGACTTCGGCTGGCACTTGCATGTCTAGAGCTTCATGCGGGCGCTCTTCATTGTAGATGGATTGAAATCGTGAAAATGCAGCCTGCTGGGTTCGAATTGTTTTGTAAGGAGGGTTGGCAGTCTCTGCCTTCAAGGTTTCATGAAATCGCTCGTGACGACCATTCTGATCTGGTCTACCTGGCTCAATAAACATTGGTCGAATTCCAAGCCGTATCATCCAAACTCCTAAGCGAGAAATCCCGCCAATGCCCCTCGACCCAAACGGAGACCCGTTATCGCTAAGCATGTAGAGAGGTAGGCCATACTGCCTAAATGCACCTGCCAAGCAGCGGCGCACGTCCAACAGCTTCGGCGAGACCAATGCACGGCACTCCAGCGACAGGCGGCTAAAGGCATCATTCACCGTCAGTGGATCACAGCGAGTGCCATCTCCGACACAAAACCAGCCCTTGTAGTCTATGGACCAAACGTCATTGGGTGCTTGTGGTTGAATCAACGACAATGTACTGGGCTGCCGCCGCAAACGTCGGGGACGAGACATGACGACACCCGCCCGTTTCAACACAGCATGCACTGTGCTCCTTGCCGGCAAAACTTCTTCCGGGTGCTCTCGTGCCAGTACAGCTCGGATCTTTTTGGATCCCCAAGTTGGGTAGTGTTTTCGTACCCGCAAAATCGCCGCCTCCACTCTTGGTGGGGCTTGATTGGGATGCCGCTTTGGCGCTCTGGATCTGTCCCGTAGACCTTCAGGTCCTTCATCACGATATCGAGCCAGGATCTTGTAGCCAGTTTTCCGGCTAACCCCAAACCGCTCGCACAGTTCTGTCATCGACAGGCGGCCATCTTGGTGGGCCGCCACAAACTTCAAACGCTCATTCACAGGGTCTGTCTCGCACCAGGTCATCCGGCACAAGAGACCCCAGCGCCACCCCAAGGCCACGCCAAAGTGTTACCCATGTGCCCGGACTGATTTGTTACCTATGTAACCGGTCCGGACCCCAGCCCCTCACCTTCGCCCCACCGGAACGCTCGCCGGATGATGCCCGCACGTTGGTTGATGGTTTTTCTTGCAAGACCCGTGGCGATCATGCTAGCCCGGACAACGATTAGTTCCTTCGTCGTGAAGTCGTCTACGCAGGTGGGCCCAAACAGGTGGGCAAGGGGCCTTAGACTGTGGTCTACGTTCGTCGCTTCCCCGGTCTCTGTTCCGTCTGCGCGTCGGTAGTAGGCCTCAGCGTGGGCCTTGTAGCGCCTGACAAGCTCAGTGACGGTGGTCGTGCCCGAGGGTTCTTCGACGATTACCTGCCTGCCTGCCGCCAGCCACTCGGCCACAAGTCTGTCGAACGAGACCTGGACCTCGGTGTCTCCCCATTCGCCCAAATATCGGCGTCTACCGTTGAGCATGACATAGGCCCGATCGGTTTTTCTTCGGCGGTCGCGATGGCGGCGGAGTGTAGGTAGCTTTATCATGATCAAAAAGTGTGCGCGTGCGCATCATTTTCGACCTGATGGTGTGCGAGACTGAAGCCTATCTAGTAGCCGCAAAGCCCGGTGCTAACGGGGCTTTGGAAGTGGAGCGGCATAGGGGAATCGAACCCCTCTCACTAGCTTGGGAAGCTAGCGCATTACCACTATGCTAATGCCGCGCAGGGTAGGGCGGCAAAGCTAGGCCAAGGCCCTGCCCCAGGCAAGGCCTTGTGCCGAGACCCAAATCAGCTTGGGTCTAGTGCTGGGGAACGGCTTCCCGCTGGCGCAGCATCTCCAGATACTCGTCCAGGCGGTGGGCAGCCACGAATACGGGCTCGCTGGTGGGGGTTTCACAGACCATGTAGAACAATTGCTTGCCCTGCTGGTCTTGCATGCCCTGCTGTTCCGGCTGGGTCAAAGGCTCTTGTTGAACCTGCTCTGCCTGGACTGGAGCCTGGGGCTGAACTGGGGTTTTGGCTTGCACAGGTGCCTTGGCGGCAGCCTTGGGAGCTGTGGCCTTGGGAGCTGCAGCCTTGGGAGCGGGAGTCTTGGCAGCAACAACTGGTGCCTTCTTGGCGACGGGCGCCTTGGGGGCTGGGGCTGCCTTGGCTGGCTTGCGTGCGCTGGTGGCCAGGGGAACCATGGTGGGTACCTTGGCAGCAGCTGGCTTGGTGGTCTTGGCGGCAGCCTTGGTGCTGACCGTCTTGGCAGACTTGGGCTTGGCCACAACAGCCTTGGCCGGGGCGGCCTTCTTGGCTGCGGTTGCCTTGACGGGAGTAGCCTTCTTGGCTGGGGTGGCCTTCTTGGCGACCTTCTTGCTTTTGTTCTTCTTCATGGTGAGCTGATCCAGAGTTCCTGGAGGTGAATGTGAATGGATTGAGGTGGTACCTAATGCGGGGCATCAGGGGGGAATTTCATCGGATGGAAAGGCCGGGGGCTGGCCTGTCTGGCCTGCCCTGGCGGCTGGTCGCAATCCCCTGCGGCCTGGCCGATTCCGCTGCGCTTGTGCGAAAGCTGCAACGGAAGGGGCGGGGAGTATAGCGATGCTCAGGAAATTACCAGGGCCGACCGCATGACTTTTTCAAGGGCCTGCCTCTAAGCTCCTGGCCATGAAGCTTCTGTCCTGGAACGTCAATGGTTTACGCGCGGCGCAGCGCAAGGGATTCCTGGAATGGATGCAGGATTCAGCGCCGGATGTGCTCTGCCTGCAGGAGATCAAGGCCCGGGAGGAGGACCTGCCCGAGGCCCTGCGGCAAGTGCCCGGCTACCATGCCTGCTTCCATTCCGCCAAGAAGAAGGGTTATAGCGGCGTGGCCATCTATGCCCGGCGCCAGCCCGATGAGTGGTTTGTGGGCATGGGGGAGCCGGAATTCGACGACGAAGGCCGGGTGCTGGGGGCGCGTTTTGGCGATCTGGTGGTGCTGTCGGCGTACTTTCCCAATAGCCAGCAGGAAGGAACGCGGCTGGACTACCGCCTGCGCTTTGGTGCCGCCATGCGTAAGTTCCTGCGGCGCCTGCAGAAGCAGGGTCACCATGTGGCCTTAGGTGGGGATTTCAACGTGGCCCATGAGCGCATCGACATCGCCCGGCCGGACCAGAATATGAAGAGCCCGGGTTTCCTGCCGGAAGAACGGCAATGGATGGCCGAGTTTCTGGCGGCGGGGTACCTGGACACCTGGCGTCTGCAGAACCCGGAGACTGCCGACGTCTATTCCTGGTGGAGTTACCGCGCCGGTTCTCGCCAGCGCAACGTGGGTTGGCGCTTGGATTACTTCTGCGTGGACCAGGAATTCAGCGGCCGCCTGGGTGCGGCGGAGATTGTCTGCGACGTGCTGGGTTCGGATCATTGTCCCGTCGGCCTGAGCGTGGATCTCTAACCATGTTGATGTATTGGTTGGCGCTGGTCATGTGGGTATTGCCTCTGGGGTTGGCCATTCGGCTGGCTTGCAGGGAGGTAAAGGGGCGGCGGCGCACCTGGTGGGTCATGGCGCTTTGTTGCGCGGTCATTGTCCTGGACAAGGCAGTGGATTTGCAGCAACCGGTGTATGAACTATGCCAGCAATTGGTGGCGGCCTGGGATCCTGATGAACGCCTGTGGGGAGCGCATTTGATTTGGCGCTATCTGTTGTTGGGAGGGTTGTTTCTGGCCGGGGCGCTGGGTCTTTGGTGGTTGGTGCGCGGTGACCAGGGTCTTCATCTGGGCAAGAGTCTGGCCCTCTTTGGGATGCTGCTGATCATGCTCTATATGGGACTGCGCCTGGTGCCGGCGGTGGGGGAGAGAATTACCGCTTCCCTGGACAAGGTGGTGCAGGTGGGTTGTTGGTTCCTGGTATTGCTGGGGCAAGGGCTGAGTTTGCGCTGCCATCGCCCTTCGTCAGACAGGCTCGCCTGAAGGTTCAATGTTGCATTCCTAGACAGGCCTGCATTGCTTGGATTGCCTCATGGTGCCGCTTCCAGGCTTCCGATTTATAGCCATGCATGTACTCTGGTCAGTCCTGATGATAAGCCTTCTCTCTGCCATACCGCAGGGGGGAGACGCTGCTACAGAGCAGGCCAAGGTCAAGAGTTCGTTCTTGCACAATTTTGCCAGCTATATCCAGTGGCCGGCAAAGGCGCAGGGTGGCAAGACATTTCGCGTCGGGGTGATAGGCAAGGATGCCCTTGGCGCTGCCTTGGATACCGCCTTCAAGGATAAGAACATCAATGATCGCAAGGTAGAAGTCAGTCGCTTTGGCGCCTGGAAGACTTTGCGGAACAAGCAAGCAGTGGCTGCATGTCAGGTGTTGATCCTGAATTGCGCAACTCGTGCTGAAGAAGCTGAGGTGTTGGCTGCTTTGCGTGGCAAGCCAGTGTTGTTGGTGGGTGAGAGTATTGGCTTTGTGGCGCGAGGAGGCGGTATCCAGTTCTTCTTGCAGGAGGGCAAGGTGCGGTTTGAAATCAACCAACCTGTCCTGCAGCAGTGCGGGCTGAAGGCCAGTGCAAAGTTGCTGCAGTTGTCGCGTAAGGCGCCGGCAGGGGGGAAGAAATGAACCTCGGTTTCTGGAACATCCGCCGCAAGCTTTCAGCCATTGTCATGGTTGTGTGTGCCGCCAGCGTTCTGTTCGCCGGCATCATCATCTGGATGCAGCATACCGGCCAGATGCGGGTAGGCATGATTCGAAACCTGGGTGCTGTGGCGCAAGCCGTAGGCAACAACTGCGCCGCCGCCCTTCATTTTGATGATGCTGCTGCCGCAAGTGAGATGTTGGCTTCGCTTTCCGCCGCCGAAAATGTTGAACAGGCGGCAATCTATGCTGTCGATGGCGAGCGCTTTGCTGAGTACAGCCGTCAAGGCTTGCAGGGCCCAATTGAATTCCCAGCAAGGCCCAAGGCCTCCGGTTTTAGCGGCTCTGATCATCTGGAACTGTATTGGCAGATCGACCATGGCGGCAAGCCGCTGGGCACGATCTTCGTTCGGGTCAATCAAAATGAGATTAGCCAATGGTCGTGGCGCTTTGTAGTAGATCTGGCTGTGGTCATGTTGGCTGCCTTGATCTTGGCGCTTCTTTTTACCGGATGGTTCCACCGTTTCTTGACGCGGCCGATTACCCAGCTTTCACAGGTCGCTCAGGCCATTACCAAGAAGAATGATTTTGATGCCCGCGCCGAGCGGGTGGGTAACGACGAGGTGGGTATTCTTGTAGATAGCTTCAATGCCATGTTGGCGAAGATTCAAGGCAAGGATCGGCTCTTGGCCAGTTACGCCGAGGGATTGGAGACGGAAGTTCGCAAGCGCACACTGGAATTGCAGCACGCCAACGAGCAGTTGCGGACAGCCATCAACCGGGCCAATACCAGTGCGCAAGCCAAGTCCCAGTTCTTGGCCAACATGAGTCATGAGATTCGCACGCCGATGAATGCCATCCTGGGCATGACAGATCTGGTGTTGGAGACTCGATTGTCACCGGAGCAGGCTGACTATCTGAGTGCTGTCAAGCAATCGGCGGTGTCTCTGTTGGCCATCATTGACGATATCCTGGATTACTCCAAGATCGAAGCTGGCAAGATGCATACCAGCGTGCAAGAGAGCTCTCTGGGGACATTGCTGACAGATACCCTGCGTTCCCTGTCTGTTCGAGCAGAGGGCAAGGGCCTCGAAGTGGCCTTGGAAATGGCGCCAGGCATGCCCGAACTCTTGCACTTTGATGCTGTTCGATTGCAGCAGGTGCTCAACAACCTGGTGGGCAATGCCATCAAGTTTACCCATGCCGGCGAGATTGTCCTGACCGTTGCATTGGTAGAAACCTGGAAGAAGGATGTGGTGCTGTTCTCGGTGCGCGATACTGGAATTGGTATCGCGGAAGACAAGCTGGAACATGTGTTCGATTCCTTTTCGCAAGCGGACAACAGCATTACCCGCAGGTTTGGCGGTACTGGCCTGGGTTTGGCGATCTCCAAGCGACTGGTTGAACTCATGGGTGGCAAGGTTTGGGTTGAAAGTGAGATGGGGGTTGGCACGACCTTCTTCTTCACCATTCCTATGCGCTCGCAAAAAGAGACTCAGCCCGAGACACCGGCTTGGTTGCGTGGGTTGACCGGCAAGAAAATTCTGGTGGTTGAGCCCAGCGAAACCATGGCGGACATTTTGCAAACTTCTATGGAGTCGGTTGCGCTTGAGGTGGTCCTGGAATCCAGCGTGGATGATGCCCTGGTCGCAGTGGAGAAGGCCAATGCCAAGGGTCAGGCTTTTACTTGCTGTGTGATAGAGGGGTCCAAGCTTGAGTTGGATGCCTTTGCCTTGATTGAAAGCTTGCGTTCCATGCAGAGAGAAGATCTGCCGGCGTTGTTGCTTTTCAACCATCGGACCATGCTGAGTGGAGTAGAGCGCTGCGAAGCCTTGGCGAATATTCAGTACTTGCTCAAGCCTGTTCAGCCCGCCGATTTGTTCAAGCAGCTTGCCAGGCTGCATGGTTTGGATACTCAGGAGCGGGAAGATGAAGCCGAGACTGTCAGGGTGGCTGAGGTTGCTGCCCAGGGTGATCGATCCCTGGAGATCCTGATCGCGGAAGACAACAAGAGCAACCAGAAATTGGCGCTGACTGTGCTGGGCAAGGCCGGGCACAATTGTCGGATGGTGGACGATGGCGCGCAGTGCGTAGCGGCGTTCCAAGAGAAGACATATGATCTGATCCTGATGGATTTGCAGATGCCCGAGATGGATGGCTTGGAAGCGACGCGGCAGATTCGGCAGCTGGAGGCTGGAAGCGGCAACCGGGTACCCATTGTTGCGCTGACTGCCAATGTCATGGAGGGCGATCGCGAGGCCTGCGAGCAGGCTGGCATGGATGATTTCCTGTCAAAGCCCCTGCGCCCCAAAGCTCTGCGTGCCTTCGTCGCGCAGTTCCTGGAAGCAATGGCGTAGGTAAAACTGCTTTACGCATGGTTGTTTGCCGGGCTATGGTCTGCCGGCATGAGCACAGCAGCCGTTACTTTTCTCGAACGCGATTTCCTGGTCTACGAGAAGGACCGTCAGGGGGACAGTGACCTGAATGGCCTGCGTCTGGCGGTGCGACGGAAGTTGAAGAACTTGGTCGATCAGGCGCAAAAGCAAGCCAAGTCCCAGGGTTGTGAGATGGCGAGCCAGGCGGGCTTGCACCACCCTTACTCCTTCAACAATTTCAAAGTCAGCGAGCAGCGGGCCTACCTTTGTCGTTCCAACAAAGAGCGCAAGAAGCTGGCGACTTTCTTCGGCGATGCCTTGGGCAAGGACGCTGAGACCCACTACATCCAGACCATCGTCGAGCTATCCCTGGATGCGCAGGTGCTGGAAGTGGCCCTACGCATTCACCCCATGGCCTGGTGGGATGGTGAGAACCTGAAGAAACAGGTGATTGGCAAGGAGGGTAAGGGTGCGCCGGAAGGTATGCAGGAGTGGTGTGACATGCTGCGGGCCCTGCCTTCTGGTTTTGCCGTCAAGCTGCATGATTGGCGCAAGCTCTACTGGGCAACTACCGCCAATGCTGCCGAGATGCGGGAGCTGTTTACGTCCTACACCCCTGGCGAGCATTGGTTGCATGTGGTGCGGGATTTGCCGCGGGAGGATGCGCTGGCCATGGGCGAGGATGTGGTGCAGTGGGCGATCAACAGCATGATGTCGCTGCTGCCCATGTATCGCTTCATACTCTGGGTTGCCTAGCCAGGCAGGTCTGGCCGCTCACCGCCCTACCTGGTGGCGTAGTTTTCCTTCACCCAGGCCTTCCACTTGTCATCAAAGGTGAGTGGGCTGAGGCCATAGGCCAGTTGCAGGCCTTCCCGGGTGGCGCCCACCAGATCCTTGCCGTCAGGCAGGTAGGTCTTCGGGTTCACTCGTCCCTTGATGTGGAACATGAACTTGGCGAACTTCTCCTTGCCCTGGCTAAGCAAAAAATCAACCCGTGACCAGATCAATACGTGGTCATTGAACTTGATGTCGCTGTAACGGCGCAGCTTCATGACCTTGTTGAAGCCACTACCCTTTTTGCCGGCGATCAGGCGGCGGGTATAGGGTTCCCACTTCCAAGTGGTTTTTGTGGGTTGTGCTCCTCCCTCGTCCTGATCAAAGTCATTCCACTTGGGGCTGACCTTGCGCTGAAAATAGTGCCCCAGTCCCTCACGGATCCAGACCGGCAGGTCGTAGGAGTAGTGGCGAAACCCATCGATGAGGGTGATGCTCATGTTGAAAACCAGATTGCTGTGCAGCGCCATGTCGTTTTTGAAGGCTCCTTCATCCAATTCGCTGGCTATGCCATAGAACAGGGCGCCTTGCTTGAGGAAGTTCCAGCGCTGGCCAAATTTCGATTGCCTGCCGGTAAAGGTCTTCAAGTATTGGAGATAGCTCTTCTCTTTTTGCGTCACCAAGATCAGGTACTTGTTGGGCATGCCCAGGTAGAGGCCGCTACCCATGTAACGCTTACCCAGGACTGCCGTGCTACTGAAGTCCTTGTCAGTGACCCCGAGCCAATCTTGCATCTCGCCGTAGAGATCCTCCATGCGCATGGCAGTCAGGTGCAGGCGCAACCAGGGATCCAGCCGGCGGGTCTTGATGTTCACCTTGGGGAAGATCTTGTGCAGGCGGGTCAGCTCATTGCGGATCTTGGCCTTGGCCTTCACATCTTCGGGCACGGAGTAGGCCTTCAGGCTGCTGCCAATGCGGAAGTGCTGGGTCTCGACCCAGATCAGGGGCGCACCGGGCAGCTCTTTTTCGATCTCTTCTGTGCTGGCCGTTCGGGATCCGCGATCACCGAATTTGAATGGGCCAAAGGAGACGTAGCCGGCCTTGGCCATGAGTTTGGCATCGTTGCCCGTGTATGGGTCCAGTTTGTATTTCTTGGCCTTCTGTCCCGCCAGACTGAAGGTCAGCAGGCTGATGCAGCATAGGCTGGAGATGACACGCAGGGTCCTGGCTCTCACAGTCGCTTCTTCCATTTGTTGATCTTGCCGATGAGGTTGAAAACCGTGAGCGAGTCCAAGGACAGTGGTTTGTCGCCGTCGACAATGACCCGCAGGGTATTGATGACTTCTTTTTTCACCAGGCTGGCCTCAGCGTCCAGGTAGATGGCAGCAAAGTTGGCGGCCTCCTTGGGTGCCAGCCCCCGCATCATACGCAGGGTGGCTACCTTCTCCAGGTCCGTGGCTTCGGCGAAATGTTTCTCAATCCAAGGGATGTGTTTGGCGTCTCGTTGCACTGCCAGGGATTCGGTGCACTGGACTTCGATCTTCTTCCAGTCGGTTTGGCAGAGCTGGAACAGTTTCTCCAACGCTTTCCCGTCGGCGGTGAGAGCAGCCAGGCCAAAGGTTGCTTGTAGGGCGACCTCCCCATCTTTGTCAGACATGCCGTTGCGAAGCGCAGGCTCTGAGCATGGTTGACGCAGTTGTCCCAGTTTACCGATGACATAGCGGCGCACCGTGACTTCCTTGTGCTTGGCGAAGGCTGCCAGTAGCTCCGCATGCTCAACCTGCAGGCATCGGTCCAGGACGATAATCCTGGCCTCTGTGTCCTTGGTCAGTTGCCGCAGCAGCAGGGGTGCCACGCCTGCTCCCATGGCCCCCAGATCGGTCTGAGCTTTGGCTACCAAGGCCGGCTTCTTGCTTAGCTGGCGTAGCAAGGGTTGCACCCGTTGCCGCTGGATCTTTTCCAATACAGGCCAGCTGGCCAACTGCTTGTCCTGGCCAGTCAAGTCCGTTGTCAGCCAGCCAGATGCCAGCAAGAGGAGGGCGACGGGGATGGTGTTGATGCCCACATTCATGGTTGCAGCCCTGGCGGTAGGGCGTCCACGTAGTCCGGGTGCACATAGCTCAGCTTGCCTTGAAAGCTCTTTTTCGCCTCCTTCCGCCAGGCCGCATATTCTTCTGTGTCCAGGTTGAAGAAGTGCAGCACACAGGCGTCGACAGTGTCGTAAGCGGTGGTGCGTCCAGGATGCTTGGCAATTGCCCCAAGGATGCTGAAGCCCTGAGGCAGTTCTAGAATCGGGCTGACGCCGCCCACATTCATGTCGTCAAAAACCCAGCAGGTTTCCGGGATGGCAAACTTGCCCTGTCGACCTTCGGCTTGCAGGAGTTTCCGATTGGGATAGTGCTCGCTCAGGCGAAGCAGATCTGCATAGCTGCCTTGTCCCAGGATTTTGACCAAAGCCTCAGCACGTTGCCTTTGCTCCTTCCTGGCTGCCGCAAAATCTCGTTGTGCAAATTTCAGGGGCAGCAGGTGCTGAGTCAGGATTTCTCGCAGGATGTAGTTGCGGCCCAGGTTGCTGGTGCTGCGAAAGTAAGGCAGGTGTTCTTCCAACTCGCCCCGGGAAACGCTGATGCCATCCACGATCAGGGCAACCTCTTGGTCCACTGCTGGAGTGGGCGGCTTCTCGTCTTGGCAGGCTGCCAAGCTCAAGGTGGCCAGTAGTGCTGCTTGCAATGAGTGTCGGGAAATCAAGACCTGTCAAACTCCCGCAGAAACTCACAGACCTGGCCCGTGAGGAAGGCATAGGTTTGATGCAGGTGTTGGCTCAAGGTTGACAAATTCTCCATAGGTGTTGGTTGGGTGAAGCTGCCAATGTTTTCCAGCCAGAGTGAGCGGGGATCCTGGTTCCATGTTTCAACCCGCACATTGAAGACGTTCTTCTGCTCGTCATTCTGCGGGAAAGTATAGCGCAGACCCATGCCCTGGACAGGCCGGCCCAGCCGCTGCCAGGCGTCAGGGTTCTGGCTGACCAGGCGTTGTGCCAGGAATTCTTGGCTGTTGCTTACGCTGCGGGGTGTAATCAATGAGCGGACTATGAATTGCTGGGCCATGCTCATGGGGATTTTCAAGATCTTGAAGCTGATGCTGGCCACGTTCACCACCCGGGTGGCAAACTCCTCCACGGTCCGACCCTGCAGTTCTTCCCGGATGATCAGGCGGTCCGGCCCGAAGCTCACGGAGGAGACGCCACCAGGCTTGTTGGAGACGTTGCTCAGGTGGATCCCGTCGGCCGCCACCTGGAAGTTCTGATAGCTGATTTCGGGCTGCTGGTAGAGGGTGTTATGCACTCTCTGGACCATCTCGGCGGGTAGCTGACAGGGGGGAAAGAGCACCTCGGCGAGGAAGGCGATGCTGCGGGGATCGTAGCTCATGGGCTGAGGGGTCCGGTCCAGGGGGCAGTGGCGGCGGAAAATCAGGGAGCATATCGAATCTAGCGCTCGTTTGCCGGTCGTCCTTGTTCGCTTGGACCCACAAAAAGGGTAAGCTTCCGCGCCCAATCAGCCCTCAGACCGAGGTTTTCCCCCACCAGATAGCCATGTTTGCACCGATCAAGACCGTCCTTTTTTCTTTCGTAGCCATGCTGGGTCTGCCCGGCCTGTCCTTGGCCCAGGAAGGCGCCACTTCGGCCCCCTCTACAGCAGAGCCCCAAACCTCCGGCCAGGAGCAGGCCCTGCTGGACCAGATCAAGCAGGCGCAGAGTGATCTGGGCGTAGTCCGCCAGGGTGTGGTGCAGCCCATGGCCATCAATGGCCAGGCCTTGGATCCGCTCGAGCTGAAGCGCGAGGTCCTTTACCTGATCGGTGGCTCCATCCTGGAGCTGAAGATCCTGGAATTCATCACCGACGAATGGAAGACCCAGCTCATCAGGGAAGGCAAGCGCGATGCGGGGGATCTGGAGATCACCGATGCAGATGTGGAAGCCAAGGTGAGGGAAGGGCTGCAGGAATTTACCGTCAAGTATCCGGAAATGGATTTCTGGGAAGTGGTGCGGGCGCAGACAGGGATCTCAAAGGATCGTTATCTGCACCAGACCAAGGTCTCCATGATGTTTGAAAATGTGTTCATGCCCGGACCTGCAGATGAGTGGCCCAGTGTTACCGTCGAGGCCATCAAGTCTGGTTCTTCCGGCCAGGGTGGCGAGGACTTCTGGAAGGGCATGGTCAAGAACAGCCGTGACAAGGATGGCAACCCCATGGGTATGCCGCCGATCTGGAAAGACATGATCCGGCGCCTGCTGGTCACCCAGCTGAAGGCTTGGAGTGACATCAAGTACCCTTCCCAGGGATTGCCCGCTGACATTGCCTTGTCAGTGAACGACAAGACCTGGTCCGTCGAGGATGCCTACAGCCATGTTGAAGACGGTCTCTTCCTGCAGGATCTGGAGACCGCGGTCAACGAACTGGTCGTCCGTGAGGCTCTGAAGCAGGAGCTGGTCAAGAATGATACCTACCTGAACGACGAAGACTTCAAGCGGATGTTCCAGGAGTACCGGGAGAAGTACGATGGCACCATGTTCTCAACGGAGATGATTGCTCGGGCATTCAAGGGCTACCCCACCTTTGAGGCTTTCCGGGCCCGCTGGCGGCTCGTCCAGTCCTATGAGAATATGATCGCCGATGAGCTTACCGACGAGGCCTTGCAGGCCTACGCCAACGAAAAGACCCGCTTCTTTGCCAATGGTTCGGTGCGGGTCGAGGTCATTTCCTTCCTGGGCAAGGATCCAAAGACCGCTGCCTGGCTTCCCAACGGGGTTGAGAATGCCAAGAAGCGAGCTGACAAGTGCATGGAAGAACTGCGCAACGGTGCCGATTATGACGAGATGCTGGAGAGCAGGGGTGAATACCTCACTGCCGACAAGGAGCGTGGTCGCCTGGGTGGCAAATCCCTCAATGAGCTCCGGCGCAGCTTGAAGGAAAGTGAGTACCTGGACCTGTTGCAGGGTTACTCCATCTCCGAATACATGTTCTACGATGCACCTGATGGCGAAGCCGTTGGGCCGATCCGCGGGCCGGAAGGTTATTTCATTGCTCGCGCCAATGGTCGCACCGGTGGCACTGGCAAGACCGTGTCAGTCCAGGATAAGGGTCGTCGAGAGCTGGTGAAGCAGGACTATGTGATGCACCGCTTCCAGGATTGGGCCAACGAAGTGATCGGCAAGACCAAGGTGGATTTTCTTCCCCCGGGTAAATAAGAGCCTGCTAGAGATCCCAGCGGATAGGCGGCGCAACCCGCCAATCCGCTGATCTTGCTTGCTGCCAGAAAGATTAGGGGCAAGATGAGCGACGTGGCGGCAGACAATAATCCGGTGGATGGCGGGCAAGCCCAGGACATGGGGCAGCAGCGGGTAGAGACCTCGTGGCGTACCCTGGTGGGCCGCATCTGGCAGTCGGTGAAGGCCAACAAGGCCTTGGTGGCCAGTGTCATTTTTCTCGGCATCTTGCAGGCCCTCTTCACCAAGGCGCCAGTGGCTTTGGTCAAGCCGCTGCTGGATGTGTTGGGGGTTGAGCAGAAGGTTGTGCTTGAGCCGCCCAAGGTTGTTGCTCCGACCGATGCCAATGCCAGTGATTGGGCCAGATTCTGGCAGGCCATTGCTGACTGGTTTCAGCCGCTGATTGATTGGATTGGGAGAACGGCGGACGCCTTGCGAGCCGGGACCTACCAAGTGTTTCAAGACTTTTCGATCTGGGCTCGGGATAACGTCTGGCCTTGGGAGTTTGTCGGCGATGTGGAAGCCAAAACCACCATCTTGGGCTGCGCTTTGGCTGCTGGCTTGCTGGGTGTCTTGGGTGGTTTTGCCATCTATGGAGCCACGGTCCTTTCTCGTTACTTTGCCACCAAGATGGTAGTGGACCTGCGCAATGAAGTGGCTGCGCACATCCTGACCTTGCCGCTGCGCTTCTTCTCCAAGCGGCGCATCGGCGATTTGATTTCCAACATCACCGCTGACACTGCGGTGCTGACCCGGGCCTTCACCCTGGCCTGTGACAATGTGGTAGTGGAGCCGCTGATGATTTTGGGCAACTTCATCTTCGTGATGATTTTTGCCCCCCAGCTGTGGTGGCTGATGGTGCTCATGGTGCCCATGATGGCTCTGCCCATGCTGCGTGTGGGCCGGAAGGTGCATAAGTCTTCCAGCAAGAGTCTGGCCGCCATGGGAGATGCCACGGAATCCATGAACCAGATGCTGGGTGGCATCCGTACGGTCAAAGCCTTCCAGTTGGAAAAGCAGCGCATGCTGGAGTTCGAGGAGAGCAATCAGCGCTATCTGAAGCGCACCACCCGCATGCTAAAGACCAAGGGCTTTTCCCAGGGCCTGCTCTTCGCCACCTACCACATCGCCTTTGCCGGCATGCTGGGTACTCTGGGGTGGCTGGTGTTGGGGCCTGGCGGTATGGATACAGGCACCTTGATGATGGTGTTGATCCCCCTGGGCACAACCTATGGCCATGTAAAGCGCACGGTCCGCTCCTACAACACTCTGATGGAGTCGGTTGGTGCCATGGAGGGAATCGAATCCATCCTGGGTGTGAAAGCGGACATGGATGGCGGCACCAAGGGCTTGCGCCCCGAAACCTGGCGCGGCGAGCTGGCCTTTGAAAACGTCTCCTTCGCTTACGAAGACGAGCCAGTCCTGCGGCAGGTGAGCTTTCGCGCCCAGCCCGGTCAAATGATTGCCTTGGTGGGTCCCTCCGGTGCCGGCAAGTCCACTGCCATGGACCTTTTGGTGCGTTTCCATGACCCCAGCGCTGGCCGGGTCCTGGTGGATGGTCAGGACCTGCGGGACCTGTCCTTGGTGCACTACCGCAAACACGTTGCCGTAGTGAGCCAGCAACCCTTCCTGTTCAACACCAGCATCTACAAGAACATCCTCTTTGGTCGGGAAGATGCCAGCGAAGCTGAAGTGCATGAAGCCGCCAGACAGGCGCAGATTCATGACTTCATCATGTCTCAGCCCCAGGGCTATGAAACCATTTGCGGCGAGCGCGGCAGCAACTTGAGCGGTGGGCAGATGCAGCGCATCACCATTGCCCGAGCCATCCTGCGCAACCCCACCTTCCTGTTCCTGGACGAAGCCACCTCTTCTTTGGATTCGGAAAGTGAGGTGGCGGTGCAGGAGGCCTTGGAAACCCTGATGCGCGGCCGCACCTCGGTGGTGGTGGCGCACCGCCTCTCCACCATCCGTTCCGCCGATCAGATCCTGGTGCTGGAGGCCGGCAAGTTGGTGGAGCAGGGTACCCACGAGAGCTTGCAGCAAGCCGGCGGCCTCTACAGTCGGCTGAGTGAAGTGCAGGCCCTGGGCAAAGGCTAGCTCACCTTCTACTTACCCAGCAACACCACGGCGGTGGCCTTCAGCGCCAGGCCCTGGCCGATGGAGTCCAGCTTTTCAGCGGTCTTGCCGCGCACATTCACCGCATCCGTGGGCAGTTGAAAGATGCGCGCCAGATTGGTGCGGATGGCTTTGCGGTGCGGCGCCAGCTTGGGCCGTTCCGCTTCCAAGACGATATCCATGGACAGCACGCGGAAGCCTTTCTCCTGGATGCGTTGCATGGCGATGACGCAGAACTCCTCCGAGTTGCGATCCTTGTTCTCCGCCGCTTGGTCGGAGAACAGGCTGCCTAGATCATCCAGGCCCGCAGCACCCAAGACCGCATCGCAGGCAGCATGCAGGATGGCATCGCCGTCACTGTGGCCCACTGGCCCAACCGGTGAAGGAATAGGGACGCCGCCCAAGAGGCACTCGCGGCCTTCCTGTAGGCGGTGGGTGTCCAGGCCGAGGCCGATGCGAATGTTCTCCATCAATTTGCTTTCTCTACTTGGCAGATGAGTTGGGCGAGTTGCAGATCCTGTGGCGTGGTGATCTTGATGTTCCAGCTATGACCCAGCACCACCGCCACCTTGCCACCCATGGCTTCGATGAGTGACACATCATCAGTAATCGCTGCCTGATCTTCGCCCTGTTTGTTCAATGCCTGCAGCAACAGTTTGCGTTGCAGAACCTGCGGGGTCTGTGCCAACCATACCTGGCTCCGGTCCATGGTCTCTAAAACCTGCTGCTGTTCATCAACTCGCTTCAAGGTGTCCGCAGCTGGAATGGCCAACAGGGCAGCGCCAACCTGGCTGGCCTTTTGCAATGCTTCGTGGGTGGCTTGGATAGGAAAGAAGGGTCGGGCCGCGTCATGAATCAGCACCAACTCGGCCTCCGGGTTGCTGGCCTGAAGGGCCCGCTGCATGGATTGCAGTCTGCTGGCGCCGCCTTCAATCACCTTGCTCAGGCCATGTTGCTGCAGAGCAGGCAGGATGGGTTGCAGGAAGCTTTGCCGATGTTCCGGGTGGATGGCCAGGATGATTTCTGCGTCTGGGCAGCATTGGTGCAGGCGTTGCACGCTGCGTTGCAACAGGCTGATACCGCCGCAGGGCAGGTACACCTTGGGGGTCTCGCCGCCGAAGCGACGACCTTCTCCTGAAGCCAGTACCAGAATGGAAGTCTGCACGCTTCGCTACACTATTGCCTTGGTTGGGAATTGCGATGCCTGGACCTGCGCAATAACAACTTCACCTTTGCGCATCCCTGGCTGACACCATCTTTGCCCGCTCCTCGGTCGCGCCATCCTCAGCGTAGCTAAGGCTACGCTTCCGGTGTCGCTTCGTCGTTGCGGCCAAATCTGATGCCATCCAGGGCGCGGAAAAATGAACTAATTTTCGCGCCGGCCCTTATGATCCGGGAATGCGGATCCTGGGAATCGATCCAGGCACCTTGGTGGTCGGCTATGGGTGTCTGGCTGTGTCTACAGCTGGGGCTACGGCGAAGGCCAGAGCCAGGCAGGCGTCGGCCAGCGCTGCCGTGCCCCTGGCTCATCGAGTGGGCAATGTGGTGCAGGCGGCGAGGCAGAGCAGCAAGGTGGAGCTGTTGGAGGTGGGAGTCTTGCGCCTGGGGGCCAGCAAGGATCCCATTGAAAAGCGATTGCATTGCCTGGCTCAGTCCATGAATGAATTGCTGCAGCGCCTGCAACCAGATGAGCTGGCTCTGGAAGAAGCATTCTTCGGCAAGAGTGTGCAGTCTGCTCTGCGCATTGGCGAAGCACGGGGTGTGATCCTGGCGCAGGCGGCGGCGCATGGTCTTGTGTGCAGCCAGTTTGCGCCGGCGACGGTGAAGAAGACGGTGACTGGTCGCGGGGCTGCCAGCAAGGATCAGGTGGCCAGAATGGTGGCCAGCCAATTGCAGATGTCCACGTTGCCGGAGCCTCAGGATGTGACCGATGCCTTGGCTGTTGCGCTTTGCAGCATGGAGCAGCGCCGGAGTTTTCGGGCCTAGCCAGGCACTTGCCTTGCATTCGCCCTGCTGGACCAGTGTAATCCTAACCCTGGCGGTGCCTGCTGACGCAGGTCTGTATTTTTGGGCGAACCCAGGGAGGGTTCATGGTCAATGGTCCCAGTATTTCCGGGACTCCTGCCGGGGTCCGCAAGCTGGTGCGGCAGCACCTTGGCTTGGTTGAACGCGGTCTGCAACCGATCTGCGAAGATCTGGAGCTGGGCAACGGTGGTCGGGTGGATGTCCTGGCGGCTGACCTCACCGGAGCACCCGTGCTGGTCTTTGCCGTGTCGCCGTCGGAAGCTGGCAAGCTGACCTCGCGCCTGGTGAATGCTGCAGCGTGGTTTCGCCAACATGGACCGATGCTGGAACCACAGTTGCCGGAAGCCAAGATCAACCTGGAGGCCAGCCCGCGACTGTTGGTGCTGGGGGTGGAGATCCTGGCGGACACCATGCAGGACATCATGGGCCTGGGGCTGGAAAGCCTGCAGGTCTATCAGTTCTGCCAGTTCACCGTTGCCCGGGAAACACATGTCGGGCTTGCTCCCCTGACACCCGTTACCGGGACAGGGTCAGGGCCAGGCCCCTTGGTCAACGACAACGGTCAACCACCGGAGGGATTGCGGGACGAAGGTGATCGTCAGCTATGCAAGCAGTTCCTGGATCGGGCGGCGATGATGGATGATCGGATCTCGGTGGACGGCGATCGTTTTTCTCGGCGACTGTTGTTAGGCGGGCGGAGCTTGGGAGTTTTGGAGGTGAATGCCCAAGGCATGCAGTTTGCCATGGAAGAAGGGGCCGTGCTTCCTCTGCAGTGTGAGGAGGACTCGGTGGACTTGTTGGATCACCTCTTGCGATCCTTGCTGCCACCATTGCCCACCCGTGAACCTGCTCTAAGCGGATCCTATACCGCGGGAACCTTGGCGACAGGAGTGGAAGAGGACCGTTTTTCCCTGGAACCCATCCGGCAGTCGGTGGCTGCCAGCAAGTTGTCGGCGGACGAATATGCCGCCTTGGATGAGCCGGGGGTGGACTCATGATGCACTATGGTGGAATGGGGTAACCCAAGAGCGGATGATTCGAGTCTGCCCTGGCCGCGCCGCCTAGGGCAGTTGTTCTCGCGGCACCGGTCTCAGCTGAATTGTGAGGCCATGCAAGTTGCGGTAGCCAGTGGTAAGGGAGGAACCGGGAAATCCTTCTTGTCCACCAACCTGGCAGTGGCCATGTCGCAAGAGCAGCGGCGGGTGACCTTGGTTGATTGTGACTTCGGTCTGGCCAACGACCACTTGCTCCTGGGCGTGAACCCAAAATTGACGGTGCAGCATGTCTTTGCCCGCATGGCCACCATGGATGAGGTGCGCGTGCATACGCCGTATGGCCCGAGTTTGATCCCCGGTGGTTCGGGAGTGAGTCGTCTGGGCGATTTGCAGATGGAGGATCTGCTGTTGTTTGCCAAGGGCCTGGCCAGTGTGGCGTCGAAGAGCGATGTGCTGATCCTGGATGCGGCGGCGGGTATCTCGCCGCAGTGTCTGCTGACTCTGCTGGCAGCGCAGCATCTCATCCTGGTGACCAACCCGGAGATTGCAGCGCTCACCGATGCCTATGCTCTGGTGAAGTGCATGGCGCAGCACAGCCAAAGGCCGCCCATTGGGGTGGTGGTGAATCGGGTCAAATCCTTTGGCGAAGGTTTGTCTACATTTGAAAAATTGGCGGATGTTTCCCTGCGCTTTGCACAGTGTTCACTCCACTACTTGGGCGAGGTCCCTGAGGACCCGTCGGTGACCCAGCACCGCCTCAATCAACCCCCTCTGGTGGTCAGCAAACCATCATGCGAAGCATCCCACGCGATCCTGCGCATCCTGCAGCGGCTCAGCCAGTGGACCGACGGCATTGGCCCTCGGCCGGTGGCGCGGGACCAGGACCTGTCCCATCGCTTCCATCGGCACCTGCGCCAGCGCATGCGCTAGGAGTCTGCCCCACGGAAAGTCAACTTAGCGTCACCTCGGTGGCCGCTGGATAAAATCATTAGTGGGGCTGTGAAAATCCAGATCGACGGATTCTGCATGGATTTTGGGCCTGGGGCCACGTTGACGATTTTTGGGAGCAGATCAGTGCTTCTTGGCCTGTAATGGCCCAATTCCCTCGGCCTTCATAGCGCCAGCTTTCCGTGCAGCCTTCTCAAGTTGGTTGCAAGACAGATTAGGTCCCACTCACCACTCACCTTTGCTATGCCTCGCATGCTGAAGGACCGAAAGCCGCTCACGTTTTTGATCCAGCCAAAGACCGGCTCAACGATGTGTTTGCGTTTTCGGTACCAGCCCCGCCCACGGTTGGTTCCCAGCTTCCGTTTCATTCGCGCAGTAGCTTGGAGATCTGGACTGGTCTTCGGTCGTTTCTTTCCTTCCTTGCCAACTGAAACCAAACCGTCAATCTGGGCGTTTTCGAGATGCTTGAAGTTTTCCTCGCTGCGATAGCCTGCGTCCGCAAGCAGGCGCTCTATCGGCTTGCCTGAGTTCTCCATCGCTTTCTCGGCCATTGGAAGAAGCTGGTCATTATCAGCAGCGTTGTTTGTTACTCCATTGGCGATGATCAGCTGCTCAGTATTGTCGACAGCAATCTGAGCGTTGTAGCATTGCTCGAATCCATTCGAGGCTTTCATGATCCGACTATCGGGGTCCGTGAAGTTCTCCTGATCCTTTGGCCGTGGCTTGCCCTTGGGATGTTTCCGGTGGGGAGTCATCCGAAGCTCGCGACCTTCTTCCTTGGCCTTGCTGGCCTTCTTCTCGTCCTTTTGCTTGTCCTCCTCGGCCTTGCGTCTCTCCAATCGCTTCTTTGCCTCCTGGATAGCCTTCAGGCGGCTTTCCCGGTTTGAAAGTTCATCAGGGAGCTCGTCACCCCGAAAGTCAGGACCGAAGAGATCGTCCTCTTCCTTGTCGATTCCCTTAGCCATCTCGGTGATCCTGCGGATCTCGGCACGCAGTCGTTTCTCTTCGGACTTCATTCGCGAGTAGCTCATTGCCTTTCGCTTGCTGGCGTTCGCCTTCACTTTGCTGCCATCCACTGCCACGGTGCCGAGCTTGACCAAGCCAGCCTCAGAAGCGAGCTGTACGATCTGGACAAAGAAGCTCTCGAACAAATCGACATGCTCCGCCCGAAAACGACAGATTGTGCGGTGGTCCGGCATTTGATTAGCTGCCAACACCCGGAAAGGCACGCTTTCTTCGAGGTGCTTGGAGATCTTGCGGGAGGAGAAGACCCCTGTGCAATACGAGTAGATCAAGACCCTCAACATCATCCGTGGATCGTAAGGCAATTCACCACTCCCGCAGATGCGGTAGCGGTCGAGGAGGCCATCCGTGTCCAACGAACCGACCGCGTCGTGAATGTACCACGCAAGATGATCTTGTGGCAGCCAGTCACGGATGGACGGAGGTAGGAGGTACTGCTGGTTTAGATCTTGACCCTTTTTGAATCGCGCCATGCCTTCAATACGTACAAGGATGGGCCAGGGGCTTAACCTTTTTTCCGATTTCGAGGGCGATCGGAGGCCGGATTCCTCCTCATCCCGTGGGGCAGACTCCTAGGGCACTTGCGTATTCACGTGCGGCGGGGCCACCGTTGATCTCCGTAACGATTCGACGGGCAGGGTCCGCTTCGGTCACAACCATCTTTTCTTCGGATGGAACGAAGTGCTGGGTGCGAAATACCGTGAAGGGGCGGCTGGTCTGTACCAGGCAGCAAACTGCGCAGTCCTGGCGAAAGGCGCCGTCTGCGTAAATGTGTGTTTCTTCAAAGCGTGTTCCGTCCCCGGCAGAGCCGCCAAAGATTGAAACGTCGCCTAGACCGCGATAGAGGGCTGATACGACGAGCTCCTCTTTCATGCAGAGTCCATCAATCAACAAGTATCCGAAGGTATTGTCTCGCCGTGGTTGTGTTCCCAGGTCTGCCATGTTCTGTATCAGTTGGCGGGCTTGTTGATCCACTTCACTGGTGGCGTATGTGGATACATTGTCGAAGCGCTGGGTGAGCACTTTGAAGTCATCGCCGCTGATGCTGACGCCGGTGAGGGAGCCACGCAGATACCCCTCTGGCGTGATTTCACCAGCTGTCGTGCAGCCGATCAGGCAGGTGTCTTGAAACAATCTCTTCAACTCCCTGCCGAGTTCAACAAGGTCGTACTCTGGCGAACAGTAGAATAGTGCCAGGGAAATGTCAGGTTGGTTGATTGCTCGGAACAGTTCTTCTGCCGCGTAGCTTGGGTCGGTTGAAGTGGAAGCGCCTTTCAGCACATTTAGAGCGCAAGTGGTTGCCATGGATGATCTCTCTCTTCTGGTTATTTTCCTTGATTCTTATCGTCAGTTTGGATCCTAGGGTTCTGGGTCTTTTGAATTGTCCGAGGAAAGGATCGGTGTTGCGAATCTCCACATGTGTTGCTTTGTGCGGCGGTCTTCAACTAGTGGTGTGATGCGCTCTGTTGGGGCATTTTCAGTGCAGCGCGTGCGCGACCGACTTTTTCGAGGATCTCGTCGGCGGCCTTGGTCCAAACAATCGGCTTCGGATCGTCGTTGTGGTTATCGATGTAGTCCATGATTGCTTTCTTGAGTTGAGGGACGCTGCGAAACGCGTCGCGCTTCAGGCGTTTTTGATCAAGATTGCGGAAAAACCCCTCCACGATATTGAGCCACGAGCTGCTTGTCGGGATGAAGTGCATGTGGAATCGCGGATGGCGCTTCAGCCACCGCTTAACCTTCTCATGCTTGTGTGTGGCGTAGTTGTCGGCGATGACGTGCAGATCGAGTTCAGCTGGAGTTTGCTCGTCGATCATTCTCAGGAACTTGATCCACTCCTGATGTCGATGTCGCTTCATGCAGGTTGCGATCACTTCGCCGTGACCCAACTCGATCGCGGCGAACAAGGTGGTTGTTCCGTTCCTCTTGTAGTCATGAGTCATCGTGCCGCATCGGCCCTTGACCAGTGGAAGGCTCTTCTGGGTCCGATCGAGAGCCTGAATTGACGTCTTTTCGTCCGCGCTAAAGACGAGTGCATTCTCGGGTGGATTCAGGTAGAGACCTACCACATCGCGCAGCTTCTCTTCGAACCGAGAATCGTTGCTGACCTTGAACGTCTTCACCAAGTGAGGTTTCAGACCGTTGGCCTTCCATGTGCGGTGGGCCATCGACTGCGTGATTCCCATCTCCTCTGCAAGGAGTCGCGTGCTCCAGTGTGTCGCGTTCGCGGGGATCTCTTGCGTAGTCATGCGGATGATCTCACTCTCAACTTCCTCGTTCGCACGGGGACGACCTCCCCGAGGAAGGTCCTTCTCTATACCAGTGAGGCGATGCTCGCTGAAGCGGTTTCGCCAACGCCCCACAGTGTGTCGCTTGACCCTCATCTCCTCAGCTATATCCGCATTCGAGTAGCCATCAGCGGCAAGAAGGATCATTCGGGCTCGCTGAGCTTGCCTCACCGAAATTCTCCGACTGCGTGACCAATTCGTCAGGGTGCTTCGCTCGCTCTTGGTAAGTTGAATCTCTACTGCAACGCGCATCGTCTTGCCTCCAACGATACCTACGCACCGCAAGCGTAGGGAGGCTTAATATAAAGGCCTACTAATTCTGCGTCATACCACTAGAGATGCCTGCTGAATTATCGGCTTTGGAAATTGCAAGCCGAGTGCCAAAGGCACTGCACTTGGCAACGGCTTGTTCGCCCCGGGCAGGCACGGTTTCAGCGCCTTACTTTCGCCTTCCGAAAATGTGCAGGCGAAAAAGTAAGGTGGTTATCTCCGGAACGCTGCCTCGACAACAAGGAAACTTAGCTCCAAGTTTACCCACGACCGAATGAAGGTCAGTGGGGGCAACAAGAGAACAGGAGTCCACAATCACCCATTCTGTTCAACGCAAGTGCAATTGCAGCCTCGCACTCCCGTCTGATGCCTTGAGGACAACCTCTGCTCGCCCCTGTACGAGGTTACCAGGATTAAGGACTATCGCATCTTTGTCCGTAGGGAACAAATGAAGTGAAAAACTGGCGTAATCCTCACTTAGCGGAACACGGAACTGGCCACGACTCGGAAGAGACCCCAGGAATTTCTCGCCATCTTCGTCAAGGAATTGCGCTTCATGCTCAACTCTCTGCTCTTGGGAAATCCTCCTGCGATATTTAACGCGCATAGAGACCTTGCCTGCATGGCTATACCAACTCTTATAACGCCTAGTAACAACAACCTTATCGTTGCTGCGAGTTATTCTTGGTTCACCTTCCCACTTCCCCCAACCACTTCCTCCCTGGCACTCAACCTCTTGAGGCATCGGTTCAGCACCAGAAGGGAGATCAATCGAAACCATTGTAAATACATGGGGGTCTTCACCCTTCACCTTTCCTCTAACTTCAGGTATAGGAGCTTCTGACCAAGGACTCCATTCAGCATCTTCAGATAGGACATCAGAACGCCGAATTTCTGACAGCACCAACTTGTATTCATAGCCAGATTCTCCTGGCATCAAATTCCTTATAGATCCGGTGACCGTATCCAAAGCCACAATGACCATTCCGGCCAATATCAAGAAGGATGCAAGCTTATTATTTTTTAACCATCCGACACACCTTTCTACGCGTGTGTTCTTGTCCGGGGGCACTTGCTTTCGTTTGGTCTTTTCGCCAACGGGCTCGAATGGTTCTTCTCTCTCCCGGTTCATCCGGTAATCGAGAACTTCGTCAAACCCACTAAGCCTGATAAGGACCTCTAGATCATTGGGTACCGAAAATCTGAAACTGTCTGACCCGTAGTTTCCACTGCCACCAAAACCACTAATCAAGATCGCAGCGCGGACAAGTTGAAAACCCTTGTCATCCAAACCAGTGGCTTTCCGAACTTCCTCCCAATCGTAGTGTTGAAATCCAGGTTTTTCGTCCAACCGGTTACGAAGAAAACTGAGCATCTTCTCGACCCCTATAGCAAAACCAGCACCCCACCGCGTCTGCATGAAACCGAGCATGGTCGGTCGATAAAACTCATGCGGATGCTCCCCCGCCTTATGAAGCAGATCGGGGACGAGATTGTCCAGCAGACTATCCACATTGGGCACCGAACGGAGTGGGGTGCGGATCTCGATACCTTTGATGGAGCCCCCAGCCTTGAGAAAATGCTGTCCGACAATCTGAAGGATTTCTTTCTCAATAGGGCTCAGGAAACGGATGGGATCACTCATGGGAACCGGAGCATAGCAGGCCAAACTCCTACCCACGAGACTGCTGTTCATGTGCCCGAGGTCCACCGGCTTGGCGCCAAGACAACCATGCAGCTCAGCCACTCTCGCTGCTGCAGGCGGCTACCAAACAATCGAAGAAAAAGTTCGCCCCCAACAGGCCCTGGCTGCTACCGGGTTGGCACCGGCTGATACCAACGCACGTTTGCCACCCCTGCCCATCGCTCCATTGCGGGGCATGCTTCTTCGATGGCCCGGTTCAAACTCACGACGACCAGCGTCAAGCAGCGCTGCAAGCCACCTACTGCAGGTGAGACCAATGGCAAAGGCAAGCCCATCACCGAGCAATGGTACTGGGACACGGTGGACAGGGGCTTCTTCCTGGCAATGCGCCAAAAGTCCGCCACCTTCTATGTGCAGAGGGATGTCCATAGCAAGACCCGCAGGGTCAAGATCGGTCGCTACCCTACCTGGACCGTAGACCAGGCCCGCAAGCGCGCCCGTGAGCTGTTGGTGCTGATGGACCAGGGTATCGACCCCAACGCCCAAAAGCGGGAGGAAGCCTCCCGCGGGACCACGCTGCGCCAAGCCATGGAGATGCACCTGACTGCCATGCGGGCAAAGCGCTGCGCCCCGAGGTCATTGGAGACCGTGCGCTTCGAGCTGGAGCATCACCTGGGCGACTGGCTGGACAGGCCATTGATAGACATTAGGCCCTCCGACTGTGCCAACCGACACACCCGGATCACCAAGCGATGCGGACCATACGCCGGCAATCGTGCACTGCAGACCTTCCGTGCCTGCTGGAACACAGCAGCCCGGGCCTTGGACGATCTGCCCCGGTGCCCAACCCGTAGCGTGGTCTACAACAAGCAGCGCCGCCGCCGGGAACCCATCCCCTGGGCAAACCTGCCGACCTGGAAACGGGCAGTGGACGCCATCCAGAACCCGATTCGCCGCGACCTGCAACTGTTCATCCTGCTCACTGGGCTGCGCAGTACGGACGCCAAGACCGTGCGGTGGGAGCACGTGAACTTCGAGGCCGGCACAATCCATCGACCCAAGCCCAAGGGGGGAGAAGACCGTGCATTCACCATCCCTGTCTCGAGGTTCGTCCAGGATCTCCTGCGACAGCGACAGGCGGAGAACGGCATCATCTACCCACGGGACGAAGGCTGGGTCTTTCCTAGCCGCAACATGCGTGGGGGTGTGACCCATGTTCAGCAGACCAAGGAGCAGCGGTATGTCTGTGGCCAGAAGGTCACGACATTCCCATCCCCCCACCGGCTGCGCGACACCTTCGCCTCGGCCGCCCACGAGGCTGGGGTGGACTGGTACGACCTCAAGGTCTTGATGAACCACACCCTGCCCTCCAACGGCGACGTGACCATGGGATACGTGCGAGTGTCAGTAGAGCACCTGCGAGAGATGGCCGAGAAGATCACTGCTTTCCTGCTGGAGAGAATGGGCGGGGAAGGATAGGCTCCCGCCATAAGCGCCCGTAACTCAGCTGGATAGAGTACCGCTTTCCTAAAGCGGAAGTCGCAGGTTCAAATCCTGCCGGGCGTACCAACTACTTTTCCAAGGATCGCCCCCGCATGACTGATTCCTCGAATGTCGACCTCGCCTACGCCGACACTCTCTGGAAGTCAGCCGACACCCTTCGTGGGCAAGTCGATGCTGCCGAGTACAAACACGTCGTCCTTGGCTTGCTCTTCCTGAAGTACATCTCGGACTCGTTCGAGGTGAGGCGCGAGGAACTCAAAGCCGAGCTAAAAGCCGAGGGGATAAATGGCCCGCAACTCGAAAACCTGCTGGAGAACCGGGACGAGTACACAGCCGAAAATGTCTTCTGGGTGCCGGCCGACGCTCGGTGGCCCAACCTGCAAAACCAGGCTACGCGCCCGGACATCGCTACGCTGATCGACGACGCCATCCTCGCCGTCGAGCGCGACAACCCGAACCTGAAGGGGAAGCTCCCACGCGACTACGCCCGACGGGGAATCGCGCCGGAAAAGATGAAGGGCCTCATCGACCTGATCGCCGATGTCGGCTTCAAGGGTGACCGCGCGAAGGCACGCGATACCCTCGGCCGCGTCTACGAATACTTCCTCGGCAAGTTCGCCCAGGCCGAGGGCAAGCTCGGCGGCGAGTTCTTTACACCCCGCTGCATCGTCCGCCTGCTGGTCGAGATGCTCGAACCTTTCGAGGGACGAGTCTATGACCCCTGCTGTGGTTCGGCGGGCATGTTCGTGCAGTCCGAGCGCTTCGTCGAAGCTCACGGTGGGCAGAAGACGGACATTTCGATCTTCGGCCAGGAGTCCAACCCCACCACCTGGCGCCTCGCACACATGAACCTCGCGATTCGCGGAATCGAAGCCAACCTTGGTTCCCAGCCAGCGGACTCGTTCTTGCGCAATCTCCACCCGGACCTCAAGGCTGACTACATTCTTGCTAATCCACCGTTCAACGTCTCCGATTGGTCCGGTAAACTGCTGCAGGACGACGTGCGCTGGCGCTATGATACGCCGCCATCCGGCAACGCCAACTACGCCTGGATCCAGCACTTCATACACCACCTCGCCCCGCCCAACGGCCACGGCGGCGGGATTGCCGGCTTCGTCATGGCAAACGGTTCACTCTCCTCGAGCTCCGGCGGCGAAGGTGCGATCCGCCAGCGGATCGTCGAGGACGACCTGGTCGACGCCATCGTCGCACTGCCGGCCCAGCTTTTTCTCACGGCGGGCATCCCCGCCTGCCTCTGGTTCCTCACGCGCGACAAGACCGGTTCCTCACGCGCGACAAGACCGGCAGAAACATCAGGCACGGCGGCCGCGACCGCAACGGCGAGACGCTCTTTATAGACGCTCGAAAGCTTGGCACAATGCGGACTCGCTCCCTGCGGGTGCTCACCGGCGGCGACGACGGCGAAACCCTTCTCGCCGACGGCCTGGGTGACCCAAACCATGACTCGGACATCGGCCGCATCGCCTACGCCTTCCGCCAGTGGCGCGGCGAGCCGAAGCCGGAATGGTGGATCGAGGACGAGCACGGCAACTGGGCCTATCGCGACATCCCCGGCTTCTGCAAGAGCGGGAAGGTCGAGGAAATGTCCAAGCACGGCTTCGTGCTCACCCCAGGCCGCTACGTGGGTACCGAGGAACAAGAAGGCGATGACGAACCGTTTGTCGAAAAATACCCGCGCCTCCTTGCACAGCTAGAGAAGCACTTTACGGAAGGACAACGCTTGACGGACACTATCCGCCAGTTTCTGAGTCAGGTCCACAGCAATGACAAGTGACTGGCCACTAGTAGAGCTCGGGGACGTCACCGTTAACCACGATTCAAGGCGTGTCCCCGTGCGCAAACGTGACCGAAGGCCTGGTCCATATCCGTATTACGGAGCATCGGGAATCGTCGACTACGTCGACGATTCTATATTCGAAGGTTGTCACCTGCTCATCGCTGAGGATGGTGAGAATCTCCGATCTCGGCGACTCCCAATCGCATTCTTGGCTGACGGTCGCTATTGGGTGAACAACCACGCGCATGTAGTCACCGCAAACGATCGGGCCGACACTCGCTTCTTGTGCTACGCCTTGGCTGCAACCGACATTGCCGGCTACGTAACGGGATCTGCTATACCGAAGCTGAACCAGAGGGCCATGAAGGCCATCGAGATTCGCCTACCACCCGTCAGGGTGCAACGCGCAATCGCCAGCCTCCTCGGCTCGCTCGACAACAAGATAGAGCAAAACCGGAGTACAGCTCGGGCACTGGAAGTGCTTGCAAGTGCTATCTTCCGCGCATGGTTCGTGGACTTCGCGCCCGTAAAGGCCAAGGCCGCGGGCGCAACCTCCTTTCCCTCCATGCCCCAGGAGGCCTTCGCAGCTCTGCCCTCCCACTTCGTCGCTTCCGACATCGGCCCCGTGCCGGAGGAATGGGAGGTGAAGGCGTTGGCTGAGTGCGTTCACCTCACGATGGGACAATCCCCACCCTCGGAGACCTACAACGTGAGCGGTGATGGCCTGCCCTTTCATCAGGGCGTCACCGACTATGGGTTTCGCCTTCCGAGCCATCGCATCTACTGCACGGTTAACAGCAGATTGGCCGAACCGCGTGATGTTCTCCTCTCCGTGCGCGCACCGGTGGGACGGATCAACGTCGCGGACCGTCGTCTCGTGCTTGGTCGAGGTCTTGCCGGCCTGCGGCACCGGAGCAATCGACAGTCATTCCTCCTTCACCAGCTCAACCACGTCTTCGCTGAGGAAGACTCGGTGGGTGACGGGACGATCTATAAGGCTGTCACGAAGCAATTCCTCGCACAGATGCCGATGCTCTCGCCTTCGGAAAACGCACAGATCGCGTTCGAGAGCATCACTCGAACACTCGATGACCATGTAGCGGCGTGCGAAGCGGAATCTCGGAAGCTCGCGGAAATGCGAGACTTGCTGCTGCCCAAGCTACTCAGCGGTCAAATCCGCTTGGAGGCCGCCAATAACTGAACTCTCCACAGCTCAGCCTCAGGCATCCTTCCAGATGGTCGGTGCTCGGGCCAACATCCTAGATGGCCCTATTATCGAGATCATCGGTCAGCAAGTACGCGCGATCGAGGACGCAATAGACCGCGTCCCTGACTTTGCGTTCGATCTCGCCAAGACACTAGTCGAAACAGTCTGCAAGACCATTCTCGTAGACATCGGGCGCCCGGCGGACCCGAAATGGGACGCACCCAAGATTATGAAGGAGACGATGACATATCTGTCGATGCTCCCGCCGAGACACCCCAATGGTACAAAAGCCCGAGATTCGATTTCGAAGACACTGAATGGCCTACACACGACGGTGCAAGGCCTGTGTGAGCTTCGTAACAACTACGGACTGGCGTCCCATGGGCGCGACGGCTTCTCGGCACGGCTAGACCTCCGGCAAGCCACGCTGGCTGCGCAAGCGGCGGACACCATCGTATCGTTCCTCTACCGCATCCATCGCGACGCGCTCATGCAGGCACCAGGAGCCCGCGTCTACTATGAGGATCACATCGACTTCAACGACACGTTCGACGCCGACAACGAGATGATCCGCCTGGGCGACCTAGAACTCCTTCCCAGTCGAGTGCTGTTCCATGCGGACCGCGAAGCGTACGTAGCTGCGCTTAACGATTTCATCGCCGAGCGAGACGGAGCAGACAACGGCAACGACACTGTCTCACGCGGCACTGAGAAACGGGAGGCGGAATAACTATGCCATCACCCACCGAGCAGCTCGTAGAAGATGTCGCTTCCGTCTATTTCGCGGCAATCGGCATTTCCATCAGACGCGGCGTGGAGATCGACGACGCGGGTGAGCGTAGCGACACCACACAGTGCATCCTGCAAGGCCGCCTCGGCGCCACGCTTCACCGGCTCAATCCCGACCTCTCGCATAAAACCATTGAAGAGGTTGCGCGCAAGATCTCGCGCCCACCACACCCAACGTTAATCCAGAACAACCGCTGGTTCCACGCCCTGCTTACCGATGGCGTCGAGGTGGATTACCGCGACTTGGAGAGTGGTGACACGCGCGGTCGCCGTGCCCGTCTGGTCGATTTTGAGAACCATGGTGCAAACGATCTCCTCGTGGCTCGTCAACTCACCGTCACCGGCCTGTCGGGCAAGGCAATCCGCCCAGATCTAACCGTATTCCTGAACGGCCTACCCATCGCGGTAATCGAGCTTAAGGACCCGACCGATACCGAGGCGGACCTGGGCGTCGCAATCGACCAGCTCGACCGCTACCAACAGACGGCGCCCGACTTGTTCGTGCAAAACATGGCGCTCGTCGTATCAGATGGGATGCTGACCCGCGCTGGCTCGATCTCGAGCGGCCACAGCCGCTTCATGCCCTGGCGGCCCGACGAGGGCGGAGCGCCAACACTGGAGGCACTGATCCGGGGTCTATTCGAGCCGCGCGCACTGATCGACTATTTGCGGACCTGCGTCGTCTTTGAGGAAAACGCGCGCGGCGAGATCACCAAGAAGCTTGCGGGCTACCACCAGTTCCGCGCAGTCCGCAAGGCGCGTACCAGCGTGCTCGAGAGCCTAAAGTCGCCATCGGGGCAAGGTGACGGGCGAGGCGGTGTGATCTGGCACACACAGGGCTCGGGGAAGTCGCTGACAATGCTGATGCTGGCTGGTGTACTGATCCGCGAGCCACTGATGGCAAATCCCACCGTCGTGATGATCACCGACCGTAACGATCTCGATGATCAACTCTTCGACACGTTCGCCGCCGGACGCACGCTGCTGCGGCAGGATCCGGTCCAGGCCGAGAGTCGGGAGCACCTCAATAAGCTGTTGGACCGCGCAGCGGGCGGCGTAGTCTTCGCAACGATTCAGAAGTTCGCCGAAGCCCACGGAGTTGTATCGGAGCGAGCCAATGTGCTCGTCATGGCTGACGAGGCACACCGCAGCCAGTACGGCTTCGTCGAAGGTGGCGCGCGCTGGATGCGCGAGGCGCTGCCGAACGCGACTTTTGTCGGCTTCACCGGCACGCCGCTGGAGCGCGACGACAAGAACACAATCCACGTCTTCGGCGAGTATACAGACGTCTACGACATCCGTCAGGCGGTCGAGGACGGAGCGACCCGACCGCTATACTACGAGGCCCGCATCGTTAAGCTACAGATCGACGAGGATGGGGCGCGGGTCGGCGAAGAGAAGGTCGAATACGTCGCCAACGCGGATGGGAGTGGCAAGGCCGCAGATGGGCAGATCCGTGTACCGCTGGAATCGCTGGTCGGGGCGCAGGAAAGGATCGGACGCCTTGCGGCATTTATCGTCGAACACTGGGAGAAGCGGCGTGCCGCTATGGAAGGCAAGGCGATGATCGTAACGATGAGCCGCGACATCGCCGCGCGGCTTTACGAGGAAATCCGTGGACTGCGCCCTGAATGGCACGACGTGGACGACGAGCGCGGAGCAATGAAGGTCGTCATCACCGGTAGTCCTGACGATGAGGAGCCCTTGAGCAATCATGTGCGCAGCAAGACCGCGCGCAAGCGGCTAGCGGAGCGCTTCAAGGACCCCGATAACGATTTTCGCCTGGTCATCGTGTGCGATATGTGGCTAACCGGCTTCGATTGTCCGCCGGCGCACACCATGTACCTTGACAAGCCGCTGGCCGGACACAATCTCATGCAGGCAATTGCACGGGTCAACCGCGTCTACGGCGAAAAACCTGGCGGACTGATCGTGGACTTGCTAGGTCTAGCCGACCAGCTGGCCGATGCGCTGGCCACCTACACCCAGGCCGGCGGCACGGGTAAAGCCGTCAAAAATGTGCAGGACGAAGCGGTGCCAGCCATGCAGGCAGCCTTTGAAAAGTTGCGCGGCTTTTTCCACGGCTGCGAGTATGAGCGGGCGATTGACGCCAAGCCGCAGGATGTGCTGCCGGAGTATCTCCGCGCGATCGACCACATTCTCGGACAGGACGACGGCTGGAAGCGTCTGCGAACTTTAGTCAAAGAACTATCCGCGGCTTTCGCGCTGGCGGTACCACGACCGGAAACTGAAGCCATAGCGCCACATCTAGCGTTCTTCCAACGTGTGGTGGCGATGATCCGTAAGCGGCTGGCCGATGATACGACAGGCGACCGGGGGCGGCAGCGCGATATAGACGCAGCAGTGCGTCAGGTCATCGGGGGTGCGGTCGATGCGGACGATGTGATCGACCTGTTCGCTGTGGCGGGACTTGAGGAGGCCCGCTTGGATATCCTGAGCGACGAGTTCCTCGGTCGAGTGGCGGCGCTAGAACAAAAGAACCTGGCCCTGGAGACACTGCGCAAGCTGCTGAGCGATCAGATCCGCATCACCGAACGAACGAACATCGTGCAGAGCCGTAAGTTCCGCGAAGCGCTCGAAGACGCCATGTTGCGCTATACCAACAAGGCGATCTCTACCGCCGAAATGATCCTGCGGCTAATCGACCTGGCGAAGCATTTTCGGGACGCTCAGCGGCACGGCGAGGAACTCGGCCTAAGCAGTGAGGAGACTGCATTCTACGATGCTCTAGCGGAAAACGAATCAGCCAGCGACGTCATGAAGAGCGACACGTTACGGCTGATGGCTCGGGAGTTGACCGAAATGGTCCGCAGGATGCCGAAGCTCGACTGGACCCAGCGCGAGTCAGTGAGGGCAACCCTGCGACGCAACGTGCGACGCTTGCTGGCCAAGTACGGCTACCCTCCAGACCTCGCGGATGGCGCGACCCAGCTAGTGTTGCGGCAGGCTGAACTCTCGACTGGGAGTTAGTGCACTCCAAGCGATGCTCTGCGCCCATAGCCTCTCCGCAGGCCGGGACTTGTCCTGATGGATCAGGCACTCCGGAAGAGGAACGTAAGAGATCCTTACCCCCGCCGCCGAGTCCCAAACCACCCCAAGGACTTCCCGTAAATCCCCGCCAAGTCTTCCAACTCCACCACGTCAACCCGACGTTTGCCCAACTCACACTTGGATCCCCAGGTCTGAGGGCGGCCAATCTACTTGGCGACCTCGGCCTAGGAGTCTGTCCCACGGGACAGCTGTGAATCCGGCCTCCAATAGCCTCTAAAATCGGAATAATATTAAGCCCTGGGCTCATCCCTGTACGTATTGAAGGCATGGCGCGTTTCAAAAAGGGTCAAGATCTCAACCAGCAGTTCCTCCTGCCTCCGTCAATCCGCGATTGGCTGCCCCAAGATCATCTTGCGTGGTACATTCACGACACCATTGAGTCGCTTGACACAGATGATCTCCTTGATCGCTATCGCGTCTGCGGCAAAGGCGAGTTGCCGTACGACCCACGGATGATGCTGCGAGTGCTGATCTACGCATACTGCACCGGAATCTTCTCTTCTCGCAAGATTGCCAAGCACCTAGAGGAGAGTGTGCCTTTCCGGGTGTTGGCAGCCAATCAGATGCCGGACCACCGCACGATTTGTCGGTTTCGGGCAGAGCATGTCGATCTGTTTGAGAGCTTCTTTGTCCAGATAGTGCAACTTGCTTGTGAGGCAGGCTTGGCCAAACTTGGCACCGTGGCAGTGGATGGCAGCAAGGTGAAGGCGAACGCCAGCAAACGCAAGGCTATGAGCTACTCGCGGATGAAATCCGAGGAGAAGCGGCTCCGTGCCGAAGTCCGCAGGATCACCGAGATGGCCAAGGGGATCGACAAGGACGAGGACGAGATGTTTGGTCCCGACTTTCGTGGTGACGAATTGCCCGAGGAGCTTGCGAACCGGGAGAGCCGCCTGAAGGTGATCCAGGAGGCAAAGAAGCGCTTGGAAGAACGCAAGGCCGAAGAAGACAAGCGAAAGGACGAGAAGAAGGCCCGCAAGGCCAAGGAAGAGGGTCGTGATCTCCAGGTGGCTCGCTACCGGAAACATCCCAAAGGCAAGCCACGGCCACAGGATCAAGAGAACTTCACAGACCCTGACAGTCGGATTATGAAAGACTCGAAGGGGTTTGAGCAATGCTACAACGCCCAGATTGCTGTCGACAATACGGAGCAGTTGATCATCGCGAATGGAATCACTGACAACGGTGCGGATACGGATCAACTTCTTCCGATGGCCGAGCAAGCGATGGAGAACACCGGCAAGCCGATCGAACGCCTGCTTGCGGACGCAGGCTACCGCAGCGAGGAAAACTTCGAGCACCTCGAAAACGCCAAGATTGACGGTTTGGTTTCGGTGGGCAAGGAAGGAAAGGCACGACCGGAGACCAGCTCAGAGCTCCAAGCTACTGCGCGAATGAAGCGAAAACTCGGGACCAAGTGCGGACGGGGCTGGTACCGAAAACGCAAGCACATCGTTGAGCCGGTCTTTGGTTGGATCAAAAACGTGAGCGGTTTTCGGTCCTTCAGCATGCGAGGTATGGCGAAGGTAAGCGGTGAGTGGGATCTAATCTGTCTTGCAACCAACCTGAGAAGGCTGCATGGAAAGCTGGCGATGTGAAAACCGAGGGAATCGGGCTATTACAGGCCAAGAAGCACCTCACAATCGTCATCATGGTCCCAGGCCCAAGATTGATGTAGGATCGGACGATCTGGGTTTTCCCAGCCCCACTAATGACTTATCCAGCTGCCACCTGGGAGACGCTAAGTTGACTTCCCGTGGGGCAGACTCCTAGGTGAAGCCAGCATCCTCCCGTGCCTGGGGCAGGGATGCCAGAATGATGCCACGCTCGACACCCTTCGGGACTTGACCCCGCGCCAACCAGTAACCACTTAGGGGTGTCAATGGCGGCCCTTTTCCGCACTTATCTGGCGATCTAGCCATGCAGGATCTCCTGAAGACTATGGAGATTCTCTGTGTGGTCTCGCAGACCTAAACAGGCGGGGTTGCCCAATGTATGGTGGGCGAGCTTGCGGAGGATCCTTGGGCTCGCTAAAGAAGGGAGGGGACAGAGCTGGTGAACTCGCTGCCAGCTGTGCGAAAGCCTGAACTCAGTAGCTTACACGATCCGGGCATGGACCAGACTCAATCATGCTAGTGGTATGACGCAGAATTAGTAGGCCTTTATATTAAGCCTCCCTACGCTTGCGGTGCGTAGGTATCGTTGGAGGCAAGACGATGCGCGTTGCAGTAGAGATTCAACTTACCAAGAGCGAGCGAAGCACCCTGACGAATTGGTCACGCAGTCGGAGAATTTCGGTGAGGCAAGCTCAGCGAGCCCGAATGATCCTTCTTGCCGCTGATGGCTACTCGAATGCGGATATAGCTGAGGAGATGAGGGTCAAGCGACACACTGTGGGGCGTTGGCGAAACCGCTTCAGCGAGCATCGCCTCACTGGTATAGAGAAGGACCTTCCTCGGGGAGGTCGTCCCCGTGCGAACGAGGAAGTTGAGAGTGAGATCATCCGCATGACTACGCAAGAGATCCCCGCGAACGCGACACACTGGAGCACGCGACTCCTTGCAGAGGAGATGGGAATCACGCAGTCGATGGTCCACCGCACATGGAAGGCCAACGGTCTGAAACCTCACTTGGTGAAGACGTTCAAGGTCAGCAACGATTCTCGGTTCGAAGAGAAGCTGCGCGATGTGGTAGGTCTCTACCTGAATCCACCCGAGAATGCACTCGTCTTTAGCGCGGACGAAAAGACGTCAATTCAGGCTCTCGATCGGACCCAGAAGAGCCTTCCACTGGTCAAGGGTCGATGCGGCACGATGACTCATGACTACAAGAGGAACGGAACAACCACCTTGTTCGCCGCGATCGAGTTGGGTCACGGCGAAGTGATCGCAACCTGCATGAAGCGACATCGACATCAGGAGTGGATCAAGTTCCTGAGAATGATCGACGAGCAAACTCCAGCTGAACTCGATCTGCACGTCATCGCCGACAACTACGCCACACACAAGCATGAGAAGGTTAAGCGGTGGCTGAAGCGCCATCCGCGATTCCACATGCACTTCATCCCGACAAGCAGCTCGTGGCTCAATATCGTGGAGGGGTTTTTCCGCAATCTTGATCAAAAACGCCTGAAGCGCGACGCGTTTCGCAGCGTCCCTCAACTCAAGAAAGCAATCATGGACTACATCGATAACCACAACGACGATCCGAAGCCGATTGTTTGGACCAAGGCCGACGACGAGATCCTCGAAAAAGTCGGTCGCGCACGCGCTGCACTGAAAATGCCCCAACAGAGCGCATCACACCACTAGCGCCATGCTCTTGCTAGACTGCCTCTCAACTGCCGCTGATGCGCGTAGGGGGATCTCCCTTGATTTGACGCCCTTGGGGGGCAAGAAGCCCATGCCAAGGCTTCTGCCAGGCCTTGATTTATGGGAACATGAGGCGCCTTCCCCCTCGTCTATAGACCGTGGAGTCTCGAATGGATCCAGATCTTGAATTGGTGAGGGCTTGTCAGCACCCGGACTCTGATGAGTTTGAGGCTGCTTTCGAGCTGCTCTACCGGAAGTATCGAGATCGGGCGTATTCCATTGCCTACCGGATTACCGGCACCACCGCCGATGCCATGGATGTGGTGCAGGAGACTTTCAGCCTGGTCTTCCGCAAGCTGACTACCTTCCGCAGCGATTCGCTCTTCAGCACCTGGCTGTTCCGAATTGTGGTGAACTGCAGCATCGATTCAAAACGGCAAACGCAGAGTCGACGCTGGTCTCGTGCAAGCAGTTTGTCGGGACTGGCGCCAGCCTCGGAGCCGGCAGACGAACAGTTGCCAGGACCAGTGCAATGTGCCGAAGCCGAAGAGCTGGGCAGTCATGTTCACCGCAGTATTCAACAACTCAGTCCCAAGCTACGGGCGATCCTGGTGCTGCGTTATCTGGAAGGGCTGAGTTACGAAGAACTTTGTCAGGCCTTGTCGATTTCCATGGGCACGGTCAAGTCGCGACTGGCACGAGCACACATTGCGTTGCATCGCGTGTTGGACGGAACTCTGGAGCCCTTCGGTTTTCAAGGCGCCAAAACTGCAACCCGCAATGCGGACCCTGCCCGCCTGCAAGATCCCTCGTCAGATTCCGATTCTGATTCAGGGCAAGGGGACTCGGGACAGAAGGATCCATCGGAGGGCGTGGCATGAAATTGAACCCGCAGCAATATCGCGCACAGATTTCGCTCTTGCGTCAACTACCTCCGGTTCAAAGCCCCGCTGCCTTGCGGTCGCCAGAATTCCTGGAGTCCATCTACGAGCATGCCGCGGCCAACTCCGTTGACCACTCGGGAGTCGATCTTGGTCAGGTGATGCGAGCCGAGCTGCCACCTTTGCAGGCGCTTGAAGATGCGGTCTGGTGCGAGGTAGAGGATCAAAAGGACATCGTTGCTCCGCTGACCCAAGTTCTTCCAGACGGCAAGGCTCCCGGTTGGCTTTGGAGTCGCATCAAGAGCGATATGCATCTTGAGCTGGCTCAGCGCCGCAGGCAGGCAAGGCTTCGCCTGGGCACCAGGGTGGCGGCCATGTTGCTGGTCAGTGTGGGCTTGGTCTTTGCCCTTCGCTCCACATTCTCCAGTGGTCTGGATTTGGCATCTACTGACCGCAACAAAATCGTCTTCGAATCCGTCTCCTCTCCTCTGGCAGCGCCTTTTCATCCAACCCAATGGACTCGCGAACTTGCTGGGAGTCCACGATGACTGTTGGTGACTCTTCTTTCCTTTCCCACCTCTGACCCAATACAGCTGTTCTAACCATGTTTCACTTGCCCATGACAATTGATAGCGTCGGCCGAAAGGTCATCGCTGTGGTTGTACTTGGCTTGTTGAGCATCTTTGTTGCTCCTCAACTTCGTGGCCAGAAGCCTGTCGGAGTTCAGCAGAAAGAAGCTGGGAGCAGGACGATTCAGCGCTCCAATCTTATTGAAGCGCAACCTCGCTTGCAGCACGCGCCCTTTGCGCAGCCCTGGAATATTACCTTTGCCCATATTTCCGATGCCATGGAGAAGGGCGACTACAGCCTGCAGCAGATACGCAGGGTGCGAGAAGTCATCTTGAATGAAGATGGCTCGTCTTCGAAGGATTCGGGATGGGTGGGGGTCCGCGAAAAACTTGAGCATCTAGGTTCCCTGTCTGGCCCGCACGAGGATGCTCGGTTTCACTTGCAGTTCATCGGAGTCGAAGGCTCAGACCTGAGCCCCCAGCAAGTGCAACGCAAGCGAGACCGATTCGTCGGTTATCAAGAATTCACATTCCGCTTCCAGAGTTTCCGCGTCTCTGATGCAGACCAGGCTCAAGAAAACTACACCATCTACTTCCTCAGTAACTCAGAGCGCATTGGTCGGCTGGCTTATCGGGTGGCGGTGATTCCGAAAAACATGGACCGGAGTGCATGGCTGTTGGATCTGGACCAGTTGACGGGCTACCCCCTGTATCGCGGTGAATATGATCTAGCCGAAGACATGACTGCCACCCTGATCTCCGAGGTGGAAGTTACCTCGATGGTTTGGAATCCTCGTTTTGGGCAAGCTGCGCCGCCGTGGTGGCAACCCTCTGCGTCAATCGAGGACTTCAGTTCGCCTTCGGCAGCCCTGGGTACGGCATTCTCTAACTCCAGAACCTCTGGCAGCATAGCGAATGTCATCCCTGGCCCGGTTGAAATGCCGCAGGGCTATCAATTCTCCTTCGCCAGGGTCAGCACCAGCCCCTTCAGTGGAGAGAGAACAGGTGTTCTGGTCTATTCCGACGGCATTGACGAACTCTTCGTGCTGCAGGGTAAGCCAAGCCCGGGTTCGGATTTGGCGCCAACTGATGGTCAGAAGATTTACATCCGCAGGGAGGCAGGCGTGGTTACCTGCCACTTCACCATTGATGGAGTGCAGTACAAAGTCATAGGTCGGAGTTCCGGCGACCTGGTTCGCAGCACAGCTGCCTCAATCTACCGCCGGGCAATCGGCAATTAGCTGCTGGCCCGATGTCCAACCAGATGGACAATGTTGGCTGAAATGGACCTTGTGTGCAGATAATTGCACATCCTGACAAGTCAGAGCTGCGCCAATAGGGATTGCCTCGAAATGCGGCAATGCACAGTCGCCCATGATAAGGAGAGTTTGTGGCTCTTCCCTCTAAGTGCTGGCAATTGGTACGCTGGCTGCTCCACGACTCCTGATAGCTAGGATAGACTTCACTTGAAAGAGTCAATATGGATAGTCATAACAACGACCAAAACAACGGCAACTCTGGTAACAACCATTCCGGATTGAGTTCGTCTGAATACCGCGCGAAGCTCCTGACGAAGCTCAACTGCTTGATTGCAGTTCTGGAAGTGGCAGTCGCCAAGATTTCGAGGAGTATCAATCTTCCAGGCGCCAACGAAGAGCGTCTGAACAAGATTAGAAGCAACTTGGAAAACACTCTATCCATTTGCAAGAGAGCCAAGGGGACTCTAGAGAGTGGCATGGCCACAAATCCCAAGCAACTTCTCTCAAAGAAGCGCGAAGTCGCGCAGTCGGGTGAGAAGATGAGCTACCGGGATTATGTGGAGCTGAGCAGCATCGATGAATACCAGAAGTTCAAGACGCTGCCTCCTATCAAGGAGAATGAGCTATCCGAGCTGGATATGGATGCTCTTCTGCGCCAACTCTACGACTCCTAGGTTCTTAGAGCCTCTTTCAAGCGTTCCCCCAAGGAGAGCGGTCAGCAATGGCCGCTCTCTTTTTATAGCTGCCTCGAATTGAATTTGGCTGTGCAGTAACCTGGCCGCTCATGACTGAGATTGAGGCTGCCCCGCAGACCGAACCCCGCCATTCCCTGCTCACCAGCATGGGCAACTTTGGGCTGGTCGCCAGTTCCCAAGGGCTGCGTCAGGTGTCCTGGTTGAAAGCCAGTGAGGATTGGGGGCAACTCTCGACCCCCCTCCTCGATCAGGCTGTAGAGGCCCTGCAGGATTTCTTGCGCGGGGAAGTGTTGGCGCCCCTGGCCCTGCCCTTGGACTTTTCTGGCCTCAGCCCCTTTCGGCGCAAGGTCATGCAGGTTTTGGCGCGCAAAATCCCGCCAGGTCAGCTCATTAGCTATGGAGATCTTGCCATGTTGGCGGGGCATCCAGGAGCGGCCAGGGCCGTGGGTTCGGTGATGAGTCGAAACCCCATTCCGATCTTCGTTCCATGCCACCGGGTCATTGGCGCCACCGGCCCGGGAGGCTTCGGACCGGGGCTGGAGATCAAGCGCAAGCTGCTGGCTTTGGAGGGCACAGAACTCTTGCTTTGAGGCTTCACCCGCCGCCGCCAAAAAGCCGATTCCAAGGGGGGATGAGTGCGGCAGCGAAAAGTGGATCTGTGTTCTTGGCCAAGCAACAAGCTTGCCGAGTGTTAGTGGTAGAGAGTCCTGTTCTGGCAACAGCTGGGGTCGGGGCCTACCTGTCTGAGTCATTTGCTCAGATACAGAGGGTTGAGAGCTCGGATCAAGCCTTGCAGCTGGCCAACCAGGCGGATGCGATCCTGGTCGCCGCAGATTGTGGCCCATTGCCCATAGATGAATTTGTCGGCCAACTTGCCGGCGATGCAGTGGCCCCATCCTTGGTGGTGGTCTTGCCGCCAGAGAACTCATCCCAGCAATCGACTTTGCTGGAGAAGGGAGCTTTTGATTGCCTATTGGCGCCGGTAGCCAATGAGGTCCTGGCAAATCGTCTGACCGTCGCCGCCACCTATCAGGACTTGCAGAGAGAAAACCACCAACTGCGCAAGCAATTGGCAACCTTGCGTCGCGGCGAGGCCATTGTCGGCTGCAGCCCTGCAACCCGCCGCTTGGTTGGTGCGTTGGCCAGAGCAGCTGAGAGTTCTGCAACAATATTGGTGGAGGGGTCTGCAGGCACCGGAAAATCCCTGGCTGCGCAGATGATTCACTTCAGCAGTCGCCGCATGGACAGGCCGCTGAATATCATTTCCTGCAGCAATATCACTGAAGACCAATATGCAGACATCTTCGCCCAAACCATGGGCGGCACCTTGGTTTTGGAAGAGGTGCATCATCTCATTGCCTCGCTGCAGTCCAAGTTGGTGCGCTATCTGAAGGAAGTTGCCAGCAAGGAAGCCGGTCTGGGCGGCGCCGAGGATCAAGTCCGTATCATAACCACGACTTCGGCACACTTGCCGGAGTTGGTTGCCCGCGGGAAGTTCCGCGAGGATCTTTACTACCGCCTCAATTTCTATCCGATTCCAGTGCCAACCCTGCAGGAGCGGAAAGACGATGTGGCAATCCTGGCGACGCATTTCCTGGAACAGGCAGCTAGTGCTGACGGGGTGCCCCATGCTGGGTTTACGCCGGTGGCTCTTGCCCTGCTAGAGGCACAACCATGGGGCGGGAATGTGGCTGAACTGCAGGATGCTGTGCGCCGGGCCCATAGCCTGGCCAAGGATGCGGTGATCGATGGCCCTCACCTTTCCCTGACAGCCACCAGCAAACCTGAGGAGTCCGCAGCCGGCCTCCTGCAGGCCCACAGTCAAGATGTGGATGATGGACAGGTCCGGGAGGAAGACATCCTGCCCATTGAAGTGGAGGAGAAGCGTTTGTTGGCGCGGGCCCTCAGGGCTACCAACGGCAATGTCCGGCGAGCAGCCCAGTTGCTGAGAATTGGTCGGGCAACCCTATACCGGAAGATTCAGGTCTATAAGCTGAAGCTGAACTGACCTGAATCGACCATGAAACCAATTCCCATCCTTTACCAGGATGAGTCCCTGATCGCTGTAGACAAGCCGGCTGGCATGCTTGTGGTGCAGGCGCCCGGCCGCAGAGGCACCACTGTGGTTGAGGCCTTGACTCGCCAACTTGGTCATCGAGTCTATGCCTTGCACCGTCTGGACGAATCCGTCACGGGTGTGTTGGTGCTGGCAGCAACGCAAGAAGCGCGCGAGCCATTGGAGCAGATTTTCCGCACCCATGCGGCCACCCGCATCTATCGCGCTCTGCTGAGCCGGGCACCTTCGCCACCTGCTGGAAAGATCACTTCACGGCTGCAGGAGAAGGACGGGATTGTTCGCTCGGTGGCATCCGGGCCGGGACAGAAGGCGACGACCCTGTACCGAATCCTGCAACGGCAGGGGAAACACACTTTGGTGCAGTGTGAGCTGGAAACCGGGCGCCGGAATCAAATTCGAGTGCACATGGCGGATATTGGCTGCCCAATCGTCGGTGATCGCAAATACGGCTACCGGGTTCGCGGTGGTCAGGCCTATCCCAGGCCCATGCTGCATGCCTATCAGGTGGCTTTTGTGCACCCGATCACCGGCGAGAAACTGCAAATCGAGGCGCAACCCAGCGAGAAAGATCTGCAGCTTTAGTTCTACCCACCCCACTTTCATTCTAGAATGCGGCGGTGGCGGATAACAATCAGGGCAATACCAGCGGCTCAAAACGCTGGCTGGGTGGCGTGGCGCTATTCTTGGCAGTCATCTGCCTGGCCCATGCTTCTCTGCTGATCGGCCAGGGCGTAGGCGTGTTTGCCGCCCCCGAATGGTTGCATCCAGCCCTGCTCCTTGACCACCCCCTTCCTGCTCTGGGCATGGCAGCCTGGTTTGGCCTGGCATTCTGGCAAGGACGCCAAGGCTCCTATCAGCGATGTTTCTCCCTGCTGGCTTGGGCCTTCATCGTGCTGAGTGTGGTTTTCTTGATTCCCCAGGGAGTGCACTCACCTGGTTGGTATCTCCAACCCTTGGTGGCTTTGCTGGTGACTTGTCTGTTTGGTTGGCGACAAGGCGTGCTGCAGGCATCCCTGGTGGTGTTGGCCTTGGCTGTTTCAGCCTGGGCTGGGAGCACTGGATCACTGGCGCCCATGGTTCTGCCGGGATACTGGCTGCAGGCATTGATTGCCGGGGCCATCGTTGTTGCCATGGTTTTGTTCGGCATGCTGTTGCAGAAGACCCTGAACCAAGCCATCTCAGCTGAGGTTGAGCAGGACCAGAAGTTTGGTGAAGTCGTGCAAGCGCTGCGCAATCGGGAAAAGCTCTTACGTCACGCCATGCGGGTGGACACCGTTGGCGAAGTGTCCGGCATGATTGTTCACCACCTGCGCAACCAGTTCCAAGTGATCCTGGGGCATAGTGCCCTTGGCTTGTCAGTGGGCGAAAAAGAGACGCAAGAGCAGTTCGAAGCGGTTATGGCTGCTGTGGATCGATGCAATGGATTGCTGGAGAGCCTCTTGGGTATGGTGCGCAGCAAGGACGAGGATCTGGAAGCGGTGAACCTGGTGCAACAGTGCCAGCTCTTTTGCCAGCGCTATGCCGGCATTCTGCCGGCGAATGTGGAACTTCGCCAAAACCTACCTGATCAGCCCTTGATGGTGAGTCTGGATCCCCAGGGTCTGGAACATGCGCTGCTCAACCTGGTGATCAACGCTCATCAGGCTATTGTCGGTGAAGGCATGGTTGAGGTCGGTGTTTCAGCCGAAGACGGAGATCAGGTTGTTTTGCGGGTCCGTGATACCGGCGCTGGGATTCCCAAGGAGATTCAGGACCAGGTGTTCAAACCGTTTTTCACCACCAAGGCCAAAGGCAAGGGTACGGGCTTGGGTTTGGCGGCGGTGCATCAGTTCATGCAAGCCTGCCAGGGTAAGGTGCGGGTGGAGAGCGAGCCCGGGCAGGGCACCTGCTTTAGTTTGTATTTTCCGCTGCTCGAAGGGCAGGGCGGTGACCGGGGCAAGGGCCATCTGGCAAGTCAGGTGACGGACAAGCTCAGCACTGGCAAACGCCGCGCAGACGGCCGCCTTGCTACAGGCTGACGGGCTGGCCCAACTTCTTGCTGAGTTCGCTGGCCAGAATCTCCCGCAGTTCGCCTCGGCCCTTGGTGTCTACCCAGGTGCCGTTGTCCGGGTTCTTTTCAAAGTGCCAGGCAGTGGCTGACATGGCCAACCAGATTTGATGTGCAGCGGTCTGCCGATTCAGGATGGCCTTGCTACCGTCGGCAAATTCCATGCTCAACACCCCCATGCTCAGTTGGCTGTCCAGGTCATCTGGATCAATGGCATCCAAAGCATCGAGCAAGGTGTCCATGAAGCGGTTGGCTTCGCCGGTGAATTCCAGATCGGTGGTCATGCTGAATTGTGCTTAGGCTACACCAGGTCAAAATAAAAGTGACGGGTGGAAAGTTTGGGTCAGGCTTTGGCCGCTTGTCGCTCCCAGCCTGGCAGTAGATCAGCCACATCCAAACCTTCGGCCTCGGCCTCAAAGGAGAGCAACACCCGGTGCCGCAGTGCCGGTAAGGCGGTGTGTTTCAGGTCTTCCTGCGAGACGCAGGGGCGTCGGTCCAGCAGGGCTCTCACCTTGGCGGCCAGCACGATTGCCTGGCCGGCTCGCGGACTGGCTCCATAGCGGACCAGGCGTCGGGTCTGCTCGTCGTTGCTGGTTTTGGGGTGGGTGGCCCGGATGAGTTCTGCCACATAACGCAGCAGGTGTTCGCCACAGAGGATTTGCCGGGCCATGGTCTGGAACTCCACCACCTCAGATCCCTGCATCACCGGGCTAAGCTCGGGGCGGTCATTGCTGGTGGTCGCTCCCAGGATGGCCACCAGCGGGTCGTGTTCCGGCATGGTCACCAACAGCTTGAACATGAAACGGTCCAGTTGGGCTTCCGGCAGGGGGTAGGTTCCCTCAAGCTCAATGGGGTTTTGGGTGGCGATCACATTGAAGGGCGCAGTGAGCAGATGGGTGTCGTTGCCAACGGTCACCGATCCCTCCTGCATGGCTTCCAGGAGGGCAGATTGGGTTTTTGGCGTGGCACGATTGATTTCGTCTGCCAGCACCAGGTTGGCAAAAATCGGTCCCTTTTGGAAACGGAACTGCCGGTGTCCGCCCTGGTCTTCAATGACCCTGGTGCCGGTGACATCAGCGGGCATCAGGTCTGGGGTGAATTGAATTCTGGAATAGTGGAGGCCCATGCTGCCGGCCAGGGTTTTGACCAACAGGGTTTTGCCCAGGCCGGGCAGGCCTTCCAGCAGCACATGGCCGCCGGCCAAGGTTGCCAGCAACAGGTGCTCGATCAGTGCCTCCTGCCCCATCACTACCTGGCCGAGAGCCTGGCGCAATTGCGTTGCCCGATCCACAAGGGCGTTAGCCCGGGCCTGAATCTCTTTCCCATCACTCAAATTTGTCATGACTGTGGCTCGGCGAAGACGGCGTGATCTTCGTAACGTTCTCCGCTGTCAGGCAGGACAGCAACGATCATTTTGCCCGCCTGATCATTCTCTTGGGCCAGTTGCTCAGCGGCGTGCAGTACGGCACCGGATGCGGGTCCGGCCAGAATGCCATGGTCCTTGGCCAGGGATCTGCATGCGGCAAAGGCTTGCGCCTCTGTCACCTGCACGACTCCATGCAAATCCTTCACGTTCAGGATGTCGGGAATGAAACCGGCTCCCAGGCCAGGGATGTTGTGGGGGCCGGGGGCCTGGCCGCTGAGGACCGCACTGGCTGCCGGCTCCACCCCATAGACGGGCACCTGCCGGGGAGCGAAGAACCTGGCGCATCCCGCCGCCACGCCGCCGGTGGCTACGGGGCAGACCACCATGTCCACCTCGCCGGCGGTGTCCTCCCAGATTTCCACCGCCGTGCTGTATTGGTGGGCGCGGACATTGGCCTGATTGATGAAGGGCTGCAGGACCACCGCACCGGCGATCTCCTTGGCCAGAGCTTCCGCCTTGGCCATGGCTCCGGCGATGCCGGCGGCGGTTGGGGTCTGGATTATTTCTGCCCCCATGGCGCGGATCAGATTGCAGCGGCTGGTGACCATGGACTGGGGCATGGTCAGGATCAGCCGGTAGCCGCGGCTGGCCGCCATCATGGCCAGGGCAATGCCGGTGTCACCGCTGGTGCATTCCACAATGGTGCTACCAGGCTGCAGCTGTCCGGCACTTTCGGCTTCTTCCACCATCTGCCGAACAGCCCGGTCCTTGTTGCTGCTGCTGGGGTTGAAGCTTTCCAGCTTGGCCAGGACCTGGCTAAGGGCTTTGTCTGCGGGCGGGCGAACTTCCACCAAGGGGGTGCGACCAATGAGCCAACTAATGTCCTTTGCGAAATGAGCCATCTGTTTGGATTGTAGAACAGTGCAGGCAAAGACAGAATGCACTTCATGTCCAGGCTTGTCTTTCCCCTTGTCCTGCTTCCCCTCCTAGCTGCTTGCAGCTCTCCTGGCCCCCTGCCTGAGGAGATGGCCGCAAATCTGCCAGCCCAGCGGCAATTGAGCCCGGCGACCCAGGAGCGGGTGCGGAAGCTAACCCAGGATGCCTTGTTGGGCTTGCTGGCCGGCAACTACCCATTGGCCACGCAGGAGGCCTTGGCTGCCATTGCGGTGGATCCCCGGGCGGCGCGGGCTCGGGCGGTGTTGGGGCGCTGTTTGTTGCAGCAGGCCCAGGAGGTGCAGCCCCCTGAACTCAGCCTCATGCAGCGTGCTGAAGGTGAGATGCTGCGGGCCAAACGATTGGACCCGGATGACCCAGAGATCGGGGTTTTCTACGCCCAATTTCTCATCATCGAGGGGCACCTCAGTCGGGCAGCGGAAGAATTGGATCAGGTCCTGGGGCTGCATGCCAATCACCTGTCGGCGTTGCGCACGGCCTCGGAAATCCGCTACGAGATGGGTGAGGAGCGAGCTGCTTTGCCCCTGCTGCAGCGCTTGCTGGTCAATGATCCCGAGGATTCTCAGGCCGTGTATCGTCTGGGTCATTGCCAGCTGCGGCTGGCCGAGGCGGCAGCCCGTCGGGACTCGATGGAATCGCCAATGCCCGATCCCCAGGCTCTCTACCAGCAAGCTGCCTTGAGCTTTCAGCGATACCAGAGCCTGCAGCCTGGCAATGCGGATGGCTTTCTGGGCGAAGGCCATGCCCTGTTTCAGGCCATGTGCTTGTCGGCTTCGGATGAGGCTGATGCGGCGGCGGTGGAAAAGGTTCTGGGCACTTTCAAGCAGGCCGGATCCCTGAGACCCAAGAGTCCGGTGCCCCTGCATTCCCGTGCCGTGGTGCACGAGTACCTGGGGCGTTTGCCGGAAGCGCAGAGCTTGTATGAGTTGGCGCTACTGTTGAATCCAGATTACCTGCCCAGCATCCTCAACCTGGCGGCTCTGGCGGCGGCTGCCGGTGATCATCAAGCTGCCTTGGAATACTGCCGGCATGCCCTGCAACTGGACCCAAGTGTGCAGGAGAAGCGCAAGCTACAGGCCTTCCTGGACAAGCACGCCGACTCTTCCGCGCAGTAGGACGGCCTGCTAGGCGCCCATGATGGAATAGCCCGAGTCCACGTAGATCACCTGGCCGGTGATGCCGCTGCTCATGTCAGAGAGCAGGAAAGTGGCAGTTTTGCCCACTTCTTCCTGGGTGACATTGCGACCCAGGGGTGACTTTTTGGCCAGGGCTTCCATCAGGTCGCCAAAGCCTGAGACGCCCATGGCGGACAAGGTCTTGATGGGGCCGGCAGAGATGGCGTTGACCCGGGTGCCTTCCGGGCCCAGGTCAGCGGCCAGATAGCGCACGCTGGCTTCCAGAGCGGCCTTGGCCACCCCCATGACGTTGTAGTTGGGGACCACTTTTTCCGCGCCGTAATAACTCAGGGCAATGATGCTGCCCTTGCGTCCTTCCATCAGGGGCGCGGCGGCTTTGGCCATGCTGACCAGGGAATAGGCCGAGACCTGCTGCGACAGCTGGTAGCCCTCCCAGGAGGTTTCAGAAAAGCGGCCACCCAATTCTTCCCGCTTGGCAGTGGCGATGCAGTGCACCAGGGCGTCCACCGATCCCACCTCTTCGCCAAGCTTCTGGAAGTACTGGTCCAGCTCAGCCTGGTTGGTGACATCACAGGGAGCAATGTAGGTATTCTCAGGCAGGCTCTTGGCCAGCTTGAGGACGCCGTCCTTCATGCGCTCATTCTGATAGTTGAGCGCAATCCGAGCTCCCGCTTCCGCCAAGGCCTGGGTAATCCCCCAAGCAATGGAGCGTTTGTTAGCTACGCCAAAGATCACCGCGGTCCGACCGTCCATCAAGCCCATCACATAACTCCTGGTGTAAGTACTGCAGTGGCTATTCTGAGCGGCCATGTCATGGACTTGCAAGGGGCGTATGAAAAAGCCTGCGCTCTCGGCCGACTAGCCGATCCCCGCCTTGGCAAACACCTTGCGGGCAGCCGTGGTCCAGGGGACCTGGCCATCCAGTGGGTCCGCCACCAGAAGAGGAGGTTTTGGCTTGCCTTGGATGCTGGCCCAATGGGCTGACAGGCTGATGCGGTGGTGGGTGATGCCATGGCGGATCTGCGCCGCTTCTCCCTCGATGGCAAAGCGCAGGCCGTAGCATTGGTTCAGTGCTTGCGCCAGCGCCTCACCTGCTTCGTGCGAAACCAGGATACCGGGCCCGGGCAGATCCAACTGCCCGGCATTGATCGCTCCTGGCGCCAGGCGATGGGCCAACACGCCCCTGTCGCCCACGGGCACCAGGACGGCTTGGGCTTGCACATTCACCATGCTGCGTCGGGGTGGCAGAATCGGTAGTTGGCCTTGCAGGCTCTCGGCCTTGGCCACGCAATCTTCGCTGACCGGACAATCCTGGCAGCGGGGTGATCGGGGGCGGCAGATCATGGCACCCAGTTCCATCAATGCCTGGTTGAAGTCGCCGGGCTGTTGGTGATCCAGCCAGGCCGCGGCTGCTTCCCGGACGGCTCGTGCTCCTGGGCCACGTTTCACATCCTGACGAATGCCCCGATGCCTGGCGGCCACCCGTTCCACATTGCCATCCACGGCGATCACTGGCATCTGGAAGGCGATGGAAGCCAGGGCGCCCTGGGTATAGGCACCGATGCCCGGCAGTTGGGCCAGGGCCTGCAGATCCGCTGGCACCTGGCCGCCGTGCTTTTCCTGCACCTCTTGGGCCCCGGCCCGCAGCAAGCGGGCGCGGCGGTAGTAGCCTAGTCCTCGCCATGCCGCCAGCAACTGGTCGTCATCCACCTGGGCCCAGGCCGCGGGATTGGGGTAGCTGGCCAGGAAGCGTGGGTAGATCTCCTGCACCGCTTCCACCCGGGTTTGTTGCAGCATCACCTCGCTGACCCAGATGGCCCAGGGATCCTGGGTCTGTCGCCAGGGCAGTTGCCGCTGGTGGCGCTGAAACCAGCCTAGAAGGCGTTGGTGGAAAGCTGCCACAAAAGTCGGTTTCCGCTGGGGCTAAGCCTGGTCGGAGCGGGTTACTTCCAGGCCCAGTCGAGCCCGCAAGTCATCCTCTGCTTTTTCCAGCAGGTCACCCAGTTCCTTCTCGTCGGTGTGCTCACCATAGAGTCCCACCCGCAGGCAAAGACTGTCACCCTCTCCCATGACCCGGGCGCGGGTATGGATGCCGGGATAGCGGCGGTTGATGTCGGTAAGGATGCGCTTCAGGGAGGACTCGTCGCCGCCGGGCCATTCCACATAGCGGGCCATCTTGATCACGCCAGGACCGTCCTCAATGAGGGCTGGCCCCACGTAGAGTTCAAACATCCGCTGCATCTCCGCCGGCACTCCGGGCAGGCTGAAGAAGTCAGTATCGCCGGCTTTCAGGCGCACCGCAGGAGCGGTGCCCATGGGATTTTCAAAACAACTTGCACCTTTGGGCAGTTGTGCCATGACCAGACGATCCTCATTCAGCTCGGCGTTTTCGGCCAAGCCCCTGGCCACCAATTTTCGGTAGGCCCTGCCCAACATATTTACTGCTTCTTCGTTCTGCTCCAGGGGTAATCCAGTGGCCTTGGCGATGCATTCCCGAGTCAGATCGTCGTAGCCAGGTCCCATGCCTCCGGTGGTGATAATGAAGGCGGGTTTCCGTGCTAATGCGGCCTGGAAAGCGGCTACGATGTCCTCTTCGACATCGTCCAGAACTTGGATTGTTTGCACCTTGAAGCCGATTTGGCTGATGTGGTGCGCCAGGAAATGGGCGTTGCGATCCAGGACGCCGCCTTCCAGCAGCTCCCGGGCGATACAAAAGATAAAGACGTTCTTCTGACTCAAGGCAGAATCCAGGATGATAGGTCAGTAAGTGGGTAAGCCCTTCGAGGATACATGAAGAGCCCCCGCAGTTGATAGCTTGAATCTCAGGCCGCCCAATTAGCTTTTCGTAACAGCGCAGATTTGCCTCCAGCGATGACCGAGACCCCACCCCCAGCCGGCGAAGAAACTTTCCCTAATCTCTTGCTCGAAAAGGAGATGCAGGAAAGTTACCTGAACTATTCCATGTCCGTGATTGTCAGTCGCGCCCTGCCTGACATCCGCGACGGTCTCAAGCCCAGCCAGAGACGCATTCTGGTGGCCATGAACGACCTGAACCTGGGGCCACGGTCCAGCTTCCGCAAGTGCGCGAAGATCTGTGGTGACACCTCAGGTAACTACCATCCCCATGGTGAGTCGGTGGTCTATCCCACCCTGGTGGGGCTGGCGCAGCCCTTCTCCACCCGCTACCCCTTGGTGCAGAGCCAGGGCAACTTTGGGGCTATTGACGGAAGTCCTCCTGCAGCAATGCGTTACACCGAAGCTCGCATGAGCTACCCGGCCACGGACCTGCTGCAGGACCTGGACAAGGACACGGTGGACTTCGTCGACAACTACGACGAGAAGCAGAAGGAGCCCACGGTCCTGCCGGGCAAGTTCCCCAACCTCATCTGCAATGGCTCCTATGGCATCGCTGTGGGCATGGCCACCAGCCTGCCGCCGCACAACCTGCGGGAGGTTGCCGGCGCCCTGAAGCTACTGTTGGAGCGCCCTGATGTGACCCTGGACGACCTGTTGGAGCACGTCAAGGGTCCGGACTTCCCCACTGGTGGCACCATCATGGGGCACTCGGGCTACCGCAATGCCTACCGTTCCGGTCGCGGCGCAGTGGTGGTGCGATCCACCTACCACATGGAAGAGCATCGCGGCCGCCAGGTTGTGGTGTTCACCGAGATTCCCTACCAGGTGAAGGTCAACACCATCTTGGAGCGGGTGGCCTACCTGGCCAAGACCGGCCAGATCGACACCATTGCCGACATCAATGACGAGACCAACGAGCGTGTTGGCTTGCGCATTGTGGTGGAGTTGAAGCGAGGCGTTGATGACGAACTGGTGACCGTCAACCAGTTGTTCAAGATGACGCCCTTGCAGAGCAAGTTCAGCATCATCAATCTGGCCATCGACAAAGGTCAGCCGGTGACTTTGGGTCTGAAGGGGATGTTGGAGGCCTACCGGGATCACCGCATCGACGTCATCATCCGGCGCACCAAGTTCCTGCTGCGTAAGGCTGAGGATCGACTGCACATTCTGGAAGGTCTGAAGATTGCGGTCTCCAACATCGATGAGGTGGTGGAGATCATCAAGTCTTCGCGCAGTGTGGAGCAGGCGCGGGAACGCTTGATGGCTCGCTTTGAGCTGAGTGAAATCCAAGCCCGGGCCATTCTGGATATGCGGCTTGCTCGCCTCACCGGCCTGGAGATTGAAAAGCTCAAGGCCGAATACGATGAGGTCAAAGAGCGAATTGCCTACTACATGACGATCCTTTCCGACCGCACTGTCCTCATTGGCTTGATCAAGGATGACCTGGACGAAATGATCAAGGCTTACGGTGATGATCGCCGTACCCAGATTTCCGCGGAAGAGGTCGGCACCTTCATTGCTGAAGACCTGATTGAAGAGGAAATGATGGTGGTCACCGTCAGCCATGGTGGCTACATCAAGCGTACGGCACTGGACCAATACCGCCAGCAGGGTCGGGGTGGCAAGGGAGTGCAGGCGGGTGACACCAAGGAAGGTGACTTCCTGCAGCAACTCTTTGTTGCCAGCACCCATGACTACTTCCTGTTCTTCTCTGACCGCGGACGTGTCTACTGGCGCAAGGTCTACCAGCTGCCGCAATTTGGCCGCACTGCTCGCGGTCGATCCCTGGTCAATGTGATCAAGACCCAGGTGGAAGGTGAAACCATCACCAAGATCCTGCGGGTCGAAAACTTCGATGAGAGCTTCCTGCTTACCGCCACTGCCAAGGGCTTGATCAAGAAGACGGCCTTGTCCGCATACAGCCGGCCGAAGAAGGGTGGCATCATCGCTGTGGGCTTGGAGACCGATGACCGCCTTATCGGTGTTGGTCTGGCGCGATCGGGCCAGTCCATTGTCTTGGGCACCAAGACTGGTCAGGCCATTCGCTTCGATGAGTCGGCGGTGCGGGCCATGGGACGAAGTGCTCGCGGTGTGCGCGGCATCAAGTTGCGTGACGGCGATGAGGTGGTGGACATGGTCATCGCCGATGATGGCCAGGCACTGCTTACTGTCTGCGAAAATGGCTACGGCAAGCGCACCAGTGTGCAGGAGTTCCGCACCCAAGGGCGTGGTGGCATGGGCATGATTGATATTCGCACCACCCAGCGCAACGGCCAGGTGGTCAACCTGCTGGCGGTCATCGATGGTGACGAAGTTATGATGGTGACGCGCCTGGGGCTGATTGTGCGCATGCCAGTCAGCGGCATCAGCCTGATCGGTCGCGCCACCCAGGGAGTGCGATGCGTCTCGCTGAATGACGGTGATTCCCTGGTGGCATGTGCCAAGGTTCCTTCGGAGGAGCCTGAAGAATCTCCGGCTGCCGAGGAGCAGCCCAAGAGCAAATAATGGCTGCCCACCTGGATCGACTCACGGCCGACAAGGTCATTGCCATGAAAGCCGGCGAAAAGGACCGGCTTACTGTTATCCGCATGCTCATCGCCGGCATCCAGGAAGCTCAGCACAAGGCCGGGGAGGATGCGCTAGGCGAGGCCGAAGAAATGCAGGTGCTGATGCGGGCGGTGAAGACCCGACGGGATTCGGTGCAGCAAGCCATGGATGCAAATCGTCCAGAAATAGCTGCGGCGGAGACGGCAGAGATCAAGATCGTTGAAGCCTACCTGCCGCAGCAGATGAGTGCGGATGAGGTGCTGACCGAAGCGCGCAAGCTGGCCCAGGAGATTGAATACCAGGGACCAAAGGACACCGGCAAGTTCATGAAAGAGTGGATGTCTCGGTTCAAGGGACAAGCCGATGGCCGGGATGTGCAGGCCGCCTTGAAAAACCTTCAACCCTGATTCGCCAAGCATGGGCACCGTGGAGAACGGATTCTTGGTGGTGAAGCGCTTTGCCACGCTCTACCGCGAATTTGTTGCCAACGGTCAGGACTACTCTGAGGCCTACGCCTATCCCAGCCACACTCGGCATCCATCACAGGTGACGGTGCAATATCGTGGGCTTGATCGGGATCCCGTCGGCCATCTACGCCGAGATACCAAGGCGGAATTGCATCTGCTGCGCCTGGCACAGATCGGCGAATGTGTCCGAGACTTCATCCTGCGTCGAGATGCCGCCGAGGAAGTTTTGCGTCTAGCGGAGGAACCAGCCATCGGCAAGTTTGAGCTCATCTGGCTGCGCTTGCAGGGCGCTGACTACGAGCTGCCCACGGGTTTTCGCCTGCTGGGCTATGAGCCGGCGGAGTTGGCGGGCTCCAACTTCTCCGCCATCTGCGACACCATGTGCTTCCCCCGACATCGGTTTCCCGACGTTGAAGGCCTGCTCTTTGCCGGTTACTTCGAAGAGCTGAACAGCCACGGTCTGTTCGACTCCCCCGAGCTGACGCAGGAGTTCCTGGACTATTACCACTCCTTCGCCTGGGCCGGTCGCGGCGACTTTGTCACCGTTGAGGTCTGGGGTGAGGCCTAGCCCGGACTATTCACGAGTGTGCTGTTGATCGCGATTTTTTGGTCCTTGCTGGCCGGCATGGTGAAGAATCAAGGGGATTTGCTTTCGACACTCTGAAGTGAGCGTTGGCAAAGGTCCATGGGCCTGAAATATCGCCGGAATGGCCACCTCCGTACAGTCCCGTGGCGCAGTAGATGCGATGCAGTTGGATTCCATTCGGCGCTACGCCGTCTTTGGTCTACCGCGAGCACTGACAGCACATGCTGCACGCTCCCACAATTCTACCCATGGATAACATTTCGGCAGATGGACCACTACCCGACGCACTGATTCTTGTACGCGAGCTGCGACCTTGATCAACATTTCCCGAAATCGCCCTACCTGGGTGCGGCCTGCATCAGTCCGACGAAGGCGCCAGCGCAGCTCCTGGTAGAGCAGATACGCCGTAGCCGTCATCAATACTCGGAATTGATTGGCGATGTAGCTTGAGCAGCTTGTGCGATCAATGTCGAGATCATGCAGTAGTTCTTTGATGCGGTTCTCGGAATCACCTCGACCACGATAGATCTTGTACACGTTTTCCGGTGTGTGCCGAAGATTGGTGATCACAAATCGAGGATTCGACTTTGCACTTCTTCCTTCATACTGCAGCACCTCAGCTTTGAGGATGACCCTCCGCTCGCGATTCCATGACTTTGCACGGTAAGCAGCCTCTCCAAAGAGTTGGATGGATTCGTTTTGGCGAGCAGAGAGCGTCTGGGCCATGGTCATCCAATCCTTGGCTTTCGCTTTGAGGACGCTGTTGCTGGCCATTGCGACCACATACTCGACTTTTAGATCTTCAAGCGCAGCGATGATCCTTGGGTTTGCAAAGCCGCCATCTAACCGTACACGAATCTTTGCTTTCGGGAATCGGTACCTGAGCTCGGCGACCGTCCGCTGCAACAATGGAATGCATCCTCGGTTTGCCGTTGAGTTCCCTGGTCGAAGCCGAGCGGAGAAGAGAAATTGATCTGGATGACCATCCACTGACAAAAAGCCAAGGAGAGGATGGAAACACCAGGTGTCGTAGTAGCCATTGAAAAAGCTGAATGCTTGCTGACCATGGGTGGGATCGTCAGTGGAATCAAAGTCGATGGTGATGCGCTTTGGTCGCCGATGACGCTTCTTGAGCAGACCAATAGCTTTCTTCTCCAGCCAACGTGTGGCTTGTACAGCCTCTTTTGCCGTGGGCATGTTTTCAAACCGGGATAACGTCGGTTGCGATGCCAGCTGATCTTCGCCAAGTGCATCCATGCCGCTGATCATTTTCAGGATCGGGTCATTTGCCATTTTGGCTGCGTCGTTGCCATCGCTGTAGCCCATGGCGATGGAAAACACACGTTGCCGGAGAATCGTCAAAAAGTCGTGTGTTGTGCGGCCCGGATTGCGTCGATCGCAAAATTGAGCTGCAAGTCCGCTGGTCAGGCCGAGTTGCTGATCGAGCTGGCCAAGCAGGATTGCACCGCCATCGGAGCTTTGTCCTTCTGCGTCAAAGATGGGGACGACGGACTTCTTGGCGATGTCTGGAAGAATAACAGACTGTTGAGTAGGCTTGGCCATGCGGATTGTGGTGTCGTTTGTTCCAAGTAGCGTGTAGTTACCACTTAGTACGAATGATCCACAGTCCGCGGTTTACCTATTCATGAATAGTCCAGGCTAGGAGTCTGCCCCACGGGAAGTCAACTTAGCGTCTCCCAGGTGGCAGCTGGATAAGTCATTAGTGGGGCTGGGAAAACCCAGATCGTCCGATCCTACATCAATCTTGGGCCTGGGACCATGATGACGATTGTGAGGTGCTTCTTGGCCTGTAATAGCCCGATTCCCTCGGTTTTCACATCGCCAGCTTTCCATGCAGCCTTCTCAGGTTGGTTGCAAGACAGATTAGATCCCACTCACCGCTTACCTTCGCCATACCTCGCATGCTGAAGGACCGAAAACCGCTCACGTTTTTGATCCAACCAAAGACCGGCTCAACGATGTGCTTGCGTTTTCGGTACCAGCCCCGTCCGCACTTGGTCCCGAGTTTTCGCTTCATTCGCGCAGTAGCTTGGAGCTCTGAGCTGGTCTCCGGTCGTGCCTTTCCTTCCTTGCCCACCGAAACCAAACCGTCAATCTTGGCGTTTTCGAGGTGCTCGAAGTTTTCCTCGCTGCGGTAGCCTGCGTCCGCAAGCAGGCGTTCGATCGGCTTGCCGGTGTTCTCCATCGCTTGCTCGGCCATCGGAAGAAGTTGATCCGTATCCGCACCGTTGTCAGTGATTCCATTCGCGATGATCAACTGCTCCGTATTGTCGACAGCAATCTGGGCGTTGTAGCATTGCTCAAACCCCTTCGAGTCTTTCATAATCCGACTGTCAGGGTCTGTGAAGTTCTCTTGATCCTGTGGCCGTGGCTTGCCTTTGGGATGTTTCCGGTAGCGAGCCACCTGGAGATCACGACCCTCTTCCTTGGCCTTGCGGGCCTTCTTCTCGTCCTTTCGCTTGTCTTCTTCGGCCTTGCGTTCTTCCAAGCGCTTCTTTGCCTCCTGGATCACCTTCAGGCGGCTCTCCCGGTTCGCAAGCTCCTCGGGCAATTCGTCACCACGAAAGTCGGGACCAAACATCTCGTCCTCGTCCTTGTCGATCCCCTTGGCCATCTCGGTGATCCTGCGGACTTCGGCACGGAGCCGCTTCTCCTCGGATTTCATCCGCGAGTAGCTCATAGCCTTGCGTTTGCTGGCGTTCGCCTTCACCTTGCTGCCATCCACTGCCACGGTGCCAAGTTTGGCCAAGCCTGCCTCACAAGCAAGTTGCACTATCTGGACAAAGAAGCTCTCAAACAGATCGACATGCTCTGCCCGAAACCGACAAATCGTGCGGTGGTCCGGCATCTGATTGGCTGCCAACACCCGGAAAGGCACACTCTCCTCTAGGTGCTTGGCAATCTTGCGAGAAGAGAAGATTCCGGTGCAGTATGCGTAGATCAGCACTCGCAGCATCATCCGTGGGTCGTACGGCAACTCGCCTTTGCCGCAGACGCGATAGCGATCAAGGAGATCATCTGTGTCAAGCGACTCAATGGTGTCGTGAATGTACCACGCAAGATGATCTTGGGGCAGCCAATCGCGGATTGACGGAGGCAGGAGGAACTGCTGGTTGAGATCTTGACCCTTTTTGAAACGCGCCATGCCTTCAATACGTACAGAGATGAGCCCAGGGCTTAATATTATTCCGATTTTAGAGGCTATTGGAGGCCGGATTCACAGCTGTCCCGTGGGACAGACTCCTAGGAGTCTGCCCCACGGAAAGTCAACTTAGCGCTACCCCGGTGGCAGCTGGATAAGTGATTAGTGGGGCTGTGAAAATCCAGATTGACGGATTCTACATGGATTTTGGGTCTGGGGCCACGTTGACGATTTTCAGGGTCAGATCAGTGCTTCTTGGCCTGTAATGGCCCAATTTCCTTGGCTTTCATAGCGCCAGCTTTCCGTGCAGCCTTCTCAAGTTGGTTGCAAGACAGATTAGGTCCCACTCACCACTCACCTTTGCTATGCCTCGCATGCTGAAGGACCGAAAGCCGCTCACGTTTTTGATCCAGCCAAAGACCGGCTCAACGATGTGTTTGCGTTTTCGGTACCAGCCCCGCCCACGGTTGGTTCCCAGCTTCCGTTTCATTCGCGCAGTAGCTTGGAGATCTGGACTGGTCTTCGGTCGTTTCTTTCCTTCCTTGCCAACTGAAACCAAACCGTCAATCTGGGCGTTTTCGAGATGCTTGAAGTTTTCCTCGCTGCGATAGCCTGCGTCCGCAAGCAGGCGCTCTATCGGCTTGCCTGAGTTCTCCATCGCTTTCTCGGCCATTGGAAGAAGCTGGTCATTATCAGCAGCGTTGTTTGTTACTCCATTGGCGATGATCAGCTGCTCAGTATTGTCGACAGCAATCTGAGCGTTGTAGCATTGCTCGAATCCATTCGAGGCTTTCATGATCCGACTATCGGGGTCCGTGAAGTTCTCCTGATCCTTTGGCCGTGGCTTGCCCTTGGGATGTTTCCGGTGGGGAGTCATCCGAAGCTCGCGACCTTCTTCCTTGGCCTTGCTGGCCTTCTTCTCGTCCTTTTGCTTGTCCTCCTCGGCCTTGCGTCTCTCCAATCGCTTCTTTGCCTCCTGGATAGCCTTCAGGCGGCTTTCCCGGTTTGAAAGTTCATCAGGGAGCTCGTCACCCCGAAAGTCAGGACCGAAGAGATCGTCCTCTTCCTTGTCGATTCCCTTAGCCATCTCGGTGATCCTGCGGATCTCGGCACGCAGTCGTTTCTCTTCGGACTTCATTCGCGAGTAGCTCATTGCCTTTCGCTTGCTGGCGTTCGCCTTCACTTTGCTGCCATCCACTGCCACGGTGCCGAGCTTGACCAAGCCAGCCTCAGAAGCGAGCTGTACGATCTGGACAAAGAAGCTCTCGAACAAATCGACATGCTCCGCCCGAAAACGACAGATTGTGCGGTGGTCCGGCATTTGATTAGCTGCCAACACCCGGAAAGGCACGCTTTCTTCGAGGTGCTTGGAGATCTTGCGGGAGGAGAAGACCCCTGTGCAATACGAGTAGATCAAGACCCTCAACATCATCCGTGGATCGTAAGGCAATTCACCACTCCCGCAGATGCGGTAGCGGTCGAGGAGGCCATCCGTGTCCAACGAACCGACCGCGTCGTGAATGTACCACGCAAGATGATCTTGTGGCAGCCAGTCACGGATGGACGGAGGTAGGAGGTACTGCTGGTTTAGATCTTGACCCTTTTTGGTTCTCCTAAAGGAGTTGTAGGTCTGGAAGCCTGACTCCACCACAGCAGAGGAAGATGGTAGCGATTAGTGGGGCTGCGCTATGGAAGCCGTAAGCGCGATGGCTGAGGAGGCGAATCTTGTTGTTCATGCCTTCCGCCAGGCCATTTGTGAATCGTTCCTTGAAGAGGGCCTGGATCCCGCCGAGGTGTTTGCGGACCGTCTTGCCGAGTTTGACAAATGGCTTGAGTCGAGATCGTGCTGCCCAGGCCATCCAACCATCAAGAGCCAGATTTGAATCTTTGATGCTGCCACGCAGGATGTCGAGCAGAGTCTCCTTGAGCAGGTAGGCGCGCCCAAGAGGTTGCTCGGGGCGAAGATGACCAATGGTGCTCATGTGCTTATCGGTTGCGTTTTCTTGGCGGTGCAGGAGTGCCCACATTGTTCCCTTGATTGCCTTCTTGGCATCGGGATGAGCGGCGTTTCGCATGAGTTCGCGCCGGACCTCATTGAGAGCTTCGTTGGCCAACTTGGCAATGTGGAAGTGATCAAAAACGATCTGTGCATTTGGGAGGCTTTCCTCTGCCGCTTTGCGGTAAGAAGCCGACATATCCATGGTGGCGATTTCAATGCGCTCACAAACATCAGCTCCGATCTCGGTAAAAAAACTCTTGAGTACATCGGCACTCTTGCCCTCGGCGACCCAGATAACCCTTCTCTGGTCGTGGTCGGTGACCACCGTCAGGTAGCGGTGGCGCTTGCGGAAGCTGATTTCGTCCACAGCAATGCGACGCAGACCATCGAAGCGGTTTGGGTCAAGGTGCTCGCTGACGACACGCTCTGCGATTGCTCCTACGGTCACCCACGAAATCCCAGTCAGCCTGGCGACGGCCGTTACGTTTGTCTGTTGCGCCAGCAGGACGACCACATCCTCGAAGGGCTTAGTGAAGTCACTGCCATGCCTGGCCCAGGGGACCGCCTCGGTCACGACTACATTGCATTTCTTGCACCGCAAACGCCGGATTTCGCCCTCCAGGTAGACCTCATGGCCCCAGATTCCCATGTGCCTCCATCGCCGCTTTCGTTTGGATTCTCGGCCACGCTTGCGCTTGCCACAGTGTGGGCAGGTCAGCAGCTGGAATGTTCGGTGGACACTGAGAATCATCTCACCGTCTTGAAATTGGGCCCCGGTAACCCGGAGCCCCTGGAGATTGAGGAGCTTGTTGAGTAGGGTGGTGATGCGCACTGATGCGACCTCGTGAACAGAGTCCGTCGCGTCGAGAGCCTCTAAGCATGCTCGACGCAGTCAGTGCGCAATTTCTATGTACGCTTGGCTCTGCGCAACCAACTTTTCAACTCTGTGCCGCAAGCCTCGGTGCCATAAAGGCCAAGCTCGCTCCGCTCGTGGCCTACGGCCAGCCTTGACAGCCCCTACGGCTCACGGCCCTTTCCTGAGATGCCAAACCGCCAGGGCGGCTTGGCACTCTGCCACTGCCTCCAAGGATGGGCTACAGCCTGTACCGGGAATCCACCGGGTCTCAGATGCAGCTACCCGCGCTCTCCATTGCGTATTCATGGCCGCTAGGCGAAATCAGCACCCGGGAGGACCTACACTTGCTTTAGGAGAGGCCCCTTTTTGAATCGCGCCATGCCTTCAATACGTACAAGGATGGGCCAGGGGCTTAACCTTTTTTCCGATTTCGAGGGCGATCGGAGGCCGGATTCCTCCTCATCCCGTGGGGCAGACTCCTAGGCTCTTGCACCCAGGCATTCGGGATACCACACTGCGGGCATGAGTCCTCGCCGCCGGCTCCTCTGCCTCTTGACCCTACTACTGCTGCTGCCGCTGCCAACGAGTTGCGTCAAGACCAAGTTCTACCAACGGGAACGACTGGTGGACCGCGCCATGCAATTCGATGCCGACCAGGCCTTCGTTTTCATCCGTCATAAGACAGAGGCGGCAAGAGAAGGATCCTTTGGCGGCTTCGGTGCCGCCGCGGCGGGTGGCTGCGCATGCCAGTAGACCACGCATGCCTGTCGCTGAGGCTCGCAGCCTTGAGGTTCACGGCCCTGAGAGTCACAGTCCTGTTGCTCATGGCAGCCGTCTGTGCTGCACAGGAAAACTCCTTCAGCTTTGACCTGCACTCCTTCTCGCAGAAAGATCGCGGCGGCAATCCATTTCAGGCAGAAGGCTTTGAATACTACGGCGGCGGCAGCGCCCTGCAACTGCAGCTGAACGAAGAGGTCCGCCTGAACCTGCAGGCGACCGTGGCCTACATTGACAATTCCCTGCCGCAAATCCAACCCGCATCCGTCGTCAACGGCAACACCACCTCCGCCTCCACCGACCTTACCACTCTGGATTCTCTGGCCAGTCTGGAGATCCGGCAAAAGGGCTCGCCCTGGATCTTCAAGCCGGGCATCTACTACCACCATCAGATAGACAGTATCGGCCCAGGCGTGGACCTAGGTGTGGCTCGGGAATTTGACGAAGGCAACACGGAGCTGCAATTCAACTACAGCTTCCGCTGGGACTACCTGAGCCTGCTCTACTGGGATGGCTCAGACCGCGGCTTCGATGATCGCCTCAGCCACAACTTTCTGTTTGGCTGGACCCAGATCGTGAACCCCAGCCTGAAGACCCATCTTGGCTTTCAACACACCCGCCAGGACGGTTTTCTGAGTGAAACCTACAACTATGTCACCCTGCACACCGGCGCCATTCCAACTCTCTTGATCGACGAGGTGTTGCCGGACCAGCGACATCGCAGCCAGGTCAATGGTCGCCTGCGTTACTCCTGGGACACGGGGCACAGTGTTGGGCTGGACGGCAGTTTCTACTGGGATGACTGGGACATCCGGCACTACGCCCTGCAGCCCAGCCTGGACACCATGCTGTTTGGCAAGGTGCGCTGGAGCCTGTGGTATCGACTGTCGGTGCAGGAACGCAGCAAGTACTGGCAGGCTCAACCGCAGGCTGCCGGCTCCTTCCTGACCCAGGACAGCGACCTGGATTCCTTCACCATGCACAGCCCAGGCACCACCCTGCTCATTCCCCTTGGCAAGGAGGGCAAGGTGAATTGGGACCTGCGCCTGACGGGCTATGGCTTTTTTCGGGATGACTCGGTGGACGGCCTGGGCGCCAATGTGGGAGTGGTGTTGAAGTGGTAAGGCTTGGCATTGCGCTGCCACTGTCACTGCCGCTACTCCTGCTATGCGCCTGTTCAGCGCCGCCGCAAAACAAAGGACTGCCCTGGCAGCAAGTCAGCGATGCAAGCCAGGAACTTGGCACCAGCTACCATGTCATTCTGGAGATCGACAGCAAGAACCATGACCCGGCCACCGCTCGCCAGGACCTGGCGGACTTGCGGCAACGCTGTCGGCAACTGGAACGCCGCTTCTCCGAATGGCAGGAAGGCAGCGAGATTGCCCGCATCAACCAGCAGGCTGCCAACCGTGCCATCCCCCTGGCTGCCGACATGCGCCAACTGCTCAGCGGCGCCCTCAATGTAAGCAGGGCCACCGACGGCGCCTTCGACATCACCTGGCCCAGCCCTGCCACCACCTGGCAGCATGTACAAATCGTTGAAGAGGGCATCCGCTTCCTGCACCCAAAAACCAAACTGGGCATCGCCGGCGTAGCCAAGGGCTGGATCATTGACAGCTTGTTCCACGACTTGCAGACCAAGGGCTACCAGAACATCGTTGTCAACATCGGCGGCGACCTGCGCACCAGCGGCAAACGCCAAAGCATTCGCGTCGCCAGTCCCTATGACATGCAGGAAACAGTTTGCCATATCACGGTACAAAATCGATCCATGGCCACATCAGGCAACTACATCCGTAAGGGCCACATCCTGGACCCTCGCTCGGGCAAGGCCCCAGCCTTTGACGGCTCGGTGACCGCGCTCACGCAAGACGCCGCCATGGCCGACGCCATGGCCACTGCTCTGTTTGTCATGGGCCCGGATGCGGGCATGATCTTTGCCGCCAAGACCGAAGGCCTGGACGTGCTCTACGCCAACCGCGAAGGCATACGCAGCACCCTGTCCAAGAAGGCGCTCTCCGGCCGGGACTAGTAACCGCCGGTGAGTTCCACTGCGTTGGTCAGGGCCGTTGGTCAGGGCCAGCTACTTGCCTGCCGGCGCCTTGACCTTTTTTACTTTCGGTTCGTCTGGGGATTTTTCCGCTGACTTCTTCGCCGGCTCCTTCGCAGCATCCACAGCAAAAGAACGTTCCAACAGCAGGGCGGCACCGGCAATAGCTTCTTCCTGATCCACCTCCACGTTGGAGTAAAGCAGTTCAACTGCCACAGCACCCCTGGTACCAAGGGTGGAAGTGACCAAAACCTGCAGCTCATTGGCTTCAACAATCTTTTCTACCCACAAACCCTGCCAGCCATCTTCCTTGAGGACCAAGGACTCTACACCAACGATCTTGATGGGCCCCTCTTTCATCTTCGCATCCTTGATTTTGCTGAGCTGCTCACTGGCGGCGAGATAGAACTTTGCCTCGGTAGGCGAATCGAATTCATACAGCCCGGCAACGATCATGCGCGCCTGCGGATTCACCTTGTCCTGAATCAAGAGCATCTTGTTCTGCTTGAGATGCTTCGCCACTCGATCCACAGTCTCCTTGGGTAGCAGTGACATGGCTCCTCGTATCTGCGGCTCGGAAAGCACCAACTCCCTGGCAGTCCATTCCTTCGGATCGAAGCCTTCAGTAAACTCCGCCAGTGAGGGCTTAAAGTCATACAGCTGTGCCGGCCGCTTGCTTGGATCCAGATACCAGTCTGGATGTATGACCGCCTCGAAATCTGCCGGCGGATTGGCGAAGGCCTTGGCGGCGCCATCCTTGCCAAACTTGTCATCCAAGTAGGCCATGAACTTGGCGCCGTCGTGATAGGCGGCATAGAGATTGGCCAGATTGACCTGAATGATCAATCGCTCAACTTCCCCAATTTCCGGAGCAATCTTACCGATCACCGAGGTGTAGACCGCAAACTCCTTCTCCCAGCCCTGGGCTTTGCAGATGCGCTCCGCCATCAGTTGCGCATGCCCTTCGATTACGGCGTTGTAGGGAGTGAGGCTCTCCGGCGATAGCCCAAGGATTGTCTTCGACCAGGTGTACAGCTTGTCGTCCACCGCATGAATGCACTCATGGGTCAAGACTGCCCGCAATACCCCCTCTGAATTCAGGGCCGGCAAATTCATAGCCTTTGCCTGCCACTTGAAGTTGTCCGCAACCAACAGGATCTCTCCCGTGCTCCAGGCATACTTGGCCAACATCAGCCTGGCGCTGTGCCTGGCAATGACTTTGGCCCGCGGCAAAGATAGAACCTTGAATTCCTCCTCCAGCACCTTGGCGGCTTCGCGGTGCGTGACCATCTTGATCTTCACCTCGCCGGTGAGATCCACCCCCGTCGCTTCCTTCACCGCCGGTAAGACTTCCTTGCTGACCCGATCCAGCATCGCCTGATCCATCTGCCCTTGAGCAGATGCAGCGCAGAGAAACAGCAGGCCAAGGATGCCAACACTTCGTCTTCGTATCATTGCCGGATCATAGCACCGTCACGGAGTCGATGAATGCCTTCTGTCCATAGCCAAGGCAAAACGCCATCCCGAACCAATCAAGTCCGAGGTCATGTACGAAGGTGTCATCCCCTCTGTAGTAGCCTGCGCCGTTTTACCCCTCCGCCAACTGCTTGATATGCGCCAACACCCGCTGATGGATGGCGTGGATCATGCCGTCAGACCAGAGGCGCCAGTAGGGCCTTGGGAACATGTCAAATTCGTACCAGGTATTACCCGTCAAGCGGGTGCGACCGTCGCCTAAATCTTGCAAGAGGAATTCCCCGCGCTTGCTGCGCAAGGCATTGTCCAGGTGCGGAGGATGCACGTGTGCATAGGGGCTCAGCTCAAACATGGGTGCGGGCTGCTCCTTCACATCAAAGGCCAGATGGGTAGGAGCGTCCCAGGTGGTGATGGGCTCCACAAAGGTGCCGGTAGTAAAGATGCAGCGACGCACCGCCCCCACTCCTTCGCCATCAATGGTGGCACGCATGGGACAGGCAATGCCAACGCGGAAGATCAACTCCGTCGGCTCTGGCATGTCGGGGAAGTGGATGACTTTTTCCCAGACTTCCTCAATGGGCGCTTCGATGTCGATGCTGGTCGTCACAAGGAATTCTTGTTGCGCCAGGGGAAGGACAGTTTCCACGCCGCCCCATAGCGGCACGAACAAAAGTCCGCTAACAACACTGCTTCGCTTTATTGGTTCTGGAACTGCGAAGAAACACCCCAACGCACCCCCCACCATGCCTAGCGGAAGGGCAATGGGAGCAGCCATGACCAGACAAATCGCCCCCTCCATGGCAAAGAGAAAGGTGATCAGCCCACAGCAGAGCACACCAAGGGCACCAAATAGCGCACAGCTGGTCCCGCTGTAGTGGGCATTTCCAAAACGGACCAAGATGTAGGAACAGCATGCGCCCACCATCACCGGCGTACCAATGAACAGGGCCATACCGTAGCCTTGCAACACATTGACGCACAGTAGCGTGAGGCCAACACCTAGAATCCCGCTAATCGACAATCCGAAGAAAAGACTGCGCAGACAATGATAGGGCGGATGTTCTTCTGCAGTCTCTGGCGTTGAACCGAAAACAGGTTGCGGCCTGGCTACGGTGGTCGCCGGCAAGGCAGCCAAGAGCAGCATGGCGAACAGATTCACCACAGGCGCAAAGAGCAACAGACAGATCATAGGCGACCAGCCCGCATGCTGAGCACGCCGCGCACTCATGCTGATCGCCACCCACAAGAAAGGCAACGACAAGCCTATCCACAGGTAAGCCATCCACTCCGTCGCCGGACTCAACAGACTTACACGCGCACTGACTGTGGGCAGCAAAAAGGCTGCGGGGCTTAATGTTTGGCCCGCCCCAAGGTAGAGGATCAGACACTCGGCGAGATACTTGATCAGCATCAAGCTCAGACCTGTCAGCAGGTAGGCCCGCCGATTCACCGGCAGGCGAAAACCAAACCAGAGACGCGAGATGTAGCTAAGCATGGGAAATCATATGGTTGGCAGACAGCCCTACTCGATGCGAACAAACTCCAGATAGTCCTCCGCACTCTTGGAGATGCGCAGGACATTGCCCGCCTTCAGGAAGCCGCGGCGCTCCACCACCCCCTTACCTTCCACCACCACCTTGCCGTCCGGCAAATTGCGATGCCCCAGCAAGCTGTGCATCACCAACTCCGAGCCCTCGATGCGATACTTGCGAAAACCCGCCTGCAGGCTGGGCAGGTCCTTGGCCACGCCCGGCCCCTGCAAGTGGATGGACAAGTAGTCCTTGCCCACCACCAGGTAGCCTTGATACCCCTTCACCACCTTGCCTCCAGGAACTCCCACCGCCTGCAAGCGATAGGTGCCCTCCAGCGGACTGGCTGGCTTGAATTTCTGCAGCAGATCCTTTCGCTCCACCGGCGTGCGCTCAGGTTCTTGCACCGGCGGCAATGGCTTCGTCGTGGCTCCCGGCGGCGGACTGGGACGCTTGGCTTCTTGGCCAGACAAAACTGGGAGAAGAAGGAACATCCAGAAGATTGGGCAGCGCATGGATGCCATGCTATAGCTAAGCCTGTGAGCGTCCAATTGATCGCCCTGATAACCAACATATGCCTGGCATTGTTGAAGTTCACCGTCGGCAGCATCGCCGGCTCACGAGCGCTCATCGCCGACGCCTTCAACTCCGCCGGCGACGTGGTGGCAACCCTGGTGGCCTGGCTGGCCTTTCGCTACGGCCTCAGACCGCCGGACGATGATCACCACTACGGCCACCACAATGCGGAAGCCCTGGCGGGCCTACTTATTGGCGGCATGCTCTGTGCCACCGGCGTGTTCATCAGCATCGAAGGTGTACTGGGCATCATCAATCAAAAGGAGCCGCAGGCACCCGGGCAAATTGCCATGTGGGCCGCCGGCCTCACCGCCGTGGTGAAGGCGGTGCTGTTTCGGGTATCCATCAAGGTGGGTCGGGAAACCAATTCCCCCACCCTGCTGGCATCCGCCAGGGATCACGGCGCCGACGTCATCTGTGGCCTGGTGGCCCTGCTGGGCATCTGGGTCGCTCGCAATGGCTATCCCGAGGTGGACAGCATCGCCGCCGCCGTCATCGGTGTGTACATTCTATATCTGGGCATCGAACCAGTAAAAGACAACACCGCCATCCTCATGCATGCCGCCCCGCCAGAACTAGCAGAGAAGGCCAGTATTATTGCCCGGGAAGTGGAAGGCATCGAAGAAGTGAGGCAGACGCGGGTGCAACCTTTGGGTGGCAGCTACCGCATGGATATGGTGGTGCTGGTGCAAGGCAAACGTTCGGTGGAAGAAGCCCACGAGATTGCCCATGCCGCCGAAGACCTTGTGCGCAGCCGAGTGCGAAACATCACCGAAGTGCACATACACGTGGAACCCCTGGACTAGGAATCGATCATGAATGCAGCGGAACTCTTTGTACAATGCTTGGAAGCAGAAGGTGTGAAATACATCTTCGGCCTGCCGGGTGAAGAAAACGCCCACTTCATGATGGCTCTGGAAAAGTCCAAGAGCATTCGCTTCATCCTGACGCGGCACGAACAGGGCGCCGCCTTCATGGCAGATGCCTACGGCAAGCTCACCGGCAAACCCGGCGTCTGCCTGGGAACCCTGGGGCCAGGCGCCTCCAACCTGATTACCGGTGTTGCCGACGGCAACATGGATCGGGCGCCGATGATTGTCATTACCGGTCAGGCCAGCATCAGCCGCCAACACAAGGAGAGCCATCAGGCCATGGACGTGGTGGCCATGTTTCGGCCGGTGACCAAGTGGGCCACGCCGATTCTGCATCCCAGCATCATTGCCGAAGTGGTGGCCAAGGCCTTCAAGTTGGCCACCACCGAAAAACCCGGCGCCTGCCACATCGAGTTGGCGGAAGACATTGCCAACATGCAGGTGGAAGGCAAGGCAGCGCCCAGCAAGAGCCTGCGCCGCGCGGTGCCCGACGACAAGGTCATGGATCAGGCAGCGGCAATGATTCGCGCCGCCAAGCGCCCGGTGATCCTGGCGGGCAACGGCTGTATCCGCCGGCGGGCCAGCAAGCAGTTGCGGCTGTTGACAAAAGCCACCGGCATTGGCGCCATGACCACCTTCATGGGCAAGGGCTCAGTGGCGCGCAGCTCCAACGAATCCCTGTTCACCATCGGCCTGCAGTCCAAGGACCTGGCAGCCTGCGCCCTGGACGCTTCCGACCTGGTCATCACCCTTGGCTACGACCTGGTGGAGTATCACCCCAAGCTGTGGAACAAGGACTGCGACAAGAAGATCCTGCACCTGGACTTCCTGCCCGCCGAAGTGGATCACCACTACCGACCGGACTTGGAGGTGGTGGGTGATCTGGCCCATGCGCTATGGATGCTGAATGAACGCCTGGGCAAAGAAGGCAGACGGGAGCTGAGCCAACAAGCCTCCCTGCGCAAGGAAATGCTGGCGGACTTCGCACAGCACGCAGAGGACGACACCAAGGATCTGATCCGGCCGCAAAAAGTGCTCTGGGATGTACGGAAGGCCCTGGGGCCCAACGATCTTTTGCTGAGTGATGTGGGCGCCCACAAGATGTGGATTGCTCGTTACTACCAATGCGATGAGCCCAACACCTGCCTGATCCCCAACGGCTTTTGCTCCATGGGCTTTGCCCTGCCCGGCGCCATTGCCGCCAAACTGGTGAATCCCAAGCAGCGTGTCCTGGCCATCTGTGGCGACGGTGGCTTCCTGATGAATGTGCAGGAACTGGAAACCGCACGCCGCCTGGGAGTCAACCCAGTGTTCATGGTCTGGGAAGATCGGGAGTACGGCTTGATCGCCTGGAAGCAGAACAACGAGTTCGGCAGGCACAGCGACCTGGCCTTCAGCAACCCAGACTTCAACCAACTGGCAGAGGCCTTTGGCTGTCGCGGCATCCGCGTCAACCATGCCCAGGATTTGCGGGGTGGTTTGGAAGAAGCCTTCGCCAGCGATGTGCCGGTGGTGCTTTCTCTGCCCATCGACTACCGCGAAAACGATCTTTTGACCAAGCGGCTGGGCAACATCGCCTGCCCCATCTAACGGGAGAATCTGACGATGCTCAAAGAGAGCTATCCTTTCTACCTGGCCAATGAGGCCGTGGCAGCCAATGCAGACCTGGAAGTGCATGACAAGTTTGATGGCTCGGTAGCCACGCGGGTGGCCATGGCGGATGCAGCTGCCATTGATGCAGCCATCCAGGCGGCAGTAGCGGCGGCAAAGCCCATGCGGGAAATGCCTGCCTACCATCGCCAACAGGTTTTGCAGCACTGCGTGCAACGCTTCGGTGAGCGCGCCGAAGAATTGGCCATGGCGCTTTGCGTGGAAGCGGGCAAACCCATCAAGGACAGTCGCGGCGAGGTGGGTCGCTTGATCGACACCTTCAAGGTGGCCGCCGAAGAGTCGGTGCGCATGCTGGGTGAAGTCATGCCCCTGGACATCAGCCCGCGAGCCAAGGGCTACACGGGCATGTGGAAGCGAGTGCCCATCGGTCCCTGCTCCTTCATCAGTCCCTTCAACTTCCCGCTCAATCTGGTGGCACACAAGGTGGCGCCAGCCCTGGCGGTTGGTTGCCCCTTCGTGCTGAAGCCCGCCAGCCTGACTCCCATTGGCGCTTTGATCATGGGCGAAATCCTGGCGGAAACCGACCTGCCCAAGGGCGCCTTTTCCGTTCTGCCCTGCAAACGCAAGGACGCCGACCTGTTTACCACCGATGACCGCTTCAAGCTGCTGAGCTTCACCGGCTCACCGGCCGTGGGCTGGGATCTGAAAGCCCGCGCCGGCAAGAAGAAGACGGTGTTGGAACTGGGAGGCAATGCGGCCTGCATCATTGATGCAGATGCAGACCTGCAAGATGCAGTGGAGCGGGTCACCTACGGCGCCTTCTATCAATCGGGCCAGAGCTGCATTGGCGTGCAACGCATCCTGATCCACGACTCGATCTATGAATCTTTCCGCGATCAATTGGTGGCGAGCACGCAAGCGCTGAAGGCCGGCGACCCCAAGGATGCAGATACTTTCATTGGGCCGATGATCTCGGAGAAAGAAGCGCAGCGCCTGCACGGCTGGATTCAATCTGCCGTCAAGGCAGGTGCTCGACTGCTCTGCGGTGGTGAGCGCAAAGGTAACATGCTGCAAGCCTCCCTACTGGAAGACGTGCCGCAGGATCAGGACCTGGTTTGCCAGGAAGCCTTCGGGCCAGTGGCCATCCTGTCGCGCTTCAACGACTTCGATCAGGCTTTGGCACAGGTCAACGACTCTGCCTTTGGTCTGCAAGCCGGTGTCTTCACCCGGGATCTCTACAAGGCGCAGCAGGCCTGGGACGAACTGGAAGTAGGCGGCGTGGTCATCGGCGATGTGCCCTCTTGGCGGGTGGACCACATGCCCTATGGCGGCGTGAAAGACAGCGGCCTGGGCCGCGAAGGCATCCGCTTTGCCATGGAAGACATGACGGAGATCCGCATGTTGGTGGTGCGCAAGCCCAGTTAGGGAAGCACCTGCTCAGTCCAGCTGAAACTCCACCGGTGCAGGGTCACCCTGTTCCGGCAAGGTCACCATCAGGCTGGGCGCCGGCAGGATCGGGACGTTGCTTGCTTGACCCCTGCTTGCACGGACCTTGCTTGCCCGGACAATGCTGGCTCGCAGCTCCACTTCGCCGGTGGGCAAGGAGTGCAAGATAAACTCTCCAGTAGCATCCGTGACGGCGATCTCCCGACCCTGCGGGCAGTGTTCATGGTAGACATTGGCGCCTACCACCGGGTTGCCTGAACGCAGCAGACGGCCCCGCAACTGCTTGGCCTGGTCCACCCTCACCGACGCAAATCGCTGTCCAGGCGCCAGAATGATCTTCCGGTGGGTATAGCCCTCGGGCAGATTGTAGAGCAGGAGCCGGTGCTTCCGGTCGGGCCCCAAGCCATGCAGGACAAAGGAGCCATCGGCCCGCACCTTTGCCAGCAATCCCGGCTGGTTGAACACACAGACCTGCAGATCAGCAGCGGAAACTTCGGCGGGCACATGGATCTGGCCCAGGATGGGCGGCACCGGCTTGAGTTTGAAGTCCAGATCAATGGGCTCATAGGGATGGGGAACCCAGTGTTTTTCTTGCAACTGATAGCCTGCTGCGGTGACCCGCAGCAGGAGCTCGCCCACCTGGGAAGAATAGCCTTGCAGGTGGTACTGCCCATGCAGATCAGAGGTTCCCTCGGCCAGCACAACTCCTCGGCGACCACCAGCGAAGGCTTGGATCTGCACTCCTCGCAGGGGTGCACCGTTGCTGGAACTTACCCCGCCCTCCAGGGAAACTGGCGAGCCCAAGGATAGGGTGGTGGGGGCATCACCCAAGGTCAGGGAAACATAGTCACAGCCGTATCCGGCACAGGACACCCGCAGCAATGCCCGTTCGGGGATCTGGGCCGCAGAAAATTTCATTGGTACACCAGTTGGCCCGGAATATGCAAGCCTGGTGAGCAGCGGAGAAGGCGAAGGCGCATAGTGGGTTTCGTCCCAGACAAAGATCTCTAGCTGGACCTTCGGCAAGGCCTGGCCGTTGACGTCGGTCACCTGCAGTTGGGCATACTGCGGCATGAAGGAACGCCACAGCGCCTGCAGGTGTGGCCAGCCAAACACTCCCGCCAACACCAGTCCAATGATGGGCCGGCCGTAGCGCAGGGTCGCCGGCAACTTTGGTGGCGGGCGCCGCGGTTGGTAGCGACGCCTTCTAGGTGGTGTCAACTCTGACGAGGATTTGTCCGGCAAGCTCATTGTCCAAAGCATAGCTGGTAGAACCCAGCTCGAAGACCACAGCGGGATAGTTGGCTAGCACCTTAAGGTGATCCCCAGGCACAATGCCCAAGGACAGGATCTTGCGCACTGCTTCCTCGTCACCAGAAACGAAACCTGTCACGGTTGCGTTCACTTGCGGCAACAATTCTGCCAAGGTCTTGTCCATCATTGCCAATTGAATAGCAGCAAGCACTGGTTGAGCAAAGCCCCAGCCAGCACGGCGATGACGGTCACAGCGACAAAAATGGCGGTGGCAACGCTGCCGCCCCGTTCCTTGACCATCATCATAAAAGTGGCGATGCAGGGCACAAACAGGGTCATGGTATAGGATCCCACCAGAATTTGCCGGTCGGTCATGGCCACCCCCGCCTCGCCCAGGTTGCCCGATTCGTTCAAGAGATACAGGCCCGCGGCACCAAAATCCCGGCGGAAGAAGCCAATGAGGAAGGACTCGGCGGCCTCCAGGGGTTGGCCAATGAAAGTCATCACCGGCTCCACCCCTAGTTTCACCCAATGCAAGGCATTGGCTGCCATCTCCTCACCACCCTCCATGTAGTGGCCAAACAAACTGGCGTTGCGGAGGTCCAACAACCAGAGCAACACCGACGCATACAGGAACAAGGGCACCACTTCTTCGAAGTACCAATAGAGTCGTCGCCAGGTCTTGCGCAGGACGTTGCTGATCTTGGGCATGCGCATGGGCACCAATTCCATGTGGAAGGTGGCATTGCGGCCGGGCAAGAGTCGCGCCGCCAACATGCCTACCACCATGAAGAGCAACACCAGACAGCCTACGTAGAGAGCCCAAAGACTGAAGGAGCGACTGCCCAGCAGAGCGGTGATCAATCCCAATTGGGCAGCGCAGGGAATGGTGAGCACCAGCAATAGATTGGCCAGCACCCGGTCGCGACGGCTTTCAAGAGTTCGCGTAGTGACGGTGGCCATGGTGGAACAACCCAAACCCAGCACCATAGTGATAACGGCGCGGCCATTGAGTCCAACCTTCTTGAACAAACGGTCACAGAGCATGGCCAGCCGCGGGAAGTAGCCCGAATCCTCCACCAGGGAAAAGATGATGAAGAAGGCTCCTACCACCGGCAACACCAAGGCCAAGGCATAGGTAATGCCCAAGCTGAGGATGCCATACTGCCCTACCAACAAGTCGCGGAGCGGCTGCCAGGGAATGGTGGTGTTGACTGCATCCTTCACGTGCGGCATCAACCAACCGCCGAACACCGTCTCTTCCAGAAAGCCCACCAGCTTGTCCGCCGCCAATACCCCCACCAATTGGTAGAAGCCCAGGTAGAGCACCGCCACCAACACCGGCATGCCCCAGACGGGATGCGCCAGAATCAAACCCAAGCGATGCTGGAAGGTTTCCGATGGCTTGCGCTTGCGGACAAAGACACCATTGCACACTACGGCGGCACGCTCACGCAGGGCCAGGATGGCAGCCACCGGCGGCATGCCCCCCACATAGGCGGCCACTTCCAGCCGCGCCTGCTTGAGATCTTCGCTGCCAATGCCTGCGCGTTCCGCCAGATCCTTGCTGCCACGAATGGCCAACACTGCAGCCATCTCTGCTGGCAGGCATTCCGGCAGCTCGGCATCGGCGGCAATCTTGCCAGCCAGACTTTGCACACTGGGACCGAATTGCTGGCGCCAAAATTCGCTGGGCTTGGCCACTGGTTCAGGGTCTGCTGCCGATTGTTGCTCCAACAATTGCAACACGCATGCCTGCAGCCGATCCAAGCCCGTGCCCTTGATGGCCACGGTGCTGACCACTGGGCACTGCATGCGCTGCTGCAAAGTTTCCACATCGATGGAAATGCCCTGCCGCTGCGCTTCATCCCACATGTTCAACACCAGGATCAAAGGCAGGCCCGCTTCCTTCAATTCCAAGGCGGTGGCCAGAGCTCGGTCCAGGTTTCTGGCCTCTACCACAAACAAGACCACCGATATTGGATGAGCGAACAAGGCGTCCCGCGTCACCCGTTCTTCTTCCGTCACCGGCAAGAGACTGTAGGCACCCGGAGTGTCCAACAATTCCAGCACTTGATTCTGGTCTATCTGCCAGCGTCCCCGAGCCATGGTGACGGTGGTGCCCGGGTAATTGCTCACATTGGCATGCATGCCGGTGAGCGCGCCGAACAGGGCACTCTTGCCCACGTTGGGCTGACCCACCAACAAAATTGGCGGGGCAGTAGGGGCGGCAGTGAGGATGGGAGGGGTCACGGGGAGTAGGCGGGATTATTGAGATCCAGTCTCATCCCTATGGGGTTTTCATTGTGGGGCCCGCCCCCAGAGAAAACAAGGCCGACAGCAGTTTTTGCCAGGCCACTGTGGCTATGCTGCTGCCCATGCAGGACTTGCAGAATATTGCCAAAGCAACCGCCGGAAAGGCAGCCGCCGCATTGGTCACCACCGGCATGCGGGTGGGCCTGGGCAGCGGCTCCACCTTCATGATGGCCCTGGAGTGCCTGGCCCAGCGCATCAAGGAAGAGGGCTTGGAGATCATCGGCGTGCCAACCTCCGAAGGCACCGCCGCCCGAGCCCGGGAACTGGGCGTGCCCCTGGGCAGCCTGGAGGACATCCCCAGCTTGGACCTGGCCATCGACGGGGCCGACGAGGTTGACCCCAACAAACACATGATCAAGGGCGGCGGTGCAGCGCTGGTGCGAGAAAAAATCGTTGCCGCCGCCGCCAGGGAAATGGTGGTCGTCGTCGACGAAAGCAAGATGGTACCGGTGCTTGGTCGCTCCTTCCGGCTGCCGGTGGAAGTCATGCCCTTCGGCTGGCGCCAGGCACAGAGCAGACTGGAACAGTTGGGCTGCAAGGTAGAGTTGCGCATGGCCAATGCGGAAGTGGCGCTGCGCACCGACAACGGCAACTTCATCCTGGACTGCCAATTCTCTGGTATCGACGATCCCGTGGGGATGGAAAGCCAGATCAACCTCATCCCTGCCGTGGTAGATAACGGTCTGTTTGTGGGCATGGCAGGGCGAATTTTCATCGGCAACAAGGACGGCAGCGTCAGCAAGCTGCCCTGATCGGAGAGCAATATGTTCGTTTACCTGCTTCGCCACGGCAACGCCGCTGACCAGGCCCCGGATGGCTCCATGGACGACAGCCGCAGGGAGCTGACTGCCGATGGCATGGACAAGTTGGCAAGCGCCTGTCAGAGCTATGCCCGAATCATGGTGCCTCCCCAACGCATCTGGCACAGCCCTCTCATTCGCGCCCGGCAGAGCGCCGAGATCCTGGCCAAGGCCTGCGACGTGCCCCAGCCACTGGAAGAACATCCACTGCTGCGGCCCGGCGGACAGGTGGCTGCCATGGTGGATGTGCTGCAGGGTGAATTGCTGGCCGGCCTCGAATCCACCCTGCTGGTGGGCCATGAACCCAACCTGGGTAACCTGCTGGGCTTGCTGGTCTCCGGCACCGAAAGACTCAGCATCCCCCTTGGCAAGGGCATGTTGGCTGGCGTCAAGCTGGAGACGCCGCAGGTCATGACCGGAAGGCTGCAAGTCCTGCTGAATCAAGGCAGTGGGGCCCATCTGCTGTAGCAGGACCAGGTCGGGAACAATGCGGTAGCGCCCCAGGAATAATACTGGGTTAATATTGCTGGCTGGCTGGGCATACAGACATCGCACCTGAACATCCGATCTGTTCTTATGCCGAGCTTTCGCATCCAGCATCACCAACTGGTCCCAGTCCAGTCCACGAAGGAGAACGTATGAAGGTCGCCTTTCTCGCCGGCGGCTTCGGCTCCCGGCTAGCCGAAGAAACTGAAATCAGACCCAAGCCCATGGTAGAAATCGGCGGTAAGCCGATCCTCTGGCACATCATGCGTCACTATGCCCAATTCGGGCATAAGAACTTCGTCGTCGCCTTGGGCTACAAGGGCGAATACATCAAGCGCTACTTCTCCGACTACTGCACTCTGGGTGGCCACCTGACCGTAGACCTGAAGTCCGGCAAGGTGCACGCCCACAGCGAACGCAATGAAGGGGAGCTGGATTGGAGCATTGATCTGGCCGACACCGGCCCCAGCACCCTGACCGGCGGACGCATCAAGCGACTGCAACCATTCATCGGCAAGGAACGCTTCATGCTGACCTGGGGTGACGGCGTCGCCAATGTGGATCTGGATGCCCTGTTGAAGTTTCACAAGGCACACGGCAAGCTGGCAACAGTGACGGCGGTTCGCCCACCGGCACGCTATGGGCTACTGGAGATGGAAGGCGATCAAGTCATCCGTTTCACCGAGAAACCGCAGATCGGCGAGGGCTGGATCAATGGTGCGTTTTTCGTGCTCGAACCTGAAGTCTTCGATTACATCGACGGCGATCAGATCATGTTCGAAAAGGAGCCCATGGAACGTCTGGCCGCAGAGGGCCAGCTCATGGCATACAAACACGAGGGTTTCTGGCAGTGCATGGACACCCTCAGAGAAAAGAAGATTTTAGAAGACCTGTGGGAGAGCGGAAAAGCTCCCTGGGCTACCTGGTTATAATTCAATGAAAGTACTCATCACCGGCCACAACGGCTACATCGGCTGCATTCTCGTCCCCATGGTCCAAGCAGCAGGCCATGAAGTTGTGGGGTTGGACAACTACCTGTTTGGTGATTGCACCTTTGGCGACGACGTGCCCGACGTACCAGCCCTGAACAAGGATGTGCGGGATGTTGAAGTGGAAGACCTGCAAGGCGTTGACGCAGTGATGCATCTGGCAGGCCTCTCCAATGATCCTCTGGGCGACCTGAACCCGGACATCACCTACAACATCAACCACCACGCCTCCACTCGCCTGGCCAAGATTGCCAAGCAGGCTGGGGTAAGTCGCTTCATCTTCTCGTCCTCCTGCAGCAACTACGGCGCTGCTGGCGACGAGATGCTGGATGAGAACTCCGACTTCAACCCGGTAACGCCCTATGGCATTTCCAAGGTCCTGGTAGAGAAGGATCTGGCGGAGTTGGCGGACGACAACTTCTCACCCACCAACCTGCGCAACGCAACCGCTTACGGCGTCTCCCCCCGCCTGCGCGCCGACCTGGTGATCAACAACCTGACCGGCTACGCCTTGACCTCTGGCGAGGTCTTGCTGAAGAGCGCCGGCACCTCATGGCGCCCCCTGGTGCATATCGAAGACATCTCCCGCGCCTTTGTTGCCGTTCTGAACGCACCCCGGGAGAAGATTCACAACGAATCCTTCAACGTCGGCATTACCGCGGAGAACTATCGCATTCGGGATGTTGCAGACATCGTCGCTGAGGTGGTGCCCAACTGCGAAGTCAAGTTCGCCGAAGGTGCCAGCCCCGACCTGCGCAACTACAATGTGCGCTGTGACAAGATCCAAGAGGTCTTGCCTGAGTTCAAGCCAACCTGGACGGTGAAGAAGGGCGTAAAAGAGCTGTATGACGCCTACACCAAGCTGGGCATCACCTACGAGGAATTCGAAAGCCCACGCTACCTACGCATCAAGCATGTGCAGGAATTGCAGGACAAGGGCCTATTGGACACCGACCTTCGCTTTCGCAACAAGACCGGCACCACCGCTTAAGTCATGACCACGCCAACCTGTCGCTCCTGCGGGAGTCAAGAAATCAGCACCTTCCTGGACCTGGGCAACATGCCCCTGTCTGACGGCCTACGCCGTCCCGAGGACATGAGCAAGACCGAGAGGCGATACCCTCTCGAGACAGCGTTCTGCTCCGCATGCAGCCTGGTGCAGATCTTGGAAGAGGTGGATCCGGAGGAGATGTTCTGCAAGGACTACCCCTACTTCTCATCCTTCACTGATCACTTGCTGCGTCACTCCAAGGCCAACGTGGAGAACCTGTGCAAGACTCGCCAGCTCACGAAAAAGAGCATGGTGGTTGAGCTGGCCAGCAATGACGGCTACTTGCTGCAGTACTTCGTCGAGAAGGGCATACCGGTGCAGGGCATCGATCCCGCCGATGGCCCGGCCAAGGCGGCACAGGAAAAGGGCATCCCCACCCTCAACACCTTCTTCACCCAGGAGCTGGCCAGCAAACTGAAGGCGGAAGGCATGCAGGCTGATGTCATCATTGGTAACAACGTGCTGGCCCACGTGCCCGATCTCAACGGCTTCGTGGCAGGCATCGCCATGCTGCTCAAGGAGAATGGCACAACTTCCATTGAAGCCCCCTACGTCCGCGACTTGATCGATGGCTGCCAGTTCGACACCATCTACCATGAGCATCTGTGCTACTACTCGGTAACGGCTGCCAATGCCCTGTTCAAACGGCACGGCCTGTTTCTGAACAAGGTGGAGCACCTGGACATCCATGGCGGCTCCATCCGCTACTACGCCAGCCCCACCCAGGATCCCGACGGCTCCGTTGAGCGCTACCTGGCGGAAGAAGAAGCACTGGGCATGAACACCTTAACCTTCTATGAGGGCTTCGCCAGCAAGGTGGAGAGCCTCAAGAACAGCCTGATGAGCATTGTGCAAGAACTGAAAGCACAGGGTAAATCAATCGCCGGCTATGGCGCCGCAGCAAAGGGCGCCATCATGCTCAACTACGTTGGCTTGGACGAAAACCTGATCGACTTTGTCGTTGACCGCAATGTGCACAAGCAAGGTCGCTACATGCCCGGCGTGGATCTGATGATCCACGACCCCCAGATCATCCTCGAAAAACAACCTGACTACCTGCTCATCCTGCCTTGGAACTTCAAGGCCGAGATCATGGAGCAGCAGCAGGAATACAACGCCCGCGGCGGCAAGTTCATTGTTCCAGTTCCCACACCAGAGGTCGTAGAAAATGCCGGCATCAACAGCCACTAAAGTCGCCTGCTTCAGCTGCGGTTCGGACCAAACCCGGGTGTTCTACAGCCTGGACCAGATCCCAGTGCACTCATGCTTGTTGATGCCTACTCGTGAAGAGGCCATCAACTACCCCAAGGGGAATATGCGCCTGGCTTTTTGCAGCGAATGCGGCTTCGTGCAAAACTCAGCCTTCGACCCTTCGGTGCATGAGTACTCCACGCGCTACGAAGAAACCCAAGGATTCTCACCGCGCTTCAACCAGTTCGCCCGCGAAATAGCCGGCGACTACCTGGACCGCTACAAGCTGCACGGCAAATCGATCATGGAGATCGGCTGCGGTAAGGGTGAATTCCTGGTGTTGATGTGCGAAATGGGCGACTGCAGCGGCATCGGCATTGACCCCGGCTACCGCCCGGAACGCACCACCAGCGATTCCGCCAAGCGCATCGAATTCATTCAGGACTTCTACTCAGAGAAGTACACCCACCTGCAAGCGGATATGGTGCTCTGCCGGCACACCCTGGAGCACATCCAGAACACCAAAGAATTCATGCAGATGGTTCGCCGCTCCATTGGCGACCGTCCAGAGACCATGGTTTGCTTCGAGTTGCCCGACATCGATCGGGTATTGGACGAGCAGGGTTTCTGGGACATCTACTACGAACACTGCTCCTACTTCAGCCTGGGTTCGCTGTCCCGACTGTTCAAGAGCAGTGGCTTTGAAGTTGTGGATCTGCGCACAGTCTTCGATGACCAGTACCTGCTCATTGATGCCAAGCCCTGCGACAACCCGCCGGACACCATCCTGAAGGGCGAAGACGACCTGCAACGCATGCAGGGCCTGGTGACCAAGTTTGAAAAGGACCTGCCAGTGACTCTGGATAAGTGGCGCAAGGTCTTCCTAGACGCCAAGGCAAAGGGTGAGAAAACCGCCATTTGGGGCTCCGGCTCCAAAGCTGTGGCCTTCTTGACCAGCCTCGGCTTGACCGACGAAGTGCACGCCGTCACCGACATCAACCCCTACCGCCACAACATGTTCATGCCGGGCACCGGACACAAGATTGTGCCGCCGGAAGAGCTCAAGCAGATCCAACCAGATCTGGTGGTAGCCATGAACCCCATCTACGTGGATGAAATCCAAGCCGATCTGGCACAGATGGACCTGCACCCCAGGATGATGGCCGTCTAAGGCATGGGGGAGAACACCGACAGCATTGATAAGCAAGCCTTCCTGGAGATCCCCCAGGTTCCGGTGCACTGCAACGTCCTGTATGACAACCGGCAGGATGCCCTTGCCGTGCAGCGAGGTGACATTCACCTGACCTACGATCCCAGCAACGGCATGGTGGCCAATGCTGCCTTTGACCCCAGCCTGCTGACCTACACCGAGGACTACGAGAACTCCTTGCACTTCTCCCCGAAGTTCCAGTCCTACGCTGAAGATCTGGCGCAACGGCTACTTGGCAAGTACGGCCGCAGCGGCAAGGACATCATCGAGATTGGCTGTGGCAAGGGAGATTTCCTAGGCCTGCTCACCAGTGACGGCAAGAACAACTGCCTGGGCTTTGACGCCAGCTACCAGGCTGAAGTCAACCCAACAGATGAGATTCCAGGCCTGAACATCATCAGTGACTTCTACTCTGCCCAGAGCTTCCCCCAGCAGGCAGACCTGCTTTGCAGCCGCCATGTTCTGGAACACATTCCCCAACCCGTTGGCTTCTTGCAGGATGTGGGACAGGCGCTGAAGAGCCACCAAGATGCAGCCATTTTCTTCGAAGTCCCCAACGGCTTATGGACGCTGAAGGACCTGGGCATTTGGGACATCATCTACGAGCATTGCATCTACTTCACCGCTCCAGCTCTGCTGCATGTTTTCCAGCAGGCCGGTTTCCAGGCGCGGAGCATCTACACGACCTTTGGCGACCAATTCCTCTGCATTGAAGCTGGTCGCAAAGGCGATCTGGATGAGCCGGGCAGCAGCATGCTGGATATGACCAGCATCCAAAAATACGTGGATGATTTTGGCGAGCACTTCAACGCCAAGGTCTCGCACTGGAACCAATGCTTGGCTGAGCTTTTTGCCCAAGACAAGAAGGTGGTGATCTGGGGCACCGGCTCCAAGGGCGTCACCTTCCTCAACACGGTGGCTGGTGGCGCCAACATCCAGGCCGCCATTGACATCAATGTGCGCAAGAGCGGCAAGTTCGTGCCGGGAACCGGGCAGCAGGTGCAAGCTCCAACCTGGCTGGCTGAGAACCCAGTGGACGTGGTCCTGGTGATGAACCCCATCTACGAAGGGGAGATCCAAAGCCAGCTGCAGCAACTGGGCTCCAAGGCCCGCACCCTGACGGTGTAGCAGCCCACTTTTCCCATTCGAGGACCAGGCGCCGGGATATGTTCCCGACCCCCGGATCCATCGGATCTTTCCGTGAGAGTATAGTTATTAGCGGTCTCGTGGCGGCCCCCGCACGAACCACCTACAACCCTCACCTCGGAAAGGAATCCTTCCATGCGACAGCTCAGTCTTTGTAGCGCTTTCCTCGTTCTTCTAAGCATTGCCGCTCCGGCTCAATTCACCATCACGGAAATCCTGATCGACCCGGTCGGCGCCAACGCCGGTAATCAGATTGTGGAAGTGACCAACACCAGCGGCGCTCCCTTCGCCGCCAACGGCTGGCAGATCTGCGCCCCTCTCACCTATGCCCCCCTGCCCATCATCAGCATCCCCGCCGGCGGAGTGGTGCGGATCCACTTGAACGCCATCGGCAGCAACACAGCCACGGATTGGTTCATCAACCTGCGAACCCTGGGCACCACCGACACCCTGCTGCTCTACAAGAGCAGCTTCTTCAACAACGACAACGACATCATCGACTTTGTCTCTTGGGGCGGCGGCAATACTCGCAGGCAGCAGGCGGTGAACATTGGCCAATGGCCCAACATCACAGATTCAGTTTCGCTGCCCAGCACCGAAGGTCGCAGCATTGCCCTGGACCTGAACAGTGCCACTCCCAACTCGGCAGCGGCCTGGTATCGAGACGCCACCCCCACCCTGGGAACAACCAACGGTGTTCCCCTAACCACCAACCTGGGCGTCGGCTGCTCCACCAGCCTTGGCACTCCAGCACTGGTGGAGCCCAGCCCGGCGGTGGACGGCAACCTGGACCACCGCTTGCAAATCACTGGCGGCCCGCCCAACACCTTCGGCTTCCTGGCTGGCGGCTTGCAGCAGGCAGTTCCCCCTATCCCCCTCAACGGTCAGCTCCCCGGCAGCTGTCTCATCGAAGTCCTGGGCAACGTCTTCGTCCTGCACCTGACCTTCGACGCCAACGGTCAGGTCACCGTGCCCTTGCCCGCCTTTGTCCCTGGCTTCAACGCAACTGGCTTGCCGGTGTTCTTCCAAGCCGTGATCGCTGATCCGGCGGCACCCAACCTGGAATTCGGTATGTCCCCCGGACTGCGGGTAGTCATCGGCTGATACCCCAATACCTAGTGGTCAACCTCCTCGGCGGCTGCAAAATGCTGCGGGGGAGGTTTTTGCGTTTAACCGCCTCCGGGGCCGCCAGACCGGCGGATTCTCTTGCAGCCAGAGGGAAACTTGGTGTAATCCGCGACCCAAAATTTACCTCACTCACCTGCGAATAAACGAATTCATATGAAATCGCTCCTCACCATTACAGCAGCCGTCCTCATCTCCTCCTTGGCCATCGGCCAGGATGCAGTGACTACGGACACCCTCACCCTGAAGAACGGCAACCAGATCACTGGCACCGTGAAGTCCACCACCGGCGACAAGCTGCTGTTTGAATCCCCTGTTCTGGGCAGCCTGGAAATCCCCATCAGTGACATCACCAACCTGCAGACTGCCGGCAAGGTGGAATTGCTCACCAAAGACGGTGACCGCCTACAACGCCGCATCACTGGCTTGAAGGACGGCTCGCTAATGGTGGACGGCGCCGATGCACTCTCCATGGACAACCTGGACATGCTCAACCCACCTGCCGAAGTGGAGCCCAAGTGGACCGGCTCGCTCAACATTGGCGCCTCCTATTCGGATGGCAACACGAGCCGTCGCTCCGCCCACACTGCCGCCAAGGCTCAACGCCGCGGCAAGGAAGACCGCATCACCGCCGATGCTTCCTGGGATTACTCCGAAGACAAAGCTTCTGGCACCTGGGTCCTCACCCAGCGCCGCACCAGCGGTGGCCTGAAGTATGACTATTTCTTGTCGAAGAAGTCCTACGTCTATGGCACGGCCCGCGCCACCGGTGACACCTTGGCTGACTTGGAACTGCGATTCATCGCCGGTGCTGGTTACGGTTACCAGTGGGTCGAAGAAGAAGACCTGCGGTTCGCCACTGAAGTGGGCCTGTCCTACTTCAACGAAAACTACCGCTCCATGACCCCCAGCACCGACACTATCGCTGCCCGCGCTGCCTACGCCCTCTACTACGAGATCAACGAGGACGTGAAGTTCCTGCAGGACGTGGAAGCCTATCCTGGCCTGGAGAGCTCCGACGACATCTATGTCACCAAGGACTCACGCCTGCAGATGAGCCTGACCGACGACATGTTCGCCCAGCTGCAGTGGATCCTGGAATACGACAACACTCCCAGCCCAGGCTTGGACAGAGTCGACCACCGCTTCAACCTATCGGTTGGCTGGACCTTCTAAGCAACCGCAACCCTGGCAATTAGCACCGTGAAAAAGCACTTACTCCGCATTGTAGCTCTCGCCCTGGTGGTGATGTTGGCCCCATGCATCCATGCCCAGGAGGTCCAGGATACGCAGACAGCCAGCACCACTGCCAACCCAAGCATCGAAGTCAAAGCTCTCAAGTACCTTCTCAAGCCCCTGACCAAGGACCAGATCCAGGTTGAGATGGATGCCTGGCTGGGCCTGCTGCAAGGCAACGCCAAGGACATCAGCAACATCAAGGTAAGCGAGTCACCAGACGAAGCTGCCCTGAGCAAGTTGATGGACGAGCAAGACAGCTTGAAGGCCCGAGTGGAAACATGCTTCGCCGATTTCCAAGGCAAGGGTGGCGAAACCAAGGAACAAGAGCTTTATGTCCGAGCCGTTACCGGTTTGGACACCAGTGACTCCAGTGGTCTCTGGTTGGCTGCCAAGAAGTGGATGACCGGGGAGAAGGCGCTGGCATTGGGCCTGAACATCCTCACCTTCCTGGCCATTCTGATTGCCTTCAAGATTCTGTCCAGCATCCTTGCCGGCATCACCAGCCGAGCGGTGGGTGCCATGAAGGGCACCTCGGATCTACTGCGCAATTTCTTCGTCAACACGGTGCGCAAGGTCACTTTCTTTGTCGGCCTGGTGGTTGCGCTCTCGCAACTGGGAGTCAACATCGGCCCCTTGCTGGCGGCCATGGGCGCTGCTGGATTCATCATTGGTTTTGCCCTGCAAGGCACCCTGAGCAACTTTGCCTCCGGCATCATGATCCTGCTCTACCGGCCTTACGACATCGGCCAGGTGGTCACCATCGCCGGCACCACCGGCAAGGTTGACGCCATGAGCCTGGTCTCCACAACGCTGAACACCCCCGACAACCAGACCGTGGTTGTGCCCAACGGCTCCATCTGGGGTGACATCATCACCAACGTCACCGGCAAGGACACCCGTCGCGTGGACATGGTGTTTGGCATCGGCTACGAGGATGACATCCAAAAGGCCCAGAGTCTGCTGGAGGAAATCATCAAGGCGCATCCCCTGACCCTGGATGACCCCGCTCCAGTAGTGAAGCTGCATGAGTTGGCGGACTCTTCAGTCAACTTTGTCGCCCGCCCCTGGGCCAAGACCGGAGACTACTGGAATGTCTACTGGGATGTCACTCGCACAGTGAAGGAACGCTTTGATGCTGAAAGCATCTCCATCCCCTTCCCGCAACGGGATGTGCACCTGTTTCAGGAAAGCAAATAGGGCCGGGCTTCTAGCTCTAGCAGAGTTAGAAGCTGCCGCCCAACAACAGGGCAACCTGGAAATAGTCAGCGTCACCATCACCACCGAACAGATTGATGTCGGTGTTGGTGACATGGCGAACATCCAGGCCGATGTTGAAATTGCTTTGGGTCCGATAGTAGACCCCGCCATGGGCATAGCCACCAGCCGTTGAATCATCATCGGATACTCGGAAGCCTCCAGACTCGGCCTCCAACTCCGCAGCAAGCAGAGTAACGCCGGCGCCAAAATATGGATGGAAGCCGGATTGACCCAGGTCCAGGGTCACCCGTGGTCCGAAATACAGCTCAACGACACTGGCGGTGACAGTTACGCCGAGTATCTCATCGGCGGTGATGGAACCCTGCAAACCCACCTCAAAGCCCAGGGGAAAGTCCTCCGGCCGAAAATCCAACTCCACGCCCAGAGCAAACTGATCTTCTAGCGGCTCCCAGTTCAACTCATCATCCATTTGCCGGCCGCCAATGAGGACATTGGCATTGCCTTGCCAGCCACCTTGAGTGCTGTTCGAGCTTGCAGCATCTCTGGGCACCGCCCCCTGGGGCAACGTAGACATACCGCCCTGGGGCAACGCAGTACATGAGACGAAGAACAAGAGACCGCCAAGGAGCGCGGGACGGCATATGCATGCAACCATGGCCGCATGCTATCTCAAGGCATGGGATTAGGCGAGTTTTAGGAGGCGTAGGCAGCAACCAGGATGCGCACAATACGCTCCGCAGTCTTGCCATCCCAATTCTCTGGCACCGCACCCTGCTTGGCCTGACCGGCCAAGGCCTGCAAACCCAGATCCTTGATGCGCTGGGCATCGCCATCCACCAATTCGTTGGTGCCTTGCTCGATGGTAATGGGGCGCTCGGTGTTGGGACGCAGGGTAAGGCAAGGCACGCCCAAGACCGTAGTCTCCTCTTGCAGGCCACCTGAGTCCGTAAGCACCAGCGAGGATTTAGCCACCAGGCCAATGAACTGCAGGTAACTCAAGGGGTCAATGCAGCGGAATCCCTTGGGTAAGTCCAATGCTTCCAAGGAAGGCCTGGTTCGGGGATGCACCGGAAAGAGCAGCGGTGCTTGTTCAGCCAAGGGCGCCAAGGCATCCAACATATGCTTCAACCTCTCTTGGCCATCCACATTGCCCGGACGATGCAGAGTCAGCACTGAGTACTTCTCCGGCAGACCAAGCTGGGTGCAGATGTCGGAGGCCTCTGCCCGTGGCAGGATCTGCTTGAGCGAATCGATCATCACGTTGCCCACCAGATGCACCTCGCCCGTCATGCGTTCCGCCGCCAGGTTTTCCATCCCTGAGGGTTCGGTCACAAAGAGCCACTGCGACAAACGATCCACCAGGCAGCGATTGCGTTCCTCCGGCATGGACCAATCAAAGCTACGCAGGCCAGCTTCCACATGCACCAAGGGGATGTTGCGGTTGGCCGCAGCCAAGGCAGCCGCCAACGATGAAGTCACGTCGCCGACGACGATCACCGCTGCCGGGGGATGTTCCAACAAGATGGGGTCCAGGGAATCCAGAATCTTGGCGATTTGCGCTGAAGGGTGACCTGAGCCCACTTCCAAGTGGTGATCCGGCGCGGGCAGCTCCAGATCCTGCATGATCATGTCACTGAGCACCGGATCAAAGTGTTGCCCAGTATGGACCAGGCGAACATTCATGCGCCCATCGGCGCGAAAAGCACGGCAAAGAGGCGCCACCTTCATGAAGTTGGGTCGTGCACCTGCAACGATCAAGACTTCTGGTTTGCTCAATGGTTCATCCCTGTTATCGGTAGGCAGAAGGTCGAAGCGCAGCTTTGAGTTCGCCACCCAATATTCGCCAGCGCGTAGCAAAGCGTCGCAGCACTTGGTAATAGCATCGGCCGGCAACGTTCAGAGACAAGGACTGTCTATGCACAAGTGCCATATGCTCACGAATTAGCCGCCAATTGGGGAAGTAGATTGGTGCCACCTTTTTGCTGGTATCAAACCAGACGGCACGCTCCTTGCCGGTTTTGTTCTTGGCCATGGACTCGTCCGCATGCTCGCGACGCTTGAATAGGGTTTCAGGCACCTTGAGGAACTCGCCGTGCAGGGTCAAGTGGAACAGAAGCGATTGATCAGAGGCCAGGTAGGGCTCGATCAAGGCTGTCTGCTTGAGGGCGGCGGAGCGGATCAGACCGAAAATCGCCCAGAAGATGTCATTGCTCTTGATTTGCAGGCTTATCAGCTTCCGCACCCGCTCAGACTCCATTGCACCGGTTACGGAGTCAAGGTAACTGGCAGGGCGAATGATTTCATCTTCGGCATCGATGTAGTCAAACTGCGAGAAGGCCAGCACAGCTTCCGGTTTTTGGTCCAAAGCTTCGACACAGGCCCGGATGAAATCCGGCTCGCAAACATCATCATGGCTGGCCCATTTGAAGTATTCGCCTCGGGATTCTTCGAATACCCGATTGTAGTTGGGCGCAGCACCCAGATTCTTCTCATTGCGGAAGTAGCGAACCCGTGGGTCCTTGGCAGCAAAGGCTTCGCAGATTTCCTGGGTCCCATCCTCCGAAGCATTGTCAGAGATCACCACTTCCAGATCTTGATAGCTTTGGTTCAGGATGGACGTCAAGGAAGAGGCCAGGTAGTCCTCGCCATTGTAGACGGGTACGCCAACGCTCACTCGCGGCACACGCGTTTCAGCTTGGCAGTTCATTTCCTTTTGACCCCATCTTGATTCTGTGATTGATCTCTACTGGTGAGCACTCAGCCACAACCCCCGGACCTTATAGAGTATCCCACTGACCGAAATTGATGAACCACAAGGGATACGGTCCCAAATTGAGACCTGCTAAGGGAGAGAATTGTCCATAGCATAGCAAGAGTGGAACCCCAGTTTCTCATCAACACAAAGAGGTCATCGGCAATTGCGAGCCCGCCCCTGATCCAGGGGCTCTTGCTTGTGCTGGGTCTCTGGATCCTCTACCAGAGCCTCTACCCCTTCGAGCTGTATTTTTCATCTAGGGCCATTGCCAGCCAATTCTGGCAGGGTCTGGGGCAATTTGCGGTGCCCAACCTATGGGGCCACATCCTACTTTTTGGCTTTTTCGGACTGCTCCTGGGATACCAGGCCCGTCAAAAGAGCCGCCGACTTGCTAGAGGCATCGTCACACTGCCCCCCGGTGTCAGGATAGATGTCGCCTCTGAGGATCGAGGGGACCCGACCAAAGCTTGCTTTGGTTGGGCTCGATCCAACAAGTTCACCCGCAGGGTGAACGCCCCCCATGGGGGGCGAGTTTTCCACAAGTTATCCAGTGGGGCGGTGGAGTGATGATTCTTGGTTTACAGCAATGGTTTCAAAGTGCGCATGGTCCAGCGAATGACCGACACTGGTCCTTCTCGGATAACTGCGCCGGATTTGGCAGCAGAGGTTGGAGTTGCCCAATCGACCCTCTGGCGTTGGGTAAGGGAAGCACGTACCGTTTCCTTGATGAGCGGTACAGGAGGCAAGCCCGAGAAGGGATCGAAAAGTCCACGTCAGTGGACCCCAGAAGAGAAGGTGCAGGTCGTTATGGAGGCCATGAAAGTGGCCGAGGAGGATCTGGGAGAGTTTTTGAGGTCAAAGGGACTGCACTCTGTCGAGCTCGAAAACTGGCGCAAACTAGTCATGGAGGCGGCACAATCCGCTTTCAGCAACCCCAAGAAGGCCAAGCGACATGGTGCTTCGCCGGATGCGAAGAAGATCAAAGCACTGGAAAAGAAGATCCGCCGCAAGGACAAGGCCTTGGCCGAGGCTGCAGCTTTGCTGGTGCTCCAAAAAAAGTCCAAGAGATCTGGGGGGACGAGGACAGCGACACACCCACGAGCAGCGAGACCTGATTTTAGGATTGGTCACAGAAGCCATCAACAACGGTGCCCGGCTGCACAAGGCGTGTGGGACCCTTGGCGTAGATTCAAGGACACTACAACGCTGGAAGCGGCAGGGCATCGGTGAAGATCGGCGAGCTGGCCCAAAGAGCGTGGTCGGCAACAAGATCAGCTCTGCTGAGCGAAGTATGATCCTGCAAATCCTCAACTCTCCAGAGTATCGCGACCTTTCTCCCAGTCAGATCGTGCCGAGGCTGGCCGATCAAGGAATCTATCTGGCATCTGAATCCACGATGTATCGAATCTTGCGCGAGGAAAAGCAGCTCAAGCATCGCGCTGCTGCCAAGCCAGCAACACATCACCATCCCCGCGAACTGGTGGCAACAGCACCCAACCAAGTATGGAGCTGGGACATCAGTTACTTGCCTGGCCCGATCCGCGGGAAGTTTTACTACCTGTACACGATCATCGATGTCTTCAGCCGAGACATCATGGGCGAAGCCATCTATGAGGAAGAATGCCAGGTATTGGCGGCAGCCTTGATCCAATCGGCTTGTGATGCGCAGGGAGTGGATCCTGACAGCTTGGCTCTTCACTCCGATAACGGTGGTCCAATGAAGGGCAGCACTATGCTGGCAAAGCTTGAAGAACTCGGCGTCATGGCTTCATTTAGCCGGCCTGGTGTCTGTGACGACAATCCCTACTCAGAGTCCCTCTTCAAAACAGCCAAATACCGTCCAGAGTATCCTGCCCGACCATTTGAATCGTTGGAGCATGCGAGGACCTGGCTGGTGGCGTTTGTCCAGTGGTATCGGCACGAGCATCGGCATAGCGGCATCAAGTTTGTAACCCCTGCTCAACGCCATGCGGGGGAAGACATTGTCATCCTGGCAAAACGCCGGGAAGTGTATGAAAAAGCCCGTGCACGAAATCCAGAGCGCTGGTCAGGAAACGTGCGGGATTGGTCGCGCATCGAAACTGTCAGGCTCAACCCGAACACCCATCATGCAGCTGCGGAGGCAGCATGATGAATACATTTCAGGCGACAACTACCTTGACACCTACCGCTGCTGGCCTTGTGCCTGCTGTTGGAACTGTTGCAACTCTTTGTCGTGGGGCGACACGCCCGTAGCGGTGATGTGGGCATCAACCTTCTCGCTTCATCTCTGGCATTCCTGGTTGGGTTTCGCTGGATCCCGCCACAACTGCCCCTGCAAGCCCTTGCACGACTGAGTGCCCTGGCCGCCTTTGCACTCTTGGGCATTACCTTCATTCTTGGCCAGCACAGCGTTGGTCTGAGCAATTGGCAGGATGACTTTCCGCTGTTGTTGGGCAACGAAGCCAGCTTGGATCGGCCCTGGCAGGGCTCCATTTCCGGTGTCAGCATCTTTGGCAGGGCCTTGGACCTGGAACAGAGCCAAGCTCTGCTACGCTCCCCTCTTGCATCAGAGTCAGGACTGGAACTTCGCCAAACCATGCAGGCAGTGGCGATCTATCGCCTCCCTGACCAACAAGCTGAGCATATCGTCGACAGGTCCCTGGTCAGCCCTCCCCTGCACCTGGATGCTCTGCCAGGCCAGAATTGGGCTTATCAAAGCTCGCGACAGACCGGCAAGCTAACCCTGGCTGCTGCCCATGCAGCTGAATTTTCCATCGAGCTTACCTGTCAGGCAAACCACCTGCGGCAAACCGGTCCAGCTCGGCTGCTGACCTATTCACTTGACCCATTGCAGCGAAATCTGTCCGTCGGCCAGGAACTGGACAGCCTGGTATTCAGGGTTCGATCCCCGGCGGCTGGGAAGAATGGGCGGCGTTGTGAGGCAAGATGGCCAAACATCTTTACGGACTCCAGCAAACAACATCTGCTTGTCACCTATCAAATGGGCCAGATGCGCCTCTTCAAAAACGGTCAGCCCGCCGGAGTTCTTCGCCAACAGGCTTGGGGCTGGGCCGGACTGGGGCATCGGCATTTGGGATGGAGCACCACCCTGCTGTTTTTCCCCTGCGGCCTCTTTGCATTCATGGCCTGGCCCAGTCGGCGACGACTAAAGAGATGGTTCCTGGAAGGATTGTCGGCCGGCACCATAGTCGGCCTGACCATGGCCTGGGGGTCATATCAACTGCAAACCAATTTTCACTTCGCCATACCAATTCTAGCCGCCATAGGGGTTCCTTTGGCCGATCTTATGGTGGAAAGACTTCAACGCATGTCTCCCCCCAGTATCTAACTTTGATTAGGATGTTCGCCATGTCAAAAGCAATCACAGCCCTGACTTTGCTGCTCACTGCATGCGCTGGATACTGCTGGGTTCACTTTTTTGACGACTCTTCCGAGGTGGGGACGGCTGTGTTAGGCGCCTATCGCGGGCGCTGGTTTCTCTGCATCCTGGGCCTGTCCTATCTGGCCTTTTGGGGCTGGGTATTGGTCATCTTCCATCCAGGCCGCAACGCAGTGTTTCGCATCATTGCCGCGCATTTTGGCCTTTGCTTCATCCTGGTCCTGCTTGAGGCATCTGCATTTTTTGGCCTGGTCAATTTCCGCGATCTGCTGGATCAAGACAGAGCAGGAACGCTCAGTGCCAGCAACACTGATCCTCGCCTTTCAAGAGTGAGCAAACCCCTCGCAGAATTTTCTGGGGAAGTTCCGCCGGATCTTGTCACCTACCTGGGGATTGATGCCGAGCCTATTTCATTCCATTGCAAGCTGGATCGCTATGGCCTGCGCAATGTCGGCGACAAGCGGGATCCTCACATCTTCTGCCTTGGCGATTCCATACTGGTTGCAGGCTACACTCCAGTTCAGGCAACCGTGACCGAACTGCTACAGGAGATCCTGCAAGAACAAGTTCTGAATGTGTCTGAAGTGGGCTACTCACCGCAAGAAGAACTCATCCGCTTGCACGGCCTTGGCCTGGATCTCAAGGGCCGCAACATCATGCAGTTCATCTTTGAAGGCAATGATCTCACGGACAGTGCCAAATGGCGCATTGAGCAGGGGCAGAGCAAAGCAAACCGCTGGCCCCAAACCGGCTTGTTCAAACAACTTCTCATGCGCATGCATAGCGGACGCAAAGCGGCAGGTATGCGCCGTGGCGGTGTTTTCAAGGCGAAGGACGGCAGTAAAGTCAGCACCTACTTCTTGTACGACGGGCCCAGCGTGCAGGAATCCATTGGCGAGCTCACCCACCTGCAGGAACACCTTGCAAAGGCCAAGCGGGAAATTGAGGCTCAAGGGGGCGAGTATCGACTGGTCTTCGTGCCAACCAAGCTGAGTGTGCTACACGGCTTGATTGCCTGGAACCCAGGTAGCACACTTAGCCCGCCCGACCGGGCGAAAAATGAATTCTCCACCAAGATGAAGGCATTTGCCCGCGAGCATGACATTCCCTTCCTGGATTTGACTCCCGCCATGCGTGCGGCGGCCGAACAGGGAGAACTACCTTATTACCCAGCTGACACTCACCTTAATGCCGTGGGCCATCGGGTCATGGCGGAAACCCTGGCAGCATGGCTGCAAAACGGTAAAGATCGCTGATTCACACGCCCCACCGTACTTCATGCGATAGAATTGCCTCGGCTTCTATTCTCGCCACAACAAGGAGCCTTGCGGAAAGGCAAACTGGTCTTGGTACCTAGCTCACAAACAGTCCTGCAACAAAAGGAAACCAGTACCAGCGGCAATGAACCCTTGGTCACGGTAATCCTGCCGGTGTACGCTGCCGGCGAATTTCTCCGCCCCGCGCTGCTGAGTATCCTCAACCAGAGCTATCGGAATCTGGACATCCTCATCGTCGATGAAGGAAGCCCGGACAACTGCATGCAGACCATCGCGGATCTAAAGGACGAGCGCATCCGCATCATCAAACAAGAGCGCGCCGGCAAGGCAAGCGCGCTGAACCGAGCAGTGGCTGCCGCACATGGTGAATTTTACGCCATTCAGGACGCCGACGACCTCAGCCACCCTGATCGCATTCGCACCCAGCTGCAATGCCTGCTGGACAATCCGCAGGTGGCTTGCGTATTTTGTGGCTACGATTTGATTATCGGTGAGAAAAAGCTGGCACCCCTGCTTTCGGCCAAGTCGGTGACCACATGCCGCAGCGATATCGACTCCTTTTCCATGCCGGGCCATGACCCGACAACCATGTATCGCCTCTCCCTGGTCAAGAACGAAGCCTATGACGAGGGCCTGCCCATCGGCCAGGGACTGGACTACATCCTGCGCATCGGTGAGAAGTTTCCCATGATGGTGGTGGGCAGTTGCCTGTATTCCTACCGCATCTATCACAAATCGCAGAGCCGCCGCAACCCAACGCAGAGGGATCAATTGGTGCGCAAGATCCTTGGCGCAGCCTGCAAGCGGCGAGGCATCCCAGAAGAGCAGTGGCCAGCCAAGGTCACCCAAAAGGCCAACAAACCCATTCGGCCCCGGGACCTGGACAACAACCTGGCAGCACACTTCATGGAGAGCACCCTGGACCTGCGCCGAGCAGGTCGTTTGGGTGAAGCCATCCGCACGGCATGGTTCTGCACCAAGATGCAGCCCCTGGACCCCCATTACCTGAAGGCCCTGGTCTATAGCGTAACTCCGCTCTGGGCCCTGCGATTCTTGCGCCGCAGCAACACCTAGCCAAAGGTCGTAGCTCTAGGCAGGTAGCTCTAAGAGCCATGCCAAGGCAGCGCCGCTGACTTTGATGGTCAAGAATTCCCAACACGGCGAGGCGTAATCAGCAATGTGGGATAAGCTTTCTGGCCGGCATCTCTGCCCACCTCCGATCATCCAAGAAAGAAAACACCGTAAGCATGTCAGCAGATCTAACCAGGGAATGTGTCGTCGAAGCCTCAAAGCAGCAAATCTCTGCCGACCTGGCGGGCGAAAAAGTCGTCCTCAACAACAAGGACGGAATCTACTACAGCTTGAACCCGGTGGGCGCCCACATCTGGAACCTGATCAAAGAGCCTCGCAGCGTTCAGGAGATCCTGAACGACCTACTGCAAGAATTTGACACCGACGAACAAACCTGTGAGGCTGATCTACAGGACCTGATGCGAGACATGGCACGTATCGGGCTTGTTGAAATCCGGCATGCGACGAATTCGTAGACTTGTTGCTCTACCCGCCGCTGAGAAGTGGCTTTTAATCAAAGCCCTGGTCTTGGTCTGGCTAGTTCGATTGGCCCTATGGATCCTGCCCTTTTCCTGGACCAAGAGCATCCTGGGCCGCTGGAACAACAATCCTCCAAGCCGCCTGGCAGCAAAGCGTTTGCCCGCAGAACGCATTGCCTGGGCAGTCACCCGCAGCAGTCGCCTGGTTCCCGGTGCCAGACACTGCCTGACCCAGGCCTTGGCTGCCCATAGCTTATTGCTGCGCCGCGGCTATCCCACCAGCTCGCACATCGGCGTAGCCAGAGACGAAGCTGGGAAACTGATCGCCCATGCCTGGGTAGAATGCGAAGGAGTTGTGCTTGTGGGAGGCGACCAAGACCTGGCTAAGTACACCAAGCTCGATCAGGGGGGAAACTGACCTGATACCCCATATCGCTGGCTCCCATGCCGCCGTTATCGCAGATTGAACTTACCGCTCATCTCGTTTTCGTTACCGTACTCAAATGACTGACTCTAGAGCTATAGCATTTCGGTCACGCCTGTCCCCCTCATTCTGCCTACGCATCTTCTTGATAGCTGTCGTCTATCTTGCGGCCTGCTCAAGCACAACCGAAACATTTGCCCGGCGCTGGGGAGTTGGCTTCAAACTGGACCAAATGCTGGAGAACGAGGCTCCTCGACCCTTTGCCTATCGAGCACTCTCGCCGAGCCTGATCCGTTTCGTCTCCAACTTGGTTCCCGAGCGAGTAGAACAGATTCTTCTCGATCGCAAAGACCACCAAGGCTATTCCCCCTTGGAACGCTGGCGCTCCAACTACCATGAGTACAGCGCAGGGTTTTCAGAGAATCAAACTCGCAAAGAAAAAGTCAGGTTCTTCATCGCCTATTGCTATCTCTTCTCAGTTCTCCTGGCATTTGCATTCGCCATGCGAATTTTGATTGGCATACATGTTCGCGGAGCGCCTATTCTCCTCGACATTGCCCCTGCGCTCATGATTTTTTTGCTACCAATGGCGTACACAAAAGGGGGATACATCTATGACTTCCCGGAATTGCTTTTCGCTGCATGTGGACTCATTTGCATGTCGCTTCGCCTGTGGATTCCCTACTACATCCTGTTCATTCTGGCGATCCTGAACAAAGAAACAGCCATCCTATTGGGCTCCCTCCCAATAGCCCGCTTCATCGTCGATCGTGACAAGAAAGCTCTATTCACACACGGGGCCGCTCACTCAATCATAGGATTACCCATATTCTTTTACATCCGGCACATCTACGCAGACCTCCCCACCATTGCAATCTTCCAACCGCTGGAACACATCAGCTATTTTATATCACCAAGATGTTGGCTTTCTTTCGATGCCATATTCTTGCCAACAATCCCCGCAGTCCCCGGCCCCTTCAACCTGGCGGTCATCTCCATCTTCGCATGGCTCACTCTTGGCAAACACGCACGCAAAGATCGGGAATTATTCTGGGTGTTCGTGTTGCTGTCATCAGTGATAGGCATCCCCTTCCTCTTCTCGGGGTTTGAAGACGAAGTTCGCGTCTTTGGGCTAGCCTTTCCGGCAATCATGGTCCTCGCTACCAAATCGTTCATCTCTATTGCGCGAGCAACCGACCCTTGCACTACGCCCGAGCAAACCTAGATGGGTCATGCATCAACCATGCGGAGCCGCTACCAGCCGTAACTCGCGCAATCTAACCCTCAAGGGTTGTGAGTCCCGCCAGTTGAGGCACGAATATAATTTCCCAACAATCGGAAGGGTCGCAGAAAGTAGTAGCAAAAGCCCAATCCCCTCGGCAAAGCCACCGTCGCCCGATCTTTTTCATTGGGCTTGAAGACTTTGGCTATGGCGGTGCTTACCTGCCAATTCAAATAGGGGAGTCGGTCCCGAGTTCGTTCTCGTCCACGCAAGTGCAGCCAGTGGATTTGCATGGCCGTCGGCTCTTGACCGGAAAACAGCCGCTGCCAAACCTGATTGGACAAGGCCTGGGCCTGCTTGTCACTTTGGCATTCGGCAATCACCTCCGCCGGCACCAAGCCTTCTTCCCAGCGATGCACCAACAGCATGCTCATGGCAAAAATTCGCTGTACAGGCAGTGACCGAGCCTCTTGCCGCACCCAAGACCAATCCAGGTCTGGGTGACAGCGCAGCCACTCGCCCAGGTCACACAGCCATTTCAACCTGCTCCAACCATGCTTGAAGCCATGCGCTACCAAAACCAACACCGAATCTTCCGGGCCAAAGGTCATCACCTGCTGACCGGCAACTTCAACCTCTTGCAAACGGGCCCACAGTCCATCCAAGGCGGGTTCATAGCGGTCGAAGTCGTCCGCCAACTTCCAATGAAGATCCAACTGAGCAATGCCATTGCTGTGCTTGAACTTCCACCAGTAGGAATGCTGATAGTGCTCGGCTTCGGCTTCTTTGCTCAAAACCGACTCGTAACCTGATGCCAATAGATAGTCGCGCACCTTGGGCGCATCCTGCTTGTGCACCACCACATCCAAATCCCCATACTGACGCAGCACAGGATTCTTGTAGGCGTGCGCCGCCAACACCGCGCCCTTGAAGTGCACATTGGGAATCTGGCGCTTCCGCAGAGCCGCAGTCAGGTTGGCCATTTCGCGAGTCATATACAGAGTCTGCGAGGCATTGGCGGAAAAGTAGGCCCGACACTGCTGCCACCTGTCCTCCGGCACCAGATCCACATCCAAGGCCTGGATCTGATGAACGAGCAGGGGCAGAACCCCATGGTGCAAAGAACTTCGCAGCAGCAGATCCCAGTCCAGATCCAGACGCAAAATCTCCAGAACCCGCTCTCTGCGCCTGGCATCCAGGCTGCCTCGAATCGCACACAACAGCAATTCAAACTCTGGCTTCATATCTGGGCTCGGCATGGCATGGGGAGCATTGCATTCAGGCAATGGGCTGGTCGTGGGGGCTGGCAAAGGCTTCAGTTTCACGCCAAGAATGTATGGTCAGAACAGTCACCGCTTGTAGAGTTATTCGGCAATTCGCCTTCCACCCTTGTAGGTGGTTCCAGGCAGGGGCATAGATCCGTCGATAATCCACCGGTGCAAGGGATAGAAATTGCAGGTCTGGTCAAGACATACCCCCGGTCCAACGACCTGTTTCAGTTTCTGCGCCATCCCCGCAATAGGGGCCTCGTCCCTGCACTGCAGGGTGTCGACCTGCAGGTGCCCAGAGGCGGCATCTACGCCCTGCTAGGACCCAACGGCGCCGGCAAGACCACCCTGCTCAAAGTCCTGGCTGGACTGCTACTACCCAACGCCGGCAGCCTGAAGATTGATGGCGAAGAACTCAGCGATCGACCGACCCAGATCCGCAAGAAAGTTGGCTTGATCGTCTGTGATGAACGCTCCTTTTATTGGCGCCTCAGCGCTTGGGAGAACTTGCGATTCTTCGCCGCCTTGAATGGCTTCAAAGGCCAGGCCCTGCAAAATCGCGTGGATGAATGCCTGCGCTTGGTGGGCCTGGAGCAAGACGCCCGCCGACCCTTCATGAGCTTCTCCACCGGCATGCGGCAAAAGCTGGCCATCGCCCGGGGACTGATCTTGGATCCTTCCATCCTGCTGATGGACGAGCCCACCCGCTCCCTGGACCCAGAAGCAACCATTCGCATTCACGAGATCGTGACGTCCATCCTGGAACAGGATCCCAACCGAATCATCTTCTACTCCACCCATAACCTGCACGAAGCCGCATCCATATCCAATCATGTGATCGTCCTGCGCAACGGCCGAATTGTCCGCCAGCAAAGTCTGGATCAGGCTCCGCAGACCGAAGGTTACACCTACCGGCTGCGCACGCAGCCGGCACTGACCCAGGCTTCGCTGCCGATGGATCTTGATTTACAGGTAGTGCAAGAACACGAAGATGGCGTAACCCTGGAACTTCCTTCGCTGGAAGCTCTGAACGGATTGCTCGCACACATGCAGAAGCAGGGCCTGCTGTTGATTGAAGCCACCCAACATCGCTCATCCCTGGGTGAGCTCTACCACCAAAGCGCCAGCCTGGAATCATGAGCACCCTACAGACAGCCATGGCCTTTGTGCGCAAGGACTGCCTTGAAGAGCTGTCCTACCGATTCCGCCTGCTGTTTGCCATCGGCGCGGGCCTGGTCAGCCTGGGTTTCCTGGCGATATTCTCCGACTTCGTCGGCAAGACCTTCGACACCAAGCTGGAGGGTCTCGAGGGTGGCCTGATGGCATTCTGGCTGCTGGGTGTCACCCTGCACAACCTGCTGGAGACCGCGCTGCGGGAACTCTCAGGCCGGGTTCGCATGGCACAAACCATGGGCACCTTGGAGGCCTTGCTGGCCACCCGGACCTCACTGGTCAACCTGATGATCTGCCTGCCCCTCTACCCCCTGCTACGCACCACCTTCAAGCTGCTGTGCTTTTTGCTGCTGGGCTATCTCTTCTTGAAGGTGCCGATCCAGTGGGGCAACTGGCCCGCCGCCCTATTGGTCTTGCTGCTGAGCCTGCTGGTCTTTGGCTGCCTGGGTCTTTCCTTTGCCGGGCTGACGGTGGTCTTCAAACGCACCGAACCAGTCATCCGCGCTTTCAGCATAGTCTCCTTCCTGCTGGGTGGCGTGCTGGTACCGGTGTCCAAGCTGCCGGAGTCCTTGCAGGGAGTGTCTCCCTTCTTACCCATATCTCCTGCGGTGCAGGGATTTCGACAGGCCTTGGTTGGTGAAGAGTTTCCAACGAACGCGATTCTTCACCTCTGCCTGTACGCAGCGCTGCTGCTACCAGTGAGTCTGGTGACCTTCCGCTGGGCCGTACGCCGGGCTATGCGAGACGGCAGTCTGACCCAGTACTAGGAGTAGGCCAGAGGTGGGATCGAGCAGCGGGGTCGAGCAGCGAGAGCAGGTCAGCTTTAGCTGACGGTGCTGACTGGCTGGCCTTCGAAGAGCAGGCCGTCGCTGGCGCCGTAGTCCTTGTTGATCTCGAGGGTGATCTTCTCAACACTGCCCTGTGCCTTCACTTGTGGGCGGGAGTACTTCTTCTTCAGCGATTTGCCGTTTGCGACATTGTCCATTGGTGTAAGTCCTGGTTGCGGGTCTGGGTGAAACAAGGGCCCTGAAATCTCGGGGCCGATATGAATAACCTACCATGTTTTTCGGCCCTTGAAAGGAGCTGATTTCTGCAGATCTGGGCGGGCCAAAACCCAGAACCCAAACCTCCCATGGCAAGAGCTATTCGGCCTGCTCAGGGCTGGCAATGTCGCTGGCCAGATCCTGATTTATTGCTTCCTCAACCTGAGCGGCATGGCCAAGCAGGTTGCCTTCAATCTTCGGGCGCTGCAATCCCTTCACTGACACCGAATTGGCCAACTGCACACAGCGCATGAAATGCGCTCCCTGATCCTGCGAGCGGAACAACTCCGGGCCAAAGCGGGAGCCATACCAATGATGCATCAGGAATTCGCAGGCATCCTTGGCAGACAGAGACTCCACCAGGAGCTGGGAACCGATGCCCAACACATACACCCGCCTGAGGGGCAGGGGCGTTGGTGCCAGGGCCTGCTCCGGCCGCCAGGCCAGCTTTTCGAAGTCAGGATGCACGATGGGCATGTCTTGGGGCGACAAGCCCAGTTTGGCCACCGCATCGGGCCAGAGCTTGAACTGAGGAAAGCCGGGAATGACATGGGGCTGCCCATCGATCAGGGCAATAGCACTCACATCGTCGGTGATCATGGAATGGCCACGGGCGTGCAGCATGGCCGACATGGTGGATTTGCCCGTGCCCCCAGCACCAACAAACACCACTGCCTGGCCGGCAAAGGCAACCGCAGAGCCATGCAGCACAAAATGCTGCCGCTGCATTTGCACCAAGGCCATGGCCGGCCCCAAAACGCTGAGGCGCAGAACCGAGTCGTCAGCTCCGGCATCCGCATCTACCAGAATTTCCCTGCCCGCGGTGACCAGGTATGCCCCACTGCCCTGCAGGTAGTGACAAGCTCTTTCGCCCTCACACCAAAAGCCGCAGCCATTCTTGTCCAGCTCCTGCGGATGCGGCTCTACCTTGCCCCGACGGACAATGACATCAGCAACTTCACCACCAGCTGGCAACTCAGGAAAGTCCAACTCGGAGTGGACGGTCAATCCATAAGCCGAATAGTGATGCATGCGGCCCCCGCTCTCTCGATTACCCTTAAATGAAAAACCCCCCTGGGTCAGCTTTGCCAACCATGGGAGGATCTAGACCAGCACACGCAACCTGAAACAGGTGGCGATGTCACTGAGCTGGTAGCCAGACTACTTAGCTGACGTTGCCGATGCTGTCGCCCTGGAACAGGAAGCCGTCGGAGACGCCGTACTGCTTGTTGATTTCCAGGGTGATCTTTTCAACGCTGCCTTGGGCAACAATACTGGGGCGGGAGTAAGCCTTCTTGGCTTGTGGGCGTTGGGATGCTTGCTTCTTCATGGGAGACTTCTTTGCGATTGCGAAGGTCGTGAGTGCGAATGGGAACTGAAATGATCTCTCAACCAGACCACCAGGGAGACCGCCCCGTAAAGGGCGAAGGCGTCTGCGTTTGAGTTCTTGGAAGCATAGCGACTTACAGCCGCTTTGAGACGTTTCATATCAAGAAATCTGTTCACCAAGGGCAGGTCTTCATCAATTACTTTTGACAGTAAATCCGCCTCATAAGCCCAAAGCCCCCGCCGCAGGGAGGGTGAGAGGTCAGCCTTGCTGTTCCGCCACTGGATGATGGGGGGAAGAATTTTTTCCATGGACTGGCGCAGAATGTAGCGACTCCAGCCATGGCGCAGCTTCTGGTCTCCAGGGAGCCCCAGACAGAAGGCCATGAGCCGACGGTCAAAGAAGGGGTAAAGCCCTTCCATACCACAAGATGCGGTGGCCTTGTCCGCAACCTCCATGGCATGGGCGATGAGTGGGGAGTTCAGACCCAGCAGATGGGCTGCCCGCTCGCCCAGGGGCAGGCGGCGGCGGCCGCTACGCAGACCCCGCACCCTCTCCTCCAGGCCAACCTGCTGGGCAAAATCCCGGTTGATCATGGACAGTTCGCCAAAGGCCTGGGACTGCCGCCCACGCAGGCGATCCCGAAAGCGCCAGGCAAACTCCGGCACCAGAGGCCGGATGCCATAGCGCTTGGCGATGGACCAGGTGGTTTGGCTGTTAGGAGATCGCTCCGCCAGCTCCCTGGATTCCCGCCAAAGACTGCTCCAGCGAAGCCCTCGAGCCAAATCCGCGAGGGAGGCATAGCCATGGGAAACGGTGGTATCCCCATCCAAACCATCAAAAAGCAGGCGCACGCCCTGTTGCTGGGCGGCTTGGTACATGCCCCAATGAATGAACAGGTTGGGGGTCAGGGTGGCCTCGTCCTGGTGCCAGAGGACCCGCTGCAGATCCACCAAGGGGCTGATCTTGTCTGCCTCGATCATGTGCGGCACCACCCCACCACCAGCCAACACCGAATCCACATACTCCCGCTCATCAATCACCCGCAGGGCATCCGGATCCAGACCGGGAAAGATGGCGGAGAAGGTGTGCAGGGGCGGCTTGCCTTGAGCCCGCAGCTGGTCTCGAGCCAGGCAGGCAATGGAAGATGAATCCAGTCCCCCACTCAGGGTGGAGCCCAAGGGAAAGGCCGAGCGCATCCGACAGTGCACTGCCTGGGTGAATTGCTCACGGAAGGCTTCCGCATATTCCGCATCCGATGACAGCCGGACCTTGCCCTGCTCCGCCCAGGACCAGTAACGCCTGATGCGCATCCCCTTGGCATCCACCACCATGCAATGGGACGCCTGCAGGCGCCGGACTTCCTTGTAGAAGGTGATTTCCTGGTCTTCCAAGACGCCGGCGAGGAATAGGGCCACCCGCATCTCATCCAGCTCGCTGGACAACTGCGGCACCCGAAACAGGGCCTTGATCTCGGTGCCAAAGGCAAAGAGCTTGGCACTGTGGTGATAGTAGAAGGAGCGGATGCCCACTGGATCTCGAGCGGCAAACAACTCTTGCCGGCGACCGTCCCAAAGCACAAAGGCGAAGTCGCCCAAGATGTGCTGGAGGCAGTCCTGGCCCCAACGCTCATAGGCAGCCAGGATCAGAGCAGAATCCGGTAGCAGAGCACCGTCGGACTGCCGCAGACCCAACTGCGCCATCAATTCTTCCGGGTTGTCCAAGCGGGCATCCGCCACCAAAACCAGTTGGCCATCACTGCTGGACAGCGGCTGCTGCTCAGCCTTGGACTCGGGGGTGGTGTGCAGCAGACAATGGCCCAATGCCAGCGGCCCTTCCCGCCAGAGTGCCTGCCCGTCCGGTCCACGATGGGCCAGGCTGGCCAACATGTCAGCAGCGACCTTGGCATCGACTGGTGCGCCATGGGGATGATAGATTCCTGTGATTCCGCTCATTTGTTCTGGCCGGGGACTTAGCTATATCGGCAAGGGTTGCGGATACCAAGAGTGCCGATGCTGTGGGGGCTATCAGGCTGCCTGCCCCAGGCAATCCCCTTTGCGGGGCTCACCCCCGCTGCTATCCTAGCCCGGCCAGGTTGCGAGCAGCGCAAACTGCTTTCTCCGCAGCGCAAATCATACGATAGAATGAAGGCGGAGAGGAAATCAGGTCACCATGGAGAACTCACTCATTAACCCAATGCAAAGCCTGGAGAGGTATAGCCCACCCCAGGATTCATTTGGTAACAACCCGCATATGCCGGTCTGGCGTCTGGCGGCGTCTTACTTCCGTGGCAAGCGCCTGATCTTGTCCATGGGAGTCATTGGTGCCGGCATCGCCGGCTGCCTGGCCATCCTGAAACCAGACGTCTACATGAGCAGCGCTCAGTTCATGTATACCCAGGGCAGTGAAAACCTTGCTGTGCGCCCGGAGATGGACGATGGCAGACCGCGCAACCGACCCAGCATTTCGCAAAATGCAGTGATCCTGCTGCAAAGCCCTGAAGTCGTCAAACAAACAGTGGCCAAAGCTGGCATTGACAGGATCCTCAGCCCCTACCGCCCGAAAATGTCCGCCAAAGACGCGTCTGGACCAATGGGCGCGGTGCGCAGTTGGATCCACGGGCTACAACGCAAATTCCACGAGATGGGCGCCAGCAAACCTTCGGAGAGATCCGCCATGCGCGCCTTCAAAAGCAGGTTTGGCATCCAAAACATCAATAACACCAACCTGCTGCAACTGAGGTACATGGCCAATGACCCACATCTGGCCCAAACCATCCTGCAGGATTACGTGGAGGTCGCCAAGAAGTACCACCAGCAGCTCTATAGCGACCCCACTGCCTTTGCCCTGGTAGAGGCCCAGTCCAAAGACGCGGATCTAGCTTACACCGAGGCCAAGGGCGCACTTGCCGCGTTCAAGACCGAGCACCAGATTCAGGATTTCAACGAGGAATACAAGCAGGCGCAGATCAGACGAAATGCCTCGCAAAAGGAACTGCAGGATCTGCAGCAAAAGGTAAACACCCACAAGCAAGAGATCCTGACTCTGGGCGAACAACTGGCAGAAGTCCCCGAATACCTGGCCAAGGAACTGGGAAACCCAGAGTTGGCAGAACTGCTCAAGAAAAGAGCCCTATTGAAGGTCAAGCTGGGCACCCTGCGCGGCGCCGTCCAACCAGGCAGCTCGCAAATCAAGAGCGTCGAGCGCCAGATTGACCGAATGAATGAGCTCATCGCCTTGGAACGCAAACGCGTCATTCCCGTCGAGGAGCAGGCCAGCAAGATTCCAAACCCGCAGCACGCAAAAGTCCTGAACATGCTGAACAAGGCCAAGTTGGACTTGAACCTGAACCGGGGCAAGCTCATCGCCTGCGGAGATTTCCATGCAACCAACAATGAGGAGTGCAATCGATTTGCGCGGGAGAGTGACAACTACCACGAGCTGGATATCAGCCTGGACATTGCACGCAAAAATCGTGACAAGGCGCTCTACGACCTGAAAAGGGCCGAACACAAAAAGGTCTTGGAAACCAACGAGCTGAGCTCGCTCACCCTGGTAAGCCAGCCTTCCTTCATTGAGCGCAAGGTCAAGCCGATCCGCAGCCTGGAAGTGATCTTTGGCCTTCTAGCCGGAATCTTTCTGGCCATTGCCATCTTGACGGTGCGCACGCTCACCGACACCACTGTCCGCACACCGGAAGAACTGGAAGCCATGGTTGGCCTGAGGGTCCTTGCAACTGTGCCGCAATTGGACAAAAAGAACCTTACCCGACACGAGAAGCACCTCTCCTCTGGATGCTAACTGGATGAACAACCTCTTCACAAAAAACAAGTCCGTCGCCAGTAGTGGCAAGCGTCAGGAGATGCTGCTACAGGAGTTCGGTCACCTGTGGACCCGCATGGACTCGGGCTTGGACAACCTTGCGCGCAGCACAAGAAGGATTGGGTTTTGCGCCGCCAATCCCGGAGAGGGCACCACCTCAATGGCTGCCAACTATGCCCTGTTCCTGGGCCGACATGGCAAGCGAGTCACTCTGGTGGAAACCAACATGCGCAGGCCAAGTCTGGCCGAACACTTTGACGTAAAGAGCAGCCCAGGCCTATGGGACATCCTCGATGGCACTGTTAAAGTTGCGGAAGCCTTGCAAGAACAGATCAGCCCTGGAGTCAACTTGATCACCGCCGGCAAGGCGCCCCGCGATTTGTTGGTGGGTAGCGAAAACTTCAATCTGTCTGAGCTCTTCGCCGAACTTGATGAGCACAATGACTTGATTGTGCTGGACGTGCCACCCCTGAATTCATCGCCGGAAGCCAATGTCATCCTGCCGCAATTGGATGGCGTCATCTTTGTCGTCCAAGCCAACCGCAGCCGCGCCTGCTCTGTGCAGCGCAGCGTCAAGTCCCTGGAATTCATGGGCGCCAAGGTAATCGGCAGCGTAATGAACAAGGTTCAATACGACATGCCGTCTATCATTGACCGGTTGCTGTAGCCGGCTCCGTCGCAAGCAACATGGATTGTTGGTCCACTGCGTGTTTGGCAGCCTGCTCTGCCAAAGATCGCTCCCGCACATAGACCTCCAGAGAAACGATACTGGCTAGATGCACGAAAAAGAGCGTCAGCGGCTTCTGCAAATATGAGACCGCGAAAAAGGCCAGGCTATGCTGCAGCAGGCACACCCCCAGCATCCAAGTAATCCAATATTCCCAGCGATAGGGCTCTACATAGCGCAGCACCCTACCCACGGCCCGGAAGGAAAAGATCAGGGCGAAGACAAAGAAGATCACACCCAACAGCCCACCATCAACAGCCTGCAGGACATAGAAGTTGGTCAAATCCTCCAATCCTCTTCCCCAATGCAAGGTGTTCATGAGACCCATGAGCCACCATTCATGAAAATGGTCCAAAGTTGCCTGGATCAGGCGGTAGCGATACCAACCAGTGGAACCACCAGCCAAGTCAAAGCGAGATAGAATCGTCCATACACCTTTGCCGCGGACAATCTCATAGTAGAGATGCAACGCCAGGATCATGCAGGCAGTGGTCCAGCGGATGAAGCGCAGGTTGTAGCGAAACCAGAACATCCCTATTCCCAGGACGCCAAACATGCCAGCCAATATGGGAGTGCTGGAGGCACAGGCCCAGATGATCACCAGACTGCTCAGCAAGCCCAAGAAAGAGAAGGCTTTGGCATTTCGCTTGGCGCCAAACCACCACGAAGCCATCAGGGGCATCAAGCAAACCCAAAAAGTTCCGGCCAGAATAGGATGAGCAAAGGAACCCTGACAACGTAGACGCCCTTCGCGAACAAGGCCCGATTCAGTAACACCACCCAAGACCGAAAACCAATTGGTCGCGGTGACTTTCTCAACGATGAAGAGCAAGGCCACGGGCACCGCCAGAATGATGAAGGCGCGAACATACTGCTTCACATCCTCCCAGTCGCGAACCAGCATTCGCAGAAGAAAATAGGCACCGCAAGAATCCACCAACCAGCCCATGCGATAGATCAACTCGGCGCCGATACCCGCTGGAGCTTCGGCCAGCTGCAGACAGGCATGGGCCACAGAGGTGACCACTGCCCAAAGTAGCACCGCATAATCTGTGGCCATCCAGCGAAAGCCGTGATTTTCACCTCGCAGGAAGATCCGCAGCCAACCGGTGAAGATCAAGATCCGCATCACCGGAAAATCCAAGCCGACCAACACCAACCTTTGCCCCGAAGTGATAAAGCACAGGGTCAGGGCAAATGGCCAAAAAACATTGCGGCGCTTGGACACGAGCATAGCCACTACCAGCAAGCCAGTGGCCACCAGGACCAATGGGTGCAGATTCTCCCTGCCGGCCCAATCCACCGACAAACCTGCTCCATGCTGACAAAGGAATCCAATCATTGCTTTTGCGACTGCCGGCGGCAAAGTCCTCGGGCCTAGTCTATACCTGCATGATCGGCCATTTGCGACCTCCGCTAGAACCGAGCCGCCCATGCCAAGGCCTTCACAGGGCAGAATTGTCTAATTCAACCCCAGGAATCCCCGCGGCTTAGTCGATAAGCTCCCTGCAGGATCACCGGGCTTACCCCATCGCCCTTTTTTGGACCCCATCCTGAGACCCATCATGAGGCTTTCTCAATTTCTCATTCGCAGCCTTCTTCTCGCAGCGCCATTGCTCAACCTCACCGGTTGCACCAGTGCGCCTCCCTTTGATGCCAAGGCCCTGGCATTGGAATGGGTCGGCTTCATGCAAGCCGACTACGTGCTCTCTCCAGACGACAAGCTGATCATCTCCCTGCATCCCAAGGACGAGCTGCGCCCCTTGCCACAAAACATCACCATTCCACCTACTGGCATGGTGAATCTGGCCCGCATTCCCCATGAGATCAGGGCGCTTGGCAAAACCGTGCGGACGTTCCGCAGAGAGGTCCAGTTGGCATATGGCGCAATCTTCCAAGACGAAGTGGAAATCCAAGTATCCCTGGTGAGCACTGCAGTATCTTCAATATTCGTGACCGGAGAGGTGAACGCGCCAGGTGCTGTCAACTACACCAAGGGCATGACCATCACTCAGGCGGTAGCAAACGCCGGGGGCTTTTTGATTACTGCCAAGCCCAGCGACGTTCGGCTCATACGCAATGCGCCGGGCGAAAAGCCCAGGACCTACCGGGTCAACATGGATGACATCATGTTCGATTCCTACCCGGACTTCATGCTGCTGCCCGGCGACGTGATCTACTGTCAGACCTCAGCAATCGCCGATGCGGGCAATTGGGTGGAGCTGTACATCCGCCGGTTGCTGCCCATTGGCGCTGAAAATGCAGCCATTGGAGTCGCCCAATAATTGGGACCCAGACCATGCGGCGCCTAGAGGCGCGCAGCCAATGACGTCACCTCTCCAGCCTTTGCTTCCCAAGTGAAGGCTGCCAAGGACTGGGTAAGCTTCGCCGATCGCTGCGCCCGCTCTTCAGGACCCCAGGGAGCTGATGCCAGTGCCTTGACCTGGCGCACATAGTCGTCGGCGTCCTCGGCTACCTGGATAGAACCAGTGTAGTTGCGCGCTTCTGGAAAATCGGTGCTGACAACGCGCAGGCCAAGAGCCAGATATTCCTTCAACTTGATGGGGTTGCAGTTGCGGATCCATTCAGAGGTGAGATAGGGCATGAGGCCCACATCAAAACCTGCGCCATAGGCCGGGATCTGAGCGTGGCTCTTGAAGCCCAACCAATGCACGTTGGGGAAGTCCAGGAGCTCGTCAATGTCACTGGGCGCATCTCCCACCAAGACCAGCTGAACATCCGGCAGTTCACGAGCCAGCTTCTGCAGCAGAGGAAAATCCACCAGATGCTTGCGCAGCCCGCCAAAAAATCCAATCCGTGGATGAGGGATAGATCGCAGATCCTCCGGCTCATCCAATTTCTGGGCGGCGAAGCGCTGCATGTCCACACCATGGTCCAAAAAATAGGGCGGCTTGGCACACTGCGCCCGCTCCTCTTCCATCAGCACCCGACTCACATAGAGCACGTGGTCCGCATTCTGCATCAACTCCTGCTCAAGATGCTCAATGTAGCTGGTATCCGCTTCTTTGAATTGTGAGTGCTTGTCCGAGCGATTGTAGATCAGGCTCGACCGAGTCATGGGCTTGACCACTTCCCAGGCGGTGGGCAGGGTGATCATGATGGCCGGCTTGCGAATGCCAATCCAGCCCGCCGCCAGGCGCACCTGCACCCGCACCAGCCAGAAGGCAAAGCTCCGCAGCCAGGGAGTGCCATAGGCAGGCAGCATTAGCGGCGATAGCACATAGAGGTTTGGCAACTCTGGATCAGGGCGCCGCAACAACTTCAATACACTGCGCAGCTTGCGCAGGATCTTTTGCAGGACCTTGGAGCTCTTGCCCGGCGTCGGCATGCGCATGCCAATGCTATTGATCAACAACACCTTGCGGCTCTTGGCCACCCGCAGCATCAACTGGAAGTCTGAATGGGCACGGTTGTGGTACCACCAGTCCTGGGCAGCAAAGCAGATAAAGTCCGGGTCAGAGTCAGTCATTTTGTGGTCTTTGATGGTATGCCAAAAACAGCCAACAAAGAAACCCGCTTTCTACTTAGAACTGAGCCCGGTACTTATCCCACATGGACAGGGAAAAGGGTGAGTTGGTCAGGTACCAGTTATCATCCTGGGTGCGGGAGCGCTGCACCTGGATGTAGCGATCCGTGTAGTCAAACAGTGCATCGTGCTGCCAGAGACTTTTCAACCCCATGATGCGGGCCGCCAGCACGTAACCCTGCCAGGACATGCCGGTGCAGCAGCGTCGATAGTTGGCCTCCCAGCTGGAATCATCAAGGCCAGGCCAGTGGCGATGACGGATACCCCACTCTGCCACATCTTTGTGCTGGGCGGTGTAGCCGCCGTTCCCGTTGTTGAACACCCCAGGACTGGTCTCCCGCACATAGAAGGTCTGGTCGTCTTCGCCAAACTCAGGACCGTGGACGGACTGCATGATGGACTGTTCGTTGAGCATGTAGCCGGCAAACAGGATGGGATACTTGCGGGCCTGACCATGACCACCGTCGGCCGGAAAGCCACCGCCGCTAATGATGATGCCATATGCATCGATTCCGCTCTGCACGAAACCAACGAGCAAGGTCGCCTTGTTACCCACAACGGCCTCATCCATACACAGCATCAGGGCAGCTTCGCCTACTTGCTGGGCCTGTTCCCGACCGTAGTGATGCATGTTTTCCCAAGGCTTGGTTTCCGGGTCGCGAGCATCAATCCAAGCGCGCTCATAATTGCGCTCCATGGCTGCTATGCTGGGCAGGTTGGCACTAGGGTCCAGACTGGGCAGCAGGTTTGTCCGCAAGCTGGCAACGTTGTAGATCGGCTTCTGGGTGCCGAAGAGGGGTGGTCGAAAAGAGCCGGCCGCTGGCGCGCTGGCCATGACAGTGAGCACTGCTCCGCTCTTCACCCAGGTTTTCACGTCACCGGCTGGAAAGCCTGTGGGATCGCTGATGGTGGACACCAGGGAGTCGCCGGCGTTCAAAGTCAAAGGCAATGAGTTGGCGACGTTCAGGCGAGAGCCATAGGCCCAGTTGCGATCGTCGTAGCCATGTTCGTTCACTGGCATGGGATTGACCATGGAACCGTCCCTACCGGCTTGCCTCGCCGGCTTGGTGATGGCGGTGACCTTCACTGGGCCTGCGACCCACCAGTCCCCATTGGCAAAGTTGCCGGTCTCATACTGCTTGTCGAAGGTCCAGGTGATGCCGTACTGGCTGACGGAAGACTTGGCAGCAGAACTGGAATCTTTGATTTCATCAAAACCAGATCCAGAAGAACCACAAGCTAGAATGAAAGCGCAAAGCCCGGCTGCCAAGACAGACCAATGCTTGCTGCGATTTTCCACGCCCCTACTCATTTCCATCATTATCCCCTGAGAACCCGTTTTTCTCGATCCCCGAGGACTCATCGGATATCGACCAAGGAATCTGTCCGGCCAGTTTGCCGACGGCTGAGGCACCTGGGCGGGCGGGCCCAAGTGCCCATTCCCATGGGGCCCCCAGGGAGCAAAAAAGAGGGAGTATTACTGGCTACCCACCACATTTTGGGGTCGGGGATCGCTCCCAACCCCAATCTCTAAACTCGCCCATGGCATGGGGTTGTTCACAACCTGCCAATCCAAGCCCTCCGACCAGCCTCCCCTCCAGCCAGAAAGTCCCTTTGCAGGCTTGGAAATACCTTACCGGGCTCAGCCTCGAATCGAGACATTACCGCGCCATCAGGTCCAGGCTTTCCGGCGCCCAGCCGAAGACTGTGCTGAATTCGTACACCTGTGCGAACGCAATTCAGACACCAGAACACATGAGGTCAGTCATGTTCACACTCTCTACCAGATCAATGACTTCTTCTACCACCGCCACCACCACAGGTACCACCACAGGTACCAAGCATTCTACCGAGGATCAGCATCCTCATCATCCCTCTTACAGAAGGGGGCTGCTCTGGTTTGCATCCTGCTCTCTGACTCTGCTCGCCGCATGCGGTTCTTCAGGCGTTGAAGGTAGCCGAAATTCTGGTAGCGGCGGTGGTGGAGGCAGTGGCGACACCACTCCACCGGTAATCTCTGGAGTTCAAGCTGTGGCGCAGCAGAACACAGCCACTATTTCCTGGACCACCAATGAGCCAGCATCCAGCACGGTGATTTTTGGCACCACCGCCACCTATGACGGGGGGCAGGTCGGATCTTCTGCTTTGGTTACCAGCCACTCCGTACAACTGGTTGGACTGTCTTCCGACCAGACTTATCATTATCGGGTGATTTCTCTGGATGGTGACCAGAACTCTGCCTCCAGCAATGACAAGACCTTCAACACTTCTTCCACTCCGGACACCACCAAGCCGGTCATTAGCAACATCGCTGTCGCCAAGGGTCCTGACTTTGCCACCATATCCTGGCAGACCAGCGAACCTGCGACCACCGAGCTCTCCTATGGCTCAACCACCAGCTATGAATTGGGAGAAGAGAATGACCCAGCCATGGTCACCAACCACCAGGTCAACCTCACGGGGTTGAACTCTCAGCGGACCTATCACTTCAAGTTGAAGGCCAAGGACAAAGCCGGTAACTCCAGCGCTACCGGAGACAAAAACTTTTCCACCACTGCCACTCCTGACACCACCAAGCCCACCATCTCCGGGGTCTCCGTGGCCCGCGGCCAGGATTTCGCTGCGGTGTCCTGGAGCACTGATGAGCCGGCCAGCAGCGAGGTGGTCTACGGCTTGACCACCGCCTATGAGCTGGGCAGCAATTCCGACGCCTTGCTGAAGACTGCCCACCAGATCAATCTGCTGGGCCTCAGTGCCGGCACCACCTACCACTACAAGCTGTATTCCGTAGATGCCGCTGGCAACTCCCGGACCACTGGCGACCGCACCTTCACCACTGATGCGGCACCGGACACCACCCCACCGGTGATCTCTGCCATCGCCGCCAGCGTGACCCAGAATTCGGCAACGGTGACCTGGACTACCAACGAAACCGGCACCAGCCGCGTCCAGTATGGCTTGACCACCGCCTATGAAACCGCTCTGGAGATCGATCCGCTGCAGGTCACCGATCACCAAATCACCCTGCAAAACCTGGCACCGGACACCACCTATCATTTCAAGGTGACCTCCATTGATCCCGCCAACAACCCCTCCAGCAGCGGCGACCAGACCTTCCAGACCCTGAGTGCAGGTGGCGGATCTGGCTCCAATCGCTCCTCAGTGAGCCAATTCGGTATCACCTGGACTTTTGACAAGCAGTACGAGACCGGCAACTTTGCCAACGGTGACTGGTGGGTTGTGGGCCCGGTGAAAGTCACCGCCATCACCAGGCCAGCGGCGAGAAGCGGTCGTGACGGCTCCATGGTCAACCCCATGCCAGTGAACGGGCATGGCTACGACGATCGCAACTGGGCCTATGACTCTCGGCTGAACGCCGCCAACTCATTGCCTTTGACTTTGACCGCCGGCGACTCCCTGGTGTCCACCATCAGCGATCCCACAGGCTTCCCAGCCAGCGACGTCAAAACCTGGCTGAAGACTGGATCGGTACTCACCGTCATGGCCAGCGCGCCGGCGGACGGCTCTTTCCGCCCACCGCTCTTCGGCACCCAGAAGCCGATCTACAACATCGCCAACCTGCGTCGAAACCTCCTACCTAAATTGGCTCCTAGTGCCAACCAGCCCAGCATGGCAGCCATGGAGCGCAATTATGAGCGCCCCTGGATGGATGGCCGCGATCCGGAAACAAAACCCTGGCAGAACATGCCGGATTACGGCCGCGAGCAAGCCAAGATGGTGAGCGAAGCAGCCCTGATGCTGTGTATGGATGAGGCTGTTGTCGGCAGCAAGGAAACCCTGCTCATTCGGTTCGTCCAAAGCGGCATTGATGTCTATGGCATCGTTCTCAGCGGTGGCGACTTTCCTGCCGACGGTGGCCATGGCCATGGGCGCAAATTCCCCCTCTTGTTTGCCGGCTACATGCTCAACGAGCAAGCCATCATGCAGTCCATTAATGGGGTCATGTTTGGCGAGGACGACCAGACCTTCTACGTGCAGGAAACCAGTCCTGGGGTGTTCAACAACGGGAACGGCGGCTACACCGCCCAGCATAAGGACATGGCAGAGTGGAGCATCCGGCACGTGGAATTTCCCGAATTGGATGACTCCAACTGGACTGCCAACTACCGGCAATGCTGTACTGCCTTGTCCTGGCAGGGTTATGTGCTGGCGGCCCGCATCATTGGCCTGAAGAGCCTGTGGCAGCACGATGCCCTGTTTGACTACACGGATCGCTACATCCAGGTGCAACGCTCCCGCACCCAGGATGATGCTTGGTTCCTGTCCAACTCTGCATTCTCACTGGCCATGTGGGATATGTATCGGACACAGTACTAACCAGCTGCCTTGGGCTTGGTTTTGCTTTCTGCAAAACCAAGTCTGGGCTGCAGAGGGCAAATTGCCCAAACTGTAGCTCATGGACTCAAGCGACTCGTCACCCTCCCCATTGGTGGGGACAAAATCTCGCCTGCTATCGGGAGGGGTCAAGCTAGCCTCCTGTCTGCGGCGTTCAGGCCTTACCCTGACTGTGCGCAAGGCCATGGACGCCATTCGCTATAAAATCCGCAGCAAGAACAACTCCATCCAAGAACCAGGGGCGGAACTCTTGCAAGCACTTTCGCCAAATGAGCTGCGCAAGCTGAGCTCTGTTGAGGTGCACAAACTGGAAGTGAGCTTGCAGGACCTGCAGAAATTTTCTCAGGACCACGCCTACCCCTACTACTACTACCGCAATAGTAGACCTTCCTACATGCTCTGGCACTACGTTGGTATGGAGCTTGCGCAACCTGCAGCGAACGAGCTGGTAGTGGATGTAGGGGCTCAGGCAGGAATCTGGAGTGGATTGGCACAACAATCCACCGGCTGCAGGAGCTACGACCTGGACTTGGAGTTCAGGCCTGGCATCCACGGCAATCGCATCGGCGCCAGCGCCGACGCGATTCCTCTGGACGACGATTCGGTAGCTTCCTTCGTCTCCTTTTGTGCCTTCAACTGTTTTGAAGGCCCTGCTGACATGGGCTTTCTGCGCGAGGCCTCGCGCTGCCTCAAACCTGGGGGAAAGATCGTCATCGTCCCCATTTGCATCAGCACCAAGCACACCAACATCTACGACCCGCTAGTCTGCGACCGCGAAGAGAGCTTCGATCCAGGGGCTGAACGCAAAGCCTGGCATGGTTGGGGCAATAACTTTGGTCGCTGGTACGACAGCATGGCCTTGCAAGAGCGCATCCTGGCACACTTGCCAGGATTCCAGGCGCAAGTCTTCGAAATCGAACACGACATTCCTGGGATACCATGGCCAGGAGCAATGTACGCAGCTCGATTTACCAAGCCGGCCTGAGAGGACACAAGACCTAACCTCCCATGCCAGGGGAGAGTTGCATGCAAATGCCGGCACAGATCTCAGGCCTGGATCCCATCAGGCACTGTGTTATCCTGCGCCCTGTTTTCTGGGTGGCGTAAAGCCATGGGGCAATCTACCAGGAAACACCATGTCCCTGCCGAAATAGGAGTGGGACATACACGAGTCTCGCTTCGCATCTCGCCTTACCACTCGAACCTTGACTGAACTACCGAACCAATCGTCGGCCGTTGCCACACCAGACATCGACCTGGGAAATCACCGTATCCTGAAGGCCTGCCAACAGGACAAGGATTTGACTGCGCTAGTACAGCGCTGCATCGACGTGGCCATCAGGGGCTTGCCGGCCATGTTCGATGGGGAAAACAACCAATTCGTCCATAGTCTTCGCAGGAAGGCAGATGGCGGGCTACAGGCCACTGGCCACAGCCTTCGCTACACGGCCATCACTCTGTTGGGTTTGCAGTACCTGCCAGTCGAAAGCCAACAGTCCATTCTGAACGGCAAGACCGCCTTGGAAGTCCTTGGCATCCATCTGGTAAGCATTGACAAGGTAGAGAACCTGGGCGATGCGGCCCTCCTGACTTGGGCCGCGGCAGAGCTGGAGCACCCACTGTTGCCAACCGCACTGGATAAACTTCGGCGCGCCCTGGCCGTGCGATCCTCTGTGCCAACCATCGAATTCTCCTGGGCCCTTAGTGCCTTTGTCGCTGCTCACCCTCTGCATGACTGCAACGCAGATGCAGACGAATGCGCTGAAAAACTCCTGCGTTGCTGCAATACCGACACGGGAGCCTTCCCGCATCGGGTTGAAGCCAGGCCCTCTTCCGGCATACGAGCCCACATTGGCTCCTACGCCGATCAGGTCTACCCCATCCAAGCACTGGCCCGCTATGGGGACACCTTTGCATCCAGCAAAGCCACGGCTGCAGCCAACAAATGTGCTGACATGATTTGCCGGCTACAAGGCAAGGCAGGCCAATGGTGGTGGCACTATGACGTTCGCACTGGCGCAGTGGTGGAAGGCTACCCGGTCTATACAGTGCACCAGGAAGCCATGGGCCCCATGGCCTTGTTTGACCTCATGGAAGCCGGCGGCAAGGACCACGCAGCAGCCATTCGCCTGGGTGCGCAATGGATGGCGAGTTCGGCTGAAATGAACAACTGCCTCATCGATGACCAGAAAGCGGTCATCTGGCGCAAGATTGCCCGGCGGGAGCCCAACAAACTCAGCCGCAAGCTGCGAGCGGTGAGCAGCCGAGTGCACAAGAACCTGCGCCTGCATTGGTTGAATATAGGGTTACGCCCAAGAGTCGTAGACTATGAATGCCGGCCCTACCATCTGGGCTGGATCCTCTATGCATGGCTAAGGAACTAGCAGACGTGCCCACAACCATGAGCCCCAAGCAGGCCAAGGCTCCCACCGCAACTGAGTCCTTCACCAGGAAGATCGTCACCGGGGTCCCCATTGCCGCCGTGACCATGCCAGAGATGGTCTCCCTCTGCGCAGACAGCGTGCGCAACAAGCGGCAGATGACCATCGGCGCCGCAAATGCGGCCAAGGTGGTGAAAATGCGGCATGACCCGCAACTTTGCCAGGCGGTCCTGGGCACCGACATCATCATTGCCGACGGCGCCTCCCTGGTTTTGGCCAGCCGACTGTTGGGCCAGAGCCTGCCCTGCAGGGTCACTGGCATCGACCTGTTCTTTGAACTACTGAAGGTGGCAGATCAGGAGGGCTTCTCGGTGTTCTTCTTTGGCGCCACCCAGGAAGTGCTGGATGCGGTCCTTGCCAAGGTCAGGCTAGACCACCCACATCTGCCCATCGCCGGCTCTCGAAACGGCTACTACAAGCCCGAGGAAGAGGCCGCCATAACCGAGGAAATCCGCGCCAGTCAGGCAGATCTCCTCTTTGTTGCCATGGGAAGCCCAGCCAAGGAACTGTTTTTGGCCCGCTGGGGCAAGGAAACCGGGGCTCGGATTTGCCACGGCGTCGGCGGCTCTTTTGATGTCATGGGTGGAAAAGTCAAACGGGCGCCAATGATGATGCAAAACTTTGGCCTGGAGTGGCTGTATCGAGTCTGGCAGGAGCCCAGGCGGATGTGGAAGCGCTATCTGGTTACCAACTCCGCCTTTGCATTCCTGGTCCTTCGCACAGGACTGGCCAGACTGTTTGGCCGCAAGGATGCAGTCCTGGTATCCAGCGTCGGTGATTCAAAAAGCTGAGCTGGCTACTCAAAGCCCACCGTATAGGGAGAATCCAGCCCAGACCGCCAGCGTCGGGCTCCGTGGAATGGTCAGTATCCACTACTCCAAACAACTCGTAGCACCATGAGATCCGCAGCCAACTCCTCCAAATTCAGCAGCCTGTCCATCAATCTGCTCGTTTTCCTGAGCTTTTGGGGAATGATTCCTGCATTGGGAGCCGATTTGGCCGCCCAGGGCAGCCCCCGATCCAGCGTCAGTCAATTTGGCATCACCTGGAACTTCGACAAGACCTACCCAACCGGCAACTTTGCCAATGGCGACTGGTGGGTCGTGGGCCCAGTGAAGGTCACCTCCATTTCCAGGCCAGCGGGGAGAAGCGGTCGAGACGGCTCCATGGTCAATCCCATGCCAATCAATGAGCATGGCTACGACGATCGCAACTGGGCCTATGACTCCAAGCTGAACGTCGCCAACTCATTGCCCTTGACCTTGAACGCCGGCGACTCCCTGGTGTCCATGATCAGTGACCCCACGGGCTTTCCTGCCAGCGATGTGAAGACCTGGATAAAGTCCGGGGCAGTGCTCAGCGTCATGGCCAGCGCGCCGGCGGCCGGCTCTTTCCGTCCACCGCTTTTCGGCACCCAGAAGCCCGTCTACAACACAGCCAATCTACGCCGAAACCTGCTTCCCAATCTGGCCCCCAGTGCCAACCTGCCCAGCATGGCAGCCATGGAGCGCCTCTATCAGCGCGCATGGATTGATGCTCGCGACCCGGAAACCAAGCCTTGGGAAAACATGCATCACTACGGTCGGGAACAGGCCAAGCATGTAAGCGAAGCTGCACTCATGCTTTGTATGGACACGAATGTAGTAGGCAACAAGGAAACCCTGCTCATCGGATTTGTGCAGAGCGGAATTGATATCTATGGCATCATCACAAGTGGCGGTGGTTTTCCCGCCGACGGCGGCCATGGCCAGGCCCGCAAGTATCCCCTCCTGTTCGCCGGCTACATGCTCAACGAACAGGCCATCATGCAGTCCATTCATGGCCCTGAGTTTGGCGAAGACGACCAGACCTTCTATGTGCGGGAGACCAGTCCTGGGGTGTTCAACAACGGGAACGGCGGCTACACCGCCCAGCACAAGGACATGGCAGAGTGGGCTATCCGTCATCGTCACTGGCCCCAATTGGATGATTCCAATTGGACTGCCAACTACCGGCAATGCTGTACTGCCTTGTCCTGGCAGGGCTATGTGCTTGCAGCTCGCATCATGGGCATGAAGAGCCTGTGGCAGCACGATGCACTGTTTGACTACACGGATCGCTACATCCAGGTGCAGCGCTCCCGCACCCAGGATGATGCTTGGTTCCTGACCAACTCTGCATTCTCACTGGCCATGTGGGATAAGTATCGGTCATCCTATGGCGACAACGTACCTGAAACGCCCCTTGCCCTGAACGCCACGGTGCGAGAGACATATCAGTTTGACTCACCTACCGGCCTTCCCAGCACGCCACTTAGGGACGTGAGCCTCACCTGGAACAACGCAGTTGGCAATACGGTCAAAGAATTTCGGGTCTACCGCGGCACCACCGCTCAGAACCTGGCCTTGCTTGCTGACCACGTGCAGACTGAGTCCTTCAATGACCTGCAACTAAGCACTAGCAGGACCTACTACTACGCAGTCAGCTACATCTATACGGATGGCAGCGAAAGTGTCAGGTCTCCCGTGGTAAGCGCCAACACCTAAGGCTCGAGTAGATCAGCCTTCCCGCTGAACCTGGGGGATCAGGCCGCCAAACGGGTTCAGCAGCCAACACAACCCTCGCACTGTGAGGGAAAGGCGACTCTTGGCATCGCCTCCTCTGCTGCCGCCACGCAGCGACAGCAGGCAGAGCACAGGAACCCTGAGCAGGGCTGAGAGCGCCAACAGGGCCCGCACAGTCAAGGCAGACAGAGCGCCATGGTGCTTGCGGTGGAACAGCATCTGGCTGCGGCGGAAATCCAGGTAGGTGCGAAGCTTGACCTGCTTGGAAGTGCCGCCGTCCTCGTGCAAGAACCGACCCACCGGCACAAATCGAACTGTTCGACCCAAGCCTCTGATCCGAACGCAGAGATCTGTTTCTTCGAAGTACATGAAATAGTCTTCGTCCAAGCCCTGCAGCTGTAAAAACAAGTCCCGGCGCACCAGAAGGGCACAGCCACAAACACAGTCCACGTCCAAAGGTTCAGCAAAGGGCTTCTCCCCATAGCGCTCAAAATTCAGGGCGGCAACCTTGTCCAGGAATACGGCGGACATGAGAGGCCAGAACAAGGAGGGGTCGCGCCAACAACTGGTTTGATGGCTGCCATCCGGATTCAGGATCTTTGGCCCCAACACACCCGCTTCGGGATGCTGATCAGCATAGGCCGCCACTGCCTCGATGGATTCTGCATCGGTGCGCACATCGCTGTTCAGCAGCAGGATCAAAGGTTGGCTACAGGCCTGGGCACCTCGATTGACGCCACCAGCAAAACCATGATTCCGGGTCTCGGCGATCACTTTGAGCTGCGGGTAGGTCGCCGCGGGAAAGGTCTCAGCCAAGGCGGCCACACTGCCGTCGGCACTGTGATTGTCCACCACCACAACTTCCACATGGCGGCAATATTTGCCCAAATCGCCAAGCACATCCTCTAGCAGCCGAGTCACTGCGTCCTTGGTGTTCCAATTGACGATGAGCACGCTGACACCTTCGCCACTCAGGCGCTGGGAGCTCGCTTTTTCGCTCATCGGGCTGGAATTGCTATCTCGCATCAACATCTGGGCAGGAAGGGTCTCTACCTTATCGAATGCCTGACCATGGGGCCGTAGGCCCAGCCAGTGTCTGGAACCCACGGATCCAGGGTGGAGGGAATCCTAGCAAGTCAACTAGCCCATGGCATGGGCTAGTTGCACTAGACATTCAGCATCTCGGAGAGTGCAATGTCGAAAGCTAAGCCATCAGCATCTCCGCTGTGTTCCCCACACCAAACATCCTATCGGCATGCCCCAGAAGAGCTCGATCATCTTGAACATACATGGCCTGGGGGAGCCACCCAGACCATTTGAGGAAGGTGAGGAACAGTACTGGCTTGCACCAGAGACCTTCGGCAGGGTCTTGGATCGCGCAGCCACGGATCCCCGCTGCACAGTCACCTTTGATGATGGCAACAGCTCAGACTGCGAAATCGCCCTGCCCATGCTGTTGCAGCGGGGCATTCAAGCCCAGTTCTTTGTCCTTGCGGGAAAAGTAGGCAAGCCCGGCTATCTATCCGTGCAGCAGATGCAGGAAATGCTGCAACAGGGCATGCAGATCGGCCTGCACGGCATGCATCACCGCCCCTGGCCAGAATGCAACGACTCTGAGCTGGGCGGAGAAATCCAGCAGGCCAAGGACATGCTGGAGCAATGGCTGCAAAAGCCCATCACCAGCGCCGCCTGCCCCTTTGGCTGCTATGACCGCCGGGTTCTGGGCCGCTTGCGCGAGGCCAAATTTACCGCGGTCTACACCAGCGATGGCGGCTTCAGCAATCCCCAGCAATGGCTGCAGACTCGCAACACATTGACATCAGGCCAGAACCTCACTTTGGTCGAAGATCTACTGGTGCAATCACCCATAGGGCCGAGCGAGTGGATTCGCCGCGGCAAAACATTCGTCAAGAGTCGTCGCTAAGAACCAATGCCCGAAGACTTCAGCATCAGCCGGGTATCTCGCGACGAATGGTATCCATTGGCCAGGCAGTTCCAGGATTACAACTACCGCCACCTCTGGGACTTCAATGCGGCCTGTGGTGAACTGCAGTCCACGGCCGTGGAATACATCAAAGTCCAGTCGCAAGAAACAGTGCTGGGACTGGCCAGCCTTCGCATCAAAAAGCTCCCTGTCCTGGGCGCAGGTATTGCCTACATCGGCGGAGGACCACTGACCCGAAAAGGTCCAAGCCTTGACCTGGAGGTTTTGCAACAGTGCCTGCAGAGCATCAAGCAGGAGTATGCCAATAAGCGCAAGCTCTTGCTGCGCATCTCACCACCCCTGGTGCAGCTCGAGGATCGGCAGAAAGTGGTAGCTGTCTATGAGGAGCTGGGCTGCAAGCGGGCCAAGCAGCTCCCCGAAGACCGCACCATCCTGCTGGATATCCGGCCCCCATTGGAAACCCTGCGAGCCAACTTCAATAGTCGTTGGCGACGACAGCTGAAGAAGGCGGAGAAGAATGAGTTCCAGATTACCACCGGGTCTTCGCAGGAACTGTTTCAGGAGTTTTGCGACCTCTATAAGTCCTTCATCAACTGGAAGGACTTCAACGTCAACTTGGACGCCAACTTTCACCTGCGCATGCATGCGGACATCCCTGAACAAGATCGCTACATGATCAGCATTGCTCGACATGCCGGCGAAGTGGTAGGCGGCCACATCGCTGGGGTGAACGGGGATACCGCAGTCTACATCTTTGGCGCTTCCCATCCGCAGATGCGCGACCTGCGCATTGGCCACTTTATGCACTGGGATGTGATGCAAAAGCTCAAGCAACGCAATATCCCCTGGTATGACCTGGGTGGCATTGATCCGGATGACAACCCAGGAGTGTATGAATTCAAAAAGGGCATGGGAGGCGTCGACTTATCCGCCCCCGGACCCTTCGAATGCGATGCCGCCCCCATGCGAAACAAGGCCTTGGCAGTGGCGGAACGAACCTATCGCTTCCTTCAGCGCCATAAGAGGGACTAAGCTCGCCGGTATAGGCACATGAATTCATGAGCACAAGTTCCGAACAAGAACCAACAGCGGCGGCAGAAGGGGAGAAGCTCGACAAGGGGCAAATGCACTCCAGCCTGAAGTGGACCACCATTTCGCAGATCTTGTCCAAGGGCTTCCGCTTCGCGACGCAGGTTGTTCTTGCCTGGATCCTGGCCAAGGAAGTCATCGGCTTGATGGCCATCGTCATGGCGGCCATCTACACCATGATCGCGCTTCGGGAAGTGGGCTTTGGCCAGGCCTTCATCCAGCGCCACGACAAGGACGAGGCAGAAGCAGAACTGGCCGCCAACACCACCTTTGTCATTACACTGGTGGCAAACGCGGCGTTGTTTGCCCTCACCTTTGCCCTGACACCCTGGCTCATCAGCTTTTTCGGCGAAAGCGACGGCCTGAACGCTGTGCCGGTCCTACGCATTACGCTGCTCTCCTTTTTCATCGACACCGTCCTCACCACCGCCGGCTTTGTCCTGCAAAAACGGCTCAACTTCAGCGCCATTTCCATTGCTGAAATCGTCGGCAGTCTGGCCTATGGAGTCATCGCCATTGGGTTGGCTTGGCTGGGATATGGAATCTGGAGCCTGGTGATTTCTCTGCTGGTTTCCACAGCCCTGCAGGCCGCCATGATGCTCAAGTCCGCTGCCTGGCTGCCGCGGCTGCAATTCGACCGACAGATCGCCAAGGAACTATTCTCCTTTGGCAAGCACCTCTGGGCCCTGGCAGTTCTCTCCGCTGCCGGTCAATCTTTTCCTCGCTTTGTTATCGGCGGAGAATATGGCTACGCCAAGACCGGGGCATACAGCTATGCCTTCAACCTATGCAATCTGCCGGCGTCACAGATCTCATCCTTGGTAAACCGCATCGCCTTCCCCGCTCTATCCAAGATCAAGCACGACATCCCGCAGATGCAGCAGGTCTTCATGAAGGCTCTGTCGCATGTGAGCATGCTGTCCTTGCCAGTGGCCTTCGGCTTTCTTGCCATCTCTGAAAACTTCGTCCTAACTGTCTACGGCGAAAAATGGGAAGACTGCATCGAGATCATCAACGTGCTGGCCTTCTTTGGCATGAGCTTGTCAATTTCTTCCGTGGCAGCCCCAGTGATCATGGCGGTGGGCAAACCCAAACTCATGCTCTACACCAGCATCTTGCACCATGCGATCCTATTCCCCCTGCTGTTCTGGCTGGTAAAGTTCGGGAGCGTCGGCGTCGCTATTGCCGAATTGGTGCCGATGCTTTCCTCCTCGACCATTGCCTTCTTGATCGTGAATAAGTACCTCCACTTGCCGCTGCGGAAATTCATGGTGCCGCTGAGTCGAAGTCTGCTTTCGGCCTTCCTTATGTACTTGGCCACCGTGTCCTACCAGACTTCTGTGGCGGACATACTGAGCCGGCCGCTTAGCCTGGCAAGCTCCATCTGCGTTGGCGGCCTTTCCTATCTAGCATTTTCCTGGCTACTGAACCGAGAACTCTGCTTGGAGTTCTGGCAAACTATCCGTGGCGTTGCCGGCTCCAAGATGTCGACTCGATCATGAACACCAAGGTCATCAGGAAATTAGTTCTCCTCGGCCTCCTTGCCGGCCTGCTGGGAGCAATTGGTGGCTACGTCTACTTTCTCAGCCAACCCCTGATTCAGATATTCCACCTGCCTGAGACCTACTCACGGCGCACGGACAATTTCTCCGCCAACATCACCGGCAGCTTCGCCCCCTTGTCCCGGCGCCTGCCCTTCCTGGTTTCAAGCTCCCGCTACCGCATCAATGACTCGGACTGGCGGGACTTCCCCCACAACAGCCCAGTATTCCGCATGCCGGCACCACTGCTCACCATTGAGATCCCACAAGCGGATCTGCATGAGGGCAACAACAACATCACCATTGAGGCCACCTCGCCGCTGCGCAGCAGTCACACCATCATCAGGAGCTTCAACTACGACCCTTCCCCCATCAAGCTACCTTTGGCGGTAAGCTGGGAGAAAGCAGATCTAGAAGCCCAAGACGGCTACTGGGAGACGGTGCAGATCGACGACCAGTGGCGAGTCCGCCTAAAGCCGGGCTTTGAGCAGTATGATCGCATGCTGGTGGTCACCGGCGCGATTCCCGGGGGCCGCCGCATCACCACCGATGCCATCCTACGGAAATCCATCGGCGATCAGTTTGGTTTTGGCGTTCTATCCATGTGGGGCGGTCATCCGGACAACTGGACCCGCCTTCCTCGTCGCGGTTGGGATTTCGCCCTATCCTGGTACTGGGGCAGGACGGAAAGCTATGGCAACGAGATCTCCTACAAGTTTGCTGAACAGCCACCGCAATGGATCAATTCCTACAGCAATTACACTCCGGAAATCGGTGTCAAGAACCACCTGGTCATGGAAGTCATTGAGCAACGCAATGCGGATGGCAGCCACAACTCTTATCTGCACCGCTGCAAGTGGTGGCCAGAGGGAGGCAAGGAACCGAAAAATTGGACAGAGACAGTAGTGCACGATGGCTTTGCCTTGTTGGGCAAAGAGTTTGCCGTCTGCCTGCTCTGTTTCTGGTGCCAGGTAGACTTTGGTCCGGTGCACATCGAGGCCTTGGATCCAGTAGTGCTAGACAGGTAAGCAGGCATGGCAGTCTCCCCCTTCGCATCCATTCGCAGCCTGGCCCGCAAAACCCTGCGTCCCGGATTCTACAAACGCCTGCAGGTGGCCAGCGGCAAAGAACTGACTAGCGACGCCCTGGTCGTCGCCCCGCACCAGGATGACGAGACCCTGGCATGTGGCGGCACCATTCTGCAGAAGACCAAGGCCGGTGCGCGGGTTCGAGCCGTGTTCATGAGTGATGGCACTTCATCCCACCCACAATGGTTGGACGCCGAAAAACTGAGCCGGCAAAGAATAGAAGAGGCGGAACAGGCTGGCAGGCAACTTGGGATCCAAGCCAATGACATGCACTTTGCCAACTTGCCTGATGGTGCGCTGGCTAAGCAGATAGAAGAAGGAGCCGCAGTCATCCTGGAGCAACTGCAGCAGTTCCCCGTGCCACAACTTTTCCTTCCCTACCGCGCCGAACCACCGGCAGATCATTGGGCAACCTGGAAAATGGCCTGCCGTGCAGCTGAGCTTTGGGATAAGCCGCTCACCATGCATGAATACCCAATTTGGTTTTGGGAATCCTGGCCATGGATGCAGAGCGGTCCCCGCAATTGCCTTCGCGACCTGCGCAACTGGCGGCGGCTACGGCGTGATTTCCGCTATGCCGTCCCCATCGGCGATGTGCACGCAGACAAGCACAAGGCTCTGGCCTGCCACAAGTCGCAAATGCAACGCCCAACGGACCATCCTGACTGGCCTATTCTGGCAGACGTGAGTGACGGTGAATTTCTGGACTGCTTCTTCCAGGAATTCGAGGTCTTCTACCGCTACGAATTCTGCTCCGCCAGGACCTCTACCTAGAGGTCCTGTTTCTTCTGCGCAGAAGGGTTACCACCACAAGTCAGCGGTGGTAACCGAATCCACAAACAAGGCGTTGCTTTACATTCCGTGGTACTGCGCAAGCACTTCCGCTACCGAGCGGTTGATGCGATGACCATACTCATCACTGATCTGGTAAGCCTGGGAACTAGCAGAGCCACTTTCGTAGTTGTAGTACCCCCCACCCTTCGCAGGATCGATCTTGAAGAGCAGGTCATCCGTCCCCACCTTGACCCGATTCAGGGCCGCAGTCGCCCTGGCGCTGTCTTTCCATGTGCCGCTAGCAACAACGCAGTACTGGATGTAGTTGTTCACATACCAGCCATCATTGGCGTAGTGGGCTGAGCTGCGAATGCCGCCGGCATCACCGGATGCAAACTCTCTGAGCATGCCTACCACACCTTTATTGGGCAGCAGATTGCAGTTCTTGACCATGTAGGCGCCACGATTTCCATTGCCATCGACAACGCCCTGGTTGTTGTTCTTGCCGCATTCCACATTGCGACTGTAGGTATACTCGGTCAGATCCAGGTAGAGCCCCATGGTGTCAGTAAGTGGAATGCCATAATAGGCATAGTCCGTGTGCGCGGCGGTTTCGATCTGCGCTCTGGTCGGAGCGTCCGAATCTCCACTGTTATAGGTCTGAACCAGGTTCGTCAATCCAAGGCTTTGCACCTTGCTCTTGAACTGCTGGTGATTGTGAGCCTTCAGATCAGCCTGAGCCTTACTGGGGCCAATATAGAGCGAAGCGACAATGACGGTGCCCAACATGCCGTTGCGATAGTTTGGGTTCCAATCACGATGAATGTCAGTGTTGCCATCAAGAGTCCGCTGTTGACCATCAGACTTGATGAAAGGACTGTTGTCAGAAGTGGTGAAAACCGACGCAAGCAGGGCAGCATAAACCATGGTGTCGATCTTTTCTTTTTCGGACACCAACAACTGATTCCAGATTCTTGGGGTTTGCTTGGCCAACAGGAACATGGAGGTGGTGCCCAGCTGCTTTTGATCTGGGAAGCCGCCATTGCAGGTCATGCCGTTGCCAGGAGTCAGGATGTAATGGATTTGCTGCAGCAACTCCGAATCCAAACGGGTATCGCCGCAGTGGGCAACCGCCCCCTTGGCAAACTCGCCACCCTCAAATATCCAGGTGTGCGCACCGCCACTAAGCGAAGCATTGAACCAGATCTTGGTGGAACTCTTGGCCAGGTTCACCGCCTCATCATTCAAGCAACTCAGTTGCCCTGTTGGCGGCGGCGGAGGAGGAGGAGGGGGTGGTGGAGGGGGAACCACGCTCACCGTGACGCCATCGGAAGCGGCGGTAACTAGAACCTTGGACACGCTGTCCCTGGCACGAACGGAAACATAATAAACCGCCCCATCACTCAGGCTCAAATTGGGATTGATGGCAGAATCGGCAGAACCCACGCTCTTCCAATCTTGCACGTCGGTGCCGCCCGAACTCGTGCCAATGGACCAGTCATAAGCAGCCACGATCTGCCCCGCACCAGCGATGCCTGTCCAGTTGGCAGAAACGGTGTCCATAGAACTTTGCTGATCTATGTCTGCTGACAACCCATCATTCACCGTGAGGGTGGATCCGGAGTCCAGAGTGTTATCTCCACCGGCTCCAGGAGAACCACAGCCAGCCAAAACCATGGCCCCGCCAAAAAGAGCAAGACCGCCAAAACCGTTCAAATATCCAATATTCATTACATGATCTCCAATCAGGCTCTGTGCCAGACACCGCCCCTATCGTCCAGGAATGCAACGGTCATGGATGGAGAAAGGCCAAGTGCTTGAAAATGAGACAGCCACTGACCCTGCCCGCTGGAACTCACGAAACCATGGGGGCTTGTGAAACTCGCACAGAGGTTGCTTGGTGAAAAAAAAGAACTGGTGCTTGTCATTCCAGAGGCCAAAGCAGCAAATGCACATCTGGACAAAGCAGCACGCGTCACCACTACGTGGCCCTTCTGGCTGATGGTCCAATATTCATATGGCTACCACCAAGGAACCTTACGAACGCTACGCCCAAGCCGTCCTCTACTGCATGCGTAAGCATCAGAATCAGGTCCGCGTCGACGGCAGCCCCTACATTGCCCACCCCCTGCGAGTCTCCGAAATCTTGCGTAGCATCGGCGGCATTCGAGACATGGATGTGATCATCGCCGCGCTTCTGCACGATCTCATCGAAGACACGGACTGTGAATGGGCCAGCCTGGCCTATCGTTATGGCTCCCACGTAGCTGACCTGGTTGCCCAGCTATCCGGCGACATGCGCCTGCCCAAGAAGGAACGCAGAGAAGAGATCATTGCCAGGATCAGCAACGCATCCGCGGATGCCAAGGCGATTCGCCTGGCTGACAAGCTGGACAACCTGCGCGATATGGAAGGGTTCTCCGACAGCCGGAAGCAGGACTACATCCGCGAGTCCAGGAAGATCCTGGCTGCTTGCAAAGGCGCTAACTCTGCCTTGGAAACCGCCTTGGAGCAGACCATCAACAAGCTTGGGCGCAGCTACAACTGTTAGTCTTTGAGTGACAGGCGGTAGAGATACAAACCCACCACCACCAAAGAGTGGGCAATCTCGCCGCGCCGCACCTTGTCTTCTACTTCATCCAGAGGCAACAACACCACTTCCAGGTCCTCGCCTTGATCCTGGATCAAGTCCCCCACCGGTTCACAGTCAGTAGCCAAAAAGGTCATGCAGCGGTTGTTGAAGATGGCCGGGTTGGAACTCACGCCCCCCAAGGCTTGGACCATCCCAGGCTGGTAACCGGTTTCTTCGCGCAATTCCCGGATGGCGGCAATCTCAGGATCCTCGTCTTTGGCATGCAAGATGCCGCCGGGAATCTCCAAGGTCACTTCCTTGGTACCCTGACGGTACTGCCGCACCATGATCAGTTGCTGGTCCTTGGTGAAGGCCACCACATTCACCCAGTCCCAGGTGTTGATGATAAAAAAGCCAATCTCGGCACCGTTGCGCGGTGATCGGCGCAGACTCTTGCGCACGTCAAAGACCTTGTAGCGAACCAGACTTTCCTCGTGCAGTTGTTCCCAGGGCTTCAGGCTCATGCCTGCAGGTTAGGCATTGGCTGCCACCATTCCAGCCCGGAATACAACAAGGGCATGGCCGAATGGGGCATCCCACATTCCCCTCTAGCATCCATTGATAGCGCAAGCTGGGAAGCCAACTATCGGGCTCAAGATTGAGCTGGCGTGGTGGCGCGGAGCCCTAAAGATTTGGAAACACGGGGTCGATCATGGAAGTTGAGGCAAACCACACTCGACTCGAAGTATCCGTGGGGAGCTTGGGACCGGAATTTCTATTTGTCTATTTGCCCCTTGAGGATCTCGAGGCTACTTTGCCCCGGAATTTCCATCAGAGGATTAACAGGGACGACCAATGCCAACTAATATCTTGGTCACCGGAGGCGCGGGCAACATCGGCAGCGCGATGGCCTCGGCACTCGCCGAAAATGAAGGCAACATCGTCGTCGTCGCAGACAATCTGTCGACGGGCGAGCGTTCAAAGGTTCCCAACCGTCCCAACGTGAAGTTCATCAAGTGCGATGTGAACTCCTACCAGGACATCTCGGCCCTCTTCTACTGCCACCCCTTCGAATACGTCTTCCACTATGCCGCCGTGGTGGGCGTCCAACGAACTCTCGCCCACCCCCTGGCCGTACTCAATGACATCAAGGGCATCGAGAATGTCCTTAACCTGAGCAAGAACATTGGGGTGCACCGCGTGTTCTTTGCATCTTCTTCTGAGGTGTATGGCGAGCCATTCGAGATTCCCCAGAACGAACAGACAACACCGCTCAATTCCAGACTGCCGTACGCCATCGTCAAGAACGTCGCCGAAGCCTACATGCGCTCCTACCAGCATGAATTCGGTCTCAATTACACAGTCTTCCGCTTTTTCAATACCTACGGCCCGAACCAGAGCGAAGACTTCGTTGTCCCCCGCTTTATCCGCATGGCCATGCGCGGGGAGGACATTACGATCTACGGCGACGGCAGCCAGACCCGCACCTTTTGCTACGTCGATGACAACGTGGAGGCGTGCCTTGCCACGCTGCTCAAGCGCCAGGGAATCAACGACACCATCAACATCGGTAACGACCAAGAGTTCACAGTCTTGGAACTCGCCAACTTGATCATCGAACTCACGAAGTCCAAGTCGAAGGTCGTCCACCTGCCACCGCTGCCAGACGGCGACATGACTCGCCGCATGCCATCCATCGAGAAGATGCGCAAACTGCTCGGGCGCGACCTCTTGCCTGTTCGTGAAGGCATCCTTCGGCTGATCGACCACTACAAGTCCGTCGACAGCCAATAGACGATGAAGGTCGCCTTTGTCAGCCAACCCTTCGACGTCTCTGTGCCGCCCATCGAAACGGGATCCATCCAGATCTGGGCCTATCAGGTGGCGCTTTGGTTGGCAAAGAAACACGACGTGACCGTCTGCGCCGTTCGGCACCCGGGAGAGGGGGCCGGGCAGATGGATCAAGGCATCCGCTACCTGCGATTCTCCCCCTTCATGGATCGATGGATCCTGCGCCTGCAGCGTCTCTTCAAGTGGTTCCGCAACAATCCACGCAAACCTGACCACGCCAGCACGCTGCACTACTTCTGGTATGGACTGCAGGTAGCACGCCACATCCGCAGCGAGGGATACGATGTGGTGCACATCCACAACTACTCCCAATTCGTGAACATGATCCGCATGCTCAACCCCAGGGTAAAGATCGTCGTTCATACCCAAGGTGAGTGGCTGACTCAGCTGGATCGCAAAATGATCCGCAATCGTCTACGCAAGACCGATCTGATCACCGGCTGCAGCGATTACCTGATGTCGCACCTTTCCAGCGAGATCCCTGAGGTCGCAAACCGTACCCGGGTTATTTTCAACGGCGTCGATCCGAATCAATTCTTCAGCCCGGAAGCAAAGAATGAAGATGGTCCGGTAAGGATCCTCTTTGTCGGGCGGCACTCAACGGAGAAAGGCGTGCACGATCTCCTCGATGCCGCCAAGCACCTGGTCCAGCGCGGCCGTGACTTCCATCTCACCATTGTCGGTCCGGAGTACGTGGTACCCAGCGACGTCATTGTCGACATGAGCGCCGACCCCAAAGTGCTGGCGCTGCAGCGCTTCTACCCAAATGGCCCCAACGACCAGGAAACCTACCTGGAACACCTCCGATCTCAACGCCGAGATGGACTGGAGGACTGTGTTGAATTCACGGGACCGATCCCCCACAGCAAACTCGCTGATCTCTATCGGCAGTCCCACATCCTCACCAACCCCTCGCTGAGCGAGACCTTCGCCATCGCGCTGGTGGAGGCCGGAGCCTCGGAGATCCCCACAGTGGCAACCAGGGTGGGCGGCATGGTGGAGGTGGTGGACGACGGGGTGACGGGGCTATTGGTGGAGTCCGCCGATCCTGAGGCCCTCGCCGATGCGCTGGAGAAGCTGATCCTCGATGCCGAGCTGCGCAGGCGCTTTGGCCGCGCAGGCAGACAGCGTGTTCTGGAACTGTTCTCGTGGGAAAAGATCGCGGAAGCGCTGAACCACGAGTACCAGGCCTTGATGAACTGAGGGTCGGCAGCAGTAGAGTGCTGGTGGGAAAGACAGGCTAGGAGTCTGCCCCACGGGATGAGGAGGAATCCGGCCTCCGATCGCCCTCGAAATCGGAAAAAAGGTTAAGCCCCTGGCCCATCCTTGTACGTATTGAAGGCATGGCGCGATTCAAAAAGGGTCAAGATCTAAACCAGCAGTACCTCCTACCTCCGTCCATCCGTGACTGGCTGCCACAAGATCATCTTGCGTGGTACATTCACGACGCGGTCGGTTCGTTGGACACGGATGGCCTCCTCGACCGCTACCGCATCTGCGGGAGTGGTGAATTGCCTTACGATCCACGGATGATGTTGAGGGTCTTGATCTACTCGTATTGCACAGGGGTCTTCTCCTCCCGCAAGATCTCCAAGCACCTCGAAGAAAGCGTGCCTTTCCGGGTGTTGGCAGCTAATCAAATGCCGGACCACCGCACAATCTGTCGTTTTCGGGCGGAGCATGTCGATTTGTTCGAGAGCTTCTTTGTCCAGATCGTACAGCTCGCTTCTGAGGCTGGCTTGGTCAAGCTCGGCACCGTGGCAGTGGATGGCAGCAAAGTGAAGGCGAACGCCAGCAAGCGAAAGGCAATGAGCTACTCGCGAATGAAGTCCGAAGAGAAACGACTGCGTGCCGAGATCCGCAGGATCACCGAGATGGCTAAGGGAATCGACAAGGAAGAGGACGATCTCTTCGGTCCTGACTTTCGGGGTGACGAGCTCCCTGATGAACTTTCAAACCGGGAAAGCCGCCTGAAGGCTATCCAGGAGGCAAAGAAGCGATTGGAGAGACGCAAGGCCGAGGAGGACAAGCAAAAGGACGAGAAGAAGGCCAGCAAGGCCAAGGAAGAAGGTCGCGAGCTTCGGATGACTCCCCACCGGAAACATCCCAAGGGCAAGCCACGGCCAAAGGATCAGGAGAACTTCACGGACCCCGATAGTCGGATCATGAAAGCCTCGAATGGATTCGAGCAATGCTACAACGCTCAGATTGCTGTCGACAATACTGAGCAGCTGATCATCGCCAATGGAGTAACAAACAACGCTGCTGATAATGACCAGCTTCTTCCAATGGCCGAGAAAGCGATGGAGAACTCAGGCAAGCCGATAGAGCGCCTGCTTGCGGACGCAGGCTATCGCAGCGAGGAAAACTTCAAGCATCTCGAAAACGCCCAGATTGACGGTTTGGTTTCAGTTGGCAAGGAAGGAAAGAAACGACCGAAGACCAGTCCAGATCTCCAAGCTACTGCGCGAATGAAACGGAAGCTGGGAACCAACCGTGGGCGGGGCTGGTACCGAAAACGCAAACACATCGTTGAGCCGGTCTTTGGCTGGATCAAAAACGTGAGCGGCTTTCGGTCCTTCAGCATGCGAGGCATAGCAAAGGTGAGTGGTGAGTGGGACCTAATCTGTCTTGCAACCAACTTGAGAAGGCTGCACGGAAAGCTGGCGCTATGAAGGCCGAGGGAATTGGGCCATTACAGGCCAAGAAGCACTGATCTGCTCCCAAAAATCGTCAACGTGGCCCCAGGCCCAAAATCCATGCAGAATCCGTCGATCTGGATTTTCACAGCCCCACTAATGATTTTATCCAGCGGCCACCGAGGTGACGCTAAGTTGACTTTCCGTGGGGCAGACTCCTAGGGCGAATTGCCACCCTTTCCCCGTGCCATCGGCGGATTGGCACCGGGTCACAGCCGGCTGAGCATTTCGGTCGAAGAATAGGGCGGCGGGCTGAGTTGCCAATCGGACGGCCCGCATGAAGTCAAGGAAACCCAAATGAATCACCGCACCAACTTCGCGTCTTTCAGGACCTTCAAGTCCCTCGTTATCGCTGTTCCTTTAGCCATCCTGCCAAGCTGCGGCATATTTGGCGACAGTGATCCCACTCTTTCTCAGGTAGATGTCCTGGTTGGTAGTGTGGAGCGTGTGCATGTCGACGCTGAACTTGCACGGGAACGAGCCCATGATGCCATGGACAGATTGGTGGCCATTGCCTCATCCAACTTTGGCAACGACCCGGTCTTGATCTACCAAGATCTGGTCAATGCCATTGAGAAGTCTGAGAATCAAAACAAGGCCTTGGATCGTAGCGTAGCCACCATGCAGGCTGCCTCTGGTCCGGTCTTTGAGCAGTGGTCCCAGGACCTGATGAACTTCAACAGCACCAGCATGCGATTACGCAGCCAGAACCGGTTGCTGGAGACCCAGGCTCGCTACGAGGACGTGGTAGCCAATGTGATCCCTGCGCAAAAGGCTCTGAAGGATTTGAATGCCCAGCTGCGCGACCACGCCTTGTTCCTGGGTAATGATTTCAACCAGGCTTCGGTGTCGGCCATTACCAGTGACGTTCAGCGGATGACTGAGAAGTCGGAGTTGCTCAGTGGTAAGTTCGATCTAGCTTTGCAGGCTGCGCGGGCCTATGTGGAAACCTCTGGCCTGCCAGTGACAGCAACCAACCGGAGTGCCTCACCCATGCCCGGTGGTGTTGCTCCGCGTTTCAACGAGCCGCGTCAACAGGCACCGCAGCAGCGGCCACAGAGCCGTAGCGAAGACAGCCAGCAGTTGCGCAACAACTGATCGCTCGGCCAATCTCCGGGTCTTTCCCAGGCGCACATCCCTGGCAATTGTCCTGTTTTGATTCGCCACATTCGGCGGGCGCGGTTTGGCATTCGCCATGCGAAGGCCGATCCACCGCAGGGGTCGGATTTCTTACCTGGATCGCTGCCCCTGGCGCCCGCCCGACCCTCAAGTAGCTGCGCTATTGGGGTCGATACCATGGGATTCTAGGGTGACTTTAAGCGACGGTTTATAGGGGAATGTACGGGGACGCGATGGATTCAATCGCCGCATTGGCGAAATCCGGTTTGGGGGCAGCAGCTTGACCTGGTCGTTGTTGGTTGGATTGATCTGTCTGATCGGTCTCGGCGGCTTTGCCCTGCTCTCCCGGCGCATGGAATTGCGGCGCATGCAGCGCACCATGCAAAAGCGCGAGCAGGCAGTTCGTCAGGGCAGTGACCAGGCGCAACTCATGCATCCTGTCATTGACCTGACCCGTTGCCTGGGTTGCGGCACCTGTGTTTCTGCCTGCCCCGAAGAAGGAGTGCTGGATCTGTTGCACGGTCAGGCGACGGTGGTGAACGGGGCGCGTTGTGTGGGGCATTCCCACTGCGAGCGTTCTTGTCCGGTGGATGCCATCACGGTCACCGTTGCAAACCTGGCGGAGCGCAAGGATGTGCCCGCAGTGACCGCCGAATTGGAAGCTGTTGGGTCGCCAGGACTTTTCCTGGCCGGCGAAGTGACCGCCCACGCCTTGATCAAAACTGCCATTGAACATGGCACAGCTGTCGCCGCTGAAGTGGCGCGTCGCAATGAGCATGCTGACGATCTGCAAGAGCGGACTGCCGGTGTGCTGGATCTGTGCATCGTTGGTGCGGGGCCGGCAGGCCTGGCGTGTTCGCTGGAAGCCAAGCGGCATGGCCTTGATTTCGTAACCCTGGAACAGGAGCAAGGTCCTGGTGGCACCGTGGCCAAGTATCCGCGCCGCAAGCTGGTCATGACCCAGCCGGTGGAGCTGCCGCTCTATGGTCGGATGAAAGCGGCGTCCTATACCAAGGAGACGCTGGTGGATCTGTGGCAGCGCATCGCCAAGGAACAGCAGTTGCCCATCCAGGGCGGCGAGGTTTTGCAGAGCCTGGAGCGGGATGAGGAGGGCAACTACCTGGTTGGGGCAAGCACTGGCACATACACCGCGCGCAATGTTTGTCTGGCTCTGGGGCGCCGCGGCACTCCGCGCAAACTGAGTGTGCCCGGCGAGGATCTGTCGAAGGTGATCTACAGCCTGCAGGATGCCAACTCCTACCAGGGTCGCCGGATCCTGGTGGTGGGTGGTGGTGATTCTGCCATTGAAGCGGCGCTGGGTCTGGCGGAGCAGAAAGGCAATCATGTCACCATCTCCTATCGCAAGGATTCCTTCTTTCGCATGCGCGCCAGCAATGAGCAGCGTCTGCAAGCCAGTGTTAGCGAAGGCCGGGTCCATGTGGTCTTCAATAGCCAGGTAAAAGCCATCCATCCTGATCGGGTGGAGCTGCAAGTGCAGGGCTCAGCATCAAGCGATAGCAATCAACCTGGTGCTGGGTCCTCCAAATCTGCGCCGGTCGCTACCAAGGTGAGTCCTGGTAAGACGCGCACCCTGACCCTGCCCAACGACGAAGTGTTCATCATGGTGGGTGGCGTCCCGCCCTTTGCTCTGCTTGAAGCAGCTGGGGTGTCCTTTGACCCTGCCCTGCGTGAAGCGCCGGAAGGCATCTGGACTAAAGGCACGGGGTTGACCAAGGCGCTGGCCATGGGCCTTGGCTTGTCCTTCATGGTGCTGTGCTGGGTGCTTTGGCACGCGGATTACTACTTCCTGTCGGAGGTCGAACGGGCAGCGCATCCCAAGCATGGCTTGCTGCGACCTGGCTTTTCTGTTGGCTTCGGTTTGGGCCTGGCTTCGGTGGCCTTGATTCTGGTCAATCTGGCCTACCTGCTGCGTCGCTCACCCAATGTGCGCTTCAACTTTGGCTCGCTCAAGCTGTGGATGACCAGTCATGTTGCCACTGGCGTGCTGGCCCTGCTCTGCGCCATGTTGCACGGTGCGATGGCGCCGAAGGATACGCCGGGCGGGCATGCTTTCTGGGCCTTGACGGTGCTCTTCGTGACTGGCGCGATTGGGCGTTACTTCTATGCCTACGTGCCCCGGGCGGCCAATGGTCGCGAGTTGGAGTTGGCTGAGGTCAAGAGTCGGCTGGGCCGGGTTTCGGAAGAGTGGGATCAAAAGCAGCAGCAGTTTGGCGAGCGTGTGCGCAACGAGGTTGAGTCCTTGGCGGCAAAGCAGCAGTGGCAGGGTTCCTTCTTCGGCCGGGTCTTTGGGTTACTGGGGATCAAGCGCGGCCTGAAGCCTTTGCTGCAAGAGCTTGCAGAAGAAGGGCGTGAGCACGGCATCGCTGAAGATCAGATTCAGGAGACTTTGGGCCTTGCGCACCGAGCCTACCGCACGGCCATTACCATTGCCCACTTCGAAGATTTGCGCGGCATCCTCAACACCTGGCGTTACCTGCATCGTTGGGTTGCAGTGTTGTTGGTGGTGTTGATTGTAGTGCACATCGTGCATGCATGGGTCTACGGCGCTCTGTTATTCGGTGGGGGTGGATAATGAAGCTCCGCGACCCTCGCCTGTGGATCACCTTCTTCTCGGTATTCGCCATCACCCTGATGGGGTTGAGTTACGTGGGGCGTGAGTCACCTGGCGAAGTAACTACTGTGCATGCACGGGAAGGGGACCTGAACGAAGGTAAGACCTGTGCGGGGTGTCACGGTGGTTGGTTCTCCAGCATTCGGAATGCCTGCTTGGACTGCCATGAAGACATCGATAATCAACTGGGCAATGGCCATGGTCTGCATGGTGTGCTGGGGGAAAGCCGGGCCAGCCAATGTGCTCTGTGTCATAGCGAGCACAAGGGACGCGGTTTCCCATTGGTCAACCGGCAAAGTTTTGCAGCTGCTGGGATCCCGGATCCTGCCAAGTTCGATCATGAATTCATTGGCTTCGCCATGGCTGGCAAGCACCTGGAGCAGGAGTGCAGCAAGTGCCACGAACATGCGGATGTTGAGGTCCTGCCTGAGGGAGCCAAGCGTTATCTGGGTTTGGAGAGAAACTGTGTCAGCTGTCACGAGGATTCTCACGAAGGTCAGATGGAGCTTGCCTGCGCCAGCTGTCACGGCCAGGAGTCATTCACCGAGCTGGCTTCTCTGGGCCATGAAGATCACCTGCATCTGGTAGGAGGGCATGCTGAGGTGGCCTGCCTGGAATGCCATAGCGAAGATGGGCAGCACTCCCTGGCTGCTCTTGGCGGCGCAGAGCGGCATAACATCCCCCGCCGGGAGTGTGTGGACTGCCACGAGTTACCGCACAGCAACAGCTTTGCGCAAGGAGTGGCCGATCAACTGAGCATGTCCCAAGGCCTCGCCTGCATCAATTGCCATAAGATCGACCACTCAAGCTTCAGCAACAAGGGGTTGGTGGAGGCTGATGTAGAAGGTGCAGAGCAAGGGATGCAAGTCACCGTGGCACAGCATGCGACCAGCGGTTTTCTCTTGCAGACTCCGCATGACGAGGTGACTTGTGAGGAATGCCATCCCGCAGATGGCGCCACCTTTACTGATCGTTATCCGGGGCGTGGTGCAGATGATTGCCAGAGTTGCCACGAGGATCCCCATGGTGGGCAGTTTGATAAGCTGACTGTGGAAGGCGGCACCTTTGCCGGTGGTTGTATTGCCTGCCATGAACGGCAGCACTTTGCACCACATGCCTTCACCGTTGAGAAGCATGAACTGACTGCTCTGCCGTTGGACGGAAGTCACCTGGAAGTTGAGTGCAACGATTGTCATCTCCTACCTTTGGATGCTGGTAATCCGCAGGAGGAAGGGGTCAGGGTTTTTCATGGCACCTCCGCGCAATGCGATCAATGCCACGACGACGCGCATAAGGGTTTCTTTGATCCCTTTATTGAGGCGAACAGCCCAACTCTGGTTGCCGAATTGGCGGCGGACCTGACGGCACACGGCAGTTGTAAGGTCTGTCATAAAACCACCGAATTTGCCGACCTGGGCGTCGATGCCTTTGATCACGGCCATTGGACAGGCTTTGCAGTTCTAGGTGCGCATGCGCAGATGGCCTGCGATCGTTGCCATCCCATCAGCAGCACGCCGGATACAGCTGGCCGTAGCTTTGGTTGGGTCTCCGAGCACTTCGGCAGATACAGAGGCTGTGCCACCTGCCATGAAGATCCGCATCAGGGTGAGTTTGATCGGCCCAGCTTGCCGCAGACTGTGGATGGAAAGACTGGATGTGCGCGCTGCCACGTGCAGACTTCGTTCCGCACCTTCCCACAGGGCTTTGACCATCAACAGTGGACCGGGTTTGTGGTGGAGGGCGCCCATGCAGAAGCAGGCTGCGCCGCTTGTCATGAGCCGCTATTCGATGCTGACTCCATGGGGCGAACCTGGGGGCCGGCCAAAGGCAAGGAATGCGACAATTGTCACGACGATCCCCATGGCGGTCAGTTTGAGCGACGTGGTCAGACGGACTGCCGTAAGTGTCACAGGAGTTCTGCCAGCTTCAGTCACCTTTCCTTCCGCCACAATCTGGATTCAAAATTCCGTTTGGGTGAACAGCACCGGGCTCTGGACTGTGCGGCATGCCACAAGGTTGAGCAAAAGGGAGACATGGTAATGGTGCGTTACAAGCCGTTGCCTTCGCAGTGCACGGATTGTCACGGCAGCCAGGATGATCCTTTTAATAGACGTAAGGGAGGGCGCCGATGATGCGAAAGATCCTCGGTTCGATTCTGTTTGCCTGTCTAGCGGTTGTTCCGCTGATGGCTCAGGATGACAAGGTGCAAGATGATTCTCTTGTGCGGATGTCGCTACGGGTGAGTTCTACTGGCCCAGACAGTCGTATCAGTGTGGATCGCGGCCAACGCGAACGACTCAAGGTGGGCGACCGCGTGTTGCTTTATCCTCGCAATGGACGCACCTATCGTGGCACCGTCATTCAAGTTGGTGACCGAATGGCAGTGGTTGAATTGCAGGATGTGAACTTTGTTCCGCCTGTTGGAACGCGCGGTGAGGTTCTTGTTCCCAAGAGTCGTCTGCCGGAGAGGAAGCCGGTTCCTGCGCCAATAGTTCCGGATGCAACAAAACCAAAGCCCGATCCGAAGCAGTCACCAGAGCAGCCAAAGGCTGAGTCAGAGCAAAAAGCAGCGCCTGAGCATCAGCCATGGCAGAACAAGGATGAGAACTATGCCAAGGGCAAGCCCTTGCTGGCTGGAGATCGAGCCGTGCGTCCAGAGAATCGGGACCCACGCCTCACTGGTCGGGTGTATTCCATCGGTGATTTGACACGCACCCGTGGCAATGACTTTGAGAACTCCTTGCTCCGGGCGGGAACCGAGCTGGAGTACGAAAACCCCTTTGGTCGTGGCGGGGGAATAAAGCTGGATACGGAATTCAATCTGAAGACTGAGGCCGGCGACAAGCGGGGGGTGGATCTGCTGCCCCGCGAACTATCCTACTACTGGGGCGGCACGCGATTCTCTGATACCCGCTGGGAGCTGGGTCGCTTCCTGCAGCACGGCATTCCAGAGTTTGGCATCGTCGATGGTCTGGAATGGACGCGTCGTCGATCCAACCACCATCGCTACGGCTTCAGTTTTGGTCTGCAGCCGGAGTTGAATGAAGATTTTGATACCGGCGAGGACCTGGCGCTGGCGGGTTACTACCTGTGGAACGATTCTGAGCAGGAAGACTTCACCGTTTCCACAGGCTTCATGAAGACCTTGCACAACGGCAAGGCGGATCGAGATCTACTGATAAACAAGATCGACTACTACAACCCTGATGGTTGGGACTTCCATGGCACCATGTGGACCGACTTCTACTACGGAAGCGACGACTTTAAGCCATTTCTGGAAGTCACCACAGCAGTGGTGTCAACGGGAAGGCGCTGGCTGGATGGCAGTGGCGTAAACCTCAGCTACTACCACGAAGCCTTTCCCGAGGTGCGGCGCAACGAATTCGTGTCGGCCCTCAACCCCAATGAGTTGTTTGGTAATCATCAGGACCGGGTGCGTCTGGCCTGGTGGGAATACCAGGATGATGGGGATCGGTTGCATGCCGACCTTACCGGTTGGGCAGATGATGGGGCCACCGGTGGCGCCTTCGAGCTGGGTCTTGATATGCGAGATTTCATCTTCGATCGCAGTCGCACTGATGTCACCCCATTCATTTCCGAGGGACAGTTTGCCACTGTCATCGGCGCGCGCCTCATCTTCACCAGTTTCGTGGACAACGGTTACTGGAACCTTTTCTACGAGGTTGCCAACCACCACCAAAAGCACTTTCCACAGGGCCAGGATGATGTGGTTCAGCATCGCGCCCGTTTGGACCGCACTTACCACTTGGGATCAGGCTGGGATTTCTCCGGCTACGTTCAGCTGGATACCTTCGATTCAGACCTGGCTTGGACTCTTGGCTTCTTCGTGCAGAGGAGTTTCTAATGGTTGTTTCAAAATACATCCGACAGCTATCAGGCAGGTTGGCAGTGATTGCTACTCTGCTTCTTCTGGTCTTGGCCTGTGCCATGCAAGATCGCAGTGGGCAATTGCATCGCTGGTGGTCTGGCCTTGGTCCGGTTGTGCCGCACGATAACTTCCCCAGTGATTGCACCCTTTGCCACGTTGGGCAAGGCTGGAACACCTTGACTCCGGAACTCAACTTCGACCATGAGAAGGAAACGGGTGTGCCTCTGTATGGAGCTCACGCACGCGCGGACTGTCTCCGTTGTCACAACGACCGGGGGCCGGTGTCTACTTTTCAGCAACAGGGCTGCGGTGGTTGCCATGTGGATGAGCATTTTGGCAAGCTGGGCAGTGAGTGCACAACTTGTCACGGGCAGCGAACCTGGCTGCCGGTGGGGCAGATTGAGCGGCATGCCCGCACGCGCTTCCCGCTGGGAGGGGCCCATGTCTCGGTTGCCTGTCACCGCTGCCACAGCGGTGCCCTTGCTGGCAATTTCTTGCCAGCGGACACTGAGTGCGTGAGCTGCCATTACAATGACATGGTCAACGCCGTCAATCCGCCGCACTTCGCCCTTGGTTTTGTCGACAACTGTCAGCGTTGCCACATGCCCACCCGGTGGAACCAGACCAGGTAGGAGACCAGATCAGGTAGGAGAAACGTGGAGCCTGCTCCTCTTTTGGCCAATTTGCGGAAGTGCTTCAAGATGAGAATCTGGCTCCTAGTGGCCCACACCAAGGTTAGTTCCCGGCCAGGGCATGCCCCCTTCGAACTCTAACTGAATCGTCATTGTGTCGATGTAGGCCGGAGCGTTTCGCGCTTCGCAGTGAGCTAGCCATGAGGGTTGGTTGACGGTGAGCAGAAGGCAAAAAAGGTCATGAAGGTGCATACGATGAAATCCAAAGGTGAAAGAGGTCCTCTCAGTAGCCTTGTATTGGCATTGGCTCTAGTGGTGTCAAGTTGCGGTGACGAGTCAGGTCGGGATACTTCAGCGGCCTTGAACACGGAGTCCTGCATGCTTTGCCATAACGGCTCCAAGCACAACGACTACGCAGGTCCCGGTATGCCCAACCCGCATCCGTTCCCGGGAGCAGATAGCTTGACTTGCACCACTTGCCATGGCGGCAATCCAACCGGTGCCGACAAAGACGGCAGCCACGTGCCACCGCCACCGCAGATTGGCGACCGTCAGTTCCAAGACAATAATGCCACAGCCTACTTCAATGCTCTGACCCTCACCGGCATTGACAAGTATCCAGACTATCAAGTGGATGGTGTGACCTATTCATCCATGGACTACTTGCAGTTCGTCAATCCAGGTGACCTGCGCGTCACCAATCTGGGCAAGGCCTGTGGCCAGTGCCATGCCGGTCATTCATCCACGGTTTCGCGCAGTCCTCTGGCCTCAGCCATGGGCATGTTCTCTGGCGCTACCTACGCGGTGGGTATGGACAACTACATCATTGCCCATCAGTCCCTGTGCCAAAACACCGCAGCCGACCTTGGCTTCCGTGATGTGGTCAGTCTGAATTTTCAACCCGGTGTGGATGACCTGGGAGCCGTGGGTTCCTTGTTGGAATACCCTGTGTTCAGCGCCCGCAACAAGCCGGGCCTGCACAACAACCAGGCCTATGTCTCATCCGCATTGCCCGGTGACCTGGAAGCAGATGGTTCCGTGCGCCATGATTCCAATCTGGCGCACCTGTATCACGAACAGGTTGCCTTTACCTGCGGTGACTGTCACCTGGGCAGCCGGGGCGCCAACAACCGTACTGGCGACTACCGGTCTTCCGGCTGCAGTGCCTGCCATATGCCCTACAGCGTCAATGGTCGCTACACCGGTACGGATCCAAACATCAACCGTCTTGAGCCTCTCGACGTAGACGATATCGATGACCCCGAGCAAGCCCATATCCGCAGCCACCGGATTGTGAGTGTGCACAAGACTCTGCCCAGCGGAGTCACTATTCAGGGCATTGATGATTACACCTGTGCTGGTTGCCATCAGGGATCCAACCGGACAGTGATGCAGTACTGGGGTATTCGCCTGGACCAAAACCAGGACCTGCGCCGCAATGTGCAGTATCCCGCCAATCCGGTGAGCTACCAGAACACCAGCAACGATACGCGCTTGTTTGATCCCGCTTGGGAGAATCAAGAGTTCAATGGTCGCAACCGCAACCAGTACATCGCTTTTGAAGACTATGACGGTGATGGTCGGGATGATACGCCAGCTGACGTCCACTATGACGCCGGCATGGGTTGCATCGACTGCCACGGCAGCATCGACCTGCATGGTGGCAACGTCAACGACCCGGCGAACGTGGACATCATGAGTCGCATGGAGCACACGGTGCAGGTGAAGTGTGAAAGTTGCCACGGCAGTGTCAGTGCGGAGGCGCCGACTGCAACTGGCACCGCCTACGATGGCTCCACCCAGACCATGGCGGTGGACTCCAAGGGCAATGTGTTGCGCAACGTGATCAAGGAAGGGGATGGCCACTTCTATCTATACAGCAGGGTGACGGGCAACAGGCACTTTGTGTCACAGACCCGCGACGTGACGGTAAACACCGGTAAGCGCAATCCGCTGACCAACGCCTTGCTCTACAGCGCCAAGGCTTCTTACTCCATGGGCCGTGACGATGGCAGTTCCGCTACCGGAACGGGTCCGCACCAGACCGGAGCGCCGGCCAATGGCTTTAGCCACACGGACAACATGAACTGTGTGTCTTGCCACGCGGCGTGGACCAACAGCTGTGTCGGCTGTCACCTGTGGGGCGAGTACAACGGCGGCAACAACTTCAGCAACATCACCGGGGAGCGCATTGTGTTCCGTGAAGATGAAGCCCAGTTTGTCTACCAGTCGCCGGTGATGTTCCAGCTTGGTGTGAACTCTGATGACAAGATCACTCAGACTTCGCCCAACACCAAGATGTTCTTCCGCTACCGGGATCTAAACGGTGACTTCTCGCAGATTTTCACCTTCTCCGATCGCCAGGGTAACGGCAGCAACCCCAATGACGTGCTCCCAGCTCTCAGTCACAATGCCATGATGGCCCACTCGGTTCGCGGCAAGGTGAGTGCAACCAATGAGGGTCCGCGCTACTGCGTGGCATGTCACTTGACGACCACCGGTCTGGCCACCTACGGCACGGAGTACAACACTTTCCGCGCCGCCATGGCCAGCAACAACTTCGCTGCCCTGGACTACAACTTGTTGCGGGATCACATCGGTAAGAATCCGGGCAACCAGATGAACTCACCGTTGTGGGTGCACATGGTAGCGGGTCTGGGTAGTGGTCTATTCCTGTTCGACGAAGACGGCTGTGCCGTCAACCCGCTGGACACGGACAACAACCGCTTTGGCTGCAACAACGTGGCGCCGGCCACCACCTTTGGCACAGAGGGCTTCACCAATGTGAAGTTCAACCTGGACCGGGTGGTGAACGATTCCGGCCAGGATCAGAGCTCCAGCAACCACGCCTTGAAGAGTGGGCAGCCGTCCACTCTGCGCACCGGGGCTGAGAACCTGAGGATGGCTGGCACCCTGGGCTCGGATCTGATCGACAAGCTCACAGACCCGAGCACAGGAACCATTCTGGATTCATGGATTGATCCAGACGGCACCCTGCAAGGGGATGCACCGACCCACGTGCAGTAGAAAGCCGGTGCAGTAGTTAGTCGTCAGACTTTTCGCTTTGCTTGCTCTGTGCTGCCTTCTGCAACAGGGCTTCGAAGTCCTTCAGGACATCGTCGGGCTTCTTGCGACCATAGCGGTCGGTGTGCGCCAGCACCTTGCCGCTGCGGTCCACCACGTGGACGAAGGGCAGCATCTTGGGGCCTTCTAGCAAGGTGGCATTGGCGGCGTGATGGGTCTTGCCGAATTGCACCGGAATGCCGGGCAAGCCGCTGTCGGCCATGTGGGCTTTCAGGTCGGCTTCGCTATTGTCCAAGCTGATGTAGACCAGCTCAAAGTTCGGATGCTCGACTTTGACGCGCTTGTAGAACTCGCTGAGGCGAGGTGCAAAGGCTGAGCAGCGCGTGCAGGCCTTGCGGCCGCGATAAAGCAGGATGAACTCGGCGCCTTTCAGTGGCTTGGATTCGGTGGACTGCAGAGCGCTTTCTACGGCTCGCACGAAATAGTGTTCGCGCTGGTCAGCGGGAAGGCCCAGTCGTTGGCGGGCACGATCCAGCAAATCGGTCTCCCAGGGACCAGCGGTGAACATGGTGCCGCTCTTCTTGTGCACCAGGCTGACTTCGTTGGCCCGCTTGCCAAAGCCGCGAAAGACCACGTCCTCGCCCGGGACAATGCGAACGCCGTTTTGAAAACCCATTTCGGTCTTCATGTGCACCAAAACTGGCCAGAGTTCTTCCTTGGCTGGCAGCTGTACCATGCGCAGGGCAAACTGCTCCGGCGACATGGCGGCCACCAATTTGCTGACTCGCTCAAGCACATCGGTAGTGCCTTTCTGGATGCTAACGAGAGCCTTGCCGGTATCGATCACCACGCCATTGGCCCTTACTTCATAAAGTGGGAGGGTGGCTCCAGCTTTCAAGTCGCCCCCGCGACGCATCTTCAATTCCTGCTTGAGGGTGACTTGCTTCGGCCAAAATCCTTTGTTGCGGGCCAGCTCATTCAGGTTCTTCGGCGGTACATTGGCTGCTGGATGGGCTGAGGCTTCGGCCATTTCTTGCGCACATGGCGCAGAGGCAAATGCGCTGAGGCCAAAGACGATCAGGCAAAGGGAGGGGATCGCTTGCATGGCTTGCTCCTGAGCTCTTGAGGTAAGGGCGAAGCCGCATTGCGAAGTTACAGGTTGCGGTGTTTCGCGGACTCCAGCCTACGCCGCGCCCAGGCTTCGGTCAATCTGGTGAAAGTAGATGCTTGGCCTTCACCGGCTTGTATTTACAAGGTCTTGGGCTGGCTTGCTTTGCAGCGTGGGCAGCCCTTCATTCAGTCCAGGTTGCGTAGGCCGCGATGGATGAAGGAGAGGATGAGAAGATGTAGACCGAAACTGATGTAGTGGCGGGAGAGGACGAAGATCAGCGCGTCCAGGGCATATAGGGTCATGCCAACTTTGAAAGCCCAGGCCTCACTTCTTGACGCAAAGAACCCGAACAGGGCACAGGTTGTGAGGGCGATGAAGTGAATGAGGATGGTGATGCCCATGGCCAGGGGCGCTAGATCCGGCCGATCGTTTTGCACCAAGATCAGCATCCCATCCACAACCTGGGTAATACCTAGACCCGTGGAGAAGGTGTGATCCCAGTGGGTGAAGACGGTGGCGGAGTTGAGGCCCGATAAGATGGCAATGATATAAAACCACATCGCACCTGAGCGCACTTTGCTCTGGCGGCTTTCGCTCTCATCAAGCGGGTTGTTCATTGGTGCTGACTTCCAATCAGGGCTGACAGGTTTGCTACTCAGTCCCTGTAGTAGGGCCGGATTCAGCATCGCCAGACTTGGGGTGGGTTCCCTTCTCTGGGACCAATGCTTCCAGGAGCATGTACAAGCTGATGGAGAAAATGGCCCAGGAGATCCGGTTCGCCCAGAGCTCAGCGCGAAAATAACCTGACTGCAGGTAGTCCATGCTTGATCCAGAGTCGGTGGGAGGCCCGAAGAAGCCAACGACAAAATGGCTAGCCGGGATCAAGGCAAACCAAAGCCAGGCAAAACGGAACGCGCGCTTGTCCGCAATCTTGTCTGGGTTTGCTGCGAAGTAGAGCAGGCCGAGAAGATAGGGAGCCATGATCCAGTCCATTGGTTTTCCTCTGGGTAGATAGGTTGTCTGGTCAGCGGTGATCCAGGTGTGGCAGCTAGTACTGTGATAGGCGGCTGTAGAAAAACAGTATGCCAGATGCGGCAAGGGCACTGCCTCCGCCTACGAATAGGATGGTGTCCGGCGAGCCGTTGAGTGCCCACAAGAGCGATTCGATGAGCAACAGCATCGCGCCGATGATGGCCATGAAGACTGAGTAGCCCAGGAACCCGGCTTCGAGATTGTTTCTCTCAGTGGCCATTCAGGCGTTGCCCCTCGATGAGCTGTGATCCATCAGGGCTTGGAACTCTTTCTGGTTGATGCCTTTGGCGTTGGCTACTTCCCACTCTTCGCCGCTGGCAAGACCAACGTACCAGGTCTTGTAATCCTCATCTTCTGGCAGGTAGGCCATGATGGCGCCACGTTGGTTGGTGATGGTGTTGCCGGAGTACCAGAGGATGGCTGCCTCCGGTGCGACTTGGGCCACCCGCCTTTGCAGGTTGGTTGCACTGTCGGCCTGCACATGAATGTCGGCGGCGTTGCTCGCATGGAAGCTGCGGTCGGCGGGGTCGAGATCCCAGCTCTGCTGTGACAACACCCGGTTGGGTACGAAGGGCGGCATGGTCAGGCGGTCCCCCTTCTTCCAGTTGCCGATGGCTCCTGCGCTTTGCCCCGAGAAGCCAAGCCACTTGTGGTCAAACCAGTTATCGACGTGGATCAGGTAGAGGCGCTTGGGGTGAAGCGAGTTCAGCACGCCTTCTGCGGCGGCCTTTACCATGGCCATGAATTCCGGAACGTCTTTGTCAGTGTGGTGTGGTTGGATCATCTAAATGGTTCATTCCCCTTCATTGGTTTCCTATCAAAACCAATAGGCCTTCATCTTGCGAAGGAATTCGGCATCCATCCCGGCTTGCATGGGAATCACCGAATCAATTCCACATTTCGGGCACAAGGCGGTTGTGCCATGACCCAGATCGCCGGGAGCATCGTCTACCCATTCTGTGATGGTGTCAGGGGGAAAGGTAGTGCCGCAATAAAAGCACCCGCATTCGGAGAACTTCGGCAAAGTATCGCGATGGTTTGAGCAGCTTGAATGGACTGCAACGATGTCGGGTTTATTGCTCATGTCGTCGCGAAACTGTTTTCCCAATCAGTCAGCGGCAAAAAACGGAAGGCATTCTGCCGCCAATTCCTGCTCCATGACGACGTCAACAAAGATGATGTCCAGGAAGACTTCCCGGTGGAACAGTTCGCGGAAGGCCTCGGCAATCGCCGCCACCAGATTCGGGTCTTCGGGAGTTACCAGGCATAGGGCGATGGCCTGGGGTGAAGAGTCCTGGTAGTCGACTTTGCAAAGGTAGGCGCGCTCCACCGTTCCGTATTCCGCCAGCATGGTTCGCAGGCTGGCTTTCAGATCCCGCTCTGCCGGGCCATCTTGCTCGCCCACAAAGACGATGGCGGGTTGGGCTAGGGTTAGAGCTTCATAGTTCTTCTTCCGTAGGAGTGAGAATGGCCACATGCTTGCCTCCGCGTCATGCAATTCAGCTGGGTCTGACAGCGTCGCAGCCATTTTAGCAGGCGCGGTCGGCAGATGCAGAGAGTGGAAGGCGTATTTCTTGGCAGAAAGCCCGAAGTCCAAGCCTGCAATGCTTGGATCTGTCCCATTGCCAGCATTTTTCGGGTTGGGAAAGAAGGGCGAACTTCCTGTCGTGGCCGTCGTTGGGCAATAAGATCGTCGCCGTTCGGCGGTTGCCCGCGAACCAGCATTTTGTCCAGGAGATCCTCGATGCGTTCATTTTCCCAGCTGCTCATTCTCGTTGTCACCGTTGTCATGGGAGGGCTGGCCCCCAGCGCCTCCGCTCAGGGAACGCCCATCCCCTTTGAGGAGGAGTTCGCCCTGGCTACGGATCGGCAGGCGGTTTTGGACCAGCTCATTCCCGGAACGACGGACTACTACTACTTCCACTGCCTGCACCATCTCAACACCGGCGCCTTGGACAAGGTAGGGCCCATGCTGACGCTGTGGATCAAGCGGCATGGTCGTGGGGGCCGGGTGGATGAGATTGAGAACCGACGGGCCTTGCTCAGCTACCAAAATGATCCGGCCACAACCTATGGCTTCCTGCGCCAACGCCTGGGCTTGCAGTTCAACCATCAACGCAAGGTGCCTGGCCAGAAGCCCAACCTGCCGACTCGCTTGGACCCGGCACTGATTTCCAGGGCCACCCTGCTGCAGCGCGCCCTGCAGCGGCACTCGCGCACCCTGAACGGCCTGCAGGACTCAGCCCTGGAGCATCTGGACTTTGCCAAGCTGGATCAATACCAACTGCGCAGTCTCTTGCAGCGGCTCAAGCGGCCGGACTATCCCAACCTGCCGGCGCTCATCATCCGGGACCTGCAGGGAAAGAACCGTGGCAACTTTGGCTCTCTGAAAATCCATGGCAAGTTGCTGCTGGACCAACTGGAAGAATGCCTGCGTCTGCGGCCCAATCTGCTCAATAACAGTTCCTTCATCGGTTTCTATCTACAGCGGTTGCAGCCCGGCGCAGATGTGGACTGGGAATATGACTTGGCGGCCCGCAAGGCCTACCTGGAACGTCTGGAAGTTTTTGCCAATCGCCTTGCTGCGTCGCAGAACTCGTTGAAGGTCCATGTGCTCTACCACCGTCTGGTGTTGGATCGCAGTCAGGGGCAGTACGACAAGAAGCGTTTCATGGCTTACCTGCGGCTGCCGCGGAGCGCAGTCTACAGCAACCAGAATTACTTGAGACGCTCTGATGAGCGGGGTAGGAGAGCCAATCTGGGCAGTAGCTTCAGCACCGGATTGCCGGCGGTGGGCAACGATGAGCACTTGGTGCGGGCCTATCTCATGCACTTCTTCAGTGCAGAGGATTCCTACCAGAGCTACGCCGAAATGATTGGTGACCGCTACCTCAAGCGCCTCTTCGCCGAAACCAAGATCCTGCTGGGCCAGGGCGACATGGAGCAGTGGTATTCCCTACTCAATGATCCGGCCTACTACGAATCTTTGAAGGAACGGGTGGAGATTGAGTTCGCCCCGACGCAACGGGTGAGCTTTGGCAGCAACGAAGCAGTGTCCATGGATGTGGATCTGAAGAACGTGAACACCCTGTTGGTGAAGGTGTTTGCCATCAATGCCTTCAACTACTACCGGGAACAGGGCAAGGAGGTGGATGCCTCCATCAATCTGGATGGTCTCATTGCCAACCAGGAGCAGACCCACGAGTACGAAGAAAACCCACTGCGTCGCGTGCGCCGGCATTTCGAGTTTCCTGTCCTGAGCAAGCCCGGCGCCTTTGTGGTGGAGTTCATCGGCAGTGGCATGTCCAGTCGTGCGGTGGTGTTGAAGGGCCGTCTGCATTATTTGCAGCGGGGCGGGGCCGCCGGGCAGGTCTTGCAGGTGCTGAATGAAAGCGGAGCATTGCTAAAGGAAACCTCGGTGTGGATGGCCGGCCAGGAGTTCGCCGCCGACGAAGACGGCGACATCTACATTCCCTATTCCACCAAGCCCAAGGGCGAGTCCATCATCCTGCGCCATGGGGCGCAGTCCACGCTCAGTAGCATCTACCAACAGGCTGAGAGTTATAGACTGCAGGCTGGCATCTATGTGGAGCGGGAGTCCCTGTTGAACCCCGGCACGGCGAAGATCCTGCTGCGACCCAACCTGCTGCTGAATCACCGCGCCGTCAGCCTGGACCTTCTGGAAGAGCCCATGCTTTCCATTACCTCTGAAGATCAGGATGGCATCCGCGCCACCCAGAACCTGCGCGACTTCAAATTGGTTGCGGGCCAGGAGCTGGTGCACGAGATCCAGGTTCCCGCTGCCTTAGCCAGGATTTCCATCAACTTGCAAGGCAGGGTGCGCAATCTGAGTCAGGGCAAAACCCTGCCCCTTGCCTCTGCCTACAAGCTTTTCAACCTGAATGCCATTGACACCACGGTGCAGACAGCCTGCGCCCTTCTGAGTCGCTCAGACAAGGGGTTCGTGTTGGATGTTCTGGGCAAGAATGGCGAGCCGCGGCCGGACCATGCGGTGCATTTCAAATTCAATCACCGGGATTTCAAGAATGCCGCGCAGGTGAATCTTAAAACCGATGCAAAGGGCCGCATTCAACTTGGCGAGCTGGCAGGGATAGTCAGGGTGCAGGTCTCTGGTTTTCCCGGTGGCTATGGCGCATGGGTCCTGCGGGACCATGCTCGCACCTACACCAACACCCTGCATGGTTTGGCTGGTGAGAATCTGAGCATCCCCTACCAGGGCAAGGCAGGTCAGCTGAATCGCAGCGTGCTGTCTTTGCTGGAGCTTCGCGCCGGGGAGTTTGCCACGGATCGCTTTGAACATGTGTCTCTGCGTGACGGCTTTTTGCACTTTGCCGAGTTGCCCGCCGGCGACTACGACCTCTGGCTGAAGGAGGCGGATCAACATGTTGCAGTGAAGATGACGGCCGGCGAAGTCCGGGATGGTTGGTTGCTTGGTCGGGACCGAATCCTGCCCAAGTTGGCGTCGGCACCCCTGCACATCTCTGCTGTGGCGGAGGCGGGAGACAATTTGGAGATTCGCCTGGCCAATGCGGGCAAGGATGCGCGGGTGCATGTGTTCACTACTCGCTACCAGCTGGCTTATGACCCCTTCAGTCTCTTGGGCATTGCGCAGGATTCCCGTCTCCGTGGAGTGGGAGTGGTCCATCCCTACACTTCCTACCACTCCGGTCGCAAGATCGGCGATGAGTATCGTTACATCCTGGAGCGGCGCCAGGCAGCCAAGTACCCGGGCAACATGTTGGCCCGACCGGGGCTGATCCTGAATCCCTGGGCCTTGGAGGAGACGCAAATTGACGAAAGCCAGCGTGGTGGGGCTGGTGGGCGCTTCGGCGGCGGCAGAGGTGGGAGTATGAGTGGAAGAGGGGCTGGGGGACCATCCGGCTCTCCGGCTTGGAGTCAGAACCCAAGCATCTTTGCCAACCTGCAGTTCCTGCCCCGGGCTGCCACGGTGCACAGCAACCTGAAGCCCGACGAAAAAGGTGTTCTACAGATTGCGCTGAAGGATCTGCGGCCGGGGCAGCAGGTGCACATCATGGCGGCGGATGCCCAGGACACGGTCTACATCAGCCACGCTCTGCCCGAGGAGGAGCTCAAGCCAAGGGACCAGCGCCTCATGCAAAGTATTGACCCCAAGGGGCACTTCACCGAGCGCAAGCGCATTGAGTTTGTTGCCGCAGGCGCCCAAGCGGTGATCGAAGATCTGGGCACTTCCAAGGTGGAAGCCTATGACTCCCTGTCGGCGGTGTTCCAGCTCTTCGCCACCCTGAGCAAGAATGTGGAGTTGCAGAAGTTTGCCTTCATCCTGGATTGGTCTGAGTTGCCCATGGAGAAGAAGCAGGAGCTCTACTCCAAGCACAGCAGCCACGAGTTGAATTTCTTCCTGCTGCAAAAGGACCCTGAGTTCTTCGGCTCGGTGATCAGTCCCTACCTTTCAAACAAGATGCATAAGACCTTCATGGATCACTGGCTCTTGCAGGCAGACTTGACTGGCTATCTGGAGCCCTGGGCCTACGGGCGGCTGAATGTGGTGGAGCGCATCTTGTTGGCGCAGCGCATTGCTGGCGAAGCCGATGCCACGGCGCGGCATTTGACGGAGCTGAATGAACTGCGACCGGCCAACCCACAGCGCTGGAGCTACCTGTTCGACTCTGCCCTGCAAGGGGGAGCCATGGACAAGGGGGCAGGGCTGAGTGGTGAGTTGGGCAAGGCGGTGGGTGAGCTGAAGGCAGATCGTGCGATGTTGGCGCGGGAGAAGAGTATCCGGGGTCCAGTAACCGGCAGGGCTCCGGGAGCACCAACAACCCCTGGCAAAGCCAAGGAGGAGGCGCAAAAGAATATGGAGGGAGTGGTAGAAGATCGCGCAGCGCCGGAGATGGAGATGGCGGAGGAAGAAATTGAAAGAGCCTTTGATGACCCAAACGTGAACACGGCCGTGGGATTGGGTGGTCGCAGGGAGCGATCCAAGGCCAAAGACGCCAAGCGCCGCGATCAGGTGCGGCAGTTCTATCGTGCCCCCGAACCCACCCGCGAATATGTGGAGCAGAACTACTGGCAGCGTCGCATTGCAGAGCAGAACGGTGATCTGATCACGGTGAATGATTTTTGGCGGGACTACGCAGTAGCCCGGGGCACAAGGCCCTTCCTTTCAGCTGCGGTGCCGGAGGCAAACAACAGCTTTGCCGAAATGCTCTTGGCCCTGGCGGTGCTGGACCTGCCCTTCAAGGCTGGTGAGCACGAAACCAAGACCGATGGGGCACGCTTCACCCTGCAGGCAGCCACGCCACTGTTGTTGGTGCGCAAGGATCTGGAGCAAGCAGATGAGCTGGGCAAGGACCAGCCCTTCTTGGTGCAGCAGAGTTATTACCGCATGGACGATCGCTATCGCTTCGAAGGCAACCAGCGTTTGGACAAGCGGGTAGGTGAAGAGTTTTTGCCCGGCATTGTCTATGGCTCCCAGGTGGTGCTCACCAACTTGACCTCCGCGCCACAGCGTTTGGAGATCTTGAATCAGATTCCTCATGGCGCCATCCCGGTGAACAGGGGTTTTGTGACCCGCTCCAATCAGTTGGAGTTGGCGGCCTATTCCACCCATGTTGCCGAGTTCTACTTCCCCGCCATTGGCACCTTCCCGCACTTCCCAGTGCATGTGTCTCGGACCGGTCAGGTGGTGGCCTTTGCTGCCGCCAGGGACCTGAAGGTTGTGGCGGAGTTGAGTGTTGCGGACACCAGTTCCTGGCAGTACGTGTCACAGAGTGGCAGCAACGAGGATGTATTGCAGTTCATGGGCGCTGCCAACCTGGGCAGGATTCAACTGGACCAGATTGCCTGGCGCATGCGGGATGCTGGGTTCTTTGCGTCTGCTCTGCAGCTCTTGCGCAGTCGCCATGTCTATGCGCCCACCCTCTGGTCGTACGGAGTGATGCACAGGGATGAGGCTTCCTCTCGGCAGTTCCTGCAGCATCGCAATGACTTTGTGCGGCGCTGTGGTGCGGCCCTGGAGTCCAGGCTGCTCAGTATCGATCCGGTGGAACGGCGAGCCTACCAGCACATTGACTATGAGCCCCTGTTCAACCCACGGGCCCATCGCTTTGGCAAAGAGAGGGTGATCCTGAATGGCAACCTAGGAGTCTGCCCCACGGGATGAGGAGGAATCCGGCCTCCGATCGCCCTCGAAATCGGAAAAAAGGTTAAGCCCCTGGCCCATCCTTGTACGTATTGAAGGCATGGCGCGATTCAAAAAGGGTCAAGATCTAAACCAGCAGTACCTCCTACCTCCGTCCATCCGTGACTGGCTGCCACAAGATCATCTTGCGTGGTACATTCACGACGCGGTCGGTTCGTTGGACACGGATGGCCTCCTCGACCGCTACCGCATCTGCGGGAGTGGTGAATTGCCTTACGATCCACGGATGATGTTGAGGGTCTTGATCTACTCGTATTGCACAGGGGTCTTCTCCTCCCGCAAGATCTCCAAGCACCTCGAAGAAAGCGTGCCTTTCCGGGTGTTGGCAGCTAATCAAATGCCGGACCACCGCACAATCTGTCGTTTTCGGGCGGAGCATGTCGATTTGTTCGAGAGCTTCTTTGTCCAGATCGTACAGCTCGCTTCTGAGGCTGGCTTGGTCAAGCTCGGCACCGTGGCAGTGGATGGCAGCAAAGTGAAGGCGAACGCCAGCAAGCGAAAGGCAATGAGCTACTCGCGAATGAAGTCCGAAGAGAAACGACTGCGTGCCGAGATCCGCAGGATCACCGAGATGGCTAAGGGAATCGACAAGGAAGAGGACGATCTCTTCGGTCCTGACTTTCGGGGTGACGAGCTCCCTGATGAACTTTCAAACCGGGAAAGCCGCCTGAAGGCTATCCAGGAGGCAAAGAAGCGATTGGAGAGACGCAAGGCCGAGGAGGACAAGCAAAAGGACGAGAAGAAGGCCAGCAAGGCCAAGGAAGAAGGTCGCGAGCTTCGGATGACTCCCCACCGGAAACATCCCAAGGGCAAGCCACGGCCAAAGGATCAGGAGAACTTCACGGACCCCGATAGTCGGATCATGAAAGCCTCGAATGGATTCGAGCAATGCTACAACGCTCAGATTGCTGTCGACAATACTGAGCAGCTGATCATCGCCAATGGAGTAACAAACAACGCTGCTGATAATGACCAGCTTCTTCCAATGGCCGAGAAAGCGATGGAGAACTCAGGCAAGCCGATAGAGCGCCTGCTTGCGGACGCAGGCTATCGCAGCGAGGAAAACTTCAAGCATCTCGAAAACGCCCAGATTGACGGTTTGGTTTCAGTTGGCAAGGAAGGAAAGAAACGACCGAAGACCAGTCCAGATCTCCAAGCTACTGCGCGAATGAAACGGAAGCTGGGAACCAACCGTGGGCGGGGCTGGTACCGAAAACGCAAACACATCGTTGAGCCGGTCTTTGGCTGGATCAAAAACGTAAGCGGCTTTCGGTCCTTCAGTATGCGAGGCATGGCAAAGGTGAGTGGTGAGTGGGACCTAATCTGTCTTGCAACCAACTTGAGAAGGCTGCACGGGAAGCTGGCGCTATGAAAGCCAAGGAAATTGGGCCATTACAGGCCAAGAAGCACTGATCTGACCCTGAAAATCGTCAACGTGGCCCCAGACCCAAAATCCATGTAGAATCCGTCAATCTGGATTTTCACAGCCCCACTAATCACTTATCCAGCTGCCACCGGGGTAGCGCTAAGTTGACTTTCCGTGGGGCAGACTCCTAGCTCAGCAGTACAGTCGGCTCATGCGGATCCTGACCTGCCGACCCAAGCTGGATAGCACGGACTGGATGACAGTGACCTATTACCTGTTGTTGCAAGACCGCATCGGCGAGGCCTTGGCGACCTTTGCCAGAGTGCAAAGCGATGCTCTGCCCATGCAGGTGCAGTATGACTACATGCACGCCTACTTGGATTTCTTCAGCAATGACCATGCCCTGGCGCGAGGCATCGCTGAGAAGCATCGGGAGCACCCGGTGGAAAGATGGCGGTTGCGCTTCAACGAGGTCTTGAACCAGTTGGATGAGGCGGCGGGCAAGGATGTTGCCAAGCGAGATGGCGAAGATCGGGAGCAGATGCAGGGTGAGTTGGCCAAGAGTGATCCGACCCTGGAATTGATGGTTGAGGCGCGCAAGGTGAAGCTGCGGCAGCAGAATGTGGAGAGCTGCGAGGTTCGCTATTACCAGATGGACATCGAGTTCCTGTTCTCAGCCAATCCCTTTGTGCAGCAGGAGGGAGGTTCCTTCGCCTTCATCCAACCAATTCGGACGGACGTGCATGAGTTGGGAGTTGAGCGGGCGGAGCTGGAGTTCGATTTGCCGGAAGAGTTCCGCAATGCCAACATCCTGGTAGAGGTGCAGGCGGGCCCGATTGTTAAACGTCAGGCCTATTACGCCAACGCCCTGGCGGTGCAGGTGATGGAGAACTATGGGCAGTTGAAGGTGACGCAGGCTGAGGCTGGCCTGCCTATCCCCCGGACCTATGTGAAGGTCTATGAGCGATTGGCTGGTGGTCGGGTGCGTTTCCGCAAGGATGGTTACACGGACCTGCGGGGCCGCTTTGACTACGCTTCGCTTTCAGGTCAGGGCCGCACCCAGGCCGAGCGCTATGCGATCCTGGTGATGAGCGAAAAGGATGGGGCGCTGATTCGGGAGGTGGCGCCACCCAAGGAGTGAGGTGGATTGCAAGCAGCCCATGGACGAACCCGTCTTCCGCCCTGTGTTTAAACCAAAGGCCAAGTCCTGGAGTCTGGCTGCCATCAAGTCTGTGTTGTTGGGTGTCTTGGTCGCCCTGACCTTGACCGTCGCACACCTTGAATCCTTAAGTTTTGGTTCAAAGGGCTTGTTAGCTTTGATCAACATTTTCTTTCTCCCTGGGCTTGGCTTGCTCTGGATTCTCTGGGGTATGAAGAAGGGGCGACTCATAACCGTGTTCAGCGGAGGGGTACTCCTAGTGGTATGACGCAGAATTAGTAGGCCTTTATATTAAGCCTCCCTACGCTTGCGGTGCGTAGGTATCGTTGGAGGCAAGACGATGCGCGTTGCAGTAGAGATTCAACTTACCAAGAGCGAGCGAAGCACCCTGACGAATTGGTCACGCAGTCGGAGAATTTCGGTGAGGCAAGCTCAGCGAGCCCGAATGATCCTTCTTGCCGCTGATGGCTACTCGAATGCGGATATAGCTGAGGAGATGAGGGTCAAGCGACACACTGTGGGGCGTTGGCGAAACCGCTTCAGCGAGCATCGCCTCACTGGTATAGAGAAGGACCTTCCTCGGGGAGGTCGTCCCCGTGCGAACGAGGAAGTTGAGAGTGAGATCATCCGCATGACTATGCAAGAGATCCCCGCGAACGCGACACACTGGAGCACGCGACTCCTTGCAGAGGAGATGGGAATCACGCAGTCGATGGTCCACCGCACATGGAAGGCCAACGGTCTGAAACCTCACTTGGTGAAGACGTTCAAGGTCAGCAACGATTCTCGGTTCGAAGAGAAGCTGCGCGATGTGGTAGGTCTCTACCTGAATCCACCCGAGAATGCACTCGTCTTTAGCGCGGACGAAAAGACGTCAATTCAGGCTCTCGATCGGACCCAGAAGAGCCTTCCACTGGTCAAGGGTCGATGCGGCACGATGACTCATGACTACAAGAGGAACGAACAACCACCTTGTTCGCCGCGATCGAGTTGGGTCACGGCGAAGTGATCGCAACCTGCATGAAGCGACATCGACATCAGGAGTGGATCAAGTTCCTGAGAATGATCGACGAGCAAACTCCAGCTGAACTCGATCTGCACGTCATCGCCGACAACTACGCCACACACAAGCATGAGAAGGTTAAGCGGTGGCTGAAGCGCCATCCGCGATTCCACATGCACTTCATCCCGACAAGCAGCTCGTGGCTCAATATCGTGGAGGGGTTTTTCCGCAATCTTGATCAAAAACGCCTGAAGCGCGACGCGTTTCGCAGCGTCCCTCAACTCAAGAAAGCAATCATGGACTACATCGATAACCACAACGACGATCCGAAGCCGATTGTTTGGACCAAGGCCGCCGACGAGATCCTCGAAAAAGTCGGTCGCGCACGCGCTGCACTGAAAATGCCCCAACAGAGCGCATCACACCACTAGCAGAGACCTAGGACTTGACGGTGGATGCAACCGGATCCACAGGGTCCACCGGCGCCGGCGCCGGGACTTTTGCCTGGCCGTTCAACTGCGGCGGCGTGACTTCCACCTGAGCTGGCAGGACAAAGTCCGCCGACTGGCCACGGTAAATGCAGCGGTGGCACTTGTGGTAGAACTGCCGTTGGCGATCCTGACAAGCCGATGGCTGAATGGAGTGGGCGATCAACGGACGATCATCGCCGGTTAGGGTTGGGCATTGCCGCATAGCACACACCTGTAGTAGCGAAGGGCGCCCCGGGGAAACCCGGCCTGATTGCGCCCTGAAGAAGCGGGTACGATAGAACCAAAGTTCCTTTCGTCAACGGTGCCCGCCGGGCCAAACCCCATGACATATTTTCAGGGCCTGGGGGGCCATGTGGCTGGAGCGGGAGAGCTCAAAACAAACCGCTCCACCGTAATTAGCTGTGCGCAAGGCCGTAAATGAGCAGGGGAAATCTACATCTCCCTCCCCTGGCAGCAGGTGTTCATGCTGGCCTCGGCGCATGTCCTCCAGGTGCACCTGGACCAGGCGATCCGCCACCTGGGGCAGGATTTCAGCGGGCTCGCCCTCGCCGGTGACATACAGATGGCCCAGATCCAGGCAGAGTTCGGGGGCCGCCGCCCCCAGATGTTGGCAAAGCTGCAGATAATCCGCCACGGTGGCCACCGCCATGCCGGGCTCCGGCTCCATGGCCGCCTGCAACCCAGCCTGCTGCACCAATGCAACGGTCTGTGCCACTCCTTCTTCTAGCCATGAACCGGAGTCTGGATTGCCGCCATGGTCAATACCACTCCAGAAGGACAAGACCTGGGCCCCCAGGTCCCGACCGATGGCCGCTGCCCGCTGGTAGAAATCCAAGCGTCGTTGCCGCGCCGCCTTGCCCGCGGTCATCAAGGTGGGCTCATGCTTGTTGGCAGGGTCCAACAAAAAGCGCGCACCAGTTTCGATGACCGGCTGCAGGGGCAGCTCCTGCAGCAGGCGGGCAATGTCCGCCACTTCCTGGGCGCTGCAGTGGTATGGATCCAGGTGCGCTACATCCAGGGTCAGGGCCACCGCCTGGTAGCCGTGATCCGCCAACAGACGCAGGGCATCAGGCAGGCGGTGGTTCTGGCAGCCGTTGGTGTTGTAGCCCAGGAGCATGGTGGGATCACATGGCCCGCAGTTTCTTGCTGACCTTCTTGAACAGCGTGTTCTGCTGTTCCACCAAGGATTGCAAGCTGGCATAGCTGTCGGGCACCTTCCAGTTGGACAACTCCGCTTCCTCCAACCACTCCACCTGATCCTGCAAGGCTTCGGTCAAATCATTCAGAGCAGCTTCCGCTTCCTGCAAGGTGGCCTTGGCCTGATCGCCGGCGGAGCTGGCTTTCGCATAACTGGCCTTGGCCTGCGCCAGGTACTGCTTAGCCTGCTCCATGGCGGCGGCTGGAATGGCGGGGGCTGGGCGATCGGGAGTCTTGGGGAGGCGTGGGGCTCGCTCGCTTTGCTTGCTGTCCGACCGTGAAGAAGTCTGCTTGCCACCAACGAGGTTAATCTCTCCGTCGCCGCCCGCCGTGGCAAAGACAATGATCACAACCACCACCAGCAAGATGCCACCACCGATGACCCAGGGCATGGGGCTCTGCTGCTTGGGTTGCGGCCGCCGGCGGGAGCGGGAAGTAGAGGTAGAGGCAGAGCTGGAACGGGAAGAGGATGAAGAAGTCCGGCGGGTGGATGTTCTGCGGGAAGCCATGGCTGGACTTTAGCGGGGAAGCAGGCTGAGCACAGCGTAATAGCCGCCATCGCAGGGCACAGAGGCACTGGGCAGGGTGAGTTTTTCACTCTGCAGGCGCACCTGTGGACCCAGCACCTGAGCCACCACCTCCTGGTTTTCCTGGCGCTCAATGCTGCAGGTGGAATAGAGCAGAAAACCGCCGGGGCGGCAGAGTGCCAAACCCTGACGTAGCAGAGCAAGCTGTTGTTGGGCCAGATGTTGGATGGCGGCAGGGTGAATGCGGCGACGCACTTCCACCCGACGAGCCAAGACGCCGGAGTTGGAACAAGGCGCATCCACCAGGACCCGGTCGGCTTGCACCTGGGGCAGTTCGCTGCAGACCTGCAACTGCGGCAGGCCCAGGCGTTCGGCGTTGTCGCAGATTTCCTGCCGCCGCTCTACATCAATGTCGTAGGCCAGGACCTTGCCAGCGCTGCCCACCTGGGCAGCCAGGTCGGTAGCCTTGGTGCCCGGTGCAGCACAGAGATCCAAAACCGTTTCACCGGGTTGTGCCGCCATCGCTCGCACCGCAGCAAAGGCCGTGGGGTCCTGGGCCACAAACAGACCCTGATCAAAGCAAGCTGTGCTGAAGGGTGAAGTACCACCGGTGCAACGGAGTAGGGAGTCATTGCACAGCAATTCGGTCTGCACTCCAGCTGTTGCCAACTGCTCCTGCAGGTCGGTTGCATCCTTGACCTTGGCACTGGGGCGCAAAACCACTACCGGAGTACGGCTGGATCCCTTGCAGGCCTGCAGCGTTGCTTGCTGGCCGAATTCCTGCTGCCAGGTCTCCACCAAAAACTCCGGCAGGCCATAGGCCAAGGCCAGGCCCTGCAGCGAATCTGGCGCCGGCAATAGGCCACCGGGCACTAACAGACAGCGTTTGCCGTCGGCCAAGGGCCACTCCTTGTGCCAGGCATCTGCTGCCATGGGCCGATCCTGAATGGCCCCGGCCATGCGCCGCAGCACAGCATTGGCAAAGGCCTTCTTGCTACGCAGCAAGGCTACGGTTTCAAACACCGCAGCATGGGCGGGGATCTTGTCCAAGTACAGCAACTGATATGCACCCAGGCGCAAAGTCACCAGCAGCAAGGGATCCCGGGGCAGTCGCTTGTCGACAAAGCGGGACAGCAGATGGTCCAGGCTCAGGTGTTGCCGTTCGCTACCCAGGGCCAGCTCCAAGGCCAAGGCGCGATCCGCCGGGCTAAGGCGGTTCAGGCGCAGCGCTTCACGCAGCCGCGAAACCTTGCCTTGCTGCAACGCCAGGAGAGCTTGCAAGGCTGCCTTCCTTGCCGGCGAAGCCTTCTTGCTCATCCGAAACGCGCATCCGGCGGCAGCGGATGGCCGCGCACAAATTCGCCCGCCGTCATGTTCCTGCCGTTCTCTGGCTTGATGCGGATGATGCGAAAGAGGTCCTTGCCGGTGCAAACCCGGATGCCCTCTTCACCACCGGACAGGATGCCACCGGTGACACCCAGACCGTAGAGATCCTGCTCCACCTCACCTTCGATGATGATGAAGCGCCGGGCACCCAGACGGGTTTGCGCCCCTGGCTTGGGAGTCATGGCCCGCACCAGCAAATCAATTTCCACCGCCGGCTTGGTCCAATCGATGACGCCATCGGGCTTCTCCACCTTGGGCGCCTTGGTGGCCTTCTTGTGATCCTGCGGCGTGTAGGTTTCTTTGCCCTCCTGCATGAGTTGCAGGGCCTTGACCAGGGCGACTCCGGACAGCTCAGCCAATTCCGTGCGCAAGACACCGGCGGTGGTACTCTTGGCGATGGGCTGTTTCTCAACCATGATGATGTCACCGGCATCCAGCAAATCGCCGATCTTCATGATGGTGACGCCACTTTCCTCATGGCCATTCATAATGCAGTGCTGGATGGGAGCGGCCCCGCGATAGAGCGGTAGCAGGGAGGCGTGGGCATTGATGCATCCCTTGGTCGGCAGCTGCAAGAACTGCGGGCTGAGCAAAACGCCATAGCTCACCACCACTGCAACGTCCGGCTTCAATTCCGCCAGTCGCTGCAAGAACTCCGGACTGTTTGGGTCTTCCGGTTGCTCACAGGGGAGGTCCAAGCTTTCCGCCCCGAGGCGAACTTCCGCGGGGTAGATTTTGCGCCCACGGCCTCGCGGCGCATCGGGCTTGGTCACGACAAGGTCAGGCGGCATTCCTGCTTCCACCAGAGCCTTCAAAGAAGGGATGGCGAAATCACTGCTGCCGAGGAATACGAGCTTCAAGGGCTAGAGCTTGGGTTGGGGGAACAAGGGTGAGGAGTCGCCGACGAGTATCAGCGATCGCCAAGGGCAATTCCAGCCACCCTTGCAACGATGTGGCTTGCTGGGCATGGTGCATAACCTGGAAATGGCCTCGCTTCCTAGCTTACCTCCTGATCCCTTCTTGCTAACCAAAACCCCGGCTTTCCAGCCTGCGGGTCGGCGGCAATTGCAGTTGTTCCAGGCGGAAGTTGAACTCTGCTGGCTGCCCGACCGCAGCCGGCGGCAGGGAATCGCCGATGGCAAGCGGCCTGCCATCCTGCCGCCGAGGGGCCAGCAGATCATCCAAGGCGAAGCGTTCTGGGAAAACCAGAGCCTGGCCCTGACCCCCAACCTGTTTCCCTTTGGCCAGCGGCAAATCCTGGGCTGGGCCAAAGAACCCTGCCGCGAAGCGCCCCTGGCCCTGCTGGATTTCATGTTTCGCCTGCAGAGCCAGTGCCAGGGCGCTGTGATGCTCAACTCCCTGGGGGCCGCCGCCTCCATCGCCCACTGCCACCTGCACCTGCTGGATGAGCGCCTGCCTTTTTTGGGTCAATTGGCCAACCAGCCGCTGCCGGCGGCGGAACTAGGCCTGGCACAGGTCCCCAGCGGGGTCCAGTTCCTGGCCCTGCAGGCTCCCTTCCCGGTGCTGGGCATCGGCATTCAGGGAGATGCGGAGGACCGGGCCGCCGCCGCTCACCAGGTTCTGCTGCAACGCAGCACCCCGGCCTTCAATCTGGTAGGCCAGGATGACATTTGCTGGATCTTCCCCCGCTCCATCGTGGAAACGCCGGCTCCCTATTTCCCCCAGGCCCTGGGGGCGGCGGAATTCTGGGGTCGATGGTGCTACATGGATCAAGAAGCCTTCGAAACCGCCAGCAGCCAGGACCTGGAACAGGCACTCCGCCTGGCCGGTTACCCACGGCCCGGACCTTCCTAGGGCATCGGCTAGGCTTCGGCCTGGTGCTCGGCTTTGCCTTCGCTGCCGCCTTCCTGTTCCTCTGTCAGCTCTTCAAAGCTGTCTTCGCCGGCCAGGATCTGCTCCACGGTGACTGAATCATTGCCGCGCCAGGCCACCAGGATACCGTCGCCGGAAGTCTCCTGGTAGGCCGACAGGTAGCCTTGCTTCATCATTTCCAGCATGGCGGTGAACACCCCAATCAAGCCGTAACGCCCTTCCGCAGGGTCAAACAGCTGATTGAACTCCACTTCGCTCTGGCTGCGCACCTTCTCCAGGATCTGTTCGGTGTAGTGACGGACCGTGCGACGGGCCACGTCAAAGTGCAGGACCTTGCTCTGCCCGGTCTCTTCCATCAGGCGGGAAAATGCCTCGGTGAGCATCCAGATCTCCACCCCGTCCATATCCAGGAGGTCCTCTTCTTCTTCTGCTTCGGCGGCCTGGGTCAATTCCTTGGGCATGGACACCACCGGTGACAACATTTCCCCGCGCCGGTGCATCATCCGTTCCAGGCGCCGGGACAGGTCGCGGTAGCGCTTGTACTCCAACAACCGCCGGATCAAATCATCCCGGGTGTCCAGCTCTTCGCTCACATCCACTTCTTCCCGCGGCAACAGCTCCCGGGATTTCATCTCCATCAGGGTGCTGGCCATCACCACAAAATCCCCCAGATCCACCAGGTCCAGGGCTTTCAGCACATCCAGATGACGCAGGTACTGCTGCAGAACCTGGGCAATGCTGACCTCATGGATATCCACCTCCTGCTGCTTGACCAGATGCAGGAGCAGATCCATGGGCCCAGAGAAAACCGGTAGCTCAACCCGATACGACATGGCAAAAGTCTAACGAGAATCTGCCTAGGTTGGGCACAGGGATCTGCCATTGATCCGCCAAGGTGCTAATCTCCCCATGCTTGATGGATCCCAGGATCGAACACGCACGGAAGATCATCCGGCAGGAAGCCGAAGTGGTCAGTTTGGTAGCCCAGCGGGTGGATGAATCCATGCCCAGTGCGGTGGATATGATCCTGCAGCTTCCCGGTCGGGTGGTGACGACGGGCATGGGCAAAGCCGGCATCATCGCCGAGAAAATCTCCGCCACCTTTGCCTCCACCGGCACCCCTTCCATCTTCTTGCACCCGGCGGAAGCCGCCCATGGCGACCTGGGGCGCATCGCCGAAGGCGACCTGCTCTTGGCCTTTTCCAAATCCGGTGAGACCGAAGAACTGCTGCGCCTTTTGGGTCCGGTAAAAGCCGTGGGCGTGCCCATGGTGGCCATCACCCAAAGTCGACAATCCACCCTGGGCCAGCACGCTGACCTGGTCCTTGAAATGGGCCCCATTGAAGAGGCCGGCAACTTGAAGTTGGCCCCCACCGCATCCACCACCGCCATGTTGGCCTTGGCCGATGCCCTGGCCCTGGTGGTCATGGATGGTCGGGATTTCGGCCCAGAGGAATTCGCCCGTTACCATCCGGCAGGGGATCTGGGGCGACGGCTGCTGCAGGTGGAAGAACTCATGCGGCGCGACGATCGCAACCCGGTAGTGGATGCAAAAGCTACGTTGTTGGATGCCATTTCGGTGATGAACCGGACCATCGGCCGACCCGGCGCCACCAGCGTGGTGGACGAGGAGGGAAAACTGGTGGGCTTCTTTACCGATGGTGATCTTCGACGCCTGCTAGAGGCCGGTAGTGAAGGATTGCAAACCCTGTCCATTGCCCAGGTGATGACCGTCGAGCCAAAATCCATCCAGCCTGACACCTTTGCCCTGGAAGCCTTGGCCCATCTGCACCAGTTGCGCGTTGACCAGATGCCCGTGGTGGATAGCCAGGGCAAGGTTGTGGGTCTCTTGGATGTGCAGGATCTCTTGGATCTGAAGATAGGATGATGGGCCAAAAGCCATGAGTGCTGCATTGGACCAGAATCGGCTGGCAAGGGTTCGCATGTTGTTGACCGACGTGGACGGCGTGCTGACTGATGGCAAGCTGCACTTTGACCCTTCCGGCAATGAGTTGAAGGTCTTTCATGTGCACGACGGTGCTGGTTTGGCGTACTGGCACCGTGCCGGTCACATGTCGGGCTTCATCTCCGGTCGCAGCAGCAAGGTGGTGGAAGTTCGCGCCCAGGAACTGCGGGTGCATGAAGTTCACCTCGGCCACACCGACAAGGCCAAAGTGTTGCAAGACATCTTGCAGCGTCTGGGTCTGCTGGCCGAAGAAGTGGCCTACATCGGTGACGACCTTTTGGACCTGCCGGTGATGACTCAGGTTGGCGTGGCCATTTCGGTTCCCAACGGCCGCGTGGAAGTGCAACAACAAGCGCATTTCGTCACCAAAACCGCCGGTGGCCATGGGGCGCTACGTGAAGTTGTAGAACTCCTGCTGCAGGCCCAGGACAAGTGGGAAGCTGTGGTGCAACGCGGGGGCCGGGCATGATCAAGCGCCTGCTGATCTTCTTTGGCCTGATCGGTCTGGGCTTCGTCGCCCTGCTGATGTTTGTGGAGCAGGAGTCGCCGCTGGAAGCTGGTCCCAAGCTTGAAGAGCGGAGCAAGCCTGAGCTGGAGGAAAATCAGCAAGGCATCAAGTCAGCTGAGGGAGCGATCCAGATCAATGGCCCGGTTTCGATTCCCAGAAACAGGGATGTGGTCCTGGCCAACGGTGGGATCCAGCAACTCAGGATCTACCGACTGGATGCCCTGGACAGCCAGACCGACAAGGACGGCGTGTTGCTGGAGGGAGTTACCATCCAGTTCTATCGCTCCGAACTCGTGGGTGACGATGTGCTGCAGGTCGAGAGTGGAAAACTGACCGCCAGCCAGGCCCGCGTCAGCATTACCCTGAACAGCAAGGAACAATTGCAGGTCGCCGAAGACAAGGCCCTGGAGTTCTGGGATGCGGTCTTTACCACTGGAGACGAGGGGGTCATCCGCAATGCCAAGATTTCCATTGGTCATGCCAAGGTGACCAACACCAAGGAAGAGGTGCATCTACGCACCATTGACCCTGGACAGCTTGTGACCATCGTGGCGCAGAGCGATCAGCCCATTCACATCACCGGCCGCGGCCTGGATGCGGTGATCCCATCTTCCCGCGATAAGAAGGGTGATTTGGCTGTTGCAGACAGGGGTAGGGTTCGCCTGCAGGTATTGAGTGAGCCCATGCTGCGATGGGGCAACACGGAACTGCAGTCTGACGACATGCTGCTCTATGAAGAAGACCCGGCAACCGGTGCCGCCACCGTCAGCATGCGCACCAATGTGCACCTCAAGGGTCTGCAGGAGCAAGATGGCCAACAACAAGAGGGCGATGAACTGCATGCCTATGGCGACCATCTGCAAGGCCTGATTTCTCGCGCTGGTCCACATGAATCTACCCAGCGCAGCTGGAGTCGCATCACCCTCACCGGACAAACGGTGAAGCTGCTGGGCCAGGGCAACCAACTGGACTGCCAACGCTTGGATGTGTTGCCCGACTTGGAAGGCAACCCCTACTGGATCACCGCATCTGGCAAGCAACCCAAACTGGTCAGTGAAAGCGAGGGGGCCACTTTCAACGTGGACGGCTCGGTGCACCTGGTCCAGGTTGCCAAGCAACACAGCGCGCTGCTGGCAGCGTATGGTTTTCCCCGCAGCAGCTTTCCCAAAGCCTTCAGCCAGATGGTGCTGTTCCATGGCCCGACCACGGTTGTCATGAACAGAGGGAAAACGGGAGAGGATAATGAGCGAACTGAACTGTATGCGTCTCGCGGCCTGACCTTGCTGGGCAGCGACCGGGATGCTCCATCCAGCTTGTTGGGCCGTGGAAAAATCAAACTTGTAACCGCAGGTTCGCAGTTCACCGGCAATGACGGTTTCTTCCTGCAAGAACAGGTAGTGGAAGGTAGAGAAGAATTTCAGCGCACCTTGCGGGTGGGTCCGGCGGCAGCGGGCGCCGACCATTCCTATGAACTGCTGCGGGAAGGTCTGCGCTTGCAGGGAACCGGTGCTTGCACTTACGTCCTGACTGACCGGGAAGGCAGCGGCAACCTCTTGTTGACCTCGACCAACGATGCCATCCAAGTGAGCTTGCCGGAGGCGGGAGGCGAACTGACACAGTTGCACAAACTGGAGGCTCGGTTTTCCGGCCAGGATGGATTGCAGGAATTCCATGCTTACGGCAAGAGCTGCCGGATGAGCTATAAGACTGCAGAGCACAGCCTGATCGGCGAAGCGCAAAGCATCCACCACACCGAAGCCCACCACTACCGTCTGCACGGCAACCCAGCCCGCATCAAGCGTGAGGAAGGCGGCGAACTGCGGGGGCAGCGCCTGTCCTTCCAACACCTGGGCGAGCGGGACATTCTGGTGCATGCCAGCCAGGGTGCCGGCATTCATTACCAGCATGAGGATGGTGAAGACCTTGAGCTACAGGCCGACGAAATCACCTACCTGCCCTATCTGGTGGCGCCAAGCATTCTGGATCTCTACTGTGGGCGCCTGCCAGTGGTGCCGCGCTGGTTGCATCAAGGCATGCAAGGTTCCGCCTTTGTTTTCGCCAAGGGACAGGTCAAGGCCAAACGCAGCAGCAAACTCAGCGGCGAGGCACTGGGCGAGGCCATGGTAGTGCGGGTGGATCAAGGCAAAGCATTGCACGTAATCGGCGAACTCACCGGCAGCCCTGCTACCCTGAGCAGCCAAGACAAGAATGGAAAGGCGCACATAGCCCAAGCTCATCGACTCAGTTTCCGGCATGATGGGCAGGACCAATACCTGACCATGCACCCTGTTAACGGAGTCTCACCCCTGCTCATCCTGCCCAGCAACAATGCTGCTGATGGTCTGGCTTTGAGTTCCGGCGCTACCAGAGTGCGCTGCGATGGTCGCATTCAGGTTGGACCAAAGCAAATCATGTTTCTCGGCCCGCTCACCGTGACCAGCGTGGATCAGGAAGGCAATGAAGACCCCAATGGTTTGCAAGCAAAAGCCAAGGGCATGGTCATGGACCGGGATCCGGAGACCGGCAAAGTCATCGGGGTGCACGCCAGCAACAAGGTGAATTTTCAATGGCAAGGAGTCTCAGGCCATGCGGAGCAGCTCACCATTGATGTGCCAAACAACCTGCTGAGTGCGATGGGCAGCCAAACCGAACCCACTGTTGTACTCTTCCCTGACGGTCGCAGAGCCACGGTCATGGCGATTGATTACAACTACCGAACCAAAATGGTAGTAGGCAGCTGGACTGGTCAATTCGGAGAGGGCAGCCAACAGAAATGACCGGGGGCATCTACAAGGTTGGGGGGCTGGCGATCTTTTGTCTCTGCATGTCCTTACCGGCGCAGGACTCCGGGCAAGGACAACGGGGTCCCTGGCAATGGGGATTTTGGCAGGAGCGGCGTGACGGTGATCATCACGAATGGGTCATCACCGAAGGAGTCAGCTATCGCGACGGCGACACTGAAATCCACGCCGAGTCAGCCATCGTCTGGTTCGATTTGGATGAAATGGCCATTCCCCGCCAAAACAAAAAATCCGGAGATCTCCCCCGCCGCAGCACCAGCATTCCGGACAATCGCCGGCGGCTCAATGAAGATGTGATTCGCGCCAGGCTGAGTTCGTTCCTGCAGTCCATGCGCAAAACCACTCCGCAAATAGACAGCGCGCAGCGCCAGGCGCTCCGCACCTTCAAAGCCATCTACATGGAAGGGGACGTGGTGATCCAGAAAGGCGGGATTGAGCTGTTGCGCGCCAAGAGCTTGTTGTTTTCAGCGATCGACAATCGCGCGGTTTTCGAAGAGGCTTTGCTGCGTCTGTATTCAAAGAACGAGCAGGGCCAGGAAACACTGGTGGTGGTAAAAAGCCCCAAACTAGTGCGCCAGGGTGCGCGCACCATTGGTCGACAGGTATCTGTCACCACCTGCAATGCCGGTCATCCCCACTATGAGATCTTGTCGGGTGAGGTCGAGATCATTGAGAGGGAGAACCAGTTCGAGATTCGCAGCAGAGACAACACCCTGGCATTCTCTGGCAGGAAGTATCTACCGCTGCCGGACGCTCACTTCTTCACTGCGGAACAAACACAGATTCCCATTCGTGGCGCAAAGGCCGGATACTCCAGCGAAGAAAAGATAGAGGCCGCTTTGATCTTGGGTTCCAACATGAACCAGCTTGGTGGCGCCATGCACAACCTGCTCACCGGCAGGCCCAGCAGCGAGTTTCACGGCGATTGGGAACTCAGCCTGGGCTACAACGAAGTGCGCGGTTATCCGGTGGAGGCGAAACTGAGTTATGGGGTTGCCGACCTCTATCAGGGCAGTTTCCTCGGCTTCACGCTGGCGGATGATGGCGGCAACAATCGCAGCGAAATACGCAACAACCTGGACCTGACACCGATCACCGAACGAGATCGCGGCTTAATACATACTGAGAACCGTGTGCAGCTAAGTGACACATGGTCTTTGGACATCTCAGTGTTCAACGCCAGCGACCCGGGGGTCTACTCGGAGTTTTTCCGCAATGAGTACTACGCTGCGGAGATCCCGGAGAGCAGTCTGCACCTGCGCTACGCTGAAGAAAACCGGATCTTCACCCTGACTGAGCGCAAGAACCTGAACAGCTTCAACTACCGGGATAATCGAGCCTTGGCCGCCGGCTTCCTGGAAGAAGAGCCGGTGGGAACCTTTGACATTTTCTCCGTGCCTATTCTGCCACTGACTGAAGAGTCCGATGTGCTGCTCACCGCCTCCAGCCATGTTGGGCAGGTGAGCACTGATTTTGATCCGCGCTTCACCATGCCGCTGTCTGATCGCACCTTCAGAGCTGACCAGGAAGTCGAACTGGCCGCCCCCTTCCATTGGGGTCCGATCACTGTGCGCCCATTTACCAGCGGTCGTTACAGCTATTTTGATCGTGGCACCAACGGCATGAGCCAGGATCGCTGGGCTTTCAAGGCCGGTGCCATGATAGGCACACGCCTGCAGCGCAGTTGGCTCTCCAACAACAATGATGGGACCAAGCAAGGTATCCAACACATCCTCTACCCCACCGTCACCGTCGCCAACCAATTCCAAGTGGATGGCCAGCCAACGGATTTGTTTCAACACGACGAAATAGACAGTCTGGATGAAAACAACCTGATTCGCGTCGGCCTGCTGAATCGCTTCATGACAGTGCAGCAAAGCACAGCAGAGGAGGCTCTCTGGCTGGACCTGGCGCAGAACTTCCTACCGAACTCAGAGCGGGACAACCAGGGGGAAGTACTCGGTCTGCTGGAATATGAATTCATCATCCGGACCAGTTCCAACTGGTCGCCGCTACCCAACTTGAAGTTCTTGGTGGAAGGTGAGCACGATTGGGAAACCGGCATGCGCACCCTGAACACTGCTGCTCGCTTTGGTGAGATTCTGGGGTTGAACTGGATTGCCGACTACCGCACAGATTCCTTGCAAAATGGCACTGTGGGTTACGGCGCTTTTGCCAAGCTCTTTCAGCGCTGGACCGCCCTGGGGTTCAGCCAGTTTGACTTGGAGAGGGACGACACTCTGAACTATGTCTTCTCACTGCAGCGTAACGATCACGACTGGCTCCTGGCCTTCGACGTCTCCTATGACTTCATCACCGATGATGCCAAGTTCAACGTCAACTTCGAACCGATCTTCGGCGGCATCTTCCGGCCGCGCACCCGGCACTATGGCCTGTACTCCCGCGATGGAGTCGACGCCATGTTCGATCAGTAAGGATCCGTAACCTGCTAGTGGTATGACGCAGAATTAGTAGGCCTTTATATTAAGCCTCCCTACGCTTGCGGTGCGTAGGTATCGTTGGAGGCAAGACGATGCGCGTTGCAGTAGAGATTCAACTTACCAAGAGCGAGCGAAGCACCCTGACGAATTGGTCACGCAGTCGGAGAATTTCGGTGAGGCAAGCTCAGCGAGCCCGAATGATCCTTCTTGCCGCTGATGGCTACTCGAATGCGGATATAGCTGAGGAGATGAGGGTCAAGCGACACACTGTGGGGCGTTGGCGAAACCGCTTCAGCGAGCATCGCCTCACTGGTATAGAGAAGGACCTTCCTCGGGGAGGTCGTCCCCGTGCGAACGAGGAAGTTGAGAGTGAGATCATCCGCATGACTACGCAAGAGATCCCCGCGAACGCGACACACTGGAGCACGCGACTCCTTGCAGAGGAGATGGGAATCACGCAGTCGATGGTCCACCGCACATGGAAGGCCAACGGTCTGAAACCTCACTTGGTGAAGACGTTCAAGGTCAGCAACGATTCTCGGTTCGAAGAGAAGCTGCGCGATGTGGTAGGTCTCTACCTGAATCCACCCGAGAATGCACTCGTCTTTAGCGCGGACGAAAAGACGTCAATTCAGGCTCTCGATCGGACCCAGAAGAGCCTTCCACTGGTCAAGGGCCGATGCGGCACGATGACTCATGACTACAAGAGGAACGGAACAACCACCTTGTTCGCCGCGATCGAGTTGGGTCACGGCGAAGTGATCGCAACCTGCATGAAGCGACATCGACATCAGGAGTGGATCAAGTTCCTGAGAATGATCGACGAGCAAACTCCAGCTGAACTCGATCTGCACGTCATCGCCGACAACTACGCCACACACAAGCATGAGAAGGTTAAGCGGTGGCTGAAGCGCCATCCGCGATTCCACATGCACTTCATCCCGACAAGCAGCTCGTGGCTCAATATCGTGGAGGGGTTTTTCCGCAATCTTGATCAAAAACGCCTGAAGCGCGACGCGTTTCGCAGCGTCCCTCAACTCAAGAAAGCAATCATGGACTACATCGATAACCACAACGACGATCCGAAGCCGATTGTTTGGACCAAGGCCGCCGACGAGATCCTCGAAAAAGTCGGTCGCGCACGCGCTGCACTGAAAATGCCCCAACAGAGCGCATCACACCACTAGATGCTGTCCAGATACTTGCCGGGCTCGTAGTGGCCGAGGTCAATGATCCGCGAACAGATACGATCCAGGAAGTAACGATCGTGACTCACCACCACCATGCAGCCCGGGAAGATTTCGATGGCCTCTTCCAACACGCGCAAGGTATCCAGGTCCAGATCATTGGTTGGCTCATCTAGCAGCACCATGTTGCCACCACGGCGCAGCATCTTGGCCATCTGCACCCGATTGCGTTGACCACCGGAGAGGGTGCCAACTGTCTGTTGTTGATCCTGGCCGGTGAAGTTGAACTTGGCCACATAGGAACGGCTGTTCATGGTCCGGTTGCCCAGCTTGATATTTTCCAGGCCATCGGTGATTTCCTGCCACACCGTCTTGTCTGGATCCAAGGTTTCGCGCTCCTGATCCACGTAGCATAGCTCCACGGTCTGGCCAACGGTCACCTTGCCGGAATCAGGCTGCAGCTTGCCGGTGATCAACTTCAACAGGGTGGTTTTGCCGGTGCCGTTTGGCCCGACCACACCCAGGATGTCGCCGGGTTGCAGGTCAAAGGAAACATCCTTGAGCACCGGTTCCCCTTCAACATAGGCAAAGGTGACCTTCTCAAAGCGCAGCACCAGATCTCCCAGTCGTTTGCCGGATGGAATGTGCAATTCCACCGTGCCTTCCTTTTCTTCTACTTCCTGCTTCACCATGCGGTCGTAGTTCTTGATGCGCGATTTGTTCTTGGCGGTCCGTGCCTTGGGATTCATGCGGATCCACTTCAGCTCACGCTCCAACACCTTGCCTCGGGATTTTTCCTGGCTGTCCTGCAGCGCCATGCGCTTGGACTTCTGCTCCAGATATTCGGTGTAGTTGCCTTTGTACGGGATGGCCTGGCCGTGGAAGATCTCCAGCATCCAGTCCACCACCCGGTCGAGGAAGAACCGGTCGTGAGTCACCACGATGACCGAGCCCTTGTACTCCGCCAGGGTTTGCTCCAACCAGGAAACCGTCTCCACATCCAGGTGATTGGTGGGCTCGTCCAGCAGCAGCAGGTCCGGGTGGTCCAGCAGAACCTTGCACATGGCCACACGGCGGCGCTCCCCACCCGAGCACTCGGAGACTTTGGCATCTGCTGGGGGAAGATGCAGCTTGGTCATGGCCACTTCCACGTGGCGATCCAATTCCCAGGCATCCCGCGCCTCAATCTCGTTTTGCACGCGCCCAAGATCTTCCAGCAGCTTCTCCATCTCCTCGGGGGAAATGTCTTCTGCCAGCTTTTCGTTCAGGTCATCGTGCTTCTGCAGGAGCTTGCGGATGGGTGCCACCGCCAACTCCACGTTCTCCCGCACTGTCATATCCTCATTCAACTTGGGTTCCTGGGGCACAAAGCCCACGGTGAGCCCATCCTTGCTGCGGGCAACACCGTCATATTCCGTGTCCACCCCAGCCATGATGCGCAGCAGGGTCGATTTGCCGGCGCCGTTGATACCAATGATGCCAATCTTGGCATCTTCGAGAAATGACAGGCTGACGTCCTTCAGGACCGTCTTGCGGCCATGAACCTTGGTCAGATTCTCCAGGGAAAAGATGGGTTTGGAACTCATGGGGGCGGGGAGAATACCAAATGTTGGGCCGTTGACACTCTGCGATTCCCCCCAGATCATCTTCTCCCATGCCAGGTATCCAGGAATTCGTAGTGCTCATTGTCCTGGGCATCCTGCTGTTCGGCCGGCGTCTGCCAGAGGTGGGCAGAACCCTGGGCCGCACCCTGGCCCAATTCCGCCAGGGCTATGAGAAGCTGAAGCATGACATCAACCTGGAGGCGGAGGCCTCTGAGGTCGCCAAAACGGTGCAGGAGTTCAAGCGCGAGGTGAAAGAGCCAACGGTCTCTGCCAATCCCGTGCGCATGCTGGGGGATCTTGCCAAGGAGGCCATCTCGCCACCGGAACCAGTAGCCCCTCCGAAAGTGCCGCAAACCCCGGCCAGCAGCCCTAAAGCTAGTGAGAGCCAGGACCAGGCCTGATCAGCCTACTTGTTCCTTGCCTACTTGTCCTTGAGGGAACTGCGCACTGCTGCATCGGCGGAGTCGAATAGATCGGTCCAGCCGGCGCCATCCTCTTTCTTGGCGGGGGCAGCCTGCTGCTTGGCCATTTCCTTCTTCTTCTGCTCCGCGCGCTGGGCATGCCAGGCCTTGAAGTCAGGGAAGAGCTCGCCCAACACCTTGCGATTCTCGGAAATCAAACCCACGTAGGGGTAGAGCTTGACCTTGTGCTTCTTCTGGATGGTCAACAGCTGCTTGGCAGTGTTCAGGACGGGCATGGAGACGGTGAGGGTGTCGCCAAACAAATCCATGGGCACCATCATGGCATCGAACAAATCTTCCTGCGGGATCCGTTCCTTGGCATCGTCAGGAATGTCGTAGTTGCCGGCCAAAATGAAGGGCAACTGGAAGTTCTCCACCACCACCCGCGCCAGGTCCCACTCGGCGAGGTGCCCAGCAGTAACCAGGACCTCTACGAAGGGGTCGCCTTGCTTATCTTGAATGTAGAGGGCGTCCGTAATGGTTTCCGGTGGAACCACGCCCTTCTGCGACAAAACCTCGGCAAGTCGAATGCTGGTAAGCTTTTCGATACCTTTCACAAGGACAGTATCGACCTATGAACGCCCCCTCTTGAGGGGGCTTGAAAAGCTCCACCCCGGCCTGCAAGGCCGGCGCCTGGGATGGCCCAAAGCCCCATGGTAAGGAGCTTTAGGGCCAGCCCTCCTTAGACGGTTCTAGACGTCCAGGTTGGTGACTTCCAGGGCATGCTTCTCGATGAACTCCCGCCTCGGCTCCACATTGGGCCCCATGAGAACGGTGAATATCTCATCAGCTTCCACCGCATCATTGATGACCACGCGATACAGCTTGCGGGTTTCCGGGTTCATGGTGGACTGGTAGAGCTGGGAACCATTCATCTCGCCCAAGCCTTTGTAGCGTTGCATGCGCAGGCCATCGGCACAGGACTTCATGATGCCGGCGTGGGCTTCGAACAGATTTGCCACCGAATCCTCGTTCTCACCCACCAATATCTTCACCGCCCCCTGGGCTGCGGTTTGGAAAAGTTCCGGGTGGATTCCCAGGGCCATGAGTTTGCGTAATTGCTTTTGCAACTCTTCGCCCATGTGCAAGGAGTGCACTTCAACATCTGCGTCCTCCAACTTGCAGCTGGAGTCCGGGCCTTCATAGATCTTCAAGGTTCCCTGGCCACGCAGCTGTTCCAACTTGGCTTCCATCTGCGCATCCGTGTCAACAAACTCACCCTTGCCGTCGCATACCATCCAGTAGCCGGGCAGATCCAATTCCGGGACCCTGGCTTGAGCCAAGAACTCGCGGAACTTGGCTCCGGACTCTGAAGGCATCTTGCGGTCGTAGCGAAGGATGCTGCCACAAAGTTCCATGAGTTCCCGCAGTGCAGTGCCGTCAAAGGTCTTCTCGCCATTGGCTGTAGGCAGGGTCAGCTTGGTCGTGCCCATGCCCATTTCCATGACTGCCGCATCCTTCTCTTTGTCGGTCACGGCATAGCGCTGCTTCTTGCCCTTCTCGATCAAGAACAGCGGTGGCTGTGCCACGAAGATGTAACCGTGCCGCACCAACTCAGGCATCTTGCGATAGAACAAGGTGAGCAGAAGGGTGCGGATGTGGCTGCCATCCACGTCTGCGTCGGTCATGATGATGATCTTGCCGTAGCGCAGTTTGTTTGGATCAAATTCATCGGTGAGGAAACCGGTGCCCAGGGCGGTGACGATGGTCTTGATTTCTTCGTGGTTCAGGATGCTGTCCACCGGCGCCTTCTCAACATTGAGAATCTTGCCGCGCAGGGGCAGGATGGCTTGGAAGGGAGCGCGCCCCTGCTTTGCCGTACCGCCGGCGGAGTCACCTTCCACCAGGAAGATTTCGGCGTCTTCAGGCTTCGTGCCTTTTTGACAATCCGACAGTTTGGCCGGCAGCCCACTGCCCTCCAACGCTGATTTGCGTCGCACCAACTCCCGGGCCTTACGTGCCGCCTCTCTGGCTCGCAAAGCATCCAAGGCCTTACCGAAGATGGACTTTGGCGTGCTTGGGTTTTCTTCGAAGTAGGTGCGCAGACCCTCGCCCACCACGGATTCCACGATGGATTGCACCTCGCGGTTACCCAACTTGATCTTGGTTTGACTTTCAAACTGCGGGTCCGGCACCTTGACCGAAATGACCGCTGTGAGACCTTCGCGAAAATCATCCCCTGCTGGCGGGTTTTCCTTGGCCCTCAGCATATTGCTGGAGCGGGCGTAGTTGTTCAGGCTACGGGTCAGAGCCGAGCGGTAACCTGCGAGGTGGGTGCCGCCCTCCGAGGTGTTGATGTTGTTGACGAAGGTAAAAATATTTTCGTTGTAGCCATCGTTGTACTGCATGGCCACTTCGACTTCATAGGTCTCCGAGGGGTCATTGGGTCCTGGCACCTCCTTGCTGATGAAGATCACTTCTTCGTGAATCTTTTCCTTGGCTCGGTTCAGGTGCGCGACAAATTCCCGCAGACCGCCGGGGAAATGGAATTCCTCGTTCTGGTCAGTGCGATCATCGGCAATGCTCAGTTTCAATCCCACTGAACCCATGAGGTAGGCCAGCTCGCGGATGCGCTTCTTCAGGACATCGTAGGAGTAATCATTCTGCTCCATCACTGAGAAGTCTGGCTTGAAACGCAGCAGTGTCCCTGACTGCTCGGTGTCGCCGATGACCTTCAGTTCACTGGCCTTCTCGCCGTGGGCAAACTTTTGCCGGTGCACCTTGCCGTCACGGAAAATTTCAACTTCCAGCCACTCCGCCAAGGCATTGACCACCGACACGCCAACACCATGCAGGCCACCTGAGACCTTGTAGCTGCCCTTGTCGAACTTGCCGCCGGCATGCAGTTTGGTGAGGATCACTTCCAGGGCAGGAACGCCTGATTCGTGCATATCCACCGGAATGCCCCGGCCATTATCCCGCACCGAAACCGAGCCATCCTTATGGATCCGCACATCGATTCGATCGGCCCGTCCAGCCAGGGCCTCATCCATGGAGTTGTCCACCACCTCCCAAACCAGGTGGTGCAGACCTCTCATTCCAGTGTCGCCGATGTACATTGCCGGGCGTTTGCGCACGGCTTCCAGACCCTCCAGCACCTTGATGCTGCTGGCGTCGTATCGATTTTCTTCAGACATGTCCTGTTCCGCCCATTCGAAAAGTGATCTGGGCGATCTTATTGCGTTCTAAAACTTGGTTCATTGACTCGCGGATCTCTTCACGCCGAAAGCCTGACAACTCGGAAAATAATGGTGCTGAATCAACTTCAACCACCAGCCTACCGGAACGAAATCCAACAACATGGCAATGCAGGGCCTGGTCTTCTCCAAGTGCTACCCCCAGTGCTTGATTCATTTCTGCGCGGCCTGACATACTGCGCGCCTCGCGCATGATGCCTTTGAGAAAATCCGCTGGCCGTTTTGCTTCACTCATGATCCCTTCATTCAGGATCCACTAATGGGCATCAAGACATAGGTAAATTCTTCGCCCAGGCTCAATTTAGCTGGGGTGGAATCATCCGTCATGTCGAGGCGGATGGTCTCCATATCTGTCACCCTCAGGGCTTCCAGCAGGTAATCGGGGTTGAAGCTGATGGAGCCACCTGCCCCATTGATAGTCACATCCATCATCAAATCAGCTCGCCCAACACCAGTGCTCTCAGCAGTCATCTCCAAGCTGGAGCTATTGAAGCTGAAGCGAACCATACGTAAATCGCCGCTGCTAAGCACAGCGACCTTTCGCAGGTTCTTTTCCAGAAGGACTTTACTGATCTCGGCAGTGGTCTCTGCGGCGCGCGGGATGACAACTTCGTAGTCCGGGAATTTGCATTCCAGCAACTGTGAGACCAGCAGGGTGTTGCCGAAGCGGAAACCCACCTGATTTTCGCTGATGGTGATCTGCAAAGGCTCCTTGCTGTCATCGGGAATCGCCCGGGACAGGGATTGCAGCGCGCGGATCGGCAGCACCACCTTGACCTTGGGGTTCTTCTTGCCCTTCAGGTTCCGATAATTAAGTGCCAGCCGGCGGCCATCGGTAGCAACCATGCGCAGGCAATCGTCACGGCAGTCCAGCAACACGCCATTGATCATGTAGCGGGATTCATCCCGAGCCGCCGCAAAGATTGTCTTGCGGGCCATATCCAGGAACTCACCTGCTTCCAGGCTGATTTCCTGTCCGCCCTTCAGGCTGGGCTCACTGGGGAATTGGCTAGGGTCATCCCCCACCAGAACAAAAGACCCACCCCCGCTTTCCAGGGTGCAGCGGAATTCCTTGCTCTTCAAGGAAACCGTTGGGTCGGAAAGTTCTCTGAGTAGGGCAGAGGTTTCCTTGGCTGGCAAAAGGACAGAGCCCGGCTTGCTTACCTTCAAAGAGTTCAGAACCACCCGTGCTGAGATTTCGTGGTCGGTGCCGAACAACACCACGGAATCGTCTTCAGCGCGTAAGAGGACATTCTGAAGGATTGGCTTGGGTGTTTTCTGGGGACTGACACCAGCTACCAAAGCAAAAGCTTCTCGGAGTTGATCGCGGTCACAGAGGATCTTCATGTGGGGAAAAATCTAGGTGTTTGGTGGCCACAAAGTGGGGCGGGAAAAGCTGGTCTTGGTTTGGAATAGAAGAAAGGAAGATTTAATCTCTTCTTCCATCCCCTTACACCCCGTTCGAGGTCTGGAAAGAATAGCGGGGAATGCCCTGAAATACGATCGAGAAGCTCTCTAGAAGGTGATCTTTGCGGCGGGGTTTCGGGGATAATTTGTCTCCGGAAGGTGGACTCGGCAGGTGAAAGTCCGGGTGGGTTCTGCATAGCTTGCCCAGGCTGCAAAACTTACTCAGGATCTCTCTACAGTGATCCCAAACTGCTCCATGATCTGCTGACAGAAGTTCATCCATTGGCTGCCGCAAGTTCTGGCGGCCTGGCTGGGATCTGGCCCCCAGAGCTGTCAAAAGATGCTCCGTTTTGCCCAACCGGAAGGGTGGCCAAAAGCGGGTTGGCAGCCCCGGATTACCCACGATCAGGCCAATGCAGGCGTGGCCAGCAGCCAGAGTACGGAGCCAGAGTAGGGCTCAGAACGGCTGCGAAGTTAGGCAGGGACCTGCAGGAACCTGCCAGGCCGGGCTAGAAGCGGCCCTTGCACAGCCGGTTGGAGAGCCTAGCCAGGAGCTCCTTGAACATCCGATCCTTCTTGGCCAGTTCCTTGATCTTGCTCACGGCGTAAATCACCGTGGTGTGGTCCCGATTGCCGAAGGAGCGACCGATGTCCTCCAGGGAATGCTCGGTCCGTTCCCGGGCCAGATACATGCCAATCTGTCGGGGCAGGCTGATGGCCTGGGTGCGCTTCTTGCCTGTGAGCTCTCGGGCGGAGATGGAGAACTCTGAGGTGATCAGGGAGATGATGTCAGAAACCCTTATATGATAAGGCTGTGGGGTGGAAATGCCTTGCAGGGCTTCTTCTGCCAGAGCCAGGTCATGGGGTCGATCGGTGATGGCGGCCAAACCCAGGACCTTGATCACCGCGCCCTCCAACTCGCGAACGTTGGCGGTGATCTGCTCAGCAATGAACTGGCAGACATCGTCGGATAATTCGGTGGAGCGTAGTCGCGCCTTCCGCTTGACGATGGTCAGGCGAGTATCAAAGCAGGGTTGCTCCATGTGGGTGACCAGGCCCCATTTGAAGCGGGAAACCAGCCTCTCTTCGACGGTTGGGATCTCCGGCGGTGGCCGATCTGAGGAGATGACGATCTGCTTCTTGGCGTTGTAGAGGTGATTGAAGGTGTGGAAGAACTCGCTCTGCGTCTTTTCCTTGCCCGCTAGGAACTGCACATCGTCGATGACCAGCACATCAGCGTTGCGATAGAATTCGCGAAACTGGTCCAGACTGCGGTTCTGGGCGCTGGAGATGAAGCGGTTGGTGAAGTCCTCACAGCTAAGGTAGAGCACCCGGGAGACCCCATGCTGGCGCTTGATCACGTGGCAGATGGACTGCAGCAAGTGCGTCTTGCCCAGGCCCACATTGCCATGGATAAACAAGGGGTTGTATGCACAGCCAGGGTTCTGCCCAACAGCTAGTGATGCAGCGTGGGAAAGTTGGTTGCAGGGCCCCACCACGAACTGCTCAAAAGTGTAGTCCTGGTTCAGGGTGGTGGGAGAATTCAAACCGCCACTTCGCTGGGCAGGCCGGTTCCCTTGCTGGGACGAATAGAGGTCAGGACCACGCTGGCCCAGGCCATTGCCGCCAATGGCAGGGCTCCCGAGATCAGAGCTGCTGGCAGTTGCTGCCATGCCGTGATCTCCACCCATGGCCTGGCCCACCTCGTCCATAACCCCATGGATATCCTCACTCAGGGCGTGGAAGGTGCCGGTGGCTCCGGTCTCCAGGGCTGCGGTCTCCAGTTCTTGTGGTTGCAACTCCGGATCCAGGGTGATGTTAACCGTTAGCCTTTGGCCTGAAACCTCTTCCACTGCTTGGCAGATGGTTTCCAGGTAGTTGCGATTCAGCCAATCACGGATGAACACGCTGGGCACCTTGAACTCAACCTTGTTCTCATCCTTGAGATGCAGCTGAAAGCTCCGAAACCAGTACTCATAATTCTCTCTGCGCATGCGCTGCGCAAGGGACTGGAGGACCTGCTCAAGGAAAGAGAGTTGCGATGTTGGCATGGGAAGGCGGGAGGTTAAGCCCAAGAACGGATCCGAAGCAGGGTAAGCGGGCTCCCAAGAGACTGCAAAACCCAGGCCGCAGCCAGATCTTCTGCAAAGGAGGGAGAGACACTGAACAAGATAAGCACCCAACAGGTCAGGCAAACCTGAGAGGGTTCCTCAACAGCTCATATTCTTAGCAAGCAACACCATCGCTTGGCAAGCAGCAAGATTTGAACTTTCGCAACAGGATGCTGCTGAAGAATTGCAATGGATAGCGGCTTGACAATGCCGTCTTCGTTGGGCCCCTCTTGTGCTTAGAGCAAACAGCGTTCCAAAACCTCAGCGACAATTTCCCCACCGGCCCGCGCCGTCTCCTCACCCGTGTTTTGCGAGAAACTAAATCGCACACAAGAGCGGATCTCTTGTTCGGTCAGTTGCATTGCCTGCAAGATTCGCGGTGGCGTTGGTGAACCAGAAGAACAAGCGGAACCTTGCGATGCTTCTACCCCAGCCATGTCCAGTGCAGGCAACAAAGTGCGCCCATCAACATGGGCAAAGCTGTACATCAGTGTGTTGGGCAGAGCATGTTGAGGTGTGAGCTTTCGCGCGGTGCTTGGCATGGTTGCCGCAAAGGCCTGACATGCTTTGCCCATGGCAGTAGCTCGTTGTTCTGTTTCTTGGATAGCTATTTCCAATGCCAAAGCAGTGGCGGCGGCCAATGCTGGGCTTTCTGTGCCTGGTCGCAGACCACGTTCTTGTGCGCCACCAACAAACAAGGGCTTTGGCTCCTCTCCCAGCAACAGCAAAACTCCCATGCCGCGCAATCCACCGGCCTTGTGGGTCGACAAGGTCACGCTGTCAGCACAGCGCAGTGCCTCAGCAAGATCGACACGACCTAGTGTCTGTGATGCATCCACATGCAGGGGCACAGCAAGGGATGTGGCGAGCTCCCGCGCTTTGGTGATGGGTTGCAGGGTGCCGACTTCGTTCTGACCGTGCACCAAACACAACAAGCCGACGGGTTCTGCGGGATCGCATAGCAAAGCTTCTCCTTCCTGGTTCACTGACCAGAACTCGCAGCCTCTTCGTTCTGCCGCAGCCAGCGCTGAAGGGTGCTCCAGCGGCGCTAGCAAGACGGGAAACTGGAGATTGCCAGAGCCAGCAATCACCATGTTGTTGGCTTCGGTGCCACCGGAGACAAAGACAACGGCATCTGTTGGCACACCCAGAGCATTGGCACAGCGATCCCGCGCAAGTTCAACGACAGCCCGAGCCTTCCTGCCACTGCCGTGCAAGCTTCCGGGGTTGGCGCTTACCCCTCTCTCCGTTTCCAGAAAGCACTGCAATACCCGAGGGTCTACCGGCGTGCAGGCATTGTGGTCAAAGTAGTATCTCAACTGCCAGTCCGCAGGGATTGGTAAACCTGGAAGTATTGCTGCATGACCTTGCTTTCATCAAAGCAATCCACAGCCCGTTGCCGAGCAGCCAAGCTGGCTTTGCGGTGCAAGGATTCGTCGGTTAAATACGGCATGGCGGCATCTACCATTTGCTCAGTGTTCCCCAAGCTCACCATGCTGCCGGTTTCGCCCAATACCTCATGGATGCCTCCAACATCCGTGCTGACGCATGGCACCCCACAACTCATGGCTTCCAACATGGAGAGACCAAAACTTTCGGTTTCGGAAGCCATCAGGAACAGGTCAGCATTGCTGAGATAGGTCTCGGTGGCATCTACATTGCCGACAAATTCAATCCGGTCCAGGCAACCCAGATCCGTTGCCACTGCGCAGGCATGTTCCTTGTCAGGCCCTTCGCCCAACACGAGCAACCGCGCCGGAAGCTTGTTGGCGATTCTGGCAAAGGCCCGGATAACGTCGGACACCCGCTTTACCGGGCGTAGGTTGCTGACATGCACCAGCACTCGTTCTTCATCTGCCCGCTGGTAGTAGCGACCCTCACTGCCTGGCTGATAACGCTGGGTGTTGACAAAGTTGGGAATCACATGGATGGGCTTTTGAATGCCAAATTGAACCTTGGTTTGTTCCGCCAAGAAGTTGCTCACGGCACTGACAGCATCCGATTCCTGAATCGAAAATTTGGTTGGCCTGGTGTAGGAGGGATCCGCACCAACAATGGTGATGTCCGTGCCATGCAAGGTAGTGAGATAGCGCAACTTATCCGTGGCCATGTTGCGTGCCAAGTAGGCGCTGATTGCATGCGGTATGGCGTAGTGCACATGAAACAGGTCTAGCTTTACCGCTTCATGCACTTCCAACATGCGAGTGGCCAGGGCCAGGTCATAGGGTGGGTAGCGGAACAGCGGGTAGGCAGAAACCTCAACGTTGTGGTAATGCAGGTTTGCGGTGGCCTCGGTAAATCGAGCTGGCTTGGCGTAGCTCAGGAGGTGAACTTCATGTCCAGCGGCAGCCGCATGACGCGCCATCTCAGTGGCGATGACACCACTGCCGCCGACAGTTGGGTAGCAAACAACGCCGATCTTTAACGGGGACTCAGGCATGCCCTGATTCTACGGGTCTGCACAAGCATTGCTAACCCGCCTTTCCCACCTCGCTCACGAGCGTGGTGGGAAGGGCAGGTTGGCAGTGGTCTGGCTGGGCAAGCAAAGGCTGACTTCTACCAGTCCATTCTTCTCGTCCACCCACAGGCTGCCATCGGCCTCGGTCAGGATGTCCTGCAGGGACAGCAACTGATCTTCCAGGCTGTATGGGTTGCTGGCTGAGCCGTTCTTGTGGCCCGACAGCGTTAGCAGAACCTGCTCCTTCTCCCAGGATGTCTGTAGGAACAACTCCGTTGGCTCGCTCAAATACCTGGCAGTGTTGGACAGTGCGCGCAACAGGCAGGCTTCCAGGTGCTTTTGCGTCACCAACAGATCGGGCAGGTTTGGTTGCAGCCGCAGCCGCAGGATGAGCCCCTTGGGTTTTTCAGCGAGCAGGCAATCCGTGACGTTCATTACCGCCTGGTTCATGTCTGCGGGTTGGAGGTCCTCGTCGCCAAGCGCACCGAGCAGTTGTGCTACAGCCGATTCAACAGCCTGTTTTTGTTCCCCTATGCACTCCATCACCTGATCGGGATCCATAAAGCCCGACTGTTCGCAGATCTCTTCCATCTGGCCACAGATCTCGCTCAAGCTCTTGAGCAAATCATTCTCCAGGTGATCCAGGTGGTCGGAAGCCATAGGGCTTCCTATCGGCATTTTCTGCCGGTGCCTTAGCACTTCTTCAACGGCCTGTTAGGCGCTGGCTTCGGATTCTGCCTCAGGCGCTGGGTTGGTCTCTGGCACCGGGTCAGGCTCGGGGCCCTCTTCTGCTGCGGACACAGCTTCTTCCGTCGGCACAACCTTTACCTCTACCTCTGCCGGAGTCACTGTTTCAGCGGGAGTCTCTGTCTCAACCTCAGCGTCTGCTGCCGGCACCTGTTCCAGGTGGCGGGATAGATAGTTGGTGGCAATCTTCAGGTAATCCTTGGCGCCGTTGGAGTCCGGCGCGTGCTCAAAAATAGTGCGGCCAAAGCTGGGGGCTTCCGCCAACTTGACATTGGAGCGCACGTAGGTGTCGGAGAGGATGGGGCCGAAGTGTTGCTTCAGTTCATGCAAGACTTCCGAGCTCAAGTTGGTGCGCAGGTCAACCATGCAGGGCAGGATGATGGCCGGCGTCAGCACTGGGTTCAGGCGATTCTTGACCAACTCCATGACCTCCATGAGTTTGGCCATCCCTTGCAGGGAAAAGTATTCCGCCTGCATGGGGACAATAACTTCGTCAGCGCAGACCAGGGCATTGGCGGAAAGCACGCCCAGTGCTGGCGGGCAGTCCATGAGGACGAAGTCGAAGGCAGGTTGGCCATCCTGATCCAGTTGGGCGTAGGCCTGCAAGGCTTCCCGCAGGATGGTTTCCCGGCCGATGCGGTTGGCCAGAACCTGCTCCACTCCTGAGAGGGAGGTGTCAGCGGGGACCAGGAACAGGTTTTCGCTGGCTGTGGGCACCACCATTTCATGCAAGGGGGCATCGTCCACCATCAAGCTGGTCATGGTCTTTGCTTCCATGTCCGGGAGTCGATCCAGGTGCAGGGTCATGTTGGCCTGGGGATCCATGTCCAACAGGAGCACCCGCTTGCCTAGCTGTGCCAAGGCTGCACCCAGGTTGACTGTGGTGGTGGTCTTGCCCACCCCACCCTTCTGGTTGATTACCGCCGTCTTTATCATTGCTAGGCCTCCAAGAAGAAACTTAGGCATCCTCGCTGGTGGAGTCCAGCAGACTCAACAAGTCCTGCACCGGCACCGGGCCGTCCAGCAGCAGGGGTTCCGCCGCCTGCCACCCCATCATGCTGCCGTAGAAGCGGTCCCGGGCAGCCACCCGCTGCAGGTGATCCATCTTGCCTGCCAGATGGCTGGCATCCTTGAGCCCAACCTGGCTCTGGTAGCACTGGATAACCTGTTGCTTGCGGGCCAATTGGGCAGAGATGTCGACGCAGAGGCTGGGCTGGATTGGGCTGTTACCAGGGTAATAGGCGCAGAGACGGGGTCTGCAGGGGGCGCCCAGTTTGGGTTGAAACTTGGCCAGGCCGGATAGAAAGAAGGCCCGGCGGGCCAGGTGATGGGTGGCCACATGGTCTGGATGCAGATCCTGGCTGGCCGGCGCCAGCAGCATCTGGGGACGCAGCTCTCGCAGCACCTGCACCAAGGGAAGCAGACAGGCCTCGTCGTCACGCAGATGGGCATCGGCAAGGGCTAGATTGCGGCGCTCCGCAACTGCCAGAAGTTTGCTGGCGGCCTGGCATTCTTGCTGCCGGGACGCCGCGTCTCCATTGGTGCCCATTTCGCCCATGGTCAAGTCGACGATGGCCACCCGGCGGCCTGCAGCCACCAGTTTGAGGATGATGCCGGCGCAGGCAAATTCAGCATCATCGGGGTGCGCCGCCAATACCAAGACATCCATGGCCGTCTTTGCCTGGGTCATAGTTCCAGTACTCCGTGTTTGCTGGTGAAGGGGTCAGCAGCAGCCACCAGGTGGTCACCAAGTTCGGGACCATGGGAGATCAGGTAGGGAAGGCTGGTGAGCACTCTTTCCTGCAACCTGCCGCGAGGTCGCAGGGTGCTGCAGAGCCGCCGCACCTGACGGGCACCTGTGCCCAGACGATTGTTGCGTGAGTTGCGCAGCTTCAAAGCCAGCTTGTCCAACTCCTCCACCACCTTGCTCTTGGTGCGTTCCACTGCCCGCAGCATTTGTGGTTCCAGTTCGCGGATGGCCTTGGCCAAATCCCCCAACTCACCTTTTACCTGTCGCGATAGCTGCCCCAGGACCTCCTTGTCCTGTTCCTCCTTGTTCTGCGACAACCTCTCCGCCAGGCGCTCCGGCCCCACACTCAGGTCGGTGATGTCCCAGGCAAATTTCTTCAGTTGTTTGGCCTGGGAAGGTTCCACCAGAGTCAAGGAGGCCCGAGGCACAATCACCGGCATGGGCACACCCAGTTTGCGGTAGAGAGGACCGGCTACCGACAAGTAGCCCAATTCACCCGGCCCCACCACAAAGCCAATGCTGGGCAGGCAGGCATCCTGCCAAAGCGGTCGCAACAAGACGCCGGGACTCAGGTCCGTGGGGCGAGTCACCGGGTCGCCCTCGGACATGGGCAGGCGCCGGCTGCCCTGGTTTTGAAACATCAAGGTGGCGCTGGGATCCAGGCTCACGTCCATGTCTTGCTCAGCCAGGATCTCCATGGTGGATTTGGCCTGGGCGCGGATTTCCACTGCCTGATCCCACCAGCGGGGCAGCACATCGAAGGCTTCTGGCGGCAGGCGGCGGGGCTCGATGACCAGCAAGCCATGGCGGCCGAATAGGTGGAAGAGCAGCCGGGCAAGTTGATCACCAAAGTGCTCGGAAGATGTTCGCGGGCGGAAGAGATCCAGGGTGGATTCCTTGAACTCGCTTTGCGGCAGCATGTCCCCCACTGCCGCCAACACGTGATCCATGCTGTGGCCACCCAGGCCAATGTTGTGGATGGGTTCGCCCCGGCGATCCAAATCCAGGCGCAGGCGTTGCACTTCCAGGTTGCCGTTCACCAGAAAGGCCCGGTTGGTTTCGTCCAGGTCGTGGTCGTCGGAGTGGTTCCAAAACACCGGCACCACCCGAGGCGCGTTGGGCAGGGCGTTCAGTTCCTGGGCCAGGCGCACGGCGGTGGCTGCCTTGTGCAGGGTGTAGAGGGGGCCGCCAAACAAGCCCGGCTGCTGCCCGGTGACAATGACCTTGGTATCGCCGTCTGCCAGAGCTTCCGCATTGGCCAGGGCTTCCTCTGGGGCGTCATGATCCCGGGCATAGTCCAGCAGAACCTGGGATAGACTCTCTGGCGACACCAGACGCCGGGCACTCATGGGCGCGCGGCGCAGCAGGTCTTCGGCGTTGCGGGGTCGCACCCCCAAAAAGGGCTGCAGATCCGGGTCCTCATCCAGGTAGCGCAGGTGCATGTCAGAGGAGCCGATGTTGCGGATGGGAATTTGGCGCAGGCTGACCATCTTGATTAGGGTTGCCCCTTGCTGCCAGCCATGCCCAGCATGGTCTTGACCTGATGGGCAAAGGCTTCGGCGGCTTGCCCGCACTGTTCCCGCCAGTCAGAATCCGTTGCTGCAAAGCAGTGCATGACGCCGCGGCTTTGGGAGATCAGGGCGCCCAGGCCCTGGGCATCGAAGGCGGCCCGCAAGGACTCCACCTTGGCGCCCTGCGCTCCAACCCCGGGCAGGAGCAGCCAGGCCTGCGGCATCAGGCCCCGAAGCGTCGCAAGCTCATCGCTGTAAGTTGCTCCTACTACAGCACCTACCGCAGAGTAGCCCGATTCATCGGCGACTCCCTGACCCCAGCGATGCACCGCCCCGGCCACCGCCTCGGAGAGGCTGCCCTGGGGGGTTTCCAGGGCCTGCAGTTCGGTGGCGGATGGGTTGCTGGTGCGCACCAGGATGAAGACTCCCTTGCCGTCCCTGCGGCAGCACTTGAGGAAGGGCTCGATGGAATCGCTACCCAGGTAAGGGTGCAGGGTCACCGCGTCGGTGTGCTGAAAATGGCCCTCCGCATAGGCCTCGGCGGTGCTGCCGATGTCGCCCCGCTTGATGTCGCCGATCACCAGGATGCCCAGATCCTGGGCGCGGCGGCAGGTTTGCTCATAGGCGGCGTAGCCCTCGCTGCCATAGCGCTCAAAGAAGGCAATGTTGGGCTTCACCACCGGTACGTGAGGTGCCAATTGGGGCAGGACCTCCTGGTAGAAGGCGGCGATGCGCTGGGGTGCCGATAGGTTGGCCAGCAAGTCGTGCGGGAGGGCCTCGATTCGGGGATCCAGGCCCACCACCACCGGCGCCTGGCCGTCCAGGATGCGTTGGCCGAGTTGAGTTGCGAATGCTGTTGCCATCTGCCTGGAGAGCCTACTGCTTGGTGCGGAAAATCCGAACCACTGGCCGAAGATTGACTGGCCCTGGAGTCAGGAATGCACTTTGGCTTCTGAGCGCTGCTTGGCATACGATCCGCGCAAACCAGAAGTGTGATCCCACTTAAGGAAAGGTCTAGCATGGTTGTTGCCTTCGTCAGCAAAGAAACAGCACCGCACGAAACTCGAGTTGCCAGCACACCAGAAACCGTGAAGTCCATGGTCAAGCTGGGGCTCACGGTGCAAGTAGAGGCCGGTGCCGGTGAGGCGGCTGGGTTTCCCGATGCCGCCTACAGTGATGCCGGTGCTGAACTTGTGTCCGGCTCGGCCATGGCCACGGCGGACCTGATCCTGGCCATCAACGCGCCGCAACCGGACATCGCCCCCAACTGCAAGCAAGGCGCTGCTCTGATCTGCGGCCTGCACCCCATGCAAAACTTGCCGGTGGTGCAAGCCCTGGCTGAAGCCGGGGTGATGACCTTTGCCATGGACCTGATGCCACGCATCACTCGGGCGCAAAAGATGGATGTGCTCAGCAGCCAGGCAACCGCCGGCGGCTACCAGGCTGTTTTGTTGGCTGCCGCCAACTTGCCGCGCTTCTTCCCCTTGCTGATGACGGCGGCGGGCACAGTGCCGCCGGCCCGAGTGTTGGTGCTGGGTGCTGGCGTGGCCGGTCTGCAAGCCATTGCCACCGCCCGCCGACTGGGCGCTGTGGTGGAAGCCAATGACATTCGATCAGCGGTCAAGGAGCAGGTGGAAAGCCTGGGTGCCAGTTTCGTGGATACCGGTGAGCCGCCACAGTCGGAGACCACCGGTGGTTACGCCAAGGAAACCTCCAACGAATATAAGAAGCACCAAAAGCAGGTGCTGACCGATCACATATCCACTGCCGATGTGGTCATCACCACCGCCATGATCCCCGGCCGCAAGGCTCCGGTGTTGGTCTGGGACGAAATGATCAAGGTCATGAAGCCCGGCTCCATCATTGTCGACATGGCCGTGGAAAGCGGTGGCAATGTGGAGGGCAGTGTGCGCGGCGAAGATGTTATCTTACACGGTGTCAAGGTCATCGGCCGGGCGAACCTGCCCGGTCAGGTGGCCCATGATGCCAGCCGAATGTATGCCCGGAACATCAACTGTTTCCTGGAGTTGCTGATCAAGGATGCACAGTTCCAGCCGGACTGGGAGGACGAAATTCTTACCGCCACCCTGGTGACCAAAGCCGGCGAAGTGAGTCATGCCGGTGCCGCCGAAGCCCTATCTTCCAAGGGAGCAAGCTAATGGAATCGTTGTCATTCGAAATTGCATTCTTTGTCTTCGTCCTGGCCTCGGTGGTGGGTTTTGAAATCATCACCAAGGTGCCGCCAACCCTGCACACGCCGCTGATGTCTGGCAGCAATGCCATCTCCGGGGTGACGGTGGTGGGAGCTATCCTTTCCCTGAAGGCAGATGAACCGGGCTTTGCCCTGATCCTGGGCTTGCTGGCTCTGATCCTGGCCACCATCAATGTGGTGGGTGGCTTCATGGTGACAGATCGCATGCTTTCCATGTTCGGCAGCAAGAAGAAACGCCAATAGAGGAGCCCCTGCAGTGCTAAGTATCATCATTGAAACGGGCCACTCTTCAGACGCCGCTGTCGACCCCTTGTTCACCTATCTCTATCTGGTGGCTGCGGCTCTTTTCATCTGGGGGGTGAAGCGGTTGGGCGGTGTGCGCACCGCCCGCTCCGGCAACCAGATGGCAGCATTGGGTATGCTCGTCGCCATCGCCACGGTGTTGGTGGAAGCCGGGGCCTTGAGCTGGTTCATGGTGGGCATTGGTTTGGTCATTGGTCTGGTGGTGGGTGTCTATCTTGCCGGTCGGGTGCAGATGACGCAGATGCCCGAGTTGGTGGCTGCCTTCAATGGCTTGGGTGGCGCCGCATCTATGTTTGTTGGCCTTGCCTTTGTGGCGATCCAGTCGCAGAGCCAGGAGAACCAAAGCCTGGCGGAGATGATGCCTTCCGCCGGCATCGCCATCACCATCCCGCTGAGCATCTTGATTGGTGCAGCCACTCTCACTGGCTCGGCGGTGGCCTACCTGAAACTCAGCGGCAAGAAGATCACTCATCCCTTTGCTGGCAGTGCGCGCCACTCGCTTCACGCCGCTCTGGCCCTGTCCCTGTTGGCCTGTTCACTTTGGTTGGTCTTGGCGGCGGATTCCGGATCTGGCCTGTTCTTTGCCTCCTTCATGCTGTTGCTCATCTCCGGTGTGCTGGGTGCCCTTTTGGTGATACCCATTGGTGGTGCGGACATGCCTGTGGTGGTGGCGTTGCTGAACTCCTACTCAGGTCTGGCCGCCGCGGCCAGCGGCTTTGTCATCCAGAATCTGTTGCTGGTGGTGGCTGGTGCGCTGGTTGGTGCTTCCGGTTTGATTCTTACCCGCATCATGTGCAAGGCCATGAACCGCTCCCTGGGCAACGTCTTGCTGGGTGGCATTGGCGATGACGCCCAGGCAGAGGACTCTCGGGATTACCAAAACATCAAGGAGACCTCTGCCGAAGAGGTAGCCATGTTGCTGGACGCCGCCACCTCGGTCATCGTAGTGCCGGGTTACGGCCTGGCGGTGGCCCAGGCTCAACATACCGTACGTGAACTGGCGGAAGAACTGGAGGAGCGTGGCACCAAGGTGCGCTATGCCATCCATCCGGTGGCCGGTCGCATGCCTGGCCACATGAATGTGTTGTTGGCCGAAGCCGACGTGCCCTACGAACAGCTGTTCGAACTGGAGCGCATCAACGGCGACTTCAAGAGTACGGACTTGGTGTTGGTGCTGGGCGCCAACGATGTGGTGAACCCTGCTGCCCGCGAAGACAACAACAGTCCCATCTTTGGCATGCCCATCCTGGATGTGGACGAGGCGCAGACAGTGGTGGTGGTCAAGCGCAGCCTTAGCCCCGGCTACGCCGGCATCAAGAACCCCTTGTTTGACAAGAACAACACCTTGATGGTATTTGCCGATGCCAAAGCTGCCCTTCAGGACATGGTCAAGGAAGTGAAGGACCTGTAAGGTTTTTTCTTCTAGCTGGCTTGCTGCCCGTGAAACTGTCCCGAGTAAGCCATCTCGGGTGTACCCATGGTCAGCTCAAAAATGAGTTGGCAGATCTTCATACCCGGCGTAAGGGTCACAGGGTTTGGAGCATGGTTGCAGATTTCTAATTGGATTTTTCCACCAAACCCAGCGTGGATGGTTGGTGCAGTCACATGAACGCCAATCCCGATGCGACCCAGCGAACTCTTGCCTTCAACGCGCGCCGCTATGCCATATTCCACAGGCAATGTGACCCGCTCGATGGTCCATGCCAAGAAGAACTCGTGAGGTCTGATGGTGAAACCCCCTTCTACTGCCTCTACGAGCTCAGTAAGCCCCCCTTGAATCTTTGTGTGGTTGTAGCCCTCTTTGCCCGGTGCCAACTTGAGATCGACCCCGGCTGGCTGCTCGATCCATCTACGGACCTTGTTATCCAAGGTGAGATCTACGGAAGATGAGCTATAGAGGTTTTCGCTCGGCTGTGGATCGATCACCATACGCCCTGACTGAAGAGCAAGCTTGATTTCCCGGTCCGTGAGGATCACGAGGTGACTTTGTCCCATTGGAGAACTTGATCCTCGTTGATCCAAATTTGCCAACTTCCGCTGTCGCTTTCGACAGGGAGTTCGACGAGTAATTTCCCCTCCTTGCGACCCACGGCATAGACCTTCAAGGCATTTTTCTGGATCAACACGTTGGACACAACTACGTACTCGACTCCATCGACCGTATCAATTTCGACAGCCTTCTGAAAATCGACGATACCATTGTGAATGGTGCACTTGATTAACATGATGCACTGTCTCCCAAGGAAAAAGATGAGGTTGAATGTTCGGAATCTTGGCATGCTACACCCTTCGCCAAGGTCTTCAAGTGGGTGTCTTCTGCCAAGCTGTGCGAGAAAACCCGCAACGGTTACCCCCTCAGTCTACTCTGCCATCGCCGCCGGCCGCGTCCGACCCACTTCATTGATGATCTGGCTGATGTAGCCGCGGCGCAGTTCCAACAACTGCAGGCCGTCATCAAACAGCAGCACCAAGCCGTTCAGGTTCTGATCCAGATTGCTGAAGTCGAAGCGAGCACTGATGAAGCGCTCGAAGGAATAGCTGATGTTGAAACCCCAGCTGCTCTGATCTTGCCACACATAGGCCAGGGCCAGGCCCTTGGGAGATTCCCAAACCAGGTTGGGAGCGCCCAGGCTGTCCATGCAGTGTTGCAGCTCAACGCCGGTTGATTGGTCAAGGTATTGCTGGAACAGGTTCTGGAAGCTGCCATCTTCTACCGGCTCGTGCACATTGACACGAGAGTAGTTGTAGCTCACTGAGAGGCAGCCACCGAGAAGGGGCAACAGCAGCAGCAGTGGGATAATGGACAAGATCTTCAAAGATATGTCCTGCTACAGCCCTTGGCGGTACTGATCAGCTTCTTTGCGGTCATCTTCTTCGTGGATGTCTTCCCAGGGCATGGAGTACTGGGTGCGGTGGCCACTGAAGGTGGAGCCCACATGGGTGAGCACCTGGTTTTCGTCGAAGAACAACCAAACCCGGTCCTGTCGGGTGTCCTCGTTGAATAGGATGACGATGATGAGAAGCAGGCCAGCGCGCTTGCTGGAGCTGTAGTCGTAGCGATAAGCGGAACGCTTGCCCAACTGCACCACTTCGCCCGGCGCACCAAGGGCCTCCACCACATCCTTGGCAGTGGTCGTACCCGGTTGCAGGCTCTTGATGGCTTCCACCGGCAAGGGCTCATTCACATTGCCCCGAGCCAGGAAGCAGGAGGGTAGCAACAGGGAGCAGAGCAGGCACAGGGTGAGGGATTTCAACTTCATCATGAGAGTGAGGGTTCTTGGTAACCGGTGAGAAAGGTTTCGCCCACCGTGTTGGCGAACAGCAACCCTTCCTTCGTCAAGGATAGGTGGGAGTCCTGAAGGGTTACGTACCCCTGTTTGCAAAGTTTCTCCAGGCAGTCTTGGAAGATGGTCTGCAGCGGAATCCCCAGCCGCTGCTCAATGGCCGGCAAGGCAATGCCAGCCTTACGGCGGATGCCCAGCCACAGGGCCTCTGCCGCCCGTTGCCGCAGGCTCAGGGTTTCCGCACTGGCCACCGGCCGCAAGCCCTTTGCCAGGCTGTCCGCCCAGGCCTGCAGGGCTTTCAGGTTGGTGTGGCGAACACCCCGCCGGTGTTCCGCCGCACCCGGGCCGATACCGATGTAATCGCCTTGCAGCCAATAGTGATCATTGTGCATGCAGGGCCCGCCTTGGCCGGCGAAGTTGCTCACCTCGTAGGCGGTGAAGCCATGCTCCGCCAAGTGGTCCCGGGTGAACAGGAACATTTCCCGGTCTTGGTCCTCGTCGCAGACCTGCACTCGACCTTGCTTCAGGTCACGGTGCAGACGAGTGCCCGGTTCATAGGTGAGGCTGTAGCAGGACAGGTGATCCGGTTGCAGGGCCAATGCCTGTTGCAGGTCGTCTTGCCACTGTGCCAGGCTCTGCCCAGGCAGACCAAAGATCAGATCCAGACTGATGTTGCCAAAGCCCGCTTCGCGAAAGGTATGGAAGGCCTGCCTGGTCTGCTCAGCGCTGTGCGCCCGGTCCAGAAAGCGCAGTTTGTCCGTGGCAAAACTCTGGGCACCAATGCTGATGCGGTTGATGCCTGCTTGCCTGGCCAGGTCAGCTTTGGCGGCGGTGACACTTTCCGGGTTGGCCTCCATGGTCACCTCGGCGCAAGAATGCAGGTCCAGGTGCTGGTTGAGGATTTCCAGCATCTGCGCAAAGCGTTCCTGGTCCAGGTAGGTGGGGGTGCCGCCACCGATAAAGATGGTCGGCGCCTTCTTCGGCAGCGGGGCCAAGCGCAGTTCCTGGTCCAGGCCAAGAAGGAACTGGTCCAGCGGCTCGGGCCCGTCCACGGTGTAGGAGTTGAAGTCGCAGTAGCCGCACTTCACTACGCAGAAGGGTACGTGGACGTACACCGAGGTGGTCATGCTTGCTAAGGTGTGACCGCGGGAGAGTTCATCAAGTGGTGGGTGTAGATGGATGCGGCGTAGCCCAGGGCAATCACCGGCAGCCACTTGATGTGGGAACCAAAGGTGTACTTGCCATGGGCCGTGCCCATGAGGGCAACGCCGGCGGCGGAGCCCACCGACAGCAGGGAGCCACCCACACCGGCAGTGAGGGTGACCAGCAGCCATTGGTACAAGACCACGCTTTCGCTGTCGCCCATGTGGGGCTCCATACCCAAAACGGCAAACATCACCGGCACGTTATCCAGCACGGCGGAGATGCCGCCAATGGAGACGTTGGCCCAGAAGGGCCCCATGTCCACGTAGAGGTATTCGGCGGCAATGGCCAAGTAGCCCATCTCGCGTAGGCCACCCACGCACATGATGACGCCGAAGAAGAACAACAGGGTGTCCCATTCCACTTCCGCCACGTTGCGTAGCACGTCCAGAGGCTGATCCTTGCGCCGGCGCAGGTCATGCATGCGCCGCCAGTAGCCGTAGATGAAGAAGAAGCCCAGGCCGGTGGTCATGCCCAGGAAGGGCGGCAGGTGCAGCAGCGCATGGAAGGCCACCGCGGTGGCGATGGTGCACAGGAACATCAGGATGACCAGCCACCAGCCGTCCTTGAGCTTCACCTCTTCCTTCAGTGGTGGCGGCAAGTCCTTGGGCACGGCAAAGGACATGAAGAAGGCGGGCACCAGCCAGTTGACGATGGAGGGAACCACCAGCTGCAAGAACTCTCCGGTGTGGACGTGGCCCTCCTGCCAGACCATCAGGGTGGTAATGTCGCCGAAGGGCGAGAAGGCACCGCCGGCATTGGCAGCCACCACCACATTGGCACAGGAGGCGGCGATGAAGCGCATGCGCGTTCCGCCCACCGTGACCACCACCGCACCCATGACCAGGGCGGTGGTCAGGTTGTCAGCAATGGGCGAGATGATGAAGGCCAAGAGCCCCGTGGTCCAGAAGACGGTGCGCAGGCTAAATCCAGCGGACACCAGCCAGGCATTGATGCGCAGGAACACATTGCGCTCGGCGATGGCGCTGATGTAGGTCATGGCCACCATCAAGAACAGGAACAGGGCGCCAAAGTCAGCCACATGGTGGTGCACCAGGTAGTCGATGAGGTCGCCCGCACTGTAGGTTTCCGGTTCCGCCAGCTTATGATGTGTGCAAATGGCGGTGATGGTTTCTTGATCCAAGGCACCATAGACACAGGCCACCAGGATCCAGATGATGCCAGCAGCCATGACCACGGGCTTGGACTTGCGCAACTTGACCAGGTCCTCCGTCACCACCAGGAAGTAGGCCAGGCCAAAGACGATCAGTGCCGCAATGCCGAAGTTGCTGGAGGTGAAGTTATTGGATAAGTCTGAGGCTATAGCGAGCAATTCAATGACCTTGCGATGTCAGTATCGAATCTAGAACCGTGCTGCAGCAAAGGGTGGGCATCCAGGCCCGGCAAGCAACAAAAAAAGGGGCTATCCTGCGGAGTCCTCATCTATTGCCGGGTCTCCAGCAATGTATGTCTGCAGGGCCCAGTTTGTCGCCTCATTGACCTGGGGCGAATACACCCCGAGCAACCTGATGGTCTGGCCCCGACTCAATATAGTGTCCAGGTCGCCTTCTTCCCCCTCAGGGAACAGGATGGGCTCCTCGTGGGTGCCGAAGGAGAGGGGCGGCAAATCCTCGTCAGGGGCGGGGCTGCGGGCCTTGTCCAGGAGTTCACCCAGGTTGACACCGCGCATGATGAGCAGCTCCCAGGGCTTGTCCTCCAGGCGGCGGGCGAACAGCTCGTGCACGGCGACGATGTGACGGCAGGGCCGCTCAGCGTCAGCGCAGCTACAGGCGTAGGTCACCCGGCGGCTTTCCGGGAAGATGGCTTCACCGGCGATGCGGCCCACCAGGCGGTCGAAGGAACGAGGAACCTTGCCGGCACTCAGGGCCTCCAGCATCTTGGCGGAGCGGCGTAGCACCCGCACTACCTGGGGCCAGATCTTGTTGGGCAGCACCGGTGTCTGGATGTTCACTTCGTGAATGGAGCCCATGATGCCTTCGATCTCGGCATGAATGGAGCCGGGCCGAATCCGCACCTGCGAGCTGCGAATGGAGGGCAGGGTGTTCAGACCTTCCTCCAGCAATTTTTCGTCCAGGCCACGGGCGGCTTCCCGGCGCCAGCGCTCGCTCAAGGACACGGGTATGCGGTCCTTCATTCCATGGCCTCACTTTGGTCCAGGACCAGCAGGCGCCGCAGTTCCTCGTTGCTCAGCTCAGTGATCCAACCTTCGCCGGCGCCCAGCAGCGAGTTGGCCACTTCACGTTTTTGCTCCAGCATGGTCTGGATGCGCTCTTCCAACGTGCCGGTGCAGACAAACTTGTGCACGAAGACATTGCGGCGCTGACCAATGCGGAAGGCTCGGTCTGTAGCCTGATCTTCCACAGCTGGGTTCCACCAACGATCATAGTGGAAGACCCGATTGGCCTGGGTCAGGTTCAAACCGGTACCACCTGCTTTCAGGGAGAGCACAAAGATCTTTGGCCCTTCTTCGGCGCCTTCCTGGAAGTTGTTCACCATGGTTTCCCGATCCTTCTGCGGCGTGCCGCCGTGCAGGAACAGGGCCTTCTCGTTCAAGTGGTTCTCCACGTGGGTCTTCAGCAAGGTGCCCATTTCCTTGAACTGGGTGAAGACCAGGCAGCGGTCGCCTTCCGCCAGGGCCTCTTCCAGCATTTCGGTGAGCAGATCCAACTTGGCCGAACGGCCATCCAATGGTGAGCCGTCGCTGTGGAAGTGGGCTGGGTGGTTGCAGACCTGCTTCAGGCGCAGCAGGGTGGTGAGAATGGCTCCCCGGCGCTGGATACCCTCCAAGGAGTTCTCCACCGCGTCCAAACCCTTTTGCACGGTTTGTTCGTAGAGGCGGATCTGTTCCTTGGTGAGGCCGGTGACCACAACCTGCTCGGTCTTCTCTGGCAGATCGCTGATGATGTCAGGGTCGGTCTTCAGGCGTCGCAGCACGAAGGGGCGCACCAGTTTGGCCAACACTCCAGCGCGGCTGGAACTCTGCTGCCGGATGATCGGATGCTCCAGGGTCTTGATGAAGTGGGACTTGGTGCCCAACAAGCCTTCGTTGAGGAAGTCCATGATGGACCAGAGATCCAACGGGCGGTTTTCCAGCGGCGTGCCAGTGAGCACTAGCCGGAAGGCACCGTTCAGGGCCCGCGCGGCTTTCGACTGTCGCGTGTTGGGGTTTTTGATGTTCTGCGCTTCATCCAGGATGACGCCGCCATAGGCGAAGGCCTGGAACAGCTCATCATCTCTTTGCAGCAAGCTGTAGCTGGTCAGGATGATGCTGGCCTGCATGGTGGTTGCGGCAAATTCCTCGGCCTTGCGCGGTCGGCCCTTGCCGTGGTGCATGACCACTTCCAGTTCCGGCGCAAAGCGGTTGACCTCGCGGCGCCAGTTGCCCAGGACGCTCACCGGACAAATGACCAGGATGGGCTTGGGTGCCACCTCCGGATTGCGTCGTCGCCAATCCAGCATGACGGTGATGGCTTGAATGGTTTTACCCAAACCCATGTCGTCGGCCAGGCAGGCGCCAAAGCCCTGATCAATGAGGTAGTAGACCCAGGCATGGCCACGGGCCTGATAGTGACGCAGTTCGCCGACGAATCCTGGTGGCACGGCTCGGTCTTCCACCGCTCGCGCTTGTTCCAGGCACTTCACCAGATGATCCAGCCGCGGGCTGCTTTCCAGGGTTTCCAAGGCCAGGCCATGCAGGTGGGTGGCACCACCCAGACGCAGGCGCAGGGCTTCGAAAAAGCTGATGCGGTGTCCGGATTCGTCCACCCGCTTGACGAACTCTTCCAGTGCTTTGCGATCCTTGGGAGTCAGGAGAACAGGGCCGCTTTCCAGATGCACCAGGGGGGAACGGGACTTGGACAGTTTGTCGATGTCTTCGTCACTGAGTTGAATGTCACCCAGGGCCAGGGTCCAGTTAAAGTTGAACCAGGGGCGCGGGCCCTCCGTGCCATCATCTTCCTCGGTCAGGCTGACCTTGGCCGCAATGCGGTGCATGCGTTGGAAGCCCGGCAGGGTGATGTCAAAGTTCTCCGCCTCCAGCAAGGGCAGATGATCCAGGATCTGATCCAGTTCCTGGGCATTGAGGGAGGCCTTGCCATCCACCATGTTCATCGCCCGGCGGAACACTGGCGCGCGTCGGGCAATGCTCTCCAGCCGGAACTCCATGTCTTCCAGGGTGTCGGCGGTGAGGTTCTCGGGAAACAGACTGTTGGCCACCCGATCCCGGCATTGGTCCAGGCTGAGATACAGGGGCAGACCTGGCACCGGCGCAAACAGCAGCTGGATGGCCCAGGGCACTCCTTCCTCCAGCTCTTCTTCCGGCGCCATGATGGTGAGCACCGGCTTGGGTTTGGTATGCCAGTAGTTGCGCGGTGGCCGCTCGGCTTGGGTGTGCCTGGCCTGGAAGCCTTCGGCACAGGCGTCCAGGGCGTGGCCCACCAGACTGATGGCCAGATTGCGCGGTGTCACGCCGTAGACCGGTTCTTCGCCGGCGGCGAAGCGGGCGGTGAGCATGGATTCTGGTGCCACTTCGGCCAGGGCTGAAAGGCAGTGCAGTGAGGACTCGGTCCAATAGGGCAGGAAGCGCAGGTTGCCGGGCTTTTGCGCTGGGGCAAAGTCCCCGGCTTCCAGCATGGCCATGACCAGCCGGGCGCTTTGGATCATGAAGCGAAGGCTGGGTTCTGCCGCTTCACCTATGAGATTGGCCAGGTAGGGGATGGCCACCTGCAGGTCCATGGCCTGGCCGGGGATCTGCCACATGGCCGGTGCCATGCGCAGGGTGGCGGGCAGGCCTTCCTGGCACTGGGCCACGGTGATGGGCTGCAGGCTGGACTCTTCACAGGGCAGCAGGATCTGGAACTCGGTTAGCTGTACATGCGAGTGCAGCTCAGCGGGTACAGACTGCAAGGCCTGCTCCGGGCCGGCTGGAGCATAGAACACGACCCTCGCCTCCTGCGGCAGGCGGCTATGTAGGTAGGCAACTTCCAGGGTTATCTCAACAGGTGCAAGGCGTGGTGGCGAAAGCTGTGACTAGTGGTCATGGCTGTCGGCGCCGCCATCCTTCCACTTTTGTAGGTTCTCGAAGTACGCTTCTCCGCTCGGATCACCCCGATAAATCTGGCCAGGCTCCAATGGGGCCCGTCGATTGTTGATGGGCTCCAGGTCGGCACGGGCAGTCAGATCAGCAAAGGTGAACAGAAAAAACAGTCCCAGGAACAAGAAGCTGGAAATGAAAAAGATGTTGTTGATGGGGGTATCCCAGCGCAGGTGCATGAAGATTGCCATCACCAGTGAGGCTTTGACCGAGGCCACCGCCATGGCAATGAGCATGTTGCCGCTGCCAAAATCGAATTGCGCAATGCCAACGGTGACCGCCGTGAAGATGAGCAGGGCTACGAACACCGCCAAGAAGGTGGCAGTGCTGCAGATATGATGCTTGTGGCCCTCTTCGCTGTGGGCTCCATCGTCGGCAGAGTGAGAATCCATGGGTGCTTGCGTAGTTGTCATGGCACGAGATAGAGCAGTGGGAAGAGGAAGATCCAGATCAAGTCCACCAGGTGCCAATACAGGCCGACCAGGTCCACTGGCGTGTAGTACTTGGCGTGGAAGTGGCCCTTGCGGCCCTTCAGAAAGATCCAGGTTATGAGCCCCATGCCCACCAAGACATGAAAGCCGTGAATGCCGGTCATGGTGAAGTAGAGGGCAAAGAACATGCTCATTCCCTCGAAGCCGAACAGATAGGCGTACTCACCATGTGGGTTGAAGAAGCTGCCGGGCAATAGACCGTGATCGATCTTGCTGGCGTATTCGATGTACTTCACCACCATGAAGCCACCTGCACAGAGCAGGGTGATAAACAGGTGGGTCAGCATGGCCTTCTTCTGGCTGAGTTGGGCTGCTCGCACGCCCATGGCCATGGTGAAGGAGCTGGTGATCAGTAGCACCGTGTTCAGGGCGCCTAGCTTCCAGTTGAGTTGTCGACCACCTTCGGCAAAGGCCTCGTGGTAAACCGTATGGAAGTAGAAGTAGGCGACAAAGACACCACCGAACAACAAGATTTCCGTGGCTAGAAACAGCCATAAGCCAAGCTTGCAGCTTTGGTATTCTTGCTCGGGAGTGTCGAAGTGATGGGCGACAGTGTGGGGTTCAAACCCAGCCGGCGCCGGTATGGTGTGACCTGCGTGGCTCATGCGTTGGCCTTCTTGCTCTGCTCGATGATTAGGGTGTAGTCGTAAGGTTCACGGGTGACCACGGGGGTCTCCTCGAAGTTTTCCAGCACTGGCGGGGTGGCGGTTTCCCATTCCAGGGTTGGGCCGCCCCAGGGGTTATGTTCGCTGCGCCGCCCGCCAAACAGGGAGTGGATCAGGTAGCCCACCATGATGACAACGCCCATGCCCAGCACCAAAGCACCGATGGTAGAGGCCTGGTGATAGCCCTGCCACTCCTCCATGTAAGTGGCATAACGGCGAGGCATGCCCTGGCTACCCATGATGAACTGCGGGATGAAGGTCAAGTTGAAGCCGACGAAGATCAACCCTGCGGAAATGCGGGCACCCACGCGGGAGTAGCGCACGCCGAACATCTTCGGCCACCAGTGATGTACCCCGGCGAAGAAAGCCATGGCAGTGGATCCCATCATCACGTAGTGGAAGTGGGCAACTACGTAGTAGGTGTCATGCAGGAAGATGTTCAAGCTCAAGGCCGCCAGGATGATGCCGGTCAGTCCACCGATGGTGAAGATGATCAGGAAGCTCAGGGCGTAGAGCATGGGTGAGCTGAGGGAAACCGAGCCCTTCCAGATGGTTGCCACCCAGTTGAATTCCTTGATGGCCGATGGGATGGCCACGAAGAAGGTCAGGAAGGAGAACAGCCAGAGGGCCAACTCCGACTGGCCAGAGGTGAACATATGGTGTCCCCAGACCAGGAAGCTGATGATGGCGATGGCCAGGGAGGAGAAGGCGATCATCCGGTAGCCGAAGATGGGCTTGCGGGAGTGCACCGACACGACCTCGGAGATGATACCCATGGCCGGCAGGATCATGATGTACACCGCCGGGTGTGAGTAGAACCAGAAGAAGTGCTGGAACAGCACCGGGTCACCGCCGAACTGCGGGTCGAAGATGCCAATGTGGTAGAGCTTTTCGAAGGCCAGCAACAACACGGTGATGCCAAGCACTGGCGTGGCGATGACCTGCAGCAATGCGGTGGCATAGATGGCCCAGACAAACAGGGGCATCTTGAACCATCCCTGGCCCGGCGCCCGCATCTTGTGGGTGGTGACGATGAAGTTGAGGCCAGTGAAGATGGAGCTGAAACCCAGGGTGAACACAGCTAGGCCCATCATCACCACGGCCTTTTGCGTGTAGATGCTGTAGGGCGTGTAGAAGGTCCAGCCCGTATCGATGCCGCCAACCAGGATGGCAGTGACCGCCATGATGGTGCCCGCCAGCCATAGGTAGAAGCTGGCCAGGTTCAAGCGCGGCAAGGCCACATCCTTCGCCCCCAGCTGCAGGGGTAAGATGAAGTTACCCAGGGCCGCAGGTATTGCGGGGATGATGAACATGAACACCATGAAGATGCCATGCAGGGTGAAGATCTGGTTGTAGGCGGCCTGCGTGAACAGGGAGCCACCGGGATTCCAGAGATGGATGCGCACCAGGAGGGCGAAGAGACCACCTACCAGGAAGGCGATGCTAACGCCCACCAGATACATGATGCCGATGCGCTTGTGGTCCAGGGTTCCGGCCCAGGACATGAAACCCTTGCTGGCATTGAAGAAGTTGGGCTTCTCTGCTTGCTCGAGTTCGACGGAGGTTGCGGGTATGGCTGTCATCGCTAGATGTCTACTTCAGGGTCTTGAGGTGGATGATGATGTCATTGATGTAGTCATCGGGGAGCTCTTCTTCGCTGAACATAGTCATGTTCTCGGTTTCGAAGCCCTTGACAATCTTGGCACCGGGGTTGCGGATGGATTCCTTGATGTAGGCCTCGTCGACGATGACCTTGGTTCCATCACTCAGTATTTCTTCCTTGCCGAACAGGCCCTTGAAGGTCGGGCCGGTGCTGGGCGTGCCGTCGTTGGTATGGCAGACGGCGCACTTGTTGGTGTAGAAAATTTCGCCCCGTTCTTCAGGTTCGTCAGGCAGGATGGCCCAGGGGGCCTTGGCGAATTCTTCGGCGCTGACCACGTGCACCTTGCCCAGCATGCTGGAGTGGGCGTTGCCGCAGTACTCGGTGCAGAAGACATCGAAGCTGTCAATCATCGTGGGGGTGAAGGTCACAGTCTGCATGCGACCAGGCAGCACGTCCCGCTTGATGCGGAAGGCGGGGATGAAGAAGCTATGCAGCACGTCTTGGCTGCGCATGACCATGAGAACGGGCTTGTTCACTTCCACGTAGAACTCCCGGTCGGTCCAATCCAGGGAGCCGTTGTTGCCCGGGTGCTTGAAGCGCCAGGACCACTGCTTGGCATCCACCTGATAGGGCCGTGCATCGACGGGAGCCTTGGCGGTGGCCACATATCCCTTGAAACCCCAGGCGAAGATGATCATCACCAGGATCAGTGGGATCACGGTCCAGGTAACTTCCAAGGCCGTGTTGTGGGTGACGTAGGACGCCGGTGGCTGATCTTCGCTGCGGCGGCGGTACTTGATGATGGAATACAGCAGCACGCCCAGAATGAGGAAGAAGAAGAACACGCAAATCCAGAAGGTGAAGGCAAACAAGCCATCATGACTTGCAGCGAAGGTGGAGGCCTTCACTGGCAACTGGAACTCGGTGATCGGATCCTGGGGGATCAGATCGATCATGGTGCTGGCGTTGATCATGGTGTCAGGGGGACAGCTTGGCGCCATTCGCGACGCCAAAGAACAAAGAGAATGACGGCCAGGCCCAGCAAGGTAAGCGCGCCGCCAATGGTCATGACCATTGGGCCCAAGGCGTTGTACTTTCCACTAGCGGGGTTGTAGCTGTAGCAAGACAAAATAAAGCGGTCAATGGCTGAGCCGACCTCACCTTCTGAGGCTTCAACCAGGGCCAGATGCACAGGGCGAGGTTCGTAGTAGACGCCCTCGAAGTAACGGGTGATTTTTCCGGTGGGTGACAAGAACACCAGCACTGGCCGGTGGTCGTAGTCTTGCATGGTGGGGTTCCAACGAAAGTTCCAACCCACGGATTGGGATAGTTTGTCCCGGTTGGTCTCGTCACCGGTGAGGAAGTGCCAGTGCTGATCGGCGCCTTCCTTCTGGAATTCCTTGAGGAAGCTCTTCTTCTTGGCTGCCGCCAGTTCTGGCCCTTCCTTGGGATTGATGCTGACGGAAAGGATCTGGTAGTCCTTGCCCGGTTGCAGGTCCACTTTCTGCAGGGCATCCACCATGGCGTTCATCACTGGGCCACAGATACTGGGGCAGTTGTAGTAACCCAGGTTCAGGATGGTGGGACGCTTGCCGTCGAAGTAGTCGGCGATCTTTACCTGCCGGCCCTGGTCATCCAGGAAGCTGGCATCCATGGCGATGGATGCACCCAGCTTTTGCACCAGGTCGGTGGCCGCATCCTGGCCTTCCAGGGCGGCGGCGTTGACTTGCGCCGATGCCAAACATGCCAGGCCCAAGCTTGCCACAGCCAAACCGGCAGCCCGACGCCATGGCGCCCGCTGCTGTGTTCTGCTGTTGCTGTGCTGGTGCTGCATTTAACTACTTGCCCTTCTTCTTTGCGTCTTCTGTGGCCTTCTCCACCATCTGGTGCATGGCGTTGTCGATGGACATGTTGCCGGTCTTTTGGTGCTGGCCATTCAGCTCCAGATCCTCTTGCTTGCGCAACTTCATGAGATCCACAGGTGCGACGTTGTCGATCTTGTTGTAGCGCTCCACCGCAATGAGGTGGTAGTAGAGCTGGGTCATCACCCACATGAGGAAGAGGACCAGCACGGCAGAGATGAGCAACCAGACGATGGTCTTGGTTGCGTCGATATCATGCTGCGGGTCGTTAGCTACCGGCGAGGCGCCAGCGTTGTGCCGGGCTTCGTCGGGGGAAGTTGGAGGAGCTTCTGTCTGGGATGTCATCGCTCTGTTCTAGATGTTCTGGAAGCTGAGGGATTCCTTCAGCTTGGGGTCCCTGACGGGAAGAAGATGATGCCTGCTGATGTTGTGGATGGTGATACCCAGGAACAAGCAGATGAAACCAACCACCAGGGTGGCATCCCACCAGTGGGGGTGGAAGCCATGGGAGTCATGGTTGTTGGGCACAATTACATGCTGCATGTCCACCCAGTGCATGACCAACAAGAAGATGGAGCCAAAGGCCAGGGTCTTGCGGTTGCGCTTGGTGTGGCGGGACATGAGGAAGGCGAAGGGGGCAATGAAGTGGCCGATGATCAAGATCTGGCTGATGGTCACCCAGTTGCTTTCCATGCGTGCCGCATACCAGACGGTTTCCTCTGGCAGGTCCGCGTAGTGGATGAGGAAGTACTGGGAGAAGTTGACATAGGTCCAGAACACCATGAAGGCGAACATCAGCTTGCCGATGTCGTGGTAGTGCTCCTGGTTGACTGCAGTGCCCAGGATGCCCTTGCCCCGCAGCCAGATGGCCACCAGGGCCAGCATGGCCAGGAAGGCCATCATGCCACCGGCAAAGTAGGTCAGACCAAACATGGTGGAGAACCAGTGTGGGGCCAGGGACATGATCCAGTCGACGGCGGCAAAGGTGATGCTGAAGCCAAAGAGCAGGATGCCCGGCGCCGCCATGCGGGCCATCTTCATGCTTTGTTGGCCGTCGCCAGTTTCGTCCTGGGCGATGGACTTGCCGCGGAAAAACCAGGCCAGGAGGACCCAGATTGCGAAGTAGATGGCGGCGCGGACGTAGAAGAAGTTGATGTTCAGGTAGCCGCTCTTGCCCTCAAGCACACCGTCGATGGCCACGGGGTGCATCCAGTGGTGGAACAATTCTTCTCTGCCAAGGATGACTGGAATGAACAGGATTGCCAGCCAGGGGATGGTGCCGGCCATGTTCTCGGCGATGCGCCGCACGACGATGCTCCAACCGGCTCTCGTGATGTGTTGGATCATCACGAAGACCAGGGCCCCCAAGGCAATGCCCAGGGTGAACATGTAGGCCACCAGGTAGGAGAAGTAGAAGCCCTTCTTATCCGTGCCCAGGCCAATGAAGCTCACGGCAATGGCAAGGATGCCCAGGGTGATCATGGCCTTCTTGGCCATGCTGAGGGAACCCTCAGGGGCGCGAGTCTGGATGTTGGGCGCGTAGCTTTCTAGCGGCGGTACGGTTTGGGTTGCAGTCATCAGTTTCTAGTCTCTCGCCCGGTGTTGCAGTGCGCGGATGAAGTGGATGATGGCCCAGCGGTCTTCCACGTCGACCTGCGGTCCGTAGGGATACATGGTGCTCCTGCCATTGGTGATGACATCAAAGAGCTCGCCATCGTTGAGTCCAAAGACACGTTCATCCACCCGTTCCACACCCAGTTTGGCGGACATGAAGCTGGGTGGTTTGATGATCATCTGCTGGCCCACCATGCCATTGCCCCGACCGGTGCGACCATGACATACAGAGCAGTGGATGTTGTAGCGCTCCTGGCCCCGGCGCAGGTTGGCCAGAGTAAGGGGCATGGGGTTTTGCTCCAGGTAGTTGCCCTTGGCATCCTTGTAGGTATGCATCTTGGCCACTTCAGGATCTGGATCATCGGCACCCAGGGTGCCGCGGGCCACTGTTTCTTCTACCGGCAGGCGCATGCCGCGGTGGTCGGTCCAGTTGGCGAACTCGGATTCAGACTGGGCCTTCAACTTGGCCTGGAAGTCCATGTCCATCACCAGGTGGATGGGAGGTTTGTCGGAGATCTCACCGCGGCAGCCGGTGAGGGCTGCCAGCACAGTAAGACCCAGGGTGCATGCGAGGTTTCTCATGGTTATTCCTCCACCAGTTCAACGTGTGCGCCGCCACATTCCTGCAGGAAGGCAACGGTTTGGCTTTGGTCGAACTTGGGATCGCTGGCTTCCACGGAAAGGAAGAAGCGATCATCGCAGACCCGGTGAATGGTGGAATGCTTGAAGATCGGGTGATAGAGCCGGGGCAGTTTGTTGATGGCCAACATGCCGAACACCGCACCGAAGGCGGACAGTAGCACCATCACCTCAAAGGTGACGGGGATGGTGGTGCCCCAGTCATAGGCTTGCTTGCCGCCGACGATCATGGGGTAGTCCACTGCGTTCATCCACCACATCATCAACTGCGCCAGGCCGATGCCGGTGAGGCCACAGGCCGCCACGATCCAACCCAGATGGCTGGGACCTTGCTTCAACGCCTTGTCCAAGCCGTGGATGGGAAAGGGGGTATGGGCATCAACGCGGGTGTAGCCCGCATCGGTCACCGTCTCGGCGGCCTTGTAGATGTCGGCGGCGGTCTCAAATTCAGCGACGGCGCCGTAGTAGATGGCATTGCTCATGAGTGGGATCCCTCCTGATCATGGTGGGCATGGTGGCCATCATGGGGATGGGGATTGGCCTGCGGCATGACACCCTTCACTTCCGAGATGGCAATGATGGGCAAGAAGCGGCAGAACAGCAGGAAGAAGGTGAAGAACAGGCCGAAGCTGCCCACCAGGGTCAACACATCGATGATGGTGGGACTGAAACCGCCCCAGTTGGCCGGCACGAAATCTCGCACCAGGGTGGTGACGACGATGACGAAGCGTTCGAACCACATGCCGATGTTGACAAAGATGGAGAGGACGAACAGCACCGTGGGGTTGCGTCGCAGGGCTCTGAACCAGAAGAACTGCGGCGTGATCACGTTGCAGCTGATCATGATCCAGTAGGACCAGCCCATGGGACCGAAGGCCCGGTTGATGAAGGCGAACTGCTCATACTCAACGCCGGAATACCAGGCGATGAAGAACTCCATGCCGTAGGCGTAGCCCACCATGGTGCCGGTGAGCAGCAGGACCTTGGCGATGTTGTCCAGGTGGTTGAGGGTGATGATGTGCTGCAGATTCAACCACTTGCGGGCTGGAATCATCAGCGTCAACACCATGCCGAAGCCGGAGAAGATGGCGCCGGCGACGAAGTACGGCGGGAAGATGGTTGTATGCCAACCCGGCAGCTTGGAGACGGCGAAGTCGAAGGACACGATACTGTGCACCGACAAAACCAGTGGCGTGCTCAAGCCGGCCAGGATCAGGTAGGCCTTCTCGTAGTTGATCCAGTGGCGGTTGCTGCCGTGCCAACCCAGGGAGAAGATGCCGTAGAGAGTGGCGGCCATCTTGCGGCCAGCCTTGGCGGCACGATCGCGGAAGGTTGCCAGGTCAGGTACCAGACCGATGTACCAGAACAGGGCGGAAACGGTGAAGTAGGTACTCACCGCAAACACGTCCCAGAGCAGGGGGCTCTTGAAGTTGGGCCAGATGGACATCTGGTTGGGTAGTGGGAACACCCAGTAGATCACCCAGATACGGCCGACGTGGAAGGCGGGGAAGATGCCCGCCGCCATCACCGCAAAGATGGTCATGGCCTCTGCCGCTCGATTGATGGCGGTGCGCCACTTTTGTCGGAACAAGAACAGGATGGCGGAGATCAGGGTGCCGGCGTGGCCAATACCGATCCAGAACACGAAGTTGACAATGGGCCAGCCCCAGTAGGCTGGGTTGTTGTTGCCCCAGACACCAACGCCGGTCCACACCAACCAACCCAGGCAGGCGCCCAGGGTGCATAGTGCGGCAACGGAGATACCGAACATCAGGTACCAACCGCGCGGGGTCTTTTGCTCGGCAATGCGAGCTACCGAATCGGTGATCGAGGCAAAGTCGTGATTGCCTTCGACCAGGGGAGCCCGTTCCAGGGGATTTTCTTGTTCGTCAATGACTGTGATCGTGGTCATGGCTCAGGACAGCTTGGGGTTGGGGTTCCTGATCTTGGCCAGATAGGTAGTTCGCGGCCGCGTGTTCAGTTCCGAAAGCATGGCGTAGTTCAGGTCCGAGCTCCTGAGCTTGGCCACCTTGCTGTTGGGGTCGTTGATGTTGCCAAAGGTGATGGCCTCGGTGGGGCAAGACTGGGCGCAGGCGGTGGTCAGCTCACCATCGGCGAGCTTGCGACCATCCACGCGGGCGTTGATCTTGGCCACGTTGATGCGTTGCACACAGTAGGTGCACTTCTCCATGACGCCGCGGTGACGCACGGTGACGTCCGGGTTGGCGGCCATCTTGGTGGTCTCGGTGGTGTTCTGGTGGAAGTCCAGGTAGTTGAACTTCCGCACCTTGTAGGGGCAGTTGTTGCCGCAGTAGCGGGTGCCGATGCAGCGGTTGTAGGCCATGTCGTTCAGGCCTTCCGGACTGTGCGTGGTGGCTGCCACCGGGCAAACCACTTCGCAAGGCGCATTCTCGCACTGCTGGCAAGGCACCATCTGGTGCACCACCTGCGGGTTCTCGTCTTCCGGCACTGCCCGGAAACCGGGGATACCATTGCCGCCGGTCCTGGGCACCTTGAAGTAACGGTCCAGGCGATTCCAGTGCATCTCCCGGCCGGTCATCACCTGTTCCTTGCCGACGGTGGGGATGTTGTTCTCCGAAACGCAGGCTGCCACGCAGGAGCTGCAGCCGGTGCAGGAGTTCAGGTCAATGACCATGCCCCATTGGTAGGAGTCCTTGTTTTCCTCGTAGCGCCACTGCGGCGGCAGGTCCTTGGAACTCCACAGGGATTTGTTCAGGTCCGCTTCGGTCTTCGGATGCTTTGGGTCTACCAGGGTTTCTACCGCCGCGGCCTTGGCCAGGGGCGACATCTGCGGCGCGAAGTCCGTGTCCTTGCGATAGCTGTCCAGGTCAGCTTCCCGCACCAGGGGACGACCTTCCATGGAGCCGTGGTCCTGGGTGGTGGCCAACTCGTAACTCTGACCGGTGGCTGTTGCCGTGGCGCCTTGGGCACAGGCCATGGCGCTGGTGGTGCGCAGGGCATAGGTGTTGAAGCCGGCCTTTTTGGCCACCCGGTGTTGCTCGCCCAGGTCGCGCCCAAAACCAAAACTCAAGGTGAAGCTGAAGTCCGCATGACCGGGCAGCACCCAAACAGGCAGGCTGAGCTTCTGGCCGCCGTGGCTGAGCTCCAACATGTCGCCGTTCTTGACGCCAAGTTCCTGGCAGGTCTTCAGGCTGGTGATGGCAGCGTTGTCCCAGGTGAGCTTGGTCATCGGGTCGGGCAACTCCATGAGCCAGGCATTGTTGGAATAGCGACCGTCGTGCACCGTGTAGCTGGGGCGGAACTGCAGTTCCAGGCTGCCCTTGCTGGGTGCGGTGGCCGGCTTGTAGTCGGCGACGATGCTCTTCAATTTCTTGATGTTGAAGGCCTTGCTGCTTTCGTCTTTGCTGGCAGTGTTGGGTACCAGGCCGTCGTGCAGGCAGCGGCGCCACCAGGACTCAAAGTCCTGGTCACCCTTGAGGGCATTTTTTCGCCAGTAGCTCTGCAGGTTGTCGTAGCCAGACTTGCTCTCCACACCAGCCAGGCGGGCCAGTAAATCCAGGTTGGAGATGCCGTGGTGCAGCGGCGCGATGAGCGGCTGGATGATGCTGGCGCTGCCATCGTAGCCGCGCACATCACCCCATGCCTCCAGGTCGTGGGCCTGATTTACGTGCCAGGCGCAGAGGCTGGCGGTTTCGTCCACGAACTGTCCCAGATGGATCACCGTGCCCACCTTGCCCAGCTTGTCGGCGAAGCCAAGGTCAGCCGGCGCCGTGTAAACTGGGTTGGCACCCAGGATCAGCAGGGTCTTTACCTCACCACTGTCCATGGCCTGAGCCAGCATGGCCAGGGAAGTGGCCTGCGGGGTGTCCAGGCCTTTGGGGAACTGGCGGTAGGTGACAGTCTTGCCTTCGTTCTTCAGGCAGAAGTTCAGGTAGTGCAGAACGCCCTGCACTTCGGCGGGCAGCCGGGGGCCAACCATCAAGCAGGACTTGCCCGGGTTCTCCGCCAGGTCCGCTGCTAGATGGGTGATCCAGGACTTGCCGTTGTAGGTGAAGTCGCTGGCTCTGGCGGCGTGCTTCTGGAAGTCCAGGCCGCGCATGTCAATGCCGTGCTTTTGCGCCAGCTCCGCGGCCAGGGCCATGACCGCATCGCCGATCTGACTTTGCGGCACACGGAAGCGATGGTCGGCATTGCTGCCGGTAAGGGAGTGGAAGCCCTCGATCACGTAGAGGCGTGATGGGTCCTGACTGCCCAAGGTGATGTCTTCGTTGATCTTGCGACGCTTGGCAAAGTCACGGGAGTTGCGCAACACATCGCCGTCCTGGCCCATGAAGTCACAGTCAAAGCTCACTATCCGGTCAGCTTGCTGCAACTGATACTGTGGGCGCAGGGGCTTCTTGACGAAGGCCAACATGCCGGCCTGCAGTTCCAGGTCTTGGTTTACCGGCGCGTAGCTGTGGCTGCTTGCCTGTGGGAACTTCTTTTGCAACTTGGCCAACAGGGAAGCGGCGGTTGGTGAGCTGGTGGGCTCCATCAACACTGCCAGACCCTTGCCTTGGTTGGCGGCGTAGCCTTCCAGTTCCTTGTCCAGGAATGCATCGAATGCATGCAGATCAGTTTGCTCGCCGTTATGCAGTGGATGGGTGGAACGAGCTGGATCGTAGAGGTTCAACACTTCCGCCTGCATCAGGTGGGTTGCCGAACCCATGCTGGATGGATGCAGCGGGTTGCCTTCTACCTTGGTGGGCCGACCGTCGGAACTCTTCACCAGAGTGCCGATGCCGTAACCGCCATGCACATGACTGGTGGCGTAGTGGTTGGCCACGCCGGGGGTCATGAATTCTGGTCGCTTGCCGAAGGGCAGGATCTTCTGCTTGGGCTTGCGGCAGCCAGTCATGCTGGCCAGGGCGACGGATGCCGCCACCACCGACAGGAAGTTGCGACGGGAAAGACCCGTCGGCGCTTCGCCGACGCCGTCTTGAAACTCCCGATGCAGTTGTTCCTGGAAGGCCGGGGTTTCCTGCAACTGGTCCAGGCTGCGCCAGTACTGCTGCTCGCCCTTGGATTGGCTGTTGGTTGTTGTTGTCTGGCTCATCGTGTGACTTATCTGTGGCAAGCCGAGCAGTGGGTTGGGGGGTTGATGTTCTTCTCTTCCTTGATCTTCAGGGCCACTTTCATGTCGTGTTCGTACTCCATGTTGGTGACTTCATCCTTGGGACGAAGGTGATTCTCAGGGGCGCGGTGGCATTCCAGACACCAGCCCATACTGAGTGGTTGTTCCTGGCGCACGATCTCCATCTGGTCGACGCGACCGTGGCAGCTGACGCAGCCCACACCCGCGTTGACATGGGCAGCGTGGCTGAAGTAGGAGTAGTCAGGCAGCATGTGCACCTTGATCCACTCAATGGGTTGGTCGCTGACCATGGCCTCCCGCACTGGTTGCAGGACGTCGCTGTCCAGCTTGATCTGCGAGTGGCAGTTCATGCAGGTCTGCGTGGTTGGAATGGTGGCGAGTGGTCCCTTCTCTACGTTCTGATGACAGTAACGACAGTCCATACCCATCAAGCCGGCGTGCAGCTTGTGGCTATAGGGAACAGGCTGATGCGGTGCGTAGCCCACATCAGTGTTCATTGGCGAGAAGTAATACCAGGCGCAGGAGACCAACAAAGGCAAGCCGATCATGGCCTTGATCAGGCCTATGGTCGGGATGTAGTTGGTCCATTTAGGGAAGATGACGGTCAAGTGCAGACCTCTCAGATAGCGGCACGGAAGGCGGAGGAATCGGGCGTTACGAGAGTTTTGTTACAAGATCGCTGGCCAGGAAGCTTGCGGCCAAGGCCGGTCCGTTCCTGGTCATACCTTCCTAACTCCTTGCAAATCAATGTACAGGTAACGCAGTACATGGATCAGGGAGTCAGCTTCAGCATTGCGACCCAGTGGGCAAAGTTCCTAAAAGATTCACCGCCCAGGGTCAATTTCACTCTTGGAAGAATGTCTCTTTCTCTTTGCTCTTACCCGACTCTTTCCTGAGCGGTAGCTAGCAGGAGCACTGTCTGTGCTCATATGAATTGCCTGTTGTTCCTTGCTGGCTTGCCAGGCTATGGAATTGGACCCAGCGATGTCGATAGATAGGTGATGTCTGGCAGAGGGCCGCATCGCGAGCCGACCCTGCTTCTGATCAGAACACATTAGCTCTTTATTTACATAGACTTATGGCAGGCCTTCTGCCCTCTATCGCAGCCCGGGCCTGGCTGTTGATGAGGTCTGGGCTGCCGCCGAATTGCAGTTCCGGGAAAGCAGGGCTTGCCATTGCAGGCGGTCTATACTTCCCTGAGCGCCCTCATTTCGCATTCCTAGCATATGCCCACGTACATCCTTGGCATTTCTGCCTTCTATCATGACTCTGCTGCCTGCCTGCTGCGCGATGGCGAAATCGTCGCTGCAGCCCAGGAAGAGCGTTTTACCCGCAAAAAGCACGATCCCGCCTTTCCCAAGGAGGCGGTGGATTATTGCTTGGCTCAGGCGGGGATCACCGCTGCGGATCTGGACTATGTGGGCTTCTATGACAAGCCGCTGTTGAAGTTCGACCGCTTGATGGAGACCTACCTGGCCTATGCGCCCAAGGGCTATTCCTCCTTTGCCCAGGCCATTCCGGTGTGGTTGAAGGAAAAACTGCACATTCCTCGGGTGCTGAAGAAGTCCCTGGGGGCCAGGCCCAAGAAGTCCTACGTCTTCACCGAGCACCATGAGAGCCATGCCGCCAGCGCCTTTTTCCCCTCGCCCTTCCAGGAAGCGGTGATCATCACCATGGACGGGGTGGGTGAATGGGCCACCACCAGCATCGCCATTGGCCGGGGCAACAAGATGGAGATGGTGAAGGAGATCCGCTTTCCCCACTCCCTGGGCCTCCTGTATTCGGCCTTCACCTATTACTGCGGTTTCCGGGTGAATTCAGGGGAATACAAGCTCATGGGCCTGGCACCCTACGGCGTGCCCAAGTTCAAGGACCTCATCCTGGACAATCTCATCGACCTGAAGGAGGACGGCAGCTACCGCCTGGCCATGGAGTATTTTGACTACCCAGCCGGCCTGCGCATGACCTCCAGCAAGTTCCATGAGCTCTTTGGCCAGGATCCCCGGGGGCCGGAGACGGAATTGGGCCAGTTCCATATGGACGTGGCCGCCTCCATCCAATGGGTCACCGAGGAAGTCATGCTTCGCACTGCCCGATACGCTCATAAGATGAGTGGCATCGACAACTTATGTCTGGCAGGCGGAGTGGCGCTGAACTGTGTGGGCAACGGCCGCATCCTGCGCGAAGGCCCCTTTGACAAGGTGTGGATCCAGCCCGCCTCCGGTGATGCCGGCGGCGCTCTGGGGGTGGCCCAGTTCACCTGGTATCACCTGTTGGACAAGCCGCGCCAGGTGCAGGAGAGCGATAGCCAGCGGGGTAGCCTGCTGGGGCCGGCGTTCCACAACGATGACATCCGCGCCATGCTGGAGAGCAAGAAGGTGGATTTCGAGGACTACGCCGACGACGACGCGGCCTTGGTGGATCGAGTGGCCACCCTGATTGCCGAGGAGAACGTCATTGGCTGGTTCCAAGGCCCCATGGAGTTTGGCCCCCGCGCCCTGGGCTCCCGCAGCATCATTGGTGATGCCCGCTCGCCGAAGATGCAGAGCGTGATGAACCTGAAGATCAAATACCGGGAGTCCTTCCGGCCCTTTGCCCCCATCGTGCTGAAGGAAGACGCCCATCAGTACTTCAACTTGGACCCCAAGCACGAGAGCCCCTACATGCTGGTGGTGGCGCCGGTGCAGGAAGCCATCCGCAAACCGGTGGACCAGAGCAAGCATGGCTTGGACAAGCTCATGCAGGAACGCTCCAGCGTGCCAGCGGTGACCCATGTGGACTTCTCCGCCCGGGTGCAGACGGTGGACGCAACCCGCAACCCGCGGTTGACGGCTCTGCTGCGCAGCTTCAAGGAAAAGACCGGCTGCCCGGTGCTCATCAACACCAGCTTCAATGTGCGCGGTGAGCCCATTGTCTGCGAGCCGGTAGAAGCCCTGCACTGCTTCTGGGGCACGGAAATGGACGTTTTGGTGCTGGAGAACTTCGTCATCTGCCGCAAGAGCCAGACCTCCATGCCCAAGGTGGATCGCAAGGAATACCTCTCCGCCTTTGCTCTCGACTAGACCGCCCGCACTAGGCCTGAACCATGATCAAGATCGACTTTCATCCCAGTACCAAGATCCTGAAGGAGTTTGCTTGGATTGCCCTGTTTGGCTTCCCTCTCATGGCGACCATGCTGATGTGGCTGCACCTGGATTGGCAGCCAAATGCCTTGGTATACACCCTTTATGCCTTGGGCCCGGTTACTTTACTGCTTCGGTTCATCCACCCCAAGGCCGTCCAGCCCATCTATATAGGGCTTTCCTTGCTGGCTATTCCCATTGGCTGGGTGGTCTCCAACATCCTGTTGCGGGTGATCTATTACCTGCTCTTCACCCCAATGGCGCTGTGGTTCCGCATCATCGGCAAGGACGCCATGAACCGGAGCCTGCAGCCCGAGGCCGAGACTTATTGGCAAGATCATCCCCAGAACCGCCGACCCGCCAGCTACCTGCGGTTATACTGAGGAGTTCTCTTCCAACGAAGCCAGCCCTTCGCATACAGCCATGACTGACCAACCCAAGAACAACGAAAGTTTCGAGCAGGCTTCCCTTGACCACAAGGATGGGAGCCTGATAGGCGAGTTTTTCGCCTTCATGAAGGATAACGCCAAATGGTGGCTCCTGCCCATCATCATCGTGTTGGGCCTGTTGGGTGCGGTGTTGATCTTTAGCGGCGGCGCTGTCGCCCCCTTCATCTACACCCTGTTCTAAAACCGGGGTCATATCCCCGGTGATTGCAGCTTGCCTTCGCAGCCCGGAGACGGCCTTGCGATCGTGGTTATCTTGCACACAGGGACCGCCGGCGTTGGAATTCACAGCATCGCCGTCAAGTCCGGCTCCAGCACTGCCCGATATCTAGTCAGTATCGCAATGGTGCTAACTCACTGCTGCAGAAGGGGAAGCGATGAGAGACCACGGACTGGACACCTATCTATCAGAAATCAACGAAGTGCCCTTGCTGACGGCAGCTGAGGAAATCAGCCTTGCCAATCGCATCGCTGAGGGGGACATGGAAGCGCGGGAACACATGATCCGGGCCAATCTCCGGCTCGTGGTTTCCATTGCGAAAAACTATGTGAACCGTGGCCTGGCCTTCATGGATCTGATCGAAGAGGGCAACATCGGGCTGATGAAGGCGGTGGAGAAGTTTGACCCGGCAGCGGAGTGCCGCTTTTCCACTTATGCCACCTGGTGGATCAAGCAAGGCATCCGGCGCTCCCTGGTAAACACGGTAAAGACTGTAAGAGTCCCATCTTACATGTCAGAGATCGTTTCCAAGTGGAAGACCATGGCGATGGAATTGAACTACCGCCTGGGTCGCGCCCCCACCTCATCGGAAATTGCCGAAGAGTTGGATCTGCCGGAGAACAATTGGAACGTGGTGCGGGAAACCGTGCTCTCCAACTCCCAGCCCACCCACTCCATGACTGAGGACGGCTCCTCCATCTTCAACGATTTGCTGGAGGACACCCGCAGCAAGTCACCGGAGGAGGAGATCTTCAGCAACATGGAGCTGAAGCGCCTGAAGGAATTGCTGGAGCTCATTGACGAGAAAGAAGCCTCCATCCTGCGCATGCGCTATGGCCTGGAGAATGGCAAGGCCATGACCCTGAAGAACATTGGCGCTGAGCTGGGGCTGACCCGGGAACGGGTGCGGTTGATCGAGCAAGAAGCCCTGCGCAAGCTCTACAACACCATGGCGCAGGAGTTTGGCGAGGAGCAGCAGGCGGTGCTACCGGGCAAGCGGCGGCGCAAGGGTCGGGGCTAGACCTTAGCTCGCCGGGACTCTAGACCCCCAAGGCCAGGCGGTCTGCCAGCACATCAGGCAGGCCGGCGGCGCGGATCTTCGCCTGTGCCCCGGCGATGTCGTAGGCCACGCGCTTGATGGACACTTCCTGCGCTTTGGTGTCGTAGATGGCGTAGGCGGCCCGTGGATCTTCGTCTCGGGGTTGGCCGACGCTGCCCACGTTCATCAGCACCTTGGAACAGCCATCGATGGAGACGGTGACTTCCGGGCTGTAGATCACTTCCACCTCGTCATTGGGCAGCTCAGGCCGCTGCATGTAGATGGCGGGGACATGGGAGTGGCCGACAAAGCCCATGCGGCTGCGCTGTGCCTCCAGGGAGTCCTTGGCCTCCACCACGCTGATCACGTAGCCAAACTGTTCCGGTTGGTGCAGGCTGCCATGGACCACCGTGTATTCCTTCTTCTCCACCACCAGAGGCAGGCGGCGCAGGAAGTCCAGCTCACTGGAGCTGAGTTGACTGCGGGTCCATTCCACAGCCTGCCGGGCGTAGGGGTTGAAATAGTCGGCTGCCAGCAGGCCCACCACCGCCGCGTCATGGTTGCCGCGGCAGATGATGCAGCCCAGCTCCCTGATCACTGCCAGGCAGGCACTGGGCTCAGCGCCATAGCCGACGATGTCGCCCACTTGCACCCAATGGTCAATGTCATCCTGCCGCATGACCTCCACCACCGCGGTGAGCGCCTCCATGTTGCTGTGAACGTCGCCAAGAATGCCGATGCGCATGTCTAGATTGCCCGTGTTGACCGGATGTGAGTTGCCAGGGAAAGCATGAGGGCAGCACCAGTTGCTGCCAGGCTGGAGAAGATCACCGAAAATGCCCTGGAAGCGAAGCCGCCCTTGAAGAAATCTGCAGCCTGGGCCGGACTTTGCAGAGGGGCGAAGTCCAAGCAGAGCAATGCCGCCACCAGGATGCCAAGCCAAAGGCTGAGGGCCACCGGCAGTGTGCAACGCAGCTGGGCCATGATGGGCGCCAGGGCCGCCAGCAACATGCCCAGCAGCGTTGGCCCCAGCCAGGCCACCAGCGCCACCTGCATGGGCCAATCTTGACCAAAAATACGGTAGAGCGTAAAGCATGCCAGCCAGGCTGAGCTGCCCAGGAGCAGGCAATAGAGCGTGATACCCAGCCAAGTATGGGTGACATAACGCCAGGGACTGCCCAGCAGGCGCCGGCTGGTTTCCGCCTGTCTCCGGCCCTGGACCCACCAAAGCAGGGGAAGCAGGCCCAGGGCGGCGAATAGGGTTGCCTGCATGCTGGGCCAGAAGAAGAACACTTGCTGGCTGCGAAAGAAGGTCGGCTCTTGCAGCTTCAGCCAGGATGCCCAAAGCAAGATGCCAGCGGGCAGGCTCCAGCCCAGGCTGCGGTGCAGGCTTCGGGCTTGCCAAAAAATAGGCGTCAGGCTAGACACGAAGGCCAAGAGTAGCTGGTGCTGGCGCTTACCCACAGGATTTTTGCTGCTGCAGACAATCCGCTCTTTTCCCGGGTGCCTCGTGGGATTACACCTGCTGGCCATGGTTAGCAGTGGTCAGCAGCTAGCGTGGCAGGGGGGATCATGAGGTCTGTGGCCCTTGCCAATCAGAAAGGCGGAGTGGGCAAAACCACCACCGCCATTCATCTCGCCCATGGCTTGGCCATGGCAGGCGAATCCGTGGTCCTTCTGGATCTGGACCCCCAGGGCAACGCTACCCTGGCAGTGCAGGGGATGACCCCTGCTGAGGGCAGCGAAGCCAAGGCGGAAGGCCCCTTCTTGGCTCTCAGGCAACTGCAGGAGCGGCTCTGGATACTGCCCTCTCCTGGGGCCGATCGTAGCCTCTCCCGGGATGCAAACCTGGATGTGGACGCCCTGGCCAAACTGGCAGATTCCCTGGGCAAGGCTGGAACAGACTGGTTGGTGGTGGATTGTCCCCCGCGCATGGACCAGTGGGGTTGGGCCGGCCTAAGGCTCTGCAAGGAGGTGCTGGTGCCGGTGCCCGCGGAATTTTTCCCTATGCACGGCCTTTCTCGCATGATGGAAACCCTGGAGTTGGCCCGCAAGGAATTCCCCGGCCAGGCTGGGCTAATGGGTGTCCTGGTGACCATGCTGGATCAACGGGAGTCCATTTCCAGCGAGGTGCTGGCGGACTTGCGCAGCAATTTGGGCTCCACCCTCATGGATGCCATCATTTATCGAGATTCTCAGCTGGTGGAAGCCGCCAGCTACGGCAAGACTATCTTTGAGTACAACATCTTTTCGAAGGGCGCTCGGTCCTACGGTGAATTGGTAAGGGAGGTGATCCATGGTCGAACGACGGTTAGGTAGAGGTCTAGAATTCTTTCTTTCGGATAAGTCAGCAAAGCCCGCCGCTGGGGATGAGCTTAGCCAGCTGGAGCTTTCCCTGCTGGAGCCCAGCCTGCATCAACCGCGGCGGGAGTTTGATGCCCAGGAATTGCAGGACCTGGCCAACTCCATGCGCAGCTCTGGTGTTCTGCAGCCCATTCTGGTCCGCCCAGCGGGCAAGAAGTTCCAGATCATTGCCGGCGAAAGGCGCTGGCGGGCGGCCAAGTTGGCCGGCATGGAGCGGATCCCAGCCATGGTGCGGGAGATCACCGACGAAATGGCGGTGGTTTACGGCCTGGTGGAGAACATCCAGCGGGCAGAGTTGAATGCCATGGAAAAGGCCTCGGCCTTCAAGAAGATCCAGGAAGTGACCAAGAGCAACCAGGCAGATGTGGCCAAGCAGGTTGGTTTGGATCGTTCCACCGTGACCAATTTCCTGCGTCTGCTGGAGCTGCCGGAGGCGGTGCAGGCTCAGGTTTCACGTGGAACATTGTCCATGGGCCATGCTCGGGCTCTCTTGGCCCTGGCTACTGCAGAGGAGCAGCAAACCCTGGCGGAAGAGATTCAGCGCAAGAAGTTGAGCGTGCGGCAGGTAGAAAGCCTGATCCAGGCCTTGAACGATGCCACTGCGCCAGGCAAGGCCAAGCCCAGCACGCAAACCCGGCCGGGCCGCCCGGTCTGGGTGAACGAGATCGAAGAGAGCCTGGTAGAGGCCATGGGCACCCCGGTTTCGGTCTACTATGGCCGCAAGCGCTCCAAGATCACCATTGAGTGCATGGGGCGAGAAGAGTTCGAGCGGGTCTATGACTTGCTCAAGACTCTCGGCCAGGGCGAAGAGTTGGCTTAGCAGCTCCTGCCGATCTTGCCATGGGCCCCAGACCAAGGGGGCCCGGACCAGGGCGGCCCAGGCCACCTTCCCCAAGCCGCTGCCTCTAGGTCCCGCTGCCCCTAGGTGCACACTAGGGAGGGCTTCAGAGCAGGGCTTACTGAACGGTGATGCTTTCGATGGTGATGTAATCACCAGGGGTGCCTTCGCCCGCCTGTTCCATTTCCTCGTCAGACAGAGAGGCCTCCTGGATGACGGTTGCTAAATCCAAGCCATCCACCACTTTGCCGAAGATGACGTATTCGCCGTCATAGCTGTCAGCACAGTCATTGATGTTGATGAAGACGCGCATGCGAGAGGATTTGCCCGCATCGGCTTCGTCACTGCTGGCGACCGCTTCAGCAGCCAGCATTCCCGGAAAGAAGCTCAGGTCATTGGTCTCGAAATCCAGGGGCTTCCTGTTCGGGTTCTCTACCTTGTCCGCATCTTCATCGAGCCACTTGCTCGTGTCGTCAGCGCGGCTTGCCTCCAGGCCCCAGTGGATGGTGCGTGGGTTCTTGGCATTGATATCATTCGATGGGTTTCGCTTGATCTTGTGGATGCGCATGCCGTCAAAAAAGCCCTGAGCCACCAAGGCCTTGAAGGCTTCGGCATGCTTCGGGGCTCGCTGGCTGTAGAGCTGAATATGGATGTCGCCACCAAAGTCCGTCTTCACCACGAAGATCTCAGTGCCTTTGGGCTCAGGGGCGGCGAAGAACTCTGCGTGCCTGGCCAGCACAGCCCGATTGCTGGCAATGGTTTTTCGCATCAGCTGCAGGGGGCTGGCTTCAATGGCGGCTTCTAGCTCGGGAGCCTCCTCCTTCTTCTTGCCAGGCTTGTCCTTGTCTTCCTCTTCTTCGGTTGCTGGGGGCTTCTCGGCACGGACCTGAGGCGGGTGTTTGGTTACGGTGCACAGAAAATGCTTGGGGAATTCCTTTTCCAGCTTGGCCAGGCGTTGCTCTGCCTTGTCAAACTCATTGGCATAGAGGTCCTTGCTGGCCCAGACCCAAAGGATCCAGGGCTCCATGGGCTTGCCCTTGGCCTTATCCAGTGCGTCCTGCAGCTTTTGTTCGCTGGCTCCGTCTAGATCCTTTGCCAAGGCCGCCAACAGATCCATCTGCTGCTTTTGCAGAGCCTGTGACTGCACGAAAGCATGAATCTGTTGGTTCTCCTGGTTGACAGGAGGCAGCCCCATCAATTCTGGGAGATCGGTGTTACCCTTTTGCAGGCCTAGGCTTGCGTTGATATCGGACCACTTCTTGTTGACCTTTGCCTTCTCCATCTGTTTCCAGACTTCGTTCCCGGCCATGGCCAGGACCAGGAGAAGCAGGACGGTGATGATCAGGGCCTTGTTCTTTTCCCAGAAGAGTTCCAGGGGATTGGGGGCCGTGACCTGCCCTTCGACGTTGGGGGGGAGGTTCTGCGACATGTTCTTCCTTCGCGATTATTGGATGGTGGCGTGGGTGCGGAGTTCGTACTTCAATTGGGTGCGCATTTCCTGGCGATCAATGATGCAAGTCGTGGTGTAGCGCCCTCGCTTGAAGACAAGAACCTCATGGTTCTTACCCAGGCTTTCCTTGGATTTCAGTTCGTAATTGTGCTGTGGCATACGCTCCAGCAGATATGTGGCCACCTGGGCCACGGGCATCTCCCCCGCATAGAAGAAATCCCCTTGCCGATAAGTCCCCGATTCCCTGCTGAAGCTCTTGTGCAGGCGGTCCTGCAGTTTCATGCCAAAGGGCACTGGCAGGTCGTTGGGCTGAATCGCGCTGACACCGTCGTTATAGTCCCGATTCAGGCTCGGATCGGTCTGGCAGGCAGGCAGCAGGAAGCAGAGGAGAAGGCTTAGATTCGTGAGTTTGTTCATGGTGAATCCAGTGCAGGAATGCTCTGCCCGGATAGGAGGAAGCGCGGAAGTCTAGCTGGGAGAGGCCCAGCAGGCAATGAAGGGCCCTGCCATAGGCCAGCTTAATGCTTTTCAGGGCCGCAAACTTCCCGTAGACTCTAAAGTCCCCCGCACCTTCAAGCGCAGGCCAGGTTACGCGATATGTACCCTTCTAAGCCGGCTAGGAGGCCGGTCTTGGCGCGACTGGTCCTGGTCATCAACCGATCTTGGGTGCCCGTACACGTGACCACGGTCCGCCGGGCAGTTTGCATGCTGTACCGGGATACCGCCCTGGCAGTGGCCACCGACGACCTGCAGGTCCACAACTTCGAAGAGTGGATCGGCTTGCTATCGCCATCGACGGCTTATTGGATCCGTTCCTCCTCCATGCCCCTGCCGGCACCGGAGGTCATCTTGCTGCGGGACTTCAATAAGGTGCCGGTCAAAGAAGCTCCCTTCACCAGGCGAAATCTCTACCAGCGGGATAATTACACCTGCCAATATTGCTTTCGCCGGGCCTCTGCCGAGCGCTTGAGTATCGACCACGTCATGCCTCGATCCCGAGGTGGGCGAACCAGCTGGGAGAACTGTGTTCTGGCCTGCATTCGCTGCAATGCAGTCAAGGCAGATCGCTCCCTGAAAGAGGCTGGCCTGCGACTTCGGCGGCGCCCTCAGCGACCGCATTGGTCTCCCTACTTGAATTTGGCGGCGAAAGAACGTTTATCATCTTGGCGCCGCTTTACGCCTGAAGCTCAGTGGAAAGCTGATTCCAGCAATCAGGCTACAGGCTCCTAGAGTTGCTCCTTAACCCTCCTGTTATCTTGCGAACCCTCTTCACTCCCCTATCTCCATGAAATTCATTCCCGTGATGCTGGCAGCCTTGCTGCTTTTCTCCGCTCTCCCTGCTCAGAACCGCATGGAAGCCAAGAAGATCTTTGGCCAGATGGTTAAGGACTCCAAAGGCGATCCGGATGGCTTGGTGGAAGCAGCAGAATTTGCCAAGACCCACTTTTTGGCAAACGAATCCCGCAAGGCCCTTAGCCTGGCCCTGAAGGCTGATGCAAAGCATTACGGTGCCAATGTGCTCAGCGGCAGGCGCCTGTTGCAGGACAAGTGGATTCCTGTCCTGGACTATGAGAAATCCTTGACCAAGGTGTTGAAGCAGAAGTTCAAAGGATCAGACATGCAGGAGGTGGATGGTGTATGGGTTGCTGAAGCCCACGCCAGCGACGCCAAGAAGGGGACTTTTCACCACAACGGCCAGCTTGTGAGCCGTCAGGACAAGCGAGAGTTTCTCCTCGGCAAGGTGCGCCATTCCCGCACCGGTGAGCTCATTGCTGTCGAGGATCTGGAGAAAGCGGAGCAAGGTCAGTTTCCGATCTTCGGCAAGTGGGTGGATGAAGAGGAAGCGAACCGCCGTCATGCCAGCGTGGAAAACCCATGGATCCTGCGGACTGGTGGCTGGATTCTCATTGGCACCGATCCCATTGCTACCCTGGAACAGGAGAGCGTGGCCCAATTTGATGAACTGGCCCAGCGCCTGCAGCCTCTGTTTGGTGAGCACAAGATCGACCCTACTAGGCCGCCGGCGATCTTCATCGTGCGAGACACTGACAAATACAAGCAGATCGGTGGCGAGATCGGTGGCGCAGAGTCGGCCCATGGCGCCTTCTTGAGTAGCCAGCCGTTGAATCTTCCCGACTCTCCGCCCCGCATTGCGGTGGCCAACTTTGGCGACAAGACCTGGAAGGACTACTTCCTGCGCCATGCAGTGGGGCTGGCCTTGATGCATTCCCATACTGCCGAGGAGTTCAACAAGCTGCCAAGCTGGTTTCGCAGTGCCCCGGGCTGTTACCTGGAGCGCTTTTTCGAATCCAGCCATGCCAAGTTCCTGGGCAAGCAGCACCAGGACAAGGGAGGAGTGGGCAAAATTGCCAAGTGGTACAAGCAGTTTGCGATCGGCAACAGCCCGAGCAATGACTACATGATCTACCAGGCAGGCCTGCTGCTTTCCTTCTGCATGGATGGGGAAGATGAAGAAGTGAAGGCTGCTTTTCAGCAGGTGTCGGATGCTCTTAGCACTGGCAAGCTTCGTCTAGCTGTTAAGAAGCTGGAGAAGGTTTTGGGCAAGCACCAAAAACAGCTCGAAGACCATTTCACAAAGATCCTGCAATAAGCCCCTTGGTAGCCGTATCTTCGCCCGCCTTGCCGAGTTCCCATTTCCTAGGAGAGAATTGATGCCCTTTCGCCGTTTCCTGCTTGCCGTTCTGCCATGCCTGGTCTTCCCGCTTGCTTTGCCTGCCCAGAGTGAGGCCTTCAAGCAGGCATTGCCGACCCGGACCCTGGCCTACTTCTCCTTGCCGGATCTGGACACTTCATTGCAGGAATTCGCCACCACGCCTCTGGCCAAGATGTGGAAGGAAAATGAGCTGCAGGAATTCTTGGCGCCCTTGCTAGAGCAGATTCAGGCTCGGCTCGATGCTGGTCTGGAGCAAGCCAGAGAGGCATTCAAGGCCGGTCAGCTCCCTTTGGATCCTGACAAGCTGATGGCAGTCAGATTGCATAACCTGACCGCAGCCCTGACCAGGTTTGAAATCAAGCAGGATCAATTTGGTCAGCCGGTTCCTGAGGTGGGGATATTGCTGCATGCCAATTATGGCGAGTCTGCTGGCTTCATGAGTCAGGCCTTTGAATTCATGGCCCAAGCCGCCTTGGCTGAATCACGGGGTGAATTGACCATTGAAAAGTTTACAACAGGAGACTTGGAGGGCTTTGCCGGCGACTCGGAAGGTTTCAGCGTGGTCCACAAAGAGTCAATGTTTGGCCTGCATATGCTGGTGGCAGGAGGTTCCATTTTCATTGGCACCATTCAAGAGGAAGTGAAAGCCGCCGCTGTCGCGATGCAAATGGGCAAACCCGTTCTCTCTGGCACTGACAGTTACCAGAAATTGGCGACGAAGTTAGAAATTCAGGGCGCTGAATTCGAGTGGTTTGTTCATCTCGGACCAATGGTGGACACATTGCTGGCAACGGTGACGTTCGTCACCCAAAACGCTCCCTTGCCAGTAACCGTAGATATGGAGGGGGTGGAGCGTGTCATTGAAAGCCTCGGCCTTCGATCTCTGCTAGCCGCGGGCGGAACTTCGAGTTATGTGGACGGGCTTTCAGTCATCAAGGGCTACGTGTTGTTGCCTGCAGAAGCCCGCAAAGGGATCTTTGCAGATAGCGGCAAGAGCCTTGACCTGTCTTTGTTGCGGTTGGTGCCAGAGGACGTCACCAACTTTACTGCCATGACCGTCAATCCAGTGGGGGTTTATGATGGCATGGTAAACGCGGTGAAGAGCTACGACCCCGAGGCGCCCAGCCCTCTCCTTGCTATGTTGGCGGCCTACGAAGAGAACATGAGCGTCAGCCTGCGGGATGACATGTTCAACGCCATTGGTGACCACATGGTCTGGTGGTCCATGGGTATCAAGAACTTGAACCTGTTGCAGCCACCAGAAGGCGTTTTGATGATGCACGTCAAAGATGGCGGCAAATTGTTGAAGAGCTTGCAAACCATGGCCGGCCTTTCCCAAGGCGCGTTGGAAGTTGTGAAATTTGAAAGGCGAGGCAGGACCTTTTACCGTCTTGAAATCAATCCAGAGAGGATGGAAGAATCTGTCGCTGTCATGTTGTCCACCATGCAGCCAGTTTTTGCATTAGAGGAAGATTACATTGTGGTGGCTCTGTCCACTGCGGATGTTCGCAAGGGACTTACCTGCCTGAAGAATGAAGATGACCCGGAAAAGAACATCCGCAGCAACAAGAGATTCAAGACCCGTATGCAAGGTGTCCCTGCAGCAGGGCTGACCCATCTGAGCTGGACAGATTGGCGAACTCAGTTCGAAAACTGGTATCAAGCGGTGTCTGTATTCATGCCTCTTGTCTTGTCCAACGACGAGCTGCAGTTGGACCTGGCCTTGCTTCCGGAAGCTGACACCCTGGGCAAGCACTTGTCTTCCTCGCTGACCTGGCAAGTCAATGAGACCGATGGCATACGAATGCATGGCGTTGGGCCAATCGGACCAGAAGCTGTAGGCGTGCTCGGTGTGGTGCTGGCCGGGTTTGCTGCCACGGTTGTGATGCCGGAATTGGTTGAAGTGAGCAACGCCAAGCCTGCGGCCGCCATGGTCCCTGTAAAAACGGTTCCAGCAAAACCTGTAGAGGACTCTGATGCTGAGGGCGAAGACGAGAAGGAACCGAGCGATGGAAACTAGCCAGCAGTTGAGGTCGGTTCGTTGACAAACCCAGCAGTTATCTTGCTGGGTTTGTTTGTAGGCCTTGGAGCCAATGGCTTGCCCGGTCAGAACGCGATCGATACCACTTTTCCTCGTCGGGGAAAAACTGGTTATGTGGCACTTCGCCAGGCGGTCCTGGATGCACAAACAGACCGTCAAGTACTCCTGGTTGCGTCGCACCCTGATGACCAATATGTGGCGGCCGCCGCATATTTAAGGTTTCGTCTGGGCTACCGGGTTTCCGCGGCCCTGTTTACTCGGGGAAAAGGCGGGCAAAACAGCGCTGGACCAGAAACAGGGGGTGATCTAGGGCGGCTGCGCACCCTGGAATCTGAGGCCTGCGCGTCTCACCTTGGCATCAAGATCTACTACCTGAATCGCCGGGACGGTGGTTATTGCCGCACAGCCAAAGAGGCCTTGGCTGAATGGGAAGTGGATTCCACAACCGTCGATTTGGCCCGGCTCATTCGCTTGATCAAGCCGGATCTGGTGATGACCACCCATCATGGCGATGAGAAGCATGGGCATGACCTGGCACTTCTGCAGATCTTACCGGAGGCTGTTGCGAAGGCGGGTGATGAGACCCTGTCAATCGCCGGTACATCTGCCCATAAGGTAGACGCACTGCTGCGAGGTGCAGTTCAGGACGAGTCGGCACACTTGAGTCTGGACTTGGACAGCATGGAGCCGGTGCGAGGCAGAACCTACCGTGAGCTGGCCTATGCAGCGCTTAAGGAGCATCACAGCCAGGAACCTCTGCAAGCACAGAATGTGGTTTTCCTGCCCAGCTTGAATCTGGTGTCACTGCCGCTGCCTGATCGGCCTCTACTGACCGCCTTGCAAGGGGGACAACAAAGGCTCTTCACTCTGCTGGAGCCACTGCTCGCCGCAGAGGATTTGCAGCATCTGCGCAATTTGACCATTCCCAAATTGAGGACCTGGGAGCCGCAGGCTGAAGATCTAGCATCGGTGCTTACAGCCAGAAAAATTTGTCGCAGTGTGATTGCGGCAGAGGGAACGGAGTTGGCTAGCAGGTTGGGATGTCTTCTGGCGGCATATGACCGACTCATCACCTTGGCTGCCGGGATAAGAGTCACAGCAAAGGTCGTGGATGACCAGGATGCTGTCCCTGGCGATGCCTTGCCCCTTGAGATAGACATCCGCAATGATGGTCCTTTGGCCATTGAAGTCCAAGGAGTGCGAGGGTTGGCAGGCGGTAAGATGCAGGGAGATCCTCTGCAAGGGGATTCTCGGGCAAGAAAACTCGCGCCGGGCGCAAAGATGGCATTGCAGGCGGTATTTTTACCGGCAGTTCTGACGCAGGAAGAATTGCGCAGGCTGTTTACCCAAGACAGTTTTGAGCCTCCTTTACAGTTATCGGTGACGATCGGATTGTCCGGCGAAGAGTTGCCCATCAACCTGGTGCTGCAAACGGAAGTGCGGCCAGCCTCTGCTGTGCAGATAATCCCGCGCTCCCTCATGCTGCCTGCTGGGGCATCCCTGGCAAAATTTGTTGTAAGCGTAAGGCGCTATACCGCTAAAGGCTTGGACCTGTTGTTACGGGTCAACCCGCCCGCAGGGACCACCCTGGCTGATGGCGTATTGCAACTGAAGTCCGACCTGGTGCGAAGCCGGCAGGAGACCTTCAATCTTCGGGCCAGTCCAAATTTGTCACCAAGTGTGAGCAACATGTTTGTCCACCTGGGTGAAGACAGCATCAAGGTGAAGGTGCACAAGGTGGATGTGCATGTCAGCAAGGGGTTGCGGGTTGGATTGGTTCCAGGAGTGGATCCAACAGCTGAAGAGGTTCTGCTGTCTTTGTTGGGCGAAGACCCGCAATTGCTGAACAGTGCTGAGCGTCTCCTGCTTCGGGATCTCAGCAAGTACGACACGATCGTTGTAGATATCCGGTCATTGCGCAACAGCTACGCTCGTGATGCATTTCCCCGCCTATTGAATTTTGCGCAAAAGGGCGGCCGTCTGGTTGTGTTCTATCACAAGGACTCAGAGTTCAATTTGGCAACGGCTGGCTTCAGGGGTGCACCGTATCCTCTCGTTATCGGCAAGGGGCGGGTAACGCAGAGAGATGCGCCGGTGACCACCTTGCTGCCCGATCATGTCTTATTGAACTATCCCAACAAGATTCTCAACCAGGATTGGGACGGTTGGCAGCAGGAGCGAGGGCTGTATTTCCCGGCGAAGTACTCCGATGACTACGAGGAAGTCTTGGAGATGTCTGACTCAGACCTTCCCAAGCAACGTGGGTCGCTTCTCTATGCTCGGTACGGCAAAGGCGAATACATCTACTGTGCACTGTCCCTCTACCGTCAGTTGAAGAACCGCCATCCCGGCGCATGTCGGCTGTTTGCCAACATGATCTCGCCAGTGAAGCCGGACTAGTCGGGCTAGCGCGAGTTCCTGCGGCCTGAGTAGAGCACAATGCAGCCAGCCATGTTGGCCATGATCAACCCAGCCAGGGCGATGTGCAACTCGCCGGTCTTCAAGTAGATCATCAAGGACCAGGTGAGGAGCAGGGTTCCGAGACCCAGGCCCAGAGTCGCAGTGGTGTTGCGCTTGGGTGTGCTAGCTGGTTGCGCGGTGATCTGGGCGGACATGCTGCCGAGCACAGTCATGCTTTGAGCTAGGTACTGAGTTGATTGTGCGCAGGTTAGAGATGTCTGGTTTGCCGCGGAGACCTGCGTTTTAAGTTCCTGCAAGTCCGCTGTGAGCATGTTCATGGAGCCACTCAGGACTTCCCCTCGGGCTTGATCCTTTTCCACACTGGAGTGGATCTCTTGCAGGGTTGGTTGCAAGGCAGAGGTGGTGCTTTGTATTTGCTCCAGCTGGGCAATGTCTGACTTGATTTCCGACAAGGTGTCGGTCCAGTGCTGCCAGTCAGCGGCGGTCGGCTCCTGGGAAACTTCGGGCATTGCGGGCTCTTCGGTTTCCGCTTGCTGCATCTCCTGCTCCACTTCGATGGGCTGCAGTTCCTGGAGTTCTGGCTCAATCTTCAGCTCAACAGGGTCCATTTCCGCTGTGGATTCCTGGGCAACAGCCCGTTTATTCTCGGTAACCTTTGCCCGAGAAGGCCGCCGCTTTCTCGTTTTTCTAACTGGTTCGAAATATCGATCCACGATGCATTGCATAGGCAGTTGTTGCATTGTGCGATCCTCCTTACGGATCTTGGACAAACCCAGTGATGGCTTTGCTACTTTGTTCTGTTTACCTATCTGACGTGGCTTACCTGGCTTGGGAGCCAGGATACGTTTGCCGGCAAGTTTCACCTTGCTTGGGCCACGGCGGATCAGCCTCTTTGGTTTTGGCGCCTTGCCCTTGGTCAGGATGCGGCCACGGCTTGTTGTTGTCTGGTATTTGGACACAGCGGATAGAGCGAGCTAGTTGTCCATCTTTTCGGCATAGCGGGGAGGAGCGATTGAATTCTATGCAGGTGGTTGCGGAACGGCCCTTGCCAGGGACCATCCGCAACCAGCGTTTTACAAGCGGATGACACTGTGACCCTGCAAAGCGCTGCAGGACTTGGTACAAAGACTCAATACGGAGCTGCATATGAATGTCATGATCGCCACTGTCGCCCTTTCTCTGGTCTGTTTGCAAGGACTTGAGGGGCAGGAGGGCTCAACCCTCTCACCTTTGCCAGCAGCTGAGTTCAGCGTTGAGCATGCTCGGCATCTGTTGATGCGCGCTGGATTTGGCGGTACCCCCAAACAAGTGCAGAGCCTGAGTCAGATGGGACTGGAAGCGGCGGCCAATTATCTGGTTGATTACGAAAATCTGTCGGAGCGATTGCCTGGGCACCGATTGCAACCAGCCGAGAGGTCATCGCCAAAAGCCATGCGAAAGCTAAGCCAAGAGGAGAGGCGAAAGATCAATGGCATGCGCCGGCGGGAGGACAACAAGAAGCTCGCACATTTGCGGAGTTGGTGGATTCGAAGAATGCTGCAGAGCGAGCGTCCCTTGGAAGAGAAAATGACTCTGTTTCTGAATGGTCATTTCACCACAGGCTATCGAGATGTGCGGAATGCATATCACCTCGCCATTCAAAATGATCTCTACCGTGCCCATGCAACGGGAAACCTTGGCGAGCTTGTGCATCTGATTTCGAGAGACCCAGCTATGCTGGAGTATCTTGACAACAACCGGAATATGCGCCGCTCACCCAATGAGAATTACGCTCGCGAATTGTTGGAGCTGTTTACCCTGGGTGAAGGGAACTACACAGAAGAAGATATCAAGGCCGCGGCGCGATCATTCACCGGATGGACCTTTCGTCGTGGTGCGTCGCAGTTCGTATTTGTGCCACGCAACCATGACTATGGGGCGAAGGTTTTTCTTGGGCAGGAAGGAAACTTCAACGGCAACGACATCCTGCGTATCATTTTAGAGCAAGAGCAAGCCGCCAGGCATTTGGCCAAACAGCTGCTGACGTTCTTCGCTGTGGAGCCAACGGCGGAAGAGCTTGATCCTTACGCCAGGCTTTTGCGCGAAACCAACTATGAACTCAAGCCCTTCTTCCGCGGCTTGTTCAAGTCAGAGTGGTTCTACAGTGACCGAGTAAGGTCCAAGCAGGTGAAAAGCCCAGTCATGTTGGTAGTCAGCACTCTGCGAATGCTGGGTGTCACGGGCATTCAACCGCCAGAAGCAGTTATGTTGTCAGGTGCTTGCGGACAAGTTGGGCAGATGCTGTTTCAGCCACCGAACGTCAAGGGCTGGGAGGGTGGCCCAGCATGGGTAACCTCCAGCAACTTGCTATCCCGCTACAACATTTCGAGCGGGCTGTTGATGGCGAAGTCTGCAGGCCGGTTGCGGAATAGGTCCAGAAATCAGCAGCCGGAGATGCAGGCAGAAGGGGAGGAGCCAGCAATGGATCGGCGCCCTTTGGACGATGATCTGGAGTTGCCAAAACTACATTTTGATCCGCTGGAGTGGTTGGTGAATGCCAAGGTCAAAAGTGCAGAGCAGATTCTGCAAGTGTTGCAGCAGCGTTTTCTGATTGTCGAGCTGTCAGCTGACCGACGACAAGCCTTGTTGGATTTTTTGCGGGGCCAGGATGGCAGTCCTGCCCTTGATATGCGCAATAAGCGTAAGGCTCGGGTCAAATTGCGTGAGCTGTTGCACCTGATTACGACAACGCCGGAGTTTCAGCTGTGCTAGTTGCTGAGGAGAAGGACTGATGAGAGAGAAGAATTTATCCAACCGTCGAGAGTTCCTGCAGGCAGTTGCGGCTTCGGGGGGGTTTTTCAGCCTTGGAGGTCTTTGTCCTTCCGTTCTAGCCAGCCCAACTTTGCTGAACAATATCACTGATGACCGGGTGTTGGTGGTGCTGCAAATGTCTGGCGGCAATGACGCGCTGAATACCCTCATCCCCTTTGATAACGATGACTATCACCGGGCACGCCCGACTTTGCGGGCAGCAAAGAATAAGTGCCAGAAGATTGCCGATGGCCTTGGCTTTGCCGAATCCATGTCCGCAATGAAGGCGTTGTTCCAAGAGGGATCATTGGCTGTGGTGCAGGGCGTGGGCTATCCCAATGCCAACCGCTCACATTTTAAATCCATGGACATCTGGCATTCAGCGGATGCCAGTGATCGGCAAAAGAAATCTGGGTGGCTGGGACGCTACGCCGATCTACTGTTGCAGCAGAAAGTGGATTCAGGGATTGGCATCAACATTTCTGCTCAACCACCGCTTGCTCTGCAAGGCGAACGCTATCGTCCCTTGTCATTCAAAAATCCCAAAGCCTTTCAGTTCCAGGGCACAAAAACCCAGATGCGGGCTTTTGAAAAAATCAACGAACAACAAGCTGCACAGGACGACAGCGAGACGATCTTGGAGCTCCTGGGCAAGACGGCGGCGAAAGCCCGGCAATCCAGTGATGAAATCCGTAAAGCAACGGCTGCCTATAAGACTCCAATAGAGTACGACCGCTCTCCTTTGGGTGGTAGCTTGCGCACTGTTGCGGCACTGTTGAATGCGGGTTTGCCTGAGAAGGTCTACTACATCTACCACAATGGCTTCGATACCCATGTTAACCAGATTCGCAACCATGGCCGTTTGTTGGGATCCTTGTCCGCATCGCTGCAGGCCTTTCAACAGGATCTAAAGCGTCTCGGCCAAGACCGTAAGGTGACGACTCTGGTCTTTTCAGAATTCGGCCGTCGAGTCAAGGAGAACGGCAGTCGCGGTACCGATCATGGGAAAGCCGGGGTATCCATGGTGATGGGCACGGCAGTTAAGGGTGGGCTCTATGGTGAATACCCCAGCCTGACTGATCTGGACCAAGGCGACATGAAGTTCAATGTGGATTTCAGGCAAATCTATGCCAGCTTGCTTGGCCAGTGGCTGGGCGCCGACTCAAAGGCCATCCTGGGGCGTGCTTTTTCCCCCTTGCCCTTGTTTGGGATGCGTTGATAAGCCCTGGCGGATGCTCCATCATGGCGGCCAATTGTGCTGACGATCATCCGCCTAAGTTTGCTTCTGACTCTCTTTGCTTGCCCTTTGCTCGGGCAGGCTCATGTACTGGCTGGAGAAGAAGGAGTCTCTGAGCAGGCCCTGCAAAAAGTCAGAGAGTATGTGGACGAATCCTATGAGCGGTTGCGGCCCATGTTTGCCGACGTGGAGCTGGGCAAGTTGCGCATCAATGTGTTCCGTCAAGTCTCGTCCCTGCCGGCAAGCATCCAGCGCCTCTTGCATCCAGGGACTCAGGGTTTGGCCATGTTGCAGGCCAACGAAATCTTCTTGCTGCTGGATAGCATGTCGTTGAAGCCGGGCCAGGACCTGCGGACTGTAGTATGTCATGAGCTGGTCCATATCCTCCTGCACCGGTATGCCGGCCCCTCCGGACCCTATATCCCTCGCTGGTTTCACGAGGGTTTGGCCCAGGTGTTGTCGGGTGAGGCCTATCTAGGAGCCAACGAGGAGGATATTGTCTTTCGCGTCAAGACCCGAACTCATCTGCGTTTGCGGCAAATGCGCAGCAGATTCCCCAGCAATGAAGAGGGTTCACTGAAGCTTGCCTACGCCCAAAGCTATTCCTTCGTGGCCTTCCTACAGCGCAAGCTAGGCCTTGAATCCCTGCTGGCTGCGGCGAAACAATGCAATGCAGATCGAACATTCCCTCAAGCCTTTTACATGACCACCAACCAACCCCTTCTCAGCTATGAAGAGCAGTGGGAGCATTATTTGTTGCATGAGTCAGGGGCCAACTACCGGGTTGTCCTGAATTACTTCTTTTTGTTGCTGCTGGCGGGAGTTGCCCCGCTGCTGCTGGCCATTGGCCTGGCCAGACGCTTGCGGCGGGATCAAGGCTTCATGGAAAAGCTGGTGCAAGATGACCTGGAGGATGAGGAGTGAAGATCACTCGTCGCAAGGCCAAGGTCCTGGGCTGCGTGTTGACGCCGGTGGTCCGCATGCTTGGTTGCACCTGGCGTGTGCGCCGACATGGCTTTGCCTACGATCTAGGACCGGGGTATCTGACTTCATTTTTGCATGGCAACATCCTCACGGCTGCCTATCTCCATCGGGATCAGAATGGCGCTACCCTGATCAGCCAGCACAATGACGGGGAGTTGATCGCCGGGGTGGCCCGCCGCTTGGGTTATCAGCCGGTTCGTGGTTCAGCCAGCCGCGGGGGTGCGCGAGCCTTTCTGGAGATACTCAAGGATTATCAGGATGTAGCCATGGGCTTCACCCCTGATGGCCCGCGAGGTCCACGGGGCAGGGTGCATGAGGGGATCATTCAGCTGGCAGCGGAATCCGGGCGAGCCATCTGCGCACATGGCTATGCGGCTTCGCCGGCCAAGGTTATGGATTCCTGGGACAAATTCTTGGTCCCTTATCCCTTTGCAAGAATTGTGGAGTATGCCTGCGAACCTCTCGTGGTGGAAAAAGGGGTTTCCAAGGAGCAACGCAAAGAGTTGGCCAAAAGACTGGAAGGCATGCACGTAGAGGCGGAAGCCGAGGCCGAGAGATATCTTGCTGATTGGTTAAAAGGCTCTTGAAGGCTACCTTTTCCGGCAGCGGAACCACAGCGCCGCTGAAGAGACCACGCAATGATTAGAGCTACAGTCCTCCTGCTTGTCCTCATCCTGCTGCCAGGGTGCAGTATCAGTGAGCCATACTTTGCCCTGCATCATCACCGGGTTGGGCTGGGTGGTAACCATATTGGCCAGGAAGAAGCGACACAGTACTACACCTTGTTCGGCCTTGTTCGTTGGAATGATGTGAAAGTGCAGCGCGTCGTTGGGGATTACTCCAGCTATGACATTTTTAGCGGCGTCACCCTTGGAGATTTTTTCTTCAATCTGCTGTTGTTTCCGATAGCTTCCAAGCGGTCGGTGATTCTGAAGTACTAACTCTCGAAGCAGATGCAAAAGACTATTTCTTTCGTCAAGATGGAAGGTGCAGGCAATGACTATATATATGTCGATGCCACCATTCACGATCTGCCTATGGACCAGGCAGCAGAGCTGGCACGCCATATATCCGACCGAAATTTCGGCGTAGGTGGTGATGGCCTGATTGTCTTGGCGCAGAGTTCTACGGCTGATGTCCGCATGCTGATGTGGAATGCAGATGGTTCACAAGGTGCCATGTGTGGCAATGGAATTCGCTGCCTTGCCAAGATGGCCTTTGAACATGGCGTCACCGACAAGGAGGAGATGACCGTGGAAACCGACAGTGGCCTTCGCAAGGTGAAGTTGACCAAGGATGCCAACGGGACCATTGTTGGTGCGCAGGTCGATATGGGACAGGTTTCCGTGCGCAAGGTAGAAGCCAGCGTTGTCATTGATGGACGCGAATGGTTGTTTTACCCCGGTGATGCTGGCAACCCCCACGCGGTGATTTTCTTGGATAAGGATCCGGACCTGTCGCCTGTTTTGCAAGTCGGCACCGCTTTCCAGGCATTGTCGGACTTTACTGAAGGGGTCAATGTCGAGTTTGTTCAGGTTCTCCCTGACAACGTCATCAAGCAGCGGACCTTTGAAAGGGGCAGCGGAGAAACCCTTGCCTGCGGCAGCGGTGCCACTGTGGCGGCGCTGGCAGCCATGGAAACGGGCCGCCTCCCAGGCCCAAGTGTCCGTGTTGAGCTGCGTGGTGGCGCATTGATTGTCCGCCGAGAGGGATCTTCTCTTGTCATGGAGGGGCCAGCTCGTACCGTGTTTTCAGGTGAGTTCCCATGGCCAGAAATTGGATCTTTGCACTGAAAGTTGCTGGATCCAATGCAACTGGCCAAGCCTTTCGTCTGCTCTACTAACTTAGGAGGTTCTTGTGAGTGGTGTAATTGTCGTGCTCGTGATCTTTGCCGTAGTGGCACTGGCCCTCTTCTTCTACTTCGTTGGCATCTATAACAGCATCGTCGCTGCCAACAACGAGTGTGATAACTCCTGGGGGCAAATCGATGTGCAATTGAATCGTCGCTATGACTTGATCCCCAATCTGGTGGAGACGGCCAAGGGATATTTGAAGCACGAGCGAGAGACTTTGGAGGCGGTGATCAAGGCTCGCCAAATGGCCGTCGATGCTTCCTCCGTCGCTGATCAGGCCAAGGCGGAGAATATGCTTACCTCCACCCTTCGTTCCCTGTTTGCAGTTTCAGAGAACTATCCAGATCTCAAGGCCAACACCAACATGCTTGCTCTGCAAGAGGAGCTGACTTCTACTGAAAACCGTCTGGGCTTTGCCCGTCAGCACTACAACGACAGCATTCTGCGTTATCACAACAAGATTGAGCAGTTCCCTGGCTCGATAATCGCTGGGCCATTCAACTTTGACAAGCGCGAATACTTCGAGATCGACGATGCGGAGAAGCGTGAGCCAGTAAAGGTTCAGTTCTAAAGCCTGCGTCGTGAGCGAAGCACACTACTTGCGCGGCAAGACAGTCCTTGTCGTTGGAGCTACCGGTGAAGTTGGGACGCAATTGGTTCAGACTTTGCAAGGGTTGGGTGCGCGGCTAGGCATAGCGGTCCGTAAGCCATGGCAAGTCGAACGTGTCAATTCCACTCTGCAAGGCGAGCACCTTGTGGGGTTGGTGCCATCTACGGATAGCGAGGCCGCCGCCGGTTTTGTGAAAGGTGTCAACGATTCGCTGGGGCCGGTGGACAGTTTCATTTCGACGGCTGGGGCGTTCCAAAGCGTTGCGGTGGGAAAGGACAAGGCACAGGATGCCTACCTGATGCAGGAAGCGAACCTGCTGTGCATATCGAATCTGGCGCGCGCCGTCATCGGTGGCATGCGACGTCGGGGCCGGGGGTCTTTGGTGTTTACCGGAGCAGCTGCTGTAGCCAATCCCGCGCCTGGCCTGGCTCTCTACCTGGCTGCCAAGGCAGCCCTGCACACCTACGCCCTGTGTTTACGACAAGAGGTTGGGAAGGATGGCGTTTCTGTGTGCGTGGTTGCCCCCTCGACCATTGCTACCAAGGCAAATATCCAAGCCAACCCCGAGGTGGACCAATCCACGTGGCTTCCCATTTCTCGTGTGGTTGACACCTTGATTCTGGCGGCGTCAGGAGAGCTGGGTGCTGCCGGCCCCCTGTTTCAACTCATGCCAGCAGGTTAGAGTTCAGGCATGGGAAAAATATGGTTCATGGCGATTCTGGCGGGCCTGGTTGTTCTTCCGCCTGCCACTGGTCAGGAGTCCAAGCCGACCATTGAGCCCACGCCCAAGCAAGTGTTGCAGGAGTGGCTGAAGTCGGATGTGCCTGATAAAGATCTGCTGGCTGCCGCGGTCGACTCCATTGCTGAGGGCGGGGAGAAGGCTTTGCTTTGTCTGGTCGAAATGCTCAAAGCAGAAGAAGCGGGCAAGAACAGGAAGAACCTGCGAGCCCTGGATTCGGTGGTGACTCATTTGGGCCTGCGGTGGTTGGAGCGGGTGGAGAAGAGCGAGATGGTCTACGCCGGGCAGTACCATGGCCTGCGGAGCCTGCGGCCCTATATCACCGACCTCTACCTTGGCTTGCTGTTGGATACTCCTGCGTGGTTTCCAAGCACGCACCGGGTGCAAGTGGTTCCTGCCCTCAGAGACCTCTACCCAGAGCCTCCTGATGGCGAAGACCTGGCGCGAATGGAAGCCATTGTTCTGGAGGAGGATCGAGAGCCGCCAGACTTGCGAGCAAGACTATCTTTCGCCTTGGCGCAGTGGGGGAACCGAAAATTTGTGCGCAAGGATTTCGAGCGACTCAACAAGGTGATCGCCGAGAGCAAGAATGTGGAAGAGTTGCTTATTGCAAGGAGGGAGCTTGCTGGAATCCACTATGCACTTCGGGACTATCAGTCGGCGGCAGTGGTGCATGCGAACTATTTGCAGCAGGCTGCAGAGGTGGATCATCCTTTGACACCTCTGGATTACTACAATGCAGCATGTTGCATGAGTTTGTCGGGAGATCGCAAGGCAGCGTGGGGCAGCCTCGCAACTTGTCTGGACCTCATCAAATCACCTAGTGTGGATTCATCGGTCAAGCTCAAGCGCCAGCTGTTCGATCGCGACCCTGAAATTGCTGCTGTCCGCTCCATGCCGGGGTTTGCAAAATTGTTGGACGCGGCGTTTGCGGAGCAAGACTCTGCCAACGAAGACCCCGCCAACGAAGACTCTGCCAACGCAGAAGGCAAGTAGCTCAAGCCCTTGCCTCTGCCCTACTCATTCTTGCTGAGTCTGTTGCTCCTGTTGCTGCAAGAGCAATTCGATCCCAGGCTGCCTGTTCCCGTGTCGCTCACGGTATTGCTCTACAGCCTTCCCCTCATGCTGATTCCCTGGCTGCTTGCCCGGCAGCGGGCGGTCAATCAGGTAGGGCTGAATCGATTTCGACTGTCCAGGTTCAGACTGTTGGCCATGCCCATGGTGTATGCCGTGCTGCTATTGCCGGGTGATCTGCAAGCCGTTGCCTACAGTTATTCCCACGGTTGGCGAAGTCTGGAGCTTTTCTGGGTTCTTCTGCCGTTGCTGCTGATGGAGTTCGGCGTTTATCTAGACGGCCGGCAATTGTTGCGTTCCGCCGATGGCCTGGACCGCTGGTTCGCAGGGGGAGTCAATCCCTTCCGTCTGCCTTTCATATTGTTCTTGTTGATCCCGTTGTTTGTATTTTCCGTGGCTGTTGATTTGGCTTCGTGCAACCGGGGATTGCTGGTTTTTCTCACCAGCACATCTTTTGGCGGCTTATTAGGCATGTTGGCATTCCTTGTGTTCCTAGCTTTATTCCTGCCAACCCTTTTTCGCTGGTTGATGCCGGTCAGTTCGCAGGTGCCGGAACTGTTTCGTGCTGCAAGTCAGGCTCTGGGGTTTTCCGCTTCCAGGGTATTGCTGTTGCATACTGGGCAGCGAATCCTCAACGCAGCTTTGGTGGGCCCCTTTTCCTGGTCCCGCTATTTGGTGCTCTCAGATGGAATTGTTTCCTATCTTGATGTTACGTCCATGCGAGGCGTCATTGCCCACGAGATAGGGCACGCAAAGCTCAATCACCCATTGCTTTTGTTATCGGCCTTTGTGCTGGTGCCTACTTTTCTCATCTACCCAGCCCAGTTACTGGAAGTGATGGAGGTCAACAGCACAGTGTTGTGGTGTTGCTATCTTGCATTGGTTCTTGCGGCTATTTATCTCCTGCGCAAAACAGCGCACCGATTTGAGTATGAGGCAGATCAGTTCTCCGCAGAAGCTCTTGGCAGTGCCGAGGCTTGCACCCAGGCTCTGCAGAAAATGGGGCAGATACCTCCGGTTGAACATAGTCGCGGCAGTTTTCGTCACCCCTCGGAGGGGAGCCGTATCCAACACCTCCTTGCCTGTGAAAGAGATCCTGGTTACCGCGAGGCCTTCACCAAAAAAGGAACCACTATTCGCCGCTGCATTCTCCTTGCCTTGTTGATGAGCTGCGGACTTAGCCTCTGGTCCAATATGCTTTTGTGGCGCACGGATCGGACCATCATGAGTTTTCTGAAAGGTGACTTCCAGCAAGCGCAAGTCCAGCTCGAAGCTCACCCAGAACCCCTGGGCAAGGAGCAAGAGAAAATCATGCAGGAGCTTGCTGAGGAAATAGCCGTGGCGCTTCACTTCTATCCCGAAGGCGAAGCCTGGTATGACATTCGGGAAGACCTGGGCAAAAAGTGTATGCAGCACGGCAGAAGCATCCTGCAGCAAAACGGAGTGCTTGCTGCCCGCCCATGGTTTGCGGTGGGAATGATCATGGAATTGCCGACACCGGTGGATGAATCCCTGTTCCTCTATTGCCAGGCAGTGGCTGATAGTGACGAGGAGCAAATCACGCGCTTGCGCCAGCACCTCCAACACACACTGGCGATTCCCGAAGATCTGATGGCAGCAATCTCTAGTAGCGATTGACCTCTACTGCCCAGGTGATTTCCTGGCGCCAAATTTCGTTGCCGTGGCGGTCGAACTCTCGAACTCCTCCATTTTCCGCTACTAGCGTGTTGCCGTTGGGCAGGCGATCAGCGTCGCTCGGTGCGTTGAGATCCGTGATCTCCATGACTTTGTTGCCCACTCGGTCAACTTCCTTGACGGAGTTGGTGTGCCGAATGGTGAGTAGGGTGTTGCCATTGCTCAGTCGGTCAGCATCATTCACATAGGCGATATCCGTGATTTGCCAGGCGATATTGCCGGCATTGTCGACCTCGATGACCCGATCGTTTTTGTTGTCTACGATCAATGTGTTGCCGTTGGTGAGTCGCTCCACGTCATAAGGCCGGATGTTCTTGTCGTAGCTCCAGACTATTTTTCCGGCTTGATCGACCTCAATAACACGTAAGCCAAAAGTGTCAGCTATCAGGGTGTTGCCGTTAGCGAGCCGGTCAGCGTCATAGGGGTTTTTCAGGTCTTGAAATGTCCAGACTACCTTGCCGTCCCTGGTGACTTCGCTGACCTTGTCCACGGAGAATTCAGTAATCAGGAAGTTGCCAGTTTCCAGGCATTCCACATCCCAGACACCCATCATGTTGTCGATGGAAAAGATCTCCTTTCCTTGGTCATTGAATTCAATGACTTTGCTTTCAGAGTAGTCGGCCACCACGGTGTAGCCCCAGGAGGCGCCGCCACCGATGCCAAATTCAATTTTCAGAATTTTCGCCATCGGAATGATGGTGTGACCGACCTCCGGAACAATCATGCCAATGCTGCCACTGTTGGTGTCGACGATGTGGCCCAGAAGTCTGTCGCCGTTGTTCAGGGATATACGGTTGTATAAACCGTCATCTAGTCGAGCTGCCTGCGGTCTTTGCAGCAGGATGCCATTGACTTTGTTCAGAGGAACAGTGGATGGCTCACCTGCGCTGCTTGTCTTGGTGATTGATTTTCCATCTGCCTTAAGCACGGTGCCGATGGAAACGGATTTGTCTTTCAAGAACAGTTTGTCACTGGTCCTTGAGGCGCCAATCAGGCGATCAACATTTGGGTTCAGGGCAATGCCCTTGAGGTTGCCGCGAGCCAATTCCAGTTCGCCGAAGGTGCCGGACTTGATCAGGACCTTGTCCTTGGTGATTCCCAGCAATGTGCAAGCCAGGGTCGACCCCTGAGACAGGAAGCAACGTGCCTTGCCCTGCAAATTAGCGTCGCCTGCTCCGACAATAGTCAGGTTGTCACAGTAAGCGGTGGGAACCACCAACCTTGCCATCTGCAGGTCTTCTGACCCCTTTTCGGTAATAGCATGCGGTGAATTGATCTGCACTCCGTCGGCCAACATCCCGCCAAAGGTCCCTTCGAGAACGGTGGTATCGCCGAGTTTCAAGCGAACTGTGGGGGCTGCCGCCGAGGTCTTAGGCAGCTGCATATTTGCTGCCGTGGACAGTAGGGCTCGTTTGTTGGTGGCTAATTGTGCCAGGTAGGTTGCGGCATCAGTGCGTTGGCGGAGGCCTTGCATGACCACAATGGCCTGATCATCGCTCAAGGCGCCCTGCTGCAGCAGATTCAAAACTCCACTTGGCCCCTTGCTGCCACTCATGGTGGCAAGCGCATTTGCCGCTAGCGACCTGTATGCCTTGCCTTTGTTGTCAACGAAAGAAAGGAGTTCTGCCGCTTCAGTTTCACCACCATGCCGGCCAAGTGCTCTGATTGCATCTTCAATGATGCTGCCATTGGGAGTTTGCAATGTGCTGATCAAGGCCTTGTTCAGGCGTTTGTTTCCCTTCATGTAGAAGGCTGTTTTTACCAGGCCATGGATCAACTCAAGTTCAGCAGTTTCCTTACTCGTTCCCCTCTTGTTGATTGCCTCATGCGCGCGGATAGCACGGATCTTTGCTTCTGCTGACTTTGCCTCCTTGGCCCAGCTAATGATGTAATCTTTGGCCTTGCCGCCAACTTCTATCAATGTTTGCTCAGCTTGTTCCCGTACACCCCACCGCTGGTCATTCAGATCATCCAACAGCTTCTCTATTCGCACCTGATACTCGGCATGGTTACCGTGAATGGCGTTGCGAACACTTGTCGCGGCTTGCTCCTCCGCCTGTAACAATGCTGCGATCTGCCGAATTCTGGCAAGCTGCACATGGCTGTGAAAGCCCTGCGTCTGGGACACCAGTTCGGCATGGTCCCAAGGCTTTATTCCTTGTTCCTGGCTGCGAAGACTGGTGGCGGCGAGGATGCAGCAGAAACCGAGCCCTAGAGCAATAGTGGGATTTGTCATTGGCCTTAATTACGCAATGGTGATTGCGCCCCGAGGAAAACTTATGCGGGGACTCTACAACATTCCTTCAGCTGGGGCTCGCTGCCTTGTATGCAAGAACGTAGATTTGGAGCTCAGGGTTCAGGCTCTATATTGTCTGGTAACCTGAGGTCTGGGGCTGGGCCGAGATGATTCCCTTCTCGGCCTGTTCCGGTTAGCATTCCAGCTTGCCTGCAGGGAATAGATGGGAATGACTTCGATATGCTGAGCCAAATCAGAGCGAGCACTGTGCTTATAGCCTCTTTGGCTCTTGCTGCCACGGCAGCAGGGCAGGGCAGGACAGCCAAGCCGAAGGCCGCTCCGCCGTTGCTGAGTTCTGTCCGAATCGTCGATACCGGAGTGCCGGTCGAAATGTTCGAGAGTCCCAACGTGGATCGCTTCTTACGCAAGGCCCAGGATTTTTTGAATCGGGAAGAATACGGCAATGCTATCAAGGTCCTACAGGATGTGATTGAAGGTCGGACCACTGAGTTTTCTGCGGCGGCGGAAGAACCTGCAGCTGCCGATAACCCTGCCGGCAAGCCACCTGGGCAGGAGTCTATCCAGTTGTTGGAGGACAATGCCGGGAACTCCGTGTTCAGTGAGGATCAGCGACTGTATCGGCCGGTGTCTCGCTTGTGTCATGAGTTGCTTGCTGAGCTGCCAGCAGCCGGTATAGGCATCTACCGTAATCGCTATGGATACATGGCCGAGCAGGCCTACAAGCAAGCATATGCAGTCAATGATTTGGCGGGCTTGCAGGCAGTCTATCAAGATTACTTTGTCAGCTTGCATGCGGGGATGGCCATGTTGGCTGCCGGCGACTTGCTTATGGATCTGGGCCGGTTTCGTTCTGCCTTGCAAACCTTTGAGACCCTGCTGAACCTCTACCCGGAGCCAAATCGAAGGGAGGCAGGGATGCATGATCTCATGATCCTGTTGAAGTTGGCGATCTGTTATCAGCAGTTGCATGAGCCCGAATTGGCCGAGCAAGTCTTGCAGCAGATTGCTGAGCTCTGGCCGGAAGACTCGGTGCGACTGCAAGGTGAGCTTTGCCCCGTCAGGGATCTTCCAGCGAGCAGCTATTTTTCTTCATCGCTGCAAAGCGAAGGGCTACAGCCAGGGCAGGTTGAAGACCCTGGTTCCCTACAAATTCAGCCGCAGTTGTCATTGGGCTTGGGCCAGGCACAGTTGCAATTGCTGCCCCTTTGGGAGCAGCGCTACACCAATCCGGAGCCCTATTCCAGTGGCAAGGCATCCAGTCGCAATCGGAACGCCATGTTGTTTGCTGGGCGAGGAGGTGGAGTGAACTTGGGTGTTCTGTTCCCCTCCGCCAAAGAAACCTATGCCGGGACCTCGGTGCAGATGCTGGAAGGCAAGGCAGTGTTTATGGATCACTACTGCTTAAGGGTGCACGACATCGCTTCGGGACTCCTGCTGAATGTTGGCAACGAACAGCAGGCTAGTTTCAAAGCTCCTCCCCCCAACGCTCCCCGGGCACGTGTTCCTGCCTATGACCTGTTCGGCCTTCGGGTTGCCGTTGACGACAATCATTGGTATGTCATCGAGGGTTCTATAGCGAAATCAAGAGACAGTGTTCCTGCATTGTTGCGCAACAAGTTGATTGCGATGGATCGAGAAACAGGAGCAACGACCTGGAAGCAGCCTGGACCTGGCGGCGCGCGAAAAAGAAATAAGAAGTATGGCGATGCCACATACCTGGCCTCGCCAGCCGTTGATTCTGGGAAGCTGTATTTGCCCACCTTGGATCAGGGTATTTTCTGCCTGCTTTGCTTGGATGCGCTGAGTGGGGAAAAGATCTTCAATCTTCCTCTGCATTCCAAGGGCACAAATTTCATCCGCAGCCCTGCAGCGCCGGTGACTGTGCAAGGAGGTGTTGCTTACGTCTTGACCAATGCCGGTGTTGTTTCTGCCGTGGATGCCAACCTTGGCAATCTGCTGTGGTCACGCAAGTATGAACGAGACCATCCGGTCCGCGGGCCAAAGAAGGCCCCGCCTGTCAGGAGGGGTAATCGGCAACGGTTTTATCGGCAGCAATCCAGGGCCGATAAATTCCGTGGCTTTGCCCCGCAGGAGATTTGCGCCGCAGAGGGCTTGCTGGTGATTGCTCCAGTGGATGGCACAGCTCTGCTTTGTCTCGATGGAGCTTCCGGCAAGCTGGTCTGGGCGTTGAGTCAGAAGCCGGCTACCCGCAATTCCAAGATCGCAGATGTGGTGGGTGCTATGCAGTACATCATTGGCCATGATGCGACTTACCTCTACATTGCATGTGACCGTCAGGTGCTCTGCGTTGAAATTCGAAGTGGGCGTCGCATGTGGGTCCGGCCGACACCGAACAATAACCAGATTCATGGACGAGGCACGTTGGTGGATGGCTTCATTGTCCTGCATGAGAATTCACGCCAACCCCAGCTGAATCTTCTTCCCTTGAGTGGCAATGGCCCCTGGCAAGAGTTGAGACTGCCAGCATTTTCAATCAGCGGACCACCACTTCTTGGGCCTGGCAATGTTTTTGTGCGGGACGCCAATTTAGGAATTTGCTACGAGGGAGGGGTCCAGATCGTGACCAGTAATATCGCATTGCAAGCCATTGCCAATTCCAGCAACGACCTGGAGGAGAAGGCGAATGTTCTGGCGCATTTGGGAAGGCTGCCAGAGGCGGTCAGGTTGCTGGGCGAAAAATTACAGCAGACAACACTGGAGAATGATCGGGCACGCATTTTGCCAGGCTTCCTTAGCATGATGGCCGAAGCAACTATGGACATGGCCAAGCAAAATCTTCGCACTGAAGCATTACAGCTTCTAGATGATTGCCGTCCGGTGATATCCTCTCCAGCCTTTGTGCGGCGATGGCATTTGGCTCGATTGGATGTCTGGCGAGTGCTAGGTGATCAGGAAAACATGGAGTTAGAGCGAGATATCCTGGAATCATGGAGGACTGAATGATGCGCGCAATCTGGCCGTTGTTGATCTTGCTCCCAGCTGCTGTTGCGCAAGGTGTCGGGCAGTATCCCAAGGGCGTGGATGCGAAGATCGAATCCTCAATTCAACGAGGCTTGAGTTATCTGGTTCGAAGCCAGTCACGGGATGGTTCTTGGCGCGATTCAGGATATGGGACCTACCCCACGGCGATGACCGCCTTGGCAGGCATGGCTTTGATCGGTTCTGGATCCACGCCCACCCGCGGCAAACATTGGCGAGCAGTGCGGAAGGCAACGCAGTTCTTGATCAAGCATGCGCAAGGTGATGGAGTGATCACGGTGCCTGCGGAAGATGGGCGCAGCATGTATGGGCACGGTTTTGCGACCATGTTTCTCGCGCAAATCTACGGCATGGAAGAAGACCCTCGCTTGCAAAAAAAGCTGCATGGTGTGCTGAAGCGGGCGGTCAAGGTCATCAGTGAATCGCAGTCAAGAGCTGGCGGATGGTACTACACTCCTGATTCCGGCAATGATGAGGGAAGTGTAACCGTGACGCAGATACAAGCTCTGCGAGCTTGCCGCAATGCAGGGATTGTTGTTTCGAAAGCAGTCATCGATAAGGCGGTTGCCTACATCCGAAATTCTGCCAACCCGGACGGTAGCATTCGCTACAGCGTCAACAGTGGCGGTGGCGGTCGCCCGGCCATCACGGCAGCGGCGGTAGCAGTACTCTACAATGCTGGAAATTATGATGATCCCATGGCGGAGAAGGCATTGAAGTATGCTGTTCGACACCTGCCGGTGAATGGCAGTGGCCAAGGCCATCACTACTATGCACAGCTGTATCTCTCGCAAGCCCTGTATCAAGTTGGTGATAAGCGGTGGGGCTCCTACTTTTCTCGGATGACCAAGTATTTGATGCGCGCACAAAAGAAAGACGGAAGCTGGATGGGTGATGGCGTCGGAACTACCTATGGAACTTCGATTGCGCTGACAATTCTGCAGCTACCTTACGCTCTCGTACCCATCTATCAGAGGTAATGAAGAGCGAGGTATGATTGCACTAGGTTTCTTCAATCCCGCTTTCTTATGGGCTCTGCCGCTGGCCGCGGTTCCCATCATCATCCATCTGCTCAACCGCCGCCGCTTCAAGACGGTGCCTTGGGCGGCGATGGAATATCTTCTGCGGGCGCTAAAGCAAAATCGCCGCCGTCTGCAGATGGAGCATTGGATCTTGTTGGTTCTGCGCACTCTGGCTGTGGTTGCTTTGGTGTTTCTGGTTTCTCGACCGCAGATGAGTGGCGGCCTGCTGCGGGCTACTACGCATCACGTTGTATGTTTGGACAACAGCGCTTCCATGGCACACCGCAGGGGTAGTGGCAGCGCCTACACGGCCGGAATCGATAAGGTCGACCAGCTGGTGCAAAAACTGGTGAATGCCAATAACGGCGACCTGTTCACCTTGCTTCGTTCTTCTGACCCCGGTAAACCCGATATCTTGACGGCCAGGGTTGGGGAGAAGCTGCCAGCCTTGGTGCGGGAGGTGTTGGGCCACAATCAGCCTGGTGATGGAGCCGTCAATGCGGATGTGCTCCTGCAAAAGGCTCAGGAGTTTGCTGGGCAGGCAGAGGGGGCAGGCGCCACCAGTTATTACCTGATTACCGATTCCCGCTTGCATGATTGGCTGACCAGGGATGGCAAAGGCAGACCAGCAGTACTCAGGCATCTGCAAACCATGGATCCAGACAAGCAAAGTCTGGTAGTGGAGATCGTCGGCGCCAGGGACACCAGCAACCTGGCCATCACTTCAGTTTCGCGCAAAGATCGGCTGGCACGCTTGGGCATACCCGTGACGATCCAAGTGGAGGTCACCAATCGGAGTCAGGAAACCTCTGCAGCGGCTGAGGTGGCTGTTGCCATTGAAGGTGCCAGCCTGATTACTCTGAATCTTGAGCCCTTGGCAGCAGGTGAATCCCGAGTGCTTGATGTAGAGCACACCTTTTATGAGCCGGGATTCAAGGGCGTCACTGCCACTTTGCCGCCGGACCGCTTTGCCGGAGACGACCAGCGAAGCCTGGCACTGGAGGTTCTAGCCAGCTCCAATGTGTTGCTGGTGGATGGTGATCCGCAAGAAGATGCGGAGACCAGCGAAACCCATTATTTGTCCAGCGCGCTGGATGTTGGCGGCGATGTGATTTCCGGCATTGGCGTCACCGTAATTCCGGATCATGATCTGGCGGCCTATGAACTGACAGACACCACCATGATCTGGTTGTGCAATGTTGCTGCGCCGGTGCCGGAAGTCGTCAGCAAGCTTGAGGAATACGTAGCCAAGGGCGGTGGCTTGGTGATCTACCTCGGTAATCAGGTGGAGGCCACGCGCTACAACGACGCCTTCTACAAGTCGGGAGCAGGTTTGCTGCCCCTGCCCCTGACTGAGTTGCAGGGCGACATGGACCGCCCCCAACATCTGTTCCTTGCTGACCAATCGCACCCTGTGATGGCTGGGCAAACTGATGTCCTGACCTTCTTCTTCGCCAAGTATGTGTTGGTCGGTCGCTACTTTGGCCTGGCAGAAGACGCGACTGCCTCAGTGTCTACGGCGTTGCGCGTTGGCGGAGCCAGTGGCGGACCTGTCATGGTGAGCAAGGATTACGGGCAAGGTGGTCCAGTGACTTTGATTACCACCACTGCCGATGCGCATTGGACCAATTGGCCGCTGACCGAGGCATTTCTTGTGTTCTGTCAAGAACTGCACAATCAAAGCGTCCGCTTGCATTCTCTTGCTGCGCATAATCCGGCATCATCGGGGACCCTGCGCATGTCATTGGATCCAGGCATATACCGCCGCGATGTGCTGGTGCAGGGTTTGGGTGAAGATGGCGAAGAGTCGACCTACAGCGCGCAGGACAAGGCTGAAACCGAAGAGGGTAAAGTCGATTCCGAGCTGTTGATCCCGCTGCATGACCTACGCGGCCGGGGGTTGTTCCGGCTGACTCTCTCGCCCCATAGCGGCAACCCGGAGGAGCGGTTGTTTTCCCGCAACATTCCGGTGGCGGAAGGAATCCTGCAGCGATTAAGCCAAGCTGGATGGCTGCAGGCCTATCCCGACTTTGCGGATCGCATGCAAGTTCGCAGTGGGACGGATGGCTCCGCTGGCCAAGAGGGAGATGGGCAGGGAGAAATGTGGTGGTTTATATGCCTGCTGTTGTTGGGCTTCTTGTTGGTAGAAAGCGTCTTAGCCTGGCGATACGGGCGGCGATAGACCGGGGTATATGCAAGAGTTGCTAAAATGGCTGGCGTCCCTTGGGGGCATGGAGGTTGAAGAGGGGGCCACGCTACAGCTTGAGCTGGCGTCTTTTCCTAGTGGCGGTCTGGCTCTGCTGATCTTGGTGGCCATGGTGGCGGTTTGTTTTGTCGTTGTTGCCATCTATCGCCGCGATGCACACCGGCTCAGTCGCGGACGCCGCATCAGCCTTGCCAGCTTGAGAATTCTGGCGCTATTGGCAGTTTCTCTTGTTGCTCTAGAACCAACGCTGGTGACCGTCAAGGAGGAGAAGCATCCTGGCCATAGCATCCTGTTGCTGGACACCTCTCAGTCCATGGGCCATCGCGACGCATTTCGTCACCAGGATGTGCAGGAGATCCGCGAATCCTGGCGCAGCATCCTTGGCACTGACCCGGCGGGAGTGAGCCGAATTGACCTGGCGAAAGCTCTGTTGCAGCACGGCGATGCTGAAGTGATTCGCAAGCTGGCGGCCAGCAACAATCTTCTGGTCTACGGTTTTGGCTCAGGGGTGGAGCCTCTGCCCATGAAGGATGATGGCACGGCACTTGATACCGAGGCAATTGTCGCTGATGGCCGCTTCTCCAATCTTGGAGGCGCTTTGCGCGCTGCCTTGGAAAAAAGCCGTGATGCCAACATCGCTGCGCTGATCCTGCTGAGTGACGGACGCCGCAATGTTGGTTCCAAGGGCTCGGAGATGGCCCGCTTCATGTCGCAACGTAAGGTGGATCAAATCCTCATCTTGGGTGTGGGAGATCCGTCGGAGGCGCAAACTGTGGAAGTCACCCGCATGGAAGCGCCGGAGAAAGCCTTCCAGAAAGACCCGTTCAAGATCAAGGCCAGCGTGGCGTCCCAGGGTTACGACGAAATGTCATTGACCCTGCGTTTGCTGCAGATCCCAGCCGATGGCGGAGAAGGAAGGGTTGTGCAGACAAAATCTGTGCAGGTGGGTGGTGAACAGCAAGAAGCGGACGTGGAATTTGAGAACCTGACCTCCCAACATGCCGGCCTCTTCACCTACAAGGTAGAGGTGGAGCCTCCCAGTGGTGAGCCAGCCAGTCCTGATCGGCACAGCAAACAAGCTCGAGTCGAATTGCTCGACCAGCAGACTCGTGTGTTGCTGGTGAGTGGCGGACCGATGTATGAGTACCAGATCCTGCGCAACCTGCTGGTGCGTGATGGCACCATCAAAGTCTCCTGCTGGTTGATCAGCGCTGATGAGGACTTTCCCCAAGATGGCAATGTGGTTCTGACAGAACTGCCCAAGGATCAAAAGGAGCTGGATCCCTTCGATGTCTTTATTTTCATGGATCCAGATCCCGAGGGCTTGTCGCGGGATCTTTGTGAGCTGGTTGCCAAGCAGGTGCAGGATCATGGCGCCGGACTCTGGTGGGTCTGTGGTGAGAAGTTTGCACTGAATGCCCTGCGGCAAGGTGCCAGCACCGAACCTTTGGTTGAGTTGTTACCGGTACTACCGGACATGGAGAAGGCAGCGTTGATGATTGGCTATGGCCGGTCTTTTCAGCGGCCGTTCCCCTATGAAATGACGCCGGAAGGAGAATCCCATGCCTTGCTTCGCTTGAGCGATGCCAGTAAGGATGCCAACAGCTTGCTCTGGGGGCGCCTGCCAGGCTGGCATTTCGCCTTCCCCATCTTGAAGGCTAAGCCGGTTGCCAAGGTCTTGGTGGATAGTGATGCCGCCAGTTTCCGGGCGGCCACTGGCCCCCTGCCCATCATTGCCACCCAATTGGTGGGCGCCGGCCGTGTCTTGTTCAATGGCACGGATGAGACCTATCGCTGGCGCAGTCTCTATGAAGACGAGTACAACCGATTTTGGGTCAAAGGCATTCGGCACCTGTTCGAAGGTCGGCTGAATGCGGGCAACCTGCGCCTGCGCCTGGATTTGAGCGCCAGTAAGCTTGAGTTGGGCGAACCCTTGAAGATCGTGGTTGAGGCCAAGGACGAAGCCTATCAACCTCTGGTGGCGGACAGCTATCAGTTGGAGGTGAGGCGAGAAGGCAGCGATCCCCACAATTTGGAGTTGGCTGCTGTTGCCGGCATGGCTGGCCAGTTCACCGCCACCTACCGCCCGGCCAAGACGGGCTTCTTCCAGTTTTCGCCGGTGGACAAGAGCGGGCGTTCGGTGGAATCCACAGTGCAAGTTGTGGCTGCCTCAGTGGAAAAGGAAGGCCCGGTGAATCTTGGCGAGCTTGGTGCTATTGCCGCCGCACGAAACGGTCAGCTGCTGCGTTCACCCAAAGATCTGCTGCAGAGTCTGGACAGCATTGTTTCCAGAACCACCACCGAAACCTTTCGCATTCCCCGCGCATTGTGGGATCACTGGTTCACCGTCGCGGTGATTCTTTCCCTACTCGCTGCCGAATGGTGGTTAAGAAAGAGGTGGAACCTCTTATGAGAGAGTGGGCGAAGTATTTCTTTGTCCTGCGGGGCAAGGCCAAGGTTGGAATTCTGGTGGAGGGAATAGCCCTGCTAGCGGCGGCAGCCTTTGCCTTCATGCTGGTCAGCTATATCCTGGACCGCAATCTTCGCCTGGAGATGCCCTACCGCCTGGCGCTGCTGCTGTTGGCCGCCGGCCTGGCCCACCTTCTCTACCACCGCATCCTGCGGCAAATGCAGGTGTATCTAGGAGATGATGAATTGGCCTTGGCTTTGGAGCGCAAGGACCAGGGGCTGCGACAGTTGCTGATCAGTGCACTGCAATTCCAGCGGACTATCGCCAAGGGCGAAGCCATGGAGTCGGTGCCGATGATGCACACTGTGATCCAGGGGGCTCAGGATCGTGTGTCAGGAATGCAGGGCGACCATGCTTTGGATGGCACTCGTGTTCTGCGTTTTTTAGGCCTGATGTTGCTGTGCATCGTGCTGCCCATCGGCTGGCTGGTGTTGGACATGCCTTCGGTGAAGCTTTGGGCCCAGCGCAATCTAATGTTGTCCAGCATTGAGTGGCCTCGTCTTAGCCAGCTTTCATTTGCCATGGATGCCAACGATAGGATGATTGGTGTGGCTCAGGGCGATGATCTGACCATCTCTGTTAGTGCCAAGGGAGTCATTCCCGATCAGGTAAGGCTGCATTATCGCTTCGCCGGTGAAGACGAGTTCCGCCAGGAAATGCTGCGCAGCGAAGGCAAAGATGGCGTGGTTTTTTCCACTACCTTGGAATCGGTGATTGCCAACGCCGAGTTGTATGCCCGTGGTGGAGATGGCCGGACTGAGGATCTTTCCATCCGCATCCTGGAGCGACCCAAGCTGGATGACTTGCAGGTGATGATCCAGTATCCGGAGTACATGCAAGAAAGCCCGCAGCAGGTGGTGCGCACCGCCGGAGAAATCCGTTTACCGGCGGCAAGCAAACTGCAATTCCAAGCCACCACCAGCAAGCCCATTCAACGAGCCAGCGCCAACCTGGGGCAGGATCAGCAGGAGGACTTTCAGGTTGCGCAGGACGGTCTCAGCTTCCAGGGCACCCTGCAACCAGATAGCGGTGGCGTCTTGACCCTGGATGTGTTGGACCGGGACTCACTTGGCATGGCCCAGCCGGTCAAGCTGTACCTGCGAATGGTTGAAGATCAGCAGCCGGCAGTGGACTTCAAGACCCAGGGCATTGGTGCCATGATCAGCTACAAGGCCCGAGTGCCTGGCATTCTGCGCGTGCGCGATGACTATGGCCTGACCAAGGTCAGCACCTGGATGCGAGTCTATGGCACTGATGACACAGGCGATGAGGCCAAGGGTTTTCAACCAGTGGTCATCAAAGGCATGGTTCCCTTTGCCCAAACCGAGTCCAGCGCGACCTATGAATCCGCGCTGACCTTGGATCTGTTGGATTTCAACAAAGGAGAGATCGAGTCGGCCAAGGAGAACAAGATCCAACCAGGCCAACTGCTGGCCCTGCGCTGTGAGGCAAGCGACAACTTTGGGCCTGGTGAACCACACACCGGCATGAGCGACGTCATCACCCTGCGGGTTGTGCCGGAGAAAAAGCTCCTGGAAGATCTGCAGCGCCGTCAGTACGAACAACGGCGAGAAGTGGAGCAGATCCTGACCGCCGAAAAAGAGGCGCGGGCCGAGATGCAGGAGATCCTGGCCCCCAACAGTGACAACCCGTCAGCGGCCAAAGCTCGCCTGAAGATCCTGGGGCGGGCGCGGCAGCAGCGCAGCATGGGCAAGCGGGTCAGCAGCCTGGGCAAGCGCTACCGGCAGATCCTGGACGAGTATTTCAACAACCGGATCATGAAGGCGGCGGCCATTGCCACCCAGCGCCAGGCCATTCAGGCGCCCTTGGAGCTCCTGGCGCAGGAAGAATTCCCCTCTACCGCATTGTTGGTGGAGCAGTTTGCGGACTCGGGTGATGCCACGCTAAGAGAAGCTATAGACGCATCTTATGCATCCATCATCAGCACCTTGAGGGCCCTGCTGAAGCAGATGGTCCGGCTGGAGAGCCTGGCGGGAATCCTGGAGAGCCTGCGGGATGTGAAGCAGGCGGAGGTAACCATCCAAAAACATGTCGATACAATCATCAAAGATCTAGAATCCGAATTGGGGGGCAGTTCCATCCCGCCGTCCAAGGGAGAGGATCAGAAATAGGAGCAGCAGATATGAAAATTCACGTTCGCGCCTTGGCCCTGGCATTCATGGGCATCCTGGCTGCCGGCGACCTCGGGGCCCAAGGCCCTGACCTGCAAGAAAAGCAGTCGGTAGCAACCCGTGCCTTTCAAGACATCAAGCAGAGGATGGAGAAGCTGCAGGTCATGCTGCTGGACAGCGATCCGGAACGGGCTCGGACCATTGAGTATGGTTCCCGCTACATCCAGGAGAAGCGTATCCAGGCTCGGATGGCCGAGGTCGGCGAACTCCTGGACGATGAGAGCTGGGATGATGCGGTGGAGAGCAGTGCGCAGATCGTCAAGGATCTGGACACTCTCATCGATCTGCTACTCAAGGGCGACTCACGCATCGAGGACATCCTGGATGAGATCAAGCGTCTGGAGGGCTTCAAGGATCGGGTGGGCGAACTGGCCAAGCAGCAGCAGGCAGAGAAGGATGCGGCGGCTCGCGCCGAAGCGCTGCAGAAGATGAAGGAGCAACTGGAAGCAGCGCAAAAAGAACTTGCCGAACTGTTGGCAGAACAAAAGGAGCTGCGGGAGCAAACCAAAGCCCAGGGTATGGCTGCCAGCCCGGAAGCCGGGGCGGACCTGGCGGACAAGGAGGGCGAGTTGCAGAAGCAGGCTGCAGCCATGGCCGAGAAGCTGGCCGAACTGGAAAACACTGCCAGTGAGCTGGAGCAGCCGCAACCCAATGAGGGCGAGCAGCCCGGTGAAGCCAAGCCAGGTGACTCGAAGCCGGGTGACTCGAAGCCTGGGGATTCCAAGCCCGGCGATGCCAAACCAGGTGATTCCAAACCCGGAGATTCCAAACCCGGAGACTCTAAGCCGGGCGAGTCAGCCAAGCCGCCAAAGGGAGGCTCCAAGTCCATGCAGTCTGCCAGCCAATCCATGCAGCAGGCGCAAAAGCAGCTTAGCGAGAATCAGGCCGAGTCTTCCCTGGAAGACCAGGATGCTGCTGTCCGCAAGCTGGAGCAGGCTGAGCAGGACCTGAAGGAGATGTTGGAAGAAGTCCAGCGTAAGCTGCAACGCTTGCCGTTGGAGCAGCAGGCCAAAGACCAGGAAGCCACGCGACTGGAGACGGACAAGCTGGCCAAGGACATGGAGAAGTCCGAGGCTGAAAAGGACGGCGAGCAGGGCGAGACCCAGACTCCCGGCAAGAATCAGGTGCAACAGGCAGTGCCGAAGCAAAAGTCCGCAGCGGGGAGCCTGAAGGAGTACAAGCCCGGCAAGGCCAAGCAGGAGCAGCAAGATGCCAAGGAGAGCCTGGAGGAAGCGCAGCGCAAGTTGGAAGAGGCGCTAGCCCAGCTTCGGCAACAGTTGCAGGACGAGGTTCTGCGTTCCTTGGAAGAGCGCTTTGCTGAAATGCTGATCAAGCAGAAGAAGGTGTCTGCCGTAACCAAGATTGCTGAGCGGCAAAAAGCAGAATCCCTGACGGCCAGTGGTGCTCTACCTGCGGCTCTGGTCAAGCGATGCAATAGCCTGGCAGGCAGCGAAACGGATCTGGCCAACCAGGCCCACGACGCTCTCAAGCTGTTGGAAGAAGATGGAACCACAGCCGTGTTCCCTGAATTCATCAAGGAGATCAAGGAGGACCTGCTGGCCGTAGGTAGCCGCCTGCAGGGCTACCACACTGGTATGGCCACTCAGGGCATGCAGGCTGAGATCGAGGACATGCTGGAGGTGTTGATCGATGCTTTACGGCAACAGATTGAACAACGCGATGCCAATGGTGGAGGTTGTTGACCCTTTGGCGGAGAGGCACCGTTGGTGCCTCGCTCAGCAGAGTTGAAACTGATCCAGAAGATGCAGAAGCGGGTCTACCAGCGCACCAAGGCGTATGACGAAAAGGTGGCAGAGGATGCGCGCAAGTCGCCAGAAGCCATCGCCGAAGCCAAGGAGCTGTCCCGCAAGCAGGGTCGAGTCACTGAGATGACCCGCAAGCTTGCCAACAAGATCAACAAGGAAAGCCAGGCCAACGACAACCAATGATGAGAACGCCACTAGCAGTTGCGGCCTTTTGTTGCCTGGCACCACTTCTCAGCGCCCAGCCGGAAGTGTTGAAGTTCAGGCCCTTTGATCCGGCAGCCTTTGCCCAGCACATGCAAAGTGCCATGGACCTGAGCAAGGAAGACGTGGCCGCCTTCCACCAGCAAGTCAAGGATGAGACCGCCAAGCATGCGGTGGACAACTTTCTGCGCCGGTCCTTCAAGGACTATGCGGTAGCGGTTGAGTTGGCGGACCAACAGTCGCCGAAGGCGGCCCTGGCTCTGGCCAAGGTTCTGGTGGATGCTCGGGACCCCTACTTGCTGGCCTACACCCAGTACCAGATGGCCCGGGTGTTTTTGGATGCGGATGATCCGGAAGAGGCGGCCACCATCCTGTCTGAGTTTGTGCACAGCAGTCTGAACCTGACGCCCTTGGACTCGGAAGTGATCTACTTCTTTGGTCACAGCCTGGCGCAGATCCCTGAACGTGAGCGGGCGGTGGAGTTCTTCCAGGCCTTCTTGCATGAGTTTCCCGAGGCACCGGAACGCTTGCGGGCCAGTGCCACCCAGATCCTGGCGGAGCTACGGCAGCAGGAGGGCTTCCTGCACCCACTGGCTGACGACATGAAGTGGGTGGAACGCCGAATCCGCAAAACCAGGACCGGTGAAGAAACCCAGGCCAAGCAGCAGATGGTCATCGAAGAGTTGCAGAAGATCATCGAGCAGTTGGAACAGATGGAGAATCAAGCCGGTGGCGCACCGGGAGGTGCTGGTGGCAGCCCGGCCAATCGCAGTGCCCTGCCCGGTGGCGAGCACAAGATGGGACCACAAAACAAACGAGTGCCACGGGTGGTGGAGCAGTGGGGCAAGATCAAGGATGCGGAACGCCGGGAGATTGAGGTGGAGCAGGTAGGTAAATTGCCGCCGGCCTATCGCAAGATGCTGGAGGAGTACTACAAGAAGCTGGGCAAAACTGCGCAGTGAGAGTCCTGGCCGAAAAGGGTTGTGCCTTGCTGCTTGCTCTCATGCCCATTCTGCTGTTGCAGGGGCAGTCGATAGCACAGGAACCACCGACTGCGCAGCTGCAGTTCATCGAGGGTGAGGATCTGTCCTGCCAGGTTCTCAGCATTCAGCAGGACAAGGTGCTTTGCCAAACCAGCGATAGCGAGCAGTCCGAGTTCGATCTGGCGGAACTCATCCGCATTGTTTTTCCTGGCGGCAGCAAACCTTTCGCTACGCCGCAAAGCTATATCCTGCTGCGCAACGGGGCACAGCTTTCTGGCCAGGTCATCGGCTGCCAAGACAGTCGTTGCCGTTTCCATTGCAGCTTCGCCAGCAAAGCGGCGGACTTCCCCCTGAGTTCCATTCAGGCCATTCGTTTTTCTTCGACCACCTTGGACGACGAAGGCGGCTTCCAAAAGTACCTGCACCAACCCAAGGACGATCGGGACCTGATCTACATCCTGGATGCAAAGAAAAAGAAGGTGCACCAGCGCACCGTAGTCATCCAGTCTTTGACCCAGGATCTAGTGACCTATGAACGGCGTGGGAAGGTGAAGAGCCTCCCCATCCAGAAGCTCTATGGCTTGATCATGGGCAAGCATGCAGCTCTCGCGCCGGATCGCCAGCCGCGACCGCGGGTCGTCCTGACCCTGCATGCCGGCGCCGCCCTGGAAGGCAAACTGTCTAGCATGTCAGCCAAGACCTGCACTCTGCGGATGGATGAAGGGGTGGAGCTGGCCATCCAGCGTCAGGCCCTGAAGAGCATTCAGGTGCTCAGTGATCGCCTGGTCTATCTGGTGGATCTGCAGCCCAAGTCTGTGCAGCAGGTGCCCGCCTTTTCCCGCACCAGGCCTTGGCTGAAGAATGCATCCCCCAGCGGGGCGGACGTATTTCTTGCTGGCAAGCAACGGCAGCAGAGTCTGGTGTTGCTGCCGCGCACCCGCCTGACCTATGACCTTGGGGATGGTTTTGATGTATTTGCCACCAGCATTGGCATCGAAAGTCGTAGCACCGGCCCGGCCCACGCCTTGTTCCGGGTCTATGTAGATGGCAACAAGGTCTTTGAATCCTCGGCCATGACCCGGGCCACCCCGCCAGTAGACTTGTCGATTCCCGTCACCGGGGGCAAACAGATGAGTGTGGAAGTCGACTTTGGCCGGCACTTGGATTTTGGTGACCACTGCGTATTTGCGGAAGCCCGGCTGACTCGAAAGGCAAACTGAACTCCATGTCCAATCTAGCTTTGCTCTGTGCTCTGTTGTTGCCGCAAGGAGATCAGGCCTTGCAGGCCGTGCAGCAGGAGCAGGCCGCCCGCACCGAACTTGTTGCCCGAGTCAGCCCAGCAGTCTGCTCGGTCATGGGGATGGCCACTGAAGGCGGTGGTTCAGGTGTGATCATTGATCCGCTGGGTTTTGTGCTCACCAACTTCCACGTGGTGGTAGCCAGAAAAGAGCGCCCCAAAGCCAAAGATCCGGAAGCCAAAGATCCGGAAGACAATGATTCGGAAGACAAGAAAGCGGAAGCGAAAAAACCAGCCGCTGCCTGGGACCCAGCGCAGAAGGTGATGAAGATCGGCCTGCCCGACGGCGAACTCTACACGGCAGATGTGTTGGGCATTGATCCGGGCAGCGATCTGGCGGTGCTGCTGTTGCGGCCGCGTGCCGATGGCAAGCCATACCCCTATGTGCAGCTGGGTGATTCGGACCAATTGCTGGTTGGCGAAGCCGTGTTTGCCCTGGGTAATCCCTTCCTGTTGGCCACCGACTTCACCCCCACCCTGTCCTGGGGAATCGTCTCGGGCACCCATCGCTACCAGCCCGGGCAAGGCAATCGCATGCTGGTTTATCCGGACTGCATTCAAGTGGATGCTCCGGTCAACCCGGGCAACTCCGGCGGCCCGCTGTTCAACATGAAGGGTCACGTGGTGGGCATCAATGGCCGCATTTCTCTGCGGGACCGAGGGCGGGTGAACACCGGGGTCGGCTTTGCCATCTCCAGTAACCAGATTGGTAATTTTCTGGCTGATCTCATGGCTGGCAAGCATGCCGAACATGGCACCTTGGATCTGAATGCCCAGTACCGGAAGGCAACTGGCGAAACCGAGCCGCAGGTCGTGGTGGATTCGATCTTCGAGGACTCCCGTGCCGCCATCCTCGGCTTGAAGCTGGGGGATCAGTTGACGGCCTTCAATGGCATTGCCATCAAGAGTGCCAATCAATTGGCGACCCTGGTTGGCGTTCTGCCGGCAGGCTCATGGGTCGAATTGCATTACCGACCCTTGTTGGAAGAGGCAGGCAAGGGCTTTGGCGAAGAACAAAAGATTGGCCTGAAGCTCTCCAAGTTGGATACCGGTTCCAGTCGGAATCCGGATCGCCTGGCATCACAAGATGTGCGCAAACTGGCGGCCCAGGCTCTGACCCGTCAGGTTGGCAGCGGCGCCATCGCCGATGGAGCCACCCTGGAAATGTATGACCCGATTCAGACAGATGTCACAATTCAGCGATTGGGGCAGCAACTGCGTCTTCAGTATTATGGCTGGGCCTTGGTGCGTACAGCACCTGGACAAGGGTTCAAACAAACAAGCAGTGGAGTCCAGAAACTGAGTCGCGAAGAGCAGGCAAAGTTGGAACGTGAGTTTGCTTGCAACCCCTGGCTGTGGCGCGGAGCGGATCGGCAGCTCCATCTCAAAGACGCTTTGCTGAAAGCTGGCTTGCTGGTGCGGGGCAAGCCTGCCTGCCGCCTGCGTTTGCCCGGCAAAGGCGAGCGCTACCAGTATTATTTCGCCGACGGCAGCCCTGCGGGCTTCAGTTATCGCGACCCCACGACCAGGGATATACGGAGCATTACGGCCGGGCTGTTGAAGCAGGCACCGGTCTATGAGCCCTTGCCCGAAAGCTCTCAGTTCAGTCGGCCTGAATAATGAAGATTGCCATCGCCACATTATCTGTCTTGCTGGCAAGCCAGGCCTTGGCGCAAAAGCAGTTCTATTCCTTTGCCGAGAGGTCCCCGTCAAGCAAGCTGGAAAAGACCATTCACCGATTGATGCCCAGCGTGGTCAAGGTGCATGGCGCCTCCGGCTTGAAAACTGTGTTGGCCTATGCCTCCGGCGTTGTTGTCAGTAAAGATGGCCACGTCTTGACCCTTGATCAGGTTTTGATCCAACCGGATAGAACCAAGGTGGTTTTGCATGACGGCACTGTATGTCAGGTAGAGGTGCTGCCGGCTAGCGACAAGTACGGTGTGCGCATGTTGAAGATCGTGGCGGAGGATTTGCAAAAGCTAAAGACACCACTGCAACCGCTCATGCCAGCGCAACGGCAGGATCATGGCAATGGCACTTTCGTGGTTTCTCTCGGCAACTGTTTTCGCCTGGCGGAATATGCCGAGAAGCAATCAGCCACTCTGGGTGTGGTTACCGGTCGAGTCTCAACGGGCCTGCGCTACCGGCTGCAAGACGTGGATTACCACAGTGAATTGTTGATCACGGATGCGGCCAACAATCCAGGACAGTACGGAGGCGGCCTGTTCACCTTGTCCGGTGAATGGATTGGCCTCAACACCAAGATTGTGGAGTCCATAGAAACCAACACGCAGATCTCTGCGGCAATCCCCACTGGCGATCTGCGGACTTACATCCAGCTTTGCATCGCAGGAAAGAGCTTGGAAGCCGCGGCAGCCGAAGAAGAGCCTGCAGTCACCCCGGTGTTCCACGGCATCAGACTCTTTGATCAAGGTCGCCGGGTGTCGCCGCCGGCATATGTGGAACGGGTCATACCCGGGTCCCCTGCCGCAAGCACTGGACTTCGCCCCGATGATTTGATTGTGCAGTTGGATGAGTATTGGGTGACCACTTGCAAGGACTTCCAACACCACCTGCGTAGGTTCAAACCCGGCAGCGAGGTGCAGGTCACCTTCAAGAGAGGCACTCGCATCCTGATCAGGCCGCTTACTTTTGCAGAGGTGAAAGATGATCGCTAAAGCAACTTTGGCCATCGCTGTTCTGACCTCCACCCTGTGGTCGCAGGAGCTGCATTTGGTGGAAGCGGTGATGCAGCAGGCCGTCGACCGAGTGGCTCCCTCTGTGGTCACGGTGCGAACCTTTGGCGGCAGCCGGCAGACGCCGAAGGCTGGACCCTTGGCCAGACAACAGGATGGGAAGAAGAAAGAGGAGAAGGACCCAAAGAAGGATGCAGAACCCAAGCCTCGTAAGCCCCGTAGATTGCGCGGGCCCATGGGCATGCAGGGCTTCCTGCAAGCGCAGGGTGCGACCACCGGACTGGTCTACAAAAGTGATGGTTGGATCCTGGTGTCCCGCTTTGCCCTGAGCATGAACCCCACCACCATCCTGGTGACCCTGCCCTCTGGCCTTTCCTACCATGCCACTCGCCAAGGGGAAGACAGCAGCCGGGGCATTGCCCTGTTGAAGATCGACGCCACTGATCTGCCGGTGCCTGAATTTCGCAGCCCGAAAACGGTGCAGGTGGGCGAATGGGCCTTTGCTCTTGGTCGGACTTTCGGGCGCAAAAACCCCAGCGTGCACCTGGGAGTAGTTTCGGCGGTGCAGCGCATCAATGGTCGTGCTGTGCAAGTGGATGCCAACACCAGCCCAGCCAATTACGGTGGGCCCATCATCGACATTCAGGGGCGAGTGTTTGGCCTGGCTGTGCCCATGGCTGCCAGCGGTCGAGAAGCCAATGTGGGGCTGTACGATTCCGGCATTGGCTTTGCCGCCAGCATTGCCGACATTGAGCCACTGCTGGACCGGATGCAGGCCGGCGAAGCCCTGCACCGGGGTTGGCTAGGCATTGCCACAAGCCCTGGCCATCTGGGGCCCGGCGCCGAAGCCTTGGCCATCGTCGAGGCCAGCCCTGCCCATCAGGCAGGTTTACGCAAGGGCGATACGGTCTTGGCAGTGGATGGCATCAAGCTGCGCAATACATTCCACCTGAAGATTCTCATTGGTGCCAAGATGGCTGGGGACACGGTGCAACTGAAGTTCCACAAGCCAGGTGAGGAAGCGGTTATCAAGGAGGCCAAGCTGGCGGAGGCGCCTGGGGAAAAAGTCGAGCCAGAGCCGGCGGATGGAAATTTCGACCAACTGCCTTGGGAGGTTCCTGGTCGGGAGCGCTAGATTGTCCGGTCCTTGAAGTCCATCGGAATTTCACTTGTGCCGGTGCTAGCGATGAACGCCGTTGTGCTCGTTGCGGGATTTATGGTGCATGAGGGCTCAAAGGCGGAAGCACCAAGTCTGGATGCGGCGAGGTGGAGCCTGCCCCTGTCCGAGCGCCAACTCGATCCTTTTCCCCGGTCCTACACCAACGGTTCCGGCGAAGCGGTAGAGATACCACAACCGCCAACGCGCGTGGTTTCAGGCACCCTGTTCAGCGACGCTGTGTTGTTGGCCATCTGTCCGCCGGAGCGAATCGTCGCCTTGCAAGACATCAGTCGAGACCCACAATTCAGTCCCGTTGCGCAGCAGTCCCAGAATTTTCCCCGGCATATTCAGGGAGACCCGGAATCCTTGATCTTGCAGGTGCCGGACTTGATCTTCCTGGCCGGCTTCAGTCGCAAAGAGACGGCGGAGATTCTGTATCGCGAAGGTCGCACCGTGGCACGGCTGCAGGGCTTTGAAAGTCTGGATGGGATCGTCACCAACCTGCGCGCCACCGGCTATTTGCTGGGTCTGGATGCAGAGGCTGAGCAACTGGTGCAGGAAATGCAGCAGCGGCTGCAGCGCGTCGCCCAAGGCAAGAAGGATCGGCAAGCCTGGCGACTGTTGCTTTGGGCCGATGGCTATACCGCTGGTAGCAACACCACCTTTGATGGTCTCTTGACCTATGTTGGTGCCGGCAACCTGGCTGCTGAGCAAGGCATGCAGGGCTCAATACCCTTGAATGCGGAAGTGGCTTTGCTCATGCGCCCCGATGCCCTGGTGGTCGGCGCGCTGCCTGGAGAAGAAGAGGCAACGCGGCTTCGCTTGCTGCAATCTCCCGCCCTCAGGAATCTGGCAGCGGTGCGCAATGACCGCATTATCTTTGTGCCCAAAGCAAATTTGCTCTCCACCTCTCATCATGTGGCGGCAGCTGCAGAGGTCATGGCAAGCACTCTGGATCGCTGGGGACTGCCATGAAGAAACGCCTCTCAGCCAGGGCCTTTGTGCTGATGTTCTTGCCCCTGACGCTGATCCTTGGCCTGCTATCTTTGCTGCAGGGCCCGGGGCAGTTGTCCCCCACCGACATTCTCTGGGCCATTGGCCTGCCTTTTGGCAGCGAGCCACAGACCGAGATGAGTCTGGCTGATTTCCGCCAGACAGTGTTGGAGATCGTCTTTGACCTGCGCTTGCCCCGCATCATGGTGACCTTGTTTGGCGGCGCGTCGCTGGCCATCGCCGGAACCGTCATGCAGGCGGTGTTCCGCAACCCACTGGCATCTCCCGATGTGTTGGGCACCACCCAGGGCTCTGCCCTGGGAGCAGCGGTGGCCATTGCTCTTGGCTTGTCCGCCAAGTCCATCCTGATCACGCCTCTGTTCGCCATTGTTTTCGCTCTGAATGTGACCATCGTGGTGTTCGCTATTGCCGGCGGCACCAAGGGCATCTCCGTCACTGCACTGCTGTTGGCGGGCATTGCCATGAACACCTTGATGGGTGCCATGATCGCCTTCCTGATGACCTTCGTGTTCAAGCGCTGGGATCAGAGCGGCGAGATTCTTTATTGGCTCATGGGCGATCTGGAGAAGATTACCTACAGCTACATGTGGATTGTCTGCGGTGGCTTCTTGCTGTTCTCCCTGTTCATTCTCCCCTACCTCCGGGACATGGATCTGTTGACTCTGAAGGACGAAGGAGCGGGATCTCTTGGCGTGAATGTGCGCACCGTCCGCACCATCCTAGTATTCATGGCTTGTTGCCTCACCGCCGTGACGGTTTCCTGCACCGGCGGCATCGCCTTTGTGGGGCTTGTGGTACCCCACATCACACGCTTGCTGGTGGGGCCGGCCCATCGTGTGTTGGTGCCATGTGCGGCCATCATGGGTGCTCTCACCTTGACTGGTTCCGATTACATCTGCCGGGTGCTGGTGCCGCCTGACTTTGGTTTGCGCGTCGGTGTGGTCATGGCCGTCCTGGGTGCACCCTTCTTCCTTTACCTGTTGGCTCGCCATCGGCGGGGATTGGCAATCTGATGCAAAGTGAAAACCTGCCGCTGATTGCCCATGGCCTGCAGTTGCAACTCGGCTCGCGCCAGGTTTTGCAAGGTGTGGACCTGGGCATTGCCAAGGGTAGCTTGAACTTGCTTGCCGGGCGTAATGGTGCAGGCAAGAGCACCTTGTTGCGGGTGTTGGCAGGAGTGCAACGGGCCGATGCGGGGCAGGTTATCCTGCACCAGACAGATCTGGGCAAGCTCCCCCACCGGCAACGGGCGCGGCTCATCACCTTGATCCCGCAAGATTCAGATTCGCCCTTTGAATTCACTGGCCGTGAATTGGTGATGATGGGTCGCCACCCGCACATGCCACGTTTCCAGGGTCCTGGTGAGGAAGATCGGCGTCGGGTGCAGGAGGCCTTGCTGCGTTGTGATGCCACCCAGTTTGCGGATCGCTCCGTCAGCACCCTGTCCGGCGGCGAATTGCAGCGCATCAGCATTGCCCGGGCCCTGGCCACCGATGCCCAGGTGTTGCTGGCGGATGAACCCACAGCCAATCTGGATTTGGAGCATGCCCTGGCCATTCTGGCTCTGCTGCAGGACCTGGCTCAGCGGGGTCACACGGTCTTGTTGGCTTCCCATGACCTGAACCAATGCGCTCCCTATGCGGACCAGGTGCTGATTCTGCATGCAGGGGCAATCTGCAGTCAGGGGACGCCGGCGGAAGTCTTGAACCCGGAATTGATGGCCCGGGTATTTGCTGTGCGCAGCCAGGAAGCCAGCGGCTATTTCCCCCGGGACTTCCGTCCCCTGAAGACCAGGTAGCGCCTAGGCCGGCGCCTGGCGGGAAACGTCCAGGCAGTACTGGTGCAGTTCAGGAACCGTGCGTGGGATATCGGGATAGCGATCCAGTTGCGCCAACAACACATCCACCGTGGCGTCCGCATCGGCTCCAGCTGAGTGGGCGCCGGTGAGTTCTTTGCCGCAGAAGTGGCGCACGGCGGCGGTCAAGTTGCGCGGCCCCATCAAGAAGCGGTCCCAGCTGGTTTCCATGTGGTGGAAGATGTTCTTGGCATCCACCTGAAAGCGGTTCTCCATGCTGAAGGCAATGGCGTGACGCCGGCATTCCGCCTCCCACAGGGGCACGTCATAGGCAATGCTGTTGAAGCCAGCCAGATCTGCTTCCCCCAGGAAAGCCATGAGTTTGTCGCTCAGCTTGTTCAGGCGGGGTTTGCCAAACAGGCCGCGCACATCCTCAGTGCGAATTCCATGCACCTTGGCGGCAGGTTCCGGGATGTCTATCCCGGGATCGACCCGCTCCACCAGGCTTTCCCGGCTGCCATCGGGCAGGAGTTTCACCATGCCGACCTCCACAATCCGATCGGCTTGGGTGTCCAAACCGGTAGTTTCCAAGTCAAAAAAGACCAAGGGCCTAGCTAGATTCAGATTCATAACCGCGTGATGTTGGTGCCAGTTGCAGGGCAGGCGGCAACCCCCTCCGGATCGCCAAGCTCAACATATAACCGCTGTCTTGGCCGGAAGCCCAGGGAAGAAATGCCCCTGCCACAAGGTTGTGGAATCAGGGGTGGTAAAAACAAAGTCTAACAAAACACGAAACTAGCCTTGTGTTAGCCTTTCAAATACCTAACATCCATCCAGTCGAAACCAGCCAGGAGGCCAAATGCAGGCAGTGAAACGAGGTAGGAAACGAAAAGTCAGGCAGCAAACGGGGTTTCTGCCCTTCCCCTTGGGCGGCAGGCCCATCAAGACTGGGTTGCATAGGCGCGGGCTGGCCAGGCAATTGGCCGGAGCAAGCAGCGCTTGCCCGCAGGCCTGGACAGAGACAGATTTGGCTGAGCACCCATTTGCAGAGGAGCGGCAATCCAGCCGTTCTTGCAAGGATGCGGCGAGCCTGGCCATAGGCAAGCTGCGGCAAAGACGAGCGGCATTTTACTTGGACTGTGCAGGAGTTGCTGCCCTGATGGCCATGTTCATCGCAGCAGCAGTGATTCTCTAGTTTGTTCCCCTAAGGGTTGCAGGAGATGAGTTCATGAAGATCAATCTCACCAAAAAACAAATTGGCGTCCTGAGATTTTTCCGCGACTACCGCAACAGCCATGGCATTTCGCCGACCCTGGAAGAGGCTGCACAAGAATTGGGGGTGAGCAAGATCACCGTCTATGAGCACCTGAACCAACTGAAGAAAAAGGGCGCCATCCACCGGGACAAGGCCAAGGCGCGTTCGGTTTCCATCATCTACGATCCGGATCTGGAGACCCAAAGCAGCACCTGGGATTCACACAAGTTGCCCTTGTTGGGCACCATCGCTGCAGGCCGCCCCATTGAAGCCATTGAGGACCGGGAAGAGCTGAGCATCGAGGAGCTGGTTCCCAGCGGTGACGACCACTATCTCTTGCGAGTTCGCGGCAAATCAATGGTGGAAGACCACATCGATGACGGCGACTTGGTTGTGGTGGAAAGGCGGCAGAGCGCCAACAACGGTGAAATCGTTGTGGCCATCATTGGCGATGAAGAAGCCACTTTGAAACGGTTCTACAAGGAAGATGGGCGCATCCGACTGCAGCCAGCCAATTCATCCCTGAGCCCGATGTATCCGGACAAGGTTGAGATTCGCGGGGTGGTGCGTGGGGTCGTGCGACGTTTCCGCTAGCCTAAGAGCGAATGGAGCCCCCCGGTAGAGTGCAGAAAGGCCCTTACGTGTTTCGCTGTGAGGCCAACAAGAAGTACGCCTACTGCGTTTGTCAGAAGAGTGCCACTTATCCTCTTTGCGATGGCAGCCATCGGGGCAGCGGAATCAATCCCATCAAGGTAATCCCGGATCAGGAGCGGTCTATGGTCTGGTGTGCCTGTGGCCAATCCAAGAACATGCCGGCATGTGACGGCTCACACTCTTGCTTGCCATAGCCTCAGTTACTGCCCCTAAGCCTTGCCCTTTGCTTCTTCATCCAACCAGGCATGCCTGAGTGCGTCCTGTTCCGCATTGCTATCCTCATTGGTGAGGATGCGATATTTGGTCGGCGGGGCATGGCCTATGGCGATCTTTAGTTCCTGAATGACACCGCGCCGACTGAAGGTGACCAGCAAGGGTTTTCCGGGCTCTGCAACCTGCAGGAAGATCTCATTCCAATTGGATTGCTTTACTCGCAATCCAGCCATGCCAAGAATCTCGTCACCGGCGATAAGACCGGAGTTGGCTGCCGGGCCTGGAGTCATGACTGTGGCGATGGTTGTGCTGCCTCGCTGCAGGCTGGCGCCAAGATAGGGGGCTTGCCGCTCCTCTCCCTTCAGTTCCATGCCAAAGGGAGCCAGGGCAGCAGCAATGTCCGGGTTGAATGGGCTGTGGATCAGGTTGTGCAGCAGTTCGTCCTGGGGGGCTCCAGCAGCCGCATTGATGCAGCTCCTGATGTCCTCATAGGTGTAGCCCCGCCCTTTTATGAATGTCTGCGCAAAGAGAGAGCGCACCGCATCGTCCAGACTTCGCTCTCCCCTACTGCTACAGCGAATACTGAGATCCAGGCAGAGAGCAGCTAGAGAGCCATTGTTGTAGTAATTCTGCGAGGAGTTGCGAGTGTTCTCGTCGGGCTGGTACAGGCGAACCCAGGCATCAAAACTGGATTGGGCCAGGGAAAGCACCATGCGGCCCGGGTTGCGATGCATGTTGAGGATGCTGCCGGTCAGGCTGTCCAGGAAGTTCTGTTGGTTGAAGACACCAGCGCGCAGGCAGATGAGGTTTTCGTAGTAGGCAGTGAAGCCCTCTGCCAACCAGAGGAGCTGGGTGTAATTCTCACGCTCGTAGTCAAACTCCCAGATTTCCGCTGGGCGCATGCGCTTCACATTCCATACGTGAAAGAACTCATGTGCCACCAAGGCCAGGAAGTCGCGATAGTTCTTGCCCGGCTTGAATGTAGTGCGGGGGGCCAGGAGGGCTGAGCAGGCTGAGTGCTCCAGACCACCTCGCCCGGCGTCGGTGAACATGCAAAGGAACTGGTAGTCCTGGTAGGGCAGTTCGTCGTTGAAGATGGCTGCTGCCTCTTGCACCACTTTTTGCACATCAGGCAACAGTTGTTTTGGCACCGGAATTCCTGCCAGGCCATCCAGGACCAGGGAATGAGCCTTCCCAACTACCTGGAAGGGCAGCACCTGCAAGGTGCCAGCCAGGATTGGGCTATCCAGAAGTTGGTCCAGGTCGGCGGCGCAGACTTGCAGGCTGCCGTCGGTCTGGAGCTCCGCTGGCAGGGCGCAGGCCAGCTGCCAATTCTCCGGCAGGAGCAGGCGAACCGTGGCCTGCCAGGGAGCAGGGCGCAGGCTGGCATCCTCGCCGTCCAGCAGTGGCCAGAGAAAGGTGCCGGCACCATTGAGAAAGGCGTGTTGGTTAGTCAGATCCGAGGTCCGAACGCTCAGCTCATGGGCATAGATCGAGTACTCAAGTTGCAGAGCTTGCAGCTTGCTGGAGTGCTGCACCTGGTAGTGATTCTTGGCAGTCTTGCACCACTTCAACGCCTTGCCCGATTTCGGGTCCGTGGCCTGGAAGCCCTGCAGATTCCGGGCATAGTCCCGGATCAGGTAGCTGCCCGGGGTCCAATTGGGCAGGCTGAAGGTGGCCTGCCTGCTGCCGCTGGCGGGAATCGGCGAGCTTAGGCTGACCTGCAGCCTGCCGGGTTGCGCAGGTCCAGGGTGCAGGTGATTTTCCCCAAGGCGTGTAATCCCAACGGGTTGTGAGGATTGAAAAGTGGTACGCCCGAGAGGATTCGAACCTCTGACCTTCGGCTCCGGAGGCCGACGCTCTATCCAGCTGAGCTACGGGCGCAAACTATGGTGAGAAAGGGCTTTAGAGCCCACCCGCTTGGTCCGTTGAGCTTGTCATTTGGGCCTTAGCAAGGCCTTGGCAAGGTCAATGGCGCCGTCCGGGGCGGGAAGTTTACACATGCTCGTCGGGGAAGGCAGCGAAAAATCAAGTTGACTGTGTTTGTCGCCCTCTTGGAAGCCTGGGAGCAAATGCCTCTGTGCAAATCTGCCACCAGCACAGGTAGAAGAGGGTAGGATTGAGGGACGATAAAGTATTATCGCTTACTCGGCTGATAGTGACTAGTCACATGTAGTGCTGGTCTCTCATCGGTGAAGTCCTCCCCCGGCAACTAGCCGGGCTAAAAGGGACGTGATTGGAAGCGGAACAAACTGCCCCAAAGGGGCAAGGGAAAGTTCCGTGAGCCAGCAATCCACCAGTCTACTCCACCAAGGCAAAATCGCCTTCAACGAACGTCGAGCTGCCGAAGCGTGTGACCTCAGCTACGACACTCTGCGCCGATATCGGCGTATGGGCACCGGCCCGAGGTATTGCCGCATCGGCGGCCCTAACGGCCCCGTCCGCTACCGAATTGCTGACCTCGATTACTGGCTGGAAAACCAGTCTGTTGCGAGCCGCGCCGAGGAGGTGAGCCGCAATGGTTAGGCCCAATGGAGAGAGCGTAGAAAACGCTTCCATCGTGAACGTAGATTGTCAGTCTTGGATGAAGTCGCAGCCCTCTGGTTCGGTTCAATGCATCATCACATCCCCACCCTACAACCTAGGCATTGAGTATAAGACCTATGAGGACGAGCTGCCTCGTGACAGGTATTTGGATTGGCTAGGAGATGTGTTCCAAGACGTTCATCGCATCCTAGATGACCATGGCCACTTCTTCCTGAATGTAGGACACAGCAGCAAAGATCCATGGGTGGACATTGATGTCTCTAACGTTGCCCGAAAATACTTCGTGCTTCAGAACCGCATCACCTGGGTCAAGAGCCTGACCATTGGCGAAGATACCTACGGACACTTCAAACCCATCAACTCTCCTCGCTTCATAACCCTCACAAACGAACCCATCTTCCACTTTACAAAGACAGGTTTAGAACCTGTGGACCGAAGCGCGGTGGGCGTTCCTTACCAAGACAAATCAAATCTGGACAAGCGCAGCCGTGCACGAGGTCGCATCGTCAAGAAAATGGGATTCAAGAACTACCACGACTTCAAGGGTCGTGCAACTGAGCCTGATCGAGTCTTCCTAGAAGACGAGCTTGAGAAGAGGGTCAGCCAAATTGGCGATGTCCAGGACCGGCGATGCCGTGGCAACACTTGGTTTATCCCCTACGACACGATCAAAGATCGTGAGCTAGATCGAGGGTCACACCCAGCCACATTTCCTGTAGCACTGCCGGAGATGTGCATCCGGTTTGCTGGGTGCAAGGAGGGATCTACGGTCTATGACCCATTCGCTGGCAGCGGCACTACACTGATCGCGGCCCAGGCGCTGGGCATGCTGGGGATTGGAACTGAAATTGACAAGCAATACGCAGCCTATGCAAGCGAGAGACTGATGACGACCCCGCGCTGGGCTGCCGTCGATAGGGCCCGTAGGTCGCCGGGCTAGCGACGGACAGGCAGACCGCTTCTGCTGCGCTTCGCTCATCGAGTGCGAGGAGCATTAGAAGGTCCTCCCCTCGTCGATGGGCGGATCCACAGGCGCCGCGCCTTTCCTCTTTTCGACGACGATGGCCTGCCACTCGTCGGGCCCATCCCAATCCCGCTGCCCATACTTCTCATCCCATGCCTGCCGTAGTTCTGCGAGCGGCTTAAACTCATACCACCGTGGGCTACCTGTTGCCTGGCCTTTGCGAAAGGGCTTCAGCGAGCGGCCCAGCATGCTGTCGGTGACATGCTGTAGCTTCGGCACCGCTTCCCGGGCCCGCGCGTAGAGGCCATCCTGCCCGCACGTAAAGGCCTTGTTGGCCTCGCCTTTGACGTTGTTGGGCAGGAAACCGTCCTCCAACAGGCCCAGTCTCCACTGCTTCGTAGGGGAAAGGCTGAATTCTTTCTGCTCCTTGTGGGCGGCAGTCTCAGGCGCATCCGTTACGTCGAAGTCTGACAGGTCGTAGCTCATCAGGTAGTGGAGCAGGGCCTCGTAGCCACCGTTCTCCAGGTCCTGGACGATGCCGCCGAAGTAGTCACGGTCCCTGCGACGGTCATCGCCCACGTCGAGGACGAAGAAGCGACGGTCGAAGTCTCCGACCGGCACGACCCACATCTCGTTGGACGCCATGACTAGGTGCATGCAGTTGGGCCGCGCCTGGGCATCTACCCCCTTGCTCTCGCTCATGATGGTAGACTCAGTGATCAGGGCCTTGAGCATGCCCTCTTGCTTCTTGTTGCCTGCCCAGAAGGCCTCATCTGCGAACAGCAGGACGCACTCTTGTAGGTGGGCATTGAACTTGCCGAAGATGTGCTCGCTGTTGTTGACTGGCAGGTAGTGACGGCCCAGGAGCTTGCCGAACTGGTTGGCGAAGAAGCCCTTGCCGGTTCCCTGCTTGCCACGGAACACGACTGCGACCTCCCCGGGCTTGTCAGGATGCTGCACGAGGCGAGCCATCCAACCGATCAGGTAGTCGGACAGATCCTTCTCCCTCCTGCACAGGTTGTCCTTGATATGAGTCAGGAACGACTCGCAGTTTCCAGGCTTGGCTTCATAGTTGAATCCCTTCCACAGGTTGTAGCGGTCCGCCATGGTCTTGCCCGGCACGAAGCACACGCCCTCGTAGCTGCGACGTTGTTGGTGTGCCAGCCACCACCTGCCCACCGGGATCTGGGCAGTGGTCGATGACCCCGGGTTGCTGACGGTGATGAACTGGTTGCTGTAGAAGTTCTGGAAGTCACCGAAGGACATGTAGTTGACCACCGGACGGTTTTCGTTCTGATTGAACGGGACGATGTCCTCCTTGAGGACCTTGACCTGTCCGCCCAGTTGGACGACGGCATACTTGTCGTTCAACTTGCAGAGCAGTGGGTCGATGGCGTTGTCTTTGGCCCGTTCGATCTGGCGGATGGCGTAGTCGTGGGGCCGGGATTGATCGAGGACGTGCCCAGAGATGGACCAGTCGGGGTCGGTGATGATCGAGTAGATAGTGTCGACCTCGACATCTGCCCGAACCATCTCGCAGATCACCCACCACAGGGGTTCACTACGGGACGACCACTTGTTGGGCTCGTCTGGATCGCAGCCCTTGGCGATGACCGTGCGGCACAGTGGGCCCACCGGGAGCCCATCCAAGCTGTCCAGGCGCTGCACGTTGCCGCTTACCTTCACCGTGCCCGTGCTCTTGCCGGTGTCGGTCGTCTGGGCAAGCGCAGCCTTGACGAACTGCGACAGATCATAGGCAACCTCGTTGTGGATCTCGACCTTTGCGACCTGGGGCGTCCGACCCTTGGCGGCCTTCTTCGCACCGGGCCAGTTGACAGTGCCCGGCAACCGGAGGATGCGATCGACATTGTGACAATGGTCGGCGTCATATTGGAGTTCGAGCTGGAGATTCCACAACTTCGCTTCGTCGTAGGCCTCCTCCTGCCCATTGATGGGGAAGGGGTCCTTGAGAGACCAGATGCACTGATACCCTCCTCCCGAAAATACAACGAACGTGGGCTTCGGGTCCATCGCTTCGCACTGCTTCAGGATGCGGTCCTGTTCCTCGGACACGTCTTCACCGGCCCGAGGATCTAGGTCAACGTGCAGAAACCGCATGCTCTTGATGTCAGCACGGCTCGGCTTCTTTGAGATCTTGCTGGATACCTCATTTAGGGTGTAGTATATGTTGCGGTTCTTGCCCTGCTGCTCCAGCCATGCAAGGGCCTCCGATTCCTGCCCAGGGTGGAAGGTGATGCCGTCGATCCCCTTGTCGTCTGGCTCGATGGACACTAGATTCCATGGGCCCTTCGGGTGGACGATCTTGAGGAAGTCGATTGAGGCTTGGAGGTTTGGGGAGATCGCGAGTTCGGAGAACTCACGAGTGGTCATGGGATCTGTAGCAGTCATTGGGCATCGGGGGATGGGTCAATGCACGCTTGTGGCGCGCGATCACCGACAATGCCCTCCATGCCCGACGCCCATTGTGGCTTGGGACTTATACGCCTTTCGTGTGGCTATACTTCAACGCTGCTAGTGGGGGTGTCGAGACCACTCCACCTCTTGCGGGTCCTGATCGTTGGGAACCAAACCCCATAAAACCGGACGTCTCAATCTTACCATGCGAGCTGCCGCCCTCCAACAGCAAAAGTGCAGACGTGCATTTATTTTGTTGTGGCCTGGGCTCACAAGCGGGCAGCTCATCCACTGCCCACGGTCTGGCACCCTACCCTAGGCAGGCGGAAAGCCCTTCAACGGGGGTTAGAGCGGCTGTAGGCCATACCTGTCCAGGGTGTCCGTAGGTAATCACTACCTTGGGGTCTGCTTGGGGTATTTTCCCTGGGAGGGGTGGCCCCACGGGGAGTTCCCCCTTAGCTACCACTTAGCCCAAATAAGTGGGAGGCCTCATACGGGCTGTAAAGGCTGAATTCGGCACTCACCCCCTTATACCACTTATACCCCTTTTTTTCTCCGATTCGCACAGAGCCCACGCTGTGTGATGCCCTCCATATGTATACCTTTTTATACCCCTTCTATAAATAAGTGGTATAAGGGGGAAACCATTGTTTCGTGGCCGTTGGTGACGCTCTACGGGTTACCACTTATTTTGACTAAGTGGTATAGGTGGTTTGATATGTGGCGCTCTCTGGGCTGAGATGCCCACTGTGGCACATTTGTTTGGGCTCTCACTTTGCAGGCCTGGGCTCGAAAAACCCAGCCACAACCCTGGCGGCGGGCACGTGTCCCAAAGTGCCCACGCCTGGGCCAGGACACCGAAACCGAGTTTACCTCTTAGACGGGCTCTCTGCCCCTCTGGACGCGCTTCCGATCTGTCCAGTCTGCTCCCTTGGAGGCAGACAAATAGCCCGCTTTTCAGCCCCCCCCCGCCCGGGATCCAGATCGGTGTTGTGAGAAAAAACCGAACGCCTGACAAGCGCTCCAAACCATGGATTTATTGCTGCTGGCGGCACCTAAATCCACATTGGGCCTAGGCCCCTCTACGCCAGTGCCCAGGCCCGCCCAGCGACGGCCTCAGCGGCCTCGTCTTCGCCAAGCGATGCAAGGTAGTGGGCCGTGGTATTTAGGTCGGCATGGCCCAGGGACTGCTGCACGCTGCGCATGTTGAACCCTTCACGCACCAGACCCGCAGCAAACGCATGCCTGAAACAGTGCGGATGTAGGCCTGGAAGGCCTAGTTTGCGGCCCCGCCTGAGCAACATGCTGCGGCAGTAGCTCGCCGATACCGGGCCCCCATCGAGGGTCACAAACAGCAGGCGACCACCCTTGGGCCGCACGGCCAGCCAGGCCTCGACCAGGGCAATAGCACCGGCATCCAGGCCCCCCGTTCGAGACTTTGAGCCCTTGCCTCGCTTCACGATCAAGCGGCCCCGTTTGGCATCCAGATCGCCCTGAGTGAGCGCAAGCGCTTCGCTGATGCGTAGACCGCAACGCCACAGCAAGCCAACCAGAGCCCGATTACGTAGGCTCGTTGGTGCCTTGCTGAATGATCGCAGCAGTTGCTGGATCTGGTCAGTGCTGGGCACCCGTAGCTCGGTCTTCCTGTCTTTCATGGTGTGAGTCCTCTACAGTTGCACTTCAATGGAAAAATGCAACTGTATCAGGCTATCGGCAGCGAGTCTGGCCCAGCTTGAGCGAAACGCAACTCTATGCCCCATTGGGCAGTGCCCTGAGAGCCCCCGGTATCGGGAGCAGAGGCCCCCAAATCCAGCGGTAGCGAGACCCCGAATTTTAGGAGCGATAGCCCCCGTTTCGGGCCTCTGCCGGCTCGATCAGGCCGTTTTCAGGATGAGCGCCACCACCCCTGCACGCCCCTTGTCAGCGGTGGTGACCGCCCCCACTGGGCCACCTGCCTACGTGCCCCTGTAAGCTCCTCAGCGCAAGAAGGCACTGCGCTCCCCTCCATGGGGAACGCACAGCACAGGGCCCATCTGAGGCACCTCAGCCCCCTCCTAATGCCCTACTGGTGGTGCTGTAGCCTCCATGGTGTGGGCGTAGGAACCCACCATGAGCAGATCGGCCGGAAAGGCCCTTGGCAAGGGCCGTTCAGTCGTTTCTGGCGTGTTTCAGGCCGCGAGTATTTTTTGAAGTCCAACCCTAACAAATACATAACAGTACTTGTAAGTCCTTATGACAAACGGTATAATGGACCCATGGGAAGACCACGAATATCTGAAGATCGAAAGAGGCTGTTTCTAGAAGGACTGCGAACTCACGGCAATGTGAGTCGAGCGGCGAAAGACGCTAGCCCCTGTCGGAAGGACGCCCGCAACGTTTTTCACGTGCACAGGAGGGATTGCCCTCTGTTCGCAGCAGACTGGGCCAGTGCCCTATCACATTCCGACACCCTGGCGACAGTGCAAATATGAAGAACGAAATCCAAACCCTCGAGCTGGTAACCGCAGTGCCGCTGACGGATCTTGAACTCACCGACCCCGCCTCCCTGCTTCAACGCCGGGTTGACCTGGAACGGCTCGCCGACCTGAAGCGATCACAGGGTGCCAAGGATCGTCTGGCAACCGAGCGGGCAGAAACCACCGCGAAGGCCGCGGCCCAAAAAGAATTGGACGCATTGACCATCGAACTGGGCAAAGTCTCCGCCTCCATTGACCGTGGACTGAAAAGCACAGAGACCGCCTTCACCAAATATCGCGACCTTTTCCTCCTGGCCCAGGTCGCAAGACAAAACGCTGGGAACGCAAAACAGAACGGACGCGATCAGTTGACGAGGGCCATGTTCAAGCTGGCGCCAGCCGTCGCGTCCGAACTTCAGCTTGACCGCGTGATGCGACCGCACGCTGCAACCATGGCGGGACAACAACAATGAACCTCCAGGATTCAGCCCTAACCCTCCTGGGCGCATACACCAGCGCAATCGTGGCCATCGAGAGCAGAGACAGAAATTTTACGCACGTGAACAGGGTCGTAAGGGACCTGCTTGCCGCCGTCGCAGCCTACAAGGGGTGTCCACCTAACCATGGAGCGACGTATGCAGGCCAGGATTTTCTCGTAGTAGAACTACTCAAACTCAGAGACCGAAAGACCAAAAATGACGAATACTGATCCCCTCACCATCGCCGACCAAATCCTCAAAGGCGAACGCCCGGCTGGCGTATCCGCCCGATCCGTCAACGACAGCATCATAGATTTTGCCAAGAGCCGAGCGCGTCCTAACGAATCTGTTGGGCACGCGATCGGCAGGCTTGATGCAGACCGTGATCCAGATTTACGAAAGTTGGCTATGGCCAGGGATACGATGTCATTTCACGAGCAGTATGCCCAGTCCTTCACGAAGGCCAACGACATCGTCGGCGCCATCGAAAAAATCCTGGAGGACTACGTAGCCCAGAACAGTCAGTCCGGCGAGGCAACGCCCGCCGCCTACGCCCGCCGCCTACGCCCGATTGGCCGGCGGTGACGAAGGTTTTGCCAAACGGTATGAGGCCGTAGTCATCGCGCGTGAACTACTCGCATGAAAAAGAGCAAGCTCGATGACAAGACGTTGCAGCGCCTCTTCCTGGCGGAAATCCAGACCACAGGCGAAATCAGCCTCGCGGCTGCTCGAGTCGACATACACACAAAAACGGCCCAACGTTTCTTGGCACGGGATGACAAGAAGAAATTCGCCGACGAGGTCGCGCATGCCCAGGCGTTATACGTAGCCTCTGTGAAGGCCGAATGGATGAAAAAGGGATCGGATAAAGCTTACGAAAAAATCTTGTCTGCCCACGATCCCGACCGCTTTGGAACGCATCGTCACCAGGTTCAGGTCGAAGACGTTTCGGAAGCGCCCAGCATGAACCTTCGCGAACTGAACACTGCACAGCGTTCGTTACTTGCCACTTTCCTCAAAGCCATGATGGTGGCAGCGGACAAATAACACAGACACAAACTTCTCTGGGCATGGGCCCAGGTTGGTTTCGTTCATAGGCGGCTCCCTTGTCGGGGGCCGCCACCTTTTTGCATAGTCGGACTGGGCAGGCACTCTTCCCGGCTGTGTGGAAGGGCTTACACCATGCACGTAGAACTGAATCAGGATGGCTACAGGATCCGAAACGCGAACGGCAACATCGTTCCGCGAGGTGCCCTCATCGATGAATCCATTGGCCGCCTGTCGTGCTACCTAACTGCACAGACAGCAAGGGAGCGCGGAGAGTTGGATGAGCCGCCAGGCGAATGGGTTTATGCCGCCTTCGTCCGAGTAGAACTTCTTCGTAACGCTGGGCGCGATGTCCGGATCATCTGGATCGGCCCCTTCCGCTTCGAAAACCTCATCATACTGGAGCCCGGCCAGAAGCCCATTCGCCCGGGTGGCGGGTTGTCGTTCGCAGATGTGTGGGCAGTCAGAAGAGGGGACCGTCAGGCACCGACCCCATTCCTGCAAGACGCCATCGACGCTGGGCTCCTTTATGGGGATGTGTGATGGCCCAGCAAAAAGGTGCGCAAAACCCACAGCCCACACGTGGAGGCGGGCTCAAATCCTAGTCAGCATCCTGCTCAAAACGTCGTGCCAATGCTCAGGAACCCGGTAATGGCATCGTCATTCAGATCAAAGACCCCGATGTCGTAGTTGCTATGCGTATATTCGGCGCCAAGGTTGAGGAACAGGTCCTCTGATAGCAGCACCTCGAAACCGGCTCCGCCACCAATGAAGAGTCCACCACCATCTGAACGATTACGGGCTGAGGTCAGGCTGTCAGCCTTGCCCCAGGTGTGCCCATAGCCAACGAAGCCTTCCAGATATGGGCGGACTGACCCTTCAATGCGAGGAATCCAGTAGCGCATTGTTGGGGCTATGGAAGCTTCGATGCCCTCAGCGTCCAATCTGAGTGATCCACCAGCACGCTTGTCCACGTCCTTGTGAACCACACCAATGCGAAGACCAATCTCAACAGGAAAGTCAGGAGACCTCTTGCTGATCTGGAACCTGCCACCAAGGTTGTAGCCATCAGCATCCACATTGCCGCTGGGTGGTGAATCAGCATCGCTGTCCAGGCGCCCACCAGTTAGGCCAAGCTGGACAAGAACTGCTTCTGGGTTCTGCCTGGCAGGGCCATCGGTGATGGTGCAGGACGTAGAAAGGACGGCAAGGGATAGGGCAATGGTAGCGGTATGCATCGGGTCTCCTTGATTCACAATGTGGAATCGTTCTTGCCCACATGATCGGACAACTGCGGGCCGGCCTTGATCCTAAACTGGGATATTCCAAGTTGGGATCTAGATTGCTGCGCCTCGGCCTGATGCTTCTTGCCGAGCGGTGTATCCCCATGACTTCGATCTACAATCGCCGATATCAGCTCTTCTTGGGCCGCCTGCGGGAGGCCCGTGATCTTGCTGGCCTTACTCAGCGCGATGTCGCCAAGAAGCTGAAGCGTCCACAGTCATTCGTTAGCAAGTGCGAAAGCGGGGAAAGGAAGGTAGATGTAGTAGAGCTATGTGATTTCGTCAGGATCTACGGGCAAAAGGCCAACTTCCTATTGCCAGAACTTGGGAAGAGGTAGCTCAAAGCAGCAAGGGAAGATGCTGGCATGACCCAAGAGCAGGTCGCCCAAAGTCGAGCAGTCCTGAATCAGCAAAGTGGAGCGGGGAGTCCGCCGGCTGGACATGGTTGAACTGGCCAGGATCTACAAGAAGCCCGCACGGTATTTCGTGCCTGAGTTCCCGGCGGAGAGGTAGGGCCTGTGAGGGATGGGGTTCATGCAGCACAGGGTGGCGGGCCGTCCAGGCTGTTATAGGTAAGGGGTCTGCTGGGGGGAAGACGTTGGGGAATGAAGGCGCCACTCAAATTCGAGTGGTAGCTCCGGCTGCCGCCTGGGCACAGCGTTGACGACAGGGAGCCCACCGACGATGCCGCCTGGGGGTGCATCCGGCACACAAGACCCCAGCATCGCCCCAAGGTGTCACCCATGGGCCCGGGCTGATCTGTCACCTATGTAACCGGTCCGGACCAAGTCAAGGCGCTTACGGTGCACCGGATTTTAGGGGCGGCGGGGGGAGCGCTGTTGCAAAAATAATCCCAAGCTATGTGTCACGGATTGCGCTCGCCAAACCGTTACATGTGCCATGCCCAAGGACAACATTACCGAAACCTTTCTGAGTTACCGGGACAAGGGAGATCCCCGGGACCTTGGCAAGGTGTTTGACAAGACTTCGACCCATCTCCACCAGTTGGCTTGTCATCTCACTCTTGACCAAAATGACGCTGACGACCTTCTCCAGGCAACCTTCCTTATCGCCATTGAGCGGCGTCACAAGTATCAGCCCAGTGGCAGTGTTCTCTCGTGGCTCTTTGGCATCATGGCCAAAGAGGCTCATGCCAAACGCCGTGCAGCAGGGCGGAAGCTCTGGAAGGGGGCGCCGCCTCAGACATTGGATGAGCAGACCCCGCATCAGGTCTTGGAGGGCAAAGAACTCAGCAAGGCAGTGATGGGTGCTATCGCTAAGATGCCTGAGCAATACCAGCCGGTCCTGACTCTTTCCCTGCGCTATGGCTTGGGATCCTCTGAGATTGCTACGAACTTGATTCGCCCCCCAGCCACGGTGCGCAAGCAGCTTTCCCGTGGTCTAGAGATCCTTCGCCAGTCGCTGCCAGCGAGCTTCATCGCCGGCTCCGTAGTGCTAACAACTCCAGCAGCCGGTCTTGCGGCCACACGCGAAGTTGTGCTGTCCAAAGCCTCTTTAGCAGCTCAATCAGCCACGACTTCGGCTGCTCTCACCAAACTAGCCCTATGGACCGCTGCCGGAACCCTGACGGCCGGAACCCTGACGGCAGCCGCCCTGGCGGTGTCCTTCTGGGGTCTCGATGTGAGGACTGCGACTATTGATGTATTCCAGGAAGCTACGGCGCCAGTCGTGGCCCAAATGGAATCTGTTGGGCCCGCTGCTGTTACCTCGGTGTTGCAAGCGGATCCTTTTTCCCCGTCGTTACGCTCGTTGATGACGTTTTCTTCCCCCGTTTCCAATACCCAATGGAGGGTAACAACTATGAATCCTATCTCTTCCCATTCCTCTCTCTCCCAGAATCTTGGCATCCCAAGCCTGATGCTGGGAGCCGTAGGCTTGCTGTCCGCCGTGGTCCCGGGGCAAAGTGTGATCTATTCCCACGCCGGCGAGAACCCGGCTGACGATCTGGGTGTTGCTGTGAGCGATGCCGGCGATGTGAACTTTGATGGCTACGCCGACATCGTGACCAGTTCGCGTAACTATGATGCGGATCCCGACGGCACGCCGGGCACCGGCGACGAGGTCAGTAATGTTGGTCGTGTGTATGTGTATTCCGGCAAGGACGGCACGGCGCTTTATATCTTCGATGGCGAGAACAAGTCTGACGCCCTGGGGCAATCCGTGAGCAACGCCGGCGATGTGAACTTTGATGGCTACGCCGACTTCGTGGCGTCTGCGCTTGACTATGACCTTGATCCCGACGGCACTCTGGGCACCGGCGACGAGGTCAGTAGTGTTGGTCGTGTGTATGTGTATTCCGGCAAGGACGGCACGACGCTTTATACCTTCGAGGGCCAGATCAGGTTTGACCGCCTGGGTCAATCCGTGAGCGACGGCGGCGATGTGGACCTTGATGGTTGCCCCGACATCGTGGCGTCTACGGAAGGCTATGACCTTGATCCCGACGGCACTCTGGGCACCGGCGACGAGGTCACTACTATTGGTCGTGTGTATGTGTATTCCGGCAAGGACGGCACGACGCTTCATGCCTTCGATGGCGAGAACATGTCTGACGGCCTGGGTCGATCCGTGAGCGACGGCGGCGATGTGAACTTTGATGGCTACGCCGACATCGTGGCGTCTGCGGCTGGCTATGACCTTGATCCTGACGGCACTCCGGGCAGCGGCGACGAGGCCGGTAATGTTGGTCGTGTGTATGTGTATTCCGGCAAGGACGGCACGACGCTTTATACCTTCACTGGCGAGAACCAGGCTGACGGCCTGGGTCGATCCGTGAGCGACGTCGGCGATGTGAACTTTGATGGCTACGCCGACATCGCGGCGGGTGCGCCTTTCGTCGATCTTGATCCCGACGGCACGCCGGGCAGCGGCGACGAGGCCAATAATATTGGTCGTGTGCATGTGTATTCCGGCAAGGACGGCACGACGCTCTATACCTTCGATGGCGAAGACGCGAATATCTTGCTGGGTACCTCTTTGGACGCTGCCGGCGATGTGAACCTTGATGGTTACCCCGACATCGTGACGTCTGCGGGAGGCTGGTCTTTTGATTATGATGGACCGGACAACACTGCTGGCCCCTCGGGCCCCGGCCCTGACGGCACCGTCGGTACCCAGGACGACGATGTTGATGACATCCGGTCGAATGGGCGTGTGTATGTGTATTCCGGCAAGGACGGCACGACGCTTCGGACCATCGATGGCGAGTTCGGAGGTATGCGCTTATTTACTTGCTGTGCATTTTGGACTGGCGACGGTGACTTCCTGGGCAACTCTGTGAGCGGCGCCGGCGATGTGAACGGTGATGGTGTCCCCGACATCCTGGCAGGTTCGGTTGGCTGGAAACCCGTTCCATTGGGTCCCGATGGCACTGCGCACAGCGGCGACGAGAGCGTGAGATATGGCCGTTCCATCGCGTTCTCCGGCGATCCGCTGTCCCTGACGGCGGACAAGCACCTGCTGTCCATCGGTGTGGCCAATTCCCAGACCATGACCATCGATGGGGGAGTGGCCAATGCGCTGAAGAACTACTGGCTGTTCACCGGCTTTGCTGCCTCTGGCGATACCCCTGGTGTCACCGTGGCCCCTGGCGTGGTGATCCCGCTGAACCAGCCAGATCCCTTGACCAGCTTTGTCATCTCCCTCACCCAGGGGGGTGGTGGTGCACCTACCTTTGTGGGCTGGAAGGGCCTCTTGGATGGTGCTGGCAAGGCTTCACCTTCGCTGAACACCTCTGGTCCAGTGCCAGTGGCAGTGGGCGTCACCCTGCACCATGCGGCCCTGGTCTACACGGCGGATGGTTGTGGCCTTGGTTGTGACACCTTCCAATTGGCTACCAACTGGGTGCCCATGACGACAATGCCATAAAGCAAAGAGTCGGAGCTAAACAACCAGCGGCCCTTGGGTGGATCAACCACCCAAGGGCCGCTTTCGTTTTCAGGCTAGGACATTCAGCTTCTGCGCTACCGCCAATCAGTTGGCTTCCAAGTCCCGGTAGAAGCCTTTGGTGTCCGACAGGTTGTCCAAGTAGAGGTGCCAGTCAATGCGCTCGTCCGGTTGGATGTGTTGGCTCTGGCTGGTGGCACCAAAGACATAGTTCACCACCCAATCCGCCAGGTGCGCTTCACCCGTCAGCACCCGTCCTTCCAGCATGGCCTCGATGTTCAGGACTTCCCGGCAGATCAAGGTGGCGTTGCTGGCCACCAGGCGGCGGTTTTGCATCAATTCATCTTCGCTGGCACTCACCAGCTTCAGCATGTCCGCCACGTCCGCGTAGGCATTGCCCTCATACAGCTCCTGGAACAGCAGATGCACCACCATGATGATCTCCTGCTGTTGCAGGTTGTGTTCCTGCATCAGCCGGAAGGCCGGTAACAGGGTGGCGTCCTGGGTGTTGTCCAGCTTTTGCCGAATGCCCAGCCAATAGGCCTCGATGCGGCGGCTCAGATTCCGCCCCGGGGTTTCACTCTGTTGATGCAGGCGATCCCAGCGTTCCTGTTGGAACACCCGCTCGCTGCGTTGGCGGTAGAGGTTGTGCAGGATGCGCAGATCCGTGAGCAGTTCCCGGTTGTGGGAGTAGCAGCCCTGGCTTGTGTTGCCCAGGTCCGTCGGCCTTAGACCGGTGATTTCGGAGCGGAAGGCTTCCAGCACTTCTTCCGACAGGCGGAAGCGGGTGCCCAGGGCATCTTCCGGATTCTCCTCTTCCTCCTCCGGCACAATGAGCCCTGCACTACGCAGCGGGCTTTGCTCCATCAGCAGGGCCATGCCCGTCAGCACGTCGTAGGAGCTTTCGAAGATTGCGGATAGGATCATCCGTCCTTCCAGGGCCGGGTCTTCGCTGCGCATTTCCCGGTGCAGCAAGACCGCCAGAACCTGGAAATGTTCGGGTGCAAGGCGATAGGAACGGATGACTTCTGCCAGTGGCCCGCTCAACCGGTATTCTCCCAGTGCACGAGCAAGTTGTTCACTCTTCTTCTTGGATTGTCGGCGCAGTCGTGAACGGGCATCGCCTGCCAGTTCCGGGTCTGTCATTTTGCGTTGCAAAAGCTGCAGTTCATCACACACGTTCAACAGCCTTTCCAGTTTTGGGTGATTCTCCGACCTGTCCATAAGTGCTTATAATTCCTAAGGTAGTGCCAACGAACTCGATCCCCTCCCAGGTTCTCCACACCTGCTTATCGCAGGTTGGGTCAGCCTGCAAGGGAGTGCTATTTGCGGTCCGCCGTGTCGGTCTGGGGGGGAGTAACAGAACCTCTTTCAGGGCAACGGGAGAGAGCAGAAATGCGCTGCCAAGTAATGGCGGAATCGGGGAAAAATTCCCGGAATTCTTCTCTGCCTGGAGTCAGATTTGAAGGCCCATCCCCGACCTTCCCGGGGCTGGCTGGGCCAGGTCCTGCTGGTTGTGCTGGTGGGCCTGCTGACCTTCCATTTGCTGCGCAATCACCTCTGCGAATACTACCTGATCCCCAGTGCCAGCATGGAGCCCACCCTGCATGGCGATCCCAGCCAGGGTGAGCTGGTTTTGGTGGACAAAACCGCCTTCTGGCGTCGCCAGCCCCAGCCTTTTGATGTGGTTGTGCTGCGGCGACCGGATGCAGCCCAGAAACTGTTGGTGAAGCGCTTCATCGCCAAGGGGCCCTGCTCGCTGAAGATTGCCGAGGGCGATCTGGCTCGGCGCGACGACGACGGTCACTGGCATCTCCTGCATAAGGATCCCATCGCCTATGCAGACATGCGCATTGGCGTGTTTGAGTTTGGCCAGCAACTGGCCAAGCCGACGCGGGCATCCCAGTTCTTCCATCTGCCCGTGGGCCTGGCTGAAGAATCCCCGGCGGTCGTGCACCTGCGGCCTGGTTTTCCCGACCATGCGTCCTTGTTGGCTTCGCTTGCCAAAGATGACACCAGCCCCGGCGTGCAACTGGACTCGCGCCTACCTGGCCATATCAGCACCCTCAAGCCGGTGGACTCTTCCTATGTGGATGGCAGTGGCCAGCGTTGTTACGAGGGCCAGTTTTTCTATCCCGACATCGGCCTGGAGCTGGATCTGCAAGTGCGGCCGGGCATGCATGCCTTGCAGCTGATCTATGAATACCAGGATGCGCTTTTTTCCCTGAGCTATAGCAGCGATGGCCTGGGCCTGCTGCGGCTGCCGGGAGAAGGCCAACAGCACAGCTTCATCGGGCCGGCTTTGTCCACCGAGCAGGCCAATGCTTTGGTCTTTGGCTACCTGGACGGCCACCTGTTTTTCGTCTTGGGTGAGACCCTGCTGCTGCATCATCCGGTGGTCTTGCCCCGCAATCCCCAGTGTCGCCGACAAAACGCCCTGCACCTGGGCCTGGCCGGCAAGGCAGGTGCTGTGCTGTCCAGGTTGCGGGTCTTCCACGACATCCACTACGCCACCGCCGGTGGCAGTCGGGCGCAAGGCCAACAGCCCTACGAACTGGAGCCGGGAGAGCTGTTCTTGCTGGGGGACAACAGCCATGACAGCGCGGATTCCCGCTTTGCCACTTTCAACCAGCCCCGAACCCCAAGCCTGACGGATCTGGTGGGCCGACCCGTTGCCGTCATTGCTCCCTGGTCGCAGGCGAGGATGTTGGTTCGTTGAAGCCGGAGCAAAAGCCTGCAGGGGAGCCGCGGCAGTTGTTGCTGTCCTCGGCCATTCTGGTCTACAGCGCTGCCCTGCTCATCGGTGGGATTTGGTTGCATGTGTTCGATCGCCTGGGGGAGGTGCCTAAAATGGCCGTGGGCAGTCATGGTGCCGGCATTTCCCTGGCCGCTGGTGCGGGGGTGGGCTTTGCCATTGTCGGCATTCTGTTGGTACTCCGGCGTTACCTGCGGGTCTTTGAACAACTAGAGAAGCCCCTGAAGGCTATTGTTGCTCCCCTCGGTGAGTATGAGATTGTCGGTCTGTCCCTGGTTACTGCCCTTGGGGAGGAGTTCTTCTTCCGCGGAGCCATGCATGAATTCTGGGGTTACTGGTCGGCTCTGGTCTTTGGCCTGTTCTATTCCGGGCCCGGTTTGCTCTTCTATGGCATGCTGGCCCTGCTCTCTGGTTTGTTGTTCAGCTTCATGATGGAAATGCAACTTGGCCTGCTTTCGGTGACGGTGGCACACGCATTGATCAACTACTTCGTTCTGCGCAGGGTGGGAAACCTATGAACATGCTGGCTTGCCGGTTGGTTGAGACTCTGCTTGCCGCAACTCTGTTTGCTGCGACACTGTTTGCCGCGACTCTGTTTTCCGCGACCCTGTTGGCGCAGTCCCCGTTGCCGCCCAAGCCTTCCACCAAGGCTCCTGCCCCAGCCTTCAAACCCCTGCCGGTGCCCCGTGCCTTGCTGCGCAATCTTGGTGATCGCCGCATCCGCATCGATGGTTCGGTGAACGACTGGCCAAAGGTGGGGGTGTTGGAACTGCGTGACCCTCGGCTGGTCTCCGGCACTTCCATGGCCAGTTACCACGGTGCCCTGGACATCTCAGCCATCATGTTCATGGCCTGGAATGAGCGACGCCTCTACCTGGCCTTGAAGGTGCGCGATGACTGGCACCGGCCGATGACCAAGAAGACGCCGCAGACCCAGGAAATCCCGCCGGTGGATTCGGTATTGATCACCTTTGATCCCAACCGGAATACCCGGTCCCTGGGTCAGGATCGCGGCCGCGAGGAGGATCGGGAATTCTGGCTGGCGGATGTGGAGCAACTGGGTCGCAGTGTCTTGTCCTGGGATCGGCTGCGTGGCAGCAAGAACCTCACCGTCGCCAGCAGCATGGCCATCGATCGCAACACCAAGTCCGGTGAAACCACCTATGAGGCATCCATCCCCTGGGCCAGGATCCTGCCGCCAGGGCGCACACCGGGAGAGGGGATGGTGTTGAACATGCAGGTGGTCATTGATGACTACGACGAGCCCACCGATCCCATGCCGCAGTCGCGCATTGGTTGGACCTTTGGCATGGGGCCGGTCATTGACCCGGGCATCATGGGCTCGGTGATGTTGGTGGGCGAAGAAGAGGCCGTCGGCAAGACCATGCCGGAATTTCCCAAGGCGCCTGCGCCCAAGGGCGAGCCGGTGCCGGAACAGAGCTATTGGGTGGGTTTGGACAAACGTCTGGCCCAGCATCCGCCGGCATGGGTGACGAAAGACAGTGTCGACCCGGCCATGGCCGGCGGCAAGCAGCGCTACGACCTGCTGCGGGAGTTGGAGGGTCATATGGCTTCGTACCCGCGCATGGATTTCATGCAGTTTCAGGCCCGCATCAACCGGCGCATGCTGCGGGAGACCGCCGGCATCATCCAGCGGGACCTGCCATTCTACTGGGACCATCTGCTGAACCGGGTGGCGCGGCAGGTGGCAAAGCCCATCAAGGACAAGGCCATCCGGGTGTACCGACTCCCCCAGTCCGGCTGGTTGGTATGCAGCGACACCGTCAATTTCGCCATCAACCCGGCGGGCAGCGGGGTGGAACGACTGTTCATGCAGGGGTCAGTGGACTTTGTCCTGACTTCCAATACCACCGACCCCAGTCGCCGCAATGACCCCATGTTGATGCGAGTGCTCTCGTCGAAAAAACCCGTCCTGACCCACTGGCCTTTCCACTTGCCCGGTATCGAAGCGAGCAAGGTGCCCTACGTCGAGGGCGGCAAGGACTACCCCACAGCTGGTCTGGCTGGTCTGCGGCGCATCCGCGTGCTGGGCAAGCCCGTTAGCAAAGGCCTGGTGACTCCCAGCATCGGTTATCTGGTGGAATGGGAGGACGGTCGGCAGTTGCTGTTCAGTGGTCTCTCCTTGGACATCGGGGACTTGCAGCCGAACATGAAACCCGATGTGCTGATCCTTTCCGGCGAGAATCCCAATGCCCGGGCCCGGGCTCTGGCTCACTTCATCCAGCCCAAGGCCATTCTGGTGGACGACGCTCTTTTGGTGGAGTCGCTGCCGGCGCCCAGGCAACGCTGGACCCTGGCGCAGGCCATCCAGTTGCAAAAAGGCCTGCTACCCTGGCGCTCCATGCTGTTGGCGCCGGGTGAGTTTGTGGATCTCTAGGCTTTGTAACCCTAATTCTGCATCAGGCGCTGGATGGCTGGGCTGTCCACCTCTTGGATCCGCCGGCTATTGTATTCCTCCAGCTGCTGCATCACCTTGCGCGTGACCGGCCCCGGTTCTCCCGAACCCAGAGTCTGCCCATCCAACTGTGTTGCCGGCAGAACGTTACGTAGAGTGGAGGTGAGGAAGATCTCGTCCGCCCCCTGCGCATCCTCCTGCGTGAGCTGCTTTTCATGGAAGGGGATGTCCTGTTCCTGGCACATCTGGATCAATAGCCGACGGGTGATGCCTGCCAGCAGACCGGCGTTCAGTGGGGGGGTGAAGATCTGACCATCCTTCACCAGGCAGAAGTTGGAGGTGGAGGCTTCGGTGAGCTTGCCCTGTTGGTTCAAGAACAGGCAGTCAGTGGCACCCTTGGCCTTGGCTTCCTGCAGCCCCATGACATTGTTCAGGTAGTTGCCGCTCTTGATGGCTGGATCCAGAGCTCGGCGGTCCTGCCGCAGCCGGTGCACAATGGCCAGGTGGGCCACCGCATCTGCTGCCTGGGTTGCCAGTTCGCGCACCATGACGATGGTGGTGCAGGGTCCCGTGGCGTAGGCCAGATCGATGTTTGGCGCCGTGCCCGGCCCACGGGTAATGATGCAACGGATGTAGCTCTCATGGTTTCCGGCCGCCTCCAGGGTGGCCATCATGCGCTGGGTGAGGGCCCGGTCGTCCACATCCAGGGGCAGTTGCAGGCCATTGGCTGAGGCATGCATGCGCTCCAAATGCTCCGGCCAGGCAAAGGGGACGCCGTTGTGGGTGCGCAGAACTTCGTAGATGGAGTCACCAAAGAGGAATCCCCGATCCAGGATGGAGATGCGGACATCAGCTTCTGGCAGGATTTCGCCATTCAGGTTGCAAAGATTGGTCATCAGTACTATGTGGGCTTACTCGAATGTCTGTGTAAGCTGCCACTTTACACCCTCAACTCCCAGCTCAGCATGTGCGGATTTATCTCAATCTTTGGCCCTGAAGGTAGCAACGTCATCCAGGATGCCTTGAGCGGTCTTCTGGCCATCCAACACCGCGGTCAAGACGCCGCCGGCCTGACCACTTTCGACAGCAAATTCGAAGTGAAAAAAGGTCTGGGTCTGGTGCGCGAGGTGTTTGCAGAAAAGCACATGTCGCGTTTGACCGGTCCCATGGCCGTGGGTCACGTGCGCTATCCCACCGTTGGCGGTGGCGGTGGCACCGATGTGCAGCCCTTCACCATCGATTTCCCCATTGGCATTACCATGGCCCACAATGGCAATGTCACCAACTTCCATGAGCTGAAGCGGGACTATTTTCCCAAGCGTCGCGTGCATCTCACCAGCGACTGCGATCTGGAAGCGGTGTTGTATGTGTTTGCCGATGCCTTGATCAACAAGCACAAGGGCGAGGTCAACGCGGAGACGGTGCAAGATGCGGTTCGCCAGGTCTTTACTCTGGTCAAGGGCGCCTACTCGGTGGTCGGCATCATCGCCGGCGCCGGCATGTTTGCCTTCCGCGACCCCTTCGGCATCAAGCCCATCATCATGGGCGTGAAGAAGACCCCGGAAGGTTCCCACTACGCAGTGGCCAGCGAATCCGTGGTGCTGGACGTGGCGGGCTACGATGACGACCATCGCGATCTGGCCGCCGGCGAATTGCTGTGGATGGGCATGGACCGCAAGCCGCAGTTCTTCCAGGTGGGGGATCAGCCACACCGTCCCTGCATCTTTGAGTACATCTACTTCGCCCGTCCCGACTCGGTGCTGGATGGCACTTCGGTCTACCAGGCCCGCGGCGACCTGGGAGTCAAGCTGGCTGAAGCCTGGAAGAAGACAGGCATTGAGGTCGACGCAGTGATGCCGGTGCCGGAATCCGCCCGCACTGCGGCGCAGACCATGGCCCTGGCTTTGGATGTGCCCTATCGCGAAGGTTTTGTGAAGAACCGCTACGTTGGTCGTACCTTCATCATGGCCAACGACAAGGAGCGCAAGAGCTCGGTGCGGCAGAAGCTGAACCCGATCCGCAAGGAGTTTGAGGGCAAGCGGGTGCTGATCGTGGACGACTCCATTGTCCGTGGTCACACTTCGCGCCAGTTGGTGAAGATTGCCCGGCAGATGGGTGCGGCCAAGGTTTATCTGGCCTCCTATTCACCGCCCCTGCTGCATCCCTGCCCCTACGGCATCGACATGTCCACCCGCCGAGAGTTTGTGGCGCGGGACCGCAGCATCGAAGAGGTGGCGACGGAATTGGGTGCGGATCATCTGCTCTTCCAGTCCATCGAGGACATGGTGGACGGTGTGGAGCAGAGCGGTTGCAAGAAGCGCGAATACTGCAAGGCCTGTTTCATGGGTGAATATCCCACCGGAGACATCACTCCGAAGATGCTATTGGAAATAGAAGAAGATCGTCTGGCCGCCTGCGGTAAGGACGCCTAGCGCTTAGGCGCTCAGGCTAAGCACCGTTCACCGCTACCCAGCAACCGTCGCCCAAGGGCACGATGACGCCCTGCAGGTCAGTGCAGGCAGCCATCTGCTGGTTGAAGGCGCGAATGTGCAACACGCTTTCCTCAACCTCTCCTGCTGCCAGGACCTGGCCAAAAGCCAGGGCGTTGTCCACCATCAACAGGCCACCGGGCCGGACGATGCGTTGGCACTCCTTCAGGTACAGGGGATAGCCGGCCTTGTCGGCGTCAATGAAGGCGGCGTCCGCCGAGTTGTCAGCGAAGCCAGGCAATATCTCTCGGCCATCCCCTCGGTGCACTTCTACTGAGCCAGATGTCATGCTGGATGTCTTGCCGGCTGCCTCTGACTTCGCCACCCAGGATTCGGCAAAGTCCGCATGGGCTGCTTCAAGCTCGATGCTGCGCACCCGGCCCGTTGCTGGCAGGGCCTGGGCCATGGCGATGGCTGAATATCCACCCAGGGTGCCCACCTCCACCACCTCTTGTGCGGCGATAAGTTGCAGAAGGATCTGCATGAAGCTGGCCTGTTCCGGCGAGATGCTGATGTCGGGAATGCCAGCGATGCTGGCGGCTTGTCGCAGTTCGCCAAGGAACTTGCTTTGTGGCCGGGTCAGCCCGGCGATATAGGAAAAATGCGCCGCGCTGAGCGGTTCGGATTTCAGGGACATGTCTGCAGTATAGAGGTTGCGATCCCTGGTCGTGTTGCCTATCCATGGCACCTGTGAACAACTTCAACCCCACCACTGCTCGCGCCCGCCTCCTGGAATTGGTGAGGGAACGTGCCTACAAGGACGGCTTGGACATCGTCTTGGCCTCCGGCAAACGTTCCACCTTCTACATCCAAGGCAAGCGCATCACCCTGCATCCCGAAGGCCTCTACCTGTTGGCCAAGCTGCTGCTTGAACAGCTGAAGGATTATCCCGAGATCACCGCCATCGGTGGTTTGACCATGGGCGCCGATCCCATCGCCGCTGCCATCTCTGCTTTCTCCTTTGAAACCGGCCGGAACCTGAATGCGTTCTTGGTGCGCAAGGAAAAGAAGGGACATGGAGTGGGCTCGCAAATTGAGGGCGACCTGCAAAAGGGCGAAAAGGTTGCCATCATCGAAGACACCATCACCACCGGTGGCTCGGCCCGCAAGGCCATCGAAGCCGTGCAGGAAGTGGGTGCAGTACCAGTGGTCATTCTGGCCTTGGCAGACCGCGAAGACCCGGATGCCGCCGACTTCATGGCCGAATTCAATGTGAAGCCTTTGTTTGGCCTGCAGGAAATCCGTGGCTGAGTTGCCTGACTTTGCGCCAGCTTTGGGTCGGCTCAGCTCCGGCCTGTACATCTGCACCGTTGGCAGTGGCGACAGCGCCATGGGCTTTCTGGCTTCCTGGGTGCAGCAGGTTGGCTTCCAACCACCAGCTCTCACCGTCGCCGTCCAGCGTGACCGAAATGCGGTGCAACAGGTACGGGACAATGGCTGCTTTGCCTTGTCCGTGTTGGCTGATAACAACCGTGCATTGCTGAAACACTTCGCTGGTGGCGCTGACTCCTTTGCTGGCTTGGACATTGCTGCCACTTCGGTGGGTGCGCCCTACCTGAAGGATGCCTTGGCGCATCTGGCCTGTCGGGTTATCGGTGAAGTCTGCTGGACCGACCATGTGTTGTTCTGTGCTGAGGTTGTGGGTGGTGCCTGCAGCGATGGCGCACCCATGGTGCATGTGCGCAAGAATGGCTTGAACTATTGAAAGCCATCACCGCCATCATCCTTGCTGCCGGCGAAGGTCGCCGCATGGGTGGTGATAAAGCCTTGTTGCAACTCGGTGGTGAGACCTTGTTGCAGCGAGTGGTCAACGACTGTCGCGCCGCCGGGTTGGATCAATTGGTTGTGGTGCGTCGCCAGGGCGCTGACCCTTTGCCCGAGATGCCAGCCCAGGTAGCAGCCCCGGTTTCAGTCCAGGCACCGGCACCGGTCCAGGTCGTGGAAGTAGCAAGTGGACAGGAAATGATCCATAGCATCCGTGCCGGCCTAAGCGCGGCCACCTCCAACGCTGTCTTGGTGTTGCCGGTGGACTATGCCCTGGTTGGGGCGGAAACCTTGGCTCTGCTCTGTGCCCGCCTGCGTGTTTTGGACAACAAGGTGTTGCTGCCTCTGTGCGAAGACTGCCCTGGTCACCCCATTGGCCTATGCGGTTCGGTGTTGCAAGAGGTGCAGCAGGCAGCGAGCCTGCGGCATGTGATGGTGGCGGATGCCGAGCGGGTAGAAACCCAGGTGGTGCGCAATCCATGGATTCATTGGGATCTGGATACGCCGGAAGATTTGCAACGGGCCCAGGCTGAACTGCGCAGCGTTCCCATGCGCACGGTGGAGGTCATGCGCCGCCATCGCAGTCGGCGTTCCTACCATCCCGACCCGATTCCCGCAGATCAGTTGCAGTGGTTGGTGGATTCGGCTCGCTATGCCTCCACCTCCAGCTTCATCCAAGCCTATGCGGTGGTTGCGGTGCAGGATGCCAAGCGCAAAGCCGAGGTTGCGGCGCTGTGCAAGGACCTGCAACAGATCCATGAAGCGCCAGTCTTCCTGGCCATTTGTGCTGACCTGCACAAGCTGCAGCTTTGTTGCCAGCAACATGGCGGCGAACTGCAAAGCCATTCCATGGAGCTGTTCTTGCAGGCCAGTGTGGATGCTGCCTTGCTCGGGCAAAACTTGTTGCTGGCTGCAGAATCTCAGGGCCTGGATGGATGCATGATTGGTGCCGCCCGCACCAACCCGCAAAAGTTGGCACAGCTGCTGGCCTTGCCGCCCCATGCCTATGTTGTCTTTGGCATGGTGTTGGGCAAGGCCAAGGATGAGCCGGTTGCACGGGGGCGGATGCCCTTGGCGGGGGTCTTGCACCTGGAGCAGTATCAGGCAGATGCCCTACCCGCTGTGCTGGATGGTATGGATCAGGTCATGCGGCAATGGGCGCAGCAGACCAATGCGGCCGGAGGCTATGAGGGCCGGCCGGTGAATGAGGAAAAGGGCTGGACTGAGCGCATGGCCAGGCTCTGGGGGCGCGAACGTAAGTTCCGTGAGTCACTGGAGCAAGAGCTGCGGCGGCTGGGATTTGGCCTTGCCAGGGGCGATTCAGAGCCGGAAAACTAAGGTCGGCGGCCAAATCTCTCGATGTGGGATTATGGCACACACTAGCCAAAAACTATCCATTCTCGCATTGGCCGCCCTGACCTCCTGCGCCCTGCCCGGCGTGGGTGGCTACGTCGGTTATATGAAGCTGAACATTGGCGGCAACTTTGCCTTGGAGGATCTGGGGAGCCAACCGCTCTCTGACCTCACCCAACAGGTCGATGACGATTTGAACCTGAAGGAAGCTGATACTCCATACGCTCGGGTCTTCGTCTCCAGCGGTGGCTGGCGGGTCAACGTATCGGGCTTTCAATTCGAGGAGAGCGGGGTGGGAACATTGAGCCAGAACTTTGGCGGCATCAGCGCTGGCGCCAATGTGCAGAGCGATGTGGACTTGTTGAACGTGAAGGGTTCGGTCACCTATGACCTGCTGGACTTTAGTGTGTTCCGCCTCTCCCCAGGAGTCAGTCTGGATTACTTCGATGTGCAAATGCGGGTCGATGATGGCATTGGCAATTTTGAAGAGGTGGACTACCAGGCACCAGTGCCCATGGCCTTTGTGCAAGTCGAGGCGGATGCGGGACCATTTTCCATCGTTGCAGAGGTTGGCGGTCTGAGCATTGATCTGCCGGATGCCAAAGGTCAGTTCTGGGATGCGGAAGCCATGTTGCGCTTCAACCCCGCGCCCATGGTGGAGTTGTTTGCCGGCTACCGCTTCATCCGGCTGGATTCCCTGGGGAATGCCGACGGCTTGGATTTTGATACGGACCTGCAGTTGCACGGTTGGTTTGCTGGCGGCGGGGTGAACTTCTAATGACCCCACCGACGACACAGTCAATTCTGTGGGATGCCCTGCGCAACCGTCCTTTGACTCTGCCGGAAAAGCAGAAGCTGCGTGAGTTCTATCGCGGTGATTACCATCAGTCCTGCGACTACACCAGTCATCATCCCTGGCATCTGGCCATTGCAGCTTTCAGGGCGCAGTTGGCCCAGGCCGTTTTTCCCGATCTGGGCAAGGTGCTGGATGCGGGTTGTGCTGGTGGCGAAGAAGTCTTCGAGTTGCGCCGCCGGGGCATTGATGCCTGGGGCTTCGACCTTTGTCCTGACCTGCATGACATTGCCTATGCAGACGTGCGGGAATATGTCCGCATGGGTCGCTTTGATTTCATCCCCTTTGCCGCCGACGATGCTTTCAAGACCATGGTGTCCTACGACGTGATGGAGCATGTGCCCATCGATTCGCTGCAGCGTTTTCCTGCTGAGTTGCAACGCCTGGGCATCAGCCAGGTCTCCTGCATCATCTCCAACGACACGCTGACGGAAGGGCATATCACCATCCAGGACACTGACTATTACATCGACCTGTTTGCCAGCGCCGGTTACCGGCTGATCACGGAAGTGACGGAGAGCTTGCAGGACATGCTGGTGCCCTGTGCCTGGAATGAGCAGAAACAAGAGCCGGTGTATGCGCCCTACACCGCCTCCGGCAATCCAAAGAACGGCTGGAACCAGGTGCCGGGACACCTGTTCTTCGAGTCGACTAGTGGTATGACGCAGAATTAGTAGGCCTTTATATTAAGCCTCCCTACGCTTGCGGTGCGTAGGTATCGTTGGAGGCAAGACGATGCGCGTTGCAGTAGAGATTCAACTTACCAAGAGCGAGCGAAGCACCCTGACGAATTGGTCACGCAGTCGGAGAATTTCGGTGAGGCAAGCTCAGCGAGCCCGAATGATCCTTCTTGCCGCTGATGGCTACTCGAATGCGGATATAGCTGAGGAGATGAGGGTCAAGCGACACACTGTGGGGCGTTGGCGAAACCGCTTCAGCGAGCATCGCCTCACTGGTATAGAGAAGGACCTTCCTCGGGGAGGTCGTCCCCGTGCGAACGAGGAAGTTGAGAGTGAGATCATCCGCATGACTACGCAAGAGATCCCCGCGAACGCGACACACTGGAGCACGCGACTCCTTGCAGAGGAGATGGGAATCACGCAGTCGATGGTCCACCGCACATGGAAGGCCAACGGTCTGAAACCTCACTTGGTGAAGACGTTCAAGGTCAGCAACGATTCTCGGTTCGAAGAGAAGCTGCGCGATGTGGTAGGTCTCTACCTGAATCCACCCGAGAATGCACTCGTCTTTAGCGCGGACGAAAAGACGTCAATTCAGGCTCTCGATCGGACCCAGAAGAGCCTTCCACTGGTCAAGGGCCGATGCGGCACGATGACTCATGACTACAAGAGGAACGGAACAACCACCTTGTTCGCCGCGATCGAGTTGGGTCACGGCGAAGTGATCGCAACCTGCATGAAGCGACATCGACATCAGGAGTGGATCAAGTTCCTGAGAATGATCGACGAGCAAACTCCAGCTGAACTCGATCTGCACGTCATCGCCGACAACTACGCCACACACAAGCATGAGAAGGTTAAGCGGTGGCTGAAGCGCCATCCGCGATTCCACATGCACTTCATCCCGACAAGCAGCTCGTGGCTCAATATCGTGGAGGGGTTTTTCCGCAATCTTGATCAAAAACGCCTGAAGCGCGACGCGTTTCGCAGCGTCCCTCAACTCAAGAAAGCAATCATGGACTACATCGATAACCACAACGACGATCCGAAGCCGATTGTTTGGACCAAGGCCGCCGACGAGATCCTCGAAAAAGTCGGTCGCGCACGCGCTGCACTGAAAATGCCCCAACAGAGCGCATCACACCACTAGTTGCCGCCTTCGTTGCTTTATTTGCTTTCATTGTGATATCCAGTTTGCAAGAGGATGAAAGCAGGCGGCGAGGGGATGAGATTTGCGTAGCTCTTGACCGCTACCGACAGCTCAAAGGTGAATATCCTGATCAGCTTGCGGACCTAACCCCCAAATTTTTGGCCAGCATCCCCTCAACTTGCATGAGCTTATTTTGGCAGCGCCCCTTCTTTTACCACCGTGATCTCAAGCTTGATCGATTCATGCTGCTCTTCGGGTCCCATGATTTGGGTCCTTGGGAGCGAGGTCCAGAGGGAAGCTGGGATTGCTATGACTAGGTGCGATCTCTTAGCGAAGCTGCGGATCCCTCTGCTACCTTCGTGCTGTCTAGTGCTTTGACAAAGTGATCAATGTCGGCATGCTCGACGGCAAGAATAAAGCAAGCTGTCTGGGGCTGGTGATTCGAAACATTTCGAAAGCTGACTTCCAGTGCCACATGTCCCAAAGCATCCGCACACCACAGTTTGAATCTGGCACCACCACCACCGTTCTCTGGATCAAAGTTGCCAAGTTCGAACTCTCGTCGGTCTTCCTGGGTTGAAGGAAAGCCGCGGAACGTTGCAGCCAGATTCTTGATGCAGTCGTAGCCAATATAGCAGTCTGCGTTGCCTGCAAACTGTCCGTTGGAGCCACATACACGCAGCTCGATCACGTGCTCATCAAACCACAGGATTTCAAGTTGGATACCCTTCTTCATGCCTCTCTACCTTTAGGGATCTTGGAGCCTTGGCCTCCCCGGAGGATTTGAACTTTATATTATTCTGTTCATGTGGGCTTTGCCGGTGGTGTTGTTCTTGTGGCTCAGACAGAAGGACGACTCCGCATTTGCTCGCGCAAACCTGGCCTGGATCCTAGCCATCGTCTTCTTTGGCTGGATTGGTTTTCTGTTGGCGTTGCTGTGCAACCGACCTGCATCACGGGACTATCGCGATCAGGCATAAGGAAGAGGGTTTCGCTTGGAACTGCTTCAAGACCAGAGTTCTTCTAGCACCTTCAGTACGCCCGTAAGTGAGATGGCCTCGGTGTCCGGCTCCAAGGGATAGCCCTCTCCTCTCGGCATGATGTAGTAACGGCTGGTTGCCGCCACATCCTCGCAACCATGACGAAAGCCTCGGCTGATCTTTGGCGATAGGGTTCGCTTGATCTCTAGAGCAATGACCTGAGTCCCAGGCCCTTCCAATACCAGATCGATCTCCGCTTGGGCACTGGTCCGGTAATAGCTGGCCGACCATGTGTCCGGCATGAAGGCAAGGATCTGCTCCATGACGAAGCCCTCCCAGGAATAGCCACAGAGCGGGTGGCCCAGCAAAGTGTCCGTGTCCGGGATGTTGGCCAGGCAGTGCAGCAGTCCTGAGTCGCGCACATAGACCTTGGGAGATTTCACCAATCGCTTCCTGCTGTTCCCCGACCAGGGTGGTAATTGGCGCAGCATGTAGAGGTCTGTGAGTACATCCATGTAGCGTCGCACCGTCTTCCAATCCACGCCCAAACTTGCGGCCAGCTTGGCAGCGTTTAATGGATCGCCTTGCTCTAGAGCTAACATGGTCCACAAACGTCGAGCTTGTTCCGCTGGCATGCGCACACCCAATTGCGGGATGTCTCTTTCTAGATAGGTGGCAATGAATTGCTGCCGCCAGTCCCAACTCTGCTGGTCACTGTTCGCCAGATAGCTCAGGGGGAAACCGCCACGTAGCCACGCTTGTGCGCATGTGTCATCTGCTGTTGCACCTCCATGCTCCATGAGTTCCATGAGGGAGAAGGGCTTGAGTTCCAGATAGGCGATGCGGCCCGCCAGACTTTCCGAGGATTGTCGTAGCAGGTCTTGCGAGGCTGAGCCCAGGACCAAGAAGTGCCCCGCTTTCTCGCCTTCGCGGATCCGTTCATCTACCAAGCTGCGCAACAGGGCAAACAATTCCGGCTGCCGTTGCACCTCGTCCAGGATGACCAGTCGATTCCGTTGCTGACCCAGGAACAGCTCAGCGTCCGCCAACTTGTTGCGGTCCGAGACCCTTTCCAGGTCCAAGTACAAGGGCTCGTTGCCCATGCCTTTCGCATGCTCCAGAGCCAAGGTGGTCTTGCCCACTTGCCGGGGGCCCAGTAGGGCAACCACCGGGAAGGCGGACAGGCTGGAGCCAAGACGGCCCTGGATGGCGCGGAGAATCATCCTTGCAATATCGGAGTGTACGGTCGAAATTGCCAGGTAATCTGAGCAAAGTAGGGCGAAATACCCGGATTTACTTCCCGCCCTAGCTCCTGTTCCTTCCGCGTAGGGCCTTCCACCAAACCAGCATGCAAAGACCGTAGACCGCCAGGCCAGTGCATATGGGCAGCAGCAAACCACTGAGCGCAACTTGCAGTCGACCGGATTCCGGATCCATCCTTGGTAGGAAGTAGATCGCCAAGGCCATGAGTGTCGTGCCCGCCAGGATGGGCCATAGGGGGTGGCGCCGTTGGGTGTTGCTGGGGCACATGCGGCGGAAGGCGCGGCCCAGTCCCAGGGCATTGATGGCCGCAGAGATGGTGGTGGCCAGAGCCAAACCTTCCACGCCCATGCCGAAGCCCAATACCAGGATCAAGTTCAGGGCAACGTTGAACAGCAGCAACCACAAAGCCATCCAAGCTGGCGTGCGATAGTTGCCCAGAGCATAGAGGCTGCGGGCGTAGAGGTGGGAAGCGCCGATGAAGGGCAGAGATGCCACCAGGTAGCCGGTGGTGCTGCTGGCAATCAGGGTGTCTTGCATGGTGAATTGTTCGCTGGCAAACACCACTTGGATCAATGCCGCGGCCACCAGGAACATGCCGACGCTGGCGGGGATGGCTACCAACAGGGTCTGGTGCAGGGAGCGATCCACGGTGCTGCGCAGTTCGGAGTGTTGGCCTTTCGCCGCCAGGGCGGCAAAGCTGGGAAAGGCTGCGGTGGCCAGGGCCAGGCTGGTCAGGGCGTGGGGGAACAAGAGCAGGCGGTTGGCCAGGTAGATGAAGGAAGGTGCGTGGGGACCAATGAGAGAGTTGGCCAGCACCTGATCCATCATGGTGTTCACCTGCAACAGGGACATGCCCACAATGGTGGGGCCCATGTTGCGCAGCACGGCAAAGGCCGGATCACTGGTTGCCGGCAACAGTGGCAGTTGCGGCCGCGCCGCATGGCCCAGACGCCAGAGGGGAATCAGGGACAGGAGCATCTGCCCCAGGCCACCCACCACCAAGAACAAGGCCACCAGTTGCACTGTGGCTACCGGATCGCCCAGGCCCAGGGCCATGGCGGTGCACAGGCCGCCAAGCCAAAACAAGTTCAGCAGCACCGGCGAAGCGGCAGGCAGGGCGAAGCGACCGTGGGTATTCAGGGCGCCGGCAAAGATGGCGGCCAGGCAAATGGGAATGCAGTAGGGGAAGAGGGTGGCGCCCAGGGTCTTCAGCAGCTTGCCCTGGGAGGCAGCGCTGACCCCTTCGCCGGAGCGGCCGATCCACTCCGCCGGCAGCAACCACATGGCCAGCAACGCTGCGGCGGTGATGCCCAGCAAGGCCAACAGCATCAGGCCGGTGACGCTGGACAACAGTCGCTTGGCGGCGGTGCTGCCATTGCGCTGCAGTTCGCGAGTGTAGGCGGGGATGAAGGATGCGGAGAGCGCACCCTCACCAAAGAGCCGGCGCAGCAGGTTGGGAAACATCCAGGCCAAAGCGAAGGTACCCATGACCCAGCTGGCTCCCAGCATCTGGAACATGACGGCGTCGCGGATAAGCCCCAGGATTCGCGATGCCAGGGTGACCTGGGAGATGGAGGAGGCGGACTTGAGAATCTTGCTCAATGTCTAAGCCTCAAGTGCTTTTCTCGCTGTGGCTTTTCCTGCTGCGCAAGCGACGCAGTCCGTGCCAGAGCAGGAGCAAGACCACTATGCCGGCCCCCAGCCAATGGATCATGCCCAGACCATTGTCATGCTGGTGCAGATGTTCCCCGCTGCTTTGCGGGTTGGTCAGGCTTGGCCAGAAAGCATCCAGCAAAGTGCCGAACAGCAGACTGACCAGGGCCACGGTGAGGGTGTAGATGACGGCGCTCTTCCGACCCAGGCTCTTGTTGACGGCGGCGATGGTTACCAGGTTGGTGGCGGGGCCCGCCAGCAGGAAGACCAGGGCTGCGCCGGGACTGAAACCGGCAACGATGAGGCCGGCGGCCATGGGGGTGGCGCCGGTGGCGCAGACGTAGACCGGAATGCTTACCAGCAGCAGGGCCAGGCGCTGCACCATGGGCGAGATGTTCCACTCTGTCAGGGCAGAGGGCTCAATGAAGGTGGTGAGCAGGGCGGTGATCAGGATGGCGGGCACCAGATAGGGACCCACTTCGCCGAACAAGTCGACAAAGGCGTAACGCAGACCGCCGCGCAGGCCGCGGGAGCCGCCGCTCACCACTTCCTGGGGTTTGTGATGGCAGCAGCTGTCATCGTCCTTGGCCTGTTCTTCGCTGGCGTCTTCTTGGGGAGCCATGGTTTCCACTGCCAGGCCCGCCAGGATGGCGGTGCAGATGGCGGCCACCGGTCGGGCGATGACCAAGATTGGGTGCAGCAGGGCGACGGAAGTGGAGATGGAATCCACCCCGGTCTCCGGCGTGGCCACCATGAAGGCAGTGGTGGCACCGCGGCCGGCTCCCTGCTTGCGCAGTTCGGAAGCCACGGGAATGACGCTGCAGGAACACAGAGGTAGGGGGATTCCCAACAGGGCGGCGCGGCTGATGCTGCCCAGGCCCTGGCCACCCATTGTGCGGGATAGCAGGGAGCGGGGTACGAAGGCATGCAGCAGGCCGGCTACCAGGAAACCCAGCAGCAGGAAGGGCCCCATCTGAGCCAGCACCAGGGCGCAGTTGTGCAGAAACTCCATCAAGGTTTGTTATTGGCCAACAAAGTTATTGCCATGGTGACTCCTAGCTTAGGCCATCGGGCTTTAGCTTTCCGCAGTCAGGCGCAAGCCCGGCGCCATGGGATGCCGAAGGAAGAAGTTGAAACTGATTCGATGATAAGAGCAGGTATAGGGAAAAGATGACACAGAGCAACGTGGCAGCAAAAGCAGGTTTGGAAGGGGTTTCGGTGGCGGATTCCGCTGTTTGCCATATTGACGGGGAAAAGGGCGAGCTGCGCTACCGTGGCTACCTGATTACGGATCTGGCGGCGCACTCGGATTTTGTCGAAACCACCAGCCTGCTGTGGCTGGGCGAACTGCCCAACAAGCAGCAGCGCGACGCCTTGAGCCAGGATCTGGCCAGCAAACGAAGCCTGCCTGAGACGGTGCTGCAGGTGCTGCGGCAGCTGGCCGGCCAGGCGCAGCCCATGGAGGCCATTCGCACCGCGATGTCCGCCCTCAGCGTGGATGATCTGCCCGGGTCGGATGTGGATCCCCAGGTCAACTTGCAGCGTGCAGTGCGCATCACTGCCCGCATTCCCACCATTGTTGCTGCCTATGATCGATTGCGTAATGGGCAGGAACCGCTGGCGCCGCGGCAGGATCTTAGTCACGCCGCCAACTTTCTTTACATGCTGACGGGAGAGGTGCCGACGGCGGCAGTGGAACGGATGTTGGACGTCTGCCTGGTCTTGCATGCCGAGCACGGTTTCAATGCTTCTACCTTTGCTGGCCGCGTCACCGCCGCCACCCTGAGCGACATGTACTCCGCCGTGACTTCCGCCGTGGGAGCACTCAAGGGACCCTTGCATGGCGGGGCCAACACCGAGGTGATGAAGGACCTATTGGCCATCGGATCCGTGGACCAGGTGGAAGCCTACTTGGATGGGCAGTTGGCCCAGGGCAAAAAGGTCATGGGCTTCGGCCATCGGGTCTACAAGGTCATGGATCCCCGGGCGGTCATCCTGCGTGAGTTTTCCGAACAGATGGCCAAGGCCACCGGTGAAGCCAAGTGGTTCGAAATGTCCGTTCGTCTGGCTGACTTGATGAAGACGCGCAAAGACATCGACGTGAACGTTGATTTCTTTTCCGCCTCCACCTACTACAGCATGGGTATCCAGCCGGATCTGTTCACGGCGATCTTCGCTATCAGTCGTGTTTCCGGATGGCTGGCTCACATCATGGAGCAGCATGCCAACAACCGACTCATCCGTCCGCGTTCCACCTATGTTGGTTCAGAACCACGGGACTATGTGTTCCTGGACAAGCGGCCCTGATAAAAGGTCAACTCGATGACAGCAGGGCGCCGCATCTTTGTCGGCGATATCCAGGGCTGCTGTGCTGAGCTGCAGGCCTTGTTGGCGGCGGTGGATTTTCAAACTGGACAGGACCAGCTCTACCCGGTGGGGGACCTGGTGAACAAGGGTCCGGACTCGGCAGCTGTTTTGGATTTGCTCATGCAGTTGGGGGCTCAGCCAGTGCTGGGCAACCATGACCTGTCTTGGTTACGGAAGAACAAACCCCTGACGGCAGCGCAGCGGCAGTGGTTGGAGCAGCAACCCATTGTGCGGGTCTTACCCGACCTGATCATGGTGCACGGCGGCTTGCATCCTGAATGGCAAGAAGCTGACTTGGACAATCTGACCGAGGAACAAGTGAACTTCGCCGTCAATGTGCGCTACTGCGATGCACAGGGACGGCGACCTGCCAGTGACTGGCCGGTGCCTGAGCCGCCTTATTTTCCTTGGGACCACTTCTATCAAGGCAGCAGAAGAGTGGTCTTTGGTCACTGGGCCCGCCGTGGTCTGGTGCAGACGCCAAAGGTCATTGGCTTGGACAGTGGCTGTGTCTATGGCAAGCAGCTCAGCGCATGGATCGCTGAAGAGGATCGCCTGGTGCAGGTGCCGGGCTGGTCAGGGGCTGAGGGCTAGGAGGGGCTGCGGGCTAGGAGGGATTAAGGGCTAAGCAGTCCCTCGGCCAACAGCACCTTATCCAGCATGGGTTGGATGCGGGCTGCCAGTTGTGCATTGGCATAGGCGACGAAGGCCACGTTGCTGCTCACATCCAAGGGTGGATCCAACGGCTTGCCGGCAGGGTCGGTGACCACGCAGCCAGCTTCCTCGGCAATGAGTTTGGTGCACAGGTCATAGGGCCTGGCGCAGAGCGAGGAACTGACTCCCATGGCGCGATGCACCAGCGGGCGGATGTCCAGGACGAAGCGGTCGCGACCCAGGATCAGCTCGGCCAGTTGCCCTCCCGAAGCGATGTATTGATCACAGTAGATCTCGGCCTTGTCGGGGTTCCATTCGCCCAACTCCAGCATCATCAACTGCTCCTCCACTCGACTGATGCGTTCCTTGCCGCCGGGAAAGAAGTTCACCACGGTGGCAAAGCCATGCTGCAAGGTAGTGGCGGCGGAGGGGCGCGGCTGTAGTTCTTGATGGCTACCCTTGCTCAGGAAATGGCGCCGACCCTGCACACCAGAACCGGGACTTGCCCAAAGGCAATCCGCCACATCCTGCCGGCTGGTTGGTAGCTCACGCATAACCGCCAGGCTGACATCTTGCAGGCTGGTGCTGGGGCCGTTGTCAGGTGCCATGGCTGCCAGGGTCCAGGCGCTGCGCTTGTCATGCATGAGTCCGCGACTGCCATCCACCGGATCCACGATGAGGCGAAATGCCGGGCCCGATGCTCCGGGCTTGCCAAACAGTCGACCGCTGGCTGGCTCGATGCCTTCGGCAATGAGCAAGAAGGATTCCTCTTTGCCCCATGCCTCACAAAACGGCAGCAGCACCTCTTCGGCAATCCCATCGATGGCAAAGATGGTGTCGCCTTCGCCGTCGCGGATGGCTTGGGCCAGTTGATCTGGCTTAGCCGTGGCCATGCCCTGGCGGATAGCCAGGGCCAGGCGTTCTTGCAGATCCATGAGCCGGGAGAATGCTTTCATTGCTGCTGGCCATCCTATAGTTTTTCTTTGAACGGGTCCTTAGCTCAATCGGTTAGAGCAACCGGCTCATAACCGGTTGGTTGCTGGTTCGAGTCCAGCAGGACCCACCATTTTGGGGCCACACTGCCTATGTATAAGTCTGTCCTTCTCTTTGTTGTGAGTCTGGCGGCGGGCTTGTCTGCCCAGGGACATGCTTATGTAGGCGCCCGCATCCTGCCGATTGCTTCTGGGTCCACTGCTGCTGGGCCTATTGACGATGGGGTCCTCTTGGTGCAGGGCAAAAAGATCGAAGCCGTGGGCCCGCGGTCGGCGGTGGAGATTCCCGCTGGTTACACGGTGCATGACATGGCGGGCAAGGTCATCATGCCCGGCCTGATCTGCAGTCATTCACACATTGGCGATGTTGCCGGTGCGGATGGTAGTGATCCGATCCAACCGGCTGTGCGGGCCTTGGATGCCATCAATGTGCGTGACCCGGCTGTGCACAAGGCGCGGGCTGGCGGCATCACCACCGTTAATATCATGCCTGGTTCCGGTCACCTGCTCAGTGGGCAAACCATTTATCTGAAGTTGCGTCGAGCGGGCAACATCGAGGCGATGGCCATTCGCAACGCCGATGGCTCCATGGCTGGCGGCATCAAGATGGCCAACGGCACCAACTCAATGAAGAAGGCGCCTTTTCCCGGAACCCGCGCCAAGTCTGCGGCCCTGGTTCGGGCCCAGTTCTATCGCGCCCGTGGTTATGCCAAGAAACGGCAGTCTGCCGATCCGCCGCCCCGTAGTCTGGCCATGGAGGCTTTGGTGGACGTGTTGGAAGGTCGCCGGGTGGTGCATCATCACACCCATCGTCACGATGACATCTTGACGGTGTTGCGCCTGTCCAAGGAGTTTGGTTTTCGCGTGGTCCTGCACCACGTCAGCGATGCGGCCTTGGTGAAGGATGAGATTGCGGCGGCTGGCGCTGCCTGTTCCATCATTGTGGTGGATAGTCCCGGCGGCAAGTTGGAGGCCAGCAACCTGGATCTGGCCAACGGCGCGGAACTGGAAAAGGCCGGCGTGCTGGTGGGCTTTCACACCGATGACCCCATCACTGACTCGCGTTTGTTCCTGCGCTCAGCTGCCTTGGCGGTGCGGGCGGGCATGTCTCGGGAAAAGGCACTGGAAGGGCTGACCCTGGCCAATGCCAAGATCCTGGATTTGCAGGAGCGAGTGGGCTCTCTGGCAGCAGGCAAAGACGCGGACTTCATTGTGCTCTCCGGTGATCCCCTGAGTGTCTACAGCAAGATTGAGCTGACCTATGTGGAAGGTGAAAAGGTGTTCGATCGCAGTGATCCCAAGGACCGTTTGTTTGCGGTGGGCGGTTACGGCGCCAGCCAATCTCAAGGCTTTCACATGTGCTGCTTTGGCACCTGGCAGGAGGGGCAATGATGCACAGTCTTCTAAGCCGCAGTCTTCTAGGTCTGGGTTGCCTTGTTGCATGCAGCACTCTGCTGCCGGCACAGGTTGCAGTGCGCGCCAAGCTCTTGCACACCATGGCAGGGCCGAGCATCGCAGATGGTCTGGTCTTGATCCGGGATGGCAAGATCGAGCAGGTGGGGGCGGCAGCCCAGATGCAGGTGCCCGAGGGTTACAAACTCCTGCAGGTGGCGGTGGCCACTCCTGGTCTCATCGATGCCCGCACCGCGGTGGGCCTGTCTGGCTACCTGAACCAGGACCATGATCAAGACCAGTTGGATCGGAGCGCTGCCTTGCAGCCCGAGCTCCGCGCCATGGATGCCTACAACCCGCGGGAGCGGCTGGTGTCCTGGGTGCGTGGCTTTGGCGTGACCACCTTGCACACCGGCCATGTGCCCGGTGCCCTGATTTCAGGCCAAACCATGGTGGTAAAAACCCTGGGCAACTCGGTGGAGCAGGCCCTGGTGAAGTCGGAGGCCATGGTGGCAGTGACTCTGGGCAAGGGTGCCCAAGGCAAGTTTGGCGTTGAAGGCCCCGAGCAGTCGTCGCCGGGCACAAGAGCCAAGGCCATGGCCATGCTCCGGGCGGCGCTCATTGCTGCAGGTGAATACACTGGCGAGGAACGGGACTTGGGCAAGGAGGTGCTGGCCCAGGTTCTGGCGGGCAAGCGACCCTTGTTGGTGACGGCGCATCGTGCCCATGACATTCTCACCGCCCTGCGCCTGGCGGAGGAGTTCAAGCTGCAACTGGTTCTGGACGGCGCTTCTGAAGCCTACCTGGTCAAAGAGCAGATCAAGAAGGCCGGCGTTTCGGTGTTGGTGCATCCACCCATGATGCGCTGCCGAGGTGAGACGGAAAACGCCACCATGGAGTTGGCCTCCATCCTGCAACAAGCGGAGATTCCCTTCGCCATGCAGAGTGGCTTCGAGAGCTACGTGCCGAAGACCAGGGTGGTGCTATGGGAGGCCGCAGTGGCGGCGGCCAACGGCTTGAGTTTTGACCAGGCCCTGGCAGCCATCACCATCCGTGCCGCCGAAGTGCTGGGGCTGCAAGAGCGTCTGGGCTCCCTGGCCGTGGGTAAGGATGCGGACCTGGCTCTTTTTGACGGTGACCCCTTCGAATACACCACCCACTGCCTGGGCGTGGTGATCAACGGGCAGGTGCTGGAGCAGGAGCCGCGTTAGCCGATCTTCCTGTCTCAGAATGAGACTCGCCCACCTGCAGGGCACCAAAGCAGTCGATAAGACGGTATGGCGCTTATCTCCATCCTGACCCAGCTACCGGAGCGGGACCCCTGGCTGCAGCTGTTCAGCGGTCCGCGGGTGGGATTGGATTTCAGCCCTTCGCCTTGCCACCTCGCTGCACAGGAGGAGTCCAGGGATCTGTTGCTGCGGGATGTCTCGCTGGCGGACCTGAACTCTGCAGAGCCTATGGCAACAGGCGCTGAAACTCCGGACTTGAACGCAGATCATCCAGATCCTGCTCGTCCGCCAGAAGGGCGCGAAAGCGAGAGTCCAAACCGCAGGCCAGAGTGAGTTCGTCCAGGGCTTGTTGCAGCTTGCCGCTGAGGCACAGGTAGCAGGCCAGGTTGTAGTGGCCGATGGCGGACTGGTGCTGGCGCTGGCAGAGGTTCTCCATGCAGGCAATGGAGCGGTCCAGCTGCCCCAACCGTTTGAAGCACCAGGCCTGGGTGAGGTCCAGCCAGTCCGGGTCATGGTTGAAGTGGCTGAGCTCCTGCATGGCCGTCAGGGCCTCGTCGTACTGCTTCAGCTCGATCAGGGCGCGGACCTGCAGGACCAGGCCGGCGGGTCGGGCGCCAGGTGTGTCCAGCAAGGTTTGGATTCGCTCCAGCGCTTGCTGCGGTCGCTGCATGTCGAGCCAGCCCTCGGCCTCGAGGGCCAGGCGGCGCAGGGATTTCGGCACTTCTAACACGACCTCAGTGTGTCTTGGCAGGCCGCTGGCGGCAAGAGGCCCGCCCAGGGGGCCTGCCCTGGGGAGCCGCCCTAGCCAATACGCTCGATGGAATCTATGCGGATTTCCCGTTCGCCGTCGGCGGACTCCAGCACGGCGACTTCGTCGACCCGCTTGCCCAGCAGGGCCTGGCCCAGGGGAGCCAGATAATTCATGGTGTTTTCATCCACCGCGTCCCAGGGTCCCAGCAGGTTGAAGGTCTGGCTGGAGTTGTCGTCCAGGTTGGTGACCGTGATGCGGTTGCCCGGGGCGACCAGGTCCTGGGGGATGTCCTGCTCTTCGATCAGCTTGGCCTTGCGCAGATCCTCGTCGATCAAGGTGGCGCGACCGGTCAGGTTTCGCTGCTCTTCCATGGCTGCATCCCACTCGCTGTTTTCGCTCAGGTCGCCATGTGATGCGGCAACACCAATGGCCTTGGAGTTGGCTGGAATTTTTTCTTCCACCAGGTTCCGGTAGTCCTCTTGCTGGCGTTCCAGTCCAGCCTTGGTGACGTAGATGTTGTCCAGTTCCCAGAACTGCTTCTCCGCCTTGGCGGTGATGTCCGGGAAACGGCTGGCGACAGTGCGCAGCACCATGGCGGAAATTTCCGAGGGGAAGTCGCTGCCGCCCCGTTCGGTAATGCCCAGGAAATTCGCACAAGCGTCGCGGTCAACTTGGGCGAGGATGGTCTTCAGCAGATCGCGTCGTCCTACTAGCAGGCTGGTCAGTCTGGTTAGCAGGCGAGCCTTTTGCTGGCTGCCACGGCGGTCAGCGGAAAGAGTGCGGCAAAGGTGCAGCAGCACGCGGCCCACAGTGGTGTTGTTGGGTGCGCCTTCCATGCCTTCGAAGATGCCGTCGCCGTATAGTCTGCCCATCAGGTAGGTGAGCATTGGGTGTCGGCGGGGGAAGGGCGCTACCAGGCTCCAGAGTTGCAGCAGGCATTGGGCCTGCCCATCGTCCTGCAGTTTCTGCACCACGCTCTCTACCACTTCAGCGGGGAAGCGAGTCAGGGCATTGACGCAGATGTTGGCCCAGTCATCGCCCAGTGCCTGGGGCAACAAGGTGATGGCGTGGTCCTTGGATTGCTGGGTGGACAGTTCGTCCAGCTTCTCTGGAGTGAACTGATCAGGCTCTGGATAGAGCAGAACCCGCAACTCCTCAGCAGGAGCAATACTGGTCTCCCTGTTGTTTTCCGCCAGCATCAGGATGCCGTCCAGGATGTGGGCAGGGGTCTCGTTTGCCGCTGAGAGGGCCGCTTCCACGTGTCTTTGCGCCACGTCCAGGATGGTGTCTCTGGCGTTGGCGTCATGGCAGCGCCCCAGATATTCCTGGCAGATGCGGATGCCGTCGGCCAGATCGTCTGAGTGGTTGATGGCGCGGCTGGCTTCGTCTGTCAAGCTCAATGGCTTCTTGCGCAGGACGAAGATCGGGCGGGTGGTGCTGCCTTCTACTTGCAGCCATGGATCGTGTGCCGCCGCTGCCTTGGCGTTCTTCCAGAAGGTGTTCCACTTCTTGGTGGGAATGACTGAAGGGCAAAGGGCTTCCTTTACCTTCGAGCTGTTGATGCGGCCGCGTTGGATAGTGGCAGCCTTGCGAATCAACTGGGATGGGGATTCCTTCGCCAGCCTTTCCAGTTCTTCCTGGGCCAACATGCGCATGCTGCGCAGGTCGTCTTCAGCCAAGGGTTGCATGCTGTCGCAGGCACCGGAGAAGGAGATCTCCTGGTTGCGGCCGCTGGCGAAGCGAATGGAGATCTCCATGGCTTCGCAGTCAAAAGCTTCCACCACACCTTCGCCCCAACCGCTGCGGTGGTAGACCACGTGGCCTTTGGTGTAACGGCGCAGGGTGTCGTAACGGCTGAGTGATTCGCCGTTCAAACTTTCGGGCACCACTCCGGACTTTTGCTTGATGATGGCAAACCAATCCTGCTCGCCATCTTGCGCTTCGATGAACTGCCACAGTTGCTTTGCCAGCCCATCATTGTGGGCGCCTTGGGCAACTGCTACCTGGGCCAGACGACGGGCGTCACTCTGGCGGTCTTTCTCCGCCAGGGCTCCCACCATGCTACTGGCCATGCCAAGGGCCTTGGCGGCCATGTCCTGGGAGCAAAGGGTTATGATCACCTGGCAGTAATCCTGCACCGGTCCTGGCTCAGCCAGGGACTCAGTCCAAGCCTGGTCCAGAAGATCTAATTGCTGCGAGAGAACGAGTTCGACAAGATCCGGATTCGCCAATGCTTCCAATGTGGAAAAGGGGGTCGGGGGAAAGTCGGAGGAAGATAGCGACTGTAGCCGCTGCAGCCAAGGCAGGAGATTCTAATCTGCCAGACGGTTGATCAGGGTGTTGGTATCGGTGGTGCTGCTGGACTCGTCGTAGACCGAGGGGGGGACCAGATCCACGATCTCCTCGGGGGCCACAAAGATCAGGTAGAACTCGCCGCCGAACTTGCGGCGAAATGCCACAATCTTGTCCAGAACGCCCTGATTCAGCTCCTCTGCCGCCTCGATGACCACTGTTTTGCCGCCGCGACCCCGGCCTCGGAGCACGATCATGGGTGCGTAGGCCGCCACAATGTCCCCTTCGAAGGAGACCTCAAAGTGGCGCGGTGAGTGGCTGTGGGTGATTCCCACCCGGGAAAGCAGGTCGCAGATGTGTTGCTCCAGCTTGCTACCCAGGATGCGTCCGCCGCAACGGCCGAATCCCTGGCCTCGAATGGAGCCGCCGCTGAGCAGGACGTCATCTTCGTCAAAGTCGCTAATTGCCCGTGGTACAAATACTTGTGGCGCCTTGGCTCGGGATTTCCGCTTGCTGCTGGAAGGGCTTTTGCTCTTCGCAGGGCTGCTGGGCTTTTTGCTGACGGCCTTTTTGGCCGTGGACTTGATGGGAGTGGACTTGATGGGAGTGGAGGGTTGAGGGGTCATGGTTTGTGGGGCCTTGTGGGGGTGGATTCTGAGTCTACGAAGCAGGTAGGGACGCAATGACGGGGCCCGGATGATTGCCGGGACTTGCAGCCAATCTGGATGCAGACCGAGGATTATTGGAGGTGATTCCAGCTAAGAGCACCAGGCTAGCCATGTTGTGACGGCTTTAGCCTGCATGGACGAGGCATTCGGTCGATGACCGGGCGGTTATTGTAACAAGGTATTTAAAGTCCGGAAGGGGCGGCTGGCGGAGACTGGCGTCAAGAATGCCCAGGATGATTGCCGATCTTGGAGGTGTAGATCAACTCCGGCAGGATAGCCCGGGAGGGCGAAAAGATGGACGATACTCGGTTGGGCAGCCTCTTGCGCGAAGGCAAGATGGTAGATGAAAAGGACTTGGAGCGATGCCTGGAGATTCAGGCGCTCACTGGAGGGGTGCGCCCACTGGGGCATATCCTGGTGGAGCAGAATATGATTTCTGCCTCTGAGCTGGAGGAGCTCCTGCAAATTCAGCAGCAGCGACGGGCAGTTAATTTTCAGCCCGTGCAGGTGGAAGGTCAGGGGGTGGAGCGCATTCTCTGTTCAGCTGCCTCTCTGGGAGCCTCCGAACTGATCATTAGCGAAGGCAAGCCGGTCACGGTCCGGGTAGCGGGTCAGCTGCAGGTCCTGACTGAAGAGCCGGTGCAGCCACCTGAGGTTTGGCAGTTCCTGCAAGATAACCTGGGCCCCGACGTTCTGGAGACCCTGGCGGAGAAGCGCTGGGTGAGTCAAGAGTTTCAGCGCCAGGGCATCGGCCGAGGTCGCATCATGGCTTCCCGGCATCTGGATGGTGCCTGTGTGGTTGTCCGACTGCATCAGCCCCAGGATTTGCCGGCAGCACAGGCGGGGCTGACCAGTGAAGTGCTTTCTGCTTTGGCTGGTGGACAGGGTTTGTTCCTGGTCACCGGTGAAGCGGGCTCCGGAATCTCATTCACCCTGCATCACATCCTTGCGGAGGTGGTGCGTGATGGCGCCAAATTTATTCAGGTCCTGGACGAGAGTCATGAGTTCTCGCTGCCGGAATCAGACGCCATTGTCGTCCGTCGCAAGGTAGGACGTGACGTTAAGGATTATAAGACTGGTATAGAGTCTGCCATCCGTGAGGAGTCGGATGTGATCGTGCTGGGGGATGCATCCAGTCCTTCTGTCTTTGATCTGGCTCTGCATGCGGCCGAGTGTGGTTGTCAGGTGATTGCTGCAGTGCCGGCTCACAGTGTGCAGGCCATGCTTGCGCGCATCATGAACTTCTATCCGGAGCATGACCTGCAACGCGTTCGCGCTTCTCTGGCTTCCGTGCTCAAGCTGACCCTTCGGCCCCAGTTGGTGCCGGACAAGGAAGGTCTCAAGTCTCTGTTGGCATCCGAGTTGTTGTTGATGGATGCTTCGGCGCGGGAAGTTGTGCGCAGCGGTTCACTGGGCAGGCTTAGTCTGTTGATGAACATGGATTGCGGCAGCAGTGGTCACTCGGTTGATCAGAGTCTGGATAAGCTGCTGCAAGCGGGGGAGATTCATCTTGAAGATGCATTCCGTTTTGCCGACGAAAAGTCACGCGTGCTGAAGTTTGCCAAGAAAGCGGTGAGGGTTTAGATCATGGATAAGGCGCAACTCGAAGACCTGTTGGAAAAGTCAGTTCGTTCGGATGCTACAGCTTTGTATTTGGTTGCAGGGCACAAGCCATGCATGCGGATGCTGGATGAGCTGATCTCGGCAGAGGCTGATATCTGCAACAGTGAATCGCTCAAGGATTTGGGGCGTGAATTCCTGTTTGCCGACCACTGGCAAAAGTTGGAGAGCGGGGAAGATGTGGAGTTCCACTATACCTCCATGGCTGGCGTTCGCTTTCGGGCGGTGGTCATGCAGCAGGTAGAAGGCATGACCATGGTCTTTCATCGCATGCCTATAGAAGTTCCAACCATAGAAAGTTTGGGGCTGCCGGAATCAGTCAGTCATTTCTCTGAATTTGACCGCGGTCTTGTTCTGTTGACCGGCTATCCAGGAGCAGGCAAGCGTTCCACCATGGCTGCCTTGGTTGAGCACATGAACGAGCATTCCGTCCGGCATGTGGTGAGCATAGAAAGCCCCATAGAGTTTGTGCATCCGCACAAACAATCTCTGGTACACCAGCGTGAGGTTGGTTTTCACGTCAACAGCTTTGCCAGCGGTATTCAGGAAGCTGTGCTGCAAGGTACGGATGTTGTCGTGGTGGGTGACGTGGCGGATTCGGCTACCCTGCTGGCGGTTTGCGAAGCTGTGGAGAAGGGTGTGCTGGTATTTGCGTGTCTGCACGCCAGCAGCATGACCTCGGCGTTCTCTGAGCTCCTGGCTCTGTGTCCCGCCGACGAGAGGGATCGCATGCGTGCTCGACTGGCTCCAGTGCTGCGGGCGATGACTTCGCAGACCTTGTTGAATCGCGCTGATGGAACCGGCCAGGTGCCTCTGGTGGAGATCCTGGTCAACAACACGGCGGTGAGTGAGATGGTCTGTGCTGGTGAATTCCAGAGCCTGCCAAGAGTCATGGCGGAAAGTCGGGGCTTTGGCATGCAGACAGGAGACGCTGCTTTACGGGATTTGCTGAGCCGAGGCCTCATCAACGAAGACGAGGTCATCTACCACGCTGTGGATCGTGACTGGGTGCTGGCGCGCAGCAACTCACCAGTACCAGCCTGAGTGCCGGTCTGGCGCCTGGTTCGAGCAAAGACCCCCATTCTGGCTGCAGTCAGAATGGGGGTCTTTGCTTTTGCCGGACTTGGGTCGGTCTAAAGCAGTAGCTGGGCCCTCCCATGTCATGGGATCCAGCACTGCATCGGCGAATTGATTAGGAACTGCACACTTGATCCGCGGCAAAGTCTGATTTGTCCAAGCAGACGGCGATAATTTTTACAGTCTGCACTCTCAAGCCCGATGCCATGGCGCCGACCATAAAGGTGAAGTCGGAAGCTCAGGGCGTTGCCTTGGGCAGGGAAATAACAACGCGCCAATCGAAGTCTGGCGCTTAATCTATCCTGCGGGATAAATAGGAAGGGGCAAGGGACTATGGGCCTTAGAATCAATACCAACATCGCGTCTGTCAACGCCCAGCGCAACGTGGCGAAAGTCACGAATGAACTTTCAGGAAGTTATCGGCGTCTCTCTACGGGTCTTCGCATCAGCATTGCAGCGGATGATGCTGCTGGCTTGGCGATTTCCGAACGTCTGCGCTCGCAGATCCGATCCTTGGGTCAGGCGGAAAGGAATGCCAACGATGGCATCTCTCTGGTGCAGGTGGGTGAAGGTGCACTCAACGAAGTGAGCAACATCCTGACCAGATTGCGCGAGTTGTCGATTCAGGCTGCCAATGCCTCCACTTCGGACAACGACAAGGCAACCATCCAGCAGGAGTTTTCCTCGCTGGTCTCAGAAATTGACCGGATTGCCCAGTCCACGGAGTTCAACGGCGTGAAACTGCTGGACGGCAGTGCCAGCGTTGCCAACTTCCAGATTGGTATCAACTCAGTGGCTGGGGTAGACACCCTGGACATTGGTTTGACCCCCGCTCTGGCAACCACCTTGAATCTCAACTCTTTGGACGTGGGTTCCAGTGGCGATACCGCCGCGGCCATCACTGCCATCGACTCGGCCATCAACACTGTGTCAGGTCTGCGTGGTCGCTTCGGCTCCCTGCAGAACAGACTGCAGTCCACCATCGCCAACTTGAGTGTGACCAGCGAAGGCTTGTCCGCTGCTGAAAGCCGTATCCGCGATGTGGATGTGGCACGTGAGACCTCAGTGCTCACCAAGAATTCGATCCTGCAACAGGCCGCCATCTCGATCTTGGCGCAAGCCAACGCCCAACCTCAGGTGGCGTTGTCCCTGCTGCAGTAAATCTAAAACGATTTCCTTTGCCGTGACGGGGGGGTGTTGGTTCATCGGGCAACCGATGGACTGGCGCTCTCCCTCACTTTGTTTAACAGGCCGTTGAAAAATTCATCCGGCGCCAAGCCGGTGGCTTTTGGCCCAGCTCGACACATGAAATCCTCATTGAATCCACTGATTCAACTGCGTTTTCCTGTGCCGACCTGAATCAAAATCCTCGCCCTGGCTACCAGAGCACTTCTTCAACGGCCTGTTAACGACAAAGAGTTTCACGTTGCATCCAAGGCGCCGGCTATTCCAGCTGCAGACCCTTCTCTTCTTCTTCCGTCAGGCCTTCACCAAAGTTATGGCCAAGGTAGACGCGGCGCACTTGCTCATTCTTGATGATGGTTTGCGGGTCGCCCTGGGCAATGACCTGGCCCTTGTCCAGGATGTAGGCCCGGTCTGAAATGCGCAGGGTTTCGGCCACAGCATGATCGGTGATGAGGATGGCGATGCCCCGTTGGCTCAGCTTGGCCAGGATCCGTTGGATTTCCTCAACGGTGATTGGGTCTACGCCGGCGAAGGGTTCGTCCAGTAGCAAGAGCTTGGGGTCAGTAGCCAAGGCCCGACTGATTTCCAGGCGTCGTCGCTCGCCGCCAGACAGGTTTTCTGCCAGGGAGTCGCTCAGGTGACTCAGCTGCAAGTCCTCCAGCAGCTGTTCTGCTCGGGTGATCCTCTTGGCCTTGGGCATCCGGCGGGCTTCCAGTACCGCCAGGATGTTGTCCATGCAGCTCATCTTGCGGAACACCGAAGGTTCCTGGGACAGGTAGCCCAGGCCACGCCGGGCCCGGCGATACATGGCCATGCGGGTGACATCCTTGCCGTCAAAGGTGACCTGCCCCTGGTCGGGCTTCACCATGCCTACAACCATGCGGAAGCATGTGGTCTTGCCAGCGCCATTGGCGCCCAGCAGGCCAACAATCTCACCTTGGTTGACTTCGATGCTCACCCCATCCACCACCCGTCGTCGGCGGTAGCTCTTGCAGAGGTTGGTGGTGCGTAGGAGTTCTGACATCAGCTAGCGAATCCAGTGCAGCAGATCCAAGCTCAAGAAGTGTCGAGCAAAGACCAGCAGCGGCCGACCCTGAATGTGCTCTCTTGGTACGAAGGATGCTTTGGCCTTGCTGGGAGTGAAGTAACTGCCGCTCGCCATCATGAAGCGTACCGGATCAGCTCCATGATCGTTGTTATAGACTCCCCACAACTCGTCGGTCTTGGCGTTGAGGGCGTAGATCTCACCCAAGTGATCGGCGAATATGATCTTGTCCTGTTTGGCCAGGGCCCTGGGGTTGTCGTCAGCCTTCGGCAGGCTGTCTTTGGCTCTTGGACGTAGGTTGCCCTTGAGGGAAAGGATGCTGAGTTTGTTGTCCGGATCCTGCAGGTTGCCATCCGCGTCCATGCCAATGGTGATGGATTCCCAGGCTCGGGAGTCGGCGGAACCCAGGGTGTTGTCACCCATCATGAAGTAATGCCCCGCCGGCACTTCAATGGGTTGATCCGCAAGCTTGATGGAGCCATCGCCGCGAGTGTAGTGCAGGTCGCGTTCTACTTTGAGGTCGGACAGGGTGATGGTGCCACTGGTGGTTGCGGTCAATTCCAGGTTGATCTGGCTTGGGCCGGTGTCATCCAGGCTGGTATGTGCATCGCAGTTCCAATGCAGCAGCAGATCGCCGTCCAGCCAGGCATAGAGGCGGTCGTCGCAGCGAGCAAAGCGCAGGGTCGATGAATCGCCAGTAGGAAGGGGCAGGGCAAAGGCTTCGGAAGATGCCAGTTGTTTGCTGGCCTTGGATCCAGAGCCCAGTTCGTGGACCTGCAACGTTGCTTGACCCTTCTCTACCTGCAGGCGATAGCTCTTGCGGGCCAGGCTGTCAGATATCTGCAGGGTCAAGGATTCGATGGAGGCGGTGGGCAAGATGTTGAAGCCCATGCGCAGGTCCGCTACGCCTTGCGAGCCACGATCGCCAATGCTGTGTTCGTTCTTCTCCAGCTCTTTGGCCACCGCCAAGGGGTAGCCATCGTAGTACTGGTTGCAGGCGCCACCATGGCCATTGTCGCTAAAGCGCAGGGTCAGCTGTTTGTTGGCTCTGGGCACAGCGGTCAATGTGTCGCCTTCCTCCTGCCACTTGCCCCTGCTGCCGCGAAAGTAATTGGCGAGGATTTTATCCTTCCCCTTCATGTTGCGCCGCAGGGGATAGATCTCCTTCCACAGTCTTTCCTGGATGTCCAGGGGCTTGCGTTGGATGATGGCCTTGCCGGTGTCCGCATCCACGTTGTAGATGTTGCCGTTGGCAATGCGCAGGCGATCACCGGGCATGCCAACAATACGCTTCACGTAGCTCTGGATCTGATTCAGGGGATAGCGGAACACCGCAATATCCCAGCGCTCTGGTTCCGTCAGGTGGTAATGGATCTTGTCCACCAGGATACGGTCGGTCTGGCTGAGTTCCGGGGCGCCCATGAGGGTGGGCTGCATGCTGGCGGTGGGGATGACATAGGCCTCGATGGCGAAGTACTTCAACAGCACCGCCATCAGGATGGCCATACCAAAGGCTTCCAGCCGACTGCGGATGGTGGGCTTTTTAGCCTCCGCCTTTTGCTCTGTCATTTTTTCTCCTCGCCGCTTTCCAGCACAGCCAAGAAGGCTTTCTGCGGAATCTCCACATTACCAACCTGCCGCATGCGCTTCTTGCCCTTCTTTTGCTTCTCCAGCAACTTGCGCTTGCGGGAGATGTCGCCACCGTAACACTTGGCGGTGACATTCTTGCGCATGGCACTGATGCTTTCCCGAGCGATGATCTTGCCACCGATGGCGGCTTGCAGGGCCACTTCGAACATGTGCCGGGGGATTTCTTTGCGCAGCTTCTTCAGGACGGCGCGGCTGCGTCGCTCAGATTCGTCCCGGTGACAGATCATGGAGAGGGCATCCACCTCTTCGGCGTTCACCATCAGGCGGACCTTGACCAGGTTGGCGGCTTCAAAATCAATGATCTCGTAATCCATGGTGCCGTAGCCCCTGGTCATGGATTTCAGCCGGTCGTGGAAGTCGTAGATGATCTCGGCGAAGGGAATGCGGAAACTGACCATCACCCGCTGTGTGCCGTAGTGTTCGGTCTTCAGGTAGATACCGCGGCGCTCGGTGCAGAGCTTCATTACTGCGCCGATGCAATCCGTGGGGATGACGATGTTGGCCAGCACCATGGGCTCGCGATGTTCGTCAATGAGTCCAGAGTCTGGTAGCTCGGCGGGGGAATGAATCTCCATCTCCACGCCGTCGGTGCGCAGCACCTGATAAGTAACGTTGGGCGCGGTCTGCACCAGGTCCATGTCCTCTTCTCGCTCCAGGCGCTGCTGGATGATCTCCATGTGCAACAAGCCGAGGAAGCCGCAGCGAAAGCCGAAGCCCAGGGCGTCAGAGGTTTCCGGCTCATAGCTGAAGGAAGAGTCGTTGAGGCGTAGCTTCTCCAGGGCCTTGCGCAGGTGTTCAAAATCGCCGCTGTTGGTGGGGAAGAAACCACAAAACACCATGGGCTTGGCTTCGCGAAAGCCAGGTAGGGCCGGTGCCCGCAGGCTCTCCTGCTCATGGGTTATGGTGTCACCGATGATCACATCCTGCAGGCGCTTGATGTTGGAAACCAGATAGCCCACTTCACCGGCATGCAGGGTGGGCTCGGGTGTCATGCCGGGACGCAGGCGACCGATTTCGATGACTTCATAGGCGGTCTTGGTGCCGAGCATGCGGATCATTTCGCCCTTGTTGATGCGGCCTTCCAAGATGCGCATGTAGATGACAACGCCCCGGTACTCATCATAGATCGCGTCGAAGATCAGAGCTTGCAGCTTGTTGTCGACCTTGCCCTTTGGCGGTGGGACCAGGCGCAAGATGGAATTCAGGACTTCGCCCACGTTCTTGCCGGTCTTTGCCGAGACGGCAATGGCATCTTCAGCAGGGATGCAGATGGCGTCTTCGATCTCGGTGGCCACTTCATCCGGGCGGGCATGGGGCAGGTCGGTTTTGTTGAGCACCGGCACAATGGCCAGGTTTGCTTGTTCCGCCAGGTGGGCGTTGACTACGGTTTGCGCTTCCACTCCCTGCGAGCAGTCCACCAACAACAAGGCACCCTCACAGGCCTGCAGTGCTTTGAGCACTTCGTAGTTGAAGTCCACGTGCCCGGGAGTGTCGATGAGGTTGAGCAGGTAGGTCTTGCCGTCAGGAGCCTTGAAGTCCATGGCCACGGCGCGAGCCTTGATGGTGATGCCGCGCTCGCGTTCCAGCTCCATGTCGTCCAGCAGCTGCGCCTTCATCTGCCGCTTGTCGATGGTGCTGGTGTATTCCAGCAGCCGGTCAGCCAAGGTGGATTTGCCGTGGTCGACGTGGGCAATGATGCTGAAATTGCGAATCAGGGAAGTGTCAGTCACGGTGCTTGGTGGTCTCCAGATATTGCACGAGCCGGCGAAGCGCTAAGCCGCGGTGGCTAATGGTGTCTTTTTGGGCGGCGTCGAGTTGCGCGAAACTGGGTGGGTCTTGTTGGTCCAGGAATGGCTGGGCAACAAACACCGGATCATAGCCAAAGCCCTTGTCGCCGCGCGGTTTGTCTAAAATGAGTCCCGGGCAGGTCTCTTCGAAGGCTGCCAGGATTTCGCCATTGCCGTCGCAGAGGCAGATAGCACAGGTGAAGTGAGCAGTTCGCTGGGCGGTGGGTACGGCTGAGAGTTCATCCAACAACTTGTGGATACGGTCCAGGTCGCTCTTGCCGGGCCCAGCGTAGCGGGCCGAGTGCACCCCGGGTCGCCCGTCCAGAGCATCTACACTCAGGCCCGAATCGTCACCAACTGCCATGCCGCCCACTGCCAGGGCCAGGGTTCGGGCCTTCTTTTGCGCATTGCCCAGGAAGTCAGGTTGGTCTTCCTCCACCTGGATTTTTTCCGGGGCCTCGGACTGCAGGCGCAGCGCAAAGCCAAGTGGGCGCAGAAGCCGGTCCAGTTCCTGGCGCTTCTTTTCATTGCCGGTGGCGATCCACAGTTCCCTCATGATCTTGCTAGAGCCCCAATGTGGCCTTCTGCAGGCCGTCGATCTCGGAGCAAGCGGTGCGTGCCAGGGTGATCATCTCATTCATCTGCTCTTGGCTGTAGGGGCTGCCCTCAGCGGTGCCCTGCACTTCGATCAGCCTACCGTCAGAGGTGCAGACTACATTCATGTCCACTTCGGCGCGGGAGTCTTCCTGGTAATCCAGGTCCACCAGGAACTTGCCGTCCACCATGCCGATGGAGATGGCATTGAGCAGACCTTGCATGGGCCAGCTGCGAATTTGCTTCTTCTCTTCCAGGTAGAGGAAGGCGTCGAAGAGCGCTATGCAGGCGCCGTTGACGGCTGCAGTGCGGGTGCCGCCATCGGCGCTCAGCACGTCGCAGTCCACATAGAGGGAAACGTCAGGGATCTTTTTCAGATCAATGACCGAGCGCAGGCTACGGCCGATGAGGCGCTGGATTTCCAATGCCCGGGCATCCACCCGGCTGTTGCGGTCACGTTGTTTGCGGGTGTTGGTTGAGCCCGGGAGCATGGAATACTCCGCCGTGACCCAGCCAGAGCCTTGGCCCTGCAGCCATTGCGGCACCCAGTCTGAGACGGACGCGGTGCACAGTACCTTGGTGTTGCCAGCCTCGACCAGGACGGAGCCTGGGGTGTTGTTGGTGAAGGCACGGGTAAACTTCAGTGGCCGGAATTGCTCCGGTGCACGGTTTTGGCTGCGGTTCAGGGGGATCTCCTTGGTCTTGAATCGGGCTTGTATACCCCAAGCCGCTGCGTGATTTCAAAGCGCAATGACGGCACTTGTGCGACGGTCCGCCAGCTAACTACCTAGCTTTGGCCTTCGTGGGCTGAGGAAGCCAGGCCGAGCTCTGGCCTGGGCCCCAGGATTTCAGCGAGAGATTCTCGCAACTCCATGACCCCAAATGGTTTAGAGAGAAGCTTATAGCTGTCACCAAGGCGTTCAGGGAGTGCGCCGACCCAGCCGGGCCCCGAGGTGAGCAGGATGACCTTCAGGTCCGGGTTCAGTTGCATTGCCTTGGCCGCCACTTCGTCGCCGGCCAGACGGCGGCTGTCTTGTTCCAGAATCAGCAGCTCGAAGCGCTCCGGTGTGGCCTGGAACAGGGTCTGCGCAGCAACGCTGTCGGCGCAGGCAATGACATTGCGGTTGGTGTTGCGGACTTCTCGCGCCAGCAAATCCCGGATCGAGGGATTGCACTCCATGATCAGCACGCCACCAAAGGAGTGGGCCAAGCCAGCCAACTCTTCGGCCTGGTCGGCAGAGTCTGCACCGACGGGGAGCAGGGGTTCCAGTTCCTCCAGAGTATCCGGAGTGTAGGTGGCCCGGAGGGTGAGGCTGGCCAGGGCGCTCTCGCCGCCCTTGTGCTCCAAGGCCAGTTTGGCGTCATGAGCCTCCAGTAGATTGCGAGCTGCCAGATAGCTGAACCTCTTGCCTGGGCTGGTCCAGTGAGTGGTCTGGCCAGGTTCGTCGTTTTCGGCCTCAATCTCGATGCGGACCAAGGCATCCTGGTCACCTTCAAGCTCCGTGTAGGCGTGCAGAGACAGGGTGGTGGCGCCGGGTTCCGTGCACAGCAGGCCTTCGATGAGGAACAGCAAGGCGATGCGCAGGGAGTCTGGCTCCGCCATGGCCATGGGCAGGGATGGCGCGGTGTACAGGCCCACCTGCAGGCCGCCGCCAGAATAGTTTCGCACCTCCATGGCCAGGCTTTGCAGATGCAGCTTGATGTCCACCGGTTGCATGGCAAGCCCGCGGACGGGAGCAAAGGAGAGCATCTTCTCGCTGAAGAAGCGCAAGCGGCGCACGGCTTCGCAAAGTTGTTCTGCCTGCTGGTTGGTGCGCTGCGGATCACCCAGGGATTCGCACAAGAGTTGGGCGTGACCTTCCACGCCGGTTGCCAGGCTGGACAGATCCTTGCCCAGGCCGTTGGCCAGGGTGGACAGGCTGTGCGAGTTGGCGATGATCAAGGGCCGAGCAGGGCTTGGCGCTTCTTCCTCTACCCCTTCTTCTTCATCCCAGTCCGTCTCCGTGAGCCGCTGCATCCGCAGGCCGATCAGCCCTAGCAACAGGGTGACGGCGCAACCGACGAGGAACCACAGCGCATGGTGCATGAGCGCGAGTGCGGGAGGGAGGAGGGGGAAGGCAACTTCAGGTCCAGGCAAGACCAGGAGTCGTGAGTGGGCCGGGCAAGATTAGCCACCGAAGTTCCCCGGTTCTATGCCCAGCCAACAATTCCATCCGTTCCCCAAGGGGTGAACTTGCCGCAAAGCATGAAGTCGTGGCGGTGGAAGCCGAACAACTGCGCTTCGGGAGTGGCTACCGGCATGGCATCCACGGAGAGATTTCCGCAGGCGCGCACGAGAGTTGCTGCCAGGATGCGATGACCCTTGTGGATAATTTTTTCCCAGCCGGGGGTGCCCCGATGATCCGGCTCCAGGCCCTCTGGTAAGCCTAAAAAGCGAATGCGCAGGCGGTGGTTGGGCTGGCGGTTTTCGATTTCCACGGTCAGGCGAATGCCGGATTCGCTTTTTCTGCCTTCCAAGACAAGTTGGCAGGGGAAGTGGTTTGGCTTCGGGCCCAGTCGACCTTTTAACAGGAGCAAGTCTCGTTCCGGACTCTGCAGGTAAAATGTCGGTTGTAAAAAAGCCGGGTTGAAGAGCCGGGGCTTTTCGCCTTCCTGACCTTGGAAGCAATCCAGGCTGCCCTGGTCCCTGCGGTCTTCAAAGACCATGCAGTTTTCCTGGTGCACTCCTTTCTTGCGATCCACCAGCAAGATGCCGAAGCGCCGGGAGAAACGAATACGGGCACCGCCGGAGGCCACCAGGAGTTCACGCTTCTTGCGCAGGTCTTTGGCGCTGGTGGCTCCCAGAATCAGGTTCTCATCCTGCCAAGGATCCGGCAGGCGCTGCCAGGGGCTATGGCCATTCAGGTCAGCCGGCGACAGTGGTGGTGAACAAAGGCTGGCGGCCTCTTCCAAAGCCACCTTGTAGCCCCGGGCCACGCCGTCCTGCACCCGACCGGCCTGCAGGTCGGCAGAGTCAAGTCCGCTGAGCCGGGCTCGTGCTTCTGCCGTGCCCTGCCTGGCCAGTCCCTGCAGGACCGCAAAGCGCAAGAGTTGCAGATCCACTCTGGCGTCGCCCAGGTCGCTGTCTGCCTCTGCGCCTGTCCAATCTTGCAGCAGGGCACTGCGCTGTGCCAGGTTTGCTGCGCTGCGATCCGGGTGTGACTTCACGCCAAGGATGTTTGCGTGCAGACCAGTTCCTGCCAAGGGATGGTTTGGGAAAGGGTCTGGAAATGTCGATGCTTTGGGCAAGATGGAATTGCAAGAGCTGCGAATCTGGGGTGATCCCCTTGGCCTGGACCCGCATGGTCAGAGGTTGCGGCAGTTCCTTGAGCAGATGGAGCAGCAGGGTCGGCGCTGCAGCCTGTGCCTGTCTGCGGTGAAGGGTGAGAGCCAGGGGCAGAAGGTGGCCCTGCAGGATGGCAATCGCCAGTTCCATGTGCATTCCAGTCTGCCAGGGGAAACCCTGCGCTTCCTCATGGCCCAGGCCGGGGAGGAGGTGGCGGACTCTGCCCCTCTGGTGGTGTTCGCTGACAGCCTGGCCTGCCAACAGGCGGCCTTGGAGTTTCCCTTGGCCTGTCGAGTGATGCAGGTTGAGTCTGCTGCGCAATTGGCATCTTTGGATCTGTCCGCAGCTCTGGAGTCGGACCTGCCGGTTCCGCAAGCTGCCCGCAGTGATCTTGTGCCCTACCTGCAATTGGCCGAGCCGGTTGCCGGACAGAGCCCCTTGTTCTTGCATGTGACTAGTTTTGCTGCGGATGCATCTGCCAATATGCAGCAAGACCATTGGCAGCAAGGCCATTGGCAGCAAGGCACGGATTTGCTGTTGGCGGCTATGGCAGACTGGACCGGGCCAACGAAGCCGCGTTTGCGCATTCATACGCTAGCCCGATCTTCCCACCAGCTTTCTACTGCGGTGACACAACTCCCTGTACCTACTGCGTCGAACTCGGTCGCCCTTCTCAACAGGTCATCTAAACCTGCCTCCGAGGGGCTCGGTCGCTCTCCTTGTATGCCCAAGGATTTGCGCCACCTCGCTTACAAAAGTGGTGGGAAGAGCGGGCTTGACCCTGATGCCAAGGAGATTCCAGAGTTGCCCTCGCCTGCGTTGCAAGCACAGGTGGAGTGGGTTGCAGGTATGCCGGATCTGCAAAGCCTGGCTGCAGCCACAGCAGTGGTGCAGCCCTGTCGGCAAGTGCCACAGGCTGGTTCAAAACCGTATCATCTCTGGTGGCAGTGGCTGCTGCGGGTCATGGCATCCCGGCGGCCCCTGCTTGCTTCGGTCTATGGCCAGACCCGATCGGTGTTGGGGGATACGGCAAGCTGTCTGCCTATAGGAGGCAGGTGGGAGGCTGGGTCTTTTCATCCGCACCCGGGAATGTTGCGGGATGCTTTGCAGCTCTGTGCGACCGAGCCCAAAAAGGCTTTGGCCCAGACCCAGCGGGCTCGCGCTGTGTTGCTGCAACGCCATGTCACCCCCCGTCCGCTGCCTGCCATTGCAGCAGCGCAGCCAGGGACTCGCCCCCTGGTGGTGTTGGAAGCGCCTTTGTTGGAGAACTCATCTTCGGCGGTGCTCACTCAGGAAACGGCCCGCGCCCTGTTGCGGCGGCAGCGCGTGGATTTGGCTTTGCTGCCGGTGCCGCCTTTCAAGCAATCCCTGGCCAGTTGGCAGGAGCATGCTGCGGACCTGCTTCCCTACCTGAGCCGTCGGCCGGGTCCAGCTGATCTATGGTTGAGCACAGGCTGGCCGAACCGCGGTCGTCGGCCAGATGCCCACTGTTTCGTGCAGCGATTTGATTGGGAATACGGGGCGGTGCCCATGGCCTTGGCGCCGATGCTGACGCAGGAAGCGGATAAGGTGGTGGTGCATTCAAAGACGGTGCGCCGCAGCTTGTTGTCGGCGGGGCGAGCAGCCCAGGACATTGAATGGATCCCCCATGGGGTCAATGCCCAGGTGTTCCATCCAGCTGCAGCACCCTTGCCCCAAGTCATGCAGTTCAAGCAGGGTCGGCGGGTGCTGTTGTTTGTCGGCGGATTGATCTGGCGCAAAGGCTTCGATCTCTTCTTGAAGGCTGCCCTCAGCAAGTTTTGTCGTTCGGATCCAGTCTGTCTGGTGATCAAGCCCATGGGCGCTGCGGATAGTTACCACGGTTTTCATCTGCAGGAACTGTTGCAAAGGGTGCAGGCCCAGGTGCAGGCGCCGGAGACTCTGGTCTTGGATAGATTCTTGTCGGCGGCAGAGATGGCGGGCATGTACACCGCCAGCGATCTGCTGGTGCACCCCTATCGCGGGGAGGGTTTTGGCATGCCGGTGCTGGAAGCTCGAGCCTGTGGCTTGCCGGTGTTGGTGACCGCGGGCGGTAGCACCGATGATTTTTGCCAAGGCGGAGAAGAGCAGGCATGTCTCTCCATCCCCAGCAGCCGGCGCCGGGTGGACTTGCCCGGCCAGCATATTGGCCACCCCTTTGTGCTGGAGCCCGATGCTGCGGCCTTGGCCAGTCAATTGGACCGGAGTTCGGAGCAATGGCAGCATTTACGCTCCGCAGCAATACAGGCCGCAGCTCAGGTGCAGGCCAGCCACCGCTGGGATCTGGCGGCGGAGAAAATCGAGCGCCTGGCCTATGCAGCCTGGGCTGATCGATTAGCCCACAGTCAGCCTTCGACTGTGCAGTCTCAAGGCGCAGCGCTCAACCGCCGATAGGAAGGAGGTCTCGGCAAAGGAGCACGAATGTTCAATTTGGACAATGATCTGGCGTATACCGGTAGCGTTCTCGACGCGCTGAATATGCGCACACAAGTGGCGATGAACAACATCGCCAACCAGAACACCCCTGGCTACAAGCGTTACCAGGTTACCTTCGAGGAGGAACTGCGCAGTGCGCATGCCTCCGGTGACGGCGTGAATTCCGTTGTGCCCAAGGTAATTCGCGACACCTCCGGTTTGCCCGGCGAGAACAACGTCTCGGTGTTTGAGGAGCAGTCCATGCTGGAGAAGGTTCGCATGCTGCATGCCATCTTTTCTCAGCGCGCCGGCGGCTACTTCGGCAAGATGAATCGCGCCATTCGTGGTCAGTAAGGGGGAGATTAGACAATGGACAACCAAATGAACGGCATCTTCCATGGCTTTGACATCATCGGCTCGGGTCTCCGCGCGGAGATGCAGCGGGCTGAAGTGTCTGCCATGAACCTCAGCAACATGAACAGCATCGGTAACAAGCACAACGAACCGTACCGTCGCCGTTCCGTGATGTTCGAGGAAGTCCTGAATCAACAGACACTTGGATCTTTAAGCAAGGTGCCTGGCAGCAAGAATCTGGTGGGCGGTGTTCGGGTCAGTGAGATCTTTGTGGATCGCAAAACTCCTCTGCAGGAGCGCTACGAACCCACGGATCCGCGGGCGGATGAAAACGGCTTTGTGTTGGCTAGTAACGTGGACATGTTCCGCGAGATGGTGGAGTTGAAGGCTATCCAGCGCAGCTTCGAAGCTAACCTGGGCGCCCTGCGCACCTACCGTGGCATGGTGCAGGCCACCATCGACAACATTTCAAGGAGATAGCATAGATGAGCGGCTTCGACCTTTCTGGCCTTGAAGGCATCAAGCAACCCTCCCTCATGGGTGAGGGCAAGGGTCTTGGTGCGCAGTCAGAAGGCGTGGGAGAAGCCGAGGGCTCATCATTCTCCAAGACTCTCAATGAAGCCTTGATGAAGGTTCAAGAGTTGTCCGGCGATTCCAAAGACAAGGCTGAGGCCATGGCGCGCGGGGAGGATGTGGAGGTCCACGATCTGATGATTTCCATGGGCAAGAGCGAAGTTGCATTCAACCTCATGTTGGAAGTGCGCAACAAGATTCTGGAAGCCTGGCAGGTATTGCAGCGGTCGGTGAATTAGTTCGAGGTACGAATGATGATATACAATTCAAGCAGACATCTTTTTGGCACTGAACTTCGGCGACGCACAGCTCTTCTGGGCGCGACAGTTGTCCTGTTCTCAAGTTTTGGCGGCTTGCTCTGGGCAGGTCGGCAGTGGACAGGTTCTGCTGAGTCACCCTCAGTCGTGTCATCCTCAGTTGCGCCATCACAAGATGGCGCCAAGACCTTGTTTGAGATGCTGGAGCAGCAATTGCAGGCCATGCCTGAAGTTGTCCATGCCGACATCACTGACTATTTGGTTGCCAAGCCAGCCGCTGCCAGACACGGCGAGGTTTGGGGCGTGCAGCCCCGTGAAGCCTCCGGGCCGCAGGTGTCCGTGCGCTTGAATGTGCAGGGCCAGGCCAAGTTCGACCATTTGGCACGCATCGCCATTGAGGTGAGCAGCGAAACTCTCGGCATCCCATCCACCAATGTGACCATTGTGGATGCTTCGACCCGGAAGAAATTTGGCTTCGGTCTTCTTGACGAAGCAAAGCGATAACGCATGCCCACCTTTCTCGCAGAAATCATTTCGCAACTGAAAACCATCTGGGCCCGCCTGGATGGTGGTCAGCGCATGACCATTGGTGCTGTGCTGTTGGCGACCACCATTGGCCTGGGTGCCATTGTCTGGTATGCCGGGCAGCCGGATTATCAGACGGTTTACAGCAGCGAAGATCCTATGGCACTGGCGGAGGCGGAAGCCTTGCTGGTGAGTTCTGGCATTCCCTATCGCACCAACGGTCTACGCCTGGAGGTGGATCGGGATGATGCCAGTGCGGCAAGCACAAGCTTGCGGGCTGGCGGAGCGTTGAGCCAGAAATCTGACGCAGGCAGTGGACTTGGCGGCTTGACAGCATCCGGCGAAGAGAAGAAACGCCGCCTGTGGGAGCAAAAAGAGCGCCATGCAGAATTGGCATTGCGGGCAATGGCCGGAGTGAGCAAGGCCATGGTGCGCGGCAGCAAGCCAAAGCGGCATACCTTCACCACTGCCTTTGATGAAGAAGAACAGCAAAGGGCCACGGCAACCCTGACCCTGCGGGCGGGGGTGAGCTTTCGCCGCTTGGCCAGCAGTTCGGTGGACATGGTGGCATCCACCCTGGGGGTGCAGCCGGACAACATCACCATCATCAATGCGGCCACCGGTGAAAAGTTCAACGGCTCGGTGGGCAGCCACATGGGCGATGACGGTGGCGACTTTCTCAAGCAGCAGAAGTTGCGGGAGCAGGAAGCCAAGGAGAAGATCACCCGGGCGCTGACGCCTTATGTGGACAACTTTTCGGTGGAAGTGACGGTCCTGTTGGATCCCAACTACAGCTTCCGTGACAGCGTCTATGTGCCGGAATCGCCCATTGTGATTGAGGAGACCACCACCAAGGAGGACTCCAAGGATGCGGACAAGGTTGTCGGTGGCGGTGATCCTAGTTTGTCCAGTCAGGCAGCAGAAGCTACGGCGAACACCACTGCTTCTGGTGGGTCAAGCAAAAGCTCCACCACTACCAAGAAGTACCTGGCGGAAGCCGGGCGCGAGCGGGTGGGCAAATTGGCTCCCGACATCAAGATGATCAGCGTGGGCTTGATCGTTGATAAAAAGTTGCAAGGTGAGGACGGGATATTTGAAGCAGACATCCGGAAGGTTGTCGAAGCTGCGGTTGGCAAAGATGTGGCTGCTGGTGGAGATGGAGTCGTTCCCAAGGTTCTCTTGGAGATTGCCTTCATGGAGCGCCTGCCCATGGAAGAGCCCGAGGCCATTGCTGGTCCCGGTCTGGGCGACATGGCGGAAAAGTATGGTGGCTCGGTGGCGCAGTTGCTGGCGGTGGCCCTGGTGTTGTTCTTCTTGCGCAGCATGCTGAAGAAGGGCAAGAATCTGAGTGTGCCGCAGGGCAAGAAGGCGGCAGCGCCGGTGGACTTGGAAGCGCAGGCCAAGGCTCGCGAAGAAGAAGAAATGCTGCTGCCGCCGACTGAGAAAGCCAAGCGCATGCGGCAAGAAATTGAAGAGGCGATTGGGGACGATCCGGCCGCCATCTCTCGCATGTTGGAAAACTGGTTGACGGAGACGAGCAAGTGAGTGGTGAAGCCGAAAAGCAGGAGTTCACGCCTGACAAGCAGGTGGGGATTCTCCTCTTGGCCATCAATCAAGATTTGGCGGCGACGGTGCTGCGCAATCTTGGGGTGGATCATGTGGAGCAGGTTACTCGTGCCATCAAGGCCTTGCAGGAGATTTCCATTGGTGATGCGGAGGTGTGCGATGTGCTGGCCTACGCGGTTCGACGCTTGCGCTCAGGGCAGATGGCTCTTGGCGATGTCGGCAGTGGTTTGGAGTCTGTGCTGGTCAAAGCCTTTGGCGAGGATCGCGGCGCCAACATGAGTAAGCGTGCCAGCGGTGACATTCTGGCCAAGCGTCCCTTTGCCATGTTTGAAACCTTGTCAGCTGAAGATCTGGCCAACTTGTTGATGGAAGAGCATCCGCAAATTGCCGCAGTGTTCATCGCTCACCTGGATCGCATCAAGGGTGCTGCGGTGATCAACCAATTGCCGGAAGAGAAACGAGCCGACATCATTCATCGCGTGTCCACCTTGGATCGCACGCCGCCGGAGGTTGTGCAAAGAGTGCTGGATGTGATGCGGAAGAAGGTCAAGGACCTGGGCTTGACCAATTTGCGCTCCGAGCCCAAGGCCTGGGTGAAGGCGGCGGCGGAAATTTTGAACAACATGGGTGGCGGTGAGAAAACCATCCTGGATCTCATCCAGGACTCGGACGAAGAGATTGCCAATGCTATCCGTGATCAGATGTTCACCTTTGATGACGTGGCGCAGTTGAACAAGAAGGCCATGCAGAAGATCTTGGGTCAAATTGACACGAGAGTTCTGGCAGTGTCCTTGAAGGCGGCCACCGAGGATGTGGAGCAGACCATTTTTGGCAACTTGTCCAAGCGGGCTGGCGATATGGTGCGGGAAGAGCGAGATGCCCTCGGTCCCATGCCGCTGTCGGAAGTGGTGGAGGCACAGCAGAGTATTTTGACCACCATCCAGGACCTGTCGGACAAGGGTGAAATCCAAGTGACCGCCGGTGCTGGAGAGCAAATGGTATGACGCAGACGCAAAAAATAGCTCTGCGCTTACCTCTGCGTGCTTTGCGCCTGCATAAACACGTGCCGTCAGCTCCTGTTGCAGTAGCCGCCGACGACAAACGAGCCTGGCTACTGTCGCTGCGAGAGAAGTCGGCTCAGGCCGAGACGGACCGGCAAGCGCTGCAGGTCTGCGTGGAATCCATAGGGCAAGCCCTGGCGCAGATTGCACCCATGGTGCAACAGAATTTGGAGCAGATCTCCGCGGTCATCACCGAACTTGGTTTGGTTGTTGCCCGTGAAGTATTGGGCGATGCGGTGGACAAGGGTTTGCTGGATCCAACCCAGGCGGTGCGTCGTTGTCTGCAGCAGATGATTTCTGGTGTGGACAAGGGTGAGCTTCGCGTGCTGCTGAATCCTGATGATCTCAGCCAGGTGATTGCTGAACTGGAACACCACCCGGAATTTCGGGGCAAGACGCAGGATGCGGAGTTCGTGCCCAGTCCCTCCATTCAACGGGGTAGTGCCCAAGTGGAGTCGGGCAGCGGCCGCATGCTATATGACCCGCTGGAAGTGTATGAGCGAATCGCCGACGAGATTCGCAAAGAGGCTCAGACATGAGCCTTTCGCCGCGCCTGCTCTCGGTTCTGGACAAAGCCACGGCGCACAACCGTCCCGTCAACAAGGGGCAGGTGCGTGGCTTATTGGGTGTCAGTGTGGAGGTGGAAGGCCTGCATGCGGGAATTGGTGACCTGTGCAGCATTGCCACCGATGCGGGGCCAGTGTTGGCGGAGGTGGTTGGCTTTCGCGCCGGCGTCTCCATCATCATGCCTCTGGAAGAGATGGCGGGCATCGCTCCTTTTGATGTGGTGACATGCCATGGCCAACCCCTTTCGGTCCCAGTGGGCAACAGTCTGTTGGGACGAGTCATTGATGCCTTGGGCCGGCCTTTGGATGGCGGGCCACCGATCCTGGCCAGCGAGCGTCCGGTGCTGAATTCGGCACCGCCGGCCATGCTGCGCAACCCGGTGGAAGAGCCGGTGGAAACCGGCGTGTCCAGCATCGATGGATTCCTGACCTGTGGGCGCGGGCAGCGCCTGGGTATCTTCGCCGGTTCCGGTGTCGGCAAGAGCACCCTCATGGGCATGATTGCTCGCGGCGGCATGGCGGAGGTGAATGTCATTGCCTTGGTGGGTGAGCGTGGGCGCGAAGTTCGCGAGTTCATCGACAAGGTTCTACAATCGGAAGGCATGGCCAAGACCGTGGTCATTGTGGCCACCAGTGACATGGCTCCCATGCTGCGCTTCAAGGCTCCCTTCACCGCGGTGACCGTGGCGGAGAGTTTTCGCGAGCAGGGCAAGCACGTGATGTTCATGATGGATTCGGTGACTCGTTTTGCCGGTGCGGCCCGTGAAATCGGCCTTGCTGCCGGTGAGCCACCTACTTTGCGTGGTTACCCACCTTCCTTGTTTGCCCATCTGCCCCGACTGGTGGAGCGCCTGGGCAATGATGCCCATGGCAGCATCACCGGCCTGATTACCGTTCTGGTGGATGGCGATGATCTGAATGAGCCGGTGTCAGATGCCCTGCGTGGTTATCTGGATGGTCATATTGTGCTCAGCCGTCAGGTTGCGGCCCGCGGTCGTTTTCCGGCTGTGGATGTTCTGGGTTCGGTGAGTCGGTTGATGCCCAGTATCACCACCAAAGAGCACATGGCGGCGGCGCAAAAGCTGCGGGAGCTCCTGGCTCACTATGAGGAAAACCGGGATCTGGTGCAGGTTGGCGCTTATCGCAAGGGTTCCGATCCGCTGCTGGACCGGGCGATCCTTTGCATGGAAGCCCTGGAGCTGTTGCTCTACCAAGGTGTAGAGAATCGCAGCATGGCGGAGACCTTGCAGGCCATGGAGCTTTTGGCAGAAAGCTCCACTTAAGCCCATGCCATGGCCGATAGCTAAGCCATGAGGCGCTTCCGCTTTCCCCTACAACGACTGCACAGATTCCGTGCCCATCAAGAGCGAATGGCGCATCGGGTTCTGGCGCAGGAGCTATCTGCCTTGCATCAAGCTGAAGAGCGTATGCAGCAGGTGGAAGACAATCTGTCGGCCTGCCAAGAGCAGAGCAGGGAGGAGGGCATGCGGTCTCTGACCCAGGCTCTGCAACGCGGCCTGCAAGAGAGTCGGCGGCTCTGCGAGTCCAAGATTGCCACGGCGGAACAGCGAGTCGAGCAAGCAAGAGATGGATTTAACGACAGCCGCAAGAATTTGAAGTCTTTGACCAACCTTCGCGAGCGCCGCTGGGAGGCCTGGATGCAAGAGATGGAGTCGGAGACCCAGTCTGAATTTGACGAAATGGCCAGGTTGCGATTCCAGCAACGGCGACGTGAGGAGATATGAAGAACATCCTAGTCATGGGTGTGACCGCCTTCGGTCTGTTTGTTGCCACCATAGTTGGCTTGCTGACCGCACAGGGTCGGCTGAACTATGAGGGCACCCAGGGCATTCCCGTGTTGAACTCCTTCTTCGAGAAGCCGCCGGAAGAACCGGGCAAGGAGGGGGAGCATGCCAAAGATGGGCACACGGATCCCCAGGGAGATCCCCACGCGGATCCGCATGCAGATTCCCACGCGGATCCGCACACTGAGCCGCATGCAGAGGCATCAGGGGAGGGGCTTCGCCATGATCAGCCGGAGGTTGAGTATGGCGAAGGGCGTTCCCACGTAAAGCCGGAAGCCCCGCCGGACGACGGTCACGGTGGTGGGCACGGCGCTGATCCCCACGCTGACGATGGTCATGGCAGCGATGATGGCCACGGCAGTGATGACTCCCAGGATGGCCATGGAGCTGCAGACGATTCTTCGGTCCACGATCCGGATTCCATAACGCGGGACTGGGAGCGTGCCCGAGATGATCTCAGCGACAAGGGCACCTATCGCCGCGGCAGATTCTACATCTTTGAATCCACCCAGGCGGGTATGACTGCCGCCGAGATCAATGAGACCCTGAACCGGGTGAAGGAAATGGAGAAGAGCCTGACCCGGGAGCAGGCGGTTCTAGAGCAAAGGGCCGCTGATCTGGATGCCATGGAGGCTGATGTCTCCCATCGCTATGACGAGGTGATGAAGCTCATGCAGGAAGTGGAGCGGGTGCGGGCGGAGGTGAGCAACCAGGCCAAGCAGATCAAGGACGACATTGTTCGCTTCACCCCCGACGAGCAGGCCAACTTGAAGGAAGTGGCCACCACCATTGCCGCTCTGGATACGGACAAGGCCAGCAAGCTCATCATGGGTTACTGGCAGAGTCCTGAGGGGCAGGACATGGTGGTGAAGATTCTGTCGGTGATGGATAAGGCCGTTGCCAACGAGATCATTGGCCAGCTTCCCGAGGACAAGATCCGCTCTGTATTGGACCGGCGCATGCGTTTGGCGACTCCCAAGGAGAAGTCTTCGCGGAGGTGACAAAGTCCTAAACGCTTTGGCCTAAATGGCCGATAACGAGGCAGGATCAACGCCCTAAGAGAGGATAGTTGTGGCAGGAAACGACGAAGAAACCAAAGAAGAAGAAGTCAAGGGCAAGGGCGGTGGCCTCAAGTCCCTGATTCTGGTTGCCGTAGGTGCTGCCTTGGGCGGTGCGGGAGTGGTGTTCATGGCTCCTCCGGTGAAGGAGGAGGTGCATGTTCCGCCGCCACCCAAAGTCTTGATCTTGCATCACCCAGACGAGATGCCCTTCATCTTCAATCCGCCAGTGGAGCGGGGCCGGATGACTGCCAGCATCGCCTTCAAGTTTGACTACAAGCTGAAGGAGACCGATGAGGATGCTGTTCTGGAATCCATTCGATTGCACTGGGACCGAGCTGTGTCCCGTTGTCTTGAGGTGTTGTCAAACACGCCGGCCAAGGAGTTGTCAACTGACTTGGGCAAGGCGCGTCTGAAAAAGCGCCTGATCGATGAGTTGACGCTGACCTTTTTCCCCAAGGGCAAGGCCATTGTGGATGATGTTCTCTGGACCAAGTTTGTCCTGCAATGAAAGAGCTTCTTAGCAACGAAGAGATCGACACCCTGCTGGACATGTTCCGGTCAGAGGAGTCCGCATTGGTTTCGGATGCGGACCTGCCGAAGATCGTTGCTAGCGAGGTCAAAGAATCCGTGGTCAACCCGGTGGACCTGCTCAAGCCCAACCGCATGAGTCGGGAGCAGATGCGAGCATTTGAGCTTTGGTTTGAGCCCGCCGCCAAATCCCTGGCATCCACCATGACGGACAAGCTGCGCTATGAGATGTCCTGCGACTGTGTGGCGGTGGAGCAGATCCGCTTCCAGCAGTGGATTGACATGGCAGGCAAGGGTTCCGGCATCTACATCCTGAATGCCAAGCCGTTGGAGGGACCTGTCCTATTCAGCCTGACCACAAGCTTGCTCTATGGCGCGGTGGATCGGATTCTGGGTGGATTGGGCAAGGTGACCAATGTGCCAGCTGAGTTTTCCGAGGCTGAGTACACCGTTGCGGATGCCTTTGTTGAGCCATGTCTGCAGCGGATTGCGGATGCTATGGGTGAGGTGTTGCCAGATGCGGATTGGCAAATTGCCGATCGCTTCAGCAATCCTTCGCTGGCGCAAATTCTGGGCAGCCAGGATGTGGTGCTGTCCGTGCACTTCCAGGCAGGCAGTGATTTCCTACTGGGAGATTTGCGCCTGGCAATTCCATTCAATGCTCTGGAGCCACATTTGGTCCAGATGCACAAAGACAAATTCAAGTCAGAGAGTGGCGATAGCCCCTTGCGCGATGTGATTTCAGATTTGGTTCGTAGCGTGGATGTAGAGATGGCAGTTCAGCTGGGCGAAACATCCATTCCGTTGCGTAGCCTGCTGAGCCTGAGTGAAGGGGATGTTGTGCCGCTCAAACGTCGCTTGGGCGAACATTTGATTGCTCCCGTGCAAGGTGTGCCCAAATTCAAGGGCAAGGTTGGGACAAGTGGCAACCGCCTGGCATACCAGGTAGTGGAAGTGATGGAGACCTAGATCATGTCAGAGGAAGCCAAAGAGAATCAGGAAGAGGCAGTCGGCAAGGAAGAAGAGCTGACCGAAGCCATTCAGGAGGTGGTCGGCGCGGCCACTGACTATGCCGAGGCCACGGTGCAGCCGGTGACTTTTGGTGCCCTGTCCAACTCCGCAGCGGACAACGCGGCGGATGGGCAGCAGAACCTGAGCCTGTTGTTGGATGTGGGGATCCCCATCTCGGTGGAGGTGGGTCGGGCACAGATGAGCTTGGATGACATCCTCAACCTGATCCCGGGTTCCGTGGTGCCTCTGGACAAGAAGATGGAGGAGCCGGTGGACCTGCGGGTGAATGGCAAGCTGGTGGCTCGAGGTGAGGTGGTGCTGGTGGACGATGTCTACGGCCTGCGCATCACGAAGATCGTGAATGCGGCAGATCGGATAGAAAGCCTTAGATAGAAATAACTTAGAGCTTTGCATCCAGCTTGGGAGAGCGGCCGCAGGATAAACAATATCCGTTTATCTGGATTCTTCGATATAGTTCTCCAATGCCCGCTGCGACCCTGCAAAAGGTCTTCAAGACCCTGAATGACCACACCCGTCTGCGCCTCCTGGCTCTATTGGAGCAGGAGGAGTTGGCGGTGCAGGAGCTGACCCAGGTTCTGGACATGGCCCAGTCCACGGTTTCCCGCCACCTGGGCATTCTCAAGGAAGCAGGCCTGCTGCAAGACCGGCGGGTGGGCACCTACGTTTACTATCGCTATGTGCCCTCGGAATCTGGGGCCTGGCGGGAAGCCTGGGACATGGTTCGGCGCTCGCTGCGCCAAGACTCCTCCCTGGCCCGTGACCAGGCGGCCCTGTCCGCGGTGCTGCTGGAGCGGGAAGCCGGCAGTCGCGATTGGTTCGATTCCGTGGGGCCGGAGTGGGATGCCATCCGCAAGGTGTTCCGCGATGACATTCACCGGGCACGGGCCATCACCCGACTGCTGCCGCGGGGAATGCGGGTGGCAGACATCGGCACCGGAACCGGAGTGTTGGCGCGGGAGTTGGCGGCGGCTGGGGTGGATGTCATCGCCGTGGACAATTCGCCCCGCATGCTGGAGTCGGCCAAGGCCAATATGGATGCCAATTTGCCTGGCAAGGTGGAGCTGCGCCTGGGCGAAGCCAATCGCTTGCCGCTGGAGGACCAGGAAGTGCAAGTGGCCATGGCGCATATGGTCTTGCACTACCTGGCATCGCCGGCTGCGACCCTGCAGGAAATGGCCCGGGTTATCAGCGTTGGCGGCAAGGTGGTGGTGGTGGACTTTGTTCAGCACGAGAACGATTGGATGAAGAAGGAGCTGGGAACCCTGTGGCAGGGGTTCCACCTGGACGACATTCGCCGGTGGTTTACTGAAGCCGGGCTGTCTGAGTTTTATGTCGAAGTCGATGAGGCGCCGGGCAAGGAAAAAAACCTGCCCGCCACTTTCATTGCTTCGGCAACGAAGTTGCCGCAAGGAGCGGGCGAAGTATGAGTTCGACTATGGATCAATTTGAAGAAACACCGGCTACTGGCAACAGCTGCAGGGAGCAACTGCAAGACTTGTTGGAGAAGAGGATCCTGATCATGGATGGCGCCATGGGCACCATGATCCAGAAGCGAAAGTTGCAGGAGAAGGATTTTCGCGGCGACCGGTTCGCAGACCACGAAAGTGAGCTGCAAGGCAACAATGATCTGCTGGTGTTGACCCGCCCAGACGTCATCAAGGAGATCCATAAGGAGTACATTGCTGCCGGTAGCGACATCATCGAAACCAACACCTTCAATGGAACCTCCATCGCCCAGGCAGACTACGGCATGGAGGCAGTGGTTTACGAGATCAACAAGCGCGCTGCGGAGTTGGCGAAGGAAGCCAGTGCCGAGTGGAGCAGCGAGAATCCTGATCGGCCCTGTTTTGTCGCTGGGGCAATCGGTCCCACCAACCGCACCCTGTCCATCTCTCCAGATGTGAATGATCCAGCCTTCCGCGCGGTGACCTATGATGCGGTGCGCGAAGCATATGAAGAGCAAACCGCTGCTTTGATTGATGGTGGTGTGGATCTGTTGCTCATCGAAACCATCTTTGACACCCTCAATGCCAAAGCGGCAATCTTTGCCGTGCAAAAAGTCATGCAGGAGAAGGGTGTGGATCTGCCGCTGATGATTTCGGTGACCATCACCGACCGCAGTGGTCGTACCTTGTGCGGGCAAACCGTAGAAGCTTTTTGGGCTTCGGTGCGGCATGCGCAGCCGTTGACCGTGGGAATCAACTGTGCCTTGGGTGCCAGAGAGATGCGCCCCTATTTGGTTGAGTTGTCCAAAGCCAGCAATGCTTACCTGACTTGCTATCCCAATGCGGGTCTGCCCAACGCTTTTGGCGAGTATGACGAGCTTGCCGAAACCACAGGCGCTCTGCTCAAGGAGTTCGTGGACAGTGAGCTGGTGAATGTGCTGGGTGGTTGCTGTGGCACCACGCCGGAGCACATTCGCGCCATTGCGCAGGCGGCGCGAGGCTCCCAGCCGCGCAAGCTGCCCGTGGTAGACAATGCGCTCACCTGCTTCAGCGGTCTGGAGCCTCTGGTTATTCGCCCCGATACCAACTTTATCATGGTGGGGGAGCGCACCAACGTCACTGGATCCCGGCGTTTTGCCAAACTGATTCTGTCCAATGACTACACCACAGCAGTGGAGGTGGCCATGGAGCAGGTGCGTGGTGGCGCCAACATGGTGGACGTCAACATGGATGAGGGCATGCTGGATTCGGAGCAGGCTATGACGACCTTCCTCAACCTGATTGCCACCGAGCCGGAGATTGCTCGTGTGCCGGTGATGATCGATAGCTCCAAGTGGTCGGTTTTGGAAGCTGGATTGAAATGCGTGCAGGGCAAGGCGGTGGTGAATTCCATCAGCATGAAGGAGGGCGAAGCCGACTTCCTGGAGAAGGCCCGCACTGTTCGCCGTTACGGCGCCGGCGTGGTGGTGATGGCCTTTGACGAGCAGGGTCAGGCAGACACCGTGGAGCGCAAGGTTGAGATCTGCCAGCGAGCTTACAAGTTGCTGGTGGAAGAGGTGCAGTTCCCGCCGGAAGACATCATCTTCGACCCCAACATCCTGGCCATTGCCACGGGCATCGAAGAACACGATCGCTACGCCATCAATTTCATCGAGGCTACTCGCCTCATCAAGGAAGCCTGTCCAGGGGTGAAGATCAGTGGTGGTGTGAGCAACCTGTCCTTCTCCTTCAGGGGCAACGACCGCGTGCGTGAAGCTATGCATTCGTCCTTCCTCTACCATGCCATCAAGGCTGGTATGGATATGGGCATCGTCAATGCAGGGCAGCTGGTGGTCTACGAAGACATCCCGGCGGATCTGTTACAGCACGTGGAAGATGTGTTGTTTGCTCGGCGTGTCGACGCGACGGAGCGGATGATTGAGTTCGCTGCATCGGTCAAGGGATCCGGCACCAAGCGCGAGATCGACTTATCCTGGCGTGAGGCAGAGGTGGAAGACCGTTTAGCCCATGCTTTGGTGCATGGAGTGGTGGACTTCATTGAAGAAGACACGGAAGAGGCTCGCGCAAAATCCACCCGCCCACTGGATGTGATTGAAGGACCGTTGATGAACGGTATGCGCATCGTTGGCGATCTGTTTGGTGCGGGAAAGATGTTCTTGCCGCAGGTGGTGAAGAGTGCGCGAGCCATGAAGCGAGCCGTGGCGTACCTGGAGCCATTCATGGATGCGCAGAAAGGTGAATCATCCCACAGCAACTCCCAGGGCAAAGTGATCATGGCCACCGTCAAGGGTGACGTGCACGACATTGGCAAGAACATCGTTGGCGTGGTACTTAGCTGCAACAACTATGAGGTCATTGACCTGGGTGTCATGGTGTCCTGCGACAAGATCCTGCAAGCAGCCGAAGATGAGAATGCGGACCTGGTGGGAGTGAGTGGTCTGATCACACCATCCTTGGATGAGATGGTCTTTGTCGGCAAGGAAATGCAGCGCCGAGGCATGACCATTCCCCTGCTGATCGGTGGAGCGACCACCAGCCGGCAGCATACGGCAGTGAAGATTGCACCACAGTATGAGCAGCCCATCGTGCATGTTCCCGATGCTTCCCGAGTGGCGGGGGTGGCCGTGAATCTCTTGGATGCAAAGAAGAAGGTTGAGTTCGACAGCAAGAACCGGGAGGAGCAAGAGGCACTCAGGGTCTTGCATCAAAAACGGGTGGAAGAGCCCTTGATTCCTTATGAGGCTGCCAAGCGCCGAAAATTCCAGGTGGACTGGTCGAGCTATGAATCAGCAGTGCCTGAGTTCCTCGGCACCCGGGTGCTGGATGACATCGACTTGCAGGAGATCGTGCCGTTCATTGACTGGACCTTCTTCTTCGTGGCATGGGAACTGAAGGGTCGGTTCCCGCAGATTTTGGATCACGCCAAGTATGGCGAAGCCGCTCGCGAGCTCTACGAGCATGGGCAGGCTCTGCTACAGCGCATCGTCAAGGAGAAGCTGTTGCAAGCCCGTGCCGTGCAGGGTTACTGGCCAGCCAACAGCGACGGAGATGACATTGTGCTCTATACCGATGATAGTCGGCAGCAAGAGCTGACCCGCTTCAACATGCTGCGCCAGCAGCGCACCGCCAACGATGATGTGCCAGCACGCAGCCTGGCGGACTTTGTGGCTCCCATAGACAGTGGCAAGAAGGACTATCTGGGTGCCTTTGCGGTAACCACCGGCATTGGCACGGATGCTGTTTGCCAGGAGTTTGAAGCGCAGCACGATGATTACAATTCCATCATGACCAAGGCCCTGGCGGACCGGTTGGCGGAGGCCTTGGCGGAGCTCATGCACCAGCGCAGCCGGCAACAGTGGGGGGCGCAGGATCCGGAAGCCTTCACCAATGAAGATTTGATCAAGGAAAACTACAAAGGCATCCGCCCGGCCTTTGGCTATCCAGCTTGCCCGGATCACAGCGAAAAGCTGAAGCTGTTTGAGATCCTGCAGGCGCAACGGTTGGAGATGACTCTCACTGAAAGCTGCGTGATGACTCCGGCAGCCAGTGTCAGTGGCATCTACTTTGCCCACCCGGACTCTCGGTACTTCAGTGTCGGGCGCTTGGATCGGGATCAGGTGGAGGACTATGCCAGCCGCAAGGGCATGGATCTGCGGGAAGTGGAACGCTGGCTGATGAGTAATTTGGCCTACGATCCAAGTTAAGGACAATCCACCCTCCCATGCCATGGGAGGTCTTGCCGAGCGCCCCTTTTCTGCTGACCGAATATGCAAAAATGCGTGCTACCCTTCTCTAAAGGGAGAATGCACGTGGGAAATCAACAACATATTCATCGTTCGGCGGAGCAGGGAATGACCCTGGTTCTAGCCTTGTTCTTGGCCATTGTCGCCGTGGGGCTCGCCGTGAGCAGCGCCACCTTCTTGCAGGCGCACCAGAAAAAAGCTGACACCAGCTTTTTGCTCTACGGCCAATCCGGACAGTTTGCCCGTTCGGGCATCACCGAAACTGTCAACTGGTTTCGTCGGCAGACGGCGCAACCGGTAATGGCCTTTGCTCCAGTGTTGGACACCGTTGCTACGCCAAAAATCTCGGATACGGATGATCCAGACATCGGCCTGGTGCGTGAATTCCAGATCAAGGGCTCGCTTTGGGGTCGCTATGAAGTTTGGAAGCAGTGGGACTCGGATCCTGATGCGGACAGGTTGATTTGGCGGCAGCAGATGCAGGCTCGGGATATTTCCCCTCAGCGCAGCAAAGTGAGTGTGGGAACCGCCTGGCAGGTCAAGTGTGTGGGTTATGTGTTCAAGAAGGTGGATCCTCTCATTTCTTTCGACCAGTTCCCCAATCAGATTTTGGGCACCGAGATCCTGGAGACCGAGGTGCACCGGGTGACTCTTACCTTGCCTGGTATCTCAGCATTGAATGTGAGAGATGGCAACGATGCCCACGTCAACACGGAAGGGCGCATCATAGGCGGCTCCGCAGGCGCCGGAATTTCTTATCCTGCTGGATCCGGCACTCCGACCACAGGACCAGTCGCCGACAATCGGGTCACCGGCATTTCCGGCCTGTCTCCCAGTCCCGCCTACCAGGACAGCCCAGAGTACGTGTTTGGCGTCTCTGAAGACAACCTGCGTTCCATGGCAGACTTTGTGATTACTGACATGGCTAACTTTCCAGTGCCGGTTCCTGCCGGCGCTGTGGTCTTTGTGGACCTGGGCAATGCGCAGTTCGATGCAGCTACTCCTCTGAATGGCACTGGCATTGTCTATGTTGCGGGTTCGGTGCACATTGCCAACGGCAGCAATAGTAGCTTCAGCGGCCTGCTCTACTGCAAGGGAGGTCTGACCATGCGGGCGCCCAGCGAAATCCGTGGCACGGTGATTTCTCTAGGCAATGTGACGATCCAGGGATCTGGGGACTTTGCCACCATTCGCTATGACGGCGGCGTCATCGATGCTTTGCGCCTGGGGTTCGACCAATACCGTCGAGCCAGAGCCATCCGCCGCGCCATTGTGCGGGATTAGGCCTGCTTGCCTCAAGCTGACCTTCCCGAAGAGTCGACAGCAATGGTTGATTCTTCCACAGAACTCAGGGGCTTGAGGCTATGCAAAGCAGAATTGAAGAGAGGGGCAATGCGCTGATCCTGGCGATCTTCCTCCTCATCATCACCATTGGTCTGACAGTAAGTAGTGCTGAGTTCCTCAAGGCGCACAAGACCAAGGCAGATGTCAGCTTCACTTTGTACGGGCAGGCAAGCCAATTTGCTCAGGCTGGTCTTACCGAAGCGACAAACTGGTTCCGGCGGCAAACCGTGCAGCCGGTCACCACCTTTGCGCCAGTGTTGGATAACCTGGCGACGCCACCGATTGTAGATACCGTTGATGCGGACGTCGGTCTGGTTCGGGAGTTTCAGATCCGAGGAACTCTCTGGGGGCGCTATGAAATCTGGAAGCAGTGGGATACGGATCCAGATGCTGAGCGCTTGAGTTGGCGGCAGAATCTCCAGGCCAAGGAAATTTCTGAACAGCGAGGCCATCCCCAGGCCGGAGCGATTTGGCGGATCAAGAGCGTGGGTTATGTGGTCAATTTCCAGGATGGAAATGTGGCCTATAACCAGCCGCCCAATGAGATCCTGGCGACGGAGATGCTGGAGAGTGAAATCAGCCGCATTGTCTTGACGCCACCGGGAGCCGCCGCCTTGGCGGTGGGCGATGGTAACAGTGCTGTTATCAACGCCATGGGCCGGATCATTGGTGGCGGTGGTGGTGCGGGGATTACCTACCCAAGTGGTTCCGGGACGCCCAACGACGGTCCCGCTGGTGACAACAGGGTTACCGGTCTACCCGGTATGTCACCAATCCCGGATTATGATGACAGCCCGGAAGCCGTGTTTGGGGTTTCCGAAAATGACCTGCGATCCATGGCGGACATTGTGGTTGCCGACATGGCCAACTTTCCGGTGCCAGTACCGCAGAATAAGATCGTCTTCGTGGATCACGCCAACGTGGCCTTCGATGCCGCGACTCCCCTGTTGGGCACTGGCATTGTGTATTGCGTTGGCAAGGTGGCTTTGTCCCAGGGCAGCAACTCCAGCTTCAGTGGCCTGCTCTATGCCAATGGCAACCTGGTCATTCGTGAGCCCTCCGAGATTCGTGGTGCCGTCATTGCCACAGGCAATGTGACGATTCAAGGCAGCAAGGAATTTGCCACCCTGCGCTACGATGCGGGGATCTTGGATGCCCTCAGGGACAGTTTCAGCAATTACCGCTTTTCTGGCGCCATCCGGCGGTCCATCGTTCGGGATTAATCCCTGGTCCGGCTGTGCAGTTTTGCAACAGCCCAGAGCTGCCGAATCGCTGCTGTCCAAGCTGCTTTTGTGTCGATAGGAGATCAGGCCTCAACTTGGTGGAGGCTGGGATTCAAGGGCATGAAAGCAAAGAACAGGGCATCTAGTTCAGAACCAACTTATTCTGCGTTGCGGCAGCGCGAGCAGAGTGGCGTCTCCATGGTCGAGCTCTGCCTGGGTTTGGTGATCATTGTGATGGTGGTGTCAGTGCTCATGGGCAACATGGCTACCACCTATGTTTCCATCCGCACCCACAAGGACAAAGTCTTTGCCTACACCACTGCTCAAGGGATCTTGGCGGAGCTGTCGGCACAGGCGGAGTCGGTAACCGATGGCGATATCTTTGATGTAGACAGTTTCGATGATGGTGCCAGTTCCGTGGCTACCTTGAGTGTGGTCACCGAAGCTGGTGCCCTGATAGCTCCCGATCACCCCATCTCGCGCAACATTGCGCGGCAGGGGAAGTGGATCTGGGTGCGTCGTATCAAGGTCAGTCCCTTGCCCGGCATTGACAACCGCAACCTGCGTTATGTGACTGTCACCATCTATAGGAACAAAGATGTTGAGGAGGAATATGCCAGTCTCTCCACAGTGATGAACACCACATCCCTGGGCTATCCAACCACGCAGGTGTTTGATACCTACATGTTGGCCGTCGAAAACGTGCCGGGTTGGTGGGTGAACATGGAATCCACCCGATCCTTCATTGAATCTACCCTGACGGATCTGGAAGGTCGTAATCCGGGATTGGAGTTCCGCAGCCACTGGATCACCAAGTCCAGTTATGGGCGCAACAAGGTCTACCGGCCCTACATCAATGTGGGGGTGGATAGCCTGGCAGAAATTCCCCTGTCCTATTATTACCCAGGCCTGCTGCCTTCTGGTGGTGCTATCACCAACTACTACAGCCCGGACATCATCCAGGGCCGTATGATGACCGAAGGTGGGGGAGTCCATGGCTACGATTCTGTTAGCAATCCCTTTCCCTATGCCCTGGCCGATGCCTTCAACCATGGCATGCGCTATCCCGAGGAGCGGGATTTTCATGCGCGCCGCGTGGCGGAGATCATCAAGAAGCGGGAAGCCATTGATGATGCCAAGTTGAAGGGTCTGGTGGTGCCTGCCGAGATGGAAGACATGTCGGAGGAGCCCACTCTGCGCCTGTTCCTGGAAGATCTGAACACCAATCCAGGACGCTACCAGAATGCCATTGTCATGAACCTGCACGGCGAGTTGTTGCCAGTGCCGCCTATACGAAACTTTTCCGATGCGGCCAAGACGCCTACTGCTCTGCCATTTGTGCGGGTGGTGAGCCATTCCGAACAGCTGCGCACCGAACGGCCAGTGGCACTGCTGCCCGGCGAAGACGTGGAGTTGCGGGTTTATGCCTACACCTCTGATCCGGATCTGCACGTTGCCTACATGGCCGGCAAATTTCCTGGCCAGCCCCTCTCCATCCCCCGGGTCAACCCCATCAGTGTTCGCATCCCTGGAGTGAACATCATTGATGCCGGGGCTCCTGGTGGTTTGTTTGCCGGGGTGCAGATCGAGCATCTGGCCGGTGGCGTGGACGACGGTAGTGGCGACAGTGACTATAAGCCCTTCGCTCCCAGCCAGGTGTTCGGCAGTGTGGGCCTGGCAGTGAATGAGATGTGTTACCTGGCACGTTGGGTTGATCCAGGTCCAGGACTGGAGAAGTACACTGAGCTGTTGCTCTTCCACACTCCCTTGGTGACTCCGCTGCTGCCGGATACCTTGGATCCCACCAAGTTTAGAGGCCTGCGCAACGATGCCCAATCCCGGCTCTATGGCCTGGAGTACATTCCCGGATCCACCGAGGCGGCGCATGACTTTAGCCGTGACCTGTATACTGCTGGTAATGGCCCAAAGAACTCAGCTCGCTGGAAGATCACCATTCCCAAGAGTGTCTTGAGTGCCAAGCGCTTCGTGGTGCCCAACACCCTGCCCGGCGCTCCCAATGCAACCATGGCCGATGGCGCCACCTACGACCCGGTTGGCGACGTGGAGCTGAAGTTTGAGACGCGGATCTGGAATCCCCTTCTCAACCCAGATGAGGATCTGGCCGGAACCATGTGGCCCAAGGCAATTGATCCGGAAAACCTGTCGGTGACCTACACCTGGTGGGCGGACAGCCCTGACGATGTGCCGGCCACCGAGCGTTCGCAGTTTCTGGGTGACCCCAGGCACAATCCCTACCGGGATGTCTACAAGCCCGTGCCCGGTTATTTGCCGGACTTCCCCAACGGCTACAACTGGTTCCACGACGACCTGGAAGACAGTGGAGACGATGCCACCAACGATTATCCTGGCATTGACAGCCTGCGTTTGAACTCAGCCTGGGAAGGCCGCGTGCGCTGTGACATCCCCCGGCTGTTCAGCTTGTATCGGGATGGCCTGGTAAAGAATGGCTGTGTGTTCACCGCCTTGAATGGTTGGTCGTTCTACTACATTGGTCTGGGCGGAGAAATCGGCTCGGACAGCGCCAACGGCTATCCGGATTCAATTCCGGTCAACCGCCGGCCCTATGGGCAGCCAGGGGTGTCTGGTTTCGTCAATAACATCATCTTCATGGAGGGTGGCGCCAACGTGGGCGGCCGCCGCTTCATGCGTGGCAATGGTGTTCTGGCCCATTGGTGGGGTATGCCCTGGCTGGGTGAACACTATCCCGACTCCCTGCATGGGGCCTGGACCTGGGTGGATGCTGAAGGCAAGTTGATGGGCAATGTGCTGGCTGGCAACACTTCGGCCAACGAAATCTACCGGAGTCCAGAGCCGGATGTGTACGCCGGCAGCAAGTTTGCAGCCTATGGCACGGATTTGCTTCGCAGTGAACATCGCACCAAGCAGGAAGGCTGTACTGCCTGGTTCAATATCGGCACCACATTGAACACCTTCCATCATCAGAGTCGCAACGGAAAGTTTGGTGACCTGGTTGGTGGTGGGTTGGAGATTGGCAACAACTACAACTTGGAATTGCCCGCCACTACTGAAATTGGCCGGCCCTTCGCGCTGTCCACGGATACCACTGGAGGTCCAGGGTCACAGTTCAATTTCGAGCCTTACCTCAGCCAGCGCTGCTCCGGCAGCATGTTGCGCACCTACTATAACCACGAAGATGGCAACACCGGATCTGGTCTGGTGCGCTGGACGGATAATAGCAACAGCTCCTCTGCCTTTGTCATGGTCAATGGACTAAGTGCCAGTTTGCTGTTGGGCACGGCGGATATTGCCAAGTATGCGGTTTTGGGAACCATCCATAGCTTCTTTGAAGCAGGCGGCGCTGCGGTGCCCCATCGAATTGTCATGCCACCGCGGGTTTCACTGGTCTTCCCCACGGAGATCACCGAGCTCAATAACCCGGTCACCATCTCTGTGCAATGGGACATTGAGTGGAAGCGCTGGGATGGCATGAAGTACACCGGTGGCATGGCGGGAGGATTTACCGAAGTCGAAAGCGATGTCAGCTATGTGCTGATGTACTCCAAGGATCTGGGCAAGTCCTGGTTCTATGTGGATGACAACACGGTGGCGCGACCGGGAACTGGTGCTGAGGATCCCACGCACATGGTGGCAGATGCCACCGTGGGCACTGAAACCTTTGTTTGGAATGTGCCCGCAGCCAGCTTCCCGCAGCAGTTCTATCTCCTCCGTGTGGAGGCCTATCGGACTGGTCAGCCCCTGCACTACTCTCACCACCAAACCCGGGTGTTCATAGATCGATGATGGATCAAGATAAGATGGTAAACCAAAGGCAGAGTCAGAAGGGCCATTCCCTAGTGGAGGTGATGGTCACCATGACCATTCTGACCATCCTGGTTGTTATGGTCACTGACCTGGCGATCCAGGCGTCTAGAGTGCACAACTATGCTGACCGTCTTGGGCGGAGCACTGAGCTCAATCAAGAAATCTTGGACCAGGTTCGCTTGGATTTGCTCTCTTCGGTGCGTTTGTTTGAGAACAATGCACGGGGCAATGCATACCTGGCGACCCTTCAGAATGAAGGCTTGACCAATGTTAGTCAGAATCTGCCGACGATCAATGCAGCGGGGATATTTGCCAAGGAGGCTACCAGCGCATCTTTATCCGGCAATGATCTGCTATTTGTCAAGCATGCCTGGACTGACGAGTTTTTGGCAACCAGTGGCAAGCCCTACCGCACCGACGTATATCGGATGGTGCGCTATTACCTGGCAGTCAAGGGAGCAGGCCCAACGCCAGGTAGCTCCATTGGCTTGAATATCTGCCATTGGGTGAGTGAGCCACTGATTGATGGTGCCCAGATTGATGGCATCACAGATGCTACAGACAGGGCTGAAGTACTTGCCCACTTGTTGAACCGCACGCCAGATGTGGAAGGCAATAGCCGCAATACGGTTGCAGAAGTTGTTTGGCTGTTGGGTGCTGATCCGGCAGTGGCGGGCACTTTCCGGCAAGTGGAAGTCGGCGGTCTATTGAACAATACTGCCGGTCCAGGACGAGCTGGTGTTTGGACAATTCTGCGGGATGATCGCCAATCCGATGATGGAATATTGACCAACCGTCACTTCTCTGTGGCGACCAACTTTGCCCTCACCGGTACTGGAGTTTCTCGTTACTCCGTCATGGATAATACCGGCATCGGTTTTCCCCATGGCTTTGAAGTGCAGATCATTGGTCCATCCAGTGCGCGACAGATTCTGTTGCAGCTGTGTGTCGTGAGCACCAATCGGGATAGTATGCCCGCTGCTTCGACCCTGCGCAGCATTATCGGAGTTCGAGAGCTCTAGGGTGTAGGACTCGGTTTGCCTAGCTGGGCGGTGACTGAGATCTCGTCATAGCTGTTGCCAATCAGGCTTAAGCCAGCATGTGCCTCCTGCCGTTGGCGGATTCGCTGCATGCGTTCGCAGTGACCAAGCACATACTGCGGAATGGCCTGGCGCACCTTGATGACTCGTTGGAATTGCAGGGGTGCCTGCACGCCGGTGTAGCGGCGCAGGGTTTCGGTGGCCAGATCGGCGATTTCCTGATCCTCCATGCCAACGATGTCGGGATAGCGAGCGCCTCCCACCATCATGCGGAGCAGGAATTTCCCCGGTACGCAGCGATCAGGGAAAATTGAAGAGCAGTAGATGGCTCCGAGGACCGGAGACTCTTCTCCGCGGTCCAGCAAGAAGCCAAAGCCCTTTAATTGTTCCTGCACATCTGCTTCGTTGAAGCCCAGGTAGACATTGGCCAAGGAGGCAAAGGGAATGTCCTGCAGGTCATCTGCCAAGGCAGCATCCGTGGGGCGTAGCAAGGTTGCGGCACGACAAGCGGGCAGGGCCAAGACAAGTTCTTGGGTTTGCCACTGGCTTTCTGCCTCGCCGCCCAGGGTTACGCTCCAACCGTCGGTGTTCTTGGCGGCGTTCTTGTCGATGGCTGTGACTTCCCGACCCAGGATCAGGCTATCTTGCAATTGCTGGCGCAAAGCCTGGATCATGCTTTCCATGCCGGAAGTGAAGGTGTGCATCGCCGGGCGCTTGGGCTCGGGCGGCTTGCCTTTCTTTTCTTTCCGCCGATGCAGCATGGCGCTCAGCAAGCTGCCGTGCTCGTGCTCCATCTTCACCATGGCGGGGAAGGCGGCAGCCATTTCCAGATTGTGGGCATCGCCACCATAAACACCGCTGGCCATGGCTTCTGCCAGGGGGATGGTTCGTTTGCCCAGGCGACGGCCGAGGAAGGCCGCCATGCTCTCACGTTCTGGTGACTTGCTCCGACGCAAGGGCTCGGCCAGCAGGCTGAGCACGCCAAACAGGCCAAACAACGGTGACTTCAATAAACTGCCCGGGCCGTTGGGGAGTGCCAGGAGTTTGCCGCCGCGGCCTATGTAGCGCATGGAGGCGGTAGATTGAGCCGGCACGATCTGGTCTTGCAGGTTAAGGGCCTGTACCAGATCGTCACTGACTGCAGTGGGGCGCAGGGCCTGGGGGCCAACTTCGCAAGAATAGCCCTCGATGCGGCGGGTTTGCACCCAGCCCCCGGGCTGTGGCTGCTGGTCGACGATTTTGACCCGCAGGTCGGGTTGGGCCTGCAGGCGCCAAAAAGCATGTGCCAATCCCGCAGGACCGGCGCCAACAATCAACAAATCGGTTTGCATTATACTGTGCGAGAGAACTGTGGCCCGTCGCTCTTTTTGGGTTCGTTTAGGTAGGCGTCAAACAACATGCAGATATTGCGCACAAACAGTCTTCCTGTTTTTGTGACCGTGATGGAATCAGCATGCAGCTCCACCAGGCCATCATTTTGCATGTCCTGTAGAGCGGTGAGTTCCTTGGCGAAGTGTTGCTTGAAGTCTTCCACGCCGCCATGGTCCTTGAAGTCCGCGTGGAAGTTGCACATCAAGCTGAGGATGAGTTTGCGCCGACGTTCATCTTCGGCGCTTCGGCGCAGACCACGATCAATGGGGAGTCTGCCCGCATCAATGGCCTCTTTCCAAGGCTTGATCTCTTTGAAGTTGTGGGCGAAGGCTCCATCCACTTCGCTGATGGCACTCATGCCAAAGGAGATCATTTCTTCTGCCGGATGGGTGCTGTAGCCCATGAAATTGCGGTGCAGTTTGCCGGCGCGGGCTGCTACTGATAGTTCGTCGTCGGATTTGGCGAAGTGATCCATGCCGATGGCGTCATAGCCGCGAGCTGAAAAACTCTCCAAGGCCAGCAGGTATAGCTCCAGTTTGTCCGCGCCCTTGGGCAGGGTGTCTTCTTCAATGACGTTCTGGTGCTTCTTCAACCATGGCACATGTGCATAGCTGTAGCAGGCAATGCGGTCAGGGTTGAGCTGATGTACCAATTCCAAATTGGCGGCGAAGCTTTCTGGGGTCTGGTAGGGCAGGCCGTAGATCAGGTCTACATTGGTGGAAATGAAGCCTAGTTCTCTTGCTCCTTCAATGATGGCTTCGGTCTGCTCGTAGCTTTGTTCACGGTGAATGGTCTTTTGCACCTTGGGGTTGAAATCCTGCAGCCCCATGCTGATGCGGTTGAAGCCAATGCGCTTGAGTGTTTCCAGGTGGGCGCGGGTGGTAACCCGCGGGTCCACTTCAATGCTGATCTCCGCATCCGTGGTTGGGGGGAAGATAAGACAGAGACCAGTGAAGAGCTTTTCAATAGCTTCGGGAGCCAGGAAGGTTGGAGTGCCGCCACCCCAATGGTGTTGAGTTACCCGGCGCTGTTCGCCCATGGTCTCGCGCACCAGGCGAGCCTCTGCCAACACCGTATCGATGTATGAGTCTTCCTTGTCGTGATCCTTGGTGATGATGGTGGTGCAGCCACAAAACCAGCACATCTGTTCGCAGTAGGGGATATGCACATAAAGAGAAACGGGAGTGTCGGCCCGTTTTCCAGCGGCCAGCAAGCGCTCGGCGTAATCTTTATCGGAGAAACTATCAGTCCAGATAGGTGCGGTGGGATAGCTGGTGTAACGAGGCCCGGGGCGGTCGTACTTATGCAGCAGGCTACGGTGCTTCATGTGGATTTCCTTACTTCGTCGACCACGATTGCTACGGCCTCTGGATCCATGTCCGGCAACATTCCATGGCCCAAATTGAAAATGTGTCCCTGCTCGCCGGCGGCAGCGCAGACTTCGCGGACTTTGCGCCGCAGTTGCTCTTCAGGGGCATAGAGCATAGTGGGGTCCATGTTTCCCTGCAGGCAGTAATTGCTACCAACGACTTTGCGGGCCGAGGCCATGGGCAGGCGCCAGTCGAAGCCCAGGACGTGGGCTGGGCTTTGCGCCATGCATTGAATGTGTTGGGCAGCACCGTTGACGTAGTTGATGGCAATGGCGCCGGCATCGCGGGCGGTCTGCAGCAGTTGATGGCTCCTGGGCGCACAGTGTTGCTGGTAGTCTTCCACGCTTAGCACCGAAGCCCAGGAATCAAAAATTTGCACTGCGTCGCAACCGGCTTCCACCAATGCCTGCACTAGCGGGTTGATGCATAAAACCAGGCGATCCATCAGTGCTTGGAAGGTCTTTGGGTCGGCGTGCATGAGGCGGCGGGTTTGATCCCAGTTCTTTGAACCGCGTCCCTCCACCAGATAACAGGCGAGAGTCCAGGGGGCGCCGACAAAGCCAATGAGCGCTTTGTCTTCCGGTAGCTCTTCCCGCACCAGGCGAACAGTTTCCAACATCGGCGCCTGATCTTTCTTGGGGTCCAGGACTCGCAGGTTCTCCACGTCGCTCATATTTTGCACTGTGTTGCTGATGACCGGGCCTGGTGTGTAATCCAGTTGGATACCCATGGGTTCCAGGGGAACCAGCAAGTCGGTGAACAAGATGGCGGCATCAAGGTCGTAGCGACGCAAGGGCTGTAGCGTGACTTCCGCTGCAGCCGTTGGTGTCTTGCACATTTCCAAAAAGGAATAATTCTTTCGCAGCTCGCGGTACTCAGGCAGGTAGCGCCCAGCCTGGCGCATGATCCACAGCGGACGCCGCTGTGGACGCTGGCCGCGGGCTGCGGCGACAAAGGGAGATTCGGGGTGGGCGGATTTCATTCTTCCTCTTCCTTGGTAAAGCGTAGGCCGACACCGCGCAAGGTGTGGAAATGCTTGGGATGTTTGCTGTCCTTCTCGAACAGTCGACGCAGGTTCAAAATCATGTTGTCCAGGCTTCGGTGGGTGGTTGGCGTGTAGGGGCCAAATAGGAAGTCCATAAGTTCCCTGCGCGAGAGAACTTCACCCTCTCTTCCAGAAGCCAGCCGTAGCAGCTTAATTTCGCTGGGCGTGAGGTGCACAGGTTGTTTGTTCCACGTGGTGGCCTGGTGGGAACGAAAGTCGACGTTGTTGCCGCCAAAGCTGTAGGTGTCAACTCCTGCCGGCAGAGGGGGTTGCCGTCGTAGCAAGGCCTGCACGCGCAGCAGGAGCTCCTTCAGGTTGAAGGGCTTGGTCAAATAGTCGTCGGCATGCAGTTCCAGGCCGCGGATCTTGTCGTTGTCGCTGATGCGTGCGGATAAGATCAACACTTGGGTTTGATCGTTGCGGTCCCGCATTTCCTTGAGCAGGGTGAAGCCATCCTTACCTGGCAACATGATGTCCAGGATGATCAGATCGATACCGCCGCGGGCGATGCGCTTGCTGGCGGAATGTCCCTCTTGGATGAGTTCGGTGCCATAACCTTCCAAGCTCAGGTTGTCGCAGAGCATCTCGCCCAGGGACGGCTCGTCTTCCACAACTAGAATCCAGCGAGTCATGCTTGGTGACCTTCCAATGGTATGTTCAGGGTGAAGCAGCTTCCCATTCCCGGGCCGGGACTCGTCACCTGAATCTGGCCGCCGTGGGATGCAATCAGTTCTTGCACAAGATAAAGGCCGATGCCGGTGCCACCCAGATGATCTTTTTGTGAACCGCGATAGTAGCGGTCAAAAATCCGCGGCAGATCCTCGGCGGCGATGCCGGCGCCGTTGTCGCGGATGGTGATCGTGGCCATGTTGTTGTTCTGCTGCAGGTCTACTTTGACCTTGCCACCTGCTGGAGTGTACTTGATGGCGTTGTCCAGTATGTTGTGCATGATCAAGTGCATGGCTTCTCGGTCCCGACGCACAGTCGTTGCTGGCAGCCGGCCAGTTTCCAGGCTTATGTTAGCTGCCTGGCAGCGAGCCTGCATGGACTCCAGACAAGTAAGGATGTCCTGAGCCAGGTTACCGGTGACCAGGCGAATGGCATGGTCGGTTGTCTTCAAGCCGCCGGCGGTGAGCAGGTTGGTCAGGTCCTTCTCCAGGTGATCTGCATCACGGATCATGGATTCCAGATAGCGCCGTTTCTTTTCCTCCGGCATGCTGCCTGCCAACAGTGATTCGATGCCCAGGCGAATGGTGGCCAAGGGAGTCTTCAAGTGGTGGGTGGCTCCAGTGAGGAAGCGATCCTGTTCCTGGCGGAGTCGTTGTTCTCGCAGGATAGCGCGGTAGAGCATGAACACGCCAGAAACGATGAGCAAGCCCATGGCCATGCCCTCACTGGTGAACATGAGGCGACGTTGATCGGCCACCTCCACCAGGCTTTCCTGCTCGCCAGCTTCATAGATTTTCGCCGCCGCCTCTGCTTGTTCGGCGTTTAGCAAGCCGTGGAGTTGCTTGAGGCGGTGACCTTCTTGGATGTGGAAGACCACCCACCAGCCCACCAAGGCCAGGCAGAACACCACCACCAGGCTGAACACAATGGTGACGTTGCGGTTGTGGGGGATCATGGAAAGATCTTATGGAAGACCTTGGCGAATGTTGCCAGGGCCTGATCAATATCTGCTTCGCTGTGCGCCTGGCTCAAGAAACCCACCTCATAAGATGAAGGTGCCAGGTAGAGCCCTTCTTGCAGGCAGGCATGGAAGAATTGACCGTAGAGTTCAGCGGCGTTGGCGACCTTTTCTGCGCAGCGCGGCATCTCTCCCGCAGCAAAGTGCCACCAGAAGATGGAGCCCTGGCGGATGAAGTTCACTGGGTATCCCTGTTGCAGGATCTTGCCCACACCCTGTTCCAGGCGTTGACCCAAATGCTCCAGCTGTTGGTGCACCTTATCCCGTTCAATGATTTCCAGAGTCTTGCGCCCGGTGGCCATGGCCACTGGATTGCCCGACAAGGTTCCAGCCTGATAGACAGGTCCAAGGGGGGCAAGCTTTTGGAAGTAGCTGGCTGGTCCGGCAAAGGCGCCTACCGGCATGCCGCCGCCCAGGATCTTACCGAAGGTCACCAGGTCTGGTTGGATGTCGTAGAGTTCTCCAGCGCCGCCCCGGGCTACCCGAAAGCCGCTGATGACTTCGTCGAAGATCAACAGTGCACCGTGTTGCTGGGTGAGCTTGCGTAGGGCGAAAAGGAATTCGTGCCTTTGCACAAGCAGGCCATTGTTGGCGGGGATGGGTTCAATGATGACGGCAGCGACCTGATCGCCTTCCCGTTGCATGAAAGCAGTCAGAGCCTCCAGGTCATCCAGGGGTAGGACCGAGGTGAGTGCAGCCGACTCCGCTGGCACGCCGGCAGAAGAAGGTTCGCCGAATGTCTTGGCTCCCGAACCCGCCGCCACCAGCAAGCCGTCACTGTGACCATGATAGCAACCAGAAAACTTCAGCAAACGGGAGCGCCCGGTTACGCCGCGGGCCAGGCGTATGGCAGACATGGTTGCCTCAGTACCTGAAGATGTGAAGCGTACCTGTTGCACGCCTGCGTAGTGCTGGGTCACAGCTTCGCCCAACAGCACTTCATCTGCACAAGGGGCGCCGAAGCTCAGGCCGCGGCTGCATGCTTCTTGCGCAGTAGCAAGGATTTCCGGATGGGCGTGACCCAGGATCAGTGGCCCCCAGGACATGACAAAATCCAGGTAGCGATTTCCATCCACATCCTGAAAGTGGCTACCTTCGCCTTTTTGCACGAACAGAGGCGTGCCGCCTACGGCGCCAAAGGCGCGCACTGGCGAGGAGACTCCGCCGGGCAAGACTTTGCTGGCGCGTTGGAAGAGTTGTTCGGACTGGGGGAATTGCATGTCTAAAGCCACTTGTTGGCCAGGGCTTGCCTGGCGTGGTAGGTGATCAGAATCTGGGCACCGGCCCGATGCACGCTATGTAAGTGTTCCATTGCCAGCTGTCTTTCATCAGCCAGGCCTTCTCGCGCCATTAGTTTGACCATGGCGTATTCGCCACTGACCAGATAGGCAGCCAGGGGTAGCGAAGTCTGTTGACGAAGCCTTTGGATGATGTCCAGATAGGCCAAAGCTGGCTTGACCATCAAGATGTCAGCTCCTTCTTCTTCATCTAATTTTGCCTCTCGCAGGGCTTCCCGCCAGTTGCGATTGTCCATCTGGTAGGTCTTGCGATCTTTGGGGCCGCAATCCTTGGGAGCGGATTCTGCCGCCTCCCGGAAGGGACCGTAGAAGCTGGAGGCGTATTTGACCGCATAGCTCATGATGCTGCGATCGCTGAACCCAGCCTGGTCCAGGCCTTGGCGAATGGCGGCGACCCGGCCGTCCATCATGTCCGATGGGGCAATGACATCAGCGCCGGCTTCGGCCAGGCTTAGGGCTTGGGCTGCCAGCAGTTCCAGGCTCGGGTCATTGTCTACCTGGCCGTTCTTCAGCACGCCGCAGTGCCCATGGTCTGTGTAGGTGCACAGGCAAACATCGGTCATCACCGTGAGGTCTTCGCCGAACTGTTTCTTTAGCGCCGCGGTGGCGCGGTGAGCCGGAGAATTGCTGTCCTGGCCGGCACTGCCTCGGGCGTCCTTTTGCGAGGGAATGGCAAATAGCAAGACGCTATTGATGCCCAACTCCAGGTCTGTCTCCACCTGCTTGAGCAGCGGTTCGCAGCCCATGCGTTGAATGTCGGGCATGGCATCCAGGTTCTGGCAGGCCTTGTCATCGGGTAGGACAAAGTGCGGTTGCACCAGGGCGCTGTTGGCAATGTGGCTGTCGGCCACCATGTCGCGGATAGCCGCAGTGCGGCGGAGGCGTCGAGGACGGATCTTCATTTTTTACACCAAAGGCTTGGAGATGAGTTCGACCAGTGCCTGGGGGTCGGGAGAAGAAGCAACTCCTGCTACCGGCACACCATGTTCGCTCATGGCGGCAGCGGTGGTTGCTCCCAGTGCCAGGCAAGGTGTGGAGGATGGTTGTTCCGCCAAACTGCGCGCCGCCCAGGGGCTGGTGCAAACCAGGTAGTCGCCTGCAGGGATCTCAATTCCCGAGAGAGCTTCGCTGCGGTAAACCGGCAGGGCTTTGACTTCAACGCCGCCGGCTTGCAAGGTGGATTCCAGGGCGTGGTGCCGTTCTTGGGCGCAGGGGAACAGGACCGGCTGATTGTTTGCTTGTTGCAGGAGCAACTGTGCCAGTGCTTCGCCGCCTGCTGGGACCTCAGGCATTTCGCTCTTATGGCCACGATGCAAGATGGCGTCGCGGGTGCTGGGGCCAACGGCAAAGAGGCGGCAGTTGTCAGGCAATTGCAGTGCTACGGAGGCCAGCACTTCAAAGAACCTGTCTACGGCTCGAGCGGAAGTGAAAGCGATGGTGTGCAGCGGTAAATCGCGCAAATTCTCCGGTTGCAGGGGCAAGGTCTGGCTAACAGCCACTGTTTCCACAGTGGCTCCGGCCAGGGCCAAGGCAGCGGCCAGGCGTCCGCCTTCGCTCCCTGATCGCAGCAGGACAAGCTTCTTTCCCTGCAGCGGATTGCCCAAAAGGGGAAGGCAAAGTTTGCTGGCAGAACGTGCCAGGTTTTGTGCGTCGGCGTCTTGCAGATCCAGCGTGATGCCTTTGCCCGGTTGCATGTCGGAGAACAAGCTGACCAACATCCGGTAGTTGCCGTCAGCGGTTGGCTTCACATAAGCCCCCAAAGGCATGGAGCAGCCGCCGCCCAACAAGAAGAGAAGTTGGCGCTCCGCTTTCACGCAAGCAGCGGTGCTAGGATGATGGATGGTTTGCAGGAACTGCAGGATGCGTTGATCCTGACTGCGGCACTGCACTCCTAGAGCGCCCTGTCCGGGTGCCGGGGTGAACAAATCCAGAGGCAGTTTGCAGCTGCGCAATTCCGGCAGTTGCAACTGCAGTCGATACAGACCAGCGGCGGCGAGGATGGTGGCATCGTAGTCGCCAGTCTCAACCTTCTTGGCGCGGGTGGGCACGTTGCCACGGATGTCTGCAATCTCCAGGTCGGGACGCAGGGCCAGCAGCGAAGACATTCGCCGTGGTGAGCTGGTGCCTATCCGAGCATGTCCCAGCAGGGGGATGGTGCCGCCTTCGCCGTCTTCGGCAGCGGGACGAAACACCAGGACATCATTGGCTTCGACTCGTTCGGGGATGGCGCCAAGGGTCAGGCCTGGCGGGTCTTCCACCGGCAAGTCCTTCAAGCTGTGCACAGCAACATCGATCTCTTCTTGCAGCAGAGCTTGCTCCAGCTCAGCAGTGAACAGGCCCTTGCCGCCAATGCTGGGCAAGGATTGATCAAGCACCTTGTCGCCGCGCGTTTCGATGACTCGGATTTCATAATCCTCGCCAGTGCGCTGTTTCAACTCCTCCGCAACCTGCCGGCTTTGCGTCAGGGCAAGGCGACTGCCGCGGCTGCCAAATACAATCATGTAGAGGGCAGCTGCTTGAGGTCTTGAAGGTGATAGTGGGCGTTGCGCCGGGTCGTGCGTAGGACCACCTGGCGGACTCGTTCCTGGTCATCGCCTGACAAATGTTGCAGCTTGGATTTCAAAGCGTTTTCCAGTTCGCTCAATGCTGTGTTCAGGTGTTGATCGATGATGCTGGCGAAGTCCTTGTGCTTGCCAAGAATTTCGGCATGAATCCGTTGAGCACGGGAGTGCGCCAGTTCTTCGGCGATTTTCAGGGATGAACCGCGCCGTTCGCCTTCGGCCTCGACATGCTTGGCCAATGCGTCCAAGTCGATGATTTCCGTGCCAGGCTTGTCGTTCAGGTCTGGATGCAACACGGAGGGCATGCTGATGTCCACAGCCAGATCAATCCCTTCGGCGTGTGCAGCAGTAAAGATAGGTTCGGAGCTATGCACCGCGAAGAGGATCCCTTGCAAGGGCATGGGGGCTGGGCCTCGCCTGATCTCCAAGAACTCCCGCAGGCTCATGGCCTGATGGCCAAAGTGCTGCGCCAGGGCTTGGGCGCTTTTCAGGGTCCGGTTGACGATGAGGATGTTCTTGACGCCTCTGCGGGTCAAGGTTTCCACTGCCAGTCGGCCAGTTTCGCCAGCGCCTACCACGCACAGTTGAGAACCGGCACGCTGCAGTAGTTTGGCTGCCGTTGCTGCTACCGAAACTTGAACCCGGGTCATGCCAGTGCGACGCCGAATATCCCGGGCCGCACCCATGAGTCGGGTGCGCAAGATGCCCAGTTTTTTGCTGAGCAGGTTGTGCCGCTCGGCCATCTTCAAGGCTTCGCGTAGTTGCCCCAGGATCTGGTCTTCACCAGGCACCATGGACTCGAGGCCGGTGGCGACTCGCAGGAGGTGAGTGGTCGCCTCTTGGCCGTGCAAGAGATGGTACTTGATGTCGCTACAGCTATGCGGCGGCAGGATTTCGTCCGCCAAGGCTTGACGGTCTTGCTCTGAGGATCCGTTCTCAGTATCCAGCAGAACTTCAAGCCGGTTGCAGGTTGCCAAGAGAAACGCACCGGTGATTTTGCCAGACTTTTGCATGGCCAAGAGCTGCGCAAAGATGCTTTCCTTTGCGCCGAGCACTTGCTGCAATCGCGAGGGCGGAGTGAGCCGGTGGTGACTTCCAATGAGTATCAAAGCCATGATTTGCACATCGTCTCCATGCTGGAAACTCCTGTGTCATGCCAATGTCACGGCCCGGGAGTTTTATTTGAGATAGGATCTCAATAGCCTGAAGCGTCCCTACGGCCGGAGTAATTCGAAATTCACCAGATGCAGGGCTGTTGGGCCTTGCCACTCAATATTGAGAAAATCGACGCGTTCGCTATCGGCTGCCGGCAGTTGCATGATGCTGAATAACAGATCTGTGCTGCCTTCGCCACCGATGTCTTGGGTTGGCAGGCAAAGGTGGCGCAGATTACCCCTAGCATCGGTTAGAGAGATGGTCAGCTTGACTGGTAAGGCGGTTGCTGTCGACGTGCCACAACGCAGGCGCAGCAGCATGGGGCCTTTGGGCAGCACCACCGGCGAGCGGAGTGTGCGGGGGAAATTGCCGGTGGCCGGCAAAGCTCTGGTCTTGCCATAGATATCCCCATCCATCAGTAGCACTGAAGTTTGCTGCTCTGCCTCGGTGATAAGTACAGGCTGTACCGAAGTTGGTCGTGGGGCAGCCAGGCACTTGTCCAAGATCAGATGGCTTTTGTCCTGCGTAGACAGGTTTTGCACCAGGATGCGAAGCGAACTGATGTTCGCATGGCTGGAAATGTCGAATTCAAAATGCCGGTTGCTGTCAGCGAAATTCAGATCCCGGGCCAGCAGCACTTTTTCACCATGCAAAAAGCTGAGTCGAACCTCTCCGCGCACCTCTTGCACATGACCAAAGACCCGCAGTGCGCCTTGAGGGATGAGCATTTTGCCATCAATGGCGCCAAACTGCTCTGATCGAGGTTGGATCAAGGTCCGCAGCTTGTCCTGCGCAACCCGGCCGACGCCACGGTCCCGATCATCCAGGGCCAGGGGGGCCCAATGCTTCTCAGAAGCAGGCAGGTCTGGGTCAAAGCTTCCGGTCCGCCAGGTCAGCTGGCCTGCATTCAGAAGGTCCACTGGTAGGTAGGCAATCTCCAACTCAACGTTGCCGCCATCTTGCGGGTTGAGATTGCGCAGATCCCAAAACTCCTCGCCCTGCAGGGTGGTGCAGCGGATCTGCGAGACTGGTTTGTGAAACAGGTCGATATCTCTGCCCGGTTGGAATGGGGTTTCAGCCCAGGACAGTGTGGGAGACAAGCGGAGCAGAAGGGGGTGGCAGCCATTCCCGTGCTGATCGCGCAGCAGCCCGATGGGGGAATCCCATTGCCAGAACAACAGGGCGCTGCCGTTTTCCGGTTGGTCTTCTAGCCAGGTCATGCCGGGGACCTGCATGTGGATTTTGCCGCGTCCGGGGGCGGCAGAGCAGTCCAGAACATGGCCAATGCGCTCTTTCAGCAAAGGCGAGATGGTGACTTTGTTTTGTCCTATGCGCGCCAATTCGAGCCGATCCGCCCAGCCTGCTTTCGCCAGATTGATGCTGGTGGGGATTGCCGGCAGATGGGAATAGGGTTTGGTCATCAAAGCCAATGAACCGAAATTGCCGTACGCCGGATGGTCCAGGTCCTGCACCTGGTAAGCCGCATGCAAGATCGCAGCCAAGGAGCGTCCGCAGGACAAGAGGGACCCATCCTCTTCGTTTTCTGGCAGGGCAATGACTTTGGTTTTTCCCAACTGCAGCGGTGGCAGTGTTGGGCTTAACGAGCCGCCGAACAGCAGCAGCATGATGTCGGGGGTCTCGGAGCGATGATCCATGAGAATGGGGGTGACCCTCTTTTTCCAGACCTCTGCTGCATCGGTATTGAGGTCCTGCTGCAAAGCATCCCAGCGGATCGGTGGCAGAACCTTGCCTTGCAAACTGGTTGTCCCCCCAGATATATGTTGAAACAGTTGTTCAACGGAGCCAGAGCTACGTCTCGATTCCGGGTCGGGAGTAACTCGGTATTCGGGGCCACCGAAAAATGCCTGTCGGAATGTTTCTGCCCCGCGACTGAGTGCCTGGTCCGTGAGTTGGATGGGCTGTAAGAGGATCTTCAGGCTGGAATCCGGTGACCGTAGTTCGCGCTTTTTCCCCAGGCCGCGGCTGATAGCAACTTCGCCACTTGAGCGGAACTGAATCAGGGCAATATCGGTGCCGATGGAGTTGTTGGCGTCCGCTGCGGTAAAGCTCAGGGGAAGCAAGCCGCTCTCCCAGAGTCGGCGGTCAGAGAGTGGGATTTTTAACTCGCGTATTTGATCCTCAGAGCTGGGATCGTCTTCGTGAATGGTCTGATCGGCGACCTGAATTTTGGCCTTGCCATGCAGGCGAATGAGCAGATCCAAGCTGCTGGCTACCCGTGGCACCGGTATGGCATAGGTGAAGCTGCCTTCGCCTTGCACATGGCGGCCGAACTCACGCCCGTTGGCAAAGCGCCGAATGCTGGAACTATTGTCCTCCAGCAGCGCAAGTTCGTCACCTTCGCCAGGATCAATGGCATCCATGCTTTCGATGTTGGTGCTGTAATACCCTTGCGCCGGTATGCTGAAATTGCGTAGGTCGCTGGTAACAATCAATCTGCAGCGAAGTGGACTGCCTAGAGTTGCCTCGGGACTGCAGCGGTAGGGTTCGCGGGCTTCCAGAACCCCGGTCTTGGCATTCAGATACAAGGGGATTTGTTCGGCAAAGCTCTGCCCGGGGGCAAGCACCTCCAGCAGCGCCTGGAACTTGTCCTCAATCTTACCGGCGATGCGAACTCTAGGGCGCCAGATGCTCCCAGGCCGAAGTTGTAGAGGCGGGGTGAACGCCAAACTCTGCACTTGTTTTGGCCATACCTGAATGCCTGCGCGCAGCTCCTTGCCGCTGAAGGAGCCCAGGCTTTCGCCATTGGCGCGAAGGTCCCAGCGCAGGGATTCGTCGCCCAGGTTGCTGAAGCTGATTCGTGCAGGCTGTTTGAATGGCATATGGCACAGCAGCAGGAAGGAAGCCTGTTGACCCCGAATCTGCAAGTCTTCAAACCAGAGGCTGTCAATGCCCTGCGCCCTGCCTTGAGCCAGGTCGACGATGCCCTGGCCCAGATCGCGGCGCGCAATTTCTGCGCTAGCACAAGCCGTGCCCCCTCCCCATGCCAGGCTGGCTGTGAGGTTGGTGCCACCGGTTGCGTCCGTTGATTCCAAAGGCAAGCTGGCGAAGGCGCTACGCAGGGCGGCAACGCCCCGCGATAAGAGTTGCCAGTCCCCTAGCTCCTGGTAGCCCTTGAAAAAAGCCATTGCCGCCAGACCCTGTCGAGCATCGTTCCAACGTGCGTCCGCATTGGTGACGCCAAAGCCACCAACTCGAGCATCCTGGATCCAAGGCGGCGACCACATTTGCTGAAAACGGAATAGCTCAGCAAGCAGGTCCTTGCTGAGATTGGGCATGGCTTGACCCGCTGAGTTTTCGCTGAGTTTCAGTGCTGCCAGACAGGAATAGATCAACCCCAAGCTACCCTGGCGGTACTGTCCGGTGCGCGGATCGTACAGGCCGCGTCGGCCGCGGGACAGGTAGCTTTCGTTGTCCAGCCACCGGCTTTGTGGCAGGATCTTGGTGGCGACGAATTGCATGGCTTTGTGGCTAGCTGCCAAGACCTCTTCGTCCTCGGCTAGCTCGCCATACTCGGCCAAGAACAGAGCAACTGCACCGGTTTCAGCGGAGTTGGTGTAGAGGGCATCTGCCTTGGGGCTGAGAAATTCGCTCTCAAACCAGCTGGGGAAGGCGCCATCAGGCAACTGGTTTTTCAGCAGAAAGCGGGCAGTGATGGCGCTAGCTTCCAGCGCCCGTGGCAGATACTGGGTATGGCGTCTGGCCAACTGCAGCATCCAATAGGATGTGCTGGCCACATCCATGCTGTGGTAATGGTTCCGAAACCCTGATGCCGGAGCTTTCAGTTCCCATGTGCGACTTTGTCCTGCCTCACGGATGTCCAAGTTGTTGGGCAGTAGGCCGCCTTTGCGGGGAGCCTGCAAAGCAAGTTCCAGCATCTGCTCTGCCTTGCTGCGCAAATCATCTTTACCGTTGCGTTCTCCATACAGGTCCAAGGCATAGGCGCTGCGCAGGGTCTGGTGTTTGGTGTGAAAGCGCGCTTGCGGATCTGTTGCGGCGTCGCTGACAAAGGTGCCCTGTTGCTCGCTGCGCGAGCTCAGGTCTACCCATTGGTTGTGTATGGCCGTATCCAGGATTTGCTCTGTGCACTGGTCCAGGTCCCAGTCCAATAACCAGGCGGTAGCGCCGCTGATTTCACTTGTGGCAAAGCGCTGCCAAAGTTCGCGAAAGATGCTGCCCAGACTTTGGCTGTTGGCTTGGGCCAAGATGCGAAGCTCGTGGGCAAAGCGCAGGGTTTCCCCCTGCACCACGACGGCTTTGGCGCCTTCGCGACCGAAGTAGACTGCAGTGGGGCGCTGCCTATTTTTCCTGTCCCGTTGGGTCTGATGCGCAATCAGGCCATGGCGAAGACGGGGGGTGGGTTGCAGGTCAAACTCGATAGCTTGGGGAATCGGTCGTTCCCTGGCCAAGAGTTGATGATCCGGCAGCAGGGCCAGGGCCAGCTTGTCCTGGCGCAGAAAGGCCAGAGGGTTGGTGAAGCTGGTATCCGCCACCACATGCCCGGGGTCAGGTTGCAGGTGAGGCAGGTAGCATTGGTCGATGTGGTCCCAGCTTTCCAGATGGTAGTCCAGGGTGAGTTCCAGGACCTGACTGCGTAGGGCGATCTGGTCGCTGACCTGCACCTGCATGCTGCCGTTACCAGCAAGTTGGAATTCCACCTGGATCTGGTGGTCCGGATGGCTGATGCAGTGAGCAGTCAGGCTCTGATCCCGGCGTTGCAATCTCTCGAAGGGCAGCCAGATGGCCTTGCTCGAGGTCGCCAGGACCAGGCGCACCCCACGCAAGCTGGCCACCGGCTGGCTGTTGTCGCCCTGGCGGGAGAACAACAGCAGTGCCAGGCCGTCCTCCTCTTGCAGCGCTTGCAGCCGCAGGGATTGATCCTGCAACACTCCATGGTTGCCCCGTTGTTGCGGCGATGAGCCACAGCTGCAGAGGCAGCCGCCGAGGATGAGGGTAAGGACGATGGAACGCATTGACCGCACTGTACATAAAGAGAGGCGGGATAGACCCGCCCCTCTGGATTCGCCATGCCCGAAAGCAGGGCGATATTGCCTTGCCTAGAAGGTCAAGGTGTTCTGATAGCCAATGCCGAAGTTGTCTTCGTCTTGCGCCGTGGCTGGCAGGTCAGGGTTGAGGCTTTCCATCCACACGCCAACCTGGCTCTTGAAGTTCTCGTCACCACTGTGGAACAGGGTGAAATTGACCTCTACAACGAGCTGGGTGCCGATGTCAAAGGTGGCCGTGCCGGCGCCATCGCGCACAGACTTGCCGGTGCTGACGCCCAATTGGCCAGCGCCGCCGTTGGTATCTTCCAGGTCCACGTGGGAAACCCGAGCACCAAAGCCCATGCGGTTGCCGCCCTCTTCTTCTTCTGGGGCGACCCAGTTGCCGGCCAACTGGAAACCAGCGGAGTCACTGTCGGCGGCGCCAACGGTGTCGGGGGATTCTGAGCGCATGAAGTACTCGGCAGCGCCAGTGAAGCCGTTGCACTTGGCCTCGGCCCAAAGGTTCAAGGAGGTGACCTCCACGTCCATGCCGTTGCCAGGAGCGATTGCGTTGATGAGGGCATAGCCCGCACCACCGGCGAAAGCCAGCTCTTCGGTGTTTGCCAGATCGGCCTGGGCGGTGCCCATGCCCACGTTGTCGGCGCTGGCCCAGCTCACGTCGATGTAGTAGCTGTTTTCCTCATCACCCTCATCAGGTGAGGAGTCTTCAGAATTGCCCGTCCGGAGGGCAGAAACATCGCCGTTGAAGGCGCCGACGGACCAGGTGAGCTGGTCCTCCATGCCACGGCCGATGAGCATGGCACCCTGGGAGCGGGTGTTGCTGAAGCTCATGGTGGCGTAGGCCCGATCGATGAACATCAATTGGTTGGCGCTACTGTTGAACTCGCGACCGTGGCGAGGCTTCATCTGGCCAAGCTGGCCGGAGATGCTGTAGGTGTCGGTCTCATGGAAGCGGAGGTTGACCCAGGCGTCCTTGATGGGGGCAGGGGCGCCGGCCCACTCCATCTGCACCTTGAAGGTGAGCTCAGGGCAGTAGGCATTGCCACTCAAGACGGTCCGAGCGCGGCGGACGTCAAAGTCATTGTGGTCCTCTTCGCCCTCGTCATTGGCGCGGTAGGCCCATCCGAGCTGGATGTAGTTCTTGAAGTTGAGGTTGAACTCGTCACCGGAGCTGTAGCGGAGGTGGCCTGGGCCACCGGACCAGCCACCGCCCTGGGGCGTGGAGGTTGTGGTTTTCGCGGCCAGGGAGCCTAGCTCGCCCTTGGCCTTCTTCTTCTTCTCTTCTTCGCCGCCGGCGAAGGCGAGGGACGCGGTTGCCAGAACGGCAATACATAACCCTAGTTGATGCTTCATGATTCGATCTCCTCCCTAATGGGATCTGGAATGAAAAGTTAGATGAAGGCGCAGCAACAGCTTGCTACGACCCGGTTTCCGGCGGAGAGTAGTCAGGCTCGGTGAGCCGTAAAGAAGCTTTCCTTGAATTTTTTCCACAAACCCAAACCTTTGTTAGGGTTTCCTAAGTCCCCTTGCGATGGGCCATAAGGTGGAACTGCACCTTTAAGTACAGGGGTTATATACAGACTCTCGATGGCCCGGATTTGTGCTGGGCCCAAGGCCCCTGCAGGGCTTAGCTTCAGATCCCATGCCCAGCCAAGCCCGCCGCAGCACCTGCAACCGCGACTGCCCCGACGCCTGTGGCCTTCTGGCCCAGGTGTCCGAGGGCAAGATCCTGAGTTTGCGCGGGGATCCGGATCACCCGGTGACCAAGGGTTTCCTCTGCTACCGCACCAGTCAGTTTCTGGCCAAACAGGACAGTCCGGACCGCCTGCGGCAGCCCCTGCTGCGCAAAGGGGGCAGGCTGGAGCCCGTATCCATGGCTGAAGCCCTGGACCATGCTGCCCAGCGCTTGCAGCAAATCCGTCAGGAGTCTGGGCCCGCCGCCATCTTCCATTACCGCTCCGGTGGCAGCCTGGGTCTGTTGAAGCTGGTGGCCGACCGCTTCTTTGAGCGCTTCGGTCCCTGCACCCAGAAAAGCGGCGACATCTGCAGTGGTGCCGGCGAGGCGGCGCAGAAGTTGGATTTTGGCCGCAGCGACAGCAATGACCTGTTCGACCTGGAGAACAGCCGCCACATCTACCTATGGGGAAAAAATCCCTTCGTCAGCAACGTGCACCTGGTGCCGATCCTGAAGAAGGCCCGGGCAGCAGGCACCCGCATCACCCTCATCGACCCAGTCAGGCACCAGGGCGCCAGCCTGGCGGATCGGGTGGTGCAGCCCCGCCCCGGTGGCGACCTGGCCCTGGCCCTGGGTCTGGCGCGGCTGCTGTTGGACCAGGATCGACTGCATCCCAAGGCCAGCCAGTACTGCGATCATTGGCAGGAGTACTGCCAACTCCTGCGCCGACAGACAGTTGCGGAATATGCCCAAGCGGCGGACCTACCGGTTTCGCTGTTGGCCCAGATGGCGGAGGACTTTGCCCAGGGGCCCACTGCCATCCTGGTGGGTTGGGGAATGCAGCGCCGCCTGCATGGCGGGCACATCGTCCGCGCCCTGGATGCCCTGTCGGCGGTGACCGGCAACCTGTTCCGCCCGGGCGGTGGTTGCTCCTTCTACTTCCGCCGGCGCCAGGCCTTTGAAAGCTCCATCATCATTTCCGGGGAAGCGCCCCGGCGAATCCGTGAGCCCCTGTTTGGCCAGGATGTGCTGGCGGCCAAGGATCCACCGATCCGCGCCCTTTGGGTGACTGCCGGCAATCCCCTTTGCATGCTGCCAGATTCGGCCCAGGTGGCCAAGGCCTTGGCGGCCATCGAGTTCAAGGTGGTGGTGGATCCCTTCCTCACCGACACCGGCCGCGCCGCGGACCTGGTCCTGCCGGTGCCCACCCTGTTGGAAGATTCGGACCTCCTGGGTGCCTACGGCCACCATTACCTTGCAGTCTCCCAGCCCCTGGTGCCACCGCCGGCCGGGGTCTTGCATGAATTGGAGCTGTTCCAGGCTCTGGCTCAACGCGTGGGGCTGGCGGATGTCATGGCCGGCAGCATCGATGAGGTCAAGGAGTGGCTTTGTAGACCCTTGCATGCAAAGGGCATCACGGCGGCGGACCTGGCCCAAGGGGCCATCCGCAACCCCAATGCCACTGCCCTCTGTTTTCCCGAGGGGCGGGTGAACACCAAAAGCGGCCGGGTCAACTTGTTGACCGAAGTGCCGAGCCAGGTCGGCGGGGAGGATCCAGCATTCCCCCTGTGGCTGTTCAGCAATTCCACCAAGCAGAGTCAGGCCTCGCAGTGGGTCGGCGAAGGTTTGGGCCAACACACCTGGGTCAAGCTGCATCCAAGTGCTGCTGCCGGACACCGGGAGGGTGATCTGGTGCAGGTGGAATCTGCGCTGGGGCAGGTTTCCGCCGTCCTGCGCCTGGATCCGGACCAGCGCCCCGACCTCTGCATCATGCCCAAGGGCGGACATTTCAGTGCCGGGCATTCCGCCAACGTTTTGATTCCTGCCCGCAGCACTGATCTGGGATTGGGCGCTGCCTTCTTGGACTGCCGCGTGCGTCTGCGATGATGGCCAGCATGCCACAAGAGCCACGGCGCATTACTGGAACCCACATCTACCACATGTGCCATTGCCCGCGGGCAGTGGCCTTGGACTTGCATGAGGATCGATCCAATCGCCGCGCCATCACGCCGCTGGAAGAGTTTGTGCGCAAGCGGGGTCGGGACTGGGAAGCGGAGTTTCTCACCGGCTTGGATTACGCCGAGCCTCAGTATGCGCGGGCCGACTTTGCCAGCGGTGCGCAAAAGACCATTGCCATGATGCAGGAAGGAGTGACTGGCATCTCCCAAGGCGTGTTGCAGGAGCCCGGCTTTCTGGGCATCCCTGACTTGCTGCGCCGGGAGCCGGGCAGTTCGCTGTTTGGGGATTACCACTATGTGGTGGGCGATATCAAGTCGTCGGGGCGACCCCGCAGTGATCAGGTGCTGCAGGTGGCCTTCTACTCGCGCATGTTGGCCAAGCTTCAGGAACATGCGCCTGAATATGGCTACCTGATTTTGAAAGATGGGCGGGAAGAGCGCTTCAGCTTGTTGGACTTGCAGCCGGTGTTGCAGGATGTGCAGCAGCGGGTGGTTACCCTGCGTGACAATCCGGATGCGGCAGAGCCATTCTTTTCTCGAAACTGCGCCTCTTGCCATTGGTCCGAGCTCTGCGTGCCCGCCATGCAAGAAGACGATGACCTGTCCCTGGTGCAGGGCATGACCCGTGGGCTGCGCAGTACCTTGGGCAAGGTGGGTTGTGGGTCCGGCACTGCACTGGCTGGTTTGGTAGTGGAGCGCACAGCAAAGCAGACCCATCTGGAACCAGTGTTGCTCCGGCGGCTGAAGCAATCGGCAAAGGCAAGGGTTTCTAAGCGACCCTTGTTCGCCAAACGCAGCAAGGAGCCTGACGGCCAGGACGCCGCGGTGCTGTGCATGCTCAAGGATGCCTACCTGGACCGGGTCTTGTATTTTGGGGTTCGTTATCCAGCCGGGCCAAAGGGCAAGGTCTATGCCGCCTTGCCGCAGGACCAGCAAGGGGAGCTACCTGCATTCCTGGATCTGCTGGCCAAGCTGCCCAAGAAGGTTCCTCTTTGGCATTACGGTGGGGCATTGCCGCGCTGGTACCTGGAGGCCAGCCGTGGGCATGCCAATGCCATGCCGCTGGACGCTCGTTTCACGGATCTGGCCCGGCGCCTGCGCGGGGTGGCGGCCTACCCGGGTCCGGTCTTCGGCCTGGATGATCACGTGCGCTACTTGTTGGGTGAGGATCCGCATCGGCAAGGCGAAGCGGGAGCCGCGGCCATGTGGTTGCCCGAAGAGGACGGCGAGGAACGAGTTCGAGCCAAGGGACAAAGTGATTTGTCAGATCTGGCTGCCTTGTTGCAGGCCTTGCGGCGCGAGGAGGAAAATGACTCTGGATCTTGAACAGCGCTTGCTGCGCTTCTTGCACCGGGAAGAAGAAGGTGAGGCTCGCTCTTCCCAGGACCTGCGCGCACTGCCGGTGCCGGACCGGGTGCTGGAAGGGGAATGCATCCAAGGAGCTGTGTTCTCCGGATTGGATGGTGGTCGGGGCTATAGCTTTTCGGTGCCGGAGAACCTGAGCAAGTTTCGACCTGGCGATGCAGTGCTGGTGGGGGACGGCTTGGACTTTGCCGCCGCCAACCAGCTTGCCTATGGCCAATTTGATGCGGAGGCGCATCGACTCTACCTGCAGCGGGATCCCTTCTATCGGGGCGAAGACCCACAGTTGGTGGAGGGGCAGGAGTATTGCATCGACCGGCGCTTCCTGGGTATCCGTGGCCGTTTGCAGCAAGTGGTGCAAGCTGGTTTTCGCAACCCTGTCATTGCCGATGTGTTTGCTGGCCGGCATCAAGTGAGTGTGGATGAAGAGCGACGGCAGCGGGCAGTGCAGGCTCTGTCACAAACCAACTTGAATGCAACCCAGGTGGCAGCGGGAGCGCAGGCCATTGGCACCAATAGCCTGGCCCTGATCCAAGGGCCACCGGGCACTGGCAAGACCCGTTTGCTGGCGGAACTGTTGCGCGTCCTTTGCCGGGCTGGGTGCCGCATTGCTCTTTCTGCCTTTACCCACCGGGCGGTGGACAACGTGCTCTTGGCTTTACGGGCATTGGATCCTGATCTTCCCCTGGTCAAGTTGGGCAACAAGCGAGACGCGGCTCTGCTGGCGGCGCGCATTCGCACCGCTGACCCCAGACGGGGTTCCTTGCCTTCTACTGGTGCAGTGGTTGGCGGTACCTGTTTTGCCCTGGCCAAGCTACCCGCCCGCGAGAACTTCCACTACATGGTGTTTGATGAGGCAGGGCAATTGCCCATCCCACATGCCATGGCGGGCATGCTGCTGGCTCAGCGCTGGATCTTTGTTGGTGATCATCAACAACTGCCGCCGGTGATCATTGGCGAGCACCTGGACAGCAAGGTGACCTGCTCCGTGTTTGAACTGCTGCACCAGCACTACGGCAGTTGTCTTTTGGATCTCAGCTACCGCATGAATGCGACCGTGTGTGAAGTGGTGGGTGACACTTTCTATGCTGGCAAATTGCAATCCGCGGTGCCTGATCGGCGCATGAACTTTTCGCCCGGTGGCCGCTTGGATGAAGTGCTGGACCCTGAGCTGGGTGTGGTGTTGGCGCGAGTGGATCATTTGCAACCGGGTATGCGTTCTGGCGAAGAAGCATCGCTCATTGCCGATCTGGTGAATGATCTGCGTCGTCAGCATGGCATTGCGCCTGCGGATATTGCCGTGGTCGCTCCCTTCCGGGCGCAGGTGCGTTTGATTCGTTCTGCTCTGCAGCGCAAGGAAGTGCCCGGCGAGCAGGATATCGTTGTGGATACCGTCGAGCGCATGCAGGGCCAGGAGCGGGAAGTTGTGTTGATCTCCCTGGCGGTTGGCGACCCGGACACCTTGCAGGCCCGGGCAAACTTCTTCTTCTCCACCAACCGTTTGAATGTTGCCATTTCCCGGGCTCGCAGCAAGGCAGTGTTGGTGGCTTCCACCGGCGCCTTCATGGGGCTGCCCATGGATCCAGATAGCCTGCGGGCGGCTTCTGTGTTCCGGGCCCTGTACCAACACCTGCCGCAGGTGGACTTGAGCAAGCTGTACTGTTGCTGATTCTCTGGCTAGCAGTCTGGCTAGCTAGCTAGCCTGCCAGATTGCGGCCAGCACGTAGACAGTCCACATGATCAAGCCAAGAAGCAGGCCCATGCCCAGGACCTGCACCGCGGATCGAAGGATGCCAGCTTTCATGGCGCCCGCCCCAGAAGTTGCAGCAGTTCTTGCTCATCCATTAGGTTCAGCCCCAGCTTCTTGGCCTTTTCCGCTTTGCTGCCGGCAGCGTCGCCAACCACCACGTCGCTGACCTTCTTGCTGATGGTGGCGCTGGCTTTGCCACCCAGGTTCTCCACCAACTGTTTGGCTTCGTCGCGGCTCAAGCTGTTCAAGCCACCGGTGAAGCAGAACACCCGGCCCTGCAAGGGACCCTCGCCTGGCGTTTTCATTTTCGCCTGCAGGCCTGCTTCCTTGGCGCTGGCCAGAAAACGTTGGTTGCCTTCGACAGCAAAGAAGTTGGTGATGGACTGGGCGACTTCAGGCCCGATGCCTTCCACATGTTGCAAGTGTTCCAGGTCAGACTGTTGCAGGGCTTCCAGGCTGTCAAAGCTGTCGGCTAGATCCTTGGCCGTTTGTTCACCCACGTGGCGAATGCCCAGGCCGTAGATCAGGCGGTGCAACTCGGGCTCCTTGGCCTTGTTGATCTCCTGCACCAGCTTCTCATAGGACTTGTCGCCCCAGCGTTCCAAGGCAAGGATGGCGTCAGCCTGGTCGGCCAGGGTGAAGATGTCTTCCGGTCGTTTGAGCACGCCTGCTTCCAGCAACTGGTCCACGTACTTGGGACCCAGTCGAGCAATGTCCAAAGCCTTGCGCGAGGCCAGGTGCACGATCCTGCCCTTGATCTGCGCCGTGCATTCCAGGTTGACGCAGTAGAGGAAGGCGCCCTCCTTCTCCAGCTGGCTTTGGCAAGTGGGACAGGCAGTGGGTGGCTGCTGCGCCTTGGAATCCTTGGCGCGTTTCTCCGTCAACACACGGATCACTTCTGGAATCACATCGCCGGCTCGTTCGATTTCCACCTGATCGCCAATGCGCACATCTCGTTCCTGCAGCAAATCCCAGTTGTGCAGGGTGGCGCGGCGCACGGTGACGCCAGCCAGATCCACCGGTTGCAAGTGTGCCACCGGTGTGATGGCGCCGGTGCGTCCCACCTGGGCGTCGATGTCCAGCACCTGGGTCAAGGTGCGTCGCGGGGCAAACTTATAGGCCAGGATCCAGCGAGGAGCGCGGGCGGTGCGGCCCAATCGACGCTGTAGGTTCAGGGAATTGACCTTGGCGACGATGCCGTCCATCTCATAGGGGATAGCGTTGCGCCGCGTTTCCAGGTCGTGATGGAAGGTCAGAACTTCTGCCAGGGATTCCACCACGGCGGTTTGCTCCGCCACCTTCAAGCCGTAGCCCTGCAGCAGCTTTTGCAATTCTGCATAGCTCTCTACCTGGAGATCCTGCATCTGGCCCACTCCCCAACAGATGAATTCCATGGGTCGCTTGGCCACGGTCAGTGGGTCCAGCAGTTTCAGGCTGCCGGCCACCGCATTGCGCGGGTTACGGAAGGGAGTCTGGGCCGTCTCCTGCATGCGGGCAAAGGCGGATTGGCTGAGAATGACTTCGCCACGGATCTCGATCACCGCTGGAAAAGGCCCTTTCCCCATAAGCTGTAAGGGAAGGTTGCGAATGGTGCGCAGGTTGCGGGTGATGTCTTCGCCTTGGCTACCATCGCCGCGGGACAGGCCGCGCACAAATTGACCATTCTCGTACAGCAGGCTGGCGCTCACCCCGTCGTACTTGGGTTCCACCACGAAGGAAAGATCCTCATCCTCTGGCAACTTCAAGTGGCGACGGGCTCGTTCCACAAAGTCCTGCACCTCTTCTTCCGTGTGCAATGAGGCGATGGAGAGCATGGGCAACAGGTGGTTGGCCTTGGCAAAGCCGCTGCCCGAGGCCAAGGGACTGCCGATGCGCTGGGTTGGGGAGTCCTCACTTTGTAGCTCCGGATGCTGTTGTTCCAGGCTCTGCAGTTCCCGGAACAACTCGTCGTAGGCAGAGTCTGCCAGCTTCGGCTGCCCCAGGTTGTAGTACAGGTGATCTGCTCGCCGGATCTGGCGGCGGAGTTCTTCGACGCGTGCTAAGGAGTCCACTTGACCCAATGCTAACGTCACCCCCTAAAAAGGCACGGGATCGTCGCCCGGTTCTGCAGTGCTCTGTTTGGGTATCTGACTGTAGCCATCATAGGGCACTTCATTGCGGCGGATCAGGGTGCCGCTGGCGTTGGCATATTCTGCCGGCCGGACTTCCACCAAGACCTTCAGGTCTGTGGGGCTGAGTTGGACCTTGCCCTGGTAGGGCAGGCCCAGGGCCTGGAAGACCCGGCGCACTCGGCTGAGTCCTCGGGTGGAGAACACCAGATTGTCCCAGGCGGCGTGCCGGCCCACGTATTCCCCCTCTGCCACCACCAGGCAGAGGGCCCAGAGTGGGTCGCCGCTGCGGGTGCTGCGTTCACGAATTTCCGTGATCTGGCAAAGATAGGTGCCCACCGGCACACTAACGTAATCAGAAAGCTCTTCAGATGTGTCTAGATCAAATTCCACCGTTTTGTCCTCTCTATGGATGTTGCTTGGGGCCTGCGTAAAAATGATCTCGCCTTTGCGCATCCCTGACTCACGCCATCTTCGGCCGTTCCTCGGTCGCGGAATCCTCGACGTAGCTTGGCTACGTCTGTGGTTCCGCTCCGTTGTCGCGACCAAATCTGACGCCAGTCAGGGCGCGGTAAAGACGAGCTTATTCCTGTGCCGGCCCTTTGGCTGTGTGGATAGGGCCGCATTGGTTACCGAGCTTTTCCTTTCGCCATGAGTGTCATGAGTCCAGAGCTTTCCGAACGCGCCGACTTCATGGCCATGGCTGGTCGGCACTATGAGAACTTCCCTGTGGGTTCCTGGTTGGTGCCCCGTTCCTTGCGTCGCCACATCCACCGTATCTATGCCTTTGCCAGAACCGCTGATGACATAGCGGACGAGCAGCAGGACGAGCGCATGCTGCAGGACTATCGGGATTCATTCTGTGCCCACCTGCAACCTCAGCCGCAGACTCAGCCAACTGTGCTGCTGTTTCAAGACCTGGCCGCCACCATTGAGCAATTCCAGCTCCCCCAGCAGTTGTTTCTGGATCTGTTGGATGCCTTTGCCCAGGACCTGAAGGTGAATCGCTATGACGAAGTCGGGTTGATGGATTACTGCCGACTTTCCGCCGATCCAGTTGGGCGTCTGGTGCTGCGGGTCTTCGGTCAGGCCACTCCGGCGCGGGACGCGCTCTCCGATCAAATCTGCACTGGTCTGCAGTTGTTGAATCATCTGCAGGATATTCGCGAAGATCTGTTGCAACGGGATCGGCTGTATTTTCCACAGGAAGACCTGCGGCGCTTTGGCGTGCAAGAGACCGATCTGCGAGCCTCCCAGGCCAGTGCAGAAGTGCTGGCCCTGGTGCAGCATTGGGCCCAGCGTATAGCAGGCATGTTTCGTGCGGGCTGGCCGCTGACACAGATGGTAAGTGGTCGCCTGCGTCTGGAACTCCGGGCCATCCTTTGGGGTGCAGCCCATGTCTTGCAGGAAATTCAAGCGCAGCAGTACGACGTCCTGGCCCAACACATCCGGCTGCGGCGCCGACAAAAGTTGCAGGTCCTGGGTTTGGCGCTGCTGAGCCCTAAAATGCCGGCAGCCTTCCAGTGACCCTACCCATGACCCTTCCTCTGGCCGCTCCCCTGACTCCCGAAGAGATCACCCGGCGCTCCGGCTCCAGCTTCTTGGTCTCCTTCCTGGTCTTGGAACCGCCTCGGCGTGCCGCTCTCACCAGCATCTATGCCTTTTGCCGGGTGGTGGATGATGCCGTGGATGATGCGGCGAGTCCGGCCCAGGGTGAAGCCAGTTTGGAATTTTGGCGGCAGGAGTTGGCTCTGGCCTATGCGACACAGAGTCAGCCCCAGACCGACATCCCCCAGACTAAAGTGGGGCAGGGGATCCGTCAGGCAGCGCAGCAGTTCGGTGTACAACAGAGCCACTTGCAGGAAATTGTGGCGGGGATGGCCATGGATCTGCAGGCCTGCCAGTACCCGGACCTGCAAAGCCTGGAGAATTATTGCTACAAGGCCGCCTCAGCGGTGGGCCTTGCCTGTCTGCCGGTGCTGGGTGGTGATCCAGGTAAGGACAGTGTCTACGCCGAGTCCTTGGGCAAGGCCCTGCAGTTCACCAACATCCTGCGTGATCTGCGCCGGGATGCGGAAGTGGGACGGGTCTATGCCCCGCAGGACATGCTGCAGGCCTTAGGTGTTCCCGCCGGGCAAGAGCTTGCCTGGCTGTCGGGATCGGGACCGGACTCGGCCTATGCCAAGGACGGTCCCATGCACCAGCTGGTGCAGCAATTGGGTCTTGTTGCGGAGCAGCACTATGCCAAGGCGGCGGCTGCCTTCAGGCGACCGACCCCGGCGGGATTGATGGCGGCGGAAATCATGGGTGCGGTGTACCGGCAGTTGTTGCAGGCAGTGTATCGCCGTGCTGGTGACCTGCGAGCGCCCCTGCCGCGGGTGCCACGATGGCAAAAGCTCTATCTGGCTCTGCGCACCAGAATGCGGGGTCGGCGTTGAAACAGGCTCTGGTCCTGGGTGGTGGGGCGGCGGGGATTGCAGCGGCTTTGCGCCTGTTGGATCAAGGTTACGCCGTGGACTTGTATGAGGCACACCGCCATCTGGGCGGGCGGGCATTTGCGGTGCCTGACCAGCGTCTGGGTCGTCAGCGCGACAACGGACCACATGTCATGCTGGGTTGCTATGCGCACTTTCGTGCCTTGCTTCGGCGGCTGGGCAGCGAGGGGCGGTTTGAAAAACAAGCAAGCCTGTCCCTGACCTATGCCTTGCCCGGCGGGCAGGTGCAGCAACTCAAGTTACCCGCACTGCCCACGCCCATGGCCATGCCCTTGGCCTTGTTGCGCTTCGCTGGCATGCGTGCCGGCGAAAAGTTGCGTGCCATGCGGGGCATGGCAGCAGTGTTGCGCAAGGCCAAGGCGGGAATGAGTTTTGCCGAATGGCTCAACAAGCATGGGCAACAGGGGGCGCCCCAGGCATACCTCTGGGACCCACTGTGCAAGGCGGTGATGAATGCCAGCCCGGCGCAGATTTCAGCGGAGGCTTTCCTCGCCTGCCTGCGCATTGCCTTCACCGGGCGGGCCAGTGCTGCCGCCATCTGGTTGCCCACTGCATCCTGGCAGGACATCCTGGGTGCTCCAGCCCAACGGCTCTTGCAGGCTGAGGGTGCCAACCTGCACCTGGGCAAAGCGGTGAAGGCTTTGGAAACGCAAGATCAGCGGGTGACGGCCTTGCACTTGGCTAACCATGAGCGGGTCAATGAAGAGCGGGTCAATGAAGAGCGGGTCAGCCTGGCCGAGGATGTGTTGTTGGTTTCAGCCCTGCCTTGGCATGCCCTGGCCCGGCTGCTGCCGCCGGACCGCCAGCTGCCTGGATTGCAGTTGCAGTCTTCGCCCCTGCTCTCCTTGTACCTGGACGCCGGGCCGCAGGATCTGCAGGCCATCCCCGGGCCGCTCTGTTACATGCTGGGGGCCGAGCCATTCCATTACCTCTATCGCACGCCGGGCCAGCCCAACAACCAGTTGGTGATGATTGCGGATGCTGCCACCAGCCTGCAGGACATGAGTGCCCAGGCCATCCAGGACTTGGCGCAAGAGCAATTGCAGCAATGTTTTCCAAGCTTGAGCCTGAGTCCGGACTGCAGCTGGCGTCTGGTGCAGGAGTCTCGGGCTACCTTCCTGGCGACGCCCGACATGGACAGTCAGCGTTTGGCGCCGGGAGCCTTTCCCGGTCTGCAGAACCTGAGGGTCTGTGGTGAATGGACGGCCACTGGCCTGCCCTCCACCCTGGAAGGAGCAGCCCTGTCGGCGGCCCTGGCCATTCCTTGATTCCTTCCCTGGGATTCCTTCCCTGGTCGCCCTTGTCTGCCCGGGCCCTTGCCCTATACCAAGGCCCTTCAACTTCAAAAATTCAGTAACACGAGAGGAAAGACCCCATGAGCGTCCTTGTTGGTAAACCAGCCCCCGATTTCAAAGCCCAATTCGTCATGCCCGACGGCAGCTTCCAAGAGAAGAGCTTGTCGGACTATAAGGGCAAGTACACCCTGCTGTTCTTCTATCCTCTGGACTTCACCTTCGTCTGCCCCTCTGAAATCATTGCCTTCAGCAACGCCATGGGCGAATTCAAGGAGCGCAACTGTGAGGTTCTGGGCGTGTCTGTTGACTCGCACTTCTCCCACCATGCCTGGCGTAACACGGCGGTGGAGAACGGTGGCATTGGCAACATCGAATACCCATTGGTAGCCGACATTACCAAGAGCATCGCCAGGGACTATGACGTGCTCACCGGCGATGGTGCAATTGCCTACCGTGGCCTGTTCCTCATCGACAAGCAAGGTTTGGTGCGCCACCAGATCGTCAATGATCTGCCCCTCGGCCGTAATGTGCACGAAGCGGTGCGCATGGTGGATGCCCTGCAGTTCCACGAAGAGCACGGCGAAGTCTGCCCTGCCAACTGGAACAAGGGCAAGGATGCCATCAAGCCAGATGCAAAGGGCATTGCCAGCTACCTGGCGGCGCACGCCAAGGAGCTGTAGACCGAACATTCCCGGTCCCCACAACGGCCTGTTGTATTTTTGCACACTGCGGCAAATGCAACAGGCTGTTGCATAGATTCCTCAAGCCGGCCATGGCATGGCGACGATAAGCCAGCGCCGACAGTCGGCGAACCGGAGGAATCATGACGGCAAAGGATTGGAGTCGCGAGATCGCGGCCATCACCCCACTCATCAGCGGCCACAGTGTCGCCTTTCAGGGCGCCTGCCCCATCAGCATTCCGGGCATTGCCCAGGTCATCGAGCATGACTCGGCGGCGGCGGCTGCCACCGGCGATGCAACTGTGGACACGGTGCTGAGCATCTGTGGCTTGGAAGGCCAGCAAGACATCATCAGCAGCATCCGCTGTTGGCGGCGCCTGTTGAAGGAGAACGGCAAGCTGATTCTGGTGCTGTGGAACGGCGATACCCAGGCCTCTGCCTATGCGCCGCAGTTCATCATGGAACTCATCAACCTGATCGGTGGATTCCAGATCGACAGTGTCGGCGACATCGTCGAAGGCGAGACCTGGATCCTGCAAGCCAGCCGCAGTCAGATTGCTGAGATTCGCATGCCCCTGGGTGTGCAGGGCGGGGATCTGGCTCGTTGCGCCAGCCAGAGTTTGCCAGCCAGGGCGGAACTCTACTTCCACTTTGGCACTGTGCTGTTGCAGAGTGGCGATGTGAACCTGGCGGAGGCCTGCTACCAGACTCTGCTGAAGCTGGAAGCCAACAATGCTGAAGCCTTGTTTGGTCTTGGCATGTGCTATGGCACCACCGGCCGCTGGCAGGACGCCTTACCGCAGTTACAAAAGGCTCAGGCTCTGCAAGGGGAGAACCAGGAGCTGGCCCGTTGGATTGAATTGGCGCAGCAGCAGATCAAGAATGCGGCTGAGCCGGTCATTCCTTCGCAAGCAGCGCCAGCACCTGCAGCGCCCGTGCAAGCGCAGCCGGCGAGCAAGATCCCATCATGGGATTTGCCCAAGCGAGCCAGCACTGGGCTGCGGTTGTAGACTTTGCCGCTCACCAATATGAGGATGGTTGGTGGCTGCTTATGAGCCATTCCCTATAGAGAATGGGTCGTCCTTGGCTTCACTCGGGTCCGTCATTGAGACAGGGCCTCCAGGTAAGGTGTGATGGTGGAGGTGTGTTTGCTGGTGCGACAGGCTTCGTCGGCCCGCGCGATTTCGTCTGGGGTGGCTTTGCGTTGGTTGATGACTTCGCGTAGCGCTTCAAGGGCGACATCCTTGCCCACGAGGCGGAGTTTCCAGGGGTGGAAGCAGTCAACCACGGTTCGGGCCGGATTGGTGATGCGAGCTGGAACCCCTTCTAGCCGAATTTCCTCCACGCCGTATTGGAGCTGGGCTGGATTGAATCGGACGACACGGATTGGCAGCTCCGGGAGGTATGGTGTCCTGGCATTTCGAGCGATGCCGATCCATGCCTCTCGTGGAAGTTGGCTGCCGAGCTCATGGTAACGTAGGGCTGTGAGGAGGCAGAGCATGGCCTCGGGTACCCGCGCGCAGACGGCGGCTAGGGTGTAGTACTCTGTGGGCTCTGCCGCGGCCAGGTGATAGAGGCCCCGCGAGATCTTTTCGACGACTCCTTTTGCGGCGAGCTGTCGCAGTTGGGCCTGCCCAATGCCGAGCGGCTCCAGATCTCGGGGCCGAAAGAACGTCCCTATGCCTGCCCGCTGGAGTTGGCCCTGGGTGAGTTCGGGATGCGCCATGGCGCGCATTATGAAAATGTATGCAAAAATATACAATTGCCGACGTTTTAAGAAGGTTATTCATCTGGTCGACTCGGGGGCGCGTGTGAAAAACCTTGGCATTTGCGCCCAGAACCCGTGACCTCCTCGGGCATGCGAACGATTCTCCCCTTAGACCTCGGGGATATCGCGAGATCCTCGACCTGCCGATGAATACCAATATCTGGTACATATGATATAAAGGGGAAGGAGAACAACATGGCCAAGAACACCAGCATGTCCCTTGGAGATCACTTCGAGGGCTTTATCAGCGACAGGATCAACAACGGGCGCTACGACAACGCAAGCGAGGTCGTTCGTGCAGGTCTTCGGCTGCTGGAAGAGCACGAGCGCAAGCTTGAAGCTTTGCGCCAAGCCTTGATCGAGGGCGAAGAAAGCGGTGAAGATACCCCCCTCGATATGGAGGAAATCATCCAAGAAGCCCGTAAGCAAGCGGGTTTGAATGCGTGAGATCCAAAAGCGTCCGCGTGCACGCGAAGACCTGAATCAAATCTGGCACTACACCTACAAACAGTGGGGAGAGGACCAAGCCGACCGCTACCTTCTGGAGCTTGGTCGAGCGATTCTACAGCTTGGGGAGAAACCAGAATGCGGCAAGTCTCGGGAAGCTATTGGTGCTGGCTACTGGTCAATCCGTTCCGGGCGGCATGTGATCTTCTACAAATTCACCGCTGCAACGGTGAGTATCCGGCGAGTGCTGCACGATCAGATGGATGTGGACCGCCATCTGTAAGAAGGGTTAGTTTTCTTTCTTCTTCCGCTTCAGCAGCTTATCCAGTGCCTTCTCCAGGGCGCCTTCCACTTCCTTTTCGATGCCTTTCTGCAAGGCACCCTGCGCCGCATCCTGCAGCAGGTCGGAGAGTTTGGGGATGCTGAGTTTCGGCTGGTCCAGAGTGCCGGAGATGCCTGCTTCCCTGGAGTTCTCGCCCAGGTAGCGCAGGAGGTGTTCGCCGTCCCGGTGACCCTTCAGCAGTTCGGGGATGGAAGCCTTGTAATCCAGGGCGCCAGCCAAAGTGACTTTGCCCCGCAGGCCATAGGAAGCCGCCTTGCTGTTGAACTTCATCAGGCTGGTTTCCACCGAGCCCTGCTGGATCTTGAACTTGCTATGGATGTCGTTGAAGTTGATCCGACCCCGTTGTCCCGCCAGTTCCAATAAGCCCTGCCACTGCTGCGATGGCGAGAAGCTGCCATCCCGCAATTTGATCTCACCATCACCCTCCCACAGGTTGCCCCACTGCAACCAGGATGCGGCGTCGGCTTTCAGGGCGGGGCCGCGTAGTTCCAGTTCGCCATCGAAGATGCCCTGCAGGTCCAGGGGCTGGCGCAGATCCAGGCCGGCAAACAGGGGCACCACGTAGCGCAGGATTTCCACCGCGTCGCCTTTGAGCTGGCCGTCGTGCCAGGACAGTTTGACCTGGGTGGGCAGGTCTTCGCCGGCAAAGGGCTGGGCCTGCACCTGCAGGTTGAAGGGTCCGCCATTCAGGGTGCCCCCTTCTGTGGTCTGCAGGCTGAGCTGACCATCTCGCATGCTCAGGTCACCTTTGAAGTTTTGCAGCTGCAAGCCGGCAATCTCGTAGCTGTCCAAGCTCACCTTGGCTTTGGCCAGGCACTGGCGCAGAATTTCCTCCGGCAAGAGTTTGGCCATGTTCTCCGACTGCCAGCCGGGCCAGTCCAAGGGCAGGCTGACCTCTCCTTCCAATTGACCTTTTCGTCCACGCAGCTCCTGAGTGCCGGGTAGGTTGGTGGCGGCCAGTTGTCCCAGGTCCACATTCACTTGCAGGCCCACCGCATCCTTCTCCTTGCGGTCCAAGCCCTGTAATTGCAGGAAACCCAGGTCCATGAAGAAGTTGTCCAGGAATACCTTGCTGGTGCCTTCAGACTCCTGCTGCAAAATAATGTGCGGTCGCAGCTCCCAGCGTTCTGCCTGCAGTCGGAACTCCTGGTCCAGCTTGCCTGCCAGCAAGGGTTTCTCGATTTGCAAGTCGCCACTCAGGATGCTGACGCCATTGGAATGCGTATAAGCACCATTGAGCTTGCCACTCACCAGGCCTTGCATCTCCTGCAGTGGAAAGTCCTCGCCCATGAGCCAAGTTAGCAAGGGTTGGTAGTTGGCCAGCTGCAGGTCCTGGGTCGCAAATTCTATTTGATCCAAGCCCGTATCTGGATAATCGGACAGCTCAGAATGGGATAGCTCCAACTGCAGGTTTGGCGAAGCGCTACTCAGGTTGCAGGTGATCATCTTGCGGAACATGTGCAGGTCCAGGTTCAGGTGCTCCATGGTTTCCAGCACTCCCAAGTCTGCATGACTGAACTGGATCCAAGAGTCCTTTAGATCCAGGTCCAGGGTTTGGAACTTCAGTCCCTGTTCCTTGTCCTCTGCTTCCGGTGCCGGTTCATCCTCGACTGCCGGTTCTGGCTCTTGTTCTTCCTCTTGCTTTGCGCCTAAAGCCTCCAGGTTGCTGCTGCCGTCGGCCAGTTGGTGCACTCGCAGTTCCAGCCCCTGAACCTCACTGTCCACCCGCAGCAGTTGGGAGAACAGAATGGAGATGTTGCAGTCCGCCTGCAGTTCCTTCACCCGGCACAGGGGTTGGTCCTGGGGAAAGCCCGGGGGGTTGGCGATCTCCAGCCCCTGCATCTGTAAGCCGGAGAACCAGCCCAGGCTGTGGGATTCGACGGAGACCTGGGTGCCCAGTTGCGCGCTCAGCTCGGTGGCAAGGCGCTGTCGCGCCCAGTCCATGCTGAGGATGACAGGCAGGATGGCCAGCACCAGGGTGATGAACACGATCCCGCCGATCAGCAGTCGGCGGGGCTTTCGGGACTTTCGGGAGCGGCGAGTTTCTTCTTTGATGGCCATGTCTTTCTTAGAGTAGGCCCCAGTGGATGCCGAAAGAAGGATTGGATCATGAGTGCCCAAGTCGACCCCCTGAAATTGACCGTCCTCCAGCGCTTGGACCTGACCTTGGCGGAAAGACTGGCCCAGCAGGAAGTGGAGAAGGCCTTGGCTGCTGACCTGTCAGCTGCTGAAAATTTGCCGATCACGCCCGAGGTGGACCGGCGCGAGTGGATCGCCTCCATGTTGGGTTTGCGGGGCTTGCACATCCGGCCGGCGGACGTGCAGGTGGTGTTGGCTGGTGAGGAAAGTCGCTTTGACCCGGATCATCATGAGCATGCCCTGATCATCGGGCTGCATCGGGTGTTGCAACGATTGCAGGATGTTACGGCAGCGGGGCGGCCGCCGGATGGTTGGTTCATGGCCGAGCTGTTCAAGCTGCTCAGCAAGGATGTGGCCCGCTTCCGCAACAACCGCCTGCGCCGGGACATGCCCTGGGACGCCGTGGTCTACGTCAACTATCCCAAGCCGGAAGAGGTCTCGAATCTGTTGGATGCCTTCAATCTGGAAAACTGCTACCTGGACCACCCGGTGCGTTTCCGATCATTGCATCCGGTGCGGCAGGCCTGCCGCATCCTTTGGCGCTTTGCCCGCATTGCGCCATTTCCGGACTTCAACATGACCATGGCCTTCATCGCCATGAACTGTTACCTGCGTTACCGCGGCTATCCCATGCTCTACGCCCAGCGCAGCGATCGGGAAAAGCTACACCGCCTGGTGACTGGGCCGGTGCCCATGCGCATCCTCAGCTTTGAGACCAGGATGCTGTCCATGGTGCAGGATCAGGCTAAGCCTGCAACCTGAGCACATGTGCCAGGCTCACCTGGCGGCCGTCGGCCAAGGTGGCATGGTGGAAATCCAGATGGCTTAGCTGTCCCCGCAGCTCTTCCTTGCCGGTGGTGATGGTGACCTGTTTATGCAGCAGGCCCATGCGCTGGGCGAAGAGGGATTCCAGGTCCTGGGTCTGTCCGGATTCCAGTTGCTGAAAGCTCTGTTCCAGGCTTTGGCAGAGGCGCAGCAGCAGTTCGTGGCGATCGAATTCGCAACCGGTGGCCAGGGCCATGGAAGTGGCCAGGTCCTGCAGTTCCTCTGGAAACTGGCTGCGGTTCACATTGATGCCAATGCCGATGAGTTGCACCGCCTGACTGTTCTGGGCGCTGGGTTTGTGGCTGTGGCTGTCGATGAGGATGCCGCAGAGTTTACGGCCATTGCAGAGCAGGTCATTGGGCCACTTGATCTGCAGTTGCATGCCCATGCAGGCTTCCAATGCCTGCACCAGGGCTACCGGCACGGCGCCAGCCAGGCTTACCGGTGAGGGGAGTTGGCGCAGGATGGTCAGGCAGGTGAAGGCCAGATCCTGGTCCGCAGCATCTTGCCAGACCCGTCCCTGTCGACCTCGTCCCTGGCTTTGATGGTCGGCCCAGAACAGTCCGGACTCCAGTGGGGTGGCAAGTGGAGTGGCACTGTTGCTTTCTTGCACGCTTGCCTGCGCCAGGGCCTGGCTGCTGTCGCAATGTTCAACATGTTGGAACTGCTTGAAGCGGGTGGTTTGGCGCAGGGCTTGTTGCAGCTCTTGATCGTTCATAAGCCTCCCTTTGGTCGCAACTGAAGTCGAACTGCCCATACGGTCGATAGTTGTTGCCGGGGAAGACCATTGTTTACCCCAGTTACGGCAAAGGATCACTATTGGATATTGCGGACCCCTTGAAGCCCAGAGGGTTCGGCGGCTACGTCGACAATCTGCAAGAGCTCCCTGCACAGGGAGCCAGGGTTCTGCGTCTGCCCGCTGAAGGGGAACAGGACGGGCCATTCCTGCGCATTCCTGAAGGGCTCTATTCCACCATCCTGGTGGAAGGGCTTGTGGAATCCTTGGGTGGGCTGGATGCCTTCCTGGCGGATGCCTGTGCACACCTGCAGGATCAGGGGCTCTTGCTGGTGGACATGGAAAACCTGCAGGGACCGCGTTCCCTGCGCTTTCTGCTGGAAGGTCGCACTGGCAATCTGGATCCCTTTGGTTCGGTGACTCAGGTGGAGCGTCGTGTGCATGGCCCCAGAGTGCTGCGCGGTTTGGCGCAGGCGGGTTTGTTGGTGCAGGATGTGATTCAGGTGCCGGCCATGCCCAACGAAGTTGGTCCTGACTGTGCCAGGCAGATGATCAGCAATGGCTTTCTGGCCCTGTCGTACGTGGGCCAGGTGCCCGCCAATCGGTGGTGGCTGGTGGCGCGAAAAAGCACTGTGAAAGAAGGCAGCGTGTTGCTGGGGCCGGGCGGTCCACAGGAGCAAGGGCAGACCGAGCGGTGTTTGCGCGCCTTCTTGCCGGAAAATTGGGAGATCGTCACCTGTCAGGGTGAAGATGAGGGGCAGGCCATCAATAAGGCCTTACCTCGATCCAGCGGTGAGATCCTCTGGTTCCTGCGAGCGGGGAGTCAAGTGGATGTCAGCTTGTTTCGCACCCTTCTGGCGCGGGTGGATCTGTCGCCTGCAGCACCGGGGAATGACGAGGAGCTGGCGCAGCCCGGTGACCTCAACGGTTTGATGGCAACGCGCCATGATTGGTTGGTGGCGGGTCCAATACCTGACCATTGGCGCTGCGTAGCGGTTGCCTACGAGGATTGGCTGATGCGTTTGGGCACCCATGCTCATGCTGTGCACGGTGTCAGTGGTGGTATGCAGTCTGTGTCAATGGCCTCGCCAGATCCGAAATTGTTGAAGGAAGAGAGTCAGCAGCTGTTCGACAAGTGGCAGGCGGTGGAGGGTGAATCGCATGAGCATCCATCGCAGCTAGACCCGCAATGTCGTCAAGACAATGTGAAAGTTGCCCAATGGCAAGGTCGTGAACCTCGGGTCAGCCTTTGCATGATCACCAAGAACGAAGAAGAGTTCTTGGCGGCCTGTCTGGCAAGTGTGCAGGACGTGGTGGATGAAATGATCATCGTCGACACGGGTTCAACGGATGGCACCGTTGAGATAGCCCAGTCCTTCGGTGCCAAGGTCCTGCATCATCCTTGGCAGGAAAGCTTCTCCGAGGCCCGCAATGTGGCTTTGGCGCAGGCTAAAGGAGATTGGGTGCTGTCTCTGGATGGGGATGAATCCATTCGGGTTGAGCAGCACGAGGAGTTTCGCAGCTTGCTGCGTGACCCCGGCGTGGTGGGTTATCACCTCAACTTTCACAACACCTACACGGATGCGGAAACCACAGGCGTCATTATGGTGCGGCTGTTTCGCCGTCTTCCCGGTGTGCTTTGGCAAAACCGGATTCATGAGCAAATCACTCCTACTCTAGTTGCTGCCGGTGACAAAGATGGGATGGCCTTGGTAGTGTCGGATATCGTCGTGGATCATCAGGGTTACCTGGATCGGGTGATGGAATCGAAGGGCAAGAATGAGCGGAACGAGCGCTTGTTTCAGCTGCAGATTGAAGACACACCAGAGGATGTCTATGCCCTCTATAAGTATGGCGACTTCCTCAGGCGAACAACGGAACGCTGGGGCCAGGCCAAGGACTGTCTAAGGCAGGCCTTTGATCTTGTCTGTGCCATGCCGCCCGGCATGCCGCGAACGATTCCCTACGCCGGCGAGATCGGGGCGCTGTTGGCCTTGGAATACAATCGCGCCCAACAGCCCGAAGAGGCAATGCGGATCATTGAGACAGCCTTGCGGAAATTTACGGCGACTCCCAACCTGCACTACATAGCTGCTGGATTGGAGCTGGCCGCGGGACACTGCGATGCTGCCATTCAGCACTACAAACGCTGCCTGGCCTTCCGTGATCAGGTGCTCATTGTGCCGATCCAAGAAGGGGTGACCAGCTATGTGTCCATCACCGGAATTGCTCAGGCATACCTGGCCAAGGGTGATCGGCAAAAAGCCAGGCGCATGTTGCAGCAGTCCTTGACCCTGAATTCCGCCTACGAAGTTACCCATCTGGTGTTGTCTCGCATGCAGTTTGACGAAGGCGATTTGCAAGGGGCGTTGGCAACCTTGACCGCTTTCTTGAAGTCAAACCCGGAGGCTGCGGGAGCCTGTAATCAGGCCACTTTGATTTTGTTGAAGATGGGCTTGGTGGATCAGGCACAGGCAATGGGTGACAAGGCAATTTCCTTGTTCAACCAGCGTGGCTTGGAATTTGAATCTAGACAGTTGAAGAAAGTATTGAGCTCCCTTTGTGGGGGGCAATTAGTGAAGGAGAATTAGAGATTATGCAGACGAAAGATCAGCAGCAAAATATCGGCACTGGCATTGCTTCCAGTGGTTTCGAACCCATTCCCAATCGGATTCAGAATCCACCACCGCTGGTGGTGACTCCTGAAAACGAACAAGTCAAAGCTGAGGTGGTGAGCTCCCTACAGGATCTGGGCCAGAAATTGGCCACCATTCATCGTACTTCGGCGGAAGCCTACATGGCGCAGCAGATGTACAGCGATGCAGTGATTCATCTTGAAGCCGCATTGAGCATGTTGCCCGGCAACTTGGAGGTTTTGAACCAGCTGGGTTTCGCTCGCTATGTGGCAGGCAACGATGTCGGTGCCATTGAGTGCTTTGAGTTGCTATTGCAGGCGCAACCCAACAATGGCGATGCCTTGTTCAATCTGGGCATGGTGCTGTTTGGCCAAGAGCAGTACGCGAAAGCCGACGAGTGCTTCCGCCGTTCCCTGGAGATTGATGCCAACCATGCCGAGACCTGGAACAACCGCGGGGTTTGCCAGTTCAAGCTGAACAACAAGCAGGCAGCTGCCAGTTGCTTCAACAAGGCCATCAGCATTGATCCGCAGAACGAAGACGCCAGCTACAACCTGAGCACCTGCGTTTAGCGTTGAGCACCTGCGTTTAGCGCGGGGCTTACACCAGCGGCTTAGGCCGTGCCCAGGTCGCTGGTGGGCGTGCTACGGTTGCCGTAGCCCTTCAGGGCCTTGCGTCCCTGACCAGTGCGTTCAAGTTGACCCTTGGCCTGACTGCGTGCCTGGCTCATAGCCAGGCAGAGCTTGCCATGCTGGTCCTTTGCGCTTTGCAGCAGCTCTTGGTTGACTGCTTCCGGTGATTGCAGGCCGCGAAGCTCAGTGGCCAGCGACTCTGCTTTGTCGATGCAGTTCTTTACAGAGCCAAGGTCGTCCTGCTCCAGGGCCGTATAGGCCTGCTGGTACTGGCTGCAAAGCTCCGCCAGAATGGAATTAGTTGGGGATGACGCCATCCCATCCTTCCTTCAAAGTGCGCAGTACGGTCAAGGCCTGTTCCACGTGCTTGGCATCCCGCTGGATGTTGGCTTCGGAGATCTTTTCAATGCTGTAGGTGTAGAGAGAGTCCAGGCGCTCACTGAGTTCGCCGCCCACTTCGTGATCCAAAGCAGTGCGAAGTTCGGAAACGATGCCCAAGGCCTTGCTCAATGCAATACCCACCTCCTCGCTGCTGCGGGTGGCGGGGTCTTCCAGGCCGAGGCGGCTCCGTTCCAGGTTTTGCATCAAACCTTCATAGAGCATCTTGATCAGTTTTTCGGGGGAGGCAGTCAGGATCGCGTTGCTGCGATAGGCTGCGGCGGCGTTGCTATAACTCATTGGGGGATCTTGTAATTGTTAGAAGAGTTGAGCTTGGATGGCGGAGAAGGCACTGCCCTGTGATTGCAGTTTACCCATCAATTCTTCAAGGGCGGCAAATCGTTGGCGTTGCCGTACTTCAAACTTCTCCAGGCGGATTTCTTTCTCGTCGATCTGTATGTCGGCTCGTTTGATTTGTCGGTCAAATGAGTCTTTGCGTGACTTGAAGATGCCGTCGACGATGTCCGTATAGGTGTCAATGGTTTCAAACAGGCGGTCGGCAATGCCGGAGCCGGGCTTGGAGAACAGGTTGCGCACTGCATCTGCGTTCTCACTGAGGGACTCCTCGAACTCGCCCTTATTAAAGGTCAGCGTACCGTCGACTTCTGATTTGAAGCCTACGAGACTGAGCAGGGCAAAGGCGTCATCGCCAGTGTCCACCTGGGAGCCCATGATGTTGCGTAGGGTTGAACGCACATTGCGCAAGGTGATGTCGCCAAACAGGGCGCCTTGCGCTTGACCATTTTCGCCAACCGTACTCTGGTTGGTGACGAAGCCTACTACCGCATTGTAGGCTTCCACGAAGCCCTCGATTTGCTCGGCAGTTGCGGTCGAGTCGGTGCTGATGGTGAGCTTGGTCAGGTCATCCTGGTCGCCGAGGCCCTCGCCCTTGGCTTTCAGATTCATGGTGACGCCATCAATGGCGTCAGAAATTGTGTTGGAATCTCGCTGGATCTGGATGCCATTCAGTTTCAAAACCGCATCGGAAGCGGTGGAGGCAGTGCCGGCATTCAGTTCGTTCACCAGATCAATGAGACCGGGATCGGTGGCGCCAATACCCAGACTGAAGTCGGCGGTGTCACCGGTTTCCTTGCTGGTAAGCACCAGCTTGTACCGGTTGGCGCCGTCCTGGCCTGTGTCCAACACACTGGCTTGCACACCGTTGGGACCATTGTCCGGTGAAGTGTTGATGGCGGAGGCAATGTCATTCAGGGTGCCGGTTCCCGCTGCAACAGTTACTACGAAGCTTGGGTCAGCTGCGCCATCAGGATCCATGGTGATGGCGATGTCGCCGCTGCCGACGATGGTGGTGTCCCGATCGACACGGCCGAGAGAGGCTGCCACCTGACCCTTTGCCAGGCTCATGACCTCCACGTCGTAGGTTCCCGGCAAGGCGGTATCAGAAGCACTGGCAGTGAAGAAGTCTTCCTTGTCGGTGGCGGCGGCGCGCTTCAAGAAGTTGTCCGACTCCTTGATGCCTTCTGCAGCCTCCTTCAGCTTGTTCAGCAGGTCTTCAAAGTTGCCAAACAGGTTCTTCTGACCCTGCAAGGAGCGCTTCTTCGATTCCAGCGCCTTGATCGGCAGTTCTTCAACAGCTACCAGGGCGTTGATGATGGCTGCGGTGTCCAGACCCGAGGCGATTCCGCTGAATGTGATTCCACTGATAGACATGCTTCTTGGCTCTCTTCCTACCTGTGTATCGGAGTTATGCGGAGCCGGACCAAAGCGGATCTGGCGGGTTAGACCCGCTTGTCCACCAGGACTCCCGCCTTTTGCGTCAGCTCTCTGAGCAGTGGCAGGAATTCCTTTTCCGGTATCAGCCGCAGCACTTCCCCGGTCTGTTTGTGCAGCAGCAGGAAGCGGGGCTGCATGCTGTTGTAATCCACCTCAATGGCCAGCCGGGTGTTGCCAGATTCCACAGTTCCAGACAGCTGTTCCATCAGAAGAATCAAGCTGCTCTGGTTTGCAGTCGACGGCTGGCTAGCGGTTTCTCCGGCCTTGTCCTTTTGCCCTTCGGCATTGCCAAGGCTGTCATCCGTCATGGAGTCCTGACCCGCAGCCTCTGTCTTGTTGCTGGGACCGACTCTGCCTTGCTGGGCCAGCGGCTTGACTTGATCGTCACGCGCCTGGCGAATTCCAGCCAGAGGTTTGGAGTTGCTCATGTCCATGTGCTTCCTCCCTTGGCCCGGCCTGGCGGATGGGAAGTGCAAAAGACATACCCGTGGCTAGCCACCATCCCGGCTAGCCACGGGTCGCCAGACTAAGTCTTAGCCTAGCAGCGACAGGGCTGCACTCGGCTGAGCGTTGGCCTGGGCCAGGATCGAGATGGCAGCCTGCTGCATGATGGAGTTTCGGGTCAGCTGCGCGGTCTCAAAGGCCACATCCACATCGCGGATCCGGCTGTTGGCGGCGGAGATGTTCTCCGACTGCACTGAGAGGTTGTTGATGGTGGAGCTGAGGCGGTTTTGTGCCGCACCAAGGGTGCCACGCAGGCTGGAGACGGTGTTGATGGTGGTGTCGATGGCGATGATGGCATTGCTGGTGCTGCCATTGGCGGAGCCGATGCTCTGGCCGTTGATGCTCAGGTCGGTGATCTTCACCGAGTCCAGGCTTACGCCGATCTGGTTGATGCTGGCATCCACGCCAGCGCCCACCTGGAAGGAGACATTGCTGGAGCTGCCGTCCAGGAGCTTGATGCCGTTGAACTCGGTGCTCTGGGCAATCCGGTCAATTTCGGAGACCAGGGTGGAGAATTCCTGCTGCAGGGTGTCCTTGTCAGCGTTGCCAACGGTGCCGTTGGAAGCCTGCACCGACAGTTCACGCAGACGGATGAGGATGTTGCTCACTTCGTCCAGTGCACCCTCAGCGGTCTGGGTCAAGGAAATGCCGTCATTGGCGTTGCGCTTGGCTTGATCCAAGGAGCGGACCTGTGAGCGCAGGCGCTCGGAGATGGCCAGGCCGGCAGCGTCGTCGGACGCAGTGGAAATTCGCAGGCCGGTGGACAGGCGACGATAGCTGCCGCCCAATTGGTCGGTGACCTTGCTCAGGTTGCGCTGCGCGTTGATCGACCCGATGTTAGTATTGACTCTAAGTCCCATGTTCTCCCCTAGGTTGTCGTTCTCAGTTGTGTATTTTGAAAGCACCCGCAAGGGGCGCCATGCCTATGGTCGGAAGAAAGGGTTGCGGCCTTATACAGTTGAGGGAGAAATTGCTCAGAAATTGGCCATCGCCTGGGGCGGCTGAACAAGAAGTCAACATGTTGCAGCCATGCCAAGGCGTCGTGAGCATTAAGCCCTCGGCGCAATTAAATTAGCAGGGCGAGAGCGGCCTGCGGCATGGCATTGGCCTGTGCCAACACGGAGATGCCAATCTGCTGCAGAATGGTGTCGCGAGCCAGTTGCGCCATCTCATGGGCGATGTCTGCATCGCGGATGCGACTGTTGGCGGCAGACAGGTTCTCAGATTGCACTGAGAGGTTGTTGATGGTGGAGGTTAGTCGATTCTGTGTGGCGCCAAGGCGGCCGCGCAGGGACGACACTGAGTTGATGGCCGAATCAAGGGAAGTGATGGCCGCTGCGGTGTCACCGCCAGCACCGATGTCGGCGTTCTCCAGGCTGAGGGTGGTGCTCAGGATGGGGCTGAGACTCATGGAGATCTGGTTCACTGCTGGGTCGGTGCCAGCGCCCACTTGGAAAGCCAGGACGCTGGAGCTGCCGTCCAAGAGACTGATGCCATTGAACTCGGTGCTGCGGGCGATGCGATCGATTTCATCTCGCAGGCTGGCAAACTCCTCCTGCAAGGTGTCCTTGTCAGCGGCGCCGACGGTGCCATTGGCAGCCTGGATCGACAATTCACGCAGGCGGATGAGAATGTTGCTCACCTCGTCCAAGGCGCCTTCGGCGGTTTGCACCAGGGAGATGCCGTCGTTGGCGTTGCGTTTGGCCTGGTCCAGCGAGCGAATCTGGGCGCGCAGACGCTCAGAGATGGCCAGGCCGGCGGCGTCGTCGGCTGCTGTGGCTATGCGCAGGCCAGTGGATAGGCGGCGGTAGGTGCCTGCCAAGCGCAGTGTCACCTTGCCCAGGTTGCGCTGAGCATTCATTGAGGCGATGTTGGTATTGATCACTAAGGCCATGTGAACTCCTTACGATTGCTACCTCTAAATCGACTGTATTGGCCGATGCATGAGCGGAAAGTGTTGCAGGATTGAGCGGGGTCAGTGCTAGGTCCCATGCCAACGCAAAAAGCGTGGGTGCCGCAATGCGACACCCACGCTTTCTAGTTGCGGTCGGTTAGGTGGCCAATGTGGCCATTGCCTTAGCCGAGCAAGGACAAGGCGGCCTGCGGCTGAGCGTTGGCCTGGGCCAAGATCGAGATGGCAGCCTGCTGCATGATGGAGTTCCGGGTCAGCTGCGCGGTCTCATAGGCCACATCCACATCGCGGATCCGGCTGTTGGCGGCGGAGATGTTCTCCGACTGCACTGAGAGGTTGTTGATGGTGGAGCTGAGGCGGTTCTGCGCCGCACCCAGGGTGCCACGCAAGCTGGAGACGGTGTTGATCGTGGTGTCAATGGCAATGATGGCGTTGCTAGTGCTGCTATTGGCGGAGCCGATGCTCTGGCCGTTGATGCTCAGGTCGGTGATCTTCACCGAGTCCAGGCTCACACCGATCTGGTTGATGCTGGCGTCGACGCCGGCGCCTACCTGGAAGGCGACGTTGGAGTTGCTGCCGTCCAGGAGCTTGATGCCGTTGAACTCGGTGCTTTGGGCAATCCGGTCAATTTCGGAGACCAGGGTGGAGAATTCCTGCTGCAGGGTGTCCTTGTCAGCATTGCCAACGGTGCCGTTGGAAGCCTGCACAGACAGTTCACGCAGACGGATGAGGATGTTACTCACCTCGTCCAGTGCGCCTTCAGCGGTCTGGGTCAGGGAGATGCCGTCATTGGCGTTGCGCTTGGCCTGATCCAAGGAGCGGACCTGTGAACGCAAGCGTTCGGAGATGGCCAGGCCGGCTGCGTCGTCGGATGCGGTGGAAATGCGCAGGCCGGTGGACAGGCGGCGATAACTGCCGCCCAATTGCTCAGTGACCTTGCTCAGGTTGCGCTGTGCGTTGATGGATCCAATGTTGGTATTGACTCTAAGTCCCATGTTTTCCTCTAAGTTGTCGTTCTCTAATTGTGGATGGTTTGTTCAAAGGCCCAGTGGACCGCAGTTAAATCATCGGACTCCTAGGCGGTTTCTTGATCTGCCACAGTCGGGGTGCAGAGGAAATTGGCGATTTTCTTGAAACTGCCCAAAAGGAGAACACCCCTTCCTGCCGAAAGGCTCCTTGGCAAGGTGATCAACGTAAGGATCCCTGGACAAAAATAGATCGAAGAAAAAGTAAACACAGAGGTCGGCTGATGAAGAATCTGAACTTCCCTGGGCTTCCAAGGGTCCTGATCATTGATGATGAGGAAGGTATTCGCGAAGGCTTGCGAAGCCTGTTGCAAACAGAAGGTGTGGCAGTGGAAAGTGCCTCGACAGCGGAAGATGCTGTGCGGCGCTTGGAGAGCAAGCCTTTTGATATAGTCTTTTTAGACCTTAACCTGCAGGGCGCCGATGGCCTTTCCATCTTGCCGACCCTGCGTCAAGGCACGCCTCCGGCGGATGTGGTCATCCTTACCGGCTACGGAACAGTGGCCAACACGGTTGAGGCCATGCGCAAGGGTGCTTGCGATGTGATTGAGAAGCCTTTCACCCAGGATCGAATCCTGTCGGTGGTGCGTCGTTGTCTGGAAACGCGGCAGCTGCGCAATGAGTTGACCTGGTTGCAGGATCGAGTGCGCGAATTGACCGCAACTGAGTTGGTTGGGCTGTCTCCTGCCGTTCGCCAGGTGCAGACCAAGATTGATCAAGTTTCCCACGCTCCGGACACCACTGTTCTCATTACTGGGCAAAGTGGCTCGGGCAAGGAACTGGTGGCTCGCTGTGTGCATGAGCGGAGTTCTCGCCATCATGGTCCATTTGTGGCCATCAACTGTGCGGCTCTCACCGAGAACCTTTTGGAAGCTGAGCTGTTTGGCTACGAGCCCGGTGCCTTTACCGGCGCTGCCAAGGACGGTAAGGACGGCCTGTTTGCTGTGGCATCAGGCGGCACCCTGTTCCTGGATGAAATTGGTGAGATGGCCAAGAGCCTGCAAGCCAAGTTGCTCCGCGTTCTACAAGAGCGCACCTTCCGCCGGGTTGGCGGTGTGCAAGATGTGAGCGTAGATGTTCGCATCATTGCCAGCACCAACCGGAATCTGCGGGATGAGGTAGAATCCGGCAACTTCCGTGAAGACCTGTTCTATCGTTTGAACGTGATGAACTTGGAAGTGCCTGCCTTGGTGGAGCGCTCCGAAGACATTCCTCTGCTTTCGCACTTCTTCCTGGATCAGTTCAGCCGCCAGATGGGCAAGGCCCTTTCCGGATTCACCGAAGAGGCCATGGAGACGCTGAGTGAGTATTCCTGGCCAGGCAATGTCCGGGAGCTGAAGAATGCTATTGAACATGCAGCCATCACCTGTCCTTCAGGCATGATCGATGAGCTGCACTTGCCGACCTTTACCGGTGGGGCTCTGGATGGCAGCGATGCCATCAACCGGAGCACGATCACTCTGGAGAGCCCAGATCGATCCATCCGTGCCCTGGAAGGTCAGTTGGTTTCCAGGATTCTGGACGAGACCTCTTGGAACATCAGCAAGGCTGCTTCCATCCTGGGGATCAACCGAACGACTCTCTACAACAAGATCCGTTTGCACAGTCTGGGACGCCGTCCTGGCCGTGCCAAAGTGATGATCTAATGCAGCAACAAGGGGCAGTGATTGGCCATGAGCTTCGCAACCCCCTTGCATCGGTGGTTGCCAACGTCAGTGTCGCAAAGGAATTGACTGACGGTGGCGACCCCCGACAAGCATTCTTGACTCAGGCCCTGAGTGACCTTGCTCGAGTCTCCTCTCTGCTGAATCACTACCTTGACCATGGTCAAAGTAGTGATTTGCAGAAGGAAAAGTTGGATCTGGCTGAATTGGCTGGCCGGGTTTGTGCTCGCTACCCAGGCAAGGGAGTCCAGTTGCTTACCGCTGATGTCCCGACTCTGGTCCTGGGTGATGCAGCGATGCTGGAGCGCATGCTGGAGAACCTGTTGGACAACGCTTTTGCCGTTGGTGCAAAGCAAGTGGAGATTTTGCTCAGCAAGGAAGATGAAAACTGCGTCATCCACGTGCAGGATGATGGGCCAGGTGTGCCCGAGTCCATGCAAGATTGCTTGTTTGAAACGGCGGTATCTGGCCGTGGCAGTAGTGGCATTGGCCTTGCCGTGGTCAGGGATGTGGCAAGAGACCATGGAGGATCTGTGCAGCTGATTCCCACAACTTCCGGTGCGCTCTTTCGCGTCTCCTTACCAGGCTCATGGGCATAACGGTTCTATTTGTCGAGGACGAAGACGGCATCCGTGAGGGGCTGGCGTCGTTTTTACGGCTAAAGGGCTGCCATGTAGAGACAGCAGCCAGCTGTGCGGAAGGGTTGAGCAAGCTCGCAGCACAAGACTTCGATCTGGTTGTTACGGATTGGCACCTGGGCGATGGCCTGGGCAAATCCATCATTCAGGCCTGTTCCTGTCCAGTGTTGGTGGCCAGTGGAGTGCCGGAGGAAGTAGGCAAAGGCCTGGGCGATAATGATCAGCAGATAGAAATCATTCGCAAGCCAATGCTGCCGACGGATTTGTTGGGACGGATCCAGGAACTTGCAGCCGTTCAATCGCCGCCGCCTGTGGATCTACCACAGGATGCCAAGGATCGGGTTGCCTTGTTGCGATGCCTGGCAAGTGATCCGAACAAGCTACAGATACATGATGATGGCAGCATGCTGTGCATCGAGGCGCCGTTGCGGGCGGATTGGGAAGACTTGTTGCCCTGCTTGGGCTCCATTGGTGGAGATCTCAGGGTGCTGGATCGAGAGGGTGAGTCCTGGCTGGAGCAGCGCTTTTACAAGAACGGCTGCCCTGACGGTGTGAACTTGCTGGTGTCACCCACTCAAGCATGGCCCGCAGGAGAAGAACCCTTGGCGGTGGACTTCCATAGCAGTGAGATCTCGTTGTTGGATTTTCAAAAGGCCGTCGCTACTGCCCAGAAGCACAACGGTTCTGGGCGGGATGTCTACTTTTTGAACGTGCCTCATTACCTGAGGATGTTCATGGAAATTTCGGGAAAGCCCCATGACATGCCGAAAAGAGGAGTGGTAGGTCCGCGTTTGCCGGAGCTATTGGCGGAGTTGTGGAAATAGGCGATAAGGACAATGACAGATAGTAGTCAAGAAGAAGCAGATCTGCCTGAACAGCAACAGACTGTAGAGCCGCAGGTTGAAGCTGAGCAGGAAGATTCAAAGCTTGAATCTCTGATGGCCGCAGAAGATCCGGCGCCTGCAGAGTCTTCTTCTGTAGAAGATCTGCCTGCTGATACCCAAGCTGAAGAAGATGATCGGGAGGGGAGTCCCGATGCTGACCCAGACGCTATCTTCGCCACTGCAGAAGAGCAGGTTGGCCTGGATGCCCGCGCCATTGCTGCGGCCCATGCCGCCATCGATGCTGGCAACAAGGCGCTTCTCGAAGTGCAAGAGTCTGCAAAGCTCATGCAGGAGGGGCAAGCTCAAGCCACCAAGGAAACGAAAAAGCAGATGGATCCGGTCATGGTTCTGTTCCTGCTGATGAACATAGGGCTCATGGTTGCCTTGTTGGTATTGCCCAGCAGTGACGGCAAGACCGATCCAGCACCGTTGCCGGATGATCCACCTGTTGCCGTTGGGCCCGAAGAAGATCCTTTCGCTGAAAAACCCGTGCCCATCGCTGACCTGTTGCCGGACCGAAGGCTGTATAGCCTTGCCATGATTGAAGGTGGCAGAGGCAACACCAGCAAGGCAATCGATGTGTTGATGCGCTACTTGCGGGAGCATCGCAACCTGTCGCCAATGCAGAAGCGCATGGTCTATGCATCTCTGGCCAGCTACCTCAGTATGGAAGGGCGCAGCCAAGAGGCGCGGGAATACCAGGTGCTGATAGACCAGGCAACCGATCCATACATTCTGTCCAAGTCGCTGTGGAGCATGGCTCTGATGGCGGAGAAGGATGGGCGAGGGGCTGACGTGCGTCGCTATCTGGCCCGCTATCTCCTGCAGCAAAACCAGTTGAGCCCAGAAGAGCGCACCCATTCAGTGATCGCAGAGGCCTACCTGAAGATTGCTGACTCCTATCGCTTGCATGCTGAGATGGAGCAAGAGCCCGCCGAGGATGCGGGTAAGGAGAAGGGCGAATGATACTAGCCACTTTGGGCTTGTTGTTTGGTCTTCTGCCAATTGGCGATGATCTGTTCAAGGTTGAGAAGCAGGGTGATGTCGCCCTGGTTTCCGCCAATCGTGGTGCGGTGACCGCCGCCGAGGCATTGCAGCAACTTTGTGTTGCCATGTCGCCGCAGTGGAAGTTGCGGGATACCAAGGAGATTCGCGCAGAGTTGGAAAAGATCTCGCTGGATCTTGCCTTCGATGGGCAGCCTGCTCGGGTGGTGGCGCAGTTGATTGCAGTGTCTGCAGGTTTGGATGTGGTTTTTGATGACCAGACGGTGCAGGGAAGCGAACGAGTCACCATGCATGTGGTGGCGGCCCCCAGTCCATCTAGTGAATCTGGCAGACACCGTCTGAAGAACAGGGCCATCTACTGGTATCGCCAATTCTTGTCTGAAGGCCTGGCCTTTGACCCTTTGGTTGAAGAAGAAGGCATGAAGGCCTGGATGCATCTTGGCCGGCTATATCTAGAAGCCGGGCAGCTTGAGGATGCCATCGAGGCTTTTGATAAGGTCTATCAAAGCGATCCTTCCCATCCCTTCGTTCCCATTGCCATGTTGCGCATTGCTGAAGCCAACTTTGAGTTGGGCACTCCTGAGAGTCTTATGGAAGCCAAGCGCTGGGCGGGAAGTCTTGCCGAGCGAAATCCGCGTTTGCGTCCTACAGGGGAGGCTACTGTGTTGCTGGGCCGCATCTTGTTGCAGCAAGAGCAGTATGATGAATGCGTGCAGACTCTGGAGGCCCGCGGAATCAGTCTGACTGGCTCGCTTGAGTTTGTAAACCTGTATCTGATCGTGGTTGAAGCGCAGTGGCACAGGTCGCGAGTGGACAAAGCGTTGGCTACCCTGGATTTGATCTTTGAATCCAGCCAGTTTCAAAGTCTGAGTCGGCAGCAGTGGTTGGATTACCACTATTGGCGGGGGCTGGTTACGCAGGAGAATGCCATGGCCATGCCGCCGAGTGATCGGCAGCAACAGTTACTGATGCAATCCATGGAGGCGCTGGAGTTGTTCCTGGGCATTGGCGTGGAGGATACCCGCCGCCCCCAGGCCTTTGTGGTCTTGGGCGACAGCTATTTGGCGCTGGGTAAATTTCTGCAAGCGCGGGCTGCTGCGGTGGATGCCATGAATTTTGAGTCCGGCATGACCAGGTATTGGTTGCAGCGGGCGCGAATTTTGAGCGCCAAGACGGCTTTGGCTCTTGGCGATCAGGAGTTGGCCTTCGTCAATCTTGAAACCGAAGTGCGGCGAAACCCGGACTCCAAGCCAGAATTGATTCTGTTCTTGGCGGACGCCTTCATTGGTGTCAAGAGTTACCAGCGGGCAATCTCAACTGCCCAACTATTGACGCATCAAAAGAGCTCTTGGGGAGATCAAGCCCGTTTCAAGCAGGTCTTTGCCATGTGGGAGCAGGCCAAGAATTCGGAGGCTCGGAAGGGCTTTCCAGAAAAGGCCATTCGCATTGCCAAGAACATTGTAGATGAGAAATTACAGCGCCAGATAGCGGAAATCATTGGCCACGCCTATGAGACCACTGGTGAAGTGGAAAAGGCTGCTGACGCATACCGTGGAGTGCTGCGATGAAGAGTATCAGTTCTATGACCGTTGTTCTGTCCTTGCTTACCTTGGTCGGAGTGGCAAAAGCCCAGGACTATCTGGTCTTGCATGAGAATCTGCAGAAGTTCAAGATTGCAAAGGAGCGCAGTCAGAATCGGGAAGGTCATCTGCTGCACCTGGCTTTCCGCCATTCCTTGGGTTTGCCCATTGATGGGGCGCAGTACTTTACCTTGGACCAGGAAGAACAGAATCTGTCAGTTCAGGACATCAATCTGAAGTTGCAAGAAACCCAGGATCAAATCAAAGGGTTGGCGGTGACTCATCTGCAATTGAAAGTTGGCGTGAAGGAGCGGCAAGCGCAAATATTGGCGCAGCAGCCTGAGGGGGCTGAAGGTGCCATAGATTATGGGACTGATGTGCACACGGAAATTCTTCCGGCCATTCCTCCTGCTCCCGCGATTGAGTCTGCTGATGTGCGGATTCACCAGCCCTTCGAAATCAATGAAGGGCATGATCCTGCAGTGACGGAGCCATCGACGGAGGCGGGTCATCAGGAATCTGGAGAGCTTGAAGAATTCAACCCGGTGATTCGCGGGTCTAAAGATCGCGGGGTGGTTGGCAAGATCCTCTACAAAGCTGGTAAGTACGCAGCAGCAGTGCGTGAGTTGACGTCCTTGCAAAGTGATCCCAATGTCAAAATTGTGGATCTGTTTTATCTAGCCAAATCCTATGAGGGTTTGCACGAGACTGCGCCATCTGCTGAGCTGGCTTTGGAGTACTACACCAAAGCATATGACCTGTATTTGAGAATTCAGGCCTTGGACATTGTTGTTGACGAGTCAGGAAAAAAGGTAGCGGGCATGTGGGGTCGAAACGTTCAGTCGTCTTTGAAGGTCATGCAAAAGATCAAGGATTACAAAGAGCGAGAGTCGGCGATAAATTCCACTGATGCTGGGGGGAGGGGTCGCTAGCTGTGGAAAGCATCCTTATGGGTGATGTAGACATCCGTAAAGGTTTCGAAGCCTTTACCCAAGCTGCGCAAAAGCTGGAGGCAAGCTATGCCGAACTGCAGGTTCGTGCCCAGGCAATTGATCTGAAGCTGGCGCAGACCAATAAGGTGCTGGAAGACACTTTGCTTGAGCGGGAGATGGTATTTCGCTCATTGCCCATTGGTGTTCTGGCCTTGCGGCCCAATGGAGAGTTGTCGTGGAGCAATCCGGAGGGATCCAGGCTGTTGGAGTTGGCGACGGAAAACAAACTTGAACTGCTGCAACAAGCGGCAGGAGAATTAGAGGTTGGAGATTCCAGTTTGCGTGTGCAAAGAGTTGCGCTCCCGGATGGTGGCATGTTGGTTCTGGTTGAAGACCGCAGTCAAGTTGTGCAGTTGGAGCGCGAAGTCGACCGGCTGGATCGCCTTGCTGGGCTTTCAGAGCTGGCTCTTGGCATCGCTCATGAAATCAAGAATCCTCTGAATGGAGTCATGGGCTTTGCATCCTTGATGCAGCGCCCAGGCAATGAGGAAAAGCAGCAGGGTTATGCGGCCAAGGTCAACGAAGGTTTGACCCAGATAGATTCCATCGTCAAAGCCCTGTTGGCATTTGCCCGCCCGGCGGAAAAGGTGGCTTGTACCTTGCCTTTGCCGCAGATCGTGTCGAAGGCTGCGGCTGAAGTCGGTGTTCCCATGACCTGGGTACGCTTGCTTGATGGTGAAAAGGAATATGCGGATGGCGCCGCCTTGCTGCGGGTGCTTGGCAACTTGTTTCGCAACAGTGCCGAGTCCAAGAATTCCGGGGAAGCGGTGCAAATTACCGTCAGCGTTCAGCCTGATCCTGAGAATTTGGTATTGCTTGTTGCGGATGATGGTCCTGGCATCCCCCAGGAACAGGCACAAAAGATATTTCAGCCCTTCGTATCCTCCAAGGATCGCGGCCATGGCTTGGGCCTTGCTCTGGTCTGCCGCGTGTTGACTTTCCTGAACGGCTCTATTGAGTTGGTGAATCCCGGGGCGCCGGGAGCGGTGTTCCGCATTCGCCTGCCAAGAGTGGAGTCGCAAAAGGAGCGGTCAATTGGCAACTGAATTGGCGCTGTTGGCAGATGATGAGCCCCTGTCTCGGGAGTTTCTGCACGAAGCCTTGAGCTCCATGGGGCTTGAGGTAGTGGCCGTCAATGATGGCGTGGAGGCTATCAAAGAGCTTTCCAGTCGCCCCTATGACTATGTGTTCACCGATTTGCAGATGCCGGAAGCCGACGGTGTAGCGGTTTTGAGTGAGTCCAAGCTGCGCGAGCCAGATCGTCCAGTCATCATGATTACCGCACATGGCACTATGAACGTGGCAGTCAATGCCATGCGCAAGGGGGCTGACGACATCCTGGAAAAGCCGGTGTCGCCTGAGGATTTGGAGTTGGCCTTGGTTCGCATTCGAGATCGCCGCCGATTGCTGCGGGAGAATCGACATTTGCGCTCCGAGAGCATGGGCGAAGAATTGCAGGTCTATAGCAAGGCCATGACTGAAATTGTATCTCTGGTGACGCGGGTGGCGCCAAACAAGGCCACGGTGTTGATCAGTGGGGAAAGTGGCACCGGCAAAGAGCGGATTGCTGCCCTGGTACATCGTCGCAGTGATCGGGCGGAAAACCCGTTCCTCAAGATCAATTGTGCGGCGATCCCGGAATCCCTCATGGAGAGTGAGTTTTTCGGTCATGAAGCTGGTGCATTTACCGGCGCCAACAAAAGGCGCGAAGGCCGCTTCGAGTTGGCGGATGGCGGCACCCTGCTCCTGGACGAAGTTGGCGAAATGTCACCGTCGCTACAGGCAAAGCTCCTGCGGGTCTTGCAAGAAGGCGAGTTTTGTCGGGTTGGCGGCAGTCATCCCCTGCGGGTAGATGTGCGCATTGTCGTTGCTACCAACCGTGATCTGGAACAAGAGGTGCGGGAGGGTCGTTTCCGCGAGGATCTGTACTACCGCATGAATGTTGTGCCCATTCACTTGCCGCCATTGCGTCATCGCCCCGAAGAGATCATGCCATTGGCGCACCATTTTCTGATGAAAGGTGTGCATTTTGGCGCTGATGCGGAAGAAATTCTGGTTGGGCATCCATGGCCTGGCAATGTGCGTGAACTGCAGAATGTGGTGCATCGAGCATCTCTTTTGTGTGACGATGGCTGCATTGATGCGGCGTTGCTGCGGGATTGGTTGCAACACTCGCCCACGACCCAGTCCGAAAAAACGGTGATCCTGGATCCAATCAAGTCATTGGTGGGGCGCCCCTTGCGTGAGGTTGAGGACAACTTGATCTTGGCGACGCTCAAGGCCAGTGAAAACAACCGGACTAAGTCGGCGGAGATGCTGGGAATTGGTGTGCGTACGCTTTTCAATCGACTGCAGTCGTTGAAGGCATGAAAGACTCGCAATCCATTCCACCACCAGTGATATCTCGGAAGGCTCCCGAACCCCATGGGTTGCTGACCGGCAAGCGTCACACCTGGCGGCGCTACCTGTCTCTGCTTTCGGCCTTTGTAAATCGAGCATTCGATACGCTGCCGCCGGGTCGATGGTTGCACCGTTATGCGCATCGAGATCTGCTGTTCCCAGAGTTGGAAATGCCATTGAGTCGCGGGGGCGCCGGGCTGAATGGGTTGCGGATCGCGTTTCTCTCAGATATCCATGCTGGGAGCTATATGAATGAGAAGGACCTTTGCCGGATATTTTCCAAGGTCAATGAACAGCAACCCGACTTGATTTGCATGGGTGGCGATCTCATCAATACCCGCGAGCGGGAAGTGTTGATGTTTCGTGAGCCGCTGAAGCTTGTCGATCCGCCACTGGGCATCTTTTGTGTGCCTGGAAACCATGACCACTTTTGGGGCGAGGATCTGGGGTTGTGGTCATCCTTCCTGAAGGATCAGGGAGTTCATATCTTGCATAATGAGGGAGTGCGAGTAACTCGTTCTGGAAGCAGCGTGTGGCTGGCCGGGGTGGATGACTTGACAGAAGGTAAGCCCGACCTGCAGTCCGCGCTGCATGGATCATTGCCCAATGAGCCTACCATTCTGCTGTCACATCACCCGGACTTCTTCTTTGAGGCGGCGGCGGTGGGTGTGGACCTTACCCTGTCCGGTCATACCCACGGTGGCCAGATTGCTCCCTTCGGCAAGGTCTTGTTGTCGCACAGTCAGTTCGCCTACAACAGCGGTTGGTTTCGCGAAAATGACAGCCGTCTGTTTGTGGGGAAAGGTGTAGGTGTGTCTCTGCTGCCGCTGCGCATTGGTGCTCCAGCAGAAGTGCCCATGGTTACCTTGCAGGTTTCTTCTTCCTAGGCATCCTCGATCATCAGCTTCTTCACCAAGATCGAAAGCTTGATGGAGAAGACGCAGATGAATGAGAGAAATGCCATGCCCAGAGAGGTTGGGTTGTCTGGGAAGACAATGAAGCCGTCGGTGAGCCAGATCACATTGCCCAGAATGGCAAAGCCAATCAACTCCAGGATGACGGTCCGTTGATGAAACAGGAAGTTGTGCCAGGACTGGATCATCCAGGTGGCGAAATCTGCAATCAGCACTCCGTGCAAGAAGTCTGCAACCCAAGCGTGCTGCGTTGCCATGTAGAAGGAGATGCCATAAAAACAGATTCTGCCGCCGGCGATGCCCAGATGTAGATTGCGATCGAAGCGTTCATAGAGCGCAATGCCTTCTTCGCTCAACTCGGGAACCTCTTCGGCCAATACCGGTGCCGGTTCCTTGTAGCAAGCCGCGCAAAGCCAATGCCCGCCCACCCAAGTCAGGCGCAGAGGATTGAATCGCTCCTGGCAGGAGGAACAATAGCGCAAGGGTAGAAGATGCTTCTCGGTGGTGGTCATGCCGTATTCCCTTGGATTTTCGGCCGTCCGCAGGAGGCTCCATGAGGTGCAAGCTGGATCTGAGCGAATTTCCTGTCATGCTGGCTACCAGCGTATGCCTGTATTCATCCTGAAACGTCTGCTGTGGATGCTGCCGACCCTGTTTGGCATCTCCTTCATGACCTTCTTGCTATTGGATCTGGCACCCGGAGATCAGGCGACCTCTGCCATCCAGTCCAGTGCTGGTGGCGTGCAGGCCGGCGATGCCCAGCTGCGGGCGGAGCGGCTGCAGCGCCTGCGAACAAACCTGGGATTGCTGGATGAGAGTGGTGAGCCGGTGTCTTTGTTTCGTCGCTATGGTCGCTGGCTCCAGCATGCTGTGCGCCTGGATTTTGCCGGAGCATCTGGCCAGCCCCTCCACTTGACCGGAAAGATTGTTTCTGCTCTGCCGGTTACCTTGCTGTTGAATGGTCTGGCCTTGTTGCTTGCCCTGGTCTTGGCCATCCCCATGGCTGCTCATTTCGGCATGCACAGGGGGAGCTTGGGAGACAGTGCTGCATCAGTATTTACCTTGGTGTGGTATGGAGTGCCCGAGTTCTTGCTGGCAACGCTCTTGGTCCTGCTGTTCGGCGGCGGATTCTTTGCTGAGTTATTGCCCGTGGTTGGCCTGGCTTCTGCGGATGCTGCGAGCATGAGTCCATGGCAGCGTTTGCTGGATTTGGCAGCGCATCTCTGTTTGCCGGTGCTGACTCTAGCCGGCGGCTATGGGGTTGTAGTGTTTCGCTTTCTGCGTGACTCCGTTGGTCGTGCAGCACAAAGCGATTTTATTCTGTCACTGCGGGCCCTGGGGGCTTCGCCGAGGACTCTGCGGCGCCGCGCATTGCGCAATGGCCTTTCGCCTTTGGCAACCTTGTTTGGCACCATGTTACCGTCCCTGGTCACCGGCACTGTGGTGGTGGAGGGCATCTTTTCCTTACCTGGTTTGGGGCAGCTGAGCCTGCAGGCCGTGCAGAAGCAGGATTTTCCCCTGCTCATGACGCTTACCATGTTGGTCAGCGTGGTGACCCTATTGGGTCTCTTGCTCTCCGACATCATCCATCGTCTGTTGGATCCGCGGGTGGTGTTGCGATGAAGTACTGGGCCGAATTCTATGCTGCTGTACTGATCCTTGTGGGCTTGTTTGCGCCCTTGCTGGCCAATGACCTGCCGCTGGTGGCAAGCGTGCGGGGTGAGCTGAGCTTTCCTGCCTTTCACCATTACCTGGGCGAACACCCTCTCGGGCCTGGCGATCAAACCTGGAAAGAGTGGTGGTATGACCAGGGAGATAGCTCAGAGGACTGGGCGCTGATGCCCTTTGTTCCCTATGGACCGGCGGAAGTGGACATGCAACGGATCAATGCAGGTCCCAGCATCGGTTTGCACTATCTGGGAAACGATGACACCGGCCGCGACCTGTTGACTCGCCTGGTACACGGCGCTGGCACGGCGGTAACCGTTGCTGTTTTTGCAACTCTGCTTGCCATGCTGATTGGCATCCCCCTGGGTTTGCTGGCGGGCTTCTTCGGCGGTTGGCTGGACTTCTGTGTTCTGCGCATCGTTGAAGTGTTTCTTTGCTTTCCCGCATTCTTCCTGGTGATGGCTGTGCTGGCCTTTGCCGGTAGCTCGACCATGGGGGTGATCCTGGTCTTGGGGCTGGTGTATTGGACCAGCTTTGCCCGCATCGTCCGAGGTGAGTTGCTTAGTCTGCGCGAGCGCGAGTTTGTGCACTGCGCCAAGGGCTTGGGTTTGAGATGGCCCCGCATTCTGCTGCGCCATCTATTGCCGGCTCTGCAGGGGCCGGTTCTGGTGAACGCTGCCTTCGTAGCTGCCAGTGCCATAGTGGTAGAGTCCACTTTGTCTTTCCTGGGTCTGGGGCCTGGCATGCAGGTGGTCTCTTGGGGCGGCATCCTGCAGCAAGGCAAGGCATATGCCTATGCGGGCGCCTGGCATTTGTGGCTGTTCCCATCCTTGGCCTTGGTCGGCACCGTGATCTGTCTGCATTCGTTGGCAGATCGCCGCCGCCGAGTTGCCTGAGTCCTGCGCCGGTCTTAGGACCTGCGCAAAAATAACTTCACCTTTTCTCATCCCTGGGTCACGCCATCTTCGGGCTCTCCTCGGTCGCGTAATCCTCAACGTAGCTTGGCTACGCCTGTGGTTCCGCTCCTTCGTAGCGCCCAAATCTGACGCCACCCAGGGCGAGAGAAAGTCGAACTTATTCCTGCGCCGGTCCTTACTGACAGAGGCAGCCGCTGTCGTCCTCATAGAGCAGGCCGATATGCGGTAGCTTGGGTGCGTCCTTCTTGGTCGGTAGGATTTGTTGCAGAGTCATGCCCTGGTAGAGCCTGCCGTTGAGCATGACCATGGCAATATCCTCGCTGTTGGATATGTCTTGCAGGGGATCTGAGTTCAGAACCAATAGATCTGCCAGCTTGCCCACCTTGAGTGAACCCACATGCTGGTCCAGGCCAAGCGCCTTGGCACCGTTGATGGTGGCGGTCATCAGAGCCTGATGGTTGTTCAGGCCGCCTTGCTGGAACATCCATAAATCCCAGTGGCTGCATAGTCCCTGCAACTGGCCGTGGGCGCTGACCGACGCCGTTACTCCGCGACGGAACAGTTCAGCTGCCGAAGTGGCCAGATCAATGTGATGCAATTCGTCGTCCGGGTATTTGTTACGGCGCCGGCTGCGGGGGTCCACCAAGGGTCGGGGCACAAAGTTCATCAAGCGCTGGTTTTCCCAGACCTTGGTTTTTTCGTGCCAATAATTTTCGCCCCAAAGACCGCCATAGCCCACCACCAGGGTGGGGTTGTAGGCAGTGGCGGAATGGGCAAACAGTTGCAGCACGTCCTCATACAAGGGGGCTACCGGCAGGGCATGTTCCAAAGTGGTGTGTCCGTCCAGGATCATGCTCAGGTTGTGGAAGAACATGCTGCCGCCCTCGGGGCAGACCATCATTTCCATCTCCGCAGCTGCGGCGATGACCATTTGTCGTTGTTCGCGCCGAGGCTGGTTGTAGCTCTTGACACTGAAGGCGCCGTAGGCCTTGAGTCTTCGTAAATGGGAGCTGGCGTCTTCCTGGCTGTTGATGACGGCCTTTTCGCTGTTCTCTGCTCCATACAAGATGGTGCCGGTGCTGAAGATGCGCGGTGCCAGGAGCTTCCCGGTGTTGGCCAACTCGCTGGCGGCAAACACCATCTTGGTGTCATGGGTTGTGGTGACACCGAAGGCCAGGTTGGCCAGGTAGGCCTAGTTGTTCTGCGGCAGCATGCCACTGTTCCCCGAGGGCATGTGCGCGTGCACATCCACGAATCCGGGCAGGACAGTCTTGCCTTCCAGATCGATGTGGGTGACTCCATCAGCACTGGGTAGATCCTGCATATTGCCTATGGCCTGGATGCGGTTGCCTTTTACGTGCACATAACCATCGTCGATGATCTGCTCACCCTCCATGCTGATGATGCGACCGTGTTCCAGGATGACATTGGTCTCGGGCTGATCGCTATCCACTGCAAAGCCAAGATCAAAGCTTTGATCCGAGTCTGCTTCCTTGCCGATGGCATGCACCGTCAAGCTGGCAGCCAGGCTGTGGCAAAGCGTTTTACCGTCAGCGCTGAAGGCCAGGTATTCACCAGCGTCCTTGCTCAGTTTTTGCACCGGCAAGTCCTTGCGCTCGGGAGCCAGATGTACCGGGTTGCCGGTTGCTGGCATGGGACTCAGGTAGGTGTGAAACAATTCCTGCCAGGCCACATGCTGGCCATCAGGGGAAAGCAGAATGTCTATGGCATGTTTGGAAGTGGCCAATACCCGGCGGTCATGTCCACCCAGGCTGTAACTTTCCAGGGCAGTGTTCTTGTCTTCCTTGCCCAACAGCAAGATGCGCGCTTGCTTGGGGTGGAAGCGAGGTCGTTGGCCGTGACGGCGAATAAAGCGCCGGGTGCTGCCATGCAGGTCCACCATGTAGATGCCCGGTTGCAAGACGAAGGCGCTGCCTCGGGTGGAGCCTGAACCCAGGCGTTGGTACAGCAGCCGTTCTCCTTCCAGGTCAAAGGAAGGCCAGGCGTAATGTCCCGGCTTGTCCACCAACACGATGCTTTCCTGGCTGGCGAAGTCATAGAGCATGACTCGGCCACCCTTCTGATCATCCCAGGTGGTGTAGGCCAGCTTGTTGCCGTCCGCACTCAGGCATGGGTAGTACTCCAGGTGCTTTGCATCAGTCAGTCGCCGCTGGTCGCCGCTCTGCACGTCGTGGACGTAGATCTGGCCTAGTGCCTGGAAGTAGACCGTGTTGCCGTCCGGGCTGAGTTGCGGCCAGCGGATCACTCTTACATCTTGTTGTGCCGTGCCTATGTCCTGGCTATAGCGCAGGGCGTCGCGGATTTTGTGCCGAGCAATGGCGGTGAAGGGGATCTCTGCCGCTTCGCCGGTTGCAAGATCCACGCGTCGCAGTTTGCCCTTGGCCCAGATCACCACGGCCTGGCTGTCAGGCGTCCAGGCGAAGTTGGGATAGACGCCAAAGACGCTCCAACTTTCCTGGCTGTCCTTGCTCAGTTCGCTATAGACCTGACGCTCGGCACCGGTTTCCAGATCCATCACCATGAGCGCAGACTTGCCGCGGATGCGTCGCACGAAGGCCAGGGATTTGCCGCTGGGGGACACTTCCGGCCGGCAGTTGCCGCCGGGGGCCTGGGCCAGAGTGAGGGTTTCGCCGGTGTCCAAGTCCAGGAGTTTGATGGCGTAGATCAGACCATTGGGATCCCGGTTGTATTCGAACACCTTGCCCGGACTCACATCTTCGCTGTAGTAGAGGAAGCGGCCATCGGGAGAGGTTTCTGGTTCGCCAGCATCATGTTGGTCATCACGACGCTCGGTGAGTTGCACGCCCTTGCCACCTGCCAGGGAGTACAGCCACATTTCGCCAGCGCCCAAGGATCGCGTCGCGGTGTAATGTTTGCGCGCTATCAGAAACTTGCCGTCGGCGGTCCATGCCGGGTTGTTGCACAGTCGATAGTCTTCCTCGGTGACTTGCTCTGCCCCAGAGCCGTCCGCATTCATGACCCAGATGTTGTCTCCGCCGCCAGCGTCTGAGGTGAAGGCGATCTTGCTGCCGTCGGGGCTGAAACGGGGTTGCACTGTGAAGGCAGGCCCGCGTTGCAGTGCCTTTGCCTTGCCGCCTTCTATGGGCAACGCAAAAATGTCGCCCAGTAGATCGAAGACCAGGGTTTGCCCGTCCGGACTCAGGTCCAGGTTCATCCAGGTGCCTTGATCAACGGTAAACTCAACGGTTTGGCTGGGGCCATGCACCTTGTTGCAGTCCCATTTCGCCTGGTCTTTCGCTTCATCTTGTGCTGACAGGGTGGCGGCAAGAGAAACGCCAAGGGCCATAAGCCATGCTGCTTTCATGCCGGGCATTCTACGCACCTCCAGGTATAGCAGGCCGTTGAAAAAGTCATCCGGCGTCATGCCGATGTCTTTTGGCCCAGGTCGGCAGATGAAATCCTCATCGAATCCCCCGATTCGACTGCGTTTTCCTATGCCAACCTGAACCAAAATCCACCACCCTGGCACCAAAGCACTTCTTCAGCAGCCTGCTAGAGCTACATCTGCCGGATTCTCTGCAGCAGGTCTTTGGCCACTACTGGAGAGAGGGGCTGGTTGGTTTCCGGATTCATCGGCACGAAGCGGAGCTGCAATGCTTTGAGTAGGACATAGGCTGCCGCATGGCGGCCCGGGGCCGAAAAGTTTCGCTCCCGCATGAAGGTGATCAGATGGGTCAGTGCTTCCTTGTTGGGCCGGCGGATCAGGGCCTGTACCAGCTCATCTGCCACCGGACGCTTGGAGAGCTCCTTGCGTAGTTCATGGCGCTTGGCTCGTCGCACCAGAGCCAAGGCTTCTGGCGGGGTTTGCTGGCTGCGGTCAGCAACTTCCTGGTAGACAGCATCCAGGCTGCGGGAGTATTTCCGGCCAAAGGCCAGGGCCAATACGCTGCGCAGGATCTTGCCTTCGTCGGCAAAGGTCAGGCACTCACCGCTACCGTTCTGCGCCAGGTCGCCGAAGGTCTGCAAGGTGGATTGGTCCACAGGTTCGTTGACTTGTGCTGCTGTCACAATGGTGTGCAGGAAAGAACGACCGTCCTTGGCGAAGCCTTGCACCATGTCTTCAAGTCGCTGCAAGTTCTTCGGGTGGGGTGGAGCATCGCCGATGAGGATGACCACCCGTCGAGCCTGTTTGTGCCACTTTTGTTGGAAGGCCACCTGCAAAGCCTCATGCACCGCCTCCGGCTGATCGCCACCACCGCCGGCATGGATGTCCTGCATGAAGTTCATGCAGCGGTACAGGTCCAGACTGAGCGGAATGCTGCGGGTGAGGTAGGTTTCTCGCCGACCATGATCTCGATAGGTGACCATGCCAATGCGGGCATGGGGCACCAGTGCGTGCAGCACCTCCACCATGCGGGCGATGCGCTCCTTGGCGGCCCGCAGCACCCGCTCCATGGAGCCGGTGCTGTCCAACACAAACATGATCTCCAAGCCGTCCTTGCGCAGCTTGGAGACGGTGTTCTTGAAGCCGCCGGAGAGGGCGGCTTTGCCCAGCTTGAGGATGTCTCCTTCCCCATCGCTGCCTTGGCGCATCTTGCCCAGTAGCAGATCGCCATCCAGCTCAGGTGCTTCGAACTCAGTCCACGCGCCAGGGCTGGCGGTGGCCGCCTCGTCCTGGTCCTGGACTTCTTCATCCTGCAATGGTTGTTCTTGCACCGGCTGCACTTCCGGCATGGGCTCTATATCTTCAAAGACCTGCTCGGTGACCTGATCTTCCTTGGCGCTCTCCAAGCTCACGGTGGGCAGGTGCCAATCCGTCGTTGGGTTTTCTTCCGCCCACAACCAGAGCAGAAAGAACAGCAGGGCATGGCAGAGGATGGACAAGGCAAGCCAAGGTGTGCGCCGGAGTTCTTCCGCTACCAGGGCTTCAAAGCTGCTGGATGCCGCTGCAGTGAGTTGCAACTGCAGGGTGAGTTCGCCCAGGTGCAAAGTCTGTCCCGGCACCCAGGTGCCTGGCTTCTCTTCTCCCACCTGCACCCGTACCTGCTCAACCTCTACCAGCAGGCGAGCATGCCGGGGCCTGATACTGCTGTGGCCAATGCGGATCTCGCAATGCGGATCCTGGCCAAGGCTGTAGCTGCGACCGGCCTGCAAGGGATAGGCAAGCTTGCCGAGGATCAGGGTGAACCTGGACATAGAGGGGTTGGGCATCCTACCCCAATAGTCCGCTCCTGGTCAGTTGCTACCGGCGGTCCTGATCACCGAGCAGTCCTAACGACCAGCAAGGAAGGGAGCGAACAGGTCCTGCAAAATTTTCCGGGTGCCGTCGCCCACCGGGCAGAGGGGCAGGCGCAGTTCATCGGCCATCAGTCCCATCTGGGCCAGGCAGGCCTTGGCCGGGGCTGGATTGCTCTCCAGGAACAGGGCCTTCATCAAGGGGAACAATTGGTTGTGTTCCTTCCGGGCCGTGGCCAGATCACTGTCCAAGGCAGCCTGGACCATGCGGGTCACCCGGTCTGGCAGCACATTGCTGAGCACCGAAATCACCCCGCTGGCGCCAAGGGCCATCATTGGCAGGGTCAGGGAGTCGTCGCCACTGAGCACCGCCAGATCGCTGTCGCGGCAGAGCTGGGTGACGTTCTCAACATTGCCGGTGGCCTCCTTCATGGCCTGGATGTTGGGGTGGCTGGCCAACTCCAGACAGGTTGCCACGCTCAGTTCCACGCCGCAGCGACCGGGGATGTTGTAGAGCACCACTGGCAGGCTGCTGGCATCAGCCACCGCCCGAAAGTGTTGCAGCATCCCTGCCTGGGTCGGCTTGTTGTAGTAGGGGTTTACACTCAACACCGCATTGGCCCCTTCCTTCTGTGCGGCCTTGGTGAGGCGGATGGCTTCCTGGGTGGAGTTGCTACCGGCGCCGGCGATGACCATGACCCGGCCGGCCACGCATTCCACCACGTGGCTCACCACCTGGTCGTGTTCATCGTGACTCAGGGTGGGGGATTCGCCGGTGGTGCCACAGGGAATGACGGCGGAGACGCCTCCCTGGATGACGTGTTCCACCAGGGCGGAGAGGGATTCTAGATCCAGGCGACCATTGCGAAAAGGGGTGGCAAGGGCCACCATATTGCCCGTGAAGTTCAGCATTGTATCAGTATCAAGGTGGTGTCTAACGCCAGCGCCAAGCAAGGGAGGTCAGTCCCCATGGCGCTGAAAATAATCGGTGGTGAGCTGGGCGGCCAGACTCTCAACTCGGTGAAGGGCTTGGGCACCCGGCCATTGCTGGGACAGGTGCGGGAAGCTTTGTTCAACATCCTGGGTGACTGGGTTTCTGGCAAGGAAGTGTGGGACCTTTTCGCAGGAACTGGTGCCACCGGCCTCGAAGCCCTGTCCCGAGGAGCCAAGCGGGTGCTGTTCCTGGAGAAGAGCAATCAGGCCCTCAAGGTGCTGCGGGCCAACTTGGATATGTTTGGTCCCGAGGTCTCCAGCCGTGCCCATGCCCTGAAGACTGACGCCTGGGAGCCGGTGGCCCTGACCCCGGAAGGCGAAGAGGCAGAGGTGGCGCCGGACCTGATCATCCTGGACCCGCCCTACCCCATGGTGACCGAGGACCCCTCCAAGGCGGTCTACCGGGTGTTGCAACTTGCCAAGCGTCTGGCACCGGATGGCATCCTCTGCTTCCACTTCCTGGATGGCCAGTTGGATCGGGATGACTTCGACGATGATCTGAAAGTTGAGATCCGTCGCTGGGGCAAGAGTGCTATGGCCTTGGTGCAGACACAGTCAGCAGAGCAAGGCTCAGACCTGGTGCAGGACACGGCCTACGAAGCCGGATCTTAGTTGTCCGACAACCTGAGTTTCAGGCCATTGGTCAGGGTGAAGTCCGGGTCGGCGTTGATGAACGCCTGGCAGAAGATGTCAATCCTGGGGATGTCTGGAGCCAGGCCTGCCAACGACAGGGTGGTTTCTTGTGGGATGCCCGAAGTGACAAAGCCCAGGCCCAAGATGAACACTGGGGGGCTGGAGATCAGCATGTTGCAGCCAAACAAGATGTCTTGAGTCTGGTCGGAAACGCTGATAGCCAACAGCACGTCTCCAGAGACCTCTGTCGAATCCAGGATCAGGGCGAAGTCAGCATTGCCGTGGTAGGGCTTGCTGTTACTGGTCAGGCTGGCGGTGGCCCCGGGAAATGAGGTGCAGGTTGATCCGTAGGCCAGGGAGATGGCCCCGCTGCTGTTGTGCAGCAAGGGGGTGGGAGTGGAGTCGAAGAAGAAGGCCGTAACTGGAGTGGGGAGGGAATCCAAGCTCTGGTCCAAGGCTACGCTGCCGTCGTCCAGGGGGTTGGGAGCTGTCACCGAGCTGCCAGCAGTCCAGAGGCCAGCGGTGACCGCCAGGTCCTCCCGCAAAAAGCCACTGTCGCCCCAGCCAAACCAGTCAGAGAACACGGAGGCATTGTTCATCAGCGCGTTGTCCTGGGTGCTCAGCAGAGCCAGTGCGCCCTTGGCCGGATCCAGGTCCTCGGCGCCCAGGCCGAACAGGAAATTGAAGATGCTGGTGCCGGTGTAGATGTTCTGGGAGTCTTCGTTCGCAGGGATGATGTCCATGTTCCAGTAGACCCGGAAGAAGCCACCCGAGGGGATGGTGAAGCCGGGGGGGAAGCCATACCAATAGTTCTGCGGCTGGCCTGGAGTCTTGGTGGCCTGGTAGAGGGACCAGGTATCCAAATTCACCGGGTTGGCTGAGAAATTGGCGATTTCAATCCACTGGCTCGAGTCGCCAGGCCCAGCAAATTTGACCTCGCTGATATCCAGCTGGGCTTGCAGGTTTGCGGCGCTTAGGCCTACCAGGGCTGCGATCAGCAGCGATGGGATACTCTTCATTGGGTTGTTACTCGTTGTTGTGTATGCATTTATGACCATCTGTCTGGCCATGGACCAAGTCAGGGATCAGGCTTCTAGGCGGCTGTCCGAGCTTTGCTCCAGGTCTAGATAGACCCGTCGCAAGGCATGGTCATCAAAGAATACCATCTGCAGGGGTCCCAAGCCCAGGGGGCCGTCAAGCTTCGCGCAGAAAGATCCGATAGCAGAAGCTGGGAAGCGGGGTCCCATGGCGACTTCCGCTTCAGCAGAGTTCTTTTGTCACAAGCAATACTGACTGGCTGTGGGCCCGCTGCAAGGCCGCCGTGCCGCCAGAAGAATCGAGAAGGTAAGTACCAATGAAGATCGCATGCACTCTAGGTCTGTTCCTGGCTTTAAGTCCTGCCAACCTGACGGCAGGTGGTGTGGAACCAGAAGGCCAGGTCGTTTCAACTACCCTGACGGCTATCCGTCAAAACCCCGAGGCCTATAAGAACGTGTGGGTGAGTTTCACCGCTCAGTTCGCCGCCATCGGCCGGGTTTCCAACCCCTTCTTCACCCAGTTTGTGCCCAGCGAATATGCCAACCTGCATGTGTGGGCAGATGAGCAGGCCATCTGGCAAGAAGAGGACTACCGGGACGTGTTTGGCCTGATGTTCCTGTCCAAGGAAAGTGAGCTGCTGCAGAGCCTCTACAAGCAGAAGGTCTACCAACGCTTGAGCTTTACCGCCGTCGTGCGCAACACCTTCCAGGGCCAGCCCTGGATTGAAGTGATTGGTTTCAGCGAAGTGAGCGGCAAGTTGAACACCGCTACCCTGGCCCACATCTACCGTGGCGAGAAGTACATGGCCGAGCGGCAATGGACCAAGGCCATCTCCGAGCTGTCCCTGGCTCCCGCCGCGAATGTGCCACAGGCTGTGTTGGCTGAGATCCACAAGGAATTGGCCACTTGCTACCTGCGTCTGGGTGAGTCCGGCACCGCCGTCTCCCACTTGGAGAGCGCCATGTCCATGATGCCCGAGGTGACTCGGGAGCTGCAGCAGCTGGCACAGGTTGCGCAGAACAACCCAGAAACGGAGCTGGACCGCAGTGTCAACTCGGTGGAGCTCTCTGACCATGAGCGTCCCATGTGGGAAGCTTTTGAGAAGAACCCGGTTCGCGCCGCTCGGCCGCAAAGCCGCTAAGCCAGAGAGCCGCTAGAAGGCGCCGCCCCGGCGGTTCGCCTTGAGTCTGGAAAAGAACAACACCCGGGTTGTGAAGCCCGGGTGGCTGCATGTACGGACAGGGTTTCCCCGGCTGGCGCTTGGCATCCGCAACTTGGATACGTAGACTCCGGCCCCTCTGATTGCCCTCTGAGCCGAGATGGCGGAATTGGCAGACGCGCCAGCTTGAGGGGCTGGTTCCCTCCGGGGAGTGCAGGTTCGATTCCTGTTCTCGGCACCATTCGAGCGAAGTTGACCCTAGACCCGGCGAAAGCCGGCTTGCTACAGGGTTGGCTTCGCTCGTTCCTTTTCCGCCATGCCGTGGGGAGATGGGCCTCAGCAAGTAAAGCCAGGAAATCAACGGGTCATACGAGCCGTTGGCATTGCCGCCTTACTATGGGGGTTAAGCTGCGAAGTTGGCTGCTTTGGCGCTGGGCAGATTTTTTTTAGCGCCTTTGCCAGCGCACTTTCGGCTCAGCAAAAACCAACTGTGGATAACTCACGCCACCATCCCTGCCATGTCATGGCAGGGATGTGAAAGGAAATTCTGCGGTAGGTAATTCATGGGGATAAGTCTGCACAGCAGTGGCTGTTCCAGGCCTTGTTTCGCCCTTGTAGCAGGCTCGCTCCCCGCTGTTGCATGGCTAGACTGGGCCGCATGCGCTCCAAGGAGAAAAACTGCAGATCGGAACATCTGCCTACTGCAACTGCTGTGAGTGCAACCATCAGTTTGCTGGTGGATGCGGACCAGAAGATAGTGGCAGCCTGTCGTTCCCAGTTGCTCAGTTGGGGAGATGATTCTCGCCCGCTGCTGGATGAAGCGGCTCGCTTTGGCGACGCGGAACTGCGGCCCGCCGTCCGCGGACTCCTGCGCTCCTTGGATTTGCGGCAGTGGTCCATGCAGGTGCAGGAATTCATCAGCGACATAGGCAGCACGGATCAGCTGGATTGGCCAAAGCTGGAAGAAGGCGCATTGCTCTTGTCTGCCGTGGGTCAACGCCGGCCCGAACAGGTGCAGGAGTTCCGCCAGACCTTGGATGGCCATGCGGAAGAGTTGCGGGACAGGGTGGCTGGAAAATCGAGTACAACCGTCGCTCGTCTGCTGGCGGGCTACCTATACGGGCAGCTGGGCTACAGCGGCTACCGCAGCAGCTACTACCAGGAATCCAGCATCGACCTGTGTCAGGTGCAGCGTTGCCGCCTGGGAGTGCCCGTGTCCCTTTCCACCCTCTACCTCTTGGTGGGGCGCCGCCTGGGCCTGCGACTCTGTGGGGTCGCTATCCCGGATCATTTCCTGGTGCGGGTGCATGGCAACAAGCCGATCTTGCTGGACCCCTTCCATGAAGGTCGTACGGTGACCAAGGCAGACTGTGTGCGCTTCATGCGCATGGCTGGCTACGGCCTGCATACCTCTTCCTATCTGGATGACATTGGCGATCGTCAAGTTCTGGAACATCTCTTGCGCAATTTGCAGCGGGTCTACGGTTATCGTGAAGACCATGAATTCTGCTCCGCATTGGAAATGGCTCGCCGGAACCTTATGCAGTCTTAGCCTGCTGTCAGCCTGCACGGGTCTGTTTCAATCAGACCTGCCGCTGGACATCGCCCAGTACCAACGCCAGGGTCGTGGCGAATTGCGGGTTGGCGCGGCGGAAGTGGACATTACGCCCGTCGATGACCAATACCTGGCGGGCTTCAGTCTGGCACGCACCGCTACCGGATTGCATCTGCCCTTAAAGGCGCGGGCCATGGTCATCCAGGTGGGCGACCTGCGCTGTGCCATTGTTGGCCTGGACAACCTGGGCTTGCAGCGCCAGGACGCCGATTGGATCAAGGCCGGCATTCCCGGATTTGCCAATGGCAACGTGCTGCTTTGTTGTAGCCATACCCATGCGGCCCCTGACTTGATTGGCCTGTGGGGCTTTTATCTTTGGACCAGCGGTCGCGACCCGGCCTATCTGCGGCAGGTGCGGGAGGCGGTGGCGCTGGCAGTGGCGCAGGCAGCGGCGGCGGCCCGGCCGGCGCGCTTTCGTCAGGGGCAGGTTCGCCTGCCGGCGACGGGTTTCATGGGCAACCGTCGCACTGATGGTTTGTTCAACCGCCGCTTGACTGTGTTGCAGGCGTTGGAGCAAGGCACGGATCAGCCCCTGGGCTGCTTGCTGCATCTGGCTTGTCACCCGGAGATGATGCGGCGGGCCAACACCCTGGTGTCGGCGGACTTTGTCGGTGCCTGGTGCGATGCCTGGCGCGATGCGGGCATGGGGCAGGCGGTGTTCGTGAACGGTGAACTGGGTGCATTGATCACGCCGGCCTACCACACCAAGGGTGTGGCGGGCACGCCCCTGTTGGCCGAGGAGCTGGTGCAGTTTGGTCAACAGGCTTTGACCGAGGGAGCTGACCTGCCGGTGGCTGAGGCGGAAGTGCGGCGCAGCGATGTCTACCTGCCGCTGACTTCACCGGCCCTACGGGTGGGCTTGCTCACCCAGGCCGTGTCCCGTCCCCTGTATCAGACCTGCCTGCACAGCTCGGTGGGTTACCTGCGTCTGGGTTCCCTGGAAGCCATCTGTGTGCCCGGCGAAATGGAGCCAGCCATGGCGGCGCGCATCCGTCATGCCACCAGGCGGCCCAACCTGCTGGTGTTCGGGCTGGTGGATGATGAGGTGGGTTACCTGCTGCGAGAAGACGATGCCCGCGATCCCAATTACCAATACGAACGCCTGGTGTCGCCGGGCGTGCTGGCGGGAGAAGTGGTCTACCGGGCCTTGGTGCCTCTACAGTAAGTCCACCACGGCCCAATATATGGGACGGAAGATGCCTTGAAAGCTATAGAGCACGGCGATCAGGCCCATCATCATCAAGTAGGGTTGGGATTCCAGGGCATCGATGAATCTGCCCACGGTCCTGGGAAACAAGCCAGCCAAAATGCCGGATCCGTCCAAGGGGGGTAGGGGAATCAGGTTGAAGATGGCCAAGATCAGATTCAATCCCAGGAAACAGCAGGTGATTTTGCATAGGGCTGCCATTGCCCCTGAATCTGCGCTATCCACCGGTGCAATTATGGTGAACATGCTGGTGGCATTATAGTCCTCCGCCGCATAGCCGTTGAGGATCAGCACCTTGAGAATGGTGAAGGCAATGGCGGCCAGAAGTAAATTGCTTAACGGTCCGGCGGCTGACATCAAGGCTGCCCGGCGGGGATTTTGGTAGGCCCAGGCCCGGTCGATGGGGGTGCTGGCATAGCCCATGATCCAAGAACTGCCGGAGATGACCAGCAGTAGAATGGGCAGGATCACCGTGCCAAAGGGTTCTCGTTGAATGTGTGGGATGGGATTCAAGGTCACCTGACCGCCGGTGTAAGCGGTGCGATCGCCTCCCCAAAGGGCAAACAGGGCATGGGCGGCCTCGTGTACTACTACGCTCAGGAGCAGCACCATGTAGAGCATGACGGCAGTAACCAATTGTGGGTCGAACATGCCTAGTCTTGCGTCTCGTCGCTGGCCAGCTCTTCAACCACCTTGTTGACCTGCAACTCAGTGCCGGCCAGCTTGGTCTTGCAGAATTTGATGAGGGTGGCGGCTCGTTCCACCTTGGCGGAGAGCACATCGATGTCGGCGCTGCCGGACTCGATCTCTTCCAGAAGGGTTTCCAGTTCGGCGGCAGCGTCCGTGTAACTCTGCTCTTTCTTTTTTGCGGTCATCAGTTGGGAGGCTATTTGTTGGGAGAGACTTTTTCAACGCGGGTGAGGGCTTCCCCATCGCGGAAGGTAATGCGCAGGCTTTGGTCCACCTGCAGGGACTGGCTGTCCACCAGGATACGTCCACTGTCGTCGCGAACCAACGTATAACCTCGCTGTAAAACGACCTTGGGGTCCAACAGCCGTTGCTTGGTGGCCTGGGTTTGCAGGTAGTTGTGCGCTTCCGTCAGGCGGTGCTGGCTGCCGCTGCGCAGGCGTTCGCTGGCGCGCAGCACATGTTCGCTTTGCCGGCGCAGGAATTGGCGACTGCCAAGGAGCAGCCGACGCCCGCCCTGTTGGATTTGCTGTTGCGCCAGCAGTAGACGGGCCTGCACGAAGCGGCGCAGGTTGTGGCCCATGTCCTGCAGGGCCGTGGCCTCAGCTTGCAGGTATTCTTTCGCCAGTTCCCTCAGCTGTTGGCCCAGATCTGCCAACTCTTGTTGGGCCAGCTGCACCTGCTGGATGAGGAAGGCCGCCGCTGCTGTAGGAGTCTTCTCGGAATGGCAGCACAGGTCCAGCACCGATTGGTCCCGCTGGTGACCAATGCCGCAGACGATCTTGAGGGGATGCTGGGCCACCGCCATGGCCACTTCCCGATTGTCAAACCAGGCCAGGTCGGTGCGTGAGCCGCCACCGCGAATGATGCACAGGGCGTCGAATTGGTCTGACCGTTCGGCGAACCAGCGCAGGCCCTGGCACATGGTGGACTGTAGCAGTTCGCCCTGCACCTTCACCGCATAGCAGGTGAGTTGAAAGCCCAGTCCGGCACGGTCGAATTCCTTCAAGAAGTCGTTCCAGCCGTCGGAGTCCAGGCTGGCCAGTACCCCGATGCGCAGGGCCGGGGTGGGTAGGGGCAGGGCCTGGTTGATTTGATCCAAACCCTTCTGTCGCAGTTCGCGCAGTATCTCTTCCCGGGTCAGGGCGATCTTGCCCAGGGTGAAGCTGGGATCAATGTCTTCGATGATGCATTGGTAGCGGCCGTTTTTGGGATAAAGGTCCACCCGCACCAGGGCGCGGACCTCGATGCCATCACAGAGGGTGACCGGCTCTGCCGCCTGTTCCAGCTTGCTCCGCAGCTTGGTGGCGGTGCGCTCAAACATGGCCACGCTGACCTGGGCAGCGATGCTGTGATTGCCTGGGGTTTTTTCAGCCAGGGTGAAGAAGATGTGTTGGCGGTCCTTGTTCTTGTCGAAGTCGATGATTTCGCCCACCACCCAGACCGGTTGGGGGAAGGCGCCTTTAATGGCAGCCTGCACCTGTTGGTTCAGGTTGCTGATGCTGAGGGCCGGGGCTTCGTCCTTGTCCTTGGCGCTGTCTTTGTCGCTGGCAGAGGTCGCTGCCGGACTGGTGTCAGGTGGGGGGGTGGCGGTGCCGGTGGTGCCTGCCAGGAGACCGCTGACTTCCGAGGTCATCTGGAAACCGTGGCGCATGAAGACGCTCACCACATTGTCAATTTGTTCACATGGCACCCGCCACATCTTGCCGCCTCGATCCCAACGGCGACCGGGAATGGTCTTCACCTCTTCCACCAGGTCCTGACGATAGGGAAAGCGAATCTGCAGATTCTTACCGTCGGGATCGAGTTCTATGGTGCCAGACATGGGGGCGGGTCATTATTGCTCGGCGGGTGGAAGTAGCAACGATAGATGTTCGCTGGTGGCTTCCTTGGCCTGGTCCATGCTGATCTTCTGCCCCAGTTCGCGAGAAAGATCGGACATGATTTCCGGGTTCAGGCCGCAGGGGCGCACCTGAAAGAAGGCCTGCAGGTCCATGTCAACGTTGATGGCGATGCCATGCAGGTTGATCCAATTGCGGATGGCCACGCCAATGGAGGCCACCTTGTGTTTGTTGACGAAGACACCGGTGCCATCCACCGAGGCCTCAGCTTCCAGGCCAAAGCTGCCGCAGACAGCCACGCCTAGAGCTTCCAGGCTTCGCAGCCAGGCGCGGACATCTTTGCTGGGCAGTGGAATGATGGGGTAGATGACCAGTTGGCCGGGACCGTGGAAGGTGATCTGGCCACCCCGTTCAATGGCTGGCATGCTTGCTTCCAGGTCAGCGGTGGCGGTGGCTCGGCCGGCGGTGAAAACCGGCTGATGCTCCACAAACCAGACTTCGCCAGCGGATTCGCCGCGACGCACTGCCTGGTGCAGCTGCAGCATTTCAGCATGCACCGGAGCAAAGGCCTGCAGGCCTAGATCGCGGGTGGTGATGGCGGGGCTCATAGGATTCCGTTTTGACAGTGGCTTGCCGCGCCTAGCATAGGAATAATGCGGCTCCTTATGCTGCTACTTGCCTTATTGTTGCCCTTCTGCCAGCGCTTGGAATTGGAACCCCGAGTGGCTCACCCCCAGCAAACCGTGCATGTGCAAGTTCTAGGGCTGGACGGTCACCCGCAGGCTGGGGTGGAAGTGTCCTTGGAGGAACCCGATGGCCAGCTGCGGTCGCTGGGCTTCAGCAAGGCGAAAGGCGAAGTGAAATTCGTGCCACAGGCCGCTGGCAAGTATGTGCTCAGCGCGGTGTTTCCGGATCAAGCACCCGTGGTGTTTGCGGTCTACCACGTAGAGCCGGCGGTCAACCGCTGGCTCTATGCCGTGGTGCTCACACCGCTGGGATTGCTGTTCTTGTGGTGGAACCTGCGGCGCATGCTGCGCCCAGAAAAGGCTAGGAGTCTGCCCCACGGAAAGTCAACTTAGCGTCACCTCGGTGGCCGCTGGATAAAATCATTAGTGGGGCTGTGAAAATCCAGATCGACGGATTCTGCATGGATTTTGGGCCTGGGGCCACGTTGACGATTTTTGGGAGCAGATCAGTGCTTCTTGGCCTGTAATGGCCCAATTCCCTCGGCCTTCATAGCGCCAGCTTTCCGTGCAGCCTTCTCAAGTTGGTTGCAAGACAGATTAGGTCCCACTCACCACTCACCTTTGCTATGCCTCGCATGCTGAAGGACCGAAAGCCGCTCACGTTTTTGATCCAGCCAAAGACCGGCTCAACGATGTGTTTGCGTTTTCGGTACCAGCCCCGCCCACGGTTGGTTCCCAGCTTCCGTTTCATTCGCGCAGTAGCTTGGAGATCTGGACTGGTCTTCGGTCGTTTCTTTCCTTCCTTGCCAACTGAAACCAAACCGTCAATCTGGGCGTTTTCGAGATGCTTGAAGTTTTCCTCGCTGCGATAGCCTGCGTCCGCAAGCAGGCGCTCTATCGGCTTGCCTGAGTTCTCCATCGCTTTCTCGGCCATTGGAAGAAGCTGGTCATTATCAGCAGCGTTGTTTGTTACTCCATTGGCGATGATCAGCTGCTCAGTATTGTCGACAGCAATCTGAGCGTTGTAGCATTGCTCGAATCCATTCGAGGCTTTCATGATCCGACTATCGGGGTCCGTGAAGTTCTCCTGATCCTTTGGCCGTGGCTTGCCCTTGGGATGTTTCCGGTGGGGAGTCATCCGAAGCTCGCGACCTTCTTCCTTGGCCTTGCTGGCCTTCTTCTCGTCCTTTTGCTTGTCCTCCTCGGCCTTGCGTCTCTCCAATCGCTTCTTTGCCTCCTGGATAGCCTTCAGGCGGCTTTCCCGGTTTGAAAGTTCATCAGGGAGCTCGTCACCCCGAAAGTCAGGACCGAAGAGATCGTCCTCTTCCTTGTCGATTCCCTTAGCCATCTCGGTGATCCTGCGGATCTCGGCACGCAGTCGTTTCTCTTCGGACTTCATTCGCGAGTAGCTCATTGCCTTTCGCTTGCTGGCGTTCGCCTTCACTTTGCTGCCATCCACTGCCACGGTGCCGAGCTTGACCAAGCCAGCCTCAGAAGCGAGCTGTACGATCTGGACAAAGAAGCTCTCGAACAAATCGACATGCTCCGCCCGAAAACGACAGATTGTGCGGTGGTCCGGCATTTGATTAGCTGCCAACACCCGGAAAGGCACGCTTTCTTCGAGGTGCTTGGAGATCTTGCGGGAGGAGAAGACCCCTGTGCAATACGAGTAGATCAAGACCCTCAACATCATCCGTGGATCGTAAGGCAATTCACCACTCCCGCAGATGCGGTAGCGGTCGAGGAGGCCATCCGTGTCCAACGAACCGACCGCGTCGTGAATGTACCACGCAAGATGATCTTGTGGCAGCCAGTCACGGATGGACGGAGGTAGGAGGTACTGCTGGTTTAGATCTTGACCCTTTTTGAATCGCGCCATGCCTTCAATACGTACAAGGATGGGCCAGGGGCTTAACCTTTTTTCCGATTTCGAGGGCGATCGGAGGCCGGATTCCTCCTCATCCCGTGGGGCAGACTCCTAGGCCAGCACCTTCTCCACCCGCTGCTTGACCGCATTCAGGTCTTGCAGGCCCATGAAGCGATCCACTTCCTTGCCATCCTTGAACAGGATGCAGGTGGGCACACCAGAGATGCCGAAGTGACCAGCAGTGCCGCCTGCCTCTTCAACATCCACATTGAAAACACCCAGGCGGCCGGTGTATTCCGTGGCTACTGCTTCGATGGTCGGGGCCAGGGCCTTGCAGGGTCCGCACCAGGTGGCAGAGAAGTCCACCAGGATGGGGACCTCGGAATTTTGCAGAGTGGATTCGAAGTTGTCGTCGGTGAGCTTGGGGACGCTGGCCATGCGGGATCTCCGGGCTAGTGGGCTGGGTAAAGGCTGGCGTATTCTGGGCATCCCCAGGCAGAACTCAAGCCCGAAGCCGAGCTTAGAGGACTGAGTTTTTGCCGGGATCCAGGTCAGTAGGGGGGGGGCTTGGGTCGATAACAAGGGGGTAAGGCTGTCCCAACCCCCATATTGCCTTGAAGCTCATCGCCCTTTCCATGGTCAAGAATGAGGAGTACTGGATCTGGTACTCCCTGACTTCGGTCTATGCCCAGGTGGACGAGATCCTGGTCTTCGACAACTTCTCCCAGGACCGGACGGTGGAGATCATCCAGGGCATGGCGCATGTGGCGGACAAGCTGCATCTGGTGCAGGGTTTTGGCGGCAGCTCCGAGCAGCAAAATCGTGAGCACATGTTGTGGGAGGCGCGCAACCGCGGTGCCACCCACGTGCTGTTCTTGGATGGGGATGAGGTGCATGTGGAAGAGTGCCTGTCCTTGTGTCGGCAGCTACTGCAAAGCCATGAGCATGACCCGGCCTTGCAGGATCCACCCGCCAATCATCAGCGGCCCTTGGATCATGAACCCACCGATGGCATCCTCATCAAGAACATTGGTTTCAAGCCGGTCCACCCGGGCTTCGCCGGTATCGATACCTGTCGGCCCTTGGATCTGGCGGAACCGGACACCAACCACGGCTGCTACAACTTCGCCATTCCTATCTCGGCCTTGGATGGTTTGCACGGCAACGGTCTGGAGTGGGGACAGCACGGTTATCTCGAGAAGGACGAGATCTACATTCAGTCCTCACCGCATACCTTGTGGTTGCCGGGTCTGTGGTACTACCACTTCAATTCTCATCCCCGCTCCTCTTTGCGGGATCCCAACTCCGGGCATTGGATCCGGCCGGTTGCGGATCAGGGCAGTGTGCCTTTGCCGCAACATGTGCATCCACCGGCGGTGTTGTTCCGCAGCGATGGACCGGGCAACCCGACCCTGGATGCCTGGGGTTTAGCTGTCGCCGACACCGTTCACGGCGTCCAGCAAGCGTTGTAGCGGCACGCCGTTATCCTCGGCTACCTGGGCGATGGTGTCGTCTTCTTCGAAGCCGCACATGGAGCAGCCGCCGATGTGGAAGCCCATGAGGACCACTGGCAGGTTGGGATCTGCCGCCATGGCCTCAGCCATTTTGGTTTGCGCCGTGAAGGGCTTGCTGTGTTTGGAGTCAGTTGCCATATGCCTTATTCGGCGTTTAGGGTGCTGACCCTTTGGGCCACGCGGCCGGCCAGGTTACGGAAGGCCTGGGCGATTTCGCTGTCGGGGTGGGAAAGGGTGACAGGCTTCCCCTGGTCGCCGCCTTCCCGCACTGCCATGTGGATAGGCAATTGATGCAGCAGAGGAACGCCGAATTCCTTTTCGATGCGCTCGCCGCCGCCCTTGCCGAAGATCTCGTAGCGCTCCGTGCTGCCAGGTGGGGTGAAGTAGCCCATGTTCTCCACCACGCCCAGGATGGGAACGGAAACGGTTTGGAACATGCGGATGGCTTTCTTTACATCCAGCACTGACACATCCTGGGGCGTGGTGACAATCACCGAACCCATGATGTGAGCTTGTTGGCTCAAGGACAGTTGGGCGTCGCCGGTGCCCGGTGGCAGGTCCACCACCAGGTAGTCCAGGTCGTCCCAGGCCACGTCGAACAGGAACTGCTTGATGGCGGAGTGCAGCATGGGGCCGCGCCAGATCACTGGCTGGTCCTCAGCAATGAGCAGGGCGATGCTCATGACCTGCAGCCCGTTCTTTTCCATGGGGACGATCTTGCCGTCTTTGTTTTCCGGCTTGCCTTTGAGGCCCAGCATCAACGGAACGTTGGGGCCGTAGATGTCGCCGTCCAGGATGCCGACCCGGGCGCCGGTGAGTTGCAGGGCGCAGGCCAGGTTCACTGCCACCGTGGTTTTGCCCACGCCGCCCTTGCCGGAAGATACGGCGATGACGTTCTTGACGCCGGGAATCGTGCCTTTGTCACCCATCAGGGGTGAGCTGGCGGTAACCTGGGCGGTCATCTCGATTTGCACCGATTCCACCCCAGGGACCTGGCTGACCGCCTGTTCCGCCTGCTGCTTCATCTGCTCCTTCACCGGGCAGGCAGGCGTGGTGAGCTGAATGGCGAAGGCGACCTTGCCGCCGTCGATCTGCAGGTCCTTGATGAAGTTCAGGCTGACGATGTCCCGGTTCAGGTCCGGATCCTGCACGCTGCTGAGAGCTTGCAGGACCTGGGAGTCGGTGACGGAGTTCTTGCTTTTTGAGGTCATAGGGGAAGGGCCGGAGATTGGGGCGGGGGAGGGTAGGTCCGCCCGCAGCCGCTTTCAAGCGCGGGGCTGCGAACCGGAGCGGGAAGCTGGCCGTATCAGGGGGATTCCGGGCGGTAGGGGCCAATAAGGGAAATTCCCAGAGGCTTTCTTTGCTTGCTATCATGGAGAACTATTACGCTGACGTAAGCGATAGAGTCTGATGTTGAATCAGCTGGCTCTGACCTCCTCACCATGTCATTACGGTTGAAAGAAAATCAAATCCTGGGGTCCGGACCGGTTACATAGGTAACAAATCAGTCCGGGCACATGGGTAACACTTTGGCGTGGCCTTGGGGTGGCGCTGGGGTCTCTTGTGCCGGATGACCTGGTGCGAGACAGACCCTGTGAATGAGCGTTTGAAGTTTGTGGCGGCCCACCAAGATGGCCGCCTGTCGATGACAGAACTGTGCGAGCGGTTTGGGGTTAGCCGGAAAACTGGCTACAAGATCCTGGCTCGATATCGTGATGAAGGACCTGAAGGTCTACGGGACAGATCCAGAGCGCCAAAGCGGCATCCCAATCAAGCCCCACCAAGAGTGGAGGCGGCGATTTTGCGGGTACGAAAACACTACCCAACTTGGGGATCCAAAAAGATCCGAGCTGTACTGGCACGAGAGCACCCGGAAGAAGTTTTGCCGGCAAGGAGCACAGTGCATGCTGTGTTGAAACGGGCGGGTGTCGTCATGTCTCGTCCCCGACGTTTGCGGCGGCAGCCCAGTACATTGTCGTTGATTCAACCACAAGCACCCAATGACGTTTGGTCCATAGACTACAAGGGCTGGTTTTGTGTCGGAGATGGCACTCGCTGTGATCCACTGACGGTGAATGATGCCTTTAGCCGCCTGTCGCTGGAGTGCCGTGCATTGGTCTCGCCGAAGCTGTTGGACGTGCGCCGCTGCTTGGCAGGTGCATTTAGGCAGTATGGCCTACCTCTCTACATGCTTAGCGATAACGGGTCTCCGTTTGGGTCGAGGGGCATTGGCGGGATTTCTCGCTTAGGAGTTTGGATGATACGGCTTGGAATTCGACCAATGTTTATTGAGCCAGGTAGACCAGATCAGAATGGTCGTCACGAGCGATTTCATGAAACCTTGAAGGCAGAGACTGCCAACCCTCCTTACAAAACAATTCGAACCCAGCAGGCTGCATTTTCACGATTTCAATCCATCTACAATGAAGAGCGCCCGCATGAAGCTCTAGACATGCAAGTGCCAGCCGAAGTCTACGCGCCTTCGCGGAGGACTATGCCTTCAAGGCTGCCGCAGCATGAATACTCAGATGACTTTGCTGTCCGACAAGTGCGAAAGGATGGCACCATGAAATGGGCTGGAGGCTATGTCTTTATAGGGGATGCACTGGTAGGCGAGAGCATCGGCCTGGAACATGTGGATGACGACGTATGGATTGTCCATCTCGGCTGCATGCAGCTGGGAGTGCTGCATGAGCGGTCCAGGGTCGTGATCCCCCTGCCAAAAATCAGCGAGTAGGGGGGAGGGCCCATATACTGAGTAGCGAATATGGGGGGTCGCTTGCCGAAATCCTCATTTCCCTGGCTCAAGAGGCTCCCCCCATGCTCTAGCCCCTGAATCCCTGAAAATGAGCATTGTGGGTCGCAATCCTGCCTCCCCCAGAAAGTGTTACCCATGTGCCCGTACAAAAGTGTCACCCATGTGCCGGGTTGCCCCATGTGCCGGGTTGCACCGGGGGATTGCGGCAGCCGCCAGGATCCTGGCATTGGCTGTGGGCAGATCTACTTCCCCGAAGAAGGCTGCAATGGGTGGCGATTGATATCTTTCCGGCTTGAAAGCCAAGGCCGCATACTCCTGAACTTCGATCAGCATGCGGAAGTAGCCGGGACGAGTCTCCACTTCGGTAAGCCAATCCGGTTTCTTGCTGACAGTTGTGAATTCAACTGCCACCTTCTCTTGGGCAACGGAAGTTGCACAATTCAGTGCCAGAACAAGGAGGATTGGGATGTGCCTTTTCATGGTCTCTCCGTGACGCTTGGTATCTGCTCACACAGTATCGGCTAATAAATAGCGACCTGCCAAGGCTCCCACAGGTGATGTGGATGTCTAGTCGGCTTGGACGATTCTGGTCCGTATCTGGGAGGAGCTGTTGGCGGAATGATTCGAATAGCCCTACCAGACTGCAAAACTCGGGTTTCCTGTATTTACTTGCCAGCGTAATTGCATGGTCCAATGGCCAGCAGTTGGGCATCCATGATCCCCTTGCCCAGGGTGTAAGCCCCTTTTCGCCCGCATTGGTCTTCATTGCTCTGGCCCTGTGTGGCTCCTGGTCGACTTGACAACTTTCGAGGCCGATGGATACCTTCCCTGGATGTTCACGGCCCCACTCTCCTTCATGCTGGCCTCCATGCTGGGGAAGTCTCGCAAGCTGATGGCTGCAAGTTTCGCTCTCGGTATCTGTCTTTTGTGGACGGCCTGTTCCGACACCCGCATTGATGCGCCCCCTACTCCACCCATAGTTCTGCCTCCAGCCTCCCTCCCAGCTCCGGTCTTTGCCCCCCTGATTGCAAATTGGGAGAGTCCGCATGTTCATCCTGTGGACTTGTCTCCCGACGATCAGACCCTGGTCATTTGCAATACTGTGGCGCACCGCATCGACATCTTTGATGTGAGTTCTGGTATTCCTCAATCCATTGGCTCGGTAGCGGTTGGGATCGATCCTGTGTCGGTGCGGATGCGGTCAGATTCGGAAGTCTGGGTTGCCAATCACCTCTCCGACTCGGTCAGCATTGTCGACATCTCGATGATGCGAGTGACGGCTACGATCCATACGGCTGATGAACCAACAGACATCGTCTTCGCCGGATCACCGGAGCGGGCATTCGTTTCTTGTTCGCAGGCCAACAGCATCCTTGTGCTGGATCCATTGAATCCCCACGGACCAGCAACTGAGGTGCCAATCGATGCGGAGGATCCGCGTGCTCTGGCTGTCAGTCCGGATGGTTTGAAAGTCTATGCTGCCGTTTTTGAGTCTAGCAACGCAACCACGCTTTTGGCCGGTGGCAAGGTCAGCGGGTCAGTTCTAATCCCGAACGTCGCCAGTGATCCTGAAGGGCCTTATGGTGGAGTGAATCCTCCCCCCAATGCACCTGATAATAAATTCAATCCGAGGCGGAACTTCCAGACCTCCACTCCTCCACCAGTCGGGTTGATTATTCGTAAGGGTGAAGATGGCATGTGGCGTGACGACAACGGAACGGATTGGACCGAATTTGTCAGTGGAGCCAAGGCCGAAAGGTCTGGTCGTATCACCGGCTGGGACATGCCTGATCACGATGTGGCAGTCATCGACAGCTCTTCCTTGGCAGTAAGTTACGTAAATGGCTGCATGAACATGTGCATGGCCTTGGCCGTGCAACCCACCAGTGGCAAGGTCACAGTTGTGGGGACAGATGCCACCAACCACATTCGCTTTGAGCCCAACCTGCGGGGGAGTTTTGTCCGTGTCAATATCGCGGAGATTGACGACGCGAAGGTTCGCCCGCTGGTGATTGAGGACCTGAATCCCCATCTCGACTACCAATCCAGTAATGTACCGCAAGTTGAACGAGATCGTTCCATTGGCGACCCCCGAGCCATCGCCTGGCATCCCGATGGTACCCGTGCCTTTGTGGTGGGCATGGGCTCCGACAATGTCATTGTAATCAATGATGGTCTGGCGCGCTTGGGCCAGGTGGAGGTTGGCCAAGGCCCAACCGGCATTGTATTGGACAGCATTGGCTCCCTCGCCTTTGTTTTGAATCGCTTCGCAGGATCGATTTCGACTATCGACACGGCAAGTTTGCAAGAGGTGGCGCGTACCCCGTTCTTTGATCCCACACCGGCTGCCATCCGCGAAGGTCGAGAATATCTCTACGATACCCACTTTACATCGGGCTTGGGTCAAGCCTCGTGTGCGTCCTGTCATGTGGATGCTCGAATCGACCGGCTGGCATGGGATCTGGGCGATCCGTCAGCTTCAATGCAGAACTTTATCGGCAACTGTGATCAAAAGGGGCGGGAGCCATGCGAGAGTTATCATCCAATGAAGGGCCCGATGTTGACTCAGACCATGCAGGATATCATCGGCAAGGAGCCGTTCCATTGGCGCGGTGACCGATTGGGGATTGAAGCATTCAGCCCAGCATTTGAAGCCTTGCTTGGTGATGACGAGCCATTGTCTTCTGAAGATATGGCGCTGTTAAAAGCTTTCCTCGCAACGATTCGTTTTCCACCGAATCCTTTCCGCAATTTGGATAACTCTCTGCCAATTGATATTTCCTTCGGCGATCGCAAGGGGCTTGACGGGGTCACACCTTTGCCGAATGGCGATGCTGTTCAGGGCATGATCCAGTTCCAGACTGGATGCACCAAGTGTCATATGTTTCCTTCTGGCCTTGGCTCCGGTTTTCTTGGCGGGAAACAGTTTCCGCTTGGCCCCAATGGCGAAAAGCACCACCTTGTGACAACCCTATTCGGGTTTTCCAACCTGATCATGAAGATTCCGCAGCTGCGTAACATTCATGAGCGGCTTGGCCTGGAGTACGCAACAACCAATAGCAGTGCCGGTTTCGGGATTGGACACGATGGTCAGTTGGACTCTCCTCTCCGGCTGGGCACTGACCCGGCAACAGCCCACCACCTGTTGGCTTTCTTGCTTTGTTTCAGTGGCTCTGATCTGCCGGGTGTTCTGCCAGGGGCGGCAGATAGTTTTGACTCCCATGCTGCGGTTGGTCAGCAGGTGGTCATGGGATTGAGTGGAGATCAGGTTCTTTTGGACCAGTTCTTGTCATTTGCGGCAGCTGGCAAGGTTGAGCTGATTGCCAAGGGGCAGGGTCGTGGCTGGGTCTATGACATGGGCAGTGATCTCTTCTTGTCTGACCGCAATGAGGAGAGTGTCAGCAAGAGTGAGTTGCGGAGTCTTGCGGACAATGACATGAAGATCATCTACACGGTCGTCCCCACAGGCGAAGGTCGACGGCTGGGTATTGACTGTGACTTGGATGGTTTTGGCGACCGCACCGAACTGGACTTCAATTCGGATCCCGAAGACGCGACTCAAGTGCCGCAATAATGCAGGTACTTGTTAGTCCGCCGGCGGATAGATGATCGCCGGCACCGTCGCCTGGCGCACCACCGCTTCTGCCACTGAGCCCAGGATGAAGTGGCGGATGCCACTGCGGCCGTGGGAGGACAGGGCCAGGTACCTGGCTTTCTGTTCGGTGGCGTATTCGCAGATGCCTTCGATCACTTCTTCGGCGGCGAACACCTTGCTGGTTACCGGAACCTCGTTGCCCAGCTTCTTGGCAAACTCATCCAACTTGGTCTGCGCCTCATAGAGCTCCTGGCTCAGGTCCGGCGAAGACTGGGGCGGTGCCAGGGGGGCGCCGTGGGGAATGGCTTTCAGGTCCACCACCACATGCAGCAGGTGAATGTCCAGGCCCAGTTGTTTGGCCAAGGCGACCACCGGGGCAAAGGGGCGAGTGGATTCTTCCGAGAAATCGGTAGTGAGGACGATGCAGCTCATAGCGACTGCCTACTTTGCGGCAGGCAGTCCAGCAGATCAAGAGCCAGCCAGATCAGCTACCAACCAGCGGCTCGGCTTGCTGCGGCTGGCTTGGCATGGGCTGGGGGCTGTCGCCCTGCCGGGCAAAGACCAGGGGCCACCACTGCCACACCAGATAGAGGATGCTCAGGCCTACCAGGGAGCCGCTCACCGGCAGCATGATCCAGGTCAGGTTGATCCATTCAGGAGATTGTAGCTGGTGGAAGCGGTAGTAGCCGTGCACAGCGCCTACCGTCGATAGCCAGGTCACCAGCACGAACATGGCCAGGTTCATCAGGCCATTGTGAATGCGCATGCGCTGGCTGTTCAGTCGGGCAGCAACTTCTGGCCGGTTCTTGAACAGGTCATACATCAGGAAGGTGATGCAGCCAAACAGCGCCAGGGTGTCGATGCCCAGCTCCGTGCCCATGGCGTGACCCATGACGAAGCGGGTGCCGTGCACCAGGCTGTTGACGTTGGGAATGGAGATCAGGGTGGCGGAGAGGATCATGATCGCGCTCCACCACTTGGCCGCGCCGAAGTAGCCGTTGGCAGCGCAGTAGCCGTCCGTCGCACACCTGGCCTTCAGCATCTTGTTGATGTCGATGAGCAGGCGCAGGAAGATCAAGATCTCCAGCATGCTGACCACGAAGGAAATCCACTTCACCAGCTCGCTTTGCGGGATGTGGTAGGTGTGGTGGGCGTAGTTGGTGAAGGAGTTGAGGCAGCCGATGCCAAACAGCATGAAGGCCATTCGGCCCTGGGCGTAGCTCTTGTCACCGGAGAGTCGCTCCGACGAATAGATCAGACTGCCATAGACCAGGAAGTTGAAGGAGCCCACCAGGGTGCCGCAGGACTTCCATTGCAGGCCCAGATCGTAGATTGGTTTGTCCGCAACCCAGGGCAGCAGGTAGGCGTGGCCCTCTACAAAGGTGTAGATGAAGTAGAGGATGCCAATGGACCAGAAGTAGATGTAGATGGGTTGCGCCCAGATGCCCTTGCAGAGCTGGCGCAAAAAGTCGATGGCCACCAGCCAGCCGCCGATCAGGCAGCCGATGGCAAGGCCTCCGCTCTGGCCCTTGAAGTGGCTGTAGCCATAGAACAGGGCAGCTGCGATCACGACGCGCCAGATGAAGCCGAAGGTTCGCAGGCTGGAGTTGCGGCGCAGGAAGCTATAGGCCAGAGCCAGCCAGCCGATCAGCAGGACAGCGGAAATGGCCGGGTGAAAGCCCAGGTATTCCCGGCCGGAGAAGATCCCCATGCCCAGAGTGATCACCACCGCAACGCCGGCAGTCAGCCAGCAGAAGGTGTGAAACCAGAAGCGCCGTTTGTCGCCTTCGCTCAGGCCGTCGCCGCTGTTGCTCAGGTAGTGGTAGATCACCGCTACGCAGGCGCCGTAGATCCAGACGCTGGCGAAGGTGGTGTGCAGCGGGCGAAGTTTGCGCAGGGAAAAACCAGCTTCCGCAAGCTCAGGCGAGAAGCTTTGAATGTAGTGCAGGGCTGCCAGGGTGCCGCCCAAGATGGCCATGACCACGCAGACCAGGGCCATGCGCAGGGACACAGTGACAAAGAAGTTGTTGTTGGCTGGCGGATTCATCGGAAGTCGAAGAAGGGCAGGGACTCATCGCCTTCGCGAATATCCAGGGTGTGGATGAGGATCGTGCGGTTCTCCGCAACCCACTTGAAGAAGGCGATGACTTCGTCTTGTTGTTCCTTTTTCAGGCCCTGTGCCGGCATGCCCTTCAGCGGGCGGCCATCGGCCAGGGTTTCGTGGATCTTCCGATCCGACAGGCGCTCCACCACGTTGCTCAGGTCAGGGGCCAGGTTGGGGCCGATGGGAGTGGCCCGAAACAGGGTGTGGCAGCTGACGCAGCGGAAGGGCGACTCGAAGATCTTGCGTCCTCGCTGGGCTGCTTCCGACATGGGGTTTTCGCTGGCGACCGGATCGTCGATCTTCTTGCTGATCCGCTCCTTGTCCACCGGCTTGCCCTTACGTGCCTGACCGATGCCGGTCTCGTTCAGCGCCCGCAGGTAGGCTTCGATGGCATCAATCTGCTCGGGTTGGAAGTGGAAGGCCTCCATCTGGCCGTAGCCCACGGTGAGGATGCTGTCCAAGCGTTCCCGGGTAATGCGGGACATGGCATTGGTGAGGTCCGGGCCCAAAAAGCCGCCAAAACCATAGATCTGGTGGCAGGTCTGGCAGTTGTAGGCGTGCCAGATCTGTCGACCTTGCATGGCCTTGCCGGTCAGCACCGGTTGCTCGGGGGCGTCGGCGGTGTCGTCCAAGTAGACCAAGGAGGTCTGGAAGGCGAAGGCGACCAGCAAGCTGCCCAGGAGGAGCTTTCGTGAGGAGAGATTCAAAGTTGGAGGGAGGGGGAGAGAGATAGGAGGGCCATAGGAAAGCGACTTGGCGCGAGACGGCAAGTCGCTGGGGAAGAATTCTCTCTGGCAAGGGCTCCACCCAGGTTCGGGACTATGAGCGCAAGGTGTTGTCTGAATGGTAGTTAGCTCTATTCAGCCAGGCTGTCCAGGGCTCGACTGATGCGCCGCAGGTCAAGCCCATAGCGGAAGCGCAGCCGTAGGATCTCTGCCACCCGGTCCATGCGGTGGGTGGCCAGGAGGATTTCTCCCTGCAACTCTCTCCCTGGCCCAAGAAGTCCCAGTTCATAGGCCTGTTGCAGCCAACTGATCTTCACCGCATAGCACTCACCGATGTACTGCAGGCTGATGAAGGATTCGCCGTCCAGGATCCACTGCTGCCTGTTCATGCTTAGCCCATCCTGGCTCCACCATGGACCTGGCTCGAAGCAGTGGCGCCAATGTCCATGAGAAGTTTCCGTTGCTCCTCGCTGAGGTCCGTCGGTAGTGCCAGGCGTAGCAGCAAAATGCAGTCGCCATGCTTGCCATCCCGTTGCGTCAGGCCCTGTCCGGCCAGGCGCAGTTTGTCGCCGGCTTGACTGTTCTCTGGGATCTTCACCTGGACCTGACCCTGCGGCGTGCGCACTTGTACACTGCCACCGGCCAGGGCTTCCCAAGGGGCCAAGGGCAGATCTGCTTCCACCTGACTGCCCTGCACCCGGTAGTTGCTATCATTGCCGATGCGCAGGGTGAGGTGCAGGTCACCGGGCTCGCTGCCGCTACCAGTGCCCGGTTCTCCCAAACCACGCAGGCGCAGTACCATGCCATCTCGAGCGTCCTTGGGGATCTGCAGTTCCACCCGTTGTTGTTTTTGCTCCTTGCCCACGTCCATGCAGGCGGGGCAAAGGTGTTGTTGCAGATGACCCAGGCCGCCACAGCGTTGGCAGGAGGCTTGGGTGGGGATTTGAAAGCTGTGTTTTCCGCCTTCGATGATCTGACCGACGGTAATTTGCAATTCCCCTCGCAGGTCTGCTCCGCGCTGGCGATAGCGAGGGTGGCTGCGGCTCTGGCCCTGGAACTGGCTGCTGAATTGGTCGCCGAACATTTGCGCAAAGAAGTCGGAGAAGCCACCGCCGCCGCCAAAGGCCTGCTCAAACTCATCGCGGCTCATGGTGCGTTCCCCCTGGGGCGGGGTGAACTCCTGGCCGTGTTGCCAGTTTTCGCCGAAGCGGTCATAGCGGCTGCGTTTGTCGGCGTCCGACAGCACTTCGTGTGCTTCGCTGATGCGTTTGAAGCGCTCCGCCGCCGCTGGGCGCTCGTCTTCCTTGTGGCGATCAGGGTGCCACTCCAGGGCTAACTTTCGATAGGCCTTGCGGATCTCCTCGGCGCTGGCGCTGCGCTTGACGCCGAGGATTTCATAGTAATCTTGAAACTGCAAGCTATGGATTCACGGTCAGCACTAGGGATTCACGGTCAGCACTATGGATTTACGGTCAGCAGAGAGCAGGACAGTTCGGGCAGGATGCGTTTGGCAGTGTCGCCCACCAGATACTTCTTCATGCCGGAGCGACCGACGATGCCCATGACCACCAGGTCAGCCTTCTTGGCGGCGACCAGGCGCCAGATGCACTCTTCCGGTTGTCCGCTCTTGATGTAGCGGGTTACGTCGATATCCAGCTTCAGCTTGGCCAGGATTTTGTCTACCTGGGCATCCAGCTCCTTCTTGGCCTTGTCTTTGCTCTCAACATGCTCGCGCATGATGCTGTCCTTGGCGTAGCCAGCCCGATACCAGCGACCTTCAAACCAGTTTTCCACTGCATGCAACACATGCACGTGACCGCCGTTGAAGGCAGCAAACTGCAGACCCGCCTCCAGCACTTTTTCGCTGGTTTCGCTCAGGTCGGTAGCAATGATGATGTTGTCGTAGAGTCGACGTGGCTGCAGCTTGGTGATCCAGACCGGACAGGGGCTATGAGCCATCAGTCGCGTTGCGGTGCTACCCAGCAGCGCTCTGCGGTAGCCGGCAATCTTGCGGGTGCCTACCACCATCAGATCCATCTTGTCGGTGGTGGCTTTGTTGACCAGTTCTTCCCAGGGTTTGCCAAAGAGGAATTCGAAACTGGCGGTTACGCCCTTGGCGGAGGCTCGGGCAACAAGTTTCTCCAGCGTCTTGCGAGCCGCCGGCAGGAAGGCTTCTTCGTTTGAAGCCTCGGCTGCTTCGATCAGCGCCCGCGCGTCGGGGCGCACTTCGAAGCAATAGGCAAAAGTCAGGACGGCGCCCTGCTTTTCCGCCAGCATCAAAGCGCGAGCTACCGCTTCCTCCGAGTCGCTGGTGAGTTGCTCCTCGCTTCCTTCTGGAACTTCGCGAAAGTGAATGCCGACCAGCACGTTTTTGAATTCAAGCATCAGATCCGTCTCCTTAGTTATTTGTTATTGGCAGCAGGTGGTTTGTTGCAGGGATAGCCAACCTCGCCAGAACAAGATGCCGGCGGCCAGGAGCATCAGGCCACGATAGCAATTCAGTCGGGCTCGGGGGCTGAGTACGCTTCGTAGCCAGTTCATTTTAATCTGCGCCAAGGCCAGGATGGGCAGGGAGCCCATGGCGAAACCAAACATGACCTGGGCGCCCCCTTCCCAGCTACCGGCGATCAGTGCTGAGGCGTAGGCGGCATAGAGCAGACCGCAAGGAAGAAGGCCAGTCAGCAGGCCCAGTGAGGTGGCTCGGGACAGGGGTGAGAGCCGGTTGGTCCAGGCGAAGGTGCTGCCAAACAGTTTGCCCAGGCCGGGGACAGCTTGCAGATGGTGGTGCAGGCCGAAGACCATCAGCAGCAAGAAGGCAGCCATGCCCATGGAAACCCATGCTGCATGGTTGGTGATGCTGCCGCTGCCGGCCACGGCACCGATGGAACCGGCGGCTACGCCAGCGATTACATAGGAAGTGGTGCGCCCCAGGTGGTAGCATGCCGTGCCGGCGGTGCCGCCGTGAAAGCAACATGCCAAGGGGCCGCACATGCCTGCGCAGTGCAGGCTGTTGGCGAAACCAAAAATGAAACTTTCACTGACTGCGCTCATTGCTCACCAACATGGAAGTCCATGCCACCACTGACCATAAAGAGCAACTCGCGGACGAGGCTGGGATTTCACAACTTAACCCTAGCGTAAGTAAGCGAGATGCCGGGCAGGCATGCCTGCACTGCCACTTGCCCGTTCCCAAGGGTCTCCAGGATCCTCGCTTCTGCTGCCCGGGTTGCAAGGCAGTTCATTTTCTTTTAGGCGCTCAGGGTCTGTCGCGCTTTTACGATCTGGGTGGCGGCGCCGGCCATCCGGTGGGCTCGGTGCCGCAACCACAGCAGCGCGCCTGGCTGGCTGAGCTGCAGGCCAGCGGCCAGATGGGTGGCAACCGGGTGCGCCTGCAGTTGGATGTGCAAGGCATTCACTGTGCCGCCTGTGTCTATCTCATCCGTGAGCTCTGGCGCCGCCGAGGTGGCGCCTTGCATCTGGAGCTGAACCCATCCCTGGGGCAGCTGGAGCTGTCCTATGACGAGAACCGCCTGGACCTGACGGATTTCCTGGATGAGGTGGAAAGTCTGGGCTATCGCTTTGCGCCGGCCAGCAAGAAACCGGCGGCGGCGAATCGGGGCTTGTTGCTGCGCTTGGGGGTCTGTGTTGCCTTGGCCTTGAATGCCATGATGTTCGCCTTGGCCGGTTACCTGGGTCTGGGGCCGGAGGAAGCCACCACCTTCCACCTGTTCCGCTGGCTGTCCATGCTGCTGTCCACCCTGGCGGTGCTGGTGGGTGGGCCGGTGTTCTTTCGCGCCGCCCTTGCCGGACTGCGGGGGAATGTCCTGCACTTGGACCTGCCCATTTCCCTGGGCATCCTGTTGGCTTACGGGGGTTCGCTGTTCCACTTCTTCACCCGCGGTGGCTACAGCTACTTTGATACGGTAACTGTGTTTGTGGCGCTCATGTTGGTGGGGCGCTACCTGCAATCCGCCAGCCTGCGGCGCAACCGGGATTATCTCCTGGCTAATGACGGTGCCCAGCATTTACGGGTGCGGCGTTTGCAAGATGGCGGCATGACCCAGGTGCCGGTGTTGGATCTACATGGCGGCGATCGTCTGCTGTTGAGTCCCGGTGATCTGGTGCCGGTGCGCAGTCGACTGGTGAACTCCGGCGCCTCCTTTTCCTTCGACTGGATCAACGGCGAATCCGAGCCGCGTTGGTTGGATGTTGGCGAGCAGGTGGTGGCCGGTGCATTCCTTTCCGGACCAAAGGCGGTGCAGGTGGAGGCCTTGGCGGATGCCCAGGACTCGGGCCTGCTCAACATGTTGACCCGAAGTGGTGGGGCTGCCCAAGACATGGTTGCCAATGCACCCTTCTGGTCATGGCTGAACCGTTCCTACGTTCTGCTGGTTTTGGGTCTGGCTGCCGCCGCAGGCATACTCTGGAGTTTTCTGGATCCGACAAGGGTAGTGGAAGTGACCACCGCGGTACTGGTGGTGACCTGCCCCTGTGCGCTGGGATTGGCAACTCCCTTGGCGGTGGATCTGGTCCTGGCCTTGTTGCGTCGCCGGGGCATCTACGTGCGGCACAGGTCCATGCTGGAAAAGGCCCGGCACGTGCGCAAGGTGGTGTTGGACAAGACTGGTACTTTGACCTGGGGTGATATCCAGATGCAGGAGTTGCGGCCCTTGCCGGATCAGCTGCGCGACTTGCTGTTGACCATGGTCAGCACTAGCAACCATCCCTTGAGTCGGGCCATCCTGACGGCAAAAGAAGGTTCCGGCTTTACCTTCATGCCGGATCTGGAAGTGGAAGAGGTGCCGGGCTCAGGATTGCGAGTTCAGCATGCCGGACATGAGTACCGGCTTGGCTCTCGCAGCTTTGTCTTTGCTGAGTCAGCTCGTCAGGACGACGGGGAACTGGTGATGTTCAGCTGCGACGGTCAGGTGCAGGCCTGCTTTCAAAAGCAGGAAGATCTCAAGCCGGGCTTCATGGAAGAGATTGCTCGCCTGCAAGGTCAGGGCAAGCAGGTGTTCATGTTGAGCGGCGATGGTGAGGCCAAGGTTCAGCAGGTTGCCCGGGCATTGGGCTTGCCGGAGGGTTGCTATCAGGGTGACGTTTCCCCGGCGGCCAAGGCAAGCTTCATCCGGGATCTTGATCAGAGTGACACCATGATGGTGGGCGATGGCATCAATGATGCGCCAGCCTTTGACGCCGCTTACTGTGCTGGCGCCGCCGCGCTGGATCGACCGGTGATGCCGGCCCGCGCCGACTTCTTCTTCCTGGGTTCCGGCGTTGGCGCCATCTCCTCCGTGCTGTCATTAAGCCATGCCATGCATCGGGTGATCTGGCAGAACCTGTGCCTGGCCGGAATCTACAACTTGGTAGCCGTGACTCTTTGCTTTATGGGGCTGATGACGCCTCTGCTATGCGCTGTGCTGATGCCTCTGAGCAGTTTGCTGCTCATAGCCCACACCGCCATGCGCCTGCGATCTGTGGCAGCCAGGGAAGAAAGAGTAAGGGAGGAGAGAGCATGAACATCGTTCCCCTTTTGGTTTGGTGCAGCCTGGCTTTAGCTGCCGCCGGTGTTTTGTATTTCTTGCTCAGTGTGCGCTACGGCGACCATGAGCATGCTGACCGTTTGTCGTTGTTGCCCCTGGATGACGATCTGGCCCCCACAGAAAATTCGAAAATCGATTCGGAAGAATAACTATGGATAACCCATCTTCTATGACCCCCCATCGCATTGTCTATGACGACGGGGTGACCCGTGGTTTTGTCTGGGCCTCTGTGGTCTGGGGATTGATTGGCATGCTGGTTGGCTTGTTGGCCGCCCTGCAGATGAGTAATGCCTGGTTCAACTTCGAATTGCCTTGGCTCACCTTCGGCCGCATCCGACCACTGCATACCAACGCAGTGATCTTTGCCCTGGTGGGCAACATGATGTTTGCAGGGATCTATTACTCGATGCAGCGCCTGCTGAAGACCCGCATGGCTTCGGATTTCCTGTCCAAGCTGCATCTATGGGGTTGGCAGTTCATCATCCTGGGCGCGGCCATTACCCTGCCCATGGGCTTGACCCAGTCCAAGGAATACTCAGAGCTGGAGTGGTTCCTGGACATCGTGGTGGCGCTGATTTGGGTGATCTTTGCCATCAACTTCTTCTGGACCTTGAAGGTGCGTCGGGAGAAGAACCTCTACGTGGCGATCTGGTTCTACATCTCCACCGTCGTAACGGTGCCGGTGCTCTACATCGTCAACAACCTGGCGCTGCCGGTTTCCGGCGGCAAGAGCTATGGCATCTTCTCTGGTGCTCAGGATGCCTTGACCCAGTGGTGGTATGGTCACAATGCGGTGGCCTTCTTCCTGACCACGCCGATCCTGGGCATCATGTACTACTTCCTGCCCAAGGCAGCGGATCGCCCGGTCTACAGTTATCGCCTGTCCATCATCCACTTCTGGGCACTGGTGTTCATCTACATCTGGGCAGGTCCCCACCACCTGTTGTATACGGCTCTGCCTGACTGGGCGCAGACCATTGGGATGGTGTTCAGTCTCATGCTGTGGGCGCCTTCCTGGGGCGGCATGCTCAACGGACTGCTGACCCTGCGTGGTGCCTGGCACAAGGTGCGCACGGATCCAGTGCTGAAGTTCTTTGTGGCGGCGGTGACCTTCTATGGCATGGCCACCTTCGAAGGCCCGCTGTTGTCCATCAAGAGCGTGAGCGCCCTGGGTCACTACACGGACTGGATCATCGGTCACGTGCACAGTGGGGCTCTTGGCTGGAACGGCTTCATGGCCGCCGGCATGTTCTACTGGCTGATCCCCAGGTTGTATGGCACCAAGCTCCATTCGAAGGGCATGGCTGACCTGCACTTCTGGATCGGCACCTTCGGCATCCTGATCTATGTGGCGGCCATGTGGGTGAGCGGCATCACCTCCGGCCTCATGTGGCGGGCGGAATTGGACGGCGGACTGCAATATCCCAACTGGGCTGAGTTCCTCATTGCCGTTGAATGGCCCTATTATTTCCGCGCCATAGGCGGTGGCATGTTCATCTTTGGTTGGGTGGTCATGGCCGTCAACCTATACAAGACCGCAAAGAGTGGTCAGAAGGTCAACGGCGAAGCCGAAGTGGTGGACCTGGCGCCGGCGCCCAAGGGTGGCACCTGGGGCTTGGTGTTCTCCACGCCTTTGGTGATGACCTGCTTGACTCTCCTGGTCTGCTTCATGATGGCGGTCAACGACTCGTCCTTGGCGGTGGTAGGTCTGGTGCTGCTGGTCGGGCTATGTGTTGCCATTGCCTTCCAGCTGCGCGCCGCCAGTGCCGGCGGCAGCTTTGCCTGGCATGATCTGTTGGAAGGACGACCCCTGGCCTTCACCATCCTGGTGGGCCTGGCCATGCTTGCCGGTGGTATTGTGGAGCTGGTGCCTGGCATCATGCTGGAGAAAAAGGTGCCACTCACTGCAACGGGTCAATTGGCGGTGGCTCCCTATACACCCTTGGAGCTGGAAGGTCGGGATGTCTATGTGCGCGAAGGCTGCTATGTCTGCCACAGCCAGATGATTCGGCCCTTCAGTGATGAGTTCAAGCGCTATGGCGCGCCGAGCCGCATTGAGGAGTCCATGTGGGATCACCCATTCCAATGGGGTTCCAAGCGCACGGGCCCGGACCTGGCGAGAGTTGGTGGTACCAAGTCCAACAACTGGCACTACCTGCACATGCTGAATCCGCGTGACATCGAACCAGTTTCCATCATGCCCGCCTATCCATGGCTCTTGGACAACCTGCTGGACCCAGAGAAGGTGGTGGCCAAGATCAAGGCCATGCGCACCCTGGGTGTGCCCTACAGCGATGAAGAGTTGGTGAAGGCACCGGAACTCTTCAAGCAGCAGGCGCAGGAGATCGTGCAGGACCTGCAAGGCGAAGGAGTGAAAGGCGTGGACGCCAACTGTGAATTGATTGCCCTGATTGCCTACCTGCAGCGTTTGGGCAAGAACGAAGTGCCCACCTCGATGGGCGTATATCCACAACCAAAGGATCAATAGGACAAAACCATGTGGAGTGAACTTTTCAAGAATGCTGACATGTTGGCCCTGCCCATCGCGGTGATGGTCTTCTTCATGCTTTTCTTTGTGCTGGTGTTGCTGCGGGTTTGCTCCCGCAGTCGCCGCGCTCACTATTCTGATATGTCACAGTTGCCCCTGCAGTCGGCAGGCGAGGAAAAAACTGTGCGCGAGGTGCAGTCATGAGTACAGGCGAAAATCCCCTGCGGGAACATACCTTTGATGGAATCCAGGAGTTTGACAATCGCCTGCCACGCTGGTGGTTGTGGAGCTTCTATCTGGCCTGCATCTTCGCCGTGCTCTACTGGTTCTTCTACCACGTGACTGGTGTTGGCATGTTGCCCATGCAGGCCTTCCAGCGGGAGCAGGACATGGAAAAGATGCGGCAGATGCAGAACAAGCCGATGACGGACGAAAGCTTGCTGGAGTTTGCCAGTGACCCGACCCAGGTGGCGGCGGGCAAGGTGATCTTCGAAGGTCCGGGTACTTGCTTTGCTTGTCATCTGCAAAGCGGCGGTGGGCAGATTGGTCCCAATCTCACTGACAGCTTCTGGGTTCATGGTAGCAAGCCCACCCAGATCCTGGAGACGGTGACCAAGGGAGTGCCGGCCAAGGGCATGGTTCCCTGGGGACCAATCCTTGGGCCCCTGCGCACCCAGCAGGTAACGGCCTATGTGATGAGCCTGAAGAACACCAATGTAGATCTTGGCAAGGCGCCAGAGGGCAAGGAAGAAAAGTAAGGCTGCCTGCATCGCCGCCAGCCGATCGTCACCAGATGCCAACATGCTGAAGAGTTCTCCCAACCTGGACAGCCTCTATTGCCTGGAAGAGGATGGGTCGCGCAAGAAGATCCATACCGCCGATGTGAAGGGGCGGTATCAGGTGCGCAAGCGCTTGATCTGGGTAGTGCTGCTGGCGATCTATGTGGTGCTGCCCTGGATCAAGGTGGGCGGTCAGCCCGCCGTGTTGCTGGACATCGTGCAGCGGCACTTCTATCTGTTCGGCTTCAGCTTCAACGCCCAAGACTTCTACCTGGCCTTCTTCCTGGTCTCTGGCTTGGGCTTTGGCTTGTTCGTCCTGAGTTCCATGTATGGTCGGGTCTGGTGTGGCTATGCCTGCCCGCATACGGTGTTTCTGGAAGGCGTATTCCGCCGGGTGGAACGCTGGATTGACGGCACCGCCCAGCAGCAGGAACGCCTGGAAAAGGCAGGTTGGACCCTGGGCAAGATCCTGCGCCGGGTGCTCAAGTATGGCGCCTTTGTCGGGATTTCCCTGTTCTTGTCCCACACCTTCCTCAGCTACTTCATGGGGGTGGAGCAAGTCTATGCAGCGGTAACCCATGCTCCATCGGTGCATCCCACCGCCTTCACCTTCGTGATGGTGTTCACCGCCATCATCTACTTCAACTTCACCTGGTTTCGCGAACAACTCTGCATCGTCATCTGCCCCTACGGCCGGCTGCAAAGCGTGATGTACGATGAGCACACGGTGAACGTGGGCTACGATGCCAAGCGGGGTGAGCCGCGGGGCAAGTACACCAAGGCCGATCGCGGCGCTTGCATTGACTGCCACCGCTGCGTTGCTGTGTGTCCTACGGCCATCGATATCCGCAATGGCACGCAGCTGGAATGTGTCGGCTGTTCCAATTGCATTGACGCCTGTGACGAGGTGATGGACAAGGTTGGGCAGCCCCGCGGCCTGATCCGCTATGATTCCATGGCAGGATTCGAAGGTAAGTCGCGGCGCTTCTTCCGGCCGCGCATTGCTTTCTATGGCTTCCTGCTGCTGTTGGGTATGGGGGTGTTCACCACCGCTGCCAGCTTTCGCACTGACTATGAAAGCAACTTGACCCGCCTCCCGGGGATCCCGTACCAGATTGACAATGAGGTCGTTACCAATGACTTCATCCTGCATTTGATCAACAAGCAGTCCGCCACCATGTCCTTCAAGCTTGAAGCCGAACCAGGTCAGGCCATGAGTATTAATATCCCGGTGTCCAAGCTGGATCTGGAGCCCATGGCTGATAGCAAGCTCCGCATCCAGGTGAAGGTGCCGGTAGAGGATTTTCGCCCTGGTGAAAAGGTGAAGCTGATCCTGCGCTCTGGAGAGGAAGAACGGCTCCTGGAAGGGCGGTTTTTGGGGCCTGGCCGCTAACTCCTCCAGGCAGAGGACTTCGGGCAAAATCCCGGTTTCCGCCGGTGCCAGCGAGGCTATAGGCCGGTGTGCCGAAGCTTCCCATGCCGTCGGTGCCTGGCGAAATGTCATCGACCCCTGGGGCCGCTGCCCGTACTGGCCAATGTGGTAGTCTTTTAGGGATAGCACCGCAGAATTGGCCAGCGGCTTGGCTTGCAAGGCACAGGCTCTATGGTAGCCACCCATCCACGCCCACTCACCCAGAAACCCCGCACCCATGAAAGCCACCTTTCCTTCACCATCGCTTCTCTTGTTGCCCGCCATGTTGTTGGCCACCGTCCTGTTTTCGCCAGTGGTGCATGCACAAGAGGTGAGTCTGGAGATCCCCTTCATCTTTGAAGGGACCGATCCAGGGATGATGATGGGAGAAGCGGTGGCCAATGCCGGCGATGTGAACGGGGATGGCTTGGCTGACATGCTGATCGGCATGCCCAATGCCCCGGACGGCGTTTTTCTGACTGGCAAGGGCAAGTTCCGGGTGTACTCGGGCTTGGACGGTTCTTTGATCCACGAAAAGGTAGGCGACGCAGCTGGCGACCTGCTTGGCTTTTCCGTGGCCGGCATCGGTGACATCGACAAGGACGGTTACGCTGACTTTGCTGTGGGCGGCATCTCCATCGACACCCCCGCCAACCCTCCGGCCATTCCCAACATCATTCCCGATACTGGTGGTGCCATCGTCTACTCCGGCAAGGATGCTTCGGTGATCTACCGCCTCTATGGTCGGGACTCAGGCGACGAGTTTGGTGCTGCGGTCAGTGCAGTGGGGAATATGGATGGGGACACCTATCCGGACTTTGCCGTGGGTGCGCCCCTGTCCAATGGGGAAATCATTCTGATTCCACCGACGCCAACTCCGAGCTTGACCGGGCGAGTCAAGGTGTTCTCCGGCCAGACCGGTGCAGTGATCCACGATTTCTTTGGGCCTCAAGCAGCGGTGTTTGCGACCTTCCCACCCGCGTTTGGCACTGCCATAGCAGGTGTGGGTGACCTCAACAAGGATGGCACTGACGATATAGTCATCGGTTCTCCAGTAGCAGATGGTCCACTCGGCCCCGACGGCACTGCGGGTACCGGAGACGAAGCTACTTTTGCCGGTGTGGTGTATGTGTACTCGGGCAAGGATAAAAGCCTTCTCTACCTTAGAGACGGGGAGGCAGGTGGCGATAAATATGGCGCCTCTGTGAGCGCCCTGGGAGACATCCTGGGCGGGGGATTGCTTGGAGTAGATCCAGATACTACCCCGGACTTCGTTGTTGGCGTCCCTTCAAGGGGTAAGGCTCAGGTGTATTCGGGCAAGGACGGCAATAGGCAGTACGAGTTACGCGGAGTGGGCTTTTTTGGTTTTGGAACTGCTGTTGCCGGAGTTGGGGATGTTGACGGTGATGGATGTCCGGACCTGGCAGTGAGCACGCCCAGAGCAAACAGGAATTCAATTACCGGCAGTGGCGCTGTTACGATTTACTCGGGCAAGGCAGACCCACTGAATTCCAACAGGCTTTTGCAGCTCTTCGAACTCGCAGGCGAAGCGGCGGAAGAGCGGATTGGCATGTCTCTGGCTGGAATTTCGGACTTGAATGGCGATAGCCGTGCCGAGGTCATCATCGGCGCTCCCCTTGCTGACCCGGCGACTCTCCAGGACGCCGGCAGGGTTCGCGTTGTCAGCTTTACTCGTGTGGTGTCTGTGGAGTCCTACATCTATTCCCTGCGCGGCGTAGCCGTGGGTGATCTATATGCCACGTCGGCAACATCCATGGGAGATGCTGATTTGGATGGGATACAGGACTTTGCCGTAGGCGCTCCTGGGATCAATGGTGGCACTGGCCAGGTGAACTTGTTTTCCGGCGCGACCGGAACGCAGCGCTTCATCCTTAATGGTACTGCGGCAGGAGATTACTTCGGTTGGTCCGTGGGTGCGGCTGGTGATGTGAACAATGATGGTCGGCAAGATCTGATTGTCGGTGCACCATTTTCTAGTTTGCCCTTCTTCGTAGGTGGCACGGCCACGGTGCATTCCGGCATTGATGGGGCTGTGTTGCACACATTCTCCGGAGCGGCTGCTGATGCTCAATTGGGCTGGGCTGTGGATGGTGCCGGTGATGTGAATGCCGATGGTTATGAGGATGTCATTGTTGGTGCGGTGGGTGACCAAGGCAGTGGTGCTGCCCGCATCTTCTCTGGCAAGGACGGCACCGAGTTGCGCCTGTTGGTGGGCGAGGCTACCGACGACATGTTTGGTGTGGCGGTGGCTGGTGTCGGTGATGTGAACGCCGATGGCTTCAGTGATGTGATTGTCGGAGCCAACCTGAATGACTTTGGCGGAGATGAAGCCGGCAGTGCCTGGGTCTACTCCGGCAAGGATGGGTCAGTCCTTCATACCTTCAGGGGGGATGCGATCTGTGACCGCTTTGGCAGTGCTGTGAATGCGGCTGGCGACGTGAACCTGGATGGCTTTGACGATGTGATCGTAGGGGCCTATCTGGACGATCGTGGTGCCGTGGATACCGGCAGTGCTACCGTCTTCTCAGGCAAGGATGGCGCAGTGCTCCATGACTTGAGTGGCCTGGACGCTGGCGACCAATTTGGTACTGCTGTGGCGATGGCCGGAGATGTCAATGCGGATGGTTATATGGATGTCCAAGTGGGCGCCATCATGGCCGATCGTATGGATGTAGGTTCCAATCAGGGTGCGGATGTGGGCACGGTCACCTTGTTCTCGGGCAAGGACGGTTCTGTGTTGCGCGTCTATGCCGCGGACCGCAGCAATGATCAATTGGGCCGAGTTGTGGATGCGATGGGTGATGTGAATGGAGACGGGGCTCTGGATCTACTGGCCAGTGCCAGCAAGGATCAGCTCCTGGTGTCTCCCTCTGGTGCGCTGAAGATCTTCTCAACGGTGGATCTGAGCCTGTCCACCGATACCCATTTCATGTCGGTTCTGAGTGTGGACCCGGTGACCAGTGAGCCCAATAACAGGCAGCAATCGTTCTTCGTGGTGGCTGGTGCCGAGCATGTGGGCCGAAACTTCTGGATCTTTGGCTCTGTGTCTGGGATTGCACCTGGAGTGTTTGTCGGGGGCATCAAGTTGCCGCTCAACCCAGACCCCTATTCGCAACTCACCATTGACCTGGCCAATTCCCAGGTTTTGGTAAACACCAGGGATAAGTTGTTTGTGGGGGGCAAGGCCCAGGCGTCCATCATCGCACCCCCCGGTGATCTGCCTGCCGATCTCATTGGCATCCAGGTGCACCATGCCTATCTGGTCTTTGATGACTTTGGGGTGATCTACAAGGCCAGCAATGCTACCAGCCTGACCTTCACTCCTTAGCAGGCCGTTGAAAAGTCATCCGGCGTCATGCCGATGTCTTTTGGCCCAGGTCGGCACATGAAATCCTCATCGAATCCACCGATTCGACTGCGTTTTCCTATGCCAACCTGAACCAAAATCCACCAACCTGGCACCAAAGCACTTCTTCAACGGCCTGTTAGGCACTCCTCAGGAAAATAGTTCCGGAATGCCGACGCAAGGATGCATGGACCATTAGCCTGGGCATGGATTCATCTTCCTTGAACAACAACCCCAACAAGAGCAGCAGCACCGTTCTGACCAAGGTCCTCCGCAACATTGCCGGGGCCTTGCTCATAGTGTTGGGATTCATAGGCCTGTTCTTGCCCGTGCTGCAGGGGATCCTGTTCCTCGCCCTGGGGCTGACCTTGTTGGAGTTCGAGGCCAAGAAGAGCTGGCATCGCTATCTGCGGAAGCGCTTCAAGCTCTACCGGGCAGTGGCTCTACCTTTCTTTCGGGTGCGCCGCCGCTGGCATCAACGACAGTTGGCCAAGCGAGCAGAGTTGGCCAAGCGAGCAGAGGCAGCTGTGACTCAGGACGAACCTGCTAATCTGTAGCGTCTCTGTGCAGGGCCACCAGAGCTCCCAGGTCTGGGACTTCCAAGTCCGGAATGACCGCATGCCCTGGTTGGGCGGTGGCCCCTCGACCTCTTCTGCCCTTGCGCCGATTGATCCAGGCCGTGTCCAAGCCGAGCTTTTTCGCTGGCTCAATATCGTGGTAGAGGCTTTGGGCGACGTGCAGGATCTGGTTCTTCTGGATGCCTTGTTCCGCCAGAAAAGTCAGGGCTGCTTCGAAGTTGCGCAGGTCAGGCTTGTAGCTGCCTACCTCCTCTGCGGTGATGATCCGATCCATGTCGGTACCCAGCAGTTTCTTGGTATAGGTGAAGGACTCCTTGTCCACATTGGAAATGATGACCAGCTTGAAGTGCTTCTTCAGATAGCGGAGTGCCTTGGGCGTGTCCTTGAACACTGGCCAATGGTGCAGGGACTGGGCAAAGGTGTTGGCCTCTTCCGCAGAGCATTGCACTCCCCAGAGTTCTGCCAGGTCGCGTAACACTCCCTGTAGGATCTGTGGATAGGGGCTTCCCGGCGCAGCGATTTCGTGCCGGGCTTCGGCTTCGCCAAACTCGCTGAGGATGGCTTCGTCACCTTCTTCCAGGCCGTAGCGTTTTCTCCAGGGTGCCAATGCCTGCAGGATGCCTGCTTCCCAATCAATCAAGGTGCCATAGCAATCCATGGTCAAGGCCTTGCATGAGTCCCAGTTGTAAGCTTTGCGCATGGTTTGCTGCCTGTGTCAGCCAGTGAGTATTTGTATCTAGAGAGATCGGCGGATTCTTTCCACCGTCTTCCAGTGTTTGTGCAAGATGCGGCGAACCTCCTGAATTGTCAGGGGATGCGCGAAGAGCATATGGTTTGCCGGCACGATCAGTTCGGAATCAGCACCGTGCAGGCGCGAGCTCCAGTACGGGACAGCACCGTCGGTTCCGCTTGGGTCTGCGTTGCGGCCGCGCTCTTCACTCTGCTGGGGATCGCCGAGAATAGAGTGTAGGGGCAGGCCGGTGAGCATGGGCAGCCCGGACAGGGTCTGGACCATGCCGTTGCCAGGTGGCAGGGCGTCCAGCATGCTGGATGGCCCAACATCCTGATCCGCAGGCAAGGTGCTGGTATCGCTTTGCCCTGCTTGGTCTGCGTTGGCCAGTGCTGAGAGTTCACCAGTCAGGGCGCTGTCGGAAATGCTGCTACCTTGATGCGGGGTTGCCATGAAAATGATGCGCCTGACGAAGGGTTGAGCCTGGAAGTTCAATATCTGGCTCAGTTCCTGTCGCTCTGCCTCGCCTGGTACTAGCTGCGCAATGGGCTGGCTGTAGAGGGTTTCTGCAACTCTCTGGCCGCTGTTCTGCACCATCAACTTGCAGAGAAGACCGCCAGTGCTGTGGCCGACCAGTACCATGTTGCGCATGGCCCAGTGTTGTCCGGCAGGATCCAGTTCCAGCCTTACTTTGCGCAAGGCCTTGCGCAAGTTGTGCGCATTGATCAGCAGAGGGGATTGGCTGGAGTAGGTGAAATGCCAGACTTGGAAATGGCGGCGTCCGATGGGGTCGGCTTGCACTGCCTTGGTGAGTTCGCTCCAACTGCTCTTGGCAGGCCAGGGGCCGTGTACCATCAGCAGAGGAATTTTCTCTGGGTCGTAGGGGTCCACCAGGGAAAGTCCATGCCTGTTGGCAATCTGGCCCGGCTCAACGCCATTGCCCGGCGATGGTTTTGCAGCTGGCCTTCTGGATTTGGCCAACTGCTCTGCTTGGGGCACGCTGAAATTGCCAGCCAAGGGCAAGCTGCGACCAGCCAGGTCAATGCGCTGGGTGACTTGGGGCTTGTAGAAGAATAGCTGTGCGCTGTAGGCCGGGTCTGCCCCGGAGGGGTGCTTGATGGGTTCCATGACCAGGGTGGCGGGCTGCACGGAAACATCACCTTGGATGGAGGTTCTTTGGCTGGCAGTCATGCTTGCGCCAAAGCCATACCTGCGGTGTTGGAATTCGACCCCTCGCAATTCCACCGTTGAAGCGGTGGAGAAGTGCTGCACCTTGCTGCTGTCCCAGCATTGGTCGCTAGCCGCAGCTATTTGGAAGACCACCTTGCCAAATCTGCTTTGCACTGCGGTCCACTGATTTGGATGGCCTGCCATTCGGTTTTGCAGATCGTAAAAACGGCTGAGCGAACTGTTGTACAGCTGGGCTAGCAATTGGTGCTGCGGGTCGAACGCAGATAGCTCCTGGATCTCTGCATCAAACATCCCGTGGAATGCGGAGATGCTGGCATCAAGGTAATAACTGCGAGCCTTTGACTTGTAATAACGGGAGTTTTTCTTGCCCAGAAGATGGCTGATCTCGGCGGCGGCCAAGGCGTGTTGCCAGACTGGCAGCAAATTGTCTGCCGTATCCAATAGTGCTGGGGTTGCTTCCGGATCTTCTTTGTGCTGCTTCGTCAGGTTTAGAGAGGCCAGCACGCGTTTGCTGTGATGGCTGATGCGCATGCCAGTGATGGCGTTGGCTTGCATACGGCCCAAGACCTGACCTTGGGATACTCGGGAGGAGCCATGGCTGGTGCCGATGCCAGCGCCACAGCTCGACAACAGTGCTGTGAGCAGAAGAAGCAGGGGTTGGTATTGGATACGCATGTGTTGATTGGCGACTCGGATTGATGCTCTGGCTCGGTGCTGGGACTGTTGCCTAGATTGTTGCCTAGGATTGTTGCCTAAGATTCGGCTTTGGCCCAGGCCAGACAACATTGGATAGCAGCCTGCCAGCGGTCCAATTGCCTCCGTCTTTGCGCAGGCTTCATTTGCGGTGTAAAGCTGCGGTCTAGAATCCAGTGTTGGTTGATATCTTGCAAGTCTTGCCAAAAACCAATGCCCAGTCCAGCGAGGTAGGCTGCACCCAAAGCGGTCGTCTCCTGCACTTTAGGGCGGTGGAGCGTAAGGCCTGAAATGTCAGCTTGAAACTGCATGAGCAGGTCATTGCTGGCGGCGCCCCCATCTACCTTCAGGGATTTGGGGCGAATGCCCGAGTCGGTCGCCATGGCCTGGACGATTTCGGTCGACTGGAAGGCCATGGACTCCAGGGCTGCCCGAGCGATATGGCCAGCGCTGCTGCCGCGGGTCAGGCCCACCATGCTGCCGCGGGCGAAGGGGTTCCAGTGTGGCGCCCCCAGACCGACAAAGGCGGGCACAAAGTAGACGCCGCCAGAGTCCTCCACGCTTGCTGCCAGCTTTTCTATGTCGCCGGACTTCTTGATGATGCCCAAGCCATCGCGCAACCACTGCACTGCTGCGCCGGCGATGAATACGGAGCCCTCCAGGCAATAGGTGATTTTGCCATTCAGGCCCCAGCCGATGGTGGTCAACAAGCCGTGCTTCGAGCGAACGGCCTTACTGCCAGTGTTCATTAGAAGGAAGCAGCCAGTGCCATAGGTATTCTTGATCATGCCTCGCCCAAAGCATTCTTGACCAAAGGTTGCCGCTTGCTGATCTCCCGCAATGCCGGTGATGGGGATGGGTTTGCCAAAGAACCTGGCTTCGGTGTTGCCGAACTCACCGCTGCAATCACGCACTTCCGGCAGCATGGCTCTGGGGATCTTTAGGATAGCCAGCAGTTCGTCATCCCAGTCCAAGCGGTGAATGTTGTAGATCAGAGTGCGGCTGGCATTGCTGTAGTCCGTGGCGTGCACCTTGCCTCCGGTCAGTCGCCATAACAAAAAGCAATCCACCGTGCCGCAGAGTATCTCGCCGCGGCTGGCTCTTCGCCGGAGCCCTTTGTGTTGCTCCAGCATGTAGGCAATCTTGCTGCCGGAGAAGTATGGGTCCAAGCGCAGGCCTGTCTTGCGGCGGAAAGTGGCTTCATGGCCAGCCTTTTGCAAGCGCTGGCAGATCTTGATGCTGATGCGGCTTTGCCAGACGATGGCGTTTTGAATGGGTTGGCCAGTGTGGCGGTCCCAAAGGATGATGGTTTCCCGTTGATTGGTGATGCCAATGGCTGCCACATCCTTGGCGGTGATCCCTGCTTTCTTCATCACCGAGCGGGCCGTGCCAAGTTGGCTGCGCCAGATGGCTTCGGGATCATGTTCAACATGTCCTGGGCTGGGATAGATCTGCGCGAGTTCTTTTTGCGCTGTGTAGCAGGCTGCCCCTTTGCGGTTGAACAGGATTGCCCGACTGGAAGTGGTTCCCTGATCCAGGGCCAGGATGTATCGCGACAAGGAGATCTCCGGGGGAGGGTGTTAACAAGTCAAACGCCGGGGACGGAATTTACCGTAGTTCTGAACCGCAGTCCAAAGATCCCACCAGCCAGTCTCTTGACGAAGTTGCGCAAGTAGCTGTGCGGCGGCGTGGTTTGTCGGCTGCAGTTGCCGCCCAGTTTCCAGTTGGCTGATTGCGGTGTTCGGCTATGGCTTGCTGCATCCAGGTACGCCTGTAGGTCAGCGGCATCGCCGCTTTGCTGGTAGCTGCGTAGCAGGGTTTCGCCCGGCATGTTTAGCAGGGCGAAGACTCTTGGGCCAAGCGCGGCCAAAAGGTGTTTGTGCCATGCGCTGCGAGGAGCCAGGGCTAGGCGATTCCAACCAGCCCGATTCCAACCAGCCATAGCTGAATTGAAAACCCTCTGCGCGCTAGTAGATGGCCACCTTAGTTGCGGCAAAGCCTGGTAGTTGCCAGGTGGAGTAGCAGGGGCTGATTGGAAATGTGTAGGGGGGGATGGAGGTCGGCAAAAGGGTCCTATTTTTCCCGACTCTGGCGCTGGGGCTATCCTCGACTGCATCTGCCCTGCCTCTCCGGGCCCTTAAAAATAGCCTTAAAATGCCAGCCTCGGATCATTACGGCATGCCGTACATCACCGCCGCTGTCCCCTTTGGTAGAGGGGTTTCTAACAATCGCCCTCGTCTCAGCTCATCTCAGCTCATCTCTGCTTCCCACGTCCGAGTGAAGTTTCTCATGAAGATCGTGACCCTCTCTTCCCTACTCCTGGCGTAGCTTCAAGCACCCTGGGAGGGATGCATGACACCTATTTTGCTGATTTTCCTTATTTGGTTCCTGACTTCGATACCGGCAGCTTTTCTCTGCTCCTGGATGCTATCTAGCCCCAGCCCGCAGCGCCGACAGCTTCCAACAGCTTCGGACCGGGCCGCCTGATTCGCTACAAGGCTTCCGTTCTGCGGAGAGAACCAACTCGAGAGCGACGCGCTATTAGTAGGCGCGGCGGAGTGGGGGTTCCCCCGGTCCGGCCTTGGGATCACCGACGAACAGGGTGAAGAATCCCTTGCCGCCCGCGGAATAGGAAATCAGCACGTCCAGCTTGCCGTCACCGTTGAAGTCGCCGTTGACGCCGTGGTATAGCTCGAAGCGGCCATACTGCTTGGGCATGGTCTGGCGCAGATCGAAGGCCTGCGCCCAGGTCCTGTAAGTCGTGGGATCGCCCACATACATCCAGGATGCCAAGAGGTTGCCAGGTGCATCCACCAGCACCACCTCATCCACTCCATCACCATCGTAGTCTGCTGTGCATTCGGCCAGGTAGCGGCTGTTGGGCTTGGAGTCCAAGATCTCGCCTTCGTTGGCAACAAAGGGGGCTTCCACCCACGGCATGAAGATGATGCCAGGACCCGCAGCAACATGGACCAGAGGCGTGCCGACGCCGGGCATGATGCCAAACTTGCCGTAGCAGCTACTGGAAAGATTTGGCAGCAAGCCACTCCAGATGGTGGTCGGCAGGCCCGGGCCCCAAATGCCCGCTTCCAATTTCAGTTCATCGGTCAGGCTCATGACACCGAAGCCGGTGGTCTTCAAGTTGTGCAGACCGCTGAGGATGATGATGAACTCTTCCTTCTTTTGCGGCCTGCTGAATGAAGCGCCGAGATGCACGTCGGCAACCTCGGATACATTCCCCTGATATTTCAGTGGTGGCAGTTTGACCTCGTTGCGGGTGCCAGTGGGCGTGAGGTAAGCGGCATGAAAGGAGCCGCTGGGTTGCAACGGAACTTCTGACCAGGCCATGAAGACATCTTCCTGCTTGTCTCCATCAATGTCCTTGCCGGCACCGGTGATCTTGATGGAGCCCACGACTGAGCCTGCAACGTTGGAGAAAAAGAGCCTGCTTGCCAAAGTGTTCCCAGCGATCATTCTTGAATCGCATGATCTCCACCTGAGCGTTCGGTTTTCGATAGACAACCTTGGGGATATACAGATGGCCACCGATGAATCGCGGAGCATCAATGATGTTCCACCAGGTGGGGTAATAGAAGAGGGTTCCCTTGGTGAAGTAGGGAGCGTCTTTCTTACCTAGTGGTGTGATGCGCTCTGTTGGGGCATTTTCAGTGCAGCGCGTGCGCGACCGACTTTTTCGAGGATCTCGTCGGCGGCCTTGGTCCAAACAATCGGCTTCGGATCGTCGTTGTGGTTATCGATGTAGTCCATGATTGCTTTCTTGAGTTGAGGGACGCTGCGAAACGCGTCGCGCTTCAGGCGTTTTTGATCAAGATTGCGGAAAAACCCCTCCACGATATTGAGCCACGAGCTGCTTGTCGGGATGAAGTGCATGTGGAATCGCGGATGGCGCTTCAGCCACCGCTTAACCTTCTCATGCTTGTGTGTGGCGTAGTTGTCGGCGATGACGTGCAGATCGAGTTCAGCTGGAGTTTGCTCGTCGATCATTCTCAGGAACTTGATCCACTCCTGATGTCGATGTCGCTTCATGCAGGTTGCGATCACTTCGCCGTGACCCAACTCGATCGCGGCGAACAAGGTGGTTGTTCCGTTCCTCTTGTAGTCATGAGTCATCGTGCCGCATCGGCCCTTGACCAGTGGAAGGCTCTTCTGGGTCCGATCGAGAGCCTGAATTGACGTCTTTTCGTCCGCGCTAAAGACGAGTGCATTCTCGGGTGGATTCAGGTAGAGACCTACCACATCGCGCAGCTTCTCTTCGAACCGAGAATCGTTGCTGACCTTGAACGTCTTCACCAAGTGAGGTTTCAGACCGTTGGCCTTCCATGTGCGGTGGACCATCGACTGCGTGATTCCCATCTCCTCTGCAAGGAGTCGCGTGCTCCAGTGTGTCGCGTTCGCGGGGATCTCTTGCGTAGTCATGCGGATGATCTCACTCTCAACTTCCTCGTTCGCACGGGGACGACCTCCCCGAGGAAGGTCCTTCTCTATACCAGTGAGGCGATGCTCGCTGAAGCGGTTTCGCCAACGCCCCACAGTGTGTCGCTTGACCCTCATCTCCTCAGCTATATCCGCATTCGAGTAGCCATCAGCGGCAAGAAGGATCATTCGGGCTCGCTGAGCTTGCCTCACCGAAATTCTCCGACTGCGTGACCAATTCGTCAGGGTGCTTCGCTCGCTCTTGGTAAGTTGAATCTCTACTGCAACGCGCATCGTCTTGCCTCCAACGATACCTACGCACCGCAAGCGTAGGGAGGCTTAATATAAAGGCCTACTAATTCTGCGTCATACCACTAGGTGGTCCTTGAACAATGCAAAGTACGAAATTAGAGAAAGCGATCCTGGAATGGCAAGGGAGAGAGCAGCCGTCGCTCGCTCTCTCCCTTGCTGCAGCCGAAGTAAAGAAGCGTGATTACACAGGGGCGGGGTTTTACGTCTACTTGTCGGATGAAGATGATGAAGGATGGGATCGCCCACATGTGATGGGCCCTGTCATAGAGAGTCCGCAGTTGGACTATGGAGGTGGGAGCGTTTTTTGGTTGAAGGGGGGTAAGCCTCATTGCTTAGAGATCTATTCATTTGGCGACTATTTCCCCGAGAATCTTGACGGTAGGTGTCAAGGTAGTTGTCGCCTGAAATGTATTCATCATGCTGCCTCCGCAGCTGCATGATGGGTGTTCGGGTTGAGCCTGACAGTTTCGATGCGCGACCAATCCCGCACGTTTCCTGACCAGCGCTCTGGATTTCGTGCACGGGCTTTTTCATACACTTCCCGGCGTTTTGCCAGGATGACAATGTCTTCCCCCGCATGGCGTTGAGCAGGGGTTACAAACTTGATGCCGCTATGCCGATGCTCGTGCCGATACCACTGGACAAACGCCACCAGCCAGGTCCTCGCATGCTCCAACGATTCAAATGGTCGGGCAGGATACTCTGGACGGTATTTGGCTGTTTTGAAGAGGGACTCTGAGTAGGGATTGTCGTCACAGACACCAGGCCGGCTAAATGAAGCCATGACGCCGAGTTCTTCAAGCTTTGCCAGCATAGTGCTGCCCTTCATTGGACCACCGTTATCGGAGTGAAGAGCCAAGCTGTCAGGATCCACTCCCTGCGCATCACAAGCCGATTGGATCAAGGCTGCCGCCAATACCTGGCATTCTTCCTCATAGATGGCTTCGCCCATGATGTCTCGGCTGAAGACATCGATGATCGTGTACAGGTAGTAAAACTTCCCGCGGATCGGGCCAGGCAAGTAACTGATGTCCCAGCTCCATACTTGGTTGGGTGCTGTTGCCACCAGTTCGCGGGGATGGTGATGTGTTGCTGGCTTGGCAGCAGCGCGATGCTTGAGCTGCTTTTCCTCGCGCAAGATTCGATACATCGTGGATTCAGATGCCAGATAGATTCCTTGATCGGCCAGCCTCGGCACGATCTGACTGGGAGAAAGGTCGCGATACTCTGGAGAGTTGAGGATTTGCAGGATCATACTTCGCTCAGCAGAGCTGATCTTGTTGCCGACCACGCTCTTTGGGCCAGCTCGCCGATCTTCACCGATGCCCTGCCGCTTCCAGCGTTGTAGTGTCCTTGAATCTACGCCAAGGGTCCCACACGCCTTGTGCAGCCGGGCACCGTTGTTGATGGCTTCTGTGACCAATCCTAAAATCAGGTCTCGCTGCTCGTGGGTGTGTCGCTGTCCTCGTCCCCCCAGATCTCTTGGACTTTTTTTGGAGCACCAGCAAAGCTGCAGCCTCGGCCAAGGCCTTGTCCTTGCGGCGGATCTTCTTTTCCAGTGCTTTGATCTTCTTCGCATCCGGCGAAGCACCATGTCGCTTGGCCTTCTTGGGGTTGCTGAAAGCGGATTGTGCCGCCTCCATGACTAGTTTGCGCCAGTTTTCGAGCTCGACAGAGTGCAGTCCCTTTGACCTCAAAAACTCTCCCAGATCCTCCTCGGCCACTTTCATGGCCTCCATAACGACCTGCACCTTCTCTTCTGGGGTCCACTGACGTGGACTTTTCGATCCCTTCTCGGGCTTGCCTCCTGTACCGCTCATCAAGGAAACGGTACGTGCTTCCCTTACCCAACGCCAGAGGGTCGATTGGGCAACTCCAACCTCTGCTGCCAAATCCGGCGCAGTTATCCGAGAAGGACCAGTGTCGGTCATTCGCTGGACCATGCGCACTTTGAAACCATTGCTGTAAACCAAGAATCATCACTCCACCGCCCCACTGGATAACTTGTGGAAAACTCGCCCCCCATGGGGGGCGTTCACCCTGCGGGTGAACTTGTTGGATCGAGCCCAACCAAAGCAAGCTTTGGTCGGGTCCCCTCGATCCTCAGAGGCGACATCTATCCTGACACCGGGGGCCAGCACAAGAGTCAGGAAAAGGCGGGGAGACTTGAGAACGCTAGTGTGTTTGCGCTTCCCCAGACTGATTCGTTGCATCATGGATTCCTCTTTCACTAGGCCGGTTTGTCCCGGCCACCCATTTTATCCTGGCTACCAGGGATCAGCCATCATTCGCCTGGCCTTGGGCATGTCAAGGTAGCGGGGTTGCAGGATGGGCCGATGTCAGGCACCTACAGGATCCGGGCAGGCCGGAATCAGATAGGGCTCCCTTTTCCTGTTGAGCGAAATGCGCGGTGTCAGGTCCGGACCGGTTACATAGGTAACAAATCAGTCCGGGCACATGGGTAACACTTTGGCGTGGCCTTGGGGTGGCGCTGGGGTCTCTTGTGCCGGATGACCTGGTGCGAGACAGACCCTGTGAATGAGCGTTTGAAGTTTGTGGCGGCCCACCAAGATGGCCGCCTGTCGATGACAGAACTGTGCGAGCGGTTTGGGGTTAGCCGGAAAACTGGCTACAAGATCCTGGCTCGATATCGTGATGAAGGACCTGAAGGTCTACGGGACAGATCCAGAGCGCCAAAGCGGCATCCCAATCAAGCCCCACCAAGAGTGGAGGCGGCGATTTTGCGGGTACGAAAACACTACCCAACTTGGGGATCCAAAAAGATCCGAGCTGTACTGGCACGAGAGCACCCGGAAGAAGTTTTGCCGGCAAGGAGCACAGTGCATGCTGTGTTGAAACGGGCGGGTGTCGTCATGTCTCGTCCCCGACGTTTGCGGCGGCAGCCCAGTACATTGTCGTTGATTCAACCACAAGCACCCAATGACGTTTGGTCCATAGACTACAAGGGCTGGTTTTGTGTCGGAGATGGCACTCGCTGTGATCCACTGACGGTGAATGATGCCTTTAGCCGCCTGTCGCTGGAGTGCCGTGCATTGGTCTCGCCGAAGCTGTTGGACGTGCGCCGCTGCTTGGCAGGTGCATTTAGGCAGTATGGCCTACCTCTCTACATGCTTAGCGATAACGGGTCTCCGTTTGGGTCGAGGGGCATTGGCGGGATTTCTCGCTTAGGAGTTTGGATGATACGGCTTGGAATTCGACCAATGTTTATTGAGCCAGGTAGACCAGATCAGAATGGTCGTCACGAGCGATTTCATGAAACCTTGAAGGCAGAGACTGCCAACCCTCCTTACAAAACAATTCGAACCCAGCAGGCTGCATTTTCACGATTTCAATCCATCTACAATGAAGAGCGCCCGCATGAAGCTCTAGACATGCAAGTGCCAGCCGAAGTCTACGCGCCTTCGCGGAGGACTATGCCTTCAAGGCTGCCGCAGCATGAATACTCAGATGACTTTGCTGTCCGACAAGTGCGAAAGGATGGCACCATGAAATGGGCTGGAGGCTATGTCTTTATAGGGGATGCACTGGTAGGCGAGAGCATCGGCCTGGAACATGTGGATGACGACGTATGGATTGTCCATCTCGGCTGCATGCAGCTGGGAGTGCTGCATGAGCGGTCCAGGGTCGTGATCCCCCTGCCAAAAATCAGCGAGTAGGGGGGAGGGCCCATATACTGAGTAGCGAATATGGGGGGTCGCTTGCCGAAATCCTCATTTCCCTGGCTCAAGAGGCTCCCCCCATGCTCTAGCCCCTGAATCCCTGAAAATGAGCATTGTGGGTCGCAATCCTGCCTCCCCCAGAAAGTGTTACCCATGTGCCCGTACAAAAGTGTCACCCATGTGCCGGGTTGCACCGTCATAGAGTGTCATAGAGAAGGTGTCATAGATGCCTGTGGCTCCGGCGGAGGCCAAGATGTCTCTAACTGCCGAAGGGGAGCCTTGCTGTGTAGGAGATCTTCACTTTCGCCGATCAGTCCCGGGAGATGCTTGATGCGTTCAGGCTGCCGAGTTCTGATGGGGAGGTCCCAAGCAGCTTTTTGTTTTTGCCAGCCATTGTTATCAGGCAAGGGCGCTAGGACTTACGAGGAGACCAATGATTGTATCTGGTGGATATTTCCTGACCAAAGACGTGCGTCGACCAAATTCTGTTGCGGCGAGTCTCATGCCGTCACGTCTGCTCAGCATGAGCTCTTGTATCTGTGACTTCGTTCCGGATGTGTGGGCGGTTGAGTGGGCGGATATGGAAGCAAGTGAGCGTGCTGTTGAGGCGCTCAAGTTTGGGCTGCCCGCAACATCCGTTGATAGTGTAGTTCAGTGGACGACGGAGCACATGCATACCGAGTCCCTGGGCTGGCCCTCGGTGTTCTTTTCTGTCAATGGTGCTCGCGCATTTGCCAAGGAGTTTCTCCGGGATGCTGAGGGGCTCAAATTGTTGGGCATTGGCCTGCACGAAGAATGTTTGGAGGAGTTTCTGTCGGAGGAAAAGACGGAGCCAGAGCAGGGAACTCCTGGTGTCTATTCAGCAGTGGACAAGCGACAACCCTTGGAAGAAGGGGGATCAGAACTTGGCTGGGAAGTGCTGGGCTACGACTTTGGCGACTTCCATTCCTGGTTGTGCAACAGCTTGGAAAACAAGGTGGCCAAGAAGTGCAGCATCAAACCAGGAGAGCGCGGCTTCATCGAGTCCGCGAGTGATGCCTTGTCAGCTGCACAGTTTTGCCGCAAGAAGGGGTCCGGTGCTGAGCCGGGGTACTGGGCGCCGTGGTTGGTGAGGGAGTATCCTCTGGTTGCGGCTGCCGAATGAGTTGATTTAGCCATGATAGAGAAAAAAGCAGAACGACAGGGGTGTCTTGGTCCGCTGTGCTTTCAAGCAGCAATACTTCTGACTGCTTGGGCAGTGATTGTAGACAACATCACTTTTGCGGATATTTTTTCCACTCAGTCTGTCGTATTTCCAGGCAAGCGTGTGCTCCTTGCTCGCCCTTCTCTTGTTCGGCCTAAGCTGGCGCCGCATGCCAAATGCGGTGCGCGTCATTGTAGTAGTGATTGGAATGGTCGCCGCTTGGACCTTGTTGAATGCAGGTAGTCGCTATGTGTATTCAATAATAGGAGAGTAAAACCGTTCCTGAGACGCTTTGCTGCGAGTTGGATAAAGGGAGCGAGCGATGGGTTGGGAGTGTTGAACATGCCAAATGGTTCAGATTATGTCCGATGGGATACTCCAGTATCCGACGCGCGAAGTCTGGCAATGGTGTCATTGCTCGATCAGGATGGGCTTCACATTACGGTTCAGGATCTTCGTGATCCTGATCGTCGTCGCTACCGGTTCTCTTTTCGCAAAGCACCAGCGTATCGCAACATCCTTGAGGAATACCGGACCAGTGAGCATGTCGCTGGCAAGGATATTGGTTGGACACGAATGGCAAGTTGTTCAGCTTGGCTGCGAGAGTTTGCGGAGAAGGAGCCATTTCTGGACGTTTTCATGCCTGGTTGCAAGCACTACGTGATTGGGACGGAAGATGATGTCATCGATGTGCTTTCTCCGGAGCCCCCTGAGATTTGTGAGATCGAACCTGGTTCTTCAGAGGATGCTGCCATTGGCAAGTCAACAATCCTCTATCACTCCGAGGACCGGGATAAGATTGAGAAGCTTCTGGATGAGTACAAGAAGCCGCCGTCTGGAGAAAACTAGACCCATGAAAACAATTCTGATCCTTGGCTGGGGTGGCTTGCTGGTTGTTATGGGGCTGGGGTTGTTGGGGTGGATTACCTACAATCTGTTGGTGGAGATGCAGCCTTCGGCTGAAGGGAGGAGTCCGGTTGGACCATTGATCTTCGCTGTTTCCATGATCGCAGTTGGCACAGTCAGGATCATTCATCGATTGATCGTGATCAGGAATGCCAGGGAGAGAGAGGAATATGACTAGCGAATTGCTGTGCCACGCCCTTGGGTCTGTTTGGGATCAGTCTGAATCAAGGACGCAGACTCTTTCTGGGCTGAGTTCAAAGCCCGAGTTTGTCGTGGGCTGGGGCACGCTGTCCTTGCTGAATGCAGGCATTGCCCAGGGCAAGAATCGCAGTGGACTCAATTGGTTTTTGCTGTCCCTGTTTCTTGGCCCCGTTGCCACCTTTGTTCTCGTTGTGTTTTGCGACAAGCTGCCGCAGGATCTGTAGAGCAACGAACTGGATTCCAGTGATGGATTTGATTGATAACGCAGAGAAACTAACCCAGATCTTTGGTCGCTGGCCATCGTTTCACGATGCTGAAGTTGTGCGGGTGGTCTTGGACAGGACCGGGGCTGAAGGTCCCACGCTTGAGACATCGATTCATGTTTTCGATATGTCCAGTGAGGTGGATGCACGCGGCTTCTACGTGTTGCAAAACCACACTCTTGTCACCTTGAAATTCAGTGGCGTGGTCTTAGATCAGTTTGCGGGATTCAACCAGCAGAACGTGTTGTGGGATCTGACTGTCTCTGCGATTGATCCTGACAAGCACGAAGGGCGTAGGCTTGCCGTGGAAATGCCAACTTCGTACGGGCTGACGGCGCAGTTTGAATGCGTTCGCGGTGAAGTGTTGGATGCGCAGCCTTTCAGTCCGCCCGCCTAGTCGCTCGCTGCTGATGAATATATCCGTTGCACCAATTCCGGTGTAACAGGCGATGATTTTCAGGCACAGGAGATGTAGAGAAAGGCTGCCGGACTCTTGATGTTTTCAGGAATACGCACTCTGGGTATGGAATCTGGGCCGTCCCTCTAAAGTCATCACCCATTACAGGTGGCTCAGGCGATATGAAGGAGAGCCAGAACACTGAATGGAAGGAAAGCTGGCGCGATGAATCTCTGCGCTGGGTCTGCGGTTTTGCTAATGCCGAAGGCGGCGTGTTGGTGATAGGGCTAAATAACCAGGGCATTGTCGTTGGCGTTAAGGGTGCTGAGAAGCTCCTGGTGGATATTCCCAACAAGGTCCGCGACATCCTTGGCATCATGGTGGATGTGAATCACCGGGAGGAGTCTGGCAGGGAGATTGTGGAGATCGTGGTTGAGCCTTATCCCTATCCGGTGAGCTACAAGGGCGAATACCACTACCGCAGTGGAAGCACCAAGCAGGAATTGAAGGGTGCGGCTTTGGACAGGTTTTTGCTCCGCAAGCAAGGTCGGCATTGGGATGGGGTGCCTGCCCCGAAATTTACCCTGATCGATCTGTCGCCACAGGCGTTGATAACTTTCCGCGAGCGAGCCGCGAAGGGCAATCGGATTGCCGACAGTTTGCTTGCAGAATCAGATGCAGTATTGATTGAAAAGCTGCGCTTGACGGAGGGCCAGTACCTCAAGCGGGCGGCAGTGCTGTTGTTTGGAAAAGAGCCTGATCGTTTGATCGCTGGAGCGTATGTAAAAATTGGCTTCTTCCGGACTGACTCCGACCTTCTCTTTTACGATGAAATCCACGGCGATCTATTCTTCCAGGTGGAGAGGGCGGTAGGTGTCAAGGTAGTTGTCGCCTGAAATGTATTCATCATGCTGCCTCCGCAGCTGCATGATGGGTGTTCGGGTTGAGCCTGACAGTTTCGATGCGCGACCAATCCCGCACGTTTCCTGACCAGCGCTCTGGATTTCGTGCACGGGCTTTTTCATACACTTCCCGGCGTTTTGCCAGGATGACAATGTCTTCCCCCGCATGGCGTTGAGCAGGGGTTACAAACTTGATGCCGCTATGCCGATGCTCGTGCCGATACCACTGGACAAACGCCACCAGCCAGGTCCTCGCATGCTCCAACGATTCAAATGGTCGGGCAGGATACTCTGGACGGTATTTGGCTGTTTTGAAGAGGGACTCTGAGTAGGGATTGTCGTCACAGACACCAGGCCGGCTAAATGAAGCCATGACGCCGAGTTCTTCAAGCTTTGCCAGCATAGTGCTGCCCTTCATTGGACCACCGTTATCGGAGTGAAGAGCCAAGCTGTCAGGATCCACTCCCTGCGCATCACAAGCCGATTGGATCAAGGCTGCCGCCAATACCTGGCATTCTTCCTCATAGATGGCTTCGCCCATGATGTCTCGGCTGAAGACATCGATGATCGTGTACAGGTAGTAAAACTTCCCGCGGATCGGGCCAGGCAAGTAACTGATGTCCCAGCTCCATACTTGGTTGGGTGCTGTTGCCACCAGTTCGCGGGGATGGTGATGTGTTGCTGGCTTGGCAGCAGCGCGATGCTTGAGCTGCTTTTCCTCGCGCAAGATTCGATACATCGTGGATTCAGATGCCAGATAGATTCCTTGATCGGCCAGCCTCGGCACGATCTGACTGGGAGAAAGGTCGCGATACTCTGGAGAGTTGAGGATTTGCAGGATCATACTTCGCTCAGCAGAGCTGATCTTGTTGCCGACCACGCTCTTTGGGCCAGCTCGCCGATCTTCACCGATGCCCTGCCGCTTCCAGCGTTGTAGTGTCCTTGAATCTACGCCAAGGGTCCCACACGCCTTGTGCAGCCGGGCACCGTTGTTGATGGCTTCTGTGACCAATCCTAAAATCAGGTCTCGCTGCTCGTGGGTGTGTCGCTGTCCTCGTCCCCCCAGATCTCTTGGACTTTTTTTGGAGCACCAGCAAAGCTGCAGCCTCGGCCAAGGCCTTGTCCTTGCGGCGGATCTTCTTTTCCAGTGCTTTGATCTTCTTCGCATCCGGCGAAGCACCATGTCGCTTGGCCTTCTTGGGGTTGCTGAAAGCGGATTGTGCCGCCTCCATGACTAGTTTGCGCCAGTTTTCGAGCTCGACAGAGTGCAGTCCCTTTGACCTCAAAAACTCTCCCAGATCCTCCTCGGCCACTTTCATGGCCTCCATAACGACCTGCACCTTCTCTTCTGGGGTCCACTGACGTGGACTTTTCGATCCCTTCTCGGGCTTGCCTCCTGTACCGCTCATCAAGGAAACGGTACGTGCTTCCCTTACCCAACGCCAGAGGGTCGATTGGGCAACTCCAACCTCTGCTGCCAAATCCGGCGCAGTTATCCGAGAAGGACCAGTGTCGGTCATTCGCTGGACCATGCGCACTTTGAAACCATTGCTGTAAACCAAGAATCATCACTCCACCGCCCCACTGGATAACTTGTGGAAAACTCGCCCCCCATGGGGGGCGTTCACCCTGCGGGTGAACTTGTTGGATCGAGCCCAACCAAAGCAAGCTTTGGTCGGGTCCCCTCGATCCTCAGAGGCGACATCTATCCTGACACCGGGGGAGGGCGCTGGACTTGCTGCTGACCAAGTACTTGAGGGCGGGTATCAGCTATGACCGTTTGCAACGAATCGAGAGGTTCCCGGTCCCCGAGGCTGCGTTGCGCGAGGCAATCATCAATGCTGTCGTCCACAAAGATTACGGTGCCGCGAATCCTATTCAGATCAGCGTTTACGATGACAGAGTTATGTTTTGGAATCCAGGTCTCTTACCTGAGGATTGGACGCTGAAGGATCTGACTACGAAACATTCTTCTCGTCCCTTCAACCCAGATATCGCCCACGCCTTTTTTCGCACTTCCTATCTCGAGTCTTGGGGTCGTGGCATCGAGCTCATGACCCAGGCTTGCAATGACTACAATTGCCCAGAGCTGAAGTTGCGTTGGGATAGTGGCTTGTGGGTGGAGTTTCCCTTCCACCCGGCGGGAGGGAAAGATGCGCCGGTGAAAACTGTGGAAGAAACTGTGGAAGAACCCAGGGAAAAAACGAGGGAGATAGCTTTGCGGTTGATTGCAGAGAATCCGGCTATTTCGATGGATGACATCGCGGTTGCTCTCGGGATTAGCCGCAGGGGAGTGGAATGGCAGGTCAGTAAGCTGAGAAGTGAAGGGGTGTTGCGGCGGATTGGCCCTACCAAGGGCGGCCATTGGGAGGTCACCGACCCAGCCACCGGGGAGGCCCCCGAGGAAGTCACCGAGGAAGTCACCGAGGAAGTCGGCCGGTTACTTCAGGTCATGAACGGGCAGATGAGGCGAATTGAGATTCAGGAGGAGCTTGGCCTGCGACATGAGGTGCACTTCCGCGAAGTTTATCTCGTCCCGGCACTCAAGGCGGGCTTCATAGAGATGACTGTTCCCGAAAAACCAAATAGCCGACTACAGAAATACCGTCTCACCTCCACGGGTGCTTTATTGCAGACCTCATTTAGGAGAGGTCTACGGTAATCATCACCCTGTTCCGGCCACAAAGTCATCCGCCATCACCAGTCGGCTCAGGTTCTTGCCCTTCCTGCTGTGGATGACAGCCAACTGTTTTGGGTTCTCCCTTAGCCGCTGTCCCAGCTCAGAACGTTGCCTTACCCAGTGGCTGGCGACGAAGAGCTTGGCGTGGCGGTCGCGGAAACTGTATTCCACCTTCAGCATGCTGGGTAACAGCACAGGGATGTCCTGGCATTGGATGATCTCGCCATGGGCAACGTCGCCATGGGTCATGAGTTGGCGCAGGCGCAGCACGGCGAGGATCCACAGGCTGAGGCTGAGGAGGCCGGGCACGAAGATGCTCCAGAAGAAGATGCCTACCAGAGGAGGGGTGCGGCTGAGGAAGCCGCCCTGCAGGCGGTTGATGCTGGGTTGGCTGGGGAAGAACTCCACAGCCACCGCCTTGCCAGGCTGCAGCACAGTGCCTTCTGGCATGAAGCTGAAGCCCTGGTGTTGCTGGCCGTCGGCGGTGGTGAATTCGTACTCATAGCGGGGTGGTTTGCCGCCTTCCTCGGCCTGCACCTGTTTGCTGATCTGGCCGTTGGCGATCTGCGCGCTGCTGTTCAGCAGGCGATCAACCGACGGTTTGCCGCCGGACCACAAAAACAGCATCAAGGTCCAAGCGCCGCCGTAGACTGCCAGCGCCACGCCGATGAAGGCCAGGGGCCAGCAATGCCAGAGAATGGCGCGCCAGCGGGGTTGCCGTGGAGCTGGTGGGATATGGTGGATTTCGCTGGTCATGCGATTATGCGTTGCCGACGGGAATGCCGATCATAAGGTGGAGCGGGGGGATTGCGCCTTGATCCCTTAGGCCCCAAAACTTCTAAGCGAGAAAGCATCATGGTTGGCGGCAGATTGTACAGATGGTTGGGACTGGTTTTGTTGTTGCTGGGTGCCGCATTGCCGGCGCAGGCGGTGTCCACCCGTAATGAGGTTGTGGGCCTGGGCCAGGGCCAGGGCCAGGGCCAGGGCTTGAACACGGTGCAGCTGCGCCGGCAGAAGATGGATTTCGTCGGCTGTGCGGAACAGGCCTGCACGCCCCTGCAGTTTCCCGCCGCCACTGTGGCCTGGGCCGGTGGCACTGCCTTCAACGGCGATGTGCCGCCCAACTTGAGCCAGAGCCTGGGTGGAATCTGGATCAGCAACGGCACAAGCATCGCTTCGGTGGATCCCGTGTCCTGCGCCTACCGATGCCAACCCCAGCCAGCACCTCTTGTGGGGCAGGGGGCGGTGGTCACCGGCCTGGCCTATGTGGAATCCGATGCGGTGCTGTTCATGAGTGACAGCAACAACTTGCTCTACTGCGTGAAGCCGGTGGGTTGCGGACTGGGCACCAGCATCCCTTGCACCGACTGGGCCACCGCCGTGATCCCTGCGGGCTGGACCATCGGCGGTCTGGCCACCGATGACAACAATCGCCAATTGTACGTGGCGGCGTCCAAGTTCAGCGGGCCGCTGCCCATGAACAAGATCTACGTCGCCAACATTGGTTTCCCGCCCGTTCCCATACCTGCCAACTGGTGTGGCTTGATGAGCCATTGCGAGATGACTGTGCCCAGTTGTGTCGGGGTGAGCTTGGGGCCGCTGACGGGCTTGGCCTACGATGCCTGCACCAACACCCTCTACTACACCGATGGCAACAACACAGTGGCGGCGACGGTGAATCAAAACCCTGCGCAAGGCACCTGCAGCCTGACGGTACAGGGTTGCTGCACGCGGCCTGGTGGTGATCCCCTGGGTGGGCTCTGCGTGGTGCAGCGTTCGGTGCTGTCTTCCGGCAGTTCCTGCGTGAAGGCGCCCTGCACGGACTGTCCCAACATGGTGGCCGGCACCGTGGGGGATCCTTACATGGGCAATCGCTTCTTTGCCTTCACCCTGAACAATGCGCCAACCGGTTCTCAGCCTCTCTACCTGGTCATTGGTTTGGGTGGCTGTGTGTCGCCGGGCATCAACGCCGGCTACTGTGCCAATGTGTTGCTGTCACCGACGCCGCCAACCCTGTTGTTTCCCGTGGGCTTGCCGCCGGTGGGCAGTGGGCCCTGTGACGGCAATGCCAATGCCAACTTCCTCATTCCCAAGGATCCGGGGCTCTGCGGCATCCTGATTTCGGCCCAGTGGGGGATGGAGTGCGATGGTCCCAGCGGTGCCAAGGGCAATGCCATCAGCAACTGCCTCACCTTGGAAATCGTCACCAACTAGCGTGCAGTTCCGCCGGCTCATTGTTCTGTGCATTCTCCTGCTGCAAAGCGGGCTGATTGCGCAAGAAGAAGGGCCGGTGCTGCGCAAGGCGGCGAAGATTCTGCACTCTCTGGCCATGCATGCCCAGGAGCGGGGGCTGGGGCCACGTGCAAAGGAGGCCTTGTCGGAGATTTTGCAGCACTATGAGCCGGAGCACAGAGCGGCGCGGCGGGCCCTGGGCTATGCCCAGCAAGCCGATGGCTCCTGGAAGTTGCAGGGCAAAAAGATGCAGTGGTTGGACAAGGCCAGTGCAGAGGCGCGCAGTTCTTTTCTAAAGGCGCGCAGCAAGGCCTATGCAAAGTTGGCCAGCTTGCATCGCAAGCTGGGGCTGGAGCTTTGGCAACAGCAACCAGAATTGGGCAAAAAGCATCTGCTCAGAGTGCTGCGCTTTGCTCCCATGGATCGGCAGGCTCACCTGCAGTTGGGACATAAGGAAGGGGGTGGTTTTTTTGGCACCCCGGCGCAGGTGGCCTTCGTGCGTCGCATGCGCGAGTTGGAGCAAGAGGCGGCCAAGCTGGCGGCGACGGACTATGACTTGCAGTCAGTGCCCGAATTGCCAGCGGAGTTGGCAGTGTTGAATTTGCCCATGCATGGGGTGCGTTCCCAGGACTTCCTGGTCTATGCCCGCGGTCCCAAGCGCAACGCGGAAGAATGTGCGGCCTGGGCGCGGCGGGCTTTGGCCTTCTTGAGTTTCTCTCTGGGCGAGACGCAACCGCCGCCCCAGTCCATGGGCTACACCGCCTTTGTCTGGACCGAAGCGGAAATGCAGCTCTGCTGGCAGGCCAACCGGGACAAGCCCCTGAATGCGGACCTGCATGGGGTGCTGGCGGATCTGGAGCCGGACCAGCTGCAGTCCTTCTTGAACCTGCGCTGGCAGGAGGGGTCGAAGGTGAACGAAATCGCCACCCACCTGATGCCCGCCGCCATGCACGATCGCATGGTGACGGCGGTGTGGGAGCAGAGCATTGGTCTGGATGCGGGCTGCAACGACGCCCTGGTGGAAGGTGCTCTGCATGCGGCCACCTGGTACCTGCTGTCCACCGCCATCAACAAGCGGGGCGATCTGCCCAAGGGCACCGCTGCCAGTCGCGAAGTGCCGCTGCCACAGCAGGTGGGCTGGTGGTTGCGCAGTATCAGGGATCAGGCCCTGGCGGGCACCGACATGCCCATCAGCCAGGCGGTGCGCAAACCCCTGGCGCGCTTCCCCAATCAAGCCCGCCTGAAGTTGTGGAGTTTCATGACCTGGCTGATGGCCCGCTATCCGGACAGGTGGCATGCCTTCCTGTTGGCGGTGCCCGGCGACAAGGTGCCCTTCCCTGCAGAAGTAGAAGCGGCGGCGCGCCAGGTCTTCGACCGGGACTTGCTGGCGGTGGAGGCGGAGTGGCGCGAGTGGGCGGCGGGTCGTTCGGTGACTGCCGTGGTCACCGGCTATGCACCACCGCAGCTTGCCACTTCGGTGTCTGCACAAGTGCGGGATGGTTTGACTCGCTTGAATGAGTTGCGAGCCGCCGCCGGCCTGCAGCCCTGCGAACTGGATGCGGAAGCCAGCCTGGCCTGTCTGGATCACGCCCTGTTCCTGGACCGTTGGCCGGAGCATCACAGCTGGCCGCAGGTGCACCAACAGGATCCGGCGCGGGAGGGTTTTTCGGCCCGGGGCATGCGGGCCGCTCTCAACTCGGTGATTGTCGTGCGCGCCAAGGGAGTGGAACGCAGCGTCGACGAATGGTTTGGCACGGTCTACCACCGCTTTCCCCTGTTGGCTCAGGACATCCGCCGCATCGGCCTTGCCTATGAAAAGGGCATGTGTGTGCTGGACATGAATTCGCTGCAGGAGCCGCAGCCGAAGGCAGAGCTGGATTGGGTAAGGTGGCCCGCCGATGGCGCCACCGATGTGCGTCGTGGCTTTGCCTGGCCCGAGTTCCCCAACCCATTGGCGGACCAGCCGCCGCCCCATAACCGGGATCGGGATGCGGGCTATCCGGTGAGCCTGCAGCTCTCACCACGGCAGGCGGATCAGTTGCGGGACGCCAGCATCCAGCTGGACATGGTCACCAGCCAGGGATTGGAGAGCGTGCCGATCCATGTGCACCGGCCGGGACAGCCGCTGCTGGCCAAGATGGAGGATCGGCGGGTGGTTTTCGCCATTCCCCAGAGCAAATTGAAAAAGCGCCAGCAGTACCGGGTTCTCGTGGTCCTGGACCTGCTCGCAGGCAAGAAAGAGGTGGTTTGGAGCTTCACCACCGGCAGCAAGGCCCGCTAGGAGTCTGCCCCACGGAAAGTCAACTTAGCGTCACCTCGGTGGCCGCTGGATAAAATCATTAGTGGGGCTGTGAAAATCCAGATCGACGGATTCTGCATGGATTTTGGGCCTGGGGCCACGTTGACGATTTTTGGGAGCAGATCAGTGCTTCTTGGCCTGTAATGGCCCAATTCCCTCGGCCTTCATAGCGCCAGCTTTCCGTGCAGCCTTCTCAAGTTGGTTGCAAGACAGATTAGGTCCCACTCACCACTCACCTTTGCTATGCCTCGCATGCTGAAGGACCGAAAGCCGCTCACGTTTTTGATCCAGCCAAAGACCGGCTCAACGATGTGTTTGCGTTTTCGGTACCAGCCCCGCCCACGGTTGGTTCCCAGCTTCCGTTTCATTCGCGCAGTAGCTTGGAGATCTGGACTGGTCTTCGGTCGTTTCTTTCCTTCCTTGCCAACTGAAACCAAACCGTCAATCTGGGCGTTTTCGAGATGCTTGAAGTTTTCCTCGCTGCGATAGCCTGCGTCCGCAAGCAGGCGCTCTATCGGCTTGCCTGAGTTCTCCATCGCTTTCTCGGCCATTGGAAGAAGCTGGTCATTATCAGCAGCGTTGTTTGTTACTCCATTGGCGATGATCAGCTGCTCAGTATTGTCGACAGCAATCTGAGCGTTGTAGCATTGCTCGAATCCATTCGAGGCTTTCATGATCCGACTATCGGGGTCCGTGAAGTTCTCCTGATCCTTTGGCCGTGGCTTGCCCTTGGGATGTTTCCGGTGGGGAGTCATCCGAAGCTCGCGACCTTCTTCCTTGGCCTTGCTGGCCTTCTTCTCGTCCTTTTGCTTGTCCTCCTCGGCCTTGCGTCTCTCCAATCGCTTCTTTGCCTCCTGGATAGCCTTCAGGCGGCTTTCCCGGTTTGAAAGTTCATCAGGGAGCTCGTCACCCCGAAAGTCAGGACCGAAGAGATCGTCCTCTTCCTTGTCGATTCCCTTAGCCATCTCGGTGATCCTGCGGATCTCGGCACGCAGTCGTTTCTCTTCGGACTTCATTCGCGAGTAGCTCATTGCCTTTCGCTTGCTGGCGTTCGCCTTCACTTTGCTGCCATCCACTGCCACGGTGCCGAGCTTGACCAAGCCAGCCTCAGAAGCGAGCTGTACGATCTGGACAAAGAAGCTCTCGAACAAATCGACATGCTCCGCCCGAAAACGACAGATTGTGCGGTGGTCCGGCATTTGATTAGCTGCCAACACCCGGAAAGGCACGCTTTCTTCGAGGTGCTTGGAGATCTTGCGGGAGGAGAAGACCCCTGTGCAATACGAGTAGATCAAGACCCTCAACATCATCCGTGGATCGTAAGGCAATTCACCACTCCCGCAGATGCGGTAGCGGTCGAGGAGGCCATCCGTGTCCAACGAACCGACCGCGTCGTGAATGTACCACGCAAGATGATCTTGTGGCAGCCAGTCACGGATGGACGGAGGTAGGAGGTACTGCTGGTTTAGATCTTGACCCTTTTTGAATCGCGCCATGCCTTCAATACGTACAAGGATGGGCCAGGGGCTTAACCTTTTTTCCGATTTCGAGGGCGATCGGAGGCCGGATTCCTCCTCATCCCGTGGGGCAGACTCCTAGGTTGATGCCCTTTTCCTTGGCCGCGGCTTTAGCGTGAGCCAGGGTAATCTCAGGATGCTCCCGCAGGAGCTGGCGGAGGAAGTTGGGAATCCGAGAATCGCGTGGTCCGGTCATGGGTTCAGTGGGAGGTGCATTGCTTCTACGCCTAATGTGCAAGAAGGACTAGGCACTTTTTGGAATAGCGCTGACGGGCACACCAGCCTTCCCCAGCAGGAATTCTGTTACCGCCTCTGCGGCCAACCGCAAGTCGTCTTGATCGGTTACCACGTATCGGTCACCCACATTGCTACGCCTTGACCTGTGATTCATCAGGATGTGCTTGGCATGCTCAGTTACCCCCGCGGCTATACAGGCTGACCCAAAGGTTCGACGCAGCTCATGAGGGCTTGGTAGCCATTTGAGCTTTTTGCGGTCAATGTATCGGTGTTCTTTCATCTCCCGGATGTGGGTCACTTCTTCACCGCGAACACGGTTGGTTGGGAACACCCATCCGGCATCATCGCCAAACAGGACTCCGTTTTGCTCACGGCGTCGATGCAAGAGTTCCAGAACGAATGCAGACACGGGGACGGTAAACGCCTTTGCCTTGCCCCCCTTGGGGTTGCCCCGGTGGATTGTCCCTTCTTCCAAGCCCACATCGTCCCAGCGCAGGGTGATGCAGTCATTGGCTCTCAACCCGGTAAGCAGCCCAAACAACTGCAAATCTCGCCTAACTGGGTTGGCTATGGACTGCACCTTGGTCCACCACTCTGGTAGCTCTCGCCATGCTATCGAGGGTCCGCCAAACGTTTCTTCGTTGTAGGCAAAGCCCCTGTCCGCTGCGGTGCCAGCCATGATGTTTGGCGGCAAATCCTTGTGGAGGGCTTTGGCCCGATTCCAGGCGGCTCGGATGTGTTTCAACGTCTTGTTGGCAACCCTGGGCCCGTACTTGTCTGTGATGTGCTCGTGCCGGGCAGCCATATCAGTGGGCTTGAACCCTGCCAGGGGTCGTTTCAGCCAGTCACTGAGGTAGCGGTTGATCTCGCCTTCCAGTTTTTTGACCGTGGTTGGACTACCGTGACGCTTGAGGTGGCTCACGTATATGTCCAACGCCTCACCCAGAGTGAAGGCAAGCACCTGTTCCTTGGCCATTGTGGCCTCCCTCTGGCGCTTCTTGGCTTGGTTGGGATTGACCCCGGACAAGATCTCTTCGCGTAGCTCTTTGGCCTTATCCAGGGCCTCTTTGAAGGTGGTTTCGCCATACCTGGCAATATTTACCCGGCGGGTGGTTCCGTCAGGCCCGTCTGCCTGGATGATCCAGACCGCATTGATCGCCCAGCGGTCGGAGGGCGGATGCACCAGCAGGCCAAAGCCAGCCGGCACTCCTACCCCCCTGACCCAGTAGACGACCTTCGACCCCTTGGGGGGCGGCTGGATTTGTTTGGCCAGCTTTGCCGGCGTCAGGCTTTTCTCGGGCTTGGTAGAGTCGTCAATCTGTAGCAAGGGCATGGCAAGGCCAATAGGTAGGAACTGGCAAGGAATCGGGCTCCCGGCTGTGCCCTATCTCTGCACGGTGTTGTATTCCAACTATCGGCGCTAACACGGGTTAGGCATGACTCTGCCCCCCTTCTTCCCATGGTTTCCGGGTGATCCGGAGGCCGACGCTCTATCCAGCTGAGCTACGGGCGCATTCCCAGGGTGGGTGCCCCGGCAATTTGGGGCTTGTGGCAAAGGTTCATATCCCCCAGCCCGCCGGAAAACAACCATAGGCCCTGGATCTGGAGGGCCTTGCAGGATCTTTGCCCGCCGGCTCAAATAGCGCAGCCTTCGTGGTAGCCCCCTCCGAAGGCTCTCGTTCCAGGGCAATGCATGGCGCCCTGGATTTTGAGTTCCCATTGAAGCGTCCGGTACTATCAAACTCGGCATGAAACTCTTTCGCTTGCCAGTATTTGTAGCAGCCCTGAGTGTAGGGGGCTTGGCCCTATGGCCTAGCCTGGATACCGCCAGCATTGGCACCGTCCAGGCTGATCAACTGGACAATGTGATGCTGGATTTTGATGCGGACCTGGTCCCCAATCCCGTCGAGTTCTTGTTGCAGACCGACAAGTACCTATTGGACAGTGATGCGGATGGGGTGGACGACTTTGTCGAAATCCTCACTTTCCAGGCGGGCGTGCCCAACGCCAGTACTGCCTACGCTGACCATGGCATGCGGATCATGATGACCAGCGAGCAAACTCCTCTGGGTGAAGCCAAGGTGTGGTTGCACATCATGCTGCGCATCGTTGGCGATCCTGAGGAAGGAGTGGTCATTCAAGACCTCTATCTGGCCAAGGAAGGCCTGCATCTTTCGCTGATACCATTCCTGTTTGCCGGTGGTGAAATCGAGCTGAATAGCTTCGAGACCCCACAGGAGACCCGTTACTTCTTGAGCGCTCAACTGTTCTCCGAGGCAGAATTGATGGCGGTAATGCCTTGCACCATAGGCTGCAGGAGCCGCATCGGTGACCTGTCCATCAACACCGGCACCACCTTGGTGAATGCAGCTGATGATATTGCTGCCCTGGTTGCTGTGCCGGGTCAGAGTCAGACATTCATGCTCCAACCCATCAACATCAGCGAAGCTGCCCAGGATGCCAGTGCCCTATGGGGCGCAGAGCAGGGTGGACGAGTTTGCCAAATGGTGCTGACCCAAATTGCCCCCGGCCAAGGCGGTGTCTTGTGGGAGGTTTCCGCTGCCGACTGTGTGCCAGCAGCAGGGCTGCGTTGCCCGATCGATTGCAGTGGCAATATTGGGCAGCAACTGTTTTTTCCCGACGACATTGGGATAATCACCGGCCAGAACTAGTGGTATGACGCAGAATTAGTAGGCCTTTATATTAAGCCTCCCTACGCTTGCGGTGCGTAGGTATCGTTGGAGGCAAGACGATGCGCGTTGCAGTAGAGATTCAACTTACCAAGAGCGAGCGAAGCACCCTGACGAATTGGTCACGCAGTCGGAGAATTTCGGTGAGGCAAGCTCAGCGAGCCCGAATGATCCTTCTTGCCGCTGATGGCTACTCGAATGCGGATATAGCTGAGGAGATGAGGGTCAAGCGACACACTGTGGGGCGTTGGCGAAACCGCTTCAGCGAGCATCGCCTCACTGGTATAGAGAAGGACCTTCCTCGGGGAGGTCGTCCCCGTGCGAACGAGGAAGTTGAGAGTGAGATCATCCGCATGACTACGCAAGAGATCCCCGCGAACGCGACACACTGGAGCACGCGACTCCTTGCAGAGGAGATGGGAATCACGCAGTCGATGGTCCACCGCACATGGAAGGCCAACGGTCTGAAACCTCACTTGGTGAAGACGTTCAAGGTCAGCAACGATTCTCGGTTCGAAGAGAAGCTGCGCGATGTGGTAGGTCTCTACCTGAATCCACCCGAGAATGCACTCGTCTTTAGCGCGGACGAAAAGACGTCAATTCAGGCTCTCGATCGGACCCAGAAGAGCCTTCCACTGGTCAAGGGCCGATGCGGCACGATGACTCATGACTACAAGAGGAACGGAACAACCACCTTGTTCGCCGCGATCGAGTTGGGTCACGGCGAAGTGATCGCAACCTGCATGAAGCGACATCGACATCAGGAGTGGATCAAGTTCCTGAGAATGATCGACGAGCAAACTCCAGCTGAACTCGATCTGCACGTCATCGCCGACAACTACGCCACACACAAGCATGAGAAGGTTAAGCGGTGGCTGAAGCGCCATCCGCGATTCCACATGCACTTCATCCCGACAAGCAGCTCGTGGCTCAATATCGTGGAGGGGTTTTTCCGCAATCTTGATCAAAAACGCCTGAAGCGCGACGCGTTTCGCAGCGTCCCTCAACTCAAGAAAGCAATCATGGACTACATCGATAACCACAACGACGATCCGAAGCCGATTGTTTGGACCAAGGCCGCCGACGAGATCCTCGAAAAAGTCGGTCGCGCACGCGCTGCACTGAAAATGCCCCAACAGAGCGCATCACACCACTAGCCTTTCTAAGCCAAACTCCATAGCCAATGAAAGTCCCAACCAACACGACCACAATTCCTTTGCCAATTATTTTTCGAATGGCAGATCGGGAAACCCTCAGGTTAATCGCGTCTCTGGGTGATCTCGTGTTGTTGGGAATTCGGGGTTCCATGGGAATGTTGCCAAGTGTAACACTGACGCTTCCGCATTGATTCTAGAGATCAAGATGAGGACTATAATTTAGCCAGGAGCAACAGGGTGAGCAGGAGCTGCAAGCCGGACGATCAACATGCCAGCACAACCAATGAACCGCGCCTACCGCATCGCTCTGATCTGTGGCGCCCTGCCGCTTGTTGTTGGCATCACAGTCTTCGTGCTCTGGGTCTGCACCGACAGCGAATTTTTCGTAACAGCGGGCGCCTTCACCGTGATGGGAGGCCTGGTCTGCTTCGTCACTGGAGTCCTGGCACTGGCCTACTACAGCTGGGGGGCTTTTCGCCAACCTGATTACCCCAAGAAGAAGGCGTGGATCTCAACGCTTGCCTGCCTCGGCTTGTTGTTCAGCAACTTTCCCGCAGCCTTTGGCCTGATAGTCGCGGCAATAACCATTGAGAATCGATCCTACGTTGTTGTTCACAACGAAACCGAAGCTCCTCTGGAAAACGTTATCATCTGGAGCAGTGGCTTTGCAGAAGCCTTGGGCACCATCCCCCCGCAAGGCAAAAGTGAAGAGTTGAAGCTCAATTTTGCGCGCAGCAGAGAATTGAGGATTCACGCCGTTAGCGGCGGCACCAGTCGCAACAAAATCATCGACGATTCCTTCAGTCCTGATTGGCGCGATCAAATCAAAGTCACCTTCCGACCCGATGGAACCATTGCGGTTAACAACTCTCGCTAACCAGACCCTGCCCCTAAAGACAGATTTGGGGTATGCTCTGCGGCTCACCTTCCCCCAACCCCCATCCTCTCGACGGCCCATAACAGCCATGCAGCATGGACATCAGCAACAAGACCCAACGACCCATCCGAGTGCCCCTGCCTGACGGCAAGAAGCTCTTCCTCGGCCCCGGCAAGACCGGGCAGATCACCCCCAAAGCCGCCGAACATCCGCCCCTGCTAGAATTGGTGGCAGCCGGCGACTTGGAAATCCAGGACGACAAGCACAGTAGCAATCCCTCGGGAGCCGGCGGTGACAGCAAGGGAACGGCACCATCCCAGGGACACGCGCCCAAGGGCACCATCCATCGCAGCGGCGATCGCTAGTTAGCCCATCGCTAGGTAAACCCGCAGGGCTACAACTGCAGAGCGTTGCGGCAGCCTTCCGGCAATGCCGCCAGACACATCTCCTGCAGATCCCTGCGTATCCCAGGATCCGTCTCGGAAGTGAACACATACAACTTCCACAACCGCAGGTAGCTCTCCTGCAGATCCTGCAGCCGCGGGATGTCATCAGCGAAGTCAGACATGGGCAAGGTGTGTTCACCGGAGCCAGGCATGCGCACCAGGGTGCGCGCTTCCTTCAGCTGCATACGCCGAGCCGGGCAGTACATGATCACATCCATCTCCCGCCCGAAGCGCTCCTTGGCCTGGGCCTCCATCTTCGCCTCCCAGGCAAAGCGAGTCTCCGGCTCACCCTTGCGGAAGTAGGTTTCCAACAACTCGGTCTGCACGTCCTGATTCAAGTACGACGGCAGCACCAACACCCGCTTCGGCAACTGCCGCCCGGCAAAGCGCGTCAGGAATCGCTGCATGCGGGCCTGAGAAATTGCATCCCCCAGGTCCACCGCTGCCAGCAGACCCAATAAGGACTGATCGGTAGCGACCTGCAACTGCGCCGCTGTCAGCGCGCCGGCGCGCAAAGCCAACTCCACCATGCGGGCCAACAGCGCCCCTGCCGACACCTTGGCGTGGTGATAGTAGACTCGTTCGGAGAAGTGATAGCGGATCTCCAACATGCGCATGAGCTCGGACATGATGTCTTCTCGCAGCATGCCCTGCTTCTCGCAATCCACGAACATCAACCGCTGCTTGCGGTCCACCCGGAAGTAATCCACCAGCCGCATGTCATAGCGCAGCTCCAAACCGGTGAAGTAGGCATCCCGCCGCAGGTAATCCATTAGGTCCGAGTCAATGGTGTCGGACAACACCTGATGCCAGAAGGGCGGCTGGCTGTCATCCTGATTGGTCAGAATGCCCAGCACCGCATCCCGCACCCCCAAGCGCCCAAGCACTTGTCCCAACTCGTTATCCCCCAGCATGCTGGCAAAGCGCTCCGGTGTGTCGTGCCGCGCCAGCAAGCCGGTCTGGTCTTCGATGTTGTGACCAAAGGGAATATGGGTGATGTCGTGCAACAGAGCAGCAAGGCGCAGGATGCGTCGCTCGGCCTGGGACACATTCAGACAGTTCTCCGGATCGCGGCGCGCATTCTTGTTCACCGCATCCAACAAGCGTCCGGTCATGTGGCAGACACCAATGGAATGCTCAAAGCGGGTGTGGGTGGCGCCGGGGAACACCAGATAGGCGGTGCCCAGTTGCTTGATGCCGCGCAGGCGTTGGAACTGCGGCGTGTCGATGATGCGCATCTCTTCCCGGCTCAACTCAATGTCGCCGTGGACTGGGTCACGCAGGATCACAGTGTCGTGGGTAGGAGAACTCATGGCTGGAATGGGCAAGGGTATACCGCCCGTCGCCTTAGCCCTACCGCCACAGTGTTAAAAAGAAAACCAGCCCCCGCAAGAGAGGCTGGCTTCCCACACAACTAAGAGAGGAGATCTCACCGAGGAGATGAGATGTGCAAAGAGGTATTCTGTCCCTTTCCCCTTTTTCCGTCTCCACCTCCATTCTATTGCCTTTTGCAACAGCTGGCGGCGGGCTCTTGGGCAGGAAGCAAGGGGGCCATGGGATGCCGCCATGGGAAGGTGGCTAGCCGGGCATCCCATTGTGGGACACCAAGCGAGAGTTCGGGATACCAGGGCGGAGTTCCAGGGTTTCGTGGGGAATGCGGGTGCTGGCGGATCACCTTTGCTGCCGTGAATGGTCGACAAAAACTTCCGTTCCCGAAATCCACCTTCATCTGTCATCTCAAGGAATCCCGTGAAGTTCACTCTTACTTGTCTATTCACCATCTTCCTGGCGACCGCTGCCAGCGCCCAGGATTCCGAGCCACAGGGCTGGGAAGGAGTCATTGGGGCCCTAAACAAGCAAACGGGCACAGTCACCGTACAGGGTGACAAGGTCACCATCGACTTGCCTGAAGGTTGGCAGTACTACCACCAGAAGGAGGCACGATTCATTGTGGAGGAAGCCTGGGGCAACCCACCGGACGGAACCACTCTTGGTTTGGTAACTCTGGCAGGCTTTGAGATGGATGATGGCCCCCAATGGGCCGTGGTTGTCAGCTACGATGACGAAGGCCATGTCGAGGACAGCGATGCAGCCACCACTGATTTCAACGGCATGTTGGCATCCATGCAGGAAGGTGTCGAGGAGGCCAATAAGGAAAGAGCCGGGCAGGGATATGAGCCCATCAAGCTGCTGGGCTGGGCCGAGCCACCGCACTACGACAGCGCGCAGAAGAAACTGTACTGGGCCCGGAACATTCAATTCGGAGCCGCGGGAGATCCCAATCAATCCATGGTCTTGAACTATGATGTGCGCGTTCTGGGGCGGCGCGGCACCCTGGTCATGTCGGCTGTTGCCGGCCCTGAGGATCTGGCGGAAGTCACCATCAGTTGCAAGGAGCTGTTGGCCACGACCCAGTTTGTGGCAGGCGAACGCTACGAGGACTACCAGGAAGGCATCGACCCGGTGGTAGCTGGCGGCATCGGCGCCTTGATCGCCGGTAAGCTGCTACTGAAAGGTGGCATCCTGAAGTTCCTCCTTGCCCTATGGAAACCCCTGGCCATTGGCCTGGTGGTTGTTGGCGGCTTCTTCGTCAAGATGCTGGGCGGACGGAAATCGTCAGCGGGAGAGACTCTAGCGTAAAGCCAGGATTCACCCCCCTCGCAGCTTGGCATTCTCCGCCTCCAAGTCACGGATGCGCGCCTGCAGTTGCTGCTCCCGCTCCTCTACTTCCTGTGGGGAGAGCAGGGGCGGGATGTGCTTGGGACAATTGCTGTCCCAGGCCTGCAGATGGAAGAGTAAAACCCGCTGCGGCTTGGCGGCGTAATCCTTATCCGTCACCCGCGCCAAGAGCTCCGGGTCGTCTTCGACGAATTCAGCTCGCCCCCAGATCTTGATGCGCTGCTGGTTGCGGTAATCCATGAGGAAGATGAAGGCTTGGTCGTTGTCCTCCAGGTTACCCATGGAGATGTATTGGCGGTTGCCCATGTAGTCCGCCAAGGCCAGGGTCTTGGCGTCCAGCACCTTCAAGAAACCCGCTGGCCCACCGCGATGCTGGATGTAGGGCCGTCCAGTCGTTGTGGCAGTGCCCAGGTAGAGGGATTCCCGCAGGCTGATGAAGTGGGTCAGGTCAGCAGTGATCTCATCACTCCAACCGCCGCGCTGTTCCATACCTGCATAGGACTTACGCGACCCCAATCGCTCCTGCACTGACTTGACGGTGGGAGTGAAGGCGATGTCACTCACCGGCGGCTGGCTGTGGGAAGATGGCATGGAAGCGCTCCTTTAGAGTCGAAGTGGCGGAGATGCTGCACTGACACGACAGGGGGGCAGGGCCTGTCCCCGAGACTTAGATTACTTCAGTTGGAAGAAGTTGCCATCCCGCCCAGGCCCTGGGTCTGCAAAGCACTAGAGCTGCAAGCTAGCCCCATTGGACACAGCCAGACCACTCACTCCCGCTCCCGGATCCATGACTCCCCATTGGAAGTAGATGGTGCGGCCTTCCAGGTTTGGGTCCACAGGGATGGGGATGTTGAAGTTGGCGGTGCCAGCATCCGGCCCAACGCCACCACCCACAGCAACACCAAAGATGGCCTGCGGGGAGACCAACAGGTTGCAGCCGTCGCCCAAATCAAAGGGCAGCGGCACACCAGACCATTCGGTGTTGGAGGTGCCAATCACCATGCTGGCCAACACACCTGGTCCACCCAGGGCATTGTCCAAGGTGACGGCGAAGTCGGCGGAGCCCCAGCGACGCAAGCCTGCGCTGCCGATGGCGGGCACCTGACCACCGCTACCGGCACAACCAGTGCTGAAGGTGCGAAACTTCACCCGCGGCATACCCTCGTATGCACCCACCGAAGCCTTGGGCAGGCGGGGTGTACCTTCAAAGTCGTCAGTGATCCAGGGACTCACGTTGACGGCCATACCAATGGCCGGTGATTCACGGCGCAACTTCAAGCCTTCGGGAAGCATAGAGGCATCCTCAAAGATCGGGTCGGTTTGCAGACTGTGCAGATCGAAACCCGTGTCCGCTTGCCAGGCGGAGAGATCGGTGTAATTGAAACCAACGTGTATCCGCGAAATCAAACTCAAGGACTGGAGTGTCCAATAGATATTGTAGTCCGTGACATAGAAGTAGGCCGCGTCAGTCGAAACTTTGAGCGGCGGACCTCCAACCAGATTTATCAGGATATTATTGCGAACCACACTCTCCCTTGCCCAAATCCAACCTACAGCCACGCAAGCCGACCTTTCGCCACCTGTTGAAATCAATATTGTATTATTCTCAACATCCACATTGATGGCATTCGATATGTCCAAGCCAGTCCCTGTATTGGTGCCATAGATGATGTTGTTATAAAAGCGACTGCGGGCACTGATGCCGCGGCTTGTGGTGAACCAGACGCCCCCCGCATTCTCCAAACCCAACTCATTGTGGTGAAAGTCAAAGTCTTCCACTTCAAGAAAACGGATCGTAGAGGGCTTGGAATTGGGGAAGGTATCATCGGTTGCTTCTACAAAGTGATTGTGGTGAATCCTCCAACGAACGGCACGAGTAAGGCCCGTAACCAAAAGAGTGGTTTGGCTGAACTGACAATTGCAAATCTCGAAATCGGTACAGCTTCCCGTTGCGGATAAAGCTTCATCCCCGCCAGCGGCAAAGAACTCAAATCCATCTAGTGGTGTGATGCGCTCTGTTGGGGCATTTTCAGTGCAGCGCGTGCGCGACCGACTTTTTCGAGGATCTCGTCGGCGGCCTTGGTCCAAACAATCGGCTTCGGATCGTCGTTGTGGTTATCGATGTAGTCCATGATTGCTTTCTTGAGTTGAGGGACGCTGCGAAACGCGTCGCGCTTCAGGCGTTTTTGATCAAGATTGCGGAAAAACCCCTCCACGATATTGAGCCACGAGCTGCTTGTCGGGATGAAGTGCATGTGGAATCGCGGATGGCGCTTCAGCCACCGCTTAACCTTCTCATGCTTGTGTGTGGCGTAGTTGTCGGCGATGACGTGCAGATCGAGTTCAGCTGGAGTTTGCTCGTCGATCATTCTCAGGAACTTGATCCACTCCTGATGTCGATGTCGCTTCATGCAGGTTGCGATCACTTCGCCGTGACCCAACTCGATCGCGGCGAACAAGGTGGTTGTTCCGTTCCTCTTGTAGTCATGAGTCATCGTGCCGCATCGGCCCTTGACCAGTGGAAGGCTCTTCTGGGTCCGATCGAGAGCCTGAATTGACGTCTTTTCGTCCGCGCTAAAGACGAGTGCATTCTCGGGTGGATTCAGGTAGAGACCTACCACATCGCGCAGCTTCTCTTCGAACCGAGAATCGTTGCTGACCTTGAACGTCTTCACCAAGTGAGGTTTCAGACCGTTGGCCTTCCATGTGCGGTGGACCATCGACTGCGTGATTCCCATCTCCTCTGCAAGGAGTCGCGTGCTCCAGTGTGTCGCGTTCGCGGGGATCTCTTGCGTAGTCATGCGGATGATCTCACTCTCAACTTCCTCGTTCGCACGGGGACGACCTCCCCGAGGAAGGTCCTTCTCTATACCAGTGAGGCGATGCTCGCTGAAGCGGTTTCGCCAACGCCCCACAGTGTGTCGCTTGACCCTCATCTCCTCAGCTATATCCGCATTCGAGTAGCCATCAGCGGCAAGAAGGATCATTCGGGCTCGCTGAGCTTGCCTCACCGAAATTCTCCGACTGCGTGACCAATTCGTCAGGGTGCTTCGCTCGCTCTTGGTAAGTTGAATCTCTACTGCAACGCGCATCGTCTTGCCTCCAACGATACCTACGCACCGCAAGCGTAGGGAGGCTTAATATAAAGGCCTACTAATTCTGCGTCATACCACTAGGAGTCTGCCCCACGGAAAGTCAACTTAGCGTCACCTCGGTGGCCGCTGGATAAAATCATTAGTGGGGCTGTGAAAATCCAGATCGACGGATTCTGCATGGATTTTGGGCCTGGGGCCACGTTGACGATTTTTGGGAGCAGATCAGTGCTTCTTGGCCTGTAATGGCCCAATTTCCTTGGCTTTCATAGCGCCAGCTTCCCGTGCAGCCTTCTCAAGTTGGTTGCAAGACAGATTAGGTCCCACTCACCACTCACCTTTGCTATGCCTCGCATGCTGAAGGACCGAAAGCCGCTCACGTTTTTGATCCAGCCAAAGACCGGCTCAACGATGTGTTTGCGTTTTCGGTACCAGCCCCGCCCACGGTTGGTTCCCAGCTTCCGTTTCATTCGCGCAGTAGCTTGGAGATCTGGACTGGTCTTCGGTCGTTTCTTTCCTTCCTTGCCAACTGAAACCAAACCGTCAATCTGGGCGTTTTCGAGATGCTTGAAGTTTTCCTCGCTGCGATAGCCTGCGTCCGCAAGCAGGCGCTCTATCGGCTTGCCTGAGTTCTCCATCGCTTTCTCGGCCATTGGAAGAAGCTGGTCATTATCAGCAGCGTTGTTTGTTACTCCATTGGCGATGATCAGCTGCTCAGTATTGTCGACAGCAATCTGAGCGTTGTAGCATTGCTCGAATCCATTCGAGGCTTTCATGATCCGACTATCGGGGTCCGTGAAGTTCTCCTGATCCTTTGGCCGTGGCTTGCCCTTGGGATGTTTCCGGTGGGGAGTCATCCGAAGCTCGCGACCTTCTTCCTTGGCCTTGCTGGCCTTCTTCTCGTCCTTTTGCTTGTCCTCCTCGGCCTT
>CBDFNI010000008.1:0-798132 GCA_965250175.1 Planctomycetota bacterium | reverse complement strand
GCTCCAGCATGCAAGGTCAGGTTTTGCGTACTGGCCTGAGCAATGGAGAGTTCCAGAGTGTCCGCTTCCAAGGGCAGGAGAGCTGTTGAGATCACATAGGCACGGCCATGGTTGTAACCCGAGCAAGGGTCATTGGGGAGATCCCAATAGGGTGCGCCCATGAGAACTTCATGGTGCCCATCCCCATTCACGTCTCCCAAGCTACTTATAGAAGATCCAAGTTGATCCCCCGGCCCCTCACCTTGGTAGGTAAACAGGAGACTGCCATCCTTGCCTGAGTAGAGATAACAGCGGCCTATATCCCCGGCTGGAGGAACCCCACTTGGATCATCCCATAAACTAGCTGCTACGAGGAGGTCATTGTGGCCATCACCATTGGCATCGCCGGCAGCGGCAACCCGGGCACCAAACTTGTCACCGGCATTTTCTCCGGCAAAAGCAGCCAGCTGGAAACCATATTTGCCAGAAAACACGTAGACACGCCCATGCAGGCTGTTCACACCCATTGCACTGGGGGCATCCCAGCCAGGCGCCCCTGCCGCAAAGTCACTGACACCATCTCCATCCAGATCACCCACACAGCAGATTGACTGACCTAGTGGTATGACGCAGAATTAGTAGGCCTTTATATTAAGCCTCCCTACGCTTGCGGTGCGTAGGTATCGTTGGAGGCAAGACGATGCGCGTTGCAGTAGAGATTCAACTTACCAAGAGCGAGCGAAGCACCCTGACGAATTGGTCACGCAGTCGGAGAATTTCGGTGAGGCAAGCTCAGCGAGCCCGAATGATCCTTCTTGCCGCTGATGGCTACTCGAATGCGGATATAGCTGAGGAGATGAGGGTCAAGCGACACACTGTGGGGCGTTGGCGAAACCGCTTCAGCGAGCATCGCCTCACTGGTATAGAGAAGGACCTTCCTCGGGGAGGTCGTCCCCGTGCGAACGAGGAAGTTGAGAGTGAGATCATCCGCATGACTACGCAAGAGATCCCCGCGAACGCGACACACTGGAGCACGCGACTCCTTGCAGAGGAGATGGGAATCACGCAGTCGATGGTCCACCGCACATGGAAGGCCAACGGTCTGAAACCTCACTTGGTGAAGACGTTCAAGGTCAGCAACGATTCTCGGTTCGAAGAGAAGCTGCGCGATGTGGTAGGTCTCTACCTGAATCCACCCGAGAATGCACTCGTCTTTAGCGCGGACGAAAAGACGTCAATTCAGGCTCTCGATCGGACCCAGAAGAGCCTTCCACTGGTCAAGGGCCGATGCGGCACGATGACTCATGACTACAAGAGGAACGGAACAACCACCTTGTTCGCCGCGATCGAGTTGGGTCACGGCGAAGTGATCGCAACCTGCATGAAGCGACATCGACATCAGGAGTGGATCAAGTTCCTGAGAATGATCGACGAGCAAACTCCAGCTGAACTCGATCTGCACGTCATCGCCGACAACTACGCCACACACAAGCATGAGAAGGTTAAGCGGTGGCTGAAGCGCCATCCGCGATTCCACATGCACTTCATCCCGACAAGCAGCTCGTGGCTCAATATCGTGGAGGGGTTTTTCCGCAATCTTGATCAAAAACGCCTGAAGCGCGACGCGTTTCGCAGCGTCCCTCAACTCAAGAAAGCAATCATGGACTACATCGATAACCACAACGACGATCCGAAGCCGATTGTTTGGACCAAGGCCGCCGACGAGATCCTCGAAAAAGTCGGTCGCGCACGCGCTGCACTGAAAATGCCCCAACAGAGCGCATCACACCACTAGTAGGTCACCGGAGTTTTCGCCCTCAATCACGAGCAACTCGATGCCATCCTTCCCAGAGTACAAGACAATACGACCATAATCTGCACCAACGTTGGGCTTGTACCATTTTGAATGGCCCACCAAGACGTCTGCAAAGCCATCCAAATTGACATCCCCCATAAGACACAGGGAAGCACCAGAGACGCTGAACTGATGCAGGACAGAAAAATCCTTGCCAGAGGCTACAACAACACGGTCGCCGGTCGCACGAAGGTAGTCCGCATGGCCATCCCCATTCCAGTCGCCAGCGGGCTCAATCACTCCTAGATAGTCGAGTATCTTCAGCTCACTGCCGTCCAAACCGGAGAGGAAGAAGCGTCGGCCGCGGGCAGGATGGCCAATGGGAGGTAAGTCCCAATCAATCGGAAAAGGGATGATATCATCGGGATCCTTATATCTAGGCGCCGCTGCATAGATGTCATCATAGCCATCATTGTTGAGGTCACCGATGCCACGAACAGTGGACCCCAATCGTTCACCATCCTCGATGTAGCCGCCAAATGGCCCTTCCTTCTGTCCGGACTGTTTGCCATAAACGGACCAGAGAAGCGCGCCGGTTTTACCCGAAAACACGGAAACCAGACCTTGGCCACCGCCGCCGCCCAAAGGGCTTCCCACTACAACATCAGGACAGCCATCGCCATTGGCATCCCCGGCACAGTCAACGGAAGAACCCAACAGGTCACCCCCTCCCCCGCCAACATCGCCTCCCCGCCCAGCAGCACTGACCCCACCATTCCAGCGATACAGCATGCTCTGTGAAGCCAGCATGGAAGGCAGCAACAGGCTTGCAGTCAGACACAGCCAAAGACCTTGATCCCTAAAATCATTCCGCATGGGACAATCTCTCCAGTAGAAGTTCCGGTGGCTCTCCACCCCAGATGATTCGCAAAGTCGAGCGAGCTGCCACTATAGCATTGGTCACAGCAGCGCTAATCCCGGCCATGGAGAAAGCGTAGACCATTGCGGAATATCACCCGAGGAATCAGGACTCTAGGCCAGGGAGAAGCTGATCTCCCCCCATACAGAAGCCATCCAGCTGCAATGGGAAGCTCTCAAGGAAAGCGGCTTGCACTCGGTTGATTTCATCGCCGGCAAGCCCCAGCCGAGGCAATCTCTCCTGTTCACGTAACCGTATTGATTGCTGCAAGCCATTGGGATTCGTGCAAGACAATCATTACGCAGCAGCCCCAGCGGCCGCCTCGCAGGCGGGTTCGAGTCGACCCTCCTACCACCGCCGGTATCTGCGCATTACCGAAATTCCAACTTCGCCCCCGTCTTAGGATTACGGCGTTCTATAGCCGGGATGACACTGCATTGCAGATCCCCCACGCCCCTAATTTCAAATTCAACACAGTGATAAGTCAGATGACCCTCCGCCCTATTCTAGCTTCCGTCCTTGCCACCCTGCTTGTTGCTGCCTGTGGCAGCGAGGACAAGCCCAATTCCGCAACCACTGGCGGCAGCAACGACTCCGGCTCCGCAGTGAGTAGCGCCCAGCGAGAAGAAGCTGAGAAGTACTACGAGATGACCTGCGTCACCTGCCACGGCAAGGAGGGCAAGGGCGACGGGCCTGGCTCAGCCAGCTTGGATCCCAAGCCCCGCAACTTCGGCGACCCGGAATGGCAGAAATCTGTCACCGACAAGTACCTGAGCCAAATCATCGTCTATGGCGGCTCAGCCGTAGGCAAGAGCGCAACCATGCCACCGAATCCCCTGTTGAAGGAGAAGCCCAAGGTGGTTGAGGCGCTGGTGCAACACGTGCGCAGTCTGGGTAAGTAACCCCCTCATTCTCCCCGTTTATTCCTTCCCGATTATTCATGCTCCGTTTTGGAATCGCGTCCGCAGAGACGCTCTCGCAGCGAGGTAAGTAAAGATGAAAGCCAACCGAAACCGTTTCTTGAAATATTCTGCCATTGCTACCGCCCTGGGCCTGCTTGTGGCCTGCAGCGGCAATGCCGGCGGCGGCAACGCCACTGGGTCCATCGTCGACATGATGAAGGCGCGCAACCTGACCGAAGCAGATGTGAGTGCAGCACTGCAAACCTACACTCCTACTGGCAGGCATGACGAATACTACATGTTCGCCTCCGGCGGTCATGGCGGCAACCTGATTGTCATTGGCATTCCCAGCATGCGGGTTCTCAAGTACGTGGGCGTGTTCACTCCCGAACCCTGGCAGGGTTATGGCTACGGTGACCAGAGTGACGATGTGCTTGCCGGCGGCAGCCGCTATGGCACCAAAATGACCTGGGGTGACATGCACCATCCGGCACTCAGCGAGACCAAGGGTGAGTACGATGGCCAGTTCCTGTTTGTGAACGACAAGGCCAATGCTCGAGTGGCAGTGATCGACCTGAAGGACTTTGTCACCCAGCAGATCGTCACCTCACATCTAATCGAGTCGGACCACGGCGCCACCTTTGTGACTCCCAACACGGAGTACGTGGTGGAATCCAGCCAGTACCCAGCACCTCTTGGTGGCACCTACGCTCCCATCGAAGAGTACAACGACAAGTATCGCGGAGCGGTGATCTTCTGGAAGTTCGACCGACAAAAGGGTCGCATTGACAGAGAGGCTTCCTGGGCCATTGAGCTGCCTCCTTACATGCAGGACCTGGCGGATGCGGGCAAGCTGGACTCGGACGGCTGGTGCTTCCTCAACTCCTTCAACACCGAGCGCGCCTATGGCGGCACCCTGGAAGGCGAACCGCCCATGGAGTCCGGCGCCTCGCAGAACGACATGGACTACCTGCACGTCATCAACTGGCGCGCGGCAGAGAAGTTGGCGAAGGCAGGCAAGACCACCACCATCGCCGGCATGCCGGTGATCTCCCTGGATACCGCCGTGGCTGAAGGCCTGCTGCACTTCGTGCCCGAACCCAAGAGCCCCCATGGCCTGGACATCACCCCTGACGGCAAGGAACTGGTGGTGGGCGGCAAGTTGGACACCCACTGCACCGTCTATAGCTTTGCCAAGATCAAGGCATTGATTGAAGCAAAGAAGTATGTTGGTAAGGATCCCTATGGCGTGCCCATCCTAGGCTTCGAAGAATCCATCCGCGGCCAGGTTGAGATCGGTCTGGGACCGCTGCATACCCAGTTTGACAACAAGGGCTTTGCCTACACCTCCGTGTTCATCGAGTCCAACGTGGCCAAGTGGTCAGTCAAAGACCTGAAGGTCGTGGACAAGCTGCCGGTGCACTACAACATTGGTCACCTGGCAACCCCCGAGGGCGACACCGTCAGCCCCGACGGCAAGTATGTTGTGGCCATGAACAAGTGGGCCCTGGATCGCTTCGCTAAAGTGGGACCGCTGTTGCCGCAAAACTTCCAATTGGCATCCACCGATGGCGACAAGATGCAGCTGTTGTATGACATGCCCTTGCCCCTGGGTGAACCGCACTACGCGCAGATCATCAAGGCGGACAAGCTGAATCCCATCAATGTCTACAAGCCAGTGGGCACCGACCCCTTCACCCACGCCGTGGATCCCAATGCGGTAGAAAGCGGCAAGGAGCGCATCGAGCGCAAGGATGATGGCGTGCATGTCTACATGAGCGCCGTTCGTAGCCACTTCACCCCGGACCTCATTCGGGTGAAGGAAGGCGACACCGTGCACTTGCATATCACCAATGTGGAGCAAGCCCATGATGCCACCCACGGCTTCACTGTCGGCAGCCACAACGTGCATGTCAGCCTGGAGCCTGGCAAACACTGCAATATAACCTTCGTCGCCAAACGTGCCGGCGTCTATCCCTTCTATTGCACAGAGTTCTGCTCAGCCCTGCACCTGGAAATGGCCGGCTACATGCTGGTAGAACCCAAGTAATAGACATGGGAGCCCCTGGGGAATATGAACCGCTCGTTGCTCAACCAGTGTTGCACAGCGTTGCTTCTGTCATGGCTCATTGCCTGTGGCAGCAGCACCACTGACACCTACCTGCTTCCCCAGGTACTCCTCCAGCCGCCACCATGCCCTGAGGGCGTGGCGGTTGCAGCAGGCGCATCCCTGCAAGAACAGGTGAATGCAGCAGCACCAGGGGCAACCCTCTGTCTGCAGCCCGGGATCTATGATGGCCCCCTGTTGATCGACAAGGCTTTGACCTTGTGGGGACCTGAGGATGCGATCATCAACAGTCACGGCACCGGCTCCACCATTGAGGTGAAGGCAAACGACGTCAAGCTGCTGGGCTTTACTGTGGATGGCAGCGGCGGCAGGTTTGATTTGCTGGATGCAGCCGTGCGGCTGCGGGGTGAAAGGATTCAGGTAGAAGGGCTACACATTCGCCAGGCCCTGTTCGGCATCCTGGTGGAAAGAAGCCGAAAGGTCACCCTGCGGAGCAATCAGGTGCAGGGCACTGGCAAGCCAGCCCTGGGCCTGCGCGGTGACGGCATTCGACTCTGGGAAGTCAGTGAGGCCCTGGTGGAGCACAATGTCATCCACGATAGCCGCGACATGGTGGTATGGTATTCCTCCAACAACCAGATCCGCAACAACATGGTCACCGGCAGTCGCTACGGCACCCACTTCATGTATAGCAATGACAATGAGGTGACCGACAATCGCTACATTGGTAATGTGGTGGGCATCTTTATCATGTACAGCCGCAACGTGCAGCTGCGCCGTAACCTGCTGGCTCGTTCCAGTGGTGCCGCAGGCGTTGGCTTGGGCGTGAAGGAGTCCGGCAACCTGGTGGTGGAGGACAATCTATTCCTGCGCAACACCACCGGCACCTATCTGGATCACTCCCCCATGAACCTGGATGACGCAAACCTGTTTCAACGCAATGTCTTTGGTCTCTGCAACACGGCGGTGATCTTTCATAGCAGTGCGGAGCGCAACCAATTCCTGGGTTGCAGCTTTCGCAACAACGCTGTGCAGGTGCAGGTGCAGGGACGCGGCGATGCCTTGGGAGTCACCTGGCGTGGCAATGATTTTGACGACTACCAAGGCTATGACATGGATGGTGATGGCACTGGCGACCTGCCCTACGAGCTACAGAGCCTGTCGGGCGACTTGACCAGTCGTTACCCCAATCTCGCCTTCTTTACCGGCACCCCCACCCTGGGTCTGGTGGATTTAATGGGCCATGTCATGCCTCTGTTTGCTGCCAAGAAAATCCTGGTGGATGAAGCTCCTAGCATGAAAAGACTCTCCCTGGAGGTTCTCGATGCACGTTGAACTTGCACAAGTAGGCAAGCGTTTCGGATCCATGCATGCCTTGCAGGATGTGTCGCTGCAATTGCCCGCTGGTAGCCGGACGGCCCTCATCGGCCCCAATGGCTCGGGCAAATCCACCCTGACCCGCATCATCATGGGCATGCTGACCTGCACCGGCGAAGTGCGCGTAGGCGACCTGTCGCCTTTCAAGGATCGGGTCCAACTGCTGCGGCAGCTGGCCTACGTGCCACAGATTGCCCCGCGTCTGGCGGCCACGGTGCAAGAAGTGGTTCGAGCTGTGGCGCAACTGCGGCAACTAGAGGTAGAGAAAATCCGCGAAGTCGCTGACGCACTGGGACTGGACCTTACGGCAACCCGCCGGCAACAGTTTCGCAATCTGTCCGGTGGCATGCGGCAAAAGCTGCTGCTGGCCTTGGCGCTCAGCGCCGATGTGTCCCTACTGATTCTGGATGAACCCACTGCCAGCCTGGATGCCGGTAGCCGGCAGCGCTTCTTCCAGATGATTGAGGACCTGCCCAACAAACCCACTCTGCTGCTTTGTTCGCATCGCCTGGAAGAGATCCGCCACCTGGTCAAGCGAGTGCTGGTGCTGGAGGAAGGTCGACTCAGCTTTGACGGTGAAGCCAACGCCTGGCTGCGCCGCTGTGCCAGCTCTGTCCTGGAAATCCAGGTGGAAGAAGAATCTGCGGCGGACTGGTTGGCGGACAAAGGCTTCCAACGCGGTCTCACTGGCTGGTGGACCATGTCGGTCCTGAACGGTCAACGGGTTCCCATGCTCAACGAGATCACCTCCACCCTGGGCGCTCGCATCTGCGACATCCTGGTAAGAGATCAGGAGAAAAATTCATGAGCTCCGAATCCCCCCGCCTCATTCCCTGGTTGTTGCTGGGCATGGTGTCACTGCTGGTCACAGGAGTGCTGGTCTTCAGTTTCTGGGGCGGCACCCCAGCATCGGGCCCAGTGGATGCGGTTTGGGACAAGAGTGCCTGCGCCCACTGCCGCATGCATTTGGGCGAACCAGCCTTTGCTGCCCAGTTGCAGTTGGCCGACGGTCAGGTTCACTTCTACGACGACCCGGGCTGCCTCTTCCAGCACATGGCAGAACTCGACGGCGAAACCCAGGCCATCTACTTTCGGCACTTGCGTGAGGACCGTTGGATTCACCAATCTGCAGTCGCCTTCGTGCGGGTCAAGACCTCCCCCATGGGCTTTGGCCTGGGCGCTGTAGACCGAGGTGCTGTAGACCGAGGCGCAGTAGAGCAAGGCGCTGTAGACCGAGGCAATGAAGAAGCCATGGACTTTGCCAGCGCCAGAGCGTTGGTGCTGGCAAAGGAGAGCAGCCGATGAGCAATGGAAAAGGGATCCTTGCTGTGGCCCGCCTGGATCTGGCGGATGTCCTACGCTCCCGCTGGTTGATCTTCTGCCTGGTCATCTATGCCCTGATGGCCAGCATCTTTGTCCTGGTGGGCATGCGTGAATCCAGCGTCATGGGATTTACCGGCATGGGTAGGGTGCTGCTGGCCTTCTCCCACGCTCTGGTTCTGCTGATTCCGCTGCTGGGCCTCACCGCCACCGGACAGGTAATCAATGGCGCCCGTGAAGACGGGTCCTTGGAACTGCTGTTCAGCCACCCGGTAAGTCGCGCCCAGTACTTCGTGGCAATCTCCCTGGTTCGCCTGACCGTGCTCCTGCTACCCCTGCTGATCCTCATGCCGGCCATGGCTATCTACGGTCAGCTGGCCTTCGGCCAGGCGGTGGCCTGGGACTTCCTCATGCGAGCTCTCTGCGTGAGCGCCTCACTCATGGCGGTGTCAGTGGCCGCCGGCCTGTTGGTCTCCACCTATGTGCGCAATCAGGCCAAGGCCTTGATGCTGCTGTTGCTGATCTGGGCCATGGGCGTTGCACTCATCGACTTTGCCCTGGTCGGACTGATGCTGCAATGGCGCCTGCAACCAGAAGTGGTCTTTGCCCTGGCAGCACTCAACCCAGTGCAAGGCGCTCGCCTGGCTCTGCTTTCCGCCGCCGAACCTGAACTGAGCGTGCTCGGTCCGGTGGGTTTCTTCTTGGCCAATCGACTGGGCTCCGGCGTGTTGCTGGCCATCGGCATTGGCTGGTCACTGCTGCTAGCCCTCACTTTCTGGACCCTGACTTTGCACCGCTTCCGCCGGGGAGACCTGGTCTGACAAATACCATCATGAAACGCGTAGCCCATTCCTTCTTCGAATACCTGGACATGCCTCTGCGGAACCGCACCCGGATCCTGCTGCTGATCATCATGGTTCCGCTGGCTCTGAGCGTGATCTTGCCGCTGTGGCGCATCAGCATGGAAGCACCACAGTATCCCCAAGGTCTCTACCTGGACATCTACAGCTACAAGCTGGATGCGGGCAATGACGGCCATGATCTGAAGGAGATCAATGTTCTGAACCACTACATTGGCATGCAGAACATCACCCGCGAGGAATTGCGCGACTTGGACTGGATGCCCTTCGCCCTGGGAGGGCTAGCACTTTTGATCCTGCGCACTGCCCTGTTGGGCAACATCCGCGCGCTGATTGACATGGTGGTGGTCACCACCTACGTCACCGGTTTCGCCTTTTGCCGCTTTGCCTACATGCTCTACAGCTTCGGGCACAACCTGGACCCCAAAGCCCCCATGGACATCGAGCCATTCACACCGGTGCTCCTGGGAACCAAGCAGATCGCCAACTTCACCACCCACAGCTTCCCCCTGACCGGCGGCATCACCCTGTTCATCTTCGTCACCGGCATTTTCCTGGTAACTGGGTGGAGCCTGCTACGCGGCCGCCGGGATCACCTGGCTTTACTCAAGACGGAGTCACCGACGGCTTGATGGCAGGGCTGGCCTGCAACAGATAATCCAGGACATCGCCAGCGCTGTAACCATCCTGGCCCGGCTTTACAAATTTGCTGATGCTAGAAAGGCCATCGCCTGCGGTGACCACTGGCAGCTCTATGTAGCCATCCTTGCGCTGTTGAGGAAAACCAGCAGTGGCGCATAGGGAGTTGCAAAGACAACCCCTGCCCACAGTTTCCTGCAGATCCCCACCCTTCTTGACGTAATTATCTTGCGGCTCTCCGGGGCAGCGATAGCCGACGATGCCGTCTTCCCGCTTATAGAGCTGACGCAACATTCCAATGTCACACAGCCGAACACGGTCTTCGGCAAGATCCGCATCGGACAAGGTCCCCTCAATCTGCACCGTCTTGAAAGGGAATCCAGTAGTCGAGATCAGCGGGTCGGTTCGCACCGCCGCATGCTGCGCCATGACTTGTTGGATGACTTGATCATTGAGTGATGATTCCAGACCAGATTCCCGGCAGAAAGCAAAGGCCGTTCCTACCTGAATTCCGGATGCGCCCATGGCCAAGGCTTCTTGCAGCATGTCCGCAGAGTCATAACCCCCGGCCAACCAGAATGGCAAACCCAGGCCTTTGATTACCGCCAGATCAACTTCGTCCTTCTTGCCATAGACCGGCTGGCCTTTGTCATCCCGAATCTTTTGATTCCGGGGTGGGGCGTTATGCCCCCCAGCAGTGGGCCCTTCAATGACAAAGCCATCGACTCGCCCTGCAGTGCGCTTGATCATTGTTTTTGCCAGCACCACCGATGAGATGATGGGCAAGAAATAAGGAATTGTCAGTGGGGTTTTGGACTGTGCCAGGTCGGGAAAAACCGATTGGGGATCAAAGTGGATTTGATGATCATCCTCCGGTGATGCGCCCCGCACATCCATCTTGTAGCTGACCGCCTGATGAGCAGCCAGCCTCTCAAGGATGTCCGGTATCTGCACTGGGATGCCAGCACCCATGAGCACATAGTCAACACCTGCCAACATGGCTCCATACAAGGAGGCCATGATAGGCATCTGTATCTTTTCCAGCAGATTCAGACCCACTGGATGCTGATGACCATCCTTGGCCAAGAAGATCTCTACAAAGTTGGCCACCACTGTCAGCTCATTCAGCTCCTGCGAAGGAGTGAGAGTCCACAATTCCGATCGGGCATAGCGCCGTTGGGCCGGCTTGGCTGCAGGCTGCTTTGACCCAGCAACGTAGTACTTGTCGATGATCTTCTGCGCGACCTTGGGGAAGGGGAACTGACCCAGTGCCCGCCGCATATGGCCATCAGCATCACCATCCATCAGCCGCGATATCATAATCAGGGCAATGCCTGTGCCAGAAACGGTTCCGGCCTGCCCTTGCAACGCTACGGCTCTTGCCAGTTGCCAATCGGAAATGGCAACACCCATCCCCCCTTGAATGATTTTGGGTAGCTGCATGAGGTCTTTGCGGATTGGCAACACGTGCTTCTTTGAAGTTCTATGACCGGATGGCCCAACCAAGGACCGGGGGCTCAAATCTCTTACGCGATTGTTGAGCTGCACTGCTACTTTGAAGAGTTGCAGCTGAAGGTTCTTTCAACATACCCGGGAACTTCACCAGACAGGCCCTTGGCTTCCCCCGAATCAAACAAGATCCTGACAACCCTTCCGTGTTGGTAAGGGTTGCCGGGCAGCGAAGGAGGCTCTCAGCTATTGAACCAACTTCAACACCACCGTGTTGCTGACTAAGTCAAAACTGAATGGCGCCAGATTCATCACAATGAAGGCGTGATGCAGGTTGGTTCCCACCAGGGAATTAGGGATGTTATTGGGCAAGGTCAGCACTGCACTGCCCTTGCCATCACCATCCAGAACACTGAAGGACTGCTGGATGATGGTATTGGGGTTGTCGAAGGTGTAGGTGAGATACAGCCCTGGATTCAGCGGGATGCTGAGCGGTCCCAACTGGAAACCCGGGCTGGTGCCCAGGTCGGAACCCAAGATTCCGTAAATCTTCAAACCATGCTGAACCCCAGCATCCATAACCATGGTCTGCGTTCCTCCCTGTGAGATAGACAGCTCGGTCTTATCCACACTGAAGGGCAGGATGCTGCCGCCATAGAGCCGCACTGAGGATGGTGCTCCCACCAGAATGTCGCGAGCACCATCATTATTGATGTCACCTACCAACCGAGTAAAGCTGCCAAAGCCCGCCAGGCTGGGCTCACTCAGCAAGAGCAGTCGGCTGCCGTCTTTGCCGGAGAATGCCTCAACAATTCTGAGTGCAGGAGAGACGCCAGCAGATAACACAATGAAATCGGCATAGCCATCCAAGTCCATATCCCCCGCCACACTGCCGGTAATTCCCGGTTTCGTATGCAGGGTACTGCCGTCTTTTCCGGACTTGATCACCACATTTCCTCCCGATCCAATCAGCAGATCTGAGTGACCGTCATTGTTCACATCCCCCAGACCATCGACGAAAACATCGATACCACCCACAATGAAGAGGTGCAGCTGTGCTCCTGTTTTGCCGGAATAAACCCGCGCCATCCCACGCTGCTGGGATCCGGAAATGATGTCCTGAACACCATCGTTATCCACGTCCCCTGCCGCTGCCAGCGAATAGCCAAGCCTTTGCGGCACGGCGGTGCCAGTAAACAAATAGAGCAAGCGACCATCCTTGCCGGACCAAACCATGACAATGCCGTAGTCCTGTCCTACAGGAGCAGACTGGGCGCCAGCGGCGAAGTCGGGAAAACCGTCCTGGTTCAGATCACCAAGCACAGCGACTGAAGTACCAAGCCGATCTCCCCCCCAAAGGCCACCAATCTCGTAGAGGATCGTGCCATCCTTCCCAGACCACGCCTTGACAATCCCGGCATGTTGTCTATTGGCGAACTGGTAGGCACCTGACTGGCCAGTGACAATGTCGTCATAGCCGTCCTGGTTGATGTCAGCACCGCCCGCCAAAGCAGTGATGTTTGAAAGGCCCAAAGTCGTTATCTGCAACGTATGCAGGGTGCTCCAGTCCTTTCCTGAGTACACAGTGGTAATGCTGCCATTGGCAATGATCAGATCAGGAATGCCATCCTGATCTACGTCGCCGCCATCCACACCCAGACTACCCGGAAATGTCTGCAGTAGACCCTGGGCCTGGATACCAGTGTTCAGGGTAATGGCAAGCAAACCAAGGACTGCCAAGCGAAGGACTGTGTTCATGGGTGGATCTCCAGCAAAACGTTGCGAACGGGCCATTGTACTATCTGGGACAAGGAAGGAGTTAGCCCTATCTGAGGCAGCAAGCAGTTCAGATTCAAACCAAGCCGTTTCTCCTGCTTGTATTCCCCTACAGCGTATTCCACCCAAGATCATCAGCTGCAGGGCTTCAGCAATTCACCCAAGCCTACTCCCCATCCACATCTCGTACTTGTGGCGCCGTGGGCAAGCATGCAAGGAAGATGAGCAGCAGGATACCGATGACCAGAAGCATCCATCGTAACCAGACAGCATCAATCAAAGCGATGGACAGAGCAAAGGAAACGACAACCAGACCGTAGGCTTTGCGCTTCGCATCCCGCGGCACTGTTTTTTCTCGCTGCCACTGGGAGATATAGGTCCCGAATAAACGATTCTCCACCAGACGTTGGTTGAGGGCAGGTGAGGATCGCACAAAGCAGGCTGCCGCCAGAAGCATGAAGGGTGTCGTTGGCAAGACCGGTAAAAACACCCCCACCGCACCAAGCGCAGTGAACAGCAGTCCAAGCAAGAGCAGGCACCAGCGCAGGAGCCCGGTCTTTGCAGAGTTGTTGGGGACATCACCGTTCATGCTTCATTCCTAGTGGTGTGATGCGCTCTGTTGGGGCATTTTCAGTGCAGCGCGTGCGCGACCGACTTTTTCGAGGATCTCGTCGGCGGCCTTGGTCCAAACAATCGGCTTCGGATCGTCGTTGTGGTTATCGATGTAGTCCATGATTGCTTTCTTGAGTTGAGGGACGCTGCGAAACGCGTCGCGCTTCAGGCGTTTTTGATCAAGATTGCGGAAAAACCCCTCCACGATATTGAGCCACGAGCTGCTTGTCGGGATGAAGTGCATGTGGAATCGCGGATGGCGCTTCAGCCACCGCTTAACCTTCTCATGCTTGTGTGTGGCGTAGTTGTCGGCGATGACGTGCAGATCGAGTTCAGCTGGAGTTTGCTCGTCGATCATTCTCAGGAACTTGATCCACTCCTGATGTCGATGTCGCTTCATGCAGGTTGCGATCACTTCGCCGTGACCCAACTCGATCGCGGCGAACAAGGTGGTTGTTCCGTTCCTCTTGTAGTCATGAGTCATCGTGCCGCATCGACCCTTGACCAGTGGAAGGCTCTTCTGGGTCCGATCGAGAGCCTGAATTGACGTCTTTTCGTCCGCGCTAAAGACGAGTGCATTCTCGGGTGGATTCAGGTAGAGACCTACCACATCGCGCAGCTTCTCTTCGAACCGAGAATCGTTGCTGACCTTGAACGTCTTCACCAAGTGAGGCTTCAGACCGTTGGCCTTCCATGTGCGGTGGACCATCGACTGCGTGATTCCCATCTCCTCTGCAAGGAGTCGCGTGCTCCAGTGTGTCGCGTTCGCGGGGATCTCTTGCGTAGTCATGCGGATGATCTCACTCTCAACTTCCTCGTTCGCACGGGGACGACCTCCCCGAGGAAGGTCCTTCTCTATACCAGTGAGGCGATGCTCGCTGAAGCGGTTTCGCCAACACCCCACAGTGTGTCGCTTGACCCTCATCTCCTCAGCTATATCCGCATTCGAGTAGCCATCAGCGGCAAGAAGGATCATTCGGGCTCGCTGAGCTTGCCTCACCGAAATTCTCCGACTGCGTGACCAATTCGTCAGGGTGCTTCGCTCGCTCTTGGTAAGTTGAATCTCTACTGCAACGCGCATCGTCTTGCCTCCAACGATACCTACGCACCGCAAGCGTAGGGAGGCTTAATATAAAGGCCTACTAATTCTGCGTCATACCACTAGATTGCCATGCCACAGCCAATCCGGACACTTACAGATAGTAGAAGCTACTGCACAGGGGTATCCGCAAATCGAATTCCCTTGGCCTGCAGCGCTTGCCAGTTGAGGGGTGGAGCTCTAAATTCCCACAACTTCCCAGCCCAGGACCTGCAACATGAATAAGCCACACCTCGCCCAAGCCCTGACTGTAGCCACCCTGTTCTTATTCGTGCCAATGGCCGTAGGACAGGAGGTTCTTTACACCTTTTCTGGACACAGGGAATCTCCCACCTTCGGATGGTTTGCGAATGGGGCGGGAGATGTAAACAATGACGGCTATGACGACCTCATTGTTGGAGATCCGGACGAAGGTCCTTTTGGCAAAAGTTATGGGAGTGCAACGGTTCTATCCGGCAAGGATGGTGCTGTTCTGCATAAGTTTATGGGCACAATCGATGATGGAGAATTCGGCCACACCGTAGACGGGGTCGGGGACATCAATCTGGACGGTTACGATGACGTAATCACAGGATCCTTGGGTCAGCGTGTGAACGACCAATTTGAGAGCAAGGTTATGTGTACTCAGGCAAGGATGGAGCAATCCTTTTCACATTGGACGCCCTGTATAGGGTTTACGTTGCCGGAATTGGTGACGTCAATGGGGACAACTACCCAGACTTACTTTTAGGAGCGCCCTCGGAAAGCAATCCCGCACTTCAAGCTGGGAGCGCCCGGGTCTACTCCGGCAAGGACGGCACTGTCATCCACTCCTTGCACGGTAGCTCCTTATACCAGGACTTTGGCCTTGCTGTGGATGGCGCCGGAGATGTGAACGCAGACGGGTATGCGGATTTCGTTGTCGGGTCGGAGAGCTTTGCCCGCGTATTCTCCGGCAAGGATGCCAGCGTTTTACATAACCTCACCGGCAACAGTGGAGGAGAAGACTTCGGGCAGGCGGTAAGTGGCGCCGGAGACGTCAATGCGGATGGCTACGCCGACGTAATCGTTGGAGCTCGGAACGCTAGCATTACTGAAGTCCAATCCGGAAGCGCACGGGTCTTCTCCGGGAAAGACGGCAGTTTGATCCATGAATTCAACGGGGAGGCGTTTTCCAGCAACCTTGGCAGTTCGGTAAGCGGCACGGGAGACGTTAATGGTGATGGCTATGACGACGTGATGGCTGCCACCGATTCTGGCTGCGTGTTCCCTTATGCTGCACGGGTCTACTCCGGCAAAGATGGCGTGGAACTCTATGCTCTTGCTGGGGACCGCGACTGGGGAGGTCAGTTTGGCAATTCTATCAGCGATGCAGGGGACGTGAATGGGGATGGCTACCCCGACCTGATTGCGGGAGGCTCTAGTAAAGGAAAAGTACGCGTCTACTCCGGCATTCCCCTACCCCCACCAGCGATGGAGCCCTCGGGGGAGCTCATCTATTCCATCGAAGGCAATCTGGATAGGCACTTCCTGGGGCGCTCAGTCAGCGGCGCAGGAGACATCAATAGTGACGGTTTTGACGACTTCATTGTTGGCGAACCAGGAACTACCGATGAAGGTCGTAACGCTGGTAGGGTTCATGCGTTCTCCGGCAAGGATGGCTCAATTCTGCATACTGTCAGTTTTCCACCAGAGGAGGAGTTCAGCCTGGGAAATGTGGTCAGAGGAGTCGGCGATGTGAATTGCGATGGCATTCCTGATTTTGCCGCGCAATGTCGGGGGGAGGACAACAACGGGTTCCTAATCGATTGCATCCGCGTTTTTTCCGGCCAAGATGGCGTTCCCATATTCACTGCCGAAAACCGATTTGGCGGGGGGTTCGGTGACTCCTTTAGCGGTGCTGGTGACATAAACGCCGACGGTTATGCCGACATCATTGTTGGCACTGCCTTTTCCCGCATAGCCCATGTGTTTTCTGGAAAAGATGGCGCCCTCCTTTACTTGAAGGCCGAAGACGAAATCGGTAGGTGTCAAGGTAGTTGTCGCCTGAAATGTATTCATCATGCTGCCTCCGCAGCTGCATGATGGGTGTTCGGGTTGAGCCTGACAGTTTCGATGCGCGACCAATCCCGCACGTTTCCTGACCAGCGCTCTGGATTTCGTGCACGGGCTTTTTCATACACTTCCCGGCGTTTTGCCAGGATGACAATGTCTTCCCCCGCATGGCGTTGAGCAGGGGTTACAAACTTGATGCCGCTATGCCGATGCTCGTGCCGATACCACTGGACAAACGCCACCAGCCAGGTCCTCGCATGCTCCAACGATTCAAATGGTCGGGCAGGATACTCTGGACGGTATTTGGCTGTTTTGAAGAGGGACTCTGAGTAGGGATTGTCGTCACAGACACCAGGCCGGCTAAATGAAGCCATGACGCCGAGTTCTTCAAGCTTTGCCAGCATAGTGCTGCCCTTCATTGGACCACCGTTATCGGAGTGAAGAGCCAAGCTGTCAGGATCCACTCCCTGCGCATCACAAGCCGATTGGATCAAGGCTGCCGCCAATACCTGGCATTCTTCCTCATAGATGGCTTCGCCCATGATGTCTCGGCTGAAGACATCGATGATCGTGTACAGGTAGTAAAACTTCCCGCGGATCGGGCCAGGCAAGTAACTGATGTCCCAGCTCCATACTTGGTTGGGTGCTGTTGCCACCAGTTCGCGGGGATGGTGATGTGTTGCTGGCTTGGCAGCAGCGCGATGCTTGAGCTGCTTTTCCTCGCGCAAGATTCGATACATCGTGGATTCAGATGCCAGATAGATTCCTTGATCGGCCAGCCTCGGCACGATCTGACTGGGAGAAAGGTCGCGATACTCTGGAGAGTTGAGGATTTGCAGGATCATACTTCGCTCAGCAGAGCTGATCTTGTTGCCGACCACGCTCTTTGGGCCAGCTCGCCGATCTTCACCGATGCCCTGCCGCTTCCAGCGTTGTAGTGTCCTTGAATCTACGCCAAGGGTCCCACACGCCTTGTGCAGCCGGGCACCGTTGTTGATGGCTTCTGTGACCAATCCTAAAATCAGGTCTCGCTGCTCGTGGGTGTGTCGCTGTCCTCGTCCCCCCAGATCTCTTGGACTTTTTTTTGGAGCACCAGCAAAGCTGCAGCCTCGGCCAAGGCCTTGTCCTTGCGGCGGATCTTCTTTTCCAGTGCTTTGATCTTCTTCGCATCCGGCGAAGCACCATGTCGCTTGGCCTTCTTGGGGTTGCTGAAAGCGGATTGTGCCGCCTCCATGACTAGTTTGCGCCAGTTTTCGAGCTCGACAGAGTGCAGTCCCTTTGACCTCAAAAACTCTCCCAGATCCTCCTCGGCCACTTTCATGGCCTCCATAACGACCTGCACCTTCTCTTCTGGGGTCCACTGACGTGGACTTTTCGATCCCTTCTCGGGCTTGCCTCCTGTACCGCTCATCAAGGAAACGGTACGTGCTTCCCTTACCCAACGCCAGAGGGTCGATTGGGCAACTCCAACCTCTGCTGCCAAATCCGGCGCAGTTATCCGAGAAGGACCAGTGTCGGTCATTCGCTGGACCATGCGCACTTTGAAACCATTGCTGTAAACCAAGAATCATCACTCCACCGCCCCACTGGATAACTTGTGGAAAACTCGCCCCCCATGGGGGGCGTTCACCCTGCGGGTGAACTTGTTGGATCGAGCCCAACCAAAGCAAGCTTTGGTCGGGTCCCCTCGATCCTCAGAGGCGACATCTATCCTGACACCGGGGGATCCGGTGCATGTCACCATCACTCCCTAAGCCAGCCACCAGGCCGTTGCGCCAAAAGAAAAGCCCCTGTCACAACACTCGTTATGACGGGGGCTTCACTGGCTCCCCGACGAAGACTCGAACTTCGGACCTATTGATTAACAGTCAACCGCTCTACCAACTGAGCTATCGGGGATCACACCAAGGCATGGCCCTGGGAGGGGCAGGAACTTAACTTGGATCGGACCAAGGTCAAGCATGGCTTGAGAGGTTCTAGAGCTTTGGCTTGCGGCCTCCCTTTGGCTAGGCTGGGGAGCCCTGAAACCCATGACGAAGCCCGTCGGAGACTCCATGACCATGCAGCAACCTTCTCGCCCCAATCCCAAGCTCCTGCCGGCCGCAAGCCTGCTGGCCCTGACCCTTCTGGCTGCCTGCAGCAGCAACCCGGCAACGCCTCAGGCCGGCCCCGTAGCCGCCCCGCCGCCGGAAACCGCCCGGGAAGCAGTGCTGGAGGACTACCATGGCACCCAGGTGGCCGACCCCTACCGCTGGCTGGAGGATCAGGACGGGGAGCGCACCCAGGCCTGGGTCACCGCCCAGAACCAGGTCAGCCAGAAGGTGCTGGCGGCCATCCCCCGGCGCAGCCAGATCCGCCAGCGGATCCAGGAACTCTGGTCCTTCCCCCGCCGCGGTGCCCCCTTCCAGGAAGGTGAGGCCTGGTTCCAGAGCCGCAACGACGGCCTGCAGAACCAGTCGGTGATCTACCGGACTGATGGCCCCAACGGCACAAACTCCCCTGGTGAAGACACCGTCTTCCTGGATCCCAACCTGCTGTCGGAAGACGGCACCGTGGCCCTGGGCGGCATGTCCTTCAGCGAAGACGGTTCCCTGCTGGCCTATTCCACTTCCAAGAGCGGCAGCGACTGGCGGGACTGGCAGGTCATGGAGGTGGCCAGCGGCAAACTCCTGGCAGACAAAGTGTCCTGGTCCAAGTTCAGCGGTGCCGCCTGGACCCACGACCAAAAGGGCTTCTTCTACCAGCGCTTCCCGGCCCCCAAGGAGGGAGAGACCTTCCAACAGCAAAACCTGGGCTCCCAACTCTGCTACCACGAGCTGGGCACGGAGCAGAGCGAAGACAAGGTGATCTACCAACGCCCGGACCACCCCACCTGGGGCTTTGGCGCTTGGATCAGCGATGATGGAGCATTCAGCATCATCCGTATCTCTGAGGGCACCGATGCCCGCAACCGGATTGCCTACCTGGACCTGCAAAAGGCGGAGGCTCAGGTGCAGGGCCTGATTATGGAGCTGGAGGCCAGCTATCGCTTTTTGGGCAACGATGGGCGGCTCTGCTACTTCCTCACTGACCAGGGCGCCGATCGGCGGCGTATCATTGCCATCCATCTGGACCGACCAGAACGGGATGCCTGGCAAGAGTTGGTGGCGGAGTCCGCAGATACCCTGGAGAGCGTCCAGATCATTGGCGATCACTTCTTCCTCACCTACCTGCGCGATGCCCACTCTGTGCTGCAAGTGCGCAAGCTGGATGGCGAACTGGTGGCAGAGCCGACCCTGCCCAGCCTGGGCAGCATCAGCGGGCTGCAGGGCAAGCGCTTAAGCAAACAGGCCTACTTCAGCTTCAGCTCCTTCGTGCAACCCTCTGGCATCTACAGCTACTCCATTACCTCTGGTGAGCTGCTTTCGGTACACCAGCCAAAACTGACCTTCAAGCCCCAGGACTTTGTCACCAAACAAGTGTTCTACCAGAGCAAGGATGGCACCCGGGTGCCCATGTTCCTGGTCTACAAAAAGGGCCTGCGCCTGGACGGCAACAACCCCACCTACCTGTATGGCTATGGCGGTTTCAACATCTCCCTGAAGCCACGCTTCAGTTCCCAGAACATTGCCTGGCTGGAGATGGGCGGCATCTATGCCCAACCCAGCCTGCGGGGCGGTGGCGAATTTGGCCGCGCCTGGCATGAGGCAGGCATGGGCAAGAGCAAGCAAAACGTCTTTGACGACTTCATCGATGCTGCGGAATACCTGCAGCGCAATGGCTACACCCGGCGGGAAAAACTGGCCATTGGCGGCGGCAGCAATGGCGGCCTCCTGGTGGGCGCCATTCTGACCCAGAGGCCGGAGCTGGTGGGCGCCGCCATCCCCGAAGTTGGCGTCATGGACATGCTGCGCTATCACAAGTTCACCATTGGCCATGCCTGGATCCCGGAATTCGGTAGCAGTGAAGACCCGGAGATGTTCCCCACCCTCTATGGCTATTCACCCCTGCACAATTTGCGGGAAGGCACCTCCTACCCAGCCACCATGGTGATGACCGGCGACCACGATGACCGGGTGCTGCCAGGTCACTCCTACAAGTTTGCCGCCGCCATGCAACGGGCGCAGGCCGGCCCAGCGCCCATCTTGATTCGCATTGACCAGAAGAGCGGCCATGGGGCGGGCAAACCCACCAGCAAGCGCATCGATGCGGCGGCGGATCGCTGGGCCTTCCTGAGCTGGGCCTTACAAATCTAGGGGTCCTGCAGATCTAATTCGGAACCGCCATTATTGAGCTCCGTTGACTTGCCCCCCCGGCCCACATGGGTTGGGGGCATTGACAACTCAACCCACGGGAAAAGCTCCATGGCATCGCTCCGACTCGCATCTTTCACTCTCTTCACCCTCTTTGTTGGCCTGTTCTCAGGTCAGCGGCTGAACGCCCAGGGCCTGCATCTGGCACCAGAGCAGATGGCCGGCGTGCACATCGAAAGCCTGCAGGTGCAGGTACACATCGTCGATGGCGTGGCCAGCACTGAGCTGCGTCAGGTCTTCCGCAACGACGGTGCCCAGATCGCCGAGGCCACCTGGATCCTGCCCCTGCCCCAGGGCGCCAGCGCTGACGGTTTCCGCATGACCATGGGCGGCAAGGAGGTGGCCGGCGAAGTTCTGGATGCCAACAAGGCGCGAAAGATCTACACCGACATCGTGCGGCGGCAGCGGGACCCGGGGCTGTTGGAATACATGGGACGCGGCTGCTTGAAAGCTCGGGTGTTTCCCATTCCGGCCAGGGGCAAGATGACTGTGGTGGTGCGCTACCGCCAGGTGCTGCCGGAAGTAGCCGGCCTGCATGCATGGAGCTTTCCCTGGCGGGCAGCGCGCATGGGCCACCGGGGCGTGGGCAAGTTCAGTCTGGACCTGCAGATCCAATCGCATAAGGCCATCAAAAACGCTTATTCGCCCAACCAACAGGTGCAAGTCATCCTGGACGACGACCACAAGGCCAGCGTCTCCATGGAAGCCAGTGGGCAGCAACTGCCGCAGCGTGACCTGCAGGTTTTCTATGGCCTGTCGGATCAGGAGTTCGGCCTCAACCTGCTGACCTACCGGCGGCCCGGCGAAGCTGGCTACTTCATGATGATGCTGGCGCCCAAGCGGCAATGGCAAGAGCAAAAGCCCCTACCCCGCCTGATCAACTTCGTCCTGGATACATCCGGTTCCATGCAGGGCAAAAAGATAATCCAGGCACAAGGCGCACTGCGCTTCTTCCTGGCTTCCCTCAAACCCCAGGATCACCTCAACGTCATCCCCTTTGCCACGCAGGCGCAGCCCTTCTTCAGTAAGCCCATGGCTGCCACCAAGGACAACATCCAGACCGCCCTGCAGAAGGTGAAGCAGCTGGAAGCCCGTGGTGGCACCAACATCGAAGACGCCCTGCTCACTGCCCTGAAGGCCAAGCCCCAAGACGGCAATCAGGCTATGGATATTACCGTCTTCCTCACCGATGGCCTGCCGACCGTGGGCACCAACAACGTTGACCAGCTGCTGACCAAGATCAAAGCGGCCAACCTTAAGGGCTCGCGCATCTTTGTCTTTGGCGTGGGTCACGACGTGAACACCCGGCTCCTGGACAAGGTGGCGGCAGACAGCCACGGTGACCGGGACTACGTAGGGGAAGAGGAAGACATCGAAGTGAAGACTTCCGCCCTGTTCCAAAAACTCAGCCACCCGGTGATGACCAACATCAGCCTGCATTGCGATGGCGTGGAGAGCTTTGACAGCTTTCCCGGCCACCTGCCGGACATGTTCCGCGGCAGCCGCTTGCTGGTCATGGGACGCTACCGCGGGCAAGGCATGCATGCCATCCGACTCAAAGGTCAGGTCCTGCAAAATCAGAAGGAGTTTGTCTTCGAAGGCAGTTTCCCGAAGAGCAGCACGGCCAACGATTTCCTGGCCAGCCTCTGGGCACAAAAGAAAGTGGCCGCCCTGTTGGACGCCATTCGCCTGAATGGGCAGAATCCGGAACTCGTGCAGGAGATCCGCAAGCTGGGCCAGGAACACGGCATCGTCACCCCCTACACTTCGCACCTGATCCTGGAAGATGCGCAGCGGCTGGCCCGCTACCAATACCGTGGAGCCGCTGATGTGGTGCCATCTGCAAGGGACCGCGCGAACCTGCGCCTGGACCTGCAACGGGCCGGTGCCCTGCCGGAAGCAGCGACCGAAGGAGTCTTGGCGGAAGCCGGCCGCCGCGCCGAAGACGAGGCGCGGGAGGCGGAGAAGTCATTGGACGGCATGGCCGCCAGCCCATCCACCGGTAAGGAGGCAGTGGCCAAAAGCATGCAGATTCACATGCTGGGCAGTGTGAGGGGCCATGCAACAAACAAGAACCAGGGCATCCACTTACAAGCACAGCGCATCCAGGGCCACATGTTCCACTTGTTGCAGGGCATCTGGGTGGACTCGGCCTACCAGCCCAAGCTGAAAGACAAGGTACAGAAGGTGAAGGCCTTCTCCCCCGAGTACTTCACCCTGTTAGAGAAGCACCCGGAACTGGCCACTTTCTTTGCCTTCAGCACCAGACTGTTGGTGGTGCTACCGGGACTCTGCGTAGAAGTGACTCCCGCCGAATCGAAAGGTTAGCCCTCAGCGGTACTTCTGAATCACCCGGCCCAGGGCTGCCATACCCATCTCCAGGGTGCGCATCTCTGGGCCAAAGCTGATGCGACAGAAATTCTTGTGCCAGGCCATGGCTGCTGTGCGACGGTGGCCGGGATTCACATCAAAGAACTCACCAGGCACGGTGATCACCTTTTCCTGCAAGCCAGCTTCAAAGAAGGCCATGCCATCCTGGATGGGTTCAGGCAGACCGGACAAGTCAGCCCAGACATAAAATGAACCCTGCGGCTCACTCACCACGCCGATGCCCATAGCCTTGAGGGCGCTCAGAGCGAAGTCCCGCTTCTGGCGGAAGTGCTTTTGGATTGCCCGGGTCTCCGCCTTAGCATAGGCCGGGTCCAACAGCGGAATGGCAGCCATCTGCAGCGGCCGGCTGGTGCCACCATCCAGGAAGGAACCGGCACTGGCCACTGCTTCAATGACAGCCTTGGGCCCCACCGTCCAACTCACCCGCCAGCCGGGATAGCGCCAATTCTTGGTCAGACCATCCACCAGCACCACCGGGTCCGCATCCACGTCATTGACGTAGGCGGCGGCGGAAACCATGCCGCCGACTTCTTGTGGATCCTCGGGGTAGACATAGTGGGAGTAGAACTCATCCAGGATGAAGGTGCAGCGGTTGTCCCGTGCCATCTCCACCCACTGCCGCAACTCCTCCCCTTGCACCAACTTGCCGGTGGGGTTGCAGGGGTTGCTGGCCAGGATGGCGCCCAGGCCACGCCCCTGAATCTCCCGCTGCAGTGCAGCCTTGGAGATCTTGTATCCCTCCGAACGACGCAACAGGATGGGGATAGAAGTGAAGGCCTTGAAGATGTCCAGCAGTTCCTCATAGGCGGTGTAGTCCGGGATGAAGTGGCCCATGTTGATGTTGCCCAGGGCCGCCGCCAGTCGGGTCAGAGCCAGGCGTCCACCACCAGAGATGGCCACGTTTTCATAGCTATATTGCGAAGCCATGCCCTGCCGGTAGCAGCTGTTGTAGAAGTCCGCCACCTGCTGCCGCAGGGCCACTTCTCCATCCACCGGCGCATAACCCTGCACACTGGCATCCGAGTACAGGGTCTCTACCCGCTTGGGAGATTCCGGTAGCGGGCCGGTCTCCGGCGCCCCCTGGCCAAGGTTGGCCCAATCCTGGGCATCACGAGAAAACCCGGCTTCCGCCGCACGGTGCACCACATAGATGACGCCGGTGCGGGGCACTCGACGAAAACCTGGGATGGATGGAGACGAGTCGTTGGGATCAGGTTGCATGGCAGGCTGAGCTTAACCGGAAAACCCTAGCCGGCGAACCCTATCCTAAGAACCCTAGCCGGCAAACCACGGACTGGTAAGCAGCAACTCGCGCAACAGTGAAGTGGCATAGGCACCAGCATCCAAGGTGAAGGACAGAGACACGCCGTCCGCCGTTTGCTCTACCTGTGGTTGCAATACCCTCTGGCGCAGAGAGCGCCGTGCCCCCTGGTGGGATTTCTTTGGCACGCTGCCAAAGAAATCCAGGCTCAAGTCCAGTTCCTTGAGCACCGCTGCCTCCAACTCCCCCATCTCGCCGGTGGCGCAAAGCATCTTCGGGCCAGGCATGGGGCCGGTGGGTGAAATCTCAAAGGCCTGGCAGCGGGCTTGTTCCTGCTCCAGGTCTTCCACCAGAAAACAGGCGCCGGAATCATGCAAGTAGGCCACATCGCCCAAGCGACACTGGTCATAGTCCTGGATCCGCGCCGCCAATACCCGATTGAACACTTCGCTCTGCACCGCTGATATCATCAACTGGAACAGGCGCTGGGGCATGGTGAAGGCCGCCTTTTTTGGCTTGCCCGACTGCAGGATCTTCAGGCCCTTGTCCAAGTTGGCGCCGCGCTTGCCAAAGCGCTGTTCGCCGAAGTAGTTGGGCACGCCATGCAAAGCAAAATGCTCCAGGTTGGCCTGCAGATGCACCGCATCTTCTTGCTTGGCACCCCGCAGCAAAATCTTGAAGCGGTTGCCACGCAGGTGACCAACCTTCAACTTGTTGCCGTGTCGAGTGATCTCCAGCAAACGCAGGTCGGGAATATCCAGCTTGGCCAGGACTTCTGGATCAACGTGTTCAATGGAAACCCACTGCCGAGTCACCGCCCGGGCATCCTTGAGTCCCGCATAACCAAAGTCCCGGTCACGCCGACCCAAGGCCTGTGCCAAGCGCTTTACCGCTTCCATGGTGGAGATGTTCTCCTTCTCCAGCCACAGGTAGAGATGATCACCATCCCCACTGGGGACATAGGCCGGCAGCTCTTCCACGCAGAAGTCCTGCACCTCCTCCTTGTAGCGGCCTTCCACACGCGGCGCTGGCCCACCCCGGCTGATGGGCCTCAGTGGCTTGACAATCAGCTCAACTCTCCTTGGCCTTGCCTTCGCCCTTCTTCTTGCTCTTGGCCTTGGCTTTAGTCTCGCTCTTGACCTTGCCTTCAGCCTTGGGCTTGGCTTCAGCCTTGGGCTTGCCCTTGCTTGCCTTTTTCGTAGCAGCAGCCTTCGCCTTGCCATTGCTGCCTGCTTCACCAACAGCTTGGGCCGTAGCTTCGCCTTCGGCCACTGCTTCTTCGCCGGCCTTGATGGCGTGAATTACATCTTCACCAGTGGCGTAGGCAATGAGGCGAGCCAGCTCCATGCGCATCTTGCTACGGGAGACAATGCGGTCGATCTGCCCCCGCTCCAGCAAGAACTCCGACCGTTGAAAACCCTTGGGCAACTCCTTCTTGATGGTGGTGGCGATCACCCGCGGACCGGCGAAACCAATGAGAGCGCCAGGTTCTGCCAACAGGATGTCGCAGACTGAAGAAAAGCTGGCGGTGACACCACCTGTTGTGGGGTGAGTCATGACGGAGATGGAAAATCCACCGGCAGCATTCAACTGCGACAAAGCGGCACAGGTTTTCGCCATCTGCATCAAGGAGATGGGGCCTTCATGCATGCGTGCGCCACCGGAGCAGGAAAACAGGATCACTGGTAGTTTCTTCTGCTGACCCAGCTCTACCGCCAAGGCGACCTTCTCCCCCACCACCATGCCCATGGAACCACCCATGAAAGCAAAGTTCATCACTCCTATCACGGCAGGAAAGCCATGGATGGTGCAGGTGCCTACCACCATGGCATCCTTCTCACCGGTCTTCTTCTGCGAGGCTTTGATCTTCTCGCTGTAGGGCAGCTTGTCGACAAAGTTCAGGCGATCCTCAGCTTCAAGGTCCAGGTAGAACTCTTCAAAGGTGCCTGGGTCGGCAGTGATGGCCACCCGCTCGCGGGCCGGCAAGGTGAAGTGGTAGCCACAAGAACCACAGACCCGATGCCGGGTCTCGAATTCCTTGCGAAACAACATGCCACCACAGGATTCACATTTGATCCATAGGCCACCGGGCATGTCTTTCTTTTTACCGAATCGGGTCCAAGCCATGTTTCCTACCTCATGTCTGGAAGGCGTCATGCCTCCCGCGAATTAGCGTAGCGCTGTTCCTCTGAAGATACCCTTTCTAGGAGAAATTTCAGGCAGGATATGCATCTGCTGCGAGCTGGCGCAGAAGGGCCACACGTTCCGGCACATTGGGCGCGGAAAAAACTGCCGTGCCAGCGACAAACGCGTTGGTGCCGGCCTCTGCACAGGCGGCGATGGTTTGCGGGTCAATGCCACCGTCCATTTCAATCTCGCCGGTGAAGCCCATCTCGCCCCGCAGTAGACGCACATTCTCCAGCACCGCGTCGATGAACTTCTGCCCACCGAAGCCAGGAAACACCGACATCACCAACACCATGTCCAGAGCGTCCAGATAGGGCTGCAACTTCCGCACATCAGCGTCGGGATTGATGGCCATGCCGGTTTTCACACCGCGCTCGCGAACTTTGGCCAGCAGAGCGTGGGCATCGCCTCGATCAGCCACTTCCAAATGGAAAGTAAAGACATCCGCACCTGCATCCATAAATGGATCAGCATACTTCCATGGATCATCAATCATCAGATGTACATCCAGGGGACGAGTGGCGACTTCCTTGATGGCAGCCACCACCGGCGGACCAATGGTGAGGTTGGGCACGAAATGCCCATCCATCACATCCACGTGCAACCAGTCAGCGCCAGCAGCCTCTACCTTGGCCACCTCTGCCCCCAGGTTGGCAAAATCACAGGCCAGTAGCGACGGCGCAATGCGGATGGGGTGCTGGCTCACGCGCCACCCCTCTCAACAGTAGAATTCTCCAGAGCTGCGATGCCGGGCAGGGTCTGACCTTCCAACAAGGTCAGGCTGGCCCCACCACCGGTGGAGACATGATTCACCTGATCCGCCAGCTTCAGCAGTTCTACCGCTGCCACAGAATCGCCACCACCCACCAGGGACCAGGCGGAGGATTTCGCCACTGCCTGCGCCACTGCTTGGGTGCCATGGCGGAAGGCTGGAATTTCAAACACGCCCATCGGGCCATTCCAGACAATGCTCTTCGCTTCCTGGATCACTGCTTGATACTGGCGCACGGTCTGCGGCCCAATGTCCAGGCCCATGAGATCTGCGGGGATGCCGGGAGCACTGACCTCGGTCTTGGCATCCTCAGCAAACTCACTGGCACAGACATGGTCTGTGGGCAGCAACAGTTGCACCCCCAGCTCCTTGGCCTTGGCAAGGGTTTCAGCTGCGGCATCCAACAGATTGTCTTCGCAGAGCGAGCGCCCCACTTCAACGCCTTGCTGCTTCAAGAAGGTGTAAGCCATGGCACCACCAATGAGCAGCACATCCACCTTCTGTAGCAGGTTCAGGATCACTGGCAGTTTGTCGCTCACCTTGGCCCCACCAATGATGGCCAGCAGCGGCCTTTCTGGTTGCTGCAAAACCTTGGCGAAGGCTTGCAGCTCCTTGTTCAATAACAGCCCCGCGGCTGAGGGCAGCAAAGCCGGCACTCCGGCGACACTGGCATGGGCGCGGTGCGCTGTGCCAAAGGCGTCATTCACATACACATCACCCAGGCGCGCCAACTGGCTGGCAAACTCAGGGTCGCCAGCAGTTTCACCGGCGTGGAAGCGCAGGTTTTCAATCATCAGGCATTCGCCATCCTGCAGAGCTCTGGAAGCATCCTCAGCTGCCTCGCCAATGCAGTCATGGGCATAGCGCACCGGAACTCCCAGTAACTCGCCCAGGCGCTCACCCGCTGGCAGCAGGCGATACTTCTCCACCACCTGACCCTTGGGCCGTCCCAAGTGCGACATCAAGACAGGCCGGCCTCCGGCATCCAGGATGGCCTGGATGGTGGGCAGGGCCGCTCGAATGCGCGCATCCGAAGTAACCTGCCGATTCTCATCCAGAGGCACATTGAAGTCCACCCGAACCAGCACGCGTTTGCCCTGCAGGTCCAGGTCGTGGAGTTGCTTGGCCATGGACTACTTGCTCAGGTTGTAGGCCTTGGACATGAGATCGACGACACGGTTGGAATAACCCCACTCGTTGTCATACCAGCTCACCACCTTGATCATCTTGCCACCGTCCATGGACATGGTGGACAGACCATCGATCACCGAACTATGGGAGTCGTGAACGACGTCCGAAGAAACGATGGGATCCTCGGTGTAGAACAGCACGCCCTTCATGGGACCTTCTGCCGCGGCCTTCAGTGCAGCGTTGATTTCGGCCACACTGGCGGGCTTTTTCACGTTGGCGACCAGATCAACCACCGAGCCGTCAGGCACTGGCACGCGCAGGGCAAAGCCATCCAGCTTGCCGGCCAGGGACGGAATGATCTTGCCTACGGCACGAGCTGCGCCCGTGGTGGTAGGAATGATATTGGCAGCGCCAGCGCGGGCACGACGCATATCGGAATGCACCATGTCAGCAATGCGCTGATCGTTGGTGTAAGCATGCACGGTGGTCATCAGACCACGTTCAATACCAAAGGCATCGTGCAGGACCTTGGCGAAGGGCGCCAGGCAGTTGGTGGTGCAAGAAGCGTTGGAGATCACCTGATGTTCTGCCTGCAGGATCTCTTCGTTCACTCCCATCACCACCATGGCATCCACCTCGTCCTTGGGTGGCACGGTCAACAGCACCTTCTTGGCGCCGGCGGTGATGTGCTGCATGCAGGCTTCCTTGGTGGCAAAGATGCCGGTGGCTTCCACGACGAAGTCCACTTTCATCTCGCCCCAGGGCAGGCTCTTGGGATCCCGCTCAGCCAGGGTCTTCACTGACTTTCCATCCACTTGGATCTCGCCTTCGCCAGCACTCACAGTGCCGGGATAACGACCGTGCACCGTGTCATACTTGAGCAGGTGCGCCAGGGATTTGGCCGGAGCCAAATCGTTGATAGCGACGATCTCGTAGCCGGACCGTTCAGAAAGGACACGAAAAACCAGTCGCCCAATGCGACCGAAACCATTGATTGCAACCCTGATGGCCATGGGAAGTAGACTCCGTTAGGTTAACTGCGAGGAAGGAGGAAAAGCCCCTTACTATAACGATGGTCTCCCTTTCCCCTCAATGAAACTCTTGTTGGAACTCAGCCAAGAAGTGGCTCGCTGCCTCGCCAGCCATGCAGGACAAATCGGCCCGGGACCGCTGTTGGCGGCAGTCTCAGGCGGCCTGGACTCTATGGTCCTAGGCCACATCCTGGCCCATCTACGGGCCACCGGAAAGCTGGACCAGCCGGTCCTGCTGGCCCATGTGAACCACGGCATCCAGGAAAACAGCGATGAAGCCGCCAGCCTGGTGCAAGAGCAGGCCAAGGAGCTGGGCCTGGGATTCTGCCAAAGACGCCTGGAAAACATGGCCAGCGATGAGGAAAGCCTGCGCCAGGCCCGCTACCAGGCCCTGACGGAGATGGCCAGGGAGCAGGGCGCCGGTGCCGTGCTCACCGCCCACCACGCCGATGACAATCTGGAAACCGTGCTGTTTCGGCTACTCCGTGGCACTGGCCCCAGAGGCCTGGCAGGCATCCCGCAATGGCGCCGCCTGGCGGATGATCTGGTGGTGCTGCGCCCCCTGCTGTCCAGCCGCCGGCAGACCCTGGAGCAGATTGCCGGCTCCCTGAACCTGACAGTGGTCTGCGACCCCAGCAATCAGGATCTGAAGTACAGCCGCAACCGCCTGCGCTTGCAGACCATCCCAGCCCTACGGCAAAAGCTGGGCAGCCAGCTGGACCACTGCCTGCTGGCCCTGGGCCAAGCAGCCCGCGCCGCCACTGATCTCTTGGAAGAACAGGCCAGCCAACTGCTGGGAGACCACATTTCCTACCCCACTCCCTGGCGAGCAGAAATTCAATGCAGCAAGCTGACCGCCGGCCTGCATCCCTTCCTGGAGGAAGCCCTGCAACAAATCCATCAGCGCTTGCACCCACAAGGCCACCGCGCCCCCTGGACATGGGTGCAGCGCAGCGCCACCCTGGCTCAGCTTGGCCAGGTGGGCCAACGGGTCCACGGAGCCAGCACCCTGCTGGCGGAACGCAGCCGCAGTGGGCTGATCATTCTGGATCCATCCCGTGCCGGCAGCCCTCCCGCCGACTCTGTGGAGCTGGCCTTGGATGGCAGGCAGGTGGGTTTTGGTAGCACTGAATGGAGCCTGCGGGGCCAATGCCTGCCACAGCCCCCACTGAGCCCTTCCCCCAACGCCGCTGGACCACAGCGGGCACTGCTGCAACAATCAATGCAGGCCGGCAGTTGGAAGCTTCGTCGGCGCCGCAGTGGCGATCGCTTCTGGCCACTGGGCATGCCGGCTCCCGTCGACCTGCGACGCTTCCTGCAGAACCGACACCTGCCCCGCTTTGATCGCGACCGCCTGCCACTGCTGGTGGATGCCGAAGACAACATCCTATGGATCCCTGGGGTGGAAATTGCCGAACCGGCCAAGGTAACCCTGCAAACCACCGCCTGCGTAGAGCTGTGGTGCGAAGTCCGATCGCAGGCGTAAGGAGAAGAGCGGGGTAGCGCTCTGCTTTCCGCCAGGACATACTGATCCGAGACATGGCGGAGATCACTGTGCAAACAGGCCCCTTGAAGGGCGCCTGCCTGACCTTCTCAGAGGAAGAAGCTTGCACCATCGGCAGCGAGGGGGATTGCTCCTTGCGGCTGGAAGGCAGCGGCGTGGCCGCGCAACACCTGGTGATCAAGGCCCTGAAGAATGGTGGCTTTGGTGTAAAACAACTGCAGGGCAGCTTTCTGCTCAATGGCAAGGAGATCCGCGCCGCCCGACTGCAGGACGGCGACATCCTGGAGGTAGCCGGTAACAGACTGTTGTTCGGCCCCAAGCCGTCAGAAGAGCCGCAGATGCTGGGTGGCTTTCGCCTGTTGGAAGTTTTGGGCAAGGGCGGCATGGGCACGGTCTACCGCGCCGAACAGGTAAGCCTGCACCGAGAAGTGGCGCTGAAAATCCTGAACAAGGAACTCACCCAGGACCCGGTGTGGGTGGATCGATTTGTTGCCGAGGCCAGGTCGGCGGCCCGCCTTTCCCATCCCAATGTGGTGCAGGTCTTCGATGTTGGCCATGAGGGTGACACCTATTTCCTGGCCATGGAAATCATGACCGGCGGCTCTTTGGAAGAGACCTTGCGCAGCCATGGCACGCTGGCCTTGACCGAGGTCTTGGATCACATCCGCGATGCGGCGCAGGCACTGGCCTATGCCGAGTCCTTGAATGTGGTACACCGCGACATCAAGCCGGAGAACCTGATGTTGGACCCACACGGCACAGTCAAGCTGGCCGACCTGGGTCTGGCCATGGATCACGGCGTCGATCAGGATGGTCGCCTGGTGGGAACTCCGCACTTCATGTCACCGGAACAGGTGCAGCGCAAACCCCTGGATCATCGCTCTGACCTCTATTCCCTGGGTTGCACCTTCTATCGCCTGGCCACCGGCAAGACCCCCTTCCACGGCAAGAACGTCAGTCAGATCCTGAAGGCGCAGGTACAGGAAGAGCCCATCGAGGCCGACAACTTGAATGCAGAGATCCCCAGCGAGGTCTCTGCCATCATTTTGCGCTTGCTGGCCAAGGACCCCGACGAGCGGTACCAATCCGCCGATGCCCTGTTGGCGGAACTGGATGGCTTGGAATCTGCCGACGGCAACAAGAAAAAACAGCTGACGCTGCTTGGCGTCCTGCTGCTGGCGTTGCTGGTAACCGGCGTCGCTCTGCTACTCAGAGGATCGGGAGAGCCAGCAGACCCACAGATCGTCATCCAATCTGCCGACCCGGACCCCGCCATCCAGGATGAGTTACGGGAGAGCAAGGCGAAGACCGCCTTGCTGGAAATCCAGCAGGCCGGCCTGCCACCCATTGCTTTTGCCGAACAGCTGGAAGCGATGGCAAGCAAGTCTGAGTTCAAGGACACAGTGGCAGCAAACAAGGCCCTTGGCCTTGCCCAAAAAACTCGGGACAAACAACTTCAGCTGACGCAGCAGTCCATAGCCTTCAAGAAGGAATTGCTGCAGCAGTGCCAACAATTGCGAGAGCAAAGCGAAGCGTTGCTAAAAGCCGGAAAATTCCGCGAAGCAGAACAACTCTGGCTGCCTGAGAATCTGCCCGCCGAAATGCGCGAGGAGAGTCTGGTCCAGGAAACGGTGGAATCCCTCCGCAGTAACATGCAAGGCATGGGAAAACAGCAGCTGGAACAAATCCAGACCAACTGGAAAAAAGCTCTGCAAGCCAAAGCAACCGAGGAGGCTGACCAGTGCCTACAGTCCGTGACTGCCATCCTGGACACGGAAACCGGCTGGCCCACAGCCATGCTGGCAGATCCTGCGAACCTGCAGACCTTCCTGCAAGAGGGCAAAGAGAGCTTACGCAACCTGCGCAACACCCTGGCCGCCAGTGGCAAGCAAAAGGCCTGGGCCAGCTATGATGAAGCCCTACTGGGTAAGCATGGCATCCTGCAGCAAGTTCGCGCAGCAAACCTGAGCAAGGCCAAGGAACTGGCAGCAAGCATGGTGCAAGCCACTGCTGGGCACAGCGCAGCCAAAAAAGCCCTGCAGTTTCAAGAAATGCTCACAGCCATCGCGGCTTATCTTGAACAGGCCCAAGTCAGCGCAGCTTTGCAGGAAAAGGGGCCAGTGCCAGAATCGTCAAAGGAATGGCAGGAGTATTTCATCATGCCTGGCAATGCCAGCTTGCATGATGGGCGCATGGCTCTCCTTGCCTGCATGCAGTTGCACGAACTCCTACAAGGGGCAAGCGCATACCTGCAAAGTCTGGATGTGCGCAATGATCTCAGCGGCACCCAGCCACAAAATTTCGCAAACGAAGGTCGAGCACTTCTCGAACGGGCAACAGAACTGGCCAAGAGCAACACGCCATGGGCCAAGGCCTTGGCAATAGAATGTCAGGCTGCCAGCCAGTTGGCGAAAGGTTTGCATTCCCTGGCAACTCGCCGCAATCAGCGAGCAGCCATACTCATCGAGAAAGTCTTGCAAGAACACGCAAACAGCCTGGCTTGTCGCAAACTGCACTGACAGATGCTTGAAAATGCCCCTGGCCATTGAAGAAACAAAGCAAGGACTGGTCATCAAAGTCAGGGCAGCACCCGGCGCCAGCCGCAACAAGGTCATGGGCCTGTACGGTGAATCCTTGAAAATTGCAGTGACGGCGGCTCCGGAAAATGGCAAAGCCAATCATCGCCTGCTGCAAGTCCTGGCCAAAGCACTGGCGCTACCCAACCATCAAGTGCTTTTGCTTGCCGGCGACAAGGCTCGCGACAAGAAGGTATGCATCCAAGGCTTGTCCAGCGAGGAATTGCGCCAGCGACTTGCTCTTTAAGCTGCAACTTGCCGCTCAAGATGGAAAGACCTACAGTGCCACTCTCCTCACCCAACCGAATTCATCATGGTCTCTCATAACCAACCCAGCCTCCGCAAACACGCAGAGAGTATCGCTGCCAGTCTGCTTGAAATAACCGGCGAGCAACCCAAGCTGGCCATGCTCTTGGGCACTGGACACACCTCCATCGCTGGGCAGCTCAAGAACAAGCACACCTTTGGGCCAGACGATGTCCCCGGTGGGCTGCACTTCGCCAAGAAGGCACCCTTGCTCTTCGGTCATCTGGAAGGCGTGCCAGTGATCGTCGGTGACGCGCCGGTGGCGGCATATGAAGGGCACAGTGTAGACGAACTTGCCTTGCCGGTGCGGGTGTTCCGAGCCATGGGTGCTGAGGCCCTCATTCTCACCGCCGCTGCCGCCAGCTTGTCGCTGCAGTTGGAACCAGGCACCATCGCCATCATTGAGGACCACATCAACCTCTCCGGCATCAACCCCTTGCAAGGCCCCAACGACGACATGCTCGGGCCCCGCTTCCCCGACATGTCCGACCCCTACACCTCGTCCTGGCGCCAATTGGCACGGGACGTAGCCAAAGAAATCGGCATCCCCTGCTTGCCCGGCATCTTTGCCGCCGTACCGGGCCCCAGCCTGCCAACCCGCGCCGAATATCGCTTCCTGCGCCGGGCGGGGGCGGACCTGGTAGGCATGTCCCTGGTACCAGAAGTCCTGGTCGCCACCCATGCCGGCTTCAAGGTCCTGGCGCTGGCAGCTGTCACCCAGTTGGCCAACGTAGACAGTCCGGAGCCAACATCCATTGAAGACATGCTGGATGCTGCCGACGTCGCCGCCCCACGCATTGCAGCCATGCTCACTGGCATCTCCAGCTCCTTACGTTGATCATGGCCCATCCCCGCCTCGGCATTCTCCTCTCCGGCACCGGACGCAGCCTGGACAATCTGTTACTGAAGATCCAACAGGGAGAGTTGTTGGTAGAAATCAGCTGCGTCATCAGCAACCGGGAAGATGCTTTGGGACTCAGTAAAGCCAAGAAGGCCGGCTTGCCTACCTACGTAGCCACAAGCTCTGACAGCATCTTTGCCCACCTGCGGCAACATCAGGTGCAACTTGTTTGCCTGGCCGGCTATTTGCAACTGCTGCAAATTCCTGAGGACTATCAAGACCGGGTGCTGAACATCCACCCGGCCTTGCTGCCCAAGTTTGGTGGCAAGGGCTTCTACGGTCACCACGTGCATGAGGCAGTGATTCAAGCCGGCGACAAGGAATCTGGCTGCACCGTGCACTACTGCAACAACGAATATGACCGCGGGCCGATTCTACTGCAAAAAAAGGTACCGGTGCTGACCACCGACGATGCCGATAGCCTGGCAGCGCGGGTGTTCGAAGCAGAATGCACCGCCTACCCAGCCGCCATCCAGCAGTGGCTAGACAGGCCCCAATAAGCTACTGCTCTTTTTCGCCTTGCTGCTCTTGCTGCAGTTGCTGAGCTTCCAGGCTCTGCAGCATATGCAAGATGCTCTTGTGCAGGGCCATGCCCATGAGCGGCGGCACCTGCGGCGGGCTCTTGGACATGCGCTTGGGGGTCTTGATATGGCCTTGGTATTCTTCCTCCAAAAGGATCGGACGCTGACCGCTGGCATCCACCGGCCCCATGAGCTTCACCTTCAAGGTGGCCACCCCATAGCTCAACCAACCAAAGTCCGGCCGGACAAAGGCACCGTGCATGTCCGTAAGACTGCTCTCCAACACCAGGTCCTGCGGACCTGGCTCTGATTTGACTTCGGCAAAGAGCTGACTGTCAGTGATTTCCCGCCGCAGGATTTCATTGACCATCACCGGAATGCGCCGCCTCCAGAAATCTTCCGGAATGACGTTGGCTCCAGCCACCACTCCTACTGGCCGCTGCCGCTGATCCTTCAGCGGCTTTACATAGACCGCCTGCTGCCATGGTTGATGCGCACGGTAATGCGTGGCCCGATAAAGCTGGGCATTGGTGCTCAAATCCATTTCCGGCGGCGGCGCCTTACAGGCACAGGCCAAAGCTAGAACAGAGCACGCCCACGTTTTGATCAATCCACCCATGGATGGGATTGTAGCTCGGCCAATTTTCCAAAGCGAGGATCAGCTCATCATTTCAGCCAGCGTCACTGCAACCACCGTCACTTCAACCACTGCTGCATGAGCTGGCGCAGGGCCGCTTGGTTCACCTCATAGGCAAAGCCAGGCATGGGTTTGGGCGGCAACACCAGCAAACGCCCATGATCCAGGCGCAGCAGCTGCAGGGTCAGCAGAATCTCACGCTGCTCAGGTAAACGCATGAAGTGCAAGACCACCGGCTCACCCGGTTGTTCTCCCCTGATATCCACCACCTCTCTGGCCCGCATGGAAACCACGGCTTCGGCCAACTCCAGAACATCCAGGTCCGGCGTCGATTGGCCGGACTCTGGGTCACGGCGGAACCAGTCACCATCCTTCTTCTGGTACACCAGGGGCTCTTGCTGCCCAGGCACCTGCACTTCCAGCCGAGCAAAGGGCAGGGTAAGGGCACAGATCTTCTTGCTGATCAAGGCCGTGAGTGGCTGCCGCATCTGCTGCACTGCGGCAGCATCCACTTCAGAGATGAACGGCTCATCCCGCCGCTTGGCATACACCCGGTCCCCTTCCTGGCGCCCCAGCAAGACCTCCACCGGCCGCTGGCTCTGCCGACCATAGATCCGCAGGGTCAGGGGCGTAGCAAGACCAAGGTCCTGCAAGATGTCCGGGCTGGACTGCTGATCGAGAAACTTAAGCACGCGCAAATCACGCAGGCTTTGCAACATCTGCCCAATGCCGGTGGGATCCGTTTCACTCTTGACTGGCGCGATTATCTGGAAGCTACGGCCGCTGCCCCGCTGCAAGACCAGAGCAACATGTCCGGGACCAGCATCCAGTTCGATCTTCTGAATGTCATCGCCAGTCGCCGGCAGCAGGATGCGGGAGCGCAGATCTTCCAGCTTGGCAACCAGGGGGGCAAAGCCACGCTGCTGATCCAGAACAAAACTGACCCGGCGCTGCTTCAAGTCACCTGAGACCTGACCATTGACCGAGCCGAACATCAACAGCTCTTCACTGCCGGCGGTTCCCGTCAGCACAATGCGATAGTCTGGTTGCCGCATGCCAACCACTGACTGACTGGATCCCTTCAGGAAACGGGTAACCCTCAGACTCATCAAGCCAGATATGAGATCGGTGACAGCCGGCAGATTGGCGCGCATGTCCTGCGGTTTGCGAAAACGGAATTCCTGCCCCACCGCCTCCAGCAATAGGCTTTCAACTTCGCCGTCCGGCTGCAGCCGATCCAACTGCAAGCGCATGGGTTCACCGATTTCGCTAAACAACAGAGCCTGGCGCACATGGTCCGTGTTCACTTGGATGCTGGTATACAGCGCCCGGCTGCCCCGATAGACCTTGCCGCCCAGGCGCACGTAGAGAGCATCTTCGCCATACAAAGTGTCATTGCCAATCTGCAGTTTGATGACGCTGTCGGCAAAGCGAAACTCGATGTGGCCTTTAGGCTCCAACAAACCGATGTCTGCTTCCAAGGTCGGGTGCTTGACAAAATCCTCGTCCTGATAATCGTGCAGAAGGTTGGCACTGTCATAGGTCGCAAACAAGTTGCGCAAGAAGGCAGTGGAGGCCAGATCATCCACTGGCTCAGTGATACGGAACCGCCCATTCTCCTGTCGGGTCAATTCCACCAGCTCTACTTGTGGACCAGAACGGAACAGAATCTTTTCCGCATCGGCGCAGCGCCGCCCTTGCAAGACCATATGCCCCACTTCGGTCACCGGCTTGACTGGCTCGGCATTGTAGTACAGGACCACCCCTACACCCGTCAACGCCAACAATAGCAGCCCGTTGGTCCGCCAGGCCATCAGCTTCGACTCCTGCGCCAAAACACCAGGAGAGCAAGCAGCAACAGGGCACCTGGCACAACAAAGATCAGAAAATTGCCAACCCGATTCAAGCGCGTCCTGCGCAGTTCGAGATCCCGACCAAGGTCAATGTTGCTGGATCGCACTGGACTATCGCGGCGAATCTCCAGCAATTGCGGCTGGTCACTCATCCAGTGGAACAGGTTGAGGGCCAGGTCGCCACCACCCACCTGGTACTGACGATTGTAGAAGGCCTTGCCGGAAATCACAGCCACCCGACCATCCTGGCCATCGGCGGAACCAGGCACATCCACCAGCGCCCCAACACTCCGCTGAGCGTAGGCGGCGGCCTGATGTGGCGCAGTAAAGTCAACCGCACCAGTCTGATCCCGACCGGCCGCCCAACTCAGCTCGGTGCGCATCAGCGACAAATCCACTGCCAGGTCGACAGGCGCCTGCAGGGATTTGCGCAACTCCCGCGCAAAGCTCAGGACCGGATAGCGACCGGTCTGCAACAGCGTCTTGGTCACTGGGTGCACGGGGTTGAGTTTTTTGATCTGCAGGAAGGGAGCCTGTTCCACCGAACCTGCCTGGGGCTGGCATACCAGAGCCTGGCCAACCTGCAGCCCCAATGGGTCAAGCAGGTTCTGCAAGCCGGGATTCCAATCCACGGGCCTATCTTGCCAACTCAGATTCAAGAACAGGCTGCCGCCCTGACGCAGGTAGGCCAAGACCTTGTCCGCTTCCTTGCTGGTGAATTCCTTGCGTGGTTCAAAGCAGGCCAAAACGGCTGCGTCTTCCGGGATATCGGCCTTGGCCAGGTTGAGCTGGGCCAATTGGAAACCTTCAGCCTGCAGGCCCCGAGACAGGGCGGAATAGGAAGATGCATCCACAGATTCCACGGATTCTTCCTGATGGCCCGTCAGGACATAGATCTTGGGGGAGCCCTCCACCAACAGGGTCTTCAATGCGGAGGAAACACTTTCCTCGCCTTGATAGTCCGCCAGACGAGGTATGGGGTCCGGCGATCCGGGGACCGGCGATTTGCTCCCGGGATCAATCACCGCCAGATCATCATGCACCGATAGCTCTTTGCTGCGGATGACTTCCTTGCCGACTGCATCTTTGCGATGCACCGCCACCACACATACATTCTTCCCCTGCACGCGGTAGCGCTTCTTGTGCTTGTCCGCTTGCAGAGGATCCAGGCGCAGGTTGTTGTGCACCACCTTGATTGCATCACCGCCCAGGAAGAGGTACTGGCGCAGTAGATCTCTGGTCAGCCCCTGGGCCCGCCGGTGAATACCATAGATCCGCTTTTTCTGATCTGTCTGCCCCGACGGTAGTGGTTCAAAGAAGGTATGGATTTCCACCCGCAGGTCGGCGTCCGCCCGCACCTGTGCCAACAGGTCCTCGGTTTGCCCACTTACGGTAAAACTCTTGTTGGGGGTCAGGTCCCACAGCACCTTGAAGTCAGGTATGGCAGCCAGCAAGGTCAAGCCCAACCACAGGCAGAGTCCCAGAGCGGCGGACAACAGCAGCCCCCCCATACCCATCAACTTGTTGGGCTTGTCTATCGCCATCGCCGTGACTCCAGGGACTTTACGGTAAAGAAAAGGAAGGTCATGGTGCCACCGATGTAGAACAGCAAATGGCTGCTGTTGATCAGGCCTCGACCAAACCAACTGCTGAGATGGTCATTCACATTGATCTGGCGCAAAAACACCTGCAACAGATAGGCCTGATCCACACCGCCACCCAACAAATCATTCAACAGTACTGGAGCTTGCAACAAGGCATAGTTGAAGATGATGGCACACAGAGATGCCAGCAGCTGGTTGTCGGTGAGGCTACTGGTAAAGACCCCCACTGAAAGCAGCAGGGAACCCAGCAAGAACATGCCCAGATAGCCTGACAGGATGGGGCCGAATACCAGCTCCTGATCCAGGAACATGCTGCCGCTCAGCAACCAGAGCAGGAACAGGGTGGGCAACCACAGCACAGCAAAGAAAACCACTGCTGCCATCCACTTGCCCAAAGCCACTTCCACATCCCGAACGGGTGCTGTCAGCAAAACCTCCAAAGAACCGCTGCGCTTTTCCTCGGCAAAGCAGCGCATGGTAAGGATGGCCGGCACCAGGATCACCATCAGGTAGGTGCTCTGCTGGAAGATGTACTGGGTGGCAAAGGTCTCCTTGTCCACGTAATAGGCTACCGCGGTGCGCACCATGGAATTCACTTCCAGGCCCCGATATAAGTAGAAAAGCACAGCGATCACATAGGCCACTGGACTGAAGAAGTAGGAAGTGAGCTCCTTCTTGACTGTAGTCAGAATGATGTTCATGAACCGTCTTCTGTCACCTGGCGGAAGAATTCATCCAGGGTGGGCTGATCCAGGCGAAGCTCGCGGATGGGCACATCCTTTTGGCGTAGCTGCGCAGAGATGGCATCGCGAGGGTCGACTTCGGGGGATAGTTCGACATGCAGACTGGCATAGCCCTGACCTTCATGCAACTGCGCCTTGCAGTCACCTATAACTTGTGCGACGCAGGCTTGCAGGTCTGCCGCCGGCATGCCGGCAACCACTGTCAAGCGCTGACCCCGGCTTTGTCGTACCAATTGCTGCGGCGGACCATCGGCTCGCAGCTTGCCTTGATGGATCAGGATGACCCGTGTGCTCACATCCTCAACCTCTGCCAGGATGTGGCTGGAGAACAAAACGGTGTGCTCATCGGCCAGGGAGCGTACCAATTCCTTCACCTTGCGCCGTTGATTGGGATCCAAACCGGAAGTGGGCTCATCCAAGATCAAGATGGGCGGCGATGCCACCAGAGCATCAGCCAAACCTACCCGCTGGCGATAGCCGCGGGAGACGTGCCCCACCAACTTGCGCCGAACTTCCAACACCCCGCATCGCTCCATGGCAGCTTCCACCGCCAGCGCACGCTGCTTCCTGGGCACGCCCTTGAGGGCGGCACGATAACTCAAGTATTCCTGCACCCGCAGATCCGGGTAGATGGGCACATTCTCCGGCAGGTAGCCAATGTTTCGACGCACCTGCACGGCCTCCTGGAACACATCAAAACCCGCCACCTTGGCGCTGCCTGAGGTGGCCGGGTAGAAGCAGGTCAGCACCCGGATGGTCGTGGTCTTGCCCGCACCATTGGGCCCCAGGAACCCCACCACTTCGCCCTTGCCGACGGCGAAGCTGACATCATCCACAGCTCGGGTCTGGCCAAAGTACTTGCTGAGGTTGCTGACTTGGATCATGCTTGGTTTTGTAGTCAATCCAATCCCGGTCGGTAACAGAAACTATGGGAGAATCAGGATTTCGGTCGATTGCCACGGCTTGGTGGAGGCCTTAGAAAGCCCTATCGGATGGCAATGGGCTGAAATTCAAGGCATCCTGGTAGCGTAACTCAAGGGACAACCAAGGAACCCCATGCAATCAAAGTCCAATCCCGTGACCCCTGGAGGACGCTGTGCCAAGCCAGAAGTCATCAACAAGCGGCTGGCGTCCCTGCGAGCCCTGATCGGCAACACCCCGCTGCTGGCCATTCACTGCCTCTATGAAGGCAAGCCCATCTGCGTCTACGCCAAGATGGAGAGCAAAAATTTCACCGGCAGCATCAAAGACCGCATGGCCCTGCACATCATGGCCACCGCCTATGACAGGGGAGAGATCAAGCCTGGCGACACCATCGCCGAGGCCACCAGCGGCAATACCGGCATTTCCTTCGCCGCCGTGGGTCGCGCCCTGGGCCATCCGGTGCGCATCTACATGCCGGATTGGATGAGCCGCGAGAGGGTGCTGGTGATCCAAAGCCTGGGCGCCACCATCATTCCCATCTCCCCGGACGAGGGAGGCTTCAAGGGCTCGATCGAACAGGCAGAAACCTTTGCCCAGGAAGGCGTGGGGGTATTCCATCCCCGCCAATTCGAATCCGCTGGCAACGTGGATGCCCACTACGAAACCACTGGGCCTGAATTGAAGGCACAACTGCAGAGCCTGGGACTGACCCCCACCGCATTCGTCGCCGGAGTCGGCACCGGTGGCACGGTCATGGGTGTAGGCAAGTACTTCGGTGAGCGTTATCCGGACTGCAAAGCGCATCCCTTGGAACCAGCCAACTCCCCCACCCTGCGTACTGGTAGCAAGGTGGGCAAGCACCGCATTCAAGGCATCAGTGATGAGTTCATTCCCGCCATCGTCGACCTGGACAGCCTGGACGAGATCGTCGACATCTGGGATGGCGACGCCATCCTCATGGCACAAAAGCTGGCGGCCCAATTGGGTCTGGCGGTGGGCATCAGTTCCGGTGCCAACTTCCTGGGCGCCCTGAAGATTGCCGCTGAACAAGGTTCAGGCTCTGTGGTAGCCACAGTATTCGCGGACAGCAACAAGAAGTACCTGAGTACTGACTTGTGCAGCCACGAGCCAGTGCAGGAAGGCTACATGTCACCACAGGTCGAGCTGCTCAACTTCAACGTGGCGCTCTAGGCTGGACTGCCAAAGGCTAGGCCCGCCGAAGCGGGCCAGCCTAACCAGGGACGCTACTTCACTTCGAAGTCGGCGTCCTTGATGTCCTCGTCGCCGCCACTGGCACCAGCGCCGGCCTTGGCCTTTTCGCCATCGTCACCTGCTGCCGCATCAACACCTGCCTCGGCGCCACCAGCATCCTTGTAGATCTGCTCGGAGACCTTGTGCATGGCTTGTTCAAGGTCGCTGATCGCAGTCTTCATGCTCTCAACATCCTCGCCCTCAGCCTTCTCCCGCAGAGCCTTCACCTTGGCCTCGATCTCGCTCTTGGCGGCAGAATCGATCTTGGCTTCGTGCTCTTTCAGGGTCTTCTCGCACTGGTAGCCCATGGTCTCGGCCTGATTCTTCAGATCCACCAACTCACGGCGGACCTTGTCTTCACCGGCATGCTGTTCCGCATCGGCGCGCATCTTCTCCACTTCTTCCTCGGAGAGGCCGGAAGAGGTTTCGATGGTTACCTTCTGCTCCTTGCCAGTGCCCTTGTCCTTGGCAGACACGTGCAAGATACCATTGGCGTCCAGATCAAAGGTCACCTCGATCTGTGGCACGCCACGGGGCGCCGGTGGGATATCCGCCAGCTTGAAACGGCTCAAGGTGCGGTTGTCCTTGGCAAACTCCCGCTCACCCTGCAAGACGTGGATTTCCACTTCGGTCTGGCTATCAGCCGCCGTGGAGAAGATCTGCGACTTGCTGGTTGGGATGGTGGTGTTGCGCTCCACCAACTTGGTCATGACACCGCCCATGGTTTCAATGCCCAAGGACAATGGCGTCACGTCCAGCAGCACAACTGAACCCACATCACCGGAGAGCACACCACCTTGGATGGCGGCACCCAGGCTCACCACCTCATCTGGATTCACAGTGCGGTTGGGATCCTTGCCGAAGATTTCCTTCACCAGCTCCTGCACCCGTGGGATGCGGGACGAACCACCCACCAGGATGACCTCGTCCACTTCCTTGGGGTCGAGCTTGGCATCTTGCAGGGCCTTGTTGCAGGGCACCTTGCAGCGATCAAACAAGTCACTGCACAGCTCTTCAAACTTGGCACGGCTCAGGTTTTCGGAGAGATGCTTGGGACCCGCCTGGTCCATGGTAATGAAGGGCAGGTTGATGGCAGTCTGTTGTGCGGATGACAGCTCAATCTTGGCCTTCTCCGCTGCTTCCTTCAGACGTTGCAGTGCCATCTGATCCTGCCGCAGGTCGATGCTATTGCTCTGCTTGAAGGTATCGCAAAGCCAGTTGATGATGCGCTCGTCAAAGTCGTCACCACCCAGATGGGTGTCGCCATGGGTGGATTTCACCTCAAAAACGCCGTCACCCACGTCCAGGATGGAGACGTCAAAGGTGCCACCACCGAGGTCGAACACGGCAATTTTCTGGCTCGTGTTCTGATGCTTCTTATCCAAACCATAAGCCAAAGCCGCAGCCGTTGGCTCGTTGATGATGCGCTGCACTTCAAGCCCAGCAATGGTGCCAGCGTCCTTGGTGGCCTGGCGTTGCGAGTCATTGAAGTAAGCCGGCACCGTAATGACCGCCTTGCTGACGGGCTCACCCAGGTAGGCCTCAGCCGACTCGCGCAGGTTCTGCAGGATCATGGCGGAGATTTCTGGCGGCGTGTAAGCCTTGCCATCGATGTCCACCTTGACCAGCTCTTCTGCACCGCCAACTACCTTGTAGGGCACGGTTTTCTCCTCCGAAGCGACCTCCTTGTGCCGCCTGCCCATGAACCGCTTGATGGAGTAGATGGTGTTGGCTGGGTTGGTGATGGCTTGCCGCTTGGCAGGGGCACCTACCAACCGCTCTCCATTTGCCGCGAACGCAACCACGGATGGGGTGGTCCGAGCACCTTCCATGTTGGCGATGACAACGGGCTCGCCTCCCTCCATGACCGACACCACCGAGTTGGTGGTTCCTAGATCGATTCCGATGATCTTTGACATCTTGCCTACCAGTTGATTGTTGAAGCTATCCAGAGCCAAAGCATGTGCCCTGGGAACCATCTCCAAACAACTAGCGTGCCACTGCCCAGAAGGGCCAACATTCCACATATAAGGGGCTTACAGCCGCCCTATGGAAATGGCCCTGGCCCTTTTGCGCCAATCTGGCAGATCAGCCGCCCGACACGTCTGCCAGTTTGGCGCGGGCTTTTTCCACCTCAGCCCGCACCCGCCCCATCATGGTGGGCACATGCAGCAGCCGGCCACCCTTGATAGTCCAGCGGATGCCTTCGCCAAAGCCGGCAGCCTTTGGATACAGCAGCTTCAGGTTCTGCAGGGGATTGCCCTGCACCAACAGCATGTCCGCCTGCATTCCAGGCATGATCCGGCCAAACTTCTGCTCCTTGCCCAACAGCTTGGCACCGTTGTAGGAGGCGTGGCGCAGAACCTGCAAAGGATGGAAGCCAGCTTCCTGATGCATTTCCAGCTCGCGCAGCAGACCAAAGCCATACATCACGTACATGTAGCCGGCGTCTTCGCCGGTGGTGATGTTGCCACCCAGACTGGCAAATTGCCGCAGGGCCGACATCCAAATGCTGTAGTTCTCACGCCAATTCGCTTCATCGGTGCTGGTCCAATCCAGAAAGTAACTGCCGTGATAACCCTTGCCAGGGGTGAAGAATTTGGCCAGGGCAGGATGCAGGTTGTCGGCAAACCATGGCTTGTTTCGCGCCCGCAACAGATCCCGGTTGGCTTCATAGATGGCGAGGGTGGGACTCCAGGACACCTGATAATCCACCATGGTCTGCAATACTTGCTGCAACAGTTCCGGGTCAGTCTGCCGCCACAGTTTTCCCGCCTCGCGAAAACGCATGGCCTCGTTCGCATAGGAAAAGTCCGGCGGAAAATCCTGCACGCCTTGGATAGCCGCATCGGGAATGCCATACCAGTGCTCGATGCTGCTCACCCCGAGCTTGCTGTAGCTCACTGCATCACTGCCCCCCACACCAATATGAGCGGTGACCGGCAAGCCTTCACGCTTGGCCTGCCCAAGAATAGCCTCCAGGATTTCTGGCACATAGCCCAGGAAACTGACCAGCTTGATGCCATCCGCACCACCTTTCTTGAAAGAACGAACCCTCTGCACCGCTTCGTCTCCAGTATCAACGCTGCCGAATACTCGATAAATCAAGATCCGCGGCGCATCCAACTTGCCCTCCGCACTGCGCAAGCGCAGGCGTAGCGTGCGCGGAAAGGAGCTGCCGTTATCACGCACCGTAGTGATGCCACAGGATAACCAAAGATTGCAGATGTACTCCGCCGAGATTGGGATACCCGCCAGCACATCGTGCAAGTGGCCATGGGTGTTCACAAAGCCGGGCAACAGATAGCAGCCACTACCATCCAGGCTGACTTCGGGATGATCCGGCCGCTTCGATGCAATGATTCCGTCGACTACATAGACATCAGTGGGACCTACGGCAGGAGAACCATCACCGCGCAACACATGCACGTTGCGAATCTCCAAACTGCGCGGCAGATCGCCATGCGTGGGACTTTTATCCTGAGCAATTGTCCAGGGGCAGGCAAGAAAGAGACTGACTAAGAAGGCAATGCGCATGCCTTAGACTCTAGGGGGAGCCTATTCCTCTGCCAACTTTCTTCGCGCCATCTCCAATATCTTGGTGGGGCTGAATGGCTTGGTCATGTAGTCATCGGCACCGGACTCATTGCCTTTCGCCCGGTCTGAGTCCTGACCTCTGGCAGTGAGCAACACGATCTTGGTGCTGCTCAACTCTGGATCGCTCTTGACGGTCTCAGTCACTTCGAAACCATTCATCTTGGGCATCATGACATCCATGAACACCAGGTCAGGGCGGTGATCGCGGATACACTCCAGGGCTTCCTTGCCATCTCGAGCTTCGAACACCTCGTAATCCTCTTTCCGCAACACGAAGGTCAGGGAACGACAGATGAAGGGTTCATCATCAACTACAAGTACCTTGAAGATAGCCATGGTGTTCTTTGTTACGTCTGCGCTTTCACTTTGACAACAACAGCGGAGACGTCATCGCCTTGCACTGCTTTATCGGCAAACTCTTCGATTGACCCAAGGACCGAAGCAAGGATCTCCTCGGCAGTGCCGCCAGCGGCCTTCGCCAGAGCGGTTTTCAAACGCTCTTCCTCATACATCTCTCCCGCCTCGTTGATCGCCTCGGTAATGCCATCAGTGTAGAGAAACACCACATCATCTGGCTCCAGGTCCAGGGTATGGGTCTCATGCCTGGGCTTGGGCAGGAAGCCCAGCACTGTATCCTCGCCAGAGATCTCCTCTACCTCGCCGGTAGCTGCTCGGTAGACCATGGTGGGATTGTGACCGGCATTGGCCACCTCAATTTTAAGCTCACCCGGGTGCAGAGCCACACCAACCATGGTGATGAAGCGCTCCAAACGGCTCAGATCCTTATACAAGGATGACGCCAGCTCATCGAACACCTGCGGTACCTCACCGTGCATGGAGGCCAACAAACGCAAACTGGCTCGCGCACTCACCATCACCATTCCGCTGGCCAGGTTGTGCCCAGATACGTCAGCCACAACCACCAACACACGGCCATCAGGCAGGGTAAGGTAATCAAAGTAGTCCCCACCCACATCGCCGGAAGTCTCGCAACTGCCAGCCAGGTCAAAACCGGCAAGCTTCGGTGGTCCCGATGGCAGGATTTGCTGTTGCAACTCCTGCGCCATGCGCATTTCCTTGTCGTATTCAGCGACCTTGCGAGTACCGATAGCTGCACCCAGGGCAGAGGCAACTGAATTGGCCACTTCTGTTTCCTGCGATCCCAAGCGCATGAAGCCTGGGCGGGTATCCGGGGCCTTTAGTGGATCCATGAGCAACAAGGCGCCAATGGTCACCGACCTGCCTCCTCCGCCATAGCGCACCGGAACAGCAATCATCTCTCTCTTGACCTGGTTTTTTGGCGAGCTGCCAATGCTCACCACCTCCAGGATTGCTCCACCCTTACCATGGATCGCCCGGCGTAATAGAGAGTTACTATCTTCTAGCAACAAATCTAGCAGACCCTCTTCATCGATGTCTTCTACAGCATCCTGTTCAGCAGGTAACCGCAGCAGGACTTCAACATTGCTCCGATCCTCGGCCAGACGCAGGTAGTAGCCTTGCTGTGCCGAGGTGGCCACCATCAGCGCATCCAGGCCCATGCGAGCCACCATCTTCTCTGTTGCGCCAGTGGGCAATTCAGGCAGCAATGAATGCAGGGTGCAGACAATCTCACTCAGGGCCATGGAGCTGGACACCATGCTTTCCATGTCCTGATCCAGCTGCTGCTTGTCATCCAACAACAGGAACAGGTCCGTAAGGAAGCTCGTTGCCTCTGTGGACTGCGATTCATCAAAGGTCAGCAGAGCCCAAGCTGGCTTATCACCCTGACATTCGTGCAGCAGGAAATTACGTCCTGCTGGAAGCTCAAACTGCAGCTTATTCTTTTCATACTCGCTCTTCTCAACGGAGAATTGCAAGTCATCGCCGCCACCTTGCCGCGACAGGACCTTGCCCTGGGCATCGATCAAATACACACATAGCCCAGCTGCAAAAGTGCTGGGTAGGTGCTGCAGAACTTGGGCAGCGCTGCCGTTCAAATTCACCCCTTGTCCTGAAAGCCTTCAGACATCTGCGCCACAGGCATCTGCACTGACTTGCGCATGCTCAGAACGTTCCAATCCCCTTCTCTGGCGTAGGTCACTTCGTCCATCACCATCTTGGCGATGTAGATCCCGTAACCACCAGCTTCAAGGGGCATATCTTCCTGCTCTTCTACTGCAGCGAGATCGTGCTGCAGGGGATTGAAGGCCGGACCTTGGTCTCGGATGCTGACTTTGAACTCCTGCATATCAGCTTCCATCTGCAGATGGATCGGCCGCTGTTCATCGCCCTGGTAACCGTGGCGTAGGATGTTCGTCAGTATCTCCTGGATGGACAACAACGCATTGTACCGGCTGCCTTCTGGATCATCTGCGAAGGGCATATTCTCCAGTAATGTCTCTGCAGCCTGCCAAACCATGCGCAGGTGATCCATGGGACCACGTAGTCGTAGTTCCACATTGGCGGTCATAGGCGTTCTCCCAAATGCCGTAGTCTCAAGCAATTCCTTTCCTTCCGACTATCGACAGCTGTGCGACCCCGCTTGAATCCCTCCCCATACCTGGGCAAAAATGCGAGATCTGCCAAGGAACAACAGCCGAACCTGGATTGCGGTGCAGTAAGGCCCTAGACTCCGGCCATCCTAGGGAGGGATACTTTGACCCATCATCAGCGCTCCAACCGGGCGGGCGGAAGGGCGGCAGCATGGTCTTTGCTGCTCTTCGCCGGCCTTTGCCTCACATCCTGTGCCAGCTACCCTTTAGAGGGACTCCGTGCGCGAAGGGGATCTCAGCTCCGCTTGGCAAATATCACCGCACCGGTGGAAAGCCGTGGCAACTTGGAGATGCAGAGTCTGGCCAGGGATCGAGACTTCGCTCCGGCCAAACTGCGCAAGGCCTACATCCTGATCCAGACCAACCGGGCAAAAGAGGCAATCCCCCTTTTGACCATACTGCTGGGTTCCGGCTCGCCCTCGGTGGATGGCTACACCTACTACATGCGATCTCTGGCCTACCAGAAGATGCAAAATGAGGAAAAGGCCCTGAGCGACGCCCGACGTGCCAAGGCCATGGCCATCAGCCCCGACCTGATCACACCGGCGGCCGGCATGCTGGCGAAGCTGGAAAGGAGTGCGGACGCAACAACTGATGCACAGGTGGCTTATGCCTTCCAAATTCTACCCCGCCGGGCCTGGGGAGCACAGAGCGCCTCGCCCAGAAACATGCAGCGCATGGGGCAGATCCACCGCCTGACCATCCACCACACGGCCATGGCCAGCTATGACAGCTCCAAGAACGCCAATGCAACCAGCATCAGGTCCATCCAAATCGGCCATATCCAACGGGAAGGCTGGGCTGACATCGGCTACCACTACCTCATTGATCAGGCCGGACGGATCTGGAAGGGCCGGGAAGATGAATGGCAGGGAGCCCATGCTGGCGGCCAGATGAACCGGGGAAACCTGGGGATCTGCCTGCTGGGGAACTTCTCCCGCCGAGTGCAGAGCCCCAGCAAGCAACAGCTGCAAAGCCTGCAGCAGCTGGTTGTGCAGACCTGCCGGCGGCATGGGATCCCCGGCAACAGGATCTTCACCCACCGGGAAATGAAGCCCAGCACCGAGTGTCCCGGGGATCTGCTGCAAGCAGAGGTAGAGCAAATGCGCCGGCAACTGGTTCGCGGCTACGCTGCCGACATCTCCCTGGCCAGACGCCCCTACAGATAGCGCTCCGGATTGGTGGCTCTTTGAGCCGATAATGGCCTGTGGAGCCAACCAGAAGGGAGCTGGGTAGCAGCTGGGCAAGCGGACTGACTACAGTCCCAGGAACCTTCATAAGCTGCCTCCTGGTCACTGCCATCACCATACTGTTGGCCATCTTCAATGGTCATCCGCAGGTGGACCCGGTTCTGCGACCGCTATACTTCGCCTTGCTGTTCACGGCCTTCCATAGCATTCGCAAGAAGGAAAAGAACCTGAGCACCTTGCCCTACCGATTGGTGGAGCTGGGCTTTCTGGTGCTGACCTGCGCCTTTGCCGTCAGCACCGTGCTACGGCTTGCCTATGGCGACCTGCCAACCCCGCTGGCCACAAGTCTTATCCAAAACCTGGAACGAGGCGCTGTATTCCTGCTCGGTTTGAGCCTGATTTCCTACGGCATCATCCTGTGGATTCCTGACCTTCTGCGCAGTTACCGCATCCTGAAAGAAAGCTATGACCTGAGTCAAGGCCAACTGCAAGCGGTAACAAAAAGTCATCACCACATGGAGCATCGCATTGTTGAAGCCGATCGCTACCACGCCTTGGGCGAACTGGCAGCAGGAGTCGCCCACGACCTGCGTAACCCCTTGACCATCGTCAAGGCAACCGCCGAGAGTCTGGCGCGTAAGTCCCTCAGTCAGGAGGATCTGAGTGAGCACAGTCGCATCATTACCCGCAACCTGGAGAAGGCAGACCGAACCATTGCAGCTCTGATGGACCTGGGCCGGGCTCGTTCGCTGACAACCAAGACCGAAGACCTCAATCTACTGGTGGCAGAGGTCATGGCTCTGGTCAACGGCGAAGCCAAGCGCCGCAAGGTGCGCCTAATCCATATGCACGAGGCACCGGTCTTTGTGGAAACTGACGCCAAACAGCTCTTGCAGGCCTTGCTCAACCTCCTGCTGAACGCCATGCAGGTGTCATCCCCGCAGAGCGATGTGATCATCCGGGTCCGACCATTCGATCTGCAAGGAAACGCCTGGGCGGCGGTAGCCGTTGAGGATCGAGGCTCAGGCCTCGGTTCCAAGGAACGACAGAAGCTGTTCACACCCTTCTTCACCACCAAAGAAGAGGGAACAGGACTGGGACTCCTTTCCTGTCGCCGCATCTTGGAAGACTTGGGCGGCAACATCGGTTTGTTCCCACGCCACCGCCAAGGAGCCCGTGCTTTGATTCTTCTTCCCATGACCACAGCTGCTGTAGGTGCCGCATGAAGCCTCCACACATCCTGATCGTTGATGACGAGCCAGACTTGCGCTGGGTGTTGCAAGGTATCTTCAAGGATGCAGGATACTCCACACAAGTAGCCGGCGACGGTAATGCCGCCCTGGAGTGCCTCAAGCAGTTCCCAGCCGACGTTATCTTGAGCGACATTGTCATGCCCGACATGGATGGACGCGCCTTGCTGCGAGAAGTTCAAAGCAAGGACAGCGATCTACCCGTCATCTTGCTGTCAGCATTGGAAGATATCGAAACCGTAGTGGAAGCAATGCGAGATGGCGCTTTCGACTATCTGGCCAAACCCTTCGAACGAGAGCGCTTGCTGGTCACCACCCAGCGTGCTGTGGAACAGAGACAACTTCGTATGGAAGTGGCTGAACTGCGCGGTCAACTGCAAAACAAAGATGTCAACTTCGGCCCCTCAAGGCAAGCACAGGACCTGGACCGCACCGTCAGCCTGGTGGCCAAACAGGGCATTCTCTCTGTATTGCTGATCGGTGAATCTGGCACCGGCAAGGAAGTTGTGGCTCGTGAGATTCATCGCCGTTCAGACAACGCAGCTGGCCCCTTTGTGGCCGTGGACTGCGGTGCCCTGCCTGAGCAGTTGATGGAGAGTCAGCTGTTTGGCCATGTGAAAGGAGCATTCACCGGCGCAGATCGAAACCAGCCGGGCTTGTTCTGCACTGCGGATGGCGGCACCTTGTTTCTGGATGAGCTTGGCAACCTGCCACTCAACCTACAGTCCAAACTCCTGCGAGCCCTGCAAGAAAGGCAGGTTGTGCCAGTTGGCGGCGGCAAACCCGTTGCGTTCAACGCACGACTGCTGGCAGCCAGCAACGCAAACCTGATCCAAGCCATCGATGATGGCACATTCCGCCTGGATCTCTACCATCGCATTGCCGAATTTGAAGTGAACCTGCAACCGCTTCGTCAGCGACCAGAGGACATCCTGGATTTTGCCAAGCGCTTCCTGCACGAAGCCAACCAGGATACCGGTCGGCGGGTGGAAACCATGACGCAAGCTGCAGAGCAAGCTCTCATCCAGCATCCCTGGCCTGGCAACCTGCGTGAATTGCGCAATGTCCTACGCCGAGCCGTAGTCACCTGCAATGGCACAGAATTGGATGTCACTGACTTGTGGTTGCGCAGCACCCCCAGTAGCGAACCCGAACCCACACCAAGCCCAGCTGCCGATCTCCCTCTCACCGAACGGATTCGACAAGCCACGGACTCCCTGGAAGCCAGCATCATCCAAGCAGCCCTGCAGCAAGCCCAAGGCAACAAGGCAGCAGCAGCCCGCGCCTTGCAGATTGACTACACCACCCTGCATCGCAAACTGAAGAAGCATGGCTTACTGCCCATGGCAGAGCTGCCATAGTATGGCAGCCGTGCCATGCTTGGCATTGGACCTGGCAGGCAAGGCCGCAGACGGCGATCACCATCAACCGCCTTGCCATGGCGAATTGGCGATTGATGGCTTTTTTTCCAGACTTGGCAAGCAACTTGCTAATCCACTACTGTCCATCTTCTTGACAAGTCAGACCTAAAGAAAGGAGGCCACCTTGGCGGTGGCCTCCTTTCTTTAATGTTGCGGGCACTGTATTTCTGCTGCCTGCTACGCAGGCATAGATTTACTTGGGCCCGCGACCTCCTTTGTCGGTTGCAGGTGCTTGAGTCAGGTACTATCTTCCCCCACATGGCCCAAGTCACTTTTCCCCTGCTCTGCGCGGCATGCCTATTTGGGCTGTGGTCCTGCGGTCCAAAGGAAACCCCACAGCCAGCGGCTCCATCCGCCATCCATCACGATTTTGGCACCCTGCCTCTGGGAGCGGTGGAGGATTTCACCTTGCAGATCCCCCTGCCCGAGGGGACGGGCAGGATCATCCCGCGCCTCTATAACGGGGACTGCACCTGTGCTTCCGGCCATCTCATGATCCGCAGTGCCGATGGCAAGCATTCCCGCAGCATCTCCGGTCTTCGGCCCGAGGACAGCATCATGGAAGCAGATGAGAGTCTGGAGCTGCGCTTGCGATTCGACTCCAGCAAGAAGGAAGTGGTAGACCTGCCACGCACCCTCTCCCGTGGCTCCTTGACCTACACCGAACTCAACCAAGGCCATCGCCGGGGCCGCTCCATCCCCGTTACCTTCCACTACGCCTTGAAGTCACCGGTGAAGATCAGCCCAGTGGCGCATATTGATTTTGGTGAACTGGTGCAAACCAACAGCTATCAGCAGGAACTGCACCTGCAAAGCAACTTGCCAGAAGTGGACATCCAGTTCTTGCGGGTCAATGTAAGCTCGGATTTGCTACGGGCTTCCTTGGACCAGAAAGAAGGTGGAGCCAGCTTGAAGGTCACCGTCAACCCAGATCGCAAGGCCAGCCTGGGCAAGAAGATTGCCGAAGTCACAGTGCAGACGGATTACGAAGCCCTGAGCGATGTACGTATCCTGGTCTCAGGCGTCGTTCGTGGCGAAATCTGGTACCAGCCATCCAGCTTCATCCACTTCAACATCTTCGACTTCGGTCAAACAAAAGAAGACTCGGTGAACATCACCGACCACCGCTTGGATCGGGATCCTGGTTTCGTGGTGCACAGCATCGTCACCGAGGACGGCAAGGATCTGCGACCCTACTTCCAAGTCAACTTTGCCGAATTGGCCAACCGTAAACTTCGAGTCACCTTGAAATATCTGGGAAACCTGGAAGGGAACCACCTGCGTGGTCAGTTAAGGCTGGCCAAAACCCTTGATCAGGAACCCATAGCCTTCATCAACTTCAGCGGTCACAATAAGCGACGACCACAATAAGCACCGGTCCCAGAAAGGAACCATGAAGCTACCACTTCTCGCCTCTCTCCTGTTAGCCAGCCCCTTGCTCCTGAATTGCTCCAAGGCGCCCGGTTCCCAGAGCCCAGATCTCCAAGACATCGTCACCAATGTAGCCAGTGCAGGGGCGCAGTCTGCCCAAGCCAAGGCACAGGACACCATCATGGCGCCACGGGTTCGACTTCGCCTGTCTGGATCCATGCAAGGCAGGTTGACTCCTTGCGGCTGTGCCAGTGGCCAACTGGGAGGTTTGCCGCGGCGTATCTTCTACTTGCAGGCCAATGGCAACTACGATCTCCTCATCGAGGGGGGCAATCAGGTGGGTGGAAATTCACCCCTGGAAGAGAACAAGCTATATACCAGCTTGGACATTCTCGGCCGAGCCAAGTACCACGCCATAGGCTTGGGATCCAAGGACCTGGCGCTGGACATGTCAGCACTGGAGCTATTCCCTGAATATGGCATTCCGGTCATCGCCTCTGACTTGGTCAGCAAGGATGAGAGCAAGCAGCTAACCAAGGCCTTCACCGAGCACAAAATCAAAGAGGCCACCGTGCGCATCGCCTCCTTCACTCGCAAGCTAGCCAAGGAGGGCGATGATAGCCCCTTCAAACTGCTAACCGCCAAAGAGGCCTGGCAACGGGCCATGCATCAGGTTGATCCCACGCACTACCGGATATTGCTGGTGCATGACAGTCACCAGGAAGTCCTGGCCATGGCAAAGTTGGAGCCGAAACCAGACTTGATTGTAGGCATCAACAACCACCACAACGAACCACCCACAAGCTATGAACAAAGCGAAGGAGTTCCGGTGGTATATCCCGGCATCCGCGGTCGTTTTTTATTGGACGTCACCCTGACGCGAAGTGAACAGGGTCCGGCTCTGGTCAATTACCAACCCATTGCCCTGGAAGGAAGTCGGACCAGTCCAGGTGCCATGGAAGACAAGGTGACGCTGCAGGCCATCATGGGACATCGCAATTCCGTCAAAGAAGATGGCTTGCGGGAAAAGATGGCCAACAAGATTGCGACGGCCAATGGCGCCTCTTATGTGGGCTCGGCGGAATGCGGCTCCTGCCATGAAGAGGATTACCAATCCTGGCAAGACAGCAAGCATGCCCAGGCCTGGGAAACCCTGGTGCAGGCCGAAGGCAAAAAATACCAGTGGCCGGTAACCCACCACCCTGACTGCGTGAAGTGCCACACCGTGGGCTATACCCAGCAAACCGGGTTCATCTCACCAGAGAAGACCGCTGACTTGAGAGGCGTGGGTTGTGAGGAATGCCACGGTGCTGGCAGCAAACACTCCGAGGCTCCGGAAGAAGTAAAGATGGGCCCGGTAGCCAACAACAAGTGCCGACAATGCCACGACTTTGAGCAGTCACCTGACTTTGACTTCAACCAGCGCTGGGACGAGATCAAGCACGGGGATTACTAACCCGGAGCTCTAGATCTTCACCTTGGCTACCTTGCGCTTGCCGGCCTGCAACAAATAGCTGCCCGCAGTAAGAGCCGCCCGTGGGTCCGAGACCTTTTCACCGTCCAACTTCACGCCGCCGCCCTTCAGCAGTCGACGCCCTTCCGAGCTGGATGGGCACAGGCCAGCGAGGGCCAGCACATTGGCCAACAGGATGGATCCATCCTGCAACTTGTCAGCGGCAATCGCCACTTCCGGCACATCATCAGGGATGCCGCCTTGCTGGAAAACCCGGTCAAACTCAGCCACCGCAGCCTTGGCAGCCTCGGCGCCATGATAGTCGCCAACCAGACAACTGGCCAAGGCGACCTTGGCGGTGCGTGGATGCTCCTGTAGCAGAGCACGGATATCCGCTGCCGACTTGTCCGTGAGCAAGGTGAAGTACTTCTCCATCAGATTATCCGGAATGCTCATGGCCTTGCCAAACATCTGTGTCGGTGAATCCGTCACACCGATGTAGTTATCCAATGACTTGGACATCTTCTGCACGCCATCCAGACCTTCCAGGATGGGCACCGTCAAACAGATCTGCGGCTTCTGCCCTTGTTGTTTTTGCAACTCCCGCCCAACGGTCAGATTGAACAACTGATCCGTGCCGCCCAGCTCCACATCAGCCTCTAGAGCCACCGAGTCCCAACCTTGCATCAGTGGATAGAGCATCTCATGCACAGAAATGGGCACGCCCTTCTTGTAACGATTCATGAAAGAATCCCGCTCCAAGATCCGCGCCACCGTGTAGGTGCCAGCTAGCTTGACGCAATCCATGAAGTCCATCTTGTCAAACCACTCGCCGTTTTCGCGCTCTTCGGCAGTCTTCATCTCCAGCACATGACCAACCTGGGACTTGTAGGTTTGCATGTTTTGCCGAACCTGGTCAACGGTGAGTTGGGGGCGCGTTTTGTTCTTGCCGGTAGGATCACCCACCATGGCTGTCGCAGTGCCCCACAGCACAACTACCTGGTGCCCCAGGCGTTGGAAGTCACGAAGCTTGCGCAGGACCACCGTGTGACCGACATGGATATCCGGCGATGAAGGATCAATACCCAATTTGACTCGAAGAGGCCGACCGGTCTTCATGCAATCCTGCAGACGAGCCTTCAATTCATCTTCAGCTATCAGATCTACATGACCCCGCTTGATCACGCGGAGCTGTTCTTCAAGGTCAGGAAACTTTGGCATTATTCTATCTTTGCTCTTCTTGCTTGCGGGCTTGCCACCACTGCAACCATCCTTGCCGATCATCGACTGCCAGATCGACTCCCGATAGACGCCGCGTTGCAGCCATGGCATATCTTGCTTGCGAAGGTTCGCCCATGCGAATTGTAGTCATGAGTAGAGCCAAGGCCTGTTCCCAGGATGACTCTGGCATAAAGGTTGCTGCCAGGTATAGGTGCCGCGCATAATCCGGGTTCTGCCGGCGCAGAGCCTCACGCAGGGTAACCAAGGGCTTGTCTTGGATGGGCTCAAAGCCAGCGGGATATAGAGAAGCCGCATGCTCACAGCAGTAGACATAGCGTGGTCGCCTCTGCTTCATAGAGCTAACCAACAAATCGGCATCCTTGGGGCCCAGAGTTTCTGCCCTGCCGCTGTTTTGTGCCGCCGCTCGGATCATGGGAACGTTCACCCCATCAACCTTGACCAGGCAAGGCCAAAGCTCAACGCGCATCTGCAGTTTACGGGCCACCGCTTGCGCGGGCGCTGCCGGCAGAGAAAAGGCCAAAGCCAATCTATTGCCATCGCGCAACCGATGTCGGCGAGATACCGACAACATGCGCTGATGTTCATGCTGGATCTGGTCATCCAACACATCGAAATCGCTGACTTTGATATTGACCACGAATTTTGCAGCATCCTCTCCGGATCCGCCAATCTCCAGACTGGAGCCATCGGGATCGGCATGCAAGATGAACTCAAACTGCTGCTCTGCATGCATGCTGGCATTCGAGTTCAGCAATCGCAACTCACACCTTTGTGGCAGAGCCTCTTCCAGACTCAGAGACCGCGCCAACTGCGAATAGCCCTGCAGACTGGCCTTGATCGATGCTGGTAAATCATTGCGCTGATGCTGCTTTACCAGGGCCTGTAATCGCATGCCATTGTGCTCCTCCCAGGCCTCCTGCATCTGCGAAAACAGACTCTGATAATAGGCATGGACAACTGCTTCGGCCGCCGTACTCGCCTCCGGATAGCCTGCGATCTCATGCCGCTGGGCTTGTTGCCCTAGAGCTCGCTCATCAAGAGAAGAGCAACTGTACAAAAACGAACACAGGCACACCCCAGGCAGCAACATTGCCGCACCCAGGTATGCCTGTGCTGTCATAAGCGGATTGAACCGGCCTTGCGGCCTAGCTTTCCTCGCCTTCGTTCTTGGTTTCTTCTGGAGCGCTCTCTGCCGCCGGAGCTTCAGCAGCTACCGGCTCAGCCTTTGCGACCTCCTCAGTGACCTGCTCAGCGACTTCTTCGGCCGGAGCCTCAGCCGGGGCTTCAGCAACCTCAGCCTGTGGCGCTGCATCCCGCCCGCTGATTCGAGCACCGATGTCCTTGAGCTGACTGGCCAAGGCACTGACATGTTCAGTTCTTGGTGCTGCAGCCTGACCAGCATCTTCACCGGCTTCCTGGTCGGTTTCGAAGCTGGCCTGAATCAAGGTCAAGCCGATCTTGCGTTCATCTGGATCGATCTTGATGACTCGCACTTCAACGCGCTGCCCGACCTTGACGACCTCTTCGGGGTTATCAACCTTGTGGTCAGCCAGCTCGGAGATGTGCAGGAGTCCTTCCAAACCGGATTCCAGCTCCACGAATACACCAAAATTGGTGATCTTGGTCACAACGCCAGGGACGCTGTCGCCAATGTGGTAACGAGCAGGGATATCGCCAGTCCATGGGTCGGCGGAGAGTTGCTTCAGGCCAAGGGCAATCCGCTTCTTCTCCTGATCCACAGAGAGGACCACGCACTCGATCTCGTCACCCTTCTTCACAACTTCCGATGGGTGAGTAATCTTCTTGGTCCAGGACACGTCGGACAAGTGCAGCAGGCCATCAATGCCCTCCTGCAACTCGATGAACGCACCATAGTTGGTCAGGTTGCGCACGCGGCCCCTGATCACGGTTCCTGGTGGGTAGTTGTCGGAGACCATGGTCCATGGGTTGACCTCGGTCTGCTTCATGCCCAGGCTGATCTCCTGCTTTTCGGCATTCACATCCAAGACAACAACCTCGACGGAATCGGCAACGTTGACAACCTCACTTGGGTGGTTGACGCGCTTGGTCCAAGACATCTCAGAGATGTGGACCAGACCTTCAACACCGTCCTCAAGCTTCACAAAGGCGCCGTAGGACATCAGGTTCACCACTTCGCCAGTGACGCGAGCATTCTTGGTGTATTTGGCTTCCACTTCTTCCCAAGGCGAAGCTTCCTTCTGCTTCATGCCCAGGGCAATGCGCTCACGTTCCCAGTCGATCTTCAGGATCTTGACTTCAACCTCGTCGTCGATGTTGACCATTTCCGTGGGATGGTTGATACGACCCCAGGTCATGTCGGTGATGTGCAGCAGGCCATCGATGCCACCAAGGTCAACGAACACGCCAAAGTCGGCGATGTTCTTCACCACGCCCTTGCGGACCTGGCCTTCCTTGATTTCGGCGAGGAGCGAAGTCTTCAGACGTTCCCGATCCTCTTCGATGAGCTTGCGCCTGGAGATGACAATGTTCATGCGCTCCTCATCAATCTTGATGATACGCGCTTCGATCTCCTTGCCGATCCATTCACTGATGTCGCCGGTGCGGCGGATGTTTACCTGGGAAGCAGGTAAGAACACAGGCACGCCAATGTCGACTAGCAAACCACCCTTGATCTTGCGCTGGGCAAGACCCTTGACGACGTCGCCTTCCTTGTGGGTCTCGATGACCTTCTCCCAACCACGGATGCGATCAGCCTTGCGCTTGCTGAGGGAGATATGGCCTTCCATATCTACGATCTCTTCCACAAGGGTCTCGACCTCCAATCCGGGGATCACAATGTCAGGATCATCAAATTCGTCCAGTGGGATCCGGCCTTCGGATTTGTATCCCACGTCCACCACTACGAGGCCATCCTCCTGAACACGAATCACCTTGCCCTTGACAATAGAATTGGGGTTCAATTGGGCGACAGTTGCCGTCAAGGCACTGTCCAGGTCATCCATGCTGGAGCCACCCATGGCCTCACCGACGAGCCTGTCCAGCTCCTCGAGGTCCATGGTAAATTTCTTGGTAAGTTGTTTGCCGTGCATCAAAAAGGGTTTACGTAAAAAAGGTCAGTCAACAAAAACGGGGAATAGGTGCCTGGCCAAAGAGGCCAGACCTGTCAGACTCCGGAACATCCAGAGAGACAGATAAGAACAATCGGTTTTCTCGCCAGGAAGCCTGATGACCTAAACATCGTCTGATGACGATGCCAGAGGCATAGCGCAGAGATCGGCGACCCGCTGCCGTAAAGCATCCAGGCCACCGGGCTGCATCACCTCTTGGGCAGACATAGGTTCACCATAGTGAACCGAGCAGTGTCTGGGCCGAGGAATGAGCTTTCCGGGTGGAAGGGCCAAAAAGCTACCCCGTATCCCCACTGGCACAACTGTCGCACCAGACTTCTTTAACAAAAGTAGCAGCCCGCGCTTGAAGGCGCTCAGGCTGCCATCCCGGCTGCGGGTGCCTTCGGGAAAGATACAGACCGCCCGCTGTGCCAATAGGGCCTCATAGGTCAATTCCATGGAGCGCCGGCTGGGCGTGTCCCGATCCACAAAAATGACCCCCACCGCTCGCATCCACCAGCCTACAATGGGGATAGAACCGAGGGTGGAGCGGGCCATGAAGTGCATGCTGCGGCCGGCGCCGGTGCCTGCCAGCAGGGGATCCAGGAAGCTGGCGTGGTTGGAAACCAGCAGGACCCCCCCCTTGGCGGGGACGTTGGCGCTCCCCACATAGCGCAGTCGGAACCAGAGCTTGCAGAACACCCAGAGTAGCCAGGCGGAGATGCCGTAGACAATCCGGGTCAAGCTGTCTCTCCCCGCACCAGGGTGTGAATCTTGTCCAACACATCTGACTCGCTCAGTCCCGTGGTGTCCACATAGGTCGCCGCATCGGTTCGCACCAGGGGCGCATCTTCCCGGTTGCTGTCCAAGCTATCCCGCATGGCCATTTCCTCCTGCACCTCAGCCTGAGTCACTTGGCGGCCCCGAGCTTGAAAGTCCAACAGTCGGCGACGGGCTCGCTCCTGCGGATCCGCATCCATGAAGAACTTCCAGCGGGCATGGGGAAAGACTACCGACCCCATATCGCGACCTTCAGTCACCAGCGGACCACGCTCAGCCATCTGGCGCTGGAGTCGCCGCATGACCTTGCGCACGCAGGGCCTGGCTGAAACAGCTGAAACCCTGGATTCCACTTCGCGTGAACGCAGGTGCACAGTCACATCCTGACCATTCAGGATCACATTGCCGGCATCATCAATGTGCAGATCCATGCTCTCAAGCAGAGGCTCAACATCTGCATCTGCAACCGCATCGGCTATCTGCTCGCTAAGAAAATACCATGTCACAGCACGGTACATGGCTCCGGTGTCCAGATAGCGAAACCGCAAACGCTTGGCCAAAGCACGAGCCACCGAACTCTTGCCTGAGCCAGATGGGCCGTCGATAGTGACTACCTGCTGTACTGGAGATCCAGATGCCATATCAAGAAAACTGTCGTGGGGGAAAATCCGGAAGGCGTTGCCCCTCCAGGTTACGGTAGTAAAGCTCACCATCCGTATGCATCAAGTGCACACCTGCTTCATCAAAGGCAGGCAACACCACAAATTCCCCCGCATCTGCCAGCTGACCGCGGGTTGCATGATGGATATGGCCAAAGATCAGCATGTCCTGCTGGCCGGCAAACACCTGGCGCAAAGCCCATTCTACCGGCCAAAAACGCTCTTGATCTCCAGACACGATAGACTTCTTGCTTCGCATTCTGACTTTGCCTGCCAGGTGCAAGGCCACGCCCAAGGGGAGGTTTCGCAATAAAGCCTTGGTCACGGGGTGGCGCAAATAGCGCTTGGATTTCTGATAGGGCAGATCATTCTGACATAGTTCGTCACCATGCAGTAACAGGCATTGCCGCTCACCAAGCCGAATTCGCAGCCCCCCCTCCACCACCCGGCAACCGCTCATCTCTGCAAACTTGCTGTCCAACATGTAGTCGCGATTGCCCTGCAGAAGGCTGACCGAAACTCCGGCCGCCGCAGTTCGCCGCAATTCCTGAACCACCTGAGCCCAGGCCTGCACGCGAGCTTGCTTGGGACCGGTGTAGGCATCAAACAAGTCACCCAGAATAACAACCCGAGTGCTCGTTGCCTGGGTAGCAGCTTGAGCCAACAGCTGTGAAAACCAAGCCAACGCCTGACTGGTATCCTGCCCCAGGTGCAAATCAGAGAACAAGATGGTCCTAGCCCGATCGTCATCCGTCGCCAGCTCTATCTTGGAACCCAGAATCTTATCCATCAGTCCACAGCTTCCACCTGCAGGAACAGACCCTGCCAGATGTCCAATTGCAATTCATGTTTCGCCGCCGCAGCATAGTGCTGACCGGTCCGCAGGTCGGTGAGCTTATGCGGCCGCTTGAAGCGCAGAAAGACAGGTCTTGCACCTTTTACCGACAATTGCTGCAAGAGTTCTGGATCGGAAAGAGCATTGACCCGCAGGGCCAGGAGTTGGCGGCCATCTTTAGCCCGTAGGAACAATCTCTCCAGGCAAGTGGGCATGCCGGGCGCACGCAGCTCTACCCCTGGGGTCACTCCAGCTCCAGCGAGGATCCAGCGCAGGCGGCGGCGCAGGTCCAAGGTTGCCTTTGCCTGCTCCTGCAACAAGCGCATGCCTGCGTACTCACAGACGGCCAGATTCAGATAAAAGGCGCGCCCCTTGCCCAACTTCCCCTCGATTTGGATTTGAAACTGCTGCACAGGCTCAGCAAGTTCGGCTTGAACCGCCCTCTCCGCTGCGGCCAAACCAGAAGGTAAACGTCCGGCAGCGTCTGCCTTGCCCTGAGAGACCAACATTTGCTGCCGATGGACTTGCCGTTTGCGAATGCCAAACAAAGAGTCCAGAGCGGGCTCTGTTCGCAGCCGCAGATCCTCGTCATAGATGCCAAGACCATGGTCCGCCACCACCACTCCGCCAGCTTTCACATAGGCGGTGATGGCTGCAGCACTGTTGTCAGAGAGGGCTATGACTGCGGGCAAAACCAATACCTTCGGTGGTTGCTTTGCCAGCTGGACGGCAAGATCCACATCGGACACCAAGCGACCTTGCAGGCCCAAATCCTCCAACAAGCGCAGCCAAGAATGTCGACTGGCCAAGCTGGTACTGTGCTCTTTCTCATAAGAAGAGAATCTACGGATCCATGTTTTGCCATCTTGCCATGAGTCCAACATCCAGTGAGCCCGCACACTGGCCTGGGATTCCAGCAGCCAAACCGATGAGCGTTGCAGTTCGGCACCAGCAAAGTGCGGCTGCACCTTTTGCACGGATTGCATGGCTTGGGACAGGTTATTGCCAAAGGGGCTTATATTGCCGTCTTCCTGAAAAACATGGCCCGCACTCCAAACCACAACTCCACTCATGCCATGGGCTAAAAAATCTGCCAGGCGAGCCTGCAGTAATGCCGCGGGTTCACTTGCCTTGGGCGGAAACAAAGTTACGAACTGAACGGCTGAGGCTGGAGCCATGCACATGGCTAGTGGTATGACGCAGAATTAGTAGGCCTTTATATTAAGCCTCCCTACGCTTGCGGTGCGTAGGTATCGTTGGAGGCAAGACGATGCGCGTTGCAGTAGAGATTCAACTTACCAAGAGCGAGCGAAGCACCCTGACGAATTGGTCACGCAGTCGGAGAATTTCGGTGAGGCAAGCTCAGCGAGCCCGAATGATCCTTCTTGCCACTGATGGCTACTCGAATGCGGATATAGCTGAGGAGATGAGGGTCAAGCGACACACTGTGGGGCGTTGGCGAAACCGCTTCAGCGAGCATCGCCTCACTGGTATAGAGAAGGACCTTCCTCGGGGAGGTCGTCCCCGTGCGAACGAGGAAGTTGAGAGTGAGATCATCCGCATGACTACGCAAGAGATCCCCGCGAACGCGACACACTGGAGCACGCGACTCCTTGCAGAGGAGATGGGAATCACGCAGTCGATGGTCCACCGCACATGGAAGGCCAACGGTCTGAAACCTCACTTGGTGAAGACGTTCAAGGTCAGCAACGATTCTCGGTTCGAAGAGAAGCTGCGCGATGTGGTAGGTCTCTACCTGAATCCACCCGAGAATGCACTCGTCTTTAGCGCGGACGAAAAGACGTCAATTCAGGCTCTCGATCGGACCCAGAAGAGCCTTCCACTGGTCAAGGGCCGATGCGGCACGATGACTCATGACTACAAGAGGAACGGAACAACCACCTTGTTCGCCGCGATCGAGTTGGGTCACGGCGAAGTGATCGCAACCTGCATGAAGCGACATCGACATCAGGAGTGGATCAAGTTCCTGAGAATGATCGACGAGCAAACTCCAGCTGAACTCGATCTGCACGTCATCGCCGACAACTACGCCACACACAAGCATGAGAAGGTTAAGCGGTGGCTGAAGCGCCATCCGCGATTCCACATGCACTTCATCCCGACAAGCAGCTCGTGGCTCAATATCGTGGAGGGGTTTTTCCGCAATCTTGATCAAAAACGCCTGAAGCGCGACGCGTTTCGCAGCGTCCCTCAACTCAAGAAAGCAATCATGGACTACATCGATAACCACAACGACGATCCGAAGCCGATTGTTTGGACCAAGGCCGCCGACGAGATCCTCGAAAAAGTCGGTCGCGCACGCGCTGCACTGAAAATGCCCCAACAGAGCGCATCACACCACTAGATCCCTGGCACCACCAATGTCGTAAACCTCATAGAAATCAAGGTGCGGCAACAAGCGCTGATAATCGTGTCCACCAAAAGCCGATGGCGGCTGGACGCCAGTAAGGCCACAGGGCAGGTCATCACTGTGCCGGCGGATTTGCTGCAACAAAATCCGTACGAGCTTGGCCAGCTCAGCATCCATGAAGGCACGGTGGTCAGCCCAGGGGCGCAGGTTATGCGGCAAACCACGCAGCAACCCCGCTCGCTCTCGCATCTCATCTGTGGTATAGGGATGCAACTGCTCATAGCTGTCGAATTCCGTTTCCCAAGCCAAATTCAGCGAAGCAATGTCGCCGTATTTTGCGGCTACAAACTGACGAAAGCTGCGCAGGCTGGGCGGGGCAAAACAAAAGTCCAGAGGGTTGGCATGGCGAGTCACCGACATCTCGTCCGCCAATGAGACCGCAATAGGTTGATGTGAAAGAGTCTGCTCCAACCGCTCCGCCAATAGCCGCACCATATCGGTCATCGTCTCTGCACTGGACAGGCAGGCCGGCCGCTGCAGAGCGTCACGATGCCTGCTCTTCTCATAGGCATGCAGTGAGGCTTCCCATTGCTGTTGACGCAGCTCCAGGACACCCTTGCCCATGATCTGGTCATGGTAATAACGCAGGCCATGCTTGCCGGGCAAAGCTGGATCTTCGCCACCAGAGACGCTGACGGCGGAAAACCCCAGGGACTTCACCGTAGCAAAGAAATCGTCATTCCGCGGCGGCCCACCGTGCAACCAAAGCACAGTGGAAAAGCCAGACTCCGACTGCCCCGCCAGGCCTTGCGCAAACAGGCCACAGCAAAGCAATACGGACAGGCATGCACCAATCATTCGATGCCGTAGTCCTTCAGCTTTTCCCACAGCACCTTGCGGCTGATCCCCAACACAGAAGCGGCCTTGGTACGATGACCACCCAGGGATTTCAGCACCTTGCGCAGATGAGCCCGCTCAGCTTCCACCATCACTTCACGTAGAGTCGAGAGCTCCATCGGTGGCGTCAAAGCTGCCCGCCGGGACTTATCCACTGGCAGCAGATGCGCCTTCTTCAGAATGCTAGAACTCCCTGACATAGCGATGGCTTGGGCAATGTGATTTTCCAACTCTCGCACATTCCCCGGCCATGAGTATTGGGACATTGTCTCCAGGACATCGGCCTTCACTGTATAAATACGCCCTTCGCCCAACTTGCTGATGAAGTGTTGGGCCAGCAAGGCGACGTCACCTTCACGGTCCCGCAACGGCGGCAAGTTGACCGGCACCACATTCAACCGGTAGTAGAGGTCTTCGCGAAACTTACCCTTCTTCACCAGATCCAAGAGTGGAGTCTTGGTCGCCGAAATGAGGCGGATATCAACTTGAATGGTTGTCTCACTGCCAACCCGCTCAAACTCTCGTTCCTGAATGACACGCAATAGCTTGACTTGAGTCTGCAAGGGCATGTCGTCGATGTCATCCAGGAAGATCGTGCCATGGTTGGCTAGCTCGAAGCGCCCACGACGCATCTTACCGGCATCGGTAAAGGCACCCTTCTCATGACCAAACAGCTCGGTCTCCAGCAGGGTGTCCGGCAAAGCGCCGCAGGACAAGGCAACAAACGCCTCTTCTGACCTGGTTGACAACTTATGGATGGCGCGAGCAATGCATTCTTTGCCAGTACCGCTCTCCCCCTGAATCAAGATGCTTGCCTCGGTCGGCGACACGGTGCGCACTACCTTGAAGACATCCTGCATGGCACGGCTCTGCCCCACCACCCCTGGCAGCCCCTTGTCTCCCTGCAAATCTGCTCGCAGACGGCGGTTCTCATCCACCAAGGCACGATAGTGTCCAATGCGCTGCAACCGCTCCAGCAGAGCATCGTTCAGGAATGGCTTTTGAATGTAATCATCCGCACCTGACCGCATTGCCTCTACTGCTGATTCGATGGTGGCGTAGGCTGTCATGACCAGGACCTCGGTATCAGGACGAGCCTCCTTGGCCGCTTTCAACACGGCCATCCCATCCGCGCCTGGCAGACGCACGTCCGTAACCACACAGTCAAAGGTGGAATCCCGCAGCAATTTCAATGCTTCGCTGCCATCAGGAGTGTGCACGACTTCGTGGCCGGCACCCAACAAGTCGTCGGTCAGGGTGACAGCAATGGTCTTTTCATCTTCGACCAGGAGGATCTTCATCCAGCATCCGGCTCTGGCGGCATTTTTTTGACGTTGAGTGGTCTGGGTTCCTTGACCAGACTAGCCGCAAATGCAACGAGTGCATCACCACCGGAATCTGCTGCGGCACCCTGAGCAACCTCTGCCCGCGAAAGCATGGTGTCAAAAAACAGCGTGTCTCGATCCTCACAACTAGCCACACCTATGCTCAAGGTCAGAGCCAGTTCGCTGTTACCAATCTTGACTTCCAACTGCTTGAAGGCTTTGAGAATCCGTGTGGCAACCAGGGTGGCCTGCTCTTCATCGGTGTGTGGCATGACTACCAGGTAGCGCTCATCACTGACCAGACCCAGATGGTCGGCACCACGGGTTTTCTCTTGCACCATTTTGCCCAGCTCTTTGCGCACCACTTCCCGAAGTTGCGAACCATGCATGTCCACCAGGGCACCAAGACGATCCACGCCAAGAAGCACCACCGACACCGGGTAGCTGTAGCGGCGGGCGCGAGCAAACTCGGTCTTCATCAGATGCAGGATCTGCGCCTGAGAAAACGGTGAACCCGCAACGGGGCCTTCGTGGCCGAAGCCTCCAAACCCCTGACTGCCTTGACTCGCTTTACGAAACCCTGGAACTGACATGACTTAACCGTGATCCCCTTGATCGGTTGCCAACTTCATCCTCTGGCTGGCCAACTTCTCACGTTCACAACCTGACCTTACCATGCAAGGGCCATAACCACCATGAGACAGGGACTCTATCGTCAATCCAGGCAAGCAAGCGGAATAAAAAAAGGGCCTCAGCCGGTCAGTGCTGAGGCCCTGAATGCGGGAAAAGCTATGAGATGGAGAGGGCGGTTAGGGAGGGGGATTAATCAGGTCCCCACCTCACAGCCTTTCGTACCGCTTGTATCAATATTCTTGTATAAACTGCTTGTTCAACTTCACTCTCACCTGGGCTGACCACAGGCACCTTGAACAGGCACTTCTAGACTTCCCAAACTCGAGGTTGCCATCTTCCAGGCAGAAGATGAACATTCCCTGCTCCAGTGAGCTAGGGCGAAGAATCATGCCCCAATTTGGAGAGGTTTCAACACTATTTCCACAGTTTTCTACAGCTCTCCACAGTCTCCACAGCTGTCTCCGCCATAGCAAGGCCCTTCCTCCTGTTGTAAGCAGACACTGACAAGCCAAGGTCTTTTATCTATCCTAAGCCCATGCTCGGCCAAACCTTCAAGCGGGCGGCGCAGGCTCCCCTGCTGATGAATACGGCGGCATCACTGGACGCCGGCCTCAGCGCCGCCCACATCCTGGACGACCCTGGCAGCCAGAGCCTGGTCATCGGCCTTCTCCGCCAGGGCCTGCCCCTGCAAGCCCATGAACAGATGGCATTGCAGGCCGCCGAAGAGGCTGGCGCCCTGCCTGCCGCATTGCGTCGGCTGGCCGCCAACTGGGAATTCCAGGCTCAGACCCTGAAAATGCTGCTGCGCAGCCTGACCCGGCCGGCAGTCATGCTCATGCTGCTGGGGCCAGTCATCCTGTTGGAAGGACATTTTCGGCACCGCCCGATTCTCCTCAGCCTGGCCTTGTACGGGCTGATCTGGCTAGTGCCGATCGGCCTTGGGCTCTGGCTCAGGCAGCGATGGAGGCATGGCCACGGCCCTAGCCGCTTCAGCACCTTACGCAATCTGGCCTGGGATCTGGGAGAACTGCCCTACCTGCGAGCTCTGCATGACTTCTACGTGGCGGGCATCCCCCTGCTTTCAGCCCATAGCAAGGCCATCACTGCCTGCCCGGTGGCTTGGGTGAAGGAACGACTGCAGCAAGCCCAGGGACTCTGCCAAGAGCAGTCAGGTTTCGTCGAAGCCCTACAATCCGCCCAGGCCCTGCACCCGGACTCCCTACAGATCCTGCAAGCGGCAGAGACTGCTGGAGACTTGGAAAACGCCATGCAACGGAGCCTTGGCTTGCGGCAGGAACACTTGCAAGCCCACTTGCAGCGTTTGGCCTTCCTGTTCAGCCTCACCCTGCAGGCTCTGGTCTACGGCAGCTGCATTTACATGATCATCTCATTCTACCTGGCATTGTATGGCAACCTTGGTGGCATAGGCCGCTGAAGGATCTTCCCATGGGATGGGAGGACAATACCTCCAGCAAAATGGCGGCTATACTGAAAGGCCGACATGCGATAATTTGCCGGCTTACTGCAATGGTCAATTGGCCTGCAGTCATTTCATGAGTTCACCAAGATCCCGATGCGCCTAGGCCTGAGTCAACAACTCCGAACCGAGCAACGACTGATTCAGTCGCCGCAGATGATTCAAGCCATGAAGATTCTGCAATGCCCAATGCAGGAGCTGCGGGAGCAAGTGGAACAGGAGCTGTCGGAGAACGTCTTCCTGGAATTGGTGGAAGGTCAGGATAGCCCTGAGTCATCGGAAGACGGCTTCCAGGAACAAGCGCCGAGTACTGATGGCGAAGAACGCTATTCCGAAGATCTGGAGACCCAGATTTCTCAGGAGCTCGACAGTCTGGAAGAACGCACCGAGCGCATCGGCAGCTATCAGCCCAATCAAGAAGAAGCTGAACGCCGCTATGAGATGCTCTACAACACGCCGGGGCCGGAGGATTCCCTGGCGCAGTATCTGCTCGACCAGATCAACACCATGGACATCCGACCGGAGCTGCACACGGTGGCCGAGCATCTTATCTATTCCATGGATGATGATGGACGCCTGACGGATTCAGCGGAACAGGTTGCCATGGATCTGGACATTCCCATTCCACTGGCGGAGGAAGGCATCAGCCTGATGCGGAGCCTGGACCCAGCAGGCGTAGGCGCCCACGACTTGCAGGACTGTCTGCTGCTGCAGCTGGACCGCATGACCTATGTAAGCCCATTGACTCGCAAGCTGGTCATGCACCACCTGGATGATCTGGCGCTGAACAAGCTGCCGAAGATTGCCCGGGACACCGGCGCCAACATCGAGGAGATCAAAGACTCCTGGGAGTTTTTGCGCATTCACCTGCATCCACAACCAGGCTCTGGCTTCCGCCATTCGGTGAATGGCGTAGTGTCCCCTGATGTGATCGTTGAGGAGGTAGAAGGAAAATTTGAAGTCAGCAGCCTGCGGGGCGACATCCCTGAATTGCGCATTTCCTCGGCCTACCGAACCCTGCTGAAAGAAGCCAAAAATGACCCCAAGATTGGTGAATATCTGAAGCGCAAGATCGAGGCCGCCAAGTGGTTCATCGAGTCAATTCACCAACGACAAAACACCGTACATCGCATCGCCGCCGAAATCGTCAAGCGTCAACCCGGCTTCCTCCGTGAGGGCACCAAAGCCTTGAAGCCGATGAAGATGCAAGATGTGGCAGATGCCGTCGGCGTGCATATCTCAACTGTAAGCCGGGCGGTCTCGGGCAAATACATTCAGACGCCACAGGGCATCATGGAGATGAAACGCTTCTTCTCCGGCGGCACCATCACCGATAGCGGCCAGGCCATGAGCCAACAAGCCATCAAGTTGATGCTGCAGGGAATCGTTGAGAAGGAAGATCGTCTGCGCCCCTATTCAGATGACCAACTAGTGGAGATCCTGGGAGAGAAAGGGGTGCATATTGCCCGCCGAACGGTTACGAAATATCGCAAAGCCCTGGGGATCGCCGCTTCAAGTCGCCGCAAGCAGTACTAACCTCTTGCGCCAGCCTTCCCCCATTTTCACCAGACCCCTTACCAAATCTAGTATCAGCAATGGCTATTAAAGTCACGGAAGCCCGACGTGGCATGGTTGTTCGTATTGACGGTGAGTTGCTTCAGATCATGAAGTACACCCACACGACTCCTGGCAAAGGCCAGGCCATCAACCACCTTCAGTTTCGCAATCTACGCACAGGTCGTCAGAAGGAAGTTCGCATGAACACCGGCGACAGCTTGGAAAACGTCTTCCTTGATCACAAGGAATGCCAATATCTGTACAAGGATGGCAGCGGCTATGTGTTCATGGACAACGAGAACTATGACCAGTTCCACTTGGATGAGGCCATGGTCAAAGACAACCTGCGCTTCATTGCGGAGGGTGACAATATGCAAGTCATCTTTGCTGAAGGTTCTGCCATCGCCCTCGAGCTGCCTAGCGCTGTTGTGTTGGAAGTGACCGAAGCGGAGGAAGCCGTAAAGGGTGACACCGTTTCAAACTTGCAGAAGAGCGCCACGGTGAGCACCGGCTACACCTTGAAGGTTCCAGCCCACATCAAGGTTGGCGACAAGATCAAGATCAGCACCGAGACTGGTGACTACTCGGCCCGCGCCAACGACTAGCAAGTTGCAGACTAGCGCTTGTTGCAGGGCAGGTATTCCCGTTGGCCATGGCCTTGATAGACCTGGCGCGGGCGGCTGATGCGCGAATCCGGATCCCGGTGGAATTCCAACCACTGCGAAATCCATCCGGGCAGCCGCCCCAGGGCAAAGAACACGGTGAACATGCCAATGGGGATGTTCAAAGCCTGGTAGATGATGCCAGAGTAGAAATCCACATTGGGGTAGAGCTTGCGCTGCACGAAATAGTCATCGTGCAAGGCAATCTGCTCCAACTCCAAGGCAATATCCAACAGAGGGTTCGAGGTCCCCATGGTCTGCAGGACTTCATGGCATGCTACCTTCAAGATCTTCGCCCGGGGATCATGGCTTTTGTAGACACGATGCCCAAATCCCATCAAGCGCACTCCTTGTTTGCGATCCTTGGCCATCTCCATGAAGTCCTTGGCAGACCGTTCGCCATCGCGGATGGAAATCAGCATCTCGATGACCTTCTGATTCGCACCACCATGCAGTGAGCCCCATAGCGCCGAGATGCCGGCAGAGACGCTGGCAAACAGGTTGGCATGAGAACTCCCCACCGTGCGCACCGTGCTGGTCGAGCAGTTTTGCTCATGGTCCGCATGCAAGATGAGCAACAGGTCCAATGCCTTGGCTGCTACCGGTGAGGGCGTGTATTCCTCACAAGGGGTAGCAAACATCATGTGCAAGAGGTTCTCCGAATAGGAGAAGGTGTTACGCGGATAAACCGATGGCTGACCAACGCTGTGCTTGTAGGAATGCGCCGCAATGGTGGGCATCTTTGCCAGCAAGCGAACTGCAGCCGCCCACCGCCTTTCATCCGGATCGTCAAATTGAACATCCTGGTAGAAGGTGGAAAGGGCACCGACAGCGGCGGCACAAATTGCCATGGGATGCCCGGCCTTGGGCAAGCTGGAAAAGAATCGCTTCAGATCCTCATGCAGCATGGTGTGGTAGGTGATCTCATTCTCGAACTCCGACAACTGCGTCTGAGTTGGCAGTTCTTGATGGATCAACAACCAGGCGACTTCGAGAAAATGGCTCTTCTCCGCCAGGACCTCGATGGGGTAGCCGGCATAGCGCAGAATCCCTTCCTCCCCGTTCAAGTAGGTGATCTTGCTGGTGCAGGCACCGGTGTTGGCATAGCCAGGGTCAAATGTGATGGCTCCGGTCTGCGCACGCAGATTCCGGATATCAATGGCTAGATCACCCTCCGTGCCGACTAGCACGGGAAGCTCAATCTCCTGGTCTCCCAGCTGCAGCCGGGCCTTCTTCGGGGCAATCTTCGGGGGATTCTCGGACATGGGGTCTCCTATCCAGCCGGAATGCCGCCAGAATCACCTTACTACGGGTGTCACTGGGCTTCTTGACAGCCACCGACCGACCGTGCGCATCCTACGCCACCGCAGGCGCCCCGTCACCTGAAAGATTGCGCTGAATCGAAGCCAGAGGCCATCAGGCAAGCTGTGGCAGCAAGCGACGCAGCAATTCACCACGCCCCAGACCCTGTGCCACCATCAGACGCAAGACCTCGCTTTCTTCCGGACGTTTGAGTTCCACACCCGAGGGCAAGCGACAGGCCTTGCACAGCACCGGTCCCAGATCGGTCTCTACCGTGACCTGCCAACGCTGCAGAACCTGACGCTGCACGCGGTGGAGACGCACCCCCAGAGAGGTTGACTCCTCCAGCATGAAGTTGGTTACCGCCAGGCGGCAGGCATCATCCACCAGGGCGCTGACCTGATAAGCCGGCCGGCCCTTCTTCATGTAGATCGGCGTGGTGAATGCATCCACCGCACCACGCTGCAACAGCCCCTCCAGCAGGAAGGCCAACCCCTCACCGGTGGCTGTGTCCAGGTTGCACTGCACCTCCCACAAGGCCGAGCTGGCACCAGGGTCCTGCTCCTGCCCCAGGGTGATACGCAGCAGGTTGGGATGATCCTTGGGATCCCGAGTACCAGCGCCATAGCCGACCTGATCTGGCACCCAGGACAGCTCTGGCTCGAACTCCGCCACCAAGACCTTCAACAGGGCTGCGCCGGTGGGAGTGACGCATTCACCCATGGGGGCCCCCCAGCGCAACGGCACCCCTGTAAGATTGCCCAGGGCGCCGGGCGCCGGCACTGGCATTTCGCCGTGATCACAGACCACTGTGCCCCGACCCGTTACCACCGCAGAAGCATAGAACTTTTCGATGCCCAGCAAATGACTACCAAGGACCGCACAGACGATGTCCACAATGGTGTCGGCAGCTCCCACTTCATGGAAGTGAACCTTGTCCAGAGGTTGATCGTGCACCTTGGCTTCGGCCTGACCCAAGGCCAGAAAAACCGCATCCGCCTGCTGGCGAACTTGCGCAGGGAGATCCGCCCGAGCCAGGATCTCTTGGATGTCAGACAAGTGACGATGCGGCTGCTTACTGTCCGGGACCAGCACCTGGAAATGGGTTCCCGCCAAAGAACTGCGCTGCACCTTCTGCGCCTGGATCTCCACTCCGGTGAGCCCCAAACTCCGCACGGCAGGCTGCAAAGCTGAGAGCTCCAAACCCAAATCCAACAGGGCTCCCACCCACATATCGCCGGCACATCCGGCAAAGCAATCCAGGTAGGCTACTTTCATCGCCCCTACTGTAGCAATCTGCCAGGGTGCAAGCGAGTACAGCAAACGGCTCCGGGCATGTGACACACCCGGAGCCGTCGCCGTGGGCTACTGGCTTAGTAGCGGTAGTGCTCAGGCTTGTAGGGCCCGTCCACTGGCACACCCAGATACTCAGACTGGGCAGGCGTCAGCCTGGTCATCTTCACATTGAGGTGCGCCAGGTGCAGGCGGGCAACCTCTTCATCCAGGGCCTTGGGCAGCACGAACACTCCGATTTCATACTTGTCGGAGTTCTCCCACAGCTCAAGCTGCGCCAGCACCTGGTTGGTGAAGGAGTTGCTCATGACAAAGCTGGAGTGGCCAGTGGCGCAACCCAGATTCACCAGACGACCTTCCGCCAGCAGGATGACATGGCGACCATTGCTCATGGTGTAGCGATCCACCTGTGGCTTCACCTCCACCTTCTCCTTGGCATTGCTGTTCATCCAAGCCACGTCGATTTCCAGATCGAAGTGCCCGATGTTGCAGACAATGGCATCTTCCGGCATGGCCATGACGTGCTCACCGGTGATGATGTCGCGGCAGCCGGTGGTGGTGACAAAGATGTTGCCACGGTGGGCAGCCTCTTCCATGGTGGTGACTTCAAAGCCTTCCATAGCGGCCTGCAAAGCAGTGATGGGGTCGATCTCGGTCACAATCACCCGCGCACCCAGGCTGGCCAGGGAGTGGGCGCAGCCCTTGCCAACGTCACCGTAACCGGCGACCACGGCAACCTTGCCCGCCACCATGACGTCGGTAGCACGCTTGATGCCATCGGCCAGGGATTCACGGCAACCATAGAGGTTGTCAAACTTGCTCTTGGTCACCGAGTCGTTGACGTTGATGGCCGGGGTCTTCAGGGTGCCGGCTTGAAAGCGCTTGTAAAGGTTGTGCACACCAGTGGTGGTCTCCTCAGACAGGCCCTTGATGCCATCCAGGTACTGGGGATAGCGGTCGTGAACAATGTTAGTCAGGTCACCACCATCGTCCAGGATCATGTTCAGGGGCTGGCCATCTGGGAACACCAGAGTTTGCTCAATGCACCACTCGTACTCTTCTTCAGTCTCGCCCTTCCAAGCATAGACAGGCACATCGCCCTTCTCGGCAATGGCTGCGGCAGCATGGTCCTGGGTGGAGAAGATGTTGCAAGAGCTCCACTGCACATCAGCACCCAACTCAGTGAGGGTCTCAATGAGCACAGCGGTTTGAATGGTCATGTGCAGGCAGCCGGCAATGCGAGCGCCCTTCAAGGGCTTGGCAGCTGCGTGCTTCTTGCGCAGAGCCATCAGTCCTGGCATTTCGTTTTCCGCGATTTCGATTTCCCGACGGCCCCAACCGGCCAGGGAGATGTCAGCCACCTTATAGGCAGGCTTCTTGGCAGTATCCTGTGTCATATTTCTATCCTTATGGTGGACTCGCCATGCGAGTCAGGTCTTACTTCGAACAAATTCCACGCACGAGAAACAGGTCCAAGCTCTCAAGCTGACCCTGGCTTCCCACGACTTCGTATTTTTCTTTTACTGGCTCCCAGGCCAGATCGGTAAAGCCCACTCGGGCCAACTCACCAATGACTGCATCCGGCCGCAAGCCGAGACGCAGGTCCCCCATCTCTTCGCGCATCCATTCCATTTCATGGGGCATGAGATCGGTAATGACAACGCGACCACCGGGTTTGAGAATCCGGGCTACTTCAGCGGCGGCCTTGGCCATGTCAGCAAGATGGTGCCATACCAGATTGGCAAAGGCCGCATCCACTTCATTGTCCTGCAACGGAAGGTCATCCAATTCGCCCTGCCGAAACTCGACATGGGCAGGCAAGCTGTCCTTGGCCAAACGCAACATGGCGGAAGAATGGTCCACTGCAATGACTTTGGCGGCGCGGTTTGCCAGATAGGATGACAAGAAGCCGGTACCACAACCCAGGTCGGCAACGCTCAGACCGGCGGGCACCAGGGCACCGTAGGCCTGCTCGCGGATGATGCCGCTGCGAAAGCCATGGGCCATCTCCTCCCACTGTGGTGCCAGGCGATCATGGGCCTCCCGGCTCCGACTGCGCCGCTGCTCCCGCACCGACTCCAGGGCCCGCCGATCGGCGGCGGACTTGGGGTCGTCCCGGTAGGGCAGGATCACCGCCTCAAACAGGCCTGGACTCAGGGGACCGCCTTCATTTGGCTCCACCAGACTGTGAAAGCTCCAGGTCCCCTCCCGCCGATCCCGCACCAACCCAGCCCTCTTGAGCTGACTCAGCTGGTTGGAGACGCGGCTCTGGGTCATCCCAGTTATCATTGTAAGCTCTTGTACTGAAAGCTCTTCTAGCGACAATAGCACCAAGAGCCGGAGCCTTGTGGGCTCGGATAGCAGCTTCAGCGTGGTCTCTAGAGTAGTCAGCACGGGCGCATATCAACATATCTTGATATAGAGATCAAGTCTCCTTCGACCAAAGCTGAAGCTCTTCTTGAGCCAGACCCCTAATCCGCCAGCCAATCCCCCTGGCGGCCCAGCTCCTTGGGTCGATCCTCTTCTCCGGCCACCTGCCATCCGGTGAGGAATGCCAGGCGGGCAATCTTCTCCATCTTGGCGCCGTCCAGCTTGTCAGCATGGTCGCTGACCTGGTGGTAATCCTCGTGCTCGCCGCTGCAGAAGAACAGCACCGGCACCCCTTGCCTGGCAAAGTTGATGTGGTCGCTGCGGGAGTAGTACTTATCCCCATTCACCAGGTCCAGTCCCAGATGCGGAGCAAAACGAGCGGCGTCCTGCACAATGGTGGAATACTTGCCGTGCTGGAAACTTGGAGTCACGGTAACTTGGGCCGCCGCCGATTCTGGCCCCACCCGCCCAATCATGTCGGTGTTGATGTTGGCGACGATGTCATCCATGGGCCAGGTGGGATTGTTGGCATAGTAATGCGAACCCCAAAGGCCTAGCTCCTCGCCGGACACCGACAGGAAGATGATGGAACGCCGCGGCTTCTGCTTTGCCTCGGCAAAGGCCTGGGCAATCTCCATCAGGCCCGCAGAACCAGAGGCATTGTCATCGGCACCGTTGAAGGCATCGCCGTCAAAGCGCAGCCCTATATGATCCATATGCGCCGAATAGATTACGGCCTCATGGCGCAACTTCGGATCAGAGCCGCGCAGTACTGCACACACATTGTAGGCAACATCCTTCACATCACGCAGAACCCGCAATTGCAGTCGCCCCTTGGCCTTCCTTTTCTTCATGGCCTGTTGCAAAATCTTGGTGATCTTCTGCGAGGCGAAAACCATGGGCGCCTGCGCCTGGAATCGAGATGCCCTGTTAACATTTCTCCCCTTGCCCTGGTAGGCAAGCTGGTCCTGGCCTGGCGACAGGCTGTAGTTGTTGAGCATGGACGCCAACACGCAGTCATTATCCAAGAAACAGAACACAACTACTTCAGCCCCTGCTTCGGCCAAGGCGGTGGCCCGCGCTTTGATGCTGAGTAGCTGACGGTAGGAGCCCATCATCTGTCGACTGGGAGAGAGAGGTTTGGCTGGTTTCTTATAGCCCACAAAGACCACCGGCAACTTCCCGGCCAATTTCTTCAGACTCTTGGCCTTGCCTCCAGGCCCCACGCTGCCCGCATCAATCAAGGTGCCAGACAAGTCCAATTCGTCGTTTCCTCCCCCCATGAGCACGGCAAAGCCCTTGGCGAAGCTCTGCTCCCCCACGGTGAGGGCTGTGGCTTCCCTATCCAGGGATGTGCGTAGAATCGGGTAATGCTGCGTGTAAAGCAATTGAGGTGGGTAAGACCCTCCAGCAGCATCTCCCAAGGGTTCCAGCCCCAATGATTCAAAGTGCTCGGCAATGTATTCAGCTGCCTTGAACTGGCCCGGACTGCCGGTGTAGCGGCCAGCAAGTTCGTCGGCGGACAGGTAGCCTGCATGTTTTAGCAAGCCAGTCTGGTCGATCAGGTCAATTGCCGGGGGCAAGTCGACCGGGGAGAAGGCATATTCCTTGGGAGCCTGTGCCAGGGCAGCGGCGGCAAGGAGGAAAGCAGCCAGAGCAGTCTTGATGAGGTATTGCATGGTTATTGGCGCGCAAGGTAACCGGCGGGAAAGAAATACCGTCGCGGATTTTCTCGTCATCTGGCTCGATAGGCCGCATCCAACACCGCTCCTGCCGGCCGACCCTGCAAGCCATACTCGCCTTCATCCACCCACCTGGCATGGGTGTAGAAGCGCCAAAGGAACATGCCATGCAACCAAGGCTGCTGTCGGGCAACCTCCATCAAGGCGGATACAGCCCGCGCCTGGGCCTGCAGATCCACCGCCACCCCCTTGGCCTTCTTGCCAGCCCATTCCCAGGGTCGTTCCGCACAGTCGACATAGCCAGTGTAGCCAATCTCCGTGAACAGCACCGGCCGGTCAAAGTGCTTCGCCACCTTGGCGATGCGAGCACAGATGGGCTGCCATCGTTCTAGCAAAACCTGCTTGCTCGCTGGTCCTGAATGCAACTCATGACTGCCAGGCCGCAACTCGAAGTAAGCACCGATGCCGATGTAGTCCAAGTCATCCCAGAACTGTACTTCTTCCCACTCCTCATACCAATTGGCTGAGTAGGTGAGCTTGCCGGCATACACCTCACGCACCTTGGCTATGATCTGCCGCCAACGCTGCGAATGATCAGCAACGCTATGCCGCAGCTCCAAGCCCAAACCAAACATGGCCACCTTCTCTTCGGCAGCCAATTTGGCGTAATGCAGCAGCATGTCCTGCGTGACATCGTGGAACGCCGACCAGTCCGCGACTTTGGTGAATTGAATGTCGCCGCGAAATGGATAGGGAGGCTTGAAGAAATCAGGGCTCTCAATCCGCGGCAGCAAGAAGCACTGCAAACCCAAACGGTGCAGCTCCTGCAAGAAGGCGCGCAGGTCAGCATCACCCTTACCCCAAACCAGCTTTGGCTCCCGATAGTCGGGCATCTGCACTTCTACCCCCACTGCCACATGCGTCACCCCCATGGCCTGCATCTCCCGCAGACTTCGATGACCAAAGCGGGATTGCAATGGATAACCCTCACGCGGCGCCAACCAGGCTCCCCGATACTCCAACCTCACGGGCAAGGAAGCTTCATGCACAGGCTCCCGGCTGCAGCCTGATAGAACCAGGAGCATCCAGCAACATTGACCAATCCAGATCCAAGTCTTCATTCTTTAACCCCGTTCCACTCGCAACCAAGCGGCTATCTAAAGGGCTTACACCGCTGCAGGCCCGTATCATGGGCAAAAAGCGGCGAACTTCCATAATTGGCAGAAATCGGCTATCCTAGCCGGTCTGGAGGGTGTGCAGGCCATGGGCTCAATCACCCGGTCTCTTTTCCAATAGGAACATTTATGAAGCGTGAGCAGCTTATCCGTCTCTTGGCCTCGCCCCATGCCGCCGCCAGATTCAGCTTTGCCCACCGTAACCTATCCAACATGCGGATGGTGGGAGTGGACCTGGAAGGTGGAATCCTGCGCAAGGCTGATCTCAGCCGCAGCGATCTCAGCCATGCACATCTGTCCGGAGCGCATCTGGAACATGCAAACCTGGAAGGAACCAACTTGAGCGATGCCGACCTGAGCAACGCCAACCTGCTTGGAGCAAACCTTCGCCATGCCTACATGAAGGGCGTCAATCTTCGCGGTGCTGACCTACGCGGCGCCGACCTGACCGGCGCCATCCTGGACGACGCCTTGTTGGATGACCATCAGCGGGCGCAGGTGCAAAAAATGGTGCACGGGATTACCCAGCTCTAACAGTAACTAACGACCAGCCAAGCCCAGGAACATACGTATGCCGATCTCCAGCAGATCGTCATCGAAGTCAAAGTCCGGATGGTGGCACCCGGGAGTCGTCCCCGTCTCTGCTCCAGCACCCAGGAAGAAATAGGCTGCCGGAATCTCTTGGGCAAAAAAGGCAAAGTCTTCGGAAGCCGACATGGGCAAACCTGCCGAACTGAGATTCGCCGCCCCCACCACCTTTGCAGCGACCTGTTCCACCTTTTCTACACAGTGCGCAGCATTGACCAGCACCGGATACTCCGGTTGCAAGTCCAATTCAGCCCGCACTCCCATGGCGGCGGCCACACTCTGCACCACTTCCTGCAATCGCTGATGCACCCGCGCCCGCACTGCTGCATCAAAACTGCGAATGGTCCCCAGTAGGGTAGCAGTGGATGGAATCACGTTGTTGGCGCGACCAGCCTGAAAGCTTCCCACGGTCAGAACCGCACTCTCACTGCAAGACAAACTCCGAGACACTACTGTCTGCAGGGCTGTAACCATTTGCGCAGCTGCCACAATGGGGTCACGACAAAGATGCGGTTGGCTGGCATGCCCACCTTCGCCAAGCACCTTGATTTGAAAATTGTCCACCTGCGCCATCACTGGCCCAGCACAAACATGCACCTGACCCTTGGGGAAGCCGGGCCAATTGTGCAGACCATAAACTGACTGCACTCCTTGCAAGGCACCCTCCGCCACCATGACCCGCGCGCCGCCGCCATTCACACCTTCTTCAGCGGGTTGGAACAACAAGCGCACATTTGCTCCGCCCATATCCCTGCTGGCAGCCAGAATTTTTGCCACCCCCAACAAGATCGCCGTGTGTCCATCATGTCCACACTTGTGGGCCACTCCATCATGCACCGAACGGTAGGGTAAGACTGTCTCCTCCTGCATGGGCAAGGCATCCAGGTCCGCCCGCAAAGCCAGATCCACCGGGCGATCCGGATGTAGATCCGCTACCACCCCAGTGCCAGCGCAGGCTCGCGGCGCATAGCCATGTTCCGTCAGCCAGGACATCACCAGAGCCTGGCTACGATGCTCCTGAAACCCCAGCTCCGGATGCTGGTGGAGATCATGGCGCAGCTTCTTCAGCTCGGGCAGCAATGCAGTGAGATCAGACATGTGTGGCAGCGGAATATACACATGGATCCAGCCAAGGCCATGATCAGCAAGCGAGTGCTTATGGCCCTGGCGGGAAATGGTCGATATAGGCACAATGCGGCATGGTGGATGCCGTTCATCCTTTAATCGCCTTGGAGGAACCAGCCTTGGAAACTTTCGGCCTGCTTGATTCCCTATCGACCTTTGAATACCTGGCCCTGGCGGCAGCCCTGCTGGCAGTGTTGTCCTTCCAAGGCGCACGCCTGTGGCTCTGGACCCTGTGCCTGACGGCCTTCTTCTGGTTCACCGGCGCAACCTGGGCATGGATCCTGTTTGTGCCCTTGGCCATCCTGCTGAATGTGCGCCCCTTGCGCTGTGCCTTGATCTCGCAAAACGTGCTGCAGTTCATGAAGAAGCAGCAACTGTTGCCGGAGATCTCGCAGACCGAACGCACCGCCATTGAAGCCGGCACCGTTTGGATTGATCGCGACCTGTTCTCGGGCAAACCCGACTTCAAGCGCCTGCTCAAGGAAAGCTATCCCAGCCTCACTGCCGAGGAGCAGGAGTTCCTGGACACCAAGGTGGAAGAGGTTTGTAAAATGACCAACGACTGGCAGGTAACCCAAAACCGTGACCTGCCTACGGAAGTCTGGACCTACCTGAAGGAGAACGGCTTCTTCGGCATGATCATCCCCAAGGAGTTCGGTGGTCTTGGCTTCAGTGCCCTGGCCCATTCGGCGGTGATCCAAAAGCTCTCTTCCCGCTCCATGCCGCTGTCCATCACCGTCATGGTCCCAAACTCCCTGGGCCCGGCGGAACTGCTGCTGCACTTTGGCACCGATGAACAGCGCCAACATTTCCTGCCGCGCCTGGCTCGCGGCGAAGAGATGCCATGCTTTGCTCTCACCGAACCTCAGGCCGGCTCCGATGCCGGCGCCATCAGTTCGCGGGGCGAAGTGTTCAAGGGAGAGGACGGCAAACTCTATCTGCGACTGAATTGGGACAAGCGCTACATCACCCTGGCATCCATCTCGACGGTGCTGGGCCTGGCCTTCCACCTGGAAGACCCGGACAATCTCTGTGGCCAAGGCGAGCATCCGGGCATCACCTGCGCATTGATCCCCACCACCACTGAGGGAGTGGTTCTGGGACAGCGCCACGACCCACTGGGCATTCCCTTCTACAACTGTCCCACCCAGGGCCACGACGTCATCGTGCCGATGGACGCCATCATTGGCGGTGCTGAGGGCGCCGGTAAGGGTTGGCGCATGTTGATGGAATGCCTGGCCGCCGGCCGCGGCATCTCCTTGCCCGCAACCAGCACCGGCGGTGCCAAGCTGGTCTCCCGAGTGGCTGGTGCCTATGCCGCAGTGCGCCGGCAGTTTGGCCTGTCCATTGGCAAGTTCGAAGGCATTGAAGAGCCTCTGGCCCGCATTGGTGGCTTCACCTACCTGATGGAAGCCGCCCGCACCTACACCTGTGGTGCCTTGGACTCCGGTGCCAAACCACCGGTGGTCACTGCCATTGCCAAGCTCAGCTTCACTGAGCTATACCGCAAGGTGATCAACGATGGCATGGATGTGCTTGGCGGCGCAGCCATCTCCCGCGGCCCCAACAACCTGTTGGCCCAGGCCTACATTGGCACGCCCATCAGCATCACCGTGGAAGGCGCCAACATCCTGACCCGCACCATGATCATCTTTGGTCAGGGCGCCATCCGCTGCCACCCGCATGCCTTCAATGAAATCGAAGCTGCCAGCAAGAATGACACCAATGCCTTTGATCGCGCCTTCTTCTCCCACGTCGGCCATGTGATCCGCAACTTCAGCCGTTCCGTATTTTTGAATTTGAGCCGTGGTTACTTGAGCTTGCCACCAGTAAGCGGGCCCACTGCCAAGTACTACCGCAAGCTATCCTGGGCTTCGGCTGCCTTTGCCACCATGTCCGACATCGCCATGGGCACCTTGGGCGGCAACTTGAAGCGCAAGGAGAAGCTCACCGGCCGCTTCGCCGACATCCTCTCCTGGATGTATCTGGGCACCGCAGTGTTGCGCCGCTACGAAGCCGAGGGCCGCAAGCCGGAAGACCTGCCCTTTGTGCACTGGTCCATGCAGTATGGCCAGGCGCAGATGGAGGAAGCCTTCCAGGGACTCTTCCAGAACATGCGGATACCCGTCCTTGGCAGCATCCTGCGCGGTCCCGTGGCACTCTGGGCCCGGCTCAATCCGCTAGGTTCCATGCCCTCAGACCACTTGGGCTCCAAGGTGGCCCGGGCTCTCCAACAAAGCAGCGCGCAACGAGACACCCACACCCAAGGCATCTTCCTGCCGACGCAGAAGGAAGAAGCTCTGGGTCGCCTGGAACACGCCTTTGAGCTGCACCTGAAGACTGACGCCATCGTCAAGAAGATCAAGACCGCCGTACGCAAGGGGGACCTGCCCAAGGCACGGCCAGCCAAACTCATAGCGCAGGCGGTGACCGCCGGCGTCATCAGCCAAACCGAAGCGGACTTGATGCAGGAAGCAGAACAGGCCCAGGCCAACGCCATCGCCGTGGACTCCTTCGACCTGGAGGAGTACCTGCACCCGCAGGTCACTGAGACAGCACTGAGTTAGCACCCAGTTCCAGCTGCCTTCAGCAGTCAGCGCCCTTGCCATGGGCGCTGAGGGATTTGCGCCAAACCGCATTTTGTGGGGTAGGCTTCTTCGTCGGCAATCTGAGTCTCCATTCACCTAACACCTTCGGAAACAAGACACCAAACCACATATGTCATCACTGTCTCTAACTAGCTTTCTCTGCTCTTCAGTTCTTTTACTCGGCTCTTGGGCCGGTTTATCAGCAACCGCCAGCGCCAGCGACCCGGTGGTCCTCGCCGCCCTCAAGTCTGCGGCAGATGCGGATGAATGGCAAATCTGGCGATGGGACAACCCGGACGTGGTCATCGACCTGCGGGGCGCAGACCTCTCAGGCTTGGACCTGCACCAGTTCAACATGGACTACGCCCTGTTGCAGCGGGCCAACCTGGAAGGCACCGATTTCTCCTCCGCCTATTTCTTCAGCTCCAACCTCAACTACGCACACTTGCGCAACGCAGACTTCACTGGCGCACAGATTGAGAATTCAAGATTCAACTTTGTCTGCGGCGCAGGAGCCAACTTCAATACGGACTTCATCAAGCGCACCGCATTCATCGGGTCAGATCTACGCCGCACCCAATTCGGTGGCGCACAGATCATCGGATGCCTCTTCTATGCCACCCGCCTGAATGGCGCCGATATGAATTTCGCCATTATCCATGGCTCAAGATTCATCTTCACCAATTTCAGAAATGCAATTTTGTTCGATACAGACTTCGTAAAATGTGACCTGCGATATTCCAACTTTGCATTCGCTGACATGGCCTACGCACAACTGGACGGCTGCAACCTTTACGGTGCCAATTTCTACAGCGCCGACCTGATGGATGCCACGCTGCTAGAGTCCTATGTAGTGCGCACCAACTTCGCCTACGCAAACCTGGAGAACGCCAACTTCACTGGCGCCATCATCAAGGGCTCCAGCTTCTACATGGCCAACACCACCAACACGATCTGGCCATAAGATCTGTCATCGGCCTACGGTGTCCACCCCTTCACCACCAAAACGGGTGGCACCGTAGCCGATCAGCAAGCCGATCAGCGCCCCTTCCAGCACAAACCAGAAGGGTGAGCGCAACATGCCCTGCTCGCCAAACATGGCCAGCATGACCTGATCCATGGCCGCATAGGCAAAGAAGGTCAGCAAGAAGTTCATCCACGCTCCCACCAGGGGAGCGCGGAACCACCAGGGCATGGGCAACTTCAACACCGGGTGCCAGGTGAACACACCAAAAACGCCGATGATGGCTCCCAAGGTGATGTACCAGAGCAGCACCCCCCAGCGCAGCATGGGATCGGCCTCAGGCACGATGTGCGGCAGCGCAAAGAAACCGAGGAGGCCAACGATCAGGCCGAGAAGCTTGCCCACCGCAATGCGAGTGATCAACGAAGGTTTGCCAAACATAGAATCCTCCTAGGCGGCACCTGGCCGCAGCAAAGACCTTGAACTCAGCTGGTGTATTTCCAGGATTGCATTGTACTGCATCTTCCAGAGCCCGTATGCAGGGGCCATGAGCACATCCATTCTGCTGGCCCTCTCTCTTTCCATCCCCACCCCTTCCCTGCAAGAACCCAGCAGCCAGCCGGCAAGCCGCCCCAGTGGCGTCCAGTCCGTACAAGAGCGGCTGCTGCCAGCGGATTGGGGCAAGGACGCGCCAGGCAAGGCGGTGATGCCAAAGAAGTTCCTGCCCATCAAGACGGCAAGCTACGGCTCACGTAAGGACGTGGAAGACAAAGTCAGGGACGAGGACCTGATCATCGGCATTGAAATGGGCAAGCAGGCCTACGCCTACCCCATCAACATGCTGGGCGGTCCCCACCGGGAGATCGTCAACCAGGAATTCGCCGGCGTTGCCTTCTGTGTGAATTGGTGACCCCTCACCTTCAACGGCATGGTCTATGCCGGCAACATTGGCAGCCAGAAAGTCAGGCTGGGCGTCTCCGGTCGTCTGCGCAAACGAAACCTGGTCATGTGGGATGAGGAGACCAATTCTCTTTGGAGTCAGATCACCGGCGAAGCGCTCTACGGCAAGAGCAAGGGCAAGCGCCTGGACATGCTACCGGCGGTGTTCGTAAGCATGCAAACCTGGGCGAAGATGCACCCCAAGACCAAGGTGTTGGACATGCCCACTGTTCAGCACAAGGGTTGGTTCTACACCAGCAAGGATCTGGCCAGGGGCAAGGCTGAGGGCAAGGCCTTGGCCATTGGTTTACGCCACGGCGAAGAAACCCTGGCCATCCCCATGTCCCATCTGCATCAGCAGCCCCGGCTGGAGCTTGTCCTGGATGGAATTCCTTTGCTGGTGGTTTGGCAGCAGGAAGAGGCAGCGGTCATGGTCTACCAGCGGCCGGAGAAGGATTTCAACCCCAAGGACTATGACCTGCTGACTGGCAAGGCCAAGGCTACCGACAGCCAACTGCAGCGCTTCCCCTACATCCCCACCTACCTGCAGGCCTGGCAGACCTACTACCCGAAAGGCAAGGTTCTAAAGAACCAATAACCTTCCAGGCTACCCTTGCCTATACTCCCGCCATGCAGAGCAAGGATTATATTGAGCTGGAAAACAAGTTCGGCGCCCACAACTACCACCCCCTGGATGTGGTCATCCAGCGCGGCGAAGGTGTCTGGGTCTGGGACGTGGAAGGCAACAAGTACATGGATTGCCTGGCGGCGTACTCCGCCGTCAATCAGGGCCACTGCCACCCGAAGATCATTCAAGCCCTGACCGAGCAGGCGCAAAAGGTCACCCTGACTTCCCGAGCCTTCTACAATGACCAGTTGGGCAAGCTCTACCAGGAACTCACGGAGCTTACCGGCTACGCAAAGACCCTGCCCATGAACACCGGTGCTGAAGCGGTGGAGACCGCCATCAAAGCAGCGCGCAAGTGGGCTTACGAAGTGAAGGGTGTGCCGCAAGATCAGGCAGAGATCCTGGTGTTCGGCGAAAACTTCCATGGCCGCACCACCACCATCGTCGGCTTCTCATCTGAACCGCAGTATCGTGATGGCTTTGGCCCCTTCCCCCCCGGCTTCAAGCTGCTGCCGTACGGCGACATCGAGGCTGTTCGTTCCGCCATGCACGGCAATGTTGCCGGCATCCTGGTAGAGCCCATCCAAGGCGAAGCCGGCATCATCATTCCACCTGAAGGTTTCCTGCGGGAATTGAGCAAGCTGTGCAAGGAACACAAGTGCCTGCTCATGTTGGATGAAATCCAATCCGGCCTGGGGCGCACGGGCAAGATGTTTGCCTTCGAGCACGAAGACATTCGCCCGGACATCGCCATCATCGGCAAGGCTCTTTCCGGCGGCGTGTATCCAGTTTCCGCCATTCTGGCGGAAGAATCCATCTTGCAGGTCTTTCGTCCTGGCGACCACGGCTCCACCTACGGTGGCAACCCCTTGGCAGCGGCGGTGGCGAGAGTTGCCCTGCAAGTGTTGGTGGATGAAGGCATGATCCAGAACTCCGCCAAGCTGGGACAACATGCCTTGGCCAAGCTGCAGAAACTCAAATCCAAACACATCAAGGAAGTGCGAGGTCGCGGCTTGTGGCTGGGCATTGAACTGCACGAAAGCGCTGGTGGAGCTCGTAAATACTGTGAAATCCTGCGGGACCGAGGTCTGCTCTGCAAGGAAACCCACACCCATGTCATCCGCTTCGCCCCACCCCTGATGATCCGCCAAGAGGAGCTGGACTGGGCTTTGGATCAGTTTGAGTCTGTGCTCAGTTGATATCCTGTTGCCGGTCTACAACGCCGGCAACACCCTGGCGCAATGCTTGCAGAGCATCTCGCGGCAGAGCTTGACGGACTATCGTTGCTTGATCCTGGATGACGGCTCGCAGGATGACTCGTTGGCAATCAGTCGGCAGCACGCCCGCAAGGATCCCCGCTTTTTGCTGCACGCCCTGGCACATGGCGGCCTGGTGGCAACCCTCAACCATGGACTACAGCTGTGCGAGAGCAAGATTGTGGCGCGCATGGACGCCGACGACATCATGCATCGTCATCGTTTGCAGCTGCAACAAAAGGCTCTGCTAGACGATCCCGAACTCATGGCGGTGGGCTGCCATGTCAAACTGTTCCCTTCGCAACAATTGGGGCCGGGGATGCAAGCCTACCAGAATTGGATGAATGGCATTGACGACGAAGATGCCATCCGCCGAGAAGCTTTGGTGGAATGCCCCCTTGCTCACCCCAGCCTGATGGCCAGAAAAGAAATCATGGACTATCGCGATCAGGGATGGCCGGAAGACTACGACCTGATCCTGCGCTTGTTGGCGGCGGGCCACAAGATCGGCATGGTGCCCAAACGCCTGCTGCTGTGGCGGCATCACCAGGATCGCCTGTCGCAAAGCCATCCTGCCTACAGCCAGGAACAGTTCACCCGCTGCAAGGCAGCTCATCTCTGCAACAACTACCTGCAGGGGCATGATCAATACATCCTTTGGGGCTATGGCAACACGGGCCGCAACCTGCGACGCACCCTGACGGAGCAGGGAAAGGATCCCGCATTCATTGTGGAACTGCATCCTGGCCGCATCGGCAATACTATCCATGGCGCCAAGGTTGTAGCAGTGGACGAGATTGACAAGCTTCCCAACTTGCCCCTGCTGGTATCAGTGGCAGGTGAAGGACCGCGCAACCTCATCCGGCAACAGCTCAGGGCCATTGGCAAGAAGGAACTGCGGGACTTTGTCTGCGTGGCCTAGAATCGATGCTCAGTCTTGCTTTGGACCAGGAACCTCGTCGCGCTCTGCGTCTTCTACTGCATCATCTGCAACGGCTTCCTCTTCCTCGGACTCTGGGGCAGACCAGACATTGTTGTTCCGACTCTTGTCCAACACCCTGCCTGCAGGATCAATTTGCAGGCGTTTGATCCCTGTGGCCAAACGCAGTTCTTTGCTGCGCTTGCCTGATAACCAATGGGACACCGGCACCAACACGGTTTCAGTTCGCCCATCCCCATAGGTTGCAAGAAGCACAGTAGGATGAGTGGCCATCCCCAGATCCTCAAGCACCACCAAGGTTTCGTCTTCCTTGCACTCCACCGACTTGATTGCCTGGTCTACCCACCAGGACTCATAAAACCAGGTGCGGAAGTACCAGTTCAGATCCTGCCCACTGACTCGGTTGAAGACTGCAAACAGATCCTCCGGGTAGGGATGCTTATAGCGCCAGGCGTCTACGTATTCCTTCAGCGCCTTGAAGAACACTTCGTCGCCCAACATGTGTTGCAACTGATGTAACACCGCCGCCGCCTTGCCATAGGTGGCGATTTGATAGGCCATCTCCGAGGGGTATGCATCACCATGCTGCATGCAAACCAAATCGTCCGCATTGGCAAACATCATCATCATGCGATATTCTGCCAGGCTCCGGTTCAGCATCCTGGGGTGGTTCCAGAAATCCACCTCCGCCAAACTAGTGCAGTAAGTGGTCAGCCCCTCATCCATCCAGGCATAACGTTTTTCGTTGCTGCCCAACTGCATGGGAAACCACATGTGGATGAGTTCGTGGGCATGGATGGAATAGATGTCGAACTTGCCACCGGTCACACCGATGAGGGTCATCATCGGGTATTCCATGCCGCCACCAACAATTCCCTGGCAGCTGGTCATTTGTGGCCAGGGATAAGGCCCCAGCAACTTGGATGTAAACTCAATGACATGCTTGGAACTCTTGGCCGCATGCTGCCAACCTCTGGCATTGGATTGATAAACAGCATGGATCATGCAGCGCTTGTCTTCTACCACCGCTGAAGTGGCATCCCACAAATAGCGATCCGACAAGCTCACCGCACAGTCACGCACGTTTTGAGCCTGAAACTTCCAGGTCAATAAGCCACTTTCGTGCTGCTGGGTTTGCTGACCCTTGGCCAGATCTTCCGCCGTCAGGATCGACACGGTGTCATCACTTTCAGCAACTTGCGCCAAGCGCGCCCGAGCCTGTTCCGTAAGCACTTCTTCTGGGTTTTGTAAGCTGCCCGTGGCCCGCAGCAACCAGCCTACAGGAGCGGTGAACTCCAAGTCATAGTCCCCGTAGCCCATGTAGAATTCAGACCGACCCATGTAAGGGTCAGCAACCCAGCCATTCACATCATCCCGCACCGCCATTTGCGGGTACCAGTAGGCCAGGAAGTACACCTGTTTGTCCTGGTGCCCCATGCGGGGCGCCCCATCTTCGCTGGGTACCTTGAAGGAGTAGTCCATGGACAAGGTCACCTTGGCTCCCGCCCGCAAGCGGCGCGGCAGTTGAACCTTCATGATCGAACCTTCGATCTTCACCCGCAGCGGCGACAAGGGCTTGCCATTCACCAGGATGTTCTCCACTTTCATCCCGCCAGTAATCTCCACCACTTCGTTGCGCATGCTGCCTTGGGCATGCAGGTTTTGTCGCAGATGCAGGTGCAAATCACGGAACCCACGGGGTGACCGATTGTGATAGATGATCTCCACATTGCCCTGCACCCATGCCTTCTCCGGTAGCAACTTGGCGCGGATCTTGTACTGGGCGTAATTGCTCCAGTATTGTTTGCCGGGCGAACCGGATGCATCGCGGGTTTCTCGATCAACGGCTTTTTGCCAGGTCGGCAAAGGCTTCAGGGGATAGGGCCGGACCCGCTGCCCCTGCGCTTCTTGACCAAAACAAAGGGTCGATGCCAAAAACAGGCAAAGCAAGATTGATCTCATGTTGATTCTTTTCCCGCTCGCTGCAGAAGAAGGGCATCCGCCAGGACAATGGCCACCATGGCTTCCAACACTGGAATCACCCGGGGCACGATGCAGGGATCATGGCGGCCCTTCTTGGCCACCTCACCTACGGAAGTCGTAGGCTTGATGCTGGCTGTCAGTCGCAGGTCTTCGCCGGTGCTGATGCCGCCCAGCAGGCCGCCAAAGTTCTGCCGCTCACCCACATAGTCCAAACCGCGCATGGTGGCCGTGCGAAAGCCCGCTCCATAGGCAAAGCCAGTCACCGCACCGATACTCATCACCGCCGAGGCCAGGGTTGCTTTCAGCTTGGCAAACACCGGATCCCCCAGGTGGGCCGGCGGGTTTTGCACCAGGATTTCCACCAGTCCACCGGTGGAGTTGAACTGTGCCTTCAACTCCTTGATGTACGCTTCCATCTTTATAGCTACCCCTGCATCGGCACAGCGCACCGGGTTTTGTTCAATGACGACTGGATCAAATGTCTTGGCCTGCAGGTCGCCAACCTGCTTGGTGTGGGCGATGATCTTGGTTTGCGGCCCGATCAGCTTACGAGCAACCACGCCAGCAATGACCCGCGCCAAGGTTTCCCGGCCGGAAGACCGCCCGCCACCACGATGGTCCCGATGCCCATACTTGCCGGCGTAGGTTTCATCCGCATGGCCCGGGCGAAAGGTGGTACGCAGAGCTTCATAGTCCTTGGAGCGCTGGTTCTGGTTGAACACAACCACGGTAATGGGCATGCCCGTGGTCTTGCCTTCAAAAACTCCAGATAGGATCTGCGGCTGGTCGGACTCCTTGCGAGCCGTGGTGATGTCACTCTGACCCGGAGCCCGCCGAGCCAATTCCGGCAGCATGTCCGCTTCAGTCAGGGGAATGTTGGCAGGACAACCATCAATCACCACGCCCAAGGCCACGCCATGGGATTCGCCGAAGGTGGTGACGCGAAACAGGGTACCGAAGCTATTGCTGGCCATATGGGTTCATGCTACCAGGAACAGCGCTGCTGCAACTGGCTTTGGATATATTCAACTTGGGCCTGGGTGGCTAGGCCTCCGGGCACGGTGATCTTGGCGATCTCCGCAAACAGGGGGCGTCGCGCCGCCAGGACATCGGACAATTCGTCGATCAAGCCGGCAGCGGTCAGGGCCGGACGACCTTCCGGCGCCTGCTGCAAACGCCGCTGCAACTCCGGCAGGCTTTCGTCCAGCCAAACCACCTGTGACATTGACTGCAGCAACTCCCGGTTGCTCTTGGACTCCACCACACCCCCACCTAGAGCCAGTATCCGGCCAGGCTGCAGGCTTTGCTGCAGCACCTCTTCTTCCCGGCGGCGAAATTCTGGCCAGCCATGCTTTGCCACAAAATCCGCAATGGGTCCATGTGCGGCGGCGAATTGGGCATCGGTGTCAAGCAAATCCAATTGCAGATGTGCAGCCAGTGCCTTGCCCAAGGTGGACTTGCCGCAGCCCCGCATGCCGGCCAGGGCAATGCAGGCCGGTTGCTGCATGAGTTCATGCAAGTCGGCAAAGAACGCCGGGTAGCTCTTGCTGACACAGTCAGGCTGCTGGATCTGGATGCCAGGCTGCACTGCCGCCAGGATGGCAAAGACCATGGCCATGCGGTGATCATCATGGGGATCCAAGGACGCAGGGCGTAGCTGGCTTGGGCCACGCACCAGCAGACCATCCTCATGCTCCTGGATGTCCACGCCAACCTTGCTTAGCTCGGCAGTGATCACCGCCAGACGATCACACTCCTTGAACCTCAGGTTACGAGCACCCACAAAACGGGTCTCGCCATGCCGGTGCGCGGCCAACACCGCCAGGTTCATCACCTGATCCGGGATATCAGTACAGTCCAGCTGCAGATCCCCGACGCTCTCCCCTGTTAGCCCTGTTAAGGATTCTATAAAGGTATGCAGCAAGCGATCCCCTTGCAGGGATTCCGGATCCAGATTGGGCATGGAGACCTGAGAGTGGGCAATGCTTTGCAGCACCAGGAAACTGCCCGCCGCCGACCAGTCGCCTTCGATGACATATTCACCCGGACTTCGATAACCAGTGCCCGCTACCTGCAACACATCGCCCTGTTGCTGCAGTTCTACACCGAAGTCTGCCAGCACCTTCCTGGTCAGGGCCACATAGCTGGGCGATGCCAGACTCTGGGACAACTGCACCGACATGCCCTTGGGCAAGGCGGGTGCTACCAACAACAAAGAACTCAGGTACTGGCTGCTGGTGGAAGCATCCAGGGTCGTTGCTCCACCGGGCAAGTTGGCTCCCCGAATGCGCAGGGGCGGAGTGCCGGCATCGGCTTCGATCTGTGCCCCCAATTGCTGCAGCGCCGGCAGCAATGCACCAATGGGCCGCTTCAACATGTGGGCATCGCCGGTGACAACCCAATCGCCGGGCACCACGCAGGCCAGGGAGGTGAGGAAACGCAGGGTGGTGCCCGCATTGCCACAGAAAAGTTCGGTGCTGCCCTGCTTCTTCGCTGGCAGGCCACCGCGCACCAGCAGGGCGCCCTTGGCACGATCTTCCCATGTCAGGTCGAAGCCCATGCGTTGCAAGTTCTCCACCAGGTAGGCCACGTCGTCACAGGGGGTGGCATGCCGCAGGCGAGTTTCGCCCTTGGCCAGGGCCGCAGCGATAATGGCCCGGTTGGCGTGGGATTTGGAGCCGGGCATATCCAAGGCGCCATGGAAGGGCAGCCGCAGGGGCGTGATGCTCTTACTTTTGTTCATGCCCATACTCAAGCCATGACTGCCAAGAAGGCATCCTTGCCAAGTTCCATCACCTTTCCCTCTCCCAGAGAATGAGCAATGGCGATGCGCACCTTGCCACCCACATTCTTCTTGTCCTGCAGCATTACCTGCCAAAGCGCCTCTGCCCCGTATTCCGATGGCATCTCAGTTGGCATGCCAATGGCCTGCAATAGATCCACAAGCTCAGCAACTCCCTGACTGCCACAGGCCCGCATCTCACAGATCATGCCCATGCTCACCGCCGTGCCATGAGAAATTGAAAACTGCGACAGGGTTTCCAAAGCATGACCGACAGTGTGTCCGAAGTTGAGCAACATGCGCTGATCCGCTTCCAAGGCATCCGCACAAACCACGGCAACTTTCATGCGCACCGCATGCTGCACGCATTGCAAGACGGCTTTTTCCTCACCTTGCAAAATGGCGGCATGCTGGGCTTGCAGCCAGGCGAACACTTCCTTGTCCAACATGGCCGCCTTCTTGATCACTTCCACCAGACCTTCGCGCATCTGCGCCATTGGCAAGGTGCCAAGCACCTTGGGGTCCACCACCACCGCCCGGGGTTGCTGAAAACTACCCAGGATGTTTTTCACCGCCTGCAAATCCACGCCGGTCTTGCCGCCAACTGCGGCGTCGCACATACCCAGCAAGGTGGTGGGCACATGCACAAAGTCGATGCCGCGCATGTAGATGCTGGCCAGGAAACCACCCAGGTCAGTGATCACCCCACCGCCTACATTGACCACCAGGGATGCGCGGTTGGCGTTTTTTTGCTGCATCTGCAGAGCCAAGGACTCCACCCTGCCTAGGATCTTGGCAGCTTCGCCACCAGCCACTGCAAGTAGATGCACAGTACCCACATGCCCAGAGCCCAGATGCTCAGAACCCCGATGCCCAGAGGAAAGGTCGGCGGCAATCTGCTGGGCCAGGCCAAGCACCGCTGGGTCATAGAGCACAAAGCAGGACTCATAGCGCCCAAGGTCCGGCAGCATGGCTGGCAAGCGACTTAGAGCGCCATCAGCCACCCAGATCTGGCAGGGCGACCGCCCCAGACGGCCATCGGGTATTTGGAAATTGGTCAAAGGAGTGGTCACAGGAGCCTCTGGCATACATGCATGGGATAGAATTTCCAAGATGGCCCTTCAGGGGTTTGACCCAGGCCAACAACTATGCAAGGATCACCGCCATGACATCCCTTTCTAGCTTCCATAGCCAACGATTTACCAGCGGCCGATTTATCAGGGCCTCGCTGGCCTGGGACTGTCTAGCTAGACAATAGCTGAAATCAACACCACGATTTGACAAGCCCACCAGCGAAGCAGGTGGGCTTTTTTGTTTTAACCCCTTCTCCTCTCAACCTACACACTATGAAACCCTCGAACACTGAAACTCCCAATCCCATGGCCCAGGCCCGGTCGCAGATCGACCAGGTGGACCGTCAGTTCCTGGACCTGCTGGCCCAACGCATGCAGGCAGTGAATGCCATTGGTGCCGTCAAGGGCCAGGACCAGGATAGCCAACTCCTGGACCCGGACCGGGAACAGGCCCTGCTGGATCAGTGGGTGCAGGAAGCGGAATCCAAGGGCCTCTCCGGCTACTTCGTCGGCCGCATCCTGCGCGAGATCCTGAATTACTCCCGTCGCAATCAGGAACATCACCTGTGGGACGACGACAAAAAAACAGCCACCCAGAAGTTGCTGCGGGTTGGCTATCAGGGGGTCGGGCACTGCTACAGCGACATGGCCATCGGCAAACTCTTTGCCACCCGTAGCCAGCAAAAGCCGCAAAAGCGCAGCTACGCCAGCTTCACCGCCGTCATCAAAGCCCTGCGCGGCGGCGAACTGGACTACGCCCTGCTACCGGTGGAGAACAGCATCAGCGGCAGCATTGGCGAAGTGAACCGCCTGCTCACCGAGCCGGGCATCTCGGTGGTGGACGAGGAAGTCTGGCAGGTAGAACACTGCCTGGTAGGTCTCTCTGAGGCCAACTTGCAAGGCATTCGCAAGGTGCGCTCCCACCCGGTTGCCCTGCAGCAGTGCCAGGAGTTCCTTGGCAGCTTGCCAGACTCGGAACAGGAAATCTGGCATGACACTGCCGCAGCCGCCGAATCCATCCTGGAAGAAGGTGATCCCAGCATCGCCGCCCTCTGCTCCGCCGAAGCCGCCCGCAGCCTGGGAATGCAGATCCTGCGCCGGGATGTGGCGGATCAGGCACAGAACTTCACCCGCTTCTTGTTGCTGGCCCAGCAGGCGGAAGAGATGGACCCGCGGCAACTGTGCAAGACCTCCTTGATCATCAACCTGAACCACAAGGAAGGTGCATTGGCTGAGTGCCTGCAGGCCTTCGCCGGGCAGAACTTGAACTTGACTCGCCTGGAAAGTCGCCCACAACCGCAGACACCCTGGCAATATCAATTCTTCGTCGACTTCGAAGGCAGGGTCGGTGATCCCGCTGTGGATCTGGCATTGGATGAGATTCGCAAACATTCCAACCATTTGCGAGTGCTGGGTAGCTACCCCCTACGCTCTTTCGAGGCTGCAGCCCACCAAGGTAAACAGGCCAAACGGCAAGCACCTACCGCCAAACCGACTGCCAAGCCTGCTGCCTTACCAGCGGAGAAGAAGGCAGAGCTAACACCTGCCCAGGTGAAGAGCCTGCCCAAGCATGCCCTGCGCCCCGGTCAGGAACCCACAGTTGTGGACGTGAGTGGCGTGCAGGTCGGTGGCAAGAAATTCACCCTGATCCTGGGACCCTGCGCGGTCGAAAACCGCCAGCAGGTCATGGATGCGGCAGCCATGGTGCACCGCCACGGCGCCCACATCATGCGCGGTGGCGCCTTCAAACCCCGCAGCAGCCCCTACTCATTCCAGGGCCTGGGCTTCCCCGGATTGGATTTGCTGGCAGAGGCCGGTGAACGCAATGAGATGCCCATCGTCACCGAAGTGCTGCGGCCGGAAGACCTGCCAGGCATCGTGCGCAAAGCCCACATGGTGCAGGTGGGCGCCCGCAACATGCAAAACTTCGCCCTGCTCAAGGAGCTGGGCCAGATTGACCGGCCCATCCTGCTGAAGCGGGGCATGAGTGCCACCCTGAAGGAACTGCTGCAGGCGGCGGAATACATCATGGCCGGCGGCAACCAACGGGTGGTTCTTTGCGAACGGGGCATCCGCACCTTCGAAACCAGCACCCGCAACACCCTGGATATCTCTGCCGTGCCGGTGCTGAAAACCCTCACCCACCTGCCAATCATTGTGGATCCCTCCCATGCGGCGGGCCGGCGGGACCTGGTGGTGCCCATGGCCCTGGCCGCCGTGGCAGCGGGAGCCGATGGCCTCATCGTCGAAGCCCACCCCCGGCCAGACGAAGCCCTCTGCGACAAGGATCAGGCCCTCACCGAGGCCCATCTGGTCGAACTGTTCGAGAAACTGCAGCCGATCCTGGCTTCCCAAGGCCGGCATATGTAGTCCCCCCCATTGACATCTTTGTGGGGTATGCTAGGAAGTGTTCCCATGAAACCGATCCATAGCCTATCCCTGACGCCAAGCTATTGGTGGTGGTCTGCTGACTAGCGGGCTGCCGGTTTCATAGGTTTCCATAGAAAAACCATCGCAAACACGAAACAAGAGGCAACCCCGCAAGGTTGCCTCTTTGCGTTTTGCTAGGGGGTCGAGCCAGGCGGGGTGCTTACATTGCACCTAAATGCTAACGACCAACACCAGACACCAGACATTGCCGGCGGCAAGCTGCCCACCGCCGCTGCATCTGTTTCGCCAACTCCGCGGCACAGATGGCAGCAAGGGACTTTGCCTGCTGGAAAGCTGCGGCCCGCAACTGCCCACCACCAGACGCAGCGTAGTAGGCGCCCGGGCCCTGCTGCGTTTGGAACTGCGGCAAGGGCAGGCCAGCTTCACTGTCCTGCAACCGGAAGCTGAGGCCCTCCTGGATCTGTTGGCTGAGGGTCTGGAGAGCAGCAGCCGCCAACCAGGTCAATTGCAGGTCCAGGTCCCGGCGGTAGATCTACCAACGGACTGCAGCGACGAGGAGCGCTTGCTGGCACCCGGCGTTCTGGATCTGGTGCGCAAGGCGGCTGGACTGCTGGCTGACTCCCCGAACAGCAAGAGCCCATTGGCTCCCGGCCTGTTTGGCACTTTTTCCTATGACCTGGTGGATCAGTTTGAAAGCCTGCCACCACGTGCGGAACCGCAAAGCGAAGTCGACGCCAGCTTTGTTTTGATCAGCGACATGGTCATCTATGAGCGCGACCAGCAACAGGTGCATGTGCTGACCCGCGGCCTGCCCTGGGAAGAAGTGGTCACCGTGGAGCAACGCCACCGGCAAACCGTGCAGCTCCTGCAGGAGATGGGACCCCAACCGGAACCACCGTTGCCCGCCAGGCCAGCTGGCAAAACAGCTGAGACTGACCTGGACAGCGAAGATTTTCAGGCAGCGGTGCAGAGCTTCCGCCAGCACATCGCCAAGGGCGACATCTTCCAAGGCGTGCTGTCCCGGCGGATGCGCGTGCAAAGCCAGGCGGATCCCTTGGATGTCTACTACGCCCTGCGCTGCGCCAACCCCTCGCCCTACCTGTTCTTCCTGGACCTGGCACAGGGCAGCCTGCTGGGAGCTTCACCGGAAACCTTCCTACGGGTGGAGCAGGGGGAAGTGGAGATCCGCCCCATCGCCGGCACCGTACCCCGCGGTTTGACCGACGAAGGGGAGATCGATGTGGACATGGACAACCGCCTGGCCCTGCAACTTCTGTTGGACAAAAAGGAACAGGCAGAACATGCCATGTTGTTGGATCTGGCTCGCAACGACGTGGCGCGGGTCAGTGTCGCCGGTAGCTGCCGGGTCACCCAGCAATTCAGCATCGAGAAGTACAGCCATGTGCAACATTTAGTCAGCCGAGTCCGCGGCCGTCTCCAACAAGGGCTGGATGCCTTGCACGCCTACCGGGCAGCGGCAAACATGGGCACCCTCACCGGCGCGCCCAAGTTGCGAGCCATGGAACTCATCCGCCAAAGCGAACCCACCCCCCGGGGTTTTTATGGCGGAGCGGCGGGATACTTCCTGCAGGATGGCAGCTTCGACAGCTGCATCGTCATCCGTTCCCTGCGCCATCAAGACCACAACTATGAGACTCGAGCCGGTGCCGGCGTTGTCTGGGACAGCAATCCCGCATTGGAATTCCAGGAAACCGAACACAAGGCCCGCGCCTGTTTGCAGGCCATTGCCACCGCAGAATGCATGACACGGGAGGAGCAATCATGACTGCAGCCAGAGTTTTGGTGCTGGATCACCGGGACAGCTTTGTCTTCATCCTGGTGGATCAATTTGCCCAAGCGGGAGCCCAAGTTCGCACCCTGCGCACCCACATTTCCTTGGCTGACCTGCAAAAGCAGATCAGCGAATTCCAACCCGACCTGGTGCTCTTGTCGCCGGGTCCGGGCAGCCCTGAACAGGCCGGCGTCATGCTGCCCTTCCTGCAAAGCCAACCCAAGCTGCCGGTGCTGGGCGTCTGCCTGGGACAACAAGCCATGGCCCTGGCCGCCGGTGGTGAAGTCAGCGCCGCCGCCCAGCCCATGCACGGTCAGGCCAGCAAACTTATCCTGCATGCCGACCCCTTGTTTGACGGCCTGGGCCAAAGCTTGACCGTGGCTCGCTACCACAGCCTCTTGGTGACTCGCTTGCCGGAATGCATGCAGGCCATCGCCTACACCGCCGACGCGGAGGCGGAAATCATGGCCATTCGCCACCGCAGCCTGCCGCAGATCGGCCTGCAATTCCATCCCGAGTCCGTCCTCACCCCCCTTGGCAGTAAGTTGCTGCAAAGAATCCTGCAGGGTGCCTGCCGATACCAACAAGGGGACCCAAGCTTCTTTCTACCGACACAGCCAAGCCCCAAACAAATGGAGCCATCATGATTTCTAAGATCATTCAAACTGTTTTGGCGGGCAAAGACCCGGAACCTGCCGCCTTGGAAGATGCCCTGCATCAGATCATGTTGGGCGATGCAGACCCGGCACAAACCGCAGGACTACTGGTAGCCCTGGCCACCCGCCCACCGCGCGCCGAAAATCTAGCTGCCGCCGCCCGCGTGCTGCGCAGTCACTGCGTCAAGGTCCTGCCCAATGTGCGCCCGCTCATTGACACCTGCGGCACCGGCGGCGACGGCTCTTCCACCTTCAACATCTCCACCGCCACCGCCATGCTGCTGGCTGCCTGCGGCAATGCGGTAGCCAAGCACGGCAACCGCGCCGTCTCATCCAAGGTTGGTTCCGCCGATGTGCTGGAAGCTGCCGGCTGCAAGTTGGAGCTGTCGGCGCAAGCTGCCCGCGATCTCTTGGATGCCACCGGCTTTGTCTTCCTCTTTGCTCCCGCCTTCCACCCAGCCATGGCCCACGTGGCTCCAGTGCGACGCGCCCTGGGCGTGCGCACCCTGTTCAATTTGTTGGGCCCCTTGGTCAACCCGGCTGATGCGGAATATCAAATCCTTGGCGTCTACGACCCGGCGGACTGCCAGGTAGTGGCTGAAGCCTTGCAGGAACTGGGCAGTCGCGGCGCCTTGGTGGTGCACTGCGAAGGCATGGATGAAATTGGCCTGCACGGCGTTACCCATGGCTGCCGCCTGCAAGACGGTCGACTGCAACCCTTCACTCTGAAACCAGAAGACCTGGGCCTGGAGCGCACACCGCTCTCTGCCCTGGCAGGTGGTGACGTGGAGAAGAATGCGCAACTGCTGCAAGAATCATTGACCGGTAAGGCCGGGCCCCTGTCTGACGTGGTGGCCCTCAACACAGCCGCCGCACTGATGGTTGCCGGCAAGGTGCCGGACCTGCCCACCGGCTTGGAAGAAGCCCGGGCGTCAATGCAATCCGGCGCCGCCAGTCGCATCCTCTCCCGCTACGCCGAGTCCAGCAGTCGCATGGCAGGAAGGGGAGCCTGATGCCAGTGTTACAGGATCTGATGACCAGCGCCCAGCAACGGGCGCAAAGCCTGCAGGTGGATGCACAGACCCAACCTGTGTCCCACCCCTCCTTTGCTCAGGCCCTGCGCGGCAAGGAGAAGATCCAGGTCATCGCTGAGTTCAAACGCCGAAGCCCCAGCGAAAATGCCATCGCGCCGCAATGCCAAGTCACCGCACAGGTGCAGACCTATGCCCAGGCGGGAGCTGCCGCCCTGAGCGTTCTTACTGAACCCAGCCGCTTCCAAGGCTCCTATGCGGACCTGCAAGAAGCCAGGGATGCGGTTTCCCTGCCCATCCTGATGAAGGACTTCGTAGTGGATGAACGGCAGGTGCAACACGCAGCCAGCATCGGCGCCTCTGCCATCCTACTCATCGTGCGTTGCCTGCAAGCCACGCAATTGCATGACCTGAGCAGGACTGCACAGGAGCTGGGATTGGACGTGTTGGTGGAATGCCACAACGAAGCGGAGCTGGAAACTGCCCTGCAAATTCCCTCAGCCATCATAGGTATCAACAACCGTGACCTGGACAGCCTGGCAATCGACATCCAACGCGGCCAGGAACTTCTGCTCAGGGTGCCAGAGCAGCGCATCGCCGTAGCGGAAAGCGGCTATACCAGCCCAGACATGGTACATCCCTTGCAAGGACTTGCCGACGCCGTACTCATTGGCAGCGCCCTGATGCGGGCCGCCGAGCCCAAGGACTTCATCCAAAAACTTCAGACCGGCGCATGCAAACCAAAGTGAAAATCTGTGGCGTGCGTCGCCTGCATGACGCTTCGCTGATCGCTGCCCTGGGGGCCAGCCATCTGGGCTGCGTCATCGCCAAGGATTCGCCGCGTCAAGCCAGCATGGCACAAGCCAGCCAGATCCAAAAGGAACTAGAAGAGCAGTTGGCGGTGGTCTTGGTTTGCCGCAACAACAGCCTGGCAGAGATCCTGCAAGCCTGCGAAAGTACCGGCATCCAGCGAGTGCAGGCGCACAACCTGAATGCGGCAGATGCCCAACAGCTGCAAGCCCAGGGCATCTTCCTCACCAAGGTCTATAGCCTGCGGGCACAAGCCGCCCACCTGCCTGAACTATCACCGCCCCCAACCAGCCAACAGCCGGCCCTGTTGGATGTGGGTCATGGCGGCAGTGGCACGCCCTTCGACTGGGCCATCCTGGCACCGAAAGCTCCTGACAACACCTTCATTGCCGGCGGTATCACGCCGCAAAACGTCAAACAATTGCTCCCCTTGAAACCCTATGGCATCGACCTGTCCAGCGGCGTGGAATCCGCTCCAGGCTGCAAAGATGCCGATAAACTCCGTACCCTGTTTGCCAACTTGGAGTCCTCCCATGCCCATTGAGATGCAACCTGTGCTTGGTGCCTTCGGCCAATACGGTGGCCGCTACAGTTCGGAACTCATGCAACCGGCGCTGGCTGAACTGACCGATGCCTACCAGCGGATCTTGCCCGACCCCGCTTTTCAAAAAGAGCTACAGCAAGAACTGCAAGACTGGGCCGGCCGCCCCACTCCGCTGACCGCACTGCCGTATTTCTCCGATGGCACCGACCTGCAGATCTTCATCAAACGTGAAGACCTTCTGCATGGCGGCGCCCACAAGACCAACAATGTGGTGGGACAAGGATTGCTGGCCCAACGCATGGGCAAGCAACGAATCATTGCGGAAACCGGCGCCGGCCAGCACGGCGTAGCCACTGCCATGATCGGTGCCCGACTGGGCATGGAGACCATCATCTACATGGGTGCCGCCGATGTTAAACGACAGCACGCCAACGTACAGCGCATGGAACTCTGCGGCGCCCGGGTCATCGCTGTGGAAGCGGGGTCCGCCACCCTGAAGGACGCCATCAATGAAGCCTTGCGGGACTGGGTGCAGAACCTGGGCAACACCCACTACCTGCTGGGCACGGTCTGCGGCCCCGACCCCTTCCCCTCCTTGGTGCGAGACCTGCAAGCGATCATTGGCCAAGAGGCACAGCAGCAATGTCTGGCGCAACTGCAGGGCCTGCCGCAGGCGGTCATTGCCTGCGTCGGCGGCGGCAGCAACGCCATGGGCATCTTCCAAGGCTTTCTCGACCAGCCACAAGTGCAACTGATCGGCGTGGAACCTGCCGGCCACGGCCTGCACACCGATGCCCACGGCGCAACCTTGTTGAAGGGCAGCCCGGGCCTACTGCACGGTGCGCGCACCTACATCCTGCAAGACAGTGACGGCCAGATCCTTTCTAGCCACAGCATGGCCGCCGGTCTGGACTACCCGGGCGTTGGCCCGCAGCACGCCCAGCTCAAGGATGCGGGACAGGCCAGCTACCACGGCGTCACCGACAAAGAAGCCCTGGCAGCGTTTCGCCGACTCTCGCAAAGCGAAGGTATTATCCCAGCTTTTGAATCCGCCCATGCCCTGGCCTTTGCCCAGCACGCGGTGCAGCGGGAGCTCTTGCCGAAGGGAGCGAAGGTTGTGGTGAACCTCTCCGGTCGCGGCGACAAGGATCTGGCCACCTACTTTTCGGAGCATGCATCATGAGCCTTGCCCGTTTGCAAAAATGCCTGCGCCAAGACCAACGGCACGTCAGCCCCTTCTTGATGTTGGGCGATCCGACGCCGGAGATTTCGTTCCAGCTGGCTGCCACTTGCATCGAAGCCGGCGCCAGCATGTTGGAACTGGGCATTCCCTTCAGTGATCCCTGCGCCGACGGCCCGGCCATCCAACGGGCCTGCCAACGCGCCCGCCAACAGGGCACCAGCACGCAGACCGCCTTTGCTATCATCCAACGCATTCATTTGGCCTATCCTGATGTGCCAATGAACTTGCTGGTCTATGGCAACCTGGTGCATGCCTGGGGCTGCGAGGCCTTTTGCAAGGCGGCAGCGCAGGCCGGCGCTTCCTCCCTCTTGGTGCCGGACATCGGCCTGGAAGAAGGCTCTGCCCTGGAGCAGGCCTGCCAACAATTCGGCCTGGGGCGGGTGCATTTGCTGGGACCACTCACGCCAATCGAACGCATTCGCCTGTTGGACGAATCCGGCAGTGGGTTTTTGTACCTGGCGGCCCACCAGGGCATCACCGGCAGCCAGTCCGCCGCCACCGACAGCCAGACCGAACTCCTGCAGCGGGTTGCACAACACGCACAGTTGCCTCTCTGCCTGGGCTTTGGCTTGAGTAAAGCTCAACAGCTCAGCCAGGCCTTTAGGGCCGGCGCCAGTCTCTGTGTCATCGGCAGCCACCTGGCCCGCAGCATTGAAGCCGCGGTGGACAACCATGGTCTGCAAGATGCGGAGATCATCTGCAAGGAATTGCTCCTGGCCTTTCAACCTCTGCTGCAAGCCGCAGCCCAACCTCCTTCTATCTCTTAGGCTTCTATCCCCTAGCTTCTATTCCTTAGGCAACTATCCCTTAGCCTCCATCCCTCTAGCCCCAACACAACATCATGCTCGTCCTACTCACAAAGAACTGTACCGAACAACAGTCCCAAGCCATTCAAGAAGCCATCCAGCGCATGGGCTTTTCCCCCCTGCCGGTGCCTGGTGCCAACCGCACTGCCATTTGCATTACCGGCAACCCGGGCGCCGTTGACCCCAGCCAGCTCTCCCAACTGCCCGGAGTCCTGGAATGCATCCGCGTCACCAAGTCCTACAAGCTGGTGAGCCGCGAGGTGCAACCCGAGGACACGGTGATCAAGGTGGGCAAGGTGGAAATCGGCGGCAAGAATCCCGTACTCATCGCCGGCTCCTGCAGCGTGGAGACCGAAGCCCGCACCATGGCCTTGGCCAAGTCCCTGCAAGCCAATGGCGCCCAGATGTTCCGCGCCGGCGCCTTCAAACCTCGCACCAGTCCCTACTCCTTCCAAGGCCTGGGCGAAGAAGCCCTGATCACCTTGCAACGAGTGCGCGACGAACTGGGCATGCCCGTGGTGTCTGAAGTTCTGGACAAGGAGTCGGTGGACCTGATGGTGGATCACATCGACATCCTGCAGGTGGGAGCCCGCAACATGCAGAACTTCTCCCTGCTCAAGCACCTGGCCAAGGTATCCAGACCCATCCTGCTGAAGCGAGGCCTTTGCGCCAGCCTGGAAGAGTGGCTGATGGCGGCGGAGTACCTGCTGGCCGGCGGCAACTCCCAGGTCATCCTCTGCGAGCGGGGCATCCGCACCTTCAGCGATCACTCCCGCAACACCCTGGACCTGAACGTGGTGCCCCTGGTACGCCGCCTCTCCCACCTGCCGATCCTGGTGGACCCCTCACATGGTGTGGGCTACCGCGATCGGGTGCGTCCCCTGGCCCGCGCCGGCATGGCGGCGGGAGCCCAAGGCCTGTTGGTGGAAGCGCATCAAGATCCGGACACCAGCTACACCGATGCGGACCAGGCGGTGGACGTCCCTACCCTGAAGGGCATCAGCCGGGACATGAAGGTGCTGGAGCAACTGGAAGACATCCTCACTCCCAGCCTGGCTGCGGTTTGAAATCAATCAGTCACCGGCGCCGGAGTCGGGGGCTGTGCGAATTCAGCAGATTTCCCACCAGAACTGCAGCTCACCATTGCAGAGATACCAGCCCCTGTGCCTGCCATCTCTGGTATGGCAACCCTGGCGGGTGTAGGGGCTGTTGTTCGGCAGACCGAAAAATGGAGTTGCCCCTGCCATGGCGGATTTGCGACCAAGAAGCCATGAAGGTTTAGGATCTGGGAGAAGAACGTCGATGGTGTCCAAGTTGTCCAATTTGTCCAAATTGGACGGAATTGGGCCCACACAAGGGCCGAGGGTGGTATCTATAGCCACCCCCATTCCTGAACCCACGCACCTTATGAACACGGAAAAGAACAACGCCGCAGGCGGCAAGCTGCCAATGTCCCTGATCAACGCACCCCGCTTCACGCAAAGCGAACTGCGCAACAATTTCGCCAACACCCTAGACCAGGCAATTCAATCCCAGGTCATCCTGCTGACTTACCATGACCGGCCAAGGGCCGCTATCGTTTCCATCTCTGAGCTAGCGCGCCTGTATGCCATCGAGGAGAAACTGGAAGACATCGAGGACGCAAGAGCAGCGGAAGAGGCCAGGGCGTCTGGAGACTACGCATCCTTGGAAGATGCGAAAAAGGAACTTGGCTTCTAATTGGCTTACAAGACCGGGATCGAACGGCGCGCGCGCAGGGCGTTGAAACGACTCCCGGTTGACACAGGCAAAATTCTTTGGGACGCCATCGACCTATTGTCCAGGCATCCATTTCCCAATGGTTGCCTCAAGCTTTCTGGGACCAGGTGCACATGGCGCTTGCGTGTTAACACCCCATCGGGACAGAAGCGCATCATCTACGATTTCGATAACGGGATCCTAAGAGTTCTTGATATCCGCGACCGCAATGAGCGGACCTACAAGTTCTAGTCAGGCATTCAATCCTGAATCCTGCAGCATCTGTTAGATCAGCGCTGGCCTGAACTCCGCCCGCAACTAGGAGAAGAACTGTAAGAAGTCTTCCTGCAGTTCGCTGAACTGCAGATCCAATTGCGCCCCGCCAACAGATGCGAACGCTCTGCCAGGGCTGCATAGATGCTGGCGGAAAATTCAGGCAGTGGCTGTTCCGGGCGGAACTGCTGCCAGTGCAAAGCCAGTAGGTGACCGTAGAGTCGGGCGTCGTCATCCACACGTCCCATGCGCTAGGGTTGTGCGGAGCCGTCGCCGCGCGGCTACTTGGGGAGAATCAAATCCGGCAGGTCGACACCGGTCCAACGCATGACGCCGCGTTCGATTGCCGCTGCGCGAAACACGCTGTAGCGCGCCTGCACCGCCGGCCAGGCCTCGAGCCGGGCGGCCATCCAGCTCTTGCCGGCAGGAGAGCCATAGAACACGTGAATGGCAGTGGCGTGCTCGGGCGAGACCAAGATCGCCCCCAATGTCAGCGAGAGCACCGCCGGTGACGGACTGAACCCCCGCTCCCCCCGCTCCATCGCCGCCGCCACCTCGTTCACTTTGCGCCGCGCGGTCTCGCCAACGGCGGCCGGATCGCCAAACACCAGCGCACACTCTCTTGGAAACGTGTTCGCCGTGTACGGATAGCCCGTGACGGCAAGCGTCTCGGCCGCAACTAGCGCCTGGCCCGCATCGGACTTCAAGAACGCGAGCACCTCATCACGCCACGAGGCGCCCGCAGTCGCCAACACGCGTTGCCGAGCTTCTCGATCGAGGACCGCACTCTGGTCTGTAACAAACTCGATCCGCGCCTCGGGCTCGCCGTCCTCGTCTTGCTCGGGGTGACCCCACAACCGCTTCACGAACGCGTCCCCCCCGCCAAACATCGGGTCAGCACGCACCAGCGCTTCGGCCCAGTCGGTGTCAGATCTGTCTGGCACGGTAGCCCCACACGCGCAGAGACACGCCAGCAGCCCCCATGTGACCTGTGGGCAGACAGTCCAAGCCGGATTTTTTGGTTCCTCACATCCAAGTTCAGAACTCTTCATACCGGTCATTCCATCACCCGCCCATCTTCTCCACAACCCAACCTCCGTCCTAAGCCCACATTTTCCTGACCCTGTACACACCGCATCCCTGAGGCACACTCCTGCTCTTCGCAACTACTCCGCCATTCTCCTTCCTTGCTCAGCCAGCCTGTTTAGGCAAAAGGCAGCATTCCCGGTGGCGCACGGGCTGGCGCAATCGGTGGCGCTGTAGTAGGCAAACCCAAGCACCGCAAGCTGCGCGTCACCGCAAGGCCGCTTACGCGTCACGGCTCACCAAAAATATCACTTGGGTTGGTTTTCGTCCTGGTGATGGTTTTCGTAGTGCTGCCGCAACAAGTCCTTACCGTAATCGTTGCCATTGGGAGTACGAATGACGGCGTGAATATGATCGCGTGACGGCTCGCGGGAACGGAATGGCGCAACTCGGCGCTCGTGGTCGAATTCGATCAGGACCACCGGACTATGGATGCGATAGTAAAATACGCTGTCGGGTTTCGTTCGGCCGATCCAGGCGAAATACGTACGATCAAGATGCTCTATAACCTCGCTCATCTTCACCTTGGCGTGTCCGTCGTCCATATTGCCAACGTATTCCTGGATCACCGCCAGCAACAACGATCGTTGCTTGTCATTTAGCTTATCGGCGGGCAGGCCGGCGTAGTCGAGGTCGATGTTATCCTTGTACGCTTGGGCCAGCGCGTTGTTACCTTCTTTATCGGTCGACAAGACGGCCACTTTTCGTTGCGAATCATCCAATGACTTAACCAGCTCAAGGCCTTTGTCTTGCTCAGCCTGCATCACGATCGTGCCTTTGAACTTGCCGCTGGTCGCATGGACAGGTTCACTGCCGACAAAGACCGGTGACATCACAACTTGATCGCCGAGCACAAAGTAGTTGATGATCAGGTGATGGCCGTCGATCTGCCAGCCCCACGGCTTGGTCGCCGAGGGCTCGCCCATGATCGTGATCCAATACAGCCACTCACCATACTCGTCGAAGTTGTTCGCCAATTCCGCGAGCGTACCGTTGAGCTTCATGATGTCTTTGGACATCTTCAACCCTTTGGCACTGAGACTTACCTTCATCAAATTAAAGGCGAGTTCACGCTGTTTTTCGTCCATTTCATCAAAGCCCACGCCTTGCCGTTTGTAGAAGTGGCGATTGTCCCATTTTCTCCATTCCAAGTCGTCGACTGGATACTTGGTCCGTTTCCGTTGTTCGTCGCTCAGGCCTTTCAACAATGCTGCAGCCGCGTCGACGACTGGCTGAGTGCTGACACCGGTCGAGTGAATCTTAAACAGACCTGTTTCTACTTTTCCATCAGTCGTGATGCCGCGAAACGGCTGTGCAAGCGATGCTTCGCCCCCTCCGCGCGAACGTTGTGCTTCACAGGCCGTGCTTACAAGGATCGGAATCAAGACTGCAAGCGCCAGACAGGATTTATAAGGTTTCATTGATTACCCAGGTTTAGTCAGCGATACAGAACAAGTGTTGTTTGCCACGGATGAACAGTTCGTTGCCGACCGGCGCCGGTATGATCCTGCCAGACCAGACGACAATCAGCGGCGCATGCGTGTTGACGTAATACACCGATCGCTTGGCAAACGCCGTTCCGATTCCGTGATGAGGACAGGTATTCCAAACCGGGATTTTTCGTTCAGGACAACATCGTTCAGAGCTCTTGGTCGCCACATTCCACCAATCTCCTCCCATCTCCACAACCCAGCGCACGCCCTAAGTCCACTTTTACCCGTCTCTGCACGCACCCCCCCCCAGCAGTACACTCTTCTGCCCCTCGACCCTCTGTTCCTTGCCTACTCAGCCAAAAGGCAACATTCCCGGTGGCGCACGGGCTGGGCCATTGGTGGCGCTGTAGTAGGCAAATCCAAGTGCCGCAAGATGCGCGTCACCGCACGGCCCTCCAGCACAAAACGCAGCGGAGTCAGCCCATCGAACAGGAGCTCACCATCGTGGTTCATCGCCGATGCGGGATCCTAGTGGTATGACGCAGAATTAGTAGGCCTTTATATTAAGCCTCCCTACGCTTGCGGTGCGTAGGTATCGTTGGAGGCAAGACGATGCGCGTTGCAGTAGAGATTCAACTTACCAAGAGCGAGCGAAGCACCCTGACGAATTGGTCACGCAGTCGGAGAATTTCGGTGAGGCAAGCTCAGCGAGCCCGAATGATCCTTCTTGCCGCTGATGGCTACTCGAATGCGGATATAGCTGAGGAGATGAGGGTCAAGCGACACACTGTGGGGCGTTGGCGAAACCGCTTCAGCGAGCATCGCCTCACTGGTATAGAGAAGGACCTTCCTCGGGGAGGTCGTCCCCGTGCGAACGAGGAAGTTGAGAGTGAGATCATCCGCATGACTACGCAAGAGATCCCCGCGAACGCGACACACTGGAGCACGCGACTCCTTGCAGAGGAGATGGGAATCACGCAGTCGATGGTCCACCGCACATGGAAGGCCAACGGTCTGAAACCTCACTTGGTGAAGACGTTCAAGGTCAGCAACGATTCTCGGTTCGAAGAGAAGCTGCGCGATGTGGTAGGTCTCTACCTGAATCCACCCGAGAATGCACTCGTCTTTAGCGCGGACGAAAAGACGTCAATTCAGGCTCTCGATCGGACCCAGAAGAGCCTTCCACTGGTCAAGGGCCGATGCGGCACGATGACTCATGACTACAAGAGGAACGGAACAACCACCTTGTTCGCCGCGATCGAGTTGGGTCACGGCGAAGTGATCGCAACCTGCATGAAGCGACATCGACATCAGGAGTGGATCAAGTTCCTGAGAATGATCGACGAGCAAACTCCAGCTGAACTCGATCTGCACGTCATCGCCGACAACTACGCCACACACAAGCATGAGAAGGTTAAGCGGTGGCTGAAGCGCCATCCGCGATTCCACATGCACTTCATCCCGACAAGCAGCTCGTGGCTCAATATCGTGGAGGGGTTTTTCCGCAATCTTGATCAAAAACGCCTGAAGCGCGACGCGTTTCGCAGCGTCCCTCAACTCAAGAAAGCAATCATGGACTACATCGATAACCACAACGACGATCCGAAGCCGATTGTTTGGACCAAGGCCGCCGACGAGATCCTCGAAAAAGTCGGTCGCGCACGCGCTGCACTGAAAATGCCCCAACAGAGCGCATCACACCACTAGGGGCCCGGCAGGGAACCGAAATACTCGTCGAGGGTCGGCTCGTCGAAGTGCTTGAGCACGACCTGGGCAAGCACCGTGTCGTCGAGTTCGGAAACCGGCACCACCCAGGTCCCAGGCAGGGGGTGGAGGCCTTCAATGCCGCCGTCGGCCAGGCTGTCCCGCCAGAACGCCGCCCAGGCGTCGGGTGCTGCTTCGATCTTTGCGGTCGGGGCCGGCCGGTTCGACCGGTACTCGAACGGATCGAACTCGATGACAGGGCGGAGCCGGGTGCGGTGCATCGACACATCCTAGCTCAGGGTTTGACGAAAACCCGGCGGCGCAATGGCGTTGACCATGGCGTGAGCCAGAAGCCCGACGAAAGCCCGATTCCTGCCTTGGCTGCGGTCGCCCAGTCCTTCGGGGCTGAGGCGGTGGCGCAGAAAACCCGCCTGCTGGAGGAGATTCTCGCGGCCGAGCGCTACTCCGCCCCCGAGCTGCGGCAGCTCCTCGCGCTGGTTTGCTACCTCCAGGCCTACCCCGACAATTCGCAGATTCTGGGCATGGTGCGTCAGGTAGCCGCGCAGCTGCGGGTGTGGGGGACTCGGGTCCGCGGCGGCGCTAACAGCAGCGCGCTGTGGGACATCGGGTTTCCGGGCGGCTGCAACTACTACGGCTACGCCCTGCCGGTGATTCGGCAGTTGCAGCGAGCGTTTCCCGGTTGTCTGGAAATGGACTGGGAGGAATTCGAGGGCAGCGCGATCCTGCAGAACTGCCTCGGGGTCTACGTCACCCCGGCTGAGTGTGCCGGGCTGGACTCCGTCGATCTGACCATGAAGGAGTGGATCGCGGCGGCCAAGGACCCTGGGCTGACCGACCTTGAGTTCCTGGTGGAGGTCTTCTCGGCCGCGGGCCCTGGCCCGATTGCGGCGGAGATCCTCTGGGACGCCTGTGACGTGGTGGTGCGCTACGATCTCAGTCAGGTCGGCACCGGGCGGTCCGAGGTGCTCTGGCCGATCGACAAGGTTTGCTACCAACGTCGGCCGATCAACAACAAGCGCCTACCTCTGGCCAAAGCGATTCGTCAGCCGCTGGCGCAGACCAAGGCGCTTGCCAAGGCGCTTGCCAAGGCCTCGGGGCGAGCCTTCATCGACTTTGCCCTGGCCTCGCTGTGCGCGCGGAACTTGGAGATCCGCATGCTGATGTACTGCAACCCGGCTGAGGTCTACCTGGCGGACTGTGGACGGGGTCTGCAGGTGGCCCTGATTGGCGTGGTGCCAGAGTATCGCGATGCCCTGGAGATCAACTACTGCAGTCTGGTAGTGAAGAACGGCATCACCATCGCCTACGGTCCAGTCAGTCTGCACTTTGGTCGCTGTGAGATGGGGCTCAATCTGTTTCCAGAATTCCGGAGTGGTGAGATCAATTGGATCTACCCGCAGTTCATGCGGGCGATCCATCACGTGTTGGGCGCGAACTATTTCTTCCTGACCCCGTACGCGATGGGCGATGGCAATAACGACGCTCTCCACAGTGGTGCGTTTTGGTTCTATCGCAAGCTGGGCTTCCTGGCGGTCGAGTCCGAGATCGAGGCGCTGGCACAGCTCGAAGAACGCAAGATGCGCGAGCAGCCCGGTTACCGCTGCGATCTGCGCACGCTGCGTCGGCTGGCGCCGACGGCAGCCTACTTCGATATGGCGGAGACGCCGCGCGAGAGCTTCGATCTTGCAGCTATCGGCGTTCGGCTCAGCCGGATCATCGCGGCGGAGTTTGCCGGCGATCGGGCCGAGGCCGAGGTGGCGTGGATGGATCGGGTGGCTGGGGTGCTCGATCTACCGGCACCGCGCACTGATGTGGTGACCAGGGCGTTGCGCCTGCTGGCGCCCTTGCTGTGCGGAATCGACGGATTCGACCAGTGGAGCCAGGCGGACCAGCGGCTGATGCGTCGAATCATCCTGGCCAAGAGCGCCCGGACCGAGGTCGCGGTCGACAGCCTGCTACGCCGCCACGCGACGTTCCAAGTTGGACTGCGGAGCCTCGGTCAGGCTCGGTGAGCCAGCGTGGTGACAATGAACCAGGTACCGTACGTGTCATCGGTCAGGCCGAGGCGTAGCGAGGCAAGTTGCTCACCGGACCAGGCGGGTGTAGCGGTAGTAGGCTTCCAGGGTCAGGACCAGGATGGCGGTTGAATAGACTCGGCCGCCGTCCTCGCCCCAGGTGCAGGTCGGGTCCCAGGAGCCCTTGAAGTTGCCGTCGTCGCGTTGCTGCTTGACCACGGCGGGGCTGAGCTTGCTCGACCACTCACGCCAGTAGTTGCCGCCCATCTGGTAGAGCGCGTAGGTGACGTAGTGCCAGTAGTAGTGGTCGATGCTGCCGTCTTTGCGCCAGACCGGTGGGCGGGCCATGATGGTCTCGGCGGCGGCGCGCATCGTGCTTTCCTGCTCGGGGTCCTGGCCGAGGAAGAAGCGGCAGAACAGACCCACTGCGGTCAGCGCTTCGCCCTTCTCGATCGGGGAGGACAGGTATTCCAAACCGGGATTTCTCGTTCCGGACAACATCGTTCAGAGCTCTTGGTCGCCAGCGGCCAGGAACCAGGCCAGCACGGCGGTGGTGAGGAAGTGGATACCCTGGCGCAGGAGGTGGGCCAGGGCGCTCCACTTGACGCCGGCGGCCGCCTTGTGCTTGAGGCGCGGCTCCACCGCCGGCAAGGGTTCGGTGGTTACGGTCTCGGTGATCAGGGCTTGGCCGGGCATACGCCCTTGTTATCGACCCTTGATCACCGCCGGGTTGAGTCGGGCTGGTCTAGCGCGCGGCGCCCAGTTCCGCCTGGGGCTTACGCAGGAAGACCCAGACCTTGCCGCTGAAGATACGGGGAACGCGGAACTTGGCCAGCGTCTCGTATAGGGGCTTCATCTGCTCATTCAGCGCCTTGATCTGCTCATTCAGCGCCTTGAGCTCTTCGTTGTTCTCCAGCAGCTTACTACGCTTGTCGAAGTACTCCTTCCGCTGCTCCTTGCTCAGCTTGCCCCGCCAGCCCACCTTCTGCTCCGCATCCAAGCCCATCTCCTTGCAGACCTGAGCCTCGGCCTTGGCGTAGATTTCGCTGCTCTGCTTTTGGAGGGGTTCCAGGATCTTCTCCGCCGTGGCCTTCTCCTGGCGCTGGTCCTCGGTCATTCCCGGGGCTTCACCCTTCTTGGCGCGGAAGTCGCCCAGCAGCAGGTCGAGGCGGCCATCGCCGTTCCAGTCGGCGGCGGCGATCTTGGCGCGGCCGCCGTAGGAGTCGCCTTCCTTGTCGGCGGCGGGCACCAGGATCACGCCGGCGGCCAGGCTCGGCATGCCCTGGGAGGCCGTGTTGCGGAACAAGGTGACTACACCAGCATTATCGCCCACCAGCAGGTCCAAGGCGCCGTCGCCATCCCAGTCCGCCACGCAGGGCCCGGCCAAGCCGGGTGGCACGACAATGGGCTCGCCGCCTGCATCTACCGGCATCGGGCTGCCAAAGGCCGCAGCCTTGCTCCCGCCCTCATTGGCAATCCAGTACACCTCGCCCTTCTTGTTGCCCACGACCAAGTCCAGGTCGCCGTCCTGATCCCAGTCGGCGGCGAAGAGGGCCGCGGCGGGGCCCGCATTCAGGTTCTTGCCGTCTGTGCCCTTGAGGATCTCCCCGGCCTTGAAGCTGCCGTCGCCGACACCGGCAAACAGATACAGGTCGCCGGGGCTGTCGGAGCCGGAGATCACGTCCTTGTGGCCGTCACCGTTCAGGTCCACCAACTGCGGACCGAAGCCGATGCATCAACCAACGGGGACGCGGCCGGTGGTGCCACCGGCCTGGAAGAAGCTGGGGGCCTGGAACTTGGGATCTTTGGCCGTGCCCACGTTCTTGTAGATGCTGAGAGCGCCCTTGCTCTCATCCTTGCCGAAACGGCCCACCAGCAGGTCTTTCAGGCCGTCGCCGTCTATGTCGGCGAAGGCTGGGGCGGCATGGCCCAGGTCGTCCAGGTTGATGACCTGGCCGCCGGCTAGGGCGGCGAAGGGGCTTGCCAGCTGGGGGTCCAGCTGGGCGGGAAGGCTGGCGGCCAGGGCGGCCAGGCTAGAGACAGTCAGGATCCTACGCATAATTTCGTATTCTCTCGTTTGGAAATAGGTTGCTTGAGGGCCCTGTGTAGCCGGTGAGGACGGTTGTCCGTCCCTGGTTTCTTAGCAGCAGCCGGCATTTCTGTCAGCCCCCCCGGAAGAACTTCCGGGAGAGGGCGGGCTGGGGGCTGTTGCTAGCGGGCGGCGCCCAGTTCCGCCTGGGGCTTACGCAGGAAGACCCAGACCTTGCCGCTGTAGATACGGGGGGTGTGGAACTTGGCCAGCGTCTCAGAGGACAGGTATTCCAAACCGGGATTTCTCGTTCCGGACAACATCGTTCAGAGCTCTTGGTCGCCACATTCCACCAATCTCCTCCCATCTCCACAACCAGGCACACGGTAGAGCACCGATTTCTCCGGCTCCCGCCGCTGGTAGGCCACAGATGCTCTGGCACAAGCCTCCTCCATACAAGGGCCGTGGCAAAGGAGGCTGGATGGTTACGCCTGAAACCAGTGACAAAGCAGTGGGTGTGATGCAACCGACGAAGGAGGTCGCGGGCTCAAATCAATCCCTGTCTGCGCAGCAGACAGGGATTGATTTGAGCCCGCAAGGCCCGCACCATGACGGTGTAGCAGCCCACTTTTCCCATGCGATTCGCCACCTTCCTGGGGAATGAATCAGTCTGGGATGCTTTTCAGCAGCTAGTGGCCGTGGCAATGCCAACAAGGTGGCAGCCAACTTCAAAGCCCACCTGAAGCAGTCTGGGAAGAGCACTGCTACTGTCAACCAGCACATCACGGCTCTTAGGAGCCTGTGCAGCTTCGCCGAGGTCACTGGCATCATTGAATGGACCCTCAAGGTCCGGTCAGAGAAGCTGGATCCGGTGCGGGACTCCAGGGGAGCTGACCTGAAGCAGATCCGAGCCATGCTCTCCGTGTTGCAGGCCTCACCGGACACTGCGAAGACCCGCCGTGACACTGCCATGATCCGCCTCATGGTTACCAGGGGACTGCGAGAGGGCGAGGTCTGCACTCTTGACCGGAAGCATGTGGACCTGGGGAGAGGTCAGATCCATGACAGGGCAGCCTCTGTCTCGCACACCATTAAAGCCACGAGGGCCAGAGCCTCCTTGCTTGGAAGCCCTGACCCCTGGGCAACCGAGGTCAAACCCCGGTTGGGTTACGACACTCGCATGCTCGCTACGGCGCCGTCGTCATCGGCACCCAGTTGGTGGCCAACTGGAAGGTGTCACAGCCAACACCGCAGCCATTCGCCGTATACACCAAGGCAGCATGGTGCAGGGTGATGCCCAGAGGTGTAGGCGTTGGGCCAAAGGTGTTCAAGGAAGGCGTGGCCTTGCCAGCGCCATCCAAGGTACTCTTCCAGCCGGCAAAGGTGGGAGCGCCACCACCCAGTTGGGTGATACCGATGACAAAGCTGGTCAAAGGATCAGGCTGGTTCAGGGGAATCACCACGCCAGGGGCCATAACAACGCCGGGGACATCGCCACTGGCAGCAAAGCCGGTGAACAGCCAGTAGTTCTTGCCGGCATTGACCACACCTGCATCGATGGTCATGGTCTGGGAATTGGCCACGCTCAAGGACAGATGATACTTGTCCGCCGTCAGGGTGCAGTGTTTGTCAACCGGCGTGCGGCCCTCGCGGAACCAGAAGTCGTCGCCGGCAATTGGCGCTCCGTTGTAGATGGCTCGACCACCCGCATAGGTGTTACCGCCAGAGCCGGTGAGCAAAACTCCCAGACTGCCCACGCCGCCGGTGTGCACGACTTCCAGCACGTGGGTCGCTGACGAAGCCAGCGGCACGGGTTGCGAAAAACTGAATCGTCGCAGGGAAAGAGGACTCCCCGTAACGGTAACTGACACCGTGTCACTGACACCAAGGATGGTGCCGGTGATGCTGGCGGAGCGAATCCGGACGAAGGCCTGACCACTACTCCCTGTCTGCGTGTTCATCTTCAGCTCGACGACATCCAGGGACGAAGCTGTCGGGGTGAACTCCTGGCCGACGGACGAACCACTCTGAATGGTGTAACCCCCCGACGCATAGGAATCGTTGGCCTGATCCAGCGCATCGATAGCGATTCTGCCGCCCTCGCGAAACCAGAAGTCGTCGCCGGCAATTGGCGCCCCGTTGTAGATGGCCCGACCACCCGCATAGGTGTTACCGCCAGAGCCGGTGAGCATAACTCCCAGACTGCCCACGCCGCCGGTGTGCACGACTTCCAGCACGTGGGTCGCTGACGAAGCCAGCGGCACGGGTTGCGAAAAACTGAATCGTCGCAGGGAAAGAGGACTCCCCGTCTGCGTGTTCATCTTCAGCTCGACGACATCCAGAGACGAAGTCGTCGGGGTGAACTCCTGGCCGACGGACGAACCGCTCTGGATGGTGTAACCCCCGGACGCATAGGAATCGTTGGCCTGATCCAGCTCCTCGATAGCGATTCTGCCGCCCTCGCGAAACCAGAAGTCGTCGCCGGCAATTGGCGCCCCGTTGTAGATGGCCCGACCACCCGCATAGGTGTTACCGCCAGAGCCGGTGAGCATAACTCCCAGACTGCCCACGCCGCCGGTGTGCACGACTTCCAGCACGTGGGTCGCTGACGAAGCCAGCGGCACGGGTTGCGAAAAACTGAATCGTCGCAGGGAAAGAGGACTCCCCGTAACGGTAACTAACACCGTGTCACTGACACCAAGGATGGTGCCGGTGATGCTGGCGGAGCGAATCCGGACGAAGGCCTGACCACTACTCCCCGTCTGCGTGTTCATCTTCAGCTCGACGACATCCAGAGACGAAGTCGTCGGGGTGAACTCCTGGCCGACGGACGAACCGCTCTGGATGGTGTAACCCCCGGACGCATAGGAATCGTTGGCCTGATCCAGCTCCTCGATGGCGATTATCCCGCCCTCGCGAAACCAGAAGTCGTCGCCGGCGATTGGCGCCCCGTTGTAGATGGCTCGACCACCCGCATAGGTGTTACCGCCAGAGCCGGTGAGGAACACTCCCAGACTGCCTACGCCGCCGGTGTGCACGACTTCCAGCACGTGGGTCGCTGACGAAGCCAGCGGCACGGGTTGCGAAAAACTGAATCGTCGCAAGGAAATGGGACTCCCCGAGACGGTGATCGACACCGTGTCACTGACACCAAGGATGGTGCCGGTAATGCTGGCGGAGCGAATCCGGACGAAGGCCTGGCCACTACTCGCCGTCTGCGCGTTCATCTTCATCTCGACAAGATCCAGGAACGAAGTCGTCGGAGTGAACTCCTGGCCGACGGACGAACCGCTCTGGATGGTGTAACCCCCGGACGTGAAGGGATCGTTGGCCTGATCCCATCGACAGGTGGAGTAGCAGTTCAACTGCGCAAACGCTTCTCCACCAGAGAAAAATATCGCCATCAACGCAATGGCAAGGACATAGACTTGCTTCTTCTTACACATGGTCCTTCCTCATCTCCTGGGATCGATTGGTAAAACGTCCGGGTGCGTGATCCTTCACACCCGAACTGCAGCGCACGCTTCGAAACGGCGCTGCGCAAAGTTATTCATGCGATGGACAGTGAGTCCCACCAGGTTTCTGTATCCCACAGACAGACAGGTAAGCAGGCTGGGTTTTATCGCAACAATCCGCCAATGCCCACACATCTCCACAAGCAAGCTTCTAACCAGAATCAACTCTATCCTGGCCCTGTACGCACCTGTTCCCTTGCGTCTCACGTAAAGGTAAACAGCCCGATGAAGCAGCGTGTTGCTAGCGAAAATGTGGACGGGCCTTAGCTTCGGAAACCGAATCCCGGTGGCGCACGGGCTGGTGCAATCGGCGGCGCTGTCGTAGGCAAGCCCAAGGGCCGCAAGATGCGCGTCACCGCACGTCCCTCCATGCCAAGGCGCAGCACCCGACACCGATAAAAGCCCAGCACCAACCGCATGAAGATGCCCCGGACCTGCCGGCAGACCTCAGATGCTCTGGCACAAGCCTCCTCCACAAAAGGGCCGTGGCAAAGGAGGCTGGCTCAAATCAATCCCTGTCTGCGCAGAAGACAGCAGGGAAACGAGCCCGCAACTCCGGGAAGAACTGTAAGAAGTCCTCCTGCAATTCGCTGAAGTGCAAATCCAACTGCGGCCCGGCTTGTGCCAAGGGACTGGGACGACGCAGGCGGCGAGAGATGCCAGCCAGGGCAAGGTCCAGGCTTGCGCGCTCCGCATAGGCGGACAGCCAATCCCCCGCTGCCATCTTCGGCGCCACCCGTGCCAATCTCCCCGCCAGCAAATGTGAATGCTCTGCCAGGGTTGCATAGATGCTGGCGGCAAATTCCGGCAGTGACTGTTCCGGACTAAACTGCTGCCAGTGCAAGGCCAGGAGATGGTCGTAGAACACGTTGATCAAAACCCCGGACCAGCGACGATACTCCGGGGCCAGCCGTTGTCGGCTTTGCCGAAACAGAGCATGCGCATCGGTGAAGGCATCCACCCGCCGATGCATCAGCACTCCCTGCCAGACGCCGTTGGTCAGGTCTTGGCGGTCAACGCCGCGCATGAAGTCCCCCTGCAGGTTGCCCACCCGGGACTCGGGGGACTCACCTGCCAGGAACAGATGCGCCAGGTAGTTCACTTACCCTCGCTGCTGTCCTTCTCCGTCTCCGGCTTCGTCCCCTCCAGCTTGAGCGAAGCCGAGTTGATGCAATAGCGCAGGCCGGTGGGCTTGGGGCCATCATCAAACACATGCCCCAGGTGCGCATCGCAGCGGGAACAGGTCACCTCGCTGCGCACCATGCCGTGGCTGGCGTCGGTGTTGGCGTCCACGTTTTCTCCATCAATGGGTTGGTAGAAGCTAGGCCAGCCGGTGCCGGACTTGTACTTGGTGTCGGAGGCGAAGAGTTCCTGATCACAGCAAACGCAAAGGTAGACCCCTTGTTCCTTGCTGTCCCAGTAGCTGCCGGTGAAGGGAGCCTCCGTGCCCTGCTGCCGGGTCACCTTGAACTGTTCCGCTGACAGCAGTTGGCGCCATTCTTCATCACTCTTTTGGATCTTCATCTTCTTACTCTTGCTGTTGGTACTGCTGGAATCGACGCTCGGCACAGTGCTGGGAGCTGGCTCATTGACCGGTGTGACCTGTGGGTTGCAGCAACTCAGCAGGGCCAGCAGGAAACAAAAACTCAAAGGATGTAGGCGCATGGCTTTTCCTAGGTCAGGAACATCAGGAAGCAACCCCACGCCGCCGGTTGCGAACCAGGAAATATACCGGAGAAGCCAGGATCAGAGTGACCAGCCAGAAGATTGGCAATACGAACACGAGCTGCGGTTGGCCCACGGTAATCCACCACTTATCCGCGCCACTGGCCGCTGACAAATCGTGCTCACCGAAGGGCAATTCGATGGCGCCTTGCATTGCATTCATGTCCAGGTGGGTTCCCCAGTGCTGGGTGGTGGCCAGGTAACTCCAAGCCACAATGGCCAAACGTGCAACAGACCCATGACCAGGGCAGCCCCCATCAAGCTCTTGAAGCCCTTCCCCCGCGCAGCAACATAGCCACCCAGAAAGAAGGCCAACACCGGCAGGGCCATGGTTGGCCCCAGTGCCCAGACCAGACCCTGGGGTGCCGCAGCATGCTCCAGCAACAAGCGGCTGGCGAAGACCCAGATCCCCAACATGCCACAGTAGCTACCGGGGCCAGGCGAGCCCGCCGGGCGGTTACGCAGGATCCAAGTCAGCAACACTGGTAACAAGAGGCAGCAACCGGCGGTTACGGGCCAGCGCCAGGCAGGGGCCTGGACCGTTCCCATGACAATTTCCGTCGGCCCCTCCTGCCCCTTCAATTGATACATGTTGATCAATTCCCGCCCCACCAGATCCGAGCCCTGCAGAGCGCCGTAGACCATGAGGCCCAAGGCACCCAGGAACATAACCCAGTTCATAGCCTGACGCTTGCTGGGGCTGGCCACCGGCATCAGGCAGAGCAGCAGGACGCAGCCCAGAACCAGGGGAAGGAAGGTGAGAGCTTGCTGGAGCTGGTTTTCCATGGCGGCAGTCTAGTCCAGAGCCTTGGCAAAACCCTGCCCTTTCCTGCGGCAGATGTATAGGATTCCGCCCATGAACACTTCAACCCTTAGCGCCATTTTGGCCACCATGCTCCTCATGACAAACGGACTCGACGCACAAGATTCTCGCAAGACCAGTGACCCAAGCTCTGACATCCCCGCCGACACGGAGATCATGACGACCAAGTCAGGATTGAAGTACAGCGTGCTGAAGGCAGGAGAAGGCAAGGAACATCCCGCCATGGCAGACAAGGTCACCGTGCACTACACCGGTTGGCTCAGCGACGGCACCAAGTTTGACTCCTCTCGCGACCGAGGCGTAGCCAGCAGCTTTGGCCTGGGCCAGGTCATCAAGGGCTGGGGTGAAGGCCTGCAACTGATGACTGTGGGCAGTCGTTTCAAATTCACCATCCCTTCAGACCTGGGCTATGGCCCGCAAGGAAGGCCACCGACGATTCCAGCCAATGCAGAACTGATCTTTGATGTGGAATTGCTCAGCTTCAAGTCCATGCCCAAGTTCCCCAAAGCCAACCCAGAAGCAACCAAGACCACCGCATCTGGACTCAAGTATGAAGTTCTGACCCAAGGTGAGGGCGAACTCCTGCAGGCAAAAGATGTCTTCGACCTGGATTACGCCTACTGGGACGCAAATGAAAAGTTTCTTGAGGGCACCTTCTCCAGCGGAAGAAACATCAAAGGCCGCATTGACGACATGCGGCTCATCTTCCTGAAAGAAGCTCCCCTACTCATGCGCAAAGGCAGCGTCCTGCGCTTCGAGGTTGCAAGTCATCTTTGCTTTCCAAAAACCGAGCCAATGCCGCCCGAGCACCCACTGAGCAAAACCACCATCTGGACCTTGAAATTGACTGACATCAGCAAACCCGCGCCCGCACCCGAATTCTCCATGCCCAAAGCCGACGAGCTGACCACCACCAAGACTGGCCTGCAGTACCAGGTGATCAAGGAAGGCGAGGGCGCCATTCCCAGAATCAACTCCAAGGTAACCGTGCATTACGCTGGCTGGCTCACCGACGGCAGCATGTTTGACGCCTCCTACCAGCGCGGCGAGCCGAGCTCCTTTGGGGTGACTCAGGTGATCGCAGGCTGGACTGAAGGCCTGCAGCTGATGCGGGAAGGCTCCATCTACAAGTTCGTGATTCCCTCAGAACTAGCCTATGGAGAGAAGGGTCGCCCCAGCATCCCCGCCAACTCCACCCTGGTGTTCCAGGTGGAGTTGATCAAGGTGAACTAGCCAGCAGGGCTAGTGATCATAAGCCAGCACCTGGCCCAGCCAGATGCGGGTGCGATGATGCTCTTCGCCCAGCTGCAGGTTTTCCTGGAAGAACTGGGCCATGGGATTGCCGCTGGCCTTTTCCGGCGTCAGGGCCGCCAGGGCCACCACATCGGCGGCAGTCATGGTCTCACCCACCAGAAAAGCCGTCTCCCGTAACTGCTTCTCCAAGCGATCGGCGAGCTTGTGCATTTGTTCGGTGGCCCGGCGCGCCACCAACACATCGCTCTTCTGGGTCAGGGCCTGGCGAAAGATCTTGGCGACGGGCTGCTGCAACTCCCAACGGGCAAAACCCTCCCACTCCTCGATGCTGCCCATGGTGTCAAAGTCCGCTGAGAACAGGGGCTTGGACTTGGGAAAGCGAACTTCCAAATATCGCAGGATGGCAGAAGAGTCGTAGACGACTGAGTCTTCATATTGCAGCACCGGCAGACGCGGCTGGCCGGAAAGCTCCACCACCTTGGCGCGGTCGCCGGGGTAGTCCTCATCCTTCAGCAGATGCCGCTGGAAGGGGATGCCTTTGTAATTCAAGGCAATGCGTACTTTAGTGCTATTGGGAGAGAGTGGCAGCTCATGGAGCTGGACAGGTGTTTCCATGGGCAGAGATTAGAATGGTTGAAAAACAGGTTCCGGGATTCTCGAACATTCTCCATGCCCGGTCAATGCATTCCCGCTGTCATCTCATGACCGGCACCTTGCCCCAACCCAGCCCTTCGGTGAACTCCCGCTGGGACAAGCACCAGATCACCAACCTCTTGCCCTTGAGCTTGTCTCTGCGGCGCAGGAGATTCACCCGCGAAGGTCGGGCACCGGAGCCCATGACCCCCACTACGTCCAGGGGAAAGCCCAGCTTTGCCGCCAGGTGATCCGCCAGCCCCGCACCCTTGGCATGCATGTCGCCACCACTATGGAACACCTTGCAATGGCTGTCGCCCACCAAGAGCACCGGACTCTCTCGCCAATCCGCTGGCGCCTGCCCTTGCGCATCCAACACCCTGTGCATCGGCAAGCTTTCCTTGGCCAGGGAAGCATCCTGCAGCATCTTCCATAGATCACCCTGCAAGACCTGGCTCTTGGTCTCCACGCGATACTCCTGCTTGGGCACCGCCGCCAGCCACTGCCGATCACGAATCCGCGCATGGATCAAGGCAGCGACTTTCTCACAGGCCAGGCTAGTCCAATGGGTGTCCTGGCGACAATACAACTGGCTTGGGGCTGCATCCTGGCGCTGCCGCAAGAATGCATCGGTGAGATCCAACACCGGCACACCCCGCTCCTGCAGCAAGGCATAGAAGGCCTGGTGTGCGGCATCAAAACGCTGGCCGGCCTGCACGTGGACCTTGGCCTTGGGCAAGGCATCCATGTAGATCAGGGCCTTGGCCGGCACCGGCAGGAATAGCAGTTCAATATCCGCTGCCGCCAACTGCTGCTGAAAATCCAGGATGGCCGTAAAGGGATCCCGTAGCTCTGGCTTTGTGGCCTGGCTGCTTGTTTGCGCCGCAGGGCCCCAGAACTTTTCGTAGCTCAAGCTGCGCAGCTCCTTGGCCAGGAACAGCCAACCACCTGTCCCGCGAAGAACTGTCTGCTCTTTGCTGTCTAGCTCTTGGTGCAAGGCAGCCAACTCTTCGGGCACCGAAGAGTTGGCGACCGGATCTTGACCACAGGCAGCCAGCAGCAGCGCGGACGAAAGGGCAATGGGGAGTTTCATTTCAACAAGCGAGCATCCTCGCCCCAATAGGGCGGCAACATGAACAGTTGCTCATCATCCAGATCCTTGCGTTGAAAGCTATCAAGATCAGCCGCCATCAGCTTCCAGGCGCGCACCTGCAAGCTGACCTCCTGGCCCACCACCCAGTTGGCGACAGGCTTGAGCTTGTTGTCCCGCATGCCCCAGAGATAGACCAAGGCCTGATCGGCGGGAAACTCCACTGGCTCGCCCTGCACTGCCTCAACCTGCACTGCCTCAGTCTGCACCCCGGTGAGATGCATGGCCACGATGCAATCCCGGTAGACACCGGGACGGGGCGCTGGGGCCTGGGCCTGGATGCGACCCCGGATCCGCAGGGGACCATCGATGCTGGCCTGCGGTACAGAAGCTTGCACCTTCGGCAAGGTGATCACCTGCCACTTCCCGTGGGAGAGTTCGCGCATGGCAAACTGCCAGACCAGCACTTTCTTGCCAGCCAATCGATCCTCGCCCCGGGCCATGGCCTGCTGCAAGGCCATGCGGGTAGCATGAGCACCGCCGGCATTGATCACCAGTCGATCCAAGGGACGCTGCAGCTGGTGGGAAAGGTGTTCCACCAAACCAGCGGCCTGCCCCATGCCCATGCCAGCCTGGGAATACACATTGCTGAAGCTATCACCCAAGAGCAGCACATCCGCCGGCGCCTCCACAGCTCTGGCCTGTAACTGCATGAGTTGCAGTTGTTCATGCGGATACTGCGTTTGGTCATCCGGCAGACGCAGCATGGCGGTCAAGTCCCCTGGGGCGCCCAGTTCTTGTGGCTCCAAGCTGGAGTCCCAGGCCGGCAGCTCAGAGAAAGAAAACTCCGACTGCAGGTACCTGGCCAGGTCCTGCGCCACCGCAGCCATGGCGGCCGGTGACCAATGGGTATCCGTGGGCAGATATGCCAGGCCTTGGCTATCTCTAAACTGCCGCAGAGTTTCACTGGGATCAAAGATGCGCAGGCCCGCTGCGCTAAGCCTTGCCACCAGCTTTGCATAGCTTGGGTTCTGCAACACCGCAGTGCTGCCCTCCACTCCTTCGGCCAGCATATGCGGATACAACTGCGCCTTGCCCGGCGTGGGCAGCAACACCAGTTGGATCTGTCGCTCAGCCAACTGCTGCTGAAAATCAACAATGCCTTGCACTGGAGCGTCAATGGCAAAGGCCGGACCAATGAGATAATCCACCGCCGGCCGGTAGAACAAGAATCCATCCCGCCCCTTGTAGGCCTGTTCGTTACCCACCCCGACCCGAAGCAGCAAATCCTGCAGGGGTGGCAAGACCGCCAGCCCCACCACTGACTCGTCCTCCAAGCGATCCTCATAGCTGCGCAACGACTCTTCCGTCGGCACCTGGGTCAATAGGGAACCAAGCTGTGGCCAGCCCTGCTGCCCTGACTGCAGCCCAAACTGCAGCAGCGGAACCAGGGCAATGGTCAGGACAAACAATGCCAGCAGCACTGCAGCAATGCCCTTGGAAACCTGGGTTTGCCCCAGGTCGCGCATGGCCTCTTGTTCTCGGGTTGGCTGAGCGAATTCTGACATGCCTTAGAAGATGAAGTAGATGAAGGGATTGTACGATTGGCCAAACAGCAGGAGCATGGAGCCCCACAGCAACAGCATGCAGAGCAGGGCCCGCACTGGCCCCAGACGCTTGCTCCAGTCCCAGCTTTGCGGGCAGGTGAAACACACCAGCAGCGCGATGGCCACACAGGCCAGGTAATAGGGTTGTTGAATGATGCCATCCAGCAGTGCTGCATTGGCGGACACGCCTGCCAGGCCAAACATGTGGGCCAGGTAATTCATGGCGGCGGGCAGGTCCGCAGAACGGAAGAACACCCAGGCCAACAAAACAATGGTGAAGGTCATCCCTACCCGCAAAGGTCCGGGTAGATGCATGTAGAAGCTGTTCTTGCCCATCATGCGTTCCAGGGCCAACCAGCTGCCATGGATGCCACCCCAGATGACGAAGTTCCAGGATGCCCCATGCCAGAGTCCACCCAACAGCATGACCAAGGCCAGGTTCACATAGGTGCGCAGGCTACCCAGACGATTGCCACCCAGGGGCACATAGAGATAGTCACGCAGCCAGGAAGAGAGGGAGATGTGCCAACGCCGCCAAAACTCGGTGATCGACTGGGAGATGTACGGCGAATCAAAATTCTTGGCAAAGACAAAACCCAGCATCAGTCCCAAACCAATGGCCATGTCCGAATAGCCACTGAAGTCGAAGTAGATCTGCATGGCATAGGCCAGGACGCCATACCAGGCATCCAGCACCCCCAAGGAGTCCGCATCGAAGCACAGGTCAGCCACCTTGCCACAGGGGTTGGCCAACATCACTTTCTTGGCCATGCCCAGGGAGAGCATGGCGATGCCGCGGGCAAACTTCTGCAGCGTGTGGCTACGATTGCGCAGCTGATCCGCCACCTCGGCAAAGCGAATGATCGGACCTGCCACCAACTGCGGAAACATGGACACGTAACAGGCAAAATCGATGAAGTTGCGCATACCGCGAGCATGACCGCGGTAGACATCGATGCTGTAGCTCATGGACTGGAAGGTGTAGAAGCTGATGCCCAGAGGCAGAGTCACTTTCAGCGTCGGTCCCGGATCCAGATTGGCAAAGCCCAGACTTTCCGCCAAGGCCTGATAGTTCTCGTAGGCGAAGTTGAAGTACTTGAAGAAGCCCAACAGCGCCAGATTGCTGCAAATGGAGATGGTCAAGGCTCCGCGCTTCTTCCAACCCCGCATGATGCAAAGCCCACACAGGTAATCCACCAGCGTGGATGCCAGCATGAGAAAGACGAAGTAGGGGTTCGCCCAGCCATAGAACAGGTAACTGAAGCACGTGAGCAGCAGGTGCTTGCCCCGTCTGGGCATGGCGTAGTAAGCCAGCAGGACCAGCGGCAGGAAGTAGAACAGGAACAGCTGGGAACTGAAGACCATGACGCTGCTGCTTAGCCCTCCACCTGAAACCACAAGGGCAGGTCAAAATTCTCTGCCAAACTGTCCGCGCAGTAGGTGCTTTGCAGCTGGACATTCTCGGCAAAGGGCTCCAAGCGCAGTGAAACTTCATCACCTACCTGCCACTGGGCTTCGGCTTGCACCTTACCATCCAAGATCGCCCAATGAGCTACCCGCCACAGCTTGCCCTTATCATCTTCATACTCCAACACCATCAAGGCTTCCCGATAGGGACTGATCTCTTGCAAGGTAGGCGCCTTGGAGCACTGTCGCAGGGTGGCCCGAACTTGCAAAGCAAGTCGCGGCGCCCTTGCCCTGATCCGCTTCATACTGGCATCGGCGTTGCGCCTGGCTTCCTTGACATCCAGGCAACGGCCGTACAAGGCAACACCCTCCAGGACACCGTCCCAATCCGCCCCGCCCCCTTCTTCATCGCCAAAGATCAGCGGCAATGCAGACCAGTTGGCAAAACTACCCTTTACCTTGGCGCTCTGCAACACTGGCTCGCCGTTGTAATAACAGCTGACCTGACCTGGGCGATAAGTCACCAACACATGCTGGGTCTTGCCCGGCTGCAACTTGCATAGCTGCAAGGGGGGACGACAGCCAGTGCCCCCAGTCTTCCTGGTGCGCAACTGCAGATACAAGTGCTCCCCCTCTTGCAGTAGGCGGAAGTTGCGGAACTTCTGACCACGGGAACCTGAAATGATACTAGCTGCTTGCTCAGCAGCGGCGGTCGGTCGGATGACTGCCTCCAGGCTCCATTCATTGCTCTGCTTGCAAGCGGCCTGCAACTTGTCATCCAATCCCTGCACCCGGCAAGCTCCCTGACGCAACACCATGGCATGATCCTGATTCAAATGCGCCCGCCCCTGCCTCTGCAAGGTGTAGGTGCGCTGCACCCCGGTATCCGGATCCAAAACCATGTCCTGCCCATTGGCAGTGCTAAAGGCATAGAGCAACAGCTCTGGATTCACTGGCCAGACTGGCGGCCGCAGCTCCACCCGGGCCTCCGACAGACGGTTGGGCTGTTGCGCGCAGTCGCTGATGTTACGCAGGATCAAGGTGTCAGCTTGCTCCAGCGGCATGGCCAACTCCACCAAGAGATTACTACTGTGACTGCCACCAGAGCTGAGAGATGACACACCTTGCACCGGTAAACCAGAAAGCAATTGGGCTGAGGCACCCTGCAATTGCACCGGTTCATTGAAGGTCACCAACACCTTGAGCTGACTGTTCCAGTCCACTCGCCGCAGCTCTGGTGGAGCCGGTGGCAACACCACCACCTCGGCACCCAAGCGCTGCGAGCCACGGCTGGCCATCACCCCATAGGTCCCCGGCTCGGCGTATCGATGTTGCCCATTGCCAATGGCAGGCACCGTACCATCGCCATAATCCCAGAGCCAAGCGCCCGAGCTATAGATTCCAGATCGAGGATCAGCCAGGGCTATACTCAAGGGCGCTTCACCGCGATGCCGTCCCAATTCCTGGCCGGCAAGAAATACATCCGGGTAACGATCACAGCGCCGGTGAAAGGTGTAGCGCACCGGCTCACCTTGAATCATCAGGGTCTCCGGATCCGTCTGCGCCAAAAACAGATCGTAATCCGAACTGAATGCATCGTGCTGGTCCGGTGAAGCAGCAAAGGCCATGAGACGCTGGCAGCGGGACAGCATGGCAAAGTAGGCATAGTTGCGCCGGCTCGGCAAGCGGGATCGTCCTGCGCCAAGATGGTATCGATGTCACCCGAGGCCAATTCAAAACGCTGGATCGGACCACCCAGCCCCGCATTCCAATAGCCCCAGATGCCATCGCCACTGAAGTAGGGCTGGCAGCCAGCCATCATGCGCCGCTGGGCGATGCTACCCCGGCTGGCATCGAAGGGTGAGAAGGAGGGATTGCCCTTGGTGGCATAGGTGGCCTGGGCATTCACCAGCCAACCGTATTCCTCGTCCCCCTCTTCGGTGAGGCGCCGTGGCTCCATAGTGTGCAGGTCCAGATACAAACCGTGGCCCTGAGCATCGATGCAATGCAACTCACTGGCACTGCGCCACACTGCTGCCCGGTTGCCCCAATAGGCTCGCGCATCTTCCAACAACACCCGATCCTCACTACCATCCGCCGCCAGCAGATGCATGGCCACCTTGATGCCCTTGGCCACCGGCTGGTAACCACTGCTACCGGTGGGATAGCTGAGATAAACCAGTCTGCTGCCATCCGGTGACAGATGCGGGGCAAAATGATCATGGCCCGGTTCCTGCGGGCTGATGCGGCGTAGCCCGCTGCCATCCAATTCCTGGCGATAGATGCGCCAAGTACCAGAGCGACTGCTCTCCCAGACCAAAAAACCCTGGCCCAGGCTGGCCATGCGCAGGCGCCCTTCCCGCCAATGGTCCCGCCGGTCCACCGGATCCGTGCCCAGGATCTTCTGCACCCAGACAAATCCAGCCACCAACATCAAGATGACCAGAGCAGTCAGACCCAGGCCAACGATGCGGCCGAGAATGCGGTGCAGCCAGGTCGGGGATGATGGGGATTGCGGAGACTCAGTCATGCATTAGGGCGGGGGCACAGCCATAAGATACTAACAAGCAATGGCGACGGACCAAGCTCTGCATTGACGCCCATGCCAGGGAAGCTACGGTGCTGGCCATGCAAGGTCTTTGGCCCTACATCCAGATCGCCCGCGTGGACCACTGGTTCAAGAATGTGTTCATGGTCCTGGGCATCGTTCTGGCTCTGTTCTATGAACCGGAGTTCTGGCGGATGTCCTCCCTGGGCCCGGTGTTGCTGGCCATCCTGGCCACCTGCCTCATCGCTTCCAGCAATTACGTGCTGAACGAGGTCCTGGATGCGCCCATGGACCGGCTGCATCCGGTGAAAAAACATCGTCCGGCGGCAGCCGGTAAGGTGAACCGCTCGCTGGCCTTGGCGCAGTGGATTTTATTGGGCGCCGTTGGCATCGGCCTGGGATTTTGCATCAACAACATGTTCGGCTTCGCCGGGCTGGCACTTTGGGTCATGGGCACGGCCTACAACGTGCCGCCGATCCGCACCAAGGAGATCCCCTATCTGGATGTGCTGTCGGAGTCGGTGAACAACCCGCTACGCCTGTTGCTGGGCTGGCACGCCCTGGTGATAGACAAGGTACCACCTTTGAGTCTGCTGCTGTCGTACTGGATGATCGGCGCCTACTTCATGGCGACGAAACGGCTGGCGGAGTACCGACACATCAACGATCCGGTGGTGGCGGCGGGCTACCGGCGATCGTTCAAGCACTACGATGCTGACCGTCTGCTGGTGAGCATGATGTTCTACATCACCGCCTGCGCGTTTTTCGGTGGGGTGTTCATTGTGCGTAACAAGCTGGAACTCATCTTGTTCGTTCCTTTTGCTGCCGGCTTTTGTGCCTACTACCTGAAGCTGGGCCTGATGCATGACAGCCCGACGCAGAATCCGGAGCGGCTGTACAAGGTGCGCGGCTTTGTGGCTTACGCCTTCTTGTGCCTGTTCCTGTTCACCTTCCTCATGTTCGTGCGGATGGAGTTTCTGTACGAATGGTTCAAGGTAACGCCCCTGAAGACCCAACCCCTGTGGCATCTTGGCGGTTAGGCGCTGTTTGGAATTTCGGACCACCTACCCTCAATAGACTTAGTGCCAACTGAGGCTCCACCGCCATAATCTACATTCGCAGATTACTATCGTATATCTGGCTGCGCTCTCACGGGGATTTCGGGTTGCGATCCTTTATGACCTTGATGACGAACGGGGAGGTCATCGCACGGACCAACGCGCTGTAGTTGACCTGAAACGTGACTTCGCTACCGAGGGGGAGGCAATCGGTACCGGAGTTGGTGATGAGGTGGTCGCTATTGGCAGCCAGGATCTCCAGCCCGGGAGGCGGGTGGAGGCCGGACGGGTCGGTGTCCTGATGGCCGATGGCGAGGATTGTCTGCGCAATGTGGCCTCGATCGGTGGCAGGTGGCTTCTCCCCGAATGCGGATTGCGCGATCTCCCCCCATGGTTGCGAGGGCTTGACCTTCGACTCGATTACTTCGGCACTGAGCGTGATGGCATCCGTATGCAACCCGTCGATCGGGTGACGATGGAGGGTCTCGCGACCGAGCAGGATCGATTCTCCCAAGCGAAGATCGTTGATCCGCCCGGTTTGTGCGCCGCTGAGAGCCCACTGGAGGTTGCCGGAGTTGCCTCCCGAGACGACACCAAGGGTGGAGCCGAAAGTCACTTCAATCGAATCGGCCAGCGCCGATAGCTCGGCCATGTTCTCTGCGTCGGGAGACACCCCGCTGCGGCAGGCGAGGTTGGTGCCGATGCCCAAGAGTTCGATGTTCGGGAAGTGCAGCATCTCACGCACAGTATTCTCCAGGTCGCCGGGCATGATGCCTTCTCGGAGGTCTCCCAGCTCGACCATGAGCACGACCCCATGCGTTCGGTTTGCTGCCTTGGCGGCGAACGAGAGTTTGCTGATGACCTCCAGTTCCGTGTTGAAGCTCACATCCGCATGCGCGACGACCCGATCCACCTGACTGAGCATCGGCGAGCGGATGAGTGTCATCGGTGCCTCGATACCTGCCCGACGCATTGCCTCGATGTTCTCGATGCGAGAATCGCCGATCCCACTTACACCAGCCTCAATCAACGCAATCGCAATCTCAGATGACCCAAGGGTCGCCTTGGTAATGCCGGTGACTGAGATCCCACGATTGCCCAGCCGCTTGACCAGTGTGCGGGCATTGTGGCGGATCTTGTCGAGATCGATCTCCAACCGGGGCGCGGTCATCGCGTGCCCGCGGCCAGCTTCTCCTCGAGCTTCGGGAACGCCAAGCGGACCATCTCCACCAGACGCTCGGGTGACCGGGTCAGGGCATCCGTGGCCGGAACGCCAAGCTCGAGCTCATAGAGCGTGATGGCCGACTCGACCTCGGCGTCGGTCATGTTCTCGTGGTTGATCGTGAGGCCAATGACCTTCGTGTCAGAGAAGGCCTCGATGAGGTGAATCTCCTTGGCCGGCATCGGCATCTGCTCGAAGTCGCAGCGATGGGCTCGGCCCGGCGCGTGCTGCAGCACGACGCCGTCGGGACAGCTGCCTCGGAGGATGAAGGATGAGGTCGAGAATGCGGGATGACTCAGCGCGCCTTGCCCTTCGATGACAATCACATCGGGGTTTTCGTTCTCGAACGCTTCAACGATCTTCGCTTCCAGCTCACCCGCGCAGAACTGTGACGGGATGGCATCGAGGGCTACACCGTAGCGAGCTCCTTGGATCAACCCTGTCTGGCCGGTGCCGACCAACACGGTTTTGACGCCGCGATCGTTGAGCGCGTGGCTCAGGACAGTGGCGGTGGTGCGCTTGCCGATGGCGCAGTCGGTGCCAAGCACGGCGACACGCGGGCAGGTAACCTCGGCGATGCGACCGCTGAACATCCGCAGGTCCTTCTTGGCCCTTGGTCTTCGAACGTCGAGGATCTTCACGTTCCGCGAGGCGCTCGCCGCCGCGAAGGCCGGGTCATCATTCAAGAACTCATGGAGACCGTTCACGATGTGCATTCCACGGTCTATGGCTTCAAGTACCAGGCCGCGCTCGGCGGCCGATAGCATTCCGCTCGCCGGCGCCATTCCGAAGATGAAGTAGTCCGGTACACGCCCGACGTGTTCCAAGGCGTGAGCGAGGTCGCGACAGATAGGGATACCCTTAGGCTTCTCGTCCAGAGCCACACCGGCATCGAGACCGACCTTCTCGCTGTCGATGACCGCGAGGATTTCGTACAGCTCCGAGTGACGAACAAGGCCGTTGGCGGTCTTGCCGTCGATGGCGCCGAAGTTTGCTTCGCAGTAGACGATTGCGGTTGCAACGCGCGATTGGGCGTCGTTGGATCGCATCTGCGCGGACGTCGCAGCACTATTTCTGACTACAACGCACTGATGATCGCTAGCATCGCTGGATGCCGCGACAAGCGGAATTACGGACATTATTGCTCCTCGAGTTGGGCTCAGAGGAGGCAACCGGAATCGTGTCGGCCGAAGTTGGCCGAATGTCAACGAGAGGTCCCCGCTAAGAAGGGTCTGGGTGGCCAAGGCTACCACAGGTCACACAGCGATTATCGACGTTCGCAGAACTAAGGTTGAGCGAGCGACGGATACACACAGGATCATGACAGATAACTCGGGCTTGCACCCATGGTTAGAACTGCACATGAAGGTGAGCTTTCATCCTGATTGTCTTCCCGAGAACTGGACAGCCGTTGGTGGCTCGGCGCAATGTCACCGGGATAAGGTTCATTGCCACAAATGCCACCTCATTCGCAATCAAGGAAACCCTGGTTACAACTGGAGCTGGGGATATCGAGCAGTGATCAGCTACTCTAGCTACATAGGCATGCCAAGGATTACCTTGTATGCGATTCTGGACTCGGCCTCTTACCTGCCGTTCCTTTTGGTCGTGTCCGTGGCCGCGCTACGGTGCTGTCGTCATCGGCACCCAGTTGGTGGCAAACTGGTAGGTGTCACAACCAGCTCCACAGCCATCAGTGGTGTAAATCAAAGCGGCGTGATTCACCTTGGTGCCCACCAGCACAGGTACAGGGCCGAAAGTTTGAATCTGCGCCGACCCCTGGCCAGAGGCATTTAGAGACCCCTTCCATCCCACAAGATTGGGAGCACCACCGCCCAATTGGGTAAGCTCACCAATAAAGGCGGTAACGAAGTCCGGGTTCAGGGGAATGGTAACGCCAGGCGCCACGGTCACACCTGGACTGGTGCCACTGGCAGCCAGGTTGGTGAAGATCCAATAGTTGGCCAAGGCATAGACCGAGCCTGCATCCATATTCAAGTTCTGAACACTGGCTGCCCCCACCGACATCAAATGGGTATCCGTAGTGAGTGAGAGAGGGACACCAGAGACAACCTTCACACTCCTAGCAGGCCGTTGAAAAACTCCAAGTAGTTAAGCCGTGCTCCAATCCACGTACGTAGGGATAATATCCCAATCACGGAGGTGGATATTTCATGGCACTTGGCAAACGACGCGACAAGCAGCAAGCACTTTTGGTCTCGACGACCAATCTTCCCCGATCTCCAGGGCACCCGTTTTACGCGAAGCTGAATGAGCTTCTCAGCGAAGCGAAGTTCGATCACTATGTCGAATCGCTTTGCGAGCCCTACTACAAGGAAGGCGGCCGCCCTTCAATTCCGCCAGGCGTCTACTTCCGGATGCTGCTGGTCGGCTATTTCGAAGGTGTGGATTCACAGCGTGGGATTGCATGGCGCTGCAGTGACAGCCGCTCGCTCCAGCAATTCCTTGGGCTTTTGCTGACAGAGATGACCCCTGATCACTCCAGCTTGACCGTGATCCGCAAACGGCTGCCAGTAGAAGTGCACGAAGAGGTGTTTGCATTCGTGGTCAAGATCGCCAAATCCAAGGGCATGGTGAAGGGCAAGGCACTGGCCGTGGACACAACGACGTTGGAAGCCAATGCTGCAATGAAGTCCATTGTGCGCAAGGATACTGGCAAGGGCTGGAATGACTACGTGCGCGAGCTTGCGAAAGAAGAAGGGGCCGAAGTCCCAACGGAGGAGGACTTACGGCGATTCGATCGCAAACGCCGTGGGAAGAAGACCTCGAACAAGGACTGGGAGTCGCCCTCAGACCCCGACAGCAGGATCGCGAAGATGAAGGATGGGCGTACCCACCTTGCCTACAAGGCACAGCACGCGCTGGACACTGACTCCGAGATCATCGTCTCCGCGACGATCCACCATGCAGATACTGCTGACAGCGAGGCACTGAAAGACGGAATCATTGAGGCTCAGGCGGTGCTGATCAGTGCTGAGCAAGATGACCAATACAAGGCAGTTGTCGCCGACAAGGGCTACCACAAAGTTGAAACCCTGGCATGGCTAAGCGAGAGAGAGATACTTTCTTACATACCACAGCCGCGGTCACAGAACCGCCGCAAGTGGACGGACAAACCAGAATCGTGGCAGGATGCTTATCGAGCAAACCGTCGGCGTGTTGCAGGATCGCGATCCAAAAAGCTCCAGCGCTTACGAAGTGAACGAGTGGAGAGAAGCTTTGCGCACACCTGTGGGTCAGGCGGTGCACGCCGGACTTGGTTGCGCGGCATCGAGAATGTCAAAAAGCGGTACGTGGTCCATGTCGCTGCACGCAATCTTGGCACGATCATGCGTAGCCTGTTTGGAGTTGGGACGCCAAGGGGATTGCAGAGGGGCTTTGAGGGCTTCCTCAGCCGCGTATATGAGCTTTGTGGATCTGTTTGGCCCCAACCAGCTTGCTGGATCGCAATGACTGCCATTATTTTCCGCCATAAGAATCCCGGGGCAGAAAACGGATGTCTCGGGATCGACAATCTCCAAATCACCCCTTCTTCAACGGCCTGCTAAGCCTCAGCTACGGATAAGGGTTAAACCACATGACGGGCCAAGGACTTTCGTCCTTGGCCCGTCTGTTTTTAAGGGTACAAGCAGGAGCGCCTACAAGTCAGCCGCCGCCCGCCCGGCCCTAACTAAGGCAATGTCAGGAAATAACTGACACTATAGAACCTGAAACAAGGCCATCTGTGGCGTCCAGAAGCCGTATGGCGACCCTGACTGAATCACTTATTCCCTAACGTTGCCTAAGCCACCGGCTCCGCCTGCCGATTACGCAGGCGGCCCACCATGCGGAAGAACTCCATCACTTCGATTGGGCGAGACAGGAAGGCGACAATGCCCAACTTGCCCTTCTCCCGACTCAGCGCCTTGGCAGTGGCCGCATCCGAGATGGCGACAACCTGAGTTTTTGTATCGAAGGTGCGCAGGTGCTGCAGCAGGGCCATGCCCTCCTGGCCCGTTCCTGTCACTTCCATGAACACATAGCTGTAGTCCCGAGTGCGCAACTCATTGACCCCGGGAAAGCCCTCCCCACAGGTGATATGAAACTCAGGAAACTGCTGCAGGCCTACCTTGACCTGATCCCGAGTCAGACGATCGCTTTCCACCAATAAGATTTCCATAATTGCTCCTGCGGCTGCCGGTTTGCCGCAGTTTCTTATCGACCCGCCACCGCCATGGGGTAAAGACACAAGGACAAAGATGCACGCCAGCCCCGAACAAGCCCTGCCAAGGCCCGAGAGCCGCCTCCTCGCCGGCGTAGATGAGGCTGGTCTCGGCCCCATTCTGGGACCCCTGGTGGTGGCCGGCGTCGCCATGTCCGGTCCCGAGGGTGGCGACCCCTGGCAACTGCTGCAGAGCATGGTCTGCCGCGACCGACGCGAAGCACACAAGTTTCGTGTCGCCGACAGCAAGAAGGTGCACCAGGGCAAGTACGGCCTGCGCCATCTGGAGCACACAGTGCTGGGTTTCTGGACCGCCATGCATGGCGACATCCCAAAAAGCATTGGTGCGTTCTTAGAGGCCTGCGGCATGGATATGGAAAACCTGCAACGCTGTCCCTGGTACCAGGATCTGGATCAAGCCCTGCCCCTGCGCAACGACCCGGCTGAGCTGGCCCTGCAGGGACACAACCTGGCCCGTTGCCTGCGGCAGGCGGAGATGAGACTCCTGCACCTGGCCATCCGCCCGGTGGAAGTGGAGGAGTTCAATGCGCTCATCGCCCAGACCGACAACAAGAGCGAAGCCCACTTCATCGCCTACGCCGGGGTCATCAGCCAGCTCCTGCGGATCCTGCCGGGCCGGGCGCATCTGGTGGCGGACCGCTGCGGCGGCCGCATGCACTACCAAAGCTGCCTGCGCCGCCATCTGGATCTAAGTCTAGATCGCCCGCAGATTCGCATCCTGCAGGAAAGCCCCGGCTCCTCCAGCTATCAGATAGGCGAGACCGAGACTGGGGTGCGCATCACCTTCACCGCCCGCGGCGAAGACCGTTCCTTCCCCACCGCCCTGGCCAGCTGCACCGCCAAGTACGTGCGGGAACTGCTACTGGACCGGCTCAACTGCTGGTTCCAGGGCCAGATTCCCGGTTTGAAGCGCACAGCCGGCTACTACGTGGACGGCCACCGCTTCTTGCTGGATGTGGCTGAACTGGTGGAGGCCCCGGACTTCCCCCGTGGCCGGCTGCTGCGCGTGCGCTAGCAGGTGTTAATTCCCCTTTGCACTGGGGGCAGAACTTGGTTCCACTGCTCTGGTGACCATGGAAGACCAAGCCCCCCTAAACGAACTGGCCAAGATCTACGACCCGCAGCAGATCGAAAAACCCATCACCCAGCGCTGGCTGGACCACAAAGCCTTTGCCGCCAATCCGGATGAGAGGGACCAGCGCTATGTGATCATGATGCCCCTGCCCAATGTCACCGGTGCCTTGCACATGGGCCATGCCATGGACAACGTGATGCAGGACCTGTTGAGCCGATGGCATCGGATGCAGGGCAAGAACACCCTGTGGATGGCGGGCACCGACCACGCCGGCATCGCCACCCAGGCAGTGGTGGAAAAACGCCTGCTGGAACTGGAAGGTAAGACCCGCCAGGACATCGGCCGGGACAAGTTGGTACAGCGGATCTGGGACTGGAAGGACGAATACCAGGCGCGAATTGTGGCCCAGCAACAGGCCATGGGTTGCTCCTGCGACTGGGACCGCCAGCGCTTCACCATGGATGAGGTCTGCGCCCGCGCCGTGCGCCATACCTTCTTCAAGATGTTCAAGGATGGCCTGATCTACCGCGGCGACCGCCTGGTGAACTGGGACTGCAGCCTGCAGACCGCGGTTTCCGACGACGAACTCTACAAGGCTACGGTGCAGGGTCACTTCTGGCACTTGCACTATCCGGTGATCGACCCCAAGCCTTCTGAGCCGAGTTTTATCGTGGTGGCCACCACCCGACCGGAAACCATGTTGGGCGACACGGCGGTGGCTTGCCACCCGGATCCCCAAAGCGCCTTGGCGGAACTCATGGCCCTGGCCAAAGACAAGGGTGACCAGGAGGAATGCCAACGGCTGGAAGCTCGCCGGGACTCGCACCTGGCGCAGCTGGAAACCATCGCCGCCATGGCCAAGGACGGCCGGCAGGTGATGTTACCGCTGCAGGAACGCCCCATCCCCATCATCTGCGATGCCTGGGCCAAACCGGACCTGGGCAGTGGCTGTGTGAAGATCACCCCGGCTCATGATCCCAACGACTACGAGGTCTGGCAGCGGCACAAGGAACAGATCGACATCATCAACATCCTCAACACCGACGGCAGCCTGAATGCCAATGCCGGCAAGTACCGGGGCGAGGATCGCTTTGCCGCCCGCAAGCTGGTGGTAGGCGACCTGGAGAGCGCCGGCCTGTTGCAAGGAATTGAGGATCGGGAAATCGAGGTAGATCACTCCGACCGCTCCAAGAGCATCATCGAACCCTATGTGTCTCGGGAATGGTTCGTGAACATGGCTGACGTGGAGGGCGGCGTGTGCATGGCGCAGGGCACGGACAAGGAATTCCGCAGCCCCGGCCTGGCCCAGGCCGCCATCGACGCCGCTGATCCAGCCTGGCAGTCGCAAACCGGCATGCAGTTGCAGTTCTTCCCCGACGCCGATCGCTACGGCAACTACTACCGCAACTGGCTGGGGGAAAAACGAGACTGGTGCATCAGCCGCCAGCTTTGGTGGGGCCATCGCATTCCGGTCTGGACCGGCACCCTGCAAAGGCAGGACATCCTGCAGCAGGAAACCTCCCTCACTCCCTTCATGAGCATGGAAGGGGTGGCCTGCTGGATCGTCACCACAGACGGCCGCATCCTGGATGCGGAAGCCGGCATCGCCCTGATGAAGGAGGACCAGAGCATCTTTGAGGTGGAGGTGCAGGTCTGCTTTCTGGATGCGCAGCAGGACGAGAACATGGGTGACATCCTGCGCATGGGTGGCCTGAACCTGGATCCGGATGTGTTGGACACCTGGTTCTCCAGCGCGCTCTGGCCACACAGCACCCTGGGCTGGCCCGACCCAGCTACCGCCGCCATCAACAAAGGTCAGGCTCCCCTGGGTTCGCAAGACGGCGCCGCTGACTGCCTGTCGTATTTTTACCCTGGCTCTTGCCTGGTCACCGGCCGGGACATCATCACCCTGTGGGTGGCCCGCATGGTGATCATGGGCCTCTACAACGTGGGTGATCTACCCTTCAGGCACGTGTTCATCCACGCCAACATCCAGGACGGCAAGGGCAACAAGATGAGCAAGTCCTCGGGCAACGGCATCGACCCGGTGGACATCATCAACAAGTACGGTGCCGATGCCATGCGCTACGTGGTCTGCGAACTGCAGACCGGCACCCAGGATGTGCGCCTGCCGGTGCATGCGATCTCGCCCTTCACCGGCAAGACCGTGGAACTAGCCAAGGCAAAACACGGCCGCACCATCTTCACCTATCTCTGCCCAGAGACCGGCAAGGAGTTTGATGTGCTGGGCACCATGCCGGATGTGCCGGCAGCGCAGCTGTTTAGCGAACGCTTCGATGTGGGCCGGGGCTTTTGCAACAAGCTGTGGAATGCGGCTCGCTTTGCCCTGATGAACCTGGGCGAGGTGGGCTTCCAGACCCTGGATGCCAAGGAGCTGCCAACGGAAGACCGCTGGATCCTGTCTCGTTTGCATGCGGCCTGCATCCAGATTCAGCAGCAACTGACGGAGTACAGCCCTGCCGCCGCCATCTCCGCTGCCCGGAAATTCTTCTGGGACGAACTCTGCGACTGGTACCTGGAGATGATCAAACCGCGTATGCGGCAAGAAGACCCGGTGGCCGGCCAGGTGCTGGCAGCCACCATGGACCAATGCCTGCGCCTGCTGCATCCCTTTCTGCCCTTCATCACCGAGGCCCTGTGGGAGCGCCTGAATGCCCAGGCACCGCAGCGGGGCATCGATAAAACCTTGCCCAGCTCGGACTTGCTGGTGCAGGCCCGCTGGCCCGAAGCAAGATCTCACTGGCAGGATACGGCCCTGGAAGCAGAGATCACCGAGGTGCAGGAAATCATCCAAAGCATCCGCAATGTCAGAGCCAGCAACGACACCCCGATGAGCAAGGCCCTGGACGTCATGATCAAGACCGGGCGTCAGGATCTGGCTCGTCACTCTGGTCTGATTTCCCACATGGCCAACCTGCAAAGCCTGCACTTTGCTGCAGATTTGGACAAACCAAAGACCGCTGCCACCATGTTGATCAAAGACATGGAGATCTTCGTCCTGGGTGTAGTGGATGTGGCCAAGGAGCAGGCCAAGTTGGAAAAGCAGCGGGATAAACTACAGAAGCAGATGCTGGGTTTGGAAAAGCGCTTGGGCAATCCCGGCTTCCTGGACAAGGCTCCCGCCCAAGTAGTGGCGAAAGAGCAGGCAAACTTGCAGGAGATGCAGACACAACTGCAAAACCTGGAGATTAGCTTGGCTGACCTAGAGGAAAGTTGAGCCAGGTCTGAATTGCTCTGCGTAAAGCAGACTTAGTTAGGGACGGCTCGGCAGGTTTGCAGGCGCAAACCAATCAACCGGTCTCCTTGGGCAAGACTACTTTCATCCAGAGAAATACCGCGCCCTTCCGTGCACGGTAGAACAACAGCAGGCTTATGAAGACCGGATTTATCCTCCCACTGGGAGCAGTGTTGGCGTCTATCCTCTTGGCACCAAACCAGTTCGCCCAGTCGAAAAACGGACCATTCTTGGCGGGCACCATCCGCACCCAAAGCGGCACTCCTGGTGGCTTGCTGAGCATTGACCCCACGGCACCCACCAGCAGCACCATCGCCCCCTTCACCGGGGTGAACGACAACCCGGCCTGCCTGGCCATGGATCCTCAATTCACTGACCGGATTTTCATCGGCACTTTTGGCCGGGACGCCAATGGGGATGCGGGACCCTGCCAGATCCGGAATGTGATCTACCAGGGCAACTCCTTGGTGGGCAGCCAGGTGCTGAACAGCAACCCCCTGGACGAGGACGTGATCCTGGCCCTGGCGGTCATCGGCGACAAAATCTACTACCTGGGTCGCAACAACCTGGGAGTCCTGCCGGTGCATGGCGGCGAGGGCAAGCCGGTGTTGAACCTCACCAACCTGGGCAATCCCCGGGCCATGGCCACCGATGGCAAACATCTCTTCCTGGCCCTGGATCCCCAAGAAGTTGTCATCTGGGACCTGTCCAACCCCGGCTCCCTCACGCCACTGGGCAAGATCAGCGCCCAGCAGGGGGAGCAGATCACCAACCTGGCCATTGGCAACGATGGTGACCTGCTGCTCACCACGGCCAGTCCCAGCCTTGGCGGCCGGCTACTGAAGATGGACAGCAATCGCGGCACCATCCTGCAGACCCTGACCTTGCCCCTGAAAGGTGCACGGGCGGTGGCCCAGGATCCGGAGACCGGCAACATCCTGGTGGCCGGCGGGGTCAGCAACACTCAATCCGCCTTCCTGACCATCAAGGACTGGAAAGTTTCGCAGGGCCCCTACGGCCATCTGGCCAATGCCGTCCCCACCATCCTGGTGCAAAAGAGGCGCCTGGGTCATTTCAGCGGCCATGGCTGCCCGGACAGCAAGGGTCAGGTGCCCAGCATCGACTTCACCGGCCCCACAAACCGGGGCACCAAGGATTTCCATCTGACCCTGCAGACCAGTCCTCTCTTCTCCTGCGTGGCCATCATTGGCGTGCATGACAGCAGCCGAAACAACCCATGGCCCTTTGACATGACCGTCATGGGCGCTCCAGGCTGCTTGCTGGGTGTGCAACCACTGATCCTGCTGCACTACACCGCTGACGCCAATGGTGTGGTGGACGTGATCATGCCTCCCCCACCCACCAGCTCCATCGAGTCCGGCATCATCTCCGATGTGCAGTGGGCAGTATTGGACAAGCAGGCCAATGCCCTGGGTCTGGTGACCAGCCCGGTCTTGAGCATCGTGGTGCTGGAATAAGGGTCGGAATCAGGCTGGGGTAGGGAGAAAGGGGGCCGGGCGGTCCCCTTAAATCCTGAGTGTTAGCCTCCTCCAACCACAGCACCGCCGTTTTCTGGGAAGGAATGGAATATGCTCGGCGTCCCTAGCCTGCTTATTCCGTCACCCCTACCAGGAGATGAACATGATGAAGTGGTTGAGCCTTCTTGCTGTTTTCGCTTTCCCAACCCTGCTCTGTGCTCAGGATGGAGATGCATCGCCCGAGCCCGGCCAAAGCCTGCTCGATGTTCTGCAGGTGAAAATGCGAACAAATGCGGACGTGGAGGAAAGGAACGACGCTCTTCGCGTCTGGCTCGAGGAGAACTCGTCTAAGGTAGCGCCGACACAGCAGTATCTGGTGGATCTGGCACGGTCCCACTCTGGCTCGGATACGGAAAAGACCAGCGCACTCGAGTCACTTGCGACCTACGCGCGCCGCAAACCACAGCCTCCGCAGACTGAATTCGACGAAATGATTGGTCGGCAGCTGATGTTCTTCTGCTGCACGCTCACTGAGACCGGCAAATGGCTGCAGGCGAAGAAACTCTTACCGGGGATTCTGCGCATGCAATCAGATCACCTTAGCACCTATTGGCTCTTGGGCCGACGGGGACGGGACCATGGCAGTGACGAGGGGAAGACCTTCTTGCGGTCCGTGATCATTCCCACCGTGCTTGCTGACCATCTCCTGGATGATTCGGATCGCGTCTATATCCTGCGCCGGCTCCACGAGGTTGAATACACGGGCCCGGCACCCTTCAATCACCTGAGCGGACCTGGCTTGGACGGCAAGCCGATTTCAACCACCGCGCTGAAGGGTAGCGTGTCCCTGGTATTCTACTGGGCCACTTGGTGACAGCCTTGCATCATCCACATGCCCGAGGTCGTCGCGGCATACAAGAAGTACGAGAGCAAGGGATTCAAGGTGTTGGGCATTTCGGTGGATAACGCCGACAAGCTGCCGAAAATCCAAGAGATCTTACAGGAGCAAAAGGTCACCTTCCCCAACATCTATGACGCCAAGGGGAGCGCTGGCCCATTGGTAGGACTAAACGCCGTTCGAGGTTTTCCAACCTCGTTCCTCCTGGACCGAAGCGGTCGCTGTCGCTACATCAACAACTATGGCGAAGACCTGGATCACCGCATTCAGGAATTGCTTGCCGAACCCGCTGCGAAATAGAGTTGCGTCTTGAGCCGCAGAAGTCTGCGCTCAACTCGATCCCAAATAACTTGCCAGGCATGCCTGGAGATCCTTCTCCCGGTTGAAGCCCCGCTCTTCGATGAGAGCAATAGCTTTGCGAGCCTCGGCAAGCTCTGAATCTGTCGCCACGCTTAGCAGCAGACGCAGGTCAGTTGCATCTTCGGGGCGGCCAGGCGACTCGGACAGCACCTTCATGGCAATGAGGTGGGGAACCGTAGCCACCCGAATTCTGTCCCAGGACTTCGCCTTCTTCACAGTGGAAGCGCCTGCCACGATTTCTGGCTCGATTCCGCAAGACGCCAAGATGAGATCGATGCTGGGGTCATCACTACCACTCTTCGGGGCACGAAACCTCAGGGTGGCAATCAGCCCCTGGGCCTCCTGCTCCACAACAACAAGCAGGTCGAAACCTAAACTTTGCATGGACTGCGCAAGGGCCTCGGCTTCTCTGTCGTTCGCCACAGCAATGACCAGATCGATGTCTTTGGTGAAGCGCTCACGGGTGCGGATAGAGACCGCCAACCCACCCACCAAGGCGCACTCATAGCCCAGCCCCTGGATGATTTCGAACAGCTCCAGAGTTCGGCTCGCCTTATCCATCAGCCATCTGACTTCAACTTGGCCAAGCGCTCTGGTGAGATCCGCAACCCAGGACCTACATCCTGTTCTTCGTCCAACTTATGCAGGCGTTTTTGCAACTCCTCCTCAGAGAGATCTTCTCCAGCCCGAATTCTATCAGCACGCAGGGACAGCCCCATGTCCATGAGTTCGAGGGCAGTTTCAAACCGGGAATAGGCCGGGGATTCGCTGGCCGCGTTGCCACACTCGGCACGCTGAACTTTCAGCAGCAGGCGCAGGGCCTCGCGAATGAGTTCGCTAGGAGTCTGCCCCACGGGATGAGGAGGAATCCGGCCTCCGATCGCCCTCGAAATCGGAAAAAAGGTTAAGCCCCTGGCCCATCCTTGTACGTATTGAAGGCATGGCGCGATTCAAAAAGGGTCAAGATCTAAACCAGCAGTACCTCCTACCTCCGTCCATCCGTGACTGGCTGCCACAAGATCATCTTGCGTGGTACATTCACGACGCGGTCGGTTCGTTGGACACGGATGGCCTCCTCGACCGCTACCGCATCTGCGGGAGTGGTGAATTGCCTTACGATCCACGGATGATGTTGAGGGTCTTGATCTACTCGTATTGCACAGGGGTCTTCTCCTCCCGCAAGATCTCCAAGCACCTCGAAGAAAGCGTGCCTTTCCGGGTGTTGGCAGCTAATCAAATGCCGGACCACCGCACAATCTGTCGTTTTCGGGCGGAGCATGTCGATTTGTTCGAGAGCTTCTTTGTCCAGATCGTACAGCTCGCTTCTGAGGCTGGCTTGGTCAAGCTCGGCACCGTGGCAGTGGATGGCAGCAAAGTGAAGGCGAACGCCAGCAAGCGAAAGGCAATGAGCTACTCGCGAATGAAGTCCGAAGAGAAACGACTGCGTGCCGAGATCCGCAGGATCACCGAGATGGCTAAGGGAATCGACAAGGAAGAGGACGATCTCTTCGGTCCTGACTTTCGGGGTGACGAGCTCCCTGATGAACTTTCAAACCGGGAAAGCCGCCTGAAGGCTATCCAGGAGGCAAAGAAGCGATTGGAGAGACGCAAGGCCGAGGAGGACAAGCAAAAGGACGAGAAGAAGGCCAGCAAGGCCAAGGAAGAAGGTCGCGAGCTTCGGATGACTCCCCACCGGAAACATCCCAAGGGCAAGCCACGGCCAAAGGATCAGGAGAACTTCACGGACCCCGATAGTCGGATCATGAAAGCCTCGAATGGATTCGAGCAATGCTACAACGCTCAGATTGCTGTCGACAATACTGAGCAGCTGATCATCGCCAATGGAGTAACAAACAACGCTGCTGATAATGACCAGCTTCTTCCAATGGCCGAGAAAGCGATGGAGAACTCAGGCAAGCCGATAGAGCGCCTGCTTGCGGACGCAGGCTATCGCAGCGAGGAAAACTTCAAGCATCTCGAAAACGCCCAGATTGACGGTTTGGTTTCAGTTGGCAAGGAAGGAAAGAAACGACCGAAGACCAGTCCAGATCTCCAAGCTACTGCGCGAATGAAACGGAAGCTGGGAACCAACCGTGGGCGGGGCTGGTACCGAAAACGCAAACACATCGTTGAGCCGGTCTTTGGCTGGATCAAAAACGTGAGCGGCTTTCGGTCCTTCAGCATGCGAGGCATAGCAAAGGTGAGTGGTGAGTGGGACCTAATCTGTCTTGCAACCAACTTGAGAAGGCTGCACGGAAAGCTGGCGCTATGAAGGCCGAGGGAATTGGGCCATTACAGGCCAAGAAGCACTGATCTGCTCCCAAAAATCGTCAACGTGGCCCCAGGCCCAAAATCCATGCAGAATCCGTCGATCTGGATTTTCACAGCCCCACTAATGATTTTATCCAGCGGCCACCGAGGTGACGCTAAGTTGACTTTCCGTGGGGCAGACTCCTAGTGGTATGACGCAGAATTAGTAGGCCTTTATATTAAGCCTCCCTACGCTTGCGGTGCGTAGGTATCGTTGGAGGCAAGACGATGCGCGTTGCAGTAGAGATTCAACTTACCAAGAGCGAGCGAAGCACCCTGACGAATTGGTCACGCAGTCGGAGAATTTCGGTGAGGCAAGCTCAGCGAGCCCGAATGATCCTTCTTGCCGCTGATGGCTACTCGAATGCGGATATAGCTGAGGAGATGAGGGTCAAGCGACACACTGTGGGACGTTGGCGAAACCGCTTCAGCGAGCATCGCCTCACTGGTATAGAGAAGGACCTTCCTCGGGGAGGTCGTCCCCGTGCGAACGAGGAAGTTGAGAGTGAGATCATCCGCATGACTACGCAAGAGATCCCCGCGAACGCGACACACTGGAGCACGCGACTCCTTGCAGAGGAGATGGGAATCACGCAGTCGATGGTCCACCGCACATGGAAGGCCAACGGTCTGAAACCTCACTTGGTGAAGACGTTCAAGGTCAGCAACGATTCTCGGTTCGAAGAGAAGCTGCGCGATGTGGTAGGTCTCTACCTGAATCCACCCGAGAATGCACTCGTCTTTAGCGCGGACGAAAAGACGTCAATTCAGGCTCTCGATCGGACCCAGAAGAGCCTTCCACTGGTCAAGGGTCGATGCGGCACGATGACTCATGACTACAAGAGGAACGGAACAACCACCTTGTTCGCCGCGATCGAGTTGGGTCACGGCGAAGTGATCGCAACCTGCATGAAGCGACATCGACATCAGGAGTGGATCAAGTTCCTGAGAATGATCGACGAGCAAACTCCAGCTGAACTCGATCTGCACGTCATCGCCGACAACTACGCCACACACAAGCATGAGAAGGTTAAGCGGTGGCTGAAGCGCCATCCGCGATTCCACATGCACTTCATCCCGACAAGCAGCTCGTGGCTCAATATCGTGGAGGGGTTTTTCCGCAATCTTGATCAAAAACGCCTGAAGCGCGACGCGTTTCGCAGCGTCCCTCAACTCAAGAAAGCAATCATGGACTACATCGATAACCACAACGACGATCCGAAGCCGATTGTTTGGACCAAGGCCGCCGACGAGATCCTCGAAAAAGTCGGTCGCGCACGCGCTGCACTGAAAATGCCCCAACAGAGCGCATCACACCACTAGCTGAGGTGTAAAGCCCGCTTGCCACCCGCTGGGAAACGGCATCTGCAAGCTCAGGCGTGAGCGAGATGCTCATGGTGGAAGTCCGTTTCTGCTTCTTGTTCTGGTCGCGCTTGGCCATAGCTCCCTGAATGATTATCGATACGAATAATTAGCAATCTTTACTACATTGTCAACCCCATGTAAATAATACACTTATGTAGATACATGCCAGGATCTAAGTATCAAATTAGCGGATTTGAGGCTGGATCTGGAAGAGAGCCAACTGGCCGCCTATACCAATCCCCTTGCCTGAGCTCCCAGAAGTAGAAACCGTTCGCCGAGGCATCCATGCCCACCTGCCTGGATGCCAGCTACAGGAGGTGACCCTGCGCCGGGCCGACCTGCGTTGGCCAATCCCGCAACAGGCCTGCATGGACCTGAAGGGGCGCCGCTGCCTGCGGGTGGAACGCCGGGCCAAGTACCTGCTGCTGCACTTTGATGGTGCAGGTAAACCGGTAGCCATGTTGCACCTGGGTATGAGTGGACGCCTGTCCATTGACAGCCTGCGGAGCAACAGCAAGCGGCCGCCATATAAGCTGCACGAGCATTGGCGCATGGACTTCGGCAAGCGACTGCTGCGCTACGTGGATGCACGACGCTTCGGCATGCTGGATGTGATCCCAGCTAGTGAACTGTCAGAACACAAACTGCTGGCCAGCCTTGGACCGGAACCCCTGCAGTCGGAATTCAACGGCGATGACTTCTTCCAGCGCGCGCGCAAGCGCAAGGCCTCCTGCAAAACCTTCCTCATGGACGCCAAGAATGTGGTGGGCATCGGCAACATCTACGCTTCGGAAGCATGCTTCCGCGCCGGCATCCGTCCGCGCAAGGCGGTGCAGGGTCTAAGTCGCAAGCAATGCCATGCGCTGGTGACGGCCAGCAAGGAGATCTTGCAACAAGCCATCGAGAGCGGCGGCACCACGTTAAGGGATCACCAAGGGGTTGACGAATCCGCCGGCTACTTCCAACGACAACTCATGGTCTATGGACGACAGGGTGAGTCTTGTTTGAACTGCGACGAAGTCATTCGCAAGGTTGTAGAAGGCAGAAGATCCACCTTCTATTGCCCACGGTGTCAGGGGTGATGCGAAAAAGAATAGCAATAGCTTGGGTGCTAGTATTGGTAGCTATTCTGCTGGCCTTCCCCAACATTGGGCCTTGCAGTTTCATTTCCCATGTCGCTTTCAGGGGCGACAAAATGCTATCGAAGGTAACCATTGAGGATGAGTATGGACGTGGAAAGTGGTTGATCACCGGATACGCCACATTCATGAACAGTAACTATGTTTCGGTTGGACTCATTTCAACTGGTGATAGCTCTGCAAGTAATCTGGTATTCATCAAGGGAGGAGGAGATGTGTTTGATGAAGATGTTTCTCTTCAGCAAACATCGGAGGGCGTCAAAATATTCTGGTACGGTCATTCAACCCGGTCGTACTTCCTTCCAGACTCTGAGCTGTTTCTTCTGCGGTTGTTTGGCCCAAGAGTAATACTTGACGGGCAAGCCAGACCCCTTTGGAGCATATTTGACATTTTAGACAGTCTCGTATTGTTGATAATATCGGGCGCCATGTTTGCCTTGCAAAAACGACAAAGCACCATCCAGGGCACGGTCTAAACAACAGCTTTAGCGCCAGGACCCGACAAGCGACTCACTACAAAGCCCACCAGCAACACCACCACACAACCAACCACGTCGTACCAGAGGTAGGCCACATGCAGGTAGGCATCCACCCACCACGCTCTAGCAGTTCGCAACATTGCGCATCTCATTCTTTGCCCTATCCCTCTCCTGGGTCCAATGCCAAGAGGTGCCGCAAATCTTCGCTCCAGCCATCAAGGATTCGCGCCACCCTGATGCGATTCTCTAGGGCTTCGTAGACAATGATCAGACACTTCAGCACAACAAAGTAACGGAACTGTCGCCCTGGCGGATCAAGTTCGGGACGCTCCATGCCGCTGTTGGGAAAGGTGGCAAGGCTTTGCAACACCTCTCCAATTCTTGCCAGCGCCTTCTCAGCCTGTTGCAAGCCGAACCTGTCGATAGTGTAGTCGTCAATTCGATGGAGGTCAGATCTCGCTGCGGGCGAGAAAACAACCTTGGTCATTGCTCACCCTTCGAGCCGCCTAGACGAGCATGCTTCTTTGCCAATTCTCCAAAAACGGAGTCCATGTCAATCTCTTCACCAGCATCAAGCTGCCGCGCACCTTCTTCGATGAGCTGTTGAGCCCGATGGATGGCAGCCTTGCGATTCGCTTCCTGATCTTCCAACAATCGGGTCGCTTCCCTAACCACCTCGCTGATGGACTGGTAACGACCAGACTCCACGCAGTTGGTCAAGAACTCTGCTTGCTTAGGCGTGAAGGACACGCTGATGTTTTCTCTATTGGCCATATGGAGCGTCCTGGATGGGTTTCGACCCTGTGCTGCGTTGTAGCACAGGTGAAACTGATGGTCAATCGGCAAGACCGGGAGCAGGGCTTGAGAAACTGCCCCCCAACTTGAGGTCACAATTTGTGACCTCAAGTTGGGGGGCTCTGACTGTGACAAGCGGGAAGCGAAATCCTCCAGGTACCGGTCACAATTCCGTCTCACGGCCTGGACCAGCACCTTGGTTTCGACGCCATAGAGCTTCCTCAGATCTATATCCGGCATGACTTTGGCACCGCGAATGAAGTGGATGGCCTGCTCTATCTGACCTGCGGATATCTGTGGAATGCTTGCTGACTGCGTCATGGATGCTCTCTTTGTTGCCATGTCGGCATGATTGTGATGCTCTCCAGTGGTGGAACGGGAGAATGGCGTTTCTCCCGGAAATCCATGCAAACCAAAGTGAATGAGCGTGGGGCTGGTAACCACTATCGGGGATGACTCCGCAAGCGGCTCAGCACAAAGCCCACCAACAACACCACCACACAACCCACCACGTTGTACCAGAGGTAGGCCACATGCAGGTAGGCATCCACCCACCATACCGAGGCCATGCCAGCCAGTAGACCACTGACCGCAGCAACTCCTCGGGCGCGGCGACACAACAGCGCCAAGGCGAACACCCCCAGCAGGCTGCCGTAGAAGAAGGAGCCCACCTTGTTGATCAGTTCAATCACCGAGCCCTCGCCCCCCAGGTACAAAGCCGCCGTCGTCGCCGCCGCGCCCCAGAACAACGTCGTCAACCGACTGGCCCGCAGCAGCTCTCGGTCGCTGGCTTGTGGTCGCCACCAACGCTGGTAGAAGTCCACGATACTGGAAGCGGTGAGAGAATTGAGCGCCGAGTCCGCAGAGGACATGGCCGCAGCAAAGATCGCCGCCATGATCAAGCCCAGCAGCAGGGTTGGCACGTAGTGCAATGCAAAGTGGGGAAAGATGAAGTTCACATCCTTCTTGTTCTGCCCTAGCTGCGCCAAGGCCTGACTTCGCAGGCCCGCCACCTTGCGCACTGAGCCCTGAAACTCCGCTAGCAACTCCTGCTCTTCCTCCTCCCCACCGGCCTGTGCCGCAATCTGCAACGCCAGTTCCCGTTGCCGCCCACGCTCTTCCGCATATACCGCTTCAATCGCCGTCAAGTCTTGCGCACTCGCCCGGTCATTGGGATTGAACAGCAGCGGTGCATCCTGCGCCCCCACCAAGAAGAACAGGTAGAGCAGAACGCCAATGAACAACACCAGAGCCTGCATGGGCACCTTGGCGAAGGCCGACAGCAGCAAAGCCAAGCGACTTTCCCGCGCCGATGGATTGGTGAGGATGCGCTGCACTTGGCTTTGATCGCAGCCAAAGTAGGAGAGGTGCAAGAACAAGCCACCCAGCATGCCGGCCCAGAAGTTGTAGCTGTCTTCCCAGAAACTCTTGCCCTGCGCCACGCCGCCTTCGGCCTCTGCCTTGAAACGCGGTAGCAGATCCAAACTCTCCGGCACCAACTCCACCGCATTGAGTTTTCCCGTGGCACCCAGAACTTCAAACATGCCCCAAAAACCGGTCTGCGGTAGCACATGCCAAAGCAGTAGACCCAGGCAGAGTAGCAAGCCACCGATGATCACCGTCATCTGCTTCACATCGGTCCAGATCACCGCATGCACCCCGCCCACCATGGTGTAGAGAGTGGTCAGCGCCCCCATGATCAACACTGTGGTACTTACATCCAGATGCAGCATGGCGGAGAGCACCACCGCCGGCGCGTAGAGTACCACGCCAAAGGCCAGACAACGGGACACCAGGAAGACCAGGCTGGCCATGGATCTGGTGCCGGGACCAAAACGATCTTCCAGGTACTGGTAGGCGGTGAGGATGGCTTGCCGCCGGTAGAGGGGCACGAAGAAGATGCTCAACAGCACCATGGCGAAAGCCAGGCCGAAGTAGACCTGCACGAACTCCATGCCACCCTCGTGTCCCTGGCCGGTGGTGCCAATGATGGTGATGGCGGAGGCCTGTGTGGCCATGATGGAGAGGCCCGCCGCCCACCAGGGGATGGAGCGATTGCCGGCAAAGTAGCCTTCCAGATTCTTGGCGCCGCGACCCCGACGCACCCCGTCTGCAACCACATAGGTCAAGAAGAGCAAGAACACCGCCCAATCCCAAAAGCTCATGCGGCCTCCTTCATGCCTTACCCATGGGATGATTGAAGGAGGCCGTCAGCCAATACAGCAGGGCCATCATCAAGATGGCGCTGATGCACACCAACAAGTAGAGGCGTGCCCAGGAACCCAGGGGTGGCCTGCCGGCACTTTTCTCTTCTTCGCTCATGCCTTCTTCACCCAGATGGCCACCACCACAAAGGACAGCAGAACACCGCCGGCGGACAGCAGCAGCAGGGATGAATATTGCCCGCTCTCATACACCGCTCCACCCAGGCTGGGGATGGTGCCAGTGCCTAGATTTACAAAGGCAGAGCGCACTCCCATCAGGGTGCCGCGGGCTTGCATAGGTACCATATCCGAGATCAAGGCTTGGAAGGGGCCGGTGCGGGAAGCGGAGATCATCGCCAGGGGAATGCCCACCAGCATCAGGCCCAGCACCGAATCCACACTGGCCAGCAGCAGCAGGCAAACTGCCACGGCAAAGGAAGCCAGCAGGACAAAGCGCCGCTTGCCCATGGCGTCGGAATAGCGTGGCAACCAAAGGCTGCCCAATGCCGTCGCCAGCCCCAGCACCAACCACATCAACCACTGCTGGTCGCGAGGCAGCAAACCACTCTCATCCAACCAGGTGCCGGAAAACTGCACGGCGGTAAAAAATGCGCCCACGTAGAGCAATACCGAAACAAGAGCTGCCAGAATATCCCAACGAAACAAGGTGGGAAGGTTTTGCATGTAGGCGCTGCCCTTGCCCAGACCCTTGGGCAGCAGGAAGCAGAAAGCCAGAAAGGCAATCACCCCCACCACGGCCTGCACCAGGAACACGCCCTGCCACCAACCTTGCTTGGCCAGGATCTGCGCCAGAGGCAAGCCGGCGGGCAGGCCCAGGAACATGCCCGCCGCAAACAGCCCCATGGCCCTACCGCGACGTTCGTAGGGCACAAGGTCCGCCACCGCCGCCGAAGTGCTGGCAAAGACCACGCCAGATGCAAATCCCGTAAGCCCCCGAGCCCACATTAGGGCTTGGTAATCTTCAGCGTAGACATGCATGAAGCTGGCTGCCACGAACAGGCACATGCCTGCAAGCATGGGCGGTCGGCGCCCCAACATGTCCACCAAGGGCCCCAACAGCAGTGCTCCAGCGGCACCCGCATAGCCGGCGATGCCCAAGAGCAGGCCGGCCTGCGCTGCTTCCAGTGCTAGTTGATCCTTCAGGTAAGGCAGCAGGGCAGCCAGCACATTGGCATTCAGAGCCATGACAAAGCCCCCCATGGACAGGGCCAGCACGGCCCAAAGCTCACGGCCCGGAGTTAGTATGGGAGTGGGGACTTGGGAAGTAGCCAAGGCGCGAGATTCTACGGTCCAACCCCGGTGCATGACCAAGAGAGAATCTGAGCAAGCCTGAATCCGGCCATGTCTTGCAAGCGAACAGGAGCTGGGATGGGAAACCGGCGCTAGAGTATCCCGATGAAGAATCCTGCCCGCTGCTGCATGGCGCTGGCGCTGGCCCTGCTGGCCGCCTGCGCCAGCCAGCAACAGCACCAACAACTCACCTACCTCTCCCGGGGGCTGACCACTGCAGAGCTCGCGATCCTGACTGAATTGGCACCCAAGGTCCGCATAGTGCCGGACCTCACACGGGAGACAGCCCTGCAGCATGCCGCCAAAGCCCATGGCGTGGATGCGCACCTGATCACCCCCGCGTTCCTGCGTGCCGCAGCCAAGCTACGCTGGGTGCAGGCATGGAGCGCCGGGGTGGATCGCTACATCGGCATCAAGGAGCTGGTGGAGAATGACGCCATTGTCTTCACCAACATGAAGGGCGTGCACGGCCCGGTGATCGCGGAGCACGTCTTCGCCATGCTGCTCTCGCTTACCCGTGGACTGCCAGAATATCGCCAGGCCCAAGTCGAGGGCCGCTGGGCCCGCGGCGCAGCAAAGACTTCTGCCCTGCAGGGCCGCAGCATGCTGGTAGTGGGACTGGGTGGCATTGGCAGTGAAGTGGCACGCCGCGCCAAGGCCTTCGGCATGCAGGTGCTGGCCACCGTCCGCACAGCTCGCCCCGCCCCCGCCTACGTTGACCGCCTCGGCGTCGGCGACGATCTGGATGCGCTGATAGCCGAGGCCGACGTAGTGGTCCTCTGCGTGCCTCTCACCGCCGAGACCAAAGGTCTCTTCGATGCCGCACGCATCAACCGCATGCGGGACGGCGCCTATCTGGTCAACATCGCCCGGGGAGCAGTCTGCGACACCGACGCCCTGCTAAGGGCCATCGACTCCGGCAAGCTCGCCGGTCTCTGCCTGGACGTCACCGACCCGGAGCCCCTGCCAGCGGAACACCCACTCTGGCAGCGCGCCAATGTGATCATCACGCCGCACGTCGCTGCCCGCGCCGAACTCACCTTGGAACGTCGACAGGCTATGTTCCGCGAAAACCTGCGCCGCTTTGGCGCCGGCAAACCGCTGCTGAATGTGGTGGATAAAGCAGCTGGGTACTGAGCCCGGGCTATGAATGTGGGTGATGAAAAGACCTGTGGGGAAACAGCGACGTTGACGTAAGGATTCGCTTCGCAGGCTTTTCAGGGGATGACGTTACTCCATTGAGCATCTCACTTACGCCGCTGCGGATCAGGCGCAATAAAAACCACAACATCATCCCTAATCGTAACGGAATGGTGAAAAACCCAGCAGCTCACGGACGTTCGATGGGCAATTCCCCAACCCCCAAGGAGACGATCGATGTTCGGTATTTCCCATTCTTCCGTAAAGACCTTGGCTGGAATAGCTGTGCTGATGGCAGCAGTGGCTTGCAGTTCAAGCTCCAACGATAGCACTCCGACCGCCGTCACGGCAAACGTGTCAGGCATGGCGACCGCCGCGGGCGGTGGCGCTTTGGACGAGTACGTGACTTTGGAATTCACTCCAGTAGGTGGCGGCGCACCAACGGTGGTGCAAACCGATGGTACCGCAACCTATTCCGTGGACCTCACACCAGGCATGTACGACGTTGTCGCTGCGCGCCCTGGCTATGAGGACTTCATGCTAGCGGGAGTGAATGTAGCCGCCGGCGGAGCGACCGGGAGGAACTTCTCATTAGCCCCCTTGCCTGCGAACACCTACATCGGCAGCGCCAGTTGCGGTGTTTGCCATGACAGCCTCTACCAAACCTTCCGGCAAACCGGTCACCCATTCAAGCTGAACAAGGTAAACGGTGCAGCACCGGTCTATCCATTCACCAGCCTGGCCGGTGTTGAGAAGCGGATTTTTGACGATGACACGGCAGCTGGCGACACCATGCCAGGCACCGACAACACCCTGGGCACGCCCTTGAGCTGGGATGATATCACCTATGTCATCGGTGGTTTCAACTGGAAGGCTCGGTTCATTGATGCCAATGGCTTCATCGTCACCGGCAGCAAGGTGCAGTACAACTACAAGACCGACGAGATGGTGGCTTATCACGACAACGAAACCGACAAGCCATTCAACTGCGGCAACTGCCATACCACTGGTTGGCAACACTTTGACGCCACTGTCAACAACGCCCGTCAAGACGGCTTGCCTGGCATGGATGGAACCTTCGCCGAACAAGGCGTCGGCTGCGAAGCTTGCCATGGGGCCGGCTCAGAGCATGCGCAAACTGGCCACCGCCAAAACATCACCAAGTTTGCTTCCCCTCGCACCGATGCTGACTATCACGACGGAACCTTTGCCTACGGCACCGCAATGGATTGCGGCGATTGCCATACTCGCGATGGCGAGCGGGATTATCCCACCTTCAAGAGTGGTCTCGATAACGCCCGGATAGCAGCAGGAAAGGGCACCTTGCCTGTGGGCGGTCGCATCTCTGTAAGCAAGGGCTTGGTGAAGCACCATGAGCAATTCGACGAAACCCTGGGCATCGATCCGGACACCTTGGAATCAGTGCGCAACCCAGCCTTCAACGCTGTGCATGGCAACTGTGTGATTTGCCATGACCCGCACAAGGCCGCTGTTCAACGAGGCAAACCAGGCGTGACTGAGGTCGGCGTCGACGACACCAATGCGAACTGCCTGCGCTGCCATGAATCCAGGCTATACGATCCGGCCAACAACCTGCGGCCCATCGGCAGCATGAAGGATCTGAACTGCGTGGACTGCCACATGCCGAAGACCGCCAAGTCAGCAACCGCTCGGACCCAGCCGAATGGTGTCTTGGAAGGCGACGTCGCCTCTCACGTGTTCTCCATCAACATCGAAGGACCACAGTTCTCTGCCGACGGGAAGTTCTCCTACCCGTACTTGAGCATGGATTTCGCCTGCCGAAACTGCCATGGAGATGAAGCTTTCGATATCGCTACAGCGCCCGCGGGCTTCAACTATCACCCTGACAACTAGGCTCCCCTCCTCCTTGGGTTGCGGCGAATGAAAGGGGCCCGATCAGCAAACCTGCTGGTCGGGCCCCCGCTTCTTTAACCAACGAAGTTCAGTTGGTTGGGCAGTGCTTCTTGGCTAGCGACCAATGCCAAGTGCCCGCAACTTTTTGCGCACTTCGGCATCCGGGTGTTGCCAATGCAACGCTTCAAGCATGCCCCGCGCCTCAGGTGTTTGGCTGGATTTGAGAGCGCGGGCTGCGGCCACGACCACATTGGCATCGGTTTCGTTGTGCAGCAGCGGCATGCATTCCTGGATCTCGCCAGCGTCGGCCCAGCGCAGGACCTGGGTGAAGGCCGAAGTGCGTTGACCAATGTCGCCGGGTTGTTGAGCCAGAAAGCCAATCAAGGCCTTGCGGGCACGACCATCCACCTGGCAGTGGGCTTGCAGGCCTTCGAGAGCCAACTCCCGCTCCCCAGGTCCAGCCAAGGGATCCGTCAACGCACGTCCCAGAGCCGGCACCGGGTCAGTCTGGGTTTCGTACCATGCTTTCAAGGCAACCAAGCGCTTGCGCGCATCGGTGGATGAGGACAGTAGCTCCTCCACTTGCATGCGGAATGCGGCCCGGTCCCTGCGATGTAAGGCCAACAGTTCTTGATAAAAGTCGGCGATCTCCTGATCGACGGCTTCCCGCTGGATGGCAGGGCGATGGTCAACACCCTCAGCGTCAGATTTAGCCTCCCCAAGAGAGTCGGTGGGCGACTTCTCAGCTACTGGCGGAGAAAGAGTGACAGAGTCATCATCACTCTGAAGCAACAACATCAGAGAGCCACCAACCAGGACTAGCGCACCCAGACCCAGCACGACCACTCGCCGCGAGCTTGCTTGTGGATCGATGAATCTCTCTTTTGCGCCTTGTGACATCGGATAATTGTCCAAACCACCCGGATCTGGCTCCTCCACAACTTCCTAGTCTACCCGAATCGCCGCCTAGTGATAGTCAACATCAACAGGGATACGATGCACGAAGAACACCTCAAAACAATTCTTGTCATGGGGAAGATTGAACTGCAGGCTGAGAAAGGGATCATCCTGGGCAAGTAGTTTCCTGGTTTCTGGATTCTTGCTCGCAACTCCTCGACTGAATTTGTGATCCACTCGACCCACTGTCAAAGCCCCGAGCAGCATCAACTCCACCGCAACCGAATTGTGCAAACCAGCTATGTACTTACGAGCTTCAGCAACCAAATCATCCAGCATGGCGACGGAGACAAGCAAAAATTCGCAGAGCTCAGGATCGGGATTTCGTCGCGGCTGGTAGATCCAAAAGAGCAAGCCAGAGGATCCTGCCTGCGGCAAATGCCCGCTCCAACCATTGCAATCCCAAGTCAGCTTGCCGAGACCAGCATAGTCCACATCCTTGGGCTTGCAGAATAGGCGGCGGAGAAAGGTCATCTCCGCAAACCCCTCTCCAACTCATCCACCCGCCGTCGCAGGGCCGGATATTCTTGGCGGGAGAAGTTCTCCCTGAACAATTGCAGGATCTGCCTGCCTTTCTGCAAGTCTAGATGACTCAAATTATTCAGCGACAAGAACTGGGCATAGTAATCAAGAGATTGCAGCGCCAACTGGCGAAGCTTTGCGCCAGATTGCTGTGCAGCCAGTAGACGATAGGTATCCCCCATGCCCATCAGGGCGTGCTTGTTGATGGGCTGCAGGTCAACTGCACGCTGGTAATACTTCAACTGTGTCTGGACATTTCTGGGGTCAAGGCCAGCAAATCCTCCGAGATAACAAAAATGCATGGCGTAGTAAGGATGTTGATCCGCATGGTAATTGGTGTCAACAAAGCCCAGAGATTCGTAAGTCTGGACCCCCTTGTTCAGAGCCTCCTGCGCTTGAACTATGAGGCGTTGAGTTTCCGCCATGCCCAGGGGTGGCCTGGCCGCCTGGATCTTGACCAGGTTCATCCGAGCTATGTTCTGCGTGCCCAGCAAAGAAGCTCGCTCAAGGGAGGCTTCGTATTGCCAAAAGCTTCGCTCATCTTGCCACTTCTGCTGCTCTTGGAAGTCCAGCACACAACTCAGCACAAAGTAGGCAGCGGCTATGACGACGATGCCCTGGCGCAGGGTTTTGCTTGATTTGCGATATGCCATGGCGCCAAACCAGACCAGGATGCAGACCAGGCAGGCAGAAGACAGGTAGACGTAGCGGTTGGCGATCCAGATGCCGATGTACATGATGTTCATGTAGGGGATCATCAACACGAAGAATGCGGCTGCGGCAAAGAACAGGTCCTTGCGTCGCAGGTACAGGCGCAACATGACTGCCACGATGGCGGCGGCAAAGAGCAGGGAGCCGGTCAGTTCCAATGGTGACAAGGGGATGCTGGCATTGGGCCAGTCCCAGGCCAGAGGATGCTCAAAGGGCGAGAAGATGTACTTCAAGTACATCGCCATGACGATGGGCAGGATGGTGATGAGCGTCCAAAGATGCTCCAAGGTCAGCAGCCCCGGGCCGCGCCCCAGGATGGGATCATTCGTCAACGCATAGCCTGCCAACTGGTTTGAATACCAGAAATAGACAAGCAGACAGAGAATGGTGTGTGGGAGAAGCGCAAGCAAGTTGCGGCCATGGGCACGCAGATTGATGCTGGCATTGGTTGGCTGTTCACCATCTAGAAAGGGGCGAAACAGAGTGAGCAAAGCCAAGAACAGGAACAACGGCAGGGCCGAGATCTTGGATAACAGTGCACACAGGGTGCAGACAATTCCCACAAGGTAGTACAGTCCGCGACGCTTGCTGGATTGCAGGAAGCACAGATGCCCGATGAGAGCTGCCAGTATAAAAAAGGTGCTGAGCACACCCTTGCGTCCCATGACCCAGCAAACCGGCTCCACATGCACCACCAGCACGCCCCACAGGGCGGCGCTGATCAGGGCAAAGCGAAAGGCCTTGGTGGCCAGCAATAGGAAAATGAACAGCAGGGCTACGTTGAAGGCGTTGAGCAGCACATTGCCCAGGTGATAACCAAAGGCATTCTCAAAGCCAAAGACACGAGCATCCAAGGCCCAGGAGATATCCCGGAGCAACAGCGGCTCTTCCCGCGGCAAGTCGGTGAAGATTTCATTCAGACTGCCGCCAAAGGACTCCTGGTTGTAGAGCTTGGGCTGGGACCTCAGGATCCTGAAGTCGTCATACTCCACAAAGCCAAAGGACAATGAGGGCGCATAGAGGGCAAAAGCGGCGGCAAAAAGCACCGCTGCCCAAAGCAGGGTCTGGCGCAGGCGAGGAGTCACGAAAAAGATCTAAGCCTGCTTGGAACTCTCAGTCCATGCCAAATGGCGAGGATTCAGAGCGGCGGCTACAACATGACAAAGGGACCACTCCATGACAGAATGGGCTTCCGGGAATAATGCGGTTTGCCAACCCTCTTGCCAGCCAGTGTATTCAATGAAGAAACGAATCCTCCAATTCCTTGGCATCCTCGGCGTCAACCTGGTCGTCACCTTTCTCGCCGGGAGCGCCTTCCTGCTCTACATATTCAAGGGCGACCCAATCCTGGCGGCAGTTCCCGCAGTCCTGGCCTTGCCGGGATTGCTATTGCAGCCTTGGTTTATCCTCTCCGCCCTGGTGCCCGGCGGACTCCTCACCGCCCCCTTCTTGACTACGCTTATTTCATTTCCTCTCTACATCCTTCTCGATCGCAGGGGCAAACTCGACAAGGCGTGGCTCGCCATCGCTCGCCTGAGGAGTCGCAGGAAAGGCATGATCATCGGCAGCGTCCTGGCATTCTTGTTCGCCATTGGCTTCGCCCGCTACATGGACTTTCCCGCTTTGCAACATGGCGCCCCCCCTTCACTGCATCGTGCCGTCGAGATCCTGGAGATCGACCCCAACAATTCTCGGCACTACTGCCTTGGCTCCTTCCTTGACTCTGAATGGCTCTGAATGGCTCTGAATGGCTCTGAATGGCTCTGAATGGCTCTGAATGGCTCTGAATGGCTCTGAATGGCTCTGAATGGCTCTGGCAAGCAAAGCTGAGCGAGCAGGATTTCAACTTTCTGGCAGGCAGGTACCGCTTGGACTCAACACCCTCGAAACAAGCTGTAGACACCTTTCGCAGCATGCCCCCCTGCTGGTGGCAGCCGGTGATTTCAAATCATGTGCGCGTACTGGCGACCAGCAACTTTTCAGCAGAAGGGAGAGGACCGAACGGTTGGCACGCTCTAGCAACATGGAACCCGGAGGACCAGATCCTTCACATGTGGATAAAGGACAATTTCTAGACCCCTCCAACAAGTCGCATGGATTAATGCGCGCCAGGTCGCGATCTCACCGTGCTTTCTGGGCCTGCATTCCCGGAATCAAAGAGTATCGTGTCCAACGGACCCTGCAGCACTACACTCGCATAGCTTATGGAAGTCACTAAAGGCGGAAAAGCATTCAGCAGAGAGGAACTATGAACGCTATTGCACTAGCCGCGCGCCGACTCACTTGTTTGTTTTCAACACTGACAAACACCTCTCCACTGAAGCGGCGCGCCAGACCCTGGGAGGGATTTGCTCTGTTGCTATGCGCCCTTTCCCTCAGCACCTGTGGCGGCGGCGGTGGATCGTCCTCTTCGACAGCCCCTCCCTTTGTCGTATTCTTGGCTGACAGGGAAACCGACGAGGTGTTTGAGTTCTACAAGCACGATGTGCAAACCGACATGCTGTCGAAACTATCGGGCCCGCTCATCCTAGGCGGTGATGTGTTGCAATTCTCGATCTCACCCAACGGCATCTACGTCGCCTACCGAGCTGATCAGGAAACGAATGAAGTAGCTGAGCTCTACGTTGCGAGGATTGACGGATCTTCTGTCACCAAGGTCAACGGGCCCCTCGTCGCAGGCGGAAGTGTGGGCTCGCCGATATGGGCACCGGACAGTTCGCAGATTGCCTATCGGGCCGACCAGGACACGGATGGCGTAACTGAGCTCTACACCGTCCTTCCTGACGGCACAGGCAACACCAAGGTCAACGGCACCCTGGTCGCAGGCGGAGATGTGTTCTCCCCCTTCTCGTGGGCACCGGACAGTTCACGGATCACTTACCTGGCCGACCAGGACACAGATGGCGTAACTGAGCTCTATACCGTCCTTCCTGACGGCACAGGCAACACCAAGGTCAACGGCACCCTGGTCGCGGGCGGAGATGTGTTCTCCCCCTTCTCGTGGGCACCAGACAGTTCACGGATCTCCTACCGGGCTGACCAGGACACGGACAACGTATTTGAGCTCTATACCGTTCTTCCTGACGGCACAGGCAACACCAAGGTCAGCGGCACCCTCGTCGCGGGGGGATTTGTGGGCCCGCCGCTATGGGCACCGGACAGTTCACGCATCGCTTACCTGGCCGACCAGGACACGGATACCGTGGATGAGCTCTATACCGTCCTCCCCGATGGCACAGGCAACACCAAAGTCAACAACACCCTCGTCGCGGGCGGAGATGTGTTCTCACCCTTCTCGTGGGCACCGGACAGTTCACGGATTGCCTACCGGGCCGACCAAGACACGGATGGCGTAAATGAGCTCTATACCGTCCTTCCTGACAGCACAGGCAACACCAAAGTCAACGGCACCCTGGTCGCAGGTGGACTTGTGCAAGTCGAATTCTCGTGGGCACCGAACAGTTCACGGATCGCCTACCGGGCTGACCAGGACACGGACAACGTGCTTGAGCTCTACATATCAACTGCGGATGGCGTCACCAACACCAAGGTCAACGGCACCCTGGTCGTGGGCGGAGATGTGACCACACTGTTTTGGGCACCGGACAGTTCACGGATCGCCTACCGGGCCAACCAGGACACGAATAACGTGCTTGAGATCTATACCGTTCTTCCTGATGGCACAGGCAACACCAAGGTCAACGGCACCCTCGTTGCGGGCGGAATTGTGCTCACGCTGTCATGGACACCGGACAGTTCACGGATCGCCTACTGGGCCGTCCAGGACACGGCTAACGTGCTTGAACTCTACATGACGACTGCGGACGGCGTCTCTAATGCCAAAATCTCAGGGACATTGGTGGCGGGTGGCAATGTATCCGAGTTTGCCATGTCACCGTAATCACTGGACGGGTTCAGGTTTTAAAGGAGTCATGTGGCCGGGTTGCTGGACTCAACCTGGACGCGAATTCCCTTACCCCAATCCAACCAAGGCTTGTCAGACCAGGCTCCAGCAATTTGCTGCGATGATCACCCTAAATTGAGAATAGCTCGACTGGCTTGCTTCATGTACTAAACTCGCATGGCTTAGTGAAGGATATAAAAGCTGCCTAGAGTAGTTAGCAGAGAGGATCATGACAGTCATTGCATTCACCGCACGCCTATTCACTTGCTGGTCTTTCAGGCTGACAATAACCGCTCGACAGAAGCGACACCCCAGGCGCTGGGAAGGGCTTGCTCTGTTGCTATGCGCCCTTTCCCTCAGCACCTGTGGCGGCGGGGGATCGTCCGCTTCGACTGCCCCTCCCTATGTCATATTCTTGGCTGACAGGGAAACCGACGAGGTGTTTGAGCTCTACAAGTACGATGTGCAAACCGACATGCTGTCGAAACTTTCGGGCTCGCTCATCCCAGGCGGTACTGCGATTGAGTCCAAGATCTCACCGAACGGTCTTTTCGTCGCCTACCGGGCTGACCAGGACACGGATAACGTGATTGAGCTCTACGTAGCGAGGGTTGACGGCTCTTCCGTCACTAAGGTCAACCCCACCCTCGTCGCTGGCGGAGATGTGCCATCCAGCTTCTCGTGGGCACCGGACAGTTCTCGGATCGCCTACTGGGCTGACCAGGACACGGATGGTATTTTTGAGCTCTATACCGCTCTTCCGGATGGCACAGGCAACACCAAGGTCAACGACACCCTCGTCGCTGGCGGATTTGTGCAACCCAACTTCTCGTGGGCACCGGACAGTTCGCGGATCGCCTACCGGGCCGACCAGGACACGGATAACGTGTTTGAGATCTATACCGTCCTTCCTGACGGCACAAGCAACACCAAGGTCAACGGCACCCTCGTCGCTGGCGGATTTGTGGGCGCTCCGATTTGGGCACCGGACAGTTCGCGGATCGCCTACCTGGCCGACCAGGACACGGACAACGTGTTTGAGCTCTATACCGTCCTTCCTGACGGCACAGGCAACACCAAGGTCAACGGCACCCTAGTCACAGGCGGAGATTTGGAAGCCGACTTCTCGTGGGCACCGGACAGTTCACGGATCACTTACCTGGCCGATCAGGACACGGATAACGTGATAGAGCTCTACACCGTACTCCCCGATGGCACAGGTAACTCCAAGGTCAACGGCCTCCTCGTCGCGGGCGGAGATGCGTTCTTGCCCTCATGGGCACCGGACAGCTCACGGATCGCTTACTTGGCTGATCAGGACACGGATACCGTGGTTGAGCTCTACACCGTACTCCCCGATGGCACAGGCAACACCAAGGTCAACGACACCCTCGTCGCGGGCGGAGGTGCTAGTGGTATGACGCAGAATTAGTAGGCCTTTATATTAAGCCTCCCTACGCTTGCGGTGCGTAGGTATCGTTGGAGGCAAGACGATGCGCGTTGCAGTAGAGATTCAACTTACCAAGAGCGAGCGAAGCACCCTGACGAATTGGTCACGCAGTCGGAGAATTTCGGTGAGGCAAGCTCAGCGAGCCCGAATGATCCTTCTTGCCGCTGATGGCTACTCGAATGCGGATATAGCTGAGGAGATGAGGGTCAAGCGACACACTGTGGGGCGTTGGCGAAACCGCTTCAGCGAGCATCGCCTCACTGGTATAGAGAAGGACCTTCCTCGGGGAGGTCGTCCCCGTGCGAACGAGGAAGTTGAGAGTGAGATCATCCGCATGACTACGCAAGAGATCCCCGCGAACGCGACACACTGGAGCACGCGACTCCTTGCAGAGGAGATGGGAATCACGCAGTCGATGGTCCACCGCACATGGAAGGCCAACGGTCTGAAACCTCACTTGGTGAAGACGTTCAAGGTCAGCAACGATTCTCGGTTCGAAGAGAAGCTGCGCGATGTGGTAGGTCTCTACCTAAATCCACCCGAGAATGCACTCGTCTTTAGCGCGGACGAAAAGACGTCAATTCAGGCTCTCGATCGGACCCAGAAGAGCCTTCCACTGGTCAAGGGTCGATGCGGCACGATGACTCATGACTACAAGAGGAACGGAACAACCACCTTGTTCGCCGCGATCGAGTTGGGTCACGGCGAAGTGATCGCAACCTGCATGAAGCGACATCGACATCAGGAGTGGATCAAGTTCCTGAGAATGATCGACGAGCAAACTCCAGCTGAACTCGATCTGCACGTCATCGCCGACAACTACGCCACACACAAGCATGAGAAGGTTAAGCGGTGGCTGAAGCGCCATCCGCGATTCCACATGCACTTCATCCCGACAAGCAGCTCGTGGCTCAATATCGTGGAGGGGTTTTTCCGCAATCTTGATCAAAAACGCCTGAAGCGCGACGCGTTTCGCAGCGTCCCTCAACTCAAGAAAGCAATCATGGACTACATCGATAACCACAACGACGATCCGAAGCCGATTGTTTGGACCAAGGCCGCCGACGAGATCCTCGAAAAAGTCGGTCGCGCACGCGCTGCACTGAAAATGCCCCAACAGAGCGCATCACACCACTAGCTCTCCTTAGCCCTCCTTGATGCGCTCGATATCCGCACCGAGGCACTGCAGCTTGTGCTCGATTCGCTCGTAACCCCGATCGATGTGGTAGACGCGGCTCACGTCGGTCTGGCCATCGGCCACCAGGCCCAGCAGGACCAGACTGGCGGATGCCCGCAAGTCCGAAGCCATAACCGGTGCTCCAGCCAGCTTGTCCGTGCCCTCGACAATGGCACTGGGACCCTCGCGGCGAATCCTGGCCCCCAACCGCACCAGTTCAGCGGCATGAATGAAGCGCTCCGGATAGACCTTTTCGGTGATCACCGACACGCCATCAGCCACCGCCATCATGGCCATGAACTGAGCCTGGATGTCGGTGGGAAAACCAGGGTATGGCAAAGTGGTTACATCCACCGCCGTGATCTTGCCGTTGGGCGAAGGCATGTGGCGCACCGAATCCTCACCCACCTGCAGGCGAGCGCCGGCAGCAGTAAGACGATCCAACACCGCCAACAGGTGCTTGGGCTCCACGTTGGTCAAGGTCACATCCGCATTGGTCATGGTGGCCCCGGTCAGGAAGGTGCCCGCCTCGATGCGGTCCGGGATGATGGTCCACTCGCAACCTTGCAGGGTTTCCACCCCCTCCACCACCAACAGGTGGCTACCGATGCCGCTGATTTTGGCGCCGCAGGCATTCAGGAAGTGGCAAAGGTCCGCCACTTCCGGTTCCAGCGCCGCACTCTCTATATAAGAGGTGCCTTTGGCCAGAGTCGCAGCCATGAGCACATTGGCAGTTCCCAGAACAGTGGAGCCGAAGGGACCGCCCAGGAAGGCTGTGCCGCCTTGTACCGGACCACTCACCGCCACATAACCATCCTGGCGATGCACCTGTGCACCCAGTGATTCCAGGCCCTTCAAGTGCAGATCCACTGGCCGGTGACCGAACACACAGCCACCGGGATAACTCACCTGGCCGACACCGCGCCGCGCCCACAGCGGACCAAGCATGACAAAGGAAGCACGCATGGTGCGCACCAGGTCATAGGGCGCCTCGTACAAGGTCTTGTCCTTGGATTCCACTTCCAGGTCGCCGTTGGGCAGCCGATGACTTTCCACTCCCAGGCGTCCCAGGATGCGGCACATGCTCTCCACATCCTTCAGATAGGGCACGTTCTTCAGCAGCACTGGACCATCCACCAAGATGGTGGCAGCCAAAATAGGCAAGGCAGCATTCTTGCTGCCTGATATGCGAACTGAACCGTGCAACTCGCGACCACCTCTGATACGGATCCTATCCACGAAATACCCCCTCCGGGTTGAAACACCACCACCACCCATTGCAGATTGCTGACCGGCAACCTGAAAGAATGAGTTAAGGTGGAACGATGCTAACAAGAAACCTGCAGCGATCCAGAATGAAAGCTGCAAGGATAAGGACATGGAACGAGAGCCCCTGAACATCTTGTTGATAGCCCATGGCTACCCACCAGAAAGTGTGGGTGGCGTGGAACAACATGTAGAGGGTCTGGCCAAAGCTTTGCTACAAGCTGGCCACCAGGTGGAGATTTATGCCGCCAGTAATCGCCCCGGGCCGCAGGGCAGCCTGTGCAGCGACGACAGCGGACCCTGCCCCATCACTCGGGTAATCTACCGCCATGAGGGCCTGCAGAACCTGCAGGACATCTACGAACGCAGTCTGTTGGATGGCAGGCTGGCGGAATTCCTGCAAGGCCGCAGCTTCGACCTGGCGCATGTGCACCACCTGACCAGCCTCTCCGTCGGCTGCATGGAGGTGTTACGGGCAGCACAGATCCCCATTCTGCTCACCTTGCATGACTACTGGCTGATGTGTCCCCGCGGACAGATGTGGCACCGGCAGGGCCATGCCTGCCAGCAAGTGGAACCACAGACCTGCAGCGACTGCCTGACTCCCACCTTCGGCGCCCTGCAGCCCAGTGCCGACGCGGTGGCCGCCATCCACCAGCAGGCCCGCCATACCCTGGCGGCGGCCCACCGGCTGCTGGCCCCGTCCAAGCGGGTGGCTCCCTTCTTCCAGGCCCTGTTTGCCGGGCAGGAAGGGGCAAGCTGCCCGGAGAGCCGCTGTCCTGAGATTCATGTGGTGGAGAATGGCGTCGACACCCATGCCTTGCACCAGCTACCGCCACCCCCGGCAGACGGCCCCCTGCGCATTGGCTACCTGGGCAGCCTGATCCCCAGCAAGGGCCTGGATGTGCTGGTCGCTGCCCTGAACCAGCTGCCCAGGGGTATGGCGACCCTGCGCATTCACGGCAATGCGGTGCCCTACCACGGCGACGAAGGCTTCCTCACCCGGGTGTTCCAGCAGCTGCAACCCCACAGCCAGACTGCCTATCTAGGGCCCTACCAGACCCAGGACCTGCCGGGAATCCTGGCAGAGGTGGACCTGGTGGTGGCGCCGGCTCTCTGGCAGGAGGCCTTTGGCCTCACCATCCGGGAGGCCATGGCCGCCGGCCGGGCGGTGGTGGTCAGCGCCATCGGCGGCCTGCAGGATGCCATTGAATCGGGCCGGGAAGGCCTGCTGGTGCCACCGGGCGACAGCCAGGCCCTGGCGGCTGCTCTGACCAGCCTGGCCCAGGACCGCCCCCGCCTGCTGAGCATGGGCGCCGAGGGGCAAAAACGCAGCCGTGGCTTCGCCGCCATGGCAGGGGATCTGGAGCAGCACTACCGCCAGACCCTGGCTGAGCATCGCAAGTCTTGACCCTGGCAGGCAGGATCTCTAAGGTTCGCGCGCTTCCCCGCACCCAACCATCTGCAGCACGACCTTATGAACGAGGCAAACGGATCCTTCCTCGACGGCTCTGCCGTCGCCGAACCCCAGGACACGACTCTCCCCATCGACCTTCTTGAGGGAGACATCACCCAAGAGGTGGTGGACAATTTCCGCACCAAGGTCTTCAGCACCGTCAAGGAACTGGAGCGGGTGCAAGACTGGGTAAACAGCCCCATGGCCAGCGGCCTCAAGCGCGGCATGGTGCAATGGGCTTTGGGCCAGCATGAAAAAGCTGTCGCCAGCCTGGATGCTGAAAAGCACAACCCAGCCATCGCCAACTGCATCGCCCGCAGCTACATCACTCTGGGTCGTCTGGATGAAGCGGAAGCCTTGTTGAATGATCGGCAAAGCAACGCCACCCAGGCCTACACCTTCCTGCACCTGTTGGAAGTCAAGGAACAAGGCAAGCACCTTGCCGCTGGCCTGCCAGAAGTGGAGGCAGCTTTGAAGCCAGCCGACGCCAAGTACTTCGCCGGTCGGGTCAAGGAGTTGGACCACGATCCAGAAGGTGCCATCGCTCTCTATGACGAAGCCTTGGGCATTCACGACAGTCACCCTGAAGCATTGTTCCGCCTGGCCGTCAACGTCGATCTACGTGGCGAAGACGAAGAAGCCAGAGAACTCTACGAGCGCGCCTTGATGGCACCGCCGGTCAACGAGTCCTGCGTCATCAACCTGGGCATCCTCTACGAGGACATGGGCAACTATCGCCGCGCCATGCAGTGCTTCGACCTGGCACTGCAGGCCAATCCGGAAAGCGGCCGCGCCCGCATGTTCCGCCGCGACGCCGCCGCCGCCCTCAACATGTATTACGATGAGGAGCAGGAACGCCGGGAAGACAAGCGCAACAAGATCCTGCGCACCCCCATCAACGACTTCGAACTCTCTGTTCGCAGCCGCAACTGCCTGGCCAACATGGGCGTCCGCACCCTGGGCGACCTGGTCAACAAGACGGAAGCCGAACTCCTGGCCTACAAGAACTTCGGCGAAACCTCGCTGATGGAGATCAAGGAGATCCTGCGCAACAAGAACCTGCGCCTGGGCATGAACCAGGATGAGTTGCTGAGCAAGGAGCTGGGTCAACAGACGGAAACGCCTGCCGCCCCCGAAGAGCAGCCAGATCCAAACAGCCCGGATCCAGCCAAGCGCCCCATCACCGAGCTGGACCTGTCGGTTCGTTGCCGTCGCATCGTCGACATCCTGAAGGTGAAGACCATTGGCGACCTGGCGGACAAGACGGAAGCAGAGCTTCTGGCCTGCCCCAACTTCGGCCAGACTTCGCTGAACGAAATCCGCACCAAGCTGGACGAGCTGGGCCTGGCGCTCCGCAACTAGGCCATAAGTGTACGACCATATCCTGGGCGAAGTGATCAGCACCAACCCAGCGCGGGTTGTGCTACGCAGCGCTGGGGTTGGCTATGAGCTCAAGGTGCCGGTATCCGTAAGCTCCGCCCTGCAACCTGGCGAGCAGGCCTGCCTGTTCACCATCCTGCATGTGGTGGACGGCAACCCCAGCCTGCTGGGGTTCCGCGAAGTGGTGGAACGGGAACTCAGTCGCAAACTCATGTCCGTATCCGGTGTGGGCCCCTCCATCGCCTTGGCCATCTTGAGCATATACTCGGTGCAACAGATTGCCCAGGCACTCAGCGCCAATGACGCAAAGCTGCTCACCCAGGTAAAGGGTGTGGGATCGAAGACGGCGGAACGACTGTGCCTGGAGCTGCGAGATCAGGTGGCGAAGATGAGCCTGCTGGACAATGGTGCGCAAACTGTCCTGACGCCAGTGGGCACGGAAGATGCCATTGCCGCCTTGATGACCTTGGGCTACAGCGAGAAGGACGCCCGCAAGAAGGTGGAGAAGTGCTACCAACAGCAACCCGAGGCCTCCACCGAAGACATCATCAAGGCCGTGTTGCAGAGTTAGCCCGCCGCCAACACTGCCAGCAACAGGTTCACATCCGCCGGCCGCACCGAAGGCAAACGGGAGGCCTCCCCCACTGTCAAAGGCCGACGCACCTGCAAACCTTCCTTGGCCTCCGCCGACAAACCGGTGATGGCGGCATAATCCAAGCCATGGGGAATGCGCTTGCCCTGCAGGCGCTGCATGCGATCCACGTCCCGGGCTTGCCGCTGGATGTAGCCGGCATACTTCACCTCCGCTTCCACCTCGGAGATTTCCGCTGGATTCAAGTGCAAGACCTGCAGGCTTGCGTGCTCCGCCAGCAAGTGAGCAAAGGAAACCTCTGGCCGCCGCAAGAGAGCTTCCAGACTGCGACCGCCTGGCACATGCGTCGACGCCAGCAGCTTGCGGGCCGTGGCAATGCGCTGCTCCTTGGCCTGCACCCGCCCATGATCAGCTGCCGCCACCAATCCCAGGTCATGGCCCAGACCTGACAAGCGCCGGTCCGCATTATCACTGCGCAGCAACAAACGATATTCAGCGCGACTGGTAAACATGCGGTAGGGCTCCCGGGGATTCACCCTGCACAGGTCATCAATGAGCACACCGATGTAGGAGCTGGCCCGATCCAGGATCACTGGCTCTTGTTCCTGCACCAAACGGGCCGCATTGATACCGGCCATCAAGCCCTGGGCAGCGGCCTCTTCATAGCCACTGGTGCCATTGATCTGACCAGCACCGAACAAGCCATGAATGCCGGCGACCTGCAAGTCGGCACGAATCTGGTCGGTGCACAAGAAATCATATTCCACCGCATAGCCGGGGCGCAGCATCTCCACTTCCTCAAGCCCGGGAATGGTGCGCAGGAACTGCTCCTGCACTTCTTCTGGCAGGCTGGTGGAGATGCCATTGGGATAGATGCTGTCCGCCTGCCAGCCTTCCGGCTCCAGGAAGATCAAATGGCTGTCCTGATCCCGGAAGCGCATTACCTTGTCCTCCACACTTGGGCAGTAACGCGGGCCGGTGCCCTTGATGCGGCCTTGATACATGGGAGACAGGTGAGCGTGCTGAGCTATCAACTCATGGGTTGCCTGGGTGGTGCGGGTAAGGTGGCAGCAGAGCTGTTCCCTTGGCAGCTGCTCGCTGCGGAAGGAGAAGGCCTGCGGCCGCGCATCGCCGGGCTGTTCCTGCAGTTGGCTGAAATCAATGCTGGACTTGGCCAAGCGCGGCGGTGTTCCGGTCTTCAAGCGCGCCAAACGCAGGTTCAAAGACATTAGACTTTGCGAAAGCTTGCTGGCCCCACGCTCACCCATGCGACCGCCATCCGCTTCCCACTCACCGGCAAACAAACGCCCACCCAGAAATGTTCCGGTGGTGAGCACCACCGCCGGCGCCAGCACCTCAGAACCATCCGCCAAGCGGATGCCGCGCACCCTGGCCCCGGCGGCCTGCGAACCGGTGACCAGAATCTCCACAGCTTCACCGGCAAGAATGTGCAAGCCCTTTTGCGCCTGCATGCTCTGCACCATGAAGTCGTTGTACAGATCCCGGTCACATTGCGCCCGGGGCGAACGCATGGCCGGGCCCTTCTTGGTGTTCAGCATGCGAAATTGGATGCCCGCCGCGTCGGTGGCCAAGGCCATCTCGCCACCCAGGGCGTCGACTTCCCGCACCAATTGGCCCTTGCCGATACCACCGATGGCCGGATTGCAGGACATGCGCCCCATGGCCTTGGGTTCCATGACCACACAGGCCGTACGCTGGCCCAGGCGGGCCGACGCCAGGGCAGCCTCTACCCCGGCATGGCCGCCACCAATGATCACCACGTCAAAATCCCTGGAGCTGGACATTCGGCGGCAGAGGATACTGAATTCGTCAGAGGTAGCCAGAGGTCCCCAGGGGTGCAATGCCGATAGCAGGTAGCATGTGGAACTATGTCATTGCCAACCGTGAGGAGCTGCGCCGCATCTACGGCCGTTCCGTTGCTGCCTGACCCTTGCTCTGATCGCAGGTTGCCGGGACACTGCCGGCTATGCCCTGCCTGCAAGTGCTGCTACTGGTCTGCCTATGCGCCCTGGATCTTGGCGCCCAGGATCCAGATCTGAAACTGACCGAGCTGCCAGCCTTGGCCAGGGCCCGGGCGCAGCGCCAGCGACCACAACTGGAACAGGCCCTGGCACCCTTCCTGGACCTGCTATCACTGGATCCCGACGAGGAAGACCTGGAGGACGCCATTGCCAAGGTCGTAGCTCTAGGGGACAACATGGTGCCGCTGCTGTTGGAGAAGCTCATTGCCCAGAGCAACAGTTCAGAGGCCCGTAATCTGGCGCGTAACTGCGCCCTGATCCTGCAACAGCATGACTTGACGTCCTATAGCGACAGCCTGTTGGAGCTGGCCCGCAATAGCAAGAAGCCCCAAGCCCAGCAGCTGGGTATTTATCTGCTCGGCTTCAACAAGCAGCCGGGCATCGATCAGGCCTTGCTGCAGTTGTTGCCCCAGGTCAAGGGCCGCCAACGCCGGGAGGCTCTGCAAGCCCTCACCCGCCTGGGCTCCGCAGTGGCTGCAATGGAGGTGACCAGGTGGTTGCCGTTGGCGGAAAGTCAGGACCAGAACAGGGCCATGGCCTACCTGCTGGCAGTACGAGATCCACAAACCCTGCCCCTCCTCCTGCGGGGGCTAGGCAAGACCCGGCGACCCAGCCGCATGCTGGACTATGTCAAGCTGATCGAGGCCATCACCAAAGCTGACGATAAGGCAGCGCTGGCCCTCTTGCCCTTGCTGGACCTGCAGCAGCTGAGTCTGGACAGCATGCAGATGCAGACCGTCTGCCGCGCCCTGGCCACGGTGGCTCCAGCCAACCACCAGCCTTCCATCCAGGCCCTGCTGAAGCTGTTGGAAAACGGCCGCACCGGGGCACCGGAGCTGCAGGCTGCGCAGACCCTGGTTCTGCTGGGAGACAAATCTGGCCGCAGCACCCTGCTCCGCTCCCTGCAGCAACGCCTCCGTGGCCCTGGCAAACGTAACTATCGAAACCACTCCATGTTGGGAGACTTCTACCGGGAATTCGGCGAGTATGGCCGGGCCCATTCGGCCTATAAGGATGCCCTGGAGCTGACCAACGGCTTCAATACCCGCCGCCAGCTCTACATCAATATGGCCCGCTGTGAAGCGCATCGGTCCCGCTGGAAGAGCCTGCAAGCGGCCTTGGTGAAGTCCGGCGCCAGCCGCAAGACCCTGCTGCAGGCAGCGGCGGACTACCCGGAGTTGGCCAAGGCCTTCCAGGAGCCCAAGCTGCAGAAATTCCTCCAGGGCATGCAATAGCATTGGCAGGCGAATGACTAAGCCTTGACCGGCCTGGGGAGCCAGTCCAAGATGACGGGCTTCCCCCCATTTTATCCCACAAGACATGCCAGCCACCATGGAAGTACAGGTCGCCGATTCAGGACCTTGCCGCAAGAGCCTCACCATCACCATCGCCCCTGAGCAAATCAGGGATCACATCGACGAGGCTTACAAGAGCGCTGCAGGGCAGGTTCAACTCAAGGGCTTCCGCACTGGCAAGGTGCCGCGGAAGGTGCTGGAGAAGAAGTTCGGCGAAGCCATCCTGCAAGAGGCCAAGGAGAACCTGCTGCATCGCTGCTTTGAAGATGCCTGCAAGCAGGAGAAGATTGACTTCATTGGCCAGCCCAATGTGGAGGGTGTCCCTGAAGAACCCCTGAATAAAGACTCTTCCCTGCAGTTTCAGGTGCACTTGAATGTGCGGCCGGAGTTCAAACTCAAGCAGGTCAAGGGAATTGAAGTCACCCACGATGACACGGCGGTGAATGACGAGGACGTGCAAAAGGGCCTGGATCAATTGGCGGCGCAAAAGCGCAGCCTGAAACCAGTGACCGATGCGGTTGAGGACGGCGACTTCGTCAAAGCCGATCTGATCTTCAAGCACGAGGGTGAAATGGTGCATGAGCGCAAGGCTGCGCAGCTGAGCACCACCATCCCCCTGGCTGGAGCCGACCCACAGCACTTCACCGATAGCCTACGCGGGGCCGAAGTCGGCAAGACCATCGAGCTGGAACTCAAATTCCCTGACAACTTCGAAAAGGAAGATTACCGCGGCAAGGATGGCAAGGCCGAGATGAGCATCCTGGAAGTCATGCGGGTGATCCCAGCCCCCATCGACGATGAGCTGGCCAAGGGCTACGACTTCGAGACCCTGGACGCCATGAAGGAAGCCCTGCAAAAGCGCATTGGCGAAGAAAAGGTCACCGCCGAAGAATCCCGCCAGGAAAACCACATCATCGAGGCGATCCTGAATGAGAACCCCTTCGATCTCCCCGAGGCCCTGGTGGAGGATCAGGCAAATCACCTGCTGTCCCAGGCTGGCCAGCAGATGAAGCAGCAGGGCAGCGACGAGGAGACCATCAAGGCCGAGCTGGAAAAGAACAAGGACAGCGCCAAGGAAGAGGCTGTCCAGCGACTTAGGGTCTTCTTCCTGCTGGATGCCATCACCAAGGACCAGAAAATCTTTATTACCGAAAGCGATGTGGATGTTGCACTTCGCAACATAGCGGCGCAAAACCATGCCTCTTATGAGGACGTTCGCAAGCACTATGAAGAGCAGAACATGCTGGATGACCTGCGGATGGGACTCAAAGAACAGAAGGTTCGTAAATTTCTCCGAGAGAACGCATCAGTCACCAATAAATAGGTACCGATAAGCGGAATGAGGCTTCTAGCAGATCGTTGAAGAAGCGCTTGGCACCCCCGCCAACCCCAGCAAGCAATCACATGACCACTGCCAACAACTACATCGTTCCTTTCGTCATCGAGAAAACCGGTCGCGGCGAGCGCCAGTACGACATCTACAGCCGCTTGCTGGAGGACAGGATTGTCTTCATTGGCTCACCCATCGATGACAACGTCGCCAATTCCGTAATCGCCCAGCTGCTGTTCCTGCAGAAGGAGAACAAGAATCAGGACATCAACCTGTTCCTGAACTCGCCTGGTGGCAGCGTCACATCGGGTCTGGCTATCTACGACACCCTGCAGTTCGTGCAGTGCCCCATTGCCACCTACTGCATTGGCCAGGCTGCTTCCATGGGTGCGGTGCTGCTCACCGCTGGAACCCCCGGCAAGCGCCACGCCCTACCCAACGCCCGGATCATGATCCACCAGCCATGGGGTGGCGTGCAGGGCACGGCGGCCGACATCACCATCCAGGCCGACGAAATCCTGCGCCTGAAGAGTGGGCTGAACCAGATCCTGGCCAAGCACACCGGCAAAAGCGTGGATGACATTGCCAAGGACAGCGACCGTGACTACTACATGGGCGCCAAGGAGGCCAAGGATTACGGCCTCATCGACGAGATTGTCGAGACCTCCAAATAACCAGCTCTGTACCAGGGTCGGCATCTGGATCTACACCTGTCCTGGGGCCGACTCCTGGGCAGGTTCGGTTTTTTTCAGTAAGATCCCGGGCCGCCCGCGTATGGGGGCCCTAGTAACCGCTGCCCCCCCGGGCTAGCCTAGAGTCATGTCCCGAAGTTCAGGTAGTAAAGGTAAAAGCGTTGAGCGCTGCACGTTCTGCGAGAAGTCGCGGCACCATGTGAACTCGCTGATTGCCGGCCCGCCCTCAGTGTACATCTGCAACGAGTGCATTGAGATCTGCAATACCATCCTGAAGGAAGAGGACCGCAAGTCCGACTCAAGCTCTCGCACCTTCGTCAAGGATCTGGTCCTGCAGGAAAAGATCCCGATCCCAGCAGAGATTCACAACCGGCTGAGCGAGTATGTCATCGGCCAAGATGGTGCGAAGAAGATCCTCTCCGTCGCGGTCTACAGCCACTACCGCCGACTGCACGCTCGCTACAAGAATCCGGACATCGAGCTGGAGAAGAGCAACATCCTGTTGGTGGGTCCCACCGGCTCAGGCAAGACCTTGTTAGCCAAGACCCTGGCCAAAGTTCTGGACGTGCCCTTTGCCATCGCTGACGCCACCACCCTTACGGAGGCAGGCTATGTTGGCGAAGACGTGGAGAACATCCTGCTGAAGCTTTTACAGTCCGCCAACTTCGATGTTGAGAAGGCACAGCAGGGCATCGTCTACATTGACGAGATCGACAAGATTGGACGCACCACGCAAAACGTCTCCATTACCAGGGATGTATCTGGCGAAGGTGTGCAGCAAGCGCTGCTGAAGATCCTGGAAGGAACTGTTGCCAATGTTCCCCCGCAAGGCGGACGCAAGCATCCCGAGCAGAGCTACATTCAAGTATCCACGGACAACATCCTGTTTATCTGCGGCGGCACCTTCTCCGGTATCGAGCACTTCATTGGCCGTCGCATGGGTCAGAAGATCATCGGCTTCGATAGCGCCGAAGAAAAACTCTCGCAGAACGCCGAGCACAGCAAGGATCGCGACCTGCTGATTCCCTTCATTGATCAGAAGGACCTGATTGACTTTGGTCTGATCCCTGAATTCATCGGTCGCCTGCCCATCATGGCTCCCATGTTGTCGTTGACCAGAAGCGAGATCATTCAAGTCATGACGCAGCCAAAGAATGCCCTGGTCAAACAGTTCCAGGCCTTCTTCGAGATGGACGATTGCAAGCTGGAATTCACCGACGACGCCCTGCGGGAGATCGCCGCCATCGTCATGGATAGGGAAACCGGGGTCCGAGCCCTGCGCTCCCTGTTCGAAGACCTGCTGCTGGACCTGCGCTACGACCTGCCTTCACAGAAAGACACCAGCCGCTTCCTGATCACCAAGGAAATCGTGCAAGAACGCCTGACCCCTGGCCCCAAGAATGGCCCCAAGAACAAGGGTGGCTCAAAGAAGAAGGGACTGAAGGGCGACCTGGGTGCTGCATAAAGCAGTGGAAGCACTGACCGACCTAGACAGCCAGGGGCTGCAAGAGTGGGTCGTTGGCCTGGGCGGCAAACCCTTCCAGAGCCGCCAGCTGGAGCACTGGATCTACAAGCATGGGGTGCAGGAATATGCTGAGTGCCTCAACTTGCCCAAGGCTTTGCGCCAGGCCATGGAGCAAAGCAGCAAGATCATGCACAGCAAGGTTTCCTTGGTGGAAACCTCCAGCGATGGCACCCGCAAGTTCCTCTGCCAACTCAGTGACGGGGAGAACATTGAATGCGTGCTGATCCCCGACAACAAACGCAGCACCCTCTGCATTTCCACCCAGGTGGGCTGCCCGGTCGGCTGTGTTTTCTGTGCCTCCGGCCTGAACGGCGTGCGCCGCAACTTGCTTGCCGGTGAGATGGTCGAGCAGGTCTTGCATGCCCGCCGCCTGATCAGCCAAGAGCAGGCCGGACCACTCACCAATCTGGTGGTGATGGGGATTGGCGAGCCCATGCTCAACTTGGACAATCTGATGCCGGCCCTGGAACGCATTCACGACCCGGATGGCATCAACCTTGGGGCACGTCGCATCACCGTCAGCACTTCAGGTTACCCGGATCGCATTGATAAATTTGCCACCGCACCACACCCGTACAACCTGGCCATTTCCCTGCACGCCGCCAACGACGCCCTGCGGCAGAAATTGGTGCCCACCGCCAAAGCCTCAGTGGAAGAGTTGATTGCCGCCGCCAAGCGCTACTTCGCCAGCACCGGCCGGCAGGTCACCTTCGAGGTGGTGTTGCTGGCTGACATCAATGATCGCCCACGCAACGCCCAGGACATCATTCGCAAACTGCGTGGATTTTCCTGCACCATCAACCTGTTGCCCTGGAATCCGGTGGCACAGATTCCAGAGCTGCGGCGGCCGGTGCCCCATCGGGTAGACAACTTCGCCCGACTCCTGCGGGACGGCGGCTTGAATGTCACTGTGCGCCGCCAGCGCGGTGCTGACCGCAGTGCGGCCTGCGGTCAGCTGCGCATCGCTCAGCAGTAATTACTGCTGCTTGGCCTCAGCTGCTTTGGGCTTGGGTGCGCGGATGTCCTTCTCAGCCACCTGCAACAGGATGTCGCCTGCCTGGATCTCCAGGGTCTTGGCCAGAGAGTCCGGCACCACACCCGAAACCGCTAGCCCCTGCACCAGCGCCAGCCATTACTCCCTACAGCATTCCCCCTGCAATTTGCCTGGCGGCGGACCCCTCAGTTTTCCCAGGTCTTGGACATGCGCTGCCAGTGCTCCTTGAAGATCTGCCGCCCCCGATGCAGGCGCCAGCGCACAGTGGCGTGGGTCACGTCCAGAATCGGCGCGATTTCCTGACACCCCATGCCGTGGATATCCCGCAACACCATCACCGAACGAAACTTCACATCCAGCTGATCCAAGACCTGCCACACCAGGGCACGGGTCTCTTTCTGCTCCAAAGGTTCCAGGGCGTTCTCGCCCAGGGGCATCAAGGGCTCAATCTCTTCCACCAGGCGAGAGCGACTGGCCTTGATCTTACGCAGGCTGTCGATGGCCAGGTTGGTCACGATGCGGTGGAACCAGGCATAGAAGCTGCGCTTGAAGTCGAAGCGATGCAGAGACTTGTAGACCCGCAAAAAAGCTTCCTGGGTCACATCCCGGGCCTCTTCCACCCGCCCAACCACGTGAAAGGCAATCCAATAAGCCCGGTGCTTGTAGCGCTGAACCAGGGAGGTGAAGGCATCTTCTGCCGCCTCCCCTTCCCCTTCCAGAACCGTCCGAATCAGCCCCAGATCTTCCTCCCGGGCGATCTGGCTGGGCTCCGGTGCCTCCGCCTTCGCCGTTTCTGGCCCCTTCGCTGTTTCTGGCCAGGGTGCCGATTTTCTCTGGGCAGCCGGCAATTCGGCTAGGGCCATGGGAATGGGGCCTGCAATCATAGGTTTCGCTCCTGCATCACTGATGTCCGGGCCTTGTGGCCCAAGCAGGAGCGGAGCTGTCACCGCAAGCTAGAAAAGCTTTGCTCTAGCCTTCTGGGCTAGCCTTCCATGCCCAGGGGCATGCCCATGCGGCGGAATTTCTGGTGCCGCAGCTGCATCAGCTCTTCCGCAGGCAAACCCTGCAAGTCCTTGAGCCAGGCCAGGATCTGAGTGCGCACCCGATCCATGGTGCCCGGCACATCCCGGTGCGCACCCCCCAGGGGCTCCTTGATCACCGCATCCACCAGGCCCAGGCGAACCAGATCCTTGCTGGTCAGGTTCAGGGCCTCTGCAGCCTCCGGGGTCTTTTCGCCACTATTCCACAGGATGGCGGCACAGCCTTCCGGAGAAATCACCGAGTAATAGGCGTGCTCCAACATGCCGACCCGGTCCCCCACGCCAATGCCCAGGGCACCGCCGGAGCCACCTTCGCCAATCACCAGGGCCACAATGGGCACCCGCAGGGAAAACATCTCCAGGATGTTGGTGGCAATGGCACTGGCCTGACCCCGTTCCTCGGCACCGATACCAGGGTAGGCGCCAGGGGTATTGATGAAGGCGACAATTGGCAGCCTCATCTTTTCGGCCAAACGCATCTTGGCCATGGCCTTGCGATAGCCCTCGGGATGGGCGCAGCCGAAGTTGCAGGCCAAACGATCCTTTACGGTCTTGCCCTTGCGGTGACCCACCAGCATGAAGCGAACGCCCTGCATGGTTGCCAGTCCAGTGACGATGGCCTTGTCATCGCCAAACATCCGGTCGCCGTTCAGCTCGGTGAAATCATCCAGCATGAGCTGGATGTAATCCGAGGTGAGAGGACGGTCCGCATGCCGTGCCACATTGACCCTCTCCCATGGAGTGAGCTGAGCGTAGACCTCAGCCGTCTGCCGATGCAGCCGTTCTTCCAGGGCTACCACCTCGCCATGCAGGTCCAGGTGAGTGGATACGGAAAGGCCCCGCAATTCCTGGATCTTCTGCTCCAGCTCCAAAAGAGGGCGCTCGAAGACCAGTCCGGTCTGCACGTGATCTGTGCTCTTATGATTGGAATTAGCCAAGGCAATAAGGATGCAGAGTCGGCTCCCAGGGGCCAGAAAACACCGGAAAATAGTTTAGCCGCGAAAGAATCCCGGCCAGCAAAAAAGCTAGCTGGAACGAAGCTTGTTCTCACTGGCACGGTCCGGCATTCTCCACGCCCCATGGACGCCTGGCGCATCGAAGTCACCATCAAACCGGATCTCCCCGACCCCGCTGGCACTGCCGCCGGCATGGCCCTGGCTGAAGCCCTGGCTGATGCGGGGCTGCCGCTGGAAGGGGCGGTATCCTCTGTCCGCGGCTTCTTGCTGGCAGCAGAGCTGCCAGCAAGGCAGGTAAAGACCTTCGCCAGCGAAGTGCTCTGCGATCCGGTGCAGGAGGAATTCAAGATATATGCCCCCGGTGAAGAGCCGGTGGCGACCGGCTGCCGCCTGAGCATCCTTCCCCTGCCGGGGGTCACCGATGCGGTGGGCCGCTCCGTAGTCAAGGCCATGCAGGATTGTCACCTGCCCCAGGCCAGCGCCGGCACCTACCAGGCCTACCTGTTGCCCAAGGAAGTAAGCAGCGATGCCCTGGTGAACGCCGCCCAGGCCTGCTTGTTCAACCCGGTAATCCAACAAGCCCTGGTCAATCAGGTGCCCTCACAGTTGCCTGGTCCAGGTCAGAAGCCGGACCTGTCGGTGCAAGAAATCTCTCTGGATGGCCTGACAGAAAACGAACTCCTGGACATCAGTAGGCAGGGCGGCCTGGCTCTCAACAAACAGGAAATGCAGGTTATCCAACAGCACTTCAAGGAGCTGGGGCGCAAGCCACGCCGCATGGAATTGGAGACCCTGGCGCAAACCTGGTCAGAGCACTGTAAACACAAAACCCTCACCGGCCGCATCCGCTTCGAGGGCGAGGTCATCGACAACCTGCTGCGCAACACCATTGGCCACGTCACCCGCACCTTGGATCGAGACTTCTGCCTGAGTGTGTTCAAGGACAATGCGGGCATCATTCGTTTCGACGACGAAGACAGCGTCTGCATCAAGGTGGAAACCCACAACCATCCCAGTGCCATCGAACCCTTCGGCGGAGCTGGCACCGGCATCGGTGGGGTGATCCGCGACATCATGGGCACGGGCCTGGGCGCCCGCCCCATCGCCAGCACCGACATCTTCTGCATCGCTCCTACTGACATGCCTAGGCAATCCGTGCCGCAGGGCTGCATCCATCCACTGCGCCTGCTGAAGGGAGTGGTTGCTGGGGTGCGGGACTACGGCAACCCCATGGGCATCCCCACCGTCAACGGCTCAGTGCACTTCGATGAGGACTTCGTCGGCAATCCCCTGGTCTATGTGGGCAACATCGGCATCTTGCCCAACAACAAGATTGAGAAGCAGCCAAGACCAGGCGACTACATCCTCAGTCTGGGTGGCCGCACCGGTCGTGACGGTATTCACGGCGCCACCTTCTCCTCCTTGGAACTGCACACCGAAAGTGAAACCGTCAGCTCTGGCGCCGTGCAAATTGGCGACCCCATCACCGAGCGAAAGGCCATGGACGCGGTGCTGCGCATTCGCGATGCGGACCTGTGCAGCGCCATCACCGACTGCGGCGCCGGCGGCTATTCTTCTGCCGTAGGCGAGATGGCAGAAGGGCTGGGCGCCGATGTGGAACTAGGCGAAGTTCCCCTGAAATACGAGGGCCTGGCGCCTTGGGAAATCTGGATCAGCGAAGCTCAGGAACGCATGGTGTTGACCATCCCGCCGGAGCACCTGGAACAGGCCTTGCAGATCTGCCAGGAAGAGGACTGCGAAACCACAGTCCTGGGCACCTTCAACGACAGCGGTCACCTGAAGGTCAACTACGATGGTCAGTTGCACGCCGATTTGCAGCTGGAATTCATGCACCAGGGCCTGCCCAAGTTGGAACGCCAGGCGGTGTATGAAGCTCCATCCTTGCAGGACCCGGAACTGCCGGCGGAAGAAAATCTGAGCCAGGCAGTGTTGCAGGTGCTCAGCGACCTGAATGTGGCCAGCAAGGAATGGATTATCCGTCAATACGACCATGAGGTGCAAGCAGGCAGTGTGGGCAAACCCCTGGTGGGCTTGCACGGCGACGGCCCCGCCGACGCGGCGGTGCTGGCGCCCAAGTTGGGTTCAGATCGCGGCCTGGTCTTGGGGCACGGCCTCAACCCCCGCTACTCCCGCATTGATCCAGCTGCCATGGCCGAGTGCGCTCTGGACGAAGCCATGCGCAACATCGTCGCCGCTGGCGGTGACCCGGAGTACACCGCCATCCTGGACAACTACTGCTGGGGCAACACGGACAAACCGGAACAACTGGGCGCTTTGGTACGGGCCTCCTACGCCCTGCGCGACCTGGCCCTGGCCTACCACACCCCCTTCGTCTCCGGCAAGGACTCACTCAACAACGAATTCCGCGACGGTGATCGCAACATCAGCATTCCCGGCTGCATCCTGGTCTCCGCCATGTCGGTGATCCCGGATGTCAAGCGCAGCCTGAGCACAGACCTGAAGCAGGCGGGCAACGCCCTGGTGCTGGTGGGACTGACCAAGCGCGAATTGGGCGGCTCGGTGTATTGGCAATTGCAAGGCAAGCTGGGTGCCAGCGTGCCGCGAGTGAATGCTGAATATGGCAAACGCATCCTGGATGCGGTGTACCGCGCCATCCAAGCCAAGGCTGTGGTCTCCTGCCATGACCTGAGTGAAGGTGGCCTTGCTGCGGCAGCCGCGGAAATGATGATCGGTGGCCGGCTGGGCGCAGAGCTCCGGCTGGATCAGGTCCCGCAGGAGGGACTGCAAAGACCGGAAGAAATCCTGTTCAGCGAAAGCCAATGCCGCTTCCTGTTGGAAGTGCCACAGGACCGCATGGCCGACCTGCAAGCCAACCTTGCCGGTGTGGATTTTGCCACCATCGGTGCAGTCAGCGAAAAGCCTGAACTGCTGCTGCAGGGACCGAACCTGCAAGTCGCCATTGGCTTGGATGCACTCAGCTACGCATTCAAGCATCCCTTGGACCTGGACCATACCATGACCGAGGCCAAGCCATGAGTGATCCCAAGGTATTGGTACTGCGCGCACCAGGCATCAACTGCGAACGGGAAACCCTGCACGCATTCCAACTATGCGGTGCGGCTCCCGAGTACGTGCACGTGAAAAAGCTGCTGCAAGAACCACAGCTGCTGGACCGCTTCAGCATCCTGATGGTTCCCGGCGGCTTTGCCTACGGTGATGACATTGCCGCCGGCCGGGTGTTGGCCAATGAGCTGCGCCTACAACTGGGCCAACAACTGCTGCAGTTCATTGACCGGGGCGGCCTGGCACTGGGCATCTGCAATGGCTTTCAGGTGTTGGCACGCATTGGCCTGCTGCCGCGACTGGGTGATGGAGCCCTGCGCCAGCAGATCACCTTGACCCACAATCTGAGCAACCACTACGAATGCCGATGGGTCACCCTTAAAACCCAGGCCAGCCGTTGCTGCTTCTTGCAAGAGGGCCTGACCCTGCGCTTCCCCGCCGCACATGCCGAGGGCTACCTGATGACCCAGGATGAAGAACAAGCCAGGCTATTGCGCGATGAGGGCTACCAGACCTTCGTCTACGTCGACGCCGACGGCCAGGCCTCCAGCCAATATCCCAGCAACCCCAACGGTTCACCGGGCGGGGTGGCGGGCCTCACCGACACCAGCGGTCGCGTCCTGGGCCTGATGCCACACCCGGACCGGGCCTACCTGCCACACCACATGCCCAACTGGCAGCGGGACGGCCTGCTGGCCAAGGGTGACGGCATGCACATCTTCGAGAGCATGGTGCAAACGGCACGGGCTGAAGGCTAAAGGAACAGCTCGCTAGTGGTATGACGCAGAATTAGTAGGCCTTTATATTAAGCCTCCCTACGCTTGCGGTGCGTAGGTATCGTTGGAGGCAAGACGATGCGCGTTGCAGTAGAGATTCAACTTACCAAGAGCGAGCGAAGCACCCTGACGAATTGGTCACGCAGTCGGAGAATTTCGGTGAGGCAAGCTCAGCGAGCCCGAATGATCCTTCTTGCCGCTGATGGCTACTCGAATGCGGATATAGCTGAGGAGATGAGGGTCAAGCGACACACTGTGGGGCGTTGGCGAAACCGCTTCAGCGAGCATCGCCTCACTGGTATAGAGAAGGACCTTCCTCGGGGAGGTCGTCCCCGTGCGAACGAGGAAGTTGAGAGTGAGATCATCCGCATGACTACGCAAGAGATCCCCGCGAACGCGACACACTGGAGCACGCGACTCCTTGCAGAGGAGATGGGAATCACGCAGTCGATGGTCCACCGCACATGGAAGGCCAACGGTCTGAAACCTCACTTGGTGAAGACGTTCAAGGTCAGCAACGATTCTCGGTTCGAAGAGAAGCTGCGCGATGTGGTAGGTCTCTACCTGAATCCACCCGAGAATGCACTCGTCTTTAGCGCGGACGAAAAGACGTCAATTCAGGCTCTCGATCGGACCCAGAAGAGCCTTCCACTGGTCAAGGGCCGATGCGGCACGATGACTCATGACTACAAGAGGAACGGAACAACCACCTTGTTCGCCGCGATCGAGTTGGGTCACGGCGAAGTGATCGCAACCTGCATGAAGCGACATCGACATCAGGAGTGGATCAAGTTCCTGAGAATGATCGACGAGCAAACTCCAGCTGAACTCGATCTGCACGTCATCGCCGACAACTACGCCACACACAAGCATGAGAAGGTTAAGCGGTGGCTGAAGCGCCATCCGCGATTCCACATGCACTTCATCCCGACAAGCAGCTCGTGGCTCAATATCGTGGAGGGGTTTTTCCGCAATCTTGATCAAAAACGCCTGAAGCGCGACGCGTTTCGCAGCGTCCCTCAACTCAAGAAAGCAATCATGGACTACATCGATAACCACAACGACGATCCGAAGCCGATTGTTTGGACCAAGGCCGCCGACGAGATCCTCGAAAAAGTCGGTCGCGCACGCGCTGCACTGAAAATGCCCCAACAGAGCGCATCACACCACTAGCACCTGCATGCGGTTGAAGCAGAAGCGAAACTTGGCCAAGGCATCTTCGGGGATTGTGCTGAGCCACTCGATCATGGGCGACCTACCATTGCTGCCCTTGAAGAATAGCACTTCCTTGCTTTCCATGTTTGCTATTTTATCGTATAATTCCGATATACCATTAACGAGGGATATCACCTTGCCTGGCTGCGACCGCTATCTGTGCAACGGTGGGCCAGAGAACGGAGGAGAAATCCAAAGATGGCCCGGACAGGTTGCCAATGCCGCCCATACCATCCAACCCCATGCAGTTCCTCTGTGCGCCGGACAGCTTCAAAGGCAGCCTGGATGCGGCGCAGGTCTTGGGAGCAACGTTCTTTGATCAACAGGATCAGTGCATGACGGCAGGCATCACTGGCGGCCAACTCAAACAGATTGCCGCATCGAAGTAGAGCCCCTGGCTAGTCTCGAAATCATCCTGGCCACCAGCCAACGCCAGCAAGCACCGACAATCACAAACACAGCGAGATAGCGCCCAGTCATCATGTCAGTATCAGATAGGGGACTGGTTCAGGAAGATGCTTGAATCACTCAGGTTGTTGACCTCTCAGTGCCCAACACCTCGCCTATATTTCGCCTACCGTCCACAACTCGCAAGACTTCAATCCCATCGCCGATAGGTCGGTAAAAGATGAGGTAGTTCGTAAAACCTGCCACTGGCCAAGAACAGACTCCGGCAAGGTCAGGATTCATAAAGCCCCGGTACTTTCCCACATTCGGTTATTCCGCAAGCTGCACATATGTTTGTTCAACTGCATCTAGAAAACCACAGGCTGCACTGACCCGATCATCAGCAATGTATAGTGCAATGTCGACGACATCGAGCCTGGCCTGTGGCTTTCGAAGAATCCGAATTGACACTAACGATCACTCTTTTTGGCAGCGATTTTCCGGCTGACTTCATCACGAATTTCGGCCCAATCTTGCGCAGTGACCTCAACACTCTCGCCGGAGCGGATGCCCGCAAGCAATGCTTGCTCCAACTCTTCCTGAGCGGCTTCTCTTTGGTCACGCCGGATGAGATCTCGGACGTACTCACTGGTGTTGCCAAAGCGGCCCTGGATGCGCGTACCCACAAACGATCGCATGGACATGGGCATAGAGATGTTCATGGTTGTGGTTGAATCGTCTTGCTCAATGGTCATGGGGTCATGATCCAATGAATGGCAATTGTTGTCAACTATTGCCATTACCCTGAATATGATGCACCTAAGCAGGCCCACCCATGACCCCCTGACACCGGAGATTAGGGCCCGACTTCTGTGAAACGGCTGAGCTGAAAATGGGGAGGAAATCCACCAGTATGTCAGCGCTGTTGCTGATGCAGCCGCCACCCTTAGCATCCCAGCCATGCAGTTCCTATGTGCACCGGACAGTTTCAAGGGCAGCCTGGATGCGGCGCAGGCAGCAGCAGCCATGGCGGCAGGCATTCGCAGCATCGTCCCTGACGCCAGCATTGATCTTTGTCCCATCGCCGATGGTGGTGAAGGCACATTGGAAGCCTTGGTAGAGGCCACCGCCGGCAGCTACCACGAGGCAGAGGTCATGGGGCCACTGGGCGACACCATTCCTTCGCTTTTTGGCATGCTGGGTGCAAAGAGCGAATACCCGGCAGGCTCCACTGCAGTAGTGGAAATGGCTGCGGCCTCAGGCCTGACCCTGGTGGATGAGGCAAAGCGCAATGCTGAGCTCAGCACCTCCTACGGCACCGGTCAACTCATGCAGGCGGCGATACAAGCCGGGGCCCAACGTATCATCCTGGGTCTGGGCGGCAGTGCCACCAACGATGGCGGCTGCGGCGCAGCCCAGGCCCTGGGAACAACGTTCTTTGATAAGCAGGGCGAGTGCATGGCTGCCGGCATCAGCGGCGGTCAACTCCAGCAGATTGCCCGCATTGAAGTTTCACCCCTGGCTGGCGTCGAAGTCATCCTGGCCTGTGATGTAAACAACCCGCTGCTGGGAGCTCATGGCGCCAGCCAAACCTATGGCCCACAAAAGGGTGCCAGCCCAACACAGGTGCAAAATCTGGAAGCGGGACTGCAGCATCTCGACCAATTATTCCGTGAGCAACTGCAGCAGGAAGTAGCACAGGTTCCCGGCGCTGGTGCCGCCGGCGGCATGGCTGCTGGCATGTTGGCCATGTACGCTGCCAACCTGCAGTCTGGTATCCAGACCGTGCTCAAGGCAGTGAATTTTCAGCAACGCATCCAAGGCATGCAGCTTTGCTTCACCGGCGAAGGCCGCCTGGACCAACAAAGCCTGCAGGGCAAGGCTTGCATGGGCGTAGCAAAGGCAGCCAAAGAAGCGGGAGTGCCAACGGTGGCCCTGGTAGGCAGCGTCGGCAAGGGTGCCGAGGCCTGCTTAGAGGCGGGGCTGGATGACTACTACATCATTGGCGAGGGGCTGCCGCAAAAGGACTCCATGCTGAAGGCGGCACCACTCATTGCCCAAGCTGCCCGGGCAGTGATCGAAGAGTCTTTCTAGCCCGCCAACTCTTTGAGTCCGGCCTGACATCGCGCCAGCACTTCTGTCGCCGGCAGCTCCAGCTTGTCACCGTCACGGCGCAGAGAGAACTCCACCGTGCCCTCGTCAGCCTTGCGCCCCACCGTCACCTGCAGGGGAAAACCCAACAGTTCCAGGTCCTTGAACTTTGCTCCCGGGCTCATCTTGCGATCATCCAGGCAAACATCCAGGCCGGCTGCCTGCAGTTCTTGGTAGAGGCGTTCCGCCAAGGCCACCTGCCCTTCGCGCTTTTTATCCATGATGGCCACCACCACTTCAAAGGGTGCCAAGGCCGGTGGCCAGACAATGCCCTTGGCGTCGTGATGCTGCTCCACCGCTGCCGCCGGCGTGCGACTCACACCCAGACCATAGCAGCCCATGACGAAGGAAGCGGGCTTGCCATTCTGCGCCATGAAAGTGCTTTCCATGGCCGCCGAATACTTGGTACCCAACTTGAAGATGTGCCCCACTTCGATGCCCCGCACTTCCTGCAAGGTGGCGTCACAGCGTGGACAGCCCTGGCCTGCCATGGCCAAACGCAGCTCCTTGAACTGGGGCATGCGGCAGTCCTGACCCAGGTTCACATTCAGACAGTGGTAGCCGCTTTCGTTACAGCCCGTCAGTAGGTTGGTCTGGCCCTTGAGACTGAAGTCTGCAAATAGCGGGACCGAGTCCTTGAGGTTCACTGGTCCGGCGAAGCCCACCTCAGCACCAGTGGCGGCCTGGATATCCTTCTCCTCCGCCAAGTTCACCGCCAAAGCATCCAAGGCATTGCACAGCTTCACCTCGTTGATTTCCAAATCACCGCGCATCATCACCGCCACCAGTTCTTCCCGGTCGGCGTACACCGCCTGATAGAGCACGGTCTTCGCCATGCGGCTGGCGGGCAGATTGAAGAACTCCACCAACTGCTGCACGGTGCGCACTTCCGGCGTGGCATGCTTTTCCATGGCCACCGGCTGGCCCGCATCCGCCGCTGCCGGCAGGCGGGAATCCGCCTTCTCGGTGTTGGCAGCATACTTGCACGGTTCGCAGTAGAGGATGCCGTCCTCTCCCGTATCCGCCACTACCATGAACTCCTGGCTGCCGCTGCCGCCGATGGCACCGGCATCCGCATCCACCACCGTGTATTCCAGACCACAGCGGTCGAAGATGCGCCGGTAGGCCTGGTCCATCTTTTCGTAGACCGCATCCAAACCTGCCTGATCCACGTCGAAGGAATAAGAGTCCATCATGATGAACTCCCGACCTCGCATCAGGCCAAAGCGCGGCCGGATTTCATCCCGGAACTTGTCCTGGATCTGATACAGGTTGATAGGCAACTGCTTGTAGCTGCTCACCGCCGTGTTCACATAGTCAGTGATGATCTCTTCGTGGGTTGGTCCCAGGCACATGTCCGAGCCCTTGCGATCCTGCAGGGTGAACATAATGCCGTCGGTGACATAACGATCCCAGCGACCTGATGCCTGCCAAAGCTCCTTCGGCTGCATGATGGGCAGCATGATCTCCTGCGCACCGGCACGATCCATTTCTTCCCGCACGATCTGGTACAGCTTCTTGATGCTGCGCCACATCAGCGGCCCATAGGTATAGAGGCCGGCAGCAGATTTGACGATGTAACCGCCGCGCGCCAGCAGGCGATGGCTGGGCACTTCGGCATCTGCGGGATCTTCACGCAGGGTGTGGATGAGCATTTGGGTGAGACGCATGGGCGGGGACGTTAGCGCAAGGACCGATGGATGGCCAATCTCTTAGAGCCCGGAGCTGCGTCGGTGCGGCAGCAGCAGGTCATGGGCCCGGGCCAGGCCTGGGGCGGTGCGGGAACCATGCCAGCAGAAGTCACGACCATCCACCATCAGCAGGGGCACATCGCCGAACAGCCGGTCCTGCAAGCACTGCCGGCGCTCCTCCTCACTGAAGGCCCAGGGCTCGGAAGGCAACAGCACCAGCTCAGCCCCCAGGTGCGGCAGGTCGTCCAAATCGAAGGATGGATAGCGCTCTTCTTGAAACTCGCAGACATTGAAGGCACCGGCCATGGCGAGAAGATCGTGGATGTAGGTCTGGCCATTGATGCTCATCCAGGGCTTTTTCCAGATGGCGTAGAAGACCCGAATGGGATCCGCATCCAGACCTTCCACCTCGGCCCTGGTGATCTGCGCTTGCATCTCGAAGATCATGGCGGCGGTGGCATCTTCACAATCCAGGCAGCGGCCAAGTTCACGCAGCGCCTCTGCCACATCATCGATGCAGCGCGGCATGGATTCGAGCACTGCAAAGCGCTGACGCAGCCAGTCGATGTCCTCGCTGCGATTCTCCTCCGTGTTTACCAGCACCAGGTCTGGCTGCAGACCAGCGATCTTTTCCAGGTCCGGATTCTTGGTGCCGCCCACCCTGGGCATGTCCTGCAAGGCCGCCGCCGGCTCTTCGCAGTAACGAGTAACCCCCACGACACGGTGGCCCTGTTGCAGATCAAAAAGTGTCTCTGTGACACTGGGAACCAGACTGACAATGCGCTGCATAGAGGCCGGTCATTCTAGCAACTTTCTTCCTGCGCCTGCAGGAGGGTCCGGGTAGAAACTGGCTGTAAAGGCATTTGCACCGAAGGTGGTGGCATCGGACCGGGCATTCCAAAACGATGTTGCAGCAGGCCAGCCAGCAGGCTGTGACAGACACGACCCTGGCAGGGCCCCATCCCCGCGCGGGTAGCCATCTTGATCCCGCGCAGGTCCGCACCATGGGTGCGCAGGGCCCCTTGCACCTGGGCAAGGGTTACATCTTCGCAGCGACACACCAGGGTCTGAGCAGTGGCCAGGTTGTGCAAACCAGGCAGCACGGGAAAGGCTCGCAACAAGCGATCACTCAAGCGCCGGTAGCGCTTACGCTCTTGCTGGGCCGCCCGCAGTTCCGAGTCTTGGTCGGAGCTCTGGCTCAAACCAAGTGACCGAGCCACCGCCAGCCCGGCCAAATGACCTTCCGCCAAGGCCACCTGCACGCCACCGATGCCGGCCACTTCGCCGGCCACATAAACGCCGGGCACCTTGCTCTGCATCAATTCGTCGTGGGACACCGCCCAGCCACCGCGCTCTTCACAGTACTGCGTAGCGCAGCCTAGACGTAGGGGAAGATCCAACACGGGTGTAAGGCCATATCCCACACAGCACAGGTCAGCAGTGAATTCATACTCGCTACCAGCAATGGGATCTCCCCGACGGTTTAGCCGACCCGCCACCACATGCTGCAACTCACCTTGGCCGTGGGCCGCAAACACCGCATGCCCCATGCGCGGCCGCAAACCATGTTGCGCCAGCAGGCGCAGGTAACGCCAGGCTTCCTTGCGCAGATATGGATCCTTGAGGGAGGTCCACAGGGCACGCCCTTGGCTGCCGATTGGATTGGCTTCCAGCAAGGCCAACACCTTGACACCAGCTTGTAAGAGAGCTGCCGCCGTCGGCAGCAACAGGGGACCGGTGCCCGCCACCACCGCCCGCTTGCCCGGTTGCAGCTGCTGGCCACGCACCATCACCTGCGCTGCACCGGCAGTGATGACGCCGGGCAAGGTCCAACCGGGGAAGGCCAGGGATCGATCTTGCGCACCGGTGGCAAGAATGATGCGCTCCGCCTGTAGCACCTGGCTCTGTTCTTCATTCTGCAGATAGATGCGATCGGCAGTGATCTCCCACACCTGAGAACCCAGGCACCACTGCAGGGAAGACGGCAGCGAAGGTTGCGCCAGATCCCGCAGCAACTGGTCGCCGGTGGCATGACCAGTCTTGGTTACCCTCGGGTTGGCTGGCTGGCGATAGATCTGGCCACCGGCCTTTTGGTTGGCATCCACCACCGTCACCTGAGCACCGGCTCGGCACAGGCTGCGCGCCGCTGCCATACCTGCCGGACCAGCGCCAATGATGGCCACCTGGGTTTGCCGTATGTTGGTCACTGTGGCGGCTCCGGTTCCCAGAAACTGATCTGCATACCTTCTTGCACCTGCAACAGACATGCACGCTGGGCATGGCCCTGCCAACGCACCAGACAGTCAAAACAAATGCCCATGCTGCAGAATACTCCGCGGGGTGCGGCCAGGCGGGCAGAGCGACGCAGGCTACGAATACCTGCGGTATGCAATGCGGCAGCTACGGTCTCGCCCTCATAGGCAGGGATGATCTGGCCGTTGAACACCAGGTGCAGGAGTTTGCGAGATTCAGGCATGACTGGAAGGCGATTCGGCAAAGCGGGCAAGGCTGCAGGGCGAAAGGTCTAAACTTGTCTGCTCGCCGCGGACAGCCTGGCTGATGAGCTCACCCGTCACCATGGACAGGGTGATCCCCAAACCTTCGTGACCGGCGGCCATGAACAGACCCGGCACATTAGGCACGGCGCCAATGATGGGCAAGTTATCCCGGGTGTAGGGACGCAGGCCAGCCCAGGTGCGGAGCACTTGCAAGTCCAACACCGCCGGCACAAAGCGCGCAGCACGCTGCAGGGATTGGCACAGCAATTGTTGATTCACCTGCCGCTGGTAACCGGCAAACTGGCGAGTGGAGCCAATCAACAGGGTGTTGTTGCTCTGCGGCTGCACATTCAGGGCACAGGCTCCCGGGTCATCCTCTGGCCCCTCCGGATCCACCGGCTTGCCGGTGGCGGTGCGCAGGTAGCTCACTTCCAGGAGCGCATGTTTGATGGGCAGGTCATGGGGCATGGTGATGGCCAGATCACCGCGGCGAGGAAAGATGGGCACCCCATCAAGACCAGCCCATGCAGCAATCTGCGGCGCCCAAACACCGGCAGCATTCACCACTGCTGGGGTGGCGATTTCGCCCCGCGCCAACTGCACTGCTTGAACACTTCCGTCCGCACCCCGGCGTAAGCCGGTGGCCTGAGTGTGTGGTCGCACCTGCGCCCCCATGGCCATGGCCTGCTCAAGCATGCGACCAGCCGCGGTGGTAGGCATGACGATGCCATCCTCGGCATAAAACAGTGCGCCCAGCAGGTCCGCCGCTACATGCGGCTCACGGCGCAGCAGTTCTTGCGGTGACAACAACTCACTGCTGTCCCCGTAGCTGGCAAAGGTCTGCTCCAACTCGCGCAACAGTTGCAAATCATCTTGCTTCTCCGCCAGATAGAGCACGCCGGACAGATTATGGTCAAAACCGCCAACCTCAGTGATGAACTCGCGCCACAGCTGCACACTTCGATGGGTCAGGCGGTAGATGGGCTCAGGCCTCGGCACCACCATCAAGTGCCCCATGCAACAGCCACTGGTTGCTCCGGCCACCGCATCCTTCTCCAGCAATACGACCTTCAAGCCTGCACGGCTGAGGAAGTAGGCACAGGCGCAGCCAACAATACCACCACCAATTACCACCACATCTGCGCGCTGCATGACAGAAACTCGACAGTCTAAATGCGAATTGTCAACTTCCTAACTTGCCGCTTCTTGCTCCAGAATGCGCGGCACAAAGGTCTGCTTGCAATGACCAGCAGCATCAATCCAAAGCTCCTCAACACTTTTCACCTTGCCGCCGGCACAGCTTACCCGCAAGAAGTAGCCAGCTTCCACTCCATCATCCATGTTGCGCAAGCGAGGGACTACGGCAGAGTTCACATAGAGGGTGCCGTGATGGCGGATGAAGCGAGTGCGCAGGGCTCCTCTTGGCTTCAGTATCTTGTGGTGCATGTGGCCAGCAATCACACAGGGCACCCGCTTGCCAAGGCCCTTGATCTGCTCAATAGCTGATTGCAGATCCTGGTCGCCCCAATCACCTCGCGGCGCCCGGCCAAAGTCCTTACCCCAGATGTCATGCGGCTCGATGGACAGGCCAGTCGGGCCATTGTGGGCCAGGATCAGAATATCACGGTGCTGGGCCTGCTTGGCCGCCGCGACGATGCGTGCCGCGGATTGCTCGGGAGTGTGCACATTGTAGAGCTCGCCGTAGACCTGAGGGCTACGCAAATCGCGGCCGCCCCAGCTGAAGGGCCGGGCACCAACGATGGACAGGCCGGCCTCTGGCCACTCGCGCACCGCATATGCCAGATGGTCTTCTTGCAGGATGGCCAAACTCTCCAGCAAGGGCTTGCTGATCTTCTTTTCACTGAAGCTGCGCCAGGCATCGTGGTTGCCCAGGATCACCGCCTTGTCCGCTTTGATCTCGTGGATCTCCTTGACCATGCGAACGTCCTCGTCTCCCAAGTCACCGACAAAGAGCGCCAGATCCTGTTTGCCAGTTTCTAGAAACCGGGTATCAGCGGGACGCCAAAGTCGGTGGACATCACCGATGATGTGGAGGAAAGGTGGCATTGGGGTGGAGCGAGCATAGCAAGGTCTGCAAAGGGGGTGAGAAGAAACTAGAGGCAATCCCTACTTTTGTCGGCCCAACAGACCACTGCGTAACAGCTTCTCGCGATAGGTGGTGCGCGGCACGCCAAACAGTTCAGCACCTTTGGTCAAATTGCCGCCGGCCATGCGCAAGGTAGCTTCCAGAGCCTCTTTCTCCTTGGCTTCCAGACGCTTCTTCCAGGTCAAGTCGCTGTCCATTGCATCATCCCCATTGCTGGACAAGGACACCTGCTTGCGAGACTTGCTCGCCGAATCCAGATGCTGCACCAGAAGCGGACCGCCTGCCGCCCGCAAGGCGGCGCCTTTGATCACGTGGCGTAGCTCACGAATATTGCCCCGCCAAGGCAGTTGCTGCAAATGGTCCAAAGTGGCCACAGCAAGCTCAGGCACCTTCTCATAGCCCAGCTCCCGAGCTGCCTCGCTCAAGAAACGGTTGCTGAGCATCAGTATGTCCTCATGACGTTCGCTCAGGCTAGGCAAGAGGATTTCCAGTTCTCTCAGCCGGTAGTAGAGGTCCTCGCGGAACTTTCCTTCCTCCACCATCTTCTCCAAGTCCTGGTGGGTCGCCGCCAGAATGCGCACATCCACTTGCACCTGGCGTCTGGATCCCACCGGCATGACGATACGATCCGCCAACACCCGTAAGATCTTCGCCTGCAGATCCGACGCCATGTCGCCAATCTCGTCCAAGAACAATGTTCCGCCATTGGCCTCTTCAAAGTAACCACGTCGAGCTTCGGTTGCACCGGTAAAGGCGCCCTTCTCATGACCGAACAGAATGCTCTCCATGAGTTGGTCAGGGATTGCCGCGCAGTTGACCGCAATGAAGCTGCCCTTCTTGCGGCGGGAAAGATCATGGATGGCCCGGGCTATCACTTCCTTGCCCACTCCGGTCTCACCGCGAATAAGCACGGTGTAATCCGCCGGCGCATACAACTTGACCCGCTCCACCATCTCCCGACAAGCCGGGCTGGCGGATTGCAAGGCGGGATGCACAGCAGCATCCATGGCCGGTTCAGCCTGCACCAGACTGGACACCAGATCCCGATTGCCCAGGGCGGAAGCCAAGAGACGACCAATGAAAACCAAGCGCTGCACATCCGCCGGGGTCAGCACCGCGCCATCGCGAACACAGTCGGCATAGAGCACGCCCAGATTCTTGCCCAGAGCACGCAGCGGCAAGGCAATGCCGGAGCTGATGCCTTCTTTGCGCACGCTCAAAAACTGGGAGGCCACTGGGTCGGCACTGGCAATGGGCACATGCACCACCTGCCGCTTGTACACCGCCTGCTCCACCAGAGAGCGACTGACACGGAAAGGAGTGGCAGACTCGCCAGCAGAGAGATAGAAGGCTGTCTTACCTTCATTGCCTGGCCCCTCTTCCAACTGCACCATGATGCGGTCCGCACCAGTAGCCTGCAGCAAACCCTCCATCACCGTTTGCACCATGCTGTCGGCCTCGTTCAGACTCTCCAAGCTGTCGGCGATCTCCATGAAGGTCTGGTACCAGCCGCCAATGGGCGAGCCAGCCACTTCCTCCTCCAGAGTCCTTGGGTCCAAGGCCTCGCCGGGGGTAGACTCGGGCTGCACCACCCGTATTTTGACCATGGCAGGCCCCACATTCAGCACGTCCCCGTCCAGCAGGGTCTCAAAACGAGACCCCACATTGCCGGTGACACTACGCACAGGAAAGGGCAGGCCAGATTCCGCCCGGATTTCCGGGCCGCCACCCATCCCCAGCCGCACTTCCAACACTCGACCCTGGCAGCCTGGTAGATCTAACTCCAATTCACATCCAGACTTATGAGTCCCTATCCAGAAGGATTCCACCTCCAGGCTATGCTCCTGGTACCCGCTTCGGTCAGTGACTTCGAGGTGAATCAGCATGGTATGTGTCGGAAAGTCGTCGGTATTAGCCTACCAGGAAGCCCTTGTTTCCGTCGAGAATCCGTCAAATCCAGGAAACCCGGTCCCAGATCTTGAGCAAGCCCGAAAACAGCCCGAGCCCGAAAACAGCCCAGCACTGGCTGGTGGCCTGCTCCAAGGAGCGCACCCTGGTGGCTCGCCAGCAGGGTGAGCAAGTGGTGCTGGTGAAGATCTTCGAGCAGGGCTCCCTCATCGACGCCCAGGCTGAAGCTGAACTGGCCAGGGCCCTGGCCCAACCCGGCATCGTCCAGTACCTGGGAGCGGAGCAGGACCCCACCACCAACAAGCCCTGTGTGCTGATGCCTTTTAGCCAGGGCGAAAACCTGGAACAACTCATTGGCCGCCACGGCCCTCTCTCGCCCCGCGCCGCCATCAAGATCCTGCAACAGCTCTTGCAAACAGTGCGCAGCCTGCATGAAAAACCCCTGCCCATGGCTCGGCATGGCGTCATTCATCGGGACATCAAACCCACCAACATCTTTTTACCGCATGCATCGGGTAGCAAGGGCAACGGCAAGAGCGACAGCAATGGTCAAGCTCCCATGCTCATCGACCTCGAGCATGCCATGCCCGCCAGCCCATCCCTGGCAAATTCCGCAACTCCTTCCTCCACGGAATTCACCGGCGGCAGCCATGGCTACGCCCCACCGGAAGCCTACCTGGGCACCCTGCCGCAACCAGGCTTTGACATCTTCGGACTGGGCGCAACCCTGCAGTTCATGCTCACCGGCAGCCCGGCCTTTCGCGGTCAAGATGCAGTGGAGACTGCGCTGAATGTACGCCTGGGTCGTTGGCACAAGAAACCACTGGCAGGTCAACCCGGCAAATTGCGCCACATCATCACCGCCTGCCTGCACAGCGACCCGCAACAGCGCCCTGGGGCCAAGGACCTGCAACAACTCCTGTCCGACTTTGTTGCGCAACACGATGCCAAAGAAGTAGAGCTGGATCTTGTGCTGCAGGCCATCCACGCCGGCGAGCCAGGTACTGCCGCATCCTTGTTGGCCAAGGCTATGCCGGAAAAGTCCGAGGACTGGGGACCGCGCCCCACTGAACTGCACAAACTGCTGCAGCAACGTGAAGCACTCCTGCAACGCATTGGCGGTCCACCACAACGGCAAGTGGACCCAACTCAGATGGACGAAAGCAACCAGGATCTCCTGCCCCTGGTCCGTGATCTGACGCAAACCCTACCCCGCACCCAGACCTTCCTGGAGCGCTTCCCAAGTCACAGCCAAGCCCGCCAGCAGTTTCTCTCCCTGGCTCAGCTGGGACATCATCTGTTGCAGAATGTGCCGCCAGCGGTGGCGATGCTGAAGAGCAATGCCCGCTTTGAGGAGGCGGAAGCCCTGCTGCTGGCCCTGCAACCCGGCATCCTGGCGCTGCATTCCAGCGCCGCGTTTGCCCTGCCTGACTTTTCCAAATCCCAGGGCTATCTGCCTGGCCCCTTGGCCCGGGATCCCATCCAACTCCTGAACCGCAGCCTCACCGACCTGCGCAACACCGCACGTGCCCACGCCAAATTGGTAGCACGGCTGGAACAAGCAGAATTACGCTTCGATCTGGCGCAGGCAAACCTGGTGCTGGATGAAATGACCGGCATCTATGGCGGTGCCAGCGAAGTGGCAGCGCAGTGGAAGGATCGCCTGGCACGCTTGAATTTCTATCTCCACCGCATCGCCCAGCCACGCCCCCAATTGGATCAGTTGCAGGAACAAGTCGACATCGGAAATTTGCCCATCGATCTGCTGCCGATCCTAAAGCTGCAAAAGACTTGCACTGAAAGCCTGGCCCAACTGGGCAAGCCCGAAACCAAGATGGGCAAGGGTGGCTTGCGCAGTCTCTTGGACACCCTGGAGACCTTGACCAAGGAATTCCCCCATACCGGCGAACTGGTCCACCCTGCCATCCATGCTCTGCAACAAGCCATGGATGCCATCACCAACATGGCTTGGGAATTGGCTGAAGATGCGCAGAGCAAGATGAACCACACACCAGTGCCCATCCGGCCGGTGCAGTCCCTGGTCAATCGCCTGGACAATTTGCGCATGCTGCAAAGCTTCGTGGATCAGGAGAAACGCCTCCGCCAAGAACTGTTGGACAGCATCGAACGATTGCGCATGCGCCTGGACCAGGCACGCACCACAAGGGACAGCATTGCCCGTGGTGCCAAGGAGGCCATGGATAAAGGCCATCTCACCACGGCCCTGTTTGACATGGCCCGGGCAGTGCAGGATTTTGCCGACGGCGACACCCGATCGCCTGATGAAGAAAGCCTGAGCCGCAACTATGAGGAAGCCAAGCGGCGCAAGGAGGGAGTGGAAAAGGCTGCGGTGGAAAATCGCCGACTGATGAGCCGCTACCTTGAACTACAGGACAATGACCAGAGCCTGATAGAAGATCGGGTGCAGGCCCTGCAGGAACGGACCAAGGTCTTGCAGTTCTTACTGGCCAACCTGGGCGCGGAACGAGCTTCGCCCTATGCCAACGACCTAAGGGAGGTGCGCACCCAGACCATGCAGGAACATGCTGACCACGGTGAACACCTCTGGGACCAGGAGCAAGATCCGGAACAGCGGGTGAACATCGCCAAGGGCACCTTGCACAAGCTGGGACAAACAGGGCCAGAAGGTAGCGAAGCCCAGGAACCCGGCGGTCGCCAGCGACGCATCATGCAGCACTGGCACAACAAGATAGAGCAGAGCCAGGAAGAATTGAGCGAACACCAGATCGCCCGGCACATGCATCGCCGCAGCCGCCTGTGGACCCGACTGCTCACCATCCTGGCATTCATCGTGGTGATCATCGGCCTCTACCAGGTGCTGCGAAGCTATTGGTAGGGAGGGCAGGGCGGTTGCGAATCAATGCGGCCCGAATCAGTGGGGACGCTCACCAACGGTCACTTGCAGGTCCAGCTTCTTGTCGCCGCGCATGACTATCACCGAAACCTTGGAGCCAATGGTGAGGGAAGAGAGGATCTCGGTGTAGGTGGTGATCTCCTCCACCTCTTCGCCATCCAAAGAGATGATGCGATCTCCGTCCTCTATACCCGCCTGATCAGCCATGCCACCAGACGTCACCTGCTGCACCAGGACACCGGGCTCGTCATCCGGATCATAGCCGGGATAGAAGCCCAGAGCGGGGCGGCCACTGTACTCGTCACCATATTCGCCACCGTGTTCGCCGCCGTGCTCACCCTCTGACTCCGGCTTTGCCACGTGTGGCTTGACCTTGGGATGCACCCGCTCCTCTTCTTCGGGCTCTTCGCGCACCACCAAGACATAATCCGCAACCCCAGGCTCGGGCAGGTAGGCCTGCAGCTGCTCCACGTCCTTGGTGGAAAAGATGCCAACCGCCAGATCCGGTCGACGACGCAGCAAACGCTCCACCACTCCGCGCCCATGATCTGAATGAAAGTTGCCGTTGATATGCAGCACCAAAGGCCGACTCAGTTTGCCGGAGCCAGCGAACTGATAGGCAATGGCCTCGGCCATGGCTTCGTCCTTGATGCACTGCGCCTCATAGAAACGCCGCAACAGGTCTTCTTCCCATTCATCATCCGAGTCCTCGGTAATGGCTTCGCAGAACGCATCCCAGTTGGGCCCTTCAGCCGCAGCTTCGACCTCTGCCGGCAGATAGTCCAGGTCCTGCTCTTGCACCGCCGCCAAGCCCTGGCGGGACACCTTGCCAGCCAGAACCCTGGGCACATTGGCTGCCACCACCGGCACATTGTGCTGCACAGCAAACTCCAACATTGGCGCATAATCCCGTTCCCACTCGCCCCATGCCTGAGCCCGACCTTGCTTGGCAAACTCCGCCGCGGTGATCCTGCCATCCAGGTAGGCATCCAAGGCCCCCTGCACATCCTGCTCGAACATCTCCATGCTCAACACCATGTGCGGCCGCCTGGCATGCAAGAGCATGAACAGCTCCAGGTACTGCTGATGCGCCAGGGGATGCTCATGCACCTCACCAATGAAGACCACATCCTTGGCGGCGAAGTCCTGCGCCACTTTTTCCAGGTCCTGAACAGGACGGCCATGGCCATCCATCAACAGGGAAGAACGAGAGCTTTGGCAGGCATTCAGCAGGCAAAGCAACAGAGGGATCAGGAGCAGAATGTTCTTCATAGGCTTTAGACCTGTAGATTCTGCCCACAGAACCCGTGCGCTGAAAGAGCGCAACTGCCAGAATGCACCGATGAAGTTACGGGCGCCCAATGTCTTCGTGTTGATCTTCAGCATTCTGGTCCTGGTGGGCGCTCTAACCTGGGTGCTGCCAGCCGGCAAGTTTGATCGAGCCACCAAGACCCTGGTTGTGGCTGGCGTGGAAGAACAGAGGGAAGTGATCGTTCCCGGCTCCTACAAGACCATGGAGCAGCGCCATGTCGAGGCTAACCCGGGCACCAAGGAACCGGCGCCAGACCACCGCCAGCGGGTCTGGCATTGGTTCATGGCTCCCATCAAGGGCTTCCAGAATTCAGCGGAAGTCATCGGCTTCATCCTTTTAGTTGGCGGAGCCTTCGGCGTGCTCAACAAAACCGGCGCCATAATGGCCTTCCTCACCTGGATCACGGCCCACGCCAAGGGCGCCGGCAGGTACGCCATGATCCCCGGGCTGATGTTTTTGTTCAGCCTGGGTGGCTCCACCTTCGGTATGGCGGAAGAGACCATTGCCTTCATTCTCATCACCGTGCCCCTGGCGGTCTCCCTGGGCTTCGACGTAGCTACCGGCGTCGCCATCCCCTTCATCGGCTCGCAGGCCGGCTTTGCCGCTGCCTTCATCAACCCCTTCACCCTGGGCATCGCCAAGGGCATTGCCGATGCACCCATGGAAGATGGCTTCGGCTACCGAATCATCTGTTGGTTTGTGGTCACCGGATTTTGCGCCGCCTTCGTCACTTGGCATGCAATACGCGTGGCCAAGGATCCCAGCAAGAGCCCCACTCCCAACTTGGACGCCAGCTGGCGACAGACCATTGCCGACTCCCCGGACGAAGCCGCCGGCCTGACCGGCCCACACAAGATGGTGCTCACCGGCTTTGTTGCCGCAATGCTGGCCCTCGCCGTGGGCGCCATCCAATACCACTGGTACATCATGGAGATGTGTGGGTTGTTCCTTGGCATGGCCTTGCTCTGCGGCTTGTTGGGTCGTTTGCGTCTGGGCGAAATCGCCGACTCTCTAGTTGACGGCGCCAAGGATCTGGCTCCCGCAGCACTGTTGGTTGCCTTCGCCCGCGGCATCAAGATGGTTGCCGACGACGGCCACATCATCGACACGATGCTGCTGAATGTCTCCCATCTCATCAAGGACATGGGGCCGGTGTGGTCAGCGGAATGCATGTATGCAGTGCAGTCCTTCTTCAACTTCTTCGTGCCCAGTGGCAGCGGCCAAGCAGCCCTCACCATGCCCATCATGGTCCCCTTGGCTGACCTGGTTCATGTGTCTCGAGAAAATACCATCCTCGCCTACCAATTCGGCGACGGCCTGAGCAACATCATCATCCCCACCAATGCAGTGCTCATCGGCGTTCTGACCATGGCCAAGATGAGTTACGGCGTCTGGTTTCGCTGGATCCTACCCTTCCAGATCCTGCTGCTCCTACTGGGCGGCCTGCTCCTGGCCATCGGCACTTCTGTCCTCCCCTCCAGCTTCTAGAACTGTAGACAAGATGAAAATCGTCACCTGGAACGTCAACTCCATCCGCGCCCGCCTGCCGCGCTTTCTTCCCTGGCTGCAGGAACAACAACCAGACATTGTCTGCCTGCAGGAAACCAAGGTGGTGGATGAACTCTTCCCCCGGGAACCTTTGGAAGACGAGGGCTACAACCTGATCACCTTCGGCCAGAAGACCTACAACGGTGTGGCCATCCTGTCCAAGCACCCCATGGAAGACGTGATCAAGGGCTTCCCCGGCGATGGCGAAGACGCGGAGAAACGCGTGCTGGGCTGCATCATCCAGGATCTGATGATCCTGAATCTATACGTGCCCAACGGCAAGGAAGTGGGGCATGCCAAGTTCCAATACAAGATGGCCTGGCTCAAGCAACTGCGCGCCCTGTTGGACGAACGCTACGACATCGATGAGAAGGTCATCGTCACCGGCGACTTCAACATCACCTTTGATGACCGAGACGTCTATGACCCGGAGGAGTGGCGGGAGAAGATCCACTGCTCCACGGAGGAGCGTGAAGCCTTGGCCAACATCATGGACTTCGGCTTGCAGGACGCGCTACGCAAGTTTCACGAAGAAGAAGGTATCTACACCTGGTGGGATTTCCGCACCCGGGGTTTCGCTCGCAAGGCTGGCCTGCGCATTGATCACTTCCTCATGAGCCCCAAGGCCCTGGAGCAATGCAGCGATGTAGCGGTCGACCTTGAAGCCAGAGACGGCAAGGGCCCCAGTGACCATGCGCCGGTGTGTGCGACCCTGGACTAGTCGCCTGGAATAGTCATCTCACTGGGCGGCTGAATCAAAACCGATCGCATAGGGCACGGGGCAGTCTAGTGGTGTGATGCGCTCTGTTGGGGCATTTTCAGTGCAGCGCGTGCGCGACCGACTTTTTCGAGGATCTCGTCGGCGGCCTTGGTCCAAACAATCGGCTTCGGATCGTCGTTGTGGTTATCGATGTAGTCCATGATTGCTTTCTTGAGTTGAGGGACGCTGCGAAACGCGTCGCGCTTCAGGCGTTTTTGATCAAGATTGCGGAAAAACCCCTCCACGATATTGAGCCACGAGCTGCTTGTCGGGATGAAGTGCATGTGGAATCGCGGATGGCGCTTCAGCCACCGCTTAACCTTCTCATGCTTGTGTGTGGCGTAGTTGTCGGCGATGACGTGCAGATCGAGTTCAGCTGGAGTTTGCTCGTCGATCATTCTCAGGAACTTGATCCACTCCTGATGTCGATGTCGCTTCATGCAGGTTGCGATCACTTCGCCGTGACCCAACTCGATCGCGGCGAACAAGGTGGTTGTTCCGTTCCTCTTGTAGTCATGAGTCATCGTGCCGCATCGGCCCTTGACCAGTGGAAGGCTCTTCTGGGTCCGATCGAGAGCCTGAATTGACGTCTTTTCGTCCGCGCTAAAGACGAGTGCATTCTCGGGTGGATTCAGGTAGAGACCTACCACATCGCGCAGCTTCTCTTCGAACCGAGAATCGTTGCTGACCTTGAACGTCTTCACCAAGTGAGGTTTCAGACCGTTGGCCTTCCATGTGCGGTGGACCATCGACTGCGTGATTCCCATCTCCTCTGCAAGGAGTCGCGTGCTCCAGTGTGTCGCGTTCGCGGGGATCTCTTGCGTAGTCATGCGGATGATCTCACTCTCAACTTCCTCGTTCGCACGGGGACGACCTCCCCGAGGAAGGTCCTTCTCTATACCAGTGAGGCGATGCTCGCTGAAGCGGTTTCGCCAACGCCCCACAGTGTGTCGCTTGACCCTCATCTCCTCAGCTATATCCGCATTCGAGTAGCCATCAGCGGCAAGAAGGATCATTCGGGCTCGCTGAGCTTGCCTCACCGAAATTCTCCGACTGCGTGACCAATTCGTCAGGGTGCTTCGCTCGCTCTTGGTAAGTTGAATCTCTACTGCAACGCGCATCGTCTTGCCTCCAACGATACCTACGCACCGCAAGCGTAGGGAGGCTTAATATAAAGGCCTACTAATTCTGCGTCATACCACTAGTTAGCGAACTTTTCCAGCAGCGCCTGGTTGTCGCTGCTCTGTAGCAGCGCCTGCTGCAGTTCCTGCCAGGCGGCGGTGGGGGACAGGCCCGAAAGATGTTGCCGCAGCCGTCGCAGCTGTTGGTGGCTTTGCAGCGGCAGCATGCTGGCTTCTCGCCAGGTGGAACTCTGCTGCACGTCCAGGGCCGGGTTCAAACCCTGCAGCCAGAGTTCTTCGCTGAACACCCATTGGCTATGGGCTCGACCGCAGAATGCCTGGGCAATGGCACTGTCCACCGGGTCCAGGGTGTTGGTGGTGACTGCCGCCAGGATGGTGAGGGAGCCGCCTTCTTGCAGGTTGCGGGCGGCGGCGAAGTACTGTTTGGCTTCTTGCACAGCCCCGTGATCCAGGCCGGGGCTGAGGATCTTGCCGGAGTGGGGTTGGGATTGGTTGTAGGCGTGCACCATGCGGCTGAGGGAATCCAGAATCAGCACCACATGCCGGCCGCATTCCACTTCGCGCTTCGCCATGTCCAGCACCAGTTCCGCCAGTTCCACCTGCCGCCGGGGTGTCTCGCCAAACAGGCTGGCGCTCACCTGACAGTGGGGCAGGTTCTCCAGCCGCTGGCGCAGGGCGGTGATCTCGCCCTCGTCCTCTTCGATGCTGTGTAGCATGACCCGCAACTCGGGATGGTTGTGCTGCAGGCCTTGCGCCAGTTGCGCCCATAGTTGCTGCCGGGGGAATGCCTGCGGCATGTTGAGCAGGACCCGCTGTCCCAGACCTACGGGATGCAGCAGTTCCAGCAGGCGCATGGCATGGTCATCGGCGGCAGAGCTAAGTTGCAGCAGGCTTTGGGGCAGGATGGCCGTGCCCTGGTTGAAGGGCAGGTTCTTCAGCATGCTGCCCACATCGCGGTGGTTGATGGTCTTGACCTGCATCAGGGTGAAGTAGCTCTCGGTGCCGCGGGGTGCTCGCACCAGACCCTGGATGCTGTGCCCGCCGCGTAAGCGCAGGTTGTGTACCTGGCTGGGGCTGACGTAGACATCGTCGGCGCCCCGACTGAAATGCGCCTGCGGCGAACGCAGGAAACCGAAGCCTTCCGGATGCACCTGCAACACACCATGGGTGCTTCCCCAGCCGCCGGGGCCGGCGGCGTGTTGTAGCAGGCGGAAGATGCATTGGTCGCGCTGCGTTGGCGCTGGGTTGCTGGTACCAGCCAACAGGCCTGCCAGTTCCGCCTGCGCCAAGAGCTCAGCCATGCTCAGGTTTTGCAGAGTGGGGATGTGAAACCTGAGCTTGGGCGGCGTCTGATGCTGGGGGGTTTGGGAATCGAGGGCCATGGTGCTGCAAATATTCTGCGCTCTAGCGCGCCGCTTGGCAGGAAAAATCGCTCCTAGTCCAGATTGCCCAGGGCCTGACGGCGATCCCATCGGCGCAGGGCTGCCAGGATTTCTCTTGCCTGCAATCGGCTCTGATCCAGGTCGCCACTGTTCTGCACCTGGAACTGGCAGTGCCGACGCTTCTCTGCCAGGGGGGCCTGGCTGGCTTCCCGCCGGCCCAGCTCCTGGGGATCCCAGCCCCGCTGCAGGGCCCTGGCTTCTCTGATTCCCTGGTCTACCTGCACAAAGACGCAGGCATGGCATTCCCTGATCAGTCCGCCCTCCAACAACAGCGGGACGTCCAGCAGGACCCACTGGTCTTTGACCTTGGCTTGGGCCTTGGCTTGAACCAGGTCCGCCAGAATCAATTTGCGGATGGCCGGGTGGGTGATGTCCTCTAGATCCTGCCGGGCCGACCGGTCCTGGAAGACCTTGGCCGCCAGGGCCTGGCGGCGCAGCTCGCCCTGGGCGTCAAAGATTTCTGCGCCAAATCGGGCCTGCAGCTGGGCTGCCACGCCTGGGTCCCGCACAACTTCTTTGGCCTTGGCGTCGGCGTCGATGACCTGCAGGCCCTGTTCGGCAAAGAGCCCTGCCACCGTGCTCTTGCCAGCGGCAATGCCGCCTAGCAGGCCGATGACAAGGGGGCCAGACTGAGGGGGGCGGGGCAGGTCAGGGCTTGCTGGGGGTGGGGTGGGCATGGAATTGGCAGCGCGGAAGTCCCCATCGTGAGGTAGACTCCCCTACCTGTGCAAGACTTCGGTTCAGGTTCACACCTTGACCCCCTCTTGCCGCCCCTCCTAGAATCCCCCTCCCTACGATAGTATTGCTCCCGCCGATGGCAGCGACCATCGGCCCACACCCCCTAGACCCCTCAAGGTTCTCTACTTAGGAGAACCACAGCCTACCCAGGAGTTCGATCCTATGACTAACCGCGAGCGCGGCGCATCTCACGTCAGTATCTACGCCTTCATTGTGGTCCTCGTCCTGCTGCTGGGCGTTCTTTGGTTTGGTTATATCCAGATGACGGATATCAAGACCGCCGATGCAGACCGAGCCAAGGCCCTAGTGGCCAAGCTGGAGTTGCAGTTGGAACTGGACATCTACAAGGACTACGTCAAGGAGATCACCGCTGCGGTGGGTGAGCAGGGGACCTACACCGGCAAGAAGAATTGGGACTACCAGAGTAAATACATAGACCTTCTCCCCGCTGGCACCAGCTGGAACAAGGATACCAAGCAGATTGAAGGCATTGATGGTGCCAACATCCTGAAGGTGGAAGGCGTGGCCATGCCAGAGCCTCTGCAGGAAAAGGCCAAGGCCCTGGCTCGCGCCCTGGGCATGCCCGATGTGACCGCCGCTCCCTTGAGCACCTTCTTGGGCACCATCGAAGTTCGCTTCAAGATCGAGCAAGACAATGTCAGCAAAGCTGATCTGGCGCGCATCGCCAGCATCCAAGAAAAGGCCGCGGTGGAGTCGGCTGCGCAAGAGACCGCCAGCTCACTGGGGCAAGCCAATCAGGCTCTTGGCGACAGCTTCCAGAAGGCCAAGGCCGACCTGGACTCCGGCATGGCCCAGCAGTCTGAACGACTCAATGACCTGCGTCAGGAGCTGGCTCGCAAGAACGAGGAACTGGATTCCCTGCGCACTTCCTCGAATGACCAGATTGTGGCGCGCAACAAGCAGATCGCCGAGCTTCGCCTGCACCTGGATCAGGTGCAGCAAAAGCTGGCCCTGCTCAATGCCCCGGAGGAGGCGGATGGCAACATCCTCTCCGCCAACATGAGCGTGAACCGTGCCTGGGTTGGTCTGGGCCGCAAGGACATGCTGGTGCTTGGCCTGGTGTTCCGCATTCAGACTCCCGTTGCTGATGGCAGCGAGCCCGCCATCAAGGCCTACGGCAAGGTCATCCGCATCGAGGACGACCGGGCCGAGCTGCAAATCTCCGGCCTCAAGGATCGCTACGATCCAGTGGTCAAGGGTGATCAGGTGGCCAACTCGCTGTATTCCCCACACCTGAAGCGCAACATCGCCCTGCTGGGTCGCTTCGGCTATCCCTATCCCAAGCCAGAGGTGAAGACCCTGCTGGAGCGTTTGGGCAACAAGGTCTACGACAAGGTTGGCGTGGGCGTGGATCTGGTCATCGTCGGTGGCGACACCATTGGTGAAGAAGGCGACTTCGAGACCATCACCAAGGATCCGGGCTATGTCTTTGCCCAGGAGCACCGCATCGAAATCGTCCCCATGAACAAGATTCGCGACCTGTTGATCTTGTCTGATTCCTAGACCGCAGGATCCGCTGGGATCCTGAGAGAACTACAAGAGCCTCTGCTTGCCGGAGGCTCTTGCTGTTTAACCAGCAGCCTTGCGGTAGATTCAAGCCAGCATGAGCGACCCCCAGGCCCAAACCGAACCAGAGCAGCAGGGAAAAGAGCCGCTGCAGCGCATGGGTTTTGGCGACCACTTGGAAGAGTTGCGTCGCCGCCTGTTCATCTGCTTGGGCACCCTGTTCGTGTTGATCATGGTGATGATGCCTTTCAAGGCGCAGGTCACTGACATCTACGTGCAGCCCTATCGGGACATGTGGCTGATGGCCTACGAGGAGTACTTGGAGGGGATTGAAAAAAACTATCGCCAGACTGGTCTGGACCAGATGGCCGATGCAAAGCACCAGGCCCTGGAGTTCTTTGAAGAGCATGCCGAAGGCATCGCCTCGGGGGACTATGCGGATGCCCAGGCGCTGGCGACGGAGGGTGGTTTTAGCCAGGCACTGATTCTCCCGGGCAAGCCAGGTCGGGACGCCTGGTTGCAGGCCTATGGGGATCATGGTCAGCAGTTGCAGCAAGAACTTGCAACGAAGGCTGAGCAGCACATGCACGAAGCCTCCCTGGCCAAGGTGTTATGGAATCGGAAATGGAGCGGCGAGGTGCTGGACGGGGTGTATCCGGAGCCGGATGACATCAAGAATCAGGGTGGCTTCCCCATGCCCTGGACGCTGTTGGCCATTGGCGGTTTGGAGGACTTCTGGACTTTCCTGGCCGCTGCCCTGCTGTTCTCCGTACTGCTGGCTTCGCCGGTGATCTTGTGGCAGGCCTGGGGCTTTGTGGCGGTGGGGCTGTACAAGAAGGAGCGGGCGATGGTCTACAAGTTCATGCCCTTCTCCATTGTTCTGGGCATGGCCGGTGCCTTGTTCAGCTTCTACTTTGTCGTGCCCTACGGCTTCTTTTTCCTGTCCGAGCTGATGAACTGGGCGCAGGTCACCCTGAGCATGACGGTGGGGCCGTACTTCAAACTCTTCCTGACCCTCACCGTGGTGCTGAGTCTGGTGTTCCAATTGCCCCTGGTGATGTTGGCCCTGCAAAAGGTGGGGCTGGTCTCCCATCAAGCCATGCTGAAGAACTGGCGCTGGATGATCCTGAGTTTCTTCCTGCTCTCCGCCATGTTGACGCCGCCGGACCCCTTCACGCAAGTGTTGATGGCGGGTCCCATGGTCTTGCTCTTCTTGCTGGGTTTGTTCCTGACCTGGCGGTCGGATCTGCAGCGCCGACGGGCGCAAGGTGCGGTTGGCGATGCCAGCTGAGGTTCGCAGCGCCGAGATCCTGGCGGTGGGAGATGAGCTGGTGCACGGCCAGATCCAGGACAGCAATTCCGCCTGGCTCAGTCGTGAGTTGGCAACTCTGGGAATCCAGGTTCAGCGTTTCACCGTCATCCGTGACCATGCGGAAGACCTGGCGCAGTGCATGGCCGAGGCCTGTGCCCGCTCGCCTTTGGTGTTGGTCACTGGCGGCCTGGGTCCGACTCTGGATGATTGCACCCGGGATGCCGCCGCCTGTCTGCTGGATGAAGAACTGCAGTTTCACCCGCCGTCTTGGGCACACATCCAGGCCTTCTTCAAAACCGTGACCTCGGCCCAGAGCACGGTCCAGAGCACGGCCGAGAGCAATCGCCGCCAGGCCTTCCTCCCCGCCAGCGCCCAGGTGTTGAGCAACGACTGGGGCACGGCGCCGGGTTTCGCCCTGCAAGTGGGGCAGAGTCGACTCTATGCCCTGCCCGGTGTGCCCCGGGAAATGCGGGCCATGTGGCAGGCCCGGGTGCTGCCTGATCTGCAACGCCTGGAGATTCATGGCCCGGCCCTGAGCTTCCTCTGCTTGCAGGTGATTGGCCTGCGGGAAGCGGAGTTGGGCGAGCGCTTGGAAGACTTCATGCAGCCCGGCCAACAGCCACACCTGGGGGTCACCGCTCGCATGGGGCAGCTGACCCTGCGCATCGCCGCCAAGAGTCCGCAGCAGGCCGAAGCGCTGGCCGCCCAGATCCGCCCCCGGCTGGGCGAGTTCCTGATCTATGAGGGGGAGCAGAGCCTGGCCCAGCGGGTGGGGCAGCTGCTTTTGCAACAGCAGGTCACGGTGGCCCTGGCGGAGTCCTGCAGCGGCGGCAAGTTGGCCGCCGCCCTCACCGACCTGCCGGGCATTTCCCAGGTCTTCCTGGCTGGGTTTGTGACCTACAGCAACGCCGCCAAGGAGCGGGACCTGGGGGTGGTGCCGGCCCTGCTGCAAGAGCATGGTGCGGTGTCGGCCCCGGTGGCTGCAGCCATGGCCCAGGGGGCGGCGCAGCGCAGCGGCGCCCAGCTGGCCCTGTCGGTCACCGGCGTCGCCGGCCCTGACGGAGGCACTGCGCAAAAGCCGGTGGGAAAGGTCTTTTTCGGCCTGCATTGGCAGGGCCAGGTGCAGGTGCGGGAACGGCAATTCACCAACCTGGGGCGGGAGTTTACCCGCCAGCGCAGCATGTTGGAGGCCTTGGTGCTGATGCACAAAATCTTGGTCAATCAGGGCTAAGCAGGCTCAGGCAGGCTCTGGATCTTGGCCGAATGGATGGTAGACTCCGCGCCTACATGGCGGGTTTGCTCGCCGTGCGATTCGGGGTGGTGTAATTGGTAGCACGAAAGATTCTGATTCTTTTAGTCCAGGTTCAAGTCCTGGCCTCGAAACCACTCAATCGGTCCCGACCTCCGGGTAGGGACCGATTTCCATTTTTCAGCCGCAGTGTCTACACTGCGAACCACTACCCGGTGGTGTAATCGGTAACACAGAAGTTTTTGGTACTTCCGTTCCAGGTTCAAGTCCTGGCCGGGTAACCATTTTTGCCTGACGGGCAAAAGTGAGGCGGGCTATTTGGGCTTGGTCTCGTTGGCCTTGCTGGCAGCAGCCCTTTCCAGGGTGCTTAGAAGCTGTTTGATCTCGCTGGTCGCATCGCTGACCGTTTTCTTCAGGTCTGGCAATAGGGTCTGGATTTCGTCCCAAGGATTTTCTTTCTGGGTCAATTCCTCCAGCGTGGAGGAGATCGCCTGGACGGCGTCGGCTCCCACATAACTGCTGCTGGATTTCAGTGTGTGTGTCGCCAATTCAATTGCCGCGGCATCATTGTGTTTGATGCCTTCCCCGATGTCCGCGACCAGTTGCTCTGTGTTGGCCAGGAACTTGCCCAGAATGCGTTCAACGAAGCCCGATTTCCCCGGGCGTTGCATGTCCTGGAGCCGGGCGATTGCCTCCTGATTGAGTGTCTTTGTGGCAAACTGGGGGATTCCCTCTTTGTTGCTCTGCAGGTCAGCTGGGTTGGGAGTCTTGCTATCGCGAATTTGCTTGCCACCCCAACGGGTGAGGACCTTGCACAGACTAGCGCGGGTGAAAGGCTTGCTTAGATAGTCATCCATGCCGACCTCCATGCATCGCAGGTCATCCAGCTCCATGGCACTGGCCGTCAGAGCTACGATAGGCATACGACTAGCCTCAGCCGTTTCGCTTTCATATTTTCGGATGCGTCGTGTTGCTTCCAGGCCATCCATCACCGGCATGTGCCAGTCCATCAGGACAAGGTCGTACTCGTTGCACGCCAGGGCTTCAACTGCAGCGATTCCCGTGTCGACGATCTGCACCTGGCAGCCGACGCTATGCAGCATTTCAGTCACCACTTCCTGGTTGACCGTGTTGTCTTCAGCAACCAGCACTCGCAAGCCACGCAGTCTCTCGATCTCGGCATGATCGTCAGGATTGCTTGCTTGCGATGGAGCGCTAGCCAGTCCCAGCGCCTTGTTCAAAGACTGCAAGAGTCCGCGTCGGGAGATGGGGGCGCAGAGAGGGATTGCGTCGATGACGCAAAACCCATTGGCGCCCAGTTTGCTGAGCCTGATTGTTGGTGTCTTCATCGAAGTTACTGGCGGGCAGTGTTCATCGATGAGCAAGACCATACGGCAGTCGGAATCTTGTTTTGCCATCCAGGCAGAAGCTTTGGGCACATCGGTGAACATGTTGGCCTCAATGCCCCAGCCTTGTAGCATTTCCGATAAGCTCGATGCAATGCGCCTGCTTTGAATCAGCATTGCAACATGGATGCGTGTGTTGGATAGCTTGCCGGTGTCGTAGGGGCGACCGATCGTTGTGCTGGCTGCCAAGGGCAGGGTGAACCAAAATGTCGAACCTTTGCCCTCGATGGATTCTACGCCGATGTCTCCACCCATATGGGTGACAAGGCTCTTGGTGATGGTCAGTCCAAGTCCTGTTCCTCCATACTCTCTAGTGGTTGATCCATCGGCTTGGGTGAAGGCGTCGAAGATTCTTTCCAGCGCGGCGTCGGTCATGCCAATGCCAGTATCCTCGACCTCGATACGCAGGCTGTGATCTCCACTCATGGCGACAATGCGAGCTACAATTTCTCCTTTGGCCGTGAACTTGATTGCATTGCCGATCAAATTGGTGAGCACTTGCCGTGTCCGATGTGGGTCGGCGTGTGCTCCGGCGGAGACTTCCTGGGGGAAGTGACAGATCAGTTCTGCTCCCTGACTTTCAGCTCGGCTATGCAAAGACTCCATGGTGTCTTCGATGACATCGCGAAGATCGAAGTCCACAGCCTCTACTTCCAAACGTCCGGCCTCGATCTTGGAGAAGTCCAGGATGTCGTCGATGATATGCAGCAGGAGCTCGGCGGAGTGTCGTAGAGTGTTGATGTACTGGAGCGGTTTCTCTGGAAGATCAGACTTGGCCAAAAGGTCGGCCATGCCTATTACGCCATTCATTGGCGTGCGGATTTCGTGACTCATATTGGCCAGGAATTCCGATTTGGCCAGGTTGGCGGCATCTGCCGCCTCTTTGGCCGCCTTGAGCCTGCTGTTCGAGCCTTCAAGGTCCTGCATGGCAGATTCCAGTGCCGCAGTGCGCTCCTTGATTTTGCTTTCCAGCGTTGTTGCCGCCTGGAACAAGGTAAAGGCATCGTCCTGAATATCCATGCTCCGTTCAACTCGGTGCATCAAGGCCTTGTTGATGCGCCTAAGTCGGCGGAGTTCTTCCTCCAGTTCGCTGCGGCTTGGCTTGGTGGGCACTGTTCTTGTCACCTAGAGAGTGAGTTGGATCAGTCGCCACCAATAGCGACACCCGTAAACGTTTGATTTACGTGCATCGCATCGAACTGTTCGCCATAGGTGCTAAATCCTACAACGTTGTTTTCGGTGAAGATCTGGCTGACTTTGTCCTTGAGGCCTTCTCGATCGATTTCCAAGTGTCGCAAGATGCAATCACAGCCTATCACAAGCTTGGGATGTCCAATCTCTGCTCGAACGGATTCAAAGGTTTCTTCCAGGTTCTTTACAAAGTCGACGCCCTTGGCTGCGGTCAACACGATGCCTTCGTCGATGGCGCAAAAGAAAGTCAGGCTGCCGTCGTCATTGACCTTTTGAATGGAGCGGACAAAGTCCTTCCCGCCGACTCGCACGACTACTGGATGGGTTGCAAACACCAGAGGCGTTAGTTCGTCGATCTCCAAGCCTAGGAGTCTGCCCCACGGAAAGTCAACTTAGCGTCACCTCGGTGGCCGCTGGATAAAATCATTAGTGGGGCTGTGAAAATCCAGATCGACGGATTCTGCATGGATTTTGGGCCTGGGGCCACGTTGACGATTTTTGGGAGCAGATCAGTGCTTCTTGGCCTGTAATGGCCCAATTCCCTCGGCCTTCATAGCGCCAGCTTTCCGTGCAGCCTTCTCAAGTTGGTTGCAAGACAGATTAGGTCCCACTCACCACTCACCTTTGCTATGCCTCGCATGCTGAAGGACCGAAAGCCGCTCACGTTTTTGATCCAGCCAAAGACCGGCTCAACGATGTGTTTGCGTTTTCGGTACCAGCCCCGCCCACGGTTGGTTCCCAGCTTCCGTTTCATTCGCGCAGTAGCTTGGAGATCTGGACTGGTCTTCGGTCGTTTCTTTCCTTCCTTGCCAACTGAAACCAAACCGTCAATCTGGGCGTTTTCGAGATGCTTGAAGTTTTCCTCGCTGCGATAGCCTGCGTCCGCAAGCAGGCGCTCTATCGGCTTGCCTGAGTTCTCCATCGCTTTCTCGGCCATTGGAAGAAGCTGGTCATTATCAGCAGCGTTGTTTGTTACTCCATTGGCGATGATCAGCTGCTCAGTATTGTCGACAGCAATCTGAGCGTTGTAGCATTGCTCGAATCCATTCGAGGCTTTCATGATCCGACTATCGGGGTCCGTGAAGTTCTCCTGATCCTTTGGCCGTGGCTTGCCCTTGGGATGTTTCCGGTGGGGAGTCATCCGAAGCTCGCGACCTTCTTCCTTGGCCTTGCTGGCCTTCTTCTCGTCCTTTTGCTTGTCCTCCTCGGCCTTGCGTCTCTCCAATCGCTTCTTTGCCTCCTGGATAGCCTTCAGGCGGCTTTCCCGGTTTGAAAGTTCATCAGGGAGCTCGTCACCCCGAAAGTCAGGACCGAAGCCCCCGGTGTCAGGATAGATGTCGCCTCTGAGGATCGAGGGGACCCGACCAAAGCTTGCTTTGGTTGGGCTCGATCCAACAAGTTCACCCGCAGGGTGAACGCCCCCCATGGGGGGCGAGTTTTCCACAAGTTATCCAGTGGGGCGGTGGAGTGATGATTCTTGGTTTACAGCAATGGTTTCAAAGTGCGCATGGTCCAGCGAATGACCGACACTGGTCCTTCTCGGATAACTGCGCCGGATTTGGCAGCAGAGGTTGGAGTTGCCCAATCGACCCTCTGGCGTTGGGTAAGGGAAGCACGTACCGTTTCCTTGATGAGCGGTACAGGAGGCAAGCCCGAGAAGGGATCGAAAAGTCCACGTCAGTGGACCCCAGAAGAGAAGGTGCAGGTCGTTATGGAGGCCATGAAAGTGGCCGAGGAGGATCTGGGAGAGTTTTTGAGGTCAAAGGGACTGCACTCTGTCGAGCTCGAAAACTGGCGCAAACTAGTCATGGAGGCGGCACAATCCGCTTTCAGCAACCCCAAGAAGGCCAAGCGACATGGTGCTTCGCCGGATGCGAAGAAGATCAAAGCACTGGAAAAGAAGATCCGCCGCAAGGACAAGGCCTTGGCCGAGGCTGCAGCTTTGCTGGTGCTCCAAAAAAAAGTCCAAGAGATCTGGGGGGACGAGGACAGCGACACACCCACGAGCAGCGAGACCTGATTTTAGGATTGGTCACAGAAGCCATCAACAACGGTGCCCGGCTGCACAAGGCGTGTGGGACCCTTGGCGTAGATTCAAGGACACTACAACGCTGGAAGCGGCAGGGCATCGGTGAAGATCGGCGAGCTGGCCCAAAGAGCGTGGTCGGCAACAAGATCAGCTCTGCTGAGCGAAGTATGATCCTGCAAATCCTCAACTCTCCAGAGTATCGCGACCTTTCTCCCAGTCAGATCGTGCCGAGGCTGGCCGATCAAGGAATCTATCTGGCATCTGAATCCACGATGTATCGAATCTTGCGCGAGGAAAAGCAGCTCAAGCATCGCGCTGCTGCCAAGCCAGCAACACATCACCATCCCCGCGAACTGGTGGCAACAGCACCCAACCAAGTATGGAGCTGGGACATCAGTTACTTGCCTGGCCCGATCCGCGGGAAGTTTTACTACCTGTACACGATCATCGATGTCTTCAGCCGAGACATCATGGGCGAAGCCATCTATGAGGAAGAATGCCAGGTATTGGCGGCAGCCTTGATCCAATCGGCTTGTGATGCGCAGGGAGTGGATCCTGACAGCTTGGCTCTTCACTCCGATAACGGTGGTCCAATGAAGGGCAGCACTATGCTGGCAAAGCTTGAAGAACTCGGCGTCATGGCTTCATTTAGCCGGCCTGGTGTCTGTGACGACAATCCCTACTCAGAGTCCCTCTTCAAAACAGCCAAATACCGTCCAGAGTATCCTGCCCGACCATTTGAATCGTTGGAGCATGCGAGGACCTGGCTGGTGGCGTTTGTCCAGTGGTATCGGCACGAGCATCGGCATAGCGGCATCAAGTTTGTAACCCCTGCTCAACGCCATGCGGGGGAAGACATTGTCATCCTGGCAAAACGCCGGGAAGTGTATGAAAAAGCCCGTGCACGAAATCCAGAGCGCTGGTCAGGAAACGTGCGGGATTGGTCGCGCATCGAAACTGTCAGGCTCAACCCGAACACCCATCATGCAGCTGCGGAGGCAGCATGATGAATACATTTCAGGCGACAACTACCTTGACACCTACCGGAAGAGATCGTCCTCTTCCTTGTCGATTCCCTTAGCCATCTCGGTGATCCTGCGGATCTCGGCACGCAGTCGTTTCTCTTCGGACTTCATTCGCGAGTAGCTCATTGCCTTTCGCTTGCTGGCGTTCGCCTTCACTTTGCTGCCATCCACTGCCACGGTGCCGAGCTTGACCAAGCCAGCCTCAGAAGCGAGCTGTACGATCTGGACAAAGAAGCTCTCGAACAAATCGACATGCTCCGCCCGAAAACGACAGATTGTGCGGTGGTCCGGCATTTGATTAGCTGCCAACACCCGGAAAGGCACGCTTTCTTCGAGGTGCTTGGAGATCTTGCGGGAGGAGAAGACCCCTGTGCAATACGAGTAGATCAAGACCCTCAACATCATCCGTGGATCGTAAGGCAATTCACCACTCCCGCAGATGCGGTAGCGGTCGAGGAGGCCATCCGTGTCCAACGAACCGACCGCGTCGTGAATGTACCACGCAAGATGATCTTGTGGCAGCCAGTCACGGATGGACGGAGGTAGGAGGTACTGCTGGTTTAGATCTTGACCCTTTTTGAATCGCGCCATGCCTTCAATACGTACAAGGATGGGCCAGGGGCTTAACCTTTTTTCCGATTTCGAGGGCGATCGGAGGCCGGATTCCTCCTCATCCCGTGGGGCAGACTCCTAGCCGCAAGATGCAGGGGCAACTGTGCGTGGCTTGGGTACCGCTGAGATGCCCTGTCTGTTCCTCAACCAGGATCAAGGCTCGCGCCAGCAGGCGTGGCAGGGCCGTGTCCTACCGGCTTTGTCGTGACTGCGGCGAGAAATTCAAGGCCATAGCCAAGGACGACCTTCATGAAAATGTTCACTCTCTTGCCACACGTGTGGAACGAGACATCTATCGCGACCTGCGCCAAGGCGATCAAATAGACAGCACGAACAACCCCGAATGAGGAACGAAAATGGCATCCGTATCTGAAGTACTTGCGCAAAATGTTCTGGACTACAAGGCTGCCGTAATGGCGGAGGCGCTGTCCAAATCCGAAATGGCCAATGCGCAGGCCGAAAAAGTCGCAGCTCTGCTGACTAGACTTGGCAAGTCGGAAAGCACTTTCAGCGCCCACGTGGCCCTGTTCAAAGAGAGGGCAAAACTCGCCGGCCTCCTCGCCGACTTCGAGAAGAAGAGAAAAGCCTCAAAGGCTTTGACTATCGAAGTCAGCAAGAAAGGCGATGAAATCTTGGCTGCCATCACCGAACTTCGAAGCGGTCAAAAAGAACGCATGGATGCGCGAAACTTAGCCCAGAGCCAGGCAGGTCAAGCCCGCGAAGCCTACCAGAAGGTCGGTCAGCCCATCGAAAGCCAGTTGCGCTCTGCGGGCTACTCGGAAGCCGAGATCAAGGACTTCGACGCGAAAGCGAAGGCAGCACAATGACCAACAGCGACAAAACGCCGGCAACGGCAGCAGCGTCGGCGTTTGGTTCGGTTTTGGGTGCCGGCGCCGACGTTGCAACTTCTTCCGACCGCTTCACCTTCTCTGGCCAGGTCGACCTGTTCGCGCCCACCAAGGGCAAGCCCAGGCAAGTCAAGATGGTGGTTGCCACCGGGCAGCGGATTCCGCAGCACGGGTGGTTCCAGAACCTTTACGTGGACCTGCAGGGCATCACCATCCCACGGCAGAAGCTGCCCATCCTGCTGGACCACGATTCTGGCAAGCGCGTCGGTTTCACGTCATCCATCAAGGTGACCGACGATGGCCTTGTTGCCACCGGTTCCTTCTTGACCAACAGCGAAGCGGCGCAGCAAGTGCAGGCAGACTTCTCTGATGGCTTCCCGTGGGAATGCAGCTGCTACTTGCCCATGGAGTCGATGGAGGAAGTCGGCAAGGACAAAACGGCCAAGGTCAACGGTGAAACCATCACCGGCCCCGCCAACATCATTCGCCAGTCCACGCTGCGCGAAGTCACGCTAACCGCAGTCGGCGCCGACGGTGGCACCAGCGCGGAAGCGTTCAAGGCGAAGACTGGCAAGGCTAAGCCAACACCGAGTCCGCAAGATGCAGAGCGCGCCAAGTGGGCCGCAGAGTTCAAAGGCAGCAAGGAGCTGCAGAGCGAATTCCGCACCCTGGAGCTGTTCGAGGTGTATTGCGAGAACCGCGACCAGTTCACCATCAACGGCAAGCCCATCGACGACCAAAAAGCAAAGCCGAAGAAGAAGGCCGGCATGACCTGGCAGACCTTCAAAGAGCAGCACCCGGGAGTGTTCATGCAAATCTGGAACGGTGGCCTGCGCGCCGGTGTCATCGAGGGCCACCAAGCGAAAAGTGCAAAGGCAACAGAGGCAGAGCGCGCCAGGTGCGAGCGCATCCTGCTGAGGGCCAGCGAAAGCCAGCACGCCCTTGCACTGAAGTTCATCATCGACGGCACAGATACTGAGGCTGCCACCGACAAGTTCCTGGCCGACCCAATGCGAAACAGGCACCGCCTGCAGTTGGAGAACGCACTGGCGACGCAAATGGAAATCCCGCCGGCTTTACCGATTGAGCAGCCCCAGGAAGCCAAGACCGACGAGGAAAAGTGGCGCGCAGACTTCAATGCCAACCGCGACCTGCAGCGCGAGTTCTCAAGCGCAGACGCCTACGCCGCATTCTGCTCATTGAAAGGCCAGGCCACCATCAACGGCGAGCCGGTGAAGTAACGCGATGGCATCGCCGGACATCGACGAACGAATTGACGAGATTGCAAAAACGCAACACGCCTCGGGTCGCAACATCGGATTCGCGGTCGGTTTCGCATCTGGCTACGTAGCAGGCATGGAGCAACAGTGCGGCGGGGAAATACCTGAACAGAAGATCCAGCGCCGGGAAAGGGAGCGCGCCTATCGCATATTGGCTGACAGCGCTCCCTGGCAACGCAAGCTGGCTATGCATCTGATGAAGGGCAACGTCGCGATGGAGGAAGCTTTGGGGATCTTGGACAAGGACCGGCGAGGCGAATGGTGACAATGGACGCCGCACACGAATCCCTCGACCCTTCCCGAGCCCTGCAAGAAAGGCTGCGCCAGCGGCGCCTTCAACGCCAACGCGAAGCGGCATACTGGCGCCGGCAGCAAGAGCTTGAGGAGATCAGACGCGTGAGACGGGGCCTTGTGAATATTGGCAGTGGGCGCAGAGAGGTGCGGGAATGACCACCCTCTCCCGCCCCATCATCGTGGACACCCGTGAGCAAACGCCATGGTTCCAGCACCAGGTGCCTGGCTTCGAGTTCAGCACTGAGCGGCGCGGACTACCCACCGGCGACTATGTCTTGCAGGGATTGGAGCACGTCTGCATCATCGAAAGGAAAAGTTTGCCCGACCTGGTGGGATGCGTTGGCCATGGCCGGGAGAGGTTCGAGCGCGAGCTTTGCCGGTTGAAGAGCGAGACAGAGAACGCCTGGCTATTCATCGAGGGCACGGTGAGCGAAGTTGAGCTTGGCCAGTATCGCGGCCAGATTGCCCCGTCAGCAGTCCTTGGCACCGTGTTGGCCTGGTCGCATGACTACGGCCTGAAGATCTGGTGGGGTGGAAGCCCGCAAAGCTGCGAGCAAGCGGCGCTGCGGTTATTCGGAGCGCTGGAGCGGCGAGTGGGACGGGGCGAGATCGAAGCCGCCTAGACCCGGAAAAGGGGCGCCAGATCCCTTGCAAGAATGCCTATTATTGCAAGCAACAACCTGCCAGCTGGGAGAGTGAAGAGTTTGCTAGTGGTATGACGCAGAATTAGTAGGCCTTTATATTAAGCCTCCCTACGCTTGCGGTGCGTAGGTATCGTTGGAGGCAAGACGATGCGCGTTGCAGTAGAGATTCAACTTACCAAGAGCGAGCGAAGCACCCTGACGAATTGGTCACGCAGTCGGAGAATTTCGGTGAGGCAAGCTCAGCGAGCCCGAATGATCCTTCTTGCCGCTGATGGCTACTCGAATGCGGATATAGCTGAGGAGATGAGGGTCAAGCGACACACTGTGGGGCGTTGGCGAAACCGCTTCAGCGAGCATCGCCTCACTGGTATAGAGAAGGACCTTCCTCGGGGAGGTCGTCCCCGTGCGAACGAGGAAGTTGAGAGTGAGATCATCCGCATGACTACGCAAGAGATCCCCGCGAACGCGACACACTGGAGCACGCGACTCCTTGCAGAGGAGATGGGAATCACGCAGTCGATGGTCCACCGCACATGGAAGGCCAACGGTCTGAAACCTCACTTGGTGAAGACGTTCAAGGTCAGCAACGATTCTCGGTTCGAAGAGAAGCTGCGCGATGTGGTAGGTCTCTACCTGAATCCACCCGAGAATGCACTCGTCTTTAGCGCGGACGAAAAGACGTCAATTCAGGCTCTCGATCGGACCCAGAAGAGCCTTCCACTGGTCAAGGGTCGATGCGGCACGATGACTCATGACTACAAGAGGAACGGAACAACCACCTTGTTCGCCGCGATCGAGTTGGGTCACGGCGAAGTGATCGCAACCTGCATGAAGCGACATCGACATCAGGAGTGGATCAAGTTCCTGAGAATGATCGACGAGCAAACTCCAGCTGAACTCGATCTGCACGTCATCGCCGACAACTACGCCACACACAAGCATGAGAAGGTTAAGCGGTGGCTGAAGCGCCATCCGCGATTCCACATGCACTTCATCCCGACAAGCAGCTCGTGGCTCAATATCGTGGAGGGGTTTTTCCGCAATCTTGATCAAAAACGCCTGAAGCGCGACGCGTTTCGCAGCGTCCCTCAACTCAAGAAAGCAATCATGGACTACATCGATAACCACAACGACGATCCGAAGCCGATTGTTTGGACCAAGGCCGCCGACGAGATCCTCGAAAAAGTCGGTCGCGCACGCGCTGCACTGAAAATGCCCCAACAGAGCGCATCACACCACTAGCTCCCCTCGCCCCGCTCCATCAACAGGATGGGGATCTCCTGGTAGGCAGGAAATTGTCCCTTCTGCAACTTGGAGAAGATGAGTTCGCCCTTGTAGGTCACTTCAAAGGCACCATTATCACCCTTGACCAGGTCGGCCTTGACCTTGGCCTGGGGGAAGGCAGCCTCCAGCTCAGCGACCAGACCGGTCGCCTGCGGTAGATAGTTTCAACGAACGCAGTATTCGATGCGGATGTCCATGTCCTGCTTCGTAGTCTTTAGCAGCATGAATTGCAAGCCAGGACTCATCGCCTTGTTTCTGTTGGCCGGCCCGCTGTGCGCCGGCGCTACCTGCCAGGACAAACCGGACCCGGTCATCCAGACCATCAAGGTCACCGACAGCATCTACATGCTGCAGGGCAATGGCGGCAACATCGGCCTCTGCGTGGGCAAAGACGGCGCCTTTCTGATTGACGACCAGTTCGCCCCCATGGTGGGCCAGATCAAGGCGGCAGTGCGCAAGGTCTCGGAGAAGCCAGTGAAGTTCCTCCTCAACACCCACCATCACGGCGACCACACCGGCGGCAACGAACGCTTTGGCGAAACCGGCGCCATCATTGTGGCGCATGAAAACGTGCGCAAGCGCATGAGCCAGGAGCAGTTCAACAAGGACTTTGGCCGCAGCACTCCGCCAGCCAAGGTCAGCGCCCTGCCGGTAGTCACCTTTGCTGAAGGGCTGACCTTCCATTGGAACGACGAAGAGATCGAAGTCTTCCACGTGGAGCATGCGCACACCGATGGCGATGCCATCATCCACTTCAAGAAGGCCAAGGTGCTGCACATGGGCGACACCTTCTTCAACGGCTCCTACCCCTACATCGATTTGGGCAGTGGCGGCTCCTTTGACGGATTGATAGCCGCCGTGGACAAGGTCCTGCAGATGACCGATGACAAGTACCAGATCATCCCTGGTCACGGACCCTTGGCCAAGCGCAAGGATCTTCAGGCTTATCGCGACATGTTGCATACGGTACGCAGTCGCATCTTCGAACTCGTCATGCTAAGTAAAAACGAAGCAGAGATTCTGGCGGCCAAACCCACCAAGGACTTGGATGAAACCTGGGGCAAGGGATTCATGAAGCCGGAGGTCTGGACCAAGATTGTCATCAAGAGCATTAAGGATGAGGGGAAAAAGAGCCTGTCGGATCCTGTAGATATGCGATTGAAGCTGGGCACTGAGAAGAAGATAAAATAGCGGCCTATTCCTTCTCTTCAGGGACAGGTATCGGCCCCAGCTGCTGTAACCACAACCATTTGCGACTCGGAGCCTTAGGGGAATTGCCACCGCCCTCCCCTGCGCTTCGACTGCGTTGCCGAAGAACACCTGCTGACGCTTCAGGGCACGGCGGCGAACAGTCGATGTCATTGTGGAAAACCTCTACAGAGATCCAGTCCATGACGAAGGTAAGCAAACGCCGACTCGCCGAAATCGTAAGCGAGCGCGCCGAATTGTCCGTGACGGCCGCAAGCGACCTGGTGTCCCACGTATTCGCCGCCATCACCGAAGAATTGGCCAAGGGCAACAGCGTGACAATGACCGGCTTCGGCACCTGGCGAATGAAAGTATGCCCACCGCGCATTGGGCGAGATCTGCGAGATGGCAGCCAGATTTCCATCCCACCCCGCACCCGTGTCACGTTCAAAGCCGGTGCCGGCCTGCGTCGGACCACAGAGTCGTCCATCGACCCCGAGGTCTTCTTCGGGCAGGGAGTCCCGCGGTCAACCGAACTCGACAGTGTGTTTGCCAGACTGTTCGGCAGCGACGCGGAAACTCTGGACTTGGCGAAGGTCAGGGAGCAGATTCGTGAAGCGATTGGTGCGAATGCTGGTGCCGAACGGGACGCCGTGGACTTTTTCACCGCACTGATGGAACACAACCGGACGCCGGATTCCGCGGCCGCGGATTCGGATGAGGAAGACGAGCAAGAGGCCGTTCCTTTGCGAGATTCTGACAAGCCGGTCAACTAAGAAGAAAACTGTTGCCGGCCTATTCCTTCTCTTCACAGACCTGCAACGGCGAGTGTTTATTTCGTGGCGGAATCCAGGTCAAGGACCGGATCGCGCGGCCACTTCGATTCGGAACTCGATCGTTGCAGCCACAGCAATACTGCGACAACGACTAAACCCAGTGTCGCAACGGACGCCAGGAACAGGAAATAATTCTGGTGACCGACGATACCCGGGTTCGCATCGAGGATTCGTCCGGTGATCGGCGCAAAGAATATTTCCGGCGTGTAGCCCACAAAAGAGACCATGCCCACGACGGCACCCGTGAGAAAAGCCGGCGTCTTGTTCTCCTCCAGTAGGGCGTAGTACACGCCACGCAAAGCAAACACAGCAAAGAAGCTCACAAACATGTTCGCGTAGATTACGGTCAGCCCATCACCCTCGGGCGATGCCTGGGACAGCGGGACGTAGGTTACGATCAGAACAATGAAGGACACGCCGATTGTCTTGCTCGCAGTCCAGCGGTCCGCCACGACGCCCGCGATAAACGCTGCGAACGGTCTGGTGTAAGCGCCGTAGGCCGATAATGTCGCGCCATCCACCTCGTTCATGCCGAGAACCTGTACCGCGTACAACGAGTAATTGTCGAGACCCTTGTAACAGCAATAGGCGCAGATGATGACCGCTGCCTGCGCCCACACGAGCGGCCGCGTCGTAACGGCGGCGGCGCCGTGGAACAATCGGGTGCCACCCAGCTGTTTCGTGGCCGGTATCAGGAACCAAGTAAGTGCAGCCGTCGCAATGGCCGCGAAGGAATACAGCAGGATGACGGCGCGGAATGCCGAGCGACGCTCAGCGTTGCTCATGAGTTCCGGGTTGTCAGGCATGAAATACGCGAGCACGACAACGCCCAGCGTGGCGAAGAGCGCAGCCGCCACACCTCTGCCACCTTCCAGGATACCGAAAGCCTTGCCCTGGGCGCGCACACCTCCCCATTCCCGCGTCGCGCGAATCAGAGCCGCCCAGAACAACAGGATAGTCGTTATGCCCCAGTAGCCGTACAACAATGCCATGCCCTGGGCTCCAGGATAGCTCGCCATGTAAAACCCGCCAAGGCCGGTTGTGATGAGGGAGATGGTCAGGAGATTGCGTGCCGAGAAACGGTCTGCAAGTGCGCCTCCCGGGAAGTAGGCGATCATCGCCATGACACCGTACACGGCAAATACATCGCCGAGCTGAGTGTTGGTGAAGCCGAACGACTCCAGCATGGTCGGGCGGAAAAATCGTGCGGTGTGAAAGGGCAGGCCAAAGATGATCTCGCCGGCGAAGACGAGAGTTGCCATGAGCAGATATCGGTAAAGCGGAGATGTAGTCCAAAGCGGGATTTTGCTGGCCGCAACCGGCTGGTCAAACCTATCCATCACCCCATTCCATCACCTGACCGCCTGCTTCACAAGCCAACACTCCCCAAGCCCAGGTTCTTCGCGCCTCTGCACGTGCCCCTCCCACAGCAGCCCTGTCCTTCCTTGCATGCAGTCCCCACCAACGACGACAGCATACGGGGGGCCATACGGGGGGCTTTGACAGGCCAGCACATAGCCCCTCCAATGGCCGCCCCCACAACCTTAGGAAACCATGCTTCGATCCACCATCCTTGCCCTCGCCGCACTCTTCACCTCATCCCTGGGCCCCGCACAGATGTCCGGCACCTACACCATTGACCCTCTCGGCAGCGGCCCCCGCAACTTCCCTGATTTTGCCACGGCCTCTTATGAGTTGTTCATGCAAGGCGTCAGCGGACCGGTGGAAATCCGAGTGGCACCCGGGGACTACCACCAAAGCTGGGTGCTCACCAGCATCGTCGGAAGTTCGTCCACCAATACGGTGACCTTCATCAGCCCCACTCCACTGGCCGCCAGGGGGTTTCGGGGAAACCAGCACAACTTCTGCCACATGCGCTCCGTAGGCGGCATTCCCTTACAGGCCATTGTCTTCGACGGTTTTGCGATCAATGCTCAAACCTGGGCAGACAGCCATTGCCACGACATCGAGATTCGCAACTGCAAGTTCACGGGCTCTGTATCCGCTCGAAACACTCTCGGTACTGGCGCCAACAACATTCAGTATTCCTCGGATTGGCGCATTCACCACAACCACTTTGAAAGGGGGGTGACTCTGCATCAAATCGACGGAATTAGCATCCATCACAATGAGTTCAATTCGGGCGGGAACAGCGGGAACAACAGCAGCATTTCCGTCATCAACGATATTTCCAGTCTGCAGCGCACAAGGATCTACAACAACTTGATCTATGGAGAAAGTATTTCCTTAACCCTGGGTTGGAACACCGACCTGGATCACAACACCATTCTTACAGATATAGACTCCTCAGGGGTAAGACTGGTTGGCGCCTTCAGCATGTGGACTGAGTGGCGCAACAACATCATTGTCAATCTGTCGGGACGATGCATGGACATCGATTCCCCCGAGCCCTTTTCTCTCTTTGCCGACCACAACATCTACTGGAGCCCAAACAGCTCGCCCATGTTCAGGGATACGAGCGACCTGGTCACCACCGTAGATCACCCCAACCTGGCAAGCTGGCAGGCAGCCACCGGCCATGACAGCAACAGCCTGGAAGTCGATCCGCTGTTCATCAACGACAGCAGCCTGCCCTATGATGTGAACTTGCTAACCACCTCCCCCGCCATCGGCGCCGGTGACAACCTGCACAGCTGGGTGGTGGATGACTTATTGGAAAATGCCCGAGGCAACCCACCGACCATTGGTGCCATTGAGCTACCAACACAGGTGACCTTCAACACCTTCGGCAGCGGCTGTGCCGGCAACGGCGGCCAGGTGCCCGTGCTGAACTACAGCGGCTCTTTGGACATCGGCTCGGTGGACTTTGCCATCACCTTGAGCAACGCCAATGGCGGCCTTACCAGCAAAGCATTCTTTGCCGCCGGCGTCTCCAACACCCTCATCGGTGGCACTCCCCTGCCCTTTGACTTTGGTGGTGGCTGCAGCCTTCTGCAGTCCAACGACTTCTCACTCCTGATTACCGTCGGTGGTCCATCCGGCGCCGGCAACGGCAACACCAGCCTGTTGCTGGGCATTCCCAATGACCCCAACATTCTGGGCCAGGACATCCATTTCCAATGGGGCGTGGTGGACCCTGCCGCCACTGGCATCGGCATTGCATTCAGTAATGGCGGCACTGTGAGCCTGTAGCCGAAGAGAAAGCTCCCACTGCGCCTGTGCGAAACTCTGTAAGCGGCAGGGCCCTCCCGAGGGCTTTGACAAGCCTGCCCAACCACCCTCCAATGGCCGGCCCACCTACCAGGAGAAACACCATGCTTCGCCCCACTATTTTCGGACTCGCCATTCTCTTCAGCTCTGCCCTGGGCACAGCGCAGATGTCAGGCATCTACACCATTGATCCTGGTGGCAGCGGCAGCCGTAACTTTCCCAACTTTGCCTCTGCTTCACAGCAGCTATTCATGCAAGGGATCAACGCAGCGGTGGAAATTCAGGTGGCACCGGGGAACTACACGGAGAGCTGGGTGCTCACCAACATTGTAGGGGCCTTCGGCGCTAACACGGTAACCTTTATCAGCCCCACACCCTTGGCCGCCAAGGTAACAAAGGCAAGCCAGACATACTTTGTCTCTATGCATCCCATCAACTTGGCGCCAGTGACGCACGTAGTTTTTGATGGCTTCGAGATGCATGATGCAAACACCGCCATAGTAGCCACCAGCAATTGCAACAACATAGAGATCCGCAATTGCCTGTTCAAGAGCACCAGCGTACGGAGTGAGGACTGGACCAATGCGCTGGGCGGCATGAACCCTTCCTTCGGTTGGAACATTCACCACAACCGCTTTGAGAAGACTGGCAGCAGTTCGATATGCGTACAAATTGATGCAGTACGGGGAGTCGATATTCACCACAATGAATTCATCTTGGAAACGGGACATACCGCCATCAGTATGGTCAACACCCTGTTCAATACAGATCGCTCCAGGATCTACAACAACCTGATCCAAGGACAGCTTGTTAATTCACGCGCCCTGAATTTGATCAGTGCCTGGAATGTGGACCTGGACCACAACACCATCCTGGTGAAAACGAATTCGGAAGCCGTGGGCATGGGAGGAGCCTTTGCCATGCCGGGAGAGATGCGCAACAACCTCATCGCCAACTTGACCGGCCCATGTCTGGAGATCTATGCCCCCGAGCCCTTCTCCTTTTACGCCGACTACAACCTCTATTGGAGTCCCAACGCTCCCTACATCATCCAGGATCGAAGCGCTGGCTACATCAACCACATCAACCTGGCTTCCTGGCAGGCAGCCAGCGGCCAAGGCACAAACAGCCTGGAAGCCGACCCGCTGTTCGTCAACGACAGCCTCCCGCCCTTCGACCTGAGTCTAATTGCCAATTCTCCTGCTCGCGGCGCTGGGGACAACCTGCACACCTGGGTAGTGGACGACTTCTTGGACGACCTCAGAAAAACACCGCCAACCATCGGCGCTCTGGAGTTTCCAGGTCAAGCCTCCTTCAGCACCTTCGGCGCCGGCTGTGCCGGCAATGGTGGCCAGGTGCCGGTGCTGGGCTTTAGCGGATCTTTGAGCATCGGCTCGCTGGACTTTGCCATCACCTTGAGCAACGCCAATGGCGGCCTCAGCAGCAAAGCCTTCTTCGCCGCCGGCGTATCCAACACCATGATCGGGGGCACTCCTCTGCCCTTTGATTTTGGTGGTGGCTGCAGCCTGCTGCAATCCAACGAATTCAACCTCTTGATGACCGTGGGCGGCCTGCCCGGTCCGGCCAATGGCAGCACCAACCTGGTGTTGGGCATCCCCAATGACCCCAACATCCTGGGCCAAGACATCCATTTTCAATGGGGTGTGGTAGATCCAGCCGCTGCCGGCATCGGCATTGCCTTTAGCAATGGCGGCACCGTTGGTCTGTAACCTGGCAAGAGGGACGGGCATATAGAGTCGCGCCACCCATCACGACTCCTGGCCGGTCACAAACAAGCACTCTCTCCCATCGTTCGAAGCTTTAGGCATTGCCTGCGGCTCATTGCGCCAAGATCGGTCATCTCGACAGGGCTCGCGTATAGCTGTTGAGTAAACAGCTTGTTTGAAACAAGGGGCCCGCAAACCGCAGGGTCTTTTCAGAGGTCTTCCTGATAGAGTGAAGGAGCCTAGATGGGTACAACACCTGCTCGTGAGCAATATTTTAAGGAGATGCGTGTGAAGAGTTATTTTTTGACTACCTGTGTCGTAGCGATTCTGTGCGGCATGTATACGGCATCCTGTTCCTCACTCAGGAGAGCGGACAAGGATCCGGTGCAGAGCTTGAAAACAGAGGTGCGCAAGATCGTCGAAGACATAGCTCGAGCCGATGCAATGCTCGCAAGTATTGACCAGATGACAGCGTTGGCAGGGCAGCTCCGCACCACTGCCAAGAGGCAACGAGCTGAGATCGACAAACAATTACGCGACTACGGTACGACACGTGTTCAAATCGAGGCAATCCTGGATGCTAACGGTAAGGAGCGTCAAAAGATCGCCGATCAATTGGTCAATGCCCATTACAATTTCAAAGCCAAAGCCACTCAGAAGGAGTGGAAAAGCTTAGCGAAGATGGAGAAGGCTGCTCTCGCTGACGCAGCAAAGAAGAGGGGCGTGTAATGCTGATAGCTCTATTTCTACTATATGTTGGATCGCTCTTCGGCTCTGGTAGCGGCGATATGCTGATGGCATCTGACGATGTGCTGATGGCATCTGAAGCATATCGTGACCAAGTACAGGTCATCATTATTGACGAAGCAACACAGAAGGCTGTACTTGCCGAGATGGACTCGATGAGTGCTGCTGGCAGATCGCTGTGCAAGGATCTTTCGTCTGAATTGCAGGAATGGTCGAAGGCCGACATAGATCACACTGCTGGTAAAGATAGCTACAGGTCCCTGACTGAGAAGCTGACAGAGAGGAAAGGTGCTGCTCGCAAGGAATACCTGGATGCGCTTTTTAGAATGAAGTCCAAGATGTCCAGGGATCAGTGGGACAAGGTTTTTGTTGAAGAGAGCGCTGCTCCCTAGTGGTGTGATGCGCTCTGTTGGGGCATTTTCAGTGCAGCGCGTGCGCGACCGACTTTTTCGAGGATCTCGTCGGCGGCCTTGGTCCAAACAATCGGCTTCGGATCGTCGTTGTGGTTATCGATGTAGTCCATGATTGCTTTCTTGAGTTGAGGGACGCTGCGAAACGCGTCGCGCTTCAGGCGTTTTTGATCAAGATTGCGGAAAAACCCCTCCACGATATTGAGCCACGAGCTGCTTGTCGGGATGAAGTGCATGTGGAATCGCGGATGGCGCTTCAGCCACCGCTTAACCTTCTCATGCTTGTGTGTGGCGTAGTTGTCGGCGATGACGTGCAGATCGAGTTCAGCTGGAGTTTGCTCGTCGATCATTCTCAGGAACTTGATCCACTCCTGATGTCGATGTCGCTTCATGCAGGTTGCGATCACTTCGCCGTGACCCAACTCGATCGCGGCGAACAAGGTGGTTGTTCCGTTCCTCTTGTAGTCATGAGTCATCGTGCCGCATCGACCCTTGACCAGTGGAAGGCTCTTCTGGGTCCGATCGAGAGCCTGAATTGACGTCTTTTCGTCCGCGCTAAAGACGAGTGCATTCTCGGGTGGATTCAGGTAGAGACCTACCACATCGCGCAGCTTCTCTTCGAACCGAGAATCGTTGCTGACCTTGAACGTCTTCACCAAGTGAGGTTTCAGACCGTTGGCCTTCCATGTGCGGTGGACCATCGACTGCGTGATTCCCATCTCCTCTGCAAGGAGTCGCGTGCTCCAGTGTGTCGCGTTCGCGGGGATCTCTTGCATAGTCATGCGGATGATCTCACTCTCAACTTCCTCGTTCGCACGGGGACGACCTCCCCGAGGAAGGTCCTTCTCTATACCAGTGAGGCGATGCTCGCTGAAGCGGTTTCGCCAACGCCCCACAGTGTGTCGCTTGACCCTCATCTCCTCAGCTATATCCGCATTCGAGTAGCCATCAGCGGCAAGAAGGATCATTCGGGCTCGCTGAGCTTGCCTCACCGAAATTCTCCGACTGCGTGACCAATTCGTCAGGGTGCTTCGCTCGCTCTTGGTAAGTTGAATCTCTACTGCAACGCGCATCGTCTTGCCTCCAACGATACCTACGCACCGCAAGCGTAGGGAGGCTTAATATAAAGGCCTACTAATTCTGCGTCATACCACTAGTAGACGAAAGGCCTCAGCGTCACTGTTTGGCACGTGCATATTTCAATGCCGCGAAACACTCGTGTATCTCTTCCAGGATCTTCGGGTGTTGTATATGGAAAGGGCACTAAACAGAGCTGATTGGCGGGTTGATTATTTATTGCATGTATATGTGCCTGTTTGGAATTTGAAGCAAAGATGGAGGAAAGATGATGAGTAAGACAGTAAGGATGATGATGGGAGTTGTGCTGGCGACAATGGTCACGAGCAGTGTGCCGAAAGCCCAAGGCTTGCCGGACACACAGTATTACGGCTACAAGATAGTTCACCACATGAGTGCGGTGGTCGATCATATTGAAAAGTTCGGGTTCAACACTTTTGACCATCCTCGCATTGCTGATTACCGATCTTTCGTTATTACACCGGCGCTTGATCACTTCTATTCGAAAGCTGTGGTTGATGTGCGGTTTGGTCCCGCGATCGTCGATGTTCCGGCAAAGGACGATCGCTATTCAAGCTTCGAGATCTTCTGTCAGGAGCACTTTGCCATCTATGACAAGGTAACGGCGAAGGATGGCGAGCGCTTTGTCATAGTCCATGAAGATTACAAGGGGAAGTTACCCAAGGGGACGGTGGTCAAGACCAAGTCCAATTTCCCGTTTGTGTTCTTGCGAACCCAGTCCTTCAAGTTCAACGACGATCAGGTGGCCGATGCAATTCGTCACCAGGCACGGGCTGTGAGTGTGTGGGAACCAGCTGAGCTGCCTAATCCCAAGGATACGCAGGCGCTGATTCAATGGACCATGGACAACTCGATACCCTACATGCAGACAAAGGAGCTCATGACTGAGGCGGCAAAGACTTATACCCCTGCGGTTCATAGGGAAACCTTTGAAGACTTGAAGGCCTTTCTCGCCTCTGGCGGAGTAAGCGGCAATGTTGGCATGTTTGAGCCGGTTGACCATCCAGCAGGAGGCACTCACAAAGTCAGGGCTGCAGGCACACTGTTGGGGCACTTGGGATTCCCTGTGCAACACGCTTACTATCAGCAGATTCCTGTGGACAAAACCGGTAAGCCTCTCAGCGGCGCCAATGGGCCATTCGTGGCGACTCTACCTTATAAACCGGGCGTTGACCTTTTCTGGTCAGTAACCCGCTATGGCGCGAACACCTTCCTGCCGCTTAACCCAGCCGATCTTGGCGGCAACGATATCCAGGCATACAACGCCTACAACACCAAGCCTGACAAGGATGGCAATGTAACGTTTACTTTCAGCATGCAAGATCCAAAGGATGGCACATACTGGATGCCTGTGTCTAAGGATGGCTACTACTGGTTGGCACGCTACTACGGCCCGACCAAACGCCTGAACGGCAACACCGCCAAGGACATTCTCTACGGCGGAACAGAGCTTGAGAAGAAATTCGAAACCGTAAAGTTCGAATGAGCATCGAATAGAATAAAGGATAGATCACCATGAGAAACGCTTTTGCTTTTTGCCTACTTGCAGGACTGCTTGGAATGATGGGATGCGTCACTTCCCCCGGCCAGAAACAGGCCTCGGTCGCGTATCTTGACAATGGCTATCTTACGCCAGAGTCGGTCGAAACACTGCGAAAGGAGCAGTACCTGATCAAAGCCGTCACGGCCTATGAACTAGCAATACCTATTGTCGGCGTTGAGAGATGGCATCAAGGATTTCTCACCGAAGCCGAGCATGGTGATTGGGTTTTCTATGACAACCTGAATCAGAAGATCCCCATTCTGACAGCCAATCAAACAACACCGTACACGGTAAGCTATGTGGATCTGGCAGTTTCACCGTACTACATCGAAATACCCGCCGGCCGCATAGGCGGCCTGGTACTCGACATCTATCAGCGCCCGCAGGCTGATTTGGGTATTCTGGGACCTGATAAGGGTAAGGGCGGCAAATACTTGCTAGTCGGTCCCGGGCAGGAGGTACCAGAGGGACATGATGCTCAGTGGGTGATCAAGTCCAGCTGCAACCTGGTCTTTCTCGGCACGCGGATCATCGGTGCGGACAAGGCAACCACGGCAAAGCTTCGAAAACAGCATTTCGTCTACAAGGTGGGGTCATCGAATAAGAACCAGAAGTTCATTTCCGCATCGGAATCGCCCAAATGGATCAACGCTCAATCAACTGGTCTACAGTATTGGAAGGATCTCCATTCCGTGCTGAAGAACGAGCCCGTGGTCGATGTAAACCGCATGATCCTCACCCTGGTCCGCGACCTGGGTGTGAGTAAGAGCAAGGGCTTCAAGCCAAACGCCGAGCAGAAAGAGTTTCTTACCCAAGCCGCAATCAAAGGTGATGCCATCGCCATGGTGAACACCTTCTCCAAGCGGTCCTACAAGTACCGGCATTGGCCCAAGCGCCAGTGGCGTTACATCCTGAACCAGAAGCACCTGGATCTGATGCATCCGGACCACTATGAAGCAAAAGAGATCGGCTCGCACACCTACGAAGCCTTCTCGACATCTAAAGGCATGGTCCTGCCCACCAGGAATCAAGGGTCGAAATACCTCGGTTGTTATGTCGACGGTGATGCAAATTGGCTCGATGGGTCAAGCACCTACGAGCTAGTTGTTCCACCCAATCCTCCCGCAAAGGATTTCTGGTTCTCCTAAAGGAGTTGTAGGTCTGGAAGCCTGACTCCACCACAGCAGAGGAAGATGGTAGCGATTAGTGGGGCTGCGCTATGGAAGCCGTAAGCGCGATGGCTGAGGAGGCGAATCTTGTTGTTCATGCCTTCCGCCAGGCCATTTGTGAATCGTTCCTTGAAGAGGGCCTGGATCCCGCCGAGGTGTTTGCGGACCGTCTTGCCGAGTTTGACAAATGGCTTGAGTCGAGATCGTGCTGCCCAGGCCATCCAACCATCAAGAGCCAGATTTGAATCTTTGATGCTGCCACGCAGGATGTCGAGCAGAGTCTCCTTGAGCAGGTAGGCGCGCCCAAGAGGTTGCTCGGGGCGAAGATGACCAATGGTGCTCATGTGCTTATCGGTTGCGTTTTCTTGGCGGTGCAGGAGTGCCCACATTGTTCCCTTGATTGCCTTCTTGGCATCGGGATGAGCGGCGTTTCGCATGAGTTCGCGCCGGACCTCATTGAGAGCTTCGTTGGCCAACTTGGCAATGTGGAAGTGATCAAAAACGATCTGTGCATTTGGGAGGCTTTCCTCTGCCGCTTTGCGGTAAGAAGCCGACATATCCATGGTGGCGATTTCAATGCGCTCACAAACATCAGCTCCGATCTCGGTAAAAAAACTCTTGAGTACATCGGCACTCTTGCCCTCGGCGACCCAGATAACCCTTCTCTGGTCGTGGTCGGTGACCACCGTCAGGTAGCGGTGGCGCTTGCGGAAGCTGATTTCGTCCACAGCAATGCGACGCAGACCATCGAAGCGGTTTGGGTCAAGGTGCTCGCTGACGACACGCTCTGCGATTGCTCCTACGGTCACCCACGAAATCCCAGTCAGCCTGGCGACGGCCGTTACGTTTGTCTGTTGCGCCAGCAGGACGACCACATCCTCGAAGGGCTTAGTGAAGTCACTGCCATGCCTGGCCCAGGGGACCGCCTCGGTCACGACTACATTGCATTTCTTGCACCGCAAACGCCGGATTTCGCCCTCCAGGTAGACCTCATGGCCCCAGATTCCCATGTGCCTCCATCGCCGCTTTCGTTTGGATTCTCGGCCACGCTTGCGCTTGCCACAGTGTGGGCAGGTCAGCAGCTGGAATGTTCGGTGGACACTGAGAATCATCTCACCGTCTTGAAATTGGGCCCCGGTAACCCGGAGCCCCTGGAGATTGAGGAGCTTGTTGAGTAGGGTGGTGATGCGCACTGATGCGACCTCGTGAACAGAGTCCGTCGCGTCGAGAGCCTCTAAGCATGCTCGACGCAGTCAGTGCGCAATTTCTATGTACGCTTGGCTCTGCGCAACCAACTTTTCAACTCTGTGCCGCAAGCCTCGGTGCCATAAAGGCCAAGCTCGCTCCGCTCGTGGCCTACGGCCAGCCTTGACAGCCCCTACGGCTCACGGCCCTTTCCTGAGATGCCAAACCGCCAGGGCGGCTTGGCACTCTGCCACTGCCTCCAAGGATGGGCTACAGCCTGTACCGGGAATCCACCGGGTCTCAGATGCAGCTACCCGCGCTCTCCATTGCGTATTCATGGCCGCTAGGCGAAATCAGCACCCGGGAGGACCTACACTTGCTTTAGGAGAGGCGGATTTCTGGTCGATTGCGGTCTACAACAACAAGTCGCGCAATTTGGTCAACAACAAGCAGGGCAATGCGATTGTCAACAACAGGGGCAACATCAAGAAGGAGGCCGACGGATCAGTCAAGGTTTACATCGGACCCGAAGCCCCCGCCGGCTATGAGAGCAACTGGGTTCAATCCAATGAGGGCGAAGGCTTCTTTGTGTATCTGAGGCTGTACGGCCCGACGGAAGCCTACTTCGATAAATCTTGGGTGATGCCCAATTTCAAGAAGATAAAGTGAGGCGAGGGAACCGGCTGAAGAAGAATCAATCCCTGCGCCAAGAGCGCGACCGCTGAATTGATAACAGCAGTTTTATTACTGCATCTGTTCTATCAGCGTCTCGAGTCGTCGTGCTCGCCGTTCGGGATCTGGATGGGTGCTCAGCGAATCCGACCTGCCCCCATGTGACACAGCTGCCATGCGACGCCAGAACTTGGGTGCTTCTGCTAGGAGTCTGCCCCACGGGATGAGGAGGAATCCGGCCTCCGATCGCCCTCGAAATCGGAAAAAAGGTTAAGCCCCTGGCCCATCCTTGTACGTATTGAAGGCATGGCGCGATTCAAAAAGGGTCAAGATCTAAACCAGCAGTACCTCCTACCTCCGTCCATCCGTGACTGGCTGCCACAAGATCATCTTGCGTGGTACATTCACGACGCGGTCGGTTCGTTGGACACGGATGGCCTCCTCGACCGCTACCGCATCTGCGGGAGTGGTGAATTGCCTTACGATCCACGGATGATGTTGAGGGTCTTGATCTACTCGTATTGCACAGGGGTCTTCTCCTCCCGCAAGATCTCCAAGCACCTCGAAGAAAGCGTGCCTTTCCGGGTGTTGGCAGCTAATCAAATGCCGGACCACCGCACAATCTGTCGTTTTCGGGCGGAGCATGTCGATTTGTTCGAGAGCTTCTTTGTCCAGATCGTACAGCTCGCTTCTGAGGCTGGCTTGGTCAAACTCGGCACCGTGGCAGTGGATGGCAGCAAAGTGAAGGCGAACGCCAGCAAGCGAAAGGCAATGAGCTACTCGCGAATGAAGTCCGAAGAGAAACGACTGCGCGGCGAGATCCGCAGGATCACCGAGATGGCTAAGGGAATCGACAAGGAAGAGGACGATCTCTTCGGTCCTGACTTTCGGGGTGACGAGCTCCCTGAGGAACTTTCAAACCGGGAGGGCCGCCTGAAGGCAATCCAGGAGGCAAAGAAGCGCTTGGAGAGACGTAAGGCCGAAGAGGACAAGCAAAAGGACGAGAAGAAGGCTCGCAAGGCCAAGGAAGAGGAGCGCGAGCTGCAGATGGCTCGCTTTCGGATACATCCCAAGGGCAAGCCACGGCCAAAGGATCAGGAAAACTTTACGGATCCAGATAGCCGGATCATGAAGGACTCCAATGGATTCGAGCAGTGCTACAACGCTCAGATTGCTGTCGACAAAACGGAACAACTGATCATCGCCAATGGAGTCACAAACAACGCTGCGGATAATGATCAACTTCTTCCAATGGCTGAGCAAGCGATGGAGAACTCAGGTAAGCCGATAGAGCGCCTGCTTGCGGACGCGGGCTATCGCAGCGAAGAAAACTTCGAGCACCTAGTGGTATGACGCAGAATTAGTAGGCCTTTATATTAAGCCTCCCTACGCTTGCGGTGCGTAGGTATCGTTGGAGGCAAGACGATGCGCGTTGCAGTAGAGATTCAACTTACCAAGAGCGAGCGAAGCACCCTGACGAATTGGTCACGCAGTCGGAGAATTTCGGTGAGGCAAGCTCAGCGAGCCCGAATGATCCTTCTTGCCGCTGATGGCTACTCGAATGCGGATATAGCTGAGGAGATGAGGGTCAAGCGACACACTGTGGGGCGTTGGCGAAACCGCTTCAGCGAGCATCGCCTCACTGGTATAGAGAAGGACCTTCCTCGGAGAGGTCGTCCCCGTGCGAACGAGGAAGTTGAGAGTGAGATCATCCGCATGACTACGCAAGAGATCCCCGCGAACGCGACACACTGGAGCACGCGACTCCTTGCAGAGGAGATGGGAATCACGCAGTCGATGGTCCACCGCACATGGAAGGCCAACGGTCTGAAACCTCACTTGGTGAAGACGTTCAAGGTCAGCAACGATTCTCGGTTCGAAGAGAAGCTGCGCGATGTGGTAGGTCTCTACCTGAATCCACCCGAGAATGCACTCGTCTTTAGCGCGGACGAAAAGACGTCAATTCAGGCTCTCGATCGGACCCAGAAGAGCCTTCCACTGGTCAAGGGTCGATGCGGCACGATGACTCATGACTACAAGAGGAACGGAACAACCACCTTGTTCGCCGCGATCGAGTTGGGTCACGGCGAAGTGATCGCAACCTGCATGAAGCGACATCGACATCAGGAGTGGATCAAGTTCCTGAGAATGATCGACGAGCAAACTCCAGCTGAACTCGATCTGCACGTCATCGCCGACAACTACGCCACACACAAGCATGAGAAGGTTAAGCGGTGGCTGAAGCGCCATCCGCGATTCCACATGCACTTCATCCCGACAAGCAGCTCGTGGCTCAATATCGTGGAGGGGTTTTTCCGCAATCTTGATCAAAAACGCCTGAAGCGCGACGCGTTTCGCAGCGTCCCTCAACTCAAGAAAGCAATCATGGACTACATCGATAACCACAACGACGATCCGAAGCCGATTGTTTGGACCAAGGCCGCCGACGAGATCCTCGAAAAAGTCGGTCGCGCACGCGCTGCACTGAAAATGCCCCAACAGAGCGCATCACACCACTAGAAAACGCCAAGATTGACGGTTTGGTTTCAGTGGGCAAGGAAGGAAAGGAGCGGCCGGAGACCAAACCAGATCTCCAAGCCACTGCGCGAATGAAACGGAAACTTGGAACCAAGTACGGACGAGGCTGGTACCGACAACGCAAGCACATCGTTGAGCCGGTCTTTGGCTGGATCAAAAACGTAAGCGGCTTTCGGTCCTTCAGTATGCGAGGCATGGCAAAGGTGAGCGGTGAGTGGGATCTGATCTGTCTTGCAACCAACTTGAGAAGGCTGCACGGGAAGCTGGCGCTATGAAAGCCAAGGAAATTGGGCCATTACAGGCCAAGAAGCACTGATCTGACCCTGAAAATCGTCAACGTGGCCCCAGACCCAAAATCCATGTAGAATCCGTCAATCTGGATTTTCACAGCCCCACTAATCACTTATCCAGCTGCCACCGGGGTAGCGCTAAGTTGACTTTCCGTGGGGCAGACTCCTAGCCTGGACTATTCATGAATAGGTAAACCGCGGACTGTGGATCATTCGTACTAAGTGGTAACTACACGCTACTTGGAACAAACGACACCACAATCCGCATGGCCAAGCCTACTCAACAGTCTGTTATTCTTCCAGACATCGCCAAGAAGTCCGTCGTCCCCATCTTTGACGCAGAAGGACAAAGCTCCGATGGCGGTGCAATCCTGCTTGGCCAGCTCGATCAGCAACTCGGCCTGACCAGCGGACTTGCAGCTCAATTTTGCGATCGACGCAATCCGGGCCGCACAACACACGACTTTTTGACGATTCTCCGGCAACGTGTGTTTTCCATCGCCATGGGCTACAGCGATGGCAACGACGCAGCCAAAATGGCAAATGACCCGATCCTGAAAATGATCAGCGGCATGGATGCACTTGGCGAAGATCAGCTGGCATCGCAACCGACGTTATCCCGGTTTGAAAACATGCCCACGGCAAAAGAGGCTGTACAAGCCACACGTTGGCTGGAGAAGAAAGCTATTGGTCTGCTCAAGAAGCGTCATCGGCGACCAAAGCGCATCACCATCGACTTTGATTCCACTGACGATCCCACCCATGGTCAGCAAGCATTCAGCTTTTTCAATGGCTACTACGACACCTGGTGTTTCCATCCTCTCCTTGGCTTTTTGTCAGTGGATGGTCATCCAGATCAATTTCTCTTCTCCGCTCGGCTTCGACCAGGGAACTCAACGGCAAACCGAGGATGCATTCCATTGTTGCAGCGGACGGTCGCCGAGCTCAGGTACCGATTCCCGAAAGCAAAGATTCGTGTACGGTTAGATGGCGGCTTTGCAAACCCAAGGATCATCGCTGCGCTTGAAGATCTAAAAGTCGAGTATGTGGTCGCAATGGCCAGCAACAGCGTCCTCAAAGCGAAAGCCAAGGATTGGATGACCATGGCCCAGACGCTCTCTGCTCGCCAAAACGAATCCATCCAACTCTTTGGAGAGGCTGCTTACCGTGCAAAGTCATGGAATCGCGAGCGGAGGGTCATCCTCAAAGCTGAGGTGCTGCAGTATGAAGGAAGAAGTGCAAAGTCGAATCCTCGATTTGTGATCACCAATCTTCGGCACACACCGGAAAACGTGTACAAGATCTATCGTGGTCGAGGTGATTCCGAGAACCGCATCAAAGAACTACTGCATGATCTCGACATTGATCGCACAAGCTGCTCAAGCTACATCGCCAATCAATTCCGAGTATTGATGACGGCTACGGCGTATCTGCTCTACCAGGAGCTGCGCTGGCGCCTTCGTCGGACTGATGCAGGCCGCACCCAGGTAGGGCGATTTCGGGAAATGTTGATCAAGGTCGCAGCTCGCGTACAAGAATCAGTGCGTCGGGTAGTGGTCCATCTGCCGAAATGTTATCCATGGGTAGAATTGTGGGAGCGTGCAGCATGTGCTGTCAGTGCTCGCGGTAGACCAAAGACGGCGTAGCGCCGAATGGAATCCAACTGCATCGCATCTACTGCGCCACGGGACTGTACGGAGGTGGCCATTCCGGCGATATTTCAGGCCCATGGACCTTTGCCAACGCTCACTTCAGAGTGTCGAAAGCAAATCCCCTTGATTCTTCACCATGCCGGCCAGCAAGGACCAAAAAATCGCGATCAACAGCACACTCGTGAATAGTCCGGGCTAGCCCTTCTTTTCCATCCGTTCGGCCAGATGCAAGCCAACGAGTCGGGCGATGAATATGGTCAGGAACAACTGACCGACAACTGCTTCCGCCGTGGTAAGCCGCCGCGCGGCCACCGTCAGGGGTGAAATATCCCCAAACCCCAAGGTGGTGAGGGTCACAAAACTGTAGTAGGAGAGCTGATTCACCCAGTCGCCAGCGGAAGAATCGTCAATGATGCCCCGGAACACAGCCTGCGGGGATCCATTTGCATGCACGACGAGCACATAGAACCTGGTCCACAGGATCGGTAGGTGTCAAGGTAGTTGTCGCCTGAAATGTATTCATCATGCTGCCTCCGCAGCTGCATGATGGGTGTTCGGGTTGAGCCTGACAGTTTCGATGCGCGACCAATCCCGCACGTTTCCTGACCAGCGCTCTGGATTTCGTGCACGGGCTTTTTCATACACTTCCCGGCGTTTTGCCAGGATGACAATGTCTTCCCCCGCATGGCGTTGAGCAGGGGTTACAAACTTGATGCCGCTATGCCGATGCTCGTGCCGATACCACTGGACAAACGCCACCAGCCAGGTCCTCGCATGCTCCAACGATTCAAATGGTCGGGCAGGATACTCTGGACGGTATTTGGCTGTTTTGAAGAGGGACTCTGAGTAGGGATTGTCGTCACAGACACCAGGCCGGCTAAATGAAGCCATGACGCCGAGTTCTTCAAGCTTTGCCAGCATAGTGCTGCCCTTCATTGGACCACCGTTATCGGAGTGAAGAGCCAAGCTGTCAGGATCCACTCCCTGCGCATCACAAGCCGATTGGATCAAGGCTGCCGCCAATACCTGGCATTCTTCCTCATAGATGGCTTCGCCCATGATGTCTCGGCTGAAGACAGGTTCTCCTAAAGCAGTTGTAGGTCAGGAAGCCTGACCCCACCACAGCAGAGGAAGATGGTAGCAATCAAAGGGGCTGCGCTGTGGAAGCCATAGGCGCGATGGCTGAGGAGGCGAATTTTGTTGTTCATGCCTTCCGCCAGGCCATTGGTGAATCGTTCTTTGAAGAGAGCCAGGATCCCGCCAAGGTGTTTGCGGATCGTTTTGCCGAGTTTGACGAATGGCTTGAGTCGGGAGCGTGAAGCCCAGGCCATCCAACCATCAAGAGCAAGCTCTGACTCTTTGATGCTGCCTCGCAGGATGTCGAGCAGAGTCTCCTTGAGCAAGTAGGCGCGCCCAAGTGGTTGCTCCGGGCGAAGATGACCGATGATGCCCATGTGCTTTTCGGTGGTGTTATCTTGGCGGTGAAGGAGTGCCCACATCGTTCCCTTGATTGCCTTCTTGGCATCGGGATTGTCGGCATTGCGCATGAGTTCACGCCGGACCTCGTTGAGAGCTTCGTTGGCCAACTTGGCAATGTGGAAGTGATCAAAGACGATCTGTGCATTTGGAAGATTTTCCGCTGCCGCCTTTCGGTAGGCAGCCGACATGTCCATGGTGGCAATTTCGATGTGCTCGCAAGCATCAGCACCGATTTCGGTGAAAAATCTCTTGAACACATCAGCACTCTTGCCTTCGGCGACCCAGATTACCCTTCTCTTGTCGTGGTCGGTGACCACCGTCAGGTAGCGGTGTCGCTTGCGGAAGCTGATTTCGTCCACAGCAATGCGGCGCAGACCATCAAAGCGGTTTGGGTCAAGGTTCTCGCTGACGACACGCTCAGCGATTGCTCCTACGGTCACCCACGAAATCCCAGTCAGCCTGGCGACGGCTGTTACGTTTGTTTGCTGCGCCAGCAGGGCGACCACATCCTCAAAGGGCTTGGTAAAGTCACTGCCATGCCTGGCCCAGGGGACCGCCTCGGTCACAACCACATTGCATTTCTTGCACCGTAAACGCCGTATTTCACCCTCCAAGTAAACCTCATGGCCCCAGATGCCCAAGTGTCGCCATCGCCGCTTTCGTTTGGATTCTCGGCCACGCTTGCGCTTGCCACAGTGTGGGCAGGTCAGAAGCTGGAATCGTCGGTGGACACTGAGAATCATCTCGCCGTCTTGAAATTGGGCTCCGGTGACCCGGAGCCCCTGGAGATTGAGGAGCTTGTTGAGTAGGGTGGTGACGCGCACTGATGCGACCTTGCGTAAAACTAAGTCCATTGCGTCGAGAGCGATCAAACATGCTCGACGCAGTCAGTGCGCAATTTCTATGTACGCTTGGCTCAACGCAAACAGCTTTCCCCAGCTCTGTGCCGCAAGCCTCGGTGCCATAAAGGCCAAGCTCGCTCCGCTCGTGGCCTACGGCCAGCCTTGACTGCCCCTACGGCTCACGGCCCTTTCCTTAGATGCCAAACCGCCAGGGCGGCTTGGCACTCTGCCACATCCTCAAAGAGGGCCTACAACCTGTACCGGGAACCCACCGAGTTTCAGATGCAGCTATCCGCGTTCTCCTTTGCGAATACAAGGTCCCCAGACGAAATCAGCACCCGGCATGACCTACACCTCCTTTAGGAGAGGCTGAAGACATCGATGATCGTGTACAGGTAGTAAAACTTCCCGCGGATCGGGCCAGGCAAGTAACTGATGTCCCAGCTCCATACTTGGTTGGGTGCTGTTGCCACCAGTTCGCGGGGATGGTGATGTGTTGCTGGCTTGGCAGCAGCGCGATGCTTGAGCTGCTTTTCCTCGCGCAAGATTCGATACATCGTGGATTCAGATGCCAGATAGATTCCTTGATCGGCCAGCCTCGGCACGATCTGACTGGGAGAAAGGTCGCGATACTCTGGAGAGTTGAGGATTTGCAGGATCATACTTCGCTCAGCAGAGCTGATCTTGTTGCCGACCACGCTCTTTGGGCCAGCTCGCCGATCTTCACCGATGCCCTGCCGCTTCCAGCGTTGTAGTGTCCTTGAATCTACGCCAAGGGTCCCACACGCCTTGTGCAGCCGGGCACCGTTGTTGATGGCTTCTGTGACCAATCCTAAAATCAGGTCTCGCTGCTCGTGGGTGTGTCGCTGTCCTCGTCCCCCCAGATCTCTTGGACTTTTTTTTGGAGCACCAGCAAAGCTGCAGCCTCGGCCAAGGCCTTGTCCTTGCGGCGGATCTTCTTTTCCAGTGCTTTGATCTTCTTCGCATCCGGCGAAGCACCATGTCGCTTGGCCTTCTTGGGGTTGCTGAAAGCGGATTGTGCCGCCTCCATGACTAGTTTGCGCCAGTTTTCGAGCTCGACAGAGTGCAGTCCCTTTGACCTCAAAAACTCTCCCAGATCCTCCTCGGCCACTTTCATGGCCTCCATAACGACCTGCACCTTCTCTTCTGGGGTCCACTGACGTGGACTTTTCGATCCCTTCTCGGGCTTGCCTCCTGTACCGCTCATCAAGGAAACGGTACGTGCTTCCCTTACCCAACGCCAGAGGGTCGATTGGGCAACTCCAACCTCTGCTGCCAAATCCGGCGCAGTTATCCGAGAAGGACCAGTGTCGGTCATTCGCTGGACCATGCGCACTTTGAAACCATTGCTGTAAACCAAGAATCATCACTCCACCGCCCCACTGGATAACTTGTGGAAAACTCGCCCCCCATGGGGGGCGTTCACCCTGCGGGTGAACTTGTTGGATCGAGCCCAACCAAAGCAAGCTTTGGTCGGGTCCCCTCGATCCTCAGAGGCGACATCTATCCTGACACCGGGGGGGACCTGCCAAAGTCGCTTTTCTATTTCGGGGTGATACTTCAGCTTCTTTTTGTGCTCCCCAACACGCACGTACTCGGTGCCCTTGAAAGTCACCGGATAAGTGTTGGCTCGAGGGATCTCCAGGATCACGACACGATTTGAATCTATTCCCGCACAATAGAATCGGAAATCCACGCCTGGGGTGAGGAGCCGGCTCAGCCAGTTGCGCAATCCCTCGTTGCCAACCTTACTGGTGTCCGGGTTGAACGTGGTGCCAACCAACTGGTAGTCGGAGTCACGAACACCCCAAACCACAAAACCATGCTTCTCCTCCGCCAATGCGGCAGAGTTAGCCAGCGCGGAAACGTATTCCCCTATTTCAATCGGGTCGGCATTGTTCTCCTTGAACTCCAACCACTCCATCTCCCGTAGCCCAAGTAAGTAGCGGAGGAGAGCTTCGACATCGGTCATAGCAAGTACTGGGAAGGATGCTCTGAAGAGTTACTGTCGAGGGGTGCCGGATCAGCGAAGTTTTGTTGACCGCAATTGATAGACGCCCCATTCAAGGGCGGTGATAGACAAGTGGAATTTCGTAAGCATATATTCTGTAGCTTGTTATGAATCACCCCTCCGCATCTTTGAATTGTTGACCCTGAATTGATCCCCACACAGCCCAGCCTTCGCCCCAAGTCCGCTTCTTCCCGACGCAGCACGCACCACAGTCCCGGGCGCATCCTCTTGCTCCCTTCAACATCCCCGGTGATGCACGGGCTGGTGCAATGGCTGGAGCTGTAGTGGGCAAGCCCAAATACCGCAAGATGCGCGTCACCACACGGCCATGTATTGCGGCTGGCGCAAAGCCTGCAATGTCTGGGGCCGTCGCAGTGCCGTCTTTGACGACATGCTCCTGGCCGGATCGGCATTCGTGGGCGTGGATCCACCAGTAGGACAGCTGTACTGCGGCTATGGCTTGACCAAGGGCGGTCGCAACTCGCTCTACCTGTTGATCGGACGAGCTTTCTAGGTGGCCCCTGCAAACCGGAGTGCATATGCTATCGATAAGCAGCTCATTTTTCCCATAGGCCAACGACCATGAAAACCTGGTTTCTCATTCCCCTCTTCTTCGTCGCCCTGCTCTCCTTCGGGCCATTAGACTCAACCTTCACCCCGCCATCGCCACAGGGCAAGCCAAAGCCAATGAAGGCGGACGCCACCTATACGGGCAAAATCACTTCCTGGGGTCTGGCGGACAATGGTTCCATCTTCCTCAAGGTGGAAGGGGCCAACAAGAAAGGCGAGCAAGGTTCAATCTGGGTGCGAGCGGAACCCGCTCGTACTGCCGATGGCGGACTGGCGGCCAAGGTGCTGCAGGTCATCTTGCATCACCAGGGCGATGTAACCGTCGAGGGCCGCGTCAAGGGCAAGAATGCCGGCGCAGAGCCGAAGACGGCGATGGATCTACTCAAGATCGGCAACTTCTAGCTTGGATGGCTGGGCCTCCTTGGAGCTTGAGGCAGCAACTACCCTAGCACCTGGGGTACCGTCAAGGCAGGAGGCGGGCGCATGTACTGCACCCACCAATTGCTTTCCATCACATCCAGAATGCGAAGACGGTGACTAGCAATGCACCAGCTAAATATCCCCAGCGCCCCAGGAAGGTCATCCTGGCCTCTATGACGCGATCTTCCTTGGCCGAATAATTGTCCATGGCCACTGAGATGATCACAGCGAAGAAGATGATTAGAGAATGCCCGGCGACGAACAAATCCATTCGGGTCAGATAGGAAAGTTTGGGTAGCAGTCCACCGATGACCAACAGGAAGGCAGTCAATGTCAAGAATGACGAAGCCGCCAGGCGCAGCTTGCCGGCATTGTTCTTGGGATCCATCCAGAAGACTCCCCAACCCATCAAAACAATCAAGATCAACGGCCCGATAATCCTCAGTAAGTAGAAGAAGGGTTCTCGTTTGATGGGGATTTGCAGGAGAACCCCAGAAAGCTCCTGATCAAAACCCGGAATTTTCAGGATATCTGGATCTACCGTCTGTTTTTCTGCCGACCAACCGGTCAGTGATAGCTTCTCAAAGCTGCCCGAGGCTGCCTGGTTGATGGAGATTGAAAACTGTTCAGTTTGGCTTCCTCTGGCAAACAGTTGAAAGGCCAGCAGATGGCTATCAAAAGGAAAGTCCTGGAGATTTAGAGGAAGGGTCCACTCTCCCCTATACCTTTGCTTGTGCGTGGCATTGCCGTTTTCATCCACCGTCACTGTGTCGGGAAAATCGGTTCGGACGTCTTTTGCATTCAAAAAGACAAGTTGTGGATTCCAGATTTCTCCGAGCTTGTAGGTGCCCGCTATCTTGGCAACTTTCCAGTCCGCCCGCACATGAATGTCAGCGGAAACAGTCTGGGAAACGTCGTCGATGCTCAGGATGTCGAGAACGTAAACGCCGACGCGAACCTCGCGGTTTTGGACGTCGCCCTGAAATGCCAATCCAGCCAGCATGATAAGTTGGGCAATGATCATGGTTGCGGATTGTAGTAATGGTCTCGCACCTGGTCGAGCATGGGGTTACGGGCACCTGGAGTATTTGGTTGGTCAACCGCGGTTCAAGGTTCAATGTTCAAGACACCAGACCCCTTGCTCGACTTCCCAGGTCCTCTCTAGACTATGCGGACAGGTAGCCCAAGCCGTACATCACAGGGCCTTGTCCTGCCACTGGCATCCGGCAGGGAGCGCGTCTCCAAACGGAGACGCCGGGGTCGGATCCTGAAGCCCGATTATTGCCCGTGCCCGCTTTGGAGCTTCTCCATGATCTTGCCGACGTTCCAAGAGCCAGGTCTCTGGCTCGGCGGGAACTCTTGCATGGTCTTGACGAAGTTTGCCAGCAGTCCCGCGACGGGCGGGAAAATGAACCCCGTGCGGTCCATCCACCAGTCGTTGTAGGTGTTGGAGTTGTGCTGTGCCCTCTCGAAGGGATCACGGCGAAGGTTGAAGAGCAGCGGCGTGCGCAGTTCGGTGAATGGCTCACGCCACAGGGCCATGGTCTTGCCCCGGTTCTCCTTGAAGACCAGCTTCCAGTCTTGGTAGCGCGCAGCCATGAACTGGCCCTCGTCATCCGCATACCAGAACTCCTTGCGGGGCGATTCTGTGGACTTGCCCGTGAGGTAGTCCAGCATGTTGTAGCCGTCCACGTGGTTGCGGTAGTTGCGGCCGTTGATCTCGACGCCCTTCTTGAGTTGACTCTTGATCTCCGGGTTTCCGGCGGCGGCAGCAAAGGTCGGCAGCCAGTCTTCGTGGGAGAGGATGCCATTGAGCGTGGTGTCCGCCGGGAAGTGCTCGGGCCAGCGGACAAAGCAAGGAACGCGGAACGCGCCTTCCCAGTTCGAGTTCTTCTCGCCACGGAACGGCATCGTGCCCGCGTCAGGCCAACTGTTGTAGTGCGGTCCGTTGTCAGTGGAGTACTGGACGATGGTGTTCTTGGCGATGCCGAGATCATCCAGCAGCTTGAGCAGCTCGCCCACGTGCATGTCGTGCTCGACCATGCCATCGCTGTATTCGTCCTGACCGGAAATGCCACGATGCTCCTTCTTCACGTGGGTCCGGAAGTGCATACGGGTTCCATTCCACCAGCAGAAGAATGGCTTGCCGGCCTTGTGCTGACGAGTGATGAAGTCCTTGGCGGCAGCGAGGGTCTCGTCGTCGACAGTCTCCATCCGCTTCTTGGTGAGCAGGCCGGTGTCTTTGATCGTCTGCTTGCCGACGCGTCCAAAGCGGGGATCTACGGTGGGATCATCCACACCGGTTGCCTTGCAGTGCAAGACGCCGCGGGGACCGAAGGCCTCGAGGAACGTCCTGCCGTCGGCCAACTTCAGATCACGGGGATAGTCCTCGTTCTCCGGCTCTTCCTCCGCATTGAGGTGGTAGAGGTTGCCCAAGAACTCATCGAAGCCGTGGATCGTCGGTAGGTGCTCGTTGAGATCCCCCTGGTGGTTCTTGCCGAACTGACCAGTGGCGTACCCTTGGCCCTTGAGGACCGTGGCCATGGTGCAATCGACCTTCTGCCAGCCCTCTTTCGCGCCCGGCAGGCCGACCTTTGTCATGCCCGAGCGGACCGGTACCGAACCGCTGATGAAGGCAGCACGACCCGCTGTGCAGCTTTGCTGGCCGTAGTAGTCAGTGAAGCTAACGCCTTCCCTCGCAACTCGGTCAATGTTCGGCGTCTTGTATCCCATCATGCCACGGCTGTTGTGGCTGATGTTCCAAGTGCCAATGTCGTCACCCCAGATAACGAGGATGTTGGGCTTCTGTTCTTGTGCTGCGGCGGACCCGATCAAAAGGGCGGTGGCTGCAGCGATGGTTGTTAGAAGGTGTTTTCTCATGAGCTTGTAAGGTGCGTTGGATCCAATACCGGGTGGACAGGTTGTCCAAACCTGGATTCTTCGTTCCAAACACAACGGCTCAGAACTCTTTACCACCGCATTCCACCACTCTCCTCCCATCTCCACAACACTGCCCTGGCCCAAATCCGCTTTTTCCCGACACAGTACGCCCCACAGCCCCGGACTCACCCGCTTGCTCCCTTCAACATCCCCGATGATGCACGACCCGCTACCCAACCATTGCATCTGCGCTTCCAGGCCTAACCTGCCCCCATGTCCTACACCGTTTCCTTGGTGCCCGGCGATGGCTTCGGTCCTTAGGGCCGGTTGCACCCTGGACGATGAGACCGATGCGCTCTTTCAACGCGACTGTGATACCGCTAAACAGGTCGTATGAAAGGAACGGTATTCATCGCAACAAGTTTAGACGGATTCATTGCTCGCCCAGATGGAGATATCGATTGGCTTGGAGAACCCTCTAAGGATGGAGAAGACTACGGTTATCAGAAGCTGATGGACACCGTTGACTATTTGGTGATGGGTCGCAACACCTACGAGAAAGTTCTGTCATTTGGCCAGTGGCCCTATTCCAAGCCTGTTGTTGTTCTTACAAGTCGTCCTCTTAATATTGCGGATGAACTCGCTAACTCTGTTGAAACGATGTCAGGCTTGCCCGCTGATATCGTCGGCGAGCTATCGAAGCGGGGAGCAGAGCACCTCTATGTCGATGGCGGCAAGACGATTCAGAAATTTCTTGCTGCCGATTTGATTCAGCGAATCACCATCACCAGAATCCCCATTCTTCTAGGTGAGGGCATCCCACTCTTCGGGCCATTGCAGCAGGATATCAAGCTACGGCATGTCGAGACTCGGGCATTCGCTGACGGCAAAGTGCAATGCGTGTATGAGGTAGCTCGCTAAACTGCGTCGGCGTGAAACTCCGACGCGGCTAAAAGCGTATTCTTACTCGAGTGTGGGCGGTACTGAGGACAGGTAGTCCAAGTCGGGATTATTCGTCCAACACCACCGTTCAAAACTCTTTGCCGCCACAATCCACCACTCACCTCACAGCCCCGGGCGCTTCCTTTTGCTCCCTTCAACATCCCCGGTGATGCTTGGCCTGCTGCCCAACCATTGCATCTGCCGCCTCCAGGCCTAACCTGCGCCCATGTCCTACACCGTTTCCTTGGTGCCCGGCGACGGCATCGGTCCTGAAGTCACCCGTGCTGCTCAACAAGTAGTGGAAGCCACTGGGGTGAAGATTGATTGGCAGATCTCTGAAGCCGGCGGTGACCTGATTGAACGTTACGGCGTGCCCCTGCCGGAAGGCACCCTGGACGCCATCCGCAAAACCGGTGTCGCCCTCAAGGGGCCCATCACCACCCCCATCGGCATGGGTTTCAAATCCGTCAACGTGCAGATCCGCCGCGACCTGGACATGTTCGCCAACTACCGCCCAGCCAAATCCATTAAGGGTGTACCCTCCCGCTACGAGGACGTGGACCTCATCGTCATTCGCGAGAACACCGAGGGGCTCTACTCGGGCCTGGAACACGAAGTGGTGCCCGGCGTGGTGGAAAGCCTGCGCGTGGTCACCGAAAAGGCTTCCAAACGCATTCTCCGCTACGCCTTCGACATGGCCCAACGTGAAGGGCGCAAGAAGGTCACCGTGGTGCACAAGGCCAACATTCTCAAGCTGAGCGATGGCCTGTTCCTGCGGGTGGCCCGGGAGACCGCCGTCGACTATCCCAACATCCAGCTGGAAGAAGCCATCGTTGACGCCACCGCCATGCGTCTTGTCATGGATCCCCAGCAGTTTGACGTGCTGGTGATGGAGAACCTGTTTGGCGACATCCTCTCCGATCTCACCAGCGGCCTGGTGGGCGGCCTGGGCATGACCCCCAGTGCCAACATTGGGGAACACTGCGCCATCTTTGAAGCGGTGCATGGCTCGGCGCCGGACATCGCCGGTCAGGACATCGCCAACCCCACCGCCCTGATCCTCTCTGCCGCCCTGATGCTGCAGCACCTGGGTGAAGAGGCTGCGGCCAAGCAAATCGAGGATGCAGTGCTGCGTTTGATTGGCGCTGGCCAGGTGCGCACCCGGGACCTGGGCGGCACCGCCTCCACCCACCAATACACCCAAGCGGTGATTGCTGAGATGCAGCGCTAGGAAGCAGGCAACCGATCTGCGAGGATTGCCTCATGGGCACTCTTACCAAGATCTTCCTGCGCGGGCTGGCGGCGGTCCTGCCCCTGGCTATCACCGTCTACTTCATCTACTGGTTGGTGAACACCACCGACCTGATGATTGGGACCATTCTCCCCGAGGAATCCGAGTTCCCTGGTCGAGGCATTGCATTCGCCATCTTCTTCATCGTGCTCATCGGCATGTTGATGCACTTCTGGTTGATCCGCTGGTTCTACAACTGGGGAGTCTCCATCGTCCTCCGCATCCCACTGATCAAAACCATCTACAGCATGCTGCGGGACATGATGGGCTTCTTCTCCCACTCGGAGAAGAAGAGCTTCAGTCAGGTGGTGATAGTGCAAGTGATTGAAGACGGACCGGAGATGCTGGCCTTTGTCACCAAGGATGATCCCAACAGCCTGCACCCCAACATTGATGGAACAGGCAAGGTGGCGGTGTACCTGCCCATGAGTTATCAGATCGGCGGCTTCCTCATGCTGGTGGACAAGGAGCGAGTGAAGCCCGTGGACATGGCCATGGATGAGGCCCTGCGCTTGGTTCTCACCGCTGGCATGGGCGGCCAGACTGAAGCCACCTCCCAATAGCAAGACTCCATAGCAAGGCCCCATAACAAGGACAGTTGACTTGCGCCCTCCCCCCGCCAGTCACGTGGTAGGCTTCTGCGGGGGAATCTATGATCAGAACCAAGCTCTTTTGTACTGCCATCGTCCTTGGCATCAGCTCTGCCGTGACCGCGCAAGGCAGCCTCATCTCGCCACCAGGATACGTAACAGAAAGCGAAGGGCCGCTGGCCTACTCCATGCTCTTGGGTGGTTATGTGGAACAGCGATTCCAGGTGGCCGATGGTAACCTGCGCGGCAAGACCCTTAGCCTGAGCCAAGCTGAACTGCGTCGGGACACCAGTCCAGGTTATGCATCCAAGGGACGGAGTTGGACCTGGATTCAACTGCAACTTGGCGGCACCGACCTGGCTAGCTTTGGCGAGAGCTTTGCCGCCAACGCACAGCAAGAACTCACCACAGTCTTCGAAGGCCCCATCCACTGGCCCGCCACACCCACCGGCCTTTCCACCAGTCCCGCACCCTGGGGAACTCCTGGCCTCAGCTTTCCCTTCTCAGCTCCCTACCTGCATGACGGCAGCAAGGATCTGTTGCTGGACTACCAGTTTGCTGGAGGCCGTAGAGATGATTCTCAAGCCTGGCCGGCTGGCAGCCTTTTGACTTACCACTTGGATGGAGTGAGTTCCCAGGACCCTGCCCTGGGCGAGCAAAGCCATGTGGGCGACTTCAGCTGCCGTGACCCTCGCCAGCAACAAGCCGCCGCCCAGCGCCTCTTCCTCTGGTCCCACTCACAGAACCACCCCGAGTTCCCAGCACAGATCCGCCACCAGCAAGCTCTCTACCACGCCGCACCCCTGGCCCCGGTGCTGCATGCATTGGCCTTGCAAGGCAACAGCAGTGGCATTGACCTGGGCGCCTGCAACAAGCTGTTCATCCAGCCCCTGATCCTGCAGAGCAGCATCAGTGATGCCCAGGGCTTCAGCCAATGGTCTTTGGGCAGTGCTGAATATCAACCCAGCTATGTGGGCCTGGAGTTCTGGGCCCAATCCGCCTGGGAGGATTCCCTCAATTCTGCACTGCGTTTGAGCCCTGCCACCCGCAGCAGCATCCCCCCGCGGCCGGAAGAACCCAGCTGGAAGATGCGCATGCTGACCACTACCAGCCAGACACTTCCACTGAACAGTCCGAACGGAGTTTTGTATGGCCCGCAGTTCGTGCCCTTGCATCGCTACCAAAGCCAGTAATCGAAGGGCAGGTTAACGACGCGCTCGCAGCCGTTTTTCGTAGACCTGCTGGCCACTCTCATCCCGAATCACCACCATCTCGCTAGACCTGATATCTCCAGCGAGAGTGACGGAATACAAGCCAGCGGCCAGATGGGTAAACTCGGCCCAGCCTTCCTTGTTGGTGGTTGCATCCCAGCTCTTCCGTCGCTCTTTGCTTTGCGCAGACAACCAAATCTTGCGGGTAGCCAAGGACTGCCCTTGCGCATTTTGCACCTGCACCCGCAAGGTGGCGCCGGGCTGCAACTGCAGAGACAAAGGCTCGACGGTCAACAGGTCGCCTGGGAGATTCAGGCTGATCGACTTGAACGCGTAGCCTTTGGCATGCACTATCAGATGTCTGGAATCTGGACCAATACCAGTAGCGGTGAACACCCCTTGTGGATCACAGGTATAATAGCCGGGGACATAGCGCAGGGAGGAATCCCAGCTGGACTGCACCCACACCTTGGCATCAGCCAGGGGCTCTCCATCCTTGCCTAGCACCTTGCCTCGAAGGCTGGCACCGCGGTTCAGCTCAACCCTTCCCAGATCCAGGGTTTGACCAGCCTTGATGCTCACCTGATGGTTGATGGGCTCACAGCCCTGGCAGAGCACTTGCATGCTGTATTCCCCTGCCGGCAATTCATCCAGCTCCGCTCGACGGCCAGAGATGCGCACCCACTCTTCAATGTCTTGCCCGGTGAGGTTCTGCACCAAGCTCTCAAGCTCGAACACCTTCTTCGTAAATCCCTGTTTCAGGATTTGCAGAGCCGGCTGATGCTGTCGACGGAGCAAGACCCTGGAATCCTGGGTCAGACCAGGCTGGAAATCACCGCCTAACTCCATGCTCAATTTGCCCTGCGCTGCCAAGGGCAACTCTATTTGAATGGCTTCTTTACTGGTGCGGCCCAGGCGCCAGAAATAGGAACCACGGCGCCCCACCTGCACATGCAATCGCTGGACCTGGGGTGGAAGATCCATGAAGAACTGGCCATTGGCATCGGTAGAAGTTCCACTGCCACTGCCACTGCCACCGACACCGACACCCCTGCGCATCACACCGCGTATCCAAGCACCACTGATGGGCTTACCACCTTCATCGGTGACCACACCGTGCACCTGGCTACCTGGCGGCAGTTCAACACTCACATCTTGCAGAGGTTCTTTCTCACTGATCACCACTGCGTCGTCGGAAACATAAACCGGCAGGGTGGAGTACTGCACTCGCAAGCGATACTCGCCCGGCGGCAGAGCCTGCAGCAGGTAGCGGCCATCTTGGTCTGTGCGCACCGGCGGCAGTAGAGTGACTTTTGGATTTGGCGACACCTGGGCCGCAGCCAAGGGCTTGCCAGCACGGATGATTCTACCCTGGATGCTGCCCGGCAAGGACAGGCGCCGGGCCGGCAACTCCACACTGCCAGCCGCTGGAATGACAGCACTGTCAGGTAGCCAGGCATAGTCCTGATGCTGGTAGAACAATTCCACATCTCCCGGCGGCAAGCCAAGCACGAAAAAACGACCTTGTTGATCCGTCACCGCCACGACTTCAGGCGCTGCTTCTCCGTGTGCCATGAAGAATCTGGTCAAGGGCCGAACCATCACCCGAACTCCGGCAAGGGGTTGCCCCTGGGGATCCAACACCAAACCAGAAAGGGTCGCCGCAGGCTCCAGTGCCAATTCCAGATCCTTGTCCACCCTTGGCAAGTCCAGAGATTGGCTGGAGGATTTCTTGAAGGCATAGGTCCCACCCTGCAAGCGCAAATTCAGCCAGCCCTGGCTGACTCCCGGATTGCCAAAGTCAAAGCTACCATCAGCCTGTACCTGGCAGCGGTGAATCTCCCCGTCAAATGCCAACAACTCCAGACTCAGTTGTCCTGGATCAGCGGCACCGAACAAATGACCTTTCACTTGCTGGCGAGGCTGCAACACGAATTCCAGATCCGCCTTGGAATCCTGCAATGACAAGCCTGTTTGCTCAGTGGAGTGATCCGGGTGCGTCACTCTGAGCGAATATCTCCCAGGTGCCAGTCCCTGAATCTGGAACACACCTTCACTGTCGCTGCTCGCCTGGAAAGGCATAGTGTTCTCAGCGATGGAAGGACCATCCTGCCGGTAGGCCTTGACCTGGGCTCCGGCAAGAGTCTCCTTGCCGCTAAACACCTGCCCCTGCAAGAACAGACCGCTCTCCTGCAACTGCAGCTTGATGGCCTGGTGATGACTACCGGGCACAAAGTGCTGCGCCACCGGACGATGGTCCGGGTGACGAGCAGTGAGCACACAGTGCACCGGCGGCAGATTTCGAAAAACGAAGCGGCCAGCCGCATCGGTTTGCCCCAACAGATGAATGGTCTTGGACCCAGCATAGGCTGGAATGTCCAAAGCAACCTGACAAGCTCTGGATGCTTGACCATCGCTGGCAATCACCTGGCCATGCACGCGAAAGCCTGGCTGCAAGCGAATACGCAACTCCGGATCCCTAGCATCAGCCGCCACATTGTATTTGGCATGACGACCATGAATCACCTCCAGCAACAGATTGGGTTGGCGATCGGTCCGACAGACAAATCGGCCCGAACTGCCGGTGATGATCGCCCGCTCCAACAGCACGGGAGCCTGGTAGTAATCCTTGTTCAGCTGGCGAAACACTCGCACCCGGGCGCCTGCCAAGGGCTTTCCATCCTTGTCTAGAACCAGGCCCGCCACCTTGTTTTCCAAGCTCTGCTGCTCCTGCTCTGCCTTGGTAACTGGCGCATCGGTCTTTTGGCTGGCAGCCGACTCCACGGTGCCTGGTGCTTGCTCCTTGGGCTGTTCTTCGGAACAAGAGATGAGAGCAAGCCCCAAACAGAGCAGGAGGATCCAGGTGTAAGATCTCATTTACGGCCCTCCTGAAAACTCAGGCGCATCTTGCGCAAGAACAGGGCGCGTTCCGGAAACAGTTTTTCTCGTCTTTCTGCCACCTCTAAACGCTGCACAAGCTGCTGTTTGGTGGCTTTAGGATCCGCCGACTGCTGCACCCAGGCAATGGCAAGGCGCTGCGCTTCCCACAACGAGGACTGCAAATCACCACGCAGCATGGCCCACAATTCACACTGAATGGCCAAGGGATCATCCCGATCTATTTGGCGCCAGGCCTTGGCCGAGGCGAGGGCTTGTTTTGCAGATGCGAAACGAAGATCCAAGCGGGCCTGCAGCTGCCGACCTGGTTGGGATTCTGACCATCCCTGCACCAGGGAGTAAAAGATATCCTTTTCCACCAGCAACTCCTCCTCGGCTGCAAACAAGTCCAGATAGTGCAGGGCTCCCAGTAGGCGTTGGAAAACAGGCAGGTCAAAGTTGGCTTGCCGCTGCAACAAGTGGAAGGTGTAATTCCAGGCCTGCAGGGGCGAAAACTCGGCCACTTCATTTTTCAAAGTTTGCAATGCGGGTCTCAGGGCCCGATCCACCAGGTTGCTGTTGCCCATGTTGTTCTTGGCCATCAGGGCCTGATCGCGGAACTGCGCCGACAAACCACACAGACCATCTTCACGGCTGGGCGGGCTGTCATCACCCAGCCAGGACATGGCCAATTGGTGCAGATCCCATCGCTCGCTATAGGGCAGGCCTAAAGAGAAGAGGAATGAATCCGCCGCCGGAGACACTCCCGCCAAAGACCTGAGCAAAGCTCCCATGATCCGACGGTCCGCCGGATCTTGCACCGCTTGTTCCAGATTCGCGCTGCCTTCCGGCAGCAGCAAGAGCTGCAACATCAAGCGCGGCAAGCGAGCCCGGGGGCGCACCACCGCTGCAAAGCGCAGGTTTTCTCGTGCCTTCTCCAGGTCGGCTACCGCCGCCGTGGTACAAGCCAGACAGCGCAGCACGTAGAGATGATACAAGCCCAAGTAGGTCGCCTCGGTCCGATCCATCTCTTCCGTCTTACGGATGGCTTCGTCCAAGCTGGTCAGGGCGCGAAGGCCCAGGCCTTGCTGCAAGAGTTGCATGGCTTCTTTCATCTCAGCGCCAACCACCGGCAAGTCCTTCGCCAGGTAAGCATTGCGGAATGCCTGCGGGCGCGGGTCATCTTCCAACAACTCTTCCGCTTCTTGCAAGAAAGTGAGCGCCGGGGAATCCCAAGACTGCGCTGTTGGCGGCATGCCAGTGAGTCGGCCTAAAAGGCCACCGGCGGCAGCCAAGGTGCCAGGTTCCTTTTGCGTTTCCCGCAGGGCTTGCCGGAGTAAGTCCTCACCCTTGCTCAACCGCTCCCGATCCTGGCTGGCCACCCACTCCCAACCCAGAACCAAAGAGGTCAGCAACAAGACAGTTGCCGCCAGCAGCGAAGCACTCAACAAAGGATTGCGCCGACCACGGCGCCAAAGACGCCCAATCCAAGTCTGCCGCCGGATGCGGATGGGCTCGCGTTGGGAGATGCGAATAAGGTCAAGCGCCAGGGATTCGCCATCGGGATAGCGATCCCGCGGATCTTTCTGCAGCAACTTGTCCAACACGGTTTCCAGATCCCGAGGTGCTTTGGGCAACACCTGCCGTAGCCTTGGTGGTTCAGAGTGCAGAAGGTTCTGCAACATGGCCTCGGTACTCTCACCAGCCAGAGGCAACTGGCCCGTTACCGTCTCGAAGATGGTGACCCCCAAGGAATAGAGATCGCTAGCCGGCGTCAGCCCTTCGCCCCGTGCCTGCTCCGGCGAGGCATAATGCAAGGTGCCAAAGAAGCCGCCCACCGAAGTCAGGCCGATGCTGGCCTCACCCAGGAATTTGGAGAGACCAAAGTCAGCCAAGGCCAAGGTGCCGTCCGCATCCACCAGCAAATTGCCGGGCTTCACATCCCGGTGCAGGATCTGTCGTTTGTGGGCCAATGCCAAAGCATCTGCGACGCCAGCAAAACGCTGGCTGGCTTCCAAGCATTCCATGGCCAATTGCTTCTTCCGCCGCGCTGCCGAGATGTGCTTGTCCAGGCTGACACCCCGCACCACTTCCATGGCGAAGTAGAGTTTTCCATGCGTCTCACCGAAGTCAAAGATCGGCACGATGTGTTGATGGTGCAAGGCGGCAGTGGCCCGTGCTTCGGCGCGAAAGCGCTTGCGCATGGTGATGTCGGCAGAGAAGCGTGGTGACAAGACCTTCAGGGCAACCTGCCGTTCCAAACCTTCTTCAAAGGCCAGATAAACCGTGCCCATGCCACCTCGTCCCAACACATCCAGGATGCGGTACTCACCGATCCGCTCCAAGCTCACTCCGTCTTCGCCGACAACAGAATCGACAAAGTCCAGGGTGCGTAGCCGCTGCAACACATCCTCGGATTCTTGGCTGCCCTCAAATTCCAGGGACACCTTGGAGGGGCGTTGGCCCTCTTGATCCGCCGCCAAAAGCTCCGCCATGCGCAGGTCTGCCACTGAAGGTCTCTCGACTTCTTCTGGTGGATCCTCTTTGGGCGGTAGGTTTTTCATGCAAGAATCCGTTTTTTCTTCATGGAAGAATCAAAGTTTCAATATTTGGGCCAGGTTTTTCAAAGCCCGCCCCAGCAACAGATGCACGGCGTTCTCCGACCGCTGCATACGTTGACCAATCTCCTTAGCTGAGAGCTTTTCGATGCGAGCTAGCAAAATAACCTCGCGGTAATCTTCCGGCAGCTGCTGCATGGCCTGATCGAGAAGAGAGAGACGGTCCTTGCGATCCGCTATGGTCACCGGCCCGGAGCGCTGATCCGCCACCGGGAAGTCGGTCTTCATGGCGCGCTCCCGACGAGGATCCCGGGCCGCAACTCCCACCTGATCGCGGAGAATCCGCGCCAACTTCCGCTTGGTCAACACCACCAACCAAGCCCGCACACTGTTCTCATCCTCCAGGGTGTGCCAGCCCTTGATGGCCTCAATGGCCACATCCTGCAGCACGTCTTCCGGATCCATGCGAATCCGCAGATCCCGCCCCATCCGCAGATAGATGATGGAGAGCAGGAGGTCTCGGTGCTGCTCAAGCGCTAGTTCTGGGGTCAATGGCATGGGCAGTGGCTATTCTCCAGGTTGCGGGAAGTCCTGCAATAGGTCTGCCAAGGGCTCGCGCAGGAAAGAGATTCTATTCATAGCTGGGCCCTAAACTCCCGGTGGCAAGCGCCGCACCTTACCATGGCCATCGGTGCTGGCCAGGCGGGTTTGCGCCGTGGCAATCAATTGACCGTCCGCCACCCGCAGCAATTCATAATCAATAAAGAGAGAAGTCCGCTGGCGCTTCGACTCAAACACCCGGATCTCCACCTCATCGTCGTAGGTCACCGAACTCAGATAGCGCAGGCTCATCTCCACCACCACCAGGAAATTGCCCTCAGCTTCCACCTGACTGTAGGCCTTGCCTCGCCAACGCATCCACTCGGTGCGAGCCTCTTCCAACCAAAGCACGTAGCTGCTGTGGTGCGCAACACCACCCCGGTCGGTCTCGGCATAGCGCACGCGTAGGCGATGACTGTAATCAGCTTTGGTCATGATCCGGTCTCGGGGAAGTAGGGATGATGGGCATGGGCCTGCAGACGTTCCTGCGCCATGCGCAAGGCAATTTGCTCCGGCGGCATTTGCTCTTCCTGGCTGGCATCCAGAATCTGTCCCAACCGACGACCAAGTTCTTGGATGCGCTCCGGCGGTGGCGCTTCACCCTGCAGATGACAAAGAGCACCGTACACCAAGGCCCCGGCATTGATGACAAAGTCTGGTGCATAAAGAATGCCGCGTTGGAATAGCTCTTCGCCTGCGGCGGGACTGGCCAACACGTTGTTGGCGGAACCGGCGATGGCTCGGGCCTGCAGCTGCTGCACCTTGCCCTGCTGGATCACTCCACCCAGGGCACAGGGAGCAAAGATGTCACAGGGAATGGCAAGCACTTCATCCGCAGCGACTTCCTGCCCGCCGAGTTTGCTGGCCAACTGGGCGGCACGGTCAGGATGCAAATCCGCCAGGTAGAGTTGCGCCCCCGCCGTCGCCAACATCTGCGCCAGGCGCGCCCCCACTTCTCCCAGTCCTTGCACCACCACCTTCATACCCTGCAGGTCCCCAAAGCCCAGGCGCTGAGCCACCGCCTGCACCCCGGCAAACACCCCCACTGCCGTAGGCTGGGCCAGATTGCCGACGGTCTGGGGCGAAGCCACGAAGGCGGTGTGCCGGGCCATAACCTGCAGATCTTCCGCACTGGTGCCGACGTCCGGACCGGTGAAATAGCGCCCGCCCATCAGCTGCACATGCTGCGCCAGACAGCGGTAGGCCGCCTCCCGGTCCAAGCCAGGGTGCTGCATGATCACCGACTTGCCACCGCCGCCAGGGATGCCGGCAATGGCACACTTCAAGGTCATGTTGCTGGCCAGACGCTGGGCATCTGCCAGGGCCTGGGCCGGCGACTCATAGACCCAGCGCCGAATGCCACCGAAGGCCGGCCCCAAACGGGTGTCATGAATGGCCATGAGGCCGCTGCCAGGGTCCTGCAGGATCTGAATCTGTTCAAAACCCTGCTGGTCGGGATCAAGCTGAAGTAGGTCGTTCACATCCATGCTTGCCGGCTGATGTTAGGCAGGGATGGCATGAGGAGATATGCTCAGACGTCGCATTTCTTGGGAAGGAAAACGGCAATTCAGCCTCAAAGCAGCCACCATGAGCAACATGAAGCGGACCCTAGCAATCTTACTGGCCCTAGTCCAATTGGCCCTGTTCCAGGCTTGTGCCAGCACCGACCCCTTGGCGGGCGGCGTCAAGGACGAAAGCTACGAGCAATCCTTCCAGGATAAAAGGTTGGCCGAAAGGGACGCACTCGCCCGGCAGAGGGACCCCATGTTACTGCTGCTGAATCTGGACAAGGCCATGGAGTTTTACTTCAAGCTGCGCCTGGGTAGTGGCAACAGCAATGCGGACCACAACGTGGAGAGTACGGAGCGCACCATCCGCGACCAGGTGCGCCGCAACTTCAACGCCCTGGTCAAGCATGCAGACAATGCTGAGCTTCCCCACAACCGAGCCATCGCCCTAGCGGCCCTGGGATTCTGCGGCAAGCTGGACACCCTGAAAACCGCGCGGAAAGCTAGCGCCGAGGGCATGCTGGTGGAGGCGCTGGCCCACGATCCCAGAGAAGCTCTGGATCCCCTGCTGAATGGCCTACGGGCCCAGGAAAGCTACGTCGTCAACTCCGCCGCCCTGGCCCTTGGCATGTTGAAGGATTCCGCCACACCCCCCGCCGCCCTGGGCGCCATCATAGAAGACGACAAACAAGACCGGGTGGTACGCACCAGTGCTTCCTGGGCCTTGATGCGGGTGCAGGACAGTCTACCGCCGGCCAGCCGTCGGCAGGTGACTCCCATCTGGCAGCGGGTGCTACAGAAGGACATCGGCAAGCTGGAGCCGGAGATTGCCGTGCATGCCCTGCGCGGTCTGGGCGAACTGCGGGATCCGGCGGCAGCCCCCCAGGTGGAACCCTACATCTCCCACCCCACGCCCATGGTGCGCATTCGTGCCGCTACCACCCTGGGCTTCATGGGGGACGATTCGGTGCGCACCTCACTTTATGCCCTGATCGGCCCAGCGGAAACCAACGCCAATGTGCGTCTCGCTGCGCGCAAGGCATTGCAGGCCCTGGCCGGCGGTGCTGACAAGGGCTACGACATCGAGGATTGGCAGCAGGTCTTCAAGCGCAGCCGGTAGCGGACGGGCCATCCCCTCTCTTGATCGCATCCAGCCGAAACGTAGTCTTTCGGCATGAGACACTTCAGCTACAGCCTCCTCCTGCTCCCTTTCCTCTGGACCCTGCCAGCTTGCAATCCGGCCCCGCAGCCCCAGCAAGGGCAGCAGCAAGAACAAGAACAGGCAGAGCAAGAGCAGCCCACCACCAATCAGGACAACATGAGCCCAATCGCAGACAATGCCGTCGTTGAAATTGACGCCTTCATCAATGACCGGAACATCGACAAGACAAGAGCCGGTTGGAAGACCCAACTGCCCAAGCCCACGGTGGAGGTGACCTTCGACCCGGGCAAAACCTACTACTGGAACCTGAGCACCAACAAGGGACAGATCAAGGTCAAGCTGCTTCCCGATGTGGCTCCCATGCACGTCATCAGCACCATCTACCTGACGCGGCTAGGCTTTTATGACGACCTGCTCTTTCACCGGGTGATTCCCGGCTTCATGGCTCAGGGTGGCTGCCCGCAGGGCAAGGGCACTGGCTCACCGGGTTACAACTACGATGGCGAATTCAGCCCCGAAGTCAGGCACGATCGCCCCGGACTGTTGAGCATGGCCAACCGCGGCCCGGGCACCGACGGTAGCCAGTTCTTCCTCACCTTCGTCAAAACCCCACACCTGGACGGCAAGCACAGCATCTTTGGCGAAGTGGCCAGCGGCATGGAAACCATGCGCAGCATGGAAAAACTGGGCCACCCCAGTGGCAGGCCGAAGTCAGAGATGAAGATCGAGCAGGCCACGATCACAGTGGAATAAGGGTCAACTCTCCCTGGCTGGGCTTGAGGGAAGCCCGCAGCAGTGGTGCAATGGCAGCCTTGACCCCTCCCCTATTCTTCAGTCTAGGCACGGCCCTCCTGCTCATGGCATGCAGCCCGCAAGGAGAAGCCCCCGCTCCGCCTGCCCAACCCGAGTCACAGGAGGAGTCGCAGGTCAGCCAGGATCCCAAGCTCTTGCTGCAGGAATTGCTGCAACGCTGCCACGGCCCCTTGCAGGACCTGGCCCATTCGCAGCTGCACTTGCAAGAAGCCGGCAGCAAAGACCGGGGCGTCGCCGTCATCTTGGCGGCGGACCAACGCCTACGCCTGTCCTACCCCGGAGGCAAGGTCGACCTGCTGGTTGCTGACAAGGGCTGGCGCCACCAAGGCAAACAACAAGCGGTTGACCTAGACAAGAACGAGGTGCAAAAGCTGCAGGACCTGCACGCCCTGCTAGGCGCCATGCTGCTGCTGCCTCTCTACCAGGCAGAGCGGGTGGAACAGAAAAGCAGCAAGGTGTTTGCCCTCATGCAAAAAGCCGGTGCGGTATGGCGCTTGGAACTGGATGAAGAAGGGCTGCCGAAAATCCTGCAAGGTCCCGCCGGCAAGGTCAGCTTCCTTGACTACCTGCACACCGGTGCCGGCACCATCCTGCCAAAGGAAGTCATCCTGGGTGAGCAAGGGCGCTGGCAAGTCAAGCTGAACACCAGCAACCTGCGCCTGCCGGCTGACTATTGGCGCAACCCCAACGACAAGACCAGCAAAGCTACGCAGCAGCGCATCATCAACGGTGGCCAGGCCCGCCCCAGCAAACCCGTTCTACAAACCTTGCCTGCGGTGCAGGCACTGCGCCTGGCCGACGCAAAGACCTGGCCGGAACGCATGCAAAACCTACTACAGCAATTCCAGGCTCTGGCTGCCCAGGGACAAAGCTCTGCCGACCTGCCCTGGTGGTATGAAGATCAGGGCAAGGCCTTCTGGGCCATCCCCTTCATGCCCGAAAAAGACCGGGAATACTTACCCAAGGATGGCCAGGTGATCATCCAGCGTCCTGCCCAACGTGTGGCTGTGGTCTATCCCCCGAAAGGCAACATGGCTGAGGCCAGGCGCCAAGGGGAGGCCATGCTGCGGGAATTTGCCAAGGCCCAAGGTCTCAAGCCCCAAGGCTCCCTGCGGGTGATCCCCTATGTGATGCCGGAGAAGGGCGCGCCCAGCAAGGAACAATTGCAGGCCCTGGTCATCCGTGTGGAACTTCCCCTACATTAGCGGCATGTTGCAACCAGGGATCTGGATCATGCTGCTGGCAGCCTTCTTACCAGCCCAGCAAGCAGGCGGTGGCCCGAAGCCAGAGGCCGCAGAAGCCAAGACGCAAAATTCCAAGGTCCGGGGCATCACCATCTCAACTCATGGCAACGGCAGGGACTGGGGCACCGACCGCATCGTGCCCGCCATCTCCGAGATCAAGGAACTGGGAGGCAATTGGATCTGTGTGCACCCTTACGCCCGCATCAACGCCAATGGTCAAGTCAGCTTTCGTGCATGGGCCGAAGAGAATCCGCCCCAGCATCTGCTGCGCCCCATCAGGGAAGCCCACGCCCAGGGCATGAAGGTCCTGATCAAACCACACCTTGCCTATTGGGGCTCCCCCTTCTCCTGGCGCGGCGAGATCACCTTTGCTGAAGCCGAGCAGTGGGATCGCTTCTTCAGCAGCTACCAAAGCTGGATCACCAAGGTGGCCCGCGCCTGCAAGGAGGCGGATGGTTTTGCTGTGGGCACCGAGCTGGACAAGACCATCCAGCACGACAAGGCCTGGCGACAGATCATTACCGCGGTGCGGCTGGAGACCCCGGCGGCCTTGACCTACGCCGCCAACTGGACCGACTACCAACGGGTTGGCTTCTGGGATGCCCTGGACACCATCGGCATCCAGGCCTATTTCCCGCTGGCGGACAAGGTGGGTGCCAGCCAGGAGGAGCTGCAAAAGGGCTGGGCCAAGGTGATGGCCAAATTGCGGCCCTTTGCCAAGAAATTGAACCGCAAGATCGTCTTCACCGAGCTGGGCTACAACAACGCTCACCGAGCGCCCATAGAGCCCTGGGACCACCGCAGCGATGGCCCCGGCGCAGAATCGGTGCAGGTCATGTGCATGCATATCGCCCTTGGGGCGGTGGAAGCGGAGCCCCTGGTGGTGGGAGCCTTCCTCTGGAAATGGTTTGTGCCACCTTTCCGCAATGGGCGAAATTTTGCCCTGGCTACTCCTATTATGAAAGAGACCATTACCCAATCATGGCATGCTCAAAGCAGCCCCAAGTAGCAAGGAGACGATTTCCATGGCTGACAAGAAGATCCCCTTTGAAAAACTCACCGCCAGGGAAGTCATGCGTACGGAGATTCTCACCGTCGCAGTAAGCACTCCACTGTCCGACGTGGAACGGCTCCTGGGTGAATATCGCATTGGCGGCCTGCCGGTAACCGATGAAGCTGGCCACATCGCTGGCGTGATCTCCATGCGCGACCTGGTGGAACAGTACAGCCAGGATCCGGACTCCCGCCCCCGCCGTAAAGGTAGCTTCTACCATCTCTCCTCGGAAGAATTGCTGGAAGAGGACTTCGGCTCTTTCGATGTCCCCCAGGAATCCGAGGAAACCGCCGGCGATCTGATGACGGCACAGGTCTATAGCACCAGCCCGGATGCCAAGCTGGCTAGCATCGCCAAGCAGATGGTGGAACTGAGTGTGCACCGCATTTTGGTGGTAGAAGGCACAAAGACCTTGGGCATCATCAGTACGATGGACATCATGCGAGCCTTGGCAAAAGCCTAGCCCGCATGACTCCATGAGAAAACTCCTCCTCCGCTTCAGCATCGTCGTCGTCATCCTGCTGGCTACGACTTACCTGTTTCGGCGGAGTCTGTTTGAGGACTGGATCATCAGCGAGTTGCGCCAGTCCGTGGCCAGCGCACTGGATGCCGACCTGGAAAAGGTGGAAGTGGCAGGTCTGGGTGGTAATTGGATCACCGGGCTGGAAATCCAAGGCCTGCAGATTCATGGCGGTGACCAATGCCCCATCCAGCATTTGCGCCATGGGCTGATCAAGCTGGACTACGGCATCTGGTCCCTGCTCAGGGGCAAGGCTTCGGCAGTGAGCCGGGTGCAGCTGCATGCGGAGAGTTTGCAGCTGCAAGTGGTGGCGGATGCAGCGGATGAAAAACCACCAGAGCAGAACGCCGAACCCTTCGCCTGGGAGACCCTGCCGGAACTCATTGCTCAGCTCTGCCGGGATGGCGTTGAACTAAAAGTCGAGAGCTTTGGCTTTGGCCAAGGGGAAGCCAACGAAGGCAAGGCGCTCACCGTCACTCTAGGCAGCGCAGAGGACGGGCGACGTTTGCAAATCCAACACGGCAGCAATGCCTTGGACAGCCAACTCAAAGGCAAGGAGTTGCAGATCACCGAACTGCTCTTGGATCTGCCCGAAATCAATGCCAGCGCCGAAGGCCTGCGCCTGCCCTTGGCCGGGCCAAAGCATTGGCAGCAAGCCCAAGGTAGATTTGCAATCTTGGCTTATGGGATGAACATCCAAGGCCGCATTAACGACGGTCAACTGCAGTCAGAGTTGAGTTTGCCAGCTCAAACCCTGGGAGCCTGGCAGAGCGAAGCCATGCAAGCAAAAGTCGAGCTTGGCACCAGCTTCCAGGCCACTACGCAAAGCACGATGATCAGCTTTAGCCTGCAACCTGAGATGGAATCCTTGCTAGCAGCCAAGGACTTTCTCACGGTGAAAGGCGAGCTCAGCCTGACTGACAATCTCCTGCAAGTTCAATTGGAAAATGCCCCCGGTAGCTTGCGCGCCCAGCTCAGTAGCCAAGGCGAATGGGGAAAAGACCTGAGTCATCGCCCTTGGACAGGCAGCATTCACTTGCAGAAGCAAATTCTGGATGATCTACCCATGCATGAACAAGCCCTGGCATGGTTGGGCATCCATGATTTGCATGGCAGTCTCACAGGCGAAATGATCGTCAAGGGAAGTTGGGAAAATCCAGACCTGCAAGCAAACCTGCAACTAGAAGAAGGTAGCTGCAAGCTACCGGGCCTGCCGCGATTGGAACAGGCCAGCGTCGACCTGAAAGTGAAGGCACAAAACGCCTCCCTGCAACTGCAATCCACCCTGGGTGATGCTCCCCTGCATGTGCAGGGCGAGATGCAGGTGACGGACGGAAAAATCTGGCAGAGCAAGAGCCACAAGGAACTGCAGGTCAAAGTCCAAGGCCAGGACCTGTTGCTGCTGCGGCAAGACGGACTGAAGATCCGCGGCAACCTGGATCTGGAAGCCAAGGGGCAACTGCCGGATCTGACACTGGGCGGCACCGCGGACCTGACCTCCGGCAAGTTGGTCAAACGCCTATCCCTGCTGCCGGACCTGCGCAAACAAGGCGGGCAAGGTCTCAATACCTTTGGTCCCTATGCGCTGCCCGGCAGCGAAGCCTTGAATCTGGAACTGGATGTGCGAGTGAATTCGCTGGCACCCATGGAAATCAAGACCCACGTGTTGGACACGGAACTGGATCTGGCCATGCGCCTGCAGGGTCCGGGCTCAGCCATGCGCCTGCAAGGCACCTGCTCTGCACGCCAGGGTACCATCCGCTTTCCCGGCTCCAGCCTGCGTATTGAATCCGGCCAACTCACCTTCTCTAGAGAGAACCCGGGCAACCCCCAGTTGCTCGCCTTGGCTGCAGGTCAACGTCATGGCATCCGCGTCTCCATGCAGGTGCAAGGACCGGTAGACGACCCAGAGGTGGTGCTGACTTCTACCCCGCCGCTACCCGCCGAAGAGCTTTGGACATTGATCACCACCGGCCTGCCACCGGCAACTCTGGCCAAACAAAGCACCCAAGGACAGGCCACTCTCTTGGGTGGTTACTTGATCCAAGAACTGCTGGGCGCATTCTTTGCCAGTGAAAGCACGGAAGCAGAAGCCAGCTTCCTGGAGAGGTTTCAAGTGGAAGCTGGTCGCGAAGTCAGCAACAACGGAGTGGAGACCTGGCAGGTTGAATTTGATCTTTCTGGACTCTGGGGTATCCCCAACAACTTCTCCACTCGGGTGGAACGGGATGTCTATGAAGACCAGAACCTGGGATTGATTTACAGCCTGCGCTTCTGATGCATCGTTACCTCTGCTACCTGCTGCTTGTCCTGCCCTGGCTCTGCATCAATTGCTCCATCTTTGCACCCATCCTGGATCCAGTGGTGCAACAGGACGAGTTCATCGTGCAGGCCAGCAAGAGCGAAAAGAACGATAGTGGCCCGCCACCGATAGCCGTCACCATTCGCTTTCATGGTGGCAAAGACATCGGCCGGCGCAAACTCATGGACCGCATCATGGACTCCATGCTGGACCTGTCCCGCAATCCGGACCGCCGCGGCTCAGCCTATGACGCCATGCTGGATGTGCAAGACAGCATCCGCAGCCAGGGCTATCCCCTGGCCAAGGTTGAACACAGTCAGTCCAAGCTGCCGAAAACCAATGACATATTGGTTGAGTTTACCCTGCATCTTGGACCTCTGTGTACTGTGAAGGACCTGCGACTTCTGGGTCGTCAACAACTCAGCGAAGAAGAACTGCTGCAGTTCTGGTCACGAAAACAACAGGGTTTTCTGGGCTTGGACGACCCCCTGTATGTGGAAGCAGGGCTGCAAGGTCTGGTCACCAGCATGCAGAGCTACTACATGAGCAAGGGCTTCTTGGATGCCAAGGTCAGTTTGCTGCCACCTGAACCCAAACCTGAACAAGAGAGTCAAGCCAAGAAACTCGGGTTGGTGGTGAGCATTCAGATAGAAGAAGGTCATCCATACCATTTCGGGCAGACCGAACTCAATGACAAGCTAGCTGGCACTCTGCATCACCTTGCCCCCATGCCACCCCAGCCAGGTGATGCCTTTTCGCGCAAATCCATCGAGAGTTACCGGCTGCAACTCTTCAACCAACTGCGCAACCTGGGCTACAACGAGCCCAAGTTGAACTTGCGGGTGACGGTGAATCCAGAAAAGCACCTGGTTGACAGCAAGGTGCAGGGCGATCCAGGCCAACAGGTCAGCATTGCCGAGATCGTGGTGCGCGGCAACCTGTACGTATCCAGCAACCGCATCCTGGAACTCATGCGGATACACCCTGGCGAGACCTTCCATGGGCTGTCGGAAGAAAACAGCCTGCTGCGGCTCTACCAGACTGGGCTGTTCCGCAAGGCGGAGATCCAACATGAGCCCATGCCGGAGAATAAGATTCGGCTGGTGATCCAAGTGGAAGAGATCGAGCGCTACCTGCTGGAACCGGAAATTGGTTACGGTTCCTACGAACAATTGCGCGGTGGCATTGGCTTTCAGATGCGCCACCTGCAATTCCTGGATCCCTTGTTCATCTTCGACCTGGACAGCCGGGCCATGGTGAGTCGCCGTGGTCACCGGGTGGTTACTTCCCTCACCGACCCCAATGTGCTAAGCAGCGATACGGCCTTCAGCGTGCAGGCTGAGCTAAGACGCCGGGAAGAACCATCCTTCACCGATGAATCCCTGGGCTTCAGCACCAGCCTGTCCCGCCCATTGTTCTCACCTCGTACCCTGGGCCGCATCGGCTACACCTTCAAGGAACACCGGGACGGCAATGTGGATGTGGTGGATCCGGCGGCGGGCATCACCGACTACACCGAGGCCAACAGCTTTGCCGAGATCAGCAGGGATCAGCGAGACAATGTGTTGATGCCCCGCAGTGGCTACCGCTGGGCCACCGGCGTGCAGTGGTTGGATCCGGCGCTGGGTGGCAGCATCAGCCTGACCCACCTGCGGGCCGGCTTCACCTATTACCAACCACTGTTTGGCAAATCCGCACAGGTGGTGCTGAATGCGCAAAGCGCCTGGCTATTTCCCGGCGAAGGCTCTGACGCAGTGCCCATCAGCCAGCGTCTGTTCAACGGCGGCGAAAACTCGGTGCGCTCCTTTGATGAATCCGAGTTGAGTCCCTTGGACATCAACGGCGACCCGGTTGGCGGTGATTACCGCAACATTTTCAACCTGGAGCTACGTTGGCAGGCTTTCAAGTTCTTGGAGCTGGCCGGCTTTGCCGATGCGGGCAACACGGGTAGTAAGGTGCAGGACTATGACCTGCGGGACATGCGCTACGCTGTGGGTGGCGGCCTGCGGGTGCTCACACCCATTGGCCCCTTACGCTTCGACGCCGCCCACAACCCGGATCGCATGCCGAAGGAAGAGGACTGGATCCTCCACTTCAGCATTGGTTATCCGTTCTGAGCGCCGACGGATATGGTTGTGGCACAGCTAAGGGATGTGGCTTGGTTCAAGCAAGCCATATAAAAACGTTCTCCGACTTGACAACTTGCGTCGCCAAGCAGGAGAACATTTCCCTGTCTCTATAACCAACTCCCAGAGCTAGATCTGCCAGCGTATCGTAGGCAGCGACGATCTTAGGGCAAAAGCCTTACTTCATCGTTAGCTCAGGAATACCAAGGCAAATGCCATTGCCCGGCACTCTCTTAAGAAGGAAAACCTCCGACCTTGGGACAAGTAATCTGAAAAAACTGCAGTAATCCCACCCGCGCCTGAGAGGAGTCCTCTGCTATTTCATCAGGACTTGCATCTCGTTTTACCAAGAGGCGGCTATCAGTTCGCTGCCTGCGCGGCCAATGGCTCCCCGAAGCATACTCTCTTCTTAGCCTGGACTATTCATGAATAGGTAAACCGCGGACTGTGGATCATTCGTACTAAGTGGTAACTACACGCTACTTGGAACAAACGACACCACAATCCGCATGGCCAAGCCTACTCAACAGTCTGTTATTCTTCCAGACATCGCCAAGAAGTCCGTCGTCCCCATCTTTGACGCAGAAGGACAAAGCTCCGATGGCGGTGCAATCCTGCTTGGCCAGCTCGATCAGCAACTCGGCCTGACCAGCGGACTTGCAGCTCAATTTTGCGATCGACGCAATCCGGGCCGCACAACACACGACTTTTTGACGATTCTCCGGCAACGTGTGTTTTCCATCGCCATGGGCTACAGCGATGGCAACGACGCAGCCAAAATGGCAAATGACCCGATCCTGAAAATGATCAGCGGCATGGATGCACTTGGCGAAGATCAGCTGGCATCGCAACCGACGTTATCCCGGTTTGAAAACATGCCCACGGCAAAAGAGGCTGTACAAGCCACACGTTGGCTGGAGAAGAAAGCTATTGGTCTGCTCAAGAAGCGTCATCGGCGACCAAAGCGCATCACCATCGACTTTGATTCCACTGACGATCCCACCCATGGTCAGCAAGCATTCAGCTTTTTCAATGGCTACTACGACACCTGGTGTTTCCATCCTCTCCTTGGCTTTTTGTCAGTGGATGGTCATCCAGATCAATTTCTCTTCTCCGCTCGGCTTCGACCAGGGAACTCAACGGCAAACCGAGGATGCATTCCATTGTTGCAGCGGACGGTCGCCGAGCTCAGGTACCGATTCCCGAAAGCAAAGATTCGTGTACGGTTAGATGGCGGCTTTGCAAACCCAAGGATCATCGCTGCGCTTGAAGATCTAAAAGTCGAGTATGTGGTCGCAATGGCCAGCAACAGCGTCCTCAAAGCGAAAGCCAAGGATTGGATGACCATGGCCCAGACGCTCTCTGCTCGCCAAAACGAATCCATCCAACTCTTTGGAGAGGCTGCTTACCGTGCAAAGTCATGGAATCGCGAGCGGAGGGTCATCCTCAAAGCTGAGGTGCTGCAGTATGAAGGAAGAAGTGCAAAGTCGAATCCTCGATTTGTGATCACCAATCTTCGGCACACACCGGAAAACGTGTACAAGATCTATCGTGGTCGAGGTGATTCCGAGAACCGCATCAAAGAACTACTGCATGATCTCGACATTGATCGCACAAGCTGCTCAAGCTACATCGCCAATCAATTCCGAGTATTGATGACGGCTACGGCGTATCTGCTCTACCAGGAGCTGCGCTGGCGCCTTCGTCGGACTGATGCAGGCCGCACCCAGGTAGGGCGATTTCGGGAAATGTTGATCAAGGTCGCAGCTCGCGTACAAGAATCAGTGCGTCGGGTAGTGGTCCATCTGCCGAAATGTTATCCATGGGTAGAATTGTGGGAGCGTGCAGCATGTGCTGTCAGTGCTCGCGGTAGACCAAAGACGGCGTAGCGCCGAATGGAATCCAACTGCATCGCATCTACTGCGCCACGGGACTGTACGGAGGTGGCCATTCCGGCGATATTTCAGGCCCATGGACCTTTGCCAACGCTCACTTCAGAGTGTCGAAAGCAAATCCCCTTGATTCTTCACCATGCCGGCCAGCAAGGACCAAAAAATCGCGATCAACAGCACACTCGTGAATAGTCCGGGTTAGCGTGCTCTATTTAATAAGAGATTACTGACCGGGCTAGTGGTATGACGCAGAATTAGTAGGCCTTTATATTAAGCCTCTCTACGCTTGCGGTGCGTAGGTATCGTTGGAGGCAAGACGATGCGCGTTGCAGTAGAGATTCAACTTACCAAGAGCGAGCGAAGCACCCTGACGAATTGGTCACGCAGTCGGAGAATTTCGGTGAGGCAAGCTCAGCGAGCCCGAATGATCCTTCTTGCCGCTGATGGCTACTCGAATGCGGATATAGCTGAGGAGATGAGGGTCAAGCGACACACTGTGGGGTGTTGGCGAAACCGCTTCAGCGAGCATCGCCTCACTGGTATAGAGAAGGACCTTCCTCGGGGAGGTCGTCCCCGTGCGAACGAGGAAGTTGAGAGTGAGATCATCCGCATGACTACGCAAGAGATCCCCGCGAACGCGACACACTGGAGCACGCGACTCCTTGCAGAGGAGATGGGAATCACGCAGTCGATGGTCCACCGCACATGGAAGGCCAACGGTCTGAAACCTCACTTGGTGAAGACGTTCAAGGTCAGCAACGATTCTCGGTTCGAAGAGAAGCTGCGCGATGTGGTAGGTCTCTACCTGAATCCACCCGAGAATGCACTCGTCTTTAGCGCGGACGAAAAGACGTCAATTCAGGCTCTCGATCGGACCCAGAAGAGCCTTCCACTGGTCAAGGGTCGATGCGGCACGATGACTCATGACTACAAGAGGAACGGAACAACCACCTTGTTCGCCGCGATCGAGTTGGGTCACGGCGAAGTGATCGCAACCTGCATGAAGCGACATCGACATCAGGAGTGGATCAAGTTCCTGAGAATGATCGACGAGCAAACTCCAGCTGAACTCGATCTGCACGTCATCGCCGACAACTACGCCACACACAAGCATGAGAAGGTTAAGCGGTGGCTGAAGCGCCATCCGCGATTCCACATGCACTTCATCCCGACAAGCAGCTCGTGGCTCAATATCGTGGAGGGGTTTTTCCGCAATCTTGATCAAAAACGCCTGAAGCGCGACGCGTTTCGCAGCGTCCCTCAACTCAAGAAAGCAATCATGGACTACATCGATAACCACAACGACGATCCGAAGCCGATTGTTTGGACCAAGGCCGCCGACGAGATCCTCGAAAAAGTCGGTCGCGCACGCGCTGCACTGAAAATGCCCCAACAGAGCGCATCACACCACTAGTTCGCCGTTTGGCGGCGGGTGCCCGGAGATGCATCAGGTGTCTCCGGGCACCTTTGTGTACATGGCCTGACTGTCCTCGAGAGGCCGTTGATCCTGGTTATACGCAGATTGCATGAATTCTGCGTATAACCGCTTCAGGCCATAACACCGATGCCTCCGCAGCAGATTGGCCTCATTGCAACACCTGAAGCAGAGGGAACGCAGCAATCCAGACCTCAAGCAGACTGCTAACCAGGGTCGAAGTCGAGGCTGTGACCACCGCCGGGATCATCGCCGCCATCATCGTCAGCACCATAGGGCTCAGCTTCTTTGTGTTCGGCAAAAAGCAACAGCGCCTGCCGCAACTCATCGTCGGCATCCTGATGATGGCCCTGCCCATGCTGGTGCAAGATGCGATGTGGATTTGGCTCAGCACTGGATTGCTGTTGATCGGTATGCGGGTAGCGATTCTCTATGAGCAATAACAGTCCTCAGCCAATGCTGGCTTGCGGGGACAATGCTGGCTTGCGGGAACCCTTGCGGGAACAAGGTGCGAATGCTGCAATGCTCTCATGACCGGGCCTACCACTAACACCACCAAGTTCCACTGCCTCTTGTGTGGCAGCCAGAACGGTGGGATCTACCTACGCAAGAATGGCATCCCTCCGGCTCGCCTGGATCTGGCCCGCTGCAAGGACTGCAGCTTCCTGCAGCAACAGCCCATTCCAGAATTGGCGCAGGCTTCAGCCATGTACGAAGAGGGTGCGGAGTACGGCGAACACCAACTGCGCGCCGAAGAGCTGATCTTGCAACGGGACGCGGGCATGCTGGCGGAGTTGGCGGAGCAAGGCGCCAGTGGACCACTGCTGGATGTAGGTGCGGGCGGCGGCATCATCCTGCGGGCAGCGCAGGAACGGGATTGGCAAGCCACGGGCATCGAAATCTCCAAGCCCGACGCCAAGAGGATTCGCGCATCCCTGGGCTGTGAAGTGTTGGAAGAACCCCTCAGCACCGTGGCCCTGCCGGAGAAGCACTTCGGCGTGGTCACCCTGAGCCATTCTTTGGAACATCTGGTGGACCCGGTGCCGAGCCTGCAGCGCGCCGCCGCTCTGCTGCGGAAGGACGGACTGATTCACATTGCGGTGCCCAACTGGCAAAGTTTGAAGCGCACCGTGGCAGGCAAGCACGTCTCCTGGATCTACGCACACCACATCACCTACTTTACCAAAGCCACCTTGGATCGAGCCCTGAGGCAAGCGGGCTTCGAGGCCTTGCAGTGGAAGATCAGCAACTACCCGGGCCAAGACCTGCTCTTCATCATCGCCCTGTTGCGGCGAATGAATCTGGAGTGCTTCTTGCGGCGCTGGCTGCGCCTGGGCGAACAACCCCTGGAGGTGCTGCTTACAGAGGGATTGCAGCTGCAATGCCCCACCTGGCGCTTCCGCATGGTCCTGCGCTTCGCCCGCTGGACCCTGGCGTTATGGCCGGATCGGCTGTCCTGCTTCTTGGGGCGAGCCGATGAGTTGCGGGTGACGGCACAGTTAAAGCGCTAAACGCTTTAGCCCCAAGCAACGCAGTCCGTAGCCATTGCTAAGCGCTTGCAGCCCCTGGGCCAGGCGCTATCTTCCTGCCTATTCAGAGGCCGGGGGAAGCTGTGAGCTACCCCAGCGTCCTAGTCATGCTGTGGTCGACCGCCCCTCCGCCCCTCCGCCCCTCCGCCCCAGCCCAAAGCCATCACCCCATCGACCTACAGTGGAACCCAAGCAGAACGTCCCCACCGCCTTCCTTCTGTCGATCATCTGCCTGATCTTCGTCACCGCCGGCGGCTTCCTGTTCCTGGGCATGCGCCTGAGCGGGGCTGATGCCTTGCCGCGGCGAGAACTGGCCATCATGAACACGGTGTTCCAGCGGATAGAGGACGACTACGTGGACGAAGTGGGCGAGGCCAAGGCCGAGGAAATGATGCACCTGGCGGTGGATGCCATGGTGAACAGCCTGGACCGTTACTGCGACTACATCCCACCGGCGGAAGTTGCGAAGTTTGAAGCGGACACTTCCGGCACCTACCAAGGCATCGGTGTGGCTCTGGCACCCAGCGGCAAACCCGTCACCATTCTCTTTCCTTTCCCCGATGGACCAGCAGCAAAAGCCGGCATGCAGGTTGGCGACCGCATCGTGCAGGCCAACGAACAGCGCCTGGATGAACTGAGTGGCGAAGAGATCATCACTGTTGCCCGCAAACATCTACTGGGTCCACCGCAGACCCAGGTGCAGGTCAAAGTGCAGCGCCAAGGAGTGGATCACGAAGTGGACCTGACCATCACCCGCGGCCCGATAGCCAACCCCAGTGTGCACTGGATCCGCATCCTGGATAAGGAGCAGGGCCTGGGCTACATGCACCTGAATGGTTTCACCGACCACACCACCGAGGAATTTGATCGGGCGGCGGAAAAGCTGGCGGCAGAACTGGGTCATCCCCTGGCAGGGCTGGTCCTGGACCTGCGCAGCAACCCTGGCGGACAGCTGGACCAATGTGTGGCCCTCACCAACCGCTTTCTCGCCCAAGGCACCATTGTGCAAACCAAGGGCCGTGGCAATGGCCACACCCATGTGACCAAGGCCAAGCCTGAACTCTGCAGCTTCCCCCACCTGCCTTTGGTGTTGCTGATGAACGGTGGTTCTGCCAGCGCCAGCGAAGTTCTGGCAGGAGCTCTACAGGATCACCAACGGGCCAAGATCGTCGGCGAACGCTCCTACGGCAAGGGCGTGGTGCAAAGCATCATCAAGTACAGCAAGCCCAAGTTCCTGTTGAAGATCACCACCTCCCACTACTACACGCCCAAGGGCCGCAGCATTGAAGGCCGGATGCGGCGCAAAGAAGATGGCGAAGAGAAGGGCGGCATCCAACCCGACATTGAAGTGCTGCTGGCGGATGACAAGGAGCGGCAGAAAATCATCCAGTCCCTGCGGCAACGAGAGGTACCAGAGATCTACCACGCCCAAGTGGTAGCGCTGGCGGAGCAACTGGAAGACTACACCGTGCCGCAAGCCCTGCCCTTGGCCGAAGACAAGCAACTCAGTGCTGCCTTGCAGGCTTTGACCGTCATGCTGGAAGAGGCGAACAAGTGAACCAGCCAGCCCTGGTTCTGGGCATCGAATCCTCATGCGACGAGACTGCGGCGGCGGTGGTGCAGGATGGCAACAAGATCCTCAGCAACGTGGTGCATTCCCAGGTTGCCTTGCACGAACGATTTCGCGGTGTGGTGCCGGAGATTGCCAGCCGCTCCCATGTGCAGCGAATCCTGCCCTTGGTGGAGGACGCCCTGCAACAGGCCGGCGTGCAACCAAAACAACTGGATGCCATCGCCGTGACCAACCAACCGGGCATGATTGGCTGCCTGTTGGTGGGCATGGCCGCTGCCAAGACCATGTGCTGGATGTATGAAAAACCCCTGGTGGGCGTCAACCACATCCAGGCCCATATCCATGCCGCCTTCATGACCGACCCGGACCTGCCCCTGCCCTGCCTGGCCATGGTGGCCTCCGGCGGTCACACTGCCATGTACACCGTGCCCGCCCCAGGCCAAAGCCAGCGCATTGGTCAGACCCGGGATGACGCCGCCGGTGAAGCCCTGGACAAGGGAGCGGCCATGCTGGGCCTACCATACCCCGGTGGTCCTGCCATCCAGGAGGCCGCCAAGCAGGGCAACTCCAAGGCCTTTGCCTTCCCTCGCCCCATGGCGCAGCAGGGCCTGGACTTCTCCTTCAGCGGCATCAAGACGGCGCTGCTCTACCAACTGCGGGGCAGCGGCCTGACCCGGCCGATGCCTGAGCTGGATGCACAACAGGTGGCGGACCTGGCCGCTTCCTACCAGGCAGCCATCGTTGACTGCCTACTGACCAAGTTGCGCCGAGCCGCCAAACAAAGCGCTGCCCGCTCCCTCAGCATTGGCGGCGGCGTGGCCTGCAACGAGGAGCTGCGCCAACGCCTGAGGGATGACCCGGTGCTGAGCAAGTTGCAGCTGGTGTTTCCGGCCATGGCGCTTTGCTCCGACAACGCCGCCATGGTGGCCGGCCTGGGCACCCACCTCTGGCTGCAAGGCCAGCAGGACCCATTGGACCTGGCTCCCGCAGCCACCAGCAGAGGGCGCACATGAATCCGGACTCAAATTCCCAGGAGCCAGATCCCCTGGAGCCAGACCTCCTGAAGCCAGATCTGCAAGAATATGCCCAGGTGGATCACCAACGCATGCAGCGCTGTGGCCACCCGGAAGTGATCTTCTGCCAGGGTAAGCAACCTGAACAGGCCGTCAGCATTGCCGCCGAAATCCTCAGCCAGGCCCCCCGCTGCCTGCTCACCCGGGCCGAGCCAGCTCACGCCAAGGCCATTCTAGAGCGCTTCCCAAAGGCCCACTATGACGCCCCCGGCCGCTGCATCCGCATCGACCCAGAACCCCTGCCCAAGCAGGGGCTGGTGGCAGTGGTGGCGGCGGGCACCGCCGACCTGCCGGTGGCGCAGGAGGCCCTGCAAACCCTGGAATTCCTCGGCGCCCATAGCCAGCGCCATATGGACGTGGGAGTCGCCGGCCTGCACCGGCTGCTGGACCGCATCCCGCAGATCCGGGAGGCTCGGGTCACCATTGCCATCGCCGGCATGGAGGGGGCCCTGCCCTCGGTCCTGGCCGGCATGTTGTCCCGGCCCGTCATCGCTGTTCCCACCAGCGTCGGCTATGGTCTACACCTGGACGGCATCGCCCCGCTGCTGGCCATGTTGAATTCCTGTGCTGCAGGGGTTGGCGTGGTGAACATTGACAATGGTTTTGGAGCGGCTTATCTGGCTGCACAAATCAACAACCCCCCTGCCTGACTCGAGCCCTTGAACCGCAAACAACGCAAACCGGCCCGCCTGGCCATGGAAGACGGCACCATCCTCACTGGCCGGGGATTTGGTGCCGCCAAGGATTCCATTGGCGAACTGGTCTTCAACACCTCCATCACCGGCTACCAGGAGATCATCACCGATCCCTCCTACCGAGGCCAAACCGTGCTGTTCACCCAGCCGCACATCGGCAACTACGGCGTCAATTCGGAAGACGAGGAATCCAGCCACCTCTGGCTCTCCGGCTTGATCGTTCGGGAAGCCTGCGGTCGCAGCAGCAATTTTCGCTCCGGTGGTGAGCTGCATGACTACCTGCAACAGCATGAAGTCCCGGGCATCGAAGAAGTGGACACCCGCATGATCACCCGGCGGGTGCGCTCCGCTGGTTCCATGAAGGTGCTCATTACCCAGGACATGAATCAGCCCGCAGAAAGCCTGATGCAACAGCTGCAGGAAGCCCCCTCGGTGAGCGACGAAGACCACGTGCAGAAGGTCAGCACCAGCAAGACCCAGCAGTGGAGCCGCGGCAATGAATCCCCCTTTGCTGCCAAACTGGAAGGGAAGGTTGAACCCCGGTTGAAGATTGTTGCCTATGACTTTGGCATCAAGCGCAACATATTGCGCTCACTGATTGAATCCGGCTTCGACGTGACCCTGGTACCAGCGGACACGCCGGCAGAGGCGGTGCTGGAACACAAACCCCAAGGCGTCTTCCTGAGCAACGGCCCTGGCGATCCAGCGGTAGTCACCTACGCGGTGGATGCGGTGGGCAAACTGGTACAGCAGGTGCCGGTGTTCGGCATCTGCCTGGGCCACCAGGTGCTATCGCGGGTCTTTGGCGCTGACACCTTCAAGATGAAATTTGGCCATCATGGCGGCAACCAGCCGGTGATGGACATGACCACCCAAAAGGTGGAGATCACCAGCCAGAACCACAGCTTCGCGGTGGATCCCAAGAAACTGCCGGACGCGGTGGAAGTCACCCACAAGAACCTGAATGACCAGACTGTGGAAGGCATCCGCCACAAGGAACTGCCGGTGTTCTCGGTGCAGTATCACCCGGAAGCAGCCCCTGGCCCCCACGACTCCCTCTACCTGTTCAACCGGTTCCGGCAGGTGATTGAAGGGAAATAGCCAGACCATTGGTTGGTTAACGCGCTTGGGCCGTTGGCGGATCACTCCACCAACGGCCCAAATCTGTTTGTCAGCCCAACAGGGCTAAGCAATCAGTCGGCGGAACCAGACTCTTCAGAATCAGAGCCTGCAGGCTTGTCGAACTTGGCAAAGTCAGCGTTGAGCTCATCCAGCTGTTTGTTGACGGTCACCTTCTTGCCTTCGAAGTAATCCAGAGCTTTCTGGTTGTCCGCGAACTCCTTCATCTTCTCATCGATATTCTTGAGGTTCTTCTCCAGCCCAGCTTTGACGTTGGGATAAAGAGCAATGAAGACAGCACCATCCTCGGCTTCCTTGGCACCGGCCAAGGCCATGGGCTCAAAGAATGAGACCCACTGGGAGTCGGCGGGTAGACGCGAACCGGCTTTGTAGGACGCGTAGATCCGGCTCTGGCAATCGGCCTCCACAGCCTCGTCGCCACGGCTCTTCCGGAGCTCGCCCATCATCTCTTCCAGCTCCAGCACCAGGATCTTCTGACCCGCGGTAGCCTTTTGCGTGGCATCCAACTTGAGCGCAGCCAGTTGCTCCTTGGCCTGCTCGGAATCATATTTTCCCAAGGCCAGCTTGGCCAGGAACAGAGCATTGGCATCCACTTCTTCGCCGGCCGCCTGCTTGGCTTCCATATCCACCAGCTCACAAGCAGCGGTCACCGTGGAGGCCATACCAGCAGCATCCCGTGGCAACTTCTTGGTCATGACCTCACCCTTGGCATCCAACAGGGCCAAGGAAGGAAAGCCACCAAAACCATAGGTATGCAGCAGGTCATCTTCCTTGCGACCTTCAATGTGAGTCATCACCGCAGCGAAGAGCACCACATTCTGCTTACCCCAGCTTTGGAATTCTTGTTCCGAGAACGTACCGTTCTCGAGTTTTATGCAAGGGGGTCAAGGAGCGTAGGTACGGGTGAAGTAAGCCAAAATCGGCTTGCCGGTCTTCTCGGCCTCAGCCTTGGCAGCGGCGAGGTCAGTGCCCCAACCACCGCCGGTGAACCAGTCGTGAGTCTGCATTTCGTCATAGGACTGCTGCAGTTGCTCTTGGGATTTACCTTGGGCCAGGAGGCCGGGAGCCACCAGGGTCAGGGCCATGGCAACGGGTAGGTGCCGGAATAAGGACAGTTTCATGAGGGATTCTCTCGGGTAGTAATGAAAGGATGGCCAGGAGTCAGCCCGTATGGGCTCCAGCCAGCAAAAAGGGCCCGCCAGGCGGGATTTCCCAGTGCCGGACCTTAGACCGCAACTACGAATGCGGACCGCAGAGATGAGGCCGAAATCACAAAAGTTCCGCTCTGCAGCGCCTCGCACCGGAGGGCTCCGGAGGGCTAGCGCTGGGCCGGCTCGTAGAAATCCAGGAAGAAGGGGTTCCACTTGCGCTCTTCGCGGGAGAAATCGTCCATCTCCTCCATACGCAGCTCCAACTGGTGCAGGTCTTCATCCTCCGGAAAGTCCACTCCCATCACCCGCAGCCCATTCCGCCGCTCAAGGAAGATCAGAGGGTGCAGGGAGGAGGCCTCTGCACCACTAAAACGCACCATCAGGGAGCGGCGGCGGCTGATGGCGAAGCTCTTGGGCTCTTCGGCAAACTTATAGATTGCTGTCAGGTGAATGGAAAACACATCTGATTTGGTGGTCAGCAAGTTCAGGAATTTGTTCTTTACGTCAGGGTCAGGCAGGTTGGCAAACTCCTCAACCTGTTCCAAGTCATCCAAGGACTCGAAGATCTGCTTGCTCTCCACTTCCTCTTCCACGATGTCGGTGATCTGGTCGTTCAGGGCATCGCTGGCGAAATCTCCATCCTCTTCATCCAACACCTCGTTGCGATAGCGCAGAATGGCATCCAAAACGGAGTTGGAAAGCTCTGCCTCCGACATCAATCCTCGGAGCACTGCCCGGGGTGCAGTGTTGATGTTGATGTGAATCCCTTCTCCCTCAGGCTGGCTCTCCCCCTCTTCCTCATCGGTGGAACTGGTCGCAGCAGCCTGCGAATCGTCGCTCTCGTCGCCGGCCACCGCTGATCCCAGGTTGCCAGTTTGCTGCCCGGGTTCGCCGGGGTCCCGTTTCCAGGAAGTATAAACGGTGAGCACGGACTCCAGACCAGGGACCACACGCCGGTCCAAGACCTGATCATAAAACAGGTCCTCGGTGACACCGCGTAGCAGCAACAACTCATCCAGGTGCAAGGGAATGCTCTGCTGCGAACCCAGATCGCCATCACTCTTCAGGGGCGGGCGCGGCATGGAATCATTGCGGTTGTAACCCTGCAGCCAATCACGGATGGCGTCGGCAATGGTGTTGGCATGGGATGAGGAGAGATCGTACTCCGTATCCTCACGCAACTCATTCAGCAAGCGCACCAGGCGATCGTGGGAATCCCGGGCGAACTCTTCGTCGGGACTGAGCAAGGAGGTGATGTTGAACTTGCGGTTTTCGTCCTCAACCCACACATAGGTGGTGATGTCCCCGTCCGCAAAGGCAGTAGGCAAGAACCAGGCATCCTGACTGCTGTCGCTAGGTTGTGCCTGCTCCCCCAGACCGCCACCACCAGCCGCGGCGGTGGGATCCAGAGTGGCTCCGGCGGAGGCATCGCCGCCAGCCCCTGGGTCAACCTCTTCTTCCTCTGCCAACTCAGCCTCGTCCAGATCATCCTGCAGGCTCTGCTCCACCTTGGCCAGGGTGAGGACCATGTGGTTGTCCATGGCTGCCAGCAAGGCATCGTTTTCACCAGTGAGTCGGGCATATTTGGCCCGGGTCACCAGATCCACCACCAGGATGTACAGCAGGGCGGAAAAGATCAGCACCAACACCAGCACCACCCCCTCCTGTCCTTGACGCTGAGGCAGCGCTGCGGTGGGGCGGTGGGGAGTTGGAACTTGCTGCATGGCCATTATGACCGCCAGTCTAGCCCGATCTTCCCCGTAACTCTCTACTGCGGTGACGCAAATCCCTGCGTCTACTGCGTCGAGCTCGGTCGCCCTTCTCAACAGGTCACCAAACCTGCCTCCGAGGGGCTTGGTCGCTCTCCTTGTATCCACAAGGATTTGCACCACCTCGCTTACGAGAGTACAGGGAAGAGCGGGCTACCGACCTTCCCTGTTGGGCAGAGGAATCCCCGGCTCCCTCCCCTACCTGAGCAGGGGAAGGTGAGCCTGGAAGGGGAATCAGTCGCGGCGCGGGCCACGGCTACGGCCGCCGCGGCTGGGGCCGCGATCACTGCCACCGGTCTCACGGCGCGGGCCACGATCATCACCGCGAACTTCGCGGCGGGGCGCACGTTCTTCGCGGGGGCCACGGCTTTCACCGCGGGGGCCACGATCGTCGCCACGGGGGCCACGGTGACCTTCTGAGCTGCGGCCTTCTGGACGCTCATCCCGACGGGGACCTCGGTCATAGCCACGATCAGGACCACGTCCTTCGGAGCGCGGACCGCGATCATCACCACGGGGGCCGCGGTCTTGGCTACGAGGACCACGGTCGTCACCACGGGGGCCGCGGTCTTGGCTACGAGGACCGCGATCATCACCACGGGGGCCACGATCTTGGCTGCGAGGACCGCGATCATCACCACGGGGGCCACGATCTTGGCTGCGAGGACCGCGATCATCACCACGGGGGCCACGATCTTGGCTGCGAGGACCACGGTCGTCACCACGGGGGCCGCGGTCATCGCCACGGGGGCCACGGTCACGACCACGACTGTCATCCCGACCACGGCCACGATCACCGCCACCTGAGCGGGATTCGCGCTGCGCTGGGCGACCCACTTCGGCTACGGCCAATTCTTCTTCACCGTCTTCGTCGTCGCCAAAGGCCACGTCTTCCAATTCCACTTCTTCAACGCCGTCGTCGAGGTCGTTTTCTTCTTCGCCCTCATCGTCATCGAAGACATCTCTGGACCGGCCACGGCCGCCGCCGCCGCCGCGCTGAGAACCTCTGTCGTTATCACCATCGCCTTCCGCTTCCGGCATGATGGCCTTACGGCTCAGCTTGATCTTGCCGAAGTCGTCGATGGCAATGACCTTGACTTCCACTTCATCGCCGATGCGCACAACATCCATCACTGAACTGATGAAGGTGTTGGAGAGCTCGGAGATGTGGCACAGGCCTTCCTGACCAGGCAGAATTTCGATGAAGGCACCGAAGTCCTTGATGGAGGTCACCTTGCCGGTGTAGACCGTGCCGGGCTCCACTTCAGCGGTCATGTCGCGGATGTAAGCCGCACAGGCTTCCACCTTCTTCGAATCCAAGCCACCAATGGTGACCTGGCCAGAGTCTTCGATGGAGATCTTCACCGCATACTCGGTTTGCATGCCACGGATGTTCTTACCCGATGGGCCGATGATGAAGCCGATCTTGTCCACAGGCACCATCAGGGTGACCAGACGAGGAGCGTTGGGACTGACTTCCTTGCGTGGTTGACGCAGGACCTTCAGCATTTCCCGCAGGATGTGCAGACGACCTTGGCGCGCTTGCTCCAAAGCTTCTTCCAATACCTGCTGGCTCAGACCTTCGCACTTGATGTCCATCTGCAGGGCGGTGATGCCCTTGCCGGTGCCGGCGACCTTGAAGTCCATGTCACCACAGTGGTCTTCCGAGCCCAGGATGTCGGAGAGGATGGCAACTTTCTTGCCTTCCACAACCAGACCCATGGCAATGCCGGCCACCGGTTGGCGGATGGGCACACCAGCGTCCATCAGCGCCAAAGTTCCACCACAGACGCTGGCCATGGAGGAGGAGCCGTTGGACTCCAGGATCTCCGAGGTCACCCGCATGGTGTAGGGGAAGCTCTCATGCTTGGGCAGCAGCGGGGCGATGGAACGCTCAGCCAAGGTGCCGTGACCAATCTCGCGACGCCCCACACCCAGCATGCGGCGCACTTCGCCGACACAGAAGGGAGGGAAGTTGTAGTGCAGCATGAAACTCTGAGGATCCTCAGGGTAGATGCCGTCGCGGTTTTGCTGATCGTCTACCGTGCCCAGAGTGGCGATGCAAAGGGCCTGGGTTTCACCACGGGTGAACAGCACTGAGCCGTGCACCCTGGGCAGCACGCCCACTTCGATGGTGATGGGACGAATGCTGCTCCAGTCGCGACCGTCAGAACGCTTACCCTTCAAGATGGTGTCGCGCTCGCCTTGATCGGCGATGGACCTGGCAAAGTTGCCCACGTCTTTCAGGTACTTTGAAGCTTCCTTGCCAGCCAGATCTTCAGGTGCCGGGAAGGCCTCCTTGAGCTCGGTCATGACCTCGGACTTGATGGCGGCGCGCTCATGCTTGTTGCCCTTGGCAACCACTGCAGCGCGCAAGGCCTTGCCGAATTTCTTCTCGATGGCCTTTTCCAGCTTCTCGTCCTTTTCCGGTGGGGTGAACTCCACCTTGGGCTTGCCAGCGTGCTGCACAAGTTCGTCGATAAGCTCGGCGATCTCGATGCAAACCTGGTGGCCCAGATTGAAGGCCTCCAGCATGGTTTCCTCGGTGGCCTCATCGGCGCCAGCTTCCACCATGACCACCGCGTCCTTGTGACCAGCCATGGTCAGGTTCAAGGTGCAGGCATCAGACTTGACAACGGACCAGCCGGGGTTGACGACGAACTTGCCGTCCACCATGCCGATGCGCACAGCACCCAGGTGTTGCTGGTGTGGGATGGAGCTGATGGCCAGGGCGGCAAAGGAGCCGACGGCAGCCAGGATGTCACCTTCCACTTCCAGGTCAGAGCTGAGCACCTGAGACAGGACCTGCACCTCTTTCTTGAAGCCGTCGGGGAACAGCGGACGGATGGAACGGTCAATGATGCGGCAGGCCAGGACCTCCTTGTTGGTAGGCCGACCTTCACGCTTGAAGAAGCCACCGGGGAAGCGGCCACCAGCGGCGTACTTTTCACGGTAGTCCACCGTGAGAGGGAAGAAGTCGATGTCATCCCGAGCTTTGGAGCTCTGCGCTGTGGCCAGCACTATGGTCTCACCATAGCTGGCGACAATGGCGCCATCAGCCTGCTTGGCCATGCGGCCGGTTTCCAGAGTCAGGAGGCGGCCACCGATCTCGCGTTCGACGCGGACCATGTTGCCTTCGGTCACCACTTCGATGCCATTGCTGCCCTTGCGGGCGCTCTTGGCTTTGCTGCCGGCGGCTGGCCGGCGGCTGGTAGTCTTCTTCGTTGTTTTCTTGGCTGCAGATTTCTTGGCGGAGCTTCTGCTCCGAGGTTTTTTGGTTTCCATTTCTTATTCTTGGGGATTGGGCAAGAAAGACGCCTTGCGTCTCTTGCAGCGCGGCGCAGGTACATCCTGCACGACCGCACTTACTTCATTGTGAGGCAAACATGCCTTATGCCGCACCGTCTTCGCGGTGCAAGCGAGTGATACTAACTAGATAAAATATAGAGAACGTTGCCCTAACGGCGCAGGCCGAGCTTCTCAACGATGGCCAGATAGCGCGAGTGGGCGGACTTGTTCAAGTAGGCCAGGAGTTTATTCCTGCGGCTGACTTTCTGCAGCAGACCCCGGCGGGAGTGGTAGTCCTTGCTGTGCATTTGCATGTGCGCAGTCAAGGCAGTGATATCGGCCGTCAACAGGGCAATCTGAACTTCCGGGGATCCGGTATCGCCTTCGTGAATGCGATGGGTGTCGACGAGCTTCTTACGATCTTCAGTGGAGACTGACATTGTGCTTACGATTTCCTTTGATTTAGGACAAAACCAACAGCCCAGTGAATCTGCACCGGCGCCGCGGTCGGGCCGCGGGAGCGGCCATCAGGGCGGGAAGGATAGCCAGCAACCGGAATCCCACAACAGCCCAGAGAGAGATTCCCTGCAGATGGAGCAGAAAACCTTTCCCAGAAGTACTGGCTAGGGAATGCGGGCTGGCAGGGCATTGCAGAGCTGCAGGGCAAATTCAGCCACCGCGGCCTTGGCCCGACGTTCCGGGTCTCTGGGGGCAGTTCCCAGGCCACCAGCCCGAACCTGACCCTCCAGGCCCCCGGCCCACAGGGTCTGACCGCTTTCTCGGCCCAGAAGCCGCACATGGGCTACAAAGCGCACAATGCTGCGGGACAGCAGGGAAGACTCGTCCCAGGTGCGGATCTGCAGCGCCAGGATGGCATCCGCATTGGAGCCCCTGGCCAAATCCTTCATCACCGCCTCATCCAGCAGCGAACCCCTGCTGGGGGGCAATTGCCCGCGGGCACTGGCCTCCACCACCCCCTGGCTCAACGGCGAATAGCGACGCTGCACCAACTGATGGCTGATCTCCAAATGCATGGTTTCCAGGAGTCGCTCAAACTTGGGACTGTGGGTGCGATTTTCGATGGGCAGAACTGCAATATCCACAGGATTCTCTATGGCCAACCGGTCGGAGCGGACCAGGGAGTCCCGCACCTTGGTACCTTGGGTTTGGCAAGCCAGCAGGCTGCAGAGGGCTAGAGAGGCACAGAGCTTGTAAGTCGTCTTCATTATGGCTTGGGCTTCCATTACGGCTCAGCCCGGGGCAGACCATAGCGATTCGGGGCGATGCCTTCACGCTCTTATGCTAAGAACTCAATTGCCAGGCGCGTTGGCTGCGCAGGCAAGACTCACAACTGCCACATGGCTTCGGGCCGGCGGCATAGCAGCTCCAAAGCTCATCTGGCTGCAAACCCAGATCCCGAGCAGCGGCGGCAATTTGTGGCTTGTCCATGCCAAGGGTTGGACTGACCACCTTGACCTGATTGCGAGTCCCCCATGCCAAGGCAGCTTCCATGGCCTGTAGGAAGGCCTCGCTGTTGTCGGGAAAATGTTGCGCCTCTTCCAGATTGAAGCCCACCAGCACCGCTTGCGCCTGCAGGCTCTCGGCGTAGGCCGCCGCTGCCGCCAACAGAACCACATTGCGCGCTGGCACCCAAACCTGGGCAGCACTTTGCTCATCACCCAGAGAGCCCGCCTTTGGTTGCGGTAATTCCTCTCCACCGGGCAACAATGCCGAGCCGGCACCGGCTGCCACCTGACCCAACCATGGCAACTGCAAGCCTTGCCATTCCAGGGCATAACGTCGCGCCAAGGACTGCGCCACCGTCGCCTCCATGGCCGCACTCCGCTGGCCGTAATCGGCAGTGAGACAGAGGCTGACCTGATCCCCCTGGGCCAACCACATGGCCATGGAGGTGGCGGAATCCAAACCTCCAGAAAGCAGGGCAACAGCTCGCATTCTAATTAACAGTGAAGGTGACCGGAGCGGAGCGGGCAAAGGTGACCTCCTGCCGCCGACGCTCTTCCAACACATAGTCGCCGGCCCCGTAACCAGTTCCGGCCAGGGACAGATGGCTCTCCGCCCGCAGGAGCCAGAACCCGGTGGCCAGACCCGTGGTAGCCACCGCCGCCAGATCCGGCATCTGGATGCTGGTAGCCCCCACCTTGCCATTGCCATCATGCAAGAACAGTTGCCACTGCCGTCCATTGCCATCAGTGGCCCGCAGCACATGGGTGGCAAAGCCGCCGGGCACCTCGGTCTGGTCCAGGCGATCGGCAAAGGTCACCAGCGGTGAGCCGCTGCTGGCTCCTCCGGGCGCGGTGATGACGGGAATTCCAGGCGGGCTGGCACCGACAAAGGTGCTGCCAGTCGCGATATTCAGCACAAAGCGGCGGTGCCGTGCCACATTGCCCTGGATGTCCGTGGCCTTGGTGGAAATCCAAAGGGTGGGGATCAAGCCGGACAGCAACAGGCCGGCGCCCCGATCATAGCTGGCCTGCATGCTGTAGTTGGCCCCCGCGGCCAAGGTCGCAAAGCCAATGCCCAGGGCGGTGCCGCCGCCAAAACCACGCAGGGACAACATGGGACGCACCGTGGGCGTGGCCACCAGGTTGGCCGTGTCCAAGCCAGTGGCCAGACCGAAGTCCTCCACATAGGCGGACGGCAAGGTCAGGATGTTGCCCAACACCGGCAGCAGGGTGATGTCTTCGCTCAGGGTCGTGCCCGTGGCAATACCCTGCTGCGCTGGCGTCAAGGTGATGCCATTCAAACCACAGAGCGAGCAGAGAGAGGAAGTGAAGGTAGGCGCCGTACTGGGCTCAATGATGCCGGAGTAGGCGGTGAGCAGGTAGGGCCGGTTGGGACGCACGAAGGTGGCAGGTAGAACCGTCGGCGCGCCCTGGGTGGAGAGGATTTCCTCGCGCAGCTGATCATCCAGAATGTTGCAACCCATGAGCACCCGAGCATTGGCGGTGAGGGCGAAGATCGCGGAGGCAGACAGGGTGGCCGTGGCTGCCAGTTGCGGCCGTAGCGGCAAGGAGACAAAGCCCGCCGGAGTGTTCAGCATGCTGGTCAAATGATAGCCATCGAGCAGCAGGGTCACGGTGTAGCGCGCCGCCAGCAATGATCCGAACGCCACCCGACCATCGGCACCGCTCACTCCCTGCAGCTGCCCCACGGCGGGCTTCATTGGCAGATCTGGCTCCACCACCACCGTGACCCCAGCCAGGGGCAGGAGCGAAGCTTCATCGTAGACCTCCACCGTCAAGGTGCCTCCCGCCACCGAACCGGTGACCACACCACGCTGACTTACCTCACCGGTAATGGCCGCCGCTCCTGGATTGCCCGCCGCATCCGTAAGGGTCAGGCTATAGGGCAAGGCCGCCATCTGCCGCCCCAGGGACACCGGTGGCAGCATGAAACGTCCATCCACCGCGGTGGCAAATTCAGTCACATTGCTGCCGTTGACCATCAGGTTGGCAGCGGACAATTCTTCTGAGGCGGTGGAAAAGAACAGCAGGTCTTCCTGATCCGTGAGAAGGTCCAGGGGCATGCTGCCGGTAGGCGGCCCTGCCGTGGTCAAGGTAGGAGCTGTCACATCCAAAGCCGGCGTAGTGCTGGCATCGGAGATGGAAAAACCACTGCCCAGGCTGCCGCGGGTCAACTCCGCTGCCAGGGTCAAGGGACCTTCCAGCAGACGCAGGGTGGTAGGCATACCCAGGATTCCCGCCAGACTAAGGCTCAGGGTATGCGCCCCCGCCATGGTGCTGCTGCCCTGGGCAGTGACAAAGTCCAGTAGACCAGTATCGCCCCCTGCAGGGTCCAGACCATAGATGCGCAACTGCACCACATCCCCCACTGCAGTGCTGGCGGGCAAATCCACATCCACCAACAGGGTCGCCAGGTTGGAGCTGTTCACCTTGTTGGGGAAGCCCGCACTGGGGTTGCCAACCTGCACCGCCTGCACCGCGCCAAAGGCCAGGGTGCTGAAAACGCTGAAGGGGGTTCGACCGCGGAAATCCAAGACGCCGCCGCCAGGAAAGGTGATGGTGTTATCCACCACCACTTCAAAGTTCGTGCTTGGCGCCAGATCCACCGCGGGCTGTATGAGCAACACTCGCCCGTCACGACCGGGACCGACATTGTTGGCCAGGGGAAAATCGTCCGATGCGGCCTGCACCACACCAACAGCGGTGCGCAGGATGAAATTGCCGCCGACACCGGTGGTCACCGAGCCGGTATCTGCTGCCTTGGAAAAGATGGCTAGAACTCCCGTATCCAGGAACTGCTCATCCGCGTTGTCCCGGGGGAAGATGCTCAGAATCTCTCCGTCAAGGACCGAATCTGCCTCGTCGGTGGTGAAGCTACCCAGCACCGTGCTGCCACCGGTGCTGAAGCGGATGCCGTCCACATCCCGCAAATCCGAGGTGGCCACCACTTCGTAGCTTTCCAGGTTCAGACTGTCCAAGTCCGCCAGGGGGCGCATGATCACCAGCCGGCCACCCATGAGGAAGTCATAGCTGGCGGCCACTGCCACGGAACCAGGCTCATCACCTTCGGCCGGCGTAGTCCCTGCCACCCGAATGAACAGGTTGGGCACGCCACTGGCAGGCAACACCGAGGTCTCATTCAGGCTCTCGTTGAACTGCACCGCCACTGGCGTGCTGCCGGGCCAGCCATTGCCCTCGGGGAACATGGCCCGCAGCCTGGGGCGACCATCCACCGAAATCCCCCCGGCCACCATGGCCTGCACCGCCGTGCCAGGGTCGCCCCCGCCGCCGCCGATCTCAGGGTCAAAAAGCCGACCAATATTGTCGCCACAGGCGGAAAACAGGGTCAGCAAGGACAAGAGTCCCACGACGGGGAAGATACGTATCATTTTTTCCATAACCGAAGGCGCCAGACGGCATGCAGTGGCAGCATATTCCACTTGAGCCAAAATGCTCTCCCCGCCTTGCTTTTCAGCCCACCCCCTCCATACAACTTCCCCATGTCCCCCGAGTCACCCGAAGAGCCCAAATCCCTGGACTTCATCCGCCAGATCGTGGCCGATGATCTGGCCAGCCAAAAAAACGACGGAAGCCTGCACACCCGGTTCCCCCCCGAACCCAACGGCTACCTGCACATTGGCCACGCCAAGTCCATCTGCCTGAATTTCGGACTGGCGCAAGAACACCCGGGGGCCCTGTGCAACCTGCGCTTTGATGACACCAATCCAGCTCAGGAAGACACGGAGTACGTCGACTCCATTCAGGAAGACGTGCGCTGGTTGGGCTTCGACTGGCAGGACCGTCTGTTCTATGCCTCGGACTACTTCGAGCGACTCTACGGCTATGCAGTGCAGTTGATCCAGGCCGGCAAGGCCTATGTGGACAGCTTGAGTGCTGAAGAAATCGCCGAATACCGAGGCACGGTACACGGCGTGGGCAAAGAAAGTCCGCATCGCAACCGTACTGCGGAAGAGAACCTGGATCTGTTCGCGCGCATGCGAGCCGGCGAGTTCGCCGATGGCGCCCACGTGCTCCGGGCAAAGATCGACATGAGTTCGCCCAACATGAACATGCGGGACCCGGCCATCTACCGCATCCGCCATGCCCACCATCACCGGACTGGCGACACATGGTGCATCTACCCCATGTATGACTTTGCCCATGGACTGTCCGATTCCATCGAAGGCATCACCCACTCCTTGTGCACTCTGGAATTTGAACACCACCGGCCGCTGTATGACTGGATCCTGGAACAGTTGGATGTGCACCATCCACAGCAGATCGAATTTGCCCGGCTGAACATCACCAACACTCTGCTGAGCAAGCGCAAACTACTCAAGCTGGTGCAGGAAAAGCACGTGGCAGGCTGGGATGACCCGCGCATGCCCACCATCTCCGGCATGCGTCGCTGCGGCTACACGCCGGCAGCCATTCGTAAGTTCTGCGAAACCATTGGCGTGTCCAAGTTCAACAGCACCCACGAAGCAGCACTGCTGCAGCACAGCCTGCGGGAGGACTTGAACAAGCATGCGCTGCGAGTCATGGCGGTACTCAAACCGCTGAAGGTGATCATCACCAACTATCCGGAAGGCCAGAGCGAAGAGTTGCAGGCCATCAACAACCCGGAAGACGAGAGCGCCGGTACAAGACAGGTTCCCTTCAGCCGCGAGTTGTACATCGAGCAGGATGACTTCATGGAAGATCCGCCGAAGAAGTTCTTCCGCCTGGGTCCAGGGCGCGAAGTACGCCTGCGCTACGCCTACTTCATCACCTGTACTGAGGTCATCAAGGACCCGAGCAGCGGCGAAGTCACCGAGCTGCACTGCAGCTACGATCCAGAGACCAAGGGCGGCTCAGCGCCGGATGGTCGCAAGGTGAAGGGCACCCTGCACTGGGTCTCAGCCAAGCACGCGGTGGACGCAGAAGTCAGGGTCTATGATCACTTGTTCACCACCGAAAATCCCAACGATGCTCCAGACGGCCAAGACTTCACCGCCAACCTGAACCCGAACTCCCTGCAAGTCATGCGCGGCTGCAAGCTGGAACCCAGCCTCAAGAACGCCAAACCTGAACAGCGCTTCCAGTTTGAACGCCTGGGTTACTTCTGCGCCGACAACAAGGACAGCAAGCCCGACGCACTGGTGTTCAACAAGACCGTGGGCCTGCGGGACAGCTGGGCCAAGAAGCAAAAGGGACCAGGCAAGCAACAGGGGCAAGGCAAAGGGCAAAAGAAGAAGTAGCGGCAGGCCAGCTACCTACTTGCCTTCTTGCCCGGCTCCTTCTTTGTCCCTCTGACGAAAGATTTCCAACTGGCTGGGGTTGAGGACATGCTCCAACTCCGTTTGGAATTCCTCGGCATAGGTCTGCTTGGTTTCGCCCAGCACTTGATCGTCAACGCCTGACTGCCACATGCGAATGAGTTCCCCATCGCGCTGATCCTTGAGGCTGAGAACCGTACGAACCTGACTCTCTTGCGTGCTGTCCAGACTCAGCCACTTCGTCATCCCCGCCACCCTTTCATCCAACCGCGCCACCTCTCTCTGGTGCCAACCCTGCACCTTGGCGATGGACTCTTCTTTCCTGATGGCGGTCAAGACATCGGCAACTTGCGTCTTGAACTGGGCTGGAGCTTTTGCAGGGTCCACCACCGTCTCATGCACCTCGGCCTTGAAGGCCTCCAGATCGTCTTGCAAGACGATTTCTCCGACAGGCAAGCGCTGCGGTCGATGCTCAAGCTCGGTCAGTCGCTGCCGCAACTCACGGACTTCGTTTTCCAACTGCCGCAGCTCGGCGAGACTTACCTGCGCTGTGCCTTGCCCGCCGCCGCCCGTGGGCTCGGGTTCAGCAGAGGGGCTGGCGGGCAATGGCGGCGCCGGGGTCACCAGCAGACTGGTGGTCAACCAGGCTGTAAGCACACTGGCAACCACCATCAAAACGATCAGGACCAGGGGATGAATTTTCATGCTGCTTTGCTGGACCTGAACTGCAGGTACCCAGGTGGCCACACATTCTAACGCTTAGCAGCAGCAGATGGTTAATCCTCCGTCAACTCCTGCAGCACCTGGCGACCGCTCTTTTGCACCTCTGCATTGCTGGTGGTGGCCAGAACCCGCCGCACATGGGGCTCCAAAAAGCGATCCAGGTCGCGGAGGGTTTGCTCCGCATGTTGGCGCCGTTGCGGATCTTCCTGCAGTCGATCCAGCAAAGCTGCCTCCACAGTTTGCACAACCTGCGGCGTGATGTATTCCAGGCGGCCCACCAGAACGCGGACCAATTTGTCGGGCTTCGGTTTGATCCGCAGCGGCAAGATGCGGTCCGTGTCTGCCCGCGGTAGCAGGTAGATGATGCGGCTGCCACGACTCTGAAACCAGGAGCGGGACCAGGTGGCCACCATGGCCCGGGCTTCATCCATGAACAAACCCTGCGCCACCAGCGCCTTGAGCAGGCGATCCTGCAGCGCTCCCACCACCTTTTCATGGTCCTTGCTCCAGGCCACCTCTTGCAAGCCAATCTCCTTCTTGCCCTGCGCCGGCACCATGCCCAACTCTCGGAAACGACTGCCCTTTACCCCAACTTCCAAGGCCACTGCGTAGGGCAAAGGCAGCTTGCAACCATTGTGCAGCTTGGTCACACCGCTGGCTTGCTCCTTCACTTGCACCGGCAAGTTAAAATTTCCCAGGCCGCGGTAGAACAGGTAATGCTCCGCTTCCACCTTGCGGTCCAGCTGTGGATCTTCCAGCGTGCGCACGTAGGCGGAACGCACCTGCCGCGCCTCCCACCAAAGATCATCCTTGCTCACCTTGGGAATTTCTGCCGGCGCCTGCTGTTGGGCCGGAATCAAATCCACATCCCAAATCAAGGTAGACTGATTGTAGACACCCAGATCAAAGCGGTTGTTTTGCATGTTGGCCCGCAGCTTTTCCACCGGCGGCTGAACCGTGTCAGGCAGGGGATAGAACTGGGTCATCAAGCCCCTGTTGAAGTCCACCTCCACATGCACCCGGCGAGGCACTTCCGTGTGGAAGTAGATCACCGGCGTCTCCATCTTCTGCGTCACCCGGCTGGCGGGAAACTTGTTCAAGTTGGATTTACCCGCCTCTTCCACCTCCATGATCTGGTGCACGAAGCCAGGCAACTGTTCTTCTTCGTGCTGCAGACCTTCCAAGGCAACGCCGTCGGTGCCTTGCATGGAAGTAAAAGTGCCCCACTCGTGCACCACCAGGGGGGATGGCTCCTGCGCAGGCAAGAGAGCAAAGGGGGCAAACGTCAACGCCAGGACACTGATCTTCTTCATTGGGGTCTCCATCCTCTGTGCCCATTCAATCAGCTCCGAATTGAACTGGATAGCCCAGGCACACGCAGTCAAGCGGCGACGAACGAAAGGCTGCTGGTACTCCGGTAATATCCCCCCGATTTATACCTGGCTGCGGCAAGGCACCGTGATCCAAGGCGCCGTGATCCAAGGCGCCGTGATCCAGGGCACCGTGATCCAGGGCACCGTGATCCAGGGCGCCGTGATCCAGGGCACCGTGATCCAGGGCGCCGTGATCCAAGGCGCCGTGATCCATGCCAGGGAAAAAGTGCAGGGGCCAGGCCCCGACTATTCCTGCTTTCAATATTCTCAGCTCACCTTCATGGCACAGTCGTCAAAGGCACCGCGTTGGTGGCCAAATGAAATTTGTCACAGCCCACGCCGCAGCCATCGGCCGTGTAGACCAGGGCAGCATGGTTCAGGGTGATTCCCACAGCAACTGGCACTGGGCCAAAGGTGTTCAGTGAGGCGGCGCCCCTGCCACTGGTATCCAGAGTGCCTCTCCAACCCATGAAGGTGGGGCTGCCCGCACCGAACTGGGTCTGGCTGATGACAAAGTCGGTAAGCACATCCGGGTTCAAGGGGAGGGTGACACCCGGTGCCACGGTCACTCCCGGGCTATTGCCAGAAGCAGCGAAGTTGGTGAAGACCCAGTAGTTCTTCAGCGCATGGTCGACACCGACATCGATGCTCAGCTTCTGGGCACTGGCAGCACCTACAGACAACCATTGGGTGTCCGCAGTCAAAGATAGGGGGACACTAGAGAAGACGACAACCTTACCAAACCCTTTGGCCACGGCGGTGGCTACGATATCACCATAGCCGTCCACATCGATATTCCCCAGAGAACAAATCGACACCCCTAGCCGGTCGAGTTCTGTGGCACCATCCATGGACTGCAGCACTGCCTCCCCAGTGCCATGATTTATCCATAGACCGGAATAAACGGTGACGTTGCCGGCACCTATGGTCGCCCCTGAATTTGAGCCTGGCGAACCAATGATCACATCAGCAAAGCCATCGTCATTTATGTCCCCAGGCCCGTGAACAGAACTGCCAAATCCATCTGCAGCAACAGACCCCACCATTGTCTTTAGATGACTCCCCGTCTTACCAGAGAAAATGCGGGCAGAGCCAGGTTGGGTTTTGCAATCCTGTGGATCACCGACAATGAAGTCCCCACAGCCATCAAGATCCAAATCACCCAATCCAGCAACAATTTGGATCCCCGCACCTAATGCTTCACCCATAGCAATATCGGTTATGGCGTAGAGTAGACTTGCATCCTTGCCAGAGTAGACGTGGACCGTGCCATAGCCTGCGCTAACAACGAAGTCGCTGTGTTCGTCGTCATCTACATCACCCAAGCCATCCATTGTCCAGCCTAGAACCTCGGAAGCACTAGTGGTGTGATGCGCTCTGTTGGGGCATTTTCAGTGCAGCGCGTGCGCGACCGACTTTTTCGAGGATCTCGTCGGCGGCCTTGGTCCAAACAATCGGCTTCGGATCGTCGTTGTGGTTATCGATGTAGTCCATGATTGCTTTCTTGAGTTGAGGGACGCTGCGAAACGCGTCGCGCTTCAGGCGTTTTTGATCAAGATTGCGGAAAAACCCCTCCACGATATTGAGCCACGAGCTGCTTGTCGGGATGAAGTGCATGTGGAATCGCGGATGGCGCTTCAGCCACCGCTTACCCTTCTCATGCTTGTGTGTGGCGTAGTTGTCGGCGATGACGTGCAGATCGAGTTCAGCTGGAGTTTGCTCGTCGATCATTCTCAGGAACTTGATCCACTCCTGATGTCGATGTCGCTTCATGCAGGTTGCGATCACTTCGCCGTGACCCAACTCGATCGCGGCGAACAAGGTGGTTGTTCCGTTCCTCTTGTAGTCATGAGTCATCGTGCCGCATCGGCCCTTGACCAGTGGAAGGCTCTTCTGGGTCCGATCGAGAGCCTGAATTGACGTCTTTTCGTCCGCGCTAAAGACGAGTGCATTCTCGGGTGGATTCAGGTAGAGACCTACCACATCGCGCAGCTTCTCTTCGAACCGAGAATCGTTGCTGACCTTGAACGTCTTCACCAAGTGAGGCTTCAGACCGTTGGCCTTCCATGTGCGGTGGACCATCGACTGCGTGATTCCCATCTCCTCTGCAAGGAGTCGCGTGCTCCAGTGTGTCGCGTTCGCGGGGATCTCTTGCGTAGTCATGCGGATGATCTCACTCTCAACTTCCTCGTTCGCACGGGGACGACCTCCCCGAGGAAGGTCCTTCTCTATACCAGTGAGGCGATGCTCGCTGAAGCGGTTTCGCCAACACCCCACAGTGTGTCGCTTGACCCTCATCTCCTCAGCTATATCCGCATTCGAGTAGCCATCAGCGGCAAGAAGGATCATTCGGGCTCGCTGAGCTTGCCTCACCGAAATTCTCCGACTGCGTGACCAATTCGTCAGGGTGCTTCGCTCGCTCTTGGTAAGTTGAATCTCTACTGCAACGCGCATCGTCTTGCCTCCAACGATACCTACGCACCGCAAGCGTAGGGAGGCTTAATATAAAGGCCTACTAATTCTGCGTCATACCACTAGCTCCTTGAATGCCATGGATCAGCTCTCCGGTGCTGCCCGAATAGATGTACAATCTGCCATTAAACTTGGTGTCCGCAACAGGGTCATCCCAACCGACGGCACCAACAGCAATGTCAGGGGAACCATCACGGTTGACATCGCCTAAGGATTTAACGGTCATACCAAATAAGTCACCTACGGTTTCCCCATGGAAGGAATGGATCTCACTCCCCAGCCTGCCGGAGAACACTCGGGCATAACCGCCAGAATTTGCTCCTCCTCTAAAAGCTCCGACTACAACATCCGAGTAGCCATCTGCATCCAGATCTCCAGCACCGTCTGCGCTGAAACCGAAGTAATCAAGATGTGCATCGCCAACAAAGGTATGCAAAATTATCCCTTCACGACCCGAGTAGACCCTAGGAGTCTGCCCCACGGGAAGTCAACTTAGCGTCTCCCAGGTGGCAGCTGGATAAGTCATTAGTGGGGCTGGGAAAACCCAGATCGTCCGATCCTACATCAATCTTGGGCCTGGGACCATGATGACGATTGTGAGGTGCTTCTTGGCCTGTAATAGCCCGATTCCCTCGGTTTTCACATCGCCAGCTTTCCATGCAGCCTTCTCAGGTTGGTTGCAAGACAGATTAGATCCCACTCACCGCTTACCTTCGCCATACCTCGCATGCTGAAGGACCGAAAACCGCTCACGTTTTTGATCCAACCAAAGACCGGCTCAACGATGTGCTTGCGTTTTCGGTACCAGCCCCGTCCGCACTTGGTCCCGAGTTTTCGCTTCATTCGCGCAGTAGCTTGGAGCTCTGAGCTGGTCTCCGGTCGTGCCTTTCCTTCCTTGCCCACCGAAACCAAACCGTCAATCTTGGCGTTTTCGAGGTGCTCGAAGTTTTCCTCGCTGCGGTAGCCTGCGTCCGCAAGCAGGCGTTCGATCGGCTTGCCGGTGTTCTCCATCGCTTGCTCGGCCATCGGAAGAAGTTGATCCGTATCCGCACCGTTGTCAGTGATTCCATTCGCGATGATCAACTGCTCCGTATTGTCGACAGCAATCTGGGCGTTGTAGCATTGCTCAAACCCCTTCGAGTCTTTCATAATCCGACTGTCAGGGTCTGTGAAGTTCTCTTGATCCTGTGGCCGTGGCTTGCCTTTGGGATGTTTCCGGTAGCGAGCCACCTGGAGATCACGACCCTCTTCCTTGGCCTTGCGGGCCTTCTTCTCGTCCTTTCGCTTGTCTTCTTCGGCCTTGCGTTCTTCCAAGCGCTTCTTTGCCTCCTGGATCACCTTCAGGCGGCTCTCCCGGTTCGCAAGCTCCTCGGGCAATTCGTCACCACGAAAGTCGGGACCAAACATCTCGTCCTCGTCCTTGTCGATCCCCTTGGCCATCTCGGTGATCCTGCGGACTTCGGCACGGAGCCGCTTCTCCTCGGATTTCATCCGCGAGTAGCTCATAGCCTTGCGTTTGCTGGCGTTCGCCTTCACCTTGCTGCCATCCACTGCCACGGTGCCAAGTTTGGCCAAGCCTGCCTCACAAGCAAGTTGCACTATCTGGACAAAGAAGCTCTCAAACAGATCGACATGCTCTGCCCGAAACCGACAAATCGTGCGGTGGTCCGGCATCTGGTTGGCTGCCAACACCCGGAAAGGCACACTCTCCTCTAGGTGCTTGGCAATCTTGCGAGAAGAGAAGATTCCGGTGCAGTATGCGTAGATCAGCACTCGCAGCATCATCCGTGGGTCGTACGGCAACTCGCCTTTGCCGCAGACGCGATAGCGATCAAGGAGATCATCTGTGTCAAGCGACTCAATGGTGTCGTGAATGTACCACGCAAGATGATCTTGGGGCAGCCAATCGCGGATTGACGGAGGCAGGAGGAACTGCTGGTTGAGATCTTGACCCTTTTTGAAACGCGCCATGCCTTCAATACGTACAGGGATGAGCCCAGGGCTTAATATTATTCCGATTTTAGAGGCTATTGGAGGCCGGATTCACAGCTGTCCCGTGGGACAGACTCCTAGCGATCCCTGGCTCGGTCTCTCCCCCGTCTAGGGATCCTCCTCTGGCACCAACAATATAGTCAGCATAGCCATCGTTGTTCACATCACCGGCAGCACTCACACCCCCAGTACTGGATACACCCAGATTTTCACCCTCAGTAGACCCTGAAATCGAATGCAAAAAGCTCTGCATCTGCACCATCGCTCCCGGCAATAGACTTAGGTCAGACTTCTGCCGCATGGAGGGCGTGGTTGCACCAGGTTTATTGATCTCCAAGATGGGTTCAGCCCCAATGGCTTTGGAGGCAGAAGACGCCTTCACAGCAGGCAATGGCTGAGGAGAGGGAATGGCTTGAATAGCCAAAGGAATAGCAGGTGACATCTGGAATTCCGTCTTAGCCACAACCTGGCCCGCAGCATCAGAGGGGACTTCAGCAGGACTTGTCTGCCCCCCACCGTTGAGCGAGATGGTCAAGATGAGAGCCGCAGCCGCTAGAACTCCGGAAGCGCTCCACAAGGCCAGCTTGCCCAGGACCAGGGATGAAGAGGCGGCGGAGTCCGCTGCCAGTTTCGCCGCAGCCTTGGACCGAATGACCTCACGCATGGCAGCAATGCCCTGCACCGGGGTCGTCAGCACCACCGCACCTGCAGTGATACAGGCGGGAAGAATTGCACGGAGCTTGGTCATGCCCCGGTGCAGTTGACTGCGCACCGTGCCGGGAGAACGTTCCAAGACCATGGCGATGGTCTGGGCGGACACCCCCTCCCGGAGATGCAGACGCAGCACTGGACGGTAAGCTGAAGGCAGCCGGTCGATGGCATCCTCCACCACCTGGGCCAATTCCTGCGTCTCGGCCTCTTTCTCCGGATCACTTTCCTCGCCTATCATGTCTTCGGCCCCACCCAAGCGCTCCAGACTCAGGTTTCGACCAGCCTTGCGGCGCTGTTCCCGAGCCAGGTTGGTGAGGATGCCTACCAACCAGGAGCGGACTCCCGAGGAACCGTGGAAAGTCTTGCGCTTCTCGATGGACACCAGGAAGGTCGCCTGCACCAGATCTTCCGCTACATGCTGATCTTCCGTGAGGTGGCTGGCTATGCGCAGGAGCTTGGGCGCCAATTTGTCGAAAACCCCAGCCAAAGCATCAGGATCTCCGCTGGCCTGAAACCTGGCGAATGCGTCGTCGACTGTCTTTGCCTGATGATCCATGTGCTATCTAGTGACAGGGGAGGCAGTGATGACTGCGTCCAAATGAAATTTTTGCACCGGCAAGCAACATCATCTGCCTGGATGGCCGGCAGGTAAACCCGCTAAGACAAACTCTTAGTGACATACCAAGCCAGGCTCCTTGATAGAACAAGCCCCGCCAAAGCAATGCCTTGACGGGGCTTGTTCCATTGGGCCCGGCACAGTGTGCCAGGCCTTGCTAGACTGCCGTATTACAGGCCGCCGGTGACTTCCCGAGCGTTGCTGAAGGCAAGGCCCAAGGGGTTCGTCGGCGCTGAGTTGACCACACCCTGGCAAACCACGGTGGTGCCGATCAGTGCTGGGTTGGCCGGCACAGGTACCGGCACACCAAACATGAGGCGATCGCCGTTGGCGTCGGTGGTGCTCAACTCGGTGAAGACGTTGAAGCTGGTGTAGAGCACACAGCCACCACCGATTGGGGTGTTCCCAGGCGCACCGATGACGATAACACATGGAGTCAGAGGCTCATCGGTGTCCAAGACAACGCTCACCGAGGTCAAGCCATCCAGAACCGGATCGTTGGCACTGATCTGGGGGATGCTGGCCTGGTTGTTGGCCTTGTTGCAACCGTTGCCCAGGTTCTGACCACTGGCACCGGGGAAGTAGGTGTAGGGCTCTTGACCCTTCAGGTTGCCGGAATCCATCCGCACCAAGACATCGCCTCTGGCCATGTTCTGGTTGATCGGCGTAGAGTTGCCGCTGGGGTTGAGATCCGTCGTCAAGACGGTACCGGCGACGGTGCCGTCGGTGACCCACAACTCCCTGCCATTGGTTCCGTCATCGCCTTGGAAGTAGGTATGGCGGGAACCAACATTGAGGAGATTGGCAGTGGTGGAGCTGATCACACCAGAGGTGAATGAACCACCCACATTGATGTCAATCAGCTGCGTGGTGGTGCCACCGGGGATGCCGTCGGTGGTGTGCCACTCGTTACCAGCGCCGCTGTTGCACACGAACATGGTCACGCCATTATGCTCCCGCCAGCTGAACTCGAAGGGGCTACTGCTGCTGGTGCCAGCTCGCAGATCGCCCAACTGGCCGGTGCCGGCTGGGGTGCCGTCAGAAACGAAGGGCTCAAAGCCGAAGTTGATGTCGTTGTCATAGCGGGCCTGGAAGTAGAACTTGTTACCGACTACTTGCAGCTCATGGATGAAGGCCTGGCCAACATCGGTGGGACGCAGATCCTTCACCAGGGTGGTGCCGGCAAGGGTGCCGTCAGTCCGGTAGAGGGCCCAACCAATGACGCCGTCGGTGGTGTGCCACTCGGTGCCCAGACCAGAGTTGGCCTTGAACATGGTTACGCCACCTACTTCCATCCAACTGAACTCAACGGGGCTACTGCTGCTGCTGCCAGCCCGCAGGTCGCCCAACAAGCCAGTGCCCGCCGGAGTGCCGTCGGAGACATAAGGCTCAAAACCGAGAGCTCCGACTCTGGCCTGGAAGTAGAACTTGTTACCTAGCACCTGCAGCTCATGGGCGGAGACTGAGTTGGTAGTACTAGGGTCCAAGTCCTTCACCAGAGTAGTGCCGGCCAGGGTACCGTCGGTGCGGTAGAGGGCCCAACCAATGACGCCGTCGCCACTGTCACCGATGAAGTAGAGGTGATCACCCAGGACCACCATGATGGACTCGGTGCGGCTCGACACTCCCTGGGCGCCAACAGCAGAGCTGTTGAAATCGAAGGCCTGGGCGGTGCCGGCGATGGTGCCATCGGTTTTCCAGAGCTCGTAATTGCCATTGGCGTCGTTGTCCCGGGCGGTGAACCAAACCTTACCATTGAATTGGATGAAGTTACCCGGGTTGCCACCGTCAAAGCTGGCGCCAACACGGAGATCCTTGATCAGGAAGGAACCAGCGGCGGTGCCGTCACTGACCCAGAGTTCATTGCCGATAATGCCATCGCGGGCCTGGAAGATCATCTTGCCGTCGTAGGCGATCTTGTGGCGGGTGCTGCTGCCAACATTGAAGGTGGAAGTAAGCGCCTGGTCCTTCACCAACACGGTGCCGCCGGCGGTGCCGGCGGTGACCCACAGCTCGGTGCCATTGATGCCATTGTCGGCGGTGAAGAACAGCTTGTCGTCCACCACGAAGAAGTTGGCGGGACTGCTGTTTTGAACAATGCTGGGGGTCGTGTTGACGTCCTTCAGCAGGAGGGTACCAAAAGCGGTACCATCGCTGACCCAGATCTCCGTGCCATGGAAGCCATCGGTGGCCTGGAAGTAATGCTTGCCCTTGAATTCCGTGATGTTCCTGGGGTTGGAAGACTTGGTCAGACCAGGAATTTCGGGCCGGAAGTTCTGGTTGAAGAACGTGCCGGTGACTGTACCATCGGTTTCAAAGAGCTCAGTGCCCGTAGCGCCATCGTCGGCGGTAAACACGATTTTGGTCAGCCCAACTGGGAACAGATTTCCAACTACGGAACCGTTGGTGGTAGCCGGAGTGGTGTTGATGATCTTGAGGATGTTGGTGCCGGCGGGGGTGCCATCTGTGATCCACAGCTCATTGCCCGCACCTTGGTTGGCCCTGAACAACATATTGCCCAGCAGAGGCTTGATGCTACTAACGCTACTACTACTGGAGCCGGGACGGATGTCCTTCACCTGATTGGTGCCCAATACGGAACCATCGGTCACATAGAGTTCGGTTCCCGTGCTGCCGTCATTGGCGGTGAAGTACACCAGACCAGTGAAGGGATCCGGGGTAAGGTTTGATGGAAAACTACCGCTGGTTCCAGGCCGAATGTCCTTGAGCAGCATAGGAGTCGGGGTGATGACAGCGGTCTCCAGGACGTGCATTTCAGCCCCCACGAGGGTGCCAACACCAAGGTCATTGTTTGCTCTGTAGTAGAGCTTGGTACCCACAGGCGTCAGCAAGGACCCATCGCTACTGCCAGTGCCTGCAACCAGGTCTGCCACCATGGTGGTACCCACGGCAGTGCCATTGCTTTGCCACAACTCCTTTCCACTGCTGCCATCAGTGGCGGTAAAGTACAACATGCCGTTGACCGCCTTTGGGCCATCGTGCTGGGTGTTCTCCAGGGAGTTGCCCGCAAGATTCAGGTCAGTGATGCGAACGGTGCCGGCATTGGTGCCGTCACTTTCCCACAACTCGCGACGGAAGACGCCGTCGTCGGCGCTGAAGTAGAGCTTGCCATTCAGGAGCGCAAACTCTCTGGGGTTGCTGGAGGCAAAGGCAGAGGTGGTGTTGATATCCTTGATTTGCACCGTGCCCGCGTTGGTGCCATCAGTGGCCCAGAGTTCAGTGCCGCTGATATCCCTGGCGCTGAAGAAGATCTTGCCAGCAAAGGGGGTGAAGTCGAAGATGCTGCTACCGGAACCACCGACATTGATGTCCTTCACCATGGTGGTCCCCAGGGCGGTGCCATCCGTGATCCAGAGCTCTTCACCGTTGGTGCCATTGTTGGCTTCAAACAGGATGCTGTTGGGACCACCAAAGGCGACGACCTGGGAGGAAGAGTTGATGGCGGAACTTGTGCCTGGGCGGATGTCCAGCACAAAGGTGGCGTTGCCGGGGGTGACGAGGGCATCGGTGACATACAATTCGTTGCCGGTGAGACCGTCATTGGCAATGAGGTAGGAGTTGGCACCGGAAGTACCCAGGAAAGCAGGAAGACCGGAGAAGGTCAGCGGGGCCTGATTGATATCCACCACCAGGGTGGGGATTTGCGCCGTGGCCTGAACCGCGGTGAGACCGAGGAGCAGGGAAGTAGCTCCGAAAAGCTTGCAAAGTTGCATAGGAAATTTCCTTATGGGAAACGGTGAGGAACGATGGCAGAGTCATTGAGGTCACAACCCTGCCGACAAAGTGAGAGAAAGGGCGTCCAGATCATTGGGTCCAGACATGCATGGACTACTAAGTGACAGGGGAGCCAACTCGGACTGCACAAATACTGCGAATGCACACCAAAGGGCCAAGATTATCCCCCGGCACGGCCTGAGCTGAGGCTGTGAACCCAGGGACTGGCGGAGGCACATCCGCCCAAGCGTAAGATTCCTGGCTCACGCCCCTACCACCTGCCCATGCTGCGTAGGAAGCAAGCGCGAAGTCAGGCCAGGCAATGGACCTAGGAGGACCAGACCTGCCTGATCGTTCCCAGCGAGGTAGCCACTCCCCTGTGACCAGCCTAGCGGTTGATCATGGTCATGGCGTTTGAGGTGGTGAGCCCGCTGAAGTTGGCGCCTGCATCGAAAACTGCAAACTGCACGTAAAGAACCAATCCATGGTTGATTGGATCCACCGGCAGGATGAGAGGCAGGTGGAGTTCACCAAACGGGTCAGTGAAAAAATCGAACTGCAGGATGATGCCTAGGTCCAAAGTGCATCCTGGGGCTCCCATAAAACCCAGATCCAGGGGCAGGGGGATACCATTGTGCTGGGTGTTGCTCAGGCCCAGCATCATGCGTGCTTTCACACCGGGAGGGCAATCCTGCAGATTCACCTGGAAGGTGGAGTTGCCCTGCACTGGAGCCCCGGGGTAGGTCATCACCGGGGCCTTGCCGTTGCTACCGATACAGCCCTGACCGGTGAACTTGATGTTCCCCTGGTCCGTGGCCATGTCAGTGATGGGGGTGGGAGAAGTGTAGATGGCAGGTCCTGCAGGGTTGGTGAAGTTGGCCTCCTCAAAGACCTGTGTGCTGGTGGCAATCACCATGCCCTTGCTGGGATTTGGATGGTTGGCCACAGCAACCACTCCCGTCACACCCTGTTGTGGAACGGTCAGATTCACCCCGGCAGCGCCAGGGGTGAAGAAGTAAAGTTTGCCCAGAGAGTCCACCAGGGCCAACTGGGTGGCAAAATCCTGCAAGCCAACGGCACAGACTGCTTGAATGATCCCTGGTGCGGTGGAGCCAGCAGGAGCGCTGAACACCATCTTGGTCTTGCTGACAGGGGCGGCGAGCACATCCACTTCCCAGAGTTCAAAGCCGCCATTGGCCACCACATAAAGCTTGTTACCCACCACCGCAATGTCATTGGGGCTGGTCATGGAAGTGACCGACACCGGGCTGTTGCTGCCACTGTCCCAGCGATAAAGGTTGCTGTTGAAATCGAAGATCATGTACAGATCTCCTTGGAACATGTGGACGCGGTGGAGGAAGTTCAAGCCACCACCAGTAGAGTGGTTGGCTTGGCTGGTGACGGCATCGCCACTGAGAGTGAAGAAATCCAGCAAGCGATCGCCAATGCCGGATGCAACGGCAGCCGACCAGATGTTTGGGATATTTTCTGCGTCCAGGGCAATGGTGTAGTTGCCATCCGAATTTGCGGTGATGCCAGTGACTGTGCGGGCAATGCCGGTGTTGTAATTCACCAGTTGGATACCGCTATTGCCCGTCGTAGGCCTGGTGGACAGGGCTATGTCGTGTGGCCCCACTTGGGCGAAGAGGGGACAGGCCCACAGGCTGGCGAGAAGGGCAATGCTGGCGATTCTGAGATTCATAGGTTGCTTGTCCTTGTCATGATTCACGGTGGTGAAGTTCATGGTTGTGGAAATTCGCAGCTGGGAGGAAGGGATTTCAGCTGTTGGAACACCGGCTGTGCCTGCCCAGTTAAGTGACAGGAGAGGGGATTCGGACTGCAGCAAAACTGCAAATCCACAAAGATTGGGCCGTTAATTCCAGGGCCAGGCCCGCTCCCCTCGGCCGGGGGATGGTTTTAGAAGTTGGTCATGTCCGCCTGGCCACGAGCACCGGCAGCGCCAACTGTTAGATCATTGTCCGTCAGCACGGTGGAGAAGCCGTCGTTGTTATTGACATCGTAGATGGCATAACTCCAACCGCCCTGACTCAGCACCCCATCGGCGCCGGAACGATCCAAGACCGTGTCACTGCCACCGGCACCGCCGGCACCGCCGATGGTCGCGCCGGCAATTTGTCCCGGCAAGCCAAACTGGCCACCCAAGCCACCACCACTGCCCAGGCCCGGCTTGCCACCCTGCCCTGAGGAAACTTCATTGCGGCTGATGGCAGGTGCAATACCTGGCCCAACCAGGATGCCGAAGGAAACGCCACCGGCGCCACCACCACCTTGACCACCATTGCCCCCGCGGCTGCCCCCGGCACCACCGGCACCGGAACCGCCCTGTTCCCCGGAACAATCTGCCGGCGTACAGTTGCCCTTGCTGCCAAGCCCGCCAGCGCTGCCATTGCCGCCAGCACCACCCAAGGCACCCACGCCACCATCGCCACCGGCCATGGCAAAGATCTTGTTGTCCTCCACCGTGGCAGTGAACAAGTTCAGCAGCACCACTGCAATGGAGGCACCGCCGGGGCTACCGCCACCGCCACCCTGGCCGCCGGCACCGCCACCACCGCCACCGCCACCGCCGCCACCGTTGACTCCCGTGGGACCAGAGACGCCACCACCAGCACCACTGCCACCTAGACCGATAGCACCTTCGCTACCAGCAGAGCCGGCCAGACCACGGAAGTGCAGTGCTACATCCAGGTCGCCAGGTCCTGGTCCGCCCTGTCCACCCACGCCTCCTTGGCCACCGCCATTGGTGTCACTGCCGCCGGGCATGGCCAGGATAAGTTGCCCGCCACCCATACCAGCAAAGGGGCCACTGCCATTCTGCCCAGGTTGACTGGCGCCCTTACCCGGGTCGCCACCACGAAAGCCGATGGCGCCGGCCACCGCGCCCGCACCGGGGACACCACCATCGGTAATGGTTCCCGCCCCGCCATCACTGATGGCAGCCAGGCCAGTAACGCCCAACACACCTGGACTGCCCAGACCACCGCGACCAGCGCGAATCTCATTGCGGCGCAGCACCAGACCATCCAGGTCCATGGCAAACACCCCATAGGAGCTGCCCGCCAGGCTATGGGATCCAGCGCCCACATTGCCTGCCTGCAAACGGTTGTCTTGCACAATCAGGCTGGCAAATCCGTCATGGGCAAACAGCGCCATGCTGTGCTGTTCCGGGCCCGACGAATCTACAGCGGTGATAGCGAAGCCGGAGAACCAGGTGTCCCGGTTGACGCCGGTGAACTCCACGGCAATGGCCGCGCCCGTGACCTTGGTGGGCGTGTTCAGCAGGTCCCGCAGCCAGTTGGCACCAAAACCGCCATACATGCTGGTGGAGGAAGTGGGCATCAGGGTGGCAGCGCTTTCGTCGTAAGCCGAACCATCGTTCATGGCCCGCACATAAACACCCTGACCGGGACCCGTGACCATGGCCAGGCCGGCGGCGATGCTGGCCAGGGGATTGGCTCGGCTGCCATCCCCCAAAACATCATCCCCCACATTGCCATCCACGAAGATGGCATCCGCCACCTCTTCCATCACATTGATCTGAATGGTGCTGGGCGTACTCACACCAAAGCCATCGCTCACCCGCAGATCAAAAACAACAGTGCCGACGCTGTCAGGAGCCTGAAAAGCAGGTCTGGCACCACTGAGCAGGCCGGAGCCACCGGTGACGTCCACGCCATGGGTTTGCAACCAGGCATAGGTGAGAGGGTCCATATCAGGATCACTGCTACCTCGACCATCCAGAGTCACCAGGGTGCCCCGCACCACATCCATGTCCGAACCCGCCACCGCTGTGGCGTTAGAGAGGGGCACCGGCCCCGCACCACCACTGCCACCAGCGCAGCCACAGGCCAAGGCCAACAGCACAGGGAACAGGCATTTCTTCATGAGGTTCATCACAGGGGATGCAAACAGATCTGCAGCTTCTGCTCAGCACTCTCGGCAGCACTCTCGGCAGCACTCTCGGAGGTGTCAACCATACGCGAAACAGGCCGAAAACCCGCTGCCCTAACCTGCAGGCGATGCGCACCGGGACCCAGTTGGGAAAATCGAAAATGACCCTGCTGGTCAGTCAACATGCTTCTTTCGCTACGGGACTGCAGGCCCTGCTGGTCTTGAAAAAAGCTGAGCTGCAGAGAAACCCCGGCCAGGTCCTTGCCGGCTGCATCCGCCACCTTGCCAGAGATCTGCTCCTGGCCCAGGTCCAAGGTCAGGTTCAGGGAAGGTTTGCTGCCAGACTGCAGGGTGAGACCGCGGATGCTCAGCTGTGGTTCACTGGCAGAAGAAAAATGCACCCCCCCCACTGGTATCCCAGACAAAACAAATTCCCCCTGGGCATCCGCCACAACCTGCAGGGCTGGCATGCCCTTTGGCTGCAGCCAAATGCGTTGACCAGGAAGGGGCAGGCCAGCTTGATTCACCAGGCGTCCACTGAGTTGGGTCCGGTACACCTGCGCAACGGGTAAATCACTGGTGGAAGTTTGCTCTGCCAACTCTGCTGCCTGGCCTTCAGCTTGCAGAGACACATGACATGGAACCTTCTGCAGCAAGGCCTCGCCGCTTCTAAGCAGACGGGTCTCTTGATAACCGGCCCTACAAAAGCTGAGCAGGTACAAATGCGTCGCCACCACCGACAGGTCCCTGGCAGAGAAGGAGCCATTGGCATCGGTTTTTCCCAGATTGTGCGGCGGAGAACCGTCCTGCTGGCTCTGCATGTTCACCTGCACAGCAGACAGGCTGGCGCCAAAGGCATCCGTCACCAGGCCATGGAGGTCCACCTGCTGCCAGGCGGGCAGGATGACCTGCAGATCCTTGGCCCCCGCCGGCACGATCCTTTGCCCGCCGGCATGCTGGGTACTTGGTTGAATGAGCAGTTGATGGTCCCGAGCTGGCAGACCTTCAATGCGAAAGAAGCCCTGGGCATCAGTTCTGACTTGGCGAATCAGACCTTCGCTCCTTGTAGTGACGATGATCTCCGGCAAGGGCTCGCCCCCTGCCGACAAGATGTAGCCAGTGATCTCCAGCCTGGCTTTTGCCAGCACGCCCGAACTGGCAGCAGAGGACAGCCCTGCTGCCTGAAAACCTGCAGCCGGGTCGCGCAGGACCGGCTGCCGCTGGGCTGCGGCTTGCCCCTGCATGCCTGAGAGCTCTGCTTGCTGGACTCCACCACTGGACAAGCCAAATGCGCTGGGCCCAAATGCGCTGGGTAGGGCAAGGCCATGGACCGCGCCTGCATTCCACAGGCACCAGCCAGGCGCCAGCAGGACACCCAACAGCAAGATTCGCTTGACTAGCTTAGAAGACCAGAAAACAGCGCCACCCTTTGGTTATGGAAAGTTGGCTAAAGGCAAGGCGCCGCCATTCTCCCTGTCAGGACCCTCATGTCTATGTTCCTCTGCTGGCTTCCTCTGCCGGTAACCAAGAAGCCTTAACAGAACAAGCCCCGCCAAAGCAATGCCTTGGCGGGGCTTGTTCCTTAGGCCCGACACAAGTGCCAGGCCTGGCAGACTGTGGTATTACAGGCCGCCGGTGACTTCCCGGGCGTTGCTGAAGGCAATGCCGAAGGGGTTCGTCGGTGCAGAGTCCACCACGCCCTGGCAAACCACGGTGGTGCCGACCAGTGATGGGTCGAGCGGCACGGGTACCGGCACACCAAACATGAGACGGTCACCGTTGGCGTCGGTGGTGCTCAACTCGGTGAAGACGTTGAAGCTGGTGTAGAGGTTACAGCCACCACCAGCAGCGGTGAGCCCAGGCGCACCGATAACGATGACACATGGCGTCAGGGGAGCATCGGTGTCCAAGACAACGCTCACCGAGGTGAAACCATCCAGAACCGGATCATTCGCACTGATCTGGGGGATGCTGGCCTGGCTGTTGGACTTGTTGCAACCGTTGCCCAGGTTCTGACCACTGGCCCCGGGGAAGTAGGTGTAGGGCTCTTGACCCAGGAGACCTGCATCCATGCGTACCGAAACATCACCACGGGCCATGTTTTGGTATAGGGGATTGCCATTGCCGGTGGGGTTGAGATCCGCAGTCATGACGGTGCCCACGACAGTGCCATCGGTCTTCCAGAGCTCAGTACCGTTGGTTCCATCATTGCCATTGAAGTAGGCAAAGCGGGTGCCGGTGTTGAGGACATTGGCGGTGCTGCTCAGGCTGACGCCAGCGCTGGAACCCACCCTGATGTCCAAAAGCTCCGCGGTGGTGCCACCAGGGATGCCGTCGGTGGTGTGCCACTCGTTGCCGTTGCCAGAGTTGGCAATGAACATGGTAACGCCGCTCACTTCCCTCCAGCTGTGCTCGAGGGGGCTACTACTGCTGGTGCCTGCTCGCAGGTCTGCCAACAAGCCGGTGCCGGCTGGGGTGCCGTCGGAAACGAAGGGCTCAAAGCCGATGTTGACGTCGTTGTCGTACCTGGCCTGGAAGTAGAACTTGTTATCTACCACCTGCAGCTCATGGATGATGGCCTGGCTGGTGCTGGTGGGACGCAGGTCCTTCACCAGGGTAGTGCCGGCAAGGGTGCCGTCGGTCCGGTAGAGGGCCCAACCAATGACGCCGTCGCCACTGTCACCAACGAAGTAGAGGTGATCACCCAGGACCACCACAGTGGCCTCGGAGCGCTCCTCAACGCCCTGTGCACCAAAGACTGAGCTGTTGAAATCAAAGGCCTGGACGGTACCGGCGACAGTGCCATCGGTGGTCCAGAACTCGTAGTTGCTAGTGCCGTCATTATCGCGGGCGGTCATCCAGATCTTGCCCTTGAAGTGGGTCAAGTGAGCCGGGGTGCCATTGTCAAAGCTGGCGCCGGTGCGGAAGTCCCTGAGCTGGAAGGAACCGGCGGCGGTGCCGTCGCTGACCCAAAGCTCATTACCGGTGAAGCCATCACGGGCCTGGAAGATCATCTTGCCGTCGAAGGCAATCTTCTCGCGGCTGTTGACGTTGAAGGTGGCTCCAATGGCCTGATCTTTCACCAAAACAGTGCCGCCGGCGCTGCCGTCGGTGACCCACAGCTCGGTGCCATTGACGCCATCGTTGGCAGTGAAGAACAGCATGTCGTCCACAACAAAGAAGTTGCTGGGGGAGCTGCTCTGCACAATGTTGGGAGTCTGGTTGATATCCTTCAGCAGGAAGGTACCGCCAGCAGTGTTGTCGGTGACCCAAAGCTCCTTGCCAGTAATGCCGTCATCAGCCTGGAAGTAGTGCTTACCCTTGAATTCAGTCGTGTTGCTGGGAAGGGAAGATTTGGTCAGACCAGGAGTTTCGGGCCTGAAGTTCTGGTTGAAGATGGTGCCAAAGGCAGAGCCATCTGTTTCCCAAAGCTCAACGCCAGTGGAGCCATCATCGGCCTGGAACAACACCTTGGTCACACCTATGGCCACCAGGTTTTGCACATTGGAACCGGAAGTCGTGCTTGGGGTGGTGTTGATCACCTTGACAAGAACGGTGCCAGCCGGGGTACCGTCACTGCTCCAAAGCTCGTCGCCGGTGCCGTTGTCGGCTTCGAACATCACGCTACCTAGGAGCGGCGTGTGGTTTTGACGTCACCATTGCCGGAGCCCGCCCTGATATCCTTGACCATGTAGGTGCCAATACTGGAGCCGTCACTTACCCAGAGCTCGGTGCCGTTACTGCCATCGTTGGCAATGAAGTAGACCAAGCCAGTGAAGGGCTCATGGGTGAGGCTTTGCGGGTTACCATTGCCTGAGCCAGCTTGGATATCCTTGACCAGAGTCACAGCAGGTGTCACCGCAGTGGTATCCAGGACATTCAACTCGATGCCAAAGTCGGTACCCATGAAATTGTCAGCCGTCATGAAGAGGCTGGTACCCACCGCCGTCAGGTTGCGGGGATCGCTGCTGCCGGAGCCAGTCACCAGATCCGTCACCATGCTGGTGCCGATGGCGGTGCCGTCACTGGTCCACAGTTCCTTGCCATTGGTGCCATCCTGAGCCGTGAAATACAGCGCGCCGTTGACCACCATGGGGCCATCGTTGATACTGGTTTCCAGGGAGTCGAGGGAGCCTGGGTTCAGATCGGTAACCCGAACGGTGCCGATCGTGGTGCCATCACTTACCCAGAGCTCGCGACCACCGCCACCACCAGCAGTGCCTTCATCGGCGCTGAAGCACAGGCTGCCGCCAAAGACCACCAATTCGTTGGGGCTACTGGAGCCGGAGCCGACGGCGATGTCTTTGACCTGCACGGTGCCAATGGCGGTACCGTCGGTCTTCCAGAGCTCAGTGCCGGTGCCTGCATCCCTGGCCCGGAAGTAGACTTCGCCAGCGAACAGGGTGAACTTGTCGATGCTACTGCCGCCGGAGCCGGCACGGATGTCCTTCACCAGAGTGGTACCCACAGCAGTGCCGTCACTGGTCCACAGCTCTTCGCCGTTGGTCCCATCATTGGCTTCGAACAGGATGCTGTCGCCACCACCATAGGCGATGAGCTGAGTTGAACTGCTAACGCCACTGGAGGTGCCAACCCGGATATCCTTTAGCAGCGTGGCGCTGCCGGGGGTGGCAAGGGCGTTGGTGACATACAGCTCGGTGCCGGTGGCGCCACCGTTGGCCACAATATAGTAGTTGGCGCCAGAGAGGCCTTTGGCAGTAGGGAAGCCAGCGTTGGTAATTGGTACCTGGTTGATGTCCACGACCAGGGTCGGGGTTTGCGCGAGGGCCGGGACCGTGGCGAGACCAAGGAGGAGCGCGGAGGCTCCTAGTGGTGTGATGCGCTCTGTTGGGGCATTTTCAGTGCAGCGCGTGCGCGACCGACTTTTTCGAGGATCTCGTCGGCGGCCTTGGTCCAAACAATCGGCTTCGGATCGTCGTTGTGGTTATCGATGTAGTCCATGATTGCTTTCTTGAGTTGAGGGACGCTGCGAAACGCGTCGCGCTTCAGGCGTTTTTGATCAAGATTGCGGAAAAACCCCTCCACGATATTGAGCCACGAGCTGCTTGTCGGGATGAAGTGCATGTGGAATCGCGGATGGCGCTTCAGCCACCGCTTAACCTTCTCATGCTTGTGTGTGGCGTAGTTGTCGGCGATGACGTGCAGATCGAGTTCAGCTGGAGTTTGCTCGTCGATCATTCTCAGGAACTTGATCCACTCCTGATGTCGATGTCGCTTCATGCAGGTTGCGATCACTTCGCCGTGACCCAACTCGATCGCGGCGAACAAGGTGGTTGTTCCGTTCCTCTTGTAGTCATGAGTCATCGTGCCGCATCGGCCCTTGACCAGTGGAAGGCTCTTCTGGGTCCGATCGAGAGCCTGAATTGACGTCTTTTCGTCCGCGCTAAAGACGAGTGCATTCTCGGGTGGATTCAGGTAGAGACCTACCACATCGCGCAGCTTCTCTTCGAACCGAGAATCGTTGCTGACCTTGAACGTCTTCACCAAGTGAGGTTTCAGACCGTTGGCCTTCCATGTGCGGTGGACCATCGACTGCGTGATTCCCATCTCCTCTGCAAGGAGTCGCGTGCTCCAGTGTGTCGCGTTCGCGGGGATCTCTTGCGTAGTCATGCGGATGATCTCACTCTCAACTTCCTCGTTCGCACGGGGACGACCTCCCCGAGGAAGGTCCTTCTCTATACCAGTGAGGCGATGCTCGCTGAAGCGGTTTCGCCAACGCCCCACAGTGTGTCGCTTGACCCTCATCTCCTCAGCTATATCCGCATTCGAGTAGCCATCAGCGGCAAGAAGGATCATTCGGGCTCGCTGAGCTTGCCTCACCGAAATTCTCCGACTGCGTGACCAATTCGTCAGGGTGCTTCGCTCGCTCTTGGTAAGTTGAATCTCTACTGCAACGCGCATCGTCTTGCCTCCAACGATACCTACGCACCGCAAGCGTAGGGAGGCTTAATATAAAGGCCTACTAATTCTGCGTCATACCACTAGGAGCTTAGGAAAATGCATAGAGAGTCCTTTTGTGGAGAAAAAGTGAGTGAAAGCAGGCTGGGGAAGATCGGTGGATCTTCGGGCACACAATCCAATGTGTACGAACCCCAAGCTGGTACCAGATAAGGAGCAATCGCCCTTATCATCGGACCAAAAAATACACGGGGGTCATCTGCCTGAACAGTCACAGATCGTTTAGAGTAAATGCCTTAGAGTTTTTTCTCTAGCCCACCCCCAATTTCGGACAGCCCCGAAGGACCAGCAGCATATTGCCGCTCTCCCAGCCAGTGGAGCCCTTGCAGGATTTGAGGGCGCCACTGTTTACCCAACAAGTGGACCCCGCTTTCTTCCATCAGGAAAATTGCCGACAAGGCGACTTTCTGTAGACCGCATTTCGCCTCTCGCTCATCCCGGCACGGCCTGGCCCTGCAAAACAACCGAGACCTTACACCGTCACGGTGCCGTGGTCATCGGCACCCAGTTTGTTGCCAACTGGAAGGTGTCACAACCAGCGCCACAGCCATTCGAGGTGTAGACCAGGGCGGCATGGTGCAGGGTGATCCCTAGAGGAGCTGGCGTTGGGCCAAAGGTGTTCAAAGAAGGCGAAGCCTTACCAACGCCAGTCAGAGCACCCTTCCAAGCAGCAAAGACAGGCGCACCGCCACCAAGCTGGGTGAGGCCAATCACGAAGCTGGTGAGGGGATCAGGTTGGTTCAACGGGATCACCACGCCTGGTGCCATGGTGACACCAGGACTGCTGCCGCTGGCGGCAAAGCCGGTGAAGAGCCAGTAGCTCTTCAGGGCATTGGCAATGCCTGCATCGATGGTCATGATTTGAGAATTAGCCACGCCTACCGATAGTAGATGGGTATCGGCAACAAGAGTTCGTTTGCTGCCAGAGATCACGAAGAGTCTTCCTTCTTGAACACACACGTGATCATCGGGAGCACCAACAATGAGGTCACAATCCCCATCATTGTCCACATCGCCAATACCACAAATGGCTCGTCCAAAGGCATCATCCACCGCCAAGCCGTCGTATTGAGCAGTGGGAGTCAAGGGCACAGGAATCAAGTTTGCCACCGTTTCATACACGTACACGCTACCGGCATCATTGATACTGGATGGATCCGTGCAGGGTGCGCCAACCATCAGATCCGGATACGCGTCCCCGTTGGTGTCTCCAGTACTCACAGACCAACCAAAATTATCGCCCGTTGCAAAGCCATCGCGGCTTGTGAAAGCTGCGGCGCCCTGAAGATTCCAGAACACATAGGCCTGTCCTGCATTGAGAAGACTCGAAGGGGAAGCCATGGGAGCTCCAACAGCTACATCTGAATAGCTATCCAGATTGATGTCTCCCACACAGCTTACCGACCAGCCAAAATTGTCGCCTGCTGTAATGCCATCAAAGGTATGGAGCGTTGAACTGTCCTTGCCGGAATACACATAGGCCCTCCCCGCATCCAAACCCCCTGTATCATGCAAGGGCGCACCAACCAGAATGTCGGGGTGACCATCCAGGTTGATGTCGCCGGCACCACTCACGGACCAGCCATGATGGACCCCCGCTGCGAAGCCATCAAATGCAAAGAGGGTGGCCCCACTCTGGCCGGAGATGACATAGGCCCTCCCAGCATCCAAACCCCCTGTATCATGCAGCGGGGCACCGACCACGATTTCGGAGTAGCCATCGAAATCCACGTCGCCTACCGAACAACTCACCGACCAGCCAAAGTTGTCGCCTGCTGCACTGCCATCTACCTCGAACAAGGGGGTGCCATTCTTGCCGGAATAGACCGCAACTTTTCCTGCATCTGTCCCGGACCCTGGGTCAAACATGGGGATGCCGACCACAATGTCATCGAATCCATCCCCATTAAAATTACCAGTCCCTACGGACTTACCGAATTCGTCACCGATGTTTGAACCGGAGATGGAAGACCCGGGAATGGTGTAGATGATTCCTTGAGAGAGCAGTGGTGCTGCGGCGGCGAGAAGAAACGCGAGAGCGTGAATGGATCGCATGGCATGACCTTGGTTTGTTGGTGAAAAAAGAGCAGAGGACCCAACACTGTAGTTCACCATGGCCCCGGGCAACCACCGCATCTCTCCCTAATTCGCAATTCCAAGCATAAGGAAAGTTCACCAATTGCTAGATCAACTGCACATTGCTGATCCAGCACCCACTTCATGACTCAAGCCCGCACTCTTCTGTAAACTTGTCTCGCATGCATTGCTGCAACTCCGACATGCTGCCACAAGCGTTTAGGGACGCCGCATCTATCCAGAGTGACAAATCTGCGTCTCGCAAAAGGAAGATCGCCGGCAAGTGAACATCCTCTAGACCGTAATTGGCTCGCAACGGTCCGGACCGGTTACATAGGTAACAAATCAGTCCGGGCACATGGGTAACACTTTGGCGTGGCCTTGGGGTGGCGCTGGGGTCTCTTGTGCCGGATGACCTGGTGCGAGACAGACCCTGTGAATGAGCGTTTGAAGTTTGTGGCGGCCCACCAAGATGGCCGCCTGTCGATGACAGAACTGTGCGAGCGGTTTGGGGTTAGCCGGAAAACTGGCTACAAGATCCTGGCTCGATATCGTGATGAAGGACCTGAAGGTCTACGGGACAGATCCAGAGCGCCAAAGCGGCATCCCAATCAAGCCCCACCAAGAGTGGAGGCGGCGATTTTGCGGGTACGAAAACACTACCCAACTTGGGGATCCAAAAAGATCCGAGCTGTACTGGCACGAGAGCACCCGGAAGAAGTTTTGCCGGCAAGGAGCACAGTGCATGCTGTGTTGAAACGGGCGGGTGTCGTCATGTCTCGTCCCCGACGTTTGCGGCGGCAGCCCAGTACATTGTCGTTGATTCAACCACAAGCACCCAATGACGTTTGGTCCATAGACTACAAGGGCTGGTTTTGTGTCGGAGATGGCACTCGCTGTGATCCACTGACGGTGAATGATGCCTTTAGCCGCCTGTCGCTGGAGTGCCGTGCATTGGTCTCGCCGAAGCTGTTGGACGTGCGCCGCTGCTTGGCAGGTGCATTTAGGCAGTATGGCCTACCTCTCTACATGCTTAGCCTGGACTATTCATGAATAGGTAAACCGCGGACTGTGGATCATTCGTACTAAGTGGTAACTACACGCTACTTGGAACAAACGACACCACAATCCGCATGGCCAAGCCTACTCAACAGTCTGTTATTCTTCCAGACATCGCCAAGAAGTCCGTCGTCCCCATCTTTGACGCAGAAGGACAAAGCTCCGATGGCGGTGCAATCCTGCTTGGCCAGCTCGATCAGCAACTCGGCCTGACCAGCGGACTTGCAGCTCAATTTTGCGATCGACGCAATCCGGGCCGCACAACACACGACTTTTTGACGATTCTCCGGCAACGTGTGTTTTCCATCGCCATGGGCTACAGCGATGGCAACGACGCAGCCAAAATGGCAAATGACCCGATCCTGAAAATGATCAGCGGCATGGATGCACTTGGCGAAGATCAGCTGGCATCGCAACCGACGTTATCCCGGTTTGAAAACATGCCCACGGCAAAAGAGGCTGTACAAGCCACACGTTGGCTGGAGAAGAAAGCTATTGGTCTGCTCAAGAAGCGTCATCGGCGACCAAAGCGCATCACCATCGACTTTGATTCCACTGACGATCCCACCCATGGTCAGCAAGCATTCAGCTTTTTCAATGGCTACTACGACACCTGGTGTTTCCATCCTCTCCTTGGCTTTTTGTCAGTGGATGGTCATCCAGATCAATTTCTCTTCTCCGCTCGGCTTCGACCAGGGAACTCAACGGCAAACCGAGGATGCATTCCATTGTTGCAGCGGACGGTCGCCGAGCTCAGGTACCGATTCCCGAAAGCAAAGATTCGTGTACGGTTAGATGGCGGCTTTGCAAACCCAAGGATCATCGCTGCGCTTGAAGATCTAAAAGTCGAGTATGTGGTCGCAATGGCCAGCAACAGCGTCCTCAAAGCGAAAGCCAAGGATTGGATGACCATGGCCCAGACGCTCTCTGCTCGCCAAAACGAATCCATCCAACTCTTTGGAGAGGCTGCTTACCGTGCAAAGTCATGGAATCGCGAGCGGAGGGTCATCCTCAAAGCTGAGGTGCTGCAGTATGAAGGAAGAAGTGCAAAGTCGAATCCTCGATTTGTGATCACCAATCTTCGGCACACACCGGAAAACGTGTACAAGATCTATCGTGGTCGAGGTGATTCCGAGAACCGCATCAAAGAACTACTGCATGATCTCGACATTGATCGCACAAGCTGCTCAAGCTACATCGCCAATCAATTCCGAGTATTGATGACGGCTACGGCGTATCTGCTCTACCAGGAGCTGCGCTGGCGCCTTCGTCGGACTGATGCAGGCCGCACCCAGGTAGGGCGATTTCGGGAAATGTTGATCAAGGTCGCAGCTCGCGTACAAGAATCAGTGCGTCGGGTAGTGGTCCATCTGCCGAAATGTTATCCATGGGTAGAATTGTGGGAGCGTGCAGCATGTGCTGTCAGTGCTCGCGGTAGACCAAAGACGGCGTAGCGCCGAATGGAATCCAACTGCATCGCATCTACTGCGCCACGGGACTGTACGGAGGTGGCCATTCCGGCGATATTTCAGGCCCATGGACCTTTGCCAACGCTCACTTCAGAGTGTCGAAAGCAAATCCCCTTGATTCTTCACCATGCCGGCCAGCAAGGACCAAAAAATCGCGATCAACAGCACACTCGTGAATAGTCCGGGTTAGCGATAACGGGTCTCCGTTTGGGTCGAGGGGCATTGGCGGGATTTCTCGCTTAGGAGTTTGGATGATACGGCTTGGAATTCGACCAATGTTTATTGAGCCAGGTAGACCAGATCAGAATGGTCGTCACGAGCGATTTCATGAAACCTTGAAGGCAGAGACTGCCAACCCTCCTTACAAAACAATTCGAACCCAGCAGGCTGCATTTTCACGATTTCAATCCATCTACAATGAAGAGCGCCCGCATGAAGCTCTAGACATGCAAGTGCCAGCCGAAGTCTACGCGCCTTCGCGGAGGACTATGCCTTCAAGGCTGCCGCAGCATGAATACTCAGATGACTTTGCTGTCCGACAAGTGCGAAAGGATGGCACCATGAAATGGGCTGGAGGCTATGTCTTTATAGGGGATGCACTGGTAGGCGAGAGCATCGGCCTGGAACATGTGGATGACGACGTATGGATTGTCCATCTCGGCTGCATGCAGCTGGGAGTGCTGCATGAGCGGTCCAGGGTCGTGATCCCCCTGCCAAAAATCAGCGAGTAGGGGGGAGGGCCCATATACTGAGTAGCGAATATGGGGGGTCGCTTGCCGAAATCCTCATTTCCCTGGCTCAAGAGGCTCCCCCCATGCTCTAGCCCCTGAATCCCTGAAAATGAGCATTGTGGGTCGCAATCCTGCCTCCCCCAGAAAGTGTTACCCATGTGCCCGTACAAAAGTGTCACCCATGTGCCGGGTTGCACCCAACTCATCCCGGTGCAAGAACTGCATGGGCATATCCAGCTCCTGCAGGAAAGCCTTCCATGCCTTGCGCATGCCGAAGGTTGAGTGGGTGATGGCGCAGAGATCCCCCGGTGTCAGGATAGATGTCGCCTCTGAGGATCGAGGGGACCCGACCAAAGCTTGCTTTGGTTGGGCTCGATCCAACAAGTTCACCCGCAGGGTGAACGCCCCCCATGGGGGGCGAGTTTTCCACAAGTTATCCAGTGGGGCGGTGGAGTGATGATTCTTGGTTTACAGCAATGGTTTCAAAGTGCGCATGGTCCAGCGAATGACCGACACTGGTCCTTCTCGGATAACTGCGCCGGATTTGGCAGCAGAGGTTGGAGTTGCCCAATCGACCCTCTGGCGTTGGGTAAGGGAAGCACGTACCGTTTCCTTGATGAGCGGTACAGGAGGCAAGCCCGAGAAGGGATCGAAAAGTCCACGTCAGTGGACCCCAGAAGAGAAGGTGCAGGTCGTTATGGAGGCCATGAAAGTGGCCGAGGAGGATCTGGGAGAGTTTTTGAGGTCAAAGGGACTGCACTCTGTCGAGCTCGAAAACTGGCGCAAACTAGTCATGGAGGCGGCACAATCCGCTTTCAGCAACCCCAAGAAGGCCAAGCGACATGGTGCTTCGCCGGATGCGAAGAAGATCAAAGCACTGGAAAAGAAGATCCGCCGCAAGGACAAGGCCTTGGCCGAGGCTGCAGCTTTGCTGGTGCTCCAAAAAAAAGTCCAAGAGATCTGGGGGGACGAGGACAGCGACACACCCACGAGCAGCGAGACCTGATTTTAGGATTGGTCACAGAAGCCATCAACAACGGTGCCCGGCTGCACAAGGCGTGTGGGACCCTTGGCGTAGATTCAAGGACACTACAACGCTGGAAGCGGCAGGGCATCGGTGAAGATCGGCGAGCTGGCCCAAAGAGCGTGGTCGGCAACAAGATCAGCTCTGCTGAGCGAAGTATGATCCTGCAAATCCTCAACTCTCCAGAGTATCGCGACCTTTCTCCCAGTCAGATCGTGCCGAGGCTGGCCGATCAAGGAATCTATCTGGCATCTGAATCCACGATGTATCGAATCTTGCGCGAGGAAAAGCAGCTCAAGCATCGCGCTGCTGCCAAGCCAGCAACACATCACCATCCCCGCGAACTGGTGGCAACAGCACCCAACCAAGTATGGAGCTGGGACATCAGTTACTTGCCTGGCCCGATCCGCGGGAAGTTTTACTACCTGTACACGATCATCGATGTCTTCAGCCGAGACATCATGGGCGAAGCCATCTATGAGGAAGAATGCCAGGTATTGGCGGCAGCCTTGATCCAATCGGCTTGTGATGCGCAGGGAGTGGATCCTGACAGCTTGGCTCTTCACTCCGATAACGGTGGTCCAATGAAGGGCAGCACTATGCTGGCAAAGCTTGAAGAACTCGGCGTCATGGCTTCATTTAGCCGGCCTGGTGTCTGTGACGACAATCCCTACTCAGAGTCCCTCTTCAAAACAGCCAAATACCGTCCAGAGTATCCTGCCCGACCATTTGAATCGTTGGAGCATGCGAGGACCTGGCTGGTGGCGTTTGTCCAGTGGTATCGGCACGAGCATCGGCATAGCGGCATCAAGTTTGTAACCCCTGCTCAACGCCATGCGGGGGAAGACATTGTCATCCTGGCAAAACGCCGGGAAGTGTATGAAAAAGCCCGTGCACGAAATCCAGAGCGCTGGTCAGGAAACGTGCGGGATTGGTCGCGCATCGAAACTGTCAGGCTCAACCCGAACACCCATCATGCAGCTGCGGAGGCAGCATGATGAATACATTTCAGGCGACAACTACCTTGACACCTACCGAGATTGCAGGCGTAGGTGTCTGGGGCAAAGGCCTTGTGCGCCATGTCCGCCAGGGTGTTGAACACACCGCTGTCGGCGTTGTAGACAAAGACCAGAGTGGCCAGAGTGGATTGACCCTTGGGAGTGCTACTGGGTTTGCCTGCCATCCAGCAAAGCCTAGCTACTTTGCCGGCAAAGGAACCGCCGGTTCAGGGATTTGTGGTTCAGGCACCTGCAACTGATGCGCCGGACTCACTTGCGAATCCGCCATGTGCTGAGCCAACTCTTCTTCGCAGCGGGCTACCATGTCAGTCATCACCGTGGACAGACCGCTGGAAAGAGCCAGCACCAAGGCGTCCGGATCCGAGCCCTGCATGGGCACTGTGGCGCTGAACTCCTCCTGCAAGAGCGAGTGCTGATCCTTGCTGGTGCACAGATTGACCGCCACGCTCACCCGCCCGGACCACTGCCCATTGTGCTGCACCTGATGGAAGTCCAGGATGCGGGCGTTCAGGCAAAGGTCCTCGCCGTAGCCGTCTCCCGCATCCTTCACCTGTAAGAATGCGGTCTGCCGACTCAAGCCGGTGATCAACACATCCTCCACCATTTGATCCAGAGGCGAGACCCAGTTGTGGAACTCGTAGGCCTGCAGGCGCACCGGACTGTGGGAAACCATCAACCGGTCGTGAGCCAGGCTGGAAGCCAACCGCACGCTTTGCACCCGCAATACATAACCCTGGTCGCGAGAAGCCGCACCCAGGGCTTGCGGTGGCAGCAGACGGTAATAGTTCTGCTCAGGCAAGTGCACTGATCCACAGGCTGAGAGCAGCAGCAAGAACAGCGCTGAAAAAGTCATGCTTGGGTACTTCATATTAGTTTCCTCCGCGGGCGGCGGGTGCCGCCGGCACGCGTATCTCCTGCACGTCCCGACCAAAGATCATGGAATTGGGTGCCATGCGCAGATTGCGCGCCAGATCTCGCACTTCCTGCAACGCGTCTTTGGCAGTGACCAGAGCCTGCAACCATTCCCGACGACTGCCGGAAGCCAGGCCGCGTAAGTCCCCTACCAGATGCAGCACCTCGCCTTCAATGGCATCCAACTTCACCATGGCGCCATGAGCAGCACTGAGGGCTTCGGACCAATCCTTACTCTGGGCCACCTTGGTCAATGCTCGGAAGCTAGCCTCCATCTCCCCCAGAGCAGGCCGCAGGGCTGCCACTGCCTCCTCGGTTTCAGCAAGCAAAGGATCCAGCCGTTGCGAAGACGCAGCCACGTGGCCCAAGGTCTTCTTCACATTGCCCAGGTTTTCTTCATCAAAAACCTGGCGCACAGCACGGGCCAGCAGCGCCAGTTCGCTGAGCAGATTATCCGTGCCCGCCACCACATTGGGCAGGGACTGGGCCAGCTCATCCATAGGTGAGAGAGTGGCATGGATCAATGCACCTTCCGGCAATGGCTCCCCACCTTTCTGATAACCCTCAAGCTCCACCGTCACTTGACCCGTCACCAGCAAACGATCCATGTGCGCCCGGGTCACATCCTGGATCATGGCGATGTCTTCCTCCACGCCAATTTCCACCTGGGTGTTACCACTGACGAAGCGGATGTTGGTGACCGAGCCCACAGGAATGCCGTGGAAGTTCACCTTGGAGCCCACCACCATGCCCTTCACGCTTTCCTGGAACAGGATGTAGTAGGTAACCGTGCTGGAGCTGAGGCTGGACCCCAGAATGAACAGCACCATGCTGACGAACATGACGCAGGATCCCAGCACCAGCAGTCCGATCTTGAATCTTCGATTGTGATAGTTCATGGCGTTTTACTCTTGGCCTAGTGGTATGACGCAGAATTAGTAGGCCTTTATATTAAGCCTCCCTACGCTTGCGGTGCGTAGGTATCGTTGGAGGCAAGACGATGCGCGTTGCAGTAGAGATTCAACTTACCAAGAGCGAGCGAAGCACCCTGACGAATTGGTCACGCAGTCGGAGAATTTCGGTGAGGCAAGCTCAGCGAGCCCGAATGATCCTTCTTGCCGCTGATGGCTACTCGAATGCGGATATAGCTGAGGAGATGAGGGTCAAGCGACACACTGTGGGGCGTTGGCGAAACCGCTTCAGCGAGCATCGCCTCACTGGTATAGAGAAGGACCTTCCTCGGGGAGGTCGTCCCCGTGCGAACGAGGAAGTTGAGAGTGAGATCATCCGCATGACTACGCAAGAGATCCCCGCGAACGCGACACACTGGAGCACGCGACTCCTTGCAGAGGAGATGGGAATCACGCAGTCGATGGTCCACCGCACATGGAAGGCCAACGGTCTGAAACCTCACTTGGTGAAGACGTTCAAGGTCAGCAACGATTCTCGGTTCGAAGAGAAGCTGCGCGATGTGGTAGGTCTCTACCTGAATCCACCCGAGAATGCACTCGTCTTTAGCGCGGACGAAAAGACGTCAATTCAGGCTCTCGATCGGACCCAGAAGAGCCTTCCACTGGTCAAGGGTCGATGCGGCACGATGACTCATGACTACAAGAGGAACGGAACAACCACCTTGTTCGCCGCGATCGAGTTGGGTCACGGCGAAGTGATCGCAACCTGCATGAAGCGACATCGACATCAGGAGTGGATCAAGTTCCTGAGAATGATCGACGAGCAAACTCCAGCTGAACTCGATCTGCACGTCATCGCCGACAACTACGCCACACACAAGCATGAGAAGGTTAAGCGGTGGCTGAAGCGCCATCCGCGATTCCACATGCACTTCATCCCGACAAGCAGCTCGTGGCTCAATATCGTGGAGGGGTTTTTCCGCAATCTTGATCAAAAACGCCTGAAGCGCGACGCGTTTCGCAGCGTCCCTCAACTCAAGAAAGCAATCATGGACTACATCGATAACCACAACGACGATCCGAAGCCGATTGTTTGGACCAAGGCCGCCGACGAGATCCTCGAAAAAGTCGGTCGCGCACGCGCTGCACTGAAAATGCCCCAACAGAGCGCATCACACCACTAGATGCTGATGAGCTTGGTGATATCCATCGCCGCTTTGCTTTGTTCCGGCATGCGTCGTTTTAGAAAATCCTGCACCCGTTTATCCTGACTGCCCCACACCTCATCTCGCGTCCCCATCACCAGAGGCTTGCCCTCCAGCAACATGACTGCGCGATCGGCGATGCAGTGGGCGGACTCCAGATCATGGGTCACCACGATCATGGTGATGCCGAAGACCTGATTCAGCTTGCAGATCAAGTTGTCCACGCCAGCGGCAGTAATGGGATCCAAGCCGGCGGAAGGCTCATCCAGAAAAACGATGTCCGGGTCCAGGGCAATGGCCCGGGCAATGGCGGCCCGCTTCTTCATGCCGCCGGACAGGTTGGCCGGCAACAAGTCCTGCGCATGCAGCATGTCCACCATGTCCAACTTCATCCGGGCGATCTGCCGAATCAGCGAGTCGGACAGGTTGGTATTCTCGCGTAGGGGCAGAGAGACGTTTTCCAACACGGTCAAGCTGCCCATCAGGGCGCCGCCCTGAAAGGACAGACCTGTGCGCAAACGCAGTTCGCGCAGTTGCGCTTCGGGCAGGTTGTAGATGTCCTTACCACTGACAAACACCGACCCCATGCTGGGCTCCGCCAGCCCGCAGAGATGACGCAGCATGGTGGTCTTGCCACAGCCAGAGGGCCCCATGATGACGAACACCTCACCCTGGCGAATGGCCAGGTCAATGCCCTTGAGTACCTGCCGATCTTCATAGACCGTGGTCACCGCAATGGCCCGAACGATATCGTCTGTGGATCGCTTGCTGCTCCGAGGCGGCTGATGAATGATTTTCGATCGACTTATCATTGAGGCCAGAATTGTTGAACAGCAACGAAGAAGGCATCCAGAATAATGATCATGAAGATGCTCAAAACTACGGCGTTGGTGGTAGCGCGACCGACTCCTTCACTGCCGCCCTTGACCCCCAGACCCAGGGAACAGGAGACCACACCGATGCAACTACCGAAGGCAACGCACTTGATGCTGGCCAAAAAGAAGCTGCCCAGGCCCAGTGCTTGTTGCGTCTGCTCTTTGTATGCCCAGGGTTCGATGCCGGCGACGCCGTAGGCAAACAACGCACCACCTGCCATGGCTACCACATCAAACACAAGGCACAGGGCAAGCACCGAGAAGGACAAGGCCAGGACCTTGGGAATGACCAGGAAGCGCACCGGGTTCACCCCCATCTGGCGCAGCGCATCGATCTCTTCACTCACCACCATGGAGCCCAACTGTGCGGCGTTGCTGCTGCCGGAGCGAGCGGCAAGGATGATGCCAGTCATCAAGGGTCCAATTTCGTAGAGCACGGACACGCCCACCATGTCCGCCATGTAGATCTCAGCTCCCCAGACCCGCAACTGGACGTAGGCCTGCATGGCCAGGATCAGACCCAGTAAAAAACCGATCAGGCAGACAATGGGCAAGGCCCCCAGGGCCGACATCTCGGTTTCCGCCGCAGAACGATCCAGGCGCACGGCCTTGCCGCGAAACGGCGCCACAAAGACGCCACGCATTACATCCAGGGCCAGGCCAGCGATGCCCTGCAGGATCACCAGCATGGGCTCCACCTTGGCGCCCACCTGCCAGACCAGGTTCTCTCGACCCTTGACCTCAGATGGGGCTGCACTGAGGCGATCCACACAGACCAGGGAGAAGAAATCCAACATGGCGCGGGAGACACCCTTCAACTTCACCTGCAGACCCTGCTGCCGGGCCAGGCGCAGGCCCTCCAAAACCGCCCCCATGCCGGCGGAATCGAAGTTCTCCACCGGTGCCAGATCCAGGATAATGGGGTCCGATCCGGCCTGCACCGCCTCGTCCACTTTACAGAGCACTCCCTGCACCGTTTCCCGGTTCAAGCTCTCCTGGAACTGAATGACTGCGGATTCGCTCACTCTTGACCTATCACCTGCTATGCCAACCCCCCTCGCTATCGGCCACTTGGCAAGGATTCCTTGATTTAGGAACTGCCGAATCAGGGGTAGAGATGCTTGCCGCAGACCCAGCGGGATGGGAAAATCCCCGCCCCCGGTCGCCCCGCCTAGGCCCCATCCCTCCTCCCCAAAGCCCGACCCCTGGCTTTGTTGGACCTGTTTATGAAAAGCTTCTCTTCCTCCCTGCTCCTGGTCTGTCTAGGGCTCCTGGTCTGTTTTGGCTGCGCCTCCTCAGGGGGCGGCGGCACCGGCACCCCGCAACAAAGCCCCGCAGCAGTGCAAGACCGACTGCAGGAGGCCCGCCAACATCTACAACTGGGAGAGTTCGACGAGGCCCTGTTGATCACCGACGAGCTGTTGAATCAGCAGCCAAAACTACGGGAAGCCCGCCTGCTCGCAGCCCAGGGCAACATGGGACTGGTGAATACCAGGACCCAGTACGCGGGACAGTTCCTGGACGACGTCATCCGCAACCTGCGACTGGCCCTGAAGCTTGACTCCCAGGATCCAGCCACCCATCTCTTCCTCGCCGACGCCTTCCTGATGAAGGGTGAATTCAACAAGGGCAAGGATCAGGCACTGATCGCTGCCGAGCAGTATCGCAGCACTGGAGCTCCCGCCACCATGGTTGCCGGCGCAATCTTGCAGGCTGCAAACAATGAGATGCAGATCTTTGTGGATGCCCGACGTCAAGAGATGGAAGTCAGGGATTTCCTGTCGGCAGATACCCAACGCAAAGCCCAGGCGGTGCTCAGTCGGCTGGAGTTCATCAAGAACATCTTGCCTGGACCCGCCTACCTGAATTCTTCTTTGGTATTTTCCTGGCTGGGCCGCCCCAAGGAAGAACTCAATCAACTGGAGCTGGGCCTGCGTCATGCACCGGACGATGCGGACCTGCATGCGCGCTTCCGCAAGGTGTGGATCGATGACCTGAAGCAACCAGCACAGTGCGTCGCCACCTACAAGAATCTACTGCAAAGCGAAGGCGGCAGCGCCGGCATGCACTTCAGCCTGGGCATTGCCCAGTTCCAACTAGGCGAACACCACCAGAGCGGTGGCAACACACAAAAGGCCATCCAGACCTTCCAGGAGGCGGCAGGCAGCTTTCAGACCTGCGTGCAAATCAGGCCAAACTGGAGCCAAGACTGCCAACACTGGATGGCGCTGAGCAACTTGATGCAGGCCAAGATCTTCATCGGCGCCGGCAACCTGACACAAGCCAAGACCCGCCTGCTGCAAGCCTACAAGACCACCGACCGGGTCCTGCTGATGGACCCGGAGGGCTACCCAGTCATCCGCACCGCCCAATATGAGCACTATCTAAGCTTGATGGATCGGCTTGGCCGAGCCATCACGGCGCCCAGAACAGCCGAGAGCATGCAGGCCGGCCTGTCCTTCTGGGAAGAGATCATGCAGGTGCATCCCCGGCAGTTCGGCTGGGTCTACAACAACGCAGCCTTCATCGCTCGTGACCTGGGCGTCATGACAATGACCGCCGCCGCCAAGGCCAATGCAGAAGAGCAGGAGCTGGCAACCACCCAGGCCATGGCCCTGTGGGAAAAGAGCTACGGGCATTACCAGACCGCGGTGGAGCTTTCACCCAACGACGCCCGCATCATCAACGACTGCGCTTTGATGCTCATCTACCATCTCCATCGGGACGACCAGGTGGCCCTGGAGCTCTGCCAACGCGCCATTCAAGTGGGCAAGCTGCAACTGTCAGCGATGAAGGAAGAGACGCCACTTGCTGAGCGGCAGAATCTGGAAGAAGCCATCGGCGACGCCTACCAGAACCAGGCCAGGCTGCACCGGGAACGCGGCCATGCTTATGCGGACTACGTGGAATTGGTGAACGAAGCGCTGCGCTACTATCCCTACCAGCGAAGGGAGGCAGCGCGCTGGCTGCGAAACAAAGATGGCGCCGAGCCAAAACAACAGGGCGCCGTCCTTGTTGACCCCCGCGCCGCAAAGTTCCAGGACATCCTGGCCAAGACCAAGAGCCTGGTGCAAGAAGAAGACTACGACAGCGCCCTGCTGATCTTGGACCGGGTTGCCCAGCAGATGCGGGGCCATGCCCCTTTCCATGCAACCCAGGGAAGCTACTCCCTGGCCTATGCCAAACAAAGCATTGCCGCCAAGGGCTCGGCGGGACAAATCGATGGCCTACTGGCGGACGCCCGTTTGAACCTGCAGCGCGCCGTCGAACTGGACCCGACGCTGTTGCCGCCACGGCTGCAATTGGCCCAAGCCAACTACGAAAGTGGCGAATTTGCCAACGCCAGACAGATTGCCGCTGCCCTGCTCTCGCAAATGGGAAAAACCGGCAACCTGGACCCAGAGATCCTGGTAGCGACGCAAACCATCACCGCCCTGGCCGCCAAGCAATTGTATGTGGCCGGCCGCCAACAAGGCACGGAACTGGGCGAAGAGCTGCAGGCGGCACGCAATGCCTTTCGCGCCATTGAGGCTGCCCAGGGGCAGCAGCTCAGTGAGGATTTGCTGAAAAACTGGGTCAACCTTGAACAGTGGGCCGGCGCCAACGATCAAGCCATGGCCATCTACCAACGCTTTTTGCAGCGGCAACCAAACGCCCCGCAAGCCATCCCCCAAGCTATAGAAGCTCTGGTGAATCTGGCCCAGGAAACCGGCTTGCACAGCCATGCCATCGCCACCCTGTCCCAGCGCCAGGACGCCACCAGCAAATGGTACCTGGGCCGGGCCATCTTCAATCAAGCAGATAGCCTGGACATGCAGAGTCAGGCCACTGAAATCATCCAACTGCACAAGCAAGCGGAACAGGCCTTCACCCAGGCAATGAATCTGAACGCCGACTACATCACCAGCAGCAAGGCGTGGATTGGCAACTGCAAGGCACAGCAAGGTTTTTGCCTGTTGGGTCTGCAAGAGTACGAAAAAGCCGGCGACGCTTTTCTGGCCGCCGCCAGCCAACGCCCCGACCGGGTCAACGCCCCCTCTGGCAAGAACCAGCAAAGCATCAAGCAGGGCCTCTCCAGGATCATTCAGCACTACTACAACCAGCAGGACCCAAAAAAGCTGGTGCAGTTCACTGCCAAAACCAGTGCCACCATTCCCACCGATGCAGACTTCGCCAACAACCATGGCTTATTCGCCCGGGACCTGGGTGCGGCCATGGAAGCTTCCGGCAACAAGGAGACCGCCAAGCAGCTGTTCAGCCAGAGCCTGGCTTCCTACCAGCGGGCGCAAGGCCTGGAGCCAGACAACCTGCGGCTACAAAACGATGTGGCCCTGATGCTCATCTACCACCTGCACCAGGACCTGGACGTTGCCGAGGCCAGCCTGCGCAAGGTCATCGCCGTGGGCGAAGCCAGACTTGCCGACGACCCGCCGGCGGATGCAGCGGAGCTGGCTGAACTCCAGGAAGTCACCGGCGACGCCTGGGAGAACCTGGGCTACGCCCGGCTGACCCACCACAAAGATGCTGCCGGAGCCCGGGCAGCCCTGGACAAATCCCTGACCTACACCCCTTTCAAAGAACGCGCCAGCGTTCAACATCTACAAGCCGTAGAGGCCCTGGAACAAACCACGCAAGACCCCAAATGAAAGCAACTCTCATCCAACTCAGCATGCTGCTGAGCATTTCCTTCCCGGCCTTCGCGCAAGAAAGCAAACCGCAGACCGAAAAGCAGGAGCCACCTGCAACCCAGCAACCTACAACCCAACCCAGCCAGCCCAGTCTGCGGCAAACCGCCATGGCCGCCATGCAGAAGGGCAGCAGCCAGGAAGCCGGCGACCTGTGCATGCAATGCGTGCAAGAAGGACCGCAGGATCGCGAATTCTACGACGCTGCCGTGAAATGCCTTGAGCAACTGCAGCGCTACGACGACTGCCTGGACACCCTGGTAGCGGCGCGCACCCAGTTCCCCGGCGATCTGGGCTACACTGTGAGCATGGCCCGGGTCTACAACTTGAGTGCCAGCCAACAGTGGCAAGAGACCGGCAACTTCGACACCAACGTCACCTTCACCTTCCAGGACTCGGTGCGCGAAGCCAAGAAGGTCATCGCCGCCGAAGCTAGCCACCGCGAAGCCCGCCTGATCTTGACCAACAGCCTGTATCAGTTGGCTGAATTCGACAAGGTTCGCCAGCATGCTGAAGAGTTGGTGCGCATGCACCCCAACCACCCCGGTGGTTACATCGTCCTGGGTGACCTGAGCTTCGATGACTTCAAGAAGCGAAGGACAGCCATGGGCGAGCAGGGCGCCGACACCAGCAAGGAAACCATGCAAAAAGTGAAGCAGGCCAGCGAGCAGGCCATTCAACACTTCAGCAAGGCCATTGCCGTGGACCCACAACGGGCGCCGGCCTACAAGAAGCTGGGCGACGTCTATGCCTGGAACAGCAATGCCAAGATGGCGGTGGCCAAGTACGGGGAAGCTCTTGGGGTGGATCCGCACGTCGCGGTGAGCCACGACTGGATCGCCAAGGAACTGGACCTGGCCAAGCTGGAGAAGTTCTACAGCAAGGCTGCGGACAGCTACCGCCAACAAGAAGGAGCGGAAGAAGGCAAGGCCGGCCTGCTGGACTGGTATACCGCCCACGCCCTGTTGAACCAGGCCCATGCCATTGAAGGCAACAAGAAGGCAAAGCTTAAGCTGGCGGAAGCCAAATTCCTCATCTCGGTCAAGGCCAATGCCCAGTACGAAATGGCCTACTACTACGCCATGTATTCGGCCTGGTACCAGGAAGAAGAAGACCCGGCCCTGGCCCATGGCGCCAAGCTGGCCAACATCAATCCCACCGGCTTTGCCAACTTCGTCAACAGCATCCAAGACCAGGACACCAAGGACGAAGTGCTGCAACTAATCCGCTTCCTGGCCAAGCGTGGCATGGACAAGCGCAAGATGGGCAGCAGTCGGGACCTTAATCATGTGTTGGCACTCATCACCTACAGCGTGGACGACTGGAACAACTACGCCCTGCTGTGTCGCGACACGCGCAAGTACCAGGAAAGCCTGCTCGCCTACGAACAGGCTCTGGAGGTGGCCCCCAACTCGGGCCAAATCCTCAATGACCTGGCGGTGGTCCTGCACTACCACCTGGACACCCCAGCCAACCTGCAGCGGGCGGTGCAGTGTTATGAACGGGCCCTGGTGGAAACGCAGCGCGTTCTGGACAGCGACGATGCCAGCGACGCCGAGAGAGAGCTGGCTCGCATTGGCCACCGGGATGCGGGCAACAACCTGCGCTTGCTGAAGAAGAAGCTAGAAAAGCAATAGCTGTTCAGACTGTCAGGCCTGCAGCCGCCGCGCCAGATTGCTGTAGTTGCGGTAGGCGGTGATGTCCGGCGAACCGTGGGCGTAGTGCCAAAGCAGGCCTTCACTACCTTGCTTGGGCACTGCCAATAGCGAACTTGAAACGGTGCCGTACTTCTTGCCCCGCTTCAGTGCCGCATGCCCGCCGGGGCCACGCTCCTGCAGCAGTGTGGGCCGCAGGGACAGCAGACGCTGGGTAGCATCCAAACCCTCGGCCAAGGCATCTTGTGTCTGCGGCAATTCCAATTCGTTCAAGCGGTGCTCATTGGTCAGGGTCAACACCTGGGCATCGGAGGCTTGCTGCTGCATCTCACCATCCAGATAGCGCATGGCAATGGCGCCGGAGGCATCCGCCAGCAACAGTTGAAAAGCATTGAAGCGATCCTTCGCCACAGCCTTGGCCACCACCTCGGCGGCGGCCTGTAAATCCATCTCGTCCAGGGCCAGGTGTGGCAACAGGCCACGGCTGGCGCAGCCAGCCTTATCCGCGGCACCTGAAATGTTGGTCAAGCCAGCCAACATGCCATGTTGGTTGACCGCCAACCAGGTACCGCCAGCGCGCTTATCCCGCGGTGACAGTATGCGATGGGTGGCGCCAACAAAAAGCCCCGGTGGCGCCGACTCGCGACTGCGATCTTCATCCCGATTGCTAGCTACCAGCAGCGAGAACTGCGGGTCCGGATTGCGAATGATGATGAGCAGGCACATGCGTTTGAGTAGAGTTAGGGTTCTTCAGGTAAGGGTTGAGAAGGCTGTTGCTGCGCCTTCACACCAAACTTACGCAGGGCCAGCATGCCAAAGCCAGCCACACTTAGAAAGACAGCACCTATCATATAGAGAGAGAAGAGTTCTTTGCCCTGAGTCAGGTACCAACCGGCCAGGGGGCCCACCGCCAGACCAAACTGCATGCAACTCTGGATCATGGCAAAGGCCCGGGATCGGCTTTCCGCCGTAACTCGGCGCCCGGCGGCGGCATAGGCCAGGGTCATGCCACCGGCCATGAACACCGCTCCCAAGCCACGCAGGGTCATGAACTCACCAATGCTCTGCACCCCGGAAGCGGCCAGGTAGACCAGGGCCAGGGACAGACAGAGTATGGCCAGGCAGCGCAGGGGACCAATGCGATCCGCCAGCCTCCCCCACAAAGGGGTGAACAGCATCTGGGCGATGGCCAGGATGATGAAAGCCGCCGCCACCGTGCGTTCCAGAGCATGGGCGGGCTCGGGATAGAAATCCTGGATCAGCGGCAAGGCTCCCAGCTCTTGCACCATCAGCGCCACATAGGGTTCCACCATATTCTGGCCAAAGCGCAGCAACAGGATCAACAGCAGCAGCACGACGAAGCTGCGGTTCTGCAATAGGCCCCGCACATTGGCGCGGAAGCCCCGGGGGCCGGCCTGGTGTCGCTGCTCCAGCCAGGCGGGATCTTCCTTCGCCCACAGCCACACCGGCACCGCCGACAACAGGGCCAGAACACTGGTCATGTAGAACACCGCTTCGCGGTTGAACAGCAGGATCACTTCAGCAGCAATGGCCGGGCCCAGCAATTGGCCTAGGGCCAAGGGCACCTGCAAGCGCCCCAGACCAAGACCCTGCTTGTGTGGCGGCATACCCATGGTTCCCAAAACCAGTGCTGGCGCAACGTAGCCAGCAAAGGCACCCTGCAGTACCCGCAACAAGGTCAACCAGCCCACGTCCGTGGCCAATGGCATCAACGCGGTGACCACAGCAATGGCCAGGGAGGCCCGCAGCACCATGATTTTTCGCCCCAGCCGATCGCCTAGAATGCCCCAGAACGGCCCCATGCAGGCTGCGGTCAGTGGAGCAGCGGCGAAAACCAGGGCCGCCCAAAAACGTTTTTCCGCCTCATCCTGGATACCGAACCGCTCCTCAATGTACAGAGGGAGGGAAGGAACCACTGCCATGAGACCCAAGGACACGACAAACAGGCCGGGCCATACCGCCAGGAAATTCAGACCGGGACCTTGCTGGAAGAAAGTGCCACAGGACCCAGTGTTGCTTTGCCGCCGGCAACTTCAAGCCTTGTGTACTCTGGGCCTACTGCTGGGCCTGTTGGCCTGGGGCAGTCCTGCCCAGGAATTGCAGAGCATCCCCGCTCCCCTGGCACAGGAGCTACCCGCACTCATGCAGCAATCCACTTGGGGGCAGGATGGCACTCTCCTAGGCACCGACCAGGGCGCAGCGTTTCTCACCGGCAACGGCCAGGTGTTCGCCAGCATGGGTCAGGGAGCCAACGCAAGTACCATGCAGAACATGGCCGGGCCCCAGTACAAAGACAGTCTGGGCGAACTCAGCCTGGTACTCTGGCAGCAGGACAGGCCACTGGTTTTTGACCAGCAAAGATTGCGTCGGGTGCGGGCCAGCAACATCTTGCTGAGCGAAGATAAGGCCAAGAATCTCAGCCTGCGCTGCCTCACCTTTGCCGCACCTGACACCAGCCACTTCGTTCGCGTCACGCAAGTGCACAATGCCGGCAGCAGCACATGCAAAGACCTACAGCTCAGCTATCACCAGCCCATCAAGCAACCGGCCATCAAGAAACTGTCCATCCCGGATCTGGCAGCCGGCGCATCCTGGTTGGCAGCAGGGCGGATCGAAACCAAGACCGGCAAGTTGGTCTGGCAAGAACTCAGCCAGGAGCAAGCGCTAGAGGAAACCCAGGCCTGCCTGCAATGGTGGCAAGACACCCTTGAGCGCAGTCCCAGCTTGGACATGGACCAGGCCCGCTTGCTGGATCTGCTGGAAGACTGGAAGGTGAACATCCTCTGCCTGCGCTGCACCCAGTCCGGGGTGGTGGTGCCCATGCTTGGCCAACGTGAAGCCAGCCTGCGCCAGTGCAGCGGCCCCATGCTGCTGCTGCTGCGCTACAACATGTGGGAAGAAGCCAAGCAGTTGCTGCGCTTCTTTCACCATGCGGCAGCCAGCACCGGCGAGTTGCGGGAGTCCTATCCCCTGGACCTTGCCGCCAACAAAAACAGCCAGGTGGACTGGACCAAGCTGCAGGTTGCCCAAGGAGATCTGGCCAGTTGGTCCATCCTGCTGCACTTCTGGTACTACCGGGCCACCAGGGACCAAGAGCTCTGCCAGGCCCACCTACCCTTCTTGGAGGCCTGCTTGAAAAAGCAAGCGCGCTACCAAGACTGCCTGGTGCAGGCCAATGCATCGGAGCATGGTCTTCCGGGACAGGACATGCATGCCCTGAGTGGCAGCACGTTGTTCCTCATGGCCTTGCAGGCCTACGGCGAAATCCTCAATGGCGTGCAAGAGAATGGCGTGCAACCCCAGCAAGGCGAAGTGCCGCCAGGACAGAAGTACCTGGAGCGCAGCTTCAAGATCATGACCGGCCTGGAGCAGCAGTTCTGGCAAGCAGGAGATGGGCAGGCAAACCCGGGTTACTTCGCCCCTGCCCTCTCCGGTATCACCGGGGCGCCCCTTACCGAGCCCTTGGCTGCCGCCAACCTGTTGCCACTGTGGATTGGTTGGACCTTCCCCAGCGGCGAAAAGAGTCGCCACAACCTGAGTACCAGCATCCAACGCCTGCAGACAAGTCCACAGCGCCTGGGCCACAGCCAGCAAGACCATGGCTTTGCCGGCGAAGTCCCTGGCATGCTGCTGACTGCCTTGACCGAACGGGATGGCGTGGAACGCAGCGCCGTCATCGAAGATCTTTTGCGCCTGGCTTCGCCCAGTGGAGCATGGAGCAAAAGCTACAGCGCAGCAGGGCAGCCCAGCTTTGGGCCCTGCAGTCCTCGGGTCAGCGGCATCAATGTGGACGCCCTGTTCTTCGCCCTGACCGGCGTGCGGCATGCAGCAGTGCCCAACTTTGACAACAAGAGCATCAAACTGAAACTACGCCTGCCACAAGGCGCCAGCTTTCTCTCCATGCAGAACCTGCGCAAGGATGGGCGTGCCTTCAACATCTGGGTGAAGGAGAGCTGGCAGCGCCTGGATGAGCAAGAGCTGGAGCACAACGCCAGCCTGCCGGAAACAAAGCGACGGGATGCCAACGAAAAGCATCGGCGCTTCGAGTTCCGCATGGAATTGCTGGGTGAAAACCCGGCCCAGGGTTACTACCAGGTGGACGCCAAGGTGGCAGGCACAACCTTTGTGCGCTACCTGCTGAAGGACCAGCCCATCCACGAGCGGGAGTTCTGGCATGACGATGCCCTGACCTTCTTTCGCGCCGCGGACAGCCGGCCCGCTGCCTGGTCGTACCTCCGCTTAGCAAAGGCAAAAGGCGAGACCCTGTTGTTGACCGGGCGCCCCAGCGTTGCAACGGCCATGCAGGGTGAAGGCATCACCGTGGTGGACAGCCGCCTGCCCCTGGAAGGTAAAAGTCTGCAGGCCTTGCTGCTGGATGAGAAAGGCAAGTTGCAACATGCTCGGCTGCACCTGGATTGGCGGTTTGATCATGGGCAGGACTTCTGGGCAAGCACCCAGTGGCAGCAAATGCTCAAGGCCTACGGCGATGCTGGCGGGCAGGTGATCCAGGGGCGGCAGTAAGCGACAGCTATTTCTCTATCTGCTGCTACGGCCGCAGCTCCAAAACAACGTGCGCCGTCTTGCCCACCGCCACCTGGACAATCTGCCGCGCCGACATGCCGCCGCCCGTGTGCGTGAAGCCGTACCAGCAGCTGATCCGATAGCGCCCCGGGGGCAGGCCGCCGCCGCGAAAGCGGCCGTTCACCGCCTGCATTTGGTAGCTGAATGCGGGGGCCCCCTCAACAACCAACATACGGTCGTTCTCGTCTACAGATTTGAGCATCACGCTCAGCTGTTCCGGTAGCTCGCCTGTAGCCCGCACCTCGCCGGTCAGCGTGCAGGCACCCGCGAGTTGGAGACGCAGGTCGGCATCGCCGATGCCGATCTCCACCTGAGCATTAAGCAAAGGCACACCGTCGGCGCCTGAAACCTGCGCAACGTAATCCCCGCGTAATGCCCCGCGCGCAATCTCGAAGCTGCCGTCGGTCGCGGTGCGCACCTTCAGCTCACGAGCGCAGAAGGGGCGCATGCGGAGCAAGCGGAGCACGACCTCCGCGCCGACCACGCCCTGCCCAGAAGCGTCCAACACCGTGCCGCGCACGACGGCGAAGTCCGGCAGGAAAATCGTCCGGTGCACGGCGACCCCGGAACCGACCGTGAACGGACCGTCGGCGTGGGGCGGCCAGTCGGGGTGGCGTACGGCAAGCGACTCCTGTCCGGCGCGCACGTCGACCATCTCGAACCGACCGTCGGCGCCGGTTGTCACCGTGCGGTGGCGGTGGAATTTCTCACCGTCCAGGATCTCGAACGGTTGCACATCGTCGAACAGTATGACCCGCGCCCCTTCGATCAGCTCGCCGTTGGTCTGCGATACTACCTGGCCGCGCACCACGTTGCCGGGCTGCATGTGGAACACGATCTTGGCCGGATCCGGATCGACGGCCGTCGTCATCTTGACGATGGCGTCGCCGTAGCCCGCTGCGAGGACCATGGCCCGGATCTCGACCCCTATGGGCAGGCAGGCCCAGTCAGTCTTCCAAACACCGGCGCTGTCGCGGAACTCCACCCCCTGATGCATCCACGACGCCGGCATACCGCCGGCGCCGTCAAGTAGTAGCACCTTGAAGTGCGTGAGAGGCTCACCGGTCTGGTCATCGAGGACCGTCGCGGCCAGGCTGGCGGAATGCTCGAGCACAACTTCCTGGTCGTCCGTGTCGAGCACCCACGGCTCCACGTTCTTCCGCGTGATCCCCCTGCCGTAGAACTCGAGCCCTGCGTCATCGGGCAGGTCCATGAGGCGGAAGCGGCCGTTGGCATCCGTGGTCGTGCGGCCACCGATGTAATCGCCCTTGGACCGCGCGCTGACCCCGACGCTGGCGAGCGACTCTCCCGCGCTGTCCACCGTGCGACCCGCGGCGAAGTGCCCGGCACCCAGCTGCACGTCGATCGATTGCACGGCAGGAACCGCGGCCAACTCGATCATCCGCGTCGTCGGTGCGTGCCCGGGCGCGGAGGCCACCATGGTGTGGCTGCCTGGTGCGACCGCTGGGAACGCATACGCTGCATCCGCGTCTGCCACCGCGTCAAGCCGACTGTACGCCAACAGGCTGAAGCCGATGTACAACTCGGCGCCGGGAACGGGCGCACCGTCCGCGCCAGCCACCCGCCCCTCGAGGCGCACACCGCGGCGAAGCACGAGCTCGACGTCCGCGACGTCCTTCTCGGTGTGGATTTTCTGGCTGGCCTCCACGTAGCCGTCCTTGCGGGCGAATAAAGAGTGGCTACCGCGTCCGGGCTTGAGCCAGGCGAGGGCAAACTCGCCCTGCTGGTTCGTAAGCACGGGGGCGAAGTAGATGGTGGAAAGGGTTCGCACCTCCGCCCCGCCGATGGGCGCGCCTTGCTGGTCGACAACCCGCCCGCGGATCGCCAGACCGGGCTGGAGCGTGATTGTGATCTCGGACGATCCGGTGGTCGCGAGATCAAGGCGCCGGCTGTGCACGGCATACCCGGGCGCCCCCACGCGCAGGCTCACCTGGTAGGCCGTGGAAACGTCGATGCCGAACCGCCCTTCCGCGTCGCAGACGAGCGGCGGGCTGCCCGTACGATGCACAACGTAGGCGCCGTCGATCGGCTCGCCCGCACCGTCCACTACCTGCCCCTCGAGCCTATGGTCCAGCGGATAGATGTGCACGTTGAGGTCTTGGGGGGCCGCACGTCCCGCTACCACGGTTCGCGTATCCCCGTAGCCATGAGCTTGGGGCTCGGCGTGCTTAGCACGCAGGGTAACCATGGTGTCCGGCGGCGTCAGGCGCCAAACGAAGCTGCCATTGTCTGCCGCCCGCACGGTGACGCTGTCGAGCAGATCGCCCTCCGTGTTGTAGCCGGCGAACAGCTCGAGCTTCACGCGGGCGCCGGGAAATGGCTCGTGGTCGCCGCGCTTCACAGTGCCGCGCACGTCCCAGGCGCCGTCGGCGGCACGGACCACCTGGCGCACAGATGGCGCGAACGGCTTCTCCCCCGCTTTGCTGGGCGATTGCTCCGCAATCTCCTGGTCCCCAATCTCTTGGTTGGTAGTCGGGGCCACGCCCATCGCACCGGGTGCGGCCGGGTCCGCGGACGGCCACCACAGCACAGCAACCATAGCGAGGGCGAAGAGACCGACGATGACGATGCTGTTGCGATGATTTATGCCTTGACCTCATCATGCCAGACGCCTGCGCACGGGCCGGCGCAATCGCTGGGACTGTAGTGGGCAAACCCAAGTGCCGCAAGATGCGCGTCACCGCACAGCCCTCCAGCACAAAGCGCAGCACCCGACGTCTTCCCCCGCAGGCATCACACGAAAGCACATCCCGCAAAAACACCCGCTGTATCAGCTCCGCCCACAAAAGTCGCCTGCGCCGCACACCACCAGGCCATGTCCTGCGGCGATGCCGGTGGGCAGATGATCCGAGGGCGACAGTAAGCGACAGCTATTTCGCCTTCTGCCGCTGCGGCCGCAGCACCAGATAGAAGGCCATGGGTGTGGGCTCAGTGCCTGATTCCTGACTCTTCTTCTGCCGATCCGCCCCCAAGAAATAATCGCCGGCACCTTGCTGTTCCTTGTCAGACTGATCCTTATCAGCAGATTCAGCAAGCCCCAACTGCGATGCCAGGCCACCGATGGTTTGCAGCAAGGGCGGCTCGGTCACCGGCAACTGCTGGCTGGCAATGAGATCCCGCAGGGAGCGGATGAAAAGAGCCACCTGCACTCGATCGCCCTGCACCAGGAACACCTGATCACCACTCTGGTTGGCATAGGCTCCGGGCACCTGCTTGCTCTGGGCGCCTTCGGTCTTTGCAGCTTGGGCCTGCGGACGGAATTGCAACTGTTGCACCTGCAAACCCGCAGAGTCCACAACGTTGCCGGCAGCAGCCTGGCGCACCTGCAGATCTTGCAGCATCTTGACCGCTGACAGTTCCGCGCCGGCCTTTTCCTTGCCCGGGGCTGCGGGGCTGGGGGGAGATTCGGCGGGGGCCTTGTTGGCACCAGGCACATTGTCTGCCGGACCACGGTACTCACCTCGACCTTCTGCGGAGGGGACGACAGCGTCCCTATTCACGGCGCCAACCTCTGCCTTGCCACCGGTGACCGGCCCCAATGTAACCTTCTCCGATTCCCTTGCCTCTTCTGTGACAACGGGTGCCGGCAGCTCTGCCAAGTCACTTTCCACTTCTGCACGGCGCCTGCCAAGATCAGCAGCATCACCAGTAACATCGTCGGCGCCACCCTCAGGGGCCAGAGAGCCAGTCATCGAACCCAGCTGCACCAGCAACACCGGAGTATCTACCCCCTGCACCCCGGCGAAAGCCTGCAGCATCTCATTCCTGTTGCCCTTCTTGATTTCCACTCCATGAATGTGACGTTCCAGATCCGCCAGGGTTTGGCTCGTAACCTCATCCACTTCCCCTTCAGAGAACACAACAAATCCATCCCTGTCCTGGCGGGGATCATCTGCCTCATTGGCGCCTCTCATAGCCCTGGCCAGGCTCTTCTTCTCCTCCGAAACCAGAGCCGAAGCTGGCGCCTCCGCCTTCGCATCATTCTTGGCACTCTCCTGCACCGAATCGGCGGAACCGGGCTGCAAAACCAGGAACATCAAGAGCATGGCCGCCGCCACTGCAACGCTGGCCAACACCGGCAGCAAGCGCAGCCTGGTGGGTTGCGGCTCCGCCAGGCGCTGGCCTACCGCCTGGGCGATGTCCACCGGCGGCTGCTCTTCGCCACCCAAGTGCTGCTGCAGAGCCTGCACCGTGGCCCGATAGGACTCCGCCGCCTTTTGCAACTCAGGGTCCTGGGCCATTTCTTGTTCAAGTTCCGCCAAGGCCTGGGCATCCAGTCGCCCGTCCACCCAATCGGCGAAGCGTTCATCCAGGGCGTCATGCGGTTGCTGTGCACTCATGACATGAACCCCTTCAGTTTTTGTTGCAGGAGCAAGCGACCGCGATGGATGCGGGAGCGCACGGTGCCCGGTGCCAACTGCAGGATTTCGGCAATCTCTTCGTAGGACTGACCTTCCATGTCGCGCAGGACCACGCAGTCCTTGAACTCATCGGGCAGTTCCTGCACCGCTGCCCGCACGGCGGTGGCAATGTCTTGATTGTGCAGATGGGTGGAGGGATCCAGCTCACGGGATGCCGGGTCCATGCTGAGATCCTCATAACCTTGGATCGGCGCATCCAGGGAGTAGGTGGGCCGATTGCGCTTCAGGGCCTTGCGCTTGCGGTACTCGGTGATGCAGTAGTTCATGGTGATGGTGTGCAACCAGGTGCTGAACAGGGCGCGTCCATCAAAGGAGTCAATGGCCCGAAAGGCACGCATGAAAACCTCCTGGCTGATGTCGGCGGCGGTGTGCCGGTCACAAGAAAGCACCCTGATCACCAAGCGATACACCCTTCCCTGATGCTGCTCCACCAGGGCGGTGAAGGCATCTTGGTCGCCTTGTTTGGCCCTTGCCAGGGTCTCATCGGGCAGTCGGTCATTGGAGCTGTGGGACTGAACATCATCGGTCGCCCCCGCAAAACGGGGGGTCACAGGCATGGTTCCCTGCGGCTCCGGATTTTCATTCAGGCCCAAGTGGTCTCCTTAGACTGGGAGGAAAGGTGGCATCACGATACTCTGGCCTGATCAGACGGATCACAGTCGGAGTCCCTCCATGGCCAAAAATGTATTCGTGTTCAAGTGTCCTTGCTGTGGCAAGGATATCGAAGTGGACACCCGTAGCGGAACCATCCGCGCCCTGAAGTTTGAAGATTCTGCCCATGGCAAGAGCCTGGACAAGCTGGTGGTGGACCAGAAACACGAGAGCGATCGTTTGGAGGGCATGTTGGACAAGGCATCAGGCTCGCTGACGGGCGATAAAAAACGGCTGGACGACTTGTTTGGCGACGCCCTGGAGCAGGCCAAGAAGGACAAGGACAAGAAGCCCCGCAATCCCTTCGACCTGGAGTAGGAGCAGAGCTAGGACTTGGCCAGCGTCTGGTTCATCGACCCAGAGCGGAAGCCGGACAGGTCCAGGCTGACGTAGACGTAACCCGCCGCTCGAATCCCGGCGACCAACCGCTCCCGATCCTGGCCCACCGCCCGGGAAAAGTCCTCCGGCAGCAACTCCACCCGCGCCACCGTGTCGTGATGACGAACGCGGAATTGCTGATAGCCCAGCTCCCGCAGCACGTTTTCCGCCGTCTCCAACTGCTGCAGCACCTTTGCATCGATGGGCGTGCCATAAGGCACCCGGGAAGACAGACAGGCAAAGGAAGCCTTGTCCGCAGTACTCAAACCGTGTTCGCGGCTATATCGCCGCACTTCATCCTTGCTAAGGCCAGCCTGTGCCAAGGGCGCCAGGATGCCTCGTTCGTCGGCCGCCTGCGCACCCGGACGATGGTCTTGCAAGTCATCCGCAATGGCTCCGTACAACACCGGCCAATCCTGATCCACCACCTGCCCGAGTTGGTTAGCGATCTGCGCAAACAGCTCGTCCTTGCAGAAGTAACAACGGTTCGGCGCGTTGTCCACGTAACCCTGACGCTGCAATTCGGAGGTCTGGATGATTCGATGGCCCACACCATGAGCCACAGCAAAGGCCTGCGCTTCTTGCAACTCCGCCCTTGGCAGGGAAGGTGAATCAGCAGTCACCGCCACAACCCTATCGCCCAAAACCTGTTGGCAGGCATGCAACAACATGGCCGAATCCACCCCACCGGAAAAGGCCACCACTGCACCGGGCAGCTCGCCCAGACCTTGCAGCAACGCCTGCACCTTGCCCCTGTACACCTTGTCGCTGTTTGTGGTCGCTGCGCTTAACCTTGGCATTGGATCTCGGTTTCTGGGGTGAGGATGCTGCGCTGCAGATCTCGCTTGCCGTTCACATGCACACCAGGAAAGACCATGCTGTTGCGAATGGCAATGGGACTCTCGATCACCACCCCGTCCAACAGCACCGAGTTTTCAATCTTGGCATCCTTGTGTACTTGCACGTCCTTGCCCAGCCAATTGTCCTGACCATCCCGCTGCAGCAATCGCAAGTTCAGATCCAATAGATCACGGGCATAGCTCAAGTTCATGTCTGCTTGCACCACCTCTGCCGCTTCCACCCGGTAACCGTCATCCAGGAAGATCTGGATGGAATCGGTGATTTCGTATTCATCCCGCATAGCAGAGCGGGGAGTTCGGCGCACCGCATCAAAGAAGGACTCGTCGAACAGGTAGATGCCACAACCCTTCAAGTCAGTACGAGGGTGCCGGGGTTTTTCCACCACGCGAGTCACCGCGTCTCCAGTGGTCAGCACAATAAAGTTGCGGCGGATGGCTTCCAGATCGGGCTCGCGCTTCACCGCCAAGACGCCGGAAACTTCGCGATCGCTCTGCAAACGATCCACCATGCTTTGCAAACCTTCCTGGGCATGGAACTCGAAGAAGATGTCGCCGAGGAAGAGAAAGAAGGGGCGATCCACGTGGGGCTCCAGGCGCGAAACTGCATGGGCGATTCCCAGGCTCTGCTCCTGCTCCACATAGGTCAGGTGCACGCCGTATTGGCTGCCATCCCCCAGAGTGCGCACAACTTCGTGGCCCAGGTGACCAATGACGATGACGATGTCCTGGATTCCCAGCTGCGCCATGGCCTGGATCTGATGCGCCATGAGAGGTTGCCCTCCCACCGGCAAGATGGGCTTGGGATAGTGATCGGAGAAGGGATGCATCCGCGTCCCCTTGCCCGCAGCCAAGATGACACCCATCAGGTTCGAAACCGGGGCGTTGTTATTGTTCATGAATGCAAGCCGCCTTTGGGCTACCTCTCTGACGGATCCAAGTAAGAGCGGGCGCGCTCAACATAGTGTCCAGCTCGCCACCGCATCTCAGCCTTCTCTTCATCGGTCACCTGCCGACGAACCTTGCCCGGCACCCCAACCACCAGAGAGTCATCCGGCACCACCGCGTTCTCCGGCACCACAGCACCGGCGCCAATGATGCAGTTCTTGCCGATTCGACTGCCCCCTAGCACGGTGGCCCCCATGCCAATCAGCGAGTAGTCACCAATCTCCAGACCATGCAGGATCGCCCCGTGCCCCACGGTCACTCCCTTGCCAATGCGTTGCGGAGCATCCACATCCACATGCACCACAGTGTTGTCTTGAATGTTGGTGTCTTCACCAATTTCAATCCAGGAATCATCCCCGCGAATGACCACGCCAAACCAGACACCTACATTCTTGCCCAGGCGAACATCGCCGATGACCCTGGCATTCTCCGCTACCATGGCCTGGCCTTGCCGGTGCAGGCGGCCAATCATATCGGGATAGACTCGGAATTCGCGTTGCTCACTCATCAGCTATACAGTCGGGCTACAAACTCAGGAAAACACAGGGTGATGCCAACAGTCAGACTGTTGTGCAGCATGTGGGCCAGGATTGGCCCTGCCAGGCCAAGGCTCCGCTGACGAAGATAACCGAAATACAGGCCAAGCAAGGTGATTGGCAACGCATAAATCAATCCATGCATGAGGCCGAACAGGATCGAGGTCAACGCCAGGGCTGTGCCTTTGCCCGCCAGCAACGCCAGCCAGCGGAATAGAAAGCCACGAAAGACCAGCTCTTCCGCAATTGGCCCCACCACACAGACCAGCGCCAAGGCCAGGGGCAAGGGCAGAGAATCATTGTTGAACGGGTCATCCACGAAATACTGCACTGGGCTTTGCGCCGGCAACTCCATACCCATGCCATGCAGGAACTCTGGATAGGCAAACATAGCCAGGGGAACCCAGGCCAGCATGAGCAGGGGATAGGACCATAGGGTGAGGGGCAAACTCCCCCGCCCCGCCCAGGTCAGGCTGCGTCGTTGCCAGCAGGCGAAGGCCACAACCGCCAGACTGGCAACCAGAGCAGCAGGGACCATGGCGGGGAAATCTCCCGGCTCAACCTTGTTGCCCTGCACTTGCATAACAGCCTGGGGCACGAACAGAAACAGGCCGAAAGCAAACATGGCCTGCCACATGGCCACTGTGTTCTCTGGCAAGAGACCGCCCTGCTCAGGCGTTTTCACTCGCCGGCAATCTCGATCATGCCGGCACTGGGTGAGGAGGCCGTTGCATAGAGCTTCTTGGCAATCCTGCCGGCCAAGAAGCAATCGCGGCCGGCAGCACAGGCCGCCCGCATGGCCCTTGCCATACGCACCGGATCCTTGGCCAAGGCAATACCTGTATTCAACAGGACCCCATCGGCACCCAACTCCATGGCCCGGGTCACATCGGAAGCTGCGCCCACCCCAGCGTCAACCAGCACTGGTACCTTGGCCCGTTGCAAGATGATGCGGATGTTGTTGGCGTTCAGAATACCCTGTCCCGAACCAATGGGCGCACCGGCGGGCATCACCGCTGCCACGCCAAGATCCTCCAGGCGCTGCGCCACAATGGGATCATCACTGGTGTAACAAAGCACGGTGAAGCCTTCCTTCACCAGCACATCCGCCGCCTGCAAGGTGCCCACCGGATCAGGCAGCAAGGTATCCGTATCACCCAGCACCTCCAGCTTGACCATGTCCGACATGCCAGCCTCCCGCCCCAACATGGCTGTGCGGATGGCATCATCGGCAGTAAAGCAACCCGCGGTGTTGGGCAGCAGTTTGTAAACCTTGGTGTCGATGTAGTCCAACAGGCTCTTGCCTTCCGGCACACCCAGCTTCAAGCGACGAACGGCAACGGTGACGCAGTCCGTTCCCGATGCCACCAAAGCATCCACCATGCTGGCCATGTCCGGGTACTTGCCAGTGCCGACAAAAAGTCGTGAGCTGAACTCATGAGCACCGATGCGCAGGGGGCGGTCTTCTTGCACTGCCACCTCTACCCTCCTCCCACGAAGGAAACGATCTCCAGGTGATCGCCGGACTCCACCGACGCCTCCTCATAGCTTGTCTTCACCACAAGCTTACGGTTGCTCTCCACCGCCACATGCCGGGTGTCAATCTTGAGATGCTCTAGCAGACCGTGAACAGTCAAAGGGGTGGGAACTTGCATGGTCTCACCGTTGACTACGATTTCTTGGGTGGCGTCGGACATGAGAAAAAGGAGGGGGGTAGCTAAACAGGGCGTTGCAGCAGATAGACCTTCAGGTATTCGGTTTCCGGCAGGCTCAACCAGATCGGATGGTCGGTGCCGGCAGCAATCCGTTCGCGCAGAATCACCGGGAAGGGCAGGCCCGCAGCCGCCTGGCGCAACATGCCCTCAAAGGTGCTCCAGTCCACATGGTGACTGCATGAGCAGGTGATCAAGTATCCACCAGGAGCCAGGAGACGCAACACTTGTCGGTTTAGATCGCGATATCCTCGGATGGCACCGGACTTCTCCCGGCGGCTGCGAGCAAAGGGCGGCGGATCCAACACCACCAGATCGTAGGTCTCTGGCTTTTTCCTGAGCTGACGCAACACATCAAAGGCATTACCACAGATGGTTTCCGGCGCCGGCAGTTCATTGCGCTGGGCTGAGGCCAACATGACATCCAGGGCAGCCTGGGACTGATCCACCGCACAAGCGGAAAGAGCGCCAGCAGCCAAAGCCGACAGGGTGAAGCCACCCTGATAGCTGAACAAATCCAGCACCCGGCGCCCTGCCGCCAGGTCTCGCACCCGCTTGCGAGCCGGCCGTTGATCCAGGTAGAAACCGGTTTTCTGGCCGGTGAAGGGCCGACAGCTATGCCAGAGGCCATGCTCGGAAAACTCCACTGCTTCGCTGCGATTGCCGTGCAGCAGGCGAACTTCTTGCGGCAGCCCTTCCAGCTTGCGCACCGCCAGATCATTGCGGGCCACCACCGAGCTGGCCTGGGTCCAGTCCACCAGCAGGGGTACGATGCAGGAGAGGTTGGCCTCCACCACCGCCGAAGAACTCTGCAGCACCAGGCAGTCCGCATACTTGTCCACTACCAGCCCCGGCAGCTGATCTCCTTCGCCATGCACCAGCCGCAGGCCACTGTGGGCCTGCATCAGCTCCTGGCGGTTGTCCAGGGCAGCCCGGAGCCGTCGGGCAAAGAACTCTTCCACATGCGGCACCTCCGCACCGGGCCAGACCCCACAACTGCGCAGACGGATTTTGGAACGCTCGGAATAAAAACCCAGGCCAAAGCCTTCACCGCTGTGCCCGAGGATGCGCACCAAGGAGCCGGACTCGGCTTCCACGGCTTTCAGGTCATCGGCAAAAAACCAGGGGCGCCCCTTGCTGGCCAGCTTGGTGGCGTTGGCGCCAAGAACAACCTTAGACCCCACGCTGTTTCTCCGGCATGACATGCGCAAAGGCCTCACCAAATGCGCCGCTGCGCTCCAGCAGCAGGCAACGGTAGCTGTTCAAGCCAAACACCAGATGTGGCAGATCCACGTAGGCCAGCTGGCTTTCATAGCAGGCAATGGCCCGCCGTTTGGCCGGCACCACCGAGCTGATGTCCACCACCATCTCCGGCCGGGGGATGGGGCTCCAGACCTCATAACCAAGGGCCTGGCCAGCAAAGTCCTCGCTCCGCATGCCGCGCATGACCCCATCATGCAGGGCCAGATGGTCAGAATTGCCATCTCCGGACCAAGGCAGATAGATGATGTCGGGCTTGAAGCTGCGGATCTGCTCCGCCGCCAGCATGCCCACCCGCACCAGGTCCGCCTCCACCAGCAGGCAGGAATCCGGCAAACCCCAGAATTGCAGGTCATCCACCGCCAGGCAGGCCATGGCCTTCTGCGACTCCTGGCGACGGAGCTGGGCATAGTCCTGGCCGTCATAGCGCTGCTCCGGGTCTCCAGCTATGCCATCGGTGGCCACCACCACTCGCACTGGATCCCCCTGTTGCCGGTGCAGGCAAAGGCTGCCGCCGGGGCCGATGGCCTCGTCGTCCGGGTGGGGCGCAAAGCACAGAACCCGGCCTGCCGGGGGCAGGGAGTAGACCTGGCAGGGATGGGAAGGGCTTTCCTTTTTATTACGGTCGATCGTAATCTATCTCTCTTGCTCTCTCAGGACCATGGTCATCCAGGGTCACAGTATCCAGGGTCACAGTATCCGGGGTCACAGTATCCGGGGTCACAGTATCCGGGGTCACAGTATCCGGGGTCACAGTCATCCAGGATCGCCGTGGCCTAGGGCTGAATCTCCAGGGGCGGCTGCTGGGCTGCGGAGTGCAGGCGCCGGTAGAGATGGGCGTAACCCAGCAACTGGACCTCATCCGCTGTAAAGCCTTCCACCTGGAAAAAGTCCAAGGCCACCTGGTTGCTCTCCTCTACCACCGCCAGCAGACGCCGCAAACCTTGCCGACGAGCCTCTATCAGGGCCTGCCCCAAGAGGGAGCGCCCCAATCCAAGGCGCCGGCGTTCCGGATGCACAATCAGGGTGATTTCAGCACTTCGGTCCGGCGACAGGTCCAGGCGAAAGAAGCCAACGCTCCGGCCCTGTTGAACCGCAGCCCAACAGCAGATGTTGGGATCCTCCAGAACCCGCTGGGCCCAGCGCTGACCCGCCACCTGCTGGGGCAAACCGAGGCCAGAGGCCCGCAACCAGGAATGCAGCAGGACCGCATCGTCGACACGGAATATCCTGAACTGGAGAGCTAGCTGGGGGGCTGACATACGGAGCATCTTAGCGGCTCTATCCATAGCTTCCATGGCCCAATCCTTGACCTTAATGCTGAGGTAGTTACCATTCCGCCGTAGTTATGCCTCGGCCCTAGCAGCGGGAGCGGAGTTCCCGCTCTTTTTGTTTCCGGACTGAGGCATCTTTTCTAGCCACCGTAAGGGGGCTTTTTGGCGACAGTGCAGGTTACCGGCAGCAAGATTTCGGTGATCTGGATTGTTCTTTTGTGTACTCGCAGGGCTTCCTTTCCAGTTCAACGCCATGGCATCCTCAGAAATCCTCCGCTACATCGACACGATCGCCCGGGACAAGGAGATCGACAAAGAGGGTCTGTTCCTAGCTATCGAACAGGCTGTGGCCCTGGCTCTAGCCAAGAAATACGGCATCGAAGACCTGGAAATCAATCTGGACCGGGTCTCCGGCCAGTGGGTCTCCAACTACGAAATCTCTCTGGAAGAAGAGGGACGCATCCTGGCGCAGGCTGTGAAGCAAGCCATCGTGGTACGGGTGCGCGAGGCAGAACGGGACGTTGTCTACGTCGACTACGAACAGCGCATTGGCGAGATCGTCAATGGCACTGTGCAACGCTTCGAAGGCGACACGGTCATTGTCAACCTGGGCAAGAACATGGAAGGCATCCTGCCCCGCACGGAAAAGGTGCGCGGCGAGATCTACAACATCGGCGATCGCATCCGGGCCATGGTCCTGGAAGTCAAGAAGGTGGGCACAAGGGTCAAGGTCATCCTCACCCGCTCCCATCGCGACCTGGTCCGCTGCCTGTTCGAACTGGAAGTGCCGGAGATTGCCGACAGCATCATTGATATTCGCCGCATCGAACGCGAGCCCGGTTACCGCACCAAGCTTGCGGTGCACTCCAGCGACGACAAGGTGGACTGTGTCGGCGCCTGCGTTGGCGTGCGCGGCACTCGCATCAAGTCCATCATCGACGAACTGGGTGGCGAGCGCATTGACATCATTCGCTGGAACCCGGACCCAGAGATTCTCATCGCCAACGCCCTGAAGCCGGCTGAGGTCTCCCATATTGAACTGGCTGATGCCACCCGCAAGGCACTGGTGTTGGTGGACGAAGATCAGCTATCCCTGGCCATCGGGCGCAAGGGACAGAATGTTCGCCTGGCCAGCAAACTATCCGGTTGGGAAATCGACATCATGACCCGCTCCGAGCTGGAGAAGTCCCTCAATGAAGAGGAGGGTGGCGAAAGCAAGGCTCCTGATGGCGACGGCCCTGACACAGATGCCCCTGACTCTAAGCCTGGAGAAACAGCTAAGCCTGAAGAAACAGCTGGAGCCGGAGAGGCAGCTGAGGCTGGAGAAGCCGCTGCAGCCCAAACAACTGAAGCCGCACCTACAACAGCTGAAGCTGCACCTACAGAAGACATTGCGGCTGCTACTGAGCAGGCAAGCGAGCCGGCACCAAGTGATCCAACACCTGGTAATGAACTGGCGGAAGTGACCGGAACAGAAAGCGGTGACCCAGATCCCGCCAAGCAGACCGAAAGCTAACAGGAGACGGGTTGAGCAAAGTACGCGTTTACGAACTGGCCAAGCAGTATGGGATGAAAGGACCCGAGATGGCGGACACTCTCCGCAAGCTCGGCTTCGAGAATGTCAAATCCCATATGGCGGTGCTGGACGAAGCAGACCAGATGATGGTCATGGCACGACTGGAGGCCCAAGGGCTGCAGGCCAGCACTCTGGACACCCAGACCGAAGCCAAAACTGCTGGCAAGACTCTTCTGAAGAAGAAGACGCTGACCAAGAAGACCCTACCTAAGAAGAAGGGTCTACCACCGGCAGCCGCTCGTGACACCTTGCGCAAGAAGTTGCCAGGTGCAGGAGCACACACTCCTTCAGGTGCCACCACCACACCGATGCCGGATCCTCTTGCGGATGTGCCGGAAGTAACGACAGCCACCCAGAGCAGCGAAGCCGAAATTTCTCAAGCTGCAGAAGTCGCCGATGCCCCAGCCACTGTGGCAGAGAGCCCGACGGAAAGTATCGAAGCACCGCCTGCTGAAACTGCGCCTGCTGAAGCATCTGTCGCAGCAGCGCCAGCAGCGGAGCAGACCAGCCAAGAAGCAGAGCCGCAAATCGCTGACGAACCAGCTGATAAGCCAACTGATAAGCCAGAATATGCGGAAGCTCCGGTCCAGGAAGCCACGGCAGAGGCAGCTCCTGCTGCTGAACTCAGCGCTGCAGCAGGCGGTGCAGAGGTAGCGAAGCCTGATGCGGCGGAAAAGAAGCCCGTCCGCAAGCTCATTGCCCCGCAGGCCAAGGCCCAGGTCTTGCGCCGTATCCAACTGCCCCAGGAAACCATCCGGGATGCAACCAGGCGCTCCGCTCCCGGTGGCGCCCGTAATCCTGGCGGCGTCGATGGCTCCTTGCGCCGGGCCGCTTTCCAACACACCCAATCCCGATCTGGCACCCGCGCTCCTGGTGGCCCCGCGCGACGCGGACCCGGTGGACGCGGTGGCCCCCGCGGTCCGGGCCGAGGTCGTGACAACCGCGGCAGGCAGGGCCGGCAGAAGGGCGGCCTGGGTCTTGCGATACCCATTGATCCAACCAAGGTGGTGGAAATCCAACCCCCCTTGTCGGTCAAAGGCCTGTCCGAAGCTCTCGGCGTAAAGGTGAACCAGCTCATCGCAGCACTCACCTTCAAGCTGGACATCCCTGGCAAGACCATCAACTCCTTCCTGACCCCAGACGAGGTGGAGCTCATTGCCCTGGAGCTGGACCGCAACATCAAGATTGTGGAACACAAGGAGGCAGAGGAAGAACTCATCCAATCCCTGGTGGAACAGGCCACGGACGAGACCCAGACCCTGCGCGCCCCGGTGGTCACCTTCATGGGCCACGTGGACCATGGCAAGACCACCTTGCTGGACGCCCTGCGCAAGACAGATGTGATCACCAGCGAATTGACCAAGGGCGAAGCCGGTGGCATCACCCAACACATCGGTGCCTACAAGGTCACCACCAAGAATGGTCAGAGCTTTGTCATCCTGGACACGCCTGGACACGCCGCCTTCACTGCCATGCGTGCCCGCGGCGCTGGCATCACCGACATTGTTGTGCTAGTGGTGGCCGCCGATGACGGCGTCATGCCGCAAACCGAAGAGGCACTAGCCCACGCCAAGCAAGCGGATAGCAAGATCGTTGTAGCCGTCAACAAGTGCGATGTGCACGGCGCCAATCCCATGCAGGTTCGCCAACAGCTTGCCATCAAGGGCGTGCAGACCGAAGATTACGGTGGCGGAACCCAGGTAGCAGATGTCTCCGCCCTCACCGGCCAAGGCTTGGATGAACTGGTGGAGAAGATCATGCTGGAAGCAGAGGTTTTGGAACTGCAAGCCAAGCCTTCCGCCCCGGCCTCTGGTGTGGTGATCGAATCCCGACAATCCGCCGAACAAGGCATCGTCGTCAACGTGCTGGTCACCGATGGCACCCTACGACTGAAGGATCAGCTCATCTGCGGCGAAAGCTACTCCCGCGTCCGTGGCATGACCGACGATCACGGTCGACAAACGAAGGAAGCGGGCCCCTCAACTCCCATCACGGTGCTGGGTCTGAGCAAACTGCCCATGCCTGGCGACAAGTTCCACGTGGTGGCCGACGGTAAGAAGGCCCGGGAAGTCATCGAAGATCGCCAACGACGAGCTCGCGACATCTCCTTGGCGGAGCGCAGCACCGTCACCCTGGAAAACATCTCTGCCGCCATGGCGGATCTGGATGTGCGCGAGGTCAAGGTAATCTTGAAGGCCGACGTCATGGGTTCACTGGAGCCCATCAAGAACGGCTTTGCTGACATCGCCAATGAGGAGGTGCGCACCAACATCATCCACTCTGGCCTGGGTAGCATCACCGAGACCGACGTCTCCCTGGCGGAAGCCAGCGATGCCATCATCATTGGCTTCAACACCGTGGCGGACGGACCGGCCCGTATCGCTGCCGACCGCGCCGGCGTGGAGATTCGCTTCTACTCGGTCATCTACGCCTTGATGGATGACATGAAGCTGGCCTTGGAAGGCTTGCTCAAACCCGACGAGATCGAGAGTGTGCAAGGTCACGCCGAAGTGCGAGCCGTGTTCCGTTCCAGCAAGGTTGGCAACATTGCCGGTTGCTTTGTCTTGGATGGCACCATCGCCCGCAACCAGAAGGCGCGCCTCTCACGAGACGGTCGAGTGGTCTACACCGGCAGCATCAGCAGCCTTCGCCGCATCAATGACGACGTGCGCGAAGTCAAGGGCGGTTACGAGTGCGGCTTGACCCTGAGCAATTACAACGACATCAAGGAAGGCGACCAGATCGAGGTTTACACCGTGGAACTGGTCAAGCGGAAACTCACCTGAGTCGTTTTCCCTGAAGATCTGTTCCCTGAAGATCTGCACCCCTACTCCTGTTTATGACTTACGGCGATGATGCATATCGGCGTGTTGCAGTTCACCATCGAAATCCCCTACGCCGAGTCCCTCAAAGATAAGCGGCGGGTCATCAAGAGCATGAAGGACCGCTTGCGGCGCAGCCACAACGTCTCCGTTGCCGAAATCGACGATCAGGACAGCTGGACCATCGCCACCATGGGTTTGGCGGCGGCCGGCAGCGACATCGCCCAACTCAACAGCCTCTTGGACCGCATCCTGAACTCGCTGCAAGACTGGCGCGAAGCCACCCTCGCCGATCATCAACTGGAAATCTTCAGCGCCCAATGAACGAACGCCGCATCGCCCGCCTGCAACAGCAGATCAAAGCCCGCGTGGCCCAGGTCCTGCACCAAGATCTGGCCGACCCTCGTCTGGGCTTCATCACCGTCACCCGGGTGCTCCTGGACCGGGAAATCCAGAACTGCAAGATCTACTGGAGCGTGCTCGGCAGCAACACAGACCGCAAACTCACCGCAGCTGTTCTGGAGAACGCCAACGGCCTGCTGCGCCGGGAAGTGGCCCGTGTCATGCACACCCGCAGCGTGCCCACGGTGCAGTTCCTCTTCGACCAGAGCATTGAGGGGTCCATTCGGGTCAGCAAGATCCTGGAGGAGATCAATCCTGATGAGGACGGAGATGATTCTACGGAGCAGAATCCGGACCAAGACCCGCCTGCAGACCAAGCCAAACCTGTCTAAGAGGGGCCTCTAGCCCTATAGCTGTACAGCAGGACCGGAGTCACGAGCAAAGCGCCCCACCACTTGATGTGACAAGGACCCCGCATCTCGCAAGCGCTGCTGAGCTTTCTCAGCCTGAGACTCGGGCAAGGCCAACAACAGGCCGCCGGAAGTCTCAGCATCAAACAGCAGCCCCAACAGAATGGGGTCCAAGCCATCCGCGGCCTGGAACCGATCCTTTAGATTGTCCTGACCCCGCCTGGCCCCACCACTCAGCAGGCCCTGGGCAGCAAAGTCCAAAGCACCGGCACAAAGAGGCAGAGCTTCCACATCCAGATGCAGGCTCAGGCCAGAACCTTCCGCCATCTCACAGCCATGGCCCATGAGGCCAAAACCGGTGATGTCGGTGGCGGCATGAATGTCTAGATCCAAGACCGCCTCCGCCGACGCCTTGTTCAGGCAAGCCATTTGCTCCAAGGCCTTGGCGGCCATCTCCTTGTCGGCCAGGCCCTTCTTCATGGCTGAACTGATCAGTCCAATGCCCAGGGGTTTGGTGAGGATCAACACGTCACCCTCTTGCGCGCCGGAGTTGCGCCAGAAACGGTCCGGGTGCACCTGGCCGGTAACCGACAAGCCATAGAGCACTACCGGATCGGTGACGGAATGGCCGCCACACAAGACGGCACCGGCTTCCTGCACCTTCTCCAAACCACCGGCCATGATTTCACCCAGGAATTGGATGTCCAGTTCCGTGGGCCAGGCCACCAGGTTCAGCGCAGTGAGCGGTTGGCCGCCCATGGCATACACATCGGAGAGGGAGTTGGCTGCGGCAATGCGACCAAACCAGCGTGGGTCATCCACGATGGGCGGAAAGAAATCCACGGTCTGCACCAAGGCCCGCTCGGCGTCCAGGCGGAACACTCCCGCATCCTCATAGCCAGCGGAGCCGGCTAACAGGTCAGGATGGGTCTGCGGACCCAGCATATGAAGAACCTTCCCGAGGCTCCCCGGTGGCAGCTTGGCTGCTCAACCACCGCCGGTGGCGTACTTGGTGAGTTTGATGTCGCTCATATCGATCTAGCTAATTGGATCCAGCTTACGATGGATCATGCCTATGAAGAGGCTTGTTCGATTTTCGCCTGCAACTTGGTCCGCACCAAATCCGCCAAGGTGGACAGATCTTCGCCGCAGAGACTGCGCAGATCCAAGAGCACCTCACCCTTGTCGATACGCGAAATGATGGGCATGCCTGGCTCAGAGCGCAGGGCCAGGGCAGTGGCCTCGCCACCTGGCAGGGCCACGGCATAGGAAGGCAGGGAGCGCGCCGGGTTGGCACCACTGCCAGCAAAGGATTCGGTGGCAACACAGCGCAGAGCCACACCCTTGAGCAGGCCTAGCAGTTCTTCCGCCCGCTCCTGCAGTTCTGCTACCGGGCAACTCAGGGCCCGTAGCACAGGAATCTCCTGCAGGGGATCGCCATCGCGATAGATCCTGAGAGTCGCTTCCAGAGCCGCCAGGCTGGTCTTATCACAGCGGAAGGCGCGATAAAGGGGATGCGCCCGCACCTTGGCCACCAGATCCCGATCACCCAGGATGATGCCGCACTGCGGGCCGCCCAGGAGCTTGTCACCGGAGAACCACACCAGGTCCGCACCGGTTGCCAGACTGTCCATGACCCGAGGTTCATCCACCATGCCCGGCAAGGGCTGCGGCAACAGCAGGCCCGAGCCCAGATCCTCGCCGGCCAACAAGCCATGCTTGCGGGCCAGGTCCGTGAGCTCTTGCAGGCTGGGGACAGAGGTAAAGCCCTGAATCAAAAAGTTGCTGGTGTGGACCTTCAGCAGCATGGCGGTGTCGGCGGTCATGCCTGTCTGGTAGTCCCGCAGGTGGGTGCGGTTGGTGGTGCCCACCTCCACCATATTGCAACCGGCCTGGGCCATCACATCCGGCATGCGGAAGCCGCCGCCAATTTCCACCAATTCCCCCCGAGACACCAGCACCTCCCGACCAGTGGCAGTGGCAGCCAGCACCAGGGTGGTAGCGGCGGCGTTGTTGTTCACCACCAGGGCGCCGCCAGCGCCGGTCACTTCACGCAGCAGCGCAGCCACCGCCACTTCCCGCTGGTTGCGCAGGCCAGTCTTGGGATCCACCTCGACAATGGCGTAACCGCCGGCGTCCGCCATGGCCTGTTGTGCTGCGGGAGCCATGGGCGCCCGGCCAATGCCCGTATGCAGGACGATCCCTGTGGCATTGAAAACTCGACGATGGTGGCGACTTTGCGCCAGGGCACAGCGACGCAGAACCTCCTGTTCCCCGGCATCGCCGGCAAACAGGGCCTGCACCTGACTCTCGTCCAATTCGCCGGCCAGCACCTTTGCCCGCAGACTTTCCAGGTAGAGCCGGGACTCCCGCTGCACCAGGGGCCGGGACAAGGCCGCCAGCTTGCTGCGACGGAGAAACGCATCCAATGATGGGATGCAACGGAGAGCTTTTGATGGATCCATGTTGACCATTTCGATCAGTCCTTCGATCGCTACCATAACCGCTCAACCCATGCAGCGCTCCCTATCACCTACCCCAGAATTTGATCCGCGGGAGCGCGCCCTGGCCAAGACCCTGGGAATCCCCGACCTCATGGCCCGTGTGCTGCTGGCTCGCGGCCTGGATGACCCGGATCTGGCCAAGGAACATTTGCGGCCCAATCTGGCCAAACTGCACGACCCCTTCCTGTTCCAGCACATGCAGCAGGCGGTGGAGCGGATCAAGCACGCGGTTCGCCATGGCGAAAACATCATGATCCATGGCGATTATGACGTGGACGGCGTGACTGGAACGGTGCTGTTGACCAAGTTCTTCTCCCTGATGGAAGCGGAAGTGAAGCCCTTCATCCCGGATCGCAAGGACGGCTACTCCATAACCAAGGCTTCCCTGAGGGCAGTGAAGGATGGCAAGGTGAAGCTGCTGATCTCGGTGGACAACGGCACCAACGCGGTTGAAGCCATTGAACTGATCCAGGCTGCGGGCTGTGACGTCATCGTCACCGATCACCATGGCACCAGCGAAGGGGTGGCGCCGGCCCACACCATCCTCAACCCCCGACTGCCAGATGCGGGCTACCCAGACCCGGATTTGGCCGGAGTGGGCGTGGCTTTTCGCCTGGCCTCGGCGGTGGCCAAGTCCTTCTCCCCCAGCCGCACCTTGAGTCCCGAGTTCCGCACATTCCTGTTGGAGGCCATGGCCTACGTGGCCCTGGGAACGGTGGCGGATGTGGCGCCACTCTGTGGCGAAAACCGCATCCTGGTGCACCACGGTCTGCGGGCTTTGGCGGTGAGCAAGAACCCGGGCATCCGCGCCCTGCTGGATTCCGCCGGGCTGGGTGACAAATCCCCTGACGCACGGGACATCGCCTTTCGCATTGCCCCCTTGATCAATGCTGCAGGACGCATGGGCCATGCCAAAGAAGCGGTCACCCTGCTCATGTCGCCGGGCTATCAAGAAGCACAGGAAGCGGCCAAGGTTTTGGAAGTCCACAACACCAACCGCCGCCGAGTGGAGCGGGAAGTGTTGGATGAAGTCCTGCCCTTGGCCCGCGCCATGCAGGACGAAGTGCTGGTGCTGGGTGGTGAAGGTTGGCACCGCGGCGTCTTGGGCATTGTTGCCGCCCGCCTGGCGGAAACCCTGAGCAAGCCCACCATCTTGCTGTCCTTCAGCAAGGGTGTAGGCCGTGGCTCCGGCCGCTCCGCCGGTGGCTTCGATTTGCACGGAGCCCTCTGCCAGTGCGCCGAGTACCTGACCACTTACGGTGGGCACCGCGCCGCAGTGGGCATGGAATTGCCGCAGACAAACCTGAACAGCCTGCGGCAGCGCATCAACAAGGCGGCGGCAGAAACCCAAGAGAACAACCTGCCCTTCCAAGTGGACGGCAATGCCAGCCTGCGGGAACTGGACCCGCAGAACATTCGCCGACTGGACATGCTTGGCCCCTTCGGTCCGAAGAATCGGCAACCGGTATTTGTCACCAAGGATCTGAAGATCGTCGGCAACCCCACCACCGACAGCCACGGTCGCGACCTGCGCTTTCGCGTCGCCAAAGAAGGCGTCGTCATGCCGGTGAAGCTGCACCGTGGCGCACAGCTTTTTGAAACCGTTCGCAACATTGAAGGCATGGTAACACTCTACTACTCACCGCGACTGGCGCAGTGGGCGGAAGACGGACCGGTTTACCTGCAAGCCTGGCGTATCCAAAGCAACAGTTCCAGCTCATCCAATGACAACAATTCCGGAACCAAATCCACCGGCGACGCCGCCAACTAAGAACGGCATCCACCACCGGCTCTACCGCTGGGTCCTGCACTGGGCGGAAACCGCCTACGCCCTGCCTGCCCTGATGGTGCTGTCTTTTGCCGAGAGCAGCTTCTTTCCCATCCCCCCCGATGTCCTGTTGCTACCTCTCTGCCTGGGCGAACCGAAGAAGGCCCTGCGCTTTGCCTTTTGGTGTTCAGTGGCTTCGGTTCTGGGCGGCATGTTGGGTTATGCACTAGGCATGATGTTCTGGGAAGGCGGGCTAGATGAGTTCTGCTTCAGCTACATCTTCTCGGAAGAGAAGTTCGGCAAGGTCAGCCAGCTTTATGGGGAATACAACTTCTGGATTGTCTTCACCGCCGGCTTCAGCCCCCTGCCCTACAAGGTCTTCACCATTTGCGCCGGCGTCTGCCATGAGGATGTCAACTTTGGCATGTTCGTGCTGGCCTCAGTCATCAGCCGCTCCGCTCGCTTCTTCTTGGAAGCCATTTTGCTGCGGATCTGGGGTGAGCCCATCCGCGATTTCGTTGAAAAACGCCTGGGCCTGGTCAGCTTGGCCTTTTGCGTTGTGTTGGTTGGCGGCTTCGCCGCCTTCAAGTATCTGCTCTAGACATCTCCCATGGCCAAACGACTGTTCCTGATTGACGGCACCGCCCTCGCCTACCGAGCACACTTCGCCTTTGCCATGGGTGCCCGCGGCGGCCTCACCACCAAAGATGGGCGCCCCACCTCCGCCGTCTTTGGTTTCATCACCACCCTGAAATCCCTGCTGGATCGGGAAAAGCCCGAGGCCATAGCCATCTCCTTCGATGGCCCGCGGGAAGACCTGCTACGCACCAAGACCTATCCGGAATACAAGTCCACCCGGGACAAGATGCCGGAAGAACTCGTCGAACAACTCAAGGTCATCGAACAGGTGGTTGAGGGCTATCACATTCCGGTGGCGCGCAGTCCTGGCCATGAGGCAGACGACGTCATTGGCACCCTGGCGGTGAAGGGCCGGGATCTGGGCATGGATGTTTTCATCATGACCGGCGACAAGGACTTCATGCAGCTGGTGGATGATCAAGTGAAGCTGTGGAACCTGCGCTCCAGCACCAGTTCGCCGGAAATCATCGGCGCAACAGAAGTGCAGGCCAAGTTTGGTGTGCGCCCGGATCAGATGATTGATCTTCTGGCCTTGATGGGCGACTCCTCCGACAACATTCCCGGCGTACCCCGGGTGGGACAAAAAACTGCCGCCAACCTTCTGCAACAGTTCGACACCCTGGACCAGGCCTTAGAGCGAGCCGAGGAAGTCAAACAACCTTCCATCCGCAAGAACCTGTTGGAGAACAAGGAGCTGGCCAAGCTCTCCCAACAACTGGTCACTATCCAAATCGACGTACCCATGGATGTGAAGGTGGAAGACCTGGGGCCAGCCCATGCAGATCGGGAAATCCTGGAACCCCTGTACCGGGACCTGGAATTCGACTCTCTACTGAAGGGTCTGCCCAGAGACGATCAGCCGGAGATTCCCCAGGACTATCAGATCATCCGCGACGAGGCGGCCTTGGACAGTTTGCTTGCGGAGCTGAAACAATGCGGCAGCTTTGCCCTGGATACGGAGACCACCAGTCTGGATCCCATGCAGGCCAAGCTGGTTGGCGTATCCATGAGCAAGGAAGCAGGTCAGGCCTTCTACATTCCCTTCAACCTGGAGCCGCCCATCCTCAAAGCAGGCGCCGATGCGCTGTTGGAAAAACTGCGGCCGTTGTTGGAAAACGAGAACTGCAAGAAGACCCTGCAGAACGTGAAGTATGACATGGGTGTGTTCCGCACGGCCGGCATCAAGCTTGCCGGCGTGGACTTCGACACCATGCTGGCCTCGTACTGCGTGGCGCCAGGCCAACAGGGCGGCCATGGACTGGACGCCCTATCCCTGCGCCACTTTGGCTACAGCAAAATTCCCACCAAAGAACTGCTGGGCACCGGCAAGAAGCAGAAGACCTTTGACCAGGTGGACATCGATCTGGCCGGTCGCTACGCCGCCGAAGACGCCGACTTCACCTGGCGGCTACGCCAGGAACTAGAGCCGCAGCTCGAGGAACACAAGCTGCAAGAGCTGTTCCATGACCTGGAAATGCCATTGATTCCGGTGCTGCTGGAGATGGAGTGGGAGGGCATCCGGGTAGACCTGCCACACCTGGAAAAGCTGGGTCAACAGTTCGCCGAACGGCTGGACACCATCCAATCCCGCATCTTCGAACGGGTGGGTGAACCCTTCAACCTGAACTCACCGGCGCAGATCGGCCAGATGTTGTTCGAAAAGATGGAGGTGCATAAAGCCGCCGGCATCACTCGGCCAAAGAAGACCCGCACCGGCCAGTTCAAGACCGATGCTGCCATCCTGGAAAAACTGGCCCAGCACCACGAAGTGCCGGAGTTGCTGCTGGAGTATCGCCAACTCTCCAAGCTGAAGAACACCTATGTGGACAGCCTGCCCATCATGGTGAACCCGGACACTGGCCGCATCCACACCAGCTTCAACCAGGCCAACGCCGCCACCGGCCGCCTCTCTTCCGACAATCCCAACCTGCAGAACATCCCCATCCGCACCGCCGAAGGTCGCGAAGTGCGCAAAGCATTCATCCCCCGGCAGCAGGGCTGGCAACTGCTCTCCGCCGACTACAGTCAGATCGAACTGCGCATCCTGGCGCACATGTCCGATGACCCGGGCCTGGTGCAGTCCTTCCGCAAGAAGGAAGACATCCACACCCGCACCATTGCCCTGGTGCACGGCATCATGCCGGAGATGGTGACTCCCGAACTGCGGAGCCAGGCCAAGGTGATCAACTATGGCCTGGTCTATGGCATGGGAGCCTCGCGCCTGGCGAAAGAAACCGGCATGACACCGCCGGAAGCAAAGAAGTTCATCCAGTCCTACTTCCGCGCACTGCCCAAGGTGAAGGACTACCTGGACAACAGTCTGGCGCAAGTACAAAAGGACAAGGTGTCCTACACCCTATTTGGCCGGCGACGCCCACTGCCGGAAATCGATTCCAGCAACCCTATGCAGCGCATTGCCGCGGAAAACATGGCGGTAAACTCACCGATCCAGGGCACCGCCGCCGACATCATCAAGCGGGCCATGCTGCAGGTGCAAAAGCGCATCCAAGAGGAAGGTCTGCAGGCCCGCATGCTGTTGCAGGTGCATGACGAGCTGGTCTTGGACGTGCCGGAGGCGGAACTTGAACAGGCCAAAACGCTGCTGCGAGAATGCATGGAGGGCGCGGCGGATTTGAAAGTGCCGCTGGAAGTCAGCATGGGTGCCGGCGACAACTGGCTGCAAGCGCATTAGCTCCCCTTGCCATGGTCAGCTCCTGGGGGGCTGGCGATTGTCTGATAATCAGTACAATCAGGCCGCTATGAAGACTCGCATCACCACCACTCTCCTGGCCCTGCTGCTGGCCCACGGCCTCTTGGTCGGCACCGCCCAGGCCGACAAGTTCTACTTCCAGGACCCTGAAGCGCAAGCCGAAGGCAATGCCCAAGCCGCCCTGGTTGGCGTCATCCTGGACGAGACCGACGACCACTATGTCATTCGAGTGATGGGCGGCACCATCACCGTAGCCAAGTCCTCCATCTTCAAGATCGAAAAGGACGGCCTGACCGAGGCACAGATTCAAGACCAGGAAGAGGAACAAGCCGAGGAGCTGGCGGAGGCGGACAAGCAACGGCGCAAGGCGCAGGCGGTAGAAGCTAGTGCCATTCGTTCCGCTTGGGCAGAAGCCAAGCACCGTCGCCGACTAGAAGAGATCGCCGCCGCCGAGGCAGCCGCAGAAGCCGCAGCCAATGCCAGGCCAGTGACCAAGACCATCAAGGTCTACGACCCGGTGCTGCACGTGGTGGTGGAAAAGGTAGTGGAGGCAGAAGGTGAGCCGGCGGCAACGGCAACCAAGACCAGCAAGGTCGCCGAAGGCGACTACCGGCGTTAGGGAGCATCCCGAGAAGCATCTAAGATTCCATTGCCTTAGCACACATCTTTAGGCAACTCCTCAGAACGCGGTGCTCGAACCAAGTTGATGAACTGCTTTTCCGAAGCACCAAAAGCTGCATAGTTTTTTTGCGCTTCTGACAGACAAACTATATTGGCTCCGCCGGAATAATCAGGATCAGAAGATTGGATCTGATCATCTTCCCAATAGCACACAGGACAGAGCTCATACGATCCTGAAGGAGGGCTATCCAAGGTCAGCTTTCTGCAACAGGGGCAGGGGTAAGTCTCCATATCACTACTCATGCTCCCTCTTTCTAGCTTGGTTCTACCCACTTATCATTCCCCAACTTCATTGCCATTGGGTCGAATTCAATTCTAAGGCCAAGTTCCATTTCAGGGTTGGATCAATAAACTGAAACGAGTCCTCATCCGGCACCCCCATGTCATGGCAGTGACCTGACATTCTGTATCTGACCCCAAGTCCAAATTCGCTGCATGTCGATACTGACAGCAAGTTGGCGGGGACCATAGAAACGGAATGAGCCATGACATCAATCACTGAGAACCCGTACGCGCCACCAAAGGCCGACGTTCGTCCGCGAAAATCAAAGCCATCTAGCGACCTGGAGGTTTGGCGAGAAGGCAACCTGATCGTCTGCCCCAACGACTCGCGACTTCCCGAACGCTGCGTTGTGTGCAACGACTCCACCAACGGTCACTCCATGACCAAGATCGTGCGCTGGCACCATCCGGCAATCTATCTGGTGCTACTGGTCAACCTGCTGGTCTACATCATTGTCGCCTTGGCGGTGCAGAAGAAAGCCAAACTGACCTTCAGCCTGTGCCAGCGCCACCGAGTACGCCGGACCAATGGTCTATGGCTCGGCTACCTGGGCTTCTTTGCCAGCCTGGCCGCCATGTTCATCGGCTTTGACAGCCACGCCGACAGCCTCGGCCCCATCTTCGGCGTAATGGGCATCGCGGGAGCCGTCATCTTTCCCATCGCCGGCTTCATTATGACCAACGTGCTGCACTCCAAGCGCATCAAGGACGGCTGCGCCCATTTGAAGTTGGGTGAGCCCTTCGTGGATTCGATCCCGCACGGGTAGGCCATCCGCATGCCCGTAATCGCCGACAATCCATACGCTCCTCCGAAGGCGGAAACAGTGCATAGCTCCCGCCCCACCGTCGGGGAGAATAACGGAGAGATCAGGGCAGGGCTGAGGAAGCGCTTCAATTTCTGGATCGTGACCTTTCTGCTCTGCGCTGTAGCACATTGGGTGGTTAGTGGTTTGATCAAACCCTTTCACCAGATCTTCATGGCTGTGGAAGTTGAACTGCCGGGAATGGTAGTGCTGTACTTCAACCTGCAAGAGCTTCTGGGCGGCTTCTTGGGCATCGCAGCGGTGCTGGTGATCGCTTACCTCAGCGCCATTCCCGTGCTGAGAAAGTGGCGCACCCCGAATCTCGGCAAATGGTACGTGGCCGGCGCAGTTGCCATGATCCTCAGCTTCGCCGTCCCTGGGTCATGCTTCATGGCAATCCACAAAATCCACCTGGCCTTGGAAGCAACGGAGCCACCCCCGGCTAGCAGCATCCGCTGAATCGCATCTGCAGCTCGACGGGAATTTCTCCAGCTACTGGCTGCGCCGCGCACTGGCAAAGGGCAACTCCCCCATGGGACCTGGAGATACCGAAAAATGCGACATGACCCACATTTTTGCGGATGCTGATACCCACTAGGAATTGGGCAATGGATCGCAGCCATTCTTGCCAATTAGCCGTAATTGTGATAATTGTGGCCATATTTATTCATAATAGTTCTAGCACCTCAAGCTTGCCCAACATAATGGACAATTCTCAGTTCCATCCCCAGTCACCCGGGAAGCTAGTACGGACTACCGAAAACTCTTGGGCATGGTCCGGACCGGTTACATAGGTAACAAATCAGTCCGGGCACATGGGTAACACTTTGGCGTGGCCTTGGGGTGGCGCTGGGGTCTCTTGTGCCGGATGACCTGGTGCGAGACAGACCCTGTGAATGAGCGTTTGAAGTTTGTGGCGGCCCACCAAGATGGCCGCCTGTCGATGACAGAACTGTGCGAGCGGTTTGGGGTTAGCCGGAAAACTGGCTACAAGATCCTGGCTCGATATCGTGATGAAGGACCTGAAGGTCTACGGGACAGATCCAGAGCGCCAAAGCGGCATCCCAATCAAGCCCCACCAAGAGTGGAGGCGGCGATTTTGCGGGTACGAAAACACTACCCAACTTGGGGATCCAAAAAGATCCGAGCTGTACTGGCACGAGAGCACCCGGAAGAAGTTTTGCCGGCAAGGAGCACAGTGCATGCTGTGTTGAAACGGGCGGGTGTCGTCATGTCTCGTCCCCGACGTTTGCGGCGGCAGCCCAGTACATTGTCGTTGATTCAACCACAAGCACCCAATGACGTTTGGTCCATAGACTACAAGGGCTGGTTTTGTGTCGGAGATGGCACTCGCTGTGATCCACTGACGGTGAATGATGCCTTTAGCCGCCTGTCGCTGGAGTGCCGTGCATTGGTCTCGCCGAAGCTGTTGGACGTGCGCCGCTGCTTGGCAGGTGCATTTAGGCAGTATGGCCTACCTCTCTACATGCTTAGCGATAACGGGTCTCCGTTTGGGTCGAGGGGCATTGGCGGGATTTCTCGCTTAGGAGTTTGGATGATACGGCTTGGAATTCGACCAATGTTTATTGAGCCAGGTAGACCAGATCAGAATGGTCGTCACGAGCGATTTCATGAAACCTTGAAGGCAGAGACTGCCAACCCTCCTTACAAAACAATTCGAACCCAGCAGGCTGCATTTTCACGATTTCAATCCATCTACAATGAAGAGCGCCCGCATGAAGCTCTAGACATGCAAGTGCCAGCCGAAGTCTACGCGCCTTCGCGGAGGACTATGCCTTCAAGGCTGCCGCAGCATGAATACTCAGATGACTTTGCTGTCCGACAAGTGCGAAAGGATGGCACCATGAAATGGGCTGGAGGCTATGTCTTTATAGGGGATGCACTGGTAGACGAGAGCATCGGCCTGGAACATGTGGATGACGACGTATGGATTGTCCATCTCGGCTGCATGCAGCTGGGAGTGCTGCATGAGCGGTCCAGGGTCGTGATCCCCCTGCCAAAAATCAGCGAGTAGGGGGGAGGGCCCATATACTGAGTAGCGAATATGGGGGGTCGCTTGCCGAAATCCTCATTTCCCTGGCTCAAGAGGCTCCCCCCATGCTCTAGCCCCTGAATCCCTGAAAATGAGCATTGTGGGTCGCAATCCTGCCTCCCCCAGAAAGTGTTACCCATGTGCCCGTACAAAAGTGTCACCCATGTGCCGGGTTGCACCGATCCGGAATCTTCCACTCCTGGTACTCCCGGGCTTTCACCTTGGAGCACTCATCGCCACAACCCATGGTCACCGCCACCTCGAACTCCACGTCCGGCAGGTCATCCAGGGATTTGGAGCGGTGCTGGCTCAGGTCATAGCCCAGCTCCTGCATGGACTGGATGGCTCGGGGGTTCACCTGGCCCGAAGGTCTGGAACCGGCGCTGAAGGCTTGCAGGCTTTCGCCGCCATGCATCCTGGCCATGGCCTCAGCAATCTGGCTGCGGTTTGAATTCTCCACACAGACAAACAACAGCCGTTTTGGTTCTTTACTCATGGATACCCAAGCTTTCGCGGCGAACCTGCGACCCAGATGGTCCTCACCGCTCATGCCCGCCTTACTCGATAATAACCGGTCAAAGTTCCGGCTATTTCCTGCCAGGTATCTTAGAGACAGAGACGGGCAAGGGCTTAACAGGCTGTTGAAAAAGTCATTCGGCGCCAGCACCACAGCCTTTTGCCCATCTCAACACATGAAATCCTCATCGAATCCCTCGATTCAACTGCGTTTTCCCGTGCCGACATGGACTATATTCTGTCGCTCTGGCAACCAAAGCACTTCTTCAACAGCCTGTTAAACAACAACAGCCGCTAGCGCGGCTGTTGTTGCTGGCCTTGTCAGGCCTCCCTGCTGGATCAGTCGCCGATGACGGCGGCCACCAGGCAGCCCTTGGCCACTGACTGCAGGGCTTCTTCGGCGCGGAAGATCTTGCCCACTGGGATCGGGAAGTCGATCTTTGAGAACTCATCCCGGAACACTTCGATGAAGCCACCCACCATGGAGGTGCCGCCAGCGCAGGCGATGTCGATGGGCTCATTGAAAGAGGGCATGTTCTGCCCGCCCTCGAAGCGGTTCTTGATGTTCCCCAGCACGTAGCTGATCAGGTTGCGGTAGTAGATCGCTACCGCTTCTTCTTCCCGGTTCTTGGGATCGCGGATATCCACGCCCCGCTCCTTGATGTAGGTGGCGCGGCTGCGCTTGACGCCCAGCACGTTGGCTACATTCTTGTCGACCCAGTCGCCACCACGGGCTACTGAGAACGACAGGCAAGGGATGGTCTTGTAGCAGACACAGGCGTTGGCCATGCCGCCCCCGAAGGAGAGGCCAATGCCACTGAAGTCCTGCTCAGCCAACTCGGAGAACACCACAGCGTGGGCTTCGTTGATGGCCTTGGGAGTGTATCCCATCTTGCTGAGCATGCCTTCGAACAGGCCCTGGTGATAGACAACGTTATTGTCTACGTCCAGGGATTCGGCGGGCACGCTGAAGTAGCAGTTTTCGCCTTCCCGTGCTTCGCCCAAGACCTTGCTGATGATCAGCTTGATCATCGGCATGGCATCCACTTCCGAAGGGCTGATAAGGCCATCGGACATGGGGCGCCGGGTTTCTTTGCCAAACACATTGGCCAGCTCGAAGGCAGACTCACCCAGTACGATGAGTTTGCTGTTGTGCACCACGTAGGGCACCTTCAGCTTGGTCAGCATGTTCTTGGAATAAACATCACTGCCAATGTCCAGGAACGCATTGCGCTCCACGGCGACAGTGATACCTCCCTCGTCGTTCTGCACAGCGGCAGCCAGATTGGCGGTGCCGATGTCCAGTCCTTTACCGAGAGCTACCTCCGTATCGGTAGTGTTCTCGTTAATGGTGCCCAAGGCATCCTGATCTTGCATGTTATCCTCGTGGTTCTCCATATTGCTCTCGTCGTTGTGCATTGACTTGCGGTCTCTCGGTTGTGTGTGTCTTGTTTTCCCCGGGATCAGTCTGATCCCTTCAGCTTCTTCAACTTCTCCAGATTGCCGGCGATGCCACTGCCAGTCTTCTTTTTGATCTGGACGTTGTCCATGTTGGACTCCATGTCCACCTCGTGGTCATCGTTGAACAAGCCGTCGAATTTCACGTCCGCTGCTTCCACAGCGGAGCTGATGCCCATCTTGCGGCCGAACTGATCCAGCCGCTCATTCAGGGAGCCGGCAATCTTGTCCAGGGCATCGGTAATGCCAGTGGCATCGGCGGCGGCCACGGCGGGGCCGGCGGTGGTGGCGGGGCCGGCGGTGTTGGCGGCAGGCGCACCGGCCTGACCTTCAGCCAGCATGGCCTCCAGTTCCGTCACTCGATTCTGTGCCTCTTCCAGCTGCCCGCGAACATCGGTGAGTTCGTCAGCCGTGGCACCGATCATGTCGGCAATGTGCTCGGCCCGGATAACCTTTACATGACTCCGGCCGCGCTCTTTGAGTGCGTCTAGAGTGGTTTCCTGGGAGCGGGCTTGAAGTGCTTCTTTTACTGCTTGGATATGGACCATGCCACCATTTGCCTCAATCAGAACAAGGGTTAGGGCGCGTCATGCACCTTTCGTAAAACCCCTGGCTCCGACTTGAGTTGGTTCCGGCAGCAGGTCTTAGAGCTGAATCAGAATGGGATATCGCCGTAGTCGATATCTTCTGCAGCTGGTGCAGTAGCCCCGCCGCCACCGCCAGATGCCGGCCGGCCGGAGCTGCGCCGGCCACCGCCGCCACCGCCGCCGCCGCCGCCGCCGCCGCCCTGGTTTTCTCCCTTGCCGCCCACAAACTGGAAGTTCTCCACCACCACTTCCAGCTTGCTGCGCTTGCCACCGCCATCCTTGGCTTCCCAGGTGGAATACTCCAGACGGCCTTCCACGAACAGCGGGCTGCCCTTGCTCATGTACTGCTCTAGCACTTCGGCCTGCCGACCAAAGACGGTGAGATCGACGAAACAGGTACTCTCGCGGCTGTCACCGTCGGAGGTTTTCGAGCGGCGGTTGATCGCCAGGCCGAATTTGCCAATGGCCAAACCACTCTGGGTGTGGCGGAGTTCGATGTCCCGGGTCAGGTTGCCGAGGAGAATAACCTTGTTGAAGTTTGCCATGGGGGTATGGGTCTATTGGTGCTTTGTTGCAGAGGCTCGTGGGTGTTGGGGCTCTTGCTGTGTTTTCTTGGGTGCTTTGGGCACTTGAGCTCGCGCACCCGAAACAGCCGAGTGACACGCGAGTCTGGCTTGATCGTAGCCATGGGCCCCGCTTCTTTGTATCCTGCGCTGAAAATACATACGGTCAGTATGACAACATGAACACAGGGAGGTGGAATCATGTCAGAATCCAGGATTGAAAGGCGGCAAGCGCCGCGGGCGGTGGCAGATATACCCATTCAGCTCACACCCCGGGAGGACGCACAGCCGGCCACCCTGAAGGACATTTCTATTTCCGGCATCCGCTGCCAATTTGCCGAGGCCATCAGCGAAATGACCCTGCTGCAAATCAACCTGGCTCTGCCGGGACAAAAGCAACCGGCTTGTATTCAGGGAGCGGTGGTGCGTTGCGAGAAGCTGCGGGACCAATCGCCGCCCACCTATGAGCTGGGCATTTTCTTCACCGACATGAGCGAAGAAGCCCGCAGCCACATCAAGGACTTCGTGGCGGCGGAACTGCAGCCCCAGGCCTAGCCTGCTGGCTTAGCTGCTAGCTTAGCCGGCCATTTGCGCCAACAAATAGCGCGGGTGGCCAGCCAGATCTTGCCGCAATGAAACCTGGCAGAGCTGGGGACAGGCCTGCATGGCCTGCAGGGCAGCCTGATCCGCACCCACCCCGGTCTCCATGAGGATCCAGGCGCCGGGCTTCAGCAGCGCCGGCAGGTCCATCAGGATCTGCCGATAGGCTGAAGCCGGATCCCCCGGGGCGGTGAACAGGGCCTGGGCCGGCTCATAGTCCGCCACATCCCCTGCCAGCAGCTCAGGTTGCTGGGGATCCACATAGGGCGGGTTGCTGAGCAGGAAATCAAAGGGCCCATCCGCCAGCCAGGGTTGGGCGAAGGAACCTTCCCGCAGGCTGATGCGCTGCTCCAGCTGGTGATCCACCACGTTCTGCCGAGCCAAGGTCAGAGCCGCAGCTGAAATGTCTGACGCACCCAGGCTCAGGTCCGGTCGGGCCAGGGCCAGGGCAATGGCAATGGCACCACTGCCGGTGCCCAGGTCCAGGCCCCGGCCGCCCTGAGGCAGCAAGTCCACTGCCAGCTGCACCAGCTGCTCGGTTTCCGGGCGCGGAATCAGAACTTCCGGTCCCACCCGCAGCTTGTGCCCACAGAAATCCCATTCCCCGAGGATGTAGGCCAAAGGCTCATGCTTGGCTCGCCGGGCCACCATCTCCCGCAGGCGATGGCGCTCCTCCTCGGTGAGAGGACGGTCATGGGCCAGGTAGACCCGCACCCGACTCAATCCCAGGACCTGCGCCAGCATCCACTCCACCGACAGGCGGGGTGCCTCTACCTCGTGCTGGGACAAATAATCCTCGGCGGCACGCAGCACACCGAGGACAGTGTCAGGCTTTTGCCTGATGCTCAGCGGCGACCCCGAGCCGGGCGTTGGCTGCCACCCTTGGCGCCAACTCCCTTAGCGGCACTGCCCTTGGCGGCGGCGCGGGCGGCGGTCTTTTGCTTGCCGGCCTTGGCACCACCCATCAGGGCCTTGAAGAAGTTGAACACCAAAATGGTGGAACCAAACAGCAGCACCAACTTGCCCGTGCCGTAGGCGCGGATGAAGTTGTCCAGTTGGAAACCCTTGTCAAAGTTGCGCACATCGATGAGATGGGCCCACAGCTCACCCCAGCTCTGGACTTCACCGCCCGCATTCATGTAGGCCATGACTGCCGGCTCCTGGAAGGCGTAGCACAGGTGATACACCTGCACGGCGAAGGGCAGAAAGCCCAACACCCACCACTTCATGTTGGACATGTCGAATTTGTTATGGGCGATGGAAACCCAGGAAATCCACATGATGCCCAGTGAGATGATGGTGAACACCGCGCCACCCAGGGTCTTGTAACCGGCCATGGCCCATTCAGGACCGAAGGGCATCAGGCAGCCCAGGAACATGATCAGGCCGGCGAAGAAGAAGCGGTAGTGCTCCTTGTGCGCCTTCACGCTGAAGGCCGGGGCGGGCATGCCAAACTGGGTCACAGAGATGGGTGCAGCGGGTCCTGCCTGCACAGGTTCTGCTGCAGGTGCAACTTCGGGGGTGTCTCCAGCGATACTCATATTTCAGTCTCCAGGGGGGTTGATGATTTATAGACCTAAATTTCTTCGATGCGCCTTTCCCGGTCATCAGCCAGCAGGGCTTTGATAATGGGCAAGAGCTTACCTTCCATGACCGGATGCAGTGAGAAGTTCTGCTGGATGCGATGGTCGGTCACCCGATTCTGCGGGTAATTGTAGGTGCGGACGCGAGCATTGCGGTCACCGCTGCCAACCTGGTTGCGGCGCTGCTCCGAACGATCTCCTTGCACCTTCTCCACTGCCAGGTCATACAGCTTGGCCTGCAGGAACTTCATCGCCTTGGCCTTGTTCTTGTGCTGGCTCCGCTCCGCCTGGCACTGCACCACGGCACCGGTGGGAAGATGGGTGATGCGCACGGCAGAATCGGTCTTGTTGACATGCTGCCCACCGGCCCCACTGGCACGATAGGTATCGATGCGCAGGTCCTTGGTCTCGATATCAACCTCTACTTCCTCGGCTTCGGGCAACACGGCGACGGTGGCGGCGGATGTATGGATGCGGCCTTGGGACTCGGTAGCTGGCACACGCTGCACCCGGTGGCCACCACTTTCAAAGCGCATGTGTTGGAACACGTCATCGCCACTCAGGGACAGCACCACTTCCTTGAAGCCGCCCTTTTCTGAGGGCGAGTCACTCAAGACCTCCAACTTCCAGCGCAGGGACTCAGCCAAGTGGCCATACATCGCCAATAGGTCACGCACAAACAGAGCCGCCTCATCGCCACCGGTGCCAGCACGGATTTCAACAATGGCGTTGCGGTCACCCTGACTGGCTTGGGCCAACAGGCCATCCAGGATCTGGCTGACCTGAGTCTGGATGGCCGTCTCCAACTCCGGCATCTCTTCTTTTGCCAGGCCGGCCAATTCCTTGTCGCCGCCGGGCTCCATGAGACTCAGGTTGTCATCAATCTGCTGCTTGAGTTTGCGGTAATCCTCGTAGCCAGCAACGGTGCGCTGCAAGCCTCCCAACTCACGTTGGATGGAAGCAAATTCTTCACGTCGACCGATGACGGCGGGATCAGCAGACTTGGCCAGCAACTCGCGCAGACGCGCGGTCATGGCATCCAGCTTGGCAGCAATTCGGGGACGCAGGTAGACGGTCATGGGTAGAAAACTGCAAACCGACGAAGGAGGTCGCAGGCACGAAATTGTTGGTGTCCGCACAGCGGACACCAAAGACGCAGAGCCTGCAACGGAGATGGCGGACAGAGGTTGCCCAAATAATCCGCCAATGGATCAGTCGCCGCCACCGGATCAGCCCTTGGCCGGCGTCTCTTCTTCCTTCTTGGCGTAACGCTTGCGGAACTTGTCCACGCGGCCCGCTGTATCCAGGAACTTCTGTTCACCGGTGAAGAACGGATGGCAGGCATTGCAGATTTCCACCTTGATCTCGTTCCGGGTGCCGCGGGTCTCGAACTTGTTACCGCAGGCGCAACTGACCTTGCAGACAACGTACTTAGGATGGATACCGGCTTTCATGGGAGGATACTCGTCGAATCAAACGGGCTGCAGCGCATTTGGGCTGCCAGCAGGGCCGAGGACTGTAGAGATCTGGCCGTAAAGGTCAAGCTCAGCGCAGCCATTGCAAGAGAGTCTGTATTTCCTGGTCCGGGCAGTCAAAGCCGACGGATTCGATCTGGCGGGCCTGCAAACCGCCCCCAGCACTCAGGGCGGACCAAGCCAGCAACAGGCTGGAGCGTTCGCTGGCACTCAGATCCGCCTGCCGCCGCCGGGGCAGCAGGAGGCCAGCCCGGGGCCAGAGCTCCGGTCCGGGGGTCATGGCCAGGGGTGGCGGGATCAGCATCTTGATGGCGCCGCCGGGCTGGATCTGCAGGATCGGGGCCGTGTCCTGCGGCAAGTCAGCCGCCCGATGACCCTGTCGCAGCCGCAGAGCCTTGCCCCGCAGACTCAGCAAGACGGAGCGACCACCGGCGGCCTGATCCGGCAAGGGGGCCGGCAAGTCCAATAGCTGGGTCTGGGCCAGGATCATGTTGGATCCTGCCTGCCTCTGCTGCACCCACCACTGCAGACCTGCCAGCAAGGCGACGGCCAGCAAAAGGCCCAACAGTAGGCGGCGTGGCAACCAGCTAGACAGCCTTGCTCCTAGCACGGTGCAAGCCCTCCTTGTGCCATGAGTTGCCGCACTGCTGCCACATGCAAACCGATGACTGTGTCCAGCTCCCCCTCCAGCAGGGTCATGAAGGCGCCGGCAGCACCTTGGATGCCGTAGCCCCCGGCCTTGCCCTGCCAATCACCCTCTTCCAAGTAGGCAGCCAGTTCAACGGGATCCAAGTCCCGACAAACCACCCTGGCGGAGCAGAGCATCTCATGCAGAGCCCCAAGCGGATGCTGGCGGAGGCAGTGGGCGGTATGCACCCAGTGCTCGTGGCCAGCCAAACTCTGCAGCATGGCTGCGGCTTGTTGTTGGTTTTCCGGCTTGCCCAGTTCCTGCCCGGCCAGGTCCACCACCGTATCCACACCCAGGATCCCAACCGGGCCTGCATCTTGTGGAGCAACACTCTCCATCGCCTTGGCTCGAGCTCGCAGCACAGCCAATTGCTTGGGACTGCCCACACCCCTGGGTTCAGGGCCGGGCACCATCAGCTGGTGCGGGATATTTGCCACCAGCAGCAACTGCCGTCGCCGGGGCGAAGTGGAGGCCAGATACAACACGGCCAGATTATGCGCAGAAAAAGCGCCCCTGGCCTGGCGAAAAAGCTACTTCTTGCCGGTTGGCGCCAGACGCAGGACCAGGCTGGCCGCCGAAAGCACTGGCTTCAGCACCGGCTGCCGCTTCAGGCCGCCGGCAGGATTGCTGTCCGGATCCGCCACCCACAGGGGCATGTGCCCGAAGGGCTTGCACAGTTGACGCAGGCCATCCAGGAAGTCTGAAGCCCCGGCGACCTTGGGATCCATGCCCATGCGCTGTTGCAAACGCAGGGTGGAGCGGTCGGAGAACAGCATTTCCTCAAAGGAGAGGTAGTTGGTGACAAAGCGCGAGGCAAAGGTGGGGACGGAGGGCAGCCGGGCGTAGAATTGGTTGCGATCCGCCACCGAAGCTTCCCGCAGAAACTCCATGGTCACCCCGTTTTGATCGTTGTAGACCTCTGCCACCGACTTGCGAATGTCGCGGCAACGCTCAAACAGGTCGGGCATGTCCAGGTCATCCAAGATTTCCTGCAACTCAAAGGCCTCGGTGAGGCGAAATTCGTTGCGGTCCACAAAGGCCTTTTCAAAACGACGGTTCACTTCCTGGCCAATGCCACAGGGCAAACCACGGGCAGCAAGGATATGCACCAGGGCATGCACCAGATCGGAAGCATGGGGTTGCTCCGGCGGGGTCAAACCCTTGAGCGCCGACTCCACCTCTTTCAAGGTGGCTTCCATGTTGGCCTTGGTAGGCGCCAGGGGATCGCGTAGATCCGGCGGCGCAACCTTGGCAGCCTTTTTCTTGGTCTTCTTCTTAGCCGTCACAGCGCTCACTTGTTCCAGTCCCAACACCGACAGGCATCTCCCGCAGCGGGACGAGCCTTATAGGTTAGTTAATAGAGGAGTGCAGAAGCTCGATCAGGATTCCGCCGGGGCAGATGCTGCAGCCTTCTTGCGCTTGATCTTCTTGCGCGGTGGCACGAAGGGCTTGGGCTTGGCCTTGCTCTTCTTCCTTACCCGCGCCTTCTTGGTAGGCAAGGTGCCGCCAGCACGCTTGATCAGGCTGGCTACGGTCTCGGAGGGCTGAGCCCCCACGGACAGCCAGTACTGCACCCGCTCGGTGTTGAGCTTGCATTGCTCATCAGCATTCTTGGCCTTGGGCAGGTAATAGCCGAGGGTTTCAATGACCCGGCCGTCCCGCTTCTTGAGGGCATCAACAACGCTGACACGATAGGTGGGGTGGTTAAGGCGCCCGAAGCGCTTCAAACGCAGCTTTACAACCAACTGGATTCTCCTGAAGGACTGAACCCTGCAACCGAAGTTCAGGGGGATAAAGGGCGGGATGTAAACACATCCCGGCAGCCAAGGCCATGGTGAAACCCCAGGGAATAAGAGAATTCCTCAGCCCCCCAGAGGGCTAACGCCGGCCGCGGCCGCCGAGGAAGCCTCGCAGGCCGCCACCCGGTGGCTGCTGGGGGCCCTTGGGCAGCTTTGGCATGCCCCCGGCCCCAGGCATTCCGGGCATTCCAGGCATGCCACCCCCCATATCGCCCAACATGTCCTTCATGCCGCCCATGCCCCCCTTGCCCAGCTTGGCCATCATCTTCTGCATCATCTTGAACTGCTTGATCAGGTCGTGCACCGCCTGCAGCTCATTGCCACTGCCGGCGGCCAGCCGCCGGCGGCGCTCCATGTTTATCAGATCCGGGTTGCGGCGCTCTTTGGGAGTCATGGAGAAGATGATGGCCTCCACCCGGCCAAAACGGGAATCGTCCAGATCCACATCCTTCAGCATCTGCCCCATGCCTGGCAGCATGCCCATCACCTTCTTCATCGGGCCCAACTTACGCAGCATGGCCATCTGCTTGAGGAAGTCCTCAAAGTTGAAGTGGCCCTTCTGCATCTTGCGGGCAGCCTTCTCCGCTTCCTTATGGTCGATGACCTCCTGCGCCTGCTCCACCAGACCCACAACGTCACCCATGCCCAGGATGCGACCGGCCATGCGCGGTGGATCGAATTCTTCCCAGTCTTCCAGCTTTTCGCCGGTGCCCGCATAGAGAATGGGGCGACCGGTGACGGCTTTGACACTCAGCGCAGCACCGCCCCTGGCATCACCATCCACCTTGGTAAGCACCACCCCATGCAAGGGCAGGCGCTGGTGGAATTCCAAGGCGGAGTTCACCGCATCCTGGCCCAACATGGCATCGCAGACCAGCATCACCGCATGGGGTTTGCAGCGCTTGTTCACTTCTTCCAGCTCTTGCATCAGCGCGTCATCCACGTGCAAGCGGCCGGCGGTATCCAGGATCACCACGTCACAGAATTGCTTGCGGGCTTCTTCAATGCCACGCATGCAAACCTCGGTTGGTCGACCACTGGTGCCTTCCGCATGCACCGGGATACCCAGCTGCTTACCCAGGGTGACCAGTTGCTCCACAGCGGCGGGGCGTTGCAGGTCGGCAGCCACCAGCATGGGTTTTTTCTTCTTCTTGCGGCGCAAGTAGAGAGCCAACTTGGCACAGGAGGTGGTTTTGCCCGCGCCCTGCAAGCCGGCCATCATCAACACCAAGGGACCATTGCTGGCGCTGGGCAAACCAATGGCTTCGCCACCCAGCAGGTCGGTGAGGGCATCATGGAACAGCTTGACGAACTGGTCGCCGGGGTTGACGGCCTTGATCAACTCCTGACCGACCGCCCGGGCCCGCACATCCTTGATGAAGTCCTTGGCGACCTTGAAGTTGACGTCCGCTTCCAGCAAGGCCTGCCGGACAGCGCGGATGCCTTCATCCACGTTCTCTTCGGTCAGGGTCTTCTTACCAACCAGGGCAGAGTATGCCTTGCCCAGGGCGCCTGTCAGGGAATCGAACATTTGGCGGACACAGTGAGCCCGGAAGGCCTCACGGTCAAGGCACTAGCAGGCCATTGAAAAAGTGCTTTGGTGCCAGGGCGGTGGAATTTTGTCCTGGTCGGGAGAGGAAAACGCAGTCGAATCGGTGGATTCGATGAGGATTTCATCTGTCGAGCTGGGCCACAGGACATCGGCCTGGGGCCGGATGACTGTTCAATGGCCTGCTAGTGGTATGACGCAGAATTAGTAGGCCTTTATATTAAGCCTCCCTACGCTTGCGGTGCGTAGGTATCGTTGGAGGCAAGACGATGCGCGTTGCAGTAGAGATTCAACTTACCAAGAGCGAGCGAAGCACCCTGACGAATTGGTCACGCAGTCGGAGAATTTCGGTGAGGCAAGCTCAGCGAGCCCGAATGATCCTTCTTGCCGCTGATGGCTACTCGAATGCGGATATAGCTGAGGAGATGAGGGTCAAGCGACACACTGTGGGGCGTTGGCGAAACCGCTTCAGCGAGCATCGCCTCACTGGTATAGAGAAGGACCTTCCTCGGGGAGGTCGTCCCCGTGCGAACGAGGAAGTTGAGAGTGAGATCATCCGCATGACTACGCAAGAGATCCCCGCGAACGCGACACACTGGAGCACGCGACTCCTTGCAGAGGAGATGGGAATCACGCAGTCGATGGTCCACCGCACATGGAAGGCCAACGGTCTGAAACCTCACTTGGTGAAGACGTTCAAGGTCAGCAACGATTCTCGGTTCGAAGAGAAGCTGCGCGATGTGGTAGGTCTCTACCTGAATCCACCCGAGAATGCACTCGTCTTTAGCGCGGACGAAAAGACGTCAATTCAGGCTCTCGATCGGACCCAGAAGAGCCTTCCACTGGTCAAGGGCCGATGCGGCACGATGACTCATGACTACAAGAGGAACGGAACAACCACCTTGTTCGCCGCGATCGAGTTGGGTCACGGCGAAGTGATCGCAACCTGCATGAAGCGACATCGACATCAGGAGTGGATCAAGTTCCTGAGAATGATCGACGAGCAAACTCCAGCTGAACTCGATCTGCACGTCATCGCCGACAACTACGCCACACACAAGCATGAGAAGGTTAAGCGGTGGCTGAAGCGCCATCCGCGATTCCACATGCACTTCATCCCGACAAGCAGCTCGTGGCTCAATATCGTGGAGGGGTTTTTCCGCAATCTTGATCAAAAACGCCTGAAGCGCGACGCGTTTCGCAGCGTCCCTCAACTCAAGAAAGCAATCATGGACTACATCGATAACCACAACGACGATCCGAAGCCGATTGTTTGGACCAAGGCCGCCGACGAGATCCTCGAAAAAGTCGGTCGCGCACGCGCTGCACTGAAAATGCCCCAACAGAGCGCATCACACCACTAGCTGTTTCGAATGCGTAGCAAGATCCAGCTTCGGTTATGATGCGGCTGTCGTAGGAGCACTGGCACATTCTTTGCCATCCCTCTGCTATGTCGCCTGCTATACACCAAAGAATCATGCATAGGATTCCTCTCCTTCCCTGGGCCTTGGCCATCACTGTGGCAGCGTTGGCCTGCATCCCCGCCTGCCAAACCAAAGCAACCCTATCGCAGCGGTCAGGGTCGCAACAGTCAGGGTCGCAACCCCAAGCAAGCGAAGGGGCAACATCCTCTCCTGGCAACATGACCGACCCTGCTCTTGGCCTTACCGCATCGGACCAGTCATCCGCCCACCTGCACCGGGTGATGACCAGTGCCTATTGTGGTCAATGCCATCCGGCCATCTATGCCGAGCACAACCAGAACACCCACGGCCGGGCTTTCACCGACACCGAACCCAGGATCGCTACCGGACGCTTCAGCCACGGCGACTGCATCCGCTGCCATACCCCCCGACCGATCTTTGAAACCGGCATTGGCATGAACCCCATGCGACGGCACTTCAACTTGGAGGAAGGTATCACCTGCATGACCTGCCACTGGCAGCCTGGTGTGGACTACAGCAAATTCCAAGGCGGCCCGGACTGCAATAGCACCTTCCACCCGGAAGTGGGCAGCGTGGAGGCCTGCGCTTCTTGCCACCGCAACCACGGCACCCCCTTCCAATGGGAGAAGGCCCCTCTTGGCAAAGGCAAGGGCAAACGCTGCATGGACTGCCACATGGCCAAGGTGAGACGGCCAGTGGCCGTTGGTGAAGAGCCTCGCCTGATCCGCTCCCATGTTTTCCCCGGGGCCCGCAACGAAAGGCAATTACGCCGGGCATATCGCTACAAAGCCAGCATCGAAGACAACCAGGTGGTCATCACCATCAAGAACTCTGGCACCGGTCACAACTTCCCCACCGAACTCAAACAGCGAGCACTGGAATCGCTGGTGGTAGTGCGGGACGAAGAGGGCAAGGAAGTCTCCCGCTCCCGCATGGTATTCCGGGACCCTTACAAGCGCCCCTATGGCCTGCAGTTGCCGGTGAACACCCAGATCCCTTCCGGAGAAACGCGCCAGCACCGCGTGCCGTTGAAGGTAGCAAACGGCAGCGTACAAACCGAACTGCACTTCAAGCTCTACTATCCCATTGAGGACAACCACCCCGAACTGGCCCGACGCCTGGAACAACGCCATCTGCCCTTTGCCGACGTGACGCCATCGGATGCGGAAGTGATCTCCGATCCCGAGGTCAAGGTAGTGGTGCCGGAGGGCATCAGTGCCAGCCAAGCTGGCATAGCCAACCTGGTGGACTATCTCCGACCAAAAATTGGCACCGTGGAAGTGGACATCCCCCAGGGCCAAAGCCAAGAGGACATCGAAAGGCTGGTTTCCCTGTTCATGTTCCCGGTCCCGGCAGCTGCCAAGAAGGCTCGCCAGCGACTCATCCACATCGGTGAACCGGCGCTGCCACAACTCATCCAAGCCCTGGGCTCATGGGACAACAAAACCTGGAAGGCAGCACAAAAAGTCCTGGTGGCCATGGGCAAGCCAGCCCGCCCCGCCATATTCGCCGCACTCAATCATCCCGAACTCTATGTGCGGGTGCATGCCCGAGCCCTCCTGCCCCTGGTGGCCGACGCCAGCCACAAGGCCGAGCTTACTGAACCCTTGCTTGCAGGCTTGCAGAGGCCTTCAGCCATCGACCAGATCAGTGCTGCCGAGGCTCTGGGTCAACTGAAGATCCAGGACGGCATTCCTGCCCTGCGCAAACTCTTGTCCAATACGGATCCTGACTTGTTGCGTGCCAGTGCCCTGGCTCTGGCTGAACTGGATGATCAACCATCCGTTGCCGCCATCAACACTGCCATGCAAACCATGCCCTACCGGGAAACTCGCATGGACCTGGCCAAGGCTCTGGCCATGCTGGGCTCCACCGCGGGAATTCCCGTTCTCTTGCAGGGCCTGGACCACCGAGATGACCTGATTCGGGAGAACTTCTTTGAGACTTTCTTCGCCGTCACTGGCCTGCACCTGGGTTACGACCCCATGGCCCCACGCCTGGCGCGCCTGGAAGCCATCAGTCGCTTGCAAGCCAGATGGGCAATGCAAGGCAATGCCAAACTGCTGCGCCGACCTTGGCCACCCAGCGCCAAGATTCAGGCCGAGGCTTGGAACCTTGTTTCCAAACTCAGTGGCGGCATTGGCATCATTCCCGGCGGCGACGATGTCAAACTCATGGATGCCCTGGTACGCATGGGTGAGGATGCCGTGCCTTCCCTGGTGAAGGGCCTGAAGTTCCCGGTGGGTTTCGCCAACAAGCGTGCCCGCATCCTGGAATGCCTGGGGCGCATCGGCAGCCAGCAAGCAGCCCCCTTTGTCGCCGCCGCCCTGCGCGATCCGGTGTTGGGAGTGGCCGGCTGGGCCTGCCTGGCACTGGAAGGGATCGCCGACAGGGACAGCCTGCCGGCCCTGCGGCAATATCACCAGCGACTGCTCTCCCTGGGCACCGCCAGCGAATCCCAGATATTGCAGGCCCTGCGCAGCCGCTATCTGCTGGGTGACAAGCAAGCAGAACCGGAACTGGTGAACCTGTTGCTCAGCGAAGAGTTGGCCGTACGCCGCCATGCCATCGCCACCCTGGGCCATAAGCATGAGGACACCCGGGGTTATGACCCGGAGGCGCCAGCCGCCCAACGCCGCCAAGCCGTGCAGCGCTGGCGCCAGTAGAACGAAAAGGCAGGACTCTTCGGTGAGAGAGGCTAAACTACCTTGGCTGCCAAGCCTTCGCAGCCTAGGTATTCACCATGCAAGAGCCGGACCCGAAAATCCTGGAACAGTTACCCGCCGAACTGGCGGCATTGCCCTTTGGCAGTCCAGAATTCAAAGACAAGAACGAAGAGCTGGCCATCGAAGATGAGGCCAACTGCCGCCCGGTGATGAAGGCTATGCCCACCTGGGTCAACCTAACTGGCACCACGGTATGCAACCTGAAGTGCTTCATGTGCAACCAGGCCCTGGACCCCAACATCCCCCGCTGGTTCATGGACGAGGCGGTCTACGACAAGGCAGTGGCCGAACTCTACCCCTTCGCCAAGATGGTGCAATTCTCCGCCTTCGGCGAACCACTGATGACACCTGGCCTGCCAAAGAAGCTGGACGACCTGGAGCGCACCCACACCAAGTTGGACGTCATCACCAACGCCACCTTGATGAAGGACAACAAACTGCGCGAACAACTGCTGCGCGTACTTGGCCACATCACCTTCTCCATGGATGGCGCCACAGCAGACACCTACAACCACGTGCGCATCGGCGCCGACTACGACCGGGTGCTGGACAACATTCGCTCCTTCTGCAGCCGCCGCCTGGAGCTGCCAGAAGCACAACGGCCACGCCTGGCCTTCAACTACATTTTGATGAAGTGCAACGTGCACGAGGCAGCCGAATTCGTGGAGCTAGCCCATTCCCTGGGCGCACAACAGGTCACCTTCAACCACCTGGTGGTCTTTGATGACACCCTGAAGAGTGAATCCCTGCAATTTCACCAGGGACTGACCAATGAGCACCTGCAAAAGGTCCGGGAAACCGCTGACCGATTGAAGGTGCCCATCACCATGCCACCGCTGTTCATGAACCCAGACCAGCCACCGCAATCCCTGGAATCCCTGCAGACAGAATCCCACCCCACGCCACAGCAAGCGGACGGCCCCGGCATGCCCTCGGTGAAATGCATGTTCTTGTGGCGCCGGGTCTACATCGGCGTGCGTGGCGAAGTGGTGCCCTGCTGTCTGGCCGGCGTCCCCTCCTTCGGCAACATGATGGACGCGGGCTTCCGCAATATCTGGGATGGAGAAACCTACCAGACCTACCGCAAGCACGTCTTTACTACCAACCCACACGGCCCCTGCAAGAACTGCTACTTGATCTATCCCAGTCCGGATCAGGTAGAGGAAGAAGCCTTCCTCAAATTCTAGAGCAGACGACTAACTGCGGTAGTCTTGTGACTTGATGCCGTAGCGCTGCAGGAGTTTCTGCAAAGCCGAGCGGGTCATCCCTGCTGCCTGCGCACTTTGGGTTACGTTGCCCTGGCACTCCTGCAGCAAACCCTCCAGGTAGCTGCGCTCCATGGCCGCCACCCGCCGCGCCTTCATTTCCTGGAAGGTCTCAGAGCCACTGTGCGAAGCTTCATCCCCACCACTGGACTGCAAACTGTGCATGACGTCCTGGGTCAGGTCACCAACCTCCACCAAGGGCCCTTCACCCAAGGTGCAGGCCCTCTCCACTGCGTTGCGCAATTGACGCACGTTGCCTGGCCAGTCCGCCGCACTCAATGCTTCCTTGGCCGCCGGCGAAAACCCTGTCACCCGGCAATTGGCATTCTTGCCCACGATTTCCTGCAAGAAGTGTTCGGCCAAAAGTGGAATGTCTTCGCTCCGGGCACGCAGGGGCGGCGCCTCCAAGCGAACCACATCCAAGCGGTAGAACAGATCTTCGCGGAACCGACCAGCCTGCACCTCTTCCCGTAGGTTGCGGTTGGTAGCACAGACCAGACGCACATCCACATGCACATAGTCATGGGCACCAACCGGACGCACCTGCCGCTCTTGGATCGCCCGCAACAACTTGGGCTGGAATGATAAAGGCAACTCGCCCACTTCATCCAAGAACAAGGTGCCACCATCGGCCACCTGAAACAGACCTACCTTCTGTGAATGAGCGCCAGTGAAAGCACCTTTGGCGTGACCAAACAGTTCGCTTTCCACCAAGCTCTCGGGGATGGCAGCGCAATCCAGGGGCACAAAGGGTCGCCCAGCACGCAGGCTGGTGTCATGCAGATGGTGCGCCAGCAATTCCTTGCCAGTACCACTCTCACCCATGATCAACACGGAGGCATCGGTAACGGCAACACGCTCCAGAGAATCCTTCAATTCCTGGAACACTGCGGAGCCATACACCATCTGCCGACCTTGCACGCCCTGGCGCAGGCGTTCACGCAACCCGGCATTCTTGCTCTTCAGCCGATGGTGTGCCATGGCCTTGTGCACCCGATGCATCAAGGTCTCCTCATCGAAGGGCTTGGGCAGATAGTCAAAGGCTCCGCGTTTGATGGCATCCACTGCCGTATCAATCTCCGGAAAGCCGGTGATCAACAACACCTCCACATCCGGATCCTGCTTCTTGATGGCATCCAACAAAGCAAGGCCAGACATGCGCGGCATTTTCACATCGGAAATCACCAGAGAGAACTGTTCATTCTCCATCACCTTGAGCGCCTGCAGGGCAGAGAAGGCCAACTGCACCGCAAAGCCAGCGCGCTCCAGGAAAAAGCCGCAGGACTCCGCCATGTCCCGTTCATCATCCACTACCAATACAGACTTGGTGGCTTTGCTCACGACAAGTTGCTCGAAGAGTCACCTTCAGCTTTTTGGCTACACGCTTTGCAGCTGCCAAACAACTTCAGGCTGTGGCTCTTGATGGTGAAGCCACGTTCCTGCGCCGCCACTTCCTGGCGCTGTTCCAGCTCCTCGTCATGAAACTCCAGGATGATACCGCATTCTGTGCACACCATGTGATCGTGATGCTCATGGCCAAGGGTGTGTTCATACTTGCGGCCGCCATCGCCCGTATTCAGGCTGTCAACAAAACCGGCCTCCTCCATCATCGCCAGGGTCCGGTACACCGTCGCCCGAGACACTCCCGCATCCTGTGCTTGGCAAAGTTCAAGAAGTTCCTCCGCACTGAAGTGGCTATGGTTTTCCAAAGCCACCTTGGCGATCAAACGGCGTTGACTTGTCCAGCGATAACCATCCTGGCGGATGTGTTTCTCGATGATGTCCAGCTCGCGTTCCAGTTCCATGAGAACCCTCTAGAGCAGACCTATGTCCTTGCGGAAATGCTTGCCACGAAAATCGATCTTGTCCATGGCCGCATAGGCCATGCTACGCGCTGCCTCCACATCATCCCCCATGGCACACACCGCCAACACGCGACCACCACTGGTCACCAGGTCCTCACCTTTCTGCGCGGTGCCAGCATGGAAGACCTGCAGGTCAGGTCCGCAGGTAATCTTTTCCAGACCATGGATGGGCAGGCCCTTGGGATAGTCTCCTGGGTAACCCTCACTGCAAGCCACCACACACACCGCAGGGCGCTGATCCCACTCCGGGGCTTCCAGTTCTTCCAGCTTGCCCTCCACAGTGTGCATAAGCAGGGGCACCAGGTCGGACTGCAAGCGCATCAACAGGGGCTGGGTTTCCGGATCGCCGAGCCGAGCGTTAAATTCCAATACCCGCGGACCATTGTCCGTCATCATCAAGCCGGCGTAGAGGAAGCCGCGAAACACCACGTCCTCATTGTTCAGTCCGTGAATCACCGGCAACAAGACCTGGCTTTCCACCTGCCGCTTGACCCGATGGCCCAAGGTCAACACGGGAGTCACCGCCCCCATGCCGCCCGTGTTGGGTCCCTTGTTACCTTCGAACACGGGCTTGTGATCCCGAGCCGGCTCCAGGGGAATGATGGTGCGGCCATCGGTAAGGGCAATCACCGAAACCTCCGGGCCGGTGAGGAACTCTTCCAGCACCACCACCTTGCCCGCCGTACCGTACTGCTCCTTGTCCATGAGCTTCTTCAGGGCAGCCCGCGCTCCTTGATGATCCTCGGTGAGAATGACGCCCTTGCCAGCGGCCAGACCAGATGCCTTCACCACCAGTGGTCCATCGGGGCGGTTTTCCAAAAAGGCCATGGCCGCACTCAGCTCCTCAAAGACCCAGAACCCTGGGGAAGGGATGCGGTTGCGCCGACACAGCTCCCGGGCAAAGGCCTTGCTGCCTTCAATCTTGGCCGCCGCCTTGTTGGGACCAAAGACCTTCAGGCCTGCCTCTTGGAAGGCATCGACGATGCCGGCACAGAGCGGATCCTCCGGGCCAATCACCGTGAGATCAATGGTCATCTCCTTGGCGAAGTTCAGCAGGGAAGGAATGTCGTTGGCGGCAATATCCACCACTTCCGCCACCTCACCCACGCCCCCATTGCCAGGGGCACAAAACACCTTGGTCACAAGGGGGGACTGAGAAATCTTCCAACACAGAGCATGCTCGCGACCACCGCCGCCGACAACGAGTACCTTCATCTGGGGCCAAGATCGGGGCTTTGCCCCTCTGGGTCAAGGGCGAGGAGCTGATGTCTGCCTAAGCGGGAAACAAATCTTCCAATTCCAGCATGCATTGGGGACTCAAGGCCAACTCCACTGCCTGCACGTTGGTCTGCAACTGCTGCCGGCTGCTGGCACCGACGATGACCGAACTGACATTTTCCTGCTGCAGGCAGAAGGCCAGGGCCAGGGCTGCCGCGCTCACCCCCTGCCGCTCCGCCAAGGCCACCAGCCCCTGGGCCTGCTGCAGGTGGCGTTCTGTGAGATAGCGCTGAATGAACTGGTTCACCCGGGCATTGCCGCCCCGGGTATCCGCCGCCGGCTCCACTCCGGGCTGGTACTTACCGGTAAGCACGCCCTGGGCCAGGGGAGAGAACACGATCTGCCCCAGACCCAGGCGCTGGCAGACGGGAATAACTTCCGCTTCGATTTCCCGATCAAAGAGGTTGTACTTGGGCTGGTTGGAGATGGGCGCATGCAGGGCGTGCTGGCGACAAAAGGCCACCGCCTCGGTGATCAACTGGGCCGGCCACATGCTCACCCCCCAGTAGAGCAACTTGCCCTGGGTTATCAGGTCATGCATGGCCAGCACTGTCTCTTCCACGGGGGTCTCCGGATCCGGTCGGTGGCACTGGCAGAGATCCAGGTAATCCGTGCCCAACCGCAGCAGACTCTGCTCAATGGATTGGTGGATGTGCTTGCGGGACAGGCCACGATCATTCACGTCGTCGCTCATGGGGAAGAAGCACTTGCTGGCCAGCACCAGATCTTGCCGACGCAGACCGGCAATGGCTCGCCCCAAAGCCAACTCCCCTTCGCCTCGGTTGTAGACATCGGCGGTGTCTAGCAGGTTGATGCCCAGGTCCAAGGCACCGTGCACGATCTCTTGGCTCTGCTTGTCGTCTACTGCCATGCCCAGGGTCAACCAGGACCCCAGACTGACGCGGCTGACCTTCAAACCAGAACGACCCAGGTTGCTGTACTGCATGTCCTGAAGGTAGGTGCTGAAACGCTGCAAAGCCAGAACAGCGGGGCCGCCAAGTCTTGCGGGAGAGCGAATATGCCATGGGCTTGCCTTTTTCTGTTATTTTGCGTCTCGGAAACGGGCCCCCAGTTGGATAGAGGTGCCATGTCTCAACCACAAGATGCAATCAGCAATGCCTTCCTGGTCTTCCAGAGGACCGGCAAGCCCGCTGCCCTGGGTCAGGTCTTCGATGCAGCAGCGGCTGACCTACTGCAGGCCGCCACCCACCTGACGAGGGATATGAACACGGCGGAGGACCTGGTGCAGGCCGCCACCCACCTGACGAGGGATATGAACACGGCGGAGGACCTGGTGCAGGCCACCTTCCTGGTGGCCATCAGCAAGGCAGACCGCTACGACCCCAAGCGGCCAGTGATGCGCTGGCTCTCGGGCATCCTGGCCAATGAAGCCCATCGACTGCGCAAGCAGGAAGGCCGCCCCATATCCGCCGAACGGCTGGAACACAGGGAGGTCCCGGAACCCAGCGAGACCCTGATGGACAAGGAGCTTACCCAGGCAGTGACAGACGCCATCAACAAGCTTCCGGCGCCGTACCAGCCGCTGCTGAATTTGTACCTGCGTTATGGATTCTCGGTGCAAGAACTTTCGGTAAACCTGCGCCGCTCACCGGGGACGGTGCGCAAACAACTTTCCAGGGGCTTGGCACAGTTGCGCAAGGCCCTGCCTGCCAGCCTCATTGCCGGCGCGGCGGTGTTGACCACGCCCAGCGTAGGACTTTCTGCCATGCGCGAAGTGGTGATGGCCAAGGCATCAGCCATGGCCGCAAAGGCCGCTGGTACTTCCTCGGCCTTGACTCTCGGCAAGCTGGGTCTGTGGGTTGGTGCTGGATCCCTGACGGCAGCAGCCCTTGCAGTTTCGTTGTTCGCTCCCGATGTGGGGCAAGTGACCCTTGATGAACTTTCCCCCGAGGCTGTGGCGCAAGTCGTGGCTCAGAAGGGATCCGTGGATTCTCCTGCAACCGCTTCGGCGGAACTGCAAGCGGATCCTTTCCCCTCGTCATCACGTTCGTTGATGACCTTTTCTTTCCCTGTCAATCATGCGCCAGGAGGCGCGAATCAAATGAAAATGAACCCTATTTCCCCTTCCTCTCTCTCCCGGAACCTGGGCGTCCCCAGCCTGCTGTTGGGTGCCATGACCCTGCTGCCGTCCCTTAGCCAATCGCAGAGCGTGGTCTATTACTACCCGGGCGAAAACGCGGGTGACCTCATGGGCGACGCCGTGAGCGGCGCCGGCGATGTGAACTTAGATGGCTACGCCGACGTCATAGCCGGTGCCCGTAACTATGATCTGGATCCCGATGGCACACCGTTGAGCGGCGACGAAACGAGTAACATTGGTCGTGCGTATGTTTATTCCGGCAAGGACGGCTCGACGCTTTACACCTTCGATGGCGAGACTGCGGGTAGCCGGTTTGGGAGCAAAGTATCCAGCACCAGTGATGCGAACGGTGATGGCTTTAGCGACATCTTGGTCAGTGCGTGGGGACATTCTGTTGGTGGCCGGGCCTATGTGTTTTCCGGCACGGACGGCAGCACGCTGTGGACTGTCGATGCCGAAAACGCGGGTGACGAACTGGGTTGGTCCATCAGCGGCGCCGGCGATGTGAACGGTGATTTGTTCTCCGACGTCGTTGTAGGCGCAACTGGCTGGGATGCTGATCAACTCGGCCCCGATGGCACTCTCAATACTGCCGATGATGTACGCGGCAATGGCCGGGCCTATGTGTTTTCCGGCAAGGACGGCAGCACGCTGTTGACTAAGGATGGCGAAGTGGGCGGCGTGTTTTTGTGCTGCGGTGGTCTTGGCTTCGACTCAGGTGACGGGTTTGGTTACTCCGTGAGCGGGGCCGGTGATGTCAACTTTGATGGCTTTAGCGACATCGGAGTCGGGGCACGTCTCCATACCGCAGATCCCGACGGCACTCCAGCCACCGGCGACGAAATCTCAGGGTCTGGTCGTGTTTATGTATATTCCGGCAAGGACGGCAGCACGCTGTGGGGCCGCTATGGTGAGAACATGTTTGACGGGCTGGGTATCTCCATGATCAACACCGGCGATGTAGACGGTGATACGTACTCCGACATTGCAGTTGGTACGATTGGCCATGACGCGGATCCCGACGGCACCCCGGGCAACGGCGACGAAATCAGTAACGCTGGTCGTGTTTATGTATATTCCGGCAAGGACGGCAGCACGCTTCATACCTTCGATGGTGAGGGCGATTCTGACTTCCTGGGCTTCTTCTTGGGCGGCCTCGGCGTCGGCGATATCAATGGTGATGGCTACTCCGACATCGGAGCCTGTGCGCCTAATTGGGACGCCAATCCCCTTGGCCCCGACGGCACCGCGGGCACCGCGGGCACCGGTGACGAATCCGAAAACAATGGCCGGCTCTATGTGTATTCTGGCAAGGATGGCACGACGCTATTTCAGATCGATGGCGGGCAAGCCGGAGAAGGATTGGGTACTGTAAGCGGGGCCGGCGATATCAACGGTGATGGCACCCTCGACATCGTGGCCGGCGCAATAACCTATGATGTTGATCCACTGGGTCCCGACGGCACTGATGGAAACGCTGACGACGTCGATTCAAATGGCCGGATCTACGTGATCTCCGGCACTCCACTGTCCCTGACGGCGGACAAGCACCTGTTGTCACTGAGCGTGGCCAATGCCCAGACCATGACCATCGATGCAGGTGTGGTCAATGCAGGCAAGAACTACTGGCTGTTCACCGGCTTTGCTGCTTCTGGCGACACCCCCGGTGTCGTAATGGCCCCTGGCGTGGTGATCCCCCTGAACCAGCCCGATCCCCTGACCAGCTTTGTCATTGGTCTCACCCAGCTGGGCGGTGGCGCTCCCACCTTTACCGCTTGGAAGAGCACCTTGGATATTGCTGGCAAGGGCACGCCTTCCCTGAACACCTTTGGCCCGACGCCGGCACCTTTGGGTGTTACTCTGCACCATGCCGCCCTGGTCTATACGGCGGATGGCTGTGGCCTTGGTTGTGACACCTTCCAGTTGGCCACCAACTGGGTGCCGATGACGACGACACCGTAGGGCAAGGAAAGCAACAACCGACGCAGGAGGTCGCAGGCTCAAATCAATCCGTGTCCGCGCAGGGGACACCAACAACACTGAGCCTGCAACAAGCCGGGGCACTGCCCTTGGCTACCGCAGGGACCAGAGCCTCGGCTTGTCGAAGCTTTGGTCCCTGCGGCCTTAAAGGCTCGGCGCAAGGCCAGTACCGCTTCCGCCCCCCCTGACCAGCATCGTAATCCAGATCCAGACCCAGACCATGCAAGCACGTAAGATTCTACCCAAGCTCCTGATCCTCTTGGCTTCCCTTCCGGGGACTCTGCCGGCGCAGCAAGAAAGCCTACTGAGCCCTGAACTGCAAGCCCCCTTCAAGGTCCTGTGCGGCGATCAGCCCCTTGATGTGGTTGATGACATTGGTCACGCCGCGCCGTGCTTTACGGACTTCGACGGCGATGGCCTACCAGACCTGCTGGTGGGAGTCTTTGGCAAGGGGGTGAAGAAGAAGGGCGACCTTGCGGCAACCCTGCGCATCTACAAGAACGTAGGTCAGGAGGGCCGGCCCAAGTTTACTGGCTTTGAGTACTTCCAGGCCGGCGGCAGCATGGCCGCGGTCCCCGGGGGTTGATGCATCGGATTTGGTCCACAGTTGGTGGACCTGAATGGTGACGGTCATAAGGACATGCTCTCCGGCTCCTTTACGCCCGGCGACCTGTACCTCTTTGCTGGCAACAGTGATCGCAGTTTCCAGGCAGGTCAGATCCTCAAGGACAAGGAGGGCAAGCCTCTCAACATTGGTCAGGCTTCCGCCGTTTTTGCCGCCGACTGGGATCAAGACGGTGACCTGGATCTGGTTGTGGGCAACAAAAAAGGCCAGGTACATTTGTTTGCCAGGGAGACCAACAGCCAAGAGATCCTTTATGCCAGTCCTATACCTGTACAGGCTGGTGGTAAGACCATCGATGTAACGGCATGCGCTGGGCCCTGCATTACGGATTGGGACGGCGACGGTAAGCTGGACCTGCTGGTGGGTAATCATCGTGGTGTGGTCACCTTGTTCCGCAACACCGCCTCCTCCGGCCTACCGCAGTTGGCCGAAGGGGTAATCCTGGTAGCCGAGGGCAAGGCGTCCATCCCGGCGGACAATCACGGACTGCGTAGCAAAATCTGTGTGGCGGACTGGAACCAGGATGGTCGCCTGGACCTGCTGCTGGGGGATTTTGGCGCCACCAAAGGCCCGGTGCCAAAGATCACCAAGGCGCAGCGCCGCGAGAGGGATGCGGCACAGGCCGCCTTCAATGAGATCAGGATGAAAATCAATGCCTTCACTTCCGAAATCCGGCAGAAGTACATGCAGGAGCATGGCATCCATGAGAGCCAGGAGTTCAGCGATCAGCAGAACTTGGACCTGTTGCAAAGACATAACAAGTTCATGAAAAACAATGAGGACTGCCAGGCACTGGTGAAGGAGAAACTGGCCAAGTGGGAGATCCTGCAGAAGTACCAGGCGTCCTCCTACAGCCGCGACTTTGTCTGGGTCTTCCTGCGATCACCCGCTGGTGCGGCGGTCATGGAGGCCGACGCGCAAGTGCCAGAGCGCTAGGGATAAAAACATCCGGCCCGGCTACCTTCCCTCTGTCCCTAGCGAACTAGCGAATGGGTGAAAAAACAGGTGGTCAGGTGGTCCTGGTGCCTTTGACCCCAGGACGTTCCAGCTCTGCCAGCATCCAGCGGCTCCAGCAGCTCAAGTAGCAGCTCGCAAAGTTGCGTCTCTGACGCTAGTGGGGTTGAAGAAGGGCTGTCAGGCTTGACAAGGGGGGAAATGGGTCCATACCTATCTTTGCAATGCCCCCACGATGACACCTAACATCTGCGGTAGAGCGAAATAGCAGTGGTTTGGTCCGGACCGGTTACATAGGTAACAAATCAGTCCGGGCACATGGGTAACACTTTGGCGTGGCCTTGGGGTGGCGCTGGGGTCTCTTGTGCCGGATGACCTGGTGCGAGACAGACCCTGTGAATGAGCGTTTGAAGTTTGTGGCGGCCCACCAAGATGGCCGCCTGTCGATGACAGAACTGTGCGAGCGGTTTGGGGTTAGCCGGAAAACTGGCTACAAGATCCTGGCTCGATATCGTGATGAAGGACCTGAAGGTCTACGGGACAGATCCAGAGCGCCAAAGCGGCATCCCAATCAAGCCCCACCAAGAGTGGAGGCGGCGATTTTGCGGGTACGAAAACACTACCCAACTTGGGGATCCAAAAAGATCCGAGCTGTACTGGCACGAGAGCACCCGGAAGAAGTTTTGCCGGCAAGGAGCACAGTGCATGCTGTGTTGAAACGGGCGGGTGTCGTCATGTCTCGTCCCCGACGTTTGCGGCGGCAGCCCAGTACATTGTCGTTGATTCAACCACAAGCACCCAATGACGTTTGGTCCATAGACTACAAGGGCTGGTTTTGTGTCGGAGATGGCACTCGCTGTGATCCACTGACGGTGAATGATGCCTTTAGCCGCCTGTCGCTGGAGTGCCGTGCATTGGTCTCGCCGAAGCTGTTGGACGTGCGCCGCTGCTTGGCAGGTGCATTTAGGCAGTATGGCCTACCTCTCTACATGCTTAGCGATAACGGGTCTCCGTTTGGGTCGAGGGGCATTGGCGGGATTTCTCGCTTAGGAGTTTGGATGATACGGCTTGGAATTCGACCAATGTTTATTGAGCCAGGTAGACCAGATCAGAATGGTCGTCACGAGCGATTTCATGAAACCTTGAAGGCAGAGACTGCCAACCCTCCTTACAAAACAATTCGAACCCAGCAGGCTGCATTTTCACGATTTCAATCCATCTACAATGAAGAGCGCCCGCATGAAGCTCTAGACATGCAAGTGCCAGCCGAAGTCTACGCGCCTTCGCGGAGGACTATGCCTTCAAGGCTGCCGCAGCATGAATACTCAGATGACTTTGCTGTCCGACAAGTGCGAAAGGATGGCACCATGAAATGGGCTGGAGGCTATGTCTTTATAGGGGATGCACTGGTAGGCGAGAGCATCGGCCTGGAACATGTGGATGACGACGTATGGATTGTCCATCTCGGCTGCATGCAGCTGGGAGTGCTGCATGAGCGGTCCAGGGTCGTGATCCCCCTGCCAAAAATCAGCGAGTAGGGGGGAGGGCCCATATACTGAGTAGCGAATATGGGGGGTCGCTTGCCGAAATCCTCATTTCCCTGGCTCAAGAGGCTCCCCCCATGCTCTAGCCCCTGAATCCCTGAAAATGAGCATTGTGGGTCGCAATCCTGCCTCCCCCAGAAAGTGTTACCCATGTGCCCGTACAAAAGTGTCACCCATGTGCCGGGTTGCACCGCATTCCTTCCCGCACCCTTGCCATCGGAGGTTCCGATAACGGGTAAGAATGCCGCACTGCTAGGCAAAGCGTCCATGGCGATCGGCAGGCTGAACCAAGCTGCCATCCAACACCTGAATCCGGATCAGTTGATTCCCAGCTTGTCAAAACGCGAAGCCGTGATGTCAAGCAGGATAGAGGGCACTCGAACCACTCTGCAGGAGGTCTTCGTCAGCCAAGATGGAGACGAAGACAACCCCGACAAACACGAAGTCCTCAACTATGAGCTGACGCTTCGAAGTGGAGTCGAGGCACTGAAGTCTGGGCGGAAACTCGGCTTTTCGCTGCTGAAGGAGTTGCATCATCAACTACTTCAGGGCGTGAGAGGTGAAAACAAGAACCCAGGGGCATACCGCAGAGACCAGGTCTTTCTGGGGTCAGGGGCCAACATTCAGAGTGCGAAATTTGTACCGCCTCGGCCAACAGCCGTGGATGGTTGCATGGAAGACCTGCAAATCTGGATGGGCGAAACGCAAGGCAACCTGCCAGTATTAGTGAAGATCGCTTTGACCCACTATCAGTTTGAAGTCATCCACCCATTCTCAGATGGGAACGGACGGATCGGGCGACTACTTATTGCCTTGCAATTCCTTGCGGAAGACATTGTTCAGACTCCGCTGCTGTATGTGTCTCCCTACCTGGAGGCACGTCGGGATGACTACTACAGAAAGCTATTTAACGTGAGCTCCAAGGGTGATTTCAATGCTTGGATCGAGTTCTTCCTAAGATCGGTTCATGACACTGCGGTTGAAACGATGAACAAAATCACCGCCATCGAGGCTTTGCTGCATAGTTTCACCCAATTAGTGGCAGAAGCCACGCAATCGCACAACCCTTTGCGGCTCGTCGAATGCTTGCGGATATCCCCTTTCATCACTATCCCCGATGCGGCAACACTTCTGCATACGGCCACGCATAATGCGCGAAACGCTGTGAAGGTATTGACAGATCTAGGGATCCTACAAAATTTGAAGATACCGAAGAAGACGCGGAAGAGAGGGAAAAACCCAGACTATTACTACTGTTCAGCGATGTGGGAAATCATCGACAGCTAGCCTGCGTGATGCGAATCAATCCTTAGCAATTGATTCCTTCCTGACTACGCGGCGCATTGTCGAAGGACAGCACATCCATGGGGCAGACATCCACACAGATGCCGCAGTGGATGCAGGCGGAGTTGCGATTGTCGAAACTCTCCTGGTTCTTGGCGAAGGCCATCACATCCACCCCCACCTGACAGTACTTGGAACACTGGGTGCAGGAGATGCACTTGTCATTGGACTTGATGCGCAGTCGGCCATACCACTTGGCCAGTACCTGATTCCAGGAGGCCAGGGGACACCAGTAGCGACACCAGACCTTGCCGCCAAAGAAGGGGTAGAGGGTGATGGGGATCACCGCCACCAGCCAGAAATCCACCAGGTAGTTGTAGGTGTTCCACCAGACATTGCTGCCGGATGTCTTGTAGGCCGTCACCACCACCATGCCAACGAGGAAGGAGGCCAGCAGCACCACCACCGCCTGGAATTCCCAACGCCGGGAACGCTCACCCTTGGGTGACAGGTGTCGCCAACGATCGCCCAGGGTTTCTGCCAGACCACCACAGCCGCAGATCCAGGTACAGAAACGCTTGCCGTGTTTCCAGGCCAGCAAAGGGATAATGACAAAGGTGCCAATGAGCCCAGCGGTGATGAAGAACCACATGACGTGGACATAGCTGAATGCCATCCCCGCTTTGTCGCCACCACCCTCCCACCAGAAGAACACGTTGAAGAACAGCGGGAAAGGCTGATACAGCCCCCATGCCCGCCAGGCATATTGGACGGTCAAAGCCTGCACCGCCACGATGTTCACCAGCAAGAAAAACACCAACTGGAAACCCAGCAGGGAAATGTAGCGGTAGGTCTGGTATCGCTTGTCCCGGGCGTAGCTGCGCCAACGAATCAAGGCCTGGTAGCCGAACACCAGCATGATGATGGTGTAGGCCAGGCTGTATAGATAGCCCTGTTGGAACCCCCTATCCGACAAGATGTCCTGGTAGGCATTCTCTTGGAACAGCCAGGCAAATGGCAAGAATGCCAGCTCAAACAAAACCAGCAAACCCTGGTCGAATGTAGCATCCTCTTTGATCAAGCTTTCGAAGGGCCAGGCGGTCACACCCTTGCCATAGTTCTTCAGGGCATAGAGGGAATAGACAAAGACAAAGATCGCCGCCAGCACAAGCCAGCGCTTGGCGTTCCAGCTGTTCTCCAACTTGATGCCCACCTGCTTGAAGAAGCCCAGGGGCAACTCGGCGCCGATCATTTCAAACACATGATCATTGGCAATGCTTTGCACTTCACCGTTCGGACCACTCTGCAAAAAACTCACATCCTTTTCGCCGATGGACTGCAAGAAGGAATTGAAGTGCAGGTCCACCTTGCCCTCTTCCACCTTCTGCATGAGCGCCTCGATGTTGCGCTTCTTGGGATAGACGAATTCCCTGTCGATGGTCACCAAGGTGACCCGGTTTTGCTCGCACAATGAGAGCGCAGCTTCCAAGGCCACATCGCCGCCGCCGTAGATCAAGATGTCCTGATCCTGATGCAGGTCTGGATCGATGAGGCGGTGGTCGATCTTTGCGCCATGCTCCACTTCGCCGGGCACACCAGCCTTGCGCGGGTTGCCAGCCTTGCCCGCCGCCAGCACCACCCGGCGCGCCTTGTAGCTACCCTTGGTGGATGTGACAGCCAGGTATTCGCCCTGACGCTGAATGTCCTCCACCTTCTCGAAGCAGCGCACATCCAAGCCAAACTCCTTCACCTGCGCCCCCCACTTCTCCAGCAACTCTTCCTTGTGGCACTCTTCAAACCACATGCGCCCCTGCTTGGGCACATTGTCCGGCTCGGCGAAGATGAACTTGCCCTTGGTCATGGTGTAGACCGTCTCCGCCAGGTGGTTGGCCTCCAACACCACGGCCTTCAGCCCCAGGTCCTGGGCCGCGGCGGCGGCACCCAGACCGGAGGAGCCAGCTCCCAGGATGACCAGGTCGTAGGCGTCATCGGGGCAAGGACCCATGGCACTTAGCTCGGGATGCAGGTGGTGCACCAGGTCATGACCCGCATTCAAGCCCAGCTTGATCAGCGGTGTGCCGGCGATTTCGCCCACAGCATAGAGACCTGCCACGGTGGTCTGTCCCTTGGCGTCGACTTGCGGTAGGCGCGGGTAGGAAGGTTCAGGACCCTTGCGGCCAAAGAGTTTGCTCAGCGGTGCGGAGAGAGTGGAAGACGATGCCGAGGACCGGAACAAGGCCATGGATGTCCTGTTGTAAAGGGACAGAAGGAAGCCGAGCGAAGGAGCGCCTTCGTTACTTATTGCTCCTTCACCGGTTCCGCCCCAGACCAGGGTCCAGGCCTTTTTCTCGTCCTAGCTGCCCATCTGCGTGGCCTGACCTTTCTTGGCCACGGTTTGTTGGTTGCGATAGAGCCAGACACCGGAGGTGCGCTTGGCCCGGGGACGCAGTTCCAACTGCTCCTTACGCAACTTGTTGGCAAGCTCGTTGAGCACCTTGTACTCAGGTATCGCCTGAATGAGAGCAACGGCTGCCATCAGTTCTTCGTTGGAAGCGTCCTTGGTCTCTTTCTCCATCTTGTCGAAGAACTTCTGGTGCTTGCTATTCACTTCCTTCAATTCAGCATCCACTTCATCCAGACGCTTCTGCTCAGTTTCGCTAAGGATGCGAGGTTTCGGCTGCAGCTGGAAGTAACCGCCAACCAAGAGGTCCAGGTCGCCGTCAGCATCAAAGTCCACCGGGTCCACATACCACCCGGTCTCCGGACCTGCATTACCAGCGGGGCTCTTGGCTGGTTTCAGCAAGGACACCGGGGCAGCAAAGCTGGGTGCACCGAGCTTACCGGTATTCCGGTACAGGTAGGCTCCCCCTTCAAAGCTGCCACAGACCAAGTCCGTCAACCCGTCCGCGTCCCAATCCACGGGTCGGGCGGCGGTCATGCCACCGGGCACGTTGAAGTCCTCGCCCCCGGCTTTGAGCAAAGTGTTGGTGCCAACAAAGCTCGGTGCGCCCTTCTTACCTTCGTTGCGCTGCAAGTACAAGCGCCCCTCCTTGGCACCCAAAAGGAGGTCATAGTCTCCGTCGTTGTCCCAGTCCCAAGCGAAGGCAGAGATCAGGTGATCCTTGGGGTTGCTGGTACCCGCCGGACTCCGATCCGCATTGGCATTCTCTTTGGCCTGCATGTCAAAGAAGAGGGACAGGACGATTGGCCGATCTTCCGCATCCCGAATGTAATCCGGCTGCTGCCAACCGCTTTCACTGCCTAAAACCTGGAATACAGTACCTTCGAAGGTGGCGGTGACGATGTCTTTTTGGCCGTCAGCGTTGAAGTCTACGAACTGCAGACTCATGCCGATGCATCACCAATTGTTGAGCTTGAGTGGTTTCTTGTTGGATTGCAGGTGCTCCAACTTGCTCCAGTTCAGGCCTGCTTTGTCTCCGCCTGGCTGCGCTACTTGGACAAAGCCCCGAAGGTCACCGATGATGAGCTCTTGTTGCTGATCGCCGTCGATGTCGTAAAGAGTGGGTGAAGGGAAGTGCATTCCAGTCATCGCCTTGCCATCGGCGGTAAGTTGTTCCGGCGCTCCAAACTGGGCGGCATCGGCACTCTGGGCATCGACGCTCTGGGCAGTGACGTTGGCGGCAAGAGCGCCGCCAATGAGGACGATGGGTACAAACACCCTAAAGAGAGGCTGTGACATGTTCTGAGATACTCCAAAAAGAAAGAGGCGTGGGCTTGTGCAAGCCCCAGCAGCTGGGCACTTGTTTGTCCTGTTCACTGCAACAACAGAAGCAATGACTCGGTTGTTCATGCAATTTTCGATTACGGGGTGGTAGTCATGGGCACCCAGTTGGTGGCCAACTGGAAGGTGTCACAACCAGCGCCACAACCATTGCTGGTGTAGACCAGGGCGGCATGGTGCAGGGTAATTCCTACAGCCACAGGTACTGGACCAAAGGTATTCAGCGAGGGGAAAGCCATACCCGCCGCATCCAGGGTGCTCTTCCACCCCACAAAGATGGGAGCGCCACCGCCCGACTGGGTAAGGCTAATGACAAAGCTGGTGAGGGGATCCGGCTGGTTCAGGGGGATCACCACGCCAGGGGCCATGGTGACACCGGGGGTGTTGCCCGAGGCGGCAAAACCGGTGAACAGCCAGTAGTTCTTCAAGGCATTGTCAAGGCCAGCATGGATGGTCATGGCCTGACTATCACTCATGCCGACCGAAAAGGTGTGGTTGTCCGCCGTCAGGGTCATCGGCAGACCAGAGACCATGTAGAGCTTGCCACTGTTCAAGTCTTCATCGCCGGTTCCCGCTGTGCCATCTGGACCCAATGGGTCCGCATCCCAATTCGGTGCAGAAGTCCAGATATCGGGAGAGCCGTCCAGATTCACATCGCCGGCGGCTACTACCTGAGAACCAAGCAAGTCACCATCACCCCGTGTACCGCCATAGATAAATCTGGAGCCACCCCTCTCGCCCTGGAAGTCAAAGATATCAGAACCGTCAAAGCCCGAAAGCACGAGCACCCGGCCATTGTCAAGCAGATCATCGGGGGCGCCAGCGGGGGTACCAGGAGTACCGTCTGGGCCTGCAGGATCTGAATCCCAGCCTGGCACACCAACCGCATAGTCGGAAAAGCCATCAAGGTCCACATCCCCAAGGACTGCAAGGTCCCTGAGACCCATCTCTTCATTTATGTATTCGCCTGAGCGAGTAAATATGATGGAGCCATCCCTGCCGGACAGCAGATGTACAGCTCCTGCCTTCGCATATTCGTCCCCACTGCCAGGAATGCCATCGGGGTCCAAGGGAGTACGCTTGGCACCGACTACAATCTCATTGAAACCATCAAAATTGATGTCGTCAAAACCTGCCACTTGAGATCCAAACCGTACGTTTGCAGCCGCGCCAAAATAGGTACGGATGGTAGAGCCGTCTACGCCGGAAACCACCAATACACGGCCTGCCACAGCCACATCGTCACCGTTGCCTAAGGTACCGTCGGCATTACCGGTTGCTCGATCCGCACCGATCACTACATCGGGAACACCATCGAAATTGAAGTCGCCGACCCCACCGCCATAATGGGACTGGAAAGCAGCATGCTCTTCCCCATCTCTGGTCCAGAGGACCGATCCGGTAGCACCGGAAATCGCATAAACACGTCCTGCCGCCTGCAGATCATCGCCGTTGCCAAGGGTGCCATCCGGGTCCGCGGTAAAACCAGGCGCAGAAGTCACCATATCAGCGATCCCATCTCCACTCATATCACCAATGATCGCAGCTCGGTCATAACCAAAATAGTCACCGGTATTTTCGCCCAGCCTGCTCCAGAGGATCGCCCCGGATGTGCCGGAAACCAGCAGGATGCGACCGATGCCGACCTCTTCATCACCGCTGGCAGGAGCGCTATCGGGGTCGGAGTTAAAGTGTGGCTCTCCGCAAACAAAATCGGGAACAGCATCGAAGTCGTAATCGCCGACTCCCGCAATGGCAGCGCCAAACCGCTCAAACGCCGTCGTGCCTTCGAAGATAGTTAGAAGCGTACCATCCTTGCCGGAATACACAAAAACAGCACCAACTGCGGGCACCTCATCACCGGTGCCAGGGGTTCCATCAGGGTCCTTTTCATGCTCAGTACTTCCTCTCGCCACGTCGGGATAACCATCAAGGTTCAGGTCCCCTAGTGCACCGAGTTGGCCTCTGAGTGGAGCAAGAGCTGTGCCCTCATAAGAGTAGATTGCTCGGTGCCCATGGCCCAAGGGCGAAAGCATGGCAACGGCTCCAATCAGCAGGGCGGAAGCACCGTAGCTATTGAGGTGGAAAGCAAGGTTATTGGAATCAACCGTAGCTGCCCTACTTGGGACAGGGTGATCTTGGGAGGATAATGCCAACAAGACACGTGATGGCAAAGTTGGCAGATTCGTCTGTGTTGTCTGCGTTGTCGACGTGGCAATGGTTTTAGAGCCAACGGGTTCCTCCAAGATTTTGGCTGGCGCCATTGCTCTTGGGGAAAGCTCATCAATACTCGTTTGCTCCACCGCCAAGGGTAGCAATGTCAGCGCGGCAACTGCCGCCGTCAGGGTTACGGCACCGGCCACCAAGCCCAACTTGCCCAGTACCAAGGTAGACGAAGTTGAAGCAGCTTTGGCCGCCACTGCTGCGGCCTTGGACAACAACACTTCCCTGGTAGCCGCAAAACCTTGCACCGTAGTGGTCAATGCAACACTACCGGCGACCAGGCTTGCAGGCAAAGCCCTGCGCAGCATCTCCAAGCCCCGGGACAACTGCTTGCGAACCGTTGCAGGTTGTCGCATCAGGTTCAAAGCGATCTCGGAATTGGAGAGGCCATAGCGCAAGTACATGCTCATGACCGGGTGGTACTGCTCCGGCATCTTGGCGATGGCAGCCATGACCTCTCGGGTGAGCTCATGCCCCTCCAGGACTTGTTGTGGCGTTGGCTGCTTCTCCTCCAATTTAAGATCTTCCAAGGTCAGCATCTTCCCCTGGCGGCGGCGCATGACCCGTGACTCATTCACCATGATGCCAAACAACCAGGGCACCACCCGCGAGCCTTTCTGGAATCGATCACAGCGTTCTATGGCCACCAGGAAGGTCGCTTGCAACAAATCGTCGGCGCCGCTGGCATCCATGGCCAGATGGGAGGCCACCTGATGCAACTCCGTGGCGGTACGATCAAATACCTGACCCAGGTAATTGGGATCCTTGGTCTGACAAAACAGCAGAAAGAGCCCTTCCAGATCAGGCTTCGACTTGCTATTAGACTTGCTCACATCCTCCTCGACTTGGGACAGTGGGTTTGTGACGGAAAGAACCTAATTTGCTCAAGTTTAGCTCCTGCAGCATAGCAAAGGCCCCTGCTGGCCAGGTGCAACCCGGCACATGGGTGACACTTTTGTACGGGCACATGGGTAACACTTTCTGGGGGAGGCAGGATTGCGACCCACAATGCTCATTTTCAGGGATTCAGGGGCTAGAGCATGGGGGGAGCCTCTTGAGCCAGGGAAATGAGGATTTCGGCAAGCGACCCCCCATATTCGCTACTCAGTATATGGGCCCTCCCCCCTACTCGCTGATTTTTGGCAGGGGGATCACGACCCTGGACCGCTCATGCAGCACTCCCAGCTGCATGCAGCCGAGATGGACAATCCATACGTCGTCATCCACATGTTCCAGGCCGATGCTCTCGCCTACCAGTGCATCCCCTATAAAGACATAGCCTCCAGCCCATTTCATGGTGCCATCCTTTCGCACTTGTCGGACAGCAAAGTCATCTGAGTATTCATGCTGCGGCAGCCTTGAAGGCATAGTCCTCCGCGAAGGCGCGTAGACTTCGGCTGGCACTTGCATGTCTAGAGCTTCATGCGGGCGCTCTTCATTGTAGATGGATTGAAATCGTGAAAATGCAGCCTGCTGGGTTCGAATTGTTTTGTAAGGAGGGTTGGCAGTCTCTGCCTTCAAGGTTTCATGAAATCGCTCGTGACGACCATTCTGATCTGGTCTACCTGGCTCAATAAACATTGGTCGAATTCCAAGCCGTATCATCCAAACTCCTAAGCGAGAAATCCCGCCAATGCCCCTCGACCCAAACGGAGACCCGTTATCGCTAAGCATGTAGAGAGGTAGGCCATACTGCCTAAATGCACCTGCCAAGCAGCGGCGCACGTCCAACAGCTTCGGCGAGACCAATGCACGGCACTCCAGCGACAGGCGGCTAAAGGCATCATTCACCGTCAGTGGATCACAGCGAGTGCCATCTCCGACACAAAACCAGCCCTTGTAGTCTATGGACCAAACGTCATTGGGTGCTTGTGGTTGAATCAACGACAATGTACTGGGCTGCCGCCGCAAACGTCGGGGACGAGACATGACGACACCCGCCCGTTTCAACACAGCATGCACTGTGCTCCTTGCCGGCAAAACTTCTTCCGGGTGCTCTCGTGCCAGTACAGCTCGGATCTTTTTGGATCCCCAAGTTGGGTAGTGTTTTCGTACCCGCAAAATCGCCGCCTCCACTCTTGGTGGGGCTTGATTGGGATGCCGCTTTGGCGCTCTGGATCTGTCCCGTAGACCTTCAGGTCCTTCATCACGATATCGAGCCAGGATCTTGTAGCCAGTTTTCCGGCTAACCCCAAACCGCTCGCACAGTTCTGTCATCGACAGGCGGCCATCTTGGTGGGCCGCCACAAACTTCAAACGCTCATTCACAGGGTCTGTCTCGCACCAGGTCATCCGGCACAAGAGACCCCAGCGCCACCCCAAGGCCACGCCAAAGTGTTACCCATGTGCCCGGACTGATTTGTTACCTATGTAACCGGTCCGGACCCCAAAGGCCCTCTTACGCTCCAACGCACTTCACGCAACAGACCAAGCTAGGAGTCTGCCCCACGGGATGAGGAGGAATCCGGCCTCCGATCGCCCTCGAAATCGGAAAAAAGGTTAAGCCCCTGGCCCATCCTTGTACGTATTGAAGGCATGGCGCGATTCAAAAAGGGTCAAGATCTAAACCAGCAGTACCTCCTACCTCCGTCCATCCGTGACTGGCTGCCACAAGATCATCTTGCGTGGTACATTCACGACGCGGTCGGTTCGTTGGACACGGATGGCCTCCTCGACCGCTACCGCATCTGCGGGAGTGGTGAATTGCCTTACGATCCACGGATGATGTTGAGGGTCTTGATCTACTCGTATTGCACAGGGGTCTTCTCCTCCCGCAAGATCTCCAAGCACCTCGAAGAAAGCGTGCCTTTCCGGGTGTTGGCAGCTAATCAAATGCCGGACCACCGCACAATCTGTCGTTTTCGGGCGGAGCATGTCGATTTGTTCGAGAGCTTCTTTGTCCAGATCGTACAGCTCGCTTCTGAGGCTGGCTTGGTCAAGCTCGGCACCGTGGCAGTGGATGGCAGCAAAGTGAAGGCGAACGCCAGCAAGCGAAAGGCAATGAGCTACTCGCGAATGAAGTCCGAAGAGAAACGACTGCGTGCCGAGATCCGCAGGATCACCGAGATGGCTAAGGGAATCGACAGGGAAGAGGACGATCTCTTCGGTCCTGACTTTCGGGGTGACGAGCTCCCTGATGAACTTTCAAACCGGGAAAGCCGCCTGAAGGCTATCCAGGAGGCAAAGAAGCGATTGGAGAGACGCAAGGCCGAGGAGGACAAGCAAAAGGACGAGAAGAAGGCCAGCAAGGCCAAGGAAGAAGGTCGCGAGCTTCGGATGACTCCCCACCGGAAACATCCCAAGGGCAAGCCACGGCCAAAGGATCAGGAGAACTTCACGGACCCCGATAGTCGGATCATGAAAGCCTCGAATGGATTCGAGCAATGCTACAACGCTCAGATTGCTGTCGACAATACTGAGCAGCTGATCATCGCCAATGGAGTAACAAACAACGCTGCTGATAATGACCAGCTTCTTCCAATGGCCGAGAAAGCGATGGAGAACTCAGGCAAGCCGATAGAGCGCCTGCTTGCGGACGCAGGCTATCGCAGCGAGGAAAACTTCAAGCATCTCGAAAACGCCCAGATTGACGGTTTGGTTTCAGTTGGCAAGGAAGGAAAGAAACGACCGAAGACCAGTCCAGATCTCCAAGCTACTGCGCGAATGAAACGGAAGCTGGGAACCAACCGTGGGCGGGGCTGGTACCGAAAACGCAAACACATCGTTGAGCCGGTCTTTGGCTGGATCAAAAACGTGAGCGGCTTTCGGTCCTTCAGCATGCGAGGCATAGCAAAGGTGAGTGGTGAGTGGGACCTAATCTGTCTTGCAACCAACTTGAGAAGGCTGCACGGAAAGCTGGCGCTATGAAGGCCGAGGGAATTGGGCCATTACAGGCCAAGAAGCACTGATCTGCTCCCAAAAATCGTCAACGTGGCCCCAGGCCCAAAATCCATGCAGAATCCGTCGATCTGGATTTTCACAGCCCCACTAATGATTTTATCCAGCGGCCACCGAGGTGACGCTAAGTTGACTTTCCGTGGGGCAGACTCCTAGCGGAGCTTGGAGCGGGGCTCAGCTCCTGCATTACTGATCTAAGGCTTTCCCTGGCACTTCGACCTCTCCCGGGCAGCAAGCTGAACGACAAACAGAATCAACCAGAAGCCATGAGACAGCGGACAGAGGAAATGAAGAGAAGCGCAAAGGCGTTCTACGACCTGATGTTCAACCAAGGCCAACCAAGAGAGGCCATCGAACAGTTCGTTGGCGACACCTACATCCAGCACAACCCGGGAGTTGGTGACGGCAAGCAACCCTTCATCGACTATTTCGAGAAGATGGCAGCAGACTACCCGGGCAAGAGAGTCGAATTCAAACGGGCTGTAGCCGAAGGAGACCTTGTGGTCTTGCACTGCTACCAGCACTGGCCAGGTGACCACGGTAGGTGTCAAGGTAGTTGTCGCCTGAAATGTATTCATCATGCTGCCTCCGCAGCTGCATGATGGGTGTTCGGGTTGAGCCTGACAGTTTCGATGCGCGACCAATCCCGCACGTTTCCTGACCAGCGCTCTGGATTTCGTGCACGGGCTTTTTCATACACTTCCCGGCGTTTTGCCAGGATGACAATGTCTTCCCCCGCATGGCGTTGAGCAGGGGTTACAAACTTGATGCCGCTATGCCGATGCTCGTGCCGATACCACTGGACAAACGCCACCAGCCAGGTCCTCGCATGCTCCAACGATTCAAATGGTCGGGCAGGATACTCTGGACGGTATTTGGCTGTTTTGAAGAGGGACTCTGAGTAGGGATTGTCGTCACAGACACCAGGCCGGCTAAATGAAGCCATGACGCCGAGTTCTTCAAGCTTTGCCAGCATAGTGCTGCCCTTCATTGGACCACCGTTATCGGAGTGAAGAGCCAAGCTGTCAGGATCCACTCCCTGCGCATCACAAGCCGATTGGATCAAGGCTGCCGCCAATACCTGGCATTCTTCCTCATAGATGGCTTCGCCCATGATGTCTCGGCTGAAGACATCGATGATCGTGTACAGGTAGTAAAACTTCCCGCGGATCGGGCCAGGCAAGTAACTGATGTCCCAGCTCCATACTTGGTTGGGTGCTGTTGCCACCAGTTCGCGGGGATGGTGATGTGTTGCTGGCTTGGCAGCAGCGCGATGCTTGAGCTGCTTTTCCTCGCGCAAGATTCGATACATCGTGGATTCAGATGCCAGATAGATTCCTTGATCGGCCAGCCTCGGCACGATCTGACTGGGAGAAAGGTCGCGATACTCTGGAGAGTTGAGGATTTGCAGGATCATACTTCGCTCAGCAGAGCTGATCTTGTTGCCGACCACGCTCTTTGGGCCAGCTCGCCGATCTTCACCGATGCCCTGCCGCTTCCAGCGTTGTAGTGTCCTTGAATCTACGCCAAGGGTCCCACACGCCTTGTGCAGCCGGGCACCGTTGTTGATGGCTTCTGTGACCAATCCTAAAATCAGGTCTCGCTGCTCGTGGGTGTGTCGCTGTCCTCGTCCCCCCAGATCTCTTGGACTTTTTTTGGAGCACCAGCAAAGCTGCAGCCTCGGCCAAGGCCTTGTCCTTGCGGCGGATCTTCTTTTCCAGTGCTTTGATCTTCTTCGCATCCGGCGAAGCACCATGTCGCTTGGCCTTCTTGGGGTTGCTGAAAGCGGATTGTGCCGCCTCCATGACTAGTTTGCGCCAGTTTTCGAGCTCGACAGAGTGCAGTCCCTTTGACCTCAAAAACTCTCCCAGATCCTCCTCGGCCACTTTCATGGCCTCCATAACGACCTGCACCTTCTCTTCTGGGGTCCACTGACGTGGACTTTTCGATCCCTTCTCGGGCTTGCCTCCTGTACCGCTCATCAAGGAAACGGTACGTGCTTCCCTTACCCAACGCCAGAGGGTCGATTGGGCAACTCCAACCTCTGCTGCCAAATCCGGCGCAGTTATCCGAGAAGGACCAGTGTCGGTCATTCGCTGGACCATGCGCACTTTGAAACCATTGCTGTAAACCAAGAATCATCACTCCACCGCCCCACTGGATAACTTGTGGAAAACTCGCCCCCCATGGGGGGCGTTCACCCTGCGGGTGAACTTGTTGGATCGAGCCCAACCAAAGCAAGCTTTGGTCGGGTCCCCTCGATCCTCAGAGGCGACATCTATCCTGACACCGGGGGTTACCCAAGGCCTCGAAGAACTCCCATGGCATTTCGAATCACATCTATGGGGTCTTTGGCTTGGCGATCGGAGCGATCGGTCTCTACCTGACCTGGCAGTTCTCGATGGGCACTGGTGAGCCAAACATCTTGCGTGCCGAGGGCCGGAGCGTAGGCGCCGCCATGCACAGGGAGGCGCTTGACGACGTGAAGACCGCTCAGAGCGTGAGCCACACTCCATTTCAAACGGAGCAGCAAGAGCGAGTGACCTACACGGACGCCAGTACCATGCCAGTTCCGACGGCGAAGGGCCTGGTCGTCCTCACTGAATTTGCCGTCTGCGACCTTCGTGACGTAAGACCTCTAGGTTCCTACGAGAGAATCCACAAACTCGAGAGCTCGGCAATCACAAGTATCGAGCGCAAGGTTCGAAAGGTGGGGAAAGTCGACCGGTACTTCCTCTCCGCGCACACCAGCGGCCTCGAAGTCTTCGTTCAGTCCGACAGCCACAATCTCGTGACCCATGCCTACGAGGGGTCGGTGCCCTACGGCGAATCCGAAACCAAACCACGCGTCGTTGAAATTGACATCAGCGAACACTCCGTCGGCGACAAAATTGACATCCAGTACTCGAAGAACTTCTGGAATGCCTTCCAGGCGCCCGATCAGTGGTGGGCAGGTGTTACGGGAAGTGGGGAGCTCGAGAGTTACACCTTCCTCGTCTTGTTTCCCGAGGCCCACCCCTACAAGAGTGTGTCCCGTACGGTCAAGAATGCGGGAGGGCATTCACTCGAGGATCCGGAAGAGGACTATCTAGTGTACGGACCCAACAATGACTGGATCTGGTGGCGCATCAAGAGCCCACAGTCGGACCTTCGCTACATCCTGCAGTGGGACTGGGACTTCGTCCCGGAGTGAAGGGAGCTCAGCAAGTGATGACGCCCCCACCGTTCTCTTCCTATCCTGACTAGAAGCAGTCGGAGAATGGTGAAGTTAAGTTCCGGGCCAGCGCCAGGAGAAGACACACTTGGCATTTACTGGAAGGACCGCATACTAGCGACTGAAGACCTTGACGAAGGATCCGGCAATCTCCGGATCGATTCCGCCCCTGTAGGTCTGAGCCAGGCTGCGCAGGCAATGAAAGACTGGCACTTCGCCACCGCTATGCCCATAAATCTCGTGGAAGGCATCCACCAAACCGACGATGCGAGACACCGCGGGCAGCTGCTTGCCCTGCAGGCCCTGCGGGAAACCACTGCCGTCGATGCGCTCATGATGATGCAGAGAGGCCTCGCAAATTTCCTTGGACAGTTTCATGGAAGAGAGCAGTTGATGACCACGCTGGGCATGCAGGCCCAACTGCGTCTGATCATCCAAATCCTCATCCTCATGCCCGATACGCCCCACATCGTGCAGCAAGCCTGCCATGCCGGCGCAAAGAAGACGGCTAGGATCTGAGCCCATCACTTCCTGCGCCAGCCCAATACTGAGCATGCCCACCGCCAAGGAATGCAGGACCAAGTCCTCACTGGCTTCTAGCACCTTGCGGATGGCGGCGAATCCAGCCCTGTCCCGGACGATCATATTGGCCGTGGCGGTCATCACCTGCCGCGCCCGCTTGACCTCTTCAACACCCGGCTGTTGGGCGAACAGGGCCTGCGCCATTTGCAGCGAAACTCCCCCAAGGATTTGCGCCCGATCTTCCACCGGCAGGGAACGATCCTTCAGGATCAAGTCCAGATGCGGCTCAATGCGCAGCGAGTAGGCAGTGCGATCAGCCTCATCGATGAACAGGCTTTTCACACCCTCCAGGATAAGACGACTCTCGTGGGTGCTGTTGAACAGCTCTCCCCCCGGTTGGTACAGCACAAAGCGATGATCCCCGGTGCGCAGATAGAGGGGGAAGGATAGAGCTTGCTCCCCCGCGAGCCCACGCAGGGGGATCGGCGCATAAGAAGAATCAGTCTCGGTAATGGCAGAAGCCATGGCAGTGGCCATGCCATCTCATCGACGCCCTGCAAAATCCGCTTGAAGCCGGTTCCAACCGCCGTTGGCAAGGGGCTCTTCTAGAGGCGCGGCCTTACTTCAACTTCTGGATCTTGGTGAGCAACTTGCTGCTGGAATGGGACTTCTTGTCGCCCACGAAGATGGGCTTGATGCCCAATTCTTTCAGGGTCTTCCTCTCCGGCAGGGTGCGGCTGTTGTAGTCCGTGCCCTTGGCATAGAAATCAGGCTTCAAAAGCGCGATCAAATCATCCGCCGTTTCATCCTTGAACACGGTGACGTAGTTCACGAACCAAAGGCTGGACAGCATCTCCATGCGCTCGGCAGCGGACACCAGGGGACGCCCCTTACCCTTCAGGGTGGTGGCAGACTTGTCGCTGTTGACAGCTACCACCAGGAAATCCCCTCGAGACTTGGCATCTTCCAGGTAGCGCATGTGACCGACATGCAACAAATCAAAGACACCATTGGTCAGGACGATGGTCTTGCCGCTGGCCCGCACACCATCCAGGATGGCACTGAGACTCTTGAGATCAGCAACTACCTTGTCCTTGGACTGTTCTTTGCGTGGTACTACAACCAAAAGGGACTCCTAGAATTCGCCGTAAAAGGGCCAGAACATAGCGTCAGAGACGCACCAGTGCGAGCTTCTAGTTGAGCTGCTACTTGAGCTTCTGGATCCGCTGGATGATGGCAGAGGTGGAGCGTCCTGGGGTCAAAGGCACCAGCACCACCTGACCACCTTGGTTTTCCACCCATTCACGCCCCACCACGCCCTTGTCCCTCCAGTCCTCACCCTTCACCAGGACATGGGGGGAGATCGCTTCAATCAGGTCCTTGGGCGTATCCTCATCAAAGGGCACCACATAATCCACCGCCTCCAGCGCCGCCAACACGTCCAGGCGATCCTGTAGCGGCACCACCGGCCGGCCACTGCCCTTATCCTGGCGCTGCACGCTGGCATCGGTATTGACCCCCACCAGCAGGGCATCGCCGTAGGCACGGGCGCGGGCCAGGTATTCGGTGTGGCCCGGATGCAGGATGTCAAAGCAGCCATTGGTGAAGACCAGACGACGGCCCTCGGCGCGCAAGGAGGCGGCAATGGAGATGGCCTCCTCCCGATTCATCACCTTGCCCGAACTCTGTTGACCCAAGAGCATGAGTAGCTCCTGCCGCGACACCGCATAGGTGCCGAAACAACCGACGGTGACTCCTGCCGCCAGGTTGGCCAGACGCACGCTGTCGTGCATGGACAGGCCACAGGCCTGGGCCAGGGTCAACATGGCCACCACCGTGTCGCCGGCACCGGTGACATCGAACACCGCCTTGGCCTCGGTGGGCAGGATCTGCGCCTTGCCTGGCGCGGATTCGTAGAAGATGCCGTCCTTACCCAAGGTGACGGTGGCGGTCTTCACACCGGTGAGTTCACGCAGTTTGTCCGCCACCAGTGGCAGGTTGTTGTGGTCGGCCAGGGAAATTCCAGTGGCCAGTTCTGCTTCAGCCAGGTTGGGAGTCAGCAGGTCCACGCCATGGTAGACGGAATAGTCCAGGTTCTTGGGGTCCACCACCACCGGACCACCGGCCGAGTGACCAGCAGCCACGGCTGCCTCTACCACTCGACGGGTCACCATGCCCTTGCCGTAATCGCTGACCAACACCGCTTCATAGGGGAAGGGGCGCTGTGCCAGCAAGGCAAGCAGGCGTTGCTCCGCATCACCGTCCACCGCCTGGCGGTTTTCCTCGTCGACCCGCAACACCTGGGCGGTGCGACTCACATAACGGGTCTTGCGGGTGGTGGGACGACTCTCATCCACCACCAGGGCGGAGATGTCGATGCCGCCTTCTTGCAGCAAATCCTTCAGTTGCTCCGCCGCCGCGTCCTCACCAATGACTCCCATCACCGTGGTGCGCGCACCCAGGGACACCAGGTTGGCCGCCACGTTGCCGGCCCCACCCAGGCGGTAACGCCTGCCGCTGGACTCGAATACCAGCACCGGCGCTTCCGGTGACACCCGATTGGCGGTGCCTTCGATGTAACGGTCCAAGATGAGATCCCCCACCACCAGGATGGAAGGCTCTTGCAGTTCCTGCAGAATGCGCGCGAGGGGATGCATGGAGTTCGGCGAGTCCTACTTTTTAAGAATGGGGAGGTTCTGGCTCTGGGCAACAGCCAGCAAAGCTTGGTGCAAGATGGGCATGACAATTTCATGCTGGCAGATCACCGACAAACCCTCATCCGAAGGTCGCGACACCACATTGGTCAAGGCCCGGTACTGATGCATCATATCAAAGTTGCAGGTGGCAAAGTCCCGCCCCAGAAGGCCCCGGTTGCGAGCAACGGAAACTGCCTTCAAAAACACCTCGGGCATGATCACCGCTGAACCAATATTCAGCCAGACCCCCTGGTCCAACTTGCCCACCGTATCGGCCAAGATCCAGAAGTCCTGCAAGGAGGCCTTGCCCAGGGCCTCACCATTCAATTCCGGGTCCATGTGCACGATGTCACAGCCGATGGCCACATGCACGGTGGCGGGGATGTGCAGGCGGTGGGCCTCGGCAAACACCGAAGTGTCGGTATAGGGGAGGGCAGCATCCCGGATGGCCTGGCCCAGGGCCTGGCCCAATCCCGTATTTTTAAACGACGCCGTATGGGTTGCACCATTGATGCCAGTGAAGGTCTCCTGCCAGAAACCAAAACTGCCATCCTGCAGGTTCTCCGCCACGTCTTCCGAAGTCTCACCCTGATAGGCAATCTCCCAGTCGTGGATAATGCCCGCACCATTGGTGGCCACATGGGTGATGAAGCCGCGCCGCATCAGGTCAATGAGCAGGGGTGACAAGCCACACTTGAGCACATGGGCACCCAGGCTGACCCCCACCTCCTTGCCAGCCAGACGAGCCTGCACAATCAGATCCACAATGCGTTTCAGGTTGGTGCCGCCGTAGATATCCGGCAGGCTCGCGAACCAATCGCCAAAACCCGGCACCGGGTCCAAGACCTGGGCAAAGTCCTTCTGGCTTACAAGGTTCTTGCGCTGTTGCAGGCTGCGAATGGTCAAATTCTTCGTCAAATCCTTCATGGCTTGCTGCAATGGAAGGCAGGCAGCCGTCAATTACAAGCCCGAGAGTAAGTCAGGCTGGGGTTCCTTCCCCAGAAACTGCATCTGCAAGCGCAACACCCATCGCGATGTCGGCATGCCGGCCAGCTTGGCCTCATCCTTTTCGGTGACCAGCAGCCTGGCGCCAGCCGCTGCTGCTTTGGCGCCGGCGGCGGCAAGTTCTGCCGCCGTATGTTGGTGATGGTCCCGCCGTATCTGCTGCTGCAGCACTTCACCGCCCAGATTGAGCACCAGATCGCTGAAGGTCTGTGGCCTGGCGATGGCACAAAGCAAGTAAAAGCGCTGACCCCGCAGACAGTCCAAGGGCAGGGCCTCCGCCTCCGGCATGGCCAGCACATCCTGCGGCGCATGGCTGGCGGCATAGACCTGCAGCTGATCTCCAGCCACCCTATTCCCGGCGATCCTGCCAAGCCATTGGCGGCGGGCGGCCAGAGCCTCTTCATCCAGGCCCTCAGCCCGGGTCAGCACCACCACCTGCGCCCGACGCAAAGCCCGCGGCCCCTCCCGCAGGTTGCCAGCGGGCAGCATGCCACCGGCCAGGGGTCGGCGTGCATCCACGCAGACAAGATCCCGGTCCCGGTGCAGCCGGCGGTGCTGGAAGCCATCATCCAAGATGATCAGATCCACCTGCTGCTCCTGGATCAGACGTTGGCCACCCCGCACCCGATCCGGATCCTGCACCTGCGGCAAGCCTGGAAAACGCGCCGCCAGCAGCAGGCCTTCATCATTCAGTTCAGCGCCGGGTGCTCGGCCATAACCCCGAGCCAGAACTCCTGGCCGCCGCCCAGCCGCCAGGGCCTGCTGCACCAGATACACCACCAAGGGGGTCTTGCCGGTGCCGCCAGTGCTCAGGTTGCCCACACAGACCACCGGCACCGACAATCGATGCACCGGCAGCCCCAACTTGTAGCAGGCGTTGCGCAACAGATTGGCCAGGCCATAGAGCAAACCCAGAGGCCAAAGACTGCGCCGTAGGACGTGCAGCAATTCCCGCATCAGCTAAGCAGGGCGTTGAGTTCATCCACCGTGGTGGCGGGCTGGGTTTCTATACCTTCGACTTCCATGGCGCGGGCAATCTGCGTCACCATGCGCACCAAGGTCGCCTTCGGTCCCAGTTCGACAAATGTGCGCACTCCCGCATCCCGAATCATGTTCTCGACGCTGCCTTGCCAATTCACCGAGCCGGCAAACTGACGCTTCAAGGCATCCCGCGCCGCCGCTGCAGTGGTGACCGGCGCTGCATCCACATTGCAGTAGATGGGGAAGGCAGGATCCTGCATAGGCACCTCATCCAGGATGGTAGCGAAGCGCTTGCCGGCCTCCTGCAGCAGGGAGCTATGGAAGGGCACGGACACCGGCAGGCGCAGGGCCTTGCGTTCCCCCAGCATCTCCACCACCTGATCCATGGCGGCGATTTCCCCCGACAACACATGCTGGTCCGGAGCGTTCCGGTTGGCCAACTCACAAATGCCACGGTCCACCTTGCTGATCAAGTCCATGGTCTGCTGGTAGTTGAACTTGCGGGGCACCACCATGCCGCCGACCCCCACCGGCACCGCCTCCTGCATGCAGATGGCACGCTGGCGCACCAGCTGCAAGGCATCAGCAAATTGGAAGGTGCCAGCTGCAGTCAGGGCACTGTATTCACCCAGGGAGTGCCCCGCCGCCAGCGCCGGAGTCTGCCCCAGCAGGCGGTAAATGGCCATGGAGAGCGCCAGGGTGGCAGGCTGGGTGTTCTGGGTCAGCCCCAGGTCCGCCTCCGGTCCCTTGAAACAAAGCTCGGACAGGCTTTCGCCCAGGACTTGATCCGCTTCGGCGAAGGTTTCCTGAACAATGGGAAATTGCGCCGCCAGCTCCTGGCCCATGCCAACAAACTGCGAGCCCTGACCGGTAAACAAGAATGCTGTCTTCATGCCTTAGAGCTTGAGAGCCCAAGGCAGAGGACGCAACAACTGGTTGCCTATTCTAACGCCCAAGACCCGGCATGGGTGCCGGTGGGAAGGGCGTGGGTACGGGGGGTTTGCTCTGCTTGGCCGGCTCACCCTGGGCTTCCTGCTTGGCACTCTGCTTGGCCTCTTCAATGGCCTGCTGCACAGCCACCGCTGTCTTCCAGCTTTGGTAGTTTTCCTCGAAGGCCTTTTCCTTGGCATCGGGATACACCCGCAGGGTGATGCGCCGCATCTGCAGATCCTTGATCTTCTTCTCTCCCCAACCTTGCGCTGGCGGGTAATCCGTCAGCAGCTTCTTCTGCACCAAGGTCAAAGTCGGCACATTCTTCGAGCCTGCATTGGACTGCTGCCCCATGGGATTGCTACCGTTCGGATTGCTACCGCCAAGGACTTGCCTGCTGCCAAAGGGACGCTGCTGCTGAGCGTTCTTCTCCTTGGTCTCCAAGCGCTTCTCGATAGCCAACACCTGCGCATCGCTCAGGCGATCACCAATCTTGTAGTGAGCAACGTCGTCGTAGGAAAGGAAGATGAAGGAACGAGTGCCGTTGTAGTACCAAAGGCGCAAGCCTGTGCGCTCGTTCTTGTCTTTCGCTCGCACGAAATCCAGACCGTCGTGCTTCTCGACGAAACGACCATCCTTCACCACGCCCTTGAAGCGGTTGCCGTTCTTCAGACGCACGGTAACCCGTACATTGAAGCGGTAGATTTCGCCAGCGCGCATCTGATCGCGCAGACGGTTGACCTCAACCTTGATGTTCTGCCGCCGATCCTGCTTGGGGGTGACTTTCTCCTGAGCAGGAAGGGAAAAACTCATGGCCAAGGCCAAAAGGAAGATGGTTCTCATGGGTGTGGTCCTATGCATTGCCTGCCCCCTTATCGGCCATCGCAAGGGAAAACTTGGGCCGGCTGGTGGCGGGGTTCTCAGTAGATGCGCAGGCCCTCTGCCGCCCTGTCGAACCAGCTGGCCGCATCTTGGAAAGCCTGCCTGGCCGCCTGCCGACTGGAGCCCACTGCAATGGCCTGGACCATGAAATGCCGGTGCCCCTGAATGACCCGGGTCCAACGTTCCTGATACCAGAGCTGGGCCAAGGGATCTTGGAATAGCCAATGCTCGCTGCGACCGGAGCGACGACTGCTGCCAGTCGCGCCGACAAAATCCAGCTTGCTACCGGCCAGGCGCTCACCCCGCTGGCGCTGCCGGTCTCCAGCCAACAGTTTGCGGCGCAGACCCTCCTGGCTGGGTTCAGCGGCACTGTAGCAGCCACGCACCACCAGCCAGTACGGGGCATTCTGAGCCGGCAGACAGACAAGCTGCATCTCCGTGCAACCACCGGTCATGCGGCATATTTCTACACCCGGTTGCGCCTGCATTTCCGCCTTCAGCCGTGGATGCTGGTAATCCAATCCCTGCATGTGACCCAGGTCAAAGCCACTGGCTGGCAGCAAATCAGTCAGCTGTATGCCCGTGCCGCTGCGACGCAGGAAAGCACGCAAGGGCCAGGACTTTACCAACTGCGCCTCACCCAAGGCGGTTTTCGTCTGCCAGTCCACCAACAAGTCCACCTGCACCATGTCGCCAATGGCTAGCACATCCAGCAACTGTGGATTCTCATACTGTTCAAACCGAGCTGCGTTTGGTGCCAGGGCCAACTTGCCCGGCGTGACTTGTTGAAAATCCGGCGCCAGGAATTCACTGGCCTGCATGTTGGCCAGGCTGGACTGCAGAACATCGCGCACCGTGCCCATGGCAGGCCATCGATCAGTGAGACCACCATCCTTGCGGAAGCGAACAAAAGCCGCCGGTCGCGCCGGATGCGGCAAACCTTCAAGTTCCCAACATAGATGCAGGCGGTCAGCGATGTAGTACTGCTGATCGGGTGCAGGCCAGACTTCCAGCAACCGGCAAGCTGGGGGCAACACCAGACGCTGCATGGCCAGGGGCTGGCTGCTGGCCAAGGGCAACTGCAAGAGGTAGGAATCACCCAGACAAACCAGAGCATTGTTGGCGTGCAAGCGCTGTTGCACTTGCACGTAGCGACAGCCTTCCACTCCCGCCAAAGACACCCGCATTTCCTGCCCAGGCCGATCCAACTCTTCCTTCCAGCCCAGGGGGCGGGCGTCCTGATCCTCCACCACCGGCACCGTCAGAGCGTGCTGCGGCGGCGGCATACAAAAGTGCAGGTTCTGTTCTGCGGCTGCTGGCACCTGGCGCTGCAACAGATGGATCTGACCATTGGCCTGGATGCTCCAATCCGTATAGCTGTGCGCCCGTTCTTCCCAGAGCAGTTGTTGGCATCGCTTCTCCCAGACTTGATGCAGGGAGTCCTGGTCTGGCTGGGGCAGGAAGCGCGCCAGCCGAACCCGCTGGTGGGCAATGCTGCCGAAGGGGATGCCAATGGCTGGCGACTGGTGGCGGTCAGATCGGCTGGTTGGGACAGGTAGTGCCCTCCCGCCACCTGCAGCGACCCATCCCGACCGGCGGCCAGGATCTCCGCCACATTCCCCACCAGATGCAACAAGCCGTAGGGAGAGGCTCCCTGCTCCGTGCTGTTGGCGGCTTTGGTGGCGGATGTGTACTTGGGATCTCCCACCACCCGATTCACGTCAAAGGATCTGCCCCAGGGGTAGTTCATCTCTGGCAAACCAGCGGTTGCCGCTTGCAGGTATTCTTCCTCACTGCACAGGTGTTTGTTGCTCAAGGCGGCAGCAAGCCGTGCCTGCCAGAAAGAAACCCCGCGCACCGGCAGGTATGGTTTGTCGCCATCCTGCCATTCCAGCGGCCGCATCTCCTGCACCAACACTGCATCATCCAAGGAACGCAGCAGACCCTGGTAACTGCCACGAGTGAACTCAGTGCGGTCCACAGCAAAGACCTGCTCCTTGTCCAACACCAGTTGCATGCCAGCAGGCACATGTTCTTTCGCCAGGGCATGGGGCTGCACTTGCAAGGTCTCATCCCGCCGGACTTGCAAAGGCTGCACCACCCTTGCCATAGCCGGCAGTTGGCTGGCCAAGAGGTAATGCCCTATGGCCAGTTCTCCATTCTCCAGCAAGGCTTGCCACTCCGCCGCCAACTCTCCCTGCCGCAGGCCCCGCACCCAGAACTCGCCTATAGGCTTTGCTACTTCTTCGGAGTCCAATTCCGCAATCTGCAAATGGCCATAGCCACTCAGCCGCCGCTGCATTTCCCGGTAACCCTCACTGTCCCGCTCCGCTGCCGGCAAGCCTTGGAAGAAGCTCCGCAGTTCTTGATACTTGCGCTGCTGATAGAGCTCGGCGAAGACCTGGCGCATGTGGCGGAAGCGAACGGCGGCCACGGCGGCATCGTCCTTGAGTAAGACCGAAGCCTGGCCATAGGCTGCATGGGCCTGGGTTGGCATCCCCTGGCTGAGGAAATCCTTGGCCCGCTGCAGGGCTTCCCGGCCAGACTGGCGGGTTTGGTGCAGGGAGACCAAGGCCACCATCAAGCCCACCAGCACTGCAAACAACAAAGAGACCAGGGCAACAAAGGCCCGGCGACGGTTGTGCCGCAGACGCTGCAGCAGACGCTCCCCCAGACTGGGCAACTTGGCCTGCACCTCATCGCCGGCCAGGAAGGCACGTAGATCATCCTGCAGGGCGGCCGCCGATTCGTAGCGCCGTTCCCGATCCTTGGCCAGACAGGTCATGACGATGGCTTCCAGGTCCGGCGGCACCCGCGGGTTGAGTTTCCGGAGCGACACCGGATCCTTGTACAGGAGCTGCTGCATGATGCCGCCTGAAGTCATGCCATCGAAGGGCGGCTGCAACACCAGCATCTCATAGAGGGTGGCGCCCAGGCCGTAGACATCCACCCGCGCATCCAGATCCTCCAGGCCGGCGGCCTGCTCTGGCGCCATGTAGGAAGGAGTACCCACCGCATCACCGGTCTGGGTAAAGCTGTAGGCCATCTCATCCCTGGCCAGGCCAAAGTCCACCAGCAGCGGCCGGCCTCCGGGGTGCAGCAGGATGTTGCTGGGCTTCAAATCCCGGTGGATGATTTTGCCCTCGTGGGCGGCGGTGAGAGCACCGGCCACCTCCATGATCAGGGAGGCACAAGAAGCCGCATAGCGACAGCCTGAGTGGAAGCCGGGCACCGGCATTTCCTTCAGCGATGGGTAGACCGCAGCCAGGGCGGTCTCTTCCGCCAGGGAACCCTGCAAGTCACCGGGCGGAATCTCCCGCAGGCTGATGAGCAGCTGGAACAGGGATGGCCCCTCCACCAGTTCCATGGCATAGAAGTGGGTCCCTTCAAGCTCCCCCACGGCATAGATGGGCACGATGCCCGGGTGGGAAAGCCGACCCGCCGCCGCCGCCTCGCGATGGAAGCGGGCCACGGATTCCGGATTCATGCCGGCGAAGGAGGGCAGCACCTTGAGGGCCACCATGCGGTCCATGGAAAGCTGGCGGGCCCGATAGACCATGCCCATGCCGCCCCGACCGATTTCCTCCAACAGCTCAAAATCACCCAGGATACGGGTGCCTATGCCCGCCCCGACCACGCTGTTGGAATCCTGAACCACGCCCTGTTTATCGGGCCTGGGGAGCGTTTAGTTGAACCGGAGAGCCTTACAGCTCCTACAGCCCGATGGTCGGCTCACTGTCGTCGGGCACCAGCTGGATCAGGCCACGGCGCATCTCTTCAGCGGCAATACGGACGTAATTGCGCTCCCGGGTCTCAAACAGGGGTTTTTGGCCCCGTACCAGCTCCCGCACCCGCTTCTGTAGAAGGGTTGTGAGCTTGAAGGAGCCGCCGACCTGGCGCACGAGTTGTTGGGGCAGAGTTTCTTCCATGGGCCTCGCTGGCTGATAAGGGGCGGGGAGGTTAGCCAGGGAGATGCCCATGGGCAAGGCCTTTCCTGGCCAGCCTGCTAGCCCTCCCGCACATCGGTGACGGTGGCGATATCATAGAAGGCCTTCTGCCCGGCATTGTTGGTGCTCACCAGGGTCAAATGCAAGAGTACCCGGCGGGAAGATGCCTCTCCCACCACCTGGATCTCCATGCCATGGGGGAAACCCCCCGCAACCACCGTATCCATGATGGCAAAGCGGCTGACCCCCTGGTTGGACTGGGAGAAATTGGTGGCCAGGGAATGGTGCCGATAGAACAGCATGCCGGGGAAGGACTGGCCTGGATCTTCCAACAGGGCCCAGCTGCCCGTGCGCGGCGCCTGCTGCGTGGTGACCATGGCGCCACCGGAGACGATCTGGCGCAAGGTGCCCACCACTGCCGGGTCCTCACCGGGCATCCAGACCACCTCTGCCTTGGGGTGGACCTGACCATCCACATCCGCTGACTGGGTCCACAGATGCACCAGCACCTCGGCCCGATCAGTGGCATCGCTGATGGAATCAATCTGATTGCCATCCACCAGGGGTTCACTCACCCACTTGGTGAGATTCAAGCCCGTAGGACTACCCGCTTGCGGCCCACCTTCCTCCGGCGTCATGGAGTAGTGCACCATGCGATAGACATCCACCCGCCAGGTGTTGCCACTGGTGCAGAGGAAGGAATCGGACCAGGCATGCCGGGAAAACAGCAACTGGCTGCCCGTCTTCTCCGCCCCCACCACGTCCTTCTTGAAGGTGTCGGTGGCCACAATGGTGGGCAGCTTGCTGCTGGACAGAGGTGGTATGCCAGAAAGGATCTGCAAGCTGTTCAGATAGGAATTGCCAATGGCATCGTCCTGAAACAGGCGAGTCGCAGAACGCAGCTCACGCTGCATGTCATCCATGACCTCCTGGGAAATTTCCGTCACCCGACCCAGGCGATCGGCGTACTTGGAAGAAGATGTCCCGGAGAGGATCAAAGAGGTCACCAAAAAACTCAACGCCAGAAGCATCATGGCCGCGATGGTCATTTCGAGCATCGTGAAGCCCGCTTCTGGAGAGCTGCGCAGTTGTTGCTTGGTATTCATGTTTAGGATTTCCCGGATCTAGGGCGTGTTGATGAAGATGCGCATCATGTGCTGCGAGTAGTGCAGGGACTGATTCTGGCGGTAGGCCTCCACCCGAATCAGATAGCCGCCCTGGGTCAGGGCGGATGAATTGGGCCAGACATAGCTTTCCTGGCCTACAGTTGCATCGGCCAGGATGACTGCTGGATTGGTAGGCTTAACGCCTGGGGTGGCAGGCGAGTTGTCCACCATGTGCCGCCAGGTCATGGCGTTGTCGGTGGAATAGCACCACACGTACTCCAGTTCGGTTTCCGCCTCAGCAAAGCCATTGGGCGTGCCGGAGGTGTACTTCCCACCATCCCAACGCACCCAGGCGCAGTCCCACAGCAGGGTGACATTGTTGCCACTGATCAATTCGGTCACATCGGTTGGAGACTCGATCTCCACCCGGGGCGGCTGCTTGATGCGGTGGGTCAAACCCGTGTCCCCCATCTCAAAGAACGACTGCAACATAGCCAGCACGGAGAACTTGGAGATGAAGCTGGAGCCCAGGGTGGTGCTGGGTGACAGGCCACTCACCACAATATGCCCAGCTGAAGTGCCAGCCGGATTCTCCAACTGTACCAGGCCCGAACCCACCTTGGAACCCCGCTCGTAGTACTCAGCGGTGAGGGTGGCATTGTAGCGATTGAGCATGTACGGGTTGGTGGCAGCGGGTAACAAGCCCCACTCCGGACCATCATTGGACCCGGTGTTCAAATCGAAGGGTCGGTTGGAATCGATGCCGGAGGGCAGTGGGAAGTTGTAGTTGGCGCCCAGATCCAAACCTTCCGCCACCAAGGTTGCTGTGCCACTGGAGAAGTTGTGGTTGAAGTGGGAACTAGGCGTTCCGTTGTTCATGAAACTGACGCTGCCCTTCTCCTGCGAACGCTGCTTGGCGGATTCGAAGCGGGTGTTGAAAGCCTGATACTTGGTGGAGTCGTCGTGGCAGAGGGAGTCCTGGTAGCGATAGAACTCAGCGGCTCCAGTACCTGATAGCAGGTTGCCGTTCACCGCAAAGTCCAGGTAACTGCGGTCCGGATACAGCTCACCCAACCAGGGCATGCCCCACCAGAAGCTACCACCACCACCGCCCTCGCGCACATAGCGCCGGTAGCCAGTGATGTTGTTCACATTGCCTATGGAACCGGGACTGCCAAAGGGCTTCAGGTCCGTGGGAATGGAACTGGGATAGCCGTTGGAGGAGTCATAGCCAATCTCATTGCCAAAGCCCATGTAGTAATAGGAGTAGCCAGTGAGGGTGGTGTAGATGGCTTCGCAGTTCACCACCGCGTCGCGCAGCAACTGGAAATAACGCGGCGCGTCCTGGCGAATCTGACCGTTGTAGCGGTCCATCGCATAGACCAGACCAGGGAAGTCATTGCCCACACCCTTGAGGCTAGGGGTGAGTTCATCGAAACACCAGTTGTAGCCATCCGGGAAGTCGGGATCGCCGCTGAGCAGGTCCTTGTATGGATTGAAGCGCGGGTCACCCAGGAATTGGGAGCGCTCGGTGGCGGGCACCGCAGTGCGGCTGGAAGCCCACCAGGTGTAGGTCTCCGACAGGTTGTTGGGCCCCTTCATGGCGGGGAAGGTGTGGCCGGTGTTGGCGAAGTTGGCCGGATCATAAAAGCCGGTCTGCACCGTAAGCACCTCATCACCGGTGGGCGTGTAGGCCACGTAATCCCCCACTCCGCCATCAAACTGATAGAAGCGGTTCTGGCTCATGACGGCAGCGGGAATGGTGATTCTCCAACGTGCCGAGTTCTTGGGGCCGGTGCCCAGGGCCGACAGGTCCCGGTCGAAGTTGGTGTCACGGGTCGGTGCCGGGTTGTACTCCAGGCCATAGAGCCGAGACTGTTGGTCGTTGAACAGGCCGCGCCAGTTGCCCGGGGTGGCATCGTCCTCATTCGCCGTGGCTACCACCGGCGTGTTGATCAGATAGATCAGGGTGTACTTGCGTAGCCCTACCCCCGGGTTTTGGAAACTTGCATACCAACGCATTCCCTTGGGATTAGGGGTGCCAGAATTGTCGAAGTAATTCCTCGCCATGGGATAGGCGGGGTTGGTCATGCTGATGGCTGGGTAATCCTCCACCGGAGTCAATGGCACGCCGATGTCCACGCCACCTGGCATGGCACAGATCTTCCCTCCCGCCACCAGCTTGGGAGCACCAAAACCATCAAAGCCATCGGTCAAGTTCACATCCATGACCTTCAACAGGACCCAAGGCGCCAGGCCATTGCCGGTGTAGGTGCTGGGGTCAGCGTGATAGGCATAGACTCGCAGGTTTACATCGTCGGTGGTCACTGCTGCTGGATCCCGATGGGTACGCAACTCTTCCGGATGGGTCACCACCCGCATGCCCGAGGTGGTGGGCCAGGTAGCGTCCGGGGTCAGCGTGGAGCCCGTCCAGTCCGCGTACCTATTGGTCAACAAGGGATCCTTCGCCGGATCCGAGTAGTTACGAATGGAGGGGAAAGGCACCAACTCACCATGCAGGTTGATCAACAGGGCATGCCGGAACTTATCCGGATCCGTGTTCATGTCCTCCAACAGCAGACGCAGGGTGGGCTCCTTGGACATGTCCCACATGGGATCAGGCTCAGGCGTGCCACCCAAGATGGCGGTCTGGATCGCCAGCTCCCGGGCCTCGATGGCGGCGACACGTTGATCATGCCAGTCCCGTTCCTGCGGCAAGCGCATGCCATGGTTGTAGAAGTCCGCCATGGCATAGGGGAAGGGATTGTAGGTGGCGTCGTAGCCATTGATCTCAGCCCCATCCAATTGGATGCGACTGTTCATCAGCAACGGCACATAGTAGTAACTGCTGGAGTTGCCGGTGGGCATGCGGCCCGGATAGTAGTAGACCGAATCCTGTTGCTGGTTGCTGTCCACAGCGTTGTTGCTGGCCGGCTTGTAGAGTTGGTTGCGGCCGTAGCTGGATTTGGTGATCCAATGGGTGCGAATGGCCAGGCCCGGGTTACGGGTCTCCAGATCGGTGATGGCAGCTTCCACCGAAGGTACGATGTTTTCCATGTACACCCACCAGCCCGGAATGTTCTCCAGAGCCAACAGGTAGACATCAAAGACCTGGGTGGTGGGGAAGGCAGAGCCCACCGAGTTGATCACCGAGGAGAGACTGGCATGCTCCACCTGTTGGCCATCCCGGGTGCGCCGGAAGACGCTCACCGTCACGTAACGCATACTGCGATTGTTCAGGCCGGCGAAGGGACGCACCTTGATCTGACGGTACCATTCCCAGGCACCATTGCGGGTGGTGTTGTCGGAGATGGGATGTTCCGGCGGCACCAGGCTACCGGCCTCTTCATTGATGCTCAGGGTGGCCACGTAGAGCGCACCGTCATCGTAGGTATCCAGATCAATGGCGGCAGTGTCGTCACTGCCTCCCACCAGGGCATGCATCTCCGCCAGGATGGCCTGTGCCTTGGCGTAGGCGAAGACCCGTTGGCGGTGATTCATGGTGGAGGAATAGCGCTGGGTCATGTGCTGCAACAGCGCCATGGCTACCACCAAAAAGACCATGATAGAGATCATCATCTCCACCATGGTGAATCCAGCTTGCTTGTTGTTGGCCTGCCTGAAGCCGGTACTGGAACTCATATGATTGAAGCGCTGCATGCCTTTCCCCCGTGTAGAATCGGCTCTTGTATCGGCTGCCGGTGGCAGCGGGCCGAAACCAAACTGCTGCCGCTGTCTGAAATCAGGACAGGTCAGGAGGCCATGCCCCATCCCATGGCGGCCTTGGCTAAAGAGCGATGCTCTGTAGCATCTGCGCGTACAGGCCTTTTTGCGCCAAAAGCTCCTGGTGCCGACCCTGTTCCAGGATGGCACCGTCCTGCATCACCAGGATCTGATCCGCATGGCGCACGGTGGACAGGCGATGCGCCACCACCAGGCAAGTGCGGTTGGACAGCAGAGGTTGCAGGGCCCGCTGGATCTTGGCTTCGCTTTCCGAATCAATGCTGGCGGTGGCTTCATCCAACACCAGCAGGTCAGGATCGGTGCAAAGGGCGCGGGCAAAGGCCAGCAGTTGCTTTTCACCCTGGGAGAAAGTAGCCCCCCGCTCTTCCACGTGAGCATGCAATCCTTGAGGGCGTTGCTGCACAAAATCCCAGGCACCCACATCCTGCAAGGCCTGGATGACCCGTTGTTCAGAAATGCCGGTATCAAAAAGGCGCACGTTGTCCAGGATGCTGCCGTGGAACAAGAACACCTCCTGCGGCACCACGGCAATGCGCCGCCGGAATTCCACAGGGTCCAGTTCTCGCAGGTCCACTCCGTCCAACAGGATCTGGCCGGCATCCGGATCCTGCAGGCGGGACACCAGACTCAAAACCGTGGTCTTGCCAGCACCGGTGGGCCCCACCAGCGCCATGGTCTGTCCGGCTGGCAACTTGAAACTCACGTCCCGCAACACGGGCTTATCCCGATTGTAGGCAAAGTCCACCGCCTGCATGGAGAGCTCCGCTGCTCCCCTGGGCGAGTCCATGGACTCTGATTCTTTCGCTAGGGCGGGAGCCAAGGGCGCCGGCTCCTGGTCCAGGATCTGGAAGATGCGTTCGCAACTGGCAAAGGCCGACTGCAGCACGTTGTACTTCTCGCCAATCTCCTTGATGGGCGCAGTCATCATGGCGAAGTAGAGCCAGAATTGCAGGAACACCCCGATGCTGAGTTCCTCTTGCAGGATCATGCTGCCGCCCATGTAGAGCATGCCCGCCTGGGTAAGGTTCACTCCCACATCCACCGCCGCGAAGAACCAGGAAAACTGGGCTACGGTCTGCTGCCATGCCTGGTTGGTGTCCTGGTTCAAGTCATCGAACTGGGCTTGCACCGAAGCTTCCTGGCCAAAAATGCGAGTGGCTCGCACGCCGCCGATGGCCTCCGCCGCAAAACCATTGTGGATGGCCAGACGACGGCGCACTTCAGCAAAGGATGCGCGGGCAAAGCGACGGAACCAAAGGCTGATCAACAGCAGGAAGGGCAGGGCCAGCAGGGTGAACAGGGCCAGCTTGGCATGCACGCAAAACATGATGGCCAAAAGCCCCAGGACCTTCAGCAGGTCGAAGAGAGTGGTCATCACACCGGTGGAAATCAGCTCATTCAGATTCTCCACATCGGCAGTGACCCTGGTGGTCAGCTTGCCGGCGGCATGGTGATCAAAGTAACGAGGGCTGAGCCGCAGCAGGTGCGAGAATAGATGGTTGCGCACATCCCGCACCACCCATTGGCCGTTGCGGGTACTCCACACCAGGAACAGATAACCCAAGAACACCGACAGGCCGGTGGACAGCAGGAAGGCCGCGCCCAGGAAGTAGAGGGTTTGCTGATCCCAGGCACCGCCAGCAAAAACTTCGGCCACCGGCCCATCCACCACACAGCGCAGTAGGTAGGGCCGCAGGGCTTCCAGACTGAAAGCCAGGATGAGCATGCCCAGACAGCTAAGGAAGGCCCGACGGTAAGGCCGCACGAAGGGCCAGAGCCGTTGCAGCAAACGCAGGTCCCATTGCTGCTTGGGCGGCTCATCATCATCGCCCCGGTATCTGTTCTTGGCTCTGGAACTCATCCTTCGCCACCTTCCACTTCTTCACCACCCACTTCTTCACCACCCAGGGCTCGCTCTTCTTTTTGCAGGCGGTAGGCCCGGGCGTAGAGCCCACCCACCTGCAGCAAGTGGGCATGGTTGCCCTGCTCCACCACCCGACCTTCTTGCAACACCAGGATCAGGTCTGCATCCTGCACCGCAGAGAGGCGGTGGCTGGCCACCAACAAACTCTGTTGTTGCACACCCTGCTGGCTTTTCTTCGCCGCCAGACGTTGCAGGATGCGCTGTTCGGTACCGTGATCCACCGCCGACAGAGTGTCATCCAAGACCAGAGCAGGGCGCTGCACCGCCAGGGCCCGGGCCAAGGACACCCGTTGACGCTGACCACCGGAAAGGGTGATCCCCCGTTCACCGATGACCGTGTCCATGTCTGCATCCATGTCGGCAGTGAACAAGGCCTGTGCCTGGATGTCCTGACTATCCACGCCACCAAAGCCCACGTTGCCAGCAATGGTGTCACTGAACAGGAAGGGGTCCTGGGGAGCCATGGCAAAGAGTTGGCGCAGGCTTGCAAGATCCAGATCCAAGACATCTTGGCCATCCACAAAGACGCTGCCCCGGGGCGGGTCATAGAGGCGCACCAACAAGGCCAGCAGGGTGGACTTGCCGCCGCCCACCGGCCCGACCAGGCCCAACTTCTGACCGGGCTGCAGCTGGAAGGAAACCGCCTGCAAAGCGTTCCGCTCCTGTCCCTGGTAGCAAAAGCTCAGGTTCTGCACCCGCAGTTCGCCGCGCAGGCTGAGCTCCTTGCCCGCCGCAGACTCAGGCGGCGTAGCCATGATCTCTTCGATGCGCTGCATGGCGGAGCGGGCCCGATGATAAGAACCCAGAATCCAACCCATGGCCATCAACGGCCAGGTCAGAAAACCCATGATCAACAGGAACTGGAACATGCCGCCCAGGCTCAAGTTGCCGCGCACTACTTCCAGGCCACCCATGACCATCACCGCCAGCACGGTCAGGTCGGTACAGAGATGCACAAACAAATGGATCCATGCCCGGTAGCGCACCATGGCCATGTTGTCTTGCAGGTAGCGCTGGTTGCGTCGCCCCATCTCGGCCCCGAAGTGATGCGCCTTGGCATAGTTCAGGATCACCCGAATGCCGCTGAAACTCTCCTGCGCCCACTGCGAAATGTCAGCAATGTCTTCCTGCACCTTGCGGCTGTGCTCCTGCATGCGCGGCATGAGCAAGGCCATGGAAATCAACAGCAAGGTGAACACCACGCCAACCAACATGGTCACCGGCAGCGACAGGTTGGCCATCATGACGAAACTCAACGGCACCAATGCCAGGGCCGAAGAGCCATAAAGGATGGCCGGTCCGATGAGGAAACGCAGTAGTTCCACATCCTGGGTCAGACGGCTGATCAGATCCCCCACCTTTGCTTTGTCAAACCAGGTCATGGGCAGGCGACTGATATGGGCAAACAACTGGGACTTCAGTGCCGCCTCCACATGGCGGGAGGCCTGGATGATCAGGCGCCGGGCGCAGAGCCGGGCAAAGCCTTCAATAAGGATCAGCAAGACCAGGGAGCCCAGCACCACAAGCAGACCGCCTTGGGACAGGCCAGACTCAACATCGCGGATCCTATCCACGGTGCCGGCAATGATGCTGGCCATCCACAGCTTCAACAGCGAATACAGCAACACCAGAACCACGCCCGCCAACACCCGGAAGCGATGGGGCCGCAGCAGGGCAAGGGGACGTTGGAAGTGACGGAAGGCGGGAATCAAGATGCTAAGGTGCTAAGGTGCTAAGGTGCTAAGGAGGACCTTAGATCTAGCCACCCGACAGCAACTTCCAAATGGATTCTGCAATGGTCACGTAGGCATTGCTCCAGGCGCCCTGGCGGAAAAAGCTGGTGTCCATGGTCGGTGAGCCAATGAAGGGGCGCAGCACCCATGCCAGCTGGATGGCAACAAAGATGTAGAGCCAGACCCAGCAGAGACGGCCCAGGCGATGGCGGGGATTGCGCAACACCAGCGGGCGATAGTGCCGGGTCAATGCCATCTGCCCACCCAGGGTGGCCAACAGGAAGTAGGGCCCATTGATCAGCACGGCGAAGCGATAGTTGCTGGACGAGGCGTAGCTGAAGAGGATCACCGGCGCCAGCGCACCCAGGCAGATGGCCACGGTGGCCTGCGCCACCAGGACACCGCGGAGCGCATCCAAAAAGTCGTCCCGCAAACCCAGCACCGAGTTGATGACGTAGAAATTGGGCAAACAGACGCAGGTGGACACCAGCAGCAACAAGGGCACCTTCAAGCCGGAATAAAATGCCTGGGTGCCCCGCATGCCAAAGGACCCCATGGCCATGCCGTAGAGGAAGGCGCCAGCGATGAGCAACGCCAAAAGCTGCGGCCATGCCAGACGGCCAAGGCGCACATCATGGCGCCCCTCACCGCGCAGGATGGCTTCGGCTTCGCGGAACATCTAGCTAGCTCATCAGCTCGACAAGGGTATCGATGATGGCGTTGAAGAAATTGGATTCCCGTTGGCGAAAAAACGTAAAGGGCAAATCAGGGGAACCGATGAAGGGGCGCAACACCCAACCCATCTGCGCGCCCACAATGCCGTAGATGAAGGTCCAGACCGTGAAGATGGACTTGGTTTGTTCTGCCGGCTCTCGACGACGTGGCTGTGGCATTACTGGCTGGCTGGGACCAACCTCTGGTGGCGTAACTGCTATTGGTTCGGCGGACGGCGCAGCAACGAACACGGAGCGCAGGGCCTTCTTCAGGAAACTCAAACCAATGAGACCGGAAATGCCAAAGAACAGCACGTTCAGCAGGATCATGAAGGGGTAGCTGTCGGTGCTCAGGGTGAAGAAGGCAGTCACCGGTCCAAAGCTGGCCAACACCGCCAGGTTGATGGCAATGGCAATGAGCATGAGCCGCAGGCTGTCCAGGAAACGCAGCCTGGATTGGGCCAGGGCGGAGAAGACGTAGAGCGAGGGGTAGGCCACCAGCAAGGTCAGCAGGAACAGCATGGGCACCTTGATGGCGGTGGCCAGGAGCTGTTGAAAGCTGGGATTGTTAGGCCTTGAAGCACCATAGATGCCCATAAAGGCGCCATACACCACTCCCAGCAGGAGTCCCGCCAGCACCAGGGTGCGCACCGGAACCTGCACGCGGCCGGCAGTCAGATCCTCTTTCTTGGTGAAATCCCCCCGCAACAGCCTATCCAGGCTTCCAAAGAACTCTCGCATGCAAGCAGGTTAGAGGACAGCGGCTTGCGATCCAGGATGGCGAAGGGGGAATTTGGTAACAGTTGCGTCTCTGAGGAGACAGTCAGCTTGGACTTGACGCGGAACATCAGCTTGACCGGTGGCTTCAAGCAACTTCCAGGGTGACCGACTCAGGTTCGACTTGCAGAACCTGTAACCATGGATATTTCGCAAATCCTTATCGCTACTCAAACCGGTGAAGACTCCGATTGGGAGTTCAAATCAGCACGGGGAGGTTTGCCAGGTAGTCTGTGGGAAACCTACAGCTCTATGGCCAACACCGATGGCGGCACCATCCTGCTGGGTGTCGAGGATGATGGCACCATCAGCGGTTTGCCCAATGCTGCGAAAACCCAGGTGGATTTCTGGTCCGCCATCAATGATCGCCGAAGAGTCAGCCAAAACATTCTCACTGGCACCGACGTGACCGCAGAAAACCTGGCAAGTCGCGATGTTCTGGCCATCCGGATACCACGCGCATCTCGAAGGCAGCGCCCGATATACATCAACCAGAATCCACTCACCGGATCCTATCGCCGCAATCACCAAGGGGATTACCACTGCAGCAACGACGAAGTGGGAAGGATGCTAGGAGTCTGCCCCACGGGATGAGGAGGAATCCGGCCTCCGATCGCCCTCGAAATCGGAAAAAAGGTTAAGCCCCTGGCCCATCCTTGTACGTATTGAAGGCATGGCGCGATTCAAAAAGGGTCAAGATCTAAACCAGCAGTACCTCCTACCTCCGTCCATCCGTGACTGGCTGCCACAAGATCATCTTGCGTGGTACATTCACGACGCGGTCGGTTCGTTGGACACGGATGGCCTCCTCGACCGCTACCGCATCTGCGGGAGTGGTGAATTGCCTTACGATCCACGGATGATGTTGAGGGTCTTGATCTACTCGTATTGCACAGGGGTCTTCTCCTCCCGCAAGATCTCCAAGCACCTCGAAGAAAGCGTGCCTTTCCGGGTGTTGGCAGCTAATCAAATGCCGGACCACCGCACAATCTGTCGTTTTCGGGCGGAGCATGTCGATTTGTTCGAGAGCTTCTTTGTCCAGATCGTACAGCTCGCTTCTGAGGCTGGCTTGGTCAAGCTCGGCACCGTGGCAGTGGATGGCAGCAAAGTGAAGGCGAACGCCAGCAAGCGAAAGGCAATGAGCTACTCGCGAATGAAGTCCGAAGAGAAACGACTGCGTGCCGAGATCCGCAGGATCACCGAGATGGCTAAGGGAATTGACAAGGAAGAGGACGATCTCTTCGGTCCTGACTTTCGGGGTGACGAGCTCCCTGATGAACTTTCAAACCGGGAAAGCCGCCTGAAGGCTATCCAGGAGGCAAAGAAGCGATTGGAGAGACGCAAGGCCGAGGAGGACAAGCAAAAGGACGAGAAGAAGGCCAGCAAGGCCAAGGAAGAAGGTCGCGAGCTTCGGATGACTCCCCACCGGAAACATCCCAAGGGCAAGCCACGGCCAAAGGATCAGGAGAACTTCACGGACCCCGATAGTCGGATCATGAAAGCCTCGAATGGATTCGAGCAATGCTACAACGCTCAGATTGCTGTCGACAATACTGAGCAGCTGATCATCGCCAATGGAGTAACAAACAACGCTGCTGATAATGACCAGCTTCTTCCAATGGCCGAGAAAGCGATGGAGAACTCAGGCAAGCCGATAGAGCGCCTGCTTGCGGACGCAGGCTATCGCAGCGAGGAAAACTTCAAGCATCTCGAAAACGCCCAGATTGACGGTTTGGTTTCAGTTGGCAAGGAAGGAAAGAAACGACCGAAGACCAGTCCAGATCTCCAAGCTACTGCGCGAATGAAACGGAAGCTGGGAACCAACCGTGGGCGGGGCTGGTACCGAAAACGCAAACACATCGTTGAGCCGGTCTTTGGCTGGATCAAAAACGTGAGCGGCTTTCGGTCCTTCAGCATGCGAGGCATAGCAAAGGTGAGTGGTGAGTGGGACCTAATCTGTCTTGCAACCAACTTGAGAAGGCTGCACGGAAAGCTGGCGCTATGAAGGCCGAGGGAATTGGGCCATTACAGGCCAAGAAGCACTGATCTGCTCCCAAAAATCGTCAACGTGGCCCCAGGCCCAAAATCCATGCAGAATCCGTCGATCTGGATTTTCACAGCCCCACTAATGATTTTATCCAGCGGCCACCGAGGTGACGCTAAGTTGACTTTCCGTGGGGCAGACTCCTAGCTTTCCCCGCTAGCTATCCCCGCTGGCATCCTCTTCCCCCACCGGCTCAAGCTCCGCTCCTGCTTCCGCTCCGGCTTCCGCCGCAGCAGCTTCGTCCACCGCTGACAGTTCTTCCTGCATGGCCGCTTCCCGAGCCTGCCATTCTTCCAAGGTCAACATGACCTCTCTCGACTTGGAACCGTTGAAGCCACCGACAATGCCGTCCTGCTCCATCAACTCCAGCAAGCGCGTCGCCCGCGTATAGCCCACCGACAACGACCGCTGCAGCAAAGTCGCCGAGCCGCGTTGCTGACCCAGGATCACTTCCACCGCATCTTCATAGAGATCGTCCCGATCCCTGGGGTCTCGTTTCCGGGCCCGCTCCGTCTGCATCAATTCCGGCAGATAGTTGGGCTTGGCCCCCTCCGCCTCCAGGTATTCCACCACCCGATGGATCTCCTCTTCCGAGACGAAGGTGCCCTGGGCCCGCACCGGCTGGTGTGAGCCGGGAGCGATGTAGAGCATGTCGCCGTGACCCAACAGCTTTTCCGCGCCGTTGCTGTCCAGGATCACTCGGGAGTCCACCTTGCGGCTCACCTTGAAGGCAATCTGGCAGGGTAGGTTGGCCTTGATCACCCCGGTGATCACATCGGTTGAGGGGCGCTGGGTGGCCAGCACCACGTGCAGGCCCACCGCCCGGGATTTCTGTGCCAGGCGTTGGATGGATTCTTCCACTTCCTTGGCCGCCACCGCCATCAGGTCCGCCAACTCATCGATGACCAGCACCTGGTAGGACATCTCCACTTCCGGTGACTCCACCTTGCGCTGCAGCCGCTTCTCCAACTCTTCCTGCCCTAGCTTGTTGAAGCTGCGGATGTGGTTCACTCTGGCAGCGGACAAGAGGGCGTAGCGCTTATCCATCTCTTCCACCGCCCAGGCCAAAACACCCGGCGCCTTCTTCATGCTGGTGACCACGTCACAGCTCAGATGCGGCGCCATCCTGTAGGTCTGCAACTCCACCATCTTCGGATCAATAAGAATGAGACGCACCTGGCGCGGGGTGCGGGTCATGAGGATGGACAGCAGGATGGTGTTGATGCACACCGACTTGCCTGAGCCGGTGGTGCCGGCGATGAGCAGATGCGGCATGCGCGCCAGGTCTTCCACAATGGGTTGGCCGGCCACGTCTCGACCCAGATAGAGTGGGATGGCCAGATCCGCGTTGTCGCCGTGGCCTTCCAGGAGTTCCCGCAACACCACCACCTGGCGCTTGGGATTGGGCACTTCCACCCCCACCGTGTCCTTGCCGGGGATGGGTGCCACCACCCGCACCGTCACTGCTTTCAGGGCAGCGGCCAGATCCGGTTCGAAGGAAACGATCTTCGACACCTTGATGCCTTCCGCCACCTTGATCTCGTACTGGGTGACGGCGGGGCCGGGGGAAACGCCCACCACATTGGCTTCGATCTTGAAGGAAGCCAGACGCCGTTCGATGGCCTGGGCGTTCTTTTGAATGAGGATCTGATTCAGGGAAGCGTCGGGAGGCGGTGCCTCCTGGAACAGTTCGATGGGCGGGAAGGGATAGGCGGCGTCGAAGGGCAGGGACTGCTGGGCCTTGCTGATGACAGGACGATGGATGGCCACCTTGGGCTTACGCGGCGCCGGTTTCTTTACTGGCTTCTTTGCCGGCACCACAACCTGCACCTCTTCTTCTTCTTCGTCTTCGTCCTCCTCCTCCTCGTCCTCCTCTAGCTCGTCGTCTTCTTCGTCCTCTTCTTCGCCTTCATCTTCGTATTCCCACTCTTCCTCTTCTTCACCTTCGCCTTCACCGGCTTCTGCCAAGGCATCCGCGTCACGGGAGCGCAGGCCACGCAGTCGTCGGTAGAGATCCCCTGAGGCTTTCAAGGCACGCAGGAGCAGGTTGGAGAACACCCACTCGGTGGCAATCAGCAAAGAGAGGATGCTGCCAATGAGCAGGAGCAAGAAGCGCCCGGAACCACCAAAGGCCTGGTGCATCCGGGGCGAAAGGGCGGCGCCAAAATTACCGCCGATGCCTTCGGGATAATTGGCCCCCACCATGCGCGGATCCACCGGCGAAGTGATCAGGGTGGCCAGCATGGCGGTGAACACCAACACCCCCACAGTCTTCAGGGTGAAGCGTTCCACTTCCTTGCCGATGAACAGCATCAAGCCATAAGCCACCAGAAAGAGGAAGGGCAGGTAGGCAGCCAGACCAAAGACCAACAGCAGGCCATAGGACAAGTAGTAGCCCACGGTGCCGCCCAGATTCTGGAAGCCACCGCGGGGCACAAAGTCACTGTCAATAGCGGCTTCACTGAAGGTGGCCATGGCCAACAGGACGTAGAGGCACAAACCGATGAGTAGCAGCGCCAGCATCTCGCGGAACCCCTGACTCATATTGCGCACTACTGCTTGTTCAACTGGCACGAATCTTCTCTCCTTGGCCTTGCTCACCCTGCAGCCCCTTCCTTGCCAGCGTGGATGTCCGTCGCCATCTGCACCAGAAGCTTGGCCAGGTCGATCTTGCTCTGCCGCGCCACGTACTCTTGCTGCCCATCCGCATGCATCAGCACCACTTCGTTCTTTGCCGAGCCCATGGCCGAGGAATGATTGATCACAATCAGGTCCAGATTCTTCTTCTCAAGCTTCTCCCGGCTGCGATCCAAGGCGTCTTTGTCGGACTCCAGGGCAAAACCCACCAGGATCTTGTCACCCTTGTCCGCCCCCACCGAAGCCAGAATGTCCGGGTTGGGCACCAACTCCAGGGTGGTGGGCAGATCTGCCTTGGGCGGCTTGCCCCGGACCCGCTTGGCCGGGCGATGATCCGCCACCGCCGCCACGCCAAAGACAATGTCCGCATGGCTGGCCAGCCCGGCCACCACCGCATTCATCTCTTGCGCCGAGACAACTGCGTGAAATGTTACATCCTCCGGCCTGGCCAAGCCGGTGGGTCCTGAGACAAGATCCACGCTATGGCCCGCTGCCACAGCAGCCTCGGCGATGGCGTAGCCCATACGCCCAGAGCTGCCGTTCGCCAGAAAACGAACGTCATCCAGGTACTCCCATGTGGGACCTGCTGTAATCAGCACTCTAACCATAGCCCTCGAAACAAACCGCCAAAGGGCAAGATGCTAACCGGCATTGACCAGAACCCCAAAAACTGTTCGCACAGCTTCCCATGTTCCCCGTAAATAGGGTCTTACGTCTTCTCGTTGGCTTAGGATCTGCATTGTTCGCCCCTCGTCTTCAAACAATGGCCCCAATTGCCCCCTACCGGAGCCTGACTCTGGTCCTGACTTTGACTCTGATTCTGGCCCTTGCTGGCTGCTCCGCCCAGCACTATCGCCAACAGGCCGATGACCAGGTCTACGGCATCCTGGAGGCCGCCGCCCGCTCCGTCAGCAGCCAGAGCAAGACCTTCCCCCTGGAGCGGCCGGTGGACAACCTGCGCCAGCAACTGCTTTCATCCGACGATGAGGTGCTGCTGGACCTGCAGAACACCCTGGACGTGGCGGCGGAAAACAGCCGCGGCTTCCAGGACCAGAAAGAAAGCCTCTACCGCACCGCCCTGTCCCTGACCCTGGCGCAGCACGACTTTGCCCTGCGTTTTTCCGGCGGCGGCGCTGGGGACATTGACGGCGTAGACGACGACAGCATGGACGTGAGCCTCAGCGATGACCTGTCAGCGTCCATGAACACCGAATCCGGTGGCCGGCTGGTGGCCAGCTTTGCCAACACCTTCCTACAGTCCCTGGTCAGCGGCGGTGGCTGGGATCCCAGCTCCCTGCTTTCCCTCACCTTCACCCAACCCCTGCTGCGGGGTGCCGGGAAGCGCATCGTCCGGGAACCCCTGACCCAGGCCGAGCGAGACGTCATCTATGCCATGCGCTCCTTCGAGCGCTTCCGCCGCAGCTTCAGCGTGGACATTGTCAGTGACTACTACGGTCTGTTGTCGCAGGTCAATGACCTGATCAACTTGCATAACAACTATGATTCGGTGAGCGAGGACGTGCGCCTCACCGAAGACCTGGTGGCGGCCGGTCGCCGCTCCAAGGAGAATCTGGCGCAGGCGCGGCAGAACCAGTTGCAGGCGGAGAACCGCATCGTCACTGCCCGCGCCAGGCTGCAATCCAGCATGGATCGTTTCAAGGTGCGCCTGGGCCTGCCCACCGATGGCAACTTGCAGCTGGACGAGCAGGAGTTTGACCGTATCAGCACCTTGGGCGTCAACTGGGAAGGACTCACCGAGGTACAGGCCATGCAACTTGCCATGGCGCGACGCCTGGACTACCGCACGGTTTTGGATCAGGTGGCCGACGCCGGCCGACAAGTCCTGGTAGCAGAAGACGCCCTGGACTCCATCCTGGACTTTTCTTCCGCCATTGAAGTGCCCACTGAACCGGGCAAGGCGATGAAGTTCGACTGGGACAAGGTCAGCTGGGCCGCCGGCTTCAACTTGGACCTGGCCCTGGACCGCCTGGCAGAACGCAATGCCTACCGCTCCGCTCTCATCAACCTGGATGCGGCCATCCGTAACCGGGAAGCGCTGGAGGATCAGATCAAGTCGGAAGTGCGTCAGGCCCTGCGGGACCTGCTGACCACCGCCAAGAGCCATGAGATTCAGACCATGGCAGTGGAAGTTGCCCGCGCCCGAGTGCAACGCACGGAAGCCTTTTTGGCCGCCGGCGGCCGAGACAACATCCAACAGCGTGACCTGCTGGAAGCCAAGGACGCCCTGTTGGCGGCGCAACTTTCCCAGACCCAGGCGCTGGTGGATTTCACCACCGCCCGCCTGCGACTGCTCCGTGATCTGGAAGCCCTGATCATGGAACCCAAGGGATTACGCTTCGATCCCGGCCTGCCCCTGCCAGAAGTGGCTACAATGACCGGACTACCCAAGGAACCCAATGAACATTCCCACTAGCCTGAGATACGCCGCCATCAGCGCGGCCTACCTGTTGCTCCCTGCTTGCCAATCCGGCGATGGGGATGCCAACAGAACAGACCTGGCCACCGTCATTCGTGGCCCCCTGACCATCTCGGTCACCGAGAGCGCTACCCTGCGGGCGGTGCGTGAAACCCGGATCACTTCCAAGATGGAGGGCAAGTCCACCATCATCTACTTGATCCCGGAGGGCACCCAGGCGAAAAAGGGCGACAAGCTGGTGGAACTGGATGCCTCGCAGCAGGTGAACAATCGGGCCTCCCAGGAAATCACCGTGGAGAGATCCAAGGCCGCCCTGATTTCGGCACAGAAGAGCTTGGAAATCCTGCGCAAGCAAGTGCAGTCAGAAACAGAGGCGGCGGAGAACAACCTCTACTTTTCCCGCATGGATCTGGAGAAATTCCTGGGCAAACCGCTGGATGATGGCAGCAGGGAAATGGGGGAACGGGAACAGGGCTTGAAAGCCGAGGAAGCGGAGATTGCCCTAGCGGAGTCGCGGCTGAAGCTGGCGGAGGATCGCCTGGAATGGAGTCGCAAACTCATCCAGCAGGACTTCATCACCAAAACCGAGCTGGAGAAAGATGAGCTGGACTATGCGGCTAGAGAAACCGAACTGAAGCTGGCACAAAACCGACTGAAGATCCTCAAGGACTTCACCCACCAGAAGCAGGAAGCGGAACTGATCCAGGGCCTGAAGGATGCAGGCCTGGAGCTTGAACGTGTCATCGCCAACGGCGAAGCGCAGATTGCCCAGTCGGAAGCAGAACTCAAGTCCACCGAAGCCGAATTGAAACTGGCCACCGAACGCCTGGAAAACCTGGTAACCCAGATCAAGAATGCGGTGATCTACGCTCCTGCACCGGGTGTGGTGGTCTATGCCACGGAGGGCAGTGGCTGGCGCCGGGAAGCCATTGAACTGGGCAAGGATGTGCGGGAAAGACAGAACCTGATCATCCTGCCGGACACCAGCCAGATGAAGGCGGAGCTGGATGTGCAAGAAGCCATGGTGGAGAAGGTGCAGATCGGCCTGCCAGCCACCCTGGCCGTCTCCACCTCCGACACCATCTATACTGGTCGAGTCCACCGGGTCTCCGCCCTGCCGGATTCCGGTTCCCGCATGAGCAACCCGGACCGCAAGGTCTACAAGACCGTGGTCCTTTTGGACCGCAGCAGCGATGAGCTGCGCCCCAACATGTCGGCGGACGTCACCATCACCGTCTTTGAGCACCAAAACGTGCTGTCCATTCCCCTCCTTGCCCTCCAGCGTCAGGGTGAAGTGTTCTATGCCTGGGTCATGACACCTTCCGGCGCGCAAGCCCGAGCCTTGGAAATAGGCGACAGCAATCTGACCAAGGTGATCGTGACCAAGGGCCTGGAAGAGGGTGATAGAGTCTTCTTGATCCCACCGCCAGAACTGCAGACGCCTGTGTTCAAGCAACCTGAGAAACCCAAGCCCGACCCCATCAAAGCAGTCGACAACAAAGCCACTGTCAGCAGTGCTGAGGCCAACTCTACTGGCAATCCAGCCCAGCGTCGCGACCGCAGCAATGCGGGCGGGGGCGGCCAGCAAAGAGGTGGCGGCGGAGGTATGTCCAATTCAGGTTATGCTGACTTCATGGCCAAGCTGGAAGAAAAACAACCGGACCTGCACGCCAAGATACAGGGAGGAGACTGGCAGGTGATGCGCAGTCAGGAGTTCAAAGACGCGGTGGCCGCCGACCCAGAGCTGGACGATCTGCACAAGAAGATGCGGGCAGCCTTCTCTGGCATGCGCGGCGGATCCAGGCCAGGACAAGAAGCAAGGGAACAATGACCGCAACCAGTGAGGGCTTTGGCCAGGAGCACATCGCCCGCCTGACGGACGTGCATCGTCATTACCTCATGGGAGACACCACCGTCCGCGCCCTGGACGGCATCTCCCTGAACGTCAAGCGCGGCGAGTACATTGCCATCATGGGCCGCTCCGGCTCGGGCAAGAGCACCCTGCTGAATGTGTTGGGCTGCCTGGACCGCCCCACCGGTGGCGAATACTACGTGGGCGACAAGGCGGTCTCGGACTTGAGTGACCCGGAACTCTCCCAGGTGCGCGGCCAACGCATCGGTTTCATCTTCCAATCCTTCAATCTGATCCCCCAGTTGACGGTGCTGGAAAACCTGGAAGTCCCCCTGTTCTACCAGAACCGGGTTGGCGCCGAATCCCGAGCCAAGGCCAGGGAACTGGCCATTCGCGTAGGACTGGATGGACGCCTGGATCACCGCCCAACAGAGCTGTCCGGTGGCCAACAACAGCGGGTGGCCATTGCCCGCGCCCTGATGAATGATCCGCTGTTTTTGTTGGCGGATGAAGCCACCGGCAACCTGGACAGCAACACGGAACAAGAGATCCTGCAGCTGCTGAAGGAATTGCACCAGGACGGTATGACCGTTGTCATGGTGACCCACAACCTGGCCACAGCGCACAATGCGGAACGCATTGTCTGGCTGGCGGACGGCAAGATCGATCGCATTGAAGAGCAGCAACACCAGGAGGCTCAGCCTTGATTCGCGAAAGCTTGGGCACCGTCAAACTGGGCATCAAGAATCTGATGCTGCACAAGCTCCGCTCGGCCCTCACCACCCTGGGCCTGCTCATCGGCGTGGCTGCAGTGGTGGCTATGTTGGCCATTGGCGAGGGTGCCAGCTATGAAGCCCAGCAGCAGATCAAAGCCCTGGGTTCCACCAACATCCTGATCCGCAGCATCAAGCCCCCCGCCAACGAAGAGGCCGCCAACCAGAGTTCCTGGTCCGCTCAGATCTATGGCCTCACCTATGACGACGCCAGCCGCATCCGGGCAACCCTGGCCGCCACCGCCGACCATGCCCTGGAAGAACTGGTGCCAGTGCGTCTGGCGGAAAAGGAGATCCGCGTCGGTCAGCGTTGGGATGCGGGAGCCATCCTGGGCACCACGCCTGCATACCTGGATGTGATGGGAATGGAGATGCAGGAAGGGCGTTGGCTCACCCAACTGGACAATCGTCGGCATGAGAATGTGGCGGTGCTGGGGGCCAAGGTAGCCAAGCGTTTCTTCCCAGTGGACAACCCCATGGGCAAGGTCATCCGCACCAGCGGCGACCGCTTCCTGGTGATCGGCGTGTTGGCGGAACTGGGGCGCAACAGCGGCACCATCGGCCGCTCGGTGGATGAGTGCATCTACATTCCAATCGACACCTCCAAGGTGCGCTTCGGCGAATTCAACATCAAACGTACCGGCGGCTCCCGCAGCGTAGAGAGCGTACAGCTGCACGAAATCAAGGTGAAACTGAACAGCGAGGATGCGGTGCTACCAGCATCCAAGATGATCAAGAGCCTGCTGGTCGAGCATCATAGTGAAGTGGACTACACCACCACCGTGCCCCTGGAATTGCTGCGGGAAGCGGAGGAGGTCAAGCGCCGGTTCCAATTGCTGTTGTTCTTCATCGCCTCCATCTCCCTGATTGTCGGCGGCATCGGCATCATGAACGTGATGCTGGCCACCGTCACCGAACGCACCCGGGAGATCGGCATCCGCCGGGCCCTGGGCGCCCGGCGCGGACACATTGTCTATCAGTTTCTGGTGGAGACGGTGATCCTGAGTGCCGCCGGCGGCTTTTTAGGCCTACTCTTCGGTGTGACCACTCCCCTGCTGGCCACCTACGTCTGGGACACCCATGCCATCATCCGCCCCATCCACCCGGTGCTGGCCTTTAGCATCTCTGCGGTGGTAGGCATCATTGCCGGCCTTTATCCGGCGTGGCGGGCGGCCAACATGGACCCGGTGGAAGCCCTGCGCCACGAGTAACACCTTCGGTGTCTCAGTCGTCGATGCACTCAGTCGTCAGCGCACTCAGTCGTCAGCGCACTCAGTCGTCGGCGCACTCAGTCGTCGGCGCACTCAGTCGTCGACGCGGAACGGCACCGGTCGCCGCCCGTCATTGGCCAATTCTTCCAGGCAGCAGGTGATCAAAGCAGTCCAACCGGTTTGATGACTGGCGCCCAGCCCACGACCAGTGTCGCCATGGAAGTGCTCATAGAACAGGGTCAGGTCCTTCCAGTGCGGATCCTTGGCATAACGCTGCTCTGCTCCATGCCAGGGGCGAACCCCTTTCTTGTCCGCAATGAACAGGCGGCTCAATCGCCCAGCCAATTCCTGAGACACCTCCTTCAGGTTCATCAGGTTGCCTGAGCCTGTCGGACACTCCACCTTGAACTCGTCGCCATAGAAGTAGTGCCAGCGCTGCAAGGCATCGATGAGCAGATAGTTCAAGGGGAACCAGATCGGCCCCCGCCAATTGCTATTGCCGCCAAACATCTGCGAGCTGGATTCACCGGGCTCGTAGCCCACCCGATACTTTTCTTCGCCCAACTCACACTCAAAGGGCTGATCCAGGTGCACCCGCGAAAGAGAGCGGATGCCGAAGGGACTCAGGAATTCCTTTTCATCCAAGACATAGCTGAGCACCCGTTGCAATCGATCCCGGCTGGGTATGCCCAGCAGACGCCGTTGCACTGGCCCCGAACCCTTGGTGTGTTCCATGTAGGAAACCCAACGCCCAAGTTCTGGCCTGTTGGTCAAGAACCATTCCAGGCGCTTGCGGAAACCAGGCAGACGTTCCAGGGTCTTGTCCTCCAAAACCAGCACGGCATAGAGAGGAATGATCCCCACCATGGAGCGGACCCGCAGAGGCGTCCCTTCACCCTTGATGAGCATCTCATCGTAGTAGAAACCATCCTGCTCATCCCAAAGACCTGTGCCGCCAAGGGTGTTCATGGCATCGGCTATGTGCACAAAGTGCTCGAAGAACTTGGAGGCCATGTCTTCGTACACCGGATCATGCAAGGCCAGCTCCAGAGCCATGTCCAGCATGGTGACGCAGTAGAACGCCATCCAGGCGGTGCCATCCGCCTGTTCCAGGTGCCCATCGGAGGGCAGACTGCTGGAGCGATCGAACACACCGATGTTGTCCAAGCCCAAGAAGCCACCGGAGAACAGGTGCTTGCCCCGGGGATCCTTCTGGTTGACCCACCAGGTGAAGTTGATCAGCAACTTTTGGAAACAGCTGGCCAGGAAGGCCTGGTCCCGCTTGCCCCTGGGCGCCGTCTGCTTGTAGACCTGCCAACAAGCCCAGGCATGCACCGGCGGATTCACATCGCCCAGGGCAAACTCATAAGCCGGTATCTGACCGTTGGGATGCATGTACCACTCGCGCAGGAACAGTTGCAGTTGTTCCTTGGCAAATCGCGGATCGATCTGTGCCAGTGGGATCATGTGGAAGGCCAGATCCCAGGCTGCATACCAGGGGAACTCCCACTTGTCCGGCATGGAGATCACATCCCGGTTGTAGAGATGGGACCAGTCGGAATTGCGGCGCTTCTTCCGCGCTTCCGGGGACATCAGCAACTTGGAATCCCCCACCAGCCAGTCCGACACCACGTAGTGGTAGAACTGCTTGCTCCACATCAGTCCGGCATAGGCCTGGCGGGAAACCCGATACTCTTCCGGACTCAACTTGGTGGAAATGCGTGTGCCAAAGAAAGCGTCTGCTTCTGCCATACGCTTGGCCAGGACCTGATCGAAGGAAGGACCAAAGAGTCGCTTGGGTCGCTCGGCGGTTGCAAACAGACGCAAGTACACGGTCACCGAACCTTTCGCCGGCACCTTCAACACATAGTGCACCGCGGCCTTGGTGCCCACCTGGTTGGGATTGACCGCATCGGCGACTTCCCGCACCACAAAGTCATGGAAGGCATCCTTGGCATGCCCTCCTGCCGAGGGCACATCCGGCACCCGACCCAGGTTGGTATCATTCTCGGTGAACAGGACCTGCGGCGCCTCCTGACCAGGCACTGCCACATAAGCCAGTTGGAATTCACCAAGGCTATGGTGGTCTGCCAGGACATGTTCCTCATCGCTCAAAGCCAGCCGTGGCTTTTCGCTTAGCGGCACTTCCGGCAGGGGCACTTCTGGCAGGGGCACTGTCTGCTTCTTCTTTTTCCCCTTGCCTACTTTTTTCGCCTCAGGTTCAGGTTCAGCATCTGCCCAGGACCAGGTGTTGCGAAACCAAAGGGTGGGCAGCAAGTGCACCTCCGCTTCTTCTTCCCCCCGGTTCGCCACCGTGATGCGCACCAGCATGTCATTGGGACCGGCCTTGCCGTACTCCGCAGTGACGTCGAAGTAGCGGTTGTCATCAAAGATGCCCGTATCCGTCAGCTCGTACTCGCCATCCTCCGGCCCCCGTTCCTGGTTCTCATCAATGAGTTGCTGGTAGGGAAATTCCTGCTGGGGATACTTGTAGAGAGCCCGCATGTAGGAATGGGTGGGAGTGGAATCCTGATAGTAGTAGCACTCCTTGACGTCCTCACCGTGGTTGCCTTGGGAATTGGTCAGGCCAAACAGGCGCTCCTTCAGGAAGGGGTCCTTGCCATTCCAAAGTGCCAAGGAAAAACACATGCGGCATTCCCGATCGGTGATACCCAAAAGGCCGTCCTCACCCCAGCGGTAGGCTCGGCTGCGGGCATGCTGGTGCGAAAAATAATCCCAGCAGGCACCATCCTCCGAGTAGTCCTCCCGCACCGTACCCCACTGACGCTCGGACAGGTAGGGGCCCCAGCGCTTCCAGTTCTTGCGATGCTTACTGTCCTGTTGGAGTCGGCGTGACTCCGGGTCCACGGCACTGTTGCTAAGCATCTAGCTCTCTATGTTTCATCGAGGGGAGTTTCTTGTTGCGCAGGTCCATGAAGTGGCCAATCTTGTCAAGATCCTGCGGGATTGCCAATGTTCATCTGGCCTGGTTTTTCCAACCGTGATCCAGGCCAACAATAAAGTGTGCGACATACTGGCCAACTTTCAGGCGCGGGCCATCGAAAAGGGCAAATTGGCTACCCCCACCGGCGGGGTGGGAGAGTGAAGTTGATGCCAAAGCCACCCAGAGGATCGCCTCATTTATTTCATGATTATGTGCGCTCCTTAGGCGCGAGTTCGGACCGGGATTTTGACTACCGGTTGAAGTGGCCGGATTTGAGTTGGAAAGGCACGAACAACCTGGTCGTAAAGATCCGGCGCGTTCTTGCACGTAACGGAGATGATGAGCGCGTAGCGTACCTTGTCCGCCTTGTTGGTTGCAGCGCTTTCTTCTCGCGCATTGTAGTGAATGTCGAACACGGTCTTGTGAAGACTACTGCCGCGTTTTCTCTTCTCCCGGTGGAGTGTAGTCTCCCACTTATGGGCATCACGTCGTAGCTCCTTCTCTGTCGAGAACTCCTTTAGCTGGAAGAAGCTGTCGGTTGACGCGTTTGCTGGGTCTTTCGTGCTTTTGGAATACTTCATCGAGTGAGGTCGGAAGACAATGTCGACTCCGGCGCGCGTGTAGTTCCCGGGATGGTTAGAGTCAACCTTCGTCGCGTAGCAAAGCGTTGCGCGGATATTGACCATGCCCGGCAGCTCCTCCGCAGGAAGTGGGACTCGGGCACGGAGATACTGGCCGGGAGTCAGTTCGCCTTGGTAGACAATCCGGGCTGTCCCGTCAGGGCAGAGCACGAAGTCCTCAAGATCCAGCGGAACGCGGCCCCACCCCGACTCGTGCCGCTCCCCCCCTTTTTGTGAACAATGCACCAGCAACGCCTTGATGGAGAGCGGACCAAGTAGCGAGCCAAAGTGCGCACGAAGACCAGTCGCAAGGCGAAGCGTTGCTGGCGAAGCGAAGCTTGTGCCCGCCTCTGGACGCACCCGAGGTTCTGGCTCCTCTTCGTCCAACACCCAGAACGGCTCACTTTCAGACCCGCCGAACGCGAGAAGGTCGGGCTTCACCACTCCGAGACTTCGCCCCGGCCCAACAGAGCTGTAAACAGCGCGACGCCAGCCTTCCCCCTGAATGTCCGCTGAACCAACCGATAGTCCATTCACGCAGTCAGCTGGCACCTGGATACGATTGAAATCAAGCGCTCGATTGCCGCCGTTTCCGACTGCGATGGATGCTAGGACATCGCCTTCGCTCAGCAGATCATCGATGACGGCTGTCCACCCGTGGATGTCGTCATCGTCGATGGGCTCCTCGGGTCCTATGCTGAAGTTTGCAAACGAGTATTGCTTGCCTTGAAGCACCGTCTCGATGCGCTTGAGGACATCGTACATGTCGACATCGGCCTTCCCGTCGGTCCCCCCTGACTTCTCGTCGAGTACGCGGTAATGGTCAACTTGTGCAAACGGACGCTCAGCTCCCCTGTCTTTCGTGAGTGGACCAAACAGAAGAGCGGATGTAACCGCTGCGCCGTGCTTCAAATAATTGTCAACCGGTTTCCCAACATCCCCCGCGTCAAGGCTACTGACCCAGCGTTTGATACTCGAACTCGCAGCCACCCCCCCATCAAAGACTGCGACCCGCAACTGAGGGTCCACCGCTTCTTCGTCTGGCAATTCAATTCGGAACGCTTTTGGTAATGACCATGACCTTACGACCGGTTGAAGAACACGAATGCGAGGCATCGGTCTCGCAACACGGAGAAAGGAGAACTTCGCCAAATCTTCGAGCTTGTCTGCATCGACGCGAACAGGAAGGAAGCAAAGTCCTCCAGTATGGAACCGTCGCTTGAAGTCAGCTTCGGCACCAAGCGATTCCGCGTAATCAAGAAAGCTCTTGAGGATGTACCTCGCCTGGACAGGTGCATGTAGCGCCACTTCAAGGAGTGGTCGCTCCTCGTCACTCACGACAAGCTTGAGCTTGTCGCTCGCGAGGAAGGCGGAGAAGGACTCCACCTTCGTTAGGTCAAAGGCCCCCCGCTGGTCTTCCGGCCAATTTTCAAGCTCTGTAGACCACGTTCGAAATGACTCGCGAGGCCCCGCCACAAAAAGCTGGGTTGATGGCTCCTCGTCGTCACGGGTCTTCTTGCGCGTCGTCTTCTCCGGCTTGACCGCAACAGGGCGACTTCCAATCGCTTCAAGTTCAAGCTCCTGAAGCAGGACCCCGGGGAAGTAGCTCTTGGCCAGGAACTCTGGGTGTAGAGTGATGACGGCTACCGCTTCATCATTCGGGCACGCAATGTCCGGAAGGGAATCGAGGGCCACCACAGCATTCGTAACCATCGGAACAAGCCGGTCGCGAGCGCCAATAACGGTGTAGGGATACTTTTTGTCCATGGGCCGCAGCGGTGGCGGCACTGGCTCCGTCAAGCGTTCACCAAACCCCAGAAGAAACTTCGGATTGTCTGCCATCGCCTAGCTGCTCCCTTCTCCCTGCGTTAGCTTTCGAATAGTGTCGCGGCTGATTCCCGTCAACTCATTTGCACGACGTTGTGAAAGCACTCCGTTTGAGACGAGGTCCATTGCAACTGTCGCTCGGTCCTCCCAAGGCATGTCATCGAGCCTTGAGCGAACGAGGTCTGCGAACGACTCATCAGCGGACCCAGCGAGCACCGCCGACCTTCGCACCTGAAGAACATCTCGGTGGATGTCACTGAAGGACTTTCCGCGAAGCGCTATCGAGAGAATTCCCCCCCACTCATTAGAAGTGCCGGGAGAAACGTCCTTCAAGAAGCATTTCACAGCAGCGGCAACGGCCACCTCATCTGGAAGGGGAAACTCAACCACAAGCTCGAAGCGTCGCCATACCGCAGGGTCGAGCAGGTTTGGGTGGTTCGTTGCGGCAATCAGAAGTCCCGCCGGTGGCCAGTCATCGACTTCTTGAAGGAGAACCGTAACGAGGCGCTTTAGTTCTCCAACCTCCGCATCATCGTCACGCCGTTTTGCGATAGCGTCGAATTCATCGAGAAGCAACACGCACTCGAAGCTCTTGGCGTAGTCCAACACGAACCGCAGGTTGTTCCCGGTTCGGCCAAGGAAGCTACTCATCACAGCCGAGAGGTCCAAAGTGAGCAGTGGAAGCTCTAGCTCCCGCGCAAGCCAACGCGCCGCAAGCGTCTTCCCTACTCCCGGCGGACCAGTGAAGAGTGCGCTCTTGCTCGGAGCAAGCCCTTGCTTCTCAAGCTCGTCACGAGCTCGTCGCTCCGCAACAAGCTGACCAAGGGCCCGTTCAACTACGGGCGAATACACAGGCTCAACGTCGAGGGTAACCCCTTGCTCCACCCGTACTAGCTGCTGCCGGGAATCAAGGTCGACTGGAACATCCTGAGTCGCAAACTTCCTGAGCGGTGAGGAGCGCGTCGGCACCTCTCGCAGGAGTTCGAAGAGCTGTGCAGAGAGCTCCGGTTTCTCCCCTTGGAGCTTCTTGGCCATCCGACGAATGTGCAGCTGGACATCCTGCGGTCGCGCGGTAAGCGCAAGCCTCGCAAGCTGGCCTACAAGCCTCTGTATTTTGTCGACATCGCCCATTTCCATCACATATTTACCTATATAACCATCAAACCATAGTTTTGAATGGACGACATGTCAAGTCAATATCCATATCGTCGTCCACACTACGGAGAAGTGGCAGCGTCCTGCCCGAGAATGTGAATGAGCCTCCGGTTGCGAAAATCGTATGCTTCGCGGTCATTGAGAGCATGCCAGGCATCGGTATCGCCCCCGTAGCTTGAGGACCAAACGTTAGCAGTGACCGACGCTCGGAGGCACTCAGCTGTGAGCCTGCGTTTCTGCTGCGCTGGACAATGAAAGGGACCATTAAAAAAATCCGCCCCACCAAAAGGCGGGCCGGATGGGTGAAAAATCTACGGCTAAGGGGGGATTCCCTTATTGGCCAACCTTCAGGCGCAGGCCATCAGTGAGGGCAAACTGGCTGCCGGAACCGGTCAAGGCCTGGGTGTGGAGCTCGAAACCTGCCAGGCGTGGGTCCGGTGGGATGGGGAACTGGACGCCAAAGCCACCCAGAGGATTGGCGGGGCCCATGAAGTCCAGGTGGAAGGGATCAGGGTTCACCAGCAGGAAACCACCGGGGAACAGGAAAGGCACTTCCATGTCCTGCAGGCCGACGATCATGGCCACAGGGGCGAAGGGTTGACAGTTCTCCACTTTGAAGCAGCCAAAACCACCCAGGTAGGGCTGGCCCTGGAAATCCATGAAGGGCAGGGGTTGGCCAGGCAGGTTGATGCTGGAGGCGTCGCCGTAGTTACCGGCACCGACGATGGGCAATTCACCACCGGTCAACTGCATTTCAATCAACTGAGGTTCGATGTCGTATTGGTAGACCACGTGTAGCACCGGATCACCAAAGAGGTCCATCTCCAGAGCAAAGCAGGGGATGATGCGGTTCTGGTCGAACACATCCTGGATTTCCACGTCCCGAATCCGCAGGCCTTTGCCCTCCAGAGACTGACGCACCTTCTGGTCAATGTCGAAGGAAGTATCACCGGGTTGCACTGGCACCTGCACCTGGATGTGCTGGATCTGCTTGACGCCGTTGACAGTCTTTTCGACTTCCACATCCACCTGGATGGTGCCGCCGACAGTGGCGGCCATGGCCGGCTTGATCTTGGGGATGGTGACACCCTTGCCCTTCACCTTCTTCGGGGCATTGGGCAATTTCATGATGCCTACGTTGATGCCTTTCAGGCCGGTGTCGGTGGTGCCGATGCCACCACCCTTGGTCAGCGCCGTGCCACCAGGGCCGGTGGTCACGCAGACTTCGGTGGGATTGCTCTTACTAGCAGTAAAGCCCTTGGCGGTGAGGGCGGCCAACAGCTTGTCGGCGGCGCCGGTAGGCGTGGTGGCTGCCGGCAGGTCCAACATGACACTGTCGTGGCCGCCGATGCGCACTCCGGTCTTGGACGGGCCATTCGTGCTGTCCACGCTGCTACTGTTGGAAGTGCCGTCAAAGCTGAAGCAGATGATCTGCGCTGACTGGGCTGAGAGGGAGGAAGTGAGGGAAACGAGGCCGAAGGCGGCGAGGCACAGGGTTTTACGGGCGAAGTTGATCATTTTGGGTCTCCTTATACGGTTGTGGGAAAAAGCGAATTGCTTCACCCACTACCGCGAAAACCCGGCCCCGGACCGGAGGCCTGTTGTCAAAAAAAACCTGCAAGCCCAGCAGAGCCAGGGCTGGAGCTATGGGCCGGCATCGTCATGCGTTAGAATGCCCAATCCTCCCAATAGGCTCTAAATGGGGCTCTGGGCTGGACCACGCTCTCGTACATCACCGGAAAACAGGAAGCACCATGGAAGACAGAATCTCGTCTCTTCTTCTCTCACCTCGCCATTTCCTCTTCACTCCAGGCCTCCTCAGGCCAAGCCTCCTGCTGGGGGTCATGGCCTTGCTTCCTGGCCTGGGCCAGGGGCAAAGCGTGATCTATACCCTGGACGGTGAGGCATTTGATGACAACTTTGGCTTTACCGTGAGCGATGCTGGGGATGTGAACCAGGACGGCTATGCCGACATCATTGTGGGCGCCCGATCTTGGAGCGCGGATCCCTTGGGCCCTGATAGCACTCTGAATAACGGCGATGATGTGCGGGGCAATGGTCGGGCGTATGTGTACTCCGGCAGGAACGGCGCCGCACTCCACACCTTCGATGGCGAAAACGGTGGCATGTCTTATATCTGCACTGCCAATGGCTGTTGGTGGCCATCCGGCGACAACTTTGGCCTTTCAGTGAGCGGTGGTGGAGATGAAAATGGCGATGGCTTCCCGGACATCCTGGTAGGTGCGGATCAATGGGATGCGGATCCCATTGGTCCCGACGGCACTCCGCTCACCGGCGATGAGAATACGCAAAACGGCCGGGTGTATCTGTTCTCCGGCAAGAGCGGCAGCCTGATCCGCACGCACGAGGGCCACCACAACCTCGAATTCTTTGGCTTCTCCGTAGACTTCATCGGTGACCTGCAGGGCAACGGAAAGGACAGTTATATGGCCGGAGCGCAGTTCTTTACCATCGATCCCGATGGCACCATTGGCACCCCTGACGACGTCAAATGGATTGGCCGCGCCTATGTGTTTTCCGGCAAGGGTGGCGCCCTGCTGCGCACCCACACGGGTCTCATAGCCTCCGACCACTTCGCCGTCTCGCTGAGCGGAGTCGGCGATGTCAACCTGGACGCCATCCCCGACTATGCGGTGGGATCCACCGGTTACGACGGGGGCCCGGACGGCATTCTGGGCAACGGCGACGATATCCTGACCGGCGGCCGGGTGGTTGTGTTCTCCGGCAAGGACGGTTCAACGATCTGGATGCGGAGCGGCGATGTGAGCTTTGGCGGTATGGGCTGGGATGAGGCAGGGGTCGGCGATGTCAATAGTGATGGCCATGCCGACGTGGTGGCCAGTGCCCCATATTATGATGTTGATCCTGACGGCACCCCGGGCAACGGCGACGATCGCAACTATGCGGGGCGAGTGTATGTGTACTCCGGCAAGAACAGCTCGACCCTGTTTGCCTTCGACGGGGAAGCCGAATGGGACAACCTGGGGCGGTCCGTAGCTGGTGCCGGCGATGGCAACGGCGATGGCACTCCCGACATCCTTGCCGGCGCCTACCAACCTGCCCCTTGGTCTACTGGGGCGGGTCGTCTGTACCTGTATTCCGGTAAAAGCGGTGCAACGCTGTGGACCATGGATGGCGGAGCCACCAGTGACTATTTGGGTCATGCCAGCAGCGGCGTCGGCGATACCAACCTGGATGGCATCCCGGACATCGTGGTCGGTGCATTCCAGTGGGATGACCCAACAGAGCTGGGTCCGGACGGCACTGCGGGCAGTGGCGATGAGAACGGAGAACATGGTCGCGCTTATGTAGTCTCCGGATCCCCCATGTCCCTGACGGCGGACACCCACCAGATGTCGGTGAGCACTGCCTCTAGCCAGAACCTGAGCATTGATGCGGGGGTGGCCAATTCTTTGAGCGCCTACTGGCTCTTCACCAACTTTGCCGCCAGTGGCAACAGTCCGGGGGTGACCATGGCACCTGGTGTTGTCATCCCGCTGAACTCTGATGTACTCACTTCCTTCGTCATCAGCCTCACCCAACTGGGCGGCGGCGGTCCCACCTTTGTCGGCTGGAAGGGCAGCCTGAATTTCAGCGGCAAAGCAAGTGCCTCCCTGAACACCTTCGGTGTGGTGCCAGTGACTCTGGGGATCACGCTCAACCATGCAGCATTGATCTACGCACCCAACGGCTGTGGCGTAGGCTGTGACACCTTCCATCTGGCAACCAACTGGGTGCCGATGACGACTGTGCCTTAGGAGATACTGTGCCTTAGGAGACACTCTGCCTTAGGAGATACTGTGCCTTAGGAGACACTCTGCCTTAGGAGACAGCGCCTTAGGCCAGGGCCAGATCCTGCACCCAGTAACCGCCCTTCTCCACCTGCCCCTGCGCTTGCAAGTGCAGGGGTTTAGAAAACAGCGGTCCGTCGGTGACGATGCTGTGGTACTCCCCCTTCTCGCCACAGAGATCCATGCCTTGCTCCTGCAGTCCCAGAGCCAGGTCCATGTCCAGATTTTGGCCCAGGGTTTCCATCCCCAACAACTCTGCCTGCACCGCCACAATCTGCGCCTTGAAGCCCGCATCCAAAAACTCCTGCAGCAACTCCTGCCGCTCCCCCAACCACAGCGGAAGGTGAGCCTTGAAACCGGCCTGCTGGCAAACCTTCTCCTCCCAGGCCCGGTGTTCCTCCAGATCCAGGTCGCCAAACACTGCGTCTTCAATTCCTTCCGCCGCCACTTGCTTCAGCGCAGCGACAAAGTCCTGCTCATAGTCCTGCCAGGAAGTAGGCACCGTGCGCAGGGGAATGCCCATGCATGCAGCCTGCGCTTGAATCACCGCCAGAGAAAAACCATGCGACCGCGAACGTTCACCGTCCTCCGTCATCATGGTGAGCAGCATGGCGGGACGACAGCCGGCCCGCACACAACGGTGCAGGGCCAGGCAGGAATCCTTGCCGCCAGACCAGGAGAAGACGAAGGCCCGGTTGGGGCCCGGTACTGAAGGCTGACTCATATCGTCACCTTTTCCCTAGGAGTCTGCCCCACGGGATGAGGAGGAATCCGGCCTCCGATCGCCCTCGAAATCGGAAAAAAGGTTAAGCCCCTGGCCCATCCTTGTACGTATTGAAGGCATGGCGCGATTCAAAAAGGGTCAAGATCTAAACCAGCAGTACCTCCTACCTCCGTCCATCCGTGACTGGCTGCCACAAGATCATCTTGCGTGGTACATTCACGACGCGGTCGGTTCGTTGGACACGGATGGCCTCCTCGACCGCTACCGCATCTGCGGGAGTGGTGAATTGCCTTACGATCCACGGATGATGTTGAGGGTCTTGATCTACTCGTATTGCACAGGGGTCTTCTCCTCCCGCAAGATCTCCAAGCACCTCGAAGAAAGCGTGCCTTTCCGGGTGTTGGCAGCTAATCAAATGCCGGACCACCGCACAATCTGTCGTTTTCGGGCGGAGCATGTCGATTTGTTCGAGAGCTTCTTTGTCCAGATCGTACAGCTCGCTTCTGAGGCTGGCTTGGTCAAGCTCGGCACCGTGGCAGTGGATGGCAGCAAAGTGAAGGCGAACGCCAGCAAGCGAAAGGCAATGAGCTACTCGCGAATGAAGTCCGAAGAGAAACGACTGCGTGCCGAGATCCGCAGGATCACCGAGATGGCTAAGGGAATCGACAAGGAAGAGGACGATCTCTTCGGTCCTGACTTTCGGGGTGACGAGCTCCCTGAGGAACTTTCAAACCGGGAAAGCCGCCTGAAGGCTATCCAGGAGGCAAAGAAGCGATTGGAGAGACGCAAGGCCGAGGAGGACAAGCAAAAGGACGAGAAGAAGGCCAGCAAGGCCAAGGAAGAAGGTCGCGAGCTTCGGATGACTCCCCACCGGAAACATCCCAAGGGCAAGCCACGGCCAAAGGATCAGGAGAACTTCACGGACCCCGATAGTCGGATCATGAAAGCCTCGAATGGATTCGAGCAATGCTACAACGCTCAGATTGCTGTCGACAATACTGAGCAGCTGATCATCGCCAATGGAGTAACAAACAACGCTGCTGATAATGACCAGCTTCTTCCAATGGCCGAGAAAGCGATGGAGAACTCAGGCAAGCCGATAGAGCGCCTGCTTGCGGACGCAGGCTATCGCAGCGAGGAAAACTTCAAGCATCTCGAAAACGCCCAGATTGACGGTTTGGTTTCAGTTGGCAAGGAAGGAAAGAAACGACCGAAGACCAGTCCAGATCTCCAAGCTACTGCGCGAATGAAACGGAAGCTGGGAACCAACCGTGGGCGGGGCTGGTACCGAAAACGCAAACACATCGTTGAGCCGGTCTTTGGCTGGATCAAAAACGTGAGCGGCTTTCGGTCCTTCAGCATGCGAGGCATAGCAAAGGTGAGTGGTGAGTGGGACCTAATCTGTCTTGCAACCAACTTGAGAAGGCTGCACGGAAAGCTGGCGCTATGAAGGCCGAGGGAATTGGGCCATTACAGGCCAAGAAGCACTGATCTGCTCCCAAAAATCGTCAACGTGGCCCCAGGCCCAAAATCCATGCAGAATCCGTCGATCTGGATTTTCACAGCCCCACTAATGATTTTATCCAGCGGCCACCGAGGTGACGCTAAGTTGACTTTCCGTGGGGCAGACTCCTAGCCTGCATCCGTAGCACTGGCAGCTGCCGTTCCGCCATTGCCAAGATGCCAAACAGCAGCAGGCTGAAGCAGAGGTTGCCCAACAGCAGGTTTTGCATGAAGGGAATGGCTGCCACGTAACAACTGATGAGTCCCGGCCAGCTCATGGGGTAGAGACTGCCCAGCAAGAAGACACTCAGGTTGCTCAGCAAGTACATCATCAAAGCAGCCACCACCGCCATGCCACCTATGCGCCATGCACTTCGCTGTTGGCGCATGGTCATGCCCAAGAGCACGGTAAAAACAAAGCATAGGTAGATCACCGGCCTGCTCTCCACCGCCGAAAATCCGTAGCGCAAAAAGCCCAGAGCCACATCGCTCAGCAGCATGGCCGCCAAAGGCACCAAGAAGGCGGGCAGCTTGCGACTAAAGCAGGCGCCGCCAAACAGTGCCATGGCAAACACTGGCGTAAAGTTGGGAGGGTGCGGCAGCAGTCGAGAAGCTGCAGCCAGCAAGACCATGCCGGTGAGGGTCCAGAATCTAGGGTGAATCATGAATCGTTCCGTTGTTATTGTTGTTGTTATTCGTTGCTGTCAGGTCGGCATAGAAGCGACCACCGCGCTCGACGATGTCACCGACCTGAATTGGTAAAGGAGAAGAGAACAGCGGACCATCCCAGACAAAGGAGTGGTACTCACCGTGTTCGCCGCAGGGATCCACCCCTGACGGCAGGTCCTGCAGGAAGTCCGCATCGATGTTGCGACCGGCAAAGGCTCGCCCCAGTTCCGGTTCCACGCAGGTCAGGTAGGACTTGAAGCCCAGAGACAAGAAGTCCTGGATCAGCTCTCTGGTGTCGCGGCCCCAGAGCGGGAACAGGGCTGCCATGCCCAGGGTGGCCAGGTTGCGCTCGCGACGCTGCCGCAGGTCCTGCAAGAAGATGTCACCATGGGCCACCAGCTTGACGTCAGCATCGGCAAATCCCTGCATGCAATCGGCCATGATCTGCTGGTAGGTTTCCATGCTGCAGGGCTGTTCGGCAGAAGAGGGAATCATCAGCTTGTGCAGAGGCAGACCAATGGCTTGGGCCTGCATCTCCATCAGCTCCTCGCGCACGCCGTGATGACTCACCCGGCCATACACCGAAGAGAAAGAGGTCAGAAGCCCCACCACTTGGTAACGGGGGTCCTGCTGCAGGGCATACAAGGCCATGGCACTGTCCTTGCCGCCACTCCAGGAAAACAAAACCGGTATTCGTTACTCTGCTTTGTGCATGACCTCGCCCTGCATGACTTGCAAATAAGGAATGCAGAGACCGCAGTGTTGCCCGGCTCCGGTCTGCTCTTGCAGCGCATGCAGAGACAGACCGGTAGCACGCATTTGCTGCGCCAAGCCCAGAAAGCTGCGCTTGGCGCAGACACAACGGTCCACGCAAACCAAGGGTTTAGTTCCTTACAGGCTAGTTGCCGTCGGGGAAGGTACGGCTGGCACCACTGTGGTGACCGGCCATGTCCTGCACCGAGAACGCCAGCTGCATCAGCCAGGGCTGGGGCAGATCAAAGGGCAACACCAGGGTGAAGCCTGAGGCGTCTTGCCGGGTCAGGTTCATCAGGAACAGGAGCGGCCATACCGGCACCGGATGCCCATGCACCGAGGCCTGCAGGCTTTGCGGATCCAGGTCCTGCCAGCCATCCGGATCGTCGATCTTCAGCTCAAAGCGACCATTCAACGGGATGGTCAATTCAATGATCGGTTCATGCCCATCAATGTTGCTGAGGTAGTGGATGACGGTGACCGCATCCACATCCGCAGAACCCGCACCCGGATCATAGATGAGGAAGTTGCGCGAGTCGGAAGACTGGCCACTCACCACATCCACCAGGCGCAGCTGCGTAATGGCATTCACCTGCACCTTGCCTGAAAGCACCAGGGGATGATCGCTGAGGTCCTGCAGGTCGAAGGCGTCGCCGCCAGCCTCCACCACATCCTGGTGGTCCGCATTGGGGAAGTTCACCGAACCGGCTCGCACCGGCGTCTGCCCCGCCATGCCGGCATAAGAACCCACCCATACCGTGCCAAAAGCACCGTGATCCACCTGCGGCCCGGTGTAGGCATTGGGGAAGCGGGCAAAGTCCAGGCCATTGCTACTCACTTCCACGAACATCATCTCGGCAAAACTCATCTCCACCGTGGGGTAGGTGAAGGGGTTCTCGCTGACAATAAAGTCAGCACCCGGGCCATTGGCAATGAGCACATCAAAGCCCAGGGTGATCTGGCCACCGATACCCAGGGAATGCACCAGATTGGCGCCACCGGCAGGCGCTCCAAGCGCGTTGCTGGGGTTGAAGATACCACCACCCGCATCGCCTTTGCTATCAAAGGAAATGACTTGGCTTGCATAGATGCTGGGGGGCGGCGTTTGCTGTGCTGACAGCTGGGCCGCGGGGGACAGCGTGCACGCCAGGGCGCACGCCACGATGCTGACACTTGGTCGCATGTTGCTTCTCCTATCCTCGAGAGTTAGTCCCGGGCCGTCTTCTGGCTCACGCTTCAACCTCCTGTTGCACCTTCCCGAATCGTTGGCGAACACAATTCGCCTTCCATCCAGTGGTTTGTCGCAACATTCGTCAGCGCTTACAGCGGCGGGTCCGCGGAGGATTTTCACCTCACTTCCGAAACCCGGGGTAAGTTGTCGTCGGCACCTTAGGGCGGCCACACTTGAAGTCAAGGCTCAGAGCATTGGCCCGCCTTAAAAGCACAGGCTCGCCTTAAAAGCACAAGGCCCCCCACCTTGCCCCCGGAATCACGAACACCGTGTCCATGACCCGTCGGTAGAGAGCCTTGCAACCATTGGGTGCGCAACAGCAGCCGACAAGGCCACACGGCGCTCCGCTAAGTAGGTAGGTGTTTGCTGAAGGTTTCACTTCAAGCTTGGACAAATCCCCTGTCCCCCACTGCATGGGGAAAACAGGCCACAGCAATAGGCAGCGCCAGGCCGGCCAACCGCCACTTGGGCCCACTGCGGCGCTGATGTGGTAACCTTGGCCAGGGAAAGAGATAGGGATAAAGAGATGGGTCAGAAGAAGAACACAGACCAGGAAGGGAAAAGGACTTGGCCAATTTGGTTGGGTGGCTCCTTCCTGCAAGCAGGGTGGCATCGGGTATTTCGCCCCGCTGGTGAAGCAGAGTTGGACACAACAGAAATGCTCGAAGCTGGTGCTGAGGAAAGCACTAGCCATGTATCCATCAGCCCGCGTCAGGGCTGTGCCGCCGAACGCCTGTAATGTAATCAGGCTGGGAGAGGGCTAAGATGGGGGCATGCAATCTTCAGCAGCCAAGTACCCAGCCGTCCGCGCTCTTCTTCTCTCCTTGAGTCTCTGCCTACCATGGGGTTGCAGGACAACGGCTGCACCAACCACTGCGCACCTCACGCAAGAAGAAGTCACCGCCGTCCTCATGCGCCAGCAGGCAGCTTGGAATCGTGGCGACTTGAAAGCATTCGTCGCTGACTACTGGCAAGACGATGCACTCACCTTTGCCAGCGCTCGAGGCATCACCCGGGGCCACGCATCGCTGTTGTCCATGTACCAGAAGTCCTATCCCAATGCAGAGGTGATGGGACAGCTGCGCTTCGAGTTATTGGATTTTCGTCCGCTGGGCAGAGGTTCCGTTTTGATCCTGGGGGCTTATCATTTGCAACGCAAGGAGCCGGCCCATGGCTTCTTCTCGGTGATCTTCCAGCGCACCGCACAGGGCTTGAAGATCATCCACGACCACAGCTCCGCAACTCCCGAACCGCAAAAACCTGCGCCAAGTACTGCCATCGCAGCAACAGCAAAGGGCCGCGCCCATTCCCCCTACAAGGTAGGCGATCAAGTAGCAAACTTCAGCCTGCCAAGACTCAGCGACAACCAACTCACCGACCTGCAGCAACTGGCCAAAGGCAAGAAGTACCTGGTGTTGGATTTCTGGTCCATCCAATGTCCCTACTGTGTGGGTAGCGAAGCAAGCTTCCAAAATCTGCATAAGAAGTTCTCCCCGCAGGGCGTGAGCTTTGTACACATCAATGCCAACCGCACAGAAAACTCCACGCCCGAGCAACTGGCGCGGGTCAAGGCCACGGTGCAGAACAAGGACATTGCCTTTCCCGTGCTGCTGGACAAGGGCAATACCATCGCCGATGCCTTTGGCGCTCCCGTCACCCCCACCGTGTTCATCCTGCGCTGCAAGGACATGCAGGTGATTTACCACGGCGCCCCCAATGACAATCCCTCGCAGCCAGATGAGGTGAGCAAGGACTACATTGACCAGGCACTGAGCGAAGCCTTAGCTGGCAAGGAGATTCAGATCAAGACTACCGACCCCAAGGGTTGAAGGCTGAAGCGCATCCGCAAGCGCTCGTGAAGTCTTGCTTATTGGCCGCTAATTTTTCTGATGGCTGTGGGAAATGTGTAGCCCCACCAGGCGTGCCACCAGGATGGTCAAGTACAACTGACCGACGATGGCCTCTGCCGGAGCCAGCAATTTACCCAAGCCATTGCTGGGCACCAGATCGCCATAGCCCAGGGTAGTGAGGGTGGTGAAGCTGAAGTAGAGCAGTTCCGACTTTTCCACCGGTGGAGCAATCTCACTAGAATCAACGTAGCGGAAGGCACCCTGAGGATCCAATTCCAGAAGGACCCAGAAGGCATAAGCAAACATCAAACCCAGCATGATGTAGACACAGACCGAACCCAGGATGCGATTCAGATTCACCCGCCCTGCCAGCAACACATCCTTGAGGATTTCCGCCGTGGTCAAGGTAAGCAGAGTCAAACTCACCACCGAGTCGAGGATTCCCAAAGGCGCCCATTCCGAATCCATCAATCCCAGGGAGCCAGCCAAAACCACAACACCCAACAAGACCTGGGCAAAGCGCATGGTTGCCTTGCCGCATTGCATGGCCCGTAGTGAGAAGTAGAGCACCACCCAGAAGCTCACGGTCCAGACCACCGTCCCCAATCCGGAAAAGGGGTAGAGGACCCCCAAGAGAACCAAGGCCACTAGCAGGATGAGATAGCGCGGCGGGTGTTTGCTCCTGATCTTCATATCTACTGCCTAAGGCGCCAACAAATGCTCTTCGATGGCCCGCCACTGCAGGTTGTGCCGGTGGCTGAGCTGCTTGAGGGAGTTGGGCCCATGCTTCATCTTCGGGTAGAGCATGAGCTCGAAGCTCTTGCCGCTATTCTGCAGGGCATGCACCAGTTGCATGGCATTTTGCAGGTGCACATTGTCATCCATGGTGCCGTGCATCAGCAACAGATGCCCGTGCAGATTCTTCGCCGCCTCCACCACTGAGCTCTTCCGGTAGCCATCCTTGTTCTCCTGCGGCGTCCTCATGTAGCGCTCGGTATAGATGCTGTCATACATGCGCCAGTCGTAGACGCCGGCACCAGCCAGGCCCAGGGCAAACTTCTTCGAATGGGTCAGGGCATAGGCAGTCATGAAGCCGCCATAACTCCAACCACTGATACCCACCCGCTGAGCATCACCACCGCGCTTGGCGCAGACCCAGTCCACCGCATCTTCCAGGTCACGCAGCTCCACTGCCCCCAGATTCAGATAACAGGTGCCGGTGTCCGCCTGGCTGCGCCCGCTGGCAGAGCGCACATTCAACTGCAACACGATCACGCCTTGTTGCGCCAGGAACTGATGGAAGCTGTCGTAATTCCAACTGTTGCGCACCGAGGGGAAGTTCGGCCCGGAATAGGTATCCAGGAACACCGGATGGCCGGCCTTCCTCTTCGCGGCATCCTTGCCTGGCAGCAACACCGTAGCATCCAGCAGGAAACCGTCCCGGGCGGGGATCTGTAGCAGTTCCTTGGTTTGCAAGGCAAAGCCCGGCGGGTTTGGCACCCGCACCTCGCCCATCTCCCTCAGCACCTTGCCCTCGTCATCACAGAGCTGCATGCGCGGCGGCTGGGTGACGCTGGAATAGCGATCCACAAACTGCTTGCCATCAATGGAGAGACTCACCTCATGGCTGCCATCACCTTGGGTCAGGCGTTGCAGGCCCTTGCCGTCCAGACCGATGCGGTACAGGTTGTTGTTCAGCGCACCGTCCTTGCCGGCGGTGAACAGCAGGAACTCTTCTTTGGCATCCATATGCAAGATCTCCCGCACCGCCCAGTCCCCCTGCGTCACCGCTGCCAGCAACTTGTCACCCTTGTAGTGGTAGATGTGGTTGAAGCCGCTGCGTTCACTCAGCCAGATGAAGCTGCCGTCATACAAAAACCATGGAACATCCAGGATGTTCACCCAGGTCTTGGATTCTTCCCGCAGCAGCCTGGTGACTGCGCCACTTGTCAGATCCACCTGCAGCAGCAATTGGTTGTCCGGCGTCCAGCCAGTGCGCACCACCAGGATGTCTGGGTCGTACTTGGACAGGTCTACCCACAGCACCTTGTTTTGCGCCGGCAGGGCCACGCCGATGGCAACCTTGGGATTCGGATCTCCAGCCTTGGGATAGTGCTCCCTCAGCTCTTTCACCGTCTTGTCCTTGTCCAAGGATGTTGCGGGCACATGATCGATGACGGTGAAGGTCTTCACCTTCGATTCATCCAGGCGCATGAAGGCCAGCTTTTTGCTGTCTGGGCTCCACCAGTGGGCACGCCATTCGCCGCGGGTGTAGACCTCTTCCTGGTAGACCCAGTCCAGGCGACCATAGCGCAGCAACTCATTGCCATTGTTGCTCACCGGCCAGGTCTTCTTGGTCGCCCGGTCCAGGACATACAGGTTATGTTCCTTTACATAGGCCACCTGCTTGCCATCGGGACTGGCATACACTTCCTGCGCATCGGGGATCTCGGCTTCGGCTTCCTCCTTCTTCGCCGGCCCCATCTTTGGTTTGCCGGAGAGAACGTCCTCGTAGCGACTGCCATAGGGCGATTCATACTTCAGGGTCTTGCTATCCTCCCAGGTGGGCAGGACGAAACCGCGGCCGCTGAAATCCACCCCCACATAGGGAGTGCTCTCCCGCAGGCTGAGCATCTTTTTGGCCGGAGCCTTCTCGGCTGGCGTCTTGGTCACCGGGCCTTGGGCGGGTAACAGGGGCAAAGCGCCCAGGAACAACAAGGAGCAGAGCAGATGCTTGTTCATGCTCTGCAGACTAGCCGGCAAGGCTAGACAATACGAGGCACTGTCCCTAACCTCTCGGGCCATGAGTCAAGAAAACGCCTACGCCATGACCGACGACGGTCTTCTAGTTGCCGCCGCTGCCCCCGCCACCGAGCGGGCCATCTTCCTGAAGAAGACCTATGGCTTGTTGCTGATGGCCATCTTGGTTTTTGCCGGGACCATGGTGGCAACATTTCAAGTGCCAGCCTTGAAGGAAATGGCCTGGTCCTTGGCCGGAAATTTCTGGCTACCCCTCATCCTGATGATGGGTGGGGCCTGGCTGGTGCATGCCCTTGCTGAGAAACCGGGCATCAACCTTATCACCTTTTATGCCTACGCCATCTTCTTTGGCTTTTTGGTGGCTCCATGGGTGCATTTAGCTGGCGGCTCCGTCGTCTTGCAAGCCAGCCTGCTCACCGCTTTCATCTTCATTGGCCTCTCTGCCTATGTGTTCTTCAGCGGCAAAGACTTTGGCTTCATGGGCGGCTTCCTCTACATGGCCATGTTCGGCTTGCTAGGCGTAGGCTTGGTTGGCTTTTTCATGGACGGCGGCTACACCATGAGGCTATGGCTCTCTGCCGCCGGTGCCTTGCTGTTCAGTGGCTTCATCCTCTACGACACCAGCAACATCCTAAGGCGCTACCCCACCACCATGCACGTGTCCGCAGCCTGCGTGCTGTTTGTGGATATCGTGCTGCTGTTCAGAAATCTGATCTTCCTGCTGATGGACCGGGATTAGTTTTCGCCCCCGCACAAGTTCGGGCTTGACAAGTATCCCCATAATGCCGAAGGTATGCATAAATATGCGCTGATATCGCATAATTATGCCACCCCCCAGCACAAGCCCTGACACCCGCAGCCAGCGTCACCAGCGCATCCTGGCCCTGCTGCAGGCCTATGCGGTGCCCAGCCAGGGCGCCCTGCTGGACCTGCTGCAGGCGGAGGGTTTCCAGGTCAACCAGGGCACCCTGTCCCGGGACCTGCGGGACCTGCAGGTGGCGAAAAGCGCCCAGGGCTACCAGCTGCCGCAGACCGCCAACGGCAGCGGCGGCCTGGCCCCGGCCCTGCAGCAGTGGCTGCTGAGTGCCACCCCCGCCCTGAACCAGGTGCTGCTGAAGACTCCCGCCGGCGGCGCCAACGCCCTGGCCCTGGCCATTGATCAGGCCATCGCCCAGGCCCAACTACCGCTGGTCCTGGGCACCATAGCCGGCGACGACACGGTCCTGGTGATCTGCAAGAATGCCAATGACGCCAGGCGCCTGGCACAACAGTGGGAACTGCCATGAAGAATGTCGCCATCCTGGGAGCCTCCGGCTACACCGGCCAAGAGCTCTGCCGCGTGCTGAAGAACCACCCTTCCATGCAGGCGGCCCTGGTGATGACCTCCAGACCAAAGTCGGTGCCCGAAGCACCAGCACTCCCCTATGACTTGCACCTGGATCCCCTGGACCTGGGTCAGGTTGCCAGCATGGACGGCGCATTCTTATGCACTCCTCACGGTGCCGGCGTGGCTCTGGTGCAGGCCATAGCGGAATCCATCTGGGCCAAGGGCATTGAGCTGAAGATCGTCGACCTGTCCGCCGACTTCCGCCTCAAGGATCCGCAGGTCTATCAGCAGACCTACGACCTGCAGCATGCCGCCCCTGAACTTCTCGCCCAAGCGGTCTACGGCCTCACCGAGCTGCAGCGGGAAGCGATCCAACAGACCAAGCTGGTGGCCAACCCGGGCTGCTACCCCACCTCCATCCTGCTGCCCCTCTTGCCCTTGTTGCAGCAAGGGCTCATAGCCGCAGACAGCCCCATCATCGCCGACAGCAAGAGCGGCGTCTCCGGCGCTGGCAAGAGCCCGAAGGAACGCAGCATCTACGGCAACGTGGCGGAGAACTTCCTGGCCTATGGGGTAGGCAACCATCGCCACACACCGGAAATCCACCAAGAGGCGGGCACCGACCGCATTGTCTTCACCCCGCACCTGCTACCCATGTTCCGCGGCATGCTCAGCACCATCTACCTGACGCCTGCCAAGGGAGTCAGCGCCGAACAGATGCGCTCCTACCTGCAAGAGAAGTACGCCCAAGAGCCCTTCGTGCGCATTTATGAACGCGGCCAACCGGAATTGAACCGCGTCCAACTCAGCAACTACTGCGACATTGCGGTGACTGATAACCAGGGGCAGGTGGTCATCACCTCCGCCATCGACAACCTGGGCAAGGGTGCCGCTACCCAGGCCATCCAGAACATGAACCTGATGTTAGGCCTGGAAGAAACGGTGGGGCTGCTATGAGGATCCTGGTGAAGGTGGGCGGTGCCCAACTGGAGCAGGCAGCGGCCAGGCAGGACCTGGCCCAGTCCGTAAGCAAGGCGCAAGCTGCAGGCCATGAAATCATCCTGGTGCACGGCGGCGGCAATCAGATCCGTCAACTGACCCAGAGGCTGGGCATTGCGGATCAGTACCACCAAGGCCTGCGCATCACCGATGCCGAGACCGCCGAGGCGGTACTCATGGTGCTGGGCGGCCAGGTGAATCGCCATCTGGTGGCTGCCCTGGACAATGCGGTGGGCATCACCGGTGCGGACGGCGGTAGCTTCAAAGCCAGCTTGCTGCAACCCGACGGCCATGACCTGGGCTACGTCGGCGCCATTGCCCAGGCCGATGCCAGGCTGGTGAACCTGCTGCTGCAGGCTGACATGGTGCCGGTCATCGCTACGGTGGCGCCGGGCACTGAGACAGCGAGCAAAGACCCGCACTTCTTCAACATCAACGCCGACCATGGTGCAGGCCCACTGGCCAAGGCCTTCGCCGTGCAAGCCACCCTGTTCCTCACCGATGTGCCTGGAGTGCTGGACGGCAACAAGAAGCTTCTCAGCCAGTTGAATCTGGACCAAACCAAGGAATTGCAAGAGAACGGGGTGATCCATGGTGGCATGATCCCCAAGGTGCAGGCCGCTGCCATGGCACTTGCAGCCCACCCTGAAGCCCTGGTGAAGATCGCCCCCGCTGCCGGCACCGACGCCATCCAACATGCACTCCTGCCAGGCACTGGCACCCGATTTTACGGCAACTAAAGCTATGGACGAACACGTGATCCGCACCTACCTGCGCGCCGAAGAGATCTTCACTGAGGGTGAAGGTGCAGTGCTGCGTGATCAGCAGGGCAAGGAATACCTGGACTTCCTGGCTGGCATTGCGGTGTCGGCTCTGGGCCACAATCATCCCAAACTGGTGGCAGCCCTGCGCGAACAAGTGGGTCAGGTCATTCATGTAAGCAACCTCTACCGCCATCCACACACCGAGAAGGTGGCAGGCATGGTGGCCCAACTCACTGGCCTGGATTCGGTGTTCTTCACCAACAGTGGTGCGGAAGCCAACGAATGCGCCTTGAAGATCGCCCGCAAATACCACCACGCGCGAAGAAATTTCTTTGCCATGCAGGGCAGCTTTCACGGTCGCACCATGGGCGCCCTTTCCGTTACCCATACGGAAAAGTACCGGGCTCCCTTTGCACCACTGATTCCCGGCGTGAGCTTCCTGCCCCCCGGCGATGAAGTGGCCCTGCGTCGCGCCATGCAGAATCCTCCAGCGGCCCTGATCCTGGAACCCATCCAAGGGGAAAGCGGATTGCTGACTCTGCCCCATAGCTACCTGAAACTCTGCCGCAGAATCTGCGACGACACCGACACGGTGTTGATCCACGACGAAGTGCAGTGTGGCTCGGGACGCAGCGGCACCTTCCTCTACAGCGAACAGGTCTCTGTGCTACCGGACATCGTAACCCTGGCCAAGCCCATCGCCGCCGGCCTGCCCATGGGCATGGCAGTGGTGAGCCAGAAGTTGGCAGACACCCTGCAGCCTGGGGACCACGGTTCCACCTTTGCCGGTGGCCCCTTGGCCTGCCGTGCCGCCCTGGTGTTCTTGCAAGAACTACAGGACGGCCTGCTGGCGCAGGTGCAAGCCAGGGGCGCCCACCTCACCCTGGGCCTGCAGGCCCTGGTGGAAGAATTTGATGCTGTGCTGGAACGCCGCGGCATTGGCCTGATGCAAGGCCTGCGCCTGCAAGCAGGACACCAGGAACTGCAGCAGTGGCTCTACCAAAATGGCCTCATCACCACCACCGCCGGTGAAGACGTGCTGCGCCTGCTACCGCCCTACGTGGTCACCTCCGAACAAATCGATACTGCCGTGGCGCTGATCCGCCAAGGTCTGAAGGAACAATCTTCTGGAGCAAACAATTCCGGAGTAAGCAAATCATGAGCGAGCAAGCATTCCAAAATATTCCGCACAAGGACCTGATCTCGGTGGCCCAACTGAGCACGCCGGAGATTCATCGCCTCTATGCCACCGCCCGCGCCCTGAAGCAGGGTCGCAAGGAACACAATCAAGTCATGGCCGGTAAGCGCCTGGCGATGATCTTTGAAAAAGACAGTCTCAGGACCCGCTTCACCTTCGACATCGGCATCGAAGACATGGGTGGCTCCGCTGTGTTCATGGACCACCGCGATGCTCGCATCGGTTCACGGGAATCCCTCAAAGACGTGGCTCGCAACATGGAGCGCTGGGTGGACATCATCGTCGCCCGAACCTTCAAGCATCGTGCCATCAAGGAACTGGCCAGCAACTGCGACATTCCCGTGATCAATGGCCTGACGGACTACCTGCATCCCTGCCAGGCGCTGTCGGATTTCTTCACCCTGACAGAAAAGTGGGACAAGCTGCAGGGCAAACGCCTCTGCTACGTAGGCGACGGCAACAACACCTGCCACTCCCTCATCCACACCGCCAGCAAACTGGGGGTGAGTATCACTGTCTGCACGCCGGAAAGTTACGAGCCCAATTCCAAGGTAGTCAACGAAGCCATGAAGACTGCCACGCAGACTGGCTGCGAAATCACCATCATGGATGATCCGCTGGCAGCGGCCGAAGGCGCTGACGCCATCTACACCGACGTCTGGGCCAGCATGGGTCAGGAAGATGAGATCGAAGAACGTGCCGGCATCTTTGCCAGCTATCAGGTCAACGAAGAGTTGATGGCCCGCGCTGCTGACGGCGCCTACTTCATGCACTGCCTGCCCGCCCACCGCGGCGCCGAAGTCACTGCCGGCGTCATGGATGGCCCCCAATCCATTGTCTATGACATCGCTGAAAACCGCTTGCATGTGCAGAAAGCTGTCATGTGTTCACTGACCCCCACAGCTGCCAAATAGCCCCAACTGATTATGAAGAAGAAAGTCGTACTCGCCTATTCCGGAGGTCTAGACACCTCCATCATCATTCCCTGGTTGCAAGAGCACCACGACCTGGAAGTCCACTGCTACGCCGGCGATGTCGGCCAGGGTGAAGGTGAACTTGAAGGGCTTGAAGAGAAAGCAAAGGCCACCGGCGCCGCCTCCTGCAAGGTTGCAAACCTGCAACGTCCCTTCCTCACCGACTACGTCTGGCCCTGCCTGCGGGCGATGACCGTCTACGAAGGGCGTTACCTGCTGGGCACCTCCATGGCGCGCCCGATCCTGGCCAAGGGTCAGGTGGAGTACGCCAAGGAAGTGGGTGCCCAATACCTGGCCCATGGCTGCACCGGCAAGGGCAATGATCAGGTGCGCTTCGAACTGGGTTACGTGTGCCTGGCGCCGGAGATGGGCATCATTGCTCCATGGCGCAACTGGGAAATCAAGAGTCGGGAAGACGCCTTGAGTTACGCTGCCTTGAAGAACATCCCGGTGGCTGCCAGCAAGGAGAAGATCTACTCCCGCGATCGTAACCTCTGGCATATCAGCCACGAAGGCGGCGTCCTGGAAGATCCGGGCTGCGAACCACCGGCGGATGTGTGGATGCTCAGCTGCAATCCGGAACAAGCTCCCGACGAAGCCCTCTATCTCACCCTGGGATGCGAGGCCGGCGTGCCCGTCAGCCTCAATGGCGAAAGCATGCAGCCGGAAGTCCTGCTGGCCAAGCTCAACGAACTGGCAGGTCAACACGGCGTCGGCCGCATTGACATCACCGAGAACCGCCTGGTGGGGATGAAGTCCCGCGGCGTTTATGAAACTCCTGGCGGCACCGTCATCATGGAAGCCCTGCGCACCCTGCGCTCTCTCTGCATGGAGCGGGACACCATGCGTGCCTGCGAGAAACTCATGCCCGAGTACTGCGACCTGATCTACACCGGTCGCTGGTTCCACCCCCTGCGCAAAGCCATGGACGCTTTCTTCAAGCAAGCCACCGTGCATGTCACCGGCGAAGTGAAGATCAAACTGTTCAAGGGTCAGGCCACGGCGGTGAGTGCACAAAGTCCGCATTCGCTGTACGAAGAAGATCTGGCCACCTTTGGCGAGAGCCAAGGCATCAGCCAGGCAGACTCCAAGGGCTTTGTGCGCCTCTATGGCTTGCCAAGTCAGGTGGCGGCGCGAATCCAAGGGGTTTCACTGTGAGCAAACTCTGGGGTGGCCGCTTTGCTGGCGGTCTGGATCCGGCCTTCGAATCCTTCAATCGCAGCCTGCCCTTCGACCATCGACTGGCGCAGCAGGACATCCAGGGCAGCATTGCCTGGGCCCATGCTCTGGTTGACGCGCAGGTTCTAAGTGCCACGGAGGGCAAGAAAATCACTGCGGCCCTCAAAGCCCTGGCCAAGGAACTGCAGAAGGATCCTGGGCCACTGCACCAGTCCCAGGCCGAAGACATCCACAGCTTCGTTGAGTCGGCACTGGGTGACAAGGTTGGTGCCCTGGCGAAAAAACTGCACACCGGCCGCTCGCGCAATGATCAGGTGGCCACGGATTTGAAACTCTACATGCGAGAGGCGGTGCAGGATCTACGTAATGTTCTGCAACAACTCATGCAGGCCCTGGTGCAGATGGCGGAGCAATACGCAGACCTACCCCTGCCCGGCTTCACCCACCTGCAACGGGCCCAGCCCATCACCGCCGGTCACCATGCCCTGGCCTATGTGGAAATGCTGCACCGTGACGATCTGCGCCTGCAAGACGCAGCCAAGCGTTCGGACAACTGCCCGCTTGGTTGTGCAGCACTTGCAGGGACAGCCTTCAAGGTAGACCGCCGCACCATCGCCAAGGAACTCCAGTTCCAGGGCGGCGCCACCCGCAACAGCCTGGACAGCGTCAGCGATCGGGACCATGTCTGCGAAGTCTTGTTCGCCTGCAGCCTGATCATGACCCACCTGTCTCGACTGGCGGAAGATTGGATCTTCTTCGCCAGCCAAGAGGCAGGCTACCTGAGCTTTGGCGATGCCGTCGCCACTGGCTCCAGCCTGATGCCGCAGAAGAAAAACCCGGACGCCATGGAACTGCTGCGCGGCAAGGCCGGCCGGGTCGCCGGTCATTTGCAGGGCATGCTGATGACCTTGAAGGGTCTGCCCCTGGCCTACAACAAGGACATGCAGGAAGACAAGGAAGCGCTGTTCGACGGCTTGGACACCACTCAGGCCTGCCTGCGGGTGGCCGCCGTTGCCGTGCAAAACGCCCAGTACAACGAGGAACGTTGTCGCCAACAAAGCAGCCAGGGCTATCTCAATGCCACGGATCTGGCGGACCTGCTGGTGGCCGCCAAGGTGCCCTTCCGCGACGCCCATGATCGCTCCGGTCAGGTGGTGCGTCGCGCCTTGCAACTTGGGGTAGAAATCGAAGACCTGCCCAAGGCCGAACGCAAGAAGCTATTGCCTGAGCTGCCGGACAACCTGCACGGGCTGCTGTCGGTGGATAAGGTACTGGCCCGCCGCCAGGCTCTTGGCGGCACCGCACCCAAGCGAGTCCGCGCCGAAGTCCGCGCCTGGCAAAAACGATTACCCTAGAGCCATGAGCCAAACCACCATTCGCAAGGCCCGCATCCATGACACCGGCGCCATCCTGAAACTGGTCAATGAGTTGGCGCTCAAGCAGGTGTTGCTGCCGCGCTCACCGGCCTCGGTCATTGAGAACATCCGCGACTTCATCATCGCTGAGGTAGATGGAGAGTTCGCCGGCTGTGCTGGCCTGCACATCGTCTGGCTGGACCTGGCGGAAATTCGCTCCATCGCCGTGCATCCCAAGATGCAAAAGCATGGCCTGGGTCGACAGATGGTGGATCGCCTGGTGGCCGAAGCCAATGACATGGGAGTACAGCGCTTGTTCGCCTTCACTTACGTGCAGGACTTCTTTGAAAAGATGGGCTTCCATGTGGTGCAGCACAAAGACATGCCGCACAAGGTATTCAACGACTGCCTGCACTGCCCCAAGTTCACCGCCTGCGATGAGATTGCCATGGAAAGGGTGCTGCGCCAGCCCAATGAGCAGGAGCAGCAAAGCAACTTCGGCATTCCAGTCACCAACATGCCCCTGCCCCAACGCCATTCATGAACCTGCACCCGGTCCTGCCTGATGGCTTTGTCGCCGCCGGCCTTGCCTGCGGCATCAAGAAGAACGACCTGCCCGATCTGGGCCTGGTGGTTGCAGATCAGGCCTACCCGGCCCAGGCCCTGTTCACCCAGAACCATTTGCTGGGCGCCCACGTGACGCTGTGCCGTGAACACCTGCAACGCTCCGCCAACATGGTGCGAGCCGTGCTGGTGAATTCGGGCAACGCCAACTGCGCCACCGGAGCAAAGGGCATGCAGGACGCCAGGCAAGTCTGCGCCGCTTTGGCAGAGGAACTGGACTGCCCGGTCGAACAGATACTGTTCATGAGCACCGGCGTCATCGGCGCGCCGCTGCCGGTGGAGAAGATTCTGCGCGCCCTGCCCGCCCTGGCGGCGTCCCTGAGCAGCACGGAAATCACAGCCTTCGCCCGCGCCATCATGACCACCGACACCCATCCCAAACTGGTGAACAAGAAGGACGGTGCCCAACACTGCCTGGGGGTGGCCAAGGGTGCGGGCATGGTCCATCCCAACATGGCCACCATGCTGGCATTCTTGTTCAGCAATGGTTCTGGAGAAAGCAAACTGGGCGAGCTGGCCGATCGCAGCTTCCACTGCCTGAGTGTGGACAACGACACTTCGCCCAACGACACCCTGCTGTTGTGGAGCAGCCAGGCCAACAGCGGCCAGACCAACAGTGACAGGGACCAGAAGCTGCTCAGCCAGGTGAGCCAGGACCTATGCAAGCTGATCGCCAGAGACGGAGAGGGCGCCAGCCGCCTGGTGACCATCCAGATCGAAGGCGCCAAAACAGCGGCGCAAGCCAGACAGGCTGGCCGCCAGATCGCCACCAGCATGCTGGTAAAAACCGCCATCACCGGGCGGGATCCCAACTGGGGCCGAATCCTCTCCGCCGCCGCCACTGCTGGAGTAGAAATTGATGCGCAGGCCGCCCGGGTCTGGATAGGCGACTGGGACATGTATGCCGACGGCCAGCCACAGTTGCACAACGAAGCCGCCGCCAGCCAATACATGCAGCAGCAAGAGGAACTCATCCTGGGTGTGGACCTGGCAGCGGGCAAGCAGCATGCTCAGGTCTGGACCTGCGACCTGACCGCAGACTACGTGCGCATCAACGCGGACTATCGAACCTGAGCCAAGCAGTAAGAATGGAGAACAAGGCGAAACCCAAGCCTGGATCGGTGCAAGCCTGGGCCAAGGCCTACATTGAATCCACCGACCTGCAGCACAAACTCAATCCACCGGCCCCACCGGATGACTGGCAGGAGGACTTGCCAAGTCTGCGCCTGCAACAACCGGGGCGACCCAAGGAATTGCCAACCCTGGAGCGGACAGCCCGCAGCCTGGGCAAGACATCCCTGGACCAACCCAAACAGCGGGCGAAGATGCTGCACACCTTCTTGCACCATGAGTTGCAGGCCGCCGAACTCATGGGCTGGGCGCTGTTGGCCTTCCCGCAAACGCCCCTCACCTTTCGCCAAGGCCTGCTGAACATCTGCCTGGATGAACTGCGCCACATGCGCATGTACCAGCAACACCTGCAGCATCTGGGTTATGGCGTTGGCGACTTTGGCGTGCGGGACTGGTTCTGGCAACGCATCCCCCAATGCCAGACCGCCCTGCAGTTCGTCGCCTTGATGGGCATCGGTCTTGAGGGCGGCAACCTGGATCACAGCCAGCGCTTTGCCCAGAGCTTTCGCCAGGCAGGGGACGAAGCCGGTGCCCGCCTGCAAGAAAAGGTGGGCGAAGAGGAAGTCATGCATGTGGCCTTTGCCGTGCACTGGTTCAAGCAGTGGACCGGCGGCCTGGACTTTGCTCGCTGGCAGGATGAGATCGTCGAGCCCCTGACCCCCAGCATGCTGCAAGGGAAGCCCCTGAATACCAGGGCGCGCAACCTGGCCGGCTTGGATCCCGAGTTCTTGGCGAGCCTGCAGCAATGTCGCTGAAGCTGCTGCTGCTGGCCAACCTGGATGCGGAGCTGGAGCTGGAAAACTCAGAGGGCTATGTCCCATCCGGGCGCATGCAAGCTGAGATGCAAAAGCAGGCACAAAGGCTGCAGGAGAGCTGGGCAGCAACCGTGCCGGGGGAGATGTTGCTGCTCTCTGGCAGAGAAACAGAGCTGCCGCCGGCCTGGCGCAGCAACAAGCATTGGCTGCAGTGCTGGTGCCCCACCCCAAGGGCCCTGGAGATTTTGCGACGCCTGGATTTGCACCCGGGTCCAGTGCCCGACTTGAAGGTTCTGCAGCAGGTGAACCACCGGGCCTTTGCTGCCGGGCTGGGCCAGCAACTGCCCGGCGCCGCCTTCGTCCAAAGCATGCAGGAGCTGGACAGCCTGTTGGCGGCGGCTCCAGCCCGAAGTCAGTGGTTGCTGAAACGGCCCTTCGGCTTCAGTGGGCGGGGTCGCAAGCGGGTGGAGACGAAATTGCAGACCAAGGAACGAGTCTGGGCTGAAGCTTCCATGCACCAGTATGGCCTGGGTTTGCAGGTAGAACCCTGGCTGGACATCGAAGAGGAATTCGCCATGCATGGCTGGCTGACCTTGGACGGCGAGCTGTTGCTGGGCCAGGTCACCGGGCAACAATGCGGCAACAAAGGCGAATGGCTGGCCACCGTTCCGGCCAAGCTGCCAAGCAAGGAGGAGGCTATGTTGCGGGAAGCAGGCCAGACTGTGGGTCATGCTTTGCAGGCAGCCGCATACCACGGTCCCTTCAATGTGGACGCCTATCGCTACCGCAATTCCACAGGGGCCCTGGCGTTTCAAGCATGTGCGGAAGTGAACGCCCGCTTGAGCATGGGTTACGCCCTTGGCATGGCTGGTTCCTGGCCAGAATGCTGTAGCTAAGTCAGGCCTCGCGCAGCACTTCCCCCGACCCTTCCTGCCACTGTTGCAAGCAGCTGGAAAGCCCCTCCAAGCATCTCGTCCAGGTGCCCAGAAATTGGTCCCAAGGGGTACCCTTTTCCTCTTCTGTACTAAGGAGTGGGGTGACCCTTGCTAGGGAATCTATCTCACCCCTTCCGCCTCTCTCCCTTGCCCTTCCAGAATCCCTCCAGACCAGGAAACTCATGATTAGCAGATTCGCCGCAATCCCCCTTTTGGCCGCCGCACTCACCTCCCCCCTCTTCGCCCAGGTGGGCCCCTTCGACATCGCCCTGTCCACCGCCCCCACCACAGCCAACACCGGCATCCAACTGGTGGACTACAACACCGGCATCGCCCGCACGGTCACCGGTATCACCAACGATCTTGACGGTAACTACACCGTTGCCCTGGACGGGAACAACATCCCCAACCTGTGGAGCAACGTCATTCGACCCTCCGCCGGGTTTCAGGGCACCCTGGACTTTTACACCCTCAATGGCGATGCAATTGCCGTCAACACCCATCTGAACATGGGTTTGGGTTTCGGCAGGCCTGTGCGGATGCACATGTTCCAGGGCTACCTCTACCTCACCGCTATAACTGGCAACGGCGGCAACCCCGTCGCCCTCTATCGCCGGTTCAACGGCACCGGCAACACGGTGCAGGTCACCCCCTTCACCAATCCCTCTGACATTGGCGCCGTTGGCGACAATATCTATGTGGTGGTCAATTCTGGCACCGAGCTTTGGCAGGTGCATATTGCCAACACCCCACCATTTGTGACCAAGACCCAGATGGTGTTCAACGCTCCCGCTGGCTCCACCAACCCCTCGGGCATCAGCGCCATTTGCGCAGTGGGCCCGCAGGACTTCGCCACCCAACTGGCTCTGGTGGACTCCCTGGGCAAGCTCTACTTCTTCACTCCTGGCGCTGCCGGCGTGAACCTGACGGTTCCGCAGCAGGGTGTTGCCGGCGTGGTGGCCATTGCCAACCATCCAGACCCCAGCAAGGGCATGGTGATTGCTACGAGCACCCAGGTCTTTGAGCAGGCCAACTTCACCAACCCCATTGGACCGGCCATCTACACCTCCCCCACCACCATCACCGACATGGCCACGGACCAGGGCAACATCAAGTTCACCGGCCAGGGCTGCAATGGTAGCAATGGCAAGGCCCCCACATTGACCTACCCCGGCGCTCCAGTGCAGGGCAACCCCAACTTCCAGCTCGACCTGGTAGACTGCCCCGCCAGTGTGAAGGCACGCATGATGCTGGGCCTGAGCAACACTTCCTACAGCTTCCCGCCAGTGGCCCTACCTCTGGACCTGGGCATCATTGGCGCTCCTGGTTGCAGCCTGGATGTGGGCATTCTCCTGGAGTTTAACTTCTTCACCAACGGCCTGGGTGAACTGCACCTGCCCCTCACCCTGCCGGTGGATCCAGCCAACCATGGCCTGACCCTCTACGTGCAGTTTGCACTGTTTGACCCCGCCGCCAACGCAGTTGGGCTGACCACCTCCAACTTGATGACCATGATCAACCGTTAGCAGACCAAGCTCATCCAACCGAACTCACCACAAACCCCTGGCAACAAAACAATGTATAGCAAACTCGCAACGATCCCTTTCCTGGCCACCTTGCTGGCCTCCTCCCTGTTCGCCCAGGTGGGGCCCTTCGACATTGCCATTACCACCTCAGTCTTCAACCCGCCTAATCCCTCGCCTGTGCAACACCAAGGTGTGAAACTGGTGGACTACAACACCGGCATCGCCCGCACGGTCACCGGCATCACCAACGATCTGGACGGCAACTACACCGTTGCCCTGGACGGGGACAAGATCCCCAACCTGTGGACCAATGCCTCTACCTTCTCCCCCGGCGGCCAGGGAACCATCGACCTCTACACTCTCAACGGGGATGCGGTAGCCACCAAGAGCACCCAGTTGCTGGGCTTGGGTTTCGGCTTCATCCGGCGGGCCCACATGTTCCAGGGCAACCTCTACTTCACCGCTCAAACTGGCGTCGGCGGCAACCCCGTCGCCCTCTATCGCCGGATCAACGGCACCGGCAGTTCGGTGTTGGTCACCCTCCTCACCAATCCCTCTGACATTGGCGCCGTTGGCGACAAGCTCTATGTAGTGGTCAATGCTGGCACCGAGCTTTGGGAAGTGCATCTTACCAACACCCCACCATTTGTGACCAAGACCCAGGTGGTGTTCAACGCTCCTGCCGGCTCCAACAACCCCTCGGGCATCAGCGCCATTTGCGCAGTGGGCCTGCAGGACTTCGCCACCCAACTGGCCCTGGTTGACGCCACGGGCAAGCTCTACTTCTACACTCCTGGCGCTGCCGGGGTGAACCTGACGGTTCCGCAGCAAGGTATTCCCGGCGTGAACTCCATTGCCAACCATCCAGACCCCAGCAAGGGCATGGTGATTGCTACGAGCACCCAGGTCTTTGAGCAGGCCAACTTCACCAACCCCATTGGACCGGCCCTCTACACCTCCCCCACCACCATCAACGACATGGCCACGGACCAGGGCAACATCAAGCTCACCGGCCAGGGCTGCAATGGTAGCAATGGCAAGGCCCCCACATTGACCTACCCCGGCGCTCCAGTGCAGGGCAACCCCAACTTCCAGCTCGACCTGGTGGACTGCCCCGCCAGTGTGAAGGCACGCATGATGCTGGGCCTTAGCAACACTTCCTACAGCTTCCCGCCAGTGGCCCTACCCCTGGACCTGGGCATCATTGGTGCTCCTGGTTGCACCCTGGATGTGGGCATCATTCTGGAATTTGACTTCTTCACCAACGGTCTGGGTGAACTGCACCTGCCCCTCACCCTACCAGTGGATCCAGCCAACCATGGCCTGACCCTCTACGTGCAGTTTGCACTGTTTGACCCCGCCGCCAACGCAGTTGGGCTGACCACCTCCAACCTGATGACCATGATCAACCGCTAGATCAGTCAGGGAAATTGGAAGGTCAGGCTGAGCGTTGTCATCAATGCCCCGCCTGGCCTTTTCTGCTTCATCGCAGAGCAGACCTCTCACCTTTTCACCACCTAGAACACACAAGAATACAATGAACAACAAACTCGCAACGGTCCCCTTCCTGGCCGCCCTGCTGGCCGCCCCTCTCTTTGGCCAGGTGGGAGCGCACGACATCGCTCTGTCCACAAACCCCGCCGCCGCTGCCAACACCGGCATCCAACTGGTGGACTACAACACGGGCATTGCCCGCCCGGTCACCGGAATTACCAATACCCTGGGCAACTACTGCCTGGCCCTGGACGCGGACAAGATCCCCAATCTGTGGACAGCTCCCAACTACACTGGTCCCTCCGTATTCACCCATGTCATCGATTTCTACACCCTGAATGGGGATGCGGTGGCCACCTCCAACCAGCAGAACACTGGGCATGCGCAAACACCACCCCACTTCATCCAGCGCCTGCACATGTTCAAGGGCAATCTCTACTTCACCTACAATGCTCCTGGTACCCTGCTGGATACACTATACCGGCGGATCAATGGCACCGGCAGCTCGGTACCTGTGGCGACCCTGAAGGATCCCAGTGACATTGCGGCACTTGGTGACAAGCTCTACGTGGTGGCCAACAGTGGCTCGGAGCTTTGGGAAATTCATATCACCAACACTCCACCCTTTGTGACCAAGACCCAGATGGTGTTCAGCCCTCCCGCTGGCTCCACAGCGCCAGGGTCTCTCACCTCCATCTGTGCAGTGGGCGTGCAGGATTACGCAACTCAGTTGGCCATGGCGGACTCTGTGGGCAAAACCTATTTCTTCACCCCAAGTGCGGTGGGCGTCAACCTGACGGCACCGGTACAGGGCCCCGGCGGCGCGGTGGCCATTGCCAACCATCCAGACCCTAGTAAGGGCATGCTGTATGCCACTCTCACCCAGGTCTTTGAGCAGGCCAACTTCACCAACCCAGCGGGCCCTGCCATCTACACCTCCCCCACCACCATCACCGACATGGCCACGGACCAGGGCAACATCAAGTTCACCGGCCAAGGCTGCAATGGTAGCAATGGCAAGGCCCCCACATTGACCTACCCCGGCGCTCCGGTGCAGGGCAACCCCAACTTCCAGCTCGACCTGGTGGACTGCCCCGCCAGTGTGAAGGCACGCATGATGTTGGGCCTGAGCAACACTTCCTACAGCTTCCCGCCAGTGGCCCTACCCCTGGACCTGGGCATCATTGGTGCTCCTGGTTGCACCCTGGATGTGGGCATTCTCCTGGAGTTCGACTTCTTCACCAACGGCCTGGGTGAACTGCACCTGCCCCTCACCCTGCCGGTGAATCCAGCCAACCATGGCCTGACCCTCTATGTGCAGTTTGCACTGTTTGATGCGGCGGCCAACACAGTTGGGCTGACCACCTCCAACTTGATGACCATGATCAACCGTTAGCCCGCTCTTGAGGAAGTAGGACCTGCACCGGGTATGATCCGGTCCGTGTCCTACGTCCAATACCTTGGCCTGATCTCGCTGTTGTTTCTGCTGCTGGAACGCCTGTTCCCCTGGCACCCCAAGCGCCAGATCCTGCGCCCCGGCTGGCTCAGGGACCTGGCCTTCCTGCTGTTCAACGGTCACCTGTTCTCCTTTGCCCTGGCGGCCTTCTTTGCTGCCGCCAGCACGCAGACCCAGGCACTGTGCGCCAACAATGGCTGGCCGCTGCAGCAGGCCTGGGTTGCCGGCTGGCCCCTGGCACTCCAGTTTTGCGCATTCTTCCTGCTGGCGGACTTCGTCCAGTGGTGCACCCACATCCTGCTGCATCGCATCCCCTGGCTGTGGACCTTTCATAAGGTGCACCACTCCATTGCTGAGCTGGACTGGATCGCCAACTTCCACTTTCACTGGATGGAGATCCTGGTCTACAAGACCGCCCAGTTCGTGCCCCTGACCCTGCTGGGCGCATCTCCCGAAGCCACCTTCTGGGTCTTCATCCTCAGCACCGTTTGGGGGGACTTCAACCACAGCAACATCAACCTGGGTCTGGGGCCACTGGGTTATCTCTTCAACAACCCGCGCATGCACATCTGGCATCACGACATCTCCAGCGAAGGCGGTACGGCGAAGAATTATGGCATCGTGCTGAGCCTGTGGGACTTTCTCTTCCGCACTGCCTATTGGCCCAAGGATCGCAGTCCGAGGAAACTAGGTTATCCGGGCATGCAGGAGATGCCGCAGCATCTGGGCGGACAAATGCTCTGGCCCCTTAGTCGATTCAGTCGACGGGCAACTTGACCCGGGTGCCGACGGACAAGTTGGAGGCCTGCGCTTCGCTCCAGCCATTGAGTTGGGCCACTTCTTTCCAGCGACTGCCATCACCCAGCTGGCTGCGGCACAGGCCATAGAGGGTTTCGCCCCGGCCCAGGATGACCGTGCGCACTTGCGCTACGGGCTCCGGAGTGATTTCGGGCTCCGGATCTGCTACAGATTCATGCTCCGCTATCCCCAAAGGTCCCGGAGACGTCGACTCGCCTGCCGGCGCTGTCGCATCTTGCGGCCCCGACATCTGCAGGCGCTGCAAATCCGCCTTCAGGGACTTGGCATTGGGATCCCCCAGGTGCAATACCAGGGTATCCGAATCCTTGTCCTCCTTGGCGGGAGCGCAACCCAGACCCAGATGCAGGGCTGCCAGCAAGCTGAAAAAAACGAAGGGCCGTAGCTTCATTAGGGGTTATCTTGCCATCTCTGATTCCACCTTGCACCTACTCCTCTCGCTTCTTGGCTGCTTCTCTTGAACTCCTCACCCGACCCCATTGACCTGCACCTGCTGGATCTCTTCCGCATCGGCCCGGGCCCCAGTTCCAGCCACACCGTCGGCCCCATGCGCGCTGCCCGTTGGTTCCGGCAACAGTGCCTGCAGCGCAAGCTGCAGCCGGCCCGCCTGCAAGTCATCCTGCAGGGCTCACTCAGCGCCACCGGCCGCGGCCACGGCACCGACCGCGCCGTGTTGGCCGGACTGCTAGGCTGGGAGCCGGAGACCTGCGACACCGAGGCTCTGTTACACCTGCCGCAGGCCTTGGCCATGGATTCCCAAATCAGCTTTGGTGAGCACTCCCTCAACCTGCCGCCGGAGCACGTGGTCTTCGCCAAAACTGGCGGCAAGGAAACCGAAGCCCTGCCCCACCCCAACACCATGGTCTTTGCCGCCTTCGATGCAAAGGATCAGCTGCTGCACGAAATGCAGATCTGTTCGGTGGGAGGCGGCTTTGTCCAACAGGCCGAAAACATCGGTCAACCTTTCACCCACCGTCGCCCCAGCCCAGCACAGATTCCCTTCCATGACGGCGACTCGTTGCTGGCGGCGGCACTGCAGCACAAGATCGCCCTCGGCGATGTGGTGTTGCGCAATGAGCGGGCATGGGAGGAAGAAAGTGGCAGCATCAAAGCAGGACTCAGCACAGTCATGCAGGCCTTCAGGGATTGCATTGCCAGGGGTCTGGATACCACCGGCGAACTCCCCGGTGGTCTGCAAGTGCAGCGCCGGGCCGGCCAACTCCTGACCAAGGTACATAAGGGTCAGGTGGATCCTGCCTACGCTCCCATCGCCCGGGCGCAGGCCTACGCCTACGCCATCAACGAAGAGAATGCCGCCGGCGGTCGCGTGGTCACCGCCCCCACCAATGGGGCAGCGGGCATCTTCCCGGCAGTGCTGGTGGAAGCCGCCGATCGCTTGCACCTGGATGATGAACGCATCCACCGCGCCATGGCCACCGGCGGTGCCATCGCCATGGTCATCAAAACCCACGCCAGCCTTTCCGGTGCGGAAGTAGGTTGCCAGGGAGAGGTGGGCTCCGCCACGGCCATGGCTGCCGCTGCCCTGTGCCAACTCCTGGGCGGTAACCCACAGCAGGTGGAAAACGCCGCCGAGATCGGCTTGGAACACAACCTGGGATTGACCTGCGACCCCATCAAGGGACTGGTGCAGGCACCTTGCATTGAACGCAATGCCATGGGTGTAGCGAAGGCCTGGTCGGCGGCGCAATTGGCGCTGCACAGTACCGGTCCCGGAGTGGTCACTCTGGATCGGGTGATCCGGGTGATGAAGCGAACCGGGCAAGACATGCACCACGCCTACAAGGAAACCAGCGAAGGTGGACTGGCAGTATCCCTGCCCGAATGCTGAGCCCAAGAGAGCATTAGCGCATGAGCCAAGTACGTAAGATCGTCCTGACTGCCCTACCCAAGCTGTTGCTCTCCCGCAGCACCGGCTTGCTCACCCGCATCCCCATCCCCCACGCCCTACGCACACCCTTCCTTAGCCGCTTCGCCAAACGTTACGGCGCGGACCTGGGAGAGATGCAGGGGGAAGCCAAGGACTACGGTAGCCTGGCAGAGTTCTTCCAACGTCCCTTGCGCCATGGTGCCCGCCCAATTGCGGCGCAGAGCGAACTCTGCTGGCCCTGCGACGGCAAGATCATCACCTCGGGCCCCATCCACGCGACCCGGATCCCGCAGGTGAAGGGCAGGGACTATGACCTGCTGCAACTGCTACAGGACAAGGTGTTGGCCAAGGCTCTGGCGGACGGCAGCCAGGCAACCATCTATCTGGCCCCTGGCGACTACCATCGGGTACACTCACCCTTTGCGGCGGAAATCCTGGGCGTGCAACACATTCCCGGAGCCCTGTTTCCGGTGAATCGTGGAGCGGTGGATAGCATCCCCGACCTGTTCCCGCGCAATGAGCGACAGGTGTTCCACTGCCGCCTGAATGATGGCACCCTGGCCTGCGTAGTCATGGTCAGCGCCCTCAATGTTGGTGACACTTCGGTGACCCTTGCTCAGGGGCCGGTGGCCAAGGGCCAGGAAATCGGCCGCTTCGGCTTTGGTTCCACCGTCATCGTGTTGGTGGCCAAGGGTGGTCCGGCCTTACCGGACCTGCCCAGGGAAATGGCAGTGCGAATGGGAGAGCGGGTGCCCTAGGACCGGCTTTTCAGATTCAGAGCCGGCTTCTCAGATTCCTTCGGAGCGAATCATCATCCGCGCTTCTTCACCGGCCTGGAGTTTGGCGTGCTTCTCCGCCAGATGGCGCAGCAGATCAGTGCCAAAGCGTCGCTCGGGACCAATGCTCTCGTTGAAGTGGCGTCCCACCCGCAACAGATCTTCCGGCTCCAACATGCTCTCTTTCTTCAGGCGATCGAAGACCGGGAAGTCCTCCCGCACCAGCATGGCAACGTAGCCCATGGTGGCATCACCGGTATGGCTGGTCAGGCCAGAGCGGCCTTCTTCGTGATCCATGAGCAGACGAGCCAGGGCCATTTGATAATGCCCTTCCAGATCCAGCTTTTCCGCCTTGGCCAGGTGCAGGAAAATAGTCAGGGCCTCAGCCAGCTTGCGTGCTCGACGCAGGCGCGTGGCTTTACCAACAAGTTCCTGGCAAGTGATGTCAGGCGACACATGCAGAGCCAGTTCCAGATGCACTTCACCCAGAGCATCGCCGTTGGCCAGCAAGCGGCCGGCCTTCTCACAAAGCACCTTCACCTGAGCCGCCTTGAATTCCTCTGCCTTGGCCTTGAGTGGTTCCAACAGCCGCGCCGCCTTCTCCGCATTGCGTTCGTTCTGCAATGACTTGAACAGCACCGCCATGGCCTTGGCGTTTTTAGCCAGGGCAATCTGCGCCACCTGTCGCTGCTTCTCATTGCCAGCGTGCAGGTGCGTCATGTAGAGCTGGGCCAATTCTTCACCAGGAGTTTCCTGCAGTGCGGTCAGCCCAAAGATCTTCAGCTCTTCCTTCCGCGATGAGACCAGCTTGCGCAGCTCCGGCACCGCTTTGGCGGGCCAGGAATAGGCGCCCTGCAAAGCCTGCATGCTCGGCCGCCCCACTTGTTCCACATCGGTGTCCTGCACGAATTCCAACAGACTCTCCGCCTGTGCTGGCGTGAGCTTCACACCCTGCAAACTCTCCAAGGCTGCCTGACGCACAATGGGTGGGTGCTTGGCGGCGGCAAACTTCAGCAGGGTCGCCCTGCTACCGGTGCCATCCATCAACGCCAAGACACGCAAGGCATGGGCCAGGGAGGCCGGCGCCAGATCTTCGGGTTGCTTGGCCAGGGCATCGCTCAGACTTTCCTTGCATGACTTGCGCCGGGCTTCGCTGACTTCTTGCAACCTTTCGCTCAAGTGCTCTGCCGCTTTGCTGGACAGCTCGGCCTGCGGCAACAACAAGGCGGTCTGCAAAACACCCAGCGCTTCAGGAGAATCGTAATGCCCCAGGATATTCAGGACCCGAGACTGCATCTCTGGAGCCTCAGTGGCAAAACTCTTGGCCAGGACCTTGGCTACTGAAGGGCCAGCCTCCCCCAAGAGATGACAGATCAGATCAGCGGCAGCCCCGCCTTCCCGCAGGCGGGCTACCAGGACCCCTACCGCTGGTTCCGAGCCGATCCGGCTGAGGGCCTGCAACAGGTAGCGGTTGAGGGCATTGTCGGCATAGTCCAGATGCCGCTCGAGAGCCACAACCACTTCTGCTGCCTTGGGTTGCAACTCGCCGACAACCTGCGCAGCCGCAATTTTGAGTTCCGGAGAACCGTCGTCCAGGATGTGGACGATTGCCTTGAGAGTCTCGTTCATGGGCACGAGGAGCGACCCGAACTGGGTGCTGGTGAATGGTTTCTGATCGTTTGCCTAAAACAAAGGGCAAGCCTGCACGGGGATTATGACAAAAGCCAAAGCGACTCGCCAGCCTGCGGCATGACGGGGGGGCGCAATAGGCAGCAGGGGGAACCACATGTAAGTCTCGACACTTGTAAGAGTTATGATTCCATGTCCAGGCCAGGAGCAGGCTTGGAAAGTCTTAGGATTTGTGGATAACTAGGGCTTCAGGTGTCGAAAATAGCTGTGGGGCTCGGCTTCCCCCCAACTATTTCGGTTCACCGATATGCCACCCCCAGCGCCAGGAGCAGGACAAGCAGTTTGCGGATACTCGTGGTAAGCCCCTTCCAGCCCCACCCCGACGCCGACCATGGCGGCGCGGTGTATCTGGGGGTACTGCTGAAAGCTTTAGCCAAAGAGGCAGAGTGCTGTTGTGTCGCTTTCCAGCAAAGAGGCCGACTGCCAGAGATACCCGGCGTGCAACTGCATCTTCTGCCACTACCGGCGAACGCCGAGCTAGGTGCGGCACAACTCCTGCGGCGACGCATTCGCCTGGCGCGAGACTGGACCCTGGGTCGGCTGCCCTTGGTAGTGGCCAAGCATCGCAGCCAGGAATTCCGTCGCCTGCTGCACAAGGTGCAGCAGGACTTCCGCCCGCAGGTAGCCATGCTTGAGTTTGCAGTCATGGCCCAGTACCTGCCAGACCTGCAAGGCTGCCCCCGAGTTTTCACCGACCACGAACATGGCCAGGCCATTCCCGCAAACCTGGGGCCTGGGAGCATGGGACAAGATCGGGATGCACGGCTCTGGCAGGCATACCAACAGCGCTACTACCCACAGGCCGAATTGCTCCAGGCTTTGAGCTCCGAGGATGCCCAGGCCCTGCAACAGTCCATGGGCCCGACACTGCAAAAGCCCGTAGGCATCCGCCCACCGCTGGTGGCTGTGCCAAAGCAGGCAGTGCAACCAGCGCAGACCGCCCAGGTCATGTTGTTCCTGGGCGATTACCGACACCACCCCAACCCGGAGGCTGCCGCCATCCTGGCGCATCAGGTCCTGCCCCTGGTGCGACAGAAAGCGCCACAGGCGGAGCTGTGGCTGGCCGGCCCCGGCGGCGATGCGAACTTGCAAGCCCTGCAAGGCCAGCCCGGGGTAAGGCTCCTGGGATTTGTAGCGGACTTGCCGCAACTTCTTGGCCAGGCTCGCTGCCTGGTATCCCCCATGTACTCCGGCAGTGGCGTGCGCATCAAGTCATTGACGGCACTGGCCCATGGTCTGCCTGTGGTCAGCAACCAGCTGGGCCTGCAGGGGATCGCCGCTCCAGAACCTGCAGTGGCAAGAGGTGAAGATGCCCTAAGTCTTGCTGCTGCCAGCCTGCGCTTCATGCAGGATGCGGAGGCCGCCGGCATTGCCGGGGCCGCTGGCCGCCAATGGGCGGCGCAAAACCTGGGTGCACAATTGCTGATCCAAGAACAACTGGCACGATTTCAATCCTTGGAGACGCATCCCTGAAACAGCTGCCTGGATTTCTCGCCGGAGCCTTCCTGCTCCTCATCGCTGCATGCCTGCTCATCCCCCTGGCCTTGGCATTGCTGCTGCTAATGGTGTTGGCGGATCTGTTAGGCAAACTCTGCTTCTTGCCTAAAACGGCGGAGCCAGACCTGCAACCGGACAACAGCGCTGCCAGCATCATGGTGCTGAATTGGAATGGGCAGCACTTCCTGGAAAACCTCTGGCCCTCCCTGCGCACAGCAGTGCAAGAACACGGCGGCGACCATGAGATCATCCTGGTGGACAACGGTAGTGACGATGGCTCAGTGGCCTTTACGAGGGAGCACTATCCCGAAATCAAGATTGTCCAACACAAGTCGAACCTCAAGTTCGTGGCGGGTTACAACCTTGCCTTGCCGGCGGCCAGCAAGGACATCCTGGTCTTGCTCAACAATGACATGGTGGTGCATCCGCAGTTCTTGACCGAATTGCTAGCGGGTTTTCGAGACGACAAAACCTTCGCCGTATCGGCAAAAATCGCATTCGCCGACAGCAGCAAACGGCAGGAAGAAACCGGCCTCACCAGTGGCCATGTCAGTCACGGACTATTGAAGTTGCGTCACGACCCCATCTCGGAGCATTGCCAGGACTTGATTCCTGTGCTCTGGGCCGGCGGCGGCTCTTCTGCCTTCGACCGGCGCAAGTTTCTGGCCCTGGGTGGATTTGAAGCCCTGTTCGATCCCTTCTACTACGAAGACAGTAGCCTGAGCTATGAGGCCTGGAAGCGCGGTTGGTCCGTACTCCTGGCCCCCACTGCCAAGGTCGTGCATGAGCATCGGGGCACCAGCAGCACGAAATTTTCCGCCGACTACATCCACCGCATCAATCGCCGCAACCAATACCTGTTTGGTTGGCGACACCTGCGCAGTGCTAACCACCTGTTGACCACTACCCTTGGCCTGCCCCTCAACTTCATGCGGGTCACCCTGGGGCAACGTGGCTCCAGTCTCTGGCACCGGGCTCTCCTGGAAATCCGCGCCCTGAGCAGCACCGCCCCCCGCCTGCCTCGAGCCCTGTGGTCCCGGCAACAAAGCCGCCGTCACGCCAGGCGCAGTGATGCGCAGATCTTTTCCGTGTCACAAAGCCCTCACCTCTGGAACCGACAACAGCAATCTGCAACCAGCAAAGACAAGCTGAAACTGCTGATGTTGATGGGACGCATCCCCAAGCAGAACGTGGATGGCTCCTGGATCCAATTCCAACTGCTGCGCACCCTGAGCCAGAAACATCAGGTGCATGTCTTGGCACTGCTAGAGGACGAAAGCGAACGGCACCACGCCGATGCCCTGGCGCCCATGGTGCAACGCCTGGAAGTGATGGTGATCAACAAGGAACCCGGCCACACGGACCTGTACCATCAGATCCCGGCACGACTGCGCAAGGATTACTCGGCACCGCTCCTGCAGCAGCGATTGGCAAACCTGCTGCGCACTGAGGACTTCGACATCTTGCAGGTGGACTACTTGGAGATGGCCCACCTGCTGGGCCCACAAGTTCGAGCCCTGCGCAGCCTGCATGTCTGTCACGAGCCTCTGTTCCTGGCCCTGCGTCGCCAGCAACCCCTGGGCCTGACCAATAGCGTGGAACGCTGGCTGCAGTACATCCAGGCGGTGAACTATGAGTCGCGCATCTACGGCTTCTACCAACATCTGGTATGCCTGTCCCCCACCGACCGCGACAGCATCACTCGATGGTTGCCCAAGCAGCCATCGACGGTGATCCCCAGTGGAGTGGACCTGGATTCCATCCAGAGCTGCAGCCCTTCCACTGGCGAACGCATCTTGTTTGTGGGCTACTACGGACATCCACCCAATGTGGAAGGTGCGCTTTGGTTTGTCCGCCGGGTGTTGCCTTTGATCCGCCGGCAGGTTGCCAATGCCACCCTGGATCTGGTGGGCAAGAGCGCGCCGCATGAAGTGCAGGTCCTGGGCAAGGAGGCGGGCGTCACCTTCCATGGCTATGTGGAAGACCTGCAGCCATACCTGCAACAGTCCGCCCTGTCGGTGGCTCCGCTGCGTGAAGGTGGCGGCCTGCGGGGCAAGGTACTGGAGGCCTTTGCACACAGTCGCACCATGGTTGCCACTTCGGTGGCAGTAGCTGGCATTGCCGTCAAGGATGGGGAACAGCTGCGCATCGCCGAAGATGAACAGCAGTTCGCCCAAGCAGTAGTTGATCTTCTACAGAACCAAGAGCGACGCCAGCGCATGGAGGCATCGGCCCGCGAGCTTGTGCAATCCGCTTACACCAAGGAGCATGCGGCGGCGAAGTACGAGGCTCTGTATCAAGACTTGCTCAATGAAGCAGGGGGCAAGGCATGAGCGAAATCCTGTTGTTCCTGAGCGCCCCCGCTGATGTGGCCAAGCCGGTGCTGCTTGAGCTCCTGCACAGGCATGCAAGCGACAACATCACCATGTACCTGCGCGACTGTGATCGGGAGGGCCTGCCAGAGCTGTCAACCAATGTGCAAGTGCGCTCCGACAAACCCCGCGGTGGCAAACTGGCTTTGATTCGGGAGCTGCGCCGCACCAAGTACGAAATCGGCTACGCACTGGGCCTGGGCCATTGGAGTTATTGGCCGGCCAAGGTCATGCTCCTCAAGGCGCGGGCCAAGCAGAAGATCGTGCGCACCGAACGGGGTGATTTCCCACTGTCCAGGTTTCGCCCACTCACCCTGGCTGGCCATTTCTGGTGGCGGCACAAGCATCCGGTAGGCTGTGTGGCTGGTATGCCGGAAGGCACCGCCTACCCGGTGGTCTACTCCATCTACCGCAAGACGATTGGCTGTCTATTGGGAGTCTGCTGGCAGGTGCTGCGCTATGCAGCGCGTTACGTCACGCCCTAGCCGTCGCCGGCGGCCTCGGTTTTGGCTTCGGCTTTGGTATCGGCTTTGGTATCGGGTTTGGCTTCGGGTTTGGCTTCAGCCTTGGCTTCGGGCAGGGGCGTCACCTGCAGACTGACCTCTTCTTTGCCACGGCGCACCAGAAAGGTCCAGGGTGGCTTTTGGTCGCGCAACTCGCGGATCAGATGGCGGCTGCGACGAACCTCTTCGCTCCCCACCTGCATGATCTTATCGCCGGCGAGAAGACCAGCCTTCTTCGCCACCCCATCTCCCACCGACTTGATCGTCAGGCCATCAAACTCCGCAGCCAGGCGTCCCTCCACCGCCAGGATGGCATCTGGTTTGGGGCGAAATCGCATCACCCCTTCGCGGGACAACAGGTTCGGCAGGTTGGCAGCACCCATGGCTGCCAAGGCTATCACCGTCGCTGTATGCCGTTGGTATTCGGGGATGGCCACATCGTAGGTATCCCACTGGCTATGCCAGGTGTAGCCAAAGTAGTCACTGCGCCCCTTTAGACCCCAACCCAATGCTGGCGTGCCACTGGCCAGGAAGGATGCATGATCACTGCCGCCAACGGCAAAGATCTTCTTCACCTTCTTCAGGGTGAAAACCTCCTTGTCCCAGTTCTTATCCGGCGGGGTCATGGCAAAGACCGGCTGCAGGATCTTCAGCATGTCATCGTACTGAGCTTCGGTCACCGTCAAGTTCTGCGCCCAGTTGGTGCCAGTGTCATGGTTGAAGGCTACGGACAAGTTCTTCAGCTCCTGGCGGTTGCGAACGCAGTACGCCCGGGATCCCAGCAGACCTTGCTCTTCACCACCCCAAAGGATGAAACGAATGCTGCGCTTGGGCTTGGCTCCCACCGCCGTAAGAATGCGGGCAGCCTCCATTGTGGTGCTGGAGCCGGTACCATTGTCGGTAGCGCCCGTAGCCTGGTGCCAGGAATCCAGATGCCCACAGACAACGACAAACTCTTCCGGCTTTTCCGTCCCCTTGAGTTCGGCCACCACATTGTGGAGATCCACCGGGCCTTTGGTAAAACGGTTGCGGATGTCAAAGTCAACCTGCACCTCCTGTCCTGCCGTCAACCATTCATCCAGGTCCTCCGCCTGGTCCGCGCGAATCACAATCTCTGGCACCGTGGGCAGATTCTTCGCACCACGCAAGTAGGCCTGGCGCGCTGCAAACACCCGAATGCGGTTGGGATACTTGGCATCACCCCTGGAACTCTGCACATAGCCCAGAATGCCGGCAGCCTGCAAGGCCTGGCGCAGGGCCCGCCCCTTCTTGCTGCCTTCGCTAGGAGTCCGACCAAAAACATAAGCACCACGCAGGGTCTCCCCCATGGCCGCTACTTGCTCCAGGTCCTTGGGTTGGCGAACCAGCAGGCCGCGCTGGCGCCCCTTGGTTCCTGCCGTCCATGCCGGAGTGGCCAGGTGCAGCTCCATGGGGAAGGGCTGGATCACCCGCCCCTGCCACTGGCCACGGTTCCAGCGCATCTTCCATTGATCCCACTTCTCCAAACGCACATCCAAACCCATCTTGGCAAACTCTCCCTTAGCCCAAAGACAGGCTTCGGTGAAGCTGTCGGAACCCGTCAGACGGTGTCCGATGGTGTTGGTGATGTAGTCCAGATGGTTCATCACCTGGCTATTCTCCAAACCTTCTTGCTGGATGCGCTGCACCAGATCGGCAGGCACCAGATCGGCAGGGACCAGATCGGCAGGGACCAGATCTGCGGGCGGCAGATCAACAGGTGCCTGCGCCGCAAGAGGCAGGTAAGCAAGGATGAGGAAGCAGAATAGAGAGGCTTTGATCATGATGCTTTTATACGCAGGCGGACCAGCAGAAGCATAAAGAGAATCGATTCTGGGTCAGGGCAGTAATGTCAAAGGTACCGCATTGCTGGTCATGCGGATGTGCAAACGGCCTTCCTGGGTAGCAAACACCTGATAGGCATGCCAAAGACGGAGACCCCACAGAGAGGGCTGCCGCATGACCGAGATATTGATGGTTGCTTGGGCCCTGCCCTTTGCATCCAAGCGGCCCCTGCTGTTGAGGAAGGTCTCGGTGTTGGCCAGGGAGATGGTGAAATCAGTGTACGCATCAGGACGCAATGGATCGGTGGCGTAACCCAATATCCAGTACTCCTGCATCTGCTGTTCGGCCCCCGCATCCAGGTTCAGGATCTGACTGCCGCCAGCGGTCAAGGATATGCTGTGGCAATCGGCACTCAGGGGCAGCTTCACCCCCGAGTAGATGGAGACATCTGCGCCAAGGACAGCATGATCCTGATGCCCATCCTGATTCACATCGCCAATGCCATTCTCTTCTAGCAACAGAGCAGGGGGCAAGCTGTCCGCCAGGTCCATGCCATCCATACCAGAGTAGATGACTTCCCCTGCCATTAGGTCAGGATAGCCGTCACCGTTGACATCCTGCACACCTCGGATCACATCGGCAATTGGCAGGGTAAACAAGTGGGACTGAGAGTTGTCGTCCAGGTGCGTCGGCAAGGTTAGCGGAACTGAATCGTCATCGATGATCCTGACTTCCACTCTTGATCTGGAGACAAAAGCAGAACTGGTCAAGTCTAGATAGAAGCTCTCGTCAAGCTCAACCTGGCTGTCGTCAAGAAGGGTAATTTCAATCGTCATGTGGACGCGATCAGTAGCAGTCCAGAGCAGGGTCCCTTCTTTGGCTACATAGTCTGTGCCAGCCTGCGCCGTTCCATCCCTGGTTTTGTAGTGCGCAACCACCGAACCTGAGGATCTCCAGACAAGAATGGATACGGATGATTGGTCTTCCTCAACAATGATTCTATGACTTTCAAAACCCACCGATGGGGAGTTAACCGGTCCAAAGAACTCATCATCCAGAAGATCGAAATCCAAGCATGCCCCGGAAGCGAACACAGCAATGATGAGCAGCGCTCCACAGACGACACGCATGGACAGTGTTTCCAAACACTTCATGACCCTGCTTCCCTGTTTACGATGGAAGTGCCAGAAGTTGCCGGCCTCGCCAGCAGCGGCCTCGCCAGCAGTGCAGAGCAACTCCCTACAAGGCCATAGTAACTCTGCTCAACAATCCCATCAAGCCCGGCGGGTAAAGGGCACTACTTCCAGCAACTCCCCTGCCTGCAAACGCTGCTGGATGCGACGCCAGTAGGCAGCGCTAAGTACATCTGAGTGAACACGCAAGAACAGTTCTTTCAGCTCCGCTCCCATTGCCAAAAAGGCAATGAATTGCTCCGGGAAGACGTCGTGCTCGCCAACGTAGAACCAGGCATCCGCCCGCATCTCATCCTCAATGTCTCGCGGCACTGGCATATCCCGAAACTTGCAGTCTGTCACAAAGCAGAGTTCATCGTAGTCGTAAAAGATCACCCGCTTGTTTCTGGTAACACCAAAGTTCTTCAGCAGCAGATCGCCAGGAAAAATATTGGTCATGGCCAGATCACGAATGGCCTGGCCGTAATCCAAAATCGCCGCACGAGCCAGCTCAGGGGTTTCCTGTTGCAGGTATAGATTCAGGGGCACCAGACGCCGCTCAATGTACATATGCCTGATGATGATTTGGTCGCCATCCAAAGCCACAGTGTCGGCACACTCTTCCAACAACTCTGTCAGCAGCCCCGCTTCAAAACGATCCTTGTCAAACTTAAGAAAGCGGAATTCCTGCGCATCAATGAGACGCCCAGCCCGGTCGTGCTTGAACACCAACTGATACTTGTCCAACACATCTTGGCGAACCACATCCTTAGGCTCAGCGAAGCGATCGCGGATGACCTTGAAGACGATGTCATAACTAGGCAAGGTGAACACCAGCATCACCATGCCGCGGTCGCCAGGCGCAGTCACAAACTTGTCCTGGGTATTATCCAGGTGGTTGAAGAAATCCCGATAGCGCTCGGTCTTCCCCTGCTTGGCCCTACCCAGCACAGTGTAGAGCTCAGCAATAGGTTTGTCGGGCATGATGGCTTTCAAGAACACCACCGCATTGCCCACCGTCTCCAGGTCCGCATGGAAGTAGGAACGGGTAAAGCTGAACATGCCCCGCACTTCCCGCTCCGTCATCACCACCGCATCGGCCACCACCCCATCCTCGGTATTGCGCAGCACGATCACCAAGGGTCGCTGCCAATCATCACCAGACATGCTGCCCACCAAATAGGCGTGGGTAATCTGGAAGAACACCGGTTTGAGGATCTGCACCGAACGAATGTTTGAGCAGTGTGAATCAACCTCCTGAGCAACAAAGCGCACCGTTTCCGAAAATTTCTTGAAAGGGAATTCGTGCGGAACTTCGGCAAAGAGATCGGCAAACATCTGCTTGCTATCACCCCGGTGCAAATACAGCTGTGAAGCCACTGGCTTGGTGATGTCTTCGGTGGGCACCACATCCAGGGCGATAAACTCCAGATCAGGATCCACCCCGACGATCTTGTGCAAGCGCCTGGTAATGGAGCTGAAGAAGGTCTTGAAGAATTCGCTGTCCAGGTATGCCCGGATGATCTCAGAGTAGTGCTGCTTGCACTGCCGCCAGAACTCATGATCCTGCAGCCATGGCTCGTAGTGATCTCGAACCCAGGCAAGCATGCGCTGCACGGATTGGTCGTAGAGTTCAATCCGCTCTACGGCATCGGCCTGCCCGCCGCGCCAATCGCGCTGGATAAAGCGCGCCGGTGCGCGCTGGGTAATATGGCGGAAGTCGAAGTTGTAGCGGTTGAATGCCTCACAGAGGGCTTCGGCACAGGCCTTGGCCGATTCGTTCACGCCCCCTGCCTGCTTTTCTTTGCTCAGCTCAGACTCCTACATATGCGAGATCAGGGCGTCCCCAAACTCGCTGCACTTGACTTCCTTGGCGTTATCCATGAGCCGGGCAAAGTCATAGGTCACGGTCCTCTCAGCAATGGCTGCATCCATGGCGGCAATGATTTTGTCAGCGGCCTCAGTCCAACCCAGATGCCGGAGCATCATCTCGCCGGAGAGGATGAGAGAACCAGGATTGACCTTGTCCAGATTGGCATATTTTGGCGCCGTGCCATGAGTAGCTTCAAAGATGGCGTTGCCGGTGATGTAGTTGATGTTGCCACCCGGAGCAATGCCAATTCCCCCCACCTGTGCTGCCAAAGCATCAGAGAGATAGTCACCATTCAGATTCATGGTGGCGATCACATCAAACTCCTTGGGCCGAGTCAGCACCTGCTGCAGGGTGATGTCGGCAATGGCATCCTTGATCAGCACCCTGCCAGCCTGCAAAGCCGCCGTCTGCTCCGCGTTGGCAGCTTCCTCGCCCTTCTCAGCACGAGTTCTCTCCCATTGGTCCCAGGTATAGGTTTGATCAGCAAACTCGCGCTCGGCCAGGCCGTAACCCCAGTTCCGGAATGCACCTTCAGTGAACTTCATGATGTTACCCTTGTGCACCAGGGTCACACTCTTGCGCTTGTTGGCCAGAGCATACTGAATGGCAGACCGCATGAGGCGCTCAGTGCCTTCCTGTGACACCGGCTTGATGCCAATGCCACTAGAATTGGGGAAGCGAATTTTGCCATGCAGTTTGGGGAATGCTTCCTTCAGCAAGCCCATGAACTTGTCCCGCTCCGGGCTGCCATCTTCAAACTCAATGCCGGCATAGATGTCTTCCGTGTTCTCCCGGAAAATCACCATATCCACCAGGGCAGGATTGCGCACCGGGGAGGGCACACCTTCGAACCAACGCACCGGGCGCAGGCACACATACAAATCCAACATCTGCCGCAGGGCCACGTTCAGCGAACGGATGCCACCGCCGATGGGAGTCGTCAGCGGTCCTTTGATGGAAACCAGGTAGTCCTTGCAGGCTTCCACCGTCTCATCCGGCAACCAGGTATTCAGTTGGTCATAGGATTTCTGGCCGGCATAGATCTCCATCCAGTGAATCTTGCGCTCCCCCGAATAGGCCTTTTCCACAGCAGCATCCAAGACCCGCACTGTGGCTCGCCAGATATCAGGGCCGGTGCCATCACCCTCGATGAAGGGGACAATGGGGTTGTTGGGCACATTGAGCTTGCCCCCTTGGATGGTGATCTTCTCGCCGCCCTCTGGCGGTGCGATTTTGCTGCTAGACATTCTGCTACGACTCTTTCCGGGTGGTGAACTGCAATGCCACAGTCTCGCCCCCGGCTCTCTCCCTTTCCACCGCTCACTGCCTTCTTTTCTGCAGAAATGCTGCCGCCTACGTCAGGCTAGCCAGGAGAACTAGTCGTCCTGTGAGAAGAAGATGCCTGAGCCCGGGAGGACCAGGATCTTGGTGTTGAGGACTTCCAAACAGACAATGTCGCCGCTTTCGTCCCGTTCCACATGCTGGACCCGACCATAAACCCGGTCCGAGTCATCGCTCCAAACCCGCAATCGGTAACCAAAGAGGATGTCCGATGAGGTTTGGCTGGGAATCACCCGCAGCTGGATCCGGTCGTCCTTCTCGATGTCATCCAGGTCCAGGTTTGAGCTGCTGTTGCTTTCAGCCGTTCCAGCACTGGCGGGCCAGACGGTTTCAACCAACACCCTGGTGCCCATGATTTCCAACCAACCGTTGTTCCGGTTCAGGTCCGTAACGGGACCCTTCAGCTGGCTGTCGTAATAGCACTGGTTACTGGTAGGACTCTCAGCACCGGTAGCAATTCCATCTCGGCAAATCTTGACTTCCACACTGCGGGCCAACACCCGGTCAGGATCGGCAAGGTAATCACCGATGATTTTGACAAAGTCGCCTTCTTGGATGTCTTGGGAATCATCAATGGCGACACAGCCAAAGTTGGCCATCAGAAAACTGGCTACTCCATTGTCCTTCTTTGGCAGCAACACATGCAGGATGGCTGAAGTTGTAGAGCGAACATCTGCCGTCTCCATCTTCTGTACGGTGTAGACATCCTTGCGTAGGTCATCGAAGCGGTAGCTGCCGTCCGCTGCAGTCACCGCGCTCAGGTCAATGGCTGGGTCTGAACCATCCGCGTCTGCAGCCAGCAGGATGGTCACTCCAGGAAGACCTCCTTCATCCGGATCCATCTTGCCGTCTTCATTCTTGTCGTTCCAGACCATGCCGCCAATGGAGCCATCGTCCTCGCCAATACCGCCGCCCACATCAACGCGGGCCAGGAATGAAATGGCGATGCCTCGGTCCACGCCGAATTGCACCTCGCGACGAAGGCTTTCTTCACCCGGCGACCACTGGCCGTCATCGTCGGCAAACTGAAAATCAAACATGGCCCCTTCGCCATTTTCATCATTGTCAGAATTCAGGATGGTGACCCCATCCGGCGACAAGCTCACGAAGGTGAGGCCAATGGGCTCAGGCAATACAAAGCCACCGTCATTGACCAGGGTCAGATCCACCACCAGGGCATTCAGACCAACATCGTAGTGCAGGTTCCTGCCGCGGATGAGGAAGGGGCCAGCCACGGGCTGCGATGGGTCACCGCCTGAGTCGCTGACAAATTCAAAATCGCCGCCGCCTTCTTCGATATCACCCCGAACAATGCCGGAGTCGGGAATCTCTAGATCAGCGAAATTCTTCTTCTTGCAGCCGGGTGCGAGGACAACGGCAACAGCGAGGAGGAGCAGTATGGATGCGCGGAACAACATATGGGAGGGGCCTGAAGGGTGAAGCTACCCTGAATCCTACCCCGAATCGGGGCGCTAGATCTAAGCCTTGGACTGGCAATTGGCAATGACCCTGCCCAAGCCCCCACCGCATCAGGATTTTCTTGCCCAGCGGCTCCCTAGCCGCCGGGCAAAAAGCCCTTCTCAGGCCTGATCGCAGACCTAGTCGTCGTTGGAATCGTCACCGTCGTGGTCGTCGCCACCGAAGCCGATTTCGGTGCCGGCCAGGATGACAATGTCGGTGTTGAGCACACGCAGACCTACAACCTCGTCGTTGTCGTCCAGCATCACTTCCTGCACCAGACCATGCACCTTGTCCGGGTTGCCATTCCAAACCTTCAGACGATAGCCCATCAACATGTCCTCGTCGTCCATGTCTGGGTCGGTTTCCGGGTCAGTTTCAGCCGGCATTTCCGTGCCAGTGTCGGTGTCAGTATCAGTATCGGTATCAGTGTCAGCTGGGACCACGTAGACGCGCACGCGTACCCGATCCCCCACTTCCACATCCTCCAAGGTCAACCAAGGACCAGTGTGCTTCTTGTCTTCTGCACTGTCGTCGTCATCGTCGTCAGCAGAGGCTGCCAACATGATCTTGCCCATCATCACCTTGGTGCCCATGACCGCCAACCAGCCGGCCTCCGCATCCACATCGGTGACGGGACCACGCAGTTCGTTGTGGCCAAAGCAGGTGTGCCAGATATCCGGTCGACTGGCGTCGGCAGCCATGCCGTCCACGACGCTATCGTCCCGACAAACTTCTACACCAATGCCACGGGCCAGGACCCGATCAGGATCACCAACGTAATCCCCGGTGACCTCGACGAAATCACCCTCTTGGATGTCCCTTGAGGCGTCCCGCCGGATGCAGCCAAAGTTGGCCATGAGGAAGCTGCCGACCTCGCCTTCTTCTTCCGCCAACAAGACCTGCAAGACCGTCGGGGTGGTGGGCTTGGAACCCTCACTCTGCATCTTGTGCAGGGTGTAGAAACCACTGTCCAGACCATCGAAACGGTAGCTGCCGTCCTTGCCGGTGCGGGTGCGCATTTCCAGATCTTCCGCTCCGGTGAGCATGATCATTGCGCCGGCCAGGCCACCCTCATCCGGGTCCATCATGCCGTCTTCATTTTCGTCATTCCAAACCACGCCACCGATGGAGCCATCCGGGCCTTGGTTGCCACCACCGGCATCCACCCGCGCCACGAAGGCCACGGACTCACCAGCTTCCACGAGAAATTGCACTTCCCGGGGCAGGCTCTCTTCGTCCGGCGTCCATTCGCCATCATCGTTGGCGAACTCGAATTCGATCATGGCACCAGGACCCTTCTCATCGCTGTCTGGATTGAGGACCGTGACCCCTCTGGGCAGCAGGTTCAAAAAGGTGAGCCCAATGGGTTCGGGCAAGGCAGTACTGCCGTCGTTGGTCACCGTCAGATCCACCACCAGGGCACCCAGATCCGCATCATAGTGCAGGTTTTCACCCTTGATGATGAAGGGGCCCCGAACAGGCTGGGCCGGGTCGCCCAGGTTGCTGACGAACTCAACGCTGTCAGTATTGTCCTGCAGGTCACCCTGGAAGATGCCAGAACTGGCGGTGGTTTCTGAGCTGGCGGCAGGATCTGAACCGCTGCTGCAGGCCATGGACATGCAGGCGAATAGGCCAAGAAGGAACGAGGTAGTACTGCGAAGCGACATGTGAGTCTCCTGGGTGCGGGTCAAGATGAGGTTTGATTCGCCGGTATTACCGGCCTTGTCGGCCCTGGCGACGGCGCCGCCAGGAAGGGCGGCCATCCTGAGCAGCCCGCTCGTAGGCTGGTAGTTCTAGCGCCTTGGGCGGTAACTGAGCAATGGCCGCCTGCAATTGTAGCAGAGACTCCTCCTGCTTGCTCTGCCGAAATCGCGCCTCCAGCATACGCGCCGTATCCATGGGAGTGATGTTCAAACCATCCAGACTGCCCGCCGCATCCGGTTTACGCTCGAACGAAGCCAAGAGATCCGACAACGACGCTAGATCATCCTGCGCCTCATAGGCCAGGCGGGCTCGGCCGGCAAAGGCCAGAGCAGCAAAGTGGTCCGCCGTATCCTTGCACTCCGGCAGAGCAGCGATGGCGGCTTCAAAGTGGGCCAGGGATCGATCATAGGCAGCCCATGCTTTTTGCTGCAGGCTTTGCCGCCGGTAGAACTCCGCCGCCACAATGGAGGCATATCCGGCATACCAGGGCAGGCTGGGATGGGCATCGGCTTGCTGCAGCATTTCCTGGTAGGCCACCTCCAATCCCGGGACTCCCCGCTCGGCAATCAAGCTGGCACGAAGACGATCATGCAGAACAGCGGAGTCGGCAAAACGCTGCAGTCCCTGCTGCAATACGCTGGCGGCCTTGGCCTTGGCGCCCAAGGACTCCAGGAAGTCGTAGTGCACCATAATTTGCGTGTCGGTGCCCAGAGGATGACGGGCCAACACCGCATAGGCCGCGTGCACGTCGGTGAGCCATTGACCCGGCCATTCTTCATTGGCGCGAGAAGCCTTGCTGATGGCCTGCATGCGGGCTTCGGCGAAGAGACCCAGCACCGCCATGGCATTCCAACCCTGCTCACCCTTGGGCAGGGTTGGCACGGCAATCTCAGCCCAACGGTGCGCCTCTGCCGTATCCCCCAGGTAATAGGCTGCCAGGGCCAACACCGCATTGTTCCGCCAGCCTTCAGCGCCCAACTCCACGGCCTTCTGGGCCGCCCGCCGGGCATCTTGGAACATCAGCTTGGTGAAGCGCGGCGCTGTCTTCAGGTCGGTGGCCAACAGCTGCGTGGTCTTGGGGTCGATGGCCAGCTCCAAGGATGCCTCCGCCAGTTCCACCCACACCGTCGCATCTTGCGGACGAGACTTGACCACCTGAGTCTTGTATTCCAGCTGCGATTCCAGCGCCTGCCAGGCCACCGGCTTTTTCGCCTCCCCCCCATCCATGGCCCCATCTAGAGCTTCCGACCAGGCCGCCACATCCACCGAGGCAGAGGAGCTATCCAGACCTTCGTGCACCACCGCCAGGGTGTGGGCTCGCGGCCAGGTCTTGCCCAGCCGGTGCAGGGCCGCAATCAAGGCCTTGCGTTCGGCTAAGGGCATGGGCACCCGCAGAGCCTCATTGATGAGATCGATGGCGGACTCGGTTGTCGCCTTGGCCAGGGCCTCCCGCGCCAGCCGCGCCAGCTCAACGTCCAGACCAAAAATAGCCAGACGGAGCAGGTCCGGTTGCTGGGATTTGGGATTGGCCAGAGCAGCTTTCAAAATCTTGAAGCGGGTGGCCACGTCACCTTGCAGGTAGGCCTGCTCGATCTCTGTCCGATCCAGGATGTCGGGACTGCTGGCCCGCTCCAACAGCGGCCGTTCTCGCAGGCTCTTGGCCAGGTCACGCCGACTCTCCGCACTGCCCTCGCGGACGGCTTGAAACACCGAATCCGTGTCAAAGGCGTAGTAGACGTCGTAGGTCTCCTTGCCCTGCAGATCGATGCCGATATGCCGTGGCGCCACTCTCTGCCCTTCGAAATACTTACCATGCAGAATGGGCTCGATGGCAATGTGCTCGCCACAGGTAACGCTGCCAAAACGGGGGCAGAGAACCCGCTGTCCCTTCTCGTCATAGTCACGGGGAGAATGCCGATACACCGAGGCGATCACCGCCACGTAAGGCTCGTAGATCTTGGCGATCTCAGGCTGGCGGTAACGCACACCGGCGTAGTGCTCACTGGCTATCTCACCGTCCATGTTGACGCAGATCAGGATGAGCTTGCCCGTCTCCTTGGCAACCTGCACCGCATCTTCCCAGCTGCGCTGAAAGTCGATCAAAACCGGCTTTTGCCAATCTTCGGCAGTGGGAGCCCACCACATTTTCTCCCGGTCGCCGGGGGTGCCGCCCCCCACCTGGGCAGAAGCAGGGGCCAAAAGGGAGAGCAGGCTGAAGGAAACAGAGGTGAAGAATGCAAGCTGGGGTAACTGCGCCATAGCCCACATTCTAACCGACTTGGCCCTGGCTGGCTCCCGCCAGCTTGTAAGGAATGGGTGCAATGCTGATACTGCCAGCACATGCGACTCGCACTGGCTGCCGCCATGGGCTTCTTGGGCCCCCTATCCCCGCTTATTTCGACTCAGGCTCAGGCGCAAGCTCAAGAACGTGCATTCGTGCAGCTCAGCACCACGCGGCAACAGTACTTCGTGCAAGAGCCCATCGCTGTGCAGGTGCGCTTTGGCTTTGCCGCCGACTTCCTGCAGGACAACTTGATCCAGCAATTTCGCCAGCCCCTGGACCTGCCGGCACAGCTACGCCTGGCTTGGCTCCCGGACAAGGCAGCGGCAGAAAGACCTGGAGTCAGAAGCGGGCTGACTGTGGCCATCAACGATCACCTGGCCTATGCCCAAACAGCGCCGGACCGTCTGCTGGATGGCCAGAGATTCCGAGTCTTTCAGATGCAACACAGCATCCTGGCCGAGCGCAGCGGCGAGCTGATCATCCCCAGGCCAGAATTGCACTTCGCCTACGCCAACAACTTTCGCGAAGATTTCATCCTGGGCCGGGTGCCGGCGGATCGACAGGACCGCGCGGTGCTGGGCAAGCGCTTGACCTTGTCGATTCAAGAGCTGCCGGAACAAGGACGCCCGTTGGCATTCAACGGCGCCGTGGGCAACTTTCAGATCAGCGCCGAGATCAGTCCATCGGATCTTTCCCAAGGGGATAGCTTTCAACTGTTGTTGGAGATCAGCGGGCAGGGCAACTTTGCTTCACTGCATGCACCGCAACTGCCAACCGCCAGAGGCCTGCACAGTTTGGGCAGGAAAGAGGAGCGGCTGCCGGACGGCTTGCGAGTGACCTACGAGCTGTTGGCGCAGGACGACACCCTGGCAGCGGTGCCGAAAATCCCCTTTGCCTTTTTTGATCCTGAACCACCGGGCAGGTACCGCAGCATCTCCACCCCCGCAATTCCTCTGCAAATTCGGCCTGGCCTGGCAGCCAGCAAACCGGGCCAAGGCAACAAGACACAAAACACGGCAGAGGATGACATCAAGGACATCAAGTCCATGGACACGCAGCCGAAATCTGCGGAACAGGACGATGGCCCACCGGCATGGCTGCCGGGCCTGCTCCTCGCCCTGTTGCTGCTGCCCCTGCTGGTCTGGCTTGGCTGGCGCTACTTGCGACGATAGTCCAGGCAGTTGCGGATGTGGGTGAGATTCTTGAAGGTCTCTCGCCCTTGAAAGCGGCACAGCACCCCATCCTCAAAGAGTTGGCCGCAGCTTCGGCAGGACTTGCATTTGGGGCCAGTCTGGCCAACGCCCAGGCTCCGCAGCACGTACCGGATCAGGTAGACCGCCAGCAGCAGAATCAGAACGAAGAACAAAATGCGCGGCATGGCCAAAGTGTAGCAAACCAGGCGTCGCAGGCCATTGGCAGGGGGCAGCCAGGAGCCGCTCCCGGCTGGCTAAATATCCGCTATACTGGACAAAATATCCGCTATAGGTATATTTCTCCTCCCTCATACCTCAGCAAACAGCCCCCCATTCCTGCGCCATGAAGATCGTTGAAGCCAAAGACATCCACCGGGTCATGAACTTCCCGGATCTCATAGAGGCCCTCCGGGACGCCTTTGCCAAGCCTGCCGGCACCCCGCAACGCCAGGTCTTCCCCCTGGATGAAAGCCCGGAAAGCCACGATGCCTTCGCCGTCCTACCCGCCTGGAACACCAAGGCCATAGGGGTCAAGGCCTTCACCTACCTGCCCAGCAACAGCGCCAAGGGTTTCCCCATCCTGCACTCCAAGATCATGCTGTTCAGCCGGGAGAATGGCGAACCCCTGGCCCTGGTGGACGGCACCAGCGTCACCTATTGGCGCACTGCCGCAGTCTCCGCCCTGGCCGCCGACTACCTGGCACGTAAGGATGCCAGTCGACTGTTGCTCTGTGGCACCGGCAACCTTGCCACCTACATGGCCCTGGCCCATTGCAGCGTACGCCCCATCACCCAGGTCAGCATCTGGGGACGCGACGCCAACAAAGCGGCCAAGACCGTTGCAGCTTTGCAGACCCAGCGCAGCGACCTGCAGTTCGAAGTGGTGGACGATCTACAAGCCGCAGTACAACAAGCCCACATCATCAGCTGTGCCACCGCGTCGCCAGAGCCGCTCATCTTTGGCGAGTGGGTGCAGGAGGGAACACACACGGACTTCATTGGCAACCACGACAAACACCGTCGGGAATGCGATTCTGATCTGGTGGAAAGAGCCAACTTGTTTGTGGACAGCCGCCTCAATGTGCTCAATGAAGCAGGCGAACTGCTGATCCCCATCTCTGAAGGCAAGATAAGTGAGGCCGACGTCCTGGGTGAACTGGCGCAACTCTGTGCCGGCACTGTGCAGGGTCGCCGCTCTGCAGATGAGATCACCCTCTTCAAATCGGTGGGAACAGCCTTGAGCGACCTCACTGCTGCCTACCTCGCCATGCAAAAACTCTAACGACCCAACAGAACCAAGTTCATGCAACCAAAGTATCCAAACTGGCAGGGTGTCTTCCCTACTCTCCCCACCTACTTCAAGGAGGATTACTCCATGGATATGGACTTGACCATGCAACACCTGAGCACCCTGGTGGAAGCAGGCGTGCATGGCATGGTGATGATGGGAACCATCGGCGAGAACTGCTCCTTGTCGGCGGAGGAGAAACGAGAGATCCTGCGCCACACGGTGCAAACTGTAGCCGGTCGCATCCCCGTGCTGACCGGCGTCGCCGAACTCACAACCCCACAGGCCTGTCAATTCGCAGCGGACTCCGCTGACATTGGCGTGGACGGCTTGATGGTGTTGCCAGCCATGGTCTACAAGGCTGACCCAAGAGAAGCTGTGGCCCACTATCGCGCTGTGGCCGGGGCCAGCCAGCTACCCATCCTCTGCTACAACAACCCCAACGCCTACAAGGTGGACCTGACCCCAGAGATGTTCCTGGAGCTGCGGGACATGGACACCATCGTCGCCATCAAGGAAGCGTCGGAGGACATTCGCCGCATCACCGACCTGCACAACACCCTGGGCGACAGGTTCATGCTGTTTGCGGGCGTTGATGATCTGGCCCTGGAAAGCCAATTGCTGGGAGCCATCGGTGTAATCTCCGGTGTGGTGAACGCCTTTCCCGCTGAGTGCATCGCCATGTGGGATCTGGCACAGGCCGGCGACTGGGAGGGGGCGCGGGCTATCTACCGCTGGGCCATGCCCTTACTGCATATGGACACCCATCCCAAGCTGGTGCAGTACATGAAGTTGATGAGCCAGGAGATAGGCATGGGCAGCGAACGGGTGCGAGCTCCCCGCCTGGATCTGGTGGGCAAAGAACGGGAATGGGCGCTGCAGTTGATCCGCACCGCGATAGACACCCGGCCCAGACTGACTTAGACTGCCGCTTACCAACAGGGTCAGCTACAGCCGAGTCAACCATGCAAGCAGCCAACCAAGCTCTGCTCCTTCTAGCGCTAGCAATTCCATGCGCGGCGCAAGTGCCCCGTTCAGTCACCTCGGCGCCGGCTCCCGGCAGCCAGGCAATTGGTGCCACCCTCTCAGGCAATCCCCGGAGAGCTGGCACGCCCCCCTTGCCAGTCATCTTCGACACCGACTACACCGCCGATGTGGATGATGTGGCTGCTGCGGCCTTGCTGGCCACCTACCATCAACGAAAGAAGATCCGGCTTCTGGCCATGAGCGTCAGCACCGGCAACCACCATGGAGTCATGGCCCTGCGAGCACAAAATCGCCTCTACGGTTTGCAGAATGTTGTGGTTGGCATGTATGGCGACAAGAAGTTCTACAACGAAAAACAAAAGTGGCAGCAACACCTGCTGAAGAACTATGCCACCGATGCAACCCCAGCCTTTGAGGCCTATCAGGTCTACCGTTGGATCCTGCATCAGCATTACACGCAAGGCAAGGGCAAGACCATCGTCTTCGTCTTCACCGGATTCCTGACCAACCTGGACGCTCTACTGCAGTCCCAGGGTGATTGGATTTCTCCGCTCTCCGGCAAAGAACTGCTGCGACACACCACCTTTGGTATCTTGATGATGGGCGGTAACTATCCCAGCCAAAGGCAAGGAGTTCGGGATTGGAATTTCGGCGCTGACCCAAGGGGCAACACCAATCCAGCCCAAGCCGCGCAGCGCGCCATAGCAAGCCTGCCCAGCGACCCCAAGGATCAAGGTGCGGTGCTAGCGGTTTTTGTTGGCGCCGAAGAAGGCGACGATGTCTTTGTCGGCAAGGATCTGCCGCAAAGACGGCAAGACAACTTCATTCGGCAGGCCTTCTTCAAATTCCCCTTCGATGCCTTCAGCAAGGGACGCCCTGCCTGGGATGTGATCGCCGCCTACCTGCTTGACGGCGAAGGCGAGCACTTCGACATCATCAAGCAGGGTCACAACCACGTCTTCTACAACTCAGCCAATCATCCAGATGGTTTCAATGAGTGGCGCACCGGCACAGACAAGACGCACTGGTATGTGAAGCAGAAGCTAGGCATGGACAAGGAGGCCTTGGAGCGAGAATTGCACCACCTGGTCTTTTCTGCGCGACAAGATGGGGTAACGACCAACGCCCCCGCCCCCCACATCAATCTGGCCCACACCGAAGATGCCAAGGTCAGCGGCTCGCTCATTCCGCAAGGCTATGGATCCCCAGAGGACATCCTCTACGACCCCTTGACCGAAACCTATGTGACCGACACCCCGTGGGCGGCATGGGGCTGTGCCTGGCATCACAACCTTGGCCTGCTAACGCGCGACGACCCTTTCTTCTGGTCCGTGACTTGGCCACAGCCAAAGCGCATGAGTGAAGTCTGTCTTGGCGGCCCTTTCCGCAATCCATACCTGGCCAATGCGCGCTACGAGTTCCAATACAAGCACCACATCCATACCCAGGGCCTATGGCATACTCTTAGCAGCGGCACCGGCGGCTGGCTGGCCAATGAAGGGGTTTTGCATCTGCAAACACCGCCAAACATCTTCCTGGCCGCCGACGGGCTCCGCCTGATCATCTACTCCGATGGCATCTCCCCCATCATCAGCCCGCACCTGCGGGGCACCGGCGCCCCCACGTCGCAACTCATGGGTCAAGGTGCCAACCCCATCAAGTCCGGCTTGATCCGCTACCTGAAGTAACACGGCCTAGAGGCACGGCCTCTATGGAAGAAAGCGATGACGCTCTTCTTCGGTAGGCAAACGACAGGTGTCGTTCTTGCCAAACCAGCGGTAGCGATTGCGAGCAACCAGGCGGTATACCCCATCGCGCAAGAAGCGCGGCACAATGCGCGCCAGGCTGAGCCACCAGAACCAACCGCCCAGGCGTCGGTAGATCAGCAGGGAAGCGTCGGACTCCAGATGCATCCCTTGCTCGTCCAAGTAGACCATGGACCAGCGACCAGGGTCTGCAGGCATAGACGGCAACATACGTCGGGCCGTTTCCCCCTGCAGGGCAGCCAGACGGAACACGCCCTGCTTGTCCTGGCGCAGGATCATGGTGACGAAGCGATTGCACAGGGCACACATGCCATCGAAGAAGATGATGGGATGTTCAGGGCTCTTGGGGCTGTCTGACAAACCCCTGCCGGTCACTGCACAAATCCCCGTTTGCGCATCAAGGCCTCGGTTCCCGGATCTCGACCGCGGAAGGCACGGTATGCTGCCGCCGGGTCCACCGTATTGCCGGAGGAGAACACATGCTGCACCAGGCGGGCAGCCACCTTCATATCATAGAGCCCGCCGGCTTCAGTGAAGGCCTCGTAGGCATCTGCCGTCAGGGTGTCAGACCAGAGGTAGCTGTAATAGCCCGCCGAATAGCTATCGCCGGAGAAGATGTGCATGAACTGCGGCAGTCGATGGCGCATGACGATTTCCTTCGGCATGCCCAAGGCCTTTAGTGTCTCTTCCTCATACTGCAACGGGTCGACGTCTTGGAGATTGCTCACATGCAATTGCATATCCACCAGGGCACAGACCAGATACTCGGTTGTGGAAAAGCCCATGTTGAAGGTGGCAGCCCGCTCCATGCGCTGGACCAGTGCTTGGGGAATGGGCTTGCCAGTCTGGTGATGCAGAGCAAATCGCTGCAGCAGCTCCCCCGTCGAGAGCCAGTGCTCCAGGAGTTGCGAGGGAAACTCCACAAAGTCCCGCGCCACGGCTGTGCCCGCCAGCGAGGGGTAACTCACATTCGATGCCAGACCATGCAGGGCATGACCAAATTCATGCAACAGAGTGGTTGCGTCATCCCAGGAAATGAGCACCGGGTCGCCAGGCTTGCCCTTCACGAAGTTGGCATTGTTGGAAACAATAGGCGCCACTTCACCGGCGAAGCGCTGCTGGCTGCGATAGGCATTCATCCAGGCGCCGGAACGCTTGCCGGACCGGGCATAGGGATCGAAATACCACAGCCCCACATGACCACCACCTTCCTTCTGCACAACCTGCCAGACCCTTACATCAGGATGATGCACCGGCACATCTGTCACCGGCTTGAAAGCGAAACCAAACAGTTCACCCGCCACCCAGAACATGCCCTCCCGCAACTTTTCCAGCTGCAGGTACTGCTTCACCTCATTCTGATCCAGGTCGTAACGCTGCTTGCGCACCTTCTCAGCGTAGAAGCGATAGTCCCATGGCTCGATGCTGATGTCATCGCCTTGCGCCTTGGCCAGCGCTTGCATGGCGGTAACTTCCTCAACAACCTGCGCCTTGGCCGGCGCCCACACTGTTCGCATCAACTCCATGGCCCGCTCCGGCGTCTTCGCCATGGTGTTTTCCAATCGCCAGTGAGCATGGCTGGAAAACCCTAGAAGCCTGGCACGCTCAGCTCGCAAATTGAGGATCTGCGGGATGATCTTGTTGTTGTCGTGCTTGCCGCCCATGTCGCCACGGCCAATGAACAAGCGCCAGGCCTGCTCTCGCAGTGCGCGATCCTCCGCATAGGTCAAGAATGGCTGGATTGAAGAGCGAGTGTTGCTGATGACCCACTTACCCGGATGCTCTCGTTGACTTGCGGCATTTGCCGCAGCATCCACGAGGGATTGCGGCAAACCTTGCAGCTGGGCTTCTTGCTCCAGCAACAAGAACTGCTGACCTTCATCGGCCAGAACATTCTGACTGAAGGCAGTAAACAGCCCGGCCAACTCTTGGTTGATGGCGGATAGACGCGTCTTGGCCTTGCCGTCCAGCTGGGCGCCGGCACGCACAAAGTCCGTGTAGTACTTCCATGCCAGCCGCTGTTGTTCGGCAGACCAGTTCGCCTTGTCCTTGGACTCGTACACCGCCTGGATACGCTGAAACAAGGCCTGGTTCTGGGTGATCTGATCAGCAAAAGCCGCCAGCTTTGGCGCCAACTCACGCTCCACCGGCTGGAATTCAGGACCGCTCATGGAAGAACTCCAAATACCATAGATGGCTCGCAATCGACGTAGGGCAGCGCCGCTGTGCTCCAAGGCCTCGATGGTGTTGGCAAAGTCAGGTGCTTCTGAGTTCGCCCCAACCTCTTCGACCTCCCGCAGCTTTTCTGCCATGGCAGCAGCAAAAGCGGGCACGAAGTCTGCAATGCGAACCTGATCTAGGGGAGGGACACCACCGTAGGCACCCTGCCATTCGGCAGTCAGGGTGTTGGACCCTTGCGGCGTAGGAACTTGGCAGGCGGCAGTGATCATGATGGTCAGCGAGGCCAAAACGCGGATTGACAAGCAAGGCATTGGCATGGATTCCTCGGGATCTGGTTATGGAAGACCCGCGCATTGCACCGCATTACCCGGCTCTTCACAAGCGAAGAAACCTATCCATGCATTCCCCGACCTGCCCCGAGCCTAGTCCGCTCTTCCCACCACTTTTGTAAGCGAGGTGGCGCAAATCCTTGGGCATACAAGGAGAGCGACCGAGCCCCTCGGAGGCAGGTTTGGTGACCTGTCGAGAAGGGCGACCGAGCTCGACGCTGTAGACGCAGGGAGTTGCGTCACCGCAGTAGAAAGTGGGTGGGAAGATCGGGCTAGTCCAGGATCTTCAAGCTGAATTTGGACAGGGGCATCACCATGGTCTGCTGACCAACCAGGGAATAACCCGAGATCACGTCCAGGATTTGCGTCTCCCCCTTTTCATCCAACTTGGCCAGGCTCAAGTCCCACTTACCCCTGGTCAATTGAATAGGCAGGTCTTCCCCGGGCCTGATGAAGTTGGCAGTAAGACCAGAGCCATGCATGTTGCCTGCGGGCGCAACCATGATCACCAGACTTCCCTGCTTGACATCCAGATCGTGCCGGAAAACCACTGAGGTTTCAGGATGAAGCGTCTTCCCAGGATGAACCGAGCGAGTGAAATCCAACTGCAGAGTTTGCTCGGAGAAAAACCCCGTGCTGTTCTCTTCGCAGCGCAAACGCACAATGGATCGGAAGGAATGATCCGTCATGTCCATCGTACTGGAACTGAGCAGCACTTCCTTATGCGCGCCATGATCCACGGCGCCGCCGAATACCAGGTTGTTGCCAACGACGGTGCCAGTCAGGAGGGTTGTGGCGGCCACTCCGGGCGCATTGTCACTGGTGATGATAACACGACTGCCAATCACCTGCAGGTAGACAGAGTTCACAGGATGATTAGGACTGACCCATTCGGAGTCTATATGAAAGCCCTGCGGTCTGGCCGCCTGAATGCTGATCTTCCTGGCATGAATGCGCCACTGGCCGTCTAAATCCAGGCCAGCAGGAATCTCCGCTGCATGAGTGTCAGAATAAGAACCGCATGCATAGGCAAAGGCAGCAAGAATGACGGCACCAATCCCCATAGGAACAAGGAAATGATAAGAACGATGATTGGGCGCGAGTCCCCGATGAAGTCGCTGCTGCCGCATGATGAATCCCTCCGTCAATTGCTGAAATTAGCTGTACAACCGTACTGACTGGGGAAGTCTACCCTGCCATGGTGCAAACAGCGGCGGCAGGTTGCGCAGCCCGAGCCTGCCCCGAACCTGGAAGGCCCACGGCATGGGACTCAGGTTCGGCGCAATTTTTCAGCCGGAGAATTCAGGCTAGTCTTCAGGACCGGCGCAGGTCCTTAGCCAATTTCACCGGGGCCGCCAATGTGACCCAGGAAGGCGGAAGCCACCACTACCAAGGGGCTGGCCAGATACACCTGACCCGGTCCCGAGCGGCCGGGGAAATTACGATTGATGGCAGAGACAGTGATCTGATCCGAGCTGTCACTGACTCCCGGCCCAGCCTTGATGCATGCACCACAGCTAGGATCAATGAGTTGGATGCCCACCTGCTGAAACAAGGACACGTAGCCCATGGTTTCGGCGTAATCACGAATCCGCTGGCTGCCAAACTGGATGTAGCACTGCACATCCGACGCCAGACTCAAGCCCTTGTCCATGGCCTGACGCACCACCTGGGCATACATGTCCATGTCGGCCTTCTTGCCACCGGTGCAAGAGCCACCATAAGCGATGTCGATCTTCACCTTCTCACCCAAGCTGGACAGCGGCATGCCGTTGCGGGGATCACCGGGGGTGGCCACCATGGGCACCAGGCTGCCAAGGTCAATGTCGAAGACCTTGCAGTAGCTGGCACCGGGATCCGGTTGCAGGATCTCCTGCTCAATGTCAGCAGCATTGGCGCCGCGCATTTCTACCAGATAGTCCACCACCGCGGCGTCGGCTTCGATGATGCCAGTCATGCTGCCAGCTTCCACCGCCATATTGGTCAGGGTGGCGCGCTCATCCAAAGACATGTTGGACGCACCGGCACCGCCGAACTCCAAAACCTTGCCAATACCATCGCCACTCTTGAAGAAGTCCTGACTGAGCAGGTGCAGCATCACGTCCTTGCCACAGACTCCTGCCGGCAGATCACCGCTCAGATTCACACGCACGGATTCAGGCACGCGCACCCGCACATCCTTGGTGAACCAGGAGTTGGCCATGTCGGTGGACCCCACACCAAAGGCGAAGCAACCAAGCGCTCCCGCCATGCAGGTGTGGGAATCGGTGCCGATGACCAATTGACCGGGCAATGCCACCTCCTCGATGATGATGTTGTGGCAGATGCCCACCGAACCCGCATCCTTGCCGTCCCGTTGCACTTCACCGTAGAGCTTCACATCCTGGCTTTGGGCAAACTTCTCCTGCACCGTAGCCAGACTAGCAGCCTGCTCCTTCAGACCCATGTCAACATGTGCCTGGGGCATCACCTGATCCAGGAAGGTCAAGTGATCGCGGAAGGCAAACACCGACTGCGGATCCTTGATGCTGGCCGTATCTCCAAGCCCCATGCGGAACAGGGATTCGGCCATGGGCGTGACATACTCATGGGAGAAGCGCACATCGGTGCGGGCGAACAGGGCATCGCCGGGCTTGACAGCGGGCACACCCAAAGCACCGGTCTTGGCATCCGCAATAGCCCGTCGAGCGATGATCTTTTCGCACAGGGTCATGGGCCTTGCAGCAGTCTCCACCTTGGGCGGCACCGTTTGCCCGGCCAGCCGCGCCTTGTTGTAGGCAAACAAACCACCGAAGGCGACGACTTCGGCACCAATGGGATCCAGACCCTTTTGGAACTCGGCAATGGGAATCTCCTCACCACGCTGGATGCGTTCAATGAGACCAAAGTCGGTGGAAGTAAGCAGACCAATGTTCTGACAGTTCTGGCCGTAGATCTTCTCGATGCTCTTGGCGATGACGATCTGCACGCCTGCTTTTAGCTCGGAATAGGGCGCTGTTTCCCGACTGCTGCCGCAGCCCTTGGAAATGCCAGAGACAATGACACCAAAGTCACCACCCTTGATGGCGTCTTTCTTCACCGCCCCACCACGCAGACCCACCAGGCAATAGCGCGCCAGGGTCTCGTCGTAGTAGTAGCAAACCCAACCCGGGGTCAACTCATCGGTGGAGATGTTGTTGATCAGCGGCCGATCCGGATCGAAGGCCAGGTTCTCACCTTGGTAGAGCTGGGCCTCCAGAGCCTGCTTGTCTTCGGTCAGGTAGAGCACACGACCCTCCACCTTCACAGTGGTTCGCTTGGACTGAGTCATATGCTAGGCCATCCCTTCCAGAATCATGGCAATGCCCTGGCCACCGCCAATGCAGGCACTGGCGCAACCCAGGCTCTTGCCCGAGTCCTGCATTTCGCGCACCAGGGTCAACAACAAACGGCTGCCGGTTGCCCCCAGGGGGTGGCCCAGAGCCACCGCACCACCGTTGACGTTCACCTTGTCCCTGTTCAGGCCCAGTTCCTTTTCACAACCCAGGTATTGGGCGGAGAAGGCTTCGTTGATTTCAAACAGATCAATGTCGTCCTGCTTCAGACCAGCGCGGTCCAAGGCATTGGCGATGGCGGGCACCGGACCAATACCCATGATCTCCGGCGGCACTCCTGCCAGACCCCAGGAACGAATGCGAGCCTTGGGGGTCAACCCCAGTTCCTTCGCATGCTCAGCAGTGGTCACCATCAAGGCGGCAGCGCCATCGACGATGCCCGAAGCGTTACCCGCAGTGACCGTGCCTTCCTTGCCAAAGGCTGCGCGCAGTTTGCCTAAACCCTCCAAGGTGGTTTCCGGCTTGATGTGATCGTCGGTGCTGACTTCGATCTCCTTGCGCCCCTTCTTTACCGTCACTGGCACGATCTCGGCGGCAAACTTGCCGGCCTGCACTGCTGCCGCACCCAGTTGGTGCGAGCGCAAAGCATATTCATCCTGAGCCTGACGGGTGATCTCCCACTTCTTGGCTACGTTCTCCGCGGTCTGCGCCATGAAGAAACCACAGTGCGGATCCAACAGGGCGGCGAACAACAGATCTTCCAGTTGCGGCTGGCTGCCAAAGCGGAAACCCTGGCGGCCACCATGCAAAACGTGGGGCGCCTGACTCATGTTTTCCATGCCGCCGGCCAGGCACATCTTGGCCTCACCGGTGAGCAGGGCGTGGGCCGCGGAAACCACCGACTGGATCCCGGAGCCGCAGAGGCGATTGACAGTGAGCGCCGGTACGGTGTCCGCCAGCCCGGCCTTCAGGGCTACGTGTCGGGCGCCGTAGATGGCATCGTTGCTGGTCTGCAGGGCGTTGCCAAAGAAGGCCTGGTCCACTTGTTCAGGTTTGACACCGCAGCGCGCAAGCGCCGCCTTACTGGCCAGGGCTCCCAGTTCCAAGGCGTTGATATCCTTGAACAAACCGTAGCCAGGGGTGCCTGAGTATTCGGCCATGGGCGTGCGAGCGCCGCCGAGAATGACGAGTTCTTGCTTCATGAGGGTGAGCATGGAACAGAATCCGGCCGCAAACAAGGCAGGATTTGCAGCTTACTGCAGGGTCTGCCACCCCAATGCACAGGCAATAAGCAACTTAGTGCATTAACGCCCTGCTCAACGCCGTTTGCGGTACAAGAACCAGCGCTCCGCCCCTCGCTCCTCCGGACTACCCTCGGCGGCAAAGCTGTCCACCAGCAAGAAGTCCTGGGCAAAGGCCGCTTGCAAGTCCGCTTCCTGCATGAGGAAAGGTGGCTGATTGGGGTCCGGCCCCAGCCGATCCACCACCTCCTGCTGGGTGGGAAAGGCCAAGCTCAGGTACCAGCCATCCGCCTGCAGGATGCCGGATAACACCTGGGCATAGCTTGCGCGCAGGTGCGGCGGCAGGGCGCAGAAACAGGTGTAGTCATAGACCAGATGGAAACTGCTGCTGAACTCCGGCAGTAAGCCAAGCACATCCCGGCAAAGCACCTGGATTCCCTCCTGGCCAGACAGCTGGTCCCGCGCCGCCTGCACCGCGCCTTGGGACAGGTCCAGGCCAGTCACCGTCAGGCCGGCTTTGGCCAGGGGTTCCAGGTCATGGCCCCGGCCACAGCCCGGCACGGCGACCTGGGCAGGGCTGGGCAGTTCCAGACGATCCAGGAATCCCGCCCGCAACAAGTTGAGCAAGGGGGCAGTTGGCGCACCCAGATCCCAGGGGGTTTCGCCCTGCTCATAGCACTTCTGCCAATCCTTACCTTTGCCTTGCATGGATACTGTTTACACTGCCCTGGTGAAAACTTCCCGCGCCGCCTACCTGTTCCTGCCCTTCTTCTTGCTGTTGAACTCCTGCTTCACCGTGCCGGAGACCGGGCGCTCCGCCCTGCGGCTGTTTCCGGAGAGCCTCATGGTCAGCATGGCTACCCAGGCCTATGCGGATGAGACCGGCAAGTTCCCAGAAGTCACAGGTACTGCAGATGCAGAGATGGTGCAAAGGGTGGGCCATCGCATCGCCAAAGCCTCTGGCAAAAACTACGACTGGGAATTCAAACTCCTGAACGCACCAGACGTGGTCAACGCCTACGCCATGCCCGGCGGCAAGGTCGCCGTCTACACCGGCATCCTGCGGGTTACTCAGGACGAAGACGGTCTGGCCGCCGTGTTGGGCCATGAGGTGGCCCATGCAACCTCCGGCCATGGCAATGAACGCATGAGCCAGAATGTGCTGGTCCAACTGACCATGCTTGGCGCCACTGTCGGCTTGGAGGAGTGGACCAACATGGATGGCGGCACCAAGGCTGCTATCGTCGCCGCCTTGAGCGGCGGCTCACAACTGGGTGTTCTCCTGCCCTTCAGTCGCCTGCACGAAAGTGAAGCCGATGAAATCGGCCTGCGCTATGCCATTCGCGCCGGCTACAACCCCAACGCCGCTCCCCTACTCTGGGAACGCATGGCCAAGCTGAACCCGGAGCGCGGCCCGGAGATGTTGAGTACGCACCCGGACCCGATGAATCGGGCCAAGCGCCTGCGACAACTCATCCCCAAGTTGGTGCAGGAAGAAAGCAGGCGCTAGCGACTCCGGCTAACCCGGTCCCTGCGCCTCCAACCAAGCAGCCTGCCCACCGATGAGGTCCACCACATCCAGGTGGCCGCCGTTCTCCAGCAGGCTCATGGCAATGGCGGAGCGGTAGCCACTGGCGCAGTAGACCACCACCGGCCGATCCAGGGGCACCTCGCCCATGCGCTCCTGCAAATGATTCAGCGGGATGTGCACGCAGCCGACAATGGCACCAATTTCGTATTCCGCCGGACCGCGCACATCCAAGAGGAAGGGCTCGGCCTTGGCCGCCAGGTGCTGATCCAACTCTTCCACAGTGACCCGCCCGGAATGACGCATGATTTCAGGATGCAAGCCCACCGCATACATCCCCCCTTCCAGGAAACCCGACACATTATCCAAGCCAATGCGACCCAGACGTGAAATCGCTTCCTCCTCCTGGCCCGACTCACCCAGGATGAGAATGGGTTGATGCAGATCCAGAATGCTGCCACACCAGGTGGCGAACTTGCCACCCAGACCAATGTTGATGCTGCCATGCAGGTGGCCGTGGGCATAGGCCTTGGCATCGCGCACATCCAATACCTGGGCACCAGCTTGTTGCAGGCGTAAGAAATCCGCCAAGGGCAGGGGACGCAGGGCCTTGTCCACGGTCTGGGTCATGCTGGGGCGCTGCTTCTTGTTCATACCAGCATCCATGGCGAAGTAGGCCGGCGCCGCCGGTTGGTTGGCAGTGAGCATGCTGACGAAGGCGGCCTTACTCATGGGTTGCAGGGCGTAGTTGAACTGTCGCTGCTGGCCAATGGTGGAAGAGGTCTCGCTGCTTAGGTTCTTGCCACACATGGAGCCAGCACCGTGACCGGGATAGACCAGGGTTTCGTCGGGCAGAGGCAGGAGCTTCTGGTGCACGGATTCAAACAACTGCCCGGCCAGCTGTTCAGCGGTGACACCGACACAAGCCATGAGGTCGGGGCGCCCCACATCCCCGACGAACAGGGTGTCGCCGGTGCACACGGCATGGGGCTTCTCCTTGTCCTTGCTCTCGTCGAACACCAGCACACAGATGCTTTCCGGCGTGTGCCCAGGAGTGGCCAGGGTCTGCAGGCGTACCGTGCCCATCTGGATTTCATCGCCGTCCGCCAGGGGCACAAAGTCGTACTCCGCCTCAGCGCCCTTGCCCAGGTAGATCTTGGCGCCGAACTTTTCCTGCAACTCCACATGGCCAGAAATGAAGTCGGCATGGAAGTGGGTCAGGATGACGTGGGCAATCTTCAGTCCCTTGTCACTGGCAAGCTGCACGTATTCATCAATGTCGCGGCGCGGGTCCACCACCGCGGCGACGCCGCTGTCCTCATCGGCGATGAGATAGGAGGCTTGAGAAAGGCATCCCAGGTAAAGCTGTTGCAGGATCATGTCAGAAACTCCAAGGGGTCAGGGTGCAATGGAAGAGAGGAACACACGGCGACTGCCATTTTAACCCAATGGCTGGGATCCCATCCGCATTTGCCAAGAGGAATGGGAAGAATTCATGCCGGCAGCAGCATGGATAGCCCTCCTCTAGCCTGGTCTGGCGGTGGTATAATGCCCCCTTAAGCGCAAGAAGCGGGTTCAGGAACATTATGAGACGGTTTCATGATAGACAAAATGCAAGATCACTGGCGGATGAGTTCTCTGTTGGCATTTCTGCTGGCGACCCTGGGCGCTTGCTCGAGTATGCCCCAAGGCAATAGCGGAAAGGCGGACACGCCGGAGAAGGCGTTGCGGGCAATCTACACCCATGCACTTGCCGAAGACTACGAGGGCGTGAACCTTCACGTGTACCAGCACAAGTTCCCCGAATCGGCCAAGCCAGCTAAGTACTCACAGGGCGCCGTCGTACATTCCATGCAAGAGAAACAACCGACCACCCACACGGGAGACTTCTCCTACTCCCATGCAGCGATGAAGATTCTCCTGGACCAACACATGGATAAGTTCACGACCAAGGTGCCTTCCAATCATCTTCGCTCAGTGAAGGAATGGGGCCTGCTGGATGCCTTTCTCATGGAGAAGACTGGTGGGAAGCCAGAGCATTTCCAGATGCTGGATCATCTGGGTGTACACATCCTCATGGTCCGCTTGGACGGCGAGTACAAGCTGGTCTTTTGGGAAGGACTGAACAACCTCTTGAACAGCTGAGACGGCTTTACCGCTTGAGAATGTCACAGGGCCATCTCCTTGCCAGCAGATAGGTTGAGATGCACGCCGGTAATTTCTCCAACAAATTGTGGAGCTTCAATCACCGGGACTGGAGCCCCGTTCCCATACAACTCATCATCAGCTACAGTCTGCGGTGGCTTGCCCCCCTCTTTTGTGGAAGGAGTTTCTTATGCGCATCGTTCTCGTGTCGGTCGTCATCTCGCTCTTTGCCCACTTTGCATCCGGTCAGAGTATTCTCTATACCTTCATTGACGAATCCCAAGATGCATTGTCGATCGGATGGTATGTGAGTGATGCAGGAGATGTGAACGGCGATGGCTATTCTGATGTGATAGTGGGAGACTTTGGTGGTGATGCCAATGGGGAAAATTCCGGCAGCGCTTTTGTGTTTTCCGGAATAGACGGCATCACCCTCTACTCCTTTCATGGCGATCAAGCTGGGGATGTATTGGGCCGATCGGTAAGCGACGCCGGGGATGTGAACGGAGATGGGTATGCAGACTTGATAGTAGGCATGCCAGGTGACGACGTTACCGGCACGGATACTGGTAGTGCGCGAGTGTTCTCGGGGGCTGACGGGAGCATTCTGCACACCTCTCCGGGTCTAACCCTCGGCGCAGGATTCGGAGCAACAGTAAGTGGTGCCGGGGATGTCAATGGTGATGGCTACGCGGACATTGCTGCTGGGGTTGCAAGTCATGCCAGCACGATTCGACCAGGATACATCCGTGTGATTTCCGGCAAGGACGGAGCGGGACTCTACATATATTTTGAAGAAAGCGCCGACGATTGGTTCGGATGGACAGTAAGCGATGCGGGGGATGTCAATGGTGACGGTTACCCCGACATCATTGCAGGAGCTCCTGGTCAGCGCCCATCCGGATCCGGCTTTGTCCGTTTGTACTCAGGAAAAGATGGCTCTGTTCTTAATACCCTGAATGCTGCTGCTATTGGAGATCAATTCGGGTGGGCTGTGAGTGGCGCAGGAGATGTGAATGGTGATGGTTACGCAGACATCGTGACTGGTGCACCATACGCTTATTCAGATCCTGACGGCACTCTGGGCAACGGCGACGACGTTAATAGAGCTGGTCGCATGATTGTGCATTCAGGCAAGGACTCATCAGTTCTCCATATCTTCGAAGGCATCTCACAAAGTGCACACCTTGGCTGGTCCGTAAGCGATGCTGGAGATCTCAACAATGATGGATTTCCCGATCTAATTGGCGCATCGCTTCACGCAGGCTTCTCGCTGCCAAACTTGGGGTCCGTAGGTGTATTTTCTGGCAAGGATGGCTCCACCATCTACACCATGGCCCGCCCCCTCCCCGTAGGTGGTGGGTTCACTCCTTGTGTGAGCGGAGGAGGAGACATGAATGGCGATGGCTGCCCGGACTTCATTGTGGGGGCTTCTGATGCTGGAGGTCTTTTTGGGCCCCTCCAAGCCTATGCTGTTTCGGTCTCCGGCAAGACTCTCCCCCTGACCACCGACACCCACCTGATGTCTGTAGGCGAAGCCAGCAGTCAAAGCTTCTTTGTAGATGCGGGACTTAGCAACGCGCTGAAGAGCTATTGGATCTTTACTAACTTCGCTGCCAGTGGCACAACTCCGGGAGTGACTTTGACACCTGGTGTCACTATTCCGCTTAACCCCGATGCCCTCACTGGCATTGTTATCAATCTCACCTTGTTGGGTGGTGGTGCACCGACCTTTGTGGGCTGGAAGGGCACTCTAGATGCAAGCGGTCAAGCTACAGCTTCTGTGAATACCCAGGGCCCTGTGCCTGTGCCAATTGGCATCACCTCTTATCGTGCCGCCCTTGTTTACACGGCTGGTGGTTGCGGGGCTGGCTGTGACACCTTCCAGTTGGCCACTAACACGGTGCCCATGACTACGGTGCCCTGAAATAGCTCACCGAGCAGTGTTCTTCCTACCTTCCAGGTAGGCCCGGAGGTTCTTGCGAGCCAACAGCAGATAGAGGAGAGGACCACCGTAGACAGCAAGGCCAATGAACGCCCCGATGATATATTCAACCCCAGCGGTGTCAGAAGACCCATGGTCTGGGTAAGCCTGAACGGCCTGCCACAACACCCAAGCAAAGAAGGCAGCCTGGACCCAGGTCACCAGCTGCAGAGCCAAGGCTGAACCCCGGTAGAGGGCAATGCCCAGCAAAAGATGCAATGGCGGCACCCAGCAGAAAAGCAACGCTTCCCGAAAGTCTGCAGCCCGTGTCAGCAAACTATCCAACACCCCGATGCCGCCGAGAACCCCCTGCAGGACCATGAGGATGGCAACAACCTTGATACCCAGGGGCACTTCCGTCGGCACCAGGTGATGACCCAGGCGCCTTTGCCTGCGTTGCCGGCGCTCCAAGCGTTCCTCGTTGGTGATGCTATGCATGCCTACATCCTTCAATGGAATCCTGGCAACGCATAGCAGCTCTGTTTATTTCGGACAGGTAACTCAGGGGCTATTGTCCGAGGCGAAACTCAACCGCGTCCGTCAGGCCCAATCCGTTTGCGTTGCCAATCACGCCCTGAGCATAGACCAGGCCACCGATCAGACTGACCTGATTGGGCACGTTCAGATCAAAGGGAATCGGGTTACCTTGCCAGGTCCCGCCCTGCACGTTGAAGACAACCGCAGTGATCAGCAGTTCACCTGGCCCCCCACCGAAACCCCAGCCAGGAATCTGCGTGCCGCAGGGCACCGCCGGATCCGGCGCTGCACCGAAGAACAGCAGGGTGGTGGCACCGTTGGGCATGGTGCCAGTGGGATCATCCACTTCAACCCGCACGGTCTGCCCCAATAGCGGCTCGCCACTTTGGATCGTCAGGCTGTCGGCAGGGTTGATCCCACAGCCATAGACCAGGCCACTGGCAATGCGCTGGATGGTCCAGTCGCCCACTGGTCCGGGCAGGTTCATGAACGGTCCCGACGCCGTCGTCACCCCGGCGATCACCACCGCCGGGTTGGTGTCCTGATTTGCGGAGTTGTAGGTGGTGCCACTGTCGGTGCCCGCATCCCAGACCTGAGCCGGGATCACCATGTCCTCGACCCAGAGACCATTCTGAATCAAGTTGACGCCGGTGATCCCCACGAACCAATCCGGGCTGGGCGCCAGCATGGACACCATGCTCAAATGGGAATGACTCGCATCGATAGTGAAACGAACGGTACTGGAGCCGGGTGAAGTGAGACTACTGCCAAGAATCAGACTGTTGGCATCGCCGGTGTTGATCTTCGCCTGGATCTCATTGCTCAACACACCAGTCGAGCCACTCTCCGCCATGTCTTCAATACCGTCGGTGGCAATAATGCCGGGGGCCCAGAACTGGGTCGCGGCATTGTGAGTGCCACCGATCAAAGGCGAGAAGTGCGGCCCCGGTGGAAAGTCCACCGGATGCGTAGTGCTGGTCCAAGTGGAGGTGAAGGTGACTTCGTAGACGGCGCTGCCTTGCTGAGCCGCGAGACCCGTGCAGAGGAACAGCGCTACAGAGAGAGGTGCTGCAGAGAGAAGTGCGGCGGGAAGGAACAGGGAACTGATCTGGGACATGGAACAACCTGGGTGAAGGTGAGCGGAAATAGCATCTGTCCTGAATGAGCTCGCAGATGAGCTCGACTGATGCCGGGGGAATGCTAGCGCTCTTTCATACCTGGGGGAACCAGGTCAGGGCAGGGACGTGCTTAGCATTTGATAAGAGTAGAGGAAGAATTCCTCCCTTTGCGCTAGAACGCCGGGCATGGAAATCCTGTCCGCCGCCCTGACTCTCCTGCTGATCATGGACCCTATCGGCAACGTGCCCCTGTTCTTGGCGCTGACCAAGAAACTCAGTGCCCGTCGCCGTCGCTTTGTCCTCCTGCGAGAAAAACTGGTGGCCCTCATCATCATGCTGGGCTTCCTGTTCTTCGGGCAACACTTCCTGGACCTGTTCGGTCTGCAGCCGGAAGCCATCAGCATTGCCGGCGGCATCATCCTCTTTCTCATTGCCTTGAAGATGATCTTCCCGCCAGCTTCTGGTTGGATCATGGGCGAAAGCGACGAAGGAGATGCTGAGCCCTTCATCGTTCCCCTGGCCATCCCCTTCATTGCCGGCCCTTCCATCCTGGCTTCCCTGCTGCTCATGGCCAAGGCCAAGCCCGATCAGAGCGGTGAATTGTTTCTGGCCCTGATGCTGGCCTGGGTCGCCAGCGCCATCGTGCTCTTTGCCTCCACCACTTTGAACCGGGTGCTTGGCCATCGCGGCCTGCGCGCCATGGAGCGCCTCATGGGCATGATCCTGATCATGCTGGCAGTACAAATGTTGCTGAACGGCATCGCCGGCTACGTCCGCGTACTGCAGGGCGGCTAGGGAGCAGAATTCTCATGCCACAAAACAGAAGTCATCGCCCATTAAGGATCTGTCTTGGGGATTGCGCAATCGCTCTGTCAATCATTCTGTATTTCATCACCTGCACGGGAATCTTTGGCAACTCTCACTATCACCCCCTAGTCAGAGACCTCATCACCTTTGGCGGTGACGGCCATGGAGATGCCGACATCTATATTGAGGCACTCGGAGAGTTGCTAGTGGTATGACGCAGAATTAGTAGGCCTTTATATTAAGCCTCCCTACGCTTGCGGTGCGTAGGTATCGTTGGAGGCAAGACGATGCGCGTTGCAGTAGAGATTCAACTTACCAAGAGCGAGCGAAGCACCCTGACGAATTGGTCACGCAGTCGGAGAATTTCGGTGAGGCAAGCTCAGCGAGCCCGAATGATCCTTCTTGCCGCTGATGGCTACTCGAATGCGGATATAGCTGAGGAGATGAGGGTCAAGCGACACACTGTGGGGCGTTGGCGAAACCGCTTCAGCGAGCATCGCCTCACTGGTATAGAGAAGGACCTTCCTCGGGGAGGTCGTCCCCGTGCGAACGAGGAAGTTGAGAGTGAGATCATCCGCATGACTACGCAAGAGATCCCCGCGAACGCGACACACTGGAGCACGCGACTCCTTGCAGAGGAGATGGGAATCACGCAGTCGATGGTCCACCGCACATGGAAGGCCAACGGTCTGAAACCTCACTTGGTGAAGACGTTCAAGGTCAGCAACGATTCTCGGTTCGAAGAGAAGCTGCGCGATGTGGTAGGTCTCTACCTGAATCCACCCGAGAATGCACTCGTCTTTAGCGCGGACGAAAAGACGTCAATTCAGGCTCTCGATCGGACCCAGAAGAGCCTTCCACTGGTCAAGGGCCGATGCGGCACGATGACTCATGACTACAAGAGGAACGGAACAACCACCTTGTTCGCCGCGATCGAGTTGGGTCACGGCGAAGTGATCGCAACCTGCATGAAGCGACATCGACATCAGGAGTGGATCAAGTTCCTGAGAATGATCGACGAGCAAACTCCAGCTGAACTCGATCTGCACGTCATCGCCGACAACTACGCCACACACAAGCATGAGAAGGTTAAGCGGTGGCTGAAGCGCCATCCGCGATTCCACATGCACTTCATCCCGACAAGCAGCTCGTGGCTCAATATCGTGGAGGGGTTTTTCCGCAATCTTGATCAAAAACGCCTGAAGCGCGACGCGTTTCGCAGCGTCCCTCAACTCAAGAAAGCAATCATGGACTACATCGATAACCACAACGACGATCCGAAGCCGATTGTTTGGACCAAGGCCGCCGACGAGATCCTCGAAAAAGTCGGTCGCGCACGCGCTGCACTGAAAATGCCCCAACAGAGCGCATCACACCACTAGATAACAAGAATGAAGCGTTACCAGATCTGTGCGCAGCCTGGGATCATGGACACAGCCACCACTACATTCTGGCTTACATTCTCTATAGAAGCGATTACCAGAACTCGCTTCGAGAAGATCTGCTCGCATTGGCTGACTCTGCCAACCCCAACGACAAGCTCTTTGCTGCCTATACTCTTGGACAGTTGCTTAGCATCACCTCTGATCACCTTGATGATCGACAGAGAGCCTTCATCCTGGAGCAGAGCTTTAATGGCCTTAAAGCCCGCTACAATGAAGTTGGCGGGGACTTCTCATGCTCGCTGAAGCATTTTACTGGGGCTCAATTCGTTCCCTATGAGGACCGCAGTTGCTGGACCAAGGACCTCGATGAGAGGTGGCATATGAAAGTAGAGTTTTGGAGCGATTGGATAAAAGCTTCGAAGTACAAAACGGTATTGGGCTCTAAGTAGGCCTGTAGAACCATTGGTCATTGCCTGCCCAAAAAGCAGAGGTACCCCATGCCCTCTAACCCTGCCGCTGCAGGGCGATGGTCACCGCCGAGCCAGCCAGTTGCCCCTCTTGGGCAAACATGCCGTCCTTGGCTGGGTCATAACCCAGGGCATCCGCCAGGGTCTGTTCCGCGATGTAGCCGGCGTGCTTTTCGATGGCCGGGCGCAGGGCATCGGGCAATTGCAAACTCAACTCGATGTGATCGGCGATGTGCAAGCCCGCTTCCTTGCGCGCCTGCTGCACCATGCGCACCAGATCCCGAGCCAGGCCTTCGTGCTCCAGCTCCTCGGTCACATTCACATCCAACACCACCACCGCATCGTTGCTGCTGAGGGCCTGGCTGGCCACGCCTTCTTTAGCTGCAAGACGCATGCTGAATTCGTTCTCCTCCAAAACATGCCCGCCCACTTCGGCGCGGCCGTCATCCAGGATCTTCCACTGGCCAGTCTTGCTGGCGGTCATCACCTTCTTCATGTCCTGACCCAACTTGGGCCCCATGACCTTGGCGTTCACCTGCAACTGGAAGGAACCAAACTCTTCGATCTCCTCGGTGAAGCGCACTTCCTTCACGTTCAACTCGTCACCAATCAGATCGGCGAAGGGTTGCAGGCGCTCCGAGTCATGGCCCGCCAGAGTGAGGCTTTGCAGTGGTAAACGAATGCGCAACTTATGTGCTTCCCGCAGGGCCAGACCAGTGGAGCAGGCGTCCCGCGCTCGGTCCATGTCTGCCACCAGATCATGATCTTCCGGCAGGGCCTTGGCGTCGGGCCAGTCCACCAGGTGCACGGACTGCTCGCCAGTCAAACCACGGTAGACCTCTTCGGTGAGCATGGGCAACAACGGCGCCGCCACCTGACACACTGTGGTGAGCACCGTGAACAAGGTGTCGTAGGCATCCACCTTGTCCTGGTCTTTGCTGGATCGCCAGAAACGATCGCGGCTACGGCGGATGTACCAGTTGTTCAGCGCATCCAAGAATGCGGTGACCCGGGTACAGGCGCCTGACAGATCATAGGCATCCAGGCTTTCTTCCACCTGGTCCACCAACTCCCGGGTCTTCGCCAGGATGTAGCGATCCAAACGCTGCTTACTGTCGGTGCGGAAGCTGGCCTTGATGCCATCGGTGTTGGCATAGAGAGTGAAGAAGTAATAGCCGTTCCAGATCGGGTTCAGCACCAGACGCACGATCTCGCCGATGGACTTGCCTTCCTTGTCGATCTGCAAGTCGTTGCCCCTAAGGATGGCCGACGACATGAGGAACCAACGCAGGGCGTCGGACCCGTGGGTGTTGAACATCTCCTCTGGGCTGGGATAGTTCTGCAGACGCTTGCTCAGCTTTTGCCCATGCTCATCCAAGACCACACCATGACAGATGCAGTTCTTGAAGGGGTGCCGGTCGAACAGGGCGGTGGCCAACACCACCATGGTGTAGAACCAACCCCGGGTCTGGGCCACGTACTCGACGATGAAGTCCGCCGGGAAGTGACTCTCGAACCACTCCTTGTTCTCAAAGGGATAGTGCACCTGGGCGAAGGGCATGGAGCCGGATTCAAACCAGCAGTCCAACACCTCGTCCACCCGCCGCATCATGCTCTTGCCCGTGGGATCGTCCGGGTTGGGCCTTGTCAGCTCATCGATGAAGGGGCGATGCAGGTTGTCCACCTTGACACCAAAGTCCCGCTCCAACTCTGCCTTGCTGCCATAGACATCCAGCCGCGGGTAGCTGGGATCATCACTCTTCCACACCGGAATGGGTGAACCCCAGAAACGGTTGCGGCTGATGGACCAGTCCCTCGCATTGGCCAACCACTTGCCGAACTGACCGTCCTTGATGTGGCCCGGGATCCAGTTGATCTCCTGGTTCAGTTCCACCATGCGGTCCTTGATCTGGGTAACCTTCACATACCAGGAACTCACCGCCTTGAAGATCAGCGGCGTGTCCGTGCGCCAACAGTGCGGGTAGTTATGCTCGTAGGTGACATGCTTGATGAGCACGCCCTCTTCCTTCAGGCGACGGATGATGGCCTTGTTGGTTTCCAGGACGTTTTGACCCTGGTAGTCCGACACTTCGGTAGTGAAGCGACCCTTCTCGTCTACTGGGCAGACCAGCACAATGCCCATCGCTTCGCATACCCGCTGGTCGTCTTCGCCAAAGCCCGGCGCCAGATGCACGGTGCCAGTACCTTCGCTGGTATCCACAAAATCACCGTGAAGAACCTGGAAGGCGCCTTGGTGTCCCTTGAAGTACGGAAACAGGGGTTCATAGCTGCGCCCCACCAGGTCCTTACCTTGTATAGAGCTCTCTTCTTCGAAGCCCGCCAGTTCCTTCTCGTAACTAGCCAAGGTATCCCGACCAACGATGAGACGACGCCCTTCGCCGTTCTTCATCACCACATATTCAATGTCTTCGCCCACCGCCAGCGCCAGGTTGGAAGGCAGGGTCCAGGGCGTGGTGGTCCACACCAGAATTTGCAACGGACCGGCGTCGCCTGATTGCGGCTGCAGGGTGATGGCCACGGTGATGGCCGGATCCTGCCGGGGCCGGTAGGAGTTGTCCAATCGGGTTTCGAAGTTGCTCAGGGGCGTTTCCACCGCCCAGGAGTACGGCATCACCCGATGGCCTTCGTACACCAGACCCTTGTCGAAGAGCTGCTTGAAGGCCCACATGACGCTCTCCATGTAGGAAGCATCCATGGTCTTGTAATCGTGTTCGAAGTCCACCCAACGTGCCTGGCGGGTGACATAGTTCTCCCACTCACCTGTGTACTTCAGCACCGAGGTCTGGCAGGCCTGGTTGAAGGGCTCGATGCCCAGTTTCAGGATCTCCTGACGACCGGAAACCTTGAGTTCCTTTTCCGCCTCCAGCTCCGCCGGCAGGCCATGACAGTCCCAACCAAAACGCCGCTCCACCCGGCGGCCCCGCATGGTCTGGTAGCGCGGGATCACATCCTTCACGTAGCCCGTCAGCAGGTGGCCATAATGCGGTAGACCATTGGCAAAGGGCGGGCCGTCAAAGAACACATACTCATTGCCACCCTGCTCTCCCGCCGGGCGCTGTTGCACCGAGGCCTCGAAGATCTTGTGCTCTTTCCAATAGGCGAGCACACCTTCTTCCAGCTTGGGGAAACGCAGCTGAGGATCCACCTGGGGATAGGGCTTGGGAGTGTCAGTCATAGGCCTGCGCAGTGTTGCGCTTGCTGCAGCAATTTGAAAGGGCGGCTTGGCCTAAAGATCCCCCAGACCATGCTGGATGGCATCCTCGCCAAAACGGTCGCGGATGCGATCCAGGGCCTGCGAGAGCTCCTTGGACTTGCCGGGCTCAGGGGCAAACAAGCCACCCTGCGCCGGTGCGGAGGCGGTTTCCAGATCCCGCACTGCCACCCCCAGCAGGCGCACGGGGACCTGTGGCTGCTCCATGCCCTCCCACAACTGCATGGCCAATTGGTAGATGCCCAGGTCATCGTCGCTGGCAGCGGGCAACTTGGCCTGGCGCAGCTGGGTGTTGAAGTTGGGATCCCGTCGCTTCAAGCAAACGGTTCGGCCACGCAGGCCCTGGCGCCGCAGCCGCCGCCCCACAAGTTCGCTCAGTCGCAACAGGACCTGGCCGCAGGCATCCGGACCCCGCAGATCCTGCTGAAAGGTCTGCTCGTGGCTCACGGATTTCACCTGTCGCTCCGGGCTCACCGCTCGATCATCCAAGCCGCGACAGAGCTGGTGGTAGTGCTCACCCTGGTTTTGGCCGAGCAGGCTTTGCATTTGCTTGAGATCCAGCTTTTGCAGGTCACCGATGTTAGAGAAACCCAGGCCCTGCAAACGAGCCAGGGACTTGGGCCCCACTCCCCACAGACGGGACAGGGATAGGGGCGCCAGGAAGCCTATCTCGGTTCCGGCTGGCACCAGCACCAGACCATCGGGCTTTTGCAGGTCAGAGGCCACCTTGGCCACGTACTTGCAGGCAGCAACGCCTACAGAAATGGTCAAGCCGGTGGCGCTCTTCACCTGCACCTTCAGCTTTTGCGCAATTTCCTCGCCGGAACCAAAGAGGGCATGGCTGCCGGTGACATCCAGGAAGGCTTCATCCAAGGACAAAGGCTCCACCAGCGGCGTGAAGCTATCGAAGACCTGACGAATCTGCTGCGACACCTGCACATAGACCGACATGCGCGGCGCCATGTAGTGGGCCTTTGGGCAGAGCTCTTTCGCTCTCGCAGTGGGCATGGCGGAGCGCACGCCAAAACGCCGAGCTTCGTAGGAAGCCGCCGCCACCACGCCCCGTCGCCCGGTACCGCCGACGATGACCGGCTGGTTTTGCAACTGGGGATGATCCCGCTGTTCGATGGAGGCATAAAAAGCGTCCATGTCAGCATGCAGAATGGTGGGCATTCCTCTCATGCTAAGCCGCATGCATGGGGGTGGAAGAGGCTTTGAGCTCTATTTGCGGCCCTGAGAAACCGCACATTTCAGCAGAAATCACATAATCTATGTCACGAGGGAGACCTGCCAGTCAAGAGAAACTGCATGTCACACCAGACCATCGAACGCGCCTTTTGCTCCTTCCAGCAAACCGGTGACCCTAAAGCCCTGGCCCAGGTCTACGACCTGTGGGCGGGCGAGCTGCTGCGGGTCTCGCTGCATCTTGCGGGCAACACCAACGATGCCGAGGATCTTGTCCAGGCCACCAACTGGGTACCCATGACGACGACGCTGTGAAAAGGGTAAAGCCCTCCGCCACTGTTTCAGCCGTTGCAGGGGCCAGAGCTTCGATATTCCGAGGCGCTGGTTCCTAAGGCTTTCCTACCCCCCCCTTCCAAAAATAATAAAACTGTTATGAAAGCCCATCAGCCAATTTGCTGCCTTCTGCTTTTCCTGTCATCCATTGCTGCGCAGAGAGAAGGTCAACTAAGTCCCGAGCTTCATGCTCCATTTCAGATCCTTGCAGGAGACAAGCCCATCGATGTGGATCATGGCCATGCCGCCCCATTCTTTGCAGATATGGACGGGGATGGACTAAAGGACCTATTGGTTGGTCAGTTTGGTGAAGAGAATTACCAGGACAAGGGGGCCCTGCGCATCTACAAGAACGTGGGCAATAAGGGACAGCCCAGGTTTGAAGAATTCAGCTTCTTCCAGGCTGGCGGTACCACTGGCAAGGTCCCAACTGGTTGATGCGTCGGCTTTGGTCCCCAGTTGGTGGACCTGAACGGTGACGGGTATGAAGACATGATCTCCGGCTCCTACAACCCCGGTGACATGTATCTCTTTGCCGGCAAAGGCGATGCCAGCTTCGAAGCTGGGAAGATTCTCAAGGGCAGGGACGGGAAGAACCTGGGGGTCGGTCGTGCCTCGGCTGTCTTCGCCGCTGACTGGGATCAGGATGGCGACCTGGACTTGATTGTTGGCAACATCAATGGCGAGGTGTACTGGATTGCCAATGCGGGTAAAAGCAAGGTGCCAGCTTTTGCCAGCCCAGTACCCATTGCGGTGGATGGCAAGGCCCTGGTCGTAGAAAAGGACGCTGGACCCTGCATTGCAGATTGGGATGGCGACGGCCAGTTGGATTTGCTGGTGAGCGAAGATAATGGTGCGATCATCTTCTTTCGCAATCTTGCTTTAGAGGGCGTACCGAAGCTGGCTGCCGGCGTGACTCTGGTACCCAAGGGCAGGATGAATAGCCTAACTGTCCGTCGAGGCATCCGCAGCAAACTCTGTGTAGTGGACTGGAATGAGGATGGCCGCCTGGACCTGCTTGTTGGGGACTACTGCAGAACTGCTGGGAAACAGCCGGAATGGACCGATGCCCAACGTGTAGAGAAGGATGCTGCCCTTGCTCTTTGGATGGAAATCATGGTGAAGCGCGAAGCTCTTGAAGAGCAATCGCGCCAGAAGTTCAGGCTGGAGCATGGTCTTTCTACGGATCAGAAGCTGAGCCCCCAGCAGGCGCAAGAACTGCAGAAGATGATTGCCGCCCTGTACAAGACAGACAAGAGGTATCTGGCTCTCGAGAAGGAGTTCAAGTCTCAGGAGGAGTACATGGTGAAGAAAAAGTACATAGTACACGATGTGACTCACGGTCATGTCTGGGCCTTCCTGCGGCAGCCATCTGATACAGGAATCATGGAAGCCGATGCAGAGCGTTCTGAGCAATGAGAGAGAGCGGAAGTGAGCTGCAGTTTGAACCAGTTTGCAGGTGTGGAATGGGGTCCGTTGGGCAAACAGCGGCAGTGCAGGGGAAGATCCTCTTTGGACCGAGTACGGGGGCGCAGGTTTGTCAGCTGGGTTTGTTTGCCGAAATCCTAGCAGAGGCTGTCCGCGCACGCGCCGCACCTAAAATGCCCCAACTGGGTGCACCACACCACTTGGATCCGCAAGCATGGGTGGAAGAAGCATTGAGCCCTATTTACGGCCCTGAGAAACCACACATTTCAGCAGAAAACACATAATCTATGTCACGGGGGAGACCTGCCAGTCAAGAGGAACTGCATGTCACACCAGACCATAGAACGCGCGTTTTGCTCATTCCAGCAAACCGGTGATCCCAAAGCCCTGGCCCAGGTCTTCGACCTGACGGCGGGCGAGCTGCTGCGGGTCTCGCTGCATCTTGCGGGCAACACCAACGATGCCGAGGATCTTGTCCAGGCCACCTTCCTGGTGGCCATGGAACGGCGGGCTGACTACAAGCCCGAAGGCAAGGTCCTGCCATGGTTGATCGGCATCTTGACCAACACGGCGCGCTACCAGCGCCGGGTGGCCGCACGCAGCGGCAAGGCAGTGAACCTGGATGAGCTGACGGAAGGCTCTTGCCCCAGTAAAAAAGCGGAGGCGAAAGAGCTCTCACAAGCGGTCAGTGACGCCATCAAGAATCAGCCTGAGCTCTACCAGCCTGTGCTGGTCATGCACTTACGCTATGGCTTCACTCCGCAAGAAATTGCCACTGCTCTGCAACGCGGGCCAGGCACGGTCCGCAAGCAACTTTCACGGGGCCTGGAAATGCTGCGAAGGACGTTACCAGCCAGCTTCATTGCGGGCTCTGTGGTCCTGACCACGCCGGTGAATGGACTGGCGGCCATGCGCGAGACTTTGGTGGCCAAGGCAACAGCCATGGCCGCCAACTCCTCCACCTTCACTCTGGGCAACCTGGTCCTGGGGGTTGTTGCCGGAACTCTAACGGCAGCCACCCTGGCAGTGTCGTTGTTCGCCCCCGATAAAGGGCAAGTGACCTTTGATGAACTTTCCCCCAAGGCTACGGCGCATGTCGAAGCCCCAAAGGGATTCGTAGATTCTCTTGCGACCGCTTCGGTGGTACTGCAAGCGGATCCTTTCTCCCCGTCATCACGTAGAGTGATGTCATTCCCTGGCTCTAGTTCAAATAGGACCATAACCACCATGAATAATAATAGCAGTTTGAAACTTTTCTCCCCCCTTCAGCACTTGAGGGTCTCAAGCCTGTTGATGGGTGCCATGATCTTGCTTCCGGCTTTGGCCTCATCACAGAATGTGCTCTACAACCACGGCGGCGACAACGATTCAGACCGCCTGGGTGGTGGCGCCATCGCAGGTCTCGGTGACGTCGACCTTGATGGATATGACGACGTGGCGGCGGGTGCTTATCTATGGGATAGCGACCCTGATGGCACTCCAGGCAGCGGTGACGAGATCTCTAGTGCCGGTATGGTCCGTATTTATTCAGGCAAAAGTGGAACGGTGCTGTTCGAACTCACTGGTAAGACCAGCGAGGCCTTTGGGCTGTTCATTTGTGCTCCTGGCGATATGAACCTGGATGGTCACCCTGACCTTGGGGTTGGTTCGCAGGGCTATGATGCTGGCCCCGATGGGACTGTGGGCACCGTGGATGACGTCAGCAATGGTGGCCGTGTGTATGCGATTTCCGGTAAGGATGGCTCAAACCTGTGGACCGTCGAAGGCACTGAACCCAGCAGCACCTCTAGCTCTGGCATAGGTAGGGCCATGGGTGCTATCGGTGACGTGAACGGGGATGGCTATGCCGACATCGGAGCCGGCCAGCAGTTCTACGATGTGGACCCCGATGGCATTCCAGGCACCGGTGACGAGACCCTCGCTGCAGGCCGGATCGTTGCTCTTTCCGGCAAGGATGGTTCGGTAATTTGGACCAGGATGGGTTTGGCCAAGGAAGACTGGCTGAAGGATTCAGCTGGCGTTGGTGATATGAATGGTGATGGATATGACGACGTGGTGATCGCTTCGGAAGGCGCTGACTTGGACCTTGACGGGCCCGACAATACTGCCGCCGAACAAACACCTGGCCCAGACGGCACTCCAGGTACCGGTGACGAAATCTTTGATGATCTTCGCGGCAATGGTCGTGTAGATATAGTTTCCGGCAAGGATGGCACGACGCTTTCTACGGTCTATGGTGCGCAAGGCGGCATATTGTTCATCAATTGCTGTGGGGGTTTATATTTCGATTCGGGTTCAGCTCTGGGCACGGCGGTGGAAAGCGCAGGCGATACGAACCTAGATGGTTTCCTCGATTACATAGCTTCTGCGGAACAGTATAAAGATGACCCTGACGGCACTCCGAACACTGGCGACGAGATAGGCGGCCGGGCGTATGTGTATTCTGGCTTTGACAACTCTGTGCTCCTTACCCTAAATGGGGTGCCCAGTTCCGGCTTTGGCAGCGACGTAGACGGTGTTGGCGATTGGAACCTGGATGGCTACGACGACGTTGGAGTTGGGCAGTGGGGATATGATTTAGATCCCGACGGCACTCCGGGCACCGGCGATGAACTCACCAACTCTGGTCGGGCGCAGACATTCTCCGGCAAGGATGGCAGTCTGCTCTTTACCTACGAAAGCCAGAACCATCAAGAAAATTTGGCGGGCTTAGCCGGCGCCGGCGACGCGAACGCCGACGGCTTCCCCGATATGATTGTGGGTGGTAACAATTGGGCTGACCCGGCGGATGCACCGAATAAGGCCCACGGTCGAGCCGTTGTGATCTCCAGTGTTGCGCGGTCCCTGACGGCGGACGCGCATGAGTTGTCCCTGAGCGTGGCCAATTCTCAGACCATGACCATCGATGCGGGTGTGAGTAATGCTGGTAAGAACTACTGGCTCTTCACCGGCTTTGCTGCTAGTGGCGACACCCCCGGTGTCACCATGGCCCCTGGCGTGGTGATCCCCCTGAACCAGCCTGATCCCTTGACCAGCTTCGTCATTGGTCTCACCCAGCTGGGCGGTGGCGCTCCCACCTTTGCAGGTTGGAAGAGCACCCTGAGTGGCAGCGGCAAGGCGACTCCTTCCCTGAACACCTTTGGCCCAACGCCTGCACCTCTGGGCGTTACCCTGCACCATGCTGCACTGGTTTACACCAGCAACGGCTGTGGCCTTGGTTGTGACACCTTCCAGTTGGCCACCAACTGGGTGCCGATGACGACGACCCCTTAGAATCCCAGAAACGCGAAATCCAGCCGAGGCACTGCCTCGGCTGCTGCAGGGACTGGGGCTTCCACATGTTGGGAGTTCTGGTCCCTGCTCCCGTTCAGTTCGCCTTCATTTCCCCCCGCAACCAACATGCTCAACCTAGACCAACTTGTCAGGATTCCGGTGGCGTTTGCGCTGCCAGTAGGGTTTGTGGTCAGGAGTAAGCCCTGCTTGCTCGGCGCCCTCCTGCTCTTGGCAGCCTGCGATGGTGGCGCGCCAAGCAAGATTGGAGGACTGGGTAGCAGCGATTCCCGCAAGGTCGAATTACTGCAGGTGCATTGGGGACGCTTGGCGGATGTCTATGGCCTGCGGATGGTTGGCAATTTGCAGGTGCCCGAACTGGTGCAAGCTGACGCTCTTCTGGGCATGGATATCCAGGACCAGCGCCAGGCCAACGATGACAAAGCAGGCTCAGAAAATTTGTACGATTTCTTTGGTAGCAACCCGGACACTCTGCAACCGCGCTTGCTCATTACTCGTGACCTGGAATCCGCTGAGTTCGCCGCCGCCTTTGCCGCCTTGGACGATCAGCTGTGTTTGGTAGATGGCGGCAATCGAACTTGTCCCCTGGTGCCGCGCAATGCTGCCCTGCGTCTCAGCTTTTCCGCCGACCTGCAAGTGGGCGACGACTTCTTTGTGCAGCGGGATGCACAGGGCCAAGTCACGGGGGTGAAGAATACGCAGGCGGTGCAGCTTTTGGAATTCGCCAACGATGCCACTGGCAGTTTTCGCCCCATTGCCAGCAGGGTGGTGGTGCGTGGCAATGAGATGCTTCTGGATCCCGTGTTCATTGGCAGCGAAGGCCTGCAGTACGGCTCCAAGAATTCGGCCGCCGGTCTGCCTGAATCCATCAACCAGTTGACTGCAAACATTCGCTTGGCCTTGGCTTTGGAAGGCCCTTTGCATCTCCCAGGTTTGCATAAGGAATCCCGAGACAATCGCACTGGCATCAACAATGATGGCTTCTTGTCGGTGGTAAGAGATTTCCGCTCCGGCAACCAGCGGGACCATTCCAATCTCATCGCTTCGGGGTTCTTGCGGGATGGCTTGCCGCCGCGCTTGCTGGGGCGCATGCAGATGTATGTGGAAGGGGTTTCGAGTGCTGCATCCGGTTTCAAGCAGTTGACGATATTCAAGAACGGCATCGCCCATGAACTGGATCAGGGCGACGTGCTGGTCTTGTATGCCAATCCACCTGACAAACCGGTGGCCAGCTTGGAAGTCCTGCAGGATCCGGTGGACGATCTGGGTCAGCCTGCGGTGCCCCGGGTGCGAGTGTTGGTGCGTGAGGTGCTAGCTTTGGATGGGGCAGACCTGCTGCAGTCTTTGGACCCCAGTCTCTTGGCCGGTTTACCAGGCCCCGGTCCGGAGCGAGATGCCTTCCTTGTTGCACGTGCACCACTGGCGGTGTTGCAGGCGGAATTCACCGGCGACCGACCCAATCCCGTTACCGGTGAATTGTACTGGGATGATCCGCACAATTTCCTGAGCTTCAGCCCAGCACCCTTATCCGGTGTAGGAGAAACCAGGCGAACCAATGCCAACATCTCGCCTTTTGCAGGTGTGCAATTGCGCTTCAGCAAGCCCATCAACCTGGGTGCACTCAAGCCTTTGGAAAGCATGTTCTTCGCCACCCGCAACCTCTTTGATCGTACTGCCATCAGCCAGTTTTTGGCGGAGAGGGACATGGATCCCAGCCTGGTGGACAGCCGGAGCTTCCATGCCAAGTTCGCCACTCCCCATCTCATCTATAGCCAGGTGTTGGATCAGGATGGTTCCCAGAGCAGCCTGCTCTTGCAGCCGACCCAGGGATTCTATCTGGACGAGGCCATGCGCCAGGCCGCTGCAGCGGGAGATCCCTTAAGGTACTTCCTGCACCTGATGGCTGGGCCGCTGGGGATCACTGACCTGGCGGGCAATGCCTTGGACCTGCAGTCGAAGTCGGGGATCCAGAGTCTGGCCTTGGATTTCACCTTGGACACGGGCACGCTCCCCGGAGCCGACACGCCGCGCTTTGCCGATAACCTGGCAGTCTATGTGGTGCGTCGTTTCCAGGACAGCGACGAAGACGAGCGGCCCAGTCTCTACCTGGATGCCGAAGTAGATGCCAAGGCTGCTGCCGGCTCAGCCGCTGCCCAGTCCGTAGATGACCTGTTTGGCCCAGTACGGGTCACATCTGGCCAAGGCTTGCGGGCCCGGGAAACCAGTCGCATCCGCAAGGTGGTGGACGATCGTAACCAGGCGCCACCGCCGCCGCAGACCAGTGACCTGAGGTGGTGCATCACATCATCCTCCCTGCACTTTGGTGGTCCCATCAGCGTCCGTATCTCCACTGCCAATGGTTTTGGCTTCCCCATCCAAAACCCACTCAATCCCTTCGGCTGCCGCCTACAGACGCTCTGGCGAGAGATTGACTTGAGCCTGTCCCGTACCGATCCGCAAGATTTCAACTTGGACGTGGAGCAGATGTACTGGTGCCCCTTCCGCGACAATCCCATCAGCTTTGACGAGTTTGATAACGTCTCCCTCTATCTAGGGCATTCGGAATACCGGCCGGAACTTTGCGTGGACCCCTTCAACGTCCCCTACATGGAGTTCTCTGGCCTGAAATTTAAGTTCCAAGACAACTATGTCCGGAACTTGGATTTGCTCGGCATTGTTGAGTCACAAGCAGCAGCCCATCCAGCCTTCCAAGATGCAAGCCTGAAGATCAGTCCCAATGATGTGGTCCATGAGCCCCAGGGCGTCAACCGGTTCTTGCCCTTGCCGCCTTTCGAGGATGCCACCAGTCGGGGCTTCCGGGATCCCCTTTTCGTTTGGCGGGATGAGAGGAGCATGGATCAGGGCGGAATGAATGGTTTGAACATCAACCAATACGGGCCGACGACTTATCTGCGCTCACCCTTTGCTGGGGGCATGGGCATGCCCATCACTGGAGATCCAGGCAAGCTTGTGAGCAACCCGGGTGCTTGGTACCCGCAGCGCCCTGGGAGTCTGGTTTCAGGCGCCCCTGAACACATCACCGATGGCATGGTGGGCAGCATTGCCCTGCCCCTATTGGCGGACTTTATGGTGCTGCCGGACTCTCCCGAATTGCCCTTGGGCGACCCCTACCTGGCCTCGGGGCTGAATGGTTGGCAGATCAGCATTGGTGCGGGCAATCCGACGCCCTATTTCCGTGCCTATTCTGCCGGTGGCCTGGGGAATGGTGATGGGGTGACTGTGGGGCCAGGAGATCCAGGCTGGACTACCGCAGTTGGCGGGCGAACCCTCGCAGGAATAAAAACCCTTCCCGGCGACAATTCGGTGTATTGGATCATGGCGGATTTCTTGAAGCGCCAGACTGTGGCCACCAACGGTTTTGTGGATCTCTTTAACCCACACCGTGTGCCAGACACAGGAACCGGCGATCCAAGACTGGGCCCGTACCCCGCAGGCAATGGTTTGGTGCCTGATTTTGCGGTGGACATCCAACCACCTTTCCAACAACTGCCAGCGGGCACTTCGGTGGTGGCGGAGTTCCGCGGTGCTGGGCCGGTGGATCCTGAGCCTTGGGCTCTCCTGAGTCAGGGCAACCCACCCACCGCCGACAACTTTCCCCTGGACCCACGCAAAGCTGGGGATGCCCACATCCGTCGCTTTGATGATCGTCCCACACTAGACACTGGTGCAGAGCGGAAGACCTGGACCTATCTCTATAACCGCAACGTGACGGACTACACCTCAGACATCCAGCAGTTGACGGATCATGAGTTCACCAACAAGTTTGGTGGGCCCTCCGAAAGCTTCCTGCCGCAGGACCTGCGCTATGTCAACTGGCGCTTCATCATGTCCAACAGGGTTCAGGGTACGGCGCCAGTGTCGCCTGCCCTGCAGTCCTTCGCCGTGTCCTACCGGATGGTGCGGCGGTGAGGAGACCAGTAATATTGGTCGCGTCTACGTGCTTTCCAGTGCACCAATGTCCCTGACGACGGACAAACACTTGCTGTCCGTCGGCGTGGCCAACTCTCAGACCCTGACCATTGATGCGGGTATCAGCAATGCACTGAAGAACTACTGGTTGTTCACCGGCTTTGCTGCCTCTGGCGATACCCCTGGTGTCACCATGGCCCCTGGTGTGGTGATCCCCCTGAACCAGCCTGATCCCTTGACCAGCTTTGTCATTGGTCTCACCCAACTGGGTGGTGGCGCTCCCACCTTTGCCGGCTGGAAGAGCACCTTGGATGGTGCGGGCAAGGCTTCGCCTTCCCTGAACACCTTTGGCCCCACGCCGGCACCTCTAGGCGTCACCCTGCACCATGCTGCCCTGGTCTACACCTCGGATGGCTGTGGCGTTGGCTGTGACACCTTCCAGTTGGGTACCAACTGGGTGCCGATGACCACCACCCCATGATTCGCTAAGAATCGCCTGAACAGGCCGGGGCACTGCCTCGGCTGCAGCAAGGACTGAGATTCCGTCTAGGAGTCTTGGTCCTTGTTGCATTCATGGCATGCCCAAAGGGGTGTGCCTTCAATACCCTGCAGCGTAAGGTCGCTTCGGGGGTCCGGACCGGTTACATAGGTAACAAATCAGTCCGGGCACATGGGTAACACTTTGGCGTGGCCTTGGGGTGGCGCTGGGGTCTCTTGTGCCGGATGACCTGGTGCGAGACAGACCCTGTGAATGAGCGTTTGAAGTTTGTGGCGGCCCACCAAGATGGCCGCCTGTCGATGACAGAACTGTGCGAGCGGTTTGGGGTTAGCCGGAAAACTGGCTACAAGATCCTGGCTCGATATCGTGATGAAGGACCTGAAGGTCTACGGGACAGATCCAGAGCGCCAAAGCGGCATCCCAATCAAGCCCCACCAAGAGTGGAGGCGGCGATTTTGCGGGTACGAAAACACTACCCAACTTGGGGATCCAAAAAGATCCGAGCTGTACTGGCACGAGAGCACCCGGAAGAAGTTTTGCCGGCAAGGAGCACAGTGCATGCTGTGTTGAAACGGGCGGGTGTCGTCATGTCTCGTCCCCGACGTTTGCGGCGGCAGCCCAGTACATTGTCGTTGATTCAACCACAAGCACCCAATGACGTTTGGTCCATAGACTACAAGGGCTGGTTTTGTGTCGGAGATGGCACTCGCTGTGATCCACTGACGGTGAATGATGCCTTTAGCCGCCTGTCGCTGGAGTGCCGTGCATTGGTCTCGCCGAAGCTGTTGGACGTGCGCCGCTGCTTGGCAGGTGCATTTAGGCAGTATGGCCTACCTCTCTACATGCTTAGCGATAACGGGTCTCCGTTTGGGTCGAGGGGCATTGGCGGGATTTCTCGCTTAGGAGTTTGGATGATACGGCTTGGAATTCGACCAATGTTTATTGAGCCAGGTAGACCAGATCAGAATGGTCGTCACGAGCGATTTCATGAAACCTTGAAGGCAGAGACTGCCAACCCTCCTTACAAAACAATTCGAACCCAGCAGGCTGCATTTTCACGATTTCAATCCATCTACAATGAAGAGCGCCCGCATGAAGCTCTAGACATGCAAGTGCCAGCCGAAGTCTACGCGCCTTCGCGGAGGACTATGCCTTCAAGGCTGCCGCAGCATGAATACTCAGATGACTTTGCTGTCCGACAAGTGCGAAAGGATGGCACCATGAAATGGGCTGGAGGCTATGTCTTTATAGGGGATGCACTGGTAGGCGAGAGCATCGGCCTGGAACATGTGGATGACGACGTATGGATTGTCCATCTCGGCTGCATGCAGCTGGGAGTGCTGCATGAGCGGTCCAGGGTCGTGATCCCCCTGCCAAAAATCAGCGAGTAGGGGGGAGGGCCCATATACTGAGTAGCGAATATGGGGGGTCGCTTGCCGAAATCCTCATTTCCCTGGCTCAAGAGGCTCCCCCCATGCTCTAGCCCCTGAATCCCTGAAAATGAGCATTGTGGGTCGCAATCCTGCCTCCCCCAGAAAGTGTTACCCATGTGCCCGTACAAAAGTGTCACCCATGTGCCGGGTTGCACCCGGGATCAGGGCGCTGCTTGGCTGCCTGTTTGGCGCTATTGCAAAAGAATCTCAGATAATTGGCCGCGCTTACTGCCCCTCAGGTTCTTTCAAGTTGCTATGTCCCTGGAACTCAACAATATCGACCTTGCTTTCCTTCGTTTTCAGCAGAGCGGGAATCCTGATCACCTTGGCGAAGTCTTCGATGGTACCGCCACCCGCCTGCTGGAGTCCGCCCAGCACCTGACCTCGGACATGAACGCCGCGGATGACTTGGTGCAGGCGACCTACCTGACCGCCATCGAATGCCGCACCCAGTACAAACCCAAGGGGCATGTGATCTCCTGGCTGTTTGGCATCCTGGTGAACCGGGCCAGGCTCCACCGCCGCTCCCAGGGTCGTGATGTGTTGTCGAATGGTGGGCAAGAGCAGCTGCAGACCCTGATGGATTTGAGCAAGGAAGGTCCCAGCGAACTTCTGCAGCGGCAAGAAACATCCGAGATGGTCCGGCAGGCCATCAGCAATATGCCGGAGTCACTGCGCCTGATCATGAACCTCCACATCCGCTATGGCCTTTCCGCTGCCGAGATTGCTGCCAGCATGGAGCGACCGGCAGGGTCCATCCGCAAACAGATCAGCCGTGGCATCAACAACCTTCGCAAAGCGCTCCCCGCCAGCTTGATAGCCGGGGCGGTGGTGCTGACCACTCCGGTCACCGGGCTGGCGACCATGCGGGAGGTCATCCTCAACAAGGCCGCAGTATCCCTGGCGGCCCAGTCCGCCACCTCGACTTCGTCGGCTCTGGCCTTGGGCAAACTGGTCCTGGGGGTTGCTGCCGGAACCCTGACGGCAGCCGCCCTGGCGGTGTCGTTGTTCGCCCCCGATAGAGGGCAAGTGACCTTAGATGAACTTTCCCCCCAGGCTACGGCACAAGTCGTGGCTCAGAAGGGATCCGTGGATTCTTTTGCAACCGCTTCGGTGGCACTGCAAGCGGATCCTTTCTCCCCGTCGTCACGTGTGTTGCTGGCGATTTCCAACCCTGAAACCCATGCGCCAGGAGGCGTAGATCCCATGACTAATAATATGAACTTCCCTTTCTCCCTCACCCAAAACCTGGGCATCTCCAGCCTGCTGCTGGGGGCCATGACCCTGCTTCCGACCCTGGGCCAGGGCCAAAACGTAATCTACAATCTCGAAGGCGAAAATGGTGATGACCGCCTGGGGAGTGCCGTGGGTTCTGCCGGCGACGTGAACGGGGATGGCTACGCTGACATCATGGTTGGCGTGCCCAATTATGATGTTGATTTCGATGGTCCTGACAATGTCGTTGGTCCCGTGGCTGGTCCAGATGGCACTCTAGGTACGTCTGACGATGTCAATGATGATGAGCAATTCAATGGCCGCGTATGTGTGTATTCCGGTGCCAATGGACTCGAATTGTGGCACTTTGACGGCCCTATGGGGCAAATGCGTCCAAACAGCAGTTTTTCGAACTGGTTTCCTGATGGGGAGCAATTGGGCGCTGCGGTAAGCGGCGCCGGTGATTTGAATGGTGATGGCATTCCCGATGTTGTGGTAAATTCACCAACCTGGGATGTGGACACCTTCGGTCCTGATGGCACCTACAATACCGCCGATGATAATAAGTCCAACGGCCGTGTTTACGCTCTTTCAGGTGATCCCGCAGCTGTAACAAGGGTGCTGTGGACCTTCACGGGTGAGAGAAATAATGATTCGTTGTCTGCAGTAAGCGGCGCCGGCGATGTCAACTTTGATGGCTATAACGACGTTGTTGCAGGTGCGTTTGCCTATGATCCAGTGGGGCCTGATGGCACTTTTGGTACTGCTGATGATCTAGGCCAGGCGGGCCGGGTTTACGCTCTTTCAGGTGACCCCGCAGCCGTGACAAGGACCTTGTGGACTTTTGATGGCGGGGTCAAGTTTGATTTGCTGGGCAGGTCAGTAGGTGGCGGCAGCGATGTTGACTTTGATGGCTTCAGCGACGTCTTTGCTGGTGCAACTGGCTTTGATCCAGCGGGGCCCGACGGCACATCTGGTACTGCTGATGACTTTCTTAGCGGTGGTCGAGTATATGCTTTTTCTGGTGACCCCGCAGCCGTGACAAGGACCTTGTGGACTTATGATGGCGAAGCCAAGAGTGACCTATTAGGCCAGTCAGTGAGTGGCAATGGCGATATGGATATCGATGGCTTTGTTGACGTTGTTGCTGGGGCTTATCGCTATGACTCGGATCCAGACGGTACTGCGGGATCCGGCGACGAAGTTACTGACGGCGGTGCCGTTTATGCTCTTTCCGGCAATCCTGCAGCCGTGACAAGGAAGTTGTGGCGCTTCGATGGTGAGGGCTTTGGCGACCGGCTGGGTTGGGCCGTGAGCGGTACCAGTGACATAGATGGAGACGGCTATGCCGATGCAGTAGGCGGGGCTTATTTGTGGGATGCAGATCTCGTTGGCCCTGATGGTACTACTGGTACAGGTGATGAAAGCCTTAACAATGGCCGGACTTATGCTCTTTCCGGCAATCCTGCTGCCGGAACAAGGGTATTGTGGTCCTTCGATGGTGGAGCTGATGACTGGGCAGGCATAGCCGTTAGTGGTTTTGGCGATGTGAATGTGGATGGCATCGATGATGTTGTGATCGGCGCGAAGCATAGAAGTGACCCAGCAGAACTCGGCCCCGACGGTACTGCCGGTACCGGAGATGAAACAGGGGAGCAGGGCATAAGCTACGTGATCTCCAGCTCTCCCCTGTCTTTGACGGCGGACACCCACCAGTTGTCCTTGAGCGTGGCCAATTCCCAGACCATGACCATCGATGCGGGTGTGGTCAATGCAGGCAAGAACTACTGGCTGTTCACCGGCTTTGCCGCCTCTGGCAGCACCCCTGGTGTCACCATGGCCCCTGGCGTGGTGATCCCACTGAACCAGCCGGATCCGCTGACCAGCTTTGTCATTGGTCTCACCCAGCTGGGTGGTGGTGCTCCCACCTTTAGCGCTTGGAAGAGCACCTTGGATGGCGTAGGCAAGGCTTCACCTTCGCTGAACACCTTTGGCCCGACGCCTGCTCCCCTGGGCGTCACCCTACACCATGCTGCCCTGATCTACACAGCGAATGGCTGTGGCACTGGCTGTGACACCTTCCAGTTGGCCACCAACTGGGTGCCCATGACCACCACCCCATGATTCTCTAAGAATCGCCTGAACAGGCCGGGCACTGCCTCGGCTGCAGCAAGGACTGAGATTCCATCTAGGAGTCTCGGTCCTTGTTGCATTCATGGCATGTCCAAAGTGGAGAACATCACCTGGCAACATGGTACAGGGAGGGGGAGCCGTTTCCGCTGCGGGGTAATTGCCTGATTAGGGCCTGGGGAAGGGCTAAACAGGGCCCCAGGAGCGAGCAAGCCAAGTAACCTTGCAGCGATTCAATTTTTCCGGTCACAAATTCGGATTTCATATCCCTAAGTAGCACTATGCCATTGTCGCCTACATGCATTGACCAAGCCTTCGTCAGTTACCAGCAGTCTAAAGACCCTGGAGACCTGGCCAAGGTTTTCGATGGCACCTGCAGCCAGCTGCTGCAGATGGCAAACCACCTGACAAGGGACATCCATGAGGCCGATGACCTGCTGCAGGCCACCTTCCTCACTGCCATCGAGTGTCGCGCAGATTACACATGCAAGGGGCATGTGGCCTCCTGGCTCGGTGGCATCATGGTGAACGAAGCCCGAGCCCGGCGGCGGGCCATGGGTTATCGCTCGGAACTGATTAATCAGCACAAAACCGCCGATCTTTCAGATACGAAGCGAACCGGTCCGCATGATTTGTTGGAGGGGAAGGAGCTTTCCAGCGCAGTCACTGAGGCCATTGCCAAGTTGCCTGAAGTCTACCGGCCCGTGTTGAGCTTGCATCTGCGTTACGGCCTTCCCTCTTCAGAGATCGCTCTGAACTTGCACCGCACACCGGTGAATGTGCGCAAGCAACTCTCCCGCGGTATGGAGATGCTGCGCAAAGCAATGCCTGCCAGTCTCCTTGCTGGAATAGCTGTTCTTACCACACCCGCAAGCGGCTTGGCTGCTACGCGGGAAGCCATTCTCTCCAAGGCCACTGCCGTTGCCGCCAAAGTCGCCTCGACTTCGTCGACTCTGGTCCTGGGGGTTGCTGCCGGAACCCTGACGGCGGCCGCCCTGGCGGTGACCTTGATGGCCCCCGATAGAGGGCAAGTGACTATTCCTGATGTTTCCCCCAAAGCTGTGGCGCAAGTCGTGGCTCAGAAGGAATCCGTGGATTCTCCTGCGACCGCCACCTCGGCACTGCAAGCGGATCCTTTCCCTGCGTCATCAAGCATCTTGATGACGATTTCTCTCTCTGATTCCCATGCGCCAGGAGGCGCAAGTACCATGATTGGAAATGTGAATTCCCATTCCTCCATCTCCCAGAACCTGGGGGTCCCAGCCTTGCTGCTGGGGGCCATGACCCTGCTTCCGGCCCTGGCTCAGGGCCAAAGCGTGGTCTATTTCCACAATGGCGAGAACGCGGAGAACAAGCTGGGCACCGCGACCGGCGCAGGCGATGTGAATCTTGATGGCTACGACGACATTGTTGCCAGCGCCCCTCTCTATAGTCCGGATCCCGACGGCACCCCGGGATCCGGCGACGAGTTGAGCGGCGCAGGCCGAGTGTATGTGCATTCCGGCAAGGACGGCACGACGCTGTGGACCAGAGATGGCGAGAACGCAGCTGACTCCCTGGGTCATTCCAGTGTGAAAGGCATCGGCGATGTGAACGGTGATGGCACCCCCGACATCGTGGCCAGTGCGGTTGGCTATGACTCGGATCCCGACGGCACCCCGGGCAATGGCGACGAGCAGAGTAACGCTGGCCGCATATATATGCTTACCGGTAAGGATGGCACTACTCTGTGGACCAGAGATGGCGAGAACAAGAATGACAACCAGGGCATTAATGCCATGAGCTCCGCCGGTGATGTGGATCTTGATGGCATCATCGACATCGCGGTCGGTGCGCGTGGCTATGATCCGGACCCCGACGGCACCCCGGGCAACGGCGACGAGCTGAATAGCGCGGGTCGTATCTATATGTATTCCGGCAAGGACGGCAGCACGCTGTGGACCCGCGATGGCGAGAACGCGAATGACTTCATGGGTATATCTTATAGCGGCGCCGGCGATATGAACTCGGATGGTACCCCCGACGTCGTGGCCGGTGCAGATGGTTGGGATGCTGATCTATTGGGCCCCGACGGTACTATCGACACCTTCGATGATATTCGTGGCAATGGCCGTGTGTATGTGTATTCCGGCAAGGATGGTTCGACGCTGTGGACCAGAGATGGCGAGAATGGCGCCATGATTCTCTTTTCCGGCTTCGGCTATTTCGAAAGCGGTGAACAATTCGGCCGGTCCGTGAGCGGCCTTGGCGATGTGAACAGTGATGGTATCATCGACATCGTGGTTGGTGCGATTGGTTGGGATGATCCCACTGACACCCCTGGCCCCGGACCTGACGGTACCCTGGGTAACTTTGACGACACCGGATTCAATCACGGCCGCCTTAGTGTGATCTCCGGCACTCCGCTGTCCCTGACGGCGGACAGGCACCTGTTGTCGCTAAGTGTGGCCAACTCCCAGACCATGACCATCGATGCTGGTGTGATCAATGCTGGCAAGAACTACTGGTTGTTCACCGGCTTTGCTGCTAGTGGCGATACCCCTGGTGTCACCATGGCCCCTGGCGTGGTGATCCCCCTGAACCAGCCGGATCCATTGACCAGCTTTGTCATTGGTCTCACCCAGCTGGGCGGTGGCGCTCCCACCTTTGCCGGTTGGAAGAGCACCTTGGATGGTTTTGGCAAGGCCACGCCTAGCTTGAACACCTTTGGCCCGACACCTGCTCCGCTGGGCGTCACCCTGCACCATGCTGCACTGGTCTATACCAGCAACGGCTGCGGTGTTGGTTGTGACACCTTCCAGCTGGGCACCAACTGGGTGCCGATGACCACCACCCCATGATTCGCTAAGAATCGCCTAGACAGGCCGGGGCACTGCCTCGGCTTACCCAGGGACCGGGGCTCCAGAAATGGGGCTCCGGTCCCTGCGGCATTTCATAAGTCCTTGCGATTCCTTGCTAACGGGATTATCGGTAGGCGTAGAGCATTCCTGCCCTAGCACCGCCACCATGCAAGCAGCCCAAAACAGCCGCCGCAGCTTTCTCAGTACCGTGACCCTGGGGCTTTGCAGCATCCCCGTCCTCGGCGGACTCTGGTTGGGGCTGCGCACCGCCCTGGCACCTGTAGGGCGCGACCGCCCACTACGATTGGCTCTGTGCAAGCCGAATGACGTGCCCGCCACGGGCATCCTGGAACGGGTGGTGAGCTATCCCATGCGGGAAGGCCCGGCCATGACCCAGGTGAGCAAGGTGGTTTTCCTCACCCGTGACCCGGCCAAAGACGGCGCCATCATTGTCATGTCCGGCGAATGCACCCACCTGAGCTGCCCGGTGCAACATCGTCGGGTGCAGATGGATGCGCAAGCTACAGACCAAGGCCCAGCCCTGCTCTGCCCCTGCCACGGTGGTAAGTTTTCCGCCACCGGCGAAGTGTTGGATGGACCACCTCCCGCTCCCCTGCGGCGCCTGCGTTACCAATTGGATGAAGGCATGCTTTATCTGTTAGACCTGTAGATGCTGAACTTCCTCGAACATCGCCTGGGATTGTTGGGCGTCTGGCGCTGCACCATGACGCACAAGCGCCTGCCCCAGGGCATTGGTTTTTTGCGCTGCCTGGGCTTTGCTGCCCTCACCGTGTTGTTCCTGCAGTTCTGCAGTGGCATTGCCCTGGCCTTCCACTACGTGCCCACCACCGGCCTGGCCTATGACTCCATCCGCGCCCTGGAACAGGACGTGGCCTACGGAACCTTGAGCCGATCCCTGCACCACTTCGGCGCTTCGGCGGCAGTCATCCTCCTTGGCCTGCACATGCTGCGGGTATTCTTCAGCGGGGCATACAAGGCGCCCCGCGAACTCACCTGGGTCAGCGGTGTCATCCTGTTCTGTCTGGTGCTGGGTTTTGGTTTCACCGGCTACCTGCTGCCCTGGGACCAGAAGGCCTACTTCGCCACCAAGGTGGGCACCGAGATCGCCGGCAAGGCGCCGATGCTGGGGGACAGCCTGCGCCAGGCACTCAACGGCGGTGACACAGTGGGTGCCCCCACCCTGACCCGCTTCTACATCATTCATGTGCTGTTGCTGCCCCTGGGCTTGTTGGCGGTGTTGGGCATCCACCTATTTCTGATCCAACGACACGGGATTGCTGCGCCGCAAAAAGTCGTGGGTGATGAAGGAGAGAAAGGCCTGCCGTACTTCCCCCACCATGTATTCAAGGAAGCCTTGCTGGGTGTGCTTGTGGCAGCTGTCTTGTTTGTGCTGGCCAGTTCCTTCCGTGCACCTTTGGAAGCCTTGGCTGATCCGGCGGACGGCGGTTATGACCCGCGGCCCGACTGGTACTTCCTGGCAATGTTCCAACTGTTGAAAGTGTTCCAAGGCCCCTGGGAAAGCCTGGGCAGTTTTTGGTTGCCCAACCTGTTGCTGCTAGGCCTGCTGTTGTTGCCCTTCGTGGATCGAGGTAAGCAACGCCATTGGCGACGACGACCCTGGGCCTGCAGCATGGGTGTCCTGCTTGTTGTGTTGGTGCTGGCTTTCACCTACACCGGCGCCCGGGACAAAGCAGACAACGCTGCCGTACTACCCTACCCACTGGGTTACAGCGAAACGGAAAAGCACGGCTACCTCTTGTTGCGCCAACTCCGTTGCATGGAATGCCACCAGCATCAGGACCCTGTCAGTGGCCAGGTGTACGGCAGCCGCGACGAGGACGCCCCGGATGCTCCGGATCTGGAAGATCTGGAAGGCAGCCCGGATGACATCGCCGAGATCATGGAGGATCCTTTGGAGGTGTTGGGCTCAGAGGACATGCCCGACTTTGCCCACATCCAATACGAAGACCGGCGAGCCGTAGGGATCTTCCTGCAGCGCTTCCGCCGAGATCTGGAAGGAGACTAGCTTGCGCGAACAGGCTCCAGGGCCTGTTTGGCCAAAGCCTGCTTGGCCAGCTCCAGATCTGCTGCCGTGGGTTGGCAGCGGTAGCGATCATGCACCCAAAGGTACTGTTCGGGATGCTGCAGGATGGCCGCTTCCAAGGACCGGTTGATCTGCGCCACCAGACGAATCACATCTGCTTTGCTATGGCTGCCGGCCTGGGGTTGGATGACTTCGTGCACCTTCACCTTGAAATCGAAACCCTTGCCCTGGCGCAGGCAGTAGGCAACCACCAGCGGGTAGCCACAACGCAGGGCCAGACTTGCGGCAGCACGTTCGGTGCTGGCTGGTTGACCGAAGAAGGGGACGAAGACCCCACGCAGGCGTTGGTTCTGATCCACCAATTGCAAGGCCACTTTGCCCTCAGCCAGGGCCCGCACCATCTGACGAAAACCGCCCCGGCGGGAGTGGATACGCAGCCCCATCCCGGTGCGGGTGCGCAAGATGAATTGTTGCAGCAAGGGGTTCTTGGCCAGGCGAGCCAGGCCATGCGCTTCACCTTCTCTGGCAGCAAAGGCAACGGCACCCACTTCCCAGGAACCCAGATGCGGCGAGATGCCAATGTAGGGTGCGGCGGGTATAGCTTCGACCTCACTCATGTCCACCCGCGCTGCAAACTTGCCCTGCTTGATCATCTTGGGCATGCGCAACATATCCATGAACACCTTGACGAAGTTGCCGGTGGACCGGCGGCCAAGGGCCAACAATTCCGCATCCCCCACAACAGCATCGGGGTAGGCGTTGCGCAGGAACTTCAGCGCATATGACTGGCGTCGCTTGGAGATGCGAAAGCAAAATTCACCAAACCATGCGGCAGAGGCATAGGCAAATTTTTCTGGCAAGGCGGCGAGCAGAGTAAAGAAGCCGCGCACGGCACCGTACTCCAGCCAGTGCAACCAGGTAACCTTCAGCACAACCTCCAATCGGAGCTACGACCAGATCTATGATTGCCCGTTAGGTCTAGGAGCTTCATGGGTGAGCGAAAGTGAGTACCAGGAACAACAAGGCTTTTAGCGAGAAACGGAGTATAGCCGCCGACTTTGCAGGGGAGCAAGTGCCGAGATTTTCCACAGATTTGCCACAGTGGATCAAGTCTGCCCCACGGGATGCTCGAAACTAAGAGCATCATGCTAAGCCTCCCAAACAGACTCCCCCTCCTCTTCTGCTTGACTCTTGGCCTGCTGCTGGGCAGCTGTACCTCCATCGAACATGTAAGTCTGGCGGATTATTCTGCCAGGCATTCGCTGGAGTTGACCCAGGCGCCGGCGCCCGCCGACGCCATCCCCGGCGAACTGATCATTGTGGAAGAGAGCGGGTTTTATCTGCTGGGCCTGTTGCCGCTGCGGCGGGCATCCATGGAACAGTGCATGGACAACATCGTCCGCATTGCCAAGAAACAAGGCGCCGATGGTGTGGCCCACCTGCACATGGAGTTCAAACCAGCGTCCTTCTTCAGCTTGAGCAGCTACACCTTCCCCTGGGCCGCCACCTTCACCATGACCGGCATGGCCTACCAGCATCGCCGGGAGCCCTGAAAATCCACCTGGCTCCCTGGCGTTCGGCAGGTGACCATGGAGATTTCCGAACAGGAGCTGACCCAGGCGCTCATGCAAGCGCGGGCCTATCCCCATGCCCCAGCAGAGGTAAGCTTCCTGCAGACGCACATCTCCCTGTTGTTCTTCGCCGGGGATCGGGTCTACAAGGTGCACAAGGCGGTGGATCTGGGCTTCCTGGATTTCACCAGCCTGGCCGCCCGCCGGCATGACTGCCTGGAGGAATTGCGTCTGAATCGGCGCCTGGCCCCACAGGTCTATCTGGGCATGGTGGACATCGTCAGGGATGACCAGGGCCAGATCAGCATCCAGCACGACGGTCCGGGCAAGAGTCAGGCCGGTGGCTCTAAGATCGGTGGCTCTAAGATCGGTGGCTCTAAGATCGGTGGCTCTAAGATCGGTGGCTCTAAGATCGGTGGCTCTAAGATCGGTGGCTCTAAGATCGGTGGCTCTAAGATCGGTGGCTCTGAAATCATCGACCATGCGGTGGAAATGCAACGCCTGCCGGCGCATCGCATGCTGGATCACCTGCTGGACCATGGCAACATCGACAACGAGATGATGCGCCACCTGGCGGCGGTGCTGGCTCGCTTCCACGACACAGCAGCCACTGGCGAAGGCATCGACAGGCACGGCGACCGCAAAAGCATCCAGGCCAACTGTCTGGAGAACTTTCGCCAAACCCAGGGCCAACTGCCGCAGGCCTTGCACCAGCACCTGCAAAGCTGGACCAACAGCAAGCTGCAGTCCTTGCAGGGCCTGATGCAGCAGAGGGTGGCGGAGCACAAGATCCGCGAAGGCCATGGCGACCTGCACGCCGGTAACATTTGCCTGCTGGATGACACCGAAAAAGGCATTGTCATCTATGACTGCCTGGAATTTGCCGCACGCCTGCGCTGCGGCGATGTGGCCAATGATCTGGCCTTCCTGCTGATGGACCTGGACCACCGCGGCTTTCGTGCCTTTGCCAAGTACCTGTGGCATGAGTACCTGGCCAGAATCGGTGATGCCTCCACCCCTGACCTGCTCAACTTCTACAAGTGTTACCGGGCCATGGTGCGGGCCAAGGTTGCCTGCCTAGGCCATGTCCATAGCAAAGAGCCGCCCTCCGAAGCCCTGGATTACTTGCATCTGGCAGCGTCCTACGCCCTGCCGCCAGGCCTCATCCTTACCTGCGGTCTGCCGGCCAGCGGCAAGAGCTATCTGGCAAAGCTAATGGCCCGGCCCCTGGGCGCCAGCATCTGCAACTCGGACCGGACCCGCAAACGCCTGCATGGCCAACCGCTGCAAGCCCAGGTGGATCAAGAAAGCTTCGGTAGCAATCTCTACTCCGCCAAAGCCACCAGCGCCACCTATGCCGCCCTGCTGGACAAGGCCCGCCGCAAATTGTTAGAAGGGCGCTGGGTCATTGTGGACGCGGGCAATCGCTGCCAACAACAACGGCAGCCTTTCTTGGCCCTGGCCAGGGAACTGCAAGTGCCCCTGGTGCTCTTGCACCTGGACCCGCCGGAGCAAACCATTCGCCAACGCCTACAGGCCCGGGCCCAGGATGCCCATGCCGAATCCGACGCCGGCCCCCTGGTCTATGCTGAGGCCCGCAAGCATTTCCAGGCACCAGATGAATTTCCCCAGCAGCAACTGTGCCGGCAGACCAGCTTGGAAACGCCGCAAGAGGTTCTGACCCAGGTGCTGCAACGGGTGCTGGCCCAGCTCAGCTAATACAGCTCAGCTAGTAAACGTCGCCGTTTGCCTGGATCTTGCCATCCTCATAGCCCGCCGCCACCCGGCGGTAGAACTCCAGCTTGGCCCCTTCCAAGGCGCCCAGAATGTCGTTGATGGCCTGGTAATTCCCGCCCGCCTCCCAGTAACGGCGGCAGAGGCAGGTAATCAGGTAATTCAGCTCTCCTGGGCTAAGGGCCAGGGGGAGTTCTTCGCCGGCCAGGCGGGCTCGGTCGCTGTCTTTGATGTAAGGCATGATCAAAGGCCACCATAGCCACCGCCGGGGGTCAGGGCAATTTTGCGATAATGCCCCGCCAGAGAGGCCGATCTTGGCGGCTATCTTTCCAGGGAAGCAGCCTCCCCCATGGCATCTGCGGCAAAACCTGCAAGAATTAGTCCTATCTGGCCCGGGAGTGGCCAGCCTCACCTGTCGTTGACAACCAAGTGTTTTGCCAGGCCGTTTTTATGGCCTTGATGCCTCGGATTTGGCTCTTAAGCCCATAGATACTCTTAAGCCTATAGATAAAGGCCCACTGGTTTCTTCCCGGCAGATCTTGCCAAGATGAAGAAATGCCCCCCGCAAATATCATGAATCGATTCTTGTCCCTAAGTGTCCTGCTTCTCTTGTTCGTGCCTTCCCTCTTGGCCCAGACCCCGGACGAAGGGGCATTCAAGAAAAGCCAGGCGAAGACACTCAATGCCTTCGCCAGCAAGGCCCAGAAGAAGGGCTTTCCGAAGAAGGCCCAGGGTGTCTACCAACTGGTGGTCAACCTGTATGACCCGGACAACGAAGAGGCACAGACAGCCCTGGGCAATGAGAAGGTGGGCAACTCCTGGTCACGCAAGCCTGGTCACAAAAAACCCAGAAGCGACGAGCCCAATCCCGCCGGTGCCAAGGCACTGCGCAAGGAATTTGAGAAGATCTCAGGGCGGCTGGTGAAAGCGCACAAGGAGATGGCGAAATCCTACCAAGAGGCGGGGCGAAATGACCGAGCCCAGTTCCACTACAAAACCCTCCTGCGCTTTGCTCCCAATGACGCAGACGCCAAGAAGCACCTGGAACTGGTGGATGTGGCAGATGGCCTGTCAGGCACTGCCTTGGAACAGACGCTCTACCAACGGGGCATCATGCTCAATGACATCGTCAAGGAGGAAGGCGCCAAGGAGTACCAGGTGGAACGACTACCGGACACTGACCGGCACGACATTCTGGACAATGCAAAGGTGGAGTACATCAGCGTCAAATCGGATCACTTCACTTTGCGCGGCGATTTCCCGGAAGAACTCCTCATCGAGGCTGCCATAGAAGCAGAACGTGCATACAGCGTCATGAAGGTTGCCTTTGCCGGCTACGAAGCCTTTTTCAACCCGGATACCAAAAACTGGCACTCGACCGAGTTCAGCTTCTTCAAGAGCAAGGACACCTTCCTACAGATTTGCCACGCCAACCAAAACTTGTTCGCCAATCCGGAATCCTTCAAATTTACAACCGAACACACTAGCGGAACCAGCTTGGGTGGGCTGAGGGTTTCCGCTTCCGGCAGCAGTACCTCAGTCAATGATGGCGCCGTCCGCGCTGTGGCTCGCACCTTTGCCGCCGTGAGGGCAGCCGCTCTATCAGAAGGGATTGGCCATACCTTTGTTGGCCTGATGCTGCGCAACAACCGCGCCTTCCTGGTGGATTTGGAGAAACAAATTGGCACGCAGACGGAAGAAGAGGACATCGACCAATTCAATCCTGACATGGACATGTGGGAAGACCTGGCCATTGAGCAGGCCTGGAGCAAAACCACCGTCCCGGCCAAGCGCCTGCCGATGATCACCGCCGACAAGTTCGATGATGCTGCGCGTATCAAGTCCTGGTCATTTTGCCATTACCTGATGCTGCGAGATCCTACACTGCTGCGCCACTTGGATATGACCGCCGGATTGCACAGCGTCATTGAGATTCAGAAAAAGTTTGAAAGGGCAGCTGGGGTCAGCCTGGAAACCCTGGACAAGGAATGGAAGGACTTCTTTACCGGCGCTACCCCGGTAATGCGTGCCATCAAAGGCCGCAAGGACCCCATGCTGGCGGTCAGCGACGGTGTCAAGAAATGGTTGGATGCCATCAACGCCATCCGCAAGGAAGACTTCCACGCCGCCCCGGTGAACTGGAGCGCCGGGTTCTCCAGCCGTTGCAAAGCCCATGCGGACTACTTGGAGAAGAACGAACTCAGTGGCCCGGAACATGAGCAGCGCCAAGACCCACAATTGCCCGACTCCACCCATCCCGGCAACATGTTCGCCCACATGGCCATGGTTTCCACTCAGGGCAGCAACCCTAAAAAGGTCATCAAGGAATGGATGCGATACCCAGGCTACCGTGACCTGTTCTTCGTCAACACGCTGAAAACCATTGGACTGTATGCGGAAGGCAAGACTGTGGTCATCAATGTTGCGCAAGGTCTGGTAAATAAACCTCGCAGCCCCGGCACTTGGTTGTACCCCAGAAATGGGATGACCCGGGTACCCAACTCGGTGAAGGTGGCTGATCTGGGACCGGAGTTTCAGGTTCTCCTGAAGAAGAATGGGCATGGAGATTTGAAGGTCGTGGGGTTTCCTCTGAGCATCCACTGCGGCAATAGCATTCTCATGCCAAAACGGGACTCCTTCAAATGCAAGGTACGGGTAAACGACCGTGAAGACGTGGAAGGGATAATGGATATCGCCGACGATGGTGATCATCGACGCACATCCTCACCGGGAACCGTGGTATTCTACCCGCTGAAACCCATCAAGAAGGGCGCCCAGGTGGAAGTGGAGTGGATCAACCAACGCGGCAATCGGCTGGAAAGGTACAAAGCCCGCTATACCCACTAAGTATGCCCCTCAGCTGTGTCCTTTAATCTGACAGGTACCTCATGAAGTCAATCATAACAGCCCCGAACCTGGCAACTCTGACCCTGACCTTGTTGGCTTTGCTGGCCTGTGCGCTTCCGGCACAACTTCAATTACCACAGCTCGAAAAGAAGGTCATCCCGGAGTTGCCGGAACTCAAACTACCGACAGAAAAGGACAAGAAGGGCCTTTTACAGTGGAAGAAGTTTCCTACCCACAACTGCCTGAATTGCAAAACACGCAAGACGGAAGAATGCCTGCATTGCAGGGTGCACGAAGACCCCAAGATTTGCCCTGAGTGCAAAGTGACTCGCAAGGCCCCTTGCCATGTTTGCGCCGGCGAAGGCAAGATGGCCAACCCACTGGAAGAGGCCATTTGTCCAGGCTGCAGCGGTCACGGATTCTTCATCTGCTATCTATGCAGCAATACCGGAGAAATCACCTACGGTTCTGGAGGAGGCCCACAGAAGTGTGCGTCCTGCAAGGGCGTCGCCGGACTGGCTTGCCTGGTTTGCAAAGGCAAGCGCCTGGTCCCTTCCGCTTTCAACGGCAAACTGGGGAATGCCTCACTGAAAAAGCTTCACAAGCTGAAAGATGGACTGCCAGCACTGATGCAGAAAATCGACAGCTTTCAAATCAAGGGCGAGCCGCGCAAAGACCGGAAAGCCTTTGCCGCCATCCTGAAAGAAGGGAATTTTGCATTCCCCCATTTCAAGAAGCTGAATGCCCATGTCGAACTGATTTCCAAGGGCCTGGATCAGCGCCACCAAGGCATCGGCAAAAAACAGAATTACGCCTTTGAACGAATCAGAAGATACCTGCTGATTTACCTGGTCAATCAGTCCCGGGCCTTGGATGCCTGCATCGAACGAGCTGAAGCCAACAAAAAAGGTGCCAAGGGCTAGAACCATTCCACCGCAGTCCTTGGCCTCCCTTCTCACCGCCTTACCGAACAACACCAGCCTCTTTCCAGAGGCGAGATCTCCCATGACAAGTCCTTCCAGTACCTACTCCTTTTTGCCACTTGTCCTGAGCCTGGCGCTCCTACTATCCGGTGCCTGCAACGGCAACATGCTGCCAGAAGCCCAGACGCAAGAACCCACTGCTCAAGCGCAACAGCCAAAGGAACAACGCCACTCGCTCATCGATGTGCCCGAGTTCAGCAAAGCTGAACTGGCCATCCGGCAAACTGAAGTCAGAAACGTTCTGGAACAGGTCAACAAAGCGGTGGTGCACGTCTCCATGAACGTGCACAACACCTTTCGCCTACAGCGTGACAGTTCAGGCGTTGTCATCAGCGGCGATGGACTGGTTCTTACCAACTGGCATCTGGTGGCAGAGGCCATCGACGATCAAGGCAACCAGATAGAGAACCACCAGATCAAGATCCTTACTGCTGATGGTGTGGAATACCCGGCCAAGCTGGTGCAGTGGGACGCCGCCACTGATCTGGCCCTACTGCAAGCGACCGTGCCCGAAGGCACTCAACTGATCAGCGCCAGGCTGGGCGACAGCCAGACCATCAAGACTGGCGAGACCATGATCGTAGTGGCCCGACCCGATGAGAAAATCTATGCCTGCTTTGTTGGCGCCGCTGCCCAGGCCATGGGAGGCATTCGCATTGGCACGAGGACGGTTGCCAAGGAAGACATCCTGATTGCCGATGCCAACCTGAAGAATTTTGCCGATGGCTGCGCTCTGTTTGATCTCTGTGGTCACCTTCAAGGTATTGCCAACGCTTCTATGGTGCGGCCACCGTTGGATGAAAAAAAGGCTACGGAAGATGAAATCATGAACTCATACTCCAGCTTCGGATTTGCTACCAAGGTCAATGCCGCTCGCCGCGTCTTCGCCAAGGAGCTGGCGGCCAGCGCCAGCCCAAAGGATGCCAGCGCCAATGACTCCAGCTTGCGTCACAAGGGTATAGCCACGGTGATTGCCAAAGCTGAATCTGCCATTGTCTCCGTGCGTCCCACTGATGTGACAGAGATGCCGAAGGTCAACGACAAGGATCCCTACGGCAAAGACCCCAAAGACAAGGTGGGCTCGGGAGTGATTGTAGACAAGATGGGGCTGGTGCTCACCAACACCCATATTGTTGGCAAGGCGGAAACCGATAAAGACGTCATCGTCACTTTACTCTCCGGCCTTTCCTATCCGGGCAAGGTGATTAGCAAGGATACCAACAAGAACCTGACCCTGATTCAACTCACCTTGGCAGAAGGCGAAGAACTGCCATTCTTACCTCTCGCAAACTCCGGCGACGGCATCTTGGGCGAAAAAGTGGCTGCCCTGGGCAACCGCTACGGCCACACCCTTTCGGTGCGCTCTGGTGTCCTTTCCTCCAAGCAGCGCTCCAAAGAAGTTGGCGACCAACATGCCAAGACCCTGGAGCACTTCCAAACCGATGCCACCATAAACAACAGCAACACCGGCGGCGCCTTGATCAACCTCCAAGGCGAACTGTTGGGCGTCAACGACAGCAAGGCCAACATTGAAAACCAGTTCCAAGATCTAGTAGATCAGGCCTCAGCGAAAAAGAAGGACACTACCATCAGCTTTGCCATTCCTGCTGACTGGATTCGCAGCCATCTGCGTGAGATTCTGAGTCCCTTGGTGGATCAAAGTAGTCCGCTAATCATCCGCCCCCCTGTAGATGCTGCCGCTCATAAGGCCCGCGAGAACCAGGCCACCCGCATTGTCGCCGAACGAGCCAATTGCTTTTTGAATGTCTTTGTCAAGAAAGTGAAGAGTGACGCAACCGATGGCGGAGTCATGGACGATCTGTTCGGTGACGACGAAGTAGACGACTCGGAATACCGCCTTCTTGGCCAAGGTTCAGGTGTCATCATCGACCCCACCGGCCTGGCCCTCACCAACTGGCACGTGGTGGACGCCGCCACTTACAAAGACGGTGCGGCTCGCAAAGACCACAAGGTTTTCGTCAGCATGGCCAGCGGCAAAAAGTACGAAGTAGAAATCCTGAGTACCTCACGCATCGATGACCTGGCATTGTTGCAACTCAAGCTGGAACCTGGCGAAGTGCTGGATGCCATCAATCTGGGGGACTCCGACTCCCTGCAAGTGGGTGAATCCGTCATTGCCGTGGGCAACCCCCATGGCTTTGCCAACTCCGTCACTATCGGTGTGGTCTCCGCCAAAAACCGCGACATCAAGATTGGCGGCCGCGCCCGCATGTTCCGTGGCCTGACACAAACCGATGCCGCCATCAACCCAGGCAACAGTGGTGGCGCCCTCATTGACCTGAATGGCTACCTGGTGGGCATCAACAGCGCCGGCAACAGCGTGCAGGCCAAGGTCGGCTTCGCCATTCCAGTGAACTACGTGCGGGAGAAGTTCAACAAGACCCTGACCTCTTCCGACAAACTGCGCAGCGTCTTTTTGGGCATGCATGCCAACCAAAACCTGCAGGGACATGTGACGGTACAAAGCGTCGTTCCCTACAGCCCCGCCGCCGAGGTCGGCATCCAAAAGGGTGACCGCATCTTGAAAGCACAAGGTCAAGAGGTCCTAAACAGCCTGCAGTACATGAAGCTGTTTCGCGCGGCCTCCACCGGGCAGCAATTCCCCCTGGAGCTGGAGCGCGAAGGCAAGAGCATCAGTGTCAGCCTGCAACCTTTGAGCGATGCCTCCTGGGCAATCTTCAGGCGGGCCAACTTCGCGGTAAAATCCATCTCCTTTGCCGACGGTGAGCAAAGCACAAACCTGCTGAAGCAGACGGCTACCGCCGCCTATCGAGAATTTACACATGATCCAGAGGGTGTCCCCACCCAGATCCATGCCGCCGGCCTGGTGGTCACTCATGTGCATCCCGGCGCCGTTTCAGACGGCATGGACCTGCAAAAGGGAGACGTCATTGCCGGCGTCGTCGAGGTGGTGGAAGACATGCACCTGGGTGAGCGCAATGAGTTGGTTCATATCCACACCCTCCCCGCCCTGCGGAATTTCATCCGCAGCAATGCCACCGAGAAGGGTCGCGAAGTGGAGGTTTGGGTGGTTCGCAATGACAAGGTCATCAAGACCAAGATCTTTGTGAAGAAAGTCAAAGTCAAATAAACCAGGAGCCTAAGAGACTGAGTGCCAAGGAGACTGGGTGCCCAGGAGACTGAGTGCCTAAGAGAATCTGATCATGAGCAAAACTGTTGGCGTCATTCTTTCCGGCTGCGGCTTCATGGACGGGGCAGAGATTCACGAGAGTGTCTGCACCCTCCTGGCTTTGGATCGCGCCGGTGTAACGATCAAGTGCTTCGCGCCGGACGTTGAGTTTCAGGTCATCGATCATCGCAGCGGCCAGCCCAGCGGCGAGACTCGCAACGCCCTCACCGAATCCGCCCGCATTGCCCGGGGCGAGATCCAGGACGTGCAAGAAGCCAAGGCCACAGACCTGGACGCGGTCATCCTGCCCGGCGGCTTTGGCGCCGCCAAGGTGCTCTCCGACTTCGCCGAAACCGGCGACCAGTGCCAGGTCCACCCGCAGGTCAGTCGCCTGCTGATAGACATGCACGCCGCCAAGAAACCCATTGGCGCCATTTGCATCGCCCCCGCCGTCATCGCCCGAGCCCTGGGTGAACACCACCCCACCCTCACCATTGGCGATGACCCTGGCACCGCCCAGGCCCTGAGAAAGCTGGGCTGCACCCACAACGACTGCCCGGTCACCGAGCACGTAGTGGATCAAGCCAACAAGATCGTCAGCACCCCGGCCTACATGCTGGGCCCCAGCATCGCCCATGTGCAGCAGGGCATCGACAAGTGTGTGGCGGCGGTGCTAGAGATGATGGGCTAACGAGCTTGCCCTCCTAGTGGTATGACGCAGAATTAGTAGGCCTTTATATTAAGCCTCCCTACGCTTGCGGTGCGTAGGTATCGTTGGAGGCAAGACGATGCGCGTTGCAGTAGAGATTCAACTTACCAAGAGCGAGCGAAGCACCCTGACGAATTGGTCACGCAGTCGGAGAATTTCGGTGAGGCAAGCTCAGCGAGCCCGAATGATCCTTCTTGCCGCTGATGGCTACTCGAATGCGGATATAGCTGAGGAGATGAGGGTCAAGCGACACACTGTGGGGCGTTGGCGAAACCGCTTCAGCGAGCATCGCCTCACTGGTATAGAGAAGGACCTTCCTCGGGGAGGTCGTCCCCGTGCGAACGAGGAAGTTGAGAGTGAGATCATCCGCATGACTACGCAAGAGATCCCCGCGAACGCGACACACTGGAGCACGCGACTCCTTGCAGAGGAGATGGGAATCACGCAGTCGATGGTCCACCGCACATGGAAGGCCAACGGTCTGAAACCTCACTTGGTGAAGACGTTCAAGGTCAGCAACGATTCTCGGTTCGAAGAGAAGCTGCGCGATGTGGTAGGTCTCTACCTGAATCCACCCGAGAATGCACTCGTCTTTAGCGCGGACGAAAAGACGTCAATTCAGGCTCTCGATCGGACCCAGAAGAGCCTTCCACTGGTCAAGGGCCGATGCGGCACGATGACTCATGACTACAAGAGGAACGGAACAACCACCTTGTTCGCCGCGATCGAGTTGGGTCACGGCGAAGTGATCGCAACCTGCATGAAGCGACATCGACATCAGGAGTGGATCAAGTTCCTGAGAATGATCGACGAGCAAACTCCAGCTGAACTCGATCTGCACGTCATCGCCGACAACTACGCCACACACAAGCATGAGAAGGTTAAGCGGTGGCTGAAGCGCCATCCGCGATTCCACATGCACTTCATCCCGACAAGCAGCTCGTGGCTCAATATCGTGGAGGGGTTTTTCCGCAATCTTGATCAAAAACGCCTGAAGCGCGACGCGTTTCGCAGCGTCCCTCAACTCAAGAAAGCAATCATGGACTACATCGATAACCACAACGACGATCCGAAGCCGATTGTTTGGACCAAGGCCGCCGACGAGATCCTCGAAAAAGTCGGTCGCGCACGCGCTGCACTGAAAATGCCCCAACAGAGCGCATCACACCACTAGATGGCGGGCAATACGGTCCAAGCATGGGCGACACCCAAAGCTTCATTCGATTGGAGTCCCTGGCTGGACTACTGCTGTTGGCAACAACCGTTCTCGGGATGATCTTTGCCAACTCCCAGCTGGCGTCAATCTACGAGGCTCTCCTGAGTACTCCCCTGGAAGTCAGGCTTGGTGAGGCGTCCTTGGCCAAACCTCTGCTGCTCTGGGTGAATGATGGTTTGATGGCCATCTTCTTCCTGCTGGTGGCCCTGGAGCTGAAACGCGAGGTCATGGATGGAGATCTTTCGCAGCCAGGACAAGTTGCCCTCCCCTTGGTTGCCGCACTCGGCGGCATTGCAATCCCCGCTGCCATCTATGCCCTGTGGAATCTCGGCGACGCCCAGGCCATCAAGGGTTGGGCCATCCCCGCTGCCACCGACATCGCCTTCGCTCTCGGAGTTCTGATGCTACTGGGCAACAAGGTTCCAACTTCCCTGAAGACCTTTCTGCTGTCGTTGGCAGTGTTTGATGACCTGGGTGCCATCCTCATCATTGCCGCCTTCTACACCGAGGAAATCTCATGGGCAGCGAAGGGCTTGGGCCTTGGCGGCATTGGCGTCTTGGCAATACTCAATCGGCTCGGCATAACCCGCTTGAGCCCCTACCTCCTCATCGGCAGTTTTGTTTGGGTCTGCGTACTCAAGTCAGGAGTGCACGCCACTCTGGCCGGTGTTGCGGTTGGCTTGGCCATTCCCCTGCGAGCCAAAGATGACTTGGGTCACTCACCCTTGAAGCTGCTGGAACACTCGCTGCACCCATGGGTCGCCTTGCTGGTGATCCCAGTGTTCGCCTTTGCCAATTCAGGCGTCGACTTCAGTGGAGTTTCCAGCGCCGAGCTGTCGAGCCCGGTGACCTTGGGAATCGCCTCAGGTCTGTTCTTCGGCAAATTGATCGGCGTCTTCGGAACTGCTGCGCTGCTGATTCGCTTTGGCCCCGCTGCCCTACCCAAGGAAGCGAGCTGGACCTCTTTCTTGGGCGTTTGCATCCTCTCTGGAATTGGCTTCACCATGAGCTTGTTCATTGGCACGCTGGCCTTTGAACACTCCGCCGAAGACTTCAGTGTGCAGGTCAGACTTGGCGTAATCGGGGCTTCCGTCCTCTCTGCCCTCATCGGCTTCGCAGTCCTGCGGCACTCCCTACCGTCCAAGCCATAGCTTGACAAACAACTGTACACTCAGTTGCCCCATCAGCATTCCAACCATGGAAATCCAAATGGATCTGACCCCTAGCCACCACCCCTGGTCGCCCCCGAGAATCCACACCAGGAAGGCGCCGGTCAATGCCAACAGCAACAAGATGGCCATGGGCTTACGTCTATACACGCAGCCCAGGGGTTTGTACTTTCCTGCGATCAGTGCCTGCAGTGGAAGCTGCGCACCTACCGTGAAGCCTAGAGAGAAGGGCAACAGGGCTTGATAGAAGTAAATCCATAGGTTTCCTTCGTTCAGATCCTGAGCTTTAGCATCGAATATAAAAAAGGCGATGGGAGCCATTGCCAGTGCCCCGCCAATGGTAACGGCTGCACCCCAGAACTCTTTGCTATCCTGACTCAGCTCAAAACCGTCTCTGTTCATTGCCTTGCTCCACACCTTCCCTTGTCCTTCCACAACTGCCGTTTGACCATTGTCCATGGCCCGGCTGGATTCACAAGCCGCAAGCACTGCCACCGCTTGTCCTGTCACCCGGTTTTGACCCATATCTTGGCCCATCTGGCCCGAATACCTCAAGGCTGACTGCCAGCTCCCCGATCTAGGACATGTGGAGAAAATCGACGATGCGCCCGCAGGCACAGACAAGCGGGAACATGCCCTGGCCGCGCTGGAACAGTTGCGCGCCGGCCAACACAGTGGCGAACCCCTGGATCTATCCGGGCTGGATCTGACTGGTGTGGATCTGAGTGACTGCGACCTGTCACGGGCCAACCTGCAAGGCACCATTCTCTTCCAGAGCAAGATGCAGCGGACTCAGCTCTTCCAGGCCAATCTGGACCATGCGGAATGCTCCGGTTCGGATTGGAGCGAAGCTTCGCTGGCCGGCGCCTCCCTGCAACATACCGGACTGGGTCTAGCCAAGCTGTCAGGGGCAGTATTCACCGATGCCAACTTGCAAAACGCCACCCTCTCCGGCGCCAACATGCAAGCAGCCAACCTGCGCTGTGCCAACTTGCAGGGAGCCCGCCTGCGGGAAGTGAACCTGCACGGGGCCGACCTGTCCCGGGCCGATCTGCGTCGGGTGGATCTGGAGAAAGGTCAAGTGGACGGCGCCGTCTTCCATCGCGCGGACATGCGGGGCTCCTGCCTGGCCGAAGTGCATGGATATGAGCGAGCCAACTGGATCGGCGCCGACATCCGGGATCTGGAATTCACCGGCGCCCATCTCTGCCGACGCTTCATCCTGGACCAGAACTACCTGCACGAATTCCGCAACCGCAACCGCTATTCGCAAGCACTGTACTACATCTGGTGGCTCACCAGTGATTGTGGGCGCAGCGCTTTGCGCTGGACCCTGTTGACCTTCGGCATTGTCCTGCTGTTCGCCGCCTTCTATACCCAGGTGGATGTGGACTTCGGTGCCTACCCTACACCACTGTCTCCCCTGTATTTCAGCGTCGTGACCCTCACCACCCTGGGTTTCGGTGACGTGTTGCCCAAGTCCCAGACCGCCCAGTTGCTGACCATGATCCAAGTGTTCATCGGTTACGTCATGCTCGGCGGTCTTTTGAGCATCTTCAGCAGCAAGATGGCAAGGAGAGCGGATTAGCCCATGAAACTATTTGGCAGCAAGAAGAAGACCCAGAACAAGCTGGACGCAGTACTTAAGGGCAGCGACATCCCTTCCTTTCCCAAAGTTACCATGCGTCTGTTGCAGGTGATCCGGGATCCGGAGGCCAGCATCCAGGTGGTGGCGGAATCGCTGCAATGGGATCCAGGCCTGGTGTTGCGGGTCTTGAAGACAGTCAACTCAGCGGTCTACTCCCCCGCCCAACCCATCAAGGACGTTGGCCACGCCGTCAACTACATCGGGCGAGGGCAGCTGGAACAACTGGTCCTGGCCATCGCGGTGAAGGGCAGTCTGCCGAAGGAGTCAGCGCCTGGTTTTGAACCTGCACGCTTCTGGCAAACCGCCGCCTTCCGTGCGGCCCTGGCACGGCGCCTCGCCGACCGACTGCATCCGGTGAGTCAAAGCGAATGCTTCACCATTGGGCTGTTGCAGGACATGGCAATTCCCGTGCTGGCCCACGCCCGGCCGCAGGAGTACGGGGAAGTGCTGCAGACCTGGCAGCATGAGAGTGGCCAGAGCCTGGATGCTTTGGAGCAAGGCGCCTTTGGCTGGACCCACGCCCAGGTTGGCGGTTGGCTTGGGACGGAGTGGGAACTGCCGGCTGAAATGTCTGATTCCATCAACGGTCACCATGAACAGGTCCAGGAACAACAGCTGCCAGCGGTGCACCTGGTTTCCATGCTGCGGGAAACGAAGACCGAGCACGGGATCCAGGCCTTGATTGAAGAGGCCCGGGGCAACTATGGCCTGCAAGAGGACTGGGTGGTCACGGCGATTGCCGAGAGTGAGGTGCAGGCGACGGAGCTGGCCACGGTGCTGCGGTAGGGAAGGGCATCACTGTAAGCAGCATTGCGAGGATGGACTAAATCCTGTTCATTCACTCATTCTATTGCATGAGGGGACACCCAACACAGCTGCCCCCGCAAATCGAAGAATGACAGAGATCCCCCGTGGCCACTATCAGCAGGCAGTTATCAGATAATAATCTCCAACTCCTGAAGAGCATGTACAGGGAGTCAACGAGCTGGGGATCATGGCTCCGAGGAAACAAACTGCGATCGATCATCCAAGCGATCGGCGACTGCGGTCAAGTATTCGTAACGCCCTCTCTACTTGGGTATATCTGTCATAGGCAATCCAAGGTAGCGGATGCGGCAGCCGCAGCGATTCGCAACCTTCTTGCGGAAGCAAGCCCTCTTGCACTTACCAACTTGGATCAGTACACGCGCGAATTAAGTCAATGGGGTTACGGACATATTCGAGCAAGCAAGCTCAACCCTAAGGATGTTCGGAGATTGGATCCTCCCGCAGGTTCGGCAAGTTACGTTTTCGGACTGATTAGCTTTCACCGTGACGGGTACATTCGCGAAGCAGCGACTCAACAGCTAAGTAAGTTGACATCCGGAAGCGAAATTCAATTCCTTCTGATCCGGGCCAATGACTGGGTCCCTCAAGTTCGACGTGTAGCACGAGAGGCACTCCTACTTCGTGCAGATGCTCAATTCGCCGAAGAACTAGTTCAAAGCCTTCCTCTAGTGATGAGGTTGCGAGACTGTAGAAGGGAAGACCACAGCGTTCTTGCACAAGCGCTGGAAGACGTATTGGGATCCAACGAAGCAGTTAGCGCCTTGGAGAAAGGGATCCTTAACTCAGATCGTCACACTCAGCGGGCCTGTGTCAGGATTGCCATTGCCTACAATCGATACAGGGTTTGCAAGACAGCCCTGAGCAGCTGGGACGTCATCACACGGATCCTTGGGGCAAGGTTCCTACTGGTTGATCTTCCCTTAGAGAAATCTACCGCTTTGGCAGAGCTCCTCCTTGCGGACAAGTTCACAGGAGTTCGCCAGGAAGCCCTGCGGTCAATGATTGACCGTTGCCCCGACAACTTGCGCCAGCTACTCGAGACGGCCCTCTTCGACCATAGCCTCTCCGTACGACAATTGGCAGGCTACTACGCTAAGGAGAAGTTTGACCTGGATGTGGCGGCATTCTACCGCAATCGGTTACCTGCCGACTCAGATCGAATCACTGCCGCTTGCATTCTAGGAATAGGCGAACATGGTGGAGCAGAGGACCTCTCCCTGATTCGACCCTGCCTTCAAATCGAGTCTACTAGAATCCAGCGCTGCGCACTGCAGGCGATTGCAAAGCTTGCTTTCGAGGACAACGTGGAGCTGTTCTCCAAGGCCATTCTGTCGAAACTTTCCGGCGTGTCACGGGAAGCATGCAATCACCTGATGAAGAAAGCTCATCTAGCCGACTGGGCGACCCTTGAATCAGCGTTGCTCTCGAACTCCCACCTCCATGTAAGGCATAACTCGCTTAGCGTTCTGGTGGAGACTGGGAAGTGGTCCTGCCTCTACTATGCTTTGCTCGCCATTCAGTGCGACGATGAAGCGCTGAATGAGATAGCGAGACAGGTATTGGACCGATGGATGGAGAAGTTCAACCGAAGCTTCGCCCCACCCACCACCGAAGATCTGCGGCGGATCTCCATGCTGCTTGAATCCAACAGAACCAAACTTACCAGTGGTCAAGACAGGTACAACACTCTCATGTTTTACTTGTCGAAACCGTAGACCCCATCTTGTCATACAGACCTCACCCAGGAATAAGGGTTTACATCCCCCCTGAGCAGCAGGTAGTCCGAAGTCTCAGGGCACGGTCGTCATGATCGCCCAGTTGGTGGCCAACTCGAAGACGTCACAACCAAGACCACAGCCGTCGGGCAGGTAGATCAGGGCGGCATGGGTCATGGATTCGCCCACTCCAACCAGCACCGGACCCTGGGTGTTGAGCGAAGCAAGAGCCTTACCTTCCGCATCCAGGGCACCCTTCCAACCGACAAAGTTGGGAGCACCTCCACCCAGCTGGGTGAGACTGATAACGAAACCAGTGAGCACATCCGGGTTCAGTGGGATGGTGACGCCTGGCGCCATGGTCACCCCGGGACTTTGGCCGCTGGCGGTGAAGTTGCTGAAGATCCAGTAATCCGCCAGGGCATTGCCTTCTCCCGCATCAATGCTCAGGGCCTGCGTGCTGGCAACCCCCACCGACATCAGATGCGTATCCGAAGTCAGGGGCAGGGTGACACTGGAGATCACGTAGACCCGGCCATGGCCCCCGCCGATGTCATCGAAGGTGCCTTGGGTGCCGTCGGGACCCGGGCTATAGCCTGGATCAGCAGCGTTATCCCAGCAGGGAGCACCGGCGACAAAGTCCGGCGAGCCATCCCCGTTGACGTCGCCCACTGAACTCAGGGATTGCCCCAGGGCATTGCTGCGGTATTCGCCGTTTTCACCATAAAACAGGCTGCCGTCCGCGCCGGAAAAGCCGTAGATGCGACCGGCACCATAGACTTCGTCGCCGCTGAATGGGGTGCCGTCAGGGTCCACGTCATAGCCAATGGCGCTGCTCAGGACATCGGCAATGCCATCGCCGTTCATATCGGCGATGCTGGCCACCGCATAGCCCAGCCAGTCGTTGAGGCTACCGCCATCCCGGGCCCACAGGCTTGCGCCGTCCTTGCCGGACAACATATACACTCGACCTGCATCTGCCGCCCCAGGGGCATCCCAACCATTGGCACTCACCACAATGTCGCGGTAACCGTCCGCATTCACGTCGCCAGCGCCAACCAGGCCTTGACCAAAGTGATCCCCACCGTTCTCACCTTCTACCAGAAAAACAGTGCTGCCATCCTTGCCGGAAACCAGGCAAGCACTGCCAGCCATGGCTTGTTCATCACCAGAGTTCGGGGTGCCGTCAGGATCCAGACGGTGGTTTCGTGCCGCCGCTACCAGGTCCGGATAGCCATCCACGTCCATGTCTCCGATACCGCTCAAGGCGCTGCCCAGGGCACCAATCTCACTGGCGCCATCCTTGATCCAGATCGGCGCGCCATCATTGCCGGAATAGACATAGATCCGACCAGCGGCAATCAGCTCATCGCCGGTGGCTGGGGTGCCATCGGGGTCAGCATCGTAGTACTGAGCCCCCACCGCCACATCCGGGAAGCTATCCAGGTTCATATCGCCGACGCCGCTCACCGCAGATCCCAGGAAGTCACCGCCGGCAGCTCCCGTCTTCAGCCATAGCCGGCAGCTCCCGTCTTCAGCCATAGGATGGCGCCGTCCTGGCCGGAGCACATATAGACTCGTCCCAGGTCAAAAACCTCATCGCCATTGGCAGGGGTGCCGTCAGGATCCAGATCCCAGCCTCTGGCACCCACCACGATGTCGGCCAAGCCATCCTCGTTCACGTCCCCCGCGCCGCTGATGGAAGTGCCAAATTGGTCATTGGCGCCCTCACCATCCCGACTCCACAGGGTCGTGCCATTCTTGCCGGAATAGACGAACACCCGCCCCACATTGCTGAGCTCATCACCGCTCATGGGCGTTCCGTCCGGGTCCGCATCCCAGAAAGGGGCATTGGCCATGAGATCTGGGAAGCCATCCAGGTTGACATCGCCGACGCCACTCACCGTCGAGCCCAGGGAACCGCCACCGTCCTGACCATTGTGATAGAAAATCACGCTCTGCGCCTGCAACTGGCTGGAGAGCAAGGCCGCAACACCTAGCAGGCCGTTGAAGAAGGGGTGATTTGGAGATTGTCGATCCCGAGACATCCGTTTTCTGCCCCGGGATTCTTATGGCGGAAAATAATGGCAGTCATTGCGATCCAGCAAGCTGGTTGGGGCCAAACAGATCCACAAAGCTCATATACGCGGCTGAGGAAGCCCTCAAAGCCCCTCTGCAATCCCCTTGGCGTCCCAACTCCAAACAGGCTACGCATGATCGTGCCAAGATTGCGTGCAGCGACATGGACCACGTACCGCTTTTTGACATTCTCGATGCCGCGCAACCAAGTCCGGCGTGCACCGCCTGACCCACAGGTGTGCGCAAAGCTTCTCTCCACTCGTTCACTTCGTAAGCGCTGGAGCTTTTTGGATCGCGATCCTGCAACACGCCGACGGTTTGCTCGATAAGCATCCTGCCACGATTCTGGTTTGTCCGTCCACTTGCGGCGGTTCTGTGACCGCGGCTGTGGTATGTAAGAAAGTATCTCTCTCTCGCTTAGCCATGCCAGGGTTTCAACTTTGTGGTAGCCCTTGTCGGCGACAACTGCCTTGTATTGGTCATCTTGCTCAGCACTGATCAGCACCGCCTGAGCCTCAATGATTCCGTCTTTCAGTGCCTCGCTGTCAGCAGTATCTGCATGGTGGATCGTCGCGGAGACGATGATCTCGGAGTCAGTGTCCAGCGCGTGCTGTGCCTTGTAGGCAAGGTGGGTACGCCCATCCTTCATCTTCGCGATCCTGCTGTCGGGGTCTGAGGGCGACTCCCAGTCCTTGTTCGAGGTCTTCTTCCCACGGCGTTTGCGATCGAATCGCCGTAAGTCCTCCTCCGTTGGGACTTCGGCCCCTTCTTCTTTCGCAAGCTCGCGCACGTAGTCATTCCAGCCCTTGCCAGTATCCTTGCGCACAATGGACTTCATTGCAGCATTGGCTTCCAACGTCGTTGTGTCCACGGCCAGTGCCTTGCCCTTCACCATGCCCTTGGATTTGGCGATCTTGACCACGAATGCAAACACCTCTTCGTGCACTTCTACTGGCAGCCGTTTGCGGATCACGGTCAAGCTGGAGTGATCAGGGGTCATCTCTGTCAGCAAAAGCCCAAGGAATTGCTGGAGCGAGCGGCTGTCACTGCAGCGCCATGCAATCCCACGCTGTGAATCCACACCTTCGAAATAGCCGACCAGCAGCATCCGGAAGTAGACGCCTGGCGGAATTGAAGGGCGGCCGCCTTCCTTGTAGTAGGGCTCGCAAAGCGATTCGACATAGTGATCGAACTTCGCTTCGCTGAGAAGCTCATTCAGCTTCGCGTAAAACGGGTGCCCTGGAGATCGGGGAAGATTGGTCGTCGAGACCAAAAGTGCTTGCTGCTTGTCGCGTCGTTTGCCAAGTGCCATGAAATATCCACCTCCGTGATTGGGATATTATCCCTACGTACGTGGATTGGAGCACGGCTTAACTACTTGGAGTTTTTCAACGGCCTGCTAGGGACAGGCTGGCCATGCCAAGGTGCTGGAGAAGAGACAGAGACGAAGGGACCGGCTTACTGACCATATTGGTGCAAACTATCGGATTCGGGACGAGGTACAGTGGAGACACAGGAGGGCTGGGGGAGGTCGGTGCAATCACCTGCGAAGAGCGGATGAATCCAATAGATCCATACCAACGCCATTTCAAGACATCCCACCAACACAAATACTATACCACCTGCGGCGCACAGAAGAAGTCCTGCTTCAACGGCGTCTGCCTTGGCATTGGGAGCACAGGATCAATCTTGATCCATGTTTCCCTTCCCCCCGGCCAGCTCATCTTCTGCTTGGGCTTCTTCTTCTACAGCCAGGATCATCGTCAACAGGGTGCTGGAAGATTTAGGTAGGTCCACGGCGAGACAAAGACCGCTTCGCTCTCGCCCTTGCCGCCTACGCTCGGCCTGGTACTCCTGGCTCAGCGCCGCTAGATAGGTAGCGGACTCCTGCGGCTCCTTGACGGGCACCTTGGCCAAAACCGAAACCAGATCGGAGAAATGATCGCTGTCTCTGGCATGCATATGCTGCATGAGCTTTTCCAATTTCTTGTCACCGATCCGCATCGACAATTTGTCACCAAGGTCGCGTACCGCCAGATCGACGACGTCCGCATTCTCCTCCGTCTTGATCCGGCTCAGCTTATTCGAGCGAACCCAGGCTGCTCGGGAAAAGCCCACGACGACCCCATGGTCTTGACCAGGCAAACCACGCAGCCAATGAAGCAAATCCGAGAAGCTAGCTAGCACCGATATGCCAAGGGTTTCCGCCCTCTTGGTAGCAGCCACGATCTCAGCCGTTCGCCGGCCGGGATACAGCTGGCTGACGGGATAGGCTTCCTTGGCAGCCATCAGGCGTGGCTGGATCTGTTTTGCACCGCGACGAATGCTGTTGACTTGTGCCGTTAGGGTGGTGGCGAAAGGCACTCCGGCCTTGGCAAGACTGTTGAGCAACAAAGCATCAGCAGCAGCAGCTTTATCGATGATCACCGGGAAACGATTCTTTACAGCTTTCTGCAGAAGCTCAGGGCTGAAGTCCTTGTCCTTGATTTGCAATCGGCTCTTGGTGGTGGTGATTTCCCATTGCTCATCGCAGTGAACCACCCGCACCGCCTGGTCCAGTCTTCCTGTAGCCGCACCCAGCTCCAGCCTGAAAACCTCCTCCAAGGCCTTGACCTCATCCCTGTTGGGCAACTGCCCCAGGCAAAGAGAGAGCAGATCCAGGATGGGCACCGCCCCATTGGCAAAACGGGTATTGGTCTTTGGCCGCTCTCCCAAACCCATGCTATCCCAGAGGGTGTCGCGCAGCACATCGGTGTAATAGTACTTCTCCACCGCATCTTCCATGAGTCGTCCAGCTACATCCCGATCCGCGCGCTGCAACAGGGAAGTGAACCAGCGGTGATCCCTGGCCAAGGGTTTCAGGCTCTTGCACAACTCATCATAGGCCGACCGAGCCTCCCTGACCTGGGGGCTGAGCAAGCGGTCCGTGGCATCCAAGACGCTGTCCATGGATTGGCCGATAACCCCGTGCTCCCCCACCACCAAAACCAACTTGTCGGATATTAGAGATCGCAAGCGAACAGAGTGACCATTCCCATTGCCGTGAATCTGCAGCCATCGCCTGGCCACTGCCCAGGCAACGGAATGGTCCTGCATACCATCGCCCCCCCATCGTTGCACGCGAACGAAAGGTCCACCGCAATAATAGGCATCTCGCCTCTTGGGGATTGGTGCCTTGCCGTCAATGCAGCTGGCAAAAATCACGGTGTATTTCTTGCCCAGCTTGTATTCCCCCGGATAGAGCAGCATCCGCTGCACCCTGTCGGAAAACTTCTTCTTCGAGCTCTGTTCCTTGGCAATGGAATCCTTCAGTTCGTTCCACTGCTTGTTACAGCTTCCAGCAATGAACCCACAGCACAGGATGCCTAGGATCAGGAACAAGAATTGGCGACTTTGGGTCATGCTGCTTCCACCTCGCAGCCCACGATACCGCAAAGCAGTCCGGGCGGGAATGGCTGCGGCTGCCTGTCTGGCTGGGCCCGTTTTCAGGGCACCGTATTTCAGGGCACGGTCAACTGCTTAACCGGACTTGTTCTCGCAGGCCTCGCCAGTCTTTGCACAGATACGAGTGCTAGCACCTCCGCCGCCACAGCCTCCGCTGCAGCCCCGCTCCACCCCCAAGGCCCTGGGATCCTGTTGCCGGATCCAATGCTGCAGCAACACCCAGCAGGCGCAAAACAGGCCCAGCCCCACAATGGTGATGATGTAGTTCAGCATGGCACAATCTCAGGTTGCGGAAAACAGGCCGGCAAAGCCCATGAAGGCCAGGGAAAGCACACCGGCAATGATCAGGTTCATCGCACTGCCCCGCATCAGCGAAGGAATGTCGGAGAGTTCCGCCTCTTCCCGCAGGCCGGCCATCAGTACCAAGGCCAGGGTAAGGCCTGCACCAGCACCCAGGGCATAGACCATTCCCTCCAACAAACCGTAGCCGCGGGTGGTCTGGAACAAGGCCAGGCCCAGGATCGCACAGTTGGTAGTGATCAAGGGTAAGAAGATGCCCAGGGCCTGGAACAGCGCCGGGCTCAGCTTGCGAATGGCCATCTCCACAAACTGCACCGTGCTGGCAATCACCACGATGAAACTGATCACTCGCAGGTATGGCGCGTGCACCAGAACGTATGTGTTCAGCACCCAGGCCGAGAAGGAGGTGATCAACAGGACAAAGATGTTGGCCAGGCCCAGACGAAAAGCCGTGATCAACCGACCGGAGACACCGAAGAAGGGGCAGAGTCCCAGGAAGTAGGAGAGGGTGAAGTTGTTGATCAGCATGGCGCTGATGAAAATCCACAGCAGGTTGCTCATCCGCTGACCTCCTCCTTGGTTCCTGCCCTGGCCTTCTGTCGCCAGTCAGCAACGCTGCTGAAGAACAGCAGGATCAATCCCAGCATCAAAAAGCCTCCCGGCGGCAGGATCATCACCACCCATGGCTCGAAGTTGGGACCGAACAAGGACAGGCCAAAAAACGTTCCAGAGCCCAGAACCTCGCGGGCCGCACCCAGACAGAACAGGGCGAAGGCGAAACCCAGAGACATGCCCAGGGCATCCGCCAGAGCCAATCGCACCGGATTGCGGGAGGAGAAGGCCTCCTGCCGGCCCAGGATCAGGCAGTTCACCACAATCAGGGCGATGAAGGCCCCCAGTTCCCGATGCACTTCCGGCAGGAAGGCCATCAGCATCAGGTCCGCCACCGTCACGAAGGTGGCGATGATGATGATGTAGGTGGAGATGCGCACCTGCTTGGGGATGTACTTGCGCAGCAGGGACACCAGGAAGCTGGAACCCAGCAGCACGAACATGGTGGCGCCGCCCATGGCCAGGGCATTGATGGCGGAGTTGGTCACTGCCAGCATGGGGCACATGCCCAGGACCTGCACGAACACTGGGTTCTCCTTCCACAGACCCTTGGCAAACTCGGCATAGACCTGGCTTTGCTCCGGCTTGCTCATCGCTGTTCGCCCCCTTCTTTCTCTTGCGGAACCAGAACCGGCTCAGAACCCAGCTTTGGCAACAGTTGCAAGCAGCGACTGTTGCTGCTCTGCAGGATCTTCACCACTGCTTTGGCGGAGATGGTGGCACCGCTGATGCCATCCACTTCATGGGCCTTGGTCTTGCTACCGGGCTTCACCAGGACAATTTCCGGCGCCACCGCCAGGGCCTTGAAGTTTTCCTGGAAGGCCGCGTCCTTGAAGATCTTGTCACCCAGGCCCGGTGTCTCCTTGCTCTCCAGGATCTCCATGCCCACCACTTGTTGCTGCCTGGGGTCATAACCATAGATCAGACGAATGGTGTCCTGGAAGCCGGCGCCCGCAGCGGGGATGGCATAACCCATGAACAGCCCTTGGGCGTCGTAGGCTGTATAGACCTCCTGACCATCAGACAGCTCTAGTTTTTGCAAGGCCGCCGAGCCGGGCACCACCTTGAACACAGCCCGGCGCAGGGCGCGGGCACGGTTGGCTTCCACCATGGGCAGGGTGAAATCATAGACCAGGACTATGGCCAGGCCGGAGAGTAGGCCCGCCAGTCCCAGTGCCGTGATCATCCTGGGCACCACCTTGCGCTGGGTGGTCATGGCTTGCCTCCCCGACCAAAGACCCGCGGTTGCAGGGCACGATCGATAAGCGGCGTGGCCGAATTCATCAACAGGATGGCATACATCACTCCTTCCGGCAGGCCGCCGTAGACGCGGATGAGCACCACCAGAATGCCTATGCCCACGGCAAAGATCCAAGACCCCATGGGAGTCAGGGGTGAACTCACCGGATCCGTGGCCATGAAGATGGCACCAAAGAGAAGGCCGCCGGAAAGCAACATGAACCAGGGCGGGGCGTAGCTTGCCGGGTCCACCAGGTAGAGCGCACCGGCCAGCACAAACACCGTGGCCAGGATGCCCAGGGGAATCCGCCAGTCGAAGATCCGACGGAAAGCCATCCACAGACCCAAGAGGATCAGCAAGCCTGCACTGGTCTCACCCAACGAGCCTGCTGTGTCGCCAATCAACAAGGAGAGGGAGGAAGTGTCCAGATGCTCAAACTTCATCAGCGACAGGGGAGTCGCAGCAGACACCCCATCCACCTGACCATGCATCAAGGGCAGGGCCAGGTTGGAGGCGCGCAAAGTGAAGAACTCCGCCGGTCCCGCATCCGCGACCCAGGTGGTTAGCGGTACGGGAAAAGCCGCCTGCAGGAATGCTCGCCCCACCAGGGCCGGGTTGAACAGGTTGTGACCCAGACCGCCCCAGACCAGCTTGCCCAGACCAATGCCTGCCACTCCCCCGAGGAAAGCCATCCACAACGGCAGTCCGGGTGGCAGGGTCAAGCCCAGAAGCAGACCAGTGAGCAGAGCCGAGTTGTCCGCCAGCGAAGCACCGCGGGGCTTCTTCCCCCACAGCCATTCCGTAGCCACCGCACCCAGAGTGGCTGCAGCAATCACCAACAAGGCGCCAATGCCGAAGTAGGAAGCCGCCGCTGCGATCACCGGCAACAACAACAGGTTGATCTCGCGCATCAACTTGGGCGTGGTGAGAGCCGGCGGCAGATGCGGCGAGGTGTGTAGGACCAATGGCGGATCCTGGACTTTCACTGCACCACCTTCTGCCGGGCAACCACCGCCTTGGCGATGCGGATCAACTGCACCAGGGGAATTCCCGAAGGGCAGGCAAAGGAACAGGCACCACAGTCCATGCAATCCTGCACGTTCAGATCCACTGCATCGGCAAAGCGTCCGGCCCGCGCCAAACGACCCAACCTGGATGGGTTCAAGAACACCGGACAGGCCTCCAGGCAACGACCGCATTTGATGCAGGCATACTCATCCACCCTGGCTGCCTCCGCCTCGGTGAAGGCCAGCAAGCCCGAAGTGCCCTTCAAGATCGGCGCATCCAGACTGGCCACGGAGAAGCCCATCATCGGCCCGCCCATGATCACTTCCCGGGTGTCCGCACGCAGACCACCACAGTGAGCTAGCACGTCGCGCACCGGCGTGCCAATGGGCACGATCAGGTTGGCGGGCTTGTGGATGCCTGGGCCAGACACAGTCACCGCCCGTTCGATCAACGGCATGCCACGATCGAAGTAGTCGGCAATGGCCGCCATGGTGCCCACATTGTTCACCACCATGCCCACGTCGATGGGAAACTTGCCAGCGGGCACTTCGACGCCGAACAGCGCTCGGATCAACATCTTTTCCGCCCCCTGGGGGTACTTCACCTGCAGGGTCTGCACTTCAATGTTCGACGTCGTGCCGATGACCGCATGCAGTGCCTGCACCGCGTCGGGCTTGTTGGCCTCCACGCCAATGGTGGTGACATCCGCGCCGAGTTGAGTGGCTGAAATCTGAATGCCCCGCACCACCTCTGCTGCCTGCTCCAACATCACCCGATGGTCACAGGTAAGAAAGGGTTCGCACTCGCAACCATTGAGCACGAAACGCTGCACCGGCTTGTCCGGCGACAGGGCAAACTTGACATGGGAAGGAAAGGCGGCACCACCAAGCCCCACCATGCCGGAACGCTGCACATGACTGACAAACTCAGCGTTGCTCAGGTCTTGCCAGGGAATGGGTTCTCGTACCTGCAAACGCTGGGTGGCAAAGGGGTCGGCTTCAATCTCAATGGCCGGCACGAACTTACCATTGGGGTGACGCCGGTGGGCGATGGCTTTGACCTTACCGGTCACCGGACTGTGGTAGCTGATGGAAACAAAGCCACCGGGCTCGGCGATCAGTTGACCACGCTGCACACTTTCCCCCACTTGCACCACTGGCTTCGCCGGGGCACCGATGTGCTGGCCCAAGGGCAACACATAGTGATCCACAAAGGGCATGCGGGTAAGCGGCAGGTTCTCCGTGCGCTGCTTGTGCTCTTGGGGGTGCACCCCATGGCGAAAGCTGGGCATCCAGGTATCGCCGTTCATCTGCTTACTCCGCTCTGTTTGCTGGCTTCGCTCTGCTTGCTGGTATCGCTCTGTTGCCGGTAGCGATCGGAGAGATGCACCAGACGCTGCTGCAACCTGAGGGTGAGCTCTTGCTCCACCTGCTCTCGCAACTGAGCCAGCCTGGCCTCATAGTCCTGGCGCTGGGCAGCCAGTTCCGCTGCATGCTGGCCAGCCAGATCCTTGACCGCGGCCTCTCGTGCCAGTTCGGTGAAGGGCGTCACCACCCCTGCCAACTCCTGCAGGGTCTGCCAGGACTGCAAGCGGTCTTCACAGGCAGCAACCATGGCCGGATCCACTACCACATCCTGGATACACGGTGTCTTACCTTGACGCTGGGAGGCGGGCAGCTCCAGATAAGCCTGCAACTCCACTGCTTCTCCGTCCTGGTCGGTGAACGGCCGGAAACAATCGGCAAAACGCTGTTGGCTTATGGCCCAATGAGCCAGGGTTGGTGTGAGTGCATCCGCCGCCGGGTTGCCCAATAAGGTCAAGCGGGAACCAAAGACTCCCTGCTCGGCGGGATCAAAGCAGAACAGAGGCAGGGTTCGGGATTCCACCACCGCCCGCGCCTGCCCCAAGGCCTCCGACTGAGCAAAACCATGACGCTGCGGACTGGGCGCGTAGACGTGCAACAGCGCCGGCCCGGAAAACTGCAGGGCCCGCTGCACACCCTGCACCAGATGATCCGGATAGGCGATGGAGGACTGCAGCACAAAGGCCCGACGATGGGCCAGGGCCAACAGACCCAGGTCCGGATGACCATCATCCAAACCCGTCAAGACCAGAATCTTGATGGGCAGGTCCTGACTCAACAGCGCCGAGAGTTGGGACAAGGCCTTGGCTCCCAAGGCATCATCGCCGCCCACCAACAACAGGGGCGGGCAGAGTTCTCTTTCTTCGGCACGCAGGTCCTGGAAGTCCAAGGACTGCAAGTCCTGCAAGTCCAGTTCCGCTTGTTCCGCCTGGGCCGGTCGTTGCAACTCCAACTCCGCCCGGCGCAACAGACGGAAGTCCTGCATGACAGCCTGCAGTTGCGCCGCCGCCACACCCAGGGCCAACTGCCCTGGTTCGCCACTGGTATCCAGAGTCACCGGGACCGAGAAGGGATTGTAGGGGAAGGCTCCCGCCCAGGCGGCCACGGATCCCTGCGCCACTACCAGACCAAGCCTGGCTCGACCCAGCCGCTGCTGCAGATCCTGCAACTGGCGCGCGGTACGCACCAAGCGTTGCAACCAGGCCGCATCCACTGGCCGACTGCCACTGCGTTCTTCTACCTTGCGGGTCAAGTCGGCCAGGTCCACGTGGCGCGGGTCCAGCTCCGCCAGACCACCTGCCAGAGACTCCAGGTCCTGGCCTGGCAGGGCCACCGACAACAGTTCCTTGATCTTGACAGCAAACTGGCCCTGCAACTGGTTCAACTTCTCCAACTGCTTTTGCAACTGCGGCTGCAACTCTTTCTCCGCTGTTGCCATCACCAGATGCATGGCCAGCTTCTCACCGGAACCGGCCTCCGCCCCATCGCCGCCAGTCATCGCCAACAGGCAGGAGCGGGACAACAACAAGGCCGCCGCCGGACCCACCTCCGGGTCTGCAGCCACCCGCTGGATGGTGGCGGCGGAAGTCTCGGGCATGTGCTGCCACAGTTCCCAATTCTTTCGTGCCGCTGCCAGGCGCTGACTATTCTGCGCTTCGTCCTTGAGAGCATCGGCTTCGCACACTTGCACGCAGGCCTGGCAGGCCTTGCAAGCATCCGGATTGATGGCCAGGGAGAACAACTCACCAGCACTTCCGGCGGCATAGAAAGCTTCGGTGCGCGCCAGGGGCAAGTCCCCTAACGCCTGCATCACCTGGGCAAAGGCCGAGGTCAAGCTTGCCAAACGCTCAGCCGGCGGCGCCATTTTTTCCATCAACCAGGTGAAGGCGGGTTGCAAGGCTGCGCCGGCAGTGACCGGTGGTGCCTCTCCAGAGATTGAACTCTTGGCTCGAGTGGCCAGCTTGGAAAGCACTGCAGTCAGGGCATCCGCATTGCCGCCCGTCGCCTTCACCTGCGCCAGGCCACCTTGCAGGATCCCATGGAAGTCCAGGGCAAGGGGACCCAGGGCCGCATCGGGACAGGCAGTCCAGCAATCACCACAGCCGGTGCAGGCGCTGGCATCAAATTCGGGCAGGGTATTCCGGTCGCTACTGAAGTCGCGGAAGGTGGCGGTCAGCGGCGGTACGTTGGCGGTGGCCAGGTACGGGTCCGGCGCCAGCTCGGCGGCAACGTCATGGTGGCGATAGAGCACGCCAACTTGATCCCAGAAGCGGGGCAGGCTGTCAGCAACTGATTCTTCCTGCAGCAATGCACGCACCGCAAAGGGCACTCGTTCCTGGTCGCTGCTCTTACCAGTCGTGCTGGCAACACTTGGCAATGTGACCTGCTGCAACTGCGCCAGGCCGCGTTCAAAACCCGGCGCATCCTGGCGGGCCTTGCTGGCCCGAGCCGTTGGCAGGTCTATTCCCCGTTGCTGCAACAAGCCCACCAATCCTCCCAACCATTCCTCCACCGAGTGCTCTGCCGGTTGCGGGATGCGGTAGACGGTGATGTCAGGCGGTAGTTGCAAACCGGCTGGCTCAGCGCATAGCAACAAGGCACCACCTTGTCGCAGGCAAAGCTGATCCGCCAAGGCCGGAGAAGTCAGGATGGCCACATCCACCATGGCCCCGTCACCCGGGTCCCGAAGTTCCGCATCACCCAGATAAAGGCGATCAGTACCAGCAAGACCATAGCCCGGCGAAGATGCAGTCAGGCGACTGCACAAGCGACTGTGCAAGCCACCCGGTAACAGATTGTGCAACAGGCTTGCCACGGCGCTGGTCAGTTCTTCACCCGCGGCACCAGCCTTTTGATGCACGGCAATGCCTAGCACGCCGGCAGGACAGAAATCAACTGTGGTGTCTTCTGCGCGCAAACCCTGGGCTGCCAGCTGCGGATAGTCCCGCTGCATGCTCTCCAACAACACCTGCCGCTTGGGATAGGAACTCTTGGCCGGAGCGAAGTCCACCCCAAGAGTAAGCAAGGGCGGCAAGCCCTGCGCCGCTGCCTGACACAGAGCCAACAGGTCCGCAGCCCTGAGCGGCAGGTCACCCAGACCGAAAACAACAGAGTGCATCTGCGCGGTGGGCTTTACCTGGCGCAGTTCTGCAGTCAGAGCAGGTCCGTTGCAAAGACCAACGGTCAATGCTTGTAGCACCAACAGCTTTGCATCGGGCCGCATCTTATCGTTCAAGGCCGCTTGCATCTCTTGCAGCGGCAAGGGCCGCAGGCAACGCAGACCCAGCACACCCACCCGCAGACGCAGCTGCGCTCGGCAATGGTCTGCCACCGCCATGGCAGTCTCCACCGCCGCACCTTGTGCGACCAACACCAAACTTGCATCGTCCAAGCGATGGCATTGCAGTGCTGAAAGTTGGCGACCGGATACTTGTGCCAGATCCTGAAAGCTCTGCTGCAACAGTTCAGCTACCGGTGCCAGGAAGAAGGGTGCTTGTCCGGCCAGGGCCAGACCCTTGCTTTCGCTGCCTTGCAGGCTGTTCTGCAAGGCAGGTCGAGCCAGATCATGGGCACGGGGCAGGCGGCGGCGCTGCTCACCAAACAACATAAGCTGCGCCGGACTGGCACTGGGGATGAGGTCCTGAGAATGACCAAGGAAGGAGTGGATCAAGTCCGACTCGGGCAACACCACATCCTGCAAGGCCCGGGCAGTAGCTTGTTCATCCATGGCCACCACTACCGGCAGCAAGGCCAGCTCCGCCACCCGCCGCGCCACCAGACTCAGGTCCACCACCTCCTGCACCGTGCTCCCATAGAGAAGCAAGCACCCACTGTCCGCCAGGCCGTGGTAGGCATCCTGTTGGCTAAGGGTCAGGTGCACCACCAGAGGTAGATGGGACTGCGCTGCCTGCGCCAGCAATGACTGAGCCGCCTGCAAGTCCGCAGTAGCCAGACAAACCGTAGCCCGAGTACCGGCCTGAGCCAGACCCATGGCCCTTGCCAGATTGTCCTGGATCATGCTGCCGAACAATTCTTCAGTACGGGCAACTGCAGCGCTACCCGTAAGCACAACCTGACTGCCAGTCACTGGCGGCAGTTGTTGTTGCCGACGCCCGAACAAGCGCCGCAGGCCAAGCAGGATGCTAGCCATGGTATTCCCCCTCAGCCGTTGCCAGGTTGTGGTTTGCCAATTGTCCCCAGGGCACCCACTGGATGGCGCGGGTGGGGCAACGGAAGGTGGCATCCGCAGTCATCGCCATGCCACTGTCGCCGTGGATTTGCGGCAGGTTGTTTTCCATGCTGATCAATCCAGCTGGTGCATCCTGCGCACAACGACCACAGGCGTCACAGGCCACAGAGCAAAGAGCCATGGCTTCTTCCCCCGCCAAGGGCACCGAGCACTGCACCAACAGGGGTTGATTCAACGCCAGGCACTCGAACAGATCTTTGGGACATGCATCCACGCAGTCACCACAGGCAGTGCACTTATCCACGTCCACCACCGGCAGGCCATTGCTGCTCATGTGGATGGCATCGAAGGTGCAGGCCACATCGCAGTCCCCCAGCCCCAGGCAACCCCAGGCGCAGCCCTTGCCGCCGCCGCCCACCAGGGTCGCTGCCTGGCAAGTGGCAAAGCCTTCGTACTCCGCCACCTGCTTGGCCTGGGCACGACCGCCGGCACAGTGCAGACGCGCCACCATCTTCACCTGTTCGCCTGGATCCACACCCAGGAACTCTGCCAACTGCTCAATGCCTTCAGGACTGGAAATGGTGCAGGCACTGGGGGCGTTGCTGCCTTGCACCAAGGTTTCGGCAAAGGCCAGGCAACCAGGCTCACCACAGGCACCGCAGTTGTTGCCGGGCAGCAGATCCAATGCCAGTTCAATGCGTGGATCCTCCTCCACTCGCAAGAAGCGGTAGGCCAAGGCCAGAACCAGGGCAAAGAACAAGCCCAGTCCCAACATGATGCCTGAAGCTAGGAGGATTTGGTGCACGGTTAGCTTGGGTAAATGGTTCCTTAGTTCAAGGGTTTGGCACGTTCCATCAATGCCTCCAGGTTGGCTTCGCTCTTGTCCAAGGGCAAACCAGGATGGATACAGTGAGCAGGACACTTCTCGGCCGCTTCCACCAACTGGGCATAGGTGCCGGCGTGGGGGTCGCCGATGCTTGCCTGCTTGTTGGCGTCATAAACGAACAGCCGTGGATTGATGTTGGTGCAGTCATTGCAGCTGGTGCACAGCGGTGTTTCGATCCAGGGTTCATCAAAGGACTCTTCTTCCTCCACTTCTGCCGCCGCTGTCTCTTCTTCTGCAGGCGCTGCAACCGCAGCGGCGGCCGGTAGTGGCGCCACCACTTCTGCAGGTGCAGCCGGCGCTGCCGCCGACAGGTCCAACTGCGCCATGTCAGTCTGCAATAACATCTGCGCCAGACCTTGCATGGCCTCGCCGGCGGCCTCAGCCCGCAGGCGTTGCAACTCAGCCTGGTGTTCCGCCCGCAAGAGTTGCTGGGCCTTGGCGGCCTCGTTTGCCGCTTGGGCCTTGACCTCGGCCACCGCCCGCAGCACATGCTCGTTGTGCACCCCCGCCAACTCCTGCAAGGTATGCCAGAAGTTCAAACGATCGCGACAGGCCTGGGCCAACATTCGAGTCACCACCAGACGGCAGAGCTTACCTTCGGCATCCGCAGCCCAGATAAAGGGCACGGCGTGATCTTTGGCCTCGCCTTGCAAACCCAGGTAGGTAGACAACGGTAGCAGATCCTCGCTTTCGCAGGACGCTGCCACCGGCGCAAAGTGACCAGCGTAGACCGGGTCCAGTAGTGCATGGTCGGCGAAGGTGAAGGCCACCGGCAAATTCTGCTCTTGCTCCTGGTTCAGCTTCATCGGCAAGGGTTGCACGGTCCAGTCATCCTCCGGTGCAGGGTTGCCGGAAAAATCCAAGCGTCGGGCCCAGGAGTTGCCGGCCTCCGGGTTGTAGAGGAACAAGGGGTGGGCACGACTCTCCACCGCCACGTTGGCATGCAACCAGGCACCCAATACCGGCTCAGCCCCCTGCGCATCCAGGCCCGAGGCGATGATGTGCAAGGAGGCGCGAGCTGCATCCATGGACTGCAGGAAACCCCCGAGCAAGTGTTGCGGGCGGGCAGCGGTGGACTGCTGCACCAGGACTTCGCGATGGCCGATGCCCAGGTAACCCAGTTCCATGCGGAAGCTGCGCAGGGGATCATCACTGTCGTCACCGGGATAGGCGGCTGGATTCAGAACCACCATGACCTGCACCGGCCGACCAGAAAGCAGCAGCTTGGAGAGTCCTTGCATGCCCCCGGCACAGAGCTTGTCCGCCGACTCCAGCACAACTATGCGAGGCAGCAGCAGGAGTTCCTGGCGAGTGAAGGCTTCCCAAGTAAACTGGGCAAACCAAGAGTCATGGCGAGCCTCGTCGTACTTGCCTGCCAGTTCCAGCTCCGCCATGCGCACGGCGGCAAACAGGCCGGTGAGGCGCTGGGCCTCCGCATCAAAGTGAGCAGCGGCACGGGCACAGGGTTGCGCATCCGTCATGAGTTGGATTGCCGCTTCGGGCAGATCGTCTTTGCTTATGACGGTGCTGATGGTAGTGCTGCGCAGCACCGTGAGCAGCGCCGGCGGCTCCGCCAGCAGATGGCTCTGCAGGCTTTGCAAGACGTCTTGCAGGCGCTGCCGCCGCTGCGGCTGCATCGTCTCTGAGCCACGGTGGGCTCCCAGCATTTGCGCCAGTTGCTGGGGATCCACACAGTCCGCCACCGCTGAACCTACAGACTGACTGAGGGACTCGGGTTGATGGGCACTGTCGTCCTTCTGCCGTTCCACTTCCAACAGGGACTGCAATTGCAGGCAGAGATCTTTGATCTTCTGGTCATAGGCGGCCCGACGGGGCAACAGGCGCTGACGAACTGCGAACAGCTGCAACTGCAGAGATGCCTGGTTGGAAAAGGCCAATAGAGTGCCGGCGGCGGGAATGACTGCTTGCAGGGCCTGCGAATCCTCTTGTAGGCGTTGGGCACTTTCACCGCGCAGGGCCAATTCCTGCTGCAGGGAGTCAGCAGCACCACACAGCAGGGAGGTGGCATCCATGGGCTCGTCACAACCCGCCATGTCCTGCTGGATGCGATGCTCCAGCCGGTGCAGATTGTCGCGCAAGATCTTTGCCTGATCCATCTCGGGAAACACCCGGTCCATACTCATCTGCAACAGCACCGCCAGGGGAATGCAGGCTTCCTCGCTGCCCATGCCGGCTTGCCCCGACAGGAACAGGGGATAGTCACTGCGCACACGCTGCGGATCCCGGAAGGGATAGAGCAGGGCTGGCAGGTATGCGGCGGGCTTTGGCTGGGATCGATCGACTGCCGGAGGATCGCTTAGATGAAAACTGCGCAAGGCTGCCAGGTCAGCCTTCGGATCACAGTCGTCTTCGCTGTGGCTCACATGCAGCAGAGCTAGTTGGTCGCTCTGCGTACTGAAGAACAGGGGAGAGATGTTTTCGGCCTCTCCTAAAGGAGGTGTAGGTCATGCCGGGTGCTGATTTCGTCTGGGGACCTTGTATTCGCAAAGGAGAACGCGGATAGCTGCATCTGAAACTCGGTGGGTTCCCGGTACAGGTTGTAGGCCCTCTTTGAGGATGTGGCAGAGTGCCAAGCCGCCCTGGCGGTTTGGCATCTAAGGAAAGGGCCGTGAGCCGTAGGGGCAGTCAAGGCTGGCCGTAGGCCACGAGCGGAGCGAGCTTGGCCTTTATGGCACCGAGGCTTGCGGCACAGAGCTGGGGAAAGCTGTTTGCGTTGAGCCAAGCGTACATAGAAATTGCGCACTGACTGCGTCGAGCATGTTTGATCGCTCTCGACGCAATGGACTTAGTTTTACGCAAGGTCGCATCAGTGCGCGTCACCACCCTACTCAACAAGCTCCTCAATCTCCAGGGGCTCCGGGTCACCGGAGCCCAATTTCAAGACGGCGAGATGATTCTCAGTGTCCACCGACGATTCCAGCTTCTGACCTGCCCACACTGTGGCAAGCGCAAGCGTGGCCGAGAATCCAAACGAAAGCGGCGATGGCGACACTTGGGCATCTGGGGCCATGAGGTTTACTTGGAGGGTGAAATACGGCGTTTACGGTGCAAGAAATGCAATGTGGTTGTGACCGAGGCGGTCCCCTGGGCCAGGCATGGCAGTGACTTTACCAAGCCCTTTGAGGATGTGGTCGCCCTGCTGGCGCAGCAAACAAACGTAACAGCCGTCGCCAGGCTGACTGGGATTTCGTGGGTGACCGTAGGAGCAATCGCTGAGCGTGTCGTCAGCGAGAACCTTGACCCAAACCGCTTTGATGGTCTGCGCCGCATTGCTGTGGACGAAATCAGCTTCCGCAAGCGACACCGCTACCTGACGGTGGTCACCGACCACGACAAGAGAAGGGTAATCTGGGTCGCCGAAGGCAAGAGTGCTGATGTGTTCAAGAGATTTTTCACCGAAATCGGTGCTGATGCTTGCGAGCACATCGAAATTGCCACCATGGACATGTCGGCTGCCTACCGAAAGGCGGCAGCGGAAAATCTTCCAAATGCACAGATCGTCTTTGATCACTTCCACATTGCCAAGTTGGCCAACGAAGCTCTCAACGAGGTCCGGCGTGAACTCATGCGCAATGCCGACAATCCCGATGCCAAGAAGGCAATCAAGGGAACGATGTGGGCACTCCTTCACCGCCAAGATAACACCACCGAAAAGCACATGGGCATCATCGGTCATCTTCGCCCGGAGCAACCACTTGGGCGCGCCTACTTGCTCAAGGAGACTCTGCTCGACATCCTGCGAGGCAGCATCAAAGAGTCAGAGCTTGCTCTTGATGGTTGGATGGCCTGGGCTTCACGCTCCCGACTCAAGCCATTCGTCAAACTCGGCAAAACGATCCGCAAACACCTTGGCGGGATCCTGGCTCTCTTCAAAGAACGATTCACCAATGGCCTGGCGGAAGGCATGAACAACAAAATTCGCCTCCTCAGCCATCGCGCCTATGGCTTCCACAGCGCAGCCCCTTTGATTGCTACCATCTTCCTCTGCTGTGGTGGGGTCAGGCTTCCTGACCTACAACTGCTTTAGGAGAACCTGTTTTCGGCGGTAACCATGGCTTGCTCTGCAGGCTCCTAGTGGTGTGATGCGCTCTGTTGGGGCATTTTCAGTGCAGCGCGTGCGCGACCGACTTTTTCGAGGATCTCGTCGGCGGCCTTGGTCCAAACAATCGGCTTCGGATCGTCGTTGTGGTTATCGATGTAGTCCATGATTGCTTTCTTGAGTTGAGGGACGCTGCGAAACGCGTCGCGCTTCAGGCGTTTTTGATCAAGATTGCGGAAAAACCCCTCCACGATATTGAGCCACGAGCTGCTTGTCGGGATGAAGTGCATGTGGAATCGCGGATGGCGCTTCAGCCACCGCTTAACCTTCTCATGCTTGTGTGTGGCGTAGTTGTCGGCGATGACGTGCAGATCGAGTTCAGCTGGAGTTTGCTCGTCGATCATTCTCAGGAACTTGATCCACTCCTGATGTCGATGTCGCTTCATGCAGGTTGCGATCACTTCGCCGTGACCCAACTCGATCGCGGCGAACAAGGTGGTTGTTCCGTTCCTCTTGTAGTCATGAGTCATCGTGCCGCATCGACCCTTGACCAGTGGAAGGCTCTTCTGGGTCCGATCGAGAGCCTGAATTGACGTCTTTTCGTCCGCGCTAAAGACGAGTGCATTCTCGGGTGGATTCAGGTAGAGACCTACCACATCGCGCAGCTTCTCTTCGAACCGAGAATCGTTGCTGACCTTGAACGTCTTCACCAAGTGAGGTTTCAGACCGTTGGCCTTCCATGTGCGGTGGACCATCGACTGCGTGATTCCCATCTCCTCTGCAAGGAGTCGCGTGCTCCAGTGTGTCGCGTTCGCGGGGATCTCTTGCGTAGTCATGCGGATGATCTCACTCTCAACTTCCTCGTTCGCACGGGGACGACCTCCCCGAGGAAGGTCCTTCTCTATACCAGTGAGGCGATGCTCGCTGAAGCGGTTTCGCCAACGCCCCACAGTGTGTCGCTTGACCCTCATCTCCTCAGCTATATCCGCATTCGAGTAGCCATCAGCGGCAAGAAGGATCATTCGGGCTCGCTGAGCTTGCCTCACCGAAATTCTCCGACTGCGTGACCAATTCGTCAGGGTGCTTCGCTCGCTCTTGGTAAGTTGAATCTCTACTGCAACGCGCATCGTCTTGCCTCCAACGATACCTACGCACCGCAAGCGTAGGGAGGCTTAATATAAAGGCCTACTAATTCTGCGTCATACCACTAGATGGCAAATCGATCCAGCTCAGCATTCACTTTGTTCAGCTTGTCCTGTACCGGGATGCCCATTCCCCGCGTGGTGTAGTCCTCGTAACAGGGAACCGATTCATTGTGATAGAACAGGCCAATGGGAATCACATCTTCGCGGGTGGCAATGTGGCGACCCTCATCAATATCATTGGGGTCGTGTTGCATCTGGTTCTTGAAGATCTTCGCCACCGCCGGATCGATGTTGATGCCACGTTCGTGGTTCAACAACAGAACCTTGGATGGGTCCTTCTGCTCTTCTGCGAACATGTCACCGACAAAGGCTGGGCAACGCTGCATGATGCGCACAAAGCTAAAGCCCTTGTGCTTGTAGGCCTGGTGCAGGGTGGCGTGCAGGTGCGCCGGATTCCAATCCACAGTCTGCGCCACAAAGGAGATGTTGCTGAAGCCCAGGGTGGCACTCATCGGATTCAACGGTGCCAACCATGATCCTTCCGGCGTGGTGTTGATTTGCAGGCCCTGCGGGCTGGTGGGTGAGACCTGCTTCTTGGTCAACCCATAGATGCCGTTGTCAAATAGCATGACCACCATGTCCATGTTGTAGCGCACCGCGTGCACCCAGTGCCCCGCACCGATGGAACAACAGTCACCATCACCGGTGGCCACCCAGACCTTCAAGTCCGGCCGCCGTGACTTGACGCCACAGGCCACCGGCAGGGCACGGCCATGCAAACCGTGGAAGCCATAGGTGCTCATGTAATGTGGGAAGCGACTGGAACAACCGATGCCGGAAACGCAAACCGTCTTCTCCGGTGCCAACTGTTCATCCCGGCAGATGCGCTGCACCGCGGTGAGCACGGAGTAGTCACCACAACCCGGACACCATCGACCCTCCCCTCCCTCGTAGTCTTCCAGGGTGTAATAGCGCGGTGGCAGGTCAGACTTCAAACCAAACATGTCTATGCTCCTTGGGGCTTGCCCAACTTTTCGACTATCTTGCGGTAGATACGCACCGGACTCAGGGGCTGGCCATGCACGTTGGACCAGCAATCAATGTCCACCAGGGTCTGGCTGCGCAACAGTTGGGCCAGCTGGGAATAACGCCGGCCCTGGTCAGTGACCAAGGGTGCGTCGACGGGATCGCTGTAGTTGATCTCCACCGTGATCACCTGCTTGAAGCCAGCGAAGATCTCCTTGAGCCCCGGCTCCATGGGCGACAAGAAGCGCAGGTGCAGGGAGGAGACTTGATAGCCTTCGCCCCGCGCCCGATCCACCGCCTCTTCCAGGGAGCCACGGGTGGAACCCCAGCTCACCAACAGCAGGTCACCTTCCTTGTCACCATAGACTTGCGGCGGCTTCAGGGTCTGGCGCAGAGCAGCCAGTTTGCGGCTGCGCATCTCGCAGCCCAACTGGTTGGAAGCGGGATCGTAGACCACCTTGCTGGCTTGAGAATGGTTCAAGCCTGTGAGCACATATTCGCCACCCGGCTGACCCGGGATTGGTCGCGGTGACAAGCCAGTGACTTCGTCCCAGTCATAGGCCTGCACTCCTTCTTGCCACGGCGACTGGTCCAGTGGCGGCGCCAACCACTCTGCCTGCGGTTCAGGACGGGGGAAGGGTTGCAAGCCAGTGGCCAGGTTGGCATCGCTCAACAGGATCACCGGAGTGCGGAAGGTCTCCGCCAACTTGCGGGCGGTGATGACGAAGTGAAAGCATTCCTCGATGGTAGATGCAGCCATGACCACCTTGGGGGCATCGCCCGGGTTGCCGAACAGCACGGACAAAAGGTCGCCCTGCTCTACCTTGGTGGGCAAACCAGTGGAGGGACCGCCCCGCTGCACCAATGCAACAACCAAGGGCACTTCAGCCATGACCGCCAGGCCCAGGAACTCGGACTTGAGGGCCAGCCCCGGTCCCGAGGTTATGGTGCAGGCAGTCTTGCCCGCATAGGAAGCGCCAACGGCAAAGCCCACCGCAGCGATTTCATCTTCCGCTTGGTGCACACAGCCACCCACATTGGGGAAGGCCTCAGCCAGGTAATGGGAGGCGGAGGTGGCCGGCGTGATGGGATACATGGAAACCATCTCCATACCGGAAGCCATGATCCCCATGCCCAGAGCCTGATTGCCATTCATCACCACCAGAGCCCGATCAGTGCTTTGTGGTGGGATGGTAAAGCTGAGCTCCATCTTCTCTTCGGCGAAGGTATAGCCGCGGCGCAAAAGAGCATGGTTGCTCTCCACCACCTTTTGACCCTTGCGACCAAACAGCAGACCCACTTCCGCCAGGGCCTTGTCCAGGTCCCTGCCACAGATCTCACAGAGCATGCCCAGGACAAACATGTTCTTGCCGCGGCGAGGGTTGTTGTTGATCTGCAAACAGTCCTCTTCCATGGGCAGTTCATGCACCAGAAAACCACGCTCCTTGAAGTCGACGAGGGCGGCGGCGTAATCCTGACGGATCTTCTCACTGGGATCCTGGGCCCACTTGTTCTCCAACAGGATGATGGTGCCTTCTTTGTAGGCTCCCTGGGCGATGCGGCCGTAGAGCACCTGTTCATTGAAGGCCACCACCAGATCTGCTTCGTCCCCCATGTTGGTGATGTTCTTGGAACCCAGGCGCACGCGGATGCCACTGGCACCGGCGCGGGAACGAGCCGGTGGCTGGATCTCCGCGGGAATGATCTCCACGGTCCAGGCACCATTGCCCATCTTGGCACCGATGGCACTGAAGGCCTGGCCCGCCTTCTGCGCCCCTTCCCCTGAATCGCTAACGATCTCGACGATGAAGTCCTCCACCTGTCGACTCTGGGACGGCTTGTGGTCCGCCGACGATTTTTGACTGGCCACCGGTGTCTTGGCATCACCAACCATCAGTCTCCGCCTCCCATGTCAATGTTGATGGAATCATTGAGGATTTCGTTCTCTTCCGCTTCGTGCTTGGAGATGAGCTTCAACAACTTCTCCTTGCGCTTGTGGATCTCCACCATGGGGCCGGTGAGGCAGGCCTCCAACCGTTCCGTCAATTCTGCAAGGGTGGAGCTGATCTCGCAGTGCTCCTGCAAGCAATGATCCAGCCGGTGGGAAAGGTGCGGCGCCTTCATCTTGGTGCCGATGAAGAAGCCCTCATCGGCTTCTTCGGTCTTGAAGTGACTTGCCAGATGCGTCTGCAGATCCGCCAACAGAGGCAACAGACTTCGTAGGTCGCTGGTGTCCTTGACCTGCGCCAAGATCCCGCGCAGGACCTTGAGCTCTCTGATTATGGTGTCACGGATCGACTCGGAAGAGACCTCACTGCGCCGTTCTTGTTCCATGCTGGCACCTCCTTTACGTAGTAGCTGCACGGCCATGCAAGAAAGCCCGCTACAGGTAGTATTTTTCATCTAACCATGGGCTTGCCCGGATAAATAGTGGGGCAGCCAAACAGAAGGAGTGAACCTCTCGTGCACGGCAGTTTGACCATGGACATCTTTCAACGATTCAGTATCGAAGCCGCCCACCTCTTGCCCCACTTGCCCGCCGGCCACAAGTGCGCCCGACTGCATGGCCACTCCTTCCAAGTCGAGATCCACCTGCAGGGTCCGGTACGGCAGCGAGAGGGCTGGGTACAAGACCTGGGGGACATCCACGCAGCCTTCCAGCCGCTGCACGACCAACTGGACCACCACTACCTCAATGACATCGAGGGCCTGGAAAACCCCACCTGCGAACACCTTGCGCATTGGATCTGGCAGCGGCTGCAACCCCATCTGCCCCTGTTGTCCCAGGTCATCATCGGCGAAACCTGCACCACCGGCTGCAGCTACCGGGGTGAAGATTAGCCTAGGTATGCGCGGATGGCTTCGAACTGTGCCTTACCGTCCAGGCCAGCTTGCTGCAGCACCTTGTCTGCCTGGCCACTGCCCAGGAAGCGCCCCTGCTTGAAGGGATGCAAGGTGGCGGCACGGCCGCGGCCCGAAGTGATCCAACGGTACATCGTCGGCAAGGTCAGCCCAGTGATGCCCATGGCGATGCGGGCGTGGGCCTCGGGGAAGATACGTTCTTGTTCTACCGCTGGTAGCAGTTCGAACAGCTCGGCACTGGCCACATAGTAGACGTTCAGGTCAATGCCCGCCTCGGCCAACAGCGGCAGGGCTTCTTCCACAAAGGCATAGGTGACACCACTGCCTTGCAGAACCACCACACCAGCGTCCTCACTCTTGGCGCGCTGCAGACAGTAGAGACCCTGGGCAGCGTCGGTGGCCGGAGCCAGACCCAGGGACTCGCGATCTAGCACCGTCTCACTGGGCCGGGTAACGAATGGCGCAATGACCGCCGGACGCTTGGCCAGGGCGGTGGCCAGCAGCGGCCAGACCTCCTGCGGGTCCCATGGGGTCAGGGTAATGGCGGTGCCGCGGGGGAAGTTATCCTGCAGCAACTGCAAAGCCTGGGGGTCAGCATGGGTGGGACCGTCTTCGCCAGTCTTCAGCCCAGCATGGGCACAGACCAGGATCATTGGGCTGTAGGCCTGGCCCGTTGCCTCTTCCCGCGCCTGGCTGCCAATGGCATGCAGGCGAGCGGCAATGTGACCCAAGGGCGCCATGAAGGCACCGTAGGAAGCGCAGGCACCGATGTGGCCGCCGAAGGTAGACAGGCCCGAAAGCACGCCGGCCATGGCATCCTCGCAGATACCACCGATGGACAGCAGCCGGGCATCCGGATTGGTCTCCTTGTTGTAGAAGCCCTCGGCGAAACCCTTGGCGCCGGTGCTGATGCTGGTGGAACCCAGCAGGTCAGCGGCGGCGATCATCAAGGCACCCTCACTCTGCTGATTCAGATACTCCAGGGCCTTGCCCAACTCACCGCGCAGCGTGGTCTTGCTGCCGGCCTTGAGGATCAGTGCTTTGGGGATGCTGCCGCCAGCGGCGTCGATGGTCTCGTACACCCTGTCCACCTTGGGGGCCTGTTCACGCAGCTGACGCTTTTGGCTTGTAAGCCGTTCCTTGGACTGGCGCAGACGCTCTGCCAGGGCGCCGGTGACCGAAGGGTTTTGCTGCAGCACCAGGCGCACTGCTTGCAGAGCGTCCCAACAGCATTGCTCCATCACCGTAGCTTCGGCGCCGCCAGCACAGGCCTGCACATTCTCGTCGCAGGTAGGCAGCTGCAACTGGTACTTCTCCGTCAGCGCTTGCAGGGCCTGGTGGAAACCCGCCGAGCACAGCTTGTGGCCAGCACCATGGGAGGCCTTGCCTTCGATGCCGTATTCCCAGCCCTTGATGGTGCTGTAGACGATGGCGGTGGGTTGACCATTGTCGAAGTTCATCGCGCGGCGCTGGGCAGCAACGATCTGTTGGAAGTCTCGCCCATCGGGGACGAAGATCACATTCCAGTCGTTCAGGTAGGCCAGCTCAATGGGATCCCACTGCACATAGTCGCCGGGGCCATCGTCATCGCGGCAGACCCGGTTGGAATCGATGGAAGCCTGATTCCAGTCCAGGTGCATGATTGCATTGCGCAAAGAAGCAGTGCCCGCCGCCGCCAGGGCTTCGGCTACGCGGCCCGGAGTGAGACCGCCTTCGCCCTCGATGATGTGCACCCAGGGAGCATTCTTGCCATAGAGATCGGCGGCGCCCAGAGCCAGGCCCAGGGATGCCCCCAGGCCCACACCGGAGGCGCCGGTGGAGAGCTTGACGAAGGGCGTGCCTGGGGTGGGGTGACCGTCCAGAGGCTTGGCGTTGAACTCATTGAATAGCGGGGTCGCGGTAACCGGGTTGCGACGGAAGCCCAGCAGATCCTCCAGGCGCAGCTGATCCTGCACGTCCTTGGCCAGCAGTTCCGGCGCCGCCTGGCTGGCCACCTCGTTGCGCAGGGCCCACATGGCGTAGAGACCCAGAGCCTTGTGGCCAGCAGCGTAGGAAATGATATCAGCGTCCGCACGCTGAGGTGAGGACAGGTCATAGTCCATGGTGTCGAACAACAGCGTCGAGACGAAGCGGCCGCTGGAGACCGAACCACCCGGGTGGCCCGACATGGGAACGTAGTTGTAGAGCAAAGCACAGGTGCTGCGGTAGATGAGGTCAAAGTCCTCAAAGCCCTTGCATTCCTCTGCTGTCAATGGACCACCCTCGCTGCCCATTTCTTCGAGGATGTTTACAAAGGTGCCACGCCGTGATTTCAATTCCAATGCCATCTTACAATTCCCGTGTTGGTTGCTTGTCGTATCTAAGTGTCGTGTCTCAGTAGAGGTTCTTGCCGGCGGCAACAAAGTCAGCGAAGCCCTTGTTGTCAGTAGCGGCCCTGCCAATGCGGGCCACCGCCTCGCGCAGGTCTTCCATGGCCGTGGCGATGGACAGTCGGATGTAGTGCAGCCTTTCACTGCCAATGCGACCAAAGCTGCGACGTTCCACCGTGGCCACCCCGTGGGTAAACAGCAGGAACATCTGGAACATGGTGGAGGGGCTGGTCATGACTTGCACATCCTTGGGCAAAGCTTGGTAGGCGTCGAACACCCCCAGGCTTTCGCAAACTCCACCGATGTTGGGGAAGACATAGAAGGCACCGCCTGGCTTCTGACAGTGGACACCTTCGATCTCGTTCAGACCATTGACCACCACATCGCGGCGTTCATGGAAGGCCGCCAGCATCTTGCCGATGGTCTTGGAACTTTCCGGGGATTCCAGGGCGACGCGGGCCCCCTCTTGGTTGTAGGGCGGCACGCAGGAGAAGTAGTTGATGTTCAGATTCTTGAAGATCTGCGCTTCTTCTACAGTGGGAAAAGCTGCCCAGCCGATCCGGCCACCAGTCCAGGAGAAACTCTTGGAAGCGCCGGAGGAGATGATGGTGCGCTCCGCCATGCCAGGCAGCGAGGCGATGGAGTGGTGGCTGGCACCATCAAAGAGGATGTCTTCGTACACCTCATCGGAATAGATGCGAACGTCCCTGGGTGCCCGCTTCTGGATCACCTCCGCCAACTCTTCCAGCTGGGCCAGTGAAGCCACCCCACCGGTGGGATTGGAGGGAAAGTTGAGGAAGATCAGTTGGGTCTTGTCGCTGATCAGCGGCGCCAGATCGTCGCCATCCAGGGTGAAGCCCTTGGACTCCTGCAGGTGCATAGGCACCGGCACGGCGTCCACGTAGTGGATGAAGGACTCGTAGATGGGAAAACCGGGGGAGGGGTAGATGATCTCGTCGCCGGGATCCGTGTAGGTCTGTTGGCACAGACCGATGGGCGGCTTGGCGCCGGGGAACACCACCACCTGTTCAGGTTTGATGGGCAGGTTGCGGGTCTCACTGAGATGGGTGGCGATGGCCTTGCGCAGGGGCAAAATCCCCTGCGGGTCGCAGTAGTGGGCATTGTCCGCATCCAGTTGCCGCTTCACCTCGTTGCAGATGTGTTCCGGCACGGGGAAATCCGGCTCGCCCAGGTTGCACTTGATGACGCGAGTGCCGGCGGCTTCCACAGCCGCGATCTTGGGACCAACCTTGAAAGCGTTTTCGGTGTCGATCTTGCTCGACCGACGAGATAGCAATGTCATGACAAAAGCTCCGGGGTCAATTGCGGTGTCGGGGTCCGATGTGTAGGGCCTTAACTCTTCTATCCGGCGCTTCTTTCCCCCCACCTCAATTGCATTTCCCAGCGGGGGAACTCTTACGTGTACTCGAGAGTACCGGCGCCAATGACCCGCTTGAATTCGGCTAAACTGGAAATCTCCGGTCGCTTCAAGTGTTTCAAAAGGGTTATGCACATGAACAGCTCCAAGCAACAGAACGCCGCTTCGGTAATTGATCCAAGTCAGGTCAAGTACCCGGGTAAGCGCATCCTGGCGGACGGCAACAAGGTGATCAGCCGGGTGGCCTACAAGGCCAATGGCGGAATGGTCATCTACACCATCACACCCTCTTCGCCCTTCGGCGAAGACCTGGCGCTGCGCGCCGCCAAGGGCGAAAAGAATCTCTACGGAGTGGTGCCCGAAGTGTTCATGGCCTGCGACGAAGCGGCGGCGGCGGCCTTCGTGCAAGGACTGGCGGCAAGGGGCGTGGGCTCCGCCACCGCCTCTTCCTCCCAGGGCATCCTGCTGATGATCCCGGAGATGTACAACTCAGCCGGACAGTTGCTGCCCATCTCCTTCTATGTGGGTGCGCGGGAACTGACACGGCATTCCCTCACCATCTTCGGCGGCCACTCCGATGTCTACGCCATCCGCGACACCGGCGTGTTGATCCTGTTCGGCGAAGATGCACAGACCGTGCAGGACCTGGCAGCCATCGCCGAGCGCCTGAAGTGGGAAGTCAGCTTGCCGGTGTCCGTGGTCTATGACGGCTTCCTCACCTCCCACCGCCAAGCCCTGGTGCAAGAGTTGCCGGACGAGTTCTTCTGGGACTTCCTGCCCCATGAACGCATGGTGGCACACAAGCAGCGGGCATTGGACCCGGCGCACCCCACGGTCTGGGGCACCAACGAAAACCCGGATGGTTACATGCAGGCGGGCCTGGCCCAGCGTCCCCACACCCTGGCGGCGCGTAAGGCCCTACCCAGGATCATGGCTGAGTTTGCCAAACTCACCGGACGCAGCTATGCACCCTATGACTACTTCGGCCACCCACAAGCCACCGACATCATCGTCGCCGCCGGCTCTTCGGTGAGCACCCTGCGTGGCACCCTGCGCCACCTGCTGCAGCAGCAACCAGACCGTAAGCTGGGAGTGATTGGCGTGCGTGCCTTCCGACCCTTCTTGGAGGATCACTTTGTTGCCAGCCTACCGAAAACCGTGCAGCGCATCGCTGTTTTGGACCGCTCCATGACCCACACTGCCCAGGATGAACCACTCTGCGCCGACGTGCGCGCCGCCGTCAGCAAGGCGGCCCTGGGTTTTGACAACTTGCCCCGGTTGCCACAAGCACCGGTGGTGTCCGGCGGCATCTACGGCGTGGGCGGCAAGGACTTCCATCCGGGATCGGTGGTAGAGATCTTCAATCACCTGCAGAGCATGCAGGACGGCGGCCGCGTCTGGTCCGGCTTCAGCGTCGGCATCGTCGATGATGTCATGGGCACCTCCCTACCCCCCGCTGCAGTACCAGACATCTTCGCCGGCAGCCAGGTGCAGAGCGCCCGCATCGTCGCCTATGGCAGCGATGGCACTGTCAGCATGATGAAGAATGCTGCCGAGCTCTATGCCGACTGCCCCAACCCGCAAACCGGCGAGCAGGGTTTGTACGTGGCTTCCCACGCCGAGTACGATTCGAAGAAGGCCGGCGGCGTCACCGTTTCCCACCTGCGGGTCTCCCCCACATTCTTCGAAGAATGCTTCGATGTGCACATCCCGGACTATGTGGCGGTGCACCATCCGGCCCTGCTAAGCAAGCGCAGTGGCATCTTGGATGGGGTCAAGAAAGACGGCACCCTGGTGCTGAACACTGCAGTGGAGCCGGCCCAGGTCTTCGCCAGCCTACCCGAGGACATGCAGGCAGCAGTGGTAGCAAACAAACTGCAGGTCTACGCCATCGACGCCTTTGGCATCGCCCGCGACGAAGGCCTGGGCAACAAGATCAGCATGATCATGCAGCGGGTGCTGCTGGATCGCTTCGGCGATGTAGCGCCCCAGACCGTGGACCAGGCCATGGCTGAAGGCATTGAGAAGGCCTTCAGCAAGAAGGGTCGCAAGTTGGTGGAGCGCAACCTGCGTGCCTTTGGTCGAGCGGTGGAATCCCTGCAGCCCGTGCCGGTAGTCACCCAGGGCCCGTTTAGCGACATCGCCACTGCTGCCCCAACCCAGACCAGACCATTGCAAGACGAATGGAACCAGATCGACGTGCCACAGCCCACTGAGGCCGGCTTCCGTACAAACATCCAGGGGCCGGGCCTGGCTGGTCGCGGCAACGAGGTGCCGGTGAGCGCCTACTTCGATAACGCCCGCGGCGGTGCCCGACCATTGGATACCTGGAAGGGTCTGGTGCGTAGCTTTGCTACCCAACTGCCCGAGTTCGATCCCCTGCTGTGCAACGAGTGTGGCGAGTGCGCCTACACCTGCCCCACCGGTGATGCCTTGGACCAGTCCATCCTGGACGAGCAACACCAGGGAGTCCTGGGCAATGCCCCCCTGGCCCGGGTGTTCCGCAACACCAGCGGCTATAGCATTGATGCCAGCGGCAGCAATTCAGTCTTTGGCGGCCAGCACTTGGAAGCGAAGGATGCCTACGGCCTGGCTGTGGATCCCAACCTTTGCACCGGCTGTGGCATTTGTGCCGAGGTCTGTGACAAGGAAGCCCTGAGCATGCAACCAGCAACGCCGGAGATGGTGCAGCGACTGGAAGATCGACGCCAGATCTTGGATACAGCCCGCCAAACTGTGGGCGACGGCGCCGCCCAGACTGACCTGCAACAAGATCGCCACAGCCGCAGCGAAATGGAGCGGTTCCCCAGCTACCTGGGTGCATCCGGTGCCTGCGGTGGCTGCTACGAACCCCTGTATGTCTCCAAGTTCCTGCAGCTGTTCCCGGACACGGTGATCTCCAATGCCACCGGTTGCTCCTCCATCTGGGGGGCGCAGACCTACGAAACGCCATACGGAGCCGACGAACATGGCTATGGCCCGGCATGGGTAAACCCCCTGTTCGAAAACAACGCCGCCGTCGGTGGTGGCATCGCCATGGGCACCGCTGCCGAGAAGGCACAGATGAATGCATCCGGCGCCCATGTGCTGCAGACCCTGGAGAAACACAACGAGCTATCCCGCCTTGAACCGGTGCAGGACCTGCTGGCGCAGATGGTCGAGTTGAACGAGATCTTCCAGCAACCGGCAGGCAATCGGGATGAGCGCTCGCTGCGTCTGCATAGCATCGCCGCCATGCAACGCAGCGCCGAGCAGGTCCTGGCCCTGCCCGAGGTGCAGGCGAACAAGGAACTCTACACCCACCTGGCCCTGCTGAAGGCGACGGTGACCAATGCCATTGGCAAGCACACGCTGATCGTCGGTGGCGATGGCTGGGCCTTCGACATCGGCCTGCAGATGATGCTGCACGTGCTGCAATCCCATCTCAACGTGGTGATCATGGTGCTGGTGACTGACGTCTACTCCAACACCGGTGGACAGATGTCCAAGGCCACACCCATGGGTATGGACGCCCCCTTCGCGCCGGGTGGCAAACGCATGCACCGCTTCCCTCTGGGCATCTCGGTGGCCTCCGCCGCCAATGCCTAAGTGGCGCAGGTGAACATGGCCTATCCCAATCATATGATCCAGGCCTACACCCATGCCGCCCGTTTCGATGGCCCCGCCCTGCTGCTGTGTTACGTGCCTTGCATGACGGCGCAGAAGTTTGCCGCGGAGTTGGTGCCGGACCAGGCCCGCCGGGCCACCACCACCCGCTACTGGCCGCTGTGGACCTTCGATCCCACCTCCCAGGCCTGGAGCATCGAGGGCAACCCGGAGAGCCGTCGCCAAGAAGCCAATCTGGAGGGCGACTTTGTGCAGGACTTTGCCCGTTATGAGGGTAGGTTCCGCTCCCAGTTCGATGCCGAAGGCAAACCCTCCCCACTCCTGTTGGCGCAAACCGAGGAGAACATGCGGATCTGGCGACTGCTGCAACGCAACGCCAGCGACCTGAACGCCAACGACCTGAACGCCGGTGACCTGCCTACAGACACCACCAAACAACAAGACTGAAGCAGTAAGGAAACCACAGCTACATGAACTGGCAAGAGAAGTTCGCCGCCAAGCGGGCGACATCGGCAGAAGAAGTTATCCTGCAAATCCCCCGGGGTAAACCCATCTTCATCGGCTCCGGCGCCGCGCAACCGGTGGGCCTGGTGGACGCCATGGGCAAGCAGGCCCAGCACTTCTCCGACAATGTGGTGGTGCACCTGATGACCCTAGGCCGCGCCCCCTATGCGGCACCGGAATACCAGGAGTACTTCCGCCACAATGCCTTCTTCATTGGCGCTAATGTGCGGCAGGCTGTGCACGAGGGCCGGGCAGACTATACGCCGGTGTTCCTGTCGCAGATCCCCAGCCTGATCCGCTCCGGGCGCATTCCGGTGAAGGTGGCACTGATTCAATGTTCGCCACCGGATCAATTCGGCTTCGTCAACCTGGGGGTCTCGGTGGACATCACCCTGGCCGCCATCGATGCCGCCGACCTGGTCATCGCCGAGATCAATGAGAACGTGCCGGTGATCCACGGTGGTGGCTTCTTGGCCATGGACCGGATTGACTACTGGATCTGCAACAAGACACCATTGATCTGCCACAACCCGATGACACCGGATGCGGTCTCCATGGAGATCGGCCGCAATGTGGCCAGCCTGATCAAGGACGGCAACACCCTGCAGCTGGGCATCGGCCAGATCCCCGACGCCACCCTCAAAGCTCTCACCGACAAGAAGGACCTGGGCATCTGGACCGAGATGTTTTCCGACGGTGTGTTGGATCTGATGGAAGCCGGCGTGATCACCGGCAAGTACAAGACCGTACATCCGGGCAAGGTCACCTCCTCCTTTACCTTTGGTTCGCAGCGGCTCTACGAATACCTGCATCGCAACCCCAAGTTCACCTTCCACCCCTCGGACTACGTCAACGACCCCATCCGCATTGCCAGGCAACACAAGATGGTGGCCATCAACTCTGCCCTGGAAGTGGATCTCACTGGCCAGGTCTGTGCCGACTCCATTGGCACCCGGTTCTACTCCGGCATCGGTGGTCAGGTGGACTTCATCCGCGGCGCCGCCATGTGCCCCGGCGGCAGGCCCATCATTGCCCTGCCTTCCACCGCCAAGGGTGGCAGCATCAGTCGCATCTCCGCCGTGCTGACGCGCGGGGCCGGCGTGACCACGTCCCGCGGCGACGTGCGCTACGTGGTCACCGAGTACGGCATCGCCGACCTGCTGGGCAAAAACATCCGCGAGCGCGCCGTGGCCCTCATCTCCATCGCCCACCCGGACTTCCGCGGTGAACTCCTGCAGGAAGCCAAGAACCAACACTACGTGTTCTTTGATCAACTGGAACCCAAGGGCACCTATCCCCGCAGCGTGGAGAAGACCTTCACCACCAAAGACGGCCACTCCATCCGCCTGCGCGCCATCAAGGCAACCGATGAACCCAAGCTGAGCGCCCTGTTCTATTCCGTCAACGACAACACCCTCTACAAGCGTTTCCAGCGAGTGATCAAGAGCATCCCACACCAGGAGCTGCAGTACTTCCTGGACGTGGACTATGAAAAGAACATGGCCATCGTTCTCGAGTACGAGGAAGAAGGAAAGGAACCCACCATCGTCGCCGTCGCCCAGTACTTCATTGACCCCAACACCAACTTTGCCGAAGCCGCCTTCCTGGTGCGCGACGATTGGCAGGGTCGCGGCCTGGGTGCCATCATGGTGGAAGAGATGATCCTGCTGGCCAAGGAGCACGGCATCGAGGGTCTCACCGCCGAAGTCCTGCACTCCAACCGAGCCATGATGAGCCTGTTCCAGAAGTCAGGCCTGCAGATCGAACAGGAGGAGGAAGAAGACATCTACCGCTTGAAGATGCCCTTTTCAGTCAGCAAGACGCATTCGTAGATGCGGGTGGGTATTGGTCAAACCAAGGGGACAGTTTGGGAGCATTGATCTTAAACAAAGCCGGGTCCGTAAACTCCCCTATGCATGGAGGCGGTACGAACCCGACAGGGTAAGAGCAAACTTATCAATGAGAAAGGCAAGAGTAGGTCTTGCCTACGGGTAGCGACAGGTGAATCCTGCCACGGCTCCCACCCATACCGCGATATTTGACCATGCATTTCCGTTGGGGCAAGCCGAATTCAGATGGTCAAGTCAGGATAGTTTTAACTGGGGGGCCAAAGAGCACTCCCCAGGTGTCCAGCTTCACAGCCGCAACACATCCGACATTCCCTCAAGGACGCTGCAAGACATAGAACGCGTAGCCGCAGTAATCGAAATGAGCCGTGACAATCTCTATCTCTTGCTCGGTCATCGCAGCCACCTCTTGGGCCTCAGGGTCGCCCGCATGGTCACGCCGAAAGACCGGCAAGCGCTCCTGTAGCGGGCCGTAATAATCGATGGTCCACGCCTCGGCGGGGAGTTGGAAGCACGAAACAGACTCCCACCCGAGGCGCTCTGCCGCAGCCAGGTTCTCATCAACACTCCGTATCCCTGGGTACTGCGCCTGCCAATACTCCATGAGTCGCTGCGGCGGGTCAGAACGAAACCATGAGATCTCGGAGAGAACGAGGTAGCCGCCATTGCGTGCAAGCGCCTGCCACTTGCTGAGCGCTGCATCGAAGCCCATGATGTAAGCAGCCCCCTCGCTCCAGATGAGATCGAAGCTCTCGGCGGCAAACGGCAGCGCATTCATGTCGGCCTCGACAAGCTGGATACGCTCCTCCAGACCGCGCTTACGCGCAGCAATCTGCAAGCGCCGCACAAAGCAGTTGAAAAGATCGACCGCGGTTAGATGAGCGTTCGGCAACGCCTCTGCCAGACAGAAGGTCTGCGCCCCCGTTCCACAACCAATATCGAGAACCCGCGGATCAGACGGCAAGTGCGAGCAGTTGCCGAGCGCTCGCAACGTCGAAGCCTCGTTACCAGGCCCTAGCCGGAGTAATCCATCATGCAACTCGACCAAGAGCTCTATGGCACGCTCTTCTTCCATAATGCTGCCCAGCATAGGCCTCGATCAGGGGAAATAAAGGATCGTCCAACGGGGTCAACGCGGCCGTTTCGGGGTCACTGACGATCAGGTAATCGGCGCGCGACGCTGGCACATTCCGCGGGAGCCAAACACCTGATGCTGTGCTCAACCAGGTGGGCACTCATCCCACCGAAGTTCGCAAGGAACGAAACGTGCGCGCAACCAATAGCCTTGATGCTTGCAAGCTGCTCACCATTTTGCTCCTCCGTGCCGAACACCGCCGTATTGCGCTCATGGCTTTTATCCTCAATCCGATGGGAAAGAGGGAGCAGTCCTTGAAGGGGTCATGAGGACCACTACGATCCCATGTTGGGCGGTCTGGGAGGATAACTCTCACTCGAAGGAGAGAGGCATGAAGTTTCTAGCAGGCATGGCTATCGCAGCCGCCATTTCGGTCCCAGCCGCCATAGTGGTCCAGGACTCTGAGAAGATGATCTACAGCCCGCTCGCAGTCAATGGAGCAGACGTCAAGGTGACACCCAACCCGGGCAACATCTGGGCATTCCACAAGGAAATCACCGTCGGCCGGTTTGCGACCGAACCCACCGAAGTACCCATCCTGGTTGACTTCGATGGGAATGGTTCCATGGACACCAATTACCCCTTTGCCAGGATCATGGTTACGGAAGTCCTGGTCATGAACCTGAACAACAGTGATCCCGTGCCGCCGCACGGAGGCATTCCCATCAAGAGCAACGGCTGCATCATCTGGAGAGTCCCAGGAGTGATGGGAAAGCCAAACGCCGAACCGAACTATGCCAGGGAGACCTTCCATACTCCCCTGGTGCTGGAACTGGGTGCCGATCTGTCCCTGGCGTTGCCGACAACCGCTACTACTGTGGTCTGGGACATCCACGTCCTGGGCCGCATTGTCAGCTTATAGGATGTGCTGGACCTATCGGGACTATCGGTGGATTTCAAGATAGTTGCCGCATGTTCCAATCTGCCACGAAGTTGAACATGCTTTTGCGCGGCACAATCCTAGTCATCACATCAGCTTCACCCTTCGACCTGCTGCTCCAAACCGCCGAATGTGAAATTGGTCGAACCAACGGGACACCAATTGAACTTTTCCTGGCCGGGGCGGCCCGGCTGAATCGAGCTGTAATGGAGAGGCTGCTGGCGGTTTGATGCCTAAGTCACCCCTCCACACCACAATGGTAGTGCCATTCTGCTTACTGCGGTGCTGGAAGGGAGATGGTAAAGGTCACCGACTCATCGCCGAGTACTCATTCCGTCCAACACTTGCAGGGTCAATGGTCAAGTACTCGCCAACCTTGGGGTCGTAGTGCCGATTAATTGGATAGTAGAGCTGCGTTTCAAGATCGGCCCACCATCCCTTGAAAGCGTAAGTATTACCTACCTTGGACCCAAGATTCGTAATCTCGTTGATCTTGTCTGAGTCCAAGATCATCGGAATTCCTTGCCACTTGTACTCATAAAACTCCATTGCATTACCGGTAATGCCATCGGTGATGGCACCCACTGAGCCCTGAATGTCATTGAGGTAGTAGTAGTGTTTAGGAGAACTCTGAGTGCCTGTTTTGACGTAGTCCGAAATTTGGATGTGCTCGTTGACCTCAGTTCCATACACGTACTCGCTATAAATCGTGGGAGGGACTGGGTCCTCCTGCTCGTCCTCAAGCTTCCGACGGTCGACAACATGTCCCTTGTGGTGTGTTGATTCCTCATAGCCAAATTCTGGTCGACAGCTAGCTGGACGTCGACCCTCGGCATCATATATGTACCAGCTCCAGATGCTCTCATCGCTCTTCTTCTTAGAATAGACCAGCCTACCAAAGGCATCATATTCATAGTACAGCGCTGAGCCATTGTCGATCAAGCACCCGTCATCATCATAGGACCTTGCCAAGCCAGCAAAAGATGAATACTGGTTCAAGCCAGGGGCGGTGGAAACCACTGGGTTCATTGCTATTCCTTCATCGCTGAAAGTCAGCATCTTGTCCACGCCATCCAGAACTCGCGTGCTATCCGCAAGATCGTTGTAATTGGGTCGGAATTCCAGCTGTCGATAAGACGAGTCAAGGACATAGACATCCTTGTGGTTCACACTTGAATCCTGCAGATGCTCTCTTTCAACGGCTGCGATGCGATTCGTCCCCTTCTGGCCCAGGCCGTTGTAGGTGTAGCGATAGGAAACAAGCTGGTCGTCGTTTGACTTCTTCCACTCATGGCCGATGGGCCTACCGTTTTGGTCATAGCCAGCATCAATGGTGGTTGTTCCCCCATCCCGCTTATCCAGGAAATTGCCATTCCCATAAATGGTACGAATGATGCGCCCCCCAATGTAATCGAAGGTCGCAATATTGGACGAGTCGGCATCTCTGATAATCTTGCGCAGCTGGTCATTGCCATTGTATTCCCGGCGAAACTTATTGCCGCTGGGATAGGTCTGCAACACCAGCCTTACATCTCCCTGGTATTCGGAGGTCACAGAAACGGGAGTCGAATTACCCGCCTTCTGTATCTCATTGACACGTCGACCCAATGAATCCAACCAATAGAACAAGATGACGTCGTCAAGAGCCAGAGGGCCATTGTTGTCACTCTCACCCCAGAGTCTGCCCAGGGCATCGTAGGCCCAGGTCTGCAAGGTCGTGCCAACAACAGCGAACTCGCTATTCGAATTATCAATGGCCACCGCGATCGGCCGTCCTTCCTTGTCATGGTACCAAGTGAACTCTGACTTGTTCTTGTTGATATGCAGGGTGACTTCGCCGTCCTGGTTGTAATCCCAGGTTTCCGATTTGTCATCGGCGTACTCCACCATCGTTGACTGGCCTAGGTCATTCCAAAACCACTCGGTTTCATTGCCGCGATCATCGGTTTTGGTTTTGATGTGATTGCGGGCATCCCAGGTCTGGGAAAGATGAATCACGCCTCCACTCTGGGAAGGATCATTGTTGGATGAGGAAGCCCCCACTGCCTGCAATGAAGTACCCAAGACTGACAGGTAAGTGTCTTGGCTAAGTAAACGGTTGAGACGGTCATAACGGCACTCGATTTCGTTGTTCAAAGCATCGATGCATAGATTCAAGTTGCCCTGAGAGTCATACTCATACTTGGTCATCTGCCCATTGGTCTCAACAACCTTGACCAACTGGTTCACGGAATCGTAGTCATATGTTGTCAGAAACTCTTCCACTACAGCCAGAGGTGAGTAGTCCCTCTGCAACAAGGTCTTCAAGTTCCCGTTGCCGTCGTAGGCAGAAAAAGTTTTGTTGAACTGGGGGTCAGTGACCTTGAGTTTTCGCCCTGCACCATCCCACTCTGTTCTCGTCACATCTCCGTCAGGGTCGTACTCACTCACGATTCGCCCAAGTCGGTCATAGACGTAGACCCGAGACACCTTGCCATCCTGACCAGCAAACAGATCCCCGTCATCGATCATCCCCACCGCATACTTCGGGACCCCACCCACGTCTTCAAGAAAGAAGATGTGCTCATCGGTCTGACACTGCCGACCTAGTGCATCATACTTCCACTCCGTTTGCGCTTGCCTGAACTCGGATTTGGGCAAAATGAAATCAATGTGGCCCAACACCTTCTCTGATATCTTGTTTGAAGCTGCATCAAAAACAATTTCTCGAAAGTTGGCGTCCCGATCCGTCACCTTAACCAAGCGGTCATAACCATCATATTCAAGGAGAGTCGCATCCAAGGTTCCGTCAAGCCGCTCCCAAACATTGCCGTTGTCATCCACTTTGATTGGAAACTCCGCCTGCTCCAGTGATCCTGCCCCCCGGATGTGTTTGATCAGTAGGCCCCGCTCATCAAAAGTCCATTGCTCAGTGGCTTCTTCAGGTTTGGCTGATGCACTGACTTCTTGAATTCGATTTTCACCGGCATCGTAGCTGAGCACTGTCTTGATGTTCAGATAGTTCTCCAGAGCATCGTAGTCCAGAGTTTCCGATCTCCTGTTATCCAGAATGTCATGGGAAAACTTGGTGAGAACGAAATCGTCATCTCCAGCCAGGTTAGCCTTATTCTGAATATGCACTTCGATGATGTTGTCATTGTGATCGCGGATGTATTTTTTCAAGTAAGCAAGAGAATCCATCCCCGGTGGCGCTACCGCGGCCAACTCCTGCACAACAATCTGATCCAGTTCATTGACCAGACAGAGACTTTTCACACCATTGCCATCAATGATTGCAGTAGGAACACCGCGCTCATTGAGTGGGTAGCTATGACCCCCGCCCATCCCAGGCTGTTCTTGGTACTCGTAAGTCGTTAGCAAGTCAGCGATGGGCGGATTGACATTGTTGTTGCGCCCGGGCTGCAGGATTGAATCCACATGCACGGTCTTCAGGTATCCGCCTGGGCTTGTACTCCTCCCAGAAATCTCGTTGGCACCATCTCCATCAGGATCATTTGCAGGATAATAGTCCACCCCATGCACATTCAGCTCCTGATCCTGATGCTTGATCGGTTGGCCAAACTCATTGTAGGCGAACAGTTCGAAGGCACTCTGCACTCCTGACTCAGGCAAGGGCAAAGTGATGCTTGAGTAGACGATCTTGATCAGGTTGCCAATTGTTTGTGACTGGGTCCCATCAGCATTCGCGTCTTCACCCAGATCAACCACTCCAGCTGCATCCAAATAGAACTGCAAGGTCACAGGGTCGACTCCCAATTCCGTCGCCAGCCCCGCTTTGGCACCAGCCAGGTCTTCCATGTAGTCATACTGAAAGGTAAGGGTGTAGTCATCAAAGGCGGGCGGCGACTCCACACCTCGGGGATCCGCCACTTTGAAAAGGTGATTGAAGACTGGCTCGTAGACCGCGTCCACAATGATTTCACTTGGCGCCCCACCTCGAACCACATCAGGGCTGCGCTTGATCTGGATCAAGTTTCCCGCATTGAGCCGCATGCCACCGACCTGGTACTGGTAATCAAACCTACCACCCAAGGGCAAGGTCGCTGATGTCATGAGGCCGTCACTGTTGTAGGTATAGGCCTGAATGTATTCATGCCCTACGGGCACCTCTGATCGCATCCCCTGGGTAATCACCTTCTCCTTGAGCAGCTGACCCAGAATGTTGAATTCCAGGGTGGAAGCCACACCTCGACGATCCAGAACCCCGACCTGAACGGCAGGATCGTTTGGACCAGGCTCCAAAGGCAAGTCCATGCTTGTGTATGTAAACGTGGAAGACCCTCCTGCCGCCAGCTCACCGGGCGCCGTTACATTACCTTCTGTTTCCGCCTTGACCCAACCAAGGGGTCCGGATTCCCCTTCACCATAGTAGGACCATGCAAGTCGGGTATGCCCACTGGCTGCATACACCTGATTCGGCATGATCTCGGCAGCCAAGGCATTCTTGAGCCGGCCCTCTTCACCACTGACGTATGCATACTCCCTTGTTTTACCGAAGGGAAAATCATTGATTCCACCTGTATCGATCACAGGCGAATCTACCGCCTTCAAGTTCCCGTTGCTTCCAGGGTCGTAGGTATAGCTCACCACCCGGCCACTGAAATCAGAAATGTGTGACACCTGCAGTGGGTAGTTGGGGTGGAAGTAGGAGAATTGAATTTTTCTACCAAAGGACTCCGTAATGAAGTCAATGGTATCGTTCGCGTTGTAATTCAATGTGATGGCATTCCCATTCGACGATTGCAGTGAATCCAACCGACCAGAAAGAGGATTAGTCTCAGTAACTGCAAAGATCAGCTTCGCTCCATCCGGTCGGCGAACCGTGACCGTTGCACCTGCAAGGTCATAGACCGCCCGATCCAAGCGCCCCTGGGTCCCCTCCCAAGCAGTCACACTGCCAGGGGCTTGTATGAAAACATCCTCTCTGCCAAAGCCCTTGAAGATCATGTTGCCGGCTAAATCACAAACAAAGCTATGATCTAAATTGCATGACCAGGCAGAACCAAAAATGGAGCTGCTTTGGTCTACTCCAGTCATATGCCGGCGAGCAATGACCAGGTCGGTGAAGGCATCCCGACCCTTGATGTAGAGGTCGGTCTCTTGCAATAGCAACTGGCCACTATGCAAAAGGATCCTGCCACTGCCATAGCCAGTTCCATGCGGCCCCACAAAGTTCCAATGGGAAACACCCTCTTGTTGAGCGGCGATTCCACCCTTGCCAATTCCTAATTTGATAAAGTCTGGTTTACACGGAGGCAGAATGGATCTTGTGCCACCCTGCGTCCATTTGGCAATCGATGCATCACTTGCCGTTGACCATCCGCTGCCAAAGCCAATGCCGACTTCCTCTCCCAAGAAATTGAAGACCGGAATTTGCTCCACAACAAAATCGATTCCTGGCTTTGTATTCAGTAACAAAGGCGCAGATGCTTCAAATTCTCCTTGATCAGAAACATTGCTAAAGGAAAGAGCGGTTAAAACAGAAAATGTAAAGATCGCTAAATTCAAAGATGACATATGCATTGGTACGGGTTGAGAGTTAGGAAGCCGTACCTCTGCTAAGGGACAAAGGCACGGGTAGCACTCACCCCACCGCTCGGCAGTCAAATTGCCTGCGGGTTCCAATCGCCATTGCGAAGCAAGGTCTGCTCAGTCCACGAGGGCATTAAGCGGACCGGCAACCCAGGCCTTCCAGCTTTAGAGAGATGGGGTTTATGAAGGAATAGAGTCAGGTGAGTGGCAGATGCTCTGACACCACCCAACTAGGCCTTCATGTCTCTGGCCGGGATCCTTACAGAGATTTTGAAAAAACCTCAGCCGGCTCCTTATCCCTTCCCTCGGCCTTACTCCGCAACAAGGCAACCCTGGCATCCCAGAGAGTTAGCGCATTTTAATCCAAATGGGATCGGCGCTGGGCAGCAGCTCTGTCACGTCAAAGAAGCCCCGTTTCACTGCTCCGTTTGCAGCTTCCATCTCCACAGTATGTCGCCCGATGACAAAAGCGGGCCAATCTACTTTTGCCCAGAAGACACTTGCAGAGGGAAAGGCTCGCTCAAAAGCAAGCTCTCCAGAACCATCCTGAATACGCAAGACACATGCACTACCAGCGGTCCAAGTGACATCCTCACTAAAATCCAATGATAGCTGCCGAGCGACCGCTTGGGGCAGCATTAATCGCACCCGGGTATCCTCCCCTCCTCTAATCTTGAACAACCGTCGGTGCCATGGAGTTTCAGGCCCCTTGGTCTCCAACGAGTATGTTCCCGTCGGCAGGCTGAAGGGCAGCCTGATGTCATCATGATATAGGGTCAGCAGCTTGCCCTCCTGACCATCTTCACCAACGCGACGAACCACAGCGATAGTATTCCAAGGCTCTTTGCCATCAACGCGGCGAAGATCAAGGACAAGGGCTCCCAAACTTTGGGCCCGTACATTCCCCAAGTCCTGATTCTTCCCATCTTCCAGTTTAAATTCCACCCTGGCCATGCCCCGTTTGCCCGCATCTAAGACAAGGTGATATGGACCAGGAGCCAATGGACCAATTTTGAATGCGCCGGTTCGCACATCTATTGTCTGCGGCAATTCAAAATCATGCAATGCCGCTTGGATGATTTGAGCCGAGGCACCGCCTAGAGGTTTGCCATCTACTCCCACAAAATGACCCATAACCAAACAAGGGTCAGCGTTCATGACCATGACTTCATGGACCTTGCCATTCGGCACCAATGCTTCGCGGGACACTGTTGCTGCAAAACTCATTTCAGGAACACGCTTGGCAAAGATCTCGTAGGCGCTACCTGTGCATGGCCCAAGCACAAAGTCCCCGTCTTCGCCCGTAAGCGCTTCAGATCCAGGTTGCCCATCCAAGGTACGGGATCGAACCACATAATTTTTCAGAGGCTTGCCATCCGTTCCTACAAGCCTGCCCTTCAACTCAGGTCCCACCTGCAACACTAGATTGCGTTGGATCACTTCCGAAGCTTGGATCTTTTGCACCACATGCAGTTTTTCCAAAAATCGAACCATGACCTGCAATTGGTAGGTGCCGGGTAAGAGACCATCAAATCGGTAAGCTCCGTCCGGCCCAGTAGCCAAGGCTCGATTGTTGTACCGCCCCCCATCATTGATGTTTACCAACACTTGATCTACTGGCTCACCGTCAGCCCGGCTGATTACGCCATAGATAGACCCCGCAGGCTGCAAGGTCAGAGTCTGACTTGCTGGAACTGCCGCCTGCAGCATCAGCATTTCAGTAGCGTTCCCGTATCCAGAAGCAGAAGCAATGACCGGAGCCCAGCCAAGTGGTAGTCCCTGGATCAAATATCTCCCCTCACTGTCAGAATAGCTCTCAAAGAACAAGGAACTCGGAGCTCGGTAATCCTGAGTAGCAGCGTTGCCAAACCATCCCTTATCATCACCCACCTGGATCCGAGCACCAGGCACTGGATTACCTTCCTGGTCAATCACTACCCCTGAGAGGCTGGCACCCGGACCAGGTAGAACCAGTAAGGTCTCTTGGATTCCTTCGCCCCACTCAATTCGGGTCAAGCTGGAAGGCGAATGCCCCGGTGCACGAGCTCCGAGCAAGCAAGTAAAGGGAAGACCTCGCAATACAAAATTGCCCTGCAAATCAGCCTGACTGACAACCCAACCAACAGAATTGTTTGTGGCAGTTGAATGCCAGATTTTCGCCTCTGGCACAAAGGCTCCCTTGGCATCTACCACGCGCCCCATGACGCTTCTGCCTCTCTCTGGCAGGGGCACGGTTTTTATAGTCTTCTTGCCTGTAAAGACCTCCGCGAATAGAGAGCCACCTCTAGCAAAGACCACACCGTATTCACCAGTGGGTATATCACTGAATATGGCCTTGCCGTCTGCACCAGTCACTCTGGAAGGGTAACCCTTCTGCACAGCCTTACCGATGGGATCAATTCGGATCGCCACATGAGCTGCAGGCGATTCATCATTCGCCCATTGCACTATGAACTCCAGCGAACCCAGCCCTTGGTCAGCTCCCGCATCTGCAGGCTTGGCCTTGCCAGCCAAAGTCGACCTCAGATCTGGATCATCCTGCCTGGGAGAAGGCTCCTTTGTATCAGCCACCGGGTCAGCACCACCCGAAGCCGTCAACTCTTCCAGATCCTGCTGGTCCAACTCAAGCACCAGAAATACGCCCAGTACCAAAACCACCAAGGCTCCAATCAGGAGCAGGGTCTTGCGCATACCGGCGCCGGACACCCTCTTAGCAGAAGGTAAACCCGTGCTAAGCGGCGCCTTGGCGGCCTCTTCCAAGACAGTCTGCTTGATGCGCTCCACTGCCTCTGCCGAGCCCGCCAGGATAGCGGCTGCACCACCGGCAAAGCCCACGGGTATTGCTTTGCGCAGCAGATCCATGCCACGGTTCAAATGCACACTCACCGTCCCCGGCTTGCTCCCGGTCTCTTTGGCGATTTCCGCCGGCATAAGCCCTTCCAGCAAAGTCTTCCTCAGAACGGTCCGGTATGGATCGCGAACCTTGGTCAAGGCCCCTTCCAGGGCAGTCTTGAACTCATCGTCCATGGCCGCACCCACAGGGTCCTTCGCCACACTCACCGGCAACTCAACCTGCTTTTGATGCCGTCGCACCTGTGCTCTCTGCCGGTAATGGCAGTTGGTGAGGACTCCCAACAACCAGGGCATCAATGGTTTGTCCTCACTCCATGTATCCTTTGACTTGATGACTTGCAGCCATGTGTCTTGCAACAAGTCCTCAGCTCGGTCCCGATTCCGCGTCAGGAAATTCGCGACACGCAAGATCTCTCCAGCCGTGTCGCCATAAACAGTCTCCAATGCATGGTGGTCTCCGGTGCGACGGAAGTTTGCAAACCGCCGCTCTAGAGAGTCATGTCCCTTTGCTTTCTCCTTCAACGAATCGACTCCATCCTTACGGCTTTTTCAAAAAAGCAAGTGTAGACAAGCTGCGAGCGATCTGGCGAGAACCAATGCGGCAACCAGCCCCTGCCTGGTCCACCACGGATAATCCTACCGGCTCAGAACTCAGCTGTCAGCCCTGATCTCAGCCCCATGGCTGACTGCAGCAAGGGAAGCGAGAAATTCTGAGAATCCCTGTAAGGAGAGGCGGCTCAGATTGAAGGAATGGAAAAGGCCAATGTTATCGGACCCAGTTACCGGGCCCCAACTGCAAGCCCGGACACCAACAGATGCATTTCAAATGCCCGACACAACTCCCAAGCAAGCACCCGCCCTGGGGCAGAATTCCCCACTCGGCCGAGCTGACCACGGCATTACTACCTGGCTCACCCTCATGGCACTGGGTGGCCTGATCCTATTGGCAATCCTGGCTGCAACCTGCTCATAGCCAGACCAACTGCATTGAATATTTGAATGGATACCGAAACCCAAAGACAACCATGAAAGTCAACGCCGTCGATATTGAATACGCCTTCTGCATGCTGATTGGATCCAGTCGAGGGGCTCTGGATGATCTGGTGGACGCAAAATACTTCGAACACGGAGACCCGGAAGTCATCGGTGCCCTGTTGGAAAAGTCGGCAGAGATCCTGTCCGAGCGGATCGAGAACATCTCTTACTCAAAGTCCGAACTCAAAGAAGGCAAGATTCGACCACGCCTACAGCTTGCACTGGAGGGGCTCAAGAGCCTGGCCGGCGAGATGAAACAGCACACCAAGTTGGAACCCAACGACTACCACTGGCTCATTGTCGGTTCACTCGTCCAAGTGATTGCCAACCTCCTGGACCACATCGAAGGAGACAGCACATGGTGATGAAGGATCAATAGACATTGGGCAGCCAGGATATGAACTGATTGTGTTCGCAGGCTACGTAGAGGAAGAAGGCGTTCTGCAAGCCGTGTCTACCGAATGGTATTCAAGGGAGACATGGAAGGAGCATGTCCGAATAGAGTCGTGATCCGAAGGCGTATACCAAGTCTTCGGATCACATTTATTTATGGAGCTGTTGGGTATGTCGGCAGCGGCTGTGTCCGGAGCGCACTTATGAAAGGGCAGTTTAAATTGGCCTAACAAGAATGTGCTGTACACACCAACTTGCCCTAACCCGCTATGAAGCTCAACGTGAGCAGGAGTCCCTAACTAGTGGTGTGATGCGCTCTGTTGGGGCATTTTCAGTGCAGCGCGTGCGCGACCGACTTTTTCGAGGATCTCGTCGGCGGCCTTGGTCCAAACAATCGGCTTCGGATCGTCGTTGTGGTTATCGATGTAGTCCATGATTGCTTTCTTGAGTTGAGGGACGCTGCGAAACGCGTCGCGCTTCAGGCGTTTTTGATCAAGATTGCGGAAAAACCCCTCCACGATATTGAGCCACGAGCTGCTTGTCGGGATGAAGTGCATGTGGAATCGCGGATGGCGCTTCAGCCACCGCTTAACCTTCTCATGCTTGTGTGTGGCGTAGTTGTCGGCGATGACGTGCAGATCGAGTTCAGCTGGAGTTTGCTCGTCGATCATTCTCAGGAACTTGATCCACTCCTGATGTCGATGTCGCTTCATGCAGGTTGCGATCACTTCGCCGTGACCCAACTCGATCGCGGCGAACAAGGTGGTTGTTCCGTTCCTCTTGTAGTCATGAGTCATCGTGCCGCATCGGCCCTTGACCAGTGGAAGGCTCTTCTGGGTCCGATCGAGAGCCTGAATTGACGTCTTTTCGTCCGCGCTAAAGACGAGTGCATTCTCGGGTGGATTCAGGTAGAGACCTACCACATCGCGCAGCTTCTCTTCGAACCGAGAATCGTTGCTGACCTCCCCCGGTGTCAGGATAGATGTCGCCTCTGAGGATCGAGGGGACCCGACCAAAGCTTGCTTTGGTTGGGCTCGATCCAACAAGTTCACCCGCAGGGTGAACGCCCCCCATGGGGGGCGAGTTTTCCACAAGTTATCCAGTGGGGCGGTGGAGTGATGATTCTTGGTTTACAGCAATGGTTTCAAAGTGCGCATGGTCCAGCGAATGACCGACACTGGTCCTTCTCGGATAACTGCGCCGGATTTGGCAGCAGAGGTTGGAGTTGCCCAATCGACCCTCTGGCGTTGGGTAAGGGAAGCACGTACCGTTTCCTTGATGAGCGGTACAGGAGGCAAGCCCGAGAAGGGATCGAAAAGTCCACGTCAGTGGACCCCAGAAGAGAAGGTGCAGGTCGTTATGGAGGCCATGAAAGTGGCCGAGGAGGATCTGGGAGAGTTTTTGAGGTCAAAGGGACTGCACTCTGTCGAGCTCGAAAACTGGCGCAAACTAGTCATGGAGGCGGCACAATCCGCTTTCAGCAACCCCAAGAAGGCCAAGCGACATGGTGCTTCGCCGGATGCGAAGAAGATCAAAGCACTGGAAAAGAAGATCCGCCGCAAGGACAAGGCCTTGGCCGAGGCTGCAGCTTTGCTGGTGCTCCAAAAAAAGTCCAAGAGATCTGGGGGGACGAGGACAGCGACACACCCACGAGCAGCGAGACCTGATTTTAGGATTGGTCACAGAAGCCATCAACAACGGTGCCCGGCTGCACAAGGCGTGTGGGACCCTTGGCGTAGATTCAAGGACACTACAACGCTGGAAGCGGCAGGGCATCGGTGAAGATCGGCGAGCTGGCCCAAAGAGCGTGGTCGGCAACAAGATCAGCTCTGCTGAGCGAAGTATGATCCTGCAAATCCTCAACTCTCCAGAGTATCGCGACCTTTCTCCCAGTCAGATCGTGCCGAGGCTGGCCGATCAAGGAATCTATCTGGCATCTGAATCCACGATGTATCGAATCTTGCGCGAGGAAAAGCAGCTCAAGCATCGCGCTGCTGCCAAGCCAGCAACACATCACCATCCCCGCGAACTGGTGGCAACAGCACCCAACCAAGTATGGAGCTGGGACATCAGTTACTTGCCTGGCCCGATCCGCGGGAAGTTTTACTACCTGTACACGATCATCGATGTCTTCAGCCGAGACATCATGGGCGAAGCCATCTATGAGGAAGAATGCCAGGTATTGGCGGCAGCCTTGATCCAATCGGCTTGTGATGCGCAGGGAGTGGATCCTGACAGCTTGGCTCTTCACTCCGATAACGGTGGTCCAATGAAGGGCAGCACTATGCTGGCAAAGCTTGAAGAACTCGGCGTCATGGCTTCATTTAGCCGGCCTGGTGTCTGTGACGACAATCCCTACTCAGAGTCCCTCTTCAAAACAGCCAAATACCGTCCAGAGTATCCTGCCCGACCATTTGAATCGTTGGAGCATGCGAGGACCTGGCTGGTGGCGTTTGTCCAGTGGTATCGGCACGAGCATCGGCATAGCGGCATCAAGTTTGTAACCCCTGCTCAACGCCATGCGGGGGAAGACATTGTCATCCTGGCAAAACGCCGGGAAGTGTATGAAAAAGCCCGTGCACGAAATCCAGAGCGCTGGTCAGGAAACGTGCGGGATTGGTCGCGCATCGAAACTGTCAGGCTCAACCCGAACACCCATCATGCAGCTGCGGAGGCAGCATGATGAATACATTTCAGGCGACAACTACCTTGACACCTACCGACCTTGAACGTCTTCACCAAGTGAGGTTTCAGACCGTTGGCCTTCCATGTGCGGTGGACCATCGACTGCGTGATTCCCATCTCCTCTGCAAGGAGTCGCGTGCTCCAGTGTGTCGCGTTCGCGGGGATCTCTTGCGTAGTCATGCGGATGATCTCACTCTCAACTTCCTCGTTCGCACGGGGACGACCTCCCCGAGGAAGGTCCTTCTCTATACCAGTGAGGCGATGCTCGCTGAAGCGGTTTCGCCAACGCCCCACAGTGTGTCGCTTGACCCTCATCTCCTCAGCTATATCCGCATTCGAGTAGCCATCAGCGGCAAGAAGGATCATTCGGGCTCGCTGAGCTTGCCTCACCGAAATTCTCCGACTGCGTGACCAATTCGTCAGGGTGCTTCGCTCGCTCTTGGTAAGTTGAATCTCTACTGCAACGCGCATCGTCTTGCCTCCAACGATACCTACGCACCGCAAGCGTAGGGAGGCTTAATATAAAGGCCTACTAATTCTGCGTCATACCACTAGGGTCTCGGCAAAAGAGATGAATTGGTCGGAGCGAGAGGATTTGAACCTCCGACCCCCTGCCCCCCAGGCAGGTGCGCTACCAGGCTGCGCCACGCTCCGACCGAGGCTTCCGCCCGGAGGGGCAGAAGCGGGAGGGGAATCGTAGCTTTGGCGGCTAGAGGGGCAAGGCCTTGTTGGGGAGGATTCTGGGCAGGCCGGAGAAGGGCCTGGGAGCCCTTGGCAGAGGCTTATGCGGCCAAACGGGGCTGGGCCTACTTGCGCTGCCAACTAGCGCTGCCGGCTAGAGCTGCCTTCTAGTCCTGGGAACCGGAGCCAACAGTCTTGGACGGGTTGGCGTCGGCGTTTTGGGAGCCGTCAGTTTGGGCTGCGGCAACCTGATCCAGCTGCTGCTCTTGGCCGGAGTCCTGTGCCTGTTCCTGCTCCTGTTGCTGGGGCTGTTCCTGCTTTTGCGGCAGACCTTGGGGAGGATGCTCCTCCAACCACTCCAGAAACTCATTCATCGCGTCGGCGACTTCACCCAGGTAGTCATGCTTGCGCAGGTTGGCGCGAATGCTCAGGTCACCTTCGCGCACAGCTTCAAAAGTCTTGCTGAAGCGATACATGGGGCCGGCAATGCGATGGGAGAAGCGCAGGGCGTTGAACAGGAGAAAACCAGTGGCCACTACCAGGAAGCAGACGACGGTGATGAAGATGGGCACCAGGCTGGGCAACTCCACATCAGCGAGGATGGCCTCTTGACTCAGTTGCGCACTGAACACTCCCAGGATCACCGCCGTAAGAGCAAGGCAAGTTGCCGCCGGCCAGGCCATGTTGAAGATGATTCGGCTCTGTACCGACTTGTTGATGACAATTTGCTTGCGGCGGCTGTTGTATGCGTTGCCCATGGTCAACTCTGTTTGCTTTCTTGCATGCCAGCCCAGGCGACACCGTCGTCACGGCGCAATGAAAACCCGGGTAGGCACCTGCATAAGATCGGCTTTGCAGCGGCAAAGGATTGACCCTTTCCTGCAAGACCTGCAAAGGGAGTCCGCAGGGCCCAAACAAGGCAGCCTGGCAGTGCTGGAAATTGCAACAGTTACAGCAAGGAACCCGGGTCCACATCCAGGATGACCCGCAGGCTGGAGGTACTGCGAGCCTCTACATCCGCCAGTTTGTCCATGCAGAGCTGAAAGGCCTGATCGGTAAAGCACTTGGCCAAAGCGTGCATGCGATGCCGTTCCTTGATGCGGGGAATCACCGTGGGCGCCGGGCCCAGGGCCTGGAGATCCGGCAGGTTGTGCAGCAGCCCGCAGATTTGCTGAGCTTCTCTTTGCACCTGACCCAACTGACGACCTTCCACCAAGACCCGCACCAGACGACTGAAGGGCGGGTAGCGCAGTTCCTTGCGGAAACGAAGTTCCTGCTGCACGAAGCCCTCGTAGTCCAGGCGAGCGGCGCAGTCCACGGCGTAGTTCTCCGGGCAGTAGGTCTGCAGGATCACAGTGCCGGCCTTCTCGGCGCGACCAGCACGACCGGCCACTTGATAGAGCAGTTGGAAGCTGCGCTCCGCGGCGCGGAAGTCCGGCAGGAACAGACCCGTGTCGGCGGAGATCACCCCCACCAGGGTCACGTCGGGGAAGTCCAGACCCTTGGCAATCATCTGCGTGCCCACCAACACATCGATCTGCCGCCGCCGGAAGGCAGACAACACTCGTTCATGCGCACCGCGTTGGGTCATGGTGTCCGCATCCATGCGGGCCACCACCGCCTGCGGGAAGAGTTTCTTCACCGCTGCCTCGACCCGCTCGGTGCCCACACCCAGCTGATGGAACTTGGGGTTCTCGCAGATGGGACAGAGTTCGGGCAGACGCTTCTCCTCGCAACAGTAGTGGCAAACCAATCGTGCCCGACGCACATGCCAGGTCATGCTTACATCACAGTGCGGGCAACGGGTTGGCGTGCCGCAGGCCGGGCAGATGAGCACGGGAGAAAAACCGCGGCGGTTGAGGAAGAGGATGATTTGATCCCGGGCATCCAAACGCTCAGCCATCTGCACCTGCAAGGTGCGGGAGAGCACCACGCCTTCCACGTAGCTGTCCTTGCCTTCCTTGCGCAGATCCTCGACCATGATGCGCGGTTGCCGGCCCATGCCGGCGCGCTCCGGCAGGGTCAACATCTTGTATTGGCCGCGGCGGGCACGGCCGTAGCTTTCCAGGGATGGGGTGGCGGAACCCAGTACCACCACGGCGTTTTCGATTTCACCCCGAGCCAGGGCCATGGCACGAGCATGGTAGCGCGGTGTGCTTTCCTGCTTGAAGGAACCTTCATGCTCTTCGTCCAACACGATGAGGCCAAGGTTTTGCAGCGGCGCAAAGAGGGCAGAACGAGCACCGATGGCAATGTTGGCTTCGCCCCGCATCAGTCGCTGCCATTCGGCACCGCGCTGGGTTTCCGTCAGACCAGAGTGCAACACCGCCACATCGGGAAAGCGGGAGGCGAAGCGACCCACGGTCTGCGGGGTGAGAGAAATCTCCGGCACCAGGACAATGGCAGTGCGCCCCTTCTTGCGCACCTCTTCCAGAATGCGCAGGTAGACCTCAGTCTTGCCGCTGCCGGTGACACCATGCAACAGGTAGGTCTCATGGGAGGCGGGTTCCAACTTGCCTACCACTTCTTCCACTGCCGCAGCCTGTTCTGGATTCAGGTCAAAGCGGATGGCGTGCTCCAGAGCTTCCGGCACCAGCGGCTCCCCTTCTTCTTCGATCATCACTTGCTTGAGTTGACCGTGGCGGCACAGAGTCTTGGCTGGTGAGTCGCTCACTCCAGCCTGGCGACAGGCCTGGCGCGAAGGCATGGGACCACCAAATTCCAAGATGGCCCGCAGCAGACGAGCCTGGCCTTGATGCTTGTCTTCCAACTCCATGATGGTCTGCTGCACTAGGTCGTGCGGTATGTTCAGCTGCAGGCAGCGCACCTGCTTGCGCCCGCGCTTCTTCGCCGCCGCCGGCAACATGGCATCCAAGGCTTCGCCCAGGCTGCAGCCATAGTCCTGCGCCATACGCCGCGCCAACTGCAATAGGGACGGCGGCAACTGCACCGAGTTGTCCAGGATCTGCTGCACCGGTCGCAACTTCTTCGGATCCAGTTCACAAATGCTGGACACCGCCGTAACCACGCCGGGGCGCACCTTGTTGCGGAAGGGCACCCGCACCCGGTGGCCAATCTGGGCCTGCATGCCCGCCGGCAACAGGTAGGTGAACTCCTTGTGCATGGGCAGGTTCAATGCCACCTGCACATAGCTGGCCTGACTGGTTTCGGGCGGCTCGGCAAAGAGTTCTGCTGCTTGCTTGTGCTGCTTGCTCATGCAATCAGTGGCATGCGCAGGGGGTATTTTCGCAGCGTGGACAACCTTTGGCGTACTTTTTTTGCCCGGTTGCCTCCAGATCCAAGCCATGCATGGAAGCCAGGCTGGCCAACCAGGCATAGACGTCGGCAAATTCTTCTTCCAGGTTTTCCTGCTCACCGCGGCGGATGGCCCGCACCAGTTCCCCTACCTCTTCGATGAACCAGAGCAGAGAACCCTGCTTGCCCCGGGCAGAGTCCCGCGCCAGATAGATGTCTTCGATGCGTTTCTGAAAACTCTTGCCTGTGCTCATGATCGCTTCGCTGTCAACAACACCAGATCTTCCCGCAGACCTTCTTCGCCGGCTTCAGTCTCCACCGCACCCAGGACCATGTTCATGAAGGCTGCGGTGTGCTTGGGAGAATGCTCCTGCACCAAATCCTGCAAGCCTTCCTGGCGCCAGCCAGCTTCGTTCAATTGCACCAGACGCATGCCGGGACTCAGGTCCAGAGAAATAGAGCGCAGTCCCTTTTCGAACACCGGACCCGCATCCAAACCCAGCGCCAGGCCTTCGCCACTCACCTCCTCCAGTTCACCACGGGCGCAGAGTAACAGCGGCACCCGATAGCCGGCGTGGTAGACCTTGGCTTTGTCGCCAGTGACTTCCAGAATGCAGCACTTGGCGCAGACACCGCCAGGCAAATTGCGATGCATGATCCGGTTGGTGTGGGACAAGGATTTTCGCGCTGAGGCACCGGTCTTCAAGGCACGCAGGCATTCATCCCGCGCCATGCGCAGGGCGACGATGGACAACACCGAATTACCCTCTGCGCTCACCATGAACAAACGGGAGTTGCCATCGGTGGTCACCGCATCAAAGTAATCCAGACCACCACGGCTGCCGGGACTCAAGGCGCCATCCAGTTCAAAACCCGAGGCTGCTGTCATGCCCTGGGGCAAGGTCTTGTCCCGCAGTTCGCGCAACTGCGGATCAAAAGCCATAGCCAGGCCGCCACCGCTCTCACCACTGTCATCGCCACCAAGCAATGCGCTGAGATCAATGGACAGGGTCTGCAACGACTGCCCCAACTCCGCCACTTCGTCATTGCCGGAGTAACGCACCCGCACTTCATTGCCGCGGCCCAGCTTGGCCACGGTGTAGCAGAGTTCCTTGAGGCGCGAGGCGATGGCATTGATCTGAAAAAACACCACCATGCCCAGGGCAATGCTGCAGATCCCAATGACCACCAGCCCCATGAGGTAGACACTGCGAAGAGCTTCCTCACCGCCTTCGCCCAAAGAGCTCTGCAGGTTGTTGGTGACGGCAACCAACACCATGACCATGCACACTCCCCCCACAGCGGCCGCAATCACCGCTGGCAGGGCGGCCATCTTACCGTGCTTGCGTGCTCTGGGCCTGCTGCTCATGCCCGCAAGGCTAACAGGGCACGGCGGGGGCCAGATCGACTTTCCCACCACTTTCGTAAGCGAGAAGGCGCAATATCTTGTGGATACAAGGAGAGCGACCGAGCCCCTCGGAGGCAGGTCTAAATGACCTGTCGAGAAGGGCGACCGAGCTCGACGCAGTAGACGCGGGGAATTGCGTCTTCGCAGCAGAAAGTGGTGGGTAAGGCGGTCTTGCCTAGAAAATGCCGACCTAGAAAATGCCGGCCCAGGCAAGGCCGATGACCACAAGGCCGGCGTAGATGCCGGCGAAAACGTCATCCATCATGATGCCATAGGCTCCCGGCAGGGCCTCCAGCTGCCGCGCCGGTGCCGGCTTCAGCACATCAAAGAGGCGGAAGAAGAAGAAGCAGAGCGCATGGGCCGTTGGGCTGGGGCCTCCTTCCACCACCGCGGCGATCATCCCCAGGGCGATGAAGTAGCCAACGATTTCGTCCAGCACAAAGGGCTTGGGGTCCTTGCTCTTGAACACCCGGAGCACAAACTTGCTGGTGGAGCAACCGATGAGCAGAAAGATCAGCGACAGGCCGCCCAGGATCCAGGCCAGGTCCTGGCCCTGCCACCAGATCTGCAGCACCGCCCCCACCACCACCGCCGGCAGGGTGCCGAAGGTGCCGGAAGCCACTGGCGCCAGGCCGGTGCCAAAGCCAGTGATCAAAATGTAGAGGGCGCGGTCAGGAATACTCATGTGGATGCAAAGAGGATGCTGCGGGCTTTGATGGTGTAAAGGACGCCGGAAAACACAGTCAACACCAGAGTGGTCCACAGTGCGATCAGGCCCGGCCAGTCAAAGATGTGGGTGCCCGCTACTCGACTCAGCAACCAGCCCGCCGCTGCGCACTGCATGACCATCTTCAGCTTGCCCATGCGGTCCGCCGGGAAGCTCATGCCGGCGGCTTCCGCCAGACCACGGATGGTGGTCACCAGGAATTCCCGGGCGACGATGACCACCACCATCCAGGAAGCCAGGGGATCCGGGGTGATATCGGGAAAGCGTAAAAGACAGATCAGGGTGCCGCAGATCAGGATCTTGTCGGCAAAGGGATCGATGACCCGGCCCAGGCTGGTGACCTGACCGAAATGCCGCGCCACCTTGCCGTCCACGAAGTCGGTAATGGCGGCGAACAGGAACAGGGCAAAGGCCCACCAGGCCAGGGTTTGGTCTGGCTGCACTGGGTTCTCCATGATCTCCAGGCAGACGAACACCCCGGCAGTTACCACAAGGCGCGACAGGGTGATCAGGTTGGCCAGATTCAAGAGCTCGTCACTGTTCCACTTCAGCAATCAGGTCGTAATCATTGACGCCGGTAATGCGCGCCATGCACAGATCACCGGAATGCAGATCCCCATCGGGGAGCTGCACCACACAGTCAATTTCTGGAGCGTCTGACTGTGTCCGCCCGACGAAACCATTGCCCTCAGGCGCTCTGCCGTCAACAAGAACCGACAGGCTTTGCCCCACCAGTGCCTGGTTATGCTGATCCAGAATCTCCTTTTGCAAGGTCATCAGCTCGGCTTGCCGGGCCTGAGCCACTTCAGCTGGCACCTGATCCGGCATGTCGAAGGCCGGCGTGCTGTCCTCTTGCGAGTAGGCAAAGGCGCCCATGCGCTCAAAACCATACTCCTTGACGAAGGAGTACAGCTCCTGGAAGTCAGCATCGGTCTCGCCAGGGAAACCGACGATCATGGTGGTGCGCACGGCGATGCCAGGCACTTCCTGGCGCAGGCGATGCAGGATGTCCTGCACCTGCTGCGAAGACACTCCACGCTTCATGGCTTTCAGCATGGGGCTGCTGATGTGCTGGATGGGGATGTCCAGATAGGGCAGCACCTTGGGATGCTCACGCATGACCTGGGTAAGTTCCGGTCGCACCGTATGCGGGTAGGCATACATCAGGCGAATCCATTCAATGCCTGAAACTTCGCCCAGAGCTTCCAACAGCAGGTGGATCTGCCGCTTGCGGTCCAGGTCCAGGCCATAGGCGGTGCTGTCTTCTGCAACCACCACCAACTCCTTGATGCCAGAACTGGCCAGGCCGCGGGCTTCTTCCACCAACACATCGATGGGCTTGCTGCGGTTGCGACCGCGCATGGAAGGAATGGCGCAGAAGGTGCAGGTGTGATCACAGCCTTCAGAAATGCGCAGGTAGGCATAGCTGCTGGGAGTCAACAGCAGGCGATTCTGGTCCGAGCGAGCGGTCTTCGGTTGGCCACCGTCCAGGCTGGGCACAAAACGCTTCTGCGTGCCATTGACGATCTTGCGAATCACGCCAGGGACCCCGGTGTAATCGGAAATCCCCAAGAAGGCGTCCACCTCTTCCATCTCTGCGGACAACTCTTCGCCGTAGCGCTGTGCCAGACAGCCCACCGCCAGCACACCTTTCAGCACGCCTTCGCGCTTCAGCTGGCAGAGGGAGAGGATGGTGTCGATGGACTCCTGCTTGGCGTCCTCGACAAAGCCACAGGTGTTCACCACCGCCACGTCCGCGTCCTCGGGATCCTGGGTCACCAGGAAGCCCTCCTGCACGGCGTGGCCCAGGAGCACCTCGGAATCCACAAGATTCCGGGCGCAGCCCAGGCTGATCAGGGAAACACGAATGGCTTCGTTCAAACAGGCAACCTAGGTCGGTTTGGCCTGCACCACCCACACCTTGACGGTGGACTCCACCTCAGCATGCAGATGCACAGAGACGTCGAACACACCGATCTCCTTAAGGGGAGCTTCCAGGCGCACCTGCTTCTCTTCCACAGGCAGGCTCTTTTCCTTCAGCGCCAAGGCGATCTGTGCGGCGGTGACAGAGCCAAACAGATGGCCCTCGTCGTTGGCACGACCTTCGATGGTGATGGAGGTGCCGGAAAGTTGATCGCGCAGTGACTTCAAGTCACCGATGCGAGCAATCTCTTCCAGCTGAGCCTTCTTCCGCTCCACTTCGATCTCCTCCATGTTGGCCTTGTTGACCATGATGGCCTGACCGGTGGGCAGCAGAAAATTACGAGCATAGCCGGCCTTGACGGTGACAACGTCGCCGATGCGACCCAACTGCTCGATGTTGGTCTTCAGTAGTATTTCCATGGCTTACGACCTCCGTCCAGTGAAACGGCCACCGTCAGCAGGGAAGGCTGCGCCGCCGCCGGCACTGCCGACGAAGGGCATCAAACCCAAGAAGCGCGCCATCTTGATGGCGTTGGCCAGCTTGCGCTGATTCTGACCACTGAAGGCGGTGCGCCGGCGCGATTGGATCTTGCCGGTGGGGCCAACAAACTTGGTCAGGTACTTGTAGTTCTTGTACTCCAGAGGCTCTTCAGGCTTCACCGTGTGGGTGGGCTTGTTGGCGAACTTTCCGAACTTGCCACCACCACGGCCGCCGCGATTCTTATCTGCGTAACTCATGATTCAGTCTTCTCACTTTCGCTGCTCTCAGCAACTTCTGGACTAGCAACGCCGGGATTAGCAACGTCTGGACTAGCAACCTCTGCAACAACCTCTTCAGCCGCTGCATCCGTATCAGCCGCAGCCTCTGCCTTCTCACCAGTGGCATCTTCGCCAGTGGCCTTCTCGCCTTCAGCAGGAGCCTCTTCTTCAGCCGCGGCTACATGCGGAGTTTCAATGCTGATTTCTTCCACCTGCACCTGGGTTTCGTCGAATTCGTCCTCCGGCTCGAAGGCGTCCTCGGGCACCTTGTCGCAGGCCAGGACCACATGGCGCATGGTGCTTTCGTTCAGCTCCAGCTCACGGCGAATATGTGCCACTGCATCGGCTTCACCGTTGAAGTAGACCACCAGATAGGTGGCGCGCTGTTGCCGGTTGATGGGATAGGCCAAGCGGCGTTCGTCCCAGCGCTTGGCTACCAGGATTTCAACACCGTGCTTGGTAAACATGCCAGTGACGGCATTTTTCAGGGCATCCCAGCCCTGTCGGACTTCCCGGTTATCCAGGATGACCATGGATTCGTAGGTTCTTTTCAAAGTTCTTCTCGTCTGCCGGAATCGCGGTTGTAGCGATCCATCAAGTTGGCCACAGGATCACCCTCCAACCATTGGTGGGTAGCTTCTGCAGCACGTAATAGGCTAGGACCGAGAACCTCCCGCTCCTCTGGACTGAAGGGAGCGAGGACGTGATCCACAACGGCAGCATGCTGCGCGTCGGAAACACTAGGGGACGCACCAATACCGAGACGGAGACGGGGATAGTCATCGGAGGTCAAGACCTGGGCAATGGAGCGCAAGCCGTTATGACCACCGGAACTGCCCGACGGCCGAACACGAATTCGGCCCAGCGGTAGGTTCAGGTCATCAACAATCACAAAGAGCGACTCCGGCTCGAGGCCAGCGGTCCGTAAGAACGGACCAGCCACATCACCGGAGAGATTCACATAGGTCAATGGCTTCACCAGGCAGAAGTGTTCTCCTGACTTGCTGACACCATAGGCCACCTGCGCCTTGACCTTGCCGCTGAAGCGTTTGACACCTTGGTCGTCACGCCGTTGCAGCCGGGAAAAGGACAGCCCCAACTGTTGCGCCAAAAGGTCCAGGACCATGAAGCCGGCGTTATGCCGCGTGTCAGCGTATTCTGCACCGGGGTTGCCGATGCCCAAAACCACGCGTTGCCAGCTCATGCTAGGACCCAGGGGCTAGGAGGGGCGGCGAAGGATAGCGGGAATGCCCCCCCTGTCCACAGGAGCTGTGGAAAAAGAGGGGCATGGGCCCTGCTAGTCCAGCGCAGGACCGGTTAGCCCTCGGCAGGAGGGGTATCGCCTGCAGGGGCGGCGGCTGCGTCACCGACTACCGGCTCCACACCTTCCTCTGCATCAGGCTCATCTTCCTTCTTGGCGGCCCGGACATGGCAGAGCACGGTGTCGACGGGCATATCCAGGGTGCAGCCCTCAGGCAGCTCCAGGTCACCGACCAGGATGTGGTCACCGATATCCAGGGCATCGATCCGCAGGGAAATATCCTCCGGGATGCGGTCCGGCAGGCAGGCCAGGTTCACCGTGTGCAGATCCTGCATCATGGTGCCACCAGCAGTCACGCCCTTGGCATGACCCAGGTAGCGCAGGCTGACCTGAAGCTTCAGTGGCTCATCCATCTCGATGCGCAAGAAGTCCATGTGCAGGGGCTCATCGGTGAGCACATCCCACTGGACTTCCTTCAGGTAGCCGGCCTGGGTCTTACCACTCATGTTCAGCTTGTAGACTCGCAGGTGATGGGCCAGGTGGCGGCGCACAACGGCGTAGTCCGCAGACAGCATGACGGATTCCTGACCACGCCCGCAAAGCATGATGGGGATCTTTCCGCTATCGCGCAGCGCCTTCGTCCTACGGGTGCCGGTAACTTCACGTCGGTCGACGTCGATGGTGACAACTTGCATTTCGTTCTCTCTATAAATTGGGGAGGTTCAAATAGCGCAGTGGCGCAAGGCTCAGTCCTTGAACAGGACGCTCACGCTTTCACTGCGATGGATGCGATCAATGGCTCGTGCCAGCAGCGGTGCTACCGACACGGTTTTCAATTTCTTCACGCCGTTCTCTTTCAACGGGATGCTGTCGGTGAACAGGATGGCCTCTACCGGCGCATTGTTCAGTTTCTCGATGGCCTGCCCACACAGCACAGCGTGGGTTGCCACAATGTAGATCTTGTTGGCGCCCTTCTCCTTGAGGATGCGGCAGGCATCGGTGATGGAACCACCGGTGCTGACCATGTCATCCACCAAGAACAGGTCGCAACCTGAAACATCGCCCACCACGTTCTCGACGATGACCTTCTCGCCGCTGACGCGCCGCTTATCGACGATGGCGATACCACAGCCCAGGCTCTTGGCATAGGCGCGGGCCAGCTTAACGCCACCCACGTCCGGCGACACCACCAAGGGCTTTTTGGTGCCAATGGACTCCACATGCTCCATGAAGGCGGGGCGGGCGTAGAGGTGATCCACCGGGATGTCAAAGAAACCCTGGATCTGGGCGGCATGCAGGTCCACTGCCAACACCCGGTCCGCACCAGCGCTGGTGATCATGTTGGCCACCAGCTTGGCAGTGATGGGCACCCGACCCTCGTCCTTGCGATCCTTACGGGCGTAGCCGAAATAAGGCATCACCGCGGTGATGCGATCGGCGGAGGAGCGACGGAGGCAGTCAATGTACATGAGCAGCTCCATCAGGTTTTCATTCACCGGCGGGCAGGTGGGCTGCACGACGAACACGTCGGCGCCACGCACATCACAGTCCAGGCGCAGGTTGATCTCGCCATCGGGAAAGCGCTCCAAGGTCGAATCGCCCAGAGGCACACCCAGGTGCGAACAGATGTCCTTGGCCAGCTTGGGGTGGGCGGTTCCACTGAAGACCCGAATCCGGTCACGGCTCAGCATTTCTTGCTCTCCTTGATAGGCTTTTTCACGTTGATGGGTCGGGCCGGCACGCCGACATAGACCTCGTCTGCCTTGATGTGTGTGTTGCGAGTGACGATGGCGCCAGCTCCTGTCATCGAACGATCTTCCAACTTGCTCGGTGCAACCAGAACAGTGCCGCTACCGACAAAGACCTGATCGCCAATGACCGTGGGGTGCTTGGCCTTGCCATCGTAGTTGGCAGTGATGGTACCAGCACCGATGTTGCTGCCGGCACCAATGGTGGTGTCGCCCAGGTAGGTCAGGTGCTTGGCTTTGGTGCCAGGGCCAATGTAGGACTTCTTTGCCTCGACAAAGTTGCCCACCTCGGAGCCATCATCCATGACCGTGCCCACCCGCAGATGGGTGAAGGGTCCCACTTCACAGTTGGCCCCCACCTGCACTCCGGCACGGATCACCGTGCAGGGCAGGATGCGCGTGCCGGGGCCAATGCTGACTCCCGCATCGATGTAGGTGGTGTTGGGGTCCTCGATGATGACACCGTTCAGCAGGTGCTGCATGAGGATGCGCTCCTGCATCACCTGGCGCACCAGGGCCAGATCCTCCAGGTTGTTCACCCCCATCACCTCTTCCGCATCCTCCAGGGTGACCGTGTTCACCCCCAGCCCGGCGGCCAGGAAACCCGCCAGGGTATCGGTGAGGTAGAGCTCGCCCTGGGCGTTGTTGTCATCCAGCTGAGCCAAGGCCTTGGGCAGGTGCTGGGCATCAAAGCAGTAGAAGCCCGCATTGAATTCCTGGATCTGCCGTTCCTCGGCGCTGCAGTCCTTCTCCTCCCGGATGCCCAGGAACTGGTCTGCCTCATCCCGCAGGATGCGACCCATGCCGCTGGGATCGTGGGAATAGGCGGTGAGCACACAGGCCGCCCCACTGGCCCGCATGACCCGCAGCTGCACCAGGGTTTCCACACTGATCAGGGGCACGTCGCCATAGACCACCAAAATATCGCCGTCGAAGTCGGGTAAGGCCTGCATGGCCACCTGAACTGCATGGCCGGTGCCCCGTGGTTCGCCCTGGTCCACCAGCACCAGACCCTGGCGCTGGGCCAGGCTCTGCTCCACCCGCTCCTTGCCGTGATGCAAGACCACCACGGTATGCGCTGGACCGAGACCGGCCACCGTGTCTAAGACGGTGTCCAGCAAGGACTTCCCGCACAGCGGCAGGAGGACCTTGGGAATCGCCACACGCGTGCGTGTGCCGAGACCGGCGGCGAGGACGATGACTGCTAAGGGCTTGGCCAAAATGGACGGGGGTGGGAAACCGGGCCGGCGAAAAGGGCGGGAATTGTGGGGATGCAGCCCGGAGGGGTCAAGAGCCAGCGGCCCCCAAAATCTAATACATGCCCTTCTTGATCAGATCCCGGGCAATCACCAGGCGCTGGATCTCGTTGGTGCCCTCGTAGATCCGGTTCACACGAGAATCCCGATACATACGCTCCACCGCGTATTCCTTGGAATAACCGTAGCCTCCGTGAATCTGCACCGCCCGATCGACGATGCGATCCAGAGCCTCGGAGCAGAACAATTTGACGATGGCGCTCTCGCGAGAAATCTTCTGCCCCTGGTCGCACATCCAGGCGGTCCGGTAGAGCAGGCTCTCCATGGCATAGATCTCCGCTGCCGAATCCGCCAGCATCCACTGAATGGCCTGCTTATCATTGATGGGCTTGCCGAAGGCCTCCCGCTCCTGGGAGTAGCGGATGGACAGGTCCAGAGCTTCCTTCGCCGCCCCCAGGCAATTGGCCCCCAGGGTCAGACGGCCTCGGTCCAGGGTGGCCATGGCGATCTTGAAGCCATCCCCCACCTTGCCCAGCAGGTTCTTGCCCGGCACCCGCACCTTGTCCAAGCTGATCTCCACGGTGGTGGAGCCGCACTGGCCCATCTTGTCCTCGGGCTTGCCGACGGAAAACCCAGGGCTCTTGGACTCGACGATAAAGGCCGAGATGCCGCCGCGGGTGCCCAGGCTGCGGTCATTGGCGGCGAACACCACCTGCACATCAGCAAAGTCCCCATTGGTGATCCAGATCTTGTTGCCTGTCAGGATCCAGTCGTCGCCGTCCTGGGTAGCGGTCATGCTCATGGCCCCGGCGTCCGAACCGGAGTCGGCCTCGGTCAAGGCATAGGCCGCCCAGATCTTGCCCTCGCAGAGATCCTGCAGGTAGTGCTTCTTCTGCTCCTCATTGCCCGCCAGGTAGATGGCGGTGGCGCCGATGGAGGTGTGGCCACCACAGACCACTGCGGTGGAGAAGCAGCCACGAGTGATCTCCTCCATGAACAGGCAGAGGCCGATTTCGCCAAAGCCGCCGCCGCCGAATTCTTCGGGGAAGGGCACGCCCAAAAGGCCCATATCCCGGATCTGGTCCAGCAGGGCCTGGGGGATCTTCTTTTCCCGGTCAATCTGGGCGGCCAGGGGGCGGACCTCCGCATTGACAAAATCGCGTACCATATCCCGCAGCATCTGCTGCTCGTCGTTGAAGGTAAAATCCATGATGGGGTGGATCGTGCAGCAGGAGCGGTGGCCAATCAAGGCAGCGAGAGCACAAAGCCGATGAGATCTACAAGGCAATGGGACATGTACTCTGCGGCTTACCGGACATCGAGCACTTCCACCTACACAGCAGGCTGTGGCGGAAAATGCAATCCCGACAGCACCAGTGCAGCGTCCTGTGCGCCGACCCGGTAACCCAGGATTTCTACCAGACCCAGGGGATGAAGACCTGGGACCTGAAACCGGAGCCACCTTTGGCGCACTCAGCTCCCCTGGCTGAATTTGCCCGGCGGGACTGTTTGCTGGCGGGCCTGCGTCGACCAAGCAAGGGGCAGGTCAGACGGGCCGAGCGGCGCTTGCAGCGCCTCATGCGCCCCCTGGTCAGGCTATTGGAAGAACAGCCCCCCGACCTGTGCTACATCCATCAAGGCCGCAGTGGCAAACACCGCCTGCTGCATTATCTGGCCAGGCAATATGGAATCCCCACCCTGCATACCGGCGCCGGTCTGCTACCTAACACCATGCAGTGGGATGGCACCGGTATTGACGGAGACGCCAGCTTCGCCAGCCATGGCTCCAGACAGTACCGACAACAACAGGCCGACGGTGATTTTCTCAGTGCTACCCTGGCGGCCTGGCTGGCCCGCTCCTATCCCCCACCCCTGGCTCGCATCAGCACCCGGCTGCCCAGCATGGGACAGCAGATGCTGACCATGCTGCGTTGCCTTTGGCGGCAACAGGGGCCGCAGGCTTGGAGTGCCCTGCACGCCTGGACCCGTGCCCACCCGGTGAACTATCCCCGGCTGGATGACCAACCACTGCTACCTGACTTGCCCTTCCTCTGTGTCCTGCTGCAAGACCCATCCGCCACCCGAAGGCTGTTGGATGCGCCGGCGGTGGACAACCTGCAGCTCATCCGCACCTGCCATCAAGCCCTGAGCGAATTGGATCCCGGGGCCTATGTGGTAGTGGTGCTGCCGGAACTTGGCCTGGCTAAAAAAGCCATCCACCGCCTGCAGCAAGAGCACGGGAATTTGATCTTCCTGTCTGCCAGCGCGGCGGCCACCGCCGTGAGCACCGCCATGGCCGTGGTGACGGTCAACCATCCCCTGGGTCTGGCAGCCATCCTCAGCGGCACACCAGTGATACACCTGGGACAAAGTCCTTATGGCATCCCCGGCATCAGCCAGCAAAGCCATCTGCAACAGCTGAGCCAAGACTTACCGCAAGCACTCACCGCCTCCCCCAGCAATATCAGGGAGCGCTTCCTCACCCGCATGCTGCGCCAACAGCATCTCTGGTGCTCTCCCCTGGCCCCTGACTCCAATGGGCTGGCGGGTCTGGTGCAACGCCTGGAAAGGGAAATGCAGGCCCCGGCAAGCCAGCCACTGAAGTATCGCCCCGGCCCGGTCTGGCCCCTGGCAGCGGACTAGCTGAGCAGCCAAAATACATCTGCATAAAAAACGAAATCTAACGGACCAAATGGGCTTGAGAATCCTCCTATAGAGGAAGACGAGAAGTCCTCCTCTTCTAGACTGACAAAATCCCAGCTCACTATACCCACAGCTGGATCGGTCTCTCTCGAAGACGGAGTGCGAGGTGGATCCCCTGGCGCGAATCTAGGTCGCTAGGGGGCTCCGCTACCCCCCTGAGAAGGGCCTTGGGTACTGCCGCAAAGCGGGACAACTTTTTGAAATAGTTGTCGCAAAAAAATTGCCAGCGTTTTTTGCAAGTACCTGTCGCAAAAAGGGCCTCTCAAGTCATTAAGAGGCAGACAGGGAGCTTTGCTCGTCGCTCAATTCCGGTGCACTTTACCCCAAGCTGGTGATATGCCTCGAGCAAAGTGTTGACCAAAGGGTTGACGGTATCCTGTGGAACACAAGGTGAGGTGAACTCCTCGGAGGCACATTGGTGTCGCCGAGGAGTTCCATTTTAAGCGGCGCCGTTTTTGGCGCCCCGGTTTTCAACCAGCGTTAGCCAATTACTTTTCTGGCTGTCCCTCTTCGGCGGCAGGCACTTCTTCGGCGGCTTCCACTTCTGCCGCTTCCTTGGCTTCTTCCTTGGACCCAGCCTCCTTGGCACGCTCGGCGCGCTCGGCGCGCATCTTGTCTGCCTGCTTCAGGGCAGTGCCGATGGCTCCTCTGGCCACATTGTTGGGCAGGATGATGGCCTGTCCGCCACGACGTTCACCGGACTCTGCCTGCAGCTGCGAGTGAAAGCCCACCACCTGGCCGGCCAGATTATAAGCAGCCTGGCCCGGCGCCGCACCGCGATCCACCAGGAAGGCCTTGCGGGGCTTTTTGGTGTAAGCCAGGATCCGCCCCAGACTGAAGATGGGAGTGTAATCAAACTCCTTTGGCATGCGGCCCACAGTGATCAGCTGCTCCCCCACCAGGGGCTTCTCTTTGCCGCTGAAGTCCACTACCTGCGCATCCAAATCTGCGGGGAGCTCTTCCACCACTTGCACAAAGGCCAGACCCAGCTTGGAGTCCTTGCCCACCAGGAAAGCCTCGTACTCTTTTTCCTGCTTGCCGAAGGTGACCTTGATGTCTTCCGGAGTGACCTTGAAGCCATCCTGCGGCGGCGAGAAGTATGCACCCGGTATCATGATCAGACCGGCCTTGGACACCACCAGCCCCGGCATGGGGTAACGCTGTTCTTCGCTCCGACCACTGAAGTCGTACTTCATGACGACGCTGAGAGTGACAACGCTGGTGGCATGGGCCTCCACAATGCCGAGGGCCTTGGTGCCCAGTTCATCTACTTGTGCGGCAAGGGGAAGAGGCGCCAGGGCCAGGAGAATGAGAGCCAGATTTCTAATGTTCTTCATGATTATGGATTCCTATTTTGTTTGTTCTGATTGATTCGCCTGCCCTGCAGCCCTGTCCCAATCGGGCTCGATAAACACGAAGGTAGTGGCACTGCCCCGACGAATGAACACGGGCAACACCTTGGGCTTCTTCTCCTTCACTTCTTGCATGATCGTTTTGAAGTTATCCACCCCTTCAACTGGCACTCCGTTGATGGCCAGGATCAAGACTCCCGCCTGCAGGCCGGCGATTTGCGCCCACCCACCTGCGCTGCACTCGGTGACGATGACACCCTGCTGATCCTGATCCAGCTTGCGCGAAATCCGATCCATGAAGGTCAACTCGCGAACGGCGAATTCAAAGTCCTCGTTCTTGCCGCGCTTGGCATCCTGCGAAGAAGCCGGAGATTCTTCCAACTCCAGACTGATCTCCACATCCTTGCCATCGCGGAGCAGACTCAGCTCCACCTCCTCACCGATGGCCATGTTCTCCACCAGATTGCGCAGCAGCCGCGCATCCTGGGGTTGAGATGCATCCAAAGGCTCGTCGTCCACTGCCACCAGGATGTCGCCAGCCAGCAAGCCTGCGGCATGGGCCAGGGTCCAGGGATAGACCTCGGTCAAGCGGAAGCCCTTGCGACCTTTCACCGCCAGGGCCTTGGCCAGTTTGGGCGTCAGCACCTGGGTCTTCACGCCGATCCAAGCCTTGGCCAACTCACCACCAGCCTGTGGCGGCTCATCGGTTTCCAGCTTCACCACCGTATACATGATCTCACGAACACGGCGGAACTTCACTGGCACCTCCTGACCTTGCAGGTCTTGCAAGGCCTTGCACAGCCCGGCCAGGTCCTGCACCGTCTGTTCACCCACGGAGAGAATGACATCGCCCCGGCGGATCGCTGGCTTAGCGGCTTCGAAAGGCTTGCCGGCCCGCACCCCAGTGATCAGGGCACCGTGATGATGCGGCCACTGGTAGGCCAGGGCCATGGACTCGGTCACATCCCGGGCCGTCACCCCAGACTGCTTCAGTTCAAGCTCCTCCCCCAGGTACTTGGGCTTGGCCTTCACCGTCAACTCAGCGGAATGCTCAGCCTCGTCACGCCAATAACGCACGGTGACCTTGGACTCAGCGGCAAGAGCTGCGATCTTTCCATAGAGCAGGGGCACCTCTTCGAAGAAGCGACAGGTCAGTGCCTGCCCATCAATGCTCAGCAACACATCGCCGGCCTGCAGGCCGGCTTCAGCCGCCGGCGAAGTGGCCACGATGGAGGAGACAAGCGCGCCATCGGAGCGCCCCAACTTGTTCACCGGCAAGAAGGAAGTGCCGATCCAGCCCCGACGCACTTCGCCGTGCTGTAGGATCTGCCGCACCACCTCCTTCACCAGCTTGCTGGGGGAAGCGAAGCCATAGCCATTGCCGGCGCGGGTGTTCACACCAATGATCTCGCCCTGCAGGTTGGTCAAGGGGCCGCCGGAGTTGCCCGGCAGGATCAGAGCATCGTGTTGAATCCACACGGTGTATAGGCCGGTTTGATCGCCGGAATCAAAGGTCAATTGCTGGATCTGGCTGCCTGCCCCACTCATGAACACCCGCTTGGTGTTGGAGACGATGCCCAGGGTCATGGAAGAAGACAGGGACAGGGGATTGCCCACGGCAATGACATGCTGTCCCACTTCCACAGTTTCAGAATCGCCCAGACTGGCGTAGACGAATTGCCTTGGCTGGCCATCGGCGGCAGCCGGTGGATTCAACTTCAACACACTCAGGTCAGTGGCGGCATCCTCGCCCACCAGGGTGGCGGGGATCTGCTCTCCCGTGGTCAGGGTGCACACGAGCCGGATGCCACCGTGCGCCACATGATAGTTGGTGAGCACATGCCCCTCTGGGCTGATCACCGTGCCGCTGCCTGAGCTACCCTGCCGCACCGTCCGCCCATCATCAAACTCCTCTGCGATCACACTGATGTTCACCAGGGCCGGGTAGATCTTTTCCTTGGCGCGAGCAATGCCAACGGCGAAGGGATCATCATCCATGGCCTGCCTTGCAGCGGGCACAGTTTCTGCCACTTGGGCAGTGGTCAGGGGACAGCAAACAGCAAGAAAACCAGTAAACAGCAGGGGCAAACTGCCGGTGGGATAAAGGGAACGAAGCACAAGCATCTCCTGGCCTGGGGCCGAACAAGGGGTGAGGGTGGAACAGTGCGGGGGAAAAAGCGGAGTAAAGCGAGTTCAACCCTGAATAGCTCCCATTTCATCCGCATCTTCTCAATTCTCCCGCCCTCAAGCCCGCCCCCGGGACTGTCGATAAAGACCCCATGTCGAGGGCCCTTCATCCCCAACCCCAAACTGGCCAGCGCCCTGTACGGAAGGAGATGCTGGTCTTTGGCGCACCTTCCCTGGGTGAAGCGGAGATCCAGGAAGTGGTGGACAGTCTGCGCTCGGGCTGGATTGGCACCGGCCCCAAGGTAGCTCGCTTTGAAGCGGACTTCGCCAAGTACAAGGGCACAGCCAATGCGATTGCTCTGAATTCCTGCACCGCAGCCCTGCATTTGAGCCTGCGGGCCGCCGGCATTGGTGCGGGTGATGAAGTCATCACCACTCCACTCACCTTCTGCGCCACCGTCAACGCCATCCTGCATGCAGGCGCCACTCCCATCCTGGCAGACATCGACCCCCGCACCGGCAACCTGGATCCCGCCCGCGTGGCCGAGAAGATCACCCCCAAGACCAAGGCCATCCTGCCCGTACACATGGCGGGCCGCGCCTGCAACATGGATGCATTCATGGCTCTGGCGCAAAAGCATGCGCTGGTGGTCATCGAAGACTGCGCCCACGCCATAGAGACGGAATACAAGGGTCGCAAGGCAGGCACCATCGGCGACTTCGGCTGCTTCTCCTTCTACGTCACCAAGAACGTGGTCACCGGCGAAGGTGGCATGGTGTTGAGTCGCAATGCCCAAGCCCTACAACGCATCAAGGTGCTGGCTTTACACGGCCTGAGCAGCGATGCCTGGAAACGCTTCAGTGATGACGGCTACAAGCACTACTTCGTCACCGAAGCAGGCTTCAAGCACAACATGATGGACTTGCAGGCCGCCATCGGCATCCATCAACTGCGGCGCGTGGAGTCCAACTGGCTGCTACGCCAGCAAGTATGGGAGCGTTATAGCTCTGCCTTGCGCGACACCCCCCTGCTGTTGCCAGCCATGCCAGAGACAGACACCCGACACGGCTATCACCTCTACACTATCGGCGTCAACCAGCAGCGTTGTGGCATCAGTCGAGATGAATTCCTGGCTGCCATGACCAAACTCAACATAGGTGTTGGCGTGCATTACCTCAGCTTGCCCGAACATCCCTACTACCAAGAGAGCTTTGGCTGGCAGGCAGAGGACTATCCCCATGCCCAGCGTCTGGGTCAGGAAACCCTGAGCCTGCCCCTATCACCAGCTCTGAGCTATGACGATGTGGAGGATGTCATCCATGCCATCCGCAGCATTCTGGCATGAGGAGAGCAGCATGCCTTTGGCAGCCAACAAGAACATCTGCGTCCTGCAAAGCGCCAAGGTCTGGCTGCCACAAACCCAGACCTGGATGTACCACCAGGTGCGCAATCTGCCGGACTGGGTGGACAATCACGTGGTCTGTGAAGGCACGGACAACCTGCGGCAATTCGAGCTACCGCAATTGCATGCGCAGAGTGAGCGAACCGCCATCTATCGCAGCTGGGACAAACTGTTGCGGGGGGTTGGGCTGCGACATTGTCTGGGCAGCCTGAGCAAGGTGGCACGGCAAGTGGACGCCGATATCCTGCACTCCCATTTTGGCCATCTTGGCTGGATGGACATGCATGCGGCAGAGCGTCTGGGCATCCCCCAGGTGGTCACCTTCTACGGACAGGATTTGAGCTACCTGCCGCAAGCACAACCACAATGGCGACAGCGCTACCGGCAGATGTTTGCCAGTGTCGCTCGGGTCCTATGCGAGGGACCGCATATGGCATCCTGCATTGCGGAACTGGGATGCCCCGAAGAGAAACTGCAGGTGCAACGCCTGGGTGTTGACCTGGAAAAAATCCCCTTCAAAGCACGCACATGGGATGGCAATAGTCCATTGCGCGTGCTGCTGGCGGGATCGTTCACCGAGAAGAAAGGGTTCCCCGATGCCATTGCTGCCTTGGGTCGCATCAAGGACCAGACGCAATTGGCAATTACCATTATCGGTGATGCCAATGCGGAGCCCCGCAACCAGGCGGAAAAACAAAACATTCTGCGCGCCTTGCAAGAGCAGGGACTGCAAGAGCATGTTCAATTGCTAGGCTATCAAGACCATGCAAGCCTTATGCAACAAGCATTTACGCACCACATCTTCCTGTCTCCCAGCGTACACGCCGGTGACGGCGATACGGAAGGCGGTGCGCCAGTGACCATTCTGGAAATGGCCGCTTCTGGAATGCCAGTGGTGAGCACCACGCACTGCGATATCCCCCACGCCATCTGCCATCCACATGGCGGACTATTGGCTGCCGAGCACGATGTAGAAGGACTGACGACTCACTTACAAACCCTGCTGCAAGAACCACAGGCATGGGACACCATGGGCCAGACTGCCCGGGCGCATATCAGTGAGCACTTTGACCTGCGGCAACAAGGCAAAGCCTTGGGCCAGATCTACGCCGACGTCCTCGCTGCCGCCCTATGACCGATTCCCCCGACATCCGGCGCATCCTCTATGTGAACCACCAGGTGGAGTTTGGCGGTGCGGAACGAAGCCTGTTGGAACTCATGGAAGGCCTGGACCGCCAACGCTTTCAGCCCATTCTGGCCTGCTCCCATGAAGGTCCCCTGAGCCTGGCCGCCAAGGCTTTGGATGTGCAGGTCTGTTTCGTACCCATGCTATTCCAGGGCAAGGTGCAAAAACTCATGGGCCTGATTCGCGCCGCCCGTCTCCTCAAACGCCTGATCAAAGATCTGCGCATCCAACTGGTACACACCAACAGCATGATCGCCGGCTACTGCGGCAGCATGGCTGCCCGCAGGGCGAAGGTACCCTGCGTCTGGCATGCCCGTGACATGGAATACCCAGCACCTGCCCGACGACTCTGCCGGCTCGCACAGTGCGTCATCGCCAACTCCCAGGCCACGGCACAGAACCTTGGTCTGCTGGACAACGCAGTAGACTGTCGGATCATCTACAACGGGGTGGCCGATCGCTTCTTCCAACAAGCAGACAGCAGGGATGAGGTGCGGCATGAGTTGCACCTTGCAGCCAACGAAAACCTGGTGGGAATCTTCAGCCGCCTGGATCCTTGGAAGGGACACAAGATGTTCATGGATGCGGCCAAGCAGATCCTCAGCAAGAAGCCCGATACCAGCTTCGTCGTTGTCGGCGGCCAACTGTTTCCTGACGCCGAGCAACGGCATGGCAATTACCCGGCAGAGCTGCAGAACTATGCCCGGGAACTGGGGATCTATGGCAGGGTGCACTTTTTGGGCCCCAGAGAGGATGTGCCGCGGTTGATGGCCAGCATGGATGTGGTGGTGCACCCCTCGCAGGAACCGGAGCCCTTTGGTCGCAGCATCATTGAGGCGCAGGCGGTGGGCACCCCCGTGGTCGCCAGCGACCTGGGGGGCATCCCGGAGATCATCGAGGACGAAAGCAATGGCCTGCTATTTCCCTCCTTCAACACCAGCGACCTGGCAAGCCAGGTCCTCCGCCTGCTGGAGGACCCACAGTTGGCCCAGATCCTGGGCCAGGCGGGCAAAATGAATGCCCAGGATCGCTTCAGCCAGGCACAGAACGCACAGGCGGTGGCTGCTGTCTATGAGCGGCTCCTGGCCTAACCCCCGATCCCCCAAGCTGCCCCAGAGGCCGAAACCGGCCCAAATCCGGCTCCCGGCGGCCCACTTTTTCCCCCAGAGCCAAGATAAACATGAAGTTCTGGTCGATTTCGCAGGCTCAGCGCTAGACTCTCCGCCCGCGGGACGGGTCCCTACATAGGGGACGCCGCGTCAGACCCAAGTGCATCGTGCCCGAGAGAGATGACTTTGGTTCACAAGCAACTCTCGGTTATGTGATGTATCAAAATGCGGATTTACGTTGGAAACCTATTGTTTGGCTGCACCAATGAGGAACTTCAAGAATTGTTCGGGCAGCACGGTGCGGTAGAAGAAGCGCACATTGTCAGCGATCGGGATACCGGTCGCTCACGGGGCTTCGGCTTCGTGGAAATGCTCAATGACGACGAAGCCCAAAAGGCCATTGAAGCCTTGAACGGACACGACATGGGCGGTCGTAACCTTGTGGTGAACGAAGCCCGGGCTCGCCAAGAGCGTAGTGGCGGCGGCGGCGGCGGTGGTCGTAGCGGCGGCGGTGGTCGTAGCGGCGGCGGTGGCGGCGGCTACGGCGGTGGTCGTAGCGGCGGCGGCGGTGGCCGTGGCGGCGATCGCGGTGGCCGTGGCGGCGGCGGCGGCGATCGCTGGTAGTCCACGGTTACGCCAAAGGCTAACTTAACAACTTAGAGTGCCGACACGCCTGACAGCGGTTCGGCACTTTTTGTATGTACTGAACCATCTACGGACCAACCGTATGCCTGCAGGGTTTCCTGCAGCATGCGCTCCACCGTCCTGCCAGCCACCAGTGCCTTGGCCTTCTGTTGCAGGGACTGCCGCAGCGCGGCATCACCCTGCAAACGCAGGATGGCCACAGCCAAGGCCTCTGGGTCTTCCGGTGGCACAGTGAGGCCGGTTTCTTCCTGGCGCACGATTTCGGTCACCCCACCGCGGTTGCCGGCAACCACCGGCAAGCCGGCAGCAAAGGCTTCCAGATAGACCAGGCCCAGGGCTTCGGTGCGCGAGGCCATGACGTACTGATCTGCCTGCTGCATGAAGGCATGCATCTGGGCAGGCGTCACCCGCCCGTGGAAGCGCAGGCTGGCAGCCACTCCCAGCTTTACGGCCAAGGCCTGAATACGCGGCTGTGCCAGGCGATCCTCTCCCGCCACGTGCAGCATGGTCCCGGGCTGGCTCGGCAGCAGCAGGGGCAAGCTGCGCACCAGGGTATCCAGGCCCTTGCGATAGAAGTTGCCACCGGCGAACAACAGGGCCGGTTGGCCACTCAGCTTCTTCAATCCATCGCCTGACGGGGACGGCGGCGGTGAGGCGGCGGTCAGGTGGGTCAACTGCATGCCTTGCATGGGCAAACCATAGGCCTGAGACAGGCTGAGGGCGGTGGCCTGAGAATTGGTCAGGAGCCCGTGGTACTTGGGGTAGCAGCGCTTTTCCAGACGCCTTAGCACTCGGTAGTAGAGCCAACGTCGCAGGGGATCAGCGGCGCGACCCCAGTAGGACCAGGGCGCCAGCCCGGCTCGGGCAGCATAGTCATCATGCACGGTCCCCAGCAGACGTTGGGCTGGCAGGCGCTGACCAGCCAGGCAGGCGAAGCCTTCCCGAGCATCCAGGAAGTGGGCCACGTCGAAGAATGCGCCTTCTTCCCGCAGTCGCCGGGCCAGGATCTTCCCCAGACTGAAGAAGGCTCCTGGGCTGGGATCCAAGGCTGGCGGCACACCTAAATCCAAAAAACGTACACCTGGATAGCTCTCCTGGTCGATCTCATGATTCCAGGTTGCCACGCATAGTCCCAAGTCGGGATGCAAGCGTTGCAAACCGGCCAGCAGGTCACGGGCATAGGTGCCTACCCCGGAACGCACCGTCTTCACCTGCTGAGATACGAGCAATAGAGTTCCCGATGGCATGTAGCATTCATCGACAATCCCCCAGTCCCTCTGGAGTACAAAGCTCCAACCAGGGCCTCCCCATCGTCATGGTCTGCGATGCCATTCGCAGCCCGCTGACCGGCGTGGGACGCATGGCCCTGACCCTGCTGCGGGAGCTGCATGCCCAGGGCCGGCAAGTCATCGGCTTGGACAGCCAGGCCAACCCTCTGCTGGAAGGGCTGGTGGATCACTGTGCCGTGCTGCCGCCCCGCCTGCCCTGGTTGCGCACCGCAGTCTGGCACCTGGACCTACTGCGCCGCCTGCCCGAACTGGAACTCCCACCGCACATCCTGTTGGACCCAACGGACTACCCCAATGCGCTGGGACAACATCCCCGTCAGGCCGTATTCGTCCACGACCTGAGCATGTTTCAGGCAGGCGTCTACCGCCTCGGCAAACGAACCTGGTTCCGCGCCCTCTGGGGTCGCAGCCTGCAAAAGGCCCAGCTCTGTATCTGCATCTCCCAGGACACCCGCCAACAATTGCTGCAACACTATCCCCTGGATCCGCAACGTTGCGTAGTGGTGGCCAACAGCCTGGACCCGGCCTTTGCCGCCGCTGCAGATCAAGCCCGCACCGAGCAAGCCAAGGCTTCGGCGGCAGGACAGGATCAGCGGGCTCCCTACTTCCTGGTGGTGGGTACCTTGGAGCAGCGCAAGAATCTGCCTCGACTGCTGCAGGCCTACGCCCAAGCCCGAAAGGCAGGACTGAAGACACGGTTGGTTCTGGCGGGCGGCGCCGGCCATGGCAGCAGGGACGTCCTGTCCCGTATCCAAGAGCCAGATCTGCAACCCCATGTGCAGCATGTGCTGACGCCCACCGATGCCGAACTCATCCAGCTCTATCTTGGCGCCCAGGCCTTGCTATTCCCTTCGTTGCAGGAAGGCTTCGGCTTGCCAATCCTGGAAGCCATGCATTGTGGCATTCCAGTTCTGACCAGCAACTGCAGCGCCATGCCGGAAGTCGCCGGGGAGGCCGCCTTGCTAGTGGATCCCTTGGATGCCACAGCCTTGAGCACAGCCATGCTGCGCCTGGCGGGCGAACCGCAACTGCGTCAGGATCTGGTGCAGAGCGGGCGACTGCGCGTGCAGGAGTTTTCTCCCCAGCGCAGCGCACTGCGACTCAGTTGGCATCTAGACCAACTGAGTCAGCAGCTAAGGTCCTAAGTCAACTTAGGCTTCGGCGGAAAGGTTGGAAGAACGACGAGTCGCGGGCCTGGTTACACCGTTGCCCTTATTGCGCGGCTTGCGTTGCCCCATGAGTTCATGACTCAGGATGGTTTCAAGTTCACGGTCAGCACGCTTGGCCTCGGCGGCCAAAGACTGTTCCAACTTGGTCGTCTCTTCTTTGTTCGCACAAAGGATGCGATCCGCTTGGGCAGTAGCGTCGTAAAAACGAGAACCGCTCATCACGGGACAGAGATAATTGCCATCATTGGTGCTGATCGCAGCACCTTCAGGAACTTCCAACCAATGACCCCGAGCAACTGTTCCGCCGCGCTCGGACCAACGGTCCTGGATCTGCGGCTCGATAGGACGATCGTCGTCCAGGAGATAGCTCGGCGTCACGTCATAATGACGGGCCAGGGACATGAGCATGGGCAGGGTCGGCAGGGATCTCCCCTGCTCTAGATGAGACATAGTGGCAGGCCGAACGCCCAGCACTTTGGCTGTGACCCCCTGGGGCTCTCGCTTGAAGCGAGTGCGCAGATAAAAGAGTTTTAGATGCAGTTTTCGCATGGTTTCCTTAGGTGGCGACGGGATCGCCTTTAAAGAGCGAGGTTCGCAGGAGCGTAAACGCCTACGCTCTAGAGTGGAACCTACTCAATACTAGCACTGCTGCCCCGCATGGTCGGTTTCGCGCGACAGAAATCACATCGCCGGAGGTGGTTATAGAAATGCGGCCCATGGCATGGGTCACATGGGGTACCTCCATATTCTGGAAGGGTTACCAGGTTTAGGTGCAACTAAGTCAAATTTCTGCGCAGCGGAATAGCAAAGGGCTCTGGATGCAAAGCTGAGGGACGGCTATGCCTCGGAGTTCACATGCCACCCCCTCACTTGACAAAGCTGGCTGTACTGCTGCCAGAGGGCCCAGCCCAAGGAACTGCTGGGCAAAAAGCCCGACTGCTGGCCCAGCGACTGAACCTACCACTGCTCGCTGTAAGCGACGTAAGTCCAGGCATGGTAATGACTTTCAACTATGATCGCTTGCAGCTGCAACAAACCGGAGCAAAGGCACCTGGCCCCATTGCGGTGGACTTTGCGGATCAAGCCTTCCAACGCCGCCTGGGCACATTGCCCCGGGCCAAGCATCCCCTGGCCCGGGCCATCGGCCACAAGGAACCCCTACCCACGGTCTTGGACGCCACCGCTGGCCTGGGCAGGGACGCGGCGGTGCTGGCCAATCTGGGTTATCAGGTCATGGCCTTTGAACGTTCTCCAGTATTGGCGGCCTTGCTAGACGATGGCTTGCAGCGGGCGGGATCCACCAGCAACCATCCACCAGCTTGGACCCAGCGCCTGCAGCTACACTGCAGCGATGCTAGAGAATGGCTGGCGCAGTGCACAGCGGCCGAGGCCCCGGATGTCATCTACCTGGACCCCATGTTTCCCGCCAAAAACAAGTCCGCCCTGGTGAAGAAGGAGATGCAAATGTTGCAGCAACTGCTCAGCCCGCAGGACGATGCTTTGCAACTCTTGCAGCTGGCGCGGCAAGTGGCCAAACAGCGGGTGGTGTTGAAGCGCCCGACCTGGGCTGCAGCCATCACCGACGAACCGCCGCAGCACAGCGTGCTGGGAGTGAGGGTGCGCTGGGATGTGTTTCTTAGGAAAAAACCCTAACGGATCAGGTCGTAGCGCCGCTTGAAGTCGGGCCAGGAGTTTTCCGCGGCTGGATTCCACAGGCGCGCAGCCAATGCGGCCAGGCGCGGTTGCAGGTCAGCCAACACCGAAGATTCCAACTGTTCCCAAACACAGATCTGCCCACCCAAGACCTCCGCATCCCTTGGTAACTGCAGGCCGGCGAAGGAAGGTGCCTTGGGGGCAAAGTGCTGCCAGAGTCGGGGATTCCACTGGTAGATCTCCTGGGCCGGCCACCTGCGCGGGTTGGGAAAGCCACCGCCGACGATGTAGAGCGGTTGCCAGGAAGCATTGATGATCTGGTAACCCGCCGCCAACAACTGATCCGGCCGTTGGTAACTGGTATCCCAGGCAAAGACGATCATGTCCTTGGGAATCTGCACCTTGCCCTTTCGCTTGAATCCCTCCCAACACATGGCTTGCTTGCCGTGCTTGTGCACTATGTCATGCATTCGGCAGAGGAAATGGCGATAGAGTTCCTGCGCGTTGGGCAAACCCTGAGCCTGCATGTAGGCCTGGCAATCCGCATCGCTGGCCACCATCTCCAGCCCGACCTCGTCACCGCCAATGTGAATGTAGGGTGAGCTTTGGAACACTGCTGCGATCTCCCCCAGCAAGGTATCCAATGCCGCGTAGGCCGACTCCTTGCCCATGTTCAGCAGGCTGCCAGCCGCATCACCACAGGCAAAGGTCTCAGGCATGGCCCGGACCAGGGCCCGGCTGTGCCCAGGCACATCGATCTCCGGCACCAGGGTGACGCCGCGGGCAACCGCATAGGCTTCCAACTCTTGCAAAGCTTCGAGGCTGTAATGCAGTTTGCTGCTGACCAGTTGCGGGTAGGCGCTGGAGGGAAAGGTGAAGGCGGAATCGTCGGTGAGGTGCAGATGCAGGTAGCGGATCTTGAACAGCCAGCACATGCGCACCACCTGCCGCAGAGTTTGCGGGGACTGCCAATGCCGGGCACAGTCTAACATGACGCCGCGCCAGGCATGGCTGGGCGCATCCTGGATTTCGACCCTGGACATGCTCAACCACTGGCCCTGGCTCTGCAGGAGTTGCAGCAAAGTGGCACTGGCCTGGGCCAGGCCAGCTAGATCCCTGGCCTGCAGGATCACCTGGGTGCCTTGCACCCCCAACTGATAGCCATCGGCCTGGCAGGTCGAATCAAGCTGCAGGACGATTCCAGTCTGGGCCGGCCCGGCTCGTTCAAGCAGCGGCAGCTGGCAGCCAAAGCGCTGGTGGATTTCAGCTTGCAGGGCCCCGCCAAGACTCTTGGGTCCGACCAACACGGCGTCGGCACCCAAGTGCAGCTGGCCAGGCTGGCGCTGCAGACTTTGCGGCAAGGGAAGCAGGGCAGGCAGATCAACTTGTTGGGTCATGTTGGAATGCTGGGCACAGGCCGACACAAGCAGCAAGACCAACAGCAGAATCCTGGACAGGCTGGTCATGCACGCCAAGCATGCAGCAATAGGGCGAGTTTGCGCAATGACAATGTGCATCCCTCCCCTTCGGCCTTAGAGTGTTGACATGAATGACAGCGGATCCTCGGCCTACACTCTCGCCGTTTTTGTTGACCTTGAGAACCTGGCCATCGGTGGACGCGATTCCAAGTCCGCCAAGTTCGACATCAATCTGGTGCTGGCCCGGCTCCTGGACAAGGGCAATGTCATCGTCAAGAAGGCCTATGCCAGCTGGGAGCACTTCACCAGCTACAAGCGCCCCTTCCACGAAGCCGCCATCGAACTCATCGACATGCCCGGCAGCAAGATGACCAGCAAGAACAGTGCTGACATCAAGATGGTGGTGGATGCCATGGAGCTCTCCTACACCAACTCCCACATTGACACCTTCGTCCTGGTATCCGGTGACTCGGACTTTTCGCCGCTGGTATCCAAGCTGCGCGAGAATGGCATGCACATCATCGGCGTCGGCAAGAAGAGCAGCACCAGTAAGCTGTTGGTGGACAACTGCGATGAGTTCATCTTCTACGAAGACTTGGTGCGCAAGCCCAAGGCGAAACCGCGCAGCGGCATGTCGCGCCTGTCCAAGGTGAAGAAGGAAGGCTTCTCGCAACTCTTGGATGCAGCTACTGCCCTGATGCGGGAAGACCGTACCCTGCATAGCTCACTGGTGAAGGACACCATGAAACGCAAGCAACCCCAGTTCAATGAAGAGTACCACGGCTATTCGTCCTTCTCTCGCCTGTTGGAAGACGCAGAGAAGCACAAGCTCATTCGCCTGCACCGGGACTCGCGCAGTGGCACCTATGTGATCGACGAAGTGCTGGTGGACTAGCCTGGCAAGAGCTAGCCCGCCTTTCCCACCAGCACTCTACTGCGGCGGCGCAAAATCAGGCGTCTACTGCGTCGAGCTCGGTCGTCCTTCTCGACAGGTTGTCAAACCTGTCTCCGAGGGACTCGGTCGCTCTCCTTGTATTCACCAGGATTTGCGCCACCTCGCTCACGAGCGTGGTGGGAAAAGCAGACTAGGAGTCTGCCCCACGGAAAGTCAACTTAGCGTCACCTCGGTGGCCGCTGGATAAAATCATTAGTGGGGCTGTGAAAATCCAGATCGACGGATTCTGCATGGATTTTGGGCCTGGGGCCACGTTGACGATTTTTGGGAGCAGATCAGTGCTTCTTGGCCTGTAATGGCCCAATTCCCTCGGCCTTCATAGCGCCAGCTTTCCGTGCAGCCTTCTCAAGTTGGTTGCAAGACAGATTAGGTCCCACTCACCACTCACCTTTGCTATGCCTCGCATGCTGAAGGACCGAAAGCCGCTCACGTTTTTGATCCAGCCAAAGACCGGCTCAACGATGTGTTTGCGTTTTCGGTACCAGCCCCGCCCACGGTTGGTTCCCAGCTTCCGTTTCATTCGCGCAGTAGCTTGGAGATCTGGACTGGTCTTCGGTCGTTTCTTTCCTTCCTTGCCAACTGAAACCAAACCGTCAATCTGGGCGTTTTCGAGATGCTTGAAGTTTTCCTCGCTGCGATAGCCTGCGTCCGCAAGCAGGCGCTCTATCGGCTTGCCTGAGTTCTCCATCGCTTTCTCGGCCATTGGAAGAAGCTGGTCATTATCAGCAGCGTTGTTTGTTACTCCATTGGCGATGATCAGCTGCTCAGTATTGTCGACAGCAATCTGAGCGTTGTAGCATTGCTCGAATCCATTCGAGGCTTTCATGATCCGACTATCGGGGTCCGTGAAGTTCTCCTGATCCTTTGGCCGTGGCTTGCCCTTGGGATGTTTCCGGTGGGGAGTCATCCGAAGCTCGCGACCTTCTTCCTTGGCCTTGCTGGCCTTCTTCTCGTCCTTTTGCTTGTCCTCCTCGGCCTTGCGTCTCTCCAATCGCTTCTTTGCCTCCTGGATAGCCTTCAGGCGGCTTTCCCGGTTTGAAAGTTCATCAGGGAGCTCGTCACCCCGAAAGTCAGGACCGAAGAGATCGTCCTCTTCCTTGTCGATTCCCTTAGCCCGGACTATTCACGAGTGTGCTGTTGATCGCGATTTTTTGGTCCTTGCTGGCCGGCATGGTGAAGAATCAAGGGGATTTGCTTTCGACACTCTGAAGTGAGCGTTGGCAAAGGTCCATGGGCCTGAAATATCGCCGGAATGGCCACCTCCGTACAGTCCCGTGGCGCAGTAGATGCGATGCAGTTGGATTCCATTCGGCGCTACGCCGTCTTTGGTCTACCGCGAGCACTGACAGCACATGCTGCACGCTCCCACAATTCTACCCATGGATAACATTTCGGCAGATGGACCACTACCCGACGCACTGATTCTTGTACGCGAGCTGCGACCTTGATCAACATTTCCCGAAATCGCCCTACCTGGGTGCGGCCTGCATCAGTCCGACGAAGGCGCCAGCGCAGCTCCTGGTAGAGCAGATACGCCGTAGCCGTCATCAATACTCGGAATTGATTGGCGATGTAGCTTGAGCAGCTTGTGCGATCAATGTCGAGATCATGCAGTAGTTCTTTGATGCGGTTCTCGGAATCACCTCGACCACGATAGATCTTGTACACGTTTTCCGGTGTGTGCCGAAGATTGGTGATCACAAATCGAGGATTCGACTTTGCACTTCTTCCTTCATACTGCAGCACCTCAGCTTTGAGGATGACCCTCCGCTCGCGATTCCATGACTTTGCACGGTAAGCAGCCTCTCCAAAGAGTTGGATGGATTCGTTTTGGCGAGCAGAGAGCGTCTGGGCCATGGTCATCCAATCCTTGGCTTTCGCTTTGAGGACGCTGTTGCTGGCCATTGCGACCACATACTCGACTTTTAGATCTTCAAGCGCAGCGATGATCCTTGGGTTTGCAAAGCCGCCATCTAACCGTACACGAATCTTTGCTTTCGGGAATCGGTACCTGAGCTCGGCGACCGTCCGCTGCAACAATGGAATGCATCCTCGGTTTGCCGTTGAGTTCCCTGGTCGAAGCCGAGCGGAGAAGAGAAATTGATCTGGATGACCATCCACTGACAAAAAGCCAAGGAGAGGATGGAAACACCAGGTGTCGTAGTAGCCATTGAAAAAGCTGAATGCTTGCTGACCATGGGTGGGATCGTCAGTGGAATCAAAGTCGATGGTGATGCGCTTTGGTCGCCGATGACGCTTCTTGAGCAGACCAATAGCTTTCTTCTCCAGCCAACGTGTGGCTTGTACAGCCTCTTTTGCCGTGGGCATGTTTTCAAACCGGGATAACGTCGGTTGCGATGCCAGCTGATCTTCGCCAAGTGCATCCATGCCGCTGATCATTTTCAGGATCGGGTCATTTGCCATTTTGGCTGCGTCGTTGCCATCGCTGTAGCCCATGGCGATGGAAAACACACGTTGCCGGAGAATCGTCAAAAAGTCGTGTGTTGTGCGGCCCGGATTGCGTCGATCGCAAAATTGAGCTGCAAGTCCGCTGGTCAGGCCGAGTTGCTGATCGAGCTGGCCAAGCAGGATTGCACCGCCATCGGAGCTTTGTCCTTCTGCGTCAAAGATGGGGACGACGGACTTCTTGGCGATGTCTGGAAGAATAACAGACTGTTGAGTAGGCTTGGCCATGCGGATTGTGGTGTCGTTTGTTCCAAGTAGCGTGTAGTTACCACTTAGTACGAATGATCCACAGTCCGCGGTTTACCTATTCATGAATAGTCCAGGTTAGCCATCTCGGTGATCCTGCGGATCTCGGCACGCAGTCGTTTCTCTTCGGACTTCATTCGCGAGTAGCTCATTGCCTTTCGCTTGCTGGCGTTCGCCTTCACTTTGCTGCCATCCACTGCCACGGTGCCGAGCTTGACCAAGCCAGCCTCAGAAGCGAGCTGTACGATCTGGACAAAGAAGCTCTCGAACAAATCGACATGCTCCGCCCGAAAACGACAGATTGTGCGGTGGTCCGGCATTTGATTAGCTGCCAACACCCGGAAAGGCACGCTTTCTTCGAGGTGCTTGGAGATCTTGCGGGAGGAGAAGACCCCTGTGCAATACGAGTAGATCAAGACCCTCAACATCATCCGTGGATCGTAAGGCAATTCACCACTCCCGCAGATGCGGTAGCGGTCGAGGAGGCCATCCGTGTCCAACGAACCGACCGCGTCGTGAATGTACCACGCAAGATGATCTTGTGGCAGCCAGTCACGGATGGACGGAGGTAGGAGGTACTGCTGGTTTAGATCTTGACCCTTTTTGAATCGCGCCATGCCTTCAATACGTACAAGGATGGGCCAGGGGCTTAACCTTTTTTCCGATTTCGAGGGCGATCGGAGGCCGGATTCCTCCTCATCCCGTGGGGCAGACTCCTAGCGCAAGCGATCCAGACGCAAACGATGCCGATCATCGGTGAGTCGATAGACGCCGCCGAACACCGCCGCCACTGCTCCCAGCACAGTGCCGCCAGCAATCAGGAACATCACCAACATCTGATACCTCACCGCCTGCGCTGGCTCCATGCCCGCCAGGATCTGGCCGGTCATCATGCCCGGCAAGGCAATCAAACCAGTGGCGGCCATGGCGTTGATGATGGGCATGAGCCCGGTGCGCAAGGCCAGGCGCAGCACAGGACCAGTGGCTTGCCAGCGACTTGCGCCAAGGGCCAGCTGCGCTTCCACCGCCACCCGCTCCCGCATAAGCCCGGTGGTCAGAGTCTGCATACCCAGGCTGATGCCATTCATGGTGTTGCCCAAAACCATGCCCAACAGGGGCAAAGCGTAACGCGGGTCATACCAGGGATCGGGCCGCACCTGCGTGGTCAAGGCAAAGGCAGTGACCAGGCAAGCAGCCAACAGCATGCATGCTGTGCCCAGGCCATAGGACCAGATGCCCCGCAATCGATGTTCTTGCCGGGCCATGACCTCTCGCCCCGCCAGCAACACCATGACCAACACCGCCAGAGCAGTCCAATAGGGTGAGGCCACTTCAAACAACACCTTCAACAGCCAACCCACCAAAGCCAACTGCAGCACCATGCGCAGGCTGGCCCAAAGAATCTGCCGGGTCAATTGCAACTGCAAGAGCAAGGACAGCAGGGCATTCAACAACACCAGGGAGGCGGCAATGGCCAGATCCCAATTGCTCAGTTCAATGGCAGTGTTCATGCTGACTCCTGCCGCAACTTGCCATCTTCAATCACCAACACTCTCTGGGCCAGGCGCTGTGCCTGGGCCGGATCATGGCTGGTCCAGACCACCGCCACGCCCTGCACCAAGTACTCCAGGATCAGGGCTTCCACTACCGCGGTGGTCTCCGGATCCAATGCAGAAGTGGGTTCATCCAACAACAACACCGCTGGTTGCAAGGCCAGTGCCCGGAGCAGAGCCAGGCGCTGCCGCTCACCAGTGGACAGGCGCGACACCGGCCAATCCCTGATCTCCTCCGGCAAACCCAGGCGCCGCAGCATGGGCAGCAGAGCTTTCCAGTCAGCAAAGTGTTCAGCCACAGCTGGCGCCCACCAACCTGACTCCGCCGGCACATAAACCACCTGGCGCCGCCATTCTGGTCCGGACATGGCATCCCATGCCACACCGCGCAAGTTCAACTGGCCGGAACAGGCATCCAAGTCCGCCATGGCTCGTAGCAAACGACTCTTGCCCGCGCCTGAGGCACCGCGCAGGACCACGCACTCACCCTGTGCCAGGGTCAGGGACACTGGCTGCAATGCTGGGATCAGCAACTCCTGCACCGTCAGACATGCAGCTGCGCTGTCTAGTCCCATAATTCATCCTGCTTGGGCTGATCTGATTTGGCTTGTTCCGATTCTGCCACGGTGGCCAGCATCTGTTCTGGCAGCAAATCCGCCAAGCCAAAAATGGTCGCGGGACCATGTCCGGCATAGTGGTTGTTGGCGAAGGCATGCACTTGTGTAACCCGCGGCAGGATCTTCTGCAGATAGCTCGCCCAGCGCTGCAAGCGCCCACTTTGATCCAGCACCAGTCGGTCGAAGGTCTTGCTCTTCTCTTCCACCGCCTTGCGGTCCCCGATCAAACGCAGGTAGGTGAAATCCGTCGTACACAGATCCAGTTCCGGATCCATCTCATCGGCATGGGGCATGTAGGACAGGTCCACTAAAACCAGGGCGGCTCGATGCTCCTGCAGGATGCTCAACAAGTCCGGCTTGATCCAATGGCGGTTGCGCAGCTCCACTGCGTAGCGCAGGTCCTTGGGCAAGCCGGCAAGAAAGTTCTGCAAGCGCTGCAAAAAGGGCGCAGCCTCGGCAAAGGCCTTCTTGTTGAAGTAGGGAAACTGCAACACCAAGGGGCCGCACTTGTCCCCCAGCCGGGCCATGTTGGCCAAGAATCGCTGACTGTCCTGGGCCACATGCTCAGGCAGCAAGACCTTCTGCGCATCCGGCGCCGGCCCCTGTCCACAGTGCACGATGCTGCGGGGAAACTTCGCCGCCATCTTGAAGCCCTGGGGCAGCTTATTGGCCCATCCATCCGCCAACTTTGCATCTGGCACCCGGTAATAGGTCACATCCGCCTCCACCGCCGGCAAGCGGCTGGCGTAGTGGCGCAACTGCTCCCCCACCGGCAAGCCCTTGGGGTAGAACACCCCCTTCCAACTCTTCTCCGACCAACTGGAGGTGCCATAGTAGATCCGGGCCATGGGCCAAGCATAACAAGCAGCCCGGTAATCCGTTGGCGTCTCGCCGCCCAACAAGCCAAGATCTAGGCCATGGACAAGTTCATGGCATGGCTCAAAGACTTTCCCACCATCCTCGGGGACAACATCTACCTGCAGGCCGGCATCATCGTGGTGGCGGCCTTCATCCTGGCCAAGGTCTCTGACTGGGTGCTCTGTGGTCTGGTCAGAAAGCTGACCCGCCGCACCGACACCAGCCTGGATGATCAGCTCATCGACATCATGCACCGGCCCATCTTCATGCTGGTGGTGCTCATGGGCCTGGGCATGGCCACCAATGTGATGGTGCTAGGCAAGGAGGAACTTGCGATTGCCCAAGAGGCGAAGGCAGACACTGGATTGAGCGAAGGCTATGCCTACTTCATCCTAAGCGTACTCAAAACCATTGGCATCCTGGTGGGCTTGGTGTTCACGATGCGCTTGAGCAGCCTGCTATTGGGTTTCATAAGCCGCCATCAAGACAAGTTGGCGATGGTGCAACCCCGCACCCTGCCGCTGTTCAACAACCTGGCCAAGCTGTTGATCTTCGTCGCCGCCCTCTACTTCACCCTCCTGGCCTGGGGAGGCAACCCCAGCGGACTCGTTGCCTCCGCCGGCATCCTGGGTCTGGCCCTCAGCTTTGCCGCCAAGGACACCCTGGCCAACTTGTTTGCCGGCGTCGCTATCGTCGCTGATGCGCCCTACAAGGTAGGCGACTTCGTGGTCCTGGACTCCGGCGAGCGGGGCGCGGTCACCAACATCGGCATCCGTAGCACCCGCCTGCTGACCCGTGATGATGTTGAGGTCACCATCCCCAACGGGGTCATGGGCAATGCCCGCATCATCAACGAATCTGGCGGGCCGCATGTGAAGTACCGCATCAAGATCAAGGTGGGCGTGGCCTACGGCGTGGACATCGACAAGGTGCGGGAGGTGCTAACACAAGTGGCCAGCGACTCGGACCAGGTCTGCGCTCAGCCTGAACCGCGCATTCGCTTCCGCTCCTTTGGCGACTCCGCCCTGCTCTTTGAATTGCAGTGCTGGATCAATGAGCCCATGCTGCGAGGCAGAGTAACGGATGCCCTGAACACCCAGGTCTACAAGCGCTTCCTGGCTGCTGGCATTGAGATCCCCTATGCCAAGCAGGACCTCTACATCAAGGAGATGCCAAAGCGATGAGCAAGGATAAAGACCGCAGCGACCTGGAAGAGAAGCTGAGCTTCTTGGAGCGCAGCGTGGAAGTCATGAACGAGGCCATGCTGGAGCAGGGCCGTAGCCTTGAGGAACTTTCACAGCGCTTCCAACGATTGGAAGGCCGCTTCAACGATGCCGCCGGCAACAGCGGCAATGAAGTGGGACCGCAGGACGACCCACCGCCGCACTACTAGGCAGCGGATGCGCCAGGCTATTCGATCTTCTTGAGTTCCTTGCCACAGCCGCAGGTGCCAGGTGCCATTGCCAGCGGTGTGCAAGCACAGTCACCATCGCAGCCGCAGGTGTAGTAACCCTTGCCTGCCAGGTTCACCCGGCGCACCTTCTCGCCGCATCCACAAGTTTCGCCTTCCTGCATCTCGCATTCGCATTCCGCAGAGCAGGCACAGACCAGAGCGGTGCTTCCCTCCACCTTCAGCACATGCACACCCTGCATCTCCGCCTTGCCACATGAACATTTGCCCGGCTCCTTGCTCACCGTCTCGCATTGGCAAGTCTCACAGCCGCAGAGATAGAGTCCGGCCTCCGGCACAGCCTTGGATCCGGTGATGCCACAAGCAACCAGGCAGAGGGGAAGCAGGAGAAAGAGCAGAGCGGAAAGTTGCAGAGGTGTTTTCATAGGGCTCGAAGAACTAGGAAATGAAAATGAAAGGGACATTGTAGCCAGAAGCCTTGGCCAGACAGAGACTAGTCTGCCCGCTTAACATGGCTTGGCAAAGCTCTAGCACACGTCAGAGTAAACATCGCATCCGGTTGCAGTTGCTCAGCTTAGGTCGACACTAGCGAAATTCAACGGCACCTGCAACGTTCGGCAACCGGCGATGACGGCACGCAAACCGCAGTGCTTAGCCAAAACCCCAAACCTCCTTTACCAAGATGAACAACTCTCGCATTGCTCTCTTCTCCGTCCTCCTCATGGCCAGCTGCACCATCACCCCCAGCCAGGGCGGGGAGAATGAAAAGATCAAGGAATGGTCAGCCCGCCTGAGCAACCCGGTGAGCCAACCAACCATCTTCGAGGCGCCCACCATCCAGGCCGAAATCCGGCCGATGATCATGCACCAGCGCCTGAGCCAGAACACCTCCTTCCCCGCCTTCACCTCCGGCGGGGACTTCCAGGTCTACGCCCTGCAACTGCGCTACCCCATCACCGAACGCCTGGCCTTCATCGCCACCAAGGATGGATGGATTGACTTCAACCCCAAGTCCAACCCCTTGACCGGCGGCGACCAGGAGGGCTTTGCAGATATCGCTGGTGGTCTGAAATACGCCATCTTTGAAAACGGTGAATTCCTCGTCACCCCTGGCCTGATCTTTGAGACCACCGTTGGTCAGACCGAAGTGTTCCAGGGCAACGGCGACGGCCTGTTCCGCCCATTCGTCAGTGTCGGCTGGGAACCCGAGCCCGAGATCAACGTGCTCGGCAACCTGGGCGCCAGCCTGCCATCCCACGGCAGTCAGGAAACACAATCCATCGACTGGCACTTGCACGTGGATTACGAAATGACGGAAACGTTCTCGCCCCTGGTGGAGATCAACGGCATCTACTACTCAAGGAATGCCAAGGCCCTGCCCATCAACTTCGAAGGTGGCGATCTGATCAACATCGGCTCGGGCATGGTGGCCGGGCAAAACGTCATCACCGGCGCCATTGGTGCACGGTTCAAGATTGCGCGCAACGTGGACATCGGTGCTGCCTATGGCTTCCCGCTCAGCAGCCGCGATGACCTGTTCAAGGACCGCATCACCGTCGACTGCACCCTGACCTTCTAAACGGCCTGACCTTCTAAACGGCCTGACCTTCCAAGCGCCAGCTCAGCCAGCTGGCCTGCTCCGTCAGTGATGCTGCAGCAGGCCGGCCTGGCGCCGCTCAAATTGCCATTCGCAGACCTGCTTGAAGCGGTTGAGAATGTTGCCCATGGCCCGGTTGTGAATGCTCTCCCAGACCCGATTGACGGGATGGAAGAGCGGCCACTTCTCCTTGCCATAAAAGTCAAAGCTGACGCCAACGAAAATTTGGCTCCTCTCCTGCTCGGCCAGCTCGGCAATGGAGGAGCGGACATAGAAGACAAAGACCCCCACCGGGTAACCACCGTCACAAGAGAACAGCATGTAGCGGGCATTGTCCGGGTCGGCGTCGCTAGGAACCGTGTGAATCCGCAGCACATTCAGGTTGAACAGGGAGGAAAGTTGGGAGCCACGGCGTCCGAAAGGATGAATCATCACGTTGGACAGCTGCCCATCCACCCGGTTCACCGTGGCCAGATGGTTTGGCCAACACGAGGAATTCCGATCCCACTTCAGTAGCTCCTCAAAAACATAGCGCGCAGGAACCTCAATGCCGATCCGGTGCACGTTCTGCACCGAGTAACGGGTGAGGTCAACACCAATGCGCTGCATGACCCGGTGGCTCATGTCCTCCCGCTCCTCTGGCGAAGCAAACTTGATGAGAGTGGGAATGGCGGGCCGGTGCCAGAAGAAGGCTCGCATGTCTGCCAGGATTCCCCCGGGCACCGTAGGGGCGGCCTTCAACACATGCCCACTCTCTTGCCCACCCTCTTGCCTAACCTCCTGCAGGTGACTGCTGGCCGCCATGTCAGTATTCTCCTGCAGTGCGTGGCGGCCGATGGCCCCAATCAGGCGTCGCGAAACCCAGCGGCGCAGGGGTTGCAAGCCATACCAGTGGAACAGTCCCCGCAGACCATGGGGCGCAAAGGCAAGGGTCTGGGTCAGCCTTGTTCCCGTCCCCTCCGCATTCAGCTCCCACTGCAACCAGCCATGACCGGGAATTTTCGCTTCGCAAGACAGGCGCAGGATTTGTCCCTGCACCAACGCATCCACCCGCCAGAAATCCAAGGTGTCACCGATCCGCAACTGGTTCGTGTGTCGGCGCCCTCGGCGCAGACCCGGACCGCCCAGCAAGCGATCCATAAAGCCGCGCACCTTCCAAGCCCAATTCATTGCCAACCAACCATTCTCACCCCCCAACCTGCTGACGACCCGAACGATGTTCTCTGCCGGCGCTGACACAAACAACGAACGGATCTCCCGCACCATGCCTTCCGCATCGCGACATTCACAGGTTGCCTTCTTGTGCCCCGCATTGCGCATGGCATCACTCCAGCGCGTCTCCACCGATCGTTCCTCAATGCAGCGCAGAGCCCGCTTGACTGCCTTGGGGTAGGCCATGGGAACCACCTCGGGAAACTGTTTCCGGGCACGGAACTCCCGGGCTACCAAAGACTGCCTCATGCCATCAATCAAGGGTCCGGCAATGCGGTTGGGAATGGGAGTCAGGAGCCGAATCCATCCGGCACCAAACCAGGCGGGCAACAGGGGTGGCAGCGGAATGATCCACCGACGCAGGCCTCGCACCCTGGCATACTCTTGCAGCATCTGCTTGTAGCTCAAGGGAGCCGAGCCGATCTCAACGATGCCCGCCGGATCTCTTTGCAAGGCCAGGATCAGATAGGTCAGCACATCCCGGATGGCGATGGGCTGCACCCTGTTGTTCACCCAGGCGGGCGCCATCAACACAGGCAGGCGCTCGGCAATGTAGCGTGTCATCTCGAAGGACGCCGAGCCGGAACCAATGATGGGTCCAGCGCGAAACTCCGTCGTCGGTAAATTCCTGGCCAGGATGCGACCGATCTCTGCCCGGCTGCGCAGATGTTCTGATCCGCGAGGAGCCGTGCTGGATAATTTGCGCGGCAGCAAGCCGCCCATGTAGATGACATGCTGCACGCCGGCGGCTACCGCTGCCTGACAAAGCCTTTCTGCTGCACGCCGGTCCAATTCGGCAAAGTCATGACCCACGTTCATGGAATGCACCAGGTAGTAGATCACATCCATGCCTGCGCAGACGGCAGCCAGGTTATCCGACAGCAGGAGGTCACCTTGCATGACTTCGACCCGCTCAGCCCATGGTCGCGCCGTGACCCGTTGCGGGTCACGCACCAGCACACGCACCGTCGCTCCATGCTCCAGGAGTTCGGGGACCAAACGCCCACCGATGTACCCTGTCGCGCCTAATACCAGAACCGCCATGCAGCAAGCCAAGAGGCAAAGCCTGGATTATGCACCAAGGCGTGAACTGTCCTGGCGAAAAACGAAGGAAGCAGGGACCGAGAGGTGCTAGCTACTGTTTACGTAAGTGTTCGCGCAGAAACTTCGCCAAGGCCTTACCAACAACCTGATTGCCGCGGGCATTGAAGTGCGTGTCGCGCAGGTGGTAGAGGTGACGTTGTCCATCAGCCATGGGCGATACCTGACGCAGCACAGGCAGGAGATCCAAATGGGGAATGCCCTGCTCTTGCAACCAGGCAGCAATCTTTTGCTGTGGCAGGTGCCGCTGCATCCCCAGGTCTTGGTTCTTCTCAGCAATGCTCTGCCACAGCTGATCATCCACCTGGAATTGATCCGGGATGAGCATGATCAGCAGCGGCTTGCCCGCCGCCTTTTCGCGAATGGTTGTCAGGGCGGTAAACAGCTGAGGGTAAGCACTGTGCTTTTCCGCATCGTGAACCTTGCGCGCGCGGGCCTGTTCGATGCGCATGAACTCGGGGGCGGTGATATTGCCTTCCTCCAAGGTCGGGTCATCCAACCAGGGCATGGCGGCCCGCAGCGCAGCCTGATCACCGCTTGCTTCCGTCAACAGGCTCTCACCCTGCAATAGCCCATAGTGCTGTCCTGCCTGCCGCATGGCCTGCTCTTCCTGCATGCTCTTCATAAGCCGCAGGGGCACCTGATAGCTGAGGGCATTGCGGCGATCACACATGGCGCGGAAGAAGCCCTGCGGATTGTTCCAACGCAGGGACTCCATCAGGTCATTGCCGATGAACAGGTTGACCAGGATCACATCCGGATCCAAGGCCAGGCCTTCATGCTCCAGCAACCAGAGATAGCCACCGGGCCCGATGCCCGCATGACCCAGGTTGTGCACCGCCACATCATCCAACTCGGTTGTCAGCTCGCGTTCACAGACAGTGGAAAAATGAAAAGCGTGGGGCACCACTCCCATGCTGAAGGAATCACCGATGGAAACGACGGTGTGTTTGGCGGGGGCAAACTCCTCGTCGTAGTGACTCTTGGAGTTGCAGGGAAAGCCATACCTTAGATAGCCCGGCGGGTAGCGGAACATGGCCATGGCAGCCTTGACGCTGGATGCATCCCGGGCAAAGAGGGGACTGGGCGCAAAGGCGGCAACGGTGACCAGACTGATTTCAAGCAAGACCAACAGCAAGCAAACTTGGAAGCCCGCCAGATCCAGGAATCTGATCCCCCAGTGGCGACGCCAACCTGCACCCCAGCGATCCAGCAGGCGCAGGCCAGCATAGACGCCGGCGGCCAGGCCAAAGCAGAGCGCACAGAAGAAGGGCTTGAAGTCAGAGGAGAGCAGGATCTGTCCAACGATGGCCAGGACTAAGAGCGAGAACAGATCACGCAGGCTATGGCCAGTGACGAGTTTCTTTGGCGGACTCAAGGCATCGACGATGGCAGAAACCAGCGCCACGACTCCGGCCAAAGTCACCAGCACCATGCTGTGCCAACGCCAGCTCCCCATCACGTGGGCACCGCGGGAGTCTTCATCCAGAAGCGCCATGACTGCCAACACAACGCAAGCAACTCCGGCCAGGCGGAGTACGATGGTCAGCCAATTGATGCTGATGGCAAAGATGCTCTTGCTTGCGCTCAAGGCGATGGGATGTGGAACGAGGTGTGGAAGGTGAGGTGGAAGAAATGCCAGCCTAAGGCTCTGAGTCCATGAGACCAGGAATAGCTGAGGCATATCGCCTGCCCAATATGTCTGACCGTAATTCATTGGCGGCGGAGAGAATGGGTGCACTTATAATCCTCGCCGAGCCATGAGAAGGGAAATAGGCTCAAGCATTCAAGGAGCCTCGCCACACAGCACATGAAGGAAAAAGTCGCCGGCCACATACGCTCGTCCACAGTCAGCCTTTCTTTGGTCACAAGTTGCCTGTTGGCTGGCTGCTGGACCGGGGACTCCAGCTTCAACACACCTACAGTCTCAAGCTGGCATAGTCTGGAAATCGAAAAGGTTCGGCTGGGAATCAGTGGCGATGCAACGAGTTTCGACTTGGAAGGCGCCAAGGCAATTGTGACTAAGCATCTTCGTGATCTTGCCCAACATTGCAATACAGACTTGCCGACTGCTGAGATCATCATCAGCATGGATCCTCTTCCCCAAATCAAAGATGGAGACCGTGGTGGGTGGTGTACCTGTTCAACATCTCCCCCTTTCCACAGCATCGTCATTCAGGGAAATGTACATAGCCAACCAATAGATGTGGCAGTATTGCGGCACGAAATCGGCCACATGCTTCATTGTCATTTATTGGGGGTCAGACCGTATCTCAATCAACCAACCTGGGTCGCCGAAGGATTTGCCATGGCCTGTGAAGGTCGTTCAGGATCACTTCCGCTAAGTAGGTATTTCCTTTTGGACAGAGTCCTCAGAAAAAATGCAAAAATCCGTGTCCAAGATTGGACAGGGCTATCACAGAAAGAAATTATCGCCAAGAGCAGTACAAATATCGGCTCCCTACAAAAGATCAGCCTGGGTGGTGATGTGTTTTGGATCATGTTCCAAGCCATGGCCCACCACTGGGACATGCCCATAGCCCAAACAGTTTTATACCTGGAAACAAATCCACCTGACTCATCATTGCTGCAAGAGGCAACAGACAAGTTCATGGCAAGGTGCAAAGAATTGGGCCCAGAAGATCTTCTCAGGCAACAAGGTGGAGATGCGGCGATCGAAATCTGGGAGATCATTTCCCTTACTTATGCATGGCCAATGGTCGAGTTGAGAAGCGACCTGCAAAGGCGACTGGCGATCAGTGCCCTGAACAAGAACCCAGAAACTCCCGCACTGGACGAACTCTTTGTTGGCAATCTCTACGAGGCCCTATACCTCATCTCCTTGCATCAGAAAGAGGAAAGCGCCCTGCTGACCAGCACCCTGGAGGCCTTAGATTACCGCAGGCATCGCAGCCTTTTGTGGGGACGGATTGTGGCCGCAGTAAAAACAAGGGGATCCTGGGGCATGTTCAAAAATCGCTATGGAAACCTCATCAAGGCTTATGGCCAAGATCCCATCAATCCAGACAAGTTTGAACCACCTCTTCCCTTGTTTAGCACTGCCCCCAGCACAATCTTGAATAGACGTAGCCTGCGGATGCTCAATGGAGACAATCGCATTCCCATCCTACGCAAGCTCTGCACTGCAAATCGACCTGACGGATGGACCAACGAGGAAGTGGTAGGTGCCATTTTAGATTGCGATCCTACGCAAATGTTCGCAACGCATAGCATGGGAGCACACGTCAAAAGCATCATTCCTGATGATGTGCGAGCTTGGTTTCGTTCATGGATAAAAGATAACTCGCCCATTTCTAAAGACATGTACTGCAGGGTCCTGGAAGTTCAGAGTCTCGACGAAATCTATGACAGGCGGTATGGACGATTATCCCCCGGGCAGCACACCAGCTTTTGGATGGCTGTAGAGCGGAATTAGCAACCGATAATTTTTGATAGCCCTCACTATGATTACAATCCCTTGATCCACTTCGAAAACCTGAACAAGAGCTTCGGTCATCCAGTGCTTCGCGACATCTCCTTGGATGTTCCTGCAGGGCAAGTGCTGGGGTACTTGGGAGCCAACGGCGCTGGCAAGACCACCACCATCAAGATCCTCACTGGTCAACTGAAGCCCGACAGTGGGACCGTCAAGGTTGGTGGCTTGGACGTCACCAAACAGCCGGTGAAGGTCAAGGCCATGATTGGCTATGTGCCGGAGAATGCAGCCGTTTACGAGCAGCTCACTGGCTGGGAATATCTAGAGTTCTGCGGCACCCTGCATGATCTTCCGGCAGAGGAAATTGAATACCGGAGCGAACGCTATCTCGATTTCTTTGACCTGGCGGATCGCGCCCATGAACCCCTGGCCACCTACTCCAAGGGCATGCGCAAGAAGGTTGTGCTCACTGCCGCCCTGCTGCACGAACCCAAAGTACTTTTCCTGGATGAACCTCTGGATGGCCTGGATGCCAATGCCGCCCTGCAACTCAAGGAACTCATCCGCAGTCTGGCCGATGACGGCACCACGGTTTTCTATTCCAGCCACGTCCTCGAAGTGGTGGAGAAAATCTGTGATCGCATTGTCATCTTGAAGGACGGGGTGTTTGCCGCCCAAGGCACCATGGATGAGTTGCGTGCCGGTGACTCATCCCAAAGCCTGGGGGAAGTCTTTGCCAGCCTGACCTCCAGCGAAGACCTCCGCGCCAACGCGCGCAGATTCTACGATTCCTTGAAGAAATCGTGAGCTTCCGCCAATACGGAATCCTGACTAAGACATTCCTGCGCATCAGCCTGCGCATCAACCACTGGAATGTGCGAAATGAGGGCAAGCAATTTCTGAAGCTGGGCAGCTTCACCGGCCCCATCACCTTTCTATTTATGGGGATGATGTTCATTTCCTTGGTAATCCACGCCAAGAACCAAGCCGGTGCGGCCCTGGGCATGCAGTACATGGGATTTGCCATAATTTGCATGACTACATTGACCCTCCACGGCAGCTTGCTTTTCCCGCCAGCGGATGTGGCCGTACTGTTTCCCCGACCTGTTCGCCCCGGAGCCTACATTGCTGCACGGGTAACAACCCTTCTCGCCTACATCTCTCTGGTAACCCTTTGCATGCATCTCCCGGGCGCCCTGCTGAATTCTTTGACGCATGGTTCCGGGTTCTATTTACTGCCACATCTGTGTGGCGCCATAGTTGGATCATGCTCTGCCCTATTGCTGTGCATAACTGCGCTACTGGTTCTGTTGCGACTGTTCAATCACAAACGGCTCAGCAATGTGATCATGTATGCCGAGATCTTGTTGCTCGTCGTGATCGTGGCATCCACGCAAGGAAAGTGGTTTTTATCCACTGACATTGGTTCGATCCTTCAGTCCACCGTAAGCCACAGTAGCGTCTACTTCCTGCCACCAGCCTGGGCTTACGCAACTGCAGAAATAGTGGCGGGCAACGCGACCCCCAATCTTGTAGCCATAGCTAGAACTGGATTTCTAGTCATCTTGGCGTTGGCAGTGTTTCTGGTTGCGGTGCTTGGCCCGCAGTATAAAAGTACTGTTCAAGCCCTGTCTGAGACACCCAAGGGCTCAGAAAAGAACAAACGTATCTCCCACGGACTCACATGGTCTTTGGGCGCAAAAATCCTGGGCTCGAGCTTACCTGCAAAAGCAGGATTCCTTTTTGCCGGAAGCACGATCAAAAGGTCACCGGATTACCGTCGTCGGGCTATTCCAGGACTGTGCTTACCCTTCATCTTTATGATCCTAGGCTTATTCTCAAACAAACTTTCATGGGCAACTTCCATGTCCACGATTTCGTTGCTGGCACTAGCCAGCACTTCACCATTCTTTGCACTATTGTGTTCCAAGGATTACCAGGCAGCTTGGATATTCGAATCTGCCCCTTTGCGGGGACCAGGAGAAGTGCTTCGCGGCGCAGCCATCGCCATCACTGTAAAGCTCATATTACCCACCTGCATACTCTTGGGCATACTTGGCTTCTGGGCGTTTCCGCCCCTTGAAGCGATATGCACATTACCGCTCTACCTGGCTGCCGGCCTGATATCCCTGCTCATCATCCTTCGCCAAGCTCCCCTATTTCCTGCATCGATCCAAATGGGAGAAAGCAACTACTCCGGTTGCGGCCCCATGGCCCTGGCAATGCTCTGCGCCTCACTGTTGGCAGGCTTGCATACTCTGCTGGTGATTTTTGTATCACCGCTGGCCAGCTTACTCATCAGCCTACCCATCCTAGCACTGTGTCTGCGGGGCTTCATGACTCCCATCACTAAAGAACTGGATGTGGCAGATCACAGGCGAAGGGGTATTCCTCTTACTTCTGTTGGAAGATCTCCCACCGGACCACGAGCGCCCGGGGGCGGTAGCTTCTAGTTGAGTTGAGCCACAAACAGCAGCCCACAGTACTCCCCCACCTGCAACTGCTTGTTCTGCTCCAGCCCCACAGCGCGAATCATGTCTGCAACCTGATCTTGCTTTAGACCGCTAAGGATCAGGGCGCCGCGACGGTTCCACAGCTTCAACAAGTCCGGCAGCGCTGACTGCAACTCGGCACCGGTCATGTTGGCCACCACCAGATCCACTGCACCTACCTCTTGCTGCAGGTCCTTGGCCGTACCCAAGACAACCTGGGCTTGGGGCAACAAGTCCCGGGCGGCGCGCACCGCGTCCGGATCCACATCGCAGGCAGTGACCTTCGCACAACCTCGAGTCTGGGCATACAAGGCCAGGATGCCAGTACCCGTCCCCACATCCGCCACGCTGCCACAATCATCCCGCCAACTTGTGTGCAACAAGCGCAAGGCCGCTTGCGTACTGCCGTGCTCACCACTGCCAAAGGCCATAGCTCGGGGCACCACCAATTCCACACCAGCAAAGTTTGCCTTTCCCGGCACCCAAGGTGGCCGCACCAACAGGTCGTCGCTCACCATGATGACCTGGTCTTCTTCCAAGCCCGTGCGTTGCATGTCGGCAGCGCTGACCGGCAAGTCGGTCACCTGCACCATGGACAGCTCCGGCAAAGCAGCATCGCCCAGCGCAACGTGTACGTCCTCGCCCTGCCACACCACCGCCTGCACTTCCGCATGTACGTATAACTGGTCCAAGGCCTGCTCAAGTGCAACAGCATCTCCCTGCAAGCAGAGGTAGCGCGTCACGAACTGCTATCAGCCAGCAAACGTTGGATTTCCGCTTGAATGGTATCCGGCTCCACCATGCGGCCGATGGCGTCGTAGCCCTCCGCCAGATGCCCCGTCACCGGACCGCAGAAGTGATAACCCTGATCCTTCAGGATCTGCACATTGCGTTGCACCGCCGGGCTTTCCCACATGGCGTCATTCATTGCTGGGCAGCAAAGCTTGGGCGCGCGACAGGTCAAGGCGGCCAAAGACACAGCGTCGCTGCAGGCACCGGCGGCCAGGGAAGAGAGCAGACCCGCCGAAGCCGGCGCGATGACCATCAAGTCTGCTGCCTGGGTGGCGACAATGTGGGGCGGCGAGCCATCCGCATCAATCTGCGTCGAACTCAGGATCACTTGACTACCAGTGAGGCCGGCAAAGGTGAGAGCGCCAATGAACTCACAGGCCTTCGGCGTCATCGCCACCCGTACCACCTGCCCCGCCTGCACCAACTGACTGGCCAAGGCGGCGACCTTGAAGGCGGCGATGCCGCCGCCCACACCCAAGAGTATGTTTGCCTGTTTCTGATTAGCTGACGTCACAGATCGATGATCTCCTTGACCTGGGCAATGGTGTCTTGCAGGTCCTGGTTGACAACAATGTGATCATACAGGTCTTTGCTCTGTAGTTCCTCGGCGGCGATGCGCAAACGCTGCTCAATTTCTTCCGGCGTGTTGGTGCCCCGGGCCGTCAGGCGTTTGCGTAGTTCTTCTTCATCGGGAGGAACGACGAAGACATAGATGCCCTGCACCCCCGAATCACGCAGATGCCTGGTGCCTTGCACCTCGATCTCCAGCACAAAGGTGCGGCCTTCTTGCAGGGCTTGCTGCATGGGCTGGCGCAAGGTGCCGTAGTGGTTGCCGTTGTAACTGGCACTTTCCAGGAAGGCGCCCGCTGCTTCTTTGGCGACAAACTCTTCCTTGTCCAGAAAGTAATAGTCCACCCCTTCCTGCTCACCAGCCCGCATCTTGCGGGTGGTGGCAGAGACGGAGAACTCCACCTGCGGATCCTTCTTCAGTTGCCGGCAGACCGAAGTCTTGCCCGCACCGGAAGGTCCGGAAATCACCACCAACTTGCCCTTTGTTGACTTGCCCTTAGCTGTCTTGCCCTTTGTTGTGACCATGCCCTTGCTATTCCAGGTTTGCCGCCTGCTCCTTCAGCTTGTCCATGCAGGCCTTCATCTGCACCACCGAATGAGAGATTTCTACTTCCGGAGACTTGCTGCCCATGGTGTTGGCTTCGCGCAGCATTTCCTGCAACAAGAACTCCAACTTGCGACCAACAGGACCGCCGGCTTGCAACACTTCCTGCACCTTGTCCAGATGCGCCTGCAGACGCTGCATCTCCTCGGCGATGTCCGCCCGGTCCGCATACAGCGCCACTTCCTTCAGCACGTCCCGATCCTCCATGGCCACAGCGCGCCCTTGCAGAAACTCATTCACCCGTTGCAACAAACGTTGCCGATGCCGCTCCACAACCTTGGGTGCCAAGGCCTGGACCTTGGCCAAGGCAGTGGCCATGACCTGCAACTCCGCTTGCACAGCGGCGAGGGTCTTGGCCCCTTCCTGTTGCCGGCTTTCCTGACAGCGTTGCAAGGCCTGTTGCACCAGAGCCAGCAGATCCGCTGGAGGCTGCCAGGAAATGCGCGTGCGCGGATTGTTGGTTGCGCTGGTGATGACACCGGGGAAGGCCAACACCTCGGTCAAGCGCAGCTCGTCCTTGCTGCCCAGTTGTGCTGCCAAAGCACGCAACTGCGTCGCCACACTTTGCGCCAGACCAGCATCCAGCTTCACTTCGGCAGTGGTGGCCTTGGGCGTGAGCTGAATGACGAGGCTGGCACTGCCACGCTGCAGACCCTTGCGTAACAAGGCATCAAAGGCGGATTCCAAGCCCTGGTATTCCGAGCTCAGACGAGTCTTGATACTCAGATTGCGCCCGTTCACCGTGCGCAATTCCACAGCTGTGGTACCCAGCTCGGTGTCGCCCGTAGCCACGCCCGAACCGGTCATACTATAGACCGGTGCGCTTACCATGGGCTCACTGCATTTTGTGGATCATGATGGCAGACACAAAGAACACCGTGGCGACCAGCAAGGTGAAGCGGTTGACTCCGCCACTCTTGACGCCAAAGGTTTCTGCGCCGACGCCACCAAAGGCTTCGGAAAGCCCACCACCCTTCGGTTCCTGCAAGAGGATGACGAAGATGAGGAGGCAGGCGGATAGGAAGAAGGTGATCCAGAGGATGATGGACATGATGAAGTCGATGCGTTCAGCAGGTACTGGGGGCAGTCCTAGCTGTCATATTCAATGATGGGAATAAAGGTATCTGGCTGCAAACTGGCACCGCCCACCAACAGGCCGTCTACCTCTGCAAGAGACATGATGGAGCCGGCATTGTCCGGCTTCACACTGCCGCCATAAAGGATGCGCACACTTTGCGCGGCATCCTCAGAAAAAGTGCTGGCCATGAACTTGCGGATGCAAGCATGGGCAGCATCAATTTGATCAGTCGTGGCTACCTCGCCGGTGCCGATGGCCCAGACGGGTTCGTAGGCAATGCAGGCACAATGTAGTTCCTTTTCCAGCACTGTCTGCAAACCAGCTTCCAACTGGCGCTTCAGCACCCGCTCGGTGCGGTTGGCCTTGCGCTCTTCCAAGGTCTCACCCACGCAGAGCACTGGCATGAGGTCGGCGTCCAGGGCGGCGCGCACCTTGCGACCCATCCATTCGTCGGGCTCCATGAAAACGTGGCGGCGCTCACTGTGCCCCACCAGGACCCGGTTGGCTCCCACTTCCCGCAGCATGTTGCAGGAGGTCTCGCCGGTGAAGGCGCCTTCCTTCTCGTAGAAGATGTTCTGCGCACCGACACCCAGGGGCGAGCCCTGGGCCACGGCCGTCACATCCGCCAGATAGACCGTGGGCACAAACACTGCCACTTCCTTGTGGCTGCCATCGCCAAGGCGTCCCTTGATGGTCTTCACCAGATCCAAGGCCTTGGAACGATCCAGGTTCATCTTCCAGTTGGCGGCAATGTATGGCTTGCGGTTGTTGGTCATGTGGCCCTTACCTCTGCTCTCTCCGTGCTTTGTTGCTTGAGGGCATCGACCCCCGGCCCCACAAGGTATCTTCCGGTAGGGGAAATCCAGCGGCGGATCTTCTGCATGAGTTGGGAAAATTCCGCCGGCAGCAGCGCCTGGGGCCCATCACAGAGTGCCTTTTCCGGCTGGTTGTGCACCTCGATGAGCAGGCCATCGGCGCCAGCGGCCATGGCGGCCAGGGCCATGGGCTGCACCAGCTCCCGCCGACCGGTGCCGTGGCTGGGATCCACCACCACCGGCAAGCCGCTGCGGCTTTGCAACAGGGGCACCGCACTCAAGTCCAGCAGGTAGCGGGTGCTGGGATCGAAGGAACGCACCCCCCGCTCACAGAGCACCACCTTGTTGTTGCCTTCTTGCAGGATGTATTCGGCGGCGGCCAGGAATTCGTCCAGGGTGGCAGACGCCCCCCGCTTCAACAGCACTGGCAGCCCCGCCTTGCCAACTTCCCGCAGCAGCGCGAAGTTCTGCATGTTGCGTGAGCCGACCTGCAGCATGGAGGCCGATGCCGCCACCAATGCCACTTGCCGTGGATCCAGGACCTCTGTCACCACGGGCAGATGCTGGGCGGCGGAGACTTCCGCCAGCAGGGCCAGACCCTCAGCTCCCAGCCCCTGGAAAGACTTGGGCGAAGTGCGGGGCTTGAAAGCACCGCCCCGCAGCATGGCCGCACCGGCCTGGGCTACCGCAGCCGCCACCGTCTGCAACTGGGCACGACTCTCCACCGCACAAGGTCCGGCCATGACCACGAAGGTCTTGGGGCCGAAGCTGATGGTATCTTGGATGGCAACGGTCTGCCGTGGTGCGGGCTGGGTCACGTAGATGGGGACTGTGAGGTCTTGAAAGGGCTGCGCACCATAGGATTGCGGAGGGGAAGGGTCAAAGCAGCCGGCCCAGCTTTTTCACCCAAACCCGGGCTTGGCAGCACGTAGGCTAAGCCCATGAGCCTGGATCCCAATCTAGAAGAAATGCGCCGGCAGGCTTATCTGGCGGTGGACCGGGCGGTGGAACACCTGGCCAGCCTGGACCAGCTGCCGGTGGCCCGCCTGCCGAAGGCGGAAGTTCTGCAGCCCCTGGTTGCCGAAGCCCTGCCGGAACAGCCCATTCCCATCAGCCAGAGCCTGGACCGCCTGTTCCAGGATTTGATGCCCCAGGCCACTCTGGTGAACCACCCTCGCTTTTTCGCCTACATCCCCGGGCCGGGCAGTTTCCATGGTGCCCTGGGCGAGTGGCTGGCGGCGGCCACCAACACCTTCGTCGGCACCTGGCTGGGTGGAGCGGTGATGACGCAGCTGGAAATCCAGGTCCTGGATTGGCTTCGGCAAAGCATGGGACTGCCCGCCGGCTTCACCGGCATTCTCACCAGCGGTGGCTCCATGGCCAACTTGTGTGCCCTGGCGGCGGCCCGCACTCGCATCAGTGACCTGACGAAGGCCCGGCTCTATGTCAGCCCGGAGGCGCACTACTCCCTGGCCAAGGCGGGGCGTTTGTTGGGCTTGAACGACCAGCAGATCCTCAGCTTGGACGCCAGGGCCATGGGGCCGCAGATTCGGCAAGACCGGCAGGCAGGCCTGCAGCCCATGGCAGTGGTTGCCACCTTCGGCGGCACCGCCACCGGCAGCATGGATCCGCTACCGGAACTGGCAGAGCTCTGTGCAAAAGAACAAGTCTGGCTGCACGTGGATGCGGCCTATGGCGCCGCCCTGGCCTTGTTGCCGGAGTGGCGATCCCGCTGTGCTGGAATGAACAGTGCCGACTCCATCACTCTGGATCCACACAAGTGGTTCTATGCTCCCTTTGAAAGCGGTTGCCTGCTGACCCGTCACCCCCAGACCCTGCAGCAGACCTTTACCGGTGATGCGGACTACTTGCAGGACATCCCCCGGGATGAGGTGAACTTCTTTGAGCGGGGGCCGGAGTTGAGTCGCGGCAATCGCGCCCTGAAACTCTGGCTGCTATGGCGCAGCGTCGGCCTGGATGCCATCCGCCAGGCCATTCGCAAGGACCTGGAACTGTGTCGCCTGGCCCACGATCTGTTGGCCAAGGACCCACGCATCCGCATCGTCACCGAGCCTTCAATGTCGGTATTCACCTTCAGCGTGGAGGGCGATGCGGCCAAGGGCAAGGCGCTGGTGCAAGACATCCTGGATGACGGCTACCTGATGCTGTCCTCCTGCCTGGTGCAGGGTGAGTTCGCGCTGCGCTTCTGCGTGGTCAACCACCGCAGCACTGAGCAGGATGTGCGAAGTTCCGTAGAACGGATCCTGCAGCTTCTAGATCAACCGCTCTAGATCAATCGCCCTAGATAGCCGTGCGCCGGGCTCGAGACGGTCTGACGGTCCAGGCATCGCCGGCCAATGAGCTGCCGCCCAGAGGATCCACCAGGGCATCGGCCTGGTGCATGAATTCCGGCTTGGATTGCGGCTGCAGCTGGGGCTTGAGTTGCGGTTTCTCTCTGGTCAACCAGGAGCTGTTGCCTGCGGTCAGCATGGCATAGGGGGTGATCCAAGAGAGGGAGCAGAGCCAGAACAGAGCATAGGGCAGGGCCCAGGCACCGGAGATGCTGCCGCGCCGCCACATGTAGAACAGCGCTGGCAGGCAACTGGAGAGGCCAACACCAAACAGCAGATGTGGCAGGTACAGCGTCGGCTGCCACAGCACATAGGTGAGGGAAGTCAGCAACAGGACGGGCGCCAAGGCCAGGCGCAGCACACTCATGCAGAACAACAAGCGGGCACCAATGGCTGAAGACTGGCGGAACTTACGGAACACGAAACTACCCATGACCAGGGTTTCGCGCACATTGCTGCGAGCCCAACGCAGGAACATCTTGCTCAACTGCCGGTACTGCAGCGGGGCGTTGGTGTGCACCACCGCCGTGGATTGGAAGCGGCTATGATAACCCTGGCGCAGGATGGCATTGGTCATCGCCCGGTCCTCACCAATCCTGGCCGGCTTGCCCATGAAGGTCTGGGTCAACCACTGGTCCAGAACCTGCATGACCACTTCACGTCGGTAGGCGGAGAGTGCCCCTGGGGTGCAGAGCACCGTGTTCAATACAGACTGGCTGGCGCGCACAAATTCGAAGCTGAAAGCAAAGGACACTTCCAACATGCTGGGGATGATGCCTTCGGCCTTGTTCAGCACCGCCACCCGCCCAGCCACGGCGCCCACCCGTGAGTCCTGCACAAAGGGGCTGACCAGGGCCCGCAGGGTGCCTGCCTCGATGAGGGAATCCGAGTCGATGGTCACCAGCACCTGCCCCTCACTGCGACGAATCCCTTCGTAGAGTGCGTGGCGCTTGCCCATGTTCCGGCCCAGGCGCAGAACTTCGATGCGATGATTCTCGGCTGCCGCTTTGCTCATCCAGGCCCAGGTGTCATCCACGCTGCCGTCATCCACGGCGATGACCTGCAGCTTGTCGGCGGGGTAGTCGCTCAGCATTACCGAGCGCAGGGTGTCCAGCACCATGGCGCCCTCGTTGTAGGCCGGCACGATCACCGTGCAGTAGGGCAGGTCCTGATTCGGGCAGTTCCTGGCTGGGCGATAGAGGCAAAACAGGGTGGCGGTGAAGCCCAACAGCAATAGACCGAAGACCAGCAGGGCCTTGCCGACAAAGGGCAGGGCGCCGATGTGTTCAGGGTTCTGAAACTGACCGTACATGTTCCAGGCCAGGGCCAACAAGGCCAAGGCAGCCAGCACCGGCAGGCACCAACGGACAAACTCCGGACGGAAAATCTTTGCGTTCAAGCGAAACCCTATACCTGGGAAACAGGCCAAGAAGCCATACCACTCGGTGGCGGACCCGACTGGGTCTCAACACCACCTCCCGAGTAGCCCCTACGTACCCAGGCGCCCGTAAAGGCTTGGCATTCTGGGAATTTCTACCGAGAGTTTTGCCGCTCGTTGTTGCTGGCCACGGCGGTTGCAGCGGGAGTCAGTTGGTGGCCCAGGTAGACCAACAGCCAGACCACGGAACTGCCCACGTGCAGCACCACCCAGGCATCTCTCCACAATTCATCCACAGTGATTTGACACAGGTAGCCGGAGACCACCATGGGGGCAAAAAACAGGGCCAAGAGGATGCCGGAGCGGCGCCGGCGCTTGTTGCCGCCACTGATGCGCCCCCACACATGGGCCCGCCAGACCAGGCCACAGACGAACACCAACAGCGGCGCCAACAACACATGCCAGTACTGGGAGACGGCCTGCAAGGGGTGGTCAATGGGGCCGAACTCATCCTCCAGTTGATGGAAGTACAAGAACCAGGCATAGGCCAGACCGGTGACCCCAACGACAGCGCTTGCCAGATGGATGGACCAGGCCGTGGGTCGACTCAAGGCTGCTTGCCCCGCATGGACCGTCCGCCTCTCATTTCAGGCTGGGAGAAATGACCTTGTGGATGGCCAGGATCCGCCGGGCCGCCTGGGTGGTGGCAATGGCGGTAAGGGTAGCACCGGAGACCCCGTCTACGCCGCGCCGCAACCGCAGGCTGCCGTCCAGGACCTTGCCGGAGAACTGCTTGTACCAGTGCTTGCGGGGCAGGTATTGCTTGGGCTCAGTAAAGGTGATGACCTGGATCTTACCCAGGCTGCCATCGGCCATCACCGACACCAACAGGGTTTCCTGCTTGGAGCGCACCCGGTGACGATCCAGGTAGGTCACCCCCACCAACTTGCCGTCCTTGTGCGCCAGGTAGGGATAGACCATGCCCCGCTTGCAGGGCTTGCCGCTCAGCTTGGCAATTGCCGCCCGTTGTTCATCGCTGAGGTACACCGTGCTCCGACTCACCTTGGCGTCGGGAAAGGCCTGCGCCAAACCCTGCTCCATGCTAGGCAGCTCCGCTGGCGTTTTTGGCGGTGGTTCCGTAGCGCCAGTGAGCACCGCGACGAACAAGAATGATGTGAGCAATTGCATGGCTTGAAGCTCTTCTAGAACAAGTACCCCATGGAAATGTGGAAGCGGTCGTCTTCCTTATCCCAGTCGGCAAAGTCCAACTTGAACACCACCTGCTCGATGGGCTTGAACTCCACACCAACGGTGATGATCTCCACATCCTTGGTGGAGTCGGCAACAAAGCCGGCGGCCATTTCGGCCTGGGTGTCCACACCCTCGTAACGCAGGAAAGGTGTCACCGAGGCCTTCGACTCACAGTCGAGGAAGCCCATGACATTGCATCCGGCCTCCACATAGTGGCCATGCATTTCCTTGGCCAGGTTCTCACTGGCGGCGGTGTTGTAGGCGGCGCTGTCCTTGACGGTAGCCAAGGCATAGAGGGCTCGCAGGCTGAAGGGGCCCTGCTTGACCTCCGCGTGCACCTCGCCAATGAAGGTGTCCAGGTCCGGGATGACGGTTGCACCTTCCACATTGTCCTGGCCGGCGGGACCGTAGAAGACCGAGCCGCCCACACAAACCGACTCGCAACCCTGGTAATCCATCCGCACCACGCCGGCGAAATCGTTGCTGGCTGCCCGGTTGCCCTTCTGCCGACCACTGCGCAGGCCGCTGGAAGAGAACTCTTCACCGCTCAGGGAGTTGATGGCCACCACGCGATAGGAAACGTCACCCACTTGACCGAAGATGCCCGCACCCACTGCCCGCCAGGTGGTGGGAATGATGCGATTTTCGGTGACCGGGCGCTCGGCGCCAAAGAAGGCAGTGGGTTCATGGTTCTCGTTGGTGAGTCCCATGGGCACCAGCATCAAGCCGGCACGGCCGTTGATCTCATCACTGTGCAGGTAATCGATGTAGGCAAACTCCGCCGACACGGATCCGCCACTGGTTGTGCTACCGGAACTGGCGCTGGTGCTGCCGTGTTCCACTTCAATTTCCGAGTTGAAGACAAAGTGCTCGTCGTAGCGGTAGCCGATGTAGTTGACGATGCGCTGGGCATCGGCCACGTCCTGGCCACCCTGCACTTCGCTGAAGATAACCTCGCCGTAACCACCCCAGGACAGACCAGTCTCCACGTGGTAGATCTTGGAGGCGGCTTGCCCCAGGCCAAAGGCCCGTTCTCCCAGGGGGCGGATGACATCATCGAAGCGCAGGCCTTCAATCTCATGGCCGAAGGAATCCAGCTGATTCCCATGGGTCTTCACTTGTTTTTCCAAGGCCTGTACGCGTTTCTCCAGCTCCTCCCGCGAGGGCTCTTTTTGCGGTTCCTGTGCCAGCACTGAGGCGCTGAAAACAATGGGCAGCAGGCCCACCACAACTGGGAATAACTTCGACATGCCCGGACAAACTATTGAGACTGTGTCGCAATTTCAACAAAGTTATTGAGATTTGGTCGCAGTAACCTGCCGTGCAGGTAAGGGATAGATTGCCCTAACCCCGCCAGGAGCGGGGCCAGAGGCGCCATAGCCCCAGGCCATAATGCCGCCGCATGGCAAAGAGGCTATAGGCGTGACGGAAGCTCTCTTCCTGGGGGCCGTAGCGCTGCTCCGCCCCCACCGGGCAGGCCCGACGTGCTTCGCAGCCATCCCGGCAGCCACCCCGATGCCGATGGCTGGCGCAGGCCAGCATGTTGGCGCCGCCCGCACCATCAAAGACCTCCACCGGGCAGGCCTGCACACAGGGCTGGCTGCAGGTGAGGCAGGGTTGGAAGCCATCCAGCCCGTCGGGCTCAGAAGCTCCCTGCAGGGCCTCGGCTGGCAGCAGAATGGCCAAACGCAGGCTGACCCATGAGCCATATTGAGGATGCAGAAGCAGACCCAAGACCGGTGAAATGGTGCCCATCCCGGCCATTTCTGCCAGCTGGCTGAAGTTCAGGCTGCGGCGGTCGTCGGGCTGCAGCACCCGCCGCGGGTGTTGGCCAAACATTGCCTCCAGGTCTGTCGCCGCCTGCGCGCTGAATCGGTTGATGGGGTGATAGCCTGCCCGAGCCGAGCCCCGCACTCCAGTGCTCCGGCTGGTGCTCTTGCTGTTGGTAGAACCCCTATGCATGCGCTGCCAGAATTCATCGCCCCCCGAACCGAAGAGCAGGATCCAATGGCAGTCTGGCAACAACTCCCTGGCCCGGCGCCCAGCTGGCTGGCAGTCATCGAACTGGGCCGCTGGCACCGCTCCCACCAGACCAAGTCCCCATTTTTGGGCACGGTCCTGCACTTGTTGGATGGAAAGAGGCATGGCCATAGGTATGGGCCAGCATCACCCACGGATCAAGCCGGCCGTTGCGGAGAATGGCCCAAGACCCTATGAATTCGCCTCCTCACAGCGGGAGAAGCACGGTGCAAGTCCGTCGCTGTCCCGCATCTGTAACCGGGGACGAAGGCAGCACAGGTCACTGGCCCAAGAGGGCTGGGAAGACGCTGCCCAAGTTGGATCCGGAAGCCAGAACATCCCGCTGCGAGAGTTGGCGATTTCCGCCAACCGTGTCCTGCTTCGGTACGAGAGATACCAAGGGTCCCAAATGAACAAGCTCCACACCTGCTGCCTCCCCGTCTTCTTTTCCTGCCTGCTCGGCGCGACCGTCGCGGCGCAAACCATTGCGGAAGGCTACGCCAGTGAGATCCGCGCCCTGCCCAATGGCGCCTCTGCTCCAGTGTTACTGGACCAGGGACAGGTCTACTTCAGCGGCAACAGCCTGGACTTGGACAACGGCAAAAGCAGCCGTAGCCTGCTCAGCTTCGCCAACCCGGTGTTTGCATCCTTCACCCTGCAGCTGGACGAAGGCAACCTGCTGTTTGGCGAAAGCAGCACCGGCGGCATCTGGCTGGTGCCCATGCAGCAAGGCGCTGCCGCCAGGAAGCTGAACAACGTCAACTTCAACTTCGATGCCGCCAGCAATGGCGGTGACTGGGTGTTCATCTCCGCCAAGACCGGCGGCTTTGCCAGCCCCAACAATCAGATCATCGCCCTCAACCGGCGCACGGGTGCATTGGACACCATCGCCGAGATCCCTGGGGCTTCCGGCCCCCTGTGTTTCGACCAGGAAGGCAATCTCTATTACGCCACCGGCAGCAATGCCTTTCCAGCACCACCGGGGGCCACAGACGTCCTGCGCTTTGCCGCCGCCGATCTAGAACGCGCCTTCGGCCCCACCAAGCTTGCTGCCTCGGATGCCAGCCTGGTCTTTGCCGGCCTGGACGCCGCCGGCGACATGGTCATGGATGGTGACCATGACCTGTTGGTGGTGGACTGGGCCAACAACCAGATCGTTGAACTGAGCGATGTGCATCGAGCACAACCCCAGGCAAGCATTCTGGCCGCCTATGACTTTTCCATGCCGGGCCCCAGCAGCCTGCAGTACCGCAGCGGCAACAACCATCGGCAAACACACAGAGAACGACGCCCGCGCCGCGGCGCCGAACTGGAAGCCTTCCAACCGGCGGGCGGCGGCAGCCTGGTGGTGTTCGAAAGCCAGTTTGGTGGCAGCAGCCAGCTGCGCCTGCTGAGCGCGCAACGGCCAACCACTGCCGTGAGCTTGGGCCAAAAACTCTGCCTGCAAGTGGACGATGGACCCAAGAATGGTCAGGGCTTCCTGGCTCTGGGGCTGGCCCCCTGGCCGGGCACCTTCGAGTTGGGCATCAAGCTGCAGGGCTTTGAACAACGACTGTTCTGGCAGCCCAGCCTGCTGTTCGCCCCCATCTGGCTACCCCTGCAGTTCGACGACCAGGGCCAGGCCAAATTCTGCCTGGATCGCCCGCTGCTGCGCCATCCCCTGCCAGTGGCAGCCCAGGTCGTATTCTGGTCTGGGGATGCCCAGGTGCTGGGATCCAGCAGCCCGCTGAAGTTCAAACTGCGCTGAGGAAAATCAAGGTCACAGCTTGGTGCAGCATCATTACACCTTGGCACTGCGCAAAAGCCGATCTAGGGTGCGTAATGATAGCCCCTCCACAAAAGGCATATTATGAATCCCAAGATCATCCTTCTTTTCATCCTGACCATTCTGGTGGGCGCCGGCGCCTGGCTGGCCCTCAGCCAGCAAGACTCCACTGACACGAGTGCTGCCCACTGGGATCAGGGGAACGAAGAACAGGTCCCCGAAGAAGAGTGGCAAACGGAGGAAAACCTGGGAGCAGAAGGCTCGGGCGAAGATGGCGGCCAACGCCAAGAACTGCAAGCCAAGGACCTGCTCAACGGCAGCCTGGATGTGAGCGAACCAAGGCCAGAGGTCACCATCTTTGGCAAGGTGCAAAACGCGCAGGCCATCGGCATCGCCGAAGCCAAGGTCATGCTGGACCTGCGCCGCAGTGGTCGCTGGGATCGCAATCGCATCACCAAGGAAGTCACTACCGCCGCCGACGGCAGCTTCAGTTTCTCCGGTCAGGGCTATCAAAACCTGCGCATCTCCCTGCAAGTGCAGCACCAGGATTATGCGGTGGGCATCAGCAACAAGAACTTCAATAGCAAGGAAGTGAAGGGAAGCCTGGACATGGGCGCCATCACCCTGATGCAAGGTGGCAGCATCCGCGGCCGCCTCACTGACATGTCCGGCATGAGCGTGCAAGGTGGCGAAGTTCGCCTCTCTTCGCAAGACCGCGGACGGCGATGGACCATGGGCAGGACCTCACTGTTTGAAACAGAGGCCACGGATGGTCTGGGTAGCTTTGTGCTGCAACACATCCCCGCCGGCGACTATCGCCTGAATGGCACGGCAAAGAATCGTCAACGCCAGAGAAGTGATTCCTTCAGCGTCAAGGAAGGGGAAGTCACCGAACTGGATGCCATCAAACTCGGCCCAGGTTTCCTGCTCACCGGCACGGTGTTCCAGCCCAATGGCACTCCCCTGGCAGGAGCAGAACTGAGCCTGCGCAATGAAGGGCGCCGCGGTCGTCGTTACAACGCCAAGAGCAACACTGAAGGCCGATTCGAATTCGATCACCTGCCGCCGATGACTGCCAGAGTGGAGGTGGAAGCCGATGGCTACCTGCAGTTTGATCAGGGCGGCATTGATGTGGAAACCACCCAGGCCCTGAACATCAACCTGCAAGAAGGCCTACGCATCACCGGCCAGATCACCGATGCGGCAACCAACCAACCCATCAGTTTGTATGGAGCCCAGGTGGTGCGGGTGGCAAACCTGCCCAATCCACAGGCAGACCGGGAAAGGGAAGAAATGCGCTCGCAGATGGATCTGTTCCGCCGCCAGATGCAAGGCGAGGAACTCACCGCTGAAGAAAGCAGCAAGGTGGAGCAGAGCATGCAGGATATGCGGGAGCGCTTTCGCAACTTAGGCAACGCCGACGGTGGTGGTGGCCGCAACTGGGGCGGAGGTGGCACAGGCGACGGCAACAACCGACGCCGAGGTGGAGGTCGCGGCAACTGGGGCGGCGGCAACTGGGGCAGTGGCATGTGGGGTGGTGGCAACTCCAGCATGCCCGGCGACATTGGTGAGCAGAGCGAGCACGCCAACGGCGAGTTTGCATTCACCGGCCTGGAAGAAGGCATCTATGTCATCGACGTGGGCTCCGCCAACCATCCCAAGTTGCGCAGTGAGCGAGTGGAATTGCGCATGGGCGCACCGGCAGTCCTGAACGTTGGCCTGCCCCGCGGCGTCAGGGTGAGCGGCGTGGTGCTCAGCAGCACTGCTGAGGTCCCCCTGGCAGGCGCGGATGTGGAGTTGCGCAGGGTGTTGCCGGAAGGCGAGTCGGATTCTCCCTTTGGTAACTTCGGCAACTGGGGCGGCGGCAGAGGCAACACCGGTGGCACCGCCGGTGGCAACGCTGGTGGCACAGGCGGCAACAATCGCTGGACTGCCATGCGCGATCGCATGCAGAGCTTCAGTAACGATGGTCCTGCCAGCGCCACCGCCCTCAGCACCAAGACCAATGCCCAGGGCAAGTTCCGCTTTACTCCCGTCCTGGCTGGCAACTACCTGCTGGTGGTCAAGGCTAGTGGCCATGCCCGCAAGACTTCTGATGTCCTTGAACTGGCGAACGACCTGCAGGGCATGGAGATGCTCCTGGGTGCTCTGGGCCAGGTCAAAGGCGTCATCGCCGGCATCCCCGCCGACAAGATGTCCGAAGCCCAGGTCATCGCCGTTCGCCCGCCCTGGACCACGAAGGAAGGACAGGTGAACAGTGATGGCAGCTACAGCATCAAGGATCTGCAACCTGGCAAGTACATGGTGCGAGCCTATGTGGGTAGCCGACAGGATTTCATGCGCAGCCAGATGCGCGCATTGATGAGCAACAGAGGCAACGAAACCGATCCCCTCGCCAGCCTGCAAGAAGACGTGGTGCTCGCCGAAGGCCAAACCGTCACCCATAATTTGATCCTGACCCTGGACCCCAGCGGTGATGTCATCGGCAAGGTCATGATGAACGGCGAAGGCGCGCAAGGCTATCGCGTGCGCCTGCGGCAGGTGGAGCAAGGCGCGCAGGATGGTGGCATGGGCGGCGGCTTTGGTGGCTTCGGCGGCTTCGGTGGCCGTCGCGGTGGCGGCAGGCTGTCGGCCAGCGTAGATCAGAACGGCGATTACCGCATCACCAACGTGCCAGCGGGTTTCTACTCCCTGCAAGTTCAGGCTCCTCGCGGCAGGAGCTCCATCTACAGCCAGGAAATTCAGGTCGTGGCCGAGATGGAAAATGTGCAGGTGGCGGTGGCCCTGTTGCTAGGCAACCTGGAAGGCAAGATTCAGCTTCCAGCTGGTGAGGAAGCGCCGGCGGAACCAGAACCCGCACTCGAAGCTGGCCCTGGCGATCGCGGCGGTCGCCGTGGTCGTGGTAGCGGCGGCGTGATCCAGCTGTTCCCCAACACCAGCACCGTGCCTGAGGACCGCAGCCAATTTGAACGGGACAACGGCCCGATCCAGCGGACCATGGTGCGCAATGACAGCTTCAGCTTCACCAACATTCCGGTGGGCAGCTACCTGTTGCAACTCCGCGGCGGCGGCCGCAGCGCAGTCACCCAGCAGGTGTATGTGAATGCGGGCGACAACAGCCCCCTGCAAATCATTGCCGGCAGCCTGCCCAGCAAAGAGGAAACTCCTGCTGAAAAGTCTGAAGAGGCCAATGGCACCGAGAAATGAAGTTGACCTACTGCGGTGAAGTAGGGGCTGCTGGGAAAAATTAGGATAGACTTCCCCGGCCCCTTTTCCTGCAAAACGCGCTATCAAGAACTTCAGCCAAATCCTCGTCCTGTTCGCCTTCGCCGCCTTGGTCACGGTGGCCTTGTTCACCCTGAGCATCGCCTGGTCCAAGCACCGCATCCCCACCGCCCGCGGCATTGGCGAAGTGCAGGTGCCGGACCATGCCATCCCCACCCCGCAATCTTTGCCGGACCTGAAAGTAGAAGTGGTGGAAGCCTCGGGCAGCAACCCCAGCTCGCCCCACTCTGCTTTCCTTGCAAACGCCACCGCTCTCCTTGCAGACGCCACCGTACAACTGCAGGGCAAGACCCCCCTGGGCATGAACCTCTGGCTTTGTGTGTTCGACAGTGAATCCGGAGCCCGATTGCAAAGCCAGGAAATCGCCGCCGGCACCCTGCCGCGGAAAATCGAGTTTCCCGACCTACCAGCAGGCCAGCATCGCCTGGCCCTGGCGTGCTCCAAGGATTCGGCGCGCAGCTCTTATCTAAACAGCAGCCTGCTGGTTGCCGGCAAGGATGAACCGACTCCCCTGTCGGCACAGATGTTTCAGGTCACCGTACATCTGCAACCCGCAGCGAAGGACATCCCGGTGATCCTGCGACGCCTCAATGATCCCCTTTGGCGCGCCTGCTGTAGCCTGCCGCCGGGGCAACGCCTGCCCCTGCCACTGACCAATGCGGATGGGGTAATTGCTCTACCCGCCCTGGGTGTGGGGCATTATTCCATCCAGCTGGAAAGCTACAAGGCAGCGGACCCGCAGCAATTGCTGTTTGAGCTGCGCGGCGATGACAAGCCAGAAGTGCAGGTAACCATTACGGGTGCGGCTCAGTAACCGGCACCAGACGACGATCTTGCATGCGGAAGAGACGCGGAGAAATCGGATGCTCCGCATTGCGGCTCTGCTCCTCCGTCACTGACATCATGGCTTCCAAGTCATGCGGCTTCTCCTGCCCCAGCCACAAAGTGCCCCGTTCCGGCATGGCCACCAACAGCCCTTCTACTTCGTCCGGATCCAACAACAGGACCCGCGCCGCGTCATAGCCATCGCCATGTTTGACCACCACCGCCTCGTCCGCATTCGGCATGGGGATGGGCGTGGTTGCCAGGTGCTGCAGGTTTTGGTTGGCCAGGTGGAAGAGATCTTCTTCACCTAGATTCCACAACTGCAGATGCTGCTGACACACGAACACCACCGACTGCGGGGTGTCGATGACATAGCACAACCACACATCTTCAGCCAACTCTCGATGCACCAGCGAAGCGTCACCAAAGGTCGGGGCATTCTCCCGCACCCAATCACTGTTGCAGACCTGGGGCAAGATCAGGGAGGCCGCATCCACAAAGAGGTGATCCTTGGGCTGCTCCAATGCCTCTTCCCGGATGTCCTGCAGCAATTCATCCACCAGGCCCGACAGCTCATCAGGGAAGGCCTGATGGTGGCGGAACAAGGGTGCCAGCGGTACCGGCACCTCTTGGCCATGCATACTCAAGACCAGGCCAGCCATGTTGGGTAGTACCTGCTGCACCTTGCAGTCGGGACGCTCGCCCAACTCTGCCACCAGCAAAGCCAGGAAACGTCCTTCGGTGCCGGTGATCCCAACCATGGCTGTTTCCCCGCCCAGCCACTGTCCGCCCTGCCACTGTCCGCCCAGACGCTGTCCAGCGCGCCTCAACCAATAGGCCAGCCCCAAGCCACCCACCACAGCCATCAGGATCCAGATCCACATGTGGGAATTTATCGGCCACCAAAGGCCCAGGCCTTGCTAATCTCCTGGGCAATGCCCCAGCCAGCCCCCATTTATCTGGATAACGCCGCCACCACCCGCCCCTTGCCAGCGGTGGCACAAGCCATGCAGGAAATCGCCCTGCAGGCCTTCGGCAACCCCTCTTCCGCCCACGACTTTGCCTTGGCACCGCGCAAGGCCCTGGCGGACGCCCGGGAATTCCTCCGCGGCAGTCTGGGCGCCGGCGAGGTGATCTTCACCGCCGGCGGCACGGAATCCGACCTGCTGGGAGTCACCGGCGCCGCCATGCCACGGCCACCGGGCCGAGTTCTGGCCGCCGCCAGCGACCATCCGGCCATCCTGGCCCAGACCGATATCCTGGCCCGCAGCCAACATCGCCTGGTGCAGGTGCCAGTCACCGAAGACGGTGACATCCTGCCGGAGACTTTGTTCGACCTGCTGGGCCAAGACGTGCGGGTGGTTTCCCTGCTACACGGCCACAACGAACTGGGCACCTTGTGCCAGTTGGAAGAATTGGTGAGTCTGGTGCGGCAAGTCGCTCCCAATGCACACATCCACGTGGACCTGGTGCAGAGCTACGGCAAGATCCCCTTCCACATGGAGGACATTGAGGTGGACTCGGTGGCGGTGGCCGGCCACAAGTTGCACGGTCCTCGCGGCATTGGTCTTCTGGCCCTGTCCAACACCGCCCGCCTGCAAGCTCTGCAAGCCGGCGGCGGACAAGAACAAGGACTGCGGGGCGGCACCGAAAATGTGGCCGGCGCCGTTGGCCTGGCGGTCGCCGCTGAAAACGCCTTGTCGGACATGGCCCACACCTCGGCACACACCGAATCCCTGGCGGCAGAGATGTTCACCCTGATTCAAGAAGCCTTTCCCCAGGCTCAGCGCTTGGGCCATCCGGAACGACGCCTGCCCCACATCCTGTCCCTACAGCTACCAAACATCAACGCCGCCAGTTTGATGGAAGCCATGAACGCCCAGGGCGTTGCTTTTTCCACCGGCGCTGCCTGTCACGGCCCGGAGGAAAGTGAGAACCACGTACTCAAGGCAATCGGTCTGGACCGTCGAGCGGCGCGCAGCGTCATGCGCTTCTCCTTCTGCAAGACCAACACCATTGAAGAAGTGGAGCAGGCGACCAGTCTGCTCATCAATCAAGCCCAGCACCTGCAGAAGGTGGCACCGAAGACCCCCAGCAAGAAGCCTGGTAAAAAACCAAGAGTCCGCCGCTCGTGATTTCGCACAAGAAGACCTCGCCGGCCATAGCCCAGTACCTGGCCGCCAAGCAGCAACATCCCAATGCCCTGCTGTTCTTCCGCATGGGCGATTTCTATGAGCTGTTCTTCGACGACGCCAAACAGGCCAGCCGCAGCCTGGGCATCGCCCTGACCAGCCGCAACAAGGGTAGCGACAACCCGGTGCCGATGGCCGGCGTGCCGGTGCGCGCCGCCGACAACTACTTGAAGCGCCTGGTGCAGGAAGGACACAAGGTGGCCATCTGCGAGCAGATGCAGGATCCCAAGGAAGCCAAGGGAGTGGTAGAACGCCAGGTGGTTCGGGTCCTCACTCCTGGCACCGTCACTGAGGACAATCTGCTGCAGGATAGCTGCAGCAACTTCCTGCTGGCCCTCAACCCAACCCGCAACGCCTTGGGGCTGGCCTGGGTGGAACTCTCCACTGGCAGCTTCATGGTGCATCAGGTGCCCAACGCGGAATTGCAGGACGAATGCTCCCGCCTGGACGCGGCGGAGATCCTGATCCCGGAAGACAATGAAGAACTCAGCCAGAGTCTCAACCACAGCTGCGTCAGCCAGCGCAGCAGTTACGACTTCGGTCTGGACACCGCCACCCAGGCACTGCTGAAGTTTTTCAAGGTGGGCACCCTGGATGGTTTTGGCATCGGTGAATTGCCCGCCGCCATTGGTGCCGCCGGCGCTCTCATCGCCTACCTGCAGGAAACCCAACTGGCCGCCCTGCCGCACATCCAGAAGATCGAACTCTACCCCCAGGGCCAACTCATGCGCCTGGACCGAGCGACACGACAGAGCCTGGAGTTGGTAGACACCATGCGGGGTGCGGGCAGTGGCACACCACTGCTGAAAATCCTGGATCGCAGCCGCACCGCCATGGGCAGTCGCCTGCTGCGGGACTGGCTGCTTTCGCCGTTGACGGACCTGGCGCAGATTCAACTGCGACAAGAACTGGTAGGCGAACTGCACAGCAACCCGGCCCTGGTTGCCCAAGTACAAGAATCCCTCATGGGCATCCTGGACATGCAGCGCCTCACCACCCGCATTTCCTGCGGCCGCTGCAACGCCCGGGACCTGGTGGCCCTGAAGTCCAGCCTGCAATGCCTGCCAGCCATCCAACAAGCACTGCAAGACAGTCAAAGCCCCGGCCTGCAAGAACTGGCCGCACAACTGGACTGCATGCCGGAATTGGCGCAACGCATTGAAGCTTGCCTGCAGGACGACCCCCCCATCACCATCAAGGAAGGCGGCATGATCCGGCCGGGCTTCCATCCTGAACTGGACGAACTGCTGAACCTCAGCCAGGACTCCAAGACCTGGATTGCCAACTACCAGGCCAAGGAAGCACAACGCACCGGCATCCAAAATCTGAAGGTGGGCTTCAACAAGGTCTTTGGCTACTACATCGAGATCACCCACGGCAACCGCGGCATTGCGGTGCCGGATGAATACGTGCGCAAGCAGACCACCAAGAATTCAGAGCGCTACATCACCGATGAGCTGAAGAGCTTTGAAACCAAGGTGCTGAAGAGCGACGAGAATTCCCGCAACCTGCAGTACAAGTTGTTCCTGGAGCTGCGGGATGAGGTGGCCACCCACACCAGCAAGTTGCAGGACTGCGCCGGCAGGGTAGCAGAGCTGGATGTGTATGTGAGCCTGGCAATGGTGGCGCGGGAGAACAACTACTGCCGCCCCAAGGTGGACGACTCTCGAAGGCTGTCTATTGAAGATGGCCGTCACCCGGTGATCGAAGCAACGCATGCGAAGAACAGCTTCGTACCCAACGACACCAACCTGGACCCGCCGCAACGACGCACCATCCTCCTCACCGGTCCCAACATGGCAGGCAAGTCCACCTACATCCGACAGAACGCGCTGTTGGTGTTGATGGCGCAGATCGGCAGCTTCGTGCCGGCGAAAGCCGCGCATGTGGGTCTGGTGGATCGTATCTTTACGCGGGTGGGTGCCGCCGATGACATCAGCCAAGGCGCATCCACCTTCATGGTGGAGATGACGGAAACGGCCAACATCTTGAACAATGCCAGCGCCCGCAGTCTGGTGATCCTGGATGAGGTGGGACGGGGCACGAGTACATACGATGGGCTGTCCCTGGCCTGGGCCATTGCAGAAGACATCGTCGAACGTTTGGGCTGTCGCTGTTTGTTCGCCACCCACTACCACCAACTCACGGACATGGCGGGTGAGGGCAAGGGTGTGGTGAACCAGCGGGTGGCAGTGAAGGAATGGGGTGAGGAGATCGTCTTCCTGCACCGCATCGAGGAGGGCGGCACGGACAAGAGCTATGGCCTGCACGTGGGTCGACTGGCGGGGCTGCCGCCGTCCGTACTGACACGGGCTCGCATCATCCTGGACAAGCTGGAAGAAGAGGGCGAGGTGGTGAAGGAGTCGCTGGCGGAAACCAGCGATGAGGGCAAGCCCGACGGCAAGCAGTTGTCCCTGTTTGAATCCCCGAAGGAGAAGGTGCTGCGGGAACTGCAGAAGTTGGACACCGATGCCTTGACGCCGATGACGGCCTTGCAGTTGCTGGCGGAATGGGGCGAACTGTTGCGAGGCAAGGACTAGGCAGCAGCGCTGCTTTAGCGCTTTCTCAAAAGGTCCTGAAGGCGGCGCTCAAGGTCGAGGAGAAGGATGGACTCAAGCCACTCCTCGAGCCACTCCTCCAATTGTTTGGCAGTGCCTAGGTCCAGAGTCATCAAGAATTCTGCGCCCTGCTGCTGGCACTGAATCTTCTCCATCATCTTGTCGAACTCCACTTTGGCATTGGTGTAGTGCTGCGACGCGCCTTGAGGAATGCCCGCCAATTCGTTGATTTTCTTCGGCAGGGACTTCCTCGCCATGGCCGGCCCCAGCTTGCCGGTTTTGAAGCGAAAGGTGCCACGCAAGATCACATGCTTGTTGGCGGGATCCACATGCAAACTCAGCAGAAACCCGGTGAGTGGATCTTCGGCGGGGAACATGTCTTTGGAGAAGGGCTCCAGACATTGATCCCTGATCGGCCCCTTGGGGAAGCTGGCTGCCAGATAGGCCAAGGTTTTTTTTCCAGCAAGCAAAACCAACAAGTCCGGACCCGGCACACCACCCCGACGCTCGCCCAGTAACACTGGCGCAACAAGATCATGGTTGCCATAGACCAGCAGCTTGGGATTTGGCAGAACAAAGAGCTTGCGTGCTACCCCCGACTCCACGTTGCCTGGTGTACGCACAAAATGCATAGCATTCTCCATCACAACTTCATGGCCAGCCAATTCCCCTGCCTGCCTCGTTGTTTTCCGGTACCTTCTCCAGGCACCGGCACCGTCCCTAGTGATCACCCTCTCACTTAGATCAGGCAACTGCAACTCCTTGGCGCCGCTGAAAACCATCACTTCAGGTAGAGGCAAGACTCCTTCTGCCAGACCTTCCTCAGTCTCATCCTCGGAAACGGGAGCCAAAGAAAAGTCCCGCACACCACGAACCTGGTTGACGTCCTGCAACTTCACCCCGAATTCCTTGCGAAAATCCTCCCGCATGGATTCGAACTTCTTGCTTGAGCCTTGCAGCTGTGTCCACAGATCAGTTTTCCGCAGAGCTTCCAGATCCACAAAGGATTCGTAGCTGTACTCCGGCGGGAAGAAGGACTTGGCGTTCAGTTCGACCTTCTTGGCTGCGGGCGCTGACTGAGCGCAAAGGGCCGAGCAAACAATCAGGATGGCACAGGTTGTTTTCAGCAAGGGTCTCTTAATGCTCCATCAAGAACAATAAAGTGAAGTGATCTGCAATTTCCGCGAACTTCTTGTCACTAGCAAACTCCCAGGTCAACAAGAGATCCTTGTCCTGCTGCTGGTATTGGATCTTTTCGATCAACCTCTTGGCTCCCGGCATCGGTGCTGCTGCCCTTCGGTAATCAAGAGGAAGTCCCTCGCGGTTCAAGCTCAAATCAATCAGCATCTTTGGTAGGGATTTCATTGCCATAGCCGGCCCTTGCTTGCCGGTGTTGAAGCGCAGGATCCCTTGCAAGATCACGTGATGATTTTGCGGTTGCACATACAAATTCAACACAAAGCCACGCAGCGGATCTTCGGCGGGAAACATATCCTTGGTGAATGGCTCCAAGTCATAATCGCTGTTCGACCCCATGGGAAGCTGGAAGCCAGATAAGCCAGTGGCTTCTTGTCGGAAAGCAAGACCATGAGGTCTGGGCAGGGCACCCCACCCTGGCGCTTGCCCTGCAGCACCGAGGTAATGAGATCCTGATCCCCATAGACCAACACCCTGGGCTGGGGCTGGGCAAACAGACGAGTCACATTACCAGCTTGAGCGCCTCCTGCTTTGCGATCCCTGTAGATAGCTTCCTCTACAACGACCTGTTGACCAGCAATCTCTCCTTCTTCTCGCCCGATCCAGCAAAGTCCTCTCAACCTTTCAAGTGAGGAAGCATCCCCCGCATCAGCCTCGGGCAACTGCAACTCCTTACCACCTGCAAAGACAAGGATTTCTGGTTGTGGCAAGAATTGTTCATCCTGCCCTTCCTCAATCCCATCCATGGCTTGGGAGTCCAAGGGTAAAGACCGGACACCCCTGACTTGATTGACATCTGGCAACTTGATCCCAAAGTCCCAGCGAAACATGGCCTTCAATCCGCCAAATTTTTCTGCTCGACGCTGCAATCGTGTCCAAAGCCTGGTTTCCCGCAATGCCTCCAGATCCACAAAATACTCGTAGCTGTACTCCGGCGGGAAAAAGGACTTGGCGTTCAGTTCGACCTTCTTGGCTTCCGGCGGAGACTGGCCACTGAGGGCCGCGCAAACAGTCAGAATGGTTATGGCAATTCGCAGCATCAGTCTCTTGTTACTCTCATCCAACAATCCCCTTGCACTACCTTCTTGCTTCATCCTTGCTCAATACCAGGAACAAGGCAGAGAGATCGATCAAGCCCGGGAATGGTTCAGCAGGCCCTAGGTCCAAGATCCACAGAAGTTCATTGCCATCCTTCTGGTACTGGATCTTTTCCAGACAGCCTTTGAACACTTGCGCCCCCACAAACTTCTCACTGGTGCACTGGGGCACACCCTTTGTAAGGAGATACAGCTGCATAAGTCTCTCAGGCAAGCTTTTCCTAACCTGTGCTGGGCCCTGCTTGCCAGTCTTGAAGCGGAGATTTCCGCGCAGGATCACATGTTTGTTTTCAGCATTCACATGCAAACTCAGCATGAACCCAGTGAGTGGATCTGTGACTGGGAACATGTCTTTGGTGAAGGGCTTCAGGCAGGATTCGCCGATAGGGTCTTTAAGGAAACTCACTGCAAGGTAGGCCAAAGGCTTCTTGCTGGGCAACAATGGCAACAAATTGAGGCTCGGCACACCGCTTTGGCGCTTGCCCTGCAACACCGAAGCTACCAGTGCATGTTCGCCGTAGATCAACAGCTTGGGTTGAGGCAGAACAAATAGACTGGTTTTAACGTCCTCTTGGTTCTCCTCCTGGTTGAACCTTGCATTGAATCTTGAAATGAGATCAGACTCCTGCACCACCACTTCATGACCACCGACAAGTCCATCTGATCGGTCAACATCGCTCATGAAGGTAATCATGCCTGCTCCACTCCCGATGTGATGCCCTGGTAAGTGCAATTCCTTGGCGCTGGAAAAGGCCATAACTTCCGGTAGAGGCCCTCCTGAATCAGCCAATGAACGGACAAGACGAAACTGGTTGAGAGTTCGCAACTCCACACCAAAATACGTATGCAGCCTGGTCCTCAATGTTCCAAACTCAGTTGCTCTGCCTCGCATTAGCAACCAAGGCCTGGTTTTTAGTAGAGCCTCCACATCCACAAAGCACTCGTAGTCATACTCCGGCGGGAAGAAAGACTTGGCGTTCAGTTCGATCTTCTTGGCTTCCGGCGCTGACTGAGCGCAAAGGGCCGAGCAAGCAATCAGGATGGTGCAGAATGTTCTTAGCAAGACTCTCTTCACTGGGCCTCTCTTCACTGGAACAGGAAGGAGAGTAACGGACCAGGCCAAACCCAGCCATCCCCCAAGGCCAGCCCCTAGGAGTCTGTCCCACGGGACAGCTGTGAATCCGGCCTCCAATAGCCTCTAAAATCGGAATAATATTAAGCCCTGGGCTCATCCCTGTACGTATTGAAGGCATGGCGCGTTTCAAAAAGGGTCAAGATCTCAACCAGCAGTTCCTCCTGCCTCCGTCAATCCGCGATTGGCTGCCCCAAGATCATCTTGCGTGGTACATTCACGACACCATTGAGTCGCTTGACACAGATGATCTCCTTGATCGCTATCGCGTCTGCGGCAAAGGCGAGTTGCCGTACGACCCACGGATGATGCTGCGAGTGCTGATCTACGCATACTGCACCGGAATCTTCTCTTCTCGCAAGATTGCCAAGCACCTAGAGGAGAGTGTGCCTTTCCGGGTGTTGGCAGCCAATCAGATGCCGGACCACCGCACGATTTGTCGGTTTCGGGCAGAGCATGTCGATCTGTTTGAGAGCTTCTTTGTCCAGATAGTGCAACTTGCTTGTGAGGCAGGCTTGGCCAAACTTGGCACCGTGGCAGTGGATGGCAGCAAGGTGAAGGCGAACGCCAGCAAACGCAAGGCTATGAGCTACTCGCGGATGAAATCCGAGGAGAAGCGGCTCCGTGCCGAAGTCCGCAGGATCACCGAGATGGCCAAGGGGATCGACAAGGACGAGGACGAGATGTTTGGTCCCGACTTTCGTGGTGACGAATTGCCCGAGGAGCTTGCGAACCGGGAGAGCCGCCTGAAGGTGATCCAGGAGGCAAAGAAGCGCTTGGAAGAACGCAAGGCCGAAGAAGACAAGCGAAAGGACGAGAAGAAGGCCCGCAAGGCCAAGGAAGAGGGTCGTGATCTCCAGGTGGCTCGCTACCGGAAACATCCCAAAGGCAAGCCACGGCCACAGGATCAAGAGAACTTCACAGACCCTGACAGTCGGATTATGAAAGACTCGAAGGGGTTTGAGCAATGCTACAACGCCCAGATTGCTGTCGACAATACGGAGCAGTTGATCATCGCGAATGGAATCACTGACAACGGTGCGGATACGGATCAACTTCTTCCGATGGCCGAGCAAGCGATGGAGAACACCGGCAAGCCGATCGAACGCCTGCTTGCGGACGCAGGCTACCGCAGCGAGGAAAACTTCGAGCACCTCGAAAACGCCAAGATTGACGGTTTGGTTTCGGTGGGCAAGGAAGGAAAGGCACGACCGGAGACCAGCTCAGAGCTCCAAGCTACTGCGCGAATGAAGCGAAAACTCGGGACCAAGTGCGGACGGGGCTGGTACCGAAAACGCAAGCACATCGTTGAGCCGGTCTTTGGTTGGATCAAAAACGTGAGCGGTTTTCGGTCCTTCAGCATGCGAGGTATGGCGAAGGTAAGCGGTGAGTGGGATCTAATCTGTCTTGCAACCAACCTGAGAAGGCTGCATGGAAAGCTGGCGATGTGAAAACCGAGGGAATCGGGCTATTACAGGCCAAGAAGCACCTCACAATCGTCATCATGGTCCCAGGCCCAAGATTGATGTAGGATCGGACGATCTGGGTTTTCCCAGCCCCACTAATGACTTATCCAGCTGCCACCTGGGAGACGCTAAGTTGACTTCCCGTGGGGCAGACTCCTAGCCCTTCCCCTTGCCTCCGAATCGGCATGGAGACTGAAATGCATCTGAGAGTGTGCTCGGCAGTGGCAGATCAAAGTCATCGCCCATACTCACCAGACCCTTCCATTGGCCACCCGTTCGGCGATGGTGATCGGCTTTAAAACAAATCAGACGTGCTACAGGCTTTCCGGCTTTAGCAATGATGAACTCATCACCCTTAGCCACCCGATGCAGGAGCTGAGAAAAACGAGCCTTGGCCTGCTGAAAACTAATGATCTCCATAGACCTAGTCTATCTAAAGGAGCTCCATCTTGCCTAGGGCTGGTGACTTGTAGGAAACGCTGAGCTCCGTTCCGAAGTTGCCGAACAACAGCAACACCCACCCTCACAGCAAGCCAACTTCCTGGGCCACCGCTCGCAACTTCGCGCCATCCAACTGCGCGACCTCAACACCGAAGAGCAACTCCCTGTGTCGCTGCTCCGCTTTCAATCGGTAGCCCGGTCGTTCGCCCTCCAAAGCCAGGCCCAGTTTGCGCAACAACCCGGCCGACGCATCATTGCCGGCCAGGCATCCCGCCTGGATCCGATAGGCGTCACACTTGTGCACCGCATAGGCACAGAGGAACAAACCCAGCCGAGTTCCCACTCCCCGACCCCAGGCTGCCCGCCCAAGTTGGAAGCCGATCTCGAAGCCACCGGGACTCTCCTCCACCGCCAACACCGCACCCTGGCCCAGGAATTCTCCTGCCTGGGTCTCCACCAGAAACACCGCCGCCTGCGGAATCTCCCCCGCCTGCACCGCTGTCTCCTGTTGGTCCAGCATGGGACCGAAGAATGCCTCGACAGCTTCGGTGGGAAGGGGCGCGAACCACAACCACCGCCCCACCTCCGGGTCGCTGATCATCTCGGCCACAGCGGGAATGTCAGCACGAGTCATGAATCGGTAGCGCTCGGCGCCATGTGTCCACATTGAGTCCATGGCTGGATCTTCACTGGACCAACAGGCCATTGGAAGCCCATTCTCTGGCCTGGAAGACTCTCTGCCAGGGCTCCAGAGGCTCGCCAACTTTCTTGAATTCCTAAGCCTTGCCAAGGACAGGCCTGCCCGGTTTACTGCTGGCCGACCACAGCCGGAGAGGTGGCAGAGTGGCCGAATGCACCGCCTTGCTAAGGCGGCGTGGGGTTCGCGCCCCACCGGGGGTTCGAATCCCCCCCTCTCCGCCATTTTTCGTCTCCTATGCAGAGCCCTATCGCCTTCATCTTGCTGCTTGGCGTTTCCCTCCTGGGGGCGGGCTGCGCTGGCCCCAGCGCCGTGGTGGAGAGTTCTGCGGCGCAGTCCCAGATCTACCTGGACGGCAGGGACACCGGTGCCCGCGGCCAGGTCACCATGCCCCTGCCCTACTACGGCAGCTTTTTGTTCGCCAACCCGGCAGGGCAACAGCATCTGGAAGAGCTGCAATTCCTGCAGGTGGATGAACCCTTCAGCCCCTGGTTGTTCCCCGCTGACTTCCTCCTGGAATTCCTCAGCTACCCCTTCACCCACGAAGGCTACCAGCATCACCTGCGCCTGGCCCCGCCACCGCGGCAAGTCCTGGTCCCCGGCGTCGACCCGGCTGACCTGGGCACCATCCGTAGCCGTGCCATGGCGGCACGACTGAAGCGCTGATGCCATCTGGACGCACTCTGCTGCTGGGTCTGGGTCGCTTCGGTGGTGGCGTCGCCTGCGCCCGCTACCTGCATGGACAGGGCCATCGCCTACGCATCGCCGATCAGGCAAGTGCGGAGAGCCTGCGAGCCTCGATCCAGGCCCTGCAGGATCTGTCCGACCTGGAATGGCGCCTGGGGGGAGAAGACCCGCAGGTCTTGCAGAATGTGGACCTGTTGGTGGTGAATCCCGCCGTGCCGCCGCAACATCCCCTGCTGCAGGCAGCCAGCAAGCGCGGGATTCCACAGACCCAGGAAGCCAGCCTGTTCCTCCAAGCCTACCCGGGCCGGGTCACTGTGGTCACCGGCACCAATGGCAAGTCTTCCACCGCCACCCTGCTGGCCGCTGCCCTACGCCGCAGCGGCATGGACACCCTTTTGGGCGGCAACATTGGCCACAGCCTGTTGGCCGACCAGCAGCAGTGGTCAGCTCAGCAGCATGCGGTGCTGGAGCTTTCTTCGTTTCAGTTGGAGCGCATGGACCCCCAGGATTCACCGGTACACGGCACGGTGATGACCAGCCTGGGCAGTGACCACCTGGACCGGCACGGCGGCCTGGATCAGTACCACCAGGCCAAGGCTCGAGCCGCCGCCATGGCCCAGGAATTCTTCGTGCACCTGGCCGGCGATGCGGTGGCCCAAAGCATGTCCAGCCCAGCCAGGCGACGACTTGTCTACGGCGGTGCAGAGCTTGAAGTGACGGATGGCTGGCTGATGAGCCATGCTCAACCCGACCCCGGTCGGCTATTGCATGCCGACGCCCTGCAAGTGCTGGGGGATTTCCAGGCACTGAATTGCCTGGCTGCCTTCGCCGCTGCCCAAGCCCTGGGAGCCAAGAGGCATGCAGCAGCCCTGGCCATGTGCATCAGCAAACCCCTGCCCCACCGCCTGCAATTGCTCAGCCAGGTTGACGGGGTGAAGCTCTATGACAATGGCATCTCCACCCAATGGCAAAGCACCGCCAATGCCTTTGCCAGCCTGGGGGGACGAGTGCATTGGGTAGGCGGCGGTCGCAGCAAGGCCAGGGAGCCCGAACAGGAGTTGCAGGAAGTCGCCAGGAGATTTGCCCCCCATATTTGCAGCGCCCATCTGTTTGGCAGCGTGGCTCCAAGGCTGCGGGATTGCCTGCAGGCCAGACAGATTCTCGCCTCCAGCCATATCCATCTGGAACAGGCCCTGGACGCTGCCTGGGCCCAGGCAAGGCCCGGTGACGCCATCTTGTTCAGTCCGGCCTTCGCTTCCTTTGACCAATATCCCAACTTCCAAGCCCGCGCCGCTGGCTACCTTCGCTGGGCGGACCAGCGAAAAGCCATGCCGCAGGTAGCTGACGGGGAGCAAGCGCAAGGTTAGAATCAGCGACAGACCATGCAGTGCACCGTATGTCATAAATCCATTGCCACCATCCACATCCTGGATCTGAAGTCCGGATCGGTGAGCGAAGAAAAGAACCTCTGTGCCCGCTGTGCGGAGAACGCCGGCTATGTGCATCCCAAAACCACACCCCTCACCATCTCCACCGAGATCCTGGAAGACCTCATAGTGGATCTGAAGGGCGGCAAGTCCAAGGCGGCTGGCGCAGAGGCTGAGGCAGAGGCTGAGGCAGAGGCTGATGCTGTGGTGGATCCCAGCGAACCTCACTGCCCAGGCTGCAATCTTACGCAAACCCGGTTCCGCGCCCGCGGCCGATTGGGTTGTCCCCGCTGCTACGAATTCTTCCGCAAGAACCTGCTGCCGTTGTTGGAAAGGGTGCACGACGCCACCAGCCACCGCGGCCGCTATCCGGCAGGCACCACAACCCCTGAGCAACCCAAGAACAACACCGTCATCCTGCGACGCCTGCAAAAGGCGGTGCAAAATGAGGATTACGAATTGGCCGCACAGCTGCGAGATGAGATCCGCCAGCTGAAAGAGAAGCAAGGGGGCTCGAACTCTTGAGCCCGGATCAACAACCCAACCCCGAGGACTACCACCTGGGGGAATGGCTGCAGGGCACCGGCCCGGACAATGACATCGCTGTCTGCACCCGGGTGCGCTTCGCCCGCAACGTCAAGGGCTACAGCTTCTCGCCCTGCCTGAAGAACGACGAGTCCAACGAGCTGACCCAGTATCTGAATCAGGCCCTCACCCACATGGAAGTGGCGGAACCCCTGCAGGTGACGGACCTCACCAGCCTGGATGACCTGGACCGCCAACTGCTGATGGAGCGACATCTCATCAGCCGTGATCACGCCACTGTCAGCCGACCCCGCAGCGTGCTGATCAACGCCCAGGAAAGCGTCTCGGTGATGATCAACGAGGAAGACCACATCCGCAGCCAGATCTTCCATTCTGGCCTACAAGTGGAAGAGACCTTTGCGGCGGCGGAAAACCTGGACAAGGTGATGATGGACCAGGTGCCCATGGCCTTTTCCGAAGAGTTTGGCTTCCTCACCGCCTGCCCCACCAATGCGGGCACGGGCATGCGGGTCTCGGTGATGCTGCACCTGCCCGGCCTGGTCTGGGCCAACGAGATCGACAAGGCCACCAACACGGCGCAAAAAATCAATCTGGCGGTGCGTGGGAATTACGGCGAAGGCAGCCGGGCAGTGGGCGACTTCTATCAGGTCAGTAACCAGGTGACCCTGGGCCGCACCGAAGCGCAGATCCTCAACGATGTGGACACCGCCGTGCAGCGACTGGTGGAGTGGGAACGGGAAGTCAGGGGGGCCCTGCTGCAGGGCAGCCCGGAAATCCGCACCCAGGACCGCATCCATCGCGCCTGGGGCACCCTGCAGAACGCCCGCATCCTCACCAGCGACGAAGCCCTCACCTGCCTTTCCGCCCTGCGTTTTGGCATCCAACAGGGGGTAGTGGAAGGCCCCAGCACGCAGCAATTGAACCGGGCCATGCTGCTTTCCCAGCCCGCCCACCTGCAAAGAACCTACCGCCAGGTTCTGGAACCGGATGAACGGGACCAGCGACGGGCCAGCCTTTTGCGTCAATTGCTCAAAGCCCAATAGGCGGCTGCCAGGAGCAAAACTGCCCCTTGGTCTGGGATCTCTGGAAAAAGAGCCTATATCCTGGCGTTATGGCTCTACCAGGAGTTGGCTGGGCATCCCGCCGTTGCCATGGTGGGGTAGGCAATCTACTCTTGGTAACTAGACAATATAGGCGATGACTTGGGCTCCTATTCATCCCCAGAAATAGCACTCTCAACTGCCTGATCCTGATGAAATTCACCCTGTAGAGAAATTGATCAGCCGGACCAAGTCCTTGGCGGATCGAAACCTATGCAGATCAGTGTAAATCAGATGGTGATTCCAGCCGATCTAATAGAGTGTGGCGCAACGGCCCAACCGGGCAAATGGAGATAACAACGGATGTTCGATCGATTTACTGACCGGGCCAAAAAGGTCATGTCTTTTGCTCGCCAAGAGGCGCAAAAGTTCAACCACGAGTACATTGGCACCGAGCACATTCTGCTGGGGCTGGTCCAAGAGGGAAGTGGGGTTGCTGCCAATGTTCTGAAGAACATGGACATCGACCTGGAGAAGATTCGCCACGAAGTGGAGAAGATCGTCAAGACCGGTCCCTCCATGGTGACCATGGGCCAGCTGCCCTTCACCCCCAGGGCGAAGAAGGTGCTGGAGCTCTCCATGGAAGAAGCCAGCGCCCTGAGCCACAACTACATCGGCACCGAGCACCTGCTGCTGGGTCTGATCAAAGAGAACGAAGGCATCGCCGCCCAGGTCTTGATGAACCTGAACGTGAAGCTGGACGATGTGCGGGAAGAGGTGTTGGAGTTCCTGGGAGCTTCCGATAGCGCCAGTGAAGAGGAAGGCGAAGCTGATCAGGTGGGCGTCGGCAGTGGCCGCTCCCACGGCAGCACCAAGAGCAAGACACCTGCCCTGGACTCCTTCGGTCGCGACCTGACCGTGCATGCCAGGGAAGGCAAGTTGGACCCGGTCATCGGCCGCGCCGACGAGATTGAGCGGGTCATCCAGATCCTCTCGCGCCGCACCAAGAACAACCCAGTGCTGCTAGGCGAGGCCGGCGTTGGCAAGACCGCCATCGTTGAGGGTCTGGCCCAGGACATCGTCAAGGGCAACGTGCCGGAGATCCTGCGGCGCAAGCGCCTGGTGGTCTTGGACCTGGCCATGATGGTGGCAGGCACCAAGTACCGCGGCCAGTTCGAAGAGCGTATCAAGGCAGTGATGACCGAGGTGCGTCGCGCCAAGGATGTCATCCTGTTCATTGACGAGCTACACACCCTGGTGGGTGCCGGCGGCGCAGAAGGCGCCATTGACGCCAGCAACGTGCTGAAGCCAGCCCTGTCCCGGGGCGAGGTGCAGTGCATCGGCGCCACCACCCTGGACGAATTCCGCAAGTACATTGAAAAGGATGGCGCTCTGGAACGACGCTTCCAAACCGTCAACGTGGATCCACCCACCAAGGAACAGGCGGTGGAGATCCTCATCGGTCTGCGCGATCGCTACGAAGCCCACCATCGGGTCTCCTACACCAGTGATGCCCTGGAAGCCGCGGTGGAGCTGTCCAGCCGTTACATCAACGGCCGCTTCCTGCCGGACAAGGCCATTGACGTCATCGACGAAGCTGGCGCCCGGGTACGCCTCCGCTCCATGACCCAACCACCTGATCTGCAGAACATGGATCAGGAGATTGGCAACCTGAACAAGGAGAAGGAAGAGGCAGTGGCTGGCCAGGACTTCGAGCGGGCCGCTGACCTGCGCGATCAGGCCTACAAGCTGAGCAAGAAGAAGGAAGCCATCCAGAAGGAATGGCGCGAGAAGGAAGCCAACCAGGAAACCGGCGGCACGGTGGATGAAGACATCATCGCCGAAACCGTCAGCAAGATGACCGGCATCCCCTTGAGCCGTCTGGATCAAGCCGAAGCCGAACGCCTGCTGTCCATGGCTGACGAACTGCGCAAGGTGGTGATCAACCAGGACCGCGCCGTGGAAGCGGTGTCCAAGGCAGTGCGCCGTTCCCGCTCCGGACTGAAGGATCCCTCGCGGCCCATGGGCTGCTTCATTTTCCTGGGTCCATCCGGTGTGGGTAAAACCCTGCTGTCCAAGTGCCTGGCCAACTTCATGTTTGGCACCGAGGAAGCCATCATCCAGATCGACATGTCCGAGTACATGGAGAAGCACAATGCCTCTCGCCTGGTGGGTGCGCCTCCCGGCTACGTGGGCTACGAGGAGGGTGGTCACCTCACCGAGAAGGTGCGTCGTCGCCCCTATGCTGTGGTGCTGCTGGACGAAATCGAGAAGGCCCACCCGGACATCTTCAACATGCTGTTGCAGATCATGGAAGAAGGCCGCCTCACCGACTCCTACGGCCGCAACATCGACTTCCGTAATGTGATCCTGATCATGACCTCAAACATCGGCGCCAACCTGATCCGCAACTCAGCGGGTCTGGGCTTCAAGTCGGCCAAGTCCGGCACCGAAGGTGGCTATGAGAAGATGAAGGAGATGATCCAAGCCGAGGTGGAACGCCACTTCCGCCCCGAGTTCCTGAACCGGGTGGACGAACTGGTGGTCTTCAACCAGCTCACCCGCGAGGACATGGGCGACATCATCAAGATCGAGCTTAGCAAGGTGGATCAGCGCCTGGCGAAGATGAAGCTGAAGCTGGATGTGGACCAGGAGGTCATGGACTTCCTCATCGACAAGAGCTTCCACGCCGATTTCGGTGCCCGCCCGCTGAAGCGAGCCATCGAGCGCTACCTGGAAGACCCACTGTCGGAGGAAATCCTGCGCGGCAACCTGGCAGAGCCACACCAGCTGTTCGCCTTCATGCAGGAGGGCGAGATCGCTTTCCGCAAGGAACGGCTGCCGGTGGAAGAAGAAAAGGCCGAAGACGAGAAGGCCACCAGCTCACCGGCCGCTGGTGACAGCGAACCCAGCAGCTAGAAAACAAGGGCTGTGATTTGAGGCCACGGTTATCTGAAAATGGTAACCGTGGCCTTTGCATAGGCACTGCCATGGGCAGTGGACGCAACCAACACAGCCATCACCGATCCCCACCTCCTGCTGGCCGCTGCTGAGGGCTGCGGCCCGGGCCTGGTAGCCAAACTTCTGGATCCGCACCAAGAGGCCAGAGCGCTGCTACAGGATCCTCCATCGGTAGCAAAGGCGGTGGCAAAGCGTCTGCTTGATCAGGAGTACTTGCAGGCCACCGCACAGGGCTGGCAACTAGTGGTATGACGCAGAATTAGTAGGCCTTTATATTAAGCCTCCCTACGCTTGCGGTGCGTAGGTATCGTTGGAGGCAAGACGATGCGCGTTGCAGTAGAGATTCAACTTACCAAGAGCGAGCGAAGCACCCTGACGAATTGGTCACGCAGTCGGAGAATTTCGGTGAGGCAAGCTCAGCGAGCCCGAATGATCCTTCTTGCCGCTGATGGCTACTCGAATGCGGATATAGCTGAGGAGATGAGGGTCAAGCGACACACTGTGGGACGTTGGCGAAACCGCTTCAGCGAGCATCGCCTCACTGGTATAGAGAAGGACCTTCCTCGGGGAGGTCGTCCCCGTGCGAACGAGGAAGTTGAGAGTGAGATCATCCGCATGACTACGCAAGAGATCCCCGCGAACGCGACACACTGGAGCACGCGACTCCTTGCAGAGGAGATGGGAATCACGCAGTCGATGGTCCACCGCACATGGAAGGCCAACGGTCTGAAACCTCACTTGGTGAAGACGTTCAAGGTCAGCAACGATTCTCGGTTCGAAGAGAAGCTGCGCGATGTGGTAGGTCTCTACCTGAATCCACCCGAGAATGCACTCGTCTTTAGCGCGGACGAAAAGACGTCAATTCAGGCTCTCGATCGGACCCAGAAGAGCCTTCCACTGGTCAAGGGTCGATGCGGCACGATGACTCATGACTACAAGAGGAACGGAACAACCACCTTGTTCGCCGCGATCGAGTTGGGTCACGGCGAAGTGATCGCAACCTGCATGAAGCGACATCGACATCAGGAGTGGATCAAGTTCCTGAGAATGATCGACGAGCAAACTCCAGCTGAACTCGATCTGCACGTCATCGCCGACAACTACGCCACACACAAGCATGAGAAGGTTAAGCGGTGGCTGAAGCGCCATCCGCGATTCCACATGCACTTCATCCCGACAAGCAGCTCGTGGCTCAATATCGTGGAGGGGTTTTTCCGCAATCTTGATCAAAAACGCCTGAAGCGCGACGCGTTTCGCAGCGTCCCTCAACTCAAGAAAGCAATCATGGACTACATCGATAACCACAACGACGATCCGAAGCCGATTGTTTGGACCAAGGCCGCCGACGAGATCCTCGAAAAAGTCGGTCGCGCACGCGCTGCACTGAAAATGCCCCAACAGAGCGCATCACACCACTAGCGGCGAAGGAACAAGGGCTGCAAATCCTCACACCAAAGGATCCAGCCTACCCACAGGTCATGCTACTGACACCCCTGCGCCCGTTGGTGTTGTTCGCCAAGGGAAATGCGACTCTGCTCAACGACTCCCGTCCCGCCATTACCATCGTCGGCAGCCGCAACCACAGCCCCTATGGCGAAGCCGCCAGCAAGGACTTCGCCCACGCCCTAGCCCGGGCTGGCGTCATCCTGTGGAGCGGCCTGGCCTACGGCATTGATTCCCTGGCTCACAAAGCAGCACTGACTGCAGGCACGCCGACGGTGGCGGTGTTGGCCGGCGGCCTGGATCGCATCTATCCGGCACAACATGCATACATGGCAGATCGCATCGTGGCGGAAGGCGGCCTGCTGTTGGCGGAAACACCGCCGGGCATGCGGCCGACAAGAGGGCACTTCCCCCGCCGCAACCGGATCCTGGCGGCAGCTGCCCAGGCGGTGCTAGTGATAGAAGCGGGCATTGCTTCGGGCTCCTTGCACACGGCGCGCTTTGCCGCGGATGTGGGCACGCCGGTGTTCGCCTTACCGGGGCCTTACACCAGCATCCGCAGTCTGGGTTGTCACAGCTTGATCGCCGATGGAGCGCAGATCGCCGTGTCGCCGGAAGATTTACTGCGACGCCTGGGCATCGAGCGGGACTTGCATGGTACAGAGAGTTCAGTGGACACACCGCAGTTGGAATGCTCCGCCGACGAGACGGCCATCCTGAAGTTGCTGCAGGGCGGACCAAGACCCTGTGACCTTGTGGCGCGGGAAGCCCGGATGCCGGAGCAAAGGTACCTGCAGGCCTTGCTCAACTTACAAGGCAGTGGAGCGGTACTAGGCTTGCCCGGGGACTTGTTGGCGCTAGGAAGGAGTAATACCTAAGCCTTGCACTACTCGAAAAGATGGAGCTGCTAAAGAGGCGGACACTGCAATCCAAGACATTGCTACTTGGGCAAAAAGAACCTTAGCGCGTCAAACAGGCCGTATACCCATGACAAGAACAGAATCAAAGTGATCGAAAAAACGAGAGAAACGACCAGAGATATCACAGCAAGGGCAAAAAGACGGAGAGCACTCATCCTCTTCTGAAATACGCGCCTGAACGAAACATAGGAATAAATCGCTATGTAAACAAATTCGACAAAGCCAATTCCCAAACGCAGCCAATGCCAAACCTTGGTCTCTTCACTCTTTTCTGGCAACGCCCAATCGATGACATCGAACAAGAACCACAGCATGAAAAAGAACGAGAACAAGTGAAGCGTAAATACGAAGAAGTCTACATAGTACCTTCGCTTCGCAGAACGGAACAAGAGCATGACAAGCATGGCTTGAATGGGCGAGAAAAGGAGAGCGAACAGGCTTTGGTTATTTCGAATTGCTCCAACAACCTCAATAAGCTTCTCATCAACATCATTAAGCTTCTCATCCCCCAAAATCTGCAAATCAGCAGCGATAGATCCACCACTTAGAAGCCACTGAGTTCCAAAGTAGGAAAAGGACAGAAACAAGAACAAGCGAATTGGCGGGACAAATTGCTTCTGTTTCCCATCCAAATAATCCTCGGTCATTTGACCTGGGCTGAACAACAGGGACCTCAGACTTCGTACCAGCGTGCTGTCATAGCCCGTGTAGTCCTGAACTAAGTCATTGGCAATAACTCCGATGGACGCCTGCTTATTATGATTTTCCTGACCGCAGACAGGACAAAAGTTCTCCTTGTTATGCAAGGGCGTTTCGCAGTTGAAACACGACGTTGACCTTCTGCGAATCTTGCTCATGCTTCAGATTCCCTCAATCTTACTCTGGCATGATTCTTCAAGTTGCTTCACAGGCTAATGTTATCCCTGGGGAGACGCTCAGCTGCCTCTGAAAATGCGACTTCTGCAACTTGGAGACGATCACTGCCGAGCAGCAGGGGCCTGTTCCTCCGCTAGCTGCCCTGACAACTGACTTTGGCGGCGTGAGGATTGCAGGTGATTTGCGCAGAACATACCATCGGCATTGAACTGGTTTTGCCCACTGACAAAGAAGGCCCCTATGCACGCTGCAATTGGAATAATCATCCTCGCCCTCCTAGCTCCTTCAGCCCTGACCCAGAGCCCTCTCTACACCTTGGATGGCAACTCCATTCCAGATCGCTTTGGCACATCCGTTAGCGGAGCAGGGGATGTCAACGGCGACGGCCACGCCGATCTCATTGTCGGAGCTTCGGGAGCAACCCCTCTTACCACCAACCCCCATCCCCTAGGCAATGTGCAGGTGTTTTCCGGCAAGGACGGCGCCCTCCTCTACACCTTTGCAGGTAAAACATATCGGGACGTAAGCGGTGCTGGCGATGTAAACAACGATGGCTGCGCTGACTTTATAGCAGGGGCGCCGTTCGATGATAACAACGGCGCCGTGCAAGTGTTCTCCGGCAAGGATGGCTCCGTCCTTTACACCTTTGCGGGCGATACCACCCTTGTTCAGTTAGGCTCTTCTGTAAGCAACGCCGGGGATGTGAACGGCGATGGCTATGCCGATATCATCGCAGGGTCTCAATCGGATGACTTCACCGGCGGTGTGCGCGTCTTCTCCGGAAAGGATGGCACTGCCCTCTACACCATCAACGGTGCCGCTTCCGCCGATGGATTTGGTCGGATCTGTAAGCGGTGCAGGCGACGCAAACCTGGATGGCTATGCCGACTTTTTGGCTGGCGCCCAGTTTGCTGACACCAATGGGCATGACTCCGGAACTGCACGCGTGTTTTCTGGGAAGGACGGCGCCACCCTCTTCACAATTCTGGGAGACTCTGCTGAAGACCAATTCGGAACCTCAGTCAGCGATGCCTCAGATGTAAATGGAGATGGTTACCCAGACATGTTTGTTGGAGCCCCATTTGCCGTTGCCACAACCCCCGGCAACCCAAGAGCAGGGAGCGCGCGAGTGTTCTCCGGCAAGGATAGCACCGCCCTCTACACCTTTTTCGGAACCGCCTTCCTGAACCAGTTCGGCACTACCTTAAGCGGTGCCGGCGATCTCAACGGTGATGGCTACGCCGATCTCATTGTTGGTGATCTACCTCAATTTCTCATTAACAGTGTCGGCAAGGCGCGAGTGTTCTCCGGCAAGGACGGCAGCTCCCTCTACAACCTCAACGGCAAATCCTTGGATGACAAGTTCGGCTGGTCCGTCAGCGGGGCTGGTGATGTGAATGGCGATGGCCACCCAGACCTCATTGTCGGAGCCCGGGGTATCTCAACCCTTGCTCCCTTCCAGGCCGGTCACCCCGGCAGCGCGCATGTTTTCTCCGGCGTTCCCCTGCCCCTCAGCTCCGATGTTCACACCCTTTCACTGGCTGAGGGAGGAAGACAGACCCTTGCCCTCTCTGCCGGCGATGAAAACGCGAGTCGCCATTATCTGATGCTGGGATCCCTTGGCACCACTCCCGGCTTCAACTTCGGTCACTTCCACATCCCCTTGAACCCGGACATCTGGTTTTGGGTGACCATCTTCTACGGTCTGGTTCCTGGGTTTGATGCAGGCTCCTACGCCAACCCATTTGGGGGTTTCCATGGCCAACTGGATGCACAAGGCGTGGCCACCGCTTCCTTCACCTTGCACGGAGCATCGCTCCGCAACCCTGCTCTCAATGACCCGGCCCTGGTTGGCACAACATTCTGGTATGCCTATGTGGTGCGCCGTGGATTCCTGGGCATCAAGATGGTCAGCAACGCGGTGCCGGTGACGGTTGTGCCGTAAGCTGGAAAAGCAAGGAAGGACAATTCGTCAACCTCTCCCTCCTACTTTTCCAAACCCAGCTTCTCCAACTTGGGAGTGATCACCGCCTGGCAGTAGGGGTTCTTGTTCTTGTTCAGTCGATAGTAATCTTGATGGCTGACATCAGCCAACCAGAACGCACTCGCTGCACTGATCTCGGTGACCACCGGATCGGTATGCGCACCCGACTCCTGCAGGCGCTGCTTGGAAGCCAGGGCTTCTTTTTGCTGCGCTTCGGAATGATAGAAGATCACTGAACGGTACTGGGTGCCTCGATCACCACCCTGCCGGTTCAGAGTTGTTGGATCGTGCAACTTCCAGAACCACTGTAACAGATCCGCATAGGTCAGGACCTTGGGGTCGAAGGTCACCTGCACCACTTCCGCATGGCCGGTGTCGCCGCCACAGATCTGAGCGTAGCTGGGATTTTCCAAAGCACCCCCCATGAAGCCTGACTGCAACTTGACCACGCCGTCCACCTGCTGCAGCACCGCTTCCACACACCAGTAACAACCGGCGCCCAGGGTGGCAAACTCAAGACCGGCTGGGGGTTGGGGATCGTTTTCGGGTGTCATGGCAGACTCAAACTTATCAGACAGAGGGGAAGGGCTGGGGTTGGTCATCTCCCGGGAGCAACTCCCCATGACCATCAGCAACAGGGGCATCAGGAACAGTGGCAGCAGGAACTGTAAGTAGGACAGATTTCTCATCATGCCACCCTATACGACAGCTTGTCCCATCTGGCCAAGCCCGATCTAACCAAGCCAGGCGGAAATAAAGAACAGGGCCTGCATGCCCAGCACCAACACCACCGACCAGATCAACCATTTGCCGGTGGCCGGGATCACCGCCCGCAAGGTGTCCTTGGCGTTGTCATGCCTTTGGCCCAGGTAGACCACCAGGATCAGGAACAGCGCCACCACATAGAGCAGCAGATGAATGAGCAGACTCATGCCGGCTCTCCTTCCGCTGCCGCTTCCACCACGACTTCCTGGGTGGTTTCCGTCGGCTCTTCTGCCGAACCCTCACCACGCTCTGCCACCGTGTAGGCATCCACCATCACCACCAGATTCATCAAGCCAGCCACCGCGCAGAGGGTCTGACCAAGAGCCAGGTACTGGGGCAGGGGATCACTCAAGCGCATGGGCCCGGTGACCAGGGCGGCGAACAAGGAACCTCCACCGAACAGGGACTGGGGGATCCACCAGGTGGAGGCAAGCTCCCGGTCCACCGCGTGGCCAGCGGACAACAACAGGCCCAGGGCAAACATGAGGATCACCGCCGCGCCCATGAGTTGGCCCTTGCTCTTTTGTCCCGCCAATGCATGACCGCTGCCGGGCAGCATCCAGGACAGGCCCGCCGCCAAGGCCGGGTTGCAGCGACGCTTGACCTGCAGACCAGGACGCGCTTCTTGATCTGCTGCTTGCAGTGCTTGCCAATGGGCGTCCGCTGCCCACAGGCAGGAGACAATGCCGGAGGATCCGGTGAGGAAGAAACCCAGGTGTTCGCCGTCCCGCGGCAAGGCAACCCGTCGCATGTACTCCGCCAACTCTGCTTCTTCTGCTGGCACCGAGTTGAGCAGCGAAGCGATCATGCCGCAGCCTCCATTCAGACCATCCGGCAGCAGGTTCAAGGGCAGCAGCTTGAACACTGGACCCAACAGACCAAAGGGTTCGAACAGGCGCAGGTGCCAGAGATGCTCCTGCAAAATGGCGTAGCCGACAAAGAACATGGTCACCGCCAGGAGCAGACCAATCAGGCCACGCAGGAGCTTGCCGGCCAGAATCTGCGGTAGACCAGGAACGAGTAATCCAAGGAGAATGGCGCTGCTAGGGGTCATAGGCGGGGCTCAGGTTAGCGGCGAAGCAGGTAGGGAAAAGGTCTATCTTGGCTCTGCCCCAGGCTCGGGGAAATCGTCAGGAAAGACCTGTTCTCTGGCCAGCACGTAGCGTCGCGGGCTCTGCGGTGCCGGCAACACCTCCCCGTCCTCTTCAAACTGGCCGATGGCCAACTCAAATACCCAGGGCTCGGCACGGAACACCAGGCTATGCAGGGTGGCGAAAGCATTGCCACCCGCCTGCACCTGGCGCAGGGCCTGCCAGGCCTCCTGCGGTCCCAGGGGCGCATTGGCCAGGTGTTCGGCCAGCTGTTGGTAGCGACTGCCGGTGGCGGGTTCTGCGCCATTCAACATGGCCTGGCTGCGGAAGTGGTTGGTCACCACGCAGTGCTCATGCTCCACCCGCTCCTCAACCTTTTGGGTGCTGGCTTCAAAAACCCGCACCGGCGCGCTCTGGTCGGCGGGCACCTGCGGCAGCACCACCCGAGTGAGGTAACCCTTGGGCGGACTGGTTTGCTCCAGCAGGGCCTTGGCCTGCTGGAAGGTGGATCCCGGCTCCGCTTCCTCCAGCAGCAAGCGCGCCGCCACCGCCGTGGGCAGGGCACCATTCTTCTGCCGACCTTGACCACCGTTGGCCATATGCAAGAACACCGCCAATCCCTGTTGGTTGATGGCGGTGATGGCCCCCAGGTAGCCCGGCCAGGAAACGCAGGCGGTGGCATGGCCATGTTCGGGATGCTGCACCAACAACAAAGCCTGATTCAGCATGTGCGGCCCGGAATTGGTCCAGTCGAAATTGCGCGCGGTCAGAACTCCACCACCTTGCACCTTATCACCCCACAGGGTGAAGCCGGAGCAACCCATGGTGGCAATCACGTCCAGGGCAGTTACCAGGCGCAGATCAAAGAGATCCAGTTCGCGTTCAAAGCCCGGCATCTGCAGGTCCAGATCTGCCGTCCGCAGCGCCGCCATCATGGCCGTCAACTCGTCCTGCACGGAAGCGGGCAGGCGTACCAACACGGGCAAAGCCAGGCGCAGGGTCGTCAACATGGCGGGATGGCTGCCGAAGTTGAAGTTCAACTCGGCGCGCAGGGTGTCGACAATGTCCTGCCCCAACAACTGAGCATGGGCGGTGCCTCGTTGGCTCGACGTGCCCCAAAGACGCAGCAAACGCAGGCCGCCCAGATCTTCCAGGCGACCATGGGGCACTTCCTGCAGCACCTTGATCTGCGGAGCGGAGCCAAGCTCGGAGGGCTCGGGGGTCTCGGAGGTACGGTTGGGCTTGTCAGGGGTACAACCGACAGATGCCAGCAACAGAACAACTAGACTGTAGACAAGGGACCTGCATCTGGGTGGCATAGGCGGCAGGATAACATAGGAGCAACCCAGTCATGCAAGCCAAACACATGCTACGCCTCGGCGCCTTGCTGGCGGCAGCCGCCGTGGCCACCGGCGCTTTTGGCGCCCACGCCTTGAAGGACCTGCCGGAACAAAGCCTGGCACACTGGGAAACCGCAGCGCGCTACCACATGTACCACAGCCTGGGTCTCTGCCTCTGCGGCTTGTTGGCCCTGCGCGGCTGGCGCTGCAGGCTCAGCGCCTGGAGCTTCTTGCTGGGCATCCTGCTGTTCAGCGGCAGCCTCTATGCCCTGGTGCTCCTGGACCTGAAGGCCCTGGGGCGAGTCACTCCGATTGGCGGACTCTGCCTGCTGCTGGGCTGGCTGGCTCTCGCCTTTGCCCGCCCAGCGGCAGATGAAAGGACCTAGGAGTCTGCCCCACGGAAAGTCAACTTAGCGTCACCTCGGTGGCCGCTGGATAAAATCATTAGTGGGGCTGTGAAAATCCAGATCGACGGATTCTGCATGGATTTTGGGCCTGGGGCCACGTTGACGATTTTTGGGAGCAGATCAGTGCTTCTTGGCCTGTAATGGCCCAATTCCCTCGGCCTTCATAGCGCCAGCTTTCCGTGCAGCCTTCTCAAGTTGGTTGCAAGACAGATTAGGTCCCACTCACCACTCACCTTTGCTATGCCTCGCATGCTGAAGGACCGAAAGCCGCTCACGTTTTTGATCCAGCCAAAGACCGGCTCAACGATGTGTTTGCGTTTTCGGTACCAGCCCCGCCCACGGTTGGTTCCCAGCTTCCGTTTCATTCGCGCAGTAGCTTGGAGATCTGGACTGGTCTTCGGTCGTTTCTTTCCTTCCTTGCCAACTGAAACCAAACCGTCAATCTGGGCGTTTTCGAGATGCTTGAAGTTTTCCTCGCTGCGATAGCCTGCGTCCGCAAGCAGACGCTCTATCGGCTTGCCTGAGTTCTCCATCGCTTTCTCGGCCATTGGAAGAAGCTGGTCATTATCAGCAGCGTTGTTTGTTACTCCATTGGCGATGATCAGCTGCTCAGTATTGTCGACAGCAATCTGAGCGTTGTAGCATTGCTCGAATCCATTCGAGGCTTTCATGATCCGACTATCGGGGTCCGTGAAGTTCTCCTGATCCTTTGGCCGTGGCTTGCCCTTGGGATGTTTCCGGTGGGGAGTCATCCGAAGCTCGCGACCTTCTTCCTTGGCCTTGCTGGCCTTCTTCTCGTCCTTTTGCTTGTCCTCCTCGGCCTTGCGTCTCTCCAATCGCTTCTTTGCCTCCTGGATAGCCTTCAGGCGGCTTTCCCGGTTTGAAAGTTCATCAGGGAGCTCGTCACCCCGAAAGTCAGGACCGAAGAGATCGTCCTCTTCCTTGTCGATTCCCTTAGCCATCTCGGTGATCCTGCGGATCTCGGCACGCAGTCGTTTCTCTTCGGACTTCATTCGCGAGTAGCTCATTGCCTTTCGCTTGCTGGCGTTCGCCTTCACTTTGCTGCCATCCACTGCCACGGTGCCGAGCTTGACCAAGCCAGCCTCAGAAGCGAGCTGTACGATCTGGACAAAGAAGCTCTCGAACAAATCGACATGCTCCGCCCGAAAACGACAGATTGTGCGGTGGTCCGGCATTTGATTAGCTGCCAACACCCGGAAAGGCACGCTTTCTTCGAGGTGCTTGGAGATCTTGCGGGAGGAGAAGACCCCTGTGCAATACGAGTAGATCAAGACCCTCAACATCATCCGTGGATCGTAAGGCAATTCACCACTCCCGCAGATGCGGTAGCGGTCGAGGAGGCCATCCGTGTCCAACGAACCGACCGCGTCGTGAATGTACCACGCAAGATGATCTTGTGGCAGCCAGTCACGGATGGACGGAGGTAGGAGGTACTGCTGGTTTAGATCTTGACCCTTTTTGAATCGCGCCATGCCTTCAATACGTACAAGGATGGGCCAGGGGCTTAACCTTTTTTCCGATTTCGAGGGCGATCGGAGGCCGGATTCCTCCTCATCCCGTGGGGCAGACTCCTAGGCGTCCTTGTAGATGCCCATGATGGTCTGCAGCAGCTCGATGGCTTCCTTCTTCGGGCGCTGGAAACTGTTGCGACCAATGATGGAGCCAAAACTGCCACCCTTGGCCAGACCGCGGATCTCTTCCAACACGGCGTCGGTTCCCTTGGCTGCACCACCGGAGAAGATGGTGATGCGACGACCACCGAAGGCACTCTGCACCACATGCTGGATGCGTTGCTCCAAGGTGGCGATAGGAATCTTCTCCGATTCGTAGACCTTGCGAGCAGCGTCCAGCTCGATGTGGTCCGTGGGCGGCTTCACCTTGATGATGTGGGCGCCCAGTTGGGCGGCGATCTGCGCGGCGTAGGCCACCACATCCACGGCGGTTTCACCCTTGCTGGAAATGCCCGAGCCCCGGGGATAGGACCAGACCACCACCGCCAGGCCGGAGGCCTTGGCTTCTTCGGCGATGTCGCTGATCTCCTGGTACATCTCGTTGCGTTCCATGGAGGCGGGGTAGATGGTAAAGCCCACCGCAGCACAACCCAGACGCAGGGCGTCATTCACCGAACCGGTGACGGCCGACTTGGGATCCTCACCGCTGTACAAACTATCCGAGTTGTTCAACTTCAGGATGGTGGGAATGCGACCGGCGAACTGGCGGGCACCAGCTTCCAGGAATCCCAGAGGCGCAGCGTAGGCATTGCAGCCGGCATCGATGGCCAATTGATAATGATAGAGGGGATCGTAACCCGCTGGGTTCTTGGCGAAGGAACGGGCTGGACCATGCTCGAAGCCTTGGTCCACCGGCAGGATCACCATCTTGCCAGTGCCGGCCAGGGTGCCAGTATCCATCATCCAACGCAGGTTCTTCAAGACACCGGGGTGATCGGCGCCGTACCAACTCAGAATTTCATCAACACGAGACGACATCTTTTTGTCTCCTAAAAGGGAGGGAATAAGGGGAGGGGGAAGGAGGGGAATTTTGAAGCTGGAACCCGGCATTGCAAGGCTTGTGCAGCTTCTTGCCCCCGCTCTAGGAGTCTGCCCCACGGGATGAGGAGGAATCCGGCCTCCGATCGCCCTCGAAATCGGAAAAAAGGTTAAGCCCCTGGCCCATCCTTGTACGTATTGAAGGCATGGCGCGATTCAAAAAGGGTCAAGATCTAAACCAGCAGTACCTCCTACCTCCGTCCATCCGTGACTGGCTGCCACAAGATCATCTTGCGTGGTACATTCACGACGCGGTCGGTTCGTTGGACACGGATGGCCTCCTCGACCGCTACCGCATCTGCGGGAGTGGTGAATTGCCTTACGATCCACGGATGATGTTGAGGGTCTTGATCTACTCGTATTGCACAGGGGTCTTCTCCTCCCGCAAGATCTCCAAGCACCTCGAAGAAAGCGTGCCTTTCCGGGTGTTGGCAGCTAATCAAATGCCGGACCACCGCACAATCTGTCGTTTTCGGGCGGAGCATGTCGATTTGTTCGAGAGCTTCTTTGTCCAGATCGTACAGCTCGCTTCTGAGGCTGGCTTGGTCAAGCTCGGCACCGTGGCAGTGGATGGCAGCAAAGTGAAGGCGAACGCCAGCAAGCGAAAGGCAATGAGCTACTCGCGAATGAAGTCCGAAGAGAAACGACTGCGTGCCGAGATCCGCAGGATCACCGAGATGGCTAAGGGAATCGACAAGGAAGAGGACGATCTCTTCGGTCCTGACTTTCGGGGTGACGAGCTCCCTGATGAACTTTCAAACCGGGAAAGCCGCCTGAAGGCTATCCAGGAGGCAAAGAAGCGATTGGAGAGACGCAAGGCCGAGGAGGACAAGCAAAAGGACGAGAAGAAGGCCAGCAAGGCCAAGGAAGAAGGTCGCGAGCTTCGGATGACTCCCCACCGGAAACATCCCAAGGGCAAGCCACGGCCAAAGGATCAGGAGAACTTCACGGACCCCGATAGTCGGATCATGAAAGCCTCGAATGGATTCGAGCAATGCTACAACGCTCAGATTGCTGTCGACAATACTGAGCAGCTGATCATCGCCAATGGAGTAACAAACAACGCTGCTGATAATGACCAGCTTCTTCCAATGGCCGAGAAAGCGATGGAGAACTCAGGCAAGCCGATAGAGCGCCTGCTTGCGGACGCAGGCTATCGCAGCGAGGAAAACTTCAAGCATCTCGAAAACGCCCAGATTGACGGTTTGGTTTCAGTTGGCAAGGAAGGAAAGAAACGACCGAAGACCAGTCCAGATCTCCAAGCTACTGCGCGAATGAAACGGAAGCTGGGAACCAACCGTGGGCGGGGCTGGTACCGAAAACGCAAACACATCGTTGAGCCGGTCTTTGGCTGGATCAAAAACGTGAGCGGCTTTCGGTCCTTCAGCATGCGAGGCATAGCAAAGGTGAGTGGTGAGTGGGACCTAATCTGTCTTGCAACCAACTTGAGAAGGCTGCACGGAAAGCTGGCGCTATGAAGGCCGAGGGAATTGGGCCATTACAGGCCAAGAAGCACTGATCTGCTCCCAAAAATCGTCAACGTGGCCCCAGGCCCAAAATCCATGCAGAATCCGTCGATCTGGATTTTCACAGCCCCACTAATGATTTTATCCAGCGGCCACCGAGGTGACGCTAAGTTGACTTTCCGTGGGGCAGACTCCTAGGGGGATATGGAGTCTCATGGTTGCTGGGATCATAGATGCAGGCCAGAAGGCTGTCGACTCGTGAAGTGGGCTCTAGCCAAGCGAGCCTGCCGAGAGTGAACACACCATTAAGCCTCTCAATCCACTCGCTAGCTACAGAATTCCTCGGCTTGACAGCTACCCTCTCCTCCATGTCCGAGCACCTCCAAGTCGACGCACCGGCCCCCCTGCTCGCCTACCTGCTTGCAACCCTCGAGGGCTGGAAACGCAACACGCTCAAGGACCGACTGCGCCTGGGCTGCATCACCGTCAACGATGAACCGGTGCACCGTCACGATCACCCCTTGCAGGCCGGCGACCGTGTCGAGATCAGCTCACGAGCAGCCGGCACAGGACCACGCCGCCCCCCGTCCAAGCTCACGCCCATCTACCTGGACGATGACCTGGTCGCCATCAACAAGCCGGCAGGCCTGCTGTCAGTCTCCACTGACGACGATGACAAGCGCAACGCCATGTCCCTGGTCAGAGACTCGCTCTCACGCCCAGGTCATCCCGCCCAACTCTGGCCCGTCCACCGCATCGACCGGGAAACCTCCGGAGTCCTACTCTTCGCCCGGTCCAGGGAAGTCTGCAAGTCCATTCAATCCCAATGGAGCGAGGCCGAGAAGATCTACCTGACCATCGTCGAAGGTCAGCCAAGGCCGGCGACCGGAGTGATCGACAAGCCGCTCTGGGAGGATCGCAATCTGCGCGTGCATGTCGGTGTTGGCGAGGGCTCCAGGGACGCTCGGACCGAGTACCGAACTCTCAGCAGCGATCGAGGCAACAGTCTTCTCGAAGTTCGCCTCGACAGTGGTCGCCGACATCAGATCCGCGCACACATGGCTGCCATCGGCCACCCGGTGGTCGGCGACGATCGCTATGGGACAGCCGGGTCACGCATGGCTTTGCACGCGCTTCGCCTGACCATCCCAGGTCCGCAAGGTGGTGACAGCCTGGTCTTCGAGGCGCCAATGCCAAAGGGATTCGCGGCCTTGCCCTAGCCAGTGGCCGCCGGTGCCAACACACCTTGGTAGGTCAGCACATGATCTCGCGGATACGGCACCAGTGCTACAAGCCGGGAGATGAAGGTCATCGGACTCAGTTCCGGAACCAAGCGGCCGCCGATGTAACCAATGGCTCCCATGACGAGGACTGTCATGGCTACACGGCCTAGAACTCGCTGCCCCACGTTAGGTGCCAAGCTATGAAGAACGAGCCGAAGGCAAGCACCAAACAGGCTGTGACTCCTGCCAGAAACAACAGGGAGCCTCTCTGGAAACCGCGGGACCACCACAGGTAGACGGGAAATGCCAGGGGCCACAACACCAGGATGATCAAGGGGGTGGTAGCTGGCGCCGGTTTGCCCACTACACGTGAATCAGCTACACATAGCATGGCAAGACCGAGGCCCAGAACCATGCCCACCAGGACATCAGACTCGGCCTCGCCAAGAATCGCCAGGCGTACTCCGTAAAGGCACACCACCACCCCAACAAACACCATCAGCGCCAGGCGCAGGACTCGCGCTGAGGAAGGCGAGGGATTGCGGGAAGGGGATGAAGTCGTTGTACTCTTCATTTCGTCAAGATCGCATGACTAGCTTGGATTGATCACCATTCCGACTGATAATAGACCGCCTGTCGTGCATAAACGTGTTTACCAAGACATCTCACAAGCAGCCATCACAACTGTCCACCCTCAGACCCATCATTAGGCTCATTTGGTGCGGAAACAGTTTGAGCTGCCTCAAGAATCATCATCGCTTGCTCGGTTTTCCTGAACCGGCGGTGCATCATCAGTGTGCTCCTCCCCGAAAAGGTGGCGCAGCTAAAGCGTTAAACCATCATCGAAAGTCATTGCTCTCCCTAACTCCGGCAGGACAGCCGGAAAGGCAGAATGATGACCGATCCTATCCAAATAGCGCCACCTGGGAAGGTTCTTGTTCGATGTCACTCAAGAGAGAAGATTGGGACATCAGTACGAAATCTGATTTCAAACTGACTTCGGATGAGAAGAATTTCTATATCGAGACCAATTTAGTCGCGTACGAAAAAACCATTATCGTTTTTTCCAGGGAGTAGAAAGACAGCATAAACAGGTACCTGACATAAGATGCATATCCGCTACTAGCCCTAAAACAAGCGTGATGTCGAGGGGCTTCTGCGGTCCATTCAGCGCTGATTTTGGAAAACCATCAGTACGCAAAGCCCCCAGCCCGCATGGCTTTTGCGGTTGCTGGTTTTCCAAGGGTGTCAACCGGTGAAGGCAGGGCGCGCAATTCCTTTTTGTTTTGGTGGAGCGCGATTCCTACGTTTCCCGATGGAATGAGCGTTTGGGCAATCCATTGACGGACGGCTTTTTCAGAGTGCGCCATGGGAGCGTAGGGGATGAATGTGCGCCGTGATGCGAAGTAGATATCGCTGATGATGGTGGCATCTGCGGGGGTTGCTGGGCAGATGATGATTCGTTGAAGCATTGTTTGACGAAACCCTCATCGGCTTGATGATGAAGTCGTGTAGATGGCATTTTCTGCGGCGCGGTAGGCTAGCTCGGTCGGGGTGAGGCCGGATTTTGCGGATTCAGCGAGATTGGTGCGAGTAAATTCGGTGGTGATTGATTTGGTGTTGTCGAGGACGTTTTGCATGGAGGCGTTTTGTTGCTGGGTGTATTCTTCATAGCCGCAAAGGACCCCGCCGAGGTTATGCCACCAAGCCACTTGAAAGAGGATGTGGTGTTTTTGGAGTTCGAGTGCGAGGACGACTTCCTCCTCTTGACTTGATGCTTGGAGTTGGTTGTTGGCGGCTCCGAGGATGGTTTTGAAGCGGAGGTTTGGGATGACTTCTTGGCTGATGAGGCCGCCGAGGGCGCAGGGTGAGAATAGATCCGCTTCAACCAACAGTATTTTGTCGTGATCGACAACTGCGATGGAAGCGTCGGGGAATTGAGCTCTGAGTTTTCGAATATGATCATTGTTGATATCGGCGACGGTGAGCGTGGCGCCTTCGTTGAGGTAATGTTCGCAGAGTGGGAAGCCAACGGCGCCGAGGCCTTGCACGGCGATGCTTACATTTTGAAGTGAGGGTGATCCGGTCTGGAAACGCATGGCTTCCTTGGCGGCGAGGTAGGTGCCGTAGGCAGTGGGGGTGCCGGTGGCGCCGAGTGGTCCTTTGGGGCCTCCGGTGATGTTGAGGGTGAATTTTTCTTTGAGGACATCGGCGAGTTCGGGCGGGAATCCCATGTCAGGGCCAGTGAAGGTGCGGCTTTGGTCAAGCGCGAAGGCGAGAAACCCGAGCGCCGCGGTGTCAGCCAAGTCGAGAGGAGGCATCATGACGGTCATTTTGTTACCGCCGTGGGGGATGCGGGCGGCGAAATTTTTGAACGACATGCCGCGGCTGAGATTGAGACCATCGATGATGACATCCAGCTCATTTTCGTGGAGTTCGTGGCGACGAATGCCGCCAGCCCGGAGGGCGTGGCTGCGATTGTTGATGCCGAGGGTGTCGCTATGAATGTTGTTGATGAATCGGATGTTGAGTTGCTGGTGGTAGAAACAGTCGATGCCTTGATGGCGGCCCTTGCGGAGTAGTTTGAGAATGGACTGAAGGTAATCAGTGGCGTGATACTGAGCAAAGAGTGCGGTTGTTTCGGCGGTGTTGAGAATACGATCATTCTTGAGCAAGGGAGTTGCTGAGGAAAACGTCTGGTTGTAGTTCGCGAATTCCGTCTGATCATCCCATAAGCGTGCGGCGCGGAGCTGGTATTCACCGGTGCGCCAGTTGGAGGCGATGGCGAGGCAGGTGAGGTTTTCTATTCTGAGAATATCAAAGAGGTAATTGGTCATATGAGTTCCGTTGACGGGCTGAGAGAGGGTACACAAGGGAAGGGTGAGATTGAGGAGGAGTTGAGCTTTGGTTTCTTTATACCCATGGTTTGTGGTCGGAGCGCTGATCGCGGGGTGGAGTTGCCCGGCGAGCGGGCAAGATGTGTTGTCCGGTGCGAGTGATGAAGGATTGAAGGAGCCGCAGGGGCGGTGCCAGAGGAGGCTGGATGGTTACGCCTTGTTTAGCTGGAACCAGACCTCAGCTGACAACCGCATTGGCATGCAGCATCGGGTCCTGCCCCCCCAGAAGCTGGAAATCAAACCATTCATCGACCAGCCAACTCCCGGTACAACGCCACAAGCTGAGGCACATCCGACTGCAACATGCACTGCTTTTCCTGCACACCGAATTCCTGCATTACTTGCCGCGCCTCTTCATCGGGCAACAACAGCCGGTCTGCCATCTGCAAGCCGGCCAAAATCAACTCCTGACGGCTGAGGAAATCCGTGTGGTGCGGCAGGGGTGCCAAGGGCCCCAGGAAGCTGGTCCAGCTCCAAGCTCCCAGCTTGGCCCGGCAACAGGTCAAACAGCGCTGAGCCTGGGACCATTCGCTGCATGCTTCGCCCCGCTCATTGATCAGGGTCTGCCGATGGCAAAGCGTTGGTGCAAGCTGCAAGCTCACCATCGACTTGCAACCCAGACGCGCCGCCAGCCAAGGCAGGTCTACGGAGGTGGCGCCACCATAAGCCAAGATATGCACCACATCCGGCATGCGAAGGCGCACTTGTTGGGTCAACAACAACTCGGTGTTGGCGTCGGCCAATTGAGCTTGCACGGCACCAAAGCCTGGTGCTTTTCCATTGACCTCAAACACTTCCACACCAGACTGCTCCGGCACCGACCAGGCTTCCGGACAGATCCAGCGCAATGTCAGACCACTGCGCTGCAGCTCTTGCACCAGGGACAGGTCCGCAGCACAACTGGGCCCGTTGCTGGCATTGAAATCCGACGCGCTAGGGCGCCCACTGACTAGAAGAATGTCCACCGGATTGGTGACAGTAACTGGCCATGCTTTGCCCTACAACCTTGGCATGCGTGCAAGTCTGGTCATCCCTACCTGGAACGGCGGCCCCCTGTTGGCCAAGGTTCTGCAGGCGGTGGAGCAACAACCCGGCGCCAAAGACCTGGAACGCGTCGCCATCGACAGCGGCTCCAGCGACGACACCGTAGCCACCCTGGAAAAGCATGGCTTTCGCGTCCTGCACATTGCCCAGCGGGACTTCAACCATGGCAACGCCCGGGATCAGGCCATTGCTGAGTGCAGCGGCGAGATCGTCTTGCTGCTCACCCAGGATGCGGTACCCGGCGAGAACTGGCTGTCCTATCTGTTGGCAGCCTACGACAACCCAAAGGTAGCCGCGGCCTATTGCCGGCAGGTGCCGCGGGATGACTGCAACCCCCTGATTCGCCAGCGCATCCTGGACTGGACTGCCGGACAGGACACAGCCGAAGTACGCCAACTGACTGATCCCAAGGACTTCGCCAGCATGGAGCCCATGGCCCGGCTGCAACTCTGCGCCTACGACAACGTGGCGGGCTCCGTGCGCCGCAGCTTTTGGCAGGCACATCCCTTTGGCCGCCGGCGCTTTGGCGAAGATGTCACCTTTGGCAAGGCCATGATCCTGGCCGGCCACGCCATTGTCTACGAACCCCGGGCCACAGTCACCCACAGCCACAACCGCAGCCCCAAGGACGAGGGCAAACGCATCTACTGCGACCACGCCAATCTGCGGCAACTGTTCAACGTGCATGTACTACCCAGCTACAAGCACTTTCGCGCCGCCATCGCCAGCGGGCGTCAGGACTTTGCCGCCATCCTGGCCAAACTTGACCTGCCTCCTGCGGAAGAACAAGCTATGCAAAGCTGGGCCCACAAGTACGCTTTCTGGTCCGCACTGGGCATCTACCTGGGAGGCAATGCAGAGCGCCTGCAGAAGGGATGGCTGGGCTGGATTTTCAAACTTTTGGATCGTCACCTGCGCCGCGGCATATGAACCTGAGTCCCCATCCCCTACTGCAATGGTTGCTGGAGAAACTTCCAGAGCAGAGCCTGCAGCGCAGTCTGGTGGTGAGCAACTCGGCCTCTGCGGCCGGTGCCCTGCGCCGCATGCTCACTGAAATGCGCGGCGCCATGTTGGGGGTGGAGTTCGTCACCGTTCGTGGGCTGGCGCGAGAAGTGCTCAACCTGGGTGGCAGATCTTTTCCGCTGCAGACTCCGCACCCCTTGCAGGAACGGGAAGCCCTGCGCCAATGCCTGCCAAAGGGAACCCTGGGCAAGTATGTGCGCCGATATCCATCGGCCCTGCAACAACTGCTGTTCAACTGCAAGGAGTTGGATGTACTGGGGCCACTGCCTGCAGGGGAAGGACTTGGCGCAAACGGCCAACAAGTTTGGCAAGCGGCGAAGGACTTTCGCCAGGCCATGGCGCAGACCGGCAACCGGGAATGCTGGATGCGCCTGGCGACCAACTTGGCCAGCAAGCCCAAGGCCCAGTTGCCAGCTCAGGTATTGTTGGTGGGCATGGCCCGCATCGACCCCGATCTGCAGATCCTGCTGCAAAAACTCATCGACGCCGGTGTGCCCGTGCACCGCAGCCCGGAACCCGGCAAGCAGCCGGAGCCTGCAATGTTTGTGGCCAGCAACCCCTATCTGGAGCTGCGCCATGCCGCCCGGCAATGCATGCAGGCTGCGCAGGACGGCACCGCCTGGCAGCAAATGGTGGTGGCCACTGCCAACCTGCAAAGCTACAGCCTGCACATTCAAAGGACCTTTGCTGCCGAAGGCGTGCCCTACCGCAGCCCGGCCCAAGAACTTCTGCAGCAACAACCCTTCGCCGCCTTGCATTTGCATCTGGCTCGGCTGCTGTTCGGCCAGGCACCCCTGGCATCGTACCTGGCCTGGGTAAACTCAGCCCTACGCCGCAAGCCGATCCCGGCGGCGGAACAACTGTTGTTCGAAGAGAACGCACGCAAGCAGGGCTTGCACGGCGACAACGAGTTGTTGGCGGTCTTCATGGCGAGCTTTGCCCGGCGCCTGGACAAGAAAGGGATAGCAGAAGCCGCCAGCCTGCAGTGTCTGCAAGAACTGCACGACCTGCGGCAGAGCCTGCCTGCTGAAGCCAACATGCAGGACTTCGCCCAGCAAGTACAGGGTTTCATGCAGGAGCAGTGCACGTCCAACAACGATGAATTGCAAAACACCCTGCAAGAGAACTACCTGGGGCTAGGCCACGCTGCTTCCGACCTGATCAGCCAAGGCAGGTTCCTGCAGGAAATGGAAGAACTGTGGCAATCGGCGCGGGTCGCCTTGTCGGGCCAACACCGGCAAGGCGTGCAGGTGGTCACCCTGATGGATGCCCTGGCCCTGCCTGCCCAACACCTGCAGATCATTGGACTGACCGCCGAGGCCCTGGCCAGCTTTAACGAACAACGTGGTCTTCTGGATGAGGCTGACCGAGAGGCCCTGGGTCTGCCTGGCTTGGAATTTTACCAGCAAGAACAAGCGCAGGTACTGCAACAACTGCTTGGCCTGGCCGCAACGCTATCCCTCAGCTACCACCGGAGTGACAATAGTGGCAAGGCCAGCCAGCAAAGCCTCTGGTTGCAAAGCCTGGCCCAGGAACGGGAACTTGGCGAAGGCCAGGTACTGCAGGGGCACCCATTGACTCGTGCTTGCACCGCCGTTGCCAGCCAACTTGCGCCAAAGGATCTGGCCCTGGCCTGCTTGGCCTTGCAGGGCGTGGAAGCAGCAGAAGCCTATGAGGAGATTGCCGGCAAAGCTGGTCGACGAAGTTTGTTGGCGGCACGACAGTTGGAATCCTTCAAGGCCGAAGACCTGAGCCGCGATGGTTTGGTGGGTCCGGAGTTTGGCAAGGTCTTGGCGACACAAAAACTCAGCGTCACCGACCTGGAATTGCTGGCCAAATGCCCGCAGAAGTTCCTGTTCCAACGGGGCATGGGCCTGCGCGGACTACCACCGGCACAGGACAGCTTCACCCTGCCCCAGGACCGAGTGGGCACTGCCATCCACCGATGCCTGGAGCAGTTGTTCAAAGACCACTTGCCTGAAATGCAGCAAGAGGATGTGCCCTGGGCCAGACTGCAAAAGGAGATGAGCAAAGCTGCCGGCCCCATGTTGGCTGCATCCCTGCGTCAGGATGAAACCAACCTGGGCCAGGACCTGCCGGAGATCTATGGCTTGACCCTGGATCGTTGGACCGGTGCTTTGCAGCGCTACCTGCAACAAGATCTGCAAACAATGCAGCAAGACCAGAGCCGGCCGGAGGCCATGGAGTTGGAGGTGGATGACAGCCTTGGCTTTGTCGGCAGCGATGGCCAGCAACAGGAGCAACAGTTCCGCGGCCGATTGGATCGCTTGGACAAGCTGGGCAACGAGCAGTACCGGGTAGTGGATTTCAAAACCGGCGCCAAGCCAGAGGACATCCTGACGCCGAAGAAAGTTCTCACCGGCCGCAGCATGCAGTTGCTGCTCTATGCCCTGCTGCTTTCAAAACACGCGGGTAAAAGCATTGGTGAAATTGAAGTGCACGGCATCAACCCCAACCTGCAGGGAGCTGGGGAGGATGCACAGGATCTTGTGGGACGTGCGCCCTTGAAGAATCCGGAAAAGTACCTGGAGGGCAAGCTCAAGGACAGCGTGCAGGAAACCCTGGGCATCCTGCTGCGACTGCTGCGAGAAGGCAGCTTCATCCCGCAAGATGGTGAATGCGGATTCTGCGACTTCCGTCTGGCCTGCCGCCGCCTGCATCCACCTAGCGCTCGACGCATCCAAGAAGCAGCGCAACCCGAACTGCAGTGGTTCTTGCGACTGGCCAGCAAGTCCAGCAAGAACCCTGATCTGGGCTGGGGGCAGGCATGAAACTTATCCCCGACCTGGAACACCGGGAGCAAGTGCTCAACAACTTCCAGCAGAACCTGGTGGTCACCGCCGGCGCCGGCACCGGCAAGACCTCGCTTCTGGTGGGGCGCTTGCTCTGTGCCCTGGTGAAGCAGCATCTGGATCCCTTCCAGGTGCAGGCGGTCACCTTCACCGACAACGCCGCCAAGGAAATGCGGGCCCGCATGTTCCGCATGCTCTCCTCCTTCCCCGCCTGGCTGGGTGACCACAATCATCCCAATGTCGATACCAGCGATGCCTTCGTCTTTGCAACATTGAAGATGGGACAGGAAGACCTGTCGCGAACGCAGGACCTGCTGGCGCAGGTGGAGATGTTGCAAATAGAAACCTTCCATGGTTTCTGCCTGCGCCTGCTCACGGAACAGACTCGCCAATTGGACCTGCCGCCAATCCTCAGCCTGGGCGAGTCGTCAGACCAGGACCTGGAGAGTCGCCTGGCCTTCACCCTGTTCCTGAACGATGCAACCAAGGCCAACATCCCCCAAGCCCTGCAGCGCTTTGAGGCCAGCACCCTGTACGACCTGGCCATGGTGTTGCTGAAGTTGCCAGCCGAATCCGTGGCCGGCTATAAGGAGAAAGCCCTGCCCGATGATCTGGCCAAGCGCCGGCAGGAGTTGCAGGACTGTTTGGAAACGTATCCCAAAGCCTTGGCAGGTTGGAAGAAGGGATGCTTGGATCTGCTGGCGGCATACGACGCAGTCATGGCAGGCAAGGACTGCCACTGCCCCACCATCGACAAGGACAAAACACCCAAAGCCGGCGATCGACCGCTGGGACCGGAAGAGGCGAGCAAGGCCACCGGGATTCTGGACAAGCACATCCAATTCCTAAAACCCTTCCTGAAGGCAGACGAGGAAGGCGTGCAGTTGGCCCTGCAGTTCTTGCAACCCTTCCTGCAAAGCTACCGCCAAGCCTTGGAGCAGCGCGGTGACCTGAGCTTTGACCACCTGATCCTGCTGGTGCGTCAGCGGTTGATGTTGGACGCCAGGTTCCGACAGAACCTGAACAAGAAGCTGCGCTGCATCCTGGTGGACGAGTTTCAGGACACGGATCCCCTGCAGTATGACATCCTGTTCCTGCTGGCCATGCAGCCCGAGGCGGGCCAGGTGCAACAGCCTATGGCAGTCAAGCTACGCGAGAACTGCCTGTGCATCGTCGGCGATGCCAAGCAGAGCATCTACCGTTTTCGTTCTGCCGACATTGCCGCCTACAGCCGCGCCACCCAGAACATCTTGCAGCAAGATGGCGCCCCCCTGGAGCTGAGTTGCAACTTCCGCAGCCAGGCACCCATCCTGCAGGCCGTCAACAAGATCTGCCAACAGAGCATTCCAGAAGCCGCACCCTTCCAGTTTGCCTACCAACCGGTGACCCCTGCCAAGGAAGGCGGCAGCAATGAGGATGTGGAAGTCATCTATCTCCCGGAGGATAAGAAATTCTCCGGCGACAAGAATGCCACCGCGGCGATGCTACGAGAATGCAACGGCAACACGGTAGTCCAGGTCATTCAAGGCCTGCTGCAACAGGGCAAGACCTACGGTGACATGGCCATCCTGCTGCGCGCCGCCACGGACACTGATGCCTGGCTCCGCCCCCTGCGCAAAGCCCGCATCCCCTATGTCCTGGAAGGCAGCCGCCGCTTCTTCCAAAAGCATGAGGTGGTGCTGGCCACTGCCCTCATCCAAGCCATTGCCCGGCCCCATGATCCGGTAGCGGTTCTGGCAATCCTGCGCTCCGCCTTCAGCAGCGCCAGCGACGCTGAGATCCTGCGGCACCTGCAGGAGGGCGGCAGCCTGGACTATCGAGTGGAAGAAGCCAGCGGTTCGGTGGCGGCAACTTTGTGCTTCCTGCGAGAATTACATGCAGTGGTCAGTCCACTGCCGGTGAATCAGGCCCTCACCCATATCTTGGCACTGGATGCATGGACCATCATCGAAGGTTCGGGTTTTGAAGGAGCGCAACGACTAGCCAACATCGAACGACTGTTGCAGCAGGTGTTGGAGCTACAGTTCCTGGACTTGGGCGAAGTGGCTGAGCATCTGCGGGAGCAAACCAGCAGGGAGAGCGACGACGAAGAGAGTCCCTTGTTCGATCAAGGCATGGATGCGGTGCGTCTGCTCACGGTGCACAAGGCCAAGGGCCTGGAGTTTGACTGTGTCATCATTCCTGACGTAGGAAGCAAGCAACAGTCCGGCGGCAAGCGCGGCAAAGCCATGATTGCCCAGCGCCTGTTCGATGAAGAGGGCGAAGAAATCATCAGCCTGAAGTTTGGCGACACCAGCAACATGGATTTTTGGCGGGCCAAGGAGATCAACCGCAAGCACGAGGAAGCTGAAACCCAGCGCCTGCTCTATGTGGCCATGACCCGCGCCAAGGAAAGGCTGACTCTCATCTGCGGACCGAAAACCCTGAACAAGCGCCCTTGGCAAGACACTCTCTTGGCCTTGCAAGAAGAGGATGCCATCTTCTCGCAAAGCAGTGGCGAAGCGGTGCCCGGAATAGCCAAAGCCACCAGTCTTCCCGACCCGGCCCCAGCCCTGCAGGCCTTCAAGAACCACTGCAAACTCAAGGCTGAGCTATGGCGGCATGTCACCGAAGCTGACCTGACGCCCAGCCAACTGCATGAGGAGCCCAAAGACGCCGAGCAGACAGACGACCAAGACAAAGCCATGGCCGACGCCCGCGACATTGGTATTGCCATGCATCGCTACCTTGCCCTGGTGGACATGCAACTGGAAAGTCCGGATCCAGAACTGCTGCGGGACCTGGGTGCCGCCGAAGAACTGTTGGCCATGGCCAGTTCGTTCCACAAAAGTGACCTGCGCCAACGACTGTGCAGGGCCAGCAGCTTGCACCGCGAAATCTCCTTGAGCTTCATCACCGAAACGGACCAAAGCAATGCGGTGGTAGACCTGCTCATTGAGGAAGCTGACGGCAGCTATAGCATTCTGGATTGGAAGACGGCGGCTGTTGCAGCGAAGCAGGCAGCCCAAGCCGCCAGCCGCTACCAGGGCCAACTACTTAGCTACAGCCAGGGAATCACCAAGGCCCTTAACCTGCCCCAGGAACCCAAGCTGTACGTTTACTTCCTGCCCAATGACTGCCTGGTGGAATTGGAAGCTTGATCCTTGCTGTCATAAATTCTATGAAGGGGTGGGGAATTCATGCTCATTAGCTCTGCACTATCAACGAAGTCTGACCTGGAAGAAGCATGTCGCGAGGCTGCCACCAGTGCCCGCAAGGCATTGCATGGTGAATCCGTTGACCTTTGCATCGTCTTTGCCTCGGACCACTTCGCCAATGTGATGCAGCAGGTGCCGGTGCTGATCAGCGAAGAACTTTCACCCAAGCACCTCATTGGCTGCTCCGGCGGCGGCATCATTGGCGATGGCTTTGAGGTGGAGGGGCAGGCAGCAATCAGCGTCACCGCACTCTCCCTCCCCGGGGTAGACATCCATGCCCACCACGTCCTCAGCGAAGAGCTGCCCGATGGTGACACGGGCCAGGCGGAGTGGATCAAACTCACCGGCCTGGCGGCGGATCAGGCGGAGGGCTTCATCTTGCTGCCGGATCCCTCAACCTTCTCCACCCAGCAGTTATTGGACGGCTTGGACTTTGCCTATCCCACCACCCCCAAGGTCGGTGGCCTGGCCAGCGGCAGCCAGCAACCCGGCGGCAACGCCTTGTTCCTGGACCGCCAATGCCATCACAGCGGCGCCATCGTCTTGGGCCTCGCCGGCAACATCATCTTGAACACTATGGTGGCGCAGGGCTGCAAGCCCTGCGGCAAGGTGGGCCAGATTACCAAGGCCGCCAAGAACGTCCTGGTTGCCATCGATGGCAAACCCGCCATCAAATTCCTGCAGGAACAAATTCAAAGCCTCAGTGGAGATGAACTGGCACTGGCGCAGCGCACGCCCATGTTCCTGGGTATTGCCATGAATCCCTTCGCCACCGATGAGCCCAGCCCCGGCGACTTCCTGATTCGCAACCTGCTAAGCTATGACCCACAGACCGGCAGTCTGGCCGTGGGCGAAATGCTATCCCTGGGCCGCTCGGTGCAATTCCATTTGCGCGACGGCACCACCAGCGCCGACGACCTGCGCCACGTGCTGCAAACCAGCACCAACATCCATCTGCCTGAGCCCAAGCAAGCCAAAGGCGCACTGCTGTTCTCCTGCGTCGGCCGCGGCGAACATCTATATGGTGAGCCACATCACGACAGCAAGGTGTTCCACGAGATCCTGGGTCGCATGCCCCTGGGCGGCTTTTTCTGCAGTGGAGAAATTGGCCCCGTGCACGGCAGCACCTACCTGCATGGCTACACCTCTTCCTTCGCCGTGTTCGCTGAGAAGGGTTCTTGAAGCGAGGCATCACGAGTCTGGTGCACGCCTGGCTGGTGCTGGACTTCTTCGGCCATAGCCGCAAAACCGGTGAATCCGGTAGCAGCCTCACCACCACCATCTTCGCCCAGTCCTTCATTGGTCTATTGTTCGCCGCCTTCCTCCTGCCGGAAGAAGGGGTGAGTCAAACCGAGGCCTATCTGGCTGCCAACCTCTCCATCTCCACCTTGCTGGTGGGAATCCTGTTGTTGGGCGACCCGAAACGGCACAAGCGCGCCACCGCCGATCGATTGCTGGTGCGCACCTCCCCCCTACCAGCTACTGCTCTCACCCTGGCCCGCGCCATGCATGGCGGCTTCTACCTCTGCCTGGTCACCACCGGCATGGCCATCCCCCCCGCCATCCTGGCCTACTGGGTCTGTGGCCATCAACTCTGGGTAGTCCCCGTTTACCTATGCATGGCCAGCCTCTGCGCTGGCCTGCTGGCTGGACTGTTGGCCTGCATCAACCAAGTCTCCTTGTTGTTCATGGGAGTCGTGCGGGCGCAGTTGGTGGTAAGCAGTTTGAAGACCCTGCTATTAGGCGGCGGCTTTGTTGGCATCGCCCTGTGCATGCCCAAGCTTTCGGGCAGTGCGGCGGATCTGCCCCTGGGTCCCGGCTCGGCCCAGGCCTGGCCACCGTACTGGGCAGGCAAGTTTCTCGCCGAACCCAGCAGCAACCTAGGCGCACTGGCCTTGCTTTGCGCTCTCGGCGTCACCCTCTATCTGCTGGCTACGGTCCTGGCTGCACTGGGTCGGCGACAACGGCAAACACCTCCCATGCGCCCCGGTGTTTTGGCCCATTTGGATCGACACCTGGCCAAACAGGGTCCGCTGTTGGGCATGACCAGATTCATCTCCACCATGCTCTATCGCAGCCCCGGCTATCGCGCTCGGGTGCTGCCACTGTTTGGTATGCCCATCGCCATGATCCTGCTGAGCATGCTGGGCAGCCAGGATGGCAAGGGGCATGCATTGCTCCTGGGCATGACCTTGCAGTTCCCCGCTATCTTCCTGCCATTCCTGGTGACCTTCCTGCCCATCTCCGATCACGAGAATTCCAGTTGGGTCTTTCATACCAGTCCACACATCCAACCCAGGCTCTACCGCTCGGCCAGTTTGTTATCCCTGTCTTCCCATTTGCTGATCCCCCTGTTCGGCTTGGCCTGGCTTTGCCTCAGCTTTACCAGCGGCGGCGAATGGCCCAAACTCTGCTTCGCCTTTTCACTTAGCACCTTCTCTCTGGCACTGGCCATCCTGACAGCGGAGTTCTGCCTGCGAAGGCTACACAGCATTCCCTTCACCCAAGACCTGGACAGCAAGGACAAGGGCGCGGACTTTGGTGGCATGATGGGCATTGCCGCTGTGCTGTCCCTGCTCGGGGGTGGTTTTTCCCTACTGGCCGCAAGCCCTTGGGGACTGGCCCTTGGCCTGGCCTGCCTGGGCTTTGCCGCAAGCCGGCTGCGGGCTGCCCGGCTGCAGGCTAATGTGGAGTACCCATGAGCGAGCCCAAGCCGCAACCGCCGGAATCCTCGCTGCGCCGCGAGTTATGGGCCATCCTGGTGCTCTACCTGGTATTGGCCCTGCTGCCCATCCTGCTGGGGCTGGCTTTCGGCCCAGCGGCATAGGGCCCAGCAGCACAGAGCCATGGCAAGGCGGACATGGGAGTTGCGGGACTAGAGCGATGGCTCTAAAGTCGGCCCCATAGGAGGTGGCCTCCCATGCCCACCAGAGAAACCTCCCCACAACTCACCAGCCCCATCACCGCCCAGTCAGAAGCCTTCGGCCTAGGCAAGGAAGCTCCCCAACAGGACCACAGTCAAGTGGACCACCGCCCCATACCATTGGCGGATCAGAGGGAGCAGGAGAACGAGCATTTCAGTCCGGACCCCTTGCGGAGTACGGACCGTTATCAGCTTGCCAATCCTTATTACCTGCACCTGTAGCTGCACTCGGCCTGGCAGACCTGGCAAAAAAACCAAGCGAGACGACGGCCATGACAAGGTCCGTTGGCGGTTCCTGCCATGGCTGTTCGGGTAGACCGGAAATCCTGTTGCGGTCCACCGTGATAGGCTTTTGCAACATGACAGGAAGAAACATCAAAGAAAGAAGGGGCAACGCCAGGGCCATCGCCGAGGCTTATGCCAGCTTGTTCGCCGACAACCTCACCATGCTCGTTGACCAGAGCTTCGGCGTCATCCTGGACGTCAGCAGCGGTGGCGGTTTTCGTTATCGCACTCCTCAACCACCCAAGGGTGATGAGTTCGTCAAGATCAAGGTCGCCATTGGCGAGCAGATCTTCGAATTCCCTGCCCGGGTCGCCTACATGTCGGAAGTCAGTCCTAGCATCTACGACGTAGGACTGTCCATCCTGGTAAAGACCGAGCGCTTCACCTGCTTCTTGGAGACCCTTTCCGAGCACGGCACCTATGGCAATTTGCTGCTGCGGGGCATGCTGGATAAGCAAGCGGAAGAAGATGCCATAGAGCAGGTTCTAGTTGGCGTACATGAAGATGACGAGCTCACCTTCGACGATGATGACGAGCTCACCTTCGACGACGACTAAAACGACTTAGTCTTCTAGCAGGGCCGCCATGTCCGCTGGCAAGGGTGCCGTCAACTCCATCTGCCTGGCGTCCACCGGGTGATAGAAAGAGATACGGTGGTTGTGCAGAGCATGCCGCTCCAGCACCAGCCGCTCCTTGTTCTCCTGACTCAGGGCACCATCCAAGGACTGCAGGAAGATCTCATCTTCCACGCCGTAGATCTTGTCACCCACCAATGGGCAGCCAATCGCTGTCATATGCACCCGCAGCTGATGGGTGCGCCCAGTCTTCGGCTTCATCTCCACCAGGGCATAGCGCTTGTTCTGCTGCAGCACCCGGTAGCGAGTCAGCGCCGGCTGCCCCGAGCCATCCCGCCGCGCCTCCAACTTCAGACGAATGGAAGAGCTGCGATCCGGGCCGATGCCCAAGTCGATCAGACCTTCATCTTGTTGCGGGCAGCCATGCACCACCGCCAGGTAGGTCTTGTGCACCAGACGATCCTCAAACTGGCGAGTGATCTGGGCGTGAAAGTCCTCATTCAAACTGGCCATGATCAGACCAGAAGTCTCCCGGTCGATGCGATGCATCAAGCGCGGCACCACATCGTGCGCCGGATCCTCCGGCCGCCGGAAACGCTGATGCAGATAATGGATCAAGGTGCCATGGATGCGGCGCCCGGCAGGGTGAACCGCCAGACCCGGCGGCTTGTCCACCGCAATCATGAAGTCATCCTGATGCACCACCACGATGTCGCTGTCATCCGGCGCCACCGGTTCATCGGGCACCGAACGCTTGGGGATCTTCACCACCACCACTTCGCCCTGCCGCATGCGCGAAGCGGGCCGCGCCCTGCGCCCTTCCAGGATCACAAAACCATCCTTGATGAGTTGATGGATGCTGGTGCGGGAGCGCCAGGTGATGAACTGGGTCAGGGCCGCGTCCAGGCGCAAGCCATCCAGGGGCGCCTGGATCTGGATTTTGATCTCCTCCAGCGGTCGGCTTAAATCCAGGGGTGGATCACCGGGAAAGCGCGGGATCATCCTATTTGTTCTCCCGCCACGGAGCCTCCCAAGATGGAGTCTCCCGGGATGGAGCCGACTCGGTGGAGTCTAGCTGTTGGCTGCGCCACCTTCGGCGCCAGTTCCTTCGCTACCCACTGGTGGGGTGACCAGGCTTTGCACATCCACGCTGGTCTTTGCTTCTTCTTCCGCAGCTGGCTTGGCGAATTCTGGCTTGACGAACTCAGTGCCGACAGCGGGGACGCTGGTGATGGACCGGCCGTCCAACTCATCGGAGGAATCCCTGCCACCCCGACTCTTGGTCTTGCGGCTGGAGCGACGCACCTTGCTGGGGCCCAGCAAACGGCGCTGCGCACGTTGCATGGTGCGGATGCGTTCCCGACGTTCCCGACGCTCTGAATCGCTGCGCTTCTCGAAGAAATTATACTTCTTTGCCAAGCGGAAAATGCCGGCGTAGTTGCACTGCCTCTTGAAGCGACGCAGGGCAGACTCGAGAGGCTCATTGGGACGAACTTGAATGCGAATCATTAGCGAGAACGGTGTGATAGTGGAAAGGGACCCATCGGTGGATAGTCTTGCGACAAGCCTCCTCCCCGTAATTAGGGGGGGGCAGAGGATAGCCTTCATCGGCATCAGGGCAACGTCCGTTGGCACAAAGTAACAATAAAGCAGCAGCAAATCCGACCCAGGAGGACAGCGCAACTGGCACCCTGGAGCGGTTCACCTTCCGCAATCCGGAGAACGGTTTCGCGGTGGCTCGTTTCCAACCCGACGAGGGGGGAAAGCCCTTCTACGCCGTGGGACAATTAGCCCAACTTGCTGAAGGACAAAGGGTTAAGCTCACAGGCCAGTACCAGGAACACGCCCGCTTCGGCCGCCAGCTGGCGGTGCAGGCCGCCGAGGCCATCCTGCCCAGCACCCTAGAGGGCATCCAGGCCTACCTGGCCTCCAGCCTGGTGAAGGGCATTGGCCCCGCCACCGCCAAGCGCATCACTGACTGCTTTGGCACCGACACCCTGCGCATCATCCAGGAGGAACCGAAGCGCCTGGGCGAAGTGAAGGGCCTGGGGCAAAAGCGCATCACCGAGCTGGTGGAGGCCGTGGAAGCGCAAAAGGAGGTGCAGGAGGTCATGGTCTTCCTGCGGGCGCACGGTCTGGGCCAGGCCCTGGCCACCCGCATCGTCAAGCGCTACGGCAAGAGCGCCTCGGCCCTGATCCAGGCCAACCCCTACCGGCTGGCGGATGACGTCATCGGCATTGGCTTTCGCACCGCCGACCGCCTGGCTGGCGAACTGGGCCTGGCGCCGGACGCGCCGGAACGCATCCAAGCCGGTGTGCTCTACTGTCTGGGCCAAGCCGCCAAGGAAGGCCACTGCTACCTGCCTGTTCCGGAACTACTGCAGGCCGCCGCCGCCCTGCTGCAATGCGAAGAAGTGGCCATTGAGCAAGAGCTCCCCGATCTGATTCAGCAAGGGCGCATCCGGCAGGAAACACCACCGGGCCCACCAGTGCTGGTAGAAGACCAACCCCAACGCATCTACCCTATTACCTTGCACAAGGCGGAGGCCGGCGCCGCCCGCATCCTGCAAGAACTGCGGAGCAACCAAAACCCACTACCCATCCGCGCCGAGTCCGCCCTGGCCTGGTTCCAACAGCGCAGCGGCATGCAGTTGCCAGAAGGACAAAACCAGGCGGTGCTGCACGCCTTGGAAAATCCGGTGAGCGTCATCACCGGTGGTCCGGGCGTGGGCAAGACCACCATCATCCGCGCCCTGGCGGAAATCCTCAGCGCCAAAAACCTCACCCTGCGCCTGGCCGCCCCCACCGGCCGCGCCGCCAAGCGTCTGGAAGAATCCACCCAGCGCGGCGCCAGCACCATCCACCGGCTGTTGGAATTCCAGGCCGGCGTCAATCGCTTCGGCCGCGACGATCTCAACCTGCTGGAAGGCGACATGCTGGTGGTGGATGAAGCCTCCATGCTGGACATTCAACTTGCCTACAATCTGCTGCGCGCCATCCCCAAGAGCATGAAGCTGGTGTTGGTAGGCGATGTGAACCAGCTCCCAGCAGTCGGCCCGGGTCAGGTGCTGCGGGACATCATCGACTCCGGCGCCCTGCCGGTGACCCGCCTGACCCAGATCTTCCGCCAACAGGGCCAGTCGCAGATCGTGCGCAACGCCCACAACCTGTTGTTGGGTGAAGCGCCACAAAGCGGCGACGAAGACAGCGACTTCTACGTGGTGGAAAGCCAGAGCAACACCCACACCCGAGAATTGATCCAGACCCTGGTGCTGGAACGCATCCCCAAGCGCTTCGACCTGGATCCGATCCTGGACGTGCAGGTGCTCTGCCCCATGTATCGGGGCGAAGCCGGCGCCGACAAGATCAACCGCAGCCTGCAGAACCTGCTGAATCCTGGGCAGCTGGAGGTGGAACGCAGCGGCAAGTTCTATCGGCAGGGCGACAAGGTGATGCAGATCCGCAATGACTATGACCTGGATCTCTACAACGGCGACACCGGCCGCATCATCGTGGTGGACAAGGCAAAGTCCTCCGTCTCGGTGCAATTCGGCAACCGGGTGGTGCAGTATCCCTTCGCCGATCTGGACTCCTTGGTCCCCGCCTATGCCATCACTGTGCACCGCTCCCAGGGCAGTGAGTACCCGGCGGTGGTGATCCCGCTCTCCACCGACCACTTCATGATGCTACGCCGCAACCTGCTCTACACCGCCATCACCCGCGGCCGCAAGTTGGTGGTGCTGGTAGGATCGAAGAAGGCCCTGGGCATGGCGGTGCGCAACAACGAGGAAGCGCAGCGCTACTCGGGCCTGGCCGACGCCCTCAAGCAGCAGCTGCGAGAGGCGGCGGGCGAGTTGTAGACAAAGAACTCTCCATGGCCAGCAAGTATGCGAGCGTAATGGATGGCAGGAAGAGATCCACGACTGCCCAGCTTTCTCTTGCCTTGAAATCTGGTCACATGGTGATCAGATTTCAAGGCAGATGTCAGGCATAGCTCAACACCGAAACCATATCAGGGCACCGTCGTCATGGGTACCCAGTTGCTGGCCAGGTGGAAGGTGTCGCAACCAAGGCCGCAGCCGTTGGCTGTGTAGACCAGGGCCGCATGAGTGAGGGATTCGCCAACCAACACCGGCACCGGACCCAAGGTATTCAAGGAAGCATGCGCCTTGCAATAGGCATTCAAGGTGCCCTTCCAATCCACAAAGGTGGGTGCGCCGCCACCCAACTGAGTCAAACCAATGACAAAGTCTGTCAGCAGATCCGGATTCAGTGGGATGACAACACCAGGTGCCACAGCCACACCTGGGCTATTCCCGCTTGCAGCAAAGTTGGTGAAGATCCAGTAGTTCTTGAAGGCGTTGCCTGGTCCGCCATCCAGTTTCAGATTTTGCGTGCTGGCGACACTCACCGACATCACATGGGTGTCGGTAGTGAGTGGCAGAGTGGCGCCTGAAAACACCCGCGCACTGCCTGAGTTGCTCCCATTGTTGTCATCACGGGTAGCCCCAACGATGAGGTCAGCAACGCCATCGCCGTTCACATCTCCCGCACCGGCCACAGATGTGCCAAACTGATCACCAGCAGATCGACCGTGTTGCGTGAAGAGAACTGTCCCATCCTTGCCAGAAAAGACTCGCGCACTGCCTGAGTCTATGCCTCTGTTGTCGTTCAACAGCGCGCCAACAATAAGATCGGCGCAGCCATCCCCATCTACATCCCCAACACCATCTACCGACCAGCCAAATGAGTCGTCAACAGCGTCGCCGTCAAGAGTGTAGAGAACAGTGCCATCCGCTCCCGAGTACAGGCGGGCACTGCCGGAGTCGAGAGCGGTGTTGTCATCAAAGGGAGCTCCGACGATGAAGTCCGCCTTGCCATCACAATTCACATCCCCGGCTCCGGCTACGGACATACCCAAAGAATCGCCAGCAGCATCGCCGTTGAAGGTGTAGATGGTGACTCCAAACACACCGAAAAACACCCGGACACTGCCTGAGGACATGCCGTTGTTGTCATCACGCGGCGCGCCAACAATCCATGCGACGTGACCCTTCCCGTTCACATCTCCGGCACCGGCGACGGACCAGCCAAACCAATCGCCAGCGGAATCGCCATAGCGAGTGAAGAGGAGATCACCATTCAGACCGGAGAAGAGCTGGGCGCTGCCGGTTCTGCCGCCGTTGTTGTAGTCCTTGGGAGCGCCAACTATGAGGTCGTCGTAGCCATCCCAATTCACATCACCGGCAGCGGCTACGGAAAAGCCAAACCAGGCGCCCGCAGATTCACCGTTGAAAGTGTAGAGGGCAGCTCCATTCACCCCCGAATAGACTCGCGCGCTGCCGGAATCGCTGCCAGAGTTATCATCCATGATGGCTCCAACAATGAGATCGGCGAAACCATCGTCGTTCACATCTCCGGCTCCGGCGACGGAATAACCCAACTGATCGCCGGCGGAATCACCATCGAAGGTATAGAGGGCATTGCCAGTCCGACCGGAAAACACCCGAGCCATGCCTGAGCCACTGCCGTTGTTGTCATCATTCAAGGCCCCCACAATGAAGTCGGCGTAGCCATCGCCATCCACATCCCCGGCGCCGCTTACGGAATAGCCAAAGTTGTCCAAGGCTGCGTCGCCGTTCAGGGTGAAGACATGACTTTGAGCCACAGCGAGGGGCGCAAAGAGGGAGAAGGTGATCAACACAGTTGCATGGCGCATGGAGTCTCCATCTGACGAAGGGAATACCGGCCCCAAGTTTAGGACCTGCGCTGACAGGCCACAATGCGCGGAGCTCAGGGACGGGCAAACGCCTTGCCTCATTGCGTAGGAGCGAAACGATGTCAATGAATGGAAAAGGAATCCATTGCGCCCATATCAAGGCACCGTTGTCATCGGCACCCAGTTGGTAGCCAACTGGAAGGTGTCGCAACCAACACCACAACCATCTGCTGTATAAACCAGGGCAGCGTGATTGAGAGTGATTCCTACGCCCACTGGAACTGCAGCAAAGGTATTGAGGGAAGCTGAAGCCTGGCCGCTTGCATTCAAGCTGCCCTTCCAACCCACGAAGGTCGGGCCGCCACCACCTAGTAACGTCAAGCTGATCACCAGATCCGTCAGCACATCAGAGTTCAAAGGCAGGATCACCCCAGGCGCAAAAGTCACACCTGGGCCGTTACCGCTGGCAGCAAAGTTGGTGAACAACCAGTAGCTGGCCAAGGCGTTGCCAACCCCCGCGTCCAAACTCAGGCTCTGCGCACTGGCTGCACCCACCGACATCAAGTGGGTATCCGTAGTCAATGGAAGGGGAATCCCTGAGAACAACCAAGCTCGGCCAGATTCGTTGCCGTTGTCGTCAGCTCGCCTGGCGCCAACAACGAAGTCAGCGTAGCCATCACCATTCACATCCCCAACGCCACTCACCGAATCGCCAAAACGTTCGAACAAGGATGTGCCGTCAACGGTAAAGAGGGTGCTGCCATCGACACCGGAACAGGCTCGCGCACTACCAGGCACGGTAGCGCCACCATCCAAGCGGGCACCAACAATCAAGTCGACTTTGCCATCTCCATCCACATCCTCTGAGTCGCTTACGGAAGAACCGAACAGATCACCAGCGGAATCACCGTCAATCGTATAGAGAACACTCCCGTTCACACCGCTGAACACCCGTGCACTGCCGGCATCTGCACCACCGTTGTCGTCAGCGAAGGCTCCTACAATGAGGTCTGCATAGCCATCCCCGTTCACGTCTCCTGCACCACTAACCGAAAAGCCCAATTGGTCACCAGCAGAGTCACCACTAAAGGTGTAGAGAACGCTGCCATTGACGCCGCTAAATATCCTGGCGCTGCCTGAGTCTGCGCCGGTGTTGTCGTCAAGGTTTGCTCCCACAACAAGGTCGGCGTAGCCATCTCCATTCACATCTCCAGCCCCCTTTACCGATTGGCCAAAAGCGTCGCCAGCGGAATCACCGTCAAAGGTATAGAGAACGCCGCCGCTCTTGCCGGAAAACACTCGCGCACTGCCAGAATCAGCGCCAGTGTTATCATCAAACCAGATGCCCACTATAAGGTCCGCGTAGCCATCCCCGTTCACATCCCCGGCACCACCCACGGAGTTACCCAATTGGTCGCTAACCGAATCGCCATCGAAGGTATAGAGGATGCTGCCGTTCTTGCCTGAGAACACTCGGGCGCTACCGGAGTTGCTTGCGTTGTTGTCATCAAACCATGCTCCAACAACAAAGTCCGAGTAGCCATCTCCATCTACATCCCCAGCGCCGCCTACGGAGACACCAAATTGGTCCAGGGTGGAATCTCCATCAAGGGTATAGAGGATGCTTCCTTTTCTGCCGGAAAACACCCGCGCACTGCCAGATTCAGAACCGTTGGGGTCAGCAAGTGGCGCACCAACAATGAAGTCCGGTGAACCATCCCCGTCCACATCGCCGACACCACTCACCGACCAACCAAGGAAGTCGTTGGCAGCATCACCGTCCAAACGATAGATGGGGCTTTGGGCCGCAAGGGCAGAAGCGAACAGAGCGAGGCTTAGGGAAATATGGGCAGGGCGCATGGAGACTCCTTCTGGAGGCGCCGGAATTGGCTGTGCGGATTGTAGATCCAAGTCCATGGATTGCACAACGGGGTATCAGCAGATCCAATCACCTGCAATTGAGACTTTACGCAGGAGCGGATTAGCTTGGTCGGGAAGAACCGGGTACGCAAAAAACGCCGGATGACCAAAGGTCATCCGGCGTGGACCAACGCTTTCCCTTTACCTCTTTATCTCTACGGGACTGGGATCGGGAATCCCTCGAAGGGAATGGAGATCACTGCAACGGGATCATCCCAGGTCACCTTCACTTCCCAGAACACTGACTGTAAGCCCGGTGCCCAAACCTCAAGCAGCACATAGGCTTCGTCTTCGTCAAAGCTCGAACCGACAATGGCGCGACCCCGGTTGTCCTCCAAGAAACCAATGTCGGCAAAGGCCAGGTCTTCTGGGGCGAAGTAGACCAGGCCATCCAGGTCCGTATAGAACCAATCGTCCACCAGCGGGCTGGGGCAAAGGCAACCGGTTGCCTCAACGTCGCCCTGCACAATCCTTACTCCCACATCCTGCCAGACCAGGTCGCTTACCGGGTCATAGACCTCCACATCCAAAGCCACCGGCTGGTCCTGCAGGGGCACAACTTGCTGCGCCTTCTTGTGGTGATTGCCGCAGGCGGAGGTCAGGAGCCCAACGAAAAGGAAGATTGCACAGGTCTTGATCAGCTGCTTCATAACGCAGGATAAATGACAAGTTCTGTGCCAAGGATCAAAACGACAAAATCCCCATGTTATGGGCCTTTCCTGGCGTATTCAGCCTGACTTAGGGGTCCTTCTCAAGGGTCAGTGTCGCCCAGGGAAGACACAAAGAGGTACGAGCATTCCGACCACTGCCCCGGCAGAATGCCTGCATGAACCCAGCTGTGAACCCAACCGCCCCTGTATGGCAGTTTGTCCCCCAGGAACTGGACGCCGGCAACCTGCAGTCCCTGGAAGCCTTGTTTGCCGAACTCAAACAACAGCAGTGCAGCACGGTCCAAGAGTTGGAAACCTGGCTGCACCACGAGAGTGAACTGCTCTCCCGCATCGCCGCAGAAGTGGCGCGCCGCTACATCCGCATGACCTGTCACACCGACGACGAGGAGGCGAAGGAACGCTACCTGGCCATGGAGCGGGATGTAAGCCCACGGGTGAAGGTGCTGGCGGATGAACTGGATCAAAAGTTCTTGGACTCCAAGCAGTTGGCAGCATTGGATCCGCAGCGCTACAACGTGCTGATTCACCAGCGACGCAGCGCCAAGGAGATCTTCCGCCCAGAGAACACAGAGTTGCAGGCGCAAGAATCCGAACTGCAAACCAAACAGCAGGCCCTCATGGGTGCCATGGTGGTGAACTTTGAAGGCAAGGAACACACACCGCAGGAGATGGCGCCGTACTACGAAGATCAAGACCGACAGCGGCGGCAGGCAGCTTACGAAGCATCGGTGCAGGCCCGCAGCCAAACCTGGGAACCCCTGCAGGAGATCTTCGACGGCATGATTGGGCTGCGCCACAAAATGGCCGCCAATGCTGGCTTCGAGACCTACACTCCCTTCCGCTTTCAGGAACTGCAGCGCTTCGACTACACGCCAGAGCTGTGCCTGCAGTTTCATGAGTCGGTTGAGAAGGTGGTGGTGCCTGCTGTAAAGCGGCTCAATGAGGCTCGCCGCAAAAAACTAGGCGTAGACAGCCTGCGACCCTTCGACTTGGATGTGGACTTGGAAGGCAACGCTGCCCACAAGCCCTTCGCCAGCGAAGGCGAACTCATCGATCTGGTGCGCGCCTTGTTTCAAGAAGTGGACCCCCGCTTCACCAAGGAGTTTGCCATCCTGCAACAGAACAAGTTGCTGGATCTCATGAGCCGCAAGGGCAAGGCCCCAGGTGGTTATCAGTACACTTTGGAAGACGAGCGCCTGCCCTTCATCTTCTGCAACTCGGTAGGCACCCACTCGGATGTGCAAACCCTGCTGCATGAAGGTGGCCATGCCTTCCATGCCATCCTCTCTCGGCAAGACCCCCTGCTTTCGTACCGTGACTCACCCATCGAGTTCGCCGAGACCGCCAGCATGTCCATGGAACTTATGGCCCTGGAACACCTGTCGCAGGTCTACGGGCCGGAGCAGGCGGCTCGCGCCAAGCGCAAACACCTGGAAGGCCTGCTGCGCATCTTCCCCTGGATCGCCACCATCGATGCCTTCCAGCACTGGGTCTATGCCAATCCACAGCACAGCCGTTCGCAACGTCAGGTCCAATGGCTGAGCTTGATGGATCGCTTTGAGGCCGGCTTGGACTACAGCGGCTTTGAACAAGCCCGGGCCAACCGCTGGACGGCCCAGGGTCACTTGTTCGGTCACGCCTTCTACTACATCGAATACGGCATTGCACAGATCGCCGCGTTGCAGATCTGGCAGGCCTACCGCAAGGATCCCCAGGCGGCGGTTGCTGCTTACCGCCAGGGTCTGTCACTGGGTGGCAGCCGACCGCTGCCGGAGCTGTTCGCCGCTGCCGGCGTGCGCTTCGATGTGGGCCAGGACATGCTGCAAAGCTTGGTGGCGGACATAGAAGCGGAGATGGCGGGATAAAGCTGACGTGCACGCCAAGTTGGAATCCAAGGCCTCCTTGGCAAGGCAGGTTCCAATTCCGGCCCTGGCCATCGTGCCTGGAATTGGGAAATTTGGGCTAGTACCGCTTTTGGCTACGTAGTTCTCTCTCGATAGAGACCCTTGATACTGCGGCTTGGAGAGTCTCTGGGAGGGGGCTGGCCAAGAACCACATCGAAGAACTGCACCCGAGAACTCGCACACCTTGGCCTGGACTATTTTAACTGTCGCCATCCTGGCGCTACTGCTCACCACCTTCGCCCTTCGTACGCGCAGGGCGCAGTTGCGTGCCATGCAAGCCACCCTGGAGGAAACCCAGGAAGCCAAGTTGCTGGGCAGTCATCAAGCGCAGTTGCAGTACCCGCAGGTGGACCTGGCGGCCTGCATTGGTTGCGGCGCCTGTGTGAAGGCCTGCCCGGAGCACGGTGTGTTGGGCATGGTGCATGGCCAGGCGGTGGTCATTCATGGTGCCCGCTGTGTAGGTCATGGTCTGTGCGCCGTAGCCTGCCCCACCAAGGCAGTGGCAGTCACCTTGGGCGACCTGGAAGAACGGCGAGACATTCCATCCCTCACTGACAGCCTGGAAGCGGTCGGCTCTCCCGGTTTGTTCCTGGCGGGAGAAGTCACCGGCTTCGCCCTCATCCGCACTGCCATTTCCCATGGCGCAGCAGTGGCCAAGGAAGTCGCCCTGCGCATGCAGGCATTTCCTGCCAAGCGGCAAGTCGCAGCGGTGAAGCAAGCAGTGCACAGTGGTGGCCAGGCTGGCGGCCAGGCAGCAGCAGAGCTTCCTGCCAAAAAACCGCAACCCATTCTGGACCTGTGCATCGTCGGCGCTGGGCCGGCGGGGATTTCTTGCGCGCTGGGCGCCAAGGAGGCGGGTCTGAAATTCATGGTGCTGGAGCAGGAGGACATGGGCGGCACCGTGGCCAAGTACCCCCGGCGCAAACTTGTGATGACCCAGCCCGTATCCCTGCCCTTGCACGGCAAGCTGAAGCGCACCAGCTACCGCAAGGAAGAGTTGATGCAACTCTGGGAAGGACTGGCCAAGAAATACCAACTGCCGGTACGCACCGGCGAAAACTTTGTCAGCCTGGAGCAGGATGAACAGGGGATCTACACCGTGCGCACGAAAAACGGAAAAGTGCGCGCGCAGCATGTCTGCCTTTGCCTGGGGCGCCGCGGCACTCCTCGCAAGCTGGGCGTGCCCGGCGAAGATCTGCCCAAGGTGGCCTTCAGTTTGTTGGATGCCCAATCTTATCAGCATCGCAACATCCTGGTGGTAGGCGGCGGCGACAGCGCAATTGAAGCGGCAGTGGGTCTGGCGGAACAAGACGGCAACCAGGTCACTCTCTCGTACCGCAAGCAAGCCTTCTTCCGTATCAAGGCTCGCAATCAAAGCAACCTGGAAGCTGCCCAGCAGCAAGGTCAACTGCAGGTCATCTTCCAAAGTCAGGTACTGGAGATTGCACCGGAGCAGGTCACCCTGCAGGTGACTGGCGAAGGCGGTGAACCAGAACTGCTGGCCATGGACAATGATGAGGTCTTTGTCTTTGCCGGTGGCATTCCTCCCTTCAAGTTGTTGGCACAAGCCGGGGTGTCCTTCGATCCCAAGGACCGACCGAAAACCATCGAAACGGCTGAACAAGGCACTGGTCTTTATCATGCCCTGCTGGCCAGCCTGATCTGCGGCCTGTCGGCCATGACCTGGGCGCTGCTGTTCCAGGACTACTACAGCTTGCCCGCCGCCCTGCGCCCTGATCATCAGCATCATGATCTGCTCAAGCCCGCCGGCGCCTTGGGTCTGGGCCTGGCCATCCTGGCCACCCTGCTGATTGTCGCCAACCTTCTCTATCTGCTGCGCCGTAGCCGCATTGGCAATTGGATTGCTGGTTCCCTGCAGAATTGGCTGAGCTACCACATGGTCACCGGTGTCTTGGCCATGCTCTTGGTATTGGTGCACAGCGGCATGCAGCCGCGCAACACCGTCGGTGGTCATGCCTTCCTGGCTCTGGTGATTTTGGTGATCACTGGCGCCATCGGTCGTTACTTCTATGCCTGGCTTCCCAAGGCTGCAAACGGTCGCGAGCTGGCCCTGGATGAAATCAAGACCCGCATGGCGGCACTGTCCGGCGAATGGGATGCCCACGGTCATAGCTTCAGCGAAACCGTGCGCGTGCAGGTGCAGGAGTTGGTGGCCAACAACCAATGGCAGTCCAATTTCTGGCAACGACTGATGGGGTTGCTGACTAGCAGTAGCAAGCTGAAAACCGCCCTTGCCCAACTGCAACATGACGGCGAACAGCAAGGCATTCCCGATCCTGAAATCCAGGAGATCCGCAACCTGGCAAAACGCGCCTATCGCACCTCCTTGATTGCCGCCCGCTTCGAAGACATCCGCGGACTGCTGGCATCCTGGCGTTACCTGCACAGGTGGATTGCCCTGATGATGGTGCTGCTGGCAGCGGCGCATATTTATACCGCAATTCGTTTTGGCACATTCATGGGGCCCTAGCCATGCAGTTACGGCCACAGGGAATGTTACTGGCTGTCTTGAGCCTGGGCCTGGTCGTGCTGCTGGTCTATCTGGACTGGGGACAACGCTCACCCGGTCCTCTTGCCGCTGCCCATTTTCAAGAGCAGAAATTGCGCGGTAGTGCTGGTTGCTATCATTGTCATGGGGATGAGAAAACCAGCATGACAGCATCTTGCCTGGCGTGCCATCAAAGCATTCAACTGCAACTTGATCAGTCCGCAGGCATCCACGGCACCCTGCAAGATGGCCTGGAACAACAGTGCCACACCTGTCACACAGATCATCACGGGCACAACTTCAGCATGCTGGGCGAACGCAGCTGGACTTTGGCAAGTTTGCCGCCGGTCGCCGAGTACAAGCACGACGGCCTGGATTTCCAACTCAGCGGCAAACACCTGGAACTTGAGTGCAAGGACTGCCATCAGGACGCTGATCTTCCAGTGTTGGCCAAGGGCAAGCCCCGCTTCCTGGGCCAGAGCCAAGACTGCGTGCATTGCCACGAAGATCCCCACGATGGCAAGCTAGCCGATTGCGCCGACTGTCATGGCCAGGAACACAGCTTTACCAGTGTGGCGAATTTCGAGCATGACGAACGCTTCCTCTTGCAAGATTCCCATGCGGGCGTGGCCTGCAAGGACTGCCACAAGCAGGAAGAGGATTTCAGCATCGACAATGTGGCCGAGCGAAAGAAGGTCCGCGCTTGTGCTGATTGCCACAACTCACCCCATATGCAGGACTTTTCCCAAGACTGCTCCTCCTGCCATCAGGTGGCCCACGCCGACTTCAACGATCCGGCGATCAAGTTCAGCGTGGATGATCACGAACAGACCGGCTTCAGCCTGCAAGCACCGCACAAGGACCTGGAGTGCAAGCAGTGCCACAACTCGGAGCAAGAAACAGCATTCTCAAGTCGTTATTCCGGACGTCAGGCTGAAGATTGCCAGGCCTGCCACGAAGATCCGCACCAGCAACAGTTTCAACATGCCAACCTGCAAGAGCAGAGCTGCGTGGACTGTCACTACCGCCTGCATTTCCGTCCGGCAAACTTCCCCCTGGCAATGCACGACGAAACCGACTTCCCACTCACCGGTTCGCATCAGGCGGTGGGTTGCAATGAATGCCACAAGCAGAAAAAAGGCCAAGAGTGGCGCAGCTATCACGGCACCTCAGCTGACTGTAAGGACTGTCATGAGGACGTGCATAATGGCAGCTTTGACCGGAAAGGCTTGCCCAAGAAGGTGAAGGGCGCTGCCGGCTGTGCTCGCTGTCACAACACCGAAAGCTTCACTCAGGTTGACCGAAAACGCTTCGATCACGGGCAATGGGCCGATTACGCCCTGCATGGGGCTCATGCCACCGCTAGCTGCAAGGATTGCCACAAGACCGAAGCGCCAGCCTCCAAGGTCTGTGCCGACTGCCACCAGGATCCTCATGCCGGCCAGTTCCGCCAAGGCAAGCAAACGGACTGCAGCAAGTGCCATCAGGACAGCAGCAGCTTCGACACTCTCAGCTTCGACCACCGCCGAGACTCCAGCTTCGACCCCAGCCGCAACCATGGCGACCTGGAATGCAGCGCCTGCCACCGCAGCTACTACCTGCCCGGCGGCAAGAGCCTGGTGCGCTACAAGCCCTTGGGCACTGGCTGCACCGACTGCCACGGCGACTACGGCGATGACAGCAACAGGAGGAGGCAGCGATGAACAAGTTGAAGCAAACGCTGCTGACTTGCCTGCTGTTCTGCAGCCTCTGGACAGGCCTGTTGGCCCAGGACAAAACGCAACGAAGCATGCAGAGGGTGGAGACTCAGGTCACAGCCGTTTCTGGGCGCAATGTCTTCGTGGACAAGGGTCGCAAAGCCGGCTTTGCACCCGGTGACATTCTCACCCTGTTCCCTGCCGGGCAAGCGCCGGTGCAAGCGGAGATCAAGGTGGTCTCCCGCAACAACTCCCGCGCTGAGTTGCCAGCCGGCGTGCCACCCTTCGACCCGGGCACCCGGGGTGAGGTGCTGGTACCCAAGAGCCGTTTGCAGAAATCCTCGCCCAAGGATGAGGCCATTGAAGAACCAAAGAACGGAGCGCAAGAAGATTTGCCATGGAGGTCCCCTCTGGGCCAGTTGGATCCGGAGCAACCATTATTGGCACCAGCCTTTGGTCAAGGACCAGCGGCCCGGCCCATTCGCCTGCGTGGGCGGGTGTTCAGCCAGGGCTTCCATACCTGGGACAACGAAATGGGTAGCAATCGTTATCTGCTGGCGCGCACCGGCACCGACCTGGAGGCTTCCAATCTTCTGGGTTACGGCGGCAACTTGAACTTCCGCGGCGATTTGAGCTACCGGGAAACCAAACTGGATAACACACCAGGTGACTACTCCGCTGACGGTCGCTTGGACCGCCTCTCTTACCAATGGGGCGACACAGCGGATTCACCGGTGCGCTTCCAGGTAGGCCGTTTCCTACAAACCCTGCTGCCAGAGCTGGGTGAAGTTGACGGTGTCGAAGCTGACATTTCCTTTGGTGAATCCGGTCGCTTGGGCCTCTCCCTGGGTGCTTTCCCCGAACCATTTCACACCACCTCCACCGGTGACTCCTTCCAATCCTCCCTGCTGTATCAGTACGCACCCAATGAAGGAGACTTCATGACTCTGGGACTTGGTCTACAGAAAACCTGGCACCGTGGCTCGCCTGACCGGGATCTGCTGGTGAGTAATCTGGACTTGTATCCCACGGATGCACTCAGCCTGCACTCTTCTGTCTGGGTGGACTACTACGGTGACCGGGATCAAATCAAGTCCAAGGGACTGCAAGTCACCCAACTGCAAACTCAGGGAAACTACCGCATCAATCAGAATCATGGCCTGGGCTTCTCCTTCTTCCACGTGCGCTGGCCGGAGCTATTGCGCGACGAATTCAACACCCTGCCACCAGACCAGATTCGCGACAACCGTACCCTGCGTCTAGGTCTGAACAGCTGGCACAACCTAGGCGACCATCTGCGCGTCAACACCCGACTGGACCGCTGGGAAGACCAGATGCAGAACGGCTATGGCGGTGATCTGCGATTCGGTATGCGGAATTGGCTCTATGAGCGGGGCGAGGTCGCCACGGACTTCTTCTACCAAGAAGGATCGTTCAATACCGGCTACGGCATCCGGTTATCCGCCACCCGCAATTTCAATTGGGCCTACGTCGACCTGCGCTACGAGTGGTCGAAGTATGACAACGAACCACTCAATGGCGCCACCGACAAATACAGCCACCAATCCATCTCCAGTTCCGCCAACTTCATTCTCGGCAGGGGCTGGGATCTGAATTTCTCCATGGACTACCGTTTTGGCGACTTCCAAGACGCCTTCACCTTGTCCTTCTTTTTCCAGAAGCACTTCTGATGGCACATAACTCAAGCATCGAACGTCCCAAGAGGCTCCGCTTTGTGATCCTATCCATGCTGGTGCTCTTGCCTCTTGCCTGCGCCATGATTGGCTGGATGCCCAAGCCGGCCCAGCAAGGCTGGCAAGAGAACCATGGTCCCGTGGTACCACACGGTAAATTCCCTGGCGGCGACTGCTCCCTCTGCCATGTGGGAAAAGGCTGGCACAAAATCAAAGAAGACTTTGTCTTTGACCATGGCATGGAAACCGGTGTCGCTCTCAGCGGCGCTCACAACACCGCCGAATGCCTGCGTTGCCACAACGATCGCGGCCCGGTAGCCCAGTACGCGCGCCGGGGATGTGGTGGCTGCCACTTGGATGTTCACCAACGCCAACAAGGCATAGCTTGCCAAGACTGCCACTCGGAGAACACCTGGCAACCCAAGGATCAGGTGCGCAAGCACAACATGACCCGCTTCCCGCTCATTGGCTCCCATGCTGGCGTGGCCTGTTTCCGCTGCCATCCCGGTTCCCAGGCAGGCAACTTCCAGCGGGCAGACGTGGAATGTGAATCCTGTCATCAGAGTGACCTGCAAACAACTGCCGCTGCGGCCACACTATCTTCCACTCCAGATCACATGGTCCTGGGTTGGACTCGAGACTGCCGCCGCTGCCATCAACCCACCGCATGGAAGGGCAATGCCATTGTGCACTCCTTCTTCCCATTGACTGGCGAACATGCCGCGGCGGACTGCACCCAATGCCACATCAATGGCGTCTTCCAGGGAACCCCAACCACCTGTGTGGGCTGCCACCAAAACGACTACAACGGCACCAACAGTCCCAATCACGCCGCCGCCGGCTTCTCCACTGACTGCATGCAGTGCCACAACACCAGCACCTGGCAGGGTGCCACCTTCAACCACAACACCTTCTCACTGGTTGGCGCTCACATCAGCGTGAACTGTTCTGAATGCCACATCAACGGTCTTTACCAGGGCACTGGTCGCAACTGTGTGGACTGCCACCAAGACGACTTCAACGGCACCACCAACCCCAATCACGTGACCAGCAATTTCTCAAACGATTGCACCATCTGTCACAACACCAACACCTGGATGGGCGCCACCTTCGATCACAACAACTTCCCACTCACTGGACAACACATTGGCGTCAATTGCACCCAGTGCCACATCAATGGCGTCTACCAGGGGACCGGTCGAAACTGTGAGGACTGTCACCAGGACAACTACAATGCCACCAACAGCCCCAACCATGCGGCCAGTGGCTTCTCAACCGACTGCGCCACCTGCCACAACACCAACGGCTGGGGGGGCGCTATGTTTAACCACAATACTTTCCCCCTCACTGGTCTGCATACGGGCCTGAACTGCACGGAATGCCACATCAACGGTGTCTTCCAGGGAACGCCGCGCACCTGTGTGGGCTGCCATCAGGCGGATTATAATGGCACCACCAATCCCAACCATGCGGCCAGCAGCTTCTCCACCGACTGCACGATCTGTCACAACACCAATGGCTGGGCGGGTGCCAACTTCCTGCACAACACCTACCCACTCATCGGTGCGCACACCACCGTGAATTGCAACCAATGCCACATCAACAACGTCTACCAAGGCACACCCCGAACTTGCGTGGGTTGCCATCAAGATGATTACAATGGCACCAACGATCCTGACCATGCGGCAAGTGGATTCTCAACCAACTGCACGGAATGCCATAACAACAACACCTGGCAGGGAGCAGTCTTCAACCACACCTTCCCGATCCAAGGGCCACACAACCTGGCTTGCAACGTCTGCCACACCAACCCCAACAATTTCCAACAGTTCAATTGCCTTAGCTGCCACGAGCACAACAAAACCAAAATGGACGACAAACACTCGGGGGAAAATGGCTATGTCTACGCCAGCCAGAACTGCGTCAACTGCCACCCCAACGGTAAGCACTAACCAACTGTCTTTATACTGATCTTCCCAGCAGGACTCCTGATGGCACCAACCACAAGCACCGAACCTGGCAAGAAGCTTCGCCTTTGGATCCTATCCACACTGCTGCTTCTGCCGCTGGCCTGCGCCGTGTTTGGCTGGAAGCCGGCGCCGCCTCAGCAAGGATGGCAAGACGACCATGGACCAGTGGTGCCACATGGAAAATTCCCTGGTGGTGACTGCTCACTCTGCCATGTGGGAAAAGGGTGGCACAAAATCAAAGAAGACTTTGTCTTCGATCACGGCAAGGAAACCGGTGTCATCCTCAACGGCGCCCATAACACTGCCGAGTGCCTGCGCTGCCACAACGACCGCGGTCCGGTAGTCCAGTACGCGCGCCGGGGATGTGGTGGTTGCCACCTGGATATTCACCAACGGCAACTAGGCGTGCAATGCCAGGAATGCCATACGGAGAACAACTGGCTACCCAATGACCAGGTGCGCAAACACAACTTGACCCGCTTTCCACTCATCGGCTCCCACGCTGGTGTAGCTTGCTTCCGCTGCCATCCCGGTGCGCAGGCAGGCAACTTCCAGCGCGCCGATGTGGAATGCGAATCCTGTCACCAGAGTGACTTGCAACGGGCCACTAATCCAGACCACCTGGCACTGGGTTGGACTCGCGACTGCCGCCGCTGCCATCAACCCACCGCCTGGAAGGGCAATGCCATTGTACACTCCTTCTTCCCCCTGACTGGCGCGCACGCCACCTTGGACTGCACCCAGTGCCACATTGGCGGCGTCTTCCAAGGCACTCCCACTACCTGTGTAGGCTGCCATCAAGACGACTACGATGGCACCAACGATCCTGACCATGCGGCAAGTGGATACTCCACCAACTGTCTGCAGTGCCACAACACCACCGCCTGGCAGGGAGCCGTGTTCAACCATCGCTTCCCGATTCAGGGACCTCATAATGTTGCGTGCAGCGTCTGCCACACCAACCCAGGTAACTTCCGGCAGTTCACTTGCATTGACTGCCACGAGCACAACAAGACAGATACGGATAACGACCACTCAGAGGTCAATGGCTATGTCTACGCCAGCCAGAACTGCTACAACTGCCACCCCAACGGCAAGAACTAAGCAGGTTCGTTACCGCGCATCCGATCCTGGATGCGCTTTTCGAAGCCCCGGTCGGAAGCAATAATACCCAAGGATTGGATTGCTAAGGAGTTTGGTTTTCCGATTCGCTTTGGACTGCATGAGACGCACCCCGAATCATTGCCAAGACGATTGCCGTCAAGTTAAGGCCCGTAATAGTACTTGCCGCAACAGCACCAGCAGTGCCACCGATACAAACTCCAATAGTGCCTGCGGTGAGGAATCCTAGCGCTGAAATAATGAGCGCCTTGTTCTGGCCGTTTTTCCGAAGATCGAATTCCTGTTGCAGCTCTTGCTTTTGGGCCTGGAGTACATCCACCTCCATTTTTCTTCTATGCAGGCACTCCTCTATGCCATCTTCGACGAGCTTGGTGCCAAGGCCAGGGCTAATCTGGTTGTATTGATCCGCAAGCTCAGGGGGTGGTACTGGTCCCTGCCAGACAGAAGAAGAGAAAGCAGCAATAGAAACACTTTTACTGATGGAGAGACTTTCGGCGTCCTGCCTGGGCGGTGTTTTTTCTAATTCCTTATCAGGGAATTCCTGAGGATTCTCTTCACCGATGCCAGGTTCTTCCACTTGGCTCCTAGCGGTGTTTTTTCACGTCCTCAATCTCTCGACCAAGCCTATTGTGGGCCTCTTCGAAGTCCTGGCCAACCTTGTACCAATCACCCCAAAGAGCCTGCTCGGTGCTTTTCCTTAACCCGATGGGTCGAAAGCGACCACCCGGAAATGGTGCTTGCCCGAGGGGGTCGAAGGCGGACCGCAGCCCTTCCGACATGCCTCCTGCCAATTTCTCCATCAACACCCTGATTGAGAACCGGGATTTCCAACTTCTACGGTGTGCTGCGCTCATTTTCTTTCCATCGCCTAGGGCAACTATCGGATGGAATCGTTGATCGTTCAAGGTCGTCGTCATGGTTCTGGGGATATGGTCATTACCTAAGTAACTAAAGATAGTTACGGTGCTTTCCTTAAAGGATTGTGGGCTGTGGGTCTTGGCGATGCCAAGCCGTGTTCATTCGCACCATCCAGGCAGTAGCTTTTTCTACTAGGAGTTACCCTCTGCTCCGCGCATACGATCCTGGATGCGCTTTTCGAAACCCCGGTCCGTGGGCTTGTAGAACTCCTTACCCAAAAGGGCTTCCGGCAAGCAGTCCATGTCGGTAACGCCGCCATCCGCATCGTGGGCGTATTGGTAACCCTTGCCGTGGCCCCATTCCTTGGCCAACTGAGTGGGAACATTGCGCAGGTGCAGGGGAATGGGAAACTGCTCGCCTTCTCGCACCAACTTCCTCGCACCATCAATGGCCCGCAACACCGCGTTACTCTTCGGCGCCGCCGCCAGATAGATCGCCGCTTCCGCCAAGGGAAGACGCCCCTCGGGCAGACCCAGGTTGTGCACCGCCTGCATGGCCGAAGTAGCCACCTGCAAGGCCATGGGATCCGCCAGGCCAATGTCTTCCGCCGCCATGGCCAACATACGCCGCGCCGGCTGCATGGGATCCACACCGGCCTCCAGCATGCGCGCCAACCAGTAGACGCTGGCCTGCACATCCGAATTGCGCAGGCTCTTGTGCAAAGCACTCAACAAGTCGTAATGCGCATCGCCGGACTTGTCGTGTTGCAGGCTGCGATGCTGGGCCGCTTCCATCACTGCCTCCACATCCAGACAACTCTGCGCCGTCGCCGTTGTGGCCATGGCTTCCAAGGTGGTCAGCAAGCGCCGAGCATCGCCGCCAGCCAGCAAGATCAGCTTTTCCTGCGCCTCATCGGTCAACTGTAACTCCTGACTGCCAAGGCCCTGTTCCTTGTCGCTGAGCGCCAAGTGCAACAGCTTGGCCAGGGCTTCGGCTGGCAGAGGCTGCAACTGCAAGACCCGACAGCGGGACAGCAGAGGCGCGATGACGGAGAAGGCTGGGTTCTCGGTGGTGGCGCCCACCAACACGATGCGACCGCTTTCGATCAAGGGCAAGAAGGCGTCCTGCTGCGCCTTGTTGAAGCGATGGATCTCATCCACGAACAACAGGGTGCCCCGCCCTTCAATCTTGCGCACTTCATCGGCGCGGGCCACAGCCTGACGCACTTCCTTCACCCCGTTGAGCACGGCGGAGAAGGGTTCAAAGTGAAAATCCGAAATCTCCGCCATGATCAGGGCCAGAGTGGTCTTACCCACTCCCGGCGGACCAAAGAGGATCAGCGATCCGGCTTCGCCCTTTTGCAGCGCCTGGCGCAGGGCCTTGTCCCCACCCACCAGATGCTCCTGCCCCAAATAGCTTGCCAAATCTTTCGGCCGCATGCGATCGGACAGGGGACGCTGGGCTGGTTTTTCAAACAGACTCACGAGCGCTGTCTCTTGCTTTCGAACAGCAGAATGCCGGTGGCCACCGCCACATTCAAACTCTCCACCGTATCCTGCAGAGGAATGCAGACATGCTGATCGGCGGCCTGGGAAAATTCTGCCGGCACACCCGCACCTTCACCACCCATGATCCAGGCCGTGGGCTTTTGCAGATCCACGGACCAACAGTCCTGTCCACCGGAACTGTCCGCCACCACCAACTGCAAGCTCTGCTGTTTGAGAAAGTCCAGCACTGCTGCAGGCTGCGCCTCTACCCAGCAGGGCAGGCGGAAAGCCGAGCCGGCGGAACCGCGCAGGGCCTTGTCGCGAAAAGGGTGGGCCTGGCCAGCAAGGGCGATGAAGCCGGTAGCACCGGCGGCCTCCGCCGTGCGCATCATCGCCCCCAGATTGCCCGGATCCTGAATGCCCGCTGCCACCACCAACAAAGCCGCCTGCGACCCATTGCCCAACAGATCTGCCGGCGCATGCTGCGGTCGACGCAGCAACAGGCAGATGCCCTGGTGATCCCGCAGGTTGGAAACGCGAGCCATCAGCTTGTCACTGCATTCGTGCTCCAATGGCTCTTGCTGGCGGCAGGCATCCAATAGGGCTTCGCCACCCTCCCGCGCCAAGAGCTTGGGTGACCAGGCCAGTTCCAGGATCTGCATGCTGGCCTGGCAGGCTTCCTGTGCCAGGCGAAAGCCATCGGCCAGCATGAGTTCCTCAGCCTCGCCGGCAGCGGCGGCACGGAAGCGACGCACCAGGGGGTTCTTACTGGATTGACTTGGACTTGATTGCGGCATGGAAAGCAGTGGGGGAAAAGAATTAGACTAACAAGGTGAGCCTGCTGGGCCTGAATGACTTTTTCAATGCTCTGCTAGAATGCAGAATATCCGGCCCTGGGCCACGTTGACTCTTCCTCCTCCTCTTCCGAAGACCACCCATCTTGAACCCCTTCCTCACCATTCTCCTGGGATTGCTGCTGTTGGTGCTGGGCATCAACCTGCTGTTCTTCCTCTTCGGCAAGCGGGGCAGATCGGCCAGAACGAAGGGCAACCACCAGCCCATCCTGCGAGCCACGCGACTGATGGTTTCAGCCCCGGCCTTCTTGGTGCCGGCGGCCATGGCTTCCCTGGGCACGGTATTCCTGCTGCTGCTGAGCAACGACAGCTCACACATCCTGTCAGAAAGCCCCTTCGGCCTGACCCAGGCTCTCTGGCAACAATTGGATGCGGGGGTGAATTTGAGCAGGGCCCGGCTGAACTTCTGGCTGCTGCTGTTGGCCAGCCTCTGCCTGGCCGGCCAGGTTGGCCTGCTGCAAAGTCACCGGGAGGGCAACAAGCCAGGCAGCGCTGCCTTCCTCAGCGGCATCCGCCGCTACGGCCTGACCATCTTGGGCGGCAAACTCCTGCTGGTGGCCGGCGTCACCTTCATCTGCCGAATGGTAAACATCGACAGCCCATTGAGCATGATCTTCTTAGTGGTGCCCGGCTTGTTGCTGGCCCCCCTGCCCGGCGCCGCCGCCCTGCATCCCCACAACCCACTGCATGCTTTGCGCGACACCTTGCAGAGCAGCACCAGCGATGTGTTTGGCAATGGACGCCTGGTCACCATCCAACTGCTGTTCCTGCTGGCGGCCTGGATCTTGTTCTCGCACACCTATGCCGGTGACATTCCCAAAACCAACAACGTCCTACCACCCTACATCCTGGCCCTGGGCAGCTCCACCCTGTCCTACAATCACCTGCCCATGAGCGGCATGACCGAACCTGTTTGGCGAAACATCGCACCCCTGTTAGGCATTGTGTTCACCGTGGTCTGCAGCGCCATTTTCATGACCAGCCACTACCTGCGCTTCATGGACAACCATCCCAAGCCAGAGGAACTCAAGAAGGCGGCGACGAATCCAGCATAGTCGTCCCTTGCACTGGCTGCGGATTGAGCTTGCCCAGGTCAAAGTCCGCCAGCAAGTCCTGTGGCATGCAGCGGGTCCCCAAGGGCACAAAGCCACAGAGCGCTGCCAGATAGCCCAGCACCTGCGCCGGCTCCAGGCCTTGCTTTCGATAGTGGGCCAAAGAAGTATCACCGTGCCGCTTGGCCAGACGCTTGCCATCCGGCCCCACCACCAAAGGCACATGGGCAAAGACCGGCGGCTCTAAACCCAGAGCCTGATACAGCAGCAACTGCCGTGGCGTGGAAGCCAGCAGGTCATCACCGCGCAGCACATGGTTGATGCCAGTGCCCGCATCATCCACCACCACCGCCAGCTGATAGGCCGGTCCACTGTCCCGCTTTTGAATAACAAAGTCGCCAGTGATCAATCCTTCTTGCGGCCCCATAAAAGCATCCACGAAGGACATGGCCTTCACCTCAACCCGAAAGCGAATGGCGGGATCCCGGCCAGAGGCCGCCTTGGCTTGGGCAACCGAAGCATACTTGTCCCTGCAAGTGCCAGGATAGGGGCGCGCATCCATCCAAGTTTCATGGGGCGCCGATGCGGCCTGCTCCACTTCACTACGGGTGCAGGTGCATGCATAGGCCAAACCACGCTGCAAGAGATCCTGCACCACCGCGCCATAGCGGGGCAAATGCTCCGACTGCCGCAGGATCTCCCCATCGTAGTCCAAACCCAACCAGGCCAGATCCTGCAAGGCCGCTGTCTCCGCCTCAGGCTTAATACGCGGCCCGTCGATATCTTCCACCCGCAGGTGTAGAGTCCCCTGCTCGGATCGAATGGCTAGCCAGGCCAACAGAAAACTCCTGGCGTTCCCCAGATGCAACACACCAGTGGGACTGGGAGCCAGACGACCAACCAACGCAGAATGCTGCTTCTCTTTTGAATACGCCATTGCAGGAAGGACTGGTTCTACGGGTAGACGCCAAGGTTTGCCACGTGGAGGTTGCGGGCACCACCCACATCCTGGCGCTGCGGGGGCGTTTGTTCGAGCACCGTTCCGAAGAAGTACGCCCAGTGGCAGTGGGCGACCGAGTGCTGGTGAACCTGGAAGAGCAGGATGGAACCATCCACGGCGGCGCCATTCAGGAGGTGCTGCCGCGCACTTCGCAGTTGGCGCGGAAAAAGAGCGGCGAAGACAACCGGGTGCAGGTGATGGCGGCCAACATCAGCCTGGTGATGGTGGTGGCGTCGGTGCGGGAGCCAACTTTGCTGCCGGAACTGGTGGATCGCATCCTGGCGGGAGCGGAGCGGGAAGAAGTGCAGGCGGTGTTGGTGCTCTCCAAGCTGGATCGGGACAAGAAGAAAGAGGGCGCCGGCTGGGCGGAGCTCTACCGCAGCCTGGGTTATCTGGTGTTCCAAACCAGCCTGACGGAAGGCAAGGAAACCAAGGAAAGCCTGCAGGCCCTGGAGCAACTTTTGCACGCCCATGTGACGGTGCTGAGCGGACCGTCGGGTGCGGGCAAGTCGTCGCTGATCAACCATCTGGTGCCGGGCTTGAACTTGCGGGTGGGCACGCTGGGTCGCATTCGCCAGGGCAAGCACACCACTACCCACAGCCAACTCATTGCCTTGCCGGGAGGCGGACACATCCTGGACACGCCAGGCATCCGCAACTTTGGTTTGCAGGGCCTGACGCCGACGGACCTTTCCTTCTGCTTCCGCGAAGTCAAACCCCTGATCTCGGAATGCGGCTACCGAAACTGCGCCCACGATGCGGAACCGGACTGTGCGGTGCTCAGGGCAGTGGAAGAGGGCAAGATCGCAGCCAGCCGCTTCGCTTCTTACCGCACCATGCTGCGGGATTTGCAGAAGGACTAAGGCAAAGACAGAGGAGTCAACCCAGATCCCGAGAGCCACATGTCTCTGTGACCAAGGCCCTCGGGATTGGGGAGCGGAGCGTCTAGTTCACCACGGTGGTGCGCTCGCCAGCTTTTTCAAGAGCTGTCAGCACCTTGTCCAGCTCCACCTTGGTGGCGTCGTAGCTGATTTTGAAAGGCGTCTCGCCCGCCTTCAAGTCCATGATTTCAATGCCATCAAATGCCGCAATGGCGCCACGCACGGTGGCGACACAGCCGTTTCAAGGAACCTTGGCCAGTTCCAAGGACGCGGTGGTCATCTTGGCAACTGGCGCTTCGTTGTTGGCTGGAACTGCAGGGGTGTCAACTACTTTAGGAGCGGAGTCGTTGACCTTTGGCTCCGGCTTGCTTTCGCAAGCGGTGATGGCCAAACCCAAAAGGCAGGCCATGCTGGTTTTCAATAGAGTCATGTGTTTGTTCGTCTGAAATGCAAAGCTGGGGGAAAGTCCCCCTGCTAGAGCGCACAGTCAAACACCCACTCTCCCAGGCTACAAGGCTGACATGGCCGCATTCACAGCTTTCTGCAAGCCAGGGCCCCATATCCGGGAAATCTTGCAGAGGCCCTAAGGGCTATGTCACAGCCCCCGGCGTCACCGCTTCTTCATCCCGCTCACCGGTACGGATGCGAATCACTTGCTCCACGGGTACTACAAAGATCTTGCCGTCGCCCACTTCGCCGGTCTGCGCCGCCTGCTGAATGGCGTCGATGGTGGCTTCGGCATAGTGATCGGAAACACCGATCTCCACCCGCACCTTGTCCACCAACTCCATCTTCACCGTGGTGCCCCGGTAGGTTTCCACTTCTTCCATCTCGCCACCGTGGCCGCGAGCAGAGGAGAGGGTGAGGCCTCGCACTTCCACCCGGAACAGGGCTTCCAACACATCGTTGACCTTCTCCGGTCGAATGATCGCAGTAATCAGTTTCATGCCTTGCCCTCCAACAACTTGCCGGCAGCACTGTCAACATGCGCCGATGGTTTCACTTCCGACAATGGCTGCAAGAGGATGGCACCTTCGCCGGTACTGGTAGCAGCTTCGCCATGCAAGGGAACATCCAAGCCGCGACTTTCATCCTTGGCACTCACCCGTATTGGCGTGACCAGTGAGATGAGTTTCAACAACACGAAGGAACCCAGGCCGCTGAAGAGCATGGCGGCCACCACCGCCAAAGCCTGCACACCAAGCTGGCTGAAGCTACCCTCCACGTCGCCCCAGCTGGCGCGAGCAAACAGCCCCACCAACAAAGCGCCGACCAAGCCGCCCAGGCCGTGGGCTGCCCCCACATCCAAGGAGTCATCCATTCGCGACTGGGCGCGCCGGGCAATGGCGAAGTAGCAGGGAACGGCGGCCAGGGCACCCAGGCCCATGGCAGCCATGGGTCCGACGAAGCCGGCGGCGGGAGTCACCGCCACCAAGCCAACAACGATGCCGGTGGCGGCACCCACAGCCGTCACCTTGCCGGTACGCCACCAGTCCAACAGCATCCAGGTCAGCAGCGCAGCGGTGGGGGCGAACATGGTGTTCACAAAGGCCAGGGCCGCACTTTGATTGGCCGACAGGGCTGAGCCGGCGTTGAAACCAAACCAACCAAACCACAATAGACCAGCCCCCAGCAATACGAAGGGCACGTTGTGCGGCAACAGGGCTTGGCGACCAAAGTCCTTGCGGGGTCCAAGCATCAGGGCGGCAACTACGGCAGCCATGCCCGCATTCACATGCACCACAGTGCCACCGGCAAAGTCCAAGGCACCCAACTGCGCCAACCAACCATCACCCCATACCCAATGGCAAAGGGGGGCGTAGATGAAGAGCACCCACAAACCAAGGAACACCAGGAAGGGACCAAAGCGCATGCGCCCCACCACGGCACCGGAGATCAATGCCGCGGTGATGATGGCGAAGGTGCCTTGAAAGGCCATGAACAAGAGGTGCGGAATGCTGCCTTTGGCTTCCAGACCAACGCCATCCAGAAACAGGTGCGCGGCGCCACCGATCCAGGCATTGCCCGGAGCAAAGGCCAGGCTGTAACCGGCCACCGCCCACAAGACCCCCACCACCGCCATGGCGGCGAAGCTCATCATCATGGTGTTCAGAGCGTTCTTCGAACGCACCATGCCGCCGTAGAAGAAGGCCAGGGCCGGCGTCATCAACAACACCATGGCACAGGCCACCAACATCCAAGCGGTATCGGCGCCGCTCACCCCATCCATTGTTTGCTCTACTGTCACTGCTCCATCCCTGATTGTGCTTTGTGTCTGGTAACTGAGTCCCCCCTAGGGAGTTGGGGAAGAATATCCCGCTCGGCGAGGGTGAGGCGGAAATCATGCACAATATGCAGTTTTTGACAATCACTTCCTCATTTTGAGGCTGATCTAATCAGTTTTGGCTATTTAAACCTGCAATTTATGCAGAATGTCGGAATCACCATGGCAAGGGCTGCTGTGCCGATCTACTCCTCAAACATCCGGCCGAGACCGCCGAGGATCGACCCGTCACCTACCGCCTTGCCACCGGCAGATGGTGCTGAAGCAATGATGCGATCCGCAAGGCGACTGAACGGCAGGCTCTGCAGCCAGACGCGCCCGTGACCCTTCAGCGTCGCAAGGAACAATCCTTCGCCACCGAAAATCGAGGTCTTCAAGCTGCCGGCGCGTTCAATGTCGTAGTCAACACTCGGCTCGAAGGCGACGATGCAACCAGTATCCACGCGGAGGCGCTCACCTCGGAGTTCGCGTTCCACAATCGTGCCGCCGGCGTGCAGAAACACCATGCCATCGCCAGACACCTTCTGCAGGATGAAACCTTCGCCACCGAAGAAACCCCGCCCGAGCTTACGGGAAAATTCAATGTCGAGCCGAGTACCCATGGCCGCACACAGAAACGCATCCTTCTGACACTTGAGTTCACCGCCAGTTTTGGCCATGTCGATGGGAATGATCTTGCCGGGGTAGGGCGCAGCGAAGGCGACCCGAGCTTTGCCGCTACCATGATGGGTGAAATGGGTCATGAACAAGGTTTCGCCGGTGATCTTGCGCTTGCCCGCCTCGAGAAGCTTGCCGAAGAAGCCCTGCTCGGGCTTGCTGCCATCCCCCATCTTGGCCTCGAAGTTGATCCCTTCCTCCATGTAGTTCATGGCGCCGGCTTCAGCGATGACGGTTTCCCCGGGATCCAGTTCGACGGTGACCATCTGCAGGTCGTCACCGATGATTTCAAAGTCGACTTCGTGGCATTGACGCATATCTACTACTTTAGCTTGTCTGTTGCTCTGTGTCTTGTTGTGGAGAGGCAATCTCTGCCTTCCTGCTACGCGGCACAAAGAGCATGAAGAGAAGAACGATCACGGCTACCTGAAGGACGGCGTAGAACGCTGTTTCGATGAACTGTCCATAGGCCAGGATATGAGATTGCCCACGAAAACCGTCGTCTGTGAGGCGCACCCCCATCTGCGAAAAGTCCAGTCCACCCAACAACGCTTGGATGGGCGGAAATATAACATCGCCCAAGAGCAATTTGATCAGCGCACCAAGGGGTTGCGCCAGAACAATGCCAAAGGCGATGGAGAACATCAGACCATTGCTTCTGAACTCACGGAATTTCTGGGCCATAGACATTAGAGAACCTCCTTTGGGTTTCGAAAAAGGACCCGAGCCAAGGTTCGCGGATCTAGGACCTTGGCTGCGCCTGCAACGCTCACTTCTCCGCATCAGACGAAGAGCCCTCAATGAGTATACCGCTGCAAACAAGCATGCCAAACAAGAGCCTTTGTGCTGCTAACTATTCGGCTTCTGACGCGTCGGCTGCGAGCCGTGATTAAACGACCTTTGTAGATCCATGAACAACGTGCATGAACCCTTCATTGAAGAACAGCTGATCCGCTTCTAGTTGATCCATCTGCCAACTGATAACGCCCTTCGGAACAACACCCTCGTCGCCATCCCATGCCGGGTACAGTTCGACCCTCTGGCCGGAAGCCAAGACCTCGCCCAGCAACGAGAGGAGTGCGCGAACACTGAGAAGGTCTGCCGCTCGCTCATCGGACTCAAGCGGCATGCCTGAGTAGCACTCGATCGGGGATTCGGATATGACGGATGGAAACCCGCAACTGCAACCCGTGTGGGCGCCAATGAACCGCACCGTAGGCAGCGAGAACCATTGCAGCACACATTGTCGAGCCTCATCGACATATTCGACTCTCAGGTCCGGCGAGGTGCTGACCGGCAACTCCTTTTTGCAGCCGATGTAGAGCATGAGGCACATAGTTGTCCGTTGAACGAGGGCTAGGCAGCGAGCAGATATTCCAATTCAGGATTCTTATTCTTCGATCCGTTGATCAAGCCTCTGCATCACAATGCGTAGCACAATACCCAAACATCCACTGTGACCACACTGTTGGACTTCCCAAATAAACCCGCTGCATCCATTCAGCCCACCAAGCGCAGGCCTTGGTTTTCGTTCACAACTCCCTGGGTAAGACCAATGCCAGTAGCGATCGAGGGAAAAGCCTCACGGACATAGCCTTGGAATCAGGGCACCGGCAGGAAGCTGGTGACGTCGCCACCCAGCACCAGGGCCCCATTCAGCTTGATGGAAACCCCCGGGTTGGAAAGCTCCACCGCATAGACCTCATCCACGCCCACCGCATCCCCATCGGCTCGATACACCACGCAGTTGCTGCTACCGGTACCGGCGACCTCGAACACCGCCTGGCCCGCCGACAGGCTGGCGCTCAGCTTGCTGGACATGCCTAAGCTTGCCGTCTCCACCGCATAGAGTTCCAACAGATTGTCCGTGTCTTGATCCGCCCGATAGAAGATGCGCGTGCTATCCGCGCTGAAGACAAAGCCGGGCTGCACATCCCCACCATTCACCAGCACCGGATGCACCTTGCTGGTGGCTGTCAGGTTGTTGAAGGGCACATGATAGAGCTCGTTGACAAAGTCCGTTTCCAGATCCGCCAGATAGACAACGCCTGTGCTGTCAGGACTGATCTGGAATTCCATCACTTCGCCGCCGGACACAAGCGCCGAATTCAGCTTGCTGGACACAGTCAGGCTGCCCAGATCCACCAGGTAAAGCTCATTGACGTTGTTGCTATCCTGGTCCGCCACATAGACCACCGATAGGTCATCAGGACTGATGGCAAAGCTGGCCACCGAACGGCCCACCGCCAGATTGTCACTCACCTTGCTGCTGGACCCAGGAGTTCCTACATCCACACGGTAAAGCTCAAACACACCATCCGTGTCCTGGTCAGCTTGATAGACAACAAAGCTGCCGTCGGCACTGAAGCGGAAATCCACCACCTCACCACCTGACACCAGGGCTGGGTTGAGCTTGTTGGAGGTACCAGCGGCAACCACCCAATACAGCTCCAGCACCCCATCCGTATCCTGGTCCGCCAGGTAGGCAACACCACTGCCATTGGGACTGATGGCGAAGTCGAACACGTCACCGTCGACAACCAAGGGCGCATTCACCCTGTTGCTGACACCGGGCGTAGCCAGATTGACCAGGTACAACTCAAACTGGTCATCCACATCCTGATCCGCCAGATAGACGACCAGGCTGCCACTTGGATTGAAGGCCAGATCGAACACGTCACCGCCGGCCACCAGCGCCGCATTCACCTTGCTACTTACACCAGGGGCAGACAGATTCACGGTGTAGAGCTCCAGAACATTGTCCACATCCTGGTCCGCCACATACATGAGGCGACTGCCGTCTTCGCTCAACACAAAACCAGCGGCATCCACATCACCACCGGCAATCAGAGCTGCATTCAGGCGCTGGGGCAAACCGACGCCGCCCAGATCCGCCAGGAACAATTCAAAGACTTCATCCTGATCTTGATCCGCTCGGTAGACCAGGAAGCCTTTGCTGGCACCGCCGCCCCCTCCTCCTGAGCCACCGCAAGCGGAGAGCAGAAGAAATGCCAGGGCCAACAGAGAGAGGTGGTGATTCATCTTGATGCAAACTGCAATGAGCTGCCGAATGCATGGGTCGGAACTCGGGGAAGAACTTTAAGGGGCGAAAGTCAGGTAGGTGTACAGCCAGGAGAGCAGGAGTAGACCCAGCAGAGAAACCATCATGGTCCCGTAGGGTAGGAAGACCAAGGTTCCAAGGAAGGCTTTACGTCGGCAAAGGCAGTAAAGGGCCAAGATCGCCAGCAGGATTCCCAACAAGGCCAGAGTGGCGCCGAAAGGCTGAGTGCTAAAGGCTTGCAGCGGCTGCAAATGCACCAGGTGAGTGGCAGCAGTGGTGCAGCCACAGGTAGGGCAGGGAATGTGATAAACCTTCGGCCAGTTACATGCATCCATGCCCAATTGCTCGTGGGTGCCATGGCCACGGACATCGGGATCTACCCGGGCCAAGGCCACCACAAAGCCCAGACCCACCAGCAACACCAGCCAGGCGTAAAAGCGATCCACGCCAGGGCGAGCAGGACCATCTTGGATAGGGAGCAGGTGGAGCATGATGGTAGTTGGGAAGTCTTATCCCTTCTTACCCATCTTCCAAACGCCGCTAGCTGAAATCGTAGATATAGGCGAGTTTGGACTTTTGCACGATGGCGTAGGAGAGATCCTTGAGGATGTTCAGGTTCTCGTTGCCGGTGATGTCCAGGCCGCGCAGCACCGGCTCCACCATGGTGAAGTAACGGCGCTTGGAGTTGTGGTTGGGATCGTAGGCATTGGCTTCGACCTTGCCCAACAGCTCAAGCTGGGTTGCGCCGTTGTAGAAGGCGCGGATACGGGTGGTCTTGGAGTTGTCAGCCAGCGAGCGAGACACGCCATCGCCGGCCACATCCACCAACTCATGGGCAAAGATGATTTCCGTGGGGTTCACCAACACACTGGGAGTGCGGATCACCTCCGTGCCCAACAGGGAAACCATGGTGGCATCCTGCACCTGCAAGAAACCGGTTTCGTAATCCTCCAACATCTTTGCCAGGCGTTGGTATTTGTTGGAGATCCTGCCCTTGATCAAAAAGGTTTCTGTCAGGAACAGGTCTTCAACAATTGTAGGAACTAGGGACTGGGTCATAGAGATTCTGCTTCGTCACCTGCCTCAGCCAATTCACGAAATGCTCCCATGAGATAGAAGGAGCCTGTCACCAATCGCAAACCGGGACTGCGCAGGAGAATGTTCTTGCCTGTTGCCACGTCACTGACGACTTCAGCCTGTGCGCCCTGGCTCCTTAGCCACGAAACGATCTCTTCGGGATCAGCACAGTGAACTCCTGACAGCTCGGTGACCAGGAATCTATCGACCAAGGGCCACAGTGGTCTCAATGCTGCGGACCAGTGTTTATCCTGAGCACTGGCATAAAGCACCGTCAGGCCCTGCTGCTCCAGCTGTTGCGAATATCGACGCTGCAGCTCCGCCGCCAGATGGGTCATGGAGGCCAGGGTATGCGAGCCATCCAGGATGAGGGCCTGGCCATCGGCACAAACTACCTCCTGGAAGCGTCCCGGCAGGGTCGGCCGGGGCACTGGCGCCAGGGGAAAATCAATCTGCGGCAATAAACAGCGCAGGCTGGCAAAGGCCAGGGCCAGGGCGGTGAGTTCAAAGGCACTGGCCTGGGGCAGATGGAATGCCTGGCCTGCCCCCTGCCGATCCCAGAGTGTACCGGTCCAATGGCTCTTGTGGTCCTGCAGCTTGCGTATGCCAAAGTCCTGCCCCATGACCTGCAGGTCCGCACCGACCTTGCGGGCATGGGCTTGGATGACTTGCAGGGCTTCACCTTGTGCAGCAGTGAAGGCAGGCTTGCCCGGCCGCATGATGGCCGCCTTTTCGGCGGCGATGGCTTGGATACTGTCACCCAGCACATCCGTATGCTCCAACTCTATGCCGGTGATGATGCTGGCATCCACCGGCACAGCGGTGGTGGCATCCAAGCGCCCGCCCAAACCCACTTCCAACAAACAAAGCTCAACAGCGGACGCGGCAAAGGCACGCATGGCGGCGGCGGTGAGCACTTCAAAGTAGCTGGGCTGCAATTGCTCGGCTGCCGCCCGGGTCAAGATGGGTTGCAAGGCTGCCAGCAAGTTGGCATCGGACAGTGACTGCCCATCCAGCCGGATCCGCTCATTGACCTGATAGAGATGGGGCGACAGGTAGGCACCGGTGTGCAATCCCGCCGCCCTGGCCAGGGCTTCCAGGTAGAGCACCGTGCTGCCCTTGCCCTTGGACCCTCCCACTTGGATCGCTAGACCCGTCGGCAACGACCCGCCTGGCCAGGACAGCATGGTTTGCATGTTGTCCAAGGACCAATCCGCTGCACCCTGGCGACTCTGCTCAAAGTTGGCCAGGCCCGCCAGGCATACTGCCAACTGCTGCTGTATCTCCTGGGCGGGCTTGTCCATGCCGGGCATTCTGCCGGAATCGCCGAAGGAATCCTCGTGTTTGCTGGAGGAACACTCGTAGTTGGCCTGTCTCTCCCTACCTTCTACCCGGACCCAGAAACAAGATCAGGAGACCCTATGCGCATCGCCATCTTCAGCCTGCTGCTTCTCTGCCTGTCAGGCAACCAGGCCTGGGCACAATGGGGCCGCAGCTACCCGAAAGCGGAGCCACTGCAACATCTGAGCTTTGCCGAGAAGAAATTCAACAGCAAGGCCCTGGGCCGCAAGAGCCCCTATGGGATCTACCTGCCCAAGGACTACGACAGCGAGACGGCAAAGGATCGGGACTATCCCCTCATCGTTTACCTGCATGGCCTGAATGAGGACCACCGGCGTTTCAGCCAGCGACCTGGACAGGCAGTCCTGGACAAAATGGCCGGCGACAAGAGCCTGCCGGAGCTGATCTTTGTCTGCGTGGAGGGCGGTCGTTCCTTCTACATGAACTCTGAGCGGGGCGGCGCAGTGGAAGACATGCTGATGCAGGATCTGCTGCCGCACCTGGAGAGCAAGTACCGGATTCGCAGCGGTCGTGAGAACCGGGCCCTTCTGGGAGTGAGCATGGGTGGCCTGGGAGCCTTGAGCCTGGCCTTCAAGCACCCGAAATTGTTTGGCTCGGTGGCCAGCCATTCCGCCGCCATCCTGCCCAAGGATCCCAGCAGCCTGCAGGGACGACGGGGTGGCTGGGCCAAGCGCATGGTCGGCGGTCTGTTTGGTGAGCCCATGGACCAGGAGAAGTGGCAGCGGGAGAACCCCCTGTTCCAGGTGGCCAGCCTGAAAGAGGAGGATCGCCCCAGCCTGAACATCTACTTCGACTGCGGCTCGAAGGACCGCTACGGCTTCCAAGGCACCAATACGGCCCTGCATGAGGCCATGACCAAGCTGAAGATCCCACACCAGTGGCGCTTGGTGGACGGCGGCGGCCACGGTTGGCGCAGCGGCTACAACCAAGGGGCCCTGCCCCACTCCCTGACCTTCCTGGCCAATCAGCTGCAGCCCAAACTAGAAACGGTCACGGAAAAGCCCACATCAAGACCGCAGGGAGATGTGTAACTAGCCAAATATGATAGACTTAGGCCTCCTTGTGGAATTCTGCATAAGTTTCCACAGAAGGAAGCGAAGCCGGCTCCGATCATGAGCCTAGGTCTAGTTGTCATGTTTGGAATTGACCATCAAGTCAGAGTCTTCATTTTTCAGGTGCTGAACCAGGGAGTTCAATACCTGCTGCTGCGGCACAAGCCGGCGCAGGAGTGGCCCTTCGCCCCGGTGATTGGCAATGTGCTCCCCGAAGAACACCTGCAGGACGCCATCGTGCGCCACGTGAAGTCGGAAACGGGCATCTACAAGCCCATGCACATCATTGGCCTGGAGCCCAGCAAGGAGCTGTTTGGCGACGTGGGCGTGGTGGAATGGCCCTTCGCCTACCAGGCCGGCTCGCCGGACCAACCCATCCAGGCGGTGCGCCCCGGCCCCACCGTCGGCGAATTTGCCTGGATGAACTTCGGTCAGGCCTTCGAATGCATGGAGCGGGGCTCGGACCGGGACTGCCTGGTGCGCTTACAAGTCACCCTCGGCAGCTAAGCAGGTCTGCGGCCGCCAGAAGGCCTGCCAGAAGGCCGCCAGGAATTCTCTTTTAGACTTTCCCACCCGCACCGCCTGCCCTACGTAAGAGTCACACCTCCCCCAACCTACAGCCCCACAAGAGATCCTTGGCAGACAAGCAAAAGCGGACCGAGTCCGAAGAACCCATCCTGGACGATAGTCGCATCCCCAGCTCGAAGATGCGCAGCTATGCCCTTCTTACTCCGGAGATCAAGAAGGCCTACATGGGCTTCTACAAGACGACCTACACCGATGGGCATCTGGACCTGTTGACCAAGGAGTATGTGGCCATCGGCGCCGCCCTGGCCTTGGGTTGCAAGGGCTGCTTGGAGGGCCACCTGAAGAAGGCCAAAAGCCTGGGCGCCACCTCGGAGCAGATCGCCGAAGTGGTGGGCGTGACCCTGGGCGTGGCTGGCGCTTCGGTGGTGGATCGAGCGGACATCGCCAACCACAACCTGGGCGACCTGTTCCACATGGATGCCTAGCAGACGCGATGCCTAGTAGGCGCGGTTCTTCCAGCAGGCTCAAAACAAGAGCAAACCCTAGAGCGCCAGCTGCGTTATCCTAGGCAGCATGACAGGACTCCCGCCATCCCGATCCCGGCACCCACTGCGCATGGGCGACAAGGGCAAGATCATGGCCATGGGCCTGGTCCTGGGCCTGCTGCTCTTCGCCTTCTTCCTACCCACGGGCCAAGAAGAGCGCCTGAACCAGCCCATCGGTCCCACCATCCTGCGCGACGTCTTCGCCCCGGAAACCGTTGCCGCCCTGCGGCCTGACCCCAACATCCTCAGCCGGATTGAAGATGGCACCGCCACCCAGCGAGCCATCATCGAACCGGAACCCCTGGCCCACCTGCTGCGCCTCTCCCTGAACGTCTCCCCTGACCTGGCGCTGGCCTTGGGTATGCCGGATCAGCCCTTGGATGTAGCCGCCCTGCAAAGAGCGCCAGCCAGCCAACGCGGCGCCTACCTCTGGTGCAAGGGCATCCTGGAGCAGCACTCCCAGTCCGGTGCCAATCATCCGGTGCAAGGATATCAAGTCTACCAAGGCCGACTGCGCACTGCCGACGGTGCACTGGTCAGCTTCTACCACTCCCTCGCCAATGACAGCGCGCCGCAAGTGGGTGAATGGGTGCGCATGGAAGGCTACTTCATGAAGTTGCACGACGACTTCTTGCCGGAGGAGGTGAAGGAAGCCCCGGTGCTGGTGGGCCCTCGTCTCTATGCGGCGCAACCAGATTGGCCCGCGGTTCTGCAATTGGATCCGAGCATCCTGGGTCAGGTGCGTCCCGGCCACATCGAGGTGGTGCCAGGTACCTTGAGCGAGCGGAAGTATGTGGACACGGCGGACATGGCCACCACCCTGCCAGACGGCCAGAACGAAGCCCTCTGGCATCTGGCCTCCTATGCCGTCAACCACAAACGCCAGCAGGAGGAGCCGCTGCCAGATGTGTTTACCCTGGAGCCGCAGTACCGCGAGATCGCCGAGGGCCGAAGCCTACAAGGCCACCCCATGCGCATCATTGGTCTGTTCATGAAGGGGCGGGTCTACCGAGCTGAAGTCAATCCGCTGGGCATCAAGCACTGGAGTGAGGTCTGGATTCGCCTGCCACGGTTGGGCAAATTGGTGGTGCCCCTGTGGATCCCCGAGGACGTGGGTGATTGGCAGCGCCTGCAGACGGTGGAAACCACCGGCTACTTCTTCAAGAACCTGCGCTTCACCAACCTGGAGGAACCACCGGAGGTGACCCAGGCACCGCTGTTCGTGGCAGCCAACATGCGCCGCCACGTGATCCACCAACACCCCTTCACCAAGTATGTGGGCATCGGCTTCGCGGCAGGCATCACCCTGCTGGTCGGCCTGTTCTTCATGATGGCCCGACAAAGCTCCCGTCAATCCAAACAGCATGACGAGGAACTGGTCCAGCGGCGCCGACGTCGGCGGAAGCAGCAGAGCGGGGCATCCTTCTCCGGCGGCGTGCCAGACTAAGCCTTAAGACTAAGTCTTTAGATCTGGGCAGCTTGGGCATATCATCCCGTCCCATGATGCCAGCACCAACAAAGGGCCCACAGCAATGAATGCCAGCCAGCAGGCCAGCACCGACTTGGGCTCTCCCAAGCGCTGGCAGACCTGGCTGGAGTCCTTCCAGAATCAATCTTCCCCAATGACCCTATTGGATTCGAAATGCCAGGTGCAGGTTCTGACCCAAAGCCAAGACCTGCCCAAACCATGGCAGCCAGATGCTGATCAGGTGTTTTTGGTGCCCAGCTTTGAAGTCTTGGAAGAACTGGCCAGCGGCGGCATCAAGACGGCAAGAATTGCAGTGGTGCCTGAAGGAGAACAGGAAGCTTGGACAGCGGTCATCAAAGACCTGGCACCAGGCGAAGCCGTACGGCCGCCAAAACCATATAGCTTCCCTTTCCGTTCCTTGGTCGTTGTGCCCACCTACAACGAGATGGAAAACCTGGAGGCCATGGTCAAGGCCATCCGAACCTACGCGGACAGCGACATCCTGGTGGTGGATGACAACTCCCCTGATGGCACCGGTCAACTGGCGGATGAACTGAGCAAGCGCTTCGAAGGCGTGCATGTCATGCACCGGCAGGAGAAGCAGGGACTGGGACGCGCATACCTGGCCGGCTTCCACTGGGCTTTGGAACATCGCTACAAGCGCATCCTGGAGATGGACTGTGACTTCAGCCATGCGCCCTGGGACCTGCCCCGCCTCCTGCACGCTTCCCAAGATGCAGATCTGGTCATTGGCAGTCGTTATGCGGGTGGCGGTGGCACCGAAGGTTGGGTGGCCAGTCGCCGCATGCTTTCCCGCGGCGCCAACCTCTACACCAGGATATTCCTGGGCTTTTCCGTCAACGATTGGACAGCAGGCTATCGCTGCTATCGCGCCGCCCTGCTCTCCAGCATCGACCTGCAAGAAATCGTCACCAATGGCTATTCCTTCCAGATCGAAATGACCTGGCGTAGCAAGCGCACCGGCGCCAAGGTGAAGGAACTGCCGATCCACTTCATCGATCGAGACCTGGGCAAGAGCAAGATGAGTCGAGCTATCGCCTTTGAAGCAATCAAGGTGGTGCCTTGGCTGCGCCTGAAGGGCTAAATACCAAGCTGCATGCTAAGCAAGCGCAACAAGATCATTCTGCTGCTGGCGGCGATAGTGGTGGCCGCCGTGCTCAGTCTGATCGGCGCCAACAATGAAAACTTCCGCCTGAACAAGAAGGTGGGCGAACTGCAGGTCTACACCCTGGCCGCGGAACGGATGGTGGCCGGCGAAGAGATCTATCGCCCCGACGAGTTCAAGGCCTTCACTTACCCACCCTTCTTTGCCCTGCCCTTCCTGCCCTTCGCCTTCCTGCCCCAGTATGCCCACCGGCCGGTATGGTACTGCTGCAATATCCTGTTGCTGCTTTGGTGCATCGGTCTTCTGCGTCAGAGCCTGCTGCCCTTCCTCTACAGCTTGGATCCCCCAGGTCTGAGTCGCAGCAAGAAACGCTGGATGCTCTGCATCATCTTCCTGCTGGCGGCGCGGCACCTGACCTCGCCATTGGAAAACCAGAGCCACGACCTGTTTGTCCTGCTAGCTCTCATGCTGGCGGCACGGGCGGCCTGTCACCAACATGAAGGTCGCAGCGGTTTCTTCGCTGGCTTTGGCGCCGCCTGCAAAGCCACGCCGCTGCTGTTCGGCCCGGTGTTTGTCTGGCAACGCCGCATCCGCGCCGCCATCTTCCTCACCCTGGGCACCGCCTTCCTGCTGTGGTTGCCGGATCTTCTGTTCCCGCGCAGCGATGGCGGCAGTTGGATCATGCAGTACTACCACACCTTCCTCAGTGGCCTGCGAGCCGGCGCGCCAGCAGAGAAGGTGGGCGCCGCCTGGAGTGCCTGGAACATGCTGAACCAGAACCTGGCGGGCAGCCTGTATCGACTCTTCACGCCGGTGGAAAGCATTGCTGACCACACCTTCGACGTGAGTCTCTGGCACATGGGTCGCGGCACTTTGCGGGTGGTGACCATGGTGTTGCAGGTGGGAGTGCTGGGCTTGATCCTTTGGGGCTCAAGACCAGGGCTGAGCAAAGGCCTGGCCAACACCGAGCTGGGCTTTCGTCGCCTGGGCGAAATCGGCGCGGTGGCCTGCGGCATGGTGCTGCTCTCCCCCATGAGCAGCAAGAGTCACTTCTGCGTACTGCTGATCCCCATTGCCTTTTGCACGCTGCATTACCTGAGTCTTAAAAAGGGCAGCGGGGACAAGTTCCTGGCCCTGCACTTCTGGCTGATCCTGTTCACCGGCACCTTCACCGCGCGGATCTTTTTGCAGCGCAGCCTGTCCAAGGATTTCCTGGCCCGAGGCACGGTGACCCTTACGGCCATCCTCTGCCTCACCGCCACGGTGTATGTGCTGCTGCAACGCCGCCGGAGCTTTGCGCAGGCCCACCAACCTCAGCCCTGAACTTCGCCAGTGATGGTGTTTTGGCCGAAGCGATCCACGGACACCAACTCCTCGAAGTTCAACAAGCCCATGCGACCCCAAGCCGGCTTGGTTTCCTTGCCCACCACCACCAACATCAAGGGCGCGTGATCCTCGGGCAGCCCCACAATCTCGCTCACCTGGGCCGGGTCGAAGCCAATCATCGGACAGGACTGGTAGCCCATCTCGGTGGCCATCAACATGATGTTCATGGCCGCCAGCCCAACTGAACGGCAGTCCTCGTCGCGGGCAAAGGCGTCGTTTTCGGCGTAGCATTCCGGAATCATCGGCGTAAACATCTCACGCACCGGCGCCGGGGCATTGCGCAGGTAGCGATCCATGTTCTTGTAGGCGTTGCGATTGCCGGTGAGCACAAAGACCACCGAGGCGTCGCGCACATGTTCTTGCCCCCAGGCCGCCGGAGAAATCTTCGCCTTGGTCGCCGGATCAACGACACAGACAAAGTGTCGGTTCTGCATGTTGAAGGATGTAGGGGCCAGGGCACCCGCAGTGCACAGGTTCCGAAGTTCGTCGTCGGTCAAGCGATGGTCAGGGTCAAAGTGTTTGACGGCGCGGCGTTTGCGAATGATGTCCAGTAGGCTCATGGTAATTACTCCGTTGCAGTTAGAAGGGCTGAGAAGAAGCCGAAAGATGAATGATGGAAAATACGTCTACTGCAGCGCTTTGATCCGCGCCGCACGCTCGGCGTTGGCCGGCAGCTGTTTGGGATCCTTGGTCAAGGTGAACTGGTCTTGGATGGCATCATCCAAGCCCCGCACCTCGCCTTGCAGCTTGGCGCCGGTGACATCCACAGTCAAAAAGCCATGCAGTTCCTTGTAGGAGGCCAGGCGAGGATCGTCCCGCACCTCGTAGATGCTCTTGCCCCCGCCACCCACCACGATATGCGTCACCCCAGCAATGGGTTTGAAGCGCTGGTAGTTGTGATCGTGGCCCGCGAGCACCAGATCCACGCCGTGCTTGGCAAGCAGGGAGCCGACGTTCTTCTGCAGTTCCTCGTTTTCGGCATGCCGGCCGGCGGAGAAGAAGGGGTAATGGCAAGCCACCACCAACCATGGTTCCGTCGCCTGGGCCAAAGTTTGCTCCAGCCACTGGTGCAAAGGCGAACCCGGCAGCCAATCCTGATACATGTTGTCCAACACCACCAGGCGCAGACTGCCCCAGGCCTGGCTATAACAACGTGTCCGCTCGCCCGCCGGATGAGGTGGAAAGAAGAACAGGTCATCGAAGTAGCTATGCGGCTGGCTGGGCAACAAAGCATCATGGTTGCCAATGATGGGATACATCGGCGTGTTCCGCATCAGTTGGCCGAAGGGCATGTAGAAGGCTTCGCCATAGGCAACCGGCAGGTCACGGGAATAGCAAAGGTCACCCAGGTGGACAAAGAAGTCCGGCTTGCGAACCTGCATCAGCTCTGCCATTCGCCACTGCTTGCCCTTGCCAACCCAGGCAAAGGCAGGGCGCAGGCGGGACCAACCAAACTTGTGCATGGCCGACCACCAGGGCATGCTGCCCGAGTCGCCCACCGTTACAAAACGCACCTTGGCCTGATCTGAGCTGGGTGGCGTGCGGAAGCTGAACTTGTCCTGCACTTCGCCCTCTTGGGAACGCAGCTCCCCCTGGTAGCTGGTGGCCGGTGTCAACTTGTCTAGCAGGATGCGGTGGTCAGCACTGGCTTTGACCTCATGGATAATTCGCGGTTCACCATCTTGCTTGGACAGGACGACCTGCAACTTGCTGGGCTCCGCATCCAAGCGGCAAAGCAGCGCCGAAGTTTCGCCCAGACCCTGGATGCTTGGCCCGGTGACCAAGGGCTCGGGCCCCAGCACCAACCAAAGGAAGAGAAAGCCTGCAACTGCCAGCACGGATACAGGCAGCAGGATTTTGCGAAGGCGCTTCAAGACTATTGTTTCTCCAAGATGAAGTAGTCCACGCCCAAAGCCAATGGATGTTTGGCTTCGGCATGGCTGCCCTTGAGGATCAGGCTAAGAGGGATGCTACCGGCCTGGTCCACCTGCACCACACCCAAGTCCCTCTCCTTGCCCGTATGGTATTCCGGAGCATAGAGATCGATCTCCTCGGATAGCAGCTCTTCGCTCAACAACTCAACACCGGCCCTGACCTGCAGGATGCCGCAATCATCCCCATGCACCAACACCGCCCGCAGGCGGTAACGCCCAGCCTCTGCCACTGGCAGCTCCAGCTGCAGTTCCGCGCCGATGGTCTCCAGGTCCAACCACAGCAAGTAGCCCTCACTCACTTGCATGGATGAAGCCCCGGGCCGCACCACATGGCCTTCACTGCGTCGCCGCTCTCGCAGCCCTTCCGCTTCGAGGGCGCCGGCCACCGACCTGCGTTCCAGCACCGGCATCTGCCGCGGCATTCGCTCCTTCACCTCCGGCATGGGCGGCAGGTCCACCACATCATCCAAACCACCGTACCAGTAAGCAGTGCTGGCATAGTCCACCTTCGCCTCTTCCTCCAGATGCCAGACCTCCAGGTCAAAGCGGAAGGACTCCTGGAAGGGCACCGAGTCCAGGAGATGCAGGCGATGGTTGCAGCTGTAGCCGTAGTTGGCCGGGCCTTCCACCTGCGACTGACTGTGCATGGCATGGCTGAAGGGCTCATAGCAACACCAGGCATAGCCAAAGTAGTCTTCCGTGCCGGTGCCAAAGCTGCTGGGGAAGCCCTCACCATCCACAAAGAACTTCTCATCTCCCTCACCCCACCACCGCGCCACCGAATTGCGCACCACCAGGGTGGTACCCACGTACCGGCCACGGCCCTGCACATGCAAAACCCTATGGTCACTCAAAGGCCGGGTTGGGATGTCCAGGTTCTGGTGCCAGGCAGCGTGAAAGTAGAGGCAGTCTTTGGGCAGTGGCTGCGGCTGAAAATCCAAGTACTGTCTAAACTGCAATCCGGACACATCTCCCACAAGCTCCACCGTACTCCCCGCTGGCAGAGGCATGGGTAAGTTGCAGTAAGCGATGCTCTTCGCATCCACTCCCAAGGCAAAGCTTGCGCAGGGCTTGAAACTCGGGGCACAAGCAAAGAAGTCACCGAAGGGAACGTCCACCAAAGGCGCATGACCCTTGGCAGTGATTAGCAAACGCAGTTGTCGCAGGTAAGCTGCACTGTCAGACCCAGGCTTCAGGTCCAAGCGCAGGGAACGGAGCACACCAGATTCCTTGGTGGTCAGCAAAACCTGCCTGCCCGCCTGCAAGCCACTGCTTTGCACAGGCGGCTGCAGCCAGCGCGCCGCCACCTTGGCGATGGCCTGTTGCTGTTGTTGCAGAAGCGCCGGCGTAAAGGATGCCACCTTGGTGTCCGGTGCGAACAAACACACATTTACCTGGTAGTAGAGTCCCGGGCGATCTGTGCAAACCTTCAAGCGTTGGGCAAAGGGCAGGGGCAGATAGCAGTTGCCACCTTCTGCCTGCACTCCGGCCACAGGCCACGGAATCCCTGAGAGCTTGCCGGAAAGCAACTCCTTGAAGGAACACTGCCAACCCGGCTGTTGGGCCCCATCAAAATAAAAGAACAACCTGCCCTTGGGATTCGCCGACCAGATGCGCGCCACGCAACCCGGCCCATCCACATCCACCATGACATACTGCTCATCCTCCTGGCGCAGGTAATGACCACGGTCTTCATTGCCATACCAGGCCACCGCATCCTTGGGTCCTTTCTGGATGGCGCGGTCATAGCTGGAGAACAGAACGCAGCGTTCACCAGCAGGTGGCGGCGTATACAACCAATCCAGATCCACCAGTCGATTGAGCAACTCCGGGTAGGCAAGCTCCTGTGCAGGGGCCTGCGCCGTAAACAAACCCAAGCTCAGAAACAAGGCCACTAGACGAGTCATGGAGCCTGGGCCTCGATCCACTGCAACAGCCATGGCAAATCGCATGAGCATCGCTTGTCATCACCCTCAACATTCTTGGACATGGTCACCAGAAACCGTCGCGAGGCACCCAACATGTCCGCTGTCTTCTCCAGCTTCTGCATATCAGAAGTACTTGGTGAAGCGGTGAGCTTCACCTCCATCGCCCATCGCTCTCGGCCAAGATCGATCACCAAATCGATCTCGTGCTGATCTGTGGTTCTGAAGTAGTAGGCCTCAAAGACCCAACTACCAGCAGACATCAGGTTGAGGATCTGTTCGATAACAAATCCTTCCCAGCTGGCTCCCACCCAGGGCTGCGCCAAAAGCGTGTCTTGGTCCGACACTTTCAACACGGAGTGCAATAAACCACTATCTCGCAGGTACACCTTGGGACGCTTGACCAAACGCTTACGGACGTTGGCCTGAAATGGCAACAACCTCCGGATGAGGAAGGCCCCTTCCAAAAAGTCCAGGTAAGTGTTGATGGTCTGATAGGTCAGCCCAAGGCTTTGACCTACCTGTGAAGCGTTCCATGCCTGACCATGGACGGCGGCCAGCATTCTCATCAGGCGCTGGGTTGTTTGCGGCTTGGACGGCAGTCCCCAGGTTGGTAGATCGCGCTGGGTCAGCAGCGTCAGATAATCTGCCTGCCACCGCGGGAAGCTACCAGGCTTGAGGACACCACCATCTGGATAACCACCACAAAGCCACAGTCGATTGCGGGAAGCCTTGGTTTCCAACTCTCTCCACTGAAATGGTGTCAACTCCAGCAAAGACAAGCGACCCGCCAAGGATTCAGAAACATGCACCATCAATGCCGGCGACACCGAGCCGAGCAACAAAAAACGGCCCATGCGTTTCCGATCCTGATCGATGGCGCCGCGCAACCTGGCAAAGACAGCGGGCCAGAACTGCGCCTCGTCCAAAACCACCAGTTGCTTTGCGGTGATCAGTCGATCCCACTGCAGGTCAAGCCGCAGACGCTCCGACTCTTGTTCCAGGTCAAAGTACTTACCGCCTAGGGAGCGAGCCAAGGTGGTCTTGCCGCACTGACGCGGCCCAATGAGGGCCACGGCTGGATTCTCTGCCAGCCTTTGCCGAAGCTGGGGCTTGATGTGCCTCTGGATCATTCTTGCAATATAGAAATTGATTTCTATTTTGCAAGGATTGCACCCTGCCGCGCCCACTGCTGCCAAAGTTCCATCGCCGGCTTGCCCCGCGGGCTGTACGACCAGTCCTGGCTCCCCCCGGTATCGAAGTAGTCAAAGAAGTAGGCTCCCTGCAAGAAATCCAACTCCCCCGCCACTGCCATGAAGGCGGCAAAGCAGTCCGCCTGTTCGGGCAGGTCAATGCCCTCCTTGTTCATGGTGTAATCCCAAGGATCCGTGTTGATGCCGTCCTGGCTGGCGTAGCCCAGTTCGGTAAAAAACACCGGCTTGTGGATGCCGGCCAAGGCCGCACGCAGAGCCTTGCCCTGCCGCCGCCAGGCATCTGTGAGCTCCACCCGACTGGGATCCTTCTTGTTGGTGAGCGAGAAGTAGGCAGTCATGCCGATCAGGTCCAGGTCCTGCAAGAATTTGGGCCCATGCAAGTGATCCCAATTGACGGAGTAGGTGAGTAGACCGGTGAAACGACCACGCGCATTCTGGATCAGGCGCTGCCAGGTTTCGCTGCGGTTTTCCAGAGAGCCAAACTCGGAGCCGATGCTGAAGATCTCCACGCCGCCGTGCTGGGCGATGTCCAGGTAGTGGGACAGGAAGGCATCGTAGTTGAGCCAGAACCGGTCTTCGTCCTTGGGCCGCAGGGTGCCCCGCCAATCCGTGTCGTTGCAATCTTCGATGAGCAAGATGGGCAGGAGCATGACGGACATGCCCTTCTTCTTGGCGTAGGCAATGGTCTCCAGCAGCCGCGCATCCTGCACCGTGCGCTTGTGCCGACGGTTGATCTGCACCCCGTCCACCGTGGCCACAAAAACCGTGAACAAGAAGGAGATGTGGCGAAAACCCATGGCCGCTAGCTCATCCAAATGCGGGTGATAATCCCGCTGCGGCCGCAACTCATGCAGCCCCAGAACGGCACCGTTCAGGTAGGGCAGGGGTTCACCAGCACCGAAGACCCGGCAGCCGGTAGTCTGAAACCAGCCCTTGCCCTCCTCCCGAGCCTGACGGGCGGCGGCCAAGAGAGCAGCCATCTCTCGCACCTGGGGGGTCCGACAGCTGAACAGGGCCAGACCCCGCCGCAGGGCTTGGGCGTTGAGGGAGGCTGCCTGGGGCTGCAACTTCACCAGGGCCACCAGGTCCACCCCCTCCAGCTTTCCAGCCTCCGGGTAGACCCAGACCTTTTGCCCAGCCAGCAGACCCTGGGCCCGCCAGAAGTCCTGCAGCCGCTGGAGGAAACCTGGGGGCCGGATGCTGGCCGCCGGCAGGGAGAGGCCCTGCAGCCGCAGCCGCCGACCATCCTGCAACCAAAGTTCCACGCCTTTAACCTGGGCAATTGTGGCCTGAAAAGGAGCGGGGGAAGGCTCCTGAGCCGGCAGGACGGAGGTCGCCATGCAGCAAAGTAAAAGCCCTGCAAGCTTGCCCGGTTTTATGCTCGCTCTGATCCCTTTCATCTGTTGTAGTTCGCGCCCGAAAACAGGATGCCACGCCGTAACGATCTAGAAACCATACTGATTCTTGGTTCTGGGCCCATAGTCATCGGGCAGGCCTGTGAATTTGACTATTCCGGCACGCAAGCCTGCAAAGCGCTGCGTGAGGATGGTTTTCGCATTGTCCTGATCAACTCCAATCCCGCCACCATCATGACGGACCCGGAGCTGGCGGACCGGACCTACATCGAGCCCATCACCCCGGAGATGGTGGCCAAGGTCATTGAGAAGGAACGACCCGACGCCTTGCTCCCCACCCTGGGCGGCCAAACCGCCCTGAACTGCGCCATGCAGTTGGCGGACCAGGGCATCCTGGAGAAGTACGGGGTGGAGATGATCGGCGCCAACCGGGACGCCATCGCCAAGGCCGAGGGCCGCATGGAATTCCGCCAGGCCATGGACAACATCGACCTGCCCATGCCCGATTCCCGACTGGCCTATAGCCTGGACGAGGCCATGGGGGCGGTGGACGAGATCGGCCTACCCTGCGTCATCCGGCCCGGCTTCACCCTGGGCGGCAGCGGTGGCGGCATCGCCTACAACATGGACGAGTTCAAGGACATCTGCCGGCGCGGCCTGGACCTGTCCATGAATTCCGAACTCCTCATCGAGGAGTCCATCCTGGGCTGGAAGGAATTCGAGTTGGAGGTGATGCGCGACCACAAGGACAACGTGGTCATCATCTGCTCCATCGAGAACTTTGATGCCATGGGCATCCACACCGGCGACTCCATCACCGTCGCCCCGGCGCAGACCCTCACCGACCGGGAATACCAACTGCTGCGGGATGCCTCCCTGCGGGTCATCCGCGAGATCGGCGTGGACACTGGCGGCAGCAACGTGCAGTTCGCCATCAACCCGAAGAACGGCAAGGTGGTCATCATCGAGATGAACCCTCGGGTTTCCCGCTCATCCGCCCTGGCCAGCAAAGCCACCGGCTTCCCCATTGCCAAGATCGCCGCCAGGCTGGCAGTGGGTTACACCCTGGACGAACTGCAGAACGACATCACCCAGGTGACTCCCGCCTGCTTTGAACCCAGCATCGACTACTGCGTGGTGAAGTTCCCACGCTGGGCCTTCGAAAAATTCCCCAGCGCCGACTCCACCCTCACCACGCAGATGAAGTCGGTGGGCGAGGTCATGGCCATCGGTCGCACCTTCAAGGAAGCCATGCAGAAGGCCATGCGCTCCCTGGAGATCGGCCTTACCGGCTTTGGCAATGTGCCCACCATTCCCCACGGACCGGCTCTGGAAGTGGCGAAGGAAGAGATTCGTCCGCACCTGGCAACGCCGCGGCCGGACCGCATCCAGTGGATCCGCAGCGCCCTGCTGCGGGGCTTCACCGTGGAAGAGGTGCATCGCTTCACCGACATTGACCTGTGGTTCCTGGACCAACTGCAAGAGCTGGTGGATCACGAACACCTGCTGGCGGAGGCCGGCAGCTGTGGCCTAAAGAAGATCGACGCAGATTTGTTGCGACAGAGCAAGCGCCTGGGTTACAGCGACCGGCAGATCGCCGCCGCCTGTGAAGCCAGCGAGCTGGAAGTGCGCAACTACCGCAAGTCCCTGGACATCCTGCCCACCTACAAGCTGGTGGACACCTGTGCAGCAGAATTCGAATCCTACACGCCCTACTTCTACTCCACCTACGAAGGCGAAGACGAAGTTGCACTGGAGGTGGACAAGGAGCGGGTGATGGTGCTGGGCGGTGGTCCCAACCGCATCGGCCAGGGCATCGAGTTCGACTACTGCTGTGTGCACGCCGCAATGGCCCTGCAAGAACTGGACTACCAGTCGGTGATGGTGAACAGCAATCCAGAAACCGTCTCCACTGACTTCGACACCTCGGACCTGTTGTTCTTCGAGCCCCTCACCCATGAGGATGTGATGAACATCGTGGATCGCATCCAACCCAAGGGCATCATCGTCCAGTTCGGTGGACAAACGCCCCTGAACCTGGCGCAGGGCCTGCACGATGCCGGCGCTCCCCTGCTGGGCACCAGCGTGGACTCCATCAACCAGGCCGAAGACCGGGACATGTTCTCCACCACCATCCAAGGCCTGAAGCTGCTGCAGCCCGCCAACGGCATGGCCAGCACCGTGGAGGAGGCCAAGGCCACCGCCGACCGGGTGGGCTACCCGGTGGTCATGCGTCCCAGCTTTGTCTTGGGTGGCCGCGCCATGCAGGTGATCTACGATCCCCGCAAACTGGAAGAGTACATGGTGGTCAACGCCGACATGGCCAACGGCAACCCCTTCCTGGTGGACAAGTTTGTGGAAGGCGCCATCGAAGTGGATGTGGACGCCATCTCCGATGGCGAAACCGTGGTGGTCGGCGGCATCATGGAACACATCGAAGAAGCCGGCGTGCACTCCGGCGATTCCAGCTGTTCCCTACCGCCCTACACCCTTTCCGACAACCTGATCAAGGAAATCTCCGAAGCCACCCACAAGATGGCCAAGGCCTTCAAGGTGATTGGCCTGATGAACATCCAGTTCGCCATCCAGGGCCCGCGCATCTACGTGTTGGAAGCCAACCCCCGCGCTTCGCGCACCGCACCCTTCGTCAGCAAAGCCATCGGCCATCCCCTGGCGAAGATGGCAGCCAAGGTGATGATGGGTGTCTCACTGATCGAACAGGGCTTCACTCAACCCGTGGTGCCGGAACACTTCAGTGTCAAAGCGCCGGTGTTCCCCTTCAACAAGTTCCAGGGCATCGACACCCTGTTGGGCCCGGAGATGCAGTCCACCGGCGAAGTCATGGGTGTAGACCTGAACTTTGGCGCCGCCTTCAGCAAGGCAATGATGGGTGCGGGCAATGACCTGCCCACCAAGGGCGCTGTCTTCATCTCGGTGCGGGACGAGGACAAACGCCTCATCCTGTCCCTGGCCAGCCGCCTGCACAACCTGGGCATGAAGCTCATCGCCACCAGCGGCACCGCTCGCGCCCTGAGCAACAGCGGCATTCCGGTGGACACGGTGCTGAAGGTGCACGAAGGCCGACCGCATGTGCTGGATCTGATCAAGAATCAAGAAGTCAAACTGATCATCAACACCCCTTCCGGACAGATGGAGCGCGGCGATGACAAGCTCATCCGCTCCAACGCGATCACCTACAAGGTACCCTGCATCACCACCCTGGCTGCCGCTTCGGCTACCATCCAGGGTCTGGAGTGGGTCAGGAATCGACCCCTGGACGTCACACCCATCCAAGATTACACCGCAGGAGATCCCAAAGAGGGAACCGCCACAACGGCTTAGAGATTCGGCCCCAAGACCAGTCCATAGAAAAATCATGAGCAAGACCAGCACCCAAGGAAACATCCCCGGCCACGACACTGCCTTCGCGCAAAGCGTGCAGGAGTTCTGCCTCAAGGGCTACACGCCACCAGCGGCAGGCGCCAGGCAGGGCTTCCCCAGTTCCGCCACCTGGCAAGCGGCACAAAAAACCGGCACCGCCCTGTGGCTGGACACCGGTGACATGGATGCCATCCGTGAACTTTGGACGCAGGAGTTCGAAGCCCTCACTACCAACAACACCCTGCTCAACAAGGAAGTGCAGAAGGGCATCTACGATGACCTGGTGCCACAGGCCGCCAAGATGCTCAAGCAAGCGGACCCGGACATCAGCGATGACTTGCTGGTGCAAGAAATCGCCTTCGTGCTGAACGCGGTGCATGGCCTGAAGCTGGTAAGCAACTTCGATGCGGATGTGAGCGTCGAGCTACACACCAACCTGGCCTTCGACAGTGAAGCCAGCTACCAGTACGGCAAGCGCTACCACGCCATCAACAAGGAACGCTTCATCGTCAAGATCCCCTTGACGCCGGAAGGCATCCTGGCCGCCCGCCGCCTGAGTGACGACGGCATCCGGGTGAACTTCACCCTTGGTTTCAGCGCCCGGCAGAACTATCTCATCGCTGCCCTGGCCCGCCCCGCCTACCTGAATGTGTTCATGGGTCGATTGAATGCCTTCGTCTCCGACAACGGCATCGGCGATGGCAAGAACGTGGGCGAGAAAGCCACGCTGAGTAGCCAACGTTGGTTGCGCAAGATCAACCAGGCCAATGGCACGCAGGTCAAGCAGATCGGCGCTTCCATCCGCAATGGCCAACAGTGTCTGGATCTGCTGGGCCTGGACGTGTTCACCATCCCCACCGGTGCGGCAAAGGCTTACCTGGAAATGAACCCCGAGGCTTCACAGGTGCAGGACAAGACAGCAAACGACCCGGAGGTCACAGTCACGGGCGGTGACTTCGAAGACCTTGGCTTGGACAAGCTCTGGGAAGTGGACGGTGAATTCCAAGAAGCAGTGGCCGCCCTGCAAAACGACAGCAACCTGACCAGTGACACGCTGAAGCAGAGCTTGAAGGACGCGGGCCTGCAGGACTTTTTCCCAACGCTGAGCATTGAAGACCGGGAACGCGTCGCTGCGGAGAGCAAGATCCCCAAGCGGGACAGCTGGGTGGACCGGGTGGACACGGGCCTGGCTAGCTGGGATGGCCTGTTGACGGAAGCGGCCCTGGCCAGCTTCCACCAGGACCAGATGGCCCTGGACGATCGCATCCGCAAGTCGCTGTAGCCAGATCCCCTAACGCTTCCGCGCTGCGCTGCTCTTCTTCTTGGCCGCCTTCTTCTTGGCGGCCTTTTTCTTTGGCGCCTTCAATCCGTCAATCCCGGGCAGGTGTGTCATGGTGCCCATGTCCGCCAAGGTGGTCTTCTGCGCCCAGCGTTGGAAGGACTCGTTGAGCTGGCTGTAGGCCGGATGCAGGGGGCAGGGTTTCTTCGCATCACATGAGCCCCAGCCAAAAGCACAGCGGTTGACCTCGGGCACAAAGTCCCCCGCCGCCAGGATTTCGGCGAAGCGCACCTGCCGCGCCGGTCGGGCCAGGGTAAAGCCGCCGCCATGGCCCTTGCGGGACAGCACCAGCCGGCCCAGCACCAGCCGCCGCATGATTTTGGACAGGTAATGCACCGGCACCCCAGTGCGCTGGGAAAGGTCCGCAGCCCGGATCCCCTCGCCCGTCTCCAGGCTGGCCAGGACAGCCATGGCCCGCAGAGCGTACTCAACAGTCTGGGTCAGAAGCATGGCACGGATCCTACGTCTGGGTCAGCTTTCCAGAAAGTTGAAATCAATGGACTTTTACATCTATTATTGCTTCTGTATTAACAGTGGATCGATATATCCATTGATATAGAAATCGACTTAGGCCCCATGCCAAGCCCCCTAGACAGCCAATCTGCCGCCCAGCAGGACCCCCGCCACGCCCGCCAGTGGCTGTGTTTGGCGGTGGGAGTGCTGATCCTGGCCGGACTGTTTGCCCTGCTGTTGGTGCTGGGCCGCATGCCCCCCTTCGATTCCTGGATCACCGACCCGCAGTTCTTCCGCCGCTGCCTGGTGGTGCATGTGAACCTGTCCCTGGTGCTCTGGTTCTACTCCTTCATCGCCGCCCTGCTCTTCTTGCTGCCGCCCAAACCGCAGTTGCAGAGCCTGGCCCGCGCCAGCATCTACCTGGGGGTTACCGGCGTTATGTGCATGGGTGCGGCGGCCTGGATGCCGGGTAGCGAACCGGTGCTGTCCAACTACATCCCGATGATCGATCACTGGCTCTTTGGCCTGGGCCTGGTGATCTTCGCGGTGGGCGTACTTGCCGTCATTGGCAGCCGTCGCCTGCTGCCCTTGGCCCAGACCGAAGAACACAAGACCTGGATTGCCGCGCCACGGGCGGTGGCGGTTGGCCTGCGCGCAGCCGCAGTGGTCTTGATCCTGGCTTGCCTGACCTTCTTCTCATCATGGCTGGCCCTGCCCGAAGGCCTGGAGGCCAGCGCCTACTATGAACTCCTGGCCTGGGGCGGCGGGCATGTGCTGCAAGCCGCCAGCGTGCTGGCCATGCTTAGCATCTGGTTGATCCTGTTGGGATCCTTGCTGGGGCGCTCCCCCATTCGTAACGGCCTGGCCACTTGCCTGTTCGCCTGGCTGTTCCTGCCCTGGATGTTTGCTCCCTTGTTGCCCTTGCATGGCGCTTGGAGCGGCACCTACCGCCGCGGCTTCACCTTGATGATGGAGTTGGGCATCTTCCCCGCAGTGTTGGTGTTCCTCGCCATCTGCGGCTACGCCCTGCATCGCCAGGGCAAACTCAACATCCGCGACTATCGCTGCGCCGGCTTCCTGTGCAGCGCTGGCCTGACTCTTTTGGGCTTTGTCCTGGGCGCCATGATCAGTGGTTCCAACACCATGATCCCGGCGCACTACCACGCCAACATTGGTGCGATCACCGTGGCCTTCATGGCCGGTGCCTTCTTGTTGCTGCAGAGCCTGGGCGCCCCCATCCCCCAAGGCATGCTGCAACGTCTGGCCACCTGGCAACCGTGGATCTACGGCCTGGGCCAAATGGTTTTCGCCCTGGGCTTCGCCCTGGCCGGCGCCAATGGCATGGAGCGCAAGACCTACGGCCAGGAACAGGCCGGTCGCGACGCCATGGAAACCCTGGGTCTGGTGGTCATGGGCCTGGGTGGCCTGGCCGCCATCGTCGGTGGCATTGCCTTCTTGTGGATCATGTGTGCTAGCTGGCGACGGCGCAGCGCCCTGCAAGCAAACACCCTTACTGAACTTCGTCCTCTTTCTGAACCCCAACCCTGGAAACTTCCATGGAAGAACCCAAGCACCCTCTCCAAAAACTGATGGACAACCCCTGGCTGCTATTAGCCCTAGGCGTGTTGATCCCGTTTCTCTCGTACACCGCCTGGGGCTGGTACGACATGGCGAACATGCCACCCGCTCTACTTCCATAGGTGAAATAACATGAGTATCCATCAACCTCCAAGTAATTGGTTCAAGGCCCCATCCGGCGGCGAACGTGTGTGGATCGGCCTGGCGCTGGTCTGGTGCATGGTGCTGTTCGTGATGATGCCGTACTGGCACTTCAAGGGTAAGCAGAACAGCACCGGCGAAGCCTATCGAGTCGAGCCGCAGAAATTTGCTGATCGCGTCGCTCGCTTCATCGAAACCAACCAGGTAGGCGAAGACAGCGGCTTCCCCGTAGTGCAACCTTCGCCCGGTGGCGACGCCTACATTCTGGCACAGCAGTTCAAGTTTACACCAGTGCTGAAGCTGAAGAAGGGCCAGGAGTACCGCCTGCACGTCTCCTCACTGGATGTGCAGCATGGTTTTTCCCTGCTGCCCATGAACATGAACTTCCAAATCCTACCTGGTTACGACCATGTCCTGACCATCACCCCAACCAGCGCCGGCGACTTCACCATCATCTGCAATGAATATTGTGGTGTTAGCCACCACACCATGACCGGCAAGATCATCGTGGAGGAGGACTAATACCATGGCAAACGTTCTAACTAACTTTAGGGATGGATTCGTTCGCACCTGCGACACCACTGGCCTGCCGGTGTGTCTCACGGCCCAACGCTTCATCAAGCTGAACGCCGTCTGTGCGGTGGTCTTCTTCCTTATTGGCGGCATCGGCGCCCTGTTGCTGGCCCTCACCCGCTGGCCCGCCGTGCATCTCCTGGATGCCACTTGGTACTACCGGATCCTGACTGCGCATGGCATCAACATGCTCATCTTCTGGATGCTGTTCTTTGAGGTGGCGATTCTCTACTTCGCTGCCACCTCCCTGTTGAAATGCAGGCTGGCATCGGTGAAGGCGGCCTGGATCGCCTTCGTCATGATGTTGGGCGGCGCCCTCTTGGTGGACTATACCGTGCTCATCAACGGTGACTCGGACGTCTTGATGACGTCCTATGCACCGCTGAAGGCCAGTCCCAATTTCTACCTGGGCATCATCCTGGTGGCAGTGGGCACCTTGATCGCGGTGATCAACTACTTCGCCACTCTTTACATAGCCAAGCGGGACAAGACCTATGAAGGCTCGGTGCCCCTGGTGGTGTTTGGTGCCACGGCGGCGGCCATCATTGCGGTGGTCACCCTGTTGCACGGCGCCATCGTCATGATCCCCACCTACCTGTGGTCCCTGGGTCTCATGGACGCACCGGATCCGGGCTGGTATCGCCTGGTCTGGTGGGGTCTGGGTCACCAGAGTCAGCAGGTGAATGTGTGTGCCATGGTTTCGGTCTGGTACTTGTTGGCCACCTTTACGGTGGGTGCCAAGCCATTGAACCAGGCCGTGTGTCGCGGCGCCTTCGTGCTCTACATCCTGTTCATCAACATCGCCTCGGCTCACCACCTGTTGGTGGATCCTGGCGTCGGTGCGGGCTGGAAGATCTGGAACACCTCCTACGCCATGTATCTGGCGGTGCTGGCTTCCATGATCCACGGTTTCACCGTGCCTGCTTCCGTAGAAGTGGCACAACGGGCTCGCGGCTTTACTTCCGGCCTGTTCGGTTGGCTGTTCAAGGCGCCCTGGAAAAACCCAGGCTTCAGCGCGTTTTTCTTGTCGCTGGTGATCTTTGGTTTCCTCGGTGGCATCACCGGTGTCACCCTGGGCACCCAGCAGATCAACATCATCGCCCACAACACCCTACGTATCCCCGGGCACTTCCACACCACAGTGGTGGGTGGTAGCACCCTGGCCTTCATGGGGCTGGCTTACTACGTGGTGCCGTTGATCTTCCAACGGGAGTACTACCTGCGTGGCTGGGCACGCGTCCAACCGTACATCTTCGCCGCCGGCATCACCCTGCTGTCGGTGGGTATGTCCCTGGCTGGCTCCGCCGGCGTGCCTCGTCGGCACTACGATCCGGAAGCTGCAGGCTCTACCTTCTCGGCGGGCTTTGATGCCAGCGCCCATGCCATGCTAGGCATCATGGGTGTGGGCGGTGTGTTGGCCTTCATCGGCCTGCTCATCTTCGTCCTTTTGACAGTGGCGGCGGTGTTCTTTGGTCGCTCCAACAAGGGTCAAGCCATCCAAGGTTGGGGTGGCGAGGCCGAGATCACAACTCTGGCCAAGACAGCTCCCAAGGAAGGTGACATCACCAACGAGCACGACGACAAGGAACACAAGACCCCCGGCACCATGGTGCTGGTCCTGGTGTTGCTGGTGGCCTTCGTGGTCTACTACTTCGCCAATTGGAAGGCCCTGGCCGACGTCTGGCACGTTCGCTAGGCGATAAGTATGGAACCGACGAATGAAGTCGCTGGCTCAACTGAATCTATGCTTGCCCAGCAGGCAGTAGGGACACAGAGCCAGCAACAAACAATGACAGAGCCAGGCTTGCTCGACAAGCTGCAGGACTTCTTCGCCAGCTGGCGATTTCCTGTGCTGGCTCTGTCCATTGTCGGCTCCTATGAACTGCTGCTCCTGGTGCTCCTGGTCTTCCCTCAGGGCGCCGGTGAGATGTCCACCTTCGCCGATGAGTTCCGCACCTGGTGCTTTGGCTACGACCCCGCCACCGGCAAGATGCAGTGGGTCTTTGTCTTCACCACCCTGGCCGCACCCTTGGTGCTCATCCTGGTCACCAGCCTGACCTGGTACCAACCCCTGCGCCAGATCCTTAAGCAACGCCCGTTGGTGTTCCTGCCCTACTTCTTTGTCTGTCTCTTGTTCAGCACCGGCTCAGCCGCCCTGCTGACCACCCTGCAAGGCGAAGTCAACCAGGGTGAACTACCCTTCCCGGCAGAAAGCCTGCGCACGGATTTCGCTGCACCGGACTTCACCCTGATCAACCAAGACGGTGAGACAGTGTCCTTGGCAGAGCATCGAGGTAAGGTCCTGTTGCTCACCGCGGTCTACTCCACCTGTGGCTTCACCTGACCCATGATCATGGAACAGGCCAAGGCTGCAGTTGCAGCGCTGGGCGAGTCGGAGTTGGCGGACTTCAAAATCATTGGCATCACCCTGGATGCAGAGCAAGACACACAGGAGCGTCTCAAGGCCATGGCCCAGGGTCAACAGGTAGGAGCGCCCGTGTTCAACCTGTGCACCGGGGAGCTTGCCAAGGTTGAAAACTTGCTGGACAAACTCTCCGTGGCCCGCAGCCGCGACCCGGAAACCGGCGTCATTGACCATGCCAACCTGTTCATCCTGGTGGATCGCCAAGGCAAGATTGCCTACCGGCTGAGCCTGGGTGACCGGCAAAAGCAGTGGCTGATCTCGGCCCTGCACCTGTTGCTGGCGGAGCCTGGGACTTAGGCTTTCCCGCCAATGCTATTTTCTCCCACAGCCTTGAAGGCCCCCTCCACCGCTTCTGCGGAGAAGCCCATCCGCGGCGAAAGCCTGCTGCGCCCCGCCGACAGTCTGTTGTTGCGCCTGGACGCCTGGGTAGCCCGCTACCTGCCCGAGAAGTGCAACCCGCTGCTGCAAACCGGCGCCATTGCCAACTCCTGCTTCTTTGTCGCCCTGATCACCGGCATCGCCCTGCTGCTCTGGTACGTGCCCTCGGTGCATCAAGCCTACGACTCCATGTTGGCCTTGGACCAGGCGCCCTGGACCTCCGGCTGGGTGCGCAGCCTGCATCGCTATAGCTCCGATGCCTGCATGTTCTTTGTGCTGCTGCACGCCGTGAAGATCTTTGCCGCCCGCCGCTTCACCGGCAGCCGTTGGCTGGCCTGGGTCACCGGCGCCCTGTTGCTGGGCCTGCTCTGGTTGGTGGGTTGGCTGGGTTACTGGTTGGTCTGGGATCAACGAGCGCAAGCCCTGGCGGTAGGCACCGGCAAGGTATTGGACTTTTTGCCCATCTTCATCGACCCCATGTCCCGGGCCTTCCTGGTGGATAAGGCAGTGAACTCCCTGCTGTTCTTCATCATCTTCTTCACCCACATGCTGCTGCCCATGGCCATGGGCATCGCTCTTTGGTTGCACATCGCTCGGCTGGCGCGGGCGCGTTTTCTCACCAACCGACCACTGACCCTGTGGATCGTCGGCTCCTTGGCCCTCATCTCCTGGCTGGTCCCCGCCACCGTCGCCGAGCGGGCGGACATGCAGGTACCCCCACAGAGCTTCAGCATGGACTGGTGGTATCTGGGGCCACTGACATTGAGTGACCGACTGGGCGCCGGCGCCCTGTGGGCCATCCTGATGTTGGCGGGCCTGGCCTTTTATGGCATGCCCTGGTGGCTGCGTCGCGCCAAGCCCGAAGCGGCAACCGTCACCGTGTCCCGCTGCAACTCCTGCGGCCAGTGCGCCCAGGACTGCCCCTATGGTGCCATCACCATGGTGCCCCGCACCGACGGCAAGGACTATGAATTTCAATCCCAGGTGGACCCGGGCCGCTGCGTTGGCTGTGGCATCTGCTCCGGCTCCTGCGATTCGCTGGGTGTGGGCCTGGACTGGTTTGCCGCCGACGAGCAACGCACGCGCATCGATGCATGGGTGCAGCAAGACGAGTCCGCCCACATTGCCTTCGCCTGCGCCCACTCCGCCGGCGGCAAGCTGACGGTGGAGCCGGAAAGCGGTAAATGCGCTGAGCTGCCCGAGTATCGGGTCATGGAAGTGCCCTGTGCCGGTTGGATCCACAGCCTGACTCTGGAGCGGGCGCAACAGCGCGGGGCCGGCAAGGTGCTGATTGTCTCCTGCGCGACTGGCAACTGCCGTTATCGCGAAGGCCCGGAAATTCTGGACCTGCGCATGAACCACGAGCAAAAGCCGGCGCTGCGCAAGGAGCGAATGGATGCGGACGCCATCACCACCTTGCACCTTGGTCCCGGTGAAAAGCAGACCCTGCTGAAAGAAGCTAAAGCCCAGACGAGTAAAGCTCGTCCCGGCAAGTTGGCGCGGGCACTGGTGGCCGGACTGGTACTGCTAGGACTCTCCGCCATCGTGGTGTTGGGCTCGGACTTCCACTATGCCTCACCCAAGGTGGAGGATGCTCTGCTGGTGGTTTCCTTCAAGCACTCCGGCCAGACCAAGTTGGGCCGGCTGATGACGCCGGAAGAAAAGGCCAAGTACCCCGCCTACATGAAGAAGGAACGGGTGGAAGAGCGCCGCCGCAATCCGGTACGCCTGTTGGTCACTCTGGACGACGAGCCAGTCTGGCAGCAGAGCTATCCAGCCCGCGGCCTGTGGTCCGACGGCAACAGCATCGCCATCGAACAAATCGTAGTGCCACCTGGATCGCATACGGTGCACATCTACCTGGGCGAATCCGCTGATCCGGAGGAATGGAGCTTTCAAAGCTCCGCAACTCTAGACTTCAGTAAGGAGCGTCGGCAGGTAGTCTTGTTTGATCGAATCCATGGCTTTAGCTGGCACTGACAAACAAAGGATCACGGCGGAACACAAGGCTCGACTGCCCGCCCGCTGGTTGCCGATCTGCTACTACGCCTTTGCTCACCTCTCCCTGGCCCTGGCCTTCGCCACTCTGGCCTTCCATCCAGCGGAACTGGGCGCCTCCTTCTATCACCCCCGCATGCTGGCGGTGGTGCACATGGTCACCCTGGGTTGGGTGACCTGTTCCATCCTGGGCACCCTCTACCTCATCGCGCCGATGACCATGCGGGCCAGCATGCCTGCCAACAAGTGGGATGGCTGGGCCTGCGGCCTGGTGACCTTCGGCATCACTGGCATCATCGGTCACTTTTGGATCGCCTCCTTCTCCGGCATGACCTGGTCAGCGGGCATGATGATGCTGGGTTGCGGGCGGGTGGCCTGGAGATTTTGTGGCGCCATCAGCAGGCCGCCCATGGGTCAGCCCGAGGGCAAACCCAAGGCGCTGATCTTCGTGCGCCTGCACTACTTCATGGCCTTCGTCAATCTATTCGTGACCATCGGCATGGGCTTCTTGCTGGCCATGGACAAGAGCTGGGGCTTTCTCCCTGGCGATGTCCTGGCCAAGGTCTACGCCCATGCCCACCTGGCCTTCCTGGGCTGGCCCACCATGATGGTCATGGCCACCGGCTACCGACTGCTGCCCATGCTGCTGCCCTCGGCCATGCCGAAAGAAGGCCATCCCTATGCAAGCGTCACCGCGCTGCAACTGGGCATCGTCGGACTCTTCATCTGCCTGTGGCTGAAAAGCTCTTGGGCCCTGTGCTTTGCCATCATCGTCGCCCTCACCTTGGCCAGCTTCTTTCGGGATGTGCGCTGGATGTTGCGAAATCGCAAGCCGGCGCCCAAGCAGGCCTCTCGACCTGACCTTGCGACCTGGCAAGCCTTGCAGGCCATGGTCTACCTGATTCTGGCCCTGGTTCTGGGATTGATCCTGCTGGCCACACCAGAGGCTGAATGGAAGGCAGAGGCCAAATTGGCCTATGGGATCCTGGCCTTGCTGGGCTTCCTTTCGCAGATCATCGTCGGCATTTCCACTCGCCTGTTGCCGCTGTTTGCCTGGCTCTGGAGTTTCGCCGAGGGCGAGTACAAGGAAAAACCCATCCCGCCGCAGCGCATGGTATCGCGCCCCCTGCAAACCGTGGTGTTTGTGCTCTGGACCTTGGCGGTGCCGCTCATGGTTTATGCCGCCGTCAGCCAGACCCATGCGCTGCTCCGCATTGCCTCGGGCATGCTGCTGCTGGCGGTCTGCCTGGGCACTTGGATGAACGTAGGCATCCTGCGCCATTCTCTGCCACGAGTTGGCGCAAAGTCTGGGTAGTAACTCGCTCAAGGTCATTGCCTCGCACCATGGAGGCCGCAAGTGAGGCCAGGAACCCACTTGCTGTTGCAGAATCGACCACTGCCTGCATTTGCTACAACTGCAGACTTACTGACCGGAGTAAAGGGAGTTTCGACCGATAGTCGATCAGAGCTGCTATGGCGACGTCTCGATCTCAACAGCGCAAGGCCACATGAAAAGGCCAACTGATCGCATGCCTCCGGCATATAGAGACATATTGAGATCTTGCAGTCGTCTGCTGAGCATCGTTGCTTATATCACGTTGATTGGCAGCACTGGCAAAGATGTAGCTGCCCAAACAAAGAGTGAAGGCACTACGGTAAGCCTGCAAAATCTCGGTGAGCAAGAGGACAGTGATTATTCATTCCTCACCGACAATCTCCGTTGGGCCATCGATTTGTCGGCACGTGGAATTTTCGACAACCGTCGGGATGAATGGTTCTCGGCCTTCTTTGCGGGACTCGATCTGCACAAGGTATTTACCGGACCCTCCGGCGATTGGGGAACGCTGACCTTGCAGCCCTATCTAACCCGTATCAACAATCCATCCCACCCCCCATTCTTCGAAAGCAATCACGACTGGGAGCTTGTCTACCGGATCTCCAATTTCAACTACACTGGCTTGGCCGACGGCAGACTCAACATCAGAGTCGGTCATATGGAGATACCGTTTGGCCTTGAACAGGTAATCAATACGAATGGCACGCTGCGTGACTACATCCACGGCCGCAATATCGGCGTCAAGGCGGATTGGGGCGTCTCGGTCAACGGTGAGTTGGCCGACTACGAATACGAGCTGGCACTGACAAGAGGGACTGGCAACGAGTGGTCCTCGAGAGGAGACCCATTCTTGATTGCTGGCCGCGTAGGAACAAACCGTGATGAATCGTTCAGCGTTGGCGTCTCAGCCCTCCAAGGGGAGGTGCAAAAGACGGCCTTGCTAGGCAACACGCAGGAACGCACGCGTTTCGGCGCCGACTTTGTCTGGCAAACTGAACCCGTCATAGCCATGGGGGAAATATCCATTGGCAAAGATGATGGCGTTGAAGTCGTTAACGGACTGCTAGAGCTGGATTGGACCAACCCCTGCGAGTCAATTCTCGTCTATGACCAAATACTCTACTTCAATGCGGACCTTCCAAATGGCTGGGATCATGCCATAGCAAACGTATTGGGGGTTCGATGGTCCATCGATAGTCAATCCACCATCAGTGCCCAGTGGAACCAGGACCTGAGCACATTTTCCGGATCGCAAACAACTGAGGCTCTCAGTTTACAGGTCCGTCACCGATTCTAGGAAGCAACATCATGACCGGTTTACGAGCAGTGATGATGGCTATATCAATGGTCTTGATGCTGGGTAGCCAAGCCAATAGCCAGGCATTCTGCGCTCTGCGCAACCCCACTCGCAGTATCCATGCGGCCTTTCCACAGGCAGATGCGCATCAGTCTATCGTCCGCTCAATCACTGAGGACATTCGCAATAGGGTGGCGGAAGACCTTCCGTTCACCTTGCATTTCAACGAGCTTGGCCGCCACACCCTTTATGTTGCGACGCAGAAGAACCGCCCACTTGGCCTGCTTCATGTTCGATCAGAACAGGGTTCCTGGAGCATGGTCGAGATTGCTTGGTCACTGGACTGCAGGCTGCGCATCCTTGGATTCCAATTTCAACGGTGCCGCTCTGCTCAAAGAGGTCTCATTGAAACGAAGGAATTTCGTGACCAGATCATCGGCAAGACGTTTTCGGAGCTGCAAAAACTATTGACAGAGGACGGCAAGGCCCTGGCAGCAAATGGCATCAGGGTCCCCAGTAAGGCCACTCCGCTAGCACTCAGCGTGCTACGCTCCGCGCTCAAGACAATTTCGGTAACCCAACATGCTTGGGCCAAGGACATCCAGTTGATTCAGGATCTGGAGGGAGCAGTCACCATGTTCCCGGAGGGCGCAAGGATTTCCACCATTCGGAATCTCATCACCCAGGAGGTGACAGATGCGGTCAATCAACACCTGAACGTAACTGCAGGAGATGTGTTTGACACGAAATCGATGTTGCTGACACAGGTCTTTGACAAGAACAATAAATTCCTTGGCTGCGCCCTTCGCACTCTTTGGCGGAGCATGGATCATTCCATTGTTCTTTGGTGGAAAGTCACTCCAGAACTGGTGATCTCAGAAGTTGTTCCTGAAGAGAGTTGGCCAAACCCTGAAGTCGAAAAGATATTCCAATCAGTGCGTGGCCTGCAACTCCAGGACCCCATGGACTGCCTGAATGCGGTGCAACTCGCGGGTCTTGAGATCCTGATCACAGTGCGTACCCACCTTGCTCAGCAGGCGGCTCCCCGACCCAAATAGTACAAAGAAGCCGACAGTGCGTATCCATACCTATTTTGCCGTTCTGATACTCTTCTGCTGTGTTGGCGGAGTGCTGTTGTTCCTCGGCATTTCGTGGCTACAGCGTGATGTTGAGTTTGCAAGAGAGAGAGCCAACACCTGCCAGCTAATGGACCGCGACTTCTCTCGGTTTCAGGATTCCTTCAATCAGTGGATGCTGCTTTCGGATCTGATCCTTGGCTCTGACATGAGTCATTTGCTAGATGCGCAGAACAAGCTGGGGAAGTTGACATCTGCTCATCTTGCCACAGCTGCGAACCTGGGGCTGGCCCAGGAATGCCCAGTCGAGCTTGTGTCAATTCTTGAGTTCCTTCTGAATCAACGGAACAGGTTGGATTTGGCTGGCACGATCGGTGGCACAAATAGGGAACAGCGCCTAAACGAACTACTTGAGGCAACAGATGCAGAATCTGCAAAGGTCGCCGGTGCCATTGCTGTTATCGACGGCAGGTTGCTCAGCGGCCTGGAGCAGAAGACTCACGAGGTGGCTCAAGCAGTTGAACGGCACATCTATATGTCATTGTTGCTAGCTACTTTCTACGCCGGCTACATGGTTTTGATTTGGCGATGGACCTCACGGACCATCAGCAAGCCTGTTCGCAAGCTCGCGGAACAGGCCAATGAAGCTAGCAATGGGCACGCTCAGTTCTTGACCAATGGCCCGAAAGAAATTGGCGAGCTTGCCAAATCCTTTTCCTGCCTGGTCAGCTCCCTCGAGGAGCGCGTGCAACGTCGCACGGCGCATCTGAATGAGGCAAATAAACAGCTGGCTAAAGCAAACCTGGAAGCAGAGCAGGCAAATCTTGCAAAAAGCAAGTTCTTGGCCAACGTGAGCCACGAAATGCGCACGCCTATGCATGGGATCCTTAGCTTTGCAGGCTTTGGGATGAAGAACAGTGATGGTGCCAGTCGCGAAAAACTACTGGGATACTTTTCCAAAATTAACCGCAGCTCCCAACGCTTGATGGTTCTGCTCAACGACTTGCTTGATCTGTCCAAGCATGAGGCAGGAAAGACTTCATTGAGCCTTCAAGAATCCAGTCTTGCCATGGCAATTGACAGTGTTCTCGAAGAGTTTGAAGCTGTCGTGAAGCCAGAGCAGCGACTTCTATTCGTACAACGCCATGAACACGAGCTTCAGGTCGACCTGGAAAAGTTCATGCAGGTCATGCGGAACCTGATCGGCAACGCACTTAAATTCTCCCCTGCTGACGGCACTGTCGAGGTCATCATGGAACAGAGTGCCGATTTCATGCTGGTGCGTGTTCTAGATCGAGGGTTGGGAATCCCGGAAATCGAGCTTGAAGCGGTCTTCGAAAAATTTGCACAATCAAGCAGAACTGATACTGGCGCCGGCGGAACCGGCCTTGGCTTGGCTATCTGTCGCGAAATCATCGACTTGCATGGTGGCCGCATCTGGGCTGAGCATCGATCGGGTGGAGGATCGATCTTTACTTTGGAGCTACCCATGTCTTGTCCAAACCCAGTACTGCAGGCTCCCAGCACCCAATAAGGCACCCGCGTCGCCAACTCAGGCCGCCGATATTGCTCAATCGGACGGCGAAATTCACCCGGCAGCCGGTGGTTGAAGGTGGCATGAAGACCATCATCGAACCCTTCCGGATTCGCACCGTCGAACCCATCCGCATGTCCACCCGCCCCGAGCGGGAAGCCATGCTAGAGCAGGCCCACCATAACCTGTTTCTGGTGCAGGCTCGGGACGTGATGATCGACCTGCTTACGGATTCGGGCACGGGGGCCATGAGCACCAAGCAGTGGGCCGCCATCATGACCGGCGACGAAAGCTACGCAGGAAGCGACTCCTTCCGCGAGCTAGAGACTGTGGTGCGCAAAATGACCGGTTACAAGCATGTGATGCCTGTGCACCAGGGTCGCGCGGCGGAACGCATCATGTTCCACATCCTCGCCCAGCCAGACTCAAAGATCCCCAACAACACCCACTTCGACACCACTCGCGCCAACGTGGAATTCAAGGGCGCCAAGGCCCTGGATTTCCCGGTGGACGCAGCCCACACCCCGGCCACCGAAGAACCCTTCAAGGGTGACATGGATCTGCAACGCCTGCAGGCCTTTCTGGCAGACACGCCGAAGGAACAGGTGCCGGTGGGTTTGCTGACGGTGACCAACAACACCGCTGGTGGCCAGCCCGTGTCCATGGCCAACATCAAAGCGGTGTCCAAGATCTACAAAGACCATGGCATCCCCTTCCTGTTGGATGCGGCGCGCTTCGCCGAAAACGCCTACCTGATCAAGCAACGGGAGCCAGGCTACGAGGACCGCAGCATGCTTAGCATCGTACAGGAAATGTTTGGCCTGGCGGACGGCTGCATGATCTCTGCCAAGAAGGATGGCCTGGTGAACATCGGCGGCATCCTGGCTTTGAACGATGATGGGCTGGCGGAACAGGCAAAGAACCTGCTGATCTTGACGGAAGGCTTCCCTACCTATGGCGGCCTGGCGGGACGCGACCTGGCGGCCCTGGCCCAGGGCTTCCGCGAAGTTCACGATGAAGATTACCTGAACTATCGCATGGCCAGCGCCGGCTATCTGGCGGATGAACTGGAGAAGATCGGTGTCCCCACTTTGAAACCCAGCGGTCTGCACGCGGTCTATGTGGACGCCCGCGCCTTCTTGCCGCACATCCCGCCGCACGAACTGCCAGGGCAAGCGGTGTGCTGCGAACTCTACCTCACCGGCGGCATCCGTGCGGTGGAGATTGGTACTCTGATGTTTGGCGGCACTGACGAAGCTTCGGGCAAACCCACGCCCGCCCAACTGGATCTGGTACGGCTCTGCCTGCCCCGGCGGGTCTACACCCAGAGCCATGTGGACTGGGTGGTGGAAGCCTTTGCGGACATGGTGAAGCGCAAGGACCAGCTACGCGGCTACCGGATTGCCAAGCAACCTCCGTTCCTCCGTCACTTCAGCGCTGAACTAGAACCTCTGGGTTAAGAATACCAAGGCCGCCTACAACTCAGCAAAGAGGTCGCTGGCTCCACAACTCTGTGGCCGCGCAGCGGCCACCAGGGGAACAGTGCCGGCAACCCCTAAGCTAAGAATAACAAAGCCGCTTGAGAATCGGCTAGGGGTCGCTGGCTCAATCATTCCGTGTCCGCGCAGCGGACACCAGGAAGACAGCGCCGGCAACCCCTGGGCTAAGTACGCGAGGAACGCAAAAACCTCAGTCCCTCACCGTCACGGTGGACGCCATGGCATGGCGCCCTCCACGCCCGATCCGGGACAGTCTCCCGCCAGCCTCAGGGATAGTCGATATCTGCACTGGCATTCATGCACAACGCATGAGCTTGTGCAGAAATGAACCAGACCTCGGAGAAGCAAAACACCATCCTGGCAGTGGACGACGATCCTCTCTGGGTCGAGTCCCTGAAACTGGTTTTGGGCTACAAGTACAACCTGGTCACTGCCCACTCAGTCACCGAAGCCATGGAAGCTCTGCAGCGTCATCGGACTGACCTGGTGCTCATGGACATCAACATGCCGGGGCAGAATGGCTATGAAGCCTGTCGCAAGATCCGCTTGAGCCCAGAATTCGGCCACACCAAGATCATCTTGATGTCCGGTAGCTCCACCACTGAGCAGCGCATCAAGGGGTATGAAGCCGGCGCCGACGACTTCCTCAGCAAGCCCTTCCACGCCGATGAGCTGCTGGCCAAGATCAAGGTGTTCCTGCGCCTGAAGCCCATTGAAGAGCTGGACCTGATGAAGCATCAGCTGCTGTCGGTAGTAGCCCATGAACTTCGCACTCCCTTGAGTGGCATCATTCCCGCCACGGAAATGCTGCTCAGCGGCGACCCCATGGATCAGGAACAGATTACCATGTGGGGCGAAATGATCTTGGAAAACAGTCACCGCCTGATGTGCATCGCCGACCGCAGCCTGCTGCTATCCCAGTTCATGACCGGTGATGCCAAACTGGATCCAGAAGTCTTCTGCCTGGCGGCCATGGCCAAAGACATCGTCGAAGAGACAAAACTCCTCGCCGAAAAAATGGAGACCCGGGTCCTGCTGCATGGCGACACAGATCTACAGGTCTACGCCGACCCCAGATACATCAAGATGGCGCTGCGGGCCCTGTTGGAAAATGCTCTGCGCTATGGGGAATGACATTGAGTTACAATTCAATGCCCTGGAAAAGCGAGCTAGCTTTACGGTGACCAACCTAGGTCAGGGGATTGAACCGCAACGGCTCGAGGAAGTCTTCTCCACCTTCGCCGCCCGAAATGTGGAAGGGCAGGTAGTGGGCTCAGGAATGAGCATGGCCCTGACCCGCTTCATCCTGCGAGCGCACCTGGGTGACATCGGCGTCGCCTCACAGCTTGGCCAGGAAACATCCTTTGTCGGCTGGCTGCCGCTCTACAGCAAATCCCGCCTGGAGCAGAGCAAGCGCCAACCGGTCAAGACGACATAGGTCAACTCAGCACCGACAAGTTGACCGACTTGCGACGGATCTGCGCCAACTGCCGCAGATAATCCTGCCGCGGCATGGCCACCGCACCCATGGTTTCAAGATGCGGAGTCATGATCTGCGCATCAAAGAGCTCAATGCCTGCCCCGGACAAGTCATGTACCGCATGCACCATGGCAACTTTGGAAGCGTCCCGACGGCGAAAGAACATGCTTTCCGCGGCAAACAAAGCGCCCCGTTGCACGCCATACAAACCGCCCACCAATTTTTCCTGCCACCAGATTTCAATGCTGTGCGCCTCCCCATGCTCATGCAGTTCCTGGTAGGCCACCTTCATATCCGCAGTGATCCAGACGCCGTCGGCCCTGCCTTCGGCGCAGCTGTCCATGACCTGTGCAAAAGCAGAGTTCCAAGTCACCGAAAATTCACCGCTGCGCAAACGACGCTGCAGACGCTTGGAAACATAGAGAGCGTCCATGGGCAGGATGGCCCGGGGATCCGGACTCCACCACATCAGCGGCAGGCTTTCGTCAAACCAGGGGAAGACACCCTGGTCATAGGCCAGCAACAATCGCTTGCGCGAAAGATCGCCGCCCACAGCCACCAGACCTTCCGAGTCTGCCAACATGGGATCAGGAAAATCCTCCACCCGGTCAGGCTGTAACAACACCGGTAACATCAGCTCAAGTCTTTGAGACGCCGCAGCATGGTCTTTTGCTCTTGGCGATCGGCCAAGGCGACGAGATCAATGTCCCCATCCTCTCGCGGCATGAAGTAGACCCGCAATTTGATGCCGGCACGAAAACTCCAGACCGACGCGGCCTCCAACTGCTTCACCTGCAGGCCGGGATAACTTGGTCCTTCCGTGCAAAACAGCAGGATGGCCTGGTAGGCCGACTCCACGCTGCGGCGTTCCTTGCCTTCCAAAGACTTGATGAAGCCTGGCTTGAAGTACGGGATGCGGAAGCGATCCGGCAAAGGCGGCGCCTCAGTTTCCTCAGCGCGCTTGCGCTTGCCTTTGACCTTGGCCAGCAAAGGTTGCATCTCGATGATGCATGACTTCAGCTCTTTGATGGCCGCTGATTTTTCCGCCAACTTGCGCCGCTGATGTTCATTGATCTCCTCCATGGCTTCCAGCTCGCGCTCCAGCTCATGGATGGTGTGGCTTCTTTTCTTGCGCGCTGCCGGCACCTTGGTTTGCCTGGCTGCCTGCCTACGCAGGTCTTCCACTTCCACCTTCAACAAAGCCGCCCGGTCCAACTCAACCTGATGCGTTTGATTCAAGGCATCCAAACGCCGGCGCTGACGAGTTGCCGTAGCGCGCAGCTTGGTCACTTCCTTAAGCGCCAACTGCAACTCCTGCTCTTTCAACTCCAACATCGGCGCCAGGTCTTCAGTAGCGGCGGCCTTGCTCTTGGCCTTCCCCTCGGTTCCGCCAGACTTGGGCTGCAGGGCCTGGGCCACCGCTGCACAAACCGCCTCCAACACTTCAGGGGTTTTTGTTTCCGCCAACAGCGGCACCAGCACCTTGGCCGGCGCCCGGTCCATGCGATAGCCACCCTTTGGTGTCACCCCATGTTCACGGGCCAAGAGGCGCAATTCTTGCACCGACAGCAGTCGAGTCAGCAGTGTTGCCAAGGACAGGCTACCGCTGGATGCCAGCACTTCCTCCTCAAGCGCCAGGGCAAACTGATCCAGCTTTTTACGGCTCATGAATTGGCCTTGTCTGAAGGATAAAGAGTCTCCACCGGATAGCGCGGCAGAGTCTCTTCATCGATCTGATATTCCAATTCACGCTGCTCTTCTTCGGTCAAGGACTCCGGCGGTCGCCAGGCCCGGTAGACCGAATATTCAATGAGATCAAAGGGAGCGCCCAGCAGGGTGCCGAAGCCCAGGGTTGCCAGGGAAGGAAACATCATGGTGGTCAACCAGTCCGCCGTCTCAGGCTGCCGGCTCTTTTGCACCTGATAGATCACATAGGTCACCGGCAAGAAGCCCACATCCAAGGGAATGCCCACCAAGAATCCCAAGACTGCGCCGGTTTGCGCGGGGCCGGTGACAAACACCGAACGATGGCCATGACGGTTGCGCAGCTCGTCGGTGTACTGCACCAGGGGGCCACAAGCAGGCGAAAATAAGCACAGGGCCAGCAGCAGGTTCCGCTTGCGTGCTCTTGCTCTCATCTGTTGCTGCTACTCTGAAGTGCGGCGGGCAAAGATCACCTTCTTGACGGACCACATGTCCTTGATCTCTTCCGGCGGCGCGTCCTTGCTGTTGCTCTTCAACTGTTTGTTGGTAATGGACAACTGCCGCAGTCGCCAGACCTTGGAGTTCTTCTCCGCATTCACCACCAGCGCATTGATGAACTCACGGCTCAGGCCCCGGTCATTGATGGCTTTGGCAAAGGCAATCTCACATTCCAGGTCCTTGGCCGAGCCACCTCGCACCTTGATGGAACGAGGTGACCGCTCATTTACGGTGAAGTCATTGGAAGTGATCCCACGTTCGCCAGGCACACCACCACCGGCGGTGTCCACCAGGACCACCCTCTCAAAGTATCTCCCTGGGTCGGTCACATCCTTGTTGCCTTCGCTGCTGGAGATTTGCCGCAGCTCCTTGGCCAGGGTTCCCACCTTTTCGATATAGCCACCGCCTCCGGTTGCTCTCTTGTATTCCTTATCGCCAGCATCAACCTGCCCGTACAGGTAGTAGATCCAACCAAGTGCCAGGGGAATCAGCACCAGGGACAAAAGGATGAAGGCCTTTTCCAGGTCCAGAGTCTTCAAAGCTTTCATTATCGTCCTCCTCCAGGTGCGGCACCGCTCTGGGCGGCAGCATCCTTCGGCGAATAGGCCACCGGTATCTTGTGTTTGAGATCGATCTCAAAGTCATAGAAGGCGCCGGCTCGCCCGCCTCGGAACAAAGTCTCGCGCCGCTGCTTGCCAAACTTTTTAAAGGCTGACCTTTTGTCGGCAAAGCGGGCCTCGATGGTTTTTTGCAACACATCCACCCGACTACGGAATTCAGACTCACCACTCAGGGCAATGCGGAATTTCAGGGATCGGCCGCGTGCCACGCCGGTGGGCCCGACACCGGGCACCGTGAGCTCCAGGGAAGCAATCAGGTAACGCCCCAGTTGATCCCTGGCATCTGCGGCCTCCAGCACCATGGCAAATTCCTGCAGCACACCGGCGCCTGAGTCCAGGGCCAAGGCCGCGTTGTAACCGGTTTCCCGTTCCTTCTTGACCTTCAGGGATCTCAACCGGTTGTGCACCATGCGCACTCGGTCAAAAACCGGAGCCCGCTCCACTTCCTGCACCAGGCTCTTGTATTCCTTATCCGACAAGGCCTGATCCAACCATGCATCACCGGAGGCCTTGTTGATCATGGAACCGACAATGCCATGGAACTGCGGTAAGGCCTGGGCCTGGGCAGCTCTTCCACTCCGACCGGTGGACCGGGACTGGTCACCACTCTCGGCGGCTACCGCCGTCTTGCCCAACAAGCTTTCAAAATCACCAACCTGTTTATTCAGGTTTACACCCCAGAAAATCAGGCAGGCCATGGTCAGCATGCAGGCAATGGCCAAGGGCAGCTTGATGCGATCAAAGCGTCGGGTGTAGACCAGTTCTTCCTGGCGGAAATTGAAGCCCTGGGCGCCGCCCAGGCGACCCAAAGCCAGCCCCACTGCCACTGCCAGCCGAGGCTCCAGGCTATCCACCTCATGATCTTCCAGGTCATGCTGCAGGCAATCCATGAAGCGCAGCTGCTGCGGTTCAGTGTCAAACACATCCTGCAACAAGTCCTGCACGCCGGGCAAGGAATGGGCACCACCGGTGACCCAAACCGAATCAATGCCGCCCAGGCCTGGGACCGAAGTCACAAAGCGCAGCAATTCCCGCCGCAGACGCTGCAGGAAACTGTCCAAGGCGCGTTGCACCTGGGTTTCACTCACCTCATCGACGGGAACCAGACCAGAAGGCCCGGCGCGCTCGGCTTCATCCAGGTCGTCGTCATCCAGATCGTCGTCGTCCAGGTCGCCGTCGTCGGCTTCTACATCTTCCAGAGTTTCCGCGTCATCCAGCTCCAGCAGCAACTCCTCGTCTTCCAGCTCATCGTCGTCCTGTTCAGGAGCGGCAATCTTCGCTGGCTTCTCTTCGGCATGGGCCCTGCCCGGCAACAGATAGTGGTTCACCGCCGAACGAGCTTCGGGCAGGGTGACAAGGCAACGGCTGGCCACGTCTTCCGCCACCGAATCCGATCCGGTGCGCAGGGTGCGCATGTCCACCAACTTGCCCTCCACCACCACCAGCACCCGCACCGAACGGGCACCAAAATCCATCACCAGGGTGGCTCCAGCCGCAGCGCCGCCGCCCAGCTGCGGTTCCGAACCAGGTGACTGGTAGTCCAGGTCCGCATCCACATCATCCGCCGCAGCGGCGGCGTCGAAGGCGCCGGCAAATTCCGCCACCCGCAGCAGGGCCATGGCGTCCAGGTCCACGCATTCCGGCTCGATGTTCGCCCGTTCCAAGGCTTCCAAGGTGATGCGCAGGGGAGCCTTGGGCACCGCCGCCACCAACACCCGGGTGGCTGCATCGCCAGGCAGTTCTTCCACCACGTGGAAGTCCACCACCATGTCATCCACGCTGTAACCGTGGATCTCCCGCTCGGCTTCAAACTTGATGACCTTGCGGATCTTCTCTTCGCCGGTGAAGGGCACCTCCATGGCGCGCAGCACTGCTTCCCGGCTGGGGAAGCCCAGGTTGATGTTCTCCCGGCTGATGCCAGCTTCGGTGAGCGCCGTGTCCAATGAATCGGCTTCGCGGGCGGCATGGGTCTCGTCACCCACCACTGCCGAGGTCTGCGAAACCCGATCGATACTCAGTTTGGCCAGGCGAGGTTTACGGTAGGAGCCATCCAGCTCCACCACCTTGACTTCAACTTCACCTGCATCTAGTCCAACCGCCCTTGCCATGAATTACCTTGCTGTAGACGGGTCAAGGTCCAACCCAACCGGGGTAGATCCTTGATCCCTATGTTTCCTGTACTTGGCCAGCTGAGCTGAGTCCAGCACCACTTGGATTCGATCATCCGCCGAGCGCCGCGCTTCTTCCAGCCGAACCAGCAATTGGGGCGGCAGGATTTCACGATGGCTGCTCACCGCCTCCAGTATCTCCTGTTCCCGGGCCTGTAGCACCAGCCGCACTTTCTCCACCTGCTGCCAGCTCAGGTCATAGGTGGTGGCGAATTGCTGCAGCCAGAGATTGTCCTGATCCGGGTCCTTGAGGGCGGCATAGGCCACGGGCACCGAGAGGCCCACGCCCAGGCCTGCCAGGAAGGAGGCCAGAGCCACCCCCCACATCCATGAACGAATGCGCCGGCTGAAGGCGCTCACCGGCGCTCTTCACCTGCGGGAACCGGAGTGTCATTGGGAACCGGGGTGTCATTGAGAACCGGGGTCACCGTGGGCGCCGGGCGAGCTACCGGGGCGGGGCCCCGCCCATTCTGCCCATCTCTCTCTTGCGCCCGCAGCTCCAGCACCCGCTGGTCCAGTTCACGCATCTTTGCCGGCATGGCCTGCAGGTCTCGGGCATCCACCCGCCGAATCAGGTTGCCACCCACCAACAGGGCCAGGCCCAGGATCAGGGCGGCGGCCACCAGGATTTGCCGGCCTAGATGGCCAGCGGCCACGGACACTTCCTGCAGTTCCTCCACCTGACTGATCTCCGCCCGACTGGGCAGGGCCCGCACCTGGGCGATGACCGAAGCGGCAAAATCCGCCGGCACCGGCTGGGTCGACTGCTGCCGATCGGCGGTAAAGATCTGCCGCTGCTGCTCCGCTGCCTGCAGCGCCTGGCGCAGCCCGACGTCGTCTTGCATTGCCGCGGTAAAGGCCTGCCGCTCAGCACTGGACAGTTCCCCATCCAGGTAGCGGGCGATGAGTCGCTCTTGCTTTCGATTCAACTTAGCCATAGCTAGGATTTCCTCCTTCCTTGTACTCGAGGCATGCGCACGCCGGGCACCAATTCTGGATACTGGGTCTCCAAGGCTTCTTTGAAGCGCTTGCGCGCCCGAAACAGCCGGGACTCCACCGTGCCCATGGAGCAACCCAAAGTGGCAGACATGTCGGTGTAGGACATGTCCTCATATTCCCGCAGCACCAGGATGTCCCGATACTTGGGCGGCAGGCTTGAAAGGATCTCACGCGTGACCATGCGGAGTTCCTCGTCCAGCAGCGGCTGGTCCACTTCAGCCTGCTCGCTGCGCCCTTCGCCCTCTTCCAAAGTGCGTTGCTCCCCCACCAGGCGCAGCTTGCGCCGACTCTGCTTCTCCAGATGGTCATTGGCCGCATTCACCGCGATGCGGTAGAGCCAGGTGTAGAAGGCGGATTGATGGTTGAAGGTGTGCAGCTTGCGGAACACCTTGATGAACACTTCCTGGCTCAAATCCTCCACCGCAAGGCGATCTCGCACCAGCCGCGACAGCAGGCCAAAGAGCCGGCCCTGATATCGCTCGATGAGTTGCTGGAAGGCATCCTCACTGCCATCCAGGATCGCAGCGATCAGAGTGTCGTCGGGAGTGTCAACCATTTTCAAAGCGTACATGCCGACCTTTGATGGTCAGCCTCGGGCTTTCTTCCAGGCTAGTCCTCGTCTAGCCCACTAAGTTTCATCCAGGAGATGCCCCATCTTTTGCCTCTTCGTTTCTAAATACTTCTGATTATGAGGGTTAGGAGCAATCTTCAGGGGCACTTGGGCCTCCACCTCGAGCCCATAGCCGGTCAGACCGGTGAGTTTTTTGGGATTGTTGGTGAGCACCCGCAGACGCCGCGCACCCAGGTCATGCAGGATCTGGGCACCGGTGCCGAATTCTCTTTCATCGGCTTTGAAGCCCAGGCGGGTGTTGGCTTCCACCGTGTCACAGCCGTCATCCTGCAGGGCATAGGCCCGCATCTTGTGCGCCAGGCCGATGCCACGGCCCTCTTGGCTGATGTAGAGCAGGATGCCCTTGCCCTCGGCCTGGATGGCCTGCATGGCTCGCTCCAACTGCTCGCCACAGTCACAGCGCAGGGAGCCGAACACATCGCCGGTGAGGCATTGGGAATGCACCCGCACCAGCATGGCTTCTTCAATGGGAGGGAAGCGGCTGTCGGGCTTGCTGGGCCGTTCCACCCCCAGGCAGAGAGCGATGTGGGTGCGGCCATCCACCTTGCTGCGGTAGGTGTAGCTGTCAAAGTAACCCACCTTGGTGGGCATGCGGGCCAGGGCCACCCGCTCGATGATCCGTTCCCGCCGCCGACGATGCTCCACCAGGTCGGCGATGGAACACATCTTGTAGCCGTGTTTCTTGCCATACTTGGTCAGCTCAGGCACCCGCGCCATGGTGCCGTCGTCGTTCATGATCTCACAGATCACGCCGGCGGCGCGCAGCCCCGCCAACCTGCACAGGTCCACAATGCCTTCGGTCTGGCCGGTGCGCACCAGGACGCCGCCTTCGCGGGCGCGCAGGGGGAAGATATGCCCAGGGCGCACCAGATCGGCGGCCTGCGCTCCCTCGCGCACCGCCGCCAGAATGGTGGTGGCGCGATCGGCGGCAGAGATGCCAGTGGTCACTCCTTCCCGCGCTTCAATGCTGACGGTGAAGGCGGTGCCGTAGCGAGATTTGTTCTCGCCGGTTTGCGGCGCCAAATTCAGCACGTCACAGATGGAATTTTCCAGCGCCAGACAAATGAGTCCTCTAGCATCCTTCGCCATGGTGTTCACCAAGGCGGGCGTGGCAAATTCAGCGGCAAAACAGAGGTCACCTTCGTTTTCCCGGTCCGGATCATCCACCAGGATGATGGGGCGACCGGCCTTGAGTTCGTCGAGGATTTCAGTGATGGGAGCAAAGGTCATAGCTTTGGCGAAACTGCTTGGGGGCAGCGGGCTTTTGGGGACTGGGAAGGGTGCCATCTTAGCATGGCTGCTGGGATGGGTTGTGCTGGCTGCTTGTCAGAATGCCCCTGAGTTTGCAGAGATCCACCGGGAAATCTGGATCCAGCAGGATCGCCGCGAACTGCAGGGCAGCCTGCTGTTCGACAGCCTCAAGCACCGCGACCCAAAGATCCGGCAACGGGCCGCCCGGGCTTTGGGCAGCATTGGCCGGGATAAGGACGATCCGCGCATTGCCGAAGCCCTGATTCCACACCTGCGGGACCAGCATCGCAACGTGCAACGGGCCTGCATCTTCGCCCTGGGGGAAGCCCGGGGCGGCGATCGCAGCCAATACTACCGGCGCTTCCTCACCGGCGCAGACCCGGAACTCTGCGCCGACGCCCTGCAAAGCCTGCGTCCGCAAGACCAGGGAGCCTTGCCACTGCTGCCGCAGTTGTTGCAGGATGGAAACATGAACCTGCGGGGTCTGGCAGCCCTGGCCAGCCTGCGCCTGCTGGGCAAAGCTGAAAAGCAGAACGCCAGGCCGGAGGAAAAGGAGCAGCGTCAACGCCTGGGTGCTGCCCTGCGCACCAGCCTGCACAGCACCCCTTCCTCGCAAAAGAAATCTGATCCCCAGGCCCACTGGCGCCTGGTCTATGCCCTGGCCATGCTGCGTGAGGATGCGGCCATGAACAGCCTGCAGGCCATTGCCCGCGACCCGGATGCGCCGCGCTGGAGCCGCCTCTTCGCCATCCGCGGCCTGGCTGAGCTGCCATGCCAGGGCAGCATCCGGGATAGCCTGTTGCAGGTCTTGGATGACCAGGATTGGCTGCTGGTCTATGAAGCCTGTAGCGCCCTGGCCAAGCCTTCCACTACCGAACAACTGCCCGCCGGTGCATTGGCCCAGGCCCAGTACGGCGACAGCCGGGTGGCCAAGGCCTTGCTGAAACTATTGCGTCATCCCCATGCCCATGTGCGCCAGCGGGTCACCCTGCTGTTGGGCAACTTCAAGGAGCAGATACAACTGGTGACGCCAGACCTACGCTACGGCTCCCGGGATCTGGGCATGCAGGCCGCTACGGTACAGGCCCTGGCCCGGCTGCAGGGCATGCAGGCCCTGCCGGACATCAGGCTGGCCAGCCAACATGCCCATTGGCGGGTGCGCCTGGGCAGCGCCAAGGCCCTGCGGTTCCTGCCGGCACAACCGGCCTTGCTGGGGCTGCAGGTACTGCTGGGGGACAGCGACGTCCGCGTGCGCACCGCCGCCCTGGAGAACGTGGGCAAGTTCAAACACCAGGCTGAGGCGGTGAAGTTGGCCCTGCTGGGTCTGGCAGAACAGGACCTGGCCATGCGAGAAACCGCCGCCCTCAGCCTGCAGGCCCTGGGAGATGTCTCGGCGGTGCCGGCTCTGATGCAGGCCTTCAGCGACAGCCCCGGCTTGGACTTCGCCGAAGCCCGCAAGCTCATCCTGCATGCGGTGGCGGAGTTGAACCAATTTGCCTTTATTCCGCCCAGCATTTCCGGAGACGCTCCTGAGCCCCCCCACAAGTACATAGCATTCCTCAGGGTAGCCGCCCAGGACCCCCAGCCGGTGGTGCGCAAGGAAGCCCTGCTACAAATGAGAGACCTAGGTGAAACCGCGCCCAGCTCCACCACCAACCAGATCCAGACCCTGATCCCTGGCCAGGACATCCCCTGGTCCTTCATGCAGCAAAAGCCAGTAATCCAGGTCACCACCAACCGCGGTGCATTCGAAATCACCTTGCGACCGGAGCATGCACCGGTGCACTGCTTCAGCTTGATGAAACTTATCGAAGCGGACCAATATCTGCAGCGATCTTTCCATCGCGTGGTGCCCAACTTCGTCGTGCAGGGGGGTGATCGCCGTGGTGACGGCTATGGCAACATCGCCTTCCACGGTGGCCAGCTTCGCGACGAAATCAGTCCGCTGTTGTTTGCTGCTGGTACAGTTGGCATGCCGAAGACTGCTGATGCACATACCGGCGGCGATCAGATCTTCATCACTCTCACCCCCACGCCACGCCTTGACCGCCAGTACACTGTCCTGGGAAACGTCACTTCCGGCATGAGTGTTGTAGAACGCATCCAAATTGGCGATTTCATTCGCAGAATTTCAATCTCTGCACACTAAGGCTATCTCCGCCTTGCCATGGGTGTTGCGCCTTCGCATTAGCGAATTCGTAGCCAGATGCGGCGGTTGACGCGGTCTTTTGCTTCAACTCCAACCGCCAGGGCGCCGAATTCAGGGATGCAAAGATCGGGTTGGCCAAGCACTTAGGTCACGACGCATCCATATGAAACGCACCTTGTTGGAGATACTGAGCGGATTGGCAGTCATCGTACTGCTGGCGTCCTTTCATCATCAGATTGCCAAGCTGAAGCTCCAAGACCAGGAGGTCAGTGAGTTGCGTGGCATGGTGGAAGACGCAGTTTCCCAGGCTCATACCACGGAAGCCGCCTCCAGCAAACGCCTGCAAAGTGTCGTCAGCTTGGAAAACAAGATCAGCCACCTGGAAGCACAGGTGAGCAATGCCAGCCTGAACAGCCGGGATACCCACAAGCTGCAACAAGAACTGGAACAGACCCGGCAAGAAGCCGCCATGTTCAAGGCACAGTTGGCCCAGGACCTGAACCGCACGCAACAGCGGGTGGATGCCTATCAGGAAGAAATGCGGGCGCGGGAAGACTCCGCCATGGCGGATCTAAAGCGCACCTGGACTCGCTTGGATGATCTGGCGGGCCGCGTGCAACCCAACCCGCGCACCCTGACCCAGGACGTCTTGTCACCAGCCGTGCAACTCAACGGCGACGACACCGTAGGTTCGGGCACCCTGATCTACTCGGCCTACAACGAGAAGAGCAAGAAGGTGGAGAGCTACGTCATCACCGCCTACCACGTGGTGCGCAACATCCTCTCCACTTCACCTGAAGTGAAGAAGACCGGCCTGAAGATCACCGTCTACGACGCAGAGACGAAGGAAGAACTGTTGGGTGACATGATCACCTACAACAAGGACATCGACACCGCCCTCATCAAATTGCGCAGCGACCGCTTGTTCAGCAACGTGGCCAAGGTCATGGGCAAGAAGATGGTTTCTGAAGTGCAGGTTTGGGATTCGATCTACGCCGTGGGCTGCCCTCTGGGCAACGATCCCATCCCCACTCAGGGTGAGATCTCTTCCATGCGCAACGAACTGAACGGCACCAACTACTGGATGATCAACGCACCCACCTACTTCGGCAACTCCGGTGGCGGCGTCTACCTGGGTCGCACTCGCGAGCTGGCCGGTGTGTTCTCCAAGATCTACACCCACGGCCAGGGCACGCCGGTGGTCATCCCGCACATGGGCTTGTTCACCCCACTGCCTCCCATCTACAGCTGGCTGGAGAAGGAGAAGCTGGACTTCGTGCTGACGGATTCCGGCCGGCAGAATCTGGGTCTGGAAAACCTGGCGGCTCCTGGTAAGTAGAGCCCGGTAAGTAGCTGCGGCTACTAGAGGCAGTTCTTAGCTGCCCTTCTCCAGCTGCTGCTGGATGCGCTTCAGTTCCAGGTTGCTCGGCTCCAAATCCAAGCCGGTCTGCAAGGCCTGCCGCGCATCCCTTAGCCGACCCAGTTGCGCCAGGTAGCTGGACCGGTAGCCATGCCAACGAGCATCTTCCGGGCGGGAGTCCAAGGCATCATCAATGCATTCCAAGGCACGCTTGGGATTGCCGCGCTTGGCAAACAACTCAGCCATCTCCTGCAAGGCCTCTGCCTGACCAGGCCGCAGGCGCAACACGTCCGCCAGATGGTCCAGGGCTTCTTCGCTCTTGTCTTGTCGCCGACGGGCCACCGCCAGGAAGAACAGGGCCGGCCAGAAGTCTGGCTGCAGGCTGAGGAAGTAGGTCATCTCCACGGCGCTCTTGTCCAGATCGCGACGGGTAGCAATGTTGTCGGCGGCGCGGGCAAAGCGGCGCTCGAACTTCTCCACCTGCATGGTCAAAAGAGCGCGCACCCCCTGATCCCGCACCTGCGGATCCAAGCCATCGCCAATGCTGGCATGGGGATCACTCACCAGATCCGGGTCACCCAACAGGCCGGATTGAATTTCTTCCGCTGCTTCCAGCGGCATGCCCACGGACATCAGGCAAAGACCCAGGTCAATGCGATCCTCCGCCATGGCCAACTTGCCCCGCAAGTCCATGAGGGCTTCCTCCACTTCCGGCGGCGCGGGGTTTTCCGGCAGGTGCTCCACCAGATAGCGCAGCAATAGCCCCATGTCCTGGTCTTCAGCCCCCCATTCTTCCATGCGCACCGTGCGTTCGTAGATGCGGCGCAGGCCGCGCACCACCTTGTCCCAGGCCTCATCCAAGGAACCTTCGGTGAAAGCCAGGCGCGCCAGGTGGGCAAAGAAGTCGGGATGGCCGTCCAGAGACAGACCGTTCAACCAAAGGTTACGAGCCTCCACAGTCTTGCCGCTGTTGGCAAAGAGGATGCCCAGGCGTTCCAGACCGCGGGGCGGCGGCGGGTTCAGATGGGCGGCGTGTTGCAACCAGGCAATGGCCCGCTTGTCGTCGCCCAACACCGCCATGTGTTCCGCCACCTGCACACAGGCATCGCCGTCCACTGGCATGGCGGTCAGGCAGCGATCGATGACCTTATAACAAGTCTTCGCACCAATGCGTTCACCGTGCAGGGCCGATGCCAGACTCAAGTGGGCAAAGCGCAGAGCCAGACCGAAGCGCGGGTCCAGATTCAATGCTTCCGAATAGGGTTGCATCAAGGCCTCCGGCTCCGCCACCGTCTTGATGGCCAGATCGCCACTCAACAATGCGGAACCATCCAAGCCTTCCAGGAATTTGAAGAAGGCCAGACCCGAAGTGGTCAGCAAGCCGGACATAGGCTTGTGGAATTCCACATCCAGGATCTTGGCCAGGCGCTTGGACAAACGCTCCAGGCTGGGCACCGGATCCTCCAGACTCACCATGCACTGCACCGAGCTGGCCATACCCGTACCCAGGTCCATGCGGAAGTGCACGTTCAGATCCAACTCCAGCTTGCCCTTCACCATGTCCACGGTGCCGGTGACCACGGCCTCGGCCCCATCGCCTTCCGGCAACATGCTGAAAGCCTCCTCCGGATCCGGCGGCGTCTGCAACAACACCCACTCGATGGGCTGGTCCAGGTGCGGCGCCGACTGGATTTCCAGCATGCCGGTGGGATAGTTCTCCCCCTGGTTGATCATCTGGTGCAAGAAGTCCGGCAAGCGCCGGGACAACACACCGGGGTCCAGCTTCTTGAAGCGCTGCGGGTGCGGCACTGCCAGAGGCAGCATGAAGATCACCGGGTCCGGTATCTGCTCGCTATGCAAAGTTGCTGGCTTCCCCTGGTTGGCAGGACGATGGTTGCGGATAGAAGCTGCGGGAGTGGTGAACGCTTGCGTTTCCCTCAGTCGCCAATGATCTGCTGATTGTCAGGTCCTCTTGTTGTCGGTTGATCAAGAACGGTGGAGTCCAGGGAATCCCTCTACTCCGTATTGTCCTAGGGGGGCATAACCCGCAGGTCACCCCTATAGGTCGTACTTCTATCGACCATCAAGGTCCACTGCCGATTCTTCCCGCATGCCCGCGGCGAGGCTGGTACGGAGCGCCGCAACAAGCTTCCGTTGCACAGCCCCCTTGCCAAGGACAACTCGCAGCCTCGGCCCTCCGGCGGGTCATTCGGCGCCCGGCCTAGCCCGGCGGCCAGCTCATATCCCGCCCCGCCAGCAGGTGTAAGTGCAGGTGAAATACGGTCTGGCAGGCCTTGGCCCCCGAGTTGATCACCACCCGATAGCCCTCCTCACAAAGACCCTCCTGGCGGGCAACTTCCCCCGCCGCCAGCAGCAACTGACCCAGCACCGCCGGGTCCTGGCCGTCCTCCAGTCGCGCAATCTCCGCCTTGGGAATCAGCAAAATATGCGTCGGCGCCTGCGGCTGGATGTCCCGGAAGGCCAGGCAGTGTTCGTTCTCATACACCCGCTCACAGGGAATCTCGCCCCGCAGCATCTTGGCAAAGATGTTGTTGCTGTCGTAACTCGTCGCCATGTTTCAGCTCCTGCTACTTACAGGTCTTGGCATAAGCCTTGGTGAGGGATTTCCACTCGGCCTCGGTCCAGTTGCAGGCCTGCTGGTGCAGTAGACCCAGAACTTCCCGGTTGCGGGTTTCGCCGGCCCTGCTCTGCGCCTCCCGCCGTTCTTCCGCGCCAGCCGCATAGGCTTCTTCTTCTGCCTCGGTGGTGGCCTCCTTGTAGTCGCGTTTCTTTCCCGGGTTTTCCTTCTCGTGTTGTGCGGCGGCGGTGAAGCCGGCTCGACAATATTCAACGAGGAAGTCTTTGTCCTTGAACAGCTTGTGCCTGGTGCCCTTGCCCTCCAGGAAACGCACCAGATGCGTGCACTGATAGAAGGGCTCTTTCTTGGCCTTCCGGAGATCACTGTAGCGCACATAGGTCAGGTCCATGATCCCCTTGGGTTCCTTCAGGATGTCCTTCTTGAAACCACCCTTCTTTTTCAACCTGCTGATGGCCACCCGCTCCGCAATGGATGGTTCGAAGGTGACTTTCTTGCCCTTGACCTTGCAGCTGTAGAGATAGCCACGCATACCGGCGGTCAACCAGTACGGCGCCTCTTCCCATAGCTCCGCATCCAGATCACTCATGTAGTGATCAAACAGCTCCCGCATCATGTAGCCCCACTGGTAATTGATCATCTCGCCTTCGTAGAACTGCATCTCGGATACATCAGCGCCAAAGCTGATGGAGAAGTACGAACCAGTGGAGAAGTGGTAGGCCTTGTATTCCTCATAATCCGCGCAGATGCGAATGATGCTTTTGCGGATGTACTCATCGGAAAGCTTGCCATAGCGCTTCTCCAGATAGGCCCAGCAGGCATCGCCGATATCGACGATCTTCTTGGTGAACTTCTTGTCGGCATGACTGATCACCAGGAAGTGCTCAGTCTCAGTAACCTCCCAGTCCTTTGGCAGCTTGGAGCGGAGCAGCTCGTGCTGGCGGGCCTCGTCAGCCTTGCGCCGCTCGTGCCGCTCGTCCAGAGGCATCTTTCGCCACTTGTCGATGTCGGTGATCCGGATCTCGTAGCCCTTGCCCATCAGGTTTTCAGCGGCTGATGGGTCTTCAACCTCCAACAGCTTGAAGGTCTTCAAGGTCTTTTCCATGGTCTTCTTGAGACCCTTGTAATCCTCCTCGAAGATGTCGAACTCCACGGCAAAGCTGATGTCTCCGCGCCGGAACTCCCAGGCCAGGAGGCGCCGCTCGACATAAGCCCCTTTTTCAACTTTGACCTCATAGAGCATCCCCGGCACTTCGGTTTTCTCTAGTTCCTTCTCCTCAGTAAAGAAGAAACCACCGCCGCCCAAGGTCTGTTTTACGTACTCTCGGTAGTTGCGGTAGCGGAGGCTGCGGTTGCCGAAAATGGTGTAGGAAGCATCCTTGTCCGAGTTGTCCTTCACCCTGGTCTTCTTTTTCTTCGGGCTCTTGTCAAACATGATGATGCGCATCAAGAACCTGCCCGAAGCCCCCTCCTTGCTGAAGTACTCCTTGTCGGACTGGAACATACCAACGATCCACTGCTCCTTTGGCTTGGTGGGAATCTGCCGCCACTTCACCGGCGGCCGCAACTTGAAACCCAGTTCCTCGTCAGTGAACACGCCCTTCTTGAAGGTCTGGGTCTGGCTCTGGGCCCTGAGACTCGGCGTCAGCAGCACCATGAGCAACAGGCCAAGAACGGCGATAATGGACTGGCAAGTGCTGCGGGAGTTGGGGCTCTGCAATTTTAATTTCCTCATTCTGGGCTACTCCTTTTCCTCTTCCTCGTCTTCCGCTTCTTCCTCGTCGAACAGGATCTCCATCGCCACGCCGAAGTTGTCCGGCTCCACTTCGCCGGCCAGCTGACGCCATCGAGCAACCTCTTCATCGGGGGCATCTTGCTTTTCCCGGCATCGAGCAAGGCGAACATAGGCCATGCCGATCAAGGGATCCATCTCGATCAGCTTGCGGTAGGACAGCTCAGCCTTGGCGTACAAGTCCTTATCGTACTGGGCCTCAGCCAGGTAGTAGTAGCAGAGCGGGTTCTCGTTGCCGCCGTCGAGAGACTCCTGCAGCAGGCGCATGGCTTTTATGGGCATGTTATCATTTAGAGCGAATCTCCCCGCCATCATCTTGCCTCGGTGGCCCGTGGCCTTCAGCCCGCGGATGTAGTTGTGCCACTCCTTATCCAGCTCTGTAAAGTCATCCACACCCAGATAGCGCTTTAGGGCTTCGGTCAGCGACTCGCTGGTAACGGTGCGGAATCGCCTGGAATCTGGCTTGGTCCGCTCGATCTTCTTGTCCCTGGCCAAGGCGATGAAGAACTTCTTGAACTTGGTAGCGTACTTCTTGTTCTCACCGTGGAACATGAAATGGATGAAGGACCAGGCCCAAGCATAGTGTCGCGCCTGGATGCCATTCTTGGTCTCATCAATCAAGTCCTCCAGGCCCATCCATTTGGGCGTCCCCCCCCGCGAAGTTGAGGTGCCCGCCCCACCAATCAGGTTCAGCATGGTTTCGTCGCGGATGACAGCAAGCCGACCTTCCTGAATGTGGCCAATGCTCATCTTCTTCTTTTTCGGGTCCCACTTGCTGGCGCCGTAGTACTCCGCCATCCCTTCGTTGATCCAACGGGGGTACATGAACTTGGGGGAGATCAAGTAGGTCAGGTAATGGTTGGCCTCGTGGAACATCACCGCATAGGTGTAATCTGCATCCATCCGGTCGTAGTAGAAATCCAACTCGATGGGTGTCACAAAGCGGAAGTACGCCAGCGTACCCTGTCGCGCACCGCTTACCTGATGGAAAGTGTCCGCATCGTGGTAGAAGCAGACCTTGAGTCGCCCCAACCTTGGCGGCACCTTGATGTTCCACTGCTTGGTGAACACCTTGTAGTAGGTCTCCAGCATGGCGGAGTATCCCTTCATCACGTCCGGGCTGATGGTAAACTCGAAGGCGAAGTGCTTGCTCTTCTTGAAGTAGCGTCCCTTCCACTTGCGATGTTTCAGCGCCTCTTCAATGTTCTTTTTCCGCTTTTCGCGCAGCCTGACCTGGGCCTTCTCCGCTGACTTCACCGACATCCACTTACCGTTGAAGAAGACCAGGCCCTTGTCCAACTTCGCTTGGTCCGCCGCCGACACCTCCTTCCTGCTGCCATCCGCAAAGGTCGCCGTCGTACTGTGGATCTTGCCGTCCGACAGGAACACATCGCCGTGCGGGAAGTGCACCATCACGCCCTTGTCCGTGCGCACCATCTTCTGGTCCAGCACAAAACGGCCGTCGTGCAGCTGCACACTGTCCTGCGCTGAGCTGCCACTGGTGAAACAAAGGAGCATCGCCAGGCTGGCGATGGAGAAGAGGCAACGGTTCATCAAGCTCGTAATCATGGTGGTCAACTGAGCCTGGCGCAGGCTCCTATCAGGATCTCCTTTTCTCCCTACCGAACACACCATCCAAGTTGAGCCAAACCTACCTGGCTCCTTTCCTTACAGAGATGGTGTCCTGGTTGGCCCGGAGTAGAGCACGGCGGCGACAGGCCGTCAAGCAAGATGGGGCCTGGTGCGGGGTTTGGGGCTGTCATGGCGGGCAATGCCCGCGCAAATACTCCCGACTGCGGGCGGGGTGAGAGCCGGGAGTAAGAAGCTTGTCCCAAGCACTGGAACCCGACCACCTGACCTGACCTCAAGATCTGCATTGGTGAGACAGACTTCCCTGGCCATCTTTTCTTGCGCGCTGCAATCACCCCAAAGCAAGAAAACCAAAGCTATGCCTTCACCCGAGTTCACAGCCAACTGCTGTGGAACGCTTGTATCCCACGCACGCCCCTAGGGCAGCAGGCAAAGGAGCGCCGGGAAACCATCTTGGAATGCAAGAAGCAAGCGCTAACCTCAGCCCCACACGCGCCCGTAGCTCAGTTGGATAGAGCACCGCTTTCCTAACCGCAACCAAGACGGCACCGGGTGCGCACTGGTTGGCCCCCAACTCGCCCCGGAGTAGTGAGTTGAAGTGCGTTGTTCGCCCCGGGCAGGCACTGGTTGGCGCAGTTTCAACGCCTTACTTTCACCTTCCGAAAGTATGCGGGCCAAAAAAGAAGGTGGTTTTCGCAGAGCATCGCTCTGGAGTTCTTGCCACCTCATTTAGAAGGGACTTGCTTTGCTGATCCCGCGCCCGTTGCTAGTGGTGTGATGCGCTCTGTTGGGGCATTTTCAGTGCAGCGCGTGCGCGACCGACTTTTTCGAGGATCTCGTCGGCGGCCTTGGTCCAAACAATCGGCTTCGGATCGTCGTTGTGGTTATCGATGTAGTCCATGATTGCTTTCTTGAGTTGAGGGACGCTGCGAAACGCGTCGCGCTTCAGGCGTTTTTGATCAAGATTGCGGAAAAACCCCTCCACGATATTGAGCCACGAGCTGCTTGTCGGGATGAAGTGCATGTGGAATCGCGGATGGCGCTTCAGCCACCGCTTAACCTTCTCATGCTTGTGTGTGGCGTAGTTGTCGGCGATGACGTGCAGATCGAGTTCAGCTGGAGTTTGCTCGTCGATCATTCTCAGGAACTTGATCCACTCCTGATGTCGATGTCGCTTCATGCAGGTTGCGATCACTTCGCCGTGACCCAACTCGATCGCGGCGAACAAGGTGGTTGTTCCGTTCCTCTTGTAGTCATGAGTCATCGTGCCGCATCGGCCCTTGACCAGTGGAAGGCTCTTCTGGGTCCGATCGAGAGCCTGAATTGACGTCTTTTCGTCCGCGCTAAAGACGAGTGCATTCTCGGGTGGATTCAGGTAGAGACCTACCACATCGCGCAGCTTCTCTTCGAACCGAGAATCGTTGCTGACCTTGAACGTCTTCACCAAGTGAGGTTTCAGACCGTTGGCCTTCCATGTGCGGTGGACCATCGACTGCGTGATTCCCATCTCCTCTGCAAGGAGTCGCGTGCTCCAGTGTGTCGCGTTCGCGGGGATCTCTTGCGTAGTCATGCGGATGATCTCACTCTCAACTTCCTCGTTCGCACGGGGACGACCTCCCCGAGGAAGGTCCTTCTCTATACCAGTGAGGCGATGCTCGCTGAAGCGGTTTCGCCAACACCCCACAGTGTGTCGCTTGACCCTCATCTCCTCAGCTATATCCGCATTCGAGTAGCCATCAGCGGCAAGAAGGATCATTCGGGCTCGCTGAGCTTGCCTCACCGAAATTCTCCGACTGCGTGACCAATTCGTCAGGGTGCTTCGCTCGCTCTTGGTAAGTTGAATCTCTACTGCAACGCGCATCGTCTTGCCTCCAACGATACCTACGCACCGCAAGCGTAGGGAGGCTTAATATAAAGGCCTACTAATTCTGCGTCATACCACTAGAACCACCCACTTAACCGGATTGGCATCTGTGAAATCGTCGATGGTAATGATGTTACCGGCAGCGGGACCGGTACTCAGCCTTGCTGCCAAGGGCACTGGACTCTTGAAGGTCACCGTGTTGGTGACGGATGCTCCCGGAATTGGACTGATTTGCCACTGTTCTGCATAAATACCAGGAGCCACTTCTAACACAACAGGACCATTCACCCCCTGCACTGATAAGGCCGCCGTGGCTGTAGAAAAGTCCACAAAGTTGAGCGGGCCAATACCGTTGGGGTCAATGGTGTAGGTGCCTGACATCTGCGCCACACCCATGGGTGCCAGACACAGAAGAAGACCAACAAAAGCAGGAGCACGCAAATTGAATACATTCATGATTGGTTCCTTAGAAGCTCAGAGTTGCTGCATTGGACATGGCCAAGCCAATCCCAGCTGCTTGTGGATCGATGACGCCCCACTGAATATGCGCCTGCATGCCAAGGAATAATGGATCCGTGGGCAGGTTGATTGGGAAGCTGGCCTGCCCATTTCCTGGCCCTGTTCCCCCGCCCACTGCCACGCCGAATTGAATGGTAGGACCCACCAATAGCTCGCAGCCACCTCCGAAGTCATAAGGCAAGGACCCTCCAGCCCAAGTCGTGGTGGAAGTTCCAATCACCAAGTAGGCATTGACTCCAGGCCCGCCCAAGGCGTTGCTCAAGGTGATAGCAAAGTCAGTGGAACCCCAACGGACCTCACCAGAGCTACCAATGGCTGGCACAAAGCCGCCACTGCCTGGGCAGCCGACGCCAAAGGTAGTGAAATCCAAGGCCGCGGAACTTTCATAGGCTCCAATGGAAGGTTGGGCCGAACGTGGTGTGCCCTCCACATCGTCGGTGATCCAAGGTCTGGTATTCACAGCCGCTGCCATACCAGGAGATGGGCCCACTAACCTCAGTCCAATTGGAGGATT
>CBDFNI010000007.1:0-310901 GCA_965250175.1 Planctomycetota bacterium | reverse complement strand
GCGCCCCGGGTCTTCTTGGCCAAACCACTTGATTTGAAAGTTGTCTAGGTCGACTGGCTTTGGGGTGGGCAGCGCCCTGGCAGGGATCCGGAAGGAGTTCCTCCCATCAGCAGCCTCGGGCATCAGCAACTCTAACTCAGAAATGGTGAAAGCGTTATGCTCAGCAGGCTTTGCTCGCGGGCCGGCGGCACAGCTTACACAAGCAAGCGTCAGAGCGAGTTGCAACGTGGCTACGCGGCGCATGGTTCTCTCCTATCACGGTGTCTACATTTCCTTGGAGGATAATGACTACTCCTAATGCTTCATTTTCAGGTTCAGATCCTTTCAGAGTTTTTCAAAAATACTCGCTGCAACTAAACCCTGGCATGCCAATGCTCACCTCCTGGGAATATCAAACCAGTATCGAACTACGCATAAACTTCCAACCTTCGGGCTCCGCTTCGCATGGGTATCCTCATTGCGAAAGGGATGCGCTCCCCCCCACTTGAACTCTCCTTTAGTCACGGTCTACTCCCAACCCACACGATCCGTATATCCACGGAGTTGTGGGAATGGCTAGGTAGTTACTGTAGAATCTATGTAAGAAAACCCAAATGATGACCGACACCAAGGGCACCTATATTAAGAGCCAGCCACTCCAAACAGAACGCCTCTCAACGGGTCATCGCGAATTACTTCGTACACTGGTCGTTCACTCTGATGGCGATGACTGGGAGGTGCCCATTGGGGCCACAACTGACTTCAGCACAATTCCTGCAATTGGCCGAGCGTTCATCAAGTGGTCGAGAGTCGATATTGCGGGCGTCGTGCATGACCGGCTGTACCACAAACCTCAAGTATCCCGCGCGCGAGCAGACAAGATATGGCGCCTCGTAGCCCAAGCAGGCAACCACAAGGCCAACGCATTTCAGGCGTGGGCCGGCTGGATCGCTCTGCGGGGCTTTGGTGGTTTGGCCTGGGCCACGCACCGCGGTACTAATTGCGCATGGGCGATCGCCATATTCCAAGTCTTGATCGCAAGTGCAATCGCGTTAACACTGATTTTTTGGCTCTCAAAGTAAGATAAAAGTCATCGGACTCATCAACACTGCCTGTGTCCCATTGCGCCAAGGACGTTTGAATGCACCTGCCGGGTCAAAGACAAGTGCTCGCCACACCCACTACGCCCGTGCACAAGCTCAATTGGGACTGCGGGCCAAGATTGCCAGAAAGCGGCACGCCCAACCTACCGGCAAAAAATAAGATCCTTCCTAAGGTCCACATAGCTTAGCTGAACAAACCCGTAACCAAGTTTGGCTACTCCCGATTTGTCCGCAACAACGTGGCTCTGGAATGCGAGTAAGTTCCCCCCGGTGTCAGGATAGATGCCGCATCTGAGGATCGAGGGAACCCGACCAGAGCCTCCTCCCTTAGAGCTTGTGAGAATCCAGGTTATCTACACAAAGCTACCCTCATGCACATGCCACTAGACGCCAATTTACTTTTGCCCCTGATAAATAACCATTCCTGGGACGCGTAATCTCCATCCCGCCTCTTGGTGGCCTTCACCACCGATACACGCGGGTCGCCTAATTGCTGGTTGCCGCTGAGGCCGAATCCGGGCTGTTCTGCACACTTGCCGCGAATCAACATAACCGGCGGCAAATTGAGGGCATGAAGTAACTTTCCAGACCGCGTGCACCCCGACCACATCGAAATCAGCTGACTTGTCAATCCATCCAACCGTGTCACTTCGGCAGAACCAAGTCTGGATGGCATTATCGGGAGGGACAGGCAAACAATGGACAATCTAGCACAGGGGAATCATACCTACAGGTTTCTGAGCGACATCCCCTGCCCAAGGTTGGGCAGATCGTCATTCTCTGGAATCCCGAAGTACTCCGCCCAACGGGTTATCACGGCATCAGACATGCTGAGAATATCTTCATGAGCCTCCAGCAGTTCTTGCAAAGGTTTTCCAGAAGCTAACTCTAGCATCACCTTCTGAACTACATAGGAGCTTGCTGCAAGGACACGAACGGGAAGCTTCGACTCGAAATGGAGCTTCGGTAACGGAAGCGTGTCCAGTCGAAAATCCAGTCCACGACAACGATCGACTAGTGGTGTGATGCGCTCTGTTGGGGCATTTTCAGTGCAGCGCGTGCGCGACCGACTTTTTCGAGGATCTCGTCGGCGGCCTTGGTCCAAACAATCGGCTTCGGATCGTCGTTGTGGTTATCGATGTAGTCCATGATTGCTTTCTTGAGTTGAGGGACGCTGCGAAACGCGTCGCGCTTCAGGCGTTTTTGATCAAGATTGCGGAAAAACCCCTCCACGATATTGAGCCACGAGCTGCTTGTCGGGATGAAGTGCATGTGGAATCGCGGATGGCGCTTCAGCCACCGCTTAACCTTCTCATGCTTGTGTGTGGCGTAGTTGTCGGCGATGACGTGCAGATCGAGTTCAGCTGGAGTTTGCTCGTCGATCATTCTCAGGAACTTGATCCACTCCTGATGTCGATGTCGCTTCATGCAGGTTGCGATCACTTCGCCGTGACCCAACTCGATCGCGGCGAACAAGGTGGTTGTTCCGTTCCTCTTGTAGTCATGAGTCATCGTGCCGCATCGGCCCTTGACCAGTGGAAGGCTCTTCTGGGTCCGATCGAGAGCCTGAATTGACGTCTTTTCGTCCGCGCTAAAGACGAGTGCATTCTCGGGTGGATTCAGGTAGAGACCTACCACATCGCGCAGCTTCTCTTCGAACCGAGAATCGTTGCTGACCTTGAACGTCTTCACCAAGTGAGGTTTCAGACCGTTGGCCTTCCATGTGCGGTGGACCATCGACTGCGTGATTCCCATCTCCTCTGCAAGGAGTCGCGTGCTCCAGTGTGTCGCGTTCGCGGGGATCTCTTGCGTAGTCATGCGGATGATCTCACTCTCAACTTCCTCGTTCGCACGGGGACGACCTCCCCGAGGAAGGTCCTTCTCTATACCAGTGAGGCGATGCTCGCTGAAGCGGTTTCGCCAACGCCCCACAGTGTGTCGCTTGACCCTCATCTCCTCAGCTATATCCGCATTCGAGTAGCCATCAGCGGCAAGAAGGATCATTCGGGCTCGCTGAGCTTGCCTCACCGAAATTCTCCGACTGCGTGACCAATTCGTCAGGGTGCTTCGCTCGCTCTTGGTAAGTTGAATCTCTACTGCAACGCGCATCGTCTTGCCTCCAACGATACCTACGCACCGCAAGCGTAGGGAGGCTTAATATAAAGGCCTACTAATTCTGCGTCATACCACTAGCTCTCCAACATCACTGTGAAAGTCAGGATCGTAACGTAATTGCGTGCATGTAAAGCGCTCGACTGGTCTCAGCGACTCCGGAAGTATATTTTTTGTCGGCAGGCACGCATCTGGCGTAAGAACTGGAAGAATCGGAATACCTTGCTCAAGTGCACATTCTAGCTCGTACCTAACTGGGTCATCAGGGTCCAGCAATCGGTTTCGCCCATCTCCACCTGCTGTTGTCCAGCTCGGCCCGATAACCACCATTAGCAAAGAGCATCTGGCAATACTTCGGCAAGCCGCGTTCGCGTAATCCTCGCCAACTGGGGTGCTGTGGACATCAATAAACAACGCATTGTTTCCAAATTCTGTTCGGAGCACGTCGAAGATTCTCTCTGCGAACCCTCGGTTGTCAGACCGTCGATAAGACACAAAAACTCGATGTCCTGTATGCCCAGTCAGTTGATTTGTATCAGCGTAAACAGTGCTGAGAGGACGCCCTGCCTTGGGCACTCCAGGAACACCTCGAGGAGTGATATGAAAGTCCCGCCGAAGGTGTTCGGCCATGGCGGCGGCAACAGCCTGTTCAAAACTTACTCCTTCATCCTTAGCTCGTTCTTCCAACTCGCTACGGAACACGTCTTCGTAGCAAACCGTCAACAAGCGACAAAGCAAATCTGCCGCCGCGGGGATTTCGCTCATTTAATTCCTCTGTTGTCCATCACAACTTTCTTGCTCTTGCGAGTCGCCAGTACTGAGCACCGAGTGCTGTCAATTTGCACGGTTTCGAGTTCATCGCAGCATAGTACATGTGCTCCTCGCCAACAGGAACCACGAGACCGACACCCTCCATTTTCTGAAGATCCTTAAAGACCTCCACGTTATTCGGATCAAATCCTTTCTCCGTATTTTCATAGCTCGGGTCGAGTGCGTGCTCGGCCTGCGGAGTTGGGAAATATATGACGAGATTTCGAAGTGTTTCCAAAGGCACTTGAGGCTCCACCTCACGTAGCGAAGTGGATTGTGTGACATTCGTCTTGAAGATCGGTCGTTGGTCCCACGCTCCGAGAGCTTGGTCGACGTACGCGTAGATCGATCCAGGCGTGATGTGCCCTCGCAGATCGGCCGCGCCCCCCTGCAGCGCAGCAACAACAAGACCCGTAAACACACCCCCACCGCCCTGCTCCATTGCCACTTCAGATCCTCGACTGGCCGTCAAAACAGTCAAGCCCTCGGCAAGCTGCGCGACACCACCATTTCCGATGTTTAACGTACCCATGTTCCCTGAGAAGCAGCAATCCAGGACAATGACCTTGTTCTTCACTGGGGAAGCATTCGCGATCTTGAGAATCTCGGTCATCGAGATCCCCTCATCGTAATTCGTTGCGTCCTTGGTAACGATGTACCCATCGACACTCCGCACCAAGCCATGACCTGAAAAGTAGAAAAGAGCAATTTCACAATCTGTCGCAAAGAGTTTCTCGACACTGCTCCGCAAAGTCGACCGCGTGACTGCTTCGGATGGCGAAGTCATGAGCAAAACTTGGAAGTTCGGGAAACCTGTCCCATGCGTTTCTAAGATCTCGGCCATGCTGTTCGCGTCATTCACGCATCCGTGGAGCGGCCCTCCCATGTAGTCATCAATTCCCACAATTAGCGCTCGGCGCATAGCATATTCCTCTACTTGTTCTTACCTTCACCCATCATCTGGTCGACGGCATCCGCGACCCTGTCCCAATTCCATGCGATTACTCGGTTACGTGCGAGACCTGTCGGGAGAGTGCAATGCGACCCAGCTCCATCGACATAGACACCAAAGAATGGCACATTTTGTTCCTTTGCGAACTTTATCTCTTTCGCGACTCCCGTCGCACTTCCCATGGATTTGCCAACAAGCACAATCATCAAGTGACACTTGCCGATCTTCTCCTTGAGTTGCCTCTCCCATGTAACTTGCGAAAGGGGCACTTTCGAAGACCAGTCTTGTACTGAAAACGGGGTCCTAGAATTCTTGATCTGCCCGACGAACAAAGTCTTGTGAGTCGAGTTGTTGTCGAAGTCGAAACTGATAAACGATCTCGAATCTATCATGGGTTCTTCTATCTCGGAATGACGGAAAGAAAATCATTGGGTGCAAGCCAAGGCTCAGAAGTTGAACTTCCAACCCAGCTCGAAGGCGTCGTTATCCTTGACGTCGAAAGGCAGCTGTCCACTTCGATAGGAGATGAAGAGGCCATCATTAGTCGTGACCGACAATTTCCAGTAGTCGAAGTTATCTAAACTAGCGGAGCTAACCGCGGCAGATGCCTCGAGCTCGTGATAGTATCGATAACTAGCGTTGAAGTAATAGGGCGTCTTGTTGATGTAAGAAAGAGGTGTTTTGAATGAAACCTCACTTCCAAAACGCCAAAACTCCGACGTGTCTCCAGCGACCATTACACGCGGACCCATCCCATCCGGATTCACGTAGTCAAGCACGGCAGCGAATGTCGGTAGCGCAGACCCACGCGGGCGCCACTTATCGTCGTAGCCGCTCAACATCCGCACCACCGCAAACGGAAAGTCGAAAATGCTCCACTGCGAGAGTCCGTCACCGTCTTCCCACGATTTGATGTCGACGACAGCACGCAGGCCAGCAGTATAGTTCCGTGCAGTGAATCTCTGGTTCGCCTCAAGCCCTCCGTTGAAGTTCACCTTCCCGTAGACCCACGCCATGCTTAGTCCGCTAAGACGTTCGAGTGCGTTGCGCTTCCTAACCAACTCCCGGATCTTATCAATGTCAGTCTCTTCAGCGATCTGGTCACCGATATCCGCCAGCGCGCCATCAACCGAATCGGACACTTCCGCAGAAGCACCGCCCAGAGCTCCGAACAAGCGCACTCCCAACTTAGACGTCAAAAAGTCATCCGGGTTAGCCTTGTCGTCGAACGCTACATTGCCTTTCAATGCCAGATTGAGATCGTAACCAGACAAATTCTCAAAACTGACATTACCAGCAATACTTTTGTCATAGCCGTACGCAGCACCAAGGCTCCTATCCTGCCCATCGTTTTCAAACACCTTTAGCTCCACGTCGAAGTCACGCAAGAAGCGCCACACGTCGTCCGCATACTTGTCATTTTTGCTCACATCAACCTCTTTGCGGTCAGCGGGATTTTCCGCGAGGTTATTGGCCGGAGACACAGCGTCACTTTGGCCAACGAGAAAGTCACCATGCATGATCAAACACGCAACAATCCCAGCAAATTTTCTCACGATTCTCTCCTGAAACGAAATGTTTCATCAACGACCTTTGCGAAGTCACCGAGATTCTTGTTGCCTTTCTTGAGAAGGCTAGTCATTGACGCCATCGCCTTGGTCGAGGATATACCAGACTCAAGTTTCGCTCGGCGCACGTTGATAAAGTAGTGGCCCAGCCAGAACGCAAACGACTCGGCACGATCACCGATGGCACCAGAGCCTCGTGCAAAGTAGCTGAGAGAGCTGAGCTTTAGCTTGCCAGCATCTTCAAAACCAACCGACACACTGAACTGACGATCGATGAGGGTGCCGTAGACCCGGCGACATGCGACATTGCTCTTCTTCCAAAACGGTCCGCCCAAGGCCGAGGACTTCTTTTTTTTTGTAGCCATACTCCCCTTCTTCAACTTGCCAAACCGATCCTTTCACTGTTTTCCTGAAAATCGAAATCCAAAGTGAACACTTTGACCTTATTCTGTTCACCACAAATAACAAATTGGGCTAATATCCTGGTTGTTCCATAGTGAGCTATGCCTGAACACGGCCCAACAGCGTTTTGAACATCCTTCGTGAGCCACGGAAGGGTGCAGGTGGCCTGAAGGAAAGGCAACAGCAACCGAGTGAACGCTTTGCAGCCCACCCTATCCACAAAGTCGATTGCCACCCTGTCCCTACCTAATAATTCGTCACAGTTGCTCTATAATGACGTTACCCCCTGGGCCGTACTACTCAGAGTGAGACTTTCTCTGGGTAAATTGCATGCCACCAAACAGGTTTATGCCCGCAGGAGGCTTGCTACGTATTCTACAGGCGCCACAAATCCTAGAGAGGAGTGCGGTCTGATAATGTTGTAGTCCTCTCGCCATTGTACAAGAAGTTTCTGGGCTTCAGCCACGGACTTGAACCAGTGCGTGTTCAAGCATTCGTCTCGAACTCGTCCGTTGAAGTTCTCTATGTAGCAGTTTTCAATCGGTTTGCCGGGAGTAATAAAGTCGATAGCAATCTCGTTGTCTTGAGCCCAACAGGTGAAATGAATGGATGTGAATTCAGTGCCATTGTCAGCTCTGATGCACTTTGGTTTTCCACACAAGCGAATGACTTCATCCAGCACAGCTGTCACATCTCTTGAAGGAAAGAAAGTAGCAACACAGATCGCGAGAGCTTCCCGGCTGAAGTTGTCAACCACATTGAACATGCGAATTCGCCGGCCATCCCTGAGAGCATCCGACATGAAATCCATGCTCCAAATATCATTTACTGCGGATGTAATATCTGGATTGACTCGTGGTCGAGCAACCAGCTTCTTTCTGGGTCTACGCCGCACGCAAAGGCCTTCTTCGTAGTAGAGTCACCACAACTTCTTGTGGTTGATGACGATGCCTTCGCGCTGCAAGAGCACATGCAAGCGGCGATACCCAAACCGTGGCCTGGCAGAAGCAAGCTCCTTTAGGCGCATGCGAAGAAAGGTCTCAGGATCTCGCTTCGACACATACCTGGCTGTTGTCATAGGTAGCAGAAATAGCCTGCACGCCCTGCGCTGACTGATAGGATGCTCATGTACGGAATCTTCATCCAGCGAGCGTTTGCGTGCAGGCTTCAGAGCTTTTTTGAGAGCACGTCCTGCAAGATGTGCTTGTCCAAACTCAGGTCGGCTACGAGCTGCTTGAGCTTGCGGTTTTCATCCTCCAGGTTTTTGAGCCTTTTGAGCTCACTGCGAGATAGGCCACCAAACTTGGATCGCCAACGGTAGATGGTCTGCTGACTTACTCCGTACTTGCGGCAGACCTCGATAATGGGCACACCTAGTGGTATGACGCAGAATTAGTAGGCCTTTATATTAAGCCTCCCTACGCTTGCGGTGCGTAGGTATCGTTGGAGGCAAGACGATGCGCGTTGCAGTAGAGATTCAACTTACCAAGAGCGAGCGAAGCACCCTGACGAATTGGTCACGCAGTCGGAGAATTTCGGTGAGGCAAGCTCAGCGAGCCCGAATGATCCTTCTTGCCGCTGATGGCTACTCGAATGCGGATATAGCTGAGGAGATGAGGGTCAAGCGACACACTGTGGGGCGTTGGCGAAACCGCTTCAGCGAGCATCGCCTCACTGGTATAGAGAAGGACCTTCCTCGGGGAGGTCGTCCCCGTGCGAACGAGGAAGTTGAGAGTGAGATCATCCGCATGACTACGCAAGAGATCCCCGCGAACGCGACACACTGGAGCACGCGACTCCTTGCAGAGGAGATGGGAATCACGCAGTCGATGGTCCACCGCACATGGAAGGCCAACGGTCTGAAACCTCACTTGGTGAAGACGTTCAAGGTCAGCAACGATTCTCGGTTCGAAGAGAAGCTGCGCGATGTGGTAGGTCTCTACCTGAATCCACCCGAGAATGCACTCGTCTTTAGCGCGGACGAAAAGACGTCAATTCAGGCTCTCGATCGGACCCAGAAGAGCCTTCCACTGGTCAAGGGTCGATGCGGCACGATGACTCATGACTACAAGAGGAACGGAACAACCACCTTGTTCGCCGCGATCGAGTTGGGTCACGGCGAAGTGATCGCAACCTGCATGAAGCGACATCGACATCAGGAGTGGATCAAGTTCCTGAGAATGATCGACGAGCAAACTCCAGCTGAACTCGATCTGCACGTCATCGCCGACAACTACGCCACACACAAGCATGAGAAGGTTAAGCGGTGGCTGAAGCGCCATCCGCGATTCCACATGCACTTCATCCCGACAAGCAGCTCGTGGCTCAATATCGTGGAGGGGTTTTTCCGCAATCTTGATCAAAAACGCCTGAAGCGCGACGCGTTTCGCAGCGTCCCTCAACTCAAGAAAGCAATCATGGACTACATCGATAACCACAACGACGATCCGAAGCCGATTGTTTGGACCAAGGCCGCCGACGAGATCCTCGAAAAAGTCGGTCGCGCACGCGCTGCACTGAAAATGCCCCAACAGAGCGCATCACACCACTAGCTAGGGCAGCTGCAAGCGGCTTTGCAACATCCTCTGCCCTCGATCCTGGCTTAGGAATTCCCGCAGGAGAATCGCCGCCTTACTGGGTTGGGCCGGCAGCACCAACCAATAGGTCTGGCCCAGGGGGTACATCTCGTTCTGGTAGTTCTGCGCGCTGGCTTGAATGTGGCCGATGGCCAGTGGGCGCAGGGATTCGTTCTTCTCCCCTAGGGCAGCAAAGGCGGTGAGGGATACCAGGCCGATGGCGCCTGGGTTGTTCTGCAGGTGATTCAACACCGCCGCATCATTGTGTAGGTACAGAGTTTTGGCATGGGCCTGCCCACTGTACTTTGGCATGGCATCGCCCTGATGCCAGTGCAGGTATTCAGAGGAAAGCATCGGTTGAATTTGCAAGGGCGACCATTGCATCTGGTCCCAAGTGCCGAATTCGCCATTCAGTACCTTGCTGAAAGCTTGGCGACCAAGGGAGCGGGTGGGATTGCTGTGATGCACCACTGGCACGGCGATGCTATAGCCCAGGACCTGTGCCTGCAGGCCATGTTGTTTTTCGCTGGCAGACAGTGGCGATGTGACCAGAGCCGCCTGGCGGTTGCCGATCATCACGTGTTCCATGCAATTGCGATCCTTGTCCGGGCTCAGGATCAAGCTGACCCTGGGGTGGGCCGCCTCGAAGGACTGCTCTAGTATTCTGCCCAGGGTATTCATGACGGCGGTTGGGCAGCACAGTGTGAGCATCTGCCTTTCTTCCAGTTCTACATCTGCCAGCTGCACATGCTGAATGGCGGCGCCGCCGGGAGCGGCAGGGATCTGTTGTGCCTGGTCCCGCAACCCATCTGACACCCGCAGGGGTTCGCTGAACTCAATCGGTGTCTCTATTGCGGCAGCGGGAGCGCTGGGGATTTCCAGTTGATCAGCCTGATTGCAGCCAAACAGCAGCAACGGCAGCACAGCAATTGCGCAAAGTGTTGTGTTCTTCCCCAAGCGAATCCCCCTGTTTCCCAGCAACCCGTGTCGCAACAAATCCTGTTGCAACAATCCACAGCCAAGCTGGAATCTGTTGTTCTATCGAACAGTTCGCGGGGGGCTGTTGAATCATGCAACAGCCGGGCGGTGGCATGGGGGGCAGGGCGCCGGGGAAATGGCGGAGCGTCTCAGGCTTGCTAGTGTGCTCTCACTTCACCACAGTCACTGGCACAGCATTGCTGACCATGCTGATGCCAAAGAACCTTTTCCTTACCACATAGGCATACCAAAAGGTTGTGCCGACCAAGCTAGGGTCATTGAGGGCGGGGCTTCGTTCCGACATTGGATGCAGAGTGAAGGATGCTTCGGCTTTTCCGTCGACGTCCAGTCTTCCATAGAAGTCACCAAAAGGATTGGCTATGGGGCTTGAGCCGAAGGCTGGAGCAATGCCATAGAGAACCGTCACCCAAAACCAGATGTCGGGATTCAGAGGAATGTGGTGCTGGCCAAAACCGAATCCCGGAGTTGTGCCCAGAGATCCCAGCATCATATATCGCCGACCTGCGTGTTTGCTGCCAGCGGAAAGGGAAAGGGTCTGTGTTCCGCCGCTGGCCAGGGAAAGAGTATGGACGTCCGAGAGGAGGGATAGGGTTGCACCAGAGAGCACACGGGCACTGCCGGAGTCTCTGCCATTGTTGTCGTCGCTGGGGGCACCGACGATGAGGTCCGCATAACCATCGCCATTTACATCCCCGGCTCCGCTCACTGAGGCGCCAAGCCAGTCCCAAGCGGAGTCACCATCAATGGAATAGAGGGTGTTGCCATCCAAGCCAGAGAACACATGGGCACTGCCAGATCCTGCGCCGTTGTTGTCATCTTCCCTGGCTCCAACAATCAGGTCCACATAACCATCGCCATTTACATCTCCGGCTCCACTCACGGAGAAGCCAAAGAAGCCGCCAATTGAACCGTCACCAAGGGCGTAAAGGATGCTGCCATTCAGGCCAGAGTACACACGGGCGCTGCCGAAATTAGAGCTGGTGCTTCTATCAAGGATGGCTCCACCAATGATGTCCGCATAACCATCGTTGTTTACATCTCCGGCCCCGCTCACGGAGGAGCCAAACCAGCTGTTAGCGGAAGCGCCGTCAATGGTGTGTAGCGTGCTACCATTCAAGCCAGAAAACACACGGGCACTGCCGGAATTCCTGCCATTGTTGTCATCACCCCAGGCCCCAACAATGAAGTCGGCATAACCATCGTTGTTCACATCCCCTGCCTCGCTAACAGAGAAGCCGAATTGGTCGGCAGTGGAATCCCCGTCAAAGGCGTAGAGAATGCTGCCATTCATGCCAGAGAACACACGGGCAGTGCCTGACCTCTCGCTCGCGAGTCCCTCACCAGGAGCCCCGATGATAAGGTCGGCGTAACCATCGTTGTTCACATCTCCTGCCCCGCTCACGGAGAAGCCAAATGGACTACTTCCGCTAAAGGTGTAGAGGGTGCTGCCATTCAAGCCAGAGAGTACACGGGCACTGCCGAAAGCACCGGCGATGATGTCGGCGTAACCATCGTTGTTCACATCCCCAGCTCCGCTTACGGAGTGGCCGAGTTGATCGCCAGCGGAATCCCCGTCAAGGGTGTAGAGGATGCTTTGGGCTGGAACCAGGGGAGCCAGAAGAGAGAGGGTGACAAGCACAGGTGTTAAGCGCATGGGTGACTCTATTAAACAGAAGTGGTCCAGACACGAATCCTAGATTGAGCGCTGTAAAGCCGCAATCCCTCTGAAACTCCAAGCCTTTGTCTTTGCCAGGTGGCCACTACCAGGATTTCATGGCCGCGACCCAGTCTGCCTGCAGCTTGTCGAAGTCCGTGCCACTGAACGTCAACTGATAAGCGCGCCTCTGGATTGGGATCGCGAACCGCATCATCGATCCCTTCGCTTTAGCACCGAGCTTGCCGACGATCTCGTCCGCCGCCTTGCGAAGGTTCTTCAGGTACTTGTCTGGTATGGCCGCCCATTCCTTGTTGCCGTTCCGATTACTGCGCTCTTTCTCGAGGAAGTAGCAGAAAGCCCACGCAAACGCGTAGTTGTTCATCACCGGGTAATCTTTGCTCGTACGTGAGTAGAACACCTGCTGCGTCATCGGCAGCATCCTCTTGATCAGCGGCCACTTCTTGTCCTTCTTGTCCTTCTTGATCAACTGCCATCGCAATTGGTTCTTATTGATGGAAATGATCTTCTTCTGATATCGGTCGGTCTTGGCACCGCCGAAGTACTCGCCGTAGCCCTCGTTGAACCACGACGCCGGTGGCAATTCACCGTTTGCGTAATGGAAGTACTGGTGCATCGCCTCGTGGTAGAGAGTTTCCTTTGGCTTAACCAGCTTTAGCCACGCCTGTTTCCTGACCTTTCCAACCGGATTGAAAAGCACGAGTTCTTCGTCGATTGGATTCCAGTATCCACCCGTGCCCGGCTTCTCGCTGAATCGGATGTAGCCGTCGTAGCTGTTGCAGACCCGCACCGTGCAGACAACGTCGAACGGCGCGATTGGTGGAAAGCGCTTTTCGTACTCCTTCCGCATGGTCTCCAGGTCGATCATCATATCTCGCAACAGCTGATGGTTTGACGAGCTGTTGGGCATGTCCGTGATCAGGATGAAGTTCTCCGTGTCCTTTGCGTACCAGCCCTTCACCAGCCGTGATCGGATCTCCCGACGCTTCGGAATGGAGCGCAGCTGGCTGTCCTTGTACGGATCGGCCTTCGCGTACACGGTCCCACGGGTCGCTTCGCGGCGGAGAGACTTTACACACGGTGCGATATACTTCTGGAACTCTCCCATTCTGGAACTCTTCCAGACCATGCCGAACAGTTCGTGACCGAAGTGCGGTACGTCATGCTCGATCACGAAGCACTGCAGTTGACTGGCTTGGCCGGGTCTGGTGGGCAGCTTCAGGATCTGGAACTCGTTCTTGTCTTTGTCGCGCCAGGGTGGCGACTGCCGCTTTTCCTGCAACTGAGTCGATATGCCTGAAAATCGGCGATCGAAGAATTCCTTGACCGTGCGTCCGCTGTTCTTCCGCCGTTTCAAGGCGTCACCGATGGATTCGTTCTTTTCGGTTTTGGACTTGGCCTTGGGCTGGCGTGTCCCGCCACTCCCTGTAACGGGGGCCATCTTGGACTTGGCTGACTTTGGGTTCTCGATGCGGAAGATCCAGATCTCGAGCTCCTCCGGCCGGGTTTTCTTGCGTTTCCCAGTCTTCGGATCGGAGTAGTAGTAGCCGGACCGCGCTTTGACTTCTTTGGAGCCTTTGTACTTCGCGATGATCTGGATCTCGTCCGGCTGAGTCGGAGTCTCCTTGACGAAGCGCGGCAGCTTGACCTTGAACCCCTGCTTCTTGTTGGTCACCGTTTTGAGTGGCTGGGCGGCGGCAGGGGCGGCGAGGAGCACAGGAAGGATCCAGGGCAGGATGCGCATCCACAAATCATGCCAGATTCACCACGCCGCGCGAAGGGGTGCTAGGGCAGCGCGGACAAAACATGTGCGTTCACGGATTTGTTCCAACCATAGCCGCCGTTGTGCCACAACCATCAAATGGGTTTCGATCGCTCCCGGATGGAATCTCATATGAACGTATTTCTATTGCAAGTCAGCTCTTCCGAGGCCGGGCCAGGAAGGGTCCCAAGACCAAAACGTCCAGACGAATTTTCTGAAAGGTTCGGCAAGCATCTTCGGGTGAGCACACTATGGGCTCGTCGGCATCGTTGAACGAAGTGTTGAGCAGCACTGGGACACTTGTCAATTGACCAAAGGCGTGTAGCAGTTGCCAAAAGGAATTGTCGTCACTTCGGTCCACGGTATGTGCTCGGCAGGTTCCGTGATGAACAACCGCGGGAATGCGATTTTGCGCCGATGAGTGGACCGGCACGACGAACTGCATAAAGGGGGAAGGTGCCTCTAAGTCGAAGTAGATAGATGCCAACTCATTCGGAACCGACCCGGCAAATGGCCGGAATGACTCCCGGTGTTTGATGTGGTTGTTAACCAGGTCACGCATCTCCACCCTGAGTGGGCTGGCCAGAATGCTTCGATGCCCAAGTGCGCGTGGTCCATACTCGGCTCGACCTCTGAACCAGCCGACAATCTTGTTATCCGCAAGGAGTGAAGCGGTCCTCGCCACGATGTCCGGTGGGCGCGACCACTCCAAATCGGCATCTGCCATGGCGGCTTCCATCTCAGCATCTGTGTAGGCTGGGCCGGAAAATGCGGTGAAGCTCTCTGGCGGACGTAAGTCGGCGAACCTTTCGTATGAGACAACTGCTGCGGCGCCATATGCCCCTCCATGATCACCAGGGACTGGAGGGACGTGAATGCGATCAAACAGTCCTCGCCTGAGAATCTTGCCGTTGGCGACTGAATTCTGAAAGACGCCTCCGCCAAGACAGAGATTTCGCGCAGTGCTTACTTGCCGTAGGCGTTCTAGCAGATGAAATAAGACTTCTTCGGTACGCGATTGAAGTGCGGCTGCTATGTCGAAGTGTTCAGGGGAAAAGGGTGTTTCGGGTAGGCGCGGTGGTATTCCGAAAACTCGAGCAAGCATGGAATCGCAGTACCCCGGACGAAACACCATGGCAGTTCGATGAGTTCGGTATTTTCCTTTGGGCTTCAATCGAACCAGCCTTTTGAAGTGGCCGGCAAAGCGTCGCGGGTCACCGTGGGCCGCCATGCCCATGACCTTGTATTCGTCCCAAGCTGAGCGAAGTCCCAGGAAATCCGTCACCATGCCGTAAAGGATCCCGATGGAATCTGGCGTCGGAATTCGCTGCTTCAACTGAAAGCCTGCGTTGGAGTATTCTCCCAATGTCGCGCTCTCGTCTTCCCCCTGACCATCGACGGTTAGGATGGCGGCGTCTTCAAAGGGGGAGCTGTAAAAGGAGCAGGCAGCGTGAGTCAAATGGTGGGGAATCGAAACCACGCGCTCTAGAATTGATGGTTCATCGAGGAAGGACGCGAGAGATTTCCCCACCTGCTTGGCACACATCAAGTCTCGAACCACGCGGGAGCCGGCTACGGCGAGTTGAGGCCAATGTTGAACTGGGATACGGCAGGGATGGCGAAGAAACATGCTGGCCAGATTTTTGGCCGAAGCGTGCCAGATGTAGGCGAAACTGTCGACGTCTCCGAGACCTAATCCCGCGTACTCCAAGGCTGCTTTGACCCCATGGATCGGCAGCCGTGAAGTGTGTTTTCGACGGGAAAGGCGCTCCTCTTCAATGGCAAAAACAGGTACGCCATCTACAAACAACGCGACGGCCGCGTCATGGCCAACCATGCGTAGCCCATAGTGTCGACGGTAAAATTCGCCGTGTTCAATGCCGGAGAATCCGAGAACAATCATGTAGTGATTATCCTGCCGGTCGCATGGTTCGCAATGCTCAGGCTGATTATGCCTGCAAGCGAGTGGCGCGCAGTCGTGCTTCATGCCGCCAACGCCATGCCAACAGGATCAGTCCCAGCAGCAGCATAATCCAGGTGGACGGCTCGGGGACCATTGTCGTGGGAGGGGTATCGGTAGGCGACAAGCCAGCGGCATCGTACTGTGCCTTGGTCTCAAGCACCACCGCGCCGCTGACTGCTGTAACGAGTTGATAATTTTGCGCCAAGTGAATGGCTTCATCAAAGGCGTGGGTTCGGGTGAGCCGTTGGATTTCTTCAGCCGCCCAGAGGCGGGCCATGTGCTTTGAAACCTCTTCTGCTCCCTCCGGCGCGGCGATGTCTGGCATGTGAGTGCGCTTTAATCTGGGTCGGTCTTTTGCCCTGAAGAGGCTGGCAATCAACTCCTTGAGATCCTTGGCCACGCTGTCGGCTCGCATGACTTCCTGCAGGTCAAGGCCGTCGAGTTTTTCCGCGACCCGATTCGGACCGTTATGAGTTTGAAAATCAAAGATGCGAGTCCGGGCGCGATTGCGCTCCAGTCGCTGACGCAGTCCTTCCGCGTTTTCTAACAAGAGAGGCTGGGGACCGTGGATCCAAATGACGACTCCGTTTTCTACCTCGGCGGCGAGGTCCCAGGCCTGAAGAAGCGCGGGGATGTTGTCTTGGCCGCCGACAGGTTTCAGCCGAGCAATCGTGTCGTGCAGAGCGCTTGGGTCTCGGCGGTAGCCATAGAGTAAATCCAACCAGCGTTCGTCAGCTATGTCCGTCGCCAACAACACTTGGAGCTCACCTTGGCCCTCTAGTGCCTTGACGGCATCCGCGATGTCAGTCAGGTGTTCTTTCATCTCCACCGAACCGTCGAGCACGACGACAATACGGCCGGGGGCGTTGTTGCTCTTGTTGACAAGTTGCTGGGTGATGTGGCCGCCACCCATGGCAGGCGTCCAAACTTGTTTGTATTCCTGCGCGGCACGGATGATTTGCAGGTGGTTAAGCGGGTTGTTCAGCTCGTTTTGCTGGAGTTCCCCCTGCAAACTGGCCTGATCACCATCGCCTTGGTCCAGTCGCAAATTGTTGCTGGAGCAGGCGAGTTGGGCGCCTGACTCCATCCAGATTGAATGCTTCAGGTTGGGTGCCAAGTTGAAATTGCGTTCGAGGAATTGTGGCCAGTCCAGGCGCGCTTGCTGTTCGCTGAGCAGCAGCAAGGGCGTGGTGATGCCGAGGCGCACCTTCATCGTCCCGCCAAATGGGGGAACGGGAAAGCACTGCATCAATACGCGATTGGGACCGGCAGTGGTGACTAGCACCGGATCACGGCGCTGTTGCACGGCGACCTTTTGATACGCCTCGCGCACCTGGCTGCGGCCGCCGAAAGCCGCTTCACGTTCTTCGCCATTGATCCAGAGGGTTAGTCGCGAAACGACACCGCCCGGTGGCAAGGCGAGTTGCGCGCGGGCTTCTCGCTGTCTTCCGGAGTTGTTGCGGAACTCCATGATCCATTCGTGATAACCGAGGCCCGCGTTGGACTCGACTACGCCGTCGATGCGCGACGAAATCAACGAAAGGCCTTTCACTCGCCCAGCGACCGCGATACCGCCGAGGCCCTCATCAAACTCCCAGGTGAATGCATCGTCCATCCCGCTCCAGCGATTGCTGCGTGTGTAGATCGTGGGCGGCGGAACCGAATTGAAAGGACGACCGGTTACGCGAAAGTAGAGATTGCGTGCTTCTTGTTGCGTGAGGCGAGCGTCGCGCGATGTGAGCAAAGCCGATATGTCAATAGACCGGCGTGGGAGGTTGTAGCAAGCCTCCAGCATGGCCTGCTCGTAGCCAAAGGTCCGCAGGAAGGAGGTGCTACGGCGTTCGACCGTGGGGTCGCTCGAGTTCGCCCACTGCATCGCCAGACTTGTGCTAGTGAATGGGATCACCGGCAAAACCAGCATGGCGATTCCAGTCGCCATGCCCCCGGCAAGTCCGCGTAGGCGGAAGAACTTAAAGTTTGTATCCGCGGCTTTGCGCAGTCGGACGCGCAAGCGCAGGGTCGCGATGAAAGCAAGAAACGGTGACCAGGGCAGCAGACCCCAGCCAAAGATGATTATCGCGACGATGCCCAGAATCATCAGCGGCAGAAAGATGATCGAATAGACGGTGCCGATACCTAGCGCCAGACCAGAGAGCCAGTTGAGCGACTGGGCCGACATCCCACTTCCTAGAAATGCCCATCGCCAGAGGAGGAAATTGATTGTCGGCACACTGGCGACCACCAGCACATGCCACCAGGTGGGGATGGGATCAAAGAACACGCCGGCGCACATGTGGGTGCCCAGTTCGATGCCCAGAGTGATGATTGGCAACACCACGCCGAAGATGAGCAAGGAGATCCGACCTTTCTTGGACTTCGTAGGTTCACTACCAAGCACTGGTGTTGGTTCAGGAGGTAAGGTTTCAGTCCGTTCGCTCATCTAAAATTCCATCGGTGCGCAAGGTTTCCAACCCTTGGCCCAACGGTATCTACTTCTGGATCATTGTTGCGAGTGCCTCTCGTCCAGTAGATGTAACATTGTCCTGCCTTGCAAGATGCGAAGGTAGCCAGGCTGCGGCAGTGCAAGGGAAGATTCCCTTTGGGCGAGGGCCTATCCCTCTTGGCCGACCTCGGTGTCTTGCGCAATGACTTGCGCAAGGTCTTCCGGCGTTAGCTGGCGGATAGAGAACTTGAAGCCTTCATAGATCCCAATTGCGTAAAACAATATATCCATGGGACTGAAGGTGGCGACCATGAGCTCCTTGATGATCTCGAAATCCAATTGGGAAAGGAGATCAAAGAACGGGATCTCTTCCTGCTCTGACACCATCCCGCAGATGGCAAGGAGGTTCCCCAGCCCGCAACCAAGGAGCGCCAACACTGCTCCAGCATGACCGAAATAGGCATCCACTCCTTTGCCAAGTAAGCGAACACCTATCCCGGTAAGAAACCCGACTCCAACTGCCATCCAGCCAACCTGATACCCGGTCATGATGGTAACGAGGGCCCACAACGCGGCACCGATGCAGGCGCCTATGCCGCCGCCAACGACCCCCGCCCAGAAGTTCTGTTCCAACCTGAACTTCTCCAAGGCCCGCTCAACCTGGGCCTCGCTGATGGTGATCTCCTCACTCTGGGGCTCCTCGATCTGAGCCTCTTCCAGCTCTTCCGACATTTCCTCGTTTGGTTCCTTAGTCATCGTTTGCCTCCAATGGTTGCTGTCTTGGCATGGATTCACCTTCTCTGGGCTTGGTTGAAAATCCTACTCATGTCCCCAAGCTTTGCATCAGGCCTCTTGCATATGCTTGCAAATGTGGGGTTCGATCAATCCCCAGTCAGAGCCTGGCAGAGCAGAGGCAAAGATGCGCCATAGCGGTATGAGGTACTGAAGTGGCCGTCGGCAAACTCTTGGTACTGGTGGGCAATGCCCAAGTCTTGCAGGCGCTGGTGTAGAAGGCGGGCACCCAGTTGCAGGTTGAACTCATCGTGTGCGCCTACATCCACAAACAGGAGTCGCAGAGACTGCAGTGCCTCTGTGTGATCAGCCACCATGCGATAGGGGTCCTGCTGCAACCAACGTTCAAAGACCTCCGGGCGGTAGGCGCCGGTGTCCAGGTCAAAGGGCAGGTCGTATCCCTGATCCAAACCATAGGGTCCTTGCGGGCTGGGTGAATAGCAGGCCGCATTGCAAAGGATGTGCAATGCCATGATCTGCGACGAACTCTTCTTCTCCTGCTTGTGGAAGTCCTGCAGGAAGTTCTGGATGGAACCGGCCTGCTTGAGGGTGACAGCGGCCTTGGGGATGTCGGGTATGTAGCCATACTCGAAGTAGCAGTCGCCGCTGTGACAGGCCACCGCATCGATGCTGTCAGGCGCCAGCATGCCCAGGCGCAGGGCGCCGTAACCGCCACTGCTTTTGCCAGCCACGCCAACGCGATGCAGGCCCAGGCGATCCTTCAGCCAGGGGATGATCTCCTGCACCAGGTAGTCCTGGTACTGGCCGGTGGCGGGGGAGTTCAGGTATTGGCTGCCGCCCAGGGCTGTGCTGCAGTCCGGCAGGGCCAGCACCGCCTTGGGGCAGCCCTCGGCAATCAGCGTGTCCATGCGATCGTCGATGGCCGGGGCATAGAGGTTGTCGCCCAACATGCCGCGGCTGCGGCCGGCGAATCCCGCCAGTAGCAGGATGAGGGGCAGGCCCTGGCAGTTGCCCTCGTCGTGCCCCGGCGGCAGGTAGACATGCACGTCCCGACCCGTGGGATCGCCCAGGGGATTGTCCCGGAGGACCTGACTTTGGTGGGACCAGCGCTGCACGCTGCCTCTGCTGTTGGCCTGCATGCACGCAGTCTGCGGGCCTTTAAAGGCCAGGACAAGAGGAATTCCCTAGTCCGATCATATTGACCAATTGACAGGCACAGATTGACCGGTACATAGATGCTTTGCCCATCCCATGGATCACCCTCCATGGATCTTCCCCCATGGATCTTCCCCAACTCAGCAAAGATCGAAGCCTGCCCCTGGTAGACCAGCTCGCCGAGCATTTTCGCCAAGCCATCCAGCAGGCGGAACTGCGGCCCGGCGATCGGCTGCCCACCATCCGCCAGGTGGCGCAGCAAAGCGATGTGGCCCGCACCACGGTGCAGGATGCCTACCGGCGGCTGGCGGCAGAGGGTTTGGTAGAAACCATGGTGGGTCGGGGCACGGTGGTGATGGAGTCGGCGCAGATGCAAGCCCAGCAAGTTGGCCGGGAGTTTCTGAATGCGGGAGCTTGGGCCGCTTTGCAGCATCTTCGCCAACAGGCCGAGGCTACGGTGCCGCCCCTGCAAGGGGAATGCGTTGCGGATTTTGCCGGTCTCTACCCGGACCAGGAACTGTTTCCGGTGGCGGATTTCCAAGCCTCCCTGCTGCGGGTGCTGCAAGATCGGGGCAAGCAGTTGTTGGGTTATGGCGAGCCCAGCGGTGACTTGGAACTGCGCCGGCTGTTGGCAGAGCGGGAAGAAGGGGAGGAGTCAGCCCAGGGCGGGCTGGATGAAGTGCTCATCACCAACGGCGCGCAACAGGGCATCGATCTGGTGCTGCGAGCATTGACTCGTCCCGGTGATGCAGTGGCGGTGGCTATTCCGACCTACCATCATTTGTTTGGTCTGCTCAAGGCGCACGGCCTGCGTTTGCTGCCCCTGCGCTGCACCGCTGATGGCGGCCTGCACTTGGATGACCTGCGTGCAGCCCTAGAGCAACCGGAGCTGCGTTTGTTGTACCTGATGCCAACCTTCACCAACCCCACAGGCCATAGCATTGGTCTGCAGCAACGCCAGCAGATCATGGCCATGTTGCAAGAGACGCAAGTGCCGGTGTTGGAAGATGAGTTCGAGCTTGAGCTGCGTTTTCGCGGGGATGAATTGCCCAGCCTGCGTTCTTTGGATGCTCGCGGTTTGACGGTGACGGTGCGCACCTTCAGCAAGGGCCTGTTTCCCGGTGTGCGCATGGGATGGGTGCATGCCAATGCCCAGCTGCTGGAACCCATGGCGGCTCTGAAGCGCTTCACCGACTTGGAAACCAGCCCCTTGTTGCAGGCAGCCCTGCAGGATTTCATCCACAACGGCTCCATGGATCGGCACCTGGAGTTCCTGCGCGGTCAAGTGCAGGATCGGCACGCAGCAGCTCAGCAGGCTCTGTCCGAATTCATGCCTGTGGATTGGCGTTGGTCGAAACCTGACGGTGGCTTCGCCCTTTGGGTAGAAGGTCCCGATGGTTTTGATAGCCAGCGCTTGGTGCAGGCAGCCGCGCAAAAAGGTGTTCTGCTCAGCCCGGGAGGCATCTTCTATCCCCACGACCATCCGGTGCCTGGTGTACGTCTTTCGCTCTCGCGAGCGAGTGCGGAAGGTGTGCAGCAAGGCATCCAGATCATTGGCCACTGCGTTGATCAGTTGTTGGCGCAGACCGGCAGTCCTTCTCAATCCCCTTTATTCCTCTGACCCCATTGGATTTATCATGACTGTTACCCCAGAGATTCCCGGTTTCACCACCGAAGAGGTTCGCAGCAAAATAGGTTTCTGCGAGCAGTTGAAAGGCGGCGTCATCATGGACGTCGTCAATGCCGAACAGGCTGTCATTGCACAAGAGGCCGGCGCCGTAGCGGTGATGGCCTTGGAGCGCGTGCCCTCCGACATTCGTAAGGATGGCGGCGTGGCCCGGGCATCCGATCCGGAGATGATCAAAGAGATCCAGCAATCGGTTTCCATTCCGGTGATGGCCAAGGTGCGCATCGGCCATTTTGTGGAAGCGCAGATCCTGGAAGCACTGGAAGTTGACTGCATCGACGAGAGTGAAGTGCTGACCCCGGCAGACGAAGAGCTGCATGTGGACAAGCGCGGCTTCAAGACTCCCTTTGTCAGCGGGTGCCGCAACCTGGGTGAGGCCCTGCGCCGCATCCATGAAGGTGCGGCGATGATTCGCACCAAGGGAGAGCCCGGCACCGGCAACATTGTGGAGGCCGTGCGGCACATGCGCTCGGTGACCAGTCAGATTCGCGAGCTGCGCGGCCAGGACGAAAAGTTCATCGCCAAAAAGGCGGTGGAATACCGAGTGCCTTTTGAGTTGGTGAACTGGGTTGCTGAAAGCCAGCGCCTGCCGGTGCCCAACTTCTCTGCCGGTGGCATCGCTACCCCAGCGGATGCGGCCTTGGTCATGCAATTGGGTGCGGAGTCGGTGTTTGTGGGCAGCGGCATCTTCAAGGCTGAAGACCCGGCCCAGCGGGCCCGTGCCATTGTCCGTGCCGCCACCAACTTCCGGGATGCCAAGGTATTGGCGGAAGTTTCCACCGGCCTTGGCACTGCCATGCGCGGACTGGAAGTGACCAACATGCCTGAGTCAGAACGCATGGCTGAACGCGGCTGGTAACATGGTGATCGGCGTTCTTGCATTGCAGGGCGACTTTGCTCGCCACCAGAAAAACCTGGAGACCTTGGGTCTATCCACCCGACAAGTGCGGGTGCCGGCGCACCTGGAAGGTCTGCAGGGTCTGGTGCTGCCCGGTGGCGAAAGCTCCACTATGTTGAAGCTGCTGCGCATCCAGGAGTTGTTTGTCCCCTTGCAGGAGCGGATTCGGTCGGGCCTGCCCACCCTGGCCACCTGTGCGGGCTTGATCTTGTTGGCGCGCAAGGTGGTGCAGCCCGAACAAGACAGCTTGAACCTCTTGGATGTGACAGTGGCGCGCAACGGTTACGGTCGGCAGATCTACTCCGGCAGCTTCGCTTTACAAGGCCCAGCAGTGCCCAAGGGCGGCACTGGCATCTTCATCCGCGCGCCGCGCATCCTGCGTGCCGGCGCCGGGGTAAAAGTGCTGGCCCGGCGGGATGCAGACCCGGTGTTGGTCCGCAGTGGTTCAATCTTGGGGGCCTGTTTCCATCCCGAACTGCAGCCCGAACACTTCTGCACCAGACTGTTTATGAATCTGGTGCAGAGAGAGCAGGCCTTGGTTGCTACCGGGACCAGCGAAGGTTCTTAACCCGCGCCTCTAGTTCTCAACCACCTTGCAGTCGGGGTTTGAGAGAATGAAACTCTGATCCGCGTTGACGACGAGCGCCTGGCTGGTGACGGACAGGCCTACGAAGGCTGGAAGGTTGGGGGTATTGAAGACGAATTTGAATTGTCCCACGGGGCTGATGGTGCCGGTGGCCAGGTGGAAGAACAGCGGGCCCAGCAGAACGGAGCCAGCAGATCCCAAGGGAGCAAAGCCGGTGAGCAAGGTGTCGGTGTAGAAGATGGAGGCTGTGGATCCGGCGGCTCCACTCACTTCCCAGGTGTCCGTCTTGCCAAGGCGCAAGTTGCCCATGCCGAAAATCTGGGCGATCTCCTGTGCGGCATCGACGCGCAGGATGGGGCTTGTGGCGGTGCCGATATTCACCACCGTCATCAGCAGTTCCTTGTCCATGAACAGATTGAGATCCAAGGCGCTGCTCTGCACTGGGATGGTGGTGCAATCGAGGAAGAAACTGTTGGGGGTTCCTTGAACGTCTTCAATTGAGCCGCGCACCGTATGGGATTGGGCGGAGAGGCTGGCGGTGATCACGAGAGACAGAGCCAAGAGGCGAGTGAGCTTCATAATAGTTTCCTTTTGTTGACAGGTTTGTTTACGAACTCACCATCGCAAGGGCTGTGCCAGAGCCGGAAATCCTGTTTGCTGTCAGCAATGATGACAGCTTCAGCCAACCGCGTTCGGATTGAGAACAGCAGCGAATCGGCGCGCTAGGAATCCTGCTGCTGCATCCGCTTCAACTTCTCGTAGAGGGCGGTACGAGAAATCCCCAGCAGGCGGGCGGCCTTGGTTTTGTCACCCTTGGTTGCCTGCAAAGCTGCCAGGATGGTGCGACTCTCCGCTTCACGCAGACTGATGGCAGGCCATTCCTGGGGGCCAGGTGTGGATTCAGTGACCTTGGGCAGATCGCTGATCTGCAAGTCTTCACCTTCCGTAAGGATGAAGGCGCGGGAGATCACGTGTTCCAACTCCCGCACATTGCCGGGCCAGGCATAGCCCAGCAGGCTCTGCAGGGTTGTTTCGCTGATGCCGATCTGGCGTCGGTGCTGGCGGTTGAGTCTGGCCAAGAACTCCTGGGTAAGCAGGGCGATGTCCTGACCGCGGTCGCGCAGGGGCGGGACTCGAACTTCAGCCGCGGCAATGCGGAAGTACAAGTCCTGGCGGAAGCTCTTCTCTTTCATCATGGCCTGCAGGTCGTGATGGGTTGCTGCCAGCAGGCGAACGTCAACAGGAATTGTCTCTCGGCCACCTACCCTGCGGAAGGTCTTGTCCTGCAAGGCGCGTAGGAGTTTGGCCTGCATGTTGAGGGGCATGTCGCCGATTTCATCCAGGAACAAGGTACCGCCGCTGGCCAGTTCCAATATTCCCGCACGCTCTTCATCGGCGCCGGTGAAGGCGCCCTTCTTGTGCCCAAAGAACTCGCTCTCCATCAATTCTTGCGGGATGGCTGAGCAGTTCTCCGCCACAAAGGGACCCTTGTTTCGATTGCTGCCGGCATGGATGGCCAGGGCGACCAGTTCCTTGCCGGATCCTGTTTCCCCCAACACCAGCACCGGAATGTCGGCAGCGGCCAGCTTGTCTATCTGCCGCTGCAACTCCTGCATGCCCGGGCTCTCGCCAATCATCTTGGCTGGGGTCTTGCCGCCGCCCTGTCGTTTGGCCACAGCAAGATCACGACGGCTGGCAGCCAGCTCCGCCGCCAGGCGTTCCTCGTGCAGCATGCGATCCACGGCGATGGCAGCCTGGTCCGCTAGAATTTCCAGATGCGCCTTTTCATCATCACCAAACAGGCCAGATCTCCCTGGGTGTTCCACAAAGAGGGCCCCTTCGGTTCCGGATGCTGAGACAAAGGGCACGCAAATGGCTGACTGTTGTTGCAGGTTGCGGACGCTGGGCATGTCCAGCAGAGCCTGATCGGCACGGGCATCCTCGGCTGTCAGAGTGCGGCGCAATTGCATGGATTTGTTGACCATGGAGCGGCTGAAGGCGGAGGCAGATTCGCCTCCCTCCACCGACCTGAATTCCTTGCGCAGCCCGTTGGGGCGAGAAACCAGGAGGAAGCCGTTGCGACCACCGGTGAGTGTTACCGCGGCGTCCAGCAGGTAGGACATGGCTCGCTCCAGGTTTGCCTCAGCGGCCAGGCGTCGGTTGATGGTGAGGAAGGTGCGAAACACTTCCTTGGGTATGGAGTCTTGTCGAGCTGCAACCATGTCTTCTCTATCTTCCAAGTTGTCTGCCGATATTGGCAGTCCTTGCTCCGATTCCTGCAGGACTTTCTGCACCTTTGCCAGCTCTGCGTGTAAGCGTTCCTCTTGTTCTGGCAAGGGACCAAGCTCTTGCAGGAGTTTTTTTGCCTCCAGTTGCTGTCCCAGTTCAGCGTGGGCTCGCGCCAGTATGAGCAGAAGGAGTGTCCTGGATTGCTGCGATCCTTGCTGTTGTAAATCCGCCAATGCGGCTTGCAGGCGGCGCACCGCTGAAGATGCATCCCCGGATTCCAGACTGACCACCCCCAGATTGGCTTGCACCAATGCGGCGCTGGAGCGGTCACCCACGTGCTCGAACAGGGCCTGGGCCCGGCGCAGTTGGGTCAGGGCCTCTTTGAAATGTCCCTGATCCTTGGCGATGACGCCCAGGTTGGAATAGGAAGTGGCGGTATGGCGCACATGACCCAGGGAGCGATAGAGTGCCAGAGCTTCTTGGTGGTGTTCATTGGCTTGGGCGGGATTGCCGCAGCGTCGCATCAGGTCACCCAGGTTGGTGAGCGTGGCTGCCCGCAGGAAGGGATGGCTCTTGGCGTCGATTTCCTGCAACACCAGGCCAAGAGTTTCGCTGGCCTCTTCCAGCTTGCCGCTGTTGCTCAGGGCCAGGCCCAAAACGATTCTGTTTTTGCTGTCATTGTTTTGAGCAACAAGGCGACGTAGCCGCAGTTCTGCCGGTTGGAATTGGCCTGTGGCGATCTCGACTCCAGCGCGAATTCGTTCTGCCTGTGCCTGATTGCTGAACAGGGACTGCAGATCATCATCCCGAATGCTCTTTAGGATTTGCGCTGCACCTTGCGGATCACCCAGATCCAACAAGGTGCGGGCCCGGTGTACCGGTAGGCCCGCAACCAGGGGCAGGGCCCGTGCTGGTTCGCCGCCGGCAAGCAGGCCTTCCACCAGTCCTGCCCGCAATGACATCTCATCGCTGGGGTTCAAATCTGCTAGTGCCTGTTGGTAGACAGCAAGGGCGGCTTCCACCAGCCCCCTGGCGGCAGCCTGGCGCAACTCCTCCGGCTGCGCTTGCAGCGGCTGCGCCGGCGGCCGCAGACTGCGTTGGGCCAGGGCGTCGGGCCAGATCCAGCGCGTGCCCTCCGGTTGGATCTGGCCCGACCTCACCAGGTCTGCCAGGTAGTTGCCAACCTTGGCCGGTGAGTTTACCGCTTCGCCCAATAGGAAAGCTGCAGCCTGTTGGGCGCTTGCCGAATCCAGGTTGAGAACTTGCGCCAGGTGTTGGGCGATGTCTTCCTGCTTCAGCCTTGGCATCTCGAACTGGGCCAACTTCTGCTGTGCCTGGCCTTCAGGGTTGCGGCGCAGCCTGAGATGATCCTTCTTTTGTTGCAGGCTTTGGGCGTCGCCTAACAGGAAGGCTGCATGCAGGGCCAAGGCTCGCTGATCTTCCGGGTCACCGCCCTGGATCTGCAGATCCTGGCCCGGCTGTAAACTTTGCACGCTCTGCTGCAGCGAATGTTCGTAAGCCTGGATGGGATCGGGCCTGAGCAATGACAGGGATGGCCTGCTGCTAGTGCCGGTGAGAACGGCCAGTGCCTCTTGCGCATCGGCATAGCGATGTTCCGGTTGGCGAGCCACCAGTCGGGGAATCAAGGTATCGAAGGGCGCTGGCAGGTCTGCAGCAGTGGCGCCCAGAGCAGTGAAGAAGTCCTTTTGTGGGAAGAGCTTCAGGAATCGGGCCAGTGGTAGGGGTGTGGCGCTTTGGCGTAGGGCAACAAAGAGAGTTGCGCCCAAGGAGAACAGGTCGCTGCGCGGGTCCGTGTCATGACCCAGGATTAATTCAGGTGCAGCAAAGAACGGTGTGCCGCCAGAACTCTTGTTGCTGCCGCGCATGCCCAGGCCGAAATCCAACAGGGCGTACTCTTGCTCCGCGCCATCCAGGCGCAGGATGTTGGCGGGTTTCAGGTCCAGGTGCAGGATGGAGCGAAGGTGAACGTAGGCCAGCACCTCCAGGATTTGCACTGCCAGGTTCCTGGTTTCGGTCTCGGTCAGGGGCAGGGTTTCCTGCAGGGGTTTTCCCCGCAGGTGTTCACGTAGCAGATAGACCCGGCCCTCAGAGGTGCATCCGGTTTCCTGGATAGTGGGGATGCGGGGATGTTGCAGAGAAGCCAGGAGTGATAGTTCCTGCGTGTCACTCTGGGCATCCAGGATCTTCAGAAACCTGGGTTGTGCCTGGCCCGCCTTTTCTTGCACCGCTCCGGACCAGCCTTCACCGCCTGCATAGGCGCTGACCAAGGCAAAGCGAGCTGCCAGGTCCTTGCAGGGAATGGGGGAGGTCTCAGGATTGGCCATGCGATAGGTCTGCCAAAGAGAAGTTATTGCACCTCCAAGGATGCAACATTGCTAGTGTGACATCATGCGGGGCATTCTGATAGCGGGCATGGCCGGTGCCACCCTCTTGGGATTGGGATACTGGGTCAGCGGATTGCGCCCTGAAGTCGGTCTGCCGACGGTGGCACTGGACCATGATCGCCCTATGCCGCAGGGGGATTTTCTGGTTGGCGCCTATCCTGAGCCGCAGGATTTGAACCCCTTCACCACTGTGGATGCGGTGGCTCGGCGGGCGGTGCTGCGCTACACCCACGAGAGCTTGATGGCCATGGATCCAGCAAGTGGTGAATTGGCACCGGCCCTGGCCGAGTCCATGACCCTGGCAGACGATGGCCTGACTCTGACTTTCAGCCTGCGCCCCGGTGTTCTCTTTGCTGATGGCAGCCCAGTGACCATGCAGGATGTGCTGTTCACCCATGCGCTTGCCCAAGATCCAAACATGGTCCTGGGCACCGTGGGCGATGCACTCAGTTTGATCAAGCAAGCCAAGGCCTTGGACGATGGTCGTTTGCAACTGCAGTTGAAACAAGCCACCTTTGCTGCTGTGGGCAAGGTGGCAACCGGCTACATCATCGTGCAGAAGGCCCACTTCCAGGGGCAAGGTAAGGAGCCAAGCAAGGTAAAGCTGCCTGGCCCTGGCACCGGCCCCTATCAATTGGTCGGCACAGGTCAGGAATCCTGGCAGCCGGGTCAGCATTTGACCCTGGTGCAGAATCCACATTGCTGGCAGCGGCAGCAGCAACCTAGGCATTGGAACCTGGCGGGCATGCGTCTGTTGTTCGTCAAAGATCCCGCCGCCAGGTATGCCATGCTGCGACAAGAAAAGCTGGACTGGATCAGTGATCCTGATGCCCAGGGTCTGCTTGACAAGGATCCGGAGCTGGCAGCGCATTATCGGCCTCTGGTCTACGACTATGTTTACCTGGGTTACTACCTGGTGATCTGGAATCATCGGCGACCGGGGTTGCAGGACCCCAAGGTGCGACGGGCTCTGACCATGTTGTTTGATCGACAAAGCCTGGTCAGCAATCTTCTGGCGGGCAATGCTACCCTGCCCTTCTCCTGGTTCCGCACAAGCTCACCGCACCATCCCAAGGACCTGCAACCATTGCCTCATGATCCGGTAGCGGCCCGACAAGCATTGGCAGAAGCGGGCTTTGATCCGGCAGCGGGCAAGGCCCTGCACTGCAAGATAGCTTTTGCTGCCAGCCAGCCCCTGCATCGGCGCATCCTGGAGATGGCCGTGCCCTCATTTCAGCAAGCGGGGGTAGAGCTGCAGGCCCAGGCCATGGAGTGGAGCAGCATGGAGGAGCGACTGCGCCAGCATGACTTTGATGGGATGTTGCTGCACTTCGGTCTGGAACCCTGGAACGATCCCTATCCGGTGTTCCATTCGTCCCAGGCGCAGTCAGGGCGCAACTTCATGGGCTATGCAAATGCTGAAGTGGACCACATCTTGGAAACCGCTAGAACCACCAGGAATCTTGACCAGCGGCAGCGCCTGTTCCAACGCTTCAATGAGATCTTCCAGCAACAACAACCAGTAACCCTGCTAGCCCATCCCTTGAGTTCAGTACTGCTGCACCGGCGATTTGAAAACGTGCAGCCCAATGTGCTGGGACTGTTTCCGCAGCAGTGGTGGGTGAAGCCGGAACAACAACGCCACTGATGCAATAGAGGAGGCTATGCTCCCGCTCCCGACAGCAGAATGCGGATGCTGTGATTGGAAGGAATGGTCAGCGCCCTGAGCGGATCCAGATAGCGCAGGGTCTGCCCGTTGAGCACTGCGCCGCCACCGCGAGTCAGGATGAATTGGCGCAGGTTCATCTCCATGGGCAGGAGTATGAGGTTGCCATTGGCCAGCTTGATGACGGGGATGGCGCGACCGGTGGCATCAGAGACGATCAGCACGCTGAAGTTTGCATCCAGACTGCCGATTTCCGGCGACAACTGTACTCCGGCAGGTCCAGTCAGGATGGGCATGGCCTGGTTGTTGTCGATAAGAATGTCACCATTGCTGCTCGGCACCAGAATGCTTGGGTTGCCATTGAGCGACTCGCCCAGCTGCATGGCGCCCAGCTGGCCTGAAATCATGACGGTAGAAGTTCCTGCAACGGGATCGATGCGCCGTAGGCTGCTGCTGCCGTTGGTCTGCAATTCAGAACTGATCAGGACGCCACTGGTAGTGACCAGTGAGGCCACCGGATCCAAGGTGCCTTCGGCAAATGGAGCCACGGGCAAAGCCCCGGTGTTGGTCAGGTTGTCCACCAGGACCCTTGTGGTGTTGGTGGTAAACCAGTCCACAGCGTTGGCATTGCCGATACCTACCAGCAAATCGTGGCCGGAAAAGAAGGGTAGGACACCAATGCCAATGTATGGCACGAAGTTGGCGTCAGAGGTGACGTGCTGGGTGGCGGCCACTGGCGTTGTGTCCAACAAGAAGATCTCATCCCGACTGCTGGAATCGATGTACATCAGGCGTGAGGCATCATTGTTCAGCAATAGGCGAGGCCCACCTTGGAATTCGGGCAGGTAGCCGGGCTCCTCGTACTTGCTCGCGATTGGCCCAAGCTGCTGGGCGGTTCCCTGGTTGCCCAACAACCAGATGAAGTAGTTCGGTTTCAAGCCAAAGAGAAAGACTACTGACTGGCCATCCCCAGACATGGCCATCTCATCCTTCAGCTCCCAGGTTGCTGGAGCAGCGGGTGTCACATCTACCGCAGCAGTTTCGTTGGTCAGGTCCGCACGCCAAAGGCGCCCATCTCCAGTCTGGTAGAACAGGTGACTGCTGCCACAGCTAAGACTCAGCAGTTCTACAGGTGCGTTGTGGGGTAGGGGGCGAAAGGCCGTGCCGGTGCTAGTGGTGTGATGCGCTCTGTTGGGGCATTTTCAGTGCAGCGCGTGCGCGACCGACTTTTTCGAGGATCTCGTCGGCGGCCTTGGTCCAAACAATCGGCTTCGGATCGTCGTTGTGGTTATCGATGTAGTCCATGATTGCTTTCTTGAGTTGAGGGACGCTGCGAAACGCGTCGCGCTTCAGGCGTTTTTGATCAAGATTGCGGAAAAACCCCTCCACGATATTGAGCCACGAGCTGCTTGTCGGGATGAAGTGCATGTGGAATCGCGGATGGCGCTTCAGCCACCGCTTAACCTTCTCATGCTTGTGTGTGGCGTAGTTGTCGGCGATGACGTGCAGATCGAGTTCAGCTGGAGTTTGCTCGTCGATCATTCTCAGGAACTTGATCCACTCCTGATGTCGATGTCGCTTCATGCAGGTTGCGATCACTTCGCCGTGACCCAACTCGATCGCGGCGAACAAGGTGGTTGTTCCGTTCCTCTTGTAGTCATGAGTCATCGTGCCGCATCGGCCCTTGACCAGTGGAAGGCTCTTCTGGGTCCGATCGAGAGCCTGAATTGACGTCTTTTCGTCCGCGCTAAAGACGAGTGCATTCTCGGGTGGATTCAGGTAGAGACCTACCACATCGCGCAGCTTCTCTTCGAACCGAGAATCGTTGCTGACCTTGAACGTCTTCACCAAGTGAGGTTTCAGACCGTTGGCCTTCCATGTGCGGTGGACCATCGACTGCGTGATTCCCATCTCCTCTGCAAGGAGTCGCGTGCTCCAGTGTGTCGCGTTCGCGGGGATCTCTTGCGTAGTCATGCGGATGATCTCACTCTCAACTTCCTCGTTCGCACGGGGACGACCTCCCCGAGGAAGGTCCTTCTCTATACCAGTGAGGCGATGCTCGCTGAAGCGGTTTCGCCAACGCCCCACAGTGTGTCGCTTGACCCTCATCTCCTCAGCTATATCCGCATTCGAGTAGCCATCAGCGGCAAGAAGGATCATTCGGGCTCGCTGAGCTTGCCTCACCGAAATTCTCCGACTGCGTGACCAATTCGTCAGGGTGCTTCGCTCGCTCTTGGTAAGTTGAATCTCTACTGCAACGCGCATCGTCTTGCCTCCAACGATACCTACGCACCGCAAGCGTAGGGAGGCTTAATATAAAGGCCTACTAATTCTGCGTCATACCACTAGCTTGTTGGGCTAGCTTGTTGGGCTAGCTTGTTGGGCTAGGAGTCTGCCCCACGGGATGAGGAGGAATCCGGCCTCCGATCGCCCTCGAAATCGGAAAAAAGGTTAAGCCCCTGGCCCATCCTTGTACGTATTGAAGGCATGGCGCGATTCAAAAAGGGTCAAGATCTAAACCAGCAGTACCTCCTACCTCCGTCCATCCGTGACTGGCTGCCACAAGATCATCTTGCGTGGTACATTCACGACGCGGTCGGTTCGTTGGACACGGATGGCCTCCTCGACCGCTACCGCATCTGCGGGAGTGGTGAATTGCCTTACGATCCACGGATGATGTTGAGGGTCTTGATCTACTCGTATTGCACAGGGGTCTTCTCCTCCCGCAAGATCTCCAAGCACCTCGAAGAAAGCGTGCCTTTCCGGGTGTTGGCAGCTAATCAAATGCCGGACCACCGCACAATCTGTCGTTTTCGGGCGGAGCATGTCGATTTGTTCGAGAGCTTCTTTGTCCAGATCGTACAGCTCGCTTCTGAGGCTGGCTTGGTCAAGCTCGGCACCGTGGCAGTGGATGGCAGCAAAGTGAAGGCGAACGCCAGCAAGCGAAAGGCAATGAGCTACTCGCGAATGAAGTCCGAAGAGAAACGACTGCGCGGCGAGATCCGCAGGATCACCGAGATGGCTAAGGGAATCGACAAGGAAGAGGACGATCTCTTCGGTCCTGACTTTCGGGGTGACGAGCTCCCTGATGAACTTTCAAACCGGGAAAGCCGCCTGAAGGCTATCCAGGAGGCAAAGAAGCGATTGGAGAGACGCAAGGCCGAGGAGGACAAGCAAAAGGACGAGAAGAAGGCCAGCAAGGCCAAGGAAGAAGGTCGCGAGCTTCGGATGACTCCCCACCGGAAACATCCCAAGGGCAAGCCACGGCCAAAGGATCAGGAGAACTTCACGGACCCCGATAGTCGGATCATGAAAGCCTCGAATGGATTCGAGCAATGCTACAACGCTCAGATTGCTGTCGACAATACTGAGCAGCTGATCATCGCCAATGGAGTAACAAACAACGCTGCTGATAATGACCAGCTTCTTCCAATGGCCGAGAAAGCGATGGAGAACTCAGGCAAGCCGATAGAGCGCCTGCTTGCGGACGCAGGCTATCGCAGCGAGGAAAACTTCAAGCATCTCGAAAACGCCCAGATTGACGGTTTGGTTTCAGTTGGCAAGGAAGGAAAGAAACGACCGAAGACCAGTCCAGATCTCCAAGCTACTGCGCGAATGAAACGGAAGCTGGGAACCAACCGTGGGCGGGGCTGGTACCGAAAACGCAAACACATCGTTGAGCCGGTCTTTGGCTGGATCAAAAACGTGAGCGGCTTTCGGTCCTTCAGCATGCGAGGCATAGCAAAGGTGAGTGGTGAGTGGGACCTAATCTGTCTTGCAACCAACTTGAGAAGGCTGCACGGAAAGCTGGCGCTATGAAGGCCGAGGGAATTGGGCCATTACAGGCCAAGAAGCACTGATCTGCTCCCAAAAATCGTCAACGTGGCCCCAGGCCCAAAATCCATGCAGAATCCGTCGATCTGGATTTTCACAGCCCCACTAATGATTTTATCCAGCGGCCACCGAGGTGACGCTAAGTTGACTTTCCGTGGGGCAGACTCCTAGTCCCTAATCCAAACTCTTCCATGTTCTTCTCAATCACGCTTTGGTCAAGGGACTCAAAAACCTCGAGAAAGGCATCTGTCAGCCCTATACGGTTGTCTCCGAATCCACTTACCATTACCTCACTAGAAAACTCTGAAGGCTCGAGCTTGGGAGACACTCGACATATGCCTTCTGCAGCTTGATTGGGATAGGAGAAGGTCGATATTTGGATTACCCACTGCTTCCCTGCCTCCTTCTCCAACTTGCGGAGGCTCGCCGCTAATAGCCTGTATGGCTGGAGACGTAACGTGGCACGGTAGGCGTTGCGCTTGTCACTCTCCGTTATAAACACATGCAGGGTTATGCCTTTACAAAGGCACCATGCAGCAAGCTGGAGAATCCTCTCTTCGTGCTCTGGTGGTACATTTGGAGGTGAAACCAAGAGCACCTCACCATTGAATTGCTCCACCTCATGAAGACACTCCTTAACACGGGGATCATCAATCACGCCTAGATCGAGATCGAGACAAATACTCCGCAAATCACAGGTTCTACGGACAAAAGGCTTCCCATCAACCATTTCGGTGAAATGCGGTGCCTTCAAGGTTTTAGAGTTCAAATACTGCTTCTCCATCATGGAAGCAGCTTTAGACGTAATGTGGCCGGGAGACCACAGAAGGAGATCTTTCTTCTTTTGTACACCGAGCAGTCTAAGACTGAAAATAAAAATGCGTGTTGCCACTCACTACAACGGGTGTTGAGGTTCTCGGTGCGAGATCAATCTCTAAAAAATGTAAGGAATCTTGCACTACCCCAGCGACGGAAAAGGCTTGTCAGGTAGTGGGTCGCTTCTACCCTGGACAACAACCTCATGCTTAATGAAGCCACGGTGCCCACCATCGAGAAGAACACAAGTAATGCTACCGTTCCTTATCGCTAGCTTTGTTGCTATACGAGAATCGACAACTAGTACGAAGCCAAAATCACGAAGGGTGGAGTTCACGGCCGCAATCAATCTCTCGCGATCTGATTTCTTAGCCGGGGGAAAGCGCTGCGCTTTTTGAATTCTCCGGCACAACTCAACGCGGAGTTTTTCCCTCGCCATTTTCGCCATGCCAATTGAGCCTGCAAACTGTGCGCTCACATCCGCAACCCTCTTCCATTCCTGATCCCAACATGCCATCTGTGGCTCTTTCCCTGATCGCTAACATAGTTATGGAACATTTAGCAAGATTATGCATGACAGGTGGAAGCTATTTCTCAAACTACCCACCCTCCACTCAGTAACGACGCCACCATAACATCATCACATAAAACTAGTTATGTGATACAGTATTCCAAAGTGGGGGACGTAACTATCTACAGCTAAAGGACAAGGAGAACTTGACCTACATACCAAGATCGTGGTATTTTATGGTATAGACAGCGAAAGGAACGCACCATGACCAAGCACACCAGCATCACCCTCGGAGAACACTTTGAAGGCTTCATTGCGACCCAAATCAAGGAAGGGCGCTACAACAACGCAAGCGAAGTCATGCGTGCTTCTCTGCGCCTCCTTGAAGAGCACGAGCGCAAGACCGCAACATTGGCGATGATGGAGCGCAGCATGGAGGACATCCGTAATGGCCGAACACAGCCAGCAAAACAAGCGCTGCGGGAGATCGCAGAAGACCTCGGGCTAAAGCTCGATAGATGAAAAAATACACGGTCGAAGTGACAGATGATGTCAAGGCAGCTATCCGCGCCCAGGCACGTTATATTGCGCTTGAGAAACAAGAACCGATCAGTGCACAGCGATGGATCGAATCCGCTTGGGACGCGGTGGACTCTCTTGAAACACTGCCTAAGCGCTGCTCACTGGCTGAAGAAAACGAAGATGTAGATTACGAGGTGCGACAACTTTCGATAGGCGGCCCCACTCTGCTGCTTACCGTCGATGATGACCGCCGTATTGTTTGGGTGATTGCCATGCGAGGTGATGGGCAACTCCCAAGACCTCAGAATTTATCAAACGATATCGGATCACCTGGAGCTGCGCCGAGCAATCCGACGGAAGAGGAATGAGCCTAGAAAGTGAAGGTTGGGCAGGCAGACTTAGATCCACATGTCTTGCGCTGCTTCGCGCTCTTCTTGACCAAGAATATCCATGTAAATAGCCGTGGTTTCAAGTGACCGGTGGCCAAGCCATTTTTGCACAAAGCGCGGATTTCGCGTTGTCTGGATGGCCCAGACACCAAAACCATGCCGCAATCCATTGGGACTGGCGTGCACGCCTTGAATATCTGCCTCGGCCATGACCGCTTTCACATGCTTGAAGCCTTGCGTCCTCCCCCACCGCCAGAGACGCGCTGATTGTAACTGTGACGAGTGCTGCGCCTTTCTAATGCTGTGGGCCATCTCCAAGGTGTCGATAGTGCTAGAAGGCACAGGAACTGCTCTAAAACGATCTCTAGTCCTCTGCCTCAGCGTCCTGATGGTGATGACTTTCTGCTCAAGGTCAATATTTTTGGGTGTCAGAGCCAAGGCTTCACTGATCCGGCTGCCCGTATGGGCCAACAAAAGGCAGAATGAGCGCACTTCTAAGCGCTCCTGAGCATTGGCTGTGGTGAGAAAGCGATCCAGCTCGTAGCTTGTCAGATACTTCCGTTGACCGCCAGGTGTGAACAGTTGCCCTGTATAATTGTTCACTACATCTCCACTCAATTTTCTCCCTGTCTTGCCTGCGAGCTGCGACTAATTTATCAGTCGCAGCTCGGCGAAGGTTTCCTATGGAATCGTCGTTAGCGGCACCCAGTTGGTCGCCAACTGGAAGGTGTCACAACCTACACCGCAACCGTTGGAGGTGTAGACCAAGGCGGCATGGTGAAGAGTGATACCAACAGGCGCAGGCGTTGGGCCAAAGGTGCTCAGAGAAGGTGAAGCCATGCCAGCACCATTTAGGGTGCTCTTCCAACCCACAAAGGTGGGAGCACCACCACCTAGCTGGGTAAGGCCAATGACAAGGCTGGTGAGCGGATCCGGCTGGTTCAGCGGGATCACCACACCAGGAGCCATGGTCACACCGGGGGTATCGCCACCGACACCAAATCCGGTGAACAGCCAGTAACTCTTGCCGGCATTGGCCACACCAGCATCGATGGTCATGGTTTGAGAACTGGCAGAACTCACAGACATCAAATGAGCATTCGATACTAATGGGAGATCATCCCCTGAATACACTTCCACTCCACCGTTAGACATTAACAAAGGGGGACACTCTGTAATAATGATAATGTATTTTATTTTTCTTGGTGTTTCCTTACACTTCACAAACACACACGTCCCAAGTTCAGCAGATATCCAGCTGCCAAATATATTCCTGATGGGCTGGCCTAACTTGCCAGAAAACACAGTGACCCTACCTCCATCAATTATATCGTCTCCGGTGCCCGCAGTGCCATCTGGCCCCACCCCATCATAGCCATCCGCTCCGACGAGAACATCAGCGAAGCTGTCAGCATCCATATCCCCAACATCACTCACAGAAATTCCAAAATTGTCGCCGGCATTGTCCCCGTTAAAGGTCTGGAGAATCGACCCATCCTTACCCGAAAATACGCGTGCGCTACCTGAGTCTACACCGTTGTTGTCATCAAGATTGGCGCCAACAATAACATCATCATGACCATCTCCATTCACATCCCCAGCACCGCTCACAGATATGCCAAAGTTGTCACCAACAGAATCACCGTAACATCCGAATAATATCGTCCAGCCCAGGGCAGAAAACACACGGGCACAACCAGTACGTGCACCGTTGTTGTCACCAAGGTTGGCGCCAACGATGACATCAGCAATGCCATCTGCATCTACATCTCCAGCACCACTCACAGAGACGCCAAAGTTGTCGCCGGCAGCATCACCGTTAAAGGTGTGAAGAATCGAGCCATCCTTGCCAGAAAATACGCGTGCGCTACCTGAGTCTACACCGTTGTTGTCATCAAGATTGGCGCCAACGATGACATCGTCATAGCCATCTGCATTCACATCCCCCACACGGCTCAAAGAGAAACCGAAATTGTCGCCGGCACCATCACCGTCAAGAGTGTAGAGAACCGTGCCATCCTTGCCAGAAAATACAGAGAGGCGCCCCGCATCAATCAGCTCATCTCCAGTGCCTGGCGTGCCGTCTGGGTCCAAATCATCTCCAGTTGCACTAACGACAACATCAGCATAGCCATCGAGATTCACATCTCCAGCATCACTCACAGAGCCGCCAAAATTGTCGCCGGCACCATCACCGTCAAGAGTGTAGAGAACCGTGCCATCCTTGCCAGAAAATACGCTAATGCTACCTGAATCTACGCCGTTGTTGTCAGCAAGAGGTGATCCAACGATAGTGTCATCGTAGCCATCTGCATTCACATCCCCAGCACCACTTAAAGAAGTGGCCGTCCCATCCCCATCGAAGGTATAGAGAAGACTTTGTGCAGAAACTAAAGAAGTGAGAAGAGGGGTGAAAAGAAATACATAGAACGGATGCATGACATGCTCCTTTTGTTGAGGTGTTGGGATCAAAAATCAATCTGCAAGAAACCCTTGCAGAAAGGCCTCAAGAAAAATCCCCTATACGTTTCGAGAAGAAGCGTGTGGTGTTTGGCAGGGACTTCATCCATCGACAACTTCGAATAGAACGAGCACAACAAAAGGTTTCGCATCTTGTCGTTTTAAAATTCGTCACGGGTTCAGGTGAACAACTTCTACACAAAGAGTTCACTACTGTTCACTTCATAAGAAGTGAGGGACAACAATGAACGACAGGGGCGTTGCCTTAAAAGTGTTGCGAAGCGCTATGGAACGCATCAAGTTGCTTCTGTTGCGTTGCAGGTTGGCGTTTCTTTAACTCAGTACAGTCCACTCCGTACATTGACTTCTCACGATGAGCGAAATCCTTACAGGACTTCCAAAAATTCCCCACGGGCTGTCGGTTATCCGCTAGGAGTCTGCCCCACGGGAAGTCAACTTAGCGTCTCCCAGGTGGCAGCTGGATAAGTCATTAGTGGGGCTGGGAAAACCCAGATCGTCCGATCCTACATCAATCTTGGGCCTGGGACCATGATGACGATTGTGAGGTGCTTCTTGGCCTGTAATAGCCCGATTCCCTCGGTTTTCACATCGCCAGCTTTCCATGCAGCCTTCTCAGGTTGGTTGCAAGACAGATTAGATCCCACTCACCGCTTACCTTCGCCATACCTCGCATGCTGAAGGACCGAAAACCGCTCACGTTTTTGATCCAACCAAAGACCGGCTCAACGATGTGCTTGCGTTTTCGGTACCAGCCCCGTCCGCACTTGGTCCCGAGTTTTCGCTTCATTCGCGCAGTAGCTTGGAGCTCTGAGCTGGTCTCCGGTCGTGCCTTTCCTTCCTTGCCCACCGAAACCAAACCGTCAATCTTGGCGTTTTCGAGGTGCTCGAAGTTTTCCTCGCTGCGGTAGCCTGCGTCCGCAAGCAGGCGTTCGATCGGCTTGCCGGTGTTCTCCATCGCTTGCTCGGCCATCGGAAGAAGTTGATCCGTATCCGCACCGTTGTCAGTGATTCCATTCGCGATGATCAACTGCTCCGTATTGTCGACAGCAATCTGGGCGTTGTAGCATTGCTCAAACCCCTTCGAGTCTTTCATAATCCGACTGTCAGGGTCTGTGAAGTTCTCTTGATCCTGTGGCCGTGGCTTGCCTTTGGGATGTTTCCGGTAGCGAGCCACCTGGAGATCACGACCCTCTTCCTTGGCCTTGCGGGCCTTCTTCTCGTCCTTTCGCTTGTCTTCTTCGGCCTTGCGTTCTTCCAAGCGCTTCTTTGCCTCCTGGATCACCTTCAGGCGGCTCTCCCGGTTCGCAAGCTCCTCGGGCAATTCGTCACCACGAAAGTCGGGACCAAACATCTCGTCCTCGTCCTTGTCGATCCCCTTGGCCATCTCGGTGATCCTGCGGACTTCGGCACGGAGCCGCTTCTCCTCGGATTTCATCCGCGAGTAGCTCATAGCCTTGCGTTTGCTGGCGTTCGCCTTCACCTTGCTGCCATCCACTGCCACGGTGCCAAGTTTGGCCAAGCCTGCCTCACAAGCAAGTTGCACTATCTGGACAAAGAAGCTCTCAAACAGATCGACATGCTCTGCCCGAAACCGACAAATCGTGCGGTGGTCCGGCATCTGATTGGCTGCCAACACCCGGAAAGGCACACTCTCCTCTAGGTGCTTGGCAATCTTGCGAGAAGAGAAGATTCCGGTGCAGTATGCGTAGATCAGCACTCGCAGCATCATCCGTGGGTCGTACGGCAACTCGCCTTTGCCGCAGACGCGATAGCGATCAAGGAGATCATCTGTGTCAAGCGACTCAATGGTGTCGTGAATGTACCACGCAAGATGATCTTGGGGCAGCCAATCGCGGATTGACGGAGGCAGGAGGAACTGCTGGTTGAGATCTTGACCCTTTTTGAAACGCGCCATGCCTTCAATACGTACAGGGATGAGCCCAGGGCTTAATATTATTCCGATTTTAGAGGCTATTGGAGGCCGGATTCACAGCTGTCCCGTGGGACAGACTCCTAGGAGTCTGCCCCACGGAAAGTCAACTTAGCGCTACCCCGGTGGCAGCTGGATAAGTGATTAGTGGGGCTGTGAAAATCCAGATTGACGGATTCTACATGGATTTTGGGTCTGGGGCCACGTTGACGATTTTCAGGGTCAGATCAGTGCTTCTTGGCCTGTAATGGCCCAATTTCCTTGGCTTTCATAGCGCCAGCTTCCCGTGCAGCCTTCTCAAGTTGGTTGCAAGACAGATCAGATCCCACTCACCGCTCACCTTTGCCATGCCTCGCATACTGAAGGACCGAAAGCCGCTTACGTTTTTGATCCAGCCAAAGACCGGCTCAACGATGTGCTTGCGTTGTCGGTACCAGCCTCGTCCGTACTTGGTTCCAAGTTTCCGTTTCATTCGCGCAGTGGCTTGGAGATCTGGTTTGGTCTCCGGCCGCTCCTTTCCTTCCTTGCCCACTGAAACCAAACCGTCAATCTTGGCGTTTTCTAGGTGCTCGAAGTTTTCTTCGCTGCGATAGCCCGCGTCCGCAAGCAGGCGCTCTATCGGCTTACCTGAGTTCTCCATCGCTTGCTCAGCCATTGGAAGAAGTTGATCATTATCCGCAGCGTTGTTTGTGACTCCATTGGCGATGATCAGTTGTTCCGTTTTGTCGACAGCAATCTGAGCGTTGTAGCACTGCTCGAATCCATTGGAGTCCTTCATGATCCGGCTATCTGGATCCGTAAAGTTTTCCTGATCCTTTGGCCGTGGCTTGCCCTTGGGATGTATCCGAAAGCGAGCCATCTGCAGCTCGCGCCCCTCTTCCTTGGCCTTGCGAGCCTTCTTCTCGTCCTTTTGCTTGTCCTCTTCGGCCTTACGTCTCTCCAAGCGCTTCTTTGCCTCCTGGATTGCCTTCAGGCGGCCCTCCCGGTTTGATAGCTCTTCAGGCAACTCGTCACCACGAAAGTCAGGACCGAAAAGATCGTCCTCTTCCTTGTCGATTCCCTTGGCTATCTCGGTGATTCTGCGGATCTCGCCGCGCAGTCGTTTCTCTTCGGACTTCATTCGCGAGTAGCTCATTGCCTTTCGCTTGCTGGCGTTCGCCTTCACTTTGCTGCCATCCACTGCCACGGTGCCGAGCTTGACCAAGCCAGCCTCAGAAGCGAGCTGTACGATCTGGACAAAGAAGCTCTCGAACAAATCGACATGCTCCGCCCGAAAACGACAGATTGTGCGGTGGTCCGGCATTTGATTAGCTGCCAACACCCGGAAAGGCACGCTTTCTTCGAGGTGCTTGGAGATCTTGCGGGAGGAGAAGACCCCTGTGCAATACGAGTAGATCAAGACCCTCAACATCATCCGTGGATCGTAAGGCAATTCACCACTCCCGCAGATGCGGTAGCGGTCGAGGAGTCCATCTGTGTCCAACGACTCGACGGCGTCGTGGATGTACCACGCAAGATGGTCTTGAGGCAGCCAGTCACGGATTGACGGGGGTAGGAGGTACTGCTGGTTGAGATCTTGACCCTTTTTGAAGCGCGCCATGCCTTCAATACGTACAGGGATGGGCCAGGGGCTTAACCTTTTTCCCGATTTCGAGGGCGATCGGAGGCCGGATTCCTCCTCATCCCGTGGGGCAGACTCCTAGCGGATAGCGAAGCCTTCGCAGTCGCGCAAGAAATCAACGAACTCTTGCAGATGTTCACGCGTGGCTTGAAAGGGAGAGAGAGAACCTGGCGTGCCTGGATCAACGATAACGCCTGCCTTGCTGACGCGGATTCTATCGCACTCAAGAATGAGAACGTCCCCATCCCACGCGCAAATGAATGACTCAAGTGTATCTGCGAGCTGGTTGCATTTGCGTGGAGAGGTCAATCCCGCACCATCGTTGGAACCCCAGCTTGCCGGCACATCGAAGCCTGCAAGATCCAACGCATAACAGATCGTCCTCCAACTCCAGATGTTTGCTCGAAAGTAGTTCCCGTTTTGACCGTAAATGTCCATGCCCATGCCTATCTCCTTCTGTTGGCGGTTGAACTGCCTGGGAGAAAGCATGGCTTGAGTGAGAACGACCAAGGGTTTGGCGCGGGCCAGCCCGAGCAAAGCGAAGGGCCACACGGGCCCTTGGGAGAGCGAGCGTCCATGCAACGATCAGGCTAGGTTCAATTCCGCCACCTGTGAAGGAGGACGCCGGCAGCACAGGCAAAGTCAACAACGCGGACGATTGATAAAGCCATCACAGGGGACGGCATTTATGGAATGTCGAACCCAAGGCCTGGTATCAGTCTAAGACACGGTGAATTTCCGCCAACACCCTCTCCAGGGTTGCCCGGTATCGATGACACTCCTTGTGTGTAATACGGGCTTGATCGAGGGCATGCTGCAGGCCTTCGACGCTGTCAGACATGGAAGCTGGGTTCGGTCTGATGGCTTGACCTGTGTTTGCAACTGATTGACTGACCTTAGCCTTGGTCACTGATTTTTTTGGGCGCCCCCGTTTGCGGGCAATGCCTAGATCCCGCAACGCTTTGTAGTAGTGGTAACTACCGATCTCCAGACCTTCGCTTTGGGCAGCATCTCGCGCATGGGCCAAAGTGATTCCTGGGTGCTGCTGCAGTAGCCTGCGCAGAAAATCATGGGTTCTAGGATCGCGGGGTCCAGTCATTGTGCTGTGTTTAGTGCCGTATTGCTGTGGAAGCCCCCTATCCTGGCATGCAGGCTACGGCTCAGCGACCCATGCGATGGCCAAAAATGAAAAAAGTGCGGGAAGCGCCCATGCGTCGCCCCCCGCGCACTCAGTTATCGGTTAGAGATGATAGAGCGCATCATCCGCGAACAAGGACACTTATCGATTTGACCTTCTCACCACTTCACCTGCGTTTGCAAAGCAGAGTGTTACGCGGACAACAGGCCCATTGTTAGCCACTGGATCTATAACTCTCAAGATGTTTGTTGGCTCAAGGATCTCACTCCCTCCACCACCGCCGCGATGGCAATCAGGAAACAGCCTTGAGAAGGGCAAGTACGGCAATGCACGCCAGAAGCACAGAGAGGAAAATGGCCAGAGACCGGCTTGGGCGGCCCCCGGAAGGGCTAAATGATGGCTTGTGGGCACTATTCGCCTCTCGGGGATCACGATAAGCGCCGAGTACGGAGTCGTAGCTAGAATCGAGATAATGCGTGGTCATAGATAGGGCAGAAAGGGATAAAAACCCTCGCGGACCCTCAACGCTGACAAACGCCAGCATTTCCCGGCGCAACCTGCATTTCCTCTGGATCCTTCTTCGAGTCAAGCGAGGCGCAGATACTAGCCGTCTTCTCCCCTTCGTCAAGTAGCCTGCATGGAACCCCAAAGGCAACATTGGAACGTCTCTAGTTCACCACTAGAAGTGAAGAGTTGCCTAGACATCTATTCACTTTTGCACCCTTAGTGGCTTTGGTCAACCTTCGGGTGGATGCATGAGCCAGTTCGAGAAGATGGATGGCGCGATTAGCTCTTTACCGGGTCAGGAAGCCCTACCAAAGAGCTAAAGGAACACACCCAAATTGCTGCTGCTAGCAATCGATTTTGTGCGTCCACCGGATTGCTCCGGCGTTGTTTTCTAGGAATCTCACGAGGTCCGCCGAACCGTAGAAACGGGTCCTTCCCCCTTCCTCGTAGGCAAGAGCCGGCTTCTGGACCCTCAGATTCTTCAAGCGGGCTTTCGCAGTGAGCTGCCTGAGCAGCTCGCTGCGAGCTCTGCTCGTTCGCGCTTGGGCATCTGCGTTGAAGACCGCAAAATCGATTCCTTGCTCCCTGAGATGTGCCATTTGGATACTCATTCCCTCTCCTCTTCGTAAAGATCTAACGAGCAAAATCCTAACAAAGGGCAAACATGGATTCCAATAGAAAACTGGCCATCACGTCATCAAAAGTGAAGACTTTGTTAGGGAAGTATTCACTCAGTAGCCAATTGCACTCAAGGATACTGTTACGGCACACCGATAAACCCACATATTGACAGAATGTGGGTTTCCGTGCTATGCTGAGGTAGTTGGACAATCAAAGGAGCCATTATGAGCCGTATTTCCATCGATGTAACACCGCAAGAGCACCAAATGCTCAAAGCCATGGCCGCCTTGCAGGGCAAATCTATCAAAGAGTTTGTGCTGGCCAGCACACTTGGCAAACAACAGGACGAAGATCAGGCTTTGCTCGAACTTGAAGCACTTCTCGACAAGCGACTAGCAAACGCTCGCGCTGGAGGCGTGAGCTCGAGAACTGTTGAAGACATCTTCGACCAGGTGCGCCACGAAGTTTCAGAGATGGAACCGAATGGCTAGATACATCCTTGAAGATGATGCTGACATCGATCTACAGAAAATTGGTCGTGACACTGCGCGGAAGTGGAGCCTAACCTGGACTATTCATGAATAGGTAAACCGCGGACTGTGGATCATTCGTACTAAGTGGTAACTACACGCTACTTGGAACAAACGACACCACAATCCGCATGGCCAAGCCTACTCAACAGTCTGTTATTCTTCCAGACATCGCCAAGAAGTCCGTCGTCCCCATCTTTGACGCAGAAGGACAAAGCTCCGATGGCGGTGCAATCCTGCTTGGCCAGCTCGATCAGCAACTCGGCCTGACCAGCGGACTTGCAGCTCAATTTTGCGATCGACGCAATCCGGGCCGCACAACACACGACTTTTTGACGATTCTCCGGCAACGTGTGTTTTCCATCGCCATGGGCTACAGCGATGGCAACGACGCAGCCAAAATGGCAAATGACCCGATCCTGAAAATGATCAGCGGCATGGATGCACTTGGCGAAGATCAGCTGGCATCGCAACCGACGTTATCCCGGTTTGAAAACATGCCCACGGCAAAAGAGGCTGTACAAGCCACACGTTGGCTGGAGAAGAAAGCTATTGGTCTGCTCAAGAAGCGTCATCGGCGACCAAAGCGCATCACCATCGACTTTGATTCCACTGACGATCCCACCCATGGTCAGCAAGCATTCAGCTTTTTCAATGGCTACTACGACACCTGGTGTTTCCATCCTCTCCTTGGCTTTTTGTCAGTGGATGGTCATCCAGATCAATTTCTCTTCTCCGCTCGGCTTCGACCAGGGAACTCAACGGCAAACCGAGGATGCATTCCATTGTTGCAGCGGACGGTCGCCGAGCTCAGGTACCGATTCCCGAAAGCAAAGATTCGTGTACGGTTAGATGGCGGCTTTGCAAACCCAAGGATCATCGCTGCGCTTGAAGATCTAAAAGTCGAGTATGTGGTCGCAATGGCCAGCAACAGCGTCCTCAAAGCGAAAGCCAAGGATTGGATGACCATGGCCCAGACGCTCTCTGCTCGCCAAAACGAATCCATCCAACTCTTTGGAGAGGCTGCTTACCGTGCAAAGTCATGGAATCGCGAGCGGAGGGTCATCCTCAAAGCTGAGGTGCTGCAGTATGAAGGAAGAAGTGCAAAGTCGAATCCTCGATTTGTGATCACCAATCTTCGGCACACACCGGAAAACGTGTACAAGATCTATCGTGGTCGAGGTGATTCCGAGAACCGCATCAAAGAACTACTGCATGATCTCGACATTGATCGCACAAGCTGCTCAAGCTACATCGCCAATCAATTCCGAGTATTGATGACGGCTACGGCGTATCTGCTCTACCAGGAGCTGCGCTGGCGCCTTCGTCGGACTGATGCAGGCCGCACCCAGGTAGGGCGATTTCGGGAAATGTTGATCAAGGTCGCAGCTCGCGTACAAGAATCAGTGCGTCGGGTAGTGGTCCATCTGCCGAAATGTTATCCATGGGTAGAATTGTGGGAGCGTGCAGCATGTGCTGTCAGTGCTCGCGGTAGACCAAAGACGGCGTAGCGCCGAATGGAATCCAACTGCATCGCATCTACTGCGCCACGGGACTGTACGGAGGTGGCCATTCCGGCGATATTTCAGGCCCATGGACCTTTGCCAACGCTCACTTCAGAGTGTCGAAAGCAAATCCCCTTGATTCTTCACCATGCCGGCCAGCAAGGACCAAAAAATCGCGATCAACAGCACACTCGTGAATAGTCCGGGCTAAAGCAATCCGAGAAGTATCTTTCAGCACTTGGAAAGCACTTCACAAAGATTGTCAACGGCACTGCATTTGAGCGGCAAGTCTTCGATCACCGTGATGATCTTTTTATCTCCCGTTGCCAACACCACTACGTATTCTCTGCACGACAGGACAATTCAACCGTGTTCATACTCGGAATCTTCCATGAGAAGATGGATCTTATGGCGCGGTTACAGGAACGACTGACCGCAGGAAGCTGGGAAAAGTGAGGTTGTGTGCCTACACCTCAAGGCTTTGCCAGCCGACAATGAGGTTCAATTGTCAGCGCATAAACCTCTTCATTGACCAAGTTGCAAAATTCCTTTTGGCGGTCCGACTACGACAGCAGCGTGGTATGAAGAGCGGAGAAGATCAAATCGTAAGTGTAGGTATTCACAACGCAGACAATGCGACCATTTCTCTCCATCCGGGGAAGGAATGATCGCTGCGGGAGGCACGCATGGTGCCTCCCGCACCTTTTTACTGCTCAAGCCTTTACTCTCATCCCCCATTTCACAACTTGACCGTCTACTCTGAACCATGATAGGGATCATGGATGATTGCAAACGACATCAATATCACCGGAAGAGACAATTACCTGTTGCAGGAAGCTCTCCGGTTGACAGAAACACAAACACCTCCCACGCACGCGGAACTTGCACGCGCTGCACTGAAAATGCCCCAACAGAGCGCATCACACCACTAGGTAGTAAGGTGACTATTACCAATGTTTCTAATTATTATATCCCGCAAGCATGGATATCTGAGTTAAGCAGTCCAATAGCGATATTGGAAGATGTGCTTGGCTCCATAGTAGTTACTGCGCCAGGTTCAAACGCAACCAATATAATTAATGTGTATCCAGAAGTCTCCTCTATAAGAGATCAAGGCAACATAGTTAAAGTTTTTGGTGTCCCTAATACTCAGATCGAAGTTGTCGATGTTGATCTAAATCTTGTGATTGGGAATGGAGCGTTGGGTGCGGGCGAGCATGAAACAGTTGTGACTACTACGACTCCGTTTGTTGTAGGTAGGCGATACCTCGTTCGTGATCCAGGCGATTTGACTCCTGACTATGAGATGTTTGCAGTCGAATGCATTCGTCGTGAAGGATTTTCAGAAACCTTTGGTTCTGGGTCAGCGATGTCTCCAATATCCTATGACAGTAGGCTCTTTCCTGGTGGCCTTTACCGGACAACAGTCGGTATATCGACTTCTCCTGCCCCTGCTGATTATGTTACTTATCCCGGTTGGTTGGCATTAGCTGTTGATACACCAGAAAGAACAAATCAGGATGTGATATTGCCTTACCCCGACCCGGTGTCTGGCCCAAATTCATTGATTAATCCAGACCCGAGTAAACGATTGTTCCTTTTCATGCCTACTGGATTCGTTCCTCCTACAACCGGAGAAGGTCAAATCTATTACCAGTTTGATATCGTGAATGATCCTGCTTTGATAGGTTGGGTGGTCCTGTCGCAGTTTGCATTGAACGTTAATGAGGAATTAAAGCTAAGCGAGATTGGTGGGGCTTTGGTCCATTCTGGTCCGCTCACACCTCCTGCGGCAGTTGCGACTTCGGGTGGTGGACAATCGGCAGCAACGACATCCGCTCCTTTGTCGCTGTCTGATCTTTCGGAGTTCAATCTCGTTCCGCCGGAACTTGAGACATGTCCGAAACCGGATGAGCGAAAGCTCGACAAATTGATAAAGGAGGGTATGAAAGATGCAGCCCGAGACAAATAGGTATAATGACCTTGTGGTCACCGCTTTGGACGACTGAATTTCGATCAAGCGGCTTTTCGATTGGCTGTGAGACCCCGCACAACGAAGTTGTCGGGGCTGTAGCGACTACCTTCAGCCATTTCTTCCAATAGCTGACGCTCTTTCTTCAGCATTAGCCAGCGGGGAACTGCGCCATTTTTATATAGATTGAGTGGAAAGAACACGCGCTTCTTTATCGATCCGCCGCGGCGGTTGGCAGGATTGCTAACGGTAACGTCAATCCCAATTGCCTTGTCAGAACGCCAAACAGGGGTGGCCAATTTGATATACTGTTGCGAAAAGGCGTCAGCAGCGGTTTCCCCACTGGTCATTGGGCAGCGTTTTTTAGCCTCTCCTAAAGCAAGTGTAGGTCCTCCCGGGTGCTGATTTCGCCTAGCGGCCATGAATACGCAATGGAGAGCGCGGGTAGCTGCATCTGAGACCCGGTGGATTCCCGGTACAGGCTGTAGCCCATCCTTGGAGGCAGTGGCAGAGTGCCAAGCCGCCCTGGCGGTTTGGCATCTCAGGAAAGGGCCGTGAGCCGTAGGGGCTGTCAAGGCTGGCCGTAGGCCACGAGCGGAGCGAGCTTGGCCTTTATGGCACCGAGGCTTGCGGCACAGAGTTGAAAAGTTGGTTGCGCAGAGCCAAGCGTACATAGAAATTGCGCACTGACTGCGTCGAGCATGCTTAGAGGCTCTCGACGCGACGGACTCTGTTCACGAGGTCGCATCAGTGCGCATCACCACCCTACTCAACAAGCTCCTCAATCTCCAGGGGCTCCGGGTTACCGGGGCCCAATTTCAAGACGGTGAGATGATTCTCAGTGTCCACCGAACATTCCAGCTGCTGACCTGCCCACACTGTGGCAAGCGCAAGCGTGGCCGAGAATCCAAACGAAAGCGGCGATGGAGGCACATGGGAATCTGGGGCCATGAGGTCTACCTGGAGGGCGAAATCCGGCGTTTGCGGTGCAAGAAATGCAATGTAGTCGTGACCGAGGCGGTCCCCTGGGCCAGGCATGGCAGTGACTTCACTAAGCCCTTCGAGGATGTGGTCGTCCTGCTGGCGCAACAGACAAACGTAACGGCCGTCGCCAGGCTGACTGGGATTTCGTGGGTGACCGTAGGAGCAATCGCAGAGCGTGTCGTCAGCGAGCACCTTGACCCAAACCGCTTCGATGGTCTGCGTCGCATTGCTGTGGACGAAATCAGCTTCCGCAAGCGCCACCGCTACCTGACGGTGGTCACCGACCACGACCAGAGAAGGGTTATCTGGGTCGCCGAGGGCAAGAGTGCCGATGTACTCAAGAGTTTTTTTACCGAGATCGGAGCTGATGTTTGTGAGCGCATTGAAATCGCCACCATGGATATGTCGGCTTCTTACCGCAAAGCGGCAGAGGAAAGCCTCCCAAATGCACAGATCGTTTTTGATCACTTCCACATTGCCAAGTTGGCCAACGAAGCTCTCAATGAGGTCCGGCGCGAACTCATGCGAAACGCCGCTCATCCCGATGCCAAGAAGGCAATCAAGGGAACAATGTGGGCACTCCTGCACCGCCAAGAAAACGCAACCGATAAGCACATGAGCACCATTGGTCATCTTCGCCCCGAGCAACCTCTTGGGCGCGCCTACCTGCTCAAGGAGACTCTGCTCGACATCCTGCGTGGCAGCATCAAAGATTCAAATCTGGCTCTTGATGGTTGGATGGCCTGGGCAGCACGATCTCGACTCAAGCCATTTGTCAAACTCGGCAAGACGGTCCGCAAACACCTCGGCGGGATCCAGGCCCTCTTCAAGGAACGATTCACAAATGGCCTGGCGGAAGGCATGAACAACAAGATTCGCCTCCTCAGCCATCGCGCTTACGGCTTCCATAGCGCAGCCCCACTAATCGCTACCATCTTCCTCTGCTGTGGTGGAGTCAGGCTTCCAGACCTACAACTCCTTTAGGAGAACCGTTTTTTATCAATCAAGCTCTGGGGAGCTGTGAAGCTGAAATTGTCTTCGTCTAGGCAAATGCGCGAGCGCGGAAACCAGACCGGATCACCTTCCCCTAAGTCAACGCAAACGGCTTTGTCGCGGTGTTCAACGATCCGTACATAAGAAACAGTGGTTTCCTGATCTGGTTTTTCTTCCATCCATCATCGATGCCACAGGTCGATGGGGGTGTCAAGAGATGGCCGTTGTGTTGTCGCGGTAAAACTGGACCAATTCTTCAAGGCGGACTTTTCCAGCAGCAAGATTTTCAAACAGGGCGATATGAGCTTTTACGTCACCGACTTCAAGATCTCGGCCATTGAGGTAGAGAAACAAGTCAGCAGTAGCATGGGCTGATCGTTTGTTGCCATCGTTGAATGGATGGTTCTTGGTAATCGCTTCCGCATACAAGGCTGCAAGCACAAACAAATCGTTCTCACGCTCATAAGCATGATGATTTTTCGGACGGGAAATGGCGGACTCCAGCAATCCTTCATCACGGAGTCCTGACAATCCACCGTGTCGCTCAAGTTGAAGGTCATGGATACGAAGAACTTGCTCTTTCTGAATCCACTGAGGCCCAGAACCTTCAGTCATTTAGACAAGCCCTCATGGACATCGTGGTGCTTGTCCATGCGGGCGGCCACATCGCGTTCAAACTCTTCGGTGAGTTCTCCACCGTATGCGTATTCTGATTTTGCCTTTAGCTTCAAGTATGCTGCGTAATCCGCAGCAGAGGTGAGCACAAGGCTTTCCCGACCATTGCTGGTAACGGAAATAGCTTCACGGTGTGCTATCTCCTTGAACGCCCCGAAGTTCTTCTGAAACTCGGAGGAGGTAACGGTGGTCAGGTCTCCAATTGTTCTCATGGCTGTATCTCCTATTTCTACTGTAACACGTATATCGACTCCTATTATACAGAACTTCTGGAAATTACGCAAATTCCGGATTCCATCGTAAGATACCATGACATAATGAATTATATCACACAAGCATATCGTGTCAGGGTGGTTCGATCCCCGGACCACGCAAACGGTGGACTTCTGCTTTGACCTCACTCAATGGCTTTGGCGTGAAGTGAAAGTCTCTTTCGATACGCAATCCGCCGGGGCCTCTGATGTCATTGAGTTCTTCAAGGCTGAAATAGCCCAATTCAACCTCATGCCCGTCAACCAACCCGAAGAACCTGTCTTCACCGTCAAACTCAGTGACATACCAAGTCCAGTTTGTCCATGGGGTGAAAAATTTGCCTCTCCTAACAGGCCGTTGAAGAAGGGGTGATTTGGAGATTGTCGATCCCGAGACATCCGTTTTCTGCCCCGGGATTCTTATGGCGGAAAATAATGGCAGTCATTGCGATCCAGCAAGCTGGTTGGGGCCAAACAGATCCACAAAGCTCATATACGCGGCTGAGGAAGCCCTCAAAGCCCCTCTGCAATCCCCTTGGCGTCCCAACTCCAAACAGGCTACGCATGATCGTGCCAAGATTGCGTGCAGCGACATGGACCACGTACCGCTTTTTGACATTCTCGATGCCGCGCAACCAAGTCCGGCGTGCACCGCCTGACCCACAGGTGTGCGCAAAGCTTCTCTCCACTCGTTCACTTCGTAAGCGCTGGAGCTTTTTGGATCGCGATCCTGCAACACGCCGACGGTTTGCTCGATAAGCATCCTGCCACGATTCTGGTTTGTCCGTCCACTTGCGGCGGTTCTGTGACCGCGGCTGTGGTATGTAAGAAAGTATCTCTCTCTCGCTTAGCCATGCCAGGGTTTCAACTTTGTGGTAGCCCTTGTCGGCGACAACTGCCTTGTATTGGTCATCTTGCTCAGCACTGATCAGCACCGCCTGAGCCTCAATGATTCCGTCTTTCAGTGCCTCGCTGTCAGCAGTATCTGCATGGTGGATCGTCGCGGAGACGATGATCTCGGAGTCAGTGTCCAGCGCGTGCTGTGCCTTGTAGGCAAGGTGGGTACGCCCATCCTTCATCTTCGCGATCCTGCTGTCGGGGTCTGAGGGCGACTCCCAGTCCTTGTTCGAGGTCTTCTTCCCACGGCGTTTGCGATCGAATCGCCGTAAGTCCTCCTCCGTTGGGACTTCGGCCCCTTCTTCTTTCGCAAGCTCGCGCACGTAGTCATTCCAGCCCTTGCCAGTATCCTTGCGCACAATGGACTTCATTGCAGCATTGGCTTCCAACGTCGTTGTGTCCACGGCCAGTGCCTTGCCCTTCACCATGCCCTTGGATTTGGCGATCTTGACCACGAATGCAAACACCTCTTCGTGCACTTCTACTGGCAGCCGTTTGCGGATCACGGTCAAGCTGGAGTGATCAGGGGTCATCTCTGTCAGCAAAAGCCCAAGGAATTGCTGGAGCGAGCGGCTGTCACTGCAGCGCCATGCAATCCCACGCTGTGAATCCACACCTTCGAAATAGCCGACCAGCAGCATCCGGAAGTAGACGCCTGGCGGAATTGAAGGGCGGCCGCCTTCCTTGTAGTAGGGCTCGCAAAGCGATTCGACATAGTGATCGAACTTCGCTTCGCTGAGAAGCTCATTCAGCTTCGCGTAAAACGGGTGCCCTGGAGATCGGGGAAGATTGGTCGTCGAGACCAAAAGTGCTTGCTGCTTGTCGCGTCGTTTGCCAAGTGCCATGAAATATCCACCTCCGTGATTGGGATATTATCCCTACGTACGTGGATTGGAGCACGGCTTAACTACTTGGAGTTTTTCAACGGCCTGCTACCTGACGGTGGTCACCGACCACGACAAGAGAAGGGTAATCTGGGTCGCCGAAGGCAAGAGTGCTGATGTGTTCAAGAGATTTTTCACCGAAATCGGTGCTGATGCTTGCGAGCACATCGAAATTGCCACCATGGACATGTCGGCTGCCTACCGAAAGGCGGCAGCGGAAAATCTTCCAAATGCACAGATCGTCTTTGATCACTTCCACATTGCCAAGTTGGCCAACGAAGCTCTCAACGAGGTCCGGCGTGAACTCATGCGCAATGCCGACAATCCCGATGCCAAGAAGGCAATCAAGGGAACGATGTGGGCACTCCTTCACCGCCAAGATAACACCACCGAAAAGCACATGGGCATCATCGGTCATCTTCGCCCGGAGCAACCACTTGGGCGCGCCTACTTGCTCAAGGAGACTCTGCTCGACATCCTGCGAGGCAGCATCAAAGAGTCAGAGCTTGCTCTTGATGGTTGGATGGCCTGGGCTTCACGCTCCCGACTCAAGCCATTCGTCAAACTCGGCAAAACGATCCGCAAACACCTTGGCGGGATCCTGGCTCTCTTCAAAGAACGATTCACCAATGGCCTGGCGGAAGGCATGAACAACAAAATTCGCCTCCTCAGCCATCGCGCCTATGGCTTCCACAGCGCAGCCCCTTTGATTGCTACCATCTTCCTCTGCTGTGGTGGGGTCAGGCTTCCTGACCTACAACTGCTTTAGGAGAACCCTAAATTATTGGTCTCGTCTCCAGTGCCAGGAGTGCCGTCGGGATCCAGATCGTAATTACGCAAACCGGCCACGATGTCGCCTGTACCATCAAAGTTCACATCGCCTCCGCCACCCACGACGGCGCCCAGGTTGTCATTCGCTTTCTCGCCATCGAAGGTATAGATCGTCGAGCCGTCCTTGCCAGAATACACATACACACGACCAACATTATTGGTCTCGTCTCCGGTGCCCGGAGTGCCGTCGGGATCCAGATCAAATCCCTTCGCACCAGCCACGATGTCGGCGTAGCCATCCACGTTCACATCGCCGGCGGAGCTCACGCCACCGCCCAGGTTGTCACCCGCGACCACGCCATCGATAGTATGAAGCGTTGTGCCGTCTATGCCCGAAACCACATAAACACGGCCAGCTTGAGGGAGCTCGTCCCCAGCGGCCGGAGTACCGTCGGGATCCGGATCGTAAAAAGCCGCACCGGCCACAATGTCGGGAATACCATCCGCGTTCACATCACCGGCTCCGCTCACGGAGCCGCCCATGTGGTCTATTCGGTTCTCGCCTTCGGGGAAATAGATCACGCTCTGGCCCTGGCCCATGGTCGGGAGTAGAGCCATGGCACCCAACAGCAGGGTTGGAATGGCGAGGTTATGGGTAGAAATAGGAGAATTATTATTGGTCCGCATAGGATTGACGCCTCCTGGCGCTTGTGGGGAAGAAATCGCCATCAACAAATGTGATGACGAGGAAAAAGGGCCTGCTTGCAGTGCCGAGGCGGCGGTAGCAGGGGGCCGAACAGAATTCCTTTGGGCCGCGGCTTGCGCCGCAGCCATTGGGGAAACATCAGAGATTTTCAGCTCCTGATCTGGGGCCAAGACAACCATGGTCATCGCCGCTGCCGCCAGGGTTCCGGCAGCGGTCCACAGGCCAAGTTTGCCCAGGGCAAGAGTCGATGAGGTCGATGCAGCTTGAGCAGCAACACCAGAGGCCTTTTGCAGCACCACTTCGCGCATGGCCGCAAGACCCTGCACCGGAGTGGTCAAGGCGATGCTGCCAGCAACCAGACTCGCAGGCAGGGCTTGGCGCAGCAGCTTCAAGCCACGGCCAATCTGGCTGCGCACCGTGCCAGGTGAACGATTCAATGCAATACCGATATCACCCGCCATCAGTCCATGCCCCAGATGCAAGCGCAGCACTGCCCGATAGGGTTCGCCCATCTTGGCAATAGCATCACTCACCGCCTGGGAAAGTTCTTCGCCCTGCAGGATTTCCGACGGATCCTGCTGCACCTTTTCCTTCAGCAGTTCCGGGTTCAACTTGCGCCCTTCCTTCCGGCGATGCATCTGGGCAACCCGGGTGAGGATGCCGAACAGCCAATTGAATACGGTACCCTTGGCCTCGTACTCCCCCCGGCGATTGATCGCCACCAGGAAGGTGGCTTGCACCGCGTCCTCTGCATCGTTGATGTCGGGGCAGAGATGCTTGGCCAGACGCAGCAACTCCGCGGCAGTGCAATCAAACACCGCCTCCAGAAAGCGAGGGTTGCCCGTCTTCCGGTATTCCGCAAAGGCCTGATCTACCTTTTGATCTACCTTTAGGTTTGCTTGCTTATCCTGCATGGCACTAGAAGTTGCATAGGGCGGCCAATGCGCAGCAAGTAATGCTAAAGAATCTTGGCTCCCCCATCACAAGGGGCGCCGGCATGGGGACAGAAAGCTCCTAAGACCCTAAATATTAGATCCTTAGCCTGCCTGTCCTAGGACTCAAAGAAACGGGCGTGCAATGCGCGCACCGCCTTTTCCAAGTCCGCTTCCGCCACCACCAGGCCAATGTTCACCTTGATGGCGCCCTGACTGATCACCCGCACCCGCACACCCGCTTCCGCCAAAGTCGTGAACACCGATGCAGCAACGCCGGGCTTGTTGGCAATGCCCTGACCCACCACACAGATCAAAGCATGGTCCGGCTCCACCGAAACTTCGCCCAGAGGTCGCAAGCTTTCCGCCAAGGCTTCCAGGTTGTCGCCCCGGTCCGCCGTCATGCTCACCGAAACTTCCGACGTTGCCACCAGATCCAGGTCCACATGGTTTTCGTTGGCCGCTTGGAACACCCGCGCCAGAAAACCATGCTGTTGCAGCATGTGCTGCGACACCAGATTCACCAGGAAGATGCCCTCCTTGTAGACCACTGCTCGCACCGCCACGCCGGGTTCTTCAAAGTCAGGCAGGATCAACGAACCCGGTGACTCTGGTTTGGAAGTGTTCAACACCCGCACCGGAATGTTCTTCACCATTGCCGGCTTGATCGTCGCAGGGTGCAGTACCCGCCCGCCGTAGTACGCCAACTCACTGGCTTCGCCAAAACTCATCGTCGGAATCGGCTTGGTGTTCTTCACCATGCTGGGATCCGCCGTCATCACCCCGTCAACATCGGTCCAGATCTGAATTTCCTTGGCGCCCAAGGCATTGCCAAACAAGGCGGCACTAAAGTCCGAACCATTGCGCCCCAGCGTCGTGATGTTGCCTTGGTCATCCTTGGCGATGAAACCGGTGACCACCGGCACAGCCTTGATGCCAGCAAAGTACTTGGCGATGCGGCCATCGTCGGGCTGCGGGTGTGCCCGACCATAGTTGTTGTCCGTGCGCAAGCCGGCGTCGAATGCATCTACCGCCTGCGCCGCCATGCCCTGCTTGTTGAAGTACGCCGCCAGCACCCGGGACGAGCAACGCTCGCCAAAGCTGAGCAGCAGATCCACCGCCCGCGGGCTGGCCTCGGAAACCAACTTCATCCCCCGAGCCAAATCCCCCAGCTCCTCAAGCAATTCATCCAGCATGTCCGTGGGCAATTCCAGATCCGCCAGGATCTGCCGATGCTTTTGGGCGATGTCCTCGATGGACGGTTCCCCCGCCGGCGCCCGCTGGCTCAATTCCACCAGGGCATTGGTTATCCCCGCATGGGCAGACACCACCACCACCGGCTGCTGGTCCGCAACCCGCTGGACGATGCGGAATACCTTCTGGATGGATGCGGCGGTGCCCACAGAGGTGCCGCCGAACTTCATGATGATCATGGTTTGTATCTGGAGTGGCAGAGAGTCTGCGCCGCCGGGATGTTACAATCTTCGCCCATGCAACGCATTGATGAGCTTATCTACGATTGGAATCAACACGAGCCTTTGGCCCCACCCAGCCAGAAGGTTTATCTGAATGACGAAACCCTGCGGGATGGCCTGCAGTCTCCCTCGGTGGCCGATCCATCGGTGGAGCAGAAGCTGGAGCTCCTGCATCTGATGGAAGCCCTGGGTATCCACGCCCTCAACCTGGGCCTGCCGGGAGCTGGTGGCCGGCCCAAGCAGGACATCCTGCGCCTGGCCAAGGAGATCGCCGACCAGGGCATGGCCATTCGCCCCAACGTGGCCTGCCGCACCGTCGTCTCCGACATCGAGCCAGTGGTGGAAATCACCCAGCAGGCAGGCATTCCCATCGAAGTGGCCGCCTTCATCGGTAGCAGCAGCATTCGCCAGTTCGCCGAGGATTGGAGCCTGGACAAGTTGCTGGAGCACACGGAAAAGGCCCTCACCTTCTGCCGGGACAACAAGCTGCCGGTGATGTATGTCACCGAGGACACCACCCGCGCCAATCCGGAAGCGGTGCGCAAGCTTTACGGCCTGGCCATGGAGCTGGGCGCCAAACGGCTCTGTGTCTGTGACACCGTGGGGCATGCCACGCCCCAAGGCACTGCTGCCGTCATTGGCTTCGTCAAGGAGATGGCCAATGCCTACGACCCTGAGATTCAGGTGGACTGGCATGGCCATCGGGATCGGGACCTGGGTCTGGCCAATTGCCTGGCGGCCATCCAGGCCGGGGCCAACCGCATCCACGCCACCGCCCTTGGTATCGGTGAACGAGCCGGCAACGCACCCATGGACCTGCTGCTGGTGAACTGTCGGATTCAGGGCTGGATTGATAACGACCTGTCAAGGCTGGCGGAATACGTACACATGGCTGCCGCTGCGGTGGAAGTGGACATCCCCCACAACTACCCGGTGTTTGGCAGCGATGCCTTTGAAACCGGCACCGGTGTGCATGCCGCCGCTGTCATCAAGGCTTTCAACAAGGGCGACGTGGCCCTGGCGGACGCGGTCTACTCCGGCGTTCCTGCTGCTTTGGTGGGATTGGCGCAAAACATCCGCATTGGTCCCATGAGCGGACGCTCCAATGTGACCTGGGTATTGTCCCGTCTGGGCATCGAAGCCAGCGAAGAGAACGTGCAAAAGGTCCTTGCTGCGGGGAAGTCCAGCAAGCGCCTGCTCAGCGACGACGAAGTGCGCAAGATTCTCGCTTAGACTCTCCCGGACTCAGCGTTCAGATGCTCCGGGCATTGCGCCGATAACCCTAGCAACACTTGCTGGAGGTTATTGCAACATGAGTCAGATCCTAGACATGGAAGTCATCGATGAACTGCTGTCCCTAACCGGGGACGGTGACCCAGAACTGCTTCTGGATCTGATCAACATGTTCATGGAAGACGCCCCCAGCAAGGTGGAAGCCATCCACCAGGGCATGGGCAAGAAGGACTGGGAGCAGATCGCCCGGGCAGCCCATTCACTCATGGGTTCCTCAGGCAACCTGGGCATCCACCAGGTGCAGCACACCTGCAACAGCCTGCAGCGGGTGGACAGCGGCAACACCCCTGATGATCTGGAGGGCATGGTGCAGTCACTGGACAAGCACCTGGGCGAAGCCATTGCCGCCCTGGAAGACCTGCGCTCCCGCTACCAATAAGCTAGTGGTATGACGCAGAATTAGTAGGCCTTTATATTAAGCCTCCCTACGCTTGCGGTGCGTAGGTATCGTTGGAGGCAAGACGATGCGCGTTGCAGTAGAGATTCAACTTACCAAGAGCGAGCGAAGCACCCTGACGAATTGGTCACGCAGTCGGAGAATTTCGGTGAGGCAAGCTCAGCGAGCCCGAATGATCCTTCTTGCCGCTGATGGCTACTCGAATGCGGATATAGCTGAGGAGATGAGGGTCAAGCGACACACTGTGGGGTGTTGGCGAAACCGCTTCAGCGAGCATCGCCTCACTGGTATAGAGAAGGACCTTCCTCGGGGAGGTCGTCCCCGTGCGAACGAGGAAGTTGAGAGTGAGATCATCCGCATGACTACGCAAGAGATCCCCGCGAACGCGACACACTGGAGCACGCGACTCCTTGCAGAGGAGATGGGAATCACGCAGTCGATGGTCCACCGCACATGGAAGGCCAACGGTCTGAAACCTCACTTGGTGAAGACGTTCAAGGTCAGCAACGATTCTCGGTTCGAAGAGAAGCTGCGCGATGTGGTAGGTCTCTACCTGAATCCACCCGAGAATGCACTCGTCTTTAGCGCGGACGAAAAGACGTCAATTCAGGCTCTCGATCGGACCCAGAAGAGCCTTCCACTGGTCAAGGGTCGATGCGGCACGATGACTCATGACTACAAGAGGAACGGAACAACCACCTTGTTCGCCGCGATCGAGTTGGGTCACGGCGAAGTGATCGCAACCTGCATGAAGCGACATCGACATCAGGAGTGGATCAAGTTCCTGAGAATGATCGACGAGCAAACTCCAGCTGAACTCGATCTGCACGTCATCGCCGACAACTACGCCACACACAAGCATGAGAAGGTTAAGCGGTGGCTGAAGCGCCATCCGCGATTCCACATGCACTTCATCCCGACAAGCAGCTCGTGGCTCAATATCGTGGAGGGGTTTTTCCGCAATCTTGATCAAAAACGCCTGAAGCGCGACGCGTTTCGCAGCGTCCCTCAACTCAAGAAAGCAATCATGGACTACATCGATAACCACAACGACGATCCGAAGCCGATTGTTTGGACCAAGGCCGCCGACGAGATCCTCGAAAAAGTCGGTCGCGCACGCGCTGCACTGAAAATGCCCCAACAGAGCGCATCACACCACTAGGAGTCTGCCCCACGGAAAGTCAACTTAGCGTCACCTCGGTGGCCGCTGGATAAAATCATTAGTGGGGCTGTGAAAATCCAGATCGACGGATTCTGCATGGATTTTGGGCCTGGGGCCACGTTGACGATTTTTGGGAGCAGATCAGTGCTTCTTGGCCTGTAATGGCCCAATTCCCTCGGCCTTCATAGCGCCAGCTTTCCGTGCAGCCTTCTCAAGTTGGTTGCAAGACAGATTAGGTCCCACTCACCACTCACCTTTGCTATGCCTCGCATGCTGAAGGACCGAAAGCCGCTCACGTTTTTGATCCAGCCAAAGACCGGCTCAACGATGTGTTTGCGTTTTCGGTACCAGCCCCGCCCACGGTTGGTTCCCAGCTTCCGTTTCATTCGCGCAGTAGCTTGGAGATCTGGACTGGTCTTCGGTCGTTTCTTTCCTTCCTTGCCAACTGAAACCAAACCGTCAATCTGGGCGTTTTCGAGATGCTTGAAGTTTTCCTCGCTGCGATAGCCTGCGTCCGCAAGCAGGCGCTCTATCGGCTTGCCTGAGTTCTCCATCGCTTTCTCGGCCATTGGAAGAAGCTGGTCATTATCAGCAGCGTTGTTTGTTACTCCATTGGCGATGATCAGCTGCTCAGTATTGTCGACAGCAATCTGAGCGTTGTAGCATTGCTCGAATCCATTCGAGGCTTTCATGATCCGACTATCGGGGTCCGTGAAGTTCTCCTGATCCTTTGGCCGTGGCTTGCCCTTGGGATGTTTCCGGTGGGGAGTCATCCGAAGCTCGCGACCTTCTTCCTTGGCCTTGCTGGCCTTCTTCTCGTCCTTTTGCTTGTCCTCCTCGGCCTTGCGTCTCTCCAATCGCTTCTTTGCCTCCTGGATAGCCTTCAGGCGGCTTTCCCGGTTTGAAAGTTCATCAGGGAGCTCGTCACCCCGAAAGTCAGGACCGAAGAGATCGTCCTCTTCCTTGTCGATTCCCTTAGCCATCTCGGTGATCCTGCGGATCTCGGCACGCAGTCGTTTCTCTTCGGACTTCATTCGCGAGTAGCTCATTGCCTTTCGCTTGCTGGCGTTCGCCTTCACTTTGCTGCCATCCACTGCCACGGTGCCGAGCTTGACCAAGCCAGCCTCAGAAGCGAGCTGTACGATCTGGACAAAGAAGCTCTCGAACAAATCGACATGCTCCGCCCGAAAACGACAGATTGTGCGGTGGTCCGGCATTTGATTAGCTGCCAACACCCGGAAAGGCACGCTTTCTTCGAGGTGCTTGGAGATCTTGCGGGAGGAGAAGACCCCTGTGCAATACGAGTAGATCAAGACCCTCAACATCATCCGTGGATCGTAAGGCAATTCACCACTCCCGCAGATGCGGTAGCGGTCGAGGAGGCCATCCGTGTCCAACGAACCGACCGCGTCGTGAATGTACCACGCAAGATGATCTTGTGGCAGCCAGTCACGGATGGACGGAGGTAGGAGGTACTGCTGGTTTAGATCTTGACCCTTTTTGAATCGCGCCATGCCTTCAATACGTACAAGGATGGGCCAGGGGCTTAACCTTTTTCCCGATTTCGAGGGCGATCGGAGGCCGGATTCCTCCTCATCCCGTGGGGCAGACTCCTAGAGTGCATCGAGTCATGCGTCCTTCTTTCATGCGCTCAGGCTAATGGTTGGCATCGCCGAAAAGAACACCTCGCTTGGTCTGTCGCCAACCTGGAACAGGCAGTTTGCTCTGCCGGATTTCCTTTCTTCCAGCCCCTTTCCCGCGCGAAAACAAAGCCTAAGATCTGCGCCTTACTCATGCTTAGGGCGCGGCAAAAACTCGGGAAGTATCGCATCGAACGGCGAATCGCAAATGGCGGTTTTGCGTCCGTATTCGAGGCCTACGACACAATTGAGGGTATTGGCGTGGCGCTCAAGGTGCTGCGGGCCAACCCCACCCGCAATGAGACCATGGATGCTTTTCGTCATGAAGCGCGGCTGACTTCCAAGCTGGAGCACGCAAACATCCTGCCCATCAAGGATGCCAATCTCATCGACGACCACTTCGTCATCGCCTTCCAGTTGGGCAAAAGCACCCTGGATGAACGGCTGAAGCTGCGCATGGGTGCCAAGACCGCCCTGAACTATGCCCAGCAGTTCCTGGATGGCCTGGCTCATGCCCATGAGAACAACATCATCCACTGTGATGTGAAGCCGGAGAACATGATCCTGTTTCCCGGGGAGCGGCTGCGCCTGGCGGACTTTGGCATTGCCAAGTTTGCCTTCAAGACCCTGCAGGGTTCCGGTTCGGGCACCGTGGGTTATGTGGCTCCTGAGCAGGCCATGGGCAAGCCCTCATATCGCTCCGATGTCTTTTCCGCCGGACTGATCATCTACCGCATGCTGGCAGGGAGTTTGCCGGAGTGGCCATTCAAGTGGCCGGCACCTGGTAACGATCGCTTGCGCCGCAAGGCGCATCCTGACTTGATAGCCTTCCTCAAGAAGGCGATATCGGTGGAGCCCAGGAAGCGCTTCAAGGATGCCTGCGTGATGTCGGATGCATTTGAGAAATTGCTGCCAAAAGCGCTGAACTACGCCACAAAGCGTCGTTAATCCACTGCGATAAGCCACAAAGACTACCGCATTGCTGTTGGGCTATGTACAGTTTCCGGCCATGCATAGTCAGTCTTTACCGCTTGCGGTTCAGGACTTGTTGCGCTTGGTGTCGATCCTAGGGAGGACAACCACCTGACCGTGACTGCAGTAAGCCTCCAACAACCAAAGATCCTCTTGGATCAAGACATGCCGGCGCCAGAGCTGATCAGCTTTGGGCAGGGAGATGCCTGTGTGTTCACTGCCCGGGCGCCGCACAAAGATGGTGCCAACCAAGACTCGGCCATCTTGATCCCCATCGATGCGGATACCGGTGTGCTGGCGGTGGCAGATGGTATGGGCGGTGGGTCGGCGGGTGATCAGGCCTCACGACTTGCCATTGAAGCGATTCGTGATGCGGTGCAGAAGGCCGTGCAGGAACAGGGAGTGGTAGAAGGTGGGCTGCGGGCTGCCATCCTGAATGGACTGGAGCGGGCCAACGCGGCGGTGATCGCCTTGGGTGTTGGTGCGGCAACCACCATTGTTGTGGCTGAGATGCAAAAGAACCATGTGCGACCCTATCACGTGGGTGATTCGAATTTGCTGGTGTGCGGTCAGCGAGGCAAGGTGCGCCTGATGACCGTGGCGCATTCGCCGGTGGGGTATGGTGTTGAGGCGGGTTTGTTGGATCCCGACGAGGCCATGCACCATGAGGATCGCCATGTGGTTTCCAACATGATTGGTGCCGCGGATATGCGTATCGAAGTTGGTGCCAAGATCAGCATGCAGCCGCGGGACACTTTGCTCATGGGCACCGATGGTCTGTTCGACAACCTGCATTTGGAGGAGATCATTGAAGCCATTCGCAAGGGGGCCTTGCCCAAGGGGATGCAGGCCCTGGCTGACTTCAGTCGCAAACGCATGGCCGGCGAAGGCAATGGTCAGCCGTCCAAGTCGGACGACTTGACGGTGATCGCCTACCGCCGACGCCCTTAGTCTGTCTGCGCCGTGTCTGTCTGCACGGTGTTTTCCGGCGCAGTGCTTGCCTGCTGCTTGGCTTCCACCTTCAGCTCGTCGCCTGCCATGCTGACCTGAATGGTGGATCCATCCATGATCTCGCCGCTGATCAAGGCACGGCCGATACGGGTTTCCAGTTCGCGTTGCATGAGTCGCTTCAGCGGACGTGCACCGTAGGCTGGGTCATATCCCTTGCGGGCCAGGTATTCCGTAGCAGCCTCGTCCAGCTCCAGCTGGATGTCGCGGGAAGCCAGGCGTTGCCGCAGATCCTGCGCCAGCAGACCGACAATGGTCTGGATCTCGGCCAGCAGCAGTGGCTTGAACAGGATGGTTTCGTCCACCCGGTTGAGGAACTCCGGCCGGAAACTGGACCGCAGCTCTGCCATCACCTGATCCCGCGCATGCTCCTGAATCTCGCCGGATTCAGTGATGCCATTGATCAGGTTGTGGGCGCCAATGTTGCTGGTCATGATGATGACGGTGTTCTTGAAGTCCACCGTGCGCCCCTGATTGTCGGTGACTCGACCGTCGTCAAGGATTTGCAGCAGCACATTGAACACGTCTTGATGCGCCTTCTCGATCTCGTCAAACAAGATGACTGAGTATGGCTTGCGGCGCACTGCTTCCGTGAGTTGCCCGCCTTCTTCGTAGCCGATGTAGCCGGGAGGGGCGCCAATCAATCGAGATACCGAGTGCTTCTCCATGTATTCAGACATGTCGATGCGCACCATGTTTTCTTCGGTATCAAACATGGTCTGCGCCAGGGTCTTGGCCAGTTCAGTCTTGCCTACGCCGGTGGGGCCCAAGAACAGGAAGGAACCAATGGGGCGGCGCGGGTCCTTGATGCCGGCGCGGGCACGGATGATGGCGTCGGCTACCAGGTCGACGGCCTCGTTCTGGCCCACCACTCGCTCATGCAAGGTGTCGTCCAGCTTCAGCAACTTTTGCCGTTCGCCTTCAACCAGGCGCGTTACCGGGATGCCAGTCCAACGTCCGACAATCTGCGCAATCTCTTCTTCCGAGACTTCTTCCCGCAGCAGGTTGTTGCCATCGCTTTCGCCGTGTTGCTTGGCTTCCGCCAATTGCAGTTCTTCTTCGGCCTTGGGTAGCAGACCATGCTTGATCTCGGCGGCTCGGTTCAAGTCGTAGTCCCTTTCCGCCTTCTCCATTTCCAAGCGCAGCTTTTCGATATTTTCCCGCAGGCTGCGCACACCCTGGATGGCGGCTTTTTCCGTCTCATACTGGGAGCGCATGACATCGGCCTGGGCACGGATATCTTGCAGTTCCTTTTGCAGGTCCTTGAGCCGTTGCTTGGAGGCCTTGTCCTTCTCCTTCGACAGAGCCGCTTCTTCGATTTCCAGTTGCATGACCCGGCGTTGCACTACGTCCAGCTCAGTGGGCAACGAATCAATTTCGGTGCGGATCATGGCGCAGGCCTCGTCCATCAAGTCGATGGCCTTGTCCGGCAAGAAGCGATCGGTGATGTAGCGGTCGGACAGGGTGGCGGCGCAAACCAGGGCCGCGTCCTGAATGGTAACGCCGTGGTGCACCTCAAAGCGTTCCTTGAGTCCCCGTAGGATGGAAATGGTGTCTTCTACATTGGGTTGCTCCACCAGCACCGGTTGGAAGCGGCGTTCCAGGGCCGGATCCTTTTCGATGTGCTTGCGGTACTCGTCCAAGGTGGTGGCGCCGATGCAGTGCAGTTCGCCGCGGGCCAGCATGGGCTTGAGCATGTTGCCCGCATCCATGGCCCCTTCGGCCTTGCCGGCGCCGACGATGGTGTGCAGTTCATCGATGAACAGGATGATGCGGCCTTCGCTCTGCTTGACCTCATTGAGGACCGCCTTCAAACGCTCTTCAAACTCGCCGCGGAACTTGGCGCCGGCTAGTAGCGAACCCATGTCCAGGGCAAACAGGGTCTTGTCCTTCATGCCCTCGGGCACGTCGCCGCGCACGATACGCTGGGCCAGGCCTTCGGCGATGGCAGTCTTGCCAACGCCGGGTTCGCCGATGAGCACCGGGTTGTTCTTGGTCTTGCGGCTGAGGATGCGGATGACCCGACGGATTTCTTCATCCCGACCAATCACCGGATCCAGCTTGTCCGAGCTGGCGGCCTTGACCAGATCCTGGCCATAGCGTTGCAGGGCTTCGTAGGTGGCTTCCGGGTTGGCGCTCTGCACTCGTTGGTTGCCGCGCACATCCTGCAGGGCACGGAGGAAAGTGTTTTCGTCGATGCTGAACTGCTGCAGCACCATGCCCAGGGCATTCTTCTCGAACTCCTTGAACAGGCCCAGGCAAAGGTGCTCGACAGAGACGTAGGCGTCCTGCATGCGCTTGGCCTGGTTTTCAGCCTCCACCAATGCCTTGGACAGCTTGGCGGAGATGTAGATCTTGCCGGCCTCAAAACCCGGTCCGGAGACCTTGGGGCGTTTTTGCAGTTCAGCAGTCAGGGCCTTTTCCAGGGCGTCCACGGACTTGTCCATGCGGCGGATGAGGCCAGGCACCAGCCCGTCCGACTGCTCCAGCAGCGCCAACATCAGGTGTTCCCCGTCTACTTCCTGGTGACCGAAAACCACTGCCTTGCTTTGCGCGTTGGCTAGGGCTTCTTGCGACTTCTGGGTGAGTTTGTTCATGTCCATGGTGGTTCCTGACGCAGAATTCGTGCCAAAGCAAAATTGCGGTAACTGCCCATGAAACACCTTTGCAGGCTGGATTTTTTCAGCATTCAACGCCAGTTTGACGGCGTACGCCATGCACCTCTGTCATGTTGGCAGATGGATTTTGGCCGCCTATCTTTATGAAACCCAGTCTCAATGTGCTCTTTGTTTGCACCGGAAATATCTGTCGTTCACCCACCGCGGAAGGGGTCTTCCGTCAACTGCTGAGTGAACAGCAGCTGCAGAGCAAGATCCATGTGGACTCTGCCGGTACGCACAATTACCACCCAGGTGAACCGCCGGATCGACGGTCGCAGCAAGCTGCCGCCAAGCGTGGTGTGGATCTGAGTCGGCAACGGGCACGGGTGGTAATAAGCGCTGATTTCAAGAGCTTTGACTATGTGTTGGTGATGGACCGCAGCAACTACCAGGAACTGTTGGGTCGCTGTCCGGCTGAGCATCAGGGCAAGTTGTATATGTTTCTGGAGTTTGCCCAAGGCGTGGAAATCCAAGAAGTGCCGGACCCATACTACGGTGGTGGGCAGGGCTTTGAGCAGGTGCTGGATCTGGTGGAATTGGCATCCCTCGGCCTGTTGCAGCACTTGCGTCCAGAGCTGTGAAGCCTTCTGTGCAAACGCGGGAGCGCCTGGTGGCGGTTCTGGGCGCTGAACCCCTGGCATTGCAGCCCTTGTCAGGCGGTTGCGTAGCTCAGGTCTACCGCCTGGACATGCCCGATGACCAACGTCTGGTGGCTAAGCTCGGTGACAACTTGCAGATTGAAGGTGCCATGCTGGAGTATCTGGCGCCGCACTTGCCGGTGCCCAAGGTCAGGCATTCGGCGCCGGACTTGTTGCTCATGGATTATCTGCCGGGGCAGACTTCCTACTCAGCTGCTGCGCAAGTGCATGCGGCGGAATTGTTGGCCGGCTTGCATGGAGTGTCTGCTGCTCAGGCTGGCTTTGGCTACCACACCCTGATCGGTGGCTTGCACCAGCCCAACAGCCAGGGCGATTCGTGGCTTGATTTCTTTGCCGAGCATCGCCTGGCATACATGGCGCAGCAAGCATTCGAACATAGCCGCATGCCGGCGCAAACTCGGCGTCGCATTGAAAAGCTGGCTGCAAAGTTGGGGCAGTGGTTGGCTGAACCAGCCCAGATGTCCTTGTTGCACGGTGACGTCTGGTCCGGCAATGTGCTGGCGCAGGGGGACCGCATCACCGGCTTCCTGGATCCCGCGATCTATTTTGGTCATGCGGAAGTGGAGCTGGCATTCATCACCATGTTCTCCACCTTTGGTCAGGACTTCTTTGCCGCCTATGCAAGGCTACGTCCCATTGCCGATGGTTTCATGGCAGAGCGGCGGCATCTCTACAACCTCTACCCAAACCTGGTGCATCTACGCTTGTTTGGTGGGAGCTACCTGCAAGCAGTAGAGTCCACCCTGCAGCGCTTTGGTTGTTGATCCAATTGCGCCCATGAGGTGGTGGTCTTGGGTGAATTCGTGTCCGGCATTGCGAATTCACGGTCAGAAGGCAAAATCTTCAGCCAAGCGATAGCAGCAGTTTTGAGGGTCAGCCTCCATATACCAATGGCCGTGAACAAAGATGCAAAAATTGTCATCCCTGGCGGCGCTGGCCTGGTGGGACAAAACCTGATCACTTTTCTGAGTGACCAAGGCCACACCAATTTGGTGGCTCTAGACAAGCACAGCAACAACATCCAGATCCTCAGGAAGTTGCACCCGGCTGTGACGGCAGTGGAGGTGGATCTGGCGGACAAGGGGGATTGGCAAAAGCACTTTCAAGATGCTGAAGCAGTGGTGATGCTGCAAGCTCAGATCGGTGACTTGAATCCGGAGCCATTCCTGCGCAACAACATCGCCTCAACCGAAAACGTACTTGCTGCAATCAAAGAATATCAGGTGCCGTACACCGTGCATGTGAGTTCCTCAGTGGTGAAGTCTTCGGTGATGGACTTTTATGTCCGGACCAAACTGGATCAGGAGAAACTGGTCCGGGATAGCGGCATCAAGTGCATTGTCTTGCGGCCTACCTTGATGTTCGGCTGGTTTGATCGCAAGCATCTGGGCTGGTTGTCGCGCTACATGCGGAAGGTGCCGATCTTTCCCATTCCTGGTCATGGCCGTTACATGCGGCAGCCGTTGTATGTGGGGGATTTTGCCGCCATGGTGAACAGCTGCATCCAGAACCGCATTGCTGACCGAGTCCTCAACATCACAGGATTAGAGAAGGTCGATTACATTGACATCATTCGAGAGATCAAAGCGGCGACCAGGTCAAAGACGGCATTGATCAAGATTCCCTATGGCTTGTTTTATGTTCTGCTGAAGGTCTGGGCCCTGTTCGATAAGAAGCCGCCGTTTACGGCTTCCCAGCTTTCAGCTTTGACTGCCGACGATGAATTTGAGGTCATAGACTGGCCCGGCATCTTTGGTGTCGAGCCGACGCCATTCAAGCAGGCTGTGCAGCAGACCTTCAATCACCCGCAGTACAGTCAGGTGGATCTGGATTTCTAATGGGAAAACAACGCATCGCTGTGATCGGCGCAGGTCCCATGGGCTTGGCAGTGGCCTATCAATTGGTCAAAGACGGTCACCAACCGGTGGTTTATGACGTGGATGATCGAATCGGTGGCCAGGCAGCCAGCTTTGATTTTGGCGGCTTGGAGATCGAGCGTTACTACCACTTTCACTGCACTTCAGACGTGGACTTTTTTGCTGTCCTGGACGAGATGGGTCTTTCGCATAAGTTGCACTGGGTCAAAGCCAAGATGGGTTTCTATTACCTTGGCAAGGTGAACCCCTGGGGCAATCCCATCGCCTTGTTCAAATTCAAGGGCTTGGGTTTGCTAGGAAAGCTGCGCTACGGTCTGCATGCCTTTGTTTGCATCAAACGCAAGAACTGGAAAGGCCTGGACTCACTGGAAGCCTCTGCCTGGGTGAAGAGGTGGGTGGGCAAGAAGGCTTACGATGTTCTTTGGCGCAAGCTGTTAGAGTTCAAGTTCTATGACTTCGCCGATAAGTTGTCTGCTGCTTGGATTTGGAGCCGAATCAGGCGCATTGGTTTGTCTCGCTACAACTTGATGAACGAGAAGCTGGGCTACCTGGAGGGTGGTTCGAGCACCTTGCTCAATGCCATGCGCAAGTACATAGAGGCCAACGGCGGGGAGTTTCGCTTGCAGAACGCGGTGCGAAAAATTGTGTTGGCCAATGGATCGGTAGAAGCTGTGGAGTCCAAGGAGGGTGTAGAAAAATATGCCAAGGTGATCAGCACCATCCCACTGCCCTTTGTGTCCAAGGTGATCCCTGATCTTCCCGCTGCCTATCTTGAGAAGATCAGTCGCTTTGACAATATTGCCGTAGTTTGTGTCATCGCCAAGCTGAAGAAGGCCGTGTCCGATTGCTTTTGGATGAACGTGAACGACGACTCCATGGCGATTCCCGGTTTGGTGGAGTACAGCAACCTGCGTCCCCTGGACCACCACGTTGTTTATATTCCCTTCTATATTCCTGCTGAACACCCGAAGTACCAGAACAGCGATCAGGAGTTTCAAGACGAGGTCAAGGGCTACTTGCAGAAGATCAATCCTGAGCTGAGCGACAATGACTTTGTTGAAATCAGGGCAAGTCGATACCGTCACGCCCAACCCATATGCCGTCCACGGCACCTGGACGGTCTCCCCGATTGGCGGCAGCCGGCGAAGGGGCTTTGGGTTGCTGATACCTCTTACTACTACCCTGAAGACCGGGGGATTTCCGAGAGCTTTGCTTTCGGCAGGATGATGGCCAAGGAGGCTGTCCGTTGAACTACGAGCGAATCTATGAATTCCGTTTTCGCGGCGTCGACCTGGCGGCCAAGTTCAAGGTCTGGAAACAGATTGCGGCTTATCTCTACGAGAAAATGGGTGAGCCGGAACGCATCTTGGATCCGGCCGCGGGATATTGTGAGTTCATCAACCAGGTTCCCAGCAAGGAGAAGTGGGCGGTGGACATGAGTCCTGCGGTGGAAAAGAATGCGGCGCCGGAAGTCAAGGCTGTGGTCGCCGACATCTTTGCTGCGGATCTGCCAAAGAACCATTTTGATGCGGTGTTCATGTCAAACTTCCTGGAGCACCTTCCCAGCGCGGAGAGGATCTATGATTTTCTCAGCGGCTTGAAGGACATTCTGCGCGAGGGAGGTCTTGTTTGCATTGTTGGCCCCAACTTCAAGTACTGCTCCCGTGAGTACTATGACTGCGCAGATCATCTGGTGCCCCTCACTCATATTGCCGTTGAGGAACTCCTGTATTCCGCTGGCTACGAAATCGTTGAAAGCCACGGCAAGTTTTTGCCCTTCTCCTTCCGAGGCCTGTTACCGCCATCTCCCACGCTGACCCGGATCTATCTGCGCATGCCCTTTTTGTGGCATGTCCTGGGCAAGCAGTTTTTGATCATTGCCCGTCCACAGCGTTGAATTGCAGGCGTAGGGTCACTGGCCCTGGAAGGCTCTTTCGCCGCAGTTTGGCTGGAACTAGTTGGCTACGATTCCCCAGGCTCAGCCCCAGGTTCGCATTGCTGTCGACATTGGTGACCGTGATGCGCAGGCTGTTGACTTGCGGTTGCTTGGGGAACACCAGGGGTATCCATCCCGCATCACTGTTATCTATCTGTCTGGATGCCAGTTCGTTGCCCGCCCGGTCGTGAACTTGAATTCTGAAGCTGCGGCTATTTGGTCCATCAGGGAGTTTCTGGATTAGCAATTCCAAAGCCATGAGACGATGGTTGTCGCCCACAGGAACATGTTGGACCTGTTGGACCAGAGCATCATTGGGCCTCAGAGCCAAGATTTTGTCGGTGGGTTGGACGCTCCAAAACTTGTCCACCTTGCCGGGAATGAACCACGGGCCCCCTGGATTGAGGGGGACTCTGGGAATGCCCAAGTCCGGTTGTTGCAGCCCAGCGTCCAGACCCTTTGCCCAGGTCTGCCAATGTTTGTCGCGGATCGGTGGGATCGGATCTTCCCGATTCGTTGCCACTGCTATGAGCACCAGGACTGCAAGGAGCCATCCGGTATATCTGGCCACCGGCACGGCCCAGAGTCGGCTCAGTGCGGCGAAGGTCCAGATGTAGAACATGGCAATGGGCATGTAGAAGTAGCGGGCACCATGCCAGTGCCAGGCCATATAGGCGACCTTCTCCCGGCCGGCCATCACAATCATGGCGGAGCCAAGCATGCAGAGGGCAACAATTGCAGTGAAGGCGAAGAAGGTCCTGTCCTTTCGCAGGGCTCGTAACACGGCGAGGATCGCGGCCAAGAAGATTGCACCGGCGATAAAGAGCGCTTCGTTGGTGTGGGGCAGAGACTCGCGCACGAATTGGGATCCTATGGTGCCCATGAGGAAGATTCGGACGACGATGAATTGGATGACCAGCATCACCGGTGAGTCCCACGCGTCTCCCGCCGCTGCCGCTTGATTTTCCTCCTTGGCGAGGACGTAGGCCGAGAGCCATGCAATCTGGATGACAATAGCAGTCAGCGGCAAAAGCCGATCCTTGCGTGAAGTCAGAGCACGGAGAGCCCAAACCGGCAGCAGGATTGTCGTTGCTGGAGCGCTGAAGGCTATCGCAAAGTAGCCGAAGCCCAGCAAAATCTGGAGCAGTCGATTACGTGGCAGTACTTGAATGGAAACCAGCACCGCCCAGAGTGTCAGCGGCCATTGGATGTTGGTGATGTTGAGGGGGATGCCGCCTGCCGATGGGATCAGGGCAAACAAGACTGCCAACGCTCCCCTGGCTGCATCACTGCGAACGATGTGCCGGAATGCGGGAAGAGCTATCCACGCGTAGCAGGTGACAGAGATGAACCAGGCAACCAGGTTGTAGATCAAAGGTGCCCATGTCGCGCTTGTCATGCTGGCAAGCGAAGCGGTCATTCTGGGGATGAAGCAGATGTAATTCCGGTAGGGGCTGAACCAGGAGGCTCCCTCAACTTGTCCCCAATAGAAAACCTTGCCGTCTTCGGCCCAGAACTGCGGTTCGAAGATGGCCTCCGGTCGGCGCGTCAACGCCGCCAGGGCGACGAGGGCAAAGACCAGGAGCAGCATGGCCAGGCTTGGCTTGTTTGCGGAGTCTTGCTCGGCCGGGTCTTGCCAGATGGAACCAAGGCTAAGGATTGCGTTGCGCAATAGCTTTGGCCCTCTGCTCACCGAGCTACTCAAACTTGCAGTCTCCGATCGAGGTCATTCGATTACTCTACTGCGCCCCTATTCCAACACCTTGCCATTTTTACTGAAGCAGAGCAGGGTGACCGGGCCGTCGTTGATCAGTTGCACTTCCATGCTGGCGCCGAAGCTGCCGGTTGCAGTGGGGATGCCCGCCTCGGTGAGTTTGCTGGCGACCAACAAGTAGAGCTCTTCAGCCTGGGCTGGATCTTCTGCGCGGGTGAAGCTGGGTCGGTTGCCCTTCTTGATGTTTGCCGCCAAAGTGAATTGGCTGACCACCAGACAGGCACCGCCCACTTCCAGAAGGTTGCGGTCCATGGGTGTGGCGCCGGGAAAGAAGCGCAGGGCGGCGATCTTCTTGGCGGTGGCTTCGGCGTCCGCCGCCGTGTCGCCTTGTTCGACGCCTACCAACAACAAGGCACCATGGTCGATCTTGCCGACCACAGCGCCATCCACGCGCACCTCAGCCTGCTTGACCCGTTGCAGTACGGTTCTCATGCAGGTGTCTTAGCAGTTCTGGACCGGCCTGTTAAGGGTGAACGAATTCCTGTTCACTTGGGCGCACCGTCAGCACCGGGCAGTGGGCCTTGCGAACCACCTTCTCCGTCGTGCTGCCCAGGAGCATGTGCTTCAAGCCGGTGTAGCCGTGGGTGGACATGATGATCATGTGCACGTCTTCTTCCTTGGCCAGTTTGATCAGCTCTACAAAGGGCGCGCCTTCCCGGTGCACGACTTTGACTTTGATGGCTTCACCAAAGCTCTCCTTGGCTTCCTGCAAGTGCTTGTCCGTGTAGGCACGGATGTCACTTTCCATGGACTCCCAGGCCACCGGCACCATGCCTGGGCCAATGGGATAGATGGGTGGTTCGGTGATGTGGACGACAATCACCTCGGCACCGAAGGTGGTGGCGAATTCTTTCGCGTAGTCCAGGCCGAGCTTCGCGTTCTCAGAGAAGTCGGTGGGGACCAGTATTTTCTTCAACTTAATCATGGTGGGCTCCTTCAAAGAACTGACTTTTAATGATCATCCAAGGGCACGAAGCGAACCTTGAGAATGTCCCGGCAGGACAGACCCTCTGGTTCTGACTGCACCAGGCGCAGCATTTGTTCACCGTCGTCTAGCCGCATGGGAATCACCATGCGGCCATGCGGGGCCAACTGCCGCAGTAGAACTTGCGGAAGCTCCTTTGCCGCAGCTGTAATGAGAATAGCGTCAAAGGGCGCGGCATCCGGCCAGCCTAAAAGGCCATCGCCAGCCCATACCTGAACGTTGGGGTAAGAGAGTTCTTTCAGTTTCTCCCGCGCCAGGGTGGCCAGATGCTGGTCGCGTTCAATGCTGTAAACCTCTTGTGCTAGCAGAGATAAAACCGCTGCCTGGTAGCCGCTGCCGGTGCCGATCTCCAGCACCCGCCTGGCTCTGGTCGCCTGACTCCACTGCGTCATCAAAGCAACGATGTAGGGCTGCGAGATGGATTGCTGCGGCCCCAGGTGCAAGGCGTGGTCTTCGTAGGCCTGGGCTTGCAGAGCGGGGGGTGTGAAGAGATGGCGAGGGACAGTGGCCATGGCCTGCAGCACTTCCGGATCGTTAATGTCCCGGGCGCGCAGTTGCTGGGCCACCATGTGTCGGCGTTGTGCATGGAAATCCACAGGAAGCCCAAGCTTAACCCAATTGCACTATCCTGTCAGGATTTCCTGCAGCAGTCCGTCCCGAAGATCCACCCGCGGCACCATGACGCTTTGGGCCTGGATCCAAGAGCCAATGCACAAGGTCACCAGGCTTGCGGGCACCACGGTGTCTGCCCGGTCCTTGGGCAGTCCGTGTTTTTGCATGCGTGTGGGAATGGGCAGTGCGCCCAGCTTTGCCGACCAGGTTTGCAAGTCGTCCAGAGTCACTTCCCTGATCTTTTTTTTCTTGCTCCCCGGATCAATCAATTTGGCCAAGGTTTCCAAGCTGCCGCCGCAAGCGGCAAAGCGTTGGTGTTGCACCTTGGCGATCAGCTTTTCTACCTGCGGCCGCCGCGCTTCGATGGCTTGGCGCAGGGCCTGCATGAACTCCGGCCCGTGGTCCTGCTCTGTCTGTTGGCGAATCTCTTGCAGCAGGCGCAGGGCGCCCAGGGGCAAGGAGACCCCCCTGCCCTGATGGCTGTCTGCTGAAACCACTTCCACGCTACCGCCACCCAGATCCAACAACAGCGACCGCCCAGCGCAGGCCGGCAGGGAGCGCTGCATGGCCAGACGCAGCAAATCCGCCTCCCGCTGCCCGCTGATGACCTCCAGCTGGATGCCGGTGCTTTGGGCGATGCGGGCAACCAGGTGGTCGCCGTTGTCGGCTTCGCGCACTGCAGCGGTGGCGATGGCGCGAACTTCATCCACCTGGGCTTCAGCAAAGCGCTGCTGCATCTCCTGCAGCGTTGCCACCACTTCTTCCATCAGCGCTTCCGGCAGGTGACCGTGCTGATAGACGGCGTCTCCCAGGCGCAGTGCAGCCCGGTGCTTGTGCAGGGTTTGGGCTGTGCCCTGCTGCAGTTCTACCACCAGCATGCGGATGGCATTGGAGCCCATGTCGATGATGCCGTAGCGGCGGGGGGTTTGCATGCGGGTGTTTTGTGGGATGGCTTGAACCTGGGCGATGGAAGGCCATCATGCTTGCCGACCATGCATAGGATGCAAATGAATATGGGATTGTCAGGAGGCGAAGGCTAGATGGAGGTACGCAGGTATCTGGGCAGTAGCTTCGCCGCCGTGCACGGGCCATCGGCCCCGGAAGATCTGCTGCTCTGGGCCTTGGATCAAGGCTTTGTCGGACTGCTGCCCTCCCCGTCTCCCCGTGCCGTGGACTGGCGGGCCTGCAAGCAAGTGCGGCGCAAGCTACCCATCCAGTGGACCGGTGTTCGGGTATCCGGTGTCTGGGACGTAGAGAACCTGCGTGAAGGGGGTCTGGCTTCCGCCAAGGATGGTGATCAGGCCCTGGCACAAAGCAACATTGGCGAAGCCGTTGCCCTGGCCTCCTATCTAGGTTCGGGAATGGTGATCCTGGAGCCCGGCCTGGTGCCGGTGCGGGGCAAGCCAGGGCCACAGGATCTGGGCCTTAGCAGCGAGGGCTGGACCCAGGAGCTGGCCCAGGAACAGAGCCGCCGCCGCAGTCTGGACTTGGAAGCTAGCCTGGACCGTGCCTGCCGGGCCCTGCACATCCTCTGTAAATCATTTCCAGACATGACCTTCTGCCTGACTTCCAGCCGCAATGTGAGGGGGCTGGGGGATGTGGAAGCACTGGCGGCGATCTTTGAGGACCTGCCCCGGCAGTCCCTGGCCTACTGGCATGACACGGTGAGCGCCGCCAGCCGCCAACAATGGCTGGGGGAAAATCCCGGCGAAGCCCTGGATAGATTCTCTAATAGGCTGCAAGGAATGACTTTAGGTGATGTTGGCGACGGCGCCCTCTACCTGCCGCCAGGAACGGGGGGTGTAGACTATCCGCTCCTCTCCGCCTATAGACAGCAGTCCGCCAAGGCCTTTCCGGTAGTGGTGGAGCTGAATCCAAGCGTGCACCCGAGTGAGATCCCCGGCATCCACGCCTTTCTGAACAAGTTCGGCCTCTAGGGGGCAGGCTTGCGTAGCCGAAACAGGTTTGGGTCCTTGCCTACGCCGGGCCCAGTCCAACTCATATGAAAACCCAAGCGGTGAAAAACTCGACCGACAAGCTGCTCAGCCTGCTGAGCCAGCGCCGGCGGCTTCTCATCCTGACTCATACCAACCCAGATCCGGACTCTCTTGCCAGTGGCCTGGGTCTGGCCCTGTTGGCCAAGGAGAAGTTGGGCTTGAGCAGCGAGATGGGCCTCTGTGGTCGCATCATGCGGGCGGAGAACAAGGAGATGGTGCGCAGCCTGGGCATCAAACTGGTCCCCATGCAGGATCTGCGCCTGGAGCGCTACGACTGCCTGGCGGTGGTGGATACCCAGCCCGGCTTCGGTCATACCCGACTGCCGGAAGATCGTCACATCGACATCGTCATCGACCATCATCTGAGTCCGGAAGTGGACCTGGGGGAGCACCCGCCAGAGTTCATGGACATCCGCACGGATGTTGGCGCCACCAGCAGCATGGTCACTGGCTATCTCATGGACGCCGGCGTGTCCGTGCCAGCTGATGTGGCCACTGCACTCTACTACGGCATCAAGACCGACACTGCGGATCTCTCCCGCAACGTCAGCCCGCTGGATCGGGAAGCCTACGATTATCTCTCCGCCAGGTTGGACCGGCCTGTCCTGGCCAGCATCAATACGCCGGATCTACCTCCTGCCTACTTCAGTGCCCTGCGGCAGGCGCTGAACAATGTGCGCCTCTATGACCACGTGGTACTTTGCTCCCTGGGCCAGATTGAAAGCCCGGAGATGGTAGCGGAGGTCGCCGACCTGCTGCTGCGCCTACAAGGCAAGGACGTGGTGTTCTGCGGTGGCGAGGTGGGTGACACCTACTACGTCTCAGTGCGCACGGCCCTGGACACCCGCGATGCCTACGACCTGATCCGCGATGCCCTGAACGGCGAAGGTTCCTTCGGTGGGCACGGCACCGTCGCCGGCGGCAGCGTCAAGCTCCCCGACGACCAGCGCCGCACCCTCATGCGCCTGGAACGCCGCCTGGAAAAGAACATCCTGCGCAGCATGGGCGTGGAAGATGTGAGCCTTGGTGGATTGAGCTAGGGCGCTCGCTCATTCGGATATCCCCCTTCTGGCATCTCTGGCTGACGTCATCTTTGCCCTCTCCTCGGGCGCGCCATCCTCGGCGTAGCTATAGCTACGCCTCCGGTGTCGCTTCGTCGTCGCGAGCAAAGCTAACGCCATCCAGAGCGCCAGAATGAGGATCTCCTCTTTCGCGAGCACCTGGGACTAGTCCTGGCCCAGCTTCTCTTCCTGGCGGGCCCTGGTCGCGCCATAACCAGTGTGGCGATAGTCTTTCGCCTGTGGCAACAACGACTCCACGTATATTGAGCATCGGTGGACTGGACCCCTGCGGGGGTGCGGGCATTACTGCCGATGCCAGGGCCATCCAGGCAAGGGGTGGCTTTCCCCTTACCGTGGCTACCTGCTTGACGGTGCAGAATCGCCATGGCTTGCAGAGTTTGGGGCCGGTGGAGCCGCAGGTCTTTCGCGCCACCTTGCAGGCAGCATTGGCTGATGGACCTTTGCAGGCCATCAAGCTGGGGCTCATGGGTAGCCCGGCCTTGTTCCCGGTGCTGCACGAGTTGTTGCTGCCCAGCCAGATTCCTTTGGTGGTGGATCCGGTGCTGGCGGCGACTGCTGGTGGTGCATGGGTTCAGAACGAATGGCTTCAGGCCTACCGAGAACTGTTGCCGGTAGTGTCTTTGCTTACTCCCAACCTGCAGGAGTATGAGCTGTTGATGCCGGAGGACTGTGCCGCGGTGTTGCTGAAGGGTGGGCACAGCCAGGAAGATCCAGTTCGGGATGTGCTACACAGGGCTCAAGGCCAGCAGGAGTTTGCTCATCCGCGCCTGGACTGTGGACCGGTGCATGGCACGGGTTGTGCGCTGGCATCCTTCATCACTGTCTACCTGGCGAAGGGGCTGTCGTTAGACCAGGCTTGTGGCAAGGCCATTGCAGACCTGCAGCGTTGCTTGCAGTTGACCCGTCCCAGCAATGATGCAATGCCTGTGCCTCTGCAGATTCGCTAGGGAGATTGGCTCTAGCGAAACCTGGCGCTAGCGAAACATGGCGTCGATGTCCGTCGCCAGTTGCTGCTGCAAAACGTGTCGACGAATCTTCAGGGTGGGGGTTAGCAAGCCGTTCTCCACGCTCAGCGGTTCCAGGCGCAGGCGGAAGCGCGGCACCTTCTCGCAGGGTCGAAAGCCCGTCTCCCGACACAGGCTGCGATCCAACTCGCGGCGGAACAGGTCCTGCACTGCCTTGCCGTTCAGGTAGCCACCCTGTTCGCCCCATTGGCTGCGGGGCAGCACCTTCTCCAGGGTCTCCACCATGGGGATCAGAATGGCCCCCAGACTTTTCTGATCCTGACCCACAATCACCGCTTGATCCACCAGGACCGAGGTCTTGATGCTGGTTTCCAAAGGTTCTGGCTCCACGTTCTCGCCGCTGGTCAGGACGATGGTGTCCTTGGCCCGGCCGGTGATGTGGAAGTGTCCCTGCGCATCCTGGTGGCCCAGGTCGCCGCTGTTGAACCAGCCTTCTTCATCCAAGACCTGTTGGCTGAGTTGCAGGTTGCGGTAATAACCCCGCATGACCTGCGGCCCGTGGATCCACAGCAGACCGGTTTTACCCTGGGGCAGGACCTTGCCTTCCTCGCTGCGGATCTGTACCTGGGTCTGGGCAATGGGCACACCAATGCTGCCGGCTCGGTTGTCGTGGGGTGGGCGCACGCAGACCACCGGACTGGTTTCGGTGAGGCCATAACCGTTGAGCAGGGGGATGCCCATGCCCAGCAGGCAGGCGTCCACATGCGGCGGTAGCGCGCCGCCACCGGACACCGCTACCCGCAGCCTTCCACCGGTGCTGGCCAACAGGCTGGGCAGCACCGTGCGTTGGAAGATCTTGTGGCAAAGACAACGCCACAGGCCAGCATCACCCTGGCCCACCTGCAGGCAGGAGTGCAGGGCGGACTGCAGCAGCCGCCGGCGCCAACCCTTCATCTTGCGGCTGTGGTTCAGGATGCCGTCGTGCAGGTTCTCCCAGATCCGCGGCACGCCGGCAAACATGGTGGGGCGCACCTGGCGCAGGTCATCCTTCAGGCGGCGTTGGTCGCTGTAGACAAGTTGGGCGCCGGCGGCGAAGGCCAGGTAGTCCATGATGCGCTCGTAGACATGCCAGGCCGGCAGCATGGAGAGGAATACGTCCTCCGGCGTCACCTGCAGGAATTCCCGCACCGCCAGGATGTTGCTCACCACATTGCTATGGCTGAGCATGACGCCCTTGGCCTGGGCGGTGGTGCCGCTGGTGTAGACGATGGTGATGAGATCCGCGGGCTGCACCGCGGCGCTGGCTTTCTCTAGCTCAGCGATGGCGGTCTCCTCGCGACCCCGCTGCATGATGTCCGGCAGGTCCGATTCCAGGCTGCAGATGAAGTCCAGCTCCGGCAGCTGCGGGCGCATGGCTTCGATTTCCCGGGCCAGCGCCTCGGTCTCCGCCAGCACCCCGCGGCAGCCGGCATGCTGCAGGATCTCCCGCAGCTCCTCGGGGGCGGTGTCCACGCCCCGCGGCACATCGACGCCACCGGCGTAGGCAATGGCCATGTCCGCCAGCAGCCAGTTGGCGGAATTTTCTGCCAGCAAACCGATGCGATCCCCCTTCTTCATGCCCATGGCCATGAGCCCGCGGGCCAGATCCTGGACCTGGCTGCAGAATTCACCATAGCTCAGGGGGGCTTCGTCGCCGCGGCCGTGGCGGCGGGGCAGGAACAGGCGTGGGCCCATTTCCAGGCGGATCTGGTCCACCAGCTGGGGAAAAGTCCGGGGAGTCTCGGTGCCCAACCCCCCCTGCTGGGGCGCCCTGGTTGGCGGAGCTTGAACTTCTATGCCACTCCTCTCTTGACTTCGCATTTGCAGGTTCCTACGTATAGTCGCCCCAATCGGTGAGCGGGTGTAGCTCAGTGGTAGAGCATCACGTTGCCAACGTGAGGGTCGTGAGTTCAAATCTCATCACCCGCTCCAATTTATATCTATGCTGGTTGGGCGCTTAGCGCAAGTCCGGTAGCCCAGGAAGGGCTTACGCTCATGCGCATCTGCCGCCCCATCCAGCTATTTGGATGCCTTGGGATATGCGTGAACGAATTCAGGCGGCGGAACTGGTGCTTCCCTGTGCGGACCTGGATAGCTGCTTGGAGTTTTTCCTGCAGAAGCTGGGCTTCAAGGTGGAAACCATCTTTCCTGCCGACGATCCGGCGGTGGCGGTCATCGCTGGGTTCGGAGTCCGCTTGCGGCTCCAGCGGGGCCAGCCGGGAAACCAAGACTTGCTGCCCACCCTTCGCCTCCGCTGTGAGAGGGCCGCATTGGCCGATGGTCCCACCCACCTGACTGCGCCCAACGGCATGCAGATTGAGTTGGTGGATGCGGACCCACCGGTGGCGTTACCGCCGGTGGACCAGTCCTTGGTACTGACTCGAATGGGCAAGGATGCCCAATGGGGATTGGGCCGGGCCGGCATGCAGTACCGAGATTTGATTCCTGGTCGCCAGGGCGGACGCTTTATCGCCTCTCACATCCGAATCCCCGACGGCGGGCCGGTGCCGGATTACGTGCACTTTCATAGCCTGCGCTTGCAGATGGTGTTCTGTTACAAGGGCTGGGTTCGGGTGGTCTATGAAGATCAGGGCGAGTCCTTTGTCATGAAAGCGGGGGACTGTGTTTTGCAGCCGCCGCGGATTCGGCACCGTGTGCTGGAGGCTTCGCCGGGTCTGGAGGTCATTGAGTTGGCTTGTCCCGCAGAGCACCTGACTGGAGTGGATCACGATCTGGAACTCCCCACAAAGAGCCTGCGCCCTGATCGTGATTTTGGCGGGCAACGATTCGTTCGTCACGAGGCTGCTAAAGTTGGCTTCAAACCATCACAGCGGCCGGGCTTCGAAGCCCGTGATACTGGTATCGCGGTGGCAACAGACGGGCTGGCAGGAGTGCGCGTGCTCAGGCCGGTGGGAGCAGGGATGGATACGCAAGCGTCCCATGCCGGTGAGTTCCTGTTTCTGTTTGTGCTCGCCGGAGCGGTGACTCTGATGGGTGATGGGTTGGAGCCGGAAGCGCTGGCTGCCGGTGACAGCCTTGTTGTTCCAGCTGGCCTCGCCTACAGGTTCTTACAGCCCTCGGGGGAGTTGGAGTTGCTGGAGGTGACGCTGCCCGCATTCCTGCCGTGAAGGCATGTCGGAGGTTGTAGAGCAGGAGTCCTCCATCCATTCTGTCTAACGGCCCAGCCCGCGCTGGATGGTTTTTCCCAAGAGCTGGAATTCGGCTTTGCGGATCGACGAAGGTCGCCAGGCCAGACCGATGGTTCGTGCAGGGCCTTTGGCGCCGAAGGGTATGACCTTCAACTTGCGTTCAGGTCCGGCCTCCGCGCGCACAGACATTTCCGGCAGGAGAGTGATGCCCATGCCGCCGGCAACCATCTGTACCAGCGTCGTCAAGCTGCTTGCGCGGAAATCACCTAGCTCGTTGGCGCCCATCCGCTCGCAGAGAGGGAGTATCTGATCCCGCAGACAGTGCCCGTCTTCCAGAAGCAAGACCTGCTCGTCGCAGAGATCATCCTCCTTGGCTCGTTTGCGTGCGGCCATTGGGTGACTGTTCTGAACCGTCAACATGAAGGGATCGCGAAAGAGGGTCCGGGTTTCACAGTCGCCCAGCTCCGCTTCCAGACCCAACAGCAATATGTCCAGGGAGCCTTCCGACAAGAGCTGTACAAGTTCGGCGGTTTGACCCTCCTTCAGCAGGAGTCGGAGCTTGGGGTGACTTGACCGGACTTCCCGCATCGCACGTGGGAGGACATAAGGAGCCACAGTTGGGATGATACCGAGTCGGAGAGTGCCAGAGAGCGGTTCCTTGAAAGCTGTTCCGGCTTCGGCAAATTCGCGAAGATCCGCCATGATCGCTTGGGCCTTCTCAACAAGCGCAGCACCTGCCGCAGTGGGCAGCACCCGGCGTTTGTCCCGCTCGAAGAGTTTGAGTCCCAGCACTGCCTCAAGCTGTTGGATTTGTGCGCTTAGGGCTGGTTGGGTAATGTGGCAAGTGTCTGCGGCCTGGCGAAAGTTGAGCTTTGCGGCAACCGCAACCATGCACTCGATCTGGCGAAAAGTGGGGAGATTCATGATCACTAAATCCTATCAGAGTCATTCGAAGTTGCGATTGGACTGATCAGAAAAGGAGCCGTATATTCCTAGCATTGAAAGTCAATGAACCAGCAAGGAACCGACAAGGAGCCAACCATGAATAAGAAAAATCAGCTGACCACATCTACCGGCAGTCCCATTGCCGACAATCAAAACGCCCTCACCGCTGGCCCCAGAGGACCGTTGGTTGTCCAGGACTGGCAACTCCTGGAAAAACACGCGCACTTCAATCGGGAGCGAATACCTGAGCGAGTGGTCCATGCCAAGGGATCAGGGGCTTTTGGTACCCTTAAGATGACCGGTGACATCAGTCGCTACACCCGCGCCAAAGCACTACAGCCAGGTACCGAATCTGAGTGCTTTCTCCGCTTTTCTACCGTTGCTGGTGAGCGCGGAGCCGCTGATGCGGAACGGGATGTTCGGGGATTTGCCCTGAAGGTCTACACCGAAGAAGGCAACTGGGACCTGGTCGGCAACAACACTCCAGTGTTTTTCATTCGTGACCCATCCAAGTTCCCCGACTTTGTTCATACGCAAAAGCGGGATCCGAAGACAAACCTGCGCAACCCCACTGCCATGTGGGATTTCTGGTCCTATAGCCCAGAAAGTTTGCATCAGATCACCATTCTGTTTTCCGACCGTGGCCTGCCCAAGAGCTATCGCCATGTTAATGGCTATGGGTCGCATACCTATTCCCTGTGGAATGACGCGGGGGAACGCTATTGGGTCAAATTCCATTTCAAGACCCAGCAAGGCATCGAGTGCAACAGTGAAGAAGAGTCGGCACGGCTCATAGGTGAGGATCGTGAGAGTCACCAGCGCGATCTGCATGATGCCATTGAGTCTAAGGACTATCCGCGATGGACGATGAAGGTGCAGGTGATGTCGGAAGCCGAGGCAGAGAAGGCCCCCTTCAATCCCTTCGATCTGACCAAGGTGTGGCCGCATGCGGACTATCCGCTGATTGATGTGGGCATCCTTGAGTTGAATAAAAACCCGGAGAACTATCACGCGGAGGTGGAACAGTCAGCTTTCTCGCCAGCCAACGTAGTGCCTGGTATCGGGCATAGTCCGGACAAGGTGCTGCAAGCGCGCATCTTCTCCTACGGCGATGCCCATCGTTATCGGCTGGGAGCCAACTATCAGAGTTTGCCGGTGAATGCGCCCCGTGCGACCAATGCGAGAAACTACCAACGCGATGGTGCCATGCGCTTTGACGGGAATGGTGGTGGTGCGGTGAACTATGAGCCGAACTCTTTCGGCGGTCCGGCAGAGGATGCGTCCGTCAAGGAACCACCCCTGCAGCTCCACGGTTCTGCTGATCGCTATGACCACCGGGATGGCAATGACGACTACACCCAGGCAGGAAACCTGTTCCGCATGATGAATGAAGCCCAGAAACGTCGCCTGACGCTGGCGCTTGCCGGGGCGATGAGTGGTGTCGCCGACGAGATCATCCAGCGCCAACTGGTCCACTTTGACAAGGCGGATCCAGAGTATGGTCGCCTGATTCGGGTGGCCCTGGGTTAGATCCGGTAAGCCCGCGCCCTACTGCCCGCGTGGCAGTTTGGGCTGCGGGTTTTACTAACAAGGAGATTCTAGGGATGTAGGGTTATGATATGACGTCTTGCAGGAGCATTGCTCCTGAGCGAAGGCGCATCCGGAACCACGAGACTGAGTTGCAATGAGACATATCAAATTGGTGAGTATCTTCCTGGCCCTACTTGCTGCCAATTCCATGGCGGCAGATGGTGTTATCAAGCCGCACTCCAAAATTGAATGCCTGCTCCAGGATCAGGAATGGCCACAAGGGCAGGACAGTCAACAGCTGTAAGGCGAAAAAGGGGCGGAGCAGCAAACCAAGCAAGAGTCAGCCAAAGCCATGATCATCCCCATGGAGGATTGCCAGGCCACTCGCCAGCTCCCAGGCTTGTTGTCCTTCATCGGCGGTGGTGGTGCCAAGGGTGCCAAGGGTGCCAAGAGAAAGGCCGCCGGCAAGCAGCTGCCCAAGCGGGGCAAAATCAAGGTGGACGAGGAAACCTATTACATCTACCTGCCGCAGACCCAGCTCTACAACGTCACGAACACTGCTGCAGCCAACGCTGTTGGGGACACCAGCACCCTGATCTCCATCGACCACAACCAGGATGGCAAGCTGACCGGCACCGAGTGTAGTTCCACCAGCATGCCGATCCGCATCGGTGACCGCATGTTCCAGGTCACCGCAATTGCCGCCGACGGCAGCTCCATGGAGTTGCGGGAATCAGCTTCTCCATTGCGCGGCGTGTTGGTGGGGCGCAAGTGCCCGGAGTTTTCCTACACCGACCCAAACGGCAAGAAGTTCACCAGGGATGACTTCAAAGGGAGCGCCCTGTTGATCGACATCTGGAGCATCACTTGACACAATTGCATTGAAGGGTTTCCCCTGGTTCAGGGGATGCAAAAGAAGTACGGAGCAGACAAGGTGAAGGTGTTGTTGGTCAGCGTGGATGTCTCCTATGGGCTGCCCATTGAGCGCTGCCGCAAAGAGGAGGCGAAGATCTATAAGAGGATGGAGTTGGACTGGCCCAGTGTCCGGGACCCGGAGGGCTGGGCCGGCGTTCGCAAACAGCTCAATTCCCCCGGCTACGGCACCATCCTGGTGGGCCCGGATGGCAAGGTGGAAAGCGTCCGGTATCCCGGTTTGGAGAAGTTGCCAGAATTGGACCTGGCAGGCAGTTTGCAAAAGCTCTTGGGCTCCGCCGAGCCAAAAGAGGCGGAGTAAGGGTTGTGGATATGGACCGTGGATCGGACGCCCAGATACTGCCTGGGCAGGAGCCCAGCGGGGACCCGGCTTTCCTCTAGCCTCTACTGCCCGCGTGGCAGTTTGGGCTGCGGGTTCTGCTGGTAGAAGTTCAGGATCTGCTCCCACACTTCCTTGGCGGTTTCCGCATAGGTGATCAGGTTCAGGTCTTCCGGCGCAATGGTGCCTTCTTCCACGAACATCTCCCAGTTCACCAGGTTGTCCCAGTAGTCGCGACCAAACAAGATCACCGGGATCGGCTCCATCTTCTTGGTCTGGATCAGGGTCAAGGTTTCGAACAGCTCATCCATGGTGCCAAAGCCGCCGGGGAAGGCGACCATGGCCTTGGCCCGCATCAAGAAGTGCATCTTGCGGATGGCGAAGTACTTGAACTCGAAGCATAGCTCCGGGCTGATGTATGGATTGGGATCCTGCTCGGTGACGATGGTGATGTTCAGCCCCATGCTCTTGGCGCCCACGTCATAGGCGCCACGGTTGGCAGCTTCCATGATGCCCGGGCCGCCGCCGGTCACCACCACGTAGTCGCAGGTGTCATCAATCTGGCAGGTGCTGCTCACCAGACGTCCCAACTCCCGTGCCTCGTTGTAGTAGTCACACTTCTTGCGCACGTTCTGGGCAATGCGTAATTGCTGTTGCAGGCGCGCATCGTCCGGCTTCTTGGCCAGGGCTTCTTGCGCCGCGGCTAGCTTGGCTTCGGCTTCATCCTCTTGCACCACTCGGGTGCCGCCAAAGACGACGATGGTGGAGTTGACTCCCAGTTCCTGTTGGATCAATTCCGGTTTGAGCATCTCTACTTGCAGGCGCACCGGGCGAAGTTCTTCGCGACCCATGAAGTCTGGGTCAAGGTGCGCTTGGCGGTAGGCGGGAGATTGCTTCAGTTCAGCAATGCGCTTTTGCTGCGCGGCCTGATCTTGGGTCATGTCGGAAGTGTAGAGAGATTGGTCGGTGGGGGTTGTCTTATTCACAGCAGAATAGGTATCGACCCATGCAAGGTCACCTGTTTAGGGTTTACCTGGGCTTCATAGGCCAGGATTTCCACACCTTCCTCACTTGCCTGTCGCAGCAACTGCCCATAGACCGGGTCCAGGTGATCAGCGGGGCCAAATTCTCGGCAGTCTTCCCGATTGATGAGAAAAAGCATCACTGCTCTTTTGCCCTGAGCCACCATCTGGCTGAGTTCTCGCAGGTGCTTTTGCCCGCGGGTGGTGACGGAATCGGGGAAGATGGCGCGCTGACCCTGGGTGAGGGTGACGTTCTTCACTTCTACGTAACAGTCGGGGCGTTGCTGGTCTTGCAGGTAGATGTCGATGCGTGAATTCAGGTAGGGCACTTCCCGGCGCAGGTTTGGGTAGCCAGCGAGTTCGGGTACTTTGCCAGCGCTGATGGCTTCGCTGACAATTGAGTTGCTACGCCCGGTGTGCACGCCCACCCAGGTTTCGGGGAGATGAATGAGTTCCCAGGTGTAGGCGTACTTGCGCTTTGGATTGTCACTGTGACTCAGGGCGATGGGGCGGTCGGGGACTGCCACTTCCAGCATGGAACCGGAGTTGGGGCAGTGCACGGTGAGTTCTTCGCCGCTGTCCAGCACCACGTCGGCCAGGAAACGTTTGTAGCGGCGAATCAGGGTGCCGGTGGTGAGAGCGGGATCAAAGCGCATGGCAGGACTTTAGGAGGAAGAGAGGTGTTGGGATATCATTTGATTACGCAGCGAACCTGTTGGACCCTCCCAATCCCATGACCTCTCCCCTGCTCACCTACTGCGGCAACGTGCATTCCGCCAACGATCTGGAAAGCTGGTTGCATGCGCTGCGTGAGTATTCCTTGCCGGTGGCTCAGTCCCAGCGATCGCAAGGGCGACGCTTTGGTTTGGGGACTTGGTGGAATGCAGACCTGGCCGAACAGCTTTCCCAGGATCCGTCGGCCCGGGCACAGGTGCAGGAGTTTCTTGCGGCAAACGACCTGAGCATCTGGACCTTGAACGTGTTCCCGCAGCGCGACTTCCACAACCAAGCCATCAAGACCAAGGTCTACCAACCGGACTGGGCCAGTGAGGAGCGACTGCTCTATACTCGCCACGCTGCCACCGCCATGGCTTTGCTGGGCAGTGACCTGGACATAGTGCCCCTGAGCACCTTGCCCCTGGGCTATGAACCCGCCGACCCCCGGGTCATGGCCCGCAACCTGGTGCGCGCCGCCAGCCACCTGCATGCCATGGAACAAGAACATGGCCTGCACATGGTGCTGGCCTTGGAGCCCGAACCTTTCTGCCTGCTTGAAACCGTTGCCGCCACCATTGAGTTCTTGAACCGATGGGTCTTCGCCGAAGGAGCCTGGACCGTGGAAGAGGCGGTGCTGCGTCGTCATCTGGGTGTTTGCGTGGACCTCTGCCACCTGGCTGTCGTACGCGAGGATGCGGTCACCGCCATCCAGCAGCTGCGCCAACACGGCATCCAATGTGCCAAGATCCAGGTCTCCTCCTGTCTGGAACTGCGTCAGCCGCAAGATCCGGCCGCCATGGATCAACTGCTGGCCTTTGACGAGTCCGTCTACCTGCACCAGTGCGTTGCCGACACAGGCCTGCGAGCCTTGGACCTGTCAGAAGTCCGCCAGCGCCGCCAGGAATTCAGCCAGGCCAAACAGCTGCGTAGTCATTTTCATCTGCCCGTGTTCTGGGATCAGCCCGGTGCCCTGGGTTCGTCCCAGGCCGAGTTGCTGCGGGTCCTGGCTGCTCTGCCGCGACCCCTGCCCTTGTTGGAGGTGGAAACCTACACCTGGGGCATCCTGCCCCAGTTTCAATCCAGCCCGGAAGAGTTGATCCAGGGCTTGGTCCAGGAGTTGGACTTCGTATGGTCTGCGCAAGATGATTCAGATCCAAGGCCTTAAAAAGACCTACCGCAGTGGCGACAACCTGGTGTTGGCCTGTGATGTTGCCCAGCTCAGCGTGGCCAAGGGCGAGCACGTGGCCCTGGTGGGCAAGTCCGGTTGTGGCAAGAGTACCCTGCTGAATATCCTGGCCGGCATGATGTTGCCGGACAGCGGTACGGTGCAGGTGAGAGGAGAGGAGATGACCCGCATGTCGGAAGGGCAGCGGGATTTGTTTCGCGCCCAGCACATCGGCATGGTGTTCCAGACCTTCAACCTGCTGCAGCCCTTCACTGCCTTGGAGAATGTCATGTTGGGTTCGGTCTTTGGTCATGGTGCTGTGTCGCGGCAGCGGGCGGAGCATTTGTTGCAGCGGGTGGGACTGGCGGATCGTCTGGGCCATCGGCCCAATGAATTGTCCGTAGGGCAGCAACAGCGGGTGGCCATCTGCCGCGCGCTGATCCATGACCCGGAACTGATCCTTGCCGATGAACCCCTGGGCAATCAGGACCGGGCCACTGGCCAGGAAGTGTTGGATCTCCTGTTGCAGATGGCTCGGGAGGGAGACCGCACTGTGCTCATGGTGACCCACGACCCCCAGAGTGCGCAGCAGATGCAAAGGGTCTTGGATCTGGCGGATCTGCAAGAGTCTACAGTGCAGGAGCAGCGATGAACCTGTTGCAGATCAGCCTGCGCAACCTGCGCCTGCGTTTGTTATCCACCAGTCTCACCACCTTGTCCATTGTGCTGGGCACTGCCTTGATCGCCATGATCTGGTTGGTGATGGCGGCTACCGATAAGCATTACAAGTCAGGCATGTTGGCCTACAATGCCATCGTTGGCCCCAAGGAAGGGGCGCCCTTGAGTCTGGTGCTAAACACCGTGTTCCACTTTGGCGAGGCACCGGGCGTGTTGCCCTTGTCAGTGTATCGGGAATTGCATGAAGGCAGCTTGGCGCGCAAGGTCGGTGTGCGCTGTGCCATTCCGCAGGTGCGGGGCGACAGTTTCAAGAGCTTCCCCATCATTGGCACCACCGACGACATGTTCTTGAAGTTCCGACTGAGCAAGGACCTGGGGCGCTTGAAGTTATCTGCCGGTCGCCCCTTCCGTTTTGGCCATGAAGACCTGCTGGCCTTTGCCGAGGAGAAGGCCAAGGAACTGGCGGCAGCGGAAGACGGCGAAGATCACGAACACCAGCACGAAGACGGGCATAACCACGATCACAGCCATGACCATGCACAAGTGCCAAGCGCCTGGCGGGAGGCAGTCGTGGGTGCCAAGGTCGCCCAGGATACCGGCATGGGTTTGGGCTCAGTCTTTGCGCCTACCCACGGCAAGGCGGATGCCCCGGGCGCCCATGTGCACGAGGAGGCTGCCACCAAAGTGGTGGGAGTGTTGGCCGCCACCGGCACTCCCCTGGACCGGGCCATCTTCATTCCGGTTGCTGGCTTCCTGTCCATGGATAAGCATGACGTCATCCGCCCCGGGCAAGAGGCGGAGGCGGATAATGTTTCCCTGTCCGCCATCATCGTTGACACCTTGGATCATCTGGGTGGGCGAAAACTGCGCTATGCCTTCCAGACCAGATCCGATGCCCAGGTGGCCTGGCCGCAAATTGAACTCACCCGACTGTTCCAATTGCTCGGCGCCGGCAAGCGCATGTTGGAAGTGGTGGCCTATCTGGTGCTGGTGGTGGGTGGGCTGTCCATCATGGTGGCCCTCTACAACACCATGAATGAACGGCGGCGGGAGATTGCCATCATGCGCTCTCTGGGTGCGCGGCGTTGGCAGATCCTGCGCATCATCCTGCAGGAAGCCCTGGTGGTTTCCTTCCTGGGCTCGGTTCTGGGTGTGGGCCTTTGCCATGCTGCGGCATTCCTCCTCATTGATCTGGTAGCCGCAGTGACCACGGTGAACCTGGACTGGAGAGCCTTCTCCCCAGAAGAGCTGTACCTTATCCTGGGGGCCACCGTATTGGGGGCGGTTTCCGGTATCGTGCCTGCCATCAAAGGTTCTCTGACGCCGGTAGCCGAAAACCTGGGTCTGACTTCTTAGTGAACCACCGTATGTCTGTAAACCATCGTCTTCTAGTCCTGCTGCTGTTGCCCAGTCTCTGGGTCAGCCTCTCCGGTCTGCTGTCTTGCCAGGAACCCCAGCCCAGCAAGCAGGTGGACAAGCAGATTGAGAAGCCGGTTGAGAAGTCAACTGGGCAGACAAGCAAGAAGTGTGTGAACAGCATCTGTCCGGTGACCGACCTGCCAGTGAACGAAAGCTTCTCCGTGGTATGCATGGGTAGCCGGGTGGGCTTTGCCAATGCGGAGGCGAAGAAGAAGTTCTCCATGGACCCGGGCCCCTACATGGAAAAGTTGGAGGAGCAGGCCAACGAGAACCGGGGCAACATCGATCGTGAGAACAAGGACGAGGTTGGCGAAATCATCATTCCGCCCGGTGCCGATGCAGCGGACATTGCCACCATCCGCGGTGCCAATGAAATGCTCAGGGCCGAGGCCCGACTGCGCAAACAACTCAAGGCCGGCAAGGTCAAGGGCATCGACAAGCTGTTGGTCTTCGAAGAAATCTCCTCCTGGCCCTACGAAGAAGCTCTGCAGGGGCTGCCCAAGAAGCTGAAGAAGTTGGACAAGACCAAGGTCATGATGATTGGCTTCATGCTGCCCATCGATGAGGTTGAGAACATCCGCGAGTTCTTGCTGGTGCAGTCGCTCTGGTCATGCTGCTACGGCCAACCGCCGGACATCAACGGCACGGTGCGGGTGGTGATGAAGGGCAAGAAGCGTCTGGACTATCAATACGAACCGGTGATGGTGACGGGCGAATTTCGCATTGAAGCTACCCTGGAAGAGGGCTTCTGCGTGGACATCTACCAGATCTACGCTGATCAGGTGAAAGTCATCAAGTAAAGCTGCCTGCCTTGTTGTTGGCCCAAGTGCCCACGACAGCGCTGCTTGACTGTCATCGAGGGTGTGGGGGGTAACCCTCATGCCTGGAATGGTCGATAGAAGCCAGCAATGGCAGCTCGAGACACCAGCGACAAGGGCGGTAAACCGCTCACTCTCCGCCTGTTGGCGGCCCTCCTTTTTGGTTCCCTCCTGTTGGCCTATGTGGTGACCCAGTTGGCCCTGGAGCAGGAGCAACAACGGCACGCGGAAACCACCACCAGCAAGATGCGGGACCTGGCTAAAAACCTGGCCAGCCGTGCTGCACCACTATTGGCTGAGCATGATGATTTGCGCCTGGCAACCTTGGCTGCTTCCGCTACCCAGTTGGGCGGTGAGCGTCTGCTGTTCCTGGACCACCGGGGTCTGGTGCGTCTGGATACGGGCCTGGCCCTGGGTGGCACAAAGCTGAGTGTGATCACCGCACCCGGTGGTTTTGTTCGCAACTTTAGCGAGGAGCAATGCGAAGCCCTGGAGCCAGTTGTTGGTCTGCGGGGTCTGGTGGGTGAGGTGCGTGTTCGCTACGCCAATCCCAAGAACTATGTAGCAGCCTTTTCCCTCAGCTTGTTCGCCGGCGCCTTTCTCGCCTGCCTGTCGCTGATTGCTCTGGCCTGCTACATCTGTCACCACTGGTTGACCCACGTCCGCGAAGCGGTGGAAGTTGCCTACCGCCTTTCCCGGGGCGAGACCGATGCGGTTTGCACTCGCAAGGCCGATGGTGAGATCCGTGACCTGCAGCTGTCCCTGCGCTACCTGGCGGGAGCCGTCAAGGATGGCGTGGATCAGATGCATGCCAGCTTCCTGGAGATTGCCTCGCAGATGGTGGAGTTGCTGGAGCGACGCGGCCAGGGCGGACACGGCGAACGGGTGTGTCGCTATGCCATGATCCTGGGTGAGCGCCTGGGACTGTCCACACAAGAGGCAGCGGATTTGCAGATTGCTGCTCGCCTGCATGACATTGGTGAAGCCTGGCTGCGGCCGGCCTTGTTGGAAAAGCAGGCCTCGCTCACCGAAGACGAACGGAATTGCCTGCGCCACTTGCCTGGTCGCAGTGCCAGCTTGTTGTCCGGCTTGCCGACCTTGAAGCGGGCAGCAGACATCATTCGCCATCACCGTGAGAAGTATGACGGCACCGGTTACCCGGAAGGTCTGCGTGGTGATCGCATCCCACTGGGGGCTCGCGTCCTGGCCATTGCCGATGCCTATGATCAGTGGACCACTTGCAACCTGGGCGGCCAACCTTTGGATTGGGGGCAGGCCTTGGACAAGCTCCGGGAAGACCGTGGCACTCACTTTGACCCCTGGTTGCTGGATCTGTTTGAAGAAGAGATTTGCTCCGAGCCGGTGCCCGAATCGCCCATGAATCTGGTGATGATCTCCACTTCAGGGGTTTTACCCTACAAGGTGGCGCAGGTGCCCAACAACGTGGATGACCTGCTCAGCGAAGATTACGAATTGTATTGTGCCGAGGACGACGAACTGGAAGTTCTCAACGAGGACAGCTTGGGAGAGGATAGCCGTTGAAGAACTCTTTGCTCATTCTGGCGATCTTCCTGCCACTGTTGTTGCCTGCCTGCAAGGTTGCGCCGAAGGATCCCTTCATCGCTGCCGAGAGGGCTGCCAGTGACGGCGGCTTCCTGCAATCCTTGATCTATCTGGATCAGGTGCCGCCTTCGCATCCGAACTATGCCGAGGCCAGAGCATTTGCCCTGGCTCTGGAGCGCCGCATGCGCACCAGTCAGGAGATGGTGCTGCGCGGTATGACCATGCGCAGCGAGTGGCGCGATGAAGAGGCGATCCAGAATTTTGAGCATGCGCTGCAGGTGTGGCCCAAGGTGCACGGCGCCAAGGGCATGATCTTGGCAACCCGACATCGTTTGTTGGCCATGGCCCAGGAGAAGCAAGAGCAGGACCTGCCTGAGGTGGTGACCCAGGCTGGCCCAGTGACTCAGCCGGGCGCAGTGACTCAGGTGGGCGCAGTGCCGGCCAAGCCTGATGTTGAACGGGAACCTTCTAAGCAGCCGGAGCCCGTCGTCACCACCGAGCCTGTGCAGCAGTCGTCTGCTGAAAACCCTGCAACTGATGCAGAGGCAGCAGAGCCGAAGAGCGAGACGGCGGGTGACAGCCCGGCAAGCAAGGCCGAAGTCGCCAATGTCCAGCGGCAGAAGCAACTCATCCAGGTGACCCGGTATTTGCAGCGCGGTGAAATGGAAGTGGCCATGGACCTCTTGGCCAGCATGCGCAGCGCTGATCCGAAAGATCAGGCAGTGGCGGACATGTTGGCCCGGGTTCTGCACCAGCGTGCCCTGTTGCGTTATGGTCAGGGCTTCCTGGAAGGGGCCATTGAAGACTGGCAGTGGGTGGGGCAGTTACAAAGCCAGAATGATCAGGCGCAGGCCTTTTTAAGGGCCGCCCGCACTGAACTTGCTTTACGCCAAAAGCGTTAGCAGTGGTGCCAATTGACTCTCTGAGAAAAACGCCGGAGGGGAAACTTCGGGAAAAGGGGAAGAAGGAGAGTCAAGTTTTTACGTCCTTGGCGGACAACCCCCGGCAAAAGTACGCTTTGCTCGCCGGCTCGGAGAACCGAATGCACGGCTTGCTTTAGACGTTGGTCATGTGTCCAGGACATCCTCAAGACATCGAGGCCTCTCCTAGTCACATCACCCTTAGAGGTGTTCAGGAATCTATCCCGAATTCGCCGTTTGTCAATCCACAAACTCGTGTGTTCGACCGGTTTCCAGGCCCTGTATTTGCGCCGCCAATCACATGGAGCTTTGTGCCCGCCGAAAAAGTGGCAGTTATTTTTCGGAGCTTATCGTTAGACCGAAAGCCGTGACCTGACAATAACTTCCGGCGGGTACCCGGGTGACGCTGCTGAGTTCTTCAAGCAAGCAGGGGCCCGCCAGTCTTTGGCCCACCGGCAGGTCCTGGCGGCGGTAGACCAGCCAGGGGGTGCCGCCACAGGGGGGGAGACGGCGGGCGTAGGGCTGGGCCTTGCTGCGGCGCTTGCCCCGCCCGGTGTCTGGCTGTTGCGGAGGCAAGGCCTGGTCGCCCAGCTCTGCCCGCAAACGAATCTCCACCAGTTCAGCCGGCCGTTGTTCCGGCACGAAGCCAAAGCGCCGTTCGTGTTCCTGGGCAAAGCTGCGGGCCAGTCGGTCAAGGTTCATTCCCCCCGGCGTACTTGCCCCCGGCGTCATGGGCACTGACAGGGTTTCGCCCTGACCGGCATAGCGCAGGTGTGCGGTGCAGAGCAATTTGGCTTTCGCCTGACTGGCATTGCTCTTGGCGCCAAGAGCCTTGCGACTTTGCTCAGACAGCTTAAGGATCATGCCTTGCACCTGGGCTGTGCTCAGTTCCGGTAGCGGTTGCAGCACCGGGTGGATGAGTTCACTGGACTCCCCCGCCAAAGCCAGGCCCACTGCAGAGAAGGTGCCTGGATGCGAGGGGATCACCGCCACCGGCATGCTTAGCCGCTTGCGAATGGTGGCGGCGTGCAGGCCGCCGGCGCCACCGAAAGCAATGAGGGGAATCTTCGCCGGGTCCATGGCCCGCTGCACCGTAATCACCAGCAGGGCTCGACACATGTTCACCTCCGCCACTTCCAAGATGCCCTCGGCAGTGCGGCGCAGCGAAAGGTTGAGGCGCTTGGCGATTCGACTCACCGCCTGCACCGAACGTTGTACGTCCACGTGGAAGTCGCCACCCAAAAGAGTTTCTGCACCCATGTGTCCCAGCACCATGTGCGCGTCGGTGACCGTGGCCTCACTGCCCTTGCCGTAACATGCCGGCCCGGGATCGGCGCCGGCACTCTGCGGACCAACCTGCAAGGCACCACCCAGATCAACCCAGGCAATGCTGCCACCGCCGCAGCCGATGGTGTGTACTTCCACCGCGGGAATGGCCAAAGGCAGGCCGGCGATGCTGCCTTCGCTCACCGTGGTGTCCGGTTGCACCAGACAGACATCGGTGGAAGTGCCGCCCATGTCAAAGGTGGCCACGTCGCCATAGCCCATGTTCTTGGCCAGGGCGCGGCTGGCCAGAACACCACCGGCGGGACCGGAGAACATGGCCCGAGCCGGATACAGCCCGGCCTCCTTGGCCCCCAGGATGCCACCGCTGCTGCGCATGAGCCGCAGTTGCCCGGGCTGCACGCCCTTCGCCAGGCGCGCCAGGTACTGGCTGACCCGGGGGCAGGTGGCGGCGTTCAGGATGCTGGCGGCATAGCGTTCAAATTCGCCGTGCCGCGGCAGCAGATCGGCGGAACAGGTGATGGGCACGCCCAGGGGTTTGAGTGCTCGGGCAATTTCCCGTTCATCCCCGGGATGCTTGTAGGAATGCAGCAGACCAATGGCCACCGCCTCCACCTTGGTGCGGCGCAGTTTCTGCAACAAGGTGGCCAATTCTTCGGCGCTGGGTTTGCTCAGACGCTTGCCCTCCACGCTGCGGCGGCTGTCCACGCCAAAGCGAAGTTGGCGCGGCACCGGGAGCAGAGCTTTGCTGGCATTCAGGTCATACAGGTCCCGGCGTTCCTGGCGACCAATCTCGATCAGGTCCTCGAAACCGGCGTTGGTGACAAAGGCGGTGCGGGCCAGATCGCCGGTGAGCACCGCGTTCAGCCCCACAGTGGTGCCATGCACCACGTCCACCACCGCCCTGCCCCGCACCTCCCGCAGGCCGGTGAGCACCGCCTGGGCCGGGTCGCTGGGTGTGGAAGAAACCTTGTGAATCCGCAGTCCGGATTCTTCCAGGACCACCAGATCGGTGAAGGTGCCGCCGGTATCCACGCCAATGCGCAGATCTTTTGCCTTAGGTTGGCGCCGTTTGCTCATGCTTCGGGCAACATAAGGCCTGGCTCCCATTGTCGACAATCCTGCATTGATAGAACTTCTCCTCGGCTGCGTCTGTTCCTACCTCCTGGGTAGCATTCCCTTTGCCCTGCTGCTGGTGCGATGCCTGGCGGGTGTGGATGTGCGCAAGGTCGGCTCGGGCAACGTGGGGGCCACCAATGCTTCGCGAGTTTTTGGCAAGCGCAGCCGCTATCTGGTGTTTCTGCTCATCTATGCCTTGGATTTTGGCAAGGGATTCCTGCCCACCTTTTGGGCCTGTCCTGAGGTGGGCACGGCAGTGCTGTGGGGTTCCTGTGCCATCCTGGGCCACTGCACTTCGCCCTTCCTGGGGTTCAAGGGTGGTAAGGGCGTGGCGACTACCACTGGCGTGTTTGCAGTTTTGTCCTGGCCCGTGTTGTGCATCAGCCTGGGCGTGTTCTTCCTGGTGCTCTTTGCAACCAAGCAAGTGTACATGGGCAGTCTGGCTATCGGTCTGACCTTGGTGGTGGGGGCAATCATTACCCAGGCGGACTGGCCAGTGCTCTTGTTAAGCTTGCTGGTGTCTGCCTTCCTCTTCTACACTCACCGCAGCAACATTCGAGGTGCGCGATGCAATTGACGGTCTTGGGTAACGGTGGCTTTGGTATGGCCATGGCCATGGTGGCGGATGCCGCCGGCAATCAGGTACGACTTTGGGGTCACGATGCCCAGTACACCAAGGAGATGGCGCAAAGCCGTGCCAACCCGCGCTACCTGCCCGGGATTCACTTGCCCGAATCCATTCGTGTCACCGCCGATGCTGCCCAGGCATTAAAGGATACGGAAGTGGTGCTGGTGGCCGTGCCCACCCAACATATCCGCGAGGTCGTCTCTGGCATGGTGGATCTCTTGCCCAAGGAAGTGCCGTTGATCTCCCTGGCCAAGGGCTTGGAACAGGGCACCGCCCTGCGCCCCAGTCAGGTGTTGGCGGATGTCCTGCCCAATCCCCATCCGATTCATGTGCTCAGTGGTCCCAGCCATGCGGAAGAAGTTGCCAAGGCCAAGCCCACCACCGTGGTGCTGGCGGGCAAGGACTCCAAGCAATTGCAGGAACTGCAAGAGGCCTTGGGCACCAAGAGCTTTCGCATCTACAGCAACCAGGACCTGCTGGGGGTGGAACTTTGCGCTGCCTTGAAGAATGTCATGGCAGTGGCGGCGGGCATGGCGGATGGCCTGGGTCTGGGGGACAACGCCAAGGCGGCCATCCTCACCCGCGGCATCGTCGAGATGTCTCGCTACGGTGTGGCTGAGGGCGCCGAGTTGAGCACCTTCTTTGGTCTGGCCGGCATTGGTGACCTGGCAGTCACCGCCTTCAGTCAGCATGGCCGCAACCGCGCCTTCGGAGAACGCATCGGTGGCGGCGAAAGCCTGGATGACATTCTGGCTTCCACCCATAAGGTTGCGGAAGGGGTGTGGACTTCCCGCGTGGTGCAAAAGCGCGCCTTGGAACTGCAGGTGGAGATGCCCCTGTGCCAGGCGGTATGTGACGTATTGTTTGATCAAAAGGACCTGCACTCCACTGTTGCGGCCTTGATGGTGCGGGACCCCAAGAACGAGATCTTGAACTGATGCAAAGCTCGAAAACCCAATTGTGGCAGCTGCTACTCTGTCTGTTCCTGACCCCCTTGCTTTGCGCACAAGAAGCGAAGCAAGCAGCACAACTGCAGGTGGCGGATCTCTTTGACCTGACCAAGCAGATGCAAAAGCCCTATGCCCGACCGCAGGCATGGTTGGATGAAGAGCATTACCTGGCCATCGGCCACCTGAAACCAAAAGGACCGCCGCTGTGTCTGGCGGTAGAGGCCAGTACGGGCAAGGCGAAAGTCCTGGTGGATCCAAATGCCATGGTCCAGGCCCTGGCCGGCCTGCCAGGTTTCGATGAACAGCAGGCCATAGCGCTGGTCGTGCGACCGAGGGACTTTCAATTCAACAAGGACCATTCGGCCCTGCTGCTGAATACTGCCGCCGACCTGTTCCACTATGACCTGCAGAGCAAGCAGGTGCGTCGTCTTACCCAGGGGCCCAGTGAAGAGGTGGGTGAAGCCCATGCGCCCAACGGCAAGATGGTGGCCTTCGTGCAGGACTACAACCTGCATGTGGTGGACCTGATGGGTGGGCGCCCGCGTCCACTGACGGCAGGGGGGCACAAGGATCTGCTCTTCGGTCGGCTGGACTGGGTCTACCAGGAGGAGCTGTATGGCCGCGGCAACTTCAAAGGCTTCTGGTGGTCACCCAAGTCCACCCATCTGGCCTTCCTGCGCTTGGACGAATCGCCGGTGCAGGAATTCACCCTGGTGAGCGACGTTCCCACTCGTCCCAAGGTGGAAGTGGAGAACTACCCCAAGGCGGGGGATGCCAATCCGGAGGTTTCCCTGGGTGTGGTGCCGGTGCGAGGTGGCGAGCCGCTCTACTTTGATCTCTCTCATTACGGCACCCAGGATCTGCTCATCTCCCGAGTGGCATGGCATCCGGATGGTAGCGAGGTCTACTTTCAGGTGCAGGACCGGCAACAGACCTGGCTCGACCTGTTGGCGGGCAAGGTGGGAGAAGCCAGGCCCCGGCTGGTTTTGCATGAAGGCAGTGACTGTTGGGTGGAGGCCAAGTTCAACCCGCACTGGCTGGCGGACGGTGATCAATTCTTGTGGCTGTCGGAGCGGGATGGCTTCCAGCACATCTATCTCTACAACCGGGACGGCACCCTGCACGCCAGACTTTCCGTCGGCGAATACGAGGTGGATGAAATCCTCAATGTGGATGAGGAGAACAAGCAGATCCATGTTCTCTCCGATCGCGGCGACTGGAAGGAACAGCATCTCTGGCGTCTCAGCTTTGATGGCAAGACCTCCGAGCGCATCACCAAGCGCGGTGGCTGGCATCGGGTCACCATGTCGCCCATGGGCAGCAAGTACTGGGACCATTACTCCAATGCTCTCTATATGGGCGAGCTGGTCGTGGCACAGGCTGATGGCAGTGTGCTGTCTCGCGCGGAGACTAGCGATATGCAGCCCTTCAACAAGCTGGCGCTGCCGGCACCTGAATTCGTGCAGGTGAAGAACCGCAATGGTTTTCAGATGGAGGCCATGCTCATCAAGCCCTTGGGCTTTAAGGAAGGTCAGGCTTATCCCACCCTTTGCTACACCTATTCCGGCCCGCATGCGCCTTCGGTGAAGAATGCCTGGGGACGTTTCAACTTTCTCTGGCACCAGTTGCTGGCACAGCGTGGTTACCTGATCTGGATCTGCGACAATCGTTCCGCCAGCGGTCAGGGCCGGCAGTCCGCCGCCGCTTGTTACAAGAAGATGGGGCAGACGGAATTGCAGGATCTGGAGGACGGGGTGAAGTGGCTCATCGACAAGGGCTACGCCAACCCGAAGCGCATTGGCATCTGGGGCTGGAGTTATGGTGGCTATCAGACCAGTTACTGCTTGACCCATTCCAAGGTCTGGAGCATGGGCATGGCTGTGAATCCGGTGACGGACCATTACCTGTACGACTCCATCTACACCGAGCGCTACATGGGCCTGCCGCAGACCAACAAGGCTGGTTATGACGCGGCCTCGGTGAACCAGGCCGCCAAGGATCTGCACGGTGAGTTGTTGCTGGTGGCGGCCAGCATGGATGACAATGTGCACATGCAAAACTCCTTGCAGTTCGCCCATGCCCTGCAGCAGGCGGGCAAGTCCTTCCAGTTCATGGTCTATCCAAGGTTGCGGCACAGCATCGGCAACAAGAATTCCCGGGTGCACCTGTACCAGATGATGACGGACTTTGTCGAGGCCAACCTGTAGTGCTGCAGGCAGCAGCTGTGACGCAGATGTACTTGGCGGATGCTGAAGTCGAAGAAACTCAACTTCGACAAAGGGTGCTGCAGTGGCGGGAGGACATGAATGCCTCTCTGGGGATACACATCAAGGCACCCTTGGACTGGGATGAAGCGCAGGCTGAGGTGGTAGGCTGGCCCATGTCGGCGGTGGGGCTGCGTGCCATCCGCATGCTGTCCGCCTATGCCCAGCATTCGGACTTGGACTGGCCGGCGGAATTGCCGGATCAACTTGACGGAGATCTGGCCTGGCAAAAGGCATCGGCGGAGGACTTCAGTCGTTCCCAGTTCCCGCAGGTGCAGATCCCGAAGTTCTGGCTACCGGGGGACTTTGACCTGACCATGCGCCAGCCGTTGCCGGATGGCAAAGAGATTGTGATGGGTTCTTTGGCGGGCTTGCTGCGGCAATGCCGCTCGCTGAATCAGAACACGCTGCAGCTAGAACAGGCATCATTGCTGGAGCGGGGGGGGACGGAGCCCCAGGATAGCGGGGATTTCCTGGCACAGGCGGGCTATGCCCTGGCGGTTTTCCTGTTGGCGGCGAACAAGGCAAGCTTCTTGCATGTGCCGCTGCGGTTACAGGGCATCTAGCGTCAGGGCTGGGTTTTCCGTGGCGTATGCCCGCTGTAAAGCTAGCCTAGCAGCGCAGTTCGTCCCTTTTCCCATGCTGATAAGCGGAGATCGATCTTGAGTAATACAGAAGAGGTGGGCCAGATCATGGATCCTGACCCAGTCCGCGGTGGCCATCCACCGGGTTTGTACATGCTGTTCTTCGCCGAGATGTGGGAGCGGTTTTGCTTCTACGGCATGCGGACACTGTTGGTCTTGTACATGACCAAGACATTCCTCTACTCGGACGGTCAGGCCTACGGCGTCTATGGGAGCTACAACTCCCTGGTCTACTTGACTCCCATCCTGGGTGGCATCGTAGCGGACAAGTTGCTGGGTTACCGCATGACCATCATTTTGGGTGGTCTGCTCATGGCTATTGGCGAATTTGCCCTGGTGGTGGAAACGGAGTTTGCCCTCTACGCTGGCATGGCGGTGATCGTTGTGGGCAATGGTCTCTTTAAGCCCAACATCTCCACCCTGGTGGGCAGGCTCTATAAAGAAGGAGATCCACGCCGGGACTCGGGCTTCACCATCTTCTACATGGGCATCAATCTGGGAGCCCTGGCCTCTACCCTGTTCTGTGGTTGGATTGGCGAGACCTATGGTTGGACCCAAGGCTTTGCCTTTGCCGGCCTGGGTATGCTGTTGGGTCTGGTGGTGTTTGTCCTGGGCAAACGTCGTCTGGAGGGTCACGGAGAGCCGCCCAACCCAGAAGCCTTCATGGGCAACATGCAGAAGGTGATTGCTGGATCCTTAGGCTTGGCGGTGGTTGTCTTTTTCATGCTGAAAGAGGCTGCCTTCGTTCGCTATCTGCTCTTTGGTGTCATTATAGTTGTCCTCCTATTCCTGCTCATCAAGGCGATAGTCTCCGAAAAGGTGCAACGGGAGAAACTCTTTGTGCTCTTGGTACTGTGGTTCTTCCATGCCCTGTTCTGGGCATTCTTCGAGCAGGCCGGCTCTTCGCTGACCTTGTTCACAGAGCGGAATGTGGATCGAATGGTCACTGAAACCTGGCAATTCCCCGTGACCTGGGGCCAGTCTTTCAACCCTGCCTTCATTTTGATCTTTGGCACTGTGTTTAGTCTATTGTGGGTGAAGTTGGCCTTGATTGGCAAGAACCCATCGATTCCGCTGAAGTTTGCCCTGGCCCTAATGCAATTGGGTGCTGGCTTTGGCGTGCTGGTCTTTGCCGCCAGCATCGTGGATGACAAGGCGATGATTTCCCTGGGCTTCCTGGTGCTTTGCTACCTGCTGCACACAACAGGTGAACTCTGCCTTTCGCCGGTTGGGCTCTCCGCCGTCACCAAGCTTGCGCCCAAGAGCATGACCGGCATGGTCATGGGAGCATGGTTCTTGTCCATTGCTGGCGCTCACTCTCTCGCAGCGATTATTGCCAGTCTGACTGGAGGTGCAGGCCACGGCGGCGAGGAAGCTGCCGAAGGCGTGGTGCCGCCAGCAGCGGATACCTTGCACATCTACACCGATGTGTACGAAACCATTTGTTATACGTCCATTGGTGCTGGTGTCTTTCTGGTGTTGCTGACGCCATTGCTGAAGCGCTGGCTGCACGGTGTGAAGTAGCACCTCTGTTCCATTCGCGCATTCTTCCCGCGCACTTTTCCATAAGGATCCCATCGTGTTCACAGGTCACCCCAAAGGTCTCTTCCGGCTCTTCTTCATCGAGATGTGGGAGCGCCTCGCCTTCTACACCATGGTGGGCGTTCTCCTGCTCTATACCATTGACACCGCACGAGGTGGCCTGGGCATGCCCAAGGTGGTGGGCAATGAGATCTACGGTCTCTACATAGCCTTTGTCTACTTCACGCCCTACATCGGTGGGCTCCTGGCGGATCGCTTCCTGGGTTATCGAAGATCGGTGCTTATCGGCGGCCTGTTCTTTGCTCTGGGTTTCTTCCTCATGGGCATCTACGGGCAGTCCTACTTTGTTTCCGGCTTGGTGTGCCTGTGTGTCGGCAATGGCTTCTTCAAGCCCAACATCTCGGTCATGGTGGGCAACCTCTATGAGTCCGGAGATCCCAAGCGCGATACTGGATTCAGTATCTTCTATATGGGCATCAACATTGGCGCATTCATTGGTGCTCTTTTGGCGGCTCAGATTCAAAAGGAATTTGGATGGCTCTGGATCTTCTGGTCTGCAGGGATTGGCATGCTCGTTGGCATCTGCATCCTTCTGTGGAGTTGGAAGGTCTTGGCTAAGGCTGACAGGCCTCCGGAGAAGAGCCCGGATGACGTGAGCTTCGGCCGCATCTTTGGTGTCATCCTGTTGCCGGCGTTCTTGGTAGGTATTGCTTCATACTTCATTGCCAGTAATTACCTCGTCGGTGTGATCCCATTCACGCCCACTGTTTTCGCTTTCCTCCTTGGCATGTTGCCCATCCTCTTCTTCTTTGTGCACCTTGCCGTCACCGCTCCGCCGGAAGAAAAGCCTGGGCTTATGGCCCTGTTGCCCATCTACCTGGCGGGTGCCACGTTCTTCATGGTGCTGCATCTCAACGGCAGCGCTATGACCACCTGGGCAAAGGAGAACACGGATCGCAACATTGCCATGGTTGCGAATTTCCAAGAGGAAGCCTTCCCAGAATACTACAAGAATGCTGGCGAGGAAATTTTCAGACCCCACCCCAGCTCTCTCCTGGTTGTGGGTTCAGAAGAGGTGGCCAACATGTATGGGCAAAAGCGCATGAGTGCTGAGGCGTTGGCGCAGATCGCCGGCAAGCATGGTGGCCAGATTTCCGTGGTCACCCTTGGCTCAGAAGAAGAGGAAGCGGCGGAAAATGCGGGGCTGAGTGAAGCTGTGCGGGCAGAGAGGAGTTTGCGGCGCAGCCGTTCTTGTGACATCTACGAAAGCATCACCGTAGACCGTGTTGTTGACCATGGGGTCGAAGAGATCACAATCACTCCTGCGGAAGGGGCTGAAAAGCTAAAGACCGTGGCGTTCATGCGCAGAGACGGAGACCAGCAGTACCCTCTGTACCTGGTTTCTCAGAGTACGAATGTCATGCTCTACGACGGCTACAAGGACAAATATGGCAAGGAGCCAAGCCTCATGAAGGCCGGGGAGTTTGTTAAGGTTGTCAATCCGGTGATCTTCCAATCGTTGAATGCCATGTTCGTTGTCATGTTCACACCGTTGATCATTGCCTTCTTCACCTTCTTGATGAATCGGGGCAGACCTGTGAGCACCGCCAAGAAGATCTTCTATGGAATGCTGCTCACCACCCTGTCCTTGGTGGTTATGGGCTTTGCCGGCATCCTCACCGAGGACGGTGCCATCAAGGGCTCCTGGCTCTGGTTGTTTGGTTTTTACGCCATCATCACCATTGGTGAGCTTTGCCTTTCACCCATGGCCCTGTCCCTGGTGACCAAGCTTTCTCCCAAGCGCTTGGTGGGCTTGACCATGGGTGGCTGGTTCATTGCCACTGCCTTTGGCAACAACTTCTCCGGCTTCTTTGGTGGCTTGCAGGCAAAGATGGAGCCGACATCCTTCTTCTTCTTCCTGGCCGGCATCGCTGGTGGTGTGGCCCTGATTATCCTGTTGCTGCTGCCCAAGCTGGACAAGGCCATCAAGAAGTACGGCGCCTAATTTCCAGCCGCAACGCTCAGTCGTCCACCTGGACTCCCTCCGGCAGGGAGTTCAGGAAGTGGCGGCCGTAGGACTTGGTGCGCACCCGCGGGTCCAGGATCACCACCTTGCCCTGGTCCGTTTGCTTGCGCACCAGGCGGCCGAAGCCCTGGCGGAACTTCAAGATAGCTTCCGGCAGGGAGTGATCAAAGAAGCCACTGCCGCCCTGCTTCTCGATGGCCTTCAGCCGTGCCTTGGTCAGCGGGTGCCCCGGATGGGCGAAGGGAAAGCGCGTCACGATCAACAAGGTCAAGGCTTCCCCGGGCAGGTCGATGCCTTCCCAAAGACTGTCCGTGCCGATGAGCACCGAAGTCGGCTGCGCCCGTTTCTGTCTTAGCAGCTCCACCAGTGAGGCCTGGCCCTGTACCAACAACGGGATGCCCGCCTCTGCCAATTGCGGCGCCAGGAACTCCGCCAGTTGTCGCAGGTACTGCCAGGATGTGCAGAGCACCAAAGCACTACCATCGTTTTGCAGGATGTGATGCAGCACCCGCTGTGAGGACTCCCGTTGGAATCCCTTGGGGTCGCCGCTGGGGTCGGGCAAAGCCTCTTCCAGAATCAGCTGCACCTGTTGGTCGTAGCGGAAGGGGGAACCCAGCCGCAGGGTTTCCGCCTGGTCGATGCCCAACTGCTTGCGCATCCAGGCAAAGTCATTGGAGCCTGGATCCAAAGTGGCGCTCACCAGGATGGCAGTGTGCTCCTTATCGAACAGTCCTGTGCGCAGGGCCTGCTCCACCTTCAAGGGAGCCGAGCGCAGGGTCGGGCTCTGTTTGCCTCGTTCCAACCAGCGCACCATGTTGCTGTCCTGATTTTTGCACAGGGAGCGCAGCACCGCATGCATGGTCTCGAAGCCTCTTGCCCTTGCTTGCATTTCCATGCGCATGTCCAGCTTGTCGATGTCGCTGCTGCATTGATCCAGGGCCTCCGCCAGTTCCATGAGGGCGGTGGAAAGGTCTTCCTGAATTTCCGCATCGCCCAGGGGCAGGTTGTCGCCCTTGGCTTTTGTCAGGCGATCTTGCATGTCGCCGAAGAATCCCTCCGCCAGCACCTGCACCTGTTCGGTGAGACTCTTGGCCTGGGCGCTGCCGTAACTGGCCAGCAGGCTGGCCCTGGCGTTGCGCGGATGCAGGCGGCGCAGGTGCCAGCCGATGGAGCCCATGGACATGCGCAGACCCAGGCTTTCGGTGGCGATGCGTTCCAGGTGGTGCGCTTCGTCAAAGATCACTGTGCGGTGCGCCGGCAGGTAATGGGTGCCGGCCATGCGCAGAGCTACGTCCGCCATGTAGAGGGAGTGGTTCACCACCAGCAGGTCAGCAGTCTGCATGCGGCGGCGGGAGCCCTGGTAGTGGCAGGTCTCGTAGTGCTTGCAGGCGCGGTTCATGCAGTTGCCGTGTTCCGCCTGCACCTCTTCCCAGACCTGATTGTCCACCGGCTTGTCCAGGGCCATGCGCGTGCCTTCCTTGGTGCGCATGGACCAGTCGACGATGTCCTGCAGTTGTTGGTCTCGCTTGGGATCGGCGAACAAAAGACCGCGCTCCCGCTGCGCCATGTGCATGCGGCGCAGGCAGATGTAGTTGTTGCGACCAACAGCGGTGACGGCAGACCATTCCCAGGGCAGCGCGGACTGCAGGAAGGGCAGGTCCTTTTGCTCCAACTGTTGCTGTAGGCCAATGGTGCGGGTGGAAACCACCACCGGACCTTCGTCCCGGTGCGCCTGGCCGTGGGCAATGGCGGGCAGCAGGTAGGCGAAGGACTTGCCGATGCCTGTTCCCGCCTCCGCCAACAGGTTTTTCTTTTTGTCTAGTGCCTCGGCCACTGCATGAGCCAGGTCCCGCTGCTGCGGGCGCTCTTCGTAATCGCCCAGCTTGCGGGCGATGAGGCCGTCGGGCCCCAGCAGTTCATCCAGACTATGGCTCAAGCGCCAAAGTCCTCGGGCTGCACCAGTCGGCACCATTCCGGTTCCACTTCGTCATGCACCAGCAGGCATTGCCTTTGCCCATTGGCGATGGCCTGGCCCAGCTCGGAGCGCAGGCCCACCCAGTGCCGGCTCTGTTGCGTCTTGCCCTCGCCGTCCTGGAACTGGAAGTCCACCCGGATGGGGGGTGGGTTGACGCCGCCCACCCGTTGGAATTCCAGGATCTCGGCGCTGGTCTGCCGACCGTGGCGCAGGATCAGGCGCAGACGCCAGGCGCCGCGGAACCACAGGCCAATGAGCACAAGACCCGGCAGGAAGCAGAGGCCGATGAAGGATGTGCCCCAGGAACCCATGAGGCTGCGCTTGGTGCCGACGACGCGGTTCACATCCGGTTTGCCGGGCAGGTGCTCCACTTCGCAGGCATCGCCGACGGCGAGTTGTTCTCCTCTGGCGTCCAGGCTTTGGCCTTGGTGTTGTTGTCCGTCACTGCTTTGGAACTGGTAGTGCAGGCGCAGCACGGCATGGCCACTGCTCCGGGCGCTGGTGGTATCCACGGCAGTGATTTCGCCGGTGGCTTTTTCGCTGCTGCTGTCCAGGGCCAGGTCATGGAAGGGCAGGCCGCCGAGAGAGATGCCCCAGAAGATCAGCGGTAGCAGGATGCCAATCAGGGCCAGGATGCCGCCCAGCAAGCCCAGGATCCACCGTCGCCGCAGGCAGGTGGACCAGCGGACAAGGCGTGGCGGTTCGGGGAGTTGGAGGAGCTCGGTCATGATCTATTGCTGGTCTAGATTCTGACCAAGGCGGCGAAGAATGACAGGGCCCTGTTTTGGATTCTGCTGTAGGGATGGATCACCTTGTCCAGTTGTAGTTAGGTATGGGCAGCAATGGACCAGCACTGGGAAATTCCGGCAGTCAATGCGGGGCGCGCAGCGACACCTATCGGTGGTGACGAAATTCATCCCTGGATACTTGTCCGGGAGTGGCAGGCTCGTCTGATCAAGCCCATGCTGCGAAAGCATCGGATTCCGTTTGATTTACGGGTTGGCTACTCCCAGACGGATGATGACAGGTTGGAGGAGCAAATACGCCGTGACCGATTCTCCTTCCCCGGTGGCGATGCGCATCAGTTGCAGGAGCTGTTCAAGACCTGGCGCCCGTATCGGGGTTAGGATGGCTAGTGGTGTGATGCGCTCTGTTGGGGCATTTTCAGTGCAGCGCGTGCGCGACCGACTTTTTCGAGGATCTCGTCGGCGGCCTTGGTCCAAACAATCGGCTTCGGATCGTCGTTGTGGTTATCGATGTAGTCCATGATTGCTTTCTTGAGTTGAGGGACGCTGCGAAACGCGTCGCGCTTCAGGCGTTTTTGATCAAGATTGCGGAAAAACCCCTCCACGATATTGAGCCACGAGCTGCTTGTCGGGATGAAGTGCATGTGGAATCGCGGATGGCGCTTCAGCCACCGCTTAACCTTCTCATGCTTGTGTGTGGCGTAGTTGTCGGCGATGACGTGCAGATCGAGTTCAGCTGGAGTTTGCTCGTCGATCATTCTCAGGAACTTGATCCACTCCTGATGTCGATGTCGCTTCATGCAGGTTGCGATCACTTCGCCGTGACCCAACTCGATCGCGGCGAACAAGGTGGTTGTTCCGTTCCTCTTGTAGTCATGAGTCATCGTGCCGCATCGGCCCTTGACCAGTGGAAGGCTCTTCTGGGTCCGATCGAGAGCCTGAATTGACGTCTTTTCGTCCGCGCTAAAGACGAGTGCATTCTCGGGTGGATTCAGGTAGAGACCTACCACATCGCGCAGCTTCTCTTCGAACCGAGAATCGTTGCTGACCTTGAACGTCTTCACCAAGTGAAGTTTCAGACCGTTGGCCTTCCATGTGCGGTGGACCATCGACTGCGTGATTCCCATCTCCTCTGCAAGGAGTCGCGTGCTCCAGTGTGTCGCGTTCGCGGGGATCTCTTGCGTAGTCATGCGGATGATCTCACTCTCAACTTCCTCGTTCGCACGGGGACGACCTCCCCGAGGAAGGTCCTTCTCTATACCAGTGAGGCGATGCTCGCTGAAGCGGTTTCGCCAACGCCCCACAGTGTGTCGCTTGACCCTCATCTCCTCAGCTATATCCGCATTCGAGTAGCCATCAGCGGCAAGAAGGATCATTCGGGCTCGCTGAGCTTGCCTCACCGAAATTCTCCGACTGCGTGACCAATTCGTCAGGGTGCTTCGCTCGCTCTTGGTAAGTTGAATCTCTACTGCAACGCGCATCGTCTTGCCTCCAACGATACCTACGCACCGCAAGCGTAGGGAGGCTTAATATAAAGGCCTACTAATTCTGCGTCATACCACTAGGTCCTTCGCCGAGATTGGCATTTATGTCAATAAGACTGGGCTCCTGAGCTATAGCGTTTTTGATCATCCCACAGACGCATCTCAGACTACGAGGTGCAAGCTCCAGTCAGGGGTGGATGTGCCGGGAGACGAATGCGGATTCAGTGGTCTTGGTCGGGAATGCCATTTCGTGTTTGTTGGCAGGAATGCCCAAGGTCAGGGAGTGCTGGAGCACTATTCGAGGAAGAACTACGGAACTCATATAGCCTTGGTCTCGCAGCGATTGGTTCCCGGTGCTGATTACACTGGGGTTACTTATGATCAAGGTGCAGGCAACTTGTATGTCTTGGACGCAAAGAGCAAGTCCATCCTTCGAGGGGCATGGGATGGCAGGCATGATCTATCCAAGATCGAAATCAAAACTTGGGCTACAGTTAATGACACCGTCAAGCTGTATGAAGCGAGTGACCTGATGATTTGGTCGAGAGGTGGGCCGCAAATCCATCTTTCCGACGGCAACCAAGATGCTAGTTTATCGATGGAAATGATTGGAGGATCGCCTGGGGTAACTATCGAAGAGGTGGAAGGATCTCTCGTAGTTACCGAGCCAAAGAATGTGATGCGCAACCTGAAAGTGTATGCGCAGCCAGCATCTGCCTGGGATGGAGGGGTGACCATTCATCTGTATGGTGAACCAGGGACCTCGGTGGAAGTTGTGGAGATAGAGACGCAATCCGTGATCGCAAGCGGAGTCCTGCCTCCAAGCAATCCGGCCTCCAGAGCTTTCATCCAGCTGACCCTGACGACCAAGACACCATTTGTTCTTGGCAAGCAGTACTACGTCCGAGAGGTGGGTGGCATGCTTGCTCGATACACCAACCACGCTTTTGAGTGCATTAGCAGGGAGGGCACGGTTGAAACAGTTGGTTCCGAACGCGCTCTGCCCCTCATTTCCTTTAGGGATGGGCTGTATCCTGGAGGTTCATACCGTGCCTGGGCTACCTTGGAATTCGAGCCTCATCCCGGTCTCTACAAGGAGTATCCGGGCTGGCTTGCCCTGGCACTGGATACGCCAGATCGAAGCAATCACGGAGTGCTGTTGCCCCTTCCCGAGCCTACAAAGGGCCCCAGCTCCGTCATCAACCCTGACCCGAGCAAGCGAATGTACCTGTTTGCGCTGAAAGGATGGGTGGGTCAAAATGGTCGCGGCCACATCAAACATGAGTTCAACCTGGTAGATGATCCAAGCCTTGTGGGCTTCGTTGTGCTGTCCCAGTTCGCCATGCATGTGGATGGTGAGCTGAAGCTCAGTCCCATTGCTAGTGCCTTGGTACACCCTGGGCCTGCAGTCGGGGGCAAGGCAAAGGCCAAGCTTACGCCCGTGCGCGTGGCAGATATCCCCAAGTTCAAATTGGTCCCGCCAAACCAAGGCTCCATCGCTTCACCCGCCGATCAGCAAAAATTTGATGCCCTTCTCATGGCGGGAAAGAAGGCTGCCAAGGATAAATAGCCGAAGGTAGGGAGTAGGCTTTCTTGCCAACCGTAAGCCACCGCAACTTATGAACACCGGATTTCCACATACCCTGCTTTTGCTTGTCACCCTCCTGACTACTTCTTGTAGCCAGGGGCAGGAAGAGCCCAGCCGCGGTCATTACCCAGCCAACACCCAGCAAAAAGCGGATGCCGAGTTCATTCGCTTCACCGACAAGGGCCAGAAGGAAGGCTTGTTGGAAACCGCCATCGTTACCTACGAAGGAAAGCAAGGCGAAGTCGTCGAGCTCATTGCTGCCGTGCACATCGCCGATCAGTCCTACTACCAACAGCTGGCCAAGCTGTTCAAGGGCTACGACTCCCTGCTCTATGAACTCATCAAACCCAAGGGCAGCCTGCCGCCCAAGTCCGGCGAACGGCGCGACAGAAATTCCGGTGATAGCCTGGTGAGCACATTCCAACGCCTGCTCCGTGACCAGTTGGCCTTGGAGTTTCAACTGGATGCCATTGACTACCGCGCCTCCAACTTCGTTCACGCTGACCTGGATGCGGAAACCTTCCAACAGCTTTCCGACGAGCGCGGTGAGAGCCTTTTGCAGATCATGCTGAAGACCGCCATGGCCGAGCATGCAAAATCAAGCAAGGGCGAATCCAAGACCGATCCCCTCTTGGGTTGGAAGTTGATCGCCGCATTCTTCTCCAAAGACAGTTCCCGCGCCCTCAAGTACCTCCTGGCCCAACAGCTGCAGCACATGGAGGAGTTGATGGCTGGCTTGGGCAAGGGTAAGGATGGCGAAGGTTCGGTCATCCTCATTGAGCGCAACAAGAAGCTCATGCAGGTACTGCGGCAGCGGCTGCACAAGGGCGAGAAGCGCATCGGTGTGTTCTTCGGCGGGGCCCACCTCAGCGATGTGGAAGAGCGGATCTTCGCCGAAATTGGGTTGCGCCGCACCAAAACCCGCTGGCTCAAGGCCTGGGTGATCGAAGGCAAGAAGCAGCAATAGCTAGCCCTCGTTTTTTGCCGTCCCTTGCTAGCCACCCGTTGCTAGCCTCCGATTTGCACCCAGGTTTTGTGCAGGGGTGAGATCCGATCTTCGCTATTCAGGATGCCCTGCAGGTTCAGTGGGTCTGCAGCACTGACTTGCAAGGCCGGTCTTTCCTGCTGTCGGTTCTTGCGCAGAAAGGGAATGGCTCTCGGCAAGGCGAACTGTTCGCCGTCCGAGCCCATGACAAACCTTCCGCCCCGCACCTCGCCCCGCAGTTCCATCAGGCGGTAGACCTTCAGCAACTGGTACCAGGGCAGCGGCATCTTCTCCCGCTTCAGGGCGCGGCGGAACACCACCCCGTAGCGTTGCAGGTACTGCATGGCCAAAAACTCTGCATCCTCAGGTACCACTTCCCGGCCTTGCCGTCGAATCAAACTATAGCGGCCCATGGCCTGCACCGGCAGTCGCCGTCGACTGGGTGGAGCCAGGAACTGGCGCAGGCCCAGGAAGGAATCGCAGGTCAGAAGCCCCGCCGCCATGAGTTCTGAAAGTCCCTGCTCCAGGTAGCTGGGTAACAAGCCGGCTTGATCTTGCAACTCCTGCAGGAACATGGCGCCCTGTTGTTCTAGCAATTGCTTGATGCTGTCCGCCGGTCCCGAGAGTTGGGCTTCTTTGTGCGCGCCCGCCAAAGCCAGCCACTGCGCCAACTGTTGCCGGGGCAGCACCGTAATCGGCGTACTCCGCATAGGGCTCTGCCCCTGACCCCAGAGCCGCAGCCAGGTGAGTTCGCCCTGCAGCATCAATTGGTCCAGATGGGACTGTCGGTAGTCCTTCACCCTTGCCGGCAACACATGAGCTTCCCATGCGGCGGCGGGGATTTCGAAACCCGCCAGTTGTTGGCAGACCTGCAGCACTCCCTGTTGACCTTCCAACTGTTGGTCTGCATGCAGGTGTTGCCAGTCCGTCAAGAAGTGCAGGTACTCCTCCAGGCTTACTGGTTGGATTTCCTGCCGCAGGCTGTCCAAGGTGTAGCGGCGGATGCGTGCCAGCAGACGGCGTTCACAAAAAGCGTCCCGGCCTTGAATGCGGCAGCGCAGCAAGTGCCCATCGTTTTCCAAGCTGAGCAGCAGCGGGTCGATGTTCTCCTTGTCCACAAACACTGGTCCCAGGGCTTCCATGCGGCCGTGCAGCATCTGCTTGGCATCCCGACTGGATTCGGTGGCGTAATAGCGCTGCTCTTCTTGCTGCACTCGACCCTGTGCCTGCAGTTCTTGCAGCCAGGTCAGGCCACCGGCCCCCTCTTGCCAGCCATCGGCCTCTTCTTGCGTGACGTAGCCCATCCACAACAGGGTCTCGTGCACTTCTTCCGCGTCTCTTGGTTGCGGCCAGGCTTCTTCTTGCACCCGCTGCACTGCCTTGGGATCCAGTTCACTCAGGTCATCACAACTTGCACTGCTCTGCCCGCGGCGATTGGCCAGCACCGCCTGGGTGCGCCGTTCTTCCAAGGGGGCGTCATCCAAAAAGCTGTAGACCCCAGCTGCCAGAATGCCCTGGGCCATGGGTGAGGGCGTGTTGCGATCCACCGCCAGGGTTCGGATGCTGCCTTTTTGCATGGCCTGCAGCACTTCTTCCAGGCCCTCGATGTCCATGGCCTCGTGCAGGCAGTCCTCCACCGTTTGCCGCACCAGGGGATGGTGCATGGGTACGGGCAGGTCGCCGGGCGGCAGGGTTTCGCCACAGGCCAGGGCTTGGGGGAAGGCTGTGGCAAGGGCGTCGTCGGCGCGCATGCGCAGCAGTGCGGCGGGCACTCGCTTGCCGCCCTGGCTGCGGGGCACCAGCAACGAACGGCTCACATTCCAACGCCAGCGCGCCTGGAACATGGGTACTGGTAGCATGGCCTGGATGAGCACATGCCGCACGGTCTGCGGTTTCAGGTAGCCGAAGACTTCTTCTAGCGCAAAACTGTGCATGGGGCCCAAGGAGAGCACCACCGCTTCTTCGTTGGCGGCGGCCTGCAGTTCAAAGCCAAAGCTGCGGCAGAAGCGCTTGCGCAGGGCCAGGCCGAAGGCGCGGTTGATGCGACTGCCGAAGGGCATATGAATGATCAGCTGCATGCCGCCGGTCTCATCGAAAAAGCGCTCGGCGATGATGCAGGAGGTTGAGGGCAGGTCACCCAAGGCCACCTTGGATTCCTGCAGGTACTGGTTGATCTGTTGTTGTGCGTCTTGTTTGAGTTGCTCTGGGTCCGGGCCCTGTTGCCGCACTTCACTCAGGGCCTCGCAGAGTTCCCGGCTGCGGGATGGTGCTTCGCCCAACCAGAAGGGCAGGCTGGGTGGCGTGTTGCCGGCGTCTGCCACATGCATGGTGCCGCGGGAAACCCAAAGTACTCGCCAGGAATGGTTGCCCAGCTGAAAGATGTCGCCGCCACTGGATTCGATGGCGAAGTCTTCGTGCACTGAGCCCACTCGACTCTGATCCGCTTCCACCACCACCTTGTAGTCCGCCTGGTCGGGAATGGCGCCGCCGCCGGTGATGGCCGGCAGGCGCGCACCGCGGGTGGCGCGCACTCGACCCTGGATCTGATCCACGTGCAGCATGGCCCGGCGGCCCTGGCTGTGCAGAGTGAGCAGGCTGTCGAATTCTTGCCGGGATAAATGGCGGTAGGGCCAGGCACGGCTGAAGCAGGCGAAGAGTTCCGTCGTGTCCCAGGTCTCCGCCACGCAGGCGGCGATAATCTGTTGCGCCAGGATGTCCAGGGGTTGGCCGGGCTGCGGTGTGCGGTCCAACTGACCCTGGCGCACCGCCTGCAGGATGGCGGCGCCCGCCAGCAGTTCGTCCAGGGTGAGAGGGAACATACGACCCTTGGGAATGCGACCCACACCGTGGCCGGCGCGGCCCACCCTCTGCAGGAAGGTGGCGATGCTGGGGGTGACGCCGACTTGGATCACCAGGTCAACATCACCGATGTCGATGCCCAACTCCAAAGAAGAAGTGGCCACCAGGGCGCGCAGTTCACCGTTCTTCAGTCGCTGCTCCGCGTCCAGGCGTCGCGCCTGGGACAGGCTGCCGTGGTGGCTGGTGACCTGTTCACAGCCCAGCTCCTGGGTGAGCCTGGCGGCGATGCGCTCGGTGAGCTTGCGGGTGTTGGTGAAGATGAGGGTGGTGCGGTGTTCTTGAATCAGCGCCACCATGCGCTGGTAGATCTCTTCCCATACTTCATGGGAACAAACCGCTGACAAGGGCGCGGAGGGCAGGCAGATGTCCAGGTCCAGGTGGCGCAGGTGGCCCGCATCCACCAGGGCGCAGGATCGTTGACAGCCCGTAAGAAAGTTGGCCACATCGGCGATGGGTTTTTGCGTGGCGCTCAGGCCGATGCGCTGCGGCTCGCCACCAGAAGATGTGCACAGGGCGGAGAGACGTTCCAGGGACAGGGCCAGATGACTGCCGCGCTTGGAACCCAGAATGGCATGCACCTCATCCACAATGACCGTGCGCACAGTTTGCAGCATGCGCCGCCCGCCATCACTGGTAAGCAGGATGTACAAGGACTCGGGCGTGGTCACCAGGATGTGTGGTGGCTTGCGCAGCATCTTGCTGCGCTCCGACTGCTGGGTGTCGCCGGAGCGAACCATGACCCGGATTTCCGGCAGGTTTGCATCCAACTCCCGCATCTGCTGCAGGGGGGTGTGCAGGTTTTTCTGCACGTCGTTGGCCAGGGCCTTCAGCGGTGAGATGTAGAGCACCTGAGTGCCGTCGCTCAGTTGTTCGCCTTTTTGCAGCAACTGGTCGATGGCACAGAGAAAGGCCGCCAGGGTTTTACCGGTGCCGGTGGGGGCGGCGATCAACACGTTCTCTCCCTTGCGGATCTTCGGCCAGCCCTGTTGCTGGGGAGCCGTGGCTTGTCCCAGCTCTTGCTGGAACCATTGGCGCACCGTGGGATGAAAGTGTTGCAGCGGCATGCTGATCAAGGGGCGAAACTAGTTGAGGCTGACCTCCACCTCTGCCGTCTCACCGGCGCGCAGGTAGAGGGATCGTTCCATGACTGGTCCATCCTTATACTGCAGTTTGAGGGTATAGGCACCTGGGGTGATGGGCTGCTGCAGGCGGGCTGGGGCAGCGGTGGTGAGGCAGTTGATGCCCACCGAGGCCTTGGGCAGTGGTTTGAATTGCTGGGAATCGCCCTCTTCTGCCTGCAGGTGTTCCCAGGTGCAGGACTGTTCCTGCATTTGGGCATCCAGCAGAAGCAGGCCTACATCCTGGCCTAGTAGGGCGCCATTTGCGTTGCGAACTTGCAGGCGGATGTTGGCGCCCTGCTGCAGGATCACATCCTGCACCATGGCCTCATTGCCGGTGAGGATCAGGTCCAGTTCTTGGCTTAGATGCAGGGTGGTCTGACCTTGGGCGTCCACTGCCTGCATGTGCAAGAGATAGCGCCCAGGAGCCAGGGTCGGCAGTTTGTAGATGCCGGTGGCGCTCTGCTGTCGGCGATGCCAGAGTTGACCAGTCCGTTTGTCCTTGTCCTTATTGAAGTGCTGGGCCCGCACTTGCAGGTAGGGGATGGGCTGCTGCCACTGGTCCAGGACCCGCAGTTCCACCCCAGTGGCCTGCATGCTGGGAATCAGGAACAGTCGATGTTCTTGTTGTGGGGTGCTGGTCTCCAGGCGGAACTTGATTTTCTCGCTGGGCTGGTAGCCCGGCTTCTCCAACATGAGCTGGTAGTCCTGCTCCAGTGCCAGCTGCAGCTGCTCCGGGTTGTGGGCCAGGCGACTGAACAGGCGTTGCCCATTCTGCCAGAGGGTGAAGGTGACCTCCTGCAGCGGCAGGTTGCTGCTCTGATCCAGCACCTGGAAGCGGAAGCGTCCCGGCAGGCCCTGTAGCTCAACCCGATGTTCCGGGCCGAGCAGACGCAGGTGGCGGGCGCTCTGGTACCCTTCGGCGCTGATCTCCAGAAAGTAGTCCGTGCCCTGTAGCAAGCTGACCGCCAATTTGGCGCCGGTCACTTCCTCGTCTACCAGGACTCTTTCGCCTTGCCGAATGCGGCAGTGGAAGGGAGCGATGGGTGCCGCACTGTCCCGGTCCCAGACGGAAATGCTGTAGCGGGCCTTGCCCTTGGCCGGGGCCCCGTCTTCTGCCTCCCGGTCCTGCCCTCGTCCTTCTACCACAGGTTTGTCCGCCAGCACCTGCTCCCGGGAACTGAGGTTGCCATGCTCTTTTCCTTCTTCCTGGGCATATTCCTGTCCCGGCGCCGGGTCCGCATTGGGCAGCGGGGGCAGCGAATTATCCTGGCGCCAGAACAGGACTGCGCCCAGCAGGAGCAGCAGGCCCAGGGCCAGAATCATGATGTGCCAGGTTCGCATATTCCTGATCATTGCTTCTGGGAGAGGGAAGGCCATACTTGCCCGGCTTTTTGGCAAGGTTCCCCCAGAGCAGAGTATGAGCAAGGTATACGACATTGGCATTCTTTCCGGTGACGGGATTGGCGAAGAGGTGGTGCAGGAGGGACTCAAGGTCCTGGATGCAGTGCAGGAAATTCATGGCTTCAGCACCAAGCGGGATACCATGCCCTATGGCGCCGACCACTTCCTGGCCACCGGCGAAACCATGCCCGACGCCGCCTTCGATCGCATCCGCGACATGCAGGCTGTGTTGCTGGGGGCCATCGGCGACCCGCGCATCGAGGTGGGCAAATTGGAGTTCGCCATCATCGCTGGTCTGCGCTTCAAGCTGGACCTGTTCGTGAACCTGCGGCCCATCAAGTTGTTCCACGAATCCCTCTGCCCCCTGAAGAACAAGGGGCCCAAGGATGTGGACATGGTCATCTGTCGGGAGAACACCGAGGATGCCTACGCCGGCATCTATGGTTTCCTGAAGAAGGATACGCCCCAGGAAGTGGCCAACCAGATCATGATCTACTCGCGGCACGGCACCGAGCGCATCATCCGCTATGCCTTTGAGACGGCACGCAAGCGGGGTCCCAAGCCCGGTGCTGATGCGCCGCTGGTGACCCTGATTGACAAGGCCAATGCGGTGCGAGCGCAGGACCTGTGGACTCGGGTGTTTGCCGAGGTGGCGAAGGAATACCCGGAGGTGAAGACCGACCACGCCTACATTGACGCTGCCTGCATGTGGATGGTGAAGAATCCGGAATGGTTTGACGTGGCGGTGACGCCCAACCTGTTCGGTGACATCATCACCGACCTGGGTGCCATGGTGCAGGGCGGCATGGGTATCGCTGCTTCGGGGAACATCCATCCCGGCAAGGTGTCCATGTTCGAACCCATCCATGGATCCGCTCCCAAGTATCGCGGCCAGAACAAGGCCAACCCCCTGGCCACCATCATGGCCGTGGCCATGATGCTGCATCATCTGGGCGAAACCGAAGCTTCCACGGCGGTGGAGCAGGCGGTGGCCAGCTTGCTGGGGGATGGACGCATCAAGGGCCTGGGCGCCGGCGTGCACGGCACCGATGAACTGGGCAGCATGGTGGAGCAGGAAATCCGCTCCCGCGCCAAGACGGCGGCGGGCTAAGACGGCGGCAACTTAGATTTCCGGCTCCCTGATCGTCACCAACCAGGCTTCCCTGACGGTGATGGGGAAGCCGGTGCCGAAGGCGTCGAAGCTAAGCTCCAACTCCTGCACTCTTTCCCTGGGGAAGGGTGCCAGGTAGGCATCCATGGCTTGCTCCTGTTGCCGGCTCACTTTCTCCAGCACCGGGTCGCCGTCGATCTTCAGCCACAGGAAACGCAGGCCCCGATCAGCCGGCAGCATACCCATGTAGTTTTTGAAGAATGCAGGGTCGGTCACCGCCGGGAAGTGCACCCTGGGTGAGTTGACGTAGTAGCTGAAAATCCTGCCGCTGTGCACCACCAGGTAGCGCTTGTCTGCTGCGCCGTTCTGGCTGCTGTCACCGGTGGCACGGGTCAGGGTTTGTCCCATGTCACGAAAGAAGTTGGTGTCGGTGGCTACCATCAAGCGAATGCTGGACCCGGCCATGCAGGTCGCCAATGCCAGGGTGACCAGGCCCTTGCTCCACAGGGGACGGCTGCCGGGCAGTGCACAAATCAACGCACCGCAGGCGGCCACTACGAAGAGAGCCAGGTAGGCGTAGTTGATGGTGTGGGTGAGAGCGTGGTTGGCAAAGACCAGCAGATGCAGCCCAGGCAGGAGCAGCGCCAGTGTCAGCCTGGGATATCTTCGCAGCAGGATGAAGCTGCCCAAGGCCATGACCAATACACCGGGCCAGGTGTAGCCCTCCAGCATGAGTTTGCCGGTGGCGGTGAACGACTCGCCCAAACTCGGACGGTTGGCCAGGATGGAAGAGTCCACCAGGTCCAGGATGCTGTCGCCAGGCGGAATCTTTGGCAGGTGTTCGCTGGCTTCCACTTGGGCCCGCCACCAGAGGTTGCTGCCCACGGCGGCCAGGCCGGCAACGATGGGAGTCGCCAGGCGTCGCAAGATGCTTCCGAAGCTGCCGGCAACAGCCAAAGGCACTGCGGCCAGACAGAAGAAGACAAAGTCCCAGTCCAACCAGGTGCCGACAAAGATTACCAAGGCCAGGGCCAATTGCTTGGGCCAGGCAATGCTGCCTTGGCGGCGGCTTTCATCCAAGAGCAGCAGCATGATCACCGCTGGCAACATGATGATGTGTTGGAAGGATCCCTGGCAGTGCACGAACAGGACAGGTGCCACCAACATGAGGATGGCACTGGCCACCGCGCCCCATGCATCCAGGTAACGCCGCAGCAGGTGATAGACCCCGATGGCCAGGAACACGGCGCAGGTCATGGTGCTCAGGCGAATCTGCCATTCGGCGGTGCCGAACATGTAGATGAACCAGGAGGCCCCCGGCGGATGGTGGAAGTAGACCACCCCGCGCTCCGCCAGGTTTTCCAGGTCCAAGCCGGTCATGCCCAGTTGTGCACCCAGCACATGCCAGAAACCCAGGCGTTCGTAGTTGTTTACGAAGGTGCCCAGGTAGCAGCCGGCGTTGATCTCCAGGGCGTTGAAGCTGCGGGCCATCCATGGCAGGTACAAAAGGAAGCCCCCCAGCAGCAGCCAGAAGCTGGGCGAGTGCAGGAGTCTGCGCCATAAGGTCCTGTTTGGGATGGAGATGGGAGACTCGGGCATGTTTGAATCCTACACCGGCGGTGGGTCGGTCAGGATCTTCCAGCTGGATGCTTTGTTGCCACCCTCGTTCTCGGACTGGCCCTCCCCCGGTCCCTCCCTCACTTCAGAGTCGTGGTGGTGGGCATCTGGCGCCGGCTCCGGGGTTTGCGCTGGGATGGGGGAAGGGGGCTGTTTTTCTGGTTGAGGCATGGGTCCCTGTTGCAGTGTTATTTCGGTGCAGCGAAAATAGCCGGTTTGCCCCTGGGGACCAAGCCTGCAGCTCGCGAAAACCCCTGTTTCTGGGACAAGAGCATGACAGGTTAGGCCTCGAACTTTGCTGGTTCCGGTGGATACTGACCTGCTTCCTCATACCCCTTAGCCCAATGGAGGCTTTTATGTTTGCCCAGCGCGTTTCCCTCGTAGCCCTTTCGTTCCTGCCCTTTGTGGCCTTGCCGGCCCAAGAGCCTGTGGAAGCCAGCCAAACCAAGGAGGCCAAGGACCAGGAAGCCGGCGCCCTGGATTTTTATCGAGCCTTCTACATTGAGCGTCGCCAGCTGCGCTTCGATCAGGCCATTTCTCTCTATCAGAAGTTCATTGCCGCCCACCCGGAGCATGCCAAGGCAGCGGAAGCAGCCCAGTCCACCGCTCGCCTGTTGGATCGGGTAGGTCGCAGCAAGGACGCAGGAGAGTTTCGCAAGACCCACGCCAAGTTGCTGGCCAAGGCCGAGCAGGGTCGGCAGTTTGGTGGTGACGCCGCCGGTCAAGATCGCGGTCAAGATCGCGGGCAGGGTCGCGGCCAAGGTGGTCGGCGTGGTGGCTTTGGCCGCATGTTCCCCAACCTGGCGGAAATGAGTGACGACGAGGCCAAGGAAGCCGTCGGCAACTTGACCGATCGCATGCGTCGCATGGTGGATCGCATGGCGGAAGGCGGCATGGAAGATGAAGCCGACGCCATGGAAGTGACGCTCGTTGAGCTGGAAACCTTGGTGGATGATGGCAAGAAGGACGAAGCGCAGAAGATTCTGGACAAGATGCAGGAAGACATGCGCGCTCGCTTCCGCGGTCGTGGCCAGGGCGGTGGCCAGGGTCGTGGTGATGGTGGAGAAGGTGGTGGGCGTCGTCGCGGTGGCGATGAGCCCAAGCCCGAACCCAAGCCCAAGCCAGAGAAGAAAGACAAGTAGGGTTGTCTGAGGAAGTCTCTTGTAAGCAGACCAACCGGCATGTTCATGTTGGTTGGTCTTGCTTTGTACTGTGATGTCAAACGAAGCCAAACCTGTTCATCCGCAAGCAACACTCGCTGGCGGTCTATTGCTTTGCTCCCTACTGGGTTTTGGCGGCGGGTTTTGGTGGCTGCTGGATCTGGCAGCGCACTTTCGGCTGCAGTACCTGTTGGTTGCGGTGGTTTTGTTGCTGTGGTCCGCTTGGCGGCGGCAGAAGTTGGCGATCTGGCTGGCGGCCGCTTGCTTGTTGTTGAACCTTGTTTGGGTCTTGCCCCTCTACTTCAAGGTCAGGCCCTTGGCGGCCAGTCAGGCGGCCAGTCAGGCAGAGAGCCAGGCAGAGAAGCAAAGCCTGCGCATTCTGTTGGCCAATGTGCACACCAGCAATCCGGATAAGCAGCGCCTGCTTGAGCTGGTGCACAAGGAAGATCCGGACCTGCTGGCCTTGCAAGAGATCGACACTGCCTGGGTGACGGCTCTACAGCCCCTGTCAGCTGCCTACCCGCACCAGCTTGTGCGCCCTCGGTCCGATAACTTCGGCATTGGCCTTTGGAGCAAGCGGCCTCTGGCGGCAGCGGAGCTGCGGTTCTGGGGGGAAGCAATCATCCCCTCCATCCAGGCCCGGCTGCTGCTGCAGGGCAAGACCTGGAACCTGCTCCTGACCCATCCCCTGCCGCCCCTTGGTGCGAGCAATACTGGTTGGCGCGACGGACAACTGGCGGAGCTGGCCAAGGTCGCCCGGGACCTAGGGCCGCGCACCTTGTTGTTGGGTGATCTGAACACCAGCATGTACGCAGGAGTGTTCAAGAACCTGGTGCGGGACAGCGGCTTGTTGGATAGTAGCCAGGGTTTTGGGCCGCAACCTTCCTGGCCAGCGGGACTGCCCTGGTTGTTGCGCATTCCCATCGACCACTGCCTGCACAGTCCTGACTTGCAAGTGCTTCGCCGCAGCCTGGGCCCGGACATTGGTTCGGATCACTTGCCTGTCTTGTTGGAACTGAGCGAGCCTCACTGACTTGCCAGCTTCTCGTCGATCAGCGACTCCAGGTAGCGCCAATAGCGATCGATGTAGTTCTCGCCGTTTTCTTCGAACAGCAGCCAGGGATTCATCAGCGTATGCCGCAGCAGGAAAACATGGTCCGAGTCTCGCTACGGGTTTTCCACCGACGCCTTGAAGGTGTCCGGGTCCAGGTCCAGTTCCTGCAAGACCCGGTCGGCCTGGTTCTCCGGCATGTTGTCGTGCAGTAGCGAAGTGTAGGAGCCAATGAACTCCTTGGTTTGCACTGGTTGGCTGGGGTCCACCTTCATGTCGGCAAACAGGCTGCGGGAAAAGCGATTCATCGCCGCCAGCGAACGGTTGCCCACCGGATTGATGGCCAGGCAAATGAGATTGCTGTCGGTGACAAAGGGAATGGTGATGCGGACCCTGTCCGCCAGCGCCGCGCGCTTCTCCTTGACTAGCTTGTAGAAGTACTCGCAGGCCCGCACCGTCACCTTGAGGATGCGGCCAAAGCCTTCATGATGTAAGGGCAGCACCTTGTGGGTCAGGTGTACGCTGGCGGCGGCGGCACCAGACTTGGAACCCTCCAGCACGTACTTCCCCAGGTTGCGCAGCTTTTCTTGGGTGGGGATATCCTTCTCTTGCTCGCCCAAATCGAAGACGTAAGCAGCTTTTTGCGTGATGAAATCGGTGATCTCGCGATTGCGGCAGAGAAAGGCGCCGGCGGCATAGGGCACGTATCCCAACTTGTGCGGATCCACCGTAATGGAGTCCACCTTGCTTAGAGCGGCAAAGGCCTGGTAGACCGTGTTGCTGGGGAAGTTGGTGAACTCCTTGCGGATATCCTGCTGGCTGCGCAGCGAACCATCCGCATTGCGAAACACGCTCATCAGGTAGCCGCCCCAGGCCGCGTCCACATGGATGCCGAAGTCCAGGCCTTCGTGGCGGAGCTTCTGGCGGAGGCTGACAATCTCATGAATAGGATCCACGGTGCCGAATTCAGTGGTTCCCAGGATGCCGACCACGCCCAGGATTGGCGTCTTAGCCGCGGCTTCAGCGTCCAACAACTCAGCCAGGCAACTGCTGTCCATGCGCATGTGGTCATCCACCGGCACCTTGACCATCTGCGCGGTGCCCAGGCCCAAAACCTTCATGCCCTTCTCCCATGAGTAGTGGGCAGAGCAGGGTACTACCAGCTTGGGCAGCTGCAGGTCGCTGTGTTTGCGGAAGAAGCCAGCCAGCCCCAGTGACTCGATGCGCTGGACGCGAATCATCCTGGCGAACTTCAGCACGGTTTTCTTGTCGTGATTCTGGGTGAAATGCCGGGCATAGGCGCGCCGCAAAGCGATGGCATCGTCAATGCTCAGATTGCAAAGCTCCCATTTACTATAGTCACCCAGCTTCTTGGCTAGCGGACCAATGGGGCCCAGGTCGATGCCCATCTGTTGGTCAGCTTCAGCCAGGGCGATGGCATAGAACTTGATGGCGCGCAGGTTCCAAAGCGCCTCGTAGTTGGCGACGGTGCCGCCGGAGGTGAGATGGCCCCATGCACATGGACTCTGATCGTTGTCCGTGGCCATGCCAAACATCTGTGCCAGTTGCAGACCCACTTCCAACTCCTTGGTCAGGGTGGCAGGTGCCACGTCTTCGCTCACGTTGTTTGGGTTGTATAGGGTGGTGACAACCCGGGCGATGAAGGATGGCAGGAGGATGTCCGAAGACATGTGACCAAGGTAGCGAGGGCTGAAGAAGGGGACCGCCTTCTTCAGGTCTGCACTCAGTTGGTGCAGTTCATCCTTCATGTGGGCGACGGTGGTCACATAGTCTTTGCCGTACTGGGCTGCGGAAGAGATGGCTGGCCGATCGGCGGGATGAAAGTTCCGGCGCCAGTAGCAGTGATCCCGAATGAACTCCAGCAGCAGGGATTCCAGGAGTTGGTCGTTCTCGGAAGCCGGTCCCAAGAAGAAGGGATCCAGTGTGTCTTGGTTCATGTTGGTTGGCGATAAGGGGCAGAGCGATCGCCAAGCATGGTATCCAACAAGGGCCCCGAAGCGCGATGCTTGTCTAAGCTTCTGCGTTGCTGAGTTCTTCCAGCTCTTCCCAGCGCTGGTAGAGCGTGTCCGTTTCGGCTTGGGTCGCAGTGCGCTTTTCCGTGAGCTTATGCGGGTCTTCACCTTGCCCCAGGCCTTCGCCCTGCCAGATCTTGGGGTCATTCAGTCTGGCATCCATCTGCGCCAGTTGTTTTTCCAGAGCGGCGATCTTTTCGGGGAGGTTCGCTAGGAGTCTGCCCCACGGGATGAGGAGGAATCCGGCCTCCGATCGCCCTCGAAATCGGGAAAAAGGTTAAGCCCCTGGCCCATCCCTGTACGTATTGAAGGCATGGCGCGCTTCAAAAAGGGTCAAGATCTCAACCAGCAGTACCTCCTACCCCCGTCAATCCGTGACTGGCTGCCTCAAGACCATCTTGCGTGGTACATCCACGACGCCGTCGAGTCGTTGGACACAGATGGACTCCTCGACCGCTACCGCATCTGCGGGAGTGGTGAATTGCCTTACGATCCACGGATGATGTTGAGGGTCTTGATCTACTCGTATTGCACAGGGGTCTTCTCCTCCCGCAAGATCTCCAAGCACCTAGAAGAAAGCGTGCCTTTCCGGGTGTTGGCAGCTAATCAAATGCCGGACCACCGCACAATCTGTCGTTTTCGGGCGGAGCATGTCGATTTGTTCGAGAGCTTCTTTGTCCAGATCGTACAGCTCGCTTCTGAGGCTGGCTTGGTCAAGCTCGGCACCGTGGCAGTGGATGGCAGCAAAGTGAAGGCGAACGCCAGCAAGCGAAAGGCAATGAGCTACTCGCGAATGAAGTCCGAAGAGAAACGACTGCGCGGCGAGATCCGCAGAATCACCGAGATAGCCAAGGGAATCGACAAGGAAGAGGACGATCTTTTCGGTCCTGACTTTCGTGGTGACGAGTTGCCTGAAGAGCTATCAAACCGGGAGGGCCGCCTGAAGGCAATCCAGGAGGCAAAGAAGCGCTTGGAGAGACGTAAGGCCGAAGAGGACAAGCAAAAGGACGAGAAGAAGGCTCGCAAGGCCAAGGAAGAGGGGCGCGAGCTGCAGATGGCTCGCTTTCGGATACATCCCAAGGGCAAGCCACGGCCAAAGGATCAGGAAAACTTTACGGATCCAGATAGCCGGATCATGAAGGACTCCAATGGATTCGAGCAGTGCTACAACGCTCAGATTGCTGTCGACAAAACGGAACAACTGATCATCGCCAATGGAGTCACAAACAACGCTGCGGATAATGATCAACTTCTTCCAATGGCTGAGCAAGCGATGGAGAACTCAGGTAAGCCGATAGAGCGCCTGCTTGCGGACGCGGGCTATCGCAGCGAAGAAAACTTCGAGCACCTAGAAAACGCCAAGATTGACGGTTTGGTTTCAGTTGGCAAGGAAGGAAAGGAGCGGCCGGAGACCAAACCAGATCTCCAAGCCACTGCGCGAATGAAACGGAAACTTGGAACCAAGTACGGACGAGGCTGGTACCGACAACGCAAGCACATCGTTGAGCCGGTCTTTGGCTGGATCAAAAACGTAAGCGGCTTTCGGTCCTTCAGTATGCGAGGCATGGCAAAGGTGAGCGGTGAGTGGGATCTGATCTGTCTTGCAACCAACTTGAGAAGGCTGCACGGGAAGCTGGCGCTATGAAAGCCAAGGAAATTGGGCCATTACAGGCCAAGAAGCACTGATCTGACCCTGAAAATCGTCAACGTGGCCCCAGACCCAAAATCCATGTAGAATCCGTCAATCTGGATTTTCACAGCCCCACTAATCACTTATCCAGCTGCCACCGGGGTAGCGCTAAGTTGACTTTCCGTGGGGCAGACTCCTAGCTCCTGCTTTTCCCGACTGCTGAGTTTGCGGCTCTGGGCCTTGCTGCTTCCTGAGTTGCTTCCTGAGCTGGTGCCTGGGCTAGTACTGGATGCTTCCTTGGCCTTGTTCTTGGCCCGACTGTTTTTGCGCGGCGTTGCTTTCTTCCAGGCGCAGCTTGTCCAAGAGTCCACTCATGTCGCCTTCATGCACCCGACTGTTGCCATGGCCATCCATGAACAGGATGCGGGTGGCCACCCGGTCCAGGAAGTAACGGTCATGGCTTACCACCAGGACCACGCCGGGGAAAGCCACCAGTGCTTCTTCCAGTACCCTTAAAGTCATCAGGTCCAGGTCGTTGGTGGGTTCGTCCAACACCAACACATTGCCGCCGGCACTCAGGAGCTTGGCCAGCAACACCCGGTTACGCTCGCCACCGGACAGACTGCCGATCCTGGCTCGCATCATGGCGCTGGGAAACAAGAACTGTTCCAGGAAGGACTCGATGCGCTGCATGCGATCGCCCACTTTGACGTAGTCGTTCTTGCCGGCGACCTCTTCCAACACCGTCTTGTTCTCATCCAGGTCCGAACGTCGCTGATCAATGCTGGCAAACTTCACCGTGGAGCCGCGTTGCACACTGCCTAGGCTTGGCTGCAACTGATCCATGCAGAGTTTCAGGAAGGTGCTCTTGCCAGCTCCGTTGGGACCGACGATGCCGATGCGGCTGCCAGCACCGATCTCCATGTTCAGATTGCGGATCAGATCCTGACCGTCATAACCGGCGGATACACCCTCCAGGTTGAGCACCCGTTCGCCCAGTCTGGGGCCGGGCGGAATCTGGAAGGCCAGTTCGCGGCTGGCCTTTTCCGGCGCCGCTTTCACCAGGTCCTGGTAGCGGTAGATGCGTGCCTTGGCTTTGGTGCTGCGAGCCGGTGGACCACGGCGCATCCATTCCGTTTCCCGGCGCAGCAGGTTCAGGCGGGTGGATTCTTGCGCTGTGTTGCGGGCCAGGCGTTCAGTGCGGGCTTGCAGAAACTCAGAATAGCCGCCTTGGTACTCGTGTAGATGGCCGTGTTCGATTTCGATGGTGCGGTCCACCAATCGATCCAGGAAGTAGCGATCGTGGGTTACCAGGATCAAGGGGCAGCGGGACTGCAGCAGGTAGTCCTCCAACCAGTCGGTGACCTGGGCGTCCAAGTGGTTGGTGGGTTCATCCAACAACAGCAGGTCCGGCTTGGACAACAGCAACTGGGCCAGGGCCACGCGGCGTCGCTCGCCGCCGGAGAGTAGGCCGCATAGGGCGTCGAGATCGGCAAGTCCCAGCTTGTGGATCATGGCTTCCACCTGGTGCTCCATGTCGTGACCACCCTGGCTCTCCAACAGGTCGTCCAGGCGGGTCTGGTCTTGCAGCAGGGTGTCCAACTCCTTGCCTTCGGCGGTGGCCATGGCCTCATGCACTTTATCCAGTTGGTCCAGGGTGTTCTGGCGTTCCCCCATACCCAGATGAACGGCCTGATTGATGCTGAGTTGCGGGTCGAACTGAGGCTCCTGCTCCAGGTAACCCACCCGCAGGCCGCGGCGCACGGTGCGCTTGCCATGGTCCGGCACTTCCATGCCGGCGATGATGCGCATGAGGGTGGACTTGCCGGAGCCGTTGGGGCCCAGGATGCCAATGCGGTCGTTGTCGCCGACCACCATGGAAACCTGATCCAGGAGCTGGCGGTCGCTGTAGGTGATGGAAAGGTCTTGAAGAGTCAGAAGGCCCATGGGCCGGCAGATGATGGGCTTGCGGCAGGGAGAAACAAGAGGGATTGTGGCATGCCTTCCCTTGGGGCCCTGCTTGCAGCCCCTGCCCTGTAAAATCGGCAATTGGTTCCCTGTCATGCCCTGGGCTGTGTGGCTCTCTCCTCCTTGTCAGTGGGAGTTTGGCCATGGCAGAAAGAAGGCAAGGCAATTGGCAGATTGCATGGCGGTGGCCTTCACAGTGGCTATGGCTAAGGTCTAAATTGGATTTCCCCTGATTCCAGCCCAAGCTTAGGACTGCAAGATGCAGTCGAAGGAGTTTCTGTGCGCCACGTCTTATTGCCCCTGTGCCTTTTCCTCGCCTCTTTTGGTTCAGTGAAGAGTCCTGGCCCTGCTATTGCCAGCGACAAGTCAGGCGATGAACCAGTTGTCTTGCTCCTTGCCGATCCCGTAGTCGCGCCCCTTTTAGCCGTAGTCTTTCTGCAGGGAACACTGACTGCTGTATCTGAAAACCTGGTCAATCCATATGGCGGTGAGTTGTTGTCCGTGAATGGCAACTACTATATCAACACCACGCTCACCTCTGGAACAGCTGCTCCTGACGAAATTCTCCTTAGCTCGGTGGAGGACCAGTTTTTCAAGGTTGAAGATGCATTGGGCAATCTCCTCATTCAGGATTTTGAGATCATCCTGATGGCTCCCGGTAATGACATACTCATTATGGCCAGTGCCACACATGTGCTAGGAGTCTGTCCCACGGGACAGCTGTGAATCCGGCCTCCAATAGCCTCTAAAATCGGAATAATATTAAGCCCTGGGCTCATCCCTGTACGTATTGAAGGCATGGCGCGTTTCAAAAAGGGTCAAGATCTCAACCAGCAGTTCCTCCTGCCTCCGTCAATCCGCGATTGGCTGCCCCAAGATCATCTTGCGTGGTACATTCACGACACCATTGAGTCGCTTGACACAGATGATCTCCTTGATCGCTATCGCGTCTGCGGCAAAGGCGAGTTGCCGTACGACCCACGGATGATGCTGCGAGTGCTGATCTACGCATACTGCACCGGAATCTTCTCTTCTCGCAAGATTGCCAAGCACCTAGAGGAGAGTGTGCCTTTCCGGGTGTTGGCAGCCAATCAGATGCCGGACCACCGCACGATTTGTCGGTTTCGGGCAGAGCATGTCGATCTGTTTGAGAGCTTCTTTGTCCAGATAGTGCAACTTGCTTGTGAGGCAGGCTTGGCCAAACTTGGCACCGTGGCAGTGGATGGCAGCAAGGTGAAGGCGAACGCCAGCAAACGCAAGGCTATGAGCTACTCGCGGATGAAATCCGAGGAGAAGCGGCTCCGTGCCGAAGTCCGCAGGATCACCGAGATGGCCAAGGGGATCGACAAGGACGAGGACGAGATGTTTGGTCCCGACTTTCGTGGTGACGAATTGCCCGAGGAGCTTGCGAACCGGGAGAGCCGCCTGAAGGTGATCCAGGAGGCAAAGAAGCGCTTGGAAGAACGCAAGGCCGAAGAAGACAAGCGAAAGGACGAGAAGAAGGCCCGCAAGGCCAAGGAAGAGGGTCGTGATCTCCAGGTGGCTCGCTACCGGAAACATCCCAAAGGCAAGCCACGGCCACAGGATCAAGAGAACTTCACAGACCCTGACAGTCGGATTATGAAAGACTCGAAGGGGTTTGAGCAATGCTACAACGCCCAGATTGCTGTCGACAATACGGAGCAGTTGATCATCGCGAATGGAATCACTGACAACGGTGCGGATACGGATCAACTTCTTCCGATGGCCGAGCAAGCGATGGAGAACACCGGCAAGCCGATCGAACGCCTGCTTGCGGACGCAGGCTACCGCAGCGAGGAAAACTTCGAGCACCTCGAAAACGCCAAGATTGACGGTTTGGTTTCGGTGGGCAAGGAAGGAAAGGCACGACCGGAGACCAGCTCAGAGCTCCAAGCTACTGCGCGAATGAAGCGAAAACTCGGGACCAAGTGCGGACGGGGCTGGTACCGAAAACGCAAGCACATCGTTGAGCCGGTCTTTGGTTGGATCAAAAACGTGAGCGGTTTTCGGTCCTTCAGCATGCGAGGTATGGCGAAGGTAAGCGGTGAGTGGGATCTAATCTGTCTTGCAACCAACCTGAGAAGGCTGCATGGAAAGCTGGCGATGTGAAAACCGAGGGAATCGGGCTATTACAGGCCAAGAAGCACCTCACAATCGTCATCATGGTCCCAGGCCCAAGATTGATGTAGGATCGGACGATCTGGGTTTTCCCAGCCCCACTAATGACTTATCCAGCTGCCACCTGGGAGACGCTAAGTTGACTTCCCGTGGGGCAGACTCCTAGGGGATCTTACACTCTCTGGTGCCGATGGAGATGACATCATCTGGTCCAATGCAGGGGACGACACTATTTCTGGTGAGGTTGGCAACGATGTTCTCCATGGTGGACCTGGGAATGATGATATAGATGGAGGAGCAGGTGATGATGTTCTGGTAGGTGGTGCTGGCGACGATGCCATCACTGGCGATCAAGGACTGGATAAGGTTGTTTACAAGGGGATCTATGGCAACTACAGCATCACCAACAACGCCGGTGTGCTCACGGTTGTGGACAATGTAGGCACCGATGGCACAGATACCCTGAGCCATGTGGAACGTGTTCAATTTGCCGATTCATTGTTGATCCTGTCCGATCAGAATTTTCTCTACAGATTTGCCGGCGACTCATTTAATGACTCATTTGGCGCTTCCGTAGGTGGTGCCGGGGATGTGAACGGGGACGGTTATGCGGATGTGATTGTGGGGGCTCCCGAAGATGACAATACTGCCGGCAATTCCGGCAGTGCGCGGGTGTTCTCCGGGGTGAACGGCAGTGTTCTCTTTACCTTTGATGGAAATTCTGCCTCCGACAAGTTCGGCAGCTCAGTGAGCGGTGCCGGGGATGTGAACGGGGATGGATATGCGGACCTGATTGTCGGGGCCCCTGCTGATGACAACGCAGGCGCCCTATCGGGCAGTGCAGCGGTCCTTTCCGGTGCCAATGGTACTGTGCTCTACACTATGGATGGGGATGCGAGCCTCGATCAGTTTGGCTGGTCGGTGAGTGGTGCTGGCGACGTAAATGCTGATGGATACGCAGACTTTATTGTTGGGGCGATTACAGATGACAGCACGGGTGTTGATTCTGGCAGTGCGCGGGTTTTCTCAGGGGTCAATGGCGCTGCGCTCTACACTCTTAATGGCAATTCCGCCGGCGACCAGTTTGGAGTGTCGGTGGGCAATGCTGGTGATGTGAACGCAGACGGTTATGGAGACCTGATTGTGGGCGCCTATACGGATGATGCTGCTGGTGCCAACTCCGGCAGTGCGCAAGTGTTCTCGGGGGCGAATGGATCTATTATCCATACCTTTAATGGCGAGTCCGTAGAGGATCGTTTTGGTTGGTCGGTCAGTGGTGCGGGTGATACGAACGGAGATGGCTATGCGGATCTGATTGTGGGGGGTCAACTTGTCGCCGCCGGAAGCGCCAGGGTGTTTTCCGGGGTGAATGGCGCTGTGCTCAGCGCTTTGGATGGTGTTGCCGTAAGCGGTGCTGGTGATGTGAACGCGGATGGCTATGCGGATCTTGTAGTGGGTTCTCCTCTGGATGGAGGTGTTGGTGCTGCACAGGTTGCTTCCGGAACGCCCCTATCCCTGACGGTGGATACTCACGAATTGTCAGTGAGTCTGGCCAATACCCAGACCATGACCCTTGATGCTGGTGTGGCCAATGCCCTGCAAAACTACTGGGTGTTCACCGGTTTTGCCGCCAGTGGTGACACCCCTGGTGTCACCATGGCTCCTGGCGTAGTCATTCCCCTGAACCAGCCCGATCCCTTGACCAGCTTTGTCATTGGTCTGACCCAACTGGGCGGTGGTGCTCCCACCTTCGTGGGTTGGAAAGGTGCTCTGGGTTTGTTTGGCAAGGCGCTGCCCTCTTTGCACACCTTTGGCCCAACACCTGTTGCTCTTGGCGTTACCCTGCATCATGCCGCCTTGGTCTATACGGCAGACGGTTGTGGTGCGGGTTGTGACACCTTTCAATTGGCGACCAACTGGGTGCCCATGACGACTGTGCCTTGAGTTGAAGCCATAATGCCATATGGGATGGGTAATAGGTTCCATGCCCCACATCATCTCTGCCAGCCGCCGCACCGACATCCCGGCCTTCTTCAGTCCTTGGCTGATGCGCCGGTTGCAGGCCGGCTACTGTGAATGGGTGCAGCCCTTCAATGGGCGTATGCAGAAGGTTTCGCTGCTGCCGGAGGATTGTCTGGCTCTGGCCTTTTGGACTCGCAACCCAGGCCCGCTGCTGCCGCATTTGCCAGCCATCCGCAAGCTGGGTCATGCCTGCTATTTTCACTTCACCATCAACGGCTATGCCAAATCCTTGGAGTCGCACAATCCGCCGGTAGAGGTGGCGGTGGACAAGGCGCGAGAGTTGGCCGAGGTACTGGGGCCGGATGCTGTGTGTTGGCGTTATGACCCCATCATCTTGAGTTCGCAGACGCCTGTGGACTATCACCGGCAACGCTTTGCTGAGTTGGCAAAATCACTGCAGGGAGTGACCAGGCACTGCACCCTTTCCTTTCTGGACATGTATGGCAAGACCAAGCGCAACATGCAGCGCTTGGAGCGGGAGCAGGGTTTGCAAGTGCAGGCTCCGGACCTGCCGGCCCAGCGCGCCCTGACTCATGAGCTTAGAGACATAGCCCAGGCCCATGGCATGCAGTTGTTCTCCTGTTGTGAGGATGGCCTGGTGGGTGATGGGGTGCAGAAGTCCCGTTGCATTGATCTAGCCCGAGTGATGCTGGTGCGTGGCCAGCAGCTAGGTGAGAGTTCTCCGCCAGCGCACAAGTTGAAAGCCCGGCCCACCCGCCAGGACTGTGGATGTGTGCAGTCGGTGGACATTGGTGCCTATGACACCTGTCGCTTTGGTTGCGTCTACTGCTATGCCACCAACAGCCGGCAGGCGGCGGCAAAGCGAGCAGCTGAGCATGATCCTTGTGCCACATCCATCTGGCGGCCCAAGCACAAGGTGGATAGGGTGGAGGTCAGACATGCAGAAACCTGATCCCATTCGTCTGGAAGTCTTTCATCACTTGCTGGCGGCAGTATGTGAGGAGAGTGGTGCCCTGCTGCAGCGCACCGCCATCAGCCCCAACATCCGCGAGCGGCGGGATTTTTCCTGTGCCCTGTTCGATGGCGATGGGCAATTGGTGGCGCAGGCGGCGCACATTCCCGTGCACCTGGGCAGTGCCGGTGACTCGGTCAAGGCGGTGCAGGCAAACATGTCCTTGGATCGGGGCGATGTGGTGCTTTTGAATGATCCCTACGCCGGAGGCACCCACCTGCCGGACCTGACCATGGTGCGGCCGGTGTTCTTGGGCAAGGGCAAGAAGCCGGCCTTCTATCTGGTGAATCGTGCACACCATGCGGACATTGGTGGCTCGGTGCCCGGCTCCATGGGCATCGCCGCGGACCTGATTGCCGAGGGCCTGGTGCTGCCGCCGGTGAAGATTCGTAAGGCCGGCAAAACAAACCCGGATGTGTTGCGCATTCTGATGGCCAATGTGCGTGGGCCGGAGGAGCGGCGGGTGGATCTGCAGGCGCAGGATGCGGCGCTGGCTCTGGCGGAGCAGCGCTTGTTGGCCATGGTAGAAGAGCAGGGTGCCAAGGTGGTGCGGGACTACTGCCATCACCTCATGGATTATTCCGAGCGGGTGGTGCGGCAGGTGTTGAAGTCCATTCCGGAGGGGGAATACCTGGCCCAAGATTGCATGGAGGATGACGGCACCGGTGCCGGGCCCTTCAAGATGCGGTTGCGCTTGAGCATCAAGCGGCAGAGCCTGGACTTTGATTTTTCCGGCACTGCCAGGCAGGCGCGTGGTGGCATCAATGCCAACCGCAGCATTGTCATGGCCGCCTGTGTCTATGTGTTGCGCTGCCTCTGTCCGCCGCGTCTGCCCACCAACCAGGGTTTGTTCCGGCGCATCCGATTGCATACGGAGCATGGCAGTCTCTTGGATCCGGTGGCACCGGCGCCGGTGGCTGGTGGCAATGTGGAAACCAGCCAGCGTCTGGTGGATCTGGTTCTGCAAGCCATGGCCAAGGCATGCGGGGATCGGGTGCCGGCGGCTTCTGCTGGCACCATGAGCAACCTGTCCTTCGGCGGAGTGGATCCGCGCAGTGGTGAGCATCATTCCTACTACGAGACCATTCCTGGGGGTGCGGGGGCTGGGCCCTGGGGGGATGGCAGTTCCGCCCTGCAGACCCATATGACCAACACCCGCAACACGCCGGTGGAAGAAATGGAACTGCGTTACCCGCTGCAGGTGGATGCCCTGACCCTGCGTCGCGGTTCCGGTGGCAAGGGCAAGCATCGCGGCGGCGATGGTCTGCGCAAGGAGCTGACCTTGTTGGCAGATACCACTGTGTCGCTGTTTGCTGAGCGCAGCAAGGTGCCGCCGCCCGGGCATGCCGGTGGCAAGCCGGGCAAAGGTTTTGCCGCCAGCCTGCGCCGAGGTGCAGGTGGCAAGTCCTGGTCAGCTCTGCCCATCAAGGGTTCGGTGTCCTTGCAACCGGGTGACGCTGTGCGGGTGGATACCCCTGGTGGCGGCGGATGGGGCAAGGCTTGAGAATCCTGCTGGCGCTTGCAGGTCTCTGGTTAGGTTCCTCTTGTAGCCTGCCCTATCAACCTGAGGCAGTGGAACATTCGCTTCCCCTGCCGGCAGATGCCTTCATGCGGGTGCAGCATACGCTGCAGTTGTTCTATCCGCGTCTGGCCCAGGTGGATGCCCAGGCCTTCCGCCTGCAGAGTGAATGGCTGCCGCACCAACGCCAGGACGTGGGTGGTTTCAAGCGGGCGACAGTGTTTCTGAATGAGCAGCAGGTATTGCAGGTTGTGGTGGAAGTGCAGTACCTGCGCATGGGCTTTGATGGCATGCCGCATAAGACTCCGGTGCGCGGTGATCGGGACTTGGAGCATGCCTTGGCGCAGGCGCTGGCGAAGGTTCTGTAAGGCTGGCAATGGCCTGCAGCAGGCGTGGATCACGGGGGTGCCTGGTCAGCTGTCGCTGCAACAAGGTCAGGGCCTGAGCATCCCGTTGTCGGGCTTCCAACAGTCGAGCCCTGGCCAACAGGCAGGCCACCGGCTCTGCCCCACAGTGGCGGGCACGGCGCAGGCTTTGCATTGCTCCCCGGAGATCCCTGGCCACCAGACAGGCTTCGTAAGTCCAGAGATGGGTGGCCGGTTCCTTGGGCAGCAAGATCTGCGCGTCACCCAGGATGGTCAAGGCCTGCAGTTGCCTGCGCACTCCCCGCCCACAATAGCGGGCCAGCATGTTTTTCAGCTGGGCAGGCAGGGGACGGCAGCCAAGTTGTTTGCGAATGCGTTGCACCCGGCCCAGGCGAGCTTTGGGGTCGGGGCGTTGCCGTTGTTGTTGGCGATACACTTGTATCTGGGCCTGGTCGCGCAACAGGTCTGCCGCCAATCCCAACAGGGCTTCGCCCAGTCGGCGGCTCCAGAAGTTCAAGAAGTCCTGCCCATAGCCCATGGCGTTGGCCACCCGTTCCCAGCAGCGGCGGATTTCCTGGGGCGATACCTGCAAGTGCTCGGCACTTTCCTGGTGGTTGATGCGCCCGTTCTTCATGAAGGCGCCCTTGTGCAGCAGGTCTTTCAGCAGGGGCAGGTCAGTGCTGGGGAGGGGGGCAGCTGTTCCCATGCCAATTCAGGGTTGTTGGGACTGGCATCGCCGGGAAGTTCATCCAGGGCCATGCCTGGTTCACGCCGCCGTTCCGAACGAACCCGCCATTGGTAGTGATACTTTTCCAACATGCGAAACCAGCGGCTGTGGCGTTGGCGTGCGGGCAGGCTGCAGATGAGGGGAGCGTTCTCCAGGCAGTCCACTGCCAGCTCTTGCAAGCTATCTTCCAGCAGCTCGCTCTGCGCCTGGGCTGGCAGGCCCTTCCAACAGGCAAGCTTGCGCATCATGCTGGGCAGGGCCTGCTGGCGAAAATGCTGCAGGTGTTGGAAGGCAGGGGGATCGGTTGGAAGGCAGGTCTCTTGCATGGTTCTTCTTGTGGAAGGAGAGCCTGTATTTCTGCGGAGCGACTTGAAATATGTTGCAGCGTATACAATATACGTTATGACGTAATAGATCTAGTTTCCTTCTTCCCCGCGCCTGCCACAGGTTGGTCCTTCTCCCTGGCGGCGGGGGCGATATGCTGCTCGCCCTTTTGCCTCTTAGGGTGCCAGTTTCCATATGCCCAGTTCTTGCGTAATCGGTCTTTTGTGGGGTGATGAGGGTAAGGGGAAGATCATTGATCTGCTCTCCGAAGAAGCGGAGTACGTGGTCCGCTACGGCGGCGGCCACAACGCCGGCCACACTCTGATCCACGACGGCGAACGCCTGGTCTTGCACTTGATCCCCTGTGGCATTCGCCGCCCCGGTGTGGTCAATGTTGTGGCCAATGGTGTGGTGGTGGATCCCTTCCACCTGGTTGGCGAAATTCGCAGCCTGCGTGAACATGGTTTCACCGTGGACCTGGGAAAAAACCTCTGGGTCTCCGAGCGCTGCCATCTGGTCCTGCCTTTGCATCAGGCCATGGACCACGCTGCCGAAACCCTGCGCGGCAAGCATGCCATCGGCACCACAGGCCGTGGCATAGGTCCCACCTATGCGGACCGGGCAGCGCGCCTGGGACTGCGCATGGGCGACCTGTTGCGTCCGGACTTGTTGCGCCAACAACTGGAACGTCTGCTGACCTATCACAACCCCTTCCTGGCTGCCGTGGACCAGCCGCAGGTTGAACTGGAGCCCTTGCTGAACCAGTTGCTGGCTCTCGGCCAGGAGTTGTCCGCCGCCATCGTCGACACGGGGCACCTGCTGCGTCAGGCGGAGGCCGCCGGTAAGAAAATCCTGCTGGAAGGTGCCCAGGGTTTGTTGCTGGATGTGGATCATGGCACCTATCCCTATGTGACTTCGTCCAACGCCTCTACCGGTGGCGTCGCTTCCGGCACTGGCATGGCGCCCGCCGGCTTGCAGCGCACCCATGGCGTGCTCAAGGCCTATGCCACCCGGGTGGGCGAAGGGCCCTTCCCCACCGAACTGCATGGCGATCTGGCTGATCGACTGCGCACCGCCGGCAAGGAATTTGGTTCCACTACCGGTCGCCCCCGGCGCATTGGCTGGTTCGATGCGGTGGCTGCCCGTTATGGCGTGCAGGTTTCGGGAATCAACGATCTGGTCATCACCAATCTGGATGTGCTGCAGGGTTTCAAGACCTTGGGCATGGCCATTGCCTATGAACTGGCGGATGGTCAGCGCAGCGATTGCTTCCCAGCCTTCGAAGTGGAGCAGATCAAGCCGATCTACCAGGAGTTTCCCGGCTTCGATGAGGACATCACCAAGGTGCGCCAGTACCAGGCTTTGCCAGCGGCAGCGCGCACCTATATCGAAGCCATTGAAGCCCAGCTTGGCGTGCCGGTGACTTTGATCTCCGTGGGGCCAGGAAGGGAGCAGGTCATAAGACGGTGACGGCTCAACCAACTCGTCCACACAGCCTGGCTGTCCCACGTTCCGTGGCGGTCATCATGGATGGCAACGGCCGTTGGGCCAAGCGGCATGGATGGGCGCGCATCAAAGGTCATGAGCGCGGCACCACCGCCGTGCGGGAAGTGACAGAGGAGTGCGCGCAGTTGGGTGTTGAGGCCTTGACCCTCTACGCCTTCTCCGAGGAGAACTGGCAGCGACCAGCCCTGGAGATCAAGATGCTCATGGCTTTGCTGGAGCGTTTCCTGGTGAAGGAGCGCAAGACCATGATGGACAACAATGTGCGCCTGCTGCACGCCGGGCGCATCGAGAAGTTGCCGGCCTCGGTGCGGAGGACCCTGCAGGAATCCATGGACATGACCGCAGGCAACACCGGCATGGACCTGTGTCTGGCCATTTCCTATGGCGGCCGTGCTGAGCTGCGGGACGCCATGGTGGCCTTGGCGCAAAAGGTCAAGAACGGCGAGCTATCGCCGGAGGACATCAGCGAGGAGCTGATTTCGGCGCACCTATACCAACCAAAGCTGCCCCATCCCGACCTGTTGATCCGTACCGCCAATGAGCGCCGCATCAGTAATTTCCTGCTTTGGCAGGTGAGTTATAGCGAGATTCATATCAGCGAGGTGGAATGGCCGGACTTCCGTCGCCAACATCTGTGGCAGGCCTTTGAGGATTTTGGCCAGCGCACCCGCAAGTATGGTTCGGTGATTCCCTAGGCAGAGATAAGAAGGTTAGGACAACCCAGTTTGGCAAAGAACTCAGAGCTGCGCATTCGCTTCATCTTCGGGCCTCTCATGCTGGCCATGGTGGCAGGCGTGTTCCTGCTGGATAAGAACTACACCAACGGCATCTGTTCCGCCGTTCTCCTGGGCCTGTTGGCCATGGGCGGCATGCTGGAATACATCAACATGATGCGCAAGGCCGAGTTCCAGGTGGCCTCGGGCTTGTTGCTGGGCATGACCCTGTTGCTGGTGTCCTCCGCCTTCTTGTTTGGCTGGAAGTCCACCGACCACGAACTCTATCCCCTGGTACTGGGCACCATGTTCCTGCTCTTTCCCCTGGCCTTACGCGGCCTGGCCCCCAAGGGCATGAGCCACGGCCTGGAAGAAATGGGCAGCACCCTGCTGGGTTTCCTGCTGGTGGCCTGGCCCCTTTACCTGGCCCAGGGCCTGTCCCTGCGTCACCTCAACTCACTGCTCTTCGTGGTTCTGGTATGCAAGGGCGGTGACATCGGCGGCTATCTCTTTGGTGTGGCCTTGGGGCGGCACAAGCTCATCCCGCATATCAGTCCCGGCAAGACCATCGAAGGAGCCTTGGGCAGTCTGGTCACCTCCTGTGCCCTGGCCTTCTTCCTCAGTGGTCCTTTGCTGCTGCCAGAAGTGCAGGCCGAATGGTGGGTATTTCTTGCCATTGGAATCATGCTGAACCTGACCACCCAGATCGGTGATCTGGTAGAGTCCCTGTTGAAGCGCCGTTGTGGGGTGAAGGATTCTTCCACCCTGTTGCCGGCGCACGGCGGGGTTCTTGACTTGATGGATAGCCTGCTGTTTTCCTTCCCCGCCTACTTCCTCGTGCTGAACATCCTGACTTGAAAGACACAACTCCCGGCGAAGAAATCCAACTGCAAAACCTGGAAGAGGCGCGAGCCATCCTGGGACCTCTCGACAGCAATGCCCGCTTGATTCGGGAGTTGCTGGGTGTCAACCTGCTGGTGCGGGGGGACGCGCTGCGCCTGATGGGCCGCATGCAGGATGTGAGCCAGGTGCGGCAGGTGTTGGAAGTGGCTTTGGCATCATTGCGAAGTGGTAAGGAGCTGGGTCCCAGCGATGTGGCAGACCAGCTTCGCGCTCTGTCCACCCCTGCGGCAAAGACTACCAGCCTTGAGGGCAATGGGCAGATGCGGGTCAAGGCCCGTAGCCCTGGGCAGAAACGCTACCTGCAAGCCCTGGCCAAGCACGATGTGGTGTTTGCCATGGGGCCGGCGGGCACTGGCAAGACCTATCTGGCGGTGGCCGCCGCAGTGCAGGCCGCCCGCGAAGGCTCGGTACGCCGTATTGTCCTGGTGCGACCGGCGGTGGAGGCCGGCGAAAAGCTGGGCTTTCTACCTGGTGACTTCCAAGCCAAAGTGGATCCCTACATGCGCCCCCTGTACGACGCATTGCATGACTTGCTAGAGCCGGGACAGCGCATGCGCTACCTGGAGGGGGAAATCATTGAGGTTTGTCCCCTGGCCTACATGCGGGGCCGCACGTTGAATGAGTCCTTTGTCATCCTGGACGAGGCGCAAAACACCACGGTACCACAGATGCTCATGTTTCTTTCCCGTCTGGGCGAGGGCTCGCGCATGGTGGTCACCGGTGACCCAAGTCAGGTGGACTTACCGCCGCAAGTGCAGTCTGGGCTGGTGGATGCGGTGCAGCGCCTGGCCAAGATTGATGGCATCCACATTACCCGGCTGGAGAAAGGCGATATCGTGCGGCACGACGTGGTGCAAAGGATCCTGCGGGCCTACGAACAGGAGTCCTAGGTGGCCTTGGAGGTGAACGATCAGTTTCGCCCCGCCAGTGACGTCACGTTTCTGGAGAAAGTTGTTAGTACAGTGCTTAACCACGTGCAGCAGCCGGAGATGGAAGTGTCGCTGCTACTCACCGATGATGCGGGGATAAGCCAGATCCATGACCAGTTCATGGGCGATCCCACGCCTACCGACGTTATTTCATTCGCCATGGATGGTGATGCTGATCTGGTGGTGAGTGTGGAGTGTGCAAACCGTGTTGCGGCCCAACGCGGGCATGCAGCGCAGGCGGAATTGGCCCTCTATGTCATCCATGGCATCCTGCATGTCTGCGGTTTTGACGATATCGAAAGCCAGGATCGTCTTGCCATGCGGGAACAAGAAACTGCAGTCATGCAGCAACTTGGTCTGCAGGTATCACCTGTTGATGATTGCATGCAGTAGTTTGTGCGTTAGACTTTTTCTCGATCGGCAGTACACAAAGTCTGGTATTCGTACCTTTCATCACTGGTCGTTCACCATGCATGCAGTGAACTTGGGCAGTTGGGAGTGAGAATCATCAAGCGAACAACTTCAAAACCGAGATCGAAGAATGGCAGCTCTGCTGCTGGCGCAACCAGCGTCGAAGCTAACGGCGATGCCATGCTGCTGCGCTATCAGAAGACTCGCAGCGTGAAGCTGCGTAACTTGCTGGTGGAGAACTATCGCGGCAAGGTGCAACAGATGGCTCGAGTGCTGTGGCTGCGCCTGCCCCGCTCGGTGGACGTAGACGACCTGACCCATGCCGGTGTCTGGGGACTGATCCAGGCCATCGAGAACTTCCGCCCCGAGCGCGGCACCATCTTTATGGCCTTCATGCGCATTCGGGTGCGTGGCGCCATGCTGGATGAGCTACGCAACATGGACTTCTTGCCCCGCCTGTATCGTTCCCGGCTGCGTCTGCGGGATGAGGCCCAGGTGCGCCTGCGCCGCAGCCTGCAACGGGACCCTTCCGATGATGAGCTGGCTACCGAGCTGGGTGTGAGCGAGAGCCGCTTCCGCCAGCAATATGCTCTGCATCTGCCGGTGCAGTCCCATGCTGCCAACAATGGCCGCAACCAGGATCTGGATCGGGGCGAACGAAGCGATGCGGATCTGCTGGCATCCTTGGAGGACACGGAGCAGGAAACCCCCATTGAGGCTATCCATCGCCGTGAATTGTTGGAGAAGATCGAGGCCTCCCTGCAGCCCCTGGAGTGGAATGTCCTGCGGCTGCACTATCTGGAGGGTTTGAGTGGCAAGGAAGTGGCCAGCAAGCTGCATCTGTCCGCATCCCGCATCTGTCAGATCCATGGTCGGGTACTTTCTCGTCTGAAGATGCGTTTGTCTTCCTCGGCCAACTGACAGGCGTATGGAGTGGGCCCCATATTTCGCCTACCGTGAGGGCCAACTCCACTGTGAGGCAGTCGCTCTCGCCGACCTGGCACAGCGCTTCGACACGCCGCTCTACGTTTACAGCCAGCAGGCCATGGCGGACCGCTTTGCCCTGCTGCGCACAGCCTTTGGCGACAGCAGCCACATCTGCTATGCAGTGAAGAGCAACAGCAACCTGCAGATTCTCAAGCTCTTCCATGACTTGGGGGCTGGCTTTGATCTGGTCAGCGGCGGTGAGTTGAAGCGCCTGCAAGCGGTGGGATTGCCAAGCAATCAGGCAGTGTTCGCCGGTGTGGGCAAGGAGAGTTGGGAGATCCGCGATGCCTTGCAGGCCGGCCTGTTGTTCTTCAATGTGGAGTCAGAGTACGAATTGGCCTTGCTTGAGGAGCAAGGCAAGGTCCTGGGGCGCCCCATTCAAGTTGCCCTGCGCCTGAACGTGGACCTGGATGCGGGCACCCACACCTACATCGCCACCGCCCGCAAGGAAGATAAGTTCGGCTTGGACCTGGTCACTGCCGGCAAGCTGGTGCGGCGCATTGCCGCTTCCGATTCCCTTGATCTAGTGGGCTACCATGTCCACCTGGGCTCACTGCTGCGCCAGGTTTCACCCTACCTGGAAGCCTTCAGTCGGGTAGAAGAGTTCATGGATGGCGAAGCCTGCCGCAGTGAAGGCCTCAAGTACTACGACCTGGGCGGCGGTTTTGGTGTCAGCTACGGCGATGGCAAAGGCATCTTGGATGTGCAGGATCTGGGCCGGCAGCTGCTGCCTCGGCTGGCTGCCCGAGGCCTGACGCCGGTGCTGGAGCCGGGGCGTTTCCTCACCGCCGATGCGGGCATCCTGCTGTGCAAGGTGTTGGGCAGCAAGAGTTCCGGCCAGCACCATTTCACCCTGGTGGATGCTGCCATGACCGAGCTGATCCGGCCGGCCCTGTATGGGGCCAAGCATCCCATAGCCCCGGTGGCAGAAAGCTCTGCCGCCACCTATCCCCAGGATGTGGTGGGGCCAGTGTGTGAAAGCGGGGATTTCCTGGCCAAGGCCTACCCCCTGCCGGCCATGCAGCGGGGTGACTTGCTAGCAGTTTTCGCCGCCGGCGCTTACGGTTTCAGCATGGCTTCAAACTACAACAGCCGTCGTCGCCCGGCGGAGGTCCTGGTGCATGGCGAGCAGGTGCGGCCTATCCGCCGGCGCGAATCCTTCGCCGACCTTTGGGCTGAGGAGTTGGAGCAATGAAGCGACTGTCTTGTCTGAGGCTGTGTTGGCCGAGACCGTGTCGGCTGAAGAGCCTGTGTTGGCCCATGCTTTTGGCTTTGTTCCTGCTCAGCCAGGGCTGCCAGTTTATGCAAAACGAGTTCTTTTTCTATCAGGCCCCGCCACGGTTGCAGGCACCGGCACAGCCGGGCCCCGATGGCGGAGACAGTTGGTGAAGTTGAATTGGTGAGCCAGGAGATGCGGCAAGTCATGTTGGCTGCCGAGGGGGCTGGCCAACTGGAGGGCCCTGATGTGCGCAGCGGCGAGGCGGAGCATCCGGTTTGCGGGGATCATGTGCAGGTGGATTGTCGCCTGCAGGATGACCTCATTGTCGCCCTGGCATGGCGGGCTCAAGGTTGCCCGGCCTGCATGGCGGTGGCCGCCGCCGCTCCTCAGGCCCTGCTGAATCTACCCATCAGCCAGGCAGCCCATAACCTGCACCAACGGCTGCAGGATCTGGGCGGCCTGGCTTCCACCGAACAACATGCGGAGCGTCTGTTCCTCCGGGCCCTGTCCCAGGCTACGCTTGATCCCCACTCGCCATGAATTTGGCCACCAATCGCAATGAATGAAGAGGAACTAGACATCGTCGGCGGCATCGCCATTGAAGGCCCGGATCTGGCCAAGGCTCTCACCGTCCAGCAGGACTTGCCGGAGACCCTCTTCGTGTTTCCTCTGCGCCGGGCGGTGCCCTTTCCCAACCTGATGATGCCCATCCTGCTGGACAACCAGCAGTCCAAGGACATCATCAGCCAGGCCGAGAGCCAGAGTGGCTATGTGCTGCTACTGACCCAGAAAGAGCTAGTCGAGGACGGCGAGGCAGGAGAGGCAGCGCCCAAGCCGGAGGATTTTCATGGGGTGGGGGTGATTGCTCGCATCCTGAAGACTCTCAAGTTGCCCGATGGCAATGCCTCTGCCATGGTGCAGGGCTTGCAGCGGGCCAAGGTTGCCAAGTTCCTCAAGCCCAAGGGCGGCTTCCTGCTGGTGAAGGCCGAGACCCTGGTGGACATCCCGGCCAAGGGCAAGCGGGGCAAGGCCCTGCACCGCAAGCTGGAGCAACACCTGCGCGCCATCGTGCGCGCCTCCGACACCTACGGCGAAGACGTCAGCACCGCCATTCTCAACATTGACCAGCCGGCGCAACTGGCGGACTTTGCCGGCAGTTACTTCGTCAAGGAGTTGGATCAGCGGCAACGGTTGTTGGAAACCTTGGATGTGAACCAGCGCATGTACATTGCCCTGGAACTGGTGATGGGTGAGTTGGAGCTCACTGAATTGGGCAATCGCATCCAGCAGGAGATTCGCGAGAAGGCGGAAAAGGCGCAGAAGGAATACTTCCTGCGCGAGCAGTTGAAGATCATTCGCCGCGAGCTGGGCGAGGAGCCGGATGTGCGGCAGGCGGAGATCCAGCGCCTGGAAGAGGCCATGGCCGCCGCCAACATGCCGGAAGCCGCCGCCAAGCGGGCGGAACAGGAACTGAATCGCCTGCGCACCACGCCGGTGGAATCCGGTGAGTACTCGGTGGTGCGCAACTACCTGGACTGGCTGGTCACCCTGCCCTGGTCTGTCTCTACCCAGGATGTGCGGGACCTGAAGGTGGCGGCACAGACCCTGGACGAGGATCACTATGGCCTGGAAGAGGTGAAGGACCGGATCCTGGAATTCCTGGCAGTGCGCCGCATCAAGCCTGCGCATCAGGGTTCCATCCTCTGCTTTGCTGGCCCTCCCGGTGTTGGCAAGACCAGCCTGGGGCGCAGCATTGCGCGAGCCATGGGCCGCGAGTTCTGGCGCTTCTCCCTGGGCGGCATGCGGGACGAGGCCGAGATCAAGGGCCATCGTCGTACCTACATCGGTGCCATGCCTGGCCGCATCATGCAGGGGCTGAAATCCTGCGGTTCCAACAACCCGGTGATGATGCTGGATGAGATCGACAAGCTGGGTGCGGACTTCCGTGGCGATCCAGCTTCGGCCCTGCTGGAAGTGTTGGACCCGGAGCAGAACCAGAGCTTCCTGGATCACTACCTGGACGTGCCCTTCGACCTGTCTCGGGTGTTGTTCCTGGCCACTGCCAATGCCCTGCCGCAGATCCCCGAACCGCTGCGGGATCGCATGGAGGTCATCGAACTACCGGGTTATCTGTTGTCGGAGAAGGTACAGATTGGTCTGCGCCATCTGGTGCCCAAACAGTTGGAGCGCCATGGCCTGACCCGCAAGCAGCTCACCATCTCAGCGCCGGTGCTCAAGCAAATGGTGCTGGGCTACACTCGCGAGGCCGGCGTGCGTGGCATGGAAAAGACCATTGTCAAGACCTGCCGTAAGGCAGCTATGGCGGTGGCCAACCGCCGCCGTCTGCCGGGACGCATCAAGCAGGATGAGCTGGTCCGCTACCTGGGGCAGCCACGCTACGAAGAAGATGGCGAACGGCATGTGCTCTTGCCCGGTGTGGTGCAGGGTCTGGCTTGGACTCCCCACGGTGGTGATGTGCTGTTCATTGAAGTGGTCAGCACCAAGGGCAAGGGTGGCCTCACTCTCACCGGCAGCCTGGGGGACGTCATGTCTGAGTCCTGCCGCATCGCCCTGAGCTTCCTGCGCAGTCAGGCCAAGCGCTTCTGTCTGAACTGCGACCCGCTCACCGAGCGGGACTTCCACGTGCACTTCCCCGCCGGCGCCATTCCCAAGGATGGCCCATCCGCCGGCATTGCCATCGCCTGTGGCCTGGTCTCCGTGCTCACCGGCAAGATGGTGCCGCAGGATATGGCGATGACCGGCGAACTCACCCTGGTGGGTGAGGTGCTGCCCATCGGTGGCGTGCGGGAGAAGGTGCTGGCGGCCCATCGCCTGGGCATCAAGCGGGTGATCCTGCCTTCGGAAAACCGCCGTGATGTGGAGGAACTGAAGCCTGAATTGGTGAAGGGCCTGCGCTTCATCTACGTGGACCAGTTCCAACAGGTCTACGACGCGGTTTTTGCTGACAAGAAGGTTGGCCGGAAGAACAGTAAGAAGGCAGGCAAGAAGAGCGTTGGGAAGAACGGCCGGAAAGTCAGGGCAAGAAAGCGCAAAAGCTAGGCCCCGGCCTTGCCATGGGGAGGGGGCTTCCCGACCTGACTCAATGCACCCTCAAGCCGTAGTCGATCCAAGGGGTGAAGGGCCCACAGCATGGGCCCTCGATTCCTATCAGGAGCGATATGGCCGTAGCATCTTTGAGTCGCGTTGTTTCTCTTCTTGCCCTGGCAGCTGTTATCAGCAGTGGCTGCGGCAAGAAAGTCACCAATTCTGCCCCGCGGGTGAGCAGCATCCCAGCGCAGGTTGCACCCAGTGGTGCAACCTTCAACCTGGATCTGTCCACCTACGTCACCGATCGGGAAGGGGACCCTCTGGTTTACGGCGTGGTGAATGGCGGTGGCAGCTTTGCTACCTCCACCTATAGCCGGGTTTTTCCTAGCCTGGGTGAATTCACCGTGGATGCGCAGGTGACCGACACCGGTGGCAAGATAACCCCCATCAGCTTCACGGTGAAGGTGAAGACAGCGAACCTGGCCGTGCTCACCGCTGGCAGCAACTTGCTGCTGGTGGATCAGGGCACTGCCAACACTTCTGCGCCGCTGCCCGCCGGCGATTTCTACAGCGAAAGCTTTCATGAAGTCACCGGTGCCCAGGGCGTGGTCCACACCTTCAAGGCCAGTCTGGCTCAGGGCCAAGTGGTCTATGAGCGAGTGCTGGGCGGGCAGACGGATTTGTTCGTCTATGACCCAACTAGCAAGCAGACGCTGCAGTTGGGCACGGATCCCGGCATGCTCACCGACGAGTTCTACCAGGCCAAGACCAGTGATGGTCATGTGTTCTTCACCACCGGCTCTGCTGCCGACACGGATCTCATGGTCTTCAACAGCGCCACCAGCTTTACCCGCGTGGTTTCCAAGACCGATGGCCAGCATGATCGCAATGCCTTTGTGAACTCTGCAGGTCTGGTCTACTACGAGCGCAATGCCAGTGGCCAGGGAGATCTCTATCTCTACGACGTGGACGAAGACAGCTCGATCCTGATCTCCAACCACGCCAATCAGGAAGCCATCCAGGCAGTGCTACCCAACGGCGGGGTTCTGTTCAGCCGCCTGGGCGGGGCGACGGAGAACGACCTCTATCTCTACCTGAATGGTCTGGGTGTGGTGCAGGTGGGGGCAGATGTGCCCGCCCTGGACACCTTGGACAAAACCTACGTTGGCCAGACCAGCGACAACCGGGTGCTGTTCACCGCTCAGGTCACTGGCAGTAACGACGACCTGTACGTGTGGAACCCAGGCACCACCTCCAGCACGGCCATTGCCACTTCCGCCAGCAACGAGGTGTTCCACGGGGTCACCGCTGCGAACAAGGTGATCTATACGGTGGAGGGCGCGGGCTCGGACTACGATGTGCACAGCTTTGCAACGGCCACCAACACGGACACGGATTTGTCGGGAACGGCTGACCAGGATGTGTTCCAGGCGGTGACCTCGCTGGACGACGTGGTGATCCAACGGCAGACCGGTGGCGGCAACGACGACATGTTCCTGTGGGACGAGAGCGCCGGGGCTTTGGACACCATGGACACGGCGGGTGCCACGGCCTATGTATTCGACGCAGTGCTGGCCAACGGCTCGGTGGTCTACAGCCAGGCGGTGGGTGTGGGCGTGCGGCGGTACGACGCGGTGGCGGAGACCGCTGTCACGGTGGCGGCCATGGCCTACAGCTATGCGGGGGAGACCAGCGCTGGCAACTTCGTGTTGAAGATCACTGCCGGTCTGCAGGATGACCTGCATCACTGGAATGAAGGTACGGATACGCTGGAAGTGGTGGCCAACTCAGGCCAGGACGATCGCTTTGGCGTCGGCCTGACTGGCGGACCAGTGCTGTTCTTCCACAACACCCTGACCACTACCAACCGGGATGTCTACGTCTGGGATGCTACCAACGGCGCCCGCCGCGCCAGTGCGACCACCGTGGATCACGGTTTCGTGGATGTGTTCAGCGCTTTGTTGCCGTAGTCGGTTCCGTCCCTGGGGTGCCCGGGAGAATCGCTTTGGACAGCAATGCTCGGAGTTCGGCGTTTTTCGCCATGGATATCTGCAGCTCGGAGTGTTGCTGCGTCAGGTTTGCCATGCTCACCACTCTCTCAGCCATCTCCAGGGAAAGTCGTAGCTGTTCTGTGTTCTCGTGCAGCGCGCTTTCGTGCAGCGCTTCGTTCTGGCCGCTGAAATCGATCGTCCCGGAGTAGAGCTTTCGCCGTGCCTCTAGGTCTATGGGGAAGGCGTTCATCTTGTTGTTGAACACGTTGAATGCCACACCGTAGTCTGGAAGATAGATCTCGCTGATGCGGTGGAAGTTGCCGTGCATGGCATCCATGCCTGATTCGGTGACAGAGAGTCTGTAGCGAATGGCGCGAACTGAGGATTCCCCTTGGTCACTTGGTGACGCAGTGCAGCTCGCGAGGGCCGCAAGCACGGCCAGGGCAAGAGTAGTTACGATTCCAGTGTGTGCATTGCGCATTGGCTATCATCCCTCTTCGGAGTTTGCTTGTTCTCGGCAGAGTGTGAGTCACTCTGAGACAACTACAGGCTAAGCGATCCCGATCCCTCTCGATAGCTGGTGCAAGCAGGCGAATCATGCCTTACGGCGACCGTGCCATAACATGATCGCTAACTTGATCAGCCCGACTGCAAAGGCAAGGGTGAAAAAAGCGATCAGGATTCCCATGCCTCGACGATGCGAGCGGTAGTCAGTGAAGACAAAGGTGTAGATCCAGGCTGACCCAAGAAAGGCCGGCAGGATGCTGAAGATAATGAGCAATGCCGCCGCCACCCGTCGGGGGGATGACGATGGCGAGTCGGAGGGCGGTTCGGGATTGGCGTTGTAGGGCTTCGTTTCCAAATTGGATTCCAGCCCTAGTGGTGTGATGCGCTCTGTTGGGGCATTTTCAGTGCAGCGCGTGCGCGACCGACTTTTTCGAGGATCTCGTCGGCGGCCTTGGTCCAAACAATCGGCTTCGGATCGTCGTTGTGGTTATCGATGTAGTCCATGATTGCTTTCTTGAGTTGAGGGACGCTGCGAAACGCGTCGCGCTTCAGGCGTTTTTGATCAAGATTGCGGAAAAACCCCTCCACGATATTGAGCCACGAGCTGCTTGTCGGGATGAAGTGCATGTGGAATCGCGGATGGCGCTTCAGCCACCGCTTAACCTTCTCATGCTTGTGTGTGGCGTAGTTGTCGGCGATGACGTGCAGATCGAGTTCAGCTGGAGTTTGCTCGTCGATCATTCTCAGGAACTTGATCCACTCCTGATGTCGATGTCGCTTCATGCAGGTTGCGATCACTTCGCCGTGACCCAACTCGATCGCGGCGAACAAGGTGGTTGTTCCGTTCCTCTTGTAGTCATGAGTCATCGTGCCGCATCGACCCTTGACCAGTGGAAGGCTCTTCTGGGTCCGATCGAGAGCCTGAATTGACGTCTTTTCGTCCGCGCTAAAGACGAGTGCATTCTCGGGTGGATTCAGGTAGAGACCTACCACATCGCGCAGCTTCTCTTCGAACCGAGAATCGTTGCTGACCTTGAACGTCTTCACCAAGTGAGGTTTCAGACCGTTGGCCTTCCATGTGCGGTGGACCATCGACTGCGTGATTCCCATCTCCTCTGCAAGGAGTCGCGTGCTCCAGTGTGTCGCGTTCGCGGGGATCTCTTGCGTAGTCATGCGGATGATCTCACTCTCAACTTCCTCGTTCGCACGGGGACGACCTCCCCGAGGAAGGTCCTTCTCTATACCAGTGAGGCGATGCTCGCTGAAGCGGTTTCGCCAACGCCCCACAGTGTGTCGCTTGACCCTCATCTCCTCAGCTATATCCGCATTCGAGTAGCCATCAGCGGCAAGAAGGATCATTCGGGCTCGCTGAGCTTGCCTCACCGAAATTCTCCGACTGCGTGACCAATTCGTCAGGGTGCTTCGCTCGCTCTTGGTAAGTTGAATCTCTACTGCAACGCGCATCGTCTTGCCTCCAACGATACCTACGCACCGCAAGCGTAGGGAGGCTTAATATAAAGGCCTACTAATTCTGCGTCATACCACTAGGAGCATCCTTTGCGGGTCGTGCTGACATGGTGGCCAAGTTCCTCAAGGAGGATCGAGCCTTTGTGAGTTCACGCAAGCAGGACGGAGAAACACCGCTTCATCTGGCAGCCCGCATGGGGCATGTCGAGGTTGCCAAGTTACTGCTTGCTTCTGGCGCGAAGGTGAATGCAGTTGATAACGACGATAATATGATCACTGCGTTGCATTGGGCCGCAAGGTGTTCTGGACCAGAAATGGTGGCATTGCTCTTGGCGAATCACGCGGATCGAAGTGCAATAACATCGGGCCAACAGACACCATTGGATTGGGCAAGCGACAATGAAAGCAAGGAAGTGATCCGTTTGCTGGAGCAATAGTGCTCGGCGTTTTGGGGAATTGCCTGGCACGCTAGCTGCAAGCAATGTTCCCATGGTGTGCGGCGCCGGCGGCTAAATCTCGGTCTGGGCTACCTGTCCACAAGGGGCCGAATGCGGTAGCTCCCCTCTGTTCTCCGACCATCCCCCAGGACAGATACGGCCCGGGGCCAACCTCATTGCCACTACATGTCGATGCCGTAGTCAGAAGGGAAACGGCATCGAAGTACTTTAAGGAAGTTGCGGGGCTTGGGGTGCTTGAGGAGCAGTCACGCGGTCGCGAAAAGATCTTCGTGAACACCCGCTTCCTTTCTTTATTGACCTCGGAGCAGATGGACTACCCTCCCCTCAGATCGTAGGCGCAGGCGGCAGACTGGGTCTCGGCCCGGGAGATCCAGCAGCGGATTTTGGGCCCCTGCCAGTAAAAGTTCTGCCCCGCCAGCAGTTGCCCCATCTGGCCCGGGTCCGGGCAATCCGGATCCGGGCGCTCTAAGTGCCTTGGCATGGGGAGATTGGTTCGGTTCGCTCCGCATTGTGGGCGGCGGCACCAGACCTGCTTATCATGGCCCCAGGCTGGACAAATCACCGTCGATGGCATGTCTTGGAGGCAATTACCCTAGCCCTCCAGCTGAGGCGGTATTCTTGGGTATCCCCCGCCGACGCTCCTCCCCTTTTGTCGCCCATCTAGTCGTGACCTTCAAGACGCTTACCAGCAACCTTGTCCTTGCCGCCATTATTTGTGGTGGCGCGGCCATGGCACAGATCAGTCCCAATAGCGGGGTGCCGTACCTGGACAACCAGCGTCTGCGGCTGCCGGCCAACCAACCCCAGGCCGTGGCCTGTGCGTCGGGGGATTTGAACGGTGACGGCTTGCAGGATCTGGTGCGGGCCAGTCGGTCCCAGGTGATGGTCTGGCTGCAGGACAATGCCGGGATCTACACCTCTGAGACCCTGCAGCTGACGCCGCCAACCCTGCCCGGTGGTTCTGCGGATCTGGTGGAGGACGTGGCGGTGGTCTCCATGACCAATGCGGGGTTCCTGGATGTGTTGGTGGGTTATCGCAGTGGTGCGGTGGATGTGTTCAGCAACAGTGGCACCGGCACCTTTGCTGCTCCCAGCCAGTTGCCGTCGCTCTCTGGTCCTGGGCTGGCCACCCTCTGTCATCTGCTGGTGGGCGATGTGAAGCCTGGGGGCATGGGGGAGGTGATCCTGATCCTGAACCAACAGGCACCGGTACTGTATGACGGTTCGGTGGCCGCTGGTTTCTCTCAGGTCGCACTTGCTGGGCCGACTCTATTTGAGCCCACTGGCGTGCTGGCGGATCTGGATGGTGACTCGCTGTTGGATCTGGTGATGGTCACCGGGGATGTGAACAATGCCACGCCGCCTCTGGTCTATCGCAACAATGGTCTGACCCTGGGCACCGACTTCACCATCTTTCCAGGCGGCCTTCTACTGCCTGCCAGCCAGGTGGTGGCGGCGGACTTGATACCTGGCGGGGCCTTGGAATTGGTGTTCAGTTCCTTGCCCGGTGGTGGGCCGCCCATGGTGTTTGCTTCGGCGACCACAGCGCCGCTGGCCTACCTTCCACACCCCATGCCCAGCACCATGGTGCTGGATGCGCCGGTGCACCTGGTGGCCCGGGACTTGGATGGAGACAGCTTTCCGGACCTGTTGGCCTTGGGCAAAAACGGCTCTCTGAGCTATGGCCTGAACCAGATTGCGACGCCCGGTGTGTTGGCTGCGGCAGTGCAGGTGTTGCCCGCCGCGCCTCGTTCTTGCATGCAGGTGATGGACCTGGAAGGCGATGGCGACACGGACGTCTTTGTGGCAGGAGCAGGCATTGAGGACAGTATGCTCTTGGGCGGAGCCGCCGGCACGGTGCCGCTGTTGATGGACACGGAAGATCAGGGCATGCCCAGAGCTGCGCGGGATGGTGATCTGGTGGCGGTGTTGGATGTTACCGGTGATCTGGATCGGGATCTGGTGATCTACAACAAGAGCGGGCAGCCCATGGGCCTGACCAATTTGTCGGGCCAGGCCAAGTTCAAAAATCTGGTGGCAAGTCCGGTATCCAATTTGCCGGTGTTGCCGGTGGCCAACTATCGCGACATGCAGGTGGCCTCCGTGCTGGGTACGGATTCTCAGGATCTTTTGGTGCTCGGCGATCCCACTGCTAGCAACACCCGCGGCATGCGAGTGTTGGTGCGCGGTCTACAGACACCTGGGTCGGTGCAGGTTACCGACCAGACCAATACCCGCTGGCCCACCGGTGTGTTCCTGCGCGCCATGGCGGTTGGAGACATCAGTGGCTCGGTGCTGGGGGATGTGGGGAGTCAGGGCTTGTCCGATGTGGTGGGTTACACCAGCGCCGGCAACCTGCTCCTGGTCGTCAACCAGGGCGGGTTCTATCAAGCCAGCACGGTACTCTTGGGCACTGGCATCGAGCTGGGTTCGAAGATTTTTCTAGCGGATCTGAATCTGGATCTGAAGTTGGACGTGGTGGTATTGCAGCCCAGCTTGGGCCTGCGTGTGTTCCTCCACGATCCAGCCCTCACCGATACTTTCATTCCCGGTTTTGCGGATGCGGCAGTGCAGTCCCCCGTTGGCTTGATGGTTGGGCTGGGTGGTGACAGCTTCCCGGACCTGCTGGTGGCAGACAGTGCTTCGCCCATTGGCTTGAGTGCGCTCATGGGTGACGGTGCCGGCGGCTTCTTTGATGCTACCGGAGCTGTGTTTCCCCAGGTCATTGCGCCGGTGAGCAACGTGTCCAGCATGGCTCTTGTGCAGGCCAAGGTCAGCAACAAGAAGTCCCTGGTGCTGGGGATCTGGAATGGTCCCGACCTTATCCTGCCACAGCAAACCGCTGGTCAGGCTGCCTTCGGGGCGCCTACAACCCTGCCATTCCACGGCAGTCGGGCCACCTCTGACCTGCTGGTGGAGGACTTGGATCTGGACGGTGACGATGACCTGTTGGCTGTGCGGTTGGACAGCCTGCCGGCTCTGTTGCTGGGTCAGTCCTTGCAGATGACGCAGGTGGGGATATCCCAGGCCAACCGGGAGACAGTGTTGCGTTTGAGTCTGCCCAACACCCAGACCGGTGCCCTCCTCGCCATTGGTGCCCCCATTGTGCGATGGGAGGTGCAACCCTGGGGGATCGTGCGTCTGGGCAATTTCATCTTGGAGCTGCCTGCCATCATGCCTGCGGCCCAACTGCAGTATGAGTTGCGCTTCCCGACGCCAGCCTCTTTCCCTGGCAGCCAGACCAATGTGCCGGTGCAGGTCTTTGCCTTGAACTTTCAGAACTTGAAATGGCAGTACGGCAACCTGTCGGTGTTCCTGGGCGTGAAGCGTTAAAGCCTAAGGGCCGCTTGCGCGGCCCTTTGCTATTGCATCCAACCCAGTGGGTTGAAAGCTTCGTGGATTAGAAGTCCATGTCAGGCATGCCGCCTTCTGGGGCGCCGCCCTTCTTCTTCTCGGGGACCACAGACACCAGGGCATCGGTGGTAAGCAGCAGGGTGGACACTGATGCGGCGTTTTGCAGCGCAGCGCAGGTGACCTTGGCTGGATCGATGACACCGGCCTTGAGGAGGTCCTCATACTTGTCGGTGGCAGCGTTGAAGCCGAAGTTGTAGTCCTTGTTGCTCTTCAAGGTCTGCACCACGATGGAGCCGTCGGTGCCAGCGTTGCGGGCGATTTGACGGATGGGGGCTTCCAGGGCGCGGAAGATGATATCCACACCAATGCGCTCGTCGCCGTTCACCTTCAGGTTCTGCAGGGTGTTGCGGGAGCTCAGGTAGGAAATGCCGCCGCCGGGCAGGATGCCCTCTTCGGTGGCTGCGCGAGTGGCATGCAGGGCGTCTTCCACCCGTGCCTTCTTCTCCTTCATCTCGGCTTCCGTGGCTGCGCCCACCATGATCTGAGCAACGCCACCGGCCAACTTGGCCAGTCGCTCTTGCAACTTCTCGGCGTCGTAGTCCGAGGTGCAGCGCTCGATCTCGGCGCGGATGTTGGCAACGCGTGCTTGCACATCCTTGTTCTTGCCAGCACCTTCGATGATGGTGGTGTCGTCCTTGGTGATGATGACCTTCTTGGCGGAGCCCAGGTCAGCCGTGGTGACGGATTCCAAGGTGATGCCCAGGTCTTCGAAGATGGCCTTGCCACCGGTGAGGATGCCCAGGTCTTCCATCATTGCCTTGCGGCGGTCACCGAAGCCAGGGGCCTTGACGGCGGCGCACTTGAACACGCCACGCAGCTTGTTGACTACCAGGGTGGCTAGAGCCTCGCCCTCGATGTCCTCAGCTACCAACAGCAGGGGGCGTCCTGACTGAGCAATCTTCTCCAGCAACGGCAGCATGTCCTTGATGGCAGTGATCTTCTTCTCATGGATCAGGATCCATGGGTTCTCCATCACCGTCTCCATCTTGTTGGTGTCGGTGACGAAGTGCGGTGACAAGTAGCCCTTGTCGAACTGCATGCCTTCTACCCACTCCACGTGGGTGTCCAGGCTCTTGCCCTCTTCCACGGTGATGACGCCGTCCTGGCCGACTCGCTCCATGGCATCTGCCAGGATGTTGCCGATCTCTTCGTCATTGTTGGCGGCGATGCTGGCAACCTGGGCGATGCCCTTCTTGCCTTTCACTGGCGTGGCATGGTCTTGCAGGTCCTTGACCACGCGGGCCACGGCCTTCTCGATGCCCCGCTTGAGGCCAATGGGGTTGGCGCCGGCGGTTACGTTCTTGATGCCCTCTTCGAAGATGGCTTCAGCCAGTACGGTGGCGGTGGTGGTGCCATCGCCGGCGACGTCAGACGTCCTGGCGGCGACTTCCTTCACCAGTTGCGCACCCATGTTCTCGTACTTGCCTTCAAGCTCGATTTCCTTGGCAACGGTGACGCCGTCCTTGGTGACGGTGGGGCTGCCAAAGGACTTCTCGATGATGACGTTCCTGCCCCGTGGGCCCAGGGTTACTTTGACGGCGCGAGCGAGTTGGCGCACACCATCGCGCATGCCTTCCCGTGCTTCCTGGTCATAGGCGATTTTCTTTACGGCCATTTTGATCCTCTACTTCCTTGCTGGTTGATTGCTAGTTGTTCGCGGTGATGACGATTAGTCGACGACGGCGAGGATTTCGTCCTCACCCATGATCAGATAGTTCTCGCCATCGACTTTGATTTCAGAGCCGGCGTAGGAAGAGAACAGGACCCGATCCTTGGCTTTGACGGAGAGCGGTGCGCGCTCGCCGTTGTCCATGATCTTGCCATGGCCGACAGCGATGATGGTGCCTTCGGCGGGCTTCTCCTTGGCGGAGTCAGGCAGGATGATGCCGCCCTTGGTCTTTTCGTCGGCTGCAGTGCGGCGCAGCAGAACGCGGTCGCCGAGGGGGGTGATGGTGGTCTTGGGGGTCTTGGTCTTTGCCATGAAACGATCCTCTTGGGTTTCTCTAATTAGATTGGGGAGACGAAAAATGATTGAGTGCGGGGGGCGCCCTCTGGGTTCATGACCTCAGGGCTGGGTGCCAAAATGGTGTTGAATCAGGCGATTCAGGGAGACTTCCAGGTGGTTCAGATCCAGAGGCTTGCGCAGGAAGGTGAAGATGCCTGCCTGCAGGGCTGCGTGGGTTTCTGAAGAGCTGGCTTCGCCGGACATCATGATGGCCGGCAGTGGGCCGACTTTTTGCGAGATGGTCTGGAAGACCTGTAGGCCGGAGATTCCCGGCAGGTGCATGTCCAGGATGCTGAAGTCCATGCTGTGGTGTTGGGCCAGTTCCACGGCCTTCTGACCCTTGCCGGTGGCATAGATCTGCCAGCCCCGTGCTTGCAGGAGTTCTGCCAAGCACTGGCGCAGGGGTTCGTGGTCTTCCACCAGCAATACGGTATAGCTACGGGCCATGGTTCTTAGCCGCGGAAGCAATCCCCATGCCGCCCCTGGGCTATGTGGAAAAGTCTATGTCTGGAAAGGGTTTACAGCGCTTCCGTAGTTAGCTTCGGGAGCCTGGGGTGGAGGGTCCTGCCAGCCTGACAGGAGGCCTGCCCCCGTGCGCTGCCAACCTGGCACGATCCAGCGGAAAAGTGGGTTCGTGCAAGGGGCTGGAGGCTAGTTCATATCCTCGTCCTCGTCGTCAATGTCGTCCAGGTCTCCGCCGTCATCGTCCACGTTGTCGTCATCGTCGTCGTCGTCAACGGCAAGGCCCGCCACATCGTCCTCGTCCAGCTCTTCGACGTCGTCATCCCAGTCATCCAGGTCGTCGTCGCTGAAGTCATCCTCATCGTCGATGTCGTCAAGGTCATCATTTTCCTCGTAGGAGGCCAGCACACGGTCCCAATCGCTCACATCAATGGGGGCATTGCAGACCAGGCAAATGCTGTCGTTTTCTCGGAGATCTTCCAGATCCTCCAAGTTCCTGAATGTCTTGCGGCATTCGGGACAACTTACTGTCTTTCCCATGGTATCCGGTGATCAAGGTCAAGTTAGGGGGGAGCGCCAGGCTCGTGGCGGCAAAGTGCCTTCCACTGACAATCTGATTAGCGAATTGGCCCTCCTCAGGGAAGAGTCAGTTGCCACAGGTCTGAATTTCGGGGCGGAGAATGGCCGAAGGGAGAAGTATGGGACGTACGAATCTCGTCATTCTCGGCGGCGGCCTCGTTGCGATTTTGGCCATGAGCATGCTCATGCAGCGTTTGCTCAAGGTCCACCACGAACGGGAGGGAGGAGCGGTAGCTCTTGCAGTTACTGAGGCTTACGGCAACCGCCTCGATGGTGAATGTGCCTTCAAGGTGGAGGAGCGGCCGGCTCAGAAGGGAGGGATCCAGCAGGTAGGGGTGCTGTGGATCCAGCCCAAGCTACGGACCGCCGGTCCCCGGTTGGCCACCGACATCGGTCGCTTCATTTGGCGCAATCACAGCAAGGACCGCTTCCAGGCTCTGGAAGTCTGGTGTCGGCTTGGCCCCAAGGATGAAGGCCAATGCCACAAGATTGCCAAGCCCTACATGTCAGGCAGCCGGAAGCCTACCGCCTCGGGCAGTCAGAAGCCTACCACCTCGGGCAGCCAGAAGCCTGCGACCTCGGGCAGCCAGATGCCTGCCAAGAAGCCTGCCACTTCGGCAAAACCTAGCCCTCGCTAGAGCCATGCTGTAAGCAACGGGCATGCTATTGCTTGCTTGCCTGGCAGTGATGTTGCCACAGTCACCCGCAGTGCTGGTGAGCAATCCCGGTTCCAGCCCGCGGCAAGAGGTGCTGCGGATTTCCATGCCCTGGCCCCGGGGTCAGCACCAGGAACTGGCGGCGGTGAAGGTGGCGGGAGTGCAGGCACCCTGCGTTCCCCTGCTGCGTTGGCCCGATGGTTCCCTGGCCCTGGTGCAGATCCACACCCGTGTGCGCCTGGCCGCTGGCGCTCAGCAGCGGTTGCTGGTGGAGCCCTTGCAGCAGGCTGTAGAAGAGCCAGCCTTTGCCCAGACCTTGCCGGCCCAACTGCCGCTGTTCAGCGAAGTGGAAGATCCCTGGGGGCGGGTGTATCGGGCAAAGCTGCAGCCCGACACCAGTGCCGGCCCTGCCGGTGTGGTGCTGGAGACATCCCTCCTGCGGGTGCGTCGCTTTAGGGCCCAACACCGATCCCTGCAGGATGGTGCGGTCATGTTTGGAGTGCTGGCCTACCTCACCACCTTTGCCGACGAATCCAGAGCTGAGCTACTCCTCTGTCTGGACAACGCCCGCCATTTGCCCGGGCCGGTGTTGGGGCCATGTCGCTTCCGCAGCTTCAGCCTGGTGAGCACCGACCGGCGTTTGCTGATACGGCCGCGGTTTGCCGCTGAGAACCTGCTGGCGCCTCCGCAGGCTGAAGGGCCCTCGGATATTGATGGGCCCTCGGATATTGAAGGGAAGGAAGGTCGGCGCCAGGTCTTGCTGGGGCCTGGTGATCAATTCTATCTGGGCGATGCCACCGCCAAGGCCTGGCACTTGGATCTGGGTTGGCAGGAGCTTGCTGCCGGCCCGGCGCTCACCGCGTTTGCGGACCTGGCCTGGGTGCGGCATACCGGTGCCTGGGGCATGCATGGTGGACCTGCTCCCGGTCCGCAAAAAGAAACGCAGCGAACTTCGCAGGAGCTGCAGGTCTGGCGGCAGCATTCTGACTTTGGTCCCTTTGGCGGCTTTGGTGATCCCAAGCAGGCGGCAGCACAGGGCACCCCGCGCAATGGTCCTTGTGCCCTGCACAACGTGTTGCGTTTCCAAAGTCCTGCATTGTTACGCAAGGCACAGGGCATGGTCTTGCAGCATTGCCTGCGACCCCTGCCGGCTTCCTCACCGCGCCTGCCAGCAGATACCAAGAGCTTTCGTCAGGGTCTTTCGCAACGCAGCCAGCAAATGCCCCATGGCTTCACTGCCCTGGACTACGAACACTTCTCCGTCAACTTGCTCTATGACTACTACTGGTTGACAGGGGATCCATTGGCCCTGCTGGAGTTGCGACGCATGGGCGAAGGTCTGCCCAGGCTGTTGGCTGGGTTGCCCTTCATGACCTGTCGTGGTGAAGGTTGGTGCATGCAGGCGACAGCGCAGATAGCTCGAGCCACCGGTGCTGAGGAATTGCAGAAGCTGGTGTTGCAGCGCTTCCATACATCGGTTTTGCCGCAGATGGGCAAGCTGCCATCCTGCCATGTGCTGGCCCAGCCGCCGCACCCCCAGGCCTTGGGCCCATTGCTGCCCTTCGACGCCCCATGGCAGATGGCGGCCCTGGTGCATGGGTTGCATGCCATGCAGCAGACAACTGGTGATGCGAAACTGCTGGCGGCGGCTGAGCAAACCGCCCTTGTCATGGCCGGTCCAGGTTGGCTAAGGGGGAAAGGTCCCAAGTACCTGCTCAGCGCCAGGGATGCTGGCCGATACATGATGCCAGTGGGCTTTGGTCCCCTTGAAGGCACTGCACTCATGCAATTGGGTGCCTTTGTCCTCGCCGAAGAAATGGCAAGCAACCCCGACAACGCAAAGCTTTTCCATCAACGCGCGCAGTTCCTGCAGGCTGGCCATGCCAAAAAGGATGCTGCGTTGCTGGCGACGCGGCGATGGTGGCAGCTGTGGTTGGATCGACATGGGGAGAGTCAGCGGCGGTGACTCGTGCCATTGTCTTTGCCTGGTCGGTGCAGGAAGGTCTGGACCCAGTGGTAGGTGCAGCGCCGCATACGGTGCTCTCCCGTCAGCTGCCCCGATTGATGGTCAACCTGTTGAATAGTCGGGATGGCTCGGAGGATCTGGGGCTGCGTTTCTTCCCCTGGCTTGGGCCGGTCTCCGGTCGCCGCCAGTTCTTCAACCTGCCGGACTTGGTGCCGCTAGAAAAGTTGCAGCAGGTGCACGGGCAGAAGCATAGCCCGCAATTGTTCTTGGATGGTCGCATCGAACGGGATGGCCTTAGGCTGCGCCTTGCCGATGCTGTTAGCAAGCGGGAGTTGTGGCAGGAAGTGCTGCCCTTCTCATCCCTGGATCCCTTACCGGTGTTGACGCGAATGATGTTCGAGCTCACCGGTGCTTTGGGTTGGCAGGGGGCACCGCCGCCGCTGCCAAGCCTGGCGGATGCAGCCCTGGGTCACTATCTGGTGGCCAAGGATGACTTGTTGCATCTGGAAGCCAACATGCTGCGGGCGGATGCAGGCTCCTTCTTGAAAGCCATTCGCATGGCTCAGTCTGCGGCCCCCGACTCTGTCGAAGTGCAGGAGCTGTTGCTGGAAATCTGTGCGCGTCTGACCAGTTCTGGCCTGGCCATGGAAGAGGTGAGCGAGCTGTTGCTGCATGCGGCCGCTGATGTTGCCACCCCTTCCTTCTTGCAGCAGGCGGCCTCCTTGTTGGATAGCCTGGGCAAGAGTGAGGCAGCGGTGCTGATGATGGCACGACTGGTGGAGCAACAGCCGGGGCAAGTGGATCTGGCCCTGCGAGTGGTGGGGCACTACGTAAGCAGCGGCATGCTGGAAGAGGCCAAGGGTGTGTTGCAAGCAGCCCTGTCTGCGGGAGCGGAGGATCCTCGCCTGCTGGCACAGTTGCTGGTGGTGCGGCGGCAACTGGGTCTGGAATTCAGCAGTGTTCTGCAAACTCTCTCAAACCATGCAGAGTTGCCTGTGCAAGTGGTGCGACTGGTGGCCATGCAGCATCTGGAATGTGGTGCGGCTGAAAAGACCTTGGCCTGCCTGCAGCAGCATTTGCCTGCCTATCCCGAAAGCGCAGAATTGTGGATGGAAAAGGCCCGGGCGCATTTGCACCTGGGGGATACGGCGCTAGCCCAAGCAGCCCTGCAATCGGTTCTGCAGCGTAAGCCTTCGGATACCCTGCGCCAGGAAGTGCGGCGGCTGCAGCAGTTCACCAAAGCGCCGGAAACCCTGCAGGTCATGAGTAACTGGCGGCAAGCGGCGGCCGAGGGTGATCAAGGATCTGCCCTGCGGTATGCCCGAACTTTGGTGGCCAGGCAGCCTGAGCTTGGCGAAGCCTGGATGTTCCTGGGTGTTACCAGGCAGCGCATGGGCCATCAGCGCCGGGCCATTCGAGCCTTGCGTCGCGGTGTTTCCTTGGACCCGGAACTGGGCGAGGCCCATGATCGGCTGGGGATCTTGCTGGTGGGCCGTGGCAAGCATCAGGAGGGATATGAGCACCTGAATAGGGCGGTGCGCTTGCTGCCAGGTGAGTCGGGGCCGCGCCTGCATCTGGCCCAGGCCTGCCACTATCTGGGCCTGGCGCAAGAAGGTCAGGCGGCGCTGGCGGAAGCGCAGCGCTTGGGGGCCGACCCGGATCTGGTATTGGCTGTTCGGCGTGCATTCTTTGCCGAACGTGATTAGATAGGGCTTTCCTTCACCCCATCTCTGATCGATTCTTGGGCCATGAGCAACTCCGATCCCCTTCTCCAATGGCGAAGCCAGTTCCCCATTGCTGAGACCAGCAACTACCTGATCAACAATTCCCTGGGCGCCATGCCCAAGAGCGCCCGGGCCAGCGTGCAGGAATATCTGGATACCTGGGAAACCCGGGGCGTCCGGGCCTGGGCAGAAGGATGGTGGCAGCTCAAGGATGAGGTGGCCAACCTCATGGCGGACGTCATTGGAGTGGATCACGATACGGTGTCCATGCATCAGAACGTGGCCATGGCCAGCCAGTCCATCGTCTCCTGCTTTGACTTCAAGGGCCCACGCAATCGCATCGTCTACACGGACCTGAACTTCCCTTCGGTGATGTATCTCTACGAAGCGCAAGCTGCCTTTGGTGCTGAGATCGTCCGGGTTCCCAGCGATGACGGCGGCATCAGCATTGACTTGCAGCGGCTGTTGGATGCCATCGATGAACGCACTCTGTTGGTGCCCATCAGTCATGCCTTGTTCCGTAGTAGTTACCTGCAGGATGCCAAGGCCATCGTCGCCAAGGCTCGCGAAGTGGGTGCCTTTGTTATTTTGGATGTGTTTCAATCCATTGGCGTCATGCCCCTGCAGCTCAAGGAATGGGGTGTGCACGCAGCGGTAGGCGGCGCGCTGAAATTTCTCTGCGGCGGTCCGGGCAACTGCTTCTTGTATGTGGATCCGGAGGAGCGAAAGAAGCTGAAGCCTGCCTTCACCGGTTGGTCAGCGCACCAGGATCCCTTCGCCTTCTCCGCCGAAGGTCAGGTCTATCGGGAAGATGGTGGCCGCTTCCTCAACGGCACTCCCAATGTGCCGGCCCTCTATGCCGGTCGGGAGGGAATTCGCATTGTGCGGGACGCAGGCCTGCCGGCCATCCGCAAGAAGAACCAGCATCAAACCAGCTTGATTGTTGCCCAGGCGCAAAAGCATGGCATGGAGCTGCGCAGCCCCCTGGATCCGGAATCCCGCTCTGGCCATGTCTCTATTCAGGTTCCGCATGGCTATGAGGTCTGTCAGGTTTTGCTGGAAGAGGATATCGTAGTGGATTACAGACCCGGTGCCGGAATTCGTCTGTCACCGCACTTCTTTACCAAAGATCAGGAATGCCTGGCTGCGGTGGATCGGATGGCGGAGATCCTGGAGACTGGTGCATACAAGAAGTTCGTTGGTGAGGAGAAACTACCCGGATGAAGATCTACGACATTTCAGAACCCATTTCGCCGGCCACTGCCGTGTTCCCGGGAGACACACCCTTCTCGGTGGAATGGTTGACCAGGATTGAACAGGGTGCCTCGTGCAATGTTTCTGCCATCACCATGTCGGTGCACTGCGGCACGCACACCGATTCGCCCCAGCACTTTGATTCGAGAGGGGCTGACATTGCCTCGGTTGATCTGACAGCCTACATGGGACGCTGTCGGGTCATGGAAGTTACCGGTAGTGGAAAACTCTCGCTGATCTCGGCAGCAGCCTTGGATGCAGCTGCGTTGGCTGGAGTGGAGCGGATTTTGTTCAAGACCAAAGCCGAGCATGACCACACGGTGTTTGACATCAACTTCACCTCAGTGGGGCCTGAGGCTGCCCATTTCTTGGCCAAATCCGGAGTGCGTTTGGTGGGCATCGATACCCCCAGCATAGATCACGCCGTGAGCAAGGGCATGAAGGCGCACCACGCCCTGCAGGAAAATGGTGTGGCCATCTTGGAGAATCTGGACTTGAGCCAGGTGCCGCCAGGAGACTATGAACTCATAGCCCTGCCGCTGAAGATTGTCGGCGGCGATTCCTCCCCGGTAAGAGCTATCCTGCGGGATCTGGTCGGCTGATTCCTATAGGTTCAAGACTCAGTATGGCCAACAAGCGACCCATCAATCCCTCCTCCCTCAGCGCCCCGGTGGGCTTTGCCCACGCCTTTCTGGTTGAGTCGACAGACTGCAAAACCCTCTACCTGGCAGGCCAGTGTGGTTACAACAAGGAAGGTCAGGTGGCCAACCCTGGAGACCTGGTGGCGCAATTGCAGTTGGCCATGCAGAACATTGGTGAGGTCCTGCGCGATGCCGACATGCAGTTCTCTGATGTGGTGCAGCTCAACTTCTACGTGCGCAGCCGGGATGATTATGCCGCCGCCCGACGCGAGTTTGGCAAGGTCTGGAAGAGCCTTTGCGGCAAGCACTATCCAGCCATGGCCATGTTCATGGTGGTGAGTCTGCTGGATCCCGATGCCTTGATCGAGATTCAGGGCATTGCTGCGCAGTGAGCGCGGCTATTTGATCTGGACTTCCAGCACGTTGGTGGCTGGAAAGGGCAGGCTTGGGCTGGCCAAGTCGATGGAGATGGCTTGGCAATAGATGGTGATGGCTGGCAGGGTCAAGGGCGTTGGGAAGGTGATATTGGCGACGCCGTCCAGTCCGTGCTGCAGGGTGATGACTTGCACCAGCTCCGCAAAATTGTTGCCGATGCCCAGGTCGTAGACGCCAGGTAGCACAGAGGGCTGGTTCAGAGTTGAGACCAGAATCATGCTGGTCCAATTCGTGTCGGCGTAGATGTTGAATTCTGCCTGCCCGCCAATGAGGCTGCGGGTGACTTCGCTGGGACCGGTAAGCACTGGAGGCAAGTTGCCGATGACTTGCAGGGCCAGGCTGTCACTGCCTTGGCTGCTGCTGACCACCAGGTTGGTGCTGCCGAAAGGCTGCAAGGGTGGCAGAAAGCGAATCTCATTGTCATCTAGGATGTGGAACTCTGCCTCTACTCCGCCCAAGGTGAGAGATGTGACAGAGGCCAGGTGCTGGCCTGTGAGCATCAGTTCTTCTGCGCTGAATGCTGGGATGTTGGTAGAGGGAAGTGCGTTGAGCAAGGGTGCTGCCTGGCTCTTGCTGCCGGCCAGGGCGAAGGCTACTCGATCACCACCAACAGGTGGCGTGCCAGGTGCATTGGCCCAGGTGACCTTGATGTTGTAGAGGCCGGTACTGGTGGCGTTGAAGCGCACCTTCTCGTAGGCGTTGAGGAGATTGCCATCGCTGCCTACCAGGCCGCCGCTGGGGTTGAACACCTGCAGGTCCAGATTGGGGATGGCCATGGCCAGGTCCGGGTTCCGCATCCACACCGCGGTAACACTGTGCACGCCGGTTGCATCTATCTGCAGCGGAAACTCTGCCACCAGGTTGTCGGTCCGGACTTCGCCCTGCACTACCGTTTCTGCCAAGGCCTGGTCGGCGGCGTCATCGGCGCGCAGGATGCCCAAGCCATAGCGGTTGCGGTTGGTGTTGGTGACATTGGTGGTGTTCAGCAGCACGGCCATCACCATGCTGGCGTCCATGTTCGGGTTGGCCTGGCGCAACAAGGCGGCAGTGCCGGCGACGATGGGGGAGGCGAAGGAGGTGCCGCTGGCGCTGACCGCATTGGCTTCGTTGTCGATGGCAACGCTGACGATGCTGGCGCCTACGGCGGTGATGTCCGGGTAGGTTCGGCTACTGCCAAACAAGGGGCCGACGGCGGAGAAGCTGGACTTGTTCAGGCTGTTCTTGTTCACCGAGCCCACGGCCAGGCCGTTGAAGGCGGACTGGCTGACGCCGGTGTCGCTGCCCAGGTTGCCCGCCGATACGCAGATCAGGATGTCGGAAATCCGGGCGACTCGGTCCAGGACTTGTTGCACCGGGTCGCTGAGGAATGGCGAGCCACTGAAGGAGTTGTTGGCTACGCCGATCTTGTACAACACCTTGTTGCTGGCCACCCATTGCCAGGCAGCAATGATGCCGGCGTCGGTAGCAAAGCCATTGCCATCCGCAATGCGCACGCTGACCAGGTCAACGTCTCGCGTCACACCGTTGTCCACCGAGCTGAGGCTGTTCCACTTGTTGGCGGCGACGCAGCCAGCGACAAAGCTGCCATGGCCATCAAAGTCATCTGCAGGCCAGGCGGTGACGGATACGGCTGCTTGGATGTGGCTGCCTTGCAGGCCGCCGGCAGTGTTGTTCAGCGGATTGCCGCCGGGGTAGAAGGCGGCGTGTGGCCGCCCGCTGAAGTCCATGTCCACATCGATGCCGGTGTCCAGCACTGCTACGCCAATGTCTTGGCCCAGCAAGAAGCGACCTTGCAGATCCAATTTCAAATTGGCCGCGTCCGAGTTGTGGTGCGCCGCGTTGGTGGCGGTACCCAGGTGAGCCGGGTGCAAGTGATCATCCAGAACCTGGCTGACTCCGGCGAGTGCCTGTGCTGCTGCCAACTTACCTGGCGGTAGCTGGATGCTGGCGCCGTTGATGATCCAGTACTGGTGCAAGACCTGACCGCCCATGGTTTGGATGGCGGTGACAAAGTCCGCCTGGTCCTGTTGCACGGCTTGCTCCATCTGCTGCACAATCTGTGCTACCTGTGCGGCGGTTTTCTCCTGCCTGATGGCGTCCGTGTAGTCCTGCAAGTCAAAGGAGCGTTGCTGGAACAAAACGATGAAGTGGTTGTCTCGAATTTGAACCTGGGCGCAGAGCGGGGTGTTCAGGAGCAGGCTGAACAGGATGCCGATGCAGGCCAGCAGGGGGCGGGGAGCCCATAGGATGCGGGGGTAGAGGTGAACCATGGTCTTGGTGGAGCGGATTTGGAGAAGTTTACCTGACCTATCGTCGAGGTAACGGCCTGGCCTGGGTAAAAACTGGTGCCTGACCGTTGCTATGGGCATGATCCGGGAATGATCCGCCGAATATCTTGCCTGTTGCTGTGCCTCTGCTGGGTTCCGGCCTGCACGAACAGCTTGCCGGTAGACCCTGGTGGCCATGCCAATACGGCCATGACAGCGGCAACAGGTCCGGATTTGCGGGTAGAAATCCTGGATGCGCATTTTGTGCGCCATGCGCAGGAGCGCATGGCGCTGGAAGAGTTCTTGTATCAGATGCGCCGCCGCGGTCGGGCCTGGGCTGCTGCCCAACAAATGCCCCCAGCAGCAGGGGTGTGGGTGAGCCAGCAGGTGGGCCAGGATCTACCCCAGTCGGTGATGGAGCGCATTGTGGATGGCCTGCGTCTGGCTGGCGTCAGTCACATCAGTAGCAACATAAGCACGGAGTAGGAAGCAGAGTGAACATGGACCTGCAAGCGGAACTGGTGATCTTTGATGTGGATGGCACCTTGCACGATGTGGAGCAGTGGTGGCCAGAGTTGATCCGGCATGGGCTGCGCTTGTTTGCGACCCAGACGGGATTGCAGTTGGCCGAGCCCAATGACCTGGAAGCCCTGCGAGTCATCGGTCAAAAAGCAGAAGGGGTTTGGGCGCCCTTCTTGCCCGAGGGCGAGAGGCATCGATGGTCTGCCCTGCGTGCATTGGTCCTGCCCATGGAGGTGGAGATCCTGCGTTCGGGCAGAGACTATTTGTTTTCCGGTATGGCAAGCATGCTGCAGCAAATGCGGGCGGCGGGTCGGCAATTGGCCTTGGCCAGCAACTGCGGCGCGGAGTACATGGCAGCCATGCAGGAAGGACAAGGTCTGGCTCAGCTCACGGACTGGCAGTTCTGTCTGGCCTCGCCGGGTGTGGATGAGAAGCGGGATATGTTGGACCTGGCCATGCAAACTGCCGGCACCCGCAAGGCAGTGATGGTGGGGGACCGGGACAGTGATCAGGAGGCTGCTGTGGCCATGGACATCCCCTTCATCTGGCGTCAGAACAATGCCTGCACCCTGCAGGGCATGGCGGCCACCTGGTCGGGTAGGCCACAAGAATTGCTGCAACTGCTGGCGGTGTCCCAGTGACTGAGCCAGTCCCTGAGCCAGCAACTGAGCCAGTCCCTGAGCCAGCAACTGAGCCAGCCCCTGCAGCAGAGTCTCTGCCGGATCCCATGGCCTTGCATGCCCAGGCGGCGGAATTTCTGCGCCTATGGCAGGGCACGGGGGCCTTGCCCAAGCTGGAGATCCAGTGGAATTCACGGTTGCGCACCACCGCCGGTCGGGCCCTGTTGCAGAGCCAGCAGCTGCAGTTGAATCCGCACTTGCTTGGCGGCAAGCCAGAGAACCAGGCCGAGGTGCTGGCCCATGAGCTGGCGCACCTGCTGGTCTTTGCGCGGCATGGCGCCAAGGCCCGGCATCATGGACCGGAGTGGGCTGCACTCATGCAGCAGGCGGGATTCCAACCGCGGGCTCGGCATGAGCTGCCGGTGCAGGGCCTGCGCCGCCGGGCCTTCTACTACCTGCATCTCTGTGGGCATTGCCAGGCTCGTTGGATCCAGCGCCGCAGCCGCGGGGCGCGCTGCCTGGCTTGTGGGCGCAAGCGGCTGCGGGTCTATCGTGCGCCGCGCTCGGCGGAGGGACTGCAGGCCTTGCAGGGTTTTCCCCACGCCAGTGTCAACAAATGCTAGGATCTGGCGTTCTCGCGATGACCAATTCGAAAGACATTCTAGAAGAAGTGGTGCGCCTCCGGCAGCAGGGCATCCCCGCCGCCATGGCCACCATTGTGGGCACCGTTGGTTCCACTCCCGGCCAGGCAAGCATGCGCTTGTTGGTGTTGGAGGACGGCACCTTTCTGGGCACTGTGGGTGGTGGTTGTCTGGAGGCGGAAGTGTATGAAGCGGCCTTGGAAGTGATCCGGGAGGATTGCAGCCGCAGCTTGAAGTTTCGTCTGAATGAGTACGATTCCCCCGACTCCGGTCTGCTCTGTGGAGGTGAAGTCACTGTGTTTGTCGAACCCATTACCACTCCCCAGTTGCATGTCTTCGGTGGTGGCCACGTGAGCAAAGCTTTGACTCAGGTGGCCAACCTGGCTGGCTTTCGCGTTGTGGTCTGTGATGACCGGGAAGCCTATGCCAATGAGGAACGATTTCCCGAGGCGGCTCAGGTTGTGCAGGGACCCTTTGCCGAAACCGTGGCCAACATGTCCATGCGCGCCAACTCCTACGCGGTAATCGTTACTCGTGGGCACAAGGAAGACTCGGTGGTGTTGCAGGCTATGGCGCAGCGTTACCAAGAGGGCCAGAGCTTGAAGTTCCTGGGCATGTTGGGCAGCCGCACCAAGCGTGGCGTGCTGTTCCAAAAGCTGCGGGAGCAGGGGGTGGCGGAGGACTTTCTGGCCACGGTGCGCAGCCCGGTGGGTATGTGCGTGGGGGCGCAGAGCCACGAGGAGATTGCCGTCGCCGTGGTGGCGGAGCTGGTTTGTGTGCGCCGTCTGGGTCAGGATGCCGCCCAGGCCTGGGCCCAGCGCCCGCCGCGACGTCTGCGCCGGCCCGGTCAGGCAGCAGGCGATCCTGCTGGAGATTCCGCTGGCAGGGGCTCTGGCTCAGCGGATTCTGGCGGAGAAATCCGCGCCAGCTGAACACAGATCAGGTTCCTCCGTTGCTAGCCTGTGCCGGGCTTGGCATGATCAGCGGCCCGTTTGCAAGCAGCGACCCACCCCTCCAGGACAGCGGAAATGCACATGACCAAGGTTTTCTCCCTCTTTGCCATTCTGGCCATCGCCCTTTCCCTGCCGGCCCAGGCCACTATCCGCTGGTACGACGGCGAGACCGCAACGGATGTGCGAGTGACGGTTTTTACTGCCAAGGCAGTGGACTACAGGGCTGGCTCTGGCACCAAGACCAGGCCGGCCCATGAAGTTCTGGAAGCGACCAGCACCAAGTGGTTGGAGGCCTATGAGGAAGTGGATGCCAGCGACCCGGCTGCCTACCTGGCTCAGGCTGATGCCTACCTGGCCGGCAAGAAGGATCTGCTGGCCCAGTATGGCTACTGGCAATCGGCGCTGATCTCCGGTGCACAAGGCGACCCGGACAGCATGTTCGCCACCCTGAACAAGTTGAACGAGGTGATGCCCAACTCGGGCTTCGCCCCTAAGTACTTTGGCATGCGTTGTCGCTTCTTTTTGTCGAAGAGAGACTTCAAGCAAGCGCTGGAAGTAGCTGCCAAGTACGAAGAAACCTGCATCACTCGCAGTTGGTCTGCGGGGTATGAGAAGGAAGCCCTGTTGCTGACGGCCCTGGTTCAGTATGCCGCAGGTGAGCAGCGGCCAGCAGCGGTGCGGGCCACCCTGGCCAAGTTGGCTGAGGATGAATCGGCTTCCGGACGCTTCTTCTCTGATCAGGCCCTCATTGAGGTTGCAGATCTGGATCGCCGCGACAAGAAGTTGGAAGAAGCCATTGCCGGCTACAACGCTCTGTTGGCGCGCAAGGGTCTGGAGCCCAACCTGACGGCGCGGGCCCTGCTGGGTGTGGCACACCTGAGCTACGAAAAGGCCAAGGCCAGCAAGTCGGCGGATGACTACCACGCGGCCACCAAGGATTTCCTCATGGTGTATGTGCTGGCCCAGGAGGCCAATCCGGAGTACGTGGCGGAGGCTTTGTACCATGGAGCCAGGACCATGGAGAAGTGGAACGGCCTGCCTTCTTGCAAGAGCGATGCGGCGCGGTTGCGCGGTCGTCTGAAGTTGATGTCTCCGTACAAGGAAACTAGCTGGGCCAGGAAGTAATCGGCTTGAGCGGCGGACGAACTTACTGGGTTCATCACACCGCATTCTGGCTGACCTGGGTGCTGCTGGGTGGCTTGCTCCGCCTCTACTTCCGCATCCGTGTGCACAACCATCCGTCTTTGGCGGGAGGCTTTGTGTTGGTGGCCAACCACAGCTCGTTCCTGGATCCATTGGTGCTTGGTGCGGCCTGCCGTCGCCGCAGCACCTTCATCATGAATGCGGTGACCTACCGCAACCCGCGCCTGCAATGGTTCTACCGGCTCATGCGTTCCATTCCGGTGAGTGCCAACGGCGATAACCGAGGTGCTCTGCGGGCGGCGCGGCAAATTCTGCAGGACGGTGCGGTGCTGGTGATCTTTCCCGAAGGCGGCATCAGTCGGGATGGTCAGCCCATGCTGGGTAGCCCCGGTGCGGTGTCCCTGGTCATGGCCAGTGGTTTGCCAGTGATTCCCGTGGGCATGTCAGGGGTGAATCAGGCCCTGCCCCATGGTGCAAGCCTGCCCCGTCCCAAGGCGGTACAGCTGCGCTTCGGCGATCCCATTGCCGCCGCTGATCTGATGGTGGGCGAAGACCGCAAGGCCAGGCTGGCCCACGCTACCCAGCGTTTGATGCGTGAGATCGCCGAGTTGAGCGGGCAGCAGTCCCGCGCTGATCAGCTTGCTCAGCAGCGGACCTCCTAAGCGGGTTTCCTTAGCGATCAGCCAAAAACCCCGCAGAATTCCCTGCCAAACTGCGGGCGGTCATTCCCCCACCTTGCCGCCGCTTGCGATACGCAGGCCGGCAAAGTGGAGCTAGGGTAATGATGCAGGATGAACTGGGGCAACAGACACAAGCGTGCCAACAGGAACGGAATCAAGAAGCACAGGTGGCTTTGCAGGCGGCGCGGGAATTCCTGAGCTATTGGCGGGATGATTTTACTCGTCGTGATCTGGAGGAGTTGAGTCAAGAAGCGGTGGTCAGTGCCTTGGAACGGCGGCATACCCTGCGAGATGCGAGCAAATTTCCTGCCTATGTTCGCACTGTGGCGCGGCGCGTTCGCCAGCGGGCCCTGCGCCAACACGCCAAGGAAGCCACCCGTTCCCTGGATAGTGGCAGTGAATGGGGGCATGACATAGCGACCAACCAGGATGACGTTTGCGTGTTGGTGGGGGATGTGTGGGCAGACAAGCAGGAGTTGCTGGGACTGTTGGATGTGACCTTGCAGGGCTTGTCACCCTTGAACAAGGGTTTGCTCCGCAGCTACTACGAAGGCTTCAGTTGCAGTGAGTTGGCAGTTCGTTATGGCCTTTCACCTGTGAGTGTAAGGGTGCGGCTGCATCGGTCTCGGAAGCGCATCAAGTTGGCCATGGAGGCCAATGTGACGGTGGCTTCGGGAAGTGTTGGAAGCGGTCATATGACCAAAGTTTGATCATCATCAAGGAGAATAGAATGAAGCAGTTGGTAAACGCCGTAGGCGTCGTGATGTGTGGGTTATTGTTGTTGGTTGGCACAGCGGTGGCGCAAGAAGCAGTGGGCGCGAGCAAGGCAGCGACCAAGCTGAAGATCAGCAAGGAGTCGCGGGCAGCTCTCAAGCAGGTCAAGCAGAAGGCGGCCAAGGCCAAGGGCCTGAAGGGTGAGGAGCGCAGCGTGATCTTGCGTCAGGCTGCTGCTGAGTACCAGGGGCTGGCGCCGCAATTGCAGGCGGATCCAGCATTCTCTGCCCAGGCCTGGTACTCAGCTGGGGAGAACTGGCGGCGAGTAGGGGAGCTGGCCAAGGCGCAGTCTGCCTACCAGCAGTCCGGGGACTTGGATGCATATCGTTATCTGGAACGAGCCACCTTGCAGGTGGCGCACATGCAGCGTCGCCAGCAATTGCTGGCCGAAGCGCTCAAGACCTACGAAAAGGCGGCGCTGATCAAGCCTGATTCTTCCCGTGCCCACGAAGCTCGTTTGTGGGTGGGGCGATGCAATCTGCTGCTCAAGCAAACGGAGCAAGCCACTGCCGCCATGAGCAAGGCGCTCAAGCAAGCGCGCAAGCCCAAGCAGGTGATCGAGGCAGCCAATCGTTTGGCCATGCTGCTGATTCAGGAAGGCGAATTGAGCAATGCGCAATCCGTCATCCAGCAGGCGGATGCGGCAGTGGCGCAGGCCGGCGTCAGCGGCAAGCAGGCAGCGAGCTTACAGAAGTCCCTGCGGAACATGTCCAGCCGCCGGTCGCTGCAAAAGGCCAGGGACAAGCAGGCCAAGACCCATGAAGACGCACAAGATCTGGAAGCCAGTTTGACTCGGCAGGACCCGTAGTCTGCTTAAGCTTGCTTGGTGCCGATCCCGTAGTAGGTGAAGCCTTGGGCGCGGATGCGTTCGGGCTTGATGATGTTGCGGCCGTCGAACAGCACTGGCGCCTTCAGTTTGCGTTTGACCTCTTGCGGGTCCACCTGCCGGAATTCATTCCACTCGGTGATAATGATCAGGGCGTCAGCGCCATCCAAGGCATGCATGGCGGAGTCGGAGTACTTGATCTTGTCGCCGAGTATGCGTTTGGTTTCCTTCATGGCTTCCGGGTCAAAGGCTGTCACCGTGGCGCCAGCTTCGAGCAAGCTGTCAATCAGCACCAGGCTGGGAGCTTCCCGCATATCGTCGGTCTGGGGCTTGAAAGCAAGACCCCACAGGGCGAAGTGTTTGCCCTTCAGGTCGCCTTTGTAGTGGTCATGGATGAGGCTGAAGACCACCTTCTTCTGGTCGTCGTTCACCTTCTCCACGGCAGTGATGATGTCCATGGACAGGCCATACTGTTCGCCGGTCTTCATCAGTGCCCGCACATCCTTGGGAAAGCAGCTGCCGCCATAGCCTGCGCCGGCAAACAAGAAGGGGAAGCCAATGCGTGCATCAGTGGCGATGCCTTTGCGAACCTGATTAACGTCGGCACCTACTTTTTGGCAGAGCCGGGCAACTTCGTTCATGAAGGAGATGCGGGTGGCCAGCATGGCATTGGCCGCATACTTGGTGAGTTCAGCCGAATGGGGATCCATGAACAGGATGGGCTTGCCGGTGCGCAGGAAGGGATCGTAGAGTTCTTGCATCACAGCAGTTGCGCGGTCGCTCTCGGTACCGATGACGACCCGGTCGGGCTTCATGAAGTCATCAATGGCCGCACCCTCCTTGAGAAACTCCGGATTGCTCACCACATCGAAATCGTGCTTGGTCATTTGTCGGATGACCTCCGTCACCTTGCGGTTGGTCTCCACCGGCACTGTGCTCTTCAGCACCACAACCCGATAACCATCCATGTGGGTGCCAATCTCCTCAGCAACTTTCAGCACATGCCGCAAGTCGGCGCTGCCGTCTTCGTCGGGAGGGGTGCCCACTGCGATCAAGCAGACCGAAGCCTTCTTCACCGCCGCTTTGATGTCGGTGCTGAAGGATAGCCGCCCTTCTTCCGCGTTGCGGGAAATCAGTTCTTCCAGGCCGGGTTCATATATGGGGACTTCGCCGGCCTGCAGGCGTTTGACCTTGGACTCATCGATGTCCACACAGGTCACGCGGTTGCCGGTCTCAGCGAAGCATGTGCCGACGACCAGGCCGACATAGCCGGTGCCAATCACTGCGATTTGCATCGATAGTCTCCAAGAATGGGGGTGCGAAATTGGGGGGGCATAGCAATTGCGAGGGGATTGCGAGGGGGCTGCCGGGAATTCCCGGGCTGGGACGGTAGCCAGGAGACCGCCGGCAAGCAACTTTCCATGCGGTTTCCGGCGGACCTGCGCGCTCTTCTGGCCTAGGATGGGTGACCATGAAATGGATTCCAGTGCTGTTCATTGCGGCCTTGCTATCGGCCTGTCACGTGGGGGATTCGGTGCGCCAATTGGATCGGAACTCGCCAGCCCCAGAATTGGGCCGACCCTGGTTGGTGCGGGCTGTGGCGGGCACCGGCGGCTGGGTTGGTGCCAGTGTTGGCGCCCTGGCCAGCGTCGTGGTCCTACCGTTGACCTACCCAATCTCCCTGCTGGCGGATGAGCCCCTGGGAGAATCCAAGACCGAGTTCATCCTCACGCCCATCCCGGTGGGTGCGGCCTCCGGCCATTTCCTGCTGGGTGCTCCTTTGGATTTTGTGCACTTCCTCTTCTGGCGGGCCTGGGTGGATGAGCCGGAGCATGCGGGCTACGAATTCACCCCCATGCAGCCACCGGCCTCGCCGGAACCGGTGCGGGAGACGGAGACCGAGCCAGCGCCAGAGCCGGCGACCGAGCCTGGGGATGAAGGCTTGCAACAGCCCCCAGGTGGTCCTTAGAGTTCGCGCCCCGTGCCCCCTTGGGCAATTGACTCAGGGCGATTAGCTCAGTTGGTAGAGCGCCTCCTTTACACGGAGGAAGTCGGCGGTTCGAGCCCGTCATCGCCCACCATTGTAACCCTGCCGATCCCATCAGCTTGGGCACTTCGCCTTTTTGGCGAACGCGGCTTCACCACTCTGAAGTGGTGTCCAATTGGACACTCACTGGAGGAAGTCAAGATGCCTAAGTTGAACAAGCGGCGAAATGCCAAATCAGATGTGCCCACCTACCAGCGCCACAATTCTGGAGGTAGGGATCGAGCTTTCTGTTCTGTGATAGAGGATGGCCGAAGCCGTCGGATCTACCTCGGCAAGTGGAACAGCCCTGAGAGCAAGCGGAAGTTCCGTGCCTTGATCAGGTGCTACCTCTCAGGGGACCGACCGAAAAATCAGGCTCCTGGCATTGGGCCTGACGATGGAGTCACCATCGAGGACTTGGTTGCACGGTTCCTGGTGTGGGGCGAGACCCACTACGTCAAACATGGAAAGCGCACCAAGAGTTGGCAGGGGATGAAAGAAGCCGCGGCCCCACTGCTCGACCTGTTTAGGGATGAGCTGGTGTTGAACTTTGGACCGAAGAAGTTGCAGATGGTTCAGGCTCAAATGGTTGATCTGGGGCTGGCGCGAAAGACTGTGAACTCACGAATCCGAAAGCTCAGGAGGATCTTCAGGTGGGGCGTGGCGGAGGAGATCGTTTCGCCATGGGTGTGGGAGGGGCTGCGAGCGATGGAGCCCCTGCAGCGAGGCAGAACCAAGGCTCCAGAGTGCGCGCCGGTCGAGCCGGTGCCCATAAAGGATATCCAGGCCGTGCTATCGCACATGGTTCCATCGCTACGAGCGATGGTGCAGGTGCAGTTGTTGACAGGAATGCGTCCAGGAGAACTGGTGCAGCTACGGTTGACTGACATCGACCGGAGCGGACCGGACGGGTGTTGGGTGTTCACCCCCAGGACTCACAAGAACGAACACAAGAGTCTATCCCGTCGCGTGGTGTTGAGCCGGACGGTGCAGAAGCTGATCAAGCCGTTCTTGACTCTCGATCCTGAGGCACTGATCTTCAATCCCAGTGCTGTTGTGGAGGAGAGAAAGAGGGCGATGCGAGCCCGGCGAAGAAGCAAGGTTACGCCATCTCAGCTTGCGCGAGACAAAGAACGCCGAGAGCGGCCCAAACGACAGTTCTCACCTGAGTGGTCCGCAGGGAACTACCGAAAGGCAATTCACTATGCTTGTGATGCTGCGGGAATTGAACGATGGTCGCCTGGGCGGCTACGGCACAACTTCCAGGACCTCGCAGAACGGGCATGTGGGTTGGAGGCCTCATCGAAGGCGTTGGGGCACAAACAGCTTGCCACAACCGAGCACTACCGAAATCAACTTGATCTTGATCAGGCGGTACTTGCGATGAAGGCGGTCGAGAGTTCTCTACCTATTACAGGTTCCTGAGGATCTGGGGCGCTACCAGTTATGGATGGATTCGGATAGATTCACCCCGCCGGGAAACGGTCACTTGGACGCTTGTGACCGGGGCGCTGTTCCGGGCGCCTTCCCGGCCGTTTCGCCTCCGGGACAAGACACTGCCGGAACACGATTGATGCAACCTGACAAGGATGACCAAGATCTCAAAAGATACTGCCAAGCCATAGCCGGAACGCTCTGGTCAATGATCCAAATCAGCAGAGTTCTAATCAGTCGAACCGATATACACCTTTCTTGTTCGCTACCAAACCAAGAGGTCCAAGACTCATTATCTGAATGTGACCGACTGTTGAAATGTTTGCTTGAGAAGGTGAGGTCCGATTGCAAGATAGCGAACGATCTGCAGCGCTCTGTAGGGCCTCGTTTTAAAGGCGTCGCTGGAAATATTGGTTATCTGTTTGACGGAAAAAGATTTGTAAATGGTCATCGTGCTGTGATGGCTATTGCAAGCGCAATCGAAGGGCAGCTGCCAGCCATGCCTGATGGGGTTGTAGTCCAGCCTCTCTTATATGAAAAAGTCGCAGAGATCCTGCGTGGGCAATTACCGCTCCTTGAGGACTTGGTCCCTCAGATAGAGTTGGAAGTTCAAGAGATAGACTGGGGAAGCGAAGCTTCCCAGGGACAGGTTTCAAACTTGTCAAAAGAAGCAAGGGAAGAGGTCGAGCAGATCGCTCGCAAATGCATCAAATTACAGGACTGCACCCCACAAATAGACACGATGGACTGCCGCAATTGGCTAACCTATGAAAAAACAGCGCAGATTTTGAAGGATAAAACAGGGACAGGGAGCCGCCCAGCTGTCTCAAGATTGGTTAAAAAAAAGCGGCTCCACCCAGTTTATAATGGGAAACGCGTGGCGGGGATCCTTCGAGCGTCCCTGGAGATTCACCTCACCGAGATGGGGGAAGATCTGGGGGATTCAGCGTGACCCGCCATTTCTTATGAAATGAGAAAATCTCATTTCACTAGAAGGAATCGGTGTTGGCGCTCATGTCATAAAGTCTGAAATGACCCTAGTGGTGTGATGCGCTCTGTTGGGGCATTTTCAGTGCAGCGCGTGCGCGACCGACTTTTTCGAGGATCTCGTCGGCGGCCTTGGTCCAAACAATCGGCTTCGGATCGTCGTTGTGGTTATCGATGTAGTCCATGATTGCTTTCTTGAGTTGAGGGACGCTGCGAAACGCGTCGCGCTTCAGGCGTTTTTGATCAAGATTGCGGAAAAACCCCTCCACGATATTGAGCCACGAGCTGCTTGTCGGGATGAAGTGCATGTGGAATCGCGGATGGCGCTTCAGCCACCGCTTAACCTTCTCATGCTTGTGTGTGGCGTAGTTGTCGGCGATGACGTGCAGATCGAGTTCAGCTGGAGTTTGCTCGTCGATCATTCTCAGGAACTTGATCCACTCCTGATGTCGATGTCGCTTCATGCAGGTTGCGATCACTTCGCCGTGACCCAACTCGATCGCGGCGAACAAGGTGGTTGTTCCGTTCCTCTTGTAGTCATGAGTCATCGTGCCGCATCGGCCCTTGACCAGTGGAAGGCTCTTCTGGGTCCGATCGAGAGCCTGAATTGACGTCTTTTCGTCCGCGCTAAAGACGAGTGCATTCTCGGGTGGATTCAGGTAGAGACCTACCACATCGCGCAGCTTCTCTTCGAATCGAGAATCGTTGCTGACCTTGAACGTCTTCACCAAGTGAGGTTTCAGACCGTTGGCCTTCCATGTGCGGTGGACCATCGACTGCGTGATTCCCATCTCCTCTGCAAGGAGTCGCGTGCTCCAGTGTGTCGCGTTCGCGGGGATCTCTTGCGTAGTCATGCGGATGATCTCACTCTCAACTTCCTCGTTCGCACGGGGACGACCTCCCCGAGGAAGGTCCTTCTCTATACCAGTGAGGCGATGCTCGCTGAAGCGGTTTCGCCAACGCCCCACAGTGTGTCGCTTGACCCTCATCTCCTCAGCTATATCCGCATTCGAGTAGCCATCAGCGGCAAGAAGGATCATTCGGGCTCGCTGAGCTTGCCTCACCGAAATTCTCCGACTGCGTGACCAATTCGTCAGGGTGCTTCGCTCGCTCTTGGTAAGTTGAATCTCTACTGCAACGCGCATCGTCTTGCCTCCAACGATACCTACGCACCGCAAGCGTAGGGAGGCTTAATATAAAGGCCTACTAATTCTGCGTCATACCACTAGGGCGCCCTCAAGTCCTTGGAATGAGGCAGTCGATACTGTTCCGTGTATGTGAGAGATGTTAGTGAGCAGTTTCAGAGGGTGCTTGGAGGTGTGGGTAGCATTTATCAAGGGCTATCCACCTGCTGTCTGCTCGTGTTTCCTCTCTGTGCCATGAGCTACCAGAAGGCTTAGACAATGGCCGGCACCATCCGTTCCCAGCTGTTCGTTTCCATGTGGTCCATGGCGCTGGTGCTCATTGTGGTTTCCACATTTCTGACCCTGAAATTGATTGATCGGGTCGTGCAGCGGGACTTGGAGCAGACCATGGAGGCCAGTCTCATGGGCTTCGAAAGATACAACGCCATGGAGCGGAATCTTTTGGAGCGAGCGGTGGCCTTTGTCTCCTCCATGCCCTGGCTGAAGGCGACGCTGGACATCGAGGGAGTTGATCAGGAGACATCCAACTATGCGGCGGTCCAGGTGAAGGAGCTGGTTGGAGCTGGTTGGAGCTGATTTCTGCCTCTTGCTCGATGCCTCCAATACGGTGATTGGTGGCACCTTGCAGTCCATGCCCTTGGGCAGGACTCTCGACCTTGGCGGTTATGTGGCTGAGTTTGGCGGACACATCCACATGTCCGCCAGTGCCAAGATCGTTGCCGGCGAGACGGTGATAGGAAAGGTGGTGATTGGGCACAGAGTGGAGGTGGGTTTTGCCAACGACATCAAGAAATTGACCGGTTCCGATGCTCTTATTGTTTGGCGAGGAGGGATAGTCGCTCAATCCAGAGTTGTGGCGGAAGGTGGATTAAGTCCCATACCTACGGCGACGACGTTGGCAGACCTGGTAGCGGCAGAAAGGGTGCGCTCTGCCGAGGTTCAGTTTGTTGGGCAGAAGCGGCTGGTTACGGTAGTTGCTCTTGCTGAGGATGTGCATCTGGTGTTGTCCAGGCCCTTGTCCCTATTCCTCGGCATGCACAGCGGGCTATTGTGGTTGATTCTTGGTGGCGGCCTCTGTGCAGGTGTAATGGCTTTACTGGTAGCCAGGTGGACGGCCAAGCGCATCTCTCAACCAATCCGCGAGTTGACTCTTGTTTCGCAAGAACTGGCCCGCGGTAATTTTTCTGTGAAGGTCAAGCGAGCTGGATCCCAAGAAACCCGGGTGCTGGGTGATTCGTTCGTCAAGCTAGCCAGCCGGATCGTGGAGCTGATCGAGGATGTTCGTCAGCATGCTCAGGTGGCGGCGGAGCAAAAAGCTGCGCTGGAGATCGCCGATGCCCATGAAGGGCGGGAGAAGGCTGAAGCTGCCAGCATCGCCAAGAGTGAGTTTTTGGCCAACATGTCCCATGAGTTGCGAACACCCATGCATGCCATCTTGAGCTTCGCCTCTTTTGGTACGAGTAAATGGGAGAAGGCGGAACGCAGCAAGATCAGACGGTACTTCCAGCAGATCCGCAGTTCGGCGGAGAACCTACTGCAGTTACTCAATGAACTGTTGGACCTCTCCAAACTGGAAGCTGGCCACGCTCAGTTGAACTTGAACCCAGCCGACCTCCGGGGGCTGATCAATACAGTGGTGGACGAATTCCACTCACTCCTGGAGTCCAAGGGCCAGCGGGTGACCTTCTCCGAGGACACAGAAATGCGTCTTGCCCTGGACTCGGGTCGGATCATGCAGGTGGTGCGTAACTTGATAGGCAACGCTACCAAGTTCTCGCCGGAGGGGGTTGAAATCCTCATCACTGCGGAGCAGACTCCAGACTGGGTGCGGGTTCAGGTTTCGGATCGTGGGGTTGGCATACCGGAGGATGAGATGGAGAAGATCTTCGACAAGTTCTCCCAATCCAGCCTTACCAAGACTGGCGCTGGTGGTACCGGCCTGGGATTGGCCATTTGTCAGGACATTCTGCAGCTGCACAAGGGCAGGATCTGGGCAGAAAACCGGGCCGGTGGTGGCTCAGTGTTTACCTTCGAATTGCCAATTCGGGATCCATCCATAAGTGTTGCGCAATTGACCACTGCCGACAGTTGAAACTTGTCGAGCTTCATTACTCCCGGGTAAAGAGGTCGTTACCCGATGGTCGATCTGAGTTCTTATGTCAGCGGGCTTTGCGTTAGCGCCTGGCTAAGGATCAAAATGACTAGAGGGAATATTGGAGTGGTTGCTGCTGCAGCTGCCTGGCTTGTGTTTTCACCAGTGCTCTTGGCACAGGATCCACCAAGTCCTCCGGCGGAAAAGGTAGTGGATCTAACCGATGAGTCGGAGGAGTCCATCGATCTGGCGCTGAAGGATCAGGAAGGCGGAACCCTTGGGCGAGCCTGGTTCCAGAACATCCACATCTCCGGATTCGGGGCGGTGGGCTTTCTGGATACGGGACAAGCCGGCACCAAGAAGGACGCGGGCTTCATGGTCAAAGAGTCCTCGCTGTTTGTGGATGCTGAAGCCTGGGACAACATCTCCATCTTTGCCGAGATCCAGGTGAATCGGCTAGGCAAGGACGATTCGCTCTTTGTGCGTACCGGCGAGGTCTATGCGCGCTTTCAGCATTTGCTGGTTGAGGAACTGGGCGGCGAAGGCATTGGCGTCAAGGTCGGGCGTATTGATATCCCATTCGGGGAGGAGTACCTGTGGCAGGATTCCATCGACAACCCAATGATCACCCAGTCCGCTGCATACCCCTATGGCTTCGATGAGGGCCTTCTGCTGCATGGCAGCTATGCGGACGTGGATTGGATTGCCTCCATCACCGACGGCAATGATCCGCGCAGTGTGGAAGACGGGGATTCCAAGGCCTATAACCTGAAACTGTCCAGCAACCTCTGCGACAACTTCTACGTGAGTGCCAGTGGCATGGTCAATGGTCTCGCCGGCAAGAGCGCCTTCGAGTTTGGCGGTAGCCATTTTGAGCCACTGGGTGCCAGTCATCCATCATCTGCTGGGACCAGTGCCAGCATGCGTGTCGATGCCGCCCTCTACGAGGTTGATGTCATTTACACCGTGCCGGACGCGGTGCGTTTTGCCGGTTCATTTGGCGAGGCACATGTCTCTGATGAGATGGCAGGTTTTGACCGGGACATCCTTTGGTTCATGGGTGAAGCGCGGGTGGATCTGTCAGAAAAGATCATGGCCATCGGTCGGGTCAGTGAAATTGGCACCTACTCGAACAGCGAGGGTTATCACTTTGATGGCAAAACCATCGCTGGTGGCAATTCGGCCTTTGGCTATGACACCAAGCGTTTGCAGCGTTTGGCCGTAGGCCTGGCCTACAGGCCAAACGTCAACACTGTCTTGAAGGCCGAGGTCGGGCGAGACCGCTTTTGGGTCATCGATGCTTCAACCTTCAATGCCGGGGCAGACAGTCGTTTCTACTTTGGTTTTGAGTTGGCTCTGCGTTTTTAGATCATGTTAGTGAATATCTGCCGCTGTGCAGCGCTTGGCATTCTGTTTGCGCTGTTACCAGTCACGACTGCAGCCCAGGAGAAGCCTGAAGGCAGTCCTGTAGAAAGTGCAAAAACTGCGAGCGAAGATTCTCTGATGGGGGAGATGGCCAGCGCCTTTTCGGATCTGGAGATTGGCCTGAAGAATGGGGCACCAGAGGCTGTCATCAATTCAGCCCTGCGAATCCAGGCCAAGGAATCCGAGCTCATTCTTTGGCTTGAAGAGAATGATCTGAAATACGAGCCCATGGGCGGGGCAGTGATTCAGGGTGCGGCTCGCATTGCTGAATTGGCAAGCAAAGGTAACTTGGATGCGGCCGGATCCGCCACCCAGACCCTGCAGAGATCTTGTCTGACTTGCCACTTGCAGCATCGGGAAGATGCCGATTCCTGGCGGCAAAATCCAGGTACTGGCAACACGATTTGGGGCAAGGTTGAGTTGCGGGACAAATTTGGAGAGTTGGCAGCTTCCGCCGCCAACGTTGTGGTATTCATCAATCGGGTGGAGCAGGTGAAGCCGCCGATCTATCCCTTGGCAATGCCGGGGGTTTCGCAAATCAACCAGGAGTTTCGGCCACATGTGTTGCCCATCGTGGTGGGTTCTTCAGTGGGCTTTCCCAATGATGACAAGATGTTCCACAATGCCTTTTCCCGGTCCAAGACGAAACCCTTTGACCTTGGTGTCTATGGCAAGGGCAAAACCAAACGGGTGAAGTTCACCGAGACTGGGTTGGTCAACGTCTACTGCAACATTCATGTGAAGATGCACTGCGCCATCCTTGTCCTGCAGAATCCTCACTTTGCCGTGACTGACAGCAAGGGCCTCTATGTTATTCCCAATGTCCCTGACGGCACCTACACCCTGCGCACCTGGCATGCTCTGGGGGATGAAGCGGCCCAAGAGATAAGGGTTAGCAACGATCAGTCTTTCCGTGTGGACTTTGCTTTGCGCAACGAAAGAAGCAAGGCCAGGCACCGAAACAAGTTCGGCATGCCCTACAAGAAAAAGTACTGATCCATTTTGCTCTCATATCGCAGTCCCCATTGTCTGCGGTGGGCCGTCAAGGTGACTCTTGTTGCAAAAGCCAACACTCATGTCCAAGGGCCCGGAAACATGGGGGATTCCCCCCTGGAATGCAGTCAAGACTGTGATTGTCAGTTCCCGATAGTGTGAACAGTCTAAGTTCGGGCGGAACACTATGTTTACATTGATTCACTCTTGGCCATTGGCGCTTCTTTTCGCTTTTGGGATCACCTCTGTGGCAGCTGCCCAAATTGATCAAGGCAAGCAAGGATCCAAGTCGTCGGCAGTGCAGTCTCCCGAGGATGACTTTGGCGAAGGCGATGAGCTCTTGATGTATGAAGATCTGGACGTGGTAGTTACTGCGACGCGAACGCCCACGCCGTTGAATCTAGCACCGGTTCCTGTCACCGTGATTAGCGCTGAAGACATTAGTAAGAGTGGGCAGACGAACCTGCCGGAGATTTTGCAATTCGCAACCGGGGTTGACGTATTGCAGATCGACCGGATGCGTTACGCAGTGGGAATTCGAGGTCAGCACGAATTCTTTTCAGATCGTACCATCACCATGATCAATGGGCGCAATGCCAGTAGTCCTTTGTTTGGTGGTACTGAGTTTCTACGTTTACCCTTGTTCATGGCGGACATCGATCGTATCGAAGTGGTCCGGGGTCCTGGTGGCGCAGCTTGGGGAGCCAATGCTTTCAACGGTGTGATCAACATCATTACCAAGAAGCCCGAGGATGTTTCCGGAACATATGTGGAGGCTGGCGCTACCCATTTTGGCGATCACTATGGGCACCTTCGCTGGGCTGGGTCCAGTGAAGACCTTGGCTGGAGAGTGTCTCTTGGTCATCAAGGGGTGGTTAGCTCCGACGCTGCCCTTGACGACCATACCTTTGATTCAAAGGATCGTTGGGATGCCAGTCGCATTGATACCGAGTTCGATTGGCAGACTGAGGATGGTGCTCGTGTTTCCGCTGGCGGTTCATATTCATATCTGGAGGAAGGAGCATTTGACTCCGGGTTCTTCATGCCAGGCGGTACTGGAAGGCTATGGAACGGCCGCGCATTTGTAAAAGTGGAACAAGACCTGAGCGCGGATACCAGTGGCTACCTGCAGTTCTTCAGCAACGGGGAAAAGATGAATGTCCCATCACTGGGTGTGTTCACTGCTCATGAACACGACCTGGAAGGGCAATTGGATAGCACGGTTTCAGAAGGTCACCAAGTAACGGTGGGGGGCAACTTGCGCTACGTCCGTGTGGGCGAGAGCTCTGATGGTCCTCAGCAGATTACTCTGCCAAGCGAACCCTTCGACGAATTCTGGGCAGGTTTGTTCGTGATCGATCGGCAGGCAATGTCGGATAGTACAACCTTTGAAGTTCAGTTGCGGGGGGACTATTACTCTGAAACCGACTTTGACTGGTCAGGTCGGCTAAGTGGAATATTTACTCCCGATGATGAGCGCCGCCATTCTTTCCGCGTGGGTGTGGCTAAGGCATACCGAGCTCCACTGACTGGTTTGCGTACCTTCTCCACTTCCCGGGTGCCAGTGGGGCCCACCTTTGCCTTGCAGACTGTTCCCTCCGCGGGAATTGAAAACGAGAAGATCTTCTCCCTAGAACTAGGGCACACCTTCCAGGCCAGCAAAGCCTGGCGATTGCGTACAGATACCTACTATCAGCATTTCGATGATCTGATTGGTTTTCGGACTTTGAGCGGGCCAATTCCGACAATTATCACTTTTGATAATATTGATAGTGCCAAGGGCTATGGCGCTGAAATCGAACTTGAATGGCGTGGGGAATGTGCCTCGGTTTCATCCTGGTATGCCTATCAAGAACTTGAACCAAGCCAAGGCAGTCAGTCCATTCGTGCTTTCCATCCAGCTCGACACAAGGTCGGAATGACGGCGCGAGCTAAATTGCCGGCGGGGATAACTTGCAACATAAACTACAAGTACAGCGGGGATACTCCTTCAGAGAGCAGTGGCGAGACTGTGGTGGATGAGTTTCATCGTTTGGACTTGTCTTTGTCCAAATCCATAAACAACGGTCAGGGAGAGTTTCTCATTGGCGTGGCTGACATTCTGAATGACACCGAGTTCACAGTCCCGGGGACGCAGCTTGCGGGCCAATCAACGAGCATTGGTACTCACGACACGCCAGGTATCACTGTCTTTGCTTCAATGCGGTTTCGATTCTAAATAGATCAATGCAATTCATCCAGTCAGTACTGCTCCTCTTGCTAACGGGTAATCTTTGTGCCCAAATAGAGCCAGACTACTCACTGACCGTGATAAGTGGGGACCGTAAGCCCTACCAGATGGCCGCGGATCGTATCGCCAAAGAGCTTGGGCAGACAGGCAGCAAGAGCAGAGTTGTCACCCTGCAAGAATTAAAAAAGCAGGATGACTGGTCTGCAAAGAGTAAAACGAAAATCATCTATGCGGTCGGATCCCCTGCAGCAGCATGGTTGGCCAAGCATCGCCCCAAGGGAGCCATATTGCTCTACTGCATGGTGACGGATCCAGAACGGTATGGGTTGCTGGGAAACCCCTATATTCACGGTGTTTCTGCTCTGCCTTCTGTTGCCACGCAGTTCAGTCACATTCGGCAGGCATTGCCTAATGGCAGGTTATTGGGCTTCTGTACGACTCACAGACCGTCAATGGTCGGTTGGCATTGAAGCGAGCCCAGAAGAATATTGGGTTGGAATGGAAGCTGTTAGCTGTGGATGTATTCCGCTTCGAGTCGCTTGGCAAGGCCATCGACGAACTCCTGAGCAATCAACCGGACATCGTTTGGACAGCGCCTGATCCGCATATCTACACTGCCGCAACACTGCGCGCTCTCTTATTGAAGTGTGTGCGCAAGGGTGTGCCTATTTATGGCTACTCGTCTGCTCTTGTTCGTGCAGGGGCTTTATTTGTTTTCTCAGTGAGTCCGAATGGTCAGGGTCGTCAATCAGCTCAACTTACCGAGAGGGCGCTGCATATTGCAGAGGCCAGCAGCAATAAGGCGGGCAAGATCCAGAGTCTGCATTTACAGCCCGAGCCAGAAATCCTCGTCAACTTGCTCGTCGCCCAGAAGCTTCAGATCAAAGTTTCTGAGCAGCTACTCAGCCATTCCACCGTGATTGTCCATCCAGAATGAGTTTATATTCACTACCATTATCCGACAGGATGAACCTGACCACCAAGGCCATTGCCATTTCTATGGCAATGATCGTTGGTGTACTGGTGGTGACGGCAACAGCAACGATTGTGGCGACCAACGATCTGCTGTCCGAGCAGCAACGCCGGTCCTCAGAATCCATTGCCAAGACTCTTTCTAGCGCCGCGGAATTGCCACTTGCAGTTGGAGATCGCGCGGAGTTGAGAGGTCTTGCGGAACGGGCGATCAGCAACCCCAATGTTCAAAGAGTCGCAATCTACAGTCCTAGCAACAAGCTATTGGCCGAGGCTTCTCACCAACTTAGTAGAGAGGCAGAGGTGTTGGGTGAAGACTTGATTACCGCCCGGGCGATGGTGATGCTCACAAACACCCTTGATGATTGGGACGAAAGATTAAGCCCAAAACGAATACTCGGTCAAGTAGTCGTTACATTGTCTCCTAGGCCGTTGATTGCCGCTCGAACACGTCACACCAATATGATGATTACCATAGTCATATTGGCTGCCTTGGTGTTCATCCCTCTTGTAGTTTGGATGGTGCGAAATTGGACTAGGCGACTCAGTGGACTGACCATTGCTGCGGAGCGCATTTCCCAAGGTGATCTATCACAGCCTGTGGAACAGGAACGTGCTGACGAGATTGGTCGCCTGAGTCAATCATTTGAGCGCATGCGGCAAGGCCTGGTTGTTCGGGAAGAGGAAGCTCGGGCCTTCCGTCAGACGCTTCAAGGGCAAGTGGAAGAGAGAACGCGGGATTTACAGGCAGCTAAGAATCGTGCCGAGTATGCCAATCTGGCCAAGAGTGAGTTCTTGGCAAACATGTCGCATGAGTTGCGAACGCCAATGCATGGGATCCTCAGTTACGCTCAGTTCGGTCGCAAGAACAAGGCATCAGGAAACCCAGAGAAAATCCTCAAATACTTTGAACGGATTGATCTGTGCGCAACCCGTCTGTTGTTGTTGCTCAACGACTTGTTGGATTTGGCCAAGCTTGAATCTAGCGGATTAGATTTGACTAGATCGATTGTCAACATTGGCCCTCTCATAACCTCGCTTGTCGATGAGTTCGCTTCTCTGCTGTCTGAGCAAGGCAAGAGGGTGGCGTTACATGGTTGCCATGATGTCAAAGTGAACTGCGATTCTGGAAAGGTGATGCAGATCATTCGCAATCTAGTGGCCAATGCGCTCAAAGTTACGCCGCAAAAGGGTGTGATCGATGTGTCCATGGTTGTTGATGCCCAAGCTGTCAAGATCACAGTGGAAGACCGTGGCGTCGGTATTCCTGAAGATGAACTCGAATCAGTGTTCGACAAGTTTGTGCAATCTAGCATTACAAAGACTGGCGCCGGTGGAACCGGGTTTGGACTGGCCATCTGTCGCGAAATAGCTACCTTGCACGGTGGTAGGATCTGGGCTGAAGATCGTGAAGGGGGCGGAGCTTGTTTCATCCTCGAACTTCCCCTGCAGAGTTCTCAGATAGAGAGCAGTGAAACATCCCTTGGAGTGAATTAATGAAAACCCAACACAAAATCTTGGCGGTCGATGACGATCCCATCAATCTGGAGATCTTGGAAGAGATCCTGGAGGATTATGATCTCTTGACGGCTTCTTCTGGTGAAGAAGCGCTTGAGGTTGCCGAGGTGCATCAGCCCGATTTGATCCTCCTGGATATCATGATGCCAGGGATGAATGGGTATGAGGTCTGCAAGAAGTTGCGAGGCAACCAAGATCTCAAGCACGCAAAGATTGTGCTGGTATCTGCCAAGGCCATGACTTCTGAGCGACTTGCTGGTTATGAAGCAGGTGCCGATGACTATCTGACCAAGCCATTTGACAGTGATGAGCTGCTCGCCAAAGTGACTGTATTCTTGCGACTGCTTTCTGCGGAGGAGATGGATCAACTCAAAAGTGAGTTGTTGAACCTATTGTCGCATGAGCTGCGAACACCTTTGAGTGGTATCATTCCGGCGGGAGAAGTACTATCTGCTGCTGGGGAGATGGGAGAAGACGAGCGCATGATGTGGGGTGAAATGGTGCTTGAGAATGGCAAGCGCATCCTGGCCCTTGCAGAAAAGGGTGACTTGCTTTGCATGCTCCGCTCCAATAGCTATGCCTTCTCTGGCGAAGTTACCGATTTTGCTGATTTTGTGAGCAATGTGGTGGCTGAGGTGCAGAGCGAAAGTCCCGATAGGAACTTCTCTATTAAAATTCCTGCGGGTGAGTTCATGGTTGCCATTGATCAGAACCTTATCCGCTGGGCTCTTCGTGGCATGCTTGAAAATGGTCTGCGCTTTGGTCCTGATGACCAGGCCATCGAAGTCAACGTTCAGTGCGATGGTACAAATATCGGCTTTTCGGTAACCGACCACGGACCGGGTATTGAAGAGGATGTGCTTGGCACAGTGTTTCAAGCCTTTACCCAGCGCATCGTTGAATCCAAGCCCGTTGGTGCTGGTCTGAGCATGGCCTTGGCCAGGGCCATCATGCGCGTCCACGGTGGCGACGTGTCTGTTGAATCCATCCCCGGGACCAAGACAACCTTTGAAGGTTGGTTGCCAGTTTGTGCTCCAGCCGAAGTTGAAGGTACGATCTAATAGATCAGGGGATGCCGTCGGGTCAGGACATTTTCCAGGCGTTGACGAAGTTGAGCACTGTGCGGCGCATCCAGCCAGCCAGCGTCTCGACTCTGGCGTCCAGGCGTACTCGTGATGTCAGTCCGCTGCCGCCCATTTCCATTGGAGCAGAATCGATTTCAAGGAACACATGCAGGTAGGGTTGATCCGCCCGAGTGTTATTGCCTTGAATAGGCTCGGCGTAGACTTCGCCACCTGCAAGCATGGTTACTTCTATGGGAACATCGTGGCGAGAAGAGGAGCGACGTACTTCGCGGACAGTGGCTTGGACCGTGGTGTTTGGCTGGCATGACCAGCGGACCTGAGCGGTGGAACCAATTTCCAAGCGAGATCGCATGACCTGCTCGTCAGTGAGTACAATGCGAACATGGCGATTGTCGCCGTGCACTTGGAACAGTTCGTCACCGGGGTGGATCCAGCGGCCGATCCAATCTTCTGATTCTCCTGCAACCACAATACCGCTTGTTGGAGCAGTGACGGTCATTGCGGCCAGTTTTCGGTTTTGCTCCTTGATGGTGGAATTCAAGAAATCCAAGCGTGCCCGGTGGGTGGCAGCTTGAGCTTGTTCGTCGATTTCGGTGACGTCCAGGCGGATCTTGACTGCCTCCGCTTCACCATGGGTGTGCAGTCTCCTCTCATCAAAGTCCGGATTTTCAAGTTCGCAGAGCAAGTCGCCTGTGGTGACAGTTGTGCCGGGGCGAGCGGGTTGGGAAGTGACAAAGCCATTGACTGCTGCGCGCACGGACACTTGCACTTGTGGGTCCAGAACCCCAGGCACGACAATGCTGTTGGAAATAGGCATGAAGGCCAAAGCAATAGGCAGGACTCCGGCCAAGCCCATGGCTACCAGGCGTGCGCGAGTTCTTACAGGTTCGGTTTCTTCGCCACACCAAAGATATCGCAGCCCCTTGCGAATGGGGTCAAACATCAGTGCCCAGGCAAAGATGATGCCCACGAACGGTCCAGCTGCGGGCCATTGGAACAGCACAAGACTGCTGACGGTGATGGCCAGGGACACTCGGTAGATAAACGAACTGGGGGCGTAGAGAGCATGGCTCCAACGTTCCCGGCGGTTCTTTGCTTTGGTGGCTTGAGGGTGAGGCAGGCCCAGGGCGAACCGTTTGAAGGTCGCCTTCAGCTTGTGCGTGGCTTCTTCTTGCAGGTTGACCAGGCCGAGCAGGTCAGAAAGAATGAAGTAGCCGTCAAACTTGATCAGTGGGTTGATGTTGAAGAGCACCGTGACCAAGCTGGCCAGTACCACAACATTGAGGGCGATATCCTGCATCAGGCCAGCTTGCGTTCCGGCCCAAATGAGAGCGAAGATGCCGGCTACGAAGCACTCAATGTACATACCGCCGGCGGCAACGGCGATGCGTTTCCAGCGGTTATCCAATCGCCAAGAGGAGCTGGCATCTACGTAGGCGCAGGGTGTCAAAAAGATGAATACCACGCCCATTTCCGGCACCTGCCCACCAAGTCGTCGACAAATGTATGCGTGCCCGAACTCGTGAATGACTTTGAGCCCGATCAAGGTGAGCCAGAGGATGGGCAGATTGCTGAGCATCAGCATGTCGCCGGTCTGGGCAAAGAGTTGGGGTAGTCGGTCCCAACACTTCCAGAATACCAGACCCATGAGCATTACCCATAGAGCAACGCCGCCCTTGGAGAACATCCAGCCGATGCTGTTCATGGTTCGTTGCAGGAAACGATCTGGGTTTAGCAGAGGAATCTTATGGTAGAGGAAGACCCGGTACCAGCCCCGCCGCTGGGCTTCCTTCTTTCGCGTATAGCGCTCAAACAGCTTGTCCGCTTGTACGATGGGGAGTTGGATCATGTGCATGCTATGCAGCTGCAGCACAAAATCGAAAAAGGTCCCCTCATGTTGCTCCGAGAGTACGCCACTACTCACCAGGGATTGAAAGCACTCTTTGAGGTTGCGATCCGCAACGATAGCCGTCATCACCCGGTACTCGAGAGCGTTGAAAGAGTGGTTCTGGAAGGTGACCGGGTCGTGAGCAATGTAGCAGACTTCGCCACCGTCTCGTTGGCGCGATATTTCAATGTCCTTGCGCAGGCCGATCTGCACTGGGCCAAGCTTGCTTGCGGTTTCTGAACCTGGGTTCATGGAGTTCTCCTCTAGATCCAGAAGTTCAGACGAAGCCAGTCAACAAATCGGTGACTGAAGACCCACCACACGCGTCGGGGGCCAACGTTCACTTGCGCAACTCCTTCCATACCTGGCGACAAACCAGTGAGATCAGACTCTGGCTCGGCGTCCGATAGGAATACATTGCGGCCATTCACCACGGTGCTGGCAGGGGCCAGTTCCAGATTTTGCAAGTTGAGCAATAGGTCAGGTCGAGCATTTGCTGCAAATTCAATCTGCTGTGCGGTGGGGGCGTCGAGCACCCGGTTTTCAGGAATTTCCAATACCATGGTGACGCGATCGTGACGCGCCAGCTCAAACATTGGTTCATTCTTCGACAAGCGGTTGCCAATTTGTTCACGCATGTCCTGGCCGAGGATGATGCCTGCTTGTGGGGCGCGGATCTTGGCTTGGTCGATGCTCCGCACAGCGATGGCAAATTGTGCCGCCAGCGTTTGTTTCTTGGCTTCAAGAACCCGCAAATCTGCGAAGTTCCCCTCAGCCAAAGCGATATCAGCCTGGGCTTTGACGGAAGCGATTTCTGCTTCTATTTCCAGAAGGTGCAATTCTTCATCGTGCGAATCCAATACGGCTAGCAATTGTCCACTCTGAACATTCTCGCCAGGACGTACGAATAGATCGGACAGTACGCCTTCCCGTGGGCAGGAAATGAAGCGGCGGTCCGCAGCCTTCACGCTGCAGGGCACGGTGAAGGTGTATTCCAGACTGCCGAAGGCCAGCCAGAGGCAGAAGCTGGCCAAGATGGTGGTGAGGATCAGGCGTTTGCGCTTGCCTGCGCCGAGTAGACTTGTCACTGACTCGCGAACAGAGCCAATGGTATGTTCGATCAGATTGCGTGAAGCCATGCGTGAAAGAGGCACCATGCCTCCGTACTGCACCATCTCCGTTGATTCGGAGATTTCAACAATCCGAGCTCGTTGGATGTCGGAGGCTGGATTGTAGCTCACTGACACGACACCAACGATGTCATCCAGGAGGCGCAATGGAAAGGAAGCCACTGCATTGCCGCCGAGAACTTTGCTCCATTGTGCATGAATTCGGCAGTCATCTTGTACATCAGGGTCGGAAGAGTTGGGGCCTGCGTGCACGACTACTTCATTGCGATCATGGCACTCTTCCATGGCAGAACGGATCATCTTTACGCCAGGATTGGAGTTCTTGACCTCGTCAAGGCCACAGACTGCTGCGACCTTCACGTCATGGCCACGCACAAATCCAATGGCTGATAGATCAAAGCCATGCCGATTTTTCAGTTCGGCTGCCATGGTGAAGGCCAACTGCACTGGGTGCTGGGCAGCAGAGGCTGAGCGTGCGACAAGTTCCGCAGAATTCCAGTTGGGAGCTGAGCGGCGGCGTTCCACGGATCCGGTGACAAGCAGGGCGAGGAAACCGATCAGGCTTTCGAACTGTGCCAGGCTCTGTATTGCCCGTTCGCGGCTGCAATCTTCCAAGACAATGGCCGCTGCGCCGCTTTGTTCTACATCCTGGTCATACATCATTGCCGCAATGATGGCGAAGGATTGGTCGTGGCCAAAGCGTAGGAATTTCGCGGTTCCTTCCGAAACTGCCTCCCACATGCTTTCGTTGACGCTCTCGCGGAATGCCTCGTCAATCTTGGCCCCGCCTGGGCACCACTCTTCGCTCAGTGTGCTGGTCTCAAAGCGGGCGTGCACCACTGCGTATTTTGCCGAAAGAGATTGCGCTATGCGCTGCAGGGCAGAGCTGAGGGCCCGATGAGGAGAGCTGGTGGAAAAAATATGGCGCAATTCGCATTGCAAGCCAGTGACACCAACCCATCCGGGTTCACCGGTGGTTGTTTCGTTGTCAGTGTCGTTGTGTGTAGCCGATGTCATTGTTGCTTAGCCCTTACTTCTAGGCTTCTAGTCGCTTATATAACTCAATTCCTGGGGTTGCAGGAATTGGAAGTGAGCTTCAAACACGTCGTGATTGAAAACTGCACACCTGTTACATATGGCCAACAGTGGATCGATCTCGTAATTTTCCGCAGTAAAGGTGAGGTGGACGACTCGACCAGGAAGAATGGGTTGGTCAAGCACAGTGGTGACACCCAGTTGTTGGAAGTCACGCGCCTTACCACTGGCTTCCACAGTGCTCCTATTCGATAGATCCGCGGGCCTGACTACGATGTCTGCTGTGATTTGCGTTGCTGCCTGATCTCGCAGTTTCTGTACGCTGACAGCCTCGTTCAGTTCAAGCTCTTCCATCAATTCCCGGGTTTCAGTGGCATCCAGTGAAGGTCTGTTTGAAAAGTTTCCCATCTAATAATCCTCTTACTTACCTGGGCTGGGTGGCGGCGCGGCGATGTCAAATTCTTGTTCCAATACTTCACTCACTTCTTCCGGCGGGTGAACAATCATCTTCAATCCCATGCGCCAGGAATACTTGGTATTGGGAACGGCGGCGCGAACAAGGAAGGTATGGCTTGAAGGATTGGCCTTCAAGGATACGTGGATCACTTCGGCTGTACGTATGTCAGCCGGCCGAGTTGAAGGCGCGACCTTGATTTTGCTCATCAGTCGAAATTCGTTTTGCCTTTCTACAGGGCATTCGAACTCCACCCACAGTGGGTCGAGAGACGCGACCTCTAGCACTGGTGTTAGTTTTTCAGCTGCCTCGCCAGTTTGCTTGTAGATCTCCGTAACCACGCCGGCTAGCGGGCTGCGCAAGGTTCGCTGCCGGATTTGTTCCTGCAGCTGCTCCAGTTCACTTGCTGCCTGCATGCGGTCAAACTTGGCTTGGCGCAGTTTCAAATCTGCGACCTGAGTTTCGAATACACTTTGCTCCAGATCCGATGTGCTTATGACTTCATCGGCTTCAAGTTGCCTTAGACGCCCTGTCTTTCGCTGGGCGTGTTCCAAGGCTGACCGTCCCTGCTCGATGGACAGATCGGACTTGGTGATGGCTTCTAGTTGCTTGGCACGCAACTCATGCAGCCTGGAATTGAGTCTGAAGAGTATTTGGCCTTTTATGACTCGGCGACTTTCGGCGACCATTAATTCGCGAATGGTCCCGTCATGCTCGCAGGCTATTTGTGCCTTACGGCTTGGTGCACTGAGGCCAATCAGAGTCTTATGACTCTGCGTTTGCATGTCGTCCTGTTGGACCCTGGGCATGCCTGCGCCAAGTGCAAGGCAGAGCAACCATGACAAGGTGACGAGACTTCCTGATGTAACGAAGCGCAATGCTCTCCTCAATTTGATTATCAATGAGTTCAATCGATTGATTGAACTTTTTCCCTATGTTGAATATCGACCATTACAGCAGAGCTACTTGAGTAGCTGAGCATCTGTACTTGCACTCAAATAGCGTGTCGAATAGTTCAACACTTTGCTGCTTATGCTTGTCTGACTGTGGATATTTGGTCGTTCAATTCCCATTCAGAGACTAGTGTTTCTTGCGGGATCCTTCACCACTGGCGAAGGCGAACAGCAAGGCCATGATTTTGCCCAAGAGTCCGGATGAAGCCTTGGATTCTTCCATGGTTTCACTTGTGACCTCTGCAGCTTGGGTCATTTCAGTGGCTTCCCTCGCAATGTCGCCCACTGGCTTGATCATCACCCTGACCAGTTCGGTGACTTCGCTGTTACCTTGATAGGCTGTGACTTCGAACACCAGCTCTTCCACCGCCAGCAGTTCTGGCGCCTCAAACGTGGGATTGGCGGTGTCTCCGCCCTTGATTTCAACTGGGGTGCCGTCCACCTGTTCCCATTTGAAGGTAGTTGACTCGTCCGTCAATGCCTTGATCGGCGCGTCGAGAGCTACGGTTTCGCCTGGTTGAATTGCCGGCAATTCAATGGCTTGAGTTGAGGCTACAACGCTGTCGTTGGCTTGCACGTTGATACTGACCATGTCGAAGGCTTCCCGTGAACCGTCAAAGGCAATTATCTTGAAAGTGAGTGTGGCATCTTCACCAACTTCTGGTGCCACGAAAGTCGCGTGTGAAGAGTCGCGGCCTACGGTATCCACACTTGGCCCGCCTACCTGTGTCCAGGAGTACTGGATGTTTTGATCGCTGTTGCTCTGAATCTGAGCGGTTAGATGCACCCGTGAACCCTCGTTGACAATCTGGTCGGCACCTGCATCCACTCTGGTGGCTGTTGAGTCAATTCTCTCTGTTTGTGAGTTCTCAGACTTATCCTTGTCAGAGTCGTTATCGGGATAGTTGTTGGGATCTGCAGTGGAGCCATTGTCATCTCCCGAGTCGCCAGAGTCTGGTGGGACTTCGGGGTCAGATCCCTGGCCTGGTGGTGGACCCTGCCCCTCCTCCGGATCAGGATCTGGATCGGGCTCCGGCTCCGGCTCCGGCTCTGGATCTGGGTCGGGATCTGGGTCGGGATCTGGAGCCAGTTCATTCACCACAACTGTCACGGTTGCGCTGTCGCTGAATTCACCATCCGATACGCTGACCAAGAACTGCAAGGTTCCGTCGCCATCAGCGCGGAAACTTGGGTTGGGGGTATCGGCTCCAGCCAGGGAAACTGCTGGTCCACCGATTTGCGCCCAGTCGTAGGTTAAGGAGTCGTTTTCCGGATCCGCACTGCTTCCCGCGTCCAAGAAGACCATGTCACCATCGTCAACGACTTGACTTATCCCTGCATCGGCGGTGGGCGCCGTGTTGATGTGCTCAATCACAATGTCCACCGAGTCCACGGAGTTGGTGGTTCCGTCGCTGACTTGCACCTGGAAAGTGAGTGTTGTGTCAGTCGGAATGTCCGGAGGCGTAAACGTTGGGCTGCTGGCATTGGCATTGCTCAGAGTGACCAATGGGCCTGCCGTCTGCGTCCATGTGTAGGTTAGTGCCTGTCCTTCTGGGTCGTTGCTGCCGGTGGCATCCAGGGTGACAGTGTCCAGTTCACTCACTGTTTGGTTTGCGCCGGCGTTGGCGGCTGGCGCATCGTCATCGGCGTTGATGGTGATGGTGACCGAGTCCACGGAGTTGGTGGTGCCGTCGCTCGCCGTGAGTTGGAAGGTCACGTCGGTGTTGGCTACCAAGTCCGGTGCCGTAAAGGTCGGGCTTGCCGCATTGGCGTCACTCAGTGTTACGGCGGGGCCAGATGTCTGTACCCAGGTGTAGGTGATAGCTTGACCTTCGGGATCCGTGCTGCCGGCGCCATTGAGTGTGACGACTGCATTTTCAGCGATAGACTGATCCGGTCCTGCATTGGCCGTCGGTGCATCGTTGTCTGCATTGATGGTGATGGTTACCGAGTCCACGCTGTTGGTGGTGCCATCGCTCGCCGTGAGCTGGAAGGTCACATCCGTGTTGGCCAACAGATCAGGCGCCGTGAAGGTTGGGCTTACCGCATTGGCATCACTCAGGGTGACGGCGGGGCCAGATGTCTGCACCCAGGTGTAGGTGAGAGCTTGTCCTTCTGGATCCGTGCTACCGGTGCCATTCAGGGTGACGACTGCATTCTCAGCGATGGATTGATCTGCGCCCGCATTGGCGGTTGGCGCGTCGTTATCGGCGTTGACGGTGATGGTCACCGAGTCCACGGAGTTGGTGGTGCCGTCGCTCGCCGTGAGTTGGAAGGTCACGTCGGTGTTGGCTACCAAGTCCGGTGCCGTAAAGGTCGGGCTTGCCGCATTGGCATCACTCAGTGTCACCGCCGGGCCAGATGTCTGCACCCAGGTATAGGTGAGAGCCTGGCCTTCCGGATCCGTGCTGCTGGTGCCGTTGAGTGTGACCACTGCATTCTCAGCGATGGATTGATCCGGACCAGCGTTTGCCGTTGGCGCATCGTTATCCGCATTGACGGTGATGGTCACCGAGTCCACCGAGTTGCTGGTGCCGTCGCTCGCCGTGAGCTGGAAGGTCACGTCGGTGTTGGTCAGCAGATCCGGTGCCGTGAATGTGGGGCTTGCCGCATTGGCGTCACTTAGCGTCACAGCGGGGCCAGAGGTTTGCACCCAGGTATAGGTCAATGCCTGGCCTTCCGGATCCGTGGAGCCGGTGCCGTTGAGTGTGACCACTGCATTCTCGGCGATGGATTGATCTGCGCCCGCATTGGCGGTTGGCGCGTCGTTATCGGCGTTGACGGTGATGGTCACCGAGTCCGCTGAGTTGCTGGTGCCATCGCTCGCCGTGAGCTGGAAGGTCACGTCGGTGTTGGTCAGCAGATCCGGTGCCGTGAAGGTGGGACTTGCCGCATTGGCATCACTTAGCGTCACAGCCGGGCCTGAAGTCTGCACCCAGGTATAGGTCAATGCCTGACCTTCCGGATCCGTGGATCCGGTGCCGTTGAGTGTGACCACTGCATTCTCAGCGATGGATTGATCCGGCCCCGCGTTGGCGGTTGGCGCGTCATTATCGGCGTTGACGGTGATGGTCACCGAGTCCACCGAGTTGGTGGTGCCGTCGCTCGCCGTGAGCTGGAAGGTCACGTCGGTGTTGGTCAGCAGATCCGGTGCCGTAAATGTGGGACTTGCCGCATTGGCGTCACTTAGCGTGACGGCGGGGCCAGATGTCTGCACCCAGGTATAGGTCAATGCCTGGCCTTCGGGGTCAGTGCTGCTAGTGCCGTTGAGTGTGACTACTGCGTTTTCCGCGATGGACTGATCCGGTCCCGCGTTGGCAGTTGGCGCGTCGTTGTCCGCGTTGATGGTGATGGTGACCGTGTCCACGGAGTTGCTGGTGCCATCGCTCGCGGTGAGCTGGAAGGTCACAGCGGTGTTGGCCAACAGGTCAGGTGCCGTGAATGTGGGGCTTGCCGCGTTGGCGTCACTGAGTGTGACTGCCGGTCCTGAGGTCTGCACCCAGGTATAGGTGAGAGCTTGCCCTTCCGGGTCCGTGCTGCCGGTGCCGTCCAGGGTGACTACTGCGTTCTCAGCGATGGATTGGTCCGGTCCCGCATTGGCAGTTGGCGCGTCGTTATCGGCGTTGACGGTGATGGTGACCGTGTCCACCGAGTTGCTGGTGCCGTCGCTAGCCGTGAGCTGGAAGGTCACGTCGGTGTTGGCCAACAGATCAGGTGCCGTGAATGTGGGACTTGCCGCATTGGCGTCACTTAGCGTGACGGCGGGGCCAGAGGTTTGTACCCAGGTATAGGTCAATGCCTGGCCTTCGGGGTCAGTGCTGCTGGTGCCGTCCAGGGTAACGATTGCATTTTCAGCGATGGATTGATCCGGTCCGGCGTTGGCCGTCGGCGCATCGTTGTCGGCATTGATGGTGATTGTCACCGTGTCCACGGAGTTGGTGGTGCCATCGCTAGCCGTGAGTTGGAAGGTCACGTCGGTGTTGGCCAACAGATCAGGCGCCGTAAAGGTGGGGCTTGCGGCGTTGACGTCGCTGAGTGTGATGGCGGGCCCACTGGTCTGCACCCATGTGTAGGTTAGGGGTTGGCCTTCGGGGTCGGTGGATCCGGTGCCGTCCAAAGTGACCACTGAATTTTCAGCGATGGATTGATCCAGTCCCGCGTTGGCAGTGGGGCCCAGGTTGGTGGCGAGGATGGTGACGGTGACGGTGTCGATGGAGGTGCTGGTGCCATCGTCCACTTCAACCTGGAAAGTCACCGTGTCATCCCCAACCAGATCGGGAGCAGTGAAGGTAGGCGACACCGCGTTGGCATCACTCAGCGTGACGCTTGGCCCGGAAGTCTGGGTCCAGGTGTAGGTTATGGCCTGGCCTTCGGGATCGGTGGATCCACTTGCGTCCAGAGTGACCAGATCATTCTCGTTGATGGTTTGGTTTGGTCCCGCGTTGGCGGTGGGCGCATCGTTGTCGGCATTGATGGTGATGGTGACCGCGTCCACGCTGTTGGTGGTGCCATCGCTCGCTGTAAGCTGGAAGGTCACATCGGTGTTGGATACCAGATCCGGTGCCGTGAAGGTCGGGCTGGTCGCGTTGGCGTCACTCAGCGTTACGGCGGGGCCAGATGTCTGCACCCAGGTATAGGTGAGGGACTGGCCTTCGGGATCCGTGCTGCTGGTGCCGTCCAGGGTGACTACCGCATTTTCAGCGATGGACTGATCCGGTCCGGCGTTTGCCGTTGCCGCATCGTTGTCTGCATTGATGGTGATGGTCACCGAGTCCACCGAGTTGCTGGTTCCGTCGGAAGCCGTGAGCTGGAAGGTCACATCGATATTGGCCAACAAGTCAGGCGCGGTGAAGGTTGGACTCTCGGCGTTGGCGTCGCTGAGTGTTACTGCTGGACCTGAAGTCTGCACCCATGTGTAGGTGAGGGTTTGGCCTTCCGGATCTGTGGAGCTGGTGCCGTCCAGAGTCACAATCGTTGTTTCGGCGATGGACTGGTCCGGCCCTGCATTGGCGGTGGGCGCATCGTTGTCCGCATTGATGGTGATGGTGACCGTATCCACCGAGTTGCTGGTGCCATCCGATGCAGTCAGTTGGAAGATTACGTCGGTATTGGCCAACAGGTCCGGAGCGGTGAAGGTGGGGCTGGCGACATTGGCGTCACTCAGCGTCACCGCTGGACCGCTGGTCTGCACCCATGTGTAGGTGAGGGTTTGGCCTTCCGGATCTGTGGAGCTGGTGCCGTCCAGAGTCACAATCGTTGTTTCGGCAATGGACTGATCCGGTCCCGCATTGGCGGTGGGTGCATCGTTGTCTGCATTGACGGTGATAGTGACCGTGTCCACCGAGTTGCTGGTGCCATCCGATGCAGTCAGTTGGAAGATTACGTCGGTATTGGCCAACAGGTCTGGCGCGGTGAAGGTTGGACTCTGGGCGTTGGCGTCGCTGAGTGTTACTGCTGGACCTGAAGTCTGCACCCAGGTGTAGGTGATGGTTTGGCCTTCGGGATCCGTGGAGCCAGAGCCGTCCAGAGTGACCAGTGTTGTTTCGGCAATGGATTGGTCTGGCCCAGCGTTGGCTGTGGGTGCATCATCATCGGCGTTGATCGTGATGGTGACTGAGTCCACGCTATTGGTTGTGCCATCCGACGCCGTGAGTTGGAAGGTTACATCGGTGTTGGCCACCAGGTCCGGCGCGGTGAATGTTGGGCTCTGGGCGTTGGCGTCGCTGAGTGTTACTGCTGGACCTGAAGTCTGCACCCAGGTATATGTCAGGGGTTGACCTTCCGGATCGCTGCTTCCACTGCCATTCAGGGTGACCAGAGTGGTCTCGATAATGGACTGATCGACGCCAGCATTCGCCGTTGGCGCATCGTTGTCCGCATTGATGGTGATGGTGACCGTGTCCGCCGAGTTCAATGTTCCGTCAGACGCTGTCAACTGGAATATGACGTCGGTGTTTGCCAACAGATCCGGTGCCGTAAAAGTTGGCTGAGATGCATTGGCGTCGCTGAGGGTGACGGCTGGGCCGCTGGTCTGCACCCATGTGTAGGTCATCGGATCACTTTCGGGATCCGTTGATCCTGTTGCATCCAAGGTGATCAGTGAATTCTCGGCCACATTCTGATCAGGACCGGCATTTGCTGTGGGCGCAGTATTGGTATCTGCTACGTCGCCTACCACGACAGTTACTGTTTCGTCGTGAGTAAGGCCGCCAGAGTCTGTGACTCGGACCACAATGGAGTGGGTGGTGGCCGTTTCGTAATCGAGTGTTGCTCCTGCCTTGACCCGAAGCTCAGTTCCGACAACTTCAAAATTCGAATCTCCACCAACAATAGAATAAGTGAATGTGTCTCCTGTGTCGGGATCGATTGCGTTCAGATCCGACACCACCGTCCCGGTCGGCGCATTTTCCAACACGGTTGGGCCAAGGATGTGAAAACTGCGTTCTTCAAAGACACTTACCGAAAAGTCGCTCCATGACACCGTGATGGTACCGTCGCCTGCGACATCGACAGTCGGAGTAAGATGATGGCTGTTTCCTTCCGTACTCGGACTGACCAGAATTCCCAGGTTGTGATCGGTTTCCGGGTCCACCGTCACGTGGTTACCAGCTTCATCGTAGACCTTAACCGTGACGACCCTTCCCGAGCTGGTTGATTCAATATAGCCCGTCACTTCAGAAACGACGATGAAGCCACCATTGGGTAACGCGGCCACAACAGCGTTTCGGGCATAGAGGATGTTTGATTGTGTACTGTCGGTAACTTGGATCGGGCCTGACAGGGAATTCGCATCGGCGTCAAAGACCTCCACGTAAACATCATTTCCAACGGTGCTTACAGTCGCTGTGCGGCCGCTCGTCAAAGTTGCGGTGGTGTCTTGCGATCCGGTCTGTGATCCGATGGTGACAATGCTGGTGCTGTCAACGTCATGGATGACCGGTGTTGTTGTCAGATCAATTGGCGCGTCGTTGTCCGCATTGACAGTGATGGTGACAGTGTCCGAGTCAGTGGCGCTACTGGCATCTGTGGATAGCACTGTCAGGGTGTCAGAGCCGTTGAAGTTAAGGTTGCCCTGGTAGCTTAGCGTGGCAAGGGTGCTGTTGATGTCGGTCTGGCTGCCGGAAAGGGTGAGGGTATTGGAGTCATTGGCGCCGGCGCTGATTGTGGCGATGCCAACAAGGGATACATTCACCGTTCCCTGGGTCACAGAGAGTTGTACAGTTGAGAGGTTCCCTTCCGGATCATTTACGGAGATGCCGCTAATTGAAATAGGGGTATCTTCGGTTGCGATCTGTGTGCCTGGTACCGTGTTTGCCGGTGGATCAATGGTGGGGGTGATACTCACTGTCGTGCTACCAGTGGCGGTGAGTGCGCCGCCTGCATCTCCATCGTCAAAGGTCCAGTCCACCTGCACCGAAGCGGGTGGGGTGTCACTGTTGTTGGCGTAGGTGATCTGCCGCAGGATGTTGTCCACGTCTGCTGAGGTCGGGATTTCGCCGTTTGCGTCGGTGAGGTTGACCAGCAACTCGCCGGGAGTTGTGGTGATGTCGAAGATGGCGATGATCTGACCGTTCTTCAGCAGATTGCCGCTGCTGAAGGTGATGCCATTGGCGTCGTTGAAGGCGAAGACGTCTTCGGTTGACACGCCGCCATTGCGCACCAAGGTCAGGCTACTGCCATCGTAGTTGCCAGCACCACCATTCAGGGCATCCAACTCGGCGTCGATGACATCCACATCGGTGTCGAGGAGGACCGCGGCACCACCTTCAGTGAAGGTCGGGTTGCCATCCAGGATATTGGTGCCACCAAAAGTGCTATCCAACGTGCCGTCAAAATTGTAGCGCAGAAGCACACTGTCGTTGTCCGTCCCGTTGTGACTTATGCCAGCCACCAGGATCTTGCCATCGCTCTGCACGGTAACACTGTAACCGTAGTCGTCGCCTGAACCGATGGCTGTGGTGAGCTTACCATCGTCGCTGAAGCTGCTGTCTAGTGTGCCATCGGCGTTGAAACGCAGCATGGCCAGGTCGTAATCAGTTCCGTTGTGGCCGTAACCTGTAACAAGGATTTTTCCGTCGTCTTGGACGGTAGAACTTAGTGCGGCATCAAAGTTACCAATGAAGTTGGTGGTGTTGGTGCCGTCGTCGCTAAAGCTGGTATCCAATGAACCATCAGGGTTGTAGCGTGCTATAGAAAAGTCATAACCAGATCCCGTATCGCTGAAACCCGTTACCAGTATTTTTCCGTCATCCTGTATGGCAATGCTTTGGCCATAATCCCCACTCGATGCAATGTCGGTGGAAAGCATGCCATCACCGCTGAAGCTGGTGTCCAAGCTGCCGTCGGTGTTGTAACGCGCCACAGCGAAGTCGTAACTGGTTCCGCTCTTGTGCCCTCCGACGACAATCTTGCCGTCGGTTTGGATGGCAACGCTATAACCAGAGTCTTGGCTAGAGCCAAAGTCTGTAGTGAGGATGCCATCGCCGCTGAAGCTGGTGTCCAGGCTGCCGTCGGTGTTGTAGCGTACCAGGGCGAAGTCGTTGTCGGTACCGTTGTGGCTGTAACCCGCTACCACGATCTTACCGTCGGTTTGCATGGTCACACTGTAGGCAGAGTCGTCGCCAGAGCCGATGGGGGTGGTGAGCATGCCGTCGCCGCTGAAGCTGGTATCCAGGCTGCCGTCGGCGTTGTAGCGTACCAGAGCAAAGTTGTTGTCGCTACCGTTGTGGCTGTAGCCAGCCAGCACGACTTTGCCATCAGCCTGCAGTGTGAGGCCTACAGCTATCTCCGCGCCGCCGCCAAAGTCTGTAGTGACGATGCCATCGCCGCTGAAGCTGGTGTCCAGGCTGCCGTCGGCGTTATAGCGCAGCACCATGAAGTCATTGTCGGTGCCGTTGTTGCTGTAGCCACCAACCAGGACTTTACCGTCAGGTTGCACAGCGATGCTGTGGCCCGCATCATTCATGCCGGCGACATCGGTGATCACAATGCCGCCGTCAATGCCAAAGATAGGCGCATCGTTGACGCTGTTGACGGTAATGGTGACGGTGTCCGAGTCAATGGCGCTATTGGCATCTGTGGATAGCACGGTCAGGGTGTCGGTGCCGTTGAAGTTCAGGATGCCCTGGTAGCTGAGACTGGCAAGGGTGCTGTTGATGTCGGCCTGGCTGCCCGAGAGGGTAAGGGTATTGGAGTCGTTGTCGCCGGCGCTGATTGTGGCACTGCCAACAAGGGATACATTCACCGTTCCCTGGGTCACGGAGAGTTGCACCGTGGAGAGGTTTCCTTCCGGATCATTCACGGAGATGCCGCTGATTGGGAGTACCGTGTCTTCAAGAACGATTTGTGTTCCCGGCAGCGAATTCAGCGGTGACGTGTTGGCTGATAAAGCAATATCGCGAGTATCAGAAGAGGATCCGCCCAGATCATCATTCGCGACAATTTGTATGGTTCTGGTTGATAAGCTGGGACTGCCACTGATGTTTTCGTAGGTAACACTGCGTAGTGCTGTTTCGAAATCACTTACAGATGCGGGGCCGGTCAATGTCATTTGACCGTTGTTAGTGTTGAAAATTCCGCTAATACCCAGCTGGTCAGCAAAGCTGAGTATGTCTTCACCTTCTATATAATTGAGGTCGATTCTTATGGTGATAGACGAAAGCTGAATGCTGTCCGGATCACTTAGAATAACGGCTGAATCGATCGCTATAGCGCCTGATCCAATGAGATAATCGAGATCGGAATTTGTTGCATCGACGATGGGATCATCATTCGAATCGGTTACCGTGACATTGAGTGTTTGAATGTCAGTTCCACCATTGCCATCGTTGACGGTCACCTCTACTTCATAGACATTATTGCCGTCGGCATCTATAGGAGTCTCGTAGTCAGGGAGGGTAATAAATCTGAGTTCCTGGGTGCCGGAGTTGATTGTAAACAAACCAGAATCAGCACCGCCGGTAATGGACCATGTTAGGGTGTCCAGGTCCGCATCCGTGGCCGTAAGGATGGTTACTGAATCGGTGTTTTCAGCTACATTCACATTGGCAGTGATTCCCCCGCCTTCGGAAGTGATGACAGGATTGCTATTTGCCGCAGCAAATATTGTCAGTGTGGTGGTGGCAGTGTTGCCAATTCCGCTGCCATCATTGGCTTCAAAGTCAATCTGCCTTGATGTCGTATCGGGATTGACCGCAGTGTTGTTGTAGGTGACCGTGCGTAGGACCTGTTGGTAGTTGGCGAGGGAGTCGGACCCGGACAGAGTCAATATGCCTGTGCCACTGTCGTAGCTGGCCACAATGCTGGTGCCAGTGGTGTCAGCAGTCAGTGCTTCGTCTGCGCCATCCAAAAAGTTGGTGATGGCGACGGTCAACCCTGTGAGGTTGCTGTCGTCCACGTCTGTAAGCACCGCATCCACATCGACAATAGAAACGGCCCCCAGGCCTTCGGTGAAGCTGGCAGAGAAGTCCTCCCCAGTCTCCGTCGAGTCATTGGCATCCAAGTCAAGCACTGTTGTGTCGTTGACGGGAGTGATGTCCAATTGAATGGTCTCCGTATAGGTGTCGGAGCCGCCACCCGAGTCCACGACTCGATAGCTGAAGAAGGATGGGCCGCCGTTCTCATTCAGCACCGGTTCGAAATGCATGCCGCGGATTTGTTCGATGGTGTAGAAACCGGTGGATACCTGGGTTGTGCCGTCGGCCAGGTAGATCTTGCCGAAGTAGTTGGGGTCGGGAATTGTCGTGACTTCAAAGGTCAGAGTCTGACTGCTCTCGTCGCTACCGCCGCCAACACCGTAGTCGATGGTTCCTAGCCCCAGCGAAGTCAGTCCTGAGTCCTCGTTGACCGTTAGATCATTGGCGGTTCCAGCAATCAGCACGGGAGCGTCGTTGACGCTGGTGATGTCTACGTTCACCGTTCCCAAAAGGACTGTCCCACTGCCACCGGTGCCGGTGTTTCCTTGGTCGTTGACGGAGACGCTGATAGTGTCGGCGTTGTCGCCTGCCATGTGTTGCGTCGCGTGATCATACCAGAAGCGAGATGCCGAACTGAAGAAGTTGTTCAGGTCCGAGACGCCACCCACCAGCGTCAGGATCCCGGTGCCGCTCCCGTAAACGGTCACGTCAAAGTCAGACGACGCTGTGATCGTGCCGCCGGTTGCCGTCGTTAGAGTGACTGTGACCAGTTGGTTGTTGGCGTCGACGTCCTGCAGGACAAACGAGGACAAATCGATGCTATTCATCGAGTCCTCAGTGACCGTGACGTCCGTTGGTAGCGAGCCAGTGTTGGTCGGGTCGTCGTTGATTGAGGCAACGGTGATCGTCCGGCTTGCACTGTTGACCGTGGTGCCGTCATTCACCTGGATTTGGATTGCCCGGTTGGTGGTGCTGGGGATCTCGCTGAAATTCTCGTAAGTGATGCTGCGAATAGCGGTCTGATAATTGGCAATGCTTGCTGTGCCGCTCAGGGTGAGCACGCCAGTGCTTACGTTGTAGTTTCCGGTAATCCCCAATTGATCCGTGAAATCGAGTGCGTCTTCAGTAGGGATGAAGCCGCTGGAAAATTGAATTGTTGCGCCGATGATATTGTTGCTGTCTACGTCGGAAAGGGTCAGCCCGGGATCAACAGCGACAGGCCCACCATTTTCTATATAAGAAAGCGATGAACCTGTGGTGTTCACTACAGGAGCAGTATCATCCACGTCCGAGATTTGGATGATCAACACTTCGTCGTAGGTGTTGCCCGCCATGTCGGTGACACGGGCAGTGATGTTGTGGCTTGTGCTGACTTCGTAATCAATCAACGAAGTGTTTGCTAGAGTGATAGCTCCTGTTGTGCTATCGATTGCGAACCGACCACCGGCATCATCGAGCAGGGTAAAGGTGTGAGTCTCACTGAAGTCTGAATCTGTAGCTCGTACGACGCCGATCTGTGTGCCATTTGTTGCGTCTTCTGCTACATGCAGTGAGTCGGTTGCAGTGCTGGCATTATAGCCCACCCCGCTGGCATGCTGCACCGTTAGGTCATTTGTTCCAGGATTGACCAGATCAACGATGGTCTGGTTACCCGCTCCGGACAATTCCGTCATACGCCAGTTGGCAATCAGCCCGCTGGGAATGTTCGATGCATCGAAGCTGATCTGGTCGTTTTCTCCGATTTCAGTGGAGGTGAGAGCGTGGTCCCAAACACGAAAGTCATGGAATGTGCCACTGAAGGCTTCGTCCGGATCAAATGTGCCAGTTGAAAAGTCGACATGCTGACCGAGCACGAAAGTGGATCCGCCCATGCCGCCGGCCTGCGGCGAAACTGATGTCGACTCGAAATAGGAGCCGTCAACATAGAAATCAATGTCACCTGTTGCTGCTGTCCAGGTAACTGCTAGCGAGTGGACGCCCCCGTCCAGGAGTTGCGTGAATTTTCCGGAGGTCGTTAATCCAGCCCAGTCGAGAGTGCCGTCTGCGTGGACAGCTAGATAAGATTGTGCGGCGCCGGGAAAACGATGGGAATAGAAAGTTGCCTGGCTAGCTGGTGTTGTCAGGCCGGAGAAGGTTACTTCGTAGGTGTGTCCGGGTGCATCCTGAAGGAAAGTCGCGTCAGGCGCAGCGAGATAGACGTCATTGCCGCCATCGAGATTCACCTCAATTCCGGTGGAGAGATCGGTCGGGGCATCGTTGTTAGCGATGATCGATATGGTGCTGACCGATGGGGTGGCATTGAGACCAGCTGCGTCCTGTGGGATGATGTCAAAGGTGCGATTGCCCAAGGTTGGGTTGGACGAGGTGTTGCTGTACGTTACTGAGCGCAGCAGCGTCTGTAAGTCTGCTTCGGGCATGTTCCCGCCGCCATCTTGTGTGATTGTAAATCCGCTGCCATCGAAGTCGATTTCAAAATCTGTGGCTCCTACAGTGATGACGGTGACCTTGGCAACGTCATAAACAAACTGCTCGCCATTGACGTAGATCTCTTCGCTGCCTCCGTCAAGGAAGCCTCCTAGATTGATTCCGAGCCCCTGATATGTGGAATGGTCAGGATCAGTGATGGTTGCATCGGTGTCGGTGATGTTGACTGCAGGCCCACCTTCGGTGAAAGTGGTTGCATATGCGGTGCCGCCGCCATCTGGTCCATTCAAGTCCGCAGCAGGGGCGTCATTCACCGGGTCTACTGTGAGGTTTACCGTTGCCTGGTTTGTGTTGGCTTCCAGGTCTGCAATCTGTGATGCGTTTAGTGCATTGTCATAAATTTGAACGGAATCCAATTCTCCGCCGAACCGGCGGTCGGGGTCCAAGTCTTGCCGGGCGCCGAGGTAGAGTCCGCCTGTGGGATCCAGTTCGTCCGTTCCCCGGGTCGCGTCGAGTGCTCCCGATACGCCGTCGATAAAGACTTCTGCACCAGCTGCGCTCACGGTCAGCGTGTATGTATGCCATTGGCTGTCTCCAACTATGCCGCTGATGTCGATTTGCAGTGCAGTATTGTCGAGGGTGTCGTTTGCGTCGCGTATGACGGTGCGCAACACACTTGGGTCAGTCCCGTGCGCATCTTCGTTGATGAAGATGTTCAGGCTGTTGGTGCTGTTGATGTCTCCGTGGCTATAAAGGTATTGGAAGAGTGTGCCGTTGATTTCGTCCACTTTGAACTCGAAGGAGACAGTGAACTCATTGGCGTAGGCAACATCCGGAATCAGAACATGGTCATCTGTCTCGTCAAAGCCAAGGCCATTGCCAGTCTCTCCGGTGACCGTGCTGGCGCCGACGATGGTTCCGTCTGCTCCGCCGATTGCGTCGCTAGCGCTCCCATCCAGCCCCCAGTAGTGTTGTAGGCCCGCACTGTCGTCAATGGCAACGTAATCGAAACTGTCTGCGCCGGTGTAGTCAGTGTCTGGTGTGTAGGTCAGTGTCCCGTTACCGTTGTCGATGACAGATCCATTGGCAGGCTGGGTAAATTCAACGATGTTGATTGTGTCGCCTTCTGCATCCGTGTCGTTGGCGGTAGGGTCAATGATGACCGAACTGTTTTTGTTGGTGTTGAATGCGTCGTTCACGGCGACTGGCGCTTCATTGGCATCGATGACATTGATGGTCATCACTTCGTCATATGTATTGTTCGCTGAGTCGGTGACCCGAATGGTTATATTGTGGGAGGTGGATGTTTCGTAATCGAGAAGTGTCGTGTTTGCTACGGTGACCACGCCAGTGTTGGTGTCGATGGCGAAGCGTCCACCAGCATTGTCGACGAGCGAAAACGTATGAGTGTCACTGGTGTCAGCATCGATGACGTCGGTTACGCGTGCCACAATGCTTCCATTTGCTACGCCCTCTGAAATAGATCCGCCGGTGGCTATGGTCCTGCTGACCACCGCATAGCCATCGCCATCCTGCCCATTACTGGCCCACGACAGTTGAATTTCTCCGCTGGCCAACTCTATGGCGTTGACTTGGATCTGGTTGCCCGCCACCGTTTGGTTGACCAAGAGCTGATCGCTGATGGCATTTCCACTCGAGTCGAAGCGTTGGGCGAGAATCGCCTGGCCATCGCCATCGGCCGTGCTGGACTCCCAGGCTACCAGGAACCCACCGCTGGAGATGGCAGTAACCGACGGCACCACATCGGCACCGGCAGCGAATGTGCCGATGTCAAATTCGGTGACCACGACGGTTCCGTTGATGTCGAGAATCTGAGCAGAGAGTTGGCCAGAGTTGCCGTACACCACGGCCACATTGCCATCCGCCAACGTCGACACGTCTACCTGCCCGTCTCCCCCCAAGATGATCTCAGCTGTGGTTGCCGTGCCAGACGAGTCAAAGAATCGTAGACGGGTTTCTGGGTTGGTGCCAGCGTCATTGTCATCATGCCAGGCAACAGTGAAGCCGCCGTTGCTGAGCAGACTAAGATCGGGTTGGCCAAGCCATTGACCGGTGTCTCCTTGCAACGTGCCAATGGCTAACGTGCCACCTAACGCTGCGCCTGTTCGATCGAAAATCTGTCCGGTCACTGACGTGGTGCTGCTTACTTCATTGTTCCAGACCACGACGAATCGGTTGGCGTCCAGCGCCTGAACGGTTGGATTGTAGGCTTCGTTGGCGGTGTCGATCCCGCCTGATTTGATTGAGAATTCGCTAGTGACTGAGATGCCATCAGCGTCGAATATCCTTGCCTCAGCCCAGGCATAGGTTCCGTTTGTGTCTTGCCATGCAATGACGAAGCCGCCATCGGCGAAAGTGGTGACCGTGGCGCGAGTTTCAGAATTTGTGGTCTCAGTGGTTACCAGAAACTCCGCACCAAGGGCGCTGCCATCCGAATCGAAGCGTTGGGCGTAGATTCCGTAGCCACTACCGTCCTGGCCGTTTGACTGCCAAACAGCAATGTGTCCTCCATCCGCGAAGGCAGCTGTCTCAACATCAAGTTGGTTGAGCGAGGTGTAGGTGTTTACAATTTGTTCTGTGGTGAACTCGGCATCCAATACCAAGTCTGTGGGGGCAACGTTCGCGATGATATTTACTGTGGTGCTGCCGATACCAGTAAGTTCACCTCCAGCTCCCTGGCTGCCAGAGTTGCCGTCAGAAAAGATCCAATCTATTTGCGCGCTGGCTGGTGGATTTTCACTGCTGTTGGCATAGGCGATTGAGCGCAGGGTTTCGTCTACTCGATCCTGTGTCGCGTTGGCGTTAAAAGTCAGCTCCAGTGTGCCACTGCTATTGGTGGTGACGGTGCCGATGGTTACCCCAGAAAGCACTAAATTGACGCCCTCGGTGAGTGCTGCCAGGTTGCCACTGGCGGAAAATTGATCCTCAGCGTTGGCAGAACCGTTGCGAGCCAAAGTCAAGGTAGCGCCTGAGTAATCCTCGGCTGCGTTCAGTTCCACGTCGAAAACTGAGACATCACTGTCCAACACCACTGGCGTGCCGTTTTCTGTGAAGGTGGGGCTGCCATCAAGGGTATTACCGAAGCTCCTATCAATCAGGCCATCGCTGGTGAACCGTTGCAGTGCTATGTCATTGTCTGTGCCATTGGGGGAGATACCGACGACCAGAATCGTTCCATCATCCTGTAAGGCGATTTCATAACCAGCGTCGTTACCACTGCTGATGCCAGCGGTTGCCAAGCCGTCACCACCTCCGAAGCTGGTGTCTAGCGTGCCATCTGCATTGTAACGAGCCACTGCAATATCAGTGTCGGTACCGTTATGAGCTTCGCCGGCCACCAAGATCTTACCATCATCCTGCAATGTGATGCTTCGAGCAGCATCGCTTCCGCCAGCAAAGTCCGTGGTGACGATGCCGTCGCCGCCGCCGAATCCACTGTCCAGTGTTCCGTCTGTATTGTAGCGCAGAACGGCGAAGTCATTGTCAGTACCATTGTGGGTGTAGCCTGCAACAAGGATCTTACCGTCGCTCTGGATTGTGACGCTGTTGCCAACATCGTTGCCGCTGCCGATGCTTGTAGTGAGCATGCCGTCACCGCTAAAGCTGTTGTCCAGGCTGCCATCTGCCAGGTAACGCAATAGAACAAGGTTATAGTCGGTGCCGTTGTACGTGTAGCCTGTCACCATGACTTTCCCGTCAGCCTGTAAGGCAATAGAGAATCCTTGCTCAGCGGAGCTGCCGATTCTGGTGACTACATAGCCATTGCCGCCGCCGAAACTGGTGTCAAGAGTTCCATCCGAGTCGTAGCGTGCCAGTGCTATGTCGTTGTTGGTGCCATTGTGGGCTGATCCGGCTACCAGAATCTTTCCATCTGGCTGCACGGTAACGCTGAATCCTTTGTCGTTACCGGCGCCGATGTCAGTGGTGGTGATGCCGTCACCGCCACCAAAGCTGGTATCCATACTGCCATCCGCATTGTAACGCGTCAGCGCAATTTCGTTGCCGGAAGCTAGATCAGCCAGGCCAGCGACCAGAATCTTTCCGTCAGGCTGTATGGTTGCGCTGAAACCTCTATCCTTACCGGTGCCGATGGCATGGGTGAGGATGCCGTCAGTGCCAAAGCTTGTATCCAGGCTGCCATCACTGTTGTATCGGATGATAGAGAAATCATCGTCTGTTCCGTTGTTGCTGTATCCTGCCACTACAACTTTTCCGTCAGACTGCACAAAGATACTTCTGCCAATATCTTCTCCACCAATGGCGGTGGTGGTTGCGCCTGTTCCCGTGGTAAAGATGGGTGCGTCGTTGGCCGGCGTAGTGCTGAGGGAATCGATTGAACCGTCGTAGATGACCTGGGTTGTTTCCGTGTAGGTGGTTGAGCTGTTATAGGCTCCGTCAACGATGCTGAGGTTTCCGTAGACCGCGTTAGCTGTTAGAACGCCTGTGTATCCCGTTGTGAAGCTGACGTCTGACAGGTCACCTTCGATGTTGATGGTGCTGCTGCTGGTGTTGGCGACGGTGATGGTGTCTACGCTGCCGTGTACGGTGGTGGTGCCGTTCAGATTATCATCCACGTCCAGCAGACCCAGGTCACCGTCGACAATCAGTTGCGAACCAGGATCGGCGTCATTTAGCAAATGAATCGTCGTAGTATCGCCACCTACTTGCAGCGTGCCGCCCAAGGTGTCGATGGTTGCCAGGGTCAGAGTGCCGCCAATGTCGAGATCTCCGAGTAAGGTCTTGATCACGGTCACTGACCCAGCATTGCCACCCACGGTCATGGTTCCGCCCAGGTCATCGGCAAAGGAAGCTGATCCCAGGTTACCGTTGATTGTTAGCGTTCCCCCGAGATCAAGATCCTTGCCAACGGTCACAGTGGTGACATTGCCAGTGACCTGGACGGTACCTGGAATGCCGTCACCGATGTCCAGAGTGCCCAGGTTACCGTTGATGTTCAGGGTTCCAGCGAGGTGATCATCAGTGGTTAAGGCATTCTGATCGTTGATCTGGTAGGTGCCCACGTCTCCGGTCACGGTGACCGAAGCAGATGAGGAATGATCAATGGCGGAGATGGTGCCGACGTCACCGGTGATTGTTATGTCTTCCCCAATTTCCCCGGTGGATGTCAGACTAGTAATGCCACCGTTGATTGTGAGATCAGTGCTGATGTCACTGTCGTAGGTAATGGTGCCTACCGACCCTGAACCCCCATTCAAGTTCAGGCTGCCCAGTTGCGCGCCGGTGGTCAGGTCAATGCCGGTGACATCCAGTGTCGTCGTCAGAGAACCGATACTGGTGTCGAAGTCCAGGTCCCCGAGTATGCCTCCTCCCCAAGCACTGGTGACCGTGATGTTGGTGGTTGCATCTGTTAATCCGGTGTCTTCGATGTTGAGCTTGTCGGTGTCGGGATAGTGCTTGGTGCTGATGCTTCCTGCACCGGTCACGTCCACTCGAATGGCCGAGTCGTCATCGACGAAGAACCAGGTGCCGTAGACTCCACCGCTGCCGGCCGAGAAGAAGCCGGTGTTCACCTTGACAGTGGCATCGGCAAGATTCATGTAGCGAACGCCGTCATAGGTAATGGTGAATGATTCGCCGCTACCCATGTCCAGGGTTACGCTGTTGGTGCCGAAGCTGATGTCGCTGGCAGAGAAATTCGCCAGATCGATGGCATCGTAGGCCTGGCCGCCACCACTGACGTGGTAGGTGGCACCGGCTTCTGGGTTGTAGAACTTGAAGGTATCACTGCCGGACGAACCTGTGACTTGTTCAAAACCTGAGAGATTGTCAACGCCGTCTCCCAGAGTGTTCTGCGCACCAGTTGCGGTGATATCCACAGTGACGGCAGAAGCAGCGCCACTGTAGTCCACCGTGTCCGTGCCGGCCCCACCGACAATGACGTCATCCCCGGCACCACCGGCGATCACATCGTCACCACCCAAGCCGTCGATCAGATCATCTCCTGCGGTGCCAGCCAAGACATCATCACCAGGCGTGCCGGTGATCCACCCGGAGTCTCCGGGTAAGAGGGCAACTGCCACTAGATTCTCTTCCGCGGGCCCTGGGCTTGGATCCAGGTTGACATCGCTTCCATCGAGGACCATGGAAGCCGTGCCAACCGTGTTGTTGAGGCCAGCGGAACTCAAGTTGATGGCGAAGATGTCCTGCACATCCACGGCCAGGCCGTTCGTGCCTATCGAAGCATCGGGATTGAACAGGGTCGTAAGGATTGTCCCTGCCTCCAAAACTACGCCACCCAGCGTTGTCTGCTGCTCGACGATCTGAACGCCCCGCACTTTCTCGTCGATGCCCATGGCACTGCCATCGACTAGGACGGAGACCGAGCCGCTGGTTGTCCCTGCCCCAACTCCGGTGGCGATGTAGGAGTAGATGTCCGCGTCGTCTGCAGAATCCTTCTGGGCGAAGAGGAATGTCCCCGCGGTGAGTGTGACCCCACCGACGGTTGTTCCCTGCTCGACCAACGAGACGCCTTTGATGTCCAGGCCTGTAGGATTCTCCAACAGCAGGTGGAAAGTGCCGTCGGAGTAGTCGCCAGCTGTTGTCGGACGAAAGACGAGTACGTCTGTATCGCTCACTGCCAGGTTCGATCCCGTTGAGGAATAGGCGGCTTGGATCACTTCAGGAGATCCGAACGTCATCAGCAGGTCGCCCGCTTGGAGGTCGAAGGTGTTGCCGCCGCCACCGACAGTCAAGGCCTGTCCCACCACATGCAGGGCGTCGGCATTCGAAGCGTCCACCGTAAACGTGTCCATGTCGCTGATGATGCTGAAGGCGCCGGACGTGGTATCACCGAAGGTGCCACCGAACTCAAGAATCTGCGCTTCGGTCCATCCACTGGGCAGGCCATCCGCGCCGGGAGCCAGAACCGTCTCGTAGGTCGAAACCCAGAGGGTTGAAGCGGAAGGAGCATCGATCGGCGTCGCCGACTGCGTTGTGCCGTCAAAGGTGAAGACGATCGGAGTGCTGGTAGCGCCGCCGAAATCGGTTCCGCCCACATCGAAAGTGAGTGTGCCGATAACCTGTTGTCCCGTGATGGTTACGCCAGTGGCCACACTGGTCAAGGTCGCTGAATCAAGGTCGCCGGTGACTGTTACATTCCCCCCAACAGTTCCGCCAACTTGCAGACTTCCGGCGTCACCACCAACCGACAGGGAGGCGCCGAAATCTACCGCTGCCGTTAGCGAGCCGAGGTCGCCGCCAATCGTAATCGAGTCTCCGGTTGCGACGGATGTTGCAAAATCCATCGAGGTCACGTTTCCGGTGACAGTAATGTCGGCGCCGCTCAAGGTGCCGTCGACATCGAGGGTGCCCAGGCTACCGTTGACGGTCACCACTGCGTCGACGTAATCGACAACGTGAATGGTTCCGGCATTTCCGTTTACGACGATGTTTGTTTCGAGCGCGCCGCCGATTTCCAAAGTTGTGAAGTTGGCATTGATTGTGGTGTCGGCGAAAATCCCGTCCTGATAAGTGATCGTGCCAACGTTGCCGGAACCGCCGTCAACCGTCAGGTTCTCGAGAATCCATCCATCGACGATATCAATCGTCCCAATGTTAACGTTCGTGCTTAGTGACCCTAGATCTTCGTCAAGTGTGATGGATCCGATGGTCAGATCGCTTCCGTTTAGGTCCGTGATCGTGATGCCACTGCTTGTGTTGGTGGAGTCGATGTTGCTGACGCTGAGGCTGTCGGTCGTTACGTCATAGCTCCAGTCGATCGTGCCAGGCCCACCAGTTTCGAATCGGAAGGCCTGGGCGCCATCGATGTAGATGCCATCGCCATTAAAAGCCGTGGTAGATAGATTGCCGCTCAACACCGAAGCAGTCACATCGCCAAAGCTGATGTTGTCTACGTTGCTGTAGCCAACGGTAAACGATTCACCGCCGCCCATGTCCACCATGAGAGAGCCATCGAGGAAGGTGATGTCGGTGGAGGCGAAGTTGCTCAGGTCTACCGTGTTGCTGCCACCGTTGCCGTCGATGAAGTAGATGGCGCCGTCCGCCGGATTGGTGAAGCTGAAGGTGTCGTCGTGGGCAGAGCCGGTGACGCTTTCAATGCTATCCAGGGTGTCGGTGCCGGCACCATCGGTGTTCTGTGCGGTTGTCAGGGTCACGTCAACGGTGACTGCTGAAGATGCGTCTTGGTAGTCAACGGTGTCGGTGCCGGCGCCACCCATGAGCGTGTCGTCACCCAGGCCGCCGCGCAGGATGTCATTGCCACCCAAGCCATCCAGGATGTCGTTGCCAGCCAATCCGTCCAGGCAGTCGTCACCGGCGGTGCCGGTCATCAGGTCGTCTCCAACGGTGCCATCGATCCAGGTACCGGAGAGCAGGATGCGCGGCTCAATTGTCTTGCCGCGCAGAGTGAGAGGCGCATCTTCTGAAGACTCAGGCTTCTTCTTTGCCTCTTCTTCTTTCCCTTGTGCCTTCTGGTCTTTCTTCTTCTTGCCCAATATTCCCCCGTATCCCGAGCTGTCAGTGGATTTCTAGCCCTCCTTTTTTCGACCAGGACCGGGGATGCAGCGGAAACTTTTTTTACTTTGTTCGCGCCGTACGGGAAGCATCGACGGCATGGTGAAGAGGGGACGAATGTTTCGTCGATTCAAGCCGTGGGAAGGGCACTAGCCAGATGCTTTTTCACCGTCGCGACAAGCTCTTTTGGACGGAAGGGTTTGGCCAGGTGGTCGGACATTCCTGCCGCCAGACATTCTTCGCGATCGCTGGCCATGGCGTTGGCGGTGAGGGCAATGATGGGTAGAGGCGTTGGGCAGCCTGCAGCCAATTCGCCATTGCTTTCCCGCATACGAATTTCCTTGGTAGCCTCCCAGCCGTCCATGATGGGCATCTGGCAGTCCATGAGGATGACATCGAAGGCCGTGTCAGAGATGTGCTGCACTGCCTTTTCTCCGTCGCCAACCAGGGTGACCTGGAAGCCTGCGTTCTCCAATACCTTTTGCGCGATGCGTTGGTTGACAAGGTTGTCCTCCGCAACAAGCACAGAGTACTTGCGACCGTCCTCTGTCTTGGCTTCGGCGAGCTCTGCGGTGATGCGTTGTTGCTTGGGTAGGGCGCTGGTGCCCGATAGCCAGTTGACCAACACATCCAAGCTCGTCGGCGAAGGCAGCCATTCCACTCCAACCGGTAGGGGAGCAAGGTTCGATGCCTTGTTGCGCAGAACGTCCTTCAGGACACAGATGCGAGCCTTGGGGAATTCCACGGTGATTTTCTTAAGGGTGGACCAAGAGCTGCCCTCTGCTGCGTTTGGATCCAAGATAATTGCCAGAGGGTCTCCTTCCCCATGCAGGCTGCGAATTTGTGCCATGGGATCCTCGTCGAATGCCGCGCCGTGGATCCGTTGTTCGTTGAGGCTTAGGCAAGATAGTTGTTCGCTAAGACGCTCTTTGATCAGCTCGCGTTCGCCCAAAAGGAACAGTTGTTGGTTTTGCATCTCCTGCTCAAGCCTGCCGCTCCAGGCGTTGTCGTGCAGTTCTGCTCTGATGGTGAACCAGAAAGTGGAGCCTGCTCCGACTTCACTTTCCACGCCGATATCGCCACCCATAAGCTCGGCCAATTCCTTGGAGATTGCCAGACCCAATCCGGTGCCGCCATATTCGCGGGTGGTAGAGGCATCCACTTGCTCAAATGCTCTGAACAAGCAGGCAACCCGATCTTCCGGGATGCCAATGCCTGTGTCAGAGACTTCGATACGCAACAAAGGCCATTGCTCAAGTGAGTTAGCATTTGCCTTGGCCAGGTTGGCTTGGTCTTGACCGCGCCGGTTCACATTTTCTCCCAGACTCTGATCTTCCGCCAAGGTGACCCTTACCACGACGCTGCCCTTCTCTGTGAATTTTAGCGCGTTGTTGAGCAGGTTGATAACGATCTGGCGCATCCGCATGGAGTCGCTGACCAGGCCAATGGGTACTTTTCGGTCCACAATGCAGCAGAGTTCCAGCCCCTTGGCTTCCGCAACTCCGGTCATGATTTCTACCGCACCGTCGATGACGTCGCGCAGCTTGAATTCCACGTGATCCAGTTCCAGCTTGCGTGCCTCGATCTTGGAGAAATCGAGGATGTCGTTGATCAATGCAAACAGTGCTTCGGAAGCGTTTTTTGCCGTGCGCGCAAATTCGGTTTGTTCCTGGTCCAGTTCGGTCCCCAGGATCAACTCATTCATGTTGATGATGCCGTTGAGCGGCGTGCGCAACTCGTGGGACATGGTGGCCAGGAACTCGCTCTTGGCACTGTTGGCCTTGATCAGCTGCTCAGTGCGGCGGTGCACCTCCTCTTCCGTGCGTTCCTTGGCGGTTTGCAGCAGATTGACGAAGGATGAAATGTTGCGAGTCAGTCGCCGAACCTCTTCTGGCCCTTGTTCATCCAGGGCAAAGGAGTCGTCGATTTGTGCTCGCTCTGCTGCCAGACTGAGATTTTCGATGGGGCGGACCGTAGAGCGCACTGTCCAGAGCCAGAAGAAAGCCGCCACCATCAGGTAGATTGCTGCGGCTGCAATGGTCAACATGCTCAGCAAGGCCTGTTTTTCTTCCAGGTCATCAGTCAGGTAGCGGGATCGGGACTGCATTTGTCCTTCCAGGGCTTGCACCTTGTGGATCAGTGGCGCTGAGAAGGCGTCAGCCTTAGCAACCAATTCCAACAATCGTTGTTCTCGCTCTGGACCACGCAGGTCTTTGGCATCATCCACCAATTCCTGCACACGGCGTGCGGAGTGCTCGATCTCCACCAGGTCTTCGATTCGATTCTCAGCAAGTTGGGCACCGCGGATATCGCGAAGCAGAGCCAATAGCTCCTCGTGTTGGCGAATGGAAGCGTTGATCATGTGACTCTCGGTGTCTTTCAACACCAGGTCCACAGACAAGAGCCATTGGCCCAGCAGAGTCTCCAGGCGTGCAGCGTCGCGCAGAGCCACCGAGTTTGAACCCAGTTGACTCATCTGTCTCTCTACTCGCTCGTAGCCCATGACCAGTCCCAGTCCCAGAAGGAAGCCGGTGATGGTGCAAATAGCCAGGACCATGGCAATGTGGACTTTGATGTTCACTTGGTCTTGTCCCCGAAACCCCGCAGGATGGAAATTACCTGCCTGGCATAGTCAAAGATTTGGCTGTCATCACTGGGGCTATCCTCGGTGGAGCCTTGCAGAAGCTTGCGACACTCAATGCGCATGGCTGCGCTGGGCCAGGATGAGTGGGGTTGAACATTCACCACCTTGCCTTTTCTGTTGAACTTCCAGCACAGGCTCATCTTGCTGTCACCAAGTATGCCGTCAGTGCGCACAGCGGTTCCAAGCAGTTCACCAGTGTGGTTTCGCACTTGCACAGCTCGCACTGCGTGCAATTGCAGGGTTGGTGCTGGAGTCTTGCTGTTGGGTGGAGCTGTTGCTGGAGGGGCTTGTTGCAGCTCAGCCAAGGATGTTCTGTGGGTAAAGCGCTTGTAGCTCTTGCCGAAAGGGTAGGCGTCGATGCCCATTTGCAGATCGGCCAGCTTGTCGATCTCGTTGCCCCAAACAACTTCCGTCACTACCTGGGCCTTCATGCCTGAATGCACAACTGTAGTTGCCAGGCTTTCTGCACCGCGTGGAACGGCTGCGTTGGGCAATAGATTCTTGTGTTCGTCCAACAAGGTGAGCAGTCCCGGGAAAGAACGGTTGGCCAGGAGTTTGTTCAGGGCCGATCGCTGCAGGGCGGGAGCCATTGTGTTCCGGCACCGTTGAAAGCGAAACTTGTTGATCCGTATGTCCAGAGTCATGGACCATGCAACCTCCATCAACCCCCAGCTGCTGGTTTCGGTGCGCATGTAAAGCAGGCCGATAGGTCGTATCCCGCGCAGTGCGACGTAGAGCCGGTGACGACCCAGCTCATCGAAATGCACTTTGAAGGGCAGGCGTTTCTCGATCTCCCGCCGTGCATCATCATCGATGTCCCGCGGAATCGTGCGGTAGCGGTCGGCATCGGGGAAGGCGCGGAACACCTCAACCTGGGGATCACGCAGTTCGCTGACCCTTTGCGCATTGGCAACCTGGCAGGTGGCCAATGCAATCCATGCTGCGGTAATGAATGTCTGAGCGAATGTAATGGCCATCTCTGCTTTGTAGGGCTGGGTCAGCCAGCCTGTAATAGAGTGCTATTCCGTCTCTAAGATCGGAGTTCGCTCCTCTACAGCTTGATGATCCTTACCGGCTGGTGAGCATGCGCCCATGCTGTGGACGCTTGGGGCTTAGTTTCCCTGACCTGGGTTGGCAGCGCCCTTGGCCATGTCTTGGGCAAGTTTCCCTAGCAAATCCACCGCCTCTTGCGGGAAGCCGTTAAGCTCGTCGCTCCAGTAGTTGATGGTTCCCTGTTTGCCGTTGATGAGCACCGGGAAGTGCAGGCTGGAAGACAGGCCCCGGGACATGAAGGGGAAGCCTGGATCCTTGGACTTTGACAGGTCCGGGCACATCAAGTGCTCGCTGCCCCTGGCAATTCGGCTGAACACGAACATCTTGGCGGGATAGCTCAGGCCAGCGCCACCGCAAATGGCTTCCACCTCCGCCTCTTGCGCCACCTGCTTGATGATCAGTTGTTCGCCTTCAATGGACATCCAGCAAACCCGGTCAATTTGTGGGAGTTGCTCCTTTAGAACCAGGTTGAACTCTGCCATCTGTTTGGCGGAGTGGAGGGCTGTCTTTGCCGCGGTTTGCAGAACTTGCACGTCCAACTTGCCTTCCTTTACCCGCTTCATGAATTTGCTTACCCGACTGACCACTACCTGGGTGGTCAGGTCCTGATGAGCCATGGTGGAATCGAAGTAGCCAATCATCATCTCGTCCCAGGTCTGGCTGCCCCAACGCACGGTGGCGGTTGGATCCGGGTTGGCGAAGTTGTTCTCCGAGTTGTCGAAGTAGGCGATGGAGTGGATGGTGGTGCCGGCGGGAACTAGCTTGGGCTCGGCATACTCATAGATGAGTTGCCAGTTGAAATCGTAGTTGGGAACGTCCAACAGAATCTCTTCGCTACCGTCCGGGTATTCGGCAATGTAGCGGAAGGCCTTGCCTCGGGTGTGCAGGTGCGGCAAGAAGCTGAGAATCTGGGTGTCTTCATCCAGCTCGCAATAGCCATCCACCCGGTAGTTCTCCGCATGGGGTGGAATGCTGAAGGCGATGTTGGCAGCGTGCTGGGTGACCACCCGCTTCTTCACCTCCGAGGGATCGGCGAAGATCAAACCAATGCTGCTGATGTCTTCCTGCGGGGTGCCGTTGGGGGTGTAGTGCATCTGAAATGCCAGCCTTGAACCCGCCGGCACGAACTTGGCGTGGCCCTCCGGCAGGATCATCGGTGGGCATCCAGGCACGGTGGCTGCCAGCCACTCGGAATCCAGTCGCCCCATGGCGCGGCCACTGACCCTGCGGTTGCCCAGGACGTCGACGATGATGTGGTGCACCACAGCCGTGTTGCCTGGTCGACACTCCGCTGCCTTGACCCACTTGTCTTCCTTGAAGCCCGGATCAACGATCAAGAACTGGTAGGGGATAACGCCGGTGGCAGGCACTTTGAAGGGCTCGTAGGCCATGGGCACGATCATGTCAGGTGTGCCAATGCGCCAACCTTTGACAAACTGCCTGGGCTCCGGCATATCCGCTGGGTCTCCTTCCGGTGCGCCATTGGCCACCCAGCGATAGAGCAATTCCTTGTCTGCCGCAGACAGCTGCGGGTCATTGTGGAACTCGCCGTATTCCGGATTGGCATACCAAGGTGGCATGCGGGTATCGCGCACAACTTCCTCCATCATTTCCGCCCAGCCCACAACCTCTTCGTAATCCGTCATTTCGAAGGGTGCGATTTCGCCTTCGCGGTGACATTCGATGCAGTGCTTCTGGATGATGCGGCTGATCTGGTTGGTGTAGGTGACTTCGCTGTCTGGGTTGACTTGCAAGACCCGGCCGATGTGGCAGCCAATGGACTCGGTCTCTGGCACGGAAATTTCCTTGCCCGCCAGCAGTTCATCCAAGGCGGTGACCAGATGCGAACGCTTTGCCTTCTCCCGTTGCAGGCCGTAGGTGTAGCGGTCATCAATGGCGCCGTAGTAGCGCACCTTACGATTGCTATCCAAGACAAAGACTTCCGGCGTGCGCTGTGCGCCGAATAGATCCGCCACCTTGTTGTTGGAGTCACGCAGGAAGGGGAACTCAAACTTGTTGATGCGGGCGAAGTGGGCGATTTCCTTGATGGAATCGTGCCGGTTGGAGTCAATGGCGATGAAGCGGGCGCCGCGTTCGCGATAGTGCTTGTCCATCTCCACCAGGTTGGAGGCGTAGAGTTTGACGATGGGGCATTCGATGCCCAGGAACATCACCACCAGGATGGGTTCGTTGGTAAACTCTTCCAGTGACCATTGGCGGCCGCGGTAATCGCCCAAAGTGAAGTCGGTAATCTGTCGCCCTACCCGGGGCAGGCCATCCTCATCTTGGCTGGAGGGGGAAGGGTGGACACTGTTCTTGAAGCAGGCCCAGGGAATGCAGGCAGCGAATAGCAGCGCCAGGCTGAGAGTCTTCATGCGGTTTGATTTCATGCTTGGGATGGTTGGTTCTTACTCTCGCGTAAGAGGTTGTGCGCAATGAGTGCCGCCCTGTGGCTTCTAGATAACATGCACAGGCTCTGCTCGGTAGTTGGAAGCCCTGCACAGCACTTGGAATTTCCTGCCTACTTGCTGGTGAATCGATCCAGCAAGGCCAGGCCAGTGATGGATTGGCCGTCCACAAGGGGCTGTTGCAGCAAGCGGTGTCGTGCTTCAGCCATTGGCATGACATGCACAGAAATCTCTTCGCTGACCTCCAGTTCTTGGCTGGTCCAAGCAAGCTGCCGAGCCAGGAAGAAGTGGCAGATCTCATTGGATACACCTTTGTAAGGCGCAAAATTTCCCAGGCTTTGCCAATCATCCGCAAGCAAGCCAGCCTCTTCCCGTAGTTCCTTTTTGGCCACTGCCAAGGGCTCTTCCCCATCCAGCATGCCGCCGATAGGGAACTCCCACATGTTGCAGTCCAACAGGTAGCGATGCACCTGCAGCAGAGCAGTTTGCCCATCTTCGAAGATGGGGATGATGCCGCATGAGCCGGGCATGTCGATGTGGTAGTAGAGTCCCTCGCTACCATCCTGTTGGCGGAAGCGATCCAGGCAGTAGCGGTGCCAGGGATTGGCCACCAGGACTTCGGAGGAGATGCGACGGGAGGGGTTGCGTGCAGGCATGAATGAAACCTAGGCCTTACCAGGTGGTTTTTTGTCGCTGGGCTTTTCGTCCAGATGGATACCTTCATGTTCCGGCGTCAAGGCCAAGGATGCGGCGGCTTTCAGGATGGCGGTCACTGGCACCAGACCAAGTACCTGGCCGTCCTTGACCACAGCAATATACTCCAGTTGTTGGTCACAGCTGAGCTCCATGAGAGCTGGGATGCGTTCTTGTTCGGTGGCTGTGGGCAGGCCGCGGATCAGGGTGTCATGAATGCGCAAGTCGGCTCGCTCCTGGATCACCGCCAACAACTCTTGCTGCAGTTGTGCTGGGTCCCGGCGCAGGGCAGCACTGGGGCGCCACAGTGAAAGCATGCTCTGGAACAACAGGCGGGCTGTGAGCGGGCCCTCGTATTTGCCATGAGCGTCTACTACCACCAGGGCGTTGGCCACCGACGCGTTGTCCTGCAGCTGGCGCAAGGCGGTCATCGCCTCACCCACGCTCCGGTCGCTGCAGATCTTGGCTGGGTTGCGCAGCATGATGTTGGTAGCAACAGTTAGCTTAGGCATCGCTCGCCTCCGTGCTGGCTGCAGATTTGCTCCGGTCCATTTCCAACATCAGACCCTTCAGCAAGTCATCTGCGTTGACCAGGCCCTTGATGCGGCCATCCGCATCGCAAATGGGTAGTACCTGCATACCTGGTTTCAGGCTCTCTTCCAACATGCGGGTCAGGGAGGCGTCGGTGGCCAGGCCATCCATGTCGGTGCGTGCCATGTCAAAAATGGGCAGCAGGAAGTTGCGACGCAGCTCTTCGCCCACTTTTTGATCGTCCATGCTGTTGTCCAGATCCGTTCCTTCACTCATGCACTGCAGTACTCGCCAGGGCGACAGCTCACCAAAGAGCTTGGCTTCCTTGTCCTGCAAGAACAGGGATTCGGGGCCGATGGACTTGGTGTGCTTTTGCATTTCCGACATCAACCAGACCGCTTCCCGCAGCTGGTGTTGGTTGCCAAAGCGAATGCAGCGGGAATTCATGATGTCATTGGCGGTGAGGGGTTGCACCGGTAATGGCCCGCCGAGGACCGTATCTGCCTGCTGCCGTTCCATGTCGACGATGCTCCAGGCCCGTGCCAGGGCCAGTTGGGTGGATTGGAACAACTTGTTGTCGGCATAGAAGATGTTGGCTTCACCGATCTGCTTGCGCACTCCCGACCGGGTAAGTACGGCTTCCAGCTCATCCTCAATGCCACAGACCACCAAGTAGATGTTCTTCTCGCGCAGGATGGTCCAGAAGTGTTCCAGCATGGCCATGGCGGTGCTGCCTACCGCCCGCAGTCGCTTCATGCGCAGCACCACCACCCGGGTCTCCGGTGTCAAGCTGCGCAGCAACTCCCTATCCAGGTCTTCGGCTGCTGCCCAATAGAGCGCCCCTTCCATGTTGATGGTGACCACTGGCGAAGCCGCCGCCCGATTGAAGGGCACCTCTTCGAAGCCCGAGTCCGAATGAGCTACCAATTGGGTGAGGTCGGTCTTGCCGGTGGTGCGCAGCAGGATGGCCACGGACAAGAATACGCCGACGAAGATGGCGTATTCCAAGGGCAGGATCAGGGTGGCGGCAATGGTGCCCACCAGCACCATGCGCGAGTTCTTGCTGGAACGCCAGGTGAAGTTCAGCCGCCGCTTGTCGATCATCGAATAGGCGACGACGATGAGGATGCCGGCCAGCGCCGCCTTGGGGATGAAGTTGGCCACCTCCCCCAGGAATATCAGGGCCATGGCGGTCCAGATGGCAGAGAAGGTCGCCGCCATGCGGGTCCTGCCACCGGACTTGAAGCACATGGCAGTGCGGGTGAAGGAACCGGATCCGGCAAAGCAGGTGAAGAAACTGCCTACCACCTTGGATGTTCCCTGGGCGACAAACTCCCGGGTGAAGTTCAGTTGCTGGCCGGAGCTGGTGGCCACTGCCCGAGAAATGGAAGTGGCCTCGATCAAGCCCAGGATGGCCACAGCCAGGGCACCGGTGCCCAGTTCCCGCGTCAGTTCATAGTTGGGATGCAGCAGCAGTTCCGGCAAATGGAATATCTTCAGGCTGCCTTCGATGGGTTGGATGTCCCGCACGATCTCCACCCGCCAGGCGCCCACGTCCGCGTTGTGCAAACCCAGCAGATAGGAAATCACCCCGGTCACCGCAACGGCAATGAGTGCGGTGGGCAGGCGCGGGTGGATCTTCGGCGTGACCAGCAGGATGAAGATGGTGCCAAGGCCAACGCCCAGGGCATAGGGATTGGTCTCCAAGATGCGCTGCAGGGTGGCACTGAGTACTTCGTAACTCCGTTCGGCGTGGGCAACGGAAATGTCGATGCCCAGGATGTTCTTCAACTGGTTCAGCGCAATGAGAATGCCGGCACCGGCGGTGAAACCCACAACGACGGAGTTGGAGACGTAGCGCACCACGCGTCCCAGGCGCAAAGCGCCGAAGGCCATCTGGATGAGACCGCTCATGAAGGCCAGCAGCAGGATGATCTCCATCAGATCCACGCCATACTTTTCCGGCAGGTGGGCGGTGAGGCTGAGCATGACCATGCACAGGGCGTTGGTGGGTCCGGTGACCAGATGGTTTGAGCTACCCAGAATCGCCGCCACCGCACAGGTGACGATGGCGGTATACAGGCCGTAGACCGGCGGCAAACCAGCAATCAGGGCGTAGGCCATGGCCTGGGGCACGCCCATGACGGCGACGGTCAAGCCCGCAGCAGCATCGGCGCGCAGGTTCTGGCGCAGGTAGGTGCCCAGACCTGAACTGCTCTGCTCTGGGGGATTTATGACTGGTTCCACGCCTATGTCATGCTAGCAGAAGAGGGCGGCATGCCCAGGGACTTGTTGACATAGCCCCCTGTTGTTTGGCTGTGTTCACCGCATGAATGGCACTGATGATTGGCGGCCTGGCAATGCGTCGCTGACATGCTTGCGGTCACAAAATCCAGGTTTGCACTTATTGTTGATCCTGAATGGAATAAGCTCTGCTGCCGTTCCAGGGGTTGTCCATTGTTCCTGCGTTAGCGGGTGGCGCCCCGCCTCGCCCATTACATTCTCCCTAGGAATTCGCCATGCGCTCTTTGTTCCGCTCCACTGTTCTCTTCGCATCTTCCTTGCCCCTGTTGCTGCTTGCCTCCTGCGCCTCGACGGGGGAGTCCGCTGGCTCCGACCGCTTGACTGCACACGTGGGCCACTACAGCCCGCCACCCGCCGGCGCGCTACGGCCCAAGGTTGGTGTGCCCGCCTTCTCGGTCACTGGCAAGAGCGCCAAGAATGAGATGAACGAGGTTGCGGCGGACCAGGCCACGACCCTGCTGGTAAACAGTGGTCGCTTCATCATCATCGAGCGGGCGCAACTGGATAAGTTGCTGGCGGAACAAAACCTCTCAGGCATCGTGCGCGATGGTGAGCTGTCAGCGCAAAACAATGTGGAAGGGGTGGAGTACCTGCTGATTGGCAAGGTGAGCAACTTCCGCACCAAGGTGAGCAAGACGAAGACGGGCTTGGGTATTGCCAAGGTTGGCTTGGGCGCCTTTGGCCTGGGTGGTGGCGATGTGAAGAATGAGAAGGTTGAGATCACCACGGACTGTGGCGTGGACTTGCGTTTGGTGGATCCCTCCACCGGTCGCATCCTGGTGTCCGACTTCAGCGAATACAAGCGGACGGATTCGGCTTCTGCCATGGGCGTGGAAATTTTGGGTGTCAACGCAACCGCAGATGCGGATATGAAGATTTCCGATGACGACTACGGCAAGATTCTGCGCCTTGCCTTGGACGAAGCCATCCGCAAGATGCTGCCAAGGGTTGACAGCGAAATTGCGCGGATGGCACCGCCACCTGCAGCTGGTGTGCCAGTGCCTGCTGCCAGCACACCAACCTCAACAACGGCGGCTTCTGTTCAGGTTGCGGCAAGCCTCGCAAAGCTGACGCTGCCTTCTGCCCCAGCTGCGGTAAAAAAGTCGACGGCTAGGCCTTGCGCAAGTAGATGCCGATGAGCACCAAGACCACTGCCAGGAAGATGGTGGTGGTCTTGATGTACATATAGGCGAGCTCTCCTTTGGATACTTGCCCGCCGTCCTCATATTCGATCCCTGAGTACCAGTGGATGAATAGCTCTGTTCCGTTCAGGTAGACCAGGATCAGGCCGGTCAGGCAGAAGGCGTAGGTGAGAAGGTTGTGGATCTTGAAGAGTTCCATCATGGGCTGAGTTCGGCAGGGCTGGCGACGATCATTGGAGCTGTGTTAGGCTTATCTTTCAATTCCGAACGGAGCATGCAGATGGTCATTGGAAATTTGCTGTGGGAGCGAAGAGGAAATCGAATATGAACAATTTCAAGTATTCAAATACGCAGGTGATCACTAAGAGAACCATTTGGGGGCCTTCTTTTTTGTGTGCTGTTGTGGTTCTTCTGAACGCGTATACGGAGTTGAATAGCTCTGGTCAAAAGCATGTATCCAGTTTATTTGTCTTCCTGCCAGTCTGCTTCTACATGGTAGGAGTTGTGCAATTCCAGTTATGGAAGCGAATGGAGAGGCTTGAATCAGCATTGGCCAACAAAGAGGGAGGGGAAGGCGAACCAGGAAAGGAAGTGTAGGCATGAGGCATTTGGCTGCATGGAAGGGTGTCGCGATCTTGCTTTGGCTCTTGTGCTCCATTGCACCTGCGCAAGAAGGAGAACGGAAGGCTAGGAGTCTGCCCCACGGGATGAGGAGGAATCCGGCCTCCGATCGCCCTCGAAATCGGAAAAAAGGTTAAGCCCCTGGCCCATCCTTGTACGTATTGAAGGCATGGCGCGATTCAAAAAGGGTCAAGATCTAAACCAGCAGTACCTCCTACCTCCGTCCATCCGTGACTGGCTGCCACAAGATCATCTTGCGTGGTACATTCACGACGCGGTCGGTTCGTTGGACACGGATGGCCTCCTCGACCGCTACCGCATCTGCGGGAGTGGTGAATTGCCTTACGATCCACGGATGATGTTGAGGGTCTTGATCTACTCGTATTGCACAGGGGTCTTCTCCTCCCGCAAGATCTCCAAGCACCTCGAAGAAAGCGTGCCTTTCCGGGTGTTGGCAGCTAATCAAATGCCGGACCACCGCACAATCTGTCGTTTTCGGGCGGAGCATGTCGATTTGTTCGAGAGCTTCTTTGTCCAGATCGTACAGCTCGCTTCTGAGGCTGGCTTGGTCAAGCTCGGCACCGTGGCAGTGGATGGCAGCAAAGTGAAGGCGAACGCCAGCAAGCGAAAGGCAATGAGCTACTCGCGAATGAAGTCCGAAGAGAAACGACTGCGTGCCGAGATCCGCAGGATCACCGAGATGGCTAAGGGAATCGACAAGGAAGAGGACGATCTCTTCGGTCCTGACTTTCGGGGTGACGAGCTCCCTGAGGAACTTTCAAACCGGGAAAGCCGCCTGAAGGCTATCCAGGAGGCAAAGAAGCGATTGGAGAGACGCAAGGCCGAGGAGGACAAGCAAAAGGACGAGAAGAAGGCCAGCAAGGCCAAGGAAGAAGGTCGCGAGCTTCGGATGACTCCCCACCGGAAACATCCCAAGGGCAAGCCACGGCCAAAGGATCAGGAGAACTTCACGGACCCCGATAGTCGGATCATGAAAGCCTCGAATGGATTCGAGCAATGCTACAACGCTCAGATTGCTGTCGACAATACTGAGCAGCTGATCATCGCCAATGGAGTAACAAACAACGCTGCTGATAATGACCAGCTTCTTCCAATGGCCGAGAAAGCGATGGAGAACTCAGGCAAGCCGATAGAGCGCCTGCTTGCGGACGCAGGCTATCGCAGCGAGGAAAACTTCAAGCATCTCGAAAACGCCCAGATTGACGGTTTGGTTTCAGTTGGCAAGGAAGGAAAGAAACGACCGAAGACCAGTCCAGATCTCCAAGCTACTGCGCGAATGAAACGGAAGCTGGGAACCAACCGTGGGCGGGGCTGGTACCGAAAACGCAAACACATCGTTGAGCCGGTCTTTGGCTGGATCAAAAACGTGAGCGGCTTTCGGTCCTTCAGCATGCGAGGCATAGCAAAGGTGAGTGGTGAGTGGGACCTAATCTGTCTTGCAACCAACTTGAGAAGGCTGCACGGAAAGCTGGCGCTATGAAGGCCGAGGGAATTGGGCCATTACAGGCCAAGAAGCACTGATCTGCTCCCAAAAATCGTCAACGTGGCCCCAGGCCCAAAATCCATGCAGAATCCGTCGATCTGGATTTTCACAGCCCCACTAATGATTTTATCCAGCGGCCACCGAGGTGACGCTAAGTTGACTTTCCGTGGGGCAGACTCCTAGGAGGCACTCTAGCCGTTCTCATGGCGATGGCCATGTGCACAGCCTGCACTCGCCCCGTAGACTCCCAGGTCAAGGCTGGCAAATCCATCCCAGCCAGCGAGATCTTCCAGGGCCTCAGCAAGAAAGAGGGCGGCGCAGCGCTAATCGCTCAACTGCAGACCATCGCAACGACAGATCGCTCGAAGATCACTGTGCCAGCCAAGGGGATGGTGCGCGTTTTTCCTCCCCAGCTTCTGAGCGACGGCCCGTTTCGGCAAGTCTGGACCTGGCTGGTGGTCGGATCCCAGGTCATGCATGGGTCAGTTGGCGACGGCAGAGTTCGGCTGCAAACCCTGAAGGCAGGGTCTATAGAAGCAATGAACGGCTGTCACGTCTATGTGGCGACCTTGGAGTTCAAGCAGGTACTGGCCGAGTTTGCTCCCGTTGGCTACTACAACCTCACCATCAGTCCCGGCACTCATGGAGGGCATGGAAAAATCGGCCATCGTTGGACCCTGCCGGCGGAGACTGCCCTGCCAAACCTGCTGAGCATCAACCAGAGCGAGGCCTGGCTGGAGACCCCCGGGCGGGTGATTCTGGCGGGGCTGGACGGCAACCTGATAACTCTGGACGTTCCCGAAGGCAAGACGCAGAACATGCCAAGCCCCAGGCAAGCTTGGACGGAATGGTTCGAAGAGAGGGCTCGCTCAGGGCAGAAACGGATACGGCCATTCACAGGCGACGGTGAATTGGGAGTGCGGCAACTCCAGCCCATCGCCACCGAGGCCGAAGCCAGATCCCGGGCTCTCGCCTTCCTGGCCCATTACGAGGTGGAGGATTGGGGCAAGCCAACTGGCGTCACCCGCACCCCCTTGAATCACTATCGGGTCGAGTTCTCACCCAGCGAACATGGACAAAACCGGGTACTGGTGGTGGATCCGGAAAATGGCGACGTGGGCTACCCGCGGCACCCGCGGTAGGCTTGCGCAGCTGATCCGCCCCGACTAGCTCGGTTGGCGGAACACGTTCAAACCGTCGCCTTCGTGCACCAAATGCTCCATGGCGGCCAAGGCCGGAGCTTCCTTGAGGATCCTATCCATATAGATGTGCCGATGCATGGGGAAGGCCGGGCCAACGTTGTGCGCATCGATGATCAGATAGAGGATGCCACCCGGCTTCACCGCCTGGGCCAAGGTGTTGACTGCCGCAGAAGGATCACTCAGATGCTCAATCACCGCGTCAGAGAAGACAAAGTCCCAAGTGCGGCCAGCAGGCAGGAGCACCTGCTCCGTGGGCGTCATGCAGACTTCGATATCCTGCTGCCCGGTGCGCTGGAAATACCAGCGGGCAAACTTTGAAACCAAACCTTCCACATCCAGGTAGGTGACCTGCCGGCCCAGATCGCGAAACAGCGAACAGGCAAGACCCAGCCCACCACCGAACTCCAACACCTGCGGACCGGATTTCTCAATCCAATCCCAATGGCCAAATTGCTGGTAGATGGAGAGCAGGGACCCTTCGAGCGGTTGGCGTTGATCAGGTCGAAGACGTAACCATCAGCTTTACCATAGAACTCATGCGCTCGTTCGCTCCAGTCCTCTCCTTTGCACTCCTCCCAATTGACATGGTTGAAGGTGGCATAGTTCTCCATGCCCACAGCCACTTCCTCTGGAGTGAGGCCGGTAAACTCAGCAAACAGCTGCACAAGGTCGTGATCTTGGATGGTTGTCTTGCTCATCACCGCTTGTATCGGGATCTGGGACTGCTACCCCCCAGTGGATTTCAAGCTGAGGGGAAGCTCGGAACAGCGAGCATTCCCCGAGCTGTTGCCGAAGTGGTCAATGTGCAGGATTCCTACACCCTTGCCATCTCAGCAACCGGCACAGATCTAAGCTCCCATTTCCCCACCCCAATCCGTTTCCCCGCCCCAATCCGATGGCAGAACTTATCCTACAGCTTCGCCAAGGCCTCCAGGATGACTTCCGAGCTTGCGTTATCGCCAAAGGTCCTGCTTCCATAAGCCAGAAGGATCCGCTCATCAGCCGCCACGATCAAAGTCCCGCCCAATTGCATGGGATTCTTACCGATTCCCTTCTGCCGATGCCCAGCCGCTTTTGCTCTGGCCCGCGACTGCCGATTGTCGGAGCGAAACAGGTGCAGCAGCGACGCATTCGAAAAACCCACTGCTCGATAGGCGTGGCGATGCGCGTCGACGAAGAGTGGCATATCAAATTCCATCTCAGCCTTGAACTTCCGAGCGTGATCGACATCACCCAGGCCGATGACGACGGGTTGTATGCCAAGGGATTCGATGCGTGGTTGGAGACCGCGCAACTGCGCGACTTGTTCGCGAGCAAAAATTCAGCCGTAGTGGCGCAAGAAAGTGAAAATTGCACCCCTGTCAAGCCACAGGCTTTCCAGCTTGGCAACATGGCCATCGGTGTCGGAAAGCTGAATGCTCCGCAGAGAATTGATCGGATTGGTCATCATTGCCTCATCCACCGGGCTCCACAAGCCTAGCCACTCTGCACCGCCCATCTAGAGATGGCAGACAAAGCCCTTTGCTTAGGGAACCAACCTCGCCGTAAAAGCTCCATCCCATTCTATGGACAGATCGGCGGTTTGCGGGGCTCCTCCGGCAAATGAGCCGGTAAGGATGTCGTTTGCAACGGTGCCTGAGAAGGACAGGATGTGGTCCACGCCCTCAAGACGGATCATGATCAGTCCTTTAAAATTGGTCTTGTCTACAAACTCCCCGGCAAGAGCATAGGTGACGGTGACTGGGTAGCTGAGAAGCATGCACGCCCCACTGCTCGCAATGGTCTCCGTCGCGTTCGTATCAATGCTGAACATGCTGTCCCCTACGCAATCCGACTGCAACGGGGGAATGGCGGGGTTGACAAAGGTGGCTTTGATGTCGATCAGAAAGGTGCCAAGCCCTTCATAGTTGCCATTGTGTTCGGACCCAAGTTCAGCAACCGGAACAACCGCCGAGCCGTTGCTGCCACCACATGCAACCAAGAGAGTGGTGAGAAGGGTGGGAATCAATAACTTGAAGGTACGCATGATGTGAGTCTTCTGCTTAGTGGGTAGGGGGTCCGGGGATCAATGTGCGAGCACTCCAGCACACGGCAGGGGTCCCCACAAGCCTGACATGGCACAGCTCGCATTTTTTCCATCCCTGTAGCCAATCCATCCATGGCAACGCAACTCGATACCAATTCAACAACCAACTCCAGGCCGCCACCCGCAATTCGCGCAATGCACCGCCTTTGGGGTTCGCAGTAAAGCGTCACATTTACCGCACTCCTGCCCCCAATCCTGCAAGCGGTGGTGAGCAATGACTCCGTAGTCCACATTGGCAACGCCGGTGATGGATTCGAATTCACGAGTCACCTCAGGGATGCAGTTCATCTTTGCCGTCTTGAGGTCACAACCGTGGGCTTCTCGGTAATCCTTGATTGCCTGCACACTGACATTCAACAGAGGTGAAACCCGTGCCCATTCCTCCTCTTCCAGGTAAGGCATGCGGGTTTTACAGTGAAAGCAGAAGTAGGTCTTCATTTCGAACTTCCAAAGGGAAGGAGCGCCTACACCCTTAACTCTTCACCCGCTCCATCCAGCTTCATGCCCTTGAGGCGCGGCTCCACTTCCTGCGCCAAGAAGTCATGCACCTGCTCTGGCGCCCGACCGATGAAGCGCTTGGCTTCCATCAACTCATCCAGCTGACCTTTCACCGCAGCAAATGCCGGGTCATCAGCAATCAAGGACAACAGAGGATTGGCCAGACCTTCCGCCTTCACCTGCCGCGCCGCTTCCCGGCTGTGCACACGGATGCGTTCATGCAGCGCCTGCCGGTCGCCGCCGGCCTTCACCCCCGCCATGAGGATTTCCTCCGTCGCTAGGAAGGGCAGGTTGGCCCGCAGGTTCTTCTCCATCACCTTGGGATAGACCACCAGTCCCTGGGCCACATTCTGGATCAGGATCAGGATGCCATCCAAGGCCAGGAAGCTCTCCGGAATGGCGATACGGCGGATGGCCGAATCGTCCAGGGTGCGCTCCAGCCACTGGTTGGCGGCGGTCTGCGCTGAAGTGTCCGCCGCAGCCATCACATAACGGCTCAAGGAACTGATGCGCTCGCAGCGCATGGGGTTCTTCTTGTAGGCCATGGCGGAAGAACCAATCTGCTTGCTCTCACTGGGTTCCTCCAGTTCACCTTCGTGGGACAGCAGCCGCATGTCGCCGGCGAACTTGGCGGCGGATTGCGCCATGGCACTCAGCGCCTGATGGATGCTCCAGTCCAACTTGCGAGTGTAGGTCTGACCGCTCACCGGAATCGAACGACTAAAACCAATGGCCGCCGCCACCTTGGCATCCAACTGCCGCACCTTGTCGTGGTCGCCATCAAACAAACTCAGGAAGGAAGCCTGGGTACCCGTAGTGCCCTTCACCCCACGACAGGGCAACCACTCCTGCAACCTTCGCAACTCGTCCAGGTCCAGACACAGATCCTGTATCCACAAACATGCCCGCTTGCCTACCGTCACCGGCTGCGCCACCTGGTAGTGGGTGTAACCCAGGCAGGCCAGGTCGGCGTGGGTCTTGGCGAAGGTGGCCAGCGCCTGGATGGCTGCCGCCAGTCGCTGCTCCAGCATCTGCAGCGCTCGCCGATACAGCATCATGTCACCGTTGTCGGTGACGAAGCAGCTGGTGGCGCCCAGGTGGATGATACCCATGGCCTTGGGCGCCAACTCCCCGAAGTGGTGCACATGCGCCATCACATCGTGGCGCAGCTCCTTCTCCAACTCCCCCACCCGCTGCCAGTCGAAGTTGTGCCGCTGGGCGCGCAACTCCGCGACTTGTTCCTCGGTCACTGGCAGACCCAGTTCCAATTCCGCCTGGGCCAGGGCGATCCAAAGATCGCGCCAGGTGCCATGACGAGAAAGAGGCGAGAACAGGCTAGCCATGTCTCGCCCCGCATATCGTTGAATCAGGGGATGTTCGAATCGCTCAGCTGCAGTCATCCCCCCTTTTTACCGGTAGCGCCGTGAACTTCTATGCTTCCTTCCACTCCGATATTCCCAGTGACCTGGTTCGCGCTCCATCCGGTAGTAGCCTTCGCTGAGGCAGATGCGGACGCGGCGGCCATGGTGGTCGTAGCGGAAGCCGAATTGTGCTGGCACCCAGACCCGCACCAGGCGGCCGGGAACCCAGACCCGCTGCTTGGAATGGTGGCGGTAGTGCCGGTCATGCTGCCGGTCATGGTGCTGGTCATGGTGCCGGTGGTGGCCATGGCCATTGCCCAGGGAGAACCGGAGTCCAAACTGGGCGGCGGACGGAACCGTCATCCCCAAGAGGATGACACTGAGAAGGATGAGTTTCTTCATAGCAGTAGAGGTGGAGCGAATGGCGTGCCAAGGCCAGAACCCCATCTATGGGCAGTTTCAAGCGCTTTTGGCCCCATTCTGTCGCCCCTGGGGGACAGAATTTCCCTTCATCAGGTCAATTGGCACCAGCTCAACCGGTGGCCATGAGCACCGAGCCCAGGGCCAGGGGCAGCAGGGCCAGGATGGCCCAACGCGCCCAGGCCACCGGGGTCAGGATGCTGATGAGCAGGCATGCGCAGATGGCCGCCCCCAGGGTGTCGGTGACCACATCCCAATGATCCATGTCCCGCCCCTTCACTCCACCCTGATGCCATTCATCCACCAGCCCGTAGGCCAATGCTGCCAACACCGAGACCAGCAAACGATGGCGCGGATGCCGCCAGGTCACCGGCAGCAGCAGGAAGACCAAGGAGGCGAAGATGCCGAAGATGCCCAGGTGGCCGCCATTCATGATGAAGCTGTAGAAGTAGCCGCCGGGCTTGGGGCTGCCGGGCCTGGAAGACAGGGCCCAGATCAAGCCGGCCCACAACAGCAAGATCAGCAGCCGCAGCCAGAATGGCCAGCGCATGTAGGCCTGCAGGGCGCGGCGCAGGATCTGAATCAATCCTGCGCTCCCTGCAACAGGCCTTGCAGATGCATGCCGCCACCCTCGGCTGGCCCCACCTGCAGATCCACCAAGAACCTTTGCACCAAGAACAAACCACGCCCGCGTTCTTGCGGGGCGGCAGGCACCTGCTGGCAGTTCTGATCAATGTCACAGGCGATCTGCGCCACCACATCCGCCGGCACGTCTGCATCCTCGATGCTCAACAACAGGCCTGCTTTCTGCTGCGACACCCGCACCATGATGGGCTTGACCCCCTGGCGGTAGCTCTTGCCATGTTCAATGGCATTGCTGAGCACTTCATCCACCACCAACAGCAGTCGATCCAGATGCAGCTCCGCCACTCCCATGCGCTGCAATGCCTGCCGCAGGTTTTTTCGCAGCCTTTTCAACTGCTCCATTTCGGCGGCCACACGAAACTCCAGCACCTTGTTCATGCCACTGCCTCCATCAGCATGCTCAGGTCCAGCGCTCGCACCGAGTGGGTCAAGGCACCAATAGAAATGCGGTCCACGCCACAGGCTGCCACCGCCGCCACGCTGCGCAGGTCAATGCCGCCGGAGGCTTCCAGGGACACCTGCCCACCAGCCTGGGCCGCAGCCTTGCGCAGAGCCTGCACCGCTTCGGTCAGGGGACCGGGCAGGGCGAAGTTGTCCAACAACACCACCGCTGCTCCACCCTGCACGGCCTGCAAGGCTTCTTGCATGTCCCGCGCCTCAGCAATCACCGGCGCTGTACTGGAGGCGACAGCGGCCTGCACGACGGACAGGTAGTCCTGGCCGGAAAGGGCAAAGTGGTTCTCCTTCAACAGAATCTGATCATGCAGACCATGGCGATGGTTGACGCCGCCGCCCGTAAGCACCGCTGCCTTCTCCAGGTCGCGCAGCAGGGGCGTGGTCTTGCGAGTATCCAGGATCTGCACCCCGGTACCGGCGACAGCATCCACATAACGGCGGGTTGTGGTGGCAATGCCGGAAAGGCGCTGCAGAAAGTTCAGGGCGGTGCGCTCCGCCGCCAGCAGGGCACGGGCATCACCAATGACGCGCAGGAACACTTCGCCGGCGGCAAGCTGCGCACCGTCTTCCTTGGCCTGGGCAAAGCTGGCCTTTGCATCCAGCTGCTGGAAGCAGTTGCGAGCCACAGCCATTCCAGCCAACACGCCAGCTTCCTTGGCCACCAGTCGAGCTTCCGCCTGCCGGCCCACGGGCACACTGGCGGCAGCGGTGATGTCACCAGCTGCATCCAGATCTTCTGCCAGTGCGAGTTCCACCAGAAGGGTCAGGGTCTGCGGAGGGGATGCCATGCCCCCTGACCCTATCCGATGGACCCGCACTTGGGAAAGCTTCGGGCGAAACACGGGCCAAGGCTGCTAGCCTGGACTATTCATGAATAGGTAAACCGCGGACTGTGGATCATTCGTACTAAGTGGTAACTACACGCTACTTGGAACAAACGACACCACAATCCGCATGGCCAAGCCTACTCAACAGTCTGTTATTCTTCCAGACATCGCCAAGAAGTCCGTCGTCCCCATCTTTGACGCAGAAGGACAAAGCTCCGATGGCGGTGCAATCCTGCTTGGCCAGCTCGATCAGCAACTCGGCCTGACCAGCGGACTTGCAGCTCAATTTTGCGATCGACGCAATCCGGGCCGCACAACACACGACTTTTTGACGATTCTCCGGCAACGTGTGTTTTCCATCGCCATGGGCTACAGCGATGGCAACGACGCAGCCAAAATGGCAAATGACCCGATCCTGAAAATGATCAGCGGCATGGATGCACTTGGCGAAGATCAGCTGGCATCGCAACCGACGTTATCCCGGTTTGAAAACATGCCCACGGCAAAAGAGGCTGTACAAGCCACACGTTGGCTGGAGAAGAAAGCTATTGGTCTGCTCAAGAAGCGTCATCGGCGACCAAAGCGCATCACCATCGACTTTGATTCCACTGACGATCCCACCCATGGTCAGCAAGCATTCAGCTTTTTCAATGGCTACTACGACACCTGGTGTTTCCATCCTCTCCTTGGCTTTTTGTCAGTGGATGGTCATCCAGATCAATTTCTCTTCTCCGCTCGGCTTCGACCAGGGAACTCAACGGCAAACCGAGGATGCATTCCATTGTTGCAGCGGACGGTCGCCGAGCTCAGGTACCGATTCCCGAAAGCAAAGATTCGTGTACGGTTAGATGGCGGCTTTGCAAACCCAAGGATCATCGCTGCGCTTGAAGATCTAAAAGTCGAGTATGTGGTCGCAATGGCCAGCAACAGCGTCCTCAAAGCGAAAGCCAAGGATTGGATGACCATGGCCCAGACGCTCTCTGCTCGCCAAAACGAATCCATCCAACTCTTTGGAGAGGCTGCTTACCGTGCAAAGTCATGGAATCGCGAGCGGAGGGTCATCCTCAAAGCTGAGGTGCTGCAGTATGAAGGAAGAAGTGCAAAGTCGAATCCTCGATTTGTGATCACCAATCTTCGGCACACACCGGAAAACGTGTACAAGATCTATCGTGGTCGAGGTGATTCCGAGAACCGCATCAAAGAACTACTGCATGATCTCGACATTGATCGCACAAGCTGCTCAAGCTACATCGCCAATCAATTCCGAGTATTGATGACGGCTACGGCGTATCTGCTCTACCAGGAGCTGCGCTGGCGCCTTCGTCGGACTGATGCAGGCCGCACCCAGGTAGGGCGATTTCGGGAAATGTTGATCAAGGTCGCAGCTCGCGTACAAGAATCAGTGCGTCGGGTAGTGGTCCATCTGCCGAAATGTTATCCATGGGTAGAATTGTGGGAGCGTGCAGCATGTGCTGTCAGTGCTCGCGGTAGACCAAAGACGGCGTAGCGCCGAATGGAATCCAACTGCATCGCATCTACTGCGCCACGGGACTGTACGGAGGTGGCCATTCCGGCGATATTTCAGGCCCATGGACCTTTGCCAACGCTCACTTCAGAGTGTCGAAAGCAAATCCCCTTGATTCTTCACCATGCCGGCCAGCAAGGACCAAAAAATCGCGATCAACAGCACACTCGTGAATAGTCCGGGCTAGATCGCGCCCTTTCTTGAGGAAACCGGAGGTGCAGAATTCAGATGTTCTTTAGCTCGCGCCCTTTCTCCTTACCCAGTAGTTATTTATGGCACACAGAAAAATGAAGAGCGTGGCGCGCTTACGCGAGGATCAGCTGGCCATTGTTGCCACACCCCTGGCTGAGTAAGCAAGGAACACGAGAAGTGGACCATGAGTGACTCGAGAGCAGATATATTCTACCAGCAGGGCCTAGAGGCTCTGGATGCACGTGATTTGGGCCGGGCCATTCGTGAGTTTCGAAGCGCAATCGAATTCAATTCCAGGCATGCCGAGGCCTATCAGCAACTAGGCTGGGCCACGTACGGTAGCGGAGGAAGCTTGGAAGAAGCTCGGACCTATCTTGAAGAGGCAATAGAAATTGATTCGTCACTGGGCGATACCCATATGTATTTGGGGATCGTGCAGAATCGCTTGAAGAATTTCGACAGCTCCGAAGCTCACTTCAGGATGGCCCTCAGCCTGACGGATGATCCCGCCTTGGCCCACGCAACCTTCGCAGAGGAATTTTTGTGGCACAACAGCCGTTACGGCGAAGCAGAGGAACACTTCCGGGCAGCGCTGATGCATGATCCGGATTGCGTGCTTGCTATACGCAACTATGCCCGAATGCTTGGATGCCACGGACGTGACGCCGAGGCCAAGAAGCACTTCGTTGCAGCACTTGAGCTGGATCCTTGCAACAAATACACAAAGCGCACATTTGATGAATTCCTGCAAGATATCAAGTGTGAAGATCGTGATCCCGACGACTGCCTCCGCGCCGCGATCAACAAGGATCCCAAGTACACTGAGGGAATCATTAGCCTCAGTAAGCGATACAGGTAATCGGATCGCCGCCTATGTTTAATGCTCCAGCAGCCAGGCAGTCACCTGCCTGGCCATGACCCCGGCAGCTTCGCCGGAGAAGACATGATCCGCGTCTGGGATGGCGATGAAGTCAACTGAGCCACCGCTGCGGCTCAGGATCATCTCGCTCTCCTGCATCGGCACCACTTCGTCTTTGTTGCCGTGCAGCAAGAGCCAAGGAACCTTGATCTCCTGAGCCAAATCCAGCACCGAGCCGATGGCAGCCATGTCATCCAAGAAGGTTTGACTCAACGGACACTCGGGCTTGTCCCACATGTTGTCCTTGCCAGGAGTCAGCTCGCCAAATTTGCGCCGAGCGAAGTCGGCGGTCTCCACCATGCCGGCCAAGGAAACCAAACGCTGAATGCGAGGATCCTTGCTGGCACGCAGGACGCCCACTGCCCCGCCCATGGAATGCCCCACGTAGGTAACCTGCCATTGCTCACAGGCATCCAGCACCGTAGCCAGATCCTCCGCCTCCTTGGATGGTGTGGACTGACGGAAATCACCTTCCGAGTCGCCGTTGCCGGAAAAGGAGAAGCGCAGGCTGGCGAAACCTGCAGCAGCCAGCGCCTCAGCCAGAGTGATCGCCCATGCACGATCCTTGTTGGCGGTCACTCCATGGCCGATGACCACCAAGTCCTGTGCGCCGGAGCGGTCCTTGCGAGCGGGAGTATAACTGCAATCCAGGCGCTCACCCTGAGCGTTGCGAATGTTGGAGAACATATGGATGTTGGATGGGTGGATGGATGAAAATCAGGGCCTAGTCGAACTTGATAACGGAGCGGATACCGTCTTGCTGGTGCATCAAATCGAAACCCTTATTGACTTGATCAAGCGTGATGCGATGTGAAACAAAGCCATCCAGATCCAGCTCGCCGCGCATGTACATATCCACAAGCTGGGGCACGTGGGTTCGACCCTTGGCACCGCCGAAGCTACCGCCCTGGACCTTGCGGCCGGTGATGAGGAAGCGCGGGATGATTTCCATCTTCTCGCCCTTGCCCGCCACACCTAGAATCGTGCAGAGTCCCCAGCCGATGCGCGCCGCTTCAACAGCCTGGCCCATCACCCCAACCAGGCCAGTGGCCTCAAAGGTGTAGTCGGCACCCTGACCGTCCGTGGCATCGATGATCTGCTGGACCACATTGTCGCTGGCTTGAATAAGGTCCGTCGCACCCCAACGCTTGGCCAGCTGCAGACGCTTCTCGCTGGGATCCACCACGAAGATGCGCTCGGCCCCCCGCAGCTTCGCGCCGGCCACCGCACCCAGCCCCACCATGCCAGCACCGAAGACCGCTACCGAACTGCCAGCTTCCACCTCGGCCTTCCACAGCGCCGCGGCAATGCCAGTGGTCGCGCCGCAGGCCAAAAGACAGATGGACTCCATGTTGGCTTCCGGATCCACCTTGGCCAGGGCAATCTCCGGCATGACCGTATACTCGGCGAAGGTGCTGGTTCCCATGAAGTGCCGTAGGGGTTCACCGTTGCGGGAAAGTCGCGAGGTGCCATCGGGCAAATAGCCCTGACCCTGTTGTTCGCGAATCGCCGTGCAGATGTTGGTCTTGCCGCTCTTGCAGTTGACGCACTCACCACACTCGGGAGAGAAGAGGGTAACGACGTGATCACCCTTCTTCAGTCCATGCACAGCGGGGCCAACTTCTTCTACGACTCCCGCTCCTTCATGACCAAGGACACAGTCGCAGTAGCCGCTGGGGTCAGCACCACTGGCTGAATACAGGTCTGTGTGGCAGACGCCACAGGCGTGGATCTTGACCAGCACTTCACCTGCTTTTGGCGGAGCCAGGTCCACATCTTGCACGACCAGGGGTTGGCCGAACTCTTCCAAGACGGCGGCACGGATCTTCATCAGGACATCTTGCCAATACCCGCTCCTCTCCACAACCAAGCCACTGCACCAAGTCTATATTTCCCTGGCAGCACGGCCCCCCAGCACGAGTCTGGGAGGCCGGGAAGAGCTTTACTTGTGCAGACCTCCCCTTCCTTGGCTTTGAGGAGGCTGCCGACCCAACTGGACTAGGGAACCGTGAGTTCCAGACCGTTGGTTACGATCACCGGCAAGGGGCGCTTGGGCATGCTGTCCACGGCAAGAACCTGCACGGAGAAGACTTGACCATGAAAAACATTGTCATTGGGGATAGCCGCAGGGAACACGACCGAGCCTTCCGATCGCGAGGCGATGCCGGCTGTGGTTATCCCTTTCAACTCCACCTCTGTATCTGTCCAAAGCACGCATCCAGGAGCTCCGAACTTGGCCATATCAACACCGACGACGCCACCACCACGGCTCAACCTAAGCATATAGACGGCAGATGGTGGCAGGCCGAAGGCCTCCAAGCGGAAGTTGGTATTGCCTACGGTCGGTGCAAGGGGTGCACCCAACACCGAGAAGTTGCCATAGCCATCATCACATCCTGCACCGGTAGAAACCGCACCGGCCGCATTCACATAGAATCGCACCGGCGTGCTAAAGGTGTTGCTGGGAGCAAAACCGTGGAACGCATATTCGTCGCCAGAATCTGCCCCCTTGGCTCCATTGGATGTCATGCCCACTGTATAGAACTCGACCAGGCCGGTTTGCGTCGGAGCCTTGAAGTCGAAGGTCCAGCTTCGAGTGCTTTTGTCAGAGTGCGCAATGGCGAGGTTGTCAGCACGCGCCTGAGTGTTGCCCTTCGCGATGAGCGTGCCGGCGGAAATGTCTGCGGCAAAGCCACCCTCGCCGGTGGCGACGGCCGCATTGCTGGCAGCAACGGTAACACTGACGGTCTGATTCGCTTGTAGGACCCGGGCCGTTGGGGTGACGGTGACCACGGTGCCCTTGGGTGCAGCACCACCATGGCAGCCGCCGCAGGAGTTGGTGCTGATCCTGGTCTGACTGGTGTTGCTACCAGTACCTCCAGGCAAGACGCCACCGGTTTTTGAAAGGGCAGTAGCGGCAATAGCGAGGACAGCCACAAAGCTGCCATAAACAACGTACTTGGGTGACATAGGAAGGACCTCTTGAGGTTGCTGAAAAGAACGTACTTAAGAAGCCACGGAGGCTCCAGATAGACAGAAACGCTTTCATCTATACGTAATTTCAGCGCGCAGCGGTCAGCATTTACCTTCTACTCTGAGCGATCACATTCACTGCATATGGCGCCATCACCTTCAGCACGAACAGCGAGTAAACTCGAACCACTCAGCCCGCAAACAAGGTCTCGATCCTCCACCCGGATCTCACGGAAGCTGCAGGTTCAGGGAACGTCGTAGCCACAGTCGGGCTCATGCGGCAAGGACAACCTACACCTGAACAAATGCCGCCAGGGCAGCCACGGTTTCAGGCCCAATGCCGGACACTTCGGCCAGATCGTTGACCGAAGCGAAGGGGCCATGTCGCACACGATGCAGCACAATGGCCTGGGCCCGGCTTCGACCAATGCCCGGCAGGGTCATGAGTTGGGCGATGGAACCCCGGTTCAAGTTCACTTGCACCGGATGCACAATGCTTTGCGGCGGCATGTTGCCTTGCTGCACTCCCGCAACAAACAGACGGATCAGCAGCAGCAGACTCAGGATCGCCCACAGCAAGACCAACAGCCGGCGCCGGGACGGCGGCAGACTCCTAGCGCGGCTGTTCCGCCGGATTGGGATCCATGATGCCCTGGGGCACATGGCCCTGCCGCTTGGCGAACTGCTCCGGGTTCACACTGCCCTTGAACTCGTTGGACAGGTAGCTGACGCCATTGGATCCGGAGAAGCGAAAGCGCAGCATGGTCTGCAAGCTGCCCTTGTAACGAGGGACCCGGAAGGACCAATAGTGATTGGCCGGTAGCATCACCCGGTGGTAGCTATTGCCGCAAAAGCTCTGCGGCGGGTACTCGATGGCTCGCCATTCGCCCTGATCATCCTTGGCCTCCTGCAGGATACTGAGAACGCTGTCCTGCGCCGGGAAAGCCAGCAGCTTGTCGCTGGGATTCACCAGGAGCAAAGTCATACCCATGACATCGCCCTTATCCTTATCCTTGCCAAGGATGCTCAGCACATCGGGCTGCGCCAAGAGGTATGGGGTCGGGGCTGCTTTGGCTGCCGCCGACTCAATAGGCAAAGGGAAGTTGTCACTGGCGCCAAAGCCGCCGGGGGCTTCTGTATCTTTGATCCTGGAACCGGCATAGCAGTGCGCCCACTGCATGAACTTCACCTCCCGCCAGTTCTCCGCCGCCGGGTCGTTCTGGGATGGGACCGGCGCTGGCCGCTGCTTGATCTCCATTGGCACGATCGGGAAGTCACAGATTTGAACGGGCAATTTTCTCTCAACGCTGTATCCCCAAGCAGCCAACAGAAGGACAAGGGCGCAGAAGGAAGAGATCAGTAAGGTGGTTCGTTTTTTCAGCATGGTTAAGCTCCGGCCGGACAAAACGCCAAGACCCAGATCGGGTTTCCTTGCACTCAAGAAAAGTCCAACCCGAGTCCGCCTGAGCAAAGAACAAGTGAGGATCCGGCCCATGGCATAGGCCAGATCTCACTTAGGGAAATCACCCTTCCAAGTGGCTGCGCAGCATCCAAGCGGCCTTCTCATGCACATCAATCCTGCGCACGCCCAGGTCGCCACTGGCGTCATCACCGGCTGCTTCTGCAGCCTTGATGACTTTGCGGGCCGCCGCCACCACGGTCTCTTGATCCGCAACCAGGTTCTGGATCATGTCCATGGCAGCTGGCACGCCGGTGTCCTCCTTTACAGCGGCCCGTGCCTTGAACTGGCTGAAGCTACCGGGAGCCGGTTTGCCCAAGGCGCGGATGCGCTCAGCAATCTCGTCCACCGCCAGCGCCAGATCATTGTACTGGGTCTCTAACAAGGTATGCAGGGTGGTGAACATGGGGCCAGTCACATTCCAGTGGTAGCTGTGGCTCTTCAGGTAAAGGGTGTAGCTATCCGCCAGGAGGCCTTCCAAGGCCTTTACAACTTCGTCTCTGTTTTGCATTTCGTTTCTCCTAAGTAAAAAGTTTGGTTACAGGCAGCGAAGGAAGGCCACCATATCTGCCTTCTCCTGCTGCGAAAGTTTGGTGCCAAGCACCAGATTGAAGAACTCCACCGTGTCTTCCAGGGTCAACAAGCGACCGTCGTGCAGGTAGGGCGGTGAATCCTTCAAGCCACGCAGTGGGAAGGTCTTGATGGGACCATCCGCTGTTGCAAAGCGGCCGTTGATCATCTTTGGCGTAAAGAATCGCTCCACCCGCAGGTTGTGCATGGAGTTGTCCGTGTAGTACGGCGCTTGATGGCAGGTGGCACACTTGCCCTTGCCAAAGAACAGAGCCTGACCACGCAGTTCACTTTCGCTGGCCATCTCTGGATCCAGCTTGCCGAACAGGTCAAGCTTTGGCGCCGGTGGGAAGTCCAACAGGGATTCGAACTCCGCCATGAAGTGGACCTGGCTGCCCCGCTCCAACAAGTTGACACCCTTCTTGGTGGCAATCACCGGATCGCCGTCAAAGTAGGCGGCGCGTTGTTCAAATTCAGTGAAGTCTTCAATGGTTTTGAGGGCCCGTTGCGAGCCGAAAAGCCGCTGAATGTTCACGCCGCGCAAACTGGGAGTGTCGATGCGGTGGCGGAATGCCTGCGGCCGAATGTCCCCCACCAGGTGGGTTGACGCATTGCTGTGGCCATTGGCGTGGCAGTCGAAGCAGGTCACGCCCAAGCTGGGACGCATGCTGCGCCGATCGTGGGTGGAGTTGAACTGCTGCTGTGGGAAGGGAGTCACCAACAGGCGCAGACCTTCCAACTGCTTGGGGTTCAAGATGCCATTGAAGAGATCAAAGTAGTTCTCCGTGGTCACCAACTGCCCCTGGGACACATCGCCCAGATCCGGCCGCGTGGTCAGATAGATGGGCGGCGGGAATTCCGGCAGGAAGTGATCAGGCATGACGAAGTCCAGGTCGAAGCGGGTGAGATCCCGATCGGTCTGCTTCTTGACTTCGTCGATGTGGTACTGGGGAAAGATCATCCCCCCCTCTGCCTGGTTCGGATGCGGCAGGGGATAGAAGCCAGCAGGCCACAGGCCCTGGGCACGGATGTCCGCTGGCGACATGCCAGCCAGTTGCAGCCAAGTGCTGTCCGCTGGCAGCTTCACTCGCACGCCGCCTTGCACAGCCTTGCCACTGGACATGTTCACCCCAGAGGCGGCCTGGTCACCCAGGTCATAGCGCTCCTGCAAAAGTTCCTTGTGCTTTGCCACAACGCCTGCCTTGGCGGCACTCATGCGTTGCATCACTGCCTTGAAACTTTCGCTCCCGGCCACCGGGGCATAGCTGGTTTCGCCACGGGGCGCGGGTTCTTGTGGCATGGCCCAAGATGGCGTTGCCAAGACGAAGCCTGCTGCAATGGCAACAGGCAAGGTCAGGGTCATTGCTACTCTACTATTCATGGTATCAACTCCTTTACGGTTTGGGGTTCTTGTTACAGTTCTCGCAGATTCCACGGACATGGACGGAAAAGTCCCGCATCCGAAAACCTGCAGTGGACAAATCTGGCATGGATAAACCATTCAAGGATGGCTCCTCGAAGTCGGTGATGCTGCCACAGAGATCACAGACAAGATGGTGATGCCGTTGCGTGTTCACGTCATAGCGAGCCGCGGCGCCGGGATGACAGACACGCACAAGCAGTCCGCACTCAGCCAAGGTCTCAAGGGTGCGGTAGACAGTGGCCCGCGACACGCCATCCATGCGTTGACCAAGGTCAGCCACCACTTCGTCAGCAGTGGGATGGTCGGCACGGGAAGTCAGGACTTCCAGGATTGCGCGGCGCTGCAAGGTCACCGGAACGCCCTGCTCTTGGCAGCGCTTCTCCAGGTCAGCAAGCAATTGTGGGTCAGTAGGCATGGAGTGAGAAATTATCTCATCTGCGATATTATCGCAAGCCTTTAGCCTGTTTTTTTCTAGCCTGAGACTCTTCGGCAAAGACGCCATAAGCCATTATTTATCAAACGGTTACTTCATCAGGTCAGGGAACGTCGGATCAGGAAACATCGAAGCCGCCATAGGCCTTGATGAAGCCAACCAGCGGATCGTCCTCGCCATACCCGCCACCCAGGTTGATCTCGCAGGAAGGGCAGACCCAGGCACCAGAAACACCTGCTCCACATGCCGGACAGACTCCGGTGAATGCCTGGGCCAAAGCGGGGTCATGGATGTCGAAGAAGTTGCGCAACACCAAAGCTGCAGCCAGTGCATCATCTTCCCTGACGTAGACCACGTAGGAATGAGCCGCCCCCATTGGTCCAACGTCGGTGATCACCGGCTTGCCACGGAAGGTGATTTCCAACTGCTTGAAGTACATTTCAATGTGCCGGTACTCCCCGTCACCCATGAACATGGGTATCTCGATCCACTGATTGCTTGCAGGCATGGCAAGGATCCTATGTCGCCGACTTTGCACAAACAGAGAAAACCGGATTGGAAGGTCAGCATTCTCTGCTACTGGCATTAACATGCGAACAAAGCCATGAGTACATTCCTGAAAGACAATCTGGTTCTGGTCATTGGCATTTCCTTGCCCGTCTTGGTGGTGGCGCTGTTTCTCTTGGCCCGGTATGTGCCAAAGACCCTGTCCGCCCCACCTGCCCATGACTTCATCTTCACTACCAACGAGTACGACTACAACAATCAGTTGCCTGTCAGGGTGAATGTGGGCATCTACAAGAAGCGCCTGCGAATGACGCTCTACCAAACTGGCGACAATCATTCCTACTACAGTCCCAAACTGTTCATCTATGATCACCTGACAGAGAAAGTTCGGGAACTAGAATATAACCTGCCCGAGGATTTGAAGAGCGTGACCGACGGCCATCAAATCGAGATTGCAGACGCAACGAAGTGGGTGATCAGCACCAGCAAAACGGCACCGGATGGTTATGAGTTCAAGCACCGCAGTGGAGGCGGACTCATTCGAGGAATATTCGGCAGCAGCAGGAATCGCCAGGTGCTGAGCAAGAACGGCTCTGTGTACGAGATCCCTGACACCAATGACGACTATTACAACAACATCAACTTCCTAGGCTGGGTGGTGGGAGAAGACCAGTGACCAGCCGGCATGAGGCCTTGCAGGAAATCCTGTCCATAGCAAGTCGTCATCAGTTGACGCCGGAAGAGATCAGCGCCGCCTTGCGAGCCGAAGGCATGAAGGAGGAGTCAACTCCGGAACAGAAGAGCAGTCTGGTGGCCAAGCTCTTTGGCTACATTGGCGGCATCCTGGTGTTCGCCGGCATCGTGATCTTCATCGGCATGCAGTGGGAGGAGATGAACAGCCCCGCTCGCATCATCATCACTCTTGGCACAGGCTTCGCCGCCTTCCTGATGGCCCTTGCAGCACTGCGGGAAGTACGATTCTCCCGCGCCGCCACGCCGCTGTTCCTCATTGCCGCGGTCTTGCAACCGCTGGGCATGCTGGTCACCTTCGATGAATATTCAACAGGCGGTGACCCACTGCATGCCTTGCTCATCGTGAGCGGCGCCATGGCTGCTCAATTCGGCGCCACCTTCCATAAGACCCAGCGGAGCACATTGCTGTTTGTCCTACTGATCTACCTAACCAGGTTTTTCTGGGTGGCCTTTGAATTGATCGGTGTGGAGGAGGAGTGGAATGCGGTCATTGTGGGCATCTCCATGTTGTTCGTGGTTCACAGCATCAGCCGCGGTCGCCATGCAGTGATCACCCCATTCTGGAACTTGGTTGGCAGTGGCCACCTATTCATTGGCGCCATAGCAATCCTGGAGGGCACGGTGGCCGAGGTCTTGTTCATCGGCCTGGCCAGTTTCATCATGTATGTAAGCGTGGTCACCCGCAGCCGCACCCTGTTGGTGGCCAGCACCATCGCCATGCTTTGCTACATTGGCTACTTCACCAGTGAAAACTTCACCGATGTGGTTGGCTGGCCCATCACCCTGATCATCATCGGTCTCTTGATGATTGGCATGGGCTCCCTGGCCTTCCGGCTCAACCGCAAGTACATGGGCAACACTTGAAGTCAGTCAAGCTAGGGCCGTGTGCCCTAAGTAGGTCGAACTAGTCCCGCGCCTGCAGCGGCAGGTGCCCGATGAAGGGGCCCCTCGCCTCCACCACTTCCCCCTGCTCCAAGGCCATGGCCAAGCGCAGGCCATCATCCTGCAGCAACTCGTCCATCATGCGGCGCAGGTTGGGGAACTGTTCTGAATAGTCGAACAGCGTCTCGCTCCAGCGCGCCATGGCGAACAAGTAACCGTCCAAGCTAGACTTCTGCTCACCCAACAGAAAGCGCTGCTGGTGCAGGTGCGCATCCACAAAGGCTAGAGCCTGGCGAATCTGGTCCTTGGCCGCATCCCGAATCCTGGGGTAGAGAGCTTCGTCATCCACGTAGTTGTGCGGCTTGAAGTAGGGATAGAAGGCCGCATGAAAACCACTGCCCAGGTAGGAGTACCACTGTTGCAGATCATCATGAGCAGGAGTACCGGGGGCGGGAGACAAGCCGGCGTCCGGGTTGTGCTGGGTCAGATGCAGAAGGATGGCACTCACCTCAGTGATGATGCGATCATCCACCTGCAGCGCCGGCACCTTGCCATGGGGATTGATGGTCTTGTAGACCGGCCCCAATCGCTGTTCACGGCTGACATGGCAAAGCTGGAAGGGCTTGTTGATCCAACACAGGGTGACGATGCCGGCCAGGGCACAGGTACCGGGGGTGTAGTAGAGCAGGGGTGTGCTGGTTTGCATGGGACGCAGATTATTCTCGTTGGCCACTCTGTTCTCCGCCCCGAACACCGGTGAAGTATTCCACTGCCAACGGCCTGGTCAGGTAAAACGCGAAGATGAAATACCAAATGAGCATGATCACCGACCCGCCGCTCACTCTTCCCCCCACAAAGCCAATGGCCGCCGAAATCGGAGTGATCCAGAGGAACAACATCCGAGCCCAGTTCTTGCCGCTGAGCATCCCCGCACCCATGACGATCTGGATAAGCGAGGCAACAGCATACACCAGCAGGGTAGGCATGAACCTCTTGTCAAACTCGATCATCCCCGCCAGCACCAACAACACCACCAGGCCAATGATGGCCAGAGCAATCAACAACCAGGAGACCACAGTCACACTCTTGGGGCGCGGGAGACTCCCTGGCACAAAATGCGCCCCGCCTCCACCGCCTTGGCCAGCAGCAACTAGTGGTGTGATGCGCTCTGTTGGGGCATTTTCAGTGCAGCGCGTGCGCGACCGACTTTTTCGAGGATCTCGTCGGCGGCCTTGGTCCAAACAATCGGCTTCGGATCGTCGTTGTGGTTATCGATGTAGTCCATGATTGCTTTCTTGAGTTGAGGGACGCTGCGAAACGCGTCGCGCTTCAGGCGTTTTTGATCAAGATTGCGGAAAAACCCCTCCACGATATTGAGCCACGAGCTGCTTGTCGGGATGAAGTGCATGTGGAATCGCGGATGGCGCTTCAGCCACCGCTTAACCTTCTCATGCTTGTGTGTGGCGTAGTTGTCGGCGATGACGTGCAGATCGAGTTCAGCTGGAGTTTGCTCGTCGATCATTCTCAGGAACTTGATCCACTCCTGATGTCGATGTCGCTTCATGCAGGTTGCGATCACTTCGCCGTGACCCAACTCGATCGCGGCGAACAAGGTGGTTGTTCCGTTCCTCTTGTAGTCATGAGTCATCGTGCCGCATCGGCCCTTGACCAGTGGAAGGCTCTTCTGGGTCCGATCGAGAGCCTGAATTGACGTCTTTTCGTCCGCGCTAAAGACGAGTGCATTCTCGGGTGGATTCAGGTAGAGACCTACCACATCGCGCAGCTTCTCTTCGAACCGAGAATCGTTGCTGACCTTGAACGTCTTCACCAAGTGAGGTTTCAGACCGTTGGCCTTCCATGTGCGGTGGACCATCGACTGCGTGATTCCCATCTCCTCTGCAAGGAGTCGCGTGCTCCAGTGTGTCGCGTTCGCGGGGATCTCTTGCGTAGTCATGCGGATGATCTCACTCTCAACTTCCTCGTTCGCACGGGGACGACCTCCCCGAGGAAGGTCCTTCTCTATACCAGTGAGGCGATGCTCGCTGAAGCGGTTTCGCCAACACCCCACAGTGTGTCGCTTGACCCTCATCTCCTCAGCTATATCCGCATTCGAGTAGCCATCAGCGGCAAGAAGGATCATTCGGGCTCGCTGAGCTTGCCTCACCGAAATTCTCCGACTGCGTGACCAATTCGTCAGGGTGCTTCGCTCGCTCTTGGTAAGTTGAATCTCTACTGCAACGCGCATCGTCTTGCCTCCAACGATACCTACGCACCGCAAGCGTAGGGAGGCTTAATATAAAGGCCTACTAATTCTGCGTCATACCACTAGTAGGTTGTCGAGGGGGCCATCCGCAAGTTCGCATGCCAAGGCAACAATGGCAGGATCTCGTTCAAAAGCATTTTCAGTTGGCTTTGGTTTCGGAGAATTCTCCAGCCTAGCTTTCTTCCGCGCCGCCGCGCCGCCTCGCCGCTGTTGCCGAAGTAGTAGCCCATCCCCACTGCAGAGCCGAGGCCGCCCAGTGACATCAAGAGGAAGGTGCGGCGGGTATGGCCTTTCTGGCCACCAGAGATTTCGAACTCCTCTTCAAGTGGGTGTTCGGGATCGCCGCCCTGTAAAGCAGGGGTACCTGGAGGCAGTGCGTAGTCCGCTGGCGTGATGCTCTCCGGGTAGATCCCCGAATGGATGATCTTGCCGCTGGGCGGGGGGCTATCTAAGCCCTCGCCGTCTTCGACAAAGTCGTCGTCGCCTGAATCGTCACGCATGGCAGGAGGTGGGGTGGGCTAGCGAAACTGGCCGCACCGAGGTGTTTTTATTCTAGCAGGCCGTTGAAAAACTCCAAGTAGTTAAGCCGTGCTCCAATCCACGTACGTAGGGATAATATCCCAATCACGGAGGTGGATATTTCATGGCACTTGGCAAACGACGCGACAAGCAGCAAGCACTTTTGGTCTCGACGACCAATCTTCCCCGATCTCCAGGGCACCCGTTTTACGCGAAGCTGAATGAGCTTCTCAGCGAAGCGAAGTTCGATCACTATGTCGAATCGCTTTGCGAGCCCTACTACAAGGAAGGCGGCCGCCCTTCAATTCCGCCAGGCGTCTACTTCCGGATGCTGCTGGTCGGCTATTTCGAAGGTGTGGATTCACAGCGTGGGATTGCATGGCGCTGCAGTGACAGCCGCTCGCTCCAGCAATTCCTTGGGCTTTTGCTGACAGAGATGACCCCTGATCACTCCAGCTTGACCGTGATCCGCAAACGGCTGCCAGTAGAAGTGCACGAAGAGGTGTTTGCATTCGTGGTCAAGATCGCCAAATCCAAGGGCATGGTGAAGGGCAAGGCACTGGCCGTGGACACAACGACGTTGGAAGCCAATGCTGCAATGAAGTCCATTGTGCGCAAGGATACTGGCAAGGGCTGGAATGACTACGTGCGCGAGCTTGCGAAAGAAGAAGGGGCCGAAGTCCCAACGGAGGAGGACTTACGGCGATTCGATCGCAAACGCCGTGGGAAGAAGACCTCGAACAAGGACTGGGAGTCGCCCTCAGACCCCGACAGCAGGATCGCGAAGATGAAGGATGGGCGTACCCACCTTGCCTACAAGGCACAGCACGCGCTGGACACTGACTCCGAGATCATCGTCTCCGCGACGATCCACCATGCAGATACTGCTGACAGCGAGGCACTGAAAGACGGAATCATTGAGGCTCAGGCGGTGCTGATCAGTGCTGAGCAAGATGACCAATACAAGGCAGTTGTCGCCGACAAGGGCTACCACAAAGTTGAAACCCTGGCATGGCTAAGCGAGAGAGAGATACTTTCTTACATACCACAGCCGCGGTCACAGAACCGCCGCAAGTGGACGGACAAACCAGAATCGTGGCAGGATGCTTATCGAGCAAACCGTCGGCGTGTTGCAGGATCGCGATCCAAAAAGCTCCAGCGCTTACGAAGTGAACGAGTGGAGAGAAGCTTTGCGCACACCTGTGGGTCAGGCGGTGCACGCCGGACTTGGTTGCGCGGCATCGAGAATGTCAAAAAGCGGTACGTGGTCCATGTCGCTGCACGCAATCTTGGCACGATCATGCGTAGCCTGTTTGGAGTTGGGACGCCAAGGGGATTGCAGAGGGGCTTTGAGGGCTTCCTCAGCCGCGTATATGAGCTTTGTGGATCTGTTTGGCCCCAACCAGCTTGCTGGATCGCAATGACTGCCATTATTTTCCGCCATAAGAATCCCGGGGCAGAAAACGGATGTCTCGGGATCGACAATCTCCAAATCACCCCTTCTTCAACGGCCTGCTAGCCCCTACAACTCGCCTCCAGCAAGTGTTTAGGGCTATTGGGCCCACAAAGTCGGGGGTCTGAAACAGAACGTCATGGGTCTTCAGCCCTCTGCGCCTCATTGCCACCGACCTGACCCTGGCGGGCCCTTGCCATGGTCAGTTGCTGCCCATCCCCATAAGCCCGTCCGGCCTACGGCCTCTCCGTCACCGCGCGCCCGCCAGCACCCGGCAACCCACGCTTCCTCGCCGCCGCCGCCTCTTCCCGCAGCAGGGTTTCAGCGTCCGCATAGGGGTAGATCACTGGTGCCTTGTCCTTCATCAAGCCGCCCGTGTCCGCCGTTGGCCCATAGGTACTGTGCAAACTGTGATTGCAAATCCTCAGCAGCGTCGTTTGTTGTCCGCGATGGTGTGCCGTGTGCGCGATGCGTCGCGTCATCACCCAGGCCCGGGAGCGCGTGGCTTCAAAGAACTTCACCTCTTCTTCCCACCAGGCATCATCCTTCTCTTGTAGCGCCGCTAGCCGCTTTTGCGCGTTGTCGTTGTAAGCCTGCATGAAGGTCAAGCGACTTTCGTTTTCCGGCAGCGCCTGCTCCGTGACTTGGATGCCAAACATGTTCTTGAACCACAGGTCCTCACTCATGCTCTGATGCACCATGTGTTCCAACAGATTGCGCCCCCGCTGGTCCGTGTCGTGTGGTCGAGTGCGCAGGTCCGCATCGCTGAACATGCTCCACACACTCAGCACCTTGAGGATTTCGGTGGCATAGGTCTCCACCAGGAAGGCATAACGGCTAAGGGCAGGATTGTTGTTGGCGGCCATGCCTTCAGTCTAACGGTTTGATTGCGCATCCGGCGATATGCAGTGAGACCAATCTTGCTGCTACCTTGCGCGGAATCTGGAAATGCTCCAGGTCCACATCTTTGAAGCCCGCCGCCTGGATGGCTTCGGCGATTTCCCGGTCCGGTTGGCAGCCGTCGGCCCAAAACATCCAGAATGGGCGACACAGCCTTTGCCAACGGCGTAGCCAGGTGCCGCGGGGAGCTGCCACGTGTTCGATGAAGATGAATTTGCCAGCGGGTTTCAGTACTCGCCGAATCTCTTTGATCTGGGCTGTCAGATCGGGCACCGAGCAGAGCACCAGGGTGGAGAGGATTACGTCCGCCGTGTTGTCAGCCAGATCCATGTGGGTGGCCGAGGCAGTGCGAAGATCAGCCTTGATGCCGTGGCTGGTAGCTTTGGCAGTCAGGCTCTCGTGCATGAAGCTGTTTGGTTCCATGCCGATCCATTGGATTTCCGGCGCCAGGAAGGCAAAGTTGGCACCGGTGCCCGGCCCGATCTCCACTACGCAGCCGCCAAGTTTGCCCAGCATCTCCTGCTTGCGCGCCGCCATGTAGCGGTCGTACTTGGCCTGTACCCTGTCATAGTACTTGGCCATCATCCGCTGACGCATGCTGCGGGTAAACATGTTGAATCGGCTGGGGTGACTGGGAATCAGCTGCGCACGCGCAGCATCTTTGGGTCGTAGAGCGGTTGCAGGTGAAGGGAGCAGGGCACCAATTCACCGGCGATCTCCAACTGGTAGTCACCATCTTGCAGGAAGTCCTGGCTGCAGTCGACGTCATTGTGCACGTAACCAAAACCAATGGGCTGATTCAGGCTGTAGCCAAAACCGCCGCTGGTGAGCCAGCCTGCTCGTTTGCCGTCGCGGTAGATGGTCTCCCGCCCCAGCAGAATGGTAAGTGGGTCGTCCACCGTGAACATCGCCAGGCGCTGGTTCAGCTTGCCGCTCTTCTGCTGCGTCTGTAGGGCTTCCCTGCCCAAGAAGGGCAGGTCGGTGTGTAGTTTGACCGCCCAGCCCAAGCCGGCTTCCAAGGGCGTGTGGTCTGGACTGATGTCCTTGCTCCAGATGCGGTATCCCTTCTCCAGGCGCAGGGATTCAATGGCGCGGTAACCTGCGTGACGCAGGTCGTGCTGCTGGCCGGCGCTGCAAAGAACGTCGTAGACCTTTATTGCACCTTCGCTGGGGATGTGCAACTCCCAGCCCAGTTCGCCGACAAAGGTGAGACGCATGGCCCAGCACTCCACGCCGGCGATGTGCAGGCTTTGCCAGGTCATGAAGGGGAAGGCCTCGTTGCCCAGGTCCGTGTCGGTGAGTTCTTGTAGCAGGGCGCGAGAGTTGGGGCCCATGATGCCCAGCACCGCTCGCTCGTGGGTGACGTTTGTCAGCTTGGCCTGCAAGGTTGGGGCGATGTTGCGTTGGATCCAGTGCAGGTCGTGGGTGACGTAGCCAGTGCCGGTGACGATGTAGAGCTGATCCTTGCTGATACGGCTGATGGTCAGGTCCGCTTCAATGCCGCCGCGGCGATTGCACATCTGCGTGTAGGTGATGTGACCAGCAGGCTTGCGAATGTCGTTGGCGCAAATCCAGGATAGGGCAGCTTCGGCGGCCGGGCCTTGCAGCATGAATTTGGCAAAGGAAGAGGAGTCAAACAGGCCGACGTTCTCGCGCACCGCCCGATGCTCTTCGCCTACATGCTTATGCCAGTTGGGTTGTTGATAGGTGTAGACGTCCTTGGCGACTGTGCCTTTGGGGGCGAACCAGTTGGGTCGTTCCCATCCCATCTTTTCTCCGAAGCAGGCGCCGGCGGCTTCGATGCGGGAGTAAAGCGGAGAGCGATGCAGCGGGCGGCCGGACTGGTGTTCCTCGTGCGGCCAGGACATGGTGTAGTGGTGGCTATAGGCTTCCATGGTGCGCTTGCGCGCCCACTGGCTGTCGGCGTGGTGGGTGCCGAAGCGACAAATGTCCACCGGCCACAGGTCCATGCTGGCTTCGCCGCCGACGATCCACTCGGCCAGGGCCTTGCCCGCCCCGCCCGCCGCGGCGATGCCGTAGGCATTGAAGCCGGCGCCGACGTAGAAGTTGTGCACCTCCGGTGCTTCGCCCAGGATGAAGGAGCCATCGGGAGTGAAGGCTTCCGGTCCGTTGATCAGCTGGCGCACGCCCACGTCGCCCAAATTGGGCACCCGTTCAAAAGCCTGCACCGCCAGGGACTCGAAGTGTTCCCAGTTGGGTTCGATGAGTTTGAAGATCCAATCCTTCGGGATGCCATCCAATGCCCAGGGGATGGGGTTGAGTTCGTAGCCGCCCATGACCAGGCCGCCCACCTCTTCCTTGAAGTAGATCAAGCGATCCGGATCGCGCAGGGTAGGCAGCTCCGGTGTGATACCCGGCATGGGTTCGGTGATCATGAACTGATGTTGCATGGCGTGCACCGGCACGCTGACCCCAGCCATCTCGCCAATGTTGCGAGCCCACAGGCCGGCGCAGTTCACCAGGATCTCACAGTCGATGTTGCCTTGTTGGGTTTGCACACCCTTCACTTGTTTGCCCGCGGGGCTGTCTTGCAGCAGGATGCTTTCCACCTGGCAATCTTCGATGATGCGCGTGCCCACACTGCGGGCGCCTTTGGCCAGGGCCTGGGTCAGGTCAGAAGGCGAGACCTGGCCGTCGGTGGGCAGCATGGCGGCGCCAACCAGGTCACTGATGTCCATGGCTGGCCACAGCTCTTGCGCTTCTTTTGGACTCAGAAGATGCATCTCCAAGCCAAAGCTGTGAGCGGTAGTGGCCTGGCGGCGCACCTCCGTCCAGCGTTCCTCATTGCAGGCCAGACGCAGGCCGCCGTTTTGTCGCCAGCCCGTGGCCTGGCCGGTTTCCTCTTCAAGGCTGTTGTATAGTTCCACGCTGTACTTCAGCAACTGGGTGATGCTGGCGGAGCTGCGCAACTGTCCTACCAGACCGGCGGCGTGGAAGGTGGATCCCGAAGTGAGCTGACCCCGCTCCAGAATGACCACATCCAGCCAGCCCAGTTTGTTCAGGTGATAGGCAAGGCTGCAGCCGACAATGCCGCCGCCAATGATGACCACCCGGGCATGACTCGGAAGTTTGTTACTCATGGGAAATCAGCCAGTCTTGTTGTTCGGCCAGAGCCAGGAGTTGCTGGTCCGGGTTGACGGCCCATCGCAGGCCCTGGCTCAGCTTGAGCATGGGAATGTCCAAGGCCGAATTGCCCATGGCCAGTGCGATGTGGTGCTTGGTTGTGGCCAGTACTCGATCCGCCTTGCCCTGTCCCACCGTTGGAATGCCCAGGTGTTCGCCGGTGGCGTGACCATTTTCCCACTGCAGTTGCAAAGCCAGCACTTCATCCACCGGCAGGAATGAGGTCAAGGGAGCCAGCACCGGAGCCGGGGTGCCGGAGACCACGAGGATTTGATAGCCAATGCTGTGCAGCCAGTTCAAGACAGCCACCGGGCGCCTGAGCCAGGATCGAGGGCCAGCTGTGCGCCAGAATTCTTGCACTCGGTCCTGCAACCGGGCCAGGGGCATGCCGCAGTAGAACTTCAGGATGAAAAAGCAGCCGGCGGCGGGGTCGGCCTGGTTGAGGTCTTGGTACTCCTGCCACAGTTGGGGGTCAAATTCTCCCCTGGCAATCATCCAGCGGGTGAAGTCTTCGGAAACATCACCGCTCCATAACACGCCGTCAGCATCGAACAGGGCCACGGCCTTGCCTTGGCAAGGTGGCAGGCGCAACAAGGCTTCGGGTATGAGAGGAGAAATCAAGGTCAGGCGATTGCGGGAGTTGGCGATTGAGTCAGTGGTTTTGTCGGCAGCATAAGCTACGCTCCTGGAGACCTGTATGGGAGTGCTCGCATGGTACTAGAAGTCAACAATCCCTACTCCGGCGAACTGCTCTGCAAACTGCCAAAAGACGGCGGGGTGGAGCTGCAGCAGAAGCTGGAAAAGGTGGCAGACGCCTATGGCCACTGGCGTTTGTTGGATTTGCCAGCACGTCGGCAGCAGGTGGCGTTGGGTCTGGCCTACTTCAGTCAGCACAGCGAAGAAATTGCCCGGGAAATCAGCCAGCAGATGGGCAAGCCCATCACCCAGGCGCGGCATGAGGTGAAGATCATGTGTGCCCGCGGTGAACACATGTTGGAGATTGCTGAGGCCGCCCTGGCACCGCAGGTATTGCCCCAGAAGGATGGGGTACACCGCCGCATTCAGCATGAGCCCCTGGGGATGGTGTTGAACATTGCCGCCTGGAACTTCCCGCTGCTCCTGGCGGTGAATGTGGTGGTGCCGGCCTTGCTGGCGGGCAATGTGGTGTTGCTCAAGCACAGCGCCAAAACTCCGCTTTGTGGTCTGCATTTTGAGCGGGCTTTTGGCCGGCTGCAGCCCGCGGGGCTTGTGGCCAATCTGATTCTGGATCACCAAGAGACCAGCCAATTGATCCAAGACCCGCGTCTCCGGCATGTGGCCTTCACCGGCTCGGTGGCCGGCGGTCGACAGGTGTTCCAGCAGGTGGCTCAGGCTGGCCATCACTTCATGGACACGGGTTTGGAGTTGGGCGGCAAGGACCCGGCCTACCTGGCTGAGGATGTGAACCTGGAGGCGGCAGTGGCAGCAGTGGTGGATGGGGCCTGCTACAACGCCGGCCAATCCTGCTGCGCCATAGAGCGGGTCTATGTGCACCAGAAGCACTACCAGGAATTCTTGGAGCGGGCCAAGGTGCAGATGGGGCGGTACCAACTGGGAGATCCTATGGATGAGAATACCAGCATGGGGCCATTGGCCAGCGCCACAGCGCCAGCCTTCCTGGCTCAGCAGGTGCAAGAAGCGCAGGCCAAGGGCGCGCGTCTGTTGTTGGGTGGCGAGCCCGCTGCCCATGGTGCCTTTGCGCCCACGCTGTTGGCGGACTGTACCCAGGATTCTCAGGTCATGCAGGATGAGAGCTTTGGCCCGCTGTTGCCGGTGCAGCAGGTGGCCAGCGATGCGGAAGCCTTGCAGAAGATGAACGATTCTCGCTATGGCTTGACGGCTTGTGTGTGGACCAGGGATCGCCAACGAGCCGAGTACTTCGCGCAGCAGTTGCAGACCGGCACCGTGTTCCAGAACCGCTGTGACTACCTGGATCCGGGCTTGAGTTGGACCGGAGTCAAGGACAGTGGCAAGGGTTCCACCCTATCCACCTATGGCTTCTGGCACTTGACCCAGCGCAAGAGCATCCACTTCAAGGACGAAGTCTAAGCCCAAGGATCATTCATCCAGCGGCGTCACGTAGGCGGCGGTGATGCCGCCATCCACGCTGAAGGTGCTGCCGGTGAGGTATGAGGATTCATCGCTGGCCAGGAACAGGGCGGCCTGTGCCATCTCTTCGGCTTCGCCAAAGCGTCCCATGGGTACGTGCACCAGGCGGCGTTGTTGCTTCTCCTTGGTATCCAGGAACTTCATCAGCAGCTCGGTGCGTAGCGGACCGGGGCACAGGGCGTTCACCCTTATGCCTTGGCGGGCATGGATCACTGCCAGTTCTCGGGACAGGGACAGCACCGCACCCTTGCTGGCTGTGTAGGCCAACTGCGGTGTTGCCGCGCCGAGCAGGGCGACGAAGGAAGCGGTGTTGATGATGCTGCCACCGCCGGCCCGTTGCAGGGCAGGGATGCCATGCTTGCAACCCAGGAACACGCCCTTGACGTTGATGGCCATGGTGCGGTCCCAGACTTCTTCTTCGGTGTTGATGGCGTCGTCATCCCGGCTATCCATGATGCCCGCGTTGTTGAACAGCACATGCAAGGCGCCGAATTTGGCTTCGGCCTGGGCCACCATGTTGGCACAGTCCTTGTTGTTGGCTACATCGGCGTGCGCGTAGATGGCTTGACCTCCTGCCGCCTGCACCTGGGCCACCGTCTCCTGACCGGCGTCGTCCACCACATCCACCGCCACGATGCTGGCGCCCTGCTGCGCGAACAAGAGAGCTGCGGCCCGACCAATGCCGCCGCCGGCACCGGTGATCAGGGCCACTTTGTTCTGCAATCGTTCCCCGGTCTTGTTGGTTTTCATGTTTACGCTACCAGGTAGTCAAAGAGCTTTTGCTGGATTGGATCTTCGGCGGCGGTGAGTTCTGGATGCCATTGCACCGCCAGCAGTCCGGGATGGCTTGGCATCTCTACCGCTTCGATGGTGCCGTCCAGAGCCTTGGCCACCACCTGCAATCCTTCACCCAGTTTGCCAATGGCCTGGTGGTGCCAGGATTTGACTTGGATCTGGGTGTGGCCCAGTGCCCGGGCCAGGTGGCTGTCCGGTACGATTTCCACCGCATGGTCTATGGGGTCATGCTCCGCCGTACGGTGTGCCACTTCTTCGCCCACCACGTCCGGCAGATGCTCAATGAGGTCGCCGCCATAGGCCACGTTCAGGATCTGGATGCCACGACAGATGGCCAGGCAGGGCAGGTCCGTATCAACCATGTGGCGCACCATGTGCATCTCATCCCGGTCCCGATCCCCATCCACCTTATAATTCAACTCGTGGCCATCGCCGCCGTAGGTCACTGCCTCCAGGTCGCCACCGCCGGTAAGAATCAGGGCATCCATGCGGCGAATCCAAGAGTCCACATTGGGTTCCCCTGGCGGCATCAAGATGGGAATGCCACCGGCGCGGCGCACCGCGTCCACGTACTTGGTGGGCAAGGAGAAGTGGTTCTCCTCGTTGCGACCATAGGTGGTGATGCCAATGAGTGGGGGATTCATTCCAGTGGGCCTGCTAGATTTGTTCGAAGTAGCGTCGTCGTTCCCAATCGGTGACCGCCAGTTGGTAGGCCGCTTCTTCGTTGCGGTAGAAGTGGCTGAGGTGTTCTACAACTTCATTGCCAAAGCTCTGCTTGGCAAAATCACTGGCACTGAACAATTCGGTGGCTTCCCGGAGCGAGCCCGGCACCAGGGGCAGGTCCTCGGCGGCGTAGATGTCGCCGTCGAACAAAGCTGGTGGTTCGATCTGTTTTGCAATGCCATCCAAGCCGGAAGCCAGGGCGGCGGCATAGGCCAGGTAGGGGTTGCAGTCAGCACCGGGGATGCGGCATTCGATGCGCAGGCTCTGACCGCTGCCCACCACTCGGAAGCCGGCGGTGCGGTTGTCGTAACTCCAGGTCAGGCGGGTGGGGGCCCAGGAGCCGGCCTGGTAACGCTTGTAGGAATTCACCGTTGGCGCGTAGCAAACCATCATCTCGGGCACGTGCTTGATCCAACCGCCCAAGAACCAGCGGAAGGTATCGGAGCACTGCACCGGCCCCAGGCTCTGGTCGCCGGGGAAGGCATTCTTGTCCTTGTTCCACAAGCTCATGTGGATGTGGCAAGATGAACCAGCCTGGTCCTGGGCCAGCTTGGCCATGAAGGTGACGCTGATGCCCATCTGGTCAGCCACCTCCTTTAGGCATTGCTTGTAGACGATGTGGCGATCTGCCATCTCCATGGCCTCGGCGTAGCGCACGTTCAACTCGTGTTGACCCTTGCCCCATTCGCCTTTGGAGTTCTCCACCGGCACGCCGGACTTTCGCAGGTGTCGCCGCACCATGCTGTGGAAGCCCTCGTGTCGGGTGCCCTGCAGCATGTGATAGTCCTCCAGATACCAGCCCGCCGCCTGCAGGTCCTGATAGTTCTGTTCCGCGGCCTGGCGGTAGGAGTCCTCAAAGATGTAGTACTCCAACTCGGAGGCAGCCATGGCTGTAAAACCCGCCGCCGCCGCCTGCTTACACTGCCTTTCCAGGATGGAGCGAGGTGCAATCTCAACCACCGAGTGATCCTTGCTGTCCAGCACCTTGCACAAGACCATGGCGCTGCGCGGCAGCCAGTCTGCCAGGCGCAGGCTGTCCAGGTCAGGTTGCATGTGCACGTCGCCGTAACCCTTCTCCCAGTTGGTGAAGGCATAACCCTGCACCGGGTTCATCTCCATGTCCACGGTGAACAGGTAGTCGCAGGCATGGGCGCCGTCCGGGACGGCGGACTCCAGGAAAAATTCAGCGTCGTAGCGCTTGCCGACAAAGCGGCCGTAGAGGTCGGTCACGCCCACCAGGACCGTGTCGATCTCGTCGTTGGCCACCAGTTTGGTCAGTTCAGCCACCGTCAGCTTGCCAGTGTTCTTACTCATGCTTGCAGCCTCTTCAAGGTGTCCAGGTAGCGTTGGTATTGTTCGTCCCTATAAGCAGGATAGTCAAAGGGAATGTTGGATTGACTGCCTTGCACCACCGCCCACAGGCTTTCCCGCAGGGCGGCCAGGGCGCGCATGACCAGCAGCGGGTGAAGTTGTAGAGCGTTGCCGTAGTAGGCATGCAGCAATGCCAGTTCTTGTTGGGGATCCAGTTCGAAATTGTTGCACAGGCCGGCAAGATCAAACAGTGGATTGCCCATGCCCGCATATTCCCAGTCGATGACCCAGATGTGTGCGCCCGTATCCAGCAGGTTGCCGGGCATCAGGTCGTTGTGGCAAAAGCTGGTGACCGGTTCGGAAATTTGTGACTGCAACTCTTGGACTTGCTGCAGCAGGATCTGACTGTCCTTGCAAGGCAGCGGCAGTTGGTGTGCCTGGGCATCGGCCACATAGTTACGCGCCACTTGAAAGGGACAGAAGGTCTGCAGTTCGTTGGCGTTGGCCGGCAGGATGCTGTGCAGCTTCTGCAGGGTCTGGGTACAGCGCTGCAGGTTTTCCTCGTGGCCTTGCAACAGCAAGGGCTTGCCGGGGACGAAGGCGATCACCGAGAAATCCTGATCCTTGAACACCAGGCTTGGCGCCAACCCCGCATCGGCGGCCAGGGAGGCGCAGAGGAATTCGTTGTGCCGGCTGATGCCCAGGCGTGGGTCGTCGCTGCCTTGGCGCGCCACGTAGGTCTGTGCGCCGTCGGTCACCTTGAAGTTGAGGTTGGTGATGCCACCGCCTAGGGGTTCCAGGTGGATCTCCTGCTTCCAGATTGGTAGGGCGCGAATCAGCGCTTCGGTCATCATTGTTTCCTGGTGGGGCCAGCCATTGTATCGGGTGATGCCCGCGGCCACCTTCAGTTGCTGGCCGTGTGGTGGGATTCTTGGCGCCAAGAACGCCCAACACATGGAAGAAAGCAGTAGGATCGTCGGTCAGTAAGCCCATGAACGGAGAACTCCACGCCTTTCTGCTGTGTGGCCTCGTGCTGGCCACCATCGTCTTGCGTTTATGCAGAGGCAGGCAATCCAAAGATCGCCCCTTCAAATGGGCCGCACTGGTGGTGTTCCTGACGATCTGTGGCGTTGGATTTTTTTCTAGCGTGCACCTGTGCGAAGCAGGGACTCCGCTCACGCAGTGGTTGGTTCCGGCCCTCTGCGCTGGGTATTACATCTGGACGGTCAAGATTCCCAGTGGATCTGTCATCCTGGTGTTTGTGGTTGGCTTGTTGTACGCGGTGGGGCTTTCAAGCAGTTACGTAAGCCTTGTGCATATGGATCAGTACACCGGCAACCCGAAATGGGAGCTCTATAAGCACAGAATCACAGGTGAGCCGCCGTCTAAGGTGGAGGCGGAGTGGCACACGGTGATCAGCGGCTTGTACGCGGTTCACTAAATGCTATCTCGACTTTGCGGAAGCTATCCTCCGACTCGACGGTTAAAACGGCAGGCCAACGGAGGTGTGACTTGGAAACTGATCGCCGGAAATGGTTAATACAAACCTGTGGGTTTTCCCTGGGCGTGCTAGGACTGCCGACCTTCCTTGCTGGCTGCAAGAATGCGGCGCAGCAGACCGGCCTGCGTAGCGATGGCCGAGATCCGGAAGAAGTTGCTGCCAATGAGTCCCTTTGGCGACCTCTGCAAAAGGCCTGGACCCGGGCGCCCGGCTTCACCAACATTGAAAGTGGTTTTTACACTGCTTCGCCAGATGCGGTGATGAACAAGTTGCAGGCTGATCTGGTGGCCATCAACGCACGGTCCTCCCACTTCATGCGGCGGGACTGGCTGCCAAGGGTGGCGCAGTTGAAGGAGACCGTGGCGAAGTTTGCCGGCTGTGCCGCTGGCGAGATTGCCTTGATGCGCAACACCACCGAAGCGCTCACCAACATCATCCTGGGTCTGCAACTGCAGGCGGGAGACGAGGTGTTGATGGGCAATATGGAATACCCCAGCATGGTGGGGGCTTTTAACAACCGCCAAAAACGTGAAGGCATTCGCATTGTTACCGTGGACTTGCCCCTGTTGCCCAAGAGCGATGATGAGGTGCTGCGGATCTATCGGGATGCCATCACGCCCAAGACCAAGGTGATCCTGGCTTCGCACATGATCTACTTGACCGGCCAGATCCTGCCGATCCGCGCCATCTGTGACATGGCCCATGAGCGTGGCGTGGAAGTCATCGTCGATGCGGCCCATTCCTTTGCCCACTTGAACTATCGCATACCTGACCTGCACTGCGATTACTTTGGCACCAGCCTGCACAAGTGGTTGGGGGCACCCATGGGCAATGGGCTGATGTACATTGCCAAGGACAAGATCCATAAGGTGCGACCGCTGTTCGACAACACCGAGCTTACTGCCGAGGACATCGGCAAGTTTGAACACTTGGGCACCCAGCCCGCCGCCAACCAGCTGGGCATTGCGGATGCCATTGAGTTTCACCAGTCCATTGGCAGTGCCTACAAGGAAGCCCGTCTGCGCTACCTGAAGGAATACTGGGTGACACGGGTCAGGGATTTGCCTGGCGTCAGCATGGCTACGCCCATGGGCAAGCAGCAGTCCTGCGCCATAGCCGTTGTCAAATTGGGGAATCAGGACCCGGTAGAGACCAGTCGCTTGCTCTACGAGGACTACGGGATCTTTACTGTGGCGGTGGAGCCGGGGGTTCGGATCGCACCCAATCTCTGGAGCTCACAGGCGCAGATGGATCAGTTGGTTGCTGCGATTCAGGACTTGGGGCATCGTGCTCAGGGGTGATGATGGTTGCTTCGCAAATAGTTCAGCCAGCAGCGGGTAGTGGGGACTGATGGCAAAACCCCAACGAGATTACCTGGCCATCATTGTCGATGGCTTTGCCGAGCTGTGTTACGGCTTGTGGATTACCGCTGGCTCCGCCTTGGCCGGGGTCATGTTGGGTGGGTTGTTCTTCTATTTTAGCGATGGGGCAGCCTGGACCTTGACTCTGATGCTGGTTCTGGGATTGGTCGGGCTGGCGGCCGGTCTGATTTGGGCTATCCACATTCATGTCAAGAAAGGTGGCACCACCAACTTCATCGCCAACCTCTACGCCAGCCCCGACCTGGATCGATTGCCCGAGCGGGAGAAGCGGGAGCGCGCTTTGCAAGATGACGCTGCCAAGGAAGATTAGCCGCATCCGTGGTGGCCTGTGGTAGGATTGTCCGGGATCCATAGGCTCGTAAATGGCCCATGGTATCGGCCCCATGTCCTTGGCATGGGGGTTCTGCTCCTCGCCCGGAACTAGCCCCGCACCTATGTCCATGCTTCCTACCACGATTCCGTTCGTCTTCGCCTCTCTTCTGCCCTGCCTTTCCCTGGCGGCTCAGACCCAGATCTACACCCTGCAGGATACCAGCACCAGTAACCTGGGGGTGTCCAGCAAGGCTGCTGGCGACGTGGACCAAGACGGTTATCCCGATATGTTTGTAGGCGCCAGCCGGGACGGCACCAACGGTGTGGATGCTGGCATGGCGCGGCTCTATTCCGGCCGTGAAGGCAAGGTCCTGGCCACCTTCTTTGGTGATGCTGCCGGCGACAACTTCGGCAACGCAGTCAGCTCAGCCGGCGATGTGAACGGCGATGGCTTTGTGGATCTATTGGTCGGGGCTCCCGGCGATGACAACGCTGGCAGTCTGTCTGGCAGTGCGCGGGTGTTTTCCGGCATCTGGGTTGCTCTAGGGACAGGTTTGCAGGTGCTCTACACTTTTGACGGTGACGCCGTGGATGATCATCTTGGCTTCGCTGTGAGTGCCGGTGGTGATTTGAACGCAGATGGCTACAGCGATTTGTTGGCGGCTGCCAATGGTGGGGCAACCAGCGTAGGCTATGCCCGGGTCTACTCCGGCAAGGATGGCGCAACCTTGCACACCGTCCCTGGCGACACCAGCGCGGTCTGCGACATCAGCGATTTGAATGCGGACAGCTACCCGGACTTCATCGTTGGGCTGGGCCGGTTGAGCCAGGCAAGTTCGGTAAATGTCTACTCCGGCAAGAATGGGGCTCTGATCTACAACCTGCCGGACGACAGCTTAGGCGATAACCTGGGTTTTTCCCTCAGTGCAATAGGCGATGCCAATCAAGACGGCTTGGAGGATTTCATTGCCGGTGCACCGCAGGTGGGTGGCAAGGGCTATGCGCGGGTGTTTTCCGGCAAGGATGGCAGCACCATTCGCACTCATGTCGGCGATGCGGCAAATGACCTGTTTGGTTTGAATGTGAGTCGCGCCGGCGATGTCAATGGCGACACCTATACCGACGTCATTGTGGGTGCGCCGGGTCTGGGTGCTTTGCCCCTGGGTTACGCTCGGGTCTACTCAGGCAAGGACGGCTCGCAGTTGCTGGGCTTCACCGGCACGGCGGCTGGCGAAGCCTTCGGCGGTTCAGTGTCCTCGACGGATGTGAATGCGGACGGCACGCCTGACCTGATGGTGGGCTCGGTCCTGGCTGGTGTCACCATGCATGGGGCCCTGCATGTATTCTCCGGCACGCCACTCTCTCTTTCTACGGATACCCACGTGATGTCGGTGGGCGTGGCCAGTTCGCAAAACCTGAGCATTGATGCGGGTGTGGGCAATGCCTTCGCCAACTACTGGGTCTTCACCAACTTCGCGCTCAGTGGCAACAGTCCTGGGGTGACGATGACGCCTGGTGTTGTCATTCCCCTGAACTCGGATGTGCTCACCAGCTTTGTCATCAGTCTGACTCAGTTGGGTGGCGGTGGCCCCACCTTTGCTGGTTGGAAGGGCACGCTGAATGCTGCCGGCAAGGCCTCCGCATCTCTCAACACCTTTGGTCCAGTGCCAGTGCTCGTAGGAGATACTTTGAATCATGCCGCCCTGATCTACACGGCCAATGGCTGTGGGCTCGGCTGCGATACCTTCCAGATGGCCACCAACTGGGTGCCGATGACGACGGTTCCCTAGGAAGCCTTGCCAAGGGCTCCAGGCTAACGGTAGCCAGATCTCCGTTCCCGCTTTGCGACTGCATCTCAGGTCTGCATTGACGCCAGGTCGATTTAGGCTTGGAACCATGGTGGAACTTAGAGAACAAGTAATGAAGATGCCCGGCGGCTACGGCTGGCTGGTGGTGGGGTTGTCCCTACTGGTATTCCTCATGGTGTTGCCATTGTTCCTGGAGAAGAAGGTGCCCAGTGCCGAGCCATCAGAGCAGGGTGTGCAAACGCCTGGAATGCCCGGGCCCGGGATGCCAGCACCAGGGATGCAAAGACCTGGGCATTAGGTAGCGGGGCAAGGACAGCTTCTAGAGACGGGTTATTAGGCACTGCGGTGTTCGCCTTGGCCAATAAGGCTTGGTAGCAAGCAATGCTTGTGGCTGAAGGGGAAGCTTCATAAAAGGGGCAGCATGGAATGGCTACCAGATCTCGTCCCTTACATCTTCCTCCTGTTCTACCTGGCATGTGGAGTGGCCTGCGTTGTGCGTTTTCGTGGCTCACCAGCCGCTGTTCTTGGTGCCATTGCCTTTGGCATCTGGGCTGCGCTCAACATTTTCAATCGGGTGCGAATTGCTCAGTTCAACGAATCCGGGGAGCCCGGGTCTTTGGATGATTTGGCCCGATGGATTTTTCCTATTTTGGGAATAGCCGCCTACGGTTGCTTGTTGTCAGCAATTCTAACCGCGAGGGTTCATGGTCAGGCGCTAGTGGTATGACGCAGAATTAGTAGGCCTTTATATTAAGCCTCCCTACGCTTGCGGTGCGTAGGTATCGTTGGAGGCAAGACGATGCGCGTTGCAGTAGAGATTCAACTTACCAAGAGCGAGCGAAGCACCCTGACGAATTGGTCACGCAGTCGGAGAATTTCGGTGAGGCAAGCTCAGCGAGCCCGAATGATCCTTCTTGCCGCTGATGGCTACTCGAATGCGGATATAGCTGAGGAGATGAGGGTCAAGCGACACACTGTGGGGCGTTGGCGAAACCGCTTCAGCGAGCATCGCCTCACTGGTATAGAGAAGGACCTTCCTCGGGGAGGTCGTCCCCGTGCGAACGAGGAAGTTGAGAGTGAGATCATCCGCATGACTACGCAAGAGATCCCCGCGAACGCGACACACTGGAGCACGCGACTCCTTGCAGAGGAGATGGGAATCACGCAGTCGATGGTCCACCGCACATGGAAGGCCAACGGTCTGAAACCTCACTTGGTGAAGACGTTCAAGGTCAGCAACGATTCTCGGTTCGAAGAGAAGCTGCGCGATGTGGTAGGTCTCTACCTGAATCCACCCGAGAATGCACTCGTCTTTAGCGCGGACGAAAAGACGTCAATTCAGGCTCTCGATCGGACCCAGAAGAGCCTTCCACTGGTCAAGGGTCGATGCGGCACGATGACTCATGACTACAAGAGGAACGGAACAACCACCTTGTTCGCCGCGATCGAGTTGGGTCACGGCGAAGTGATCGCAACCTGCATGAAGCGACATCGACATCAGGAGTGGATCAAGTTCCTGAGAATGATCGACGAGCAAACTCCAGCTGAACTCGATCTGCACGTCATCGCCGACAACTACGCCACACACAAGCATGAGAAGGTTAAGCGGTGGCTGAAGCGCCATCCGCGATTCCACATGCACTTCATCCCGACAAGCAGCTCGTGGCTCAATATCGTGGAGGGGTTTTTCCGCAATCTTGATCAAAAACGCCTGAAGCGCGACGCGTTTCGCAGCGTCCCTCAACTCAAGAAAGCAATCATGGACTACATCGATAACCACAACGACGATCCGAAGCCGATTGTTTGGACCAAGGCCGCCGACGAGATCCTCGAAAAAGTCGGTCGCGCACGCGCTGCACTGAAAATGCCCCAACAGAGCGCATCACACCACTAGAACTACAAGAGTCCCCCCAATGCTAAGCACAACCCCAATAAGAATCGGAGCCCTTTCGACATCGATAATTTTCTTGCTGAGCACGTTTCTTAGTGCGCAGATACAAGCTCACTCATTATCTCCGTCATACGACTCCATTGACGCCCCATCTGTTGATCTTGTGACTGGCTCTGGCACTGGCCACAGGCAGCAAATCCTCATCTCAGGCAGCCGACTTTCTGCAATTGCGGGAAAAACCTTACGCGGAATTTGGCTTCGTCGCGATCGTAGCGATGATCAACATCTTCCAGAGAAAACAGCAGACTGGAAAATCACCGTTTCATACTGCCCTCATGATCCTGGCAGTGCTTCCGAAACCTTTGCAGCTAACCACGGACCCAATCCTTTCACGGTTCATGACTCTCAAATAACGTTCCCTGACTCTCCTGCCCTGATTGGAACACCGGACCTATGGGGTACAAGCAACTCCTTAAAAGTGATTTTCGACATACCCATAGGCTACCTAGGAGGCGACCTGTGCTTGGATATCGAGACGTCCAATCTTGGCGGAGCAATTAGCGAACCATGGTTTGTCGACTTCGAAACCGACAACGGCGATGGAATCACCGCCCAGTACGGTCAAAGCTGCTCGCAGTTCAAGGACATTGACGGACACAGCGCCAGTGCAGTGAGCCGATCTCTGCGCATCGGCAGCACAGCAGAAGTCAGAGGCTTCGGCCGCCCCGGAGCCACGCCCATGCTCCTTCTTGGCGTCACTCCATATTTTTCTGGAATCGACCTGGGATTCATCGGAGCACCCGGCTGTAAGAAATACGTGGACCATCTCCTCCAGTTTTGGCTGCAATACAATCCACCACTTCCTCAACTGGATCGCGCCTGGGTGTACTTCACGGCAAAGATCCCCAACGACAACTCCCTGCTGGGCATCACTGCCTACATGCAGTTTGCTGACAACGAAACCGCATTGCCCCCCAACCAGTGGACAAACCCCATTGGGCTAACCACCACCAACGGCGTGACCTTGCAGATGTCAGCCATGCAACCGACTCTCGGAATTGCCACCGTCACTTCGGGAGATGGTCCGGCAGGAGTTGTACCCACCAAAGGCCTAGTGGATGTGGGATCTGGCCCCATCCTCCGCATCCTGTACGACTAGCCTTCAGATCAACGCACACCCAACCCCACCCTGGTGGAAGCCAAACCCAGAGCTACACTCAGGCAATGAGTGATAGCGATAGTGACAGCGCGGCCGAGGTGGTGATCTACACCGACGGGGCTTGCAGCGGCAATCCGGGGCCCGGTGGCTGGGGGGTTCTCATGCAGTTTGGGCAGGAGAAGAAGGAACTCTGCGGTGGCGAAGCACAGACCACCAACAACCGCATGGAGTTGATGGCCGCCATTGTTGCACTTGAGACCCTGAAGAAGCCCTGCCAGGTACAGCTGTTTACCGACAGCACCTATGTGAAAAACGGCATCACTCAATGGATCAAGGGGTGGAAGGCCAAGGGCTGGAAGACCGCCAACCGGAAGCCGGTGAAGAACGTGGACCTGTGGAAGCGGCTGGAGTCGGCCTTAACACCGCACCAGGTGGAATGGTGCTGGGTGCGGGGCCACGACGGCGACCCAGGCAATGAACAGGCGGACTTCCTGGCCCGACAGGGACTCGCCAGGGATCGCAGCGCCAACAGCTAGCGGCAGCCCTCCTCCGCTCCCCCCTCCTCCGCTCACCGGCCGGCTACTGCATATTCGGTAGAGCGGAATAGCCCGGCGCAGGACGGCTGAAATCAGGGCAACGGGCCCGGAATCTGCAGCTCAACCAGGCGCCAAGCCGCCTGCCATGCGGCCTGCAAGGGGGGAGAAAGATAGATGAATGCAGCCCGGGAAGAATCGGGCCACCGCTGTCACAGGCTACGTATGCCCTTATGCCAGCAACACTTTAAACCCCCCCCGACAAAGGGACCACTGTGCAGCAACGCCCCCACACCACATCCACCACCAAAACCTCCACCATGCAGACGGTCTCCATCGTCAAGCTGCTGAATGAGGCCAGCCCCAGCTCCCTGCTCTGCTTGTTGGCCGAGCGGTTCCTGGGTTGGACGGAGGTGCGGCGGGACCAGGGGATGGATCGGGTGAGCGGCCTGCCGCCAGAAGCGCTGCCCGGCCAGCGCCAGCCAGTGCCAGACCCCACCAGCAACGCCCGCGACTTCGCCCTGCTGCAGCAGGAGCTGGTGCTCCGCTACGCCCCAGGCGGCAAAATCAAGTTTGCCCGCGCCCCCATGTTTGGCGAGGACAGCGTCATGGCGCGCCTGCTGGACAATTCAGGCAATTGCGTCCGTAGCCTGCCGGGCCACCAGCTGGAGACAGCCCTGTGCGGCCTGGCCCTCCTGTGCAGCTGCGAAGCTCCGCTGACCAGGACTGGCAGCCTCTCTGTGCGCCCCGGCCTCTGAAGGCCGGTAGGCTCTGAAGGCCGTAGCCTCTGAATGCCGCAGGGAAGGCACTCCCAGAGGGTCGACAGGAAATTTCGCAGTCCTGCTAAAGCCGGACCATGCTTCGTCCGATCATGCGGACTTAGGCAGTTTGATTGGCGGCAAGAAGTCTCCGGCAAACATCCTCTTTCCGCACCCTGAAGCATGGCTCCAGGGTAGAGGGTGTCGCTCAATACCAAGGCGCGAATCAAGCAACACACCACCACAGGTCTCAACAACCCCAGCCACCCAGCCTGATTCCCGACCCGTTCACCTAAGCCACAGTAGTCAAGTCAGCTGACTGCCGAGTGTTGTAAGACACAACGCAAGAAGCGCTTACAAACACCACACTGACCACTGCTGGGCTTAACTTAATTTGCCAGCGCGAGTCCTTGCCAGGTTCTCGGGCATGGCCCCGCGTACCCAGCAGGGACCGAAGACAGATTGTGGGCGAATTGTGGAAAGAAAGAGAGGCTCCCCCTCACGTAAACGTGCCTTCCCCTCCAATTTTCTGTTTGCCGTAACTGACTATTCGGTAAAGAGAAAGGGGCTTTCCTAAAGAATTCGCCCATGCGCCCACCCCGGTTTCCTCAAGAAAGACCGCGAATGAGGACGAGCCATTCCATTGAATGGTGGTGAGCAGCAGGAAGATGCGGATCTTCGCTGAGGCTCTTCGTTCTCAACAACTCAAACCGGAAAGCTCAATGGTCCAGCGGGACCATCGCGTTCAAAGCAGTGGGAGCTGCTCTGAACCAGAGAGCATGAAGGAGACTGCTGCTAACGAAGAAGACGCACCACCCACCAACAACTCCAGCTTGGATGAGGAGGAGACAGATGCGTTTAGCTTTATTGACTACTTGGTGCCTGATGGCGGGTGCGCCGGCGAAGGCGCAGGGCGACTTCCCAACTCCAGAAGGCTCAGGCCTGCTGGTATCCGGCGACTTCAACGACGACGGCTTTGATGACGTCCTGGTGTTTGGTCGCGAGCTCACAGGTGAAGCGCGCACCTATCTAGTGGTATGACGCAGAATTAGTAGGCCTTTATATTAAGCCTCCCTACGCTTGCGGTGCGTAGGTATCGTTGGAGGCAAGACGATGCGCGTTGCAGTAGAGATTCAACTTACCAAGAGCGAGCGAAGCACCCTGACGAATTGGTCACGCAGTCGGAGAATTTCGGTGAGGCAAGCTCAGCGAGCCCGAATGATCCTTCTTGCCGCTGATGGCTACTCGAATGCGGATATAGCTGAGGAGATGAGGGTCAAGCGACACACTGTGGGGCGTTGGCGAAACCGCTTCAGCGAGCATCGCCTCACTGGTATAGAGAAGGACCTTCCTCGGGGAGGTCGTCCCCGTGCGAACGAGGAAGTTGAGAGTGAGATCATCCGCATGACTACGCAAGAGATCCCCGCGAACGCGACACACTGGAGCACGCGACTCCTTGCAGAGGAGATGGGAATCACGCAGTCGATGGTCCACCGCACATGGAAGGCCAACGGTCTGAAACCTCACTTGGTGAAGACGTTCAAGGTCAGCAACGATTCTCGGTTCGAAGAGAAGCTGCGCGATGTGGTAGGTCTCTACCTGAATCCACCCGAGAATGCACTCGTCTTTAGCGCGGACGAAAAGACGTCAATTCAGGCTCTCGATCGGACCCAGAAGAGCCTTCCACTGGTCAAGGGTCGATGCGGCACGATGACTCATGACTACAAGAGGAACGGAACAACCACCTTGTTCGCCGCGATCGAGTTGGGTCACGGCGAAGTGATCGCAACCTGCATGAAGCGACATCGACATCAGGAGTGGATCAAGTTCCTGAGAATGATCGACGAGCAAACTCCAGCTGAACTCGATCTGCACGTCATCGCCGACAACTACGCCACACACAAGCATGAGAAGGTTAAGCGGTGGCTGAAGCGCCATCCGCGATTCCACATGCACTTCATCCCGACAAGCAGCTCGTGGCTCAATATCGTGGAGGGGTTTTTCCGCAATCTTGATCAAAAACGCCTGAAGCGCGACGCGTTTCGCAGCGTCCCTCAACTCAAGAAAGCAATCATGGACTACATCGATAACCACAACGACGATCCGAAGCCGATTGTTTGGACCAAGGCCGCCGACGAGATCCTCGAAAAAGTCGGTCGCGCACGCGCTGCACTGAAAATGCCCCAACAGAGCGCATCACACCACTAGTACCCCTCCTGGGAACCCTGTCGGCGCAGGGCGAAATCCCTCGGATTTCTGAGCTGCAAGCCCCCTTCCAGGTGCATTGTGCTGGTAATCCCATCGATGTGGACCATGGCCACGCCGCACCTTTCCTTACGGACATGGACGGCGACGGCCTAAAGGATCTGTTGGTGGGCGAGTTCGGCAAGGGCAATTGGCGCGACAAGGAGCCCATAGGAACCCTGCGCATCTACAAGAACGTGGGTAAGAAAGGCGCACCCAAATTTGCGGACTTCAGTTACTTCCAGGCCGGTGGCACGACTGGCAAGGTGCCAACAGGTTGATGCATCGGTTTTGGTCCACAGTTGGTGGATCTGAACGGTGACGGCATCAAGGACATGATCTCCGGCTCCTACAGCCCTGGTGACCTGTACCTCTTTGCTGGCAGCGATGACGGCGCTTATAAGGCAGGGCAGAATCTCCAGGGCAAGGACGGCAAGAGCCTGAATGTGGGTAGGGCTTCGGCTGTGTTTGCAGCCGACTGGGATCGCGACGGTGACCTGGATCTCATCGTCGGCAACATCAAAGGCGAGGTGTATTGGATTGCCAATAGCAGCAAGACCAAGGCACCGGTCTTTGGCAGTCCACAGCCGGTGGAAGCTGAGGGCAAGCCCATTGTGGTGGACCGGGATGCTGGGCCTTGTATTGCGGACTGGGATGGCGACGGCAATTTGGACTTGTTGGTCGGGGATGATAATGGCGCGGTCACCCTCTATCGCAACAGCGCCTCTCAAGGCCCACCCCAACTGGCTGCCGGTATTGCCCTGGTCCTCAAGAGCAATTACGACAACTCGTCGGATGGTCGCGGTATCCGCAGCAAGCTCTGTGTGACCGATTGGAACGAGGATGGGCTCCTGGACTTGTTACTGGGGGATTACAGCAGCACCACGGGCTCTGAGCCGGAGATGACCGAGGCTCAGTGCGCTGAGCGAGATGCGGCACAGGCTGCCCGTGGGGAGGCCAGCAAGAAGCTCAGTGCCATCCGGCAGGAGCTCAAGCGGGAGCATGGCATCCAACCCATCCAAAAGGGTCAGAAGCTCAGCGACTTACAGATGCAGGAGCGGAGCCAGATGCTGCAAAGCCTGAGGGATAACAACCAGGCTTACCAAGCACTCCTGGAGCAGAGCCTAACCCAGGGGGAAATCCTGAAGAAGTATCAAGCACCCACCTACCGCCACGGCTATGTCTGGGTCTTCCTGCGCCAGCCGGTAGGCACAGCAGTCATGGAAGCCGACGCCCAGCGTTCCGAGCAGTAGGGCCCAGGGTTAGCCGGGCCTACTCTGGCGCCCGAGTCAAAACCTCGGCCCGGTCTTCGTGGATGTAGATGGTGTGCTCCGTCTGTGCGACGCGCACACCCTTCTTCTCCACCAGCGGTGGGTAGTCCACCAGCATCTTCAGCTTCTGTAACAGCTTCAACGCTTCCGCCACTCGCTTCGGCGTCTTCAATTGCCGTTGCAAGGTGCGCCGGGCGAAGGGCAGGTTGTGCAAAGCGTCAATCGCATTGCGGATGTCTTCCGGGATCTTGTCCTTCGGCTTCGGCTTGCGCTTCAAACCAAAGACCTCCGCCTTGCCGTCACAATCAATGTAGCCCTTGCCGTCACAGGCGAAGGGTTCACAGGCAATCGTCTGCCCCGCCCGCAACTTGCCCGCCTTCTGGTCCGGGTAGTTGGGGATGCTGGGGGCACAGTGGATCACGTAACGCGCCACCCCGTGGCCCGTCAGGTTGTACACCGGAGTGAAGCCCAGGGCCTTGATCGTCGTTTCGATCTGATTGCCGATCTCGGTGATGGAAGCACCGGGCCCCATGACCGAGATGGCGTTTTCCAAAGCCATACTACTGGCGGCTACCAAAGCCGAGTCCGGACCGTTGCGTAAATCCACCGTCGTGGCGTTGTCCGTCACATAACCGTCTACCTGCGTCCCACAGTCCAACTTGATGATGTCGTCCAACTGCACTTCCGTGGCGTCGCCGGGCGGTGAGCAGTAGTGGGCGGCAATGTTGTTGCGCGAGAGCTGTGCTGGGAAGGCCGGTTCACCACCCATGTCCCGGATGATCGTCTCCGCTTCCACGGCGATGACTTCCAGCTTGGCGCCGGGCACGATCATCTTCTTGCAGGTCTCCCGCGCTGTGGCCGAGATCAGGCCGGAGCGACGGAGCAGTTCCAGGTCAGGTGGTTTCATCAGTTGTGGTTCTTACGGGCCAGGGCTCTGTGGCGACTGCGCCGGCTGCGAAAGATGTAGACCCAGATCAGGGTGACCGCAAGGGCAATCAGCACCAGGGGGTGGCGCAGCAGCATGCCGAACTGCGGCAGGCCCTTGCCGATGACCAGCAGTACCGCCAGGCCCAGGGCGAACACCAGGATTTCTAACAGGGCGCGCATTCGGTTTATGCCTTGAGCACTCCCATGGCCTTGCCCACCTTGATGAAGCTCTGCACCGCCTGGTCCAGGTCCGGGATTTCGTGCGCCGCCGAGATCTGTACCCGAATTCTGGCCTGGCCCTTGGGCACCACCGGGAAGGAGAAGCCGATGACGTAGACGCCTTCGTCCAACATGCGGGATGCCATCTCGCCCGCCACCTTGGCGTCGCCCAACATGATGGGGACGATGGGATGCTCGCCTTCCTTGATGGCGAAGCCGGCGGCGGTCATTGCCTGGCGGAAGTGGCGGGTGTTGGTTTCCAGCTTGTCCCGCAGGGTGGTGGTGCTGGACAGCAGATCCAGGCAGGCCTGAGTGGCGCCGACGATGGCCGGGGCCAGGGTGTTGCTGAACAGGTAGGGACGGGAGCGTTGCCTGAGCAGATCAATGATCTCCTGGTGGCCGGAGGTGAAGCCGCCGGACGCGCCGCCCAGGGCCTTGCCAAAGGTGGAGGTGATGATGTCCACCCGATCCTGCACGCCGTGGTACTCCGCCGTGCCGCGACCGGTGGGGCCAAAGAAGCCGGAGGAATGGCTGTCATCCACCATCACCATAGCGTCGTAGCGATCCGCCAGATCACAGATCTCCGGCAGGTTGGCCACGTAGCCGTCCATGCTGAACACCCCGTCGGTGGCAATGATGCGGGTGCGGGCGGAGGCGGCTTCCTGCAGATGCTTTTCCAACTCCTGCATGTCGTTGTTGGCGTAGCGAAAGCGCTTGGCCTTGCACAGCCGCACGCCGTCGATGATGGAAGCGTGGTTCAGGGCATCGGAGATGATGGCATCTTCCGGACCCAGCAGGGTCTCGAACAGGCCGCCATTGGCGTCGAAGCAGGAGGTGTAGAGGATGGTGTCCTGGGTGCCCAGAAACTTGGATACCGTCTGCTCCAGCCGCTTGTGGATGTCCTGGGTGCCGCAGATGAAGCGTACCGAGCTGAGGCCCAGACCACGGCTGTCCAGTGCCTGGTGCGCTGCCATCACCAGATCCGGGTCATTGGAAAGGCCCAGGTAGTTGTTGGCGCAGAGGCAGAGCACCTGCTTGCCGCCTACTTGAATGCGGGCGCCCTGCGGGCTTGTGATGACGCGCTCTTCCTTGAACAGGCCAGCGTTGCGAATCTCGGCCAGCTCATCTTGCAGGCGTTGGCGGACAGCTTGGAACATCGGGCGGATTCCTTTTTTGGGGGAGGGAGGAAACCTCCATTCTGGGCCAGGTTGCCCTGCATCGCTACATCCCATCTGTGGTTATGCTGGCCCGCCATGTCTTGGCTTCCATTCCCCCTGATTTTCCTGAGCATCCTGGCCCTGCCCACGGCCTGTGTGACCCGGCAAGTGGTGAAACAGGACGAGGGACCCTATGCGGTGCGGGAATTGGGCAAGTGGCGGGTCATGCAGCAGGGCGCCGTGCTGGGTCACCTGGTCCTGCTGCGCATCGAGGCGCCGGAACAGCCGGCACACTATTACCGGGCGCAGAATGGGGCCGGTGGCTGGGTGGGTTATGTGACCACTGACGGGCGCATGTTCAAGTTGGAGCCCTTCCAGGATGAGCCCAGGGATCTGGGTCTGTATCCCATGAAGGCAGGTCTGGCCTTGCTTTACGAGGTCGAAGGCCTCATAGAGGTGCTTCCCATGCCTGGACAGGGTGAGCCAACGGAGGCCAATGCCCTGCGATCCATGCGTGCTGCCTGGAAAGAAGCAAACTGATGAGCCAAGTGAAGAGCCGCAAGGTCGCGGATTCCGTCGTCGAGATGACGGAGATTGTTTTCCCCAATGACACCAATCCCCTGGGCAAGCTCATGGGTGGTCGGGTGATGCAGTGGGTGGATGCCTGCGCTGCCATTGCTGCCGGTCGTCACTCCCGCACGGCGGTGGTCACCGCCAGCATTGACCAGCTCAACTTCCTGCGCCCGGTGCCCGCAGGTGCCGTGGTGGTGCTGCTGGCCTCGGTGAACTATGCCCACCGCACCAGCATGGAGGTGGGGGTGAAGGTGTTCCACGAAGAGCGCAGCAGTGGCATCCGTCGGCAGGTGGTCTCCGCCTACCTGACCTTCGTCTCCCTGGATTCGGTGACTTCGCAGCCGGCCCCGGTGCCCGAAGTGGTCCCCGAGACCGAAGATCAGAAGCGGCGTTTCCAGCAGGCCCAGGACCGCCGCCAGCAGCGCCTGGCCGCCAAACAGGCCAAGAACTAGGGGGGCTTGGCGCTGGCGCCCAACTTTCTGGTTTCGTTCCCCTCTGGGATCGCTACATTCCCTGCCCTTCCCATGTTCGAAAACTTCTCAGATAAGTCCAAGCAGGTCGTCAAGGCCGCCGAGGAACTCGCCGAGCGCCTGGATGACAAGTCCGTGGCCACCGGCCACCTGGTCTACGGTCTCACCGTGGATGAGTCCCTATCCCTGCATCACATCTTCATGGATCTGAATGTGGATCCTGACATGTTCGCTGAATATGTGAAGAGTCTGCCGCGGGAGCCGGAAGTGACCCGAGGGGGGCCCTACAACAAGCATGTGCATACCGCCTTTGAGCGGGCGGGTGAAATGGCTGCCGAACTGGGTTCCAAGATCGTGGAACCCCAGCACATGGCGGTGGCCTTGCTCTCCATCAAGGCCGGCTCCTGTTACGAGACCCTGAAGGAGTTCAGCGTCGAGCCCAGCTATGTGACCATGTTGATCATGGAATCCATGGGGATGGAAGAAACCGAAGTGCCTGATTGGTTCTAGATATCAGCTTGGTTCTAGTCGCGCTGTCGGCGTTGCTGTTCCACCTGCTCCATCTGTGACAGCAGTTCTTCCGGATTCTCCACCATTTCCATGGTGGTCTTGCCCACTGACAGGTAGGCGCGGCAACGATCCCCAGCCTGGTAACCACCCCGACCCATGAGTATGGGATCCAGTTTGGGGTCCAGGGTCTGCACCATGCGGGAAGGCATGTAGGTCAGCAGCGCGGTGTTGCGCATGGCTTCGGCTTCGGCGGAATCCCGATCGCCGACAATGGTGATGTTCAAGGGTGGATAGAACACCAGGTCGATGGCGCGACCATAGGCCGCCACGTAGTAGCCGTATTCCTTGTAGACGTTGGTGAAGGCCTGCATGGCCGTGATGGCTTCGTCATACAGATCCGTGCGGTGCACCAGGTAGGACAGGCGCACCAGGGATTCGGCCATCACCGAGTTTTCCAGGATGCTGCGGTTGCGGCGGCTCATGGAGCCCTGCCCCTGTGCATCCTTCAGGATGTCATAGAAACCACCTTCGCTGGCCCGTTGCCGTTCCAGAGCTTGCAGGGCGATGGTTTCAGCTGGCTGCAGCAAGTCGGCGTTGCCGGTGTGCTGGGACACGTCGATGAGGGCGCGGATCAGATAGGCCTGGTCCGCCAGCAGGCCGGGTAGATGGTAGGTGCCGTCCCAGTAGTGGTAGACCGTGCCATTGCCGTCGTACAGGTTCTCCAACAGGAAGTTGGTGGCCTGCAGCGCCCGCTCCTTCAGGTCCGGCCGGGAAAGCACCACCGAGGCCTTCAGCAGCGACGAGATCGCCATGGCGTTCCAGTTGGTGTAGATGGTGCTGTCCAACTTGGGCACCGGTCTGTTGGCGCGACCGTCCTTGTCCAGGGCGTAGTAGTCGGCGTCTGCGTCCTGGCTGCCGGCAAAGGCGTGGCTGTCCGCGTCCAGCATGAAGTTGAGGGTCCAGTCGACGATGCCTTCGGCGCACTTGCGGTAGCCTTCGTCGCCAAAGATCTGGTAGGCCTCCAGGTAGCAGCGCAGGCGCTGGGCGTTGGCATCCAGCACCTTCTCAAAGTTTGGGCTGCGCCAATCCGGGGTGCGGGAGAAACGGAAGAAGCCGCCATCCACTGTGTCGTGAATGGCTCCTTCCATCATTTTGTCCAGGGTGGTCTTGGCCACTTCCCGCATGCGCTGGTCGTTGCGCTTGGCCGCCATCACCAAGGCGAAGTCCAGGGCTTCCGGGTGCGGGAACTTGGAACCTTCGCCCCAGCCGCCATAGCGGTGGTCGAACTTGTCGTAGATGGCATCCGCCACGTCCTCGACAATCTTGGCATCCAACTGCGCTGGGTCGCTATGGCTCTGACCTTTGCCGTCACGTGGCTGCAGGCTTTGCAGGCCCTCTTCAATCTGCGCGCCGTTGGCGGACAGGTGGGCATGCACCTTGTTCATCTGTTCCAGCAGTTCCTTGGCGCTGAGGAATTGATCCTGACTGACCAATTCACCACTGCTGGTGAGGTAGGCGATGGTGGGCCAACCGCCGGTGCCGTAGCGGGTGTTGACGTCGGGGCGCCGCTCCGCATCCACCATGACCGGAATGAATTGGTTGGCCAGTCGCTGCAGGACCTCCGAGTTGCTGAAGGTTGTCTGCAGAAGTTCACGGCAGTGCGCACACCAGGGCGCAGTGAGCAACATCAGGATGGGCTTCTGTTGCTGCTTTGCCTGAGCAAAAATATCAGGACCGAATTCTTTCCAGTTGGGTGCTGCCACGGGATGCAAACCTCATTACCAAGGGGGCCATTCTATCTTCGACCGATGGCTTGTCCTCGGTTGAATCTGCCCAGATTCCACGGCCAGCCGAGGGCCGCAAGCCCCTACTGCGCCGGGTCCTGACTGGGAATAAATTCCACCTGCGGGGCGTCGGCCCAGAGGGCATCCAGGGAATAGAAGTCCCGGGTCTCCTGGGTGAAGATGTGCACCACCACCAGATCGAAGTCCAGCAGGATCCAGCCGCTCTTGCCGTCGACTCCGGCCAAGTTCCTTCTTAGCAAGCCTTTGTGCTTGATGGTCGCATCCAGCTCGCGGGCCAGGCCCTGCGCCTGGCGCAGGTTGCGGCAGCTGGCAATGAGGAAGTAATCGGCGATGACCAGGGTCTTGGCCACCTCCAAGATGCGGATATCCGTACCCTGTCGCTCATCGATGATCTGGGCCAGGCCTAGGGCCAGTTCACGGGAATCAGGGTTGGTATTCGTCTCTTGGGTCAATGTCTTCTTGTGGTGCGGAACCACCTTACCATGCCCCCGCCGCTGTGGCGAGGGCGTGGTTTCATTGGTCCTGGCGGGCTGTTCTTGGAAGCTGTTTTAGAAGAAGAGCGGCAAGGCCAGGACAGAGGCGATGGACATCAACTTGATGAGGATGTTGATGGAGGGACCGGCGGTGTCCTTGAAGGGGTCGCCCACCGTGTCGCCGATGACAGCGGCCTTATGCACTTCGGAGCCCTTGCCACCTAAGTTGCCGGCCTCCACGTATTTCTTGGCATTGTCCCAGGCACCACCAGCGTTGGACATGAACAGGGCCATCATCACACCGGAACCCAGGGCGCCGGCCAAAAGTCCACCGACGGAGGCGGCACCGAAAATCAGGCCCACCAGGATGGGGGAGAGCACGGCCAGCAGGCCGGGAACCACCATCTGACTCAGGGAGCCCTTGGTGGAGATGCTCACGCAGCGTTCGTAGTCCGGCTCGCCGGTGCCTTCCAGGATGCCGGGGATCTCCTTGAACTGGCGTCGCACCTCTTCCACCATGGCGTTGGCGGCGCGGCCCACGGCGCGCATGGCCAGGGCGGAGAACAGGAAGGGCAACATGGCGCCGATGAGCAGGCCGATGATGACGTCGGGGGAATCCAGGCGCATGCTGAAGCCAGGAGATTCGATGGCTGCATTGGTCTGGTAGACATTGAACAGGGCCAATGCGGTGAGGGCGGCGGAGCCGATGGCAAAACCCTTACCGATGGCGGCGGTGGTGTTGCCCGTGGCATCCAGGGCGTCGGTGCGCTTGCGCACTTCAGGATCCAGGCCAGCCATCTCAGCCATGCCGCCAGCGTTGTCCGCCACCGGACCGAAGGCGTCTACACCGAGGGAAATACCCAGGGTGGAGAGCATGCCCACAGCAGCGATGCAGATGCCATAGACCCCAGCGAAGTAGTTGCAGGCATAGATGCCGATGGCCAGCAGCAGTACGGGCAGCCAGGTGGATTCCATGCCGGTGGCCAGGCCGTGGATGATGTTGGTGGCAGGACCGGTCTCACTTTGCTTGGCAATGTTTTGTGCCGGGCCCATCTGCTCCGAGGTGTAGTACTCGGTGACCTTGCCGATGATTACACCCAGAGCCAGGCCGATGACCATGGCTGCGAAGGCGCCCCAGGCATTCACGTCGCCATAGTGTGGGTCAATGAAGTAGGTGAAGATGGCCATGACCACCACCAGCATCACTGAGGCGGTGATCAGCCCAGAGAACAGGGCGTGGTGCAGTTTGCTCTCATCGTCGCACTTCACCTTGAAGGTGCCAAAGACCGAGCAGATGATGCCCAGGGAAGCCAGGGCCAGGGGGTAGGCCATGAGGCTGGCGCGGCTCGCTGCCAATGCATCTTCCGTGTCGCCGGTGCCCAAGGAGAAGCCCAGGACGAGGGTGGCCAGGATGGCGCCCACATAGCTTTCGAACAGGTCTGCACCCATACCAGCCACGTCGCCCACGTTGTCGCCCACATTGTCAGCAATGGTGGCCGGGTTGCGGGGATCGTCTTCCGGGATACCAGCTTCCACCTTGCCTACCAGGTCAGCGCCAACATCGGCGGCCTTGGTGTAGATGCCGCCGCCGACGCGCGCGAACAGGGCAATGGAAGAGGCGCCGAAGGAGAAGGCCATGATCTGGTCCAGGCCTTCCTTGTCGTGAGTGAAGCAGAGCAGCAGGATGGAGATGCCCATAAGCCCCAGGCCCACCACGGTCATGCCCATGACGGTGCCCGACGTGAAGGCCACTTCCAGGGCGCGGCCCAGGGAAGTCTTGGCGGCCTGGGTGGTGCGCACTGCAGCCCGGGTAGCGGTGTGCATGCCAAAGTAGCCCGCCACACCAGAAGCCAGAGCACCCATCAAGAAGGGTAGGGCCATAACGATGGTGAAGCTGTCGCTGATGCACATCAGCACGAAGACGATGGCGACAAAGACTGCCAGCCACTTGTATTCAGCATGCAAGAAGGCGCGGGCACCGTCTTGGATGGCCTTGGCCAGCTTCTGCATTGTTTCGTCGCCGGGATCCTCCTCCATGATGCGTCTGTAGAGGTTGTAGGCGTAACCCACTGCGGCTAAGGCGATGATCAGCGAGATGATAGCGAATGTATAAACCATGATTCGGTTGGGGAGCGTCGGGGGGCAAAAAGGGGGGAGGCCGACGATAGCCTTGGGAATAGGGCCTAGTGCGTAAACCCGGGCCGGACCGCCATATGGCCGGGCCAAGAAGGGGGCGAACCATAGCGATCGGTCCTGCCTCGAACAAGCAGATGTAAGCACCCACCGACTACGATGTTGTGCTGTCCTCTCTGGCCTCCTGGCCAGGATTGGCTGAGCCCCCAGGGCTTGGGGTCTGGGGCGGCTCGGGTGCCAAAGGTGGTGCCGTAGGGGATGCCACCTGGCTGGGCTCTACAAAGGCCTCGCCGGTGCTGGCCAGCAGGCGTGTCCGGCGCTGGGCCCGGCGTCGTAGCCAGTACCAGGAGATGCCGATGGCACCGGCGGTGAGGGCCGTGTAGAGGATGCCCGCTTCCACCGTCTTGACCCAGGCAATGGCATCATCGATGACGTAGCCGAAGTGGAGCCCCAGGTAGACGAAGAGGGGGGCAACCAGCAGGACCCCCAGGCCATCCAGCAGCAGAAAGCGCAGCCAGGGCATGCGCATGGTGCCGCCGGTGAAGAAGGCCACCACCCGCAGGCCGGGGATGAAGCGGGCGATGATGATGACCATGTCGCCCTTGCGGCTGAACCAGCGGTCAAACATGGCCAGTCGCCGGCGATTCACCACCATGCGCAGCAGCCGCAGGCGCAGTAGCCTTGGGCCAAAGGTGCGGCCCAGGGCGAAGGGGATGAGGTCACCCAGCAGAATGGCCAGCACGCAGGCCAGGGCCATGGGGTAGTAGTCGACGTGCTCGTAGGAGTAGCAAACGTATCCCGCCGTCACCAGCACCACCTCTTCGGGGATTGGCAGGCCGACGCCGCAGAGCACAAACACAATGCCCACGCCCAGGTAGGGGTATTGGCTCAAGAATTCGGTCAGCCATTCCATGGCTTAGCGGTTGCCTGCCTCTGCCTGGCCCAGGGCCAGGGCGATGTCGTGTAAGTGTGGGTTTCGTTGCAAGTCCATGAGCTTCACGTCCTGTGCATCTTGCAGGTGTCGACGCAGTAGTTGCAAGGCTTGTTGGTATTCCTGTGCCAGTTGCTGGTCCCTGACCTGGGTCAACCCCTGCTCGGTGGCCGCCAGATACTGTCGGGCGCTGTGCAGATCCTTGCTGCGCAGGGCGCTGGCAATGAGGCGCATTTGCAAATAGCAGCGGCTGTCCTGCAGGCTCTGGCTGGGGTGCAATTCTATGGCCCGGGCCAGGTAGCGATCCGCCACTACCACCGGGTCCTGGGCGAAGCGCTGTTGGAAGGCTTGGGCCAGTTGCGCATCTTGGCGGCAACGGCCCTCCAGGATGGTGAACATGGCGGTGAGGATTTCCTCAGGCCGCGGCGCTTGCTGTTGCAGGCTGTGTTCCAGCATCTCCAGTGCTGCCTGTACCCGGTCCAGGGCCTTTGTTGTCTCGCTCTGTTGCAGGGAGGCGTCAAAGGCCAGAGTGGATGCCATCAGGATGTGACCATCGGTCCAATGCGGGAGCAGGCGCAGCAACAGCCGGCCCTGGGCGGCGTATTCCTCCGGAGAGTTGGCTGCCTGCAGTTTTTGCCAGAGGAAGGGCAGGAACACTGGCCGAATCAGATTGCGACCCAATGCACTCAAGGCATGACCATCGCCTGAACCGCCCAGCAGCGAAGTTCCAAGAAGTGCTGCCAACACCAGACAGAGGCTGCGTTTCATCCACACACTCGCAGCTTAGCGGTCCCAGCCCCGAGCACCACCAGCAGACCTGGCCAGAAAAGACAAGTGAGGGCAGATTGGCCCAGGTTCTCCGTGAGCAACCATCGATGCTGGGCAAAGGCGGTGAATGCGGCGGTCACCGGGGTGATCTCCAGCAAATTGCTGAGCAGTAAAGTGCAGAGTCCCAGGGCCAGGGCGATGGCCAGGGAAACCTGGCCTTGCAATAGGATGCAAAGCCCCAGGGCCAGGGCGGCGGGGCAGAGATAGGTCATGCAGGCCAACAGTCCGTTCCATGCCGCAGCATACCGCTGGGCCGAAATTCCCCGCACGGCATATGAATGCAGGGACGACAGGTTGGCAGCAGGATTGGCAAAACGAATTTCCAGCCTTTGCACGGCACGTGGCGGATGCAGGGCGAGCTGCAGGGTTTGGTTCTGCAGAGCAAGCCAGTCTGCATGCAAGGCTTGACCATCGCCAAGAATTTGGATCCTGGTTGGGCGCCGGAACAACTCTGAGCTGCCCAGCACTGGTGCTTGCAACTGGATGCTTTGCAGTGGCCGCGGGTCTGTGTTCAGCAGCTGCAATGTGCTTGCCTGCTTTTCGGCTTGCGCAAACTCCAGGCGGGATCGCACCTGGCTGCTGGGAAAGCCCAGCACTTGCAGCAAGCTGGGAAACAGCAAGCCCAGCAGGGCCAGGGCCATCGCCAAGGCCAGCAGGCTGCCCAGGGCCGCGGCCACACAGCCATGCCAGGGTCCGGGGCGCAGGTGTTGCAGCAAAGCGGTTGCCGGATGTCCCCGTGGAAACATGGGCCAGCAGGACAGGCAAGATGCCAGGCAAGTGGCGGCTAGCAAGAAGGCGGGTAGATGCAATAGACTGCCCACCGCCGTCTCTTCGCCGCTGCCGGTGGGCGGCAACAAGAAAGCCAGGCAGAGGCCGCTCAGGCCAAGGCCCAGTAAGAGAGGCAATGCCAAATGTCGCAGGCTGCGGAGCAGGCAGTAGAGGAACACAGTCATGCTTTGCTTCGGCTTGCTTGCAACTTTCTTAACAATGCGAACAAATGCTGACGGCGTTGACCCTGCTGCACAACTTCGCCGCCGGCTTCTTGCACGCATTGCTGCACCGTCTGCTGCACGGCGGCCAATCCCTGGCTGTCCAGGCCTTGGATCAGCAAGGCCTCAGCGCCGGTGCCCAGCAGTTCATCCAGGGAGCCTTGGGCCACCACCTTGCCGTGTTGCAGAATGCAGATGCGGTGGCAGCATTCTTCCACTTCCTGCAAGTGGTGCGAAGCCATGCAAATGGCCGTGCCTCGTTCCGCTTCTTCCTGCAGCAGCGCAATTACCAATTGTGAACCCATGGGATCCAGGCCGGAGGTGGGTTCATCCAACAACAGGACCTTCGGTTGGCTGAGCAGAGCGGCAGCCAGGGACAGGCGTTGCTGCATGCCGGTGCTGAAGGTCTTGATACGGCGCTTGCCCAGGTCGCTGAGTTGCAAGCGCTGTAGCAATGTCTCGGCGCGGCTGCGGAGCTCCGCCTTGGGCAGGCGCTGCATGGAACCCAGATAACGCAGGAATTCCGGGGCGGAAAGATTCTGGAAGGGCAGGGGTGCTTCGGCCTTGAAGCCCACGAGCTTGGCCGATTGCGGGTGGCTCGGCGACTCTCCCAACACCTGCACCTGTCCCTCCTGCCACTGCTGCACCCCGGCCAATACCTTGAGCAATGTGGTCTTGCCTGAGCCGTTGGCGCCCAGGATGCCGACGATTTCTCCCGCCGCCACCTGTAGGTCCACCTGCTGCAGCGCCTGTACCGGCGGCTGCCAAAGGCCACCGCGGAAGCGGACACCCAGGTTTCGCACCAAAACAACTGCAGCCATGGGCTCCATGCTGATGCATGCTATGGTTTTAATCCCCTATTCCCACCAGCACTCTGCTGCGGTGGCGGATATCCAGGCGTCTACTGCGTCGAGCTCGGTCGTCCTTCTCAACAGGTCATCAGACCTGCCTCCGAGGGACTCGGTCGCTCTCCTTGTATCCACCAGGATATGCGCTACCTCGCTTACGAGCGTGGTGGGAAAAGGGGATTAACCCCTTACTTTCCCAATCAGTTCTGCAGGACTAATCGGTGCTCTACCTGATCTTCGAAGATGGCGACAAGGTTCAGATCCATGACGGATTTACCCTGGGGCGTTTGGATAGCTGTGATCTGAACCTATCCGACGCCAAGGCCTCCCGTCGCCATGCCTGCCTGCACATGCAGGGGGGAGTGGTGGAGGTGGAGGATCTGGGCAGCAGCAATGGTACCCGCATCAACGATCGGCCCATCAGCCGGCAGCTGCTGCGGGAGGGTGACCGTCTGCAGATCGGCGCCACCGTGTTGCAGTTGTGGGAAGAGGAAGAAGAGATCCTGGAGTTTGCCGACGACGAGGTGGTGGTGGTGCCCAAGCAGTCGCTGCCAGAAGAGCCAGGGGTAGAGCCAGGTCGGGCGTCAACCACTCCGACTCCCGCCAAGCTTGCCCGGCCCAGGCTCATGCCCTTGAACAAGGACCAGGGAAATTTCCTGCAGGATGACCTGCAGCAGATGGGGGGGTGGCAGCGGCTGTTGATGGTGCTGTTGGCCTTGGCGGCGGCGGTGGCTCTGGGTTATCTAGCCTGGCTCCTGGCAAGCTAGCCAATCTTGCATAGGCCCTACAGCTCGTCGGGTTTAGCATGGCCCCATGCCTGTAACCTTGAGTAAAAGCCTGTCGGCACCCCGTGAGGATCTCCGCCCTCTCTATCCCGAGATTGAACCCTATGACCATGGGCACCTGGCGGTGGATGACCATCATCAGGTCTACTACGAACAGTGCGGCAACCCCAAGGGCAAGCCGGTGGTGTTCGTGCATGGTGGACCCGGTGGCGGTGCGGATGAGGGCTATCGACGTTTCTTTGATCCGGCTGCCTACCGCATTGTGTTGTTCGACCAGCGCGGCTGCAAACGGAGCAAGCCCTATGCAAGTCTGCAGGACAACACCACCTGGCATCTGGTGGATGACATGGAAAAGATTCGCCAACACCTTGCCATTGAACAGTGGCAGGTGATGGGTGGTTCCTGGGGCAGCACTCTCAGTCTCAGTTATGCGCAGAAGCATCCGGACCGGGTCACCGAACTTGTGTTGCGGGGCATCTTCATGTTGCGCCGCAAGGAACTGCTTTGGTTCTATCAAGAGGGTGCCAGTTACATGTACCCGGATGCCTGGGAGAAGTACCTGGAGCCGATCCCCGAGGTGGAACGGGGAGACCTGATGAGTGCCTACTACCGACGGTTGACCAGCGAGGACAAGTCCACTCGCGTCGCCGCCGCTCGGGCCTGGTCGATTTGGGAGGGTAGCACCAGCCTGCTCTATCCCAGTGCCGACAAGATCGCTGAAACCGGCGCCGACGAGTTCGCCGTGGCCTTCGCCCGTATCGAGAGCCACTACTTCGTGAACGGGGGTTTCTTCGAGGTCGAAGATCAGCTGCTGCGGGATGTGGACAAGATTCGTCACATTCCTACGGTCACCGTGCAGGGGCGTTACGACGTTGTCTGCCCGGCGCGTTCGGCCTGGGACCTGTATCGTCGCTGGCCAGAAAGCGAACTGGTCATCGTCGAAGATGCTGGGCACTCGGCCTTGGAACCGGGGAATCGCAGTGAGCTGATCAAGGCCACGGATCGCTTCCGCGGCTAGGCAAGTCCTATGCGTTGCAAAGCACTCCTCCTGGCTCTGTTTGTTGTGGCAGCCTCGCCTGGCTTGTGGGCAACCGGCGATGAGCGGGACATTGTCTATCTGACCAATGGCAAGCAGCGCAGCGGTCGAGTGTTGTTGGAAACAGAGGATTCCATCATCCTGCTAGTGAAAACTCGGGAAGTGGTGATCAAGCGAGCCAAGATCAAGCGCATCGAATCCGTGGCTCGTTCCCAGGCGGAACTGCTGCAGTTGTTTGGGCAGGTTCCGGATCAGGCAGAAGGTCTGTGGCAACTTGTTGAGTACTGCCAGGAGAACAAGCTGCCCCATGAAGCCAAGCTGTTTTGCTGGCGCATCCTTTCTTTGTCACCGGACCATGCTGCAGCTCATGCAGCCTTGGGGCATAAGAAAAATGCCAAGGGTTGGCGGCTGCAGGTGGGCAGGGCATGGAAGACCTTGGTGCAGGCGGAGGAGTTGCGAGGGGAGTGGAACCAGGCCTGGGAACTGCGCTCGGAACATTTTCAAATGCGCAGCAACGCAGGCTTGGCGCGGACGGTGCGCACCCTTCTGGAGTTGGAGCAGTTCTATCGCAGTTTCTATGACATCTTTCAGGAGGTCTTGGAGCTGCGGGAGTTGACCGAGCCGATCAAAATCCACTTCCACAAGGACCGCCAGGAATTCCCCAGCCAGGGCAACCACACGGCTGCCTATTTTACTCCGTCAGCCAACACCCTCTACACCTACATGGAGCCGCGTGGCCGCCCGCAGGCCCTGTTCCACGAGGCAACCCATGCCCTGCTTTACAATCTCGGTGGCCGGGCCCGGGCGGGGAAGGGTCAGGTGCCGCCCTGGTTGGACGAAGCCTGGGCCGAATTCATGGATGCCTGCATGGTGCCCGGCAAGGGTGGACGTGCTCGGTTGGATCTGGGGCGGCGGAATGGAATGCACCTGCGAGTGCTAAGGGAGGAAAAGAAGACCTACGACCTGCATCGGGTGTTGAACTTCAATGCCAGCGACTACCAGGCGTCCACCCGCCAGAGTCTGAAGTACGCCCAGAGTTACGCCCTGTTTCTCTACCTGATGGTGGGGGAAGAGTCGCGTTACCTGCCTGCCTTCATGGAGTATCTGCAATTGGCCATGGGCGGTAAGGGTCAGGCCAGCAGTTTTCGTAGGTTGTTTGCCAAGGATCTGACGAAAATCGAAAAGGCCTACCTGCAGTTGCGGTGAGCTTGTGTTTTGCAGTGGGCAGTGCTGCAATGACCGAATGAAGAAGGTTGCGCTCTGGTTGGTTCTTTCCCTGCCTTGCTCGGCTCTGGCGCAGGATGCCAAGAGTCCTTGGCAAACGGTTGTACTGGATAACGGAGCGGCCATACACGCCATTCAAGTCGAGGATGCTCCGGTGACTTCGGTGTTCAGCTTCTTGCCCATGGGCTTGCAAGGTGATCCTGCGGGCCGGACCCAGTTTGCTCATCTCGCTGAGCATATGATGATCCGCAGCACCGACCCGGATCGGATGCGTCTCGGCGAATTGAACTTGAACGGTGAGACCACCAACCAGGCTATGCGCCTGGAGAGTTATGGGCCGCATGAGCGGGTGGCTGAAATGCTGGAGCGTCACGCAAAGTGGCTGACCGTGCGGTCCTTCAATGCAGAGACCTTGCCGCGAGAGAAGGTGATGGTCATCAGTGAGCTGAAGGCAACTGTGCCCTATGGCCACAATCACAAATGGGCCACTGCTGCCTGGTCACAATTTGTGCAAGGCCGTGATCACGCTGCGGTGCAAGGTGATGTGGAAAATGTCAGCATGGCGCAGTTGGAAGAATATGTGGCAAGCCACGTGGACCTGAGCAAGGCGCACATTTTCGTTTGTGGCGCCGGCGATGCGGCAGAGCAGATTGCCACGCTCAAGAAAGAGTTCGGCAAGATTCTTGTACCGCAAGCGAAGAAGGAACAGGTGCCAGTGTCTTCGGGACCAGTGCCTTCGGAGCCAGTGCTTTCGAAGCCATTCGTTGAGGCCAGACCTGGGCATCGGGAGGTGACCTGGGCATCGGGAGGTGACCTGGGATCTTGATGCTTGGCATTACCTGGAACGTTATGAGCTTGCCAAGGATTGCACTGCCGTGGAAGCCGAAGTGCTGAGTCTGATTTTGACCATGTCGCAGGCGCCTGGGCTGAAAGACATTCCAGCCTATGTTATGGCCAGCCCAATTCGCCACCAGGACCGCTGGTCCTTACTGATTTCCTCCAACTTGCCAGAGAAGAAGAAGCTGGCAGACATCCAGGCAGCAATTCGCAAGGCCATGGACTCGGTCCCCGCAATTGCTCTGTTGCAGGCTCGCGGGGCCTTGTTCGCCCAGCGCTTCCAGCTTCCTGACTTTGCCGCGTTGCGGAAACAGGCTAAGGATTCGCAGTATGCCCATCTGGTGGAGGCGAACTGGGCTATGCAATGCGGTTACGCCTGCATTCGCCTGGGGGTTCCATTGGATCGGGTGGAGGCTCAGTACCACAATCTGGCGCCAGATCGAATAGGCAAGTTGGTTACTGAGTGCTGCAAACCCGAGCTGTGCTTCAGCCTTCGATTGACCGAAAAATAGGTCGAGCAGAAAGAGGCAGAGCCCAGCTAGTGGTATGACGCAGAATTAGTAGGCCTTTATATTAAGCCTCCCTACGCTTGCGGTGCGTAGGTATCGTTGGAGGCAAGACGATGCGCGTTGCAGTAGAGATTCAACTTACCAAGAGCGAGCGAAGCACCCTGACGAATTGGTCACGCAGTCGGAGAATTTCGGTGAGGCAAGCTCAGCGAGCCCGAATGATCCTTCTTGCCGCTGATGGCTACTCGAATGCGGATATAGCTGAGGAGATGAGGGTCAAGCGACACACTGTGGGACGTTGGCGAAACCGCTTCAGCGAGCATCGCCTCACTGGTATAGAGAAGGACCTTCCTCGGGGAGGTCGTCCCCGTGCGAACGAGGAAGTTGAGAGTGAGATCATCCGCATGACTACGCAAGAGATCCCCGCGAACGCGACACACTGGAGCACGCGACTCCTTGCAGAGGAGATGGGAATCACGCAGTCGATGGTCCACCGCACATGGAAGGCCAACGGTCTGAAACCTCACTTGGTGAAGACGTTCAAGGTCAGCAACGATTCTCGGTTCGAAGAGAAGCTGCGCGATGTGGTAGGTCTCTACCTGAATCCACCCGAGAATGCACTCGTCTTTAGCGCGGACGAAAAGACGTCAATTCAGGCTCTCGATCGGACCCAGAAGAGCCTTCCACTGGTCAAGGGCCGATGCGGCACGATGACTCATGACTACAAGAGGAACGGAACAACCACCTTGTTCGCCGCGATCGAGTTGGGTCACGGCGAAGTGATCGCAACCTGCATGAAGCGACATCGACATCAGGAGTGGATCAAGTTCCTGAGAATGATCGACGAGCAAACTCCAGCTGAACTCGATCTGCACGTCATCGCCGACAACTACGCCACACACAAGCATGAGAAGGTTAAGCGGTGGCTGAAGCGCCATCCGCGATTCCACATGCACTTCATCCCGACAAGCAGCTCGTGGCTCAATATCGTGGAGGGGTTTTTCCGCAATCTTGATCAAAAACGCCTGAAGCGCGACGCGTTTCGCAGCGTCCCTCAACTCAAGAAAGCAATCATGGACTACATCGATAACCACAACGACGATCCGAAGCCGATTGTTTGGACCAAGGCCGCCGACGAGATCCTCGAAAAAGTCGGTCGCGCACGCGCTGCACTGAAAATGCCCCAACAGAGCGCATCACACCACTAGCTAATTGGGATCAGTTACTTGGGACCAACTACTTTGGATCTATGTTGCCGAAGGCGCGATACCAGGGATGACGAACATCCAGGGGCAGGGCCCTGGGGATGATGGATAAGCCTTTCTGGTCGAATCTCAGTTGCAGATAGATCTGCGGTCCATCACCGGTTTCCTTGTCGCCTTTGCCCCGGCCAAAGCCAAAGGAATTGATGATGTAGTGGATCTCCTCATCGCCAACCTTTTGCACCGCACGGTGACAAGCCTGCTCGTAGTAATCGCCACAGAACACATAGCGCACCCGCCCCGCCAGCAGCGGCACCACCTCTGAGTTCCAATTGCTTGTCTTGGCATAGGGATCCAGGGGGTCGATTCCTTCTCCTGGGGCTTCCCCTGGGCTGGGGGCCGGCAGGGTTGGCAGGATGTAGTAGTGCATGAGCACGAAGACATTGTCGTAGTTCTTGTGGTCCGCAAGCTCGCGCCGCAGGAATGCCAGGTCTTCTGGTTCCATATAGGTTTTGGCGTCCAGCAACAGATACTTGTTGCGGTGGATGATCACCGCCGCATTGATCTTGCCGCCGCGCTGCAAGAAGGGCTTGGTGTCCAGGTCCTGGGGATTGCCTGCCACCCGGTGTTCATGGTTGCCCGCCAGGTAATGTTTGGCCCCTGGCACCAGCGCCAGATTCTGCTGCACAAGTTCCCATTCTTCCGCGGATGCAAAGCGGGTGGTGTCACCCAGCAAGAACATGGCTTCCGGCTGCAGGTCTTGCAAGCCGATGACGAAGGACTCCAGTGGCTGAGTCCAGCCGATGGCTCGTTGGATCTCCGATGTTTTGGAGGGAGTGAACAGGCTGTGCAAGTGCCCGCAGATGACCACCGAGTGATCGGGGTTGGTGGAGTTGCATGCTGGCAGCAGCAGCAAAGTGGCCAGAAGGAACTTGGAACTGAGCCGTTGCTTATGGGACATCATGCGATGGGCATCCTAGGCGATGGCTTGGCCGATTCAATTCTATAAGATTTGCTGACCTTGGATCAGTCCAGACATGAGCCCAATCCCCATGTGTGAAGGTTGATCCGGTTGCTTTACCAGGCGGGATAGATGTTAGCCATTTGCTTTGTCGGCACGAAAAAAGTTGCTGTCCAAACCCTGAATGATCCGGTGCTTGAAAAGCCGGAGGACGCCATCGTTAAAGTGCATTATGCCGGACTCTGTGGCAGTGACTTGCACCCATATTTCGGTCGGGAGTTGGGGCTGGATAGTGGAACGGTGATGGGGCACGAGTTTGTCGGCGAGGTTGTCGAGGTTGGTGCTGGGGTGAGAAGCATTCGTCGTGGCGACATGGTATTCAGCCCCTTCACCACATCATGTGGGGAATGTTATTACTGTGTTCGGGACCTGTCAGCCCGTTGTGTGAAGGGGCAGCTATTTGGTTGGCGTTCTGGTGGCAAGGGCTTGCATGGCGCGCAAGCTGCGTTGGTTCGAGTTCCCTTGGCGGATGGGACCCTGGTCAGGATGCCGGATGAGATGCCGCTTGAGCTAGGTCTGCTGCTGGGTGACAACCTGGCCACGGGTTACTACTGCGCCAGCATGGCGCAGATCAAAGCAGACGGCTGCTACTTGGTAATCGGTTGCGGCACTGTCGGACTTCTTTGTATTGCTGCAGCAAAAAAGTTGGGTGCTGAAAAGGTCTTGGCTTACGACCCAAACCCCGAGCAGCGAAAAATTGCTGAGTCCTTTGGCGCCACGGCTTTCAGTTCCAAGACTGAACTTGCTGCAGCGCTTGCGCGAATTTCGGAAGGCCGGGGCGCGGATGCGGTCATGGAGGTCGTGGGCCTTCCAGAAGCTCAGCGATTGGCCTACGACATGCTTCGGCCTGGCGGCATCATGTCAGTGGTTGGTTGTCACTGCAGTACGAACTTCGCTTTTAGTCCCGTGGATGCCTTTGATAAGAACTTGACCTATCGAACAGGTCGTTGCCCAGCTCGATCGCTTATTCCGAAAGTCACCAAGCTATTTGCTGATCAACAACAGCAGCTTCTAGGGTTGATGACCCATCGGTTTTCGGTGGCAGATGGCGAAGTGGCCTACGATGTCTTTGCCAATCGCAAGGATGGCTGTGTTAAAGCCATCATCGATTTCACCATTGCCTAGCTTTTTGCCAGTTGTCGCCAGCCAGTTGCCGCCAGAACTTCAAGCTTGCTGCGGCACAGCGTTGCCAGCTCCATTCTTCGGCGTGCTTGTGCGCCGCTGCTGCCTGCATCGCCCCCCAGTTCTGGGAGGTATCCAACATGGCCAGGGCCCAGATTCTCGGGTCACTGCCGTCTAGCAATAGACCCTTGTCCTGCACGACTTCCGGCAGGGCGTCGGCCTTGCTAGCCAGCACACACTTGCCCATGGCCATTGCCTCCAGAGCGGGCAGGCCGTAGCCCTCGTACAGCGAAGGAAAGCAGAGCGCCAGACAGTTGGCATAGAGCCCCTGCAATTGTTGTTCATCCACCGCGCCCAAGAATTGAACCCGATCTTCCAGCTGCAATTCCTTGGCGAGTTGACGCAACTTGTTTCCTTCCCCAGCATCGGCGCCAGCCAACAGCAGCCTTGTCTGGGTTACCTTGGTTTGCTGCAGGTATTGAGCAAAGGCCTGCAGCAGCATGGACAGGTTCTTGCGCGGTTCCAGATGACCCACGTGCAAGAAGTAGGGGGTATCCGTCGCCTTGGTGTCCGCTGCCTGGAAATGTTGTAGGTCCACGCCACCGGGGATCACCGCAGTCCTGGGCATGCGCATTCCCAGTGCTTGCTGCAATTCGCCATGGGTGAATTGGCTGGGCACAACGATGCCCTTGGCCAACTTGCATTGCATCCGCAAGGCCATGCGACTCAGCCAGCGATTGCGTCGGGCGTAGGGACCCAGGTCACGAAGGTCGTGCAGGGTCAGGGACACTGGGCAGGGAAGCTTGCGGGTCAATGGCAAGCAACCCTGCTCCAACAAGTCTGCCTGCAGTTCCCGCAGCAGGCCTGGCAGGATTTGGGCTTGCGCCTTGCGCCGTTGCCATAGGTTGCCGCTGGGGATGCCCACCTTCTGCCATTGCAGGTTGGCAAGGTTTGCGCTGGGTGCCTTGTCCAGGTTGTGCAGCACAGTAATGCGTTCGCCTGTCTGCAGCATGCTTGGCAGGGCCTGCAGGGTAGCGAGCAAACGACGGTTGGCGCCGGATACTCCGGTGTCCAACAACCAGGCTGCCACTGCCAGGTGCATCAGTGATGTGCCTCGCGGATGAGTTGTTGGTGGATACCTCGCCAGCCTTCCGCAACACGCTGTGGACTGAACTCCATGGCCCTTGTTCGACCTTCCCTGGCCAGGCGCTGCCGTAGTTTCTTATCCTGGTGCATGCGCAGCATGGCCTGGGCCATGGCGTCTTCATCATAGGCGGACACCTGCAAGGCGGCGCCACCGACAAGTTCCGGCAGGCTCTTGCTGTCACTGCACAACACCGGCACGCCGTGGGCCATGGCTTCCAATACCGGCAGGCCAAAACCCTCCCAGAGGCTCAGGTGCAGCAAGGCGCGACAAGAGCGCAGCAGTGCATGCTTGGTTTCTTCATCCACATAGGCCCATGGTGGTCCCACCATGCGCAAGGCTGGTAGGTCCTGGCAACGGCTGCGGGCAAGGGCATGGGCGCGGCGGATGCGAAGGTGGTTCTTGCGGGGGCGGCAATCCCCCAAGATCAGAAAGTCGCCCTTGAGTTGCGCCAGGTCCGTCGTTGTGTCAGGCAAGTCCACGCCATGGGGAAGCACGTGCATGCGCTCCGATATGTTTCTTCCCTGGCACTGCTGCAGGTCCAGGGCGGTGGCTTGCGAAGGAACAATGATTGCCTGGGCCCTGCGCGCCGCCAGCTTCAATGCCAGTCGATGCCGCCAACGACTGCCGGGTTCCCGGCGTAGTTCTGGCTGCAGCCAGGGCAGGTCATGCACGGTGGCCAACATGGGGCAGGGTGCTTTGTGGGGCAATGCGGTGACTGGGCTGTGCAGGAGTTGCGCATCCAAGCGCTGCAGCAGACCTGGCAGGTGACTCTGTCGTTGCCAGGCTGAAGCGGGGCCGCTGCTGCACTTCACCCCTTCGATGTTCGGATCCTTGCTGCCCATGGGCAGCAGTAGCAGGAGCTGTTGTTCCGCCGCATAGGCCTGGGCATAGGCCTTGAGGCTTGTAAGGAAGGAACGCGCTACGCCGGTGTAGGGCTGCTGCCGCAGGATGCTGCCGTCAAAGACGATGGGGCCGGTCATGCGCCCTTCTCCTGCACCTGCAGCGCTTCCGCATAGATTGCGCGATGCTTTTGCGCCGAGTACTGCCAGCGAAATCCTTGTGCATGCTGCTTGCCCCGTTGCGCCAGGTCTTGTCGCAGGTCTGGCTGCTGCTGCAGTTCCGCCATGCCCTGGGTCATGGACTCGATGTCCAGGGGATTGCAGAACAGGGCCGCCGTGCCCAGGTTCTCCCGCAGGGCTGGGGTGTCGCCAGCCAGCACCGGTGTGCCCAAGGTCATGGCTTCCAGCGGTGGAAAACCAAAGCCTTCGCACAAGGAGGGGTAGAGCAGGGCCTCAGCGTTTGCCATGAGTTGGAACACCTGGGCGTCGCTTAGATGTTCATGCCATTCAACATGACCCTCTTGTTGGGCGGCGTGCAGTTCCCGCACTGCTGGATCGCATTCCCAACCGCGCTTTCCTACGACAATGAGACGAGGCTTGGGGCTGGGTAGGTTTCGGTAGGCTTGCAGCAGTCGGAGGTGATTCTTGCGCGGCTCGATGGTGCCTAGACAAAGATAGAAGGGTTCACCAGCAAGGGGATGCCCAGCAAAGGAATGCATGCTTTGGATGTCCGGCAGGTGATCGCAGCCAAAGGGAGCCACGCGAATTTTACTGGCGGGCAAAGCAAGGTGCTTTTCCGCCGCCGCCGCGGTGGTCTTGCTGGGAGTGATCACCAGGGTGGCGCGCTCGGCGGCTTGTTGGCTGCGTTGCCTTAGAATCTCACTTTGCTCACTGCCGTGGTACTGGGAGTCTTCGGCGAAGGCCAGGTCGTGCAGGGTAAGCACAGTGGTGGCATGATTCACCGGCGGATGAATGTAGTCGGTAAAATGAAACAAGGGCACGCCGCCGCAGAGTCGCGCCGCGTCCAGGCCAAGTTTGGCCAGGTAGGGCATGCTGCGTCCAGGAATGGGCAGGCGGTGCAGTATGCCACCGGTGTCGACAGTTAGCTGGCTCGGGCGATGTCTGGCCGGCGCCAGACTATGACCCAACAGATGCAGCTCAACATCGGGCAGTCGTGTCAGGGCCTGGCTGAGTTCACGCACCGCCCGCCCAATCCCGGTATGGGTGATCAGGGCAGGTCGGTAATCCAGACCAAGGCGCAGGGTGGGCATCCGATGAGGTTGGCGGTTTTGGGCAGAGCTTGCAATACAGTGTCGCTCTGGGACGACTGCGGCGGTGAAACCTTGCTCACCACTGCTCAGCTTGACCGGCAAGCTGGGGCTTACAAATCAGTTTCAGTAGTCCTTGGGAAGCCAGCTTTCATGTGCCCGGATGTCTTCGGCGAATTCCGCGACAACCAGCAGGTCCCGCCAATCGGTCTGCGCCAAGACGATTGCGTCGACCAGGCCTGGGATGCTGCCTTTGGACAACTTGAGTGCGGCGTAGCGGATGCGCTCCAGGTGTTCGGGGGTGGCGACCTGCATGCCGAACAAGTTGTCGGCACAGTCATCTTGCAGCAGTCGCCGGGCCTCTTCCCGTTCTGCTTCGGCGAACAGCATTGCCAGGCGTTGCTCAGTCCCAGGGCTCAAGGAAATTGTCATGGTGGATGTTGCTGGCCCAGGTCACTTGGCAGGCAATCCAAAAGTAATGATTGCGCCGACAATGACCAGGTTCAGCACGATGCAGGTAACGAATTGGATGCGAAAGGAGACTTTCTTGGTCTTGTGCCGAAGCCAACGGCTGGCCATGAGTGCTCCGGGCCAACCGCCGAGGACTGACCAAAGCAGCAAGGTCCGCTCGGATATCCGGCGATGGTCTTTGACCGCGGCGCTTTTGTCCCAAGCGTACAGCGCTGCTGTTGCAATGCTGGCAACCAAGATCCAGATCGCCAGGCCAATTAGCATGATGACCTCGAACTCATGTGGTTGACCATGGCTACCAGTCTCCCTGATTGTTGTGGTTGATCAGTGCAGTGATGCTCAAGTAAGCCAGATAGCCGCACATGAAGGCGAGGAAGGTCCGTTGTAGTCCAGCTGCTGCGTAGATCGCCAAGGCGCTGGCGGTGAAGATTGAAAGCTTGAGGGACTTGGCGATGCCCTGTCCAGGGCTTTGTTTTACGAAGATCTCCCGAGATATCTGTCCGCCGTCGAGGGGGTAGATCGGCAACAGGTTCAGTAGACCCCACAAGACGTTGATGTAAAGCAGGTCACTCACCAGGATGTTCAGGTTGGCTGCCTCAAGGGGAGAGAAGACAATATAGCCGAACAGGATGTATGCGAAGGAGTGAGCATGGGTGATGGCGTTGATGTCCGTGCCGGATAATGAACCGCCAATGGTCAGCAGGCTATAGCCCTGGATCTGGATATTGATCATGTGCCCGGAGATGAACAGTGCCAGCAGCAAGACCAGCGCGAAGATGAAGCCTGCGCCAGGACCTGCAGCGGAAACAATGATTCTCTGGCGCGAATTGCTGAGGTATCGGTTGCTGGCGGCGAGACCGCCGAAGCCATGCAGTGTGATCCATGCATCGCTACCAAAACGGCGGAAGGCAAAAGCGTGACCCAACTCGTGAATCAAAATGGATACAAAGACCGCAAACACCCAGATCAAAATCCGCATGGGGGTGGGGTCTCGTTGCAGCACCAGAATCAGAGTTATGATCCAAAACATCGGGTGCACCCGCACTGGGAACCCGAAAACTGAAAAGTTCAGATCGAATTGAGTGGGAGCGGGTTCGCCAAGAAGCAAAGTCGGGTTCTCCGGAGTTGAGTGGTGGACGTTAAACCTGGAACACCAGTCCTTTCTCCAGTTTGGCCATCGACGGAATTTATGCACCAAGAAATTGGTAGCCGGACAAGCAACGCTGCAAAAAGAGCGCCGTCTCCGTGTCTGTCCCCTGGAACAGGATGATAGAACGCTACTTGAGCGCGATGTCGACAGCGGGCGATGCCGCATATTCACCATTGGCTGCCAATGGTGAGAAGGCCAGGGCCTGGAACCGGGCAGTGCGGCCTGCCACTCCTGCAGGCACCGGAATGCTCAGCTCGACGCCATCGCCGAGCATGTGGTAATAGAGGCTGAAGATTGTTTGCCCCAGGTGTATTCCTTCAAGGGGCAAGGCCGGCGGGGCTGCCCCCGTATTATGCGCTTGCAAGAATAGGCCCACCCGAGCCCCCGCAAAGGTTCCTTTAGGTGACTTGACCCGCAGATTCAACGTGTCCCCGGCTTGTGCCGCCTTCACGCATAGGCCTTCGTCGCCACCATCATTGACCTCGGTGTGGATGACGAAATCCTCAGCCGTGCCTGGCAAAGAACACCAGGCAGTTGAGGTCATCACCTTGGGGCTGGCCATGCCAGTGTTCAGCCAGGTGTCTAGAATCTTGTCTCCTTCATTGGCCAGAAAGCTCACACTCTTGTTGTTGGCCAGGTAAAGAAACTGGATGTACTCCCAGCTGGTGGGCTGATAAAGAAGATCGACACTGGCGCTGGCGGCATTGTTGGGAGGGCTGAGAACCAGCTCATCCCAGTAATTGTAGATCCCCTGACTCCCGGGATCACCATATTGGTTGGCAGGCACTGGCAAGGTATTGCGCTTCTCTGCCTCCAAGTAGTTGAAGCCGAAGGGTGGGATGCGGTTGTCCTTGATTGCCGTATTCAGCAACACAAAGTGGAAATTGGCAGCGGCACTACCCGGCGCCAGGGCAGCCAGCTCTCCCAAAGTCAGAGTCTCATTGCCAGTCAAGCGATCGTAGCTCAGGGCCAAGCTTGCTGGCAGTGCTTGCAGATTCAGAAGCTGCTGGGCCCATTCTTGGGTAATGCCATACTTGGCTTCGTAAATTCGGGTGTTGGTGGCGGTGAGGTCAAGGATGGTTTCCACTTGCACGTTCTGACCGCCAATCTGGGTGGTGATCTCGCCGTATTCGCCATCCTCGCGCAACAGCTGGGCAAATTCGTCGTACCATTTTATGTTGAGCCACATGCGTCGCCCTTCGGGGTAGCCGGAAATCAGTTTGTGACCGGTGAGGTTGACGACTTTTACCTTTTCTTCTGCCACCGACAGAGCTGCCGCCAACTCCAGCTGGCGTTTTGCCCGTGCCTTGCCTTCCTGCAAAGCACTGAGCTGCATGCTGCTTAGACCGCCGCCCAAGCGCAATTGATTCAGCCCATCCTGGTAGGCAATGGCATCCGGGGTCCAATAGTTGCCACCGGTAAGGTCGTGCAGGGGCAGATCCTTGCGCAAAGGGACATCGTTCTTGTTGGCGCCCTTGCCTGTCACGGCTGGCAAGTGGCAGGTCTGGCAACTGAAGTAACGGGGCGAGCCATCTTCGTAATTACCACCGGTGCCGGCAACGAGTGCGCTCTCATATGCGGCTTGCAGAGCGCCACTCTGCAATTCATCCGGCAAGGTGGTGTAATCGGCTACCAACGTGGTTGGAAGAGCACTGGCTTTGTACTCGCTGTAGGTGCGCTCAATGATTCCATACTGGTAAGGGAAGTTGTTGAAAGCAGCCTTCTCCGATACCGGACTGGTGAGGGAGCCGCTGAAGGTTCCGGGTGCCAATGGAACTTGTGCGCCATTGTTATGGGCCAGATCGCCCACCACTGGATTGGACACGTCGTGGCAGGTGCCGCAGAAATCCACAGAGCGATGGTACTTGGACTGCAGCGCTGGATGCCTGGCGGTGGAATCGTTGTAGGGTCCCATGCGTTCCTTGTCCGGCCAGATGACGAACATGCCATTGCCGTAATAGCCGGTAGCCGGTGAACCGCCGTCGTTGGCCAGGTACGGCGGGGTCTGTACCCCCAGGTGCTCCGAGTCATCAGGATTGACCATCTTGTGGCAGATGGCGCACTCCGTTCCATCTACATCCGCTGTTGTCATCATGGATCCATCCGTTGCAATGGATCGACCTTCCAGCCACCCGCGCGGCGTGTGACAACGAAGGCAAAGGTCGCCAGCGCCGGGGAAGTCCTGCTCGGCGATAGCAACGGAGGCCCAGAAAATGGGATCTCTGGCGGCGTGGGCCATCATGCTGCCGCGCCAATTGCGCGCTGGCTCCACCGCCGCATCGTACCCACCGTGGCAGTTGTCACAGTTGGTAACATTGCCCAAGTTGGCTACTTGGTTGGGCTGGGTACCGGGCATCTCCACTGCAGGCGGCACAGCAAGCAGGAGGACAAAGCCAGTAAAGCCAGTGCAGAACAGGGAGGATTTGAGCAGCGGGAAAGCCATGGCAAAGACCTCGATATCTGGATGTTAAAAGCGACCTGTTGGGTTAATTGGTGCATTTTATCCTGCACCCACTCAATTGTCTGCATTCAAGTCCATGCCTGTACTGCTACTTGCCACCCTCTGGGGCTTCGCCGAAGCCACACTGTTTTTCATTGTCCCCGATGTGTTACTGACACTCGTCAGCTTGCGCAAGGGGATTAAGGCAGCGTGCATAGCATCGGTCCTGGCGGTGTTCGGCGCGGTGGTGGGTGGTTGGCTGATGTATGGCTGGGGACTGCGCTCTGAGCAGGAGGCCTTGGAGATGTTGGATGTGATCCCGGCAATCGGTCCGGACATGATTGCGACGGTCAGAGTTCATCTGCAGGAACATGGGGTCTGGAGTTTGTTTCTCGGTACCGCCAACGGAATTCCATACAAGATCTATGCGGTGCAGGCGCCGGCGCAGGAAATCCCTCTATTGACCTTCTTGCTGGTGTCGATCCCTGCAAGGTTGTATCGCTTTCTGATCGTCTCGCTTCTTGCTGCGGGTGTCGGTCGGCTTACCCGACAGTGGTCGGTGAAATCGCGTTATGGGATGTTCACTGCCTTCTGGGTCCTGCTCTACGCCTTCTATTTTTATAACTTCGCCGACTGAAGGCTGGTTGTGGTGCGCAAAGAGAATGTGATAAACCGTAGCCATGCAAGAGGACCAGAAGACCACCAGAGCAAGCAGCATTGCCGGTAAGGGCGGCTCCTTCCGCCGTCGCCTGCCCTACCTGCTGATCCTCCTATCCATGCTGTTTTGGATTGGCTATGTCCTTTCGGCGCCAGCGAACCAAAAGAGACCTTGGCACCAATATACGGATCATTTTTCCCACTACATGTCGAGCATCCTGTTCTGCCACGCAGGCATCAAAGTCTGGATGGAGCCCATGCAGGAGCTCGCCAGCTATGAGAGAGGAGAGCCCAGGACAAACATGGATGCCTATCCGGGTGCATTCCCTGATGATATGTGCAATGTGGAAGCCAGGGCTGGGAAGCGTCCCCTGACGATCAACTGGTCCAATGTGCCTCGCCCCTATCCACCGGGAATCTTTGTGGCTTCGATTCCGGAAGCGGTTCTCTATGAGGCGACGGACACCAGCTTTGAAAGCATCAACAGGATTTCCATCAGCAAGTACCTGCTGGCGGCACACGCTTTCTTTGCTCTCCTCTGTTTGGTCCTCCTACGTGGTCGGGGTCAGGCCGATGGCGGTTCCTCAGGCGAAGAGTCCTCTGGCAAAGGGGAGTCAGGGTTCTGGAACGCGGCGGTAGTTCTGTTGTTGGCCTTCACCTATTCCCCCGTGGTGTTTTGGTCGCTCTCTGGGTTTTACGACGTCTTTCATATTGGTCTGCTATTGCTGGCCATTGCTTGTTGTCAAACAAAGCGGTGGTCCACGGCGTATCTGTTCTTTGCCTTGGCCTTCTTCATGCATTTTCGCGCGCTTTGGCTGTTGCCTTTGCTGCCGATCGCGGCGCAGCAATGCCTGAAGCAATACGCCGCCAAGGGTCTGGGGAGCAGGGACTGGATCAACCTGATCCTTGGCACTGTCCTGCTGTTGTTGGCGGGCGGTGCCCTCATGTTGGTGAAGGGCTCATTGTGGAATTACCCCCTCACCAACATCGCCAATTTCCACAATCTAGGAGTCTGTCCCACGGGACAGCTGTGAATCCGGCCTCCAATAGCCTCTAAAATCGGAATAATATTAAGCCCTGGGCTCATCCCTGTACGTATTGAAGGCATGGCGCGTTTCAAAAAGGGTCAAGATCTCAACCAGCAGTTCCTCCTGCCTCCGTCAATCCGCGATTGGCTGCCCCAAGATCATCTTGCGTGGTACATTCACGACACCATTGAGTCGCTTGACACAGATGATCTCCTTGATCGCTATCGCGTCTGCGGCAAAGGCGAGTTGCCGTACGACCCACGGATGATGCTGCGAGTGCTGATCTACGCATACTGCACCGGAATCTTCTCTTCTCGCAAGATTGCCAAGCACCTAGAGGAGAGTGTGCCTTTCCGGGTGTTGGCAGCCAATCAGATGCCGGACCACCGCACGATTTGTCGGTTTCGGGCAGAGCATGTCGATCTGTTTGAGAGCTTCTTTGTCCAGATAGTGCAACTTGCTTGTGAGGCAGGCTTGGCCAAACTTGGCACCGTGGCAGTGGATGGCAGCAAGGTGAAGGCGAACGCCAGCAAACGCAAGGCTATGAGCTACTCGCGGATGAAATCCGAGGAGAAGCGGCTCCGTGCCGAAGTCCGCAGGATCACCGAGATGGCCAAGGGGATCGACAAGGACGAGGACGAGATGTTTGGTCCCGACTTTCGTGGTGACGAATTGCCCGAGGAGCTTGCGAACCGGGAGAGCCGCCTGAAGGTGATCCAGGAGGCAAAGAAGCGCTTGGAAGAACGCAAGGCCGAAGAAGACAAGCGAAAGGACGAGAAGAAGGCCCGCAAGGCCAAGGAAGAGGGTCGTGATCTCCAGGTGGCTCGCTACCGGAAACATCCCAAAGGCAAGCCACGGCCACAGGATCAAGAGAACTTCACAGACCCTGACAGTCGGATTATGAAAGACTCGAAGGGGTTTGAGCAATGCTACAACGCCCAGATTGCTGTCGACAATACGGAGCAGTTGATCATCGCGAATGGAATCACTGACAACGGTGCGGATACGGATCAACTTCTTCCGATGGCCGAGCAAGCGATGGAGAACACCGGCAAGCCGATCGAACGCCTGCTTGCGGACGCAGGCTACCGCAGCGAGGAAAACTTCGAGCACCTCGAAAACGCCAAGATTGACGGTTTGGTTTCGGTGGGCAAGGAAGGAAAGGCACGACCGGAGACCAGCTCAGAGCTCCAAGCTACTGCGCGAATGAAGCGAAAACTCGGGACCAAGTGCGGACGGGGCTGGTACCGAAAACGCAAGCACATCGTTGAGCCGGTCTTTGGTTGGATCAAAAACGTGAGCGGTTTTCGGTCCTTCAGCATGCGAGGTATGGCGAAGGTAAGCGGTGAGTGGGATCTAATCTGTCTTGCAACCAACCTGAGAAGGCTGCATGGAAAGCTGGCGATGTGAAAACCGAGGGAATCGGGCTATTACAGGCCAAGAAGCACCTCACAATCGTCATCATGGTCCCAGGCCCAAGATTGATGTAGGATCGGACGATCTGGGTTTTCCCAGCCCCACTAATGACTTATCCAGCTGCCACCTGGGAGACGCTAAGTTGACTTCCCGTGGGGCAGACTCCTAGGCGAGCATCCGGGGATCTGGTTCAGCGTCTATGGCCTGCCGGCGATGATCGTTCTGGGGCTGCTGGCAGCGCGTCGCCAATGGCTGCTGTTGACATTTCTAAGCTGGCAGGCATTCATGTTCATGCTGACACGGCAGGCCATGCCCTGGCATGCGCTCTCCATCTTGCCGCTTGCAGGGATAGCCAACTGGCGCAAGCCCGATGCCCTGAATCTGTTGTTGATCCTGATCTGGTTTTGGATTCATGCCTCGGCTATCCAAAACATTTCTCCCCTGCCACTTTCTCTCATTACCCTGCTTCTATAGGAGGGTGATCAGGCCTTGAAGCGGACGCCGCACCTCTTGCAGTACTCGTTGTTGTTGAAGAAGAATAGGAGCAAACCGAAGGGAAACAAAAGTGCTGCACCGACGAAAACCCAGGGGCTCGCGTTGTCGCGTCCGATGTCGGTGGATTCGCAGACAGGACAGTTATTGTATGACTCGCTCATGATTGATGTTGCCCTGGGGCTTGGCTACGGGGTTCAATCCCAGATGTTTAGTATGCAGGAAGGCTGTGCATGTTTGAAGTACAAGTGGCTCCTGCTCGAGGTGATGTAGATGGCGTTTGACGAAGGCCTGGCAGAACGATTGCGGATTCAGTTTGAGGATCGGCCGGATGTATTGGAGAAGAAGATGTTTGGCGGGCTGTGTTTCATGGCGTCGGGCAACATGTGCTGCGGCATCGTCAAGGACACCTTGATGGCCCGCGTGGGGCCGGATCAATATGAAGATTGCCTGCGCCAGGAGTACGCCAGGGAGATGGATTTCACTGGCCGGTCCATGAAGGGCATGATCTATGTGGCGCCGGCAGGAATCGAGAGCGACAGGGATCTGAAGTCATGGGTTGCAAAATGCCTCAGCTTTGTGGATTCGCTGCCGCCCAAGTGAGTCCCGTGCTGCGGCTTATTCCATAACTGCAATGCACTCGATCTCGACCCGGGCATTGAGGGCCAGGCCCGTGGCCCCCAGAGCGCTTCGCGCTGGTGGGTTCTTGAAGAAGCTGCGGTAGACCTCATTCATTGCGTCCCATTCTTTCATGTCGGCGAGAAAGACGGTGCACTTCACCACTCGGTCCATGGATGAACCGTGGTGTTCAAGAGTGCTTTTGATGTTCTCCAGGGTCTGCCTTGTTTCACCCTGGATGCCGCCAGGGGCAAGTTGCATGGATCCCGGTAGGTTGCCGATGTTGCCGGAGACATACAGGGTGTGGTCTACACGGACTGCGGCGGAAAAAGGCAGGTCCAAACCTTCCATCCCCGGTGCGCTGAGGTAACTCACAACGGTTGGTGCAGGCTTGCTTGTCTGGCAGGCTGCGGCAACCAAGGTTGCCAGGATTGCCGCTGTTAGTCGGAGGTTCATCATGGATCTCACCTAAATTGCTACGTTGGTCGGGTCAATGGTGCATTGATAATTACTAGTCATTGCCCATTAGCAAGGGGTCTGAAAGCAGCATCACAGCTATTTATAGGAGGCAGCCCGGGGTTATCCCTTGAATTGGCATTGGCTCTGCGCTGCTATGTTCCGCACTCGCCTCATGTCCGCATGATAAATGCACCTAGGATAAGGCATTCAAATAGATGCCTTTATTCACACTGTTCGAACCGTAAAGACAAAGGAAACTCCAAATGGGCATGCTGCAGGAATTTAAGGAATTTGCCATCAAGGGCAACATGATCGATATGGCCGTTGGTTTCATCATGGGTGGTGCATTTGGCACTGTGGTGAAGTCGATGGTCAATGACGTAATCATGCCGCCCGTGGGGTACCTGATGGGTGGTGTTGATTTCTCAAAGATGAGTATCAACCTTGGCAAGGGCATGGATGAAACCAAGCCTGATGTGGAGATCCTATATGGCTCCTTCATCAACAGTTGCATCAGCTTCTTCATCCTGGCTGCTTGCATCTTCGTCATGGTGAAGATCGTCAACAACATGAAGCGCAAGGAAGAGGCAGCGCCCAAGGCGCCAGCTGCTCCGCCACGGCAGGAAGTGCTGCTGGAAGAAATCCGCGACGCGCTGAAGAAGTCATAAAGCGCCGCTTCAATGTTGAACGCGCCTCTAGGGTCTTGGCCCTGGAGGCGCGTTCATTTAAGGCGCTCGTTGCTCTATGGCCCATTTTCCCTAAGGAACCGTAATGAAGGTCACCGCATTGGCGGAGTCTTCGAAGGTGTCGCACCTTGGCCCACAGCCCCCTGGCGTGAAGATCAAGGCGGCGTGCTTCTGCTGTGGCAGGGACTCGGTGCCAGGAATTGGCTTTATCACTGCAACTTGCCCTGTAGCTGTGCGAAGATCTGCCTACCTAACCGAGCCAGCCATGAATTCAGATACCAACAAACCTTCCCATTCCGGTCAGATAGAGCGCAACCCAGATGGCACCCTGACCAAGGAGACCATCAAGCGGATGATGAAGGCTTTTCGCCGCCGCCTGAAGCTTACGCGCTTGGATGACGAGTCTCGCCTGGGACACGATCCGCTGAGCAAGGGCGAGAGGTCATCGGTGACTGGCGTTCAACCACCGGAACAGTATCCGCAGGAGATCTGGGATGAGTTGGTGGAGCTGGGTCGAATGCGGCGCCTGCAACCCGGCTTGTATGAGGTCGTCGAGCTGTAGGCAGAGTCGACTTACGTTGAAAGGGAAGCGCTACCCGCGCAGTTTCGCTTCTTGTTAGCCATGCTGACAGAGTGGGAATTGAAGGGTGATCTTGTGCTTCTTTTTGCCCACCACGACGTACAATGCGCGCCTATTCAAACCCTTTAAGAGGACTCGCAACGATGAAAGTATTGACCTGTAAACTACCTATTCCCTTGGCTGTCATTGCCCTGGCTCTGGCATCCTTCACCCTGGCCCCTGAAGCCTTGGCCCAGAAGAAGGACAAGAAGATAAACAAGTCGGAAGCCTATGCAGTGGTGCAGGTGGACGATGAGCTTCGTGTTGTCATGAAGACCGAGGTTGAAGGCCTGCGCAATAAGGCGAAAGAGCAGTTCAAGCAGGCGCAGGAAGCGCGCAAGGTTGCCAAGAAGGCTGCCAAGGCTGAAGGCGTGGCCTTCGATGAGCCAGCTCCCAAGATGTCCATGGTCACCGTGCACGGTGGTTCCTTCGCTTCGGAGGAAGAAGCCCATGCTTTCATGACCAAGGCGCGGGCGAAGATGGACAAGAAGGGCAAGGACAAGGAAAAGAAGGAAAAGAAGGAAAAGAAGGAAAAGGCAGAGAAGGCAGAGAAGGCAGAGAAAGACAAGAAGGGCAAGAAAGAGAAGAAAGGAAAGAAGGAGCGGTAGTCCGTAGCCATTTTGCAGAGCTGGGCAGGAACCTATGGGGGCAGTGCCCCATGGTTTGCTCAGCTGCGTTCGCAGGCTGCAGCCAAGAGGCAGGCTAAAGGTTATGCTCTAGCGCCATGACTCTTTCTCGAGATCGCCTGCTGCTTCTGGTTGCGGCCTTGCTGCTGCTGGCCTTGGCAGGGGTGGTGATGCTGCGGACTGATACAGAGATCCCGGTAGGAGAGGGCAATCAGCCCACGAGCCCTGAGTTGATTGAAGGGCAGCCATCCCGGCCCGAGCCTGTGGATGCAAAGCCCCTGCCGGACAAGCTCTTGCCAGGCAATGGACCTGCCCCTGTGGGGCAAAGTGCGGGTGATGCTTTGCGTCTGCGTATGGTGATCCAGCCGCTTGCTTCCTTGCGGCCCGAGTTGCCGTCGCCGCCCCGCTGCTTCCTCTACCCTTCTCCTGAGTCGGAGCCCATTGAAGGGCGCTTCGTTGCAGGCAGCCTTACTCGATGGCATGCGGACCCGGATGACTCCGGACCGCAGTTGGCGGAGTTCTCGCTCCCTGCTGCGCAGACCATCTACCGTCTGGTGGTTCGAGATCAGCAGACTGGCCAATGGCGAACGGACTTGGGCAGGGCTGAAATGCTGCGGGGCCAGGTGGTGGATGAAGCCGGCAATCCCATTGCCAAGGCCGCGCTATGGTTGGGTGGAAGTGAGGCGCAGACCAATGACCTGGGGCAATTCGAAGTGCAAGACGTTCCTCTGGGTTCGTTGCTTCCCGCGGTGGTGCAGGCGACAGGTCGAGCCTCTCTGTACCGCAAGTTGACGCCGACCCAGTGCCGGGAGTTTCTCACCTTTACTTTGGCCAAGGGTGGCAGTCTGCAAGTTGCGGTGCGGGTCAAGGATCCTGAAGTGGATCTAAGCAAGGGACGGCTGATCGTTCTGCCTGCGGATCAGGCACGTACAACGGACATGCTTTCCTACCCCTTCTTCATGCAGGGCTTGACCGGCGGCTTTGCTCTGGACAATCAAGGCATTGTCAGCCTGGAGGGTTTGCCTGCCCGGGGACAGGTCTGGTTGCGGCTCATGCATGACGACCTGCGACAGCTGCAAGATCCCAGAAGTGGGTTGATGTCTCTGGTTCGTCTGGCCCAACAATCCATGCTGGAGCTGCCGGCGGAGAAGATTCCCAGCTCACAAGGGCAGGTGCAGGATGAAGCCGGTGTTGGAATTCCAGCGACCTTGTTGGTTGCTGATGATGTGGAGCTGTGGTCCTGGCGAACCAGCGGGGCTCTTACAGGGTTGCTGTTGCCGGGTGCTGCTTACAACACCAAGCACCGCCGAGCTGAATGCGATGCTGATGGCAACTTTACCCTGTCTTTGCCGCATTGGAAAAAAGACGAAGCATCCATTCACGCCTCTGCTCCAGGAAAGCTGAGCTTGCAGTGGACCCTCTTGCGGGATCTGAGCAACATGCCCGACAAGGTTTGCCTGCCTGCAGCAAGAGAGCTGCAACCGCCACTGTTGCAGCTTGTCTTGCCGCAGCCCGAAGGCCGCAGTCTGGAAATCAGGGTGGAGCAAGAGGTGTATAGATTGGGGCAGGATATAAGCATGAAGATCTTGCAGGACTGGGTCCCTTGGTCAGGCGCTGCTCCATTTAGTATCAAGCTCGGTCAGCCCATCGTGGCCAATGTCCTGGTCTATGAAGAGGGCAGCGACCGCATCTGGACCTTTGCGGATCAAGTGCTCTGCGGTGAAGTGTCCTTGCCATTGGAGCGCTGAGTCTCTCGGTTGGGGTTGGGGTTGGGGTAGGGGTTGGGATTCCCCTGGCCCCGCATGTGCAGGGCCCTAGAATCCGGGTCCTGAGATTCTGCCCACCATCTGCCGGAAGAACACGGCCGGAGGAACACCATGAACTTGCGATCCCCATGCAATCTGCTCTTGGCCCTGTGCGTCACTCCTTCACTAGCTGTGGCGCAGTTGTCCGGCACCTACACCATTGATCCCAGTGGTACTGGTCCTCTCAACTTTGTGGACTTCTCTTCCGCCACTGCTGCGCTTGCGGTGCAGGGTGTGAATGGTCCAGTAGTTCTAGAAGTGGCTCCCGGTATCTATGGAGAACAATGGAAAATCACTCCCATTCCAGGGGCCACAGCTGTCAACACCGTCACCTTCAAGAGTCCAGTGTCTCTGGCGGCAAGGCTTAGCTCAGGTCCGACTGCAGGTGACATCATCACCATCGATGACTTCACCGATGCCAACCCAGTGCGGTGGGTGATTCTAGACGGCTTTGAGTTCTTTGTTGGTCGTGGAAAACGGGCAATCTTTGCAACGGGCAGCTGCACCGACATGGATATCCGCAACTGCTATTTCAAATGGACAACCCTTTTTGTGAATGGGCAGACTCGCGCATTTCGTTGGCGGATTCACCACAATGTCTTTCGGTCGCCTCCGCCTTCCCCTTTTGAGGTTGCGGGAACTCTCATCACACTCGAAGGAGTCGAAGGCGTTGACGTGCACCACAACGAAGTAGCGATGCATTTGGCTGGAGGCATCGTGCTGACTTCGTCTGCTGGCGCAAGTGCGCGCAGTAGGATTTACAACAACGTCATGTATGGCAGTTTGTCGGGCACGGCCGTGGATGTCTCTTCTGCGATAAATGTGGACATTGATAACAACACTATTCTGATCAATACGAATTCAGATGGAGGTGCATGCGTGGCTGCAAGCCGCGTTTTTGAACGGGAGAGTGTGATCCGCAACAACATCTTGATCAATTTGCATCGTGGACCTGTTCTCAGAGTTCATACTTTTCGTCCCTACTTCTCATTTAGTGACTTCAATATCTATTGGACCATCAATGCTCCTGAGCTGATTGATTATCTGACGACCAGCTTTCAGGGTTGGCCTGACTTGTCTTCTTGGCAAGCGGTGACAACAATGGACCAGAACAGCATTCAAGCAGACCCGGCCTTTGAAGATGCGGCCAAGCTCCCCGAGGGTTTGAAGCTGCGCCGGGAATCGCCAGCCATTGGCATGGCGACGGATCTGGCCCCATGGGTTACTGACGACTTTGAGGGTACGCCTCGCTTGCCCAAGGCTTCTGTTGGCGCTTTCGAGGGGATGCCGCGGATCAAGTTTCGCACCTTTGGCGTCGGTTGCGCTGGTAGCGGCGGCCTGGTTCCTGCTATCGGCAGTGCTGGTTTGCGCCGCTGGGGATCGGCTGACTTCGCTGTCACTTTAGACAATGCCCTGGGTGGTTCTGGGGTGATGGCCAACCTCGTCATCGGCACCTCCAACAGCATGTGGTCCGGTATTTCGCTCCCCTTTGATCTTGGTAGTGGCTGTAGCTTGTTGGTTTCGCCGGAGGCGATCTTTGGTGTTGCTGTGGGTGGTGGGTCTGGGCCTGGCGCGGGTACTGCCAACTTCAACATTCCTGTGCCCGTGGATCCCAGCCTGGAAGATATGACCATCTACTTCCAATGGGGAGTGATGGATCCTGCTGGAGGAGCCAACGGCCTGGCGGTGTCCAATGGTGCCAGCTTGAAGCTCTAGCTTGTTCGATCCCTGAAAGTAGGTGGGTCAATTGCGCTGCTCCGTTATGGGTGGCAATAATTCCGCTGGTGCTGATTTTCGGCTGCTCTAGAATCTTCCCTCCCTTAGACCCTGCTCTCCACGGACCGGGAGAAACGGTCCCGGAAGAGCCGTCCCGGAAGAGCCGTCCCGGAAGAACGGCCCCAGAGGAAGAAAATGAAACTATGCTCCGCCCTCACTCTGTTCTTGGCTTTCTGTACCTTTGCTTCGCCAGTAACGGCGCAAATGTTCGGCACCTACACCATTGATCCCAATGGTACTGGGCCGCGGAATTTTACAGACTTCATTACTCCCGCATACCAGCTAGTGGTGTGATGCGCTCTGTTGGGGCATTTTCAGTGCAGCGCGTGCGCGACCGACTTTTTCGAGGATCTCGTCGGCGGCCTTGGTCCAAACAATCGGCTTCGGATTGTCGTTGTGGTTATCGATGTAGTCCATGATTGCTTTCTTGAGTTGAGGGACGCTGCGAAACGCGTCGCGCTTCAGGCGTTTTTGATCAAGATTGCGGAAAAACCCCTCCACGATATTGAGCCACGAGCTGCTTGTCGGGATGAAGTGCATGTGGAATCGCGGATGGCGCTTCAGCCACCGCTTAACCTTCTCATGCTTGTGTGTGGCGTAGTTGTCGGCGATGACGTGCAGATCGAGTTCAGCTGGAGTTTGCTCGTCGATCATTCTCAGGAACTTGATCCACTCCTGATGTCGATGTCGCTTCATGCAGGTTGCGATCACTTCGCCGTGACCCAACTCGATCGCGGCGAACAAGGTGGTTGTTCCGTTCCTCTTGTAGTCATGAGTCATCGTGCCGCATCGACCCTTGACCAGTGGAAGGCTCTTCTGGGTCCGATCGAGAGCCTGAATTGACGTCTTTTCGTCCGCGCTAAAGACGAGTGCATTCTCGGGTGGATTCAGGTAGAGACCTACCACATCGCGCAGCTTCTCTTCGAACCGAGAATCGTTGCTGACCTTGAACGTCTTCACCAAGTGAGGTTTCAGACCGTTGGCCTTCCATGTGCGGTGGACCATCGACTGCGTGATTCCCATCTCCTCTGCAAGGAGTCGCGTGCTCCAGTGTGTCGCGTTCGCGGGGATCTCTTGCGTAGTCATGCGGATGATCTCACTCTCAACTTCCTCGTTCGCACGGGGACGACCTCCCCGAGGAAGGTCCTTCTCTATACCAGTGAGGCGATGCTCGCTGAAGCGGTTTCGCCAACACCCCACAGTGTGTCGCTTGACCCTCATCTCCTCAGCTATATCCGCATTCGAGTAGCCATCAGCGGCAAGAAGGATCATTCGGGCTCGCTGAGCTTGCCTCACCGAAATTCTCCGACTGCGTGACCAATTCGTCAGGGTGCTTCGCTCGCTCTTGGTAAGTTGAATCTCTACTGCAACGCGCATCGTCTTGCCTCCAACGATACCTACGCACCGCAAGCGTAGGGAGGCTTAATATAAAGGCCTACTAATTCTGCGTCATACCACTAGCAGTGCAGGGAGTGAATGGACCGGTCGTATTTGAAATTGCGCCGGGTGACCACGAAGCATTTTGGCGTCTCGCACCGATTCCAGGTGCATCAGCTACCAGCACCGTGACCTACATGAGTCCGACTCCTTTGGCGGCCAAGTTGAGTTCTCCTCCTTTCTCTGCAGTGATCCTCCATATTGATGATTATACGGACAACTTTCCCGTGAGCTGGGTGGTCATTGACGGTTTGGAGTTCCGTTTAGGAGGAGGTCCCGCGATCATTGCGAATGGCAGCTGTACTGATATTGAAATTCGCAACTGTGTGTTTAGTGGCAAGAGCATTCATATTAATGGCCAAGGCAGAGCCAAGCGCTGGAGCTTTCATCACAACACTGCGGTGAACATGCTCAACAAATTTCTCCGTTTTGATGGAGTGGAAGAATTTGATATCCACCACAATACTATTCAGGCGAGCGCTGTTGAGGCTGTGATCTCACTTACTCCTCTGGGCGATGGGTCCGGTTTGCGAACTCGTATCTACAATAACGTAATCTCCAACGCGTTAGGAACCGGCCCCGGCCCCGGTGCCGCCAGCGGCCTCTTATTGGGGCACAGTGTTGATGTTGATCACAATACGGTTTGGGTGCATAGCGGCCTTTGTTTGACACTGTATGGCACACCTACCGGGAAAAGTAATCTGTTTAACAATGTCTTGGTGACAGAATTAAACTGGCAAGCGATCCAAACCTCGACAACCGATCCTCTGAGTGTGGATTTGGATGGCAACCTGTACTTTAGCTTCGACCCTTCCTCTATTAACCAGGGGCCTCCCAGTGCTGATACCTTTGCGCAGTGGCAAGCGAATACAGGTTTTGACGCAAACAGTATTCACGCCGACCCACTGTTTGTCGATGTTGCGAATCCTCCAATTGGACTGAGGTTAGTGGGCCCATCTCCTGGTATGGCAGCGGCTGTGAATACCAGACCTTGGATCACCGACGATGTGGAGGGCACACCACGTTCGGCCCAACCTTCCATTGGAGCCTATGAAAGTTCCGCGGCCTTGGATTTCACTACCTTTGGCGTCGGCTGCCCAGGCAGTGGCGGCTTTGTGCCAGCCATTGGTAGCTCTGGTGAGGTCCGTTGGGGTTCCACTGACTTTGCTATCACCTTGAGCAACGCCTTGGGCGGGCCTGGAGTCAATGCCTACTTGGTGATTGGAACTTCCACCACGACTTGGGCTGGAGGGTCCTTGCCTTATGACTTCGGAGGTGGCTGCGAGCTATTGGTGGGTCCTACCATTCAATTCGGCGTGGCAGTGGGCGGGGGAACAGGGCCAGGAAATGGGCAGGCCAGCTTCCCAATCAACCTGCCCACGGATCCATTATTCCTTGGCATGCAGGCGCATATTCAGTGGGGCGTCATCGATCCACAAGCAGCTGGGATTGGCTTGGCCATGTCCAATGCAGCAACTCTGAGCTTCTAAGGAACCAATCATGAATGTATTCAATTTGCGTGCTCCTGCTTTTGTTGGTCTTCTTCTGTGTCTGGCACCCATGGGTGTGGCGCAGATGTCAGGCACCTACACCATTGACCCCAACGGTATTGGCCCGCTCAACTTTGTGGACTTTTCTACAG
>CBDFNI010000006.1:0-44437 GCA_965250175.1 Planctomycetota bacterium | reverse complement strand
TCGGTCCCCAGAGGGCCATTCTTATCAAAGTGACCCCACAGACGGTCAAAAGCATCGTAGGCAAACTGTCTCAAGGTTGACCCAATGACGCTGGGATCCGTATTGACGACCGACATCGAGGTTGGACGTCCCTTCTTGTCATGGACCCAGGTGGCCACAGATCCCATCTGATTGGTATGAGTTAAAAGCTCGCTGTCGGTGTTGTAGCTCCACGATTCAGTCTTACCGTCCCCATAGGTGGTCCCTACCTTGCGATCCAGATCATCCCAGTCATAAGCCGTCTCGTTACTCTTATCGTCGACCTGCTTGTGCAGGCGGTGCAAGAAGTCCCACTCGTTGGCGACCGAGATGTCACCAATGTTGCTGCCTGCAGTTGCCGCCAGACCATTCGCAGACAGGTACGTCACCTTCCCAAGGTCACGACTGAGGCGGTCACGAGGATACTCCACATGGTTACCCAGATGGTCCTCCCTGCGCTTCAGATTATCTCTAGAGTCATACTCGAATGTCGTGACCTGACCATTGGGTTCAGTGAGCTTTGTCCGACGGTTGAGCGAGTCATACTCAAACATCGTCTCAAACTCCTCATCAATCTGAATGAGCGCCGAATACTCTTCCTCTTTGACCTTGGTGACGTTGTCATTGAGGTCGTAGACGTACTGCTTCTTGTTGGTCGCAGGGTCTGTCACACACATCTTCCTGCCGGCACCATCCCAGTTGATAGCCGTCGGATCTGCATCCGCATCAATGTGCCCCACAACTCGACTGAGACGATCACGGATATAGAGTTCCGTAATGAGCCCATCGCCAGGAAGAAGCGCTCCGTCATCCAGAGTAGTTCCAACCGTGAATGTTCCAATGTGGAACAGGTGATCATCTTTTCTGAAGAGGCGGTTGCGCTCGTCAAAGAGGAAAGTCGTCTCACCCTGGAGCACTTCGGTGGGCTGCAAAGCACCAATGACGCCTTTCCTCTTCTTGTTGACCACATTGCTGGCCTTGTCATAGGAATAGATGGTGGGCTGGGCTTCGCGGTCCTTGATCTCTAGCAGGCGATTATAGCCATCGTATTCCATTTCCACCTTGTCGCCCGAGGCATCCACCTTGGCGGTGATGTTTCCAACAGCATCAATCTCTGTGGTCGTCGCCGATGCGATCGCAGGCACGTCCGCACCACGGGTCTGCTTGAACAGGATGTTGCGCTCGTCGTAGATCCACTCATCCTTGGAAGCATCACTCGTTCCCAAGCCCCGCACCCGCTCAATCAGGTTGGTGCTGGCGTCGTACTTGTAAGTGGTTGTGATATCAGCAGTGGTTGCATCCAAACCATTCACATCCAGGATCTCCTTCCTTTTGAAATCCAGGATGTCGTAGGCCCAGGTGGTTACGATTGGCGCAGTGTCACCATCCAAAGCATCTGCATTCTGGACGCTTTCCTTCACCACGTTGTTGTTCTCATCACGGAAGATGGTCTTGGTGTAGCCATATGCGGTCAGGCCAGGAGGAGTCCCCGCGATGGCGGCAGCCCGCTTGATCTCAACGATCTGGTCCAACTCATTGACGTAGAAGTGCGTCTCAATCCCTCGGCCATCCTCAATCGCAGTGGGGACACCCCACGGATTTGCTGGGTAAGTCCCCTGGGCATCATATTCGTACCTGACAGTCCTCTCCACTGACGTGGGGTTTTGACCGCTGTTGCGGCCACCTCCTAGACCAGCACCTGGATCATCATCAGTGATGGTTTCTTTCAGGTAGCCGCCTTCAAATGCATTCCCACCTACCACCTCAGTGACCCCATACCCGTCGGGGTTATCCTCACTGTAGTAAGAATGCTTGTGGATGTTTTCTTCCGCATCCTGGTGTCGGGTGAGCTGGCCAAACACGTTGTATTGGAAAGTCTCGTAGGCGGTCTGAGTTGCACTCAAGGTCAACAGGTTGCTGTCCAGCAGTGTGTACTGAGATGGCAGACTCACGTCTGGATACTCAATCCTGATCGTATTGCCACAGAGCTGCGGCACAAAAGCACCATCGTCGTTGACATCAGAAGCCTCATCGACCACCTGACAATAGCTGCTAGCCCATTGCGCGACCAAATCAGCCTCAGTGATGCCCAGCTGTGGAGCCAATGTAGTTTTGGCTGCGGCCAAGTTCTCCGCATAATCAGGGATGTAGGTCGTCGTATACCCACGCTCATCCGTCACCTTGTAGGGTCGATTGAACACCGGGTCATAGGTGGTATTGACCTCAATGAAGGGCTGGTTGGGATCCGAGAAGCGGACTGAGTCAGGAGTAACCCGCTTCTTGAGGACGTTGCCCATGTTGGACCGTAGCGGAGCTGGGCTGTGCAGCGGATCAGGGTAGGTCACACTGACTTGCACACCCAAAGGGTCCTTGGAAGTCAGCAGCAGACCATCGTCCGTATAGGTGAACTCCATGACATAGTTGGCCGCCGATGTGCCCGTACGAATGACTGGGTTCTGGGTAGCGACAATCTCCTTGAGCATCTGCCCCAGGAAGTTGAACTCGGTCGTGATCACCGTGTTTCGGCGATCGGTCACGATGGTTTCCACCAGGGGTGTATTGATCCCAACGGGATTCGCAGGAGCAAGGTCTACATAATCGTATTGAAACGTCCCGCCTGCTGCTAAATCTGCCCCTACCGTCGTGTTGCCAATGGTGTGGGTCTCAACCCAGCCATAGAAGTCGTCTTGGGGGTCAGTGATGTAGGTCCAGGCAAGGCGAGGATTGACTGGCGTAACTTGTGGGATATAGCCCGAAGGGTTTTCGTTAGGGTAGTAAATCGCTGTCAGAGCATGGGCAAGGATAGGATGGTTCTGCGCATCCTTGAAGTAGCTGTACTGCCTGGTCTGGATCTTCCCTGCTGGTGGCGCATCGGGTCCTGTGGCCACAGGTGCTTGCGCTGCAATCAAATCCTTGTCCGCGTCATAGGTGTAGATCACTTCGCGGTTGCTGAAGTCCTTGATTTTGGCCACAAGATCCGTGTGCACCAAATCGTAAGTAAGATCGATGCGGCGCTTGTAGGAATCGGTGATGTGCGTCATCTTGCCGGTCCCGCTCATGGAGTCGAAGTTTAGGATGATCTTGTTGCCGTCTGGTGAGATGATCTCATGCAGGAAACCCTTCATGGGGAAGCCAGCATTCTCGTCGTAGACATGGAACACCATCCTGGTGCCACCAGGACGACGCACTGTCAGCTTGTCATTGACGTCATCGTAGGTTGCAGCGTCCAAGCGGCCTTGAGTCCCTTCCCAGACATGGACGAAATTGACAAGCCCCTTGTAGACAAAGGAGTCATTCCGCCCAAATCCATCGAAGAGCAGCGTGGTAACCGCACTGGTATCGGGATTCAGTACCGTTTCAAAAGTGTGGTCATAGTTGAATGCCCAACCTGGCCCGAAAATGGAGCTGGCCTCATCCCGCCTTGTGGTGTGGCGGCGCATGATCTTGAGGCTGATTGCTGAATCTAGACCCGACAAGAACAAGTCAGTTTCCTGACGCATCTCTTGGCCACTGTGCAACAGGATGGACTGGCTTCCTAAGTCGTTAGAGCCTGGTCCCCCACCGCCAGTTTGGCTATTGCCTCCGTCGCAGCATCCTTCACCGGTGCCAACTGCATCATCTGCACAGGGATCGATATTCCGAGAATTGAACATGGGCAACTGCGGCACCAAGAACTCATCGATTTGGAGTCCCGGCATCGGTGCAGGCGGACTGGCAAGGCTTGCCAAGGCGACGCTTCCAACTCCCTGTTGGATTTGATCATCGGAATCACTTGGGATTGCCGTGCCAAAAGCACTGAACGCGAGAGCAGAGAGACAAAGGATTGCGGTTTTCATCATCGTAATGCTATGAAGAAAAGGAGATTAGCGGTAGGTGTCAAGGTAGTTGTCGCCTGAAATGTATTCATCATGCTGCCTCCGCAGCTGCATGATGGGTGTTCGGGTTGAGCCTGACAGTTTCGATGCGCGACCAATCCCGCACGTTTCCTGACCAGCGCTCTGGATTTCGTGCACGGGCTTTTTCATACACTTCCCGGCGTTTTGCCAGGATGACAATGTCTTCCCCCGCATGGCGTTGAGCAGGGGTTACAAACTTGATGCCGCTATGCCGATGCTCGTGCCGATACCACTGGACAAACGCCACCAGCCAGGTCCTCGCATGCTCCAACGATTCAAATGGTCGGGCAGGATACTCTGGACGGTATTTGGCTGTTTTGAAGAGGGACTCTGAGTAGGGATTGTCGTCACAGACACCAGGCCGGCTAAATGAAGCCATGACGCCGAGTTCTTCAAGCTTTGCCAGCATAGTGCTGCCCTTCATTGGACCACCGTTATCGGAGTGAAGAGCCAAGCTGTCAGGATCCACTCCCTGCGCATCACAAGCCGATTGGATCAAGGCTGCCGCCAATACCTGGCATTCTTCCTCATAGATGGCTTCGCCCATGATGTCTCGGCTGAAGACATCGATGATCGTGTACAGGTAGTAAAACTTCCCGCGGATCGGGCCAGGCAAGTAACTGATGTCCCAGCTCCATACTTGGTTGGGTGCTGTTGCCACCAGTTCGCGGGGATGGTGATGTGTTGCTGGCTTGGCAGCAGCGCGATGCTTGAGCTGCTTTTCCTCGCGCAAGATTCGATACATCGTGGATTCAGATGCCAGATAGATTCCTTGATCGGCCAGCCTCGGCACGATCTGACTGGGAGAAAGGTCGCGATACTCTGGAGAGTTGAGGATTTGCAGGATCATACTTCGCTCAGCAGAGCTGATCTTGTTGCCGACCACGCTCTTTGGGCCAGCTCGCCGATCTTCACCGATGCCCTGCCGCTTCCAGCGTTGTAGTGTCCTTGAATCTACGCCAAGGGTCCCACACGCCTTGTGCAGCCGGGCACCGTTGTTGATGGCTTCTGTGACCAATCCTAAAATCAGGTCTCGCTGCTCGTGGGTGTGTCGCTGTCCTCGTCCCCCCAGATCTCTTGGACTTTTTTTGGAGCACCAGCAAAGCTGCAGCCTCGGCCAAGGCCTTGTCCTTGCGGCGGATCTTCTTTTCCAGTGCTTTGATCTTCTTCGCATCCGGCGAAGCACCATGTCGCTTGGCCTTCTTGGGGTTGCTGAAAGCGGATTGTGCCGCCTCCATGACTAGTTTGCGCCAGTTTTCGAGCTCGACAGAGTGCAGTCCCTTTGACCTCAAAAACTCTCCCAGATCCTCCTCGGCCACTTTCATGGCCTCCATAACGACCTGCACCTTCTCTTCTGGGGTCCACTGACGTGGACTTTTCGATCCCTTCTCGGGCTTGCCTCCTGTACCGCTCATCAAGGAAACGGTACGTGCTTCCCTTACCCAACGCCAGAGGGTCGATTGGGCAACTCCAACCTCTGCTGCCAAATCCGGCGCAGTTATCCGAGAAGGACCAGTGTCGGTCATTCGCTGGACCATGCGCACTTTGAAACCATTGCTGTAAACCAAGAATCATCACTCCACCGCCCCACTGGATAACTTGTGGAAAACTCGCCCCCCATGGGGGGCGTTCACCCTGTGGGTGAACTTGTTGGATCGAGCCCAACCAAAGCAAGCTTTGGTCGGGTCCCCTCGATCCTCAGAGGCGACATCTATCCTGACACCGGGGGGGTCGTGCCCCATCGCCGGCGGATTACGTAGTCAGCAAGCTGCGTTTCTGTGTATCCCATCCACAAGAGCTGCCAGTAAAGGTCAAAGAACAGGCGGGTGTTTTGGTGCAACACGCGCTTGTAGCCTGGCATCATCACCAACCCCGTATAGGGCTGCATCCAGTATTCAATCTCGCTTTCTCTTCGAAACCATCTAGCCATATTTCAAGCTAGCATGGTTCAGCACCGCTCTGCAAGAAAAGTCGTCAGCGACCAAGCTCCGGCTCATTCGCCCTCTTTTTGCTTGTACGGTTGAATTGCTGGCTGAGAGAGGCTTGTAACTCCTCCATGCGCGAAGCACGCTGCTCTTCGATGGACAGTGGTGCCGGCGCACCACCCAGTCCTGGAGCCTCCAAATTATGCTCGAGGCTTGGTTCTGCATGATCGTCCTCTGGCCGCACCTCCGCATAATTGAATTCTCGTGTCAATTCGCCGGCATCATGATGCGGAGGGGCCTTTGAGGCCTTGCGGACAAATATGTGCGACATCTCCCCGGGTTCTAGTTTGTCTTTCATTGGATCGTTTTTGTTGAGTCTTCCGGTTTCTGAAAGCTCATGTTGCTCCTCACAGGGCTGGGAAAGAAAAAGTCGGGTGAGTGGCGACCAGAGCCTCATTGCACCGCACGACGATGGCCTCGGCCTCATCTTCTCGACGGGCCATGATGACCTTGTAGCGCCGCCAACAATGGACCAGCTCCACCACTGCCGGAGGATGATGGATGCGACCCGTCAGAAACCCACGGTCCTGCAACTCACTTGGACTGTGCTTCGAATAATATTCCTCTGGCGGCACTACCCGTACCTGTAGGTTGTCCTTATCCCGATCGAGCTTCAGATCCCTCCCCCATCGCCGATGCAGGGTCACCTGGTTTGGCGAAACCGTGATATCGAAACGGTTGCCAATCAGCCCTGAACCCAGCAACACAATCCCGCCTGCCAGGAAGGATCCAAACGATTTCGTCCCGATGAAGACAACGATCCCAGTCAAAAACAGGACGAGGTCAAGCTCGCCAGGTTTCTTGTTGTAGGTCAGCGCTTTTTCCAGCCAGTTGAGCTCGTGCTGGTAAATCCAGTGATGCACCCGCCAAAAAACACGCTCCATCTCCCCTTGCCCATTGGCCCAAAATTCCAGCGTGGTCACAGCCATCACAAACAGACCAAATGCAGCCACCATCAGGCGTGCAGCAATATGAATGCGGACCCACCGCTCCATCGATAGACACCGGCCGACAATGCGCACATCGCCGGTATCCGTGTGCCAGGCCGGCGGCCAGTGAAGCAGTGCCCTACGCGCCTGTCCCATGTTTATGCATCCATTGGCGATAGCCTTCAAAAGCCTCGTGTTTGTCGTAGATTATGCGTTGCATGATGACGGGACCGACAGAAGGCAAGATGACCAGCTGGCGTGCCATCGGATCATCCCGGTCAAAAAACTTGGCAATTTCCGCCTTGGTCATCATCGGGTGCTGGTTTTGGCTAAACGATGCACCAAGGGCCCCCTCCCCCACCGCAGCACGCAATGACGGGCTACTCTTGGACACACTTTGCACTGTGGTGGTCCCCAGCCGCTCCTCAATCCAACTCAGGGTCTTGGAGTCGGAATTCCCAAAGAAGCTCAGCGTGCCCGCATTGCCGAGGAAAGTTTCCGCATTGCTTCCATAGATCGAGAGCTGACCAAGATCCTGCAGGACAGGCATCAGGGTGCATCCAAGGCCTGCGATCTGACCTGCAGCCATAGCCAGACTATCCATACGGCCCAATGCAAAAAATTCATCTAGAATCGCGATGCATCGATGTCCCCCACTTGTCTGGTGTTGGTGTGCATCGCGTGTTGGGTTGCGCTCAAATGCACTCATCATCAAATTGACCAGCATACGTGAAAATCCTGCGCAGGGGCCAAGCAGCGTTGCTGGAATGCAGGAATAGATGGTCATGGGATCAGGCTTTGCAAGCAGGTCACCCAGATCCAGATCGCTGTCACCCAACATTTCTTGCATTGCAGGATAGCTGAGAAAATGCAGATGCCGCCTCAAGGTCGATAATGTGCCTGATCGTTCCCTATCTTCCTTGCCGAAGAACTCAGCCGCGGCAGCAGCAATCGCGCCACCGGCCGCTGTGGATCTCGACATCTTCTTTTGTAGCTCTCCTCCTTCATCGGCGTGACACATAATCTGATGCCATACCTCGGCCATGGTACGCGGTCGTGGGATGTCGGGGTCCGTCACCACATGCATGATTACCCCTTCGAGAAAGGCTTTTGCCGTAGCATTCCAGTGACTATCCCCGAAATGCGAAGATTCAAAGACCACCGCATCTGCAATCTGTGCTGCATGCTCAACCAGGGATGCCGGGTCCGCTGGATCCATCAAACGCAATGGATTGAACGAAGTGCGCAGCGACGCACATGCAGGTCCGGTGATCTTGAATCCATCCAGGAGTGCCACCCGCTGCCCTAAAACCTTGCTCCTGAACAACGCGGTCTCTTTGGCCAAATCCCCCTTAACATCCACGCAGAAGTACGAATTCACACCGTCGGTCACCAACATAGGCACCAGGTAGCAGCGTGCCTTCCCACCCCTACTGCCCACGCAAAGCAAACGATGGCGGTCATCGTAGTTGCCGCAAAAATGGCCGCCCATGGCCGCATGCTCGATGCGCCCATCAAACATCTCTTTGCTGCGCATCGTCGCCCCCACAACCCCCAAAGGCACCTTGCCCTTGGGGTGTTTGGGATCAAATACAAAGCGCTGCATAGAGGCCAATTCCTCCACCGACAAAAAGACCTGGTGTGCGGCTTGCGGCGCCAACCCACCCGGTACGCCACGCAGCATGCTGGTGAAGAGGTCAGAGGGTTGCTCTTTTGGAGGATGTGGATCCAGAATTTTCCCGCGAAACCTCACAGTCCCAACTTCCTGCAGCCAAGGCCGGAGACATTCTCACCACCGCCCGGAGCGAGATCTGCCTTCAACTCAGGTCTGGATTCTGATGTTGTGCTTGCCGGCATGGCGGTTGGGGCCGCCGGCTTCGCACTGCCTTTGCGATGGCCACGTTTGGGAGGGGTGCCGGGGATAAGGATCACCCCCAAAGGCTTGAGGGTGCGTGCGATGGCCTCTGCAATTTCTCGTTGCCTAGCACGACCGATATCCTGGTCGCTTTTACGCAAGGCTGACAGGGCCTCAGAAGCCGCCTTGCGGCCGATGGATCTCTTCATGCCCTCCAATTGCCCGCGTAACATCTTTAGGCCATGAGAAGCCTCACAGGGCTGCTCCAGGAGCTTGCCGACATCCACCATCAATCCCTTGGTGATGTTCTCCAGAGAAACCATCACCGCCCCGCCTTTTGTGGCTGCATCCTTGGAACACTGACCCGTATCCAGTTTGGATCACCGTCACGCTGGTCTCTTCCTTTAGCGCTGTCCCCTTCTCCCCCTGCAAACGAGAACGGCATGTCCACCATCTGGTCCGCAAACTGGAATCGCACCAACCCTTCGACTTTGCTTACTTTTGAGTTTTTGAACAAATTCAGCCAGCAGCTTGCGGATCCAAGATTTCCCTTTCTTACCTCAATCACCTCCCAAGCAGCTTTCCAGTTGCCATCCCCAAGGTCCGGGTGTGATGACTGTTGGTCCCGCAGATAATGGCCTTCGGCTGTCTCCTTGTTTGAGAAATACAGCTCACCAGCCGTTGGCGAAGGACGCAGGTACAAATCGACGTCTGCACCTTTGCCATCAGACACCCAAACAGCTGCCACACGCAAAAACCCTATCTTTGGTTTGGATACCTTCGCTGCACCTGCCTCAAGCGCTTGCTTGATCGCAGGTTTCTGCTTCAACGTCTTCGGGCCAACAGTAGTCTGTGGCGCCGGAGTTCTGATCTCTGATTTCTGCTTCTTCTCGTCTGCCCTCGTCTTCTCTACCGTCTTGCCGACATAATGGATCATGACGAATTCCGTCTCGTCACGATTCAGCTCCAAATCAGGCAGAACCGGGTCACTGGCCCCTTCCGTCATCCGTTCCAGGGTAACCTCTGATGAGACTTCAAAGGTGCTGAGGGTGGCACCCATCTCCTTGCAGGCCAACGCAATAAACCGCATCGAGGCACGACGTTCTAGCTCGCTTTGAAACCGGTCCGTCCCATAGCAAAAATGGACAACGACTTCTGTCAAAGTGCCGCGCTTATCCGCGGTTCCAAAGACACTTTTGGAGCTCGGAGCACTGATAAATGCATCGTTTGGGACTGTTCCTCGCCCATAGTTTTGCGCCTTGTCTCTTGCATCGAGATACGCAGGTTGTCCGTATAGCAAAACCCTTGTCTTCCCAGCCCCGTGACGCACACTTGCGGCCACGGTCGAAAAAAACTGTGGCCACCTGATCTCTTCGCGATCCGCTTGGCGGGTAGAAGCAGGCCGTTTGAGGAAGCGTCTCAACTTCCCAATCTCCTTGCTCAGCTTGCGTAGCCTCGCACGATACACCCCTGATGGAATGCGCAGGGTCGCAATCGTTTGCTGGGTCCGAGCATCGAAAATGGCAATTTTATCGCCTATCTTTGATGCCTTGATCAGCGTCATCGCTGCTTCCAAGACCGCAGTTGACGTGGTTTCCAACATGGTGGAAGGCACCCCCACCACTGTTGTAGTTTGAGTCGTAACAGGATCCGCAAGCATCAGCATTGCGGCAAGAAAAGCTATTCTGACCATCTTTCTGCTCCGTTGTTGTTGGGGTTAAAATCCTTCCGCGAATGCGCAAGGCTACTTTCTCTACTCAATCCATCCTGCATCTCCCGGAGCGCCACGGTGTTGCGACGCAGTCCATCGCGCTTTCTAAACAGCACCAAGGCACGGTTGATCAGCGAGGCATGGGCGCTTTCATGCCACTCCAGGATCTCTGTAATCTGTGGATGGGCTGTATCTTCAACCCATGCGACCATGTCGCGGACACGTTGGGCCAGGCGCTCTAAGCGTTGGCGATTTTTGTTAGGGACACGCTCACGGTGGCTAGCAACGATGTGGTCAATGGCGGCGAAAAACACCATGCCAAAGCACACCTCTGCTAGAAGGCCCGTCCCAAGCAAAAGCCATGTGATGTCAGAAGCACTTTCTTCACCCTCTTCGGGCAGCACCAAAAGCTCTGGAGAGAGAGTGTGCCCATAACTACTTGCAAAGACACCAACCCACACCACCAGAAAGGCCATTCCGATCCCCCCGATGCTCCATATAAACCGCGTCCTGGAGTCTTCGTGATCAATACGGTCTCCGATTGCCTTGAGACCGATCGTGGCTGCAAGAGGCACTATCGTGTACCCGCTGGCTTCAAGCTTTGTCTCGACGACGCCTTGCAAAATCATTGTCGTGGTCACCTGTAGCCATGACATCACCATCATGGCCACAGCACCTGCTCCGAAGAGAATGGACTTCATCCAGGACAGCACATTCCAGGGAGTGGCGTTCTCATTGACGATGATCTCATGCGGCAATCCACGGATCATCTTTCCCAAGGCATCGATGTAGTCGTGTGCCGTTGCACGTGTGGTTTCGATGTGCCTGGCGAGCGTTTGAAACCTCCCCCACCCGCTCCCTGCTGCCTCCTTGAACAGGTGACCATGGGTCTCACGCACGAAATTTTCAGGGTGATCGGCGTCCGTCATGAGCTCTGCAGCATCGATGACTTCCTGAGCCACATCCATTGGGTCTGGCTTGTGCCAATCCAACTGGACTTCGATACGTTTGCGGGCACGGCGCCCAAGTCCGTTGGGTACCCCACCAAAGTCTGGGTGGTCTCCAGATGGGATCGGGTCAGCGAGAACTTCGGGCCCACCGTATTTGGATGTGGACCTAACCTGATTGGTTTTGGGGGCTTGAGACACGGGAGAGGCTCCTTACAGAAGGTAAGCATGGCAAAATGCCTTGCTCCAAGTGCCCATGGTGTGGGGCTCTTGCTCTCCTCTAGACCGCAGAGACTAGGAGGTCACCGTTATTGACTAAGATTTCTTAGTTCTAGGTTGAGGGCATGCGTTGCGCTTGGGCGTATACCCGGCCGCCTCACCGTGGCCGCGTGTTTCCGGAATCCAAGTGCCCCCCCACTCGGCAAAATCCACGTCAATGTCCTCCCCCGCTGGAGATCCAACTTGCTGACCTCTTCTCCATCCACCTTGATCACCAAACCAAGTGCAAAAGCTCTTTCCACCCCATCCACCAACGCCTGACGATCCTCTATCCCGCTGGGAACAAAACGCCTTGCCTGCGCAAGCTCGCTTTCTAGTTCCTGCGCCACTTTATCTGTCGCAACTTCTGCTGCAGATGCAGCTGCAGCGAATTGATTCCCTAACGATTTCTCCTCCTGCCTGTTTCCCGTATCCAAATCGCCTAGATCCCAAAGATCCGGCAAGCTCGTAATACTGGTATCACACTGAGCAGATTTGATCAAGTCGATCCGCGCAAGCCAGTCTTTGCGGCGATACACGTTATCAGAATCTGCAATGTATCGAAGTGCTTGTGCGTAAAACCGCATAGCCTCCCCTCCCTTCTGTTTTCGCTTTTCTTGGTCTGCTTCAAGAAACATCTCATCTCTACTCAAGGCAGCCTGGCACGCAATATTGATTGCGCTGCGATATCGATGGTCATCTGGAGAATACTTCGCAACAGACATCCTACTCATAAGCACAGCTGCCTTTTTGACATCCTCGCAAACCTCCGACCGCATCGATTTGTCAAGCGCTACTCGCCATAGCATATGGGCTGCAAACCCCACATTGCTCAAGGTCCTTGCCCACCGGAAAGGTAGATCCTCGCCATTTGCCACCATGTGGCCGTGCTCGCTCTGAATCTCTTTGATTAGCCCAAGGCTTTTCGTGAAGAGGGCATCCCATCGTCCCTTTCTATCCAAAAACCCTTCCGCAAACCTCCTGCGAGGACTCCCCCACTCATGCACAACAAAAGCACGTGCATACGCCAAGCTACTTTTTGCTGCAAACAGCTCGCTTTCAACTCCTCTCCTATCTGCAGATCCATGTTCTAGGCCTGATTTGAGACGCTTGAGCATCATCACTGCGACGCGCAAAACGGCAATCGCAGCGCCATCAATGCACACTCCCGGCGACCACACAATTGATCCAATGTATCCATCACCAAGATCACGGAGAGCTGATGCACATCTCTTAATCTCTGTCTTGGATAGATCCTGATACGAGACTCTGTTGTTTGCATAATGCACAAGCCTGTGCCGAATGGCATTGCAGCGCTTGAGACCTCCAAGACCCTTGATGCTGTCCCAAAGGTGCTCCTGATCCCGTGCCGGAAAAAATGAGCAAGCAAGCTCTTCCAAGACACGTGTGCCTGCATTTAGATCGCGCGGTGATCGCGTCTGATACCCCAGCCGAATTAAGTTGTTTCCAAGGAACGATCGAACAAACGACAGTGTCCAACTATCTTCATCTATCTCTGCAATCCGGTCGACAAGAGGGCGCATCGCTCTAACACTGCGACTCAGATCTGCAGTACTGCCCTCCCAACGAGCCTTTCTGCAGGCACAGTCAAGTCGGATAACCTGCAAGCCGCATGTCACCTCTTCACTATTACCACCCTGCTGGAGCAGCTCTTCTACTTCAATCCTCAGCTCTTCTGTGCGCCCGCTTATTGGGGACGAATTCCTAAAGCCACATGTCTTGTCGGCCAGGGGCTGCAGCAAGGTCTCCGCGGTATCTCGAAGGTCAGTCATTGGTGCACTCCATATCTTTATCTTGATTCACGCTGCACTTGCTCTTGAACGATGTTGAGTAAGCCGGGAAACCCAAGCTGGGCCAGCCTCGATGCCAGCGCCAACCGCAAGTAACTCGTCTCTGTTTGCGAAACTCCCCAGCAATAGGAGGCCGTCGCGGTGATCCCCCTGCAGGAGCAAGAGGCCACTCCCCCACTTTGGCGGTGTGCGTGCGATCAGCCGTTATGGCCAAAACGCCAGCGCAGCCTGGCTTTCGGCTTCGATAGTGGTTTCTATATTTCACAGGTCTAGCATCGCTTCAAGAGGCTTGCGTTCGGGACCGAACAAGTGGTCCCGAACGATCGGAACTACTTGCGGGTAGGCGGCGGAGACACTTGTGGATCAGCCTCGCAAGCTCATCTTCGTATATCGCGTTCCCGTTCTTATCCGCGTATCCCGGCTTATGCAGAGGTGTCTGCGGCAGCTCTTCAATCTCGTCCTCGATCAACATGAAGAGCGACCACAATGCACGAGCAACGCTTGAATCAGACGGGTTGCTGTCTGTCTTCTCACCCAGCCTCCGGACCATGGCGCGTATCACCTCAGCATCCTGATCCGAAACTCTGGCCTTGAGCTGCACATTGCCCGGCTCTGTCCATTGCGTGTTCTTCTTCTCCTGCTGAGGAGAACTACGACGCGCCTTCGGTTGCGACTTCCCTACCCTCTTTTTCCTTGAGGGCTGCGCCTGCCGCCCACTCGTCGGAACGGCCACCTTTTCATCCGGCACGACATGATCGATCGGCTTTGGAGGTGCCGGGGCCGGCGCAGACACCACTGAAGCCACCAAATCCTGCTTCAATGGGTTTATGGGCGGTGTAGTTCGCTTCTTAGCCATTCACTGCCCTCTCTGCTTCCTGTGGCTCAGGACCCTCCTCGTCCCCCACCGGCGCTATCGGCCGCCTCTCTTCCTTGACGCGCTCCATGACCTCAAGGGCCAGCTGTCTATATTCTTCGCTCACTTTGTGAGCGGGGTCTGTCTGCAATATCGTTCTGCCCTCGTTCTGTGCTTGAGCAACGGCCACAGCTCGACTAACCCTCGTTTTGAAGTCTCCGAACTGCCCTGCAGCCCGAAACGTCTCCTCCACCCACCGAATAAGCTCCGAGGCCAATCGAGTGCGCCTGTTCACGCAGGACAAGACAACACCCAGGAGCTTCAACTTTGGATTCCATTCCTCGCGGACAATCTTGATGTCCTCAAGCGCATCATTCAGCCCCTCGATAGCCAACCGCTCCGGTGTGGCTGTCAGAATGAACCACTCTGCTACGCGATAAGCAGCCGAAGTCGGCGTCATTACATTCGGCGCAGTATCGAGGAAGACGTAATCCCACCGCCCCTCCTCTATAATTTGATCTATCGCTTTGCGTAGACAGTTCTTATGATCGCCATGGCGATATTGCGGCAGCTCTGTCAGCTTGCTATCCAATCGCTCCAAATCTCGGTTGGCCGGGATCAGGCTAACATTTGGCGGCAACTCAATCCCCTCGTCCAGGTCGGTGTCGAGAACAACATCCAGCGGACCTTCGACTTCTGTCATTACCTCGAAGATGCCCTGATAGCTTTGTGGCGGTATACCAAGAATCCGTGTTGCGCCACAATTCGCATCAAGATCAATGATCATGCATCTCTTGCCAAGACTGCCAAGTGATGCGGCGAGGTTCACTGTCGTTGTCGATTTACCGACCCCACCCTTCTGGTTACCCACCGCAATCACATGCGTACGGCTATTTGAAATGCTATTGCTCATCGATCCCTCCACAGGTTTTTTTAGAGCGGTATTCGGGACCGAACAATCGGAACCGGATGTTTAGCCCCGAATATTCGGAACCGCTTGACCGGAACCAAACAATCGGGACCGTACAAACCGCCACACTAAGACCTTGCCAGCCTTCATGCCCGTGCGCAAGCCTCTTTGTTAGATTATCCACACCTATTCGGGACCAAACATAAACCACTAATCGGACCCGAACGAACGGGACCATGTGTTTAGCCCCGATTATTCGGGTCCGGTTGTTTAGCCCCGATTATTCGGGTCCGAATGTTTCTCCTTACCCTGCACAGTCTTACGGTAACGTTGACTTGTGCACCGGAATCACTACATCTTGTAGGTGGTTACATCAAACGCCCCATATGCCCGGTTGGTCAGATCGGCGCCGGGGCTCCAATCAGGGAGGGCGCAAGCACGGCGTAGATCCAGACAACAAAAAGACCCCATCACCGTAGCAGAGGTTAGGGGCCTTTTGAAACCGGATGATCTCATCGCTTGAAAGCGGGAGGAGCAACACGGATCGGGTCATCTCAGGCCCAAACCGTACCACGCTCCCCCCGTCAAAGCAAGCAAAAGCAGGTTACCCGGCTGGGGATGCTTTGTGCCTATCGCGACCTTCCGGCAATACGAGGAGGTACGCATGCTTGCAGTCCAAACAACGTCACAACTGGCGCAGGGCAGGAGTCTTAGACCAAACAGGTCACCATCAAATTCACCATCCACCCAGCCCAATCCATACACCTGCAGCCGCTTTGCCGGCGGCACGCACCAGGTCACCACAGCCCAGCTTTGCATGGCCTGGTCGCTCTTCCAAACCGGTGCCATCAGCAAACATGCCTTGCGCATAACCTTCGCAGCCCATGAAATGGCCGCCACGCGACGCTTTGGCAACGCCGCCAAGCCGCTTTACAAGCTTGCAGAGTTCAAACGCTTGGTGGGGGGGAGGGGCACCAAGACCGCAGACACAGCCATTCGCGCTGCCATCCGGCAGCTGGCACGCACAGGCCTGGTCACCATCGACAACCATGCCATTGTCTTTGCCCGCAAGATCAGTGATCTCGAAGAAGCACACCGCACAGGCGCGCAACACATGCTGGACCAGCTGGACCACCGGCAACGCCAGGTGCCTATCCCACGCCGAATGTTGCGCAGCCTCGCTGCAGGGTTTGGGCGCGCCCAAACCGCCGTTATCCTCGCCAAACTCATCCGTGGATGCTTTTGGAAGCGCAAGGAGGGTTGTTACCGGATTGATGGTCGCACCAAGGCCAGTTGGATCGCAAAACGCTTTGGGATCTCCAAAAGTGCTGCAGAAAAAGCCCGTGTCCATCTGATCGAGCTTGGATGGCTGCGAGAACTACCAACGCACCAGATCATGCTCAATAGGTGGGGGAGCTATGACTTGATCGAACCGGACTGGCAGCCCGCAAGCGCGCAAGAACCCCTCCCTGAAAGCCGGCAAGATGAGATCACCCTCACAAAGCCAGCCAAAGAGCAGGACAATGGAGGTGAATCTGCGACCCCTCAGGCCCATTTTGGAGGCGAATCTGCGACCCCAATAAAACAAGACGCTCTTCCTCAAGAGGAAGAACTAAGAAACAGAAAGCTCAAGGGCAAAGCCCTAAACCCATCTGGGTCTTCTATCGAAGACCAATCAGGCAGTAGGAAAATGAAGTCCGGGAAGCGCAAGCGAACTGGGCCACCCAACATTCGGGACATCCAACCAGAAGATCTGCGGGATACCCAAAGGCTTTGCCAGCTGCACAGCCAGGCAACCAAGATGGGCCTTGCTGAGCCCAGTGATGGGGGACAGCTGGAGTTCTTTGCCCTGGCCGAGCGGGTACGCAGCCGAGCAACCTTCAATCCCGGCGGGATGTTTTGGCGATTGCTCAAAGACCAGAAATGGAGCTTCATCACCCAGGCCGATGAGGATGCTGCCAATGCCCGGCAAAAGGAGCTGCTCTACGGAAAAATAGACAGACACCAAGACGGTGGGGGAGTGGTGGGGGCAACCCAATTCCAACCCTTGAGCCTTGAAGAGCGCCAGGTGCAGGCCATTTTGCGGGGCGTGCGCGGCCGTGAAGAACCGGAATTGCTCCACCGCCTGGCCAAAGAGACCCTGGGCTGGGATGCAGATCGGTGGGACCAGGCGCATTTTGCCTTTACCACCCGCAACGTCCGCCAATCAGATGAGCAGAGCTGCATGCACAGCATCAAGGACTTTGCTTCGCTACTTCCAGAGATGCGAGCATGAGCCAATGGGGTATGCAGAGAGATGGGACGACAATCTGCGTAAGGATGACTTCGAAGCGACCTCTTGAAGAAATGTGCGGGGGACGCAGGTGTATTACGCCCCCCGCAGCGCCAATCACCTGCGGGTGAGGTGAAAAACGCGACTTGTCCACGAATTTGGCACTTTGAACTACGGTTCAACCCATCCCACCCCTCCGCCTTCACCGTTGCCATAGCAGTCGGACGCTGGAAAAATAACCTGACAACTTAGATGGAGGAGGGGTTTGCATCGTGGACAAGAGACCCCATTGTCGGAAGGGGCATACAAGATCTTGAGCTGTTTGTTTGGTTTGAAAACGGCGCGGTATTCCTCCCTTGTTGTTGGGAACATGGGCGCTTTTCTTGCTTTCGATCACCTTGTTTGAGCAGCACGGAACGACCATTTCGTTGTGCCCAGTTGACGAACGTGAAAGGGTCGCTAGCATTCGCGTTCTCTCTTGATATTTGAAGAAGGAACGAAGGAGATTTTGGATTGCGGTGGGGGGGCTGGACGTTTTGGTCCAGGCCAAACCAAAGCGCAGCCTTGATGCTCTGCAGGCGTTTTTCTTCACCCTGCCTATCTATGACCACGCGCCACACCGATTTTCTCTACGACTCTGTACTCGGAGCTTATGGTAGCTCTGGAGGGCGGAACAGCATTCACCGTCCAGGCTTTCTACCCTCTGGTGGCAAGCCGAGCCGCTCCCTGTTCTTTTTTACCTGTGTACTCCTGGCTTGTATGGTGGGGCTCTCCATCTTTGCTGTGGTGTGCTGATGGTTGGGCGACATTTCCAAATGCAAACCTGTCGCATCTTTATCGAAAAAGACCTTGAGAAGATCAGTCAAATCCGTTCAAGGATCGGCACAGATCATCGGTATTCGACTTGATTGTCCACGATGCAACCTCTCCGTCGATCCGGTGATGGGGGGGAAGGTTCAAATCGTAAGTGTATGCATCCTTGAATCGTGGGCGATGTGCTCTTCTGTCTCTCTAACAAGTGATAACTGAGCGCTGCGGGGGGTGCGCATGGCTCCTCCCGCACTTTTTACTCTTGGGCTTCCTTTGATCCCCTGAAACGGTTCCTCGTAGAGGTCAGGTTTTCTCGGGATGCGAGGAAAGGCGGTATTGGAAGATGCGCGCTCCGGCGGCTGTTTTGACAGTTTTCAGTATGGGACTATGGTCTCACACTCGGTTTTGCATTCTTGGTAACCGCTATGCTAGGGTCGCCCGATGAACCGGAACGATGAACTCGAGGCATTCAAGGCCCTGAACCTGACCCAGATTGCGGCCGCCCACGGTTATGCGGTGGTGGGTAAGGTTTCCAGCATGGCCAGCAGCGTTGTGATGGCGCATGCCAATGGCGACAAGATCGTGGTGGCCAAAAGCCGGGCTGATGAGCATTGGATCTATTTCTCGGTACGCGACCAGGCGGATTGCGGCACGGTGATCGATTTCCTGCAAAACCGCGGCATAGGCTCTCTTGGTGATGTTCGAAAAGAACTCAGGCCTTGGCTTGATGGGGGAGGGGGATCGCAGTTTGACGCAAGGTCTTCTGCTTATGTTGCAGACCTGCAGCCAATCGAGCGTGATATCGCCGGCATACGGGCTCGCTTTGAAACCCTGCACCAGGTGGGGGAGTTGGGGCACAAATATCTATGTGACGAGCGCGCTATCCCGGCGGATCTTTTGGCCCACCCTCGCTTTGCCGGCAAGATCTACACCGATGAGCGGGGCAATGCGGTCTTTCCACATCATGACCGCGGTGGGCTTTGTGGGCTTGAGCTCAAGAACCGCAACTTCACCGGCTTTTCCAAAGGCGGGATCAAGGGTTTGTGGTGTTCTGCGGCGCGGATCCAGGATCAAAAGCTCGTCTTTGCCGAGACCGGCATCGATGGGCTCAGCTACGCAGCCTTGCATGGTTGTGAGCGCAGTCGGTTTTCCAGCTTGGCAGGACAGGTCAGTCCTGAACAGATGGATTTGGTCCAAGAGGCCGTCAAAAAGCTGCATACAGCGACCATGGTGGTGCTTGCCTTTGATAATGATGACGCCGGCGACAAGCTCACGGACAAGTTTGCCGCGGCGGTGGGGGAGTTAGGCGTGAAGGTCGAAAGCCATAGACCCAAAACCCGCACTCAGGACTGGAACGATGTCTTGCGCGGCAATCTACCGACGCGACGCCAGACCCATCCCAATGACGGGACCTCCTTGGGCTGAGCAGCAGCACTGCTTGGTCGGACGATGCATGCGCCTTTGGGCAGGCCGGCACGCACGGTTTCACGTACCTGGTCGACATCGTAATGCCTGGCGGTCTTGAAGCGGATCAGTGGCAGCTCTGCGCACCTGCAGGCCTCATCCAGGAATTTATCCCGTTTTCTGCGTTCGGGGAGGAGGTGGGTTTTATCGTCCAGCTCGATCACGCCGGCGACGTAAGAGGATCCTTTTGCAACCAGGGCGAAGTCGAAGCTCTTTTGCGATACCCGCCGTCCCCAACGTTCCCAATCTTGCGCAGGGCAGCTGAGTAGGGATCCGACCCGGATCTGCATCATCACAGTGAATTGATCACCGACGGCTTGCTCTAAGACCTGGCAAAACCGCCATTCACCGTTCGTGCAGAGATATTTCTGCCGCTTGTAGGGTGCCTGGTGCTTTGCGCTGCGTTGTTTCCTTCCCTTGATCATGCGCATAGCTATCGCACGGATTGTTGCGCGCTGTCAAACTTTGCCCCGTTTGCTGGCGGATTGAGATGGTGGCCTGATCATGTGCTGAACAGAGTGCTGAAAGATTGCGCAACCAGGAGCGAGCTCGGAGGTTTGATGGGGCTTTATGCGCTAGGCGATCTGAAAGAGCTGTCGAAGATGACACGTGATCAGCGTCGATCGGCTGTGGAGCACTTGTTGCCCGACAAGTGAGGGCACTTAGCACAATCACCTCCCGGTATCACCTAACCGGTTTCAGCTCCGTCCCGTCAAAACTGATCATCTGTGTACCGAAGAGCATTATGGCTTTCTGTGGGGTGCCGCACCCGGAACAGATTTTCATCTTCAGGAGTCCATCTCGTTTGCCGTTAGCCTTTCCTATCGTGAGACTGCCCAGCTCTTCGATAGTTTTTAGACCGCAGCAAATGCTGAGACCAGCATCCTTTCGTTCATTGGTCAGTTGAAGAGTCTCTGGGTCGTCAATTGAAGGTTCATGATCCATGAAGGGTATCCTGGAAAAAGCCACTCGTCGCAGGGGTCGCTTTGACCTGCATTTCACCATGCCTTCTTTAGCTCCGCAACTATCTAGCTTGAAAGCAAGTATGCCGATTTGAAAGAGGCTGAGCTGTGGGAAAACCGCCGGGGAAGCTCAGGAAAAGGGGAAGAAGGAGATGTTGTGCTTTACGTCCAGTGATGGACAACCCCGGCGTAGGCTATGGATGACAGCAGGTTTGCGATTTGTGATCAAGCCTCTTCGCGTTGATGGCAAAACTTCCCGGATGATTTTTCAGGGAGTCTGAAAGGATGCGGGCTGATCTTTGAAGTCAAGGTACAGCGAGGTCCGTACTGACTGCAAGTAACCCAAGGGCATGGATGCAACACGCAAGTTATTAAGAGAGTGTTCGATTGACTTTCCTTTTGCAGTACGTAAGGTTCCGTGCTCGGCACAGGAGCATGGTTTTGTGAAGGTGGTAAAGGCCTGTGCCAGCATTGAGGTTTTAGGAAAGGGGGCGGCCATACCGTTCTGTAGTGAACGTCCCCTGCCTGAGTTCCGTTTTGGGTGGCCTGCAGTAGATCTGAATCACGAAATCAAACCTGAACCTCTCTGCATTTTTGACGCGTAGTGGTGTGGCGCCCGGGGTAGTCGATATCTCGCCGTCGCAACAACCTGGAATCTCTAACTAGTCTCCGAACGTTCATAAGGAAGATGTGAAGTTATCGACTCACTCTGTTCTTGCTGTTTTCGCTCTGTTCACTTTTGGCTTTGCAGCATCTCTTGTTGCCCAGGGGGGTCACACACATGCTGTCCCCCAAGACCCCTGCTTTGGTCCTTGTGAAGACGCTGTGGGGATTACGGAAGGTTGTGGTGGTGGTGGTGGTTCTAGCCAAAACTACGGCGACCAGATGATCTTGTTGCACAGCGGTCAGGAGAGGCGGCGGCAGGTCGATATGCGGATTGAGGGCCGTGATCATGCCGTGCCTTTTGTGGTTGAGCGCAAGCATCTCACCCGCGTAGACCAGGTGGACTCCATTTTTGGGCCAGCTTGGGCCTTCAACTACGACCACACGTTCACGCGCGAAGTTTCTGGGAACGACCTCATTTTCGTTGGATTTGGACGGACCGACACGTTTGGAGCGACCAAGTTTGATGGAGGTGGCGAACCAATCGAGTGGGAAGGGAAGAGTGGCCGTTTGGATTGGGCAATCCACGACACTGCTGTGAGCGGCCAGCTAAAAGTGAGGCGCCCAGGAGGGACCACCATGATATTCGATGTTGTGTTGTCTGGGGGCAATATTAGCAGTGGCTACCTTGTGGAGGTGCAGTCTCCAAATGGCAATAACATCAAGATTGAGTACGAAGACGCTAAAGAGTCCACCTGGTTGAAGAACAACAAGCAGAGACCTGACTATATCGTTGACTCCTTTGGTCGTACCATCGACTTCGTTTATGGCCATACTCAGACTTCTGGTATTGGTGCCTACCCTGACCTGGTTACCAGCATTGTGGATATGGATCTCCGTACTGTGGTGTACGACTACACCAATGATCATTTGATCACTGTGCGGTCACCGATTGTCAGTACCTCCACGGTTAACGATTTCCTTAGCGGGAAAACCAGGATGTATCACTACAGAGGGATTACCACTCCAAGTGTCGATCCACTGTTGAAGTATGCTCTGGAATCAGAGATCTTCCCCAACCAATTCGTTTCAAGCTCCATTCCAGTCCTCAATGGACCAGCTCGATTGCGGTGGACATATGACGAGAGTGGTACCCCTGGTTCAAATGTGCAATTTGGATGGGTGACCGAGCACTACATTGGTGATGACACTTTGGCCGCAGGCCTCAAGGCAGGTGGTAAGTTCACCTATAGCTATGAGGACAAATACACTGCGCCAGGAATCAACAAGGAGAATATCCGCACTACGGTAACAGACCGTCGAGCTGTAGTGTCCATATTGAGGTTCAATGCCCTTGGCCAGATGTTGAGGGAGGAGATCGTCAGGAAGACTTCCCTCCGGCCAGCCCAGACGCCAGCTTTGGGCAATTTTATCCGTGAATTCCACTACAAGGAAGATGGCAACGATGACGGCATTCTTGACTGGTCCAAAACGCCCTTGCAGGTAGCGGGTATGGTCTCGGCAGAGCGAACAGACATTGGATTTTCAACGGTATCAGGCATCCCGCGTTTGTCTGCTGGCAGTCAGACTTCAGTTGTTACCACTCCTGATGGTCGCGGTTATGAAGGCCCTGATGGTACCATTGGTACAAGTGATGACACCATTGGAACGAGTACGGTTTATGAACCGGTGTTCAACAGGCCTTTCAAAGTCACGGATGAACGTGGGTTTGACACGATCTACAGGTATGACTACATGGAGAACCTGTCAGCCTCGGTTCCACTGCTAGCGCCAAAAATTGGACTCACGACAACGGAGCTAAACACATTGTTAGGAAATCTTGGTATTCTGAACCAGGGTGAGATCAACGGTGACAGTACAACTGCTCAGTACTGTGGCAACGTCATCAAGATTGAGCATCCTGATGTGACTTTGCCAAGCCAGGCCACTGCCACGATTATTGGTCTTCCGGCGACCCAGACGGCTACAGAAATTTTCTGGTACAACGAATACGGGCAAGAGATCCGTCACGAGGATGAAGAAGAGAATGTGCACCTGAAGACCTACTTCAGCTCCAAGGACCCAGATGGGGATACCACGAATGATGTGCCAGCTGGCACCAGCACGACCACAGGTGGATACCTGGCGACCGTGAAGATCGATACGGATTCAGCCAGCACTCGAAACAGTGGCTCTGGAGCGGCAGCGGTCAACAAGCTGATCGAGTACGAATACACGTCACAAACAGGAGCCTTTGGCACTTACCCAGCCAACAAGCGAGGGATTCCGACAAAGGTCAAGAATCCACGTTTGATTGAAGACATCTATTTGATCAACGAGCTAAACCAGGTGGTGGTGAAAGAGCGAGACAAGGCGGTCTCCGGTTTTAGCTATTGGACCAAAACCCTTAGGGATGAGAACGACAATGTCGTTGAGCGCCAGGTGCAGAACATTGATACGCTTCCAGGAGCGCCCGCCAATGACTATGTTAGCACAGCTTGGGCGTACAACATCTTAGACTTGGTGGAGCTCAAGACGGAGGATGCAGGTGGCCTTGGCATCAATACATCCTATGAATACGACAAGAGCACCAATTTGGAGGAGACCGTCAATGGCTCTGGATTAGGATCGTCTGCATCTTCAAAAACAACGCGATTGCATGACGAGCGAAATATTGTGTATTCCACTACCAGAGGGGCGGGGACAGTAGATTCAAAGACGACCAACAAGATCGACGCCAATGGCAACATCACGGTGGAGATTGATGCGGAAGGTGATCACGAGACGGAATTTGCCTTCGACGGTCACGACCGGGTAAAGACTGTTACAGATCGTTTGGATTACACTCGTGATCTTGTTGTGGATGCTGCCGGCAATGTGACGACTGAAAAGATCTCAGGCAAGATCGATACTTTGGCTGCAGCCTCCAACTTCCTACAATCCCAGACGGATTACCACTTCGATGCGCGCAACCGCATGGATCGAGAGGATAAGCACATCTTCCACTACACAGGATTCTCCGTGGGAACCATCGATGATGGGGCTTTGGACAATGGGGATGATAAAGTCTCAACAGAGTTTATCTGTGACCGTAAAGGTCGCACAACATGGGTTGTGGATGCGGACAAGAACTACACGGAGACCAAGTGGGATGGTGCGGATAGAAAGCATTCAGTGATCAACTGGCGAGCGAGCCCTTCTGCCAAGGAATACAACATCCGTGATTTTGAGTACGATGATAATGATAACCTCACCAAGGTCACGGATACCGAAAAGAACGTCAACAACCTGATCACCGGCACTGAGGCCTTTGTTACGGAGTTTGAATATGATGCTCTGGACCGACGCAGCAAGATGATTGAGCCTGGGACTGCGCCAAATCGGCAAGAGACGGTTTACGAGTACGATTCGAGAAACAACTTGATCGTGACGACTGACGAGCTTGGCAACGAGGTGGAGCGTTACGTTGATAAGTTGAATCGTCTCTTGGAAACCCGGACTTGGTTGTCCTCAACGGGGACGGGAGCAAACTCTGGTCCAGGAAACCATGATACTTCACAATCTGGGGATGGCAGGATTACGATTGCTCAAAGCTACGACGAGCTGCATCGAATGGTGACAGCGACAGATGATAAGCTCAACGTAACCACTGTCACCTATGATGACCTGAGCCGAAAAACAAGGGTGGACTACGCTGACCTAACGTTTGAAACATGGACCTACAACGATGACAGTGAGCTGTTGACCCACACCACCCAGAACAACTCGGTGGAGACCTGGACCCATGATGTCGAGGGTCGGCCGACCAAGGTATTGGTGAACAATGGGGCTACGACCTCTACGGTTGTGGGGTCAACGCATCGGGAATGGGGCTACGATGCTTTGGATCGGCCCTGGATAACACTGGACCAGAACGGTCCTCTCTCAAGCGATGACGTATTGGTAATAAAGTGGCGCGATTCCTTGGGGCGCTTGATCAGGGAAAATATGCGGATTGGACCGTTCAGCCCTCTAAGCGATAGAATCGTGACTTGTGAGTACCAGGGTGCCAACCGCCTAGTGAAGGACAAATATCCTAGTGGCCTGACGGTTACGCGCACTTATGACGAGATGGACCGTCTAAAGGAGGTGAGCGATGCGGGTGGATCGATTGCGAAATTTGATTATGCTGGCGCTCGCCGTGTAGTGAAGCGTACTTATGGTAACGGTGCTGTGAACAACGAGATTGATGGAACTACCTTGAAGTCAACGTCGGGGACATTTGCTGGCTTCGACAGTCGTGGCCGGTCTATCCGGCATGAGTGGCAGGATTCATTGAATGCGCAAATCACCTGTTACACGAACAAATACAATGGGCCTGGTGAAGTTGGTACCAACAGGCGGTGCGAAGAGAAGCGAAAGCATTTAGGTGGCCGCAAGGACAAATACATATTCGATTCTGCTTACCGCATGACGGATTTCCAGCCTAACTACCAGGCCCCCAGCACCAGAGATCTGGATGGTGCGGATAAGATGACGAAATACCTAGACCTGGGTGTGGCAAAACTCCCAGTGGTGGATGCGTCTCCAGGAGGTCTGAATCAATATGCATCGTTTGCTGGAGTTGCGCGAACCTATGACAAGAATGGTGCCTTGACGAAGATTGCCAATACGGTACCGATCGACTACGAGTACGATTCGCAGGACCGCTTGGTACATATCAAGCTGACTGTTCCAGGCCCTCCCGTTACGACTTACGTCTCTAGCTTGTATGTCTATGATGCGGATGGCAGGCGCGTGGCGGTCTGTGTGCCGGTTGTTGGGCCTGCTGCTTTTACTTGGCGTCGGGATTGCTGGCGAGGTAACCAGGTCATTGAGGAAAGTGATCTGTTTTCGACTGCGATCTATCGAGAGTACGTAGACGGTATGGGAATCGACGAGCATCTGCGGATGACGGACCACACGCCGTTGGTTGGTGGGCCGAAGGACTACTATTACCACTGCAACAGCCAGGGTTCAGTAGGGGCAATGACGGATATCAATGAGGTTGTGGTAGAGACCTATGAGTACGGGTGGTTTGGATTCCCAACGGTTACGCCGGCGGTTGCTGGAGTCTTCACCGGGAACCCCTACATGTTTCAGGGGCGTCGCGCGGACAGTGACTCTGGGTTGTACTACTTCCGCACCCGCTACTATGATTCGGTCAAGGGCGATTTTACGACCATTGACCCTTCAGACAGGGTGCTTGGGGCATCGAGCCCTAATCTTGTTGGTATGTGGAGGCATGGACAGGGGAATGGGTACTCGGCGTTTAGTGAGGACCCGTGGAATTGGTTGGATCCGTTGGGACTGACGCCAGAGGATCCATCAAGAATGAGTACTCGGCAGTTCATAGTTTGGTATTACGGTGCGAATGGCCAGACCTACGATATTGTGGCAATGGGCCAGTTGGCTCATCTCCAGGAGATGTTGAAGAAAGATACCAATAAAATAAAATCACGATTGGGATCGATCGCTTCTTCTGGAGCCAGGAAGGCGTGTTCAAAGCCAGGTAATCGCAATAAGGAAGCAGTCGACTTTCTTATTAAAAGCCGAGGCAATAGAACAACTGTAGATCTGGAAGGTCAATTATATTGGCTTGGACGAGGCACACTATTTTGGGGGATAGAGGGAAGTGGTATTGCCAATTGCTGCCGTCGCACTTTTACGGCATCGGGTAATTGGCACTTCTCTTTTCGCGATAGAGGTGAGGAACCATTTATTAATGGCGGACCTGATGCCCCTCTGTCTGTGCCGTATGATATTGAAGCAGATTGGAGTGAACCATTTCACATAATGACCTCCGAAGAGAGTTTTTAAGTGGGGCCCATAATGAGGATGCAAGCATTTATTATTCTGTGTGCAATATTATTGGGATGCCAGTGGTCGCCAAATAATAGTAAGTTGCCGGGGCGCTATGCGCTATTGCACTATGAGTCGGTAAAAAATGATAAGTATTATATCATGTCCAATTCAGACGGAGCGGTGATTCCTCCCGTTGTGCGCACAATCGCAGTTCAAGGCAGCGTAATTTATGGTTATTGCGAACCGATAGGTGTTCGGGCGTTTGGTTCCTTGAACCAAGAGTGCGAAGGATATTTTTTGATTGATGCTGATAATAACACCGTTGCTTGTGGGATTTCCTGGGAAGAACTTAAGAGCAGATTCCCCTCAGCCTCTAAGCTCAAGCTCTGTAGTGCTATGGACTATAATATAAGCAGCAGATCAAATGAGTCCAAATAGATCCTCTGTGGCGTAAAGCCTGACTCATCTTTTTCGGCGAAATACAACGCTTCGGACAACTGAGCTTTGGGCGGTAGCGGGGTTTTGGTCGGCGAGGCTTGTATTCGCGGTTCGTTTCCTGATTGCCAATGTTGTGGTGACAACTGCGCTGCCTTGAACTGTGCTTTGAGCCCGCTGGTCATGTTGTGCCCGTGATTGGCGGAAGACCAAGCAATTTCCTCTCGCTTGCTTTGGTGATGCGGGCGTTGAGTCGGGGTTCTAGATTTTTGGCAAGTGCATCATTCTTGGCGAGCTCTTGTGCCAAAGCTCTGCCGAGGATTGTAAATTGGCGCTCTTCGATTATGTCTTCCATCCTTCACTGATGCCACAGATCGGTGGGGGATGTCAACCCGCTTCGGGGTTGACGGGGGGCGTTTTTGTGCACTGAGTCCAATAGGCATCGCGAGCCAAGGGATACAAGCCCCGTCCAAGCCAAAGTGGCGAGGGTGTAGCGCAAGCGTCTCGGTGTTGGAAAGGATTCGCCTTCTAGAGGGCGTAGACACCAGCACTTGAGGCATCCCGCCTTTTTCTTCTCTGCCCAGTCCAGCGTTGCACAAAAACGCCCCCTGACACTATCAGCCATAATACTCAATGCCATACTGTGCTCTCAATCCATTGCTCATGCTTTCACTCTGTCGGCGGCTCATCGAGCGTTGGGTCGAAGAGACCGAGACGTTTCTCGACACGATCAAGGCGTACTTGGACTTCTGCAAGAACACCGCTTTGGTATGCCTGAGTCGCGTGCGATGCTGCAAGATGCTTTTCCATAGCAGCAAACTGCTCTTTCATGCCCCCAATGTCTTCACGGATCAGGCTTTGCCCTTCCTGAAGGTTGCGGAGAATTGGCACAACGATGTCATCGATCTTGTCGGTCATAGTTCATTATGACATAATGAACTATATCACACAAGCATGATCGAATAGGGGGGGCTGGTAGCCGGATGCTAGAAACCCGCCCAAACGAACGGTGCCATCTATTCGACCCGGAGGCCTTATTCAACGACCATCCGGCTTCATGACCGAATGTTTGGGACGAGCTTCTAGACTCGGTGTTGGACTACTTCAGTGTGTGAGGAAATGTCCAACGCACCATTGATGCACGGATCAGTGGGGGGTGTCAAGCGACCTACGATGGTATGCATGTCTGTTCAGCGGACGATTATTTAGAAACCCTGTAAGGATCTGGGGGTGGGTGTGCAGTTGAAGTAGGTGTAGAGTGAACGGGAAAAGGGGTATTTAGTTGTCTCCCTGAACTGGGACAAATGCGCTACTACTCCGGAAATACCTATTATGAGAAGATTCCTCATTGCTGAACGCGAAGTTCTTTGCTCCAAAATGATGCCCTGTGGCAAGGACTCAGATGGATTGAATGATACCCATAGCCTAAGGCTAATTCCGGCACTGAGCGCAGGCGGCGGTGTGCGAAAAATGGAGCTTCCTGTCCTAAAGGATTCAAAGAGCTACACACTCACCCAGTTTGCGGTTGGAAGCTCTGTGAAGACGCACAAGCATGATGAAGCGCAGCTCCGAATAATTACGAAAGGCACCTTTGACATCGTTGTTCGTGCCCAAAAGTTCAAAGAACTCAAAGAAGGAGACTGGCTCTATATTCCAAAAGATACTCCGTATCGTATCCAATGCGGTGAAGAAGGAGCAATCGTGACTGGATATGGGATGTCTTGTAAGTGCAGCGGAACTGGGCTGCCGGATATGCCGGATATTGGGTAAAGACTTTGCTAGTAAAGTCTTCACTTATCTGGCTTGGGGATCGGGTGCGCACGCCAGTCCTCTAGGTAGGACTGCATCATCTGCTCGAATTCGATCTGGGCAGCTTCTTGATCTCCGGCGTGCCTGAGCGTCGTGAGCACTTCTCCCATTAGTTCCATCATGCCAGCGATAATGATGACTGGATGTGTGCCCTTTTCTATCCCCTGATTTACAGCAGGCAAGAGGTGCTGGTTCTTGAACTCGTGAATGGTCTCAACAAAGCGATCCCCGCCGAGATCTATGATGGTTTCGTTTGTCATTCACCACCGATGCCACAGATCGATGGAGAGGTCAAGCGGTTTGCTGGGAGGGAGTGAAGACTTCCCTACCAAAGTCTTCACTTCTGGGATGTTTTAGTCGAGATCGGTCGCAAGACGAAAGTCTGGTCATGGACGACAACGACAAGTGCCAAATCTGCGAAGGCGATCTTGAGGTAAAACACGAATTAGGGGTCTCAGAGCCGTTTCTGCGTGTGTGCAAGAACCCAGAGTGTCTACTTTTCGAGCTGCACCAAGAGCCTTCCTAGGACTAGCAGGATGGGGGGGCGACACGGTTGCCAGTGATATCGTGGTGTGCGATAGTGAATAGATGTCTAGGCAACTCTTCACTTCTGGCATCGCATTGGTTTGCTGATCCGTTAGCCTGCATGCCAGGATAGGGGGCTTCCACAGCAATACGGCACTAAACACAGCACAATGACTGGACCCCGCGATCCCAGAGTTCATGATTTTCTGCGCAGGCTACTGCAGCAGCACCCAGGAATCACTTTGGCCCATGCGCGAGATGCTGCTCAAAGCGAAGATCTAGAGATCGGTAGTTACCACTACTACAAGGCGCTGCGGGATCTGGGTATTGCCCGTAAACGGGGGCGCCCAAAAAAATCAGTGACCAGGGCCAAGGTCAGTCAATCAGTTGCAAACACAGGCCAAGCCATCAGACCGAACCCAGCTTCCATGTTTGACATATCTGACAGCGTCGAAGGCCTGCAGCATGCCCTCGATCAAGCCCGTATTACACACAGAGAGTGTCATCGATACCGGGCGGCCCTGGAGAGGGTGTTGGCGGAAATTCACCGTGTCTTAGACTGATACCAGGCCTTGTGTTCGATCATTCCATGAATGCCGTTCCCTGTGATGGCTTCCTCAATCGTCCCCGTTGTCGACTTTGCCTGTGCTGCCGGCGTCCTCCTTCACAGGTGGCGGAATTGAACCTAGCCTGATCGTTGCATGGACGCTCGTTCTCCCAAGGGCCCGTGTGGCCCTTCGCTTTGCTCGGGCTGGCCCGCGCCAAACCCTTGGTCGTTCTCACTCAAGCCATGCTTTCTCCCAGGCAGTTCAACCGCCAACAGAAGGAGATAGGCATGGGCATGGACATATACGGTCAAAACGGAAACTACTTTCGAGCAAACATCTGGAGTTGGAGGGCGATCTGTTATGCGTTGGACCTTGCAGGCTTCGATGTGCCGGCAAGCTGGGGCTCCAACGATGGTGCGGGATTGACCTCTCCACGCGAATGCAACCAGCTCGCAGATACACTTGAGTCATTCATTTGCGCGTGGGATGGGGACGTGCTCATTCTTGAGTGCGATAGAATCCGTGTCAGCAAGGCAGGCGTTATCGTTGATCCAGGTACACCAGGTTCTCTCTCTCCCTATCAAGCCACGCGTGAGCATCTGCAAGAGTTCGTTGATTTCTTGCGCGACTGCGAAGGCTTCGCTATCCGCTAGTGGATGGCATTTGTGGCTCCTCAGTCAGTCACTTTGGGGGTGGGGGAGAGGCTCCAGCCCGATCAGATCTCGGGCGGCGGCATCCTTTACACGTGCATTCAACAGCGGTTCGAGTTTGGCGGCGAGTTCATAGTTTTCGGTCAGCTCTTCGGCTAGCGCACGACCAAGGATCGTAAAGCACGCAGTTTCAGTTTCTTCATCCATCACACACCAATTCCACAGATAGGCGGGGGAGTCAAGCGACCATCGAATTTAGCTTGGTGCGATGGAGAGTCGGAGACCGGAAGCGTGTAGCACCTTGTTGAGTGTTTCCAACTGAGGATTTCCCTTCTTGGACAGCGATCTGTAAAGAGCTTCCCGAGCTAGGTTGGTTTTTCGGGATAGATCGGTCATGCCGCCAACGCGTGCAATGGCAACCTGTTTCAGGGCTTCCTTGAACATCTCGACATCACCATCTTCGAGGATCTCCTCAAGATATAGAGCTGCGACTTTTGGGTCTTTCAGCAACTTTTGGCTTGTCTCGTTGAACGATTTGCTTGGTTTCATGAGTCACTCCTTCGTTTCGTGTAATCATCCAACCGGCTTTGAGCCTGTTCGATGGCTTTCTCCTGGTCAGATTTTTCGGCCCCGACCAGGAGCAAGATAATCTTGTTCTCGACAACGCTGTAGAAAATGCGGTAGCCAGGCCCGTAGTGCTCTCGCATCTCGCAGATTCCCTTGGCGCCTTTTATGTTTTTCCAATCTCCAAAGTTGCCGAACGTGGCGCGCGTGAGCCGTGCCTGGATTTTGGCTTGCGCACGCTTGTCCTTCAGTTTCAGCAGCCACTGACTGAATGGGCTCTTCCCATTCGTCGTCACGTACTCTTCGATTTCATAGATCGGCTGCATCCTAAAACAACTGTAACCTATAAGATACACGCTGTCAAGACCTTTATCTGTAGATAGTTGTGTCCCCCACTTTGGAATACTGTATCACATAACTAGTTTTATGTGATACAATAGGGGGGGGGTCGTTTCGCTGCTCTTGGCGAAGCACTCACTCGAAGAAGGAAACCCATGACATGACCACCACTGCCACCCTGATGACCTGTGCCGAGCTCGCTGAGCAGTTGCGACCGCGTTGCCCCGATGTGCCGACCTCCGCGCTGCCAGCCAGATCGATTTTCGCGTAGCCGAGGGATGGCTCCCCGGAAGTTACTACCAGCTAGAAAAAAGCCAACCGAACCCTGGTCTGGTCTTTCACGCGGATGATGAGGACAGGGACGACATCGAAGGCGAAACGGAACCCGATCCAGCTCAAGCGCTGTTCTCCTTGACTGTTGAACACGTTCTTCGCTGGCCTGCGAACTCCAAGGAGTGGAGCTACCGAAACCGCAAGGACTGACCCATGACCGAAAACCTGCCATCTGTCCCTGACCAATCAGGACAAGTCCAAGTAGCCCCTTCCCTTCTGCTGCCTCCTGCAGTGGTCGAACTCGGAGATGATGGTCAGGCGGCCTTCATTGAGTTCTTCACTGCACAGATCAGGAACAAGAACACCCGTGCCGCCTATATGCGCGGTGTGCTGCGTTTCTGTGCCTGGATCGAGGAGAGAGAGCTCCAACTGGAGCAGCTGCAGCCTGTCCACGTGGCCGCTTATATCGAGCCTATGGACAAGGCCCGCGATCAGGGCGGTGATAGCCTGTCGCCGGCGACTGTGAAGCAGCATTTGGCGGCAATCCGCATGCTGTGCTCATTCTTGGTTGTGCGTCAGGTTCTTTCCCGCAATCCGGCCCTTGAAGTGCGCGGACCGAAGCTGGTGGTGCGGGTTGGAAAAACCCCGGTTTTGACCGGCGAAGAGGCGCGGGTGCTCTTTGCCTCGATCGATCCGTCCACACCTGCAGGTGTCCGTGATCGGGCGCTGCTCGGTGTGATGGTCTACAGCTTTGCGCGCATCAGTGCGGTGCTGTCCATGGATATGACCGACTACTTCCAGGTAGGCCGCAAGATGATACTGCAGCTGCACGAAAAGGGTGGCCGTGAGCACCAGATGCCCGCCCACCACACGCTAATCGAGTATATGGATGCTTACCTGCAGGTGTTGGATGAGGAAGATGGACCGCTGTTTCGTACCATCACCCGCCGGCGCAACGGATTCACCGGAAACCGGCTGGATCGGCGTAGTGCTTGGGCAATGGTGCAGCGCCGCTGTAAAGCTGCAGGTCTTGGCGATTGCTTTGGCAACCACACGCTCCGGGCGACCGGGATCACGGCGTATCTGTCGAATGACGGCCAGCTTGACAAAGCGCAGCAAATGGCTGCCCATGCGAGCTCACAGACCACGAAACTCTATGACCGCAGGGCGGAAGAAGCCAGCCTGGACGAGGTAGAGAGGATTATCCTTTGATAGGTTCTAACGTTCATGTTTTCTCGATGCGTCGGGCTAGATCCAACATCCGATCCCGCAAGCTCGCACATTGTTCCTCGGTCATCTTTTCAATTGTTTTATTGAGCCTGCTATGCTCTCCAGGCTCCAGGCGGGAGACACACCCCTCCAGGCTCACTTGTTGCCTCCGCCACGAGCCCATCGAATTCCTGAAGACCCATATTTCTTAGAAACCCTGTAAGGATTTAGCGACTAAGTTGAAGAAGGGGAAAAGGAGTCTCCATGCAGTCAATATATGTATTTCTTACCGTTTCCATTATAGCCTCCACAATCTCCGCTCAGAGTACGATCTATACTTTCAATGGCGATGCCACTGGGGACAACTTTGGTATCTCCGAGGACGGAATTGGGGATATAAACCTGGATGGCTACCCTGACGTGATCGTCGGGGCCAATCTTGACGATAACAGCGGTGCAGACTCTGGCAGTGCTCGGGTGTTCTCAGGCAAGAACGGCACAGCTCTCTATACCTTCAATGGCGATTCTGCTGGGGACAATTTTGGTATCTCCGTAGGCGGCGTTGGGGATGTGGATCTGGATGGCTACCCTGACGTGATCGTCGGGGCCAATCTTGACGATAACAGCGGTGCAGACTCTGGCAGTGTCCGAGTATTCTCAGGCAAGAACGGCACAGTTTTGCAAACTGCTAACGGGAATGCTGCTGGAAACAAGCTTCGCGTCGTAACGAAGGTCGTTGGAGATCTTACTGGCGACGGGCTACCTGACATTATCCTCGGTGCCCCCTGTGCTGATGTAGATCCCGATGGTACGCCCAGCACCGGCGACGAGATGGCTGACGCTGGTCGTATTGTTGTGCTTTCTGGCAAGGATGGCACAATAATCTGCGAGATTGATGGCCATTCGGCAGGCGAAAAATTTGGTGCCGCAATCGACGCTGGTCAAGACTTAACCGGTGATGGTTGCTCAGATTTCATCGTCGGTGCCCCCTGCTATAGCGCAGGTCCTGACGGTATTCTGAACAACGGTGATGACATACCCAACGCTGGGCGCGCGTACGTGTATTCTGGTAAGAAAGATGGCAATGGCAATATTGTCCAACTATTCACCATTAATGGCGACACCATAGGTGGCCGCCTTGGAGCAACAATTGCCTTTGGAAAAGACTTAAACGCTGATGGCATCCCAGAATACGTTATTGGTGCTCCTGGCAGCAACAACAATGGTGCTGGTTCAGGTACTGTCTACATAATCTCCAGCACCTCGCTACCTCTAACCACAAACGTCCACGAGTTGTCCTTGAGCGTAGCCGATTCTCAAACCATGAATATTGATTCGGGTGCGATCAATGGCTTGAAGAACTACTGGCTCTTCACTGGCTTCGCTGCTAGTGGCGACACCCCTGGTGTAACCATGGCACCAGGGGTTGTTATTCCATTGAATCAACCAGATCCCATTACTAGCTTTGTGATCAACCTCACCCAGCTGGGTGGTGGCGGTCCCACCTTTGTGGGCTGGAAAGGCACGCTGGATGTTTTTGGCAAAGCTTCGTCTTCCCTGAACACTTTTGGTTCCACACCGGCACCTCTCGGCATCACCCTGCATCACGTCGCTTTGATCTACACATCGGACGGGTGCGGTGTTGGCTGTGATACCTTTCAGCTCGCCACCAACTGGGCACCGGTGACAACCGTGCCTTAGCAGGCTGTCGAAGAATGGGTGATTTGGAGACTGTCGATTCCGGGACATCATGGGCAAAGCCATCTATGAGGAGGAATGCCAAGTTTTGGCGGCAGCCTTGATCCAATCGGCTTGTGGTGCACAGGGAGTGGATCCTGACAGTTTGGCTCTGCACTCCGACAACGGCGGTCCAATGAAGGGCAGCACCATGCTGGCAAAGCTTGAAGAACTCGGCGTGATGGCTTCATTTAGCCGACCTGGTGTCTGTGACGACAATCCCTACTCAGAGTCCCTCTTCAAAACTGCGAAATACCGTCCAGAGTATCCTGCCCGACCATTTGAATCGTTGGAGCATGCGAGGGCTTGGCTGGCGACGTTTGTCAGGTGGTATCGGCACGAGCACAGGCATAGTGGCATCAAGTTTGTAACCCCCGCTCAACGCCATGCGGGGGAAGACGTGGCTATCCTGGCAAATCGTCGGCAAGTGTATGAAAAGGCTCGTGCACGAAATCCTGAGCGTTGGTCAGGGAAGGTGCGGGATTGGTCGCGTATCGAAACTGTCAGGCTCAACCCGAACACCCATCATGCAGCTGCGGAGGCAGCATGATGAACGCATTTCAGGCGACAACTACCCTGACACCGGGGGACGGCCTGTCCCAGTCACTAGCGCTGGGGCAGGTCGATCCCCATTGATCGCCATAAGTCCTTTAGCCGCGTCGGAAGAAATCGCATGGAATGCCGGATCTGCCCTCGTTGCCTGGCCTTTTGTTGCAAAGAGGCCCGTCCATTTCGCATCTTCTCTCTCCACTACCCGCCTTTGCACGGTGCCCTGATGATGCTTTGAAGTCTCTCACAGCGCAGGGTGATGAGACACATTCAAAACAACACCGTCACCTCTCCCAAGCAAGACGACCGGCGCGAGCATCCTCCTCAAGCTGAACCGTCACCTCCCCCGCCGCCAATCGATCCAAGGATCATCGATGCCATCCGGCGTCAACGCCAGGCGATGGGATCCACTTGAAGCGACTGCTGATCTTGGCTGCGGTCGCAGCTTGTTCACTTTTGCAAAAGACGCCTTCCGGAAAGAGTCGTGCTCTCAGGACAAGCCAACCGAGGCCAAAACACTGCTCGCCTCCTCGGCTGTATTGAGTAAGAATTTCCTGAGGTCCGGCAACTCGAACTGAACCCACTTTGGCAGCCTGGCAAGTACACCCTCGCGAAGCTCCTCATCGCTTGCTTGCTCAAGGCCTGACCCTCCTGGCCTCGCCGAGGGGAACATCGCGAAGTCCGCGACGCGGACTATGGTCGTCAGCCGACCTGATGGGCTCGATGGCCGCTCCGAAATGTCGGTGTGGTGGTCTCGAACTACTTGAGTAACAACGTCTGGCAGCCCCCACTTTTCGCACGCAATCGCGCCCAATTCGGCGTGCGTCAATCCACATATCTCCTTCTCCGTCGCCACGAGCTGCTCGGCGGTCTCCCAGTCACCCTCGTCCACGCCACGCAGCTGTTCCGGGGCCTCTTGGAACATCACGAATCGTCCAATATCGTGGAGGAGACCACAGGTGTACGCTTCGTTGGGTGATACCTCGACGTCTCGCACTTTCGACGCAAGCCCCCGTGAAGCAATTGCTACCTGAATCGCGTGGCGCCAGAGGCTCTTCTCCCAATCATCTCGCGGCACGAACACGCGAGCGACCGACATCGCCACCACGAGGTTTGAAGCACCAACACTTCCAAGTCGCGCAATCGCACCCTGAAGGGTAGCTACCGGCTGATTAGCACCGCTCGCTGCAGAATTGGCGGCACCAAGGATTCGTGCCGAAAAGCTCGGGTCGGATTCGATGAGAGCGAGCACGTCGTCAAAATAGGATTCGGTCTTCCTGTTCAGCACCAGCAAGGACGCGACAACCGTTGGTAGGACAGGAAGGTCGCTCAAGTGCTTTTCTAGACTCTGGCGCAGCAAGGGTTTTTTGGACTCGCTCATCCACTCCTCTTCCGCGAGCACGGCCTGAGTATCAACGTGTTCATGTACACGAGTGCAACTTGAAGCAAGTGGAAACTCAACAGTTCGGAAGATCGTCCAGGTTGTTGCGATCCGTGAGATCAGGATCAGTCCTTAGATACTTTCCTGTCGGGCCATTGACCACATGGATCCCCACGCGCCTCCCGCCCGCAAGAACGTGATAGGTGTGGATATTGTTGTCGATGTCTCTAATTGCGTCCGCTTTGGCGGGGGGGCTCCAGCTCTCACCGGGGTTGCACAGCGCTGTGATGTCGCCGTCACGGTCTTTCCTGCTGTGTGTTACTCGTCGATCTGCCATGGGTGTGATCTCCTTTCCTTTACTTCCCCTCCCCCACTCAATCCTTACAGCCTTTTCAAAACAAAGGTAGATTCCCCTCCCTATCGCCCAATAAGGGAGCACCAGGTGCTCTGGTTTTTCCAGCAGAGCAGCATTGGCCGAGGTCACTTTCGCTGACCTGGCCATGCTGCATCCTCGCCAGTGCAAGCGGCGTGTCTGTGTTGCGCTGCAGCACACAACATCCGCGCCTGGCGTTCGGCAGCGGCAACTTTTGGTGGCAAATCGGCTGGGGTCGAGCACACGTACACCCCCGCTATGCGGCCTTCAAACCCTTTCGCTTGACGGAGTTTGTGGGTTATGTTAAAAATCCCGGATGAACGAAGAGCCAGATATGTTTTTGGTGCCCAAAAACACCGCTATGCGGCCGCCAAGGGCGGTCTGGTCGGGGCTGCCCCCCCGATCGAGGCTTCGATGCGCCACAATCCGGTGCTTCGCTTACCGGTTGTCTGCACATCGACCTGAGACCCATCCTGTGACGGATGCTTTCTCAGGCAAGAGGTCGCCTTTACAGGCGAGCAACCGTTCCGATTGCATGCGACCAACCCGCCTGGTTGGATACGGCCACCGTTTCCCCGGTGGACAGGACCAGGAGACTTCGCTCTCCATGGACCATCGACCAGCCCTGCGCGGACTGGATGCACGTAAACGGCTGGCCGTTCCATCACCACCAAGGGAACGCCCTTGGATGCGAGGGTAATAGGCATGGCTGGAGGACGCCCCACAAAGCAGCCCGACGAGAAACGCAGTGCACGGTTCAACCTGCGCTTTACTGCAGCAGAGCTGGCGCAAATTGAAGCCCAGGCCCACATCGCTGGGCTTGGGCCCCATGAGTTTCTGCGTCGGCGATCCCTCGGATATGTGGTGCCCCCACGGTCTCAAGGGCAGGTGGATCCAGCAATTGTCAGCGAGCTCAACGCTGTTGGAAACAACGTAAACCAACTCGCCAGGGCCACCCACCGTGGCACCGACTTTGTGCGCTACTGGCAAGAGATTGGTACAAAGCTTGAGGACGTTTTGGAGCTGGTTTTAGACCGTGATTGACGTTGTGCATACAAGACAAGGCAGGTCCTTCAAAGGATTGATTGCCTACCTCATGGAAGGCTCCAAAGGGGCTGAAAACCCGGACCGGGTGGAGTATAGCGTTACCCGTAATCTGGCGACTGGAAACCCAAGGACAGCAGCCAGGGTTATGGCCTATACGGCCCTGGACCAAGCCCGCTTGAAGCAAAATGCCGGCGTCGCAAATACCGGTCGCAAGTCCAACAACCACGTCCTGCACTACACGCTATCATGGCCTGCAGATCAGGGTGTTGCGCGTGAGGAAGTTCTGGAAGCTGTCGATGGGTCGCTTGCCGTGCTTGGTGAAAAGGCAGGGCAAAAGGGCGGTAGGAAAGGAAAGAAAGGGCGCATTGCGGCACGCAGCCAGTTCGCCACTGAGCACCAGGCGGTCGCAGTTGTGCACAACGATTCCAAGGCTCTCCACGTGCATGTGGTGGTCAATAGAATCCATCCTGGGCACGGGGTCATGCTGCCAAGCAGCCGGGATTATCTCAAATTGAGCAAGTGGGCTGAGCGATTTGAGAGGGAGCATGGCGGGCTCGTAGTGGACCAAAGAGCGGTCAATAATGAAGAGCGGGCCAAGGGCAAGAGGGTCTATGACAAGAAGCGCCCACCCCGTGATGCCTACGAACTTGAAAAGGCTGCCCGTGAGAATCATCCAGAGGCCCTGCGCCTCCAGAAACAGCAACGTGCAGAGCATGCCAGGCTCGCCAAACGCAGTGCCCGGTTTCGCCAAAAGAGCAAGGAGGAATGGGACGATCTGCAGGCCGGGCACAAGCAGAAACACTACGATCTGCGAGAGAAAACAACCAAGGACATCAACACCGCCAAGCGCAAGATCCAGGATGGTTACGCTGAGAAATGGCGGAATCTGCACCTGCGACAAAAGGCTGATGTTGACATCTTTGAGCAAGCTGAAACCAGCATGCTTGGCAAAGCCAGCAATGCCCTTGGGTCGCTTTTATCGCTCAAGGCTGGGGTGAATGTGTTGTGGTCCCAGGGCGCACGTATCGAAGCCTTCAAAACGCTCCAGGAGCAACAAAAGTGTGACCTGGAACGTCAGGAGCAGAAGAAGAAGCAAGACGAAGCACGACGCATACAGGCCGACCGGAAGATCAGGAAGATTACCCTAGCTCAAACATTTTCCATCAAGCGCCAGGACATCATCCTCCGACAGCAGATGGATAAAGCAGCTCTTCGATCAGCCTGGAAAAGCCGCCAGGAAGAACGCAATAATGTCTGGGAGGATTACCAAAAGCGCATGGCTCAGCGGCCCCCAGAGAAATCCTACGGCCGCCAGGTAACTGTCGCGGATGATCGCATCCAAGAACTCATCAAGAGCAATGAGCGGCTGCAAGAACGCCGGAAAGCCAAAGTAAAAGAACGGGATCGTGGAAGATAGCGGTCTATTTCTGTCGTTTCTGCAGGTCCCGCGGGTGATTGCCTTTAGCAGGCCGTTGAAAAACTCCAAGTAGTTAAGCCGTGCTCCAATCCACGTACGTAGGGATAATATCCCAATCACGGAGGTGGATATTTCATGGCACTTGGCAAACGACGCGACAAGCAGCAAGCACTTTTGGTCTCGACGACCAATCTTCCCCGATCTCCAGGGCACCCGTTTTACGCGAAGCTGAATGAGCTTCTCAGCGAAGCGAAGTTCGATCACTATGTCGAATCGCTTTGCGAGCCCTACTACAAGGAAGGCGGCCGCCCTTCAATTCCGCCAGGCGTCTACTTCCGGATGCTGCTGGTCGGCTATTTCGAAGGTGTGGATTCACAGCGTGGGATTGCATGGCGCTGCAGTGACAGCCGCTCGCTCCAGCAATTCCTTGGGCTTTTGCTGACAGAGATGACCCCTGATCACTCCAGCTTGACCGTGATCCGCAAACGGCTGCCAGTAGAAGTGCACGAAGAGGTGTTTGCATTCGTGGTCAAGATCGCCAAATCCAAGGGCATGGTGAAGGGCAAGGCACTGGCCGTGGACACAACGACGTTGGAAGCCAATGCTGCAATGAAGTCCATTGTGCGCAAGGATACTGGCAAGGGCTGGAATGACTACGTGCGCGAGCTTGCGAAAGAAGAAGGGGCCGAAGTCCCAACGGAGGAGGACTTACGGCGATTCGATCGCAAACGCCGTGGGAAGAAGACCTCGAACAAGGACTGGGAGTCGCCCTCAGACCCCGACAGCAGGATCGCGAAGATGAAGGATGGGCGTACCCACCTTGCCTACAAGGCACAGCACGCGCTGGACACTGACTCCGAGATCATCGTCTCCGCGACGATCCACCATGCAGATACTGCTGACAGCGAGGCACTGAAAGACGGAATCATTGAGGCTCAGGCGGTGCTGATCAGTGCTGAGCAAGATGACCAATACAAGGCAGTTGTCGCCGACAAGGGCTACCACAAAGTTGAAACCCTGGCATGGCTAAGCGAGAGAGAGATACTTTCTTACATACCACAGCCGCGGTCACAGAACCGCCGCAAGTGGACGGACAAACCAGAATCGTGGCAGGATGCTTATCGAGCAAACCGTCGGCGTGTTGCAGGATCGCGATCCAAAAAGCTCCAGCGCTTACGAAGTGAACGAGTGGAGAGAAGCTTTGCGCACACCTGTGGGTCAGGCGGTGCACGCCGGACTTGGTTGCGCGGCATCGAGAATGTCAAAAAGCGGTACGTGGTCCATGTCGCTGCACGCAATCTTGGCACGATCATGCGTAGCCTGTTTGGAGTTGGGACGCCAAGGGGATTGCAGAGGGGCTTTGAGGGCTTCCTCAGCCGCGTATATGAGCTTTGTGGATCTGTTTGGCCCCAACCAGCTTGCTGGATCGCAATGACTGCCATTATTTTCCGCCATAAGATTCCCGGGGCAGAAAACGGATGTCTCGGGATCGACAATCTCCAAATCACCCCTTCTTCAACGGCCTGCTAAGCATGCTCGACGCAGTCAGTGCGCAATTTCTATGTACGCTTGGCTCTGCGCAACCAACTTTCCAACTCTGCCTCCAAGGATGGGCTACAGCCTGTACCGGGAACCCATCGAGTTTCAGATGCAGCTATCCGCGCTCTCCATTGCGAATTCAAGGTCGCCAGGCGAAATTAGCATCTGGGATGACCTACACCTGCTTTAGGAGAGGCAAAGATATCGCGTGCATTTCGGTCAATCATTAGATTCTCCAAATTCCATGGTTCGCCTCTTCCACCAGTTATCTGCTACGGCGATGCAATAGACGTAAGAACTTGCACGTCTCGCATACGAAAGCGATGGGGAAGAAGGACTGGATTCGTTGCATTGTCTCCTTTGTGTTTCGACAAATATATTCACTAAACCGAGTGAGCGATTGCATCAAACTTTCACCCCTGGCTTCCTGCAAATCCACGCCCATCCCTCATGGTAGAAAACATATGCAATCTCGCCCGGGGACACTGAAAATATCGCATCAACCACTTTTTCCGTGCACTCGTCAATTGCATCTTGCAAGCTTTTATATCTCGGCGAGCTGAGTCCGTCAAAATACACTCCAACAGTATCGTCAGAGTATCCACAGGCAGCATCCCAAGCATGGTTAACCCGGCTACAAACCTTTGGATTAAGATCTTGCTCGATTTTAAAAAGCTTGCTTGCTGCTTTAGCAGGGCGTGTTAGCAGAAGATGCCGCCACCGACCTTGGCGTGATTTCACAATGAATGAACGAATAAACCGCTCAAGATGCTCTGTTGTGTTAGATTTCGGCATTAATTCGCCATGAATGAAATGTAGAAAAGAAAACTTGGCCAGGATTAGACTGTGCGCTGATAGCCAACTCCTTCAATTGTTGCTCGAGATTGGCATCGTCCCATGTAAACGAATCGAATGATCCAGCGAAAAGAACATTCACAAGCTTGTCTTCGTCAAGCGCTTCCTTGATCCACGGAATAGCCTCCTCTTCATCGAAAGCAGCGACTAGGCAATGGACAAAAAACCCATATTCACCGTCAATACCGTGGTCGTCCACCCCCCTACCCTCAACTTTGAAATACCAAGTTACCATATCACTTTATCTTATTCTTAGCCTTACCATAGCCATGGTGAACATTTCTATTATTTACATCATGGAAATGTGGCTTTTGACCTCGCGATGTCGGTTTATCATGAGTTTCCGGCCTTGTACCGTTCGGTTGCCCAGAGGCATCTTTCGCCTTTTTCCTGCTCTTATGGTCCACAAAGTGTTTCTTATTAGCCTGACCATCGGCTCTTTTTTTATACTTTTTCTTCAGCTTGTCGAGCTTCTTCCATGCCTTATTCGCCTTCACCGCGAGTCGACTGCCACCATATAGGTCTCCAGCAACAGGAACGAATTCGATACAAATTTCCCACCAAGCGGAATCAAGCGTGTCAAGAATTTCTACAATGTCGCCCCCCAGCTCCTTCATCCCCTTCTTGGAGAGCTTGCCCTTGAAATACCGCTTTAATTCCTTCTCTGCGTATTCCTTCATCCCCTTTTTGAGGCCCTGCTTTACCAGGTACTTCGCCATCACTGAGAATGGGGACTCCCCATAGGGGTCTTCAATGTTCCAAGGGTCTTCATCAAATGCCGAGTACCCATTCCCGTTCCCGTGCGCCCACAGACCAATGGTATCAATCTGCAAGTGCTCCCCAGTCGCAGGGTCATAGTGCCTGCTACGGTAGTAGTATTTCAATGACTCTATGTCGATGTACCTACCCTGGAAGAAATACAAGTTTCCAGTGATGGGGTAGCCGATTTGGGTTTGGCTGGCATTGTAAACCGTTGGCATACCCAACCACTTGTACTTGTAGTATTCCACCACGGCACCATTGGCATCCGTCATGGCACCCACTGACCATTGGCTGTTGCAGTGGTAGTAGTACACTGGGTCCCCTGGAGAATCGTAGTCAATGAGCTGCACATGCTCATCAATACCCGCGCCATCGACATACTGGCGCAAAAGAAGCCCCGTCCCGAGGTTGCGCTCCTCACACACTTGGTTCCCAAAGTGGGCCAATTGGAAGTAGTTTATCAAGGTCTGCCGACAGATAGCCAATCGGCGCCCAAGGGCGTCGTAGACATACCACCCCATCAACGTGGATCCTGACCACACCTCTACTAGACGGTTCGTAGAATCGTACTTGTAGGTCATGCCCTGACCATCATCCACCAGATTACCATTGTCACTATACGTCCTCGTGTTGCCACCAAAGGTCGTGTACTGGTTCAGGCCATCTTCGGTTGGATCCGTATCGACTCCAGGACTCATCTGCGTGCCTTCGTCATCAAACGAAGTCATCTTGTCTGTATCGTCCAGGGTACGGCTACTTTGGATGTTGCCGTTCCGCAGGAAGGTTTTCATCCGGTAGGCAGAGTCAAAGGTATAAGTATCCGTCTCTGTCCAGTGCTCACGCTCTTCAGCGATCCGGCGGTTCGTGCCCAGCTGATTGATGCCATTGTAGGTGTTGAGGTAAGACGTAATCCTCGTACTCCCCAGCTTCCACTCATGGCGGATGTGCCGACGGTTGGCGTCGTAACCATAAGCATCCTTGGTTCCGGTGCCGTCCCAGACGGTTTGGTTAGCTGTGGGATCTACCTTGGTTAGCTTGGTGCCATTGCCATACTCACACTCCGCCCTTCTCCAGGGGCCCACATAGCGGTTCCGGGCAATCAAGCCGTTTCCTACTCCTTCCCTGATCTCAAACAAGAGATCAAGATTGTTGTAGGAGCGTTTCACTACCCGACCATCGGGATACTTCTGCGAGACCATGCGGTTGGCACCTTGGTATTCGTATTCCATGACCAAGGGATTGGCCGTTGACACCTTTTGAGCCTCTTTGATCTTCCGACCCAGAGAATCTCGCCAATCGATCACCAAAACGTCATCGG
>CBDFNI010000005.1:0-46638 GCA_965250175.1 Planctomycetota bacterium | reverse complement strand
GCATTCAAGGCCCTGAACCTGGCCCAGATTGCGGCCGCCCACGGCTATGCGTTGGTGGGCAAGGTTTCCAGCATGGCCAGCTCTGTTGTGATGGCGCATGCAGGCGGTGACAAGATCGTGGTAGCCAAAAGCCGAGCCGATGAGCATTGGATCTATTTCTCGGTACGCGACCAGGCGGATTGCGGCACGGTGATCGATTTCCTGCAAAACCGCGGCATTGGTTCTCTTGGTGATGTTCGTAAAGAACTCAGGCCTTGGCTTGACGGGGGAGGGGGATCTCAGTTTGACACAAGGCCTTCTGCCTATGTTGCAGACCTGCAGCCAATCGAGCGTGATATCGCCGGCATACGGGCTCGCTTTGAAACCCTGCACCAGGTGGGGGGTGGGGGACACAGATATCTATGTGATGAGCGCGGGATCCCGGCGGATCTTCTGGTCCATCCTCGCTTTGCCGGCAAGATCTACACCGATGCGCGGGGCAATGCGGTCTTTCCGCACCATGATCGTGGGGGACTTTGTGGTCTTGAGCTCAAGAACCGCAACTTCACCGGCTTTTCCAAAGGCGGGATCAAGGGTTTGTGGTGCTCTGCGGCGCGCAGCCGGGATCAAAAGCTCGTCTTTGCCGAGACCGGTATCGATGGGCTCAGCTACGCAGCCTTGCATGGTTATGAGCGCCGCCGGTTTTTCAGCTTGGCCGGCCAAGTCAGCCCTGAGCAGATGGATTTGGTCCAAGATGCCGTCAAAAAGCTGCATACGGCGACCATGGTGGTGCTTGCCTTTGATAATGATGATGCCGGCGACAAGCTCACGGACAAGTTTGCCGCGGCGGTGGGGGGGGTAGGCGTGAAGGTTGAAAGCCATAGGCCTAAAACCCGCACTCAGGACTGGAACGATGTCTTGCGCGGCAATTTACCGACGCGGCGCCAGACCCATCCCAATGAGGGGACATCCCTGGGCTGAGCAGCTGCGCTGTTTGGCCGGACGATACACGCGCCTTTGGGCAGGCCGGCACGCACGGTTTCACGCACCTGGTCTACATCGTAATGCCTGGCGGTCTTGAAACGGATCAGCGGCAGCTCAGCGCGCCTGCAGGCCTCATCGAGGAATTTGTCCCGCTTTCTGCGTTCGGGGAGGAGGTGGGTTTTGTCGTCCAGCTCGATCACGCCGGCGACGTAGGAGGACCCTTTGGCAACCAGGGCGAAGTCGAAGCTCTTTTGTGAGACCCTCCGGCCCCAACGTTCCCAATCCTTGGCTGGGCAGTTCAGCAGGGATCCAACGCGCACCTGCATCATCACGGTGAACTGATCGCCAACCGCTTGCTCTAACACCTGGCAAAAGCGCCATTCACCGTTCGTGCAGAGATATTTCTGCCGCGCGTAGGGCGCTTGTGTCTTCGCGCTTTGCTTTCCTCTTCCCTTGGCCATGCGCATAGGTATCTCACGGATCGCTGCGCGCTGTCAAATTTGGGAGGGGATCCAGAGCAGATAAAAACGCCGGGCAAACTTCAGGAAAAGGAAGAAGGAGTGTCAAGTTTTTACACCCTTGGCGGGCAACCCGGCGTCAAAATACGCATCACGCCATGATCGGGGTGCGTTTCAACTTCCCGGCCATGGCCAAATTCCAGTAAGGATCGAAGCAAGAAGAGGGCTTGCAATCAAGAGCTTGCGTTGCCAGGAGGAAGTTTTCCCGGCTTGTTTTCAGAAACCCTGTAAGGATAGGGTCGGAACTTTGAAGTCAAGGTACGTTGTGGTCTGTACTGACTTCATGCAGTGTCGTTGCCGCGAATCCTATGAGCCTCCCGCGAAGGAAGTTTTTAAATCACGAGCAACAAGGAAACATCTTGCATGCCACTGGGAAAAATATGATGGTGTCTCCCAGTCAAGGGAGCCGGTGATGACCCTGTTGGTCGCACCACTTCTAGTCAGAAGGAAGTTTGGAGAGTCAAGGAGCAGAAGCTGCCCAACATGCAATGGTCAGTTGCTTCAGAAATCTCCACCTTCCAATTGCTCTTTATACGTAGTTCGGTGGTGGGTGAGGTGGCCTGTGCCCTCTCAACCAAAATTCTCTAATCAACTCGCAGCACGAAGTTTGTCAGTTATGCAAATCTCAACACGTTCGTATTCCATTCTCGCTACCTTAGCACTCTTCGTATTCGGCCTTGCTCCATTCCTCGTTGCCCAGGGTCACACCCATGCAGTTACCCAGGATCCGTGTTTTGGTCCTTGTGAAGATGCGGTGGGCATTTCGAAAGGTTGTGGTGGTGGTGGTGGCTCAAGCCAGAACTACGGCGACCAGATGATTTTGCTGCACAGTGGACAAGAAAGGCGGCGACAGGTCGATATGCGAATTGAGGGGCGTGATCATGCGGTGCCATTTGTTGTTGAGCGCAAGCATCTCACTCGTGTCGATCAGGTGGACTCCATCTTTGGGTCGGCTTGGGCCTTCAACTATGATCACACGTTCACGCGCGAAGTTGCTGGGAACGACCTTGTCTTCGTCGGGTTTGGACGGACCGATACGTTTGGGGCAACAAAGTTCGATGCTGGCGGTCAGCCAATCCAGTGGAAGGGGAAGAGTGGCCGTTTGGATTTTGCCATCCACGACACTGCAGTGAGCGGCAAGCTAAAGGTGAGGCGCCCAGGAGGGACCACCATGATCTTTGAAGTTGTGCTGCTAGGGGGTAACATTGATAGTGGCTACCTTATTGAGGTGCAGTCTCCAAACGGTAACAGCATCAAAATTGAGTACGAAGCCGCTATTGGGACCAGCTGGACGAAGAACAATAGCCAGCGCCCTGACCACATTGTTGACTCTTTTGGTCGTACCATTGACTTCGTTTATGGCAATACTGGTACCTACCCTGACCTGGTGGCCAGCATTGTGGACATGGACACTCGGACAGTGGTGTACGACTACACCAATGATCATCTGATAACCGTGCGATCACCGGTGGTCAGCACCGGGATTAATGATTTCCTGAGTGGTAAGACCAGAATGTATCACTATAGAGGGACTACCGATCCTACTACTGTTGATCCAGTATTAAAATATGCCTTGGAATCAGAGGTGTTTCCCAACGAATTCGTTTCAAGTTCAATTCCAGTTCTCAATGGCCCGCCTCGGTTGAGGTGGACCTACGACGAAGTCACTGTTCCAAGCAAGGGCAAGTTCTTTGGTTGGGTGACCGAGCACTTCATTGGTGACGACGCTTTGGCCGCAGGCCTCAAGGCAGGTGGAAAGTTCACCTATAGCTATGAGGACAAATACACTATGCCCGGCATCAACTTGGAAAACATTCGCACTACGGTAACAAACCGTCGAGGTGTAGTATCCATATTGAGGTTCAATGCCCTTGGCCAGATGTTGCGGGAGGATATCGTCAGGGACACAGCCAGCTTCAGGCCTGCAGCACAGTCATCCTTCTCGGGTGATTATGTCCGCGAGTTCTACTACAAGGAAGATGGAAACGACGACGGCATACTCGTTTGGAGCAAAACTCCTCAACAGTTTGCGGATAAGGCTATGTTTCCGGCAGCGCAAACAGACATTAGCTTTTCATCAGCTACAAATATCCCTCGCTTGGCTGCTGCTAGTCCAACAGCCACCGTCGTTACCCCTGATTCGCGTGGGTTTGATTCTCCCGATGGTACCATTGGTACTAGCGTGATCTATGAGCCGGTGTTCAACAGGCCTTTCAAGGTCACCGATGAGCGTGGGTTCTTTACGATCTACAGGTATGACTACATGGAGAAGCTGGCGGATTCTGTCCCAGTGCTTGCGCCAAAAATTGGGCTCTCGACAACGGAGCTGAATAACTTGTTAGCAGATCTTGGTATTACGAACCAAAATGAGATCAATTTTGACGGAACAACTGCCCAATACTGCGGCAATGTCATCAAGATAGAACATCCTGTTGTGAGCCTGCCAAGCCAGGTTACGGCAACGATCATTGGTCTTGGAACTACTCAGACGGCAGTCGAGACCTTCAAGTACAACGCATTCGGGCAAGAGATCTATCACAAGGACGCAGAAGGGAATGCGCATGAGAAGACCTATAATCTCTCAATAGACCCTGATGGAGATAGTACAAATGACGTCTCGGGTGTTAGCGGCAATGGTGGCTACCTGAAAACCGTAAAGATCGATACGGATTCAGCGGCAGAGCGAAACAGTGGAACGCTCTCGGAACCAAGTGCTGCAGCCGTAAACAAGGAAACGGTGTTTGAGTACGATACACAAGGAACTTACCTAGGTAACAAGCGAGGAATTCCAACCAGAATCAAGGATCCACGCGGAATTGAAAAAGTCTTTCTTGTCAATCAGCTAGACCAGGTAGTGGTGGAGAAGCGTGCTGAAACAGTGCCCTCTGGCTTGGGTTTGACGAACTATGGTTACTGGACTGAGACCCATAGGGATGCAAATGACAATGTTGTTGAGGTGCGTGTGCAGGATTTGTTGCCGGGTGCGACTGGCACTACCTATGTCAGCAGGAGTTGGGAATACAACATCTTGGACCTCGTGGAACTGAGGACCGAGGAAGCTGGGTCAGTTGGCTTGCCAATTAAAACGGCTTACGAGTATGATGAGAGCACCAATCTTATCGAGACTATCAACGGTTATTTGTCATCCGTAGAATCCAAAACAACGAGCGAGTTTGACGAGCGAAACATCCCATTTACAACGACCCGTGGCGCTAACGTAACAGCTGACGCTTCTACGACGACCAACAAGATCGATGCCAATGGCAACATTACGGTGGAGATTGATGCTGATGGCGCTGACGAGACGCTCTTTACTTATGATGGCTATGATCGTGTGAAGATGGTGACGGATCGGCTGGGCTATACCCGCGAGCTGGCGTTGGATGCTGCAGGGAACATCTTGACCGAAGAGATCAAAGGGAAAATTGATACCCTGGCGACAGGTTCCAACTTCTTGCAGTCCAAGACGGAATACAATTACGATAATCGCAACCGCACGGACCGGGTAGATCGGCATATCTTCCACTACACTGGTTTCTCAGTGGGTACGATCGATGATGGGGACCTCATCGCTGGGCAAGCGGGCAAGGTCACCACGGTATACATCTTTGACCAATTAGGACGCACTACATGGGTGGTGGATGCGGATAAGAATTATACGGAGACCAAGTGGGACGGTGCTGGAAGGAAACACCAGGAGATCAACTGGCAGGCAAGCCCCTCAGCCAAGGAATACAACATTCGTGATTTGGAGTATGACAAAAACGACAACCTCACCAAACTCACGGATACTGAGAAGAACGTTGACAACCTGGTCATGCCTGCAGAGGTATTTGTGTGGGAATATGATTACGATTCTCTGAACCGTAAGGTCTTGGAGGTTGAGCCGAAGACTATAGCTGGGACGAATCTGCAGGAGACGGCTTATGAGTACGATTCTCGTAACAACATGGTTAGAAAGGTCGATGAGCTTCTGAACGAGACTGAGTACTCCTACGACAAGCTCAGTCGCTTGGAAGAAACAAGGATCTATTTGGCGGCAAATGGATTGGATGCTGATTCAACCATTGGCAATCATGACGATACCCGAGGTGGCAACGATGGCGTCATCAAGATTATACGAGGATATGATGAGCTGCACCGAGTCAATAAAAGAACGGACGACAAGCTCAATGTGACTGTCATCAAATATGATGTCTTGAGCCGCAAGGTTGAGGTCGACTACGCTGATGGGACTATTGAAAAGTGGACCTACAACGATGACAGCGAGCTTTTGACCCATACCACCCAGAATAACTCGGTGGAAACCTGGAGCCATGATGCCAAGGGTCGACCGACCTTGGTGCTAGTGAACAATGGTGGAGTTGCATTGCCGAACGTGGTAGTAGGGTCGACGATCCGGGGTTGGGGGTACGATGCCTTGGATCGTAGTTGGGGCAATCAGGACTTGAATGGTCCCCTTACTACGGACGACGTGACGGTAATCAAATGGCGTGATTCATTGGGTCGCGTTATCCAGGAAAAAGTGCAGATTGGTGCGGGGACGCCAAAGCTCGTAAAGTGCGAATACCAGGGTGCGAACCGTTTGGTGAAGGAAACTTACCCCAGTGGAATGATCATCACTCGCACCTATGACGACATGGATCGGCAGAAAGAGGTGAATGATGCTACGAGTGGTACAAACTTGATTGCGGAGTTTGACTATGTAGGTGCTCATCGAGTGGCCAAGACGACGTATGGCAACGGCACCTATAACACCAAGATCAGCTCCGCCACACTACAGACCACGAATGGATCAAAGGCTGGCTATGATCTTCGAGGCCGCCACATTTATCATGAGTGGCTAGATGCGTCGAATGCGCAAATCACCTGCTACACCAATGAATACAACGGCACCAATGGTGTTGGCACCAACCGTCGGATTAATGAAAAGAGAAAGCATCTGAGTAACCACAAGGATACCTACGTGTTTGATTCGGCCTACCGCATGTTGGAGTTCAAATGCAACTACGCAACAAACAGCTATAGGGAACTCGATGGTGCGGACAAGATGAAGGTGTTCTTTGACGGTGCAGCCTTAGCGCCTTCTCCTCCAGCACCTCCCGGAACCCCAGCTCCGAGGCACATAAACCCACTGCTGGATGTATCCCCAGGTGGTTTGAATCAATACACGTCCTTAGACGCAATAGGGCAAACCTATGACAGTAACGGCGCATTGGCGAACATCGCCGCTACTATACCGATTGACTATGAGTATGATTCACAAGACCGGTTGGTCCACATCAAACTGACTCTCCCTGGGCCCCCCATTAATACCTACGTCTCAAGCCTGTATGTTTATGATGCGGATGGCAGGCGGGTAGCTACATGTGTGCCTGGCCCCAGTTGGCGGTGGGATTTTTGGCGAGGCAATCAGGTCATCGAGGAGAGCAATCTGGTAACAGGGGCAAAATACCGTGAGTATGTGGACGGTGCTGGGATCGATGAGCACTTGCGAATGACAGACCACACGCCACCCGTTGGTGGTCCGAAGGATTACTACTACCACTGCAACAGCCAGGGCTCGACAGGAGCCATGACAGATAGCACCGGAGCTCCGGCGGAGACCTATGAGTATGGGTGGTTTGGGCTGCCAACGTATGGAACGCAAATAAACTTGGTCACTGGAAACCCTTATATGTTCCAGGGGCGGCGTGCAGATGCTGACTCTGGGTTGTACTACTTCCGCAACCGTTACTATGACCCAAAGAGGGATGAGTTTAGGACCATTGACCCGTCAGGCATGTGGAGGCATGGTCAGGGGAATGGGTACTCGGCGTTTGCTGGGGATCCATGGAATAATACTGATCCGATGGGGCTTTATAGTTCTTTTGAGTATTCCTTGAGTTATCTCGGTATAAAAGATGTGAGTGTAAATGTTTTATCACCCAATAGTGGTGCGGAGCCTCAAGGAAAAGGCAAAGCGGTCAGAGACCTTTTCAAGAGGATATTTGGAAAGGGTAAGGGTGCAAAAGGCAGAACTCCAAAGTCAGGAAAAAAAGCGCAACGAAGAGCAAAGGAAAAAAAGAAAAGAGATAAGGCAAAGAAGTGCAGGAAAAAAAATTGTAAACCATGCAGGCCCCCTCTTTATTCGGTAGCTTACCGTGCTGATGGAGTCGGTGCTGACGGAGTCCCTCATAAGAATTTTACTAAACATTTCCCACACGAGGGGCCCCATATTCATTTTTATGAAATGCACCAAAGTCCTAAGGCCGCCGGATGCAAATGTTTTTGGAAAGAGATAGCCACGGTTCCTTATATTCAAAGAGTGGGATTGCCGACTGGAGTTCCTGTAGTGGTCCCAGCGCAGGGGGGGGGCGTAAGGTAGAGATGAAGATGGTATTCCATTACTACTCAGGTGAAGAAGTTCGCGAAGGCGATATTGTGAGAACTGGCCAAGGTAACACTGGAATAGTTGAAAAGGTCTTTCATCCCAATACGGTAGCAGCTGAGCAGCATGATTGTTTAGACACGGGAGGGATCTTTATTTGTGAAAACTGGGATGGAAAGGACTCCTATATATTACTTACCCCCCCTGACGGGATATATTGGGAGGACTTGGTATTAGTTAATCGACCATAGGGGTTGGACTCGTTTCCCTTGGGGGGTCTGGTCAAGTGATTGAGGTGAAAATGTAATGAAGAGTTATGTCAGAGTTCTAGTGATTGCCGTAAGTTGCTTACTTATAAGTTCCTGTATTAACACCCGCGAAGGGGATAGGAATAAGGTAGAGATGAAGATGGTATTCCATTACTACTCAGGTGAAGAAGTTCGCGAAGGCGATATTGTGAGAACTGGCCAAGGTAACACTGGAATAGTTGAAAAGGTCTTTCATCCCAATACGGTAGCAGCTGAGCAGCATGATTGTTTAGACACGGGAGGGATCTTTATTTGTGAAAACTGGGATGGAAAGGGCTCCTATATATTACTTACCCCCCCTGACGGAATAAATAGGGAGGACTTGGTATTAGTTAAACGACCATAGGGGTTGATGAGTGTGTTTGACCTGACCCCCTGAAGCGAATCCACATTGTAAGTTAGGATTCGCCCGAAACCCAGGAGGACAGACATGGCAAGGAAACGGCACACAGCCGAGCAAATCATCCACAAGCTACGCGAGGCAGGGATTGCGCTCGGCAAGGCCAGAGCGTGAAGGCAGTCAGTAGACAGCTGGAAGTGACTGAGCAGACGTATTACCGCTGGCGCAAGGATTACGGCGGCCTGCGCATGGACCAGGCCAAGCGACTTCGCGAGCTTGAGCGTTAAAATACGCCTCTCCTAAAGCAGGTGTAGGTCATCTTGGATGCTGATTTCGCCTGGGGACCATGAATTCGCAATGGAGAGCTCGAATCCTGTATCTGAAACCCGGTGGGTTCCCGGTACAGGCTGAGTCCTCCTTGGAGACAGTGGCAGAGTGCCAAGCCGCCCTGGCGGTTTGGCATCTCAGGCCAGGGTCGTGAGCCGCAGGGGCTGTCAAGGCTGGCCGCAGGCCACGAGCGGAGCGAGCTTGGCCTTTATGGCACCAAGGCTTGCGGCACAGGAATAGCGCCTTTGCTGGCTATGTTAGGTGGTTGTTCACCTACACCTCCTTTAGGAGAACCTAAAGACTTTCCTAGCAAAGTATTTACTGGGAACTTTGAGGAATATTAAACGGCAAGGTGTGAAACTTTTTGTTGTGCTTGTTCTATCCATGGAGTCGACGGACGAAGTTCCTGACCAAAACACCACACGTTTCACCTCGATCGTATTAGGCGGGGGTTCTCTGAAGACCTTTCTGCAAGACTTCCTTGTGGACTGATTTTGATCCCACACCACAAAAGGAGAGCGCCATGCGACTCGTCTATAGTTTTCTTCCCATTGCATTGTCTACGATTGTTTTTTCGCTGGTTAGTGCGCCCCAGGCACCAGGACAAATCACTAGTTTTTCGGGGTGGGCTGACACTCAAACGCCGGGAGCAACTGGAGGTACGGTGGATGAGAATTGTGGTACTTGGAGCAACGTTGCTGGACCTCAAGATCCAATCTTTGGGTTTCCTCGTCGATTGCAGGCATCTTCGGAAGTTACCGATCCGCTCGTAGGTGGATCTTTTGCTTCGTGGTCAGCAACAGCTATAGGCACAATCAAAGTTGGCCCTCTTCCCGCTATTTTGAAAATTGACGGCGCTCTCAGGAATGGGAAGCTCAACCTAGATGGTTTGTCCGGAACAGTTAGCGTTATCGGAACCATAGCTGTTCAGACTCTTGCAGGCGTGCCAATTGGAAGCACGGCAGCCGGACCTATCACACGCACCACAGTGGGGACCACATCACCAGTTAATGCAGCAGCCCCTACAAAAATGCTGTGCCTTGCGCCAAACAAGATCTACGCTGTGGTCGCGATCTTGGACACGAGCGCTTCCATCAGTGGTTCAATACCATTATTCCATCAGGCAGAGAGCGATTTCAAGAATATAGACGCGGGTGGATATCCTGGATTTGAAATAACTCTGACAAATTGTGGAGTATCCACCTTATCTGCCGACACCAATGTGATGTCCGTAAGTGCTGCCAGTACTCAAAACCTCATCTTGTGCGCAGGCAAAGCCAATGCGCTAAAAAACTACTGGGTCTTCACCGGTTTTGCTGCTAGCGGCGATATCCCTGGAGTGACCTTTGCACCAGGAGTTGTTCTCCCATTGAACCAACCGGATCCGCTTACCGGTATCGTTGCTAGCTTAACGCAGTTGGGTGGTGGGGCTCCCACTTTTGTGGGCTGGAAAGGACTATTGAATGTCGATGGAGAAGCCTCGGCATCCATGAATATTATTGGCCCAGTGCCAGTGCCTATAGGGGTAACGATTCGTCATGCAGCCTTGGTTTATACCTCGAACGGCTGCGGATTTGGTTGTGACACATTTCAGTTGGCTACCAACTGGGTGCCGATGACAACGGTTCCATGATCCCATCACTTGTCTTCATTAGTAGCCACAGTGAAGGCTTTCCTAGCAAAGCCTTCACCCATAGATGGTTGTGAATGTTTTGCGTTTTTCGCGGGCGACAAGCTCACTCAGGGTCTCACCCATGAACTTCTTTCGCAGCAATGTCCGCATATCCTCGATGGTGCTCATCGGTGGCCATGCTGCCGTTTCGAGCAGATCGATAGCGCCTAGAAGTGCGCCTGCAAGTTCCGCGTGCGTGGGGGGTGTTTGTGTCTCTGTCAACCGGAGAGCTTCCTGCAACAGGTAATTGTCTCGCCCAGTAACGTTGATGTCGTTTGCTATCATTCCTGATCTCTAGCATGGATCAGAACAGTCGGTCAAGTTGTGAAATGGGGGGGGGAGTGAATACTTCCCTAACAAAGTCTTCACTTTTCAGACAGGGAAGGGGCTCTGCCCCCGAGAGCGCAAGGGTATCCCCAACCTTCCGCGCTACGCTTGTGCAGGCCGGGTGATCCCCCTCCCTTGCGCTCTCACCCCCGTTCTCGGCGAAAGCCAAGGGTTGCATACGCAACCCCCAAACCAAACAAGGAGAATGGGATATGAAGACCTCAAATACAGCAGTAACAGCCAGTTTTGACCTCAAACAGTCGATTGACGCACGCGGCTACAAGCAGCCGGATGAAGCGACATTTGAGGAGATGCGTACCGCATTCGAGGACTGGTTCGAGTATGCGTTCGATGAGTATTGGGAAGACCTTGCCTCTCGTGGTGGCTTCCGTTTCGACAAGTCTTGACTGAGTCCGAAAACTGCGCAAAAGTGAAGGGATGTCTAGGCAACTATTCACTTTTGCTGGTGAGCAGGATGACGTTCCAATACAGCTTTCGGCCCATGTTCCTCCCATGGTGTTGGCTGTTCCCTGATCGCCGTGACCTGACCCTGAAAACGAGTCCAGCGGCTATGTGAGCTGGGGGTCATAGAAAGGGGTAAGTGCGGGGGATTCCGAGTTGTGCGCCCGGAGACGGAGCGAAGTCGGAGGACGTACAACTCACCGCAAACTCCGAGGGGGTTATGTATCCAAGACTGCTGCGTGGACGGTTTTCAGGGTCAGGTCAATAGAGGTATGTGGTCTATGCGGCCACCCACAATCTTGGTGCGATCATGTGTACCTTGACTCAAGGGTCCTGGAGCGATGGACTGGAGAAATGATGAAGAAAATAGCATTGAGTGTATTGGGAATATCGGTGGTGATGTGGATTGCAATCGTGGTTTTCGACGGTTGGCGAGCAACGGATATTCCTGATGTCACTAGGAGTTCAAATATAAATATGAACACGTGGCAATGGGATGTTTCTGGGATCACCTTGCACATTCATGGCAATTTAAATGGTGAGGCCTATGTGTTCGCCGGAAACTGGAGAAAGAAACTCCTGTCCGGCCGTGTTGACTGGAAGATCTACCGCGATTGGTTTCAGCCAAGTTGCGTGCTGCACTATGAACCAAAATCTGTCACCTCCGGAAACCTTACTGTCGAGTGGTGTTTTGAATGATAGGTTGGGCGACTTGAAAAATCAGTGAACAGGGCCAAGGGCAGTCAATCAGTTGTTAATATAGGCACAAGTATCCAAATCTAATCCGACTCCCATATCTGACAGCATGGAAGGCTTGCAGCATACCCACGATCAAGCCCGCATCGCGCGCAAACAGTGCGACGAATACCGTGCGACCTTGGCAAGGGTGTTGTCGGAAATTCGCAGGGCCTTAGACTGACATCCAAATGCTCGGGGCCGGATGGTTGCGACAGTTTTCCCGTGGCGTTCATCCATCGCTTGCCATCCATTCTTATTCTTCGATCTTCAACCGGTTGAGCGCATCCCTTGCTGTGGTGGTGGGGATGCCTTCGATTGCCCCAAGGTTTAAAATACCTGGTCGATCTCCTGAGATGATCAGATCTGCTTCGCCGGCGATGGCGGTTGCAAGGATCGCGTTGTCGTCTGGGTCGGGTGAGGCATCGACAGTTGGCAAGTCGGTTGCGATGATTGCTCGCACATCAATGTTTCCAAGAACCTCTTGGGCCAGTAGCGGGTGGATCCGGTTCTTGAGGTGGTCATAACTCAGAACACGTGTGAGCTCGTTCAGCTGTTGTTGTGAGGTGACCAGATCAAAGTGTCCCCGCAACCAGGCTCGGACCAAAATGCCAGGTGGCCCTTTGGCCGAGAGCAGGCCGGAGATGATGATGTTTGTATCAAGAAGGATGCGCACGGGCCCAGTCCACTGCTTCGTTGGCGAGGTTCATGGCCTCATCTGGGCTCAAGTCAGCGTTCTGTTCTTGGATCTGTAGAACAGCCTGCAGGAGGATTTCCTTCCGCACCGCATTGTCTACAAAGCTCGACAGGTCGCCCTTCTTGAAGCCGGTGCGCCCGAGAAAGGCTCGGACCTTCCGGTCAGTGGCATCTGGGATGGACAGGTTCCATCGTGTCATGGTGTGCTCCTATGTGTATTTACACCTATACACCTAACTTAGCATAGATCGGCAGCAGGAGTCAAGCACCTTTATCTGTAGATAGTTACGTCCCCCACCATTGCATATTGTATCACATAACTAGTTTTATGTTATACAATAGGGGGGCTCTTCCAGAGCCAGCAAATCAACCATCCAAAGGCTCGATCCATGGACCAGAACCTCCCCGCCCTCCAACCTCGCTCTCCCTTCCTACTGCCCACGCAGGTGACGGAACTTGGTGAGGATGGCCAGGCCGCCTTCATTGAGTTCTTCACGGCGCAGATTAGCAACAAGAACACGAGGGCTGCTTACCTGCGCGCCGTGCAGCGGTTCTGCCGGTGGCTAGACGACACCGGCCTGCAGCTCAAGCAATTGCAGCCGGTCCACGTCGCCGCCTATATCGAGCCGATGGACAAAGCTGAGGATCAGGGTGGTGATGGCCTGGCGCCGGCAACGGTGAAACAGCACTTGGCTGCGATTCGCATGCTGTGCTCGTTCTTGGTTGTGCGCCAGGTGCTGGCCCGTAATCCGGCCCTTGAGGTCCGTGGTCCGAAGCTGGTTGTGCGGGTTGGCAAAACACCGGTTCTGAACGGTGAAGAGGCGCGGGCCCTATTTGCTTCAATTGACCCCACCACGCCTGCAGGTGTGCGTGATCGGGCATTGCTGGGTGTGATGGTCTACAGCTTTGCTAGGATCAGTGCTGTGCTGGCGATGAATACCACCGACTACTTCCAGGTTGGCCGGAAGATGATGTTGCAGCTGCATGAAAAAGGCGGCCGTGAGCATCAAATGCCCGCCCACCACACATTGATCGAGTATATGGATGCTTACCTGCAGGTGCTGGGTGCCGGTGAAGGCCCGCTGTTTCGGACAATCAATCGCCGACGAACCGGTTTCACAGAGAACCGGCTGCGGCGAGAAGAGGCCTTTGCCATGGTCCGGCGTCGGTGCAAGAGAGCAGATCTTGGTGATCGCTTCTGTAACCACACGCTCCGGGCAACTGGGATCACGGCGTATCTGGCGAATGACGGACAGCTTGACAAAGCGCAGCAAATGGCTGCGCATGCGAGCTCCCAGACAACCAAGCTCTATGATCGCAGGGCAGAAGAAGCCAGCCTGGATGAAGTGGAGAGGATTATTCTGTGATGATCCAAGACCCACAAAGTGGGGATGCCCGAATCGCGGCTCTCGAGGAAACTGTCCGGCAGCTTCAGAACAGTCCCCCTCTGGGGCTGTTCGAATGGCTTGCGCTGATAGGCAGCGTTCTCGGTGTTATTCTTGCAATCTTTCGGATACGCGACCACCTTGCGAACCGCGCACGTGTCGTTGTTGCTGCTCGGTTGGCAAGGTTCAAGGTACGGTATAGGGATCTGGACGCCATTCACCACAATGAGCATGACTCTCCCCCTGCGAATGCTGTCAACGTAAGTGCGCAAACGAGCATTGAGATCAAGTTGGAGCTACGAAATACTGGCAGGGTTCCGACCATGCTCAGTGAAGCAACCCTCAAGACCAAGCATGCGACTCTTGGCACTCAAGAAATGAAGCAAAGGACGACTGACTGGCGCCTTATCTCCCTCAATCCGGTTCGCCTGGAACCTGGCGCCGTAATCTACGTGACTGTCCACAGTCTGTTTTGCGACAATATCAAAGAGCAAACTATCCCGGGCTGGCTTTACCTTGCGTTCACCGACCAGAAAAAGCGGTGCCAATTGACACTCGAGAAGCAGTAAGGTGGATGGTCGTTTATGCGAGTTATCAGACTGCTAAGCTCGAATTCAGCACTCATCGCTGACGGGTCTGGAGTCTCCGTGTCCAGGAGCCAACCACGAGCCCCAAGTGCCGGAGTTGCTTTTCGCTTGCTTCTCCGCGTAGCAGAAGGTTACGGCGCTCAAAGATGACGGGTGACAGTTCGAGGCTCTGATCCGCTGCTTGTGAAATCAGCTTCTCGACCTTCATGAGCAGCCGCAGGCGGCGCATTGTGTCGCCGGTTTGTTCCTTCCATACCTGCTCTGAGACTTCGAGCAGGGTTGGGCCACAGACTGACCCAACGCGCCACTCTCGTTTGCCGTCCAGTCGCGCTAGCAGCTCACATGCAGCCGGATCAACTGTGCAACTCCAGACCTCCTTGATGGCCGTATCGCAGCGCTCGCAGTTTGTCCACTCCGAGCTCTTGCTGAGTGCTACAAGCGTCCATGGACCGACGCGAACCATGCTAGGTATGGTGAGCATTGGATTTTGATCAGTAAATAAGTGATGTATTCGCGACGTTCATTTTCAATCACATAACAAGTCGTCTTCGTCCATGGTGATGAGTACGATAAGGGTTTTCATCACGGGAATCGGTATGTACTGCTCAGTCACCAATATTCCATCGAGATCACCGCGATCGTAGGTTTCAAACCAGCTATGGAGATGGGTATCCTTTTCAATTTTCCGCCCGGAGTTCTTCATAAAATATTGCCATTCTTCTTGTGCTCCATCAGATCGGATCCTCCTATCCTTTCTCGGATAGCATTTGGCTCTAATCACAGCTTCGGACACTTTGCGCCAAGCTATCTGACCATTCCGTATTGCGAACACGGCACAAGGCTGGTCACTCAGCTCTACGCACCTCCAAGCAGTTGCTGCCCTCGATGTTTCGAATTCGTCCACAACGTTGTCGAGAACCCGCATCGTGAGTTCCCGCCCGCGAACTCGAGGTATGACGAGTTGCCGTGGTAAGAGAAGTCCGGCAGCAAAAGCATCCGCTTCACGCTCAAGGTTCATGTCATCCGTGAATAATTCACTGCGGGAACGATGAGATTCCCCACCCTGCATTAAGTAAGCACGGTGTTTTTCAAGGTAGAAATGCCCAAGCTCATGCCCAATCGAAAATCTGGTTCGGGGGTGGTGACGATCAGAATCGGAGTCGTATTTTGTGTTATAGAAGAGGACAAATCGGTTTTTTGCCGCATGGTATTCCAGCTGACCGTCAAATAAGTCTCCCAAATGTCCTCCCTTCGTTACAAGCAAAGGACTTTCTCCTGCTGCTATTATGAGTGGATCGATAGGTGGATTCGCAAGGCCGAGATTGGCTACAAGGTCCTCCGCCTGTTTGGTTGAACGCGCCTGCCGATTCCTTTCGGTTTCCCAGTTCATTTATCCATGTCCTCGTCATTGCTTTCCTCGAGAGCTTCGCGCCTGAGTTCCTCTAGCCGTGCTTCGGCGTCATCGTCCTGAATTCCTTTGTTGCGGTTAAGCTGAAGGACGTCCTTCTCGACCGCTTCTGTCTTTTGGACCTCAGTATCAACGTTCTCGTCTCGTACACCGAGGGTCTCACAAAGCGGACGGTTGGACAGCACGGATTCTACGATTGCCTCAATTTCACTATTCGTGATCTTTTCATCCGGGAGCTCGCCGAGTAGGCGGTCTGCGTCTTTCCCACTGATGATATGACTCTCGCTCTTTCGCGTCTGTTTTACCAAATCTATCCAGGTCTTGTCATACTTGTCGTTCATTCGTCATCTCCCAGTTTATGACCGAGTTTCCTCATCTCCTTTGCAATGGTCTTTCTGTATTTGCATCGAGCCACGCGAGCAGCGTTAGGTGCCCCCGGTGTCAGGATAGATGTCGCCTCTGAGGATCGAGGGGACCCGACCAAAGCTTGCTTTGGTTGGGCTCGATCCAACAAGTTCACCCGCAGGGTGAACGCCCCCCATGGGGGGCGAGTTTTCCACAAGTTATCCAGTGGGGCGGTGGAGTGATGATTCTTGGTTTACAGCAATGGTTTCAAAGTGCGCATGGTCCAGCGAATGACCGACACTGGTCCTTCTCGGATAACTGCGCCGGATTTGGCAGCAGAGGTTGGAGTTGCCCAATCGACCCTCTGGCGTTGGGTAAGGGAAGCACGTACCGTTTCCTTGATGAGCGGTACAGGAGGCAAGCCCGAGAAGGGATCGAAAAGTCCACGTCAGTGGACCCCAGAAGAGAAGGTGCAGGTCGTTATGGAGGCCATGAAAGTGGCCGAGGAGGATCTGGGAGAGTTTTTGAGGTCAAAGGGACTGCACTCTGTCGAGCTCGAAAACTGGCGCAAACTAGTCATGGAGGCGGCACAATCCGCTTTCAGCAACCCCAAGAAGGCCAAGCGACATGGTGCTTCGCCGGATGCGAAGAAGATCAAAGCACTGGAAAAGAAGATCCGCCGCAAGGACAAGGCCTTGGCCGAGGCTGCAGCTTTGCTGGTGCTCCAAAAAAAAGTCCAAGAGATCTGGGGGGACGAGGACAGCGACACACCCACGAGCAGCGAGACCTGATTTTAGGATTGGTCACAGAAGCCATCAACAACGGTGCCCGGCTGCACAAGGCGTGTGGGACCCTTGGCGTAGATTCAAGGACACTACAACGCTGGAAGCGGCAGGGCATCGGTGAAGATCGGCGAGCTGGCCCAAAGAGCGTGGTCGGCAACAAGATCAGCTCTGCTGAGCGAAGTATGATCCTGCAAATCCTCAACTCTCCAGAGTATCGCGACCTTTCTCCCAGTCAGATCGTGCCGAGGCTGGCCGATCAAGGAATCTATCTGGCATCTGAATCCACGATGTATCGAATCTTGCGCGAGGAAAAGCAGCTCAAGCATCGCGCTGCTGCCAAGCCAGCAACACATCACCATCCCCGCGAACTGGTGGCAACAGCACCCAACCAAGTATGGAGCTGGGACATCAGTTACTTGCCTGGCCCGATCCGCGGGAAGTTTTACTACCTGTACACGATCATCGATGTCTTCAGCCGAGACATCATGGGCGAAGCCATCTATGAGGAAGAATGCCAGGTATTGGCGGCAGCCTTGATCCAATCGGCTTGTGATGCGCAGGGAGTGGATCCTGACAGCTTGGCTCTTCACTCCGATAACGGTGGTCCAATGAAGGGCAGCACTATGCTGGCAAAGCTTGAAGAACTCGGCGTCATGGCTTCATTTAGCCGGCCTGGTGTCTGTGACGACAATCCCTACTCAGAGTCCCTCTTCAAAACAGCCAAATACCGTCCAGAGTATCCTGCCCGACCATTTGAATCGTTGGAGCATGCGAGGACCTGGCTGGTGGCGTTTGTCCAGTGGTATCGGCACGAGCATCGGCATAGCGGCATCAAGTTTGTAACCCCTGCTCAACGCCATGCGGGGGAAGACATTGTCATCCTGGCAAAACGCCGGGAAGTGTATGAAAAAGCCCGTGCACGAAATCCAGAGCGCTGGTCAGGAAACGTGCGGGATTGGTCGCGCATCGAAACTGTCAGGCTCAACCCGAACACCCATCATGCAGCTGCGGAGGCAGCATGATGAATACATTTCAGGCGACAACTACCTTGACACCTACCGGGTGTGATGCCAAGTTTCTTAGCCACCTCCGGACCGTCGGCTTCTCCTCCGCAGCGGTAGTCTTCTTTAGCTATCTGATGCTGTCGATTTGGCAGCCCTTCAATAATTCGGTCCAAGTCTTCAAACATCCTCCTTCGTTCTGGTGTCAATTCCTCAACATCTTCGTTGGGATCTAATGGTTCATGATCTAGCTCTACTACTGGAAGACGTTCCTTCTGCAGAAAGTCGATCACCTGGTTTTGCGCGATTGCGATGAACCATGCCCAAAGAGATGCCTTTGAGTCATCAAAACTGCCGATGTATCTCCATGCTCGCTCTGCCGCCCGGTGGAGAATATCGATGCGGTCATCATCGTCGAGCTGGGCACCGTACTTCCACCGCAGTAATGATTTCACCTTGCCACCATACTTCTCAAGGAGCTGCTGGAGCCCAAGCTCCTCACGCTCCATAATGCGAAGCACTATGTCTTCGTCGTCGATCGTCTGATTCTGCTTGATTGCCATTCGGGATGCTCCTCCTTGTTACTACCTCCAAGCATTTCCCCTGTCCCAAAACCGCATGGAAATGCCTCCGGGTATTGGTGTTAGGCGAGTCGTCCACGCAGTGTGGCCGACCGCCCGCATGAAACCCCAATCCTCTGGAGGATTTAATCAATGACAATTATAGGAACTAGATATCGAACTGGCCAGAAGTGCCAAACTTCCGGCCGTTACCGTTTCGACGGATACACCGATGGCAGCGCATCTCCCCATCCTACAGCACAGGAAAGGGAAATTCCCTTGTCACGTGGAGAGACCTTTCCTCCGATCCGATCGAGCAGCAAGGCTTGCTTCTGGAAGCTCATGCAGAAGATCTGAAAGGTGCTTCGGGGAGGAGTTGGCAGGTAACGAATCTGGTGCAGAAGCCGGTGACGGGACTTGCCTCCTTCTTGGAGTTTGACCTCGGTGAACTATGACTACCTTTGGTTTACTATGCGTCACTGTCTTGTGCTGGGCACGCTGTTTTTCCAGCGCTTCCCTGTCTTGCCGGATCATTTCCCGGAGTGCCTTGTATGTCGGGTGAGCGTGTAGCGGTTGCCTTGCTTGTCTTCTTTCATTCCCCACCGATGCCCAGGCCGGTGATGGTTAGATCGCTCAGGCTCTCCTTTCGTCGTTGGCGGGTTGAACGTTTTGCCTGACCGGGCATGGATGCTTGCAGTGCAAGGGACCGTGTGGCCGTGCATGCGAGCTCACAGACAACGAAGCTCTATGACGTAGGGCAGAAGAAGCCAGTCTGGACGAGGTGGAGCGGATCATCCTGTGAAACAGACCAGTCCTCTTTGGCAATCCAGACAAACTCTGAGTGTCCTTGCTCAAGTAGGCCTTTCTCGATTTCGGCACCGATGAGGTTGGTTAACCTAGGGCCGGCGTGAAGGATTTCTACTGGCCCTTCCGTGTCCATGGAATCGTGGTAGGTCATCCGCCGCTTAGGACGCAGGGGCCCCCTATGGGGTATTGGCAGCGGCGGTGACTTTGGCTTGCTTTAGCCGTTTGTCAAACGAATCAATAACGATGTCTGAGTGGGTCCTCAGCTCCTGGCTCAAGCCAGAGCCCATTGCGTAGAGGTAGGTTCTGAGGCCTTCACGCCTAGCGAAGCGGAGGGCTGGCAACAAGTCACTGTCTCCCGATGCAATCACTACAGAGTCCACAAGCTGCTGCAGGGCTAGTTTGGCAATATCTAGGCCTATCCGCAGATCCACGCCTTTCTGCTGGAGATCCATCTGGAGATCTTCGGCCTTTATCGGCCGCTTATGTTGAATAAGCTCCCTCATGCCTCTTGAGGTGACTTTCCAGCCTTGGTGGCCTCGCTTGGCCAATCTGCCATGCCGCAGCGCCACGTTGTTCTTTAGCTCAAGGGTCTCTTGGAAGGTCTTTGCGAGTGTGTATGTATCGGTTTTATTCAGCTTCGTTTGGATTTTTGAAATCGGGTTGGTGAGGTGGTAGGAGGCTGGCGCCGCGTCATAGTAGAAAATCCGGTACAACTCCCAGCCGTCAAAGTCAGTGTGGGTGCCAATCCTTTCGCATTCACTAATCACGGCTGCAACTTGGTCTTGAGCGCTTGGTTTTGCGTTCCCACCAGCCTGCAGCAACAGGGTTATTTTTTTCGGACCCACCCGCCGTCCAGTAGGACCGCATATCTCTTTCCATTGCTCATGAGGGTAGGCAACGTAAAGCGTGTACAGAAAAAAACCCCACTCAACTCGCGGTGCCGAAGCACTCTTGGATGGGTAGCGAGGAAGCGGGGTCTTAGTTTTGGCGGGTAGTTAGATGATTCTACCCTTCTACAAGCCCGGAGGCCTGGAGTTCGGAAGTTTAGGCCTCCAAACTCGCCTTTCAAACCCTATCGGCCATATTTGGCGTATTCTGAAGGGCGAAAGGGAAAGATTCCCCGTTCTAGAGGCCTCCGTGCAGGCCTCAATGCGAACTCACAGACCACAAAGCTCTATGATTGTAGGGCTGATTCCTAGCCGCCCAGCAGATTAAATAGACGTGCGGGTACAAATCAACCACCCCCACCAAGCAACTTGCCAAGCCCCCAGCAGAGCCCTCCCGCTGTGACCAGCCACAGGAGGAACCGTTTGTTCCGGCGCAAGCGACCCTCAAGCGCAATACGTTCAGCTCCCGCCATAGGCTGGTGATGGGCACACAGTGTCCCGAACCCTTCCCTGTCTTGCTGGATCATTTCCCGGAATGCCTTATTCGCCGGGTGATCGCGCAGCGGACGATCTGCCTTGTCTTCTTCCATTTCCCATCTATGCCCCGGATTGAGTCGGCCTGTCAAGTGTCGATGATGGCTTGATTGCTCTGGCTCTCCTTTCCTCGATGGCGAATTGACGTTTTGCCTGATCGTGGCATGGACGCTCACAGTGCAAGGGCCCGTGTGGCCGTGCTTCGCAAGCTCGCACGACTGGCCCGCACCAAACCCTTGCACTGATCTCTCAAGCCATGCCATTCGACAGGCAACATCAACACGCCAACAAAAGGAGAAATACCATGGCAAATAACAAACCAACTGAAACCCTGAAAGACGGCCTGCTCAAGGCAACGATCTGGAAGAACGAAGGTGACAAGGGATCTTTCTACCGTGTCAACCTCACCCGAAGCTACCAGGACAATGCCGAGAAATGGCACGATACCGACAGCTTCAGCGGCTCGGAACTCTTGCGCATCGCCCACCTGGCCCAAAAGGCCTATGACCGCACCACGGAACTGCGCCAGCAGGATCGCAAAGCGGCAGAAGCCGAAGCTACACCTGATGACGGGAGGCGTTCATGACCTCTACGAAAACCACAGCAAGCCGGCAGATTACTCTGCCGGCTTCGCCGCAGACAGGAAGCTCTGTGCCTTGGCTTACAAGCATCCATTCGACCATAAATCGTGGTCCATGGGGATCCTCCTTTTACCGCGGTAATTGCGGCGGCTACCTCATCAAGGATCTCATCCAGTACTATGGTGCGCAGAGCGTTCTTGATCCCATGACCGGCAGTGGCACCTGCGCTGATGTCTGCAAAGACCTCGGTGTCCCGTGCACGAGCTTTGATCTGAGGGCCGGTCAGAACGCTTCTGATCCAGCCTCCTATGTAGGTCTTCCGGAACACGACTTCGCTTGGCTTCATCCCCCCTACTGGAGCATGATCCGATACAACGATGACCCCAGATGCCTCTCCAATGCACCGACAGTCGAGGCGTTTCTGGAAGGAATGGCGAGCGTCCTTCGCAACTGTCGGAGCGTCCTTTCACCTGCAGGTCACCTGGCCGTCTTGATCGGTGGGTTTTCAAGCCGTGGTCAATACGTTCCGCTTCCGGCACTCACAACGGTGATGGCCCTTGAGAACGGATTTGTGCCTTCAGGCACAGAAATCATCCGGTTTCAGCATCATAACACCTCATCTCGGAGGCGATACCAATCGAGCTTTGTTCCCGGACTGCATGATACATGCATCCTGCTCAAGAAAGCAGGTGTGTCATGAAGACTGAGAATACCGTCGTATCAGTGTCTTTTGATCTCCGTCAGTCTATTGATGCCCGTGGCTACAAGCAGCCGGATACTGAGATGTTCCAGGCAATGCACCGCGCCTTCGAAAATTGGCTTTGGTGCGAAATCGAGGAGCATTGGGAAGACATCATTGAGCCCACGGGCTTTGACTTCGTGGACGACGACTGACTTACCTCACGACCTGTCCCAACCCTTGTGCTGGGGCAGGCCGTTCACCTTTGATCGCCATAAGTCCTTTAGCCGCGTCGGAAGAAATCGCATGGAATACCGGATCTGCCCTCGAAGCCCCGGCCTTTTGTTGCAAAGAGGACCGTGCATTTCGCATCTTCTCTCTCCACTACCCGCCTTTGCGCTGGTGACCTGGTGATGTTTTGAAGTCTCACAGCGCAAGGTGATGAGACACATTCAAAACAACACCGTCACCTCTCCTAAGCAAGACGACCGGCGCGAGCATCCTCCTCAAGCTGAACAGTCTCCTCCCTCGCCGCCAATCGATCAAAGGATCATCGATGCCATCCGGCGTCAACGCCAGGCGATGGGATCCACTTGAAGCGACTGCTGATCTGGCTGCGGTCGCAGCTTCTGGGCTTCCTCAGAAAGGCTTCGGGGTGTCTTGTTGGTGCCGATAAGGCGTCAGCCCCAGTAGGCGCTTGGCTTGATCCTGGTGATGCGTTCCAGCTGTGACAGTTTCATCCCACCAGGTTTTCCCCTGCCGTTCAAAGACCTCACCAATATCCTGTAGGAGGCCGCGGCAGACTTTCTCCAAATCATTCGAATGGGAAACTGATGGTGCGGGTTTGGTCCCATTCAATTGATCCGTAAGCGAAGAGCAGCTATCGCTGCTTGTGGCATAGAACCGTTTTGACGGCCCAACGATCAGGGCATCGAGAACCTCGATTCCGAGGAGTTCGCCGGCGCGCTTGAGCCGTTCGACAACTTTATGGTCTTCAATGGATGGGTATACATCACCCGATGGGTGGTTGTGCCCCACCACTATCGCAGCTGCATTGGCCAACACCGCTGCTTTGAACACCTCGCGTGGATGCACTGGCGCACTATTGGCACTCCCGCACGATACAATGTGTGCGTGCGTGACTTGATAGTGGCTGTTTAGGAATAGGGCCGCAAAATGCTCCCGATCTGCTTCTCCAATCAGGTTGTGCATGATCGTTGCCGCTTGGTTTGGTGTCACAATCTTCTCGCTGTATACAGTAGCCCATGCGCTCGAAAGCTGAGTTTCGATCATCTTGATCCCCGGCCGCATGAATGGGCTGGTGGCAGACTGGGTCTCCTTAGATCTAAGCGGCGAATGATAAGACATCTGCCATTGATGCCTCAAATCGATGTGGTCTGTCAACCCATCTTGCATTGATGGAGAGTGATCCTTTGTCGGTTTCTCCCCTCACTACCCTGAGTGATTGCGGAGATCCAGCTGTTGTCGTGACTTCGCTTTCTGCCGCAATCTCGGCACCTAGTCAGGGATAGCGCGGGCGAACCTCTCCGCGACGACCTGGAATCCGCGCTTTGTCGGGTGCAGCTCATTTGCCCACCAATCCTTGTGGTTGCCCGTACGCGGGAACGCGTCACGCAAATCGACATGTTGGACGTGTTTGAAGCCAGGTGAAGAGAGCATTCGAACTTGCATCTCATTGAGAGCATCAATCAGTTGATCCACTATCGTCTGCATCTCCTGTGTCTCGCGGTATCCCTTGCGGGCGAACCCAGGCTGCAGCCAAGGTCCAGGAAGAACCCACCAACCACCGGCGTAGCCGCGCCCGTCAGGAACTGCGTATGAGTATCCGTGGGTGACGATCGGAATTTTCTCGCCGATCCGGTCAATGCACACTTCGGATACAGCGGAGATTATAGTCGCATAGCTGTCGCGAATGCGCTCGCCGACAATCGCGTCCACGATGGCCTGGTTTAGTCCACGGTTCCGTGAACGGCTGTGGTTGAGCAGCTGGGCGAACTCATCCCCCGCGACATCGTTGCCGCCGCCCGATAGAAGAACCGCCTTCGGGCGATCGCCACGGTCGAGCATCTTCTCCAACGTCCGCACGAACTTCTCAAGCTGTCCGCCCGAGTATGCCATTTCCTCGATCGTATCGCCCTTATGTGATACAGACGATATGTCGAAACCGTGGTCATCCTCGAGGCAGCTCAGCACGTCGTTCCACGGGTAGTCAAACCAAGAGTCTCCTTCGGCGATAAGAGGCTTGCGCGGAGCTCGGTTTCGGCGTCGACTACGGTGCGCGCTGCGGCCGAGCACATCGCGCGCAATGGAACGGCCTACGTCCCATGCGTCGAAGATGGCGCCGTTGTCGGTTGTGATCTGCGTGGTCGGAGTGGTTTGCTGGCTGTGGGTTTCTCCTTCCGCCGCGAATGCAATCCACCGCTGCATGGACTTGCGGCCGTATATGTTCGGGGACTGGGGATACTGCGAACTGGGCAGAGTTTCGCGGATTTGCTCATACCACGCTTCGTAAGTCGTAGTTTCGGGAAGGTTGGCGAGCTCGCGAAGTGCGACGAACGTAAACGCCCCATTCGCTCGCCCCTCGAACCACGCGTCGTAGCTGTACTCGGTATCCTGACAACCGGACATCAGGAGTACCCCCTCGCGACCAGGTGGGCTTGCTCGCACAAACGCGCGGCGCCGCTTGCTACGCACCTTATTTTCGGCGGTCTTGATGAATGACGCCGGCGGAAGAAAGCGAACTAGGCGCTGCGGTGCGGCCGACCCACGTACTGTTGGTGGTGTAGTGATCGGTGAGAACCGAGTGATTGTTCCCGAGTGGCACGAGTCTGATATCACGATCCAGCAAACTCCGCTTGAACGCTGCTCGTAGATCTCATGCAGCTCGTCATCAATGATTGGACCGTTCGCGACAATGTCGTGCGGGCACCAGCACTCGTCATTCCCATCGTCCTCGTCTCCGTCCAAGTCTGGGACAAACGAGCCGTGCCCGGAGAACGTCACCACCACGACATCTCCTTTCTCGGCGCGATGTGCAAGGTCAAGAATGCCGGCACGTATTGCGTCACCGGATGCGGCGTCATCGAGTAGCGATTCGCAATCAAATCCCTTACTTCGCAGTAACGTCTCCCAATCGGCGGCGTCGTTCACGCAGCCGTGCAGGTCGCTTCCTGTCCCCGGGTAATCATTGATTCCAATACAGAGTGCGAGTTTGCTTGGATGCGAACGCCGAGAACTTCCCTTCATGCTGTCAAGTCTCCTTCGAACTAGAAGCGAGGTGTATGTGGTGTCGCTTCCGATACGCGAAGCATATCGAGTTCGCGAAAAGCCTGCCAGGGTGCCCCGGGTAATGTGGGCTATTTCCACAATCTTGACGCGACCGTAACTTCGCCAGTGCCGGCGGAGTGTCCGTGCTGCGCTGCAGCACTAGACCTCCGCGCCTGGCGTCCGGCAGCGGCAACTTTTGGTGGCAAATCGGCTGGGGTCGAACACACGTACACCCCCGTATGCGGTTCCCGAACCCTTTCACTTGACGAGGTCCTGGGGGGTTTGGTAGAAATCACGGATGAACGAAGAGCCAGATATGTTTTTGTTGTACAAAAACACCGCTTCGCGGCCGCCAAAGGCGGTCTGGTCGGGGTTGCCCCCCCGATCTAGGCCTCCATGCGCGACAATCCGACGCTTCGCTTATCGGTTGTCTATGCATGGACCTGAGACGCATCCTGTGGTGGATGCTTTCTCAGGCAGAGTTTCGCCCCTGAGGGCGAGCAACCGTTCCGATTGCATGGGACCAACCCGCCTGGTTGGATGCGGCCACCGTTTCCCCGGTGGAACAAGACCAGGAGACTTCGCTCTCCATGGACCATCGATCAACCCTGTGCGGGTTGAATGCGCAGGAACGGTTGGCCGTTCCATCACCACCAAGGGTATGCCCTTGGATGCATTGGCAGTAGAGAGGTAATGGATGGCTGGAGGACGCCCAACAAAACGATCTGAGGAGAAGCGCAGCGAACATCTTGGAGCCCGGACCACCATTGCTGAGAAGGCTTATGCCAGCCAGCAGGCGCAGATTTCTGGCTTTTCTGACCTCTCAGATTACGTTCGCCACCGGACGCTGGAATACTCAGCTCCCCCACCTGCAGCTCACCGCCGCACTGATCCGGCCCTTGTTAGCGCAATCAACAATCTATGGCGGGAGTTCCAGGCAATCGGCCGGAATGTGAACCAGATCACCCGCAATAAGAACGCTGGACGGTACGAAAGGATCGCCTGGGAGAACATTGAAAAGCTCATGCAGGAGCGTTCTGACCAGGCCAAACACGCCCTCGAACAGATCCTCGATGACCATGATTGATGTTGTGCATACAACGCGGGGAAAGTCCTTCAAAGGGCTTATTGCCTACCTCATGGAAGGATCCAAGGGAGCGGAAAATCCGGACCGTGTGGAATACTCCTTCACTCGTAACCTGGCGACGGGAAACGCAAAGATGGCAGGTCGCGTTATGGCCTATACGGCCATGGACCAGGCGCGGTTGAAGCAGGATGCCGATATCGCAAACACCGGCCGCAAATCCAAGAACCACCTCATGCACTACACCCTATCCTGGCCTGCAGGCAAGGAAGTTGAGCGTGAAGAGGTGCTGGAAGCCGTCGACGGATCGCTCGCTGTGCTTGGTGAAAAGAAGGGGCAAAAAGGCGGCAGGAAAGGCAAAGAGGGCCGCATTGCAGTCCGCACTCAGTTCGCCACGGAGCACCAGGTGCTCGCGGTTGTGCACAACGATTCCAAGGCAATCCACGTGCATGTGGTGGTCAATAGGATTCACCCCGAACACGGAGTCATGCTGCCCAGTAGCCGGGATTTTCTCAAGCTCAGCAAGTGGGCTGAACGGTTTGAGAGGGATCATGGCGGGATCATTGTGGACCAAAGAGCGGTGAATAATGCAGAGCGCGCCAAGGGCAAAAGAGTCTATGCCAAGAAGCGGCCGTCACGGGATGTTTATGAGCTAGAGAAAGCCGCCCGTGAGAACCATCCAGAGGCTTTGCGGATCCAAAAACAGCAGCAAGCAAAGCAGGCCAAGCTCGCAAAACGCAGTGCTGGGTTTCGTCAAAAGAGCAAGGAGGATTGGGACAAGCTGCAGGCCGGGCACAAGCAACAACATCTTGACTTGCGGGCGAAAGTGGCCAAGGACATCAACACCGCCAGGCGCAAGATCCAGGATGATTACGCCGAAAAATGGCGGAATCTGCACCTGCAGCAAAAGGCCGATGTTGAAGCATTTGAAAAGGCAGAAACCACCCTACTTGGCAAGGCCAGCCATGCCCTTGGATCCCTTTTATCGCTCCAGTCCGGAGTGAATGTGTTGTGGTCCCAGGGTGCACGAACTGAGGCCTTCAGGGCTACCCAGGAACAACAGAAGCGTGATCTTGAACGCCAAGAGCAGAAGAAGAAAGAAGAGGCAACCAGGCGCATCCAGGCCAATCTAAAGCTCCAAAGGGTCGCGCGGGACCAGATGTTTTTTATCAAGCGCCAGGGTCTCATCCTCAAACAGCAGATGGGCAAGGCGGCGCTTCGATCGGCCTGGAAATCCCGCCAGGCAGAACGCAAGAGGGTCTGGGAAGGATACCAGCTGCGCATGGCTCAAAGACCTCCAGAGCGTTCCTATGGGCGGCAAATGGTGGAAGCCGATGATCGCATCCGGGAACTTATCAAGAGCAATGAGCGACGGATGGAGCGCCAGAAAGCCAAGAAAAAGGAGCGCGGCCGCGGCGGGGATGGTCGAGACAGGTAACTATTGGCGCAGTACTAACACTGTTGTTGATGTACCTGTGTGAACTGCAGGGTGTTGATCTTGGGCCTTCAAATTTCTCAGCATGAAGTCATTGATACAGGTTTTTTCCATACGTTGGCCCGTAGTGAGCTTCCACTTCCTCGAGATTCTGATCGCGCCTTTCCATCGCATGCGCTATCTTCGCGCGGCTTGGCATTGCCTCGGGATTCCATGCTTCAGGATTCCATAGCTCTGAGCGCAAAAAAGCCTTGGAGCAGTGAAAGAAAATTTGCTCTATCTCTACCAGCAAGGCGAGGCTCGGCCTATGACCTTTGACAATCATGGCGTCGAAGAAAGGTGCGTTGCGTAGCAAGCAAGCGCGGCCGTTGATACGTAATGTGTCACCGCGCCCCGGTAACATGTATAGCAGCCCGACTTGCGGGTTTTGCAAAACGTTATGAAAGCCATCGGCACGGCGATTGCCAGGTCGCTCGGGGATCGCAATGGTTCGCTCATCGATCACATACGTGAATCCTGCCGGATCTCCTTTTGGGGATACGTCACAAGAGCCGTTGTCGTCGCTGGTTGCAACCAACACAAAGGGCGAAGCCGCTAGCCATTGCCGATCAAACTCGTGAAGTCTGGTTCGCTCCTTGGTGGCAGCTGCCGGCACGATAGGCCCTAATATTTCACGCAACTCAGATACTTCCTTTATCTCGATACAGCCCTGAATTTTAGAGTGTGCCATGGGAAACAGCTTAGTTTCATGCGGCGCCCCAATCAAGAGTTCCCGGATCACTCTGATCGGTAAGGATTAAGGGCAGCGCCACTGAGTTGAACCCTAACTTCTGGATGCATGCGCTTGAGGATATCAGTCGAGGACGGTAGAGGCTATTTTAACCGCTTCTGAATGTCCCGCGGATGATTGCCGTCGGGGAAATAGTTGAACGCCCGCGAGGGCCGCAGCTGCTTGTGTCGCGCTAGATGGTAAACCGCTTTTACGAAAGCCAGGTCATGGGGCGCCGGAGGTTTGGTGCCCCATCGCCGACGGACCACATAGTCAGCAAGCTGCGTTTCCGAATATCCCATCAGCAAGAGTTGCCAATAGAAGTCGAAGAACAAGCGGGTGTTATTATGCAGAACACGCTCGTAGCCCGGCATCATCACCAGGCCTGTGTAGGGGCGCATCCAATACTCAATCTCGCTTTCTTTGCTAAACCATCGTGCCATGCTTCAAACTAGCATGTTTTCGCAAAGCTCTGCAAGAAAAGGCTTCAGCGACCCAGATCTGACACCCTGCCACGACCTTTTCCGGCACGTTTGATCGATGCCTGCATTTCCTTCATCCGAGAAGCCCGTTCTTCCTCAAAAACCATCCTTCGTTGTGTGCGGACCGGTTTCCCTTCTGCCATTGCAAAGTTGTTGAGGTGTTCGCTGTCGCATATCGGGCAGCATTCTCCTCTGCCCTTAGGACCCCAGGCTTTTGAATTGTTCTGCATTGGATCATCGACCCAGACCAGGGTCAGGCTTGTTTGCCCGTTCCTTGCTGGCACGGTTGAATTTCTGGCTGAGAGAGGCCTGCAGCTCCTCAATGCGAGAAGCCTGTTCCTCTTCAAGATTCATCGCCGGCTGCGCACCGCCAAGACCAGGTGGATCCATATTCAAAGTGGGCTCCGGATTGCCTTGCCGAACTTCTTGATCCTTTGCTGCATGATTGAACTCTCGACTCAGCTCTCCTGCATCATAATGCGGTACATGGCCTTTGGCTGACCGGTTGAAGTCCTCCTTTACATCCGGCGCATCAATATCAAGGGCGCCATTCGGGAGGTCCAGGACTTCAACCTCATCGGCGAGCTCCATCTCGTAGGCCTTTTCAACGAGCCTATCGATGCGCTGTTCCTCCGGGCTCAGGTTGTCGTTGGCTTTCCCCTCAGAGAGCTTCCTCTCGAAGATTTGCTTATTCAGATGGGCATCCATCTTTTGCTCTAACGACTTCTCATTGTCGTTGGCAGGCTGCCCCCGTTGGTCTTTGTCAGGCATGATATTTCTTTATGACGTAGCGAAAGAGAATGCGGGATTGGTGGCCATCAGGGCTTCATTGCAGCGCACCACAATTGCCTCGGCTTCATCTGCACGGCGTGCCATGATCACCTTGTACCGCCTGTAGGAGTGGGCAATCTCCACCACCGCCGGCGGATGGGTAATGCGGTTGACCAGGAATCCGCTCTCCTGCAACGCGCTAAGACTGTGCTGCGAGTAATACTCCTCGGGTGGCACCACCCGCACCTGCAGGCTGTCCACATCCCGTGTGAGCTTCAAATCCCTCCACCAGCGCCGGTGCACGACCAGGTGGCTGGGTGAGATCGTGATATCAACACGATTGCCGATCAGGCCCGAGCCGAACAATATGACAGTGCCGGCCAGAAATGAGCCAAACGATTTCGCGCCAAGAAACGCAACCAGGCCGGCCACGAACAGAATGTAATCAGGCTCATCCCCCCTCTTGTTGTAGCCGAGTGTCCTTTCCAGCCAGTTGAGCTCATGCTGATACACCCAGTTGTGGATCTGCCAGAAAAACCGCTCAATCTCGCCTTGCCCATTGGCCCAGATCTCCATGGTTGTCACAGCCATCACAAGAACAGCTGTAAAACCCACCAGAATGCGCGCTGTGGCGTGAAGCCACACCCACCTCCTTATAGATAAGCAACGCCCGAAGATGCGCATATCGCCGCTTTCCGTCTGCCAGGTGCGCGGCCAGTGATGCAGTGCCCTACGTGTTTGCCTCATATTTGCGCATCCATTGGCGGTAGCCCTCAAAAGCCTCATGTTGGTCAATCAGAACACGTTGCATAATGACGGGGCCAACAGAAGGGAGAATGACCAGCTGGCGTGCCAGCGGATCATCACGTTCAAAGAACCTGGCAATCTCTGCCTTGGTCATCAACGGGTGAATGTTTTGCGAGAAGGATGCACCCTGCGCGCCATCCCCCACCGCAGCACGTAGCGATGGATTGCTTTTGGAAACATTTTGCACTGTGGTGGTCCCTAACCTCTCCTCAATCCAACTCAGGGTCTTGGGATCGGAATTTCCAAAGAAGCTCAGCGTGCCGGCATTGCCCAAGAAAGTTTCGGCGTTGGATCCATAGATCGAGAGCTGTCCAAGGTCCTGCAGGACTGGGAAAAGGGTGCAGCCCAGGCCCGCTATTTGCCCTGCGGCCATAGCCAAACTATCCATACGACCCAACGCAAAAAATTCATCTAGGACCGCGATGCAGCGATGTCCTCCACCTGTCTGATGTTGGTGTGCATCGCGCTTTGGGTTGCGTTCAAATGCACTCATCATCAAATTGACCAACATGCGCGAAAACCCTGCACAGGGTCCCAGCAGCGTTGCCGGAATACAGGAATAGATGGTCATGGGATCCGGTTTGGCAAGCAGGTCACCCAAATCAAGATCGCTATCTTGCAACACGTCCTGCATCGCTGGGTAGCTGAGAAAGTGAAGGTGCCGCCGCAAAGTAGATAACGTGCCTGAGCGCTCGCGCTCTTCCTTGCCAAAAAACTCCTCGGCCGCAGCCCCGATAGCGCCACCGGCCGCTGTGGACTTTGGCATTTTCTCCTGCAGCTCCCCGCCCTCATCAGCATGGCACATGATTTGATGCCACACTTCGGTCATGGTCCGTGAACGTGGAATGTCCGGGTCCGTCACAACATACATAATGACCCCTTCTAGGAAGCCTTTTGCCGTCGCATTCCAGTGGCTGTCTCGGTATCCCCCGGACTCAAAGACAACCGCATCAGCGATTTGTGCTGCATGCTCGACCAGGGAGGCCGGACTTGATGGATCAATCAATCGCAACGGGTTGAAGGATGTGCGCAGCGATGCACAGGCGGGTCCGGTGATTTTGAATCCATCCAGTAGAGCGACCTTCTGCCCCAGAACCTTGCTCCTATATAGGGCTGTTTCTTTTGCCAAATCCCCCTTCACATCCACCGCAAAATATGAATTCACACCGTCCGTTACCAACATGGGCACCAGGTAGCAGCGAGATTTACCCCCCCTGCTTCCTACGCAAAGCAAACGGTGTCTGTCGTCATAGTTGCCGATCAGATGCCCCCCCATGGCGGCATACTCGATGCGCCCATCGAACATCTCCCGGCTGTGCATCGTTGCTCCCACAACTCCCAAGGGCAGCTTGCCGATGGTGTTTTTGGGATCAAAGGCGTAGCGCTTCATGGAGGCCAGTTCTTCGGCAGACAAAAAGACCTGGTGTGCGGCATGCTGCGGGCCACCGCCCGGAACCCCACGCAGCATGCCGGTGAACATGCCGTCAGTTGGTTTCTTCTTCATGGCTGAATGCCTTACCTTGTGCTCTCCAAAATTGCTATGTACAGCACAATTATGAAGAAGGTCCTCTCGCCAACCGAGGAAACCTACGCCTCCCTGAGAAATGCATATGCTCTCTTCAACAAGCGCCTCTTTGCTGGAGAGTTGCCCGAATGCCTGATCACGATCCAGGATCGGCGGCAAAGCTACGGTTACTTTGTTAGCAACCGTTTCCACGTCAAACACGGCAAGGCCACGAGCGACGAAATCGCCCTCAACCCCGAATTCTTCGATGGACGCAGCGACCGAGACATCTTTTCTACCCTCCTGCATGAGATGGTCCATCTCTGGCAGCACCATTACGGCAAGCCCGGCAAGAATGGTTACCACAACAAGCAATGGGCCAAAAAAATGAAGGAGGTCGGTTTGTGTGCCTCCACCACCGGACAAGAAGGAGGTATGGAAACCGGATACCGGTGTTCTCACTACATCCCGGATGGCGGACCGTTTGTCGAGGCCTGCCGCGAACTCAAGAGGTTGAAGTTTCATATTCGATGGGCGGCACAACCAAGGGCCCGGTCTGCCCAGCCTCGCGCCCGTTTCGTTTGCCCGCTCTGTAGCATCAAGGCCTACGCTCTTCCCCACATCAAGCTCATCTGCGGCACATGCCACAGACGGCTCGAAGTCACATAGGTCAACCGGTTTGCCAATCGACAGCTTTGTTGGGCGTTGCGTGGTCACCGGCTACCGGTTGTTTTGGGCCGCAGCAATAAACGCATGACGCTCTCCAGGGTCTCGATGCGATCCAGGTAGACCCCGCGATCTCCCGCAGCACCGGCTATATCCTTGAAGAAGGCTTGAGCTGGGCCCTTAGCCGTGCCGCTATATACGCTCACAACCCGTGCTCGTGGATTGAGCAGGGCAAATGCCCGAACCTCCTCAACCAGCTTCTGGTTTTCAACAGCAACGGCCTTCCCCTTGTGGGTCTCAGCACAGTCGCAATCACCACAGAAGACTAAAATCGGGAGATCCGAAGGTTTTGTGGATCCAAAGAGTCGCAGGCCTTCCCGCAATCCAAATGCGGTGTCCACTGCGGCACCCAGGGGCTCCATTCGCGACACCTTCACCTTCCGGCCGCTCGAAATCCCCACTTCTGAGCCAAGTTCATACTTGCCAAGATCAACTTCCAGATCCTTGGCCGTGAAGAAGTTGCGGAAACCCTTTAGGCCAGGTCCCGGAGAACCATCAGCAAGCAGCCTAAGAGGAACCGGGGGGTAGCTGTCATGCTGACCCTTGCCGCGAAATACGACAATGCCAAACTCAATGGGGTTGGATGACTTCGCCGACTCCTCAGCAATGCGTAAATGAGCCGGCTGCTCCACAACAATCCGTTCTTCAGATGACATGGACCCATCAGTCGTCACGATGACCACAGTCCTTGATGGTTTTGGCGTATCAACCGCTTCGACTACCTGCACAGGGGCCTGAGGAACATCTGCCGGCAACACCTTTGGCTTCTCCTGTAGGGTAGGAGCTTTCACCTGGGTCGGAGCATCGGCCGGACGTTTCTCCATCTTGGTGTCCGAGCGGTCGATCTTGTCCTTCGACACAGGATCTGTGGCACCTTTCAAGGCACGTTTAACCGCGATTTTTTCCGAAGTATGGAAGGTGGACAAGGTGGCTCCAAGCTCGGCCATGTAGACCAACAAGAACCTCTTGATCCTGGTTTCTTCCAGACCACTTGAAAACTGATGATCGAGATAGCAAAAGTCAATGGTGCACCCTGCAAGTAGGCCCTGCTTATCAGCACAGCCGAAGAGACTGTGTTTGCTGTCGGCCAGCGGATGCCCGTCTGACAGGTACCACCCTCCCCCATAAACAAAGTCTTTGTCCCTCTCATCTAGGTAGTAGGGATTACCAAACAGCAAGATCCGCGTATCACCTGATCCTGAACGAAAGGATCCTCCACAGGTATCCATGAACTGTGGAATTTTGATTTCGTTTTCTCTGCCATCTCGGACGGAAACCGACTTGTTGAGGAAGCGGCGGAGCTCCTCAATATTGGGGCTGAGACGCTTCAGCCGCCTCTCTTTCTCAGGAATTGGTATGTCCGTGACAATGTCCTGAGTGCGGGCATTGTAGATCACAATCCTGGAGCCGTTCGGTGCGCCCAGGATCAGGGTGTGCATCGCCTCCCAGAGGCGTTGCCCATTATCCTTGCTTGTTCGCTCGGGGAGCCCTACGCGGATGTCTTGCGCCCCCAGAGTGGGCAACAGCATGGTTGCCATCAGAAATAAGATCATTGTCTTCATAGTTCAGTCCTCCTTTCGGTCATCAAAATCTTGGTAAAAACGTCCATTGGTATCCGGCGCACTTTTGCGCAGTCTTTCATTTGCTTCCCGCACCATCTGTGGCAACTTCTCGGTCAGAAGTGCCGCGTTGTGCTTCCCTTCAATTCCGTAGTCGTAGATTGCCATGGCCTCGCTTACATAGGTGTTGCACTGGTTGCTGTGCCTACCAATATGCGTTTTCAGGATCCCAAGCGTGTGCACCACCCGCCGCTTGTTTTTCTCAGCACTCTTGGTTTCCCGATCTAGGGTGCGAGCCGCATCCGTCTTGACTTGCCCCCACACCTGGTGTGACCGGCAAATGGCTGTGATCCGAAACCATGAGCTGGCGGCCAGCAGCGCTTCCCCAACCAGGCCAACCGTTAAGAACCTTTTGGCATTCGCTAGCTTGTCATCAACCACGACTTCAACGCCAAGAGAACCGGGGCCTTGTGGAGTGGGATTTCCAAGTCCGCCACCAAAAACCTCCGGAAATTCTGCACACCAGTACAACCCACCAAGGATGGCCGCCATCGTGACCGCCGTCTCATACCGTCTGCGACCTGCTGATGTTGTGAATGAGCCGGACAAGGCTTCAAACCCAGCAATCGAGAGTCCAACGGGTATCAAGGAGAAGAGGTAGGCCCGCCATGGCTCCTTGCGGAAGATCACCATATCGGAGTCAATCAGGATGGTGGATAGTGCGGACAGTGCTACGCCGAGCAGGGACAGGAATAAGGTCACATAGAGCACCAACCGTACAACAGACCAGGTGGTGTAATCTGAAACCTCGTCCTTTTGTACTTCCTGGTATTGATCAGCGCCGTCAGCAGCGGCGACTAAAGCCTTCAGCTTCTTCTCGAAGCCCGGCAGGTAATTCGCAAGCAACGTCTCCATGGAGAGGAGCCATGGCATTTGCCATCTCGGCTGAGATTGAAATTGCTTGGTGAAGTAGGCTTTGACCTGCTCCCTGGGATAGGGCTTCAACACCGCCGTCAGCAGGTATGACGCTTCGATCTTTGGGAACTTCAATCCACCCATCCAGCTTGCCTGCCTGCGAGTGCACCATAGTTTCCATATGCTGTGAGCGCCCATGCCATCACCTTCTTCTTCTGGTGGTTGGTTGTCGGTGGTGTTCATGGCCTGCCCCCCACTCCCCTATCGCTCGGTTGACTGTCTATTTGGGTTGGCGAGAGTGTTGCCTCGTTACCTGCTCCGGCCTGCGGCCTTGGCTTTTGGTAACCGGCCGCAGGCTTCTTCTTCCCCCGGCGCGTGAATGGCTTGCCGCTGGTTAGGTTGCAGCCTAGCCCGGACTATTCACGAGTGTGCTGTTGATCGCGATTTTTTGGTCCTTGCTGGCCGGCATGGTGAAGAATCAAGGGGATTTGCTTTCGACACTCTGAAGTGAGCGTTGGCAAAGGTCCATGGGCCTGAAATATCGCCGGAATGGCCACCTCCGTACAGTCCCGTGGCGCAGTAGATGCGATGCAGTTGGATTCCATTCGGCGCTACGCCGTCTTTGGTCTACCGCGAGCACTGACAGCACATGCTGCACGCTCCCACAATTCTACCCATGGATAACATTTCGGCAGATGGACCACTACCCGACGCACTGATTCTTGTACGCGAGCTGCGACCTTGATCAACATTTCCCGAAATCGCCCTACCTGGGTGCGGCCTGCATCAGTCCGACGAAGGCGCCAGCGCAGCTCCTGGTAGAGCAGATACGCCGTAGCCGTCATCAATACTCGGAATTGATTGGCGATGTAGCTTGAGCAGCTTGTGCGATCAATGTCGAGATCATGCAGTAGTTCTTTGATGCGGTTCTCGGAATCACCTCGACCACGATAGATCTTGTACACGTTTTCCGGTGTGTGCCGAAGATTGGTGATCACAAATCGAGGATTCGACTTTGCACTTCTTCCTTCATACTGCAGCACCTCAGCTTTGAGGATGACCCTCCGCTCGCGATTCCATGACTTTGCACGGTAAGCAGCCTCTCCAAAGAGTTGGATGGATTCGTTTTGGCGAGCAGAGAGCGTCTGGGCCATGGTCATCCAATCCTTGGCTTTCGCTTTGAGGACGCTGTTGCTGGCCATTGCGACCACATACTCGACTTTTAGATCTTCAAGCGCAGCGATGATCCTTGGGTTTGCAAAGCCGCCATCTAACCGTACACGAATCTTTGCTTTCGGGAATCGGTACCTGAGCTCGGCGACCGTCCGCTGCAACAATGGAATGCATCCTCGGTTTGCCGTTGAGTTCCCTGGTCGAAGCCGAGCGGAGAAGAGAAATTGATCTGGATGACCATCCACTGACAAAAAGCCAAGGAGAGGATGGAAACACCAGGTGTCGTAGTAGCCATTGAAAAAGCTGAATGCTTGCTGACCATGGGTGGGATCGTCAGTGGAATCAAAGTCGATGGTGATGCGCTTTGGTCGCCGATGACGCTTCTTGAGCAGACCAATAGCTTTCTTCTCCAGCCAACGTGTGGCTTGTACAGCCTCTTTTGCCGTGGGCATGTTTTCAAACCGGGATAACGTCGGTTGCGATGCCAGCTGATCTTCGCCAAGTGCATCCATGCCGCTGATCATTTTCAGGATCGGGTCATTTGCCATTTTGGCTGCGTCGTTGCCATCGCTGTAGCCCATGGCGATGGAAAACACACGTTGCCGGAGAATCGTCAAAAAGTCGTGTGTTGTGCGGCCCGGATTGCGTCGATCGCAAAATTGAGCTGCAAGTCCGCTGGTCAGGCCGAGTTGCTGATCGAGCTGGCCAAGCAGGATTGCACCGCCATCGGAGCTTTGTCCTTCTGCGTCAAAGATGGGGACGACGGACTTCTTGGCGATGTCTGGAAGAATAACAGACTGTTGAGTAGGCTTGGCCATGCGGATTGTGGTGTCGTTTGTTCCAAGTAGCGTGTAGTTACCACTTAGTACGAATGATCCACAGTCCGCGGTTTACCTATTCATGAATAGTCCAGGCTAGTGGGCGCAGGCTAGCCACCAAATCGTCTTGAAATTGCTTGATTTGAAGGGCATGCAGCGTGCTTGCCAGGGCATCAATTGCTTTCTGCTGCTCTTTGAATTCAGTGCGATCCAGTGAGGGTGCCAAAGCATCGAGCTCCCCTTGGATCACCACTACTCTCTTGTTTGGCTGGGTAAAGTAGTCGGAGGTTCTCCGCACCAGGTCGGCGAAGATTTGCTGGGAGGATACGGTCATGACGCATCCCCCTTCCAATCACTGCAGCGTGTGCATGGCTCAATGTGCGCATCCGGATGGTCCTTGCGCATCCGCTGTTCAGATTGGCCACTGGCGAAAATGTAGAAATCATCGGTGACGCGCAAGATTGGCCCCAGCCACAGGCACCGCTCCCCGTCAGGCCGTTCCCATTCGCGCAAGATAGGGCCGCCCGCAGCTTCCTTTAGGACCCTGGCTTCGGCCTTGTCACGAAGCGACCCCTCTCGCTCCTTGAACTCATTGGACTTGATAATGAACGATCCACCGTATTCGACAGTGGACCTAACCTTCTTATTCTTAGGGTGTTCGGGCATGACTGGGCCTTGGTAAGGGGAGTTGAGCCCGCCAAAGTTGACTTGCTCAATCTTACACTAGCTCAGTGCCCGATGCGGCCTACGTGTTATTCAGAGATTTCTCTGGGCTCATGCCAGGTGCCATCTCAGACCCCGCGCTCCTCTCCACCGTAACCTCATGCTTACCAAACCCTAAAGTGCCGCCTTGCGCCATGCGCCATGCCAAGCAACCTCGATCCAAAATGAGCGCCGTGGCAGCACGACCTTTGACCTTCACGGTCATCCCAAGGGCCACCCCCCTTTCTACGTCTGCGACCAGAGCTTTCCGATTCTTTGTCCCAGCCGGCACATGTTCCTGGGCTTCCGCAATCTTCCTCTCCAGCTCCTGCGCTGCTCTATCAGCAGCTTCTTCGGCCGCCGCGATGGCAGCAGCAAACTGATCTCCTAACTTCCCACCAATCTGACTCTCCTGTCTGTTTTTCGGTTTACCGTAATGCCAGAGGGCGTAATCAAACCACAGATCAGGCAAGTCTGTCAAGTCGGGCCTCGCATGTCGCTCTAGCACCCAGACACACCTGGCTCGACACTCAACTGCCCTTTCAAGTCCTTCCTTACTATCGCAGGAACTGAAGCTCCTTGCTGACGCTTCGTAGCACAGCAGCGCAGCGGCACCGAGCCGCTTGCGCCTCTTAGGATCTTCACTGCGCACCATCCGGTCCCGATACAAGTTGCCCAACCCCTCCTGCACCACCGCCAACCGGAATGGTTGGTAATCGAGACTGTACAGCTCCCCCCCCTCCTTGAACGCTTCCCACGAAAGCCTCTCCATCCTGCGGCGCGCCGCCTTATCTTCACCAGCACCTTCCCATTCACGCCAAATGAAATGCGCGGCAAAACCAACATTGCTCAGCACCCTCCCCAAGCGCGTTGGGACCACATCACCTGCAATCTTCTTGTAGTAGTCCCAGACCCTCTGGATGTTTTCAACAGCCTCAACCGTCAGGCATTCGACTGGCTCTTCTTCTTCAAAATAAGGGCAGATCTTGGCCTTGTCTTTCTTTCGAGCACTTCGATGCTCAACTGTAAACATGCATGCCACCACTAAGCTGCTGCGCGCCGCCTGCTCTTCCATTTCAAGCTCACCACTCTTTTCCGGATTCTCCTCGGCCAAGATCCCGAATAGCCGCACCGCCTCCCTGAGCTTCCTTACAGAGACTCCCTTGATATAGACGTTTTCGTCCCACACAAGCTGTCCAACGCAAGCGTCCCCGAAATCACGCAATATGGTAGCTAGAAGCCGCTTGTCGGCCTCATTAGCCCCTCCATGCTCAATCAACTTCTCATAAGCACGCTCCATCTCTCCTGCGGCTTCATTTTGGTCCGCCGCGGAACGGGTCAGATACGCTCGTCGAGTCAGCGCATTTCCACACCATCCACGGACCTGCGCTATCACCCTATAACCATACACAGGGTCACTCTTTAATAATCGAGCGAGGCTTCTGACCCTTTCAACGCCCTCTTCAATCTTTCGGGCGCTCCCCTCCCATCGGCCAGAAATCGATTGATAATCCCCAAGGGCGGCTTCCAACACCTTTTCTTCAAGCGACTCTTTAGCACACCGCTTGAGTTCTTCTCGGATATCTCTTTTGACCTCCTCCAACACTCCAGGATCGCCGCCATAACGATAAGCATTGACCTCTTTGCGCCACCTGTTGACGAGTGCCTGAACCTTGTCATCAAGATTCCCTTGCTCATAAAAACTGTCCGGCAAAGGCTCCGAGATATCATCCAGAACCACTGAGCACCCCCTCTGCGTCACACATCCCAAAGGCCAGTAGACACGAATCGGACTTGAAAATTTCAGACATCTCAACCTCACCGTGACGGCGGTCAACATTAGCTGCAAGTGGCTCGTTATTGCTCGTGACACTCCACCGCCATGCGTGCTTTCTAAGAACTGCCGCAAAACTTGGTCCTGATCGATCAGGTCGCGGTAATCCATCTGCAGGATCAAAAGCCCCCTCCCCCATCCCGGCGATGTGTGTGCAATCAGTCGTAATGGCCATCTTGAGATAGCCATCTTGAGATAGCCATCTAGCCATGTCAGGCCAGCGTGGTCTCACACTCAAAATCTGTGAGGCTTCAGTATTCATCGGATTCCGTTACCGCGGGAATGACGGAACGCTCCAGCGTTGCTGCAATTTTTAGATCGACAGAATTGCGCAAAGCATCGTGATATTGCCATTGCCGCATCCTCCGAAAACCTTGAGGAAGATATGGCATGGCCAACTCGCATACCAACTGCGGTTTCACACTTGGCACCAATGAGGGCTCAACCATCATATATCTGCTCGCAAGATAGCAATGACTACTGTAGCACCTGTGGCCACAGGTGCTACCGGTCCCGGTTGCCTCGGAAGCGGCGGCCAGCCACCATCAAGCCCTCATCTAACACCTCCGTCAGACGCTCGTCCAACCTGGCCATAGCAACGGCATCATGGGTCGCCGGATTCTCCCAAACTTCGTCCCTGGGCAGGTTGCGCAGGACGTCCTGCTCGTGACGCAAATAGATCTCCCACAACGCTCGAGTGACCTTGCTGACATCGATGCTTCGCGAGCCTAGCTCCATGCCGAGGCGCATCACCGCCTTTTCAACCTTGGCCTTGTCCGGCTTCGTGGTCCGAAAACGCATCATGGTTCCAAGCGCGTTCTCTCCCCCACCGGCCTTGACCTTTGCTTTTGCAGCTGGAGCAGCGCGTTTTGTCTCCACCACCACCGACTCTGCGGCAGCGGGCTCTACCGCTTCCCTTACCTGCCTCTTTTCAAGCGCAGGTACTGGAGGCGGCTCTTCAACTACCACTTCTGGCTCACTCTCAAGCGAAGCCATGCTCTCGCTGATCGCTGCCAGGGCAGAACGGCCCCCTACGCTGGCAAAAGGATCGAAATTCCCTTTCGTCTTTCCAATCTTAGCCATTTGTGGCCTCCTTCACTTGCTCGTCTTGGACGGCCACAGACGCAGTATCCTTTGCTTCCAACCCTCCTTCAAGCCGCGCGAATCGATCCTCCATTTCCAAGGCCAATCGTCGGTACTCATTTGTTACCTTATGGTTAGGTTCGGCCTCGAATAGAGTTTGCCCATTCCGCTGCACACTTGGCACCACCGTTGATGCGCTAATGGTAGTCTCAAAACGCTGGCTGAACCCCCCAAGATTGCTGTTGGGCCCAAAATGTTCATCTACCTCTGCCATGAGAACCCGAGACAGGCGCGTGACATTGCCCGGCACTTGGTTCATCACCACCCCCATCAGCCGTAATTTTGGATTGCCGTGCTTGCGGGCTTGATTGAAGTAGCGAATTGCATTCACCAGCCCCTCGATCGCCAGCGGCTCGGGCACAGCGGTCAGGATGAAGTAGTCCGTGGCCATATAGGCCGCCTGGGTTGGTGCATTCATCGAAGGTGATGTGTCAATCAAGATATAGTCATACTTGCCCCTGAGAGAATCCACGGGCTCCCGCAAAGCCCCATGACTTGCCGCGAACACGCCGTTCCTCTCTGCCAAGGCACGCTCCACCCCCTCCAACTTCACATTGGAGGCAATCAGGTGCACATTTTCTGGCAAGCTGACTGTATCGAGATCGCCTGGCCGGATCACGACATCCTCTGCCTTCTCATCCCCCATCATGACCTCATGGGTACCGTAGACCATGATCCCCTCTGGGATACCTAGGATTCGAGTACTTCCACAGTTCACATCAACATCCCAAACCAACACCCGCCGGCCTAGCTCTGAGAGCGCGGCTGCAACATTTATCAAGGTGGAGGTCTTCGTTACTCCCCCCTTCTGATTTGCAAAAGCCAGAACTCTGGCACCACCCACGCGGGGCTTATCAGCTTGCGCCTGCATTTTTATTCCCTCCATAGTTTTTTTTGCCCGGCCTGACCACGGCCAATCCAATGTAGCAATAGCTACGGCAGACACAGTTGCTACCGTAGCATCAAGGACCACAGTGCCCCTTGGTGCCACAAGAGTTCTTGTAGCTACAAGAACTCTTTACTAAAGGTAGACCACCCCGTCTTCAGGTCAACCTTTCTCTGGCACTTATCCCCAAGAATGCCGGTGATCCCCAAAGCTCCACCACTTCACAGCATATGCGCCTTTTCTCCGCGTAGCACCTGTAGCAACATGTGCCCCTAGTGCTACACGCACCACAAGAGCAACGCGCGTAAGCCGTGCTACAAGTGCTACTGTGGGCCTCGCAGCAACACATACTCTTGTTGCTACATATACTCACGTTGCTACAGGTGTCACAGGTGCTACGGTAGCTCTAGGCCGATTAATGATGCGTTGACAGCAGAACACGAATCACTACATCTTGTAGGTGGTTATTTCAAACGCCCCACATGCCCGGTTGGTCAGATCGGCGCCGGGGCTCCATATCAGGGAGGGCGCAAGCACAGCGTAGATCCAGACAATAAAAAGACCCCATAGCTTCGTCAAAAGCCAGGGGTCCTTTGAAACCGGATGATCTCATCGCTTGAGAAGCGGGAGGAGCACACGGATCGGGTCTCAACAAGCCCAACCGTACCAAACTCCTCCCGCCAAGGCAAGCAAAAGCGGTTACCCGGCTGGGGATACTTTGTGCCTATCGCGTGCCTTCTGGCAATCAGAGGAGGTACGCATGCTTGCGATCCAAACCGCACCTAAACAGGGGCAGGGTAGGGACATCGGACGGGTTATCCCACCACATCCGGCGCCATCCACCCAACCCGATCCCCATACCTGCAAACGCTTTGCCGGCGGCACACACCAGGTCACAACAGCCCAGATTTGCATGGCCTGGTCACTTTTCCAAACCGGTGCCATCAGCAAACTTGGCTTGCGCATAACCTTCGCAGCCCATGAAATGGCATGCCAGCGGCGATTCGGCAACGCGGACAAGCCGCTTTACCGGCTTGCACAGATCAAGGCCTTGGTGGGGGGTAGAGGCACCAAGACCGCAGACACCGCCATTCGCGCTGCCACCCGGCAACTGGCCCGCTGTGGCCTGGTCGAAATCGATAACCACACCATCCGTTTTGCCAGGCACATCGAAGATTTGAAAGAGGCTCACCAAGGTGCCGCCCGTGACATGCTGGCGTTGCTCGATCATAAACAACGCCAGGTGCCTATCCCACGCCGGATGTTGCGCAGCCTGGCTGCAGGGTTCGGGCGTGCCCAAACCGCCGTCATCCTCGCCAAGCTCATCCGTGGGTGCTTTTGGAAGCGCAAGGAGGGCTGTTACCGGATTGATGGTCGCACCAAGGCCAGTTGGATCGCAAAACGGTTCGGGATCTCCAAAAGTGCTGCAGAAAAGGCCCGTGTCCATCTGATAGAGCTTGGATGGCTGCGTGAACTACCAACGCACCAAATCATGCGTAACAGGTGGGGAAGCTACGACTTGATCGAACCTGCCTGGCAGCCCGCAAACTCGCAAGAGCCCCTCCCTGAAAGCCGGCAAGATGCGATTCCCAAAGCACCCGCCAAAGAGCAGGCCAATGGAGGCGAATCTGCGACCCCTCAGGCCCATTTTGAGGGTGAATCTGCGACCCCAATAAAACAAGACGCTCTTCCTCAAGAGGAAGAACTAAGAAACAGAAAGCTCAGGGGCAAAGCCCTAAACCCATCTGGGTCTTCGATAGAAGACCAATTGGGCGATAGGAAAATGAAGCCCGGGAAACGCAAGCGAACTGGGCCACCCAACATTCGGGACATCCAACCAGAAGATCTGCGGGATACCCAAAGGCTTTGCCAGCTGCATAGCCAGGCAACCAAGATGGGCCTTGCTGAGCCTGGTGATGGGGGACAGCTGGAGTTCTTTGCCCTGGCTGAGCGAGTACGCAGCCGAGCAACCTTCAATCCCGGCGGAATGCTCTGGCGATTGTTGAAAGACCAGAAATGGAGCTTCATCACCCAGGTCGATGAGGATGCTGCCAATGCCCGGCAAAAAGAGCTGCTCTACGGAAAAACAGACAGACACCCGAGCGGTGGGGGGGGGGAGTCAACCCAGTTCCAACCCTTGAGCCTTGAAGAGCGCCAGGTGCAGGCCATTTTGCGCAGTACGCGCGGCCGTGAAGAGCCCGAATTGCTCCGCCGCCTGGCCAAGGAAACCCTGGGCTGGGATGCAGATCAGTGGGACCAGGCACATTTTGCTTTCACCACCCGCAATCACCGTCGGCCGGAGGGTGAGCCGCAAAGCCTGGGAGTGTTGGCACAGCACTCAGGGTTTCCTTTGATGAATACCAGTGCCGGAACTACAACCAGAAGGAAAGGGCCTAATTCATTCGGTGCCCAAGGAGGAAAAGTAGATTGAAACTGACAAAGGCCCAAGTCACAGATTTTCAGAGTATCCGTGACTCCAACGAGTTCGATATTGGTGATGTCACCTGTCTTGTCGGTAAAAACGAAGCAGGCAAGACAGCACTCCTTCAGGCGATCTACCGGCTTCGGCCTATCGTTACCTCAGATACCGGTTATATCGTGATTGACGACTATCCCCGCAGCGATGTTTCCGATTATGAACACGACATCGAGCAGGAGGCACGCAATCATGCTGTTGTTGCGAGCCTCACCTACGAGCTCGACGATGCGGACGCAGCGGCAGTCACTAAGGTGTTCGGGGCGGAGGCGCTGAACTCTCGGACTCTCACAATCAAGAAGGCCTACGAACAGAGCGGCATCACGTTTGATCTCTCTGTAAACGAGGTAGGGGCTTTACAGCACTTTTTGTCGAAATTTTCCGTACCCGAAGATACCCGAAAGAGGCTCCTGGCTTGCTCAACTCCCGAGGAGGCGAAGAAAGCGGTTGCTGATATCGATCAGACTGAAACGATCCAGAAAGTTGCGAAGTGGATTGATGCGTTGATTGCGGCCGGGTCGGTCAAGCTCTACATCTACAACGAAATCCTGGATGACCGTGTCCCGAAGTTTCTCTATTTCGACGAATACTACCAGATGCGTGGCTGCGACAATATCGAAGCGCTTCAGCAAAGGGTTGCGTCCAATGCGCTCGAGAAGTCTGACCACCCCATGCTCGGCCTCATCCGAAAGGCACGCCTTAACCTAGACGGCCTGCTCACGCCCGAGGGCACGCGCGACCTAAAAAACAAGCTCGAGGGTGCCGGCAATCATCTGACGAAGAGCATCGTAAAATACTGGTCACAGAACAAACACTTACAGATGCGCTTTGATGTTCGTTCTGCACACGCCCAGGATCCTGAAGGGATGCGTACTGGCACCAATATCTGGGCTGAGGTCTACGATACACGACATCTTGTCACGACTGAACTAGGCACGCGATCGCGTGGGTTTGTGTGGTTTTTTTCGTTCCTGGCCTGGTACGGAGATGTGCAACGAAAGAAAGAGAATGTCATTTTGTTGCTCGATGAGCCTGGCACGTCGCTCCATGGAAAGGCACAGGGTGATTTGCTTAGGTATTTCGAAGCGGAGCTCGTTCCAAACCATCAGGTCATCTACACCACGCATTCCCCATTTATGGTTGACCCCACACACTTCGATCGCGTCCGCATCGTGCAAGACCGGAGCATTGATGCTGAAAAAGAGCTTCCCGATGAGGAAGAAGGGACCAAGGTGACGATCGAGGTACTTGAATCTACCGACGACAGCCTTTTTCCGCTGCAAGGAGCGCTTGGCTACGACATAGCCCAAACGCTTTTTGTTGGGCCGAACAGCCTTGTTGTAGAAGGGGTTTCCGATCTGCTCTACCTGCAGGTGATGACAGGCATTCTTCATGCCGCTGGTCGCGAGGGACTGGATTCTGGGTGGACAATCACCCCTGTTGGCGGCTCGGACAAGGTCCCGACGTTCGTAGCACTTTTGGGTTCACAGTCTCGCTTGAACGTAACTACGCTAATCGACTTCCAGGAGAAGGATCGTCAATCCATTGAGAACATGTGGCGGGGGAAGCTCATCAAGAAGAAACAGGTTCTTACCTACGCCGATTTCGTTACCGAGAGCGAAGCCGACATCGAGGATGTCTTGGGAACAACCTTCTATCTGGAGCTTGTGAATGCTGAGTACAAGGACGCGCTTAGCAATCCTATCGTAGATAAGGATTTTGAAAGCAAGAATCCCAGGGTCACGGTTCGATTAGAGAAGCATTTCAAAAAGAGCCCACTCTCCGGTGGAGTATCCTTTAATCACTACCGTCCTGCTCGATATCTTGCGGAGCAGGGCGGCAAGGTGAAAGTTCCTGCGGATGTCTTGGACCGCTTTGAGCGCATCTGCAAAGCAGTGAATGAGCTGATTGTCCGCTCTGAAGGTTAGTGTGAATTGCGATGTCGTGGCGAAACGTGTTAGGGTCGCCCAATGAACCGGAACGATGAAC
>CBDFNI010000004.1:0-44703 GCA_965250175.1 Planctomycetota bacterium | reverse complement strand
TCACGAAGTTCGGCAATAGGTTCAAGGAACAGGTCTTGATGAACAGTCCATTGAGCTTCGGGCTGGAGCAACCAGGCTTGCAGGTCTGCTAGGCGCTTGGTTGCCGGGATGAGATGTATTCTTGACGGCAAGCGAACATCGTCTTCATCGTCTTCCGTGATAATGCAACCGGATGCGGGCTCTGCCCTTGAAATAAGGTCAAAGGTGTTGTGCCACCCCGCCATTGGAACACCGAGAGCCCTAGTAGCTCCACCCGTCATGTCGCAATCGATAATCAAGCATCGCTTACCGCGCTCAGCTAGACCCGCTGCCGTATTGAGCGTGGTTGTAGTCTTTCCGACCCCGCCTTTCTGATTGCCGATGAAAATAACCAGCGCAGATTTTTTTTGCACCATCACGCACCCCTCCCAGAGGCTTGCTAGCTCGCCATTGTGAGATGTCCACAGGAACATGTGTCCACCTCAGGTTTCTGTATCCACAAGAACATCTGACCGTTGATGTATCCACATGGACACGTGAATACCTCACGATTTACCAAGCAGAGAGGCTCCATGCAATTCGAATCTGCCTTTTGATTGCGAAAGGAACATTGCTCGCATCAACCGCAGATTTTTTTTGCACCACCCTACCCACTTCCAAAGGTTCACTTGCCCTTTGTCTGAGGTATCCATAGGAACACATGTCTACCTCAGATTCCTATATCCATAGGAACATCTGAACTTTGATATATCCATATAGACACTTGGATACCTCAGGCAATAGCAAGCTTAGGCGCTTGGCACAATGGGGAAACTTTGTTGAGAACCGTAAGGTATCCACGTAGCCACATGGACACTTCATCTTTGAGGTGTCCATGTAGCCATGTGAACATCTCTGCTTGAGAAGTCGCAAGCTCCTGTATCCATAGGAATACCGCATGTTGAGGTATCCACATGGACACGTATCCATAGGGCCACTTCAGAGCTTGATGGGGGAGAAAACCCCTTGCCGAATCAAGGAGAGAATGCTTCAACTAACTTGAACCACTAGATGATGTGCTTGCTGGGGCCGGTCAGCGCCAGCAGAAGGACAAGGTGGTCAAACTTACTGCGGAGGGCGGCTTATCGAGTAGAGAATAGACTTTGGCCCAGAAATGCAAAAAGCCCAGTGCGCAAACACCAGGCTTAGAGCAACGGCGACATTCGAAGTCTCCGAGGGACTGAACTGAGCTACACAAAGCAAAGAACAGCATCAACGTGGTGTTCACTGTAGCTCAGCTCGTTCTTCGAGGCAAGTAATGTTTGGTCGGTAGGGGCGGTCTGTCCTGACTTTGGCACTGCTCTCCCTCTACCTGAGCGGAGGGACGGATGAACGGAGCTGTATGTGTGGGTAAAACGCCCACAAGAAGTGGCAGGGTGATGTTCCCAGAGGAACGGCCCAAGCCCGATGGGGGATTCGTGTTCGTTTCTCCCAAAGCTGCTATGGCGGTCTACCAGGCGCTTGGCACCAAGGGACTTCGCACCTGGTTAGCGAGCCATGAACTCGCTGAGCGCCGGAAATATCTAGAGTCGGGAAGAAAGCCCAGTTTTCAACCGGAAGAGCTGACACACCTCCTCGGTGGGGGAGGGGAGGGGAGGTTGTCCGACCTGAAGAGAATCCTCCGAGCCCTTGAGGAACGTTCGCTACTTCGGATCAGGCGGCATTCCTTAGCTTTCCCCAAGTCATCGGTGGAGCTCTCAGATGAGAAGCTCGAACTGCTAAAGGGCATCCCCGCTCGAGTGCCGATCCCACGCCGGATGTTGGTGCAGCTCTCGGGATGCTCCAAGAAAAGTCTCCTCCTCACAGCTCTCGGTCACTTGTTCCGGTCGATGCGGTGGTATTCCGGGAACAACTCTGGGAACAAGGGGGTTTGCAAGGCAAGGGGACGAGCCAAAGCGGTGTGGGTAGCGGAGCTTTTTGGCATCTCAGAAAAAAGCGTCTATCGAGCCCGCACGATTTTGCTCCGCGACGAGTGGTTCATCCCGGTGGATTCTCAAGGCAACATCCATCATGGTCCCACAACCGGCATCGAGAAGGTTTGGGAAAATGAGTGGGGCAAGAACCTGGTGGTGAACCTCTTTTGGTCACCCGATCCTGTGGAAAAACAGGTAGGGGACGAAAACACCGAACTTCCCGTTTGTCAGGACCCCCCTCGGTTATCCACAACCCGTTTGTCCGGTCCTTATAGAGAACAAAGAACTTCTCCGAAGGTAAACAACCCAGAACTTGAGCAACGCTCAAGCCCTGGGGTTTACACAAAAGTCAGGCAGGTGAAGCCATCCATCGACAACGTTCGGACCGAAGACCTGAAAGACTTGAGCCGAACCATCCGACTTGGAAAAGAAGCCTGGGAAAGGAAATGGATTGAGCACGATCCAGAGAAGCATCCAATCCGGGTGGTGTCACTAGCAAGAAAAGCTTTGACCTACGCCTCGGACCCACCAGCTTTTTTCCGTAGAATGCTTGAGCGGGATAACTTTGGCACCATCTGCCAAGCGGATGAAGATTGGGCAAGAGATGCCATCAATCGTTGGCAGTGGGGGAGTGAATCGGGAGAGGAACGGCAAAAGCGGCAGTTGGTCAAGATGAAGCAAGCAAGGCAAGAGCGGGCGAACCAAACTCAAGCAGCCATGCTCAAGGCGCGAGCCCAGATGGGGGAGAAGCTTCTGCCATCAGCCTATCGGTTCTTAGCTGATCAGAAACTGCAAGAGGAGATTCCGAGCGCTGGAAGCGTTTTGAATGATGTGCTTGGTGGGCTAAAGCCATGAGCTTTGGACTGCCAGGTGTTTTTTTATAACTGTTCGCTAGCAGAAGCTGGCAAGGATGGAGACCGATGGCGAAGAAGAAGAGACTTGAGGTTGTGAATGAATCTGACACGGGCCGGAACGAACGGTTTCGTGATACCCGGACCGGAAAGGAAATGTCGAGGCCAGAGGTTGTTCGGCAAATCAAGCAGGGGGTATATCCTGATCATCATGTCCGGGAAATCAATGGGGTGAAAACTCCGGTGTCCAACCCGGATGGGAACGAGAAAAACAATTTGGGATGATTGTTGAGGTGCTTGGTGGGGGAGTGGCTTCGGTCGGTGCAGCTCTGTTACTTGCCGAAGCCTAGCTTTCCCTTTTTCTTCGGAGGATCTGGGGCGACCAGCTCCTCAATGGTCTTCCAGATGAGTCTGATGTGGTGACCGTGAGTTGCCTCAAGTTCATCAAGGCGAGCAGCGAGCTTTGCGTGTGAAGCCGCCATTTGTCGAAGTTGAACAAAAATGTTCGCATGATCTGAATGTTGACATGGGCAGCTCGTTTGCTGCGTAGGATGCTTGAGAGCATCGCAACACCTTCTTGGGTAAAGGCACGTGGAGAAGAACGCCTTCGACCACCCCAACTTGAACCGCCAATTTGGCGTTTCAAGTCTGTAAACTCCTGTTTTGACAACTGAAACATGAAGTCGTTTGGGAACCGGTCTAGATTTCGAGAAACAGTCCGAGTGAGGTTCCAGGTTTCAACGCTGTAGAGTTTTGCCAGGTCAAAATCGAGCATCACTTTTTCACCTCGAATGAGGTAGATACTGCTCTGAATGCGCTCAATGGGGATGGGGGATTTGGTGGTCACCCGGCAACCACGGTAGGTGTCAAGGTAGTTGTCGCCTGAAATGTATTCATCATGCTGCCTCCGCAGCTGCATGATGGGTGTTCGGGTTGAGCCTGACAGTTTCGATGCGCGACCAATCCCGCACGTTTCCTGACCAGCGCTCTGGATTTCGTGCACGGGCTTTTTCATACACTTCCCGGCGTTTTGCCAGGATGACAATGTCTTCCCCCGCATGGCGTTGAGCAGGGGTTACAAACTTGATGCCGCTATGCCGATGCTCGTGCCGATACCACTGGACAAACGCCACCAGCCAGGTCCTCGCATGCTCCAACGATTCAAATGGTCGGGCAGGATACTCTGGACGGTATTTGGCTGTTTTGAAGAGGGACTCTGAGTAGGGATTGTCGTCACAGACACCAGGCCGGCTAAATGAAGCCATGACGCCGAGTTCTTCAAGCTTTGCCAGCATAGTGCTGCCCTTCATTGGACCACCGTTATCGGAGTGAAGAGCCAAGCTGTCAGGATCCACTCCCTGCGCATCACAAGCCGATTGGATCAAGGCTGCCGCCAATACCTGGCATTCTTCCTCATAGATGGCTTCGCCCATGATGTCTCGGCTGAAGACATCGATGATCGTGTACAGGTAGTAAAACTTCCCGCGGATCGGGCCAGGCAAGTAACTGATGTCCCAGCTCCATACTTGGTTGGGTGCTGTTGCCACCAGTTCGCGGGGATGGTGATGTGTTGCTGGCTTGGCAGCAGCGCGATGCTTGAGCTGCTTTTCCTCGCGCAAGATTCGATACATCGTGGATTCAGATGCCAGATAGATTCCTTGATCGGCCAGCCTCGGCACGATCTGACTGGGAGAAAGGTCGCGATACTCTGGAGAGTTGAGGATTTGCAGGATCATACTTCGCTCAGCAGAGCTGATCTTGTTGCCGACCACGCTCTTTGGGCCAGCTCGCCGATCTTCACCGATGCCCTGCCGCTTCCAGCGTTGTAGTGTCCTTGAATCTACGCCAAGGGTCCCACACGCCTTGTGCAGCCGGGCACCGTTGTTGATGGCTTCTGTGACCAATCCTAAAATCAGGTCTCGCTGCTCGTGGGTGTGTCGCTGTCCTCGTCCCCCCAGATCTCTTGGACTTTTTTTTGGAGCACCAGCAAAGCTGCAGCCTCGGCCAAGGCCTTGTCCTTGCGGCGGATCTTCTTTTCCAGTGCTTTGATCTTCTTCGCATCCGGCGAAGCACCATGTCGCTTGGCCTTCTTGGGGTTGCTGAAAGCGGATTGTGCCGCCTCCATGACTAGTTTGCGCCAGTTTTCGAGCTCGACAGAGTGCAGTCCCTTTGACCTCAAAAACTCTCCCAGATCCTCCTCGGCCACTTTCATGGCCTCCATAACGACCTGCACCTTCTCTTCTGGGGTCCACTGACGTGGACTTTTCGATCCCTTCTCGGGCTTGCCTCCTGTACCGCTCATCAAGGAAACGGTACGTGCTTCCCTTACCCAACGCCAGAGGGTCGATTGGGCAACTCCAACCTCTGCTGCCAAATCCGGCGCAGTTATCCGAGAAGGACCAGTGTCGGTCATTCGCTGGACCATGCGCACTTTGAAACCATTGCTGTAAACCAAGAATCATCACTCCACCGCCCCACTGGATAACTTGTGGAAAACTCGCCCCCCATGGGGGGCGTTCACCCTGCGGGTGAACTTGTTGGATCGAGCCCAACCAAAGCAAGCTTTGGTCGGGTCCCCTCGATCCTCAGAGGCGACATCTATCCTGACACCGGGGGACCATGCCACGCGCTTTGGCAAAGCGTCAACTCAGGCGAGTTTGAACAGAAAGCCCCTTATATTTTAGGAATTCCCCTCGGATTATCACCTTCTCGTTCCCCTGGAAGTGGTCCCTGCGCCTGCCACTTGAAGGCATGGTAATCCCGGTGGGTGTGGGGGCTTTATTCTAACGGCTCTCCTTTCAACCCGATGGAGAAGGAGAGGAGCCTCATGAGTTCGTATACCAGCAAAGGAAAAGGCGGCAGCCCGGAAACCCCGGCAAGCAGCTGATCATGTAAACCACCGGAAGGATGCAGGACCAATCAAGAAAGGAGTGGTGTAGCAACTCTCTTGCATACTTCCTCGAGCAGCGGCTTGAGTAGCCGAGCGGTTGGCATTTCAAATGCCCGGGTGTGATTATGATTGGAGGAGAAAAGGAGTGGGTGGACACCTGAGTGAGTGGGTGAGTGGTCACTCAGGTGACTGGGTGTCTGAGTGTCCAGGTGTCTGGCAGGTAAATCAGGGGGTTAGCAGGGTAAAGGACCCAACGCTCCTTTACCAAGAGTCGCAAGCTTGTGGTCGGCTTGCTTCTAGTTTGAGAATGTGAGACGGTGTTTTGTGGCGGCTCTAAAACACCGATTTGGGCCAGAAGGAGAAGACGCGTGGCACAACGCAAGAACACCAAGCGAATCAAAATCGACGGCCCCACGGAGCAGGAACGACCCGTAAGAGTTGGGTTTTATCTAACAGAAATGAATGCTCACAACCTGAGAGCCATCACAGCGATGAGTTCGCTCAATGGGCAGCAGTGGGATGGAAGTCACATTGCAAACGAAGCTCTTGAGCTATGGTTTGAGAAGAAGGGGTTCCCTACAGATAGATTTGTCAAGGTGACTTTGGACTGAAAGGATGGTGGTGAGTGGCAAAGTGTCGTGACCGAGATAAGACTGTTTCTTTCCGCATCGGAAGTCCATATCTCGAACGCCTGGAGGAGAGGGCAAAGGTGTCGCACCTGAGCCGACATCAGGTTGCACGTCTTGCCCTCGTGACGCACTTCGAGGAAACCGCCGTTCATCGCTGTGCGGACGAAGTGGAAGAACTCAAACAACAAATTGCGCGGCTTGAAAGCGCAAAAACCAACGGCAAGACTGGGTAAAAGGAAACGGGTATGCTCTCGATAGGACTCGTGTCGGCAGGACAAGAGCAGTATTACCTAGATCTATCTCGCGAAGACTATTACACAGAGTCAGGAGAGCCCGAAGGACAGTGGTTCGGAACGGGCGCAGAGGCGTTGGGGCTCAAGGGAATCGTCGAAAAAGAATACCTTTCGAAGCTTATCCGAGGCTTTGACCCAGATGGAGCAAAGCTAGTTCGAAATGCTGGTTCTAAATCTCGGCGAGCAGGTTTAGACCTCACATTTAGCGCCCCAAAGTCGGTGTCTGTTTTTTGGAGTCAAGCATCCGCGAAGGTTCGCCGAGGAGCGGAGGAAGCGCACACGGCAGCGGTCAAAGCTGCACTCGAATATGTGGAAAACTCGGCTGCATTTATCCGCTACGGACTCGATGGTGTGCACCGAAAAAAGGCTGGCCTCGTCGTTGCAACCTTTGAACACAGTTCTGCTCGGCTAGCTGACAAAACACTCAAGGCACCAGATCCCCACCTGCACACACATTCTCTTGTCATCAACGTGGGCATCGCCGAGGACGGCAAGACAACAACCATTGATTCAAGAGAGCTCTACCGTCACAAGATGGCAGCGGGTGTAGTTTACCGAGCTGAGCTTTTTCGGCAGATGGAGCAGAGGTTTGGAATTTCTGCAAAACGAGAGGGAAGGTTCTGCGAGTTAGAAGGCATCCCAAAGGAGTTACTCGATGAATTCTCAAAGCGCAGAAAGGCCATAGAGGAATATCTCAGTGAAAAAGGGGTTTCCGGACCGAGCGCATCAGATGGTGCGACACTCAAGACCAGGACGGTCAAGCCGAGGGTTGACCGAGAAATGTTCTTCGAAGAGTGGAAGAGAATTGGCGAAAGATTTGGATTTGAAGTCAATGACGAGTTCCTTGCTCGAGCTGTTGCCGCAAAGCCAGAGCGAGACGAAGAAGCTCTCGTCCGAGGCGGTATCAAGCGAGCTATCCAAAAAGTCACGGAACAGCACAGCCATTTCGCAGAACGCGAATTGGTTCGAGCACTCGCCGATGATCTGGAAGATAAGGGTGTTGGAGCAGCCGCCATTCTCAGCGGGGCGAAAGAGGCTTTGGAGTCACCCGAAATTGTAAAAGTGGGGGAGGCAACTGGGGAGATTCGGTTTTCCACAGAAGAGATGCTTCACCTTGAGCGCGCGCTTCTTCGGGAAGCTGCTGCGCTATCCAGGCGACAACACGCAGTGCAGCCCAAGACCTTGGTTGAGGTTTTACGCTCACGGAAAACCATCACCAAAGAACAGCTTGTAGCGCTTCATCACATGACCGAGCACAAGGCTCTTTCTCTTGTGCGTGGTCTCGCTGGAACCGGAAAAACTTACATTATGGAAGCGGCGAGAGAGGCTTGGGAGAAGGAGGATTACACCGTCCTTGGATGCACACTTGCAGCAACGGCAGCAAAGCGTCTCCAGGAAGATTCCGGTATCCAAAGCGAAACGCTCCACAAGATGCTTTGGAGAATCGAAGAGGGGTATCTGAAGCTCGACGAGAAGAGCATCGTTGTTGTGGATGAAGCGGCGATGGTGGGAACCCGGCAACTTCAAACGCTCATTCGGGCAGTAGGGGAGGCTCAAGCAAAGCTCGTTCTTGTTGGAGATGATCGGCAGCTTCAAGCCATCGACGCAGGAGCTCCGTTCGCTTCTATGGCGAAGCGTTTTGGAGCATCTGAGCTGAACGACATCCGACGCCAACGAAAAGAATGGGCGAGAGACGCAGTTGTTGAGTTCTCACGCGGTGAAGCAAAGAAGGCGCTCAACCGATTCCGAGAGCGAGGTCTGGTCTCTCTCCTCGACAGTAAGCGCGAAGCTATAGCAAAGCTCGTTAGAGATTATGAGAAAGCGGTTGGGTTATCTGGGTTCAAGGAGACGATGGTGCTTGCTGGAACACGTGTGGAAGCGAGGAAGCTAAACCAAGAGATTCAACTACGAAGAAAAGCGAACAGCGAGCTTGGAGACCGAGTGTTCGCAGGGGAAGTAGCTTTCTACGTTGGAGACCGCGTGTTGTTTCGAAAGAACAGCAAGCGGCAAGGTGTTTTGAACGGTGATCGTGGAGAGGTTGTTGCGGTGAGGGAGAACGAAATGACCGTTCGGCTTGACGATGGAAATCGTGTGACTATCGACGTTCGAGATCACGAGCTGGTGGCTCCTCATCTGGGCTATGCAGCAACAACACACTCTATGCAGGGCGCAACCGTTGACCGTTGCCTGGTCCTTTGTGGTGGGAGTATGCAAGACAGGGAAGCCACCTACGTGCAGGCGTCTCGGTCACGAGAAGAAACTCGCATCTACACCGACCGAATTAGCGCAGGAGAAGAATTCGAAGATATGGTGCGGGCAATGGAACGGACTCGAGCGAAGGATCTTGCGCTTGATGTTTCGAAAATAGAACAAACGAGTGGGGATAGGCAAGAACTGTGGATGTAGCAAGGATTGCCCTCATCCTCATCGTCGTAGGAATTGTATGTATCAATTTCTTTAGGACGAGTAGGAGAGAGCATCGAGGAAGAAGGTTGCTCACTGACCGAGAGGCAGCCAAGAAAGAATCACGCAGCAAAGGAGCAAAAGGCAGCCGTATCACCTGGGGAGGGGTGAATTTGCCGAGAGAAGCGGAAACATCACATTTCTTAGCTGTGGGAACAACAGGAAGCGGAAAGAGCCTGACCATCAACAATCTTATGCGCCAGGCTCTTCGTGATGCTCAGCCTGGTAGTGATGTCCGCGCCCTGGTCTACGACTCGAGCAAAGAGATCATGCCGTTTCTCTCTACGCTCAATCTCGAGATACCAGTGGTAATACTAAACCCGTTTGATAAGCGGTGTGCTGCGTGGGACATGGCATCCGATGTGACGGGTCCAGCAACTGCTCTCCAAATCGCAGCATCGCTTATCCCCGAAGAAAGGGGCGGCAGCGGAAACCCGTATTTTTCAGATACCGCAAGGGACTTGCTGAAGGAGGTAATGCTTTCGTTTTCCGCTACTGGCGAACAGTGGGGTCTTAGCGACGTGTTGTTCACGATGCGGAGCCCAATCCGATTGGAAGAAGTGTTGGCACAAACAGAAGAAGGGAGAGAAGTTTTTTGCTTACATTCAAAAGAGCCAAGGGCTTTTTACAATGTGTTGTCTACAGCACGTTCCCGCCTTGCACCGTTCGAGCCAGCGGCTGCTGCGTGGTCCAGAGCGAGCCACAAAGTAAGTCTCCGAGACTGGGCAAATAGAGAAATGGTGCTGGTCCTGAGTAGCTGTGCATCGGTTCGCGCTGCTGGTGATGTCATCAACCGTCTTATTTTTCAGCGAGCGGCAGAGCTTTTGCTCGACGCAGATAACTCGTGGCAACGAAGAAGCTGGATGGTCCTTGACGAAGTGCGGGAGGCTGGAAAGCTGCAAATAGGAAGCCTCATGAACCAAGGGAGGAAAAAGGGGGTCTGCGCTGTGATTGGATTCCAGGATACCAACGGATTGAAATCGGTATATACCCAAGAGGTAGCGTTGGAAATCCTTGGTCAGTGCTCCCACAAAGCAATCTTTCGTTTGGAGTCAGGAGACACGGCGAAATGGGCAGCGGAGACCATAGGCCAGTATGAAGAGATTCAGATTTTGGAAAGCCACTCCCATGACGCAATAGGCATCACCCGAGATCAAAGAACCAAGAGCGAGCAGCGGGTGACTCGGGACGTGGTGATGCCGAGCGAGTTTTTATCTATCCCGCCAACCACGCTGTCTACTGGCCTCACAGGCTACTACCTGACTCCTTTTGTTGGGGTTTACCGGAGGCTGTTGCCGCTGAAGGAATTCTTGAGGGAAGGATGTCTGTCGGCAACGGATCCAGGCTTCTTGGAGAGGTCTGAGTCAGACCAGTATCTCGAGCCGTGGACTCGAAATGACCTGGATCGCTTGGGGCTGAGTTACGAGTTACTCCAGAAGGAATCCGAAGAGCGGCAGCACGAACCCGATTTGCTTGAGCTTGTAGCAAGTAGTAGCAGGTGCGGCTGATGCAGAGCAGGCGAAGAAGAAAAAAAGCACCTTACTACCGGCAGCTCTACCTGTGTTCAGCAGGGGAGTATCGGTTTTACCAGGCGCTGCGCTGTGCGGTGGGGGACAGGTTTGACGTGATGATGAAGGTCAGAGCTGCAGCTCTTCTCAAATGCCAAGAGGATGAATGGGAGGAGTGGGGGAGACGAGTGAGTCAAAAGGAATTCGACTTTGTGCTCTTGAGGCCTGGCACGAGCTTCGCTGCGGCCGCAGTGGAGCTGGATGACAAGACCCACGAGCTCGCTGAACGAAAGAAGCGGGACAAGTTTTTAGACAACGCATGTAAACGAGCAGGTTTGCCGCTTATCCGCTTCAAGGTGAGGCGGGAATATCCAAGAGCTGTGTTGAGAAGCGCGGTGATGGATGGAATCGGGAAATTTGACCCAAACAAGGAGGAGCAACGGCATGGGAACAAAAAAACGAGCAAGCGGGATGAAGGCGATACTCGAAGCCATCGACCAGGTGCGAAGCTTTGGCATATCAGACGAAGCTCTCGAAAGCCTGGTCAGGGACGCGGAAGATGGCTTGGAGCTGGGGCTGGGCGCTGTGCCGCCAGCGGTGCCAGCGAAGTATGCGCTGGGAGCAAAGGAAAGGGTGGAGCTCATGGGAGCGCTTACGACCTTGGCCGAAGGCCTTCGCGCACGGGTGAGTGAGTGCGCGAGGAGAAATTCCACGAAGAAACCAGCTCCTGAAAGCGCGCCGCTTCGAAAAGTGGGGTGACATTTCAATGGCGTCAACCGACTCCACGAAATAGATCGACTCCACGAAATAGATGATTGCATTGTTGTCGTTCAGGCGTATGTTTTGTTGTGCTGCACAGGAGTGCAGTTTTGAACGACAGGGGACCTGAAGAGTCGAGATGCTTCAGGCCAACGGGTTATTGAGAGAAGGAGTGGCTTTATGCCTTGGTGTTTGAAAGATTCGCTCAACAGAAAATCATCTTGGGTAGCAGCTCCATTTTGCGGGCCTCATCCGACCAGGCTCCTGCTGGTCGGATACCTTTTTGAGAAAGTCTGTAAGAGTTGAGGGCTTAGAATGAAGTATCTCTGGTTACGTGTTACGCCCTCGCTACACATGTTGCCTGTCTCTCAGAGTGCCGGGCTGTCTCTCAGAGTGCCGGGCTGTCTCTCAGAGTGCCGGGCTGTCTCTCAGAGTGCCGGGCTGTCTCTCAGAGTGCCGGGCTGTCTCTCAGAGTGCCGGGCTGTCTCTCAGAGTGCCGGGCTGTCTCTCAGAGTGCCGGGCTGTCTCTCAGAGTGCCGGGCTGTCTCTCAGAGTGCCGGGCTGTCTCTCAGAGTGCCGGGCTTGCCTCGGCTAGACCCATCCCGTTTTCAGAAAACACCTTAGCAGCAGTGGCCTGGAGTAGAGAGCAATTATGACAGTTAGCAGTAAAAACCAGCCTACACTTACCGGTCTCGGTATGGAATTTGCTAAAATACCGAGCTGCCGCAGTTCGATATCAACAGTCTGGAAAAGCGATATGCAGATGAACCCGTCCTCACTTGCTCGCATTGTAGGCATTGGCCTCATGCGCTTCACAGCGGTTATTTTGGTTGCGCTGTTCACAATGGGGACCGGTTGGTCTCAAGACGAGAAAAACAAACCAGCAGCGCGGAATAGAGGCGCCCCAATACGCTTGGATGACTCTGACCCGCTTAGCACAAAGCAAAAGAAGCGACTCAAGGATGACTTGAAGCTCCTTTGCAAATGCCTCAAAGATAAACCGGAGTTTCGGAAGAAGTGTGGCAGGTGGAAGAAGCTCATGCAAAGAGCGATGAGGCAGGGAAACTTTCGGGTCTATCCAAAAAAGGATGCTCCTAAAGGAGGGCAACCAGATTTCAATGACCGCCTTGGTTATGGCCTCGACACTGCCGCTGTTACACACGGAAGGTGGGACATCATCAAAGGCCCTGCAAGCAACCCGTTGCCCGATGAAGTAGAGAAATTTAGAAAGCCGCAACAGGACGGTGTAGGAGCGGTGACCTTTAGAAGAGGTCAATGGGACAAGGATGACAACTGGGTATTAGGTGGAAAGCCAGCAGGCACGTGCGATGGCTTCATTGACCGAATGAGGCTCTTCCGGCACGAAACCCATCACTTGGTTCAGCCTAATCGACCAAATGACCCTTGTGATTCTTTTGAAGCGCACGTCAAAATTTTCTGTAAAGACGCAGAGTTTATCTGTGCTCTTGGGGAATGGGTCAAGCAGCCGGGGTCTGGACTTACTTGTGGTGCTGGTTTTGATGCTTGGTTAGATGCAGCGAAAAAGCAGCACCTTGGGAGTGAGGAGGAAGGGAAAAAAGAGGAAGGCCTTAAAGAGCAAGCTGAGAAAGCTCTGGCGGATTGCAGGACAAAACACCCTCAATAAGGATGGGCATTATGGTTCAGGAAAAACACGAATCCAAATTGGTGAATTACGCAGCGGTTGCTCTGGGGACTCTCTCCTTTGCGCTGTCAGCTCAAACACAACTGCCTCGCAGAGAGAAAGCCATAAACAATCGAGTGACTGTTTATGACGCGACTGGTACGGATGCTCTTGAAACATGGGACTTCAAAAGACTCCCAACTACAATCAATGGAGTGCCCCAACAGGTGCCGTTGAAGTGGGCGTGGGGTGAAGATGGGGGCAGTGCTACGGGGACGGGGGAGTTTTCCAATTCCCCCTTCTTGGTCCCAGGCGTAATCCGGAATCTTTATGATGGAAGAATTCTGTTCCCAGGTTACGAGCCCTCAACTGACACTGGATACATTCAGCTACTCAAGTTGGATTCGGCACAGAACGCAGTTACCGAAGAAGAGCTTTTAACTTTGCCCGGAGTAGACCCGTTCATGGTGGCCTACAACACAGAGGAGCTGGCTCTCTACATCTGGAATCACAACGGTAGCACTGGACCCTCCTTGTTGCGAGCTACATGGCTTGGTGGGGAACATGGTTCTTCTTTTTCTCTTCCCGGTGCGGGGGATTTTCAGACAATTTTAACTTCTGCCGAAGTGCCTCAGCTTGATGGTGCGATTTTCCACAGCCTTGTTGCACGGTTCGAACAAGGGGGCGTTGCGCTCGTTCCAACGTTTGAACCGATGGGAAGTCAGGCATATCCTCGCATTCACATTTACCAAGTAGGCGCAGCGTGGGTGCACGAGGAAGGCTCTTGGTATGACCCGAATTACGCGGAAGACCATGGGATTGCCTGCGACAACACTCTGTATCCATCTATCTTTGGTCCGTTCAATTTGAAGGGACCGGGAATTCAATACAACTTGCGCGATGTGACGGCTGGTACGGTTGTGACAAATGGGCAGTTACCGACTGTTATTGACTGGTGGTTGACTGATGATTCAGACCTGTTGACATGGCATACAGTTCCGGGTCCCCTGCTGCTTGAGCCGGGCCACGAGTATATCTTTGAAAGTGTGAACGGAGCCTATCCACCAAGCGTTCCTCTATTCCCCATTATCCGATTTGGCAACCCGGTCACTGACCTTCCAGGGCCAGATGGAAACCGGTATTACATCAGTCCGGGAGATGTTGACGAATCAAACTTCTATCCTGATGGATTTGTGGTTGTTGATGCCGATTTGGTATCTCTTAACAAGATTGATAACGAACCCTTTACCCAATACTTCCTGTTGTTCGTTGGCGACGAAAGCTTGATTACAAATCCTCCGCTTATCGACCTTGGAAACGGGCACTATCAACTCGATACGCCACTCATGTTTGGGCCTGAGCCATTTGTTATGGACCAAATGACGATGTCCTCGGAGGGGCCGGTATTTGCCACCTCTATCCCTGATGACGATAATTTGATTGGAACGGTTGCCTTGTGCCAGTGGGTGGTGGGACACCCGGCATCAGGAAACCTCCTCTTCTCAGATGTGTTCGGGACGAAAGTTTTGCCGAGACCCGTAGAAGAGGGAGCGGCAGCATTGGCATTGCCGCCAGCACAACTGACTTTGAAAGAGTCACAGGTAAATCAGTTGCAGAAAGATGCTCGGAAGAATTGGGTGGATACTTTGAAAACAGAGCACGCCAAAACCCTGATGAAGCCTCACGAGCGAGCGGTGATTCGGAAGGCGATGTTGAATGGTGCACTGAAAACATCGAAGAAGTAGAGAGGTTATGCTAAATCCCGGTTTGTTTGGTTTCCGATAGATTCTGCATGGACCTGGGGGAGCTTTTTGAGCCGCTATCGAATGCTGAAAAGTTCAGCGTTTCGATAGCGATAGCTGGCCTTTCTGTGTCGGTTTTCTTGCCGATTGTTCTCTTCATCCGTGCGAACAGTATGGCTAAGAGACGTGAGAGAATAATCGACGCGCGAGCACGTAGAGCTGCCACGCGGTCACGCAAAGCTTTGGATATTGTTGGGCAGGTTGCCGAGCTGAAAACTAAGGAGCACGAGCTCAAGCTGAAGCCAAGACTCGGGTGCATAACTACGGGAGGTGTGGACACCTTCATGTTGTCGATTCGCAATTACAGCGAAAAGCCGAGGACACTTATCCGTGCGGAGCTACTAGATGGTAACGGGGGTGTCGTTTGCTCAACACAAGGAGCTCGCCTAGGGCCACATAGTGCTGAGCCAGCGCGTATTCTGTGTTTTCCACCAGGTTGTGTTGGCTCAGCAATTCGGCAAGTGAAGCTAAAAGTGGAGCCGGATGGAGAGATATTGATTCCGCTTCGGTTTGACGAAGAGTGGTCGCCAGATTGGTAATTTGAAACAATTCATGGAAGAACTCAGAACTGCACAAGCTCGATGTCTTCGAGCGTTACATCATCGTCGGAACGGTCGTAAATCTGAGTTGTTCGCGGGTCTGAATGGTGTGCGATAGATTGTGCTCGGTCAAGCGAACCTCCGGCCTGCCGAAATAACGTGATGCCAGTGCCTCTGAACGTGTGGCTTGAGATGTTTTCAGGCACTTGAGCCTGACGCGCACGTCTCCGGACCATATCAAAGACCCTGTTGTAACGGAGAGGGCGGCCAGTAGTGGTTCCTTGTCTAGTCATCGATTGGAAGATGGGGGAGTCCTTTTCGGTGATACCGGCAGCCTCGATGTATTCATCGAGTGCTTCTTGCGCTTTGTGGTGCACCGGCATCCGGACGTATTTTCCTCCCTTTTCTTCAACGGTGATGAACGACCGTTTGCCGGAGTGTTCGTAGCCACCGAGTGTGATCTTCTCGATTGCTCCAACGCGGAGCCAAGAAGATGCAGCAAGCGTAAACCAGGCAAAGTCACGTTTTCCAACCAAGGTGGTGCGATCGATGGAGTTTAGGAGCTGTTGGAGTTCTTCGCGGGTAAGAACACGAGTGACACCTTTTGTTATCTTGACCTTTGGGCCACGCACAGAGGTTGCGGGGTTTTTTTCGATGACCTGGTTCACAACCAGGAAATCAAAAAACTTGCGGATACCAGCGAGCTTGAGCTTTACTGACTTCTTGCTCAATCCACGACCGCCATCGTCCTTTTTCTTTCTGAGGTGTCCAAGGTAGGCACCGATCATGAAGGGCTCAATATGAGAAAGTTCGTGGATGCCGGAGTTCTCGCACTGATCCATAAACTCACACACTGCCTTGAGGTAGGCCTTTTGCGTGTGCTCATTGCTCACGTCTGAGCCGAGGAAGAAATTCAAGAACGCTCGCCAGCCCTTTGGACCAGCTCTTTGGATGAGGGCGGGAAGGGAGCCCACGCCAAGCTGCTTCAGTTGCCGCTTGTCGCTGCTTGTGAGCGCAGGAAGGATTGGATTGGTCATGCTGCTGAGGAATTGGGCTTTGGCCACCGAACGAAGGACTCATCGGTCAAAAACACAGACGTAGATCCAAAGTGAAGAGCTGGCTTGCCGCCTGCTGCTGGATTCCACTCGTAGCGCCCGATTGTCCAGGAGCCATCATCGAGCTGGAGTTCCAGCAGGTCACCGCAATGAACGGGTTTGCCGCCAACGAAGTGCCGCCCGTATTTTCCCATCGGTTCAGGTTGCCATTTGAGTGTTCCAGCCATCTTGAGTCCTCCAAATATGGTCCCAGAGGTCATGCCGCGGTGTTCAGTAGCGATACGGACTCTTCGTCAAAAAGCTTTCCGAGGAGGGTAAGCTGGATGAGCTGGCTTTCATCAAGCTCAAGCTGACCCTGATGAAAGGCGACACACGCACCTCGAATCCCACCAATCAATTTATGTCGGGCAAGTGCAGCCTCCTGGTTAGCGTCACGAACATCATGGTGCAGTTGCTGCACCTGGTAACTGAGTTTCTCCCATCGGGCAGCTTCGGCCAGGGCTACTTCAAACTCATTTGTCTCGACTTTCTTCTTCGGCATTGCTTCCTCCCAGGAAAGGTATGCGTGGATTTCGAGGTCTCAACCAGCTCACCTGCAGGTGCCTGGTCCAAGTCCCCCACTTGTTCTTGAGGAGGATATAACTACTTTTATATCCCTCTGGCAAGAGGCAATGGGGGGGCTAACTCAAGTTTCTACAGTAGCTTGGCCGATGGCAGTGCTTGCGCATTCACTGCCATCGTGGTAGATTGGTCTCATGGCCCAAACTACAGAATTCACCAGCATGAACATCTCCATCCCAAAGGATCTTCGGGAGTGGATTGATTCCAAGGTCTCAGCTCGGGGATATGCGTCAGTGAGCGAATACATCCGTGACCTGGTGCGCCAGGACCAGAAGCAAGAAGAGCCCGGAATGGACATCCTCGAGATGCCTGACAAGCCCTGGAAGTCTGTCTCAGCAGAGCGCATGAAGAAGCTCCGTGGCGAATGAACTACTTGCTCGCATCCCAGGAATCGTAAGAGACCTTGAGGAAGCCAAAGCTCAATTTGCTCTGATCGGCGGGTTTGCATTGCTTGCACACGGCATCGACCGACCTCGTAAGGATATCGACTTTGCTGTCAGTGTCCCGAATGACCAGGTCGCCGAAAGGCTTGTCCTTTACCTTCAAAAGAAAGGGTATCAGGCTGTCCAAGCTTTTGAGCATCGGACAACGGGTCGCCTTACAGGTGTTCGTTTTCTGCTCCCCCATTCGTCATCAAAAGAGCCAGAATGTGATTTGCTTTTTGGCACATCGGGAATCGAAGATGAAGTTGTTCACAAATCAATCGTGATGGAGCTTGATGGGCAGAAGGTGCCAGTTGCTTCTCGTAGCTACTTGATGGCACTCAAAACTTTGGCAGACCGTTCACAGGACAGGCAAGACCTGGTGGAGCTAATCATTGGAGCAGACAGTAAAGAGCAACGCGAAGTAGCAAAGGCTCTTCATCTCATCAAGGAACGGGATAAGACTATTGAGCGCGACATCTTTGCTGTGTGGAGTGTTGCGCAAGAATTTGTCAAGAAACTAGACCGGGACCATGAAATCGACCGCTGAAAGAGCAAAAGAGGAGTCGTTATTTGATGGGTTTTCCTAAACTTTAGACATACCTCAAATGGACCTACTAGAGTTGTTCGAACCGCTGTCAAATGCTGAGAAGATTAGTGTTGTGACAGCGGTTGTCAGTCTGCTGGTGTCCATTGTCTTGCCGTGCCTGCTCTTTTGGTTGGCAAACAGAGGTGCGAAGAAGCGCGAGAAGGTAATCGATAATAGAGCGCAAAAGGCCCTAGATATCAGTGAGCAGATTGCAACTCTGAAGGCTAAGGAGCACGAGCTAAAACTACAGATGGAACTCACATCTTCTGTCACCCTAAATAATAGGACCTATTGGCTGTTGGTTTGGAACTACAGTGAGGGGATGAAAACGTTGATCAGGGCAAGCTTATTGAACGATAGTGGAGAAGTGGTTTGCACAACAGCGGGAGGGCCTCTACTGCCCCACAAAGGTCATCCTTCAAAGATTAGGTGCAATCCAGTCAACTGTGATGGGCAAGCTATTTGTGAAATCAAATACAAGGTGGAGCCAGATGGAGAATTTACAATGCCAATTCGACTCGATGGGCAGAGGTATCCTCTCGACAGAGATGCTTCGGGTTGTTGACGGTAGACGTGATTTTCCGCTGCTTGGATGAAGAATTTATCGAGGCCCAGTCCCTGCGGCGGCCGAGGCAGATTCTACGAGTTGTGATTTTACTATTAGGGCACCGTCGTCATAGGCACCCAGTTGGTAGCTAATTGGAACGTATCACAACCATTGGAGGTGTAAACCAAGGTAGCATGGTTCACAGTGATTCCCACCAGAACCGGCACCGGACCTAACGTTTGGATCTGGGCAGCACCCTTACTCGGCCTTCCCTACCACCTTCTTGGCATCAGTATTCGCACTCTCATATTGGACATCAAAAGTGATGGGAACGGTTTCACTTGGTTCACTGAGCGCACGAGACAATGAAACGGAATGCTGAACCCTGAATTTCCTCTTTTTCGTTGCGTCCCATAGACTAACTTTCTTTATGTCCCATTTGAACGAGGTCTTCTCCATTGCTGGGTAGGACCAGGCGGGCCCCTCGAGGCTAAGAGTTATCTTTGCCGATACGTCGCGGGCCCAACCAAATAGCTTCACAGAAGCAGGAGCAAGGGCTTGGTGCACCGAATAGAGATGTGCAAAGCGCATCGCCTTAGCCGTGTCTTCGCCATTCCCCATGAACGTCTTGACTTGGATGCCCATCGCCTCTTGCGTCTCTTGGATGCCTTTCAACATATTGTCTGGTATTATACGATCAGACAGCATAAGTCCCCACCAGGCGATCGCGACCGAAGGCGCCGATACTTGCTTGGCTGCTTCGATAACTGCGCTTTTGGTGGCGTCATTGAGTTGGCTGCGTATTTCCGGAAGAAAGACATCAAACCCCGGAAACATAGCACTAAGTCTGTCTACGGCTGAGCCATGAACATCCTTCATTTGCGTCTCCCAATGTCCCAACATCTTTTCCAGCTCACCGGAGCCGTTCTTGATGAGTCTGGCTCGCGAATAAACCGGCAAGTCTCGAGTCTGGGGATCCAATGACTTGCCCCCTTCAACTCTGAATACAGGCACCAGAGTGACGGCGACGACGAACGTGTTTGAGAGCGTTCCCGGGGGGATATCTATAGCGGTAGAGCCAGATTGCGATACAGAGTATCTTGCCTTTTCTCCAGCGACAAAAGTCTGGAGAAAAACCTTCTCGAGGAGTTTGGATGGTGAGAATGCCTCCAATGTTGGAACTCCCTCCAGGTCAATCTTACTTATTGCGACGACGGGCCCAACATCACCCAGACTAACCCCCATCGCGTGTTCTCCGAGCGCAACTGTCTCTGAACGTGGGGATACGCATGCCGAAACAAGAACGGCCAGTAGTGTTGCTGGGAGCGTCCACGGAGATTTGAAAGTGCTCATATGAATTAGAAGTCCAGTGAATAGCCACCGAAGACGCTGCCGATTCGGTGACCACCGCCAACATCATCGAACTCTTGGCTACGGGCCGAGATAATAAAAGTGAGGAACGCCCGCCCTACATGAAATGCGAGTCCTCCTTGCGCCTCTCCTACGAATACTCGCTTTGAAACACTGTGACTCTCTCCATCGAGGTTTCCATCCAGGAACGTGTTGTATAGAACGGCGGAACCCGAGACGCCAGCAAAGAAATAGAAGCGAACCTTATTCTTCTTATCCCACTCTCCGTAGAGTCTTCCCCCAAGTGCGCGCGAATTATCTCCTGGCCCAGCTTCAATCCACGAGAACCTGGGCATACCCCACCCAACCCGAAACCCGGACCCAGCAGCGACGTTTGTGAATGGAGTGCCTACTGTTGGGGACCAGAATACCGAACCATCCATACCAAAGGGGCCGAGCTCCCATCGTTCCGAGTTCTCCTTGGAAGTCCTATTGCGGATGCTGAACAGATTGTAGCGCTTTGCAAAGGACGCCATGATAGTCACTTCTTCGTCCAACTGGTGAGCCCACCCTTTGGCGGTATCGGTGCCGATAAGGCGATGGAACTCGGACTGAGTCTCCTCAGCGAAACTGTTCTTTCCTGTCAGGCCGAATGTCACTCGAACAACTTCCTCCTGGTCATTGCCCCAATCATCTGCTTTGCCTGCGAATAGAGACGCGCGTTCAATTCCTGCATATAGCCAACCAGCATAGGGGCGGTCCGATTCTTGCAATGTTGGGATGTTCAGTTTGGTAGGTGTAAACATGCTCTGTCCAACGAACATTCCATAGGACTGAAGCCAACGGTCGTCATCTTCTCCCGTGGTGAAGCGTTCTCCCGTGATGAAACGCAACTTTTGCTTCCCCGACGGTGCGCTGGAGAATAGATTCCAGCCGTTTACCTTATCCAAAACGGCTCGCGCGGAAGACGGAAAAGTCTCTGGTCGATAGTGAAGCGACAGTCTAAGTCCTTGTGTGTAGTTCCGGTCTGAACTTTTTCCGAAACCAAAAACATCGTTGTCGTCTACAACCGACCACCCGTTGGGCGTATAGCACGACGGTAGCAACAGGAACATCGTGAGAGCCCAAGACCTGTATCCAAATGCGGGGAGTGTGGTTCTTGTCCGTGTCACTTTCATAGTCGTAACTCGCATTCTGCAAGTGCAATTTCCCATCCTACATATTTCCTACGCTGCAAAGAGTAGTGATCAGCAATGGAGTATTCAAAGAATATTCTCATCGGCCCATGGGGTGAATAAGCAAGTGGCTTCGAGCTTGCCGAAGATGGTGAAGAAATGCATGAAATAGAGGCGACCTGCTATACGGATCAGTTTACTCAGCGCCTGAATTGAGCGATGTCGTGATAGTTTAGTTGCTCAGCGCGACGAGCAAGCACGAGGGAATTGCTGAGGTGTTGGGAGAGTTTCTCCTTCAGTTCTGTTTTCGGGAATGGCGGGCATGGCATTTCTTTTTCCATAGCAAAGGACTTAGGGAAATATTCTAGATGCACTTCTTCTCTAGCTCTTTGAGTTTGTCGGCCATGCCCTCAAGTCCGTTACAAAGCTTCAAGTTCGACTTAGCGAGAAAACTAATCGCCTTATACACACCGAAGAACTCTGACTCGAACTGTTTTTCCATCTCGGTGAGTCGAGCATCCAATTTGCTGACGATGCGCTCCTCTGATTCTTTGGTAGCTTGCTGAATCAGATTTGCTATCGAATGGATGTCGCGGTCGGAAAGTGCCATGCGTGGAGCATTGCACAAAGAGCTTTCCAAGATCAAGAAACGGCTCCCCCATCTGTTAGAATACCTTGATGGTATTATTGCACGTTGACGACATCAAAGTAGATCATCGGTTCGCTCGGCTTCTTCCTTTGACTCAAGGAAAGGAGTTCGAGAGCCTGGTGGAAGACATCAAAAGCCGAGGCGTCATGGTAGACCTTTTAGTGACCCGTGAAGGTCTGCTCCTTGATGGTCACCGCCGATTAGCAGCAGCAAAAAAAGCAGGATTGTTCAAAGTGCCAGCCAAACGCTTGGATGTTCAGGAACGAAGGAGCTGGAAAAAGGCGGTAGCAATTGCCGTAAACCTCCACCGACGGCATCTCATTGAAGCGCAACGTGCAAACCTCGGGTCTAGTTTGCTACGGATAGAACGTGTCAAAGCGACGGAACGGCGAAAAGACGGTCAGGAGCGAGGGCGAAAAAATCGCGGCCAGGTGGTAGTGGATGACCGTCACCCACTACCAAAGGAAAAAGACAGGGCAACGGAAAGAGCCGCCCGATCTGTTGGTATTTCTCGGCAAACCTTCGAGCGAGTCGAAGCGGTCAAACAACATGACCCGGAGCTCGCGCAGCGAATGTTGGACGGCAAGCTCTCGGTAACGTCTGCTTACAACAAGGTGAAGGTCCAGCAATTCAAATCTCGAGTTGAAAAAGAGCAGAGTTCGAGCAAAGGCAAGGGATTGGTCAAAGACCTGAGGCGCGTTGCCGGTCAATACCGCGCTGTGTATTTAGATCCACCTTGGCACTACGAAGACTCAAGGAGTCGAGGTGCGGCGGGTCGACAATATCTAACGGTGCCAACTAAGAAGCTGTGTCGGATGCCCGTTGGAAAGCTTGCTCATGAAGACGGGTGTCATTTTTGGATGTGGACCACCTGGCCGATGATCCGAGAAGGTGCCCCCCACCAAGTGCTTGAGAGTTGGGGACTACGTTGGGTTGGAGAAATTGTTTGGGACAAAGAATCGCTTGGCGTTGGACACTACATCCGTAGTCGGACGGAAGTTTTGATCCTTGCAATCTCAGGCAACCTCAAGCTCTACTCCGACTGCATTAATCAGGTTGTGCGGTCTAAGCGTGGCCGGCACAGCAAAAAGCCTCAGGAGTTCTACGAGCTGATTGAAGAAGTGAGCCCAGGCCCTCGATTGGAGATGTTTGCCAGGTCAAAGAGAAAGGGATGGGACAGGTGGGGATATGAAGCTTGAGTCGTCACCGTTCGCAACCGTAGTTGGTTACTTCGCGAACTTCTTCGGGTTCAGATTTGCGCCCAAGAAGAATAGGAAGGAGTTCTTCGTCCCATAACTGAATACGCATTTTCTCTTTGACGAAGTGATCATCGGAAGCGCTAGATTCAAGAGTCGAACGAGTGCCGAGTTCGTAGCTGGCAACGCCAAAGCTTCGAAGAGCCTCGATTACTAATGATGAGGGGAGATTGGCCTGGTCCAATTTCCCGTTTCCGAAAGTTCAAAAAAGGAAGGCCGCATTTCAAAATGAAACGCGGCCTTCCGTGTCTGCCTATTCGGCAGGCAACATGCCGGGGGTATTTCTCCCTCTTCGCGCTATGGTCTTAGCCACCGCGACACCTGACTTGCATACCGGTAATGCACATCAAGAAAGAGAGAAGGCTACCGGAACAGCCTACACCCAATATGTAGCACAGGATTCAAATTCAAGTCTAGAAAATTGTAGGTGAGGATACGAGGTGCAGGAAAGCGCAGTGGTTCGGCTATCTTGAAAGTGTTGCATTGTCATGAACAGCATGGCATAGATGCGGAATGGATGACAAATCGAAGAAGGCGTTTCTTGACACCCCCGAAGGGCGAAGGCTGCAACGAGTTGAATATTTTTTGGAGCTTCTCAAAAATGGAGAGCTCCCCCATCTTCGCTACTTTGTAGCCAACGCAAGGTTTGAAGTGCGTTCAGCGGAGAATGCTGAATCCATCGATCAATTACTTCATGCTGATGACGCTCGAGAAGTCATTCGTGATACTACCCCTGGCGCAGTTGTGACAGCGGAGCTTCTTGACGGACATGTGCAGGTGACTCTTCTGCACGATAAGAATGCGGCAGAGTCCAACGCAAAGCTCTATGCCTTGACTGCTCAAGCGGTTGGTGCGTTGACCTATGCCGCTCTCGGCTTAGACATGACCGGATTAGGACTCATTCCCGATGAGACCAAGGGGTGATTGCCACGCAAATGTGGTCTGTTCGAGGGCGAAAACCTATTCAATACACTCACCACCCTGGGCCTCGTATTCACGCTGTGACCGAATCGAAAGAATCGCGTCAGAGCACAATTCCAACTCACCCAAAACATCAGCACTGACTCCATCTCGGTTTCGAAATGTTTCTATGTGGATGAGGATTTTGGAAATGGTGTCATCATCGAGGTCCTTGATGGTCCCCTGAAGGAAATGGCAGGGAAGGTGTTTTAGACGAACCTCACAACTTCCGAAGTAAAGCCGCCCCTCCTCACAGTTAGATTGTTGGTAGAGCTTGAGAACGGTATCTGGAATGGCCTGCTCACCCCAATCGGTGTCCTCTTCTTCGCAATCGAGGTCACCCAAGTAGCTGCCATAGGGAAGGGGATAATCGGAAGTGACGCCATTTCTGTCTTCCATAAGCCTGAGTCCGTGGTGGGAGAGATGCACCCAACAATCTTTCAGGTAGATACCATCTTCGTCGAAGGTGACAGGCCATCTTTCTTCTTCGATCATGTGTTTTACATTTTCATATTAGCTTCCCTTTTCCACCTGGCTCAGCCTACTCGAAGAGAAACAGCCGGGGGAACCTTGGGAAAAGGGGAAGAAGGAGAAAGGTCAAGTTTTACGTTCCGTAGAGAACAACCCCGGCCAGCCAGAAATTGTGGCGTGTGTGACCTGGTGGTCAAGAGGAACGTTTCCCGACAGGCACCTGCAGGTCATCATTTGTGTGCGAGACCCCGACCTATTCAGGGTAGATGTGGCGTTCGACGCGATTTCTGTGGGTGATAATAAAGGACTTAGGGAAAGTTTCTATGCACACTTCTTCTCAAGCACGGTGACGCGCTCGTCTAAGCGGTTGGTGTTCTGTTCAATCTTTACCGCGCTGGCCTTGAGCGCAGCAACGTCTGATTCGAGGACGCCGAGCCGTCCCTCCACGCGCTCGAGCTGACCGCTGATAACGAGATATTCTTGTTCGCGTTTCCCGTCGTTGGCATACAGACCATCGAGCTGAGTAGCCACCTGGTCGAACTTGGCATCCATCTTTTGCATGATGCGTTGTTCGGATGCTTGGTTTGCTTGCTGAATCAGACTTGCTATCGAGTTGATGTCTTTATCACTGAGTGTCATGCATTGAGAATTGCACAATTGGCGAACTCAAATCAAGCAAGCTCTATAGAGCTGAGATCACTGCTTTACTAACGTTTGGAGCCGCTCATGGTATGGTCTTCGCCAGAAGAGAGACCATACCAGGAGCGGATACGACGGTGACCACTCCCCCACTCTTCTCCCCCACCGCTAACGGTGGAGAGCTCGGGCGGTCTTCAATCTGTATGCGAATTGTGTTTAGTGCGAAACGCCGCAAGCGTTTTGCAACGTGTAGCAAGGAGACCGCAGCGGAAACAAACTGTGACGGTCCGAGCAAAGGGAGGACCGGCGCTGTTTTTTACGCCGGTCGTTTGCAGTTGACTAGAGCGCTAACGTTCGTGCTCAACCTTGTGGACCTTTACACGTTCTTGCGTGAGACTTTCAAGGTATTTCTGAGCAGACTGCTCGTGGCGTTGTTTTTCCTTCCCCCAACGGTCCAGCTCATGTTCCTTTTCCAGAACACTTTCAAGGATAGTGTTGGCAGCATTTCGCACCCGATCCATTGAAGCGAGCAATGTTTCTTTATCTCCTTGGTAGAGCTGAATGTAGTCGGAGGCTGCGGTGCTCGTGTTGAGCCCAATGGCGTCGCATACCACAAACGCCACAGCTTCAGCTTCTGTTTCACGCACAGTCTTTGAATCTGGACGGTTCTCGTCTGCTTTTCTGTGTAACAGTTCGTGCCCTAGTTCATGAGCCAGCACCGAGAACTCCTCGGCAGGTTCAAGACCTGAGCGAATGATATTTTTCCCCCCACAAGATGCTCCATCAGCTGATCCAAGCTCAACGCTTGTTGCATATTGAACTTCAATATCTCGCTGAGCAGCAAACTCTTTGATGCGGTGCATGAAGTGAAGAGGGTCTCCCGTCACTTGTGCTGTTTCGGGGAGAGGCTCACCTTTTGTTTGAGAGATGTCAAAAACATGCACACAGCGAAATCCCTTGACAACATTCTTGTCGCCCTGCGAATCTTCTTCATTCCTGACAAGAGGAGCAATGATGCCGATACCCTTTTCCCCCTTCTTGACGGAGCGGCCCAAATTTTTCCAGGTGCCAAATCCAGCAACATGCGTAGCTTGCTCGAATTGCGAGAAGATGAGACATGCGTTGGTGAATGAATACTTGTGGAAGCGCCCCATTGCTCGGAGATAGTTGAGCATCGTTTCGCTTTTTCCTTCCGACAATGATTGAGTGAGCTGCTCGAGCGCCTGGTCTGCTTTGGCTTTTACTTGTTCTGCTTTCATGAGTTGATACCTCCATTGGGTTGGGTTTGTGTTCCGTTCACCCGAAGGGCGGAACACAAACACGACCTAGTGAAGGTGCAAAAGAGGTGAGGCAGAGCAGAATCAAGCTAGGACTCTTTCCTATCATTACGCGCACAGTTTGTGCGCGATACCCCGACCTATTCGGATCAGATGTGATGTTCGACGCGATTTTGGGACTCGAAGACAAAGGACTTAGAGCAAAAGTGCGTGAGTTCGCAGCTTGGTTGATCACCACCAGCAGATTGCGATTGTGCAAATGGTTGCACAAATGCAGATAATCGAGATGAGTGTTGGTGACAACTTCCTTACAGCTCTAATTGCCTCTAAGGCAACATCGGCCCATGTTGTTTTGTGGTTCTTGAACATATGAAGAATCGCTCTAGTTCCCCTGTGAAGGCTCGCTCTAGATCGCCTACTTTCTTGAGGATCCCGGAGCGGTAGAATTGGCGATTTCTTTAACGAGCGTTCTTACCCATGACCACGTAAGGGGTTACGAAACTTAGAAAATGGCGAGGAAATCAGCTTGTTCGTGAAGCCGTGTGGAATTGTGCCCGACTAGCACTTCAAGTTCCTTCATGTGCTTTGGATAGTATGAAGCAAGCAGACCGCTAGCGGACAAAACTGTGACGGTCCGAGCAAAGAGAGGACCGGCGCTGTTTTTTCCGCCGGTCGCTTGCAGCTTCAAACTGAAGCATCAGCAGTCACTTCAAGTTTGACCCATAGATGCCCGTTGCTTTGCCAAGAACGCTTCGAGAGCTGCTTGTTGTCGCGGGTCAACCCGAGGAGTTTCATAGGGAGAGGAATGACGCTCGGAAACCTTCTTCTGCGAAGGCTTATCGAGTGCCTGAGAATCTTGAGTTTTCTTTTTGAGGTTGTTCATCACTCAGGGGGTGAACGACCTCAAAAAGGAGACTCATAGTGACACGGGCATTAGCCTGGTAGTTGAAGAACGAGACCGTTGTAGGTCTTATCTACTTTCTCGGCGGCGTTGTGGCGCAATTTCGCAAACTCCCGACGACCCTGCTCACCTTTCATTTTGAATGGAATGTCTGAGTGAGCATCGTTTGGATTGTAGGCTTCTCCAGTGCTTAGAGAGATCACTGATTTTGGGTGCTGAATGCGTGAGATGCGTAGCGCGTCTCTCCAGTTCCTTTCGCAAATGACCTGGTTGTCGTCTGCTGAAATCACCAGGTAATCGGTAAACCTCATTGGGAAGCTAAACGGTGCCATATTGGGACCATGCGGAATGAAGCCTGCCGGAATGCAGTTGTGGGTGCAGAAAAGAGCGCCAGTGTCTGCTTCAAGCAAAACGACGGTTTCTTCTAATTCATGAACTTGGCGATATGGAGAGTGTAAGTAGGAATCTAGCGATTGCCTTGGGGAGTCCCCTTCAACGAGCACATCCACGAAAGAAAACAGAACGATTAGGCCGTCGTTTCTGGGCACTCCAGCATGGAAGAGGTAATAGGCATTCATGATCTGGAAGGTGCGGGATGGAAGGAGGTGTTGAACCCGTGAGCGCTCTATCGCTCACGTTCGATTTCTTTCTTTTTCTCGCGGGCTAGGTCCAGCTCCTCAAGCAATTGCTCGGCTTTGGTATTGGCCCATTGGCGTTTGGCTTCAGCAATTTCATTCATCTTGCGCTCCGTTTTTGTCAACTGCGCATCTTTTGTTTCCGTGATGGTCGACAACTTGTCGACTTCGGCTTGCTTGATCCTCTCTTCGATTTTTCCTTCCCAAATCTTCTCGATGGAACGTTCTTTGTGACGAACTTGCTCTGCGTAGAATTCTGGGTTGGCAGCAAATTCATATATCGCTGCAAGATGCTCGAAGGCTTCAAAGAGTTCATCGGCAATGGATTTGGACTTTGCCACTGGTTAGCCTCCCCTCTGGTCGTTGAAAGCCTCGAGCAATAACTGTGCTGAACCAGAAGTGAGCTTTCCACTTTTCTTCTTGTCTTCAAGCATTTTGACAACACTCCCCCCTGTGGACTCAATAATTGCCGCTTCTATGATGACCAAGAGGTCTTCTGTGCTAGAGAGACCATCGAAATGGATATAGCGACCACCAGTTTCATGGGCAATTTCTTGGTATTGTTCTGCCGCCTGTTCGATTGTCCGACATTGCACCATATAGGCTTTTACTCGGGACCCCTTCAGCATTGAAAGGATGTCTTCATGAGTTATGCGTTCGGGGCATTCCGAAAGAGGGGAGTAGAATTCGTCATAGCCGTGGCTCGGTTGGTCGCCAACATGAACAAGAACTCGATTTGCTTTGGTCCACTTGAGCCGAGACACAGCAGCAAGGGCTGCCCCCATAGCTTCGGCATCTCCCCCACCCTGAACATTTGCGTGGGCCAAAAGCCAAGATTGTAGTTGTTCAAGACAACTATGTTTTTGAAATTCACCGTTCCGGTAAAAGAGCACGTCATACTCTTCGGAAGACCCTTCATCATGGTCACGATAGTAGCCAGCGGCAACTTCGAGATTACGGTGCTTGGCACCAAGTTCTTTGACGATATCACAGAGGCGGTGACTCACGACATTGACATGTCCTGCCATAGACAAAGTAGAGTCAACGACAGTAGCGAGCTGAATGCCGCCAAAAGCACTCATGCTACCCATGGACTGTAAGTGTTTTTCAGAAGCAATTCGTGCGGCAAGCGCGTGGCTCTTCAGTTTTGACACGTAACCCATATTCTAAGCAGCTCCTTTGTTGCTGAGGTAGTTGATGCGCTCATCAATTGCAGAATTGATGTGTGCGAATAGCTTTTGAAAAACATCTATCGCCCACTGTGCATTGGTTTTGCTCACGTGGTCAGGGTGTAGAACTTGAGTGTAGAATTTTCTGAGGTTTCGGAGTGCGTCGATGTCATCTGTCGCATCAGGTCCAAAAAGAGAAGTTGGGTCTTCAGGGATTTTGACTGTGAGAGGCTTGAAACCTGGGCCATGTCCAAACGTTGCGAGTGATGCATCGACTTGAGAACGGAGTTTGTTGATTTTGTCGAGCACTCCCACACCTTCATCCACGGCGCTATCTACGGAGACGATGAAAGGGGCCATGTGGTCAACGAGGTCCGCAAGCAGGACCTTCTTATGATCCAAATAGTCATAGAGCGAATCAATCACGCCACGGATATCTAAACAAGCAAGCTTGTCCTCCAACTCAACGCGGACTTGTTCTAATCGCGCAACATCTGCGGTAAGGGATGTGATTTGATGGTTCAATCCAGTGGCGTAGTTGTTCAGGGATTGCAATTCACGCTGTAAATTGTTGCGTTCATTTACGAGGGTGCCTCGCTCCTTGGATGCCTTCTCCTTGATGCCGTTCAGTTCCTTGAATGCATCTTCTTTGAGAAAACTAGCTTTGGAAACATCATCCTTGAGTTTTGATATCAAGGTGCTTGCCCTTCTCTTTGAGAAGAACAAGAAGGTCAGCGTAGTAAGAAGCACCCCCGATAGGACTATCTCGTTCAAGGTCAAATTGAAGAGGTAGCTTGATATGGGGACGTAAGACGAATCGAGGAATGTGCGTATTTCCTCTGGCCAAAAATGCCAAGCACACAAGAAGGCCCAAGTGAGAACAGACACTACCAGGACAAACCAAATGAATGCTTTGCCAAGTTTTCTTTTCCTACGCTGGGCAGCACGTCTATCGCGGTTTTGAAAATTGGAGCTTATTGCCTCTAAGCAATTTCGCCACCAAGTGGGTTGCATGAGGCGTTTCAGCTCAGCAGGTGGTAGCTGTCTCTCTATTTCTAAGAATTGGTGAGAGGAAAATATGCATACAACTACTGCACAGAAAAAATGGGTGAAGGAGAGCCCGTAGAGCATGACAACATGGCTTACATCTGGGCTGAATGCGTAGTCGGTATATCTTGTGACCATAAAGCAGCACAAGGAGAGCCAGCCGAGCCACCAGCACACAGAGAACGTCACTATGAGAGGGTTTTTGAAACTCCACGCCCAGAAAGACCACGGCCCTATTGGAATTCTTGATGCCACCCTCAAAGAATGGAATTGGGCTCTCTCTTTTGGGCTACGCCCGGGCAAGAATGGTTTTTCCCAAGCACGCTTTTCGTAATAGTCGACACGGGTTTCTACCTGAAGCAGGTAGCGTTTGGAGCAGAAGAAGAGCAAACAGGTAACGAGATAGAATATCCCTATCAGAGTCAGCACTACATTGAGCTCTCCACTAGAAAGAAGTTCATGTCTCGACAACCAAATGGCACCGGCAACACTCGTTATCCCCCACAAATGCACCCATATGAGAGAAAAGTGGAAGAGGCAACCCACGATAATTAGAAAGCAACCTTCAAGCATCGTTTAGCCTCCGTATGTGTTGGGGTTGATGAATCCACCACCGCCACTCGATGGTGTTTTTGGACTTGTTCTGCTTGTTCCCCCAGGTGGATTGAAAGGGTCAAGGTTCAACCGCTTCCAGTCTTCGGGAGTGAAGTCACCAAGAACTGTGTGCTTCGCCGGAAGAGGCTCATACCTTAGACCTGGTCGTTGTCGCGGAATGAGAATGGACAGGTCTTGGGGTGAAACCCAATTGAGAGAGACCATTCCTGCACCAATTCTTGTATAGCAGGGGAATCCGTGCGTGAATGACGCAGGAGGCCAGGTCAAAAACTCAGAAGGGTCAACAAGGAAGTCGTTGACGATTCCTGTATTTCGTGTGCACTCCTCGTCTTTGTAGCTGAACGAGTCACGCCAAAACCTTGGCTTTCCACCAAGGAGCATCGCAAGAAGTTCAGCGGTTTCCGTATCAATGCTCCGGCAGACAGCAAGGTTTTGCGCAAGTTGTGCTATTACGTGGCGAGCTTTATCGCTCCCCCACGCGTCTCGCAAGCCATGCACATCATGCAAAACAAAGGCGCTACGTAGACCTCTCTTCGGGGCCTCTCGTAAAAGTTTATCGGCACCGGGAAAGTAGGCGGAGATGGCTTCGTCAACGAACCAGTAGGTCTGGTCGGTGAAACCTTCGGCAGCGGTATTGCGGTCACTTTTGAGGACGCTCGAACCAAAGAAATAGGTGACGAGCTCGTTGTAGCGCGACAATGGCTCTTCAGTCATTGGATTGCCGAGGAAGACAAGCGGTGTGCCGTCGAAGAATTCCTCACGAAAACTAAAAGACCGGCCTTGTTCAAGGGCATACGCATTTGCAGCAGCGATTTCGGTGAGGGTTGAAAGTTCAGCGGCAAGACTTATCTGAATGTTTGCAACAGTCTTTTCAGCGGAACTTGCAATGATTCTCAGAGCGTGTCGTCCCACATCAGTTTGCCTGAGGACGTGCTCAAGAAGTTCAGGCTCCCCCATGACAATTCTTAGGATGTCAGCGAGATACCACCGAGCTTCTCGTTCCTCAAAGGAAGCGATCAATCCATAGATAACTGCTGCGCAAGCGTCATAGAAGAATCGGTCACTCCCGGTCTTGGATTCCGATTTTCCCTGGATGGCCTTTGAAAAGTTTCTGCGATCATTTGGGGTGGCAAGCTCAGCTTGAAAATCAAGACCAAAGGAGTGAGTCGTGAAAGGATAGAGCTGGACGAGAAACTCATCGGGAACGCCGGTCGCTTTGAAGAACGCTTCAAACTCCAGCGCGGGGTCGAACATGAAGGCTCGATTACGAGCTATCTGTGCGCCCCGAAAAAGGACAGGGCCACAAAGCAACCTGGCATAACACTTTAGAAGAAGCGATTTTCCCGATCTGATTTCACCCGCAATAAGCCCGCCATGACCAAGGACTTCTTCAGGGCAGAATAGCCCTCCCCAATACACCCAATTGGTGAGCGCCAACATGAGTTCGAGAGCTTCTCTGACGCCTTCCCGGCAATACCAAGAAAGACCACGGCGTTGGTGAGCCATCACTTACCTCCCCTGTTGTCGCGGAGGTCGTTGAGGTGACTTTGCACGTCTGATTGAGACGAAAGTTTTGGTCCTCGAGTCTCGTTCTGCCTTTGCTCCTGAGTTCTTCTAGATTCTTCGTCTGTGGCATAAACCCAGTCATGGATAACTGTGAATATAATCGTGCCGCCAATGAACATAGCACCAACCATCTCAACAGGTCTCTCATAACGAAGAAGAGGGCCGAAGAAAAAATCGCAGACGACGTAGATGAAACCAACTGCTGTTCCGATGGAACTCGAAATCAGGAAGCGACGGAGGAGAGGTTGAGTTTCACCTCTGCTGAAGAAGAAACGATAATTGTCGCGCGGGGTTTTGAGCCAAGGCCATATGTCGTAAGCAAAACTGGCGTAAACAATCCAAGCGGCGAGGGTAATGCCAAGATGGATGGCTCCTTCGAGAAGGACAAAGAAGACCAGCTCGCCAAGTTCCGAAATATCAAAGAACGGGTAGAAGAGAATGAGCCGAAGGATTCCCCATGCGATTGTCGCACCACACAATAAGATTGTGAGGCAGATGACGCCGATCATGAGAGTCTGCATCCTCCGCAGGAATGGATGCGAATAATCCGGGTCAACGTTTGGGTTTTTCCGTCCTGAAGCGGCCCACCTGGCATACTCATAGATATTCGGCATGGCGATCTACTCCTTTTCCCTGCTGTTGTGGATGCGGTTGAGGTGGTGCTGGACATCAGCCTGCGATGAGAGCTTTGGTCCTCGCGTCTGGTCTTGTGTCTGCTCTTGTTGGAGAGCTTGTTCATATTTGTTGGCTCGCTGCTGCTGGATGAGAACCGTTGCGAATACGGTGCCAGCACTCACTAGCATCCCTCCAGTTCTTGCGTCGAGCGACTGGAAGGACGAAGAGTCCACGACGAGCAAAATCAGACCTATTGTGAAGAACGTCCCTGTCGACATGAGGCTCGGAAGCAAGGCTCGTCGAACGATGCCGCGAATGTGGGTCTGACAAAAATAGGTGAAGTGGTGTTTCGGAGTTGGGAGCCACGCCCACAGATGGAACAAAGCAAGTCGATACCAAAGTTCGCGGAGGGGCTCGAGCGGGACATAGAGAAGCTCCCACAACAGGTAGAGGGCAAAAACAAAAAGGTCGCCCTTGATGAACGGCCAGAAAAACATCAACCGGAACCCGGTCCACACCAACCAAACAAACACGTGCAGTGCGACCAAAATCGTACCACCGAGAAGTAAGGTTTGCGCCTTTTTCAAGAGTGGCTTGGAGTAGTCTGGGAGTCCATCAGGTTCACCCCCCCGACCTGATGCCGCCCACTCCGCATACTTGTATATGTTGGACATGGAAATTCCCCTAAACAGCAATGTCGTCTTGTGAGTCGCTGGAAGAGAAGCCGAGTCCTTCAAGAAAGGTCTGGGCTTCTTTCCGGGAATCATCTTCAACAACGTTGAGCAAAACGGCTGCCAAGGCTTTAGAGATTCGCGACAAGGTGGTGAGCTGAATTTCGTTCACCTTCGCAAGGCGCAAGTTGTCTTCGTGAAGCACAACAACAAGTTCTTCGAGCGAACGGATCTGTTCTTTGAGCGGAGAGTTGTCGTTCTGTTGCTGTCCTGCAACCGCAAGCCCTAGCTTGAACAAGTGCTTTGCGACTTGATTCAAACTGAGGGGGGCGGCCCCCTTCTTTGGTGGGAAGAGCTTTACGCCTAAGTCGACGAGGGCGGGGTGATAGGCGCTATCAAGGCGATATTGAATTCGGAAGGAATTCCCGCGAGGTCGGTTGAAATTGGCCATGTGACTATTCTGATGTCACCATCAGAATAGTCAATCCCCCCCCTCTCCTCGCGGCCATGAAGGCCATAGGTCACTCAACCACCGTGAGTTCGGGAAAATACGGGCAATCTGCCTCGGGAAATAGCCCCCTTCCTTCGGACCTGGGCTTTTCGATACGGAAGTATCCAAAGTTTGCCTCGCTGTGGCGGATGCAGCGAAAATAGCCGCCTTTTCCCTTCTCCATTTCCGCGACACGAACCTTGAGGGGCTGATTGGGCAATCTGCATAGAGAGGCAATTCCTTTCGCCAAGGTGCTATTGAGCTCAAAAGTGCGCAGAAGGCCGATGTGACCTTTGCTATGCAGCTCAACATGTAAAGCGGTCAGGAATTGCTGAAAAGGTTTGAGAACTGGACAGCCCTTTCCTTTTAGCTCTAGTAGGTGGGTTCTTGCTCGGTTGAGTGACAATTCAACCTGTGAACTGCTTTCAGCACCTGCGACTTCTTTGGCAAGCAAATTGAAGTCCAGACTAAGATGTGGGAGTGCCAAATCAGCAAGCGCATCTGTAGTAGCCGCCGGTTCAGTAGGCGGTGCATCGGCATCATGCTTGGTTTTGGGCTGCGCTGGAGCACTGCCCAGTTCTTCTTCCACCTCGACATTATCGTCTATTTCGGTGGTCGAAGTCAAAAACTCATAAGGCCCACACTTGTCAGAGAAGCGGTTGAGATATGTATAAAATAAACGCCGACACTCTGGCATAGCAACGAAAGCAAGGTCTATGCCCGATCCCTTGATCCGCTTCATGAAAGCATGGTCGTTTGGGTATAAGCGATTTGCTGTAGAATATGGCACCACCACTTTGTGTATCTTGAATCCTTGAAGAAGCGGGATGCAGTTCGGGCATGGCGGGAACGTAAGATAGAGCGTTGCCTGTGAAATCTTCTTGCTCTTGAAACTACTTTCTGAGCTAAGGCACATGTGGGCGGGGTGCCTTAGCGTTTTGTCTGTCAATGAATATTTACTATGGCCTGTAGCAAGAACTTTCCCATCAGACGAAACAAGGACCGCACCAATCGGGGGAAGGCTCTCATCAGACAAGCACTTTCTCGCTTGGAGCAGAGCCTTTTCCATAAACCCTCTAACAGCGTCTGCTTTGGATTTTGATTCTGGGCTGGAACCAATCACCAATTTACCAGTCTGGTTTTTGGTGGGAGCACGCTCGTATTTCAGTTCTGTTTCTGCAACAACTGAAGCATCGGCAATGTCTCTCACGGCATCGCCTCGATAACGCATATCGTAGTCGTAAGAACCTTTTTCTTCCTTTGCAAGCGAGGAAGAAGACGTGTCGGTAGGGGGACTAGCCTGCTCAGGCTTCCGCTGAGCCTTCTTGGTTGCTGTCTTCTTCTTCTTCTTGGGCGGCGAAGACCGACGGTTAGACGTCTTAGCTACTTTTTTAGCTACTGCTGGCTTGGTCTTTGCTTTTGGTTTTCTTTGAGGCTTGGGCAAGTGCCGCCGCTTGGTCAAAAAATCGGGGGGAAAAGCATACCCGCTAGAACACGCTAGAGCGAGTGGGTCTGCTCAAGCCCTGACTTTGTAGACATAAGCTGTTCCCTTTCAAGACGTTTCCGGTCTTCCTCCCTCCGATGTGATGGGCTTCTCCCCCACCGCTCCCTGTCTTCCCGGTCGGTCCGGGGAACGACAGTTTCCCCGGAAAATATGAGGCGAGCACCCGCCTTTTCAGCGAGTGTTCGTAACTCCAGGAGCTCATTCTTGTTCTGGATACCGTCTGTTTCTACGAATAGCACTGACTTGGGATTCAGCCAAGGGGACCGATTCATGACAACAGGCAAGATTGTGCGATTCGTGATCTGTGGCAGTAGCGAATTTGGTGACCACCGGAGTGAGGACTTCAAACCCTCAAGACTTAGGTTGTGTTTTATCTTCCCGGCAGGCCACCAGAGCGCCGACTTGAGCCCCTGAAGGCTCAGGTTTCGCTTCGCTTCTTCAAGAAGCGGCTTTGGTCGTAATATGGTGAGTGCTGAGGCAAGCGTCACCGCATTGGATATGCCATGCTCTTTGAGATTCTTAGCTCGGCCTTTGGTGAGAGCTATGGTGAAAAAGCGCATCCCTGCGTTGGTGAAGGTGTCACTCAAGGCATGAAGAGAATTGTCATCGAATGATTTGAAGAGGTGTGTTGTGCCTTTTCCCCTGACAAGCTCTCTCACTTTGGCCCTCTGGTCTTTATCAAGTCCGTGCCGGAGTAGCTCAGGCCACATGTGAATAGATGATGGGTGTGGAGCCGAGATGTCCTTTGCTTTGGCTGCGATGCCGCGCACCAATCTTTTGGCTTCATCCAGTGCAGTGATTTGAACTCGGGGAGCAGCAAAAGCGGAATCTGGAAGCTTTTGAAGGTGCTTGTGTGATTCGGTCTCAAGTGAAGGTTCATGCAACTTGGGCGTGATCTTCGATTTGTCATGAACCGTTTCAGGCGCACCCCTCTCTGGTTCACGCTCTCTGAAAGATTGGAGTCGCTCAAGATTTAGGATGTCACCGTATTCCCATTCGAGCTCCCTCTTCCAACTTGCAAAGAGTTCCGTTCGTGACATCCGGTCTTCAAGTTTTGGCTTTCTTGTCTTTAGAGCTATCACCCGAGCTTGGGCTGAGGTTTCATAACCAACAGCGAGTATTTGCTGGCTTCGTTTTGATTTCTCATCAAGAAGCGATTGCGGAATACCTTCAATTTCCCAGACCCTCCTCCCCTTGCCATTTACGGCTCGAAACGAAAGGCTCAGTTCACGAGCAAGTTCTTGTTTGAGGACATCCCGGTAAAACGCTCCAAGCTCGAGCACTCGACCTTTTGAAAAAAGACCCGAACCATCAAGAGCTCGAAATTTACCATCCAATACAGCTTGAGTGAGGTTGACGCAGACAGCATGTGTGTGGATCTGCATGTCGTCTTCCCGGCTGGTGAAATGGTCAAAACGTGCAAAGGTCATCCCCTTAGCCTCAAGCACCTGGCATCCGTTGTGACCAGCTCGAGTTTTGGAAGCCATTTCCTCAAGACGACCCAAAACGGTTTCGACCGCCTGGTGGTGAGCTGCAAGGATGACCTGCTTTGTTTGTTCATCAGAAGCGGCAAACAAGACAGATACACTTTTTGGAGCACTGAACGTGCAATCCCAACCAGCGCGACGAGCCCTACCGCCGCTGTATTGCCCTGCGTTTTGCACAAGAGGCTCTCTGTCTCAGGATGAAAACCAGCAAGAAGACGCTTGAATGGTTCAGGCAACACTTCACCTGTCTGTTGAAGACCGAAAGAATCTACTCCCCTCCCCCACCAATGACCTGCATGGCCTTGGTCACGGTAATACTCATCTACCCGTGCAAGGCTCACATAGTAGCCAGCGTTTCGAGCAGAGACTTTCTCAACGGTAAGCATGGTGCTGGTAAAAGACACTGTGGCGCCAGTGTCAGGGCCACCGCCCCGCACTGCTACTTTTTCCATCAGGCACAGTAACCAGAAAAAACCAACATACCCATGCATCTAACGATGCTCCGAAGAAAGATTGAAACGCGCAAAGGATACTGATGTCGAAGTCCTCAGACGCTCTCGAGTCGGATACAGGGTTGGATACAGGACAATGGTTTCAACTGCGTTCTTTGCGCTTGAACAAGGGAAGGAAGAGTTCTGCGTAGCGGATACAGGGCTCTGTTTTGACCTGGTTGGAGAGCTGAGGTTTGCGCTCTATAACGGCAGACAAGTTGACTCAAGCAAGAGACTTCCGCCATGAATCAAAACCACATGCAAGACGCTTTGCGAGCACTCGAAGCTCGTCACACCGAACTGAGGGATGAATACGAGAAGCACCAGGTCGCAGCACAAGCGGCAAAGAATGAGCTTGATAACGTGAGTAAAGCTATCGCCGCCCTGGGTGGTGAAACAGGCAAGAAGAACAAGATGAAGACGCTAACAGCGAAAGCTGTGGCAGACATTATCGAGGATGAACTTGAAAAGATGCCGAACGGAGTGCCTCTTGAAGATCTGAAGGTAACCGTAAAGGCCAAATCCAAGGAGCTTGGTTGCACAGCACGAGGAATTCATCGAGTGCTGGCAAGTGTGCTCGACGGCAAGAGATTTGAAGAACGCGGTGGTGTGATTTGCAAGAGCAAGTCCCCCACATCTTTCCCTGACCAAGATATGCAACTTGGTCGGGGAAACCCCCATAACCCTACATTGACCGGGTGAGTCATGTTTCCTTCTGTGCAACTACACACTGGAGGTGTTGACATGTCATATGCCAACAGCAAGACCAGCCAAAAGGCTGAAAAGAGGGATGCTCCCGTAGACGAAGTGCGCTTCGGAAGCATCGTTATTACGACCTGGAGAAATTCAAATTCGAAGGGTGACACATTCTACAACTTCGTTCCCAAGCGGATTTACCGCGAAGGGGATGAATGGAAGGAGACTCACTCCCTTGGAGTGCGTGACCTCCTTCCGCTAGCGCAAGCAGCGGAAGAGGCTTTTCGGCGGGCGACTTCTCCCGCTGAATAGACCCATAGCTCAATGATTTGAGCTTTAGGTTTTTACGAATGTTCTGTTAGCTAGCAGATGGAAGCACTCACCTGGTCTTCCCTTTCCCTCCAGCTAGCCGTTCGCATCATGAGTCTCCATTGGTGGAGCTAGAGGCCATTTGCAGAGTGTAATTCCTCAATAGTTTTATGTCCTGGTTTACGCTCGAATGTTTGTATCTGCCGACCACCCTAGCCCAGACACATTGAAGATCACCGCATACATAGCCGCCGTAATTCTCCCCTTGCTTGACCTGACCTTCCTACCTGTTGCATACAACTTGTTAGGCGGGTGGGTGTTTTTATCCTGGCTCCTCGTAACTTTGGTTGTTGGTATTGTGCTCGTATGGCGAACTTGGCATGTAGGCAAGGAGGCCCTCTTCCTCCAGTTTTTCAAAGCAAATGCTTTGGACTATGCTATCGAAAAGAGCGCCCCGCTCACGCCAGACCAGCAGGCTGTTCGAGATGATATAGAACGCAAAAATGCAGTCTCAACTTTTTGCTTTCTCTTGTTGCTCATGGCAAGCTTCTTGCTCCTGATTCCTGGTTTGCTAACAGACATCGCTGGAATCGTGCTGCTCCCAGGACGCATTCGTCGCAAACTTACGATAGCCTACATGAGACTCGATTGAAGAATCCAAATGGCCACAAGCCCACCTCAGGCTATACTCCACCACCTCCTTCCAGTCAGCGCTCCAACCCTTCGCCTGGGTGGTTTACACGCATCATCACTCGGATACTTGCGGCGGCTGGGCTGGCTAGCATGTTCGAAAAACAAATCGAGTGGATCCCGATATTCCAACACCTTATTGATTCCTACCGCACTCTCGTCTATCCGCTTTGGAATGCCTTGTTCTTTTGGTTACCTTTCCACTTGCCTACGGTCACAAAGGATTTCTTCACGCTCAACTGCCTGCTGATGACCGCCCTATCGTCCTCAGAACAGTTTTCCGGCACACCGTTCTCACTGGTTGCTGTCTTCAAAGACTACTTCAAAGATCTCGGAGACAGACTGCGCAAAGCTCGTTTGGCCTGGGGGGAAAAAGGGAAGATGACCTTGATCATTCTCAAGATGCTTGCGATCACGTCCCTTGGGATTTGGTTCGGCATCATTTTCATTGCCCTGTCCTGGTTGTTATTTCTAAGCTGTATCGTTCACTCCCTTCGAGAGTGGTTGCGGGCGTCTGGCTTAGAACGCAAGAAGAACCTAAAAGAACTTCTAGGCCTGGGGCACTCTTTGGTGAGTGTTTGCTACGGCTTTGTTGTAATTCTGGGGCTCAACTACCTTCTTAGGTAGCTGTTGTTTGGAAGATACGAGTAGTCGGGTGAACTCACCAGACACATACGGTCATCCCCTCTCTCACCCTTAGGCAAATCCTTTCCGCACTGCCTTGATAACATCGGTGAGCTGGTCCAGCTCACTTGTTGGGCTAATGTGAAATCCCCTCCAGCTCCTTGGTTTCCCTGAGGGACAACCTTGCCAGCCTCAGTATATGGTTCCAACAATCAGAGCAATTGCCTGCACAACAAGAAGTTCTCGCTGCTCTCTGGTCGCCATTGCATTTGAATCAATTGTGGAGAGGGAAAAATCAATATTCAACTTGGGTCTCCTGTCTATTCTGGACTGTGTAGTAACAAGCGCACCGCTGCGAACTGCCGATCACGTGCAAGGAGGTAAAATTCCCAATCATCTTGGGTTGGAGTATTTTCTTTCAACAGACCACGTGCGAATACTGTGTCATGAGCAATTCACGCCGTGAGGAATAAGCAGCCTCGGCAAGTTGTCGTCCAGATTCTCTAACTCTGCATCGCCCAGCTCTACAAGAATGAGTCCGTGTGTTGCATAGAGAGTCTTCTTTTCCGCCATGCGCTTGGCATAGGTCGGGTTTTTTTCCATTCCCCAATACTCGATGTAGACCTTGCTCTGTAGCAGATAAAAGTCGCAATAGGCATCCTCTTCCACCGGAAGCTTTCGCTCGTATGCGTGGACAATTCCCTGCATGTAGAGCCAATTGTCAATTGAAAGCTCGGCCCTTGACCGAACGTAGTGCCCATCTGCTGTTCGATACTTTGCAGGAAAGCGAGTTCGGGCGTCTTCAACAATCGGACGACTTGCTTCTGGCACTTCGGAAACTTCGGTCTCCGGTGCCGCATCTCCCCCACCCATCTCTTGAGCAACGGCCAGGAACACTTTATTTTCGAGCATTCTCTTGGGCCACATCACGAATGGAACTCCGGTGCGGGACATGGTTCGCATTATCCCACCGTGCTTCTCGCCTTGAGGCGTCGGCTTCCACCCTTTGGTGAATTTCTCTATCCAACCGAGTTCAGCGAGAATTAGGTTTACGCGCCTATTCGAGATGCCAAGAGCTTTGCCAAGTTTCGTAGAGGAAAGGCTTTCAGCTACGGTCGAACTATCATCCACTTGCGCCCTAGGCTCGCCGCAAAGCTCAGGATCATCTGCACCTGCTAATACTCCACGTGATTTTTTCCAGCAGGTGTAACAGAGCGTGTGCCCCTTTCTGGTAACGCGCACATCGCAGCCTTGCGTTTGACAGGTTTCCATGATTTGCCTCAACGGTGCCCTTACGTCCCAACCGAGACTTTTTCGAGCTTGATAATTCTAGGGGTCATTGTGAGGAAGAAGCCGTGCCCCATCTAGTCCTTTCCCCTTTCTATGAAGCTCAGCACTCTAGGCTCTTAGAAGCTGAGTTCGGCAGTGCGCTCACATTGTTCCCCCACGGTTCTTGTTTCAAACAAGGCACAGCGCTTTACTTGCTTACTCAATGGGCTTCGAAGTCGCAACAGGTTCTACTTGGTTAGGAAGTGGCAGTGTCTATCTATATTCCGATTCTAGCAACACTCGTTGGTGGCATTCTTGCTTTGACCGGGATTATGATATCAGCGCGAAGCTCCCGGAGTTCCGAACATCGTAAAGTGGTCCGAGAAAAGCTAGAGCAGGCATATCAACTCTGTTTGGGACATGAGACCTGGGCACTAGATTGTCTAAAGCTAGGTAATGCCGAGAGCGAAAATAGTGGTGGCAACCATCTGGATAATATCGAACTTCTGGTTTCGTGTTACAGTCCCAGGAACTCCTATCTCGTAGACACACTAAGGGAACACTCTGGCCAGCTCGCGAGTGCATTTTATGCATGCCTCACTGAGACTATAGAGACCGGTAAGAAGCCCGTCCCCCTAACCTTTGAAGGAATGAGAGAGCCTTTCAAAGCATGTGGCGAGACGACCAGGGCGCTTCGCCGCGCACTCATCGCTTCGATTAGAACGAACACCTAGGCATGAACTCGGCATTTACGGCCGCCTACTCCCTAGCAAGGCAAACTAGAGCAATCCTCATCTGCCGCATCCATCGGACAGCCACGATGAAGACACTCACCCGGTCTTCCTTGCTTTGAGGTCAACCGAAATTCGAGAGCTTTTTGCCTCAGCCCTGAATGGTGGGCAGCCCGTCGTCGGGGATTTCTTCGGGGGATCTTGCTCGAACGAACAATCTTGTTCCACGAATCTTACTCAGCTTCAAATGAACCCTAATCTCGTCCCGCAACTCTGCTAGCAAATCGTTTAGAGAAGCGTTTTCTCCCGCGTTGACTTCTGAAATAAATTTCTTCAGGGAATCAATGTGCTTTGGATCGCCGAAGAGTTGTATGTCGTTGAAAGCTGCCTGTATGTCAACGATGTGTTTCGCAGCGCCATCCTTACTATCGCATGCTTTCGCAAGCTTGAGGTAAGCCTCTCTAAGATGTCTAACTCTGATTTCACGACGTTTTTGGCGAACATCTCTCTTGGAAGCTTGCTGGTGCCCCACAATCCAGCCTACGAAGACTAGGACAACGGCGGCTATTTGGAGTATGGTTTTGAGGTCCCATATTATCTGGCTAGTCTCAGGCATTGTTTAGATGGCATTTTGGGCGCTGACAACTTGCCACCCTTTCATGCGGCCTAGATTTTCTACCGCACCTCTTGCTTGAAGCTCTCGCAATGTGTCTGTCAACACCTGGTTCTTGACTCGGAGCACCCGACGTATCGACGCTTGCGAAAGCGGTGTTGATGAATCTGTAAGTAGCGTAAGGACTCGTTCGGACAAAGGTCGCTTATCGGGACGAGATATCGAAACCACCTTTCCCCTCTTCACCTGGCGCTTTGGTGCGGGAAGAATCTCTTCCACTTCCTCATTTTCGTAAACGTCAAAGGTCATTGCTCCGTTAGCAGATGAGCGAAGGCGAAAGACGATAGGATCTGGCGAAGGTGCTGAGCGATGCTCGATACTCAACCGAACACTACCGTCATGGCGGCGTTCCAAAAGAACGCCGTGATCATAGGCGGCATGGATATCGCCGCTTCCACGCATGGCTGCACCTGGTTGGGCGCTGTTTGAACGATTCTTTGCCAGGTGGTGAGTTACCAGAACGGCGAGGTCGTATCGGCGCTGCAAGCTTCGCAAATAGGCAAAGAAGTCAGCTACGCCCACATGGTTTTCCATCCCTGCGCCTCCAAGACGCACAAGTGGGTCGAGCACCAACAGCTTTGGTCGAAGCTGAGCAATCAAGGCTTCTAGCTTCTTCCGGTTCTCCTCCTCATCGAGTCGGAGTGTGTGTGCCGTGATGACATGTAGAGGAAGGCTTTCTATCTCAAGTTGCTGTGCCAGGCACAAGGACTCAATTCGCTCTCGAATTGCCCTGGGATCATCTTCTGCCGGATAGAGCAGAACTGGCCCAGCAACCGGAGTGTGGAATTGCCCGAGTGCTGAGGTGCCGGAAGCTACGGCTGTTGCAATTGAAAGTCCGACCCAAGTTTTTCCGGCCTTGGGCGTTGAAGCAACAATGGTAAGGGATCCAAATGAGAGCAAACCTTCGACTAACCATCTCTCATCTTCTGAGAGCCGCTCGATGTCAGCGATTCGAGAAACGGAGAGCAGCTGATCCTCTGTGACCTTTTCAGGTCCCCCATCTTGATGCTCGCACTCGCCTCTTGCTATCACTTGCTCACCCACTCCGGGTTGTTCCCGGACCTGTTCCCAAGATGTTCCCCCACCCCCCACTACCTGTCAAGGAACAACCTGGTGGTCTGAATTGCTAGATGCACCTCATCTGCTGTATCCACAGGAACACCGGAGCTTACTCGTGGTTATTCGTCCAGGTCGTCGCTACTTGCCCCCACAGGAATTGCCCGGAAGGAAGTGCGGGGAATCTTCCGGTAAGCAGTAGCTGCGGTCTCGAGAAGCTTCTCTTGAAAAGCCGCGTAAGCAATCTTGTCCTTGGTGCTTGGAAGAGGACCAACAGGACGCTTTCTAAGCTCCTCTAGCAGCGCGGCCTCTGCTCTGGTCATCAGGTCCCAAGATAACCGTGTAGCGACGCTGTAGGGAATCTGGGTGCCTGTCTGGCTGTGAATGCGAGCAAGCATCGCTTCAAAGTCCAAGAACGATGCTCTTGAGACCTTGATGCGCTTTGAAACCTCATCATCCTCGAAAGACTGAACAGGCTTCGCTGGAGGCTTGGGTTGAACTGGAGCGACTCTCTCCCCCACCTCTGGTTGCCGTTTTGGTTTAGGGACCGGAGGAGAAGCTATTCTTGGAGGAATAGGGGCTACTTTTGGAGCAAGCTTAGCCTCGTCAACAGCAAGTGCTTGCCCTATTGGATCGTAGTCTGTAGCTACAAAACTCTTCTTACCCATTCACTACCGCTCCTTGTTCAGAGGACGTTTCCGTGAGGGAGGGGGAAGGAGGTTGTCTGAGCAGCGATATGCGGGCCTCAACCTCCTTCGCTAGCTCGCGATATTGGTCGGTGATCTTGTGTCCTGGGGCATATCCGAAAAGAGTCTGCTTTTTGGAACGTGCTTCTTTTATGACATTGTTTCTTGAAATCTCAGTTTCAAACAAGAGCGTTCGGCCGGTCTCTGGATCTTTTTGTTCGACTAGGTATTTCAAAAGTTCTCTTGCCAGCACTGTTCGTGGATTTGGCATCGCACAAACGAGGATACCCAAAACCTCGAGCTTCGGGTTTGCATTCCGCTTGCAGTTGAGGACATCACGTAGAGCATCTGCGATTTGGTCGATGGAGTCTTGATCAGGCAAAGTGGTCAGGATGGCAAAATCTGATGCTTTGAGCGCTGGAAGCGTCGCCGTTGTCACCTGCGGTGGTGTGTCGATGAA
>CBDFNI010000003.1:0-35749 GCA_965250175.1 Planctomycetota bacterium | reverse complement strand
CTGAACTCACTGCCTTCACCCTCAACCTGGATCCCGTGAACCTGCAAGCCTTGACGTAGAGTATGCAAATCAAAGATACCATCGATCCTGAGCCAGGCCTTGATGCCAAGCAAGCCCACGGGGCTGGACTGTAGACAGGCAACAACTCGATCGATGCGATGGTTGCCATAACGCCTGGCTATTTCGTAGGCAGTCGCTGAGGGGAGAAGGCTGTTTTGAACGGCGCCAGCCCACAGACTGAGGGAAAGACTGCCGCCAACCTCGATGAGCAACTTCTTGGTCGCCGCTAACGATTCGAGGCGCCCCAACTTGGTCCACCCTCTTCCTGCAGGCCAACGGTGCAAATGCAGCACAGCTGCCCTATTGAAGCTAATCGGAGACTCTAGCAACACATCACCAACCGGCTCAAATTCTCTGGTCAGGCCAGGCAGTGGCTTGTTTCGTAGCATGGCAATGGCCTCGACGGCAGCCCGACGAACAAGCTCATCTTCCTCTGGGTTGGCGGCAATCTTTTCAATAGGCCCCAAAGCGGGCTTGAGCATGCGTTGTTGAGAGTGACGGATGGCCAACAAGCGCAGCAAGGATTCATGATGCGACTTGGGCTTTTGATTCATGGCCTGGAACAAGAACACATCATCAGATCGGCCCAGGCATTGCAGGAGAGCGCCCGCATCTGCCACAGATAAGAAATCACTGCCTCCCGCCAGAGTCAGAAGCAACTGAGCGCCTCTGTTTATTGGATGGAATGCAACGCTCAACTTCACCATGTCAGTGAAGTCACGGCCTGTTCTTCCCAAAGAAGCATCCGGCCAGATCTGCATCCGCCCATCTTCCGTCAAGCGAAACTTCAGCTGCTTGTCAAAAGCCTGGAAGTCTTCTTCCTGTAATGGCGGCTGGCGATCTGCCGTCTCAGGATACTGTGCGGGAAGAGTGCCTTTTAGCGCGGTACCGCACAACAACAGGATAAGAGCCAGACGACCCCAAAGCATGCATCTCTCCATGGCGGAAACTTAGCGGCTCATGCCAGGCCCAGATAGAAGGAATCCGACATGACCCCAAACTCCTGCCGTTACCTACAGGTAACGCTCACCTATCCCCTGCACAATCCTTCCCGAATCTCTGCCCCGCTCCATAGCTGGCATGAACCTTGCATTAGGTCAAGCGTTCATACCTACCCACCACATTGCTGTGAGCCGAACCCAAAAATCCCTGACCCTGTTGTTTTGCCTGCTGTTATTCTGCCTGGCTGCTTGCTGAAGCACTCGCATTCCTAGCCCACACCACCGTAGGCAATGCCAGTGAGTTCGCAGATCTCGCGGCGGAATGAGGTCAGGTCATCCATGCACAGGTCCCCCACGTGACTGTGCCCGCAGGCACGACTCATCACCTTGATGATGTCCGTTGTCGCGCCGAAGAAGCGAGCCAACCGCTCCGCCGCCTCGTCCACCGGCAAGCGCGCCCGCAGATGTGGTTTTTGCGTGGCGATGCCCACCGGACAGTTGTTCGTATGACATGCCCGCATACCCAGACAACCGATGGCCTGGATCGCCGCGTTGGACACCGCAATGGCATCCGCGCCCATGGCCAGAGCCTTGGCAAAGTCCGCCGGCGTGCGCAGACCACCAGTGATCACCAGACTCACCTCCTTGTCATGGGAATCCAAGAAACGTCGGGCTCGCGCCAATGCCGGAATCGTCGGCACCGAGATGTTGTCCCGGAAGATCAACGGTGCAGCTCCAGTGCCGCCACCCCGCCCATCCAAGATCACATAGTCCACTCCCACTGCCAAGGCGGCTGCCAGATCCTTCTCGACGTGTTGCGCTGAGAGTTTGAAACCAATGGGGATGCCACCTGTGGCTTCCCGCACCTCAGCAGCAAAGCGCCTGTAGTCCTCCACCGATGTCCAGTCGGGAAAACGTGGTGGGGAGATGGCCGGCGTGCCTGGCTTGAGTCCTCGTACCTCGGCGATCTTGCCCTGCACTTTTTCTCCTGGCAGATGCCCGCCGGTACCAGTCTTGGCTCCCTGCCCACCCTTGAAGTGGAAGGCCTGACAACGCTTCACCTTGTCCATGGAGAAACCAAAGCGCCCCGAGGCCAACTCGTAGAAGTAGCGAGAGTTGGCGGCCTGTTCTTCCGGCAGCATGCCACCTTCGCCGGAGCAGATGCCAGTGCCAGCCAATTCTGCGCCCTTGGCCAAGGCAACCTTTGCTTCCTCCGACAGGGCGCCAAAGCTCATGTCAGAAACAAACAGCGGGATGTCCAATTGCAGGGGCTTGGCGGCTTTCGGGCCCAGCACCACATTGCTGCCTACCTGTGCATCGTCCAACAGCGGCAGGGTTTTAAGCTGCGCGGTGATGAACTGGATGTCTTCCCAACGCGGCAAATCCGCCCGCGGAACGCCCATGGCTTGGGCCGGGCCATGGTGGCCGGTCTTGCTCAGGCCATCGGCGGCCAACTGTTGGATCAACTTGGTATAGGGTTCCTCATCGGCGCCGTGAATGTCCGCATAGCTGCCCTGGTAGGCATCCCGCTGGTAGGGCTGCGGGTTCTTTTCGTGCCAGGCGGCGATTTCGTCGGCGTCTACCCAGACAGAGCCTTGCTCCAACCAGGCACTGAACTTCTGCAGCTTCTCCGCATTGTTGTACTCGCTGACGCCAGAGTCATAGCGGTAGTCCCAACCGTGCACGCCACAGATCAGGTTATGCCCATCAATGTGACCATCCGCCAGCAGGGCACCGCGATGGTGACAACGACCGTAGAGAACCGACACCTCTTCGCCGTCGCGCACCAACACCAGATCTACGTTACTGACCAGGGCGTAGGTGGGCTGATGAGCGGGCAGGGTATCCCAATCTGCAATATTAACCTTCTTCATGACCCACGCAATGTAGGCAGAGACGGCAGCAGTGAAACCGAAAACCAGTCCTGAACCCTACAAGGCCAGATCCCGCAGCCAGCGCTCCGTCTGTGGCAGGTCCGAGGCACGTTGCGTGATCTCGTTGGCCAAGGCCAATGCCTCTGGCTGCCGGTTTGCCTCTTGCAGGCGCTTGGCCAACAGCACAGATAGTTGCAGGGCAAGCATGCGGTTGTGGCCCCGCCAGGGTTCCAGGGATTCCAGCAGGGCGGTTTGCAGTTCTGGAACCTGAGTTGGATCCGCCCAAAGTTGCAGATCCGGAATGGCACAGGCCAGGGCCCGGGGGGCGAAACCCTGGTAGTAACCCTGAGAGTTCCCTTGCAAAGAAAGGGATTGCACTGCTTCTGCCACCTGGCCATTGCGCAGGAGCCAGCCACTGTAGGTCAACTGGAAGTCTGGGGACTGGCGCACCATGTACTGCAGGGGGCCACCCTTTTCATCCTTGTCGGCTTCCGGCTGCTGGTAGGTGCGCACCATGCCTGCAGGCTTGGCCACCTGCCAGAGGGCCTGCATGAGCTGGGTATCCATCCTGCCCAGTTGCTGTTTTTCTTGTGTCTCTGCTGGCAACAAGCGCTGCACCCACTGCGGTTGCACCTGGGCCGCCAAAGCCAGCACCTGATAGCTGTGCTGATTCTGAGTTCTCCACCACCTTCCTCCATCACTCAGGACACTGCGATCCACTGTCATGTACTGCAGCAGACGATCACGGATTTCGGTTTGACCACGGTTGTGGCAAAGGACAGTGGCCTGCATCAGAATATCCTTATCCGGCTGGCCCAAGCAGAGGTGACGCTGCAGGAAGCTGGCCACTTCCCGATCTTCTACCGGCATGCCCAACTGGGCGGCGGCAAAGAGCAGGCGCAGGCTCTCACCATGCATGGGTTGGCTAAGCAGCTTTTTCCTGGCCCTGACCAGGATGGTGTCCGCTGCATTCTGCGCCTGGGCAGAGCCCAGGTAACCGCGATAGAGACCGAGACTGCTATCCTGCTTGGCAGCATCCATGTTGCGGAGCAAGGCTTCTGCCATGTCCATACCCTCGGGCATCAGTGCCAGCAGGTCGAAGGGAGAAAACTTCGCACAGTCCTTTGCGGTGGTCGGCGCCGTCTCCAGGTCGAGTTCCAACTGCCAGGCATCCCGGGGGGAGAAGTTCGCCTGATCCCAGTTTTGGCCAAAGTTCCTGAATCCTCGCATGGACCCCTGAGCCTGGGCAGCCTGAGCCAGGCGCAGGAACTCCCTGCCGGCCTGCTGGCGCAGGGCGGAGTCTTCTAAGCTCTGCAGCAACTGCAAGCGCAAACCCAGGTTGGGCCAGCGGGCATCGGGTTGTTGGTTCAACAGCTCCTGCCCCTTTGCCGCCTGGCCCAGGAGCCGGTGCAGATCCACCAGCTGGGAGACGTAGTGGCTGGCCATCATCGGGTCCTTCTGCGCCTGGATGTACTGCTCCAGCACCTTGCATGCTGCCGCCTTCTGATCCTTGGCTTGCAGCCAGGCCAATAGGGCTTGCAGACGGCTGCCATCCTCCGGGTCCTCGTTGAACCTGGCTTGCAGAATCCCCCCCACTTCCTGGCCGCGTCCCTGACGCTGCAAGAGGGTAGCCAGCACTGTCATTGAACCTTCGTCCTGCTTGCGGAATTGCTCAAACAGGCTGGCCAATTCGTCTTTGCTGACACCTTCCAGCAAGATGGCCAGTGCGGAATTTGCTGCGTAGTTGTTTTTGTCATCCTTGCCCCAGTGCAGCAGGGCCTGGCACCGGGCATGGTTCTTGTCGGCGGCGTTCTCAGCGAAGTTAACCCCCATGACCCAGGTCATGGGATCCTCGCTGCGTTGAGCACGCATCTTGGCGAAGAGCTTCCGGCCCAAGAGCGGATCCAGATTCTTGCTTGTCAACAGATTGATGAGCTGATAACCATCTCGCGATTTCATCTTGCCCAGCTGCAAGCCGGCCAGCATGGCGTCCTTGGTTTCGCTGGCCAGATCCACCGCCAAAGCCTGTAGGCGCAAATTGTTGGCGTCGCTGGCAGACCAGCCGCGCATGCTGTTCTCCAAAAGCGCCAATTGCTCCTCAGCGGGCAGCACAGTAAGCAAGGGCAGGCAGCGAACAAGGCCCCATCTTTCACTGGCATCGGCCTTGAAGACTGGCAGCAATTCTTCAGCCTTGAGATGCTCCTTGGCATAGCTCAGGAATTCTTGTCGCCCATGCTCATTGGTTTCCACGCTGGGCAACAGCTCCCGCAAATGCTCCGCCCGCTCCTCGGCGGGCAACTCGGGCAAGGCCTGCAGTGCTTGCAACACCGCCAGCACTCGACCTTCATCAGCTTTGTCGAGTTGCATGGCCTGGTGCAGAGCCTGCCGTCTGGCGAAGTTCTTGGCGCCTGCCTTTTTTTCAGGGCGATCAAGCAGCTTGCGAGCTCGGTTGAACCTTCTGTCCTGACCGATCTCTTGGCTCTGTAGCAAGGCATCCAACAAAGCATTGGCCGCCTGTTCCTCACCCAAGAGATACAAGGTTGCCAAGGTCTGGCTCTGAATTCCTGGCGGTGCCTTTTGCAAGATGCCGATGCTCTCTTCCGTCTTGCCTTGCAAGAGGCTGAGGCTCAGGCTCTTTGGCTCATAGTCTTTTTTTTCCAGGCGCTGGCTTGCAGCAGTGGCTCCCACCAGATCACCGGCACGCAGGCGTCGATCCAAGATCGACGCCACCACCGCCTGATCCGTCGGCTCCATGGCCAGACACTGCTCCGTCCACTTGAGAACTTCCGCATCGCTACCCGGCAGGCGCTGCAGCATCATGGTGTAGGACCAGCGCTCGGCTGCTGTCTCGCTAGCGGCCAACTGCTTGCCCAGGGCCAGCACCAAGGGGTGTAGTTGGGCCTGAGTGGGCATGCAGCGCAACACAGCGTGGATGGCCTGCTCCGACTTGCCGGTATCTTTCTTGTTCCGGTTGCGCCTGACGTACCGGCCCTGCCGATTCGCCGCATCCACCACCTGGGCTTGCGCCTTCTCATGGGCCAACAGCATGACGGCCGCGTCTATAAAGAGGTCGCGAGCTTCAACAATCTGGTTTTGCTTCTCCAGGATGGCGGCCAGGTCCAGCATGGCCTGGGGGTTTTTTGCATCCCGGCGCAGGATGCGCCGCCGCACCCGTTCGCTGTCCTTGAGCATGCCTGCTTTCTGGTAGACCGTGGCCACCCGACGCTCCACCGACGCAAAGTCCGTGGCCAGGCGGGCGCGGGCAAAGGCTTGCTCCGCACCGCGGTGGTTCTTCTGCGCCAACATAGCTTCGCCCAGGGCCAGGAACACATTTGGCGGCACCTCTTCACCCAGGGCCAGGAGATCGTGACCGAAGTTCACGTAATCTCCCCAGCGCTTTTCGCTGCTGGCCTCCTCCATGAGTTCCCGCAGGAACACGGTGCGCCGTTCGCCGGCCACCATGAGAGTATCCTCAAGGGAATGCTGCCGGGGCTGCACGGCCTTGAGGGCCTCGAGCAGATCCTGCAGGACCCGGTGCAGGTAGACCTTTGAGGGCTTATGGGCTAGACGCCGGGTCACCGCACGGGCAGCAAAGCCCAGGATCTTGGCATCCGCATCCATGTTCAAAAGACCGTCTGCTGCCACCAGGAACAGGTCGTCCTTGTTGTCCTGCAGCAGGATGTAGGCAAACATGCCAATGGCCTGCTTTTGCTTGTCCGCCGTCACCATGGCGTTGGCCTGCAACAACAGGGTTTCAATGCGGTCCGGATGCAGGGCCAGGGTACGGCGATAGATGCGGATGGCATCCTCGCTGCGACCAGCCATGCTGTAGACCCCGGCGGCAAACTCCATGGCAATCTGCGCGCCTTCGCCCTTGAGCGCCGCCATCTCGTCCAGGACCGCCTTGGCTTCACCGGGATTGCCTCGTTCCATGGCGCTCATGGCCATTTCCTGCAGGTAATCCAGACGATGATCCGGGTCGATCTGTATCAGCTTGCGCAGGCTGCGTTCGTGGTTTTTGTAATCCTCCGTCTCCCAGTACATCCGCGCCAGCTGTTGCTGGCGCTCCACTTCCTTGCCTGGTTGGCGCACAAACTCCTGCAAGATTTCGGCGGCACTGTAACTATCCTGGGCCCGGGAATAGATCTTCACCAAGGCCTGCCGATAAAAGTCTCGCTTTGCAAGCTCCGGATCTTCCAAGGCTTCTTCCAGCTCAATGGCCAGGTCCGCCAACTTGCCTTGGCGCGAGGCGTGATCCAGGACCTGCTCTTCCGCCTGCACCCGACGCGCTTCGCTGCCGGCAACCAGCCATACCTTCTTGAACATGAGAAGGGCTTCTTCCTGCCCCTTTTCATCCTCACTTTGACTCAACAACCAGGCCAGGCGCAGGGCAAGGTCTTCGGTGTCGGTCTCCTTTTGCAATTGGCGATAGAGGGCCAAGGCTTCCTTGGCTTCGCCCAAGCTCTCCATGGTTTCCGCCAGGCGCATGCGAGCACCGTGGTCGGTGAACTTATCCAGGGCAGCCTTCACCAAGGCCACTGCCTGGCGCTCCTGCTTGTGCATCTGCAGGTGGGCCACCTCCAGCATCAAGGCTTCCAGGCGATCCGCCGGTTTGCCTCGTTCGCGCAGGGCTTGTTGCACGGCTTTGAGAGCTTTACCCGCATCCAGTTCGGAGGCGGTGGTGCCCAACAGGGACAGGCCGCGGCGACCACTGGCATGGGGAATGCCGTCCAGCAGGATCTGGGTGGCTGCATCCAGCTGCCGCAGGTCGGTGAGCAACATGGCCAGGGCCACCCGCAGGCGCCGCTTCTTTGGCTTTGCCGCCAGCTGCTCCCTGGCCAGGGCGATGGCTCGTTGGGGCTTGCCCGATTCCATGGCAATGGCAAGGCCCTCGCCCTGCAGTTCTTCCGCCCACTGCTCATGCCTGGCCAAAAGATCCAGGGCAGCGTCGCCCTGCAAGAGCTCCCGCAACAAGGCCAACTGGGCTCGCATCTCGATGATGTCACGGGGAGCCTGTGCCTGCCAGCGCTGCAAGAGTTCCGGCAGGCGATCCGCATTGCGCATGAGGGAGGTCATGCGGGAAAGCACAAAGCGCCGGTCCCGCAATAGCCTGGCATGTTGGTAGGCAGTCTCCAACTCCAACAACGCCGCATCCACCTGACCCAGACGATCTTGCCAAAGGGCACGACGCAGGCAGGTGTGCAGAGCTTCCTTGCCAGTGAGGCCATCGACTCGGTGACAGGAGAGAGCCAGATCTTCAAAGCCATGGCTGCCTGCCAGGAGACCCAACGCCCTTTGGAAATCCGTATCTCCGTTCAGCTGGGCTGCGGCACGCAGATCTTGTTCTGCAGCTTCCCTTTGTTCCAAAGCCAGGTAACAGTCCGCCCGCTGCATCAGCCACTGCAAGCGTTGCTGGCTGTCAAGCTCAGGCTGGCCTAGGATTTCCTCTGCAAGAGCAAGGGCCTCTTCGTTCTCACCAATGGCCGACAGCAACAATAGCCTGAGTTGCCGCTGGCTGGCATCGCCTTTGAGCAGTTCACAAGCGGTCCAGAGATCGCCTTCGGCCAGAGCCAGGGCTACGCGTTTCGCCGGTTCGGCATCCTTCCACTCCTCCTGCAAGGCTCCCAGGTCACCCTTGGTTTGCAGGGCTTGCTGGATACGGGCTTGGATGGGATCAGGCTCTTGCTCTTGCGCCGGCAGGGCTTGCATGCAGAAGAAGACCGCAAGCAAGGGCAGCACCCCATGCGCCGTCCGCCGCCATGGCCAACGCCGCACAAGCAAGCTGAACAGGAACAGGGCCAACGCCATCAACAACAACCAAGGAGTCAGGGGCACGGGAATCTTCTTTTTAGGTTTGGGAAGGCCGAAGCCATCGTCAATCTTGCCGCCACTGTGGCGTACCAGGTTTGCAAGGACCGCGCTTTGGTCCGCACTGCGCAGAACACGAGACAGAGGTCGCAGCGCCCCAGCACTAATGCTGCCAAAGGAACCATTCACTTCCACCGTGAAGGGGGCATCCGCAGACGGCCAACCAAGCAAGGCTTGATGCTGACCTTGGCCCACCGGCACCATGCTCTGCTTACTGCCATTTGCCACTCGCAGCGTCGGCAGGGGATAGGTGGACTCTTGGGAATGGAGGGTGGCCCGCAGCATGGAGCCTTCCGCTTGCAGAACCAGGCGGGGTGCCTTGGCCTTGCGGCCCGAACAGAGATTACGCACCAGGTCCGCCAGGAAGGCAGCGTAACGCGGATCCTCTCGCAACTTCTCTGCACCCGGCCCCAGCAAATCCGTGCAATAGACCATGGTGCGTCCCAGACCCTGGTCCCAACTGCTAAGCAGGGGCTGATTGCCCGGGGCAGCCAGCAACAAACTGGCACCGGAGCGCAGGCTGGCATCCACCATGCTCAGGGCTGCCGGCAGGTCGTCGTCGCCAAAGCTCTGGGTGGCTTCGTGCAGACCAGCACGGGCCACCGCATAGGACTGATCCTGCACAGCAGGCAAGACCGATGACTGGGGTTCCTTGAAACGCAGTTCGGGCAGTTGGAAGCGGGAAGGACAGGCATAGAAACGCCCTCGCCCCCACTGCGCCATATCCAAGAGGAACTTGGAATTACCCTGCGGGCCTACCAGAACCGTACTCAAGGTCTGGCCATTCTGCGCCATGCGGCGAGCCAGGGATTCGAAGTCGCCCTGCTCCACGCCACCGTCGGTGAGAACCAGCACGTGCTTGAAGCGGGTGCGGGTATTCAGCAGGGCGTAGTAGGATTCTTCCAGGGCAGAGAAAATGATGGTACCACCGCCGGCCTGCATGCGGTTCAGGGCTCGCTGGATTTCAATGGTGTTGGAGGCCGGCTGCAAGGGTGCTGCCCAACGCTTTGAACCATAGAACTCAACGATGCCCACCTTGTCGTGGGGCGACAGGCGCTTCATGGCCAGGCGGGCCACTTCCTTGGCCAGACCAATACGCGCACCCCCCATGGAACCACTGGTGTCCAGGATGATCACCAGAGAGACGGAAGGATCGCGGCGCTCTTCCCGCTGCGGCATCTCCACCGGCAGGATGCGCGCCAATCGTGACTGGGCATAGCCACCGGGTCCCAGGTTCTGGTGGGTACCCGCCATGAGCAAGCCAGCACCCTGGGCCATGACCTGCGACGTCAAGCTGCTCTGTTGCCTGGCGGACCAGGCACTGGCCGCCAGATTGTCGACGATCACCGCATCGGCATTGGCAAAGGGATTATCCTGAGTCAGATCCGCTGCCTGGCAAGACAAGTCGTGGGCAGCCAAGGTTTGTTGCAGAGCAGTGAGGCGGTCGGCACTACCCAGGTAGGCGACATTGGGCTGACCCTGAGCCAGCAGGGCAAAACGTTCGTGGTGGCGCTGAGGGTTGCTCTGGTCATCTAGAACCAAGCGCACTTCGAAGGACAAGAGACCTTTCCCGGTGGGCGACACCGCAACCGAGTGACGGCTGGCACCGGTCCGCAGCTTGATGCTGGCTTCCCCCACACTCTGCAGGTCACTGCCCTGCCACACCTGCAAACGCGCCGCTTTACCTTGTTGCTGCGCTGGGCATTCGATGTCCACTGCCAGGGTGAAGGGCTCGCCGACGAACAAGCTGGCGGGATGCTCTACATCCACCAGACGCAGGTCTTGGGTCATGGCCTGGCGCTGCCAGTGCAGGACCGTGCTGCCCAACTCTTCATCGATGCTTCGCAAGTCGGCACCGTCATGGCGGCCGTCACTGAACAGCAGGATCTCACCGGGCTCTTCATCGGGAACCAGGCGGCGGGCATGGCGAATACTGGCAGCCAGGTCCGGGGCCTTGTCTTGCCCTGCTTCCAGAACATGGAAGCGATCGCCCAGGGGCAGGGATGCTTGCAACTTCTCCAATTGAGCCTGCTGGCTCTGCAGTTCTTCTAGACTAGAGCCTGCGCTGGGCGACAGCACCACCACGTGGTGACCGCGAGTCGAATGCTTCAGCCAAAGCGGCTGGGCCAAGGCCAACACCAGACTCAGCAGGCAGAGACATTGTAAGACAAGGGTCCAACGACCCTGGTTGGGTTCCAGGACAGCCTGGCTACGTCTTGCCAGCCACAGCAGGGGCAGCAACAACAGGACAAGACTCAGGGCAAAGGGATGTTCCCACATCATGGCAGTCGTCCTCGGTGGTAAAGCCAGAGATCCAAACCGAAGAACAACAGCGCAAGCAACAGCAGGGCTGGCCACCAGTGACCGGCACCGGCAAGAGAAGCAAGTTGTGCCGGCTGCGTTGCCGGTGCCGGTGGTACCGGCAGGTTGACATCCAGTTCCGCCTGCAAGGGCAGAGCTGCCAAATGATGCAAGCCGCCCAAGAGCAGACGAGGCACATCCCGATGCGCCGCCTCATCCAACAACCAGGTGACCACCCGCAGGCGGGCCACGGCCTGGCCATCTACATTCTCTTGCTGCAATGCCACCAAAGGCGCACCACTCAAGCTGTCTTCCACCCAGACGGTCTCGCCTGCTATAGGCAAAAGTGCTGGGGCAGCGGCTCGGCGCATGTCCTGCAAACTGAGGGAGAGGGGACAATGCTGCGTGCGCAAGGCCTGGCGAGGCTGGGGATCCACACCCTCTTGCAAGAGCAAGGCTGGCAGGGATGGATCCAAGGGCTTGTCCCAGGCCAACTGCAAGCGATTCTTGTTTGCTTCCGCCTTCTCGAAGGCCGGATCACCATCCAAGGCCGTCTGCACTGCCATGGGTAAAGAGTCGGGCCTTAGCAGGGGCACCGGTTCTCTAGCTGGTAGGTTCAGCGGCAGTGTTTCAAGGATGCCATCGGCGCCATGCAGGGCAAGTTGCACGGTGCAGGCTTCCGCCGGCAAGCGATACAAAGACATGCTGGCCAGACCATCCCTGAGTTTGGCTTCAACGGGCTTTTCCAGCTTGGCCACCACCTCGCCAGCCAGGCTGACCTTTGCTGCCTCGCCATGCACTTCCACGGATAAGCTCCGCCATGGCCACTCCTGCAGACGCAGGTTCACCACCCGGGCATGTTCCACGGCAGGCTGGGCAATGCGTTGCACCTTGATGCCGTCGATTTCCTCAGGCATGAACTCCGGCCCACCCAGCACCAGGATCTCGTCTCCGGCAGTGAGCAAGCTACGTGCTTGTTGCATGGCAGCGGGAAAGCTGCTGCCCATGCCTTGGGCTTGCAAGTCCTTGGCCCGCCAGGCCAAAACTTCCGTGGGCTCCCCACTCTGCAAGAGGGTGGAGACACTGTTGCCATAGGCCAGCACTGCGCCTCTTGGGCCAAGGGCTGCAGCCAATTCCTGAGCCTTGGCCAGACGGCCATGCCACAGAGATTCCTGTTCGTTGGCCATGGCCACCAAACCGGTGCCACTCTGGTCCAACAACACCACCCTTGAGGGACTGTTGTCATCCTGCACCGGGTCGCCAAAGGACGTCCACAGACAGACCAGCAACAATAGGGACAGGAGATAGGACAACCAGCGCTGGGGCTTGCCGCCTAGAGTGCGGGGCTTGTGCAGGGGCCCGGCCATGCGGAAGAACAACAGGGTTTCCACTTCCACCTGCCGCAGACGAATGCGCAACAAGTGCAGCAGGCCCAGAACAGCGGCCAATGCACCCAGGCCCGCAAGCCAGGTGGTCATACTGAGTCCAAATAAGCTCATACCACCATGCTCCCTTGGGGAAAGAGACTTTGCAGCAGTGCCACCGGAGATTGGTCAGTCTGCAAGTTCAACAAACCAGCAGCTCGTCTCTTGCAAAGCCCCGCCAGTTGCTGGCCAAAGGCTTCGTAGGCTTCCCGGTAGCGCCGCCGCAGGTCAGCATCGCAGGTCACCGCCAGACTCTCATTGCTCTCACAGTCCACCACCTGAAGTTCACCATGCAGAGGTGGCTCAGCTTCTTTGGCATGCACCGGCCGCAACAACAACAAGCGATGGGGCACGCGCTGCAAACTGGTCAACACTTCTTCCACACCCTTGGCGGTGAAGAAGTCGGAAACCACCACGCAGAGCCCTTTGCGCAGGCGTTGGTGGCTGAAACGGTCCACGGCCTCGGTAAAGGAGGTACCACCGCCGGCGGGCAGTTCTTCCAAATAGGCCAACAGGCGATGAAAAGCATTCTTGCCCGCCACCTTGGGCAGGGGCCGCAGGGGAGCGTCGGCAAAGGGATAGATGGAGACCCGATCCATCTGTGCCAGGGTCAAATAGGACAGGGCTGCCACCGCCTGGCGCGCAATGATGGTCTTGCTGCTGCTGCCATCGCCATGATCCAGGGACATGCTGCGGCTTTGATCCAACAAGAAGTAGATGGGCAGGTCCTGGTCTTCCAGAAACAGGCGCAAGAACACCTTGTCCAAGCGCTGGTAGATGTGCCAGTCGATGGCACGAAAGTCATCGCCGGGCACGTACTGCCGCACGTCGGTGAACTCCACTCCACCACCGCGCATGCGGGAGTTGTGCTCCGCATGCCGGCCACCGGCGGGCACGCGCTGGGCACGAATGTGTAGACCCGCCAGCGAGTTCAGAAATTCAGCGGGGAAGAGCTTGCTCTGCTTCATGGTGCCAGGCCTAGTTGCTGCGCTCCAGGATCTCGGCGCAGAGGTCGTCGGTGGTGATACCTTCGCCAATGGCTTCAAAGTTGAGCAGCATGCGATGACGCAGGGCATCGGTGGCCATCTCCTTCACGTCCTCGGCAGCCACGGCAAAGCGACCGTCCACCAGAGCGCGCACCTTGCCCGCCAGCAGCATGCCTTGAGCACCACGGGGCGATGAGCCCAGTTGCACATAACGGTTCACTCGCTCGGTGGCATAGGGACTGTTGGGTTGGGTGGCCATCATCAGGCGTACTGCTGTAGTGCGGGCGTTTTCTGGCACTGGCACTTCCCGCACCAGATCGCGCATGGCCTGGATCTGCCCCTCCTCGGTGCAGACCTGAATCTTCGGCGTCGCCTTGCCAGTGGTACGCGAAAGGATCAAGGAGTATTCCTCTTCCTTGGGATAACCCACCAGCAGCTTGAACAAGAAGCGGTCCAGCTGGGCTTCGGGCAAGGGATAGGTGCCTTCCTGCTCCACCGGGTTCTGGGTGGCCAGCACCACGAAAGGCTGCGGCAAGGGGCGTGTGGCACCCGCCACCGTCACCTGATGTTCCTGCATGGCTTCCAACAAAGCCGACTGGGTCTTGGGAGTGGCCCGGTTGATCTCATCCGCCAGCAACAGGTTGGTGTGGATGGGCCCGGCTTGGAAGCTCACTTCCCGGTGGCCGTCCGCACTCTCCTGCAACACCATGTTGCCCAGGATGTCGGCGGGCATCAGGTCCGGGGTGAACTGGATACGACTCATGTCCAGGTGCATGGCTTCGCCAAGGGTCTTTACCAGCATGGTCTTGCCGATGCCGGGAACACCTTCCAGCAGCACATGACCACCGGCTAGGAGAGCAGTGAGCACCCCCTCCACCACCTGGTCCTGACCTACAATGAACTTCTGGATCTCCGCCTTCAGCAGGCCATAGGTCTCCTGAAACTTCTGCACCGCCTGGCGCACCTGGGCGGTTTCCGGACTGTCTTGGAATTCGGGCATTTGACTCATGGATCTGGGGATGGGTTAGGGTTGGGTATTGGTTTTCTTGGCCTGCCGAGCTTGGCTCAGCATCCAGTGATATCTGAAAAGGAACACCTGCCAGGGATCGGTCAGGGGTTCAGAAGTTTGGGGAGTTGCAGCACCACCAGCCACCGCAGCCTGGGCACTGGCTTCGCGCTCCTGGCCCATGCGGGGCGTCACTTGCTCAACGCTGGTTTTGGCGGTGCCAGGATTGGGTTGGCCGCGCACCTTGTCCGGCAGGCGAATGCCCATGACCAGGGCGGCTACACCGCGGGATTTTTTCGGTGGCATCGGGCCGCCACGACCTTCGCCACCAGCACCATCAGCGGTGGCACCCAGCTCTCGGGCAGCATTGCTCTTGCGGTCTCGGCTCATGGGCGAAACACCACCGCGCTGTTCGCTCTCCTCTTCCTCGTCCTCGATCTCCTCGTCGTCCTGGTCCACGTCCTGCTCGCGCTCCAAGCCCTGAGCATCGCTAGAGCGTTTGTTGCCAACGCTGGCCATCTGGCCACCAGCCTGGGAGGGACCACCGGGGGTAGAGCTGCTCTCCTGGGCATCCTGTTCCTTGGAACGTACGGGATGGCCCTTCTTCTTCTTTTTCGGATTGGATGCTTTACGGGGTTTTCGTTCCTTGGGCTTGTCCTCGTTATCCCCCTGGCTCTTGCTGGCCTGACCCTGACCACCACCGCCCTGGCTGCCGGGAGAAGGTTGGCCGGCGTTGGATTTCTGCGGCTGCGATTGAGCCGGCCGTTGACCACCGGGGGTGGGATTGCTGCTACCAGCGCCGGACTTTTGTGCTTCGTCGTTTTGCTCTGGCTGTTTTTTCGTTTCTGGTTTTTCTTCTTCCGCAGCGCGCTCGGCCAGCGCAGCTCGAGAAAGCTTGCGCCGCTGACGCTCACTTTCGCTGGCATCTTCCTTGGCTTCATCCGGTTGCTCCGAAGAAAGAGCCTGTCCTGAAACATCTACAGCCAGACTGGCAAGATCCTTACCTACTCCACTCTCGACTCCGCTGATTGCCGGAAGGAAGAAGGGCACAAAGACCAACGCCAGCGCCAACAATCCAGCGAGCCAGGGCATCCTGGCAGCAGGCTGGGCAAGACGAACTTGATCAGCCTGCACCTTTAACAAGCAGGCCTGACCGTCCATCAGTGCAGCACGTTGGAAGCGGGAAAGGGATGATACTTCGCCCTCTTCACTGAATTCTACCGCCGCCGACAAGCGATCTTTGGTGTGCTGTTGCCGATCGATGGCCAGGGCAGCTTCCTTGCTGCGGGTACGAACCTGATGCAAGGCAGCCACAAGAACCAACAGCAAAGGCACGACCAGTAACAGTGCCGGCAACCAGATGGCAGCCATGGGCGGCGCCGCCAACCAGGAAATGGCGCAGTAGCCAAGCACCAGAGCCAGAGCCAGCCAGGGCAACCAGCGCATGCTGGCGCCAAAGGCCTGTTGCATGCCCCGCTGTCGCTTCTGCTGGTCCAGCTGCTTGACTGCGGGAGCAAGTCCCTGCTGCAATTCTTGCCTGGTCGAATTCATCACTCTGCTCCCGCTTTCTCGATGGCGAATTTGCGCGCCTGCAGCACTGCCCCACTGTCCGGATCCAGCAGGTAGAACACCAGGGCAAAGTCGGTCCGCCGATCCTTACCCAAAAGCTCATACTCCGTCTTGAAGCTCTCTCCCACTGCCACACCCTTTTCCGGCGTCAGGAACTTCCTGCCCACCTGATGATGGAACAGGGTACCATTGGGATTGGGGAAGACCAGCAGGGATTCGGTCAACACCGCATGCAGGCGCAGGCCTGCATGATCACTCTGAAAGTCCGCAGAGATCTTGATGCTGTTCGCCTCGCGCAGAGCAGCAGCAGAAATCTTGGCCTGCGGTGCTTCTTTGAGAAGTTCATCAATCACCTTTTGGTACTTCACCATGATGTTTGCCGCATCGTCGCGACCGCCACCACCCACAACGGCTTGGGTTCCGGCAATCTGCACCGTGGGGGTGCCCCGCACGCCCAGCTTTGCCATGCGCGTCTGACCGGCTTCGCTGGCCAGAGGCTCAGAGGTGTGCCAACCAATAAGCACAACCTCATCATCCCGGTAGTACTCTCCCAATGCATCAAAGGCTACGTCCGCAGCCAGACAGCTGCCTCAACCACCGCCGGTGAACAACTCCACCAACACCACCCGGCCAGTCGGCTTGACATCCGCTGCGGGACGCAGCATGGGATGCAGAGCCGCAACCCGACCTTCGGTGGCTTCAATGAGATAGTGCAGGAACTCCTGGCGCTGCTCACCATCAGGCAGCTTGTCTGGGTTTCTGGCATCAGTGATCCGGGCATGGACAGCGGTCATGGCATTGAGACCTGCCACTCCGGTCTTTTGCGCATCCAGCATGGCCAGCATGTAGCGGGAACGAGCCCGCTCCAACTTATCCATGTCCTCGTAGACCCTACCCAGGGCCAGGTTGCTGGGGCCATCCTTGGGCATGCCAAACACTGCGTTCAGCAGGTTGCGGCGGGCTTCCTTCAGGTCTTCCTGCTGGTAGGCAATGCTGCCCAGCTCCAACAGAAGCTTATGCGGTGCGTTGCCATCGATATCCTTCTGCGCCTGGGGCAGAGCATGCTCTGCCAGGTCCTTGCGCAATTGCAGGAAGTTCTCGTGCTTGGGCAATTCCTTCAACATGGCCAAGGCCTCCGCACCAACCTTGTCACTGCGGCAGGCTTGCAGGGCAGCAATCCCGGCCATGCGCAGCTTGCTTTGGTCCAGGTCGTCCAGCATGAGGCGCTTGAACAGTTGTCGCGCCGCCACCAGGCGGAAGCTGCTCTCTGGATATTCCTTGAGAAAGCCCTGCAACTTCACCACCCTGCCCTTGCCGTAGCTGGCGCGGTAGAAAGCTTCTTCGTCCTTGGGGTAGGCCTGCTGCTCCACATGGTCCAGGACCAGGTAGCCCTGTTCCTGCGCCAGGGTCAACACCATCTGCTGCAACAGCAAAGCACCAATGCCCCCATCGAAGTCGCCCTTGCCCTGCGGACGCAGGGGCGTCAAGCTGGCCAGGTTCCAGTCGCCAAGCATGGCATGGGAAATCAAACCGTCCGCGTCGCCAAATTCTCGACCTAGAGCAGTGCGGACAAAGGAATAGGGTTCCCGGGTATGCAGGATGAAGTTCTTGTTTGCCTGCCCATTGTTGCCAAGTGACACCTGAATGCGCAGACCATCTTGATCAGGATCACCGGCTAGCTCCAACACGTGAAGATCGCCCATGGCCTCGGGCTTGACGCTGGCACTGGCCTTGGAGTTGAGCCTCAGCTCTTGCTTGGGCCCATCCAAGACCAAGGTATGATCCCGAAAGGCCTTCGTGCCCAACATGCCCGCCACTGGCACTTCGTACAGAGCCTCGGCATAGGTCTTGGTAAAGTCATCCATCCAGGCTTTCTCACCCACCTCCACCGGCAGGGAGTCCATGGTTAAACCCTCGGCTTCCAGATTCACTTCTTCTGCCCGCAGGGCACCGGCAGCATTGGGATGCAGGATCAAGGCTGTGTCCTGGGCCAGGTTCACCAGCAGGTGACAGAAGTAGATCTTCTCACCGGCTCGCAGGGTCACCCGCAGCATGGGCCGCCCGCCAATGTAGTTCAGGGGAGCCTTACTCACGGGCAGGACTGGGCCTGCATCCTCCTCCCCAGCCACCTGAGTGTTGGCACTTTGTTGCGCCGCAACCTCAGCAATTGGCAAAAATCCACTAATCAATAACGCAAATGGAAGGATGGTTTTGGATTGGTTCATGACTCTGCAGGAAAAGCTTGCGGACACCTAGTTAATGACATGAAGAGCCCTGATTGAGACAAGGGAATGGGGAAAACACCGGCGGCGCCCGAAATAGTCTGGGCCGGGCAATTTCGCCGGGCAAAACCCCCGCCCAAAGGCCTTTCCGGCGGTGATTTGGGTCCATGACTCCGGACCGCAAAGGGTCTCGGGAGACTGGGGATTCCCTGCTCTTTATTGGTCAACCTGCCAGCTTGCCACACTGGGGTGGCGCGCATCTGATCGAGCAAGGATAGAGCATCCTGGCCAGGTCGGTAAGGGGGGGACGAAACCTGCAATGGATCGCTAAAAGTTGGGCTGGCTGAGAGAGAAGGGGGAAGCCACCATGACAGGGCATGCTCATGACTTGCGCCGCTTGTGTCCCAACGAATCTGCATCCTGTCAAAAGTTTTCTGTGCCGTCATGAATCTGCTGCTTTGCTTGCTGGTTGGCTATGGCAGCTACTGGTGTGATGCGCTCTGTTGGGGCATTTTCAGTGCAGCGCGTGCGCGACCGACTTTTTCGAGGATCTCGTCGGCGGCCTTGGTCCAAACAATCGGCTTCGGATCGTCGTTGTGGTTATCGATGTAGTCCATGATTGCTTTCTTGAGTTGAGGGACGCTGCGAAACGCGTCGCGCTTCAGGCGTTTTTGATCAAGATTGCGGAAAAACCCCTCCACGATATTGAGCCACGAGCTGCTTGTCGGGATGAAGTGCATGTGGAATCGCGGATGGCGCTTCAGCCACCGCTTAACCTTCTCATGCTTGTGTGTGGCGTAGTTGTCGGCGATGACGTGCAGATCGAGTTCAGCTGGAGTTTGCTCGTCGATCATTCTCAGGAACTTGATCCACTCCTGATGTCGATGTCGCTTCATGCAGGTTGCGATCACTTCGCCGTGACCCAACTCGATCGCGGCGAACAAGGTGGTTGTTCCGTTCCTCTTGTAGTCATGAGTCATCGTGCCGCATCGACCCTTGACCAGTGGAAGGCTCTTCTGGGTCCGATCGAGAGCCTGAATTGACGTCTTTTCGTCCGCGCTAAAGACGAGTGCATTCTCGGGTGGATTCAGGTAGAGACCTACCACATCGCGCAGCTTCTCTTCGAACCGAGAATCGTTGCTGACCTTGAACGTCTTCACCAAGTGAGGTTTCAGACCGTTGGCCTTCCATGTGCGGTGGACCATCGACTGCGTGATTCCCATCTCCTCTGCAAGGAGTCGCGTGCTCCAGTGTGTCGCGTTCGCGGGGATCTCTTGCGTAGTCATGCGGATGATCTCACTCTCAACTTCCTCGTTCGCACGGGGACGACCTCCCCGAGGAAGGTCCTTCTCTATACCAGTGAGGCGATGCTCGCTGAAGCGGTTTCGCCAACGCCCCACAGTGTGTCGCTTGACCCTCATCTCCTCAGCTATATCCGCATTCGAGTAGCCATCAGCGGCAAGAAGGATCATTCGGGCTCGCTGAGCTTGCCTCACCGAAATTCTCCGACTGCGTGACCAATTCGTCAGGGTGCTTCGCTCGCTCTTGGTAAGTTGAATCTCTACTGCAACGCGCATCGTCTTGCCTCCAACGATACCTACGCACCGCAAGCGTAGGGAGGCTTAATATAAAGGCCTACTAATTCTGCGTCATACCACTAGAGCCCGGTGGAAATCACTCCGCTTCGTCTCCTCCCACCCTGCCTTGGGAACCGCAGCCAACACCCGCGCCGCTTCGGCGCGAACAAGCCGCACCGGATCCCGAAGCAGCGGCGCTGCGTGCTGGTCGCGGAGCTGCGGCGGCATAGCTTCCAGGGCAGCAAGAGCTGCAAAGCGTAGCAGAGGATCTTCATCCTTGATGGTCACCGTGATTACTCTCAGGGCATCCGCACTGGGAGCAGCTGCAAGAAGGGACAAGGCCGTAGCCCGAGCGATGCCAGGAATCTCGGGGTCACGGCTAAGCTGTGCAAGTTGTGCCGCAGCACCTGGCAAGGCCTGCCGTCCCGCATGCAATGTCTCGCCATAATGCCTGGCTGGCTGGTAGTCAGATCCCTTCCAGCCGACAATGGCCTGTGCTGCCCAGGCAGGCGTTCGATCCTGATGACAGTTTCCACAGGCATTGGGCGTGCCAAGGCTGGCACTGAGATCGGGGCGCGGGATGCGGATGCTGTGGTCTCGACGGGGATCTACCACCATGTAGTCCTGGGCTGGCATATGGCACTCCACACAGGCTGCCGCCAAAGACCCCGACTCGTGATGGTGATGGTCCGGCGAATCGTAGGTGCTGGCCTGGTGGCAACGGATACAGAGGGCATTGCCCTGCGCAAGCAGCTGCAAGCTGTGGGGCTCATGACAGTCCGTGCAGGTCACACCCTTGTGGTACATCCTGCTCTGTAGGAACGATCCGTAGACGAACACTTCATCTTTGATCTGACCGTCTGGGTGGTAGAGATGCGGCTCGAGCAGAGACAGCCGGTGCCCATCGAAGAAATTCCCATGCTCGGCGTAGTCCTCGCTCATGCTACTGCGCCGTGAGTGACAGGCTGCACAGTTCTGCATCTGCGCAGCCACTGGCGCAGCGCCCTGCCGAGTCGCGGTTGTCGCGCCTTGGGCAAAGCTCCAAACGGAACGGTTCTGCAAGTCAAAGAGCAGACCCATCTCCTTGTGGTCCTGTGTCCGCTCCGCCCCTGCCTCAGCCCATGCCACATGCTGCGATGCCGGTCCGTGGCAGGCCTCACAGGAAACGTCGATCTCAGACCACTGCGTATGGTATGCGTCGCTCTGCACATCGTAGCCCTTGACCAGATTGGTGGAGTGGCAGCTGGCACACATGAGATTCCAATTCTGGTTCCGGCCCGTCCAATGCAGAGGGTCGTCGTGGGCAATGGGCTCGTCCGGATACAGGTGGAACCACCGCTGTCCACCTTGCTCCTTGGGTCGCGCATCCCAGCAAATCCCCAGAGCCTGCTGTCGCCCTCCGGGGAAGGCAATCAGGTACTGCTGCAGAGGATGAACACCAAAGGTGTAGGCAATCTGGTATTCCTCCAGTTCACCGGTCGGCCCGTCGGTCCGCACCATGAACTTGTCCCCTTGCTGGTAGAACTTGGAAGTGACGCCCCGATGGCTAAAGGTCGCATCTTCGAAATCACCCAGCACCGTCTGCGCCGTTGCTTCCTGCATGGCCAAATCATGATGCGATCCTGTCCAAGCCCGCGTCTCTGCTTCGTGACACCTGACGCAGGCCGATCGACCAACGTATTCAGCCAAGCTTGCATCAGCCAAGAACTCCTGCCGTGAACAGCCAGCACCCACAACCGTAGCCAACAAGGCGGCGATGGCCTGGGATTGCAGGGGCTTCACTGGCTCCTCATGCGAACGGCTCTGCTGACCGCTAAGCCGGCCGTCGGAGCTCTTGCCGCACCTTCTGGCGAGCCTGCTCCACCCGGTCCGAAGGCACACGACGCAAGTTGCGAGTCTGGCCAAAGCGGGAGAGGGTCCACACCCACCACTTGGTGGGATCGAAGTGGTACCAACGGATGCCGTTACGGTAATCCGTCATGAAGCGATGGTGGAAGTTGTGATAACCCTCACCCAGGGTCACCAGCGCCACCCAGAAACTATCCCGGGCAGAGGTGGCGGTGGAGAATGGTTTACGGCCAAAGGTATGGGTCAGGGAGTTCACCGAGAAGGTGGCATGCCAAACTGCCACCATGCGCAGGAAGCCCGCCACCCACAATGCGCCCCAGGGATCACCCCAGGCAGTGCCAATGGCCGCCGGCAGGGCAAAACCCATGAGCAGAGCCAGAGGGAGGTAGAAACGGTGCTGCAGGCTGATCATCCGGTTGGCGGAGAGATCCTGGGCCAGGTTCACATTGGACTTGGACACGCGGAAGAAGATCCAGCCCATATGCGCCCACCAGAAGCCCTTGCCAATGTTGTAGGGGTCTTCTTCCTTGTCGGTGCGGGCATGGTGCGCCCGATGGTCGGCCCCCCACTTGAGGGCGGAATTCTGCGCCGCGGCTGCGCCAAACAGCAGGTAGAACAGGCGCAGGGGGAAGGAGGCCTCATAGGAGGCATGGGAAAACAGGCGGTGGTAGCCGCCGGTGATGGACAGGCCAGTGAACACTCCCCAGAGCAGCCCTAGACCCAAGGTCCACCAGGAAAAGTGGATACACAGATAGGCCAGACCGAAGGCAGCCAGCAGATGTGCCGTCGGCAGGAATACGATGTTGAGCCAATCAGGCTTTGACTTTGTCTTTGTCTGCATCTTTGTCTGCATCTTTGTCTGCATGGTCTGAATAAGCGGGGACTCTAACAAAGATTTCCATATCCCCTCGCCTTTTTTGGATTTACGGGCGCCCATACCCTCCCTGGGGCGGTAGACTCCCGTAGCCCGGAACGTAGAGAAATAGCGCATTCTGCTACATCTCCGCCAAGGACTATCGTCCTTTGCCCTCGTTCCCCATAACGCAATCAAGCAATAGAGGCTTCCCGATTCTGGTCGATGCCTCACACCAAGGCCCCGAATCATGCCCTCTACGACATTTGCCGACCTTCGGCTCTGCGAGCCGATCCTCCGTACCCTCCTCAACCAGTCCTACACCACGCCGACGCCGATCCAGGCCCAGGCCATCCCCGAACTACTTCAGGGGAAGGATCTTCTGGGCATTGCCCAGACCGGCACCGGTAAGACCGCGGCCTTCGCCCTGCCCATCCTGCAGGCCCTGGACGAGGAAAAACTCAAGGCCATCCCCCATGCGCCCCGAGCCCTGGTGCTCACCCCCACCCGGGAACTGGCCTCACAGGTGGAAAATAGTTTCGTCACCTACGGCAAAAACCTGCCCCTGCGCCATGCGGTGATCTTCGGCGGCGTCGGCCAGGGCCCCCAGGTGCAAAAGCTGCGCCGCGGTGTTCACACCCTGGTGGCAACCCCGGGCCGGCTGTTGGACCTGATGCAACAGGGCCACGTGGAGCTGAATGCAGTGGAGATCTTCGTCCTGGACGAAGCTGACCGCATACTGGACATGGGCTTCATCAACGACATTCGCAAGATCCTGAAGGAATTGCCCAGCGCCCGTCAGTCCCTGCTGTTCTCCGCCACCATGCCGGACAACATCACCAAGCTGGCGCAGAGCATGCTGCACAACCCGGTGCGGGTGGAAGTCACGCCACCAGCCACCACGGTGGACCGCATCACGCAATCCGTGATGCTGGTGGAAAAATCGGACAAGCGCGCTCTGCTGGCGGAGGTCTTGAAAGACAACAGCATCGACAAGGTGCTGGTGTTCACTCGCACCAAGCACGGTGCAGACCGGGTGGTGCGACACCTGCGCAAACTGAAGATTGACGCCGACGCCATCCACGGCAACAAATCCCAGGGCGCGCGTGAGCGGGCACTGGATAATTTCCGTAAGGGCAAGGCGCGGGTACTGGTAGCCACGGACGTGGCAGCCCGCGGCATCGATGTGAAGGACATCAGCCATGTGATCAACTTCGACCTGCCCAACGAGCCGGAGAACTACGTGCACCGCATCGGCCGCACGGCGCGGGCAGGCAAGGATGGCGTCGCATTGTCGTTCTGCGATGTGGACGAGCGGGCCTACCTGCTGGCCATCGAGCGGGCCACCCGGACGAAAATCCCAGTGGAAACCGACCACGCTTTCCGCTCGGAGATCCCCTTCAGCAAGAGCCAGCCGGCAGCGGCCAAGCCCAAGGGAAGGTCACGCGGCAACTCAGGGCGGCGCAGTCGGCCGCAGCATGACGGTCCGCCACAGGCCAGCGGTGCAAAGAGCCGCCGGCCAAGGGGTGGCCCGCCGAAGGGCAAGCCGGGCGGTAGGATGCAAACCGCCAATGCTGGACGGCGGGGCTAAGAACCAGACGTAACCACACCGCACAGAGCAAAGTGGTCCGAGGGGAACAGCCTCCCCTCTCCTTCCTTGAGCGCTTTGTTGCCAAGGATGCGAATGTTCTGTGCTCGCCAGTAATCGGAACGCAGCAAGATCCGATCCAGACGCCGGCTGGGCTCACCGACAAAGGAACCTCGCCTGGCCATGGCACTCTTCTCAATATCCCAGGTGTAACCGGGTTCCGTTGGGCGCAGCGCCAACCACAGATCCTGATACTGAGGATCCAGATGGGCAGAGTCCGGTTGCTCCCCATCGCCAAAGTTGAAGTCCCCAGCCAGGATGGCGTCATCGTCTTGTGCCAACAGGGGAAAGATCTGGTCCAGTTGCCTGGCGCGGATCGCCCCATCCTCCAGCATGCTTTCCAGATGGCAGGTGGCCACCCCCAGCTGCCGGCCATGCACACGTAGATGCACTACCAGACTCTCACGCCCTTGCGGGCCTGGGTGCTGAATCTTCTCCACCCGCAGCACAGGATGGCGAGCACAGATGTAGTTGCCGTTGGCGATGGCATCGATGCCCTTGTAAAGAGGCCCATGGTAATGACCCTGAAACCAGGACTGGTCCTGCAGCTCACTCACCAGGGAGCGACTGGCTTCCTGCAGGCAGATGATGTCGGCTTGACTCTCCTGCAGGATCTTGAACAGGGCGGGTTGGCGAAGATGGTCTTGGTGTTCACTGCCAAGCACGTTGTAGGTGAGGATGCGCAGGTATGTGGAAGGGTTCGTAACCTGCCGGCAGGGTTGCTGCCCCTGGCAGCCGCATAAGAACGCTGCAACAACAAGCAGCCAGAGCCTCTGTACTTTCATCACTGGTGAACTCAGAAGCTCGTGTAAATAAACAGCTGCGGCCCCACGGCGATGGCAATGAAGATGAGTATGCCTGCCAGGCGGTAGTGATCACCCGCCACTGAGTTCCGCATTCGGCTCCACTGCCAACGAACGGTAAAAAACGCAACTACGGCTGCACCAAGCATCAGCAAGCCATGGTACAGGTAACCAACCGACTCTCCTGGATCAGCATGATCATCCGCGCCAAAGAAAATGCGGTAGATGGCCAGCTGGTAGAAGATGGACATGACTGCCACATAGGTGCCAAAAAATGCACACCAGGCAGTGAGGGCGGCCGAGGTCAACCGCAGCCAGAAGGGAGCTATAGTGGTTGTACTCATGATCCGACCACTATAGCGCCAGCGAGGAATTCAGGGGAAGGCAAGGGGAACCAAGGCCAGCCATCAGTACTGGTGCTTGCCCCGGTCCCAGCCTTCCTTCTTCAACAAGCGATTGCCGGACTCCGCCGCCGGCTCCTCCAACTGAGTGCCCATGCTGTCATTCCAGCGGTTCAGGTAACCGAACAGGGCCACCACCCCCAGGATCTCCACAATCTCGCCTTCATCCCAATGCTGCCGCATGCGCTCCGCCATGGCATCATCCACTGCATTGGGTACTGAGGTAGCAGCCACAGTGAAATCAAAGGCCACCCGCTCTGCTTCGCTAAAAGCCGGGTGCGTCTTGTATTCCCAGATGTTGTCCAGCTTCTCCTGCTCGGCGTCGTACCGCTCAGCCGCGCGGATGGTATGGGCCTGACAGTAACGGCAGCCGGTGGAGAGACTGGAGATGTAGGCGATCATGCGCTTCAGCGCACTGGTGACTCGCCCCTTGTTCTCCATCACCGCCTGGTTCATCTCCAAAAAGGCTGCAGCAATGCGCGGGCGGTGCATCATGGTAAAGAGGCTGTTGGGCGTGAAGCCCAGGGTCTCTTCATAGAACCTGGCCATCTCCTTGAGTTCAGGATTAGCGGCGCGGTCCAGGGGTTTCACTAGGGGTTGTTTCATCTTCTTATTGAGTCCAGAAGGAATGGATGATTGCAAGGTTGCTTGTTGAGTTCAGCTACCCACAACAAGCGTAAGTCTATTTTCTTTGTGCTAGAATCATAACCTGCCCTCTCTTTGCCAGGAACTTCACAGCGCCATGACCATCGAGCCCACTCCACTCGACCCAACTCCACTGGATCAGCTCAGCCGCCTGTTCCAACCGGTCATCAAGTTTGTCCGCACCGAGCTGTTTGGCAGCTCCCTGCTGCTGTTGGTCACCCTGGTCGCCCTCATCTGGGCCAACAGCCCCTGGCGGGAAACCTACGAAGGGCTCATCCACGGCAGCCTCAGCATTTCCTTCGAAAGCATACGCGTCGAGCATTCCATCCAGGAATGGGTCAACGATGTGTTGATGACCCTGTTCTTTTTCCTCATTGGCCTGGAGATCAAACGCGAGTTGGTCACCGGACGACTACGGGATCGACGCGCCATCGCCTTGCCCGCGTTGGCCGCCTTGGGTGGCATGCTGGTGCCGGCGGTCATCTACGCCGCCTACAACGCCGGCGGGCCGGCGAGTCATGGCTGGGCGGTACCTGTTGCCACCGACATTGCCTTCGCCTTGGGCGTTTTGGGATTGGTCGGTCGGCGCGCACCCATTGAGCTGCGCTTGTTTCTTTTGACCTTGGCGATCCTGGACGACATCGCCGGCATCCTGGTCATTGCCTTCTTCTATAGCAAAGGTATCGAACCGGTTTGGCTGCTGGCCCTGGCTTCAACTCCGGCTCTTGTTTTGTTCATGCGCTGGCTGGGCATCCACAGCATCTGGCCCTACATCCCGCCAGGCATCATGGCCTGGTACTTTGCCCTGAAGTGCGGGGTCCACCCCACCATTGCCGGAGTCATCGTCGGCTTGATGACCCCGGCAATGCCCATCGGCGGGCGTAAGATTCTGGAACACCTGGAACACAACCTGCATCCCTGGGTGGCATTCCTGACCCTGCCACTTTTTGCCCTGGTGAATGCAGGCGTACACCTGGACCTGGATAGCCTGGACAATGCCCTCAACCGAAATGTGACCTGGGGAGTCTTCACCGGCTTGACCTTCGGCAAGATCATTGGCGTCGTTGCCTTCTCCTGGTTGGGTCTGAAGCTGGGCATGGCCAGGTTACCCGGCAACCTGACCATGCGTCACATCATCGCCATGGCACCCCTGACAGGGATCGGCTTCACCGTTGGCATCTTCATTGCCAATCTGAGCTTTACTGAGCCGGCACGTCTGTCCGCCGCCAAGGTTGGCTTGCTGGCAGGCTCCCTCGTCGCTGCGATCATTGGCCTGCTGTTGCTGGCTCGCCTGAAACCCAGCACCCCTACTACCGCCGTGCAGTAAAGCTGACGGTAAGCCCGGTCTGGAACTGACTCTGGAACGACTGCTCAATGAGCCGGCATCCAGCTTGGTGGCCAGATGTTCGGTGTGGTGAAGACTTCTTCGTTCCGTTGGATGTAGGAGCGCAAGATTGACAGAGCAGGGAATTGGAGGGTATTTCGTACTGAAGCGCTTTGGGCGGCGCTGCGTACTGCGACGAATCCTGGTCTGGATGGCCTGTTCGCCGGTTCTGGGGCTCACAGTCTGGGGCTCACAGTCTGGGGAGGCGCCCTCCCTAGGGGACGGCGACTCCCTAGCTCGCTGGCAGATACGGGCTTAGAAGGATTTACTCCTTGATATTGGGCTGCCAGGACGCAGAAATGGGTGCCACCTTCAAATCCCCTAACCCCCGGCCTCATCACCAGTCGTAGTGATGCTCTCCATCGCAGCCAGCTGGCAGGCTGCTCAACTGTGATCTCCAGAACAGAGCGATCTCCAGAACAGGTGGCATTCATGACCTTCCCACTTCATCTCAGCCACTTGCTGCTCTCAGGCCTGGGCTTGCTCTCGGGCGTCTGTACTTTGGCCCACGGCCTGGCAGCCCAGGCGCCTACCGCCCGGCTGATCCATCTGACCGTGGATGGCAAGGCTGGCAGTGCCTCGCTGTTGCCCGGGTTCCGCACGCATTCCTGCTGGTCCGGCCTGGGCGCCTCATCCAGCGGCGATGTCTACATGACGGCAAGCAATCATCTGCAGCCCGGCGGCAATGCGGCCATCTGCAAGTACGATCCCGTGGCTGACAAGATCAGTGTCCTGGGGGACCTGAAATCGATCTCCACCGCAGCCAACAATTGGATGGCCGGAGAAAGCCAGCACAAGGTTCACACCTTCCTCTTGGAGCATGCCGACGGCAAGATCTACCTGGCCAGCGACGACTACGACCCCAGTCCATTTCTGCGCGGCGCCCATGTCTACACCATCGATCCGGCAACGGACCAGGTCGTCGACTTCAGCAAGACCCAGCCGTTCTTGATGACCAAGAACCTCAACGTGATTGCCAACACAGGCAAGGCGGAGGAGCGCAGCGGGGTGTTCATCGAGTACTATGGCATCAAGGGCTTGTCCCTCAACCCGCGGGCGCCGGGGGTGATCTACGCCATGACCTATCCCGACGGCCATCTCATTCGCTACGACACCGGCAACGGTGCCATGCAGGTGGTGGGTCAATCCAAGCCCGTGAGCTATGTCTTCTACACCGACAACTCCGGCAACGCCTACTATGCCAAGGAATCGGGCAGCGGCCTGAGCCTCGTCAAGTACAAGCTGGCCACCGGCAACACCACCGTCGTCAAGTCATTCTTCCCCGGTACCGAGCTGGGAGCCATCGCTCCCACTCAGTCCGGCAACATCGTCTACTGCCTTGAGGCGGCGACCAAGAAGATCTACCGGCTCGACTGCAGCAACGACAGCTTCACCGAATTCACCACGGTCTGCGGCACCAACTGGTGGCAACTCTACAACCTCAGCCTCAGTCCCGACGGTCGGTCGCTCTATTTCGTCAGCAACAACAACGACCGCAGCACCATCCGCAAGATCGATCTGGCCACCAAGCAGTGCAGCGAATTCCTGGATATCAACGCCCTGCTGGGTTCTCGCGACCTGTGCTTTGGCGGTGTCAACGTCTGGGACGACGCGGGCAACTTCTACGCGCCAGTCTGGACCTACCCTGACAAGTCCGACCTGGCCCTGCTCAAGGTCTCAACCAACGATCTACCTCTGAACAGTTCGCCGGCCACCCTGTCCGTGGCCAGTGGCGGTAGCCAGGCCATGAATCTGAACGCCGGGCCGGACAATGCAAATCAGGAATACCTGGTAGTGGGATCCATCTCCGGCACCGAACCGGGATTCGAGATCCACGGACTGACCCTGCCTCTGAGCTATCCCGATATCTACTTCGACTACACGGCAACCAATCCCAACTCCAGCTTCCTGCCCAGCTCATTGGGTCGTCTGGACTCCAGCGGCGCTGCAACCACCTCATTTCAGCTGCCGGCGGGCTTCAACCCCTCGCTGATCGGCCTGCAGCTACATCACGCCTTCGGGGTCTTGGACTCGACGGTTACCGTCGTGTTCACCAGCAATGCCACCCCTCTGACCTTGGTGCCCTGAGTCTGGTCACGGGCGCCGATGGACCGCTGCACAAGGCAGTGCTGCAGAATCTGAAGGCGAAGAATGACGACGAAGCCGGTGACTTTGTGCGAGCCTTGGTGGCGGAGCAGGAGCTGACCCTGCCCTTCAAGGCCCTGTCACCCGGTTGCGCCTGAAACCAGTGACAAAGAGTAGGTGTGATGCAGCCAGCCAAGGGCCGGCATCTGCTAGCTCTTGGGTCAGCGGCAGCGAGGGGTTATAGAAGGCGTTCAAATTCCACCCTGAAAGGACAGCTATTCATGCATCGCCTTGCTTCTGCCTTTGTTCTCCTGACCGCCTACGCCTGCGCTGGTACCCAACAACCCCAGCAACAACCCACCGCTCCTGCTGCCAAGCCCGGCCTGGAACTGACTCTGGAACGGCTGCTCAATGAGCCCCGCTCCCTGATGCCGAAGTTGCCGCAAGTGCAATGGATCCCCGGTGGTCAGAGCTTCAGCATCATCCGCAAGAACAAGGAAGGAGTGGAAGAAGTCTACGCACACAACGCCAGCGCAGATAAGGAGAGCATGTTGTTCACAGCCCCAGGCCTGTGCAAAGCCCTGGGATCTCTGGGCATCAAGCTGCCCAAGCAAGACCGCATTCCCGGACCCTTCACTTGGTTTGATGCGCAAACCCTGCGACTGGCCACCCCCCGGGGCATCCTGCATTGGAACATCAAAAAGGAGAAGGCCAAGGTGGCACTGCCCTTCGTCAAGGGCATGGGTGCCAAGGCAGCCACGTCCAGCGACGACAAGTTGGCTTTCATTCAGAACGAACAATTGCATGTGCGCCATGGCGGCGGCAAGCCCATGCAACTCACCGCCGACGGTGCGAAGGAAGACATGGTCTACGGCGGCGGCGCCCATCGCCGGGAGTTCGGCATCAAGGATGGACTCTGGTGGGGACCGCAGGGAAGGATGTTGGCCTTCTATCGCGAGGACATGCGCCCCATCCGCCCCTACCCCTATGTGGATCACACCAGCATGCCGCCAAAGACTGTGCATGGTCGCTATCCCATGGCCGGCGATCCCCACTCCTTGGTGCAAGTCGGCGTGCACGACAGCCAGACCGGTGCGGTCTACTACCTGGAACAAGGAAAAGAGAAGGATGTCTATTGGACCAATGTGACCTTCGGTCCCAAGGGTCAGAAGATCTACGTGGCCCTGGTGAACCGGGACCAGAACCACATGGAGCTGTGGCGCTTCAATGCCTATTCGGGCAAGCGGGAAGCCATGCTGTTCAGTGAAGACGACGAGCAGTGGGTGGAACCGGAGCACGGCCCCATGTTCTTGCCCTCGGGTGAAGGATTTTTGTGGTTCTCCTTCCGGGATGGCTACCGGCATTTGTACCACTATGACATGAAGGGCAAGCTGCAGCGGCAAGCCACTGGTGGTGGCTATGACATTCATGCTTTTCTGGGTTTCAGCAATGATGGGCAGAAGGCCTTTGTCCTAGGGTCTGGCAAGGATCCGCTACAAATGCACCTTTGGGAAATCGACCCGAAGGCCAAGGTTACCGGAGCATGCACCGAGCAAATCACCCAAGCTCGTGGCCGTCACGATTGCCAGATTTCACCGGATTCTATGTTCATTCTGGACCGGCACAGCAGCATGGAAACGCCACCCCGCCTTAGCCTGTTGGATCGTAGAGGCAAGGAAAACTGGGCTGAGCAGTCCAGCAATCCCATCCAGAGCCTGGGCAAGCAGGAGTTCTTCCAGGTGCCGATCCATGAGTCCGCGAATGACCTTGTCAAGGACTTCTTTGCCACGGACTTCACAGTGGAACCCCGCAGCAAACCCAAACTCCTCGGCCACATCATCCTGCCAACCGACTTTGACCCCAAGAAGAAGTACCCGGTGCTGCACTACGTCTACGGCGGACCCCACAGCCAACTGGTCACCGACACTTGGCTCGGTGGTGCCAGTCTCTGGCTGTACTACATGGCAACCCAGGGCTTCATTGTCTCGCGCCTGGACAACCGGGGCACGGACAACCGGGGCATTGAGTTCTTGCAGTCCATCCACCGGCAGTGCGGAAAGCTGGAGACGGCGGATCAAGTCAGGGCCATCGAACACCTGAAGAGCCTGCCCTACGTAGATGCCGACCGCATCGGAGTGCACGGTTGGTCCTACGGTGGCTACATGACCCTGAATCTCATGCTGCGTACAGACCACTTCGCCTGCGGCGCCAGCGGCGCGCCCCCCACCACCTGGGCCCAGTACGAAACCGGTTACACCGAACGCTACATGGACACGCCACAGCAAAACCCGGAGGGCTACAAGAACGCTTCCGTGCTGCCCCTGGCCAAGAACCTGAAGGGACGCCTGCTGGTCATCCATGGCACCGCCGATGACACCGTCATGTGGTCCCACTCCATGGCTTTCGTGGATCGCTGCATCGATGCCGGCGTGCTGGTGGACTACATGCCCTACCCCATGCAACTGCATGGCATGCGCGGCAAGGATCGCCAGGACCTCTACCGCCGACTCACTCGCTTCTTCAAGGAGCAGCTGCAGGACTAAGGAAACCTAGAAGCGAAGGGTATACAAAACCTTCAAAGCAATCTCCTGATTCGTCGGCAGGTAGGGACTGAAGTGGTCCGCCTTTTGCCAGCCAAACAGGCCCACCAGGAACAGCTCCTGGCCCGGCTGTCGGATCCAGCGCAGACGACTTTGCGCCCCCAGGTTCTTCGACTCCGTGTCATACTGCAGCAAGTTCTTCCAGGACAGGCGCGGCGAGAACTGCACATCCACCCGCCCTTCGGTGATGCGGGTGGTGAAGCTACCCGCATCCAACACCACCCGATCCTCCCGATAACTTGCAGACAACTGCAGGTAGCGCGAAGGAATCAGGGCCGGCGCCACCACGAAGCCGGCAAAGTGACCGTCGAAAAAGCCGCCCGCGTCCAGCGCTGCCACTACACTCAGCAAGCGCCGATCCGCCGTACGCAATTCCACTTCGTGGCGGGTCACCGTGTAATCCCCGGCGGGCACGGTGATACCCGGCCGAATCATGAAATCCTGATGCAGGCGATCGAAACGACGCTCTGAGGTGAACTCCACCGAGTCCTCCGAGTCCAGGTTCACTTCCAACCACTCCAAGGGCATGCGGTAGCCGTCTCTGCCACCATCCAGAGTGGTGGTCACCTCGGGACGGAAGGAAATGCCCAGCCGCCGCAGCATGCCGCCATCTTCATTGCGCCAGGTATAGCTGTGCCGGCCACTGTAAGTGCGAATGTCAGTGCGACGCACAAAACCCAGGGCTGGATTAAATCCCCTCTCCACGTGATGGCTGCGCAAGCTGTGCTCCCATTGGCTGGTGTCATAGTCCAACTGCAGGCCATAGGCACCACCGTCACCGCCCGCTCCTTCCATCTGTGTCCCGACCCAATAGCCCCAAAGGCTCAGGCCCTGACCTTCGCACAGGGCGCGACTGCTGCCGACGCGAAAATCCACACCCAGGGTACTGGCCTGCCCACTGGCCGTGGGCTGCCCCAGAGTGGAGATCAGACCCACAGAATTCTCGCCGCCCAGATTGCGACTCAAGCGCAACACCCCCAGCCCTTTTTCCTGCTGGTCGTTGTGCTCGTCTTGCAACACTTCCAGAAAACCAATGTTCCAACCATCACTCCGGCCGGTGAGCTTGGCGCCGGCCAACAGAGGCACCGCATTGCCGGTATCGTCTCGGCCAATGCGGCGGGAGAAGAAGGGCACAAGCTGGCCGCCCCGATCAGGCGAGCCGAATTCAAACATGCCCGCATCTTCCAGGAAGAAGGAACGCTTCTCCGGGAAGAACAGGGGAAAACGGGTCAGGTTGTTCTGCCGCTGATCCACTTCGGTCTCGGCAAAGTCGGTGTTGAAAGTCAGCCGCATGGCCATGGCCGGCGTCAGGCGATAAGTCAGGTCACCGCCCACATCCCCCAAGACGGAAGTGTGCTTGTTGATGGTCCGGTCGGTTTGCGAAGACACCTTGGCATAGGGCACAAGATCCAAGCCCAGGCCCTGATGCATACCATTGAGACCAACAAGGTGGCCGCCCTCGGACAGGCGAAAGAATGAGTAGGCATGGGAAGGGGAGGCCCAACGCATTTCCTCTTCCGACACCTTGCGATGTCGCCGCAAGTTGAAGCCCCAGGTGCCGAGCCCCTCCTTGAAGGCCAGGGTCTTGAAGGGAATGGCAATCTCCGCCTGCCAGCCCTTGGCGGTCTGCCGGATGCGGGCACGCCAGATACCATCCCAGCTTTTGTTGAAGCGGTTGCCGTTGTCGGAAAGCAAGGCATCTCCCTTGCTGCCGCCGGCCCCCACCTGGAACCAGTAGGCGAAGCGCTGGTCGTGAAAGGTATCGAACCAAAATTCAATGCGATCATCCGGATCCAGGCGGGCATCCCGCTCCATCAGGCGGCCACTCACATTGGCAGATTCATCTTCACAGACAAAGGCCAGGTACAGGTAATCAGCGTCAAAGCAGATGCGTACGGACGTGGACCGGCTGGGCTTCGCCCCTTCCACTGGTGTCACCTGCCGTAGCTCGGACATGCGAGCGGCCCGCTGCCAGACATCTTCACTGAAGCGGCCGTCAATGCGCAGCACCTCTCCCTCTTGCAGTTGCAAGGGAGCAAGCTCAGGTTTCTGCGCCGGCAGGGCAGTCAGCAGAAACAAAGACAGGACAACAGGTAAGGCGTTCAAATCCGCCGAGCAGGCTAACGCCCCGGTCTAGCAGGCCGTTGAAGAAGGGGTGATTTGGAGATTGTCGATCCCGAGACATCCGTTTTCTGCCCCGGGATTCTTATGGCGGAAAATAATGGCAGTCATTGCGATCCAGCAAGCTGGTTGGGGCCAAACAGATCCACAAAGCTCATATACGCGGCTGAGGAAGCCCTCAAAGCCCCTCTGCAATCCCCTTGGCGTCCCAACTCCAAACAGGCTACGCATGATCGTGCCAAGATTGCGTGCAGCGACATGGACCACGTACCGCTTTTTGACATTCTCGATGCCGCGCAACCAAGTCCGGCGTGCACCGCCTGACCCACAGGTGTGCGCAAAGCTTCTCTCCACTCGTTCACTTCGTAAGCGCTGGAGCTTTTTGGATCGCGATCCTGCAACACGCCGACGGTTTGCTCGATAAGCATCCTGCCACGATTCTGGTTTGTCCGTCCACTTGCGGCGGTTCTGTGACCGCGGCTGTGGTATGTAAGAAAGTATCTCTCTCTCGCTTAGCCATGCCAGGGTTTCAACTTTGTGGTAGCCCTTGTCGGCGACAACTGCCTTGTATTGGTCATCTTGCTCAGCACTGATCAGCACCGCCTGAGCCTCAATGATTCCGTCTTTCAGTGCCTCGCTGTCAGCAGTATCTGCATGGTGGATCGTCGCGGAGACGATGATCTCGGAGTCAGTGTCCAGCGCGTGCTGTGCCTTGTAGGCAAGGTGGGTACGCCCATCCTTCATCTTCGCGATCCTGCTGTCGGGGTCTGAGGGCGACTCCCAGTCCTTGTTCGAGGTCTTCTTCCCACGGCGTTTGCGATCGAATCGCCGTAAGTCCTCCTCCGTTGGGACTTCGGCCCCTTCTTCTTTCGCAAGCTCGCGCACGTAGTCATTCCAGCCCTTGCCAGTATCCTTGCGCACAATGGACTTCATTGCAGCATTGGCTTCCAACGTCGTTGTGTCCACGGCCAGTGCCTTGCCCTTCACCATGCCCTTGGATTTGGCGATCTTGACCACGAATGCAAACACCTCTTCGTGCACTTCTACTGGCAGCCGTTTGCGGATCACGGTCAAGCTGGAGTGATCAGGGGTCATCTCTGTCAGCAAAAGCCCAAGGAATTGCTGGAGCGAGCGGCTGTCACTGCAGCGCCATGCAATCCCACGCTGTGAATCCACACCTTCGAAATAGCCGACCAGCAGCATCCGGAAGTAGACGCCTGGCGGAATTGAAGGGCGGCCGCCTTCCTTGTAGTAGGGCTCGCAAAGCGATTCGACATAGTGATCGAACTTCGCTTCGCTGAGAAGCTCATTCAGCTTCGCGTAAAACGGGTGCCCTGGAGATCGGGGAAGATTGGTCGTCGAGACCAAAAGTGCTTGCTGCTTGTCGCGTCGTTTGCCAAGTGCCATGAAATATCCACCTCCGTGATTGGGATATTATCCCTACGTACGTGGATTGGAGCACGGCTTAACTACTTGGAGTTTTTCAACGGCCTGCTAGTCCAGGCAATGGAAGTTGCCTTAGGGAACAGCCGT
>CBDFNI010000002.1:0-3095 GCA_965250175.1 Planctomycetota bacterium | reverse complement strand
TGAGCGATCGCCTGAGTGAGATCATCGAAGGTCACATTGCGGGTGACGACGACGCGCCGTCCTGGCAGGAGACCCTGCTCGGCAGAGAGCAGGAGGGAGACGTCCACCATGTCGTCGCCGTGCAGGGGAACCAGGACTACGACGCAAAGATCTCGAGCGAGCTGCTGATTCGGGAGATCCGGGCCATCGCAACCGAGCTCGGTCTCACACCGGAGAAGGGCGTCGTGGTGCGGCTGACCGGGATGGTCCCGCTCGCCTACGAAGAGCTGCTGAGTCTTCGCTCGAGCGTCGGCGTCGCGGGCCTGCTCGCCGCGTGCATGTTGGCGGCGATCCTCGTGCTGGGCACACGCTCCCTGCGCGTCATCGTCGCCACCCTGGCAACGGTGGTGGTGGGGATCGTCTGGACCTCGGCCTTCGCCATGGCGGCGGTGGGCGAGTTCAACACCTTCTCGGCGGCCTTCTCGGTGCTGCTCATCGGTCTCGGCGTCGACTTCGCGATCCACATCTGCCTGCGCGCCTTGGAGGCGCTCGACGAGGGCCTCGACGTGAAGGCCTCCCTGCTTTCGACGGGCGGCACCGTCGGGCGGGCCGTCAGCCTGTGCGCCTTGACCTCGGCCATCGGCTTCCTCGCCTACGTGCCCACCGAGTACACCGGGCTTGCGCAGCTCGGCATCATCACCGGGGGCGGGATGTTCCTGACCTTGATCGCCAGTCTCACCATCACACCGGCCCTGCTGGTCGCGGCCGGGACCCCAACAGGGCGCCCCAGCGGCATGCTGATCCCGGGTTGGGGAATCTCGCTGATGATCCGCCACGCCCGCAGCGGCGCCGTGGTGGCTCTACTGGCCGCCCTCGTCGCAACGGCGATCGCGTCGCGCATGACCTTCGACTTCAGCACCCTGGGCATCCGGGATCCCGAGTCCGAGTCCATGGTCACCCTGAGCGAGATTCGCGAGGCCGGCATCCTCACCGACTACTCGGTGACCTTGATGGCCCACGACCTCGAAGCGGCCCGCGCGCTCACGGGTCGGCTGGAGGCCCTCGACCTGGTCGCCGAGGTGCGGGATCCCCAGTCCTACCTCCCCGCCCAGCAGGAGGAGAAGCTCGAGCTGCTGGAAGACGCGCAGCTGCTGCTGGGCCCCGCCCTGGACATCCAGCGAGCTCGATGCCTCCCCCGAGCCGCGCAGAGCGCGTCGCCCTGCTGGGCGAGCTGCGCGACCGCGCCCGGGTGATTGCCGGCGAGTCCCCCGATCCGGCGATCTCCGAGGCGTCGTCCCGTCTGGCGGCCGCCCTCGACGCGCTGCTCGCCAGGCCCGCAGCCCGCGTTCGAAGCCCTGGCCCTCGAAGAGCTGGTGGTCGCCGACTTCGAAGAGCATCTCGACTGGCTGCGCCGCGCCCTGACGGTCGAGGCCGCGACCCTGGCGGACCTGCCTCCCGCTCTCGAACGTCGCCTCATCTCCCCCAACGGCCAGGTGCTGGTCACCGCGCTCCCCACCGAGGACATCAGCGAACGTGCGGGCCCTGAACCGCTTCCTCGACGCCGTCTCCAGCGTCGCTCCGGGCGCAACGGGGCGCCCGGTGGTCGAGTCGGGCATCGGGAAGATCGTGGTGCGCTCCTTCCACGAGGCCATCGCGATCGCGGCCTTGGCGATCATGCTGGTGGTGCTCCTCGCCCTGCGCGATCCCGTCGAGACCCTGCTGGTGCTCACGCCCATCGCCATGGCGGCGGTCTTCACCACCGCGACCGCGGTCTTGATCGACATGCACTTCAACATGGCCAACGTGATGGCCATTCCTCTCGTATTGGGCCTCGGCGTCGACAATGGCATCCACCTGGTGCTGCGCTACCGCGAGGAGGGCTGCCTCGATGGCCTGCTGCACTCGAGCACGGCTCGCGCCATCGTGCTGAGCGGCCTCACGACCCTTGCGGCCTTCGGCGCCCTCTCGGTCTCGAGTCACCGGGGCATCTCCAGCATGGGGATGCTGCTCACCATCGCGATCTTCTACCTCATGTTCTGCACGCTGGTCGTGCTTCCAGCCCTCCTGGCCTGGCGCTCCGGGGAGGGGCTGCAGGCGGCGACCTCATGAGCGCAGCGCCCCGCCCTGCACTCGACTTCACACCCCGCGTCCCCAGCGGACCTGGCCGCGAAGAGTCGTTAGCATGTATCTGAACCGCGCCGCCCTCCACGAGATCACGAGCGTCGCGCGCCATCGCCTCAGCCTGCGGCGCAGCCTGACCTGGCTCGTTTACGTGGTTCTCTTCTACTTGATCCGAGGCGTGCTCGCCGCGGTCCGCTGGATCGACGATCGCCTATGGCCCGAGATCGCGAACCAGAAGATCGAGCGGCCCGTCTTCATCTTCGGCAACGCGCGCAGCGGGACCACCTTGCTGCACCGGCTCATGAGCCTCGACGAAGAGCACTTCGCCAGCATGAAACTGTACCAGTCCATCTTCAGCGCGGTCTGCGTGCGGCGCAGCGTCGAGGCGCTGGACCGCCTCGACCGACGGATGCCGGGCAGACCCCTGTACCGCGGGGTGGAGCTCTTCAATCGCCTCGTGTTCAGCGGTTGGGGCGGAATCCACGAGATGGGCATCGACCAGGCCGAGGAGGACGAAGCGGTCTTCGCCCTCACCCTCATGACGCCCTCGGTCGTGCTCTTGCTTCCCTACCTCGACGAGCTGCCGGGTGTCGCCGCCTTCGACACGCTTCCCGCCGAAGAACGCCGCGGCTTCATGGACTTCTACGAGGACACGCTGCGGCGCCACCTCCATGCCAGTGGCGGTCAGCGGGTCTTCCTGAACAAGAACGCCCTCTTCGCGCCCAGGCTACGCTCCATGTTCGAGCGCTTCCCCGATGCGCGCTTCGTCTATCTCGTGCGCCACCCCTTCGACGCGATCCCCTCCTTCCTCAGCATGTTCCACGCGAAGTGGAACACCCACTCGCCCGAGATCGGCACGGACTCGCCCGAGGCCCGCGCCCTGGCGCGCCTCGCCATCGACTACTACCGCTGTGCCCTCGACTGCCGGAAGTTCATTCCCGAGGAGCAGTTCATCACGGTCCGCTACGACGAGCTGGTCGCGAACCCCCGCGACA
>CBDFNI010000001.1:0-5270 GCA_965250175.1 Planctomycetota bacterium | reverse complement strand
TTATCGTTCCATGGCGAAATTGTTAAGACAATTGAATCGGGATGAGGAATTGCTGGCAATTCTGCATAAAATCCATGAGCTTGCTCCGGGAGACAGCGCTATAATCCAGGAGTTGGCTATTGTATATTTGAAGAAAGATGAACTGTTGTTGAGCCAGGAATATTTTGCAAAGCTTGCAGATTCCGACTGCAGGAATATTCAGTGTTTAGAAGCCAGGGCGTCACTTTCAGAGAAGTTTAAACTTCCGGAGCATGAACTCAGGGACCATGAGGCTTTACTTGAAATACAGCCGAATCGTTATAAGGTCAGGCTAAGGGTAATTCATTTGGCAGCATATTTGGGACTGCTTGATACTGCAGTGTATCATTTCGGTTACCTGCAGAATATGCCCGTGGTCAGAGAAAATCCCGAGTTGAAAATTCTTCTGGCAGATGCCTACAGGGAATCCGGTTATTTCAGTAGAGCGAGGCAACGATACCGAGATATTATTGAGACGTTGTCTCTGCAGAGGGATGCCGAGTCTGAACATTTTCGTATCCGTTCATGGTTGGGTATTGCAGAATCATATAAAGAGTTGGGACTTTTTTATGAAACTGAACAAACTTTGCGCTCCGCTCTTGCTAACGAGGAGAATCGGATTCCTATGCTGGAGGCCCTTTTTCAGCTTTCCCTTATTAAAGGGGATATGGCGGAGGGAGAAGTTTGGCTGCAGGCAATCAATCATGAAATGGATAGATTGCACCCCGATGTTACTCCACAGGATGATCTTGTCTGGAAAAGACAAATTCTTCGGGCAGAGATGCTGAATGCTACAGATGATTATGAACAGGCTGTTGTGCTGAGCAGGAAAGCTCAATTTTCTCTCGGAAAAAGGAGGGAAGAAGTTAATAGCCCTAAAGGTTTTTTCTCCAATGGATCACCTGAATTTATTGTACGCAAGCATATGGCTGCAAATCTTATGCATGCCGGTGAATTTACAGAGGCGGGGAAAATAATACGTGATCTGCGAGATAACTATGGGATGGAACCGGAACCCTATGTTTTGCTGGAGCAGGTTTATCGAGCTGCCGGAAAATATTCCAAAGCAGAAAAGGCGGCTGCTGAAGCGAAGGCTTTTGCTGAAGAAGACTTTGGCAGGCAACTGGCCCTGGCAAAACTGTACAGGGAGTATGATTTCCTTTCAAGGTATCTTGAATTTTCTAAAACTGCAGCAGAAAGAAAACCCAACTCTCTGGCGGCACAACGTCAGGTTGTAGAGGCAATAATTATTAACGGTGAATATCTTGCAGCCCGCGATTCACTTGGCCTGCTGCAGAGAAGTTATCCTGATAATTCATGGCTTCTTTCACGAAGGGTCGAACTCCTGGCCAAGACTGGCAATTTCCAGGAGGCACTTGCTGTAGGGGATGTGATACTTTCGGACGATCCTGCCCGCACGGATGTTGTACTGCTGAAAGCACGTATCTTATGGGAAATGAACCGCTGGAAGGATTCGGTCACGCTTTATGAGTCAGTAGTACATCCTCCGGTTGAAGAGACTCTCGAAAGAAAAATACAGGAAACGACCTTAACCGTAGCACCAGGCCTATCATCAAGTTCCTGGTGGGAAGTTGCGACTTTTTCGAAGGAGAAACCTCTCAGTCTTCCTGAGGTGATAATGTCGCCACTGCATGTTGTTGATTTTTCAGAAAACAGCCAGGCTGTGAATTCTATGGCTGCCTCATATTATGCTTTGTATTGCTGGCAGAAAAGGTTCAACAAAGAGTTATCTGTCAGGCGCTCGGTTATGCGGAGGGAATACTATCATGCTGCAAATATGCTTGAGGATCTAATTGAGGAGTATGGCAGCGATGATTTTTTAGCCTTTGATCTGGCTGGGTTGTACAGCAAGCTTGATAGACTTGGAGATGAGGCGATTCTGTATCAGGAACTCGAGACACGGAATGCAAACTTTCCGGGGTTGGCAGATGCTGTTCAGAGAAACGATCTGAAGCTTCGCCCCCAGGCCTTTCTAGCCTATACCATTCAAGAAGATGATGGCTGGGACGGATATGTAGCTGTTAAACAGAAAATTTTGGAAGGAGGAGGATGGTATTTTCAATCCATCAACCAGAAGTGGAGCCTGGACCTTGCCAGGATTGATTATGAATCAACGGATGATGATCAGTCCGTGTGGGCCTGGCGTACGATGCTGACGTATGATGCAAAGATATCTCAGGCACTGAGCCTATCCCTTGCAGGTGGCTTTGAAGATATTGGAAGCGGATATAGTACCACTCCTCTCTTTTATGGTGTTATTACCGGGAAAATTGCTGATGAGATGCGGGCTGTTTTTTCTGTAAAGCAGGATGTTACAGCTGATACTATAGCCAGCCTTAAGAGAAATATTAAAAGGCGGGACTATAAGATAGAATTTTTGTTTGATTTTTTCCCCAGAATAGTTCTTGGTGGTTATTATGATTTTATAGACTATTCAGATTCCAACTGGACAAAAAACTCTACTTTTTGGGCATCCTATATTTTCCTGCCAGAGCCCACCTTGGTAAAAATCAGTTATAATTATGACTTTTATGACTCCAAGGAAGGGCAAAAGCCCGGGCTGCCTGCAGGTGATGGGTTTGCTCCTGATGACCATCCCTACTGGTCTCCTCAGGATTACTGGATTACAAGGTTTTCTTTTTATTTTAAACATCAATTATCCAATGATGCCCTTGCAAGAGGAATTCCCAGTTATTATACAATAGAATATTCTCTAGGATATGATTCTGATGATAATGATCTTCATGAGTTTAAAGGAAGTCTCAATTTCGAGATAGCAAAGAATTATACCCTTGCCGCTTCGTATGGATATGTTGATCTGGATGTTTATCAACACAACAAAATATTTTTGTCAGTTATGTATAGATGGTAAGCAAGTTTTAAAAAGGAAAATAATATGATTGAGAGAATGCCCGTATCAAGAATGGGTTTTGATAGACTTAGAATGGAATTGGAGAATTTGGAGCGCCGGGAGAGGCATGATGTGATCAAGGCTATTGAGGTAGCCCGTGAACATGGAGATTTAAAGGAAAATGCTGAATACCATGCGGCCAAAGAGCGCCAGGGGCATGTAGAGGGCAGGATACTCGAGTTGAAGGATAAACTGAGCCGTGCCGAGGTTATCGACTGTTCTGAAGTGAATTGCTCCAGAGCGGTATTTGGCACAGTTGTTACCATGCTGGACCTGGATGAAGACGTTGAAGTTACGTATCAGCTATTGGGCCCTGAAGAGTCTGATGTGGAAAAAGGGGTCATTTCAATACGGTCGCCGCTCGGAAGAGCTATTCTCGGCAAAGAGATAGGCGATGAAGCGAAAGTTGTTACACCAGGTGGAATTCGTGAGTTTGAAATAATGAATATTACTGCACCGGCAAATGACTAGTCGTGGAAATATGTTCTTCTGAGATACTTCTGATTACAGTTTGAGAATTTTCTATATAAGGGGCTATGCCGACGCGAAATGCACAGGCATACTGCGGATGTTTTGGAAAGCGGTAATTTTATCTGGAATTAATACCGATAAGAAACATATTACTGATCTGTTTCGCGGTATCTTCGATATCATAGGGAGGCTTGGGAGATAAAACCCAGAGTCTCGTCATTTCATCGAGAGCGCCGAAAAAAGCTCTTTTGGCTATTCCGGGTTTTACATCCTCTCGGAAAATGCCTTTTTCCTGGCCCTGGCGGATGATGTTCGAGATAATATCAACATATTCGCTGAAGATGGTTTTGCGATACTCTTTAATCAACTTGTGACTTTGCCGCAGTTCCATCTGTATGATTTCAGCAAGACTCTTATTTTCTTTGGCCATTGAAAGATGCTTAAGAGCGAAAATCTCTATTTTCTTTTGAGGGGTTTCTTCCTGATCAACAAGTTTTTTTGTTTGAGCAATAAACTTCCCGATTTCTTCGTCAAAAACAGATATGAGAATGTCAAACTTGTTGTTGAAATAAAGATAAATTGTGCCGTCAGCCACTTTAGCCGCTTTGGCAATATCAGATATTCTGGCACTGAAAAAGCCTTTTTTGGCAAAAACTTTGACTGCCGCGCGGATTATTTTTTCGTGTTTATCTGAACTTTTCATCAATGATTACAACACAAAACAAATTAATAAAGATGGTACTGTAAAGGCATGACCAGATGAATGCTTATTCATTTAGCGGGACTATGATAGAAATATAACTAATGGATGTCAAGGCAAAAATTGTAATTTTTTATATTTATAATTGATTGCTCATTCACAATATCTTGACAAAATTTGAAGCATAAAGGTAGTTTGATGCGTAAATACAGATGTGTATCAGCAATCTTAACCTTTTTTGTCACATAGAAAGAAATCCTTGTGCCACATTGTGGTTGATTCGTTGTTTTGTTTCATGTATTGGTTTTGAGCAAAACCATTAAATGTCATTTCAGGCAATTTAAGATATGGGGTTAGCCCGCATTTCTCACGAACATTTCAGCATTTAATAGTGAATGGTGATAGTCTAAGGGCATAGAAGATGGTACACGGGAGATTGACAGGAACAGAGTGTTCACGAATGCTGTAAATTTAAAATATGCTGAACTGTTCGCATAAGGCAAGCCGATACATCCGTATAGCCTGCACTGAAAGGCGTTTAGTTTATACCCTGTCTTTAAGGGTGCATACTAAAGTATAGCTCAAACCCCTTACACTTTGTCTATCCGGCGTCTCGGCTTGTCGAGAAACCCGGGTTAGGTGTTTTTATTTTTGGAATTAAAAGATTTGAAAGGAGATTTGCCCTATGAAAGTATTGGTTATCGGTTCTGGCGGCAGGGAACATTCTTTAGTTTGGAAGCTGAATCAGAGTCCGCGTGTATCGAAAATTTACTGCGCCCCCGGAAATGCAGGGATTAGTAAGTTGGCTGATTGTGTTCCTGTCAGTTCAGAAGACGTAAAAGGTCTGCTTGAATTTGCTCTAAAACAAAAAATCGATCTTACCCTCGTAGGGCCTGAAGTCTCATTAACCCTGGGGGTTGTCGATGCCTTTGAAAAAAAGGGTTTGCGGATATTCGGGCCGTCAAAAAAGGCGGCAATACTTGAGGGCAGTAAAGTTTTCACCAAAAAGTTTATGCAGGATTATAATATTCCGACTGCCGGGTTTGCCGTTTTTCGTAAACGTGAAAGGGCGATTGAACATGTCGAGCGTATCGGAGCCCCGGTGGTTATTAAAGCTGATGGACTGGCGGCTGGCAAAGGCGTGATTGT